>NZ_CP108115.1:3802500-8657633 GCF_045206365.1 Streptomyces sp. NBC_00212
GCTTTCGGCCGAGGCAGGCCTGGCGGGACGGCCGATCCGGTGGTCCTGCCGGGCGTCCTAGTTTGGCGGGTATGAGGTCTCTTCTTCGGATTGCCGTGACCGCCGCGGCCCTCCTCGTCCTGGGGATGGCCGTGGGACCCGGGGCTGCCTACGCCGCGGACGGTGATGAGCGCGTTGCCCGCATACGGCTGCGGGTCGTCGACGCCGTCAATGCGGAGACCCGGGCCGAGATCGAGCGGGCACGGGGCCTCGCGCCGCCCGGTGAGGTGGCGCGGCTTGAGGAGAAGTTCCAGGAGGGGAGCCGGCTCGCGGCGGACCTGCGGACGGTGCGAGCGGTCCGGCCGCGCAGCGCCGAAGCGGAGTCCGCCATCCGTTCGGCCGGTGGTGGGGACGAGTCGTCCGGGGGCACCGTGTTCCAGGCTGCGCGGGCGGCTCTTCCGCATACTCCCGCCGGGGTGCTGAGCCTGGTCGGCGGGGGCGCGCTGGCGCTGGTCGGCGGGGGCGTGGCCGCCACTGTGGTGCGGCGGCCACGAAGGAAGGCGTAACAAGAAGAGGCGTATCGAGAAGGCGCAGCCGGTCAGCTGTTGCCGGAGGCCAGTTCGCGGCTGCGGTCGCGGGCGGCTTCCAGGGCTGCGATGAGGGCGGCCCGTACGCCGTGGTTCTCCAGCTCGCGGATCGCGCTGATGGTCGTGCCCGCCGGGGACGTCACCGCCTCGCGGAGCTTCACCGGGTGCTCGCCGCTGTCGCGGAGCATCACCGCGGCGCCGATCGCGGACTGCACGATCAGGTCGTACGCCTGGGCGCGGGGCAGGCCGAGCAGGATTCCGGCGTCGGTCATCGCCTCGACCAGGTAGTAGAAGTACGCCGGGCCCGAGCCGGAGAGGGCCGTTGCCGCGTCCTGCTGGGATTCCGGTACGCGCAGGGTCTTGCCCACTCCGCCGAAGATTTCCTCCGTATGGGCGAGGTGGTCCGGCGTCGCGTGGCTGCCGGCGCTGATCACCGACATGCCCTCGTCGACCAGTACGGGGGTGTTCGGCATGACGCGTACGACCGGGGTGCCGGAGGCCAGGCGGGCTTCGATGAAGGAGCTCGGGATGCCGGCCGCGGCGCTGATCACCAGGCGGTCGCTCGTGACGTGCGGGGCCAGTTCGTCCAGGAGCTTGCCCATGTCCTGGGGCTTCACCGCGAGAATCAGCGTGTCTGCGCGCTTGGCGGCCTCGGCGTTGGTGACCGCGTCCACGCCGTAGCGGGCGTGGAGTTCCGCGGCGCGCTCCGGGCGGCGGGCGGTGACCAGGAGGTTGGCCGGGTGCCAGCCGGCCCGGATCATTCCGCTGAGGAGGGCCTCACCGATCTTGCCGGTGCCGAGGACTGCGACGGTCTGGGTCATGCGGTCACCCTCCAGGTGGTGCGGCGTTTCGTGACGTCATCCTCGCATCGCGGACGGGTGCCGGAAGGGGGCGTCCGAGGGGCGGTACGGCTAGGGCCTGTCCGGCGGATCTGGTTGGCTTCGGCTCGGGGCGAGGCTGTGATGCTGGTGAGCGGGGATCTGGTGCGTGCAGCTGCAAGGCGGAGGAGGGCGGCGACGCGATGGGGGTCCCCCTGTTCGAGCGCAGCCGAGAACTAGGGGGAGTCGGCAACTGACGACAACGCCGTGGGGGTCCCCCTGGCCCTTTAGGCCTTGGGGGAGGGCGTGCCAGGCTCCCGCGTCCCAGACAAGATCCGCCGGACAGGCCCTACGGGGTCCGGCGGGGCAGGGTGGCGGCGCCGAGGGTGAGGACCAGGACCGCTACCGCCGCCACGATGCCGGTGTCCTTCGCGAACGTGGCCGTCGCGTCCGGGTGGTGGAGGACCTGGGTCATGGCGTCGACGGCGTACGACATGGGCAGGACGTCCGAGATCCAGCGCAGGACCGGCTGCATCGAGTCGCGCGGGGTGAACAGGCCGCACAGCAGGAGCTGGGGGAAGATCACCGCCGGCATGAACTGGACCGCCTGGAATTCGGACGCGGCGAAGGCCGAGACGAACAGGCCGAGGGCGGTGCCGAGCAGGGCGTCGAGCAGGGCGACCAGGAGCAGCAGCCAGGGGGAGCCGACCACGCTCAGGTCGAGGAGCCAGACGGAGATGCCCGTCGCGATGAGCGATTGGAGTACGGCGAGCACGCCGAAGGCCAGTGCGTAGCCCCCGATCAGGTCGCCCTTGGCGAGCGGCATGGCGAGGAGGCGTTCCAGGGTGCCCGAGGTGCGTTCGCGCAGGGTGGCGATGGAGGACACCAGGAACATCGTGATCAGCGGGAAGATGCCGAGCAGCGAGGCGCCGATGCTGTTGAAGACGGCCGGGCTGCCGTCGAACACGTACCGGAGCAGGATGATCATCAGGGACGGGATGATCAGGAGCAGCGCGATCGTGCGTGGGTCGTGGCGCAGCTGACGCAGGACGCGGGCGGCAGTCGCGAGGGTGCGGGACGCGGTCATGAGCGGGCCTCGGGGTGGGGGGGTTGGCGCGGCATAGGGGCAGGCGCTGTGGGGGGGGCGAGCGCTGTGCGGGGGCTGGTCATCGGGAGCCCCGGGCTCTTCGGAGGTGCGGCCGCGGTGGTCATCGGTCGGCCGCGGGGCCTTGGAAGGGGCGAGGTGGCTTAAGGCGGGCTGTGGGCTCCCGGAGGTGCGGGTGCCGGAGGTACGGGTTGTGTTCATCGGGAGGCTTCGGGGTGGGTGGCGGTCTCGTCCACCAGGTGGAGGAAGGCCTGCTCGACGGTTTCGGTGGCGGTACGGGTGCGCAGGTCGTCCGGGGTGTCCTCGGCCAGGAGTACGCCTTCGCGCAGGAGGAGCAGGCGGTGGCAGCGTTCCGCTTCGTCCATGACGTGCGAGGACACCAGCAGGGTGGTGCCGCGGGTGGCGGCGATGGTGTGGAAGAGGTTCCAGAGGTCGCGGCGGAGTACGGGGTCGAGGCCCACGGTCGGTTCGTCCAGGACGAGCAGTTCCGGGGTGCCGAGCAGGGCGACGGCCAGTGAGACGCGGCTGAGCTGGCCGCCGGAGAGCCGGCCCGCGAGGTCGTCGGCGTGGCTGGTGAGGTCTACGTCGGTGATGGCCCGGGTGACCGCTTCGGCGCGGGCCGCGCGGTGGGCTCGGCCGGGGTTCAGTACGGCCGCGAAGTAGTCCAGGTTCTGACGTACCGTCAAATCCTGGTAGACGGACGGATCTTGGGTCACGTAGCCGATGCGCTCGCGCAGGGCCGGGGTGCCCGCGGGGGCACCGAGGACGGTGAGGGTGCCGGTGACTTTCGCCTGCGTACCCACGATCGCGCGCATCAGTGTCGACTTTCCGCAGCCGGACGGGCCGAGGAGGCCGGTGATGCGGGCGCGCGGAACGGTGAAGTCCAGGGCCTTCAGGACTTGGCGGTCGCCGCGCACGACGGTGAGGGACCGGGCCGTTACGGCGGGGGCCCCTTGGGGGCCCGGGGTGGTGTCGCGCCCTGGGGAGGTGCTGTTGCCCGCGGAGTTCGGGTCATAATTCACCATGTGATGAATAGTGCGCCTGCCGGGGTTCGGACGTCAAGGATCGGGGGCCGGGGGCCGTCAGGGGGCGTCCCCCATGGCCCTGCGGGGAGGGGGAGGGCGGGGCGCAGGGCGCTGGAGGAGGCATGAATCAGGAATCACTCGGAAAGCTCGCGGGCTCGTGGGGGCTTTCCGGAAGCCGTGATCCGCTCGGTTGCGGGGGGGGCTGTGCCTCGTCGTGCGGCTGTTAGTTGAGGGCCAGTCGTACGTGGACCACGTAGCACTCCTCCACCGTGCCGTCGGGGAAGCGTTCGCTCAGGAGCTCGTGCTCCCTCTTCAGGAACTCCCTCGCCCTCTCCTCGCCCAGGACCAGGAACGCCGAGTGGCTTCCCAGGTTCGCCAGGTGGGTGGCCAGCGGGACCTTGCGCGTGTGCGGGATTTCGCGTTCCGTGAAGTCCAGGCCGGGGACGTCGGTCCAGGGGTGGCCGCCTCGCTGCTTGCCCTCGCCGCTGGCCGGCCGGAACGAGTCGTGCCGGAAGAAGTCGCGCAGGCGGGCGTCCTGGGCGGCCGCCCACTCCTGCGAGTTGTCCGACATGTTCCACCACAGGGCGAGCGCGCCGCCCTCGCGCAGTACGCGGCGGGCTTCCGGGCCCGCCTTCGCCGGGTCGGTCCAGTGCCAGGCCTGGGCGTACGTGATGAAGTCCGCGGATGCGGTGGCGAGGGGGAGGTGGTTGCCGTCCCCCCGCACCAGCGGGATGCCGGGGTTGTTCCTGCGGAACTCGGCCGCCATGCCGTCGCCGGGCTCCACCGCGGTGACCTTCGCGCCGCGGGCGTGCAGGAGGCTGGTGGCTATGCCGGTGCCGGCGCCGACGTCAGCGACCTGGGCGTTCCGCAGGGGGCGTCCTGCCAGCTCCTCCAGCGTGTCGAGGAGGAGCGGGGGGTACGAGGGGCGGTTCGCGGCGTATTGCGCGGCGGCGGCGTTGAAGGAGTGGGCGCGGGTTGTCATGGGGGCGAGTCTGCCGGGTGGGGTGGGTTGGGGGGCGCGTTTTCCCACCCGCCCGCCCGTTCTGCTCCCTTGCAAGGTTGAGCCACGGGTGGGTGGTGCGGGCTCGCCGGCGGGGCGCGGGCCGGTGGGCGGACGAGCGCGCCCTCCCACCCGCCCGCCCGCTCGGCGGGGTCAAGAGGGCGAGGTACTGGCGGGAGTGGGGTGCCGGATCGTTGGCGGCTGACCGGCCGGTGGGTGCGTGGGCGGGCGGACGGACGGACGGGCTGGCTGGCTGGCTGGCTGGCTGGCTGGCTGGCGTGGCTCGCAGATGGCCTCGCGGCCGGTGAATAGCTACCGGCTTGTCGATGGCCTGGCGGCTGGGGACCAGCTCGCCGATGGGCCGACGGCCGGAGAATTCCAGCGGATCGATGACCTGGCAACCAGTGAGGCCCGGCACCTCGATGGTCTGACAGTCAGAGGCTCAGCCCGCCAATGGGCCGACGACCAAGGGGCCGGCTCGCCGATGGGCTGACAGCCGGGTGATTCCAGCGCGTGGGCTAACGACCGATGGGTCCCGCGCGTCGACAGCTGACGGCCAGGGGCCCGGCCTGTCGGCGCATGGCGGCCCGTGGCGGTGCGTGCACAAAGGCGCCGCCTTCCCACCTGCCCACCCGTTCTGCCCCCTCAAGAGAGCGAGGCACCAGTGGGGGCGCCGGATCGTTGGCGGCTGACGGCCCGGGGGAAGGGGACGTGGCTCGCCGATGGCCTGGGGGCCGATGGGTGGGCAGAGCCGCCTCACAGATGGGTCGCGGCCGATAGGCGGGCACAACCGGCTCACCCACGGGCTCGCGGCCGACGGGTAGGCGCAACCGGCCTCGCGATCGGCTCCGCTGTGAAAGGCAGGCAGAACCGGCCTCGTCGACGGGCCCGCCGCCGACGGGTGGGCACACACCAGCTCATCAATGGGCTCGCCGCTCCTGTGTGCCTGGGGCTGCTGGCCCCCGCACTCGGCGTTCCGTCTCGTGAAACGCCGAGCCATTCCATGGCCCCGCTCATCGCCCCCGCGGCCGACAGCTCCGACGGCCCCTGAGTGCCCCGGGCCGCCGACCCCCAAGGCGCGCGGTAACCGTGCGGTCAGCCACCCGTGGCCCGCCGACCCAAACCCAAACCCAAACCCAGACCCAGACTCAGACCCAGACGCACCAAGGCCGACAGCAGGGCAGGACCCTCCAAGGGGCTCAATCGGCGGGGCCCCGGCTACTTTCGCTTTGGCTTTTTCTTTGTCGACTTCGTCGGCTTCGTCGACGGGTTGCCCCGGCGGCGGGCGTACTGGGCGCGGGCCGTTTCGTATTCCTTGCGGTGGAGGGCCTCGCCCGGGGCCTCGGTGAAGGTGCGGAAGAAGTAGGCGAGCAGCGAGCCGATGAAGCCGATCGCCTTCAGGCCCTGGAGTGAGCGGTCCGCTTCCGGGTCGGCCGGGCGGGTCGAGAAGGCGTCCCAGGTTTTGCGGAACGCCAGCGCGCTGCAGATCGCGAACATCACCACCACCAGCACGTTCACGAAGCTGCCGGTGTTCGAGAGCTGCAGGCCCTCGTACGCGAAGCGCAGGACGAAGCACGCCGCCACCGCCGCGGCCAGCGAGCCGATCGCCGCGCCCGCCCTGCGCAGCCCGTACCCGTTGTCGTGGTCCACCCACGTCGTGCCGAAGAAGCGGATGGGCTCGGGCTGGGGGCCCGCGGTGCCTGCGCCCTTGCTCTCGGGGTTCTCGGGATTCTCGGGCTCGCTCATGGGGTCGATTATCCCAGGGGCGGACACGTAGCCCGTCAGCCGCAGCGCGGTGCCACGTATCCGTCGCTTCCCGTCTTCACGTACGCGTCCGCGACGAACCGGCCGTTGCCGATGTTGTCCCAGATGTTCGAGGTGCCGTACGGGCCCGAGACCCGGGTGCCCGGGGTCTGGCAGTTCACCGGGACCGTGGCGCCCTGGGGCAGCACGTCGATGATCGAGTAGCCCGTGCCGGGGCCGCTGCGCACGTTCAGTTCGCAGCCCGGGGCCACCGGATAGCGCTGGGTCCCCAGCGACGTGGACGCCATGGATTCGGCTGATTCTGATGCCATGTGAAGCTCCCCCATCGGATTCACTCTGCGTGCAACACGCAGGCTAGCAAGCCCCATCGGGCCCGTACGCCCCATCGACTAGGCTCCGCCGGGACGCGCGCGTACAACGGACACTCGGGGGTGGGCCATGGCCTCGCCGCGCAGTATCGGGTTCGGAGCAGAGGGCGCCGCGGATCCGGAGTCCGTCGGGGCGTACCGGCTCGAATCCGTACTCGGCTCGGGCGGGATGGGTGTGGTGCACCTGGCCACCTCTCCCTCCGGCATGCGGCTCGCCGTCAAGGTCGTGCACGCCCAGCACGCCGCCGACCCGGAGTTCCGGGCCCGCTTCCGGCAGGAGGTGTCGGCGGCCCGGCGGGTCAGCGGGGCCTTCACCGCCTCCGTCGTCGACGCCGACCCCGATGCCGACCGGCCCTGGATGGCCACCGTCCACATCCCGGGGCCCACCCTCGCCGAACGCGTCAAGGACAGCGGGCCGCTCACCGCCGCCGAGGTACGCCGGCTCGGAGCCGGGCTCGCCGAGGCCCTGCGCGACATCCACCGGGCCGGGGTCGTGCACCGCGACCTCAAGCCGAGCAACGTGCTGCTCGCCGCCGACGGGCCCAAGGTCATCGACTTCGGGATCTCGCGTCCGTACGACAGCGATCTGCGGACCGAGACCGGCAAGCTCATCGGCACGCCGCCCTTCATGGCGCCCGAGCAGTTCCAGCGGCCCCGCGAGGTGGGGCCCGCAGCCGACGTGTTCGCCATGGGGGCCGTGCTCGTGCACGCTGCCACCGGGAGCGGGCCCTTCGACTCCGCTTCGCCGTACGTCGTCGCGTACCAAGTCGTCCACAACGAGCCCGACCTGGACGGGGTGCCCGAGGATCTCGCGCCCGTGCTGCGCCTGTGCCTCGCCAAGGATCCCGGCGACCGGCCCACCCCGGACGAGCTGATGTCCGCGCTGCGGTCCGTCGCGTACGGGTCCGAGGCCCATATCCCTACGCAGCGGTTCCGTAATCCTGTTCCACCCAGCAATCCTGTTCCGCCTCGGACCGAGAGTGACTCCCCCGAGTCCCCCGAGTCCCCGGGCTCCCCCGCCCCCTCGCGCCGCCGCACCCGCTGGGTCGTCGGCGCGCTCGTGCTCATCGGGGTCGCCGGCGGGGGCGTGGCCGCCGTCCGGGCGCTGCCCGACGGCACCGGGACCGTCGCCGCTCCCGAGCAGCCCGCAGCGGCTCAATTCCGGCCCTGGAACGTGCAGTTGGCCACCAAGGGGGACGGGAATCGTACGGCCTTCTGCTCGGCGGACGCGGGTGGCGGCGCCCTGTACTGCGCCGCGCCCGGCGTCACCGTCGCCCGGCTCGACGCCCTCAGCGGGAAGGTCCTCTGGTCGACGGCGGGGGGCGGCGGGCAGCTGCTGTCCGAGGACCTCGCTCCCGTCGCGGCCGGCGGGAGGGTCCTTGTGCGGGCTCCGGGAGGCGGATCCTTGCGGGCGTACGACGCCGGGACCGGCAAGCCGGTGTGGTCCGCCGACGTATCGGCGTACTCCGGGGTGCATCCCGCAGGCGCCACCGTGCTGCTCGCCACGGCGGACGGGCACGTCACTGCCCTCAACTCCGTTACGGGTAAGGAGAGTTGGCGGAAGGCGGTCGGCGGGCCCCGCTCTCAGTGGGTTGTGCCGGCCGACGGCAAAGGGGCCGCCTTCGTCGCCACCCCGTCCGCCGACGGGCGCTCGACCTCCGTCACCGCCCTCGATCCCGCCACCGGATCCGTGCGATGGCAGGCTCGGGCCGACGGGCGGCTCAGGCCCGTCGCGGCCGACGGCAAGGCCGTGTTCCTGCTGGCCACCGACCCCAGCGGGTTCACCACGGCGGTCGTACGCCTCGACGCCGCCACGCACACCGCCCGCCGCACCGCGCTCACCGCACCCCTCGACCAGGCGCAGGCCGGGGCCGCCGGGGACAGCGTCTACCTGTTCGGGGCGGGCGGGGCGCTGGTCGCGGTCGACTCCGTACGGGGCGGCGAGAAGTGGCGGCTCGACACGGGGGTGGCCCGCGCCTCGCGGCCCGTCGCCTCGGGCGGCCAGGTGTTCCTGACCGGCGCGGACGGGCGACTGCTCGCCTTCGACGCGGGCAAGGGCGTGCTCGCGGGCCAGACCAACCCCCGTATGAACAACGGGCGTTACACCTTCACGCCCGCCCTCCCGGCGCCGCTCGCCGCCGGGGGGCGGGTGTATGCCGCCTCCCCCGACGGGTCGGTGTTCGGGGTCGATCCGGGGGACGTCGCCAGTTGGTGACCTGCTGGATCCGCCAGTTGGTGACCTGTTGATGACCTGCTGGATCCGCCAGTTGGTGACCTGTTGATGACCTGCTGGATTCGCTAGTTGGCGACCCGCTGGGCTCACTGCCGATGCGGCGTCAGCCCAGCGCTCGCACGTCACCTGATGTGGCGTCAGCCCAGCTTCGAGACGTCGCGCACCGCGCCCCGGTCCGCGCTGGTCGCCATCGCCGCGTAGGCGCGCAGCGCGGCCGAGACCTTGCGCTCGCGGTTCTTCGGCGCGTACACGCCGCCCAGCGCGTCCCGACGGGTCGCCAACTCGGCCTCGGGGACGAGGAGTTCGATCGTACGGTTGGGGATGTCGATCCGGATGCGGTCGCCGTCCTCGACCAGCGCGATCGTGCCGCCGGACGCCGCCTCGGGCGAGGCGTGGCCGATGGACAGGCCCGAGGTGCCGCCGGAGAAGCGGCCGTCGGTGATCAGCGCGCAGGTCTTGCCGAGGCCCCGGCCCTTGAGGAAGGAAGTGGGGTAGAGCATCTCCTGCATGCCGGGGCCGCCCTTGGGGCCTTCGTAACGGATCACGACGACGTCGCCGTGCGTGATCTCCTTGCGGAGGATCTTGTCGACGGCCTCGTCCTGCGACTCGCAGACGACGGCCGGGCCCTCGAAGGTCCAGATCGACTCGTCGACGCCGGCCGTCTTCACGACGCAGCCGTCCTCGGCGAGGTTGCCGTGCAGGACCGCGAGGCCGCCGTCCTTGCTGTACGCGTGCACCGCGTCCCGGATGCAGCCCTCGGCCGCGTCGGTGTCCAGGGTGTCCCAGCGCTCGGACTGCGAGAACGCGGTGGCCGAGCGGACGCAGCCCGGGGCCGCGTGCCACAGCTCGACCGCTTCGTCGGACGGGGAGCCGCCGCGCACGTCCCAGACGTCCAGCCACTCCTTGATGGAGCGGGAGTGGACGGTGTGCACGTCCTCGTTGAGCAGGCCCGCGCGGTACAGCTCGCCGAGGATCGCGGGGATGCCGCCGGCGCGGTGCACGTCCTCCATGTAGTACGTGCGGTTCTTGGCGACGTTCGGGGCGACCTTGGCCAGGCACGGGACGCGGCGGCTGACGGCGTCCATGTCGCTGAGGCCGTAGTCGAGCTCGGCCTCCTGGGCGGCGGCGAGCAGGTGCAGGATCGTGTTGGTGGAGCCGCCCATGGCGATGTCGAGCGCCATCGCGTTCTCGAACGCGGCGCGGGTCGCGATGGAGCGGGGCAGGACGGAGTGGTCGTCGTCCTCGTAGTGCCGCTTGGTGATCTCCACGACCGTGCGGGCCGCGTTCTCGTACAGGGCGCGGCGGGCGGTGTGGGTCGCCAGGACCGAGCCGTTGCCGGGGAGGGAGAGTCCGATCGCCTCGGTCAGGCAGTTCATCGAGTTGGCGGTGAACATGCCGGAGCAGGAGCCGCAGGTGGGACAGGCGTTCTCCTCGATGCGGAGGATGTCCTCGTCGGAGATCTTGTCGTTCACCGCGTCCGAGATCGCGTCGACCAGGTCGAGCGTGCGGACCGTGCCGTCGACCAGGGTCGCCTTGCCGGACTCCATCGGGCCGCCGGAGACGAAGACGGTGGGGATGTTGAGGCGGAGCGCCGCCATCAGCATGCCGGGGGTGATCTTGTCGCAGTTGGAGATGCAGATCAGGGCGTCGGCACAGTGCGCCTCGACCATGTACTCCACGCTGTCCGCGATGAGGTCGCGGGAGGGGAGGCTGTAGAGCATGCCGCCGTGCCCCATTGCGATGCCGTCGTCCACGGCGATGGTGTTGAACTCGCGGGGGACGGCGCCGGCGGCCAGGATCGCCTCGCTGACGATGCGGCCGACCGGGGCGAGGTGGGTGTGGCCCGGCACGAACTCGGTGAAGCTGTTCGCCACGGCGATGATCGGCTTGCCGATGTCCTCGCTCGCTACACCGGAGGCCCGCATAAGGGCGCGGGCGCCCGCCATGTTGCGGCCGTGGGTGACTGTGCGGGACCTCAGCTCGGGCATCGTCGCTCGTCTCCTTCAGACAGGGTGGGCTGTCTGTGAGCCTACGCCGCGGCTCCAAGATTTGGACAGGGTGTCCGGATGGCGGGACGCGTGGCTCGCTATTTGACCCCCGTCCCGGGCGGGGGTGGGCCGCTGGGGCTCCGCCCCGGACCCCGCTCCTCAAACGCCGGAGAGGCCGGGTTCTCACCCCGGGTCCGTCAGATACCTCTGCAGGGTCGGAGCCACCATCTCCACGATCCGCTCCGCCGGCGCCGAGGCCAGCGGCTCCACTTCCAGGACGTACCGCATGATCACGATCCCCATCATGTGCGACGCCGCCAGCTCCGCGCGGAAGCGGGGGTCGGGGACCTGGAGGTCCCCCGCCACCCGCTCCAGCAGGCGGCGCAGGACGAAGCCCCGCAGCACCTTCGCCGCCGCGTCGTGCGTGAGGGCCGAGCGGATCACGGCGATCAAAGGGGTGCGGGTCGCCGGGTTCTCCCAGATGGCCAGGAAGTGGCGGGCCAGGCGTTCGCCGACGCCGTCGAGGGAGTCGCCGAGGACCGCGTCCACGGTCAGCGCCGGTTCGAAGTCGACCTCGATGGCCGCCGCGAACACCTCGTCCTTGGTGCCGAAGTAGTGGTGGACCAGCGCCGCGTCCACCCCCGCCGCCTTGGCGATGCCCCGCATCGATGTCTTGTCGTAGCCCCGGTCCGAGAATTCCGTGCGCGCGGCGGCGAGGATGCGCTCGCGGGTGCCGGGGCCCGTTTCGGCGGCGGCCCGCGGAGGCCGGCCGCGCCGGCGCGGGGCGGCCGGCCCCGTACCGCCCCCGGAGTCCGTCATGCGCGGCGGGCCGGCGCGGACGCCAGGTGCAGCCGGGTGAAGGCGAGGGCTTCGGCGAGGTCGGCCTCGCGCTCGGCGGCGGACATCGCCCGCCGGGTGTTGACCTCGATGACGACGTGCCCGTCGAACCCGGTCAGGGCGAGGCGCTCCAGGAGTTCCGCGCAGGGTTGCGTACCGCGGCCCGGCACCAGGTGCTCGTCCTTCGCCGAGCCGCGCCCGTCCGCGAGGTGGACGTGGGCGAGCCGGTCGCCCATCCGGTCGACCATGGCCATCGCGTCCGTGCGGGAGGTCGCGGCGTGCGAGAGGTCGACCGTGAAGTGCCGGTAGTCGTCCTTCGTCACGTCCCAGTCGGGCGCGTACGCCAGCATCTCGCGGTCCCGGTAGCGCCACGGGTACATGTTCTCTACGGCGAATCTGACGTCGGTCTCGTCCGCCATCCGCCAGATGCCGTTCACGAAGTCGCGGGAGTACTGGCGCTGCCAGCGGAAGGGCGGATGGACCACCACCGCCGACGCGCCGAGCTTCTCCGCCGCCGCCCGCGCCCGCTGAAGCTTCGCCCACGGATCGGTGGACCAGACCCGCTGCGTGATCAGGAGACACGGCGCGTGGACGGCCAGGATCGGCACCTGGTGGTAGTCGGAGAGCCGCCGCAGGGCTTCGATGTCCTGGCTCACGGGGTCGGTCCAGACCATGACCTCGACGCCGTCGTAGCCCAGGCGCGCGGCGATCTCGAAGGCCGTTGCCGTCGACTCCGGATAGACCGAGGCCGTGGACAGGGCGACCTTCGCATCCGGGATGCGCACCACTGGTTCTGCCACGCAGACAGGGTACGGGCCGCCACCGCCGAGGGGGGAGGCGGTCCGGCGAGCCCGACGAACGTCACACTCGCCGGTAACTCCGGGTCCGGCTCTCCCCTTCGCTCCGTCAGCCCACCGGCAGGTGGTCGAGGTGGCGCAGGATCACGCCCTCGCGCAGCGCCCAGGGACAGACCTCCAGCTCATCGACGGCGAACAGGTCCATCGCACCCTCGGCGACGAGCGCCCCCGCGAGCAGCTGCGGCGCCCGGCCCTCCGAGACGCCGGGCAGCGTGGTGCGCTGTTCGGTCGTCATGGCGGCGAGCTTGGGCACCCACTCCTCCAGTGATTTACGACTCAGAGTGCGCTGGACGTAGGCACCCTCGCTCGACCGTGCGGCCCCCGCGATCCGCGCAAGCTGCTTGAACGTCTTCGACGTGGCGACCACGTGATCGGGCCGCCCCGAGCGGGTGAACTCCCCTACGGTTTCGGCGATTTGGGCCCTCACATGACGGCGAAGGGCCCGTACGTCGGACGGGTCCGGCGGGTCGCCCGGCAGCCAGCCCGCGGTCAGCCGCCCGGCTCCCAGCGGCAGCGAGACCGCCGCGTCCGGCTCCTCGTCGATGCCGTACGCGACTTCCAGGGAGCCGCCCCCGATGTCGAGGAGCAGCAGCTTCCCGGCCGACCAGCCGTACCAGCGGCGCGCCGCGAGAAAGGTGAGGCGCGCCTCCTCCTCGCCGGAGAGCACCACCAGATCGACCCCGGTCTCGGCGCGGACCCGGGCGATCACCTCGTCCACATTGCTGGCCTCGCGCACCGCGGACGTGGCGAAGGGGAGCAGTTCCTGGACACCCTTGTCCTCGGCCGAGAGCAGCGCGCCACTGATCGTGGCGACGAGGCGGTCGATGCCTTCCGGTCCGATCGCACCGTCCTCGTCGAGGAGTTCGGCGAGCCGCAGCTCGGCCTTGTGCGAGTGCGCGGGCAGCGGCGCGGCACCGGCGTGCGCGTCCACCACCAGCAGATGAACCGTGTTCGACCCCACATCGAGGACTCCGAGTCTCATGGACTGAACGCTACTGCGCGTCCGGACATGGCCTCGGACATACGCTTGAGGTGTGCCAAAGACGAAAAAGGCGAAGCCGGGCAAAGCCAAGGCCCCGAAGAACCCCGCGAACAAGGCTCAGGACGAGCAGGGGATCGACTTCCCGCGCGCCTGGGTCGAGTTCCCCGACCCCGCCGACGACGAGCAGGTCTTCCGCTGTGACCTGACCTGGCTCACCTCGCGGTGGACCTGCATCTTCGGCAGCGGCTGCCAGGGCATCGAGGCGGGCCGGGCCGACGACGGCTGCTGCACGCTTGGCGCCCACTTCTCCGACAAGGACGACGAGAAGCGGGTGGCCGGGCACGTGGCGCGGCTCACCCCGGAGCTGTGGCAGTTCCACGACGTCGGCACCGAGTCGGGCTGGATCCAGACCGACGAGGACGGCGACCGCCAGACCCGCCGCTGGAACGGCTCGTGCATCTTCCAGAACCGGCCGGGCTTCGCGGGCGGCGCCGGCTGCTCGCTGCACATCCTCGCCCTGAAAGAGGGCAAGGAGCCCCTTGAGACCAAGCCGGACGTCTGCTGGCAGCTGCCGGTGCGCCGGACGTACGACTGGATCGAGCGGCCCGACGACACCAAGGTGTTGCAGATCTCGATCGGCGAGTACGACCGCCGCGGCTGGGGCCCCGGCGGCCACGACCTGCACTGGTGGTGCACCTCGGCGACCTCCGCGCACGGCGCGGGCGAGCCCGTGTACGTGACGTACAAGCCGGAGCTGACCGAGCTGATGGGCGAGGAGGCGTACGCCGTCCTCGTCGAGCAGTGCGAGGCGCGGCTCGCCTCGCAGCTCCCCCTGGTCGCCCCGCACCCGGCCGATCCGAAGCGGTAACTCCCTTATCCCGTACGGCAGTTGCTAGCCACTCGGGGTCGAAGACGGCGGCGTCTGCGTGGGTGTGGGCGTCGCCGTCGGGGTGGGGCTCTGGCTCGGCGGCGTCGGGGTGGGCGTGGGCGTCGGGCTGCTCGGGCTCTGCGTCGGCGGCGTCGAGGCGGGCGCGCTGGATCCGCCCGGGCCGGGGTGGCCCGTGGTGCCGGGGTCGGGCGAGGACGGCGTCGCGATGGGCGTGCCGTCGCCCGCGATGCGTACCGCCGCGCCCGAAGGCGCCACCTCGACCCGTGCCGACCACGCGTGGTGCGGCTCCTCGGCGTGGTCGACCCGGATGTACACGGTGACGCTCTGGCCTGGCGCGAGCCTGCCCGCGCTCTGGCTGAAGGTGAGCCAGCGGGCGTGGCTGCGCAGCGACCAGTCGACGGGTGCGCCGCCGGTGGAGGTGAGCGTGAGCACGGTCGTGTCGCCGGCCGAACTCGCCGAGACCGCGAGCCGGGCGGGGCCCGCCGGGGCGGTCGTGGGGCTGATGACCTCGACGGACACGTCGGGGGCGCGGCTGCCCGCGGTGAACCGGGTGTCGGGCTCGCTGCGCGCGTTGCCCGCGTTCTCGTAGCGGTCGTACGGATGCCCGCTCAGTCCGCCCGGGCTGTCGGCCTCGCTGGCGGTGACCTTGGCGCCGCCCTCCGGCTCGCCGGTCGCGGGGGCGCCGCGGTAGGCGGCCCAGAGCGCGAAGACGGGGGCCGCGACGACGGTCGCGACGACGGTGGTGGTCACGGCCCTGGCCCGCAGCCGGTCGCGCCGGGCGGCCCGGTCCTTCGGGTCCATCGGGAACCCGGCGCGGTCGAAGCGCGGGGCCCCACCGCGCGCCCTCGGCACGTGCAGCATCGCGGCCTGGGCCGCGGCCCGCGGCGCCTCGGCCAGCGGCAGCGCGGCCGGGGTGACGGTCGCCCCGGGCCAGGGTCCGGACGCTCCCGTGCGCTCGGCGGCGCGGCGGCAGCGGGGGCAGTCGTCGACGTGCCTGACCAGTTCGCGGCGCAGCGCCGCCGAGAGCAGCACCTGGTGGTCACCGGTGAGTTGGGCGACCGCGGGGCAGCCGCCCATCTCGACGACGGCGAGCGCCGCGCGGGTCCGCTCGACCTCGCAGGCGCCCGCGGCGAGCAGTTCGCGCGCGGCCGGGTAGTTCATGCCGAGCACCGAGGCGACCTCGCGGGCGCCGAGCTGGTGGCGGACCGCGAGTTCGAGGGCCTCGCGCTGTTCGGGGGTGGTGCCGGCGGCCTCGGGCCAGGCGAGCAGGGCGAGTTCACGCCGGCGCCGCTCCTGCTCCTCCTCGGACACCGCTACGGCGGGGGCCTCTTCGGCGGTGCGTCCGGTGTGGGCGCCCTGCCGGTTCCTCTTGCGCTCGGCCAGCTTGCGCAGACAGGCCCAGCGGGCGAGCGCGTACAGCCACGCCTTGCGTTCGGCCTCGGCCGAGGGGCACCGCGCGTGCTGGCGCTCGGAGACGGCGAGTATGTCGCCGAGGGCGGCGGTCGCCTCGTCGTGGTCGCACAGGACGGACAGGCAGTACGTGAACAGGCCGTCCAGGTAGGCCTCGTAACGCGCGGGCGGGCGCTGGGCCAACGTACGGGGCGCACGGCTCTGCGCCCGGTGTGCGCCGGTGTTGTGCGCTGGTTGATCCGGTCTGCTGCTCGTCACGCGAGCGACCGTAGGCGGAGCATCACGACTTCTTCGTACCGGTTGAGCACATTTAATCCTTACGGGTGAACGTATCCCTCAAAAGGGGACAGGAATCGGGAATTCCATGGCATTCCATGGCAGACCAGCTACGCACTGTGCAAACGGACTCAACCAGTCAGGGCGACGCGCGCCCGGCCGCGTCCACCCGAACGGCGGGGCGCGGAAAACCGGCCGTGCCCAGGGGCCCGGCCCAGGGGCCCGCTTCCCCGGCCCGTGCGGGATTGTCAGTGGCCCCCTATACGGTGACGCCATGGCTGCCCGTACGAAATCCGCGAAGGACCGACCGTCCTACCGCTGCACCGAATGCGGCTGGACGACCGCCAAGTGGCTCGGCCGTTGCCCCGAGTGCCAGGCCTGGGGGACGGTCGAGGAGTACGGCGCGCCCGCGGTGCGCACCACGGCCGCGGGCCGGGTCTCCACGGCCGCGCTGCCCATCGGCCAGGTGGACGGCCGCCAGGCGACCGCCCGCACCACCGGGGTGGACGAGCTCGACCGGGTGCTCGGCGGCGGTCTCGTGCCGGGCGCGGTGGTGCTGCTCGCGGGCGAGCCCGGCGTCGGCAAGTCCACGCTGCTCCTGGACGTCGCGGCCAAGGCGGCCACCGACGACCACCGCACGCTCTACATCACGGGCGAGGAGTCGGCGAGCCAGGTCCGGCTGCGCGCCGACCGCATCAAGGCGCTCAACGACCATCTGTACCTGGCGGCCGAGACCGACCTGTCCGCCGTCCTCGGCCACCTCGACGCGGTGAAGCCGTCCCTGCTCGTCCTCGACTCCGTACAGACCGTCGCATCCCCCGAGATCGACGGCGCCCCCGGCGGCATGGCCCAGGTCCGCGAGGTCGCGGGCGCGCTGATCCGCGCCTCCAAGGAACGCGGCATGTCCACGCTCCTGGTCGGCCACGTCACCAAGGACGGCGCGATCGCCGGCCCCCGCCTCCTGGAGCACCTGGTGGACGTGGTGCTCTCCTTCGAGGGCGACCGGCACGCGCGTCTGCGTCTCGTGCGGGGCATCAAGAACCGCTACGGGGCGACGGACGAGGTCGGCTGCTTCGAGCTGCACGACGAGGGCATCACCGGACTCGCCGACCCCAGCGGCCTGTTCCTCACCCGGCGCGACGTGGCGGTGCCCGGCACCTGTCTGACGGTCACCCTGGAGGGCCGCCGGCCCCTGGTGGCCGAGGTCCAGGCGCTCACCGTCGACTCCCAGATCCCCTCCCCGCGCCGCACCACCTCGGGCCTTGAGACCTCCCGCGTCTCGATGATGCTCGCGGTGCTCGAACAGCGGGGCCGGATCACCGCTCTCGGCAAGCGCGACATCTACAGCGCGACGGTGGGCGGGGTGAAGCTCTCCGAGCCCGCGGCCGATCTGGCGATCGCGCTGGCCCTCGCCTCGGCCGCCAGCGACACTCCGCTGCCCAAGAACCTGGTCGCGATCGGCGAGGTGGGCCTCGCGGGCGAGGTCAGACGGGTCACGGGCGTGCAGCGCAGACTGGCCGAGGCCCACCGCCTGGGCTTCACCCACGCGCTTGTGCCGACCGACCCGGGCAAGGTCCCGGCCGGTATGAAGGTCACGGAAGTCGCCGACATGGGTGACGCGCTGCGGGTGCTCCCGCGCGGGCGTCGCGCACAGGCCCCACGGGAGGAGTAGCCGCGCCGGTAGACTTTGCCCTGGTCTCGCCCGTCCGTACGAGCAGTACGCGAGCAGTACGCGCCGTATGAGCAACACCGGAGGAGTGCAGTGGCAGCCAACGACCGGGCATCAGCACCCGGAAAGTCCGGCACAGGCTCCGGTAACGAAGCACTGATGCGCGCCGCGCTGAGCGCCGTCGCGCCCGGCACCGCGCTCCGCGACGGCCTGGAGCGCATCCTGCGCGGCAACACGGGCGGTCTGATCGTGCTCGGCCTCGACAAGACCGTCGACTCGATGTGCACGGGCGGCTTCGTCCTGGACGTCGAGTTCGCCGCGACGCGGCTGCGCGAGCTGTGCAAGCTCGACGGCGCGCTGGTCCTCGACAAGGACATCACCAAGATCCACCGGGCCGGTGTCCAGCTCGTGCCGGACGCGGGGATCCCCACCGAGGAGACCGGCACCCGCCACCGCACGGCGGACCGCGTCTCGAAGCAGTGCAACTTCCCGGTCGTCTCGGTCTCGCAGTCCATGTGCCTGATCGCGCTGTACGTGAACGGGGAGCGGCGGGTCCTGGAGGAGTCGGCGGCGATCCTGTCCCGCGCGAACCAGGCGCTGGCGACCCTTGAGCGCTACAAGCTCCGCCTGGACGAGGTGGCCGGCACCCTCTCCGCCCTGGAGATCGAGGACCTGGTGACGGTCCGGGACGTGACGGCGGTGGCCCAGCGCCTGGAGATGGTGCGCCGCATCGCGACGGAGATCGCCGAGTACGTGGTGGAGCTGGGCACGGACGGCCGGTTGCTGTCCCTGCAACTGGACGAGCTGATCGCGGGGGTCGAGCCCGAGCGGGAGCTGGTCGTACGGGACTACGTGCCCGAGCCCACCGCCAAGCGCTCCCGCACGGTCGACGAGGCGCTGCGCGAGCTCAACGACCTCACGCATGCGGAGCTGCTCGAACTGCCCATAGTGGCAAGGGCGTTGGGCTACAGCGGCTCCCCCGAGACGCTGGACTCGGCGGTGTCCCCGCGGGGCTATCGCCTTTTGGCGAAGGTGCCGCGCCTGCCGGGCGCGATCATCGAGCGCCTCGTCGAACATTTCGGCGGCCTGCAGAAACTGCTGGCCGCCTCGGTGGACGACCTCCAGACGGTCGACGGCGTCGGAGAGGCGCGGGCCCGGAGCGTGCGCGAGGGGCTGTCGCGGCTGGCGGAGAGCTCGATTCTGGAGCGGTACGTGTAGTTGGGGCGAGGGGGCAGGGTTTTCCCACCCGCCCACCCGCCCACCCGTAAGCGCAGCGTTGGCAGGCCCGGCCCCTCCTGGGGCTCCGCCCCCAACCCCGGCACGCCTCCCCACTGACCCGCCCGTGCAGGACACCGAGAAGGCCGCCCCTTGGGGCTCCGCCCCAAACCCCCCTCCTCAAACGCCGGAGGGGCTACCTGTGCGGACGGTTTTCGGCTGCGGGTCGTTCGTGGCTGGTCGCGCAGTTCCCCGCGCCCCTGTAGGGCACCCAGTACTGCTGGTCGCGCCCGCGCGGCGGAGCCGCACAATGTCACAGCCCCGCGCCCCTAGCAGGGCTGATCCTGGCCCGCATCGGGGCATTTCAGCCCGTCCGGCGTTTGAGGACGAGCGCCCTCAAGGCGCGAACGGGGTCTGGGGCGGAGCCCCAGGGGTCCTTCAACCCCCGGCGGGTCTAGGGAAGGGGCGGGGTGGGGCCTCCGGGGTCTGGGGCAGAGCCCCAGCGCACCCCGGCCCAGGGCCAGCCCGCCCCCGGAGGCCACGCGGCGGAGCCGCCGAGTGTCACAGCGGGAAGGGGCGGGGTGGGGGCTCAACCGGGTTTGGGGCGGAGTCCCGGCGTTAGTCCTGGGCCAGGGCGAATGATGCCCTGGCCACTGGGAGGCCCGGGAAGTGGGCCTCTACCAGGTACGTGCCGGGGCTCACCACCCCCGCCCCCGGCGTCGCACAGCCCGGCGCGGACTGCGTGCGGTTCCACTCCACGGTGTGGGTGATCGCGGAGCTGCCCGGCACCTGGAAGAAGACGTCCGCGTCACCCGACGGGCAGTCTTCCGTGGACCACACCCGGTCGTTCCCGGTGGACGTCACCGTCACCACCGCCCCCTTCGGCCCCAGGTCCGCCTTGCACGTGGAGTCCGAGTTGTTCTTGACGACGACTTCGAGGCGCGGCTTCTCCCCCGGTGCGAACGACGTCTTGGTGCTGCGCAGGATCAGGGTCAGCGAGCCCGGCGCGCAGGTCGGCAGGCCGGAGTCGGCCGGGACCTGACGGCCCGTGTCGCCCCCACCGACCGAACTCCCGCCGCCGGAGCCGGAGTTGGAGCCGCCTGAGCCGCCCGAGCCCGTACTCGTACCACCAGAGCTGGAGTTGGAGCCGCCCGAACCTCCGGAACCGGACGAGCCGCCCGAGCCTCCCGAGCCGCTGGACTCGTCGCGGCCACCCGGTGCCGTGCTGATCGCGGGGCCGGAGCCCGAAGGGCCCGGCGTGATCGACTGCGTGGGGTCCGGGCCCTTGTCGTTGCCGCCGCTCTTGTTCCCCTTGCCGCCACCGGAAGTGACGACCCATAGGACGAGGAGCGAGAGCAGCGCGATCAAGGACAGCGCGACTGCCCTCCGTCGCCAATAGATGGAGGAGGGAAGCGGCCCGACCGGATTGCGCAGAGATCCCACGCACCGAACCTTACGAGAGATCGGGGGCAACTCCCGCCCCACCCGCCGCCACTGTGCCCAAGTTTTCCGGATCATCATTCCGGAGCGGGTGCCTCCGCAGTCTGGGCGCCGCCTTGCGGCCGGCTCGTGGTCGCCCCCCATTCATGATTCATACTGTCCGTCACCATGGATAGTGAGCTCTACCGCAACATCACCGACTTCGCCCACGACATGCCGTCCTGGGTGCAGAGCTTCGTCGAGGTCTGGACGGAGCTCGGCCTGCTCCTGTTCGGCGTGCTGTTCGTCTGCGCCTGGTGGCGGGCCCGCCGCCGGGACACGACGTCGTTCGCCCTCGCCCTGCTCGCGCCCGTCGCGACGGCGGTCGCCTATGTGTGCAGCGAGGTGATCAAGTCGCTGATCGACGAGGAACGGCCCTGCCGGGCGGTGGCGGGCGCGGCGACCTCGCTGATCGCCTGCCCCGCCAACGGCGACTGGTCGTTCCCGTCCAACCACGCCACCATCGCGGGCGCCGCGGCCGTCGCGCTCGCGCTGGCCTGGTCACGGATCTGGCTGCTCACCGTGCCGATGGCGCTCGCGATGGCCTTCTCGCGGGTCTTCGTCGGGGTGCACTACCCGCACGACGTGGCGGTCGGCCTGGTGCTGGGCACCCTGGTCGCGCTGCTCGTCGTGAAGGCGGGCACCCGGCCGGTGCGGTCGCTGGCCGAGTCGATGCGTACGAGCGACGTCGCGGCGGTCTCCTGGTTCGCCGGACCCGGCGCACGCGTGCACGCCAGGCAGCACGCACGCCGCTGAGCGCCTTTGCGCGCCCCCATCGGGGGCCGAACGTGCCAGGATCGGCTCTGCGATGAACATTCTGCCGACGATGCCGACCGTGCCCAGCATGCCCATGAACGAGAAGAACGCCACGAACCCGCCGACCGAGCCCGCCGTCCTGCACGAATCCGTCATCGGATGGTTCGGCGAGCACGCCCGCGACCTGCCCTGGCGGCGCCCCGAAGCGGGCGCCTGGGGCGTGATGGTCAGCGAGTTCATGCTCCAGCAGACCCCGGTCAGCCGGGTGCTCCCGGTGTACGAGCAGTGGCTGGCGCGCTGGCCGCGCCCGGCCGACCTGGCCGCCGAAGCACCCGGCGAGGCCGTCCGCGCCTGGGGCCGGCTCGGCTATCCGCGCCGGGCGCTGCGGCTGCACGGCGCGGCTCTCGCCATAACGGAACGGCACGGCGGCGACGTACCGGCGGATCACGGGCAGCTGCTCTCGCTGCCCGGCATCGGCGAGTACACGGCGGCCGCCGTCGCCTCGTTCGCGTACGGGCAGCGGCACGCGGTCCTGGACACCAACGTGCGCCGGGTGTTCGCCCGCGCCGTCACCGGCGTCCAGTACCCGCCGACCGCGACCACCGCGGCCGAGCGGCGCCTGGCCCGCGCGCTGCTGCCCGAGGACGAGGCAACCGCGGCTCGCTGGGCGGCCGCCTCCATGGAGCTCGGCGCGCTGGTCTGCACGGCGAAGAACGAGACGTGCCTGCGCTGCCCGATCGCCGCGCAGTGCGCCTGGCGGCTCGCCGGAAAGCCCGCGCACGAGGGCCCCGCCCGGCGCGGCCAGACGTATGCGGGCACCGACCGTCAGGTGCGCGGCCGGCTCCTCGCGGTGCTGCGCGATGCCACCGGCTCCGTACCGCAGTCGGCGCTCGACGCGGTGTGGCACGAGCCGGTGCAGCGGGCCCGGGCGCTCGACGGGCTCGTCGCGGACGGTCTCGTGGAGCCGCTCGAAGACGGCTTCTACCGCCTGCCGCAGTCGTGACCGGAGCCGTGATCGCGGCGACGACCACCCCGGCCGCCGTCCTGCCCGACTGTGTCCGTAACGCCCGAAAGAGCGGCGTTACCCCTGGAAAACGGCGGTAAACCTCGGCTGTTACACAACCGATGGCTCTCCGTGCGTCTGCCGACGGCTGCTCCGCACAGCCCCGTGACAAGTCCTCCGTAGCTTCATTGACGTAAGCGACCAGCAGGACGAGCGGGACCAGCTCACGGGGACGACGGAGGCGGTTGGGTATGGCGCAGGGCGAGGTGCTTGAGTTCGAGGAGTACGTACGCACCCGGCAGGACGCGCTTCTTCGGAGTGCCCGGCGGCTCGTTCCGGACCCCGTGGACGCGCAGGACCTGCTGCAGACCGCGCTGGCCCGCACCTACGGCCGCTGGGACGGCATCGCCGACAAGACGCTCGCCGACGCGTACCTGCGCCGGGTCATGATCAACACCCGGACCGAGTGGTGGCGGGCCCGCAAGCTCGAAGAGGTCCCGACCGAGCAGCTGCCCGACGCCCGCGTCGAGGACGGCTCCGAGCAGCGCGCCGACCGCGCCCTGCTCATGGACGTCCTGAAGGTCCTGGCCCCCAAGCAGCGCAGCGTCGTCGTGCTGCGACACTGGGAGCAGATGAGCACCGAGGAGACGGCCGCGGCCCTCGGCATGTCGGCCGGCACGGTCAAGAGCACGCTGCACCGGGCGCTGGCCCGGCTCCGCCAGGAGCTGGAGAGCCGCGAGCTGGACTTCCGTGCGCTGGAGCGCGGTTACACGGGCGAGGTAAAGGGGCGGGAGCGGTGCGCGGCCTGAGCAGGCACAGCGGGGGCGCTTTGACGGCGGGGACCACGGCACTGGCCGGGCTCTCCGCCCTCGGGCTGCTCATGGCCGGCTGCTCCACCGGCGGCACCGGCACCCGGGACGAGGGCGAGGCCCCGAAGTCCGACAAGGTCGCCCACGCCACGCCGTCGCCGAGCGCGACCAGCCCGGCGCCGTTCACCAAGGTCGACCCGGTGAAGCTGCTCAAGGCCGACCCGAAGGTCAGCGCCCGGGTCAAGGCCCAGCTCAAGCCCTGCACCAAGGACGAGTACCCGATCGACGTGACGTACGGGCACCTGACCGGCGCGACCGGCCAGGACGTCGTCGTGAATGTCATGAACTGCGCGGACGCCGTCGGCCTCGGCGCGTATGTGTACCGCGCATCGGGCGCCTCGTACGACAACGTCTTCACCGCCGAGGAGACGCCCGTGTACGCCGAGATCGACCGGGGCGACCTGGTGGTGACCCGGCAGCAGTACGCGGCCGGTGACAAGCCGGCGTTCGCGTCCAGCGAGGTCGTGACGACCTACCACTGGGCGGCCGGTTCGGGCGGTTCGGGCGGTAAATTCGCCCAGCAGGACCAGGTGGAGAACGACTACAGCAAGGCGGTCGCCGGCAACGAGACCGCCGCCCCCGTGCCCGCCACCCCCTGACCCGGCCGCCCGGGTCGGCAAGCGTCGCCGTGGGCATGCCGCAGACTGGTACTGCGCCCGGCCCCAGCACGACGGCCGGGCGTCGGAAGAGACCGCCGGAGAACTGAGAGAGCAGCGCGATGGCCGAAACCCATGTTCTGTTCGTCGAGGACGACGACGTCATCCGTGAAGCCACCCAGCTCGCCCTTGAGCGGGACGGCTTCACCGTGACCGCCATGCCCGACGGGCTCTCCGGACTGGAGGCGTTCCGCGCCGACCGGCCGGACATCGCCCTGCTCGACGTGATGCTGCCGGGCCTCGACGGCGTCAGCCTGTGCCGCCGGATCCGCGACGAGTCGACCGTGCCGGTCATCATGCTGTCCGCGCGGGCCGACTCCATCGACGTCGTCCTCGGCCTGGAGGCCGGCGCGGACGACTACGTCACCAAGCCGTTCGACGGCGCCGTCCTGGTCGCCCGGATCCGCGCGGTGCTGCGCCGCTTCGGGCACGCGGGCGGGCCCGGTGCCGCCACCGAGACGCCCGAGGAGGCGCCCGAGCGCGGGGTGCTCGCCTTCGGCGACATCGAGATCGACACCGAGGGCATGGAGGTCCGCAAGGGCGGCGAGACCGTCGCGCTGACCCCGACCGAGATGCGGCTGCTGCTCGAATTCTCCTCGGCGCCCGGCACCGTACTGTCCCGCGACAAGCTCCTTGAGCGGGTCTGGGACTACGGCTGGGGCGGTGACACCCGGGTCGTGGACGTCCACGTCCAGCGGCTGCGCACCAAGATCGGGCAGGACCGGATCGAGACCGTCCGTGGCTTCGGCTACAAGTTGAAGGCGTGATGGGCAAGTGAGGCGCCCCGCGCCGCAGGCCGGCCGCCGCGGGCTCCGGGATCTCCCGGGGCCCGGCCCCCGTACCCGCGCCGAAGCCGAACAGGAGCACGTCGCATGAGGTGGCCGGCCCTGCGGACCGGCGTCCGCTGGAAGATCAGCATCGCGATCACCGCGGTCGGCGCGCTCACCGTGATGGCGCTGAGCCTCGTCGTGCACAACGCGGCCCGCGTCTCCATGCTCGACAACGCCCGCGAAGTGCAGATGGAGCGGCTCAACTTCGCGCAGAACTACTACGAGACCAGCAACAAGCGGGTCCGCTTCGGCACCAAGCTGAACGACCCCGCGCTGCCGGCCGTGCTGAAGTCCAAGGCGCTGCAGGGCCGCAAGGTCTCGTCCGTGCAGGAGCGCGACAGCGGCCCGCCCGACATCTGGGCCGCCGTGCCCGTGGGCAACGGCGACGTGCTGTCGCTGCACTCCACCTTCACCGACCGCAGCTCCAACGTGATGGCCGACCTCGACCGCGCCCTGGTCATCGGCTCGGTCGCGGTCGTCTTCGGCGGCTGCGCGCTCGGCATCCTCATCGGCGGCCAGATCTCGCGCAGGCTCCGCAAGGCGGCGGACGCCGCGGGCAAGGTCGCCGAGGGCAACACGGAGGTACGGGTACGGGACGCCATCGGCGGTGTCGTGCGCGACGAGACCGACGAGCTCGCCCGCGCCGTGGACGCGCTCACCGACGCGCTGCAGGAGCGCATCGAGGCCGAGCGCCGGGTCACCGCGGACATCGCGCACGAGCTGCGCACCCCGGTCACCGGGCTGCTCACCGCCGCCGAACTCCTGCCGCCCGGCCGCCCCACCGAGCTGGTGCGCAACCGGGCGCAAGCCATGCGCACGCTGGTCGAGGACGTCCTGGAGGTGGCCCGGCTCGACAGCGCCTCCGAGCGGGCCGAGCTGCAGGACATCGCGCTCGGCGAGTTCGTGAGCCGGCGGGTCGCCGTGTTCGACCCCGAGGTGAAGGTGCGGGTCGTCCACGAGTCGTGGGTCTCCACCGACCCGCGCCGCCTGGAACGCATCCTGGGCAACCTGCTCGGCAACGCCGCCAAGCACGGCGAGGGGCCGGTGGAGGTCACCGTCGAGGGCCGGGTCGTACGGGTCCGCGACCATGGCTCCGGCTTCCCCGAGGCGCTGCTTCGCGAGGGGCCGAGCCGGTTCCGTACGGGGTCCAGCGACCGGGCGGGCAACGGGCACGGCCTGGGCCTGACGATCGCCGCGGGCCAGGCCAAGGTGCTCGGCGCCCGGCTCACCTTCCGCAACGTGGCCCCCGAGGGCGCGCCCCACGCGCCGGGCACGGGCGGCGCGATCGCGGTGCTCTGGCTCCCGGAACACGCGCCGACGAACACGGGCAGCTTCCCGGTCCAGCCGCCGGCGAAGGACGCGCGGCAGGTGTAGTCGGTACGCGTATACGTGGTCCGTACGCGTACGGGGAAGCGTGATCCTCGTATGGGGAGCGTCAACAGCCAACCACGGCAACACTGTTGACCATGCATGTACGGGCGGCTTTCACGGGCGTACGTGACCCGGTGGTACGCCTCCGCCTGGCGACGGCACTGCTGATCGCGGCACTGGTCCCGCTGGCGGGCCGGGCCCCGGTCTCGGCGGTGCTGGCGGGGGCGGCGCTGCTGCTGGGCCTGTCGGTGGCAGCGGAGGCACCGAGCCATCGCCGCCGGATGGAGACGGCGCGGTGACGCCTCCGCCCCGGGGGCCTGCTGGCCACCCGGGGCGGAACGGTCCCCCGGAGCCCCGCCAACCCAACGGCGGAGCCCCAGGGTTGGCGTACTAAGCCACCGGCTCCGAGAGGGCCGCCGCGTCCGCCGGGGCGGACTTCTCCGGCTCGGGGGCCGGGGCGGAGCCCCGCAGCGGGACCTCCTTGACGAAGAGGGCCGCCACGAACATGGCCACCGCGATGATCGAACCGACCAGGAACGTCCCGTGCGTACCGGAGGACACCGCGTACTGGTACGCCTCACGCACCGGAGCCGGCAGCTTCGCCAGGCTCGCCTGGTCCAGCTGGGCGTTGGCCAGCTTGCCCGCGCCCGAGGAGGCCGCCGAGCCGAGGCGGCGCGTCATCTCGTCGCCCACCCGGTTGGTGAAGATCGCGCCCATGATCGAGACGCCGAAGGACGAGCCGAGCGTACGGAAGAGGGTCGTGGAGGACGAGGCGACGCCCATGTCCTTCATCTCGACGCTGTTCTGCGCGACCAGCATCGTGATCTGCATCAGGAAGCCCATGCCCGCGCCGAGCACCGCCATGTAGACGCCGGACATGAGCCGGGTCGTGGTGGTGTCCATCGTGGAGAGCAGGAACAGGCCGACCACGACCAGCGCGCCGCCCAGGATCGGGAAGATCTTGTACTTGCCGCTGTTGGTGGTGACCCGGCCCGCGATGAGCGAGACGACCATCATCGAGAGCAGCATCGGAAGCAGCAGCAGACCGGAGTTGGTGGCCGAGGCGCCCTGCACGGACTGCTGATACAGCGGCAGGAACAGCATCGCGCCGAACATCACGAAGCCGGTGAGGAAGCCGATCCCGGACATCAGCGAGAAGTTGCGGTTGCGGAAGATGTGCAGCGGCACGATCGGCTCGGCGGCCTTCGTCTCGACGAAGAGGAAGCCGACGATCGAGGCCACGCCGAGCGCGATGAGCTCCATGATGATCGCGGAGCCCCAGGAGTACTGCGAGCCGCCCCACGTGGTGACCAGGACGATCGAGGTGATGCCGACGGTCAGCAGGATCGTGCCGAGGTAGTCGATCCGCCCGCGCGCCCGCTTCTTGGGCAGGTGTAGTACGGCGGTGACCATGGCGAGCGCGACCGCGCCCAGCGGGATGTTGATGTAGAACGTCCAGCGCCAGCCGAGGTGGTCGGTGATGGCGCCGCCGACCAGCGGGCCGCCGATCATCGCGAGCGCCATGACGCCGGCCATCATGCCCTGGTACTTGCCGCGGTCCCGGGGCGGAATCAGGTCACCGATGATCGCCATGACGCCGACCATCAGACCGCCGGCGCCGAGGCCCTGGATCGCGCGGAAGCCGATGAGCTGGGCCATGTCCTGCGCCATGCCGCTGAGCGCGGAGCCGATCAGGAAGATCACTATGGAGGTGAGGAAGGCGCCCTTGCGCCCGTACATGTCGCCGAGCTTGCCCCAGATCGGCGTGGACGCGGCGGTGGCCAGGGTGTACGCGGTCACCACCCAGGACAGGTGCTCAAGCCCGCCGAGTTCGCCCACGATCGTCGGCATCGCCGTGTTCACGATCATGTTGTCCAGCATCGCGAGCAGCATCGCGATCATGAGCGCGAGCAGCACGACGCGGACGCTGCGGGGCTGTGGCCCGTCGGTCACCCCCGCCTCGGCCGCCGTTTCTTCCGGTATCCCCGTAGCCATCGTCCCCAACTCCCTGAAACCTGCCGTCCACCGGGTGAGGCACTTACTTGCCGCCCGGCTAGTTACCACTACACTGGGGAAGGTAGACCCCAACTTGCCGGGCGTCAAGTAAGTAAATGACAAACGGCACGGCCGCCGGGGGACGGCGGCCGTACGCATTCGGGAGAGCGGCATGGCCAGAGGAAACACCCGCCAGCGGATCCAGGACGTTGCCCTGGAGCTCTTCGGTGAGCAGGGGTACGAGAAGACCTCGCTGCGCGAGATCGCCGAGCGGCTCGATGTGACGAAGGCCGCGCTCTACTACCACTTCAAGACCAAGGAAGACATCATCATCAGCCTCTTCCAGGACCTCACCAGGCCCATGGACGAGGTGATCGAGTGGGGCCGCACGCAGCCGAAGACGCTGGACGTGAAGCTGGAGATCCTGGGCCGCTACAGCGAGGCCCTCATCGGGGCCGAGCCGCTGTTCCGGTTCATGCAGGAGAACCAGGCGACCATGCGCGAACTGAGCATCGGCGAGATGTTCAAGGAGCGGATGCACGCGATGGTCGACCTGCTCAAGGACCCGGACTCCGCCATGGCCGACCGCATCCGGTGCTTCACGGCGCTGTTCTCGATGCACGCCGGGATGTTCGTCCTCAAAGACATGGAAGGCGACCCCGAGGAGAAGCGCACCAGCATCCTCGAAGTCGCCAACGACCTGGTCGTCCAGGCCCACCACAACACCCGCTCATAGGCGGTCAGACGGTCACGCCCACCGTCCGCAGGAACGCGACCGGGTTGACGGCCGAGCCGTAGTTCGGCGTCTTGCGGATCTCGAAGTGCAGGTGGGGGCCGCTGGAGTTGCCGGTGTTGCCGGACAGCGCGATCCGCTCGCCGGTGGCCACGCTCTGGCCGATCCGTACGTTGATCTTCGACAGGTGGGCGTACTGCGAGTACGTGTTGTCGGCGTGCCGGATCACGATCGCGTTGCCGTACGCGGGGCCGTCACCGGCGCCGACCGGGCCGGCCTTGACGACGGTTCCGGCGTGCGCGGCGGAGATGGGCGTGCCGCTCGGCACCGCGAAGTCCTGCCCGGAGTGCTTGCTCGCCCACATCGAACCGCCCAGGCCGAAGCTCGCGCTCAGCGTGTAGCGCGCGACCGGGTGCACCCAGGAGGCGGCCTTGGCCTGCTTCACCGCGGCGGCCTTCGTCTGCGCCTTGGCCTGCTCGGCGACCGCGTTCGTGGTGGCGGAGGCGGTCGCGAGCGGCGCCGCGTTCACCTCGTCGGCGACCGCGACACCCGTGCCGAGGAGGGCGGCGCCCCCCATCGCGGCGACGGCGGTCACGGCCGCGGCACGCAGACGGAACGCGGACGGGCGGGCGGGCTTGGACGGGGTGCGCTGGGGCATGCGGGAGCTCTTCCGTACGGCGACAGGGTCGGCCACCGAACGAGGCCGGCGGCGTGCGAGGACCCGGCACGCACAACGGCACACCGGGTCGCCCCACCTTGGTAACCCAAACCCCCATTGCCACCCAAACCGCCCATCTACTAACGAAAGCCGTAACGATCAGAACGGGAATACCGCGAATCCCCGGCCAACAACGCCTAAGCCGCCTAGTAGGCGCGCAACCCCCTGTGCGCCTTGTCACCGCGACCGGGTCGCAAGCCCGTCCCTTTCAGGACCAAGGTCCCGCGAGCCTGGCCGGGCGCGCGGGCTCGCCCTTGGAGCAGCTGATGAACGATGCGCGGATGTCCCGCTCGGTTACGGCCTTCATGCCGCAGGACGCTGACGCTAGGGCTATTAGGCAGCAACCTAATATTCCAAGGTCCAGTGCCGCAGGCGCACGCCTCTGTCCCAACTCCCGTTCACGGAGCCAGAATTGGGGCGAGGCGAGGGGGCCGCACCATGACCGGCGACAGACGTACCGACGACGCGCATGACGACGGCACGCACGAGGACGGCACGCACGCGTTCGACGGGATCGAGCTGGCCGACGCCATCGAGTCCGTACGCGATCAGCTCACCGAAGCCGCCGCCCGGGCCACCGGGCAGCCGCTGGTCTTCGAACTCGGCGACATCCAGATGGAGTTCACGCTCGAACTGCGCATGGAAGTCAAGGGCGGCCTCAAGGTCCGGGCCTGGGTGGTGGACGCGGGCGCCGACGCCGGGCGCAGCACGGGGCGTACGCACAAGGTGTCCTTCACCCTGAAGCCGCACGCCGCCACCGACGGCGCCGCCTGGAAGGTCGGCAACGACCGGCCCGGCGGCGGCTTCGGGGCCGGGCCGCGGTGAGTACGTCACTGCCCACGACCGCCGACCGGGTCGTGGCCGTGCTGTCCGACGGGCACCAGGGCAGCGGGGTCATCGTGTCCCCGTGGCTGGTGCTGACCTGTGCGCACAACCTGGTCGGCGCCCCGCCGGTCCGGCTCACGCATCCCGCGATCGGCGAGGTGACCGCCCAAGTCCTGTGGCAGGACGCCGAGTTGGACGCCGCGCTGATCTACAGCGACGAGGAGCTGCTGCCCGGTCTTCTGCGGCTCGGCACCGTCGACACCGCGCAGTCGCTGCCCGGCTGCGAGATCATCGGCTTCCCCGACATCCAGCGCTACGGCGCGGACCACCACCTCGACTACGACCAGTTCGTGGGCACCGTCCTGCCGGTCGCGGGCAGCCTGCGCGACGACCTGGTCTGCGAGCTGCACCGGCCCCCGGCCACCGAGCGCGCGGACGGCAGCTCGCCGCTCGCGGGTCTTTCCGGAGCGCCGCTCTTCGCGGCGGCCACCCTGCTCGGCCTGGTCAAGGAGATCCCGCGCGGGCGCGGCCACCGCCGGGTGGTGTGCGTGCCGCTGCGGGGAATCTTCGCCTCGGAGGGGTTCCGCGCCGCGTTCGCCACGCTCGCCGCCGTGACCACCCTCGAACTGGTCACCGGCGTCCCCCCGGAGGACCAGCGCTACGAGCACGAGTACGCCGAGGCGATCGGCGCCTCGTACCGCAAGACGAAGATCTTCGGCCTGGACGAGCTGAACAAGCGGGACTCCGAATGGGACCTCGACACCGCCTACCTCAGCCTGGAGGCCAGGCCCAAGGCCACCGAGCCCCCGCAGGCCGGCCGCCCCCTGATGGACAGCGCGCCGCAGCGCATCGACACCCTGCTGGCCTCCCGGCCCCGGGTCCTGATCCGCGGCGAGGCGGGCGCCGGGAAGACCACCCTGGTGTGGTGGCTCGCGGCGCACGCGGCGGCCGGCCGGCTCGGCCCGGGGCTCGCGGACCTCAACGCGCTCGTCCCGTTCGTGGTGCCGCTGCGCACCCTGCGCGCCCAGGGCGCCACCTTCCCGCTGCCCGCCCAACTCCCCACCGCAGCCCGGCTTGTCGTGGACGCGGCGCCCGAGGGCTGGGCCGGGCGCGTCCTGAAGACCGGGCAGGCGCTGCTCCTGGTCGACGGCCTCGACGAGGTTCCCCAGGAGGACCGCGAGGAGGCGCACCGCTGGCTCGCCGCCCTCCTGGACCGCTATCCCCGCACCCGCTGCGTGGTGACGGTGCGGCCGATGGCGGTCGAGCCGGACTGGCTCAAGTACGCGGGCTTCGAGGAGCTCAGGCTGCTCCCGATGAACGACGAGGACATCACCGCGTTCATCGCCGCCTGGCACCGCGCGGCCCGCCTCGACAGCGGCCCGCACGAGGACCTGGACGAGCTGGAGCGCGACCTGTCCGAACAGTTCAAACAGAACAGCACCCTGCGGGGCCTGGCCCGCACCCCGCTGCTGTGCGCGGTGATCTGCGCCCTGCACCGGCTGCGCCAGGGCTTCCTGCCGGACACCCGCTGGAAGCTGTACGAGGCGGCCTTACGGATGCTGCTCGGCAACCGGGACCAGCAGCGCAAGGTCGAGGCGCCCGAGGGCATCCAGATCAGCGCGGACGAGTGCACCGAGCTGCTCCAGCGGATCGCGGTGTGGCTGGTGCGCGAGGGCCAGTCGGAGTTCTCCCGCGACCAGGCGCTGCGCCAGCTCAAGCGGGCCCTGTCGGGCATGGAGAACGTACGCGGCCAGGGCACCCCCGAAGACGTGCTGCGGCATCTGCTCAACCGCAGCGGGCTGCTCCAGGAACGCGCCGACGACGTCTTCCAGTTCACCCACCGCACCTTCCAGGACTTCCTGGCCGCCAAGGAGTTCGTGGAGGACGGCCACCTGGGCGAGCTCCTGCGGCACGCCTCCGAGGAGCAGCAGTGGCAGGACGTGATCCTGCTCGCCGCCGGGCACTGCGGCCGCCGCGATCGGCCGGTCCTCATCAACGGCCTCCTGGACGCGGGCTCCCGCCGGCAGAGCCACCAGGACAAGGCGAAGATCCACGTGCTCGCGGCCCGCTGCGCCCAGCACGCCGCCTACCTGGACGAGACGACCGCCCGCCGGGTCCGCGAGCACATCAGCGCGCTGCTCCCGCCCTGCGACCTGGAGACCGTCACGCTCCTGGCCCGCCTCGGCCCGACCGTCCTCGATCACTTGCCGGCCCCGTGCGAGACGCCCCCCGAAGCACTGGCGAACGTCGTCGGGCTCATCAACCGGGTCGGCAACGCGGAGTCCATCGAGCACGCCCGCGCCTGGTCCGCCGCCCACCCGGACGCCGTCGACCTGTTCGCCACCGAGTGGTCGCGCTACCCGGCCGAGCGGTACGCCCGCGAGGTGCTCGCCCGCCTCGACCTGCGCGAGGCCCGGCTGCACGTGGAGACCCGCTGGCAGCTCGCCCAGCTTCCGCACGTCCCCGACGCCCGCCGGCTGTGGATCACCGTGCCGCCCGACCTCACCGCGGACGAGCTGCACACCGCGCTGCGCGGCCGGAAGGTGGCGGCCCTGCGCCTGAACGGCTGCGAGAGCCTCACCGACCTGGCGTTCCTGCGGGACAGCGCGGAACGCCTCGAAGACCTGGAGGTGCTGCGGGGTTCGGGCCTTCGCGACCTCTCCCAGCTCGCCCGGCTGCCGGGCCTGACCTCGCTCGGGCTGCTCGACGTGTCCGCCCAGGAGGTCGACCTGGCCCCGCTCGGCGAGCTCCCCGCGCTGCGCACCCTGCTGTTCGGCAGCAGCACCGACCTGCACCTGGCGCAGCTGCCGGTCCTGAGCGGCGTCACCACCCTGCACCTGGAGGCCGACCAGGTCGCCGGCTTCGACGCCCTGAGCCGCTGGCCCGCCCTCAGCTACCTGGAGCTCGCCCCCTCCTCCTCGGCCACCACCCGGCGGCTCCTGGCGTACGTACGCGGGCGGCCCGGCATCACCCGGCTCGGGGTCGCGCTCAGCTCGGTGGCGGCCCTCGCCGGGGTGGCGCCGCTGCCCAGCGTCCGCCACCTCGACCTGTGGCTCGCCAACTCCGACGGCGACCTCGGCGCGGTCCTCACGGTGTTCCCCGCGCTGACGACGGTGGACCTCGCGGTGGGCATCGTCCAGGCCGGCTCCTGGAACCCGGCCGCCCTGCTGCGCCGCCCCGGCCTGACGGTCACCGTCAACGGCGGTCCGCCACCACCCGAACTCACCTGAGTAGTCAAGGGAGTTGGGGCGCTTCCCGTAACGGCACGAAGGCGCTTGCGCAGCAGTACGAAAAAGGGGCTGCCCCGGTTCGTACGTTCGTCACGTACGAGCCGGGGCAGCCCCTTCAGGCAAGGCCTCCGGAGAGGACTACGCCTCCTTGCTCAGGTTCGGACCCGCGCCGCCCGCGGCCGCGTCCTCGATCGGCGGGACGTCGGGCAGGGCCGACTTCTCCTCGCCGCGGAAGGTGAACTTCTTCTCCTCACCCTCGCCCTCGGTGCCGATGACCACGATGTGACCGGGGCGCAGCTCACCGAAGAGGATCTTCTCGGAGAGGATGTCCTCGATCTCCCGCTGGATCGTCCGGCGCAGCGGCCGGGCGCCCATGATCGGGTCGTAGCCCTTCTTGGCGAGCAGCGACTTGGCCTCGGCATTGAGCTCGATGCCCATGTCGCGGTCCTTGAGGCGCTCGTCCACCTTGGCGATCATGAGGTCGACAATCTGGATGATGTCTTCCTCGGTGAGCTGGTGGAAGACCACCGTGTCGTCGACACGGTTGAGGAACTCGGGGCGGAAGTGCTGCTTCAGCTCCTCGTTGACCTTGGCCTTCATGCGCTCGTAGCCGGTCTTGACGTCGCCCTGGGCGGCGAAGCCCAGGTTGAAGCCCTTGGAGATGTCCCGGGTCCCGAGGTTGGTCGTCATGATGATGACCGTGTTCTTGAAGTCCACGACCCGGCCCTGGGAGTCGGTCAGGCGACCGTCTTCCAGAATCTGGAGCAGGGAATTGAAGATATCGGGGTGGGCCTTCTCGACCTCGTCGAAGAGGACGACGGAGAACGGCTTGCGGCGCACCTTCTCGGTGAGCTGGCCGCCCTCTTCGTAACCCACGTAACCGGGGGGCGAACCGAAGAGGCGGGAAACCGTGTGCTTCTCGCTGAACTCCGACATGTCGAGGGAGATCAGTGCGTCCTCGTCGCCGAAGAGGAATTCGGCGAGCGTCTTGGACAGCTCGGTCTTACCGACACCGGACGGGCCCGCGAAGATGAACGAACCGCCGGGGCGCTTCGGGTCCTTCAGGCCGGCACGGGTACGCCGGATGGCCTGCGAGAGCGCCTTGATGGCGTCCTTCTGGCCGATGACGCGCTTGTGCAGCTCGTCTTCCATACGGAGCAGCCGCGAGGACTCCTCCTCGGTGAGCTTGAAGACCGGGATGCCCGTGGCCGTGGCCAGGACCTCGGCGATCAGCTCGCCGTCGACCTCGGCGACGACGTCCATGTCGCCGGCCTTCCACTCCTTCTCGCGCTTGGCCTTCGCGGCGAGCAGCTGCTTCTCCTTGTCGCGGAGAGAGGCCGCCTTCTCGAAGTCCTGGGAGTCGATCGCCGACTCCTTGTCGCGGCGCACGCCCGCGATCTTCTCGTCGAACTCGCGGAGGTCCGGCGGCGCGGTCATCCGGCGGATGCGCATCCGGGAACCGGCCTCGTCGATCAGGTCGATCGCCTTGTCCGGCAGGAAGCGGTCCGAGATGTACCGGTCGGCCAGCGTCGCGGCCTGGACGAGGGCCTCGTCCGTGATCGAGACGCGGTGGTGGGCCTCGTAGCGGTCGCGCAGACCCTTGAGGATCTCGATGGTGTGCGGCAGCGACGGCTCGGCGACCTGGATCGGCTGGAAGCGGCGCTCAAGGGCCGCGTCCTTCTCCAGGTGCTTGCGGTACTCGTCGAGGGTGGTGGCACCGATGGTCTGGAGCTCACCGCGGGCCAGCATCGGCTTGAGGATGCTCGCCGCGTCGATCGCGCCCTCGGCGGCACCCGCACCCACCAGGGTGTGGAGCTCGTCGATGAACAGGATGATGTCGCCGCGGGTGCGGATCTCCTTGAGGACCTTCTTCAGGCGCTCCTCGAAGTCACCGCGGTAGCGGGATCCGGCGACCAGGGCGCCGAGGTCCAGCGTGTACAGGTGCTTGTCCTTGAGCGTCTCGGGCACCTCGCCCTTGACGATCGCCTGGGCCAGGCCCTCGACGACGGCGGTCTTGCCGACGCCGGGCTCGCCGATGAGCACCGGGTTGTTCTTGGTACGGCGCGACAGGACCTGCATGACGCGCTCGATCTCCTTCTCGCGCCCGATGACCGGGTCGAGCTTGGATTCGCGAGCGGCCTGCGTCAGGTTGCGGCCGAACTGGTCGAGCACCAGGGACGTGGAGGGAGTGCCCTCCGCAGGGCCGCCGGCGGTGGCGGCTTCCTTGCCCTGGTAGCCGGAGAGCAGCTGGATGACCTGCTGCCGCACCCGGTTGAGATCGGCGCCCAGCTTCACGAGGACCTGGGCGGCGACGCCCTCGCCCTCGCGGATCAGGCCGAGCAGGATGTGCTCGGTGCCGATGTAGTTGTGGCCGAGCTGGAGGGCCTCGCGGAGCGACAGCTCCAGGACCTTCTTGGCACGGGGCGTGAAGGGGATGTGCCCGGACGGGGCCTGCTGGCCCTGGCCGATGATCTCCTCCACCTGCTGGCGGACCGCCTCGAGCGAAATCCCGAGGCTCTCCAGGGCCTTAGCGGCGACACCCTCACCCTCGTGGATCAGGCCCAGGAGGATGTGCTCGGTGCCGATGTAGTTGTGGTTGAGCATCCGGGCTTCTTCCTGAGCCAGGACGACAACCCGCCGCGCGCGGTCGGTGAACCTCTCGAACATCGTTAATCGCTCCTCAGAGCGGTCGGGCAGTAAGGGGGCGGTCCCCTCCCTGTCCTTCCGCATGCTAGTCCCGCAGGGCGGGACAGCTCATTCCAACTGCCGACACCCGTTCATTGCCTCCCGGCCCGAACAGCCGACAACTGCTCCAACCCGATGGTGCGAGACGATGTTCCCGCAGGCCAGGCAGATACCCCTGTCTCCAGTACGCCGATGGCGAACGTGAGACCGCCTGACGAGCGTGTCGCCCCTCCCCACTAGGAATGTCTTACCCGTCCGGACTGACACTCCATGCGGCGCACCCCGGTTCCGTAAGCTACGGGCGAACAACCTTGCGCCCGCTCACGCCCCCAAGCGCCACACTTTCCACAACGGAGCGCAGCCGTCCGGAAACTCAGCGTAACCCAGCGACGTTTCTCCAGTTGCTCCGGGCATGGCCTTCACCGTGCCGGCACCCCGCGCCCCCCTGGATGGCCCGCTCGCGCAGTGGTACGAACGCGAGCTCGGCTGGGCCGTTTCGCCGGGTCCCCCCGTCCAGCTGCTCACCGGACTGCGCTTCGACGTCCTGGAACTCCCGGCGACCGCCGGATTCGCCCTGCTGAAGCGGCACGAGCGGACGGGACCGGTCGCCCTGGTGGGGTGCCGGATGCGGCTGCTCGTGGCGGCCGGAAGCGCGGACGAGCTGCCGGGGCTGCTCGACTGGCTGGAGTGGGGCGGCGTCGGCCTCGATCTGACGGCCGTCGGCGCCGGAGGCCGGATCACCGCACCCGTGCCGCCGGGATGGGCCGGCTCGCGGGGGGCCGCCGTCTGGCTGCGGCCCCCCGAGCCCGGGTGCGAGGTGGAAGCGCGGCTGCCCTCATTCACCGGATTCACTCAGTGCGGTGGTGCCGGTGAAAAGGGTGCTTCCCAGGGTCCGGGGACCCTGCCGGGCGGTCGCGCCGCGTGCCTCAGCCTCGTGAGGCTGGTGGCAGCGGCGGCGACGGAATGCCACCGGGCCCGGTTGTTTCACACGAAATCCCCAGGTGGTGCGGGGAACGCGGGAACTCAGCCGTTCTGCTTCTCGTAGGCCTCACGGATTTCGGCCGGGACGCGTCCGCGGTCGTTCACGTTGTAACCCTGCTCCTTGGCCCACTTGCGGATCTCGGCAGTGTTCTGGTTGCCGGTACCGAGCAGCGCGCCACGGGCCTTGCCGCGACCGCCCGCCGCGCGGCCACCGGTGCGCCGGCCGCTCTTCACGTACGGCTCAAGGAGACCCCGGAGCTTGTCCGCGTTGGCGGTGGTGAGGTCGATCTCGAAGCTCTTCCCGTCAAGAGCGAACGTCACGGTCTCGTCAGCCTCGCCACCGTCGAGGTCATCGACAAGAAGGACCTGAACCTTCTGTGCCACCGGATTTCCTTTCATCGAAAATGCAGTACGCGGAAAGGAAACCGCTTTTGCCTGGAAAACACAAACCCCCAGGAGAGGTTCAGGATCCTTGCTCTGCGGGAAACGTACGCGATTCGGACATAGGGTTCTGACAGCTTCCTGCCGCTTCCCCGATCACAGGTGCAGAAGCATCCGGGTGTTGCCCAAGGTGTTCGGCTTCACTCGTTCGAGACCGAGGAACTCGGCGACGCCCTCGTCATAGGAGCGCAGCAGCTCGCTGTAGACATCTGTGTCGACGGTATCGACCGGAGTCTCCCCGATCTCCGTGAACCCGTGCTTCGTGAAGAAGGCGACCTCGAAGGTAAGACAGAAAACCCGGCGCACTCCGAGCCAGCGCGCGGTCTGGAGCAGCTTGCCGAGTACGAGATGTCCGATCCCGGAGCCGTGGAACTCGGGGTCCACGGCAAGAGTGCGCACTTCGGCGAGGTCTTCCCACATCACGTGCAGCGCCCCGCACCCCACCACCCGCGCGTCCGAGTCGCGTTCCGCCACCCAGAACTCCTGGATGGACTCGTAAAGGGTGACCGTTGCTTTGTCGAGCAGGATCCCGTCGCCGACGTACGCATCGAGAAGGCTTCGCACGGACGGTACATCGCCGGTCCTGGCCCGGCGGACGGTGACCGCATTTGCGGCGGGATAAGACATGCCTGGACGCTATCGCCCCGCACTGTCGCCGGGCGCATCGCCCTCTTGGGACTCTTCGGATCCGTGTTCGGCTTCGCGGTCCCGTTCGGGTTCCGGCTCCTGCACCATGCGCACGGCATCGCGCAGCGCTTCGCGCTCCTCGGGGGACATCATGCCGAAGAAGGCGACGAGTGCGGCCGCCCGGTTGTCGCTCTGGGACCAGGCTTCGTTCATCAGGGCCGCGGCGTACGCGGCGCGGGTGGAGACCGCCGTATATCGATAGGCCCGCCCGTCGACTTCCCGGCGGACCCAGCCCTTCTGATGGAGATTGTCCATTACGGTCATGACCGTGGTGTACGCGATGGACCGTTCCTGCTGAAGGTCTTCGAGGACTTCCCGGACGGTCACCGGACGGTTCCACTGCCAGACGCGGGTCATGACGGCGTCTTCCAGCTCTCCCAATTGACGGGGCACATCTGCACCATAGTGGGAGATGTCGCGAATGGCTGGTTATTTGCAGTTAGCGCGCAGCAAAAAGGGCGCACGTGGGGAAATACCCCGTGCGCCCCCGCTGTGTGTGCCCGTCCGGACGGTGAGGTCAGGACGAGGCGGGCTTCTGCCGGGCGGCCTCGGCGCGGGCGAGCGCGCTGTCCACGGCCGCGTCCTCCTTGCCCTTGTTGGGACCACCCTGGCTCTTCACGATCGTCACGACGAGCGCGATGAAGAAGATGGCCATCACCACGGGGGGCAGAAGCGCGGAAACGTAGTCCATACCGACAGAGTAGCTAGCCCGCCCTGCGCTCCTCTGGCGGGGGCACGGGTCGGCGGCGCGGCGGGAAGACCTCGGAGGGCTTCGGTACGGGGCGGTCCGGCGCGGGGTGCGCGGGGGCCGGGCGGGCCGGGGTGGCGGGGCGCGGCTCGGCGGACTTGTCCTTGCCCTTGTCCCCGGCGCCTCCGTCGACCAGCGTCAGGAGCCGGGTGCGCTGGGCCGGAGCGGTGACCGCGCGGCCGGCCAGACGGGCCCGCACCGAGCGTTCCGCGATCCGGCGGCAGCGCTCCAGGAGGGCCGCGCAGACCGGGTCCGAGCGCAGCGCGCGCAGGGCGGCCAGGTCGTCGGGCCCGGGGTCGTAGCCGGCCGCCAGGGCGTCCTGGAGCAGCTCGGTGTAGCCGGGCAGCGAGCCGGGCAGCGCGTCACGGTAACGGGCGAGGTCGGCCAGGAGGAAGGCGCGCAGCCGGTCCGCCTCGCGGACGGCCTCGTCCACGGAGTCGGCCAGGCGCAGACAGTCCTGGATGTCCTGGTCCTTGACGGCGGTGGGGTGCAGGGCGATGGCCAGGGCGCGTCGGAGCACACGCAGCTCGTCCGCGCCGAACGCCATGCCGCCTCGGGATCCGTAGGGCGTGGGCATGCGGCGACGATACGACCTGAAAGGACAAAATCCGCTTAACAGGCCGATGCCGGGCGCGTGTCGGGGTGGTCCCGGCGCGCCCGGCCGCCGCTTCAGGAGCGCGAGACGTTGCGTTCGTACACCAGGCGCAGGCCGATCAGCGTCAGCCACGGCTCGTGCTCGTCGATCTCCTCGGCCTCGCCGAGCACCATCGGGGCCAGGCCCCCGGTCGCGATGACGGTGACGTCGTCCGGGTCGCCGTCGGGGCCGACCAGTTCGCGCTTCATGCGCTTGACGACGCCGTCGACCTGGCCCGCGAAGCCGTACACGATGCCGGCCTGCATGGCCTCGACGGTGTTCTTGCCGATCACCGAGCGGGGGCGGGCCACCTCGATCTTGCGGAGCTGGGCGCCCTTGATGCCGAGCGCGTCGACGGAGATCTCGATGCCGGGGGCGATGACGCCGCCGATGTACTCGCCGCGCGCGCTGACCGCGTCGAACGTCGTGCCCGTGCCGAAGTCGACGACGATCGCCGGGCCGCCGTAGAGCTCGACGGCGGCGATCGAGTTGACGATGCGGTCGGCGCCGACCTCCTTCGGGTTGTCGGTCAGGACCGGCACGCCCGTCTTGATGCCCGGCTCCACCAGGATCGCGGGGACGTCGCCGTAGTAGCGGCGGGTCACCTCGCGCAGCTCGTGCAGGACGGACGGGACGGTCGCGCAGATCGCGATGCCCTCGATGCCGTCGCCGAGCTCCGCGCCGAGCATCGGGTGGGTGCCCATCAGGCCGTTGAGCAGCACGGCCAGCTCGTCCGCGGTGCGCCGGGCGTCGGTGGAGATCCGCCAGTGCTCGACGACCTCCTCGCCGTCGAACAGGCCGAGGACGGTGTGGGTGTTGCCGACGTCGATCGTGAGCAGCATCAGGCCCGGCCCTCTCCGGCCTCGCGCAGGTCCAGGCCGATGTCGAGGATCGGCGAGGAGTGGGTGAGGGCGCCGACCGCCAGGTAGTCGACGCCGGTCGCGGCGTACTCGGCGGCGTTCGCCAGGGTGAGGCGGCCCGAGGATTCGAGCATCGCGCGGCCCGCGACCAGGGCGACCGCCTCGGCCGTCTGCTCGGGGGTGAAGTTGTCGAGCAGGATCAGGTCGGCCCCCGCGTCCAGGACTTCGGTGACCTGGGGCAGGGTGTCGACCTCGACCTCGATGGCCAGGTCCGGGAAGCGGTCGCGTACGGCCTTGAAGGCCTCGGCGACGCCGCCGGCCGCGACCACGTGGTTGTCCTTGACGAGCGCCGCGTCCGACAGGGACATGCGGTGGTTGACGCCGCCGCCGCAGCGGACCGCGTACTTCTCCAGGGCGCGCAGGCCCGGGGTGGTCTTGCGGGTGTCGCGGACCTTGGCGGCGGTGCCTTCGAGGGCGTCCGCCCAGGCGCGGGTGGCCGTCGCGATGCCGGACAGGCGGCACAGCAGGTTGAGCGCGCTGCGCTCGCCGGTCAGCAGGTCGCGGGTGCGGGTCGTGACGCTGATCAGCTTCTGGCCTGCCTCGACGCGGTCGCCGTCCGCGACGTGCCGCTCGACCTCGAACTCCTCGGTGCAGACGATGGACAGGATCGCCTCGGCGACGCGCAGGCCCGCGACCGTGCCGGCCTCGCGAGCCGTGAAGTCGCCGGTGGCGACGGCGTCCTGGGGGACGGTGGCCGCCGACGTGACGTCCACGCCGCCGTCCAGGTCCTCCTCGATGGCGAGGTGCGCGATGTCCTCGACCTGGACGGGGTCCAGGCCCGACTCGGCGAGCAGGGCCGCGAGCGCGGGGTCGAGGCCGCACTCGTACACCTCCTCCTCGCCGCCGCAGCCGCAGTCGTCGCCGCAGCCGCCGCCCTGGGCGGGCGCACCGATCTGGATCAGGGGGACGTCCACCGGCTGGGGACGGAGTTCCTCGGGCGTGCTCACGGTTACGGCTCCAGGGGGGTGGCGGCGGTCGGGGGGAAGGTGGCGCCGGCGGTGGGACGGATGTCCAGGGACCGCTCGGGGGTGATGCGGACGACGAGGTGGCGCTGCCAGGCCGCGTCGTCGCGGTCGGGCCGGTCCTCGCGCCAGTGGCAGCCGCGGGTCTCCTCGCGGGCGGCGGCCGCGGCGACCAGGACCCGGGAGACGAGCAGCAGGTTGGTGGTCTCCCACGCCTCGACGCCCGGCACGGCGGCCTTGTGCTCGTCCGCGCGGATCGCCTCCAGGCGGCCGGCCGCCTCGGCGAGGCTGTCGGCGGAGCGCAGCACTCCGGCGCCTTCGGTCATGATCCGCTGGATGTGGATGCGGGCGGCCGGGTCGAGCAGCGGCACGGGCCCGTCGTGCGGCTCGGCGGACAGGCCTGGGTCAACAGCCTTGTCCTGTACGGGAGTTGAGGCACCGGCCGCGATGTCCGCCGCGATGTTCTCGGCGAAGACCAGGCCCTCCAGGAGGGAGTTGGAGGCGAGCCGGTTGGCACCGTGCACGCCGGTGCAGGCGACCTCGCCGCACGCGTACAGGCCGGGCACCGTGGTGCGGCCGCGCAGGTCGGTGCGGATGCCGCCGGAGGCGTAGTGCGCGGCGGGGGCGACCGGGATCGGCTCGGTCACCGGGTCGATGCCGTGCGAGCGGCAGGCGGCCAGGATCGTCGGGAAGCGCTGCTCCCACATCTCGGCGCCGAAGTGGCGGGCGTCCAGGTACATGTGCTCGGCGCCCTGGGCCTGCATCTGGCGGGTGATGGCCTTGGCGACGATGTCGCGCGGGGCGAGCTCCGCCAGCTCGTGCCGGCCGAGCATGAAGCGCGTGCCGGCCGCGTCGACGAGGTGGGCGCCTTCGCCGCGTACGGCCTCCGAGACCAGGGGCTGCTGGCCCTCCGAGTCGGCGCCGAGGAACAGGACCGTGGGGTGGAACTGGACGAATTCGAGGTCGGAGATCTCGGCGCCCGCGCGCAGCGCGAGGGCCACGCCGTCGCCCGTGGACACGGACGGGTTGGTGGTCGCCGAGAACACCTGGCCCATGCCGCCGGTCGCGAGGACCACCGCGGGCGCGCGGACCGCGCCGACGCCGTCGTGCTGGCCCTCGCCCATGACGTGCAGGGTGATGCCCGCGGTGCGGCCGTGCTCGTCCTTCAGGAGGTCGAGGACCAGGGCGTTCTCGATGGTGCGCACCGCCTGGGTGCGGACGGCCTCGACGAGCGCGCGGGAGATCTCGGCGCCGGTGGCGTCGCCGCCCGCGTGCGCGATGCGGCGGCGGTGGTGGCCGCCCTCGCGGGTCAGCGAGATCGCGCCCGAGTCGTCGGTGTCGAAGTGGGCGCCGGTGGTGATCAACCGCCGTACGGCGTCCGGGCCTTCGGTGACCAGGAGGCGTACCGCGTCCTCGTCGCACAGGCCCGCGCCGGCCACCAGGGTGTCGTCCAGGTGCTGCTCGGGGGTGTCGCCCTCGCCGAGGGCGGCCGCTATGCCGCCCTGCGCCCAGCGCGTCGAGCCGTCGTCCAGGCGGGCCTTGGTGACGACGACGGTGGCCAGGCCCGCCGCCGTGCAGCGCAGGGCCGCGGTCAGGCCCGCGACGCCGGAGCCGACGACCACGACGTCCGCGTCGATGGCCCAGCCGGGTGCGGGGGCGTCGAGCCGTATTCCGGTGCTTGTCATGCCGGTGCTCCGAACGTGAGCGGGATGTTGTCGATGAGGCGCGTGGTGCCGACGCGGGCGGCGACCGCGAGGATCGCCTCGCCGCCGAACCCCTCGGGGGCCTCCTTGAAGGTCGCCGGGTCGACGAGCGCCAAGTAGTCGACCACGACCGGGGGTTCGACCTTGGCCGCCTCGTCGAGCACGCCCTGGGCCACGGCCTTGATCGACGCGGGGGACGGCGCGGCCGCGGCGACCGCGTGGGCGTCGGCGGCGGCCCGGGCCTCGCCGATCGCGGTGAGCGCGTCGGCCCGGCCCGAGACCGCGCCGCCGGCGGCGGCCCGCGCGTGCAGGGCGTGCTCGGCGGCGAGCCGGTCGCGGGCCGCGAACAGCGCGCGGGACAGGGCACGGGCCGCGGTCCGCTCCGCCGGGTCGAGGTAGCGGTTGCGGCTGGACAGGGCGAGCCCGTCGTCCTCGCGGACCGTCGGCACGCCGACGATCTCCACGGGGAAGTTCAGATCGCGCACCATGCGCCGGATCAGCACCAGCTGCTGGGCGTCCTTCTGGCCGTACAGGGCGAGGTCGGGCGCGCTCAGGTGGAGCAGCTTGGCGACGACGGTCAGCATGCCGTCGAAGTGGCCGGGCCGCACGGCGCCCTCCAGGAGCTCGCCCATGGGGCCCGCGGTGACGCGCACTTGGGGCTCGCCGCCGGGATAAACCTCCTCGACGGAGGGCGCGAACACCACGTCGGCGCCCTCGCGTTCGGCGATCGCGCGGTCCGCGTCCAGGGTGCGCGGATAGCGGTCCAGGTCCTCGCCCGCGCCGAACTGCAGCGGGTTGACGAACACCGTGACCACGACCTGCCCGTCGGGACCGGCCAGCTGCCGGGCGGTACGGATCAGGGTGGCGTGGCCCTCGTGGAGCGCGCCCATGGTCATGACGACGGCCCGGCGGCCGGTCCGCTCCAGGGCCGCGAGCTCCGCGGCCGTACGCACCAGGGCGGTCATCTGTCGTCTCCTTCGGCGAGCACCCCGAGCAGGTCCTGGGCGAGCTCGGGCTTGAGCAGTCCGTGGGCGAGCGCCCGGTCGGCGGTCGTACGGGCCATCGCGAGGTATCCGGCGACCGTGCCCGGCGCGTGCTTGCGCAGCTCGGCCACGTGGGCGGCGACCGTGCCGGCGTCGCCGCGCGCGACCGGTCCGGTCAGCGCCGCGTCGCCCGAGCGCAGGGCGTTGTCGAGGGCCGCGCCGAGCAGCGGGCCGAGCATCCGGTCGGGGGCGGCGACGCCGGCCTGGCCGAGGAGCTCCATGGACTGGGCGACCAGCGTGACCAGGTGGTTCGCGCCGAGGGCGAGGGCCGCGTGGTAGAGCGGGCGGTTCGCCTCCTCGATCCACTCGGGCTCGCCGCCCATCTCGATGACCAGCGCCTCGGCGGCGAGGCGCAGCTCCTCGGGGGCGGTCACGCCGAACGAGCAGCCGGCCAGGCGCTGGACGTCCACGCCGGTGCCGGTGAACGTCATCGCCGGGTGCAGCGCGAGGGGGAGCGCGCCGGCCCGCCGGGCCGGGTCCAGGACAGCCGTGCCGTACCGCCCGGAGGTATGCACCAGGAGCTGGCCCGGCCGGATCGCGCCGGTCTCGGCGAGCCCCTCGACGAGGCCCGGCAGCGCGTCGTCGGGGACGGTCAGCAGGACGAGGTCGGCGCGCCGGAGGACCTCGGCGGGCGGGACCAGCGGCACGTCGGGCAGCAGGGTCGCGGCCCTGCGCACCGACGCGTCGGAGACGCCGGAGACCGCGACCGGGCGGTGCCCGGCCAGCTGGAGGGACGCGGCGAGCGCGGGGCCGACCCGGCCCGCGCCGACGACGCCCACAGTGAGGCGGGCGGGGCGGTCCGCCGGGCTGTGTTCGTGGCGGTGCTCTGGTGGTGCGTTCACGCGGTGGGGCCTTCCGTTCCAGTCCGCGAGGGGTACCGGACGCCAAACCAAAATCAAACGGCCCCGTCATGCTACGCCCAGGCCCCGGAAACCCCCTTGGTTGTCCACAGGGTGTGGGCGATCATCGCCCCATGGCAGAAACCCATCGGAATTCCCTCCCCGAATCACCCGCCGACACCCCGGGCGGGGCACCGGAGGAAACCCCGGATCAGGCCCACCAGCGCCGCCTGGCCGTCTTCAGGAGCGCCAAGCGCACGCTGGCTGAGCACCCGGTCGACCACACCCTCGCGGAGCGCCTGACGGCCCTTCTGGCCGACGGCGCCGAGGTCTACGACCTGGACGAGTTCGCCGACATCTACGGCAACGGCGCGGTGACCGAGCTGGAGCGCCGCACCGCCGAGGAGCTCGGCTTCCCGGCCGCCGCCTTCTTCCCCACCGGCACGATGGCCCAGCAGGTCGCGCTGCGCTGCTGGGCGGCCCGCACCGGCAGCCCCACGGTCGCCCTGCACCCGCTCGCCCACCCCGAAGTGCATGAACGCCAGGCGTTCGGCCGGCTCAGCGGCTTGCGTACGGTCCACCCGACGGACGAGCCGAGGCTGCCCAACGCGGAAGAGGTGCTGGGCTTCGAGGAGCCGTTCGGCACTCTGATGCTGGAGCTTCCGCTGCGCGACGCGGGGTATGCCCTGCCCACTTGGGACGAGCTCGTCGCCGTAGTGGAGGCGGCCCGCGAGCGGGACGCCGTGGTGCACTTCGACGGCGCCCGGATCTGGGAGACCACCGCCCACTTCGGCCGTCCCCTACGGGAGATCGCGGGCCTCGCGGACAGCGTGTACGTGTCCTTCTACAAGACGCTGGGCGGCCTGTCCGGCGCCGTCCTGGTCGGCTCCGAGTCGCTGATCGCCGAGGCCCGCACCTGGCGCCACCGCTACGGCGGCCAGCTCTTCCAGCAGTTCCCCGCCGCTCTGGCGGGCCTGCTCGGCCTGCGCAAGGAACTGCCCGAGCTCCCCTCGTACGTGGCCCACGCCAAGGTCGTGGCCGCGGCTGTGAAGGAAGGCCTCGCCGAGGCGGGCGTGCCGTGGTTCCGGGTGCATCCCGAGCCGCCGCACACCCACCAGTTCCAGGTGTGGCTGCCGTACGACACCGAGGTGCTCAACGCCGCCTCCCTGCGGCAGGCCGAGGAGAGCGGCGTCTGCCTGTTCCGCCGCTGGTTCCCGAGCCCCTCGGGCCCCGCGGGCCTGGCCGTCACCGAGGTCACGGTGAACGCCCCGGGCCTCGCGTGGAGCGCCGAGGACGTACGGGCCGCGGTGGCGGAGTTCGTACGGCTGCTGCCGTAGCGGAGGTCTCGGGCGTGCGCCGACCGGAGTCCCGGGCAGCGGCTGGGAAGGGCGCCCGCTCAGCGGCAGGCGGGCGGGTGGTTCCGGGGGTGGTGGGCGAACAGGTGGGCCAGGGCCGCCCGCAGCCGGCCCGTGGCGAGCCGGCCCGCCAGGACCGCCTCGAAGCGGCGGTAGTCCCGCATCCCACGCAGGACCGCCACGTCGTGGGTGCCCGGCACCGGCGGGGCGGGCGCGCCGAGCCGGGCCGCGCGGTAGCTGTCGATCATGTGCTGCTGCATCACGTCCATGCCTCCACGGTGAACCTGTTCCGGCCGGGCGTCGCGCCGATTGACGAGCCGCGTCAAATGGGAGCCCGGGGCGCCTGAGGCCCTGACCAGCGCCGTCGATTGACCAGGACCGTCAATCGGCGGCCGCTCTGTCAGTGCCGCGGTGCACCATGGGCCCATGAGCGTGACCATCGACATCACGGGCCTGCCGCCCGAGCGCATCGGCTTCGCCGTCTCGCCGCTGGCCGAGCTGGGCCTGGCCCTGCACGCGCTCTCCGAGCCCGGCCACCACCCGGGCCTGCACGGCTGGGTCACGGCGACCGCGGCCGCCCTGAAGCCCGACCTCGCGGACCGGCTGCACGAGGCCGAGTTCCTGTGGCGCAACACGTTCTCCGACGTGTTCATGCCGTTCGCGGGCATCCCCGGCGGGGACGGCAGCCCCGGCTCGACGCTCGCCGAGGACCTCGACCTGCTCGACCGCCTCCCCGACGAGCGGTTCGCCTCCGCCGCCCTGGAGTTCACCTGCTCCAGCCTGTACACGGTCAAGACGCCGTCCCCGCTGCACGACCCGGCGATGCGGGCGCGCGCCCTGGAGATGGCGGCGGTCCGGGGTCCGCGCCAAGTGGAGTTCGCCCAGCGCCTGTTGAGCGACCCGGACTCCATACGGGCCTGGTTGCGGCGCCTGTTCGAGGACTGCGAGCAGGCCTTCTTCGCGGACACCTGGCAGCGGGTTCGGGTCCAACTGGCCACCGACGCCCGGCACAAGGCGGAGATCCTTCGCCGCAAGGGGCTCGACGAGGCCGTCGCCTCGGTGTCGGCCGCGCTCAGCCTGGACGAGGGCGGGACGCGGATCAGCGTGGACAAGCTGACCGAGGGCCGCACGACCGCCACCGACCCCGAGCCCGGCGCGGGGCTCACCTTCGTGCCCACCTCGTTCGGCTGGCCGCACCTGATGGTGCTGCACGCGCCGGGCTGGCGGCCGGTGATCCACTACCCGGTGCACGGGCCCGAACTGCCCTCGCCGGCCTCGGTCGAGATCCTCAAACTGCGGATGGAGGCCCTGGCCCACCCCATGCGGATGCGCCTGTGCCGCAACCTGGCCCGCTCCCCGTACACGACGAGCGAGCTCGCCGACTCACACGGGATCACTGCGCCGGAGGTCTCCCGCCACTTGGCCGTCCTGAAGAAGGCGGGGCTCATCACGACGCGGCGCCGCGGCCGGTACGTGCTGCACCAGCTCGACCTGACGGTCGTGGCCCGCTTGGGGAGCGACTTCCTGGAGGGGGTGCTGCGGTAGCCCCGGCAGGGTGGGAGGCATTCGACTGCTGGCCGTCGGGGGGCTTTGCGCAGTTCCCCGCGCCCCCCTGAACCCTCTTTCGGCTGCGGGTCGTGGGCGGTTGCTCGCGCAGTTCCCCGCGCCCCTGTAGGAGACCCGGCGCTGCCCGGTCGCGGAAGCGCCTTGGGTGAATGGGCCCGCCTCAGTCGAAGCGGATGTGGCGGAGGCCGATGCGGGTGCGGCGCAGGCGGTGCCGCAGGGCGCCGTCGGTGTTGGGCAGGGGCCGCAGCCCGGCCGACGTGGCGACCCGGTCGGCTACCTGAGGGACCGTCAGCTCATCGGTGTGGATGTGCTCGGCGAACTCGGGGCCGCTCAGCCGCTCCAGGCAGAGGTCCAGGTGCCGGACGGCGAAGCTGTCCCGCTTGAGGCCCCGCCCGAGGCCCCGCTCGCTGAGCCGGCGCAGTACGAGCCGGCGCTCCGCCAGCAGCGCGAAGTGGCGCACCTCGTGGCCGCCCTCGGCGCGCAGCCGACCGATGATCTCCTCGAAGTAGCGCGGCTCGACCAGCGTCATCGGGGCGATCACCGGCCCCTTCACCTCGCGCAGCGCCAGGTCGAGCACCTCGTGGACGCCCTCGCGCCAGGCCCGCAGGTCCTGGAAGTCCGTGCGCAGCTCGGGCGGCAGCGCGCGGTGCAGCCCGAAGCCGATGTGCTCCGGATCGCACACGACACTGCCGGGCAGCCGTCGCCGGAGCTCGTACGCGGTCTGCGTCTTGCCGCCGCCGTAGGGGCCGTTGATCCAGAGCAACATGCCGCCCGAGCGTACCGGCGGCAGCCGGGGGCTCGGCGGGATCGGGTCAGACCGCGCCGCCCCCCGCGCGCACCAGGCCCGTCTCGTACGCCAGGACCACGACCTGGACGCGGTCGCGCAGTTCCAGCTTGGTCAGGATGCGGCCCACGTGGGTCTTGACCGTGGCCTCCGACAGGACCAGGCGGGCGGCGATCTCGCCGTTGGAGAGGCCCTGCGCGACCAGGAGCATGACCTCGCGTTCGCGCTCGGTCAGCTTCCCCAGCTGCTTGTGCTCGGGCTCCTTGCCGGCGGCCGGGAGCATCGGGGCGAACCGGTCGAGCAGGCGCCGGGTCGTCGACGGCGCGACCACCGCGTCGCCGCTGTGCACCGAGCGGATCGCGCCGAGGAGTTCGGCCGGCGGCACGTCCTTCAGCATGAAGCCGCTGGCGCCCGCCTTCAGACCGGAAAACGCGTACTCGTCGAGGTCGAACGTGGTCAGGATCAACACCTTGGGCGGGTTCGGCGCCTCGCAGATCCGCCGGGTGGCCTCCACGCCGTCCAGCCTCGGCATGCGCACGTCCATCAGGACCACGTCGACGGCGGTCGCGCGCAGGATGTCGATCGCCTCCGCGCCGTCGCCCGCCTCCGCGACGACCTCCATGTCCGGCTGGGCGGCGAGCACCATCCGGAACCCGGTGCGCAGCAGCACCTGGTCGTCGACGAGCATCACGCGGATCGTCATCGTTCCCTCTCCAACACGGCGAACAACATCACGGCGTACAACAATCGAGCAGCACGTACAGAAGACAAGTACAGGAAATCAGTGGCCGGTATCAGTGGGCCGGTTTCAGCGGCAGCAGGGCGCTGATGCGGAAGCCGCCGCCGGGGCGCGGCCCCGCGTCCAGGGTGCCCCCGACCATGCCGATCCGCTCGCGCATGCCGATCAGGCCGTGGCCCTGGCCGTCCGCGCCGCCGTCCTCGTACATCTCGTGGGCGGCGCCGCGGCCGTCGTCCTCGACGAGCAGGCCCAGCCCGTCGTCGAAGTACACGAGCCGCACGCTCGCCCCCGCGTCCGGGCCGCCGTGCTTGCGGGTGTTGGTGAGCGCCTCCTGCACGATGCGGTACGCCGTGAGCTCGACGCCGCTGGGCAGCGGGCGCGGGGTGCCCTCGATCTTGAAGTCGACGGTGAGGCCGGCCCCGCGGACCGTCTCGACCAGGTCCTCGATCTGCTGGACGTCCGGCTGCGGCACGTACTCCCCCGCCTCCTGGTGCTCGCCCGTGCGCAGCACGCCGAGCAGCCGGCGCATCTCGGCGAGCGCCTGGCGCCCGGTCATCGAGATCGTCTCCAGGGCCGTCTTCGCCTGGTCCGGCGAGGTGTCCATCACGTACGCCGCGCCGTCGGCCTGCACGACCATCACCGACACGTTGTGCGCGACCACGTCGTGCAGCTCGCGGGCGATCCGGGCCCGCTCGGCGGCGACCGCCACCTTGGCCTGCGCCTCGCGCTCGCGCTCAAGGCGCGAGGCCCGCTCCTCCAGCTGCGCGAAGTACGCCTTGCGGGTGCGCATCGAGTCGCCGAGCACCCAGGCGAGGACGAACGGGACGGTCATGATGATGACGAAGAAGACCTTCTCCGTCGCGGTGTTGATGCCGCCGGTGTCCATCCACCGGAAATGCGCGAGCGGCGCCGCGCACAGCCCGCCGACCAGCGCGACCCGCGAGGCCCAGCGCTCGCCCGCGGAGGCCACCGTGTAGACGATGACCAGCATCGCGAAGTCCTGGATCTGGGGATTGACGTTCAGCGCGAGCTGGACCAGGCCCATCGCGATCACGAGCAGCAGCATCTTCTCGGGCACCCTGCGGCGCAGCGCCACGGCGGTGCCCATCCCGAGCGCCACCAGGACCTGGATGCCCCAGGAGGCCTGCTTCGGGTCGTGCGCCATCGCTGTGATCTGCAGGCCGGAGAACCCGAACAGGATGACGGCCCAGAAGGTGTCGACCCCGGTCGGGTGTCTGCGGATGAAGTCGTAGAGGCGCTGCACGTAACCCAGCGTAGGGAAAGCGGATAGGTGCAGGGGTCAACCGCCGGGGCGATCCTGACCCCGGCGGCGTACTCCGCAAGGTGGAGACTTGGCCCCGTGACGGATGAGACGTGTCAGCACTCCCCGGGTACGAGCGGGCCCGGGGCGCCCTGTGGATGGCGGGCCGCCACCGAGCGGGCGCTCTACGGCGACGGCGGGTTCTATCTGCGGCCCGAGGGGCCGGCCGGGCATTTCCGTACGTCGGTGCATGCCTCGCCGCTCTTCGCGGGGGCTGTCGCCCGCCTCCTTACGGAGGTCGCGGCCGGGCTCGGGCCCGGACCGGTCGACCTCGTCGACGTCGGCGCCGGGCGCGGGGAGCTCCTGAGCGGGGTGCTGGCCGCGCTGCCCGCCGGGTTCCCGGTGCGGGCGTACGCCGTCGAGCGCGCGGCCCGCCCGGACGGTCTCGACGACCGGATCTCCTGGCGCGCCTCCATCCCCTCAGGCATCCGGGGCCTCCTCTTCGCCAACGAGTGGCTCGACAACGTGCCGGTGGACGTCGCGGAGGCCGACCCGGACGGGGTGGCCCGGCTCGTCCTCGTACGGCCCGACGGCACCGAGACGCTGGGGGCGCCGGTGTCGGGGGCGGACGCGGAGTGGCTCGCGCGCTGGTGGCCGCTGAGCGAGCCGGGCTCCCGGGCCGAGATCGGGTGGCCGCGGGACGAGGCGTGGGCGGGGGCGGTCGCGTCGCTGGACGCGGGGGTCGCCGTGGCCGTCGACTATGCGCATGCGTCGGGTTCTCGGCCGCTCTTCGGGACGCTGAGCGGGTTTCGGGGCGGGCGGGAGGTTCCGCCCGTGCCGGACGGGTCGTGCGACATCACGGCGCATGTCGCCCTGGACGCGTGCGCGCTGCCGGGCGCGGAGCTGCTCCCGCAGCGCGAGGCCCTGGCCCGCCTCGGCATCTCGGGGGCCCGCCCCCCGCTGTCCCTGGCGTCGTCGGACCCGGCGAGGTACGTGCGGGCGCTGGCCGGGGCGGGTGAGGCGGCGGAACTCACCGCGCGGGGCGGGCTGGGGGACTTCGGGTGGCTGATCCAGCGGGTTTGACCCCCAACCGGCTTTGAGCCCCCACCCCGCCCCTTCCCGAAACCCGCCGGGGGTGAAGGAGCTTCTGGGGCTCCGCCCCAGACCCCGTTCGCGCCTTAAGGGCGCTCGTCCTCAATCGCCGGACGGGCTGAAGATGCTCGGTCCTGCCAGCATCGACCCTGCTAGGGGCGCGGGGAACTGCGCGACCAGCCACGCACGGCCCGCAGCCGACCCCACCCACCCCCGGCGGGTCCAGGGAAGGGGCGGGGAGGGGCTCCCGGGGTCTGGGGCGGAGCCCCAGCGCACCCCGGCCACCCCGCCGCAGGGGATACTGACCCCCATGACGGAGACGACGGTCGGGATCGGGGGCGGGGCGGAGAGCACCGACATGGTGCTCAACATCGGCCCCCAGCACCCCTCCACCCACGGAGTGCTACGCCTCAAGCTCGTCCTGGACGGCGAACGCATCCAGCACGCCGAGCCGGTCATCGGCTACATGCACCGCGGCGCCGAGAAACTCTTCGAGGCCCGCGACTACCGCCAGATCGTGATGCTGGCCAACCGCCACGACTGGCTCTCCGCGTTCTCCAACGAGCTCGGCGTGGTCATGGCCGTGGAGCGGATGCTCGGCATGGAGGTCCCCGAGCGCGCCGTGTGGACCCGCACCCTGCTCGCCGAGCTGAACCGGGTCCTCAACCACCTGATGTTCCTCGGCTCGTACCCCCTGGAGCTCGGCGGCATCACCCCCGTCTTCCACGCCTTCCGCGAGCGCGAGGAGCTCCAGGCGGTCATGGAGGAGGTCTCCGGCGGCCGCATGCACTACATGTTCAACCGGGTCGGCGGCCTGAAGGAGGACCTGCCGCTGGGCTGGCTCGGCCGGGTCCGGCACGCCGTCGCCTCGGTGCGCTCGCGCATGGACGTCTATAACCGGCTCGTGCTCGGCAACGAGATCTTCCGGGCGCGCACCCGCGGCGTCGGCGTCCTGCCCGCCGAGGCCGTGCACGCGTACGGCGTCAGCGGGCCCATCGCCCGCGCCTCCGGCGTCGACTTCGACCTGCGCCGCGACGAGCCCTACCTGGCGTACGGGGAACTGCAGGACACCCTGAAGGTCGTCACCCGCACCGAGGGCGACTGCCTCGCCCGGTTCGAGTGCCTCCTGGAGCAGACCCACAACGCCCTCGACCTCGCCGACGCCTGCCTCGACAGGATGGCCGGCCTTGCGCCCGGGCCGATCAACCAGCGCCTCCCCAAGGTCCTCAAGGCGCCCGAGGGCCACACGTACGCCTGGACCGAGAACCCGCTCGGCATCAACGGCTACTACCTCGTCAGCAAGGGCGAGAAGACGCCGTACCGGCTGAAGCTGCGCTCGGCCTCGTACAACAACATCCAGGCGCTCGCCGTGCTGCTGCCGGGCACGCTGGTCGCCGACATGGTCGCGATCCTGGGCTCGCTGTTCTTCGTCGTCGGCGACATCGACAAGTAGTCGACAGGTGATCGACAAGTAGCCGTCCAGCACGCCTAGTTGGACCAGTGGCCTCTCGCCGCCGTCAGTACGAAACCCGGGCCGAACGCGATGATCAGGCCGGCGGCGCCGGCGGCCGGTGGCTGGACGGACGTGCGGAACAGGACGTCCAGGACCGCGGAGCCGCCCAGGTTGCCGTTGGCGGCCAGGCTCTCCCAGGCATGCCGCAGGGCGCCGCCCGCGCCGTCGAGCCCGAGGCCCGCCGCCGTGTCGTCCAGGATGCGCGGGCCGCCGGGGTGCACCACCGCGAAGTCGAGCGCATCGTCGCCGAGCCATTTCCGCAGCGCCGGCAGGCAGTCGTTGAAGGCGGCGGTCGCGGCCCGGGTGGAGTCGAAGTGCAGCCCTGCGCCGCTCAGCCGGCCCCGGTAGCGGTCGGCGCTGTCGGGCAGCACGTACTCGAAGGTGTCCTCGACGACGAAGCCCGGCCCGGCCCAGGCGGGGCGCTCGCAGACGACCGCGGCGGCGGCGCCGTCCCCGAAGAGCACCTTGTAGACCATGGATTCGAGGCTGGTGTCCTCGTGGTTGTACGTCGCCGCCGACAGGCACTCGGAAGTGACGACGAGGACGTTCGCGCCGGGGTGGGCGGCGATGTCCTGGTGGGCGCGGACCAGGCCCTGGGCGCCGCCCGCGCAGCCGACCGTGCCCATGGGGTGGCGCCGGACGTCGGGCCGCAGGCCGAGTGCGGCGACCAGGTGGACGTCCAGGGAGGGCACCGTCCACGAGGTGGTGTGGCTGGTGACGATCGCGTCGATGTCCCCGGGCCGCAGCCGCGCCCTGGCCAGTGCCCGCCGGCCCGCCTCGGCCGCGAGGTCCAACGCGTCTTCGTAGGCCGCCCTGTTGCGCTCCTCGACCAGAGCCTTTCCGGCCACGGTCGGCGCACCCAGCGGGCGGGTGAAGTGCCGGGTCCGCACGGTCGTCGCCCGGGCGACCCGCAACACGGCCTCCAGGCGCGGGAGTTCCGGATGAGCCCGGCGGATGTCGGCGCAGATCTCGTCGGTCGTCACAACGTTCCCCGGCAGAACGACACAGGGAGGGGCTATGTGAGCGGGCACGGACGATCTCCCCCACAAATCGAAAACGGGCGGATCATCACCGTACGCCAGATGGCTAGAATCAACCCCACAAATCCAAAAACTTGGTCAACTCGTGAGCGATGCCGGGTCGAGTTGGCTGCGGCTCGCGAGCGAGTCGCCCGCCGTGTAGAGCAGCAGCATGACGCGGGCGCCCGGCGACGTCACCGGCTCGGCGACGCACGTCGTCACCCAACCCGGGCCGTACAGCGCGTGGTTGATCGGCCGCTCCGTTCCGTCGGGGTAGGCGATGGGCGCCGCCGAGGCCACCTCGTACAGGGGCCCGGCCACCGGATCACGGCGTACGTCGTCCTCCAGGCGGGCCAGCGCCGCGTTCTGCGGATGCAGCTCCACGGCGTGCCGCAGCTGCGGCATCACCACCGGCGCCCAGGAATTGACCCAGTCGCCGAGGACCACCTCGCGCGCCTCGGGGTCCAGGAGCATCCAGCGCATGGAGTTGGCCGGGGGCTCGCCGCCCGGGAAGAGCGCGGCGAACTCCCGGTTGTGGGCGAGCAGGTTCCACTCGGCGTCGTTGATGTACGCCAGTGCACCACTGATGCCGTCGACGGCCCGCTGCCACTCGCGGGGCACGGACAGACCGGAGTCGCGGTGCAGCGGGCTCGGCGGCGTCTCGCGCCGGGTGAGCCGCCACAGGAACGTCCACTCCTGCTCGTCGAACCTGAGCAGGGTGGCGACGGCGGTCAGCAACTCGGCCGAGGGCGTGCCCAGTTGGCCGTTCTCGAACCGGTTGTACGTGCCCGGCGTACGGTCGAGCAGCAGGTCCATCTGCTCCTGGCTGAGCCCGGCCGCGCGCCGGCCGGGGCCGGGCCGGCGCGGCGGGAAGCCGGCGGAGCCGGGGCTGACGGCGGCGCGCCGCTCCCGCAGCAGCGCCCGCAGGGCGGCGCGGTCGGCGGCGGCGAGGTGCAAGGGGAGCGCCTTCCGTGGTGAGGGCGGTCGGTGGGGGCGGTCGCGGGGCGCGGTGCGGTCGCCGGAGCAATTATCTGCATCCGTGCCCCCTGGAAAGACGGCGGGGCTCCCGACGACAATCATTGCGCGGGCCCACTCGGGGGAGGAGCCCGCCCGGATGCCGGCTGCCCCGCGCATCCGGACTCTGCGGACGGTACCGACACTCGCCACGATGCGCGGCCTCGGTACCGGCCGCAGACCTCGTTCTGGGGGCTGTTGAGCCCCCGGCCCCCGTAAAACCCTGGGGCTTCGCCCCAGCCCCCAATCCCGGGGCCTGCGGCCCTGCCCCTCCCGGATGTCTTCGGTTCACTGCGGGCCGCACGTGGCTGGTCGCGCAGTTCCCCGCGCCCCTGTGGTCACCCAGTACTGGCATCTTCAGCCCGTCCGGCGTTTGAGGACGAGCGCCCTTAAGGCGCGATACGGGGTCTGGGGCGGAGCCCCAGGAAAACCGGCTTCACCTCTTTCCAACCCCCGGCGGGTTTCGGGAAGGGGTGGGGTGGGGCCATCGGGGTCTGGGGCGGAGCCCCAGCGCACCCCGGACTACGAGATGGCCGTCCTCAGTTCCGCCACGTCCAACTGCTCGGTCTCGTCATGGGCCGTCAGGTCGATGACCTCGCCCACCGTTTTGTCCGGGCCACCCTGCTGCGCTCGGTCCGCGAGGGCCTCTTCGCCGATGACGTCGGCCAGGTCCTCGTCCTGTACGGCCTCGATCGCGGCGGCCGCCTTCTGCTCGCCGGCCGTGCCGAAGAAGTCGAAGCGGCCCTCGGGGCGGACCGCGCGGCGGGCGAGGTAGGGCACCACGGCGGAGGCCACCGGCGCGGGCGCCGCGGGCAGTTCGGCCTGGCGGGGGTGGGCGGTGAGGGCGGCCGCCGGGCGGGTGTGTTCCCCGCTGCCGAGAGCCGCCGCGGGCTTCCCCTGCGGCTCCTCCGCCTCCCGGGACTCGGCGCGTGAGCTGGCCGCACCGGCCTCGGCCCGTGCCTTCGCCTGGCGTTCGGCGCTGAGCGAGAGGCACTCCAGGGCTCGGGCAGCTGCGAGGTAGGAGGCCGGCGTCGGCGTGCTGCCCGACGGCATCAGCGCCTTGGGGCCCGCCTCCAGAGCGAGCTGACGCCGGCCTTCGAGGGCGCTGGCCCGCTCGGTCTCGGCGTTGGCGTAGCGCCGCAGCAGGGCCGCGTGCTCGCCGCGCAGCCCGGCCAGCTCCATGCGCTTGGTGCGCAGCTTGGCGTCGAGGCGGCCGCGCAGCTCGCGCGACTCCTCCAACTCGGTCTCCAGCTCGGCGATCCGCTCCTCGGTGCGCCACTGGTCGGCCGCGCGCGAGCGGGTCAGCTCGGCGACGCGGCGGCCCGCGGCCCGGTCCCAGGCGCGCATGAGCACCGAGCCGGTGACGCAGGCCGCAGCGGCCGCGGCGGCCAACGCCCGCAGCGCCGTGGGTTGGTCGAAGAGCCAGGCGCCACCGGCGCATATGACCGAGACGCCGGCGACGGCCGACGGCTGGAGGAGCCGGTGCAGCGGAGGGGAATGACGGTGGCGTCCACGTGGCATGGCCTGAAATTTACCGTGCGTAGACACCATATGGACCCCCGCCCGTCAATCTGTTCCCCTGTAGTTACTCGAATCGCCAAATTCGGCTACTTCTTGATCAGTCCCTTCGACTGGAGATAGGTCTTCGCGACATCGGCCGGCTTGGCCCGCTCGGCGTCGACCTTGCGGTTGAGATCGACCAGATCGGCGGTCGTCAGAGCCTTGGTCAGCTTGCCGAGCGCATCGGCTATCTCCTGGCCGCCCGCGTCCTTGGCATTGACGACCGGCAGCACGTTGTCCGCGTTCTGCAGCTTCTTGTCGTCCTGGAGCAGCACGAGTCCGTAGGTGTCCAGGGTCGCGTCGGTCGTGGTGGTCAGGACGAGCTGGTCCACCCCGTCCTTGACGGCCTGCTTGGCCTGCGGGGTGCCGACGCCCTTGGGGTCGATGCCGGTGACGTCGATGCCGTACTTGGAGGTCAGGCCCGGCGCGCAGAATGGCCGGATCTTGCACTCGTCACCGGCGGCGATCTTCACCTTGGCCTTGGAAGTGCCCAGGTCCGAAAGGGTCTTGAGGTTGTTCTTGGCGGCGAATTCCTTGGTCACCGCGAACGCGTTCTGATCCACGGCCTCACCCGCGGGCAGAACCTTCAGTCCGCGCGGCCCGGCGAGCTTGGTCAGGGCGGTCACGGTGGCCGCGACGTCGCTGGAGGCGACGGGCTTCGCGTTGGCGCCGTTCGCCTTGGCGTTGAGGAATTCGGTGAGCGTGGCCGCGTATTCCGGCACGACGTCGATCTCGCCCTTCTCCAGGGCGGGTTCGTACAGTTCGCGGTTCTTCACGGTGGTGACCGAGGTCGAGTACCCGGCGTCGGCCAGGACCTGCGAGTACAGCTCGGCCAGGACCGCGGACTCGGTGAAGCCGGCCGCGCCGATCACCAGCGAGCCCTTCTTCCCGCCGCCCGTACTGCTGGACCCGCCGGAACCGCTCGAACTGCTCTTGCTCTTCTCCAGACTGTCGCCGCCGCACGCGGCGAGCGTGCCGGCCAGGGCCAGGGTGCCGAGTGCCAGACCGGTCGTACGCAGGATCTTGCTCATGGAAAGGTTCACCATTCAGGAGACGTCACGGGATCAACGGGACCACGGGTACTGCGAGATCACAGGAGTCGCTGGAGCACGGGGTCACGCACGCTTGCGCAGCGGGCTGAACAGGCGGTCGACCGCCACCAGGACGCCCTCCACCAGCAGGGCGAGCGCCGCCACGAGCATCGCCCCCGCCACCACCTGCGGGGTGTTGTACACCGCGAACCCCTCGGTGACTATCCGGCCGAGCCCGCCGAGGCCGGCCATCGCGGCAATCGTCGCGGTGGCGATGATCTGGACCGCCGCCGAGCGGAGGCCCGTCATGATCAGCGGGTAGGCGAGCGGCAGTTCCACCTGGAGGAAGAGCTGACGCCCCGACATCCCCATGCCGCGGGCCGCCTCCACCGCCGCCCGGTCCACCTCGCGCATGCCGACGTAGGCGTTCGTGAGCAGCGGCGGCACCGCGAAAAGGACCAGGGCGATCACGGTGGGCAGATAGCCCGCGTTGCGCAGCGGGGTGACCATGAACAGGGCGAGCACCGCGAAGACGGGTATCGCCCGGCCGACGTTGGAGATGTTGACGGCGAGCGCGCCGCCCTTGCCGATGTGCCCGAGCCACAGCGCGAGCGGCAGGGCGACCAGGCAGGACACGACGAGGGCGAGCGCGCTGACGTACACGTGCTCACCGAGCCGGTGCCAGGCGCCGTCCTCCCCCGACCAGTTGGCGCCCGTGGTCAGCCACGTCCAGGCCTGTGTGAAGACTCCCATCGCTCAGACCGCCTTCGCCGTACGGATCCGGGTCCACGGGGTGAGCAGCCACTGGAGCCCGAGGAGCAGCAGGTCGGCGGCGATCGCGAGCGCCACGCACAGCACGGAGGCGGTGAGGATCTGCGCCTTGAAGAAGGTGGGCAGGCCCTGCTCGATGAGGTTGCCGAGGCCGCCGTGGTCGACGAGCGAGCCGATCGTGGTCAGCGCGACGGTGGCCACCGTCGCGATCCTGAGCCCGGCCATCAGCGCGGGCAGCGCGAGCGGCAGCTCGACCTCGAAGAGCAGCCGTATCCGCCCGTACCCCATGCCGCGGGCCGCCTCCAAAGCGTCGGAGGGCACCGATTCGAGCCCGGCCAGGATGTTCCGTACGAGAATCGTCAGCGAGTACAGCACCAGGCCCGTGACCACCAGGCCGGCCGAGAGGCCGAACACCGGGAGCAGCAGGGCGAACATCGCCAGCGACGGGACGGTGTAGAGCACGGTCGTGAAGCCGAGGACGGTGGCTGCGACGCCCTTGCGCCCGCGCGCGAGCAGCGCGAGGGGGAAGGCGATGAGCAGGCCTATGAGGACCGACACCGCGGTGATCCATACGTGCTGGACCGTCGCGTCGGTCAGCTCCTGGCTCCGGGAGCTGACGTACTCCCAGCAGATCCAGTCGTTCGCCGCCAGGCAGTTCTGCGCCACTCTCCCACCTCCCCCTGGTGTTCGATTCGTTCCTGAAGACCCTATCCCCGAGCACCGACAATCGCCTCGGGCCTTTGCATTACAGCAACATGGGCTTCACACAAGCGCGCCCGCCAGCCTTCACAATGGGGACCCATGATCCGGTTCGAGCACGTCACCAAGCGGTACGCCGACGGCACCATCGCCGTGGACGACCTGTCCTTCGAGGTGGCCGAGGGTGAACTGGTCACCCTGGTCGGCCCGTCTGGGTGCGGCAAGACCACGACGATGAAAATGGTCAACCGGCTCATCGAGCCGACCAGCGGACGGATATTCCTGGACGGCGAGGACATATCGACCGTCGATCCCGTTCAACTGCGGCGCCGCATCGGCTATGTGATCCAGCAGGTCGGGCTCTTCCCGCACAAGACGGTCCTGGAGAACACCGCGACCGTCCCGCACCTGCTCGGCGTGAAGAAGGCCGCGGCCCGCGAGCGCGCGGCCGAACTGCTCGACCTGGTGGGGCTCGACCCGACGACGTACGGCTCGCGCTACCCGGACCAGCTCTCCGGCGGCCAGCGTCAACGGGTGGGCGTGGCAAGGGCGTTGGCGGCCGATCCGCCCGTGCTGCTGATGGACGAGCCGTTCGGCGCGGTCGACCCGGTGGTGCGCGAGCGGCTGCAGAACGAGTTCCTCAGGCTCCAGTCGCAGGTGCGCAAGACGGTCCTGTTCGTCACCCACGACATCGAGGAGGCGGTCCGCCTCGGGGACCGCATCGCCGTCTACGGGCAGGGCGCCATCGAGCAGTTCGACGCCCCCGCCGCGGTCCTTGGCGCCCCCGCGACCGAGTACGTGGCGGACTTCGTCGGTGCCGACCGGGGGCTCAAGCGGCTCTCGGTGACCCCCATCGAGGAGGGCGACCTGGAGCAGCCGCCCGTGGTCCACCTCGACGACCCGCTGCCCGCCGACGTCGCGCGCTGGGCGGTCGTCCTGGACGGCGAGGACAACCTGCACGGCTGGATCTCCGCGGAGCAGGCCCGGGTGGGCAAGGGCACGGTCCGCGAGCACGCCCGCCGCATGGAGGCCTGGCTTCCGGTGGGCGCCTCGCTCAAGCAGGCCTTCGCGACGATGCTCCAGCACGACGCGGGCTGGATCGCCGTGATCGACCGCGAGGAGCGGGGCCGTTTCCTCGGCGTCCTCACCCCGGCCCGGCTCCACGAGGCGCTGCGCCGCTCCATCGACGCGGACGCCCAGGCGGTGCCCCGGACCGAGGTGAAGGTCGAGTCGGTCAGCTCGCGCTGAGCCGCCCGCTGATCCACTCCAGGGTCGGCGGGATCTCGCGGCGCCAGGTGTTGAAGTTGTGGCCGCCGTTGTCGAGGGTGATCGAGGAGACGCGTCCGGGCGCCTTGACCTTCTTGATGAAGGCCTGGGTCGGCTTGAAGTTCTCCTCGCCCGACAGCGAGCTCGTGACCAGGAAGGACGACTTGCCGGGCTTGATGTGGTCCAGGCTCCACAGCAGGTTGGCGCGGTTCTCCTCGTGCTTGTTGCCGTGGAAGAGGTCACCGGTCGTCGGGTCGTCGGCCGCCTTGTAGTACGCCGAGAGACCGGCGCTCGCCGCGAACTGCTCGGGGTGGTGCATGCCGATCTTCAGGGCGCAGTAGCCGCCGGTCGAGTTGCCGATGAAGCCCCAGTTCTGCGGCTTGGTGCCGACCCGGTAGTTCGCGGAGATCGCGCCCGGCACGTCCTTCGCGAAGAACGTCTCGGTCTGCGGGCCGCCCGGTATGTCCACGCACTCGGTGTCCCGCTGGCCCGCCACCGTCGGCCGCATCATGATCAGGATCATCGGCTGCATCTTCTTCTGCTTGGCCTGCGCCCAGGCCGTCTTCGGGTACCTGAGGCCCTTGAGCAGGTTCTCGGCGGTGCCCGGGTAGCCGGTCAGCACGATCGAGGCCGGGAAGGTCTTGTTCTCGTACGCCTTCTGGAAGTACTCGGGGGGCAGATAGACGTAGGCCGGGCTCGTTATCTTCGACTTCGCGCCGGCCAGCACGATCTTCTGGATCTCGCCGCCCAGCTGCGGCTTGCCCGCGCCCGGGGTGTCCGGCTTCTGCTTGCCGACGACCTGGATGTTCTTGCCGCCCGCCGAGTGGTCGACGACCTTGCCCATGTCCTGCTCCTGCCCGAACAGGTCCGCCCAGGACCCGTAGAACAGGAACGAGTTGTTCGCGGCCAGACCGACCGAGGCGAAGATCGCCAGCTGGGTCGCGAGCAGCAGCCCGATCCGGCCCGTCACGGCCTTCCAGCTGCGACGCGCCAGGCGCGGCCACAACCAGATGGTGACCGCGAACAGCACCACCGCCAAGAACACGGCGAGTGCCAGAACCTTGTTGCTCGTGAGACCCATGAGTCGATGAAACTTTCTGGCTGAGATTTTCCTGAGACCGAGGGAACCCGCCCCCCTGAAGTCCCGTCCTAGAGGGCGCAAATTGTCCGGCTGGACGGTGCGGACGCCGTCCCCCGGCCAACTGAATCTCTCGCGGAGTCACGGGAAGCGATGTCTGTCAGGATAGATGGGGACAAAAACGGATCGGTTCCGACTCGTGTACGAAAGGTCCTCCGCGGGCCGCGCCCCGAGTCGGTTCCCAAGCTGGTCGGTACGGCCTGCACGATCGTGGGCCTCCTGGACGTCGCGGCCGGAGTCTTCGATCGCGTCCGGCACAGTCGGTTCCACACCGTCAGCGAGGTGCTGCCGGGCACCTTCGGCCCCTTCGCGGCGGCCGTGGCGCTCTGCGCCGGCATCCTCCTGCTGCTCCTCGCGCACGGCCTGAAGCGCCGCAAGCGGCGAGCCTGGCGGGCCGCCGTGGTGCTGCTGCCCATCGGGGCGGTGGCCCAGTTCTGGTACCGGCACTCCATTGTGGGCGTGCTGATCTCATTGGTACTTCTCACGCTGCTCATCCGCCACCGGAGCGAGTTCACCGCGCTGCCCGACCCGCGCAGCCGCTGGAAGGCGGTGGCGAACTTCTTCCTGATGGGAGCGGGGTCGCTGGGCCTGGGCCTGGTCATCGTGAGCGTCCACCCCAACCGCACCGTCGGCAACCCGAGCATCGTGGACCGCATCCAGCACGTGATGTTCGGCCTCTTCGGCTTCGAGGGCCCGGTCGAGTACCAGGGCAAGACCAGCTGGACGGTCGGCTACTCACTCGGCGCGCTCGGCCTGCTCACCGCGGTCACCACGATCTACCTGGCCTTCCGCCCCGAGCACCCGGCCGCCCGCCTCACCCAGGACGACGAGCACAAGCTCCGCGAGCTGCTCGCCAAGCACGGCGCCCGCGACTCGCTCGGCCACTTCGCGCTGCGCCGCGACAAGGCCGTCGTCTTCTCGCCCAGCGGCAAGGCGGCCGTCACCTACCGCGTGGTCTCCGGCGTGATGCTCGCCTCGGGCGACCCGATCGGCGACGTCGAGGCCTGGCCCGGCGCCATCGAGCGCTTCATGGACGAGGCCAAGGCGCACTCCTGGACCCCGGCGGTCGTCGGCTGCTCGGAGACCGGCGGCGAGGTCTGGACCCGCGAGACCGGGCTCGACGCCCTGGAGCTGGGTGACGAGGCGGTGGTGGACGTCGCGGATTTCTCCCTCGCCGGACGCGCGATGCGGAACGTACGCCAGATGGTCAAGCGCATCGAGCGCAATGGCTACGAAACCCGCGTACGGCGCGTTCGTGACCTCTCCGACGGGGAGCTGGAGCGCATCCGCCGGGCCGCCGAGGACTGGCGCGGCACGGACACCGAGCGCGGCTTCTCGATGGCGCTCGGCCGCATCGGCGACCCGAACGACGGCGACTGCGTGATCGCGACGGCTCACAAGGCCGACGACGAGGGCGCGGCACCCTCCCCCTTCGGCGACCTGAAGGCCATCCTGCACTTCGTCCCCTGGGGCAAGGACGGAATGTCCCTGGAGATGATGCGCCGCGACCGCTCGGCCGACCCCGGCATGAACGAGCTCCTGATCGTGGCCTCGCTGCAGGCCTGCGAGAAGATCGGCGTACGTCAGGTCTCCCTGAACTTCGCGATGTTCCGCTCGGCGCTGGCGCGCGGCGAGAAGATCGGCGCGGGCCCGGTCCTGCGCATGTGGCGCGGCCTCCTGGTCTTCCTGTCCCGCTGGTTCCAGATCGAGTCGCTGTACAAGTTCAACGCGAAGTTCCAGCCGCGCTGGGAGCCCCGCTTCATGGTCTACCGGGCCCACGCGGACCTCCCCCGCATCGGCTTCGCCGTGATGCAGGCGGAGGGCTTCGTGAACCTGGGCCTCCCGGGCCCGCTCGCCCGCCTCACCCGGGCGGCGCGGCGGGACCGGGCGTGCGCGCACGTGGCCCCCGCGGAGCGAGAGGTAAGCGCGGCGTAGCACCACCCCAGCGCCCGAACCCCGGTCTGGGTCCCCCTGCGGGGGGCTCGGGCCGGGGTTCTGCGTTTTCCCCACCCCGCCCTTCCCTAGACCCTCCGGGGGTGGGGGGGTGCTGAGCTGCCCTCCTGGGGCTCCGCCCCAGACCCCGTTCGCGCCGTAAGGGCCCTCGTCCTCAATCACCGGACGGGCTGGGGATGCCTGTACCCCGGTGCTGTTAGGGGCGCGGGGAACTGCGCGAGCAACCACGCACGGTCCGAGGCCGAACGATCACGCATTCCGCCCTTGGCGTCATCCACTGGCCACAGCCGCCCCACCCACCCCCGGTGGGTTTCGGGAAGGGGTGGGGCGGGGGCCCAACGGGGTCTGGGGCGGAGCCCCGGCGCACCAGGGCGGGGCCTCCCGGGGTCTGGGGCGGAGCCCCAGGGAGCCCCGGGCCCCACCCCGGGCGGTCAGGCTCGCTCCAGCTCCGCCTCGACCGCATCCGCCGAAGACGCCTCGACCCGCCGCGCACGCGACTTGTCGGAGGACAGCCCGACCAAAGCCACGCCCACGACCAGCACGAACGCGATCCCGGCGAGCGCGAAGCTCAGCGTGAACTGCGATTCGGCCGGCAGCGGCGGCACCCCGGCCGGCAGGCCGGAGATGACCTTCGAGGCGAGGAGAGAGGTGATCACCGCGCTGGCGATCGCGGAGCCCACCGAGCGCGAGATCGAGTTGATCCCGTTCGCGATGCCGGTCTGGTGGTGCGGGACGCTCGCCACGATGAGCGCCGGCATCGCCGCGTACCCGAAGCTGATCGCGGCACCGATCAGCATGCCCGCGAGGATCACGGACGCCGTCGAGTCGTGCGCCCCGGTCAACCAGGCGAAGCCCAGGACACCGAAGGCGGCGCCCGCCGCGAGCGTGAAGCGCGCCCCGATCCGCCCCACGAGCTGCCCGCCCAGCGGCGCGGCGATCAGCGAGACGAGCGTGGTCGGCAGCAGGTATTCGACGGAGGCGCGCAGCACGGACGCCGAGAAGCCGTACCCGGTCAGCCTGTCCGGCATCTGCACCAGGTAGGAGACGCCGATGAACTGCGAGAACATCGCGAAGCCGAGGAGCAGCCCGGCCAGGTTGGTGAAGAGGACCGGTCGGTGGGCGAACATCCGCATGTCCACCATGGGCTCGGCGACCTTGCGCTCGACCAGGACCCAGACCCCGGCCATCACGACCGCGCCGACGAAGAGCCCGATCGTACGGCCGGAGGACCAGCCCCACTCGTGGCCCTGCGAGATGGGCAGCAGGAGCAGCACCAGGAAGGCCGCCAGGGTGGCCGCGCCGAACCAGTCGGTGCGCCCGCCCGTCTTCGTACGGGAGGCCGGCACGACCGCGATGACCGCGATCAGGGCGAGGACCGCGAGGATCACGGCGAGCCAGAACACCCGGTGGTAGTCGGGGTGCGAGCCCTGCGTGAGCAGGCCGGCGCCGACGAGCGCGAGGCCGCTGCCGAACGCCAGGGTGCCGCTGACCAGCGCCATCGCGCCGTGCAGCTTCTGCGGGGGGATCTCCTCACGCAGTACGGAAAGGGCCAGCGGGAAGATCGCGGTGGCCGCGCCCTGGAGCACCCGGCCGACGATCAGCAGCACCAGCGAGCTGGTGGTGGCGGCGAGCACGGAACCCGCGACCATGACGACGAGCACACCGATCAGCGTCGGCTTCTTGCCGTGCATGTCGCCGAAGCGGCCGAGCAGCGGCGTGAAGACGGCCGCCGAGAGCAGGGTCGCGGTGGTGACCCAGCTGACGCCCGAGGTGGTGGTGCCGAGGTCGTTCTGGATGATCCCGAGGATCGGCACGACCAGGGTCTGCATCATCGAGACGACCATGGCGGCGAGGCCGAGCACCAGGACGAGCCCTGTACCGCCGCTGGGGCGTTGGTTAGTGGTCACTTTTTCTTCCGTACGGCAGGAGGAGGTACTTGAGTCGATCGAAGCTTGATTACCTCAAGCAACTTAATGAAGGTAAACATCAAAGGTTTAGGTAGTCAAGTTTCGCTCGAACCGCGAGTACAGTGGACGGCATGCCTGGAACCAGCCGCCCGACCGCCGTCAGCAACGCCGCGCTCATGGACGCCATCTGGGACTCCCTGGCCGGCTTCTACGGCGACTTCACGTCGGCCGCCGCCGACGAGGGCCTCACCTCCAGCCAGGCCAAGACCCTGACCGTGCTGCGCCGGGGCCCCGCCTCCATGCGCTCGCTCGCCACCACGCTGCACTGCGACGCCTCCAACGTGACCGGGATCATCGACCGCCTGGAGGCCCGCGCCCTGGTGCGCCGCGAGCCGAGCGCCACCGACCGCCGCGTCAAGAACGTCGTCCTGACCGACGACGGCATCCGCACCGTGGAGACCGTCCGCACCGGCATGCTCGCCACCCACGGCGCCCTCGACGCACTGCCCGACGCCGACCGGGTCGCCCTCCACGATCTCCTCCAGCGCCTTTTCGCCACCCCCGAGCGTGGTCCGGGAACGCCGGGCTGACGCCTACGCTTGACGTATGAGTACGTGGAACGGGCGGGGGTCCGTCGAAGGCCTGCCCGAATGGGACCGCTGCGCGGTCATGGGCGTGGTCAATGTGACGCCCGACTCCTTCTCCGACGGCGGCAGGTGGTTCGACACCTCCAACGCCGTCAAGCACGGCCTCGACCTGGTGGCCGAGGGCGCCGACCTCGTCGACGTCGGCGGCGAGTCGACCCGCCCCGGCGCCTCCCGCGTGGACGAGACCGAAGAGCTGCGCCGTGTCATACCCGTCGTACGGGGCCTGGCCGCCGAGGGCGTCACCGTCTCCGTCGACACCATGCGCGCCCGCGTCGCCGAGCAGGCGATCGCCGCCGGTGCGGTCCTGGTCAACGACGTCAGCGGCGGCCTCGCGGACCCCGCGATGATCCCCGCCGTCGCCGCCACCGGCGCCCCCTTCGTCGTCATGCACTGGCGCGGCTTCAGCCAGGACATGAACAGCCGCGCGGTGTACGCCGACGTGGTCGGCGAGGTCGTCGCCGAGCTCCGCCACCGCATGGAGGCCGTCATCGCGGGCGGCATCGCCCCCGAGCGCCTCGTGATCGACCCCGGCCTCGGCTTCGCCAAGCAGGCCGGGCACGACCTCGCCCTGGTCGCCCACCTCGCCGAGCTGCGCGCGCTCGGCCGCCCCGTCCTGGTCGCCGCCTCCCGCAAGCGGTTCCTGGGCCACGTCCTGGCCGGCGACGAGGGCGCCCCGCCGCCCGCCCGGGAGCGCGACGCGGCCACCGCCGCCGTCTCCGCCATCGCCGCCCACGAGGGCGCCTGGGCGGTCCGCGTCCACGAGGTGCGGGCCACCGCCGACGCCGTCCGCGTGGCGCGCGCCGTCGAGGGAGCCCGGTGAGCCCGCGCACCGAGCGCGAGGCCGTCGAGCGCGCCAACACCGCGTTCTACGAGACGCTGGAGCGGGGCGACTTCGACGAGCTGTCCGACCTCTGGCTGGACGCCACCGAGGCCGGCGACACCGGGATCTCCTGCGTCCACCCGGGCTGGCCGGTGCTCTCCGGGCGCGGCGAGGTGCTCCGCTCGTACGCCCTGATCATGGCGAACACCGAGTACATCCAGTTCTTCTTGACCGATGTGAAGGTCGTCATCCTCGGCGACACCGCCCTGGTCACCTGCACCGAGAACATCCTCAGCGGCGGCCCCGCCGAGAAGAGCGGCGAGCTGGGTCCGCTCGTCGGCCAGCTCGTGGTCGCCACCAATGTGTTCCGCCGCACATCCGGAGGCTGGCGGCTCTGGTCCCACCACGGCTCGCCGGTGCTCGCCGAATCGGGCGACGAAGAGCCGGAAGAGGACTGAGTCCGGGCACGATTGGGGGCTTTGGAGGATTGAATCCGGAGCCATCGGGTAGGGGCGGCTACCAGGCCTGTCCGGTTCTGTCCATAGCCCCCGTGGGCGAGCACTGTCAGTGCTCGCAGGTAGATTCGATTGTGGGCACCGTGCCGCCCGCACGCGGCCGCATGTCCGTCTGACCAACGACAGCAGGAGTGATTCGCGTGGATCGTGTCGCGCTGCGCGGCCTCAAGGCCCGTGGGCACCATGGCGTCTTCCCCCGGGAACGCGAAGAGGGCCAGACCTTCATCGTCGACCTGGTGCTCGGCCTCGACACCCGCCTGGCGGCGGCGGACGACGACCTGGCGAAGACCGTGCACTACGGCGTGGTGGCGGAAGAAGTCGTGGACGTCGTCCAGGGCGAGCCCGTCGACCTGATCGAGACGCTCGCCGAGCGGATCGCCCAGCAGTGCCTCAAGCACGAAGGCGTCCAGGAGGTGGAGGTGGTCGTGCACAAGCCCGACGCGCCGATCACCGTCCCGTTCGACGACGTGACCATCACGATCACCCGGAGCCGAGTATGAGCGTGTATTCGCAAGGGGCCGCGCAGAGCGACCCGACCGTACAGCCGGTGCCCGCCTCCGTGGTCGAGCAGGTGGACGCGGCCGATGTGACGCTCTCCAACCCGCGCCGCGCCGTCATCGCGCTCGGCTCGAACCTGGGCAACCGCCTGGAGACGCTCCAGGGCGCCATCGACGCCCTGGAGGACACCCCGGGCCTGCGCGTCAAAGCCGTCTCGCCGGTGTACGAGACCGAGCCCTGGGGCGTCGAGGCGGGCTCCCAGCCCTCGTACTTCAACGCGGTCGTCGTCGTGAAGACCACCCTGCCGCCGGCCTCCCTCCTGGAGCGCGGGCACGCCATCGAGGAGGCCTTCGACCGAGTCCGCGACGAGCGCTGGGGCCCGCGCACCATCGACGTGGACATCGTTGCCTACGCCGACGTGATCTCGGACGACCCGGTCCTGACCCTCCCCCACCCGCGCGCCCACCAGCGGGCCTTCGTGCTCGCCCCCTGGCACGACGTGGAGCCCGAGGCACAGCTGCCCGGACACGGCTCGGTCGCCGACCTGCTGAGCGACGTCGGCCGCGCCGGAGTGCTGCCCCGCGCCGATCTGGAACTCCGGCTGCCCGAGTAGTCGTTACGCTTCTGAGGTCGATCTCCCAAGACCCGAAGGGCACTACTCCGTGAAGCAACTGCGCCTGGGCGTGCTGGCCGGTCTGTTCGTCGTCGCCGGGGTGCTCTCCTGGGCGGGCGCCCGGCTGTGGGACTCGGTCTCCACGCTGCCGAGCGTGCCGATCGCGGCGCCCATCGTGCTCGGGGTGATCGCGGTCATCCTGCTCGCCACCGCCCTGTCCATCCGCGCCCGGCTGCGCGCCCAGCGCGAGCGCCGGCCGGGGGCCAAGGGCGTCGAGCCCCTGATGGCCGCCCGCGCGGTGGTCTTCGGCCAGGCCAGCGCGCTGGTCGCGGCCCTGGTGTGCGGGATGTACGGCGGCACCGGCGTCTATCTGCTCAGCTATCTCGATGTGCCGGCCCGCCGCGACCAGGCGATCTACGCCGGCTTCTCGGTCCTGGCCGGCATCGGGGTCGTAGCGGCCGCCCTGTTCCTGGAACGCATCTGCAAGCTCCCCGACGACGAGGACACTGACGGCACTGCATCAGCAGCCTGACGGCGGGGCCCGATCACCCCGCCTGGCGTACCAAGTACCCGTTCACCAGAAACGTGGGATATAGGGCGAGTTGGAAGCTGTACACGTGTACGGCTTGGTCCCGAGCGCTGTGCAGGGACGCACCTCACGCACCTGCATCCAACCGGACTCGCACAACTCCAAGGGGTGCTCCTCCTGTTGGTAAGTGCCCCTGAGGGGCCAGCTGTCCGCTATCACCAGGTGCGAAGCCGCGCCGTCCGCCTTGGGCGTGAACCTTGCACCGATGACCTGGGCAAGTTCCGCAAGGAACGGCACGTTGCCGCTGATAACGGCCCGGGCCGTCCAACCCTTGAGGCGAAAGCCATCCCCGTCGACATAACCGTCGAGGAATCCCTCGAAGTCATCCATGTGCCGCAGCACTACCCTGGGGAACCGTTGCCGCATGTGGTGGGCATCGCCTCCCACGAACTGCCGCATCAGGTCTGCCAGATACGACGAAACCACACGCACCCGGTACCCTGGCACGTCCCTTTGCAGGTAGCCGGACGGGCGCGTCACCGGTTCCAGTCGCGCGACCAGCCCGGTCGCTGCGGTCAGACTGGCCGCATACCGTGCAGCGAACCGCTTGTCGTTTACGACCAGTGACACGTAGTTTTTGCCCACCGTGCCATCAGCACACGTCGCCCCTACGAAGTAACCGAATTCGTAGCCGGGTTGGATGGTGGGCCTCTCGCGGCACAACTTCCTCGCCTGAGTCCACAGGATCGCCTTCCCCACGGCGTCTGCGGCATGAACCCAGCCATCAGCCGTTCTCAGAAGCTGCCCAGGGGCGACGGTGAACACCACATGACCAGTCAGCACCTCTACAACCTCACGCGCCTTGACCGCCGCCACACCCTCGACCGCGGTCTGGACGCTCCCAGTCCCATCGAGCGTCCACAGGCGAGCGCCGACAGCCACATCACGTGCCCGTTTGCACCCGCCGACCACGTTCACCGTCTGCCGACTCGGCAGCCCGTACGCCATGGCGATCCTCTCGACCAGCGATCAACTCCACTGGTCGGGGACCATATCGGGCACCACTGACAATCGGGCTAGCGCGCCATGATCAGGCTGATTGCTTCAGCCCGGGTCGAGGCGTCCCTGAGCTGCCCACGCACGGCCGATGTCATGGTCTTCGCACCGGGCTTGCGGATGCCGCGTACCGACATGCACATGTGCTCGGCCTCGATCACCACGATGGCACCACGGGCTTCCAGGATACGCATCAGCGAATCAGCGATCTGAGTGGTCAGCCGCTCCTGTACCTGCGGGCGACGGGCGAACACATCGACAAGTCGGGCCAACTTCGACAGCCCGGTGATCTTGCCCGATTCCGCCGGGATGTAGCCGACATGAGCCACACCATGGAACGGGAGAAGATGATGTTCGCAGACGGAAACGATCTCGATGTCCTTCACCAGGACCATCTCGTCGTGCCCCAGGTCGAACGTCGTCGTCAGCACGTCCTCGGGCTCCTGCCGCAGACCCGCCAGGATCTCCCGGTAGGCCCGCGCCACGCGCGCCGGCGTCTCCTGGAGGCCCTCGCGGTCCGGGTTCTCGCCGACCGCTATGAGGAGCTCGCGCACGGCGTTCTCGGCCCGCTTCTCGTCGAACTCGCCGATCTGCGTCTCGCCGTCCAGCGTCACCGGGTCGGTCATCTGTGCCTCGTTCCTCGACTGTCGTTCATGCGCGTGGCCGGAAAACACCCGCGCCCCCACAGGCTAAAACCTGGGGGGCGCGGGATGCATTCCGGGGCCGGTGCGGCCCGGGTGCTCAGCTCTCGGGACGGTCCTCGGGGGCCGGGAGGGCCTCCGTGGGCTTGTCCATCGGCACGGAGCCATTGTTGGTGGCAGCGGCGCCGTTGGTGAGCGCCAGCTCCTTGGGCGAGAGCACCGGCGGCCTCGTCGACGGCGTACGCCGCGAGGAGCCGGTCCAGGCCGGACGGGCCGGGCGCTTGACGATGCCCGAGAAGACCTCGGCGATCTGCTCCTTGCCCAGCGTCTCCTTCTCCAGGAGCTGCAGGACCAGGTTGTCGAGGATGTCGCGGTTCTCGACCAGGATCTCCCAGGCCTCGTTGTGCGCCGTCTCGATGAGCTTCTTGACCTCTTCGTCGACGAGCGCCGCGACCTCTTCCGAGTAGTCGCGCTGGTGCGCCATCTCACGGCCGAGGAACGGCTCGGTGTTGTCGCCACCGAACTTGATCGCGCCAAGCCGCTCGGTCATGCCGTACTGCGTGACCATCGCGCGGGCGGTGGCCGTGGCCTTCTCGATGTCGTTGGCCGCGCCCGTCGTCGGGTCGTGGAAGACGAGCTCCTCGGCCGCGCGCCCGCCCAGCATGTACGCCAGCTGGTCGAGCATCTCGTTGCGCGTGGTCGAGTACTTGTCCTCGTCCGGCAGGACCATGGTGTAACCCAGGGCCCGGCCGCGCGACAGGATCGTGATCTTGTGGACCGGGTCCGAGTTGGGAGAAGCCGCGGCGACCAGGGCGTGACCGCCCTCGTGGTACGCGGTGATCTTCTTTTCCTTCTCGGACATGATCCGCGTCCGCTTCTGCGGACCCGCCACGACGCGGTCGATCGCCTCGTCCAGCGCGTTGTTGTCGACCAGCTTCCGGTCGCTGCGCGCCGTCAGGAGCGCCGCTTCGTTCAGCACGTTCGCCAGGTCGGCGCCGGTGAAGCCCGGGGTGCGCCTGGCGACGGCCGACAGGTCGACGTCCGGCGCGACCGGCTTGCCCTTCTGGTGGACCTTGAGGATCTCCAGCCGGCCCTGCATGTCCGGGCGGTCGACCGCGATCTGGCGGTCGAAACGGCCGGGGCGCAGCAGCGCCGGGTCGAGGATGTCGGGCCGGTTCGTGGCGGCGATCAGGATGACGCCGCCCTTCACGTCGAAGCCGTCCATCTCGACGAGCAGCTGGTTGAGGGTCTGCTCGCGCTCGTCGTGACCGCCGCCGAGGCCTGCGCCACGGTGCCGGCCCACGGCGTCGATCTCGTCGACGAAGACGATCGCCGGGGCGTTCGCCTTGGCCTGCTCGAAGAGGTCACGGACACGCGAGGCGCCGACACCGACGAACATCTCGACGAAGTCGGAACCGGAGATCGAGTAGAACGGGACACCGGCCTCACCCGCGACGGCGCGGGCGAGCAGCGTCTTGCCCGTACCGGGCGGGCCGTACAGCAGCACGCCCTTCGGGATCTTGGCGCCGACGGCCTGGAACTTCGCCGGCTCCTGGAGGAACTCCTTGATCTCGTGGAGTTCCTCGACGGCCTCGTCGGCCCCCGCCACGTCGGCGAAGGTCGTCTTCGGGGTGTCCTTGGTGATGAGCTTGGCCTTGGACTTCCCGAAGTTCATGACTCGGGAGCCGCCGCCCTGCATCTGGTTCATCAGGAACAGGAAGACCACGACGATGAGGACGAAGGGGAGCAGGGACAGCAGGATCCCGAGGAACGGGTTCTGCTTGTCGGGCGAGACGGTGTACCCCTTCGGGATGTCACCGCCCTTCACTCCGGTCTGCAGCTGGGTGGCCATGTCGGTCGCCTGGGCGTCACCGATGTAGTTGGCCTGAACCTTGCTGCTGCCCTTGACCTTCTGGCCGTCCTTCAGGTCGATCTTGATGACCTGGCTGTCACCAGTCGTGATCTTGGCCTGTTCGACCTGCTTGTTGTTGATCGCCTGAACGACATCGGATGTGTCGACCGTCTTGTAGCCGCCCGACGAGCCGACGACCTGCATCAACACGACCACGGCGAGGACGGCCAGCACGATCCACATGACCGGCCCACGGAAGTATCGCTTCACGTCCATCCATACGGAGCGAGAACGCCCCGTCCCTCCTGCCCGTAGGTAAATGCTGCTGTGAGTGTGACTAAGACTGTGTGTAAAGACTGTTCTTCGGACGGTACCCCAGCATTGTCACCCGTGGTCGCACGGTACGGGTGACAAAGGGCCCTTCCCCTGCTCCAACGGCGGGAAGAGGGCTGTGGTTCCCCGAACGGGCCGGGTTGCGTCAGCCGCCGTACACGTGCGGCGCGAGCGTCCCGACAAAGGGGAGATTGCGGTACTTCTCGGCATAGTCGAGGCCGTAACCCACGACGAATTCATTGGGAATGTCGAAGCCGATCCACTTCACGTCGATCGCGACCTTTGCGGCATCCGGCTTACGGAGCAGCGTGCAGACCTCAAGGGAGGCGGGCTCGCGCGATCCGAGGTTGGAAAGAAGCCACGACAGGGTCAGGCCCGAGTCGATGATGTCCTCGACGATCAGGACGTGCTTGCCCTTGATGTCGGTGTCGAGGTCCTTGAGGATCCGCACGACGCCGGAGGACTGGGTGCCCGCACCGTACGAGGAGACGGCCATCCAGTCCATGGTGACGGGGGTGGACAGCGCGCGGGCCAGATCCGCCATGACCATGACGGCGCCCTTGAGGACACCGACGATGAGCAGGTCCTTGCCCGCGTACTCCGCGTCGATCTTCCCGGCCAGCTCCGCCAGCTTCGCGTCGATCTCTTCCTTGGTGATGAGCACCGACTGGAGGTCGGTGCCCATGTCCTTCTCGTTCACCCGGGCCGCTTTCTTGGGGGGTTCTGTTGTCCGTACGCGAGCCGAGTTACGTGCGTGAGCTCAGCCCTGCCGAATGACCAGTCTGCCACCCTGCCGACGAGCCACGACGCGGCCGGGGAGATTGATGGCCCGCTGGCCGCGCCAGCTGGTGATCAGCTTGTCGACCTCCTCGACATGGCGGGCGAAGAGCGAACCGGCGGGCGCGCCCGCCCCGATGACCTCGCGGCGAACGATGCGGCGGCGCACGGCGGGCGGCAGCGCGTACAGCTTCGCGCAGTCCAGGAGCCCGGTGTCGTCCCGTACGGTCGCGTCCGCCTGGAGGGCCCAGGCGTCCAGGGCGTCGGCGTCGTCACGGGAGAGCTGGGCGGTGCGGGCGAGCGCCTCGACGACGCCCTTGCCGAGCGCCTTCTCCAGGGCGGGCAGGCCTTCCTGGCGCAGCCGGGAGCGGGTGTAGGCGGGGTCGGCGTTGTGCGGGTCGTCCCAGACGGGCAGCGCCTGCACCATGCAGGCCTTGCGGGCGGTCTGGCGGTCGAGCTCCAGGAAGGGGCGCCGGTAGCGGCCCGCCGCCCCCGAGACGGCGGCCATGCCGGACAGGGAGCGGGTGCCGGAGCCGCGGGCGAGGCCGAGCAGCACGGTCTCGGCCTGGTCGTCGCGGGTGTGGCCGAGCAGGATCGCGGCGGCGCCGTGGCGCTCGGCGGCGGCGTCCAGGGCGGCGTAGCGGGCGTCCCGGGCGGCGGCCTCGGGTCCTCCCTCGCGGCCCACGTGGACGGCGATGGCCTCGGCGGGCTCCAGGCCGAGGCCGGTCATGCGGGAGACGACCTCGGCGGCCCGCAGGTCGGAGCCGTGTTGCAGACCGTGATCGACGGTGATGCCGCCGGCGCGCAGCGAGAGCTTGCGGGATTCGAAGGCGAGGGCGGAGGCCAGCGCCATGGAGTCGGCGCCGCCGGAGCAGGCCACGAGCACGAGGGGCTCGGGCGGCGCGGTGCGCAGGCCGGTTCCGCGACCGGCGGTGGCTCCCGCGGTCACGGCGACAGCGGCGCTCTCATGGTCGCGGGAGTGTTCGTTCAGTACGTCGTGGAGTACGCGGCGAACCGCCAGGCGTATCGCTGCGACCGCAGGATGGGGACCCATGTCCGGTGCCCTTCGGTGTTGGGGGGTGCCTCTGGCGCGGAGAGGAAGCGGGGGGAATCAGAGGGAGCAGAGGGAGCAGGAGGGACGTTCAGTCACACAGAGTGCGTAGATGGTGACAGAACAGAGCCGTTACCCGAGCATTGCACGCCTACCCATGCCCCACGGTCCCTCGGATGGGTGATTCCCGCGTTGACACCCGCCCACCGGCGGCTTTTCGCGTCAGGAGTCCGCCTTGCGGTGCACCCGCGCCACCCAGTCCGCCGGATTGGCGATCTCGGTCTTGGTGGGGAGCGTGTTCGGCGATGTCCACACCCGATTGAAGCCGTCCATGCCGACCTGGTCCACCACGGCCCGCACGAAGCGCTCGCCGTCGCGGTACTGGCGCAGCTTGGCGTCGAGGCCGAGCAGCTTGCGCAGCGCCGTGTCGAGCCGGGAGGCCCCCTTGGCCCGGCGCTCCTTGAACTTCTCACGGATCTCGGCCACCGAGGGCACGACCTGCGGCCCGACCCCGTCCATCACGTAGTCCGCGTGGCCTTCGAGCAGCGACATGACGGCGGTGAGCCGGCCGAGGATCTCGCGCTGGGCCGGGGTCTGCACCAGCTCCACGAGCGAGCGCCCCTCCTCGCCCTCCTCGCCTTCGGGGCGGCCCCCGGCCAGGGACTGGGCGGCCTCGCGCAGCCGTTCCAGAACCGTCATCGGGTCGACCTCGGTCTCGCCGAGGAATGACTGGATCTCGCCCTCCAGGTGGTCCCGCAGCCAGGGCACGGCCGTGAACTGGGTGCGGTGGGTCTCCTCGTGGAGGCACACCCAGAGCCTGAAGTCGTGCGGGGCGACGTCGAGTTCGCGCTCGACGTGCACGATGTTGGGCGCCACCAGGAGCAGCCGTCCCCCGCCGCCCGGCGCCGCCGGGAGCTCCCGGCTCGCGGGCGCGAAGGTCTCGTACTGGCCGAGCACCCGCGAGGACAGGAAGCTGAGCAGCATGCCCAGTTCGACGCCGGTGACCTTGCCGCCGACCGCGCCGAGCACGGCCCCGCCGGGCATGTTCCCGCGGCGTTCCTGCATCTTGTCGAGGAGCGGCCGCAGGACCTCGCGGAAGCCCGCGACGTTCGCCCGCACCCAGCCGGCCCGGTCGACGACCAGGACCGGGGTGTCCTCGGGTTCGGCGTCCTCCGGGATCATCCGGGTGAACGCCCGTACGTGCTCTTCGGCGGCCTTGGCGTGCCGGCGGAGCTCGGCGACGATCTCACGTGCCTCGTCGCGGCTCACGTCGGGACCCGGCCGCACCAGTCGGGTCGCGGTCGCGACCGCGAGGTTCCAGTCGACCATCCCAGAGGTACCTGCACCGCCGATGCCAGTCATGCGTCAACCGTACGTGGTCGGCCCCGCGAGGGAACCCGGTCGGCGCCGCTCAGTGCGCCGTGAGCCGGGTGGCAAGACGGTCGAGCGCCTTCTGTACGGGGGCCGGGTCGGCGCCCGGCGGCCCAGCGGACAGGAACGCGAACGCGAGGAGGTGGCCGCTCGCGTCCACGACCGTCCCGGCCAGGGTGTTGACCCCCGCGCCGCCCAGCGTGCCGGTCTTCGCGCGGACCAGGCCGGTCGCCGCGGATGCGGTGCCGTACCGGGCGCTGAGGGTGCCGGTGAAGCCGGCGACGGGCAGGCCGGTGAGGATCGGGCGCAGTTCGGGCCTGGCCGGGTCGGCGGCCTTGGCGAGTAGCCGGGTGAGCAGGCCCGCGGTGACCTTGTCGACGCGGTTCAGGCCGCTGCCGTCCGCGAACACGGCTCCGTTCAAAGGGAGTTGGAGCTTGGCGAGCTGGGCGGGCACTGCCTCGGCGCCGCCCTCGAAGCTCGCGGGCCTGCCGGTCGCGATCGCGGTCGCGCGGTTCAGGGCCTCGGCGATGTCGTTGTCGCTGTTGGTCAGCATCCGCTCGACGATCTCGGGCAGCGGCGCCGACAGCGTGCTCGCCACCGGCTTGGCACCGGCGGGCGCGGCCCCCTGCACCGGCGCGTCCGCCTGCACCCCGCGGGCCCGCAGCAACTCGGCGAAGGCCCGCGCGGTGTCGCCCGCCGGATCGGAGGTGCGCGTCGCGGGCCCGCTGTCGGAATCGTCCGTACGCCCCTCGTTGGTCATCAGCGCGACGACCGGCGCGAGGTTCTCGTTCGCCCCGATCGGATGCACCGCGGGACCGCTGAACAGCGAGATGTCGTACGCCAGCTGTACGTGGTCGAGCGACCGCGAGCGCAACGCACGGGCCGTGTCGTCGGCGAGGGCGGCCAGGCGCGTCCTGTCCAGGGTGGGGTCGCCGCCGCCGACGAGGGTCAGCGCGGTGCCGCCGGCCGGGGCCATCACCCTGGTGGCGAAGCGGTGGTCGGGCGGGAGCGCGCTGAGCACAGCGGTCGCGGTGGCGATCTTCACGGTGGAGGCCGGTGTCATGGCCGCGTCCGCCCGGACGGCGTACAGCACCCGCCCGGTGGCCGCGTCCAGGACCGAGGCCGCCGGCTGCGGGCCGAGCGCCGGGTCGGCGAGCAGTTGGTCCAGGGCCGCGGGAAGGGCGGCCGGTACGGGGGCCGCGGCCGGGGCGCCGAGGGCCGCGAGCACGCTGGGCGCGCTCGGAGCCGGAGCCGGAGCGTCCGGCTCCGCGGGGGGCCCGTGATGTGCGCCACCCCTGGCTTCCCACGATGCGGCCCGGTCACGCTCGGCCGTACGCTGGCCTGAGTCCCACGGTCCGGCGAGGGCCACGGCCCCGGCCGAAAGTGCCAGGCCGACCGCCGCCGCACCCGCTGTGAGCTGCCATGTCTTGGGTCCCGGCACCGAGGACCAGCCCCTTTCGCGATCACACACCTGCGTGAGGGACACTTAATCACCAGAACTGCGTCCGGCCGGGAGCACGGCGGCGACGCAGCCCCGTCCGATGCATGTGCTGATCATGGAGGAGAGCCACCCGTGGAGTTCGACGTCACCATCGAGATCCCGAAGGGGTCGCGGAACAAGTACGAGGTCGACCACGAGACCGGCCGGATCCGTCTGGACCGTCGACTCTTCACCTCGACCAGCTACCCGGCCGACTACGGCTTCGTCGAGGACACCCTCGGCGAGGACGGCGACCCGCTGGACGCGCTGGTCCTGCTGGACGAGCCGACGTTCCCCGGCTGCGTCATCAAGTGCCGCGCGATCGGCATGTTCCGGATGACCGACGAGGCCGGCGGCGACGACAAGCTGCTGTGCGTCCCGGCGTCCGACCCGCGCGTGGAGCACCTGCGCGACATCCACCACGTCTCCGAGTTCGACCGCCTGGAGATCCAGCACTTCTTCGAGGTCTACAAGGACCTGGAGCCCGGCAAGTCCGTCGAGGGCGCCAACTGGGTCGGCCGCGTCGAGGCCGAGGCCGAGGTCGAGGCCTCCTACAAGCGCCTTGAGGCGCAGGGCGGCGCGCACTGACGCGCGATCTTCCGTGAACAGCGGGCGGTGCACCTTCACGGTGCGCCGCCCGCTGTCGTATCGGCTCATGACCGACCACATACTGGGCACACGCACCCAAGCGGCCGGAGGGAGGCACGGGACCAGTGGTGGCCGAGCAGCACGACACGGTCGAGGACCGCAAGCCGCAGTCCGACGAGGCACGCAGCGCCTTCGCACCCCCCGAGGGCGTGGAGCAGCCGCAGGTGCCCGAGGAGGACTCGCCCACCTCGGAGTTCGCGCTGCCCGCCGGCCTCGCCACCCCGGTCGTCGAGGCGCCCGCCGACCAGCCGGCCTCCGCGTTCGCGACGCCGAGCAGCTACAGCGCCCGTGACACCCCGAACGCCCTGATCACCACGGCGGGCCTGCCGCTGGTGCGGCTGTCCAAGGACGCGCCCTGGCAGGACCGGATGCGCACCATGCTGCGGATGCCGGTGGGCGACCGGCCGGTGGCCGAGCCGATCCAGAAGCACGACGACACCGGCCCCGCCGTGCCCCGCGTGCTCGACCTGACGCTGCGTATCGGCGAACTGCTGCTCTCGGGCGGCGAGGGCGCCGAGGACGTCGAGGCCGCGATGTTCGCGATCTGCCGCAGCTACGGCCTGGACCGCTGCGAGCCGACGGTCACCTTCACCATGCTGGCCATCACGCACCAGCCGTCCCTCGTGGACGACCCGGTGACCGCCAACCGCACGGTGCGCCGCCGCGGCACCGACTACACCCGGCTGGCGGCCGTGCACCGGCTCGTCACGGACATGACCAGCGAGGACCACGAGGTCTCCCTTGAGGAGGCCTACCGGCGCCTCGCGGAGATACGCCGAAACCGCCACCCCTACCCCGGCTGGGTCCTGACCACCGCCTGCGGACTGCTTGCCGGAGCGGCCTCCGTGCTGCTCGGCGGCGGTGTCGCGGTGTTCCTGGCGGCGGCGGTCGGCGCGGTCCTCGGCGACCGGCTCGCCTGGCTGTGCGCGTCCCGCGGGCTGCCGGAGTTCTACCAGTTCGTGGTGGCCGCGATGCCGCCCGCCGCGATGGGCGTCGCGCTCAGCCTGCAGTCCTCCTGGGACCTCAGTCCGTCCGCCGTGATCACCGGTGGCCTGTTCGCGCTGATCCCCGGGCGAGCCCTGGTGGCGGCCGTCCAGGACGGCCTGACCGGCTTCTACGTCACCGCCTCCGCGCGGCTGCTCGAAGTCGGCTACTTCTTCGTCGCGATCGTCGCCGGCGTCCTGACCGTGCTTTACGGCGGGCTCCAGATCCACGCCGAGCTCAACCCGGAGGGCACGTTCAAGCCCATCGACCGCCCGGTCGTCCAGATCCTGGCGTCGTTCGTGCTCTGTCTGACCTTCGCGGTCCTGCTCCAGCAGGACCGTTCCACCGTGCTGATCGTGGCCTCGAACGGCGCGGTCGCCTGGGTGATCTACGCCGCGATCGCGGTCACCGCGAAGGGCTCGCCGATCATGGCGACGGCGGTCGCGGCCGGCCTCGTCGGCCTCTTCGGCCAGCTGCTCTCGCGGTACTGGAACACCTCGGCGCTGCTGTACGTCACCGCCGCGATCGGCCCGCTGCTGCCCGGTAGCGCCATGTACTTCGGGGTCCTCTCGATCGCCCAGAAGCACACGGACCAGGGCATCGCCTCGCTCGCCAAGGCGGCGGCGCTGGCCCTGGCCATCGCGATCGGCGTGAACCTCGGCAACGAGATCGCCCGCCTCTTCCTGCGGGCACCGGGCGCGGGCCGCGCGGCGGCGAAGCGGACCCGCGGGTTCTAGGGCGTTACGAGCGGACCCGGCGGGCCAGGGCGTACGAGCGGACCCGGAGGTTCAAGCACCCCCCGGGTCGTGCTTCAGCGCTTGGCGTGGCGGCCGCCACGCTGCGGCGGCTGGCCGGGGCCGCCCTGGCCGGTCGCCGCCGGCGGGTTCTTCTTCGCCTTGGAGCGGGCCCGCAGGAACTCGATGGCGATCGGGGCGACCGAGACCAGCACGATCGCGACGAGGATCAGCTCGATGTGCTTGTGGACGAAGTCGACGTTGCCCAGGGCCGCGCCGAGCAGCGTGACGCCCGCGCCCCACAGGGTGCCGCCGATGACGTTGAAGGTGACGAACGAGCGGTAGTTCATGCCGCTGACGCCCGCGATGATCGGCGTGAAGGTGCGCACGATCGGCACGAAGCGGGCCAGGACCAGCGACTTCGGGCCGTACTTCTCGAAGAATTCGTGGGCCTTCTCGACGTTCTCCTGCTTGAAGAGCTTCGAGTCGGGCCGGCTGAAGAGGGACGGCCCCACCTTCTTGCCGAACAGATAGCCCACCTGGTCACCGATGACCGCGGCGAGCACGACGAGGACACACACCAGCCACAGCGGGGTGTCCAGCTTGCCGGTGGTGACCAGGAGGCCGGTGGTGAACAGGAGCGAGTCGCCCGGCAGGAAGAAGCCGATGAGCAGCCCGGACTCGGCGAACACGATGATCAGCAGGCCGGCCAGGCCGAAGGTCCCCAGCAGATAGTCGGGGTCCAGCCAGCTCGGCCCGAGGGCAAGGGAAGTCACGGGTACCGGGCTCCTGGGTGTGGGTGTCGGGCGGGCTGTCTGCCGTCGGCAGCCAAAGTTATCAACGTAACGCGCGAAGTCGTGGTTCCAGGGGCAGGCTGAGTAGGGCCGACAAGGGCTACCGAAGGGGAACCACATGGGCATCGAGGACTACGGCGGCGGACAGGGCCCGCAGTCGGACGTACTGGTGGTGACCACCAACGACGTACCCGGATACACCGTGCAACAGGTCATCGGGGAGGTCTTCGGCCTCACCGTACGCTCCCGGCACCTGGGCAGCCAGATCGGCGCCGGCCTCAAGTCCATGATCGGCGGCGAGCTGAAGGGCCTGACCAAGACGCTGGTCGAGACGCGGAACCAGGCGATGGAACGGCTCGTGGAGCAGGCGAAGGCACGCGGCGCGAACGCGGTCCTGATGATGCGCTTCGACGTGACGGAGGCGGCGGACGTGGGTACGGAAGTCTGCGCGTACGGGACCGCGGTGGTCCTGGCCCGGAACTGAACGCAGCCACTCTGCACCAACTCACCTCCCCCGAAAGGTGGTTGACCCTCCATGGCACTGCATCGCGGCGGCAGCGAGAAGGAGCACGCCGACGAGAAGGAGTACGCGCGGCTCGCGCTGAACCCCTTCTTCGGGGAGGCCGACCCGGTCGGCTCGATGACCTCCGCGCCGCCGCGGCACCGGCTGCCCGACCGGCCACTGGCCCCGGCTACCGCGTACCAGCTGGTCCATGACGAGCTGATGCTCGACGGGAACGCCCGGCTCAACCTGGCGACGTTCGTCACCACCTGGATGGAGCCGCAGGCCGGGGTGCTCATGGCCGAGTGCCGGGACAAGAACATGATCGACAAGGACGAATACCCGCGCACCGCCGAGCTGGAACGGCGGTGCGTGGCCATGCTCGCCGACCTGTGGCACGCGCCGGACCCGAACACGGCGGTCGGCTGCTCGACAACCGGGTCGAGCGAGGCGTGCATGCTGGCGGGCCTGGCCCTCAAGCGGCGCTGGGCGCTGCGCAACGCGGACCGCTACCCCTCCCGCGAGGCCCGCCCGAACCTGGTCATGGGTGTGAACGTGCAGGTGTGCTGGGAGAAGTTCTGCAACTTCTGGGAGGTCGAGGCGCGCCAGGTGCCCATGGAGGGCTCCCGCTTCCACCTCGACCCCGGGGCCGCGGCCGCGCTCTGCGACGAGAACACGATCGGCGTCGTCGGGGTGCTCGGCTCGACCTTCGACGGGTCGTACGAGCCGATCGGCGCACTGTGCGCGGCGCTCGACGATTTGCAGGAGCGTACGGGTCTGGACATCCCCGTGCACGTCGACGGGGCGTCCGGGGCGATGGTCGCGCCCTTCGTCGACGAGGACCTGGTGTGGGACTTCCGGCTGCCCCGGGTGTCCTCGATCAACACCTCCGGGCACAAGTACGGGCTCGTGTACCCGGGGGTGGGCTGGGCTCTGTGGCGCACGGCGGCCGAGCTCCCCGAGGAGCTGGTCTTCCGGGTGAACTACCTCGGCGGCGACATGCCGACCTTCGCCCTGAACTTCTCGCGGCCGGGGGCGCAGGTGGTGGCGCAGTACTACACGTTCCTGCGGCTCGGGCGCGAAGGCTACCGGGCGGTGCAGCAGACCACCCGCGACGTCGCGCGGGCGCTCGCGGAGCGGATCGAGGCGCTCGGAGACTTCCAACTCCTCACCCGGGGCACCGAGTTGCCCGTGTTCGCCTTCACGACGCTGCCGGAGGTGCACCGGTACGACGTGTTCGACGTCTCCCGGCGCCTTCGCGAGCGGGGCTGGCTGGTGCCGGCGTACACCTTCCCGGCGAACCGGCAGGACCTGTCGGTGCTGCGAGTGGTCTGCCGCAACGGCTTCTCCTCGGACCTGGGGGCGCTGCTCCTGGAGGACCTGGGCCGCCTCCTGCCGGAACTGCGCCGACAGCCCGGCCCGCTGGGCCGGGACGAATCGGTGGCGACGGCGTTCCACCACTAGGGCCTGTCCGGCGGGCTGGGCGGGGCGGGGAAGAGCCCCCCGCCCCGCCCAGCCCCGGCCCCCTACCCGCTCAGCCTCCGGAACCGCCCCACCGCCAGTGGCAGAAACAACCCCACCAGCACCACCGGCCATCCCACGGCCAACACCCCCGCATGTTCGGCCGCCCAGGACGAACCCCCCGCCCCCGCGCCGCACAGCTCCCGCACCGCCGTAGCCGTCGCGGACAGCGGGTTCCATTCCACGACCGCCCCCAACCACCCCGGCATCGACGTCGGCACGGCGAACGCGTTGGACAGGAAGCCGACCGGCCACACCAGGATCTGCACCGCCTGCACCAGCTCCGGCCGCCCCGCCACCATCGCCAGGTGAATCCCGACCCACAGCATCGCGAAGCGGAGGAGGAGCAGGAGACCCAGCGCCGCGAGGAAGCCCGCACCCCCGTCCGGCCGCCACCCGATCGCGCACCCCACGCCGATCATCACGACCAGCCCCGCCGCCGACTGCAGCATGTCCGCCACCGCCCGCCCGACCAGCACCGTCCCCGACACCATCGGCATCGAGCGGAACCGGTCGACCACCCCCTTGTTGAGGTCCTGCGTCACCGCCAGCATCGTGCCTTCGAGCCCGAACGCCATGGTCAGCGCCAGCATCCCCGGCACCAGGAAGTCGACGTACGGGCCGGACACGCCCCGCCCGCCTCCCACCAGGTAGCCGAACACAAGGAGCAGCATCACGGGGAAGACAAGACCGACCACCACCTGCACCGGCTGCCGCGCCCAGTGCGCGAGCTCGCGCCGCGTCATGGTCCAGGAGTCCGCGACCACCCAGCCGACCGCACTCACACCGCCACCCCCCGCTCGCACTCCGTCAGAGAGAGAAACACCTCGTCCAGCGTCGGTCTGCGCACCGCGATGTCCTCCGCCTCGATACCGGCCGCCGACAGTTCCCGTACGACATCGACGAGCACCCCCATCCGGTCCGCGACCGGCGCGCTCAGCAAGCGACGGTCCCGGTCCACGACCACCCCGGGCAGCCCCAACACCCGTACCGCGTCCGCAAGTTGAGAGTGGTCGGCCACCACCACCTCGATACGGTCCGAGCCCACCGTCGCCTTCAGCTCGTCCGCCGTGCCCTCGGCGGCCACCCTGCCGCCGTCGATCAGGGAGATCCGGTCGGCCAGCTGGTCCGCCTCCTCCAGGTACTGCGTGGTCAGCAGGACCGTCGTACCGCCGCCCACCAGCGAGCGCACCGCCTCCCACACCTCCGCCCGGCCGCGCGGATCGAGCCCGGTCGTGGGCTCGTCCAGGAACAGCACCTCCGGGTCAGTGATGAGCGACGCCGCCAGGTCGAGCCGCCTGCGCATGCCCCCGCTGTAGTGCCGCACCGCCTTGCGGCCGGTGTCCGCCAGGCCGAAGCGGACCAGGAGTTCATCGGCCCGCGCACCCGCCCGGCGCGCCCCGAGATGATGGAGCCGGCCGAACATCTCCAGGTTCTGCCGCCCGCCCAGCTCCTCGTCGACGGCCGCGTGCTGCCCGAGCAGCCCGATCCGCCGCCGCACCTCGCCCGCCTCGCGCCGTACGTCGTGGCCCGCGACCAGCACCCGGCCCGCGTCGGGGCGCAACAGCGTGGTCATGATCCGTACGGCCGTGGTCTTGCCTGCCCCGTTGGGCCCGAGCACCGCGTGCACCGTGCCGCGCCGCACGGCCAGGTCGAGCCCGTCGAGCACCCGCTTCGCCCCGTACCGCTTGCCGACTTCCTCCACGAGGACCGAGTTTCCGTTCACGTCCGCGTCGGGCAATCTCTTCTCCTTCAACTGCTCTCGCGCCTCGCGGATTCAGCAGCCTCCGCGGAGTAATCAAGCTTGACTACCTGATCGAAGGTAACCGATCACCCTCCACTCGTCAAACTTGATTAGCGATCGTCCCCGGGGTCCCGCTCACCTGTCGCGAACGGGTTCTCCTCGCCCTCGGCCAGGACGCCCACGAACGGCTCGCCCTCACCCGCGAAGACGTACGCCCCGCCCTCGATCCGGGCGATCAGGCCGCGGGTCCACTCCGCCTCGGCATCCGCGGAGTGGACCCACATGTTCATGATTTCGCCGATGTGGCCGAGCTGGCCCGGGCCCTCCTCCGGCGTGTAGTACTCCGTCGCCGAGGCGCGCCAGCCCGCCAGCTTGGCCAGCCGGTCACGCAGCAGGGCGACCGCCTCCGCGCGCGGCAGGTCCACCATGAAGCCGAGCGCCGCCGACAGGACGTCCATCTTCTGGTCGTAGGAGGCGAGCGCCTCGCGCAGCAACCGGAAGAACTCCTCGCGGCCCGCGTCCGTCAGCTCGTACTCCGTGCGCGGCGGCCCGCCGACCGTGCTGGGCGCCACCTCATGGGCGAGGAGGACGCCCTGCTTCGCCATCTGCTTGAGCGCGTGGTAGATCGAACCCGGCTTGGCGTTGGACCACTCGTGGGCGCCCCAGTACTCCAGGTCGTTGCGCACCTGATAGCCGTGTGCCCGGCCGTGCTGACGTACCGCGCCGAGGACGAGGAGACGGATGCTTGACATGGCCGCAAGCCTATGGCCCCACCCGTCACGGCTGGTGGCGACCTGGGGTCCCGCGCTGCCGCGCCCCCGGCCGTCTCAGCCGTTCACGAGATCCACCAGCTCGAACGCCGTCTTGCCGTCCAGCGACTCGCGGAGGATGTCCGCGTGCCCGGCGTGCCGGGCCGTCTCCTCGACGAGGTGCATCATCAGCCAGCGCATCGAGACCCGGCCCTCCTTCGGGAACCACGGGGCCGGCGGCAGCGGGAAGGTGTCGTCGAGCGAGGGGACCTTGCGGATGAACTCCTCGGTCTCGACGGCCACTTCGGCCCAGAAGGCGAGCATGCCCTCGGTGGTCTCGTCGCCGAGGAGCTGGAAGCTCTCGTGCCAGTTCGACTGGTCCCGCTGCTTCTCGTTGGGGCGCTGCTGTGCCATCCGCAGCCAGTTCAGTTCGGTCTCGGCGACGTGCTTGATCAGCCCGCCGAGGGACAGCGCGCCGGCGCTCGGGCGGCTGGTGTTCTGCTCCTCGGTGAGGCCGAGGACGGCGCGGCGAAGACCGCCGCGCTGGGCTTCCACAAAGCTGAGGAGAGCGCCGCGCTCGTCGCCGTGTGCCTCTGCGGGAACGTGAGTGGGCATGATCCGACCGCCTTCGTTCGAGTGCTGCATCCGGTGTCCCGGCCTGCTGACAAGAACCACGCTAGAGACGAAAGAGGTCAGATTCTGTCCTCTGTCAGCTGTCAGTTGTCCTCTGTCAGCGAGTCTCGGATTTCCGTCAGAACGGGAAGGGGCTGCGCTCGTGCTGGACCGAGATCCACTTCTGCGTGGTGAACGCCTCGACCGTGGAGTCGCCGTTCAGCCGCCCGAGCCCCGAGTACTTCTCGCCGCCGAACGCGACAAGCGGCTCGTCCTGGATCGTCGAGTCGTTGACGTGCATCATCCCGGTGTCGATCCGCTTGGCGAACCGCACCCCGCGCTCCACGTTGGCGGTGTGCACAGCACCGCTGAGGCCGTACGGGCTGTCGTTCGCCATGCGTACGGCCTCCTCCTCCCCGTCGAACGGGATGAGCAGGGCGACCGGCCCGAAGATCTCCTGGCGCAGGACGGGAGAGTCGGCGGGCAGGCCCGTGAGCACGGTGGGCTCCACCAGGTTGCCGCGCGTGCGGCCCCGTACGAGCGCCGTGGCGCCCTCGGCGAGGGCCTTGTCGACCAGTGAAGTCAGCGCCTCCGCCTGGAAGTTGTTGATGACGGGACCGATGTCGGTGGCGGGGTCCGCCGGGTCGCCGGTCCGGAGCGAGGTCACCTTCGCGAGGAACTTGCCGGTGAACTCCTCCAGGATCGAGCGGTCGACCAGGATCCGGTTCGCGGCCATGCAGACCTGGCCCTGATAGACGAAGCGGCTGAAAACCGCCGCGTCCACCGCGTAGTCGAGGTCGGCGTCGTCGAGGACGACCAGGGCGCTGTTGCCGCTCAGCTCCAGGATGACGCGTTTGAAGTGGCTGCCGGCGACCGAGGCGACGTGGCGGCCGGTGCGGTCCGAGCCGGCGAACGAGATCACCTTGGGCACGGGGTGCTCTATGAGCGCGTCGCCTATCTCGGCGATGTCGGTGACCAGGACGTTCAGGAGGCCTGCGGGCAGCCCCGCGTCCTTGAAGATCTTCGCTATGAGCCCGCCGCCGACGACCGGCGCGTTCTGGTTGGGCTTGATGACGACCGCGTTGCCCAACGCCAGTGCCGGGGCTATGGACTTGATGGTGACCAGGAACGGGAAGTTGAACGGGCTGATCACCCCGATCACGCCGACCGGGAGGCGGTAGACGCGGTTCTCCTTGCCGTCGACCGGCGACGGCAGGATCCGGCCCTCGGGGCGCAGCGCCAGCTGGATCGCCTCGCGCAGGAACTCCTTGGCGAGGTGGACCTCGTACACCGCCTTGAGCCGCGTGCCACCGAGCTCGGTGGTGATCGCCTCGATGATCTCCGCCTCGCGCTCCTCGGTGATGCGCAGGGCGCGCTCGAAGACGAGTCTGCGGGTGTACGGATTGGTCTCGGCCCACTCACGCTGGGCGCGCTCGGCCGCCCGGTAGGCCTCGTCGACCTCTTCGACGGTGGCGACCGTGATGGCGGCGAGCTTCTCCCCGTTGTACGGATCGAAGTCGATGATGTCCCACGACCCGCTGCCGGTGCGCCACTGGCCGTCTATGAACTGGTGGGCGAGGTCGGTGAAGAAGGACATGCCATCCCCTACTGCTGTGTCCGCCGGCTCCGCGCGGTCAACCGCGTTACTGGCCTGATGTGACGTCATCCTACTGATGAGTCAGCTGAGTTGAAGGAGTCCGCGCAGAAGATCGCGGCTTTCCTCCGGGCCTGGGCTGTCCTGCTGGAGCCGGGTCATCGCCCGTTCGTACTGCGCGACCTCCTCCGCCTTGTCCAAATACAGTGCGGAGGTGAGCTGTTCGAGATACACGATGTCCGACAGGTCCGACTCGGGGAACCGCAGCATCGTGAAGGCGCCGCTCTCCCCCGCGTGCCCGCCGAAGCTGAACGGCATTATCTGAAGGTTGATGTTGGGCTGCTCGGACATCTCGATGAGGTGCTTCAACTGCCCCCGCATCACGTCCCGTTCGCCGTACGGGCGGCGCAGCGCGGCCTCGTCGAGGACCGCGTGGAACTGCGGAGCCCGCTCCGACACCAGGGCCTTCTGCCGCTCAAGACGCAGCGCGACGCGCTTGTCGATCTCGGCGGCGGGCGCTCCGTGCATGCCCCGCGAGACCACCGCGTGGGCGTACGCCTCGGTCTGCAACAGGCCGTGCACGAACTGGACTTCGTAGATGCGGATCAGCGAGGCCGCGCCCTCCAGGCCGATGTATGTCTGGAACCAGCCGGGCAGCACATCGCCGAAACTGTGCCACCAGCCCGCGATGTTGGCCTCCTTGGCGAGCCCGAGCAGCGACTGGCGCTCCGCCTCGTCGCCGACGCCGTAGAGCGTGAGCAGGTCCTCGACATCCCTGGCCTTGAAGCTCACCCGCCCCAACTCCATACGACTGATCTTGGACTCGGACGCCCGGATCGAATAGCCGGCTGCTTCCCGCGTGATGCCGCGCGACTCGCGCAGGCGCCTCAGCTGAGAGCCCAGCAGAATGCGCCGGACCACCGAACCTCCGCCGGCCTCGACTGCGCTCGGCCGGGGGGATCCCCATGCCTCCCCTGCGGTCACTTCGCCGTCCTCCCCATCCAATGGTGGTGGGCAGTCTGCCATCAAAACGCTTCACCCCGTACCCGCGTGATTACGGAAATGGTCAAGGAGTGAAATCGGCCTGAGGAACTTCTGGGAACTTCTGAGGAAGAAATGAGCAAGAAACGGCACGGTCGGGGACAGGTCGGTCGCGTGCACGTGCATCTGCCCTTGCATCGGGCCGAAGCATTCGGAACCATGGTCCCCGCGCACCTGCGTGCTCAACTGCGTCTAGTCGCTTGCGTCCTGTACCGCCACGGCCGCGAACCACGGGAGTGCCTCGCATGGGGACGAATGGATCGACCATGCTGGAGCCTTTTGAGCCCTTGAGGCAGGCGCTTCCCCCCATCGACCCCTCGACCGTGTCGGGTTCCGCGTCCTGTGCGCTGCCCGCCCGTTACGAAGCGGTGCGCGGGGCACGGAAGTTCACCGGGTCCACCCTCACGCAGTGGGGCCTCGGCGAGCGCTTCGACGATGTCGCCCTGGTCGTCTCGGAACTCGTCACCAACGCGCTGCGGCACGCCCTGCCCGCCGACACCCCGCGCGAGACCGAGGTGCCGGTACGGCTCCATCTCATGCGCTGGACAAGCCGGTTGGTGTGCGCGGTGCGCGACCCCAGCAACGAGAGCCCGGTCGAGCGCGAGAGCGACGACTTCGGCGCGGAGTCGGGCCGCGGCCTGTTCCTGGTCGAGTCCTTCGCCGACAGCTGGGGCTGGCACCCGCTGTCGGGCGCGATCAGCGGCAAGGTCGTATGGGCGCTGTTCCGGCTGGCGCCGGCGGAGTGAGCTGACACATTTCAGAGTTGGCCGACTGCCAGCCGTCGTCCGTCATCGGTCATCTGCCATCTGTCGGCCGGCAGCCGTGCGCTGCCGCCTGCCAGTCGGCTATCAGTCGGCTATCAGTCGGCTATCAGATGGTCGAACTCGCCGTCCTTGATGCCGAGCAGCATCGCCTCTATCTCCGCCCTGGTGTAGACCAGGGCAGGCCCGTCCGGGTGGCGTGAGTTGCGTACCGCCACCCCTCCGCCGGGCAGTTTGGCGAATTCGACGCAGGATCCCTGCGAGTTGCTGTGCCGGCTCTTCTGCCACGCGGCACCCTGAAGCTCCGCTGCCGCCATGCCGTTGTACGCGTGGTGCAAGGTCGCTCCCGGGATGTGCGGACGTGCAACTGTGAATGGTCAACTGCCCCGGATCATAGCTGTGTTCATGTGCGCCTGCATGGGAAGATGCACGTGCACGCGGGGTGCCCGGGCGGTTACAGCCGCCACGGCCGCATCCCCGCACCGGAAGAAGAGACGCGTCCCGGGCCCTCAAGGTTCAAACACCCGCACGACCGCGCCCGCGTCCGCATACGCGACCGGCCCCCTCAGCACCTTGAGAGTGCCGACGGGGGCCGGGGGGCGGGGAGCGGATCCGGGGCTATGTCCGGGCGGTCGAGGAGTACGGCAGCAGGGCCATCTCGCGGGCGTTCTTGATCGCTCGGGCCAGCGCGCGCTGCTGCTCGGCCGAGACCCGGGTGACCCGGCGGCTGCGGATCTTGCCGCGGTCGGAGATGAATTTCCGCAGCAGGTCGGTGTCCTTGTAGTCGATGTACGTGATGCCGTCGCGGTCCAGCGGGTTGGGCCGGGGCTTCGTAGCGGTGCGGGGTGGCTTGGGCACGGGTCAGACCTCCAGGAAGGCGTCGAAGGCGGGCGGCAGACGCTTCCAGGAGTCGCGGCCCGCGGCGTACTCGGCGTCGGTGAGCAGGCAGGAGTCGAGCAGCGCGGACAGGCCGTCGCGGTCGAGGCCCGGCGAGGTGAAGACCAGGTGCTGGCAGCAGTCGCCGTGCTCGGGGTGCCAGTCGAGGGCGGCCGCCGCTCTGCGCACCGGCGGGACCATCTCCCAGGCCGCGTCGGGAAGGGCGGCGAGCCAGGGGCCCGCGCTCTCGACACAGAGCCGCGCCGCCCGCGGCGTCCCAGGCGAGCAGCGTGTCGGGCCGGTCGGCGAGCCAGAACCGCCCCCGGCTGCGGGCGGCCGCACAGCACAGGTCCTCCAACGCCTCGTACAGGCGCCCGGGGTGGAAGGGGCGGGTGCGGTGCCAGACGTACGTACCGACGCCGGCGTCGTCCGCGTCCTGCGGCAGCAGCGCGCACGCCGGATGCTGGCGGGCGGCAGCCGCCTCCACGTCGAATCCGGCAAGGGAGGCTTCTGCCAACTCCCCTGATTCATAAGGGATGTGACGGGCTGTCGGGTGCAGCTGGGCCAGCAGTGCGCGGTCCTCGTCGTCGGCCTCTCCCTCATCCACGATCGCGAGGACCGGGGCGTACTCCAGTTGGCGGGCCCAGGTGTCGGCGACCGTGCGCCGGTCGGAGGCCGCCGCGGCGAGCCCGACGTCGGCGAGGTCGTCGCCGTTGCCGAGGCAGGGCAGCAGGAGGGCGGGGTCGACGGCGGTGATGACGGAGGTGACGGTCAGCAACCCGCCCTGGGCGTCGATGACTTCGGCCATGGCCTTCGGCTCGACCGAGTCCCACAGTTCGACGATGGCGAGCCGGGTGGAGCCGCCGTCCGCGAGGCGCACGAGTTCGGGGACCAGGTCCTCGCGCAGGGCGCAGCACGCGCAGTCGTCGACCAGCGGGGCCTCGCCCTCGTCCCGTACGCCCAGGGTGTCGCGGACCGTGCGGCGGACCGTTCCCTTCGCGGCGGCGCCCGCCAGGTCGTGGTGGAGGGCGATGCTGCCGGGGACGGCGCGCAGCAGCCGCTCCACCACGGCCCGGCGGGCGTCGGCGTGCAGCCCGCCGACGATCGCGACGGGCAGCTTCTGACCGGTCATGCGGCGCCGGACCGCCGCTCGGAGCCGTCCTGGCGCCCGGACCCGTACCGGCGCTCGAAGCGCTCGACCCGGCCCGCCGTGTCCATCACGCGCGCGTTGCCCGTGTAGAAGGGGTGGCTCCGGTCGGAGATTTCGACGTCGACGACGGGGTAGACGTCGCCGTCCTCCCACTCGATGCGCTTCGCCGCGCTCGACGCCAGCGTGGAGCGGGTCAGGAAGGCGTGCCCGGCCGCCTTGTCGCGGAAGACGACGGGTCCGTACTCGGGGTGGATCGAAGGCTTCATCGCTGTTCAGCGCTCCTCTCGGAAGTCGACGTGGCGGCCGGCCACGGGGTCGTACTTGCGGATGGTCATGCGGTCGGGGTCGTTCCGCCGGTTCTTGCGGGTCACGTACGTGTACCCGGTGCCCGCCGTGGAGCGGAGCTTGATGACCGGACGGAGTTCGTTGCGAGCCATGCCCCCGAGTATATGGAAATGGTTTTCATTTGCAAGAGGGGTTAGGGTGGCCCCGGCCTCCCTGGCCCATCGCCCCCCATCCCTGCCTCCGAGAGGAACGACCATGTCCGCCCGCTGCCGGCTGACCGGCGCCGAACCCGGTTTCGGCAACCGCATCTCGCACTCCCACCGGCGTACGTCCCGCCGCTTCGACCCGAACGTCCAGCGCAAGCGGTACTGGCTGCCCAGCGAGGGCCGGTACGTGCGGCTCGTGCTCAGCGCCAGGGCCATCAAGACCGTCGACACCATCGGCATCGAGGCCGCCGTGGCCCGGATCCGTGGCCGTGGGGTGAAGGTCTGATGGCGAAGAAGAGCAAGATCGCCAAGAATGAGAAGCGGAAGCTGGTCGTCGCCCGGTACGCCGCACGGCGGGCCGTGCTGACCGCGATCATCCGCAGCACGTCCGCGAGCGAGGACGAACGGGCCGCCGCACGCCTGGAGTTGGGCCGCCAGCCGCGGGACGCGAGCGCCACCCGGGTGCGCAATCGCGATGCCGTGGACGGCCGGCCGCGCGGACACTTCCGTAAATTCGGTCTTTCGCGGGTGCGGCTGAGGCAGGAGGCGCATGCCGGATTCCTGCCGGGGGTGCGCAAATCCTCCTGGTAGGCGGCGCCGGTCCGGCTGGTAGCTTGCTGCGGTCCCAAACACCGTTCACAGGGGGAAGACAGCCGTGCACAGGCACATACGTACCGCGGGATTCGCCGCCGCCGGGCTCTCGGTCGCGCTCGTTCTGACCGGCTGCGGCAGCAGCAAGAGCGACGACAAGCCGGCCGCCACGTCGCCGTCCGGCTCGGACAGCTCCTCGTCGGCGCCGGGCGGCGACGGCACTCCGGCCAAGTCCAGTGACCTGCAAGGGAGTTGGACCGCGACGAGCGGCGGCAAGACCGTCACCATGGCCATCGCGGACAAGGGCGTGGCCCTGCTCTCCCCGCACGTGTGCTCCGGCACCGTCGCCGAGAACTCGGGCATGACCATGCTCACCCTGAAGTGCGCGGACGGGAACACCGAGCGCACCCAGGGCATGGCCACGGTCAAGGGCGGCGCCCTTGAGGTCAAGTGGGAGGGCGGCGGGACGGACTCCTTCGCCCGGGGCAAGGCGGGCTCGCTCCCGACCGGCCTCCCGACGGCCGGCCTTCCGACCCCGTAACGCCGAGAGTGCCCAACTCCCTTATGGCTTAGGGGTGTTGGGCACAGTCAGGGCATCGGTCAGGTCGTCGAGGCAGTGCACGACCAGGCCGGCTCCCCTGCGCACCACGCGGTCGGGCACGCCCTCGCCGTCCCAGGCGGCCAGGGCCTGCTCGACCCCCTCCCACCGCGGCACCCGCCGCTCGCGCACCGCCTTCGCTCCCTGCTCGGTGGCCTCCCGCAGCGCCTCGGCGAGCTTCGCGGCGGCCGGCACCGGGACCGCGTCCCGGTCCGGCAGATGTGCCTCCATCAGCATGGCCGTGCGCCCCAGCTGGCTGAGCGCGTGGGCGGCCTCCTCGGCCGCCGAACGCGAAAGGCCCCGGTGCCGCACCGGCTCGTGGGTGGCCTTGTCGAGCGCCTCCTGCCAGGCGATGCGGGCCGCGCGCGTATCCAGGAGCGCCTGGCGGATCTCGCCGGAGCCGCGCCCGGGATCGGCGTAGTGGGCGACGACTGCGGAGGCGTAACGACCGTTCGCGGCAAGCCAGTCGGCGAGCCGGGTGCGCAGGCGCGGCGTCTCCCAGGCCGGGTAGACGGCGTACGAGATCATCGCGAGCGCCCCGCCGAGCAGCGTCAGGAACACCCGGTCGGGCACGGTCTGGGTCCACTGGAGGCCGCCCATGCCGAGCAGGAACACGACGTACGCGGAGACGCAGCCGCTCAGCACCGCATAGCCCGTACGCATCAGCAAGTACGCCAGGAACGCGCAGGTCACCGCGATGGCGGCGGACAGGCCGGTGTCGGGGTGGGTGAGCTGGACGATGCCGGTGGCGAGCGCGACGCCGACGAGGGTGCCGCCGAACCGGGCGACCGCGCGGGCGTAGGTGAGCGAGAAGTCGGGGCGCATCACCATCACGGACGCCATCGGCGCCCAGTAGCCGTGGCCGAACGGCAGGACGTGGCCGAGCAGATAGCCCGCCGTCGCCACCGCGCAGACCCGTACCGCGTGCCGGAACACCGGGGAGCGGCGGCGGCCCAGCTCGTCGCGCATGGTGCGCAGGGCGACCGGCACCAGGCGGAGCAGGGTGGGCCGCAGGAGCGGTTCCGCTCCCCCGCCGGTGCCGCTGCCCTGGGCGGTTTCGACGACGTCCGCGAGCAGCGCGGTGAGCCGGGCGGCGGCCCGGCGGGCGGGGCCGGTGAGGATGGCACCGGTGTCGGGGGTGGCGAGCGCGGCCTCGGCGGCGGGCGGGACGACGGGGGCCTCGCCGTGCCGGATGGCCCGGGCGGCGGCGTCGAGGACGGTGCCCGCGGCGGCCAGCAACTCCCGTACCCGGTGGCGTTCGTCGCCCTCGGCGGGCACGCCGAGCGCGGGGTCGGCGAGCGAGGCGAGCACCGGCCGGATCCGCTCGGCGACGCCCCGGGCGCCGTGCAGTTCGGCGGGCCGGCGGCGGGCCTCGCGCGGGGTGACGGCGGCGGCGAGCCGGGCGGTCATCAGGGGCTCCGGGTCGAAGGAGGCGACCGGGTCGTGCCGCAGCCGCCGCGCGTAATCGGCCTCGGCGGCCAGTGCGTCGGCGAGCGCGTCGCGCTGGGCGCCCCATCTGCGGATCGGGAAAAGGACGACGAGGGCGGCTTGGACGACCCCGCCGAACGCGATCATCCCGGCGTGGCCGGCGGCGTCGACGAGCGAGCTCGGCAGGGTGACGGTGACCAGCATGATCGCCACGTTCGACGAGGCGATCACCCCGACGGTCGGGCCGACGGCCCAGGCGAGACCGGCCAGGAAGGTCCACAGCGCGAGCAGGACGAGAAAGAACGGCGAATGCGTGCCGACGAGGTATCCGAGAAAGGTCGAGATCGCGAGCGAGAGGCCCGAGGCGAGGGCGAGCACGGGCCTCGGGCGCCAGCTGCGCTGGTACGTGGCGATGGCCCCCTGGAACGCGCCGAACGCGGAGCTCGCGGCGACGGAGGGGCCGAAGAGGCTGAGGCTGATGCCGACGACGATGGCGAGTCCTGCCGCGCCGCGCAGGGCGACGAGCGGTTCGAGCCGCCGCCGCTCGACCTTCAGCCCCGAGCGGGCGGTCTCCCTCAGCGCCCGAAGCCAGCTCATGAGCCCGAGCGTAGCCGGAAGTGGGATGAGCCAGGCATTTTGGCTCCGCCGGGGGGTGTGCGGCGAGGCAGGGTGGCGCTGGGGCTCCGCCCCGGCCCCCGGGAGGCCCCTCCCCGCCTCTTCCCGCCCCTTCCCGCTGTGACACTCTGCGGCTCCGCCGCGTGGCCTCCGGGGGTGGGGGTGCGGCTTGGCGGGGTGTGCTGGGGCTCTGCCCCAGACCCCGTGGGCCCCTCCCCGCCCCTTCCCTAGACCCTCCGGGGGTGGGTGGGGTTCGGCTGCGGACCGTGAGTGGCTGGTCGCGCCCACGCGGCGGAGCCGCATATGTCACAGCCCCGCGCCCCTAGCAGCGTTGATCCTGGCGGGGTCGGCATCTTCAGCCTGTCCGGCGTTTGAGGACGAGCGCCCTTAAGGCGCGAACGGGGGTCCGGGGGCGGAGCCCCCGGAAGGGGTGCAGGGGACGGAGTCCCCGCAAGGGTCTGGGGCGCAGCCCCAGGGCTCAGCTCATCCAACCCCGCGCAACGGGCGGGAGGTGGGCGAACTCCCCGGGGGTGCAGGGGGCAGAGCCCCCGCAAGGGGGCTGGGGGCGCAGCCCCCAGAAGCAGAACCAACCAACCCCTTGCACGGGCGGGCGGGTGGGCAAACTCTCCCGGGGTCTGGGGCGGAGCCCCAGGCAGGGGCCCGGGGGGGCTCCGCCCCGGTCAGGGCGCTGGGGGCAGCCCGGGTGTGGCGCCTCGGTGGGCGCGGTCCGCTGCTGCGCGGCCGTCCCGCCAGCCCGACTCGTCCGACGCGCCCCTCACCCGCGTCGACACCGTCCGGGGGAACATCTCCTGCGCCCGCCCCTCGACCGCCACCGCCCGCGTCGCCAGGACCGGAAGCAGCGAGCTCCCGAACTCCGCCTCCACATCGCGGGCGGTCGCCGCGAGCAGATCGCCAAGCCGCCCCGCGTACGCGAGCAGGAAGGACTGGCGGAACGTCTTCGTGCGCTTGCGGCCACCCGCCCGCTGCGCGGCCTCCGCCTTCGTCATCGCTACCGTGCCCTGCACCAGGAGCGAGGTGTGGAGGAGCTCCACCGCCTCCAGGTCGCCCTCGAATCCGACCACCGTCGAGAAGCCGAGCTCCGCGTTCCACACGGCCCGGCAGTGGTTCGCGGACGCGACCGCGTCGAGCAGGATCGCCTTGGCCGTCTCGTACGGCGCGTCCACCCCGATCCGGCAGGCCCCCGGCACCTCGCCGCCCGGCCCGCGCCCCGCGAGCAGCGCCTCGTCCACGCTGTGCCGCGCCATCAGCTCCTGCGCCTTGGCGCTGAGCGCCTCCGCCTCCTCGGGGAACCCGGTCGCCTCGGCCTTCGCGAGCAGCGCCCGGATGCGGGCCAGCATCTTGGGTTCGCCGTGCACCGGCGGCCCGAGCAGCGGCGCCCCCGGCGCGGGCCCGGCCGGTTCGATCGCGGGCAGCGCTAGCAGCAGCCGGTAGAGCTCAAGGACGGCGGTGGCGTACGAGAACCGGTCCGACCGCCACGCCTCGCCGGGCAGCTCGTCCAGCTGCCCCTGCCACCGCGCGGGCAGCCGCTCGTAACGCCCGAGCTCGTCGCGGATGAGCCCGCTCAGGATGCGTACGTGCGGCTCGTCCAGGTCACGCCGTACGATCCGGGCGACATCGGCGGGCTGCCAGCCCCGGTCCCAGGCGCGCCGCACGAACTCCCGCCCCCGCAGGGCGAGTTCGGCATCCGCGTCCGGTGCGGCGGCGAGCAGCGAGGCGCCGGTGTCGAGGGCCGCGTCGCCCTCGATGTAGAGCGCCGCCGCGAACGCGCGGTCCACGGCCTCCATCACCGCGCCCCGGGTCCGTACGGCCGGGTCACCGCGGCGTGCCGCACTGCCATGGAACTGTCTCCTCACGAATGACGAATGACGAGCCCGCCCGCACCACATCCGCGCGCCTCGCCCCTGATCGTCCCAGGAATCGAACGGAACCACGAAACGCGGGCCGCGCCCGCGTCGCCCACAGCCTGTGGACAATTTCCCGGCGCGCCGACCCCGCGATCGGGGGCGCCCGGTGAAACCGTCTGGCGGTGCGGAACGTCCAGAAGGTGCCCGGCCCGCACGAGATCCACCCGGGTTCCATCCGGGTTCCATCCGGGTTCCATCCGGGTTCCATCCGCGTTCCGCTTGAGACCGGGCCCGCTGGGCATCCGAACGGACAACGAACGAAAGGACCGCCGTGTTGCGCCTGCGTACCGCCCCCATGGCCGCGATCGCCGTCATCGCCGCCGGCCTGACCCTGACCGCCTGCGGCAGCGACAACGGCGGCTCCGGCAAGGTCGCCACCGACACCCCGAGCAGCACCGCCCCCGGCAGCACCGGCGCCGCGTCCTCCTCCACCGGCGGCGACGGCGGCCGCACCATGGCCCCCTCCGGCGGCAGCACCGGCGGGGGCACGGACGCGGGGACCGGAACGGATGCCGGCGCCGGCCACTGCCTGACCTCTCAGCTCGCCTTCGCCGTCGCCCCGGGCAGCGGCGCCCAGTCGCAGGGTTCGCAGGGCGCCGTCACCATCACCCTCACCAACAAGGGCGCCAAGTCCTGTGTGATGAAGGGCTATCCGGGGGTCGACCTGGTCGGCGGTCCGACCAGGTGGCCGCTCACGCGCGGCACCGCCGAGACCCCGAAGACGGTCACGGTACGGCCGAACGCCACGACCACCTTCAACATCTTCTACCTGCCGTTCAACAAGGGCGACGGGCAGGAGTTCAAGCCGAAGGGCATCGTGATCACCCCGCCGGACGAGACCCACTCCCACACCCTGCCCTGGGAATTCTCCTCGGTCCTGCTCCAGGACGGGGCCACCCACCCGGGCACCTACATCAGCCCGGTCGGCTCCAAGTAGCCTACGGATACGGCGAGTTGACGCCTCACAGGCCCGCGCCCGTGAGGCGGTTGGCGAAGGTGGACATCGTGTAGGTGCCGATGCCGAGGACCACTTCGAGGGCGTTCTGCTCGGTGTACCCGTACGACAGGAAGTCCTTGACGGTCTCGTCCTCGACGCCGCCCGCCTTCGCCAGGACCGCGAGCGTGAAGCGGCGTACGGCATCGAGCTTCGGGTCGGCGAGGGGGCGCTGCTCGTGCAGGGCGCCCACCAGGTCCTCGTCGGCGCCCAGCTCGCGCAGCTTGCCGGTGTGCATGGCCACGCAGACGTGGCACTCGTTGCGGGCGGCCACCGTCATGATGACGACCTCGCGCGCGACCGGCTCCAGGGTGGTCTGCTCGAAGATCCCGCTCAGCTTGAGGAAGCCGTCCAGGAGGTGCGGGGAGGTGGCGAGCCGCGCGACCGGCGGGGTGAGCCGGCCCAGGTGGCGGATGGTCATCTCCATCGACTTGCGCGAGGCGGCCGGGGCCGATTCCAGGGTGTGCTCGGTGAACATCGGGTGACTCCACTTTCCGTACGGCCCGGATCAGGCCCGGGCCCTAGAATGGACAACGTGGTTGACGAAAAAAAGGTAAACCAGGTTGTCGATTCACGCAACGTCCCCCCCGGGGCCGCGGGCCGTCCCGACGCGCCCGGATACGAGCTCCCCCTGCTCCTCCTCGCCGGGTTCCGCTCGCTCATCGACCGGCTGCACGCCGAGCTCGCGCGCCAGGGGCACCCGGACATCCGGCCCGCGCACGGCTTCGCGCTCCAGGCCATCGGCCTGCCCGGGTCGACCGCCAGCGAGATCGGGCGGCGGCTCGGCGTCTCCAAGCAGGCGGCCGGCAAGACCGTCGATCGCCTCATCGCGCTTGGCTACGCGGAGCGCGCCGACGACCCCGGAGACGCCCGCCGCAAACTGGTCCGGCTCACCCCGCACGGCCTGGACGCGCTCGCCCGGTCGGCGGCCATCTTCGATGACCTGCGGGCGAGTTGGGCCGACACGCTGGGCCGCGACCGGCTGCGCGAACTCGAAGCCTCGCTGCGCACCGCCGTGCCCCCGGAGGCCTTCCGGCTCGACGCGTCCAGCTGGCTGGGCAGTTGAACGCGGGTCTTGCTTCGAGCGCACACGAGCAGGCTTTGATGGCCCCATGAAGTACACACAGCTCGGACGCACCGGACTCCAGGTCAGCCGTCTCGTCCTCGGCACGATGAACTTCGGCAGCGAGACCGACGAGGCCGCGAGCCACGCCATCATGGACACCGCCCTGGACGCGGGCATCAACTTCTTCGACACCGCCGACATCTACGGCGTGGACGAGGAGAAGGGGCTCACCGAGAAGATCCTCGGCTCCTGGTTCGCCAAGGGCGGCGACCGGCGCGACAAGGTCGTCCTCGCCACCAAGATGTACGGCGACATGACGCAGGGCAAGCCCTGGAACACCCCGTCCTGGCCCAACCACAGCAAGCTGTCGGCGGTCAACATCCGCCGCTCCGTCGAGGCCTCGCTCAAGCGGCTCGGCACGGACCACATCGACGTCTACCAGTTCCACCACGTCGACCGGGCCACCCCGTTCGAGGAGATCTGGCAGGCGATCGACGTCCTGATCACCCAGGGCAAGATCCTCTACGCCGGCTCGTCCAACTTCGCCGGCTACAAGATCGCCCAGGCCAACGAGACCGCCGCCCGCACCGGACGCCTCGGCCTGGTCAGCGAGCAGTGCCTCTACAACCTCGTCGAACGCCGCGCCGAGATGGAGGTCATCCCGGCCGCCCAGGAGTACGGGCTCGGCGTCATCCCCTGGTCCCCGCTGCACATGGGCCTGCTCGGCGGTGCGCTGCGCAAGGAGCGCGAGGGCACCGGCTCGCGCACCACCAAGGGCGGCCGCTCGGCGATGGGCCTGGCCGACCCGGTCGTACGGGCGCGGGTCCAGGCGTACGAGGACCTGCTCGCCAAGCACGAGCTCGAACCCGGCGAGGTGGCGCTGGCCTGGCTGCTCTCGCGGCCCGGCGTGACCGGCCCCATCGTCGGCCCGCGCACCCCCGAGCACCTCGAATCGGCGCTGCGCGCCGTGGAGTTGGAGCTGAGCGAGGAGCTGCTCGGCGCGCTCGACGAGATCTTCCCGGGTCCTGGCCCCTCCCCGGAGGCCTTCGCCTGGTAGTCACCTACGCCGACGGGCCGGTCCGGGTCAGGAAGTCCCGGCCCGGCCCCTTGCCTTGAGCGCGCTCGAAGACGTTGGCTTGATTCCCATGAAGTACACGCAGCTCGGACGCACGGGTCTCCAGGTGAGCAGGATCGTCCTGGGGACGATGAACTTCGGACCACAGACCGACGAGGCCGCAAGCCACGCGATCATGGATGCCGCGCTCGGCGCGGGCATCAACTTCTTCGACACCGCCAACGCGTACGGCTGGGCCGAGAACAAGGGCCGTACCGAGGAGATCATCGGCAGCTGGTTCGCCCAGGGCGGCGACCGGCGCGACAAGACCGTCCTCGCCACCAAGATGTACGCCAACATGGGCGTCGACGAGCCCTGGCCCAACCACCACAAGCTGTCGGCGGTCAACATCCGCCGCTCTGTCGAGGCCTCGCTCAGGCGCCTCGGCACCGACTACATCGACGTCTACCAGTTCCACCACATCGACCGCCTGACCCCCTTCGAGGAGATCTGGCAGGCCATCGACGTCCTGATCACCCAGGGCAAGATCCTCTACGCCGGCTCGTCCAACTTCCCCGGCTACAAGATCGCCCAGGCCAACGAGACCGCCGCCCGTACCGGACGCCTCGGCCTGGTCAGCGAGCAGTGCCTCTACAACCTCGCCGAGCGCCGCGCCGAGATGGAGGTCATCCCGGCGGCGGTGGACTACGGGCTCGGGGTCATCCCCTGGTCGCCGCTGCACGGCGGCATGCTCGGCGGCATCCTGCGCAAGGAGCGCGAGGGCTCGGGTTCGCGCTCCCAGGGCGGCATCGCGGTCCAGACCCTCGCGAAGCCGGGCGTGCGGGAGCGGGTCCAGGCGTACGAGGACCTCGTCGCCAAGCACGACCTCGACCCCGCCGACGTGGCGCTCGCCTGGCTGCTCACCCGGCCGGGCGTCGCGGGCCCGATCGTCGGCCCGCGCACGGCGGACCAGCTGGGCGCGGCGCTGCGGGCGGTCGAACTCGACCTGTCGGAGGAGTTCCTGACCGCGCTCGACGACATCTTCCCGGGCCCCGGGCCGTCGCCGGAGGCCTTCGCCTGGTAGGTCCGTAGGGTCTCGCAGGCGGTACGCGCCCGATGGTGCGTACGCGTTGGGGCGGGGGCGGTCAGCCGACGGCGGCCGCCACCGCCACGACGACGAACATCAGCACGAGCACACCGGCCATGATCCGGTTCCTGGTCTTCGGGTCCACCCCTTGAGCCTAACGGGCCCCGCCGAGCGGCCAGTGGGCGACCGCCTCGTAGCGGGGCCGCTCGCCGGGGGTGCCACCGCTCGGGAGGCTGCTGCGGATCAGCGCCAACTCGCTGACCTGCCACGGGCTGCCCTCGAACGCGGCGAGCCCGTCGACGTACGGCTTGAGGTCCATCGGCGTGCGGGATCTCGCCAGGGTGAGGTGCGGCACATAGCGGCGGTGCTGGTCCATCGGGATGCCGGAGCGGCGGGCGGCGGCGTCCGCGCGTTCGGCGAGCAGCCGCAGCTGATCGAGGCCGCCCGCGACGCCGGCCCACAGGGCGCGCCCGTCGAAGCGGCCGCCGCCGTGCAGCCGCAGCGTGAACGGGTCGGTGCGGCGGGCCGCCCTGCGCAGCCGCTCGTGCAGCTCCTCAAGGACCGCCTCGTCGGTCTCGCCCATGAAGGCGAGGGTGAGGTGCCAGCCCTCGCGTCCGGTCCAGCGCAGCCCTTGCACGTCGGACAGGGAGTCCAACTGCCTTACTGTGCGGCCGAGTTCATCGATGGCCGACGCTGGGGGAAGTACGGCGGCGAAGAGGCGCATGGGGACAGTCAATCAAGATCGGCCCCCTGTGCGGAGCCGCCGAAGGGGCGGGCGTAGGATCCCGTCGCTCGTTTCTGCGGGGCCCGGGCCCCGGCTTCCCTGGGGGGAAAACATCCATGCGGCTGACCATCCGCACTGCTTTGGCGACGGCTGCCGCCGTCGTGGGGTTCACCGCGACCGCGGTCGCCCCGGCCGACGCCTCCGTCGGCTTCGACCACTGCCCGGTGGGCAAGTTCTGCGTCTTCGACCATGCCGACAACCAGGCCCCGATGGACGCGTACGCCGGTCCGCAGGCCTCCGCCGAGCCGTGGGACGACGAGGCGCCGGCCGTCTACAACCGCTCCGGCGGCGACTTCTCCTGCATGTGGAGCCCGGCCGAGTTCCAGTACCTGGACCCGGGCCGCGACATGTACGTGCGCGACCCGGGCATAGGCACCGCCCCGCCGAAGCCCGCCCCGCCGCACGGCGCGAAGCCCCGCAAGGACGAGAACAGTTCGTTCCGCTGGGGCCGGACGCTGCGCGAGTGCCAGTCGGGCAAGGAGTACTCGGACTGGAACTCCGGCGACGGCGAAGACGCGAAGGCGCTGCCCTTCGGCGACCTCAACGGCGACGGCCAGGCCGACCTCCTCCAGCGCAACTGGAACGGCAGCCTCTACTTCCTGGACGGCGACGGGAACGGCACCTACCTCGGCCGCGGCTGGAACGGCATGACGCTGGCCCGGCACGGCGACCTCACCGGCGACGGCAAGGAGGACCTGCTCGCCCGGGACAAGGCCGGCGTGCTGTGGCTGTACCCGGGCACGGGCGACGGCCGCCTCGGCAAGCGTTCGCGCGTGGGCGCCGGCTGGTCCGGCATGCGGCGCTTCGCGCCGGTGGGCGACCTCGACGGAGACGGGCGCGACGACCTCATGGCCCTCGACAAGTCCGGGCACGCCTGGCTGTACCCGGGCAACGGCCACGGCGGCTTCGGCCACCGCAGGAGCCTGGGCGCCGGCTGGGGCTCGGCCCTGACGTTCACCGGCACGGGCGACCTCGACGGAGACGGGCACGGCGACGTCGTCGCCAGCGACATGGCGGGCAGGTTGTGGCGCTACCCGGGCGACGGGCACGGCGGCTTCGGCCACCGGGTCCTGATCGGCAGCGGCGGCTGGCAGAAGTACCCGACGCTGCTGTGCGTCGGCGACGTACTGGACGACCTCGCCTGGAACGCGCCCGACCTGCTCGCCAAGTCGGACCGCGAGCTCACGACGTACCCGGGCACCGGCAAGGGCACCCTGGGCGACGGGCACGAGGACTGGAACTGGGCGATGAGCGACATCTTCTGAGTCCACATCTCCTGAGTTCGCATCTTCTGAGTTCGCATCTTCTGAGCCCGCCCACGCAGGCAGAACGGCCCGGCCCCCGCATGCGGGGGCCGGGCCGTTCACGTTCGGCGTGCCGTCAGGCGGCCGTCACCAGGGCGGGATTCCTCGGGACGAATTCGAGGTGCCGGTGACCGGGCCGTACGTCGACCTTCAGGCGCAGGTTGGCCGCGCGGGCCAGCATCAGGCCCACGCCGATCGCCGCCGCACCGCAGATGAGACCGCCGAGCGCGAGGCTGAGGCGGACGCCGTAGACGTCGGTCAGCCAGCCGAAGAGCGGGCCGCCCAGCGGGGTGCCGCCGGTGAAGACCATCATGAACAGGCTCATCACCCGGCCCCGCATCTCGGGGTCGGTGGCCATCTGCACCGAGGCGTTGGCGGTCACGTTCACCGTGAGGCCGAGGATGCCGACCGGGATGAGCAGCGCCATGAACACGCCGAGGTCGGGCGCCCCGGACGCGACGAGTTCGAGCACCGCGAACAGGAACGCCGCGAGCGCCAGCATCCGAAGGCGCGTGGAGGACCGCCGGGCCGCGAGCAGCGCGCCGATCAGCGAGCCGATCGCCATCAGGCTGTTGAACACGCCGTACATTCCGGAGCCGCCGTGGAAGACGTCGGAGGCGAACGCGCTCAGCCAGATGGGGAAGTTGAACCCGAAGGTGCCGACGAAGCCGACCAGGACGATCGGCCAGATCAGCTCGGGCCGCTCGGAGACGTACGCGAGGCCTTCCTTCAGCTGGCCCTTGCCGCGCGGGGCGAGCTTGGTCGGCTGGAGTTCCTTGGTCCGCATCAGCGTCAGCATGATCAGCGGGGCGGTGAAGGACAGGCCGTTGGCGAGGAACGCCCAGCCGGGTCCGACGGCCGCCATGACGGCGCCCGCGACGGCGGGGCCGACGAGCCGGGCGGACTGGAAGTTCGCCGAGTTGAGGCTGACCGCGTTGCGCACCCGGTCGGGCCCGACCATCTCGGAGACGAACGACTGCCGGGTCGGGTTGTCGACGACGGTGACCAGGCCCGTGAAGAAGGCCGTCAGGTAGACGTGCCACACCTGGACGTGCCCGGACAGGGTCATCACGGCGAGGAAGAGGCCGCCGAGGCCCATCGCCGCCTGCGTCACGAACAGGATGTTCCGCTTGGCGAACCGGTCGGCTATGACGCCGCCGTACAGGCCGAACAGGAGCATCGGCAGGAACTGCATGGCGGTGGTGATGCCCACCGCCACGGAGGAGCCGGTGATCGTCAGGACCAGCCAGTCCTGGGTGATCCGGGCCATCCAGGTGCCTATGTTGGACACGATGGCGCCGGAGAAGAACAGCCGGTAATTGCGTACCGCAAGCGAGGAGAACGTCCCCCCGCCGCGCTTGTTGTAGGTGGGGGTAGGTGCGGGGGCGGAGTCTGCTCCGGATCCCGTACTCAAAAGGGCTCGCCTCCTAGTGATGCGCGTTTACAGGTGTGCGAGCTTCTCCAGGACCGGGGCGGCCGCGCGCAGCTTCGCCCATTCGTCCTCGTCCAGGCCTTCCGCGAGGGAAGCCAGCCAGGCGTTGCGCTTTCGGCGGCTCTCTTCGAGCATCGCCTCGGCCTCTTCGGTCTGGCTGACCACCTTCTGGCGGCGGTCATCGGGATGCGGCTCCAGCCGGACCAGTCCCTTCGCCTCAAGCAGGGCGACGATCCGGGTCATCGACGGCGGCTGTACGTGCTCTTTGCGGGCCAGCTCACCGGGGGTGGCCGAGCCGCAACGGGCCAGGGTGCCGAGCACCGACATCTCGGTCGGGCTGAGCGATTCGTCGACGCGCTGGTGCTTGAGGCGCCGGCCAAGACGCATGACGGCCGAGCGCAGGGAGTTCACGGCGGCGGCGTCCTCGCCACTGCCGTGGGACAGGTCAGACATGTTCGTTAGCATAACTCATTACTCTGGCTAAATACCACCGGGTTAAGCCCAGGTGTCCAGCGCCACACCGGTGACATCGCGCCACACTTCACCCGAACGAGTGAGACGCCTGCGAAAAGTGACGCGCGATGCCCCGGCGGGCGGCGACCCTCGCTCCATGGGGACCAGCGTGCTCAGCCTGCGGATAGACGGTGAGCTGCTCGAACGGCTCAGGCACCATGCCGCGAAACGCGGAATGAGCGTCCAGGACTATGTGGTCCGGACGCTCATTCGCGACGACTTCGACGAACGCTTCAACGCGGCGGTGGATGAGACGGAGAGGTTCTACGGCGCGGCGTGAACCGCCCCGCCGGGGGCTGTCCGCTACGTGAGTCCGAGCGCCGGCATCAGGTAGTAGAAGCCGAAGACGGCCGAGACGATGTACATCGCGATCGGGATCTCGCGGGCCCGGCCGGCCACCAGGCGCAGCACCGTGAAGGTGATGAAGCCCATGCCGATGCCGTTGGTGATCGAGTACGTGAACGGCATCATCAGCATCGTCACGAAGGCCGGGATGGCGATCGTCCAGTCCGCCCAGTCGATCTGCCCGATCGAGCCGGACAGGATCAGGAAGCCGACCGCGAGCAGCGCCGGGGTGGCGGCCTGGGAGGGCACCATCGTGGCGAGCGGGGTCAGGAACAGGGCGACGGTGAAGAGGCCGCCCGTCACGACGTTCGCGAAGCCGGTCCTCGCCCCCTCGCCGACGCCCGCCGTGGACTCCACGAAGCAGGTGGTGGCGGACGAGGACGACGCGCCGCCCGCCGCGACCGCGATGCCGTCGACGAACAGGACCCGGTTCATGCCGGGCATGTTGCCCTGGGAGTCGGTCAGGCCCGCCTCGTCGCTGATGCCCATGATCGTGCCCATGGCGTCGAAGAAGGTCGAGAGCAGCACGGTGAAGACGAAGAGGATGCCGGTCAGCAGGCCGACCTTGGAGAACCCGCCGAAGAGGCTGACCTGGCCGACGAGCCCGAAGTCCGGGCCGGCGACCGGATTGCCCGGCCACTTCGGGGTGGTCAGACCCCAGGACGGCACCGTGGCCACCGCGTTGATGATCATCGCGACGACCGTCATCGTCACGATGGAGATCAGGATCGCGCCCGGCACCTTGCGGACCATCAGCGCGAGCGTGAGCAGCACGCCGAGGACGAAGACCAGGACCGGCCAGCCGAGCAGGTGCCCGTTGCCGCCGAGTTCGAGCGGCACGGTGGTGTGCGCGGCGTCCGGGATGCGCGAGACGAAGCCCGAGTCGACCAGGCCGATCAGCATGATGAACAGGCCGATGCCGATCGCGATGCCCTTGCGCAGGCCGAGCGGCACCGCGTTCATGACCCGCTCGCGCAGGCCGGTGGCGACCAGGAGCATCACCACGAAGCCGGCCAGGACAACCATGCCCATGGCGTCGGGCCAGCTCATCCGGGGCGCCAGCTGGAGTGCGACCACGGTGTTGACGCCGAGCCCCGCCGCGAGCGCGATCGGCACGTTGCCGATGACGCCCATGAGCAGCGTGGTGAAGGCCGCCGTGAGCACGGTCGCGGTGACCAGCTGCCCGCTGTTGAGCTGGTGACCGTACATGTCCTTCGCGCTGCCGAGAATGATCGGGTTCAGCACGATGATGTACGCCATCGCGAAGAAGGTCGCGAATCCGCCACGGATCTCACGGGCGATGCTGGAGCCCCGCTCGGAGATCTTGAAGTAGCGGTCCAGGCCGTTGGTCGGCTCGGCGGGTGCCGGCGGCTGAGCTGCGGCGTCGACCTTGTCGGGGGCCGAGGGGGGCATGCGGAACCTCAGTCGTGAAGGGGCGGGGAAACGGCACGTACCCGAACTTCTTTGGACGTTTTAACGAACAGAATGAGTCAGCCGTAAGCCGTTTCAGTATGAATACATAAGTCGAAGATCACCATCTCCGCGCGTAGACCCAAGGGCCGACTGGACCGGCCGTAGACAGAATTTCCGGGAATAGCCGCGCCCTACACTGATCGCATGGCGAAGTGGACACCGAAACACGAGGCGCCGGAGCCCCTTGAGGGCCCCGTGGTCGCCACCATCACCGGCGGCACGATCCTCTGGTTCGTCCTCTTCCTCGTCCAGCTCCCCTTCTACGGCTGGTTCGACGACCACGGCCACCTGTGGTGGGTGTGGACCTGCCTGGCCGGCGGCGGCCTCGGCCTCATCGGCATCTGGTACGTCCGCGGCCGCGACGCGGCGATCAAGCGGCACGCCGCACAACAGGCGGCCGGCTCCGGACCGGACGCAAGAGCCGAAAGTCAGTAACCCGCGGGACCTGTGTACGGCCAGAGGACCATCCGTCTCCTCCCAGGGTCGGATGTTCGGCCGTCCCGGCAGGTGAAGCGCCCGTTCCCGCCGTACCGTCGAAATCATGACGCAGCGCGCCAAGATCGACGCCGGGGCGGAACTCGACCCCGTCCATCCCATGAAGTGTCCCGCGCCGGCGGGGCGGGCCGGCGGGCTGACGACGGCCGAGGTCGCCGAGCGGGTTGCGCGCGGCGAGGTCAACGACGTTCCGGTCCGCAGCAGTCGGTCCACCGCGGAGATCGTCCGCGGCAACGTCTTCACCCGGTTCAACGCGATCATCGGCGTGCTCTGGGCGATCATGCTGGTCGTGGCGCCGATCCAGGACAGCCTCTTCGGCTTCGTGATCATCGCCAACACCGGCATCGGCATCATCCAGGAGATGCGCGCCAAGAAGACCCTGGACGGACTCGCGGTCATCGGCGAGGCCAAGCCGACGGTGCGGCGCGACGGGCGGGCCGCCGAGATCTCCACCTCCGAGATCGTGCTCGGCGACGTCATCGAACTCGGGCCCGGCGACAAGATCGTGGTGGACGGCGAGGCGGTCGAGGCGGACGGGCTGGAGGTCGACGAGTCTCTCCTGACCGGCGAGGCCGACCCGGTCCTCAAGAAGCCCGGCGACAAGATGATGTCGGGCGCCTTCGTGGTCGCGGGCGGCGGCGCGTTCACCGCCACCAAGGTCGGCCGCGAGGCGTACGCGGCTCAACTGGCCGAAGAGGCGAGCCGGTTCACCCTCGTCCACTCCGAGCTGCGCAGCGGCATCTCCACCATCCTCAAGTACGTCACGTGGATGATGATCCCCACCGCCCTCGGCCTGGTCATCAGCCAGCTCGTGGTCAAGGACAACAACTTCAAGGACTCCATCGCCCGCACCGTGGGCGGCATCGTCCCGATGATCCCGGAAGGCCTCGTCCTGCTGACCTCGGTCGCCTTCGCGATCGGCGTCATCCGGCTCGGCCGCCAGCAGTGCCTGGTGCAGGAACTGCCCGCGATCGAAGGCCTGGCCCGCGTCGACGTGGTGTGCCTCGACAAGACGGGCACGCTCACCGAGGGCGGCATGGACGTCACGGAGCTGCGCCCCCTCAATGGCTCGGACGAGGCGTACGTACGCAAAGTGCTCGGCGCGCTGGGCGAGTCCGACCCGCGCCCGAACGCCTCCCTCCAGGCGATCATCGACGCCTATCCGGACAGCGAGGTGTGGCGCTGCACCGAGTCGCTGCCGTTTTCCTCGGCCCGCAAGTACAGCGGCGCCGCGTTCAGCGAGGGCGACGGCGAGAACAGCACCTGGCTGCTCGGCGCGCCCGACGTGCTGCTCAAGCCCGGCGACCCGGCCCTGTCGGAGATCGACACGCTCAACGAGAAGGGCCTGCGCGTCCTGCTGCTCGCCCGTGCCTCCCGCGAGCTCGACGACCCCGACATCGCCTCCGACGCCAAGGCCAGCGCGCTGGTCGTCCTCGAACAGCGGCTGCGGCCCGACGCGGCCGACACCCTGCGCTACTTCGAGGAGCAGAACGTCAAGGCCAAGGTCATCTCCGGCGACAACGCGGTGTCCGTCGGCGCGGTGGCCGGAAAGCTCGGCCTGCCCGGCGCGGCCAACACGGTCGACGCCCGCCAACTCCCCACCGACCAGGCCGAGATGGCCGACGTCCTCGACTCCAACGCGGTCTTCGGCCGGGTCACCCCGCAGCAGAAGCGCGACATGGTGGCGGCCCTTCAGTCGCGCGGCCACACGGTGGCGATGACGGGCGACGGCGTGAACGACGTACTGGCGTTGAAGGACGCGGACATCGGCGTGAGCATGGGCTCGGGCTCGGAGGCGACGCGAGCGGTGGCCCAGATCGTGCTGCTGAACAACAGCTTCTCCACACTGCCGTCGGTGGTGGCGGAGGGGCGGCGGGTGATCGGCAACATCACGCGGGTGGCGACGCTGTTCCTGACGAAGACGGTGTACTCCGTGCTGCTCGCGGTGTTCGTGGTGTGCTCGCAGGTGGAATACCCGTTCCTGCCCCGCCACTTGACTCTCTTGAGCACCTTCACGATCGGCATCCCGGCGTTCTTCCTGGCCCTGGCCCCCAACAAGGAGCGCGCCAAACCGCACTTCGTGCGCAGGGTGATGCGGTACGCCATCCCCAGCGGGGTGATCGCGGCGGTGGCCACGTTCGTGACGTACATGATCGCGCGGGCGTACTACTCGGGGCCGGGCGAGCTGGACGCGGAGACCAGCGTCACGACGCTGACGCTGTTCCTGGTCTCGATGTGGGTCCTGGCGATCATCGCCCGCCCGTACACGTGGTGGCGGATCGCGCTGGTCGTGTCCATGGGAGTGGCGTTCCTGCTGGTGCTCGCGGTGCCGTGGCTGCAGCACTTCTTCGCGCTGAAGCTGGTGGGGGCGGTGATGCCGTGGACTGCCGTCGGCATTGCGGTGGTGGCTTCGGGGGTGCTGGAGGTGGCGTGGCGGTGGGTCGTACGACGGTGGCCGGACTAGGGCGTTCGCCCACCCGCCCACCCGTTGCGCGGGGTTGGCTGGGCTGGGGGTCTGGGGCGAAGCCCCAGCGCGCCCCGGCCAGCCGCGTCCCCGTGCCGCCCAGGATGCCTAGTCGAACCAGCGGTCCCGTGCCAGTTCCTCCGTTCTCGACGGGTCTTCCAACAGCGCCGCCACCTCGAAGCGGCGGGGCCACTGGCCCGCTGCCCAGGCGAGGCCCGCTGCCACGCCCTCCAGGGTCGCCGCGTGGACCACTCCGTCGGCCGGGCGGCGCCAGTCCAGTTCCACGCCGCCTGCCAGGAGTTCCTCGTGTTCCACGTACGTCGCAGGCGTGGACGGGCCAAGGAGGGCCCGTACCGCGGCCGGCACCTCGTGCTCTACGCCCGTCGACGTCACCTCCGCCGACCCCAGCTCGCTCAGCCGCCCCACCTGGAGCAGCTCCGCGAGCTCGGCCGCGCGGGCCGGGGCCACCGGCAGCAGGGCCCGGCCGGTGGCGAGCGGGAGGAGGTCCGGGGCGTCCGCCACGACCGCCTCCGGCGCGTCGACGACCCGGACCTCGCCGTCCACCACCACCCTCAGTTCGTCCGGCAGTGTCACCTGCTCGGGGTCCAGGTCCGCCAACGCCGTGTACAGCGCGTGGAGTTGAGAGCCCGAGACCGGGCGCGTCCCATCGGCCAGGCGGCCGAGCAGCTCCGCCGCACCCCCCGGCTCGTCCAACAGGGCCGGCACCGACGTGCGTACCCCCAGCGCCCGCAGCACCTGCGTGTCGTCGAAGCCCGTCGCGTCCGCGGACTCGTACAGGCCGGAGAGGAGCGGGTCGGAGCCCGCCGCGCGCAGGCCCGCCGGGCGGCGGCCGCCGAGCACCGGGTGGTCGCGCAGCCACCAGGCGGTGTACGGGCGTACGGATTCGGTCGTGCCGTCGGGCAGCAGTACGCGCACCGGCTGGATCAGGGCGTCCCGCAGCGGCGGCCGGGCGAGCAGGGCGAGGGCCTGCGGCCAGCAGTCGTCGTCCACCAGGTCCAGGTCCCGGACCGCGATGATCTCGGTGGCGACAGGGGGGACCGGGGAGTCGGGGAGGCGGTCCAGGGCGTCTTCGGCCCAGACGTCCACCGCGTCCAGCAGGCCCGCGTCGTCCGGCTCGGCGAAATCGCCGTCGCGGGGCTCCAGTTCGTCCGGGTCGAGGACGACGTCGGTGGCGCGCACGAGGGCGAACGTGGCGAGCACCCCGCACGCGGTGAGCGGCTGCTCGCCCCAGCGGTCGGCCAACTCGCGGTCGACCTCGGCGAGTTCACCCTCCCGGATGACGGCGGCGAAGGGGGACCCGGGCAGGACGAGTTCACCGGCGGGGGCGAGTTCGCCGTCCTCGTCGGGCAGGGCGAGCGCGCCGAGCCAGGGTTCGTCGCCGGGTGCGAGATTCGCCTCGCGCACCAACGTCAGTACGGTGTCGGCGAGTTCGTCCGCGTCGAGGCCGCCGTCCTCGTCCCAGACTTCCCCGCTGTCGAGCGACGCGGCGACGGCCGCCCTCACCTGAGGGGTCGTCAGGACAGCGCGCGGGGTGGCGGGCAGCGCGCCGAGCTTTTCGAGCAGCGGGTGGGCGGCGTCCGGGTGGGCGACCTTCAGGCCGAGGCGGCCCAGGTCGGCCGGGGTGTCGGAGAGCGGCAGCAGGATCTGCCGGGGGCCGATCACGGTGCGGCCGCCCGCGAGCGGCACCGGGAGCCCGGAAAGCCGGTCGGGGTCGACGCCTGCGAGCGTGTCGTAGAGCCGGTACCACCACTCGGGGGCCCGCTCGGCCCCGGCGATCCGCTCGATGGCGTCGCCGAGCGGCAGCCGTCCGACCTCCAACGTGCGCAGTTCCGGGCGGCGTTCGAGACCGGCGGGCAGCAGGGTGGGCAGGACTTCGGCCAGGACGCGCACGGTGTCCGCGCCCGCGCCCTCGACGACCTCCGCCTCGAAGGGGCGCAGGGCGACGAGTTCCTCGGTGGGCGCGGCGGGCGCCAGGAACGCGACGCGGGGCAGCCGTTCGAGGACCGCCGCGCGCAGGGCGCCGTCCAGCTCGCCCCGGCCGAGCGGGCCGGGCACCAGGTCGACGGTGCCGGTGGACACCGGCCGCCAGGCGCCGAGGAGTTCGGCGTACGCGTCGGCCGCGCGCTGCACCAGGAAGTCGGTGAGCGGGCCGGGCGCGGGGTGACGGCGCGCGGTGTCGAGCGGGAACGACGCGATGAGCAGCGCGGGGACGCCGAGCGGCTCGTCGGTGGGGGTCGGCGCGTGCACCACTGCGGCGGTACGGGGCCGCTCGGGCGCGCCGTCCTCGTCCACCGGGACCGCCCAGGTCACCGTCCAGTGCGGACGCAGCCGCTCCTCGACGGGCCGGTCGGCGAGCAGGTCCGGGTGGATCGCCCCGTGGTGACTGACGGCCCGCCAGCGATGAATGGATTCATCCCGGCTGTCGTCGATGTGTACGTAGGCGTAGGCGTCGTCGTCGTGCACGGACCGCCGCAACACCCGGGTCGCGTCCGGGGTTTCGACGACGATCTCGGTCAGGCCGGGGAGGGTGAGGAGCAGCGCGTCGTCGATGCCGTCGAGGAGGCGGCGTACGAGATCCTCCGCGGTGCCGTCCCGCAGCGGCAGCACCACGACGGTGTCGTACCCCTCGGGGGCGGCGCCCTCGGCGGGCAGCGGCAGCCTGAGCAGCGGTACGTGTCCGTCGCGGCGGCGCAGCTCGTCGCCCAGGCCGGGGCTGGCGTGGGCGGCCTCGGCGGCCAGTTCGCGGGCCTCGGCGAGCGACCAGCGCACGCCGCCGGTGCGGCCCACCACGGCGGGCTCGTCGCTGACGGCGAGCACCGCGGCGAACCCGACGCCGAACCGGCCCACGGCCACCTCGGTGTCGGCGCGCTTGGCGCTGGCCCGCAGGGTGGACAGCGACTCGACGCCGATGGCGTCCAGCGGCGCGCCGGTGTTGGCGGCGGCCAGCACGGCGGGGGTGTCGGGGCCCGCGGGGTGCAGGGTCAGCCGGAGCCTGCCCGTGGTGTGCGCGCGGGCCGCGGCGTCGGCGGCGTTCTGGGCGAGCTCCACGACGAGGCGGTCGCGGTAGCCGCCGAGCGCGAGGTCCTCCTCGGCGTTGGCGTCCTCGCGGAATCTGGCCGGGCCCGCGCCCCAGGCGTTCAGGACCCCGCGCCGCAGCCGCGCCGTCCCGAAGGGGTCGGCCCCTTCGGCCGCCATCGCCTTGACGATCACGCCGTACTCCGCTCTGTCCTGCCCCCGCGTGTGCCGGGGGGCTGCGGGGCGAAGGTACCGCGCGTTGGGCGCGTGCCTTCAATTTCCCCCGCCTTGGCCCTGCCCTGCTGTGACACTTCGCGGCTCCGCGGCGTGGCCCTCCGGGGGTGGGGGTGCGGCTTGGCAGGGTGTACTGGGGCTCCGCCCCAGACCCCGTGGGCCCCTCCCCGCCCCTTCCCTAGACCCTCCGGGGGTGGGTGGGGTTCGGCTGCGGTCTGGGGTGGGTGGTGGTTCGGCTCCGGCCGGTGGTCGGTGGTCGTTCGGCTGCGGACCGTGGGTGGCTGGTCGCGCCCACGCGGCGGAGCCGCATATGTCACAGCCCCGCGCCCCTAGCAGGATCGATCCTGGCGGGGTCGGCATCTTCAGCCCGTCCGGCGTTTGAGGACGAGCGCCGTTTCAGGCGCGAGCGGGGGTCCGGGGGCGGAGCCCCCGAAGCAGGGGTGCAGGGGACGAAGTCCCCGCAAGGGGTCTGGGGCACAGCCCCAGGGCTCAGCCCTCCCCACCCCCGTCACGGGATGGGGGTCCCCCCTGCTCCTTAAGAGCTTGGGGGAGGGTGGACAAACCCCCCGGGGGTGCAGGGGGCAGAGCCCCCGCAAGGGGGGTCTGGGGGCGCAGCCCCCAGAAGCAGAACCATCCAACCCGCTGCACGGGCGGGTGGGCGAACTCCCCCGGGGTCTGGGGCGCAGCCCCAGGGAGCTCCGGGTCGGGGGCGGAGCCCCGGGCGCCCCCGACCCGGGCCAGGGTTACGAGTGGCCCAGGTCCTCCGTCGCGTCCGGCGCGTCCGGCACGGAGCCCTCGCGCGACGGCCGCAGGGCCAGGACGTCGGGGGCCACCGTGTCCAGGACGGGCGGGGCCGGCCGGGGCGGCTTCGGCATGACCGCCGCCTCGGAGTGGCCCCCGCAGCCGTAGTCGAGGGCCACGACACGCCCGTCCGCAGGACCGAATTCGTTGGCGCAGATTCCGAACGCCTGGGAGAGGGATCCCGCGATGGGGACGAGGAAGGCGCAGGACACGCAGGAGGCCGGCGCCGCCTGAGCCATCGCGGTCTTGCCGCCGAAGGACTCCTCCCACCGGTCGGCCGCCGTGTGCAGCCCGTACCGGGAAAGGACCCGCGCCCGCCGCATGCCGAGTTCCTCGGCGACGGCCGCGATGGAGCCGCGCGCGGTGCCCGCCGGGGCCTCCGCGTCGGACAGGTCGGCCAGCTCGGCGTCCTCCGCGTCGACCCGCTCGGCCATCTCCTCGGAGACCACGGAGTTCGGCGGCGGCACGTCCTCGCCGGAATATCCGGGCTCCAGGCGCAGATCGTCGGCCTCGGTGGGCAGCAGGTCGCCCGGGCCCATGTCACCGGGGCGCAGCCGCTCGCTCCACGGCACCCACTCCGGGGCCTCCAGGGCGTCCGGGCCGGGCAGCAGGACCGTCTCGTCGAGGGTGACCAGCTTGGCGCGGGACGCCCGGGCGACGGTCACCGCCCAGCGCCAGCCCCGGTAGCCGAACTCCTTGCACTCGAAGAAGTGCGTGACGACCCGGTCGCCCTCCGAAACCAGGGCCACATGCTCGCCGACCACACCGGGTGCGGCGGCTTCCTCCGCCGCCTCGCGGGCTAGGTCGACCGCCTCGGCGCACAGGCGGTCAGGGGTACGGCTTCGCGTCGTCGCAGCACTCACAGGTCTCGCTTCTCTCCTACGCCGTCTCACGGGTGCGCCGGGGAGCCGAATGCGTACGGGCGGCGGGCGGAGCGGACCAGGGGGCCGCGTCAACGTCCGCGCCCGGGCGATCAACTGCCCAGCGACTGTCCAGTTTCACTGACCAAGGGAGTCCCCCTTGCTCCGTATGAGCGTGGAGGCGCACCTTCTGCAATCCATTCTGCGGGATCACGGATAGGCGCGCGGCCTTGGGCAGCCGCGGGCGGCGCGCCTGTCACGCTACCCCCTTCGTGGCCCCCGGCCCACCTGCACGTCCGAATCCTGGTTCGGGTCGGACGGGCTTGGGGCACTATGGCGGGGTGGCAACCGCGAGGTCGTCAGGGTCTTCGGACGCGTCCGGCCGCCTCCGCAAGGCGGGCCGGGCGGTCGGTCACGCCCTGCACCTGCCGTTCACGGGGACGGCCCGTTCGATCAGAAAAGCGACCCACGCGCACGGCGCCGGTGAGTCGGGCCTCGGCAAACTGATCGAGCTGCACGCGGTGAACGGCGCCGGCGACGTCATGATCACGGTGGCGCTCGCCTCGACCGTGTTCTTCTCCGTGCCGACCGACCAGGCGCGCGGCCGGGTCGCCCTCTACCTGGCGATCACCATGGCACCGTTCACTCTCCTGGCGCCCGTGATCGGCCCGCTGCTCGACCGGATGCCGCACGGCCGCCGCGCCGCGATGGCCGGCGCGATGCTGGCCCGCGCGCTGCTCGCCCTGACGATGTCCGGCGCGGTCGCCACCGGCGGCCTGGAGCTCTATCCCGCGGCGCTCGGCGTACTGGTCGCCTCGAAGGCGTACGGCGTGGTCAGGAGCGCCGTGGTGCCGCGCCTGCTGCCACCCCGCTTCTCCCTGGTGAAGGCGAATTCGCGGGTCACCCTCGCGGGCCTGCTCGCCACGGGCATCGCCGCCCCGATCGGCGCCGGGCTCTCCCGCATCGGGCCCGAGTGGCCGCTCTACGGGGCGTTCTGCATCTTCACCGGGGGTACGTTCCTGGCCTTCACGCTGCCCCACAAGGTCGACTCGGCCAAGGGCGAGGCCAGGGCGCAACTCTCCGACCGCAGCGGCCTGCGGCCCAGTCTGCGTACGGTCGGCGTGTCCGTCCTGAACGGCCTGTACGCCAATGCCGCGCTGCGCGCGCTCTCCGGATTCCTGATCTTCTTCCTGGCGTTCCTGCTGCGCGAGCACCCGCTGTCCGGGCAGAGCGCGGCCGTCTCGCTCGGCATCGTCGGGGTGTCGGCGGGCGTCGGCAACGCGCTGGGCACGGCGGTCGGCTCGCTGCTGCGGGCGCGCGGGCCCGAGGTGCTGATCGTGACGATGCTGACGATCGCGCTGGGCGCGGCCGTCCTGTCGGCGGCGTTCTTCAGCGGCCTGATGGTGGCCGTGCTGGGCGCGACGGCCGGGCTCACCCAGGCGCTGGCCAAGCTGTCCCTGGACGCGATGATCCAGCGCGACGTGCCGGAGGAGGTCCGTACGTCCGCGTTCGCCCGCTCGGAGACGCTGCTCCAGGTGGCCTGGGTGCTCGGCGGCGCGATCGGCATCGCCCTGCCGCTCAACGGGATCCTGGGCATGTCGGTGGCCGCGGCCCTGCTGGCACTCGGCGCGGCCGTCTCGGTACGGGGCCTGCTCGGCGCGGCCCGGCGCGGCACCCCGCATCCCCGGGTCGCCTGAGCCCCGTACGGAGCGACGTACGACACGGCACGCCGCACCCCCGCGCGGCTTGGCTGGGGTCGACCGATAGCCTTCGCTCCATGACCGTTGCGTTCAATTCCGGTAGGACCCGCCGGGCCGGCCTCGCACTCGCCGCCGCCTCCGCCGGACTCCTCGTCCTCTCCGCCTGCGACAAGCCGACGCCTCTCGCGACCGTGACGGTCGGCACGAACTCCGTCAACACCGAGGCGTCCTGCCGCGGCGAGGACGGCAAGCCGCTCGCCGAGGCCAAGCTCACCAGCTGCCTCAGCGGCGTCAAGGACGCCAAGTCGATCGACTACGCGCCCGGTGCGACCCTGCGCCTCGGCGTCGACCCCAAGGTCGTCGAGAACGGCGGCAAGTGGATCGCGCTCCTCGACGGCAGCCCGATCACCGAGGCGTCCGCCCAGACCTACCGGAGCTTCCCCGGCGCCGACGTCTTCTCGACCGGCGGGCAGGGTGCCGCGCCGAAGGAGAAGAAGATCAGCATCGTGCAGGTCGACAAGGACAACAAGCCCGAGTCGGTCTGGAGCTTCTCGCTCAAGCGCACCAACTCCTGACGACCGGGCCCCGCCTGATGCGCGTGCTGGTCGTGACCGCGGTGGCGGCGGAGGCGGATTCCGTCGCCGCCGGTCTCGCCGCCGCCGGATACGCGCGCCTCGGCGAGGAGTTCGTCCGGCGCGCCCTGATCGCCGGGCCCGACAGCGCCTCGCCGCTGACCCGGCACGGACGCGCGGGGCACGAGATCCATGTCTATCCGGCGGGCGTCGGCCCCGCCGCCGCGGCCGCCGGCACCGCCCTCGCACTCGGCCGGGGACCCGGCTACGACCTGGTGATCTCGGCCGGCATCGGCGGCGGCTTCCCCGCCGTCGCCCCGCTCGGCACCCTCGTCGTGTCCTCGCGCATCGTCGCGGCCGACCTGGGCGCGGGCTCCGCCGAGGGCTTCATCCCCGTCACCGAGCTCGGCTTCGGCCGCCACGAGGTGCACGTACTCGGCTCGCTCGGCCGCCGCGCGACGCGAGCGCTGGACGCCGCGTACGGCACCGTCCTCACCGTCACGACCGCCACCGGAACCGCCGAGCGCGCCGCCGAACTCCTGGCCCGCCACCCGCGCGCGTTCGCCGAGGCGATGGAGGGCTTCGGCGTCGCCGAGGCCGCCGACCAGTACGGCCTGCCCGCCCTCGAAATCCGCGCGATCTCCAACGAGGTCGGCCCGCGCGACCGTTCGGCCTGGCGGATCGGCGACGCGCTCGCCGCCCTCACCGACGCATTCGGGAAGCTTCCGCCCGTATTGGAGAGTTGGACACCCCATGAGCCCGATTGAGCCCCTGAAGATCGCCTACTCTCCCTGCCCGAACGACACCTTCGTCTTCGACGCCTGGGCGCACGGCCGGGTGCCCGGCGCGCCCGCGCTGGACGTGACGTTCGCCGACATCGACATCACCAACGGCATGGCCGAGCGCGGCGAGTTCGACGTGCTCAAGGTGTCGTACGCGGTGCTGCCGTGGGTGCTTGAGGAGTACGCGCTGCTGCCCTGCGGCGGCGCGCTCGGCCGGGGCTGTGGCCCGCTCGTCCTCACCAGGGAAGCCGGAGTTGACCTGACCGGCAAGACCGTCGCCGTGCCGAGCGAGAAGTCGACGGCGTACCTGCTGTTCCGGCTGTGGGCCGCGGACGTCGTGCCGGGCGGGGTCGGCGAGGTCGTCGTCATGCCGTTCCACGAGATCATGCCCGCGGTGCGCGACGGCAAGGTCGACGCCGGACTCGTCATCCACGAGGCCCGGTTCACCTACCAGAACTACGGCCTGCACTGCCTCGCCGACATGGGCCGGCACTGGGAGTCGACGACCGGCCTGCCCATCCCGCTCGGCGCGATCATCGCCAAGCGCTCCCTCGGCGAGGACACGCTGCGGCTGCTCGCCGAGTCGGCCCGCACCTCCGTGCGGCTCGCCTGGGACGACCCCGAGGCGTCGAGGCCCTACGTACTGGAGCACGCCCAGGAGATGGACCCGGCCGTGGCCGACCGGCACATCGGGCTCTACGTCAACGAGTTCACCGCCGACCTCGGCGAGGACGGCTACGCCGCGGTGCGCGGCCTGCTGACCCGCGCCGCGGCCGAGGGGCTCGTACCGCCCCTCGGCCGCGCTGCGCTGGAATTCGTGAAGAACTGAGCGGACTAGACGTCCAGTTGGTCTGCCACCGCGCGCAGCAGGCCGGCGATCTTCTTGCCGGCCGCCTTGTCCGGGTAGCGGCCCTTCTCCAGCATGGGTGTGATGTTCTCCAGGAGCGTCGTCAAGTCCTGCACGATGGAGGCCAGTTCGTCGGGCTTGCGGCGCTGGGCTGCGGCGACCGAGGGGGCCGGGTCGAGGACCGTGACGGAGAGGGCCTGGTCACCGCGCTGCCCGGCGACGACGCCGAACTCGACGCGCTGTCCGGGCTTGAGTGCGTCGACCCCGTCGGGGAGCACGGAGGAGTGGACGAAGACGTCGCCGCCGTCGTCCCGGGAGAGAAAGCCGAAGCCCTTCTCGCTGTTGAACCACTTGACCTTGCCGGTAGGCACGTCTGTCCTCGTCCTCGTACTCGTCGTTGTGTGCGGGGCGCCGAAAACGGCTCTGGATAGCACTACAGCGGGTCGCCTTCCGACCCGCCGACACCAAGGCTAATGGTCCAGGGGCAGCTGACAAGACGTCCCGGCCTGTCCTTACGAGCAGGGAACTACCCTGGCGGGGTGAGTACCGAAACCCAGGCCAAGGCCGACCGCGACGCCCCCACCACCGGTGATCGGCTGGTTCGCGTCGGCGTCGTCGTGTTCTTCGTCGGCGCGCTCGCCACGCTGGTCACGGTGGCGCCGCTGTTCCTGCACACCGCGCCGTTCCCGTCGTTCGCCTATCTCGTCTGCATGCTGATGGGCGTCGGCTTCCTGATCGCGGGGGCGGGCGTGCTGCGCACCGTCGCGGAACAGCGCCGCCAGGCCCGCGCCTGACCCGGCCGCCGCTCACCTGAACCGGCCGGCCCCGTACGCAAGTACGAGGCCCCGCTGTCAAGCGCGTTCGGCGGCATAACCCTTCAACCAGGCCGGAAATGACGTCAGGTCGTCGAGGACGACGTCGGCGCCGGCCTCGCGCAGCTCGGCCGCGCCGATCGGCCCGGTCGGCACCGCGACGGAGAGGGCGCCCGCGGCGCGTGCGCCGAGGACGTCCCCGAGGTGGTCGCCGACGTACACCGCGGCGCCGTGCTCGCGCAGCGCGGTCGCCTTGCCCTCGGCCCACAGCCCGCCGACGACCTCGTCCGGGGTGATGCCGAGGTGGTCGAGGTGCAGCCTGGCCTGCGGTTCGTTCTTGGCGGTGACGACTACGGCCCGGCCGCCGAGCTCCTGCACCGCGCGCACCGCGTCGGCGGCTCCCGGCAGCGCGGGGGTGGGCAGGATCGCGCGTGTGGGGTAGATCTCACGGTATTTGAGGACCATCTCGGCGATGAGCTCCTCGGGGAACCAGTGCCGCAGCTCCCAGTCCAGCGGCGGCCCGAGCCTGCTGACGGCCTGCTCGGCGTCGATGTACGTCCCGGTGGTGGCGGAAAGCTCCTGGTAGACGGCGCGGATGCCGGGCCGGGAGTCGATCAGGGTCATGTCGAGGTCGAAGCCGACCGTGGGCGCGTCTATGGGCATGAAGGCCATTGTGCCCAGGTGGGCGGGGCGGCCGGGCCCTTAGACTGGCGGCCGTAGTTAGCTAAGCCTTACCAAATCCCGCCGTTTCGTCCCGACCGCCTTACCCAATCCCGACCACCTCGCCTCGACCGCCTCGCCGAATACCAACCTGTGATGGGCCCTATGCCAGCCGCACCCCGCCGGACCAGACGCGTGCTCGCGACGGCGGCGGCCGTCACGGCGCTCCTGGTCGCGGTCCTGCTCTCGCTCGCCGTGGGCGCGCGCCAGATCCCGCCGTCCGAGGTCCTGGACGCGTTGTTCGGCGGCGCGCACACCCCCAACGCCGAGGTCGTCCGCGAACTGCGGGTGCCGCGGACCCTGATCGGCCTGATGGTCGGCGCCGCCCTCGCGGTCGCGGGCACCGTCCTCCAAGGCATCACCCGCAACCCCATCGCCGACCCCGGCATCCTCGGCATCAGCCAGGGCGCCTCGGTCGGGGTGGTCCTGGCGATCGCCTTCCTCGGCGTGCACACGCTGACCGGGTACGTGTGGTTCGCCTTCGCTGGCGCGGCCATCGCCTCGGTCGTCGTCTACGCGATCGCCTCCAGCGGGCGCGGCGGGGCGACGCCGGTGAAGCTCGCGCTGAGCGGCGCCGCGATCAACGCGCTGCTCGTGTCCGTGACGATGGGCGTGCTCACCACGAAGGCCGCGGCGCTCGACGAGTTCCGCTTCTGGCAGGTCGGCTCGCTGGCCGGCCGCGATGCCCAAGTCGCCCACCAGATCTGGCCGTTCCTCCTTGTCGGCGTCGTGTTGGTGGCCTGGGTCGCACGCGGCCTTGACGCCCTGGCGCTCGGCGAGGACGTGGCGAAGGGCCTCGGCCAGAACGTCGCGACGGTACGCGTCCTGGGCGGCATCGGCGCGACCGTGCTGACCGGCGTCGGGGTGGCGGCGGCCGGGCCGATCGCCTTCATCGGTCTCGCGATCCCGCACATCGCCCGCGCGATCGTGGGCAGCGACCACCGCTGGGTGCTGCCGATGGCGGCCCTGGTGGGCCCGGTGATGCTCCTGGTCGCCGACACCGTCGGCCGGATCGTCTTCCCGCCGAGCGAGATCCCGGCGGGCGTGATGACCGCCCTGATCGGCGTGCCGTTCCTGGTGACGCTGGTCCGCAGGAAGGCGGTCCCGGCATGAGCGGCGTCCATCGGATCAGGAAGGCGGTCCCGGCATGAGTTCCGCAACGGCAGCCGTACGGGTGCGCCCCGCGGGCTACACCGTCGTACGGGCGGGACGAGCCGCCTTCCTCCTGCACCGCAGGGCGGCGGCGGTGGGCGTGTCCCTCCTCGTCCTCCTCGCCGCACTCTGCGTGGCCTACCTCTGCGTGGGCGAGAGCTTCGTGGCGCCCGGTGACGTGCTCAAGGTGCTGACCGGCCGGGACTCGTACGCCGAGCTCGTCGTCGGCACGCTGCGGCTGCCGCGCATGGTGGTGGGCCTGATGGTCGGCGCCGCGTTCGGCATCGCGGGCGGGCTGATCCAGACCGTCGCGCGCAACCCGCTCGCCAGCCCCGACATCATCGGCATCAGCCAGGGCGCCTCGGCGCTGACGGTCGGCGCGATGACGTTCGGCGTCACCTCGTACACCGTGCTGCCCTACCTGTCCGTCGTCGGCGGGGTCCTGGCGGCGGCCCTGGTGTACGTCTTCGCCTGGCGCGGCGGGCTGCACGCGACGCGCTTCGTGCTGATCGGCATCGGCTTCGCGATCGCCCTTCGCTCGATCACCACGCTGTTCATGACCAAGGGCGACTACCTGGTCGCCCAGCAGGCGCAGATCTGGATGACGGGCTCGCTCAACGGGCGCGGCTGGGAGGAGGCGGCGCCGCTCGGCTTGGTGGAGCTCGCGCTCGTGCCGGCCGTGCTGTGGGCGGCCCGCGCGCAGCGCACGGTCTCCCTCGACGACGACACCGCGACCGCGCTCGGCGTACGGCTCGGCCGGGTGCGGCTCGGCCTGGTCGTCACCGGCGTGGTCCTCGCCTCCGTGGCGACGGGCGCGGCGGGTCCTGTCGACTTCGTCGCGCTGCTCGCCCCGCAGATCGCCCGCCGGATGACGCGGACGGCCCAAATACCCTTGTTCTGCTCGGCGTTGACGGGTGCGGTGATCGTGGTCCTGGCCGATCTGCTGGCCCGGAAGCTGTTCTCGCCGACCGAGCTGCCGGTGGGCGTGCTCACCGCGGTGATCGGCGCCCCGTACCTGATCTGGCTGATCGTGCGCAGCCGTACGACTGGAGGAAAGTAGATGGCCAGCCGGCTGACGGCCCGCGAGCTGACCCTCGCCTACGAGGACCGCACCGTCGTGCACGGCCTCGACCTCGCGGTGCCGGACGGGCGGGTGAGCGTCATCGTCGGCCCGAACGCATGCGGCAAGTCCACGACGCTGCGAGCCCTCGGGCGCCTGCTGAAGCCGCGCGGCGGCGCGGTCCTGCTCGACGGTACGGAGCTGGCGCGCATCCCCACCAAGAGGATCGCCCAGTCGATCGGGCTGCTCCCGCAGTCGCCCGTCGCGCCCGAGGCGATCACCGTGGCCGACCTGGTCTCGCGCGGGCGCCAGCCGCATCAGCACTGGTGGCAGCAGTGGTCGGAGGCGGACGAGCGGGCGGTCACGGACGCGATGGAGCGTACGGACGTGGCGGGCCTCGCCGACCGCCCGGTCGACGAACTCTCCGGCGGCCAGCGCCAGCGGGTGTGGATCGCGATGGCGCTCGCCCAGGAGACCGACGTACTCCTCCTCGACGAACCGACCACGTATCTGGACATCTCCCACCAGGTCGAAGTAATGGATCTGGTACGGCAGTTGAACCACGAGCGGGGCCGTACGGTGGTGATGGTGCTGCACGATCTCAACCAGGCCGCGCGGTACGCCGACCACCTCGTGGCGATGAAGGCGGGGCGGATCGTCGCCGAGGGCCGCCCCGAGGACGTGGTGACGGCGGATCTCGTACGTGAGGTGTTCGGCCTGGACTCGGTGGTCGTCCCGGACCCGGTGACAGGCTCGCCCCTGGTGGTGCCCGGCGCCCCCTACTCGCCCCCTTCGGACTGCTCGCCCCCTTCGGAGAGGATCCCCCGATGACGATCCCTCGCCGCGCCGTGCTGGCGGGAGCGCTGACCCTGACGAGTGCCCTGACGGCGACCGCATGCTCGTCCGGCACGCCCAACTCGCCCCCCAAGGGCGGCAGTTCGCACCTCGTCAAGACGGCGATGGGGGACGTAAGGGTCAAGGATCACCCTCAACGGGTCGTCGTTCTGGACACGGCGGAACTCGACTCGGCGATCACGCTGGGCGTGCGGCCGGTGGGCGCGGCGCACGCCGACGCGGGCTCCGGGTTCCTCGACTACCTCCCCAAGGACAAGGTGGCCGGGATCAAGGACGTCGGCGCGGTGATGAGCCCCAGCCTGGAGTCCATCGCGGCACTCAAGCCCGACCTGATCCTGACCAGCAAGGTGCGGCACGGCGACAAGTACGCGGAACTGTCGAAGATCGCGCCGACGGTGATGACGGAGTCCACGGGCTACCCCTGGAAGCAGAACTTCCAGCTGCACGCCCTCGCGCTGGGCAAGGTGGCCGAGGCGAAGCAGGTCACGGACGAATACGGCGCGCGGGTACGGGAGTTGACGGCCCGGCTCGGCGGGCCGGCCAAGGCGGCGGCGCTGAAGGTCAACGTCGTCCGCTTCGTCGAGGGCGCGGACATCCGGATCTACGGCCGCAAGAACTACATCGCGACGGTGCTCGCGGACGTGGGCCTGGGGCGCCCCGCCATCGTCGACAAGGCGAAGGACGGCTTCTCGTACGACGTGAGCCCCGAGCGGATCGACCTCGCGGAGGCGGACGTCATCTTCCACGCGACGTACGGCGACCCGGCGAAGTCGAAGGCGACGCAGACACTGGGCAGCGCGTTGTGGAAGGGGATGTCCGCGGTGCGGGCGGGCCGGGTCCACGCGGTGGACGACCAGCTGTGGATCCAGGGCATCGGGTACGGGGCGGCGACCGTGATCCTGCGGGAGCTGGGCGAGATGCTGCCGCGGTAGTGGGCGGGCTCGGGATGCCCCTTCCGCATGCTGCCAGGGGCGCGGGGAACTGCGCGACCGGCCACGCACGGTCCGCAGCCGATCGACTACACAACCAGTCCCCACCCCCGGAGGGTTGCGGGAAGGGGCGGGGAGGGGCCAACCGGGGCCTGGGGCGGAGCCCCGGCGCACCCCCACCAGGCGCACCCCTCAGCGCTTGCCCCTCTGGGACCGCCACACCAAGAACCCCGCCGACGACAGCGCCGCCACCCTGATCAGCCACGGCCACATTCCCGTCAGGGCCTCCCCCATCTCGCCCTGGGCGATCGGCGCGCCCCAGCGGCCGTCCTGGCGGCCCCAGAGCCAGATCAGGCCGCCGAGCAGGGTCAGGCCCGGCATGCCCAGGACCGCCCACTTCGACTCCGCCCGGCTCAGCCTGCGGGACGCGTACGCGAGGAGCCAGCCCGCCCCCAGCGCCAGCCACAGGCCGAACAGCGCGCCCGCCACGAGCAGCGCCGCCGCGATGAGCAGGAGGGGGTTCGTCAGGCCGGGGCGTGCCTCGGCGGCCGAGCGGCGCAGGCCCAGGCGGCGGCGCCGCACCGGAGCGTCCACCACCACATCGTCGGCCTCGACGTCCTCGGCCCCGTCCGCCTCCTCGGCCGACTCGACGGGCTCCTCCTCGCCCTCCCCCGGCGGCTTGAGGATCTCCGGGATCTCCACCCCGCCCACGAATCCGGCCACGAAGTCGCCCGCGCCGCCCCCCGGCGGGCCCGGCTCGACCCGCCACCAGTCGGGCTCGACGCCCTGCGTGCCCAGCTCGTCCAGGCCCGCCAGATGCGGCGGCGCCGGCAGCGTGGGCGGCGCCGCGTCCGGTTCGAGCGAGCGCGGACGCGGGACGCGTTTGCCCCGCCCGGGGAACAATCGGTCCCGCTGAACCGGCACGGCCACATCCGGCGCGGGCTCCGCAACGTACGACCCGCCGGAGCCGGAGCCCGGCCCCGAGCCGGAGCCGAGATCCGCCCCCGAGCCGGCGGCAACCCGCGCCACGACCTCCTCCGGCGTCCCGAACCGCCCGAGAACACGCCGTACCGTCGCCGGGGTCTCGCTCCCGAACTTCGCCCGCTGCTTGTCGATCTCGTTGCGCAGCGACGACACCAGGCGCATCCGGTCCCCGGAGGGCAGTTGCCGCTGCTGGGCCAGGTCGCCGACCCGGCTCAGGTAGTCGTAGACCAGCTGGTCGCTCTCGATCCCCACGCGCGTTTCCCCTCCGCGGACCCCGCCCGCGGCCACCCGACGGCCGCGTCCGCCGGTCCGGTCGCGTTTCGGACACCGGCTCTGGGTCCTGACGGTAGCGCGCACGGGCTACCGTGGGGCGGATGGGGACCGGCGAGCGCAATCAGGAGGCGCACGTGCCCGAAGGAACGACCGGCGCGACGAACAGGGCTGCCACGGCACCCGGCACCGCCGCCTCGGCACCCCGCACCCTCGCCGAGTCCCTGCGCTCCCGCCCCGACGAGTCCCTCGCCGCGCTCCTGCGGACCCGCCCCGACCTGCTCAGCCCGGTACCGGGCGACCTCACCCAGCTGGCCACCCGCGCCGGCACCCGCGCATCGGTCGTACGGGCCCTTGAGCGGCTGGACAGCTTCGCCCTGCAGACCGCCCAGGTCCTCGCGGTGGCCCCGGACCCGGCCCCGTACGACGCCGTACGCAGCCTGCTCGCCGGGGACGACGGCGATCCGGAGGTCGAGGCCGCGCTGCCCGGCGCGCTCGCCGCGCTGCGCGAGCAGGCCCTGGTCTGGGGCGGCGACGACCGGCTGCGCCTGGTGCGCACCGCCCGCGAACTGCTCGCCCCCTCCCCCACGCACCCCTCCCCGACCGGCCTCGGCCCGACCGTCGCCGAGGCGACCGCGGGGATGTCGCCCGGCCGCGTCCAGGAGATCCTCCGGGCCGCCGGGCTCCCGGCCACGCACGACCCCGTGTCCGCGGTGGCCGCGCTGACCTCGCTGTTCACCGACCGCGCGAGGATGACGGAGCTGCTCGACTCCGCGCCCTCCGACGCGCTCACCGTCCTCGACCGCCTGGTGTGGGGCCCGCCGTACGGCGAGGTGTCCGCCGATCCGCCGCCGCCGGTGCGCTGGCTGCGCGACCACGGCCTGCTCCTTCCGGCCTCCGCGCGCACCCTGGTGCTGCCGCGCGAGGTCGCCCTGCACCTGCGCGCCGGGCGCGCGCACCGCACCACCGAGCCGGTGCCGCCCGCCGTGGCGCCGCTGCGCGAATACCGTCCACAGGTTGTGGACGCGACCGCCGCCGGCCAGGCGTTCATGGCACTGACCACCGTCGAGGACCTGCTCGCCGAGTGGAACGAGGGCGGCCCGGCCGTGCTGCGCGCGGGCGGCCTGTCCGTACGCGACCTCAAGCGCGCCGCGACCACCCTCGACACCACCGAGCCGACCGCCGCATTCTGGCTCGAACTCGCTTATGCGGCAGGCCTGTTGGCGTCCGACGGCGAGGCGGACGAGCGCTATGCGCCGACCCCCGAGTACGACGACTGGCTGGAGCTGCCGCCCGCCGAGCGGTGGGCCCGGCTCGCGGTGGCCTGGCTGACCGCGACCCGTACCGCCGGGCTCGTCGGCGAGCAGGACACCAAGGGCCGCACCCTCTCGGCGCTCGGCCCCGACCTCGACCGCTCCCCCGCGCCCGAAGTCCGCCACCGCGTCCTCGCCCTGCTCGCCACCCTGCCCGACGCCACCTCGCCGGACCCCGAGTCGCTGCTCGCCCGCCTCCGCTGGGAGCGCCCGGCCCGCAGCGGCCCCGACGACCTGCGCTCGCGGCTCGCCGGGTGGACGCTGTCCGAGGCCGAGTTGCTGGGCGTGACCGGCCGGGGCGCGCTGACCACCCACGGCCGTACGCTGCTGACCCCGGCAGTCGGTGCCGTCGAACGCGGCGCGCTCGGTGGGCTGGCCGCGAAGGCGCTGGCCCCGCATCTGCCCGAGCCCGTCGACCACGTCCTGCTCCAGGCGGACCTGACGGCGGTCGCACCCGGCCCGCTCAGGCGCCCGCTCGCGGCGATGCTCGGGGTGCTCGCCGACATCGAGTCCAAGGGCGGCGCCACCGTCTACCGCTTCACCGCGGGCTCGGTGCGGCGCGCCCTCGACGCCGGCCAGACCGCCTCCGACCTGCAAGCCTTCCTGACCGAGCACAGCCGTACGCCGGTCCCGCAACCGCTCAGCTACCTCATCGACGACGTGGCCCGCAGGCACGGCCACCTTCGGGTGGGCGCCGCTTCGGCGTACGTACGCTGCGACGACGAGGCGATGCTGGGCGAGATCCTCGCCGACAAACGCAGCCAGCCCCTTCGGCTCCGCCGCCTCGCCCCGACCGTCCTGGCCACCACGGCCGAGCCGGCCGCGCTGCTCGACGGGCTGCGCTCCATGGGATACGCGCCGGCCGCCGAGTCCGCCGAGGGCGACGTCCTGATCACCCGCGCCGACTCCCGCCGCACCCCGCGCCGCGCGGCGCCCGTGCCGGTCCCGGACGGCCCGCCGCTGCCCGACGGGACACTGCTCGACGCGGCGGTACGGGCGATCCGGGCCGGCGACACGGCGGCGACGGTCGTACGCAAGGAGCCGGAGGCCGCGCGCACGGACGGCTCCCTGCCGCGCACGTCGTCCGCGGAGACCCTGGCGACGGTGCAGGCGGCGGCGATGACGGGGTCGGCGCTGTGGATCGGGTACGTGAACGCGGAGGGGACGGCCAGTCAGCGGGTCATCGCACCCGTGCGGGTGGAGGGCGGGTTCGTGACCGCGTACGACCACACGGCGGACGAGGTCCGCACGTATCCGCTCCACCGCATCACAGGCGTAGCAGAACTCGCCGACGACCCGGCGTGAGGCCCCTGCCCTAGGGCTCCGCCCCAGACCCCGGGAGGCCCCACCCCACCCCTTCCCGAAACCCGCCGGGGGTGAAGGTGCTTCTGGGGCTCCGCCCCAGACCCCGTTCGCGCCTGAAGGGCGCTCGTCCTCAAACGCCGGACGGGCTGAAATGCCCCGATGCGGGCCAGGATCAGCCCTGCTAGGGGCGCGGGGAACTGCGCGACCAGCCCCCACCGGCCCGCAGACTGACGGCCGTCAGGGGTTCGGGGCACGCAGCCCGAGGCAGCCCGCACCGCACCCAACACCCCCGCAGTGGCGGCTAGTCGATGTCGACCGGCCCGTCCCCCTTGCCCTCCGGGCCGGCCTTGCCGGACAGCAGACCCGGCAGGGACAGCTGAGCCCCGCTCCGGGAGTCCGGGCGCGGCTCGCCCGAACCGCTCAGGTTCTGCCGGACAGAGTCCAGGATCGTCAGACCCTGGCCCACCAGACCGGCCGCGATCTCGCCGAGCCCGTCCGCCCCGTTCAGCACATTGACGTTCGCCCCCGCGAGACCCCCCGCCGCCTCCTTCACGATCTGCGGCAGCTGGTCGATCAGCATCCGGTCGAGCGCGACGCGGTCGTACGAGGCCGCGGCCTCCGCCTGGATCTTCATGCGCTCGGCCTCGGCGATCGCGAGCACCTTGATGCGCTCGGCCTCGGCCTGGGCCGGCTTGACGATCTCGGCGACGAGTTGCTGCTGGCGGAGCTCGGCGGCGCGCTGGGCCAGTTCGGTCTGCGCGAGGAGCACCTCCTGCTGGGCGTGGGCCTGGGCGAGCGGACCGGCCTGGGCGGCCTGCGCCTGCGCGCGGTCGACCTCCGCCGAGTACTCGGCCTTCACGACCGCGGTCTGCCGCGCGTACTCCGCCTGGTTGCGCGCCGCGACCTGCTCGGCCTCGACCGAGGCCTGGGTGGCCTGCGCCTGGGCGATCTGGGCGGCCCGCTGGATGGCGGCCTTGTGCGGCGCGGACATCGCGTCGATGTAGCCGACCTCGCCGTCGTCGATGGACTGGATCTGCAGTGAGTCGACGATCAGACCGATCTTCGCCATCTCGGTCTTCGAGGTCTCCAGGACCTCCGCCGCGAGCTTCTGCCGCTCGGTGACGATCTCCTCGACGGTCATCGAGCCGATGATGGACCGCAGGTGACCGGCGAAGATCCGGCCGGTCAGGACCGACATCTGGTCCTGGTCGGACAGGAAGCGCTGGCCCGCGTTCACGATGGACTCGTTGTCGTTGCCGACCTTGAACGCGATCACTGCACGCACGTGCAGCGCGATGCCCTGCTTGGTCACGCAGGTCTCGGTGACCTCGGCCTCGCACATCGACAGCGTGAGGAAGCGGGTCTTGCGGAAAATCGGCAGGACGAACTTGCCGTGGCCGGTCACTACGCGGAACGGTGCGCCCCCGAGACCGCGCCTGCCACCCGAGATCAGCATCGCCTCGTCGGGGGCGGGCACCCGGTAACCGAACATCCTTGTCTCCTTAGAAACGAAACGTCTAGCCGGCGTCGGCGGGAGAGCCGCCCAACGCTTCCAACGGATCGGCCCACTCGATGACGTCCACCTGGCGGGTGCCACGGGATCCGATCACGAGCACGGTCGCCCCCTTCGGCAGGGGTTCCTCCGACCAGGCGAGGAAGGCCTCTGTGCCGCCTCGTACGCTCACCACGACCTCGCCGGGTCCGGCGGTTCCACGGGTGGCGACGAGCAGCACTCCGGGGCAGCCGATGACGGCATCGTCCTGATCCACGGCCTGGCGCCCCCCATCGTTCTGGTCCTGGATTCCAGACCTTAGACCTGCCGGGATCAGCCGCCTATCCTCGGGCCTCCCCGTGTTGGGCCTCAGGCCCCGTTCCCCGCCGTGACCTGGGGTTCGGCCCGCCTAGTCGTGCAGGTTCCAGCCGAACATCAGGGCCACGCAGAGGAACACGATCATGATGGCCATGGCGAAGATCTTCGTGAGGACGAAGGCCAGCGCCACACCGCCCGCCCCGAGCCCGATCCGCGCCGGCCGCAGGGTCCGCCGGTGCGGAAGCAGCCAGCTCGTGGCGATCAGCGCGCCCGGCACCGCGTAGACCGCGACCGTCGCCCAGCCGGGCCTCGCCCCGAACCCCGACAGCACCGAGAGGTCGATCCACGCGGACAGCACCAGAGCCAGTGTGCAGACGGAAGGCGCCACCCACCACCGGGCGTCCGGCCCGTCCGTCTTGAGCGGGAGCCACCCGGGAGCCGCCTGCCCCCGGTACGCGTAAGGGTTCCACTGCGTCGTCATGCCCCCATCCCACCGCCCGCACCCGCCCCACGGGCACCGTCCGCATACTCATCCGGTACTCATCCGCGAGCCCTCGTACTCACCGCCGGCACCAGGTGCCCGCACCCGCGCACCCCCATGCACGACCCACCGAAGCCGCCGATACGGCAGACTGGAAGTTTGCCCGCCCTGCCCGGCGGGCCATCCGTCGGAAGGGACATGCCCCAGGTGACCGGACCACTCATCGTCCAGAGCGACAAGACCCTGCTCCTGGAGGTCGACCACGAGCAGGCCGACGCCTGCCGTCGCGCCATCGCGCCCTTCGCGGAGCTGGAGCGGGCCCCCGAGCACATCCACACCTACCGGGTGACGCCGCTGGGCCTGTGGAACGCGCGGGCGGCCGGGCACGACGCTGAGCAGGTCGTGGACGCGCTGGTCGAGTACTCGCGCTACCCCGTCCCACACGCCCTGCTCGTCGACATCGCCGAGACGATGGCCCGCTACGGCCGGCTCACCCTGAGCAAGCACCCCACCCACGGCCTCGTCCTGACCTCGACCGACCGGCCCGTACTCGAAGAGATCCTGCGCTCCAAGAAGGTCACCCCGCTGGTCGGCGCCCGCATCGACGCGGACACGGTCGCCGTGCACCCCTCCGAGCGCGGCCAGATCAAGCAGACCCTGCTGAAGCTGGGGTGGCCGGCCGAGGACCTCGCCGGGTACGTCGACGGCGAGGCGCACCCCATCGAGCTCGCCGAGGACGGCTGGGCGCTGCGCCCGTACCAGAAGCAGGCCGTCGAGGGCTTCTGGCACGGCGGCAGCGGCGTGGTCGTGCTGCCCTGCGGCGCCGGAAAGACGCTGGTAGGGGCCGGGGCGATGGCCGAGGCGAAGGCGACCACGCTGATCCTGGTCACCAACACGGTCTCGGCCCGCCAGTGGAAGCACGAGCTGGTGAAGCGGACGAGTCTGACCGAGGACGAGATCGGCGAGTACAGCGGCACGAAGAAGGAGATCCGCCCGGTCACGATCGCGACGTACCAGGTCCTCACCACCCGCCGTAAGGGCGTGTACGCGCACCTGGAGCTGTTCGACTCGCGGGACTGGGGCCTGATCGTCTACGACGAGGTGCACCTGCTGCCCGCGCCGGTCTTCAAGTTCACCGCCGATCTGCAGGCGCGCAGGCGGCTCGGTCTGACCGCGACGCTGGTCCGTGAGGACGGCCGCGAGTCGGACGTCTTCTCGCTCATCGGGCCCAAGCGCTTCGACGCGCCGTGGAAGGAGATCGAGGCGCAGGGCTACATCGCGCCCGCCGACTGCGTCGAGGTCCGGGTCAATCTGACGGACGCCGAGCGCCTCGCGTACGCGACCGCCGAGACCGAGGAGAAGTACCGCTTCTGCGCGACGACCGCGACGAAGCGGAAGGTCACGGAGGCGCTGGTACGGAAGTTCGCGGGCCAGCAGATCCTCGTCATCGGCCAGTACATCGACCAACTCGACGAGCTGGGCGAGCACTTGAACGCGCCCGTGATCAAGGGCGAGACCACCAACGCCCAGCGCGAGAAGCTGTTCGGCGCGTTCAGGGAAGGGGAGATCTCCGTTCTCGTCGTGTCCAAGGTCGCCAACTTCTCGATCGACCTTCCCGAGGCGACCGTCGCCATCCAGGTGTCGGGCACGTTCGGCTCCCGGCAGGAGGAGGCCCAGCGCCTGGGCCGGGTCCTGCGCCCGAAGGCGGACGGCCACATGGCCCACTTCTACTCGGTGGTCGCCCGCGACACCATCGACCAGGACTTCGCGGCCCACCGCCAGCGCTTCCTGGCCGAACAGGGCTACGCCTACCGGATCATGGACGCGGACGAACTCCTGGCGGACAACTGAGAGTTGGCCACGACAACCCCGGCTTGCAGGGCCACCACGGCCAGCCCCACCAGCGCGCAGGGGGAGGCCAACTGCTGCTGCCAGAGCGGCAGTTGAAGGCCCACATCGCCTGCGTGCGGTACGAGCCGGAGGCTGCGGGCGGTGAAGACGAGGGCGAGGGCTGCGGCCGTACGCGGCCGCCCCTCGGCGACGAGGAACGCGATGAGCGGGACGCACCACACCCAGTGGTGCGACCAGCTGATGGGCGAGATCAGCAGCGCGGTGAGGGCGCTGACGAGCAGGGCCCGGCGTTCGTCGCAGTGCCGGGCGGTCCACAGCCCGGCCGCACCGACACCGGCCGCCGCGAGGGCCCACACACCCCGGGCTCGGCGGTGTGCAGCAGCCGCGCGAGCATCCCCGCAGTGACTGGTTGTCGACGATCCAGGCCTTGCCTACCCGCCCGGTCTCGAAGAGCCGCCGCGTCCAGAACTCGACGCCGGCACAAGGCAGTACGAGCGCCCCGAGCAAGACGGTGGCCGCAAACCCGGTGGCCGCGGCGACGGCCTCCCGCCGACACCCGCGCACCAGCGAGTGCAGCACGAAGAACAACGGCGTGATCTTGATCCCGGCGGCGATGCCGACCGCGACCCCCTTGCCGAAGGCGCCCGCCGGCCGGGAGAAATCCCAGAGTACGAGGCAGGCGAGCGCGAGGTTGACCTGTCCGAAGAGCAGGGCCGCGAACGGGGGGTAGGTGGCGGGCAGTCGCCACGCGGTGACGGTGAACCCGTACAAGGAGGTGCCGTTCGTGACGGCCGCACCCTCCGCCCGGTAGACCAGGGCGTCCGCCATGGGAATCCGCAGCGCGAGGCAGAGCGCGGCAAGTACGGCGAGTGAAGCGGCGAGAAGAACCCAGCCAGCGGCGCGCAGTGAACGATCGGTCACGCGAAGTGACCCTAGCCGGACAGGTGATCAGCGCACGGAAGCCGTACCCGTCAGGGCCGTCAGGGCTCAGTTCCGGCGGTGGACGCCTGCCTCCTCCGCGTACTCCCCCATGACGACGACGCTGAACGCGGCACCGGCGAGGACCTTGGCGGCACGGACCGCGTTGCCGATCATGTGGGTACGGTGAGGCGCGGCGCCCGAGGCGGTGGCGCCCTTGGAGACGTTGGGGCGGGCCGAGGGGGCTGGGTTGAAGGTCGCTGTACTCATATCTCCATGATGGATTCCGGACAACCCAGGCACATCGCTCCCGGGGCTGAACCTCCTCACCCCCCGTGTAGTCCTCTGGTCCGACCCCGTCCCCTACGGGTAGGAGCGCCGATCTCCACCCAGCTGTCACATCGACCCCCTCCCCCTTGTCAGAGCAGTGCCACCACGCGACGGAGGAATGACGAGACATGCCAGAGATGGACGACGACGAATACCTCGCGCAGCGCTTCGAGGAGCACCGCGGGCATCTGCGTGCGGTGGCGTACCGGATGCTCGGTTCGCTCAGCGAGGCCGAGGACGCCGTCCAGGAGGGCTGGCTGCGGGCCAGCCGCGCGGACAGCGGCGCGGTCGACAACCTGGGTGGCTGGCTGACCACGATCGTCGGCCGGATCTGCCTGAACATGCTGCGGTCGCGGAGCACGCGGCGGGAGGCGGCGCTGGACGTGGAGGAGTACGAGTACGTCCACGTGCCGGACCCGATCGTGGGCCCGGTGGACGTGGTGGACCCGGAGCAGGAGGTGCTGCTCGCGGACTCGGTGGGCCTGGCGCTGATGGTGGTCCTGGAGACCCTGACTCCCGCCGAACGCCTGTCCTTCGTCCTGCACGACATGTTCGCGGTGCCGTTCGAGGACATCGCGCCGATCGTGGACAAGACGCCGGCGGCGACGCGTCAGCTGGCGAGCCGGGCGCGGCGGCGGGTGCAGGGCCGGGCGCCGTCGCCGTCGGCGGACCGCGCCCGGCAGCGCGAGGTGGTGGACGCGTTCATCTCGGCCGCGCGAGGGGGCGACTTCGAGGCCCTCCTCGCGCTCCTCGACCCGGACGTTCTGCTGCGGGCGGATGCGGGGGCGCTGCCGGCGACGAAGCTGGTGCGGGGGGCGCGGGTGGTGGCCGAACAGGCCTACACCTTCCGCAAGTTCGCGGCCCTCAACCAGCCGGTGCTCGTCAACGGCATGCCGGGCATCGTGGCGGCGAAGGACGGGAGGGCGTTCTCGCTCCTGTCCTTCACGCTGGGCGAGGACGGCCGGATCACAGAGCTGAACATCCTGGCGGACCCGAAGCGGATGGCAGAGCTGGACGTGTCGTTCCTGACGGGGTGACCGGCCCCGGCCCTGGGGGGGGCTGCGGCGGGGCGGGGCGCAGGTTCAGCGGGGTGCGCTGGGGCTCCGCCCCAGCCCCCGATGGCCCCTCCCCGCCCCTTCCCGAGACCCTCCGGGGGTGAGGACTGGCTATGCAGTCGGTCGGCTGCGGACCGTGCGTGGCTGGTCGCGCAGTTCCCCGCGCCCCTAGCGGGATCTGTGCTGGCCCGCATGGGCATCTTCAGCCTGTCCGGCGATTGAGGACGAGCGCCCTTAAGGCGCGAACGGGGGTCCGGGGGCGGAGCCCCCGAAGCAGGGGTGCAGGGGACGAAGTCCCCGCAGGGGTCTGGGGCGCAGCCCCAGCAGCCACCGGGCCGCACCCGAGTCAGTCACCCCCGGAGGGTCTCGGGAAGGGGCGGGGTGGGGGAAAACCATTGGCCCCCCACCCCACCCCGCACCTAAAATCCCCCCTCCGCCAAACCGCCGGAGGCACCCCGTGCAGACGCACGACCCCGAACCCCCCGCCCCCCAAGACCCTCAAGTCCCCCAGAACCCCCTGCACCACGAGCGCACCCACCTGACCCGCTCCCGCGCAGCCCTCCGCGCGATGCGCGAAGACGTCGAGAACCTCGACATCAAGGACGTCACCGCGAACTGGGTCAACGCCGCCGTCCTCCAGCGCCAGATCGACGACCGCATCAAGGCCCTCGCGGACCTCTCCCACACCCCCCTCTTCTTCGGCCGCCTCAATTACCTGCACGCCCCCGGCGCGGACCTGGCCGAAGGGGCCGAGGGAGAGCAGTTCTACATCGGACGCCGGCACGTCCACGACGCCGACGGCGACCCGATGGTCATCGACTGGCGCGCCCCCGTCTCACAGCCGTTCTACCGCGCCTCGAAGAAGGACCCGATGGACATCGGGCTGCGCCGCCGCTTCGGCTACACGGGCGGCGACCTGACGGCGTACGAGGACGAGCACCTCACCGACCCCACCGAGGCCGCCACCACGAGCAAGCTGCTCCAGGCGGAGATCGAGCGCCCCCGTGTCGGCCCCATGCGCGACATCGTCGCCACCATCCAGCCCGAGCAGGACGAGATCGTCAGGTCCGGCCTGAGCGGCAGCGTCTGCGTGCAGGGCGGTCCCGGCACGGGAAAGACCGCCGTCGGCCTGCACCGGGTCGCGTACCTGCTCTACGCCCACCGGGACCGCCTCGCCCGCACCGGCACCCTGGTCATCGGCCCGAACAAGTCGTTCCTGCACTACATCGAGCAAGTCCTCCCCGCGCTGGGTGAGTTGGAGGTGAAGCAGGCGACGGTAGACGACCTGGTGACGACGGGCGTCGAGGTGCGCGGCACCGACGAAGCCGGGTCGGCCACCGTCAAGGGCTACGCCCGCATGGCCGAGGTGCTCCGCAGGGCCGTCTGGTCGCACGTCAGCACCCCGACCGAGCCCCTCGTGGTGGTGCGCGGTTCGCGCCGCTGGCGGGTCCCGGCGTACGAACTCGCCGAGATCGTCGAGGAGTTGAGAGACCGGGACATCCGTTACGGTGCCGCCCGCGAGGCCCTGCCGCAGCGGATCGCGCACACGGTTCTCGTACGGATGGAGCAGGCGGGCGAGGCGCCCGACGACCGGGTACAGGACGCGGTGGCCCGCAACACCGCCGTGAAGGCGGCCGTGAAGGAGATCTGGCCCCCGGTCGACCCGGCGAAGCTGGTTCTGCGGCTCCTCAACGACCCCGATTTCCTGGCGGCGCACGCCGAAGGCGTCCTCACGGCCGACGAGCAGAAGACGATCACCTCCCCCAAGCCCGCCCGCAGCGTGAAGTCGGCGAAGTGGACGGCGGCGGACGCGGTCCTCATCGACGAGGCGAACGACCTGGTCGCCCGCACCCACTCGCTCGGCCACGTCGTACTCGACGAGGCGCAGGACCTCTCCCCCATGCAGTACCGCGCGGTGGGCCGCCGCTGCACGACCGGTTCGGCGACCGTGCTCGGGGACCTCGCGCAGGGCACCACGCCCTGGGCGACGGCGAGTTGGGCCGAGGCGCTGCGTCATCTCGGCAAGGGCGAGGCGGTGGTCGAGGAGCTGACGGCGGGCTTCCGCGTGCCGCGCGAGGTCATCGCGTACGCCTCGAAACTGCTCCCGTCGATCTCCCCCGGCCTGGCGGCGGTGGAGTCGGTACGTGAGACGCCGGGCTCGCTGGACGTACGAGAGGTGCGCGAGGCGGGGGGCCTGGACGCGGACGTGGTGGCGGCCTGCGTGGAGTCCCTGTCCCACGAGGGCTCGATCGGCCTGATCGCGGCGGATGCCCGAATTCCCGTACTGGCGGCGGCACTTGAAGCCGCGAACCTCCCCTACCTGGCCCCGGGCGAGGAGACGACGGCCGAGTCCCGCCTGACCCTGGTCCCGGCCTCGCTGGCGAAGGGCCTGGAGTACGACTACGTGGTCCTGGACGAGCCGGCCGCGGTGGTGGACGGCGAGCCCGACGAACGCACGGGCCTGCGCCGCCTGTACGTGGCCCTGACCCGAGCGGTCTCGGGCCTGACCGTCGTCCACGCGGCCCCGCTGCCGCGGCAACTGGCCGGGTGACGCGGGGGCGACTGGCAGCACGGGGGGGCGACGTACAGGGGCGAGGGGAACTGCGCGACCTCCCGGCGCCCGCGCCCGCCGTCTCCCTGCGCACCCGGCTCGCGCCGCTCACCAACCGCGACGTCCTCGGCGCGACCGGCGGCGACCAATCCCGCCTCACCCTGCTCCTGTCCCTCAACTCCACCGCGCTCTACCTGGGCATAGCGGCAGCGGGCGTCACGGGCGGCGCGGCCATAGCGGCGCTGGGCGACAGATGGTTCCCCTCGCCTCAACTGCCTTGACCCTGCTGGCACTTGGGTCGGCGTACGTAACGAACCGCGAGCGTCAGCCCCGCCCGCCGGCGAAGGCGACGAAGTCGCCCCAGGCGGTGGGAGAGAGGGTGAGCTGAGGGCCGGTTTTGTTCTTGGAGTCGCGGATGTGGATGGTGGTGGGGCAGGTGGCCACCTCCACGCAGTCGTCGCCTTCGGCACTGCTGTAGCTGGACTTGCTCCAGCATTCGGCTACTTCTACGCAGTCGTCGCCAGAGCCACTGCTGTACGTGGCCTTCCGCCAGGAGTGAGCGACCTCGACGCAACTGTCGCCGGATCCGCTGCTGTACGTCGACTTGCGCCAGTCGAGAGCCACTTCTATGCAGTCGTCACCGGAGCTTCCGCTGTAGCTGCTCTTGAACCAGTCGAGTGCGGTAGTGCTCATAGCGCTCCTCGCAGTTGCTCCAACAGTCCTACGGATTCCTCGTAGGTGATGGCCTGTGAACGCAGTTTCGCATACCGCATATGTAGCGTGCTGATCACTTTGGGATCGGAGATGAACTGGCCGCTCTCCTGCCCCTCGCAATAGCCGAACCACCTATTGCCGGGCGTCTCCAGCAGTCGGATGGGGCCGTCCATCGCAGAGTGAACGTCCCGCTTCATCGGCAGAATCTGGAACTGCACGTTGCGAGGCTTGACGCATGCCAGTACATGCTCGATGAGCTCGCGGGTCACCTCCGGCCCACCCGTACGCCGCAGGAAGACGTGCTCCTCGACGATGAAGCTGTACGAGGTGTTCGGCCGCTCGGTCAGCAGCTTCTGTCGTTCCAGGCGGGCCGCCACCTGAGACTCCAGTTGCTCGTCGGTCAGAGACGGCAGGCGCTCGCTGAACAGCACCCGGGCGTACGCCTCCGTCTGAAGCAGCCCCGGCACCAGCCGGGACTCGTACGTGTACAGGCTGATCGCCTCCCGCTCCAGGAGGGCCCACTTGCGGAACCAGGACGCCAGGCCCGGCTCCCTGCTCAAATAGCGGGCCGCCTTCTTCAGCGCCCCCGTGTTGCCCGTGGCCGCCTCCGTGCCCTCGATGAAGTCGGGGTAGGCCATGCGGCGCCCCAACTCCACCGACGCGACCGTGTGTTTGGAGTAGCCGACCAGCGCCGCCAGGTCCTCGCGGCTGAGGCCGGCGTGTTCGCGCAGGGCCTGGACGACCGCGCCGAACGTCCGCAGACTGTCGGAGGAGTCGGGTTCCCCATCGTGTGCTTCGTGGTCCCATGCCATCGGCGGCCACCTCCCGGTGAACGGATCGCCCCGCGTTCGCAACTCACCCAGAGTTACGGCACAGGGTACGTACCGTCTACAGCACGTGCGCGTACGCTCGCTGAGCGTACGCAGCGGATGCCTGGTCGCGGGAGTTCCACCCCCGCCACGGTGGTCGCATGCACCTCGAAACCGAAGCAAGAGCCCGTCAACTTCCGGCTACCGTGCGTGTGTTCAGAAGGCGGTTCGCGTCGACGCGGCGGGCAGCTGTTCTGGCGCGGAGGCTGGCGCAGGGGCAGCTGGACGCGTGGGGCGTCCCGCACGGCAGCGAGGCCTCCGACACGGCGGCACTGATCGTGGCGGAGCTGGCCGCGAACGCGGTGCTGCACGCGTACGTGTCCGGACGCGGCTTCGAGCTGGGGCTGCTGCTGCGCGAGGACGGCGTACTGCGCATCGAGGTGACCGACACCCGCGCGGACAAGGCGCTGCCGGTGGTGGCCGTCGGCGCGCCCGACGACTCCGAATCGGGGCGCGGCCTGCTCGTCGTCCAGGGGTTCGCCGACCACTGGGGCACGACGGAAGGCCCACCCCCGCTGAAGACGGTGTGGGCCCAACTGGCAATCAGCGCAGGCGATTTCGTACGAGCGCCTTGGTGAGGAGCGCCTCGACCCCGGGCACCCGGGCCGCGTCGGCGCCCGCCTGCGCCCCGCGGCGCCGGCCACGAAAAGACCACCCCCGTGGACCTCTTCGTGGCCGACGCCTCCCCACACGAGGAACAGCCCCACCGGTGCGGGACCGGCCGTCGAAAGCCGTTGAAGGCCGCCGACGCCGCCGAAGCGCTCGAAGACGTAGCGGCGTCGGGGCTGCTACGAAGAGACGGCGACCGAGAAGATGCTCACCGTGTCGCCCTTGGCCTCGCCATTGACCTGGTCGACCCGCAGGTAGACCTTGGTACCCGCCGGGATCTTCCGGTCGAAGGACGAGGTGTGGTTGCCGCCCTTGAAGCACTCGCTCAGCACGGCCGGGGCCCCGATCCGGTGGTCCGGCCAGAACGGCACGTTCTCCCACATCGAGATGGTCACGGTGTTCTTGTGGGGCCCGTTGCCCTTGGAGTGGCACTCCTGGAAGCTGGCCTTGGAGCCGCTGTAATGCGACGTCCAAGTACGGGACTCGAAGCCCGTCCGGACGTCGATCATCTTCCCCTGCCACTCCGCGGCCATGGCCATCGGCGAGTCGAGCAGGACCACGAGCCCCACCATCCCCGCGAGCACGGCAACCCGGGACTTCTTCATACCCCGCACTTTCTTCCGCCCGTTCATCGGCTCCATCGCTTGCCCCAGCGTTTGCGTCTCCGTTTGTTCGGGCGTTTGTCCGGCCGCTTGTTCCGCCGTTTGTTCCGTCCTTGGGCCCATCAGACGGTGAACTTGGCGTAGTTGACCTTGCAGACGACGTTCGGGGTGGCGGCCCCGGAGCAGCCCTTGGGCAGCTGGGTCCAGACCCAGCCCGGGGTCATGAAGGCGCCGTGCATCTCGTTCTGGACGTACAGGCTGCGCGTCCGCTTGACCTTCTTGGTCACCTCGTTGGTCGTCGGCGTCGGGTCGATGGCGTTGATGAAGCTCCACTTGCCCTCGGCTACGGCGCTGTTGTTCTTGCCGTCGAGCAGGCGGGCCCGGATCTCGCCCGTGATCATCGGCCCGTCGGGCCCGACGGCGGCGCAGTAGAACCCGGCGGTGGCGGTGACCTCGGTGGGGTCGCCCGCGGTCCACTTGGAGTTGCCGGTCCACTCGCACAGGACGGTGTGGGCCCCGGCCTGCTTGCCGGTCTTGGCATCGACCTTGGCAACTTGGGCGGCGAAGGTGACGGCCCCGTTCTGGGCGTGAATATCGGTGCTGGTGCTGGTGCTGGTGTTCGTGTTGGTGTTGGTGTTGTTGGCGGACTGGTGGCTGTCGGCGTGGGCCGTGCCGGCCAGGACGCCGAGTCCGAGCGTGGTGGCGGTGACGATGGCCAGAGCACTACGTCGCACCTGCAAGGAATCCCCCTGTGTTGTGTCATGACCTGCTTGGTTTCAGCCTGCCGGAGGGGGCGGGGGAAGTCGTTCGCACAGGGTTCACAGTTCTTCGCGATCAGTGCACGGTGGCCGCGCGGAGCGCCTGGTGGCGGAAATCCTTGGGCGGCAGGCCGTACGCGCCCCGGAAGGCCCGCGTGAAATCGGCGGCCCGGGTGAAGCCCCAGCGGGCGGCGATCGAGTGGATGGGGGTGGCGCACAGGGACGGATCGGCGAGATCACGACAGGCCCGCTCCAGCCGCTGACGGCGTATCCAGGCTGCGACGGTCTCGTCCTCGCCCTGGAAGAGCCGGTGCAGATAGCTGGTCGAGATGTGGTGCGCGGCGGCGATGGTGGTGGGCGTCAACTGCGGGTCGTGCAGGTTGCGTTGTACGTGTGCGCGGATGCGGTGGACGAGGGCGCGGGTACGGGTCTCGGGCGGCAGGGCGCGGTCGGCGTCGAGGGTGTGCGCGAAGAGGGCGGAGAGGAGATCGACGAGTACGGTCCCGAGCCGGGGGCCGTCGCAGGGCTGATAGGCGCTGGTGTCGGCGGCGAGCCGAGTGACGAACTGCACGAGCAGGGCGCCCATTCCGTCCGTACCGGGGATGGCTCGCGCGAAGAGTTGGTCCGTCTTGTGTCGCGGGAGGTGGAGCAGCGCCTTGGGGACCTCGATCCCTATCCCCTGGAACGGGTCGGCCCCGTTGGCGCAGGTGACTTCGACGGGGCGGGAACTGTCGAAGACTCCGATCGTGTGGGCCCCGTACACCGCCTTCTGGTCGTCGAAGGCGACTCGGTTGTTCCCCTTCAAAGGGATCCCGATGTGGAACGACTCGGGGTCGGACTGGCGGATGAGCCTGGGGGTCCGGCGGTAGGTGAGGGACTGGTGGGTGGTGGGCCACATGTGGACTGCGCCGAGTTCGAGGACGCGCTGGTGCGCCCGGTAGTCGGCGGCGTGGTCGCTGTGGAAGTCGAGCGGGGCGTGGGTACGTCCGATCCGCTCACACCAGAAGTCGAACCGGTCCGCCCCTGGCAGATCCTCGGTCCGGAACACAACCTCGCACAACATCCCCGCGACTCCTCCACGCTGCCTTTGCACCGCCCTGACCAGGCGTTTCGTTGCGTGGTCCACCGTCTCAACCGGGGGGTGGGAAGCGCCATTTGGGGGGCCGGGGGATTCCCCCACCCCGCCCCTTCCCTAGACCCTCCGGGGGTGAGCGGGCCGGCTGCGCACCGCGCGTGGTGGCTCGCGCCCCCAAACCCGCTTTCGCCCTCGGGCCGTACGCGGCTGGCCGCGCAGTTCCCCGCGCCCCTAGCTGGGTCGCCCCTGGCCGGCACCGGCACCGGCATCCTCAGCCCGTCATGGGGTCCCCCTGGCCCTGGCCCTTAAGGCCTTGGGGGAGTTTGAGGACAAGCGCCCTTGAGGCGCGAACGGGGTGCAGGGGGCGGAGCCCCCTCCCGCAGAGGTCTGGGGCGAAGACCTCGCAGGGGTGCGGGGGACGGAGTCCCGGCGGGGGTCCGGGGGCGGGAGCCCTCGCAGGGTCCGGGGCGGAGCCCCCGAAAGGGGTGCAGGGGACGAAGTCCCCGCGGGGGTCTGGGGCGCAGCCCCAGGGCTCAATCCTCCCCACCCCCGTCACGGGCGGGCGGGTGGGCAAACCCCTCGGGGTCTGGGGCGGAGCCCCAGGGCTTGGGCTCTCAACCCTGCGCAACGGGTGGGCGGGTGGGCGAACCCCCCCGGGGGCTGGGGCGGAGCCCCAGGCGGACCGGGCCATCCCACCCCCGTCACGGGCGGGCGGGTGGGAAAGCGGGCCGGGGCCCAGCCCCAAGCCCCCAGGGCCGCCCGACCCCGGGCCGGAAGGCCGCCCCGCACCCCCCTACGCGTCGAGCGCCGCCCGCCACTCCGCGACCGCCGCCGAAGACACCGGGGCGGCCCACCCGCCAGGACGGGACGCCCCGCCGATGTGCACCGCGTCAATACCCGCGGCGCGCAGCACCGGCAGGTGGGACAGCCGCAGCCCGCCCCCCACGAGGATCCGGGGTTCGTACCCCGGCTCCCCCCGCCGCGCCGCCTCCGCCAGGAGAACGGGCAGCCCGTCGTCGACCCCCAGCCCGGATCCCGCGGTCAGGTACGTATCAAGGCCCGGCACCCCCGAGAGCTCCTTGCGGAGGGCGTCCCGGGAGGCCGCCCGGTCGATGGCCCGGTGGAAGGTCCAGCGGCACCCGGAGAGCGCGGAGGCCAGCGCCCGTACGGCCACCATGTCCGGCCCCCCGGTCTCGTCGAGGAACCCGAGCACGAATTCCTCCGCCCCCTCCGCCCGCAGCGCCTCCGCGGAACGTACGAGCGCGGAGACGTCCCCCGCCGCGAACCCGTCCGCCGCCCGCAGCATCACGCGCAGCGGGATGTCGACGGCCGCGCGGATCGCCGCGAAGGTCTCCAGGGGCGGGGTCAGCCCGTCGGCCGCCATGTCGGTGACCAGCTCCAGGCGGTCCGCCCCGCCGGCCTGGGCCGCGACGGCGTCTTCCGCGTCGAGCGCGATCACCTCAAGCAGTGCACGGTTGCTCATCTGACCCCATTCCTCCGTAACCCGGGCCCGGCTCGGCCCAAATAGGTCTAGTCCATTGACTAGCCTACGCCGCGAAATGCCCGCCCACGTGGCCGGTAAACGCGGCCGTACGGGCCTTTCCGCCGCACCGGAAGTCCAGGACCAGAGGCCCGCCCCGCCGCCGGCAACCCCGCGAGGCCCGCCTCGTACCCACCCTCGGCGGCGGGGCGCGACGGGCGGCCGCCTCCCGCAGCCCCTTGCATCCCATACACCCTGGGGGTATACATGGGCCTATCAAGATACCCCCAGGGGGTATTTGTATCGGCGCCACTATTACCCCCAGACCCGACCACCCCTGCCCCGAGGAGCCGCAGCCGTGACCACCACCACATCCACCACATCCGGCGCCGCCGACGTCGAGCTCGCCATCGGCGGCATGACCTGCGCCTCGTGCGCGGCCCGGATCGAGAAGAAGCTCAACCGCATGGACGGGGTCGAGGCCACCGTCAACTACGCCACCGAGAAGGCGAAGGTCACCTTCCGCGAGGACGTGTCCGTCGCCGACCTCATCGCCACCGTCGAGGCCACCGGCTACACCGCCCAGGAGCCCTCACCCGTACGGACCGAGCCCAGGGACGAGGCCGACACCGGGAGCGGCGCCGAGCCGGACGACGAGCTGCGGCCGCTGCGGCAGCGGTTGCTCACCGCGGTCGTCCTCGCCGTGCCGGTGATCGCGATGTCGATGGCCCCGGCCCTCCAGTTCGCGTACTGGCAGTGGCTGTCCCTCGCCCTGACCGTGCCGGTCGTGACGTACGCCGCCTGGCCCTTCCACCGGGCCGCCTGGGCCAACGCCAGGCACGGCGCGGCGACCATGGACACGCTGATCTCGGTCGGCACCTCGGCCGCGTTCCTCTGGTCGCTGTGGGCGCTGTTCTTCGGCACGGCCGGAATGCCGGGCATGACCCACCCCTTCGAGCTGACCGTCGGCCGCTCGGACGGCGCGGGCAACATCTACCTGGAGGCCGCCGCCGGCGTCACCGCCTTCATCCTCGCCGGGCGCTACTTCGAGGCCCGCTCCAAGCGCAAGGCGGGCGCGGCCCTGAAGGCGCTGCTCGAACTGGGCGCCAAGGACGTGACCGTTCTCCACGGCGATGGCAGTGAACTGACCATTCCCACCGGCGAGTTGAAGGTCGGCGACCGCTTCCTGGTCCGGCCCGGCGAGAAGATCGCCACCGATGGTGTCGTGGTCGAGGGGACGTCCGCGGTCGACGCCTCCATGCTCACCGGCGAGTCCGTCCCGGTCGAGGTCGCCCCCGGCGACACCGTCACCGGTGCCACCCTCAACGCGGGCGGCCGCCTGGTCGTCGATGCCTCGCGGGTCGGCGCCGACACCCAACTCGCCCGCATGGCCAGGCTCGTCGAGGACGCCCAGAACGGCAAGGCCGCCGCCCAGCGCCTCGCCGACCGGATCTCGGCCGTCTTCGTCCCGGTCGTCATCGGCCTCGCGCTCGCCACCCTCGCCTTCTGGCTCGGCAACGGCTCGGGCCTCACCGCCGCGTTCACGGCCGCCGTGGCCGTACTGATCATCGCCTGCCCGTGCGCACTGGGCCTCGCCACCCCGACCGCCCTCATGGTCGGCACCGGCCGCGGCGCCCAGCTCGGCATCCTGATCAAGGGCCCGGAGGTCCTGGAGACCACGCGCAAGGTCGACACGATCGTCCTGGACAAGACCGGCACGGTGACGACGGGCCGCATGACCCTCCTCGCCGTCCACACCGCCGACGGCACCGACAAGGCCGAAGTCCTGCTCCTTGCAGGCGCGTTGGAGCACTCCTCCGAGCATCCCGTCGCCCGCGCGGTGGCCGACGCGGCCGCCGCCGAGGCCGGTCCGCTGCCGGCCCCCGAGGACTTCGCCAACATCGCCGGCCTCGGTGTCCAGGGCATCGTCGACGGCCACGCGGTGCTGGTGGGCCGCGAGAAGCTGCTCAGGGAGTGGGCGATGGAGCTCACCCCAACCCTGAAGCAGGCGAAGGAGCGGGCCGAGGTGGCGGGACGTACCGCCATCGCGGTCGCCTGGGACGGCGAGGCCCGCGCGGTCCTCGAAGTCGCCGACGCGGTCAAGGAGACCAGCCCCGAGGCGATCCGCCGCCTGCGCGCCCTCGGCCTGACCCCGATCCTGCTGACCGGCGACAACCGGGCGGTCGCCGAGGCGGTCGCGGCGGAGGTCGGCATCGAGACCGTGTACGCGGAGGTCATGCCCCAGGACAAGGTCGACGTCGTCAAGTCCCTTCAGGCGGAAGGCCGTTCGGTGGCCATGGTCGGTGACGGCGTCAACGACGCGGCCGCCCTCGCCCAGGCCGACCTCGGCCTCGCCATGGGCACGGGCACCGACGCCGCCATCGAGGCCGGCGACCTCACTCTCGTACGCGGCGACCTGCGGGCGGCGGCGGACGCGATCCGGCTCTCGCGCAAGACGCTCGGCACGATCAAGTCGAACCTGTTCTGGGCCTTCGCCTACAACGTGGCCGCTCTGCCCCTGGCGGCTGCGGGCCTGCTGAACCCGATGATCGCGGGCGCGGCGATGGCGTTCTCGTCGGTGTTCGTGGTCGGCAACTCGTTGCGTCTGAGGAGCTTCAAGGCGGCGGACCACTGATCAGCGGACCACTGAGCACCGGTGCTCAGGCCGTCAGCACGGTCGGCACGGTCAGCACCATCAGAACAGTCGGCTCAATCCGGGCTCGGCCCCTCGACCACCTCGCCACGGCCCGCGAGGCCGGTGTCGGGGGCGCCGCCCCTTACCCGGCGCCGGGCACGGGCCGCGAGCCGACGGGCGGCGGCCGGAGTACGCCCGATGACGGGAGCGATCTCGTCGAAGGGCACGGCGAAGAGGTCGTGCAGGACGAAGGCGAGCCGCTCGGCCGGGTCCAGCGTCTCAAGGACGACGAGCAGGGCCAGACCCACCGAATCGGCGAGCAGTACGTCGCTTTCGGGGCCGGGGGCATCCCCACCACCGGCCCTCGGGTCGGGCACGCGCGATCCGAGCGGCGCCTCGCGGCGGCAGGCCCGGCCGCGCAGCATGTCGAGACAGACCCGCCCGACGACGATGGTGAGCCAGTGCCCGAGGTTCGCCACCGCGACGGTGTCGGACCGGCCGAGCCGCGACCAGGCCTCCTGCACGGCGTCATCGGCCTCGTGGAGCGACCCGAGCATCCGATGGGCCACGGAACGCAATTGCCCCCGCTGCGACTCGAACCGCTCCGCCAGATATTCCTGCCCGTTCATGGCCCGCATCCCCTCGTCGCAACCCGATCCGTCACACCGCTGACGCGCCGAAGCCGGCGGATGTGACACGGGGCCGCCGGGGTACGACGCCGGCGGCCGCCTCACCGAGGCCGGCCGCCCGAGTCGTTTGTGCTGCGGGGTGCCATCATCCGACCGGCTGTTCCGCCTCCGCCACGGGACGGGGCTCGGTCCGGGGATGCCGTTCCGGCTGCACGGCCGCGATGTAGGCGAGCACGGCCATCAGAGCCGGCAGCACGGCGATCACGGCCGCGAGACCGGCGACCCAGGACGGTGCGGCGGTGATCGCCAGGGCGCTGGAGAGGGCCCGCGAATGGAGCTGGCCCTCAAGGAGCTGCACGGAGGCCAGCGCCGCGGGCACCAGCACGCCGAGGGCGAGAACCACCGGCGATCCGGTGAACGCCAGCGCCACCGCCAGCAGGAAGCACAGACCCGACACGCCGAGGTCGATGCCGACGGAGCCGAGCGACGCGCCGCCCCGGTGCAGCGGGAGGTAGGCCAGGCTGCACACGACGAGCGCCAGAGACGTCAGCCACCTCGGCCACGCGCGGGGAGTGCCGCTGCCCTGCGTCTGCGCACGGCCGCGCCGTGCGGCGGCCGGGACGAAGACGTCGGCGGGTGCGCCCTGGGGGACCATGCGGAGGTCCGCCGGGGGATCCACGTACAACAGGGCGGCGTCCGGGTCGTCCGACGCCAATGCCGACGCCCTCGCGGCGGGCTGCGGCGCGTCCACGTGCTTCTCCTCGGCCAAGCGGCCGATCAGCTGCACGAGGTCCTCGACGGGCCTGTTGGTCGCGGCCGCCCGGATCGCCTCCTCTCCGCAGTGCCGCTCCAGCGGAGACCGGTGCAGCAGAGCCATCAGCCGGGAGACTTCCTCCACGGGCCGGCATTCGGCCGCCGCGCGGATCGCCTCGTCGGCGCTGTCAGGGCTGCGCGGCGGCCGCGTCAGCAGCGCCACCAGCCGGGAGATGTCCTCCACCGAGCGGTCCATGCCGACCGCGTGGAGCGCGTCGACCGTGGCGCGCGCGTACTCCGGCGACTGCTCCAGGAGCGTGATGAGCTGTACGACCTCCTCCAACGGCCGGTCGGCGACGGCGGCGTGCACCAGGCCGTCGACCGGGCTGGAGTACGCGGACCCGGACTTGCCGACGACGGGTCCCGCGACCTCGGCCGGCTGAGCCGGGGCCGCGTCCTCGACCGGCTGAGTCAGGTCCGCGTCCTCGACCGGCCGGGACGGGCGTACTTCCTCGGTCGGCGGAGGCGGGGACGGGGGCGGGGGCGCTTCCGCGACACGTTCCGCGTATCCGACCGGCGGGGACGGGTCGGCCGAGGGGAGAGGAGGTATGCCCGGCGGGGCGGGTAGGGGTGACGAAGAAGGTGTCGTCATACTCGGCTCCATGGGGACGGGTGCGTTTGCTTTTGGCCCATCTGTGCACTGAGTTACCAGTTGTTGCCATTACCTGGTGGTGGACCCCTTCGCGCCACTTGGATGCGGCATCTGTGTGAGCACCCCTCAGCCGATCGGCGCACCCGCCCGGGTACGTACCGGCACACGGTGAGCAGGAGGGTGGGAGAACCGGCCCCCGATACCCTCGGCCGCATGCCCGAAACCGACGCCCTCAGCGCCCGCTGGCACACCGCCCTGCTCGCCGCCTCCCCCGCCGCGCGGCCCGAGCCGTACGCCGACGCCCTGCTGGCCCGTTGGGCCGAACCCCACCGCCGCTACCACAACACCGCCCACCTCCAAGCGGTCCTGGACCACATCGACGTACTGGAGCAGTACGCGGCCGACCCCCACCTGGTGCGGCTGGCGGCCTGGTTCCACGATGCCGTCTACCTTCCGGACCGCTCCGAGAACGAGGAACGCTCCGCCCGCCTGGCCGAACGCGCCCTCCCCGAGGCCGGGTTGAGCCAGCAGGACACCGCGGAGGTGGCGCGCCTGGTGCGCCTGACCGTCACCCACGCCCCCGAGGACGGCGACGCCAACGGCGCGGTCCTGTGCGACGCCGACCTCGCGATCCTCGCCGCCGCCCCGGAGGCATACGCCGCGTACGCCGCCGCCGTACGCGAGGAGTACGCCTTCGTGCCGGACGAGGCCTTCCGGGTCGGCCGCGCCGACGTGCTGACCCAACTCCTCGCCCTGCCAAGGCTGTTCCGCACCCCGCACGGAGAACGCGAGTGGGAGGCCCCGGCCCGGGAGAACCTTGAGGCGGAACTGACCCTGCTCACCGCCTGATCGGCCGCATAATCACCACGGGCGCAACGGCTCCGAGCCCATCGCCCGCCGCACAACTCCCGCCGGAAAGCAGGTAACCCGCGTGCTCCCCGTGACAGTCCAGGCCGACCGCATCGCCCTTCACGAGCTGACCCGCGCGTCGGCCGCGGAGCTTCAGGACGGCGGCGACGGCGGCTGGGAGTGGGCGCCCGGCGGCCCGCACGAGGGCAGCCGCTTCGCCGCCGGAAAGATGCTGGCGGGCCTGGAGACCAGCCGGCACCGCACGGGCTGGGGCGCGTACGTCATCGTCCGCACCGAGGACGACCGGGCCATCGGCGGCATCGGCTTCCACGGCCCGCCGGAGGACGGCCGCGTCGAGATCGGCTACGACCTGGCGGAGTCCGCACGGGGCCGGGGGTACGCGACCGAGTCCGTCAGGGCGCTGACCGCCTGGGCGCTGGCGCAGCCCGACGTCGAGGCGGTGTACGCCACGACCGACGAGGACAACACCGCCTCGCAGCGCGTCCTGGAACGGGCGGGCTTCCGCCGCATCGGCGACACCCCGCGCCCGATAAGCGGCCGGGAGGCCCAGCACCTCTTCGAACTGCACTTCCTCGACCAGAACCGGGACTGACCGGAATCGGGACTGACCGGAACCGGGATCGGCGGGCCCGGCCGGGCCCGACCGCCGGCGGGGAATTCCACAAACGAGGAATAGCCCGGGGATGCCCGGCGGAATACCCCGGGGAATACGGAAACGGCCACTCGCGTTGGCACCCGATATGCCCGCCGAGCCCATACCCACGCCCGCGCCCGCCCCCACTCCCCCCGCAGAAAGCCTCTCCGGCTCCGCTTCGGCGAACTCCTCCGGCTCCGCCCCCGCGGCGAAACGCATGCCGCTGGCCGTCTACATCCTGGGCCTGTCGGTCTTCGCGCTCGGGACGAGCGAGTTCATGCTCACGGGACTGCTTCCGGCCATCGCGGACGACATGAGCGTGTCGATTCCGCAGGCGGGCCTGCTGATCTCGGCCTTCGCTATCGGCATGGTGGTGGGTGCCCCGCTGCTCGCGGTGGCCACCCTGCGGCTTCCACGCCGCACCACCCTGATCGCGCTGATCACCGTCTTCGGCCTGGGCCAGGTCGCGGGCGCGCTGGCCCCGAACTACGCGCTGCTCTTCGCCTCGCGGGTCGTGTCCGCGCTGGCCTGCGCCGGATTCTGGGCGGTCGGCGCGGCGGTCGCCATCGCGATGGTCCCGGTGAACGCGCGGGCCCGCGCGATGGCCGTCATGATCGGCGGCCTGTCGATCGCGAACGTACTGGGTGTGCCGCTGGGCGCGCTGCTCGGTGACGGCCTGGGCTGGCGGGCGGCGTTCTGGGCGGTCGGCGCCGCCTCCGCGATCGCGCTGGTCGGCGTCGTGACCCGCATCCCGCGCATCCCGCTGCCCGCCGAGAAGCCCCGGCTCAGCCGGGAGCTGCGGATCTACCGCGACCCGCAGGTGCTGCTCTCCGTCGCGATCACCGCACTCGCCGCGGGTGGCGTGTTCTGTGCGTTCAGCTACCTCAAGCCGCTCCTCACGGACGTCGCGCACGTGGACGCGGGCTGGGTCCCGGCCGTGCTCGGCCTGTTCGGCGTCGGCGCGCTGATCGGGACGACCATCGGCGGCCGGGTCGCCGACGCACACCTCTTCGGCGTGCTGCTCAGCGGCATCACCGCCTCGACGGCGTTCCTGGTCGCGCTCGCGCTGTTCGCGTCGACGCCCGCCGTCGCGATCACCCTGTCGTTCCTGATCGGCCTCTCGGCGTTCTACACGGCCCCCGCGCTCAACGCCCGCATGTTCAACGTCGGCGGCGCCGCCCCGACGCTGGCCGGCGCGACGACGACGTCCTCGTTCAACCTGGGCAACACCGCGGGCCCCTGGCTCGGCGGCATCGTGATCAGCGCGAACCTGGGCTTCGCCGCCACCGCCTGGGCGGGCGCCGCGATGACGGTCCTCGCCCTCGTCCTGGTCACCGCCTCCCTGCGCCTGCACAAGTCCCGGTCGTACGTGGTGGCCCGCTCGACGGACCACACCCTCGCGCCAGCCCGCGTGGAGGTCTGACCCGTCCGAACCCGTACGCGCGAAGCGCCCCGCACCCGATTCCTCGGGTGCGGGGCGCTTCGGTGTTCCCCCGGCCAAAGCCGGGGTCACGGGGTCACTGCTTAGGCAGGGGTGACGTTCTCCGCCTGCGGGCCCTTCGGGCCCTGGGTGACGTCGAAGTTGACCTGCTGGTTCTCCTGCAGCTCACGGAAGCCGGTGGAGTTGATCGCGGAGTAGTGGACGAAAACGTCCGGGCCGCCGCCGTCCTGCGCGATGAAGCCGAAGCCCTTTTCCGCGTTGAACCACTTCACGGTGCCGGTTGCCATGTGTTTCCCCTGTCGAGGATCGCGGGGCACTGGCTTGTCAGTACCCCTGGGTGAGGTGATCGCCCTGGTCCTCGGACATTGCTGCACAGCAAACGCCCACGGCGTAAACCGCGGGCGCTGAGACTTCGGAACCACGACTACTGGCAAGGAAGTTAGCCGATCCGCAGTCGTCTGGCTACGGGCCGCAGCCGAACCGGCGACAAGATCCCGCCAGCGGGGTCCCCCGACCGGCGCCGGGAAGCCGTTCCGCGCACCCCCTCGCCGGAGCTTTCGTCAGGCCGGCCGCCCCTTCGGCCGCCGCAGCCCCGCCTCCGTGAGACGGCGCACGAGCTCCTTCGAGCCGATCTCCACCGCGCCCGCCCGCACCGCGTCGTCGTACCGGTGCGCGGGCACGTCGTAGTGATCACGTTCGAAGGCTCGCGGCGGGCAGCCGATGGACGCCGCGAACGCGTGCAGCTCCTCGTACGAGACGTCGCTGACCAGGTGCGACCACATGCGGCCGTGGCCCGGCCAGGTCGGCGGGTCGATGTACAGGGTCATCCGCCGAGGCCGCCGACCGGGGCCACCACGACGCCCGCCTTGCCGCACACCCAGTGCGGGTCGGGTCCGAGCTCCGGCTCCACGTCCAGGGCGTGCGGATCGCCCGCGTCGCACACCGGGCACAGCGGCCAGCGCCCGTACTGCTCCAGGAGCGCGTCCTGTACGTCCTGGGCGACCAGCCCCGCGACGTACTCCGTGCCCTCGGGCCACTGCTCGACCCACCAGCGCCGGTGGGTGACCGCGTCCTCGACCAGCGAGACGACGTCCGCGTGCGCCACGTCGCGCGCCGCCAGATCCGCCAGGACCAGGGCGCGGGCGGCGTGCAGGGCTTGCTCCAGAGGTTGTACGTCGTCCATGCCCTCCATTGTCACCCCGGCCACACCGGAGCCCGAGCGAAGGGACCAAGGGCCGCGCGGTGACGGGACCAAAGGGGGTTGACCGGAGAAGCGGCCGAAAATATCTTTCAAGAGTGACCAATGACGTGAAGGAAAGTTTCAGCGGCGGCGCCCCGCCCGCACCGGCGGCCCTCGCGGCCAAGGTGCGCACGCTCGCGCCGTCCATGACCCGCTCCATGCAGCGGGTCGCCGAAGCCGTCGCCGGCGACCCGGCCGGCTGCGCGGCCCTCACGGTCACCGGCCTCGCCGAGCTCACCGGCACCAGCGAGGCCACCGTGGTGCGCACCGCCCGCCTCCTCGGCTACCCCGGCTACCGCGACCTGCGCCTCGCGCTCGCCGGGCTCGCCGCCCAGCAGCAGTCGGGCCGGGCCCCGGCCGTCACCGCGGACATAGCCGTCGACGACCCGATCGCGGACGTCGTCGCGAAGCTCGCCTACGACGAGCAGCAGACCCTCGCCGACACCGCGGCCGCCCTCGACACCGTCCAACTCGGCGCCGCCGTAGGTGCGTTGGCGGGCGCCCGGCGCATCGACATCTACGGCGTCGGCGCCTCTTCGCTGGTCGGCCAGGACCTCGCGCAGAAGCTCCTGCGCATCGGGCTCATCGCGCACGCCCACACCGACCCGCACCTCGCCGTCACCAACGCCGTGCAGCTGCGCTCCGGCGACGCAGCCGTCGCGATCACCCACTCCGGCTCGACCGGCGACGTCATCGAGCCGCTGCGGGTCGCCTTCGACCACGGCGCCACCACGATCGCGATCACCGGCCGCCCGGACGGCCCGATCTCGCAGTACGCCGACCACGTCCTGACCACCTCCACGGCCCGCGAGAGCGAACTGCGCCCGGCCGCCATGTCGTCCCGCACGAGTCAACTCCTCGTCGTGGACTGCCTGTTCATCGGGATCGCCCAGCGCACGTACGAGACGGCGGCCCCGGCCCTGTCCGCCTCGTACGAGGCACTCGCCCACCGCCACAACCCCCGCACCCGCTAGCGCCGTACGCAGAGAAAGAGCCGCCGTCACCATGACCACCCAGGACTACGCCGAACTCCGCGCCGAGCTCGCCACCCTCACCACCGAGGCGTTCCGGCCCGATCTCGCGGAGATCGACCGGCTGCCGACCGCCGAGATCGCGCGGATCATGAACAGTGAGGACGCCACGGTCCCCGCGGCGGTCGCCGAGCGGCTGCCCGACATCGCGGCCGCGATCGACGCGACGGCCGCGCGGATGTCGCAGGGCGGCCGGCTGATCTACGCGGGCGCCGGCACGGCCGGGCGGCTCGGCGTCCTCGACGCGAGCGAGTGCCCGCCGACGTTCAACACCGACCCCTGCGAGGTCGTCGGCCTCATCGCGGGCGGCCCGTCCGCGATGGTCAAGGCGGTCGAAGGCGCCGAGGACTCCAAGCAGCTGGCGGCGGAGGACCTCGACGCCCTGCACCTGACCCACCTCGACACCGTCGTCGGCATCTCGGCCTCGGGCCGCACCCCGTACGCGATCGGCGCGGTCGAGCACGCGCGCCGCACGGGCGCCCTCACGATCGGCCTGTCCTGCAACGCGGGCAGCGCGCTCGCGGCGGCCGCCGAGCACGGCATCGAGGTCGTGGTCGGTCCCGAACTCCTCACCGGCTCCACGAGGTTGAAGTCGGGCACGGCCCAGAAGCTGGTCCTCAACATGATCTCGACGATCACCATGATCCGGCTCGGCAAGACCTACGGGAACCTGATGGTCGACGTACGGGCCTCCAACGAGAAGCTGCGCGCCCGCTCGCGCCGCATCGTGGCGCTTGCGACCGGCGCGGACGACGCCGAGATCGAGGCCGCGCTCGCCGCGACGGACGGCGAGGTGAAGAACGCGATCCTGGTCATCCTCGGCGGCGTGGAGGGCCCCGCGGCGGCCCGCCTCCTGACCGAGAGCCGGGGCCACCTGCGCACGGCCCTGCACGCAGCCCCCTGACCCCCCGCTCGGCCCCCTCGGCTCCGCACAGCAAGGCACCCGCACAGCAAGGCACCCGCACCATGGCACCAGAGAACAAGAACCGCGCCACGGCCGCCGCGATCCTCCCCCTCGTGGGCGGTGCCCGGAACATCGGCTCGATCGCCCACTGCATGACCCGCCTCAGGCTCGGCCTGAAGGACCGCGCCCTGGTCCAGGACGAGGCGTTGAAGGCGCTGCCGGCGGTCCTTGGCGTGGTCGAGGACGACACGTACCAGATCGTGCTCGGCCCGGGAACGGTGGCGAGGGTGGCCCCCGAGTTCGAGACGCTGGTGGCGGAGGCAGCCCCCCAACTCCCGCTCACCGCCGAGGAGTTGGCGGATCGCGGGGCCGAGCTGAAGGCGGCCCGCAAGGAGCGGAACGCGACCCCGTTCAAGCTCTTCCTCCGCCGGATCGCGAACATCTTCGTGCCGCTGATCCCGGCGCTGATCGGCTGCGGCATCATCGCGGGCCTCAACGGCCTGCTGGTGAACCTGGGCTGGCTGACGGGCGTGACCCCCGCGCTCGCCGCCATCGCGTCGGGCTTCATGGCGCTGATCGCGGTGTTCGTGGGCTTCAACACGGCGAAGGAGTTCGGGGGTACGCCGATCCTGGGCGGGGCCGTGGCGTCGATCATCGTGTTCGCGGGGGTCGCGAAGATCACCGTCTTCGGCCAGACGCTGGCGCCCGGCCAGGGCGGCGTGCTCGGCGCGCTGGGGGCGGCGCTCCTCGCGGTGTACGTCGAGAAGTGGTGCAGGCGCTGGGTCCCCGAGGCACTGGACGTCCTGGCCACCCCCACCCTGACGGTGCTGATCTCGGGCCTGGTGACCCTCTACGGCCTGATGTTCCTGGCGGGGGAGGTCTCGACGGGCATCGGCCACGGCGCGAACTGGCTCCTGGACAACACGGGCGCGTTCGCGGGCCTGGTCCTGGGCGGCCTGTTCCTGCCGCTGGTGATGCTGGGCCTGCACCAGGCCCTGATCCCGATCCACACGACCCTCATCGAGCAGCAGGGCTACACGGTGCTGCTCCCGATCCTGGCGATGGCGGGCGCGGGCCAGGTGGGCTGCGCGGTGGCGGTGTACCTGCGCGCCAAGCGCAACGAATCGCTGCGCGGCACCATCAAGTCGGCGCTCCCCGCCGGATTCCTGGGCGTGGGCGAACCGCTGATCTACGGAGTCTCGCTCCCTCTCGGCCGCCCGTTCATCACGGCGTGCGCGGGCGGGGCCGCGGGCGGCGCGTTCGTGGGCCTGTTCTCGATGCTGGGCGACAAGGTGGGGTCGACGGCGATCGGCCCGTCGGGCTGGGCCCTGTTCCCCCTGCTCCAGGGCAACCACGGCCTGGGCACGACGATCGCGATCTACGCGGGCGGCCTGCTGACGGGCTACGTGGTGGGCTTCCTGGCCACGTACTGCTTCGGCTTCACCCGCCAGTCCTTGACGGACCTGAACGCGACGCCCGCCCCGGCGGAGCCCGCCACCCCCAAGGCGATGGAGCCCGCCCACTCGTAAGGTGGGCGGGGGTCGGCACCGCCCGGCCCAACTGCCGTACAGCCAAGGCGAAGAGGGGGACGCGTCATGGACCACGCCCGAGGAAACCCGGCCCGGGACAAGGCACTCACCAAGGGGCACGCCGCGGCCTCCAAGGGCGCGGCCAAGGTGGCCCGGTTCCGCTTGGCCGTGTCGTTCGCGAAGGCCGTCCTCGACCGCCGCAGAGAGCTCGGGCTGTCCCAGGCCGAGGTCGCCGAGCGCTCGGGACTCTCCCAGGCCAAGATCGCCCGCATCGAGAGCGCGGCCTCCTTCCCGACCCTCCCGCTGCTGCGCCGCCTGGCGGTGGGCCTGAACGCGTCGCTGAACATCGCGATGGACGCGGACCGGGAACAGATCACCTTCACCGCCCACCCGGCCGCCTGACGTCCCGGACGACGCCCGGCTCGGGCCCGTTTAAACGAAGGGCATGCCCCTAGTGGCCCGGAAGGGTGACTTTCCCGGTGTGCCCGGCTGCGAAGGCGCCTGTACGGGGAGCTGTCCGAGTAAGAGGACTGTTTCCCAGCGGGGTGGTGGCCGATGAAGTCAGCTGAACCTGTATCAGACCGGTGTCCGGCACGTCTGTGGACCGTGGAAGACCTGCCGGAGTTGGACTTCGACCCGTTCCTCCGCGAGTCGCTGAGAGACCGGCCGGTCTCCCGCATCAGGCTGCCGCACGGGGAAGGCGAATGCTGGCTGGTGACCCGGTACGACGACGTCCGGTTCGTCACCTCGGACCCCCGCTTCAGCCGGGACATCATCGGCCGCCCCATCCCGAAGATGACCAAGCACTTCATCCCGATGGACCGGGCGCTCAGCTTCGTGGACCCGCCCGGCCACGCCCGGGTACGCGCGGTGGTCGCCCCGGCGTTCACACAGCGCGCCATGGACCGGCTGCGGCCACGGGTCCAGGAGCTCCTGGACCTGCGCGTGGACCGGCTGATGGCGGCCGGGCCGCCCGCCGACCTCGTGGAACACGTCACCTCGCCGTTCCCCTTGGACGTGGTCAGCGAGCTGATCGGGGTGCCGCCCGCCGACCGGCCGCAGATCCGTGCCTGGGCCCAGACCCTCCTGACCAGGGCGTCCGACGAGACGGCCGCCGACCGGGCCCGGCAGGGGCGAGAGGCCGCCTGCGCCTACTTCCGCGACCTGGCCGCACAGCGCCGTGCCGAACCACGGGACGACCTGATGAGCACGATGGTCGCCGCCGTCGACGACGGCCGCATCGACGAGGAGGAGCTCCTCGCCCTCACGACACTCATGGAGCTCAACGGCTGGCACGCCGTCTGCAACAACACCACCAACATGGTGTACGCCCTGCTCACCCGGGACGGCCTGATGGACCGGCTGCGTTCCGAGCCCGCGCTGGTGCCCCGGGCCGTGGACGAACTGCTGCGCTGGATCCCCCACAAGCACGGCGTCGGGCAGCCGCGCATCGCCACCCAGGACGTCGAGGTGGGCGGTGTGCTGATCCGCGACGGCGAGTTGGTCTACGTCTCCTACGTCGCCGGCAACTGGGACGAGCAGGTCTATCCCGACCCGGACCGGATCGACGTCGACCGCCAGGGGCCGCCGCACCTGGCCTTCGGGCACGGTCCGCACTACTGCGTGGGTCCGCTCCTCGCCCGCATGGAGTCGGAGGTTCTCCTGTCCACCCTGCTCAACCGGCTGCCGGACCTGCGGCTCGCGGTCCCGGCCGAGCAGGTGCGCTGGCCGACCGGGGTGCTGATCCGCGGCCCGGTCGACCTGCCGGTGACGTGGTGACCCCACGCGACCTGCCAGTGCCCCGGTGACCCCACCCACCTGACCCCACCCACCTGACCCCACCCACCGCCCTGCCCCGCCGGCCTGTCGCGCTGCCCTGACCCCTCCCGAAAGGATCCGCACGATGACGCTGCCCTATGTCCCCGACGGCCTGGTGATGCCACCGGGAGAGGGCCGCACCCTGGTCACCGCGGCACAGCACGTGACCTTCAAGGCGACCGGTGAGCACTCACGGGTCGCCTCCAGCTTCGAGGTCGTGGTCCCCCCGGGATTCGACGTCGGCGCCCACCTGCACACCCGCAGCGAAGAGCTCTTCTACGTCCTCGAAGGCGAGCTCGACGTCCTCGCCTTCGAACCGAGCATCCGCACCCGCGACAACTGGCGCGCTTGGGAATCCCCGTCGGGAAAGCGGTGCGTCCGGGCCACCGCCGGAACCGTGATCGTCGTCCCGGCGGGCTGCCCGCACGCGTTCGCCAACACCTCGGGCGAACCGGCCCGGATGTTCTTCCAGGCATCGCCCCCGCCCGACCACGAGCGTTACTTCGAGGAACTCTTCGACATCCTCAACTCCGGCCCGCAGGTGGACCAGGAAGCCATCGCCGAACTGCGCCTCCGCTACGACATCGAACAACTCACCCCGATGGAAATGACGCCGCCCCGCATCGGGTGAACGCCCCGCCGTCAGGCCCTGCCCCGCCCCCACTCCTCGAACTCCTCCACCACGTTCCGCAGCCGCCACGGCGGGGATTTGAGGAACATGCCGCGCAGTTCGGTGACCGGCACCGCCGCCGGGCAGTAGTCCTCGTCCTCGTACAGGTCCTCGTGGTCCGGGTCCTCCATCGGGTCACCCGGCACACCCACGAACGGGCCCTCCCAGGTGTCCGGGTCGATCGGCGCCGCCGGGTTCACCTTCCACACCGCGCCCGCCCGCACGCACACCTCGCCCAGGTACCACGCGGGCGCGGTCACCCTCGGGGTGTGCTGCGCGGCCCGAACGTCCTCCCACTCGGACGAGGCGAAGTCCGCCCGCACCGCACGCTCCAGGTCGTCGACCGAAGACGGGGAGAAGTCCCAGGTGCCCGGGTGCGACGCGGCCCACGCCGCGAACGCCGCCTCCTGTTCCGCCAGCCACGTCCTGAGCCGGGGATGGTCCGTCCACTGCTGCTCGCTCATGACCGACGAGGGTACGGGAGTGGTGTAAGAGGCTTGTGGAGATGGGGAGTTGGGAGTTTGGGGAGCCGGAAAACTGTGGGGCTCCTGTGGCGCGGCAGGGCTAGCGTGTGGTGCTGCGCGGCACCATTGAGCACGGGGGCCCCTGGTGTCGCGGCACGCTCCACGCCCACCTCTTCGGGCTCCCGGGGAAAGACACGCTCGCGTGAACCAGCCGATGTCTTCGAGATCCACGTCTTCGATATCCACGCGCTCGATATCCACGCCTTCGACATCCACGCGCCGGCACCACCTCTGGGCGCGCGCCGCGGTCGCGCTCGCCACCGTCGGCATCCTCTCCGTCAGCGGCCTGCCGCAGCTCCAGGGCACCGCCGCCGCAGCGGTCAAGGCGCAGCGCTGCGACGAAATGTTCAAGCTGCCCAGCAACCCGACGGACCCGAGCAAACTGCCCTGGGCCAAGGGCGACGCGGTCCGGCCCGAGACCGATTGGGACTCCTACGGCTTCCCCAACCAGCGCCAGGCCATGGACGGCCTCTCCCTGCCCGACGACCCCGCCGCGCGCGACAGGATCCTCGACAAGCTCGACAAGCCGTACAAGAGCTACCCGGAGGGCACCCCCGACCGGGTCTACGCGACGTACAAGGACTACCTGAAGCGCAACGGCAACACCGACACCAAGTACGGCGGCTTCGGCAACTGGCTGAACGAGGCCTACATCGAGGTGTACGGGCGCCAGCCGCGCGGCGAGGCCTTCCACGGCAAGGTCATCAAGGACCTCGGGCTGACCGGTCCGGACTGGATCTGCGAGGAGACCGTCACGGTCACCGACCCGGAGACCGGCGAGTCCTACCAGCGGCGCTACGACGCGTTCAACAAGGTCACGAAGGAAGCCGTCGAGATCAAGTCCGGTGGCAACCACGACACTTCGCAGGCGCCCAAGGACCGGGCGTTCCTGAAGGACCCGAAGTTCAAGGACTACAAGCTGCGGTACGCCTTCGGGCAGCCGCAGTCCGAGGACACCGTCAAGTACACGGACGGGCTCAAGAAGCTCGGCGGGCAGGGCCGGGTCACGACGTACGAGCACGTCTCCACGCCGGAGCCCGAGTTCCAGCCCGGCAAGTACACCGCCCAGGACACCGCCAAGAGCATCGGGCGCGGCGCCGACGTCATCCGGCAGTCGCCGCCGACCCCGGCCGACCTGAAGCGGCAGCTGGACCGCATCCGGGCCGCCGACCCCGAGGGCATGCGCGTGCGCGGCCCCGGCGGCGTCGACTTCTCCACGCTCGAACTCCGCTACGTCGGCAAGCCCGTCAAGGGCCAGGGCCTCAACTACTCGTTCTCCGCGAACAAGGTCGACGAGTCCTCCGGCCTCGGCTACGGCGGCCGGCAGAAGGCCGAGCTCATCTCGGACTCCTTCTTCACCTGGCTCGCCCTGACGCCCGAGAAGTTCTGGGTCAACCTCAACCCGGACCAGCCCGACAAGATCATGGACAAGACGTTCGGCAAGACCGACGCCGGACGCGTCCTGCTCCAGGCCGACCTGGAGATGAAGCACGACTACGCCAAGGACATGGACCCGCGCACGGGCATCGGCAAGCAGCTCTTCGACAAGCTCAAGGCCGAGAACATCCCCTGCACCCACGGCGTACGGAACTGGATCGTCCCCAAGCCCGCCGAGGTCCGCGAGCAGAACGGCGGCCTGTACATCCTCGACGCCCCGCTCAAGGTCAACTCGGTCCCGCAGGAGGTCAAGACCCCGAGCCCGAACGGCCCGTGCAACCTCACCGACGCCCAGCACAAGCGCGTCACCGAGCTCATGGACGCGATGATCGTGCCGGACATCGAGAAGAAGGTGAACACCGACGCCCGGTACGCCGACCTGCGCGCCGTCTACAACGCGCGCGTCGCGGCCGAGTGGATCCGCCAGCAGGACGCCAAGTCGCCGACCGACTACCACGCGATCATCAACAGCAACACGGTCACCGACTGGCCACTGCGCGGCAAGAACGCCTCCTGGACCCCCGAGCAGACGTACAAGGACTACGTGAAGTCCTTCACCCAGGGCGACTACAGCTACCCCTGCGAGAGGGCCGGCCGGCCCGGCACCTGCGTCATGGGCGGCGTCGACTTCTCCAAGTCGCCCAAGCAGAACGTCACCCAGGCCAAGTTCACCGCCGAGCACAAGAACCTGCCCCGCACGACCGACATCTCCGTCAAGGCGATGACCGACGACGCCGAGAGCAGGGCACTGCTCGCCCTCGGCGGCAACACCGCAGCCCACACCGGCACGGGAGGCAACCCCACTCCCACTCCGACCCCGACCCACAGCGGTGGGACCTCGACACCGCCGTCCACCCCGGCACCGGCCCCCTCCGGCCAGGGCGGCCACCAGCCCGCCCCCGGTGACCAGCACGCCAGCGGCGGCCTCGCCAACACCGGCACCCAGATCGCCACGATCGCGGGCGCGGCCCTGGCACTGCTCGCGGCCGGCGCCGGCCTGGTCTGGCTCCGCCGCCGTAAGGCCTCCGGTGGTGGCGGTGCGTAACTGGCCCTGACATTCCGCGAGTTACGGATGCCAATCACGGAGCTCGGTTACGCGCTCAGTTACGGAGCCCAGTCACGGAGCTCAGTTGCGGATTGCCGGAAGGGGTGCCGCTGCCCAGCGGTGCCCCTTCCGGGCCGTACGCCCCGGACAGTACGGCCACCAGCCGCAGCGCCATGTCCAGGTTGCAGCGACCCAGGTCCACCAGCGGGAACAGGACGTGCCCCGAGCAGGTCAGTGGGTCGATCCGCAGCGACGGCAGCACCACCCCGGCCCGCGCCAGCTCCTCCCGCAACTGCTCCACGGCGTTCTCCGCCGCCCGTACCCGCTCCACAGCCGTCAGCGCCATCTGCCTCGCCCTCCTGCATACCGAGTGTCCTTCTTTCCTTACCCAGCGTGGCCGAATCCAGCTAGCCTGACTACTGTCGGCGACCCAACAACCCCGCATGTCCAGGGAGTTGCCCATGCCAGGCCCCAAGGACCTCGACCCGTCCGCCTCCCCCCGCACCTTCCTCGGCGCCGAACTCCGCTTCGCCCGCGAAAAGTCCGGCCTCACCCAGGACGAACTCGGCCAGCCCCTCTTCGTCTCCGGCTCCTTCATCGGCCAGCTCGAATCGGGCACCCGCCGCATGCACCTCGAATACGCCCGCCAGATCGACCAAATCCTGGGCACGGACGGCTTCTTCACCCGCAACTGCGTCGCCGCCGCGAAGTCCAAGTACCCGGACCACTTCGCCGAGGCAGCGGAGGCGGAGGCGGTCGCGACGACGATTCGGGAGTACGCGCCGCTTCTCATCCCGGGTCTGCTGCAAACGGAGGCCTACGCGCGGGCCGTGTTCCGCGCCTACCAGCCCACGGCCCCGGACCCCGTCATCGACGACCTGGTGACAGCCCGACTGGACCGCGCCCACCTCCTGGCCGATCCAACAACGCCCTTGATGTGGGCGGTACTTGATGAAGCAGTACTGCGCAGGGAGGTGGGCGGAGCAGCGGTGATGGCCGAAGCCCTGGCCCATGTGGCAGCCCTCGGCATCCGGCACCGGATCATCGTGCAGGTGCTGCCGTTTTCGGCGGGTGGGCATGCGTCGATGGGCGGCGCACTGAAACTGATGGGGTTTGAAGATGCACCCCCGCTCGCCTACTTCGAAGGCCCAGGAACAGGGCGCCTGGAGGACGACCCAGCCACCGTCACCCGCCACGAACTGGCATACGATCTACTTGGGGCCAGCGCACTGTCACCACAACAATCCCTGGCCCTGATCGAATCAGTGGCGGAGGATTACGCCCATGAAGATCAGCCCTGAGTACGACCTGAGCAAGGCAAGTTGGCACAAGTCCAGCTACAGCGGCGGGGACGGCGGCAACTGCCTGGAGGTGGGTCACTGGCGCAAGTCCACGTACAGCGACGGCAGCGGCGGGAACTGCCTCGAAGTCTCGGACGACTTCCCCCACATCGTCCCCGTCCGGGATTCGAAGAACCCGGACGGCCCCGTGCTGGTCTTCCCGGCCGCAGCCTGGGCGGCGTTCGTGGAGGACGTACGCGCGTGAGGGACCGGGACGACGAACCCGTTTTCCGTAAGAGCGGGTTCGGCACCAACCGGTACGAGTACAACCCCGCGAACCCGGTGGGCCGCGTACTGATCGTGGTCACGGCCATCGGGGTAATCGTCGGCCTCGTGGTGATGGGGTCGTCGCACTGAAGGCGTAAAAGGCGTAGAAGGCGTAAGGGGTCCGGGCGCTCAAGCCCCGGGCCCCGTCTGCTATTTGGCGAACTTCGGCGATGCAGGCAATACATGCGGCCCGGGCAGGGCGTCGCGCACACCCCGGAGCTCAGGCGGCGAGCCGCGAGCCGTGTTTGAAATCGAATGGGCGGAGGGCCTCAACCCACCCGCCCTCCCTGCCAGTTGGGCGCGCCGCACAAAGAATTCGTACTTTCCGCGTTCGACTTGCCACGGAGGGTGACGACCCTTTAGCGTCCGAGACAACAAAAAGCCCCCGGGGCGCGCAAACACCTCCGGGGGCCGACGCCAAGATCGTTACGAGCGATCCGGCGGTGTGACCACCACGATCGAAACAGGCGATCCGATGGCTGACAGCCACTTTAGTGCCGTACCCCCCGCCGCGCACCCAGACCCGCATCCGATGGCCAACCCGGGCTACGGAAAGCGGTGCGTACCCGGCCAACTGGCCCGCACGAACAACGACTTCTCGCACCTTCCGCCCCGCGAGGCCGCCGTCGCCGCATACGTCGACCGGCTCCCGGAAGGCGCGGACATCTCCGTAAAAACGCTGGCCAAGGTGCTGCCGTACGGCCAGTGCGCCTTGCGCACCGCACTCCAACGCCTGGTGAGCGCGGGCCACTTGCGCCGGGGGCGGGAACACCTGCTCGGCTCAGACAGTGCGCGCTGGGTGACCCGCACCTGGTTCTCGCGGACGGCGAGGGACGACGCTTGGTGGGCGGAATTCACCCGAGGGTGTGTCGACGACGCGTCCCCCTCACCCCCGCCCCCGCCCCCGCCCCCGCCCTCCCCCTCCCCCGGGCCCGTTACCGCTCAACACCCCACCTGCAGCCGGGCGTTCACCCTGCTGGCCGCCCTGGGACGTACCGCACCAGCGCTCTCCCTCTCCGCGCGGGACTGCTCGGACCTGGAGCCACTGGTGGTGGCCTGGTTCGAGCGCGGCGCGACGGACCAGGACGTACTGCGCGCCCTGACCACCGGGCTCCCGACCCCGGTCTACAGCGCCGCCGCCCTCACCCGCACCCGCCTCATCGGCAAGCTGCCCCCGGAGCGTGCGTCGGCACGCCCTGCCTTGCGCGTCCTGGAGTGCGCGAAGTGCGGCACTCCGGGCCGCCCGGAGGCCCTGCTGGGCGGCGAATGCGGCCCGTGCCGGGGCGAACCCACCCCCCGGCCACCCGCCTCCCGACTCCCCTCCGAAAAGGTCCGCGCCCACGCCGCAGAAGCCCGCGCGGCAGCGACGCGCCGGGCCGAGAGGACTCCCGCGTGACCATGCAGCCCATTCGCGCACGTGGCGGGGCACGATGTAGGGGAGGAGGCGACGCCATGACCCCCAGCACAGCCGAGCACCCCCAGATGTCCGTCGAGGACTTCGAGGAGCTCGCTCGCCACGCTCCCGAGACGGTGACTCTTGAGTTCATCAACGGAAAGCTAGAGGTCAAGCCCGTGCCGGACGGCGACCACGTCACCATCTTCATGTGGCTGCTCCGTCAGTGCATGCAGGCCCGACCCGACCTGGACCTGCACCCCGAGCAGGGCCTGAAAGTCGGGGCGTACCGCAAGGGCCGCGCCAAGCCGCACGGCTCACTCGGACCGGTGGGCCATTTCGCCGGGCAGGGCGAATGGGCTGACCCCGCCGGCGTCCTCATGGTCGTGGAGGTCACCTCCCACGACTCCGGCACGGACCGCCGCGACCGCGTCGAAAAGCGCGACGGCTACGCCGAGGCCGGTCTTCCCGTTTACCTCCTCATCGACCGCGACGCCAACACCCTCGTCGTCCACAGCGACCCGCGCGGAAACACGTACACGCAGACCGTCTCCCACCCCTACGGCGCGACCGTCCAACTACCCCACCCGGTGAACATCACCCTGGAAACCGAGAAGCTGAAGGACTACGCGCTCTAGAGGTCCATACCGCTGACGCCACCGTCACGCCGAGGCCAGGAAGTCCCGCTCACGGCGCAGTTCCCGCTCGGTGATGGTCAGAGGGAACAGGGTGAAGCCGTGCATCGCGCCGGCGACAACACCCAGCTGCACCGGCGCGCCCGCCGCCTCCCACCGTGCGGCAAGGAACAGTGAGTCGTCCAGCAGCGGATCCTCGGTGCCGACGACGATCCGGGCGGGCGGCAGCCCCGCCAAGTCCGCGAACAGGGGCGAGACCTCCGCTCTGCGGCGCTGCTCCTCCCCCATCCCTGGCGTGAACAGCTCATAGCTGCCCCGAAGCGAGTCGGTATTGCTCAACAGCCGCCTCGCGCCAAATGATCGCTGGCTCGGTGTCATCGACAGGTCGTAGGGGCCGAAGAGCAGATGCGCCGCCCGGAACGCGCCCGCCATGCCGTGCCGGTCGCGCAGGCGCAGCAGCGTCACGACGCTGAGGTGGGCACCGGCCGATTCACCTCCGATCAGCAGCCGTTTGGTACCGAACTCGGCCGCAGCGTAGTTCACCAGCCACCGGGCAGCGGCTTCGCAATCGTCGGGCCCGGCAGGGAACGGGTGCTCCGGCGCGAGACGGTAGTCCACGCTCACCACGGCCAGCCGCGCCTCCTCGGCGAGCCGCCAGAGCCGCTCGTCCTGCCCGTCCGCAGACCCGAACGCCCACCCCCCTCCGTGGATGTGCAGATACACCCCGTCGACCTGGTCGGGCACGAAGACCCGTACCTTCACTCCGCCCTCAATGACACGGTCTTGGCCGTACGGCAGCCGTACCGGTGGCGCGTCGCCGCCGAGCCGGTTGCGCCGCAGGAGCGCCAGCGCGGCTGCACTCGGCGCCTGCCCGCGAGCTGGACGGCTCGCGGCCGCGGCCTCGAATTGCTCGTTGAACGCCAAGGTCTCGGGGAGGCAGTCCTCATCTGTGATCGTCATGCCATCGACAGTCGCAGCCGTCCGCGACAACCCCCTGTCACCGTTTCCGCGTGAAGGCCATCACGCTCACTGGCCCGAAGGTCCAAGTGCCGTGCCATGTAGACCACTTGGCGGCGCCTTGGCGGCTACTTGATGCCTACTTGGCGGACTTCACCGATATGTCGCCGTTGCTCGTGGTCAGGTTCAGGTGGTGGGCGGCGGACGCGGTATCGGGTATGCCGAGCTTCTTGTGGCCGCTCTGGGTCTGGGCCGCGACCTGGTACTGGGCGGACGGGGCGGTCAGCGTGATGCTGCCGTTGGTGGTCTGGGCCGAGACGTTCTGCACCGTGGCCGGGGTCAGGGAGATCGAGCCGTTGGACGCTCGGGCCGTAGTGGCCGTGCCCTTCAGGCCGTTGGCGTCGATCGAGCCGTTGGTGGTGCGGATGTCGACCGGACCCGTGGCGTCGTGCACCTTCACCCCGCCGTCGGTCGTGGACACCTTCACCTCGCCGACCGACGACAGGCTCAGCGCGCCCGCTTCGGTCGAGCCCGTGACCGGGATGCCGGCGGGGACGTCCACCGTGTAGTCCACCGAGCAGTGGCCGGAGCAACCCCCGAGCACCAGCACGCCGTTCTCGACCCGGTAAGTGGTGCCCTCCGGCTTGGACTTGCCCCGGTAGTTGACCTCCCGGTGCACGGCCGCCTTGGTGAGGCCCTTTTTGCCGCGTATGCGGAAGCCGTCCGAGTTACCGTCGATCCGTACTGCGGTGATCTTGTCCTTGACGGTCGCGTCGTCCTTGAACGTCTTGTCGTCCAGCGGCCCGCACGCACCCAGCGCGCCGACCGCCAGGGCGGTGAGGCTCACGGCCGCGATGGTGCGGATCCGCAGTCGTGTGGTGCTCATGGAACTCCCCCGATGGTGCGTCATGTGGCGTCATGTGCGTCTGCGTCATGGGCGTCGTTTACTTGCCGGTTGGGCCGGTCCGCGCCCCCGTCCAATCACAAATTCTGCCCGCCCCACAGGCCCCGCACCATGGAGCCAGCACTACTTTTGACCTTCGTATTCTCCGTACCTCCAGGGTTCGGGACAGCGCAGAGCGGGGGCTCAGAAGTCCATGTCACCGCACCGCCGCTCTCCCTCTCAGCGGGTGAGAGCGGCGGCGGCTCGCATAGAACTCATCCCCTCCAGGTTCGGTCGTCATCACTGACCGGTTCGGCAGGCGTTGCACAGCCGTGCCGCTTGGCCGACTCCGCGGCGAAGGTGCTCAGAGCCTTGCGGACCGCTGCGCGGTCGTGGTCTGCGGAGGAGAGTGCTTCGACGGTGAACAGCGCCTCACCCGTCGGGCAGGACGCGGTCGTCCATGCTGAGCCGTCCTCGTTGCCCCGAGGCCCGAGGTACAAGAACGGGTTGCCCTGGGGATCCCGGGGGGACTGCTGGTACGGGCCGTAGTACGCGGAGATCTTGAGGGTCCGCCCACCATCCGGTCCGACCAGGCGGCACTGCTCGATGGGCGCCACGCCGTCAGCCACAGCCTCGTACGCAGGCGAGTCAATCCCGCGGCATTGAATTCTCCGACCATCACCCCGTACAGCCAAGCTTCTTCGTAACGTTGGGTACAAAGTCCTCAAGGAACGCTTGGACCTTCTTTGCCCCTGCTTCGGAACTTTGGACCTGCTTACCAGTCAATTTAACATCAAATTGCACATAGGCGGCAGGTGATCCACAATTAGCCGTAATGAGGGCTCCATTCGCTCCAATTACGGCGATCCCCGGGAAGGCCGTCCTACGGCGGCCAGCCTGCGCGAACTCTGAAATCGCATTCGCCCAATCCTCGGCTGGCAATTGCTTATCAATCTTGGAGATCCGGACGTTTAGAGTTTGAATTCCGTCGACGCTCAGATTACAGATTACGTCGCGCAGTTCACCCTTCGACACCGCCACTTCCCCCTCACTGGGCAACAGCGGGGCCAGGGAGTCACCCCGCACCGCAACGTCGCAGAATGATTTCGGCATGTCGATACCCTTGCTACATCCTGACACCACCAGCACAAGGGCGACCACAGCCAGTAGGGTTTTATATGCGGTTCTCATCAATGAGTTCCCGCAATACCGTCTGCCATGGAGTTTCCATGGTCGGCGGCCGCCGCTATCTTCTTGTAAATCCCCTCACTTGCCGAATAACCGGTCTCGCCAGTCGCCCAGGTCGAATTAACTTTGTACCACTGATCCGCGAGCGCATTGAGCTGGTACTGTCGCATTGTGTATGTCTGCTGGTTGTCGTTGGTCAATTTGTCTGCCTGGTGCTTCTGCTCGTCCATGATCCATGCGCTGGTGACTGCGTCGGCGCCGCGCTGTGCGATGTCACCAATTCCGGGAATGAAGTTAAGTATCGCCCCCGAAGCGTGGTAGCTCCAGGCCTTGTCCCATGTGTAGTCATGTTGGTCACCCTTGAGAGCGTTATAGCGCCCCTCCTCCATGAACCCAATCGCATATCCCGCCGCATCCAGCGTGTCTTCCGGCCTTCTGCTTCGGTCATAGAAACTGCCGACAATGGCATGGTTCATACCCTCATGGAGCATCCCATAGGATTCCTCACTCCTGGAGATTTGTTTAGTCATCTCCATGACCTGCCCCTGATTTAGTGGCGTATGCCCACTTGGGTCACTCATCGTGGCGTACACCTTATCCCCATAGTTGGTCATGATCTTTGCCAAGTCATCCCGAAGGGAGGCCGGCACATCATTGCCCTGTTTGGACAAAAAATCCAGCGAGTGCTCGAATATACGATTGTTGACACCCGAATGAGTTGTGAGAGCGTGGGGCGGCCCGGAGGGATCGATGCCGGTTGCCCCTGCGGTCAAGGCATCCCCCAAGCCTTTGCGGTTGTCGACGTCGGGTATATCGGGACCATGTGTTTCAGCCTTCGCGCCTTGGCTGTCCCAATTACTGGTGTTAATGACATCCCAATCGCGGCTGCCTTCACCGTGGCCCAGCAGATAGTCAAAGCGCTTCTTACCATCTTCCGTGCCCGGGTCGAGGTACCCAGCAGCGCCTTCCGCGTCGTGAGACATAACGCCGAGCGCGGCATCGACGGGGTCGTTCGCGAACCAACCGCCACCATTCTTGTTATCGAAATGACCATACAGATCCCAGACGTTCGGATCCTTCTTCTCCATTGCGATCATGTCGTCGGTAACGTCTGCAACGAACTGCGGCGAGTATCCGTGGCCTTGCTGCATCAGGGTGGCCAGGCTCTGATATCCCCGTACTTTCTGACCCTGCCCTGGCCCCACCTTCACCTGGTCGTGCGCTACTTCGAGGCCATACTCGTCATCGCCATGCTCCCGCAGCGCATCGCGCCACCGGTTATAGAACTGTGCATCTTTGCTGTTCTGCCAGAAGCCGAACTCAAGGTTGTATGCCGATGTCCCGAACTGCAATCGCTTGCCGGAGGCGTCCTTGAACTCCGGGACACGCGTCGCGGTCGCCAGCGAGTCGGACAGACCGCCATTGATACGCAGGTACGCGTCCTTGTGTTTCGTGTCATCGAAGTACGCGAGATCGTCGATCTTGTTGGACAGCTTCAGGGTCTTGTCCGCTGCGCCTGCTCGACGAGATCCTGCACGTGGCTGATCCGCTGGGCGAACTGGCCATGCGCTTCCACCTGGGCATCGGCGAACTGCTTCCGCGTCGCGGCAAATTGCCCCGCAGCCGCGTCGGCGCTTTCGCCGACCCAGCCCCCGTCCTTCGCGACGCGTTCCACCTGGGCCTTGTACAGGCTCTCCGGTCTGGTGAACTGGTCGGCCATGTCGTCCCAGCCCTGGGCAAGATCCGTCAGCGCACCTATGCGGGCAGTGACCACATCCTGATATGTGAGCATGCTCGTCCCCGTCTCCTAGACCTCGTGCCGCGGGACAGGCGCGGTGTGTATCTGCGCGACCCGGCTCTTCACTCCGTGGTCGATGTACTTGAAGTCCTGCTTGGTCTGCTCCAGTGCCGCCTGATCAGTTGCCAGACGGCCCTTCAAGTTCTCGACCTGCTGGTCCCATTCGTTCTGCGCGTCCCCCAACGCAGAACCGAACGCCCAGACCGAGAACGCCCGGGAGACCGATGCCGAGCCCTCTTCGGTTTGGCGACCGGCCTTGTCCGTCTCGTGCCGTATTTCCCGCAACGCCTTGACCGCCGCCGCTTTCCCCGAGCCATTCGTCCTCAGACCGTCCGCGCCGCCGCTTGCGCCACCGCCCGCACCGTCCAGCCGCATCTGATTCTGACGCCGCACCACCGCGTCGGTTTTTAACTGCTCCCACTCATCCCATGCCATCTCAGAAACTCCTCGTACGATCGGCGCCTTCATGCCCCGGCCACCCCAACCCCTGGCTCTGTGCGGCGACTTGAGCCCGGGCGGCTGCCGCTCGGCGGCGACGGGCGCGAAGGAACCAGAGGCCGAGGAGCGTGCCGGTGAGCGCCAAGGCGCCAATTCCCAGGGGCAGTGCGTAAGTTGATGCCTTGCTTTCGCTGCCTTCTGCCGCCGGGGGCGCCTCGTGCCCGGCGGGGCTCTCGGTGGAGCTCCCCTTGGGCTTCGACGCGGGGGGCGCAGCTGGCGGGGTGAGATCGGGCAGGGGGTATACATCGGCGGGGCCGGGGTCACCGGGGTTTTCCAGGGCGACGCGGGGGCGGACGATCCCGTAGCCGATCGAATCGTTGCGCTTGGCGCCATCTGTGGGGGCGCCGACTGTGTTGAGCATGACCCGCAGGACCTGGTTGTTGGTCCAGTTCGGGTGCTTGGACCAGATCAGGGCGGCGGAGGCGGAGGCTAGGGCGGTGGCGTCGCTTGTGCCGTGTGATCTGCACAAGTTGGTCTCGCTCTTGCAGGCGTGCACCATGTCGTCGCCGGGCGCGGCCAGATCAACCTGGGGGCCGTATTCAGACTCGGCGGTCTTGCGAAGGTCCCGGCCCACCGCAGACACTCCGACCACACCTGGTGTGGCGCCGGGGTAGTCGACTTCATTGTCCACATTGCCGCTGTTCCCCACGGACGCGAAGACCAACGAGCCTTTGTCCAATGCGTATTTCACTGCCTCGGTGAGCTGTGGCGAGCCTTCACTTACGCCCATGGAAATGTTGATGACCTTGGCGTTCTGGTCAGCTGCGTAGCGGATCGCCTGGGGAGCAACCCCATTGAAGCGCTTGTTTCCTTCGGCCTGGTTGGCGGCAGTACCCGCCTTGGGCATGCGGATCGGGAGGATCTTTGCGCCTGGGGCCAGGCCGAAAGCACCGCTTCCGCCATGGGCAGCTCCCGTTCCCGCGATCAGCCCGGCCATGCCGGTGCCGTGACCCAGATAGTCTGTGTGCTCGTCCCCCGGCTGGCCCTCTGAGAGGTCCTTACCCGGCAGAACTTGCCCGGCCAGATCAGGAATGCTCGGGTCGACGCCTGTGTCGATCACGGCGACAGTGATGCCTTTGCCCGTGCTGGTCCGCCACATCTCGTCGGCCTTCATGGCATCGAGAAACCACTGCTTCTCGCGTGTCGACTCCGCCCGGGCCGGTACGGCCGCGGCACCCACCAGCAACAGGCCGCACAACGCCGACACCGCAGCGGGCCCGCGCCTGCGCCCAACACTGCTCCTTGGCATGGGATTCCCTCGCGCCTTTCCTGAACGCATCAGTCGATGACCGGCGGCACAGCACGCCCGGCGCCCTGCCGCCACGTCTCTTCGTCCTCGGTGAGGTAGCCGGCGGCCCCTTCACGCCGTGGGCGCGCCTTTTGGGAGTCCCGGGGTGTCGTGCCACCACGGGCACCGCCCGGAGCCGCACCAACCGGCCTCCCGCCCGAGATGCCTCCTCGCTCCGCACCGGCACCTGCCGACGCGGAAGAGGGACCGCCGGCTCGCCCCGACTGCTGCGCGCTGCCGCCGCTCACCCCGCCACTCGCGTACGGAAAACGGCGGCCAGGAGCCGCTCCTGGCCTGCCGGACGCCGCTCCCGTCGGGCCAAAACCCGCTGCTGGCCGACCCGTCATCTGCCCGGCGGGGCCTGCTCCTGTGGCAGGCCCCGCTGCACCGTGGCCTGCTGCTTCCCCGGCCCCCACGACGGTTCCCCTGGGGATGCTGCCACCTGGTCGACCCGAAGGTGCGGGCACGGGACGACCGCCGGTGATGCCGGGGCTGCTGTCCGGCATGCGAACAGGGCTGCGCCCAGACCCGGTCTGCCCAGGTTGCGTCAGAGGACTCTCCCCAGCCACAGGCCGCCCCGGGCCCGTTGGGCCTGGAGGCACGCTCAGCCCGCCGCCGAGAGCCGACGGCGGCATGCGTACTACCGACAAGTCACCGCTGTTGGTCGGAGCCGGGCTCGGCATGCTCCCGGCAGGGCTCGGTGTCGGTGCTGTCTGCGGCAACGTGGCCACCGAGTCGATGTCCAGCTTCGCGGGCTGCTGAGCGTCCCCCGATGCGGGGTGCGCAGGGGAGACGAGATCCGTACGGGCTCCAGGGCCAGGGCCGGGGGCGCCAGAAGCAGAAGCTTGGGCCTGCGCCGGGTGCTCCAGGGAGATGCGCCCGCGCGAGGAAGCACCCGCAGCCGTACCACTGGCGTCCGGCTCGTACACGCTGCCGTTGTGCGAGTCATACGCTTCCGGCGCGATCGCCTGCGGCGGCGGCGGAAACTTAGGCCGCTCCAAGCCATTCATCTGCGTCGCAGACTGCTGGTACGCCTGCCCCAGCTTCCGCATCTGTGCGACGGCCTCCTGACGCACCTTCTCCTTGTCCGCCGCCAGTGCCGCCAGCTCGCCCGCCGACTTCTTGCTTATTGCCGCCGCGTCCGGGTCGTTGTGCGCCTTCTGGGCCGCGTCCAGGTTTCCTTGTGCGCCCGCCTGGTCGCGGGGGATGGCGACCTGGGCCGAGGCGATCGCGTCGGAGGCGTGGCCCAGCCATGTCGACGAGCCCTCGCTGAAGTCGCCCAGTCTCAGCGTGGCGTTGGCCAGGTCCGCGCTCCAGGTGCGGAACGCGTCCGCGCCCGCGCCCTTCCACTCCACCCACTGCGGGCGGACCTTCAGGTCGTCCGCGATCTTCCGGATCTCCTTGGCCGCCGCCGCCAGCCGGTCGGCGGCCCCCTGCACGGTGCCGCTGTTCGCCTGGTCCAGCCAGGCCAGCATGGCTTCGTGGCTCATGCCCTCGAACGGCGTGCTGCCACCGGCGTTCCCCTTGCCGCCCATCAGATCGTCCCTCCGGCGTCGCCGCCCGAGGGCGACTGGCTCGGCTTGTCCGGCTGGCTCGGCTGGTTCGGCTGGTTCGGCTGGTTCGGCTGGTTCGCACCGCTTTCCGGATGCGTCTCCGGCTTGGCATGTCCGGGGTCGTAGTCGCCGCCGTAGTGCTTCTTGGTCTCCACGGCGATCGCCGCCATGCGCTGGCGGATCTCCGCGTCGATGTTCTGGTAGCCCTTGTGTGAAGCCAGCACCGCGATGCCCATGCCCTCGATGGAGTCCGACAGCAACTTGGACAGGCTCTCCAACTCGGCGATCACCGTCTCGTACGAGGTGAACAGACCCGAGGCTTCGGCGAACGCGCCGCCCCCGCCCCCGAACTGGTCGCGGGCGAGCCGCTCTTGGCCCACCTCGCCCGGTCCGGCCGGAGAGCCCTTGAGGTTCCGGATCAGTTCATCCACGCGCTGCTGGAACTTCGTGAACGACGTCAGCTCGGTGACCACGTCCCCCGCGGCCGCCTGCGCCACGCCGAGCGCGTTGAACGGCCAAGACGACGACTCCGCCGCCGCCCCACCCCCGTTTGGTGGCAAAACACCCTCCCCGTACAGCACTGTTCTCACCTGCAACGCAACTCTAACTATCGGTAGTTGCGGTTCCCAGGCGTCCCCTCGCAAAGAGCGGCGGAAACAGGCCAATGTGGGGTACGGATCGACATAACCGCTCGCTCGCGGTCTGGTTCGGGAAACGCCCGAGGGCGGCACCCCCGTGATGGGGATGCCGCCCTCGGCGTACTGCCAGGAGCTACCGAGCCGGGGCTCAGAAGTCCATGTCACCGCCCGGCATGCCGCCCGGAGCGCCGCCGGCAGCGGCCTTCTCCGGCTTGTCGGCGATGACGGCCTCGGTGGTCAGGAACAGCGCGGCGATGGAGGCGGCGTTCTGCAGGGCAGAGCGCGTCACCTTCGCCGGGTCGATGATGCCTTCGGCGATCATGTCGACGTACTCGCCCGTGGCGGCGTTCAGACCGTGGCCGACGGCCAGGTTGCGCACCTTCTCCACGACGACGCCGCCTTCGAGACCACCGTTGACGGCGATCTGCTTCAGCGGGGCCTCAAGGGCGAGCTTCACGGCATTGGCGCCGGTCGCCTCGTCACCTTCGAGCTCAAGCTTCTCGAACACCGCGGAGGCCTGGAGCAGGGCCACGCCACCACCGGCGACGATGCCCTCCTCGACGGCCGCCTTCGCGTTGCGAACGGCGTCCTCGATGCGGTGCTTGCGCTCCTTGAGCTCGACCTCGGTCGCGGCACCGGCCTTGATGACCGCAACACCGCCGGCGAGCTTCGCCAGGCGCTCCTGCAGCTTCTCGCGGTCGTAGTCGCTGTCCGAGTTCTCGATCTCGGCGCGGATCTGGTTGACGCGGCCCTGGACCTGGTCGCTGTCACCGGAGCCGTCGACGATCGTCGTCTCGTCCTTGGTGATGACGACCTTGCGGGCGCGGCCGAGCAGGTCGAGACCGGCGTTCTCCAGCTTGAGGCCGACCTCCTCGGAGATGACCGTGCCGCCCGTGAGGATGGCGATGTCACCGAGCATGGCCTTGCGGCGGTCACCGAAGCCCGGGGCCTTGACGGCGACGGACTTGAAGGTGCCACGGATCTTGTTGACGACCAGGGTCGACAGGGCCTCGCCCTCGACGTCCTCGGCGATGATCAGCAGCGGCTTGCCGGACTGCATGACCTTCTCAAGGAGCGGCAGCAGGTCCTTGACCGAGCTGATCTTCGAGTTGACGATCAGGATGTACGGGTCGTCGAGCGACGCCTCCATACGCTCCATGTCGGTGGCGAAGTACGCCGAGATGTAGCCCTTGTCGAAGCGCATGCCCTCGGTGAGCTCAAGCTCAAGACCGAAGGTCTGCGACTCCTCGACGGTGATGACGCCTTCCTTGCCGACCTTGTCCATGGCCTCGGCGATGAGCTCGCCGATCTGGGTGTCGGCGGCGGAGATGGAGGCCGTAGAAGCGATCTGCTCCTTGGTCTCGACATCCTTGGCCTGCTCAAGGAGGGCGGCGGAGACGGCCTCGACGGCCTTCTCGATGCCGCGCTTCAGGGCCATCGGGTTGGCGCCGGCGGCCACGTTGCGCAGACCCTCGCGCACCAGGGCCTGGGCCAGGACGGTCGCGGTGGTCGTACCGTCACCGGCGACGTCGTCCGTCTTCTTGGCGACTTCCTTGACCAGCTCGGCGCCGATCTTCTCGTACGGGTCCTCGAGCTCGATCTCCTTGGCGATGGAAACACCATCGTTGGTGATCGTGGGGGCGCCCCACTTCTTCTCGAGGACGACGTTGCGGCCCTTGGGGCCGAGGGTGACCTTGACGGCGTCGGCGAGCTGGTTCATCCCGCGCTCGAGACCGCGCCGTGCCTCCTCGTCGAACGCGATGATCTTGGCCATGTGAAGTGGTCCTCCCGGACAGGGGTGGCGTTCTTCGTGGATCGCGCCGGCGCCCGCGACGGACGGCCTGCAGCCCTTGTGGTTCCTTGCCCCACGCGGTCTGCGGGCCTCACTGACCCGATCCAAGTTCTGTCACTCTCACTGGGAGAGTGCTAAGCCCAATGATTAGCACTCGGCACCTGCGAGTGCAAGCGAGTCTCTTGAACCGGACCCCTCCACTTACCGGTGCTGTCCCGTCCCCCGGCGCCGGCGGGGGCTCCGCCCCCACACCCCGGCTCCTGCGGAGGGCCGTCCGTTTCGTCCGCGGGTCGTACGTGGCTGGTCGCGCCCACGCGGCGGAGCCGCACAATGTCGCAGCCTCGCGCCCCTTAACCCCCTTCGACCTGCGGGTCGTGCGTGGCTGGTCGCGCAGTTCCCCGCGCCCCTGTAGGGCACCCGGCATCCCCTTGGTCGCGCCCACGCGGCGGAGCCGCACGTGTCACAGCCCCGCGCCCCTAAAAGCTCGATGCTGGCCGGCACCGGCATCCCCAGCCCGTCCGGCGTTTGAGGACGAGCGCCCTTAAGGCGCGAACGGGGTCTGGGGCGGAGCCCCAGCAGGGAACCACCGGGCAGCGGCCACGGGGGGATGCAGGAACGCGTGAAGGGGGCCACCCTTTTGGGCAGCCCCCTTCACGCGTGAGTGCGTCGGTGGCCGATCGCGCCGAGATCAGACGGCGAGCTTGACCATGTCCGCCTGCGGACCCTTCTGGCCCTGCGAGATCTCGAACTCGACTCGCTGACCTTCTTCAAGGGTGCGGTAACCGTCCATCTGGATCGCACTGTAGTGGACGAAAACATCCGCACCACCGTCGACCGCGATGAAGCCGTACCCCTTCTCCGCGTTGAACCACTTGACGGTGCCCTGAGCCATGCCTAACTCCCCTATTACTGGCCCTTGCACGGGACCACACTTCGCGGACCCGGGTCAGACCTCCACCCTCCGACAGGAGAGGGTGTGCGCCGGAACGCGTCGACCGCGGCTGAATGTATCTGCCCAACTGCCCTCTGCAACAGGTCAATCGGACGAGAATTCCGGGCACACTCGGAGAGCGGAATGCCGTGAATTCAACATTCCGGGGCAAGTCGGGCCGGGCAAAGCGCACTTAAGGCACAAAGGACACACACACTTTGACCTCATGTTGTCGCGTTCTCATATGCACTTGGCATTCGAAGCGAAGGGGCTTCCCCAACTGTACCCCGCTCAACCATGTTGAATTGCCCCCTCCGCTTCTCGTGCGGAGAGGGCAACTCTGGGTTCAACTCTGGGTACGGATGAAGTTAAACGCGCGGTTGAAGACGGCGGTTGAAGACGGCGGATCAGCCGCCCGCGACCGCCGGGATGATCGAGACGCCGGCGCCCTCGGGCGTGGCCGTCTGGAGGCCCTGCTCGAAGCGCACGTCGTCGTCGTTGACGTACACGTTGACGAAGCGGCGCAGCTTGCCCTGGTCGTCCAGGACGCGCGCGGCGATGCCGGTGTGGTTCTTCTCCAGGTCGGCGATGACCTCGGCGAGGGTGGCTCCCTCGGCGGCGACCTCGGCCTGGCCACCGGTGTAGGTGCGGAGAATCGTGGGGATGCGGACGTTCACGCTCATGGTTCGGTGCTCCTAGTCGTTCAGCAGTGGCTCAGTGGGCCGAGGCCCGCCTCGTGGCTCAGCGCCTCAGCGCCTCAGTGGGCGAGGCCGGCCTCGCGGAAGGCGTCCAGGCTCGGGCGGATGGTCGCGGTCGCCTGGGACGTGGCGGCCACCGCGTCCAGGGTCTTGAGCCCGTCACCGGTGTTGAGCACGACCGTGGTGAGCGACGGGTCGATGAGACCGGCCTCGATGAGCTTCTTGGTGACGCCGACCGTCACACCGCCCGCGGTCTCCGCGAAGATGCCCTCGGTCCGGGCGAGCAGCTTGATCGCGTCGACGATCTGCTCGTCGTTCACGTCCTCCACCGCGCCGCCGGTACGGCGCGCGATGTCCAGGACGTACGGGCCGTCCGCCGGGTTGCCGATCGCGAGGGACTTGGCGATGGTGTCCGGCTTCTGGGGGCGTACGACGTCGTGCCCGGCCTTGAAGGCGGTCGACACCGGGGAGCAGCCCTCGGCCTGCGCGCCGAAGATCTTGTACGGCTTGTCCTCGACGAGGCCGAGCTTGATCAGCTCCTGGAGGCCCTTGTCGATCTTGGTGAGCTGGGAGCCCGAGGCGATCGGGATGACCAGCTGGTCCGGCAGCTGCCAGCCGAGCTGCTCGCAGATCTCGTACGCCAGCGTCTTGGAACCCTCGCCGTAGTACGGCCGCAGGTTGACGTTGACGAAGCCCCAGCCCTCGCCGAGCGGGTCGCCGATGAGCTCGGAGCAGAAGCGGTTCACGTCGTCGTAGTTGCCCTCGATGCCGACGAGCTCGCCGCCGTACACCGCGGCCATGACGACCTTGCCCTGCTCCAGGTCGTGCGGGATGAACACGCAGGAGCGGAAGCCGGCCCGCGCGGCGGCGGCGCCGACCGCGCCCGCGAGGTTTCCGGTGGAGGAGCAGGAGAGGGTGGTGAAGCCGAAGGCGCGGGCGGCCTCCAGGGCCTGGGCGACGACGCGGTCCTTGAAGGAGTGCGTCGGGTTGCCCGAGTCGTCCTTGACGAACAGCTTGCCGGGCTCGACGCCCAGCTCGCGCGCCAGGTTCTCGGCCTTGACGAGCTTGGTGAAGCCCGGGTTCAGGTTCGGCTTGTCGGCGACGTCGGCGGGGACGGGCAGCAGCGGCGCGTAACGCCAGATGTTCTCGGGGCCCGCCTCGATCCGCTTGCGCAGCGCCTCGGGGTCGCCGAGCGGCAGGTCATAAGCCACTTCGAGCGGTCCGAAACACAGTTCGCAGGCGAAGATCGGGCCAAGTTCGAAACGCTGGCCGCACTCGCGGCAGGAAAGCCCGGACGCCGGACCGAGATCAACGGCATTGTCGGCAGAGGTACGGTTTTCGACAGTCTGTGCAGACATGGAGGGGAGGCCCTTTCTCCTCATCTTCCTCACGGCGAACGTCGCCATGAGACGGATTTGGCACCTTCCCTAGCCGGTGGCCTCGTGTCTTGGATCGTAGAGATCGACGAGAACCGACTGGAGGGTTGCCGGGGCTTCAACGGGCCGTTTCCCTCTGCCCCTCTGGATGAGCGGTATTCGATTGTCAGCGTGACGACGACCCCCGACATGCGACGGTCATCCGCGTTGTTCAAGACTGTAACCGAAGCCCGGGACGGTTGAGATAGTCGTCCGAACCGCGAGATGGATCACACGAGGAGGCCAGGAACCGTGCTGGAAGAGGTGGAACGCTGGCTGAGCAGGCGTTCCTGGTCCGCGGCGGAGCGGCCGATCGAGCGGATCCTGGCCGCGAAACAGCGCACCGGTACGACCGTCAGTGTCGTGCTGCCCGCCCTCGACGAGGAGGCCACCGTCGGTGACATCGTGGCCGCGATCCGGCGCGAGCTGATGACCGATTCCGTCCCCCTGGTCGACGAGCTCGTGGTGATCGACTCCGGCTCCACCGACCGTACGGCCGAGGTCGCGGCGAAGGCCGGCGCCCGGGTCGTCCACCGGGACGCGATCCTGCCCCGCATACCCGCGCTGCCCGGCAAGGGCGAGGTGCTGTGGCGCTCGCTGCTCGTGACCAGCGGCGACGTCGTGTGCTTCATCGACGCGGACCTGAAGGACTTCGACGCGGGGTTCGTCTCCGGGATCGTCGGGCCGCTCCTGACCGACCCGGACGTGGACTTCGTCAAGGCGATGTACGACCGCCCCTTCGGAGCGGACAGCCCCTTCGGGGAGACGGCGAGCCAGGGGGGCCGGGTCACCGAGCTCGTGGCGCGGCCGCTGCTCAACCTCCACTGGCCCCAACTGGCCGGAATTGTCCAGCCGTTGGGCGGCGAGTACGCGGCCCGGCGCTCACTCCTGGAGCGGCTGCCGTTCCCCGTCGGGTACGGAGTGGAGCTCGCGCTGCTCGTCGACGCGCTGCACACGGTGGGCCTCGACGCGCTGGCCCAGGTCGACGTGGGCGTACGCAGGCACCGCCACCAGGACGGGCCGGCGCTCGGCCGGATGGCCGCCGCGATCTACCGCACCGCGCAGCTGAGGCTGTCCCGGGGCCATCTCGTACGGCCCGAGCTGACCCAGTTCGAGCGCGGTGAGCACGGCTTCGTACCGCACACGTACGCCGTCGACACCGAGGAGCGGCCGCCCATGCGGGACATCGAGGAGTACGCGGTGCACCGGGCGGCGTAGGACGGCCGGATCCCGCTCCCGGGGGCGGGCGTACGGGTGTTTGAGGGGTTGCGGGGTGGGCTAGGTTCCGCAACATGGTCACCGCGCACGCCGCCCCCAGGGCCCAGGTACTCGTCGCGTCGAATCGCGGCCCCGTCTCGTATGCCCTGAAGGAGGACGGGTCCCTCGAATCCAAGCGGGGCGGGGGCGGGCTCGTCTCGGGGCTCAGCGCGATCGGCTCCGACGTGGAGTCGGTGTGGGTGTGCGCGGCGCTCGGCGACGGCGACCGCGAGGCGGTGCGACGCGGCGTGGGTGAGACGGGCGTCCGGATGCTGGACATCGACCCGGCCGTCTTCTCCGACGCGTACAACGGCATCGCGAACTCGGTGCTGTGGTTCGTCCAGCACATGCTGTACCAGACACCGCTGGAGCCGGTCTTCGACGCGGAGTTCCGGCGGCAGTGGGCCTCGTACGAGGCGTACAACCGCGCCTTCGCCGCGGCGCTGGCGGCGGAGGCGGGGGTCGGGGCGCGCGTCCTGGTGCAGGACTACCACCTCGCCCTGGTGCCGGGGATGCTCCGCTCGCTCCGTCCCGACCTGCGGATCGCCCACTTCTCGCACACGCCGTGGGCGCCGGTGGACTACTTCCGGATGCTCCCGGACGACATCGCGCGGCAGCTGTTGCGGGGGATGCTGGGCGCGGACCGGCTGGGCTTCCTCACCTGGCGGTGGGCCTCCGCGTTCGCGGCGTCGGTGTCGGGGGTGCTGGGGGCGGACGAGGGCGAGGTGGTCGGCTCGCCGGGCGCGGAGGGGCGGGTTTTCTTCCGGCACGGGGTGGTGGCCGGGGAGCCTGCCGCTCGCGAGACCGACATCGCCGTGTACCCGCTCGGCGCGGACGGCGACTTCCTGCGGCGGCGCTCGCACGAGGCCGACGTCGAGCAGCGCATGGCCGCCCTGCGCGAGCAGATCGGGCCGGACCGCCGGACGATCGTGCGGGTCGACCGCACCGAGCTGTCCAAGAACATCGTGCGGGGCCTGCTCGCCTACCGGCACCTGCTCGACACACACCCCGAGTGGCGCGAACGGGTCGTGCACGTCGCCTTCGCGTATCCCTCCCGGCAGGATCTGGCGGTGTACCGGGAGTACACGGAGGAGGTCGGGCGGGTGGCCGATGAGATCAACTCCGCTTACGGGACTGCCGGTTGGACTCCTGTCGTGCTTCATGTCCAGGACGACTTCGCCCGGTCGCTGGCCGCCTACCGGCTCGCGGACGTCGCCCTCGTCAACCCCGTCCGCGATGGCATGAACCTCGTCGCCAAGGAGGTTCCGGTGGTGTCCGACTCGGGGTGCGTGCTGGTGCTTTCGCGGGAGGCGGGGGCGTTCGCGGAGCTGGGGGAGGATGCGATCGTCGTGAACCCGTACGACGTCACGGGGACGGCCGCCGCGTTGCACGCGGGGCTGTCCATGGCGGAGGAGGAGCGGGCGGAACGCACCAAGCGGCTGGCTGCGGCGGGTACCGCGTTGCCGCCTCGGCGGTGGTTCTTGGCGCAGTTGGAGGCGCTGGGGGGGTGAGGGCGGCGTTTGCCCACCGGCCCGCCCGTGCGGGGTTGGGTGGTTCGGCTCCTGGGGCTGCGCCCCAGACCCCCGGAGGGTTGCGGGAAGGGGCGGGGAGGGGACTACCGGGGGGGCTGGGGCGGCCCACCCGGACACGCCCCAGCCCTCCCCCGGCCCGGGCTACATGTGCGAGGCCAGGGCCCTCAGGAACTTCGTCACCGACGCCGGGCCGTTCAGCAACAGGTCGGCCCTTTCGGCCAGTTCGGGAATCACCGTGTCCGCGGCCACCAGCAGCCCCGGCATGCCGTCCGAGCGGAGTTTTTCCACGGCGGCGAACGCGGGGAGGTCGCCCAGGTCGTCGCCCGCGTACAGGACCGACTCGGCTCCCACCTCGTGTACGTACGCGGCGAGCGCCACCCCCTTGTCCATGCCCGGGGGCCTCAACTCCAGTACCAGGCGGCCGGGTTCGAGCACCAGGCCGTGGTGGGTGGCCAGGTCGGCGAGCGGGGTGCGCAGGGCCTCGAAGGCGGCCTCGGGGTCCTGCGCCCGGCGGGTGTGGACCGCGACGGCCTGGCCCTTCTCCTCGATCCACGTGCCGCGCCAGGCGCCGTGCGTGTCGAGAACTCCGGGGAGTTCCGCGCGGGCCGCGGCCACGCCGGGGTGGGCGGCGGGGGTATGGACGGTGCCGGTGACCGCGTCCCAGCGCTCGGCGCCGTAGTGGCCCAGGACCACGAGGTGCTCAAGGCCTCCTACCCCCGCGAAGCCCCCGTAGCGGACCGCGACCCCGGCCGGCCGGCCGGTGACGACGGCGACGGATGCGACGTGCGGGGCCAGCGCGACCAGTGCGGGTACGGCGTCGGGGTGGGCCCGGGCCTGCTCGGGGTCGGCGACGATCTCGGCGAGCGTGCCGTCGAAGTCGATCGCGACGACGGCGCGCTCCGGGCGGGCCACGATCGCGGCGAGGCCGTCGCGGCCGAGCTGGGTGGCGGGGGTCGGCAGGGGTTGCGGTTGGCTTCCCATGCGGCCGACCCTATCGGGGTCCGGGCGGGGCGGGGTGGGTGCACGTATGGCGCAACGGCGCGTGCGGTCAGCGGCGGTCGCGCTGTTCGTCCCTGGCCCGGCGGAGGCGGTTGACGGTCACGGGGGCGTGGGCGAGGGCGCGGGTGTCGTCCAGGAGGGCGTTGAGGAGCTGGTAGTAGCGCGTGGGTGAGACCCCGAGCTCCTCCCTGATGGCCCGCTCCTTGGCACCGGGGGTGGGCCAGGCGCGGGCCTCCATCCGGAGCACGGCCTGCGCCCGGTCGTCCAGCTCTTCTGCCTCTTCTGCCATGCGGTCCACGGTAGCCCTGGGCGGCGGGATGGGGTGCGGTGCGGTTCGGCGGGGTGCGCTGGGGCTCCGCCTCAGACCCCGGGAGGCCCCTCCCCGCCCCTTCCCTAAACCCGCCGGGGGTGGGTGGGGTCGGCTCCGGCGGGTGATGAGTGGGACATGGTGGGTGGCGCTTCGGCTGCGGACCGTGCGTGGTTGCTCGCGCAGTTCCCCGCGCCCCTAGCAGGGTGCCCTCGCAGGCATTCCCAGCCTGTCGTGGGGGTCCCCCTGGCCCTTAAGGCCTTGGGGGAGTTTGAGGACGAGCGCCGTTCAGGCGCGAAACGGGGGTCCGGGGGCGGAGCCCCCGCAGGGGGTCTGGGGCGCAGCCCCAGGGCTCAGCTCATCCAACCCCGTCACGGGCGGGTGGGTGGGTGGGCAAACTCCCCGGGGTTTGGGGCGGAACCCCCGAGGAACCCCGGGTTATTCCGCGTTCTCCGCGTCCATCGCCACCTTCGCGATGTCCTGGAGGACCGCCTTCGGCGAACCCCCCGGCGCCACAGCCGTACCGATCTTCTTCTTCACCGTCTCGCTCACCTTCGGCCACGACGTCTTGCCGACCGGGGGCAGCTCGGACGTCGGCAGGGCGTCCAGGAACGGCTTGAGGTCCTTGTGCTTGGCGTCCGCCGCCATCGCCGAGGACGCCGACACCGTGGACGGCAGCAGGTCGTACTGCTCGGCGAACTGGAGCACGTTCTGGTCGGTGAACGTGAAGTCCAGGAACTTGCCGATCTGCGCCCGGTGCCCGCCCTGCTTGAAGCCCATGATCCAGTCGGCGACGCCCATCGCCGCCTTGGCCTTGCCGTTCGGCCCGGGCAGCGGCACCATGCCGAACTTGATGCCCTTCTTCTTGGCCTGCTCCATCAGCGAGGGATGGCCGTTGAGCATGCCCACCTCGCCCTTCGCGAACGCGTCGAACGCGGCCTGCCGGTTGAGCTTGGCGGGCGCGACCGGGCCGGTCAGCTCGGGCTCGACCAGGTTGCTCTTGAGCCACTCGAAGGTCTGGATGTTCTCGGGCGAGTCGATGTCGTAGCCGTCGACGGTGTTGGTGTAGCCGCCGTTGCCGCTGAGCATCCACATCATGGTCTCGGCCTGCGCCTCCTCGCTGCCGAGCGGCAGCGCGAAGGGGGTCTTCACACCCTTGGCCTTGAGTGCCTTGGCGTCGGTGGCGAGCTCGGCCCAGGTGTTCGGCGGCCTGATGTGGGCGTCGTCGAACAGGGTCTGGTTGTAGAAGAGCAGTCGCGTGGAGGCCACGAACGGCATGCCGTACTGGACGCGCTTGACGTTGCCCGCGTCCGCGAGCGGCGCCAGGAAGTTGGCCTCCGTGGGGATGGAGAGCAGCTGGTCGACGCTGTAGAGCTTGCCGCTCGCCGCGTAGTCGGAGTACGCGCCGATCTGCGCGATGTCGGGGGCGTTGCCCGCCTTGACCATCTCGGCGACCTTGGCGTCGACGACGTCCCAGGAGAAGATCTGGACGTCGATTTTGATGCCGGGGTTCTTCTTCTCGAACGCGTCGACAACGTTGTGCCAGTACGTCTTCGTGCTGCCGCCGCCGGATATGTCGTAGTCGGCGGCCACCAGCTTGAGGGTGACGTCGCCGGAACCGCTCTGCCCGCCACATCCCGAGAGCACTGCCGTCATGCCGAATGCGGCAACCGCCGCGGTCAAGCCCAAGAAGCGCCTGCGCACGCGCTATCCCACCCTCGTTGTGATCCTGGCGGATCCAGTCGGTCCCCCGTGACGTCCTGTATTTGAGCTGCGATTTTCCCTCATACGGGGGCATGAGGTCTACACCAGTCGCATATCGCTTCCGCAACGCCCGGTGCAAGAGTACATTGGGAAACTTTGAGGGCAGAAAGCGCTTTCTACTTCTTCTGGCGAGTGGACTAGACCTTTCATGGGTGTTGGCGCGAGACTGTCCCCGTGAGACACGTCATCGCCCTGGATGTGGGCGGCACCGGGATGAAGGCCGCCCTCGTAGGGGCGCACGGCACGCTGCTCCACGAGGCGCGCAGGCCCACCGGCAGAGAGCGCGGGCCCGACGCCGTCGTCGAGTCGATCCTCGCGTTCGCGGCGGACCTGCGGGCGTACGGGGAGGAGCACCTCGGCGAGAGCGCTGTCGCGGCCGGCGTCGCCGTGCCCGGGATCGTCGACGCCGAGAACGGGATCGCCGCGTACGCCGCCAACCTGGGCTGGCGCGACGTACCCATGCGGCGGCTGCTCAGCGAGCGCCTGCGCGGGGTGCCGGTCGCGCTCGGCCACGACGTGCGCACCGGCGGCCTCGCCGAGGGCCGGATCGGCGCGGGCAAGGGCGCCGACCGCTTCCTGTTCATCCCGCTCGGCACCGGCATCGCGGGTGCGATCGGCATCGACGGCCGGGTCGAGCCGGGCGCGCACGGCTTCGCCGGGGAGATCGGCCACATCGTCGTACGCCCCGGAGGCATCCCCTGCCCCTGCGGCCAGCGCGGCTGCCTGGAGCGCCTCGCCTCGGCCTCCGCGGTGACGCTGGCCTGGGCCGGGGCGAGCGGTGACCCGGACGCGGACGCCGCCGACTGCGCCAAGGCCGTCGAGTCCGGCGACCCCCGCGCGCTCGCCGTCTGGCAGAACGCGGTCGACGCGCTCGCCGACGGTCTGGTCACGGCGCTCACCCTGCTCGACCCCCGCGTGCTGATCATCGGTGGCGGACTCGCCGAAGCCGGGGAAACCTTGTTCGTACCGCTCCGGGCCGCCGTCGAGGAGCGCGTGACGTTCCAGAAGCTGCCCGAGATCGTCCCGGCGGCCCTCGGGGACACCGCCGGCTGCCTGGGCGCGGGCCTGCTCGCCTGGGACCTCGTCGCCGAGACCGCCGACTCCGGCTCCAGCTCCGGCTCCGATCCCGACCCGGCCCAAGACTCCGACTCCGACTCCGACTCCAGTGAGGTAACCGCCTGATGGCCGCATCGCTTGTTCTCTCCGGCGCCCGCGTCGTCCTCCCGACCGGGGTCGTCGAGAACGGACGCGTGATCGTCGACGGCACCAGGATCGCCGGGGCCGCCCCCGCCGACGCGCCCTCGCTCGACCTCGCGGGCCACTGGGTCGTGCCCGGCTTCGTCGACATGCACAACCACGGCGGCGGCGGCGCCTCCTTCACCAACGGCACGGTCGAGGACGTCCTCAAGGGCGTCCACACCCACCGGCTGCACGGCAGCACCACCGTGGTCGCCTCCACCGTGACCGGCGAGATGGACGTCCTCGCCCAGCGCGCGGGGCTGCTCTCCGAGCTGGTCGAGCAGGGCGACCTGGCCGGCATCCACTTCGAGGGCCCGTTCATCTCGCCCTGCCGCAAGGGCGCGCACAGCGAGAGCCTGCTGCGCCACCCGGACCCGGCCGAGGTCCGCAAACTGATGGACGCCGCGCGCGGCACCGCGAAGATGTTCACGCTGGCCACCGAGCTGCCCGGCGGCCTCGACTCGGTACGCCTGCTGGCCGAGCACGGCGTGATCGCGGCGATCGGCCACACCGACGCCTCGTACGAGCAGACCGTCGAGGCGATCGACGCGGGCGCCACCGTCGCGACCCACCTCTTCAACGCGATGCCCCCGCTCGGCCACCGCGAGCCGGGTCCGATCGCGGCCCTCCTGGAGGACGAGCGGATCACCGTCGAGCTCATCAACGACGGTACGCACCTGCACCCCGCGGCCCTCGAACTCGCCTTCCGCCACAAGGGCGCGGGCCGGGTCGCGTTCATCACCGACGCCATGGACGCGGCCGGGTTCGGCGACGGCCTCTACCACCTGGGCCCGCTGGAGGTCGAGGTCAAGGAGGGCGTGGCCCGGCTCGTCGAGGGCGGCTCGATCGCGGGCTCCACGCTCACCCTGGACCGTGCGTTCCAGCGCTCGGTGACGGTCGACGGCATCCCGGTCGAGGACACCGTACGGGCACTTTCGGCCAACCCGGCGCGGCTGCTCGGCCTCGACGACAAGGTGGGCTCCCTCGAACCCGGCAAGGACGCCGACCTGGTGGTCCTGGACGCCGACTTCGCCGTCAAGGGCGTGCTGCGCAAGGGCAGTTGGGTGGTCGAGCCGCAGCTCGGCTGAGCGCCGCCGGCGCTGATATCCGGTACGGCGGCCGGTCCGGGGTCTGGGCCTGCCGCCGTCCGTTTGACATGATCACCCCGTGATTCTGACCGTCACGCTGAACACCGCACTCGACATCACCTACCGCGTCCCCGCCCTCGTACCGCACGCGAGCCATCGCGTCGACGAGGTCGCGGAGCGCCCCGGCGGCAAGGGCCTCAACGTCGCCCGGGTGCTCGCCGCGCTCGGGCACGAGGCGGTGGTGACGGGATTCGCGGGCGGCCCGAGCGGCGAGGTGCTGCGCGCGCTGCTCGCCGAGCTCGCGCCCGTCGACGAGCTCGTCCCCATCGCGGGCGCCACCCGCCGCACGATCGCCGTGGTGGACGCGGTGACGGGCGACACGACCCAGCTCAACGAGCCGGGCCCGCTCGTCTCGCCCGCCGAGTGGGATGCGTTTGTGGCCACGTACGGGCGGCTGTTGGCCGGCGCCGAAGCGGTGGCGCTGTGCGGGAGTCTGCCGCCCGGGCTGCCGGTCGGGGCGTACGCGCAGCTGGTGCGCCAGGCCCGCACCGCGAAGGTGCCGGTGCTCCTGGACACCAGCGGCGAGGCGCTGCGGCGCGGCATCGCGGCCCGGCCCGACCTGGTCAAGCCCAATGCCGACGAGCTGGCCCAGCTCACCGGCTCGCGCGAGCCGCTGCGGGCGGCCCGGGACGCGCGCCGCCGCGGGGCCCGCACGGTGGTCGCCTCGCTCGGCGCGGAGGGCATGCTCGCCGCCTCCCCCGACGGCCTGTGGCAGGCGGCCCCGCCGGCCGCGGTGCGCGGCAACCCGACGGGCGCGGGCGACTCGGCGGTGGCCGGTCTGCTGTCGGGCCTGGTCGAGGGCCTGGACTGGCCGGGCCGCCTGACGCGCGCGGTGGCCCTGTCCGCGGCGACCGTACTGGCGCCCGCGGCGGGCGAGTTCGACCCGGAGGCGTACGAGAAAATGCTCGGCTCGGTACGCGTGACCGAGCACGCGCACTGAGCCGAGCAGCAGCTTCGAAGCCGGTCTACGAGGCCGGGGTCAGCCAGAACTGGTCGAGGTTGACGTTGCACTGGTTGCCCTGCTCGCAGGACAGCTTGATCTCGTTCACGCCCTTGGTGAGCTGCACTATGGCGTACGTGTTCTGCCAGCCCTTGGCCCAGTCCCCTGCCGGGGAGTGCGCGAAGTTCTTCATGTTCATCGGGCGGGACTCGGCCTTGCCGTTGAGCGTTATCGTCGCGTTCGCGTCCACGCCGGGGATGCCGTACTGCAGGTTCAGCTTGTACGAGCCGGCCTTCGGGACGTTGGGCTTCCAGGTGACCGAGGCGCCCACGTTGTTGAAGTTGCCGACGAACGCGCCGCCGGTGCCCTTGGCGCCCGGCACGTTGGTGCCGACCTGCGCGGAGCCGCCGAGGGTCAGCGTCGCCGCGTCGTCCTTGGGCAGCTCCGCCGGGGCGGAGGCCGAGGCCGACGGGTCGGTGCTCGGCTGCTGCGAAGACTGGCTGGAAGAGGACTTGCCAGGGTTGGCGGTGTCGTCCTTCTTGTCCTTGTCGCCGCTGTTGCTGGCCAGCGCCACGGCGATGCCTATGACGACGGCCGCGACCACGGCGACGGCGCCGATCAGGAGCCCCTTGGTGTTGGGTCCGCGGCCGCCGCCACCGGTCTGCTGCGGGGGCGGTCCCTGCCGGGGCGGGGCGCCGCCGGGGTAGGTCTCGGGCGCCGCGTACTGGGCGGTCGGCCGCCCGTACTGCTGCTGAGGGGGGCCCTGCTGCTGCGGGGGCCCCTGATACTGCTGCTGCGGGATCTGTCCGTACTGGCGCTCACCGACCGTGCGCACCTGGTTGTACGACGTCCTGGGGACTCCGGGCTGTTGCTGCCCCACCGTCGGACCCGGGTAGCCGTAGCCGCCACCGGTGCGGGGCGGGGTGGCGCCTTGGGCCTGCCCGTCCTCGTAGAGGTAGCCGAACGGATCGTCGTCCTCGGGGGTGTTCGCGCCGTTGTTGCCGGGCGTCGTCATCCGGGGTCACTCCTCACTGTCCGCCAGCCGTCGCCGACCGGCCGAGCCTACCCCGAACGGACCACTGCCCGGTCTGGCCTTGACCACACGTGATCGTTGTCCGGATTTGGTCACCCGGCGCGGCGGTGGACCTTGGAGCGGGAGCGCTTCTCGATGTACATCCGCTGGTCCGCGGAGCGCAGGACCTCTTCCACGGACATGCCGCAGCTGGCCCAGCCGATGCCGAAACTGGCCCCCACGCGGACCGCTCGGCCGTCCACCCGGATGGGCGGGATGATCGCGTTGCGGAGACGAACGGCCAGGTCGGCGGCGTCCGCGGCGCCGAGCCCGTCCGCGAGGACGACGAATTCGTCACCCCCGAGCCGCGCCACGGTGTCGCCGTCGCGCACCCCCGTGGTGAGCCGGCGGGCGACCTCGATGAGGACCGCGTCACCCGTGTGGTGGCCAAATCTGTCGTTGATCGACTTGAAGCCGTCGAGGTCGCAGAAGAGCACCGCGAGCCCCTTCGTGCCGTCGTCGATCTCATCGTCGGGGGCCACGGTGTGGACATGGTGGTCGTACGGTCCGCCGCCCGGCAGCGCGTCGAAGTCGAAGCCGTCGGCGCGGAACGCGTGCCCGTGCGCCTCGGACTCGCCCGTGGCCGGGAGCTGCCCGTAGGCCGCGTCCAGGGTCTCGACCGCGCTCGCCGGGCCGACCGAGTGCGGCCGGGGACAGAGCCGCGCCGACAGCCTCGCGCGCAGCTCCGCGCTGTTGGGCAGGCCGGTGAGGGCGTCGTGGGATGCGCGGTGGGCGAGCTGGAGCTCGTGCCGCTTGCGGTCCTCGATGTCCTCGACGTGGGTGAGCAGGAAGCGCGGCCCGTCGGCGGTGTCGGCGACCACGGAGTTGCGCAGCGACACCCACACGTACGTGCCGTCGCGCCGCCCGAGCCGCAGCTCGGCCCGGCCGCCCTCGGCGGAGGTGCGCAGGAGTGTCCCTATGTCCTCGGGGTGCACGAGGTCGGCGAAGGAGTAGCGCCGCATGGCGGAGGCGGGCCGCCCGAGCAGCCGGCACAGCGCGTCGTTCGTCCGCAGGAGGCGGCCGTGCTGGTCGCCGCCCATCTCGGCGATGGCCATGCCGGACGGCGCGTACTCGAAGGCCTGGCGGAAGCTTTCCTCGCTGGCGCGCAGGGCCTGCTGCTCGCGCTCCAGGCGGACCAGGGCACGCTGCATGTTTGCGCGGAGCCGGGCGTTGCTGATCGCAATCGCGGACTGCGATGCATACATCTGGAGCGCTTCCCGCCCCCAGGCGCCGGGCTTGCGGCCGTTGCGGGGTTTGTCGACGGAGATGACGCCCAGCAGCTCCTGCGTGCCGCCGGAGGAGTACATCGGAGCGTAGAGCCGGTCCTGCGGATGCCACTCGTCCTCGAACCGCGGCTCGGGGCCCTCCGTGTACCACTGGGGTACGTCGTCCTCCAGGAGCACCCAGCCCTCGGTGTGCGGGATGAAGCGCAGGCCGTCCCAGTCCTCGCCCATCGCGAGGCGGCGCTCCCAGGAGCCGCGGGATCCGACCCGGCCGGTGATCAGGGCTTCCGCGGCGGCGTTGCCGGCGAAGGCGGCGACGACCAGGTCACCGTCGGGGCGTACGAGATTGACGCAGGCCAGCTCGTAGCCGAGTCCCGCGATGACGCCGTCCGCAACGGTCTGCAGCGTGTCCGCGAGGCTGCGGGCCGTATTGAGCTCCCCGACCACCTGGTGCAGCTGCCGCAGGGTCGCAAGACGGACGTAGGGCTCCGACTCGGTCTCCATTGCTCGCTCTCCCCGAGACCTCGACAGCAACTCCTGGCTTCAGATCGACATTCCTTTTGCACTGTCCCGCCACTGAATCACAGCGAGCTGTCTAGCCGGTACACAGGGTCAACAAATAGTGCCTTCTGTGACTCAAGTCACAGCAGATGATGGGGGGTTGGCCGTTCTTTCCGTCTTTGCCCCCTACCTTTCCTGAACGCAAACTGAGAACGGGCTGGGAACTTGCTGAGCCCCTCGGCAAGAGAGTGCGCGTCGGCCGCGAGACCTAGGTCCCGGCTGGTCCCCGGGCCCGATGTGGTCCGCGGTGGCAGGAGACTAGCGTTCCGGTTGTGCCGCAGACACCCCTTACCGCCACCCTTTCCGCAGTTGCCCCCGAGACCCCTCATCCTGTGGGGGTGAGCAATGACGAGTTCCGCGCCGCGATGTCCCGGCTGGCCGCGGGCGTGGTCCTGGTGACCGCGCACGACATCGACGACGGCCCGCGCGGCGAGGACGTCGGGATGACCGCGACGGCCTTCATGTCGGTCTCCCTCGACCCGCCCCTCGTCCTGGTCTCGCTGCGCAACGGCTCACGGATGGACGACCTCCTCGCGGAGCAGCCGCTGTGGGCGGTGTCCCTGCTGTCCGAGAGCCAGCGGCACGTCGCGGGCCGGTTCGCGATGAAGGGCCGCATCAGCGACCGCCTCCTGTTCGAGGACATCCCGTACACGAGGGGCGAGGTGAGCGGCGCCCCCTTGGTCGGCGGCGCGCTGGCGACCCTCGAATGCCGTACCGAGCAGCGCGTGGTGGCGGGCGACCACACGCTGGCCATCGGCCGCGTCCTGACGGCGAACCTGCCGAGCGCGGAGGGCGGGCCGCTGACGTACTTCCGGGGCCGGTACCGGCAGTTGGGCTGACCCCCTCCACTTCGGGGCGAACCGGACGACACAGGTCCGTTCCCCCCTGTGACACAGCTGTCACACAGGCACCTTTCCTCCCCAACACCCCCTGCATAAGCTCCCTTTACACGCCGGGCACGCCAACTTCGCCGCCCGGACACATTCCGCGTACGGCATCCACGTACGCCCATGTCCTGGGGGGGACCATGCGCAACACCCTTACGTCCGGCCGCGCTCGACGCATCGCGGCCTGCACGGCGATCGCCGTCGCGGCGGGGACGCTGCTCAGCACGCCGGCGCTGGCCGAGGACAAGGGTCCGGGGGCGCCAAAGGCGGCCACCACCAAGGCCAAGCCGCGGTTCGACTGGGACGGGGACGGGCTCGGGGAGATCGTCCGCAACGGCTCCATCGGCTACCCGGACAACTACCTCCTCCAGGCGTCGGCCAAGTCCGAGGACAAGCCCTTCCCGCTCCTCGTGGAAGCGGACCTCGTCGGCGCCCAGCAGCTGATCACGCCCGGGGACCTGAACGGCAACGGCATGTCGGAGCTCATCACCGTGTCGACCGACGGCACGCTCAAGCTCTTCGCCGACGTCAACAAGGATCCGTACTCGGCGGCATGGACCAGCACGGGCTGGAACGCCTACAACAAGATCGTCGCTGCGGGGGACCTGACCGGCGACGGCAAGAACGACCTGCTCGCCCGCACGTACAACGGCGACCTCTACCTGTTCCCGGGCACCGGCGACCTGAAGGCGCCGTTCGGCGAGCGGATCAAGGTGCCCGGCAGCTGGGGCGACTTCGACCAGATCGTCGGGGTCAGCGACTCCAACGGCGACGGCATCGGCGACGTCTACGCCCGCAACAGGACCGACGACCTCGTCTTCTTCGCCGGAACCGGCAAGGCCGAGCAGCCGTTCGCGCCGGGCGTCGAGCTGGGCGCCGGCTGGCACGCGTACAACCAGCTCCTGAGCGCCGACGACCGCGACGGCGACGGGCTCTCCGACCTGCTCGCCCGCACCCTGAACGGCGACCTCTACCTCTACCGGGCCGACGGCCGGGGCGGCTTCGCGGCCCCGGTGAAGTACCGGTCGGGCTGGAACGACGCCGACGTGCTGGCGGGCATCGGCGGCCAGGCCGCCTTCGGCAACAAGTTCCTCACCGGGCGCGACGCCGAAGGACGGATCTCAAGCCGCTACACCACGAACAACGGGCAGTTCTCGTCCCCGTCCGCCCCCGGCGCCCCGGACAGGGACACGATCGGCCACGCCAACTCGCTCGACGGAAGCGGCATCGCGACCTCGCTGGCCCTGACCGGCGGCCACCTCCTCACCTCCGGCTTCAACGGGGTGCACGGCGACCTCGGCGCGGGCTGGGACGCCTACGACTCCATCACCGGTCCCGGCGACCTGAACGGCGACGGCCACGGCGACCTGCTCGCCCGCGACAGGACCGGCGGCCTGTGGCTCTACCCGGGCGACGGCTCGGCCGTGAAGTTCGGCGACCGCATCCGGGTCGGTGACGACTGGAAGGCGTACGACAAGATCCTCGGCTCGGGCGACGTCAACGGGGACGGGCGCGCCGACGTGCTCGCCCGCACCGACGACGGCCACCTCTACCTCTTCCCGGGCACGGGCGACGGCAGCGCCCCGTTCGGCCCGCGCCAGGACCTCGGCGGCGGCTGGAACGGCTACACCATGCTGGCCACCGTGGCGGACGCGAGCGGCGACGGCACCACCGACCTGATCGCGGTCGACGCGTCCGGCCAGGCCTACCGGTACGACGGCCAGGGTGCCTACGGCGGCAAGTTCAAGCCGCGCGCCCCGCTCGGTGGCGGCTGGAACACCTACAAGGAGCTGCTCTGATCCGTCCCGCTCCAGCGTTCCTGAGGCGCTGACGGCATCGGCGTGAGGCGGCGGCGGGCGGGACGGGACGGGTTCACCAGTCCCGCCCCGCCCGCCCCTTCTTCGTCTGGGCGCGCTGCTTCTTCTCGCGCAGGCGGCGCTCGTTGATGCCGCGCGGGATCTTCGTCGCGCGGCGCGGCTTCGGCGGCGGGGCGGTGGCCTCGGCGAGCAGGGAGGCCAGGCGGACCGCGGCGGTCTCACGGTTGCGCCACTGCGAGCGGTGCTCCGAGGCGCGTACGGAGACGACGCCGCCCACCAGCCGGCTCGCGAGCCGGTCCAGCGCGCGGGACTTCCAGACCTCCGGCAGCGCCTCGGTCTTCGCCAGGTCGAAGCGGAGCTCCACCTGCGAGTCGCTGGTGTTGACGTGCTGGCCGCCGGGCCCTGACGACCTGGAGAAACGCCAGATCAGCTCGGCCTCCGGAAGGGAGACGGAGCCGCGGATGAGATAGGGCCCGGACATGACATCCATGGTGACGGGTGCGCGGCACGGCGTCACCCGCTTTTCCTCACGCTTCCCTTACGAGCGGCAGCGTCCGCCCCTGTTGTCGGCGCCTCTTGTCGGCCCCTTGGCAAAGAAAGCAAAGCGGGATGGAACCTCACGGTCCCCTGCCGACGTTATGGGGAATGACGGTAGCTTCGGGACGGCTCGAAGCCCGCACACCACGAAGAAGGGGACATCCCATGGCTGTAAGCCTGTCCAAGGGCGGCAACGTCTCGCTCACCAAGGAGGCCCCGGGCCTGACCGCCGTCACGGTCGGCCTCGGCTGGGACGTCCGCACCACCACCGGAACCGACTTCGACCTCGACGCGTCCGCCATCGCGGTGAACGGGGCGGGCAAGGTCTACTCCGACGGTCACTTCGTCTTCTTCAACAACAAGTCGACGCCGGACCAGACCATCGTCCACACCGGTGACAACACCACCGGCCAGGGCGAGGGCGACGACGAGTCGATCAACGTCAACCTGGCGGGCCTGCCCGCCGACGTCGACAAGATCGTCTTCCCGGTCTCCATCTACGACGCCGAGGCCCGCTCGCAGAACTTCGGCCAGGTGCGCAACGCCTACATCCGCATCGTCAACCAGGCCGGCGGCGCCGAGATCGCCCGCTACGACCTGAGCGAGGACGCCGCGACCGAGACCGCGATGGTCTTCGGCGAGCTGTACCGCAACGGCGCCGAGTGGAAGTTCCGCGCCGTGGGCCAGGGTTACGCCTCGGGCCTGGTCGGCATCGCGCAGGACTTCGGCGTGAGCGTCTGACGCCCCCGCCGGCACACGTGAGGTGCCCCCGGCGTTCGCGCCGGGGGCACCTTCTCGTTCACCGCCGGGGGCGCCTCATGCGCATCCGGTGTCTCAACTCCCCCTCGTACGGCTTGAATTAGTCGGTCAGCGGACACCATCGACCCAGTTTCGGACACGATCAAGCCAAATATTTGTCGGGTCTCTGTCAAGAAGTAGTCATCAGCTGGCAGTCTCCAACTCGCCCCCACGGAACGAGTGAAGGAGACCACCGAGTGCGAACCACTCTGCGTGCCGCCGCTCTTGCTGCATCCGCCGCCATGGTCGTCGTCGGCGTACAAGCCGGCTCGACCGCCGGCGCCACCGACCGCGCCGCCGGTGCCACCGCCCTGGACCTCAGCACCGCCCAGCGTGCCGACGCCCTGCGCACGGCCCAGGACGCCGCGCCCGCCACCGCCCAGGAAATCGGGCTCGGCGCCAAGGAAAAGCTCGTCGTCCGCGATGTGATCAAGGACGCCGACGGTACGGTCCACACCCGCTACGAGCGCACCCTGGACGGCCTGCCCGTCCTCGGCGGCGACCTCGTCGTGCACACCGCGAAGAACGGCACCCTCAAGGGCGTCGACAAGGCGACCGACGCGAAGATAGCCGTCGCCACCACCACCGCGCTCAAGGCCGCCCCCACCGGCTCCCGCAAGGTCGTCTGGGCCGCGGACGGCAAGCCCGTCCTCGCCTACGAGCGCACCGTCACCGGCACCCAGCCGGACGGCACCCCGAGCCGCCGCGACATCGTCACGGACGCCACCACCGGCGCCCAGCTCTACTCCCACGAGGAGATCGAGACCGGCACCGGCACCAGTGAGTACTCGGGCAAGGTCACGCTCGGCACCTCCAAGAGCGGCTCGACCTTCAGCCTCACCGACGCCACGCGCGGCGGCCACAAGACGTACGACCTGAAGGGCGGCAGCTCCGGCACCGGCACGCTCTTCACCAAGTCCACCGACACGTGGGGCGACGGCACGCCGTCCAACCGCGAGACCGCCGCCGTCGACGCCCACTACGGCGCGGCCGAGACGTGGGACTTCTACAAGACCGAGCTCGGCCGCAACGGCATCGCGGGCAACGGCAAGGCCGCCTACTCGCGGGTCCACTACGGCAACGCGTACGTCAACGCGTTCTGGGACGACAGCTGCTTCTGCATGACGTACGGCGACGGCGAGGGCAACAAGAAGCCGCTCACCGCGCTCGACGTGGCCGGTCACGAGATGAGCCACGGCCTCACCGCCGCCACCGCCAAGCTGAACTACAGCGGGGAGTCCGGCGGCCTCAACGAGGCGACCAGCGACATGTTCGGCACGTCGGTCGAGTTCTTCGCCAACAACGCCTCCGACAAGGGCGACTACCTCATCGGCGAGAAGATCGACATCAACGGCAACGGCACGCCGCTGCGCTACATGGACAAGCCCAGCAAGGACGGCGGCTCGGCCGACTACTGGTCGAGCGGCGTCGGCAACAAGGACGTGCACTACTCGTCCGGCGTCGGCAACCACTTCTTCTACCTGCTGTCCGAGGGCAGCGGCGCGAAGACGATCAACGGCGTGAACTACAACTCGCCGACCTCCGACGGCTCCAAGGTCACCGGGATCGGCCGGGTCAAGGCGTACAAGATCTGGTACAAGGCGCTCTCCACGTACATGACGTCGACCACCAACTACAAGGCCGCGCGCGCCGCGACCCTGAAGGCGGCGGGCGACCTGTACGGCACGACCAGCACCGAGTACAAGACGGTGGCGGCCGCCTGGACCGCCGTCAACGTGAAGTGACCGGCATGAAGTAGCGGGTCAACTCGCCTGGTTCTACGGGGAGTTCGGGGAGTCCGGCTTCCCGTCCCCGTAGAGCCAGGTGTCCCACACCGCCGAGAGCTTCTTGCCCGCCCCCGCGTCCATGAAGCGGGTGAACTCCTCGGTCGAGGCGTTGCCGTGCCGGTGGGTACGCACCCAGTCCTGTACGAGCGTGTAGAACTTCTCGTCGCCGACGGCCTGCCGGATCTTGTGGACGACCATGGCGCCGCGCACGTACACCGGCCGCCCGGACACCTCGGCGGCGGTCGGCGGCTCGGCCGGCGGGAACGCCCAGATCTCGTCGCCGTCGCCCTTGGCGTACTCCTCGTCGAAGTGCTGCTGCGCGCTCGGCCCGTCGTGGTCCTCGCTCCACAGCCACTCCGAGTACTGCGCGAAGCCCTCGTTCAGCCACATGCCGCGCCACGAGTCCGGGGTGACGGAATCGCCGAACCACTGGTGGGCCAGCTCGTGCACGAGGGTGCTCAGGTCGAAGTGGTCCAGCGGTATCACCGGCCGGTTCTGCGTCTCAAGGGCATAGCCCGAGGCCTTCTCCGGCGCCACGATCACGCCGGTGGACGAGAACGGGTAGGGCCCGAAGTTGTGCTCCTCCCAGGCCATGATGTCCGGGATCTGGGCGACGACATCGGCGGTCTGCTCCTTCACGCCCGGATCGACGGCGTTGTAGATCGGGATGCCGGACTTGGTCATCCCCTTGTCGTCGATCTCGTACGGCCCGATCGCGACGGTCGCGAGGTAGGTCGCCATGGGCTCCTTGACCCGCCAGCTGAACGTGCTGCGCCCCTTGTTGTGGGTGGTGGACGCCAACTCGCCGTTGGACACGGCCTGCAGACCGTCGGGCACCGTCACCTTGATGTCGTACGTGGCCTTGTCGCTCGGGTGGTTGTTGGACGGGAACCAGGCCATCGAGCCGGTCGGTTCGCCGAGCGCGAGCACGCCACCGCCGGGCGACTTCAGCCAGCCCTCCTCCGAGCCGTCGAGGTCCGTGATGGTCTTCGGGCTGCCCGAGTAGCGCACGTACGCCGTGAACGTCTTGCCCCGGGCGAGGTCTTTGTGGGGGCGCAGGGTCAGCTCGTCGCCGGCCCGGTTGACGGCGGCGGGCTCGGCGTCGACGGTGGCCTTCTCGACGTCCATGCCGGCGAAGTCGAGGTCGAAGGCGCTGAGGTCCTTGGTGGCCCGCGCGACGATGGTGGCTCCCGCCTTGAGGCGCCCGGTCGCCGGGTCGTAGTCGAGGTCCAGGCTGTAGTGCTGGACGTCGTAACCGTCGTTGCCGAGCTTGGGGAAGAGCGCGTCGCGCGAGCCGGAGGAACCCGGGGTGCCTCGCACGCCGCCGGTGCACGAGGTGACGGCGAGGGCGGTGAGCAGGGCGACGGCGGCGAGGCGGGTGCGGCGGGCGTTGCGTGCACGGTTGGCCCCGCGCCCTTTCGACGCCGCCCGCCTCTCCGGTCGTTTGTCCACGCCTGTGATCCTACGGGCGGCGGCCCCGGCTCACTTGTCGAGTGCGGCGACGCCCGCCTGGGCGAACTTCTCGTCGAGGTCGCCGCTCGGGGCACCGGCCACGCCGACGCCCGCGACCGGCGCGCCCTTCGCCTGGACGGGGGCGCCGCCCGCGAGGAACAGGGTGCCCGGGATGTCCTTCAGGTTCGGGGTCTGGGCGAGGCGCTTGGCCAGCTCGGAGGTGGGCGCGTTCCAGGAGACGGCGGTGTACGCCTTGCGCTCGGCCGACTCGGGGGACTGCGGCCCGGCGCCGTCACCGCGCAGGGTGACCAGGGTGTTGCCGTTGCGGTCGACGACGGCGACGGACACCTTCTGGTTCTCCTTCCCGGCGGCGTCGAGCGCGGCCTGGGCGGCCTTGGTGGCGGCGGCGACCGTGAGGTGGGTGGAGGTGGTGAGGTTGTGGCCGCTGGCGCTCGGGGCGGGGGCCGCGGCGCTGGCGGAGACGGCGCCGAAGGTTCCGGCGGCGGCGATGGCGAGGGCGGTGACGCCGAGGGCGAGCCTCTTGGTCCTGGTGCTCTGCGTGCTGTTGAAGTTCATGCTTCGATCCTGGGGGCGGTGGGGCCCGGGCGCGGTCGGCGTACCGGCTGCCCGCGCCGCCCGGACCGGCCGACCTTCCCGTCAGCCGATCGGTTGATGCGGGGGTGGCCGGATCGGGTCACGATGAGTGCGGGACGAGTACGTATGCGCAGGTGAGGTGGGTGGATGGGCGGCGAGGGCGAACGTGGGACGCATGGGCTCGTCGACCCGGCGGGCACCGAGCGGTGGCTGCCCGTCGTCATGCATGCCGCGTTCTTCCTGCTGCTCGGGGCCTCGCTCGCGCGGTTCCTGATCCGGCATCCCGGAGAGCCGCGTACGCCCTGGATCATCGCGCTGTCGGCCGCGCTGGCCGTGCTGTACGTGCTCGGCCCGGCGCCGGGTTCGCGGCCGACCCCGCGGCGGCTCGCGTGGCTGGGCGGGGTCGTGGCCACCTGGATGGTCCTGGTCGTGCTCGCGCCGAGCTTCGCGTGGTGCGCGGTGCCGTTGTTCTACACCGGCCTGCGCACGCTGCGGCCGCGCGCGGCGCTGGTGCTGGTCGGGGTGCTGACGGCGTTCGTCGTGACGGCCCAGGTCGAGCTGTCCCCCGACGGGTTCGACCCGAACCTGGTCCTCGCGCCGCCCGCCGTCGCGGCGATCGCGACGGCCGTGTTCGTCCAGATGCAGCGGCAGGCCGACCGCCAGCACCAACTTGCCGACCAGCAGCGGGAGTTGATCGACGACCTGTTGCGCACCCGGCGCGAGCTCGCCGCCACCGAACGCCGCGAGGGCACGCTCGCCGAGCGGCAGCGGCTCTCGATGGAGATCCACGACACCCTCGCGCAGGGCCTGTCCAGTCAGCAGATGCTGCTCCAGGCGGCCGACCGGGTGTGGGCCGCCGACCCCGGCGCGGCGCGGCGTCATGTCCGTACGGCGGAGTCCATCGCGGAGCGCAACCTCGCGGAGGCACGCCGGTTCGTCCACGATCTGGCCCCGGCGGACCTGGCGGAGGGCGGCGGCCTGGACGCGGCGCTGCGCACGCTGGCGGCGCGGGAGTCGGCGGAGTCGGGGTCGGTCGAGGTGCGCTGCCACATCGACGGCGCGCCGACCACCCCGCTGCCCGACCGCGTGGGCTCCGCCCTGCTGCGCATCGCCCAGGGCGCCCTCGCGAACGTACGGGAGCACGCGGGGGCGACGGCTGCGGCGCTGACGCTCACCTATCTGGGCGACCAGGTGGTGCTGGACATCGCGGACGACGGGCAGGGGTTCGACCCGGGGGCTCTTGGCGCGCCGGGGGCATCCGTCCCGGGCGTACGGGGCCACGGCCTGCCCGCCATGTACGCGCGGGTGCGGCAGCTCGGCGGGAGCCTGACCGTCGAATCGGCCCCCGGCGAGGGCACCGTCCTGTCCGCCGCGATCCCCCTGGAGCCCCGGCCATGACCGACCCCGTACGGATTCTGCTCTGCGACGACCACGCGGTGGTGCGCGCGGGGCTGCTCGCGCTCATCGGCAGCGAGCCGGACATCGAGGTGGCCGGGGAGGCCGGCAGCGGCGAGGAGGCGGTGGCCGCGGCGGCCAAGCTGAAGCCGGACGTAGTACTGATGGACCTCCAGCTGGGCCCCGGCATCGACGGCGTGGAGGCCACCCGGCGCATCTCCGCGACCGGGGTGCACGTCCTGGTCCTCACCACCTACGACACGGACGCCGACATCACGCGGGCGATCGCGGCGGGCGCGACCGGCTACCTCCTCAAAGCCGAACGCCCCGAGGAGCTCTTCGCCGCGATCCGGGCGGCCGCCGAGGGCCGCACCACGCTGTCCCCGCCGGTGGCCAGCCGCGTCATGAACCAGCTCCGCGGCGCCTCCCGCCCCACCCTCACACCCCGCGAACTCGACATCCTGGCCCAGCTGGCGAACGGCCTGGGCAACCGGGAAATCGCCCGCGCGCTGTTCATCAGCGAGGCGACGGTGAAGACCCATCTGGGCCGGATCTACGACAAGCTCGGGGTCGAGACGCGGGCGGGGGCGGTTTCCGTGGCCAAGGAGCGGCGGCTTCTGCCCTGACGGGGGCGGAGTGCGGGTAGCCGCGCCAGCACCCGGGGTGGCTCCCCGGGCGGGACGACCTGCGGCTCCGCCGCGTGGCTCTGGGGGGTGCGCTGGGGCTCCGCCCCAGACCCCAGAAGCCCCCCGCCCCGCCCCTTCCCGAAACCCTCCGGGGGCGAAGGTTCTGCTGCGGCCCGGTGGTCGTTCCTGGGGCTCCGCCCCAGACCCCGTTCGCGCCTTGAGGGCGCTCGTCCTCAAACTCCCCCAAGGCCTTAAGGGCCAGGGGGGACCCCCATGACGGGCTGAAATGCTCCGGTGCGGGCCAGCACCGACCCCGCTAGGGGCGCGGGGCAGTGACATTGTGCGGCTCCCCCGCGTGGGCGCGACCAGCCCCCACCGGTCCGCAGCCGAAGAATCACGCATTCAAGCCCCTCCGGCGTTTGAGGAGCAAAGGTCCGGGGACGGAGCCCCCCCCCGGGGTCAGGGCGCAGCCCAGGGCAGACACCCCCGGGGTTCAAGGGCACAGCCCAGGGCGAAGAGCCCCGGGGTTCGGGGCGGAGCCCCGTGAGGGGGTTGCGGAAGGGGTGCCCACCCCGGCCATGACACCATCGACCCGTGCTCGACATCGGCTACTCCCTATCCCGCCGCTTCCCCGACCCCACGCGGATCGACTACAGCCGCGCGGACGTCTACACCCTGCGCCACGACCTGTTCTGCGGAGACGTCTACCTCGCCGACACCAAGGCGGACCGCGAGGTGTCCACAGCCTGGGGATGGGTGCCGGTGCTCGACTTCGCGTGGGCGCTGTCCGACACCGTGGAGCTCCTGGACCGGGACCCGCTCGGCTCGCGCGCCGCGCGGCCCCAGTACGCCGAGATCGACTTCACCGAGTCGACGGACCGGATGCTCTTCGAGCGCCGCTTCGGCTGGGTGGACGTGGAGGCGGACTGGATGCCCGCCGACGAGGAGCCCCTCACGTTCTCGCACACCGAACTCCGCCGCGAGACGAGGGACTTCCTGCACGACCTGATCGCCGACCTGACCGACATGCACGAGGGCCTCGGCGACAACCCGATCGTCTGGGACCTCCAGGCTCGGTTCCCCAGGATCGGCTGACGGCCCGGCGGGGCCGACGAAGAACCGGGTCGAGCGGCGAAGCCCCCCCCGAAGCCCCCGAATCCCTCCTCAGCGAGCCCTCACGCCTCCACCCGCACCCCCACCTGCGCCGCGAACGCCGGTGCCAGGTCCAGGAGTTGGGTCGGACTGATGACCGCGCCCGCGAGCCGTTCCACCCCGCGCGCGATGTCGAGCAGGGTCGCGCCGCGCAGGTCGACGTCCTTCATCCGGGCGCCCGTGAAGTCGGCCCCGCGCAGTTCGCAGCCGTGGAACTCGACCCGCACCAGCGTGGCCCCGCCGAAGTCCGGCTCGGACAGGACGCAGCCGTCGAAGACGACGTCGCGCAGCTCGGCCTCGCGCAGGTTCAGGTAGTCGATCTTTCCGCCCTTGATCAGCACCCGTTCGAGCACCGAGCCGTGCAGTTGCACCCCGCCCATGCGGACGTCGCGGACCTCCACATCGCGCAGGCTCGCCCGCGCCAGATCCGTACCGACGCCGCGGATCCCCGAAAGCACCGAGTCGATGAAGCGGGCCCCGGTCAGCCGCGTGTCGTCCAGGCCGCAGCCGTAGAGCGCGCAGTCGAGGAAGCGCGCGCTGTGCGCCTGCTGTCCGGCCAGGTCGAGGTCCCTGAACTCAAGCCCGTCGTAATCACCCTCCGGCTCCAGCTCACCCGCGCCGAACGGCGCCAGTGGCGGCAGTCGCACCTCCGCCCTGCGGGCGCCCGCCGTAGCCGCCGTCTTCTTCGCACTCCGTGCCGCTGCCATGTCCCCATGCTGGACCATGGCACTGACAATCACCCCTGCTCGCGAACGGGGGAACCCCCAGCTCCGTAAATTCGCGGCCCGGACATGTCACATTCCGGCCGTCTGCTCCGTCCTGTTTCCGTACGCCGTGCGCATCGCGAAGGGAGACAGCAATGTCAGCAGGGCCAGCAGGGCCGGGCCGGGGCCGCACCGGCCGGATCACCGTCGTGGGCGGCGGCTTCGCCGGACTGACCGCCGCGATCACCGCCGCGGAGTCCGGCGCGGCCGTCACGCTGTACGAGGCGCACGGCGGCCTGGGCGGCCGGGCCCGTACCGCCGCGGCCCCGTACCGGACCAACGAGGGTCCGCACGCCCTCTACAACGGGGGCCCGCACTGGGCCTGGCTCAAGCAGCGCGGACTGCTCGGCCCGGTCGCGTCCGTGCGCCCGGCGGAGGCGGTACGGTTCCGCTTCCTCCGGCGCGGAACCCTGCACCGCACCCCGCCGCTCGCCCTGCTGCGCCTGGCCCGCAAGCGGCCCGAACTGGCCCCGGTGGACACCGACTTCGCGACCTGGGCCACCCAGCAGGTGGGTCATCAGGGGGCCCGCGCGGCCGCGCTCTACATAGCCGTCGCCCTCTTCCACCACGACCCGGGTTCGCTCTCCGCCCGCTTCGTGCAGGAGCGCCTGCACCGCGCGGCGGCCCTGCCGCCGGAGGCGCACTACCCGGTCGGCGGCTGGGGCGCGCTCATCGAGCGGATGGCGTCGCGCGCCTGGGACCTGGGCGTACGCATCGAAACGGACGCCCGCATCGGCGAACTCCCCCGCACCGCCGAGGGACCGGTCGTGGTGGCCACCTCCCTGGACGCGGCCCGCCGCCTCCTCGGCGACACCGGCCTCACCTGGCCGAGCGGCCGCGCCGCCCTGCTCGACCTGGCGCTCGCCGCCCACCGGGGCGACCCGTTCGTGGTCTCCGACCTGGACGCCCCCGGCTGGCTGGAACGCTTCACCGGCAACGACCCGGGCCTCGCCCCGGCCGGCGAGCACCTGTACCAGGGCCACTTCCCCATCGCCCCGGGCGAGTCGAAGGCGGCCGGAATCGAGCATGCGGAGTGCCTGTTGGACGCGGGGTTCCCGGGCTGGCGCGCCCGCGAGACGTGGCGCCGCGAGGCCGTCGCGACGGGCCGCACCGGCGCGGTCGACCCACCCGGCACGACATGGCGCGACCGCCCCGCGATCGCCCGGAGCCACGGGGTGTACCTGGCGGGCGACCAGGTGGCGGCCCCGGGAATCCTCTCGGAGGTGGCCTTCAACAGCGGGATGGAGGCGGCTTCGCTGGCGCTGAAGGAGTTGAGGCTGGCTCGGCTGGACTCCCATCGCGCCTGACGCCAACGGCAGTTCACCCGACCCGGCCGTCAAAGGAGCCTCATGGACGCTGCGCGAATATCCGCGAATCAAGCCGGACAGAACACCGGTGCCGGTCTCATCCTGGTCGTGATCCCTCCGTGATCCTGATCTGTCCGGCGTGAGAGGAACGACCATGGCCCGGCGACTGCGCATCATCGGCACCAACTCCGGCAACGACGGCTGCCCGACCCTGTACGAAGACCTGGATACCGGGGAGGTCCTCGTACAGGGTGACGTAGTGACCGGCCCCGACGACCTGGCTCAGCTCCGCAACGTCAAGCCCGGGGAAGGGGTCGTCGCGGTGCCGCGTGTGCTGCTGGCGGATTTCGCCCCGAGGGAGGCGGACAAGGTGCCGGTGATGATCGGCTTCGACGAGTTCGGAGGGATGTTCCGGACCTTCGAACACACCGCCTGGCGCCTGGAGACCCGCCGCCGCTACGAGTCGGACGAGGAGACCGAGACCTACCGCCGGTTCGTCCGGGGCGAGGACGCCGGGTGGGACCTCGACGACCCGTGGTGCGCGTCCCGGCGCGAACAGGCGGCCCTGGGCAAGCGGTTCGAGCGCGTACGCATCGTGGACGACCCGCCGACACCGGGCCAGCGGTACCTGCTCGACAACGCCCGTCGCAACAGCGCCGTGGGCGAGGACATCCGCAACCTCTGGAGGAGCGAGGCCGAGCGGCTGAGGCTCCCGGCCGAAGACTTCTGGCTCTTCGACTCACGGGTGATCGCACGCCTTCACTTCGATGACGACGACCGAATGACCGGCGTCGAACTCATCACGGACCCGGTCCAGGTGGTGCGCGCCTGCCAGGTCCGCGACGCGGCCTGGCACCACGCCGTCCCGTACGACGTGTTCGCGGGCCAGGTGCCGTCCGCCGAGTGACCACCGACTTCCAGCAGGCCAGGGCTGCCCTCGGCGCGCGGCTGCGCGAGCTGCGCGCCGAACGGGGCTTCACGGGAAGGGAGTTGGCGAGCGAACTGGGATGGCCCCAGTCCAAGGTCAGCAAACTGGAGACCGGACGCCAGACGGCGACGGCCGATGACCTGGTGGCGTGGGCACACGGCACGGGCTGCCCGCAGGCAGCCGAAGAGCTGACCTCCAGGCTTCGGAGCCTGGAGTCCCGGTCCCGCTCCTGGCGGCGCCAACTCGCCGCCGGAGACAGGCCGGTTCAGGACACGCTCACAGCCGAGTACGAGCGCTCCAGGGTCCTCCGGGCCTGGCAGGGCTCCATGGTCGTCGGCATGCTCCAGACGGCCGAGTACGCCCGTCACGTGTTCTCGCAGTACGTGGACCTTCACCGGTCGGTACGCGATGTAGAGGAAGCCGTCCGGGCCCGCGTGAAGCGCCAGGAAATGCTGTACGTGCCGGGCAGGACCTTCCACATCGTCCTGTGGGAGGCGGCCCTGCGGGCCCTGGTCTGCCCGCCTGCTGTCCTGGCCGCACAGCTCGACCGGCTCAGCGGCGTACTCGGACTCGACACCGTCTCCCTCGGCATCGTCCCGCTCGGCGCCCCGCTCGGGCTCCCGCCGGCCAACGCCTTCTGGCTCTACGACGACCGCCTGGTGATCGCGGAGGACTGGCACGCGGAGCTGTGGCTCGACGATGCCGAGACCGTCGCCGTGTACGGCCGGGTCTGGCAGGCACTCGCCGATTCGGCCGTCTACGGAGCCGACGCCCACCGCGTGATCACCCGCGCGAGACGGGCGCTGGACGCCTCCTGAGCATCGCCCCGAACCGCGTCCCGCCCCGCGCGAATCACCGCGCATCAGGGCCCACGGCCCTCGCCCGCGTTCCCTAACTTCCCTGGGACGGGCTCGGAGTGGCCGTGCTCCGTGAGCCCAGGACGCGCGAAGGGAAGGCAGGCCGATGTTCCACAAGTACCGAACCGCGATCACACGCAGCACGACCAGGAGGACCCCCTGGTGTGGGCCATCCCTCCGGCAAGCTCCAGCTCCCTGGACGCCTGGCTGTACGAAGCCAAACCCGTCCCCGGCTGCGGCGGCTGCACCGACGCCATGACCCGCCTGGAGGCCGCCATGAAGGCGGGCAACGCCACCGCCCGCTTCAACGCCTCGGCCGACGTCCGCAGCCACCCCGACCACAAGCCCGACGCCCCATGAAGAGCACGGCGCCCCGGCGAAAGGGGTTGTCGACCGGGGCGCCGCGTGTCGCCAAAAGCCTTCGGCTACGCCCCGAGGCCGGCCAGCGCCTCATCCGTGAGCCGGTACACCATCCACTCGTCCTGCGGCCGCGCCCCCAGCGACTCGTAGAACGCGATCGACGGGGTGTTCCAGTTCAGGACCGACCACTCCAGGCGCTCGTACCCCCGCGCCACGCAGATGCGGGCCAGTTCCGTCAGGAGGGCCTTGCCGTGGCCGCCGCCCCTGGCCTCGGGGCGTACGTACAGGTCCTCCAGGTAGATGCCGTGCACCCCGCGCCACGTCGAGAAGTTCAGGAACCAGAGGGAGAAACCCACCGGGCTGCCCGACTCGTCCTGCGCGATGTGCGCGAACGCGGCCGGGTGCTCGCCGAACAGGGCCTCGCGGAGCTGGTCCTCGGTGGCGCGTGCCTCGTCCAGGCACTTCTCGTAGTCGGCCAGCTCCTGGACCATCTGGTGGATCACGGGGATGTCGGAGATCGTGGCGTTGCGAATCACAGGCGGCTTCGGCACAGGCGTGGTCATGGGTGTCGTCATGGGCGGAGGGTAGGCCTCCTGCCCGGCCTCCCGCGCGACCGTTTCGCCTTGCGGACCCGCGCCACACCCGGACCCCCGGACCCCCGGACCCTCGGACCCTCGGACCCTCGGACCCTCGGACCCTCGGACCCCCGAAACAGGCCTACGGCAGGACGAAGCCGATGTTCGGGAGCCCCGGGACGGCCGGGATGCCCGACGCCGCCAGGATCGACGTGTTGAGCGCGGCTCGCGGGCGGGTCAGTTCGAAGGTCGCCGCCGCCCCGGGCCTCACCCGGTTCTCGGTCGGCAGGGTGTTCCCCGCGCCGGGGAGCCGGGCGATGACGGCGTCGGCGGTCACGGAGACCGCGATCCACTCGGCCCGGTGGTTCCGTACGTGGACCCTGACCCTTTTCCGCGGTGGCGGCGGCACGGGTGCCTGAGGGAGGCCCAGGTCCCGTACGGATGGCTGAGGGTTCAGCGGGAAGTACGTGATGCGCTGAGGGTTGCGCTGGAAGCGCCCAGGTGGCTGGGGGTTTCGCGGGAACAGCATCGGCGGCTGGGGGTTCCGGGGGAACCTCCCCAGTGGCAGGGGGTCGGGATTGCGCGTGCCGGGGCGGGCCGCCCTCGGGGGGTCGTCGGCTTCGGGCGGGAGTTCCTCCACCCGCATCTCCACCCCCGCGCACACGACCGGGTCGCCGTACTTCACACGGACGGCGAGGCGCGCCCCGCCGGTGGGCGGCCTTCCCGGCGTCGCCGGCAGGATCGGCTTCCCCGCCGTGGCGGGCTGCTCGCCGTACCTCTTGCAGAGGTACAGCACGTCGGCGTACGACTTGGTCGGCAGCGACGTCCCGTACAGCATCTCCTTCTCCAGGATCCCCCGGGCCGCCCCGATCGTCTTCCTCACGTCGGGCAGCGAGGGCACCCACAGCCAGCAGCCGGCGATGGCCACGTCCGCCACCGCCTGACGCTGCGGGGACTTCATGTGTTCCGCGATCCCGTAGGCGTGCACGAACTCGCGGCGGGCGTCGCGGATCAGTTCGCGGCGGTCCTTCCGGCTCCGCCACGCGTCGGGCAGATCGCGTACGTAGCGGCGTCCGGCGGCCATGTACTCCTCGAACTCGCGCCCCGGGATGTCACCCACCTGCCGGCTCACGAGGTCGACCTTGCGCCCCAACTCGGTGAATTTCTGGCCGAGTTGATGGACGTCCGACTCCTGCCGGGTCGACGTGGTGACCAGGACGTCCACCACCTGGGTCGCCACCCCGGCCCAGTCCGCGTTGTCCATGGGCCGGCCCTGGATCAGCTGGGCGACGACCGCGCGTGCCGCAAGCGCCCCCAGTGCGACCGCCAGCTCAATGGCCATGGCCCACCCCCCGTGGCAGATCGATGGCTTCAAGTCTAGGGAGCGGACGCATCGTTGGCCCATCCCCGGGATGCCCCGATCCGGATGGCTAGCCTCGAATGTCGGCCCCCCCGCCCGTCCCGCCGCCGTGCGTGAATCGGGGCATGAGGCCATTTCCGCCCGGCGGGCGAGTGCTCCGCCGCGTCCGGCGTTACGTCCGCAGCGCACCCGGCACCTACCTCTGGCTGGCCGCGCTGTTCGTCACGACCATCGCCATGCACCACATGTCACCGGAGTTCGAGGCGGACTTCCTGCGGCAGCGGTCCACCAACATCCACGAGCTGTCGGCCAACCCGCGCCGGGTCCTGATCGCGAGCGCCTTCTGGATCGACGGCGGCGGCTGGCTCCCGTACGCCGTGCTCTACTCCGTCTTCCACGCCCAGGCCGAACGCTGGCTCGGCACCCTGCGCTGGCTGATCGTCGCCTTCGGCACGCACGTGGCCGCCACCTTCATCAGCGAGGGCGCCCTGCTGTGGGCCGTCCGGCACGGCTACGCACCCCACTCGGCCGTCAACACCCTTGATGTGGGCGTGAGTTACGCCCTGGCGGGTGTCGTCGCCGTGCTCACGTACCGGATCGCACGGCCCTGTCGCTACCTGTACCTCGCCGCGATTCTCGTCGTCTACGGCGCTCCGCTCCTCGGCGGGCGCACCTTCACCGACCTCGGGCACTTCGCGTCCGTGCTGGTCGGCCTTGCCTGCTACCCGCTCACCCGCGGGCGGGGCGGCGCGCCCTGGAACCCGGCCGACACGCTGCGTACGGCCGGCCGGGGGATGGGGTTCTCGGGGGCGCGGGCCAAGGACCGCACCCGCTAGGAGATGCCCGCGTCCGCCAGCACCTTCTTGAACGCCTCCTCGTTGAAGATCGCCCGGCCGTCACCCGCCGGCTTCTTCCCGTCGATCAGGATCACGGGGCTGCTGTTGACGCCCGAGCTCTCGAACGCCCCCTCCGCCGCCTTCACGAAGTCCTTGTAGGTGTTCTCCCGTACCGCCTTGTCGAAGGCGGCCCCGCGCAGGCCGGGCACCTTGTCGGCGATCTTCAGGAGGTTGTCGGCGGTGAAGGCGTCGTCCGTCTCCTTCGCCGGCTGGCTCGCGAACACGGCCGCGTGGAACTCCGGGAACTTGCCCTGCTCGACCGAGGCCCGCATCGCGTTCACGGCCCGCTTCGAGCTGTCCCCGCCGAAGTTGGCGTCGAGGAACGAGGCGATCGTGTAGCGGACCTTGACCTTCTTCTCGGCGGCGAGCTTGGCGACCGCCGCGGCTCCGCCGCCCTCGTAGTGCATGCAGAACGGGCAGCGCGGGTCCTCGTACACCGTCACGGTGTGGGGCGCGTTCGGATCACCGACGACGATTTCCGCACCCTCGACCTTCGCGGGCAGCTTCGCGAGCGTGGCGGCGTCCGGGGAGGTCTTCGCGGTGAGCTCCGCCTGCGAGGACGTGCCCGAGCCCGAGTCCGAGGAGCAGGCCGCCGCCGACAGGCAGAGGGCCGTGGCCGCCGCCACCGCGACGGCGGCACGACGGAAACTGCGTACACCCATGAAGATTCAACCTTTCGGCACAAAACAGAGCAAAAAACCTAACCTTCGACACTAAACACCCCATCGCACCGCCCCGGCCGCCAAAGGTCCCGCCCCACGCCGCCATTGGTCCCACGGATTCCGCAACGGCCCTGTCACCTGCGGATTCCGTAGGTTCTCAAGGGCTGCCCGAGAGCTGTCCGAGAGCTCTCGGAGGGTGGACAGCCCGGTGACCCAGGTGTACGAACGTGCCCATGAGCACGATCAACGGCGGTATCTCCTTCTGGTACGCGACCGACGGCATCCCCACGCCCCGCGAGCCGCTGCCCGGCGACGCCGCCGCCGACGTGGTGATCGTCGGCGGCGGATACACCGGCCTGTGGACGGCGTACTACCTGAAGAAGGCGGCGCCCTTCCTCAACATCACCGTCCTGGAGTCCCGCTTCTGCGGTTACGGCGCCTCCGGCCGCAACGGCGGCTGGCTGTACAACGGCATCGCGGGCCGCGACCGGTACGCGAAGCTGCACGGCCAGGAGAGCGCGGTCCGCCTCCAGCAGGCGGTGAACGACACCGTGGGCGAGGTGGTGCGGGTCGCCGGGGAGGAAGGGATCGAGGCCGACATCCACCAAGGCGGCGTGCTCGAAGTCGCTTATACACCGGCCCAGTTGGGGCGCCTCAAGGCGTTTCACGCCGCCGAGACCGCCTTCGGCGAGAAGGACCGGGTACTGCTCGGGGCGCGCGAGACGGCGGAACGGATCCGGGTCAGCGGGGCGGTCGGGGCCACCTGGACCCCGCACGGGGCGCGCATCCACCCGGTGAAGCTGCTCAAGGGCCTCGCAGCGGCGGTCGAGGCGCTCGGGGTCACGGTGTACGAGTCGACACCGGTCACCGAGATCCGGCCCCGGCACGCCGTCACCCCGTACGGAACGGTGCGCGCGCCCTACATCCTGCGCTGCACCGAGGGGTTCACGGCCTCGCTGAAGGGGCAGCGGCGGGCCTGGCTGCCGATGAACTCCTCCATGATCACGACGGAGCCGCTCGGGCCGGAGGTGTGGGAGGCGATCGGCTGGGCGGGGCGCGAGACGCTGGGCGACATGGCGCACGCGTACATGTACGCGCAGCGCACGGCGGACGACCGCATCGCGCTGGGCGGCCGCGGCGTCCCGTACCGCTTCGGCTCACGGACGGACAACGACGGCCGCACCCAGGCGGCGACCGTCGAGGCGCTACGGGAAATCCTGGTGCGCTTCTTCCCCCAACTGGCCGGGGCCCGCGTGAGCCACGCCTGGTCGGGGGTCCTCGGCGTGCCGCGCGACTGGTGCGCCTCGGTCACCCTGGACCGTACGACGGGGCTCGGCTGGGCGGGCGGCTACGTCGGCTCGGGCGTGGCCACGGCGAACCTCGCGGCGCGTACGTTGCGGGACCTGGTGCGGCAGGACTCGGGGCAGGCGGGGGCCACTGAACTGACGGCTCTGCCGTGGGTCAACCACGAGGTGCGGCGGTGGGAGCCGGAGCCACTGCGCTGGCTGGGAGTGACGGGGATGTACGCGGCGTACCGGGCCGCGGACCGGCGGGAGCGGTTGACCCACGCGGCCACGACGGCCCACATCGCAACCCTGGCCGACCGAATCGCAGGCCGCCACTAACCACCCCCTGGGCTGCGCCCAGTCCCCTCTGCGCCGTGGCTCTGCCACGACCGGTGCCCGGCTGGTCGCGGGGTTGCCCGCGCCCCCAACCCGGCTCTCGACCTCGGGTCGTCCGTGGCTGGTCGCGCAGTTCCTCGCGCCCCTAACCCGGCTTTCGACCGCAGGCCGTGCGTGGCTGGTCGCGCAGTTCCCCGCGCCCCTAACCCGGCTCTCGACCGCGGGTCGTGGGTGGTTGCTCGCGCAGTTCCCCGCGCCCCCAAGCCCGCTCTCGACCGCAGACCGCCCGTGGCTGGGCGCGCAGTTCCTCGCGCCCCTAACCCGGCTCTCGACCGCGGGTCGTGGACGGTTGTTCGGCGCCGTTCCCGCGGCCCCCAACCCCGCCTTCGACCGCAGGCCGTGCGTGGCTGGGCGCGCAGTTCCTCGCGCCCCTAAACCCTCCCCCGACCGCGGACCGTGCGTGGTTGCTCGCGCAGTTCCCCGCGCCCCTAGCGGGGCGTTCTTGGCGGCGTGTTCATGCAGGCATCCCCGCCCACTGGGCAATGTCGATAGCGGACGTCAGCCCATATTCAGCCCGTCCGGCGTTTGAGGACGAGCGCCCTTCAGGCGCGAACGGGGTCTGGGGCGGAGCCCCAGAAGCTCCTTCAACCCCCGGCGGGTTTCGGGAAGGGGTGGGGTGGGGGCTCCCCGGGGTCTGGGGCAGAGCCCCAGGAGTCCGGCTCAGCCGAGCCACACCCCCGGAGGCCACGCGGCGGAGCCGCAGAGCGTCACAGCGGGAAGGGGCGGGGTGGGGGCCAACCCCTCAGGCCACCACAACCCCGTACTCCCCCACCAACTCCCCCAGCCCACCCCGATACCCCTTCCCACCCGGGACGAAGTCCCAGTCACCCCCCGCCCGGCGGCGGAAAGACCCGAGCACCAGGGCCGTCTCGCCCGGACGCCCGTCCGAGACAGGGAGCCGGTCCAGCTCACGCCCCGCCGCATCCCGCAGACATATCGCCGCCGAGGTGAACCCGCCCAGATCCCCGGCCGGATTCACCTCCGGATCCACCGCGGCCACCAGCACGAGCCGGTCCGCACCGGACGGCAGCGCGTCGAAGACCACCCGCACGGCCGCCCGGTCACCCCCCGCCCCCGGCCGCACCATCCGTACCGAACTCCCGGGATTCTCCGGGTTGTTGAAGAACACGAAGTGTTCCTCGGCCAGCACCCGAGACCCCCGGCACACCAACGCGCACACGTCGAGCGAGACCGCCCCGGTCCACGTCATACCGAGGATGTTGAAGTCCTCCGGAACGTCGTCCCGCGCGGCCCGCTGGGCAGGAACGGCCGCCTCCCCGGAAGCGGGCGGCTCGGCCGAGCCGGAACCGAGCCGCCCCCGCAACCCGTGCTGATGCAGCAGATCCACCAGCTCCGCCCCCGACACCAGCGTCAACGGCTTCCCCTCCGCGAAGCCGTACGACCCGGGCCCGAAGCCAGAAGTCGTCACCAGGACGCCCTTGTTGGCGCCGGCCCCCTGCACCGTGCCGTACAGATCGCGCACCGCCGTCGGCGGGACCGTGTTGCGGTAGCGCTTGACCTGGACGATGATCCGGCCGCCGCTGATCGGGTCCGGGTCGAGGGCCTCGACGTCGACGCCGCCGTCGTTGGAGCGCTGGGTGGTGAGCGCCTGCATGCCGCGAGCCCGGAACAGCTCGGCGACCAGGCCCTCGAACTCGATGGGGTCCATCGTGAACAGGTCGGGCTCCTCGCCGCCCCCGTGCGACACGACGCCCGTACCGACGTCGGCGGGCCGCCGCCCGGGGCGTACGGCAGTGCGCTGGTCGGGCCGCGCGGACAGCTGGCCGCGCAGCGCCTCCACCAGGCAGTCGACCGCGCTGACCTGCCCGAGGTTCAGCGACTCGAACGCGGCACGCGGCACGCTCACCGTCGCGAGGAAGATCTCCGCCGGACGCCCGGTGGCAGGATCCACATCGTCGACGAAGCCGTTCAGGGCGACCGACTCAAGGCAGCCGAACTCATCGGCCGCGAACACCTCGCGCAGCACGAGCAGCATGCACTGCGCGAGCGCGTCCCGGTACAGCGCCCGCCGCTGAGTGACGGGCCGGGCCGACTCCTTCTCCTGGTCCGAACTTGCCACGTAGCGAACGGACTTGACCTCGGGGACCACCTCGACCCCGGGCAGCTCCCAGTCGAGGACGAGCTGGCGCGCGCCCCGGTCGAAGGCGGCGGACACCTGCCGGGGGAAGCCCTCGGGCCAGGCGCCCGAGGAGTAGAGGGCGGCCGAGAAGTAGTCGACGGCCGCGCCCGGCTCGCCGGCCCGCAGCGCGTCCACCAGCTGGGCGAGGCCCGCGTTGTGCCCGCGCACCTCGGCGAGCTGCTCGGCGGCCCATGCGTCGTACTGCGCCCGGTACGCCGCGAGCTGCTGCACGCGGTGTGCCTCGGCGGCCTGCGCGGCCCGCCAGTCGTGCTGGTACCTGGCCTCGGCCTCCTGCTGGGCCTGCGCCCGGCGCCCGGCCGTCCAGCCGCCCTGGGCCTGATAGCGCGCCGGATCGGGCATCACCACCGGCTGCCCGAGCTGACCGGGCTCGAACGGCGCGACCTCCTCCGCCCGGGTCAGCGACGCGACCCGGAACGGCGCCGCGCGACACCCGTCCGCCAACAGCCCGCCCAGCAGGGCGACTTGCCCCTCCAACTCCTCCGTACGAAGCCGGGCGTCCGCTTCCCGCCCCTGCCGGTACACCGCCTGCTGCTCGCGCTGCATCCGCGCGAGATCACGCTCGTACGCCCGCTGCTGCCGCTGCTGCTGTACCACCGCCCGCTGCTGCGCCTCCCGCTGGCGCTGCTGCTGACGCTGCGCCTCCGCCCAGACGCCGACAAGCCCGCTGGAACGACGACTCATGCGTTGACTGCCTCTCTCCCCACACCCCGGAAAAGCAAGTGTCCCGGACCTGGCAGGCCCGGGACGCTGTGTTGCGCTGTGTTGCGGCAGAGCCCCCTGTCGGGTTCGAACCGACGACCCCCGCTTTACAAGAGCGGTGCTCTGGCCAACTGAGCTAAGGAGGCAACCCGTGAAGTGTAACCAACGCTCGCGCGGGCGCGGCGGGGAATTGCGGTGGGGCGGGGCGCGAGGGGCCAGGCCCCGGGAATTCGGTGGGGCCGGACTGCTGACAGGACGGGCATCCCCAGGTAGCGTCCTGACCCAGTCCACTCAGGTGGACTAAACCACTTCTCCCTCTACTCGGATCGTCCGGCACGTTCCTGCCGGTGAAGGGACACATCAGTCATGGCCACTGTCACGTTCGACAAGGCGACCCGGATCTACCCGGGCTCCACCAAGCCCGCGGTCGACGGTCTGGAGATCGAGATCGAGGACGGCGAGTTCCTCGTCCTCGTCGGCCCCTCGGGCTGCGGAAAGTCCACCTCGCTGCGCATGCTCGCGGGCCTGGAGGACGTCAATGGCGGAGCGATCCGCATCGGCGAGCGTGACGTCACGCACCTGCCGCCCAAGGACCGGGACATCGCGATGGTGTTCCAGAACTACGCGCTGTACCCGCACATGACCGTCGCCGACAACATGGGCTTCGCCCTCAAGATCGCCGGCGTGAACAAGGCGGAGATCCGGAAGAAGGTCGAGGAGGCCGCCAAGATCCTCGACCTGAGTGAGTACCTGGACCGCAAGCCCAAGGCGCTCTCCGGCGGTCAGCGCCAGCGCGTCGCGATGGGCCGCGCCATCGTGCGCGAGCCGCAGGTCTTCCTCATGGACGAGCCGCTGTCCAACCTGGACGCCAAGCTCCGCGTCTCCACCCGTACACAGATCGCCTCGCTCCAGCGCCGGCTCGGCATCACCACCGTGTACGTCACGCACGACCAGGTCGAGGCCATGACGATGGGCGACCGCGTGGCCGTCCTCAAGGACGGTCTGCTCCAGCAGATCGACTCGCCGCGCAACATGTACGACCGTCCGGTCAACCTCTTCGTCGCCGGCTTCATCGGCTCGCCCGCCATGAACCTGGTCGAGGTGCCGATCACCGACGGCGGCGTGAAGTTCGGCAACAGCGTGGTGCCGGTCAGCCGCGAGGCGCTGTCCGCCGCGGCCGACCGGGGCGACCGCACGGTCACCGTCGGCGTCCGCCCCGAGCACTTCGACATCGTCGAGCAGAACGGCGGCGCCGCGAAGACCCTCAGCAAGGAGTCCGCGGACGCCCCGGCCGGTCTCGCCGTCACCGTCAACGTCGTCGAGGAGCTCGGCGCCGACGGTTATGTGTACGGTTCCGCCGAGGTCGGCGGCGAAGTGAAGGACCTCGTGGTCCGCGTGAACGGCCGCGCCGTCCCGGACAAGGGCACTCAGCTGCACGTCGTCCCGCGTCCGGGTGAGACCCACGTGTTCTCCACTTCGACGGGCGAGCGCCTCACCGACTGAGTACGCTACGAAGGCCCCACCAGGGGGTCTACGATTTCGGCGGCCCCGCATGCGAGTGCGGGGCCGTCGCCCGTTGTCGACAAATACCCCGGCACACCGGCCATTTCGAATCCTGTTCGTCAACGCGTGATTCGAAAAGCAGCGTCGAACCATCCCCCGACAGGGTGACTAAATGTCGCCAAATCATCACTCCCCGCTACGCTCGCCTCCGTGACGCACACAGCCCGCCGAATCGGCCGAACTCTCGCCCTCGTCCTGCCCGTCGTCCTCGTTCTCTCCGGGACGCTCGCGGTCACCCGGGTCAACTGGGCCGGCAACGAATCGCAGATCCTGACCGCCTCTTCCGAGAACGTCTCCGTACGCGCCAAGTCCCGTGCCCCGCAGGACGTCCTGCGCGACGCGCTCCTGACCGAGCTCCAGGAGAAGGACCCCGGCACCGCGCTGACCCACCTCCAGCGCGAGGTGGAGCACCGCCCCTCGCTCGCCCAGCACTGCATGTCGATCGCCCGCGCGCTCGGCAGGGCCGCCGTCGAGCACTACGGCCCCGTGAAGGCCCAGTCGTTCTCCCGCCCCGTCTGCGACACCTCCTTCGCCTCCGGCGTGGCCCAGGAGCGGTGACGCCCCGCTGCGGGGACGCCTATCGTTCACCGCATGACTGCGAGCACAACTGCGACGTTTCCGACGCAGGCCGTGGTCCTGGCGGGCGGCCAGGGCTCACGACTTCGTCCGTACACCGACGACCGCCCGAAGCCGATGGTCGAGATCCCGGGTACCGGGATCCCGATCATCGGCCATCAGCTCGCCTGGCTGGCCGCCGAGGGCGTCACTGACGCCGTCGTCTCCTGCGGCCACCTCGCCGACGTCCTGAAGGACTGGCTGACGAAGGCCGATCTTCCGCTGCGTGTCACCACGGTCGTCGAGGACGAGCCGCTGGGCCGGGGCGGCGGCCTCAAGTACGCGGCGGCCTCGCTGCCGCACCCCGACCAGCCCTGGTACGCCACCAACGGCGACATCTGGACGCGCTTCTCGCTCCGCGAGATGGCCTCCTTCCACGGCGAGCGCGACGCGACCGCCACGCTGGCCCTGGCCCGCCCCCGCATCCCGTGGGGCGCCGTCGAGACCGACGCCTTCGGCCACATCACGGACTTCATCGAGTCGCCGCCCTCGCCGTACCTCATCAACGCGGGCGTGTACGTCTTCTCCGCGGCCTTCACCGCGATGCTGCCGGACGTCGGCGACCACGAGCGCACCACGTTCCCCCGCCTCGCCCGGGAGCGCCGCCTGGCCGGGTTCCCGCTGCCCCACGGGGCGTACTGGCGGGCCATCGACACGGCGAAGGACCTCACGGAGGCGGCCAAGGAGCTTGCTGCTCAGCGGAGTTGACCCCACGAGGGCTCTCGCATGAACGCCGGAGGGGCCGGACACCTGAAGTGTCCGGCCCCTCCGCTGTGCTGTTCCGCCGCTAGCCCAGCAGCCCCCCAATGGGGTTGCGGTTACCGCCGCCCCTTGAGCCCGTGCTGCCCGACGACGTCGGGCCCGCGCTCGTCGACGGAGGGGCCAGCGGGGTGCTGCGGTGGCGGGACGGGGGCTGGCCGCCGCCGGTGCCGGCGGAGTGGCTCGGCTGGCCGGTGGTGCCCGCGGAGACGGTCTGGTGGACCTTCGGCTTCTTGGACGGCTTCGCCGACGGGCTCGCCGACGTCTTGGCCTTGGCCGACGGCTTGGCGCTCCTGACGGGCGTACGGGGCGCGAGCGCGGGGCCGGTCTCGCTCGGCAGCGGAGTGCCGGGCAGGTAGTTGGTCGGGTCGTCGTCGGGGCCGGGCACGGTCACCACGGTGGTGGAGCGGACCGCGCCGCCGAGGAGCGCGCCGGTCGTCAGGGTGAGGCCGACCACGACGGTCGTCATGACCAGGCCGCGCCGCAGCACCCGCCGCCGCAGCTCCCACAGTTCGGAGCGCGGCCCGAGCTTGCGCCAGGCCTCGCCGGCGAGCCGGGCGTCAAGGGAGTACACCGGGGCGCCCGCGATGATCAGCGGGGACCAGGCGGCGAGGTAGATGATGTCGGGCGCGTCGTAGGCGCGTACGGTCTGCCAGCTCACCGTCACGAGGAGGGCCGCCGAAAGCAGCGCGCCGAACACGGCCGCCACCCGCTGCCACAGGCCCAGCATCGTCAGTACGCCGACGACGACTTGGAGGAACGCGACGGTCAGGCCGGCGCCCACGGGGTGCTGGAGTGCGAAGTCGCGCAGGGGCTCGGCGAGCGCCCAAGGGTGCAGCGAATTCAGCCACTTGACCATCGAGCCGCGCTCGCCGCCGTCGAAGTACACGGGGTCGCACAGCTTGCCCATGCCTGCGTACACGGAGATGAAACCGAGGAAGACGCGCAGCGGGAGCAGCACGACGCCGAGGTTCATCCGGCGGCCCGGGTAGTAGGCGTGCCGGACCGGTTCGGCACCGCGCCGCTTGGCGGTCGAGCCGTCGTCCCCGTCGCCGTCGAGCTCGTCGAAGTCCTCGAACTCGCCCTGTCCGTACGGCTGTTGGCGGTAAGGAGTGCGCATCTGCGGGAGCAGTGCGGTCTCCGGTGCCGCGCCGGGTCTGGGGATGAGCGGCGTCGGCCTCGCGTCGTCGACGGTGATGCGCGGGATGACCTGCGTCGAGCCGGAGTCGTAGCGCTCGCCCGCGCCGCCGGCGACGGAGGTGGCGCGGACCGCCTGCAGGAGTCCGCTCGCCCCCGGCGCCGACTTCCCGCTCCACACCACGGGCGCCCTGCGGCGGACCGCGGTGCTCGAAATGAGGGGCTTGGGCAGCGACTTGGGCGCAAGCTGCACCCGGAAGCTCGCGTGGTTGACGATGACCTGCGCGGGGTCGCAGTCCACCTTGACCATGCTCAGGGCAGGCTGGTCGTCGAACCCGGGCCGGGGCGTTCTGGTGTCCACACTCATCTAACCGAGTGATGGGGGTTTAGGACACTGCTTGACGGGCCCGAATCTGTCCGAGACCCGTCAAGATCACCCAGGTCAGGCGCGTCGGCGGGCCGCCTCGTAGAGCACGATGCCCGCGGCCACACCGGCGTTGAGGGACTCGGCGCCGCCCGGCATCGAGATCCGCACACGGTAGTCGCAGGTCTCGCCGACGAGCCGGCCAAGTCCCTTGCCCTCGCTGCCGATCACGATGACGACGGGGCCGCCGATCTGCTCCAGGTCCTCGACCGTGTGCTCGCCGTCGGCGGCGAGGCCGACGATCGTGAGGCCTTCCTTCTTGTACGCCTCAAGGGCGCGGGTGAGGTTGGTGACGCGGGAGACCGGCGTACGGGCCGCGGTGCCCGCCGACGACTTCCAGGCGCCCGCCGTCATGCCGGCCGCGCGCCGCTCGGGCACGACCACGCCGTGGCCGCCGAAGGCGGAGGTGGAGCGGACGATGGCGCCGAGGTTGCGCGGGTCGGTCACGCCGTCGAGCGCGACGATCAGCGGGTCCTCGCCGTTGTCGTACGCGAGCGCGGTGAGTTCCTGCGGGTCCGCGTACTCGTACGGCGGGACCTGGAGGACGAGGCCCTGGTGGTTGAGGCCGTTCGTCATCCGGTCGAGCTCGGCGCGCGGGGCCTCCATCAGGTTGATGTTGCCGCGCTCGCCGGCGAGCTGGAGGGCCTCGCGGACGCGCTCGTCGTTGTCGATGTACTGCTGGACGTAGAGCGTGGTCGCCGGAACGCCGTCGCGCAGCGCCTCGAAGACCGGGTTGCGGCCCACGACCATCTCGGACGCGCCCTTGGCGCCGCCGCGCCGGGGTGCGGGGCGACGGGTCGCGGCCTGCTTGGCCTTGGCGGTCGCGATGCGGTTCTTCTTGTGCTTCTTGCGGTCCTCGGCCTTGGGCGTGGGGCCCTTGCCCTCCAGGCCACGGCGCCGCTGGCCACCGCTGCCGACCGTAGCGCCCTTCTTGTTGGACGTGCGGCGGTTCCTGCGCTGGCTGTTCCCGGCCATGACCTACCTATTTCCTCAGTGAATCCGCGATCCACATGCGGATGCAGATCGTGTACGTACGTATATGAAGTGTGCCGCCCGATCGCCCGGGCGGCACGTCGCGTGTGGGTTCAGCGTGGGCCGAGGGTCCAGCGGGGGCCGGTGGGGCTGTCCTCGATGACGAGGCCGGACTGGGTGAGCTGGTCGCGGATGGCGTCGGCGGCGGCCCAGTCCTTGCGGGAGCGGGCGGCCTCGCGCTGTTCCAGGACCAGGCGTACCAGGGTGTCGACGGCCCCGTGGAGGTCCTCACCGCGGTCGGACTCGCCGGCCCAGTGCGAGTCCAGCGGGTCCAGGCCGAGCACGCCGAGCATCGCGCGGACCTCGGCCAGGCGGGCGGTGGCGGCTTCCTTGTCGTCGGCGGCCAGCGCGCTGTTGCCCTGACGCACCGTGGTGTGGACGACCGCCAGGGCCTGCGGCACGCCCAGATCGTCGTCCATGGCCTCCGCAAACGCGGGCGGCACCTGGGCGGCGGGCTCGACAACACCCCCGGCCTTCTCCACCACACGCTGGATGAAGCCCTCGATCCGCGCGAACGCCGACTCGGCCTCGCGCAGGGCCTCCTCGCTGTACTCGATCATCGACCGGTAGTGCGGGGTGCCCAGGTAGTAGCGCAGCACGATCGGCCGCCACTGCTTGACCATCTCGGAGACCAGCACACTGTTGCCCAGCGACTTCGACATCTTCTCGCCGGACATCGTCACCCACGCGTTGTGCACCCAGTAGGCGGCGAAGTCGTCACCGTAGGCCTTGGCCTGGGCGATCTCGTTCTCGTGGTGCGGGAAGACCAGGTCGAGGCCGCCGCCGTGGATGTCGAACGCACTGCCCAGATACTTGTGGGCCATCGCCGAGCACTCCAGGTGCCAGCCCGGCCGGCCCCGCCCCCACGGCGTCTCCCAGTCGGGCTCGCCCGGCTTGGTCGCCTTCCACATCGCGAAGTCCCGCGGATCCCGCTTGCCGGTGATGCCCTCCTCGGCCGGCTGGCGCAGATCGTCGATGTCCTGGTTCGACAGCTGGAGATAGCCCGGGAAGGAGCGCACGTCGAAGTAGACGCTGCCGTCCGCCTCATAGGCATGACCACGCTCGATCAGACCGCGCATCATCTCGACCATCTCGGTGATGTGCCCGGTCGCACGCGGCTCATAGGTGGGCGCCAGGCAGCCCAGCGCGGTGTAGCCGTCGTTGAACGCGCGCTCGTTCTCGTACCCGATCGACCACCACGGACGGCCCTGCTCGCCCGACTTCCTGATGATCTTGTCGTCGATGTCCGTGACATTGCGGATGAACGTGACGTCATAACCCCGGTACTCGAACCAGCGCCGCATGATGTCGAAGTTCAGCCCCGACCGGATGTGCCCGATATGCGGAGCCGCCTGAACCGTGGCACCACACAGGTAGATCGAGACACAACCCCGCGAGAGCGGGACGAAATCACGAATCTGCCGGGCGCTGGTGTCGTACAGGCGAATGGTCACCCCACAAGGGTAGTGGCCCAATACCAGTGCCCCGCGACCCTTCCGGGCCTCGGGGCACACAATTTGGCGACTGTTGGGTGTCGGACCCACCCGACGATCTTCCGCGGGGTGATCGACTTCTACCGCACCCGGTACACCAGCGCCGTGGCGATCGCCGCGAGCCCCTCGGCCCGGCCGGTCAGACCGAGCCCGTCCGTGGTGGTGCCGGACACCGAGACGGGCGCCCCGGCCGCGGCCGACAGCGCCTTCCGAGCCTCGTCGCGCCGCTTGCCGATCTTCGGCCGTACGCCGATGACCTGCACCGCGATGTTCCCGATCTCGTACCCCTCGGCGCGCACGATGCGGGCGGCCTCGGCGAGCAGGGTCACGCCCGCGGCGCCGGACCACTCGGGGCGGTCGGTGCCGAAGTGCGCGCCGAGGTCGCCGACGCCGGCCGCCGAGAAGAGCGCGTCGCACGCTGCGTGGGCGGCGACGTCCCCGTCGGAGTGCCCGGCGAGGCCGTACTCCTCACCCTCCCAGAGCAGCCCGGCGCACCACAGCTCGCGCCCGGGCTCGAAGGCGTGGACGTCGGTGCCGATCCCGACGAGCGGGATCACGGGGCCGGCGGTCTCAGAAGCCATCGTTGGCCCTCCGTCGTGCGAGTACGGCCTCGGCGAGCACTAGGTCGAGCGGCCGGGTCACCTTGAACGCCTCTTCGTGGCCGGGCACCACGACGACGGTCAGGCCGAGCTGCTCGATCATGCTGGCGTCGTCCGTGACGTTCTCGGTGACGCTCTCGTGGGCGCGTACGAGCGTGGCGTGGTCGAAGCCCTGCGGGGTCTGCACCGCGCGGAGCCGGGCCCGCTCGGGAGTGGCGACGACGGGCTCCGGCGAGCCGTCGGCGCGCGGCTCGACCTGTTTGACGGTGTCGGCGAGCGGGAGCGCGGGCACGACGGCGGGCGCTCCGTCGCGTACCGCCTCGATGACCGCGTCGACGGTGTCCACGGGAACGAGCGGGCGGGCCGCGTCATGGACCAGTACGACGTCGAAGCCGGGCGGCAGCGCGTCCAGGCCGAGCTTCACGGACTCCTGACGGCTCTCGCCGCCGGGCACCACGAGGAAGTCGGTGCGGTCCGGCAGGGCGTGCTCGGCGAGGAGGTTCTTCACCTCGGTGGCGCCGTCCGGCGGGGCCACCACGACGACGAGCGAGACGGCGCGGGAGGCGGCCATCGCCCGGACGGCGTGGATGAGCATCGGCGTGCCGTTCAGCGCGCGGAGCGCCTTGGGGGCGCCCGGGCCGAGCCGCACGCCGCGTCCGGCCGCTGGAATCACCGCGGCGGTGCGGAAAGGGCGCGATTCGTCTGACAAGGTTTGTGTCCTCAAACGACATGGGTATGGCCTGGGGGTACCCCCTGCTCCTGGAGCCTGGGGGAGTGCCGGGCGCGACGCCCTGACCGGCCCTTCCGTGACGACCGGTCAGGCAGGCCGCCCGGGCCCGGCACGGTACACACAGAGTGCGAGCGCTGACGGCGAGGGGATACGAACATGCCGCAGCGCCCGGCGACACAGCAATTTTCACTGCTGGTCAGCGGGCACCGCGGCAATGCCGGGCATTCCGGGGCGGGATCCCGGAACTAACCGGGCCCCGGAACTGACGGCGTCAGGACGCGAGGACCTCGTCGAGGAGAGCCTCGGCCTTGTCTTCGTTGGTGTTCTCCGCGAGGGCCAGCTCGCTCACCAGGATCTGGCGCGCCTTGGCGAGCATGCGCTTCTCACCTGCGGACAGTCCGCGCTCGCGCTCACGACGCCACAGGTCACGCACCACTTCGGCGACCTTGATGACATCGCCGGAGGCGAGCTTTTCGAGATTTGCCTTGTAGCGACGGGACCAGTTCGTGGGCTCCTCCGCGTACGGCGCGCGCAGCACCTCGAAGACCCGGTCCAGCCCGTCCTGACCAACTACATCGCGAACGCCGACGAACTCCGCATTGTCCGCGGGCACGCGCACAGTCAGGTCGCCCTGGGCGACCTTGAGCACCAAGTAGGTCTTGTCCACGCCTTTGATCTGGCGAGTTTCGATGGCCTCGATCAGCGCGGCCCCGTGATGGGGATAGACCACGGTGTCGCCAACCTTGAACGTCATGTGACAGGTACCCCTTCCGTGGCTATCCAGGGTAACACGGATACGGCTTCTTCTGAATGGCGTTTTCGCAGGTCAGGGCATATCTCGGGGCTTGACAACAGCAACAGGAACGTGCTGCGGAGGGCTTGCGGAACCCGGTATTCGCAGGTCGGAGCAGCTGCGAAGGGGCTGCGAAACGCGTACGTTACGCACCCCCGATCGGCGCCCGTGGAGGCCGAACGTCCCGGTTTGCCGGATTCCGGACGGTGAACTTCATCTACTCCGTTCGGCGCTCGTTCACCCGTTCGGCCGTGCGGGATTCTTTCCGGAATTGATCAACGAACGACCCGGTCGGACCACTCCCGGGGATTTTCGGTAAGGAATGTGTGGCGGCCCGGGAAATTGATCACCCGGCATATGTGAACGGCGTACGAAAGACCAAGATCGGAACGTGATCCACCCGAGTTCGGCGGGCCCGTCGCCCCAAGGGGCGGGTCGGGTGCGGGGCGCGTCGGGCGGCTCGGTAATCTAGGCCCGCTGACACACCCTTAGCTGGCCCTTAGGTATGCGGCCGGCTGACCCGTAGCCCGTCCGAAGCAGTCCGTCTCGTACGTCCAAGGAGTTGCCGCCGCCGTGAGCCGCAGCCTTCGACGCGGCGCCCTCGCCGCTTCTGCCATCGCGTTCTCGCTCGCCTCCCTCTCCGCCTGTGCCGCGGGCAACGGGGCCCAGACGCTCGGGGTCAAGGCGGACAACGCCTACGTCGCCGTGGGCGACATCAAGGTCCAGAACGCGACGGTCGTCACCCAGCCGAAGGTCGACGCCGAGGGCCCGGCCGTCGTCGCTGCGACGCTGTTCAACAACGGCACCGACCCGCAGACGCTGGACTCGATCCAGGTCGGCAGCGCCGCCGTCAAGCTCTCCCCCGCCAAGGGCACGGGTGCGATCACCGTCCCGGCACACGGCTCCGTCGTGCTCGGCGGCAAGGGCAACGCCTCCGCGGTCGTCGCCAACGGCCGCGAGGCCGCCAAGAACGGCGACGCGCAGAAGGTCACCTTCCAGTTCAGCAAGACCGGCGCGGTGAGCCTGGACGCCTTCGTGGTCCCGGCCACCAGCTACTTCCAGGGCGTCGGCCCCAGCGAGCTCCCGAAGCCCAAGGAGACCCCCTCGGGCGAGCCGTCGGCCCCCGTCTCGGGCGCCCCGTCCGGCTCGGCCACGCCGAACACCCCGGGCGGCAGCGGCAAGCCCGCGGGCTCCGGCTCGCCGTCGCACACGGCGGCGGGTCACTGACGTACCCGTGTAGGCCATGAGAAGTGGGCGGGCCCGGATCTGATCCGGGCCCGCCCACTTCTCATGCACCGGGCAGCGGCCTACGGCTCGCGATGCACCGGATATCGGCTTACGGCTCGAACTTGTAGCCCAGGCCGCGGACCGTCACCAGGTAGCGCGGCGCGCCCGGGTCCGGCTCGATCTTGGCGCGCAGGCGCTTGACGTGGACGTCCAGGGTCTTGGTGTCGCCGACGTAGTCCGCGCCCCAGACCCGGTCGATGAGCTGCATGCGGGTCAGGACGCGGCCCGCGTTGCGAAGGAGCATCTCCAGGAGGTCGAACTCCTTCAACGGGAGGTCGACCTTGCCGCCGGAGACGGTGACCACGTGGCGGTCGACGTCCATGCGGACCGGGCCCGCCTCCAGGGCGGCCGGGGTGACCTCCTCCGGCTCGCCGCGGCGGCGCAGGACGGCCCGGATACGGGCCACCAGCTCGCGCGAGGAGAACGGCTTGGTGACGTAGTCGTCGGCTCCTATTTCCAGGCCCACGACCTTGTCGATCTCGCTGTCCTTGGCGGTCACCATGATGACCGGGACGTTGGAGCGGCCGCGGAGCTGACGGCAGACCTCGGTGCCCGGCAGGCCGGGCAGCATCAGGTCCAGCAGGACCAGGTCGGCGCCGTTGCGCTCGAACTCGTCCAGGCCGTCGGGCCCGGTGGCCGCCACCGCGACCTCGAAGCCCTCCTTGCGGAGCATGTAGGACAGGGCGTCGCTGAAGGATTCCTCATCCTCGACGACGAGCACTCGGGTCACGGAAGGACCTCCGGGGCAGGAACTATGGCTTGTGATTCAGGCACAGCGGAACTGAAGGTCTCGTACGGGACGTCCTCGTCCTCGTCGACCGTGACAGGCCCGCGCCCGGCGGAGGCGCGGTCCCGAACGGCGCCGGCTTCCGGCAGCCGCAGGGTGAAGGTGGAGCCCTGTCCCTCGGAGCTCCACACCGTGACCTCCCCGCCGTGCGAGGCGGCCACGTGCTTGACGATGGCCAGGCCCAGGCCCGTGCCGCCAGTGGCACGGGAGCGGGCCGGGTCCACCCGGTAGAAGCGCTCGAAGACGCGCTCGCGGTCCTTCTCGGAGATGCCGATGCCCTGGTCGGTCACGGCGATCTCGATCAGGTCCCCGCCGGGCGCGGCGATGCGGCGCCCGGCGATGCCGACCCGGGTCCTGGCCGGCGAGTAGTTCACGGCGTTCTCGACCAGGTTGCCCAGGGCCGCGGCGAGCTGGCCGCGGTTGCCCCAGACGTACAGGTCGGCGGTGCCGCCCGCGGCCATGGTGATCTGCTTGGTGGACGCGGGGTGCCGGGAGCGGTCTATGGCCTCGGCGACGAGTTCGTCGACGCGGACCGGCTCGGCGTCCTCCAGCGGGTCGTCGTTCTGGACGCGGGAGAGGTCGATGAGTTCCTGGACCAGGTTGGTGAGCCGGGTCGCCTCGATTTGCATCCGGCCGGCGAAGCGGGTGACCGCCTCGGGGTCGTCCGAGGCGTCCATGACGGCCTCGGAGAGCAGGGAGAGCGCCCCGGTCGGGGTCTTGAGCTCATGGCTGACGTTGGCCACGAAGTCCCGCCGTACGGCCTCGATGCGGCGGGCCTCGGTGAGGTCCTCCACCAGGAGCAGGACGAGCCGGGAGCCGAGCGGGGCGACCCGGGCCGAGACCGCGAGGGCCTCGCCCCGGCCCGTGCCGCGCCGGGGCAGGTCGAGCTCGACCTGGCGTATCTCGCCGTCGCGGCGGGTGTCGCGGGCCATGTGCAGCATGGGCTCGACGGCCAGCTTGCCGCCCCTGACCAGGCCGAGCGCGTACGCCGCGGAGCTGGCCTTGACCACCGAGTCGCTCTCGTCGAGGACGACCGCGGAGGAGCGCAGTACGGAAAGGACCGTGTCCACGCCCGGGGGCAGTACGGCGTCGGTGTGCAGGGATGTCCGGGTGGGCCGCGCCTGGTCGCGCTCGCTCCAGCGGAACGCCAGCATGGCGATCACGCCGGTGCACACCCCGGCGATCGCTGCCAATGCGGCGACCGCCGCGTTCACGTCCATGCACCCAGGTTATGCGGCCCCACCGACACTGACCCAGCCAAATGGGTGGCCGCTCGAACGTTCGTCGCCCAGAGTTCACCGAGGTGATAGGGACGGTTCACTTCCTATGGCCGAATCGGACGCGTAACGGACGGAACGTGGGAGCGTGGGGTTCACAGGCACCCCCGGCCCCCCGGAGACGTTGTAGAGAGGGACACCCATGCGGGACGCGTACCACGAGGAACTTGACTCGATCGGCGAGGGCCTGGTCGAAATGGCCCGCCTTGTCGGGTCGGCGATCGGGCGCGCCACCACGGCCATGCTCGACGCCGATCTGAAGCTCGCCGAGAGCGTGATCGCGGCCGACCAGAAGGTCGACGATCTCCAGCACGACCTGGAGGCCCGGGCGATAGCCCTGCTGGCCCGCCAGCAGCCGGTCGCCACCGATCTGCGGATCGTCGTGACCTCCCTGCGCATGAGCGCCGACCTGGAGCGCTCGGGCGACCTCGCCCAGCACGTGGCCAAGCTGACCCGGCTTCGCTACCCGGAGCGCGCCGTTCCGCACGACCTGCACGCCACCATCCTGGAGATGGGCCAGCTCGCCCAGCGCCTGATGGCGAAGGCCGCCGAGGTCATCATCACCAAGGACGTCGACCTGGCCCTCCAGCTGGAGCAGGACGACGACGAGATGGACCTGCTGCACCGCACGCTGTTCCAGCACCTGATGGACGACCGCTGGAAGCACGGCATCGAGACCGCGGTGGACGTGACCCTGCTCGGCCGCTACTACGAGCGCTTCGCGGACCACGCGGTGTCGGTCGCCAAGCGCGTCGTCTACCTGGTCACCGGCGAACACGCCGACGAACTCCAGGCGGCCACGCCGATCGAGGGGGCCTGACACCCGGCAGGCACCGGCCCGGCCCCAACAGGCTTGCGCGCGTGCGCCGTTGACGCGCCCGCCGAAGTGGGCATGCAATGAGCGAAGGCTCCTTGCGTCTGCCTACCCCGGGAGGGACCCATGGCCGATTCACCCACGTCCGAACCACGCCAGGAAGCACCTGTCACCCCTGTCGAAGTGGTCCGGCTCCCACTGATCGGCGCGTGCGGCTGCGGCTCGGGCTGCGGCTGCGGCTGCCAGTCGGGCGCGCCCTGCCAGTGCGGCGGCTGATCCCGCCGACGGTGTCGTTCCCAGCATGAGTCCCAGCACGAGGAGGGGCCCCGCCCGGCTCGGGCGGGGCCCCTCCTTCATCGCCGCGGCCGGCTCATCGCCGGGGCCGGCTCACTGCACGGTGACGACTCACTTCACAGTGAGGGCTCACTTCACCGTGACGGTGACCGACGGCGAGGTGACCTCGTCGTACTTGATCCGCAGTTCCTGCTTGCCCTTGTCGTTGAGCTTGGCTTCAAGGGAGTAGCTGCTGCCCTGCTTGACCTGGGTGCTGGCCTGCAGGGTCGTCCACTTACTGCCCTTCTTGTGCTGGAGCACCAGCTTGCTGCCTATGGGCATGCCCGCGGTGCGGCCCGTGAACGTCACCTTGTCACCGGCCTTCACCGAGGCCGACGACGCCTTCACGGTGATGGACGCGGCCGACTTGGACGCGGAAGTGGACGGCTTCGGCTTGGGGCTCGCGGCGGCATGGGCGAAGGTGCCGACCGCGCCGGCGGCCAGCAGGGCAGCGGACAGCGCACCGGCCGCGAACGTCCGGACGCAGCGGCTGCGCAGGGTGGCTTTCACATTGGACTCCTGTCTTGACGGACTCCCCCAGGTGATGCGCGGTTCGCCGTACGAGGCGTCGTACTCGGCTCACCGTTCGGGTACTCGGCTAACCGTTCGGGCGAAATGCGCATTTTGAGGCTATCCACAGGGTGCCGGGTCGGCGACCGGAGCGAGAGCGGCCGACTACGGGGCGTAACGCAAAACCCCCTGCGCGGCGGCAAATCCGCAGGCAGGGGGGGTGGTTGCCTTGGTGCGTGTGGAGCTACAGGGGTTACCTGTTGGGCACTACAGGGAACCCCTGGGGTCCCTCTTGGGAACCACCGGGGTTACCTCTTGGGTTACTTCTTGCCCTGGTTCTTCACGGCCTCGATCGCGGCGGCGGCCGCGTCCGGGTCGAGGTAGGTGCCGCCCGGCTTGACGGGCTTGAAGTCGGCGTCGAGCTCGTACACGAGCGGGATGCCGGTCGGGATGTTCAGGCCCGCGATGTCGGCGTCGGAGATGCCGTCGAGGTGCTTGACCAGCGCGCGCAGCGAGTTGCCGTGGGCCGCGATCAGGACGGTCTTGCCGTCGAGCAGGTCCGGAACGATGCCGTCGTACCAGTACGGCAGCATGCGCGTCACGACGTCCTTGAGGCACTCGGTCTGCGGGCGCAGCTCCGGCGGGATCGTCGCGTAGCGGGCGTCGTCGCTCTGCGAGAACTCCGTGCCGTCCGCGAGCGCCGGCGGCGGGGTGTCGTACGAGCGGCGCCACAGCATGAACTGCTCCTCGCCGAACTCGGCGAGCGTCTGCGCCTTGTCCTTGCCCTGGAGGGCGCCGTAGTGGCGCTCGTTCAGGCGCCAGCTGCGGTGCACCGGGATCCAGTGGCGGTCCGCGGACTCCAGCGCGAGCTGGGCGGTGCGGATGGCGCGCTTCTGGAGGGAGGTGTGCAGCACGTCGGGGAGCAGGCCGGCGTCCTTGAGCAGCTCACCGCCGCGCGCCGCCTCCTTCTCGCCCTTCGGCGTGAGGTTGACGTCCACCCACCCGGTGAACAGGTTCTTCTCGTTCCACTCGCTCTCGCCGTGGCGGAGGAGGATCAGCTTGTACGGTGCGTCGGCCATGCGTCCGAGCCTAATCGACGCCACGGGCCCCTCGCGCGCGCAGGGACTTAGGTCCCGGGGCCGTCTCGATTGACGGACGCCGTCAATTCACTGGCCCCCGGGAACCAGCCACTTGTAACTTGCGGACATCAGCCGCACCACTTACGCGAGTGGCACAGTTCCGGGGGAAGCCGCATGTCCGTCGCCAGTCTGAGACGCGCCGCACGAGAAACCGTCTCGGGGCTGCCCCGGGAGTTCTGGTGGCTGTGGACCAGCACCCTGATCAACCGGCTCGGGGCCTTCGTCGCCACTTTCATGGCGCTCTACCTCACCCTGGACCGGGGCTATTCGGCCTCGTACGCGGGCCTTGTGGCCTCCCTGCACGGGCTCGGCGGGGTCGTCTCGTCGATCGGCGCGGGCATCATGACCGACCGCCTCGGCCGCCGCCCCACCCTGGTCATCGCCCAGACGTCGACGGCTCTGTCGGTCGCGCTGCTCGGCTTCATGACGGATCCGGTGGCGATCGCGGGGGTCGCGTTCCTCGTCGGCATGGCGAGCAACGCGTCACGGCCGGCGGTGCAGGCGATGATGGCGGACATCGTGAAGCCTCAGGACCGCGTGCGCGCGTTCTCCCTCAACTACTGGGCGATCAACCTGGGCTTCGCCATCTCGTCGATGACGGCGGGCTTCATCGCGCAGTACAGCTACCTGGCGGGCTTCCTGGGCGAGGCGACGCTGACGCTGGTCTGCGCGATCGTGGTGTTCCTCAAGCTGCCGGAGTCGCGCCCCGAGCGCACGGCGGTGGAGAAGGCGGCCGAACCGCAGATCGGCATAGGTACGGTGCTGAGGGACGGCCGTTTCATGGGCGTGGTGGGCCTGTCCTTCCTCATCTCCCTGATCTTCCAACAGGGTTACGTGGGCCTGCCGGTCGCGATGGGCACGGACGGCTTCTCCAGCGCCGACTTCGGCCTGGCGATCGCGGTGAACGGCATCCTGATCGTGGCGGTGCAGATCCCCGTCACCCGCTACATCCAGCACCGCGACCCGCGCCGCCTCCTGATCATCTCGGCGCTGCTCGCGGGCTACGGCTTCGGCCTGACGGCGTTCGCGGGTTCGGTCGCGGTGTACGCCCTGACGATCTGCGTCTGGACCCTGGCGGAAATCGTCAACGCCCCCACGCAGACGGGCCTGGTGGTCCGCCTCTCCCCCGTCCACGGCCGGGGCCGCTACCAGGGCATCTACACGATGTCCTGGTCGGTGGCAGCACTGATCGCTCCCCTGATGTCGGGCTACGTGATCGACCACTTCGGGGCGAAGTGGCTGTGGGGAGCATGTGCGGTACTGGGGACAGGGGCGGCTGTGGGGTACTGGGCGCTGATGCGGGGGTTGCCGGTGGAGGGGGTGCCGGGGGCATCGGCGGGGGCTGGGGATATGGAGGGGGCGCAAGTTGAGGTTCGGGAGGGGTCGGGGGTGTAAGGGGGGGCGCCCCGCCCTGATGGGGGTCCGGGGGCGGAGCGCTGCGGCGAGGGCCTGGGGGCGAAGCCCCGAAAGGGGTGCAGGGGACGAAGTCCCCGCAGGGGTCTGGGGCGCAGCCCCAGAGCTCAACCCTCTCCACCCCCTGCACGGGCGGAGGGTGGGCGAACTCCCCGGGGTCCGGGGCGGAGCCCCGAAAGGGGTGCAGGGGACGAAGTCCCCGCAGGGGTCTGGGGCGCAGCCCCGGAGCTCAACCCTCTCCACCCCCTGCACGGGCGGAGGGTGGGCGAACTCCCCGGGGTCCGGGGCGGAGCCCCGAAAGGGGTGCAGGGGACGAAGTCCCCGCAGGGGTCTGGGGCGCAGCCCCAGAAGCCGAACTATCCAACCCCCGTCACGGGCGGGCGGGTGGGCAAACCTCCGGGGTCCGGGGCGGAGCCCCGGCGGGGCTGGGGTGCAGCCCCAGGGCTCAGGCATTCCGCGCTGAGCAACGGGCGGGCGGGTGGGCAAACCCCCGCGTTCAGCCTCGCCGCCCCCGGAGGCTCAACCCGCCCCACCCGTCAGATGCGTAAACGCGTCGAGGTTCCGCGTGGACTCCCCCCGCGACACCCGCCACGCGTACTCCCGCCGGATCGCCGACGCGAACCCCAGCTCCAGCAGGGTGTTGAAGGCCCCGTCCGCCTCCTCCAGGACGACCCCGAGCAGCCGGTCGAGTTCCTCCGGCGTGACGGAGGCCAGCGGGACCTTGCCGGCCAGGTACACGTCCCCGAGCCGGTCGACCGCGTAACTCACCCCGTACAGGCGGAGGTTGCGTTCGAGGAGCCAGCGATGGACGGCCGGCTCGTTCTCGTCGGGGTGCCGCACGACGAACGCGTTCACGGAGAGGGCGTGGCGGCCGACCCGCAGCGAGCAGGTGGTGGAGAGCTTGCGCGTGCCCGGCAGGGTCACGACATACGTACCGGGCTCCGGGGACTCCCACGAGAGCTCCGCGTCCTTGAGGGCCGTTTCGATGACCTGCCGCACGTCAGCCATGCCGCGAGCCTACGCGAAGGCCCCGGACGCACCCCGGGTCGCGCGCGAACCCCGCATGGATGCGAGCCCCCGCACAGCTCCCGCCGAGCCGGACCTCACCCGTGGTGCGACCGAACCCGACGCCGGTGTTCAGCCATCGCCGCCGTGTACACGTCCGCCGTCGCCGACGCCGCCGTTCCCCAGCCGAAGGACTGCGCGTGCCGGGCGGCCGCCTCGCCCATCCGCCGCACCAGCGTGGGGTCCTGGACGAAGCGGCGCAGGGCGGTCGCGTAGTCCTCGGGGTCGTGGCCCTGCACCAGGAATCCCGTCGAGCCGTCCCGCACCGCCACCGGGAGCCCGCCGACCGACGCCGCGACCACCGGCGTGCCGGCCGCCTGCGCCTCTATGGCGACCAGGCCGAACGATTCGCTGTACGAGGGCATGACCAGGACGGACGCCGCCCGGAACCAGTCCGCGAGCCGGTCCTGGCCGACCGGCGGTCTGAACCGTACGACGTCGCTGATGCCGAGCTTGGCCGCCAGCTTCTGCAGGCCCTCCGGCTTGGCCAGGCCGCTCCCGGAAGGACCGCCCACGATCGGCACGATCATCCGCGAGCGCAGGGAGGGGTCGCGCTCCAGGAGGTCGGCCGTCGCGCGCAGCAGGATGTCCGGCGCCTTCAGCGGCTGGATGCGGCCCGCGAAGAGCGGGATGAACGCGTCCCGGGGCAGCCCGAGCCGGTCCCGCGCCGCGGTCCTGCCGTCCGCCGGGCGGAACCGGTCGAGGTTCACACCGGGGTGGACGACGGCGACCTTGCCAGGGTCGGCGTCGTAGAAGCGGACGAGTTCGTCGGCCTCCTCGGCGGTGTTGGCGATCAGCCGGTCCGCCGCGTTCACGATCTGGGTCTCGCCGATGACGCGTGCGGCGGGCTCGGGGGTGTCGCCCTCGGCGAGCGCCGCGTTCTTGACCTTGGCCATGGTGTGCATGGCGTGGACGAGGGGCACCCCCCAGCGTTCGGCGGCGAGCCAGCCGACGTGCCCGGAGAGCCAGTAATGGGAGTGGACCAGGTCGTAGTAGCCGGGCCGGTGGTGCGCCCAGGCCTGCATCACCCCGTGCGTGAAGGCACAGAGCTGGGCCGGCAGCTCCTCCTTGGCGAGACCCTCGTACGGTCCCGCGTCTATGTGCCGCACCAGCACCCCGGGCGCCATCTCGACGGTCGGCGCGAGCCCGCCCGTGGTGGCCCGGGTGAAGATCTCGACCTCGATGTTGATCGCGGCGAGGCGCTTGGCGAGCTCGACGATGTACACGTTCATGCCGCCCGCGTCGCCCGTCCCCGGCTGGTGCAGCGGGGAGGTGTGGACGCTGAGCACGGCGACCCGGCGCGGCTTGCGGTGGCCGCCGGGCAGCCGGAGCCGGGGCGGCCCCGCCAGGGTGCCGGCGAACCGGGACACGTACTGGCTCACGTCGAGGCCCTCCTCGGCTTCGGGGCACTGCCTTCGGACGCGGAGCGGGCATGCGGGCACGCCCCTCCAAAGCCCCGAACACCGGAATCCGCGCTTTCATTTCCACTTTGCCAAAATGTTGCCGGACCCGTCGGGGCGGAGCCCGGCGCAGGCCGGGAACCGTCGGCCGGGGCTTGCGAAACATCGGGGCGACCTGCGGAAACGTCCGGCCGGAACCGCCGAACCGCCCCGCCCGAACCCGCCGAGCCGTCCCGCCCGGAACCACCGAACCGTCCCACCCGAACCGCCGAACCTTCCGGGTCGAACCGCCGCCTACCCTCGTCCTATGGCTCCACCCCCGTCCGCGAAGCGCCCCGTCGGCACCGTCACCCGCGGCACCACCAACCCGAACCGGCTGCGTCGCATGGACCGCTGGATCGCCGACGCGCACGGGACCGCGCTGCGCCGCGCGTCCGCGCCGGTCGCCGTCGACCTCGGGTACGGGGCCGCCCCCTGGACCGCGGTGGAACTGCTCCAGCGGCTGCGCACCGCGGCCCCCGCCGTCTCGGTGGTCGGCATCGAGATCGAGCCGGCCCGGGTCGCCGCGGCCAAGCCGTACGAGCGCGAGGGCCTCACCTTCCGGCACGGCGGCTTCGAGGTGCCGCTGGCCGAGCCGCCGATGCTGATCCGGGCGGCGAACGTGCTGCGCCAGTACGACGAGGGCGAGGTGGCCGCCGTCTGGGCCCGGCTGTGCGCGCGGCTCGCGCCGGGCGGGCTGCTCGTCGAGGGCACCTGCGACGAGATCGGCCGCCGCCATGTGTGGGTCGCGCTCGACCGTTCCGGCCCGCGCACGGTGACCCTCGCGACCCGGCTCGGCTCCCTGGAGCGCCCTTCCGACCTGGCCGAACGGCTGCCGAAGGCGCTGATCCACCGCAATGTGCCGGGCGAGCCGGTGCACGCCTTCCTGCGTGACTTCGACCGGGCGTGGGCGGCGGCCGCCCCGTACGCCTCGCTGGGCGCGCGGCAGCGGTGGATCAAGTCCGTACGGGATCTGTCGGCCGACTGGCCGGTCGTGGACGGTGTGCGGCGCTGGCGGCAGGGCGAGGTGACGGTCAACTGGTCGGCGCTGGCGCCCAGTTGAGCCCTGGCGCCCTCTGATCCGACCCGGGTGCCAGCCGGGTACGACCCGGGTGTCGCCCAGACCAATTCGCGGCGTTGTTCGCGTCGTCGTACGAGTGAACTCCCGTGGCCGGTGGAACGCGTGGAGCTCGGTGTTCGTCACACGAGGGGGAACGCGCGGAAGAACGCGCAGGGGGATGTGCCCCGTTCGGTGCCCTTGTGCCTCTGTCGTTTTGGCGGAGGCCGTGGCAGCATCGCGGGCAGTGTGATGTTACTGACGGTAAATCACATATGAAGTATCCGGTGTTCCGGTGTGGGGCCGGGGCCGGCTGGAGGGGGAGTTCATAGTGCCGAAGCAGCGCCGTTTGGCGGCCGCGATCGCCTTGGTGTGCGCCTTGACCGCGTTGGCGGCGCCGGGCACGGCGTTCGCCGACCCGGCGCCGACGCCGTCGACCACGGCGCCGGCCCAGCCCAGGACGCTCGAAGAAGTGGGCAAGCAGATCGACGACCTGTACCGGCAGGCGGCCGTGGCCACCGACGCGTACAACCTCGCCGAGGAGCAGACCAAGCAGCAGTCCGCGCAGATCGTGCAGCTGGCCCAGGAGATCGTGAAGGGCCAGGACAAGATCAAGCGCCTGAAGGACCAGGCGGGCGCCACCGCGCGGATGCAGTATCGCAACGGCGGCCTTCCGCCCGGCGCCCAGCTGATGCTGAGCGGCGACCCGGAGACGTTCCTCGACGGCGCCGACGCGCTGCGCCAGGGCCAGCAGGCCGCCCAGGGCGTGCTCGGCGAACTGAACCGCACGCAGGCCGACTTGGCGGCGTACAGCAAGGACGCCACCGCGCAGTGGAAGAACCTGGAGGCCAACCGGGTCAAGAAGGAAGCCGCGAAGAAGGACATCACCGAGAAGATCGCGGCGGCCGAGAAGCTCCAGGACCAGCTCAAGGAGCAGGAGAAGCAGCGCCTGGCCGAGCTGGAGCGGAAGAAGGAGTTCGACTCCCAGACGGCCTGGCTGAGCACGGGCATACTGAAGGAGATCAACGGCAGCGCGAGCGAGCAGGGCAAGAAGGCCGTGAAGTTCGCCACCGACCAGATCGGCAAGCGGTACGTCTGGGGCGCCGCAGGGCCCGACACCTTCGACTGCTCGGGCCTGACCTCGCAGGCCTGGATCTCGGCCGGGCGCCCCATACCGCGCACCTCGCAGGAGCAGTGGGCCCAGCTGCCGCACGTCGCGATCAAGGACATGCGCCCCGGAGACCTCGTCATCTACTTCGCCGACGCCACCCATGTCGGGATGTACATCGGCGACGGCGCGATCGTGCACTCCCCCCGGCCCGGCAGGACCGTGACGATCACGGGGGCGGGCACCATGCCGATCCTGGGTGTCGTACGCCCCGACAAGTAGCGGGCCGCATAGCGGGACAAGCAGGGCGCGTACGGGCGAGGGCGGACGGGAGTACGGACCGCTCGCGGCGGGTCGATCGCCTCCGGCCGGACACCCCGCCACGTCCGGCCGGGCAGTTCCGGGGCGTCCGGGCGGGCAATCGCTTACCGGCGGTACGGGCAGTCCGCAACTTCCTGAGGCCCGGACAAATAAGGCATGCGGCATATGCCAACCGCTCCTTCGGCGATCAACCGCCGAACGCCATTCCGCCGCGCCCGTGGATGACGCTAGGGTCCCGGCTGGTGGGGCGCCGACCGGCGCACCCCCGCGCCCTCGGGGGGAGGGAAGGATTCCGGAACCGACGATGCCCGCATCCCAGCACGTACCCGTACCGCACCAGCGAGCCGCCCCGGAGCCCCAGACGGGCAGCGCCGCCGACGGCCCGCTCAACCTGCTGGTCATCGAGGACGACCCGGCGGGCACCTTCACCGTGCACGAGCTCCTCGACGCGGCGGGCACCCGGGTCCGGATCCGTACCGCCCGCAACCTCACCGAGGCCGAGCGGCTGCTCACCGACGACGTCCACTGCATACTCCTGGACCTGGCGCTGCCGGGCCGCGACCCGGACGACGAGCTCGCGGCCCTGCGCCATCTGCTCCGCCTGGCCCCGCGCCACGCCGTACTGGCCCTGACCCCGTCCACGCACGCGGAGCGGGCGGCGGAAGCGGTCCGGGTCGGCGCGCAGGACTACCTGTTCCGCGACGAGCTGGACGGCAGGCTGCTCAGCCGCGCCATCCGGTACGCGGTGGAGCGCAAGCGCGCGGACACCGCCCAGCACAAGCTGGCCAAGTCGCGGCTGCACGCCCAGGAGAACGCCCGCCTGGAGCGCGGGCTGCTCCCGACCCCGCTGCTCGACGGCTCCGACCTGCGCTTCGCGGCCCGCTACCGCCCCGGCCGCTCCCGGGCGCTGCTCGGCGGCGACTTCTACGACACGGTGCGTACGCCGGACGGAACCGTCCACGCGATGATCGGCGATGTCTGCGGCCACGGCCCCGACGAGGCGGCCCTCGGGGTCGAACTCCGCATCGCCTGGCGGGCGTTGACGCTGGCGGGCCTGTGCGGCGACGAGCTGCTCTCGACCCTTCAGGAAGTTCTGGAGCACGAGCGCGACAGCGAGGAGATCTTCGCGACGCTGTGCACCGTCGACATCGCGCCGGACGGCCGCAGCGCGGGCCTCTGCCTGGCCGGCCACCCCTCGCCGCTGATCGCGCTCGGCGGCCGGGCCCAGCTGCTCCCATACGAGAACGGCGGCCCGGCCCTCGGCCTGCTGCCGCGCGCCCGCTGGCCGCGCCGGCAGGTCGAACTCGGCCGGGAATGGGGCCTGTTGATGTACACCGACGGCCTCATCGAGGGCCGCACCGGCGAGGGCAGCCAGCGGCTCGGTCAGGACGGCATGCTGGAAATGATCAACAGCCAGCTGGCCTCCGGGCTGCGCGGCGAGGCACTGCTCGAAGCGGCGGTGACCCGGGCCCGCGAGCTCAACGGGGGCGAGCTGACGGACGACGTGGCGGTGGTCCTCCTGGAACGCAAGCGCGCGGAGGACTGACGCCGGGGGTTCCTTCGGGGCTACCGGCCGCCGTTGTAGGGCCCGTAAGGACCGTCGCTGCTGGAGCCGCCGCCGCGCCGGCCGCCCCGGCCACCGCCGGAGACCTGCCGGATCGCGGGCCGCACGTCCACCATGAACACGATCGAGGCGACGAGCCCCGCGAGCTGCAGGAACAGCACCGGCACGACCAGGTTCACCACGACCGTGATGCCCAGGACGATCAGCCAGAACGGCTTGGTCTGTTTGTCCGCCGCGCGGTACGCGTCCTCCCGCGCCACGACGGCGAAGCCCAGCGCCACCACGGCGATGACGAGCATCGCGAGAGAGAGCAGCGATGTGAGAAGGCTGAATCCCGTGAGCAACATGCCGTGCACCGCCTAGTGAGTCCTGATGAGTACTGCGTCCTGGTGAGCCTGGAGAGCGCCTCGCGGCCAAGGTACTAGTACAACGGGGCGGGCCCCTCGAAGGTGCCCGCCCCGCGAACCGCGTAAGCCGACTACTCGGCGGACTTGGCGGCGGTCTTCTTGGCCGTGGTCTTGCGCGGCGCGGCCTTCTTGGCGGCGGGCTTGTCGGCGGCGTCGGAGTCGGCCGCGGCGGAGTCGGACTCGGAGGCCTCGCCCTGAGCCGGAACCTCCGCCTTGTCCTCCCCCTTGTCCTCGCTCTTGGGCTCGACGGCCGTGGCGATCTCGACGATCTCGTCGGCGGCCTCGCCGCGCCACTGCTTGACGACGTCCTGGCCGTGCTCGGCGACCGAGTCGTAGCCCTCGCGAGCCTTGACGGCGTACTCGGCGATGACGCCGACGCCACGCAGCGCAAGGTCCTGGGCGTTCTCACCGAGCTTCTTGAGGTCGCCGTCGAGGGCGCCGAGGAAGTCATTGGCGCGGGTGGTGACCGCGGCCTGGACCTCCTTGACACGGGCGGCGGCCTTCTCCTGAACGGCCTTGGGATCGGTGCGGCGGACGGCCTCGATGCGCTCGGGGGCCTCGGCCTGGATCTTCTCGATCAGCGCCGGAACCTTCTTGGCCTGCTGCCCTGCGATGTCCGCCGTGCCGGCGAGGAAGTAGAGGGGGGTGGGGTCGGTGAGGGTCTTGCGCAGGTCATCGGTGATGGCCATGACTGTCCTCCCGGATCAGTGCTCAGTTGCTCGCTTGAGGGTTTTGGGGGTCTTGAGGGTGGTCGGCGGCGCTGTCGGTGTCCGTGTCGGCGTCGAGCCCGTTCTCCTTGCGGAAGGACTCGTAGATCTGGAGCAGAACCTGCTTCTGACGCTCGCTGAGCGAGGGGTCGGCGAGAATGACGCTCCGCGTCCCGGCGGCCTCGGGAGACCGCTCGTCGAGAATCCCGGCTTGCACGTACAGCGTCTCGGCGGAGATCCGCAGCGCCTTCGCGAGCTGCTGCAGAATGTCCGCGCTCGGCTTGCGCAGCCCGCGCTCGATCTGGCTCAGATACGGATTGGACACCCCGGCGGCATCAGCGAGCTGCCGCAGCGAGAGCTGCGCATTGCGCCGCTGCTCGCGCAGGTACTCCCCGAGATTGCCGACGTTGAGCGATGCCATACCCCGATGGTGCACCGCCCTGCTAACTATTGCAAGCAGACGCTTGCAAAAGTGTGCTGCGCCACGCCGGGCGCACCAGAAGTCGCGGAGAAGTCGTACGCGCCGAATTCGGCGACCGGCAGGTACCCGAGCCGCTGGTAGAGGCGGTTGCTGGTGGGGTTGGCCACGTCCGCGAACAGCACGACCTCCCGCGCGCCCGCGGCCAGCGCGGCCCGGGTCACCTCGGTCGACACGGCTCCGGCGTAGCCGCGGCCGCGCAGGTGGGCCGGGGTGTAGACGGGGTCCACCCGGACCTGGCCGGCGACCATCGAGGTGACGCCCGCCATGGAGACGGGCGTGCCGTCCGGGGTCTCCCAGAACGTATAGCCCTTGTCGGCGAAGCGGGTGCCGGCCCAGGAGGCGGCGCCCACCGGGACGGCTTCTCCGACAGCCGCGCAGAACTCGCCGCACCAGCGCACGACTTGCTCACGGTCCCGCCCGCCCGCGACCCGGCCCCGGCCCGCCGGAGACGGCTTCGGCGGGGTGAGCGTGCCGAGGCGGTACAGCCGGACCCGATGCTCGTAGGGCGTCGGGATCGCGCCTGTACGCCGCTGCCAGGCCTCCGCGAAAGCCGTGGCCGTGCGCTGCTCCGCGCCGACGCCGGGGAGCTGGTACCCGCGGTCGGCAAGACGGGCAGCGAGGGTGTCGGCGTGTTCGGGGTCGAGTGGGGTGAGGCTCAAGCGGCCGGGCGGCCTGCGGTAGAAGGCGGCCCGGACCCTGCCCGACCGCTCCAGCCAGCCGAAGAACGGGACTTCGCCACCGACCGCCTCCGCCCCGCGCGTGCGCAGCGATTCCGTCACCGTCAGCGGCATGGTGTGCAGGGCCGGGCGCGAGCGCAGAAAGCCTCCGGCCCGGGCGAGGAAGCCGTCCAGATCTCGGGTGAGGTGCCAGCCGTCCGAAGTCATGCTTCATCGTTCCCCGCGCCCCCGCTCCGAGGAACCCTCCCGTCACCGATGAGTCCCGAGCCCACGCGGGGTCTACGCCTTACGGCACCTGCCCGCAGCCCGGACAGAGACCGGGCAGAGAGGGGACCGATCATGTCCACCGCAAAGACCCCGCACGGTGTTCCGCAGGGTGTTCCACTGGGCGGCATGGAGCCCCAGGTTGCCGAAGGCAAGGTGCTCTGGCACTTCACGATGTCGCTCGACGGGTTCGTCGCGGGGCCGGGGCATTCCATGGACTGGATGGCGGGGGCCTCGTTCCGGCCCGGGCTCGTCGAGGAGTACGCCGCGACCACCGGCGCGGTCCTGGGAGGTCGCGACGGCTGGGACGCCCGCCCCGATCCCGGCGGCATCTACGGCGGCGCCTGGCAGGGGCCGTTGTTCGTGCTCACGCACCATCCCGAGGACGCGAAACCCGCCCGCGGCGTGACGTTCCTGAGCTGCGATGCGGCCGAGGCCGTCCGGATCGGGCTCGCGGCCGCCGCGGGCAAGAACCTGGAGGTCTTCTCCCCCACCATCGGCCGGCAGCTCCTCGGCATCGGGCTGATCGACGAGATCGATCTGCACATCGCGCCCGTACTCCTCGGCGACGGCATCCGGCTGTTCGCCGACCCCGGCGGCTCCCCCGTACGACTCGCGCTGGTCAACGGCGACGACCCCGGGGCCACTGTGAACGTGCGGTACCGGCCGCTCGCGACCGGGTGAGCGCGAGCGGCCGGAACGTTCCCGGTCAGTTCGTGATCGTCACGCAGGCCAGCCCCACGCTCTCCCCGTCGCGGAAGCCCTCCGCGCACAGGCGGGTGCCTCCGGGGAAGTGGCGCTGCGGGTAGGCCTGGTCGCGGTAGGTCCGGAACTTGGCCACGTCCTCCGCCTTCGTACGGGCGCTCCAGCCGTTCGTCGTCCACACCCGGGCGCTGATGCGGTGCGGCTGGTTCGTGTTGACCACCGACACCTCCACCCGGCCCAGGTAGTCGCCGCTGTCGTACGTCTCGATGCAGACCGAGTTGTTGCACCACTTGCCGTCCGCCGCCGCCGGCGGCCCCGCCACGATCACACAGCCCAGCGCCGCGGCCGCCACCCCGATCCCCGAGGCGAGTTCCTTGATGATTGCGTGCATGTGGCCTCATCCGTTTCATCCCGGCCCGCGGACAGAGGGCCTGATCCACGGGGGCCGGTCAGCAGCCCCCGTGGACCAACGCCGGGGATGATCAGCCAGTTACGCCGCCTCGCGCTCCTTGCGCGCGAAGAGGTAGGCCTGCGGCACGGCCTCCGCGGCCTCCGGCTCCCGGCGCGCCCGCGTCGTCACCGTGAAGCCCGCCTCCTTCAGGAGGGTCGCGATGTGGTCCGGACACAGGCGGTTGAAGTCCAGGGACACGTCCGTGCCGAACGGGTTCGCCACGCGCAGTGGTTCCTCGCCCACCTGGAAGCCGAGCAGCAGGTGGCCTCCGGGGGCCAGCACGCGGTGGAACTCCGCCATCACCTCCGGCAGCCGCTCCCTCGGGGTGTGGATGATCGAGTACCAGGCCACCACCGCCGCCAGCGTCCCGTCCGCCGCGTCCACGTCCGTCAGCGAGCCCACCTCGAAACGCACCCCGGCGTGGTCCGCACGGGCCATCTCCACCATCCGGGGCGACAGGTCGATCCCGGACACCGCGAGGCCGAGGCCGTGCAGATGCGCCGTCACCCGGCCCGGGCCGCTGCCCAGGTCGGCGACCGGTCCGCCACCCGCCGCGAGGACGAGCTCCGCGAACGCACCCAGGATCGCCCGGTCCAGCGGCCTGTCATCGAGCACGGTGCGGAAGCGCTCCGCGTACTCCGTCGCGATGGTGTCGTAGAAGGTGCGTGTCGTGTGCAGGTGGGGTGCCAACTCGCCCCCGGCGGCTGCCTCTTGCGTGGTCATGGGCGTCGGCGTGTGCGTGGTCATGGGCGTCGGCGTGGTCATGGGCGTCGAGCCTAGACCTCGTCACTGACACCGGGCCCGGCACCCGGCCGTCCTCAGAGCCCGCACCTGAACCCGGCCCGGATCCGGCGCAGGCCCTCAACTCCCGTACTCCCCCGCCCTAGCCGCCGCCCCCGCCGCCCCCGCCGCGCGGTCCGCCGCGCCCTCGTCCAGCTCGTCCCCGCTCACCAGGAAGCGGTAGTACAGCGGCGCCGAGACCGCTCGGATCACTTCCGCCGGGTCCGTGCCGGGCGGGACCTCGCCGCGTTCGGCGGCCCGCGTCACGCAGGGAGCCCACTCCTCGATGCGGGTCGCGTAGAAGCGGTGCAGGGCGCGGGCCGCGCGGGGGTCGCAGGTGGCCGCCGCGATCACCGCCTTGAACAGGGCGCCCTGCCGCGGATCGGTCAGCGTCCTGACGACCAGGCGCGCGTTCGCCAACAGGTCGCCGTCCAGCGAGCCGGTGTCCGCATGGGGTGAGGACTGCTCGGCCATGTCGTCCAGGAGGTCGGCGACCAGGCCCGTCGTCGTGGACCAGCGCCGGTAGACCGTGGTCTTGCCGACCTCCGCCCGGCGCGCGACATCGGCCAGGTCGAGTCCGTCGAAGCCGTGCTCCGCCAGCGCGTCCCCGGCCGCCTGGAGTACGGCCGCCCGCACCCGCGCCGTCCGCCCGCCCGGCCGCACCGTCCCCGGCTCCGACTCCGACTCCACGCCCTCCATCGCGACTCCCGTTCCTGGTCCAATGAAGACAACGAAGACAACGAAGACGGGCCCCACTTTAAGGGAATCCCAGCACCGTTAACACTCACCCGCCGGAACCTCCTTGACCTCAAGCCCTGTTGAGGTTGAAGACTCGCCGTACGAACCGCGCACCGGCGCGGACAACGGGCGGGAGCAGTGATCGTCATGCGTGTCGCACAGGTCAGGGAGTTCGGCGGGCCCGAGGTGCTGGTTCCCGCAGAGGCGCCGGATCCGGTCGCCGGGGCGGGCGAGGTGCTCGTGGCCGTCGACCACATCGACACCCTCTTCGTGCAGGCCCAGATTCGCGCCGGAGCCTTCGGGGAGTTCTTCGACGTCAAGCCCCCTTACGTGCCCGCCGGCGGCGCCTCCGGCACCGTCACCGCCACCGGCCCCGGCGTGGACCCGGCCTGGGTGGGCCGCCGGGTGGCCGTGGCCGGCCAGGCCGACAGCTACGCCGAGCTCATGGCGGTCCCCGCCGCCCACCTCTCCCCCGTCCCGGACGGCATCGGCCTGCGCGAGGCGGCCTCCCTCGTCCACGACGGGGTGACCGCCCTCGCCCTCCTCGACAACACCGCGCTCAAGCCGGACGAGACCGTGCTGATCACCGGCGCGTCCGGCGGCATGGGCACCCTGCTCGTCCAGTTCGCCCGCGCGCTCGGCGCCCGGGTGGTGGGCGTAGCCCGTGGACCCGAAAAGACCGCGCTGGTACGGGAGTTGGGGGCCGACCACGTCGTCGACGCGGCCGACTCCGGCTGGCCGGAAGGCGCCCGCGCCGCGCTGGGCGAGGGCGGCGCCGATCTCGTCCTGGACGGCGTCGGCGGCCAACTCGGCCTCGCCGCCTTCCCGTTGACCGCCGACGGCGGGCGCTTCTCCGCGCACGGCGCCCCCGCCGGCACCGGCTTCGCCGCCGTCGACCCGGACGAGGCCCGGGGGCGCGGCATCACCCTGCTCGGCATCGGCGACGTACAGCTGACGCCCGAGCGCCGCACCGCGCTCCTCGACCGGGTCCTCGAAGAGGCGGCGGCCGGACGGCTGCGGTCCGTGATCGGCGCGGTGTTCCCGCTGGAGCGCGCCGCCGACGCGCACAGGGCGATCGAGGAGCGGGGCCTGGTGGGGAAGGTGCTGCTCAGCGCCCGATAGGCCCCGCAGCCCACCCGGCACGGCACCCCGCATGCCACCGATCCCCCACGGGGGTGGAGGTCGGAGCATTCCGGGGCCGGAGCATTCCGGGCCGGCGCATACCGGGGTCAGAACATGTCGGGGCACCAGGGGCGGCGCGCCGTGCGGAACAGCTCGTCCGTGCGCGCCGCCGCCCCCGCCCGCTCCTCCACGACCCGGCCGAGCGCGAGCAGCCGCGTCGCCGACTCGTCACCCAGGTACAGGGACGCCAACTCCCTTACGTCCAGCGCCAGTTCGGCGGTGCGCGTGGTGGGCGTGCAGCGTGCGCCCGTCTCGCTCGCCTCAAGCAGGAAGCGGCCAGCCGCCAGGCCCGCGCTGTCCTCGACCTCCAGGACGAGGGCGCCCTCGGTGGCGTACGTGCGCGCCTCCAGAACCCGTACGACGTCGAGCAGCCGCAGCCACAGGTAGTCGGCGTGGGTCACGACCCCGGCCGCGCGCGGGTTCGGGAAGAGCAGGGGCAGCAGGTCGTCGGGGGCGCGGAAGCCGGTGCGCACCTTGCGGATCCAGTCGATCGAGCACAGGTAGTACCACAGGGCGCGGTCCGCGGCGGGGGTCAGGCCGATCAGGCTCTTCACCGTCGCCGTGTTCTCGGGCAGCTTGGCGTCGCTCCACTGCTCGTCGGCCGTGTACGCGGCGATGCCGGCCGGTTCGCCCCCGGCCGTGCGGTACACCGCGAAGAACGGCTCGGTCCAGGGGCCGTCGAGGCGGGCCGCGCCGGTGGTCAGGTCCCACCAGCGCCGGTCGCGGCTGACCGCGCCGGGCTGCGCCGCCCGGAACCGTTCGAAGATCTCGGGGCCGGCCTTGGCCGCCTCGGCCGGGTCCACCAGGTCGACGCGGCCGCCGTCGGCCGGGCCCGACCGGTTCGGGTCGAGGCCGGTGCGCGCCGTGTCGATCTCCCACGCGGTGAGCGAGGTGGCCGGGCCGAACCCGTACCGGCCGTAGATCGGGTACTCGGCGGCGATCAGCGTGGCGGCCACCTCGCCGCGCTCCCCGGCCGCCGACAGCTCGGCCGCCATCATCCGGGTGAGCAGCCCGCGCCTGCGGTGCGTGGGCGAGACGGTGACGCCGCTGACCGCGGTCACGGGCAGCGCGGCGCCGCCCACCGAGGTCAGCTCCTGCGCGAAGGACCGGAACGTCGCCACGCACCGGCCCGCTTCGAAGGCCCCCTGCACCCGGCTGAGATCGGTGTGGGCGAGCCGGTCCCGCGCCTCCTCGTCGCTCACGACGGGCGGGCGCAGGAAGCCCCGGCTGACCGCCTTGAGCCAGTCGGTGTACTCGGCTTCGGCGACGGTACGGACCTCGATGTCGGGCTTGGCCGGGGTGCTCATACCGGCCACGCTAGGCGGCTCCCGGTCAGAATGTCGCCCGAATTTCGCCGACCTCGGCTGCTCCGCCGAACAGCGGCGCGCGGCCGATCCGGTCCACCACCGGGCCGTCCACGCCCAGGAGTTGGAGCGCGCGGGCCAGGATCGGGCCGAGCGAGCGGATCGCGCCGTCGTCGACCTTGAAGGCGAGGGCGCGGCCGTCGGCCAGGGCCACCGCCTGCACCGCCTCGGCGCCCATCTTCGACAGCGTCCCCGGCACCTCGCGCATCAGCCAGGTGTCGGGCCGCCGCGTGCCGGCGACGTACTCGGGGTGGGCGCGCATGGCCTCGGCGACCCGGCCCTCGACCGTGTCCGCGTCCGCCGTCGCGAAGGTGCGGAAGGCCCGTGCGAGGCCGGTCAGGCTGATCGCCATCAGGGGTGCCCCGCAGCCGTCGGTGCCGACCGAGGCGACCCGCTCGCCCGCGGCCGCCTCGACGGAGTCGTGGACCAGCTGCTGGAGCGGATGCGCCGGGTCGAGATAGCTGCCCAGGTCCCAGCCGTTCTGCTTGCAGGCCGCGAGCATCGCCGCGTGCTTGCCCGAGCAGTTCATGGTGAGCCGCTCACGGACGCGGCCCGCCGCCAGGTACGTCTCGGCCTCGGCGGGGTCGAGCGGCAGGTCGGGCGGCGTCTGGAGGTCGTCCGGGGTCAGCCCGTGCTCGGCCAGCATCTTGCGCACGAGATCGAGGTGGAAGCCCTCGCCCGAGTGGCTGGCGGCGGCGATGGCCAGGCGCTCGCCCGAGAGCTCAAGGCCCGCCCGCAGCACGGCGGCGGCCTGCATCGGCTTGTTGGACGAGCGGGGGAAGACGGGCGCGGCCGGGTCGCCGAGCGCGAACTCGACACTGCCGTCGGCCGCCAGCACTACCAGCGAGCCCCGATGATGGCCCTCGACGAATCCGGAACGTACGACTTCGGCGAGGACCGGGGGTATCGGGGACGTCAGGGCGGTCATGGCGGTGCGGCCTTCCGGGCGGGTGACCTGCCCCGGAGGGGTCGCTTCCGGTACGGGCGGGTCAGGTGAGCAGATCGTCTACTTGTGCTTCACCATCACGGTACCTGCGGGCGATCTCCGCACTGCAATCGTCGGCGGTCCGCTGGAGCTGTTGGCGGCGCCGCGAGACCTGCTGCTCGTAGCGGATCAGGCGCCCGGTGGCGGTGTGCAGCTCCTCGTCCGTACGGGCGGCGAGGTCCGACAGCTCGACCTCGGCGTCCATCTCGGCGGCGAGGAGGCGGTACTCCTCGCTGCGCGGCGCGGACAGCGTGACGTGGCGGGCCGAGGCGCGGTGCGAGGACGGCGCGTCCGTGAGGATCTCGGCGAGCCGCTCCACCACCGGCGCCTGCGGCCCGGTGCGCCGGGCCAGCTCGGCCCGCAGGATGTCGATCCGGCCGTGCAGCAGCCGCCGTACGTAGCTGAGGTCGGCCTCGTCGCGCTGCGACTGGCGGCGCAGGGTGCGCAGCTCGGCGAGCCGGAGCGCGGCCAGGTCGTGGTCGCGCTGGGGCGGCAGCGTGCCGCCGGCCCGCTGCACGGGCGGTCGCACGGCGGTACGCGGGTTGGTCCGGGTCAGCGATACGGGACCGGGCGACTGCCCGGCGCCTGGTGTGCTCATGCGTCTTTCCGTCCCCTCGACCGGTGCATGGGGTCTCCCCGGGCCCGAAGGACCAAGGGGAAGCACCGCCTGTACGCATCGTGCCACTCCGGGTACGGCACGTGCAGGTGCACTGCACCCGTTCAGCCGCTCGGAAATCGGAGCGACCCGTGGCATAGGTTGGGGCGCATGCGAGCGGTGGTGCAGAGAGTCGACGGCGCGAAGGTCGTCGTGGCCGGTGAGACGGTCGGCGAGATCGCGGGCGAGGGCCTGTGTGTCCTGGTCGGAGTCACCCACGGAGACAATCCGGACAAGGCGGCGCAGCTCGCCCGCAAGCTGTGGTCGGTTCGCATCCTTGAGGGCGAGAAGTCCTGCTCGGACGTGAATGCGCCCTTGCTGGTGATTTCGCAGTTCACTCTCTACGGGGACGCGCGCAAGGGCCGCCGCCCCACGTGGAACGCGGCCGCCCCCGGCGACGTGGCCGAGCCTCTGGTCGACGAGGTGGTGGCGCAACTGCGGGCGTTGGGCGCGCACGTGGAGACGGGCCGCTTCGGCGCGGACATGCGGGTGTCCCTCACCAACCACGGCCCGTTCACGGTCCTGGTCGAGGTCTGAGACCTCCGGGTTCTCGAAGGCCCTGGCGAAGGGCCCGGGCGAAGGCCCTACGGCTCGACCACGACCTCCTGGGCCGCCGCCGTGTTCCCCGCGAGCAGCTCCGCGTCCACCGGGACGTTGCGCTTGATCAGGGCCAGCGCGATCGGGCCCAGCTCGTGGTGGCGGGCCGAGGTCGTGATGAAGCCGAGCTGGCGGCCCTCCGCGCCGTCGGCCGCGAGCCGCACCGGCGTGCCGGACCCGGGAAGCAGCACCTCGCTGCCGTCCAGGTGCAGGAAGACCAGGCGGCGCGGCGGCTTCCCCAGGTTGTGGACGCGGGCGACCGTCTCCTGCCCCCGGTAGCAGCCCTTCTGGAGGTGGACGGCCGAGCCGATCCAGCCCACCTCGTGCGGGATCGTCCGGTGGTCGGTCTCGAAGCCGAGCCGGGGCCGGTGCGCCTCCACGCGGAGCGCCTCGTACGCCAGGATCCCGACGAGCGGGCCCGCCTCGTCGGCGTACTTCTCCAGGTCGGCGCGCGGCAGGAACACATCGCGGCCGTACGCCGTCTCGCGTACGACCACGCCGTCCGGCACCTCGGCGATGGACCCGGCCGGCAGGTGGACGACCGCGAACTCCTCGGTGCGGTCGGCGACTTCGACCCGGTAGAAGAACTTCATCGACTCCAGGTACGCGATCAGCTCGCCCACGGTGCCGGGCTCTACGTGGATCCACACCGTCGTGCCGTCGTCGACGAGGTACAGGGCGTGCTCGACGTGCCCGTTCGCGGAGAGGATGAGCGCCTCGGTGGCCTGCCCGACGGGCAGCTCGCTGACGTGCTGGGTGAGCAGCAGGTGCAGCCAGTTCAGCCGGTCGTCGCCGGTGACGGTGACGACGCCGCGGTGCGAGAGATCGACGAGACCGGTGCCGCCGGCGAGCGCGCGCTGCTCGCGGAACAGGTCACCGTAGTGCGCCGCGACTCCTTCGTCGCGCCCTTCGGCGGGGACGGCGCCGGCCTTGGACAGCAGGGGGCTCTTCATACGGGCAAGCCTACGACCCGTCGCTTGAAGCCTTCTTTGCACAGTCCGTACAGCGCCCGAAGATGGCGAAATGCTTCATGTCCGTCTCGAAGCCGAAGGTGTCCCTGAGCTTCGCGGTGAAGTCCGCGGCCACGTCCACATCGGCCTCGATCACCTTGGTGCAGTCGCGGCACACCAGGTGGATGTGGTGGTGGCGGTCGGCCAGGTGGTACGTCGGGGCGCCGTGGCCGAGGTGGGCGTGCGAGACCAGACCCAGCTCCTCCAGGAGCTCAAGGGTCCGGTACACGGTGGAGATGTTCACGCCGCCCGCCGTCTTCCGCACCTGGGTGAGGATGTCGTCGGGCGTCGCGTGTTCGAGTACGTCGACGGCCTCCAGGACGAGCTGTCGCTGGGGGGTCAGCCGGTACCCGCGCCTGCGGAGGTCGCTCTGCCAGTCGGTGGTCACCACGCTCCCAGTGTAGGAGCGAACCCGGTGACACCCACTGGCTGCGGGCGGCCTACTTGAAGAAGGCGATGCCGTCGTCCGGGAGGTCTCCCAGGCCCCGGGCCATCTCCGCGACCTGCTCCGGCGTGACGACCTTCTTCAGGTGCGCCGACATGTAGGGGCGGAGCTCGACCTCGGGGGTCGCCTTCTCGCCGACCCACATCAGGTCGCTCTTGACGTAGCCGTACAGGCGCTTGCCGCCGGTGTGCGCGGTGGCGCCCGGGGTGCGGGCGACGGCGTCGGTGACCAGGTCGATCTGCGGCTTCTGGTGGGCGAGCTCGCCGTACCAGATCTCGGCGATGCCCTGGTCGCGGACCATGACGACCTCGACCTTGCGGTCCTTGTCGATGCGCCAGTAGCCCGACTCGGACTCCAGCGGCTTCACCTTGTTGCCCTCGGCGTCCAGGATCCAGGAGTGCGAGACGTACTCCAGGAAGTCACGGCCGTCGTGGGAGAAGGTCACGGACTGCCCGAAGTTCGCCTTCTCGGCGCCGGGGAAGTCGGTGACGCCGACGCCCTCCCACGTGCCGAGGAGGAAGACCAGGGGGACCAGGTCGGGGTGGAGGTCGGACGGAATCTCGATCATGAGGCTGCGATCTCTTCGTTGCGGTCGGGGTGGGGTGCCCGGCGGATCTGGTCGGGTCCCGGTGCGGACCACTGATCAGTGCGGCCGAGCGGGGTCTGGTGCGTGCAGCTGCAAGGCGGAGGATTGAGGCGACGCGGAGCGTCGGTGATTGACGACAACGCGGCAGATGTGCGTGCCAGGGCCCGCGTGCCCCGACAAGATCCGCCGGGTACTCCCTAGCGCTGACCCTGGTACAGCTTCTTCACGGTCAGCCCGGCGAAGGCGAGGACGCCGACGCAGACCAGGACAAGGAGGGTGGAGAAAACAGCCTCAAGCACGGGGGGCTCCTCGCATGAGCGGGTGTAGGGGCGGTCAGGGCCGGCCCCCAGCCTAATGGGTGGGGGAGCCGGCCCTCTCTGTGAGGTAGGCCGCCGGTGGCGCGCCCGCGCGATCCGGGGGATCAGCCCAGGAGCTGCTCCTGGAGGACGGTCGTCTGGTGGAAGGGGACCGCGGCGGCCGTGCCCTTCCACGACTGGACGACCAGGGCGACGATGTCACCGGCCGCGATGTAGGCGTGCCGGACCTGGACGGGCCCGGTCGGCGCCGACTCCACGTACACGTCGTGCCGCACGTGCGGGATGCCGTTGCCGGAGAGGTAGCCGTCGTCGAGCGCGGACTCTCCCTCGATGTCCTTCAGGACCCTCGGGGCGCTGCCCGTGTTGGAGAAGTACAGCGTGGTGAACGCGTTCTGGTACCCCGAGGTGTGGAAGCGCACCAGGTAGATACGGGTGGCGGTGCCGTCCGGCATGGTCCAGCCGCGGGCCGCGATCTGGCGCAGCCCGCCCTGGACCAGGTCCTGGCGCATGTTCGGTACGCGGTTGTCGCCGGCGAACTCCTGGAGGAACCGGTCGGTGGTGATCCGGCTCTTGTCGCCCTTGAGCGTCGGGTCGGGGGTCGATCCCGCCGGGGCGGGCAGCAGGAGCTGCTCCAGGTCGGCGTAGTGGATCATCCCGGGGTTGTCGGCGGCGTACGGCAGCGCGGCCCCGGCGGGCAGCGCCGGCTTCACGAGCTTCGGGTAGGCCCAGCGCCCGTCGCTCTTGGTGGAGAGCCCGGGCACGTCGGTGCGCTCCTGCGCGGTGATCCCGTACGCGATGCCGGTGCCGAGCACGCCGAAGACGGCGACGGCGGCGGTCCAGCGCAGCGCGGCACGCAGGACGCGGCGGCCCTTGGGCGCAGCGGGCGGGGTCGGCGGGACCTCCGCGAGCGGGGGCTCCGTGGGCTGCGGCGGGGCCTCGGCCGCGTTCTGGCCGGTCAGGTCGGTCAGGTCGCTCACACGGACTCCCCGGGGGACTTGATGAGGTCGAGCTGCTTGCGCAGCAGCCCGGCCGCGGCGCCGGTGTCCAGCGGGGCGGCCGCGTAGGTGTACGTACTGACCATGACGTCGCCCTCGTACGCGTTGCAGAACATCGCGTCGAGCTTGAGCTTGTCGTCCTTGGGCAGCAGGAAGCACACCGCGTTGGAGTGCCCGTCGATCTTCGGGCCCGCGCGGAACGCCTTGAGGGCGTGTGCGAACTCGCTCTGGAAGGCGTTCAGGTCCTTGATCGCCGCGGTGTTCCGCATCTGCGAGAGCCGCATCTCGGTGACGAAGTGGCTGTCGGTGTAGCTCCGCAGGGCGACGCCCTGGACCTTCAGCGTGTCGACGGCCTTGTCGTTCCTCTCCCGCTCACCGGCCGGCAGACCGCGGCCGCCCTCCTTCAGCATGGCGACGGCCTGCGCGGCCCCGAGGACCGAGTCGTTGCCGAACTCGCCTATGTCCGGGCCGAGTTGATAGCCGGGCGGCAGGGGAAGCAGCCTTCCGCCGAGCCCGGCGCGGGGCGCGGCCCCGGCCTTGGGCGTGGCCGTCGCGGCGCCGCTCGGCTCCGCCCAGACGACGGTCGGGGCAGTACGGGGCGCGTCCCCCAGCACTCCCACGGCCCAGACGGCACCCCCGGCCACGACGAGGAGCGCGACGGCGCCGGCTATGAGGGGGACGAGGCGGCGGGGGCGGCGGGCGGGGACGGGGTCAGCCGTCATGCCGGGCTGGGCGGACTGGGCGGGCTCGGCGGGGTCGGCGAGCCCATGCGGCTCATGTGGCTTACGCGGCTCACGCGGCTCATCATGCTCGTTCGGCACATCGCGCTCATCGTGGCCATGCGACTCATCGTGCTCGTTCGTCATCATCACAGGCGCTCCAACTGCTGCTTGGCCAGGGCCTGGAGAGCCGATTCCGAGACGGGGCCCGAGTTGTTGTTGTACTGGATGTCCATGAAGACGCCGTTGCGCCAGGCGTAGGCCCGGCCCTCGTACAGCGGCTCGTAGCCGGCCTTGGTGTGCGGCTTGTCGAAGACGTAGGTGTGCCCGTTGTCGCTGCCCGGGATCGGCTTGCCGTAGTTACCGGCGTAGTCGTCCTCCGGCATGTACTCCTGCTGCTGCCGGGCGTAGTCCTTGGACACGACCGCGGTGTCGTCGCGGAACTGGGTCAGCAGGACGGTGACGTACACCTTGCCGTCGAGGGACCAGGACGTCGTCGCGCTGCGCCGGAATCCGTCGCGCAGGAACTGCCGGAACGCCCCGTCGGGGTGCTCGTAGTCCGCCGAGGAGAGCAGCAGGTCCTGCCAGGCGGGCTGCTCCTCGGACTTCGCGGCATCCGGCTTCGCGACGAGGAGGCGGCGCAGGTCGCCGTCGGACTTCTCGTCCCAGCGGTTGGCGGAGACGGTGCGGACCGTCGTGTCCTTGTCCGCCGGCGCGGTCTTCGAATCCGCGAGGCCCTGCTGCGCGAGCGGGCCCAGCGGGGTGGGCTGGCGCTGGTACTGGACGGCGTACCCGGTGGCGGTCCCCGCGAGGACCCCGAGCGCGGCCGCGCCCGCGACGATCAGCGCGGTACGGCCCCGGGGGCGGCGGGGGCGTACGGGCCCGGACATTACGGGCTCGGACATACCGGGTGGCTCTTCGGTTGAACTCATGTGTCCCCCCACAGGACTTGCTCAGAACTTGCTCGGGACTTACTGGCAAAACTTGCACAGGACATGACAGGCCATGACAAGCCATAACGGGCTCTTTGCTGCCGTTACAGCCCTCGAAGCGCAGATTCCGTTCCCTGCGGCACACAGCAGACCCACAACCGCGGGGAGAGGTTGTGGCGCCGCGGATTACAGTTCGGCATATGCCGAACAACAAGCTCGTGATCAAGGTGACCGCCGGCGCAGAGGCGCCCGAGCGGTGTTCGCAGGCCTTCACCGTCGCGGCGGTGGCAGCGGCCAGCGGGGTGGAGGTCTCGCTGTGGCTGACGGGTGAATCGTCCTGGTTCGCCCTGCCGGGCCGGGCCGCGGAGTTCTCGCTCCCCCACGCCGCGCCGCTGCCCGACCTGATCGAGTCGATCCAGGGCGCGGGCGGGCGGATCACGCTGTGCACGCAGTGCGCGACGCGGCGGGACATCACGGAGAAGGACGTCCTGGAGGGCGTACGGATCGCGGGCGCGCAGGTCTTCGTGCAGGAGATCATGGGGGACGGCGTGCAGGCGCTCGTGTACTAGCCGCTACTGGCCGCTAGTAGCCTGCCGCTACTGGCGCTAGTAGCCGCTACTGGCCGCAGCGCCCGGCGGGATGTGTCACCGGCGCTTCTTGCCGTCCAGCTCGTCCCACCACTCGTCCGACTTCGGGTCGCCGGAGGGGTCGTCCCACCAGCGGTCGTCGGGGCCGCGCCGGTTGGCGACCATCGCGGCGATGGGCGGAATCACCATGGCGACCACGCACATACCCACCGCCACCGGGACCGACCACAGGCGCACGAAACCCCAGGCGGACACGAAGAGCAGGATGCAGCCGCCCATCATCCAGAAATAGCCGCGCCGGCGCCGGGCCAACATGAATCCAGCGTACGACCGCGGAGCCGGACTCGAAACGGCACGGGCCGACCGCGCTCTCAGGCAGACGGCCGGACGGCACGGAGGGCCGCACCCCATTCCAAGGCGTCCAACCCCCGGGGTGCGGCCCTCCGGCCGGTACTGCGGTGTGCCGTCGGTCAGACGGCGATGGCGACCTCGGCGAGGCCACCGGTCTGGGCGACGACCGTACGGTCCGCGCTGCCGCCCGGCACCAGGGCGCGCACGGTCCACGTGCCCTCGGCCGCGTAGAAGCGGAACTGTCCGGTGGCCGAGGTCGGGACCTCGGCGGTGAACTCGCCGGTCGAGTCGAGCAGGCGCACGTAACCGGTGACGGGCTCGCCGTCGCGGGTCACCTGACCCTGGATGGTGGTCTCACCGGGCTTGATCGTCGAGGCATCGGGCCCGCCGGCCTTCGCTCCACACATGTGGGTCTCCTGAGGGGTTTTACGGATGGGAGGGAGGTCCGGGGGTTACTTGTTGGCGCCGAGCTCGATCGGCACGCCGACGAGGGAGCCGTACTCGGTCCACGAGCCGTCGTAGTTCTTGACGTTGGTCTGGCCGAGCAGCTCGTGCAGCACGAACCAGGTCAGAGCCGAGCGCTCGCCGATGCGGCAGTACGCGATGGTGTCCTTCGCGAGGTCGACCTGCTCGTCCTCGTACAGGGCCTTGAGCTCGTCGTCCGACTTGAAGGTCCCGTCGTCGTTGGCGTTCTTCGACCACGGGATGTTGCGGGCGGACGGAACGTGGCCCGGGCGCTGCGACTGCTCCTGCGGGAGGTGGGCCGGGGCGAGCAGCTTGCCGGAGAACTCGTCGGGCGAGCGCACGTCGACGAGGTTCTTGGTGCCGATCGCGTTCACGACGTCGTCGCGGAAGGCGCGGATCGAGGCGTCCTGCGGCTTGGCCTTGTACTGCGTGGCCGGGCGGCTGGGGACCTGGTCGCCGTCCACGAGGTCGCGGGAGTCGAGCTCCCACTTCTTGCGGCCGCCGTCGAGGAGCTTGACGTCCTGGTGGCCGTAGAGCTTGAAGTACCAGAAGGCGTACGAGGCGAACCAGTTGTTGTTGCCGCCGTAGAGGACGACGGTGGTGTCGTTCCCGATGCCCTTGGCGGAGAGGAGGGCCTCGAACCCTTCCTGGTCGATGAAGTCGCGGCGGACCGGGTCCTGGAGGTCCTTGGTCCAGTCGATCCGGATCGCGTTCTTGATGTGGTTCTTCTCGTACGCCGAGGTGTCCTCGTCGACCTCGACGATGGCGACCTTCGGGTCCTCGATGTGGGCCTCGACCCAGTCGGCGTCTACCAGGACGTCGCTGCGGCTCATGTTGTTTCTCCTCCGGGGCAGTCTGCGGGGGCGGTGCAGGTGTGCGGGTACGCGGCTGCGGCGCGCGTACGGCGGCACGGGGTGGCCCTGTTCTTGTTTGACTCTTACGGTCAAAGGGCCCGGGGAATGCGGGAGTTGAGCGTCCCGCTCAGAAGGGGCGACAGAGCATGGCGGCGACGCGGCACAGGTCTACTGCCCGCCGCTTCGTGAGGTCCGCCTGTCGCTTCATGCGTCCGATCGTAGGGAGGCAAACCGGGGCGTGTCACCGGTGTGTCGCATACTGAGACTCGATCATCCGCATACTGATACGCGATGCAGCGCGGGGCCACCCCGGTCCCCTCCGGGACGATGGATCCCGGGGGCGTTTTCTGCCCTGCGGACGGGGGCGTCTCACGATGCGGGCGGGGGCGGAGGGGGGCGCAAGGGGCGTACGGGGTGCGCAGGCTTGTACGGGGTTGCGCCCCGGCCCCCCTGGGGGTTTTCCCACCCGCCCGCCCGTCACTCAGGGCTGGTTGGGCGAGGCCCTGGGGCTGCGCCCCAGACCCCCTCGCGGGGGCTCCGCCCCCTGCACCCCTTTGGGGCTCCGCCCCGAAACCCGGCGCCGCCCGACTGACCGCGGGCCGTCCGTGGCACTCGCGCAGTTCCTCGCGCCCCTAACACCCCGCCCGGCCTCGGACCGTGCGTGGTACTTGCGCAGTTCCCCGCGCCCCTGAATCTGTATATCCAGCCTGTTCGGCGATCGAGGACGCCAGCCTGTATCAAGCCCGTACGGCGTTTGAGGACGAGCGCCGTTCAGGCACGAACGGGGATCCGGGGGCGGAGCCCCCGAAAAGGGGTGCAGGGGACGAAGTCCCCGCAAGGGGGCTGGGGGCGCAGCCCCCAGAGGCTGAACCATCCAACGCCCTGCACGGGTGGGCGGGTGGGCAGACCCTCTGGGGTCTGGGGCGGAGCCCCAGGCAGGGGGCACGCGCACTCGCCCCGCGTTGGAACCTGGGCCGGGGTCAGCCCGCCAGGCGGACGTTCGTGCCCTCGCCCGAGAAGCGAAGCCCCGCCTCGGTGGCCGTCACCTTGTTCAGCTTGATGCTCGACGGCATCCCATCGATCTTCAGGTCGTAGTCGACCGCCTTGCGCAGCCGCTGGTCGAACCCCGGCACCGGCAGCTTCGGCAGCGACTCCGCCCGCAGCTGCACCGACCCCGACCCGTTCAGGCTCACCGTGCTGTACGCCGACACCGTCCGCCCCTGGAGCAGCGCCTTGACCGTGGCCGGCAGCACAACGCCCTGGCCCTCCAGGAGGTCGGTGAGCGGCCCGGTCACCTTGACCTGGCCCTTCGCCGCCCGCTCCGCCCCCGCGTAGCCGACCGTCGCCCCCTTGGGCGCGGCCTTCGACAGGTCGGCGTACGAGATCTGCGCCGCCCCGTCGGCCCGCCCCGCCACCGCCGACGAGAACGAGCTGTCGATCTTCACCGCGTACAGCTCGGCGGTGACCTCGGTGACGTTGACCGAGTGGCCGCCCGCCGTCGCGGTGACCCCGGACAGCGAGACGTCGACCTCGTCCAGTTCCTTTCCGAGGACCTGGGTCAGGAAGGGAAAGCCCTTGATGTCGACGTCGGGGGTCGAGCTGAGCCGCTGGCTGCTCTTGATCTTGTCGGCCGTCTTGGACTCGGCGATGTTCACCGCGATGCGGTCCGCGGCGACGAAGATGCCGCCCAGAACAATCGCGATGATCAAAAGTATTCGCAGTGCGCGCATTGCCTACGTCCCCCACCAGTCGGCCACCAGTCGGCCATCGACCCTTTGATCAGAAACTCCGGTTGATCGATCCTCCTGTTCGTGATCAATCCTCCGGAATGACGATCGCGAGCCTAGTCGCGGTTCCCTACGCCACGGCCCGCCCGATGAGATACAGCACAGGAACGGCCGCGGTGAGCGGCAGGGCGACGCCCGCCGTCATGTGGACGAACCGGGACGGGTAGTCGTACGAGGCGACCCGCAGGCCGATCAGCGCGCAGCCGCCGGCCGCGAGGCCGAGCAGCGCGCCGTCCGCGCCGATGCCGGTCAGACCGCCCGCCGCGATGCCCACGCCCGCCGCCGCGAGCAGCGCGACCACCACGGAGGCGGCCGACGGCAGCGGCAGCGCCCGCGCGAGGGCGGCGACGGCCACGGCCGCCGCGCCGACGGACACCGCGTGCGGCGGGGCCGCGAGGTACCCGCCGGCCAGGATCGCGAGCGCCGCCGAGGCGACCGTCGCCATCAGGCCGTACATCCGCTCGTCGGGGTCGGCGTGCGAGCGCAGCTGGAGCACGAGCGTGAGCAGCACCCACACCCCGAGCGTGCCCAGGATCGCGGCGGGCGCGTGCTCACGGCCGAGCGCCAGCAGGGCGACGTCGGCTACGAGCCCGCCCGCGAAGGCGAGCGCGATGCCCTGCCGGGCCGGCCACATCCCGTTCAGCCGGAACCAGCCTGCCGCCGTCACCGCCTGGAGGGCGATGAGCGGTACGGCCAGGGCGTACGGGCCCACGGGGGCCGCCACCGCGAGGAGCAGGCCCAGTACGGCGGTGAGCGCGGCGGGCTGCATCCCGGGCGCGATGACCGGCGAACGGCCCTCCGCGCGGGCCCGCTGGGCGTCGGTGATCCGCGCGTTGCCGACGGTGGTGGGCGAGCCGTACGCCGGGCCCTCGCCGGAGGCGGAAGCGGAAGGGTGAACGGGGCCCGGAACCGGGACGGAGACGTGCGTCGGGGCCGCGGCCCGCTCGTACACCGGCGCCGGGGCGGGCCCGGACGGCATCGGCATCTCCGGAGGCAGCGGCACGGACGTCGTCCCCGCACCGTTCTGCGCCGCGTTCTGCGCCATGTTCTGCGGCGGCAGGTACGCCGTGTCCGCCGCGTAGGGCGCCTCCGGCGCGCTCTCCTGCCAGGGCTGCCCGGGCGCGGGCTGGGCATGGCGCCCCCGGCGCGGCGCGGGCTCCACCGGCTGCTGCGCGGTCCCGGGCGGGATCGTGGGCTGGTACTGGGTGTCCCAGGTCTGCCCCTCCCAGGTCTGCGTGTACGGCTGCTGGTCCTGGTACGGCTCGTACGGGAACGGCGGCTGGGGCTGTACGGGCTGCCCGTACTGGTCGTACTGGGGCTGCTGCTGATACGGGTACTGCTCGCTCATGACGTGGGGGTCACCCTCCTGCGAACGGCGGGAGCACCTCGACCGTGCCGCCCTCGGCAAGGCGTACGGTCTCATGGTTCCGCTTCCCGACGGGGTCACCGTCGACCAGGAAGGAACACCGCTGGAGTACGCGCGTGAGCTCTCCGGGGTGCCGTTCGCGCACCGCGTCGAGGGCTTCGGCCAGCGTCCCGGCGGCGTACGGCTCCTCGCCGACACCGGCGGCGGACTTGGCCGCGGCCCAGAAGCGGATGGTTCCCGCTGCCATGGTGAGGCTCCTTTCGTCGCCCTCCATGATGGGCTACGCGGCGGGCCGCGCGGCGGTCAGCCAGCCCGCGATCCGCCCGAGCAGCTCCTCGCCGGCCGCGTTCTCGGCGTGCCCCATGCCCTGCTCCAGCCACAACTGCGCAGGTCCGGCGGCCGCCAGCATGCGCGGGTGGTCGACCGGGAAGTACGGGTCGCGGTCGCCGTGCACGATGAGCAGCGGGGTCGGCGCGATCAGCGGGACGGCCTCGACGGGCGAGAGCGGCACCGGGTCCCAGTCCTGTGCGTGGATGCGGGTCGCCAAGCCGAAGCGGCCCACGAGCCGCCCGGCGGGCCGGGTGATCAGCCAGTGCACCCGCCGCATCGGGGCCGTGCCCCGGTAGTACCAGCGGGCGGGTGCGCTGACCGCCGCCACTGCTTCCGTGCGCCCCCGCGCGCTCCCCCGGTGCGTCGCCGCGTGCCGCAGCACCACGGAGCCGCCCATCGAGAAGCCGACCGTCACCACCCGTTCGTACCCGAGTGATCTCGCCCACTCGACGGCCGCCGCCAGATCGAGCACCTCGCGGTCGCCGACGGTCGAGCGGCCGCCGGACTTTCCGTGCCCGCGGAACGAGAAAGTGATCACGGCCGCGTACTGCGCGAACACGCCCGCGGCCCTTCGTACTGCGGGCCGGTCGGCCGATCCCGTGAACCCGTGCGCGACCACGATCGCGGTGTCGCAGGCGCCCTTCACCCAGGGCTCGTAAACCGCCTCGATCCGGACACCGTCGGACGTACGCAGGGTTGCGCGCCGAGGTCCGGGAGTGATCGAGGAAACAGCGGAAGTGTGAAATCGACCCTCTGCCCCGGCATTCATGTGGGCTATTCTCCTTGGCAGAGGATCCGGGCAACGCAGCCCCCGGGTCCTTTTGTGTTTCCCGGTCGTTGTTACGGACGGGTGAACAAACGCTCACGCAAGGGGCCTGCGGGTAGGCCCTGAAAGCGCGAAGCAATGCACGAAGCAGTACAAGTACGAAGCAGTGCCGCAACGCCCCCGAGCTCCTGAGGAGCAGGGGGGACCCCCTCCGCAGGGACCGAGGAGGAACCGACGTTATGGGCGAGCGAACCGTGCACGATACGAAGCGGACCATCCGGGTAGGAGGAGCGCGATGAGCTCTCTGCTGCTCCTGACCAATGCCCTTCAGCCGTCGACGGAGGTGCTCCCCGCTCTCGGCCTGCTTCTGCACAGTGTGCGGGTGGCCCCCGCCGAGGGCCCGGCCCTCGTCGACACCCCTGGTGCCGACGTCATCCTGATCGACGGCCGCCGCGACCTGCCGCACGTGCGGTCGCTGTGCCAGCTCCTCCGCTCGACGGGCCCCGGCTGTCCGCTGATCCTGGTCGTGACCGAGGGGGGCCTGGCCGCCGTCACCGCCGACTGGGGCATCGACGACGTCCTGCTCGACACCGCCGGTCCCGCCGAGGTCGAGGCCCGGCTGCGGCTCGCCACCGGCCGGGCGCAGGCCACCTCGGACGACTCCCCCATGGAGATCCGCAACGGCGACCTCTCGGTGGACGAGGCGACGTACAGCGCGAAGCTGAAGGGGCGGGTCCTGGACCTCACCTTCAAGGAGTTCGAGCTGCTCAAGTACCTCGCCCAGCACCCGGGCCGGGTGTTCACGCGCGCCCAGCTGCTCCAGGAGGTCTGGGGCTACGACTACTTCGGCGGCACCCGCACGGTCGACGTCCACGTACGGCGGCTGCGGGCCAAGCTCGGTCCCGAGCACGAGTCGCTGATCGGCACCGTCCGCAATGTCGGCTACCGCTTCGTGACGCCAGAGAAGCCCGAGCGCACCTCCGAGGACGCCAAGGCGAAGGCGGTCGTGGACGCGGCCACCGGCGCGACCAAGGAAGCCGCGGCCCGCTCCCAGAAGCGGTAGCTCGCGTTCCTCGGCGGGGTAACCCGAACGGCAGATCACACATGGGGTACGACCTGCGATACGGCCTGCCCAGAGGCGGGTCACCCCGCGTAGACTGCCGCGCGTGGCCAAGGTGACGCGGGACGACGTGGCACGACTTGCGGGTACTTCGACCGCCGTCGTCAGTTACGTCATCAACAACGGACCCCGGCCGGTCGCCCCGGCCACGCGCGAGCGTGTCCTCGCCGCGATCAAGGAGCTGGGGTACCGGCCGGACCGGGTCGCCCAGGCGATGGCGTCGCGGCGTACCGACCTCATAGGAATGATCGTCCCGGACGCGCGCCAGCCGTTCTTCGCGGAGATGGCGCACGCCGTCGAGCAGGCCGCCTCCGAGCGCGGAAAAATGGTCCTGGTCGGCAACTCCGACTACATCGACGACCGCGAGGTGCACTACCTGCGGGCCTTCCTCGGCATGCGGGTCGCGGGGCTCATCCTGGTCAGCCAGGGCCCCAGCGAGCGGGCCGCCGCCGAGATCGACGCCTGGGACGCCCGGGTGGTGCTGCTGCACGAGCGGCCCGAGGCGATCGACGACGTCGCGGTCGTCACGGACGACATCGGCGGCGCCCAGCTCGCCACCCGCCACCTGCTCGAACACGGTCATGAGTACGTCGCCTGCCTCGGCGGGATCGAGTCGACCCCGGCCGTCGGCGACCCGGTGGCCGACCACGTCGAGGGCTGGCGCCGGGCCATGCTGGAGTCCGGCCGCTCCCTCGAAGGCCGCCTCTTCCAGGCCCCGTACAACCGGTACGACGCCTACAAGGTGGCCCTGGAGATCCTCGCCGGGCCCCAGCGGCCGCCGGCCATCTTCTGCGCGACCGACGACCAGGCGATCGGCGTGCTGCGGGCCGCCCGCGAGCTGCGCATCGACGTGCCGGGCGAGCTCGCCGTGGCGGGCTTCGACGACGTCAAGGAAGCGGCTCTCACCGATCCGCCGCTGACCACGATCGCCTCCGACCGGCCCGCGATGGCGCGGGCCGCCGTCGACCTGGTCCTGGACGACGGGCTGCGGGTGGCGGGCTCGCGCCGGGAGCGCCTCAAGCAGTTCCCCTCACGGCTCGTCGTACGCCGCTCCTGCGGTTGCGGGTAACCCGCCAACTGCCGGGCGCCGGGGCGCCTTTATTTCGGGCAAACACGGTTCTGCCGGGCTTCTTACGCGGTCCTCAGACTGCTCTCATGAACGCGCCCGAAGGTCATAGACATGACCGAGAGCCCCCGCCACAGCGGCGAGTACCCCGAGCAGCAGCCGAACCACTCTGACGAGTCCTGGCAGCGAGCCAAGGACGACGCCCGGCGAGAGGCCGAGGCCTACGCGGCCGCCTATCCCCCGCCGCCCCCGTACCAGCCGGCCACCCCGGTGACCACCGGCCCCGGCACCACGGTGTGGCCGGGCAGCGCGGCCGCCCACCCCGAGCCCGGCCTCGCCGGGTTCCACGGCGGCGGCAACAACGGCGGGACCGCGCACCTCGCCGGTGGCGAGGCGGGCGCCCCCAAGCCGCGCCGCGCCAAGCGTTCGGTCGGGCTCCTCGCGGCCGTGGCCATCATCGCGGCGGCCATAGGCGGCGGCACCGCGAGCCTCGTCGAGCACTACGTCGGCAACGACAGCTCCACCGTCAGCTCCGGGGTCAGCGGCACCAACGCCTCCAACAGCACCAACGGCACGGTCTCCGGCGTCGCCAAGGCCGTCATGCCGAGCATCGTCGAGATCAACGCGACGTCCGGCTCGGGGGAGTCGACCGGCGCGGGCGTGATCGTCACCGCCAACGGCGAGATCATCACCAACAACCACGTCATCTCGGGCTCGACCTCGATCAAGGTGAAGCTCAGCAACGGCAAGAGCTACACCGCGAAGGTCGTCGGCACCGACCCCGACAAGGACCTCGCACTGATCAAGCTGGACGGGGCGAGCGGCCTCAAGCCCGCCAGCCTCGGCGACTCCAGCAAGATCGCGGTCGGCGACCAGGTCGTCGCCATCGGCTCCCCCGAGGGCCTCACCGGCACCGTCACCTCCGGCATCGTCTCCGCCCTCGACCGCGACGTCACCGTCGCCAAGGAGCAGGGCAACCAGGGCCAAGGACAGGGCCAGGGCCAGGGCCAGGGGCGCGGGAACGGCGGCTGGCCGTTCGAGTTCGGCGGGCAGCAGTTCAACGGCGACACCGGCTCCTCGAAGACCACGTACAAGGCGCTCCAGACCGACGCCTCGCTCAACCCGGGCAACTCCGGCGGCGCGCTCATCGACATGAACGGCAACATCATCGGCATCAACTCCGCGATGTACTCGCCGAGTTCGAGCAGCCAGAGCGGTTCGTCGGCCGGCAGCGTCGGGCTCGGCTTCGCCATCCCGATCAACACCGTCAAGTCCGACCTCGCCAGCCTGCGCGGCGGCGGCAGCGGCGGCGCCGACACCGGCGGCACCAACAACCAGGGCAGCGGCAGCTCCGGCGGCTTCGGCGGCAGCTACTGATCCGCGCGGGGCAGTCAGGGTCTGTCCGGCGGATCTTGTCTGGAACGCGGGGGCCTGGCACGCCCTCCCCCAAGGCCTAAAGGGCCAGGGGGGACCCCCACCGCGTTGTCGTCGGTTGCCGACTCCCCCTAGTTCTCGGCTGCGCTCGAACAGGGGGGACCCCCACCACGTCGCCGCCCTCCTCCGCCTTGCAGCTGCACGCACCAGGCCCCCGCTCACCAGCGCCACAAGGCCGAGGCACCTCGCGGGCGACCAGATCCGCCGGACAGACCCGAGCCGCCCCGCGCCCCGCCGTCCGCATGCGAGGCTGATGTCACCGAGCCGCAAGACGCAGAAGAAGGAACCCGCTCATGAGCCCCGCCGAGGACGACCCGCAGCGCATCCTGATCGTCGACGACGAGCCCGCCGTCCGCGAGGCGCTGCAGCGCAGTCTCGCCTTCGAGGGATACGGCACCGAGGTCGCCGTCGACGGCCTCGACGCCCTCGCGAAGGCGGAGGCGTACCGGCCCGAGCTGATCGTCCTCGACATCCAGATGCCGAGGATGGACGGGCTCACCGCGGCCCGCCGGCTTCGCGCGGCCGGCTCCACCACGCCCATCCTCATGCTGACCGCGCGCGACACGGTCGGCGACCGCGTCACCGGGCTCGACGCGGGCGCCGACGACTACCTGGTCAAGCCCTTCGAACTCGACGAACTCTTCGCCCGCATCCGGGCGTTGCTCCGCCGCAGCTCGTACGCGGTCGACGCGGGGGCGGCCGGGCAGGACACCGGGAACGTCCTCACCTTCGCGGACCTGAGGATGGACCTGTCGACCCGCGAGGTCACCCGCGGCAACCGGGTGGTGGAGCTGACCCGCACCGAGTTCACCCTCCTGGAGATGTTCCTCGCCCACCCCCGCCAGGTGCTGACCCGCGAGCAGATCCTCAAGGCGGTCTGGGGCTTCGACTTCGAGCCGTCGTCCAACTCCCTCGACGTGTACGTCATGTACCTGCGCCGCAAGACGGAGGCGGGCGGCGAGCCGCGCCTCGTGCACACGGTGCGGGGCGTGGGGTACGCGCTCCGGCCGGGCGGCGCGGAGTGAACCGTCTGCTCCACCGGTACCGCGCGATGCCGCTGCGCTCCCGGCTCGCGATGCTGGTCGCCACGGCGGTGGCGGTGGCGGTGGCGGCGGTCGCGGTCACCTGCTGGCTGCTGACCCGGGCCCAGTTGCGCGCCGAGCTCGACACCACGCTGCGCAACACCAGCGCGCCCGCCAGCCTGGTGCTGACCGCGCTCCAGACCTGCAACTCGCAGGGCAGCCTGCCCCCTGGGCAGAAGCCGTTCGCCTACATCCAGGTGGTCCTTCCGGACGGCACCCGCTGCGTGGCCCCGGACTCCCCGCCCGTACGGGTCAGGCCCCAGGACATCGCGGTGGCCCGCGCCCGCAACCTCAAGGCCGAGACCCTGCACAGCAGTACCACCGAAGGCGGCATGGACGTACGGGTCCACACCCAGTTCCAGGAGTTCGACGGCAGGTGGGTCACCGTCTCGCTGTCCCGCCCGCTCACCGAGGTCGACTCCGCCCTCAACCGGCTGGCCCTGCTGCTGACCGGCCTCGCCGGCATCGGCGTGATCGCGGCCGGCGCCGCGGGCCTCTGGGTCGCGCGGACCGGGCTGAAGCCCGTGGACAAGCTGACCGGGGCGGTCGAGCACGTGGCGCGGACCGAGGATCTGACGGTCCGCATCCCGGTCGAGGGCGAGGACGAGATCGCGCGCCTGTCCCGCTCGTTCAACGCGATGACCGCCGCGCTCGCCTCGTCCCGGGACCGGCAGGCGCAGCTCATCGCGGACGCCGGGCACGAGCTGCGCACGCCGCTCACCTCGCTGCGTACGAACATCGAACTGCTCGCCCGGAGCGAGGAGACGGGGCGGGCCATCCCGCCCGCCGACCGCAAGGCGCTGATGGCGTCGGTGACGGCGCAGATGTCCGAACTCGCCTCGCTCATCGGGGACTTGCAGGAGCTGTCGCGTCCGGACGCGGTCCGGGAGGGCCCGCTGGAGGTCGTCGGCCTGCACGACATCACCCGGATCGCGCTGGACCGGGCGCGGCTGCGCGGCCCCGAGCTGACGATCACGGCCCAGCTGGCGCCCTGGTACGTACGGGCCGAGCCGGCGGCGTTGCAGCGGGCGGTGGTGAACGTGCTCGACAACGCGGTGAAGTTCAGCCCGCCGCGCGGGACGATCACCGTCGCCCTGGACCGGGGTGTCCTGACCGTCCGCGACCAGGGTCCCGGCATCCCCGCCGAGGATCTCCCGCACGTCTTCGAACGTTTCTGGCGCTCGCCGTCGGCGCGGGCCCTGCCCGGGTCCGGCCTGGGCCTGTCCATCGTGGCCCGTACGGTGCAACACGCGGGCGGCGAGGTCACTCTGGCCGCGGCCCCGTCCGGCGGCACCCTGGCCACGATCACCCTGCCGGGCGCGCCGACCCCGCCGCCGGAGACCCCGTAGCCAAGGCTGCGACCCGACCGGGCCAGGTCCCCGCACCCGGCCCCGTCCGGGAGGCTCCCCGCCGTACCCTCGTAGGCATGACAGACGCAGCCGTCCCCACCCCGTCCTCCCGCGAGATCCAGACGCTCGACGAGCTCAGTCACCCGCAGGCGCAGGCCGTCCTCGACCTCATCGCCGACGCCGCCCGCGCCGACGGGCAGCAGGCCGTTTCCGAGCAGGGGCGGCTCCAGTTGCGCGGGGGCCGGCGCGAGGGCGTGCGGCATTTTCTGCTGACCGTGGGCGACGTGCTCGCCGGGTACGCCCAGCTGGAGGACACCGACCCGGTCGAGGCGCCCGCCGCCGAGCTCGTCGTGCACCCCGCGTACCGCGGCCACGGGCACGGCCGGGCGCTGGGCAGCGCGCTGCTCGGCGCGACCGGCAAGCGGCTGCGGGTGTGGGCGCACGGCGGCCACTCGGCGGCCCGCCACCTCGCGCAGGTCCTGGGCCTGACCCTGTTCCGCGAACTGCGCCAGCTGCGGCGCCCGTTGAGCCCCCTCGACATCGCCGAGCCGGTCTGGCCCGCGGGCGTCACCGTGCGCACCTTCACGCCGGGCGAGGACGACGCGGCCTGGCTCGCGGTGAACGCGGCCGCCTTCGCGCACCACCCCGAGCAGGGCTCCCTCACCCAGCGCGACCTCGACGACCGCAAGGCCGAGCCGTGGTTCGACCCCAAGGGCTTCTTCCTCGCGGAGCGCGCCGGCGAACTCGTCGGCTTCCACTGGACCAAGGTGCACGCCGAGGAGCAGCTCGGCGAGGTGTACGTCGTCGGGATCCGGCCGGACGCCCAGGGCGGCGGCCTCGGCAAGGCGCTGACGGCGGCGGGTCTGCGCCACCTGGCGGCCGAGGGCCTGCCGACCGCGATGCTGTACGTCGACGCCGACAACACCGCGGCCGTCACCGTGTACGAGCGCCTCGGCTTCACCACGCACGAGGTGGACCTGATGTACCGCGCGGAGTCCTGAGCCCGCCCTCTTGCCGCCGCCGGGCCGCCGCCGCATCCTGTGGGGCCGGGCGGCGGGCCCCGCGGCGACGTCTGCGGGCCGGGGTCAGCTTGCCCGCACGTCATGTCCTCGTAACCAGCTATTCAGACACGCTTGCGACGCTCGCGTAATGAAGCCGCCGGCGCCCGCCACCCGGAACGGAACAGTTCCCCCCACGAGATCCCCCCGGGCACTCACTCCCGCCCTCTCCGACGCGCTGGACACCCCCGGCGCGCGGAACAATGGGGACATGAGCCAGCAGCCCAGCGCCGAGGTCCCGCTCCAGCCCGCCCAGCCGTCCGTCGGCTCCATAGCCGCGCACCGGCCGCACACGCTCGCGGCCGCCGTCTCCGACCTGGAGCCGGACATCGACGCGGACCTGGACGCCTACGAGGACGAGAGCGAGGGCGACGAACTCCCCTCGGGCCGCTTCCTGGACCGCGAACGCAGCTGGCTCGCTTTCAACGAGCGCGTCCTGGAGCTCGCCGAGGACCCGGCGACCCCGCTCCTCGAACGGGCGAACTTCCTGGCGATCTTCGCCTCGAACCTGGACGAGTTCTTCATGGTCCGGGTGGCCGGACTCAAGCGCCGCATCGCCACCGGCGTCGCCACCCGCTCCGCCTCCGGACTCCAGCCGCGCGAGGTCCTGGACCTGATCTGGACCCGCTCGCGCGAGCTCATGGCCCGGCACGCCGCCTGCTACCAGCAGGACGTGGCCCCGGCGCTGGCCGACGAGGGCATCCACCTGATCCGCTGGCCGGAGCTCACCGAGAAGGAGCAGGCCCGCCTCTTCACCCTGTTCCGCCAGCAGATCTTCCCGGTCCTGACCCCGCTGGCCGTGGACCCCGCGCACCCCTTCCCGTACATCTCGGGGCTCTCGCTCAACCTCGCCGTGGTGGTGCGCAACCCGGTCTCCGGGCACCGCCACTTCGCGCGCGTGAAGGTGCCGCCGCTGCTCTCCCGCTTCCTGGAGGCCTCGCCACAGCGCTACGTACCGCTTGAGGACGTCATCGCGGCGCACCTGGAGGAGCTGTTCCCCGGCATGGAGGTGCTCGCGCACCACATGTTCCGGGTGACGCGCAACGAGGACCTCGAAGTCGAGGAGGACGACGCAGAGAACCTGCTCCAGGCCCTGGAGAAGGAGCTCATGCGGCGCCGCTTCGGGCCGCCGGTGCGCCTGGAGGTCGAGGAATCCATCGACCCGTACGTACTCGACCTCCTGGTACGGGAGTTGAAGATCTCGGACGCCGAGGTCTACCCGCTGCCGGGCCCGCTCGACCTGACCGGCCTGTTCGGGATCTCCGCGCTCGACCGGCCGGAGCTGAAGTTCCCCAAGTTCGTGGCGGGCACCCACCGCGACCTCGCCGAGGTCGAATCCGCCTCGGCACCCGACATCTTCGCCGCCCTGCGCGAACGCGACGTGCTCCTGCACCACCCCTACGACTCGTTCTCCACCTCGGTGCAGGCCTTCCTGGAACAGGCCGCCTCCGACCCGGACGTGCTCGCCATCAAGCAGACCCTGTACCGGACTTCGGGCGACTCGCCGATCGTGGACGCCCTGATAGACGCGGCCGAGTCGGGCAAGCAGGTGCTGGTCCTCGTCGAGATCAAGGCGCGCTTCGACGAGCAGGCCAACATCAAGTGGGCCCGCAAGCTGGAGGAGTCCGGCTGCCACGTCGTGTACGGGCTCGTCGGCCTCAAGACGCACTGCAAGCTGTCCCTCGTGGTGCGCCAGGAGGGCGACACGCTGCGCCGCTACAGCCACGTCGGGACCGGCAACTACCACCCCAAGACGGCCCGCCTGTACGAGGACCTGGGGCTGCTCACCGCCGACCCGCAGGTCGGCGCGGACCTCTCGGACCTCTTCAACCGGCTGTCCGGATATTCGCGCCGCGAGACCTACCGGCGTCTGCTCGTCGCCCCCAAGTCCCTTCGGGACGGCCTGGTTTCGCGGATCAACAAGGAGATCGCCCACCAGCACGCCGGGCGGCCCGCCTACGTCCGCATCAAGGTCAACTCGATGGTCGACGAGGCCGTCATCGACGCCTGCTACCGGGCATCGCAGGCCGGCGTGCCCGTGGACATCTGGGTGCGCGGCATCTGCGCGATACGGCCGGGCGTGACCGGGCTCTCGGAGAACATCCGGGTCCGCTCGATCCTCGGCCGCTTCCTTGAGCACTCGCGGGTCTTCGCGTTCGGGAACGGCGGCGAGCCCGAAGTCTGGTTCGGCAGCGCCGACATGATGCACCGCAACCTCGACCGACGCATCGAGGCACTGGTCCGGGTCGCCGACCCGGCCCACCGCGCGGCCCTGAGCCGGCTCCTGGAGACCGGGATGTCGGACACCACGTCGTCCTGGCACCTGGGCGCCGACGGGAACTGGAACCGGCACTCGACCGATGCCGAGGGACAGCCGCTGCGGAACGTACAGGAGATGCTGATAGACGCCCGGAGGCGCCGGCGTGCAACGCCCTGAGAACATCGCCGGACAGGAGCTGGCGGGCGAGATCCTCGCCCCCTACCTCCACGCGCAGGCGGGGGAATTCCTGCGCGGCCTCCGCCTCCACCGTGAGGCGGGGCCCGACAACCACTCCACCGAGGAGGCCGCCCTCGCCCTGCGCGCGGCCGCCCGCCGCATCAGCGGCACCCTGCACACCTTCCGCCCGCTGCTCGACCCGGCGTGGGCCGACCAGCTGCGGGCCGAACTCGCCTGGCTTTCCGGCACGTTGGCGGGCGAGCACTCCTGCTCGGCCCGGCTCACCCGGCTCCTGGACGCCCTGCACCGGCTCTCCGGCCCCGGGGTGCCGCCGCCGCGCGGTGACGCGGGCACCCTCACCGTGGGCGCCGCCCGCGCCGGCGCGCTGCTCGACCGCCAGCTGACCCTGGCCCGCACCCGGGCCCACTCGGCGGCGCTCCAGGCGCTCGGCTCGTCCCGCTTCCACGCCGTGGCGGACGCGGTCGCGCTGCTCGCGAGCGAGGTGCCGCTGGCGTCGACGGCCGCCGCCCACGCCTGCGAGGTGCTCGCGCCCGCGGCCCTGGACGCCGAGGACCGCCTTGACCGGGCGGTGGCCGCGCTGCCGCTGGCCCGCGCAGCCCATCCGTACAACGCGGAGGCCCTGGTCCAGGAGAGCGAGTCCCAGGACAGCCCCTGGCACCAGGTGCGGCTGCTGCTCCGGCTGCACCGGTACGCCCAGGAAGTGCTGCACCACGGGCTCGGAGAGCCGGATCCCGCCGAGCGGCTCCTTGCCGCGGGGCGGGCGCTCGACCGGCACCGGGACGCGGCCGAGGCAGCGGCGGCGGCGTCCGCCGCGGCCCGCACGCCCCGGATCGCGCCGACCACCGCGTACGCGCTCGGCGTGCTCCACGCCGACCAGCGGCACGACGTGGAGGCGGCCCGCTTCGCCTTCCAGCGGATCTGGCAGCCTGTGGCGGTGACTTCAGCACCTTCGGCTTCAGCACCCACGGCGACCACGGCCGCACCATGAGCACCGCACCCGACGGAACCGTCCTCGCCGCGGGGTGCGTGCTGTGGCGCCGCTCCCCGTGGGGGGACGAGGGGATAGAGGTCTGCCTCGTCCACCGCCCGAAGTACGACGACTGGTCGCACCCCAAGGGCAAGCTGAAGCGGGGCGAGGCGGCGCTGGCGGGGGCGCTGCGCGAGGTCCTGGAGGAGACGGGACACCAGTGCACGCCCGGCGCGGCGCTGCCCACCGTCCACTACACGGACGGCCAGGGCCGGCCCAAGCGGGTCGAGTACTGGGCCGCCGAGGCGGGCGAGGGCCGGTTCACCGCGAACTCCGAGGTCGACCGGCTGCTCTGGCTGCCCCCGGCGGCCGCCCACCACCGCCTCACCCAGCCCCGCGACCGCCAGCTGGTCCTGGCGCTCCTCGATGCGCTGCACTCCGCCTGATCCGGAATTCCGCCCGAAACGCGCCCTGAACAGGGGCGCACCCCGGCAGCGGAATCGGTTCCGTATCCCTGCTGAACACGAACCGGTAACGGTCGGCACCGCACTGCCCGCCACGGTTCACCTTCCGTTAACTCTCCCCCGTCGACCGCTTCACCTGTTCTGCCTAATTTCGGCCTTACACGGTGCACGGCATCCCGCCCTCACCGCACCACCACGCACGCCGCCGTACAACGAACGGAAACCGGCGGCTCCCGGAAGGAACACCCGAAAGTGAAGCTTCAGCGCAAGAACCGGCTCCGCGCCACCGCCCTCGGCGTCATCGCCGTGTCCAGCGCCCTGGCCCTCACGGCGTGCGGCAGCGACAACAACAGCGGCGGCGGGACCACGGACGGTACGGGTGGCACGGCCTCCGGCGCTGCGTCGAACGTGAAGTGTGACGGAGCCAAGGGCCAGCTCCTGGCCTCCGGCTCCTCCGCGCAGAAGAACGCCATGGACCTCTGGGTCAAGAACTACATGGCGGCCTGCAAGGACGCGCAGATCAACTACAAGTCCTCCTCCTCCGGTGAGGGCATCGTCGCCTTCACCCAGGGCACGGTCGCCTTCGCCGGCTCCGACTCGCCGCTCAACGCCCAGCAGGTCGAGGACTCCAAGAAGGTCTGCACCGGCGGCCAGGGCATCAACCTCCCGATGGTCGGCGGCCCGATCGCGATCGGCTTCCACGTCGAGGGCGTCGACAGCCTCGTCCTGGACGCCTCGTCCCTCGCCAAGATCTTCAGCGGCAAGATCACCAAGTGGAACGACGAGGCCATCGCCAAGCTGAACCCGGGTGCCAAGCTCCCGGACCTGGCGATCCAGGCCTTCCACCGCTCCGAGGACTCCGGCACCACCGAGAACCTCACCAAGTACCTCAGCGCCACGGCGAAGGCCGACTGGACGTACGCGCCCGCCAAGAAGTGGGCCGCCCCCGGTGGCCAGGCCGCCTCCGGCTCCGCCGGCGTCGCCGCGCAGGTCAAGCAGACCAACGGCGCCATCGGCTACTTCGAGCTCTCCTACGCCTCCTCCCAGTCGATCAAGACCGTCGACATCAACACCGGCGCCTCCGCCCCGGTCAAGGCCAGCTCCGCGAACGCCTCCACCGCCATCGCCGCCGCGAAGATCGCCGGTACCGGCAAGGACCTGGCGCTGAAGCTGGACTACGCGACCAAGGCCGACAACGCCTACCCGATCGTCCTCGTGACGTACGAGGTCGCCTGCGACAAGGGCAACAAGGCCGCCACCCTCCCCGCGGTCAAGTCCTTCCTCTCCTACGCGGCCGGCGCCGACGGGCAGAAGCTGCTCACCGACGCCAGCTACGCGCCGATCCCGTCCGAGATCAACGCCAAGGTCATCGAGACCATCAACTCCCTCTCGTAGCGCGACAGTTGAGCCGCCGGGCCGAAGACCCGGCGGCTCGCGTGGGGCGGGGGCCCCGATCCGGCCCCCGCCGCACACCATCCGGTGCACCGCCGCCAGGGGACCCCGTCGGTCCCCGCCCACAGACCGGAAAGACCATGGCTTCTTCCATAGCAACGGACACACCTCCGCCACCCGCTCCCGCCCCGGCAGCACGCCGCAAGCAGTCCACCGGCCGCGCGGGCGACAAGATCTTCCTCGGGCTCTCCCGGGGCTCGGGCATCTTCCTGCTCGTCGTCATGGCGGCCATCGCCATCTTCCTGAGCATCCGGGCCGGCATCGCGATCTCGAAGGACCAGGGCAACTTCCTGACCACCTTCGACTGGAACCCGGCCGGCAGCCCGCCGGCGTTCGGCATCGCGGTCCTGCTCTTCGGCACCGTCGTCAGCTCCGTCATCGCGATGGCCATCGCGGTCCCGGTCGCCGTCGGCATCGCCCTGTTCATCTCGCACTACGCGCCGCGCAAGCTGGCCGCACCCCTCGCGTACGTCGTCGATCTGCTCGCCGCCGTGCCGTCGATCGTCTACGGCATCTGGGGCGCCCTGTTCCTGGTGCCCTACCTCGGCGGCCTCAACGACTGGCTCGACACGTACCTGGGCTGGACCGTCGTCTTCGAGAAGACCCAGGTCGGCGTCGCCCGCTCCATCTTCACCGTCGGCATCCTGCTCGCGATCATGATCCTGCCGATCGTGACCAGCGTCAGCCGCGAGGTCTTCCTCCAGGTCCCGCGCATGAACGAAGAGGCCGCCCTGGCCCTCGGCGCGACCCGCTGGGAAGTCATCCGCCTCTCGGTGCTGCCGTTCGGCCGCTCGGGCGTGATCTCCGCCTCGATGCTGGGCCTGGGCCGCGCGCTCGGCGAGACGATGGCCGTCGCCACGGTCCTCTCCCCGAGCTACGTCCTGTCGCCGCACGTCCTCGACCCCGGCGGCGGCACCTTCGCGCAGAACATCGCCGCGAAGTTCGACGAGGCCAACCAGCTCGGCCGCGACGCCCTGATCGCCTCCGGCCTGGTCCTCTTCGTCCTCACCCTGCTGGTCAACGGCGGCGCCCGCATGATCATCGCCCGCCGCAAGGAGTACTCGGGGGCCAACGCATGAGCCCGGTGTCTTCCCGGGGGACAACCCCCGGACCCCCGGCCGCAGCCCACCGGGGCCGGCCCCGCCGAGACCTCCGCCCCGAAGGGAGCCCCGCATGAGCCACGTAGCCGTTCAGGAAGCCCCGGCCACCCCGGCCCCCGGCAAGGGCAGCCTCAGCCACCGCTCCCTGCCCCGCTGGGCCGGCGCCGGCTTCGCGGTCGCCGCGATCGCGCTCGCCGTGGGCATCGGCCTCGCCTTCGACCTGCAAAGCAAGGTCCAGTGGGGCATGCTGGCGGCCCTGCTCTTCATCCTCATCTCGTACGTGGTCACCACGGCCGTCGAGAACAAGCGGCAGGCCAAGGACCGGGTGGCGACCTCCCTGGTCTGGGTCTGCTTCGTCCTCGCCGTGATCCCGCTGTTCTCCCTCCTGTGGACGACGATCAGCCGCGGCACCAAGGTCCTCAACGGATACTTCCTGACCCACTCGATGGCCGGCGTCCCCGCCTTCGAGCAGGGCGGCGGCATCTACCACGCGCTGATCGGCACCCTGGAGCAGATCGGCATCGCCACCCTGATCTCCGCGCCGCTCGGCCTGCTGACCGCGGTCTACCTGGTGGAGTACGGCAAGGGCGCACTCGCCAAGGCCGTCACCTTCTTCGTCGACGTCATGACGGGCATCCCGTCCATCGTCGCGGGCCTGTTCATCCTGACCCTGATGCTGATGTTCGACCTGCAGCCCTCGGGCTTCATGGGCTCGCTCGCCCTCTCGATCCTGATGATGCCGGTCGTGGTCCGCTCCACCGAGGAGATGCTCAAGCTCGTCCCGAACGAGCTGCGCGAGGCCTCGCTCGCCCTCGGCGTGCCCAAGTGGCGCACCATCCTGAAGGTGGTCATCCCGACCGCGATCGGCGGCATCACCACGGGCTTCATGCTCGCGGTCGCCCGCATCGCCGGCGAGACCGCCCCGATCATGCTGCTCGTCTTCGGCAACCAGCTGATCAACACGAACCCCTTCGAGGGTGCTCAGTCCTCGCTCCCCTTCTACATCTGGGAGCAGTACCGGGTCGGCAGCGACGCGTCGTACGACCGCGCGTGGGCGGCCGCCCTGGTCCTGATCGCCTTCGTCATGATCCTCAACCTGGTGGCCCGCGGCATCGCCCGCTGGAAGGCCCCGAAGACCGGTCGCTGACGGCGGCCACCTCAGCGACCCTCTTCGCACGCTCGAAAGAAGCAGTGATTGTTATGGCCAAGCGAATCGACGTATCGGGCCTCTCCGCCTACTACGGCGCCCACAAGGCGATCGACGACATCTCGATGACGGTCGAGCCGCGCTCGGTGACGGCCTTCATCGGCCCGTCCGGCTGCGGCAAGTCCACGTTCCTGCGCACCCTGAACCGCATGCACGAGGTGACCCCCGGCGGCCGCGTCGAGGGCAAGGTCCTCCTGGACGACGAGAACCTGTACGGCTCCGCGGTCGACCCGGTGGCGGTGCGCCGCACGGTCGGCATGGTGTTCCAGCGCCCGAACCCGTTCCCGACGATGTCGATCTTCGACAACGTGGCGGCGGGGCTGCGCCTGAACGGCAAGTTCAAGAAGAGCGAACTGGCGGACGTCGTCGAGAAGTCCCTCAAGGGCGCGAACCTCTGGAACGAGGTCAAGGACCGCCTGAACAAGCCCGGTTCGGGGCTCTCCGGCGGCCAGCAGCAGCGCCTGTGCATCGCGCGCGCCATCGCGGTGGAGCCGGACGTCCTCCTGATGGACGAGCCCTGCTCGGCCCTCGACCCGATCTCCACCCTCGCCATCGAGGACCTGATCGGGGAGCTGAAGGAACGCTTCACGATCGTGATCGTGACGCACAACATGCAGCAGGCGGCGCGGGTCTCGGACCGTACGGCGTTCTTCAACCTCGCGGCGGTCGGTCAGCCGGGCAAGCTGATCGAGATCGACGAGACGGAGCGGATCTTCTCCAACCCGTCCGTGCAGGCCACGGAGGACTACATCTCGGGCCGCTTCGGCTAGGCCCGCCCCAGAACGTCTGCGGTGCTGCATGGCGGTGCCACCGCAAGACGAAGGGCCCGCCCCGGTACACCCGGGGCGGGCCCATTTACGTGCACCCCGCGTCCCTGGGGCTCCGCCCCAGACCCCGTTCGCGCCTTAAGGGCGCTCGTCCTCAAACGCCGGACGGGCTGAAATGCCCCGGTGCGGGCCAGCACCACCCTGCTAGGGGCGCGGGACTGTGTCATTGTGCGGCTCCGCCGCGTGGGCGCGACCAGCCACCCACGGTCCGCAGCGGAAAGCCGTGCGCACGCATAGCCCCTCCGGCGCTTGAGGAGCGGGGGTCCGGGGGCGGAGCCCCCAGGAGGGGTGCGGGGCCTACCCGAAGAAGAGCCGCACCACCAGATAGCTCAGCGCAGCGACCCCCGCCGCGGCCGGCATCGTAATGAACCACCCCAGGATGATGTTCTTCGCGACCCCCCACCGCACCGCGTTGACCCGCTTCGTCGCCCCCACACCCATGATCGCCGAGGTGATCACGTGCGTCGTGGAGATGGGCGCCTGGAACAGGAAGGAGGACCCGAACATGATCGAGGCACCCGTCGCCTCCGCGGCGAACCCCTGCGGCGGATCGAGCTCGATGATCTTCCGCCCCAGCGTCCGCATGATCCGCCAGCCACCCGCGTACGTACCGAGCGACAGCATCGCCGCGCACGCGATCTTGACCCAGATCGGGATCTCGTCACCCGCGGACTGAACGTTGGCGATGGTCAGCGCCATCACCACGATGCCCATGGTCTTCTGCGCGTCCTGGAGGCCGTGGCCGAGCGCCATGCCGGCCGCCGAGACGGTCTGCGCGATGCGGAACCCGCGCTTGGCCTTGTGCGGATTGGCCTTGCGGAACATCCACAGGATCGCGCACATCACGAGGTAGCCGACGATCAGACCGACCACCGGCGAGACGAACATCGGGATGACGATCTTGTCGAGCACCCCGGACCAGTACACCGTGATGCCGCCCGCGAGCGCCGCCCCGACCATGCCGCCGAACAGCGCGTGCGAGGAGGACGAGGGCAGCCCGAAGTACCAGGTGACCAGGTTCCAGATGATCGCGCCGACCAGCGCCGCGAACAGGATCCCCATCCCCTTGTTGCCCTCGGGCGTGGAGATGAGCCCCTCGCTGACGGTCTTGGCGACGCCGCTGCCGAGGAAGGCGCCGGCGAGGTTCATGACGGCGGCCATGGCGAGCGCGGCCCGCGGCGTCAGTGCCCGCGTGGACACCGACGTGGCGATGGCGTTCGCCGAGTCGTGAAAGCCGTTCGTATACGTGAATCCGAGCGCGACCCCGATGGTCACGATCAACGCAAAGGTGTCCACGGAGGTCAGGACTCCTTGACGGCGATGGTCTCCACCGTGTTCGCCACGTGCTCGAACGCGTCCGCCGCCTCTTCGAGTACGTCCACGATCTGCTTGAGCTTCAGCACCTCGATGGCGTCGTACTTGCCGTTGAAGAGGTGGGCGAGCAGCTTGCGGTGGATCTGGTCGGCCTGGTTCTCCAGACGGTTGACCTCGATCCAGTACTCGGTCAGATTGGACATCGTCCGCAGGTTCGGCATCGCCTCGGCGGTCAGCACGGCCGCCCGGTTGAGCACCTCGATCTGCTGCTCGACGCCCTTGGGCAGTTCCTCCACGTTGTAGAGGACGACCAGGTCGACGGCCTCCTCCATGAAGTCCATGATGTCGTCGAGGCACGAGGCGAGGTTGTAGATGTCCTCGCGGTCGAACGGCGTGATGAAGGAGGAGTTCAGCTGGTGGAAGATCGCGTGGGTGGCATCGTCCCCCGCGTGCTCCGCTGCCCGCATGCGCTCCGCGATCTCGGCCCGGGACGCGGAATCCGCTCCGAGCAGTTCCATGAGGAGCTTCGAGCCCGTGACGATGTTGTCCGCGGATGCGGAGAACATGTCGTAGAAGCTCGTCTCCCTGGGGGTCAGACGAAAGCGCACGTGGGGTCCTCGGAGTGCTTGGGATTCGGTCAGGCTGATGCTAGGCGCATCATCCGGCCACGGCTAACCGGCGTTCTTCAGTGTCGCCCATCAGGCACAGTGATCAGCACGGGCCCCCGCCGGGGATCCGGAAATTCGTTACCATATACCCATGAGGGGTATCGAACCCCTTGCCGCACACGGCAGGCCACCAGGCACATGGCAGACAACGGGAGGACGCGATGACGACCACCGAGGCAGCCGGCCCCCCGGTCGAGACCCCTGTGACCGATCACGACCACGGCGTGCACGGCTACCACAAGCAGAAGGACGAGCACCTCAAGCGGCTGCGCCGGATCGAGGGCCAGATCCGCGGTCTGCAGCGGATGGTCGACGAGGACGTCTACTGCATCGACATACTCACCCAGGTCTCCGCGTCCACCAAGGCCCTGCAGTCCTTCGCCCTCCAGCTCCTGGAGGAACACCTGCGGCACTGCGTGGCGGACGCGGCGGTGAAGGGCGGCGACGAGATCGACGCCAAGGTCGAGGAAGCCACCAAGGCCATCGCCCGCATGATGCGCACGTGACGCGCGGACGCGGCCGCACGTGAAGCAAGCAGGCACCCGTATGAACGGGGCGCGGCGGGCTCGGACCGGCCGCGCCCTCTGCCGCCTCAGCAGGGACCGGCACCCCAGTAGGGACCGATAGGACCTAGCCCCGAGAGTTACGTTCCGGCGGCTGCCCGGCCGGTCCGGGCTGCCCCACGTTCAGCACCTCGTCGATGAGGTCCGGGCTGAGCCGGTCCCCCTCCGCGGCGGACGCCGCGATCATCAGTTCACCGCACAGCTCGATCTCGACGAGGGCCACGTGGTCCTGGACGGTCGCACCGCGAAGCGAAGCCACGCACATCACCTCTTCCTCGACCTCTTCCCGCTCTTCTCGCCATCGTCGGCTTCCTAGCGTAGGGAGAGGGACACGGACCGCGCATGGCACGGACGGACCATTTCCGCCACCACAGGCCCACCTGAGGGGGCCATTTCTGGCTGATTACGGCTGGATCTTCCCGTCGAAGATGTCTCGCGCGTCGGGCAGCCGTACGCTCACGGCCGCCCCGAACGCGTACAGCAGCGTCGTCGAGGCGACCGCGACGGGCCGGCCCCGGTTGACGTAACTGAACTGCTGGCGCACCTTGCACAGCCGCCCCGCCTCGTCGAGGTACGCGTCGAACGGCACCGCCCCCTTGGAGAACCCTTTCGCCACACTCGCGGGCAGTACGGCGCTCCCCCGGTAGTGCCGCACCTTCACCCCGGCCAGTTCCTCTTCGCCGACGTACGTCACGCCCTGCGCGCCGCGCAGCAGCTCGGCGGCCGTGTACGGGTCGGTGACGCCGCCCGTGACGAGGTTGCCGTCGGCGAGCGCGGCGGTGTCGACCCGCACCCACTTGTTCGCGGGCACCCCGGCCCCCCGGTTCTTCATGTAGAGCGCGCCGGGCGCGAGGAGCTCGGTGATCGGCTGGTGGTCGACCTCCCCCGCGGCGTCGTTGGGCAGCACCACCGTCAACTGCCCGGTCCTGCGCCGGAAGTCGTACGTTCCCTGGCCCCGGATCGCGACCCGGGTGCCGCCGGTGGCCATCTCCATGGAGGTGGTGGCCTTCGAACTCCCCGCCGCCACAAGGCGGTCGGCGGCGCCGCGCACCAGCGCCGCCGGGTCGGCGGTGCCCCCGCTCGTGACTTCCGTGCTGCTCGCGCCGCACCCGGCGGCGCTCGCGATCACCCCGCCCACCAGCGCGGCGACCGCGATCGCACCCGCTCGCCCGGCTCCGTGCCGTTGCACCACCATCGTCGCCAAACCCCCAACGCCCACTGGCCTAGCCCGTACTCCTAACGACTCCGGTACGGCCCCCGTCACGCCCGCAGTACGGTGGTGAGGTGCCCCACCAGACCACCATCACGGAACGCGGCAGCTTCGCGATCGCCCGCTGCTCCTGCGGCTGGACAGGCCCGGCCCGCCGAAGCCGCGACAGAGCCCGGACGGACGCCCAGACCCACAACCCGCCCCTCGCCGTCCCGTCCGGCATCTGACCAGCCCCCTCCCTGCGAACGCGCGCTCCCCCCACCGCGGGCCGCCATCGCTTGTTGCGCAGTTCCCCAGGCCCCCAACCCCCGTTCGACCTCGGACCGTGCGTGGCTGGTCGCGCCCACGCGGCGGAGCCGCACATGTCACAGCCCCGCGCCCCTGGCAGCACTGACTTTGGCCAGCACCGGCATCTCCAGCCCGTCCGGCGAACACGGGCATCAGCCCACTCCAGCCCGTCATGGGGGTCCCCCCTGGCCCTTAAGGCCTTGGGGGAGTTTGAGGACGAGCGCCCTCAAGGCGCGAACGGGGTCTGGGGCGGAGCCCCAGGAACGACCACCGGGCCGCAGCCAGAACGATTCACCCCCGGAGGGTCTAGGGAAGGGGCGGGGTGGGGAATGAGCAAGCGCAGTGCCCCACACGCCCCCGGGAGCCCCGAATGCGCCGCCGCACCCTCCTGACCGCCGCCGCGGCCACCCCGACCGCCCTCACCGCAGCAGCCTGCACCACCGGCACCGGCGCCGGCACGCACAAACCGCCCCCGCCCAGCACCACCCCCTCCGCGTCCGCGCCCGCAAACTGGACCGCCCTCGCCCACTCCCTGCAGGGCAAACTCGTCCGCCCCGACGACGCCGATTACGCGACGGCCCGCCAGCTCTACAACACCCGCTACGACGACCAGAAGCCCGACGCGGTCGCCTACGTCGCCCACGAGGCGGACGTACAGGAATGCCTCGCCTACGCCCGAGCCCACCGCACCCCGATCTCCGTCCGCAGCGGGGGCCACGACTACGCCGGGTGGTCATCGGGCACGGGCCGCCTCGTCATCGACGTATCGCGGCTGAGCGGCGTCGCGGCCGACGGCACCATCGGCGCGGGCGCGCGGCTGATCGACGTCTACACCGACCTCGCCGAGAGCGGCCGCACGATCCCCGGCGGCTCGTGCCCCACCGTCGCCGTCTCGGGCCTCACCCTCGGCGGCGGCCACGGCGTCACGGCCCGCGCGTACGGGCTGACCTGCGACAACGTGACCTCCGTCAGCCTCATCACCGCCGATGGCCGAAAACTGACGGCGAGCGCTAAGCAGAACCCGGATCTGTTCTGGGCGCTGCGCGGCGCGGGCAACGGCAACTTCGGGGTGGTCACCGGATTCACCTTCCGTACGCACCCGTCCCCGCAGGGTGTGACCGCCTTTCTGACCTGGCCCTGGCGGCAGGCGCAGGGCCTGATCGAGGCCTGGCAGGAGTGGGGCCCGGCCCAGGCCGACGAGATCTGGTCCGCCGCGCACCTGGCGAGCGCGGCCGGCGGCGGCAACCCGACCATCAACATCGCCGCGTTCTCGATCGGTTCGTACGGCGACTTCCAGAACGCGCTCGACCGCCTCGCCGACCGCGCGGGCGCCCCCGCCGCCTCGGTGTCCCTGCACCGCACCGGCTTCCAGGACGCGATGCTGCTGTACGCGGGCTGCTCCACGTTCAGCCAGGCCCAGTGCCACATGCCCGGCAAGACCCCGGGCCGCAACCCCCAGGGTGTGCTCCAGCGCGAGACCTACGCCGCGAAGTCCGACTTCTACACCAAGGCGCTCCCACCGGCGGGAGTACGTCAACTCCTCACCGGATCCGAGGAGTTCACCCGCATCGCGGCCGCGGACGGCGGGGGCGCCGGCACCATCGTGCTCACCGCGCTCGGCGGCGCCATCAACCGGGTCGCCCCGGACGCCACCGCCTTCGTGCACCGCACCTCGCGGGTGCTCGCCCAGTACATCGCCTCATGGCAGGCGGGCACTCCGGGTGCCACCCAGCAGTCCTGGCTGACCCGCACCCACGGCGCGATGCGCCCGTACGCATCGGGCGCGGCCTACCAGAACTATCCGGACCCGGCGCTCACCGACTGGCGCACCGCCTACTACGGCTCGGCCGCGCCGCGCCTGGCCCAGCTGAAGAAGCAGTACGACCCGACCAGGCTGTTCGACTTCCCCCAAGCGCTCTGACGAAGCGTCAGGTCAGGCGGCGAGGTCGCGCTCCTCTGACCCGGGGTACTCGACCGTGCCGCCGGCCGCCGCCGGAACCACCGTCAGCGCTTTGCGCGAGTGCACCAGGCGGCCGAGCCGCGGCGAGCGGGCGACGGCCGCGACGACCGGGGTGAGCAGCAGCTGGGCGAGCGGGGCGAGCAGCAGCGCGACGGCGGTGCCGAGCGCGAAGCCGCCCACGACGTCGGTCGGGTAGTGCACGCCCATGTAGACCCGGCAGAACCCTTCGAGCAGGGCGAGACCGAGCGCGACGAGGCCGAACTTCCGGTTGGCGACGAAGAGCCCGGCCGCGAGCGCCATGGCGAGGGTGGCGTGGTCGGAGACGAACGAGAAGTCGGTCTTGCCGTCGGCGAGGACTTCGAGGCCCTTGTGGTCGAGGAAGGGCCTCGGCCGTTCCACGAAGCCGCGAATGGGGATGTTGACCAGGACGGCGATCCCGGCGGCCAGCGGCGCCCACACGATCCCGGCCACGGACGCGACCGCCGACTGCCGGTCCTCCCCGCGCCGCACGCTCCACCAGCACCACAGCACGACGAGCACGAGGCCGAGCAGGATCCCGTACTCCCCGACGAACGCCATCGCGCGATCGAGCCAGGACGGGGCGTCCTTGGCGAGTCCGTTGATGTCGTAGAGCAGGCTGACATCGGGATTCGCGCCGTCGAATGCGAGTCCAGCCATGCTGCGGCCCCTTGCCTTGTTCCGTCCTGCTACCAACCCCCGTGGTCAGTACGTACATCAGTCACTGTCCAGGGAACGCCCTCAGCGCCCATCACGTTCCACTCTCCACTGAATGATCACGTCGACGTTATCGAAGAGTGACTCATCGTCGCAGCTCAGGGCCTTGGCTTCACGGAGAGTTCCAGCCATCGGGGGAGCTTGTTCAAGCCCCCGGTTTGAAGCTGGGCAGTGCGGCCGCACCGTCCTTGGTGACCCGGGTCGCGCCGAAGTAGTCGGGCGCGTCGATCTTGTCGAAGCGGATGACGGCGCCGGTGTAAGGGGCGTTGATCATGTACCCGCCGCCCACGTAAAGACCCACGTGGTGGATGGCCCGCGAATTGCTGAGGTCGGTCGAGAAGAACACCAGGTCCCCGGGGAGCAGTTCGTTCCGGGCGGGGTGCGGGCCGGCGTTGTACTGGTCGTTGGCGACGCGCGGCAGCGTGATCCCGACGCTCTCGTACGCGGCCTGCGTGAGCCCCGAGCAGTCGAACCGCCCCCCTTGCTCGGGCGTCCCCTCCCCGCCCCAGAGGTAGGGCGTCCCGAGCTTCTGCTGCGCGTAGTAAATGGCCCCGGCCGCCTGCTGCGAGGGCTGCACCCGCCCGACGGGGGCGGCGAAGCTCTTCTCCAGGGAGCGGATCGTCTTCACGTAGCCCTGGGTTTCGCTGTACGGCGGAACGCCCCCGTACTTGATGACCGCGTACGCGCCGGCGTTGTAGGCGGCGAGCATGTTGCTGCTCTGATCGCCCGGCACGCTCTTGACGTCCTTGGACAGTTCACAGTCGTACGAGGCTGCCGAGGGGATGGCGTCGGCCGGGTCCCAGATGTCGGCCTTCCCGTCCCCGTTCGCGTCGATGCCGTGCGTGGCCCAGGTGCCGGGGATGAACTGCGCGATCCCCAAGGCATTGGCCGGGCTCTTGGCGTTGGGGTCCCAGCCGCTCTCCTGGTAGAGCTGGGCGGCGAGCATCGCGGGGTTGAGGGCGGGGCAGAGATTGCCCCACTTCTGCACGAGCGGCGAATACATGGCCGGAACAGCCCCTTTGGCCAGCCCGACCGCCCCGGCCCCGCTCGAAGCAAGCCCTGCGGCCGCCGAGTACGTGCCCACGACGAGCAGCGCAAGAAAGCTCAGGCACACCCCGAACCCGATCCCACCGACCACCCAGACTTTGCGCACCCCCCAACCCTCCCCCATAGGTGGCGCGTTCACCGCCCATTTCGCGCGGAATCCCGAACAGACGAAGCCGGCGCGGTCCGTGGATCAGGGAAGTATGCAGGCGCACGTGATGGGCTGGTTCGCCGCCTGAGGCGCCGTCAACGGCTCGCTGGCAGCGGCTGGTTGGGGGTTGATGGCCGTCGAGGCCGGCGCCGCGGGCTTGGGGTCGCCCGCCGCCTCCGCGAGCTTGTACAGCGACTTGGTGTGCTGCCCGAAGACGATGCTGTACGAGACGTCGGGGTCGTCCCCGCCGAACTCGTACCCGCCGATCACCCCCGCTACCGCCCCGCCCTCGACGACCCACGGGCTGCCGCTGGTGCCGCCGGGGAAGGCGGGGCAGTCGATGCGCTGCTGAGTGTCGCCGTAGGCGACGGACGTGTTCGTGCAGACCTGCGGGACCTCGGTGTCGCCGGGGTATCCGGTGATGGTCACGGCCTGCCCGGTCGCGCGGCCGGCGAACAGCGGGGCGGCGCCCACCGCGTCCTCGACCTTCTTGCCGCCGTCGGAGCCGGGCCCGAGCACCGCGAAGGCGACGTCGCTGTCCTGGTCGCCGTCCTCGTTCCAGCTGTCGTCGGCGTACACCGACTGCACCGGCCAAGTCCCGTACGGCGCCGAGCCGTCCCGATAGGCCGGCACGAACACCGCCTTGCCGCCCTCCGACTGGTCCGCGGGCAGGCAGTGCGCGGCGGTGACGATGAGGTCGCGGCCCGAGCTGTGCACGACCGAGGCGGTGCAGTAGTGGCCCCCGTCGAGGTCCCCGTTGAACAGGGCGCCCACCCGGGCGTCGGCCGCCGTGGCCGGCGCCGCCGAGGTCAGGTTCTTCGCCCCGGCGTCATGGTCCCCGTACATCGGTATGACCAGGAGCACCGCCACGGCCGACAGCGCGCCGAACCTTCCGCGCGTGGTGGTCGCGAACTTCATCCCGGAGATGCCAGTGCGCTTCATACGGTGCGTCTCCTGGTGGTCGGCGGGCCTGCTTGCGGACTGCGAACACTGTGACTCTCTCGGACCCGGCTGAGAACGACCATGAAGCTTTTCTGAGAAGTTTCTATGAACCGGCCCGTCGCCCGCGTACCTGCGCCGACGCCCACCTGACGCCCGTCTGACGCCCGTCTGACGCCCGCCGACAGGACAAGCGGCCCAAGGGTGCAACAACGACGACAATTGCCCGGAGTCACGCCGCGTGATACACAGAGTGACCATACGCGTTTTCGCATACACCCGGTTCACCGCAGGTCAGGGCGGTGCGACCGGCACTGCCGTGCAGGGTCGCGCAAAGAGAGGCGCCAAGGCGTCCTACTCCGGCGGTTTCATCAGCGAAGATAGAACCTGACCCATGCCGTGGGGCAGGGGCTTCGAACTACCCGACAGGGGCGGTGAGTTACATGTACCTGGCAGCCGGAAAAGGCGACATCACCACCATCATCGGCGGAATCGCCCCCAACTGGGGGCCGTTCGGGACGCTCGGCAACGAGGCCCGCATCATGGTGGAGGTGGTGATGGCGGTCGCCATCCTCCTCTGCCTCGGCATCGCGGTATGGGGCGCGGCCAAACAGAGGATCGGAGCGACGGCGCTGCGCGACACCTTCAGCGCCGAACAGGGCAAGGGCCTGATCGTGGCCGGCCTGACCGGAGTCTTCATCATCGGCTCACTGGGCACGCTCTTCACCATCGTGTACGGGATGGCCGTCTGACCCCGCGTCAGCCACCTCGCTCCCTCCTCCGTCCCCCCTCACACCATCCGTCCGTCGTGCCCACCGGCAGAGGTTGCGTCTCCCTGATGTCGAGTCACCACACCGCGCCCGCGCGGGAACCAGCACGGCTACCGTCGTACTACGCGGAACCGCACACGGTCGAGGGGGCGCAGGCATGAGTTTCGACGACGAGCCGGGCCACGGCGGAGGCGATCCCGGCCCCGCCGGCGACCGCTTCAGCACGCTCGGCGGCACCCGCCAGACCCGCACCCGCCTGCCCGAAGGCACCGGCGACATCTACGGAGGCGCCCGCCGCCCCCCGCGCAACACCCGGTCGCTGGTGATGGTGGTGGGCGTAGTGGTCCTGCTGGTGGCCGCGATCGCCTTCGCGAACCGGGGCGGCGATTCCGGCTCGACCTCGGACACCCAGAACGCGAAGAAGCCGGAAGCGCAGTCGACGGCGGCAACGGGCACGAAGCCGGTGGCCGGCAAGCAGGCCGGGATTGCCTCCGGCTTTCCACAGACCGAGCAGGGGGCACAGTCGGCTGCGGCCAACTATGCGGTGGCGCTGGTTTCGGCGGACATCCTCAAGCCCGACCGCCGCTCCGAGATCGTGCGCCAGGTCTTCACCGCGGACAAGGTGCCCGCGCTGGAGGCCAACTTCGACAAGGCGTACGGCAAGGACCTCCTCAGCAAAGTGGGCCTGGACGCCAACGGTAACGCGGCCCAGGGCATGACGTACGTCTCGCGCACCGCCCCGGTCGGCACCAAGACAGCTGCCTACTCTGCTACTTCCGCGACCATTGAGGTCTGGTGCACCGGCGTCTACGGCATGGCGGGGGTCGGCTCCACCAACCCGGTGACCAACGACTGGTTCACGTTGACCCTCCAGCTCCAGTGGGTGAACGGCGACTGGAAAGCCACGAGCTTCTCCAACAAGGAAGGCCCGGCCCCGGTGAACGCCGACCGCAAGGCCTCCACCGCCGACGAGATGGCCAAGGCAGTGCAAGAGTACGGAGGGTTCACGTATGCCCGGTAGCCCCCGCCGCGCGCTCAAACTGACCGCTGTGCTCACGGCCGTGCAGACGAGCCTCGTGCTGCTGGCGACCCGCGTGTACGCCGCTCCCTCGCCGACGCCCGCCCCGTCAGGGGCGCCCTCCCCCTCGCCCTCGCCATCCGGCAAGAGCAACTGCGACCTGATCGTCGGCCCCGCCAGGGACTACTGCGAATCCGGCTCCAGCAAGGGCAGCGCGCCCGTAACCGACCCCAACCAAGCCGCCGACCCCCTCACCTCCCTGGCCAAGGGCTGTGCCGACGCGGCCGCCTGGATCGTGGGCAAGCTCTCCGACGCGGTGAAGTCCACCGCAACCGTGGACTTCACCAACGACAGCTTCCGCACCCAGTACGCCGTCGTCTTCGCCGCCGCCACCTTCCTCACCCTCGTCCTGTGGCTCCTGGCCGTGGCCAAGCGCGCGATCCGTGGGGTGCCGCTGTCGACGGCGATCTCGGAAGCCGTCGGCTTCCTGTGGCTGACCGTGCTCGCCTCCGCCTTCACCCCGCTGATCCTCTACACCGTCGTATCGGCGACGGACGCCGTGACCGAGGCCATCGCGAACGCGACCGGCAACCAGTCGGACGTGTTCTTCGGGTCGTTCTCGGCCGCGCTCAAGAAGGGCACGGACATCGGCGGCGGCCCGATCATGCTGATCGTCGTCGCCCTGGTCTCGATCCTCGCCGCGGGCGTGCTGTTCCTCGAACTGGTCATCCGTGCCGCCCTGTTGTACGTCGGGGCCCTGCTCGGCACCGTCGTGTACGCGGGGCTGGTCGACAAGAACATGTGGGGCCACGTGCGCCGCTGGGCGGGCATCATGATCGCCGTGATCATGGTGAAACCGGTCATCGTGATCGTGCTCGGCCTGGCCGGAGCGCTCTCCTCCGGCAAGGGCCCCGACTCGTTCTCGGCCGTCGTCTCGGGCCTGGCGATCATCCTGCTCGCGATCTTCGCCTCGGCGATGATCTACCGCTTCGTGCCCGGCTTCGGCGACGAGATCGCCTCGGCCCGTACGAACCGCAAACAGGCCACCGACGGCTCCCAGGCCGCCGCCCTCATCTCCTCGCCCGCCGCACTGGTCTCGCAGGGCATCAAGACCCACAGCGGCCGGGGCAACCAGGGGGGCGGCGCCGCCCAGGCCCGCCCCGCCAACCCCATGTCCGGTGGCGTGGCCGCCCACAGCAGCCGGGGCTCCGGCGGCGGGATCGGCGGCGGAACTGTCCCCTCCGCCGCACCTCCGCCGCGCAGCGGCTCCGCGCCGACATCCGGCACACCACACTCTCACCGCCACAACACCGGCGGCACAGGTAACAAGAACACTGGAGGTGGAGGGCGTTGACGACCCAGTCCCAACCGGTCACGCCCCGCCGTACGTATCTGATCGGCCGCGCCCGGCCGTCGGCCGTCGTCGGCAAGAACCGCGAGACCGGCGAGATCGTGCTGATCATCGGCGGCGCGTTCCTCGGCATGATGTGCGGACTGCTGGTCCCCGTCCTGTCCCTGCGGATCGTGCTCCTGATGGGCTTCCCGTTCCTGGCGCTCGCCGCGGTGTACCTCCCGTACAAGCACCGCACGTTCTACAAATGGTTTGAAATCAACCGCAGTTACAAGCGCTCGCTCCGGCGCGGCACCACCTACCGTTCGGGCTCGGCCGAGGCGGGGGTGGGCCTCGACGGGCGCGAGGTCGAGGTCGGGCCGCCGCCCGGCATCGGCCACATCAGCTGGCTCGCCGCCCCCTTCGGCCCCGACGAGATCGCGGTCCTGCTGCACGCGGACCGGCGTACGGTCACCGCCGCGATCGAGATCGAGGGCCCGGGCGTCGGGCTGCGCGACAGCGAGGACCAGGAGGCCCTGGTCGACCGGTTCGGCACCCTCCTGAAGCATGTCGCCAACGGCGACGGCTTTGTGACGAGGCTTCAGATACTGGCCCGCACACTGCCCGCCGACCCCGACGCGCACGCCAAGGACGTAGCCCAGCGCGGCGACACGAAGTCCCCGGACTGGCTGAAGGAGTCGTACGAGCAGCTCCAGTCGATGGTGTCCACCTCCAGCGAGCAGCACCGCGCCTACCTCGTGGCCTGCATGCAGTACAGCCGCGAGCTCGCCGCCGAGGCCCACGCGATGGCCCGCGCCGCCAACCCGCACGGCCGCAAGCTCGACCGGGACGCGGGGCTCGCGGTCGTCATGGCGCGTGAACTGACCGACATCTGCGCCCGGTTGGCGGAGGCCGACATCCGGGTGCGCCAGCCGCTCGGCCAGAGCCGGCTCGCCTCGCTCGTGCACTCCATGTACGACCCGGACCACCCCATCGACCACATCCAGGCCATGACCAAGCGCAATGCCTGGCCGGCCGAGCTGGACGCCGTGGAGCCGACGTACCTCCAGGCCAAGACCCGCGAGTCCTCGACCCGGGCGCCCTGGTGCCACGCCACCGCGTGGGTGAAGGAGTGGCCGATGACCCCGGTCGGCGTCAACTTCCTGGCCCCGCTGCTCGTCCACACCCCGGACGTGATCCGTACGGTTGCCGTCTGCATGGACCTCGAACCGACCGAAGTTGCGATTGAGCGAATGCTCACGGAAAAGACCAACGACGAGGCGGAGGCGTCCCGCGCGGCCAAGATGAACCGCACCGTCGACCCCCGCGACATCGCCGCCCACGGCCGCCTCGACCAGCGCGGCGAGGACCTCGCGAGCGGCGCCGCGGGCGTCAACCTGGTCGGCTACATCACGGTGTCCTCGCGTTCACCGGAGGCGCTGGCCCGTGACAAGCGGACCATCAGAGCCTCGGCCGGCAAGTCGTACCTGAAGCTGGAGTGGTGCGACCGCGAGCACCACCGGGCCTTCGTCAACACCTTGCCGTTCGCGACCGGCATCCGCCGCTAGTTGAGAGGCAGTACCCGCCATGCGAGATCCGCTGTCTCTCGTCTCCGACGCCTTCACCGCCCTCCTTTTCGGCAAGGTGGAGACCACCCGGCTGCCCGTCCGCACCTCCACGGGCCAGGCCCAGGCCGTCTACCTGCCGACGGCGGCCCCCGGCCTCGGCGACTCGGGCGTGATCATCGGGCGCGAGGTGTACAGCGGCAAGGGCTACATCTACGACCCCTTCCAGCTGTACGGACAGCAGCTCCCGGCCCCGCACTGGCTGGTCCTCGGCGAGTCCGGCAACGGCAAGTCGGCGCTTGAAAAGACGTACGTACTCAGGCAGTTGAGGTTCCGCGACCGGCAGGTCGTCGTGCTCGACGCGCAGGGCGAGGACGGCGTCGGCGAGTGGAACCTCATCGCGCGCGAGCTGGGGATAACTCCCATCCGGCTCGACCCGATGACCGCGATGGACGGCGGCATCCGGCTCAACCCCCTGGACCCGGCGATCACGACGACGGGCCAGCTCGCGCTCCTTCGAACGATCATCGAAGTTGCGATGGGACACGGCCTGGACGAACGATCGGGTTTCGCTCTCAAGGTGGCGCACGCGTACGTCAACACCACGATCACGGACCGCCAACCGGTCCTGACCGACATCGTCGAGCAACTCCGCCACCCCGAGCCCGAGTCGGCCGAGGCGATGAACGTCGACATAGACGACGTACGAGCCTGGGGCCTGGACGTCGCGCTGGTGTTGGACCGCCTGGTGGACGGCGACCTGCGCGGCATGTTCGACGGCCCGACGACGGTGGGGATCGACCTGGACGCCCCGCTGATCGTCTTCGACTTGTCCCACATCGATCGAAATTCGATCGCGATGCCGATCCTGATGGCGATCGTCGGCGTCTGGCTGGAGCACACCTGGATCCGCCCGGACCGGAAGAAGCGCATCTTCCTGGTCGAGGAGGCCTGGCACATCATCAACAGCCCGTTCGTGGCCCAGCTCTTCCAGCGCCTGCTGAAGTTCGGCCGGCGCCTGGGCCTGTCGTTCGTGGCGGTGGTCCACCACCTGAGCGACGTGGTGGACGGAGCGGCGGCGAGGGAGGCGGCAGCGATCCTGAAGATGGCCTCGACCCGCACCATCTACGCGCAGAAGGCGGACGAGGCAAGGGCGACGGGCAGGGTGCTCGGCCTGCCCCGCTGGGCCGTGGAGATCATCCCCACCCTCACCCCAGGCATCGCGGTATGGGACGTGAACGGCAACGTCCAAGTCGTGAAACACCTGATCACAGAGCGCGAACGCCCCCTGGTCTTCACGGACCGGGCCATGACGGAATCGGCCGCAACCGACGACATCCTGGCCTCGGAGCTGGACTCCCAACTCGAATCGGAAACAGAACGCCGAGCAGCGCTGGTGGAACAGCAAATGTCCTCGGCAGCAGACTCGCCCGAGTCCACGGTGGCCTGAAGTGAGCGGAACCGGCACCCCGAGAGGCGACCAGCGCGGCATCCCGGACGGACTCCTGGTGGGCCTGCTGGCCTTCCTCCTGGGCCTGACGGTCCTGGTATGGACGGCCACCGGCCTGGGGGGCCTCTTCACCCACGGAGCCTGGCCCCCCGCCGTATCGTTCACTCACAGCCCGATGGCCCTGCGTTCCCTGGTAACGGCCCCCCACGACCTGCCATCGGCCTGGCCGGACACTCCCCCGAACTCCCTCTCGGGCTACGGCCTGTTCTGGGGCCTGCTGATCGGCGAGCTGCTGATCCTGCTCGTCCTGACGATCTTCGCACTGGGGACGTTCACGCGGTGGCGATCGGTACGGGCGAGAGCTAGGGCGGCGTCCGGGGGCGCAGCCCCCGCTGTGGGCTCAGCACCACAGCCCCCCTTCCCCCAAGCTGTGGGCAATCGTTCCGCCACCCCACCCCCTCCCGTTGTGGGCAGTCGTTCCGCAGGGCGATTGGGGTCTCCCCTGGTCGAGCGGAGCCGAGACCTTGGGGAAGGGTGGGCACAACGAACCCCGCCAGCCGGAACCCCGGTCACCGCCCCCAACCCCGCACAGCCCCTGGCCCCCGACCCCGAGCAGCCGCTCACCGCCTCTCAGGCACAACACCCCCAACAACCCGCCCCCGCAAGGGAACCCGCCCCCACGCCAGTGGAGCAATTCCCAGCCCCCCGGGCAGAACAGCAAACCCCCCGCCTACTCTTCGGCCCCCCCGAAGCAAGAAGACCCAGAGCCCTACAGGCAATCCAGGACGCCGAGGGCGCAGCCCTGATCGTCACCTCGGACCCCACCCTGTGGGCAGAAACAAAAGACGCCAGAGCCAAGCTCGGCCCCGTACACGTCTACGACCCAACCCACCGCTGCGACACCCCCGCCAGACTCCACTGGTCCCCCACAGCCGGCTGCGAAGACCCGGATGTCGCCGCCGCAAGGGCAACGGCACTGCTCGCCCCCGTCCGCCCTCAGGCCCGCATGGACGCCGCCATGGCAGACACCGCGGAAACCCTCCTACGCTGCTGGCTGCACGCCGCCGCTCTGGAAAGCCGCGACGGCAAGGCCACGAAGCAGCTGCACCGCTGGGCCCAGGGAACAGCGGTCCAGGACGCCGTACGCATCCTCCGTACGCACCCCAAGGCGCAGAGCGGCGGCGCGGGACTCCTGGAGTCCGCCCTCACCGCGTACCCCGAACGCCGGGAAATCGCCCAGCAGTTGACGGCCCGAGCCCTCGCCTGCCTCTCTTCGATCCACATCCGCGACGCCTGCACACCAAATCGAGCAGATTCGCTCGCCCTGGAATCATTTGTGAACGAGGGGGGCACCCTTTATGTGGTGGGTGAAGCGATCGAGAACCCCCGGTCCCATCCCGCCGCGATGCCCCTGCTCACGGCACTCGCCTCAGACGTGGTCGAGCGCGGCCGCCGCATGGCCGAACGGTCATCTGACGGTCGCCTCGACCCACCAATGACGCTCGTCCTGGACGACGTCGCGGCCGTGGCTCCGCTTCCCCGGCTTCCGGAGCTGCTGTCGACCGGTCAGGACCAGGGCATGCCGCCCCTGGTCCTGCTCCGCTCCCCGGAACAGGCGCGAGCCCGCTGGACCGAAGCACTGACGTAATCGCAGAGCCGCAAGGGATGCAGGAGTACGACTGCGGCTACGGCCGCACAACCTCCATCTCAAGATCGTGGCAACCGTCACCGGACAGCAGTGCGGTGACCCCGGTCGGTACGAAGCCGATCTTCCGGTAGAAGCCCTGGGCGCGCGGGTTGTTCTCGTGCACGAAGAGCCGAACCCGGTTCACCCGCGGCTCCTCCAGCGACCAGGCCCATTCCATCGCGGCAGCGAAAAGCCGCTCGGTCAGCCCGACCCCGCGGTACTCGGGCCGTACGAACACGCCCACGAGCTGCGCCTGCGGCGAGGCAATCCGGTTCCCGAAGACATCGTCGCTGCCCTCGGCCTCGACCAGCACCACAACGCCGCCGGCCCATTCGCCGCCGGGCCCCTCGGCGATGAAGTGCCGGGCGGAATTACCCTGCGAGGCCCCCTGCGCCCGCTCCTGCCAGTGCGAATCGGGCCGCGTGGACGCGTTCTCCAGCGTGTCCAGGAAGGCCACAGGGGCAGCGGGATCGGCCAGCGAAGCCAGCCGCAGTTCCTTGGACTTGCGCCATTCGTCGGCGCGGATGGGGCGTATGACATGTTCCATGAACCGATACTGCCACAACGCGAGAAAGCCCCGCACCGTGACCGTATTCCTACGGTCTGGTGCGGGGCTTTCCCCACAATTTGTTCGGCGGCGTCCTACTCTCCCACAGGGTCCCCCCTGCAGTACCATCGGCGCTGAAAGGCTTAGCTTCCGGGTTCGGAATGTAACCGGGCGTTTCCCTAACGCTATGACCACCGAAACACTATGAAGTTGAACACCGGAACCGGAAACGGTTCTGACGGCTGTTCATTGCTTCAGAACAAACACAGTGGACGCGAGCAACTGAGGACAAGCCCTCGGCCTATTAGTACCAGTCAGCTCCACCCGTTACCGGGCTTCCACATCTGGCCTATCAACCCAGTCGTCTACTGGGAGCCTTACCCTCTCAAGGAGGTGGGAACACTCATCTCGAAGCAGGCTTCCCGCTTAGATGCTTTCAGCGGTTATCCTTTCCGAACGTAGCCAACCAGCCATGCCCTTGGCAGGACAACTGGCACACCAGAGGTTCGTCCGTCCCGGTCCTCTCGTACTAGGGACAGCCCTTCTCAATGTTCCTGCGCGCGCAGCGGATAGGGACCGAACTGTCTCACGACGTTCTAAACCCAGCTCGCGTACCGCTTTAATGGGCGAACAGCCCAACCCTTGGGACCGACTCCAGCCCCAGGATGCGACGAGCCGACATCGAGGTGCCAAACCATCCCGTCGATATGGACTCTTGGGGAAGATCAGCCTGTTATCCCCGGGGTACCTTTTATCCGTTGAGCGACGGCGCTTCCACAAGCCACCGCCGGATCACTAGTCCCGACTTTCGTCCCTGCTCGACCCGTCGGTCTCACAGTCAAGCTCCCTTGTGCACTTACACTCAACACCTGATTGCCAACCAGGCTGAGGGAACCTTTGGGCGCCTCCGTTACTCTTTAGGAGGCAACCGCCCCAGTTAAACTACCCATCAGACACTGTCCCTGATCCGGATCACGGACCGAGGTTAGACATCCAGCACGACCAGAGTGGTATTTCAACGACGACTCCACAACCACTGGCGTGGCCGCTTCAAAGTCTCCCACCTATCCTACACAAGCCGAACCGAACACCAATATCAAACTGTAGTAAAGGTCCCGGGGTCTTTCCGTCCTGCTGCGCGAAACGAGCATCTTTACTCGTAGTGCAATTTCACCGGGCCTATGGTTGAGACAGTCGAGAAGTCGTTACGCCATTCGTGCAGGTCGGAACTTACCCGACAAGGAATTTCGCTACCTTAGGATGGTTATAGTTACCACCGCCGTTTACTGGCGCTTAAGTTCTCAGCTTCGCCACACCGAAATGTGACTAACCGGTCCCCTTAACGTTCCAGCACCGGGCAGGCGTCAGTCCGTATACATCGCCTTACGGCTTCGCACGGACCTGTGTTTTTAGTAAACAGTCGCTTCTCGCTGGTCTCTGCGGCCACCCCCAGCTCAGAGTGCAAGACTCATCACCGGACGTGGCCCCCCTTCTCCCGAAGTTACGGGGGCATTTTGCCGAGTTCCTTAACCATAGTTCACCCGAACGCCTCGGTATTCTCTACCTGACCACCTGAGTCGGTTTAGGGTACGGGCCGCCATGAAACTCGCTAGAGGCTTTTCTCGACAGCATAGGATCATCCACTTCACCACAATCGGCTCGGCATCAGGTCTCACCCTTATATGTCATCCGGATTTGCCTAGATGACGGGCTACACCCTTACCCCGGGACAACCACCGCCCGGGCTGGACTACCTTCCTGCGTCACCCCATCGCTTACCTACTACCACCTTGGGCCGGCGGCTCCACCACTTTCCATTCCCCGAAGGGTCCGGAACGGCTTCACGGCCTTAGCATTAATGGGCTCGATACTGGGCGTTTCAAAGCGGGTACCGGAATATCAACCGGTTGTCCATCGACTACGCCTGTCGGCCTCGCCTTAGGTCCCGACTTACCCTGGGCAGATCAGCTTGACCCAGGAACCCTTAGTCAATCGGCGCACACGTTTCTCACGTGTGTATCGCTACTCATGCCTGCATTCTCACTCGTGAACCGTCCACCACTAGCTTCCGCTGCAGCTTCACCCGGCACACGACGCTCCCCTACCCATCCCAGCAGGCGTTGGCCCTATATGCTGGAATGACACGACTTCGGCGGTACGCTTGAGCCCCGCTACATTGTCGGCGCGGAATCACTTGACCAGTGAGCTATTACGCACTCTTTCAAGGGTGGCTGCTTCTAAGCCAACCTCCTGGTTGTCTCTGCGACTCCACATCCTTTCCCACTTAGCGTACGCTTAGGGGCCTTAGTCGATGCTCTGGGCTGTTTCCCTCTCGACCATGGAGCTTATCCCCCACAGTCTCACTGCCGCGCTCTCACTTACCGGCATTCGGAGTTTGGCTAAGGTCAGTAACCCGGTAGGGCCCATCGCCTATCCAGTGCTCTACCTCCGGCAAGAAACACACGACGCTGCACCTAAATGCATTTCGGGGAGAACCAGCTATCACGGAGTTTGATTGGCCTTTCACCCCTAACCACAGGTCATCCCCCAGGTTTTCAACCCTGGTGGGTTCGGTCCTCCACGACCTCTTACAGCCGCTTCAACCTGCCCATGGCTAGATCACTCCGCTTCGGGTCTAGAGCGTGCAACTCAATCGCCCTGTTCGGACTCGCTTTCGCTACGGCTTCCCCACACGGGTTAACCTCGCTACACACCGCTAACTCGCAGGCTCATTCTTCAAAAGGCACGCAGTCACGACTGACAGCACAAGTGCTGCCAGCGACGCTCCCACGGCTTGTAGGCACACGGTTTCAGGTACTATTTCACTCCGCTCCCGCGGTACTTTTCACCATTCCCTCACGGTACTATCCGCTATCGGTCACCAGGGAATATTTAGGCTTAGCGGGTGGTCCCGCCAGATTCACACGGGATTTCTCGGGCCCCGTGCTACTTGGGTGTCTCTCAAACGAGCCGTTGATGTTTCAGCTACGGGGGTCTTACCCTCTACGCCGGACCTTTCGCATGTCCTTCGCCTACACCAACGGTTTCTGACTCGTCCTGTCGCCGGCAGACGACAGAAGAGAGATCCCACAACCCCGCATGCGCAACCCCTGCCGGGTATCACACGCATACGGTTTGGCCTCATCCGGTTTCGCTCGCCACTACTCCCGGAATCACGGTTGTTTTCTCTTCCTGAGGGTACTGAGATGTTTCACTTCCCCTCGTTCCCTCCACATACCCTATGTGTTCAGGTATGGGTGACAGCCCATGACGACTGCCGGGTTTCCCCATTCGGAAACCCCCGGATCAAAGCCTGGTTGACGGCTCCCCGGGGACTATCGTGGCCTCCCACGTCCTTCATCGGTTCCTGGTGCCAAGGCATCCACCGTGCGCCCTTAAAAACTTGGCCACAGATGCTCGCGTCCACTGTGCAGTTCTCAAACAACGACCAGCCACCCATCACCCCACCAACATCGTGGTGGAGTTCACTGGGGCCGGCATCAGAAGGACAGACCTCACGGTCCGTACCCTCAGACACCCAACAGCGTGCCCGACCCGATCCTCCCTGGTTCACGTTCCACGCCGAAGCAGTACTGGTGACCCTGAAGCATCGTGCCGAATAGTCAACGTTCCACCCATGAGCTGACCACCGTCGGACGTTTGCCGACGAAATGGCCTCTGACCAGGCGAACCTGGTGAGAAGTGCTCCTTAGAAAGGAGGTGATCCAGCCGCACCTTCCGGTACGGCTACCTTGTTACGACTTCGTCCCAATCGCCAGTCCCACCTTCGACAGCTCCCTCCCACAAGGGGTTGGGCCACCGGCTTCGGGTGTTACCGACTTTCGTGACGTGACGGGCGGTGTGTACAAGGCCCGGGAACGTATTCACCGCAGCAATGCTGATCTGCGATTACTAGCAACTCCGACTTCATGGGGTCGAGTTGCAGACCCCAATCCGAACTGAGACCGGCTTTTTGAGATTCGCTCCGCCTCGCGGCATCGCAGCTCTTTGTACCGGCCATTGTAGCACGTGTGCAGCCCAAGACATAAGGGGCATGATGACTTGACGTCGTCCCCACCTTCCTCCGAGTTGACCCCGGCAGTCTCCTGTGAGTCCCCATCACCCCGAAGGGCATGCTGGCAACACAGAACAAGGGTTGCGCTCGTTGCGGGACTTAACCCAACATCTCACGACACGAGCTGACGACAGCCATGCACCACCTGTATACCGACCACAAGGGGGCGACCATCTCTGGCCGTTTCCGGTATATGTCAAGCCTTGGTAAGGTTCTTCGCGTTGCGTCGAATTAAGCCACATGCTCCGCTGCTTGTGCGGGCCCCCGTCAATTCCTTTGAGTTTTAGCCTTGCGGCCGTACTCCCCAGGCGGGGAACTTAATGCGTTAGCTGCGGCACCGACGACGTGGAATGTCGCCAACACCTAGTTCCCAACGTTTACGGCGTGGACTACCAGGGTATCTAATCCTGTTCGCTCCCCACGCTTTCGCTCCTCAGCGTCAGTAATGGCCCAGAGATCCGCCTTCGCCACCGGTGTTCCTCCTGATATCTGCGCATTTCACCGCTACACCAGGAATTCCGATCTCCCCTACCACACTCTAGCTAGCCCGTATCGAATGCAGACCCGGGGTTAAGCCCCGGGCTTTCACATCCGACGTGACAAGCCGCCTACGAGCTCTTTACGCCCAATAATTCCGGACAACGCTTGCGCCCTACGTATTACCGCGGCTGCTGGCACGTAGTTAGCCGGCGCTTCTTCTGCAGGTACCGTCACTTTCGCTTCTTCCCTGCTGAAAGAGGTTTACAACCCGAAGGCCGTCATCCCTCACGCGGCGTCGCTGCATCAGGCTTTCGCCCATTGTGCAATATTCCCCACTGCTGCCTCCCGTAGGAGTCTGGGCCGTGTCTCAGTCCCAGTGTGGCCGGTCGCCCTCTCAGGCCGGCTACCCGTCGTCGCCTTGGTAGGCCATCACCCCACCAACAAGCTGATAGGCCGCGGGCTCATCCTTCACCGCCGGAGCTTTTAACCCCCCACCATGCGGCAGGAAGTGTTATCCGGTATTAGACCCCGTTTCCAGGGCTTGTCCCAGAGTGAAGGGCAGATTGCCCACGTGTTACTCACCCGTTCGCCACTAATCCACCCCGAAGGGCTTCATCGTTCGACTTGCATGTGTTAAGCACGCCGCCAGCGTTCGTCCTGAGCCAGGATCAAACTCTCCATGAATGTTTACCCGTAATCGGGTGCACACATCACGTAAGAGCGGGACGACCAAGCCGGAATGAGGCCGGTCGTCCACAGCGTCCTCGCTGTGTAATCGCCACCCACACCCCAAAGGGGCGAGTGGACTTTTCAAAGGAACCTCGATCCGCCGAAGCGGATACGGGGTTGTCAATCTGGCGTTGACTTTTGGCACGCTGTTGAGTTCTCAAGGAACGGACGCTTCCTTCGTACTCACCCTCTCGGGCTTTCCTCCGGGCGCTTCCCTTCGGTATTTCGTGTCCCGACTCTATCAGACTCTTTCGTGTCCGATTTCCTCGGCGCCTTTCCGGTTCCCCCTCTCGGGTTTCCCTTTCCGGCGGTTCCGACTCTATCAGATCCTTTCGGGCCTGATTTCCGGTCTCCCGGTCCAAGTCGGCTTGTCTTCCCGGCTGTTGGGCCGTTCCGACTCCCGAACTCTAGCGGATTTTCCCGGCAACCCGTAATCGGGGCTTCCGGTCCGATCGAAATGAATTCGGCATGCCGAAAACACTCCCGGTCGGGAGATCGTGCTGAGTTGGGTGGCCGCAGAATCTGCGGCGGATGGCTGTTGCAGAACCGTATCGGCTCCGCGACAACTCGAAGAACCTTACGGATCAGGGAGATCCGTGTCAACCCCGGCCCTGGCTCCTGTCCACTGGTTTTTTCAGTCGAGGTCGGTGAGGCGGCCGCCCGCGTCCGGCTGGGCGTGCTCCACCCTGCGGAGCAGGCGGATCAGCATCTCGCCGAGGAGGCCGCGCTCCTCGGCGGACAGGTCCTGGAGGAGGTCCTCCTCGAAGTCGCTGGCCATGCGCATGGCCTCCAGCCACTTCGTACGGCCCTCATCCGTCAGCTCGACGATGACGCGCACCCGATTGTTCTCGTCGCGGTCCCGCGTGACCAGGCCTTCGCCGGCCATGCGGTCGATGCGGTGCGTCATCGCGGCCGGTGTGAGGCCGAGGCGCTTGGCGAGTTCGCCGGGGCCCAGGCGATAGGGCTCGCCCGCCAGGAGCAGGGTCTTGAGGACCTCCCACTCCGCGTTGCTGATGCCGAGGGTGGCGACCTGGCGGCCGTACGCCACGTTCATCCGGCGGTTCAGGCGGCCCAGGGCCGAGACGACCTTTTCCACCTGGGGGTCGAGGTCGCGGTACTCCCGCTGGTACGCGGCGATCTGCTCGTCGAGGGTCGGCTCCTGGGGGCCGTCGGGCTCGGCGGGCTCGGTGGTCTCAGCCATGTCGCGAGTATGGCACGGGGTCCGTTGGCATCTAAGTCCTTGAGTGTGTATTGTTAAGGATCTAATTTTAGTGTTGAAGTCTTCAGAGCTGAGCCCTTCAGGTTCAAGTCCTCCAAGCTTCCAGACCCCAAGGTGGTGAAGTGTGACCAAGGCGATGGGTGCAGCGATGCGCCGGATCCAGGCAGGTAACGCGCTGAGCGCGTTTGGACTCGGGTTCACCGTTCCGTACCTCTATGTGTACGTGGCTCAGGTGCGGGATCTGGGCGCGACCACGGCCGGTGTCGTGCTCGCCGTCTTCGCCATGGCCGCGCTTGTCGTGCTGCCGTTCACCGGCCGCGTCATCGACCGGCGCGGGCCGCTGCCGGTGCTGGTCGGCGCCGCGGTGCTCGCCTCGGCCGGCGCGCTGAGCATGGGCTTCGCCTCCAGCGTGCCCGCCGCTGTCGCTTCGGCCGCGCTGCTCGGTGCGGGCACCGCCGTCATGCAGCCCGCGCTCGCGACGATGATCGTCTGGTGCTCCGGCCCCGCGACCCGCACCCGCGCCTTCGCCATGCAGTTCTTCCTGCAGAACCTCGGGCTCGGCATCGGCGGGCTCATCGGCGGCCAGATCGTCGACGAGAGCCACCCCTCCAGCTTCACCCTGCTCTTCTCCATCGAAGCGGTGATGTTCCTGGTGCTCGCCGGGATCGCCGGCTCCGTGAAGATGCCGCACTCGGCCGTCCTCTCGGACGCGCGTCCCAAGGGTGAGCAGGGCGCCGGCGGCGGGATCCGCACGATCCTCGGGCACCGGGCGATGGTGCAGCTGTGCGTCCTTGGCTTCGTCTTGTTCTTCGCCTGCTACGGGCAGTTCGAGTCCGGTCTTGCCGCGTACGGCACCGAGGCCGCCGGGATCCAGCCCTCGACGCTCGGGATCGCGCTGGCCGCCAACACGGCCGTCATCGTGGTCGCGCAGTTCCTGGTGCTGAAGTTCGTCGAGCGCCGGCGTCGCAGCCGCGTCATCGCGTCCGTCGGTCTGATCTGGGCCGTCGCGTGGATCGCGGCCGGATACGCCGGGCTCGGGCACGGCAGTCAGGCGATGGCGACCGCCGCCTTCATCTCGACGTACGCGCTCTTCGGGCTCGGTGAGGCGATGCTGTCGCCGACCGTGGCGCCGCTGGTCGCCGATCTGGCCCCGGAGTCGATGGTCGGCCAGTACAACTCGGCGTTCGCCCTGGTCAAGCAGCTCGCGCTGGCCGTCGGTCCGGCGGTGGGCGGGCCCATGGGCGCCGCGCTGCACGGCCCGTACATCGTGACGTTCGTGGTCTTCTCGCTCGGGATCACCTTCCTCGCGCTGCGGCTCGGCAAGAAGCTGACGCTCGCGCAGGACCATCCGATGCTCGCGGCCACCTCGCGCGTGGTCGCGGTGCACAAGCCCGAGCAGGCGCCCGCCAACGCCTAACCGGGCAGCGCGAACTCGCACCACACCGCTTTGCCGCCGCCCGGCGTGCGGCGCGAACCCCAGGACGAGGCGATCGTCGCGACGATCGAGATGCCTCGTCCTGCTTCGTCTCCGGGGTCGGCGCGGCGGCGGCGCGGCAGGTGATCGTCGCCGTCGGTCACCTCGATGATCAGGCGGCGGTCGGTGCGGCGGAGCCTGAGGCGCATCGGCGGGGTGCCGTGCTGCAGCGAGTTGGCCACCAGCTCGCTCGCCGCGAGGACGCCCAGGTCGCGCAGCTCCACCGGGAAGCGCCAGGAGGCGAGGACGCCGGACGCGAACGCCCGGGCGCGCGGGGCCGCTTCGATGCCGCCGAGCAGGTCGAGCGCCGCGTTGTGGAAGAGCTCGGCGGCGGGTCCCGTACGGGCCGGGTGCTGGCAGACCAGGACCGCGACGTCGTCGTCGTGTTCGGCGGTGACCCCGAGCGAGCGGATCAGACGGTCGCACACCACCTGAGGGGTGCCGACCGCGCCGGACAGCGCCCGCTCAAGGGCGGCCACGCCCTCGTCGATGTCCTCTCCCCTGCGCTCGACCAGGCCGTCCGTATAGAGGACGGCGGTCGCGCCGGGCGGCAGGTCGATCGTGCCCGAGGTGTGCAGCCAGCCGCCGGTGCCGAGCGGGGGCCCGGTCGGGTCCGCGGCGCGGTGGACGGTGCCGTCCTCGTGGCGTACGAGAACGGGCAGGTGGCCCGCCGACGCGTACACCAGGCGGCCCTCGTTGGGGTCGTGCACGGCGTAGACGCAGGTGGCGATCTGGCTGGCGTCGATCTCGGCGGCCAGGCCGTCCAGGAGCTGGAGCACCTCGTGCGGGGGCAGGTCGAGGCGCGCGTACGCCCTGACCGCGGTGCGGAGCTGGCCCATCACTGCAGCGGCGCGGACCCCGCGGCCCATCACGTCGCCGATGACCAGGGCGGTGCGGCCCGCGCCAAGGGTGATCACGTCGTACCAGTCGCCGCCGACCGCCGCGTCCTTGCCGCCGGGCTGGTAGGTGGCGGCCACCCGCAGGTCGTCGGGCTGTTCCAGCTCCTGCGGGAGCAGGGATCGCTGGAGGGTGACGGCGGTCTCGCGGTGGCGGCGCTCGCTCGCGCGCAACCGCTCGGCGGCCTCCGCGTGGTCGGTGACGTCGGCGGCGAAGACGAGCACGCCGCCCTCGTCGTGGCCGGCGATCTCCACCGGGCTGCACGTCACCGTGTACGAACCGGCGGCCTGGGTCTTGCGGGACTTGACCGTACGGGACGTGCCGCTGCGCAGCACCTGATCCATCAGCGGGAGCAGGCCGAGCTCGTCGAGCTCGGGCAGCGCCTTGGCGGCCGGGGCGCCCAGCGGGCGGGTCCCGAAGGCCGCGGCGTAGGCGTCGTTGACGTACGCGATGCGGTGCTCGGGGCCGTGCAGGAGCGCGACCAGGGCGGGGAGCTGGCCGAGGATGTCGCGCACGGAGAGGTCGTCCAGGGGCGGGGGCTCGGCCGCATCGTCCGGCCAGGACTGCGGCTGCGGCCCGGATTCACCGCGGGCCGCGGGCACGGAGCCCCGGTCTGCGCGGTCGGTCCGTGCTGCGGCGCGGCGCGGCGTACCGGGGAGCCGGGCGCTCCAACGCGTGAAGTTCACGGTGTTCCAAGCCTCGTGTGTTGCTGCGGGTGCTGTGCTGCCGGTCCTTGTGCGGTGCTGGGTCGCGGGATCACTCTGTGCAGGTGTGGGCCCACCTATGGTCACACGTCCAGTGTGACGGACCGCACTGACAACCGTCAGTTCTCCTGCGGGGCGGGGCCCTTGGCGGGCGGGCCGCTGCCGGCCGCGATCTCGAACTCGGCGCGCGGGTGTTCCAGCGAGCCGAGCGAGACGATCTCGCGTTTGAAGAGCCCGGCGAGCGTCCATTCGGCGAGGACGCGGGCCTTGCGGTTGAAGGTCGGGACGCGGCTCAGGTGGTAGGCGCGGTGCATGAACCAGGCCGGGTAGCCCTTGAGTTTGCGGCCGTAGATGTGGGCGACGCCCTTGTGCAGGCCGAGGGATGCGACCGAGCCGGCGTACTTGTGCCGGTACTCCTTGAGTTCTCCGCCCCGTACGGCCGAGGCGATGTTCTCGGCGAGGACCTTCGCCTGGCGGACGGCGTGCTGGGCGTTGGGCGCGCACTCCTTGCCCTTCTCTTCCGAGGTGAGGTCGGGTACGGCGGCCGCGTCGCCCGCAGCCCAGGCGTGCTCGGTGCCCGCGACGCGCAGCTCCGCCGTGCATGCGAGGCGGCCGCGCTCGTTGAGGGGCAGGTCGGTGGCGGCGAGGATCGGGGCGGGCTTGACACCGGCGGTCCACACGACGGTACGGGTGGGGAAGCGGGCGCCGTCGCTGAGGACGGCGACCCGGTGCTCGCAGCTGTCGAGCCGGGTCTCAAGGCGTACGTCGATGTTGCGGGCGCGCAGCTCGCGGATCGCGTACCGGCCCATCTCCTCGCCGACCTCGGGCAGGATCCGGTCGCTGGCCTCGACGAGGATCCACTTCAGGTCCTCGGCGCGGATGTTGTGGTAGTACCGCGCCGTGTAGCGGGCCATGTCCTCCAGTTCGGCGAGCGCCTCGACGCCCGCGTAGCCGCCGCCGACGAAGACGAAGGTCAGGGCGGCGTCGCGGATCGCGGGGTCGCGCGTCGAGGAGGCGATGTCCATCTGCTCGATGACGTGGTTGCGCAGGCCGATGGCCTCCTCGACGGTCTTGAAGCCGATGGCGTAGTCGGCGAGGCCGGGGACGGGCAGCGTGCGCGAGATCGAACCGGGCGCGATGACGAGTTCGTCGTACGTCAGCTGGATGGCGCCGGTGCCGTCCTCGGGAGAGGCGAGGGTGGTGACGGTGGCGGTGCGCCCGGTGTGGTCGATGCGGTCGGCCTCGCCGATGACGATGTGGCACTTGTCCAGGACCCGGCGCAGCGGAACCACGACATGGCGCGGCGAGATGTTTCCGGCCGCCGCCTCGGGCAGGAACGGCTGGTACGTCATGTAGGGGTCGGGGGTGACCACGGTGATCCGGACGGCGCCGCTCTTCAGCTCTGCCTTGAGCTTCCGTTGCAGGCGCAGCGCCGTGTACATCCCGACGTATCCGCCGCCGACCACGAGAATGCGCACAGGTTCTGTCACCACCCCATGACGCAACGGGCCCCGGGCTTTGTCCACAGGCCCGGCAAATTGTGTGACTGGAGGGAACTGCTGTGGCGGGTGGCTCATTCTTCGCGCCGCGAGGAGAGATGCGCAGGTCAGAGCGGGAGTGACACGTGATGGGCCGGGTCCGATTCGGTCAGGTTTCGGTCCTTGGTCCGATCGGGGGGCACACCGTGCGGAAGAACCCCTTCTGAATTGACTCCGGCTCAACTATGTTCGTATCCCGTCGGGGTGTCGGGTTAGGGACCGGTCCCCGGCTGTCAGGGCGGGGAGTCTCCGGGGGGAGACGTTATTACCGGGGGATAAATGCACATTCAGGACTCTCATTGGCAGACTGCCGTCGCGGCTTCCGACGGAAACGGTCGCGTGGGTACGGGTCCGAGCGCGGGCGGATCGCGTTCCGCACCGCTGCGGGTGGATGCCCAGCGCAATCTTGAGCACGTGCTGCGCGCGGCACGCGAAGTGTTCGGCGAGCTCGGCTACGGGGCGCCGATGGAGGACGTGGCGCGCCGGGCCAGGGTCGGCGTGGGCACCGTCTACCGGCGGTTCCCGAGCAAGGACGTGCTGGTGCGCCGGATAGCCGAGGAGGAGACCTCGCGGCTGACCGACCAGGCCCGCACGGCCCTTGGCCAGGAGGAGGAGCCCTGGTCGGCGCTCTCCCGCTTCCTGCGCACCTCGGTCGCCTCCGGCGCCGGGCGGCTGCTTCCGCCGCAGGTGCTGCGGGTCGGCGTCGACGCCGAGGAGACCGACGGCGTACGTCCCGAGGGCCTTCGGTCCGACGGCGTGCGGGACGGGCTCGACCAGGCGCGGGTTCCGCAGCAGCGTCAGGTGGGCCTCGCCGAGCAGGGCTCCGGCTGGGGCCGGGTCATCGAGCAGCGGACGGCGCCCGAGGCGGAGCTGGACGACGCGGGCGCGGCCGAGCTGCTCGACGTGGTCGGGCAGTTGGTGGACCGGGCGAGGGCGGCCGGTGAGCTGCGCGGTGATGTGACCGTCGCCGACGTGCTCCTGGTGATAGCCACCGCGGCGCCCTCACTGCCGGACGCCACGCAGCAGGCCGCGGCCTCGTCGCGGCTGCTCGACATCCTGCTTGAGGGGCTCCGTTCGCGGCCGTCCTGAGGCTCAACTCCCTTGCACGGAGCGCTGGTTGGCGGTGGTGACGACCGCTCCCGGGCATGCGGGCCTTCCCCGAAAGGGTGAGGGCCCGTGCCCGGGTGCGGTGAGAGCCCGGGGCTGAACTCCGTCCGGATCGGAGCGCGGCGGGGTTCAGACACAGGCGCTAAGTCTCCCCGGATGAGTGGTTGCCGGTCCTGGGACTCGGCTCCGCTTGTGCTCTGTGGCACGCTTGCCCGGTGGTCGGGTCTGAGCGTGCTTACGGGAGCTTCCGCGATGGGCGTTGAAGAGCGGGACGAGTCGCGCTCAGGCGGCGGCGGTCCGGAATCCGGTGGCCCTGACGGCGGTCTTCCGCCGCGCCAGGTGCCGAGCCAGGGCGGTCCCGGCGGCGGTTCGCCGGGCGGGCCCGCACCCGTTCCGGGGCAGCCCGGCGGGGATTCCGGTTCGGAGTTCGGCGAGCTCGGCGCGACCGTGCTGCCCGGGCCCTGGGGGCCGATGGACGGCGTCGGGGAGCCGGGCTCGACGGTGCCGCCGCAGCGCGAGGGCGGGTTGCGCGAGGGCGCGGCCCTCGGGATCGCGGAGGCCGGGCAGTCCGACGCCGACCTCATCCACGCCATGCGGACCGGCGACGACAGCGCGTACGAAGAGCTCTTCAGGCGCCACGCGGAGGCGGTGCGGCGCTACGCCCGCAGCTGCTGCCGCGACGCGCACACCGCCGACGACCTGACGGCGGAGGTCTTCGCGCGGACGCTTCAGGCGGTACGCGGCGGGGCCGGGCCCGAACACGCCGTGCGCGCCTACCTGATGACCACCGTGCGGCGGGTCGCGGCCTCCTGGACGCGGACCGCCAAGCGGGAGCAGCTCGTCGACGACTTCGCGGTCTTCGCCCAGCAGTCCGCGCGCTCCGCCGAGGTGTCCGACGACGACACCATCGATCTCGGCGCCGACGTGCGGGCCATGCACGAGGCCGAGCAGACGCTGGCCATGCAGGCGTTCCGCTCGCTGCCCGAGCGCTGGCAGGCGGTGCTCTGGCACACCACCGTCGAGGAGGAGTCGCCCAGCGAGATCGCGCCGCTGTTCGGGCTGACCGCCAACGCCACGGCGGTGCTCGCCAGCCGGGCCAGGGAGGGCCTCAAGCAGGCCTACCTCCAGGCCCACGTCTCCAGCGCGCTGACCTCCGGCGGGGACTGCGCGCGCTATGCCGACCGGCTCGGCGCGTACGCGCGGGGCGGGCTGCGGATCCGGGCCGAGCGCGGGCTCAGCAAGCATCTGGAGGAGTGCGCGAACTGCCGGGTCGCGGTCGTCGAGCTCAAGGACGTCAACGCCGGGATTCCCGCGCTGCTTCCGGTCGCGGTCATCGGCTGGTTCGCCGCCGGGTTCTCGCTCAAGGCCGCCGGAGTCGTGGCGGGCGGCGCCGCCGGGGCCGCCGGCGCGGGTGCCGCGGCCGCGGCGACGGGCGGCAGTTCGTCCGGCGGTACGGCGGGAGGTGCCGCGGCCTCCGAGGGGCTTGGCGCCCCGGCCAAGGCCGGGATCGCCGCGGCGGTGGCCGTCGCGGTGGCGGCGGGCGTCGTGTTCGCGCTGACCGGCCACGATGCGCCGCCGGCCAAACCCGACGCGAAGCCGCCCGCGGTGGCGCCCGTCGTACCGCAAAAGCAGCCGCCCTCGCCGCCCGCGGCCCCCACGCCGAAGCCCGCACCTCCGGCGCCGCCCGCGCCGAAGAAGCCGGCGGCCCGGCCGACGCCGCCCAAGCCGACGCATCCCCGGCCCACGCCGCCCCGGCCGGTGCCGCCGCCCAAGCCGACCCCGCCGAAGCCGACGCCTCCCCCGCCGCCGCCCGCGCCGACCGTGTTCCAGGTGAACCGCCTGCAGTACGGCGTGCTCGGCGACGGCACCAGGCCCGAGGTGCGGCTCGGCGAATCCAGCTGGCTGTGGCAGCGCTCGGGCATGCGGATCGGCGAGCAGCGGTATCCGCACGGGGTGACCGTGCACGGCCGGTCCTCGGTGACCATCGACCTCAACCGCCAGTGCCGTACGTACGACGCGTACGCGGGCCTGGACGACCTGACGATGGGGCTCGGGGCGGTGCGGTTCTCGCTGTACGGGGACGGGGCGAGGCTCTGGCAGTCCCCGGTGGTGCACGGCGGCGACCCGGCGGTGCCGGTGCACGCCGACATCTCGGGCCGCGGGACGATCCGCCTCGTCGTCGAACCGGCGGGCCCGTTCGGCGGCGCGACGCTGGCGGACTGGGCACAGTCGCAGATCAGCTGCGAATAGCTCCGGTGGCACCCCGGATCGGCTAGCGGGCGACCGCATCCAGGACCAGCACGACCTCGGCGGGGGTCAGCGCCGCTCCGGCGGCCCGTTCCGCCTCGTACCGCTCGGGCGTGAGCGCGCGCCGGGCCCGTGCCGTGACGGATTCCTCGGTCTCATGCTCCGGTACGGAACGCGGGATTCCGGCGCGCCAGGCGGTGGCTGCCGCCAGGACCCGCACCGCGCGGGCGTGCTCGCCGAGGTCGCCGAGGAACTGGGCCGCACGCCCGCCGAGATGGGCCAGGACGATCTCGGTGCACTCGGCGCCGGCCGCCGTGCGCAGGGCGTCCGCCATGGCCCGCAGGCCCGGGAGCGGGCCCGACTCGGCGGCGATGATCCGGGCGCCCAGCGCGTCGAGCAGCGCGGCGAAGTGCGGGGGCAGCGGGCCCGTCATGGCGAGTTCGACGGCCTGCTCGCGCAGGGTGCGGGCGGCGGCGGGCTCGCCCCGGTCGAGGGCGATGGTGGCGAGCAGCGAGTGGATGTACGGAGTGGCGTCGCCGACCCGGTAGCGGTCCGCCTCCTCGGAGGCCTCGGCCAGGGACTTCTCGGCGGAGTCCAGGTCTCCGCTGCGGTAGGCGAGTTCGGCGACCCGGGCCATGAGGAACGGCGCCTCGTGGTGGGCGCCCACCTCGCGGGCCAGTTGCAGCGCCTCCTCGTAGGCGGGCTTGGCCTGCTCGGGGAGGCCGCGCACCATCGCGGCCTCGGCGGCGGCGCTGGCCACCTGGGCGCGCATCCAGCGGTCGCCCACCCGGCGGCCGAGCTCGCGCAGTTCGGCGAGGTCGCCGTCGATGCCCGCGAAGCCGCCGGGCGTGTCGATGGCCATGTGCGTACGGAACATCAGGGCCACTCCGGTCGCCCATTCGTCGCCGTGGCGGCGGCAGTTGACGACGACGGCGTCGATCGACTCGCGCACCAGGCCCGGGGTGTCGGTGAAGAACGTGGTGAACGGCCAGAGCAGCCCCGGAAAGCGGGCCGCCTCGGGGCCGCCGACCTCGAAGGCCTGCCGGAGCTGGACGAGGCGGTCCTGCACGACGGGGCTGTCGAGGCCCTCGCGGGGGTTGGCGTCGGAGAGCAGGAAGAACCGGAGCAGGTCGAGGTGGAGCCGTGGCCAGTGGCGCGGGTCGCTCTCGCCGGCGGGCGTCGGCGAGAGCTCGGCGACGGCCCGGCCCCAGGCGGCGCCTTCGGTCCGGTAGTTGCGCAGCCACCAGAACCAGCCCATGGACAGGGCGAGTTCGGTGGCGGCCACCTCGTCGGCGGTGGGCGGGGTCGTCGTGCGGCGCAGGACGGCCCGGATGTTGTCGAGCTCGGCCTCCAGGCGGCCGATCCAGGGGAGCTGCTCGCCCGAGCGGATTCTGGGTTCGGCCCGGCGGGCCAGGTCGCGGTAGTACGCGGTGTGGGCGTCGGCGGCCTCGCGCAGCGCCTCGGGGGTCTCGGCGGCGCGCTCGGCGGCGTACTCGTGGATGGTCTCCAGCATGCGGTAGCGCATGCCGGCGCCGTCGGGCGCGGGGACCGCGATGACCAGGGACTTGTCGACGAGGGCGGCGAGGACGTCGGTGGGGTCGGCGGCGCCCTGGGCACCTTCCGTGGCTGCGCCGCCTTCAGCGACTCCGGCGGGGTGCGTGGTGGCGCACACCGCCTGGGCGGCGGCGAGGTCCCAGCCGCCGGCGAAGACGGAGGCGCGGCGCAGGACGGCGCGTTCGGGTTCGTCGAGCAGGTCCCAGGACCAGTCGACGACGGCCCGCAGGGTCTGCTGTCTCGGCAGTACGGTGCGGCTGCCGCTGGTGAGCAGGCGGAAGCGGTCGTCGAGCCGGTCGGCGATCTGACGAGGCGTCAGTACGCGTAGTCGCGCCGCGGCCAGTTCGATGGCGAGCGGGAGCCCGTCCAGGCGACGGCAGATTTCGGCGACGGCCTCGGGGTCGGCGTCCGGGTCGAAGTCGGGGCGTACGGCGCGGGCGCGTTCGGCGAACAGGCGGTGGGCCGGGACGGGCGGCAGCGGCTCGACCGGGCGGACCGCCTCGCCGGGTACGCCCAGCGGCTCGCGGCTGGTGGCGAGGATGCGGAGCCGGGGGCAGCGGGTGAGGAGCGCCTCGGCGAGGTGGGCCGCGGCGTCGATGACGTGCTCGCAGTTGTCGAGGACGAGCAGGGTGTCCGGGCGGCGGGAGAGGTCCTCGACCAGGCGGGCGGTCGGGTCGTCGTGGCCGGGCGCCGGGCCGGCCTGTGGCAGCAGGATCGTCTCGCGCAGGCCGAGCGCGGAGACCACGGCGCCGGGGACGGCCTCGGGGTGGTCGAGCGGGGCGAGCTCGACGAGCCAGGCGGCCGCGTCCGACCCCGCTGCCGCCTGTTCCGCGAGCCGGGTCTTGCCGGTGCCGCCGGGGCCGGTGAGGGTGACGAGCCGCGATGCGGCCAAGTCGGCCCGGATCAAGGCCAGTTCGGGCTCGCGGCCGACGAAGGAGGTCAGACGGGGGCGGAGGTTGCCTTCCATGGCGCGCGGGGCTTCTGGCGGCTCGGCGGGGCCGGGGCCTTCGGTGGAGGGCCGGGCGTCCTCGGCGGGGTGCGTGGGGGCGGCCTCCAGCAACTCCGCGTACAGGGAGGCCAGTTCGGGGCCCGGGTCCGCGCCCAGCGACTCCGCCAGGGTGCGGCGGGCCTTCTCGTAGGCGGCCAGGGCGTCCGCCCTTCGGCCCTCGTTCCTCAGCGTACGGATCAGCTGGGCGTGCAGCGTCTCGTCGTACGGGTGCGAGGTGAGCAGCTCCGTCAGTTCGGGGAGCAGCGCGCTCGTGGCGCCTCGCCTCAGGTCGGCCTCGATGCGGCTGCGCTGCGCGGCGAGGCGCTGGGCTTCGGGGCGTACGGCGGCGTCCCGTTCCGGGAGGTCCGCGAGGGCGTCGCCGCGCCACAGGGCGAGCGCCGCGCGCAGGGTGCGGGCGGCGGACTCCGGATCGCCCCCGGCCAGTTGGGCCGCGCCCGCTGCCGCGCGGTCCTCGAACTCGTACAGGTCGATCGCGTCGCGCGGGGCGGTAAGCCGGTATCCGGCGGGGCCCGACTCCACGGCCTCTCTGCCGAGGATGCGGCGGAGCCTTCCCACCAGGGCCTGGAGGGCGGCGGGGGCGTCCTGTGGTGGATCACCCGCCCATACGTCGTCGATCAGGGTGGTTACGGGTACGGCGCGGGGGGTGCGCAGCGCCAGCGCGGTCAGCAGGGTGCGCAGCCTGGGCCCGCCGAGGGGTATGGCGGTGCCGTTGTCGTCGTGCGCCTCTGTGGCGCCCAGGATCAGGTACCGCACGGTTGCCATTGTGGCGGGGTTTGCCCGTGCGGGGGGAATCGTTTTCCTCGGCGCGGCGGTTTTGGGGGCTGGGGGGACTTTCCCACCCGCCCGCCCGTTCCGCCCGCTGTCCAGGCGGGGCCACCTGTGCGTGGTGCCGCGCCGTCGGCGCCCGCCGCCCGGTGGAACAGAGCCCGCCTGCGGCGGGCGGCCTTTCCCACCCGCCCGCCCGTAACGGAGATGGAAATGGCTGGGCCACCAGTGGGGGCGCCTCGCCATCGGCAGCCGCCCCGCCTTGGGACGGCGCCCGCCTGCGGCGGGCGGATATCTCCCACCCGACCGACCGCGACGCGGATCGAAAAGGCCGGACCGCCAGCGGCGCCACCTCACCACCGGTGGCCAACCACCGGTGGCCAACCACCGGTGGGACGACCCGGTGGGGCAGCCCCCTCAAGACCGCAACGTAGGCCGCCGAGGCGGAGCCACCCCTCCCGCCACCGCCCGCTGCCTCGGCGCTGCCGTGCCCGTCCAGCAGGTGCCCCGGCGGGACAGCAGGCGCCGTAGCCACAGTTCCGTCGAGATCAGGTCCGCCAGGCCGTCCAGCGGGAGAGGTTCGCCTTCGGCCGCCGCTCGCAGCGCCTTGCGGATCGTGCGGGCTTCGATCAAGCCCGCGTCCGCGAGCAGCGGGGCTTCGAAGAGGGAGATCAGCGGGTCGGTCGACTGGCGCAGGCCCGCCCTGGCGGCGGCCGTCGAGGGGGCGTGGGACGGGGTGCCCCAGCCCGGGGGCAGGTCGCGGACCCCGGATGCCGAAAGCACCGTGCGCAGGATCGTCGCGCGGGCGCCCGGCTGGACCCGCAGGGATTCCGGCAGGGCCCGGCACGCCCGTACCACCTGGTTGTCCAGGAACGGGGCGTGCAGGCGCTGGCTGCGCACCTCCGCGGCCTGTTCCAGGATGCGGTGGTCCGCCGCGTAACGGGCGAGCGCCGCCGACGCGCGGGCCTCCCCCGGGCGCTGCGACGGGGCCGGGCGGGTCGCCGAGGCCATCAGGCGAACCGATACTTCGGCGAGTGCTTCCCCGGTCAGCCAGCGGGCCGCCGGGCCGGGACGCGTCCATGACAGTGCCGCCAACGAGATCGACAGCGGGCTCGCCGCGTCGTCCGGGCGGGGCGAGCCCAGGCCGTCCGCCGCCGACGAGCGCAGCGCGTCCGCCGCCGATTCGATGCCGGTCCGGTACGGGGTCCGGGCCAGGCGGCGGGCCGCTCTGTAGACCGTCAGGGGGACGAAGAGAGAGTTCGCTGTCGGGCCGCCCGCCTTCGCCAGTGCCGTTGCCGGGCGGAGCAGGTGGCGGCGCTGACGGTCCATCAAAAGGTCGGCCAGGCGCGCCGGATGGGCGTCCAGGACCTGGCGGGCGCCGCTTCCCGTGAAGTGGTCCGCGCTGCCCGCGAGGAGGCGCCGGCGGTGGCGGGGGGCCGCGATCAGGGACGGGCCCGGCTCGTCGGTCAGAGGGCCTTCGAGGTCCGCGTACGGCAGGTACTCCTCGTCTCCCGTCACCACCACGTGGTGCAGGCGGGGGTTGGCGGCCATCGCCCCGGCCCGTTCCAGCTCGGCCTGGCGGCCCGCTCCCGGCACCGTGAGGTCGTTGAAGGTGACGGCAAGGAGGCGTTCGCCCGCGCCCGTGCCGTGGCCGAGCACCGTGCCCGGCACTCCGGGCAGCCCCGCCGCGAGCAGCGCGAGGGTCGCGGAGGCGGGGCCTCCGGAGAGGTCGGCCCCTATGCCGGGGGCCGGGCCCCCGCGGGCGGCGCGCCGCTCGGCCGGGCCCATGCCGGGGACCGGGCCGGGGTCCGGCGGCAGGGTCTCGGGGGCGTGCCGGGGTGCGGTGAGCCTGGCCCGCACCGCCGACACGAGGGCGTCGCGGACGCCCTCCACCGCGGCGGCGGGCGCCAGTTGGGGCGCGGCCACCGCGAGCGAGGCGACCGGCTCGTACCCGGTGATCTCGCGCGAGCCCTCGCGCAGGACCAGCGCGTGGCCGGGCGGGATGCGGCGCACGCCCGCGTACGGGGTGGAGTCGCCGAGCGCCTCGGGCACGTCGGGGCAGGCGAGCAGGGCGGCGAGGTGGCCGATGTCGAGCTGGGCCTCGATGAGGTCGGCGAGCGGAAGTGCCGCCGTTCCATAGGCCGTTCCGCCCGCCCAGGGGGTGTAGAAGACGGGCCGGGCGCCGGCCAGGTCGCCGACGACCGTGACGCGGCGGGCCACTTGGGCGACGGCCGTGTAGCTGCCGGGCCAGGCGGAGAGGTGGCGCAGCGCTCCCCCGCGCGCGGCGAACAGGCCGACCCTGAGCTCCTCGTCGGTGGCGGCGCAGCAGCCCAGTACGGCCAGGCGGGTGTCGGCGCCGACGCTCACGATGCGGATCTCGTCGGGCCGCCAGTCGCCCACCGCCCACAGCGGATCCGGGTCGCCCCACAGGAGTTGGGCCCCGACGGGGTGGACCGTGCGCCCCTCCTCGGGCTCGCCGACGGAGCCGGCCGTGCCGTATCCGCCCGTGCCGTAACCGCCCGCGCGGAAGCTTGCGGCGACGCTGCTCCACCCCACCAACCACCGCATCGCGCCTCCACAGGCTGTGGACAACTAGTGGACAACCCCGGGCCGACCCTCGATGTGACGATCCGTCAGGTGCTCGGTGCCGGGCCCATTACTGGACTCAGCACCGGGCCCGGTACTGGGCTCGGTACGGGCCGAAGGAGGCCGGGACCCCATGCTGCCACGACAACGGCGCCCCGGAGGGGCTACGGGTAGCGGGCGCAAAAAGTGAATTCGCCTCGGCAGGTGGCCGATTGGTGTCGCTCCCCGGGCGTACGGAACCCGCCACCGGTGATCGACAACCGGCTCCGGGGCCCTCGACCGAGGGGCGATATCCAGCCAATCTCGGGGTGCGGCGGGCTCGTCACACCCGCCTCCAGGGGCCCTCAACACACAGTCCGGGAGGCGCTGTTCGCCTCCCGGACCGGTCCGCCGCCCGCGGGGATTGAGGCGGCGGTGTCCCCCAGCCCGCTGGATCCATGCAGCGGGCCGACCCACGCACCACACATGGAAGCGCTCCCCTGGGGGACCCGCGAGAGCGCACGGCCGGGCGCACGGCCACACGGCAGGAGCGCGGCGGCGGCCGGTCCCGCCTCACCCCCGGCGCAACGGTCCGCCGATCGCGCCGCGCCCGCGGGTGTCAGCAACTGTTCGTACGGAAAACAATCTCGCCATACGGAAGACCGCCTCTTAACGGTCGGGATGCGGCGAACTACGCTGTGTTTACTGCTGTTCCCCACGGGTGGCATATTCCCGAGGGCTCGGCCACATGCTTTTGCGGCCGACGATCCGGACACCACACCGCCCGGGGGAACGCCGTCTGTGTCGAGGGGTGGCGCATGTCCAGGGAGCAACGCGGGCCGAACGAGAAGCTCGGCACCGTTCTCGCCCTCGCGGGAATAAGCAACGCGGGCCTGGCGCGACGGGTCAACGACCTCGGCGCGCAGCGGGGCCTGACCCTTCGCTACGACAAGACCTCCGTGGCCCGGTGGGTCTCCAAGGGCATGGTGCCCCAGGGCGCCGCGCCCCATCTCATAGCGGCGGCGATCGGCGCCAAGCTGGGCCGGCCCGTCCCGCTGCACGAAATCGGCCTCGCGGACGCGGATCCGGCCCCCGAGGTCGGGCTCGCCTTCCCGCGCGACGTGTCGGAGGCGGTGCGCTCGGCGACCGATCTGTACCGGCTGGATCTGGCCGGGCGGCGGGCCGGCGGCGGCATCTGGCAGTCCCTCGCGGGCTCGTTCGCGGTCAGCGCGTACGCGACGCCCGCGTCCCGCTGGCTCATAACGCCCGCCGACTCCTCGGTCGCCCGCAGCGTCGAGCTGACCGACCTGCCACCGCTGAAGGTCGGCCACAGCGATGTCGCCAAGCTGCGCGAGGCGGCCGAGGACGCCCGCCGGTGGGACTCCAAGTACGGCGGCGGCGACTGGCGTTCGTCGATGGTGCCCGAGTGCTTACGGGTCGACGCGGCCCCGCTGCTGCTCGGCTCGTACAGCGACGAGGTGGGCCGCGCGCTGTTCGGCGCGACCGCCGAACTGACCAGGCTCGCCGGGTGGATGGCCTTCGACACCGGCCAGCAGGAGGCCGCCCAGCGCTACTACATCCAGGCGCTGCGGCTCGCGCGCGCCGCGGCCGACGTACCGCTCGGCGGCTATGTGCTCGCGTCGATGTCGCTCCAGGCCACCTACCGCGGCTTCGCCGACGAGGGCGTCGACCTCGCGCAGGCCGCCGTCGAGCGCAACCGCGGGCTCGCCACCGCCCGCACCATGTCCTTCTTCCGCCTCGTGGAGGCGCGCGCCCACGCCAAGGCCGGCGACGGGCACCCCGCCGAGGCCGCCCTGAAGGCCGCCGAGGCCTGGCTGGAGCGCTCGCGCGACGGCGACTGCGACCCGTCCTGGCTCGGCTTCTACTCCTACGACCGCTTCGCGGCGGACGCGGCGGAGTGCTACCGCGACCTGAAGGCGCCCCGCCAGGTGCGCCGCTTCACCGAACACGCGCTGTCGCGGCCCACCGAGGAATTCGTCCGCTCGCACGGGCTGCGGCTCGTGGTGAGCGCGGTGGCCGAGCTGGAGTCGGGCAACCTGGACGCGGCGTGCGCGGCGGGCACCCGGGCGGTCGAGGTCGCGGGCCGGATCTCCTCGGCCCGTACGACCGAGTACGTCCGTGATCTGCTGCACCGCCTGGAGCCGTACGGGGACGAGCCGAGGGTCGCCGAGCTGCGCGAGCGCGCCAGGCCGCTCCTGGTGACCCCGGCGTAGACCCCTCCACCGGACGTTTACCGGGATTGTCAGTGGGTCAGTGCAGTATGTGGTGAGGGGGTCCGGGGCCGTCCTCCGGGAAAGACGCGACCGGGGTGGGAGGTGTGTGGGTGACGACGACGTACGACTGCGATGTGCTGGTGGTCGGCGGCGGGATCGTGGGTCTGTCGACGGCGTACGCCCTCACGCAGGCCTCGCCCGGGACACGCGTGGTGGTCCTGGAGAAGGAGAGCGGCCCCGCCCGGCACCAGACGGGGCGCAACAGCGGGGTCATCCACAGCGGCATCTACTACAAGCCGGGCTCGCTCAAGGCGCGCTTCGCGGTGCGGGGCGCGGCCGAGATGGTCGAGTTCTGCGCACGGCACGGCATCGCGCACGAGGTCACCGGCAAGCTCATCGTGGCCACCGAGCGCTCCGAGCTGCCCCGGCTGCACGCGCTGGTCCAGCGCGGCCGGGAGAACGGCATCCCGGTGCGCGAGCTGGGCCCGGCCCAGATAGCGGCGTACGAGCCGGAGGTCCGCGGCCTGGCCGCGATCCACGTCGGCACGACGGGGGTGTGCGACTACGGGGCGGTGGCGGCCCGCCTCGCCGAGCTGTCCGGCGCCGATGTGCGGTACGGCGCGGAGGTCGTCCGCATCGACCGGCGCCCCTCGTTGGGCGTCGCCGTGCGCACCGCCGACGGTACGGTGCTGCGCGCCCGGGCCCTGGTGAACTGCGCGGGCCTGCACTGCGACCGGGTGGCGCGGCTCGCGGGCGACGATCCGGGGGTGCGGATCGTGCCGTTCCGCGGCGAGTACTACGAGCTGGCCCGGCCCGGCCTGGTCAAGGGCCTGGTCTACCCGGTGCCCGACCCCGCGTTCCCTTTCCTCGGCGTCCACCTCACCCGGGGTGTCGACGGCTCGGTCCACGTCGGCCCCAACGCGGTGCCGGCCGCGGCCCGCGAGGGCTACGACTGGCGCACGGTCCGCCCCGCCGAGCTGGCCGGCACCCTCGGCTGGCCCGGCACCTGGCGGATAGCCCGTCGCCACTGGCGCTACGGCGCGGGCGAGCTGCACCGCTCCTGGTCGAAGCGGGCCTTCACGGAAGCGGTCCGCCGGCTGCTCCCCGGGGTGGCGGAATCGGACCTGCGCACGGCCCCGGCGGGAGTCCGAGCCCAGGCCGTCCTGAGGGACGGCACCCTGGTGGACGACTTCCTGATCCGGGAAACCCCGAGAGTGGTCCACGTGCTCAACGCCCCGAGCCCGGCGGCGACGGCGTCGTTGCCGATCGGCAGAGAGGTGGCGGCCCGGGCCCTGGCAACCCTGCCCCGCCCCTAGCCCGGCCGTCCGTTCGCGCAGTTCCCCGCGCCCCTAAAAACCCGTCTCCGTCCGCAGGCCATGGTCGCTACTCGCGCAGTTCCCCGCGCCCCTGGGGGTTTCAGGAGGCCGGGGTTGATGGGGGGGCTCGCCAGGTGCCGCTCAGGGGCGCGGGGCTGTGACAATTTGCGGCTCCGCCGCGTGAGCGAGCCCAGCCAGCACGCCCTAAGGGGCGCGGGGAACTGCGCGACCAGCCACCGACGGCCCGCACTCGCCCACAAAGACGCGGAAGCACCCCCGCCCCACCGGGGCAAGCCGTGGCAGCCCGGGGCCGTGGGGCCGAGCCCCGCTCGACGGCAGCACCCCCGCCACCACCAGCACCGCGAAGCGAAGCCGCACCCCCGCCACCACCAGGGTCGTAGAATTGGCCGCATTGTGTCTGAGCACCCCCACACCCCAGAAGCCCCGGCCGCGGCGGCGACCGAAAAGGTCCTGCCCAGGAACAAGGCACCCCGATTCCCGGGCGGCCCGGCGGCCGACCCCGCCGGCTCGCACCACGAACGCCGCATCCGCAGCTTCCAGCCCCGCCGCAGCCGCGTCACCACCGGCCAGGGCGAGTACCTGGAGCGGCTGTGGCCGGTGTGGGGCTTCGACATCGACGGGCTGCGCAAGGTCGACCTGGCCGGGATGTTCGACGGGCTGCCCGTCGTCCTGGAGATCGGGTTCGGCATGGGCGAGGCCACCGCGCAGATGGCCGCGGACGACCCCGCCACCGGCATCCTCGCCGTGGACGTGCACACCCCCGGCCAGGGCAACCTCCTCGGCCTCGCCGAGCGCGGCGGCATGAGCAACATCCGCGTCGCCAACGGTGACGCGATCATCCTGCTGCGCGAAATGCTGGAGCCGGACGCCCTGGACGGCCTGCGCGTGTACTTCCCGGACCCGTGGCCCAAGAAGCGGCACCACAAGCGCCGCCTGATCCAGCCCGAGTTCCTCTCGCTCGCCGCGACGCGGATGAAGCCCGGCGCCGTACTGCACTGTGCGACGGACTGGGAGGACTACGCCGAGCAGATGCTGGAAGTCCTCAGCGCGCACCCCGACTTCGAGAACACGGCGGAGGGCGGCGGCTACGCGCCCCGGCCCGCGTTCCGGCCGCTGACGCGGTTCGAGGGGCAGGGTCTCGACAAGGGCCACGTGGTGCACGACCTGCTGTTCCGACGGGTCGGGCACAGCGGGTAGTGCAGGCACCGTCGCGGATTGTCAGTGACCCTCGTTAGGGTCGTCTGGTGTCTTTCGAGTCGCTTCCGCATCGCCCGCATCCCGGGCAGGCGCCCCAGCAGGCCGGGCCGGCCATTGCGGCCCAGCCGGTTCCGGCGTGCGCGGACGAGCCCCGGTTCGACGCGGTCCCGCCGGACCGGTCGAAGTGGCGCTACCGGCCGCGCCGCGACTTCTGGCGTTCCAAGGCCGTCCGCGCGGGCGCGCTGATCACCCTGCTCGCCCTGTGCGGCCTGGTCATCCTCGCGCTCGTACGGGAACAGACGGGCACCGAGGGGTTCCTGGTGGGGCTCGGGCTCGCGGTGCTTCCGGTGCCGCTGCTCGGCGCCGCGTTCCGCTGGCTGGACCGGGTCGATCCCGGGCCGTGGCGCAACCTCCTGTTCGCCCTGGCGTGGGGCGCCTGCGCCGCCGCGCTGGTGGCGATCATCGCCAACTCGTTCGCGACGCGCTGGATAGCCACGGCCACCGCCGACCCCTCCTCGGCCGACCATCTGGGCGCCAGCGTCATAGCCCCGATAGTCGAGGAGAGCGCGAAGGCGGCGGCCGTCCTGCTGCTTTTCCTCTTCAGGAGACGCGACTTCAAGGGGATCGTCGACGGCGTGGTCTTCGCCGGTTTCACCGCGACCGGCTTCGCCTTCACCGAGAACATCCTCTACCTGGGCAACGCGTTCGGCGAGGACCAGGCCAGCCACAGCGGAGGCTCGACGACGGCGGCGACCTTCTTCGTACGGGTCGTCATGTCGCCGTTCGCGCACCCGCTGTTCACGGTGCTCACCGGCATCGGGTTCGGCGCGGCCGCGCTCGCGCCGCCCGGCAAGCGGCTGCGCCGGGTCGTGTTCCCGCTGGGCGGCCTGGTGTGCGCGATGGGCATGCACGCCCTGTGGAACAGCTCGACGCTGTTCGGGGTGTACGGCTTCTACATCGTGTACGGGGCGTTCATGGTGCCGGTGTTCGGGCTGCTCACCTGGCTCGCGATCTGGAGCCGGCAGCGCGAGCTGCGCACGGTCGCCGCCGAGCTGCCCGCCTACGCCGCGGCCGGCTGGCTCGGGCCCGCGGAGCCGCTCGCGCTGTCCTCGATGCGGGCCCGCGCGGCGGCCCGCGACTTCGCGCACCGCACGTTCGGGGGGAAGCCGGCGGCACGGGCGGTCGCCGAGTACGAGGCGTTCGCGACCGCGCTCGCCTTCCTGCGGCACCGCGCCTACCGCAGCGCGGGCGCCGTCGGCCCCGGACCCGACTTCGCGGCCCGCGAGCAGGAGCTGCTCCACCATCTGTGGGAGCGCAAGCCGGTCGCAGGCCCGGCGCTGCTGTACGCGGCGGGGGCCACGGGCCGGATCTGGCTGCCCCCGCAGCCGGGCCCGCCGCACCCCTACACCCAGCACGCGCAGTACGCGCCGTACGCTCCCTACGTTCCGCAGGTTCCCTACGGGCAGCCGGGCCCGGCCGGGGGCCCGGGGCAGTACAACCCGTACCTACGCTGAGGCGGCCGTCAGCTCGGAGAGCTGTGCGTCGGTCAGCTCCAGGTCGGCGACCGCGAGCAGCGCCGGGAGCTGCTCGACGGTACGGGCCGAGGCGATGGGCGCGGCGACGGTCGGCCGGGCGGCCAGCCAGGCCAGCGCCACCGTGGCGATCTCCGCGCCGGTCTCCTGGGCGATCCGGTCGAGCGCGGCGAGCACCTTGCGGCCCCGCTCGGTCTCCAGGTGCTGGCCCGCGCCCTCGGCCCGCTGGCTGTTCACCGACTGGCCCGGACGGTACTTGCCAGTGAGGAAGCCGGAGGCGAGCGCGAAGTAGGGGACGGCGGCCAGGCCGGCGCGGGACGCGGTCTCCTGGAGGGCGCCCTCGTAGGTGCCGCGCGAGACCAGGTTGTAGTGCGGCTGAAGCACCGCGTACTTGGCGAGGCCCTCGCGGTCGGAGAAGTCCAGGGACTCCTGGAGCCGCTCCGGGCTGATGTTGGAGGCGCCGAGCGCGCGGACCTTGCCGTCCCGCACCAGCTGGTCGAGGGCGGTGACGATCTCCTCGACGGGGACGGAGGGGTCGTCGAAGTGCGTGTAGTACAGGTCGATGTAGTCGGTGCCGAGGCGGCGCAGCGACTCCTCCACGGCGGCCTTGATGTTGGTCGGGGCCAGGCCCTTGTACCCGGGCAGGGCGCCGACCTTGGTGGCCACGACCACGTCGTCCCGGTTGCCGCGGGCGGCCAGCCACTTCCCGATGATCGTCTCGGACTCGCCGCCGGAGTTGCCCTCCGCCCAGGCCGAGTACAGGTCGGCGGTGTCGACGAAGTTGCCGCCGCCGTGGGTGTAGGCGTCCAGGACGGCGAAGGACTGGTCCTGGTCGGCCGTCCAGCCGAAGACGTTGCCGCCGAGGGAGAGGGGGAAGACGGAGAGGTCGGAGCTGCCGAGCGTACGGAGAGAGGTCATGGGGTGATCAACTCCCATACGGGGACGGCTATTCCGGGGCACCCCGCCCAAGGACAACCCTGCTCGGGGCGCGGGGAACTGCGCGAGCAACCACGCACGGCCCGAGGGCGAAAGCGGGGTTAGGGGTTCAGCCCCTTCGACTGGAGCCACGTCATCGGGTCGATGCCCGTGCCGGAAGGCGTGTGCACCTCAAGGTGGAGGTGCGGGCCCGTCACGTTGCCGGTCGCACCGACGCGGCCGATGACATCCCCCGTGGACACCTTCTGCCCCACACTCACCGCCAGCGACGACTGGTGGCAGTACCAGAGCTCACTGCCGTCATCCAGCGTGATCACCGTGCGGTAGCCGTACGCACCGGCCCAGCCCGCCGACTTGATCGTGCCGGAGTGGATCGCCTTGAGCGGCGTGCCCGTGGGGGCCGCGAAGTCGAGGCCGGTGTGGTGGCCGGAGGACCACATCGAGCCGGCCTCGCCGAAGGTGGAGGTGATCGTGTACGAGCCGACCGGCAGCGAGTAGCTCGCGGCCAGCTTGGCCAGCCGCTCCTCCTCCGCCTTCTTGGCCGCTGCCTCCTCGGCCGCCTTCTTCTCGGCGGCGGCCTTGGCGGCGGCCGCGTCCTGCTTGGCCTTGGCGTCGGCGGCCGCCTTCTCCGCCGCGGCCTTCTGCGCGGCGGCCTTCGCCTCGGCGATCGCACCGGCCTTCTGCTGCTCGGCCTGCTGGAGGATGCGGGCGCGCAGCGCCTCACCCGCGTCAGTGGCGCCCTGCTCGGCCTCGCTCGTGGAAAGACCGGTCATGGTCAGCGGCGCGGCGGCGATCTTCTGATCGGCCCTGGCGGCGGCGGTCTTCGGGGCGTCCGGGCTGTCGTGCGAGACCAGCTCGCCGACGCCGGGCAGCGACCCGAGGTCGGGCAGGCTCTCGGATATGGAGTCCGGCAGCGATATGGAGACCGGCGGCTTGGTCTGCGCGGTGGCCATGCCGCCCGCGCCGACCGCGGCGATGACGCCGACGCCCAGCACGGTGGAGCTGCGGGCGAGCCCGCCGCGCTGCTTGGCCACCCGGTGCCGGCCGCGGACCGGGCGCACGGACTCCTCGGTCGGGTCCCACTCCTCCCAGCTCTCGTTCTCGCCGGGTACGTCCCCGTACAGCGAAACCGGAGATGTGGGGGTGTCGAGGGCAGGCTCGTTGGACGCCACGAGGGCGCGCTCCTTTCCTTCCTTCTCGCCTACCGGGTTAGCTGACGGGTTCGGAGCAGGAAGGTCTCCTACGAGTGCCCATGACGGACGCCCGATTCACCCCACGTTGGTGGTTCCCCGGTTCCCTCGCGGGATTCGGCGCATGCGCACGGTGCCGCCTTTGCGGCGGCTGGGACGACCGCGCTGCGTTATCGAACGTTAATAGACGGCGGGGGTGGAATCCAAGCCGTTCCCACTGATCGTTAACGGTCCTGGCCAGGACTTAGTACCCCATAGCCGGTTTAAACCGGGCGAGTTGACAACCTCTCAGGGCCACCCTCGTCACACCCAATTCCTGACGGTGTGTCAATTGTTATGCGCAGGGAGACCCTTCGGGCACACACCGTGACGCCCTCATGTCGCGGTGACCGAGCTACTTCACGATCCTCACCGTGCGGCGCCGCTCCGGCTGGCCCTCGGCCGGGCGGGCCACCGCGAGCAGCGCCATGTCGTCGCTGGCGCCGCCGCCCGTGTACCGGCGTACGTCGTCGACGAGCGCGTCCAGGACCTCGTCCGGGCCGGGGAAGATCGCGCCGCGCAGCCGGGCGCCGGGGTCGTAGAAGACGCCCGAGCCGTCGCGCGCCTCGGACAGGCCGTCGGTGTAGAGCAGCAGCGTCGCGCCCGCCGGGAAGGGGTGCACGTCCGCCCGGTCCGGCCACACCCCGAGGTCGGCCATGCCGAGCGGCAGCGCGGGCTCGGCCGGCACGAGCGTGTCGAGGGAGCCGTCCGCGTGCAGCATGAACGGCTCGGGGTGCCCCCGGTTCACCAGGCGTACGGTGCCGTCGCCGCGCGGGATCTCGGCGAGCAGCGCCGTGGTGAACCCCTCGACCGCATCCAGCCGGTCGCGCCGGGTGCCCTCGCGGGCCAGCGCCCGCTCCAGGCGCTGGGTGACCGCCTCCAGGGAGGACTCCTGCTCGGCGGCCTCCCGGAACGCGCCGATCACCACGGCGACGGCCTCCACCGCCTGGAGACCCTTGCCGCGCACGTCGCCGACGATGAGCCGGACCCCGTACGGGGTGTCCTGCACGGCGAACAGGTCGCCGCCGATGAAGGCGTCCGCCTGCGCCGCCTCGTACCGCGCGGCGACGTTGAGCCCGCCGATGCGGGCCGCGGGCGTGGGCAGCACGGCGCGCTGGGCGGTCTCCGCGATGACGCGCTGGGAGGCGAGCTGTTCGCCGCTGCGGCGCAGGATGCGGTTGATGACGAGGGCGAGCGCGCCCACCGTGAGCACGGTGAAAAGCTCGCTGGACCCTTCGCCCAGGTTGGGCAGATCGTGTATGAACCAGAGCGCCACGACGGCGGCCACCGAGCCCAGGCCCACCAGAGCGGTGCCGCGGCCCGAGTAGAAAGGGGCGGCGGCGACCGGCGCGCCCGCGAACAGCGCGGCGGCGGTGAGGTCGGGCGGGGTCGAGGCGTCGAAGATGAAGCCCACGACGACCAGCAGTACGGGTAGCGCCCGTACCAGGCGCCTTTCGCCCTCTGCTCGCTGCCGCACCCGTCCAGCCTGACGCCTTCCGGCTCCCCGGGCGACCCGGGCGCACCCGAGCGGGTGGTCGGACACCGGCTCTCAGAGCCTGCGGCAGCGGTGGGGCCCCGGGCGCCCCCGGGAGCAGCTTCCCCTGGTGTGGCGATGGTTGGCGCCGTGGTCGGGCACGCACGGCAGCTCGACCCAGCCGCCGCGGTTCAGACGGCAGCCGTGCGCGGGGGCCGCGGTCGCGGCGGCCGGCACCCCCTTGACGGGGACGGGCTCCCCCAGGTCCTCGCAGCCGCTGAGGGCGAAAGCGCCCACGGCGAGCAGCAGCACGACAGGCACCTTCCGCCGTGTCCCCACCCGTGTCCTCCTACTCGCACGCTCACTCATGGCGCACGCGAGACTACTCCCCGCACGCGCCCCGGGCCGCAGGACCATCCGTGAGGTGCCGCTCCGCGTACGCCTTCAGGGCGTCCCGGACGAAGGCCGCCGTGCCCTCGCCGTGCTGGTCGTAGTTGACGCCGAAGCGCGGGTCGTCGACGTACATCTGGCCGAGCCCGATGACGTACGACTTGCCGACGCTCGCCGTGGTGGACAGCCAGGCGACATGGCGCCGCGCGATGTCCTGGGCCTCGTCGCCGTCGGCGGCGAGACCGGCCTCATGCGCCCGGCCCCAGTCCCGGGCGATGTCCTCGTGCTCCTTCAGGAACCCGTTGCGCTGTTCCTCGGTGAGCGAGCACCACCAGCGGTCGCCCTTCTCGTAGGCGTCCCGCCCCCAGCGCCGGCTCACCTCCTCCTCGTACCGCGTGTGGTCGAAGCCGTCGAACACTTCCTCGGCCATGAGCTCCTCTCCCTTCTCGGTCTTGTGCAGGGTGGTCCGCACGGACGCGATCTGCCGCGTGATGCGCTCACGCTCCTGTTCGAGGAGGTGCAGATGGGTCCGCAGGGCGGCCGCCGGATCGCGCTCGCCCTCCAGGAGCTCGCCGATCACCGGCAGCGAAAGGCCCAGCTCGCGCAGGAGCAGGATCCGCTGGAGCCGGACCAGGGCGTCCTGGTCGTAATAGCGGTATCCGTTGCTTCCGATCCGGCTCGGGGCGAGCAGGCCGAGGTCTCCGTAGTGGCGGAGGGTGCGGCTCGTCGTCCCGGCCTTCTTGGCGATCTCCTGGATCGACCACTCCTTGCCGTTCACATCGACCAAGCTAGATCTTGACGTTGCGTAAAGGTCAAGGCGCGGAAGCCGACAACGGGGGAACGCGAAGAGGCCCGGCACTTGATGACAAGTGCCGGGCCTCTTCGTTCAGTAGCGGGGACAGGATTTGAACCTGCGACCTCTGGGTTATGAGCCCAGCGAGCTACCGAGCTGCTCCACCCCGCGTCGGTAAACACAACTGTACGCCATTCGGAGGGGTGCTCCGAACCATTTACCCCGCGCCCCTGAGGGGCGCGGGGCCACACCCGGTCGCAGGGGTCACATGGACGAGGCACGACGGCGGCGGGCGCCCAGCCAGGCGACCGCTGCGCCGAGGGTGACCAGGGCGGCGGCGATGCCCGCGTACAGGCCCGTGTGGGAGTCGGCGCCGGTGTGGGCGAGGCTGCCGGTGGCGGAGGTGGTGGTGAGGTTGGCGTTGCCGGCCGCCGACACCGGGACGGCGTTGCCGGACCCGGACGTGCCGGGCTTCGCGGAGGGCGTGCCGGTGGGCTTCGTGGACGGCTTGGTGGTGGGGGCGGTCCCCTCGTCGATCGGGCCGAGCGCGAACTGCGCCGTGGCTCCGTCGAACGGGTAGGTGTTGCCCGAGGCCAGCGAGACGCGGACCTCCGCGGTGATCGGGGTGACCTTCTTGATCTGGGTCTTGACGCCCAGGTTGATCCGCAGCGGCAGGGTGCGCACGCCGGAGGCCGAGCCGAAGCCCTTCGGGACGGCGGGCAGGACGACGCTGTCGTAGTCGACCTTCAGGTCCTGCCAGCGGCCGTCGATCAGGCCCTGCACGAAGAAGGCCGGGGTCTTCACCTGGGGGCCGGCGTACGAGAGCTGGAGCCGGGTGGTGAGCGCGCTGCTGAACACGCCGTCGCCGGTGGCCTGGTAGTGCAGGTCCAGGTACTGGCGGCCGTTCGGGGCGTCCATGGTCGAGCCGGGCTTCTTCTCGAACCAGGTCTTCAGGTGGCCCGCCTTGATCTCCGGGTCGGCCTTGAAGGTGTGCGAGGCCTGGTGGTTCTGCGCGACCTCGCCGTTGAGGCTGGTGGCGGTGAGCTTGAAGTCCCCGTCGTTGGTCGGGTAGTTGGCGCCGAGCCCGATGGTGACCTTCCAGGTCAGCTTGCCGTTCGCCGGGACGTCGAAGCCGGCCGAGGCGTTCTTGCCCGCCGGGTGGAAGTAGCCCTGCCAGCCGCCGTCCTGGTGCCCGACGTTGTACGTGGTCGCGGGCGCGCTCACGGGCTCGACCTTGAAGGTGACGTCGTTCGTCTGCAGGGGGCTCGCGCCAATCGCGTCGCCGAGCATCCACGGGTGGAAGGCCTGCGCCTGCTGCGTCGGGTTGCTCACCGTCAGCTCGAACGTCTCGGCGGCCCCGCCCCGGGTCAGCGGCCCGTTGGGCGCCGGGGTCCCCATTTCCATCACCAGCGGACGCTGGGCGTCGTCGGACGTGGCGGCCTGCGCCGACATCGGCAGCAGTACGGTGCCGGCGACGGCGGCGACGACAACGGCGGTGGCGGCGGGACGGAAGAGGCGGTGGGCGATGCGAGCGGACATGGTGGACTCCCCCCAAGGAGACACAAGGGCGTTCTGCGCGGCGGCAGTCGGCGAAGAAGACGGAGAAGACAGAAGAGAAGATAGAGAGGTTCAGCGAAGAATCGAGCGAAAGATCGGCCGTCTGCGGCAGAGCGCCGGATCGACGGGATGATCTGGGTGATGCGAGGTGTGGTGCAAAGGGTGATGCGAAGGTTTGTCGCCGCTTCGCCGGTCTTGCTTTCCCCCCGGCCGCTGCGATGTGCTCATCTTCTGCCAGAACCTGACCCGGAACAATCTCCACTCTGTCACCGGTGGGCAACAGAGGTTCGGCCTCGTCAGCGGGGGGTCGGGGCCAGGGAACGGGCCAGGTCCAGCCAACGAGTGAGGGTCCGTGCGGCCGCCCCGGAATCGATCGAGTGCCGGGCCTCGCGCAGCCCGCCCTCGAAGGCGTCGTCCAGGCTCTTCTCCTCCAGCCCCCGGTACGCGGCGAGCGCCCCCGCGGCGTTGGCGAGGACGGCATCGCGGACCGGCCCGGTCTCGCCGTCCATGACGCGCCGGACGGCGAGCGCGTTGTAGGCGGCGTCGCCCCCGCGCAGCGCGTCGGGCGTACACCGGGAAAGCCCGAACTCGGCGGTATCCAGGCGTAGTTGACGTACAGACTTCCCCGCGGCGACCCACACCCGGGTCGGGGCGGCGGTGGTGATCTCGTCGAGCCCGTCGTCCCCGCGCACGACCAGCGCACTGGTCTCGCGGGCCGCCAGCACGTCCGCGAGGACGGGGGCCAGGGCGGTATTGGAGCAGCCGACGACGGCGGTACGGGGCCGGGCCGGGTTGGTCAGCGGGGCGAGGTAGTTGATGACGGTGGGCACGCCGAGGGACTTGCGGACCGGCCCCGCGTGGCGCAGCCCGTGGTGGAAGCGGGGCGCGAAGGTGAAGCCGATGCCGGCCTCGCGGACGCAGCGGGCGACGGCATCCGGGGTGAGGTCGAGCGGCAGCCCGAGCGCTTCCAGTACGTCGGCGGCCCCGGCCTTGCTGGAGACGGACCGCCCACCGTGCTTGACGACCGGCACCCCGGCGCCGGCCACGACGACGGCGGCCATGGTGGACACGTTGACGGTGTGCGCCCCGTCGCCCCCGGTCCCGACGATGTCGACGACGTCGGCCCCGTCCACGGCCAGCGGAACCACCCTCTCCATCAGCGCGTCGAGCAGCCCGTGGATCTCCTCGGCACTCTCGCCCTTGGCGCGCAGCGCCACCAGGAACCCGGCGAGCTGAGCCGGCTCGGCGGCGTCGTCCATGACCTGCCGCATGGCCCAGCGGGCATCGTCCGCGCCGAGGTCCTCGCCCCGCAGAAGGACGGCCAGCAGGTGCCGCCAGGAGCGGTCGGGCTCGGTCACGGTTTCCCCTCGATGCGGGCACGGCGGGGCCGCGCGGTGTTCCCGCCCACGTTATCGGCCACCCCGGCCCCTGCTCGGTACGGGGCAAGCCGCTCTGCCGCACCGCGCCCTGCGTCGAGCCACTAACGTGCGGCCGTGACCAGTTCCGCAGATCGTCCGCTGCTCTTCCTCGATGTCGACGGACCGCTCATCCCGTTCGGGCGCCCGGGCGGGTATCCGACGTACGACGTGGAGTGCGAACCTCGGGGAGCCGCCTCCAACCCTCTTCTGGCCAGGCTGAATCCCGCGTACGGGCCGCGGCTGTCGGCGCTTCCCTGCGATCTGGTGTGGGCCACGACGTGGATGGCCGATGCGAACGAATGCATCGCACCCCGGCTCGGCCTGCCGGAACTGCCGGTGGTGAGCTGGCCGGAGGCATACGACGACGAGCGGGGCGGGCTGCACTGGAAGACCCGAGCCCTCGTCGCCTACGCGGCCGGGCGCCCCTTCGCCTGGGTCGATGACGAGATCACCGACATCGACCGGGCCTGGGCGACCGCACACGCCCAAGGACCGGTCCTGCTCCACCGCGTCGACCCTGGGCAGGGGCTCACGGAAGCGGATTTCGCAGCGCTTGAAGGGTGGTTGCGCGCCGCCGGCCGGGGTCTGTCGGCCTGACACCGGACGGGGAAGGCAGCACGCCCGGCCGTCGCCACCGTCCCTTGCGCACACCTCACCCTGCGGACGCCCTCACGTACGCGTCCGGAATTCGCGGTCCGCTCCAGCACAATGTGCCCTAGCGTGAAGGTGACGGCAGCCGCGCCCGAGCATCGGGCGCCTCGCCGTCCTGGCCCCCTGCCCCTGGGTCGTGTCTTGACCGACCGAGAGCAGGCTGGAGCCGTATCTCACCGACAACGCAGCTCCAGCCGATGTCCTCGCCGATGCCGCGCCGGGGGTGAATCCCGCCGCCCCCAGGCGCCCGGAGAGGACGATCAGTGCGAGGACGCCGCTCAGCGAACCCGGGGGGAACTGCGCGGTGTCCTCGCACTCAAGCCCGTTCCTGACGGACCCGGCGGCGCCCGCGCCCGCCGTACCGGTTCGTACGATCTGTGTAGGCCGGCAGGGGCTGCAGCTCACCTCGGACAGCCCCTCTGCGCAGGTCCGGAAGCGGTGACATCGTGAGCACGAACGCGATCATGGCCCGCATCCTGCGCGACCTCTCCACCGGGAACGGGACCGGCGCCGGTCTCCTCGGCGGCGACCCGGCACGGTGCGCACGGGCGATCGGCGTGGACGGGATCGCGGTGTCGCTGGGTACCAACGGCTCCCTGACCGAGCTGGTGTGGTCCACCCCGGGCCGCAGCTCCGCCCTGGAAGACGCGCAGTTCACCCTCGGCGAGGGGCCGGGGCTCGACTCCTACGTCCATGGCGCGTTGATCGCCGTCTCCGATCTGGAGACGGCCGACCCTCATCGGTGGCCCGCCTTCCTGCCCGAGGCGGCACAGCTCGGCGTGCGGGCGCTGTTCTGCTTCCCCCTGCGCCTGGGAGCGGTCTCCCTCGGCGTCCTCACCGCGCAGCGCGCCACCGCTGCTCCCCTGGACGCCGCCCAGACCGACGAGGCGCTCGTGCTGGCCGCCGCGATCACCGCCGCGCTACTGGCGGGCGGCGGGCGGCGGGCGGCATTCGCGCAGGCGGAACCGCACACGGCGCTGCACCGCGCCGCCGTCCACCAGGCCACGGGCATCATCAGCGTCCAGGCCGGGGTCTCCCTGGTCGAGGCCATCGCCATCCTGCGTGCTTACGCATACCGCACCGAGGCACCCGTACTCAGGACCGCCGAAGACGTGGTGGCCCGCCGATTGCATTTCCGGGACAATCACGACGGGACGGCCGCACCGTCCGGAAATAGGGACTGATGACGATGACAAGTCAGCAACGCGTGCTCGACATCCTGGTGGAGGCCGTGGACACGCTCACGGAAGACTTCGATCTCATCGAGTTCCTGCACCGGCTCTGCGCCCGCAGCATCGAGCTCCTGGACGTGGACGCGGTCGGCGTGATGATCGTCGACCAGCACGGCGAACTCCAGCTCATCGCCGCGTCCGACGAGAACACCCGGCTCCTGGAACTCTTCGCCCTCCAGCACGAAGAGGGCCCCTGCGTCCGCTGCTACCGAACCGGCCAGGCCCAGTTGAACATCGACCTCACCTCGGCCCCCGTCACCCTCGGCTTCGGCCCGTTCGCCGCCCGGGCCCGCGACGCCGGCTTCGTCTCCACGCACGCCCTGCCGATGAAGCTGCGCCAACAGGTCGTCGGCGCCGTCAACCTCTTCCACTCCCGGCCCAGCCGGCTCAGCGAATCCGACGTCCAGATCGGCCAGACACTCGCCGACGTGGCGACCATCTCCATCCTCCAGCAGCGCAGCATCGAGCAGAGCTACGTCGAGAAGGCACAGCTCCAGGCCGCCCTGACCAGCCGCGTCACCATCGAACAGGCCAAGGGCATCCTCTCCGAACGCCACCACCTCAGCCTCGACAGCACCTTCGACGCCATGCGCGCGTACGCCCGCCCCCGCCACCTGCGCCTCACCGAGCTCGCCCAACAGGTCATCGACAACACCTTCGACGGCGACCTCGGCGACACCACCACCCCATGAGCCCGTTCGCCGACCGGAGACTTCGCCATCGGGCACCCGGCCGAAACGCAGGAACACGGGGACACGGGGACACAGGGACACAGAAACGCCCCAGCCGATGATCCCCGGCTGGGGCGTTCCTTCGCAGTTCGGAGGGGCCAATCCCTCCCAACGCGACCGGTAGGCCATGTCGGACTCGAACCGACAACCAACGGATTAAAAGTCCGCTGCTCTGCCAATTGAGCTAATGGCCCTTGGCGAGTCACCCCCGAGCATAGCCGGACGGCGCCCGGCAGCCGATCGGGTATCGGCTGTCGGGCCCGTCGCGGGTCGAACACCCGGGCCGCAATGCCCCTCCGGCCCCGGGCACAGCGGGTCGAATCACCCGAAGCCGGCGGAACCGCAGGGCGTCGCGGCACCCGGCACTTCATTCCCGCGACTCCCCCGCATCCACCGGCCGCAGGAACCAGTGCCGGGCCGACGCCAGCCACCACACCGTCGCGAAGCCCAGGACCGCCAGGACCGCGAGCGGGGCGTAGTTGAAGGTTTCCCAGGTCACCGGGGAGACCTGCGGCAGCATGAACAGGACTGTGATGACCGCCACCCAGGCCACCGCCACGATGCCGATCGGGCGGGACCAGCGGCCCAGGTGCCAGGGGCCCCGCGCGAAGGCGTCGCCGCGGAACAGGCGCAGCAGGGTCGGGATCACGTACGCGATGTACAGGCCGATCACCGCGATCGAGGTCACCGCCGCGTACGCCGTCACGTTGATGAGGTAGGGCAGGCCCAGGACGAGGGCCGCGCCGGCCGCCAGCCATACCGCTGCCACCGGCGTGCGGGTGCGCGGGCTCACCGTGTGCCACAGGCGCGAGAACGGCAGCGCGCCGTCGCGCGAAAAGGCGTAGATCATGCGGGAGTTGGCGGTCACCGAGGCCATTCCGCAGAAGAGCTGGGCGCCGATCACCACCAGGAGCAGGAGCTTGCCGCCGGTCGCTCCCAGCGAGTCCAGGAGGATCTGGGCGGGGGGCGCGCCCGTGTCCGAGTTCAGCTGCGTGTCGTACGACCCGATCGCGTACGTGAAGCCGAGGAGGAGGACGAAGCCCGCTATCCAGGACGTCCAGATCGAGCGGACGATGCCGCGCGGGCCGGCCGTCGAGGCGTCGTGGGTCTCCTCCGTCATGTGCGCGGAGGCGTCGTACCCGGTGAAGGTGTACTGGGCCATCAGCAGGCCGATCAGGACCACGTACACGCTGTTCGTGAAGCCCGTCTCGTTCACGAATCGGGTGAAGACGAAGGACGTGGACTGGTGCTTGTCGGGGACGAGGGCCAGCGCGGCCACGATCGCCGCGACCCCGAACACGTGCCACCACACGCTCACGCTGTTCAGGACGGCGACGATGCGGACGCCGAACGTGTTCAGGAGGCCGTGCAGGAGCAGGATCGCCGCGAAGAGGAGGATCGTGCGGGCCGGGGTGACCTCGAAGCCGAACTGGAGGTTCAGGTACGCCCCGAGGAACGACGCCGCGCCGAAGTCGACGCCCGCCGTCACCGCGATCTGGCCGAGGACGTTGAACCAGCCCGTGAACCACGCCCACGCGGCGGCCTGGCGCGGCGGGGCCAGGCGGTGGGCCCAGAAGTAGAGGCCCGCCGAGGTGGGGTAGGCGGAGCAGATCTCGGCCATCGCGAGGCCGACGACCAGCGTCATCAGGCCCACCGCGACCCAGCTCCACGTGATGAGGGCGGGGCCGCCTGTCTTCATGCCGTACGCGTACATCGTCAGGCAGCCGGAGAGCACCGAGATGATCGTGAACGAGACGGCGTAGTTGGAGAAGGCCGACATGCGGCGGGCGAGGACCTGCTTGTAGCCCAGCTGCGCCAGGCGTTCCTCGTCCGACCCCGGCGCTCCCTCGGGCGCGCCCTCGCTGGTGGTGCCGACGTCACTTGTCATGCCCCCGGTGATGCCCGCACCGGGGGCCCGACATGCCGTCGGCCGGCCATGGATCGACCGGATCCGGACGGCCGAGGGATCAACGTGTCTGTTAATACAGCGACTTGTACATGTTCCAGCCACCGCCGAGCAGCTTCCGCTCGCCGAACGCGCCGTTGCCCGCGCCCGGGTACAGCCAGAGCGTGCCGCTCTTCTCGCGGGCCAGCAGATCGGGCCTGCCGTCGCCGTCGAGGTCGCCCGCGCCCACCAGGGCGTCGAAGCCGCCCCAGCCGGCGCCGAGCCGGATCCGGTCGGCGAAGCCGCCCTTGCCGTTGCCGGGGTACGTCCACAGAACGCCGGCCGAGTCCCGGGCCAGCAGGTCGCCCTTGCCGTCGCCGGTCAGATCGCCGGCGCCGACGACCAGCAGCCCGCCCCAGCCCCAACCCGCCTTGACCGGGTCCTTGAAGCCGAGGGCGCCGTTGTCGGAGTAGACGTACAGGTCACCGCCGGGCGTGCGGGCCACCAGGTCCGCGCGGCCGTCGCCGTCCACATCGCCGGGCGAGACGAGGGTGTCGTACGCGTTCCAGCCCTTGCCCAGGCTCTTGTAAGCCGTCGTGGGCGTCAGCGCGGCGCCGCAGCCCGGGGTATACGCCCGCAGCTCGCCGCTCGCCATCCGCACCAGGACGTCGTTGCACCGGTCGCCGTTCACGTCGCGGTACGGGATCGCGGCGGTCAGCGCGTTCGCCCCGGTCCAGCCCTCGCCCTGGGCCTGCGCCTCGCCCGCGACGCCGGGTCCGGTCCGCAGGTCGAAGCGGCCGGACGGGGTCAGCGCGAGGAGATCGGCGCGGCCGTCGGGGCCGCCCGCACCGACGAAGTCCCGCGCGACGGGGGCGCCGCCGGTCAGGCCGACCGTCCCGGTCCGGGTCAGCGCCGCGCCCTGCCCGTCGGCCGGGGTCACGGTGAGCGTCCAGGCGTAGGCGCCGTTGGCGGCGTACTGCCCGCCGTCCGCCTTGCCGTCCCACGCGGGCCGCACCAGACCGCGCGCCTCACCGCCGGTGAGGGTGCGAACTGTGGCGCCCGCGCTGTTCTTGAGCGTGAGCTGCCAGGAGGCGGCGGGCTTGTTGAGCCACCAACGGGGCGTCCAGGAGCCGGAGTTGGCGTTCACGCGAGCGGGCGCGTCCGTGTCGAGCACGCTCAGCGCGGAGGTGGGGATGCCGGTGGGCACGATGTGAACGGCGTCATCCGCGTCCGTGTAGGCGACCGGCCCGCCGAACCGGTCCACGGCCCAGCCCTTGCCCGGCTCGCCCCGCTTGGGCGTGCCCAGCGCGCGCGTGCCCGAGGCGCCGCGCACATCGGTGACGCTGAGCACGCCGCCCTGCTGCCACGCCACGTACCCGTCGCCGAGCCGGGCGCTCTGGTGCGCGGGCAGCGCGACGTTCCGCTTGGCGGCGGTGTCGTACACCCCAGAGGCCGAACTCCCGCACTCCCAAAGGAGGTTGGCGCCGTTGGCCTGGAGGGAGGTGATGTCGCAGTCGCTCACCTTGGCGGTGGCGAGGGTCTTCCCGGAGCGCACGTCGAGGGCCTCGGCGGAGCCGGTCGTGGTCTCCGCCCAGAGGGTGGAGCCGTTCAAGGCGTAGGCGTCGTTGGAGCTGTGACCGCTGTAGACCGTCGTGCCGGTGTCGAGGTCGAGCACCCGCAGGGCGAGGTTGCCGATCGTGGCCGTGTACCGCCCCGAGACCTCGAGCGGGCCCAGCGAGCCGAACCAGCTCCGGTCGGCCACGGTCCTGCCGGGCAGCGACGCGCCCTCGTCGAGGACCCGCAGGCCGTCGTCCGCCCGGTACACGAGGCGTCCGTCGCCCGTGGGCTTGATCGCGGGCCAGCTGTCGTCGGCGCAGTCCTTCGCGAAGGTCTTCGCGTCCGTGCCGCGTTCGACGCGCTCGCCTGCCTTCGGCGTGCCGGAGACCGTGAGGTCGGTTCCGCGCAGCCGGATGGGGCGTCCGTCGTCGGCCGGCACGTGGTCGAGGGTGCTCAGCCGGCCCTGCGCGAGGGACATTCCCCGGGTGGCGGTCCGCACCAGCGGCGCGGGCGCGACCTCGGTCACCGCGAACGTGCCGTCGGCGCCCGGCGCCCCGACCGCCACGACGGCCTGCCTGCCGTCCGCGACCCGGGCGATCAGCATCGTCCCGTCCGTCTTGAACTGGGGCATCGCCGTGGACCTGGCGAAGATCTCCCGCTCCGGCCCGCCGCCGAACGGCACCGCGACGAGGCGGTAGTTGAGCGAGGAGTACGTCGTGCCGCCGTCCGCCGCGATCCGGCGGGCCAGCACGACGTTGTCGCCGACCGTGCCGAGCACCCGGGCTCCGTCCGTGCGCGGGACCTTGAAGTCGAACGCCGGCTTGAGGCCCGGGTCGCCCGCCTGGGCCAACTTGTTGATGTCCGCCTTGTTCCAGACGGTCATCCGGCCGTCGTCGTGCCACTGGGCGATGTGCGACCCGCTCAGCACCGTGCCGTACGGGACGTCGTCGAGGTGGGTGCTGCCTCCGAAGCCGCTCGCGGGCGCCCACTCCACCCAGCCGAAGTCGCCGTACTTGACGGTGAAGAGCAGGCCGTCCTGGTCGGAGTCGAGCGGCAGGACGTCCTCGGACTGGGTTCCGCCGACGTACTCGTCCCGGACCGTCCCGTCGCGAAAGGACAGCCGGTGCACGGAATGGCCGGACATGCCGATCTGCTCGGTCATGACGGTCTCGCCGACGACAGCCAGGAAGTTCTGGTCCGGCGAGATGGTCAGGTTCCGCGAAGCGCCGTTCTTCATGTTCCGCTGGACCACGGTGCGCCCGTCGTCACCGGTGAAGGCGACCCAGTCGGAGCCGGTGCCGTACGCCACCGTCATGCCGTACGGCATGGCGAGCGGCTTGGTGACGCCGTCGGCGTACGTCGTCCAGTTGAAGCCGTCCTGCTTCCAGCCGGACAGATAGCCGGTCTCGCCCGCGCCGTTCAGGACCGCCGCGTTGTGTTCCGGCCGCTGCTCGGCGGGGATCGTCACCCCGGGCGGGGTGTCGGCGGCGAAGGCCGCCCCGGCGGTCATCGGCGTGATGGCCGAGGCGAGGCCTATCGTGACGGCCGCTGCGACAGCAGCGCGGAACAAGGTCTGACGTCTCACGTCGGTACTCCCCAGAACCCTTGATGCAGGGGAGAACGCTGCGTGCGTCCGGCACCCTCGGTGCGCGGAGAAAAGCCCCCCGGCTTCCCAAACCCCCCAGAACACCTCGACCCTAACAGCAGCCTCACAGAAACCAGCAGCCGGTTTCGAACCCGTTCAACCACCCCCGAGCCGCTCGCGGCGGGACGTACGCAAACAGGGCCCGTACAACACCGAGAAGGTGTCGTACGGGCCCTGAGGAGCCGTCAGGCAGCGGGACTAGCCGTTGCGCTTCCAGCGGGGCTTGTCGTCGCGGCGGCCGAAGGAACCGGTGTTGGTGCCGGTACCACGGTGGTCGTCACGGCGGCCCTGCGGACGGTCGTGGCCGCCGGAGCGGAAGCCGCCGCCCGAGGGGCGGTCGTCACGACGGTCGCGGTTGAACGGACGGTCGCTGCCGCCGCGGTTGAAGCCGCCACGGTCGCCACCGCGGTCGTCACGGTTGAAGCCACCCGACGGACGGTCGTCGCGGCGGAAACCACCGGACGGACGGTCGTCACGGCGCTGGAAGCCGCCACGGTCACCACCGCGGTCTCCACGGTTGAAGCCACCCGACGGACGGTCGTCGCGACGGAAACCACCGGACGGACGGTCGTCACGGCGCTGGAAGCCGCCACGGTCGCCACCGCGGTCGTCACGGTTGAAGCCACCCGACGGACGGTCGTCACGACGGAAACCACCGGACGGACGGTCGTCGCGACGGAAGCCGCCGGAGGGGCGGTCGTCGCGGCGCTGGAAACCACCCGAGGGGCGGTCGTCGCGGCGGAAGCCACCGGACGGACGGTCGTCACGGCGCTGGAAGCCGCCACGGTCACCACCGCGGTCTCCACCGCGGTCTCCACCACGGTTGTCACGGCGGTCGAAGTTGCCCCGGTCGTCACGGCGCTGGAAGCCACCGCGGTCCTCGCGGGACTCCTGCTGCACCGGCACGGCAGCGGCGGCGGCAGCAGCCGCGACCTCGGCCTCGGCCTCGGCTGCGACCTCGGCGACCGCGGCCTCCGGGTCCTCGCCGCGCTCGCGGGCGGCACGGGCCACCAGGCGGTCGGCCTCCTCGCGGAGCTCACCGGCCCGGCGCGTCAGGCGCTCCAGCTGCTTGGTGAGGTCGGCGACCTCGCGCTCGGCCTGCTTGGCCGAGTTGTTCGCGGAGTCGGCCTGGACCTCGGTCAGCGAACGGGCGCCGGTGATCTCGGCGACCTCCGGGTCGAACGCGCCGGCGCTCTGGATGATGTGGCGCGAGGCGTCGACGCCCGCGTCCTCCATCAGCCGGAAGATCTGGCGACGCTGGTGCGGCAGCGAGAGCGACACGACGACACCGGACTTGCCGGCGCGGGCGGTACGGCCCGAGCGGTGCAGGTAGTCCTTGTGGTCACCGGCCGGGTCCACGTTGAGGACCAGGTCGATGCCGTCGACGTGGATGCCGCGCGCGGCGACGTCGGTGGCGACGAGCGCGTTGACGTAGCCCTTCTTGAAGTCCTCAAGAACGCGGGTACGGGCGCCCTGGGTCATGCCGCCGTGCAGCGCGTCGGCCTTCACGCCCGACTCGCAGAGCTGCTCGGCGATGCGGTCCGCGCCCAGCTGGGTGCGGACGAAGATGATCGTGCGGCCCTTGCGGGCGGCGATGGCGGCCGTGACCGGCGCCTTGTCCTTCGGCTTCACGACCAGGACGTGGTGGGTCATCGTCGAGACGTTGCCCTGCGCGCTGTCGACCTCGTGCGTGACGGGGTTCGTCAGGTAGCGCTTGACCAGCGTGCTGATCTCGTTCTCCATGGTGGCGGAGAAGAGCATGCGCTGGCCGCCGCCGGGGATCTGGTCGAGCAGCTCGGTGACCTCGGGCAGGAAGCCCAGGTCGGACATCTGGTCGGCCTCGTCGAGGACGGCGACCTGGACGTTGGCGAGCGAGCAGGCGCCGCGGTTGATGAGGTCGCGCAGACGGCCCGGGGTGGCGACGAGGACGTCGACGCCGCGCTCCAGGGCGTAGATCTGGTTGCTCATCGACGTACCGCCGCAGACGACCTTCATCTTCAGGCCGAGCACGTCGCCGTACGGCTGGAGCGCGTCCGCGACCTGCATCGCGAGCTCACGCGTCGGCGTGAGGATGATCGCGCGGGGCTTCTTCTTCTCGGTGTGCCCGCCGGCCAGCGCGGCCAGGGTGGGCAGACCGAAGGAGAGGGTCTTGCCGGAGCCGGTACGGCCACGGCCGAGGATGTCCTTGCCGGCCAGGGCGTCCGGGATGGTCGCGGCCTGGATCGGGAAGGGGGTGGTCACCCCGTTCTGGGCGAGCTTGCGCACGACGCCCTCGGGCAGACCGAGGTCCGCGAAGGTGACGGTGGGCTCGGTGTTCTCGTCCGCCTCGGACTCGACGATCTCTACGACCTCGATGACGTCGGTGGCCGCTACGGCCTCGACGACGTCGTCCTCGCGGATCGCGAGGGAGTCGTTGTTCTCGTTCTCGGGCAGGACGGAGTGATCAGTGCTGGAAATGGACATGCGAAATGCGAAACCTTCCGGAGTCTCGGCACGCGCCCGTCAACTCCGTGAATTCGCAATTCGACCGCCTCAATGCGGTCAGCCACGGCTAGGGAGAGTACGCGCCACACGGCGCTCTTCTGTGTCGGCGCCGGGCAATGGGATCAAACGATCTACTACCATACGCACCCTCACCCCCCTAAGGCAAACCGAGTCCCCCTAAACCGGTCCCACCTGCGGTGATGCCGTCGGCTCCTGGTCGATCGGAGCCTGGTAGGCACGCAGCGCGCTGGTATGCGTGTCGGCCCCCGGAGTCGTCGACGGCGAGGCCGGCGGGCTCGGGATCACCGGGCTCGGCGACGGCGAGGCGGGCGGGGTCGGAGGCACCGGGTGGCTCGGCGACGGCGACGGCCGCGCGGGCCCGCCCTGCGGAGGCTTGGCCGGGCCTGGACCGCCGCCCGGCTTCGGGGCGCCCGGCGAGGGCGTGGCCGCCGCACCCGGCGCCCCGGGCGACCCGCTGGCGCTCGGCGACTCGGAAGGACTGCCCGGCGCCTTCGGGTCGTGCCTGCCGGTACGCCCCCTGCCCTCGCCCTGGCCGCCCTTGCCCTCCTCGGCCCTGGCCGCGTCCCCGTGCCGCCCGGCGGACGCCGACGGCTTCGGCCCGCCCTGGTTGTCGCTCACGCTCATGCAGCCGGCCGACGCCGTGAGCACCAGGACGGTCACCGCCAGCTCGGCCAGGCGGACAGGGGTGGTCAACTGGCGCACAGGGGCACCTCCGGAACACGGGATCGGTGGGGACGTAGGTTCCAACTCCCCGCCCCCCGCCGGGGACACGCCCGGGCCGCACCCGGCTTGCGCCCGACATCCGTCCGAGCGGAATCAGGGGGCCGGGCGGGCGCACAGGGACCCACCGGCCATCAGAGGCTCACCCGTAGCCGAGCGCGTGCAGCCGTTCGTCGTCGATGCCGAAGTGGTGGGCGATCTCATGAACCACCGTCACCTCCGTCTCGGCGACGACCTCCTCGCGCGTCGCGCACATCCGCAGCGTGGGGCCCCGGTAGATGGTGATCCGGTCCGGGAGCACCCCGGCGTACCACTCGCCGCGGTCGGTGAGCGGGGTTCCCTCGTAGAGGCCGAGCAGCTCGGGGTCGTCGGCGGCCGGCTCGTCCTCGACGAACACCGCGACGTTGTCCATCAGCCGCGTCAGCTCCGGCGGGATCCGGTCCAGCGCCTCGCCGACCAGTTCCTCGAACTCCTCGCGCGTCATCTCCAGCACCCGGCCATTGTCGGTCACGCATCGGCATACCGACCCGCCCGCGGGGGCATATGGCCCCAATGCGACACATGTCCGCGACTCGCCAGGCCCTGGCACAGGCGGCGGGCCTGTGCTGCGTCGTACTGATCGGCGCCTGGCTCGGGCTCCTGATCGTCGGCAACGTACGCACCCCCGTGGGCCCCATGGACACCACCATGACCCTGCGGCCCTCCCTGACCGGCGGCACCAAGATCAACGTGTCGCCGCTCGGCGCCCTGGAACTGCGCTCGCACCTCGCGCCGCTCCGCCTGGACGTCGACGTCGACCGGCTCGACCCCGAACGCGCCCAGGCCCTGGTCAGCCACCCCGAGCGGATCTCCGGCCTCCAGCAGGAGATCGCCCGCGACGTCGGCCACGGCACCCGGGACGTGGCCTGGCGCTCCTGCGTCGCGGTCGTCTCCGGCGCGATGGCGCTCGGCCTCGCCGTCTACCGCCGCCCCCGCCGCGCGCTCGCCGCGGGCGGCCTCTCCCTCGCCCTGCTCGCCGCCTGCGGCCTCTCCGCGTACGCGACCTGGAACCCGGAGTCGGTGATGGAGCCGAAGTACTCCGGGCTGCTCACCTCGGCCCCGCAGGTCGTCGGCAACGCGCGCTCCATCGTGACCGAATTCGGCGTCTACCAGCAGGAGTTGGCGAAGCTCGTCACCAACGTCACCAAGCTGTACGACGCCGCCTCCACCCTCCCCGCCTACCAGCCGGACCCGGCCACCCTGCGCGTCCTGCACGTCTCCGACATCCATCTGAACCCGGCCGCGTGGCACATCATCGCCTCGCTCGTCACCCAGTACCGGATCGGCGTGATCATCGATTCGGGCGACACCATGGACCACGGCAGCACCGCCGAGAACCGGTTCCTGGACGCGATCCCCGACCTCGGCGCCCCGTACGTCTGGGTGCGCGGCAACCACGACTCGGCGGAGACCCAGCGCTACGTCGCCGGCCTGAAGAACACGCACGTCCTGGACGACGGGCAGGCCGTCACGATCGCGGGCGTACGCATCGCGGGGATGGGCGACCCCGAGTTCACCCCGGACCGCTCGACGGGGGACACCGACCCCGACGGCGCCGAACGCGCGGCCGGGGGCCGGCTCGCCGCCGCCCTGCGCACCCAGGCCCGCGCGGGCACCCCGGCCGACATCGCCGTCACCCACGAACCGGCCGCCGCGCGCGAGACCGACGGCACGGTCCCGCTGGTCCTCGCCGGGCACCTCCACCGCCGCGAGACGGAGGTCATGAAGCGGGGCACGCGCCTGAAGGTCGAGGGCTCGACGGGCGGCGGCGGCCTGCGCGCCCTGCAGAACAAGGAACCGGAGCAGGTCCGCGCCTCGGTCCTCTACCTCGACAGCAACACCCACCACCTCCAGGCCTGGGACGAGGTGACCCTGGGCGGCCTGGGCCTGACCACGGCCGAGGTCAGCCGCCATCTGCCCCAGGGGAACCGACCTTGAACCGCCGCAGCTATTCGGTTTGGCCCACGTCCGAGTGGCGTAGTACAGTCACGTCGTGCCCAAGAGCACCGGTCAGGGCTTGACCGTCCGCCCCTCAGGCAATGAGGGAAAGAGAAGCGGAACCCTTCGGGGGAATGCGGAGTCACATGCTTCTCACGTCCTCTGGGACGCACAGACGAAGCAGAGCAGTAGCTGGTACGCCCTCATCGTCTAGTGGCCCAGGACGCCGCCCTTTCAAGGCGGTAGCACGGGTTCGAATCCCGTTGGGGGCACGCGCAATCCTGTGCGAGACTTGTTCTCGCACAAGCTTGGTCCTGTGGAGCAGTTTGGAGTGCTCGCCACCCTGTCAAGGTGGAGGCCGCGGGTTCAAATCCCGTCAGGACCGCTGTAGTTCACTTCGGTGGACTACGTGGCTGGGTAGCTCAGTTGGTACGAGCGATCGCCTGAAAAGCGATAGGTCGCCGGTTCGACCCCGGCCCCAGCCACCACCCGAAAGCCCCGCCGATCCGGCGGGGCTTTCGCTGTATCTGGGGCGGGCCCGCCTCCCCCGAGCGGGCCCCCTCCCCTCAGCTCTCCTCCGGCTCCCGGGTTCGCGCCCGCCAGCCCCGTACGCCCAGGACGACCGCTGCCAGTGCGGCCAGCGCCGTCAGCAGCGCCCAGTCCGGGACCGCGTCCGCGATGCCCTTCGTCCACTCCTCCACCGCGTACGAGTCGTCCACGTCCAGCAGGCCGGGCAGGGCCGTCGCCCCGTCGTACGCCAGGAACAGGGCACCCAGGGCGATGAAGAACAGGCCTGACAACAAGGACGTCGTGTGGAGTTCGAAGCGGGCCACCTTCAGGACCCGGCCGCGCAGCCACTTGCGGCCGCCCAGTTCGAAACGCTCCCAGAGCAGGGCCAGGAGGAAGAGCGGGACCGCCATGCCCAGGGCGTACACCGCGAGCAGCAGGCCGCCGTAGACCGGGCTGCCGCTCACCGCCGCCACCGTCAGGACGCTGCCCAGGATCGGGCCCGCGCAGAAGCCGGCGAGGCCGTAGACCGCACCCAGCGCGTACACCGACAGCGCGGTCGTGGGGAGGATCTTCCCGGACAGTTCCGTCATGCGGCGGCTCGCGAAGCCCATGCCGACGATCTGGGCGACGCCGAGCGCGATGATCAGCCAGCCGCCGAAGAGGACGAGCTGGTCCCGGTGGCCGTAGAAGATCCGGCCCGCGTACGAACCCGCCGCGCCCAGCGGGACGAGGGTGGTGGCCAGGCCCGCGTAGAAGATGCCGGTGCGGGCGAGCAGCTTGGTGCGGCTGGAGATCGAGTACGCGAAGAACGCGGGCAGGAGCAGCGCGCTGCACGGGCTGAGGAGGGCGAGGAGGCCGCCCAGGAACGCGGCGAGGTAACCGATGTTCGGGGTCACTTCTTCGCCTTCGCCGCGGCCTCGATGGCCTGCGCGAACGCGTCCATCGGCTGGGCGCCCGCGATGGGGGTGCCGTTGATGAGGAAGGAGGGGGTGGAGCTGGCGCCGAGGCCGTACGCCTCGTCCTGGTCCTTCTTCACGGCCGCCTTCGCCGCGTCGCTGTCGAGGTCCGTCGCGAAGCGGGCCGCGTCCGGCACGTCGGCCTCCTTGGCGAGCTCCTTCAGGCGGCCCGCGCCGAACCCCTTCTCCTTCGATCCCTCCGCGTACGCCGCCGCGTGGAACTGCCAGAACTTCCCCTGCTGCCCGGCCGCCCACGCCCCGCGCGCGGCCGCCTCCGACTCGGCGCCGAAGATCGGGAAGTTGCGCCACTCGATGCGCAGGGTGCCGTTGTCGACGTACTTCTTCACGAGCTCGGGCTCGGTGTCGCGGGCGAACTTGCCGCAGTACGAGCACTTGAAGTCGGCGTACTCGATCATGACGACGGGTGCGTCCGCGCGGCCCTGGGCGAGCGGGTCCTTGGCGTCGCGGCGGGCCAGCTTCTCCAACTCGGGGTGGGCGCCCGCGGCCGGGTCGGCGGTGGACGCGGAGTCGTTGACGGTGGGCTTCGCGTCGGGGGAGGTCGCCTGGTAGGAGGCGATCCCGAGGACCGCGGCGGCGGCCACCGCGGCGACCCCGATCAGGATCGGCTTGCGGGACTTGGCGGCGGGCTTCGCGGTGGTCCTGCTCGGCTTGCTGTTCTTGCTGGGCTTCGTGCTCTTGGGCATGCGGAACTCCGGTGCGTACGGCAATCGCGTACGAGAAGAGACGGAAAGGGGACGGCGGTCGCGTGAGGCGGGACCGGCGTCTAGACCCTGAGCACCGAGAGTTCGACGGGGGTGGGCGCGCTGAGCGTGGGCCCGCGCACCGGCGGGTTGCGGTGGGCCGCGTACAGGCCGCACAGCGCGCCGGGGGCGACGCGGTCCTCCAGGACCGGGGCCTGGTCGTGGGCGGTGCGGGCCCGGACCGGCGCCGCGGGGTCGGAATCCTGGTGCGAGCCACCCTGCTTGCAGCCCGGCGCGGCCGAGCCGTCCGTGAAGGCGGGCGCCGATGCCTTCTTCACCAGGACGCCGCCGGGCGCGGCCGAAGCCGTCGGGGCCGGCCCGCACAGCGCCACCGCGAGCACTCCGAGCACCATGAGCAGCGCCGCGGTGAGGCGGCGGCGCGGGGCACGGGAGCGGGGCATGCCCGAAATGGTACGGGTGGGCTCCGGAGCGCGCCTAAATGCGTTCGCCACTCGTCCTCGGCGGGTGAGATCCTGAATCAGGTATGTCTACTTCCTTCGCCGATCTCCAGACGCTGCTCGACGGGGCCTCGCTGCGCGACGCCCACCGCCTCGGCCGCCGTCTCGAAGGCGCCCGTCGCATCCGCAAGCCCGAGGCCCGGCAGGCCGTGCTCGACGAGATCGCGGCCGAGGCCCAGAAGTCCGCCGAGCGCATCGCCCGGCGGTCCGCCCGCATGCCCGAGGTCAGCTACCCCGAGCAGCTCCCGGTCAGCCAGAAGCGGGACGAGATCCTGGAGGCGATACGCGACCACCAGGTCGTGATCGTCGCGGGTGAGACCGGCTCGGGCAAGACCACCCAGATCCCCAAGATCTGCATGGAGCTGGGCCGCGGAGTGCGCGGCATGATCGGGCACACCCAGCCCCGCAGGATCGCGGCCCGCACGGTCGCGGACCGGATCGCGGAGGAGCTCAAGGTCCCGCTGGGCGAGGCGGTCGGCTGGAAGGTCCGGTTCACCGACCAGGTCGACCAGGACGCGACGTTCGTGAAGCTGATGACCGACGGCATCCTGCTCGCCGAGATCCAGACGGACCGCGAGCTGCGCGGCTACGACACGATCATCATCGACGAGGCCCACGAGCGGTCCCTGAACATCGACTTCCTGCTCGGCTACCTCGCCCAGCTGCTGCCGAAGCGGCCCGACCTGAAGGTCGTCATCACCTCGGCGACCATCGACCCGGAGCGGTTCTCGCGGCACTTCGGGGACGCCCCGATCGTCGAGGTCAGCGGCCGTACGTACCCGGTCGAGCTCCGCTACCGGCCGCTCCTCGAAGAGGACTCCGACGACAGCGACCGCGACCAGATCACGGCGATCTGCGACGCCGTGGACGAGCTCCAGTCGGAGGGCCCGGGCGACATCCTGGTCTTCCTGTCCGGCGAGCGCGAGATCCGCGACACCGCGGACGCGCTGATCAAGAAGAACCTCCGGTTCACGGAGGTTCTGCCGTTGTACGCGCGTCTGTCGCACGCCGAGCAGCACCGCGTCTTCCAGCAGCACAGCGGCCGCCGGATCGTGCTGGCGACCAACGTCGCCGAGACCTCGCTGACCGTCCCCGGCATCAAGTACGTCATCGACCCGGGCACGGCCCGCATCTCGCGCTACAGCCACCGCACCAAGGTGCAGCGCCTGCCGATCGAGCCGGTCAGCCAGGCCAGCGCCAACCAGCGCAAGGGCCGCTGCGGCCGCACCAGCGACGGCATCTGCATCCGGCTGTACAGCGAGGACGACTTCGTCACCCGGCCCGAGTTCACCGACGCGGAGATCCTCCGTACGAACCTGGCGTCCGTCATCCTGCAGATGACGGCGGCCGGCCTCGGCGACATCGAGAAGTTCCCCTTCATCGACCCGCCGGACCACCGCAACATCCGCGACGGCGCCCAACTCCTGCAAGAACTGGGCGCGTTGGACCCTTCCGAGAAGGATCCGAAGAAGCGGCTCACGCAGCAGGGCCGCAAGCTGAGCCAGCTTCCCGTGGACCCGCGCCTTGCCCGCATGGTCCTGGAGGCCGACCGCAACGGCTGTGTCCGCGAGGTCATGGTCATCGCGGCCGCGCTGTCCATCCAGGACCCGCGCGAGCGCCCGAGCGAGAAGCAGGCGCAGGCCGACCAGCAGCACGCCCGCTTCAAGGACGAGACGTCCGACTTCCTCGCCTACCTCAACCTGTGGCGGTACGTACGCGAGCAGCAGAAGGAGCGCGGCTCCTCCAGCTTCCGCCGGATGTGCAAGCAGGAGTACCTGAACTTCCTGCGGATCCGCGAGTGGCAGGACATCTACTCGCAGCTGCGTACGGTCGCCAAGACCATGGGCATCCACCTCAACGAGGAGGACGCGCCCGAACAGTCCGTCCACACCTCGCTGTTGGCCGGCCTGCTCTCGCACATCGGGCTCAAGGACACCGACAAGAACGAGTACCTGGGCGCCCGCAGCGCCAAGTTCGCGATCTTCCCGGGCTCGGCGCTGTTCAAGAAGCAGCCCAAGCTCGTGATGTCGGCGGAGCTGGTCGAGACGTCCCGCCTGTGGGCCCGGGTGAACGCGAAGGTCGAGCCCGAGTGGATCGAGCCGCTCGCCCAGCACCTGGTCAAGCGCACCTACAGCGAGCCGCACTGGGAGAAGGACCAGGCCGCGGTGATGGCGTACGAGCGCGTGACGCTGTACGGCGTGCCGATCGTGGCCAACCGGAAGGTCAACTACGGCCGCATCGACGCCGAGGCGTCCCGCGAGCTGTTCATCCGCAACGCGCTGGTCGAGGGCGACTGGCGCACGCACCACAAGTTCTTCTCGGACAACCGCAAACTCCTCACCGAGGTCGAGGAGTTGGAGCACCGCGCCCGCCGCCGCGACATCCTGGTGGACGACGAGACGCTGTACGACTTCTACGACCAGCGGGTGCCCGAACACGTCGTGTCCGGCGCGCACTTCGACTCCTGGTGGAAGCACAAGAAGCACGACGAGCCCGAACTCCTCGATTTCGAGCGCGAGATGCTCATCAACGAGAAGGCCGGGGCCGTCACCAAGGACGACTATCCGGACTCGTGGCGCCAGGGCCCGCTGAAGTTCCGGGTGACCTACCAGTTCGAGCCGGGCGCGGACGCGGACGGCGTGACCGTGCACGTGCCGCTCCAGGTCCTGAACCAGGTCACCGACGAGGGCTTCGACTGGCAGATCCCGGGCCTGCGCGAGGAGGTCGTCACGGAGCTGATCCGCTCGCTCCCGAAGCCGATCCGCCGCCACTACGTACCGGCGCCGAACTACGCCGCGAAGTTCCTGGAGCGGGCCGTCCCCTTGCAGGAGCCGCTGCCGGTCACCCTCGCCCGCGAGCTCCAGCGCATGGTGGGCGTCCCGGTCACGGCCGACGACTTCGACCTCACCCGCGTACCGGACCACCTCAAGATCACGTTCCGGATCGTCGACGAGCGGCGCCGCAACCTCGCCGAGGACAAGGACCTGGAGGCGCTCAAGCTCCAGCTGCGCCCGAAGGCCCGTCAGGCCCTCTCCAAGGCCGCCGCGGCGACCGCCGGGCCCTCGGGCGAGTCCATCGAGCGCTCGGGCCTCACGGACTGGACGATCGGCACCCTGACCAAGGTCTTCGAGACGCGCAGGGCCGGCCAGCCCGTGAAGGCGTTCCCGGCGCTGGTGGACGCGGGCGAGAGCGTCTCGGTACGGCTCTTCGACACCGAGGCCGAGCAGCAGCAGGCGATGTGGCGCGGCACCCGGAAGCTGATCCTCCTGAACATCCCGGTGAACCCGGCCAAGTTCGCCTCGGACAAGCTGACCAACCAGCAGAAGCTCGCCCTGTCCCGCAATCCGCACGGCTCGATCCAGGCGCTCTTCGACGACTGCGCGACGGCGGCGGCGGACAAGCTGATCGCGGACCACGGCGGCCCGGCGTGGGACGAGGAATCGTTCCGCAAGCTGTACGACAAGGTCCGCGCGGACCTGGTGGACGCGACGGTGCGCACGGTCGGCCAGGTCCAGCAGATCCTGGCCGCCTGGCAGGCCTGTGAGCGCCGCCTGAAGGCCACGAACAGCCTGACCCTGGTCAACAACGTCACGGACGTACGGAACCAGCTGGCGGCCCTCGTGCCGCCCGGCTTCGTGACGAAGACCGGCCTCAGGCGGCTTGCCGACCTGATGCGCTACCTGGTCGCGGTGGACCGCCGGCTCCAGCAGATGCCGACGGCCGTCCAGCGCGACACCACGCGCATGGAGAAGGTCCACGAGATGCAGGACGAGTACGCGTGGCTCCTTGAGCAGTTGCCGCAGGGGCGGCCCGTTCCGCAGCAGGTCCTGGACATCCGCTGGATGATCGAGGAGCTGCGGGTGAGCTACTTCGCGCACGCGCTCGGCACGGCGTTCCCGGTCTCCGACAAGCGGATCGTGAAGGCGATCGACGCGGCTGCGCCGTAGCGCGGCTATCGCTGTGAGTGAGTTCGACCTGACCCGCTGACCTGCTGTACAGTCTCATTCGCAGCCAAGCACCAACGGGCTGCGAAACAAGGTCCTGTGGAGCAGTTTGGAGTGCTCGCCACCCTGTCAAGGTGGAGGCCGCGGGTTCAAATCCCGTCAGGACCGCAGTAGAACCGGAGCCCGCATCCCTCACCGGATGCGGGCTCCGGTGTTTGTCAGGTGCAGCCCCCGGAGGCCGCGCCCCGCGGCGGAGCCGCGAACATACACAGCAAATCCCGTCAGGACCGCCGCCGCCTCCGAGCCCGCATCCCTCGCCGGATGCAGGCTCCGGTGTTTTGTGCCGGATGCACGCCCTGCGGGTTTGTCGGCGCCCCGCGCCTCAGGAACTCCGCCGCTCGGCCCGGTCCCGGCTCCCCCAGAGTCCGGGCCTTCTCGCCGTCTTGACGGGGGCACCTGCCGCCGGTACCCCTGCAAGGGAGGGAAACGGGGGCTCCGTCCCAGGAGGTGGTGCATGACGGCGTCGTCGAGGCACGAGACGCGGGCGCTGCTGCGCGCCCACCTGTCGGCCGCTCTGGGCTACCGCCACCTCACCCGCCACTGCGCGGTCTGCCATCGGCTCCTGAGGCTCGCCATGGAGGTCGCCGAGCCCGCGCGCCCCGAGGACGAAAGTCCCCCCAACCGGTGACCTATGGCGGGCCGATGGCCGCCCGCGCGGTGGGAGGCTCTGAATGGACGGCTCTTGACGGTGTGACGGGAGTCACGGAATGAGTTTCCGGAACGACTGAACTTACGCACCCCATACAACGCCCCGATTTAATATGTGCAATTGCACCACCCTGGGGGGTGGGGCCACGGAGCCGACGGAAGGCCCCCCTCCGGAGCGCTCGCGACGGGCCCCGGGGAGCTGCCGGAAGTGCCGGACAAGGCCGGACATAAAAAGATCGCGCTGGACCCGGCGGAGTCCAGCGCGATCAATGACGCAGCCCGTTGGGGCGGGCTGGGCGTCATGTGGAGCTATAGGCGGGCCGGGTCGGGGTGGGGGCCCCGGATGGCCCGGATTATTGGGGTGTTGTTCAGGCCTCGCTGCGCTGCTGCGGAATACCCGCCAGCAGTGCGCGGACCTCTGCCTCGCGGTACCGGCGATGCCCACCCAGCGTGCGGATGGACGTGAGCTTGCCGGCCTTGGCCCAGCGGGTCACCGTCTTCGGGTCCACGCGGAACATCGTGGCAACCTCAGCCGGGGTCAGCAGCGGCTCGGCATCAGGGGTGCGAGCGGTCATGAGCGGCCTCCTCGGGAGAACCGAACCTTCTCGGTTCTTTCCTCTAAATTCTGCACCTTGACCCGCGTTGCCCGAAATGGCGGACGCGAGCCGAGTCGGTTATAGGACGAACGGCTTGTCCTCGGCACTACAACTACACCATCCGTCCAGCCACGTCGGCCAAACCGATGGAATTGCCCTCCCAGGTGTTCATCAGCGACGGAAGCCGATGGACCATGCCATAGCGGACAGTCACGCCACAGTGACGATCAGTCACAGAGCGATCAGGAGTCGTCAGACCCCCCATAGCAAGCAATACCGAGCAATCCGCCCTTAGTTGGGCGGAAGGGATCCTCCCCGGACCCCTTGTCCTATTTTGGCACGAGGGTGGGGTCTGGGCGCAAGGGTGAGATAAGTGCGGTCCGTCACGCTTAGGGCAAAGGCCCGGATCAGGACCTACGTCCTGCGGAGATCCCGCGAAGGCCCCCCGGAAGGCTCCCGAAGATCCCACGGATGGCCTCATGAAGACCCCCCGTCGGCCCCTCCGAAGGCCCCTCGGGACCGGCCGGGAGACCTCAGTTGGCCATCCGGCGTTCCTTGACGGCCCGCCAGCGCTCCGTGAAGCGGCCGTACGCCTCCTCCGCGCCGGCGTCGTCGCCGGCCCGCAGCGCGGCGATCCCCTCGGCCACGTCGGCCGCCGAGCGGTCCGCCTCCAGGCTGTCGTGCGAGAGGGCGTGCACGAGGCCGCCGTAGTCCAGCTCGACCAGCGAGCGCGGATGGAATTCCTCCAGCCAGCGCCCGACGTCCACCAGGCCCTCGGTCAGCGGCCCCTCGTCGATGTGGTCCCGCAGCGTCCGCAGCGCCCTCGCGAGGCGACGGCGGGCCTGGACCATCGGGGTGCGGTAGCGCAGCACGGGCGCGGTCGCACCCTCACCCGGTGCATACTCGCGCTCTTCGCCCGAAAAGACCGTGAACCAGCTCACAGGAATGTGCCAAACACTCGTCAAGATCCACGGCCGGGCGTCCGGGTTCCGCTCCCGCCAGCGCTCGTAGTCCGCCTCGGCCTGCCTGCGCACCACCGGAGGCAGCAGCGCGTCCAGGACCGGCTCGGGGAACTGGCCCGCGAGGCCCTCCAGGGCCTGCCAGCCGCGCAGCCGGGTCCGCCAGGGGCACACGCACACCACCCCGTCGACCTCCGCCACGAAAGCGTCCCCGCTCTCGTGCACGGGCACCGGGACGGGCGGGGTGGGCACCAAGTCGGCCAGCGCGCGCCGGAGTTCGTCCTGGGCTCCTGGGGTGCGCCCGCGCTCGGCGTAGCGCTGCCAGTGGCCGCGCTCGGGTTCGGGAAAGGCGGCAAGGGGCTCGTACACCCGCAGGTAGGACGCGTACGGAACGATCACCGAGGACACCACCGCCATGCCCCGCATCGTCCCACGGGCACGCGCCCCTGTGCTCCTGGTGGGGGTGATCCTCAGCACTGCGCCTGATCTACGGGCGCGTAGGACTTAACCTGCTCCCGAACCAGGCCTGCCCCACCCGCAGGCGGGCCGTCAACCGCCGCTTCGTACTTGGGAGTCACCACCGTGACCGATGTGACCGGAGCCGATGACGTACTGCACACCCTCTTCCGCTCCGACCAGGGCGGACACGAGCAGGTCGTGCTGTGCCAGGACCGAGCCACCGGGCTCAGGGCCGTCATCGCCATCCACTCCACCGCCCTGGGCCCGGCCCTGGGCGGTACGCGCTTCTACCCGTACGCGACCGAGGCCGAGGCCGTCGCCGACGCGCTCAACCTGTCGCGCGGAATGTCGTACAAGAACGCCATGGCCGGGCTCGACCACGGCGGCGGCAAGGCCGTGATCATCGGCGATCCCGAGACGATCAAGACCGAAGAACTGCTGCTCGCCTACGGCCGGTTCGTGGCCTCGCTCGGCGGGCGCTACGTGACGGCCTGCGACGTCGGCACCTACGTCGCCGACATGGACGTCGTGGCGCGCACCTGCCAGTGGACGACCGGCCGCTCCCCCGAGAACGGCGGTGCGGGCGACTCGTCCGTGCTCACCGCGTACGGCGTGTTCCAGGGCATGCGGGCCTCGGCCCAGCACCTGTGGGGCGACCCGACGCTGCGCGGCCGCAAGGTCGGCGTCGCGGGCGTCGGCAAGGTCGGCCGCCACCTCGTCGGGCACCTGCTCGCGGACGGCGCCGAGGTCGTGATCACGGACGTGCGCGAGGAGTCGGTGCGCACCATCACCGACCTGCACCCCGAGGTCGCCGTCGCCGCCGACACCGAGGCGCTGATCCGCACCGAGGGCCTGGACATCTACGCCCCGTGCGCGCTGGGCGGCGCCCTGAACGACACGAGCGTGCCGGTGCTCACCGCGAAGGTGGTGTGCGGCGCGGCCAACAACCAGCTCGCGCACCCAGGTGTGGAGAAGGACCTCGCGGACCGCGCGATCCTGTACGCACCCGACTACGTCGTGAACGCGGGTGGCGTGATCCAGGTGGCCGACGAGCTCCACGGCTTCGACTTCGACCGCTGCAAGGCGAAGGCCTCGAAGATCTTCGACACCACGCTGGCCATATTCGCTCGTGCGAAGGAAGACGGCATTCCGCCGGCCGCCGCGGCCGACCGGATCGCCGAACAGCGCATGGCGGAGGCACGTCAACACTGAGCCCCCCAAGGACCCGTCGGCCGCGCTGAGAGACATGCCTCACGCCGGTCGGCGGGTCGGGCGCCAAGAAGAGGTTAAAATCGCGGTTGACCAGCGAGGACAGGGCGCTTTGTTGGTTCTGCCAAGTGGCGCGTCATGCGGGCGGCGTACCGTATGGCCGCGGAAGCAGGTACCGTTGAAGCCCTACGGACGCGGTCTCTCTACGGAGAGTCCGTTCCGGATCATGAACGCGTGTCAAGACTCTGGGGCCGTCGAGCCCCGTCACCGAGGGGGTCGAGCCATGGGGCGCGGCCGGGCAAAGGCCAAGCAGACGAAGGTCGCCCGCCAGCTGAAGTACAGCAGCGGCGGGACTGACCTGTCGCGTCTGGCCAACGAGCTGGGCGCATCTACTCCGAACCCGACAGTGAGCCAACCGCCGAACGCGGAGCCACTGGAGGACGACGAGGACGACGACCCGTACGCCCGCTATGCGGATCTGTACGGGAATGACGACGACGAGGACGAAGAGTCCGGTCCGTCGTCGCAGCGCCGCGGCGCTTGACTTCGCTGATCCCGCTTTCGCAGCAACGCTTCTCTTCGCTGCTCTGAGCACACCGACCCGGTCCGGGGCCTTCGCCCCCGACCGGGTTTCGTGCTGCCTGTAGCGGCTTACTTGGAATAGTCACCGGTCAGCTCGGCGCCGTCGCGGTGGTCGCCCCGCTCGACGATCTCGCCGGCGACCCAGGCGTCCACGCCCCGGTCCGCGAAGGTCTGGAGCGCCACGTCCACCGAGGCCTCGGGGACGATCGCCATCATGCCGACGCCCATGTTGAGCGTCTTCTCCAGTTCGAGCCGCTCGACGTTGCCCGCCGTGCCGACGAGGTCGAAGACCGCGCCCGGCGTCCAGGTCGAGCGGTCGACCGTGGCGTGCAGGTGGTCGGGGATGACCCGGCCCAGGTTGTTGGCAAGACCGCCGCCGGTGATGTGGCTGAAACCGTGCACCTCGGCGGTGCGGGTCAGCGCCAGGCAGTCCAGCGAGTAGATCTTGGTGGGCTCCAGGAGCTCCTCGCCGAGCGTGCGGCCGAACTCCTCGACGTGCTGGTCCAAGGTCATCTTGGCCCGGTCGAACACCACGTGCCGGACGAGTGAGTACCCGTTCGAGTGAAGACCGGAGGACGCCATGGCGATGACCGCGTCGCCCTCGCGAATGCGGTCGGCGCCCAGGAGCTGGTCGTACTCGACGACGCCGGTGCCGGCGCCCGCGACGTCGAAGTCGTCGGGGCCGAGCAGGCCCGGGTGCTCGGCGGTCTCGCCGCCGACCAGCGCGCAGCCCGCCAGGACACAGCCTTCGGCGATGCCCTTCACGATGGCCGCGACCCGCTCGGGGTGGACCTTGCCGACGCAGATGTAGTCGGTCATGAACAGCGGCTCGGCGCCGCACACGACCAGGTCGTCCACGACCATGCCGACGAGGTCGTGCCCGATGGTGTCGTACACGCCCATCTTGCGGGCGAGGTCGACCTTCGTGCCGACGCCGTCGGTGGCGGAGGCGAGCAGCGGGCGCTCGTAGCGCTTGAGGGCCGAGGCGTCGAAGAGTCCGGCGAATCCGCCGAGGCCGCCCAGGACCTCGGGGCGCTTCGTCTTCTTCACCCACTCCTTCATCAGCTCGACGGCGCGGTCGCCCGCCTCGATGTCGACGCCCGCGGCTGCGTAGCTGGCACCAGTGGTCTCAGACATGTCTCTGGAGAACTTTCGTGTCGTACTGCAGGGTTTTACGGGCGGCGCAGGGCGTCGGCTGCCGCGGTCGCGGCGGGGCCGGACGCCAGCTCGGACTCCAGGAGCTGCTTGCCAAGCAGCTCGGGGTCGGGGAGCTCCATCGGGTACACGCCGTCGAAGCAGGCGCGGCAGAGGTCGTCCTTGGGGATCGTCGTCGCTTCGATCATCGCGTCGGTCGAGATGTACGAGAGCGAGTCGGCGCCCAGGGACGTGCCGATCTCCTCGATGGTCATGCCGTTGGCGATCAGCTCCGCGCGGGTCGCGAAGTCGATGCCGAAGAAGCAGGGCCACTTCACCGGCGGCGACGAGATCCGGATGTGGACCTCGGCGGCGCCCGCCTCGCGGAGCATCTTCACCAGGGCGCGCTGGGTGTTGCCGCGGACGATCGAGTCGTCGACGACCACCAGGCGCTTGCCCCGGATGACTTCCTTCAGCGGGTTCAGCTTGAGCCGGATGCCGAGCTGGCGGATGGTCTGCGAGGGCTGGATGAACGTACGGCCGACGTAGGCGTTCTTCACCAGGCCCGAGCCGTACGGGATGCCGCTGGCCTCCGCGTATCCGATCGCGGCGGGGGTGCCGGACTCCGGAGTCGCTATCACCAGGTCGGCCTCGACCGGTGCTTCCTTGGCGAGTTTCCGGCCCATCTCCACTCGGGAGAGGTAGACGTTCCGGCCGGCGATGTCGGTGTCCGGGCGCGCCAGGTAGACGTACTCGAAGACACAGCCCTTGGGCTTCGCTTCTGCGAATCGGGAGGTGCGCAGGCCGTTCTCGTCGATGGCGACGAGCTCACCCGGCTCGATCTCGCGGACGAAGCTGGCGCCGCAGATGTCGAGCGCGGCGCTCTCCGATGCGACGACCCAGCCGCGCTCCAGGCGGCCGAGCACCAGCGGGCGGATGCCCTGCGGGTCACGGGCGCAGTACAGCGTCTGCTCGTCCATGAAGACCAGCGAGAAGGCTCCCTGGACCTGAGGCAGGACCTTGGCGGCCGCTTCCTCGACGGTCAGCGGCTTGCCGTCGTCGTCCGTCTGGCCCGCGAGCAGCGCGGTGACCAGGTCGGTGTCGTTGGTGGCGGCGAGCTGGGTGGCCCGGCCGTTCTCCTTGGGCAGCTCGGCGACCATCTCCGCGAGCTGCGCGGTGTTCACCAGGTTGCCGTTGTGGCCGAGCGCGATCGAGCCGTGGGCGGTCGCCCTGAAAGTCGGCTGAGCGTTCTCCCACACGGAGGCACCGGTGGTCGAGTAGCGGGCGTGACCGACCGCGATATGACCTTGGAGGGAACCGAGCGAGGTCTCGTCGAAGACCTGGGAGACAAGTCCCATGTCCTTGAAGACGAGGATCTGGGAGCCGTTGCTGACCGCGATGCCCGCGGATTCCTGGCCCCGATGTTGGAGGGCGTAGAGCCCGAAGTAAGTGAGCTTCGCGACCTCTTCACCCGGAGCCCAGACACCGAAGACGCCGCAAGCGTCCTGGGGGCCCTTCTCACCGGGGAGCAGGTCGTGGTTGAGTCGTCCGTCACCACGTGGCACGCCACCGAGTGTAGGCGAGATCGACCACTGGTCCGAATTGGGGATACGGACAGCCGGGCACCCTGCCCGCATTTGTAGCTTTCGCGCCTCGCCCCCTCGCGGCGAGTCCCTGTCGGCCCCTCGGACACGTCCGTGCAGGTGGGCCCGGGTGTGCCTGGACCGGTCGCGATGTTTGCGCGTGCTTGCGACGGCGGATGTGCGAACGGTGCGAGTGTGACGGAGTTCGCTTCACGCCCGGAGTCGGGAAGGGCGGCCGGTAGGGGCGCGTGCGCGCTGCGTGAGGGCGCTCCCGCGCTCAGCCCGAGGTCGCGGACAGGCCCTTGCCGCCCGGGGTGGCGGTGAGGATCAGCGTGCGGTGGTCCAGGCGATAGCCGACCTTGCCCCGGAGAACGCCCAGAACGGCCTGTTCGAGCTGCATCTCGGGGCCCGCACACATCATCCGCGTGGAGCCGAGAGGGCCGAAGGTGACGGTGTGCTCGTCCGCGGAGACCGTCGCCGCACCGCGGACCGCATTGCACCCGGCGTTGCCCTGCACCTGCCCGTCCTTGCCGAAGGTCAGATACGCCCGGCCGGCGGTGCCGTCCGGGAGGGGCCGGGTGACGTCCGCGTCGAGGAGTCCGTTCACGGTCCACCGGGTGGTGGTGAGGGGTGCGTCCGGTTCGGCGCTCCGCAGCACGCGCTCCCTCGGGGGCTGGGGTCGCCCGGGGTCCGTGTCGCAGGCCGAGACGGCGAGCAGCCCGGCGAGGACGGCCGTGGTGGTGCTGAGCTTGCGGCTGGGCTTTCCCATGCGGATGGGACGGGGCGGGCGGGGGCCCGGTTCCGCGTGGGTGGGCGTATGTACGGCCACGACGTCGGCGTAGGTGCGGCTACGGCACCGGGCTCGGCAGCTGCGCGACCGCGATGTACGTACCGCTACGCCATGCCATCACGCCGCTACGCCATCACGACATCACCGGCAGCACCGCCGCCAGGTCCGCCCGCTCGCCGCTCGCCGCGACCTTCGCCGAGTCCAGCGCCTCGGCCCATCCCGTCCGGCCGGTGGCGAGCCGGATCCAGGTGAGCGGGTCGGTCTCGACGACGTTCGGCGGGGTGCCCCGGGTGTGCTTGGGGCCGGCCACGCACTGCACCACCGCGTACGGCGGGATCCGCACCTCGACCGAGCCGCCGGGCGCCTTCACGGCGAGCGCGTCGGCGAGCAGCCTGGTGCACGTGGCGAGCGCCTGCCGGTCGTAGGGGACGCCGAGTTCGGGCAGCGCGTCATTCAAGTCGTCGGTGTGGACGACGAGTTCGACGGTCCGGGTCACCAGGACGTCGGCGAAGGTCATCGCGCCGAACCGGGTCGGCATGAGCCGGGTGTCGGGGGTGGCCGCGAAGAGTTCCTCGGCGCGGGCCGCCCGCTGCTCGAAGAGCGCGTCGAGATCGGCGACGGAGGCCGCCAACTCCCTTGTCCCGTCGGCCACTTGGCCACCCACGTCCGCGGTGCGGAACGGCCAGTCGAGCAGCACGACCTCCTGCGCCGGCGGCTCGTCCTCGGCGAGGTGGCGATCCAGCATGCCGAGCGCCATCGTGTGGTGCACGGCGAGCTCGCGCACCGTCCAGTCGCCGAGCCGGGTGGGCCGGGCGAGCTGCTCGGGCGTGAGCGTGCCGACGGCTCGGCGTACGTGGCCGAACTGGGCGAGGACGGCGGCCCGGGTCTTCGCCGGGTCGTACTTGCGGGCACGCTTCTTGGCCGGGGGCATGAAACCGAGCCTACGCCGGGCCGGGATAGCTCCCCAGACCGTTTTCGACCTGCGCGAACGCCCGCTCGGCACGGTCCGCGGCATCGGTGGCGACCCAGCGCGCGGACTCCCCGCCGAGGATGCGGCGGTGGTGCTCGTTGATCAGCGCGTTGCGGGCGCCGGTCAGCTGGGCGGCCGCGACGGCGGCGAGCATCGGGTCGCCGCCCTCCGCGGCGAGCAGCTCGGCGAGTTCCCGCTGCGCCTCACCGAAGGCGAGGGAGGCGCGCTGGAGCAGCACCGGTGTGTTCTGGATGAGCTGGCGGGCCTGGAGGGAGCGCGGGTCGTCGTTGAGGCCGACCGACGGGTCGCGCAGCTCGATCATCTCCAGGAACTGGCGGCGCACGGCGGCCACGGCCGACTCACCGGACGCGCGCTCGCGCACGGCCCGTACGACATCGCCGACGTGGTTCATCATCGGCGCGGTGACCAGGTCTTCCTTCGTGCCGAAGTAGTTGAAGACGGTCATCTTCGACACGTCGGCCGCGGCGGCGATCTCCGCCACCGAGACGTGGTCGAAGCCGCGCTCGGTGAACAGGTCGAGCGCGGTGCGCCAGATCCGCGTCGCGGTCTCCCGCTTCTTGCGCTCGCGCAGCCCCTCACCAGCAGTCATGCAGATCACTGTACCAGGATGAAATTTAATCTGGGATGAAAGATTGACCCAGTACATTTTCTGGTCCATGGTGGTGCCCATGACGAAGACCATGACGAGCACCAAGACCGTGAAGAGCGCCAACACCCAGGCCACGGACCCCACTCGGCCCCTGATGACCAAGGCCCAGACCCTGATCGGGATGGTCGTCTGCATCGCCACGATCCTGCTCGCCGTGCTCGACATGAACATCGTGTCGGCGGCCACCGTGCCCATCGCCCGTGATCTCGACCCGGCGCACGGAGTCGACAAGATCCCCTGGCTGATCAGCGCGTTCGCGCTCGCCTCGGCCGCGGCGCTGCCCCTGTACGGGAAGCTCTGCGACAGCCTCGGCGCGAAGAAGGTCTTCGTCGGCGCCGTCGCCACCTTCCTGCTCGGCTCCGCGCTGTGCGGCGCCGCCCAGTCGATGGCCGAACTGATCGCGGCCCGCGCCCTCCAGGGCCTCGGCGGCGGCGGACTGATGAGCGTCACCATGGTCGTACTCGCCCAGCTCAAGGGCCCGGACGGCAAGGGCGGCAGCAAGGCGAGCGGTGTCGGCGGGATCGTCGGGGGCACCGGCATGGCGATCGGCCCCTGGATCGGCGGCACCCTCGCGGACCACGCCGACTGGCGCTGGATCTTCTACATCAACCTGCCGCTCGGCATCGCCGCGCTGATCGGCGCCGTCCTCGTACTGAAGCTCCCCATCTCCCCGGTCCGCCACCGCATCGACTACCTCGGCGCGGCGCTGGCCGCCGCGTTCACCAGCAGCCTGCTCCTGATGACGAGCTGGGGCGGCAAGCAGTACGCCTGGGGCTCGCCCGAGATCCTGGGCCTGATCGTGGCCTGTGTCCTCTCGCTCGCGCTGTTCCTGCGCCGCCAGAGCACCGCCGCCGAGCCGGTCCTGCCGCTTTCGATGTTCAAGGTGCCCCAACTGCGGTACGGGTTCGCCATCCAGGGGCTGGTCGGCGCCGCGATGATGGGCGCGCTGGTCTACGTCATGATCTACCTCCAGGCGGTGCGCGGCCTCGCCCCCGCGGCCTCCGGGCTCTACCTCATCCCGATGGCGCTGGGCATGACCGCCGTCGGCCTCGCGGCGGGCAGGCTCACCGACCGCGGCTGGCGGATGAAGACCTTCGTGCTGACCGGCACCGTCGCCTCCGCCCTCGCGCTCGCCCTGCTCGCCACCCTCGACGCCGGCACCTCGCTGTGGCAGATCCGGGGTGCGCTCCTCCTCATGGGCTGCGGGTTCGGCCTGCTCATAGGCCAGCTCATCCCGTACGTCCAGAACGCCGCCCCCGCCCACCAGTTGGGCATCGCGACCACCAGCATCCGGTTCTTCCAGACGCTGGGGAACGCCCTTGGCGCGGCCGTCTTCGGCACCCTGCTCAGCCGGGTGTACGAGACGAAGGTGCCGGGCGGCTCGACCAGCACCCTCGCCCACCTGACCGGCGCCGCCCGCGACACCGCCGTGCACGGCTTCATCTCCGCGCTGGACGTGGTCTTCCTGGTCGCGGCCGGGATCATGGCGGTCGCCGCCGTCCTGGCCGCCCGCCTCCCCGCCGAGACCCGGCCGGTGGCCACAGCCCCAGTGGAGACCGGGCAACTCGTCGACGCCTGAACGCACTTCGGCCCCGTACCTCATCAACTGAGGTACGGGGCCGAGGAGTTGGCGCGTACTAGGCCAGCAGGGCGGGGATGGTCGCCTCGTGGGCCGTGCGCAGTTCGGTCAGCTCCAGGGTGAACTCGCCCTGGACGTCGATGGATTCGCCGTCCACGACACCGATCCGGGTCGCCGGAAGGCCGCGCGCGCCGCACATGTCGGTGAAGCGCAGCTCCTCGGAGCGCGGCACGGACACGATCGCGCGGCCGGCCGACTCGCTGAACAGGAACGTGAAGGCGTCGAGCCCGTCCGGCACGACCAGGCGCGCGCCCTTGCCGCCCTTGAGGCAGGACTCGGCCACGGCCTGGATGAGGCCGCCGTCGGACAGGTCGTGCGCGGCGTCGATCATGCCGTCGCGCGAGCCCGAGATCAGGATCTCGCCGAGCAGCTTCTCGCGGTCCAGGTCGACCTTGGGCGGCAGACCGCCCAGGTGGTCGTGGATGACCTGGGACCAGGCCGAGCCGCCGAACTCCTCGCGGGTGTCACCGAGGAGGTAGAGCAGCTGCCCCTCCTCGGCGAACGCGATCGGGGTGCGCCGGTTCACGTCGTCGATCACGCCGAGCACCGCGACCACCGGGGTCGGGTGGATCGCCGTCTCACCGGTCTGGTTGTAGAGCGAGACGTTGCCGCCGGTCACCGGGGTGCCGAGCTGGAGGCAGCCGTCCGCGAGACCACGGGTGGCCTCGGCGAACTGCCACATCACGTCCGGGTCCTCGGGGGAGCCGAAGTTCAGGCAGTCCGAGATCGCGAGCGGCTTCGCGCCGGAGGCCGCCACGTTGCGGTAGGCCTCGGCGAGCGCGAGCTGGGCGCCGGTGTACGGGTCGAGCTTGGCGTACCGGCCGTTGCCGTCGGTCGCCATGGCCACGCCCAGGTTCGACTCTTCGTCGATCCGGACCATGCCCGCGTCCTCGGGCATCGCGAGCACCGTGTTGCCCTGCACGAAACGGTCGTACTGGTCGGTGATCCAGGACTTGGAGGCCTGGTTCGGGGAGGCGACCAGCTTCAGGACCTGGTCCTTCAGCTCGGCGCCGGACTGCGGACGCGCCAGCTTGCCCGCGTCGTCGGCCTGGAGCGCGTCCTGCCAGGAGGGGCGCGCGAACGGCCGGTGGTAGACCGGGCCCTCGTGGGCGACGGTGCGCGGCGGCACGTCCACGATCTGCTCGCCGTGCCAGAAGATCTCCAACTGGGAGCCCTCGGTCACCTCACCGATGACGGTGGCGATGACGTCCCACTTCTCGCAGATCTCCATGAAGCGGTCGACGTGCCGCGGCTCGACGACCGCGCACATGCGTTCCTGCGACTCGCTCATGAGGATTTCCTCGGGAGAGAGGGAGGAGTCCCGAAGGTGCACGGTGTCCAGTTCGACGCGCATGCCGCCCGAACCGGCGCTCGCCAGCTCCGAGGTCGCGCACGACAGGCCCGCGCCACCCAGGTCCTGGATGCCCGCGACGAGCTTCTCCTTGAAGATCTCCAGGGTGCACTCGATGAGGAGCTTCTCCTGGAAGGGGTCGCCGACCTGGACGGCGGGCCGCTTGGCGGGACCCGTCGATTCGAACGTCTCACTCGCCAGGACCGAGACGCCGCCGATGCCGTCGCCGCCCGTGCGGGCGCCGTACAGGATGACCTTGTTGCCCGGGCCCGACGCCTTCGCGAGGTGGATGTCCTCGTGCTTCATCACGCCGATGCAGCCGGCGTTGACCAGCGGGTTGCCCTGGTAGCAGGCGTCGAAGACGACCTCGCCGCCGATGTTCGGCAGGCCCAGGCAGTTGCCGTAGCCGCCGATGCCCGCGACGACGCCGGGCAGCACGCGCTTGGTGTCGGGGTGGTCGGCCGCGCCGAAGCGCAGCGGGTCGACGACCGCGACCGGGCGGGCGCCCATGGCGAGGATGTCGCGGACGATGCCGCCGACGCCGGTGGCCGCGCCCTGGTAGGGCTCGATGTAGCTGGGGTGGTTGTGCGACTCGACCTTGAAGGTGACCGCGTACCCCTGGCCGACGTCGACGACGCCCGCGTTCTCACCGATGCCCACCAGCATGGCGTCGTTGGCGGGGACCTTGTCGCCGAACTGCTTCAGGTGGACCTTGCTGCTCTTGTACGAGCAGTGCTCGGACCACATGACCGAGTACATGGCGAGCTCGGCACCGGTCGGGCGGCGGCCGAGGATCTCCCGGATGCGCGCGTACTCGTCCTCCTTGAGGCCGAGCTCCTTCCAGGGCTGCTCGACGTCCGGGGTCTCGGCGGCGTGCTTGACGGTGTCCAGAGTCATGCGTTGACCAGCTTCTTCAGGATCGAGGTGAAGAATCCGAGGCCGTCGGTACGCCCCGTACCGATCAGCGGCTCCACGGCGTGCTCGGGGTGCGGCATCAGGCCGACGACGTTGCCGGCGGCGTTGGTGATGCCGGCGATGTCACGGAGCGAGCCGTTGGGGTTCAGGTCCAGGTAGCGGAACGCGACCCGGCCCTCGGCCTCCAGCTCGTCGAGGACGCGCTCGTCGGCGACGTACCGGCCGTCCATGTTCTTGAGCGGAACCTGGATCTCCTGGCCGGCCTCGTAGTCGGCGGTCCAGGCGGTCTCCGCGTTCTCCACCCGCAGCTTCTGCTCACGGCAGATGAAGTGCAGGTGGTTGTTGCGGAGCATGGCGCCCGGCAGCAGGTGCGACTCGGTGAGGATCTGGAACCCGTTGCAGATGCCGAGGACCGGAAGGCCGGCCTTCGCCTGCTCGATGATCGTCTCCATCACCGGCGAGAACCGGGAGATGGCCCCGGCCCGCAGGTAGTCGCCGTAACTGAACCCGCCGGCCAGGACGACGGCGTCGACCTGCTTGAGGTCCTTGTCGCGGTGCCAGAGCGAAACCGGCTCGGCGCCCGCGATGCGCACGGCCCGCAGACTGTCCCGGTCGTCGAGCGTGCCGGGGAAGGTGACAACGCCGATGCGTGCAGTCACTTGGACTGCTCCTCGACCTTGACGGTGAAGTCTTCGATAACGGTGTTGGCGAGGAAGGTCTCGGCCATCTCGTGGATGCGGGCGAGGGCGGCCTCGTCGACCGGTCCCTCCACCTCCAGCTCGAAACGCTTTCCCTGACGTACGTCGCCGATCCCCTCGAAGCCGAGACGGGGCAGTGCGCGCTGCACCGCCTGTCCCTGCGGGTCGAGGATTTCCGGCTTGAGCATGACGTCGACTACGACGCGTGCCACTGGCACTCCCGGTGTGGTGTGGTGCGAAGGCGGTTCCCTCAGAGTACCCGCCCAAAAAATCTACGCGGGTAGATATAGTTGACCTCCGATCACGTTCCGGTTTCGGCCGCGACAACACGTGGGAAAAATCCCGAGAAAAAGTCGCCGAAGTCATTGCGTCGGGACACGCTGATGCAATTGGCTGGGCTTCACATTGCAATGGGTGCCGCTGTACAAAGGAATCCCAGCGAAAGCAACATTGCTCCATAACAGCCGGAAGGCCGGTATCGCCGCACGTCAGGCACGTGGGGGCGGCGAGGCCGTAGGAAGGATCCGATATCCGTGGCTCAGCGCGTAGTGGTCACACTCTCCGATGACATCGACGGCGGAGAAGCGGCGGAAACGGTCACGTTCGGCCTGGACGGAAAGGTCTACGAGATCGACCTCAATCCCGCCAATGCAAAGAAACTGCGCAAGGCGCTCGCGCCTTACGTGACAGCGGGACGCAAGCATGCGAAGTCCGGGAAGACCTACCGGCACACGGCCGTCGCGCCCGACCCGGCGGCCGTCCGCGCCTGGGCGCGCTCCAACAAGATGGACGTGCCGGCCCGCGGCCGGATCCCGAAGAAGGTCTACGAGGCCTTCGCCGAGGCGAGCTGACCTCCCGTCCGGGGCGGCCCTGCACCCGCCCCGGACACCGGAGTTGCAATCCCCCCCTGCTGATCAGCTAGAGTCTGGAGCACGCCGAGGGGCAAGGCCAAAAAGCCCGGTCCACCGGAGCGTGCGGGTGTAGTTCAGTAGTAGAACATCCCCCTTCCAGGGGGAAGGCGCAGTGTGCAATTCCTGTCACCCGCTCTGCATTGCGTGCCGATCCATCTTGTGGATCAGGTAGAGTAGTGCTCGCACCACGCGGTGAAAGCTGTGTGGCGGCATGCGGACGTGGCTCAGTTGGTAGAGCATCACCTTGCCAAGGTGAGGGTCGCGAGTTCGAATCTCGTCGTCCGCTCAGGAAGCACTAAAGGCCCCAGTTCATCGAACTGGGGCCTTAGTCATGTACCCGGCCAAGTGCCGCTCCCCTCCTGACATTTGTCATGTGCGGTGATGACACCGCGCACTGCCCGCGCCCCGCTTCCCGCGGAACGCTGAAGTCATGGCAGGCACAGCGAATGTGATCGAGGTCGAGGAGCTGCGGCGGACCTACGCCGGGGGCTTCGAGGCCGTTTCCGGAATCTCCTTCTCGGTGGCGCGGGGCGAACTCTTCGCGCTGCTCGGCACCAACGGCGCGGGCAAGACCTCCACCGTCGAACTCCTCGAAGGTCTCGCCCCGCCCAGCGGCGGCAGCGTCCGGGTGCTCGGGCACGACCCGTACACCGAACGGGCCGCCGTGCGCCCCCGGACCGGCGTGATGCTCCAGGAAGGCGGCTTCCCCTCCGAGCTCACCGTCGCCGAGACGGTACGGATGTGGGCGGGGTGCACGAGTGGCGCCCGGGGCGTGGACGAGGCGCTGGAGCTCGTCGGCCTGGAGCGGCGCTCCGACGTACGGGTCAAGCAGCTCTCGGGGGGCGAGAAGCGGCGGCTCGACCTGGCGCTCGCGCTGCTCTCGCGGCCCGAGGTGCTCTTCCTCGACGAGCCGACCACGGGCCTGGACGCCGAAGGGCGGCGCGACACCTGGGAGTTGGTGCGGGCGCTGCGCGACGGCGGCACCACCGTGCTCCTGACCACCCACTACCTGGAGGAGGCCGAGGCGCTCGCCGAGCGGCTCGCGATCCTCCACGAAGGGCGGATCGCGGCGAGCGGCCGGGTCGACGAAGTCGTCGCCGCCCAGCCCTCGCACATCGCCTTCGAACTGCCCGACGGCTACCACCTCGGCGATCTGCCGCCGCTCGACCGGCTCGGCGTCAGCAGCCACGAGACGAGCGGACGCACCGTGCGGCTGAAGACCACAGCGCTCCAACACGCCGCCACCGGGCTGCTGTTGTGGGCCAGGGACAGCGGGGTCGAGCTGCGGGGGCTCGACGTGCGCTCGGCCTCGCTCGAAGAGGCGTTCTTGAAGATCGCGCAGGACCAGCGCGGAGAAATGGAGGCCGCTCGATGAGCACCACCCTGGACGCGGTGCGGAGCCCGGTTCTGGCGCCCGCGCGGTCCCTGAAGACCGCGGCGGACCGCATGAAGGCACTGGCGCGGGCCGAACTCACCCTGCTCGGCCGGAACAAGTCCGCCCTGTTCACCGTCCTCGTACTGCCGAGCCTCATGAGCTACGCCATGTACTCGGCCGTGCAGGGTCTCGACCTGAAGCAGACCGGGCTCAGCGTCGGCACCGTGGTGCTGCCGGGCGCCCTCGGCTACGTCCTGCTGTTCGCGGTGTACTCACCGCTGGTCGGCGTCTATGTCGTACGCCGAGAGGAACTCGTCCTGAAGCGCCTTCGCACCGGGGAGCTGCGGGACCTGGAGATCCTGGCGGGAGCGGCGCTGCCCTCGGCGCTCATCGCCCTTGCGCAGTCCGCGCTGCTCGCGGTCGCCTGCTCGGTCCTGCTGCACGTTCCGATGCCGGGATCGGCATGGCTGGCGGTCGTCGGGCTCGTGCTCGGCGCACCGATGATGGCCGCCCTTGCCGCGGCGACCTCGGCCATCACCAAATCCGCCGAGGGCGCCCAGATCGCGGTCATGCCGATGATGATGCTGTCGATGGCGGGGTCGGGCATGGTCGTACCGCTGGACGTCATGCCGGACAAGCTGGCCACCGTCTGCGAGATGCTGCCGCTGACCCCGGCGGTCCAACTGATCCGGAGCGGCTGGACCGGCGGCACCGGCGTCGGCGACGTACTGCGGGAACTGCTCGTCATGGTTGTCTGGACGTTCATCGCGGTGTGGGTCGTGCGCAAGCGCTTCCGCTGGGAGCCGCGGCGCTGAGACAGGGGGGACGGCAGGGTGTTCGGGCGGATACGGGCGTGGCACCGGCGGCACTGGCGCGACCGCAGCAGGGTCGAGAAGGTCGAGGTGCAGAGCCGGCTGATCTGGCGGTGCTCGACCTGGTTCCTCTTCCTCAGCTGGGACGTGCCGTTCATCCTGGAGGGCCTGCGCAACGATCCGCTGCCGCTGGCCCTCGGCACCGCGACGGTCGTGACGGGCGCGGTGCAGGCCTTCCAGGGCAACAAGGTCCACCGGATGGCCGTCGACCACTACCTGGGGCGCGTCGAGGCGCCGCGGCGCGCACTGCTCGTGGCCGGGGCGCTCTGCGCGCTCTCGCTCGCCCTGCTCGCGGGGCTCCGGGCGGCGCACGGCATCACGGATCCGACGCTCCTGCTCGTCGTGATGTACATCATGATGCCGCTCGGAATGACGTACTGCCTGCTCGTCCAGCCCCGCACGTTCCTGTGGCGGTTCGCGCTGCTCGGCATCCCGGCCGTGGCGGTGTTCGCGCCGGTCGGAGTGCCGGGCGCGCAGCTGATCGGGCTGGCGATCGGGGTGGCCCTGTCCGGCACGTATGCCCTGATGGTCTCGCGCTGCGGGGCCTGGACGCTGTCGGTGCTGTGGGAGTCGGACCGGGCCCGCGAGACCGAGGGCCGGCTCGCCGTCGCCGAGGAACGGCTGCGCTTCGGGCGGGACATGCACGACGTGCTCGGCCGCAACCTCGCCGTCATCGCCCTGAAGGCCGAGCTCGCCGTGCAGCTCGCCCAGCGCGGCCGGCCCGAGGCGGTGGCGCAGATGGTGGAGGTACAGCGCATCGCGCAGGAATCGCAGAAAGAGGTACGGGAAGTGGTGCGCGGCTATCGCGAGGCGGACCTCGGCGTGGAGATCGAGGGCGCCCGAGGGGTCCTTGAGGCGGCCGGGATCGGCTGCGCCTACAGCGGCCCCTCCGACGCGCTGACCGTCGAGGTGCAGTCCGCGCTCGGCTGGGTGGTGCGCGAGGCCACCACCAACGTGCTGCGGCACGGGGACGCCCGCAGCGTGGCGATCAGGCTCGCCGTCGACGGGCGCACCGCGAGGCTGGTCGTCGAGAACGACGGCGTACCGGAGCGGCCGAACACCGCCCCCGGCTCCGGCCTCGCGGGCCTGCGCGAACGCCTTTCCGCGCTCGGCGGCACCCTGGAGGCGGGCCCGGCGGGCGAAGGTCTTTTCCGGCTGACCGCGGAGGTGCCCAGATGAGCCGCGTACGGGTGCTGCTCGCGGACGACGAGCACCTGATCCGGGGTGCGCTCGCCGCGCTGCTTGGCCTGGAGGACGACCTGGAGGTGGTCGCGGAGGCCGCGTCCGGGCCCGAGGCGCTCGCGATGGCGCGGGCCCACCGGCCCGATGTGGCGGTCCTCGACCTGGAGATGCCGGGGGCGGACGGTGTGACGGTGGCCACAAAACTGCGGGCCGAACTGCCGTCCTGCCGGACCATGATCGTGACCAGTCACGGGCGCCCCGGCCACCTCAAGCGGGCCCTCTCGGCGGGAGTGCGGGGCTTCGTGCCGAAGACCGTGAGCGCCCGGCGGCTCGCCGAGATCATCCGGTCCGTACATGCCGGAAACCGTTACGTGGACCCGGAGTTGGCGGCCGACGCGATCTCCGCCGGGGACTCCCCGCTGACCGTGCGCGAGGCCGAAGTCCTGGGGTTCGCGGCCGACGGGGCACCCGTCGCGGAGATCGCCGAGCGGGCCGCGCTGTCGCAGGGGACGGTGCGGAACTACCTCTCCTCGGCCGCCGCCAAGCTGGGCGCCGAGAACCGTCACACGGCGGTGCGTCTCGCCCGCGAGCGAGGTTGGGTATAGTGGTCTCCGCGCCACGGCGCATGCGAACGTAGCTCAGCTGGTAGAGCACCACCTTGCCAAGGTGGATGTCGCGAGTTCGAACCTCGTCGTTCGCTCAGAAGGAAGAAGCCCCCGGCCACTGGCCGGGGGCTTCTTCTCGCTTACGACCAGCTGTTGCCGGTGAGCTGCTCGTACGCCTCGATGTACTTGCCCCGGGTCGCGTCCACGATCTGCTGCGGCAGCGCCGGGGGCGGCTGCTCGCTCGTGCGGTCCCAGCCGGAGGCCGGCGAGGTCAGCCAGTCGCGCACGTACTGCTTGTCGTAGGACGGCTGGGCGCGGCCCGGCTCCCACGTCGCGGCCGGCCAGAAGCGCGAGGAGTCCGGGGTGAGCACCTCGTCGGCGATGACGAGCTCCTCGCCCGCGAAGCCGAACTCGAACTTGGTGTCCGCGAGGATGATGCCCCGCTCGCGCGCGATGTCGCGGGCCCGGCCGTACACGGCGAGGGTGGCCTGGCGCAGCTGGGCGGCGGTCTCCGCGCCGATCTGGCGGGCCACCTCCTCGTAGCTCACGTTCTCGTCGTGGTCGCCGACGGCGGCCTTGGTGGCGGGCGTGAAGATCGGCGCGGGCAGCTCGGACCCGTTGGAAAGGCCCTCGGGCAGCGCGAGGCCGCACACCGTACGGGACTCGTTGTACTCGACCAGGCCGGAGCCGGCGAGGTAGCCGCGGGCGACGCACTCCACCGGGACCATCGCGAGCGACTTGCACACCAGGGTGCGGCCCGCCCAGTCGGCGGGGGCGCCCTCGGGGAGCTCCTCGGAGATGACGTGGTTGGGCACCAGGTCGGCGAGCAGGTCGAACCACCACAGCGAGAGCTGGGTGAGCACGCGGCCCTTGTCGGGGATCTCGGTGGGCAGCACCCAGTCGTACGCGGACATCCGGTCGCTGGCGACCATCAGGAGGTCGCCGGCCTCGTTCTGATAGAGGTCACGCACCTTGCCCGTGTGCAGGTGGGTGAGGCCGGGAACCTGAAGCGGCTCGGGCTTTTCTACGAATCCGGACACGGTTCCTCCGCGTAGGTTGATCCAGGAGCGATTCCGATTCTCTCGCATGCGGCCGGGTACCCAGGTCGCGGGTCTTGCGCGGCGGCGTTCTTCGGAATCAGTCCCGCTTGCAGATGCGGTCGAGGAGGTTGGCCGTGGCGCGCTGGATGCGGCTGTCCACGTGGCCGGGCCGGTCGAGCGCCGGTGACCAGGCGAAAGTGCCCGAGGCGAAGACGAGTGCGCCGGAGGGGGCCCGGTACAGCGACGTCTCCTGGTGGCGGGCGTGCTGCTCGCCGTCCCGGTAGGGGGAGTGGGCGAGCAGGATGCGGTCCTGGTGCTCGGGGAGCGCGGTGCGCGGGTAGTAGCGGTCGGCCTCGCCCGCCACCAGGCCGTCGATCTCGTCGCCGTCACCGGCCCCGGTCGCCTCCCACAGCCAGTGGTCCGCGTTGCGCACGACCATGGGGTACGGCTCGGGGACGCGGCCCGCGTACTGGATGCCCAGGAGCTGCTGCTCGGGCCGGGCGACCTCGCGCCACAGGGCGGGGCGGCCGGGCCCGCGCCGCTTGCGGCAGGTGAGGAGCCGGTCGGGCACGCCGGACGGGGACGGCCCCAACTCCACTTGCCAGTAAAGGGAGTTGGCGGACAGGAAGACGAGCGAGGTGCCGCCGTCGCGGGCCAGCTCCACGGTGCGGCGCATCGGCGCCGACCAGTACTCGTCGTGGCCGGGGAAGACGAGGCCCCGGTAGCGGGAGGGGTCCACGCGGCCCGCGTGCAGGTCGCGGGCGTCCGCGTAGGCGAGGTCGTAGCCGTAGCGCTCGGCCCAGCGGATGAAGTCGTAGGCGTGGCCGACGTGCAGCGGCAGGCCCGCGCCCGCGTACGGCCGGTCGAAGGAGACGGTGATCGCCGCGTCCTCCTCGCCGAGCAGCCGGCCCTCCTCGTCCCAGGCGTGGTAGAGGCTGGCGCCGGTGCGGCCGTCCTCCGGGAAGAGGTTGTAGGCCTGCCAGGTGATGTCGGGCAGCAGCAGGAGCAGATCGGCGGGGTGGCCGTCGCGGACGGTGAACGGGATGTGCGAGCGGTAGCCGTCGGCGGTGGTCAGCACGGCGACGTGGGCGCCGATCGACGCGTGCGAGGGGACCTGGTAGCGCCAGGACTGCCACCAGTGGTGGCAGGAGACGGTGCGGTCGGCGGCCAGCGGGGGCGGCTGGACGATGCCGGAGAGCCGGGGACTGGTGGCGATCTTCGCGGCCCCGTCGCCGCCGTAGTGCCCGATCCGGTAGACGTCCACGGTGAACTGCTGCGGGGGGTCCACGGTGATGTGGAAGTCGATGGCCTCGCCGGGCTCGACGGCCCCGCTGGAGGCGAACCCTTTGATCTGCTGGCGTACGTCGTCGGCGGTGCGCGGCCCGGCGACCCGGGCGGTGCTGCGCGGGGTGCCGCGTTGGGCCGGGACGTGGTCGACGTACCAGGGCACCACGTGCCCGGTGTCGTCGAAGTAGGTTTCGCTGCCGCGCAGCCAGGGCAGCGGGCCCTGCCCGAAGGGGTCCGAGACGGCGTGCGCGAGGGCACCCGACTCCCAGCGCCGGATGTGGTCCGACCGTTCCACCCCCATCTCACTCCCCTCCCTCGATCCCCCGAGACAACAGTGATGCGACTGTGGTGCGCCGTCTGACAGCTACCGGTCCCCAGCACATCACATAACGCACGCACTCCGTCACCGTTCGTCGCGAATTGACGTTAAGGGGAAGCAGTCATTCCGGATGTATTACGGATGCGCGGGGCCAACTCGGCGTAGTGGGGGCCCTGTTGGGGGCGGGGCACCCACGTCGGCCGGGGGCAACCTCGGACAGCCGTACCGGCCTCGGGCGGGGGCGCCTCAGACCAGCCGTACCGGCTTCTCCGGGCGGATGCCGACGGAGGACAGCCAGGCGCGCAGCGCCTCCGCGTCGCCGTCCTCGACCAGGGTCAGCACCGGCGAGGCCAGGTCCGAGCGGCGTACGTCGTCGACGAGGAGCGAGGGGCCGTCCAGCCAGTCGAGCCCGGGCAGCGCGCCCGCCGTGTCGACCGCGGCGCAGCACACCATCGCCGTCACGTGGTCGGCGAGCAGCTCGCGGCCGGTGCGGGGCGGCTGGAGCGGGAAGAGCGGCATCGCGTCCGCTCCCCAGGACTCCGGGCCCGGCGCGGGCGGCGTGGACGCGGCTTCCTCACCGGCCACTTCCGCGGCGATCCCGGCGGCCAGGCGCTCCCCGGCCTCGTCGTCGGCGGCGGTGAGATGGTCGATGACGCGGGCCAGCGTCGGGGCGGCGGGCTCCGTGTCGCGGCGCTCGCCCAGCGCGTCGAGGACCCGGTGCAGCCGGGCCGCCTCGGTGCGCCATTTGCGGTCGACGACCTCCTCCGGGTACGCCGCCCAGTCCACCGGCGCCCAGGCGGGGCCGGGCTCGGCGGGGCCGCCGTGGAACAGCCGCGCGGCGAGCAGCGAGGTCGCCTCGTCGGCGGCCCCGGGCTCCTCCAGGAGGTCGCAGGCCGGGCGCTCGCCGAGCCGGGACGTGAAGCCCTCGGCCAGGCGGTCGCGCCGGGACAGCTCGGTGAGCGCCGAGACCACTCCCGCATCGAGCCGGGAGGGCCAGCGCCCCATCCGCCAGGCGGGCAGCGCGACCCGGGTCAGCAGCCGGTCCCAGCCCGCGTAGGCGAGCCCGACCTGCTCCTGGGCGACGATGCGCACCCCGTAGTCCACCGCCTGTGCGCGCTCGGACGCGGCGGCCGCGACCCCGCGCTCCATTTCGGCGGCGTGCACCCGGCACCCGCGAAGGAGCAGCCTGGCGATCGACCCGACGAAGCCGAGCGGTATGCGCCGCAGCGGGCCGAGCCCGGGCCTGGTGGCCACGCCGACGGCCGCGTCGAGACCCCGTACGAACCGGCGGGCGGCGGCTATGTCCGGGTGCGCGGAAGGGCCCGTACCGGCGACGACGGGGGCGAGGATCGCGCGCAGCTCGCCGACGCGCATCCACCACATGAAGGGCGAGCCGATGACCAGGACCGGCGCGGCCGGCACCCGCCGGGCGCGACCGGAGCGCACATCGGCGCCGCCGCGTATGAAGCGAGCGGGCATCGCCCCCTGCTCGGCGGCCGCGTGCGCCGGATGCGTACGGTCCTCCAGCCAGCTGTCGCAGTCCGGCGTCAGGGCTATCGCGGAGGGCGGGGGCACATCGAGCCGCTCGGCCAGGTCCCTGACCAGGCGGTACAGGTCGGGGGCGGCCGATTCGGCGAGGTCCACCGTCGGGGACAGGGCCGGTCTGGCCCGTACGATCACCGCCGCCACGGCGGCCGCGAGCAGCAGCACGAGCAGCGCGGTGGCGATGACCGCCCAGCGCGCGCTGTCCCAGCCGCTGCCGTCGATACGGCCCTGCGCAGCCGCGACGATCAGCACGACGGCGACGGCCGCCGGCAGCAGGGCCACGGCCAGCGCCCTGCTACGGATGCGCAGCACGGCGAGAGCCCGCGAGCGCGCATGCTGCGCACCCGCCTCTCCACCCATTCCGGTACCGGACACGGCCGGACTTCACCCCCTCTGCCCTGCGGCGGCGTTGCTCACTCCCCCACTGTGGCACCCGCCACTGACATCGCAATGCCAGTGGGCCAAGTGCCGGAACGCCTTCGCCGCACCCTAGTTGGGGCTTCGGCAGGAGTCATCCGGATGGGCCACTCGTCACCCGATGGAATGGCTTTGGGCAAAGGTGCGGTTGTTCCGGGCCGAGCCGCTGCGGGCCTCCCACCAGGATTCCACGGAGCTACTACGGGCTACTACGGCCTTCCATGGGCTTTCGCGCGGCTGCTGCGGGCGTGGGCCGAGCGCCGCGGGGCTCCGGCGGGAAAACACGAGGGCCCCGGCGTGCACCGGGGCCCCGCGGAATTCTGGCGGAGTTCAGCCCTGCGCCCCGGCCGCCTCGCGCGCGATGTCGGTGCGGTGCTGCGAGCCGTCGAGCCGGATCCGGCCGACCGCCGTGTACGCCCGCTCCCGGGCCTCGGCGAGGTCCTTGCCGGTCGCGGTGACCGAGAGGACCCGGCCGCCCGCGCTGACGACCGCGTCGCCGTCCCGCCTGGTCCCGGCGTGCAGGACGTACGCGGTGGGCGCGTCCTGGGCCGCGACGTCCGCCAGGCCCTCGATGGGGTCGCCGGTGCGGGGCGTCGCGGGGTAGTTGTGCGAGGCGATGACCACGGTCACGGCCGCGTCGTCACGCCAGGTCAGCGGCGGTTCGGCGTCCAGCGTGCCGCTGGCCGAGCGCAGCAGGACGCTCGCGAGCGGCGTCTTGAGCCGGGCGAGCACGACCTGCGTCTCGGGGTCGCCGAACCGGGCGTTGAACTCGATGACCCGCACCCCGCGCGAGGTGATCGCGAGGCCCGCGTACAGAAGGCCGGAAAACGGCGTTCCACGGCGGCGCAGCTCGTCGACGGTCGGCTGGAGCACGCTCGCCATGACCTCGTCGACGAGCTTCGGGTCGGCCCACGGAAGCGGCGAATAGGCGCCCATGCCACCGGTGTTGGGGCCCTCGTCGCCGTCGAGCGCGCGCTTGAAGTCCTGCGCGGGCTGGAGCGGCAGGACGGTGACGCCGTCGGTGATCGCGAAGAGCGAGACCTCGGGGCCGTCGAGGAACTCCTCGATGACGACGCGTTCGCAGGCCAGCGCGTGCTGCCGGGCGGCGGCGAGGTCGTCCGTCACGACGACGCCCTTGCCGGCCGCGAGACCGTCGTCCTTCACCACGTACGGGGCACCGAAGGCGTCCAGCGCCTCGTCGATCTCCTCGGGAGTGGTGCACACGTAGGAGCGGGCGGTCGGCACGTTCGCCCCCGCCATCACGTCCTTGGCGAAGGCCTTGGAGCCCTCCAGTTGGGCGGCCGCCTTCGAGGGGCCGAAGCAGGCGATGCCCGCGGCCCGTACGGCGTCGGCGACCCCGGCGACGAGGGGGGCCTCGGGCCCGACGACGACCAGGTCGCTCTTCAGCTGGGCGGCGAGGCGGGCGACCGCGTCCCCGTCCATCGGGTCCACGGGGTGGAGCTCGGCGACCTCCGCGATCCCGGCGTTGCCGGGGGCGCAGTGCAGCGCCGTCACGTCGGGGTCGAGGGACAGGGAACGGCACAGGGCGTGCTCACGGGCACCGCCGCCGATGACAAGGACCTTCACGGCAGCCAGCCTAGCCGCCGCGATGGCGTGATCTTTGTGCGGGCCACCAGGTGGACCCCTACCCCTCGTTCGTATATTCCTCCACCACGGTCGCCCCGAGCTCGCGCACGATCAGGTCGTGCCCGGACAACGCGTTGTCCACGAGGTCCGGGTCGTCGTCCTCCGGAGTGTCGTCCTCCAGCCGCACCGGCGGGGGCTCCTCCTGCCGCGCGTCGTGCCGTACGGGAGCGGCGGCCTGCGGCGGCTGCTGCGTGGGCTGTACGGGAGCGGGCGCGGCCGGGGTCGCGGGCCGGGGGGCCTGCGGAGGCGGCTGCGGGGGCTGGTACTGCTGGACGGGCGGGGACGGCGGCCGGGGCGCGCCGCCGCCGAAGTTGCCCGCGGCGGGCGGGGGCTGGACGCCGCCCGACGGGTCGATGATCGCCTCGACCTTCCACTGCACCCCGAACCGCTCGGAGAGCACGCTGCGCAGCACGTCCTCACTGCCGCTGCTCGCGAAGTTGTCCCGGGCGCCCGCGTTGATGAAGCCGAGCTGGACGGTGGTGCCGTCGAATCCGGCCACCTGCGCGTTCTGACTGAGCAGGATCCAGGTGAAGCGCCGCTTGTTCTTGACGGCCTCCAGGATGTCCGGCCACATGTTGCGCACCTGCATGGCGTTGCCCTGGGCGGCGCTCCCCTGGGCGACGGGGGCGGGCGCCTGCTCGGCGGGGGCGGCGGGAGCCGGGGCGGGCTCGGCAGCGGGCGCGGCCGAGGGCCAGGCGCCGGCGGCGGGAGCGGGGGCAGATGCGCCGGGCCACGCCCCGGGACGGCCGCCCCCCTGCCCGGGCGCGGCAGCGGACGGCCAGGCCCCGGCGGGCTGCTCCGCGGGCGGAGCGGGCTGAGGCTGGGCGGGCTGGGGCTGAGCGGAGGGCGCCTGTTGAACGGGCTGCTGCTGCGCGGCAGGTTGCTGCACAGGCGCCTGCTGCACCGGCGGCACGGGAGGCGCGACGGGCCCCGGGTGGGCGGGCCCGCCCACCGGCGCCGGCCCCCCCGCCCCCGCACCCCGCACGGCAGCCCGAGCGGCCTCGGGCCCGCCGGGTCCGCCGGGTCCGCCCTGCATCGGCGCATGCGCCTCGGGCCCGGGCACGTACCCCATGGCGGGCCCACCGGCGGGCGCCGCCTGGAAGTTGACCCCGCGCTCCAGACGGTCGATACGGGCCTGGAGCGAGCGCTCGTCGTCGTACGCGGCGGGCAGCAGCACCCGGGCGCAGATCAATTCGAGCTGGAGCCGGGGCGAGGTGGCCCCGCGCATCTCGGTGAGCCCGGCGTTGACGAGATCGGCGGCCCGGCTCAGCTCGGCGGCCCCGAACACCGAGGCCTGCGCCTGCATCCGCTCGACGACATCGGCGGGGGCGTCGATGAGCCCCTTCTCCCCGGCATCGGGAACGGCGGCGAGGATGACAAGATCCCGCAACCGCTCCAGAAGATCGGCGACGAAGCGACGCGGATCGTTGCCCCCCTCGACGACGCGATCGACCACCTCGAAGGCGGCGGCCCCGTCCCCCGCGGCGAACGCATCGACAACAGAATCGAGCAGCGACCCATCGGTGTACCCGAGCAGGGCGGTGGCCATGGCGTACGTCACACCGTCCTCGGCGGCGCCGGCGAGCAGCTGGTCCATGACGGACATGGAGTCACGCACGGACCCGGCCCCGGCCCGCACGACGAGCGGCAGCACACCGTCCTCGACGGTGGCACCCTCGCGCCCGCAGACGTCCCCGAGGTACTCCCGAAGCGTCCCCGGCGGCACGAGCCGGAAAGGATAGTGATGGGTGCGCGACCGAATGGTCCCGATGACCTTCTCGGGCTCGGTCGTGGCGAAGATGAACTTGAGGTGCTCCGGCGGCTCCTCGACGACCTTCAGGAGGGCGTTGAAGCCGGCCGAGGTCACCATGTGCGCCTCGTCGATGATGTAGATCTTGTACCGGCTGGACGCGGGCCCGAAGAAGGCCTTCTCGCGCAGCTCACGGGCGTCGTCGACACCACCGTGCGAAGCGGCGTCGATCTCGATCACATCGATGGAGCCCGGCCCGTTGCGCGCGAGGTCCTGGCAGGACTGGCACTCCCCGCAGGGCGTGGGCGTCGGGCCCTGCTCACAGTTCAGACATCTGGCAAGAATGCGGGCACTGGTCGTCTTGCCACAGCCACGCGGCCCGCTGAACAGGTACGCGTGATTGACCCGGTTGTTCCGCAGCGCCTGCTGCAGCGGGTCGGTGACATGCTCCTGCCCGATGACCTCGGCGAACGACTCGGGGCGGTAGCGGCGGTACAGCGCAAGGGACGACACACATACGAGGTTATCGGGGCCCACTGACAACCGGCCCCGCCGACGGCCGCCCAGCCGCCGTGCGCCCGGCGAAATGGCGGCCCGCACAGGGGAAACGGGGCACCCGCCCCGGAAAATCAAGCGCCCCTCACGCACCCGCCAGAGCCAACCTACCCTTGCTGCCTTCCGGCCCTGGGGGAGTTCAGTCAGATAGCGCCACGTGAGGGGCTCCGCACAGGGTACCCGATCCCTGACGTGGGAACGAGTTCGCGAGCACCCCTCAACGTCTTGTATTGTTTGCCGCGGAGGATTCGCCTAGTGGCCTAGGGCGCACGCTTGGAAAGCGTGTTGGGGGCAACCCCTCACGAGTTCGAATCTCGTATCCTCCGCCAGTGCCTCACCGGGCACGATGTCGAAGGGCCCCACCGCTTGCGGTGGGGCCCTTCGACGTTCGCGGTTGCAGTTCCGGTGCCGGCCCGGTGGCACACCCACCTTCCCAGGCCCAGGTACAGGTACAGGCACACCGACGGTCAGCGCTCAGCCCGAACGCGTACAGCAGACAGCCCCACTCCGCAGGATCAGCGCGTGGCCGCACTTCGTTCGAGGCTGACCGGCACCCCGGCACTCACATCGCGACCGGCTGTCGCGAGTTGGAAACGCCTTCCCACCTCTCGACAAAAGCTGGACCGCGCGAACCTTCCGGAGCCCTACGCAAGGGCATCACGCGAGATATACTCAGCACACAAGTTGATATCAAAGGAGGTGTCTCAATGAGTCGGACCGTGATCGACCTCGACGACGAGTTGCTCGCCGACGTGGCCCAGGCCCTCGGCACCAGCACCAAGAAGGAGACCGTCAACACCGCCCTCCGCGAAGTGCTGGAGAACCGCCGCCGGGCGCTGGCCCTCACTCGCCTCCGCGCGGCAGCCGACGAAGGCGCTTTCGACCTGGATCTGCTCGACGACAAGCGGAACTACCGCCGGTGAGCGCGGCCCAATTCCTCATCGACACCAGCGCGCTCGCACGCTTCATGCGCCCCGACGCAGAGCAGTACGGCTGGGACCAGGCTGCTGCCGCAGGACTCATCGCGACCTGCCCCATCACCGAGCTGGAGTTCTTCTACAGTGCCCGGTCCGCTGAGGACAGGGCAAAAGGCATCGACGACATGCGGCTGCTGTTCAGCTGGGTTCCGGTCGATGATCGTGCGTACGACCGTGCCTGGCAGGTCCAGGAAGTCCTCACCAAACGAGGGCAGCATCGGAGCGCGGGCGCCGTCGATCTCGTCGTGGCTGCAACGTCTGAGCTCCAAGGGCTGACGCTGCTGCACCGCGACCGGGACTTCGAATGCATCGCGGCTGTCACGGGGCAGGCACTCCAGTGGTACGGGCCTGAGCCCGGCAAGTAGAGATCCCTGATTGCAGTTCTGGTTGCAGCTCTGGTTGCTTCACCGTCGTACTGCACCGTCCAGAAGCCCTACCCCACACCCACTGCACCGTAGGTCGGAACGCTCCCGCACACCCCCGTGTGCCTACCGGCCCCTTCCTGGCCGAAGGTCGTCTTTCCAGGGGCGGAGGTGCGGTCTAGCGTTTCTCCTGGCCCCGGACCCCGGCCATGTCTCAGACGTGGAACGTCGATCCGGCGGCCGAAGCAGGGGTGGGGGCATTGCGACAGCAGCCGCACGCTGCGGGCGGTGCGCTGCTCGTCGGACGCGGCCCTTGGCCGACGGTACGGAGCGAGCCCGAGGCGATCCGCGTCCCTCGCGCCCTCCCTGCCCTCTCCGGCTCCCCCGATCCCGCGCTTGCCGCCACATGGTGCGCGGGCACATGTCGCACCGCCCTGTGTGGCCTGGCCACATGGCGCGTGGCCACGTGGTGCGCCCCCACGTCTCGGCCGCCCCTGGCCCGGGACCTGGCCCGGGACAACACTCAGCCGCACCGAAGCTCCCAGAACTCCCATGGGGCGCCGGAACACTCCCGCTGTTTCGGCGCCCCACGGTCGAGGGCGGGCCTGGCCTCGCGGCGGAGTGCCGGCAGGTGGAGGAGACCAGGGCCGCGAACAAGCACGGGGCATCCTCCTGCTCACGCCGGGGGCTTGACGACCCCCCATAGGTGCGCGGACCGGGAGGGTGGCGATATCCGGTCCCGTCCAGGGCCCGCCGGGAGCCGTCAGGCGTCTGCCGGTCCTCGGTGGGCAACCGGCCCTCAGGGCAGCGCGAGTTCGTGGTCGCCGTCCGCCAGGGTCGGCGGGAGCCGGTCGAGGACGACGAAGGCGGAGTCCAGGCCGGTGAGCCGGAACAGCCGCATGACGCCGCGCGTCCCCCGGACCAGCCGCAGGGTGCCGCCTCGTGCGGCCACGCCGTCCTGGACCTCGCCGAGGAGCCGCAGGCCGCCCGCGTCCATGAACGTGACCGGCCGCAGATCGACCACTACTTCCGGCGCCTTCCGGTCGACTATTCGCTGCACCGCGGGGCCGAGGACCAGCTGGGCCTCGATGTCGATCTCCCCGAACAACTCCAGGACGGTGGTCGCTTCCACCGCCCGATCCCACAGGCCGAACCCGGACACGTCGGCGCACATGAGGAACCCCCAACGACCCCCTCGGGAAAACGATCCCTCGGGACGGACAGACAGCACACGGACCGGCCGGTCACTCCTCAATGCCGGAGCGGAACAGAGCCACCAGGGTCCGGGGCGCACTGCTCGTGGTGCCCTTCCATCATGCCCGTTTATCGCCCATCAGACCCGCTTCCGTCCGGAGTTGACCGGACCTGCCCAGCCAGTTGCGTACCCGTACGTACCCGATTCATGGCGCTTCGTTCCGGCGCGCCCCCAAAGAACCCCGAAACATCACAGTTCTGCGCAGAACCGCCCCGGGCCGGATCCTCACAGCGGCGGCTCCTCCGACTGGCGGGGCACGTGAATCGTTTCCGTGGGGCGCAACTGGCGGCGTCTGGTGGGGAGTTGAGCGGGTTCCGCCGGGTGGTTGCGGGGGCCGCGGCCGCGGGGTGCGGGGCCGGCCAGGAGGGTGCTCGTGCGGTACAGGTACTGGACCTTGATGCGCAGGGCCCAGGGGTCGAGGGGCTTGATCAGGTAGTCGGCAACGCCCAAGTTCAGGGCCTGGGCCGCCATTTCGCTGTCCTGGCCCATGCCCGTCACCAGGATGACGGGGATCAGCTGGGTCTGGGTCAGGCGGCTCAGATAGCGGGCCACGTCCAGACCGCTCACGCCCGGCATCACGACGTCGAGGATCGCGACCGCTATCCCCCCGTGCAGCGCGGCCTTGAGGGCGGCGTCCCCGCTGGTCGCGAGCTCCAGCGGATATCCGAGCGGCGCGAGGATGCTCTCCATGGCGAACAGGTTGTCCTCATGGTCGTCGACCAGTAGCACCTTCATGTCCGCGGACATGGCCCCATCACCTTCACTCGGGAGCGCCGGATAGGCATATGCCCGTTCGCGGCCGCTCGTACGCAGTCGTGGAGCACCACCGTGGTGTGCATGTGGGGGATGCACATGTGGCATGCATGTGCCGGGTCGGTCCGCACATAGTCTTCGGCTCGCTTGTGTGGACCGAATTCTCGCACCGGGCGCCCCGGAACATCAGGGTGTCGACAATGCCGGTTCCGCCTCCCTTGGCGACACCGGGTGCCGACACGCACGTGCCACTGGCCCATGTCCCGCCTCGCTCACACCTACGGGTGAACCCCCGGGACTCCGCTCCGAGGCCCGTCGGAGCTGCGAAAACCCCAAGATCCGCTTCCATCGGACGCGGAAGCCCGGCTTCCTGTGGTCTGAACCACCGTTCACCGTGCGGAACTTGATCCCGATCAACCGTCAGAATGACCGGATGATGATCCCGTCATCCCCTTTCGCACGGTACGTGGCCAGGAACGGCGAGCGATGAACACACCCGCCTCCCCCAAGCTCTCGACTTCGTTCGAGCAGGAGGGACCCCCCTCGGTCCACGACCGCTCGGCCGCCCTCACCCCCGCGGTGATCGGCGCCGTGCTCGTGCTCGTCGCCGGCTGGCTGCTCCTCGCCACCGTGCCCCGCGCGCTCGACGAGGACCGGGCGTTCGCGGCGTCGGCCGACTGCCCGGTCGCCGAGGTCTCCACGGAGTGCAGATACACCGTCGCGGCCACGGTGACCTCCGCCGCGGCCGACCACAAACACCGCTCGACGTACTACTGGCTGGGCCTCGGCCACGTACAGGACGGGCCCGGTGCGCTGCCGGGGCGGCTCAAGTCCGGCCCGCTGAGGGGCAGTTCGATGAGGAGCAGTTCGGCGAGGAGCGGTTCGGTGACGGGGGCCGCCGAGGCGGCGACGCGCCGCGTCAAGATGGAGGGCCGCACCCCGGTGTTCGCCGTCGTGCGGCCCGGCGCCCCGCTCCAACTCACCTACTGGCACGGGGAGATCAGGTACGTCGAGTTCCAGGGCCTGCGCCAGTACACGGCGGCGGATCCGCGGGGCGGCTACCGGCTGCCGCTGGCCGCTGCGCTCGTGCTGCTCTCCGTGGGAGGGGCGTGCCTGCGCAGCGCGTACTGCTGGGTTCGGCGCGCCGACCCGGCCGCGCACGAGCCCTGGCGGCTCACCGTGCCGCTGGCCTCGGTGCTCCTCATCTCGTGCTTCGCCTTCGGTACGCCGTGGGTCACCGGCGGGGTGCCGACCGCCCTGCTGCTCACGGCGGTCGGGGCCGTGCCGGTGCTCGCCGGGGCCGCCTGGCTGGCGCGCCGCCATCATCGGCGCACCACCGACACGATCAAGGTGACCCCGCTGATCCCCCTCGGCGAGGCGTGCTTCCCCGGCACGATCCTCGGCGAAGTCCCCTACAGCCACGAGGGGTTCGGACATCTGGTGGCCGCCCCGGGGCTGCTCGCCGCCACCCCCGACCCGGCCGGCCGGTTCGCCCGCCGTCCGGTGCCCCGCACCCTCACGGCCGTCCGGGTCCGCCCGCCGTACTGGACCGACCCGGGCCCCCGGCCCGCCCCCGGCGCGCAGGTGGTGGAGTGCCGGGACGGGGCGACCCCGGTGTATGTGGTGACCGAACAGCGCTACACAGCCTGGGTGTTGGGTGCACTCAGGCACCCGACGGAGGCCCAGCTCAGGGCGGGCAGCGCCGTTATGTGGGCGTAGTGCCCATATAACGGCCCCCATATGAGGGCCGCCCATATGGGGGCCGTTATATGGAGGCCGGGAGGCCGGGCCTCCACCCCCAACCACGCCGAGCCTCCCCGAGGCACAGCCCCCTACACCCCGAACGGCGCCGGGTAGCGGATCACGCCCGCCGGCGCGGCCGCCCCGTCCGGACGCAGCCGGAGCGCCATCATCGCCTCGTCCGGTACATCGAAGGAGGCCCGGATGCCGAGGCCGGAGGCCGTGGTGAAGCCGAAGCGGGGGTAGTGGTCCGGGTGACCGAGCACCAGGACCAGGTCCTCGCCCAGCTCCCACGCGGCATCGAGCGCGGCCCGCACAGCGGCGGAACCGGCGCCCGTGCGCTGATACTCGGGCGCCACCGCGACCGGCGCGAGCGCCAGCGCCGGGGCCTCACCGACCCGGCACCGGGTCAGCAGGGCGTGGCCCACGACCGTGCCGTCCGGCGCCTCGGCCACGATCGACAAGCCGGGGATCCACGCCTGGTCGTCCCGCAGCGTGTCCACGAGGTCGGCCTCGTGCGCGGTGGGGAACGCGGCCAGGTTCACGGCCCGTACGGCTGCCCCGAGCACCGCTCCAGCACCGGCCCCGCTCCGCCCCGCCGGACTCGCTCCCCACCCCCGCAGGGCGCCTACGCCTCTACTCGTCTACTCGTCCGGGACCTCCGCCGGACAGCTCGTCCCCGCCTCCGGCACGGTGCCGTTCACGAAGAAGGAATCCACCTTGGCGCGGATGCACTGGGAGGCCGAGTACGCCCCGTGGCCCTCACCCTCGTATGTCATCAGGACACCGGAGCCGAGCCGTTTGGCTGTGTCCTGCGCCCATGGGTACGGCGTCGCCGGGTCGCCCTTGCCGCCCACCACCAGGATCTTGGGCGCGCCGGGGTGGTCTATCCGCCGGATGTAGTCGGTGCCCGCCGGCCAGCCCGCGCAGGCCACGGCCCGCCCGGCCGATCCCGGCCCGAAGTACGGGGATTCCCGCGTGAGTTGCTTCTGTACGGCGTCGAACTCCTTGGCCGGGTCGGCCGGCCGCACCGGGTCGTCCGCGCAGTTGATCGCGAGCATCGCCTCATTGGAGTTGTCGGCGGGCGCGTAGTCGATGCCCTCGGTGAGCGAGGCGAGGACGGTGGGGTCGTCCTCCTGAAGGAGGGCGGCGATCCCCGCGGACAGCGTGGGCCAGGCGGCCTGGCTGTAGAGGGCAGCCTGGACCGCATTCTGGAGGTCGTCTCCGGTGAAGTCCTGGTTGTCGGCGCCCGTCACCACGTTGCCGTCGGCGAGCTTCGCGACCGCCGTCTCAAACGTCGCCCTGACCTCCGCCGGGCTGGTGCCGAGCTCGCAGTTCTGCTGGGCGCAGCCCGCGAAGAACGCGTCGAGTGCCCGCTGGAAGCCCTTGGCCTGCGCCAGCGCGTCCTGCTCGGCGGTGCCCTGGAGCGTGTCGACCGCGTCGAGGGCCATCCGCCCGGTCTTCTTCGGGAACTGGCTCGCGTAGACCACGCCGAGCCGCGTCCCGTACGAAATCCCCAGGTAGTTGAGCTTCTTGTCGCCGAGCACCTGGCGCAGTATGTCCATGTCGCGGGAGGCGTTGATGGTGCCGACGTGGTCGAGGAGCGGGCCGGTCTTCTCGCGGCACGCCTTCGCGATCGCCTCTGCCTCGGCGACCGCGGCGGCCCCCGTGCCCGGCGCGCCCTGGCTCTGGCCCTCCAGTCGCGCCGGCTCGTCCTCGCCGCCGCACCGCACGGGGGAGCTGCGCGCGACCCCGCGCGGGTCGAAGCTCACCAGGTCGTAGTGCTTGCCGATCCCGGCGGCCTCGGCCCGGAACGCGGCCAGGCCGTCGACCCCGGAGGCGCCGGGCCCGCCGAAGTTGAAGACGACGGAGCCCTTGCGGTCCTTACCGTGTGCCGTGGTCCTGAAACGGGACACCGCCAGCGAGATGGCCCCCTTGCCGAGGTCCCCGTAGTCGACCGGAACACTGAGCGTGCTGCACTCCATCTCCCGTACGGAATCCAGGAGTTCGCCGGTCTGGCCCTCGGTGGGCTTGCACGGTTCCCAGCCGATCTTCTGCCGGTAGAACCGCCCCAGGTCCGGCTCCGGCCCGGCGGCGCGGGTGACGGCCGTGGGGCCGATGAGCGCCAGGGCCGCCGCAGTGGCCCCGGCCGCGATCGCATGTCGAGCGAGCATCGACTCACCCTTCCAGGAGGCCAAGTCCCTCGTTCAGGCTAGACACCGCCGCCGGAACCCGCGCGCCGGGCCGCACTCACGCTCCGTAACTGTCCGTGGCCGCCCGCTCCCCCAGCCACTCCGCGAAGGCCGTGCCCCCCTGGGCGTCGGGGCGGGCGGAGGCGAGGTGGCCGGCGCGGAGGGCCCGGCCCATGCGGCCGGGGACGGGAGCGGGCAGCAGGGCGGCCCGGCACGCCGTGGTGGTGCGCCAGGTCGCGGCCAGGGTGCGCAGATCGGTCCGCTCCGGACCCGCGGCCTCGATACGGCCGTGGCGCGGGGCGGCCTCGGCGGCGTCGGCCACGGCCCGGGCGGCTTCCACGGCGGCCATCGGCTGCATGATCACGTTCTTCGGGGCGGGCAGGAAGCGGGCCCGGGCCGTCGCCGTGAACACCCCCGCGACCAGCTCGTGGAACTGTGTGGCCCGCACGATCGTCCACGGCACGGGGCCCGCCGCCACGGCGTCCTCCTGCGCGACCTTGACCTTGTAGTACGGCATCGGCACCCGGTCGCAGCCCACGATCGACACGCACACGTGGTGGCCCACGCCCGCCGCGCGCTCCGCCGCGACCAGCCGCTTCGTGCCCTCCACGAGGGTGGCGCGCATGGTGCGCGGGGAGACGGAGTTCGCCGCGTCGACCACCACGTCGCAGCCCGCGAGCGCGGCCTCCAGGCCCTGGCCCGTGGACAGGTCGACCGGGTACTGGGCCGAACTCCGGCTCAATACCCGCACGTTGTGCCCGCGCGCCCGAAGCTCCTCGACGACATGCCGGCCCAGCGTGCCGGTGCCTCCGGCGACGGCGATGTCCAGCGGGTGTGTGTGGTCGGCGTGATTGGTGTGGTCGGCGCCATTGGTGTGGTGCGCGTCCATGGGGTTCGTGCCCGAGGGGTCTATGGGGTTCATGTCCAAGGGACGGGACAGCCCCGCCATCTGTGACACATGGGCGGTGACGGTCAGGTGTGGAGGGATTCCGCGGCCTCGCTGTGGCCCTCGGGTTCCAGCTGGATCGTGGAGTGGGCCACGTCGAAGTGGTCCCCCACACAGCTCTGGAGCCGGGTGAGCAGCGCCCCGTATCCACCGTCCAGGGCGGCCTCCTTCACCACCACATGTGCGGTGAGCACAGGCATCCCGGAAGTCACCGTCCAACCGTGCAGATCATGTACGTCGACCACACTCGGCTCGTCGAGGAGGTGGCGGCGCACCTCGGCGAGGTCGACGTCGTCCGGGGCCGCCTCCATCAGCACGTGCAGGGCGTCGCGCAGCAGTCCGTACGTCCTCGGCACGATCAGCAGCCCGATGACGATGGAGGCGATCGGGTCGGCGGCCTGCCAGCCGGTGAACAGGATGACCAGGCCGCCCACGATCACCGCGACCGAGCCCAGCGCGTCGCCGAGCACCTCCAGGTAGGCGCCGCGCAGGTTGAGGCTCTTGTCCTTGGCGTCCTTGAGCAGCCACAGGCCCACGAGGTTCGCGGCGAGCCCGCCCACCGCGACCGCGAACATCAAGCCGCCCTTGACCTCGACCGGCTCGCTGAAGCGGCGGATCGCAGACCACAGCACCCAGACGAAGATCGCGGCCAGGAGCAGGGCGTTCAGGACCGCCGAGAAGATCTCCACCCGGTAGAAGCCGAAGGTCCGGCGCGGTGTCGGGGCACGCTGGGCGAGCGTGATCGCGCCCAGCGCGAGGGACACCCCGATCGCGTCGGTGAGGCTGTGCGCGGCGTCGGCGAGCAGCGCGAGGCTGCCGGAGAGCAGCGCGCCGACCACCTGGATGAGGGTGATCGACGCGCTGATCGCGATGGTCCACAGGAGCCGCTTGCGGTAGGTGCCGCTGAGCGTGCCGGATGCGGCGGAGGGCGCGCCGTGGTCGTGTCCCATGCGCGCCTCCTCGTGCGGGTGTGGCCCCCGCACATTAGAGGATCACGAGGTGTGGGCTCCCGCCACTGAAGGCACGACCGCCGCCGGCACCTCGGGCAGCCGCACCCGGTCCGCCGAGGTCCCCGTCCCGGTGGGCCGCATCCACCCCGGGGCCGCCCCCGTCTGAGCCGCGGTCTGTGGGTGGCTGCCGTGCGGCAGGGCGTCCGGGAGGTCCTCGGCGCTGTAGCGGCGTACCGAGCGATGCCAGTTCAGGATGCCCGCGATCCAGTCCTGGAGTTCGGCCACATAGGTGTCGAGCGCCGCCCGCCCCCGCTCGTCGAGCTCGAAGTCCTCGTAAAGAACGGGCAGTTCGTTCTCGATGACGTGCTGGAACTGGCGCAGCCGCGAGCGCATCAGGTCGTCGACGATGCGCAGGCCCGTCGGGTAGTCGCAGTTGAAGAAGTTCTGGACGACCAGGACGCCGTTGTGCAGCTCGCCCTCGTACTCGATCTCCTTCTGGTACGAGAAGACGTCGTTGAGGAGGCAGCAGTAGTCGGCCGCCGCGTTCTCCATGCTGCGGATGGGGCCGCTCTCGTAGATCCCGGGCGGCAGTTGGCCCCCGTGGCGGAGCCGGGACAGGCTCATCGTGAGGTCGGAGCCGAAGGTGTTGCGGCGCATCTCGATGTAGTCGACGGGGTCGGGGATGCGGTGCTGGGCCTGGTTGTGCAGCTCCCAGAGCCAGCTCTCCAGCATCGCGTCGACGGACCGGCGGAAGGCCGCGCGGGCCTCGGGGGGCATCGGCCCGGCGGTGCGCGCCCACAGGTCGGCGAGGCCGCGCTCCATGGGGGTCCGGGCCACCGCGAGCCCGGCTTCGGGCTCGTCGACCGGCATGCACGCGGAGAGCCGTTCGTTGTTCGCCCGCGCCCCGGCCAGGTTGCGCGGGCGCCCGTAGAAAAGGGGGTAGTAGTCGTCGCCGTACGTGCCCCAGGTCAGCCACTGGGCGCTGAGTTCGAGCTCTTCCGGCGTCGCGTCGGGGTCGAGTCCGGCGGAGCAGAGCGCGAAGTCGTAGCCCGCCAGCTTCTCCTTGTCCCAGACGTCGTGGAGCAGCCCCATACGCTCCGCCCAGTCGACGGACGCCACACGTGCGCGGGCCACATGCGGGCTGAGCGACAGTGGGTAGGGCACATCGAACTCGGGCAGCAGCGACGGGCCGACCTTCTGCATCGGTACATGCGTGAAGCTGCGCTGCCGGGCCGCGGCCGGGCGCCCGAACAGCGTCGTGATGTCGAGCGCCGAGGTGCCGAGCACCCCTGCGAAGAGGGAGGGGCCGGTGACGGCGTCCTCGTTCATGTAGCGGCTGGAGCGCATGTGCCACTCGTGGCCGCCGGACTGCCAGTCCTGGAGCCCCTTGACGTACGCGGCGACGCCCGCGCACTGGTCCGGCGTGAGGCCCTTCTCCAGGCACAGGGCCGGCACTTCGGTGAGCGCGGTGTTCTCGAACTGCTGGAGCCGCGAGGTCAGCAGGTCGTTGACGGCCTCGGCGGCCTCCTGCGTCGTGCACCCGAGAAAGGTCTCAAGTACCAGTACGCCATTGCTGAGTTCGCCCTCGTCCTCGACCTCGCGCTGGTAGGAGAACAGGTCGTTGCGCAGGTGGACGGCGTCGGAGAAGGCGTCGGTGAGGACCCGCAACGGCCTCGACTCGGCCACGGACACGGGTAGTTCGGCGTTCGCGGCGTACTCGATGAGGCCGGCCGACCAGGGCGCGCCGCCCACCTTGCGGCGCATTTCGATGTACTCGACGGGGTTGGCGATCCGCCCCGCGTTGATGTTGGCGAGCTCCCACAGCGACTCGTTGAGCAGGTTGCGGGTGCTGATCGCGAAGCGCTCGCGCCACGCCCCCGTCATCGAAGGGACGGTGCGCGCCCACAGGTCGGCGAGGCCGGCCTCGACCGGGTTGGTCGCCTCGGGGAACCCGTCGGCGAGGTCCATCGGCATGAACGCGGGCAGCCGGTCCAGGTATTCCTTGCCGCCCTTGCGGTCCAGGGTCCGTTTGAACATCTCCAGGAAGTGGTCGTCGAAGAAGAACACCCACACGTACCAGTCGGTGACCAGGGCAAGCTGTTCCGCGTCGCAGTCGGGGTGGGTGTACGAGCAGAGCAGCGCGTAGTCGTGCGCGTCGAGGTCCTTCTGCTCCCAGATTCCGGAGCCTTCCAGCATGCCCATCTGCCGGGCCCAGGTACGGGAATGCGCTCTGGCGGACTCCAGATGGGGATTGAGCCGGGCCGGATACGGCAGATAGAAATCCGGCAGGACAAAAGGCTGGCTCACTGCGGCGGCCCCTCCTGAATACGCACGTGCCCGATATGCACATGGCTGGGACGCACATGCTTGGTACGCACGTGATGGTCCGAGCCGAGCTACCCCGCCGGGCCGGGGTCATTCGGGGGCCGTACGCCTGTCATACGAAAGCGTGAGTCGCGGCGAAAGCCGATTCGAACGGGCCCTCCGCCGCCGGACGGGGGACGTGTGCGGCGGTGGTCCGTGTCCGGGGGCCACTCCCGGGGCGCCCGCGTCCGGCGGTGTCCGCGTGCGTCGCGGTCTTCGGCCGTCGATCATCTAGGCATGAACACAACCCTTCGGCTCGCCCAGCAGCCCGAGGCCGACGAGCTGCTCGGCCGCAGCCCGCTGGCCGCGCTGGTCGGCATGCTGCTCGACCAGCAGGTCCCCATGGAATGGGCGTTCTCCGGCCCGTACACGATCGCCCGGCGCATGGGGGCGGACGATCTCGACGCCGGGGCCATCGCCGCGTACGACCCGGAGGCCTTCGCGGAGTTCCTCAAGGAGAAGCCGGCCGTACACCGCTACCCGGGGTCCATGGCCAAGCGGATCCAGCAGCTCTGCCAGTTCCTCGTCTCGGAGTACGGGGGTGACGCGGCGGCGGTGTGGACGGGCGTCGGGACCGGCGCCGAGCTCCTGGCCCGCCTCCAGGCGCTGCCCGGGTTCGGCGAGCAGAAGGCGAAGATCTTCCTCGCGCTCCTGGGCAAGCAGCTCGGGGTCCGGCCCAAGGGATGGCGCGAGGCGGCCGGGTCCTACGGCGAGGCGAACTGCTTCCGCTCGGTGGCCGACATCACCGGGCCGGAATCGCTGACGAAGGTACGGGCGTACAAGCAGGAGGCGAAGGCCGCGGCGCGGGCGGCGAAGCCGGCGAAGTGAGCGGCCCGGGGCACCCCGGGGCCCGGGGTTGCCCAGCGCACAGGCCCCGGGGGCGCCGCCGCCCCGCCAGCAGAGTGGCCGCGCACGGCGCATGGAACCCCCAGCAGACCCCCTACCGCCTCCGCGTCCCGAAGAGCGAACGCGAAATCTCCCGCCCCAACTGCGTCCCCAGGGACCTCGCCAGCGAGCGGAAGATCCCGCTGCCCACCACCTGCTCCGCAAGCGACGCGTCCTGCTTCTTGGGACGCGCCGAACCCTTTTCCGAGGGGGTGTTCAGGGCGGCCTCCACCGACGCCGCCTGCCTCGTCCGCTCCGCTGCCGACAGCTTCTCGAAGGCCGACTCGCGGTCCACCGGTTCCGCGTAACGGCCGTACAAAAGAGAGGACTCGACCGCTGCCTCAAGGGCCGCCGCGTCAATGGGGGCCATCAAAGACTGCGGGGCCCGCAGGCGCGTCGCCGCGACCGGGGTCGGCGCGCCGTTCTCGCTCAGTACGGTGATGACCGCCTCGCCCGTGCCGAGCCCGGTCAGCAGCTCCTCCAGGTCGTACGGGGAGTTCGGGAAGGTCCGTACCGTCGCCTTCAGGGCCTTCGCGTCGTCCGGGGTGAAGGCCCTCAGCGCGTGCTGGACGCGGTTGCCGAGCTGGGCGAGGACGTCGCCGGGGACGTCCTTCGGGGTCTGCGTCACGAAGAAGATGCCCACGCCCTTGGAGCGGATCAGCCGTACCGTCTGCGTGATCGACTCCAGGAACGCCTTCGACGCGCCGTTGAACAGCAGATGCGCCTCGTCGAAGAAGAAGACGAGCTTGGGCCGGTCCACGTCCCCGACCTCGGGCAGTTTCTGGAAGAGGTCGGCCAGCAGCCACATAAGGAACGTGGAGAAGAGTTGGGGTTTGTCCTGGACCGCGGGAAGCTCCAGCACCGACACCAGCCCCCGCCCGTCCGGAGCCGGCCGCAGCAGTTCGCTCGTGTCGAACTCCGGCTCCCCGAAGAACGATTCCGCTCCCTGCTGCTCGAACGCGGTGATCGACCGCAGGATCACCCCGGCGGTGGTGGACGACAGCCCGCCGATTCCTTTCAGCTCCGCCTTTCCCACGTCCGAGACCAGGAAGCCGACCACCGCCTTCAGGTCCTTCAGGTCGTACAGCTCCAGGCCCTTGCTGTCCGCGTAATGGAAGATCAGGCCCAGTGACTGCTCCTGGGTTTGGTTGAGTTGGAGCACTTTCGACAGGAGAACCGGGCCGAAACTCGTGACCGTGGCGCGCAGCGGGATGCCGGGGCCGATGCCGCCGAGGCCGTAGAACTCGCAGGGGAAGCCCGCCGCCTCCCAGTCCTGGCCGACCTGCGCGGACCGCTCGGCCACCTTGTCGCCCGCCTTGCCCGGGGCCGAGATGCCCGACACGTCGCCCTTCACGTCGGCGAGGAAGACCGGCACGCCGTTGGCGGAGAGCTGTTCGGCGATGAGCTGGAGGGTCTTGGTCTTGCCGGTGCCGGTGGCCCCGGCGACCAGGCCGTGCCGGTTGAGCATGGAGAGGGGGATGCGGATCGGCGCGCCGGGCAGGCACTGGCCGTCCCAGAGGAGGGCGCCCAGCTCCATCGCGGGGCCGGTGAAGCCGTATCCGGCGGCGATCTCGGCGGCGGCCGGCGGCAACGAGGCGGAGCCGGGAGGGGGCGCGGACGCGGCGGCGGGCGCCGGGGTCCGATCCCGCGCTCCGGTTTCGTCCGGCCCGGCGGCACCCATGGGCTCGGAAGCGGCCGCGGTCTGGTCGCTGTCGGTCATGACGGGCCCCCCGCGTCGGGTTGCGTCGGATTTGCTGGCTCTTGCCCAGGATTGCACTCGCCCTCCATGGCTGCGCCCGGAGCCGCTCGCCCGGTAGGCTTTCCGTGTGATCTTCAAGCGCATCGGAAGCGGGCGGCCCTACCCCGACCACGGCCGGGAAAGCACCCGGCAGTGGGCGGATGTCGCGCCGCGCCCGGTCCGGCTCGATCAGCTCGTGACCACCAAGGGGCAGCTCGACCTGGAGACCCTCCTCGCGGAGGACTCCACGTTCTACGGCGACCTCTTCGCGCACGTCGTGAAGTGGCAGGGCGACCTCTATCTGGAGGACGGGCTCCACCGGGCGGTTCGGGCGGCGCTCCAGCAGCGCCAGGTTCTGCACGCCCGCGTACTCGAAATGGACTGAGTGCGACAGCCGGGTGAGCCTTTCGGACCCTTTGAGGCGCATACGGGCGCACACGCGCGCCAACCGTTGATCATTTAGTAGGCATCGTCCCGGGTCGGCACTACCCTGCGCCTATGAGCATGCTCACTCCCCCCGGCATGGGCGGAAAGTACCGCATCAAGGGTGACGCGTACCCGCGGATGCGACGTCCTCGTAGGCGCGGCCGGCTGGTCCTCGCGCTCGTCGGGGCGATCGTGGCCCTCGGCCTGATCGGCTGGGGGACGATCCAGCTCATCGACGTTTTCGGCGGCGGCGGGAAGGCGAAAGCGGCGGCCCACCAGAAGGACTGCCCATCGCCCGGCGCCTCGGGCGCCCCCCAGGCGCTGCCCAAGCCCGCGCAGATCACCGTCAACGTCTACAACGCGACCCCGCGCGCGGGCCTGGCCAAGACGGTCGCCGACGAGCTGAAGAAGCGCGGCTTCGCGATCGGCAAGGTCGGCAACGCGCCCGAGGCGTACGACAAGAAGGTCCCGGGCAACGGGATACTGCTCGGCGCCCCGGCGGCCACCGGCGGCCCCTTCTCCGTACTGGGCGCACAGCTCAAGGGCGCCACGCCGAAGACCGACACGCGCAACACGCCGGACATCGATCTGATTCTGGGCACGACGTTCGCCGACCTGAACACGCCGAAGGACGCGGACACGGCGCTGGCCGCTCTGGCCAAGCCCGCACCCGCGCCCTCGGGGAAGTGCTGAGAACCCTCTGACGGGACCGCGCCGGCGGTCCCGTACGGGAACCCGACCGCTAGTCGGCCGTCCCGTACATCCGGTCGCCCGCGTCGCCCAGGCCCGGCACGATGTAGCCGTGCTCGTTGAGGCGCTCGTCGACCGAGGCGGTCACCACGGTCACCGGCGTGCCCGCCAGCTCGCGCTCCATGATCTCGACGCCCTCGGGCGCGGCGAGCAGCACCACGGCGGTGACGTCGTCGGCGCCGCGCTTGATCAGCTCGCGGATGGCCGCCACCAGCGTGCCGCCGGTCGCCAGCATCGGGTCCAGGACGTACACCTGGCGGCCGGAGAGGTCCTCGGGCATGCGGGTCGCGTAGGTGGAGGCCTCCAGGGTCTCCTCGTTGCGGATCATGCCGAGGAAGCCCACCTCCGCGGTCGGCAGCAGGCGCACCATGCCGTCGAGCATGCCGAGGCCGGCCCGCAGGATCGGGACCACCAGCGGGCGCGGGTACGAGAGCTTCACGCCCGTCGTCGGCGTCACCGGGGTCTCGATGTCCACCTGCTCGGTGCGCACGTCCCGGGTGGCCTCGTAGGCGAGCAGGGTGACCAGCTCGTCGGCGAGCCGCCGGAAGGTCGGGGAGTCGGTGCGCTTGTCGCGCAGCGTGGTGAGCTTGTGCGCCACGAGAGGGTGGTCGACGACATGGATCCGCATGACGTCCACAGTAGCCGGGGCGTAGCCGCCCCGCGTCCCACCTGGTGCCCTTACGCACTGGCGTCAAGCGCCCGAACGGGGGGAAGGTGGGAGGCAGGAGACGACCCGGGGCGGTGTGAGCCAATGCCGGACGAGCACGACGCGGAGCGACAACCGGAGAGCGACGCGGACCGGCGACGACGGCGCGCCCAGTTCCTGCGCGAACTGCACGAGGCGAAAGCGCTGCGCGACCGGGTCCAGCCCCGGCGCGCCCGCGCCGCCCGGATGCGCCAGGCCATGCGCATGCGAACCTTCCGCTGGTGACCCCGCGAAACGGCGCGCCGGGCCCGTGATCACGGCGATCGGGAACCCTTGACGGCGGCGGCCCGAAGGCGTGGTCCCGGCGCGTCGGACCTCGTGATCACGGCGCGTCGGGGACCGTGATCACGAGGGGTCGAACCCCGCGTTCGCGACGACCGGAAAAACGCAACCGCGGAAGAACTCTCGCAACGGCGGTGTTTTCTGCCACGATTCCGAATGAAGCCACAGCCGGGGGGACCCCCAACCGGCACGCCTATGACCAGTGGGAGAGTCACGGTGTACTTCGCCGCACTGCTCGCGCGCACCGAAGACGGGTGGGAAGCGAGCGACACAGAGCTCGACGATGTGGAGACGCTGTCGGATCTGGCCGACCTGGCCCGGGAAGCAGCAGCCGACGGGGCCGACGACACGGTGCTCGTCTTCATCGAGCAGGAGGACGCCTGGTTCGGCGTCGTCCGCGTCGACGGCGAGGAGGACCCGCGCGTCTTCGTCTCCAACGCCGCCGTCGCCGCCCGCTCCTCGTACGGGGCCATGCTCACCGACGAACTGCTCGGCCACGACCAGGACGACGAGGAGGACGAGCTGGACACCCTTGACCTCGACGGCACGGAGGACGGCTACGAGGACGAAGCGGCCGGGGCCGCGGACGAGCCGGACGGCGGCGAGCCGTCGGACGGCGCCGCACCGGCCGGGCCGCTCGGCGAGAGCGCGATCCTCGCCGACCTCGGAGTGAGCGAGCGTCGCCTCCTGGCGCTCGACGGCGACGCCCTCGTGACGATCGCGGACGCGCTGGGCGCGGCCGAGGTCCTGGAGGCCGTCCGCTAGTGCTCCACCCGCACGATCCCGTACGCGAACGGTGGGCGGAGCCGATGCGCTCCGCCCTGGCCGGGGCCGCACAGGCCGAGTCGGCCGGCGATGTGCCGGTCGGCGCGGTCCTGCTCGCCCCGGACGGCGCCTTCCTCGCGGCCGGGCACAACGAACGCGAGGCGACCGGCGATCCGACCGCGCACGCCGAGGTCCTCGCGATCCGGCGCGCGGCGCGCAGGACGGGCGAGTGGCGGCTGACCGGCTGCACGCTCGTCGTCACCCTGGAGCCGTGCGTGATGTGCGCGGGCGCCATCGTGCAGTCCCGGATCGAGCGGGTCGTCTACGGGGCCCGCGACGAGAAGGCGGGCGCGGCCGGTTCGCTGTGGGACCTCGTGCGCGACCAGCGCCTCAACCACCGCCCCGAAGTGATCGCGGGCGTCCTCGAAGAGGAGTGCTCGGCGCAGCTGACGGCCTTCTTCCGACAGCGGTGACCCAGCTCTCCCCGAACCGATTTCAAACCACGGCCCACCTTGGGCTAAGCTCTCTCTCGGTAGCGTGTCCGAGCGGCCGAAGGAGCTCGCCTCGAAAGCGAGTGTGGGGAAACTCACCGAGGGTTCAAATCCCTCCGCTACCGCTTCTGAAGGGCCCCGACAGCGTCGGGGCCCTTCTTGCGTGCCCGGTCCGCGAGACCGGACGGACGTTGCCCGGACGCGAAGAAGCCCCGGTCGGGGGGAGTGACCGGGGCTTCGACGTCAGGACGGGGGGAGCGGCATCGGGGGGACAAGCCGCTCCCCCCGATGCGAACAGAACCTGCAAGCCCTGCGCCGCAGTCAGGGGGGAAGCTCGCGGCGCGGACCCCGCAGTGAGGTCCTGTTCCTCGCCCGCCGCATTCCTGCCAGATGTGGTGGGCTCAAGAACCATCCTGCTCTCCCGTCACGTCCTTACCGTCGGGCAAAGGGCCCCGATCACCGGGCCCTTGGTCCTTAAAGGCCGGGTGAGTACCGGCCAAGTGGCGGTTAGACTCACCCGACCGCACAGGGGTAACGCCGTCGCCGGGGAGGGGCAAGGCACAGTGGACGTCAAGAAGGTCCTGCTCTACATCGCCGTGGTTTTCGTGCTGTACACGATCATCACGTCGCCGGTGCAGGCCGCCGGGATGGTCCAGACCGGGTTCGAGGGCATATCCAGCGCGGCCAAGGGCGTCGGAGAGTTCATGACCAACCTGGTCCGTTGAGCCCGTCCACCCTGTCGTCACAGACGTAGTCGTAGGAGAAGCCATGATCCGCCACCTGGTCCTGTTCAAGCTCAACGAGGGCGTCGGGCGCGACGACGAGCGTGTGGTCGCCGGCGTGAAAGCCTTCCAGGAGCTCGACGGCCTCGTGCCCGAGATCGAGTTCTGGGAGTGCGCCTGGAACATCACCGACCGGCCGATCGCGTACGACTTCGCCATCAACTGCGCCGTGGCGGACGCGGACGCGCTCAAGCGGTACATCGAGCACCCCGCGCACCAGGCCGCGGCCGGCCAGTGGCGCGAGTTCGCCACCTGGGTGATCGCCGACTACCCGTTCTGAGCCGGTGCCCGATCCCTCGACGGATCCGGTACGCAGCCCGGCCCCGCGCCTGAGAGGTGCGGGGCTTTTTCGTGCCTCCGCGACCCTCCGACCGGGGCCATCTGCCCCAACTTGCCCTCAACACGTGGTTATACGGTGCTTGCACACAGTGGACATGTCTTGTGATGCTATGACCGCTTTTGACGGATGAGTTGACCGAAGACTAAGGGGTGGCGTGACCGTGCCGGCCAGTACTACGCCTCAAGTGCCGCCCCAGAACGAGCCCCAGGACGCCCCCGAAGTGCCCGCCCAGGACTCCTCGGAGGGCCCCAGAGGCCCCGTCAGGACCTCCACCAGGGGCGCCGACACCCGCGCCCTCACCCAGGTCCTGTTCGGCCAGCTCAAGGGGCTCACACCGGGCACCGCGGAGCACGGCCGGGTGCGCGGGGCGCTGATCGAGGCCAACCTGCCGCTCGTGCGGTACGCGGCGGCCCGGTTCCGCAGCCGCAACGAGCCCATGGAGGACGTCGTCCAGGTCGGCACGATCGGCCTGATCAACGCGATCGACCGCTTCGACCCGGACCGCGGCGTCCAGTTCCCCACCTTCGCGATGCCCACCGTCGTCGGCGAGATCAAGCGGTACTTCCGCGACAACGTCCGCACCGTGCACGTCCCGCGCCGCCTGCACGAGCTCTGGGTGCAGGTGAACGGCGCCACCGAGGACCTGACGACCCTGCACGGCCGCTCCCCCACCACCGCCGAGATCGCCGAGCGGCTCAGGATCGGCGAGGACGAGGTGCTCGCCTGCATCGAGGCGGGCCGCTCGTACCACGCGACCTCCCTGGAGGCCGCCCAGGAGGGCGACGGACTGCCCGGCCTGCTCGACCGGCTCGGTTACGAGGACCCCGCGCTCGCCGGCGTCGAACACCGCGATCTGGTCCGCCACCTTCTCGTACAACTGCCCGAACGCGAACAGCGGATCTTGATGCTCCGCTATTACAGCAATCTGACGCAGTCCCAGATCAGTCAGGAATTGGGAGTGTCGCAGATGCATGTGTCAAGGCTCCTGGCCAGGAGCTTCGCCCGACTTCGATCCGCAAATCGAATCGAGGCATAACCGGTTCGAGTGAGCCGGGCTCCCGTCTCGGGCCGGTAAAAAATTTCCGACCGAAAAACCCCACACCCCCTGTTTCCTGCACGTACGCGGGCCCACCTTGTCGACATGTCACTACAGCGTGTTGCCGACATGTGACATTCTGCGGAAACCGCGTTTGCCGCAGCCCCGCCTCCGGTATTCAGGTGGAGGCTGCTTCCTCCGATGGTCGTAGCCCAACGCGACCGTCCGCGACCTCAAGGGGGTGGCATGTCCGCAGAACAGGGCAGCTCGAAGGTGCTCACGCTCACCAAGAGCGCACCCGCACCGACCGTGCGCCGACACGCCGCAAACACCGCAGCAATCGACACCCGCACGCTGTCCCGCTCCCTGTTCCTGCGCCTCGCCACGCTGGACACCGACAGCCCGGAGCGCACGTACGTACGCGACACGCTCATCGAGCTCAACCTGCCGCTCGTGCGGTACGCGGCGGCCCGGTTCCGCAGCCGCAACGAGCCGATGGAGGACATCGTCCAGGTCGGCACGATCGGCCTGATCAAGGCGATCGACCGTTTCGACTGCGAACGGGGCGTGGAATTCCCCACGTTCGCGATGCCCACGGTCGTCGGTGAGATCAAGCGGTTCTTCCGCGACACCTCGTGGTCGGTGCGGGTGCCGCGCCGCCTCCAGGAGCTGCGGCTCGCCCTCACCAAGGCCAGCGACGAGCTCGCCCAGAAGCTCGACCGCTCGCCGACCGTCCCCGAACTGGCCGCCGTTCTCGGCGTGTCCGAGGAGGACGTGGTCGACGGGCTCGCGGTCGGCAACGCCTACACCGCCTCCTCGCTCGACTCCCCGGCCACCGAGGACGACGGCGGCGAGGGCTCGCTCGCGGACCGGCTCGGCTACGAGGACACGGCGCTCGAAGGCGTCGAGTACCGCGAGTCGCTGAAGCCGCTGCTCGCCAAACTCCCGCCCAGGGAACGGCAGATCATCATGCTCCGCTTCTTCGCGAACATGACGCAGTCGCAGATCGGCGAGGAGGTCGGCATCTCGCAGATGCACGTCTCGCGCCTGCTCACCCGCACGCTGGCCCAGCTCCGCGAGGGCCTCATCTCCGACTGACCCTCGCCGACTCCCGTTCCCCCCTGGTTAATTGACGCTCCGTCAGACACACTGGCGCGATGCGACGACGTGCTGCGCTGATCGGCGTCTCGGCGGTGGTGGTACTGGGCCTGGGCGGCGCCCTCGCCGCCTGTGCCGGCGGCGGGGAGCGGTCCGGGTACGTGGCGGTCGGGGCAGCGGGTCCCGGCCCCTCGGCCCCGGACCACGCGGTGCCGCCGCGGGACGGGGTTCGGCTGGTCCCGCTGGACGGTTCGGCCGCGCCGGGCCCGTCCGGATCTTCGGGTACGAGCCCCGGTGCGGGCCCTGGTACCGGTACCGGTACGCCTTCGGTGCCGCCGGGGCCGGGCGCTCCGGCCGGGCAGACACCCGCGACCCCGGTGGTTCCGGGCCCCGCCAAGTCCCCTGCCGCACCCGGGCGTTCGCCCTCGGCCGGCTCACCGGGCGCGCCCAAGGCGCCGGGCAGTCCCGCTGCCCCGTCCGGTACGCCTTCCGGCTCCGCCGGGCCCGCCGGGCCCGCGGTGCTCAGCCTCGGGGCGCCAAGCCGTTCGGCGGGGGATCACCGCTGGTGCGAGAACGTGACCGTCCAGTTCCGCAACAGCGGGGGTACGGCGGTGAAGTCGGGCAGCGTCATGTTCGCGACGCACATCATCGGGCTGCTCGGGGTGGACTGGGCGACCATTACGTCCAGCCAGCCGCTCCCGGTGCCGATTGCCGCGGGGGCGGTTTCCTCACATACCTACGGGGTGTGCGTGGAGGCCTGGCGAGTGCCGCTGGGGATGCATGTGGAGACGCGGTCGGTGACGGCCGGTTGGAAGTGACTCGCCCGGATCCGCCGGTCAGCCCAGCGCCAGCCAGGCCACCGCCGCGAGGATGACGATCACCGCGACCACTCCGACGATCAGGCCGACGCGCGGGCCTGCCGGAGCCGCCGCCGGGGTTGCCGCCTGGCGGCCCTGCGGGGCGCCCTCGTCGACGAAGGCGCGGAACATCTGCGTGGAGCCCGCCGGGTCGTAGTTGCCCTCGGGACCCTGGGGCGCGTGGGGGTTGTGTGCCATGGGGCAGGACCCTAGCGAAGATGGGGGTCCGGCCCAACCCCCGCCCCCGCGCGAACACGCCCGCGAGCCAACCCCCACACCCTCGTGAAGACTCCGCGAAGACGGCCGCAACGCGCCTCACCTGCAACTTGGGTTTTCGCATGCAAAGGCTTTGCTCTTCCTTTGCCGCCCACCCCCGCATTTAGTTTGCCTTCGGCAACCAACAATCTTATGGTTGCCCGAAGCAACAAGATGTCGGGAGGTGTCGTCCATGGCCGCACAGAGCCTTTACGAGGAGCTCGCCCGGCAGCTCAGTGCCATCGGGGCCGTCAAGCGCGGGCTCGCGCGGATTCTGCCGCCCGAGTGCCCCGGCGGGTCCGCCGCCGTGCTCACCCTCCTGGAGCGGCACGGCGAGATGCGGATCAGCCGGCTCGCCGAACTCCTCGCGGTGGACATGTCGGTGACGAGCCGTCACGTCGCGCACGTCGCGCAGCGCGGCTGGATCGAGCGGTCCGCCGACCCCGCCGACAAGCGCTCGCGGATCCTGCGGCTCACCCCCGCCGGCCAGGTCATGATCGACGATCTCGGGCTGCGCACCACGGAGATGTTCGCGCACACCCTCAAGGACTGGACCGACGACGAGGTCGGGCAGCTCAACACGATGCTGGCCCGCCTGCGCGACTCCTTCGGGGACTGCCGGGCCCCCCACGTCCGGGCCCCCGAGCCCCGTCCGCCCGCTTAGCACCACCAGCACCACACCCGTACACCTGCCCAACAGACGTACAAGACAAGGAACTTCATGGCTACGACCACACCAGCCGGTGTGCGGGGCGGCCACGCCAAGCACGGCGGGCACGCGCCCGCCGGTGACGGCGCGCCGATGACTCACCGGCAGATCATGGAGGCGCTGTCCGGGCTGCTGCTCGGCATGTTCGTCGCCATTCTGTCCTCGACGATCGTCTCCAACGCCCTGCCGCACATCATCAACGACCTGGGCGGCGGCCAGTCCGCGTACACCTGGGTCGTGACGGCCTCGCTGCTCGCGATGACCGCGACCACCCCGCTGTGGGGCAAGCTGTCGGACCTCTTCAGCAAGAAGCTGCTGGTTCAGATAGCCCTGGTCATCTACGTCTCCGGCTCGATCGTGGCCGGTCTGTCCCAGAGCTCGGGCATGCTCATCGCCTGCCGAGTCGTGCAGGGCATCGGCGTCGGCGGTCTCTCCGCGCTCGCCCAGATCATCATGGCCGCCATGATCTCGCCGCGTGAGCGCGGCCGTTACAGCGGCTACCTCGGCGCCACGTTCGCGGTCGCGACGGTCGGCGGACCGCTGCTCGGCGGCATGATCACCGACACCGACTGGCTCGGCTGGCGCTGGTGCTTCTACGTCGGCGTGCCGTTCGCGATCATCGCGCTCATCGTCCTGCAGAAGACCCTGAAGCTCCCCGTCGTGAAGCGGGACGTCAAGGTCGACTGGATCGGCGCCTTCCTGATCAGCGCCGCGGTCTCACTGCTCCTGGTCTGGGTGACCTTCGCGGGCAACAAGTACGACTGGATCTCGTGGCAGACGTACGCCATGGTCGGCGGCTCGATCGCGCTGGGCGCGCTGTTCGTGCTCGCCGAGTCGAAGGCCAGCGAGCCGATCATCCCGCTGCGCCTCTTCCGCAACCGCACCATCACGCTGGCCTCGCTCGCCTCGCTCTTCGTGGGTGTCGCGATGTTCGCCGGCACGGTCTTCTTCTCCCAGTACTTCCAGCTGGCGCGCGGCAGGACGCCGACGATGTCCGGTGTCATGACGATCCCGATGATCGGCGGACTCTTCATCGCGTCCACCGTCTCCGGGCAGGTCATCACCAAGACCGGCAAGTGGAAGGCCTGGCTGGTCAGCGGTGGTGTGCTGGTGACGGCGGGCCTCGGTCTGCTCGGCACGATGCGCTACGACACCCCGTACTGGCACCTCGCCATCTACATGGCGCTGATGGGCCTCGGCATCGGCATGATGATGCAGAACCTGGTCCTGTGCACCCAGAACCAGGTCTCCCCCGCCGACCTCGGCTCGGCCTCCTCCGTCGTCGTCTTCTTCCGCTCCCTCGGTGGCGCGGTCGGCGTCTCGGCGCTCGGCGCGGTCATGGCCAACCGGGTCACCCACTACGTCACCGACGGCCTCACCGCGCTCGGCCCGCAGGGTGCCGCGGCGGCGAAGAACGGCGGCGGCTCCGGCAGCATCCCGGACCTGGCCACGCTGCCCGCGCCGATCCGTACCGTCATCGAGAGCGCGTACGGACACGGTGTCGGCGATGTGTTCCTGTACGCGGCGCCGTGCGCGCTGCTCGCGTTCTTCATCACCCTGTTCATCAAGGAGATCCCGCTGCGTACCCATGCGGTCGGCGCGGCCAAGACCGAGACCGAGCAGGCGCCCGCGGCCGCCCCGGCTCCGGCCACGGCCCCAATTCCCGCCCAGGCAGCAGCAGTTGAGGCACCCGTGGCCGCCACCGCGATGCTCGAAGGCACTCCGGTGCGGGGCACGGTCCGGGCAGCCGAGGGAGCGCCCGTGGCCTCCGCAGCCGTCACGCTCATCTCGCTCGGCGGCAGCCAGCTCGGCCGCGCGGTGGCGGGCCCCGACGGCGGGTACCTGCTCGCCGCGCCGGGCGCCGGTTCGTACGTCCTGATCGCGGCCGCCGACGGCTTCCAGCCGCAGGCCTCGACCGTGGTCGTGGGCACCGAACCGCTCGCGTACGACATCCTCCTGTCCGGCACCAGCGGCCTCACCGGCGCGGTGAAGGCGGCCGAGACCGGGGCGCCCGTCGAGGGCGCGATGGTGATCGTGACCGATGTGCGCGGCGATCTGCTTGCGACGGGCAAGTCGGGCGCGGCGGGCGAGTTCACCTTCGGTGAGCTGGTTCCCGGCCAGGTCACGGTGGCGGTCAACGCCGACGGGTTCCGCCCGCTGGCGCTGCCGGTGGAGATCGCGGGCTACGGCGTGACCCGCATCGAGGCCGCGCTCCAGGCCGGCGCGCTGGTCCAGGGCACGATCCGGGGCGGCGGCGACCGGCGTCCGCTGGCGGATGCCCGGGTCACGCTGCTCGACGCGGCGGGCAACGTGGTCGCGGGCACGACGACGGGCGACGACGGCGCGTACGCCTTCGCCGACCTGAACTCCGGCGAGTACACGCTGATCGCGACCGGCTACCCGCCGGTGGCCGGCTCGCTGACCGTGGCCGGCCGCGGCGTGGACGGCCACGACGTCGAACTCGCCCACCCGGGCGAGTAGTTCGGCGAGCGGTTCACAGACCCCCGGGTGCGGCGCCGCTTCGAGCGGAGGCGGTGTTCGCACCCGGCGTGGAAATGGGCCCCGGGGAAGGGGCGGCGGGCAGGGGACGGCCGGCCGCCCCGCCCCCGGGGCCCGGCCTTTGCACATGGCCTTTTGCACTTGGCCTTGTGCACTTGAGTTGCACTTGAGGAGAGAAAACGGGATGGGACTGCGGGCACAGGTACGGACGCGCGACGGCTGGGCGGTTTCGCACGCCGTGGTGACGATGACCGACATGACCGGCACGCAGGTGCTGCGCGCCTCGGCGGCGGAGGACGGCTCGGTGTCGGCGGACGTGGCGCTCGCGCCGGGCCCGTACACGGTGATCGTGACGGCCGTCGGGTACGCGCCCGCGGCCTCGACCGCGCTGGTCACGGCGAGCGGCCGGGCCGCGGTCGGCACGGTGGTACTGGCCCGGTCCGGCGGCGTCGAGCTGCCTCCGCCGGGCCCGTGGACGATCGACCCGGCGCACTCGTCGGTCGGCGCGGTCGCCCAGCACCTGGGGATCTCCAGTGTGCACGGGCGGTTCGGGGAGTTCGGCGGGCGGATCGAGATCGCGGAGGACCTGGAGAAGTCGCGGGTCGAGGCGGTCATCGGCGCGGCCTCCATCGACACGGGCAACGCGATGCGCGACGGGCACCTGAAGTCCCCCGACTTCCTGGACGTCGAGCGCTTCCCCGAGATCACCTACCGCAGCACGGACCTGGTCCCGGCCGGGCCGGACCGCTGGACGGTACGGGGTTCGCTGTCCCTGCACGGAGTGCTCCGCGAGGTCGACCTCGACCTCTCCTACCTGGGTACGGGTCCGGACCCGTGGGGCGGGGTGCGAGCCGCCTACCGGGCGACGGCGGAGCTGCGGCGCGAGGACTTCGCGATGCATTACAACCAGGTGGTGCAGGCGGGGATCTCGGCGATCGGCACGACGCTGCGGGTGGAGCTGGACATCCAGACCGTGCAGGGCGAGACCCTGCCGGGCGTCTGACCCTGCGGCCGGCCCTGCCGGGGCGGGGGGTGCGGTGCGTTCCGCGCGGGCCGGTGGGAGCCGGTCGCGCAGTTCCCCGCGCCCCTAACCCCCTCTTTCGGCCGCGGACCGTACGTGGTGCTCGCGCAGTTCCCCGCGCCCCTAGCAGGATCGACCCTGGCAGGGTCGAGCATCTTCAGCCCGTCCGGCGTTTGAGGACGAGCGCCCTTTAGGCGCGATACGGGGTCTGGGGCGGAGCCCCAGGGTCCTTCACCCCCGGCGGGTTTCGGGAAGGGGCGGGGTGGGGGATCCCCCGGGTCAGGCGGAGCCCCGCGTGCTCAGCGCCTCGATCCCCGCCACGAGCAGCGACAGCGCGAAGTCGAAGTCGCGCTGCCGCATCTCCTCCACCGTCTCCCCACCCCGCGCCGCCATCAACTCCGCCGCGTCCTCGAACTGCGCCCGGTATTCGGGCCGTTCGTTCAGCGCCCCCATCGCCTGGGCGAAGTACTCGTCCTGCGTGACCCCCGCGTCCTCGCAGCGCCGCACGAACGTCCCCTCGATCGTGCCGAACCCGTACACGAACTGGAAGACCGCGGCGAGACCGCCCATCTGCCCGTGCGGTGGCAGCCCGGTCCGGCCCAGGAGCCGCCAGGCCGTGCGCGAGAAGGCCATCGAGTTCGGCCCGATGTTGAGGTAGCGGCCCATCAGCGCGGACGCCCAGGAGTGGCGGACGAAGATCGCACGGTAGCCGGCGGCGATCGCGCGGAGCTGGTCGCGCCAGTCGGCCGACTCGTCCTCCATGTCGGGCAGCTCGATCTCGGCGAACAGCGAGTCGAGGGCGAGTTCGAGGAGGTCGTCCTTGGTGTCGACGTACCAGTACAGGGACATCGCGGTCACGCCGAGCTCGCCCGCGAGCCGCCGCATGGAGAACTTGGCGGCCCCTTCGGCGTCGAGCAGCCGTACGGCCTCGGCGGTGATCCGGTCCCGGTCGAGGGCCGGGCCGCCCTCGGCGGACGCGGGGGCTTCCGCCCGCCGCGCCCGGTTCCCCGCCTTGCTCCCGAGCCACACGCTGGTACGCGCCGCATCCTTCGTACGGTCCGCCGCCGACACCATCGCCGCCCTCCTCGGGCCTTGGTCCTGCCGACCCCTCGGGGTCCTGTTCGTAAGGGCACGCCCCTCAGGGGGTATGTCCGGAATTCGGGGATCTCACCCCTCTCGATGCTATGCGGCGGGAGCCGCCTCGGCGGGAGCGGGCGCGGTTCGTTCCGCGCGGTGCAGCAGGACCGCCGCCAGCAGCCCTCCCGCGAGCACCGCGACCGCGCCGACCAGCTGGCTGGTCTCCAGGCCGGAGGCGAACGCGTCCGCGATCCGGCCCCGTTCGGCGTCGCCCTTCGCGGCGGCGAGCGCGGCGGGCAGCGAGGCCGCGGCCACCGGCACCAGCGCCGCGAACCGCGAGTTGAGCACCGCCCCGAGCACCGCCACGCCGAGCCCGTTGCCGAACTCGCCGAGGGTGCCGTTCACGCCCGCGCCCACGCCCGCCTTCTCCGGCGGGATCGCGCTCATGATCGCGTTGGCCATGGCCGGCATGGAGAGCGCGATGCCCGCGCCCATCACGACCAGGCCGAGCAGCGTGCCGCCGTAGCTGTGCCCGCCGAGCAGCGCGATCGAGGCGAGCCCCGCCGCGTTCGCGGTCATGCCGATGGCTATGGCGCGCGGGGTGCCGACCTTGGTGACCAGCTTCGCGCCGACCCCGGACATGTTGAGCACGACGACGCTGAGCGCGAGCGGCGCGGTGCGCACACCCGCCTCCAACGGGCCGTATCCGAGCACGAATTGGAGGTGCTGGGTCAGCAGGAACAGCGAGCCGCCCATGCCGAACGCGACCAGGATCGAGCCGGCCACCGCGCCGATGAACTTCTGGTTGCGGAAGAAGTGCATGTCCAGCATCGGGTGCTCGATGGACAGCTCCCAGCGTACGAACGCCGCGAGGAACACCAGGCCTACGGCCGCCGAGGCCAGCACATGGCCGGAGAGCCAGCCGTGGCCGGGCCCGGAGATGATCGCGTACACGACACCGGTCATGCCGATGGTGGAGAGCAGCGCCCCGAGCAGGTCGGGCCGGTCGCCCTGCGGGTTCTTCGACTCCGGTACGAGGGCGACGACGGCGATCAGGCCGAGCACCGCGACCGGGATGTTGACCAGGAAGATCGCGCCCCACCAGAAGTGGTCGAGCATGACCCCGCCGATCAGCGGCCCCGCGGCGAAGCCGAGCGAGTTGACGGTGGCCCAGATGCCGATCGCCTTGACCCGGGACTCGTCGTCGAAGATCTGGACGACGACCGCGAGCGTGGTGGTCATGAGGAGCGCCCCGCCGACGCCCATGCCCGCGCGGGCGGCGATCAGCTGCCCCGAGTTCTGCGCGAGGCCTGCGGCCAGCGAGCCGATGCCGAAGAGGGCGAGGCCCGCCGCGAGCATCTTCTTGCGTCCGTAGCGGTCGGACGCGCTGCCCGCGGTGAGCAGCAGGCCCGACTGGACCAGCGAGTACGCGTTGATCATCCACTGGATGTCGGCGGTGGACGCGCCGAGCGAGGTGGTGAGCGAGGGGATGGCTACGTTGAGGACGGTGTTGTCGAGCAGCACCGTGAGCTGGGCGACGCAGATGACGCCGAGGATCAGCCAGCGCTGCGGGTGCCCGGTGGGGGTGGTCGGATTCTCGGCTGTCGTTGCCGTCATTGCGGCTCCCTGACTCCTTATACGGTGTAAGTGGGTGAGCGATGTACACCGTAAGGGAAGTTCTTGTACGCCGTAAAGCGATTTATGGGCGCGGTGGGTTGAAGGCTTGCCGAACCAAACGGTCGAATGCCTCAACCGGCCGCAACAACAGGCTCGTTGGAGCCCACGCTCGCGCCTCCGGCGCACACGCGCCCCGAGCGCCGGGGACCCAGCCCCCCGGCAGAGGCGCCCTGGGGCTCCGCCCCAGACCCCGGGATCCCCCACCCCACCCCTTCCCGAAACCCGCCGGGGGTGGGGGAAGGGGCGGAAGCCGGTTTCCTGGGGCTCCGCCCCAGACCCCGTATCGCGCCTGAAGGGCGCTCGTCCTCAAACGCCGGACGGGCTGAAATGCCCCGTGCGGGCCAGCACCGACGCCGCTAGGGGCGCGGGGCTGTGACATCGTGCGGCTCCGCCGCGTGGGCGCGACCAGCCACGAACGGCCTGCGGCCGAAGGACAGGCACATTCGCGCAGCGCACGGCATTCAGGGGCGCGGGGAACTGCGCGAGCAACCACGCACGGTCCGCAGATCGACGGGGTGGTCGGGGGTCCGGGGCGCACCCCGGGTGGAGCCCCCCCACCCCCGCCGAGCGCCTAGCTCACCCGCACCGTCAGGTCGTAGAACGTCGCCGTCCCCACCGTCACCTTCTTGAAGGACGACTCCACCCAGCTGCTGATCGCACTGCCGCCGGCCCGGCCTCCGCCGCCCATCACGCCGCCGCCGCTGGAGATGAAGTAGTGGATCTTTCCATCGGACACGTACTTCTTGAACTGCGCCAGCGTCGGCGACGGGTCGCTGCCGTTGAAGCCGCCGATCGCCATTACGGGCTTCGCGGTGGCGAGTTGGTAGCTCGCGGCGTTCTGCGAGCCGATGGCGGCCGCGGCCCAGGTGTACCGGCCCGCGTCCTTCTCCAGGAGCGCCTTGGCCTCGGCGCTCACCTTCGCGCCGTCGAGCAGACCGCCCATGCCCCGCGTGCCGCCGCGCTCCCCGGTGCCGCCGCCGGGCTGGCCGGGTGCCGTGGGCGCCTGGCCCATGCCGCCGCCGGGCATGCCCTGGCCCTGGCCTTGACCCTGGCTCGCCCCTCGGCCCGGCCAGCCACCGTTCTGGCCGCCGTTCTGGCCACCGGTCCGGCCGCCGTTCGCACCGCCGCCGAACCGCATCCGGCCGCCTCCCCCGGGCCCACCCATGCTCGCCCCGGCGGGACCCGCCGTGACGATCGAGCCGGTGTGGCCGGTGTTGAGCGTGCTCACCGAGTACGCGGCAGGGCCGGCCAGCGAGGCCGCCAATCCGACCCCGGCGACGCCGAGCGCCGCCCTGCGGTTCAGCCGGCCCGCGAGCGCGAGGCCCAGCGCCGCCGCGAGGCCGCCGATCAGCACCGCCCAGCGCAGCCACGGCAGATAGTCCGGGGTGCGCCCCAGCAGCACGTACGACCAGACGGCCGTGACCGCCACCGTCACTCCGAGCGCGAGCGCCGCCCAGAGGCGCGAGCGCTCCTCCCACAGGACCGTGACGCCCATGCCGACGAGCGCCGCGACGTAGGGGGACAGGGCCACCGTGTAGTACTGGTGGAAGATCCCGGCCATGAAGCTGAAGATCACGGCGGTCATCAGGAGCGCCCCGCCCCAGGCGAGGAACGCGGCGCGCGCGGTGTCGGTGCGCTTGGCCCGCCAGGTGACGACGAGGCCCGCGATCAGCAGGAGCAGAGCTGCGGGGAGCAGCCACGAGATCTGGCTGCCGATCTCGGAGTTGAACATGCGGCCGATGCCGGTCGCACCCCAGCCGCCTCCTCCGCCACCGCCGCCGCCCTGCCGCATGCCCGCCGGGAGTTCCATGCCTCCGGCGGCCCTCGCGGCCCCGCCGCCGACGCTGCCCGTCTCGTCGCCGTTGATCCGGCCGAGCCCGTTGTAGCCGAAGGTCAGCTCAAGGAAGGAGTTGTGCTGCGAGCCGCCGATGTACGGGCGCGACGACTTGGGCCACAGCTCCACGGCCGCCACCCACCAGCCGCCCGACACGACCAACACGCCGGTGGACAGGGCGAGTTGACCAAGCCGGCGACGTACCGAAGTGGGTGCGCACACCGCGTACAGGACGGCGAGCGGCGGCAGGATCAGGAAGGCCTGGAGGGTCTTGGTCAGGAACGCGAAGCCGATCGCGACCCCGGCCCACACCAGCCACTTCGTACGGGCGTCCTCCAGGGCGCGCAGCACGCAGTACACGGTGACCGTCATGAGCAGCGCGAGCAGCGCGTCCGGGTTGTTGAAGCGGAACATCAGCGCCGCGACCGGGGTCAGCGCGAGCACCGCGCCCGCGATCAGGCCCGCGGCCGGGCTGAACCGGCGCCGCACCGCCGCGTACAGGACGGCGACCGTGCCCACGCCCATCAGCACCTCGGGCAGCAGGATCTGCCAGGAGCCGAGGCCGAAGAGGCGTACCGACAGGGCCATCGGCCACAGCGACGCCGGGGGCTTGTCGACGGTGATCGCGTTGGCCGCGTCCAGCGAGCCGAAGAAGAAGGCCTTCCAGCTCTGGCTGCCCGCCTGGACGGCCGCCGAGTAGAAGGAGTTCGCGTACCCCGAGGCGCTGAGGTTCCACAGGTAACCGGCGAAGGTGGCGGCGAGCAGCGCGAGGAGCGCGGGCCGCACCCAGGCCGGGTCGTCGGGGCGGCCGCGCCACAGCCGGCTCCGGGCGGCCCGGGGGCCGGCCGCCGCGACCCCCTCGTGCGGATCGGCCTGACAGGAGGTCGTGGTCATCGTGCGTCGTCCTTCGAGTGGGGGTGGTGGGGAGATTCCGGCCGATCCGGGAAGACCCAGGCGCGGAACAGCAGGAAGCGCAGGACGGTCGCCGCGAGGTTCGCCGCGACCAGGACGGCCACCTCGGTGGAGTGCGCGGCGTCCGGGTTGGCCGCGTCCAGGGCCGCGAGCGAGCCGCTGGTGAGCGCGAGGCCGATGGCGAAGACCGCGAGGCCCTGCGCCTGGTGGCGCACCGCCCGGTCCCGGCCGCGCACCCCGAAGGTGAGCCGCCGGTTGGCCGAGGTGTTCGCGACCGCCGACACCAACAGGGCCACGGCGTTGGCGAGTTGAGGACCCATCGCGGTACGCGAGAGCGAGTACAGGAGGAGGTAGCAGAGCGTGGAGAGCGCGCCGACCGCGCAGAACCCGACGACCTGGCGGGCCAGGCCCCCCGGCACCCCGCTGAGCTGCCGGTCCCTCGGATCGTCGCCGAACGGCCGCGAGAGCCGGTCGAGCGGCAGCGCCCCGACGGCGAGCGCCCGGCCGACGCGCCACACCCCCTTGAGGTCGTCCATCGCGGTGCTGACGATGTGCACCGTGCTGGCCGGGTCGTCGACCCAGTCCACCGGCACCTCGTGGATCCGAAGGCCGGCCCGCTCGGCGAGCACCAGCATCTCGGTGTCGAAGAACCACCCGGTGTCCTCGACCATCGGCAGCAGCCGCTGCGCCACATCGCGCCGGATCGCCTTGAACCCGCACTGCGCGTCGGAGAACCGCGCCGCGAGCGAGCCGCGCAGGATCAGGTTGTACGTACGCGAGATGAACTCCCGCTTGGCGCCGCGCACCACCCGCGAGGAACGGGCGAGCCGCGAGCCGATGGCGAGGTCCGAATGCCCGGAGATGAGCGGCGCGACCAGCGGCAGCAGGGCGTTGAGGTCGGTGGACAGGTCCACGTCCATGTACGCGAGGACCGGCGCGTCCGAGGCCGACCACACGGTACGCAGCGCCCGCCCGCGCCCCTTCTCCTCAAGCCGGAAGGCCCGCACCTCGGGAATCTCGCGCTCAAGTCTCGCCGAAATCAAGGGAGTTGAGTCAGTACTGGCATTGTCGGCGACCGTGATCCGGAAGCCGTACGGGAAGGTCCGCGCGAGGTGCTCGTGCAGCCGCCGCACACACCGCTCCAGGTCCTGCTCCTCGTTGTAGACGGGGATCGTCACGTCGAGTACGGCGGTGCCGGCGGGCTGCACGGGCAGGTGCCGGCGGGCCGGGAGAGCCGCCGGATGCGCCGGGTTCACCGCGTGCGGCGCGGCCGCGGCGCCCGGGGCGCACACGGCACGGGCCGTACCGGCGGCGCTCGTGGCAGAGGGTTCGGTTCGCATACCGCGACCCTCGCGAGGGCCGCTGTCACACCTGTGTGGTCGGCCTGTGCCCAGCCTGTGAGAACGGCGTCCGGGCCGGGCCCTCGGCCTGTGCGGGGAGCGTCGGGGGCAGGCTCCCGGCGTCGGGCGCGCCCGGCAGGTGGACCCCGAACACCGTCCGCCCGGGCCCACTTCGTACCGTGACCCGTCCCCCGTGCGCGGCGACGACGGCCTGCACGATGGCGAGGCCGAGGCCGGTGGACCCGGCGTTGCGGGAGCGGGACGCGTCGCCGCGGGCGAACCGTTCGAAGACGTGCGGGAGCAGCTCGGGCGGAATGCCGGGTCCGGTGTCCTCGATCTCGACGACGACCCGGGGCCCGCGCACCTCGACCCGGGCGGTGACGGCGGTGCCGGGCGGCGTGTGCGTACGAGCGTTGGCGAGCAGATTGACCAGGACCTGCTGAAGCCGCTCCCGGTCCCCGCGTACGGCGACGGGCTCCCCGGGCAGTTCGAGCAGCCACTTGTGGTCCTGGCCCGCGGCATGCGCGTCCCCGACCACGTCCACCACCAGGGCGGAGAGATCAGTGCTCTCATACGAGAGCGGGCGTCCCGCATCGAGGCGTGCGAGCAGCAGCAGGTCCTCGACGAGCCCGGTCATCCGGGCCGCCTCCGACTCGATGCGGCCAAGGGAGTGCCTGGTGTCGGGCCCGACGTCCTCGCGGCCGCGCCGGGTGAGCTCGGCGTAGCCGCGGATGGAGGCGAGCGGCGTCCTGAGCTCGTGGCTGGCATCCGCGACGAACTGCCGTACCCGCGTCTCGCTCTCCTGCCGCGCGCTGAGCGCCTCGTGGACGTGGTCGAGCATCCGGTTGAGCGCGGCGCCGACCTGGCCGACCTCGGTGCGGGCATCCGCCTCGGCCCCCGGCACGCGCTCGTGCAGCGCGACCTCCCCGCTGTGCAGGGGGAGTTCGGACACCCGGGTGGCGGTGGCGGCGACCCGCCGCAGCGGCCGCAGGGCCACCCCGACGATGGCCGCGCCCGCGATCCCGGCGGCCACGAGCCCGGCGGCGGTCACGCAAATGACCACGAGGACAAGGGTGTTGACGGTGGCGTCGAGCCGGTCGGTGGGGAAGCCGAGGACGAACGTGTGGTCCTGATCCCACATGGCCCGGTAGTCGCCGAGCCCGGGGATCGTGACGGCATGCACATGGCCGTCCTTGGGAACGGTGGCCAGCGCCGCCGTCTGCTCATCGGACATCGGCTGGGTGCGGCTCTCGCCCTCCCGCTCCGGCTGCGTGCTCCGCAGCCCCGAGAGCGGCGTCCCGCCGGGCGGCGCGCCCGCGCCGACGGTGTGCAGCGGCTGCCCCGGCTTGGACACGATGAAGTCGAGCCGGTCACCGTCGGCCTTGACCGGCCCCAGGCCGCCGTGCCCGAGCCCCCGCATGGGCAGCCCCGCCCGCAGCTGGTCGTCGAGCTGCCGCTGGAGGTTGGCGCCCATCGCGAGCACGGTCACCGTGCCGATGACCGCGCCGACCACCGCGAGCAGCGCCACCGCCGACACGACGAGCCGGGTACGGAGCGACCAGGGCCGCCGGAACCTGCCCACGCGCCGCTACTCGCCGGGCTTGATCAGATATCCCGCGCCGCGCCGGGTGTGGATCATCGGGGAGCGCCCGGCGTCGATCTTCCGCCGCAGGTAGGAGATGTAGAGCTCGACGACGTTGGCCTGGCCGCCGAAGTCGTACGACCAGACGCGGTCGAGGATCTGCGCCTTGCTGAGCACCCGGCGCGGGTTGCGCATCAGGAAGCGGAGCAGCTCGAACTCGGTCGCGGTGAGGTGGATGTTGACCCCGCCCCGGGTCACGTCGTGGCTGTCCTCGTCGAGCGTGAGGTCGCCCACGGCCAGCACGGATTCGCTCCGCAGGGCCGCCGTGCCCGAGCGGCGGATGAGTCCGCGAAGGCGGGCCACGACCTCCTCCAGGCTGAACGGCTTGGTGACGTAGTCGTCGCCGCCCGCCGTGAGCCCGGCGATCCGGTCCTCCACGGAGTCCTTGGCGGTGAGGAAGAGCACCGGCACGTCGGGGAGCTCGCGGCGCAGCCGCCCGAGGACGGCGAGCCCGTCCATGTCGGGCAGCATGATGTCGAGGACCACGGCGTCCGGCCGGAAGTCCCGGGCGTCGCGCACCGCCCCGGCCCCGTCGCCGGCGCTGCGCACTTCCCAGCCTTCGTAGCGCAGTGCCATGGAGAGCAGCTCGCTGAGCGGCGCCTCGTCGTCGACGACGAGCACTCGGACGGGACTGCCGTCCGGCCTGAGCATTTCGGTCCGCCCCTGGGGCGAGGAGGTAACGGTCATGGCCCCACCCTGTGAGCGGGCGGTGAGAACATCCTTGCCCGATCCTGTGATTTGCCTGAGAAATTCCCTCGCGGGTCCGCCGAGGGGCTCAGCCGGTAAGGGGACTCAGCCGGGCAGCGGGCTCGGGCCCGGCAGGGTGTGGTCCGGGAGGGTGCGGTCCGGGAGGGTGCGGTCCGGCAGGGTGCGGTCCGGCAGGCCGAAGAGCCGGGCCCCGTTCCCGTGGCAAACGGCCCGGAGCCACTCGTCCCCGAGCCCGAGCCGCTCCAGCGCCTCCAGCTGATGGAGATAGGGGTACGGAATGTTGGGGAAGTCGGACCCGAGGAGGATCCGCTCCCCCAGATCGAGCAGCCGCCCCCGCTCCCGCACCGGGAAGGGCGCACTACGCTCGCTGAAGTCGGTGAAAGCCATGGTGGTGTCCAGCATGACCGAGCCGTACGTCTCGGCGAGGTCGAGGAAGTCGGCGTACTCCGGCATCCCCATGTGCGCGACGATCAGCCGCAGCCGGGGGTGGCGCGCGAGCACCCGCCCGACCGGGCCGGGCCCGGTGTACTTCCCGGCCGCGGGCCCGGACCCGCAGTGAATGACGACAGGTACCCCGGCCTCGGCGAGCACCCCCCAGACGGGATCGAGCAACGCGTCTCCCGGGTCATAACTCCACACCTGCACATGGGACTTGAAGACGCGGGCGCCGGCGTCGAGGGCGTCGCGCACGTACGCGGCGGCTCCGGGCTCGGCATAAAAGGTAGAGGTGTGAAGACAGCCGGGAGTCCGGCCGGCGAACCCGGCGCTCCACCCGTTGAGCCACTCGGCCATGCCTGCCTTGTGGGGATAGATCATCGAGGTGAAGGCGAGCACCCCGAACTCCTCCCGGAGCAGCCGCACCCGCTCGGCCTCCTCCTCCCGGTAGGTGATGGGCCACTCGACCCCGCCGACGAGCTCCCCTGCGGAGTCGAAGTACTCCCACACCTTGTTGAGTACGCGCTCGGGCATGAAATGGGTGTGCACATCGACGAGCCCCGGCACCCCGAGCCGCCCCCAGAACGCCCGAACGGCAGCCCCGCTACTGCTTCCGCTCAAATCCATAACTCCGCTCGACCTTGGCGACATGGACGCTGTAGCCGTCGTACCACTCGGCCCGCCCGCGCCGCTGCGCCTGCTGATGCTCGACGCGCCCCCGCCAGGCGGCGATGGCCTCCTCGTCCCGGAAGTACCCGACGGTGATCCCGAGCCCACCGGGATTCCGCGCGGTCTCGTACCCGAGATATCCGGGTATCTCGGTGACGAGCTCCTGCATCAGGGCGGAGGTCTCCTCGTACCCACCGCCGTCCTCCCTCCGGAGGGAGGTGAACACGACGGCGTAGTAAGGAGGTTGGATCCCGGAAACGAGCCCGTGAACTTGCCCTTGATCGCTCATGCCCCCACCCTCGACCGCCCCCGCGGACACTGTCCAGACCCCTTACCGGAAGGGATCCAAAGGGGATCCAGTTCTTGACCATCACCGACAGAGGCCGTCGGCACCCGCGCCCGCACCCCCCGAACGGCAGGGCCTCGCCCCCTCAGACTCAGAACAACAAGCCCCGCGTCCCGCACAGCCCGACCGGCATGACCGGCCCGACCGGCATGACGCGACCGGCATGACCGGCCCGACCGGCATGACGCGACCGGCATGACCGGCATGACCTCGGGCGGCCCCTAAGCCCCACAGCCCATCAGAACCTCAGCCCTTCAGAACAACAGATCCTGCACCCCGCCCTCACCCTCCTTGGGCACCACCCGCACAGGCACAGTGACGCCCCCGCCAGCGCCCCCGCCCGCATCCGCATCCGCATCCACGGCGGCAAGATCCCACCCGCTCATGAGCCGCGTATCCAGTACGAGAATGCCGCTCCCCTGCCCCACCTCCAGGTGGAGATCGGGCCCGGCGGCAGCGACGAGCCGCCCACCCACGACCCCGCCGTCGACGAGCTCAGTGACCACCCCGGAGGCGGGCGCGAGCCCGGCAAGCCCGAAATCCCGCGCGTGGTCGACGACTTGACACTGGACCCGCTCCAGCGACTCGGGCCAGCCGGCGAGCGCGAGAGCCCGCGCATGCAGTTGGGCGACCTCGGCCGCCCGCTCGTCGACCCCGGGAAGCCGGGCCCGTACGGCCCGCTTCTCGGCGTAGGGAATCCGGTCGGGCACCCCGAGCGCGGCCCTGAGCAGCTCCTCGCAGCGCCGGGCCGCCATCAGCGGGCCCCGCCCGAGCCAGCCGAAGGCCACCGCCCCCTGTTCGAGCAGCCGGGCCGAACCCCGCTCCTCGGCGGTGATCCCGACCTTGACCAAGCCGCTCCCGAACCAGGCGAGGTAGACGCGATAGGTCCGCGGATCGTCGAGGTACGTATCGGCGGCGACGGAGTGCGCCCGATCAAGCCGCGCGCACTCGGCACACCGCGCCTGAGTGCTGCGCCCCGGCACGCCCGCCGCCACAGGACACCGATTCCCCCGAGCCCCCACACAGCTCCGCTCCCCCACCACCCGAAACGCCAGGTCCCGCCCATAACCGAGCGAACTGCTCCGCCCCTCCTCCCAAAGAAGCCGAGGCACCCCCTCACCCCACCGAACCCCCGCACACCGCCACAACCCAGCCACGTCCCGAAGCTACCTCCCACCACTGACAACGGGACGGACACGGAGGAACGCGAGAGGCCCCCGGATCACTCCGCCCTCGCCGCTCGCAGATTCCGAGCCCTGGCTCAGGCACCCACGTTGGCCAGCACACAGACGTACTCAGGGGGTTGCGCACCGCCATCGTTCGGGAAGTCCAGGACGGCCGGGTAGGTCATCCTGGTGTCTGGGTAGGAATCCGCGCAGTCCGGGGGGATGGCGGTGAAGACGGACGTGTCGTCCGCTTGAATCGCCTGCCCGTCCGCACCGACGAGAGCAGCCCCGCACTGGTATCCCGGTGCGTTCATCAGGAGAGCGGCGTCCTTCCCGGTGCCCTCGCCACTGCCCGTCCAGGCGAGGCAGTAGCTGGAGCCGGGATCTCCCCCGGTGGCCGGCTCCGAGATGATGTGAACGGCCTGGAGAGGCGTGGGTCCCCCGCACAGGGCCAGGATGTCGGCTACGTACCAGGGTGCCCCGGGGGCGCAGATGTCCGCCTTCGGCTTGCAGCCGGCAGGGCCGTTGGGCAGCTTGAACCGTACGTGAAGGCAGGACGCCGCTCCGTCGGTGGAGGGGGACGGGGCCACCCGCAGCGAAGGAGTCCGCGTCGCGGAAGGGGAAGCGACGGCGGCCTTCACACGCTCGGTGGGTGCAGCACTGGGCGTGGCCCTGGCATGCACTTCGGCACCGGATCCGCGGCCGTCCGCCGCGGGGTGGTCCAGGACCAGCGCAGCAGAGAAGCCAACGACGACCGCGCCGACTCCCACAGCCATCGTGGCCTTCCAGGGGAAGCGCTGAGGCGGGGCCTCCCGTATGACAGGGATGTTCCCCAGCGTGTCGCCGTTGTGAAAGGCAAGCACTTCATCCGGACGCAGTGGCCTCTGCGGCTGTTGCGGCATACCCACGATGCTGCCCCCCTGCTCGCTGTGCGTGTCGGCCACGGTAGGACACGGCGGTTGCCGGCGTGGCAGGAACGAGCGGGGTACCAACCGCCTCTTCGCTGCTTGGTGCGCTCTTCGCACCACAACGCTTCCACGGCCAGGTGCGCAGTTGCGCGGACTCAAGGCGCTGAGCTGATCCTTGGGCCCCGTTCACACGTCAGCGCACCCCCGCGAACGGGCCGGCCGCCCTCGCCACGGAAAACACCAGAGGCCCTCAGGATTTCTCCTCAGGGCCTCTGGCCTGCTGTGCACTCGGCAGGATTCGAACCTGCAACCTTCTGATCCGTAGTCAGATGCTCTATCCGTTAAGCTACGAGTGCTTGTGCTTCCGGGGTTTTTTCTGCCCCGTCGGCGTTGCGAGAACAACATTACATGACCTGCGCCGTGACGCGAAATCCATTAGCCCTACCGCCCCTGACCTGTGGAAATGCCTCTGCGTGAGCAACCCCGGGGGTGCCGGGCGAGGTCGGGCGCGGGGCGGGGGCGGGCCCAGAACGGGGCCTCCGTGGCGGAGGAGTGGCGGAGGTACGGCCCAGCTGCGGGCCGTGGGCGCGGGGCGCACGCGGAGCGCGGGTGGCCGGCAGGCCAAAGGGTGCGAGTCCTGCGCGAGAGTCGGGGGCGGGGGCGGCCCGGCGAAGGGCCAGGGGTGGGAGCGAGACCTACGGGGTGCAGGCGTGCGGGGCGCAAGAGTGGCCCGGGGTGCGCGGCGGGCGCAGGGTGGCGGGCGGCAGGCCCGAACAACGGCCGAAGCCCCGGCCGTGGGGCCGGGGCTTCGGGTGTTGCTGGCGGAGGCGGAGGGATTTGAACCCTCGATGGGCTTTAAGACCCAAACCGCATTAGCAGTGTGTTGCCTCCCGTCCGATCGCGGCGGGAGGCAACCTCTCAAGACTCACTCCCGCAGCTCAACGGCGGTGCGGCACTTGGGGCTATCCGATCAGGTCCGAGCACATCCCCGCCTCTTGGTGCCATCGCAGTGCCATCAGGTGCCGAGTCCACCCGCCAGCTCTCGACCTTCATTCGAGGTCGTACTCGGAAGACAACTCGCGGCCAGGGCTCAGGTAGTCGACGGCGTACTCGGTCGGCTCGCCGTTCTGGTCCCAGTAGTGATTGATCACCACGAGGGCCTGCCCGCCCGCCTCCGTCTCTAGCGGTCCGGCCACCTCCTCCGGGACTTCCCGGAGCGCCACCGTGTCCCGGCGCCGAGCAACCCGCCTACCGGTTCGCTCCTCGATAAGGCCGAACGTCATCTTCGGCAGCGGTGCCACCTCAAGGAACTCGGGCGCCTGCTCTACAACGGAGGCCGCTACCCACGTCGTGGACACGGTGATGACACCTTTGCTGTCGAGGTATCGGCGGCGTCGCCGACCGACTTCTGAGCCAGCCTCCACAGCAAGAGCATCAGCGACCTCTTGAGAGGCCGCCACCTTGACCGCGTCGAGGATCTCGACGCGCTCGTCATCCCCGAGCGGCGCCCCGCCGGCCCGCAGCTTGGCGAGGCGGTCGGCTCCCGCGGTGAGCTTCTTGGGCTTGCTGACGATCGTTCCGATGCCGGGCGTAGCTGTGGCGTAGCCCTCGGCACGTAGGACTCCGGGGACTCGTGCGGCCGTGGCCCGGCTGACTCCCTCGATCTCCATGATCTGGTTCACAGAGGGGACACGGTCGCCGGGCTGGAGTTCACCGCTCTCGATTCGGGCGATGATCTGCGCCGCGATGCGCTGGTACGGCGGTAGCGCCGAGAGATCCCGAACCATGAAGACTCCAGACTTCTAGAATGTTCTGCAATGCCTGTTGACTCTGCAGGTGTTCTAGAACATCCTAGTCCTATGCCTGGTCAGTCCGACAGATCGGGCCAAGCCAGACATGCCAAAGCCCTGACGGGGTGATCTCGGTGTTCCAGCACCGAGCCCGCCAGGGCCTCGCACCTAAGAGTCGAGGTCTCAGATGCACGCTGAGCTTATTACGCCTGCCCAGCCGCAGGTTACGGAGCGCATGGAGCCGCTCCGGGTCAAGGACATTGCCGCCGCGCTCCGCCTCACCCGCGCCACGGCCTACGCCGAGATCAGGAGCGGCCGACTCCCCTCGTACAGGGTCGGTACGGGGCGCGGCACGATTCGCGTCTCCCGCGCCGCCTTCGCCCAGTACCTCGCCGAGCGCGGCATTCCGGCGAGCGAGCTGGCGGTGGCGCTGTGAGCACCGCCGCCCGCAACCGCCGGGCCATCCTCCGTACCCGCGCCGCCGCTAACCGGCTCGCTTCGTCCTGCCGTCGGCGTCCCCGCTCCATCACGACGGTGGCGATCGCCGCCGGTGTCGACCGCGACACCGCTGCGGGCTGCGCGAACGGACTGCGGTCCGTCGCGAAGCGCCTGGGCATCGCCCCCGCCATCACGGCCCGTACCCGTCGCACCGTCTGCGGTGGCCGCGCCCACCAGACCCACACGGTGCACCGGTACACGCTCCGCCAGGTCGCCCAGCTGGTCGCCAACTACTCGCCCCGCAGGGCCGAGTACCGCGCCGCTGTCGTCCGCATCGCCACCCTCGCCGCCAGTGCCTGATCGGAGCCCGTCATGACCACCGAGACCGTAACCACCGTCAGCCCGTCCGAGGTCAAGCCGTCCGGCGGCATCGTCCAGCCGCACATCGAGGCCCTGCCCGCGATGCCGGCGCAGCCCCACCCCGCCGGTCGTCGTATCGTCCCGGCGCTGATCGACTGCGCGCCGATCTACGTGGACTGCCCGTCGTGGTGCACCGTCGATCATGTCGCCGAGAACGAGGGCGCGCTGGAAGACCTGTTCCACTCCAGCGACATGGCCACGCTGTTCGTGGCGCACCCCGAACCGGCGGGCCCGCAGCCGATCGTGACCGTGCGGCTCAACGAGGACCCGTATCTGATCCGCCGGGACGGCCGCGGCGTCAACATCTTCATCGACACGGGCTCCGACCCCTACCCGGTGGACGCCCGGCAGGCCGACGAGTTCGCCGATGACCTGGTGGCCCTGGCCGCCCAGGTCCGCGCCATGGCCCGCACCCTGGCCGCCGAGGACCAGAAGTGAGCGGCGACGGCGGGCGTGACCCGCTGGAAGGCGTCGACCCGGAGGTGCTGGCCTGGCACTGGGGTGCCCTGGCCAACGATCCGGCGGTGTGCTGCGTCCCGCAGCCCGGCCAGGACGGCTACCCGTGCATCCTCAACCGCGCGTTCCACCCGGAGCACCGGGACGTCCTCGGCCGTACCTGGCCCGTCCGGGACGAGGCGCTGTACGTGGCCCCTGCCCGGCTGCTGCCCGGTCTGGACGGCACGGTCACCGTGCCGACGCTCGACCACGGGCCGGTGACCCTGTCCTGCCCCGTCTGGTGCCGTGGGCATGAGGCCGCCCCGAAAGCGCGAGTGGACCTCGGGCACGAGAGCGACGACTTCCTGATGCTCGTGCCGGTCCCCGGCGGGCACGCCACGTTGATGACCGCGGTGTTCGAGCAGCGGCCCTTCACCGCCCGTCCGCCCGGTACCGGGGTGTTCCTGAACCTGGAGATCGACGGGCAGTTTCATCCGCTCGGCCCGGACGGGGTCGCTGAGATCGCCGACACCCTTTCGACGGTGGCGGTCGACCTGCGGGTGCTGTCCCGTCGCCTGGCCCGCTACATCGCCGAGGAGGCCGGGCGGTGAGCGCGGACCGCAGGCTGCTTGAGGCGGTCTACGAAGCGCTCGACATCCCGTATCCGGCGACGATCGGCGACCGCGAGGTATACGAGCGGGTCCTCGGTGAGCGGGTCATGCACGCCCGGATCGCTCTGGCGGGCGTGCTGAACCAGGGTGACAACCCGGACTGGTCGGCGGGCTATCTGCTGGGCCAGCTCGCCAAGCATCCCCCCACCGGCTACCGGCACTTCGGGGAGTCCCTCCGGTGAACCAGTGGCCGATCCGCCGGCCGACCGAGCACGCCGCGATCCGTGCGGCGTGCCGGTCCCCCCGGCCGCTCCCTGAGGTTCCGGCGATCCTCGCCGACCTGATCACAGCAAACCGGCTCGGTGACCGCGAGGGCGTCTGCCTGCTCGCGCACCGCGCCGTCCGTTCCGCCTTGGAGGTGGGCGAGTCATGACGACATCCATCGAGCGCGAGACCGTACAGCCGACCAGCTGGCAGGCAATGCCGCTGCCCGCCCCGGTGCCGCCGCACGCGGTACGCAACGTCCCCGAGGGCGGCTTCGAGGCACCCCGGGCAGTCGTGACGGTCCGTCTGGCCCTCACCCGCGACCAACTGGCCGCCGCTGCCACTATCTCGGCGTCCTACCTCGACGACGCCGACTGCAGCCCGGACAACTGGCCGGTGGAGTTCACCCAGTTCATGGTCGACATGACCGTCACCCAAGTCAGCGCACTGGAACTCGACTTGGGTGCCGACTCAATGGTGGAGATGTCCGACTCGGGTCACCGCGACCCGGATGTGCGGGACTTCACCCAGGGCGTGTACCGGGCGATCGACCGGGCGTACCCGCCGGCCCCGGCTGCGGTCGTCCTGTCCGGCAATCCGCAGGCATCCCGGGTGCGCTGCGCCTGCTGCGCCTGGTCCGACGGGTCCGAGATGGAGCAGGCCCTGGCCCACGGGTTCAGCCACTACGAGCAGACCCACGGGAGGACAGAATGAAGTCCCTGACGTGCCCCGACTGGTGCGTCGTCGAGCACGATGACGCACCGCCGGTCGACACCTTCCACCGTGGCGCCAACCTCGTCCTGAAGCCGCCGACCGCATCGGCCCCGGACCAGCAGTCGCGCCTGTTCCAGGCGCCTGCGCCGCTGCCCGTCCTGCGGGCCGAGCTGATGCTCCCCGAGGTACAGCAGGACAACGACCTTGCGTGCATCATCCTCGACCACCACGACGTGTACGGGCCGTATGCGCAGCTCGACGTTGAGAGCGCCGACCAGTACATCCGGGACCTGAAAACGTTCACGGCTCGTCTGCAGCAGATGCGCGACCAGCTCACCGCCCTGAACGGGGTGGACCAGTGAACTCCCAGGCTGCTTGCAAGTGGATCCGCCGCGCGTCGACCGCTGCCGCCCTGACCTACACGGCGGTCGCCGAGTACCAGCTGGCCCGCCGGTTGGGCGCGGCCCCGCCGATCGCGGTCATGCTGCCCGTCGCCATCGACTGCTATGTGATCGCCGCCCTGAAGTGGTTCCGTGCGTTCGACGTCGCCCTGTCGCTGTCGTTGATGGGCGCAGCGCAGGTCGCCGCTCATGCTCTCGACGCGGGCGTCCTCAACGTGACCCTGCAACTGGTCGCGGTCGTCTCCCTGCTCGCCCCGATCGCGCTGTGGCGTACTCACGCCCTCGCCCGCGGCGAAGCGCAGGACACGTCCGCCGCACCGGAAATCTTGGATGTTATACAAGAAGTTCCGGCCGCCAAGGTCGACTTGGAGCGCGTACCCGAGGTGTACCCGGCGATCGAGGCGGCCGTACCCGCTGTACCCGAGGCTGTACCCGCAGGGGTTCGGCTGCTGCCGATCGTCGCCCGGCCCGAGCCTGTCTTGGATGTTATCCAAGGCGCCGCCGTACCCGCTGCCGAGTACGCCCGTACCCGTCCCGAGGTACACGCCGAGTACGTACCCGAGCCGGATGACGGCGACGGGTACGGCGTACCCGCACCGCCGGTCGAGGACGAGCTGACGGCGAAGGTCCGTGGGGACTGGCCGCAGACGATCGAGGCAGGCATGGCCCCGACGATCCGCCAGCTGCGCGAGCGGTACGGCATCGGGCAGGCCCGCGCACAGCGCATCCGTGACGAGCTGTCGGGGGCGACATCATGAAGTGGCTTCTGCTCGGCGCCGTTCTCGGCCTGCTGCTCGCGGTCCCCGCCCTGGGGGCGCCCGTCGGCGCTCTGCTACTGGGCTTGCTCGCCAAGCCGTTCGTCATGGCCTTCGTGGCCGGCGTCGTGGCCCGCCCCTGGATCGTGAAACGCCTGCGCAGGTGGGCGCCATGAACGACCTGGAGAAAGCGGCCCGGGACGCGGTCGAGGCCGCCGACAACACGGAGCAGCTGGCGCTCATCGCGGCCGTCCTGAAGGTGCAGCAGCTCACCCAGCACCAGGCGGCGCCGGTGGCTCAACGCCCGTTGCAGGCGTACCCCGTGGGCACCTACGTGACGTTCGGGTGCCTGGGCCTGGTCGCCCTGGTCGTCGTCGCGTTCGTGCTGGTCGCCATCCTGATCGGCCTGTCCATCGCCCTCGTCGTCCTCGCTGTCGGCCTGGTCGCCCTGACCATCTGCGTCCTGGTGCTCCGCTCGATGTGGGCCGACTACCAGCAGTCCAAGGGCTGACAGTCCCTCCGTCCTCCGTCAGGCGCTTGGCGCCAATGCGTCTGCGGGGGCGCGGTGGGGCCGGACAGTCCGGCCCGCTACGAGAGGAGCCCGTCATGGGCGCATTCAGCAAGTTCTTGGGCACGCCGGAGGAGCGTGCCGAGCACGTCGCCGACCGGATGGACGACGCCGTGGATTCCCTGAAGCACGGCGACCGCCCGGCCGCCGAGGCGACCTGGCGCGACATCAACTACGACTTCGACGCCGACGAGCGCGCAGGCGGCCGATCCATCTTCGCCCGCCGACACGGCATCTAACCCGAGGGGAATCAGCATGACCGCCGAACAGTACCGACGGCGCGCCGTCGAACTCCTCACCCAGAGGCACGAGCTCGGCCAGCGACGGGACTTCCAGGTCCGTGAGGCCGACGTCTGGGCGCGGCTCGCCCAGTCCGCCGCCATCTCCGAGCAGACGCAGGCGGTGCGCGATGCGGATCAGTGACCGTGACGACGTCAGCCACAGCGAGGCCGCCCGGATCTTCGGGATCACCGCTGTCGCCGTGCTGAAGGGCGGACGGTTCAGCGCCCGCCAGCAACGGCGCATCGACCGCATCGTCGAGCAAGCCCGCGAACGAGAAGCGGCGCGGCGCAAGAACACCAAGTAGTGCCGCGGGGCGGCCGTACCCGACCAAGGAATCCGGCCGCCCCGCGTACCCCAACCGCTCGCAGAGCAGCAGGAGAGATCAGCATGACGGATCTTCACGTACCCGTCGTACTCGACAAGGCGGGTACACCCCCAGACCCTGTACCCGCGCCCGTACCCGCGACGGATACGCCCGTACCCGAACCTCCCGAGACCGGGGTACACCGCCCCCGGCGCCGTATCCGCATCGGCTCGCTGCGCCGGGTGTTCGTCAACACCCGCCAGCACCCCGCCTACCGGTTCACCGTCCGGCACGGCGCCTACATGTGGGGCGGAACCCGCATCCTGACCCGCCGTACCTGGGAGGCCCGCACCACGGCCATGCACGCCCGGATGATGCGGATCGGGGAAGCCTCCGGCAACGAAGAGATGGTGCAGAAGTGGGAACAGCGCGCCTACGCCTACCGGTTCGCCCGGCACAAGCGGCGCATGGACCTGCTCCAGATGGCCATCAACACCCCGCGGGCCATCGCCTCCGCAGCCGTCGGCGCCGGCGGCCTGCTGCTGATGCTCGGCATCATGCTGGCCGTCTACAACCACGACCTGCGCGATGTCCTCACCCCGACGAACGCGGTGATCGAGTTCGTCGGCTGGGTGGCGCTCATCGCCGGCATCGTGTGGGGCCCGCTGCTGTACTCGCTTCCGCTGATGGCCCTGGCCGGCGCGTGGGCGGTCGGCAAGAACCAGAAGACCGCCCCGACGTGGGCCCTGCCCGCAGACACCGGCGAACAAGGGATCATCCCCGACGAGAACGCCATCCTGCGCGCCCTGGGCAAGCTGTCCATCCCCCAGCTGAACGCGGCCATCAAAGAAGGCTGGCAGCCCCGTTGGGTGCAGCCGACGACCAGGCTCGGCAACGGCTACCACACGCAGCTCCAGCTGCCGATGGGCGTCACCGTCGAGATGGTCAACGCCAAGAAGAACGTCCTGGCACACAACCTGATGCGCAAGCCTGTCGAGACCTGGCCGACCGAGCCGCCCAACATGCCCGGCGTCCTCGACCTGTGGGTAGCCGACCAGGGTTCTCTGAACGGCGTGGTGCCCGCCTGGCCGTTGCTGCACGAGGGCACGACCGACTACTTCAAGGGCGTGCCGGTCGCGGTGTCCCAGCGCGGGGACCCGATCATCGGCAAATTGATGGCGGCGAACTGGATCGTCGGCGGCATCATGGGGTCGGGCAAGACGTCCATCGTCGTCTCCCTGCTGCTCGGGGCGATCCTCGATCCGCTGGTCATCGCAGAGGTGTACGTGATGGCGGCGAACGTGGACTACGACCCGCTCAAGCCGCGTCTGCGAACCCTGGTCAAGGGCGACGACCCCGAGGAGCTGCGGGCCGCACTGGACGCGCTGCGGGGCCTGGCCAACGAGGTGACCATCAGGGGCAAGCTGCTGGAGGAACTGGGCGGCGAGTCGACCAAGCTCACCCGTGAGCTGGCCCTGCGTGATCCGCGGATGCGCCCGAAGGTCGTGGTGTTCGACGAGTGCCACGAGCTGTTCATGAGCAAGGACTACGGCAAAGAGGCTGCTGAGCTCGCCATCCGGGTCATGAAGAAGGCCCGCAAGGTCGGCATCACCCTGATCTGGGTCACCGTCTCCCCGACCGCAGACAGCATCCCGCGCGACGTCACCCGCAACACCTCCCACCGGGTCGCGTTCGCTGTGGGCGACCAGGTCGCCAACGACGGCCTGCTCGGCTCCGGCAAATACAAGGCCGGCATCCGGGCCACCGAGCTCGTACCGGGCCAGGACGTCGGCACGGCCGTCACCTACGGGTTCACGTCCAAGCCGTTCGAGATCATCCGGTCCCACTACGTTGCCCGCGACCCCGAGCGGGGCGTCGACGAGGTGACGCCGGTCGTCGAGCGGGCCATGGCCCTGTACCGGGGCGGTCCGGCTGACGCTCCCGCGTTCGCCCCCGTCGACCATCTCGCCGACATCGCGGCCGTCCTGGGGCACGAACCGAAGATGCTCACGCAGGACGTCCTGCGCGGGCTGGTCGACCGCAATCCGTCGGAGTATGACGGCTGGACGTTCCGGGACCTGCGCCGCGTCCTCGACGACGCCGGGCACGGCGAGTTCAAGACCGGCGGACGCCAACACGTCAGTCTCGACCGCGTCCTTGAGGCCATCGCGGCCCGTGACGAGGACGCCATCGATGACGAGGGAGGCGGCGAAGGCTGAGGGAGTTCTCCCTACCCGCCTCCCCACCCTGCCTCCCTGTACATGACCTGCACAAATGGCCAATCAGGGAGGCAAGGGAGGCGGTACCGGAAGGCCACCGGAACCCCGGAACCGGGGTGTCCGCCTCCCTGGCGCCGCCTCCCTCCCCATCCGCTCGCCAACCGCACGCGCCCTGTTAGCGCAGCCCGAGCACGGCCAAGATGGGCCCGACATCCAGTAGTTCGAAGGGGGCGGCATGGACCACGTCGAAGTGCCACGACGCACGTTCGACTATCTGCTCACGGGCTTCGTCTGTCACGAAGCCATCGACCTCGCCCGAAGCTACGCGGAGAGCGGCATCGCCCACCCAGGGGACCCGTTCGGCAACGTCTTCGCCTGGCTGTGGGAGGCGAACCGAGGCAACGCGGTCTCGCTCTTCGCGGACCTGCTCGCCGAGGCCCGCAGGCACGCACCTGAGGGCAAGGGATTGAAGCTGGACGACCTGATCAGGGACCTCCGCTTCGCGCTGCACAACACCCAGCTGTCCCACGTGCGGGAGTACGAGGAAGTGGAGAGGACGCTGCGCGCCAAGGTGCCCGAGTACTTCGGTGGCCGTACCGACTTATAACGGCACCCGATGACCGCCAAGGGGCCTACCTCCGAGTCGGAGGTAGGCCCCTTTCGCCTGCACAGGGTCTCAAGACTTTCGGCGTGCGCCACCGCGCGGCTCAGGCGGACGTGCCTCCCATCGCGGCGCCCGCGCCCGCTGCTCCTGCTCGTCGATCCAGGCATCAATCGCCCCGATCCTGGCCACAATGCGCCTCCCGATCCGAAAGGTCTCCGGACCTTCGCCGCGCATCCGCCACTTGCGGTAGGTACTGGAGGTGATTCCCAGCCGCGAGGCAATGCCGGGGCCAGCGGAAGTGTCACGGATGTAGACCAGACCGGGCGGCGGGGCACTCGTCATTCCGCTGCCTTTGCGGAGCGACGCTGACGGGCCTGCGCTGCCCGCCGCGCCTGGCTTCGGTGACGGCCGGGCTGCGCTGGCACGTGGTGCATTTCATAGATCTTCCTGACGTCATCGGCGCTGAAGAGCAGCCGCCCCATCCGGCTATGCGGAAACCCTCCGTGGTTCACGCCGTCCCGAATCAGCTTGGTGGAGCATCGAAATACCATGGCCACCTCGTCCACGGTGAAGTAGCACTCAAGCACCGAACTAGCCTTCTGAGGCTCGGCTTCAGCTACTGGCTGCTCCGCCACCTCAGAGAGCGGGGGCCCAGGGGCCGGAACTGGCACGACCGCAGACATGGCACACATCGTTTGGATATCAGCGACGCTGAACGAAAGATTGCCACCCATCTTATGGTGGGGGACTTTTCGCGCATACGCCCAATGGCGAAGTGTTGCTGCGGATACCGGCAGGAACTCTGCCGCTTCCTCAGCTGTGTAGTGCCTCAGCCCATCGGGCGCATTACGGGTGAATCCGCTCTCCATGCTCACGACTACCCCCTGCGTTCGAGCTGTTGATCACCAGATTCGGCGTGGACTTCCGCTTCCGCAATGGAAAGCCAGAATATCGGCACTAACGGGTTGAAAGGTCACAGAAGGTGTTTAGCCCGTTGTCGCCGGGATGCAGGCCATCTACAGGCGCAGCGATACCGGTTGTGCCTCGGCCGCAGGATCCACAACACGGGGCGCCGCACCTACAGCGACGGAAACCGATGACGGCTGCCAGCGGCAAGACCTCGGGCGGTGACGAGTACGGCTGGGGCCGCATTCGCGCTGGGTAACGAACTCGCCCTGTTCGATGGCGGGTCGCGCGACACGGCAGTACGTTCCGGACTCTGCGTGTTCCCGAAAGAAGGTGAGGGGCCATGCGCATTCGGATCGCTGCGGTTGTTGCTGGCGCCGCCTCCATGGTGCTTCTTGCGGCGTGCGGAGGTGGCACGCCGCACGCCCCGACTTCTTCGAAGGCCCCCGCCGCTACCGCGTCGGTGGACTGCACGTCGCAGACAGTCACCCAACAAGACTGGATCGACCACTGCGCGAAGGGCGCCAGCAAGACGGATCTAACGGTCGGAGAGACGTTCGCGTGGCAGGACGGGGTGGCCGCCTCGGTGACCCGCCTGGAGCTGCTCACGGCAATCGGTTCGGAAGAGAGCCGGCCCACGGCCGATCAGTACGGATTCCGTGTCCTCGTCACGGTCAAGAACGGGGAACAAGTGCCGTTGGACCTCGGGAAGATCACCCTGCTTGCTGAGGGTGCAACGACTGGCGGTGCGGCATCCATGGGGATCTTCCGTGGCGCGGATGATCTCACGGGGCAGCTGGCGCCCGGGGTGACCGTGACCAAGAACGCCGGGTTCATCCTTGACAAGAAGTACGGGATGAAGGTCGTCATCACCGTCCAGCGCGGCAGCGACCAGCTCGGCGAGTTCGCATTCCCCAAGTTCACTGGCACCGTCAGGTAGGGCGCCAACCGGCCAACTTGGAAGAATCGCCAACTTGCCCGTACCGGATGAACCAGGGCCTCACCTCCTCGGGGTGGGGCCCTTTTTGTCGTTCCGGGTTGCGCGCAACGCCGCGGACCGACTGCCGATTCGCAATCTGTCGCAATCACCGAGCGGACTCCGGCCTGTCCGTCGCATCCTGGTTCCCCAACCAGCGCAGATGGAGGGCGACATGACGCTCAGGTTCATCGGCACCACCTCCGAGCACGGCAACTGCCCCACCCTGTACGAGGTCATCGAGACCGGCGACGTCGCTGTTCAAGGCAAGCTGCTCACCGACCCTGAACATCTCGGTCAGCTTCGCGACGTCGGAGAGGACGAGACCGTCGTCATCATCCCCCGCGAGCTGCTCACCCGCTTCGCGCCGAAGGAGTGACCTTGCCACCCCTGATCCCGTTCGACGAGATCACCCATCTGTTCTCGGAGTTCGAGCACACCGCCTTCCGTCTGGAGACTCGCCGCGGCTACGCCTCCGACCGGCAAGGCCGGCGCTTCCAGGCCTTCATGCAGGGCGTCATGCCGCAGCCCGAGCCAGACCATCCATGGAACGTCAACGTGCGCGAGCGGACCGCCCAGGGCGCCCGCTTCTCCCGCGTCCGCATCATCGACGAGCCGCCCACTGATGGGCAGCGGTTCCTCATGGCGACCGCGGCCGGGAACGTCGCGGCCGGCGAGGACATTCGTGTCCTGCCCCGCTCCGAAGCCGAGCGGCTGCAGCTGCCCGGCTTCGATCTGTGGCTGTTCGACTCCCGCATCCTGGTGCGCCTCGACATCGACGACACCGACACCACCCTCGGCGTCGAGGTCATCGAGGAACCCGCCGAAGTGCTGGCCGCATGCCGGGCAAGGGACGCAGCCTGGCGCTGTGCAGTGCCTACTGCCGAGGTCTGGGCGCAGGTACGTTCGTCCGTGTGAGCACGGACTTTCAGAGCGCCAGAGTCGCCCTCGGTGCGCGCTTGCGCGAGCTGCGCACCGAGGCCGGACTCAACGGCAAGGACATCGCCGCCCGGCTCGGCTGGGCCCGCTCCAAGGTGTCCCGCCTGGAGAACGGCAAGCAGACCGCGACCGCCGACGACCTCGACGCGTGGGCGCACGCGGCGGGTGCGGCGGATCAGGCCGACGACCTGAAGAGCCGTCTGCGCGGCCTGGAGTCGCAGCAACGCTCCTGGCGCCGTCAGCTCTCCGCCGGGCACCGCCCGGTCCAGGACCGGTACGTCGTCGAGTACCGCCGCACGGCCAGCGTGCGCGGGTACGAGGCCACCGTCATTCCCGGGCTGTTCCAGACCCCGGACTACGCCCGGCACCTGCTCATCCAGAACGCCGAGTTGATGCAGTCGCCCCGCGATACGGACTCGGCCGTGCAGGCCCGCATGAAGCGGCAGGAAGTCCTGTACGAGGCGGGCAAGCTGTTCCGGGTTCTCGTCTGGGAGGGCGCCTTGCATGCCCTGATCTGTCCGCGTGACGTGATGGCCGGCCAACTGGATCGCCTCGTCGGGTTGATCGGGATGAGCACCGTGGAGCTCGGGATTGTGCCGTTCGGCGCGCCGCTCAATCTGACCCCGAAACACGGATTCTGGATCTTCGACGAGGAGCGCGTCGTCGTCGAAACCATCAACACGGAGCTGCAATTCGAGTCCGCCGAGGACATCGCTCTGTACGGGCGGGTGTGGGACGGACTCAACGAAGCAGCCGCCTATGGCCTGCACGCCCACCGTCTGATCGCACGAGCCCGAGCCCAGGTGCACCCCGCATAAGCAATCGGCGCGAACTGCCCCACGGGTACTCGCAATCCGGCGCAATCGGCGAGCGTGTACTCAAAAGCTCTCTCTACCGTGCAGGCCACGGCGGCATTCCGCGCCGTTTCGAGCAGCCGACGGCGGAGGCACCCATGGACACCCTCGGAATCCCCCTTGCCCACCCCCTCACCGAGGCCGAGCGGGAAGCAATCCGCGACTGGCTCGCGGGCAGTCTCAACCGCCCCCACGCGGCAAAGGACCAGTGGAGGAAGGGGGGCATTGCCACGCTCGCCCTCGGCCGCCGCTTCTCAGTCGTTCGCCTCACCGAGCCTCTCGTGTACGCGGTCACCGCCAGCACGCTCCCCGTCACCGTGACCCGCGTGCTGGCATCCGCCTTGCACGGGCCCGTCATCCACACGCCTTCGACGCGCAGGTTCTACGCCTTCACGCCTCCAGCCGCACCGACCCAGGGACTCGGGCCGCACGCGGAGTACCTCGGCTGCGACACCTACCTCGGCGTGCCACCCATCGAACTCATCGGCCCCGACAACGGGATCGACGGCTACTGGGCGGTCCCCATCACCCGCCCTGGCGACCTGTGCGATCCGGCTCGGCTGGCCGCCCTGGTCGCGGCCGGATCCCTGGAACTGCGAGGGGCCGAGTCGTGAAGCTTTGGGACTACGTCGTGTACGAAGGCCGGATCGGGCTCATCACTTACGACATGGACGACCTGAAGCGGGTCGCGTTCCTGCGGCCGGCCCCACAAGGGCAGCTGAGCGAGGCGACGATCCGGACCAGCGACCTGAGCCCTGCTTCGATCAAGCAGACGGAATCGGCTCGCGCCGCGGGGCTGACCCGCGAGTCGCAGAAGAGCTTCCTGCCGTCGCGCCGTCGTTGAACTCCGTTCCCTGCCGCCGCCGATCGGCAGGGAACGGGCTGAACCCGTCTCGCCTGTGCCCCCCGGAAAACTCGGAGGCGAGACGGGAACGGAAGCCCCGACCGGGAGTGCGGACCCGGTCGGGGCTTCGGCGCTCCCGGGAAGCAAACCGCCCCTAGCCTCCCGTGCCATACGGGTGCCAACCACCACCTAAATCAGCAGGTCAGCGCTAGGCAACCGCATCCTCTATGCGGTTAGGGGGTCAAGGCCGGGCCGCCGCGGACCTCACGCGTTACGGCTACGCGTAAAGTTCTCGAACCAAACGCCGTTACGGCTATGCGTAGAGTTCCCGATCCGGCTACCGTTACGGCTATGCGTAGAGGAATCTGCCGCCAGTGCGGCGCGGAAGACCTTGAAGTGGTGTACGTCGTCGAGGGCGGCGCCAGGTACGGGCGGGAGCGCGCTTGGACGCCTGAGCGGTTCCATATCTGCCAGGCCTGCCACGCCAGTGGACCGACCCCCGTGCCGGACTGGAACAAGGGGCGCATCCGCTGGCATGCGGTTCCCGGCCGTGGGGAGTTGATGCGACCCGCCCCGTGCGAGAACTGCGGCCTGCGGTTCGTCCGGAACGCCGACCCCCTGCTGCGACGGATGACATGTTCGGCCACCTGCCTAACATCTCTAACGCGTAGCCGTAACGGCAATCAGGGGAGCGGCCAGCCGTGCGAGACGTGCGGCGAGCCGATCACCACCGGGCGGGCCGACTCGCGTTACTGCGGATCCGCCTGCCGCCAGAAGGCGTACCGGCGGAGAGCGCACACTCAACCGACCGCACCGGCTAGCGGGAACCCGTAAGCCGGTCACGCCACCGCGGATACCTGCGAAGTCGCCCTCCGGCTCCCCGATGCCACCGCACGCCCCGGACATCGGTGAAGACGAGTTCCACCGCCACAGCATGCTGCTCGTGATGCCTGGCCCAGCAGGGCAGTTCGCAGTGCACCGTCTCCTGCGGAGGTACTAGCCCGACGGAGATGTTCAAGTAGTCCGACTCGCCCTCAATGGCTCCGGCTGCGCCCGTGATGCCTATCCCTACGTTGTAGGCGGGCTGCTTCCCACCGTTACGGATCAGCACCGAGTGAGCGTGATGGGACACCCACTCGTCTTTCGCGCAAAGTTCCTGGACGAACTCGCAGTCGTCAACGTGCGGGCCCGTCCATGCCGCCAACTGTTCAGGATCAGTCCTCCGGTCCGTCCGCCGGTCACGGAAGAATGTTCGGACGGTCGTTGCCAGCGACAGTGCGAAGCCGAGGGCGGCGACGGTCAAGACACCCCACGCGGGCGGGTGGCTCCAGGAGACAGCGAGAAGCATCCGCCGATGGTAGGGCGCAGCAGCCATGGGGCCAGCTTGCGAGGCTCTCAATCACTCGGAGGGCTTCGGCCCCATCCGGCCAGCCATCCGCGCGGCCTGCTCCGAGGTCACCAGCTGCACCCTGCGGCGGAACATCCCCTTGACCACGAAGAAGCACGAGAACTTGCTATGCGGGCCAATCTCTCGGCACTCGTACAGGCCGTTGCCGAGAAGCGGCCAGCCCCAGGGCTCGCCGTGGCGCGAGAGGAAGGTGCGCGCGTACACGTACTTCTCATTCGTGCCACGGATCTTGGCCACCCACCCGTTCATGTGGTCGCAGATGAGTCGTTGCGGCGTAATGGACACCTCGGGGAACACTGCCGCCAGGTCCGCGGTCGCAACGTCGAGGGGGACGTCCAAGGTCTGTGGACGCCGCCGCCTGTTCGGCCGTGGCGTGCGGTTTGCAGACTCCCGGGTGTGGGCCGAAGCCGTACCACCCCATCAGAGGGTTCCGGCACGGCTGGCCCTTCACGGTCGTGCACTTGTTCACGTGTCCCCCCAGCTTCCCCTGGTCCCCAGCCACTCGGCCACGGCGGCGGCAGCGTAACCGGCGCGGGCACAGCCGAATTCAGCAGGCGGGGCCGACGGCCACTTGTACCTTCTTCAGCCGCTTCGCCGGTTCGGCGTCGACGTTGTAGCCGGGGTTGTCACTCGCCCACGCCGCTTCGAGGCAATCGCCGGCCTCCTTCGGAGAGGTCTGCTCCAGCCACGTGAACGTGGACTCGCACGTCGCCGCGTTGTAGTCCCCCAACTCCTGTGCACTGGCAGGCACGTCGGGCACCTTGGCCCAAACGATGACGTCCCGGGTGGGCGGGCAGTCCTTCGTCGACGCGGACGGTTTCGGCTTCGCTGTACGAGGCGCACTGTGGGCGGGGTTCGCCGAGCTGTGGCTCTTTACGGGCATCCGAGCCGGGGCCGCCGACGAGGCCGGCGGGGCGTTCACGGTGTTGCCACTACTGCATGCGGCGGTCAGCAGGACGGCGGCAATAGGCAGGATGAATCGGCGCACGGGGCCCCCTTGGCAGTGCGGATGTTGCCTGCGGCCAGAGTGGCAACTGTGTACGGAGCGCGCGCCGTTGTTGCCGGACCGTGACGGCGGAGTGACCCTCGGCCGCCATCACACGTCCGTCCGGTCCTAGGCAGGCTTGCGGCGCTGCTTGCGTGTCTCCCGTACCGAGACGTTGAGCTTCAGCAACCGCTCGACCTTGCCCCAGACTTCGCGCTCCGGACCGGTCAGGTGCGGCACGATCGCGGCGAGGCGCTCGGCCTGCGCCCGCAGCTTCGTCTGCTGCCAACTCCAGTCCTGCCCGCAGCGCGGCGAGCAGAACCGCTGTCCCGGATGCCGCGGCGCCGGGGCGAACTCGACATAGCAGTGGTCGCAGCGCCGCGGCTCGTACCTGTCCACCCTGATCGCACCCATGGCGATCAGATGCCGTCCTTGAGGTACTGCTCAAGCGTCATCGGCGGCCGGGGCACCCACTGGTGATCGGCCTGCGGCCACAGGGCCGCGGTCGCTATCGCGCTGAACTCCTGAGGTGGCAGCGTCCACATCGGCGCCGGCGCGTCCTCTGCAGGCGCGGGGGTCGGGGGTTCGGAGGCCGCCTCCGCCGTGACCCGCTTCGGTGCGCACAGGCTGGCGAGTACCTCCTGCCGGAGACGAGCGAACTCGGCGTCGGTGGCCGGCGCCACCTCGTAAATCAGGGTCCGGCTGGGCTGCTTCGACATGACGTCCTCCTCGGACAGGTGGAACAGGGGATGGGTGCGCGCCCGGCGCAGGCCGCCCAGGACGGGGCTGCCTTGGCTCCCTGCTGGTGAGACGCGGGCCGAAAACACCGCACCACCGATAGACAGCGGGGTGACTTTGACGCCGGGCGCGCAGGTCTTGGTGCCTACAGGTCCCGGCCGCGCAGGATCGCGCAAAGCACGGCCGACCGCTCGATCCTGGCCGACGCCCAGGACGGCATGGGGACGTGGAGAACGGCCGCGGTGTCTGTGAGCTCGGCCGTTGCCGAACTGGCTTCCCGGCGGGCGCCGTGCGCGGTCTGCTCGGCGGCCTTGGCGGTGACCAGGGCGGCGCGGATCGCTTCCAGGCCGGCCGTCACCTCGGCCATGCACCGGTGAGCGGTCTCCTCAGCTTCCCGTTCGGTGGCCGTCGCAGCTTCGAGGGTGCGCTGCGCGGCCTCCTGCCGGGCCTGGCGCTGCGCCGCGGCTTGGGCCTGCTGCCTCTGGGCGTCCAGAGCGGCCATGGCGCCCTGGAGGGCCTGCACGTTGGCCTCGGCGAGCGCCATGGGCACACGAGCCGCCTCCACCCTCGCCTTCGCCTCGTCGGCGGCACGGAAGTCTTCGCGTTCGAGCGCAGCGGCGAGATCCTGCTCGGCTGAACTGAGTTCGCCGCGTATCTTCTCGGCCTCGGTGCGGGCGTCAGCCAGCTTGGCGTCGAGGTCGGGCGGTGTCCTGGTCGCCGTGGATGCCATCGGTGTTCTCCTGCCGGGCACGGTTTGCGTAGCCGACCACGTCCGCTCGGGCCAGCAGCCAGGTACGGCGCGAGTCCTGACGGGCCCGTACCGTGCCGCGGACCGCCAGGCGCCGCCACCACTCCGGGGAGTACCCGGCGATGTCGGCGGCCTGAGCTGTGGTCAGCTCTTCCACCCCCGACACTGACACCGGTTGGGCAGTCCCAAGAACCTCAGCAGTCACGGGCGTTGGGGGCGCCCAAGCCTGCCGCGCATGCTCACGGGCCTGATGGCGGGCCGCCGCGTCCCGGGCCGCGAGCATCACCGCCACAGCAGGACGCGACAGACGCTGGGCCCGGCAACTGGCCGGCGGGGGCGCACCCCGCACGAAGTCGTTCAACAGGGCCAGAGCGGAGGCGAGTTCCGCGCACAACTCCCCGGGCACCGCGATCCCGTCGTGCAGGAGGATCGGAGCCGGGCGCCCATCCCGGGGCGAAGCAGTCACGACTCGCGGCTCTCGAACGGTGAGGCAGAATCCAGCGCGCGCAAATGCCGGGCGACGATCCTCTTGGCCTCGACGGCGTCCTCGCCCCGAATCCCGACGGACGCGAGAGCGGCCTCGACGGCACGGACCAACACGTCGATCTGCCGCTCCCCGATCGCCGCCAGCCGCTCCTCGATGTTGAGACGGGCTATCGCCGTGAGGACCGCCACGGCCCGGTCCATGGCCCGCTCGTACAGGACGACTTCGGCGCGGATCTGCTCGGATCCGGTGGCGGACTGGTAGCGCACGGCATCCAGCCGGTTGACGAGTTCCGCGGTCGCCTTCTGCCAGGCCAGCACCTGCCCGGCGAGGGCGAGCAGCTGCTTGAGCGGGTCCTCGACCGGCGCGACGCCGAGCTCGGCGAGGACGGCACGGGCTTCTGCCTCGGCGTGCTGCCGGGCCGCGCTGGCCTTCTGGTTCGGGGTGGAGCCGCCGTGCAGCTTGCAGCGGCCAGCCCCGGCGTGGTCGGTGCCCCAGCCTGCCGGCCGGGTGCACGGTCCGGGCTGCTGCTTGCGCTGGGCTCCGCAGTAGCGGCTGTCAAGGCCTGGCGCGCTGCTCGACGCTGTCATGGCGTCTCCTTCGGGGTGGGAGGGTCGGGCTGAAGCCTGAGAAGATGGGCGGGTGGCCGGGCCCGATATCCGCGGGCCCGGCCGGTGTCGTCAGGTCCAACTCAGGTGCTGGCCGGGCATGTCGAACGCGCGGATACCGTCCGTGCGTGCCCGGCCTGTCAGCACGTAGTACAGGTCGTGGCTCGCCTGGCATCGATGGGTGTCGCAGACTGTGATGCGGACGATCTCGTCAGCGCCGTCCCTTGCGAAGCTGAAGCCGATCGCGCCGTTGTCTTCGTTGACGACCTCCGCCACGGCGAGGGTTACGAGGGTGGCGGGCCGGGGGCATCCATCCGGCTCGGAGTTCAGCTTCTGCCAAATCGGGCCGCCTTCGTCGCAGCGGGTGCTGCGGTAGCCGGGCGGGACGCGTTCGATGCGGGTCTGCACGATGGCGTATCCGTGGTTGTGGATGTCGTCGGTGAGCGCGGTGAGCACGCCTGGCGTGAGAGTGCGTTCAGTCATGACGGTCTCCTCGGTGGTGTCAGTCGTGACCGTCTCGGTCACGGTTGGGTCGGCAACCGGGTGCGTATCCCCCCGGTCGGGCTGAACCTTGGGGCTCTGCCCCACGGGTGCGGGGGGGGGCGCGGTGACCCTCGCAAGATGTCGGAGCTTGGCGGCGTGCCGGTGAGCGAGGCCGCGCTGGCGGGCGGCGGCGAGGGCGGCACGGCGGCGCTTCGTGGCCTCGATGCGGGCGAGGGCGGCCTCGACCTTGGCCGCGACTATGTCGTCGACGTTCATGCAGGACCTCACCGTGATGACGTGGCGTTGTCTGCCACGGCCCTGGCGATGGCGTCGATCAGCTCGGTGGCGTGGTCGGCGAGCCAGGCATCCATCGCGTCTTTGATCCCCGCCTGGATGAGCTCGGGTGTGGTGACGTCGTGCTGGCTGAGCCAGAAGTCGAAGGCGTCGGCGACGCCCTTGGTGATGGCGTCGGGTCGGATGTTCATTGAGACTCCTACGTAAAGGGGAATTGATGAGAAGATTGGGAATATTGGCGCTGACCTGCGGTGATTCGCTGAAAAAATTGGCGGGAAGATTGGGAAGACTGCGGGAAGATTGACGCCGCAGTCTTCCCACCATGATTCCCATGTTTCCCAGCCGAGCCCTGTCGCGTTACCGCAGGTCAGCGCCATGTTTCCCAGACTTCCCATGAATGTCAGTGCGCACGGGCAGAGCTGTCCGCAGACCCTGTCGGGGCGGCTTCAGGCAGGTGCCAGAACGAGCTCTTGGCCTTCCCGAACCCAGACTGGCGAGTGACCAGGCCGAGCTTGGAACGGGCCCGGTAGACCGAGGACTTGCTGTACTGCTGTTTACGCGCTTCTTTGATCACTTCGGCGGAGTCAGCGGACCCTCCTTGGTCAGCAAGGAAGTCACGGAGCCACGTGCGGACCTCGTCGTTCTCCATCCGCTCACCGGCGGGGACGTGCTCTTCCCTCATCACTTCACGAACGGACGTCGTCGTCTCAGGTCCAAGTACGAAACGGGAGACGTAGGACGGTCCTTCGTCTGTGTCGACCGTGACCGGTTGGATCACGTACTCATGCGAGGGAAGCCCGAGTCGGCCGAGGTTGTTCTTCTCCAGCGACATCACGAACCGGTCGTCTGCACCGTCCTCGCCGTCTTCCTTGGCGAAGGCGATGAGGGAGCGGATGAGCTGGCCGAATGCGCCGGATCCGGCGACGCGCGATAGTGGGTCGGCAGAGCCACTCTTGGTGAAGTGAGCCAGCCCGAGGACCGTGAAGTGGTGGCGGTCAGCGGCAGCTACGAGGGGTTCCAAAGCTTCACGGACTTCGGCGGCCCGGTAGTCGTTGATGCCTTTGTCGATCAGCGAAAGCAGGGGGTCGGCGATCACCAGTCCGACGCTGTACGCCTCGGCGGTCTTCCCGAGGAGGGAGATGTCCACGGGGAGTGTCAGCCGGGCGTGAAGCTTCTCGTCGTCGCGCACGTCCACACGGAACACGCGCTCAAGGTCCGCGCCAGCCGCCACGAGCCTCGGGGCAATGGTGTAGGTCCAGGAGTCCTCAGTGGCCGCATAGATGACGCTCCGCGGCTTCTCCCAGAGCTCGCCCGGCAGCGTCCCGGTCGAGATGCGGGCGCTAAGCCAGACAGCGAACTGTGACTTGCCGAGGCCAGGGCCGCCGGCGGCGATAGCCATCGAGTACAGCGGAATCCGGCCGTGCGACGTCGGCAAGGCTCCTTGCGGGGTGGTGTCCCACAGCCAGCGCACCGGTCGAATCTTGATGCTGGAAGCAGGCGTGAGAATGAGCTGCCGGGGAGCCTCCGCTTCTTCCTCTGGAGGGTGAGCCGGATTTCCATCGTCCGGCTTCTGTGGCGCCACGACCTCCGACCGCGCCGTCCTCCGATCATTTCGTCCCGACGCGGGCGGCCAAGGGGACCGAGGCTGCGCTGCGCCCGCGCTCAGTCCCGACTCGATGGTCGGCAGCGCCCGGCCATCCGGGTGGTTCCCTGCCCGAGCCCCGGCGAGGAGCGCCTCACGCGCTTCGCCCTCACTCAGGGCGCCCGCCCCAACGAGGGTGCCGATGTTGAACGCAGCAATGTTGATCGTGTTGTTCTGGTCGCCGTGGGGCGCGTTCGCGATTGCCGCGCATTCGTCCGCCACGGCCCTGGCGGTGTAGGCGTCAGCCGTACCGTTGACCACTCGCAGGAGCGGCGTTGCGACGGCGGCAGGGGGCGGCCCTTCGAGCTTCGCCAGGGCGGCGTCAACGCCTTGTTGGACCTCCTCGGAGGTAGTCATACCACCCTCCCAGCCTTGGGCGTGAGGGTGGCCGGCCAGGGGACCTCGGGCGTGCGGAACAGTTCGTCGCCGGACCATCGGTACCGGCGCCCGCTGCTGTGCACGGACGGGGCTAGCAGGATGTAGCCGTTGTGCTTGACGTCGAGGCCGGGACCGAGCGTTCCGGGGAGGCTCACGCCGGGGCTGCGGTAGACGATGTGCAGCCCGTCGCCACCAGTGATCTGCATGACCGTGCCGGGGAGGACTCCGATGCGCTCTTCCAGTACGCACAGGGATCGGTGGCCGGAGTGCCGCGGGTCGATGTCGAGGACCGCCCACTCGTTGAGCTTGCAGGGGGCGCCAATGTTGGCGTCGGGCTCGTCGGTCCACCATCGGTGGATGACGTCGACGTCGGTGGTCGCGGCGTAGTACCCGTGACAAGCGTTGCCGTCACAGCGGCACTGCTCGGGGCGGTGCTCGATGTACAGGGGGTTCGGCTTCTCCGGCGTCGGCCGCCTGCACCGGGGACAGTTGGGGTACGGGGCCTTGTCCGGGCGGACTCGGAACACCTTGACCCCGAGAGACGCGTAGGCGAGGGCTGCGTCATGCAGTTGCCCAGGAATCTTGACGGGGGCGGCCAGCCAAGCGTTCACGCAGCCACCGCCGTCGGTCGGAGTACGACGACGTACAGCTGACCGCAGGGTGCGGTCTTGCGGACGCTGCGGACGAGCGGGAGGGGGGCGCGGTGCAGGTGGGGGTGCCCGCACTTGGGGCAGGCTTCGACGCGGACTTGCCGGTACCACTTCGACCGGGACAAGTAGGTGTCGAGCCGTCCGGGGACCTGGGGTTCGTTCCCTCGTACTGCGGTGGCGAGGGGGTGGTTGTGCTTGCCTTCGGGGTCGTCCCCGGAGGGTTCGGCGGTGTTCGTGGTCACGTTCGTTGTCCTTCGCGAGGGGCGAGGGAGGGCGTAGCGGCGGGGGCCGCGCCTCGCGGGGCGTTACGGGTACGGGTGTTGGAGCACGGGGCCGCCGCCCCCGCCGCGGCGGGGGGGTCCGGCGCGGGACGGCGGCCGGTCATCGCGGGATCTCCCGAATGTCGAGGCCCTGGGTGTCGATGACGTACTCGGCTTCGCCACGCTCGGTGTTGGCGCACAGCAGCGCCGCGGGCGGGGCGAGCACGGTGTACAGGCGTCCGGGCGGGCGGTAGTTGAGGCCCCCGGAGGCGTACCGTTCGGAGACAGCCCGGTCGGTGGACCAGGACCAGTCGGTACGGCGCTCCGGTACGGTCCCGCGCCAGAGCACGATCGGCTTCGTGGGGCGGGGCGCCGGCTTGCCGTCGACCGTGAATCCGGCGAGGCCGAACAGCCACCGCCAGCTGTCGCGGTCGAGGTGCCGGTCGGGGAACTCGGCGCTCGACCAGACGCGTCCGATGAGCGCGGCCACGGTCTCGTTCGTGATCTTGCCGTCACTGACGGCCTCGGCCAGGTGTCCGGGCCCGGAATTGCGGCCTTCCCTGTCGATCAGGTACTGCAGCTCGGCCGTGGTGAGCTTGTCGGCCTGAAGCAACTGCTCGTAGTCGAAGCGGACCGGGACGGTCGGGGGCTCCGGGGGCGCAGAGTCCGGGGGGTGTGCCACGATAGGCATGGCGAACCTTTCTGGAATGAAGCCCCGCTCGGCTGTGGTGGTTGAGGCGGGGCTTCGTCGTGTGTGGATGGGTGCGTCTGGCCCCCGGCGGGATGCCGTCCTGCTGGGGGCTGCGCGCTATGCGCCTCGTAGGTGGTGGACGACCCCCGTAACAGAGGGGGTGCAACCGCATTGAGACTGCGGTTGGGGGCCCGTTGCGCATGCCGTGACCTGCTGCGATCCGGCGAGATGGCACGGAGATGCATCGTCCGGCGTAGGCGCGGCGTGGCCGAACAGGTACGTGACGATGTCGACGGTCGGGATCTTGACGCGGCGGCCGATGCGCAGGACCCGCGTCATGGTCCAGTCGTCGCGGCGGATCGAGTCGTAGATCGTGTCCTTGTCGACGCCGAGGATCGAAGCGAGGACGGGGACAACCGTGGTCGGCCCTTCAGCCTCGATCGCCTGACGCGTCCAGTCCGTCATCAGGCCGTCCCCTCATCGGGAAACCCGCAGAGCGCGAGGAACGGCCGAGTACGCACGCGGACTGCGCGCCCCGTGCGTATGACGGGCCACTCACCCCGCTTTGCCGCGGCGTATCCGGTGCGCCGGGCGACGCCAGCAATCCGGGCCGCTACCGGAACCGTGATGGTGGGGGTCTTGTCGGGATCCGGAATTGATATCCGATCCGCGCAGCCTCCACCGCTCGAACGATCAATTTGATCTGTCACGCGAGCCATCTTGCACCGGATCCGAAACGTGCGTCAAGGGCATCCTGTGTGCCTTGTGCAAGCATCATCTTGATGCGATGCTGCCCGCGTGGCTGATGAGAAGAAGAACCCCCTCGGACCAACCGGCGAGCGCGTGCGGAAGAACCTCAAGCGCATCAGGGAGGCGAAGCGGCTCACCTTCGTCGAGCTTGCGCAGCTTTTGAGTGACACGGGGCGCCCGATCCCTGTTCTGGGGTTGCGGCGCATCGAACGCGGTGAGCGAAGGGTCGACGCAGATGATTTGGCGGCGCTCTCCGTGGTTCTGAACGTGGGCATGCCTGCGCTGCTTCTCCCCCCGGAGGCGGGCGAGGAGCAGATCGAGTTGACCAAGGAATGCAGCGTTTCCAGCCGCACGGCCTGGCACTGGGCGACGGGGCGACGGACGGCCGTTGATTGGGAGCCGGTGAGCGCCCGTCTGACAGGCCCTGATACCGACCCCGCAGCCACAACAGAGGCATACGAACGTGAGCAGGAGTACAACCGCCTCCAGGCGGAGTACGTGACCCAGACGCTGCCGCCTGAGCTCCGGCGTGCCGCGGGCAGTCAGGTGGTGCGTATTGCGCAGCAGCTCTCGGAGCTTGTGGAGGACCTGGCCTCTCCGGAACCGGGAGTCGATCGCGCAGCTCAAGCGGCGCGGGTCCGGATGGCGCGCCGCCGGTACGAGTCCCTCGGTATCGAGTTGGAGGAACTGCAGGAAGCCCTCGCCGCCCGCAGTGAGGGCGGAGACCAGACCGCGAAGGACGAACCGAAGGGGGATTGATGAAGCCGTACAAGGCGTGTTCATGCAGGGATCCGGAGACGAAGCGGCTGCTCGGCAAGAAGTGCCCGGAGCTGAGCAAGAAGCAGCACGGCCGTTGGTACGCCCGGTACGAGGCGCCGAAGTCTGCCGAGGGGAGCCGACGCCAGCCCCGCATCGGCCCCTTCGATACGGAACGAGAGTGCAAGGAAGGGCTCGGCAAAGTGCTGGGCACGGCCTCAAATCCGAAGGCGCACGACGAGCGGAAAACGACGCTCGGCCAGTACCTCGAACGCCGCTACACCTGGCGGACATCCGAGGCCGAAACCGGCGAGGGCCTGAAGAAGAGCACGCTCGTCTCCGAGCGCGAAGCCATCGACCTGTACCTGAGTCCCGGGCTCGGTCACATCAAGCTCGTCGACCTGAGCGACGAACACATCCGTGAGCTGTACGCGGCCATGCGCAAGATCAACCGGCCCGAGGAGGGCGAGGAGCGGACCGAAGTGCTGCGCCGGCTGCAGGAGGTACGGGCCACCCGGCACGGCAAACGGCTTCACAGTCGCCCCATCTCGGAGTCGCGCATCCGGCGCGTACACGCCGTGCTCCATGGCGCGCTGACAGACGCCGCGAAGCTCTCGAAGATCCGGACCGACAATCCCGCCGACGGGGTCTGGCGGACCAAGGGCGGGAAGCGAAAGCAGGGTCGCGCAAAGCCACTGCTGTGGACGGCCGAGCGGGTCGAGCAGTGGGAGAAGACCGGGGTCGTCCCCGCGAAGGTCATGGTCTGGTCGTCGGATCAGTGCGGCGCCTTCCTCGACTTCGCGGAGGCTTCCGGCGAACGGCTCTATCCGGCGTTCCACTTGGATGCCTACTACGGGCCGCGGCGCGGCGAACTGGTAGGCGCCGAAGAGCAGGATCTCAGCCTGGCACGGCGCCGGCTTCACGTCCTTCAGGCCCAGTCAGACGACGAACTGGACGACACCAAGACCGAGGCCGGGTACCGGCAGATCCCGCTGGACGACGAGACCGTCCGTGTCCTGAAGGCTTGGCACAAGCGGAAGCTTGAAGAGCGGCTGCGGTGGGGTGAGCTGTACCAGGATGCGGGGCGCGTCTTCTGTTACGAGGACGGCACCGCGCTGAAGGCGGAGTACCTGTCGAGTCGGTTCCGGATTCTGATCGAGCGGTACGCGAACATCCGCGCGAGGGCCGCAGAGAAGTGGTCGGTCGAGCGGATCGCTCGGAAGTACCGGACGAGTGAGGCATCCGTCGAGGCGGCGCTCAGGATGACGCTGCCGCCGATCCGCTTCCATGATTTGCGTCACGGTGCGGCGACGATGCTGATCGCTGCGGGGGTCGACGACAAGTTCGTATCCGAGGTGCTTGGGCACGCTTCGGTGGCCTTCACGAAGGACGTGTATGCCGTCGTAGCCGAGGAGCTGGCCGAGGATGCCACACGCAAGATCTCGGCGTTCATCCCGCGCCAGGGCAGGGTTTCGGCTGTTGGTGCCAACACCGTGCCATCTGGGCACTGAATCGTCCCCGGAAACGACTCAGGGAGCCCGCACCGTTTGGTACGAACTCCCTGGTCAACTGCGGAGGCGGAGGGATTTGAACCCTCGATGGGCTTTAAGACCCAAACCGCATTAGCAGTGCGGCGCCATAGACCGGACTAGGCGACGCCTCCAGCACACCGTCGCGTGCGCGAGTGGTGCGTGCAGATGATGACACAGCCTTGCGGGCCGTCACCAATCGCACCCCACGGTACTAGGCAGGTGGGCACCAGAGCAAAGCCGTTCTGCGGCGCAACGCCGGGCGTTGACGCGCGTTAGACCCCTGGAGCCTTCAGGGAGCCTCAGGAGACCCCCCGGGGGACCGAACCGTCCGCCGAAAGTCCGCCCATACGCCTGGAGATACGAGACCCATGCTGCGCCGCCTCGCCGTCACCGCCGCCGCTTCCCTCACCGCGCTCGCCGCCGCGCCCGCCGCCTCCGCCGGGCCCCTGCCTGTCCCGCTGCCCCTGCTCGGCGACGGCCACACCGAGGACCGGCTCACCGTCACCGTCGAGCACGACCCCGGTGTCGAGGGGAAGTACACGCTTGAGTGCCACCCCGCCGGCGGGAGTCATCCGCGGAGCCAGCAGGCCTGCGACAAACTCGACTCCGTGACGACCTGGGGCAAGGACCTCTTCGCGCCGGTGCCCAAGGACCGGATCTGCACGATGCTCTACGGCGGTCCCGCCACCGCGCACATCACCGGCAGCTGGGCCGGGCGGCCCGTGGACGCGACGTACAGCCGTGCCAATGGGTGCGAGATCTCGCGGTGGGACAACCTGGTGCCGGTGCTGCCGAGCGCCAGGTAGGGGACCCCGTACGCCCACCGCGCGTACCCCTTGGTCACACAACCTTGGTGAGAGCTCCCCCTCATCCGCCGTCGCTCGCGCATCGCCAGCCTTTAGACTCCCTCCCAGTGACAGGCCGCAAGGTGCAGTGGTTCAGGGAGGAAGCGTCGTCGTGAGCAGCAGGCCATCCCGAGGCGCTGCTCGCCTCGCAGCCATACTTGACGCCCTTCCGGACGGGCTCCTGCTCGTCAACTGCAACGGCACGGTCGTCAACGCCAACACCGTCGCGCTGGGAATGCTGGAGGCGCCCGGTACGGGGCTCGTGGGGCGGGGAGTTCTCGATCTGCTGCCCACCTTCGACTCCAAGCTCATCCCCGGCTCCATGCGCCGGCCCGAGAGCGAGGACGACCAGGGCCGCACCAAGCCGACCCGGATGATCGCGCGCCGCACCGACGGCACCGAGTTCCCGGTCGAGGTGACCAGTGCCAACCTGGAGGACGGGCGGGACGCGTACGCCTCCTACGGAAGCGGCGGCGGGCCCGGCTCGTACTCGGGCGACGAACTCCTCATGCTGGTCGTACGGGACCTTTCGGGCACCGTCGACACCGAGGCGGAGCTGGCCCGTTCGCAGCGGCAGACCGAGATGATCCTGCGGGCCGCGGCCGAGGGCGTGGTCGGGACCGACACCGACGGGCGGGTCGTCCTGGTCAACCCCGCGGCCGCGCAGATCCTCGGCTACCGGGCCAGCGACCTCGGCGGGCAGGAACTCCACCCGCTGGTGCTGCACTCGCGCGAGGACGGCGAGCCGTTCCCGTACGAGGGCAGCCCGCTCGCCGACACCCTCAAGTCCGGGCGCAAGCACCGGGTGCGCGGGCAGGTCATCTGGACCAAGAACGGCACCCAGGTTCCGGTCGACCTGACCACCGCGCCGGTGCGCGACGGCGACCTGCTCGTCGGCGCCGTCATGACCTTCACCGACCGGCGCCCGTACGAGGAGCAGGCCGCCAAGCACGCCGAGGTCCTTGAGCGGGAGACCGCGCGCTACGACGCGCTCGCCGCCCGGCACCAGCAGCTGCTCTCGGTGCTCGCCGGTTCGCTGCGCGGGCCGATCGACGAACTGCGCGCCGAACTCTCCGCGCTCGCCGCCGACGACGCGGGCCAGCTGTGGCCCGAGGCCAACCAGGTCCTGCACCACCTCGCCGCGGGCTACTCCCGCATCACCACGCTCGTCGACAACGTCCTCGGCTACCAGCGGCTCGACGCGGGCAGCGAAGAGCTCAAGAAGGCCAAGGTCCTTGTCGATTCGGTGGTCGGCGCCGGCGTCGACGGCGCCGTCGAGCTGATCGGGCCGGGGCGCGCCCAGTTCGCCGTGCACACCCCGCCCATCGAGGCCGAGATCGACGCGCCCCGCCTGGCGACCGCGCTGGCCCACCTGATCGCGGACGTCGCCGGCGTCGACGCGACCGGCAAGGCGCCGGTCGCCGCCGGTGGCTACATGGACTCCACCGTGGTCGTCGCGGCCGCGGTGCGCGGCGAGGTCGTACGCATCGAGGTGCGCGGGCCCTACGCGGGGGGCGACCCCGTGCACGGGCCCATCGTGCGCGGCATCGTGAAGGCGCACGGCGGCGTCCTGCAGACCGTGGACGTGCCGGGCATGAGCGGTTCGGCGTACGTGCTCGAAGTGCCGCTCGGCGCGGGCGCCGGGACGGTCGAGGCACCCGCGGCCCCGCAGCCCGACGAGGCGCTGCTGCCCGCCCAGCAGGACGGCGGCGGGCGCAGGCGGGCCCGGCGGGCGTCCACGGACGCGTTCCTGGAGAGCCCGGTCAGCGAGGAGAAGTCCCCGACCGGCCGGCGGCGGGCTCGGGCCGGGGTCGGTTCTGAGTCTGAGTCTGGGTCTGGTGACGGTTCCCCTGCCGGTTCTGGTTCGGACGGTGCCGGGGAGGGCGACGGCCCCGACGGGGAACGAGCCCGGATTCCGGGTCAGCAGAACACCGGGACCGGTGGGCTCACCGAGTCCGTCGAGGGTGCGGGCGTACGCGCGAGTGCTTCCGGTTCCGGGGGCGCGGCCGCGGGCCCCTCCGGGTCCGGGCGGCGTCGTGGGCGGCCCAGTCCCGCTGAGCAGGCCGTCGGGCGCGCAGCCGGACAGCCCTTGGGGCAGGCCGCTGAAGGTTCCGTCGTCACCGGTGCGGAGAGCGCCCGCGAGTCGTCCGGCATGGGCCGGGCCGCGCTGGGCGAGACCGTGCCGCCGCAGGGGGTGCCCACCGAGGCCACGGGTCGCCGGGCCCGCCGTGCGCTGCCCGCGCCTGCCTCCAGCGAGGCACCACCGGCCGCCCCTTCCTCCGGCCCCGCCGAGAACGCCGCCGAGCCGACCGGGCGCCGGGCCCGCCGAGCCCTGGGCGCCGCGCCGGCCGGGGGCAGCGCCGCGAACGGGCAGGAGGGCTCGGTGCGGACCGCGTTCGCGCTGCCGCCCGCCGATGCCGACCGGGCGCCGCGTCCGGCTCCTGTGTCCCCGAACCCGACCTCGATCCCGACCCCGACCCCGACCCCGGATACTGCGGCTGATGCTGCCGCACAGGGTCGGCTCGGCTTCGTACCTTCTGCCGGTTCCGCACGGACTGTGGAGGAGGCTGGGCAGGTAGGTGCGGGGCACGTAGGTGCCGGGCACATGGGGTTGGCCGAGCACATGGGTGCCGGGCCTGTAGGCGCTGGAGCCATGGATGTTGAGCCCACGGGGGCTCGGGCTATGGGTGCCGGCCCTATGGGTGCCAGCCCTATGGGTGCTGAGCCCACAGGTGCCGGGCACATGGGTGCCGCCCCCGCCGGGTCCACAGGGGCGCACCCCACTCCGGCCGGGCCGGGTCCGAACACCGCCACCCGGAACAACCCCGCCCCCGGCGATCCCGTGGCCGATCACACCCCGCCTCAGCCGCACCCCGCCGAGCAGCCCGAATGGGCGGCCCGCGCGGTTCCGGTGCCGGGTGCGGCAGGTCCCGTACCGCCGCAGAACCAGAACGAGGCCCAGGCCGACCAGCCGCAGAACCAGCCCGCGCCCAAGTCCGCGCCCGCCAGGCCCGCTCGGCAGCCGTTGCCCGCCGAGACTCCGCCCGGAGGCATCCCGGTCGTCGGCGGGGACACACAAGGACGGGCGTTCAGTGTGCGGGCGCTCGGGCAGAATGCGCCGTTCAGCCAGACGCAGGCCCAGACATCGGCCCAGACGTCGGCCCAGATGTCGGGCCAGCCGTCGGGCCAGACCTCCGGCGGCTCGCTCGGTTCCGGGCGCCGGCGCAAGCTCGGCACGCCCCCCGAGGGCGTCGAGCGCCCCGCCGAACCGGCCGCCCGGCCGCACCCCGTACTCCCCTCGCCTCCCTCGGAGGGCCGGGGCCGCGCGTACGCCATCGGAGCGCCCGACGAGGGTGCCGAGGGGCCCGAGCCGCTGGACGGGCCCGGCGGCGCCGTCGAGGTGGCCAACCGGCCGCAGCCGCAGCCCGTCGACGACGAGCTGCCCCCCGAGCCGCTCGACAACCCGCGCCGGCTGCTCGTGTGGCCCGCGCCCGACGTCTCCACCCAGCAGGCGCTGAGCGAGCGCGGCTACCGGCCCGTGGTCGTGCACTCCCGCGAGGAGGTCGACGCGCAGATCGCCGCGTTCCCCGCCGCGCTGTTCGTCGACCCGCTGACCGGCCCGATCACCCGTACCGCGCTCCAGTCACTGCGGCAGGCGGCGGTCGCGGCCGAGGTTCCCGTCCTGGTCACGGCGGGGCTCGGGCAGGCGACGCGGGAGGCGGCGTACGGCGCCGACCCGGCCGTCCTGCTCAAGGCCCTCGCGCCGCGCGACAGCGAGCAGCACCCGTCCCGCGTCCTGCTGATCGAGGAGCACGAGGAGATCGCGCTCGCGCTGACCGCGACGCTTGAGCGGCGCGGCATGCAGGTCGCCCGCGCCGGCACCGACTCCGAGGCGGTCACCCTGGCCGCCCAGATGCGGCCGAACCTGGTCGTGATGGACCTCATGCAGGTACGCCGTCGACGGGCCGGAATCGTGGACTGGCTGCGCGCCAACGGGCAGTTGAACCACACCCCGCTGGTCGTCTACACCTCGGCCGGCATCAACCAGGCGGAGCTCCCGAAGCTCTCGTCCGGCGAGACGGTCCTGTTCCTCGCGGAGCGGTCCACCAGCGGTGAGGTGCAGGGCCGCATCGTGGACCTTCTGGCGAAGATCGGCACGAACTAGCGCTCTCGGCGGTGCAGTTGATCAACTGCGGGCCGTCGTGAGCCGCCCGCAGCCGAACAACCCGCACCCCAGCGGAGCGCCTACCGCAGCTCCGTCACGTCCAGCTCCCCGTCCGCGTACTGCCTGCGAATCACCTTCTTGTCGAACTTGCCCACGCTCGTCTTCGGCACCGCCTCGATCAGGGCCCAGCGCTCCGGGAGCTGCCACTTGGCGATCTTTTCGGCGAGGAACGCCTTCAGAGTGACGTAGTCGGCGGTGGCGCCGGGCTTCAACACGACCGTGGCGAGCGGGCGTTCGCCCCATTTGTCGTCCGGGACGGCGACGACCGCCGCCTCGGCGACCTCGGGGTGCGCCATCAGCGCGTTCTCCAGCTCCTGGCTGGAGATCCATTCGCCGCCGGACTTGATGACGTCCTTGGCCCGGTCGGTGAGGGTCAGGTAGCCGTCGGGGCTGATCACGCCGACGTCCCCGGTCCGCAGCCAGCCGTCCGGACTGAACTTGTCGTCCGGGCGGAAGTCCTCGCCGCCCACGCCGCCGAAGTACGCGCCCGCGATCCACGGGCCGCGCACCTCCAGCTCGCCCGCCGACTCCCCGTCCCAGGGCAGGAATTCACCGCCGGGTCCGGCGAGCCGCGCCTCGACCCCGGCGGGGAAGCGGCCCTGGGTGATGCGGTACGGCCACTCCTCCTCGGCGCCGAGCCCGGCCGGCGGGTTGGACATCGTGCCGAGCGGCGAGGTCTCCGTCATGCCCCAGGCGTGGCAGAGCCGCACACCGATCTTGTCGTACGCCTCCATCAGCGAGGGCGGACAGGCCGCGCCGCCGATCGTGACGTTCCGCATCGAGGTGAGGTCGCGGGGGCGGGCGGTGACCTCGGCGAGCAGGCCCTGCCAGATGGTGGGGACGGCGGCCGCGTGCGTCGGCTTCTCTCGCTCGATCATGTCGGCGAGCGGCGCGGGCTGCAGGAACCGGTCGGGCATGAGCATGCTCACGCCGGCCATGAAGGTGGCGTGCGGCAGACCCCAGGCGTTCACATGGAACTGCGGCACCACGACCAGCGTGGTGTCCGAGTCGGTGAGCCCCATCGACTCGGCCATGTTGACCTGCATGGAGTGCAGGTAGATCGAACGGTGGGAGTAGACCACGCCCTTGGGGTCGCCGGTCGTGCCGGAGGTGTAGCACATGGCGGCGGCGCTGCGCTCGTCCAGCCGCGGCCAGTCGTACGTCGTCGGCCGGCCGGCGAGCAGCTCCTCGTACTCGTGCACCTGCGGGCCCGCACCGTCGATGTCATCGAGCAGCGAACGGTCGCCGGGACCGGTGACGACGAGGTGCTCCAGCGTCGGCAGGTGCGGCAGCAGCGGGGCGAGCAGCGGCAGCAGCGAACCGTTGACGATCACCACGCGGTCGGCGGCGTGATTGACGATCCAGATCAACTGCTCGGCGGGCAGCCGCAGGTTGAGGGTGTGCAGCACGGCGCCCATGGACGGGATCGCCAGGTACGCCTCGACGTGTTCGGCGTTGTTCCACATCAGGGTGCCGGCCGCCTGGCCGTCCTCGACGCCGAGCTCGCGCAGGCCGTGTGCCAGCTGAGCGGCCCGGGCACCGATCTCGGCGAAGCTGCGGCGGTGCGGTTCGGCCTCGCCGGTCCAGGTCGTGACCTGGGACTTGCCGTGGATCGTCGACCCGTGGGTCAGGATCCGCGAGATCAGCAGCGGTACGTCCTGCATGGTGCTCAGCACGGCGTCCTCCCGGTGAGCGCTACGGTGCGCTCTGCGGCGATAGGGGTGTGCCGAATTCTGCTCACGTACCGCGCGGTATGTCACTACCCGGGAGTAGTTTCAGCCGTGGTTCCGCGAAGTTACCTGCAGAAACCTGGGCCGGGCGCTCGTTCCGTAGCCACGGCCGTCACCGCGTGTCACCAAATGGACGGTGCTGTCCGCGTCACCGTATGGGCTCCAGCTCCGGATCCTCGCGGAGCTTGCCGAGGGCGCGCGACACCGCGCTCTTGACCGTGCCGACCGAGACCCCGAGCACTTCGGCGGTCTGCGCCTCGCTCAGGTCCTCGTAATACCTGAGGACGACCATGGCCCGCTGACGGTCGGGGAGCTTCATGACCGCCCGCCACATCGCGTCGTGCAGCACCTGCTGGTCGGCCGGGTCGGGGCCGGGCACGACCTCCGGCTCGGGCAGCTCGTCGCAGGAGAACTCGTCGACCTTGCGCTTGCGCCACTGCGAGGTGCGGGTGTTGAGCAGCGCGCGGCGCACATAGCCGTCGAGCGCCCGGTGGTCCTCGATCCGGTCCCAGGCGACGTACGTCTTGGTGAGCGCCGTCTGCAGCAGGTCCTCCGCATCGCTCGGGTTCGCGGTCAGCGAGCGCGCGGTGCGCAGCAGCACGGGGCCCCTGGCACGGACGTACGACGAGAACGACGAGTACGCGTGGTAGGGCGTCGCCGCTCGGGAGGCGCTGGTGCAGACGGGCGTTGTCATGACTCCACGCTATGAGCGCCGAGGCCCGCCGGGATCGGCCCCAGGTCCCGAAGCGGTGTCCGCCTCAGGTTGTAGGGGTGGGGGTGGCCACACCTCCTGAAGGTGGAGGACGCATCCCCGGCCCTCAGGGTTCACCCTCCGGTCCGACGCCTGCGGAGGTGGCAGGGCCCGCTCCGGTTCAGCGACCGCGGAAGGCTCCCCGGCCCCCGGTTCAGCCAAGATGGAGAGCTCTCCCGACCTCCCTCAGCCGATGCGGGCGACCGGCGCGTCGACCTGGTTGCGGTCCACCACCAGCCGGTATCCGCCGTGTGACTCGGCGGCGTCCCCCGCGTACTGGTGGATGCGCAGGTGCTGCCAGGCGTTCTTGCGCAGCGACGGCTCCTGGTACAGCGCGGGGCCGGTGTGCCAGCGGGCGAACCAGATCGCCGCCGGAAGGTCCTTCACCCCCGCCAGCCTGGCCTGCTCCATCTGCCGTACGCCGGAACCGGCGCTGCTGTAGAACCCCGGCAGGTACCCGCGCCCGCGCACCTCCCGGTTCCAGGCCCGCACGAAGTCGAGCGTGGTCCGGGCGCACGACGCGTTGCCCACGTTGTACGCCTCCAGGTCGAGGTAGAGCGCGCTGCCGGCCACGATGCCGAGCGCCCGCGCCGCCTGGACGGCCTGGCCTCCCTCGGACCTGCCCTGCTTCGCGGGCTTGCTGCCGATCCGTACTCCCTTCTTGTTCTGCGCGTACACGCACGGGGACTGCGAGCCCACGAACACGGGCAGCACCTGCCAGCCCATCCGGTGCACCTGGGTCACCCAGCTCTTGTTCAGGTTCCGCTGCACCGGGCAGTGCCGGCCGCGGCCCGCGTAGTAGATGCCGACGGCGCGGTACGGCGAACTCCGCCAGGCCCGCATCGCGGCCAGCGAAGGCGTGTTGCAGAGGTCGAAGGCGGCGCCCTTGAAGGGCGTGGCGGCCACCGCCGCCTGCTCGGCCTGCCCCTCGTCCTGGCCCTCGTCCGCGACCGCGGAGGGGACCAGCAGAGTGGCGAGGGTGAGCAGCGAGGTGGCGCAAGTGGCGAGGGTCAGCGTGAGACGGCGCATGGCCCGAGTGAACGGCCGCCCGCCCGAACCGGCCACCGCTCGGCCCACCGCCTCCGCCGTCCGAGCGCAGGATCAGTCGGCCGGGCCAACTCGATCGTCCTGCGACGGACCTCCGCTCCGCGCCAACCCACCCGGCGCGCATGGACCACTGACGTACCTTCAGGCAGTGGCGCTCACTTCTGACTGGCTCTCAGCTCTCCCTCCCCAGAACGAGCCCCGATGTGGGGACGCCCGTACCCGCCGTGACCAGGACGTGGGCCGCGCCGGGTATCTGGTTCACCGACGTGCCCCGCAGCTGGCGGACCGCCTCCGCTATGCCGTTCATCCCGTGCAGGTACGCCTCCCCCAGCTGCCCCCCGTGCGTGTTGAGCGGCACCCCGTCCGCCGCCACGAAGTCGGCCGCCTCACCCGGTGTGCAGAAACCGAACTCCTCCAGCTGCATCAGCACGAATGGCGTGAAGTGGTCGTACAGGATCGCCACATCCATCTCGGCGGGGGCGAGCCCGGACGTCCGCCACAGCTGTCGCGCGACCACCCCCATCTCCGGCAGCCCGGCCAGTTCGTCCCGGTAGAAGCTGGTCATCGCCTCCTGTCGGCGGCCGGCGCCCTGCGCGGCCGCGGTGATCACGGCGGGCCGCTGCCGCAGGTCCCTGGCCCGCTCGGCGGTGGTGACGACGACGGCCTGACCGCCGTCGGTCTCCTGGCAGCAGTCCAGGAGCCGCAGCGGCTCGACGATCCACCGCGACGCCGCATGGTCGGCCAGAGTGATCGGCTTGCCGTGGAAGTACGCCGCCGGATTGTTCGCGGCATGGCGGCGATCGGTGACCGCGACGTGGCCGAACGCCTCGGGCGTCAGGTTGTAGGTGTGCAGATAGCGCTGGGCGGCCATGGCGACCCAGGACGCCGGTGTGAGCAGCCCGAACGGCAGCGACCAGCCCAGCGCCGCCCCCTCCGCCGACGGCTCCCGCTGCTGCACCCCCGAGCCAAAGCGCCGGCCCGAGCGCTCGTTGAACGCCCGGTAGCAGACGACCACTTCGGCCACCCCGGTCGCGACCGCGAGGGCCGCCTGCTGCACGGTGGCGCAGGCCGCGCCGCCCCCGTAGTGGATGCGCGAGAAGAACGACAGCTCGCCCATGCCTGCCGCCTGCGCGACGGTGATCTCCGGGCTGGTGTCCATGGTGAACGTGACCAGGCCGTCGACGTCCGAGGGCGCGAGACCCGCGTCGTCGAGCGCCGCGTGCACCGCCTCGACCGCCAGCTTCAGCTCACTGCGCCCCGAGTCCTTGGAGAACTCGGTCGCCCCGATCCCCACGATGGATGCCCGCCCGCCGAGCGCGTCGGCCTTGCGCACGCTCATGACTCACCCCCGGAACCGGCGGCATGCGCGGCCTGCGCGGTGACCCCGGGCGTCCCATGGGCCCCGGCAGCCCCAGCGGCCGCGGCGCGCCCAGCGGGCCCGGAAGGCTCGGGGACAGCCACCCGCACCGTGCCGGTGACGTGATGGCCCAGCCCGTTCGCCCCGATCACCCGCACCTCCGCGACCTCCCCCGCCACGGCCGTCACCGTACCGGTCAACGTCATGGTGTCCCCCGGGTAGTTGGGCACACCGAGCCGAATCCTCACGGACCGCAGCCTGGCCGCCGGTCCGAAGTGGTCGGTGATGTACCGGCCGACCAGGCCGTTGGTGGTCAGGATGTTCATGAAGATGTCCGGGGACCCCTTCTCCCGCGCGATCTCCGCGTCGTGGTGCACGTCCTGGTAGTCGCGGGAGGCCACCGCCCCGGCCACGATCAGCGTCCGGGTGATCGGGATCTCCAGCGGCGCCAGCTCGTCTCCGGCCTTCACGCCCCCACCCCCTCTCCGATGTCGGATCCCCCCACCGACGGGCGTCCCGCAGACGTCTCCGCCAGCCTCTCCGTCACGATCAACTCACCCAATTCTGCTAGGAGTTCGCCCCCGCACCCCAGATATGCATCGAGCTGCCGCCCCCACAGGAAGTGCCGGTGGACGGGGTGTTCCAGGTCCGCGCCGAGGCCGCCGTGCAGATGCTGGCCCGCGTGCACGACCCGGGTGCCCGCCTCGGACGCCCACCAGGCCGCCGTCAGCGCATGCGTCCCGTACGGCAGCCCCTCGTCCCGCCGCCAGGCCGCCTCGTAGGAGGTGACCCGTATCGCCTCGGTGTCCATGTACGCGTCGGCCGCGCGCAGCAGCACGCCCTGATTGGTGGAGAGCGGGCGCCCGAACTGCTCCCGGGTCGTGGTGTGCCGGACCGCCCTGGCCAGCGAGCCCGCGCACACACCGGCCTGTAGCCCGGCGAACGCCGTCCGCGCGGTGGCCAGCACGTCCTCGTACGCCCGGGCCCCGCCCACCCGCTCGGCCGGGGTGCCGTCGAGCGTGAGCCGCCCGGCCGCCCAGGGCGCGGTCGTCTCCACCGGCTCGGCCCCCGCGTCGGCGACCCGCACCAGCCACAGGCCGCGTTCCGCGTCCGGGACCAGCACATGGGTGGCGTCCCGCAGCCACGGCACGAGCGGCACCGCCCCGGTCAACTCGCCCGCTGCCGTTGCCCGTACGCGGCCGGACGACGCGGGGAACGCTCCGGTCGCCACCGCGCTGCCCTCGCGCAGGGCGGGCAGCAGCCGGTCGCGCTGTTCGGCCGTGCCGTGCGCCGTGAGCGCGAGCACTCCGTAGACACAGCTCGCCGCGAACGGCACCTGCGCGGTCGTCCTGCCCTGCTCCTCCAGGGCGAGGACCAGGCCGAGGAGGCCGACCTCCTCGACGGCCGCCACGAGGCCGGCCCCGCACAGCGCCTTCCACAGCTCGGCGTCGGTGCCCGTACCGGCCGCGGCGAGCCGCTCGTGCGTCGAGAGGTCGCCGAAGATCTGCCCGGCGAGCTCGGAGACGGCCGACTGCTCCTCGGTGGGCGTGAAGTCCATCAGGCCACCTCCGCCCGGAACACGGGGAGCTCCAACTCGCCGTCCACCCGCAGGAATTCGAGCCGCACCGGCATGCCGATCCGCACCTCGTCCGGGGCCACCCCGACCACGTTGCTGATGATCCGCACGCCCTCCGCGAGCTCGACCAGGCCCACCGCATAGGGCGGGTCGAAGGCGGGGAAGGGCGGGTGGTGCATCACGACGTACGAGAAGACGGTCCCGCTGCCGCTCGACTCGACCGTGTCCCACCGCTGCGACCCGCAGGCGTTGCACCCCGGCAGCCAGGGGAAACGCGGCTCCGCGCAGTCCTCGCAGCGCTGGATCAGCAGCCGGTGCTCGGCGACGCCCGCCCAGAACCCGGCGTTGTCCCGGTTGATGACCGGCCTGGGGCGCATGGCTCGCGAAGGCGCCTCACCCGCCTCCCTCTCCTCAGCCCGAGCGAGCTCCTTCTCAGGAGGACGCGAACTCCGTTGCGCAGGCGAGTACTTGAGGATGCGGAAACGATGGGTTCCCGCCAGCTCGCCATCCGCCGAGACGTCCATCCGCGTGGTGACGAAGTGCCCCGTCCCCAGCTTGGTGGTCTTGCGCTCCGACACCGTCTCGATCACCGCGTCGTACGTGATGCGGTCGCCCGGCCGCAGGTCACGGACGTACTCCTGCTCGCAGTCCGTCGCCACCACCGAGGTGAATCCGGCGCCGTCGAGCAGCTCGAACAGCTCGTCGTAGCCGGAGGTGCGGCCCGTGCCGTCGCCGTGCCCGGAGAGGCCGCCCATCGTCCACGCCTGGAGCATCGTCGGCGGCGCTATCGCGTCCGGCCCCGTATACGCGGCATGGCTGTCGCCCATCGCCTCGCACCAGTGCCTGATCATCGGCTCGTTGACGAGGTCCTTGCCGACCCCCGCGGTCGCCGCCGGCTGCCCCTCGAACTTCTTCAACCGGCCAAGGAAATCCGCCTCGTTCACCCCGCTCACCTCTTCCCCCGTTTCATCCCGAGCCGCATCGTCGCGACGATCTCCCGCTGCACCTCGCTCACCCCGCCCCCGAACGTGTTGATCTGCGCCGCCCGGTTCATCCGCTCCAGCTCCCCGTCCCCGAAGGCGCCGGGCGAACCTCCCCTGATCAGGCCCGCGTCCCCCACGATTTCCCGACACATTCGATACGTTTCGACCGCGGACTCCGTTCCCATGAACTTCACGCCGCTGGCGTCTCCGGGCGCTAGAATCCCGGCCCCCACATCTCCCACCAAACGCCAGCTGAGCAGGCGATTCACCGCCAGCCGGGCATGCGTGGCGGCCACCTTCGCCTTCACCCATTCGTGGTCAACCGGGCGCCGAGAAGTCACCGGATCGGGTGTACACGCATACGCGAGCGCCGCGTCGTAGAAGTCCTCGGCCTGCATGCCGATCGCGGCCAGCGCGACCCGCTCGTGATTGAGCTGATTGGTGATCAGCCCCCAGCCCGCGTTCTCCTCGCCGACCAGGTTTCCCAGCGGCACCCGGATGCCGTCGTAGTACGTCGCCGTGGTGGTCAGGCCGCCGACCGTCTCAATCGGGGTCCACGAGAAGCCGGGTGCGTCGGTCGGCACCAGGATGATCGAAATCCCCTTGTGCTTGGGCGCGTTGGGGTCCGTGCGGCAGGCGAGCCAGATCCAGTCGGCGTTCTGCGCGTTGGAGGTGAAGATCTTCTGCCCGTCCACCACCCAGGCTTCCTCGTCCCTCACCGCCCTGGTCCGCAGCGAGGCGAGGTCGGTGCCGGCCTCCGGTTCGCTGTAGCCGATGGCGAACACGAGGTCGCCGCTGAGGATCCTGGGCAGGAAGTACGCCTTCTGCTCGGCGGTCCCGTACTTCATCAGGGTCGGGCCGACCGTGTTCAGGGTGACCATCGAGACGGGTGCGCCCGCCCGGTAGGCCTCGTCGAAGAAGACGAACTGCTCGTCGGGGCCGCGCCCCTGGCCGCCGTACTCGACGGGCCAGCCGAGCCCCAGCAGCCCGTCGGCGCCGATCCGGCGCAGCAGCGCCCGCTGCTCGTCCGGGCCCGCCCCGAGCGGCGGCCCGTCGGGCATCAAGCGGGCGAAGTACGTGCGGAGTTCGGCGCGCAGCCGCTGCTGGCGCTCGGTCGGGGCGAGGTGCACGACGGCGGCCTTTCCGTGCGTACGGACGACTCCGCCGATCCGCCCGCGCGCGGGACCGGGCAGATCTACGGATCAGGGTTTCTGACTGTCCGTCAGATTCAGCCTCGCTGTCAATGCCCCGGGCGACGGACGAATCGCCGCGCACACGCGAGCGGCCCGGGTGACCGTGCCGAAGCACTGCCACCCGGGCCGCCGATCACCCCATGGACCGGACCCCGCGCTGGGGGAGGCGGCTCACCACAGACGGGAGAAGTTCACGGCGACGTTCCCGTTGCCCTGGTTGATCGACGTGAATGCCGAGCCGTTCACCTGGGCTGTGTTGCTCTGGTTGGTGGCACCGGCTCCGACGGCCTGCTGCTGCGTGGTGGACGAATTCCCACGGTTGTTGTGGCCGACCCCACTGCCGCTGACGGTGGCTACCGCCGCGTTCGATCCGTGGCCCGCGATGGCGCCGTTGTCGGCGGTGGCCACACCCGAGAAGAGGGCAGCGGCGAGAGGCAGCGCGGCAACGGCGGCGAGGACGCGGGCGGTACGGATGCTTGCCATGTCAATTCCTCCAGGAACCAGAAGTACGGGTAGTTCGGCTCGTTCCAGGTCGTACCTACTGACTGTAAGTACCCCCTGGTCCAAGGCAGTTGGCCGACCGCCCCGGACGCTGTGACGACGTCGCGAGATCAGAGTTGCCCACCGAATCCCCGGCGAACCAGTCATCGCGGCATCTTTCGCCCGCAAGCGTGAGGACATGTCGATAAACCCTCAATGCGCTCCCAAAGCTCTGGCCACGACTGGATCGCGAGCGCCGGAGCCGCCCCCGCGCAAGAGAAGAACCGTTTCGGCTCGGATTCGGCCAACCTTTGGCCGCCATCGAAAACTCGCCCGGAGGACACCGATACGGCACCGGATCGTCGCGCCGACCCTCCCGTAGTCACCCCGAGTCGTGCCGGTCACTCCCGAAGGGGATTCCCTTTCTCGAACATTCGTACGAACATGGAGCCATGGCCACCATCGACCGGCAGGCCGCCACCCTGGCCCTCGCCCACGCCCTGTCCGCCGCCGAGCGCGGCCTGCCCGTCATCCCGCTGTCCCGCACCAAGCTCCCCGCGCTCCCCTCGCCACATCGGGAGGACCCCCAGCCGGTGCTCTGCCGGGGCGAGTGCGGGCTCACGGGGCACGGGGTGCACGACGCCACCACCGACCCGGCCGCGGTGCGCGCCCTGTTCGCGGCCGCACCCTGGGCCACCGGTTACGGCATCGCCTGCGGGCGGCCGCCGCACCACCTCATAGGCATCGACCTCGACACCAAACCCCCGGCGGCCGATGCGACGGCGGCGCTCCAACACCTGGCCCTGCGGCATCTGTTCACGATCCCCGAGACCGTTGTCGTGATCACTCCGAGCGGGGGGCGGCACATCTGGCTGACCGGTCCGCCCGGCGCGGTCGTGCCGAACTCCGCGAGCCGCCTCGCCCCCGGCATCGACATCCGGGGCGCCGGCGGCTATCTGGTCGGGCCCGGTTCGCTGAGCACCCGGGGCGTCTACCGCCTCGCGCCCGGCACCGCCCACCTCGGCCCGGCCCCCTGCCCAGGCGCGCTCCTCGACCTGCTCACACCCCCCGCGCGCCCTCATCACCCCCAGCAGCATGGTGATCACCAGGGGCAGGGACTGGTCCAGTTCGTGCTGGCCGCCCATGAGGGCCAGCGCAACACCCGGCTGTTCTGGGCGGCGTGCCGCGCGTACGAGAACGGCATCGGCGAGGAGCTCACGGGGGCGCTCACCTCCGCCGCGATGCGCACCGGGCTCACCGAACGCGAGGCCCTCGCCACGATCGCGTCGGCGGCCCGGATGACCATGTCCCGGTGACGGGGCCGGGCCCGGCGCGGCCCTCTTGGGTGCTCGGCCCGGTGGGCGCGGCTTCGGTACGTGGCCCGGCCGGGCGCACAGAAGGCTTCCCCCGAGGAGCCTCCCGTGCGCCGGCCGGCTTCGGACGCGTCCTGATCAGCTGGGAGCACGACCCCACCAGCTCGCCCGGACGGGAAGTCCGTCCCCGTACCGGGAACTCTGACATCCGCCCCGCCATTGAGTCTTGGACAAAATCGCGGGTCCCCACGGAGGCGACTGGGCAAAGCCGTCACTTGGCGGTCGCCTACGTTCCAAACCCGAGGCGGCCGACTGGTTGTTCACCCCGCGAGCCACACGCTGGTGTCGGCCCTGGCCGCCAGGAAGCGGCCCGGGGAGACGGCGGTCAGGGCGGTGAACTCCCTGCTCAGATGCGACTGGTCGTAGAAGCCGCAGGCGATGGCCGCGTCCGCCGGCCGGCTTCCCGTGGTCAGCAGCCAGGTCGCCCGGCGCAGCCGCAGAATCCTGGCGACCCGCTTCGGCGTGAGCCCGAACTCCCGTCGGAACAGCGTCTCCAGATGGCCCATCGACCAGCCGGTCCTGGCCGCCACCTCCCGGATGGGGAGCGTCCCCGAGCTGCGGACCAACAGCTCCCAGGCGCCGCGCGCGCCGGGTTCCCGCGCCGGCTGCGCGTCGGCGGACCACCGCAGCAGGGTGCGGTCCAGCAGCGCGAACCGCTCGCGCCAGTCGGGGGCCGCCGCCAGCGCCTCGCGCAGGTCCTCCACGCGTCTGCCCAGTACGTCGACCGGGTCGGTCACGGTGTCCGCGAGCTCGCCCAGCGGGGTGCCGAACATCCGCTGCGCGGCCCAGGGAGCGAGCGTGACCTCCACCCCGTGCAGCCGGCCCGCGTGCCCGAGCACCCTGGCCCGGGTGTGCAGGCCGGACACCAACGAGGTGTGCACGGCAGCCCTACCGGGGTGCCGCCCGGCCGGGCCGACGCGGATCTCGTGCCCGAACCCGATGAGCAGCGACACCTTCCCGCTCGGTACGACGAGCCGCTCCCGCGGCCGCTCGCCGGTCAGCCGGAACCCGCGATAGGCCCCGACGTCCGGCCGCAGGCGTGCGCCCGGCAGCGCGTAGACCCTGCCCTCGTCGCCGCTCCCGCAACTCCCGGGCCGGCACGTTCGACCTCTCACCCACAGCTCCTCGCCCCGGGACCACCCCGGACGGGTTCCACTGTCGATTCCCCCTGGCCCGAGAGCCAGACTTCACGGCATCCCTGGGACGCGAAGGCCCATCCCAAGCCGCTGACCTGCGAAAACGCCAACTGTGGGCGGCATTACGGGACGGGCATGCAAAAGGGGCGCCCCGGAATCCGGAACGCCCCTTCTCGGCCGACCCCTGGGCCGGCACATGCGGTGGGTGTGGGATTTGAACCCACGGTGACATCGCTGCCACGACGGTTTTCAAGACCGTTCCCTTAGGCCGCTCGGGCAACCCACCCACGCCCCGCCGACCAGCGGCGGAAGCGGCTACAGCCTACCGGCAACGGGTCAGTTGCTGTCGCCCTTGCGTTCGCCGAGGGTGATCGTGACCGTGGTCTCCTTGCCACCGCGCTGATACGTGAGGGGGACCTGGTCGCCCGGCTTGTGCGTCCAGATCTCGCTGATCAGCGTCGGGCCGCTGTCGATGGGCATGTCGCCGAACTTGGTGATGACGTCGCCGGGCTTCAGACCCGCCTTGTCCGCCGGGCCGCCCGGGGTGATCGGCTGCTGGCCGGCGTTGCCCTGCGGGGAGATCTGGGCGCCGTCCGTGCCGCCGCCCGGGGCCGCTCCGCTGCCCTGCTGGATGCCGACCGAGGCGCCGATGACCGGGTAGACCGGCTGACCGGTCTTGATGAGCTGCTCCGCGACGTTCTTCGCCTGGTTGATCGGGATGGCGAATCCGAGGCCGATCGAGCCCGCCTGGGACTGGCCCATGCCGCCGGTGCCCGCCGACTGGATCGCCGAGTTGATGCCGATGACCGCGCCGGCCGAATTGATCAGCGGGCCACCGGAGTTGCCCGGGTTGATGGAGGCGTCGGTCTGCAGGGCGCTCATGTACGAGGCCTTGGAGTTCTGGCCGTCGCTGGAGGCCACCGGGCGGTTCTTGGCGCTGATGATGCCGGTGGTGACGGTGTTGGAGAGGCCGAAGGGGGCGCCGATCGCGATGGTCGAGTCGCCGACGGCCACCTTGTCGGAGTCACCCAGGGCCAGCGGCTTCAGATCCCCCGGGGCGTTCTTGAGCTTGACGACGGCGACGTCGTAGCCCTGCGCGCGGCCGACCACTTCGGCGTCGTACTTCTTGCCGTTGGAGAACGTCGCGGTCAGCTTGCCGCCGCCGCTCGCCGCGGAGGCCACCACGTGGTTGTTCGTGAGGATGTGGCCTTCCTTGTCGTAGATGAAGCCGGTGCCCGTGCCGCCCTCGCCGTCGGTGCCCTGCGCGTCTATCGTCACCACGCTGGGCAGCGACCTGGCCGCTACGCCCGCGACCGTGCCCGGGTCGCGCTTGAAGTCCTTGGGGGTGTCCGAGGACGCGACGGTGGTGGAGCCCGAGCCGTTGCCGTCCCGGTCCGCGGCGAAGTACCCGATGGCGCCGCCGATGCCGCCGGCCACCAGGGCGGCCGCGACCACCGCGGCGATCAGCCCGCCGCCGCGCTTGCGCGGGGCCGGGGGCTGCGGGGCGCCCCAGGGCTCGCCTCCCACGCCCTCGCCACCGCCTCCGTAGGAGGGCAGCGTGGGCGGGGGCGGCGGCCAGCCCGCTCCGCCGCTCTGCGCGGGCGCCGACTCGTGCGCCGCGTACGCCGGCTGCGCCGGGGCCCCCGGCGTCGCGGGCATCGGCTCGGTGACCGGGTCCGGGCCGGGCTGCGGGGCCGGCGCGGACGACTGCGGCACGGCCTCGTGGACCAGCGTGCGCTCCGCCTCGCCGGGTGTGGCGTCCGAGGGAGCGGGGGCGGCGGGCGCGGGAGGTGCAGCAGGTGCAGACGACGGGGCAGGCGGGACGGCCGGGACCGCGGTGCCCTCGTTCTCGGTGCTCACAGCTTGCTCTCCTCGGTTTCCACTCGGTCTTGGGGACGGATCGGCGGGCCGGCTGATGCCGGTGGTGCGGGTGATGCTCGGCAGTGGTGCCGGGCGCCGGCGTGGGGCCTCGGCGACAACCATGGTGCGCCAGGGGTCTGACATCGGTTCCCGCACTGTGCAGAATGCCTCCGCTCAGCTTTTCCCACCGCACGTCAGGCCACTGTAAGCAGGAGCTGTGTATTCGTGCGCCAACCTGTGACCCGTCGGTGGCACGATGACGCGGTGACCCAAGCACGGCAGCACAGCCCGCACACCCCAGACCACGCCCGCGTCCAGGTGGTGGCCCATCGAGGAGCCTCCGAGGACGCCCCCGAGCACACTCTCGCCGCGTACATGAAGGCGATCGAGGACGGGGCCGACGCCCTGGAGTGCGACGTCCGCCTCACGGCCGACGGACATCTCGTCTGCGTCCACGACCGGCGCGTCAACCGCACCTCCAACGGCCGTGGCGCCGTGTCCGCCCTGGAGCTCTCCGAGCTCGCGGCGCTCGACTTCGGCTCCTGGAAGGACAGCGAGGAGAGCCCGGACTGGGGGGACCGCGAGTTCACCTCGGTACTGACCCTTGAGCGGCTGCTCGAACTCGTCGCGGACGCGGGGCGCCGGGTGGAGCTCGCCATCGAGACCAAGCACCCCACCCGCTGGGCAGGCCAGGTCGAGGAGCGTCTCCTCGACCTCCTCAAGAGGTTCGGCCTCACTGAGCCGCCGCCGGCCGGTGAAACCTCCCCGGTCCGCATCATGAGCTTCTCCGCGCGCTCCCTGCACCGGGTCGCGGCGGCCGCCCCCGACATCCCGACCGTCTACCTGATGCAGTTCCTCTCGCCGAGGCTGCGCGACGGGCGGCTGCCGGCCGGGGCGCGGATCGCGGGCCCCGGCATGCGGATCGTGCGCAACCACCCGGCGTACATCGAGCGGCTGCACCGCGCCGGGCACCGCGTGCACGTCTGGACGGTGAACGAGCCCGAGGACGTGGATCTGTGCGTAAGCCTCGGAGTGGAGGCAATCATCACCAACCGCCCGAAACAGGTCCTGTCTCAACTCGGCCGCATGTAACGCCCATTACAGGGAGTGCACCGGCGCGTTCGCTCCGTATCCGATCGTGACGAATGCGTCTCCCGTCGTCGATTGGCCGGTTTCCGGTCCAGTCCATTGGGGCATCCACACCGTGGCGTGGGGCGAAGGAGGTCTCGGGGGTGGCGTTGGTGGTGGCACAGGAGGTGCCCACGTCGTCGAGCATGGCCGTACCCCATGGCCCTGCGGGCGTGGGCAAGGCAAGACACCGGATGCGCGAGCAGCTGCTCGGCAGCGGGGTGTCCGAGCCGGTCGTGGACGATGCCGTTCTGATCCTGTCCGAACTGCTCAGCAATGCCTGCCGGCACGGCAGGCCGCTGGGGCGGTCCGACATAGGCGACGGCGACATCGAGGCAGCTTGGCGAATCGACAAGACAGGGCGGCTGACGGTCGAGGTGACGGACGGGGGCGGCCCGACACGGCCCGTCCCGGCGACGCCGTCGGTGACCGCGCGCGGCGGCCGGGGGCTGAACATCATCAGCGCCCTGGCCCAGGACTGGGGCGTCCGGGACAGCGCGTCCGGCGAGGTCACCGTGTGGGTGATCCTCACCGCGGGGCACCGTCACGACGATTTCGCTACGCGCGTCACAGGGCCGGCAGCGGTGGCGGGCCTGGAGTTCGCGGACGCGTTCGACGACCTGGACTGAACAATTCCGGGCCAAGGGCTCGGCAGGCGCGGGCGGCCTGGGCGCACGCAGACACCCGGAGGCACGCCGATCCGCCTCCGGGCCAGGCCGGACAACCGGCGCTGCCGCCCGTGGCCGTTCCGTACGGCTAGGCTCGCGCCCGACACAGCGACACCGCACCACCGCAGTCGGGAGAGAGCCACACCATGGCCAAGAAGCGTCCCCAGGCGAAGGCCGTCAAGCCGCAGATCAGCGACGGGGAAATCCCGGTCGTCGGGGCTCGTGAGCCCTGCCCCTGCGGCTCCGGCCGCCGTTACAAGGCCTGTCACGGGCGGGCCGCCTCGCACGCCGTGACCGAGTTGGTCCAGCGCCCCTTCGAGGGCCTGGCCGGCGAGTGCGACTGGGTCGCGCTGCGCGAACTGGTCCCGGCCGCGACCGTCCCGCTGACCCTGAAGGACGGGCTGCCCGAGGGCGTGCCGTCCGTGACGCTGGCGACCGTGCTGCCGATGGCCTGGCCCGCGCTGCGCCGCGAGGACGGGTCGGTGCTGATCGGCCTGCAGAACGAAACCCCCTCCGGCGACATCAGCCGCGACCTCGCCGACACGCTGAAGCGCGCGCTGGTCGCCGAGCCCGGCTCGCCCATCGCCGCCCGGCGCTCCGACTCCGACGGCGTACGTCTGCAGGACCTGCTCGACCCGGCCGCCGCGTTCGAGCCGGAGGTGCACACCGGCTTCGAGTTCTGGGTGCCGGACGCCGACAGCGCCGCGACCGAGGTGGCCGCGTCCCTGGAGCGCGCCAACGCCGCCGCGATCCCGACCGTACGGCTGAAGTCGGTCGACTCCTCGTACTGGTGCGAGACGCCCGAGAAGAACCACCTGCGGTGGGTCATGCCGTACCCCGAGGAGAAGCTCCTGGACGCGCTCGCGCGGCTGCACGCGGCGGGAACGTCCTCGCTCGGCGAGGGCACCCGGCTCGTCGGGTCCTTCCGGGCGCACGGCCTGACCGTGCCGGTCTGGGACCTGCCGAGCGACATGGGCGCCGAGGAGTGCGAGAAGCCGGCCGCCGAGTTCGCCGAGCGGCTCGCCGGGGCACTCGCGGCCGAGGAGCCGCTCACCGCGGACGAGCGCCGGGCCCGTGGCGGGCTCACCAACCGCCAAGTGACCCTCAGCTGAGAGTGACGGCGGGGACGGTTTCGGTCGACCGACAGGTGACTCCTGTCACAACTGCCCGTACCCACAGGTAAATCGGTGTCCGAATTACCGAGATCGAATTTGCGAACGACAGATCTCTTGTTACCGTTCTAAGAGCCCGGTCGCTGGTGCATCCCCCGTCGCCAGCGACCGGGCCCTTCCATTTACCGGCTCGGTCAACGAGCCGCGGGTTCCGTGGAGTTGCTACCGGAACGCAGGAGCAGCGGTGAGTCCTCTCCCGCCCCGAAGAACTCCGACACCGCCGAATACTCCCCCGCCGTGGCGGACCGCCCCGACACACTCTGATGCGGGGTTTCGCAGGAATCCGGCTGGTCGTCGGCCGCCACCTCGCAGTTCGTCTCGACGATCCGGCCGTCCGGGCCCATCAGCGTGAGGACCGAGCCCAGCTCCTGGCCGGTGGCGTTGCGGTAGTAGGTACGCGCCCAGATGTCGCTCCCCCGGTTCAGTACGCAGGTCTGCGCCTCGACCCCTTCGGGGGAGACCAGTTCGGGCCCGCAGTGCGCGGCCGCGTCCTCGGGGGCCGGCAGCAGTGGCTTGTTCACCCGCGCGAGGGCGTGCGTGAGGGGGCTTTTTGCGTCATCCGCCGCGCCCCCGTTCTCGGGCCCTCCGGCGGGCCCGGCGGAGGCGGCCAGTGGGAGCAGCACGGTGCCCACCACTACGGCCGTGAGCCCGGCCATGCGGAGGTGCTGGAGATTCATGGAGGGACCCACCTGCTCTGGAATTCCTGACGGTGGGCCGAAGGTATCCACGGAAACCGGGCGTCCCGGGGTGCGCTGGGCCAATTCCCGTACAACCAGGGCCCGCTCACACCCGAAAGAGTGAAGGCGGCCCGGGAACCGGACCGCCTTCTCGCTCATTGGGCGGCCCGGCTCCCGCGTGCTTCCCGGGACCGCCCTGTTCTCAGTACGCCAGCCGGCTCCCGCCGTCCGGTGCGCTGGTGCTCGCCTCGACCAGCGCGTCCACCACCGTCTCCACGTCCGGCAGCCAGGGCCCGGCCGCCCCCAGCGGGGGGCGCTCCCAGCGGATCTGCCCCTTGCCGGTCTGCGACGGGGGCAGCACCAAATATCCGCCCTCGCTGTGGAACCGCAGCGAACTGGGCACCCAGTCCTTGGAGTAGAGCAGCTCGCCCAGGCGCTCCATCGAGTACGGAGCCACCAGGAGCGACCACCGGGTGGGGGTCGCCACGACCGGGCCGAGCCGCACGCCCATGGAGTCGAGGGCGGCGAGCGCCCGGGCTCCGGCGACGGCCGGGAGACTGATCGCGCAGGGCGCGCCGGTGCCGGTGGCGAGCAGGACCGGCGCGGCCGGCCGGTTCGTCCACCACCAGCGGATCATGCGCTCGTCGGTGGTCGCCGCGAGCAGTACGGGGTCGAAGGGGTGCGCCCCGGGCACCACACATTCAGCGTCGGGACAGGCACAGCCGCGCCCGCCCGCGGCCAGTCCCACACCAGGGAGCACGGGCCATTTCCATCGGGTCGCACAGGTCAGCGCGGCGCCGAGCTGAGCAGCCCTTTCACTGCGCCGGAACCGGAACCTGCGTCGCCTTCCGAGGATCTCGCGCATGGGCGCTCGTTCCTTTCCGTTGAACGCCGAGTCCACATCACACCATGTGTGCATCTCTTCACTGCGCGTACTTGCTCTGTGAGCTTGAGCCTGCGGTACGGGGAACCCGCCAAGGAGCGATCATGGGCGGTCACCACTGGTTGCGACGGCCACTGCCCGTAACCATTTAAAGGATGGCGAAGGGTGGCGCGTACGTGGCGCTTGCCGTCCTGTGTGCAAAAAACCCCGCCGCTCGGGGATGAGGCGTGGCCGGTCGGCTCTTAAGACGCTCAGGCCGGCCGCAAGGTTCCGGGGCATCCTCAACTGCCCCGGACCACACCGATTACGTACCCAACGCGGTTGAAACGACGCACAGTTGAACGGCTTCAGTCGACCGCAGGGCTGGGCCACCAGGGTCATTTTTGGGCCAAGTTCAACGCCCCACGGACACCAATAGTCCCGCTATGACAATGCTGGACATCCCCTCACTTGTGCGTGTACATGTGGATGCATTGATAGCGGCGCAGAATGACATGGGGGTTTGCGATGCTATTGAGCAGAATCAACCAGTCGGAAAGCCGGCTGCCATGAGCGCCCCTCACCTGCCGAAAGTGGCTGGAATCGATCCAGCCGTTCCGCCCCCCGCGCACACTCATGCGCCTCTGCCCTCACCCGCCGCCCACACCCCGCCCGGCGCGGAGCTCCAGGACCGCCTCGCCGGCTGGGTCTCCGATCTCACCACGCTGCACGAACTCACCGAGCGGCTGGCCTGCACCACCGCTCTCGACGACGCCCTGAACGAGCTCCTCAAGGCCGGTGCCGCGCTGGTCGGCGCCCGGCGCGGCCTGGTCGTCCTGGAGCCCGCCGACGGCCTCGGCCCGGCCGTCACCACCGGCCTCGGACTCGCCCACGCCGACCTCGGCCACATCGAGACCGTGCCGCGCAGCGCCACCGCGTACGGCCGGATCCTGGACGGGCTGCCGGACGCCGACGGCGGCCCCGACCTCATGGCGGACCCGGCCGGAGTCGACCCGCGCCACCGCGAGGTCGCGACCCGCCTCGGCTACGCCGCCAGCTACGCGCTCCCCCTCACCACCGACGCCGCGGGCCGGCTCGGCGCCGCCGTCTGGCTCTACGACGAGAGCGCGGAGCCCGTCGAGCGCCAGCAGCACCTGGTCGGGCTCTACATCCGGTACGCGGCCGAGCACCTGGCCCGGCTCGTCGAACTGGAGCGGGCCCGCGCCCATGTGGCGACCGTCGCCGAGGAACTGCTGCCCAGCCGGCTGCCCCGGGTCGCCCGCGTCCAGCTGGCCGCCCGCCACCGCACCGGGCCGCGCGGCGGCGGCGACTGGTACGACGCGCTGCCGCTGCCCGAGGGCGCGCTCGGCCTCGCCGTCGGCTCCGTCACCGGGTCCGGGCCGAGCGCCGTGGCCGCCATGGGACGGCTGCGCGCGAGCCTTCGGGCGTACGCCGTCATGGAGGGCGAGGATCCCGTCGCCGTGCTCTCCGACCTCGAACTCCTGCTGCGCCTGACCGAGCCCGCCCGCTCGGCCACCGCGCTGTTCGCCTACTGCGAGCCGGCCCGGCGCAAGATCGTCCTGGCCGGGGCCGGGCACGCCCCGCCGTTGATCATCGGGGACCGGCGCACCGAGTTCGTGGAGACCTCGCTCTCGGCGCCGCTGGGCATGCTGGCCTGCTGGGAGGCGCCCAGCGTGGAGATCTCGACCGAGCCCGGAGAAACGGTGCTGCTGTACACGGACGGCCTGCTGCACCGCACCGGCGACCCCATGGACCGGGCCTTCGCCCGGCTGCACGCGGCCGCGGCGAGCGTCCCCAAGGCGGTGCGCGACGACCCGGACGCCGTGGTCGACCACGTCCTGCGCACCGTGCTGCCCGACGGTCTCGACGAGGCGGACAGCGCCGAGGACGTGGTGATCCTCGCGGCCCGCTTCGCCTAGGGCACGCCTCCGCCGCGGTAAGAGGCACTTCGACCCTGGACCCCCTTCCGCACGCCCGTACGATGGAGGGCGGCCCAGTGTCGTACCAAGGAGCAGACGTGTCAGAGGAGCTCACCCCGGAGATCCCGGAAGAGACCACCGACGAGAAGCCGATCCAGCAGCGGAAGAACGGCCTGTACCCGGGCGTGTCCGACGAGCTGGCCGAGAACATGAAGTCCGGCTGGGCCGACACCGAGCTGCGTGGTCTGGAGCCGATCGCCCAGGCCGGCCACACCGCCGACCGCCGCGCCGCGCTCTCCAAGCGCTTCCCGGGCGAGCGTCTGGTGATCCCCGCGGGCAACCTGAAGACCCGCTCGAACGACACCGAGTACAGCTTCCGCGCGTCCACCGAGTACGCGTACCTGACCGGTGACCAGACGGAGGACGGCGTCCTCGTCCTGGAGCCCACCGGCGACGGGCACGAGGCGACGATCTACCTGCTTCCGCGGTCGAACCGCGAGAACGGGGAATTCTGGCTGTCCGGCACGGGCGAGCTGTGGGTCGGCCGCCGGCACTCCCTTGCCGAGGCCGAGCAGTTGCTCGGGCTGCCCGCCAAGGACGTCCGCGAGCTGGCCGCGGCCCTCACCGAGGCGACCGGTCCGGTCCGCAACGTGCGCGGCCACGACACCTCCATCGAGGCCGCGCTGACCGACAAGGTCACCGCCGAGCGCGACGAAGAGCTGCGCGTGTACCTCTCCGAGGCGCGCCTGGTGAAGGACGCGTTTGAAATCGCGGAGCTGCAGAAGGCGTGCGACTCGACCGCCCGCGGCTTCGAGGACGTCGTCAAGGTGCTCGACAAGGCCGAGGCGACCAGCGAGCGCTACATCGAGGGCACGTTCTTCCTGCGCGCCCGCGTCGAGGGCAACGACATCGGCTACGGCTCGATCTGCGCCGCGGGCCCGCACGCCACCACCCTGCACTGGGTGCGCAACAACGGCGAGGTCCGCTCCGGCGACCTGCTGCTCCTGGACGCCGGCGTGGAGACCAACGAGCTCTACACCGCCGACATCACCCGCACCCTGCCGATCAACGGCACGTTCTCGCCGCTCCAGCGCAAGATCTACGACGCGGTGTACGAGGCCCAGGAGGCCGGCATCGCGGCGGTCAAGCCGGGTGCCCCCTACCGCGACTTCCACGACGCCGCCCAGCGCGTGCTCGCCGAGAAGCTCGTCGAGTGGGGTCTGCTCGGCGACCTGGCCGTGGACAAGGTCCTGGAGCTCGGCCTGCAGCGCCGCTGGACCCTGCACGGCACCGGCCACATGCTCGGCATGGACGTCCACGACTGCGCCGCCGCGCGCACCGAGACGTACGTCGGCGGCGACCTGGAGCCGGGCATGTGCCTGACCGTCGAGCCCGGTCTGTACTTCCAGGCCGACGACCTGACCGTGCCCGAGGAGTACCGGGGCATCGGCGTCCGGATCGAGGACGACATCCTGGTCACCGAGGACGGCAACGAGAACCTGTCCGCCGCGCTGCCGCGCCGCGCGGACGAGGTCGAGGCGTGGATGGCCCAGGTCAAGCAGGCCTGATCCCACACCGCTCACGCGCCCGGGGGCGCGCCGCTCAGGACACCTTGAGCAGCGCGTCCTCGCGCCATTTCAGGATCTTGTCGAAGCTGACCACCGCGCCCCGGCCGGGCCGGTTCCCGAAGTGCACGTGGTCGGCGAGCTGTTCGATCAGGCCGAGGCCCCTGCCGTGTTCGGGCAGGGCGCCGGTCCAGGCCGGCACCGCGGCGCGCCGGCCGCGTCGTACCGGAAAGCCCGGCCCCGAGTCCGCGACCTCGATGCGGCACTTCTCGCCGTCGAGGTAGGCGGTCACCCGGTAGGCCGCCGACGCGCCGCCCGCCACCGCGTCCCCGCCGTGCTCGACCGCGTTCGCGCAGGCCTCACTGAGCGCGACCGACAGGTCGTAGGAGATGTCGGGGTCGACCCCGGCGGTCTCCATGGCGCCGAGCAGAAGACGACGGGCGAGCGGAACGCTCGCAGCCTCGCGCCGCAAGTGGAGAGACCACCAGATGCTCATGCTCCAGCCTCCTGGCTGCGCCGCTGCGGCTCGACATAGTTCCTTCTCTCTACGGGCGCAGTATTGCCGCAAGTCGCGCTCCGTAAGCGCGCTCTTGACGTGATGGCGCCCATTCGGCGGATGTACGCGCCCCTCACGCCGGTGTAAAGCACCCCGGAACCTTCCCATCCGCTTCGCCGGAACCCCCGCCCCGTATCCAAAGGCGACCTTCCGGACCTGCCGTATGGAGCGGGTAAGCGCAGTGCGATGATGGCCGCGCCATGTCTACCCCCCACGCCTCAGCAGGCGCCGGTCTCCGGCTGCTCCGGGCCGCGGTGTTCGCCGCGGTCTGCGTCGTGCTGTCCGCGATGGGGCACGTCATGGCGGCCTGTGCGACCGTCCCCTGGTGGACGCTGCTCGCCGGTTTCCTCGGGGTGTTCGCGGTCGTGGCGCCGCTCGCCGGACGCGAGCGCACGCTGCCGTCCATCGCGGGCGCCCTCGCGGCCGGACAGCTCGGCCTGCACACGCTCTTCGGCGTCGGCCAGCACACGGCGGCCGTCTCCGGCGACGGATCCACCGGGGACCTCCCGATGGTCCGGTTCGCCGCGAAGCTGATCTGCGGCAGCGGCGCCGCCCCGCTCACCGCGGCGGACGCCCAGCGGATCGTGACCGACGCGGGCATCGACCCGTCCAGGGTCTCCGGCACAGGCCACGCCTCCATGGCCGGCATGTCCGGGATGGCCGACATGATGTCCGGCATGGCGGGCAGCGGCCCGGGCTCGGCTTCGCTGGCCGCCTCGCTGCTGCCCACGCTCCCCATGTTGCTCTGCCACCTGCTCGCGGCACTCGCCACCGGATGGCTGCTGCGGCGCGGCGAGATCGCCCTGTTCCGCATGGTGCGCCTGGCCGCCGAGTCCGTGACGGCGGCGGCCGAGGCCACGACCGTACGCTCGCTGCGCCGCGCCCTGGCGTTCGCGGCGGCCCTGTGCGCCGGGCTCCTGGCGGCCGCCGGGCAGCGCCCGCGCGTCGCTCTCGCGGACCGCGGCGAGACGCCTCCCCCGCCCGGGGCGGCACTTCAGCACTCGGTGATCAGGCGCGGGCCGCCCGCGGCGTACGCACTCGCAGCCTGAACGCGGCCCACTCCCCACACGTACCGCAGGGGTGGTGTCGCGGGTCCCCGCGCATCCGTGGCGCGGTGGACGTCCCCACCCTTCCTGCCCACTGGAGTGTCTCTGCCATGAACGCTGCCCGTTCGCGCACCCGTCTCGCCGTTGTCACCTCCCTCGCCGCCGGGTCCGTCCTGCTGCTGTCGGGAACGGCCTTCGCCCACGTCACCGTGCAGCCCGAGGGCACGGCCGCCAAGGGCGGTTACGCCGTCGTCGACTTCAAGGTCCCCAACGAGCGCGACAACGCCAAGACGGTCAAGCTGGAGGTCAACTTCCCGGCCGACCACCCGCTGGCGTCCGTCATGCCGCAGCCGGTGCCGGGCTGGAACGTCGAGGTCACCAAGTCGAAGCTGGCCAAGCCGCTGACCGTGCACGGCAAGCAGATCAACGAGGCCGTCACCAAGGTGACCTGGAGCGGTGGGGCGATCGAGCCCGGCCAGTTCCAGAAGTTCCCGCTGTCCATCGGCTCGCTGCCCTCCGACACCGACCAGCTCGTCTTCAAGGCGCTCCAGACGTACGACAACAACGAGGTCGTACGCTGGATCGACGAGGCGAAGAAGGGCGCGCCCGAGCCCGCGAACCCGGCGCCGACGCTCACGCTGACCGCCGCCGCGGCCGGCGGGGACGACGATGACGCGGCGCCCGCCGCCGCCGCCGCGAGCGCGACCGGCAAGAAGGCCGAGGCCTCGGCCTCGTCGGACACCGACACCACCGCGCGCATCCTGGGCGTCGTGGGCATCGTCGTCGGCATCGCCGGAGTGGCCTTCGGCGTGTTCGCCGGACGCCGCCGCTCCGCGTAACCCGCCTCCTGCACCCATTCGACCGGAAAAGACCGGAAAATCACCCCATGCGCAACAAGACCGCGCTGACTGCCGCCGCCCTCGCGGCGGCAGCGGCGCTCACCCTGACCGCGTGCGGAAGCAGCGGTGACAGCGGCTCCAACAGCCCTGTCGCCGATGTCTCCGCCCCGGCGAAGACCCAGGCCGCGACGCTGCTCGACCGGCCGTTCGCCAAGCCCGACTTCGTCCTCACGGACACCAACGGCAAGAAGTTCGACTTCCGGGCCGAAACCAAGGGCAAGCCGACGCTCATCTACTTCGGCTACACCAACTGCCCGGACGTCTGCCCGCTCACCATGGGCAACATCGCCGTCGCGAAGAAGTCGCTGCCCAAGGCCGACCAGGACAAGCTCCAGGTCGTCTTCGTGACGACCGACCCCGAGCGCGACACCCCCGCCTCGCTCGGCAAGTGGCTCAAGGGCCAGGACCCGTCCTTCATCGGCCTGACCGGAGACTTCCCCACCATTCAGGCAGGCGCCCGCCAACTGGGCATCGGCATCGACCCGGCCACCAAGGACAAGGACGGCAAGGTCGTCTCGATGCACGGGGCCCAGGTCATCGCGTTCTCGCCCAGGACCGACCAGGGCTACGTCCTGTACGGCGAGGACGCGACCGTCGCCGACTACACCAAGGACCTGCCGAAGATCATCAAGGGGGAGAACCCGTGAACCGCCGCACCACCGCCGTCCGCTCCACCGTCGCCACCGTCATAGCCCTGTCCGCGGGCCTGGCGCTCGCGGGCTGTTCCGACAACGCCGAGGCCAAGCCGAAGCTCCAGGTGAGCGACGCGTTCATGCCGGTGCCGACCAGCGACATGGCCGGCGGCTTCCTCACCGTCAAGAACGACAGCAAGACCGCCGACAAGCTCACCAAGGTCACCAGCGACCTGTCGGACAACGTCACGATCCACGAGACGAAGAACCAGAAGATGCAGGAGGTGACCTCCTTCGACATCCCCGCCAATGGCGAGCTGGACCTCGAACGCGGCGGCAGCCACATCATGTTCATGGGTCTCAAGACGAAGCCGAAGCAGGGCGAGAAGGTCACCATCGAGCTGCACTTCGAGAAGGCCGACCCGGTCAAGGTCGACCTCCCGGTGAAGGAAGCCACCTACAACCCGAAGCACCACTGAGGTAACCAGAGGGACTTGAGGGACTGACATGACGGCCACCGCCCCACGCCTTCGAACCACCGCGAGCCGAGGCCTGACCCGGCTGCTGCTCGTCACGGTGGCGCTGCTCGGCGCGCTCTTCGCGGGCGCCGTGCCCGCGTCCGCGCACGCCGCACTGACCGGCAGCGACCCGAAGGAGGGGGCGGTGGTCGCCACCGCCCCTGCCCAGGTCGCCCTCACGTTCTCCGAGGGCGTCGCCCTGGACGCCAACTCCATCCGGGTCCTCGACCCCACGGGCAAGCGCTCCGACACCGCCGAACTCGTCAACCTGTGCAGCGGCGACATCGTCAAGTACGGCGTCCGGCTGCGCACCGGCATCCCCAACGGCACCTACACGGTGGCCTGGCAGGCGATCTCCGCCGACAGCCACCCGGTCTCCGGCGCCTTCACCTTCTCCATCGGCGCCCCCTCCGCGACCGCCACGGTCGTCCCCACCCAGGAGGTCGGCGGCGGCCTCGTCGGCGCCCTCTACGGCATCGCGCGCTACGCGGCGTACGGCGGCTTCGTGCTGCTCACCGGCGGCGCGGCCTTCGTGCTCGCGTGCTGGCGGCGCGGGGCGACGGTGGGGCCGGTGCAGCGGGTCGTCGTCGGCGGCTGGCTCACCATGACCGCGGCCACCCTCGCGATGCTGCTGCTCCGCACGCCCTACACCGGCTCCGGGAAACTCTCCGACGCCTTCGACCTGAACGGTCTGCGGGCCGTCCTGGAGACCAAGCCGGGCGCCGCGCTCATCTCCCGGCTGCTGCTGCTCGGCGCCGCCGCCCTGTTCGTTTCCGTCCTGTTCGGCGCGTACGCCAAGCGGGACGACGAGACCGAGAAGGACGAGAAGAAGGACCTCACCTTCGGCCTGGCCATCGGCGGAGCCGTGGTCGCCGCCGGTCTCGCCGCGACCTGGGCGCTCGCCGAGCACGCCTCGACCGGACTCCAGCCGGGCATCGCCATGCCCGTCGACGTACTGCACCTCCTGGCCGTGGCGACCTGGCTCGGCGGGCTCATCACCCTCCTCGTCGTCCTCTACCGCTCCCCGGGCATCGAGCGCGCGGCCGTCCTGCGGTTCTCGCGGATCGCGTTCTGGAGCGTGGCGGTCCTCGCCGCGACCGGCGTCTACCAGTCCTGGCGGCAGGTCGGCACCTGGTCGGCCCTGGTCGACACCGCCTATGGGCAGCTGCTCCTCGTGAAGGTCGGCCTGATCGCGGTCCTCGTCGGGACCGCCTCGGTCTCCCGACGCTGGACCGCGCGCCTCTCCGAGCACACCGCGCCGGAGGCCGACGCCGCCCTGGTCGTCGAGCAGCACGCGAGCGAGCCGGAGCCCGTCACCGTCCCCGACGACGGCAAGGACGCCAAGCGGGCCGCCCAACTCGCGCGCCAGCAGGCCGCGTTGAGCACCGCCCGCGAGAAGCGGATCCGGGACGCCGACCCCGAGCGGACCGGGCTGCGCCGCACGGTTCTCGCCGAGGCCGGCATCGCCGTGGTGCTGCTCGCCGTGACCACCGTGCTGACCTCGACCGAGCCGGCCCGCACCCAGGAGGCGGTGGACAAGGCGAAGGCCGGGTCCCAGGTCGCCGTCGCGGACCGGCCCGTCGACATCCGGCTGCCGTTCGACACCGGCGGCCAGAACGGCAAGGGCACCGTCGAGCTCACCCTCGACCCGGGCCGCACCGGCTCCAACGACCTGCAGGTCTCCCTGGAGGACCCGGCGGGCAAGCCCAAGGACGCCCCCGAGGTGAAGGTCTCCTTCACGCTGGCCGCGAAGTCGGTGGGGCCGCTGCCCGTCGTGCCCGACCGCGTCACCGCCGGGCAGTGGAAGGCGAGCGGAGTCCAGATCCCGATGGCGGGTGACTGGCAGATCTCGGTGACCGTACGCACCTCGGAGATCGACGAGACCACCATGGACAAGAACGTCAAGATCGGCTGAGTAGAACTGACATGAGCGAGACCAAGAACTCCGATCGGGCTTCGGCCGCTTCCGCCGAACCCGTCCTCGACATCTCCCGCCGCAAGCTGCTCGGCACCGTGGGCGGAGTCGGCGTGGCCGGTCTGGCGCTGGGCGCCGCGGGCGGAGCCGGGGTGTACGCCGCCGTCGAATCCCCGGATTCCACAAGCCCGTTGACGTCGGTCGGTTCCACGGAGGTGATGTTTCACGGGAAACATCAAGCGGGGATCTCCACTCCGCTTCAGTCCACCGGCCATCTCATCGCCTTCGACCTGGCCCCCGGCGCCGGGCGCAAGGAGGCGGCCGCGCTGATGCGGCGCTGGTCGGCGACGGCCAAGTCGCTGATGGCGGGCGAGCCCGCGAGCAGCGGCGACACCGGTGTGGCCCTGGACGCGGGCCCGTCCTCGCTGACCGTCACCTTCGGCTTCGGCCACAGCTTCTTCGACCGTACGCAGCTGGCCGGCCGGCGCCCCGCACAGCTGGACCCGCTGCCCGACTTCTCCTCCGACCAGCTCGACCCCAAGCGCTCGAACGGCGACCTGTGGGTGCAGATCGGCGCGGACGACGCCCTGGTCGCCTTCCACGCGCTGCGCGCGATCCAGCAGGACGCGGGCTCCGCGGCGAAGGTGCGCTGGCAGATGAACGGCTTCAACCGCACCCCGGGCGCCACCCAGAAGCCGATGACCGCCCGCAATCTGATGGGCCAGATCGACGGCACCGGCAACCCCAAACCCGCCGACGCCGACTTCGAGCAGCGCATCTTCGTGCCGGACACCGCGCAGCCCGCGTGGATGGCGGGCGGCTCGTACGCGGTCGTGCGCCGGATCCGGATGCTCCTGGACACCTGGGAGAAGCTGCCGCTCCCCGAACAGGAGCAGGTGATCGGCCGCAAGAAGTCGAACGGCGCCCCTCTTTCGGGGGGTACGGAGACGACGAAGATGCAGCTCGACAAGTTCGGCCCGGACGGCAAGCTGGTCATCCCGGAGAACGCCCACGCCCGCATCGCCGCCCCCGAGCAGAACGGCGGCGCGGCCATGCTGCGGCGCGCCTTCTCGTACCACGACGGCATCGCGGCGGACGGGACCCCGGACGCGGGCCTGCTCTTCGTCGCCTGGCAGGCCGACCCGGTCAAGGGCTTCGTACCGGTGCAGCGCAAGCTCGACCGGGGGGACGCGCTGTCCCCGTTCCTGCGCCACGAGGCGAGCGGCCTGTTCGCGGTGCCGGGCGGGCCGCGGGCGGGCGAGTACGTGGGGCAGCGGCTGCTGGAGTCGTGACGGGGGCCGGCCCGCCGGAACGGTTCGCCGCAAGCGGGCTGCCGGTCGGCGTGAGCGGTGGGTGCCGGTGACTTCGGGCCATTAGTGTGACGTGCATGTCCGCCACGCGATACACCTATCTGGGTCCCGAGGGCACGTTCACCGAGGCCGCCCTGCGCACGCTCCCCGAGGCCGCGACCCGCGAACTGGTCCCGATGGTCTCCGTGCCGGCCGCCCTGGACGCGGTGCGCAGCGGGGAGGCGGCCGCGGCCCTGGTCCCGATCGAGAACTCGGTGGAGGGCGGCATCACCACCACCCTGGACGAGCTGGTCTCGGGCGAGCCTCTGATGATCTACCGCGAGGTGCTGCTCTCCATCAAGTTCGCGCTCCTGGTGCGCCCGGGGACGACGCTGACGGACATCAAGACGGTGACCGCGCACCCGGCCGCCCAGCCCCAGGTCCGCAACTGGCTGAAGGCCAACCTGCCGGAGGCGCTCTGGGAGTCGTCCGCCTCCAACGCGGACGGCGCCCGCCTCGTCCAGGAGGGGCGCTACGACGCGGCGTTCGCGGGCGAGTTCGCGGCGGCGACGTACGGCCTGGAACCACTGATCACCGACATCCACGACGCGGTCAACGCGCAGACCCGCTTCGTGCTCGTCGGCCGCCCGGCCCGGCCCGCGGCGCCGACCGGCGCGGACAAGACCTCGGTGGTCCTGTGGCAGCGCGAGGACCACCCGGGCGCCCTCCTCGAACTGCTCCAGGAGTTCTCGGTGCGCGGGGTCAACCTCATGCTGCTCCAGTCCCGGCCGACCGGTCAGGGCATCGGCAACTACTGCTTCGCCATCGACGCCGAGGGCCACATCTCGGAGCGCCGGGTGGGCGAGGCCCTGATGGGGCTGCGGCGGATCTGCCCCGAGGTCCGCTTCCTCGGCTCGTACCCGAGGGCGGAGGTGACGCTCGACGACGTACGGGCGCTGCGGGCGGGAACCTCGGACGCGGAGTTCGTCGAGGCGGCGGAGTGGCTGGCCCGCTGCCAGGACGGCCGCGCGTAGGCCAGGGCCACAGGGGCGCGTGACGGCACTGTCCCCAGCCCCGCACCCGCCCGGCGTCCGGTCCTACCTGCTGATTTTCGTTGTCCACAAAGTTATCCACAGGCTCACTTCTCGACCTGTGGGTAAGTCGACAACACAACCGGACACAGTCGACAAATCCCTCTAGTGACGACACATCAGTCCACAGGCCGCCAGGGCATCCTCTGTCACCTCAATTCCAGTGATCAACTCTTTAGAGCGAGCAATTCCCACCCGAATGAGTGTGTGGAACGGGTTTGAGAGGGGAAACCTCGGCCCAGCATGCGGCTTTCGGAACGATCTCTTCCGCGGTCCACAGATCCACCGCACAGCCTGTGGATAAGTTTCCCGGGGTGTGCGCTTCTGTGGACAAGTCCTGTGCACAGCAAGGGAGTCGGTCAACAGTGACCCGGAAAGCGCCCCTTTTCGGGGAATAGCGGCGATTTCATTGACACCCGCCGGACATCCGGCGCGGGAATTCCCGGGCCAGATTTCCCAATCCGGTCAATTCGGACAAAGCGACACGCTGGTGGCGGGCGCGGGGGATATCCGGTGGGGTGCCGGGAGTCCGCACCGGTAGCCTGGAGGGGTGATTGACCTTCGCCTGCTCCGTGAGGACCCCGACCGTGTTCGCGCCTCCCAGCGCGCCCGTGGAGAGGACGTCGCCCTCGTCGACGCCCTGCTCTCCGCCGACGAGCTGCGCAGGTCCTCGGGCCTCCGCTTCGACGAGCTGCGCTCCGAGCAGAAGTCGCTCGGCAAGCTCATCCCCAAGGCCACGCCGGATGAGCGCGCCGAGCTCCTGAAGAAGGCCGAGCAGCTCAAGACCGACGTCAAGGCAGCGGAGGCCGCGCAGAACGAGGCCGACGAGCAGGCCAAGCAGCTGCTCCTCCAGCTCGGCAACATCGTCCACACGGACGTGCCGGTCGGCGGCGAGGAGGACTTCGTCGTCCTGGAGACGCACGGCACCATCCGCGACTTCGGCGCCGAGGGCTTCGAGCCCAAGGACCACCTGGAGCTCGGCGAGGCGCTGGGCGCCATCGACGTCGAGCGCGGCGCCAAGGTGTCGGGCTCGCGCTTCTACTACCTGACCGGTGTCGGCGCGCTCCTGGAGCTCGCCCTGGTCAACGCGGCGATCGCGCAGGCGACCGAGGCCGGGTTCATCCCGATGCTGACGCCGGCGCTGGTCCGCCCGCGCGCCATGGAGGGCACCGGCTTCCTCGGCCAGGCCGCCGAGAACGTGTACCACCTGGAGAAGGACGACTACTACCTGGTCGGCACCTCCGAGGTCCCGCTCGCGGCGTACCACATGGACGAGATCATCGACGCGGACAAGCTGCCGCTGCGCTACGCCGGCTTCTCGCCGTGCTTCCGCCGCGAGGCCGGCACGTACGGCAAGGACACCCGGGGCATCTTCCGGGTCCACCAGTTCGACAAGGTCGAGATGTTCTCCTACGTCCACCCGGACGACGCCGAGAACGAGCACAAGCGGCTCCTGGACTGGGAGAAGCAGTGGCTGACCGGCCTCGAACTGCCCTTCCAGGTGATCGACGTCGCCACCGGCGACCTCGGCTCCTCGGCCTCGCGCAAGTTCGACTGCGAGGCGTGGATCCCGACCCAGGGCAAGTACCGCGAGCTCACCTCGGCCTCCAACTGCGACGGCTTCCAGGCCCGGCGCCTGTCGGTCCGCATGCGCGACACCAGCGAGGGCAAGAGCAAGGTCGCCCCGCTGTCCACCCTGAACGGCACGCTGTGCGCGGTCCCGCGCACCATCGTGGCGATCCTGGAGAACCACCAGCAGGCCGACGGCTCGGTGCGGGTCCCGGCCGTGCTGCGTCCGTACCTGGGCGGCCGAGAGGTCCTGGAGCCGATCTCCAAGTGAGCACCACCGTGGGGCGCCCGTTCCCGTACAAGCTGATCGCGACCGACCTGGACGGGACGCTGCTGCGCTCCGACGAGTCGGTCTCGCGGCGCACCCGTGACGCGCTGGCCGCGGCCACCGAAGCGGGCGCCGCGCACATCGTGGTGACCGGCCGTTCGGTGCCCTGGACCCGGCACATCCTCGACGACCTCGGCTACGAGGGCCTCGCGGTGTGCGGGCAGGGCGCGCAGGTCTACCACGCGGGTGAGCACCGGCTGCTTACGTCGGTGACGCTCGACCGCCAGCTCGCCGGGCTCGCGCTGTCCAAGGTCGAGGCGGAGATCGGCCCGCTGGCGCTCGCCGCGAGCCGCGACGGCATCGACGGCGAGGTCCTGGTCGGCCCCGGCTACCAGGTCCAGGAGGGCCCGCTGCCGGTCCGGTCCTTCGAGGACCTCGCCGAGCTGTGGGCGGCGCCGCTGAACAAGGTCTACATCCAGCACCCCGGGTACGACGACGATGCGCTGGCGAAGATCACGCGGCAGGTGGTCGGCAGCCTGGTGGACGTGGTGATGGCGGGCGCGGGCGTCGTGGAGCTGCTGCCGCTGGGCCTCAGCAAGGCGACCGGGCTCTCGCTGGCCGCACGCCGGCTCGGCTGCAAGGCGGCGGACACGATCGCGTTCGGGGACATGCCGAACGACATCCCGATGTTCGGCTGGGCCCAGCACGGCGTGGCGATGGCCAACGCCCACGACGAACTGAAGGCCGTGGCCCACGAGATCACCGCGTCGAACGAGGACGACGGCATCGCGGTCGTCCTGGAGCAGCTGCTCCAGCGTTGAGGCCGTGAAGCCCTGGGGCCCGGCCCTAAGCACGTGCAGTAAACGCCGCTCTTGGGGCACGAGTTGGCATGGGTAAGGGGCGTCCGCCATTGCGGGCGCCCCTTACCCATGTGGGAGGGGCGGCCTCGCGCTGATGCGCGCTCGAAGCGGCCGCCCCGGGCAGCCGCTCGCGGGCGGCCCGTCGGAGTCGTCGGTGCTGCTCCGATGCCCCGCGCGGCCCTGCCGGGAGCGCGACGGGCTCGTCCGTACGGTCCTCTTCGGACTCGTACGAACCGCCCTCGTCGTGCTCTTTCCCCCGTCCGGCGGGCCCGCGTCTGCCGCGCGCGGCTGCCTCAACTACTGTGCCCGGCACGGTCGTTGGCCGCCACTGAATTTCGCGTGGGCACGCCCCGGGTCAGCGGATAGCAGGCGAAGCCGATGAACAGCGCGGTCACATGGCCGAGGTCGGTGAACGTACCGCCGGTGGCGAGCGGGATGCCGAAGAAACCGGTCACCCCTACGAGGTATAGCCAGCGCCAGGGATACGGCAGCCTGTAGACGAGGATGCCGGCCGACGCGGCGAGCCCGTAGCTGACCCCGATGTCCACGACGTGCGACATGGCGTGCGCGAGCCGCTTGGGCAGGTGCTGGTTCTGGATCGACCACAGCACGTACTCCTGGCTGATCAGGGTCGCCACCACATGCCCGACGACGACGGTGCACAGCCAGCGCAGCGTGCCGAGCCAGCGCTCCACCGTGCCGTGGACGACCTCGAAGAGCACCAGGTAGAGCAGGAGCGAGGACGGGTTCTCGATCCAGAACGCGCTGGTGAAGAGGGACTGCACGGGGTGCCGGGTCAGCTCGTGGATGTTGCTGCTGTTGCGGTGCAGCAGAAAGCGCTCCAGGCCCTGGGTGGAGAGCTGGATGACGAGGCTGGTGATGGCGATGATCAGCAGCCAGATGTGCGTCCCGGGCGTGGAGCGCAGCCAGGACCGGACCGGCCGCGAGCGCTCGGAGCCGCGGTGGAGCAGGGTCGTCATCCCTAGATGATGTCGCGAAACTCTGAGGAGCAAGTAAGTGGAGGTTTCATCTCGGGCGGGGTGTCTCATCCTGGGGGGTCGGGTTTCTCCAGGTTGGGGCCGCTTCTCCCGTGATCCGGCGGGCCATGGTGTCGATCATTGCGAGGTAGATCATGGCTTCGGAGCTGGTGGGCAGGGTTTCGTAGTCGCGGGCGAGGCGGCGGTGCATCATGATCCAACCGAAGGTTCGCTCTACCGGCCAGCGGTGTGGAATTGGAGCGAATCCCCTGGTCCCAGGCTTGCGTTGGACGATTTCAAGGTCGATTCCCAGTCGGGCGGCGCTTTCGACGAGGTGCTGGCGGTAGCCGCCGTCGACCCAGATCTTGCGCAGCCGCCCGCGGGCTCGCGCGGCGTACTCGATCAGGGGTGTGCCGGCGGTGGAGTCCTGCACGCTGGCGGCGGTGACCAGTACAAACAGCAGCAGTCCGAGCGTGTCGGTCAGAATGCTGCGCTTCCTCCCGACGATCTTCTTCGCGGCGTCCGTGCCCTGAGTGGCCGCGGGGACGGTGTGTCCGGTCTTCACGCTCTGCGCGTCGATGATCCCCGCACTGGGCTCCGCCTGCCGCCCGGCCTCCTCGCGCAACCGGTGCCGCAGCAGCCCGTTCAGCTTCACGAAGACACCCTCGTCCCGCCACCACGCGAAGTAGTGATAGGCGGTCTCCCAGGGCGGGAAGTCGTGGGGCAGGTAGCGCCAGGGGATGCCGGTGCGGTCCACGTACAAGATCGCGTCCAGCAGATCCCGCAGCGGGTACTTCGGCTTCCGCCCGCCCGGGATGCCGTTCTCCCGGCGCTTCGCGCGCCACGCGGTCAACTCCGGTTCCACCAGGGCCCACCGGTCATCGGAGAGATCGCTGTTGTACGGCCTGCGTTCGTCCATGCCTCCGGCGTACCGCGTTGCGGAACCGGCCGCCAGGGGCGCGAAGAAGCACCCCGTAACTCCCGGGTGAACCAGGGCATCTCCGAATGAGACAGAAGCAAGGCGGCAAACTCAGGCAAGCAGGAGTTACTGCCGCGTCCGCCTGGCCTCCTCACGCACCATCAGCCCCGGACAGCACTCACCTCACACTGACACCCCATCAGGACCGCCGCATTCCAGGCCAATAGAGGATGAAACCTCCACTAAGAGGCAGTTGTAGGACGACTGCGGTTTCGGGATGAGTCCAGTTGTAGGATGACTGGGCAACCGGGTGAATGGAGTGGGCGACGTGGCTCTTCGTACGGCGGGACGGCAGTCCCTGGTGGACACCGTGGTCGATCAGCTGAAGGCCCAGCTGACCAACGGCGAGTGGGCGGTCGACGACCGCATTCCGACCGAGCACGAGCTCGCCGAGCAGCTGGCCGTCGGTCGCAACACGGTCCGTGAGGCGGTACGCGTCCTGGTGCACGCCGGGCTGCTCGAATCACGCCAGGGCAACGGCACGTTCGTACGCTCCACGGCCGACCCCTCCGCGGTCCTCCAGGGAATCCGGGCCGCCGACGCCCTTGACGTACTCGAACTCCGCGTCGCATTGGAGGCCGAGGCTGCCCGGCTCGCCGCCGAACGCCGGGACACCGCCGACATGGTGGCCCTGCGCGGCGCACTCCAGACCCTGCGCGAACACGGCGACCGCGCCGCCGACGCCGACATGGCGTTCCACATGGGCGTCGTGCAGGCCACGCACAACCCGGCGTTCATCGAGGTCTACCGGTTCTTCTCGGTGCAGGTCCACGAAAGCCTGATCACCTCGCTGCGCGACGAGGAGATGCCCGCGATCGACCTCGACACCCACGAGGCGCTGGTCGACGCGATCGAGAGCGGCGACCCCGCGGCGGCCGAGCAGGCGGTACGCGAACTGCTGCGCAAGCCGCTGGAGGCGGTGCGGGCGGTGGCGGCCCGGCGGAGCGGGTGAGGTCCCCGTGACGGGGGTCGACGACCGGACGCGCGAGTCGACGACCGGGTGACCGGGTGGCGCGAGTCGACGACCGAAATCTGAAATCCGATATCTGAAATTCCACATCTGACCGTCAACGGTCGGAGTCCGAAGCTCGACCTTCGATGCTCGACATTCGAAGTTCGACGTCTGAGAAAGGTGCTTGTTTTGTCACGCCCGGATGCTGATCGCCTGCTGTTGCCCGATGCCGAGGCCGATGTACGGCCCTCGCCACAGGGCGCCGCCGCGCGGCGGGCGCTGCTCGCGCATCCGGTGGTGCTGCTGGTCGGGATCGTGCTGGCGTCGGTGAACATGCGGGCGGCGCTGGCCAGCGTGTCGCCGCTGGTGAGCGAGATCAGCCAGTCGTTCGGCCTGTCGTCGACGGCGAGCAGCCTGGTGACCTCGGTGCCGGTGCTCTTCCTGGGGCTCGGCGCGCTGGTGGCACCCTGGCTGGCCCGCCGCTTCGGGAGCGAGCCGGTGCTGCTGTTCGCCCTGCTGCTCCTGGCTGTCGGCATCCTGGTGCGGGTGGCGCCCTCGACGGTCGCGCTGTACGGCGGCGGCGTACTCGTCGGCACGGCGATAGCCCTGCTCAACGTGCTGATGCCCGGCCTGATCAAGCGGGACTTCCCGGACAAGGCAGCGTCCATGACGTCGGTCTACACCGGCGCGATGATCGCGGGCGCAACGCTGGTGGCCGCCTCGTCGGTGCCGTTGGAGAAGGCGTTCGGCGGCAGCTGGGAGGCCTCGCTGGCGGTGTGGTCGCTGCTCGCGGTCCTCGCCGCCGTCGCCTGGCTGCCCCAGGTCCTGATCGCCCGTGGCCGTACGGGCCACGAGGTACGGGTGGCGACGCCCGCGGCTTCTGCTCCTGCCCGAAAGAGCGTGTGGCGCTCGGCCCTCGCCTGGCAGGTCACCCTGTTCATGGGGCTCCAGTCGCTCTGGTCGTACGTGCTGATCGCCTGGATGCCGACGATCTTCACGGACCACGGGATGAGCCGCTCCACGGCGGGCGTGATCTTCGCGTTCAACAACCTGATCCAGGTGGCCGGCGCGTTCGGCGTGCCGCTCCTGGCCGGCCGGATGCGCAGCCAGCGCCCACTGATCGTGCTGGTCACCTCGATGGTCGCGGCCGGTTACGCGGGTCTGCTGGTCGCCCCGGTGAGCGGCGCCTGGCTGTGGGCGGCGGTCCTGGGCATCGGGCAGGGCGGCGCGGTGGGCCTGGCCCTGACGATGATCGTGCTCCGATCCGGCGACGCCCACACGGCGGCCCGCCTCTCCGGCATGGCCCAGACGATCGGCTACCTGCTGGCCGCCGTCGGCCCTCTGACCGCGGGCGCGGTCCGCCAGGCGACGGGCGGCTGGACGGTACCGATCGCTCTCGTACTCGGCGTGTGCGCGGCGGCGCTGGCGGTGGGACTCTTCGCGGCGCGGGACCGGACGGTCTAGGCGGGCCGAGCTCCGCCCGGCGGGGCTCGGGCAGCCTGGCGAAACGTCAGTTCCCAACATCTGTTCCCCGGATGCGTGACCTGTACGAAAGTCCGCTTGTTGTCCAACGTGCGTGGAGGCAACTGGGGTTAGTGGCGTCGTACCTTTCGTGAATTTGGGGATTGCCGGTCGCGGTACAAGAACCGGTCATTGAGTCAGTGGCGTAGATGAGCGGACCTCCACCCCTGCAGCCCGGGGATTGGGCGTCCAAGTCATGCACCAACGACCATGAACGGAAGGCCGACCATGCCGTCCGAAGTCGCTCTACTCGAATCGCGCACCCTGCGCGCCGACCATCTGGGACGCGTCGACGTCCTGGAGAAGGTCAAGGCGTTGCGGTTGCTACCTGACGGCGTCCACTTGTCCACAGAGGGCGTCGCAACGTACTTCGTCGTACCCACAGAGGCCGTCAACAGCGTCGTCAAGCGGCACCGCGACGAACTCGACACCAACGGACTGCGCACTCTCAAGGGTGCTGAGCTGCAAGCCTTTGAAATGGCCAACTTGGCCATTTCAGAAGACGGCACGCCCCGGAGTTATCCACAGGGCCGGGCACACCTCAGGCTCCTCACCCGCCGAGCCGTCCTCAACATAGCCATGCTTCTTCGCGACAGCGAAGTAGCGCGGTGTGTGCGTACCTATCTCCTCGACACCGAGGAAACCCCCAGGACCGTCATCGCGAGCGACCCCCGCTATGACGGTCTGGACCTCCGGGTCACCAACCTGGAGGGCTCCAAGGCCCAGATCGGGCCCGCGCTCCAGGAGCTCGGTCCGGTGCTGAGCCGCATGTCGGTGCGGCTGGAGGCGATGGACCATCGGATGGCGGCGATGGATCACCGCATGGAAGCGATGGACCGGCGGCTCGAAGTCGTGGACGGTCGCCTGGAGGGCGTGGACCGACGGCTGGAAGCTGTGGACCACCGCCTCGAATCCGCGGGCCGACGACTGGAATCCGTAGACCGCCGGCTCGACGCCACCAACCGCGTGGTCGGCGCCATGAGCGTCCGGCTCACCGATCTCTCCGAGGACGTCGCCGACATCCAGCGGCGGCTCCCCCATCCCCCTCATCCGCGTCGCAAGCGCCGGAGGTAGGTAGCCGGAGATGGGTTGGCCGGAGGTATCCGACCCCCGGCTGCACAACAGGCAGTGCCCGGCGACCAGTTGATGTCGCCGGGCGCCGCCCCCGTCCGGGGAACCCCCGTCACTCCTCCCCGGCCAGCTTGAGGGTGCGCAGCTTCTGGCCCGCGTACCAGGTGGCCGCCGCGGTCACGCCCACCAGGAGGACGATCGCCAGCGGCAGGCCCACGTCGGAGGAGATCATGCCGTTCTCGCCGATCCTCTGGGCCAGGGCGAGCGACCACTGCTGAACACTCAGGGTGCGTGCGCCCGGCACCAGGTTGCCGAACAGCGACTCCCAGACCAGCGCGTACACCAGGCCGAAGACCACGGCGTGCCGGGTGACGGTGCCGAGCAGCAGGAAGACCGCGGCGTACGCGATGGAGGCGACCAGGGCCGCCACCGTGTAGGCGATCGCGATCTGCTGGCCGTTGCCGTTCAGGATGAACCCGGCGATCAGCGTCGGGATCGCGGAGAACGCCATCGTCACGGCGATCGCGACGATCAGCTTGGTGAAGATGATCGTCGAGCGCTTCACCGGCTTGGCCAGCAGGTAGACGATCGAGCCGTCGTCGATCTCGGGGCCGATCGCGCCGGTGCCGGCGATGACGCCGATCAGCGGCACCATCGTGGCCAGCGCGAAGCTGCCGAGGAGGTCGGCGGCGACCTGGTCGTCGGCTCCGCTGAAGGAACGCACGGCCACCGAGATCACGATCAGCAGGGCGGGCAGGACGAAGAGAATGGCGGCCCGGCGGCGGCCGAGCAGAGCCCGGTAGGTGAGCCGGGCGACGGTCGGGTTGTACATGGGAACGTCACCGCTCCTTTCAGGCGCTCAGGCCGCTACGAGGTAGGAGAAGACGGATTCGAGGGACTCGTCGGACGGCGAGACCGTCAGCAGACGGATGCCGTTCGCCTTGGCCACCTGGGGGAGCAGCGTGGTGAACCGGCCGAAGTCGACGGCCTGGATGCGCAGCGCGCCTTCCTTGAGGTCCACCTCGATCCCGGCGGTCGAGGGGTCGGCGATCAGGGCGGCGGCCAGCGCGCGGTCGTCGCTGGAGCGGATCAGATAGCGGTGCGGGCGGTCCGTCATGAGGCGGCGGATCTTGCGGAAGTCGCCGCTGGCCGCGTGCCGTCCGGCGACGATGACCTCGATGTGCGAGGCGAGCTGCTCCACCTCTTCGAGGATGTGCGAGGAGAACAGGACCGTGCGGCCCTCGGCGCCCATCCGCCGCAGCAGGTCCATCAGTTGCATGCGCTGGCGCGGGTCCATGCCGTTGAACGGCTCGTCGAGCAGCAGCACCGACGGGTTGTGGACGAGGGCGGAGGCCATCTTGACGCGCTGGCGCATGCCCTTGCTATAGGTCTGGATCTTGCGGTCCTGGGCGTACTCCATCTCGACCGTGGCCAGGGCCTGGCCGGCCTCGCGGGCGCCGAGGCCGTGCAACTCGGCGTTGGCGACGACGAATTCGCGGCCCGTGAGGAAGTCGTACATGGCCTCCCGTTCGGGGACGATGCCGATCTTCTTGTAGACGGACTCGTTGCGCCAGATCTGCTCGCCGTCGAGCGTGACCGTTCCCGTGGAGGGGGCGAGGAAACCGCCCATCATGTTGATGAGGGTGGACTTTCCGGCGCCGTTGGGGCCGAGCAGTCCGGTGACGCCCGGGCCGACCGTCATGGTGACGTCGTTGACCGCCACCACGTTGCCGAACCAGCGTGAGGTGTGGTCGATGTCGATGGTGGTCACAGCCCGACCTTCCGGTAGCGGCGCATCAGCACGGCGTACGAGCCGTAGATCAGCGCGAGGACGACGAGCAGATAGAGCGCTCCGACTCCCGACCCCGGGCCGTTGCCGCCGGGGAAGTTGGAGCTCGCGCCGAGGAACGCGCTCTGCACGCCGTCGATGAGCGTGATGGGGGAGAACAGGCCGAGCCACTTGACCGCTCCGGGGGAGCCCTGGTTGAAGGCGATGGCCTGGACCGCGGAGACCGCTCCGTAGGAGACGGTCAGGACGGCGATCACGGCGGCCACTCCGAAGCCGCGGCGCGGCGTCAGCGCGGCGATGACCAGGCCGAGGCCCGCGAAGAGGAGCGAGAGCAGTGCCACCGAGACCAGCCCCTGGGCGAACCCCTTGGTCTGGTCCGCGAAGTCGAGTTTGGCGAGCAGGGAGCCGATGTACAGGATCACCAGGGGTGCGCCGGTGATGATGAACAGGGCCGAGGCCATGGCCGCGAACTTGGCCAGGACGTAGTCGAGGCGCTCGATCGGCCGCGAGAAGTACAGCGGCACCGTCTTGAAGCGCAGGTCGCGCGAGACGGTCTGGGGCGCCTGGGCCGCGATGAACAGCCCGATGACGGCCTGGAGGAAGATCGCGTACCGCGTGTACTGCACCGGCAGGTCGTTGGCCTTGGTGGCGACGGCGACCGCGACCATGATGGCCGCGGGCACGCACATCACCGCGAACAGCAGCATCGGAAGCACCTTGGACTTGGCGCTGCGGCCCAGGCCGTACGCGCCGCGCAGGGACTGCGAGAAGAGCGAGCGGCGGGCGTAGGCCCGGCCGAGCCGCGGCCCGTCGTAGTTGCGGTAGCCGATGTTGTGGATCTGGGTCTGGGCGCTGTCAGTTGCCATCGCGGCCGCCTCCCTTCTGCTCGGCGCCGGCCGCGGTGGCTGCCCATGCGGCGGCGCGTTCGGAGACCGGCTCCTGCGCCGGGGTCTGGAACACCTCGGCGATGTGGTGACGGCGCTGTTCCATCCGTACGAGACCGAGGCCCAGGTGGGCCACGGTGTCGCGGACCGTGTCGTAGGTGTCCTCGCCGGTGGCCTCGATGAGGAGGATGTGGCCGGCGCCCGGCAGTCCGTCCTCGACGCCCGCGTGCAGCGTGAGCCCGGCCTCGGTGAGCGCCTTGCGCACCGCCTCCGTGCCGTCGGGGTGGGTGTCGGAGTCGGTGACCTCGACCGCGAGGGTGGTGGTGATCTGGGTGAAGTCGCTGGTGGAGCTGGAGCGGAGCAGTTGGCCGCCGTCGATGACCACCACGTGGTCGCAGGTGCGCTCCAGCTCGCCCAGGAGGTGCGAGGTGACCAGGACCGAGATGCCGAAGTCGGTGTGGATGCGGCGGATCAGGCCGAGCATCTCGTCGCGGCCGACCGGGTCGAGGCCGTTGGTCGGCTCGTCGAGCAGGACCAGCTGGGGGTCGTGGACGAGCGCCTGGGCGAGCTTGACCCGCTGCTTCATGCCGGTCGAATAGCCGCCGATGGGCCGGTAGCGCTCCTCGTAGAGCCCCACGTGGCGCAGCGTGTCGGCGGTTCGCTCGCGGGCCGCGGTGGCCGGCAGGCCCGACATGCGCGCCATGTGCACGACGAACTCGGTGGCCGAGACGTCGGGTGGCAGGCAGTCGTGCTCCGGCATGTAGCCCACCCGCTCGCGGATGGCGCTGCCGCTGGTGGCCACGTCCAGGCCGAGCACGGCGGCGGTGCCCTCCGTGGCGGGCGAGAGACCCAGCAGGATCTTGATCAACGTGGACTTGCCGGCTCCGTTGGCGCCCACCAGCCCGGTCACGCCGGGGCCGATGTCCAACGAGAGCCGGTCAAGCGCGGTCACCTTGGGGAACCGCTTGCTCAGGCTTTCGGTCGCGATCACAGTCACGTCATCGACGGTAGTGGCGCAGGCCACATGAATCGTCAGCCCAGACGGCTGGATCCATGTCCGACTCCAGAGGTACGAGCCCGTAGGGGAACCCGTACGTGAGGCTGACGGGGTCGCCGGCCCGGGGCACGGGGTTGTCCACAACCGGCCCGTTGTCCACAGGCTGGCGCAGGACCCTTGACGCAGCCGCCGGGCATTGTCACATTCATCAGTGTCAAGTTACGCACGCGTAGGGCGACAGGGGTGGACGGATGCCATCGGCACTGAAGGCTGAACCCGACGCGCGGCTGCGCGGGTTCAGGGAAGTACAGAGCCTCGCGTACGAGTGCGCGGAGGCGGTGGCCGCGCAGCTCAAGCCCGGAGTGACCGAGCGGGAGGCCGCGCGGATGCAGCGGGACTGGTTGCGCGAGCGGGGCGTGCGGGACTGGTTCCACCTGCCGTTCGCCTGGTTCGGCGACCGCACGGCGTTCGTGAACTTCCGCATCCCGTTGCAGTTCTTCCCCACCAACCGGCGTCTGGAGGCGGGGATGCCCTTCATCCTCGACATGGCTCCGGTCTACCAGGGCTTCACCGCGGACATCGGCTACTCGGGCTGCCTCGGGCTCAACCCGGTGCACGACCGGCTGCTCGCCGACCTGGAGGCGCACCGCGAGCTGATCCTGCGCGAGGTGCGCGAGAAACGGCCGCTGCGAGAGATCTACGAGGACGTGGACCGGCTCATGGTCCGCCAGGGCTATGCCAACCGGCACCGCGCCTACCCGTTCGGCGTGATCGCCCACAAGATCGACCAGGTGAAGGAGCGCCGCTGGTCGCCGAACGTCTTCGGGTTCGGCACCCAGGCGCTGAAGGGTCTGGCGAGCGATGCGGTGCACGGCCACCGGGACGGCTGGTCGCCGCTGTGGTCCCCGTACAAGTTCTCCGACCACCCGCCGCAGCCGGGGCTGTGGGCGGTCGAGCCGCACCTCGGGTTCCGGGGTACGGGCGCGAAGTTCGAGGAGATCCTGGTCGTCACTGACTCCAAGGACCCCGAGCAGAGCGCGTTCTGGCTGGACGACGACCTGCCGCATGTGCGGCGCTGGGCCGAGGAGAAGGCGGCGTGAGCGTGACGAGCGTGAACATCGAGGGAGCGCGCGAGCGCTGGGTGCGGACCGGCGGCGTGGAGCTGTGCGTCGCCGAACTGGGCGACGAGTCCCAGCCGACCGTGCTCCTGGTGCACGGCTACCCGGACAGCAAGGAGGTGTGGTCCGAGGTCGCCGAGCGCCTTGCCGAGCGCTTCCACGTGGTCCTTTACGACGTCCGCGGGCACGGCCGCTCCACCGCGCCGGCCCCGCTGCGCGGCGGGTTCACGCTGGAGAAGCTGACGGACGACTTCCTGGCGGTCGCGGACGCGGTCAGCCCGGACCGGCCGGTCCATCTGGTCGGCCACGACTGGGGTTCGGTGCAGGGCTGGGAGTTCGCGACCGTCGAGCGCACCGAGGGCCGCATAGCGTCCTTCACCTCGATGTCCGGCCCGTCGCTCGATCACTTCGGGCACTGGATCAAGAGCCGGATGAGCCGCCCGACCCCGCGCAAGGTGGGCCAGCTCCTGGGCCAGGGCGCCAAGTCCTGGTACGTGTACCTGCTGCACACCCCGGTCCTGCCCGAGCTGGCCTGGCGCGGGCCGCTCGGCAAGCGGTGGCCGAAGATGCTCCAGCGCCTGGAGAACGTGCCCGCAGACGGATACCCCACGGCCTCCCTTCCGCAGGACGCGGCGCACGGCGCCTGGCTCTACCGGGACAACGTCCGCGCCCGGCTGCGCCGCCCGCGCCCCGACGCGTACGCCCACGTGCCCGTCCAGCTGATCACGCCGCTCGACGACGTGTTCCTCTCGCCGAAGCTGTACGCCGACCTGGAGCACTGGGCGCCCCGGTTGATCCGCCGCACACTGCCCGCCAAGCACTGGATACCGCGCACCAGGCCGGACCAACTGGCCGCCTGGATCGGCGAGTTCGTCCGTTCCAACGAGGACGGGATCCCGGCCAAGGACACCGTCGCGACGGGCCGGTACGCCGACCGGTTCGGGGGACAGCTGGTCCTGGTGACGGGGGCGGCGAGCGGCATCGGCCGGGCCACGGCGTTCGCGTTCGCCGAGGCCGGGGCGCGGATCGTGGCCGTGGACCGGGACGCCGAGGGGGCGACGCGGACCGCGGAGATGTCCCGGCTGATCGGCTCGCCCGAGGCCTGGGGCGAGGCCGTCGACGTCAGCGACGAGCAGGCGATGGAGAAGCTCGCCGAGAAGGTCGCCACCGAGTACGGCGTCGTCGACGTCCTGGTCAACAACGCGGGGATCGGGCTCTCGGGATCCTTCTTCGACACCACGGCCGAGGACTGGAAGAAGGTCCTCGACGTCAATCTGTGGGGCGTCATCCACGGCTGCCGCATCTTCGGCAAGCAGATGGCCGAGCGAGGCCAGGGCGGCCACATCGTCAACACCGCGTCCGCCGCCGCCTATCAGCCCTCCCGGGCGCTGCCCGCGTACAGCACGTCGAAGGCCGCGGTGCTGATGCTCAGCGAGTGCCTGCGCGCCGAACTGGCAGGTCAGGGCATCGGCGTCTCGGCGATCTGCCCCGGCCTCGTCAACACCAACATCACCTCGACGACGCACTTCGCGGGCACCGACGCCAAGGAGGAGAAGCGCCTCCAGAAGAAGACCTCGCGCCTGTACGGGCTGCGCAACTTCCCGCCGGAGAAGGTCGCTTCGGCGATCCTGCGCGCCGTGGTGAAGAACCAGGCCGTGGTGCCGGTGACGCCCGAGGCCCGCGGCGCCCACCTCATGTCCCGCTTCGCGCCGAGGACGCTGCGCGCGATCGCCCGATTGGAGCCGCCGCTGTGAGCACGGAGCGCCGGGAAGGCACGAAGAGCGAGGAGCACTACCGAATAACCCCGCGCCGGGTCTCGTTCGACTGGGACGGGACGCCGCTGCACTGGATTCCGGACGAGCCCACCGCCACCCATGTGATCAATGTGCTGCACCTGCTGCTTCCGGCGGGCGAGCGCTGGTTCGTGAAGGTGTTCAAGGAGGCCCTGCCGCTGGTCGCCGACCCGGTGCTGCTCAAGGACGTCAAGGGGTTCATGGGCCAGGAGGCCACCCACAGCGTCCAACACGCCCATGTCCTGGACCACTTGGCGCACCAGCGGCTCGACACCGCCGCCTACACCCGGCACGTCGACTTCCTCTTCGAGAAGCTCCTCGGCGAGGCGCCGCCGTTCGGGGCGCCGATTCCGACCCAGGAGTGGCTGCGCTTCCGGCTCTCGCTGATCGCCGCGATCGAGCAGTTCACGGCGGTCCTCGGCAACTGGGTGCTGCACGCCGAGGGCCTGGACCGGGCCGGCTCGGACCCGGTCATGCTCGATCTGCTGCGCTGGCACGGCGCGGAGGAGGTCGAGCACCGGGCGGTGGCCTTCGACATGTACCAGCACTGCGGCGGTACGGGCCTGCCCCGCTACGCCCGCCGTGTCGAGGGTATGGCCGTCGTCGCCCCGGTGCTGCTGTGGCTGTGGGTGTGGGGCGCCTCCTATCTGATCCGGCACGACCCCGGGCTCGCGGGCCGGGCGCGCTACTCGCTGCGTGAGCACAACCGGGCCGTACGCCGCGGCCTGCTGCCCACCTGGACGGAACTGGGCTCGGCCATACCCCGCTACTTCCGCCGGTCGTACCATCCCTCGCAGGAGGGCTCCCTGCGCAAGGCCGTCGAATACCTCGCGACCTCGCCGGCGGCCCGAGCGGCGGCGGGCGCGGTGGGCCGCGCCGCCCTGGGGTAGGGGGAGTGGGTTTGTCCGGGCAGTCAGCACTTCAGCAGGTGGTGCCGCCGACGGCGGCACCGGCCGAGTACCGGATCGAGGACCTGGCGCACGCCAGCGGCGCCACGGTCCGCACGATCCGCGCCTACCAGGACCGGGGCCTGCTGCCCCGGCCCGAGCGGCGCGGCCGCTCCAACGTGTACGGGGACACCCACCTGGCCCGGCTGCACCAGATCGCCGACCTGCTCGACCGCGGCTACACCCTGGCCTCCATCAAGGAGCTCCTGGAGGCCTGGGACGCCGGCCGGGGGCTCGGCGGCGTGCTCGGCCTGGTCGCCGAGGTCAGCGGGCCCTGGACGGACGAGGAGGCCGCCCGCATATCGCGCGCCGACCTCGACGAGACGTTCGGCGGCAACCCCGACAACGAGGCCGTCGCCGAAGCGGTGGAGCTCGGCATCCTGGTGCGCATCCCGGACAACGACGCCGAGTTCCTCGTCCCCAGCCCTCAAGAGCTGGCGGTGGCTGCCGAGTTGCATGCCGCCGGGGTGCCGCTCGACGCCATCTCGGGGCATCTGCGCGAGCTGCGCGGACAGGTCGAGCACATCGCGGCCCGCTTCCTCGACTTCACCACGGAACACGTCTTCGCCCGCTATCTGGGCCACCACCCCCCGACCGACACCGAGGCCGCCGAGGCCGCCGACCTGGTGCGCCGGCTGCGCCCGCTGGCCCAGCAGACGGTGGACGCCGAACTGGCCCGCGCGATGCGCCTGTTCGCGACCCGCCACCTCCAGAAACACCTGGGCGCCCCGGCCGCGGCGCCCGCCACCCCGGACCCCGGCCCGGTGCCGCTCCCCGCCGCGACGGTGCGGGCCGTTCAGGACCTGGTGGGCCCCGACAACGTCACCGCGTTCATCACCGCGGCCACGGAACGCGAGGTCCAGGCACGCACCTTGGACGCCTTGACTCTCTCAACACGGGACAGCGACTAACCGCTAACCAACCACTCCACATCCCAAATCCCCCATATATGAATGTAATTCACCAAAGCTCGCTTACCGGGCATCAGTTGTCCACAGCGCCGTCAAATTACCTGTGGATAACGTGACTTCGCTGTGGAACAAACCCAACTCGGTTCCTCAATAAGGTGATTGCTGTCACGACCGCTTCGTTCTGGTTTTGTTCCCGTCACTGATCGGCGAGCCAGTTGCCGTGGAAGCCGAACGGCACGCGCTGGGGAAGACGGACCGTCGCGACCGGCGGCGCCGCGAGGTTCTCCGCGTCCAGGATGACGAGATCGCTCGCGTCCCTGGCTGCGTCGTACACATAGCTGAGCAGCCACCCCGGGCCGCCCGGCCGGTCGTCCGCCGGGGCGAACGCCGCCTCTGCCGGGACCTGCCCCGCCCCGAAGTCGTGCCGTGCCACCGCCCCCGTCCGCAGGTCGTACCTGAGCAGCTCCCCCGACACCGGCCCCGAGGACGGCGTCCGCGCCACCGTGACGTGCCCGAACCCGGCCTCAAGACCGGCCAGCCGGTCGTCGACCCGGGGGAACTCGCAGGCCTGGTCGTCGAGCTGTTCCTCCCGGACCACGCCCGTCGCCAGGTCCAGCGTCCACTTCCATAGGCTGGCCCCGCGCGCCCCCAGCCGCTCGTACCGCACGACGTGCAGCACGATCCGCGCCCCGCGCCCGTCGCCGTCCCCCGCCTCGTCGTACGCGTTCAGCGCGTGGAAGACGTAGCAGGGGTCGACCGTCAGCCACCGCACCTCGCCGTACGGATCGTCCCTGCGCAGCACGCCGAGCCGTGCCCCGTACTCCGCGTCCCAGCGGTAGGGCAGCCCACCGCCGGGGCGCATCGCGGTCTCCCGGTCGAACACGGCCGGCAGGTCCATGAACACCACGTGGGAGGCGGTGAGGTGGAAGTCGTGCATCATCGTCGCGCCCGGCACCTCCACCGGCCGGCTCACCACCAACTCGCCCTTGGCGTCGGCCCGGTGGTAGGTGAGATACGGCGGCGTGGCCGTCCCGTACCCGAAGAAGTGCAGCTCTCCGGTGACCGGGCAGGTCTTGGGGTGGGCGGTCATCGATGTGGCGAGGCGGCCGCCGAAGTCGTGGGCGCCCAGCGTCTCCAGCTCGTGCCCCGGCCGGCAGTCCAGCTCGTACGGGAAGGACGACTCGACCAGGGCCAGGGTGCGGCCGGCGTGCCGGATCACGTGGGTGTTGGCGACCCCGGCGGTGAGGTCGGTGTTGCCCTGCCGGTCGTGGACCCGCGCTCCGTCGGTGAACGTCGACGTGCGCACCCAGCGGTTGCGGTAGGCGCGAGCCCTGCCGCCTTCGAGCCGGACGCCGTGGACCATTCCGTCCCCGAAGAACCAGTGCGGGGAAGCGGCGTCCTGCGGGTTGGGCCCGTTGCGTACGTACCAGCCGGTCAGCTCGGGCGGTATGGAGCCGGTCACCGCCAGCTCGTGGGTGGTCAGTTCCGCGGTGACCGGGGCGAAGTTGCCCGCGAGGTGCGGGGTGGGCGGGGCGGTGGGCGTGGCGGTCATCGTCAGGCGCCCTTCTGGACGGCGGCGCGGCGGGCGCGCTCCGGGTACTGGGCGGTGATGACGGCCGGGAGGGCGAAGCCCGCGACCTGGGCGGCTATCGAGGCGGTGCTGCCCAGCGACTCGGCGTCGATGACGGCGAGGGCGGCGGCGGTCAGGGTGAACGCGAGGGCCCAGACGGAGGTCAACACCACGTTGATCCGGATGAACACCGGGTTGGTCCACACCTCGCGCGGCGCCTGCCGCTTGGCGATCCCGGTGGTGAAGGGCTTGCGGACGGCCAGCGTGGCCCAGGCCGTCAGGGCCAGCCAGCCGGTGGCCAGCGCGCCGCCGTACTCGCGCAGCCCACTGTCGGGAGCGGCGAACGCGATGACGCTGAGCACGGCGAAGAAGGCGATCGTGGACTGCTCCAGGATGAGGGAGTCGGCGGCCACCCCGCGCTTGCGGTCCATCGAGAAGAGGTAGGCGCCTGCGGCGAGGGCGGCGAGCGCGCCCCACTGCCAGTGCGCGCTGCCGACGGCGGCGAAGACGATCCACGGGATGAAACCGCGCAGGTAGTTCATGGGAGTCCCCCTTTGTTCCGAGCCCTTCGGCTCAGCTCCACATTCCAACTTCGACATGTCGAATGTAGAGGTTCCTCCTTTGACCTGTCAAGAGTGGAGGGTAGAGTGGAACGCATGAGCCTCCGCCATGCAGTCCTGGGCCTGCTGACCAACCGTCCGGCCAGCGGTTACGACCTGATGAAGCTGTTCGAGACCTCGCTCGCCCACGTCTGGTCGGCGACGCAGAGCCAGGTCTACGGAGAGCTGGGCAAACTCGCCGACGGCGGTCTGGTCGAGGTGTCCGCCGAGGGGCCGCGCGGGCGCAAAGAGTACGCGATCACCGAGGCCGGACGGTCCGAACTGCACCACTGGCTCACCGAGGTCGAGCCCGTCCGCACCCGCCGCAGCGACTCCCTGCTCCGCGTCTTCTTCCTCGGCGAGCTCACCCGCGTCGAGGCGAAGGCGTACCTCCTTGGCGAGGCCGAGCGTTCGGCCCGGCAGCTCGCGGGCCTCAAGGAGGCGGAGGCGGTCATCGACTGGGGCGAGGACCCGATCTCGGTGCACGGCCGGCTCGCCATGGAGTACGGCAAGCGGCTCAGCGCGATGCACGAGGAGTGGGCCCGGTGGGCGGCGGAGCAGCTGGCTCCCTGACGAAGCCCGCCGCCCACGATGAATCGGGATGCCGGGGAATTGGGATGCCGGGGCCCCGTCCGGCCCGGCACCCTGGCGGCATGACGGAAAACCCGCCGGAGCCACCGCGCGAGAGCGAGCGGCCGCTCCCCGACGACAAACGCACCGTCAAGGTGTCCAAATACCTCTCGAAGCACCTGCGCCATCAGCCCGAGCGGATCGGAATCGTCCTCGACCCGAACGGCTGGGTGGAGATCGACACGCTGCTGCGGGCCGCCGCCGCGCACCGCTTCCCCATCACCCGCGCCGAGCTCGACCACGTCGTCGCCACCAACGACAAGCGGCGCTTCGCCGTCGAGGGCGGCCGGATCCGGGCCAGCCAGGGCCACACCGTGGCCGTGGACCTCGGCCTGCCGCCCGCCGAACCACCCGCGTACCTCTACCACGGCACCGTGGCCCGCAATCTGGACGCGATCCGCGCCGAGGGTCTGCGCCCCATGGACCGGCAGCACGTGCACCTCTCGCCCGACCGGGAGACCGCCACCCGGGTCGGCGCCCGCCGCGGCCGGCCCGTGATCCTGAGCGTCGACGCCGGGGCCATGCACCGGGCCGGCCATGACTTCCACGTCAGCGCCAACGGGGTCTGGCTGACGGACTCCGTACCGCCGGAGTATCTGCGGCTGCGTGGCTGAGCCGGCACTTGGCATGATCGGTCCCATGCCCCATCCTCACCTGCCCACCACCGAGTCCGCGGTCGCCGCGATCCGCGCGATCGCCGATGAGCAGCGGCTGGAGGTCGAGGTCACCGACGACATCGGCGCCGACCGCACCTCCCGCCGCACCTCGTCCGGGGTGTTCGCGGTCGTCGATCCGGACGGTTCGCTGCCGCACGAGGCGTACGTCGAACTCGGCGGCTCGCCTTCCGTGACCGTTCGGGTCTATCCCGAGGACGACGCCCAAGTCACCGTCGACGGCGTGCAGTTCGACGACGTGCCGCGCGATGCCGTGCCCGCCTTCCTGCGCTCCGTCTACGGCGGACTCGCCCATGTCAAGGGCCGGTTCTTCCCGCCGGGATGGTGGCTGGTCGTGCCACTGCCCGGCGACGAGACGTACAAGGAACTGGTCCTCGTCGGGCTCAGCCCTTGGATGAGCGCGCGCGTCCGCAGCAAGAAGGGTTAACGGCCGAGCTGCGCGAGCCCCTCGGTCGCGATCTGCTCGAAGACCTTCGGATCGGCCGCGAACTCGGAGTCCGGAATCGGCGCGTGCAGAACGATCTCGGTGAAGCCGAGCTCGAAGTGCCGACCCGCGAAGTCCACGAACGCGTCCAGGGATTCCAGCGGACGGCCGGGCTGCGGGGTGAAGCCGGTGAGAAGAATCTTGTCCAGCTCGTCCACGTCGCGCCCGATCTGGTCGCAGGCGGCGCCCAGCTTCTTGACCTGCTCGCGAATCGCCTCGACGGACTGCTCGGGCGTGCCGGTCTCGAACAGCTTCGGGTCGCCTGTGGTCACCCACGCCTGCCCGTGCTTCGCCGCCAGCTTCAGCCCGCGCGGGCCGGTCGCGGCCACCGCGAAGGGAATCCTGGGCCGCTGGAGGCAGCCCGGGATGGTGCGCGCCTCGACCGCCGAGTAATAGGTGCCGTCGTACGTCACCGAGTCCTCAGTAAGCAGTCGGTCGAGCAGCGGCACGAACTCGCCGAACCGGTCGGCCCGTTCACGCGGCGTCCACGCCTCCTGGCCCAGCGCGGTGGCGTCGAAGCCGTTGCCGCCCGCGCCGATCCCGAGGGTGATCCGGCCGTTCGACACGTCGTCGAGGGTGATCAGGTCCTTGGCGAGGGTCACCGGGTGCCGGAAGTTCGGCGAGGTGACCAGGGTGCCGAGCCGCAGCCGGGTGGTGGCGGCAGCGGCGGCCGTGAGCGTCGGGACCGCCCCGAACCACGGGCCGTCCCGGAACGTCCGCCAGGACAGATGGTCGTACGTGTACGCGGTGTGGAAGCCCAGTTCCTCGGCGCACAGCCACTCGTCGCGACCGCCGTCGTGCCAGCGGCGTACCGGAAGAATCACAGTGCTCAGACGCATACCCCGACCCTACGTCGGATAAGTGCGCCCCCGCAGACATCCATGTCCGCCAAGGAGCACCGCGCGCCGTCCTGCCCGGAACTGCACCGGTGTCGCGAACCCCCTCATGCCCCCGGCGCACCGGTCCGCGCTCTCAGATGTGCGCCCTCTCGCACGCCCGTGCACCTGTATACGGGACAATGGCCCGGTGACCTCTGCTACGGATCCCGCCCCGGCCACCCGTCCCGTACCGACCGCACCACGGCTCATCGCGACCGACCTGGACGGCACCCTGCTGCGGGACGACAAGACCGTGTCGGACCGTACGATCGCCGCCCTGGCCGCCGCCGAGGAGGCGGGCATCGAGGTCTTCTTCGTCACCGGCCGCCCGGCCCGCTGGATGGACGTCGTCAGCGCCCATGTGCACGGGCATGGCCTGGCCATCTGCGGCAACGGCGCGGCCGTCGTCGATCTGCACGGCGACAGCGACGGCCACCGCTTCGTGAAGGTGCGGCCGCTGGAGCGGGCCGCCGCCCTCGACGTCGTCACCCTGCTGCGGGCGGCCGTGCCCGGCACGTCGTTCGCGGTCGAGCGCACCGGTGGCTTCCACCACGAACTCGCCTATCCGCCCATGCACCTGGACCCGGCGGCGAGCATCGCGCCCGCCGAGAAACTGCTGGCCGAGGACGCCGACACGGCACACCAGCCGGTGCTCAAGGTGCTCGCGTTCCACCCCGAGCTGGCCCCGGACGACTTCCTCGCGCTGGCCCGCACGGCGGTCGGGGTGCGCGCCGAGATCACCCGGTCCAGCCCGACCGCGCTCCTGGAGATCAGCGGCGCGGGCGTCTCGAAGGCCTCCACGCTGGCCCTGTGCTGCGCCGAGCGCGGCATCTCGCCCGCCGAGGTGGTGGCCTTCGGCGACATGCCGAACGACATGGAAATGCTGAGCTGGGCCGGCACGTCGTACGCGATGGGCAACGCCCACCCGGATGTCCTGGCCACCGCCTCCGGCCGCACGGTCGCCAACAACGAGGACGGCGTGGCGGTCGTGATCGAGCAGATCCTCAAGGCGCTCTGAGGGGCCTCGCCGGTGCTGCTGGTGGCCTGCGGCGTGCTTCACGGGATCAACCAGTGGTCGCCGCGGACCTGTGGTCGCTCGCGCCGGTGGTCACGCGGCAGGGAATGTTTCACGTGAAACGCGCTTCCCCGCACCGGCCCTGGTCCGCCCGACCGCGTACCACGGCTGATCAGAGCGGCGCCTCCCACAGGACGGTCGTGCCGCCCCCGGCGTCCCCGAGCCCGGGGCCGTACGAGCTCGATCCGCCCAGCGCCTCCGCACGCCGCTGAAGGTTGCGCAGCCCGCTGCGGCGCCCGCCCGGGGGGATCCCGACGCCGTTGTCCGCGACGGTCAGGCGCACGCCCGCGCTGCCGTCCGGCAGTTGTGCCGTAGCGTCCACGACGACTTCGATCCGGGACGCCTCGGCGTGCCGGAAGGCGTTCGAGAGCGCCTCGCGCAGCGCCGCGATCAGGTTCTTGCCGGTCAGCTCGCCGACCAGGGTGTCGACCGCGCCGAGGAAGCGGTGGGCCGGCTTGAAGCCGAGCGGCACGGCGGCCATGTTGATCTCGCGCAGGACGCGGGTGCGCAGCCCCGAGGGCGCCTCGGCCGGGCCCTGCTGGAGCGCGAAGATCGCGGTGCGGATCTCCTGGATGGTGACGTCGAGTTCGTCGACCGCCTTGCCGATGCCGCCCTGCACTTCGGGCACGACGGACTTGCGCTGGGCGCCCTCCAGCATCATCCCGGTGGCGAAGAGGCGCTGGATGACCAGGTCGTGCAGGTCGCGGGCGATCCGGTCGCGGTCCTCGTACACCGCGAGCCGCTCCCGGTCCCGCTGGGCCTCGGCCATCATCAGGGCGAGCGCGGCCTGCGAGGCGAACTGGCTGGCCAGCGTCCGCTCCGCCTCGGTGAACGGGCGTCCGCCGCGCAGCCGGGGCGTGGCGAGAGCGCCGAGGACCCGGCCGCCGCTCTGCAGCGGCAGCAGCATGCTCGGCCCGTACCGCTCCGACAGCTTGGTGATCATGCGGAAGTCGGTGGCGGCGTCCTCCACGAAGACCGCCTCGCCCTCAAGCAGGGTCGAGACGACCGGGCTCTCCGGCGGGATCACCACGCCGAGCGAGATGCGCGGGTTGTCGGCGGAGACCGCGACGATCTCCAGGCCGCCCTCCTCGGCGGGCAGCAGCACTATTCCGGCGTCGGAGACGGCGAGACGGCGGGCCTGTTCGGCGACGACCTCCAGGGCGTCGTCCGCGTCGCCGCCGGACAGGAGAGCCGTGGTGACGGCGACCGAGCCGTCGATCCACCGCTCGCGCTGGCGCGCCGCCTCGTAGAGCCGCGCGTTGCCGATGGCGATCCCGGCCTCGGTGGCGAGCACCCGCACCATGTGCAGGTCGTAGTCGTTGAACTCGCCCCCGTTGTGCTTCTCCGTCAGATAGAGATTGCCGAAGATCTGGCCCTGGACGCGGATGGGGACGCCGAGGAAGGTGCGCATCGGCGGGTGGTTCGGGGGGAGCCCGGCCGAACGCGGATCGGCCGAGATCTCCGCGAGCCGCAGCGGCTCGGGGTGGTGGATCAGCCAGCCGAGCAGCCCGCGGTGGCCGTCGGGCCGGTGCCCGATCGCCCGGGCCTCCTCGTCGCTGACCCCGTACGTCACGAAGTCGGAGAGCCCCCGGCCCTCTTCGTTGACGACCCCGATCGCCGCGTACCGGGCGTCGGCGAGCTCGGCCGCCGTCTCGCAGATCCGGTCCAGCGTGGAGTGCAGCTCAAGGCCCGTCCCCACCGAGCGCATCGCCTCAAGCAGCTGCGGCACCCGCGCGGTGAGCTCGGTGGACAGGCCCTGCAGGCTGCGGGTGGCCCGGGTCGCCGCTTCGAGCGGGTCCTGGTCCTGGCGGTCGAGATCCGTGACGTCCTGCTGGCCCGTCGGTCTCTTCGGCACTGGCGGCACTGGCATGCCTTGAGACTAGTTAGTCCTATTTGGCGAGGAAAGTCGGGTACTGCGTGGCCTCGGTCTCGCGCTCCCTCTCCAGCATGCGCCGCAGAGGTCCCTCGACCAGCGCCAGCTCTTCGTAGGCGCCGCGCTGCACGGTGCGCCCCTCGTCGAGCACGACCACTTCGTCGACGGCTTCCAGCCCCCGCAGCCGGTGCGTGATCAGCACGGTCGTACGGCCTTCGGTGGCATCGAGCAGGTCCTCGGTGAGCACGTCGGCGGTCGCCAGGTCCAGGTGCTCGGCCGGTTCGTCCAGGACGAGGACGGGGAAGTCGGCGAGCAGGGCCCGGGCCAGCGCGAGCCGCTGGCGCTGGCCGCCGGACAGCCGGGCGCCGTGCTCACCGACGAGGGTGTCGAGGCCGTCGGGCAGAGCGTCGACCCAGTCCAGGAGCCGGGCCCGCGCCAGGGCGGCCCGCAGGTCGTCGTCGGTGGCGTCGGTGCGGGCGAGCCGCAGGTTCTCCCGCACGGAGCTGTCGAAGAGGTGCGCGTCCTGGGCGCACAGCCCGACGAGCCTGCGCACGTCGTCGCCGCCGTGCCGGGTCGCGTCGCTCCCCGCGATCTCGTACGCGCCCTCCTGGGCGTCCAGGAAGCGGAGCAGCACCTGCGCGAGGGTGGTCTTGCCGGATCCGGAGGCGCCGACCACGGCGACCCGCATGCCCTGGGTGAGGCGCAGCCCGAAGTCGTGCAGCGCGTCCCGCTCCTGCCCGGCGTACCGAGCGCTGAGCCCGCGCAGCTCCAGCGGGAACGGCGAGGCGGGCGCGGCGACGGGCACGTCCGGCTCCTGTACGGGGGCGGGTGCGTCGAGCACCTCGTAGACGCGCTCGGCGCTGTGCCGGACCCGCTGGCGGGACTGCACGGCGAGCGGCAGGCCGGTCACGGCCTCGAAGGCGGCGAGCGGCACCAGCACGACCACCGCGAGCTCGACCCCGTCGAGGCGGCCGGCCACGACCGCCTGCACGCCGACCAGCGCGGCGGCGGCCACGGTGAGTCCGCAGGTCAGCGTGGAGAGACCGGCCCCGAGCGCGGTGGCGGCCGCGGCCCGCGAGGCGATGCGGGTCAGTACCGAGTCGGCGTCCTTCACATCACGGGTGCGGCGGCCGAGGGCCCCCGCCACGGTGAGCTCGCCGGTTCCGGTGAGCAGATCGGCCACCCGGGTGGCGAGCATCCCGCGGGCCGGGGCGAGCCGGCGCTCGGCCCGCCGCGCCAGGGCGCCGCTGACGAACGGGACCACGGCCCCGGCGACGAGGAGTCCGGCGGCGAGCACGGCACCGGCCTCGGGCAGCAGCCAGGCGGTGAACCCGGCGCTCAGCACGGACACCACGACCGCGACGCCGGCGGGGAGGGCCCAGCGCAGCCAGTAGTCCTGGAGTTCGTCCACATCGGCGACCAGGCGGGACAGCAGGTCGCCGCGCCGGGTCTCACGCAGCCCGGCGGGCGCGATCCGCTCCAGCTGCCGGTACACCGCGACCCGCAGTTCGGCGAGCATCCGCAGCACGGCGTCGTGCGAAACGAGGCGCTCGGCGTAGCGGAACACGGCGCGGCCGATCCCGAAGGCGCGGGTCGCGGTGACGGCCACCATCAGATAGAGCACCGGCGGCTGCTGCGAGGCCCGCGAGATGAGCCAGCCGGAGGTGGCCATGAGGCCGACGGCCGAGCCGAGCGCCAGCGCGCCGAGGAGCAGCGCGAGCGCGATGCGGCCGCGCAGCCCGTGGGCCGCGGCACGGACCCGGGCGAGCGGGTTCCGGGCGGCGACGGGGCCGCCTGTCGTGACGGCCTCCGCGGTGACGGCCTCAACAGGCGCCGCCGTCCTGCCAGTTGGGGCCGCGACAGACGCTCCCGGCACCTGAAGCGAGGGCTGCGCCTTCGCGGGCCGCAGCTCCACCACCCGGTCCGCGACCGCGAGCAGCGCCGGACGGTGCACGACGAGCAGGACCGTACGGCCGACCGCCAGCCTGCGCACCGCGTCCACGATGCCGGCCTCGGTCTCGCCGTCGAGAGCGGCCGTCGGCTCGTCGAGCAGCAGCACCGGCCGGTCGGCGAGGAAGGCACGGGCCAGCGCGAGGCGTTGGCGCTGGCCGGCCGAGAGGCCCGCGCCGCCCTCGCCCAGGACCGTGGCCACGCCGTCCGGCAGCGCGGCCACGAAGTCGTACGCGCCCGCGTCACGCAGGGCCTTCAGCACGGCCGCGTCGTCCGCGTCCGGCCGGGCGAGGCGGACGTTCTCGGCGATCGTCCCGGCGAAGAGGTGCGGCCGTTGCGGCACCCAGGCGATCCGCTCGCGCCAGTCGGCCAGGGACAGCGTGGCGAGATCGGCGCCACAGACCAGGACCCGGCCGCCTTCCTGCGGGACCACGAAGCCGAGCACCGCGTTGAGGAGCGTGGACTTCCCGACGCCGCTCGGCCCGGTCAGCGCCACCGTCTCGCCCGGCTCCACCACCAGGGAGGCGGCCGCCAAGGACGGTTCCGTGCGCCCGGGGTGGCGCACTGTCACGCCGTCGAGCTCGATGCGGACCGGGCCGGCGGGCACATTGTCCTGGCCGCCCTCGGGCAGCGGGGTCTCCAGGACCTCGAAGATCTCCTCCGCGGCCGAGAGCCCCTCCGCCGCCGCGTGGTACTGGGCGCCGACCTGGCGCAGCGGCAGATAGGCCTCGGGGGCCAGGATCAGGATGACCAGGCCGGTGTAGAGATCGAGGTCGCCGTGGACCAGGCGCATGCCGATGCCGACCGCGACCAGCGCCACCGAGATCGTCGCGAGCAGTTCGAGCGCGAAGGACGAGATGAAGGCGATCCGCAGGGTCTTCAGCGTCGCCCTGCGGTAGTCCGAGGTGATCGTCCTGATCGACTCGGCCTGTGCCTTGGCCCGCCCGAACACCTTCAGCGTCGGCAGTCCGGCGACCACGTCGAGGAAGTGCCCCGAAAGCCGGGACAGCAGCCGCCACTGACGGTCCATCTGCGACTGGGTGGCCCAGCCGATGAGCACCATGAACAGCGGGATGAGCGGCAGGGTGACGACGATGGTCGCCGCCGACACCCAGTCCTCGGTGACGATCCGCGCGAGCACTGCCACCGGCACCACGACGGCGAGGCCGAGTTGCGGCAGGTAACGCGCGAAGTAGTCGTCGAGCGCGTCGACCCCGCGGGTGGCGAGGGCGACCAGCGACCCCGTGCGCTGACCGCCCAGCCACTCGGGGCCGAGCCCGGCCGCCCGGTCCAGGAGCCGGCCCCGCAGCTCCGACTTGACCGCCGCGCTCGCCCTGTTGGCGGCGAGCTCGGTGAGCCAGGAGACCAGACCCCGCCCGACCGCGACCACAGCGAGAAAGAGCAGCGGTGTCCGCAGCCCGGCCGCGTCGTGGCCGTGCTGGAACGCCCCCACGACGACATCGGCGATGAGCATCGCCTGGGCGACGATGAGCCCCGCCCCGACCAGACCGAGAGCCACCACCGCGGCCAGGAAGAAGCGGGTGGCACGGGCGTACCGGAGTAGGCGCGGGTCGATCGGTTTCACGTGAAACATCCCCCAACCGGAAGGATCAGAGCGGGGCCGGAGGGGTGTGTTTCACGTGAAACACACCCCCGTTGAACCATGAGGACCTCGGGGTCAGTGCGCGTCGGCGATGTTCTTCGTGCCGATCCGCTTGCGGAACACCCAGTAGGTCCAGCCCTGGTAGAGCAGCACGATCGGGGTCGCGACCCCCGCGCACCAGGTCATGATCTTCAGCGTGTACGGGCTGGACGAGGCGTTGGAGACCGTGAGGTTCCAGGCGTCGTTCAGCGAGGACGGCATGACGTTCGGGAAGAGCGCCAGGAAGAGCATCGCCACCGCGGCCGCGATCGTGATGCCCGACAGCGCGAACGACCAGCCCTCGCGACCGATCTTGATGGCCGCGATCGCCCCGACCAGCGCGAGTACCGCGACGGCCATCGCGACCAGGCTCTTCGTGTCACCGCGCGAGACCTGGGTCCAGATCAGGAAGCCGAGCGCGAGCACGGCCGTCGCCAGACCCAGCTTGAGCGCCTGCGCCCGGGCCCGCTCGCGGATGTCGCCGAGGGTCTTGAGCGAGGCGAACACCGCGCCGTGGAAGGTGAAGAGGAAGAGCGTGACCAGGCCACCCAGGATCGCGTACGGGTTGAGCAGGTCCCAGAAGGTGCCCACGTACTCCATGTGCGCGTCGATCTTCACGCCGCGCACGATGTTGGCGAAGGCCACGCCCCAGAGGAACGCCGGGATGAGCGAGGTCCAGAAGATGGCCTGCTCCCAGTTGCGCTGCCACTTCTCCTCGGGCCGCTTCGCCCGGTACTCGAAGGCGACACCGCGCACGATGAGGCAGACCAGGATGATCAGCAGCGGCAGGTAGAAGCCGGAGAAGAGCGTCGCGTACCACTCGGGGAAGGCGGCGAACGTCGCGCCGCCGGCCGTGAGCAGCCACACCTCGTTGCCGTCCCAGACGGGCCCGATGGTGTTGATCAGGACGCGCTTCTCGGTGCGGTCCCTGGCCAGCAGCTTCGTCAGGATGCCGATCCCGAAGTCGAATCCCTCCAGGAAGAAGTAGCCGGTCCACAGGACGGCGATGAGCACGAACCAGACGTCGTGGAGTTGCATGCCTCGATCTCCTCAGCCTCAGTACGAGAAGGCCATCGGCCGGTCGGGGTCGCGGTCGTCCCCGCCGATCTTGGTGGGCGGGTTGAGGTCGGCCTCGGTGAGCTCGGGCGGCCCGGCCTTGACGTACTTGACCAGCAGCTTGACCTCGACCACCGCGAGCACGGCGTACAGCAGCGTGAAGACGATCATCGAGGTGAGGACCTCGCCCTGCGAGACGCTGGGGGAGACCGCGTCCTTGGTGCGCAGCACGCCGTACACGACCCAGGGCTGGCGGCCCATCTCGGTGAAGATCCAGCCCCACGAGTTGGCGATCAGCGGGAAGCCGAGCGTCCAGACGGCGGCGAACCAGTACCACTTGGTCAGTCGGCTGCCGAGCGCCCTGCTCTTGAAGAGCACCAGGTTCGGCACCTCGTCCTCACCGGTCCGCATCGCCGGCGCCAGCATGAACTTCTTGCGGGTGAGCCAGAGTCCGACCAGGCCGATGGCGAAGGACGTCATGCCGAAGCCGATCATCCAGCGGAAGCCCCAGAAGGTGACCGGGATGTTGGGCCGGTAGTCGCCGGGGCCGAACTTCTGCTGCTCCGCCTTGTTCACGTCGTTGATGCCGGGGACGTACGAGGAGAAGTTGCTGTCGGCGAGGAAGGACAGTATTCCGGGCACCGAGATCTCGACGTCGTTGTGGCCCTTGGCCACGTCGCCGACGGCGAAGATCGAGAACGGTGCTGAGTTCTGGCCGTCCCACAGGGCTTCGGCGGCGGCCATCTTCATCGGCTGCTGCTTGAACATGACCTTGCCGAGCGAGTCTCCGCTGACGGCCGTGAGCAGCCCTCCTATCACCAGCGTGACCAGGCCGAGCCGCAGCGAGGTGCGCATCACCGGGATGTGCTTCTTGCGGCGCAGATGGATGGCGGCGACGCCGACCATGAACGCGCCACCGGTGAGGAAGGCCGCGGTCAGCGTGTGGAAGACGACGACGAGGGTGGTGTCCTGGGTCAGGACGTGCCAGAAGTCGGTCAGCTCCGCGCGCCCGGTGGCCTTGTTGAGCTTGTAGCCGACCGGGTGCTGCATCCAGGAGTTGGCCGCCAGGATGAAGTAGGCGGACAGCATGGTGCCGATGGAGACCATCCAGATGCAGGCGCAGTGGATCTTCTTCGGCAGCTTGTCCCAGCCGAAGATCCACAGCCCGATGAAGGTCGACTCGAAGAAGAAGGCGATGAGCGCCTCGAAGGCCAGCGGGGCGCCGAAGACGTCGCCGACGAACCGCGAGTAGTCGGACCAGTTCATGCCGAACTGGAATTCCTGGACGATGCCCGTGACCACACCCATCGCGATGTTGATCAGGAAGAGCTTGCCCCAGAACTTCGTCGCCTTGAGGTACTTGTCCTTGCCCGTTCGCACCCAGGCGGTCTCCAGGCCCGCGACAAGCGCCGCGAGCGAGATCGTCAGGGGGACGAAAAGGAAGTGGTAGACGGTGGTGATACCGAACTGCCATCGCGCCAGGGTTTCCGGCGCCAGAGCCAGGTCCACGTCGGCACTCTCCTTACATCGCCGTGGTCATAGCCGCAGCTTGCCCCTTTAATCCCACCGATCTCGGGACGAAGCGGGACACGCTTGTGAACGCGTTCACATTCACAAGCATTATGTCGCACTGACTGTCGACGTCCTTCAGGGGGGTCCCCTTAAAGCGGGCGGTAGCCGGCGGCAGGGTTCCGGGGCATGGACACCCTCTTCCCAAGGGTTTCAACATATTGTTGAATCCGGCGCCATGGAGAACCAGCTGCGCATTCGCATCTCATGGCCCGCGGGCAGCCTCACCGCGACGCTCGAAGAAACCCCCACGAGCAAGGCGCTCGCGGGGGCACTCCCGATCACCTCCACCGCCCACACCTGGGGCGAGGAGGTCTACTTCGACACCCCCGTCTCCCCCGCCCGGGAGCCGGACGCCCGCCAGGTGGTGGAGCCGGGGACGGTGGCGTTCTGGACCGACGGCGACGCGCTCGCGCTCCCGTACGGCCCCACGCCGATCTCGCGCGGCGACGAATGCCGGCTGGCGAGTCCCTGCAATGTCCTCGGCCGGATCGACGGCGACCCCCGGCAGCTCGCCACGGTCCGCTCCGGCGACCCGATCCGGGTCGACGCCATCTGAGACGTCCGCCCGAGACGTCCGCCGCGCCGAGGCGTTCCTCACGGCCGCTCTTCGAGGCCGCTCTTCAAGGCGTTCTTCGAAGCGCCTGCCCAGGCGCCGCCCGAGACGCCTTCCAGCCGCCTCAGCCCTGCTTGCGGAAGCCCTCCGCGACCTTGAGGAACAGGTCGTTGGCCTCGCTCTCACCGATCGTGACGCGCACGCCCTCGCCCGCGAACGGCCGGACCACGACGCCCGCCGCCTCGCACGCCGCGGCGAAGTCGACCGTGCGCTCCCCGAGGCGCAGCCAGACGAAGTTCGCCTGCGTCTCGGGCACGGTCCAGCCCTGCTGCACCAGGCCCTCGTACACGCGCTCCCGCTCGCAGACCAACGAGCCGACGCGGCCCATCAGTTCGTCCTCGGCACGCAGCGAGGCGACCGCCGCGTCCTGGGCCAGCTGGCTGACGCCGAAGGGCACGGCCGTCTTGCGCAGCGCCGCGGCGACCGGCTCGTGGGCCACCGCGAAGCCGACCCGCAGCCCGGCGAGCCCGTACGCCTTGGAGAAGGTGCGCAGCACCGCCACGTTCGGCCGGTCGCGGTAGATCTCGATGCCGTCCGGCACCTCGGCGTCGCGGATGAACTCCCGGTACGCCTCGTCGAGCACCACCAGGACGTCGGAGGGCACCCGGTCCAGGAACCGCTCCAGCTCGGCCCGGCGCACCACGGTGCCGGTCGGGTTGTTCGGGTTGCAGACGAAGATCAGCCGGGTCCGGTCGGTGATCGCCTCGGCCATCGCGTCGAGGTCGTGCACGTCGCCGGAGGTCAGCGGCACCCGGACGGACGTCGCTCCACTGATCTGGGTGATGATCGGGTACGCCTCGAAGGAGCGCCACGCGTACATGACCTCGTCACCGGGGCCCGAGGTGGACTGGATCAGCGACTGGGCCACGCCCACCGAGCCGGTGCCGGTGGCCAGGTGCGTGACGGGAACCCCGAAACGCTCGGCCAGCTCGTTCATCAATCCGGTGCACGCCATGTCCGGGTAGCGGTTGAAGTTCCCCGCGGCCGCGACCGCGCTCTCCATCACGCCGGGCAGCGGCGGGTACGGGTTCTCGTTCGAGGAGAGCTTGTAGGCGACCGGGCCGTCGGCCGCCGCGGGCTTGCCGGGCTTGTAGGTGGGGATGCCGTCCAGCTCGGCGCGCAGCTTGGGGCTCGTCTCGCTCACCGCAGGTCCTCCTCGACCGTTCCGTGCAGGTGCCGTGTCCGCCGCGGCGGACAGCTCCGTACACATCCAATACTCCTCACCTTATGAGGATTCGGCTCGCCTGCGAATAGCGGACGGGGACCGGTTCCCGGCGGGCGTACGGGAAGGGGGGAGCGCTCCTGTTCTGTCCGCGCGCCGGTGGCTCGCGCCGTGGCGCGCATCACCCGTGAAGGTGAGTTGAGACCTCTTCGAAACATCGGACAGTTGTCAGCCGCCCACGGGTCGACAAGTGCCACTGCAACGCCAGATCGCCCAACTTCCTTGCATAGCAAGGCCATTGATGGCTAACGATCATGCAGAAACGTGCCTGTCAACGCGTGCATATGCACCCGGGCCAACCGCCCGTCATCGCCCTACTATCGGCTCGCCATGACAGCAGCAGGGAAGCACCAGGTGAGCCGGTCGACCGGTCGCCGGCTGGGGCGGGCGGGCATTCGGGACGTGGCCGCCGCCGCCGGTGTCTCCATCACGACCGTCTCCGACGCGCTCAACGGCAAGGGCCGGCTCCCCGACGCCACCCGTCGCCACGTCCGCGAGGTCGCAGACCGGCTGGGCTACCGCCCATCCGCAGCGGCCCGCACGCTCCGTACCGGAAAGTCGGGCCTCATCGGCCTGACCGTGACGACCTACGGGGATGAACCTTTCACGTTCACCGAATTCGCGTACTTCGCCGAGATGGCCAGAGCCGCGACATCGGCCGCGCTGGCCCGCGGCTACGCCCTCGTCATCCTGCCCGCCACCTCACGCCGCAGCCCGGCGGACGTCTGGTCGAACGTCGCCCTCGACGGCACCGTCGTCATCGACCCCTCCGACCAGGACCCCGTCGTCACCGAACTCGTACGCCAGGGCCTTCCGGTCGTCTCCGACGGCCGCCCGGCGGGCTCGCTGCCCGTCACGGCCTGGGTGGACAACGACCACGAGGCCGCCGTACTCAACCTGCTCGACCATCTCGCCGCCGCCGGCGCCCGCCGGATCGGCCTGCTCACCGGAACCACCACCGACACCTACACCCGGCTGTCCACCGAGGCCTATCTGAGCTGGTGCGCACGCGTCGGCCAGGACCCGGTGTACGAGTCCTACCCGGCCCACGACCCCTGTGCGGGCGCCGTCGCGGCCGACCGGCTGCTCGCCCGCCCGGACCGGCCCGACGCCGTGTACGGACTCTTCGACCCCAACGGCACCGACCTGCTCGCGGCCGCGCGGCGCTACGGACTGCGGGTACCCGAGGACCTGCTCCTCGTGTGCTGCAGCGAGTCCACCGTGTACGCCACCACCGAACCGCCCATCACCACCCTCTCGCTCAAACCGCGGCGCATCGGCACGGCCGTCGTCCAACTGCTCATCGACGCGATCGAAGGGATCGACAACGGTCACCCGATCGAGCAGGTAATACCGACCGAACTGATCGTGCGGACGTCGTCCCAGCGGCGCCCGCCGCGCACCACGGTCAGCCCGCCCCGCTCGCCTGCCAAGGACCAGACCGGCCCCAACAAGGAGTGAACTCCCGGCCGGGCGAGGACCCCCGGCCGGCTCACGTCGGACTCAAGATCGTCCGAAGGGCAGGAACCGGCCCGGATCGGATCGCCACATTGAGGACATAACCACCCGCGAACGCCGCTCGCACCCGGATTGACCACCCCTGGTGCGTCACACAGCATGAGGCGCATTCCTATGATGGGCGCACGACACCACGGATCCCCGCCCGACCTGGCGGCTCCCACGGTGTACGGCGGCGCGACGGTGGTGGAGGGGTCGATGACTCAGGGGGCCGGTCAGGGACCCGTGCGGACGGAGACGTTGCGTGATTTCCGGGTGCCGCCGTACGCGCAACAGACCCCCGTGCCACCGCCGGAGGAACCTCTTGAGCGGCCGGAGCCGGTGGTGCACGTCTTCCGCCAGGAGCCGCCGGCCGGTCACCCGGAGGCACCCGCGCCCTTCGCGTCCGCTCCGGAGCCCGGCGTGACCACCTATTCGGATGACGAGCCCCCCGAGGGCTACACGCCGACCGCGCGCGACCTCCCGGTGATCCACCGGGGGGACACCGTCAAGCTGCCGACGGTCGAACCCGTCGCCCCCGAGGCGTCCGAGGGCCCCGGCCCGCTGTACGTCGTCGGCGACGTGCACGGCTACCTCGACGAACTCCTGGCCGCCCTGCGCGAGCAGGGCCTCATCGACGAGTCCGGCAACTGGGCCGCGGGCACCGCCCGCCTCTGGTTCCTCGGCGACTTCACCGACCGGGGCCCCGACGGCATCGGCGTCATCGACCTGGTCATGCGGCTGTCCGCCGAGGCCGCGGCCGCCGGCGGCTACTGCAAGGCCCTCATGGGCAACCACGAGCTGCTGCTCATCGGCGCCAAGCGGTTCGCGGACACCCCGGTCAACTCCGGTGCGGGCACCGCCACCTTCCAGGCCGCCTGGCTGCTCAACGGCGGCCAGAAGGCCGACATGGACCGGCTCCAGGACGTACACCTGCAGTGGATGTCCCGGCTCGACGCCATCGAGCAGGAGGACGACCACCTGCTCATGCACTCCGACACAACCGCCTATCTGGATTACGGCGACTCCATCGAGGCGGTCAACGACACCGTCCACGCCATCCTCAACCGGGGCGACGCCGACGAGTGCTGGGACCTGTTCCGCAAGTTCACCAAGCGCTTCGCCTTCCGCGACGAATCGGGCCCGCAGGCCGCTCGCGAGCTGCTCTCGGCGTACGGCGGGCAGCGGGTCGTGCACGGCCACAGCCCCATTCCGTATCTGCTCGGCGAGGTCGGCACGGAGGACGGCGAGGAGGACTCGCGCCCGGTGGTCGAGGGTCCGCACGTGTACGCCGACGGTCTTGCCATCGCCATGGACGGCGGCGTGACCATGGCCGGAAAACTGCTGGTCCAGCAACTTCCGTTGCATGACTGACGGTTGACCGGGAAGGCGTTCTGCAAAGCGCCGGGTATGCCATTTCCGGAAACACCCTGTCACCCCGTGCCGTAGCGGCTCTACCATCGGGTTATCCGTAGCAGGCTCTCCTCCGTTTCCGCCCAACTGCCCGTTCATCAGGCGGGCTTCCCGGCCCTACGGAGCATCGGGGGATGCACATGAACAGCGCTCCGCACCTGCTCGCCGAGGACCGCCCGGAGTTCGAGCGGATTCTCGACGAGGCACTGCGCACCGCGCATGAACGGCCCGAGCTGTCCGGTATCGGCGACCGCCTCAACGCCGTGCAACTGCGCACCATGGTGCTCGCCGCCGGTACGTTCGTCACCGAGCGGGCCGCCGCCGAGTACGAGAACTACGTCAAGGCGCGCGAAGAACTGCGCTCGCCCTCCGGGGCCGCCGCGCGCGACACCGTCCTCACCGCCGCCGAAGGCGTGGGCCTGGAGCCCTCGGGCGCGGGCATCGGCGCGGTCGTCGCCGTGCTCGCCCCGGTGCTCGCCGGCACCGCCGCCGCGATCTTCCTGCTGGTCGGCTACATCCTGAAGATGCTCAACCCGGTGCCGGCCTTCGCCGACACCATGCTGACGGCGGGCTGGTTCTTCGGCGCGCTGACCGCCGCCGCGATACTCGCCGCCGCCGTCGGACTGCTGATCACCGCGGTGCGCAACGGCGCGACGCAGGTCGTGGCCATCGACGAGGAGAGCGAGGCGGACGCGCCCGACGAGCGCACCCAGGAGTTCGCCCGCGCCCGCGAGGCCTGGCGCCACGCCCTGCTCGAACGCGGCATCTACCCGTTCCTGCGCGACGCGCTGGCCGACCCGAGCGTCGATCCCGGAGCCCCGGCCCCGCGCCGCCCGATCGGCCGCATCCCCACCCTCGGCTACGACCGCCCGGGCTTCGACAGCCCCGACGAGGGCGGCTCCCCCACCAGCCACCCAAGCTTCACCAGCCCGGACTTCACCAGCCCCGACTTCGGGGGCCCCGAGCACCAGCCGGACTAGGCCGTGGGGCGGCGCCGCTCCGGGAGCCGGTCGCTCCCGGGGCAGCGCGAAGACCGCATCGCCTCAGTCGGCGATCGGCAGATAGACCCGGTTGCCCGCGTCCGCGAACTCCTTGGACTTCTCCGCCATCCCGGCCTCGATCTCGTCGGACTTCAGGTCCCCGCCGTGCTCGCGCCGGATGTCCTGGGAGATCTTCATCGAGCAGAACTTCGGGCCGCACATCGAGCAGAAGTGCGCGGTCTTGGCCGGCTCCGCGGGCAGCGTCTCGTCGTGGAACTCCCGGGCGGTGTCCGGGTCGAGGGCCAGGTTGAACTGGTCCTCCCAGCGGAACTCGAACCGGGCGTCCGAGAGCGCGTCGTCCCACTCCTGCGCGCCCGGGTGCCCCTTGGCCAGGTCCGCCGCGTGTGCGGCGATCTTGTACGTGATGACGCCGGTCTTCACGTCATCGCGGTTGGGCAGGCCGAGGTGCTCCTTGGGCGTGACGTAGCAGAGCATCGCGGTGCCCCACCAGGCGATCATCGCCGCACCGATGCCGGAGGTGATGTGGTCGTAGGCGGGCGCCACATCGGTGGTCAGCGGCCCCAGGGTATAGAACGGGGCCTCCTCGCAGATCTCCTGCTGGAGGTCGATGTTCTCCTTGATCTTGTGCATCGGGACGTGTCCCGGGCCCTCGATCATCGTCTGTACGTTGTGACGCTTGGCGATCGTGTTGAGTTCCCCGAGCGTGCGCAGCTCCGCGAACTGGGCCTCGTCGTTGGCGTCCGCGATGGAGCCGGGGCGCAGGCCGTCGCCGAGCGAGTACGTGACGTCGTACGCCGCGAGGATCTCGCAGAGCTCCTCGAAGTTCTCGTACAGGAACGATTCCTTGTGGTGCGCCAGGCACCAGGCGGCCATGATCGAACCGCCGCGCGAGACGATGCCGGTCTTGCGGCGGGCGGTCAGCGGCACGTACCGCAGCAGCACGCCGGCGTGGACCGTCATGTAGTCGACGCCCTGCTCGGCCTGCTCGATGACCGTGTCCTTGTAGATGTCCCAGGTCAGCTCCTCGGCACGGCCGTCGACCTTCTCCAGGGCCTGGTACAGCGGCACCGTGCCGATGGGGACGGGGGAGTTGCGCAGCACCCACTCACGGGTGGTGTGGATGTTGCGGCCCGTGGAGAGGTCCATGACCGTGTCCGCGCCCCACTTGGTGGCCCACGTCATCTTGTCGACCTCCTCCTCGATGGAGGAGGTGACCGCGGAGTTGCCGATGTTGGCGTTGACCTTCACCAGGAACCGCTTGCCGATGATCATCGGCTCGATCTCGGGGTGGTTGATGTTGGCGGGCAGCACGGCGCGGCCCGCCGCGATCTCCTCGCGGACGACCTCGGGGGAGACGTTCTCGCGGATCGCGACGTACTCCATCTCCGGGGTGATCTCGCCGCGGCGTGCGTACGCGAGCTGCGTGACGGCCTGGCCGCCGCGGCCCCGGCGGGGCTGGCGCGGGCGGCCCGGGAAGACCGCGTCGAGGTTCTTGAGGCCCCCGCGCGGCGAGGTGTGCTTGATGCCGTCGTCCTCGGGGCGGACCGGCCGGCCCGCGTACTCCTCGGTGTCGCCGCGCCCGATGATCCAGTTCTCCCGGAGCGGGGCGAGACCGCGGCGGACGTCGGTCTCGACGTTCGGGTCGGTGTACGGCCCCGACGTGTCGTACAGCGTCACGGCCTTGCCGTTGGTGAGGTGCACCTGGCGGACCGGCACCCGGAGGTCGGGGCGCGAACCCTCCACGTACCCCTTGTGCCAGCCGATGGACTTCCCGCTCTCCTCAGTGCTGGAGGCAGGCGTGCGTGCATCCTGAATGGTCATGAGACCTACTCCCTACGCCGGCATTACCCGGTAACAGGTTCGGCGGTCGGCGCAGCGATTCCCGTACGGTTCGTACGGATTTCAGCGCCCTCTCAGCCCGGTGCTCCGAGCTCCCGCGTGTGCAAAGGTGTCACCACGCTAGCGTCATCACTGGCGCGCTGAACAGAGGGCCCCCTCGGTTCTTGCGATGATCGGGCGGTGACCTCACCAGAACCGCACCTTCCGCGACAGCACGGCGGACACGGCCACGGGCACGGCCACTCGCACAGCCACGGCCCCGCGGCCCCCGTCTCCAAGCACCTGCGCAAAGTCATCGCCGCGGTGCTGATTCCTTTCTCCACAGCGGTACTTGTGGGTCTCGTGGTGCTCTGGCCGGGCGGCGCCCCCTCGCACCAGCGCACCGGCGTCGGCTTCGACCGCCAGACCCAGCAGGCCAAGGTCATCAAAGTGGACAAGGTGGACTGCAAGTCGGTCAACGCCGGTCAGACTCCGTCGAACGGAGACACCTCCACCGCCGAGGGGCAGCAGGCCAGGAACGCTCAGCAGGGGCTGTGCGGAAAGGCCACGGTCGAGGTCACCTCGGGCAAGGAGAAGGGCCGCACCTTCACCGAGATCGTCCAGCCCGACTCGCCCCGCCAGCTGCACACGGGCCAGGGCGTGATCGTCGCGTACGCCCCCGACGCACCCCATGACCTGCAGTATTCGGTGACCGACGTGAACCGCAAGGTCCCCATGGCGCTGCTCGCCGGGATCTTCGCGCTCGCCGTCGTGGTCGTCGGCCGGCTGCGCGGGGTGATGGCGCTGGTCGCCCTGGTGGTCTCGTTCGCCATCCTGACGCTGTTCATCCTCCCGGCGGTGCTGCAGGGCTCCAATCCGCTGCTCGTGGCGGTGGTCGGGGCGAGCGCCATCATGCTGATCGCGCTCTACATGTGCCACGGCCTGTCCGCACGCACCTCCGTCGCCGTCCTCGGCACCCTCGTCTCGCTGATGCTGATCGGGCTGCTCGGCTCGCTCTTCATCGGCTGGGCCTCGCTCACCGGCAACACCGACGACAACACCGGCCTGATCCACGGCCTCTACCCGAACATCGACATGTCCGGCCTGCTGCTCGCCGGCGTCATCATCGGCTCGCTCGGCGTGCTCGACGATGTGACGGTCACTCAGACATCGGCGGTGTGGGAGCTGCACGAGGCGAACCCGACGATGGGCCCGCGCGGCCTGTACCGGGCGGGCATCCGGATCGGCCGCGACCACATCGCCTCGGTGGTCAACACCCTGGTGCTCGCCTACGCGGGCGCCGCGCTGCCCCTGTTGCTGCTGTTCTCGATCGCGCAGAGCAGCGTGGGCACGGTGGCCAACAGCGAGCTGGTCGCCGAGGAGATCGTCCGCACGCTGGTCGGGTCGATCGGCCTGGTCGCCTCGGTGCCGCTGACCACGGCACTCGCCGCCCTGGTGGTGTCCGCGGACCGGCCGGCCGCCGAGGCCCGCCCGTCGCAACGCCTCAGTCCGGTCCGCGGCGGAGGCGGCCACCGGCGCAAGAAGTAGCCGGTCAGCCTGCGTTCTCCTCGGCGAGGATCCGCCCGAGCGCGTCCTCCAGATGCTCGTCGAACTCCCCGAGCGTCCACTCCTGGCCCAGCGGTACGAGCTTGTCGGTGCGGTCGAGGAAGGCCACCAGGGGCGCGGCGCCGGCCCGGAAGACGGCGCGGTCGTCGCCCACCCGGAGCCGGATGTGCACATCGGAAAGCTCCTCGGGCTCGCTGGGCTCGACCCGCACATCACCGTCCCCGGCAGGCCCGTTGATGCCGTCGAGCAGCAGCTCACGGCCGAATGCCCAGGTGACGGGCGCGTCGCCGGGAAGGTGGAAGGTCATGCGCACCGCGTAAGGATCCGTCGCCTCGTACGTCAGCTCCACCGGGATCCGGAAGGAAAGCTCCTCAGAGACGAGGAAGCTCATCATCACTTCTGCCTGAACCGATTCACGCATCTCATGAACCCCGCTTTAGCCGGAACTGGCCAGGAATGATCCCCCATGGCCCTCTTGACGCAATCGTGCTGGAAGCAGTAGCAGATCACAAGGAGTGAGTTTTCAGATACTGATAGACAACACGTCCGAACGAAGGAGGCTTCCCACTTCGCCGCGCAGCCGCTCAATGGCGGGCAGCAGGCGTTCTTGCTGGTCAAGGGGTACGGAAATGGCCATGGTCGCGGCGCCGGAGCCGACCGTGACGGGGATGGCCGCGCAGACCGTACCCAGGGCGTACTCCTGCCGTTCGACGACGGGTTGCATACGCTCCGTAGCCGCCAGCCGGTCCGAAAGGGCGCGCCGGTCCCGCACGGTGTAGGGCGTGATCGCCTCGACCGGGTGCCGGTCCAGGTAGTCCTCGCGGGTGCGTTCGTCGAGCTGGCCGAGCAGGCACTGGCCGATCGCGTGGGCGTGCCCGGTCTCGCGGAAGTCGGCCCACTCCTCGACAGCGGGCGCGGCAGGGGTGTCGGCAACACCGGCGACCTCGATCTCACCCTCGCGATAAACAGCGAAGTAGACGGGCACCCCGATGGAGTCCCGCCAGCGGGCCAGCGATTTGGTGATCTTGCTGCGACGATTCTGCAGGGCTCCGCCGCTCGCCAGCCGCTCGGCCGCCGGACCGAAGACGAACACCCCGTGCTCGCGCTGCAGATAGCCCTCGTGGGTCAGGGTCCGCAGCAGGTGGTACGCGGTGGGCAGGGGCAGTCCGGCCTCGCGCGCCAGCTGTTTGGCGGGGGCGCCGTCCGCGTGGGAGCCCACTGCTTCCAGCAGGCGCAGGGCCCGCTGGACCGAGCCGATCAGGGTAGGAACGGCGGCATTCGAAGCCGTTGCCACAGGTCACCCCCAGGCGTGCCGACGGGCAGCACGCCCGCCCGCGGGGGCCACCCCCGCGCGCCCGCCGCGGTCCCCGGGGCGTTGGCACGGGCCGGTCGGACCGGCACTCGGATGCGGTCAGGACCCGTGGCTCCCAAGGGGCGGCAGGGGCTTGCCACTCTAATGGCCGACCTCGTGACGGAAGGGGGTTTGGCCAGGTCCGTTCCCCCGGCCGGGCTAATCCCCCCACGCCCCGGACGCGGCTCGCCGCATCTGTCCGGGCCTTGGTCCGGCCCGGTGCGGGCTCCGGGCGGAATGACGTGTTCCGCCCGGGCCCGGCTACCAGTCGCTGTGCGAGGAGGACGAGGACGACATGAACCTGCGCACCAGGTAGATCAGTCCGCCGACCAGGGCCACGAAGACCAGGACCTTGAAGAGCAGCCCGAACAGGAAGCCCACCACGCTCGCGATCAAGCCGCCGAACACGACCAGGGCGATGACGGGCACGGCGACCCACTTCACCCACCAGGGCATCCCCGCGAATATCTCCCGTGCGGCCATCGTCCTTACCTCTTTCTGTCGGCATTTCTGTCAGTTCACGAGTTCTGTGCTTTCGACACTCTCGATGCTAGGGGCGAGAGGGTGCCGAGCGGGGCCGTCGCAGCCCTTGAACTCCCCTGACCGAACCCCTAGGGAGAATCGGGGGCAACCCTCAGCTCTCGGGCGGAGAGAAGACGACCAGAACCCTCAGATCCTCGGTGATGTGATGGAACTTGTGCGCCACCCCGGCCGGCACATAGACCACGCTGCCCCGCGCGACCTGCGTCGTCTCCAGGCCCACAGTGATCGAGGCGCGGCCGCTGACCACGAAGTAGATCTCGTCCTGGGCGTGCGGGGACTGAGGGTCGTGCGCGCCGGCGTCCAAGGCGTACAGCCCCGCCGACATGTTCCGCTCGCGCAGAAACTGCAGATACGCCCCGTCGTTGGCGGCCCGCTCCGCCTCCAACTCGTCGAGCCGGAAATCTTTCATCGCCTCTGCCCCTGCGCTTGTGCCGATCAGGTCTGCCACGATCAGACCCATGAAGAATTTCGTAGTCAAGACGATCGCCAACGCGGCCGCTCTGGCGGTCGCCATCTGGCTGGTGAAGAACATCACTCTGACCGGTGACAACACCGGCAAGAAGGCGCTGACGCTGGTTCTGGTCGCGCTGGTCTTCGGCGTGGTGAATTTCGTCGTGAAGCCCGTCGTGAAGTTCCTGTCGTTCCCCCTGTTCATCCTCACGCTCGGCCTGATCACGTTGGTGATCAATGCGTTGATGCTGCTCCTCACCTCGTGGCTCGCCGACAAGCTGAACCTCAGCTTCCACGTCGAGGGCTTCTGGACCGCCGTGGTCGGCGCCCTGATCATCTCGGTCGTGTCCTGGGCGATGCACGTCGTCCTGCCCGACGACAAGGACTGAGCGTTGGCCACCCCCTATTCCGTCTGCTTCGTCTGCACGGGCAACATCTGCCGCTCGCCGATCGCCGAATCCGTCTTCCGGGCCCAGGTGGCGCGGGCCGGGCTCGCGGGCCTGGTCTCGGTGGAGAGCGCGGGCACCGGAGGCTGGCACGAGGGCGACCCGGCCGACCCGCGCACCGTCTCGGTGCTCGACGAGCACGGTTATGAAACGTCCCACACGGCACGGCAGTTCCACGCCTCCTGGTTCTCCCGGCTCGATCTGGTGATCGCGCTCGACGAGGGCCACCTGCGGGAGCTGCGCCGCCTCGCACCGACCCGGGCCGAGGCCGCCAAGGTGAGGCTGCTGCGCTCGTACGACCCCAATGCGGCCGGGGGCCTGGAAGTTCCCGATCCGTACTACGGCGGTCGTGAAGGTTTCGAGGACTGTCTGGAGATGGCGGAGGCAGCGAGCGAGGGCCTGCTCGACGCCGTCCGCAACGAAATGGAGCGTGCGGCATGACAGGTGAGGGCACTCGATCGGTACGCGCCGGGCTTCCCGAGCCGGTGGCCTTTGAACCCACCCTGCCCGGGCCGGTGTTCGCCGCCCACTTCCATCTGCCCGGCGAGGCGACCGGACCGTACACCTACGGCCGCGACACCAATCCGACGTGGACCCATCTGGAGCGGGCCATAGCCGAGTTGGAGTCCCCCGACGAGAGCGCCGAGGCGATCGTCTTCGCCTCCGGGATGGCGGCGATCTCGGCCGTGCTGCTCTCCCAGGCGCGCTCCGGCGACACGGTGGTCCTGCCGGACGACGGCTATCAGGCCCTGCCGCTGGTCCGCGAGCAGTTGGAGGCGTACGGCATCGAGGTGCGCACCGCGCCGACGGCCGGCGACGCCCAACTGGCCCACCTGGACGGCGCGAAGCTGCTGTGGATCGAGACCCCCTCCAATCCGGGGCTCGATGTGTGCGACGTACGCCGTCTCGCGCGGGCCGCGCACGACGCGGGCGCGCTGGTGGCGGTCGACAACACACTGGCCACGCCGCTCGGGCAGCGTCCCCTCGAACTCGGCGCGGACTTCGCGGTCGCCAGCGGCACCAAGGGCTTGACCGGGCACGGCGATCTTCTGCTCGGCTATGTGGTGTGCCGCGATCCAAACCTCGCCGCACGGGTACGCACGTGGCGCAAGGTCGTCGGGGCGATCCCCGGTCCGATGGAGGCATGGCTGGCCCACCGCTCCCTCGCGACCCTGCACCTGCGCGCCGACCGGCAGGCCGCGAACGCCCTGGCCCTGGCCGAGGCACTGGCCAAGCGTGGCGAGGTGACGGGCCTGCGCTACCCGGGCCTGCCCTCGGACCCCTCCCACCGCCTGGCCTCGGCACAGATGCGGCGCTTCGGCTGTGTGATCTCCTTCGACCTCCCCGACCGCGCCTTCGCCGAACGCTTCCTGGCGTCACTGAGCCTGGTCGACGACGCCACGAGCTTCGGCAGCGTCCGCTCCACGGCCGAACGCCGCGGCCGCTGGGGCGGCGACGCGGTGTCCGAGGGCTTCATCCGCTTCTCGGTCGGCGCGGAGGACGCCCCGGACCTGATCGCGGACGTGGAACGCGCGCTGGACGAGGCGGGGGCGGCGGGGTGAGACCGCCCGGTTCTGCCTACAGGCGTTCCGCGAAGCCCTCTGCAAGGAACCCGCAGCCAGATCCCCTACGCAAGACGGACGGTCCGAGCCTCCCCCCTCATGGCTCGGACCGCCCCGGTTCTCGCGCGCCAAGAACCGCTCGGACAAGGCTAGTTGACTGTGCGTCAGTGTCCAATCACGGTAGCGACAGAGACCTATCGACATATTTATAGTTGTGTCCGGCCGGGGACGTCGTGAGGCAGTTCAGGACGGAGGGCACAGCATGGATCTCGCCCTGCTGCGTACGTTCGTCACCGTGCACCGGGCCGGCTCCTTCACCCGGGCCGCGGCGCTGCTCGGGCTCTCGCAGCCCGCGGTGACCAGCCAGATACGCACTCTGGAGCGGCAGTTGGGCCGCCCCCTCTTCCTGCGCCAGGCGCGCGGGGTGACTCCGACGACCATCGGCGACGAGCTGGCCCAGCGGGCCGCGCCGCACCTGGACGCGCTCGTCGAGATCGCTGAGGCCGGCCTCAGCGAGGAGCCGGGCCTGCGCACCCTGCACGTGGCCGGTCCGCCGGAGTTCACCTCGCTGCGCGCGCTGCCCGCGCTCACCCGGCTCCTCCCGCAGGGCCTCGCGCTGCGGGCCTCCTTCGGCAATGCCGAGGAGACCCTGGAGGGCCTGGCCGCCGGACATCACGATCTGGCCATCACCACCGCCCGTCCGCGCGGCCGGCTGCTGTCCTCGACTCCGCTGTGCGACGAGGAACACGTGCTGGTCGCCGGGGTGCGCTGGGCGGCACGGCTCGGCCCGGGCGCGCTGCGCCACGGCGGGGCCGAGGTCCTGGAGCCCATACCGGTCGTGGAGGTCCACGAGTCGCTGCCGCTGGTGACGCGCTACTGGGCGTCGGTGTTCGACGCCAAACCGGCCGCCGCGGGCGCGGTCGTCGCCCCCGACCTACGGGCGGTCCTGGCTGCCGTCGCGGCCGGCGCGGGCCTCGCGGTGCTGCCGCGCTACCTGTGCGAGACGGCCCTGGAGGAGGGCCGGGTGGTGGCACTCCTCGACCCTCCGGTGCCGCCGCTGCGCACCTATTTCCTCGCGGTGCGCACCGGCACACTCGGCTTCGCGCACATCGCGCGGGCGCAGGAATGGCTGCTGCGCGCTGCGGTCAACTGGGCCTGAGAAGCGGCGGGGGAGGCCCGGGGAGTTTCGCAGGGGCCCCTTCGGGCCACATTTCTCCCATGACCGTACGTCCAGTGGTCAAGCGCACCGCACGAGCCGTTCTGCTCGACGGCGACGACCTGATTCTGATCAAGCGCACCAAGCCCGGCATGGATCCGTACTGGCTCACCCCAGGGGGCGGCGTCGAACCCGAGGACTCCACCGTCGTCGAGGCCCTGCACCGCGAGGTGCACGAGGAACTCGGCGCGAAGATCACCGACGTGGTGCCCTGCTTCGTCGACACCGTCGAGCACATCGGGGCCGACGGCGGCGCGACCGGCGTGAAGGTGCAGCACTTCTTCGTCTGCCGCCTCGACTCCATGGACCCCTCACTGCGGCACGGCCCCGAGATCGAGGAGCCGTGCGGGGAGTACGAGATCGTCCGCATTCCGTTCACCCGCGTCGGCATCGCCTCGGTGCACCTCGTCCCGCTGTCCCTCAGGCACTACCTGGACGGCAACATCGAGGGCGTGCGGGCCATGCACGCACCCGACCTGGGCTAGCCGGGTCCGCTCACCCCGCGGCGCGCACCAGCGCGTAGGCCTCGCGCAGGTCGTCGCCCGCGTACGTATGCGTGGCGAGTCCCACGAGATGGTGGTCCGCGTTCACCGCGACCGACACGGGCACCGCCGCGAAGAGGTCCACGTCGGACATCGAGTCCCCGTACGCCACACAGTTCCGCGGCCCGACTCCGAACTCGGCGCACAGCCGGCTCATGACGCTCACCTTGGCGGCCGGGCTGAGAATCCCGGCCGGGTCCACGGGACGCGTGAACGGCACGTCCGGGAAGACGGAGCCGTGGGCGGCGTGGGCGCCCCAGGCGAGCAACCGCTCCACGAAGAAGGACGGGGAAAGCGAGATGACGGCGCAGTAGTCGCCCCGCTCACGGATCTCCCGCCAGACGTCCTGGATTCCGATGAGCCAGGGGGCGGCCGCGAAGGCGGCCGCCACATGCACCTCGGTGAGCCCGGACCACAGTGCGTGCACGCGCACCGCGTACTCGGGCGGTCCGATCCGGCCTGTGGACAGCTCCCGCTCCAGCTCGCCGATCTCGCTGAGCAGTCCGAGCTGCCGGGATATCTCGACCGGTGCGGCGGAGCCTCGCATGAGCGTTCCGTCGAGGTCGAAGAGGTGAAGTGTCGCCATGTACGCCGAGGCTAGTACGTGGGGTTACTCCCCCTGTCGGACGCCTGACGTGTGCCCGCACCGGCACGCTGTTTCACGTGAAACATCCTTCTCGCCCCGCATCCGGCCGCACGAGCCGCACGCCGTTTCACGTGAAACATCTCCGGCGGCCCGTCCGTCGCGGCTGGCTGGTGGCTCATGTCGCGGTCTCCGTGAGCTGGCTGGGCCTGACCATCGGGCTGCTCGCGCTCGGCATCACCGCCTACACCACGGACTCCGCCACCATGACCGAGGCCGCGTACCGCGCCATGAAGGTCTTCGGTGACTGGCTGGTGCTGCCCATTGCCCTGCTGACATTGGGTACCGGCGTCGTGCTGTCGCTGGGCACCCGGTGGGGGCTCGCCCGGCACCGCTGGGTCTGGATCAAGTTCTGGCTGACCTTGATCACTCTCTGTCTGTCGGCCTTCTTGCTGCGGCCCGAGATCAACGGTGCGGCCGCGGCCGGCGTGCCCGACACCAGCCTGGTGGCCGCCCCGGTCATCTCCTCCAGCGCGTACTTCTTCATGACGGCGATCTCGGTGCTCAAGCCGTGGGGGCTGACGAAGCGTGGCCGGAAGTACCGTGCCGAGAACCGGAAAGCGGTGGACGCCGCGCCGGTGCGTCAGACAACCTGACCCACATGCCCTCACCGCTCGCCGAGCTTCCCCTGCGCCGCCTGACCACCGAAGACCTCATCGCCTGCGCCGACCTCTCCGAGGACCGGGGCTGGCCGCGTGAGGAGCACAAGTGGGGGCTCCTGCTCGCGGCGGGCACCGGATACGGAATCGACGCCCCGGACGGCAAGGGCCTGGTCACCGCGTGCGTCGTCACCTCGTACGGTCCGGGTCTCTCGGCCATCGGCATGGTTCTGGTGGCCGAGCGCTTCGCCCGGCAGGGCGTCGGACGCCGTCTGATGAAGCACGTGCTGCGGGAGCTGGAGGGCACTCCGCTCACCCTGCACGCCACCCCGAACGGGCGCCCACTGTACGAGGAGCTCGGCTTCGAGGCGACCGGTCGCGCCGAGATGGTCAGGGGTCATTTCCGGCCGTCTGGCCCTGCCCCGTCGGTGGCGACCCGCCCCGCGACCGCCGATGACCTGCCCAAGATCCTGCGGCTCGACGCCGAGGTGTTCGGGCAGGACCGCACACACATGATCACCCGCTTGCCGGCCTTCTGCGACCAGTTGCGGGTCTCGGAGGACTCAGCCGGGCTGACCGGGTTCGCGGCCGCCTGGCCCAACATGAACACTCATGTGGTGGGCCCGCTGATCGCCCGTGACACGGAGACCGCGAAGGCTCTGGTCGCCTCACTCGCGGCCGGCACCGACCGCCCGCTGCGCACGGATGTCGATGTACGCCACGACGACCTGCTGACCTGGCTGAAGGCCTCGGGCATGGAGCCGGTCGGCTTCAACGCGGTGATGACCTACGGCATCCCGGCTCTCCCGGGCGACTGGACCCGCCGCTTCGCACCCCTGACGGTGGCCGCGGGCTAGCCGCCTGCGCACAGGTGCGATCGTCCGCCCCATGTGCCGTGACGCCGCAGGCACTTGAGGACGGACGCAAGGACGATCAACGCCGGGCCAGGGCCTCCGCAGCCGCGTTCGCGAACGCGTGGTCCTGGTCGGGGGCACCGCCACCCACGCCGATCGCGCCGATCAGACGGCCGTCACGGTGAACGGGAACGCCGCCCGCGATGAAGAGGAGCGGCCGGTCGAGAGCCGTCGGCAGGGTGTGGAACAGGCCGCCCGGCTGGACCGCGTCCACCAGGTCGGCGGTCGGGGCGTTCAGCTGGAGCGCCGTGTACGCCTTGCGGGTGCTGGTCTCCCCGGCGATCAGTACGGCCCGGTCGTCCCGGCGGAAGGCGAGCAGATGGCCGCCCGCGTCGAGGACGGTGACCGCGACGGTGACTCCGGCCGTCTCTGCGGCGCAACGGGCCGCGTCAACGAGGGCTTCCGCGTCCTGGGTGGTGAGCGGGGCTACGGCGACGGTGGTGGCGCTCATGAGGGGGTAACTCCTTGATGGTGCTTGACAGTTGATTCAGTGGTGCGCGGCGTGGGCCCGAACCGGCTCGGGAACGGCGCCCGCGACGACCCGGCTGCCCGCGTTCGTACGCCGCTCCAGCGCACTGGAGACGAAGGCGAGCACGACGGCGGACGCGGCGAGTACGGCACCGACCCAGTTGGGGGCGGTGTAGCCGAGGCCGGCCGCGATGACGATGCCGCCGAGCCAGGCGGAGAGCGCGTTGCCGAGGTTGAAGGCGCCGATGTTGACTGCGGAGGCCAGGGTGGGTGCGCCCGCGGCCTGGTCGAGGACGCGCTTTTGCAGCGGGGGCACGGTCGCGAAGCCCAGAGCGCCGATGAGGAAGATCACGACCGCGGACGCGGCCTTGTCGTGGGCAGCCACCGTGAACAGTGCCAGGACCAGGGCGAGCCCGGACAGGGACACGTAGAGCAGCGGCATGAGCGCGCGGTCGGCGAACCGGCCGCCGATGAGGTTTCCGGCGACCATGCCGAGGCCGAAGAGGACGAGCAGCCAGGTGACGGAGGTGTCGGCGTATCCTGCGACGTTCGTCATCATCGGGGTGATGTAGGTGATCGCAGCGAACACTCCGCCGAAGCCGAGCACGGTCATCGCCATGGCGAGCAGCACCTGTACGTTGCGGAACGCGGCGATCTCGTGCCGCAGCCGTACGCCCTCGGCTTTCGGCATGTCCGGGACGAGCTTGGCGACGCCGAGCAGGCCCAGCACGCCGAGTGCCGCGACGGCGAAGAACGTCGCACGCCAGCCGACCTGCTGGCCGATGAGTGTGCCGATCGGCACCCCCACGACGTTGGCGACGGTCAGGCCGGTGAACATCATGGCGATCGCCCCGGCCTTCTTCTCGGGGGCGACCAGATCGGCCGCGACGACCGAGCCGATTCCGAAGAACGCGCCGTGCGCGAGGGAGGCGACGAGCCGCCCGGCCAGCATCAGCCCGAAGACGGGCGCGACCGCGGAGAGCACGTTGCCGACGATGAAGAAGCCCATCAGCAGCATCAGCATCCGCTTGCGGGTGATCTTCGTGCCCAGGATGGTCATCAGCGGAGCGCCGAGCATCACGCCGACCGCATAGCCGCTGACCAGGTATCCGGCGGTGGGGATGGAGACATCGAAGGTGCCGGCAACCTCGGGGAGCAGCCCCATGATCACAAATTCAGTGGTGCCGATACCGAACGCCCCGATGGCGAGGGCTAGGAGCGCGAGTGGCATGGGATGCCCTTCCAGGAGATTGCGTGAGCGCCTTACAGGCGTCCACAATAATTGCAGACGCCGATTAATTGCAAGCGCTGGCTATTGCACTCGTGGACTATCCTGATGACAAGCCGCTCCGGAGGAGGACAGATGGCCGCGACGGACCCCGCACTCACCGCCCTCTCCCAGGGCTGGTGCGCGCTCTCCCTGCTGCACGGCAAGATCGATGCCCACATCGAGCGCGCTCTGCAGTCGGGGCACGATCTCAGCGTGCGCGAGTATTCGCTGCTCGACGTCCTGAGCCGCCAGCACAGCGGCCCGGGCGGCCACCTCCAGATGAAGCAGGTCGCCGACGCCGTGGTCCTCAGCCAGTCGGCCACCACCCGCCTCGTCACCCGGCTTGAGGACCGCGGCCTGCTGACCCGGTACCTCTGCGACACCGACCGGCGCGGCATCTACACCGACGTCACCGAATCCGGTCTCACGCTGCTCGCCGAGGCCCGGCCCACCAACGACAGGGCCCTGCGCGAGGCTTTGGACGAAGCGGCGAAGAACCCTGAACTGGCGCCCCTGGTCCGCACGGTCGAGGAGCTCCACGTCCCGGTCTAGGGCAGCCGGGCGTACGCTCCAGCCCATGAGTGATCTTGTGATCAGGCCTGCGAGGCCCGAGGACATCCCGGCGATCGTGGCCATGCTCGCGGACGACCCGCTGGGCGCCCAACGGGAGTCGCCGGACGACCTCACCCCCTACCGCACGGCCTTCGACCGCCTCGCGGACGACCCGAACCAGCACCTGGTGGTCGCGGATCGCGGCGGCGAGGTCGTCGGCACCCTCCAGCTCACCGTCGTCCCCGGACTCTCCCGGCGCGGATCGACCCGCTCGGTCATCGAGGGCGTACGCGTTCACGGCGCCGAGCGCGGCAGTGGCCTCGGCACCCGGCTCATCGAATGGGCCGTCGATGAATCGGGGCGCCAGGGCTGCCAGTTGGTCCAGCTGACATCAGACGCCACCCGCACCGATGCTCACCGGTTCTATGAGCGGCTGGGGTTCGAGGCCTCCCATGTGGGCTTCAAGAAGCCGTTGTAGGCCGTGTTTCACGTGAAACACGGCCTACAAAGACCCGCAGATTCCTACGCCGGCCGTTTCACGTGAAACGTCAGACCCCGCGCCAGCCCTCGGGGTCCACACCGCCCGGCACCGCCGCGGCCTCGGGTCCGTACGGCTCACGGGTGAACACGAACGATCCGAGGTCGAGGTGGCTCACCGAGCCGTCCGGCCGCCGCACCGCACGGAGCGTCTCGCCCCGGTAATAGCCATCGAGGCCCAACCAGGCGCCATCGGCGACAGCCTTGAACCGAGAAGCCCGGCCTGCGCCACGGAGCGGTTCCAGAGCCAGCCCGCGGTCGGCGGTCAGTCGCAGCCCGTAGGCGGTCGTGCCCCAATACCACGGTCCGGTGAGCCCCAGGAGCTGCTCATCCACCTCAGGAAGGGGGCGCCAGGGCTCCGGGAAGCGCGGCTCGGCCTCCGCTGTGATCCGTACGAGATCGGCCGCCAGAGTGCCGCACATCGGTCCTGAGGTCGCATTGGCGAGCGCGACGGCGGCCACTCCGTCCGCCACGCTCACCCACAGACCGGCCACGAATCCGGGCAACGAGCCGGTGTGCCCGGCGAGTTCACGGCCGCTGGAGCGAGCCAGCTGCAGGCCGAGCCCGTATCCGCCGTCCCAGCCACCAGCCTCCGGCGCCACGGCGGGAGTGCGCATCTCCGCCACCGATTCGGCGCTCAGCACCCGATCGTCGCCCTCGGCGAGGAAGACGGCGAAGCGGCAAAGGTCCGCCGCGGTCGACCAGAGCTGCCCGGCGGGGGCCATCAGACCGAGGTCCTCGGACGGTTCGGGCAGCAGCACATCGGCCCACGGATGCACGGCCCAGCCGCCCGCGTGGGGGTGCACCGGCTGCGTGGTCGTGCGGTGGAGGCCGAGCGGTTCGAGGATCTCGGTCCGCAGCGCCTCCTCCCAGGGCACCCCGCGCACCGCCTCCACCAGCGAACCGAGCAGCGTGTATCCCGGGTTGGAGTAGTGGTGCACCCGGCCCGCGGGATGCAGCTGCGGCTGATCTCCCAGCACATCGACGAGCTCCGGGCGCAGTCCGCCAGGCGTCCGCTCCCACCACGGCGCGGGCGATTCGGCAGCCAACCCGGCGGTGTGGGCGAGGAGTTGGGCGATGGTTGCCCCGCCCGCCGCGGTGCCCGGGAGGTGCTTCTCCAGCGGATCGCCGAGGTCGATCAGCCCCTCGTCACGCAGCCTCATCACCAATACGGCGGTGAAGGTCTTGCTGATGGAGCCGATCCTGTACTGGACGTCGGCGTCCGGGCCATGGCCGTCGACGGAGGTACGTGATCCGGACCAGACCATCCGGCCGTCCCGCACCACGGCCGCGACGAGCGAGGGCGCCCTCCCCTCGGACTGGGCCACCGCGATGCGGTGCAGGAGGCCGCGCCGCGTGGCGGGCAGCAGTTCTTCGAAGGGCGACGGTGATGCAGGCGAACTCGATGAGGTCATAGCCCCAGGTCTAGCCGCGCGCCCGCGTCCAGTCGACCTCTTTTCGCTGGAGTCGACCTCTCTGGCTCATCGCCTCCCTCGATCCGGAACATATGGAGCTGACGTGGGCAAGCTCGCCGAAACCCAGGGGCAGTTGATGGAGCGGGATGTCAGTGGCCGACTGCCCTCCGCCGACTGTCGGTCCGGCGACGCGCGAAGAGAATCCCCCCGAGCGGGCTCTCGGCCGAGCTGAGCGTCATCTGCGCCTCTACCGTGAAGCCCGCGCCATCGAGCCAGGCGGACACTTGGGCCGGCTGACGTCGATGCACGTGGACCTTCATCGCGTGGCCCCCATAACCCTGCGTCTTCAGCCGCGACTCGTCCCCGACGTGAAAGCTGAGCAGCACCAAGCCCCCCGGCCGCACCACCCGCTGGAAGTGGGCAAGGACCGGCCCGACCTCCTCGTCGGGAATGTGGATCAGCGAGTACCACGCCACCAGGCCCGCCACCGAGGCGTCGGCCAGCTCCAGATCCGTCATGGAACCGACCTCGAACCGCAGGCCGGGATGCTCACGCCGGGCCGTCTCGACCATCGCGGGCGACAGGTCGATCCCGAACGCGTCCATGCCGAGACCTCGTAGATGGGCCGTGATCCGCCCCGGCCCGCACCCCACGTCCGCGACGGGGCCCCCGCCAGTGGCTCGCACAAGCTCGGAGAACAGTGCCAGGACCGAGCGTTCGTAGGGCGTTTCATCCAAGAGGTCCCGCAACTGGTCCGCATAGCTGGCGGCGACGGTGTCGTAGGACGTGCGGGTGTCGGCCAGCCAGCCTTCGGTGCTCATGCCCGGAGACGGTAGTTCACCGGCCGAGGCCGGTGAACCCGCCTGCGGCAGCTACGTTCCGAGCGGAGTCGACTGCCGTCCCGGTGCAGGTCCACGACCTCATGAGCACGGGGTCCTGCGGGGATGTCGGACTCCGCGCTCGCTGAGCGTGGCGGCAAAGGGCGGGCATCCACAGGAAACCACCACCCTCGATGCTGCTCACGGTCGTGGCCGGTTGAGGCAACCAGCCGCCTCGGGCTCGCTTCACACTCCGGGTGCGGGCCGCACTGCGATCCCGTTCCGCTCGAACAGCGCCGCCGTCACCCCGTCCCCCGGCACCAACTCCCCGGCGAATGACCCGTCGTAGACCACACCTCGTCCGCACGACGGACTGCGCGGCATCAACAGCGCCTCCGTGCAGCCTCCGTGCCGTGCCGCCGCCAGTGCGCGCCGTGCTCCGTCCACGAACTCCGCGGTCACGTCACGTCCCGTGTCCTCAACGACCCGCACCGTCCCGTCGAGCACATCGTGCCCGTCGCCGCCCACCAGCTCCGCGGGCCGGCGCGGTGTCGCGAGCCCGCCGGCCACCTCTGGGCAGAAGGAGACGACTTCGCGACCCGCCACTGCCTCCTCAATGCCCGAAGACGCCTTGTGCTGCCCGTCGAAGCGGCATGGCACCCCACGCAGACACGCGCTGACCAGGATTGCTTCCATTCCGCCAGGCTAGCCACAGCCGGCACCACGGACCGTCGCCCATGCTCACAGTCATCCGGATCTGCTCGTACAGGCCTGTCGACAACCCTCGTGCTGCATCGAAGGTCCTGTCTTCATGCACCCCCCTGAGGCCTATCGGGATGTCAGCACGCAGAACTCGTGACCGTCGGGGTCGGCCATCACCACCCAGCCGACGTCCCCTTGGCCTATGTCGATGCGTCTTGCCCCGAGGGAGACGAGCCGATCGATCTCCGTCTGCTGGTCACTGCCGGCCGGTGGAGCGAGGTCGAAGTGCAACCGTTCCTTCCCTGCCTTCGACATCAGGGGTGGGCCACCCCACGTGACCTTCGGACCTCCGTGCGGTGAGCGGATCGCGGTCTCCTGGTCCTGGTCCCAGACCAGTGGCCAGCCCAGCGCTCGGCTCCAGAAATACCCGGTCTCCTGCGAACCATCGCCCGCCAGCGCTCCAATGAATCCACACTCGGCGAGGAAGCTGTTGCCCGGCTCGATGACACAGAACTCATTGCCCTCGGGGTCGGCGAGCACCACATGCCCCTCCTCCGGGCGTTGACCGATGTCGATGTGCCGGGCGCCGAGTCGGAGCGCCCTCTCCACCACCTGCTTCTGGTCGTCGAGGGACGTGCTCGTCAAATCGAAGTGCATGTGGTTCTGGCCTTTCTTCCGCTCGTGGGTCGGGAGGAAGCGAAGCCGGAACCCGGTGTCATCGCTGGGAAGCAGGGTGATTCCGTCGGAGGAGTCCTCAGCTGTCTCCCATCCGAGAAGGTCGGCCCAGAAGCGCGCGAGACGGAGCGGGTCGTGCGCATCGAAACAGAGTGCGCGCAGGCGAGAAGCCATCCGTAGGTCTCCCGGTAGGGGCAGGCGGCTCGTGCTGGAGACTGCCCAGCCGTTGCCACCCGGTCAACTGATGGGCGCCCGCGCTCGTGCGCCGACGAGCACGCTGGAAACGGCCCGCGGCCTCACAGGCTGGCGAGGAGGCCATCGAGCGGGGGCGGTGTCCGGTCCGGTGCGAGAGCCTCGACAAGAAGACGGCCGTAGCGGATCTTGCGGCCCTTCTTCGTGCCGAGGAAGCGCCGCATCTGCCGATGTCGGGGCCGGCCGCGCTGTGCGGGCTGACGCTGGAAGGGCTGCCAGGCACGGATGTCGCCCTCAGCGCGGAAGATCTCCTCGACTCCTGCCGTGCCGAGCGCGCGGATGAGTTCGTCCTCCAGATCCGCGGTGCATACGTAGATGTCCTGGAGCGGTGCCTGTGACCGCGTCAGGCCGCGCTCGTAGAAGCCCCTTTCGCCCTCGTCGCACAGTCCTGTCAGGCGCAGACCGAGGCCGGGCGGCCCGAGGAGCCCGGCATAGCGGCCGACGCCCATCGCCCCGCCCATCGGCACGACACACACCCCCTCGGCGGCCAGGTCCCGGCCACGCCGTGCGGCCAGCGCCTCGACGGCCGCGAGATCGCTCAGCCCTTCCAACAGCACCGCGGTCCGTGCGCCAAGGCTCTCCGCCAGATCGCGCGCCGCCCCCTCGGGACCGCCGGTCGCCCAGTTGTCGACCGCGGCCTGGAACGCCCTCATGTCCGCCATGGGCCGAGTCTGCAACGTCCGCCGGTGGCACGGCACCGGATTATTCAACGGCCTCAGGAGCCCTCAGGAGCTGCGCCGCCGAACACTCGGCCGTACCGGCGCGGCCACCGACGTACCCATCGGACCACCAACCCCGCGTTTCCACTGGAAACCTACGCGGAGGCCGATCAGGTCTGAGCCATGTCCACGAAGCGTGAGTAGTGGCCCTGGAAGGCGACGGTGATGGTCGCGGTCGGGCCGTTACGGTGCTTGGCCACGATCAGGTCCGCCTCGCCCGCGCGGGGCGACTCCTTCTCGTAGGCATCCTCACGGTGCAGCAGGATGACCATGTCCGCGTCCTGCTCGATGGAGCCGGATTCACGCAGGTCGGACACCATCGGCTTCTTGTCCGTGCGCTGCTCGGGGCCACGGTTCAGCTGCGAGAGCGCGATCACCGGGAGCTGAAGCTCCTTGGCGAGGAGCTTCAGGTTTCGTGACATGTCCGAGACTTCCTGCTGACGGCTCTCGGCTCGCTTCGAACCGCCCGACTGCATCAGCTGCAGATAGTCGATGACGACGAGGCGGAGGTCGTTGCGCTGCTTCAGACGCCGGCACTTGGCGCGGATTTCCATCATCGACAGGTTTGGGGAGTCGTCGATGTAGAGCGGCGCCTGGGAGACATCGGGCATGCGGCGGGCCAGGCGCGTCCAGTCTTCGTCGGTCATGGTGCCGGAGCGCATGTGATGGAGCGCGACCCGGGCCTCGGCCGACAGCAGACGCATCGCGATCTCGTTGCGCCCCATTTCGAGCGAGAAGATCACGCTGGGCAGGTTGTGCTTGATCGAACAGGCCCGCGCGAAGTCCAGCGCCAGCGTGGACTTACCCATCGCGGGACGGGCGGCGATGACGACCATCTGGCCGGGGTGCAGCCCGTTGGTGAGCGAGTCGAAGTCGGTGAACCCGGTGGGCACTCCGGTCATCTCGCCACTGCGCGAGCCGATCGCCTCGATCTCGTCGAGCGCGCCCTCCATGATGTCGCCTAGCGGCAGGTAGTCCTCGCTGGTGCGCTGCTCGGTGACCGCGTAGATCTCGGCCTGCGCGGAGTTGACGATGTCGTCGACGTCGCCGTCCGCCGCGTATCCCATCTGCGTGATCTTGGTGCCCGCCTCGACGAGCCTGCGGAGCACCGCCCGCTCGTGGACGATCTCCGCGTAGTACGAGGCGTTGGCCGCCGTCGGCACCGACTGGACCAACGTGTGCAGATACGAGGCGCCGCCGACGCGGGTGATCTCGCCGCGCTTGACCAGCTCGGCGGCGACCGTGATGGGGTCGGCGGGCTCGCCCTTGGCATAGAGGTCGAGGATCGCCGTGTAGACGGTCTCGTGGGCGGGCTTGTAGAAGTCGTGGCCCTTGATGATCTCCACGACGTCCGCGATGGCGTCCTTGGAGAGCAGCATGCCGCCGAGGACGGACTGCTCGGCGTCGATGTCCTGGGGGGGCACTCGCTCGAAGCTGGAGGACCCGCCGTCCCAGTCGTCCTGGCCCCGGTCGTGCTGGTCGTCACGGCCCCTGCCACGACCACGGCCTCGGCCCTCGCTGTCGCCGCGCTGGCGGGAAACAGGCAGACGGTCACTTGGACCGGTCTCGGCCCAGGGCTCGTCCAACGGCTCGGGAATGCTCACCGGGCCACCTCCTCCCGTCCGCTCCGCGGACCTAGCCGTGCCACTCTTTCTACGGCACGACGCTGACAAATCGAGAAGCCCGACTCCGGTTCCGGCGCGTCGGGCGCCGGACCACGTTAGGCCCGCGAGCGGCGTCAGCCAATCTGGTTATCCACAGGGCATGTGGACGAACGACCGGATGCTGTGGAGAAGTCTCCGGAACCTGTGCACGGACCGGGGGACAGCACTGTGGACAAAGTCATAGCCGCCCGCCGCCGACCACTCTGACCTGCGCTTTCTCCATCCACCGGCTGTGGGGGCGAAAAACTTTCCCGACTGGCTCAAGATCTTGGCAAACGGCGCGCGCAAGAACCGGACCCCACCTCCGAGGTAAGGATCACAGATGCATTGCGTCCATTACCTGTGGAAGATTAGATTGACCCCATGAAACAGGCCCCCGCGGCGCCGGAGAACGACCGGCGGGCTTCCCGGCGCCGACACGATCGCGAGATCGTGTCCCTCGCCGTTCCCGCTTTCGGCGCCCTCGTCGCCGAGCCGCTTTTCGTGATGGCCGACAGCGCGATCGTGGGCCACCTCGGCACCCCGCAACTGGCCGGTTTGGGTATTGCCGCCCCCTTGCTCACCACCGCCGTGAGCATCTTCGTCTTCCTCGCGTACGCCACTACCGCCGCCGTCTCCCGCCGGGTCGGCGCCGGCGATCTGCGGGCCGCGATCCGCCAAGGCATGGACGGCATCTGGCTCGCCCTGCTCCTGGGCGCCGCAGTCGTCGCCGCCGTACTACCCGCCGCTCCCTGGCTGGTCGGCCTCTTCGGCGCCTCGGACACCGCGGCCCCGTACGCCATTACCTATCTCCGCATCTCCGCCCTCGGCATTCCCGCCATGCTCGTCGTGCTCGCCTCGACCGGTGTACTGCGCGGCCTCCAGAACACCAGGACGCCCCTGTACGTCGCCATGGGCGGCTTCGCAGCCAACGGCGTGCTCAACCTCGGCCTTGTCTACGGCGCAGGGCTCGGCATCGCCGGGTCGGCATGGGGCACCGTCATCGCCCAGTTCGGCATGGCCGCCGTCTATCTCACCGTGGTCGTGCGCGGGGCCCGACGGCACGGCGCCTCTCTGCGGCCGGACACCGCGGGCATCCGGAACAGCGCACAGGCGGGCGTACCGCTCCTGGTCCGTACGCTTTCGCTGCGAGCCGTCCTGATGATCGCCACCGCAGTCGCTGCCCGCCTCGGTGACGTCGACATCGCCGCTCATCAGATCATCCTGTCCCTGTGGAATCTGATGGCCTTCGCCCTCGACGCGATCGCCATCGCGGGGCAGGCGATCATCGGCCGCTATCTGGGCGCCGGCGACGCAAGGGGCGCCAAGCAGGCCTGCCGCCGCATGGTGGAGTGGGGCGTCGCCTTCGGAGTACTGCTCGGCCTGCTCGTGGTGGCGGCCCGCCCGCTCTTCATCCCACTCTTCACCAGCGACCGGACCGTCCAGAGCACCCTGCTGCCGACTCTGCTCGTCGTCGCCCTCATCCAGCCGGTCGCCGGCGTCGTCTTCGTGCTCGACGGCGTGCTGATGGGCGCGGGTGACGGCCCCTATCTGGCCCGGGCCATGCTGCTGACCCTGGTCGTCTTCGCCCCGGTAGCGCTCCTCGTGCCGACCTTCGGCGGCGGGCTGACCACACTATGGTGGGCCATGGCTCTGATGATGACGGTCCGCATGCTGACCCTCGGCTGGCGGGCCCGCTCCGGACGTTGGCTGGTCACCGGCGCGACGCGCTGACCCCGAGGCCCGTGAAACGGCCGACATGACGTTTCACGTGAAACGCAGTCCTCGGCTCTCTCCGTTTCACGTGAAACACAGCGGAAAGGACCGCACCCCGAGAGATACGGCCCTTTCTGCTGTGCTGTGCAGCGCTTAGGCGGCGATGACCTCGACGCCAAGCTTCGCGACAACGTCGGCGTGCAGACGCACGGACACCTGGTGAGCACCCAGGGTCTTGATCGGCGCACCGAGCTCGACGCGGCGCTTGTCCACGTCCGGGCCACCGGCAGCCTTGATCGCCGCAGCGACGTCGGCCTGGGTGACGGAGCCGAAGAGACGGCCGGCGTCGCCGGAGCGAACAGCCAGACGAACCTTCACGCCCTCGAGCCGGGCCTTGACCTCGTTGGCCTGCTCGATGGTCGCGATCTCGTGGATCTTGCGCGCACGACGGATCTGCGCGACGTCCTTCTCGCCACCCTTGGTCCAGCGGATCGCGAAACCACGCGGGACCAGGTAGTTGCGAGCGTAGCCGTCCTTGACGTCAACGACGTCGCCGGCAGTGCCGAGGCCAGAGACCTCGTGGGTGAGGATGATCTTCATTTTTCGGTCACCCTTCCCTTATCGCGCGGTGGACGTGTAGGGCAGCAGCGCCATCTCACGGCTGTTCTTGACGGCCGTGGCGACGTCACGCTGGTGCTGCGTGCAGTTGCCGGTCACGCGGCGGGCACGGATCTTGCCGCGGTCGGAAATGAACTTCCGCAGCATGTTCGTGTCCTTGTAGTCCACGTAAGCGGTCTTGTCCTTGCAGAAAGCGCAGACCTTCTTCTTAGGCTTGCGCACAGGCGGCTTCGCCATGGTGTTTCTCCTGTGTGATCAAGAAGTGGGGGTTACGAGCTGCCCTAGAAGGGCGGCTCGTCCGAGTAGCCGCCGCCGGAGCTTCCGCCCCAGCCGCCACCGCCGCCGTTGCCACCCTGCGGCTGTCCGCCACCGGTCGGCGCGCTGGAGGCCCAGGGGTCGTCGGCGGGAGCACCGCCGCCGGCCTGCTGGCCACCGCTGGGGGCTCCGCCCCAGTTGCCGCCGCCCTGCTGCTGACCGCCGCCGCCGTACCCACCCTGGCCACCGCGACCCGTGGTCTTGGTGACCTTGGCCGTGGCGTTCTTGAGGCTGGGGCCGACTTCCTCGACGTCCAGCTCGTAGACCGTGCGCTTGACGCCCTCGCGGTCCTCGTACGACCGCTGCTTCAGCCGGCCCTGCACGACGACGCGCATGCCTCGCTGGAGCGACTCGGCGACGTTCTCCGCCGCTTGACGCCAGACCGAGCAGGTCAGGAACAGGCCTTCGCCGTCCTTCCACTCATTGGTCTGACGGTCGAAGGTGCGGGGAGTCGACGCGACACGGAACTTCGCGACGGCCGCACCCGAGGGGGTGAAGCGCAGCTCGGGGTCGTCGACGAGATTGCCGACGACCGTGATGACGGTCTCGCCTGCCATGGATGAACCTCTCGGCGGGGATTGCTGCTGGCTGCTGTGTTGCTACTCGGACCCGATTACCTCTGAGCGGAAGCTCAGTGGGTCTCGGGACGGAGGACCTTGGTCCGGAGGACCGACTCGTTCAGGTTCATCTGACGGTCGAGCTCCTTGACGACCGCAGGCTCGGCCTGAAGGTCGATGACCGTGTAGATGCCCTCGGGCTTCTTCTTGATCTCGTAGGCGAGACGACGACGGCCCCAGGTGTCGACCTTCTCAACCTTTCCGTTGCCCTCGCGGACGACGGAGAGGAAGTTCTCGATCAGGGGAGAGACAGCGCGCTCCTCCAGATCGGGGTCGAGGATGACCATCACCTCGTAGTGACGCATGTGGAACCCACCTCCTTTGGACTCAGCGGCCACGGTCGTTCCGTGGCAGGAGGGTCGTGATGCGTAAGCAACGGTATCGGCCCCCACTGACAATCCCCCTCCGAGAGGAGCGGGACGGCATGCGGGCACGGCTGACACCGGTGCAGACCGTCCAGAGTACCTGTTGACCCGCTTCCGGTTGAAATCCAGTGGGCAGGGGACGCAATCTGTACACATCGGGTGTGTGCGGCGTCACCCTTCGCCGCCTTCCGCCAGGAGGTGCCCCATGGCACAAGCAGTGCGACCGAATGCCCCCGTCTCCCTCTTCGCCACCGACGGCAAGCCCCATCCCCTCCAGGACGCGTTCGCGGCCGTCACGGTCGTCCTGGGCGTGCTGGCCTTCACCACGGCCTGGTTCTACAACCTCCACCTGGTCAGCTCGTGGGCCGGCCTCGTCGGCATCGTCACGGGCGCGTACGGCCAGTTCATCTCGGCGACGACGCGAGAACGATTCCTGTTGATCCTCGGCCTCGGCGCATCCGCTGTCGGGTTCTTCCTCGGCATGGCCCACGGCGGGCTCTTCGGCGGTGTCGTCGGCGGCTGACCGCCGCGCGGCACCCGCCACCACCGGATGGCCGTACGGCCCATCGCCGTACGGCCCATCGCCGTACGGCCATCCGGGGCGCTCCTGTGGCCCAGTAGGCTTCGGCACGAGAGCCGGAGCCCCTGTACCCATGGGGACACACCTGCCGAGGAGCGCCCCGCATGAGCCTGACCCTGAGGACCATCAGCCGTGAGCAGCATCTGGCGTACATCCAGAGCCTGCCCTCGGCGAGCCACTGCCAGGTCCCGGCGTGGGCTGACGTGAAGACGGAATGGCGTTCGGAGAGCCTCGGCTGGTTCGACAAGAACGGCGAGCTCGTCGGCGCCGGTCTGGTCCTCTACCGCCAGCTCCCCAAGGTCAAGCGCTACTTGGCGTACCTGCCCGAGGGCCCGGTCATCAACTGGTACGCGCCCAACCTGGACGAGTGGCTGAAGCCGATGCTCGCGCACCTCAAGCAGCAGGGCGCGTTCTCGGTGAAGATGGGCCCGCCGGTCGTCATCCGTCGCTGGGACTCGACGGCCATCAAGTCCGGTATCCAGGACCCCGATGTGAAGCGCCTGCGCGATGTCGAAGCCACCCACATCGAGCCGCGTGCCTTCGAAGTCGCCGACCGGCTGCGGAAGATGGGCTGGCAGCAGGGCGAGGACGGCGGTGCCGGCTTCGGCGACGTCCAGCCGCGCTACGTCTTCCAGGTGCCACTGGCCAACCGCTCGCTGGACGACGTCCTCAAGGGCTTCAACCAGCTGTGGCGCCGCAACATCAAGAAGGCCGAGAAGGCCGGCGTCGAGGTCGTCCAGGGCGGCTACGAGGACCTCGCCGAGTGGCAGCGCCTGTACGAGATCACCGCGGTGCGCGACCACTTCCGGCCGCGTCCCCTGTCGTACTTCCAGCGCATGTGGACGGTCCTCAACTCCGAGGACCCCAACCGGATGCGGCTCTACTTCGCGCGCCACAACGGGGTGAACCTGTCGGCCGCGACGATGCTCGTCGTCGGTGGCCACGTTTGGTACTCCTACGGCGCCTCCGACAACATCGGCCGCGAGGTGCGGCCCTCCAACGCGATGCAGTGGCGGATGCTCCGCGACGCCTACGCGATGGGCGCGACGGTCTACGACCTGCGCGGCATCTCCGACTCCCTGGACGAGACCGACCACCTCTTCGGCCTCATCCAGTTCAAGGTGGGCACCGGCGGTGAGGCGGCCGAGTACCTCGGCGAGTGGGACTTCCCGCTCAACAAGCTGCTCCACAAGGCGCTGGACATGTATATGTCGCGCCGCTGACCGCTTGCGTAACCTCGTTCCTCGTACCTCCGACACATCGCAGCCATCAGAAAGGTCCGGACGGCCATGGCGCTCACCCTCTATGTCGACTCCGCTCGCTGGCGGGCGCACCAGAAGTCCGTGATCGACCAGTTCCCGGGCATCGTCCCGGTCTGCAAGGGCAACGGCTACGGCTTCGGCCACGAACGGCTCTCGGACGAGGTGTCCCGCTTCGGCTCGGACATCCTCGCGGTCGGCACCACGTATGAAGCCGCCAGCATCAAGGACTGGTTCAGCGGCGACCTGCTCGTCCTGACGCCGTTCCGGCGCGGCGAGGAGCCGGTTCCGCTGCCCGACCGTGTCATCCGCTCGGTCTCCTCGGTGGATGGCGTGCACGCCCTGGTGGGCGCCCGCGTGGTCATCGAGTGCATGAGCTCGATGAAGCGTCACGGCGTGAAGGAGGAGGAGCTCGGCATGCTCCGCTCCGCCATCGAGGACGTACGGCTCGAAGGCTTTGCGCTGCACCTTCCGCTGGACCGCACCGACGGCTCGGACGCCGTCGAGGAGGTCATCGCGTGGATGGACCGGCTGCGCGCGGCCCGGCTGCCGCTGCACACCATGTTCGTCAGCCATCTGCGCGCCGAGGAGCAGGCCCGGCTGCAGCAGCAGTTCCCGCAGACCCGTTTCCGGGCCCGCATCGGTACGCGGCTGTGGCTCGGCGACCACGAGGCGACCGAGTACCGCGGCTCCGTCCTCGACGTCACCCGGGTCACCAAGGGCGACCGGTTCGGATACCGCCAGCAGAAGGTCGCCTCGGACGGCTGGCTGGTCGTGGTCGCCGGCGGCACCTCGCACGGAGTGGGCCTGGAGGCCCCCAAGGCCCTGCACGGCGTGATGCCGCGGGCCAAGGGCGTCGCCCGCGCGGGGCTAGCCACCGTCAACCGCAACCTGTCGCCGTTCGTCTGGGCGGGCAAGCAGCGCTGGTTCGCGGAGCCGCCGCACATGCAGGTGTCGATCCTGTTCGTGCCGTCGGACTCCCAGGAGCCGCACGTGGGCGACGAGTTGGTGGCCCACCTGCGCCACACCACCACGCAGTTCGACCGCCTGGTCGAGCGCTAGGCAGGACCGCCCCCGGGGCGCTCAGGACATCGGGCCCCTGGCCGACGACAGCCGCCGTCAGCCAGGGGCCCGAGCCTTTCTACGCGCTTCTCTAGGACGCCGGGGTTCTCGTGCCCCACTCGACCCGCGGCCCCTCTTCGAGCGTCGCCGCGTGCCGCGGGGGATGTGCCGCCTGGCCCAGCACGAACACGTCCTCGGCCCGGTCCAGAACCCCGCCCGACGGGTCGTCCGAGCCGTCCCGCCGTACGACGTCCCGGTCCGGCAACAGGATGTCGCGCACCACGACGGCGCACAGGTACAGGGTGGTCAACAGGTGTGCGGCGATGGCCAGTTGATAGCCCTCTGGCGGCAGGCCCTGGTGCTTCTCGCCGCTCATCGTGTAGGCGAGGTACAGCCAGATCCCCAGGAAGTAGACGACCTCGCCGGCCTGCCAGATCAGGAAATCCCGCCAGCGCGGCCTGGCGAGCGCGGCCAGCGGGACGAGCCACAGGACGTACTGCGGCGAGTAGACCTTGTTGGTGATGATGAACGCGGCAACGACCAGGAAGGCAAGTTGCGCGAAGCGCGGGCGGCGCGGTGCGGTGAGCGTGAGCACCGTGATTCCCGCGCAGGCGAGGACCATGAGGAGCGCGGCAAGGGTGTTCACCATGTCGGTGTCCAGGCCCTTGCCCGTACGCTGCGAAATGATCAGCCAGAACGAGCCGAAGTCGACGGACCGCTCCTGGCTGAAGGTGTAGAACTTCTTCCACCCCTCGGGCGCGAGCATCATCACCGGCAGGTTCACGACCAGCCAGGCACCGGCGGCGCCCAGCACCGCGGCCCCGAATTCCCGCCATTTCCCGGCCCGCCAGCACAGCACGAGCAGTGGCCCGAGGATCAGTACGGGGTAGAGCTTCGCAGCCGTCGCCAGGCCGATCAGGATGCCGAAGGCGAGCGTCCGGCCACGCGACCACATGAACATGGCGGCGGCGGTGAGCGCGACAGCGAACAGGTCCCAATTGATCGTGGCCGTGAGCGCGAAGGCGGGGGCCAGCGCGACGAGGAGGGCGTCCCAGGGCCGGCGGCGGTGCGTGCGCGCGACACAGACGGCGATGACGGCCGTGCAGGCCATCAGCATCCCCGCGTTGACCATCCAGTACATCTGCTCGCGGTGCTGCATGTCGCCGCTGCCCGGCGTCAGCCAGGAGGCGACCTCCATGAACAGGCCGGTCAGCACCGGGTACTCGAGATAGTTCATGTCGCCGTTGAGGCGGTCGAAGTACGGCACCAGATTGTCGGCGAAGCCGCGGAGCGAGTACAGGTGCGGGATGTCCGAGTAGCAGGCGTGCGTGTACTGCGAATTGGCGCCGCGGAACCAGGCCCAGTCGTAACACGGCAGCTTCTGGGCCATCCCGAGGGCGAACATCCCGATCGCGACGAGCACCACGATTCTGATCGGGGTGAGCCAGTGGTAGCTGGGCCTGGCCCAGCGGCCGAGCGGGCCGCCGATCAGTTCGCTGCCTGCCGCGGCGACCTCGTCCTGTTCCGTGGGGCGCACGACGGGTTCCGCGGAGTCTCCGCGCCGGTCCTCGTACACACGGGGGCTCGTCTCGCTCGTCATGCCCGACATCCTGCCGTACAGCGCTGTGGATACGGGGAGCGGCCGTGTTTCACGTGAAACGGAGACGCTGTTTCACGTGAAACGAGGGGTGGTGTTTCACGTGAAACACCACCCCTCGTCTTCAGTCGGCGTCTAGCCGTTGGGTCCTGCGATCCAGCCGCCAGGGCCATTACCGGGTTTCGATCTGCTGGGCGTCGGGCTGGGGCTCATCCCACCGTCCGCTCCGCCGGTCGTCGGTCCCTGATTGGTGCCACCCGTGTCGTTGCAGGTCCAGTCCCACTTGCTGCAGGAATTGCTGGGACTGGGGGACGGGGACATCGAGGGAGTGCTGGACGGCTTGCCGGAAGGGGTCGAAGAGGGCGAGGGGCTCGGGGACGGGGGCGCGCTGGGGGCGGGCGACATGCCGCCGCCGTAGACCTTGTCGCCGATCTTCTCGGGAGCCGGGAAGGACTCGGCAGGGGAGTCGCCGAGCGCCTGCTGCATGTAGTCGTGCCAGATGGTCGACGGGAACGACGCACCATGGATCTTCTCCTGGCCGCCCGTCCCGAACATCTTCAAGAACTCGCGCTTCTTGCTGGTCTCGTTGTCGTCGAGGCGGTACATGCCGACGGCGGTCGAGTACTGCGGGGTGTAACCGACGAACCACGCCGACCGGTTGCCGTCGGTGGTACCGGTCTTGCCCGCCACCTGACGCCCGCTGAGCTTCGCGTTCGTTCCGGTGCCCTTGTCGACCACGCCCTTCAGCACGTCCGTGACGTTGTTGGCCACAGCGGCGGGGAAGGCGCTCTTGGCCTGGTCCTCGTGCTTGTAGATCGTATTGCCGTTCTTCTTCACCAACGTCACGGAGAACGGGTCGCGCTGCGTGCCGCTGGCGGCGAAGGTGGCGTACGCACCGGCCATCCGGATCGCGCTGGGCGACGACGTACCGATGGAGAACGACGGCACGCTGGAGGAGGCCATGCTGGTCCTGCTGTCGCGCAGGCCCGCCGCCATGGCGGCCTGCTTCACCTTGTCGGTGCCTACGTCCATGCCGAGCTGGACATAGGGGGTGTTCACCGACTCCTGCATCGCGTAGCGGAGGTCAATGGCGTAGCTCGGCGGGTTGTACGACTCGTTGCCGTCGTTGGTCTGCAGCCACTCGCCGCCGTTCTGGTCCTTCCAGACGGTCCCGTCGTAGTTCTTGATCTTCAGCTTGTTCTTGCCGCTGTAGATGCTGTCCGGCGAGACGGGAGTGCGATCCGCGTCGCTCTGCGAGGCGGGCTTGTTCGGGTCGCGCTTTCCGTACTCCATGCCGGCCGCGAGGACGAACGGCTTGAAGGTCGAGCCGACCTGGGCACCGGTCTCGTCGGCATTGTTGGTGAAGTGCTTGGTCGCGTCGTCACCGCCGTAGATGGCCACGATGGCCCCGGTCTTCACATCCACCGAAGCGGCGCCGAACTGGACGAAAGTGTCCACATCGGGGCGCTTCTTCGGATCGATGTTCTTGTCCCGGACCTTCTTGACCACGCCCTCCATCTCCTGGACCTTCTTCTTGTCGAAGGTCGTGTAGATCTGGTAGCCGCCCTTGGCCATGTCGATGTCCGGGTTGTTGTTCTTCGCGGACGCCTGGGCGAGGGACACCAGGTAGCCGATCTGCCCGCCCAGATTGGCGTTCTTCTTCGGCTTGTCGGGCATCGGGAACATCTTGTACTTCGCGCGCTCGGCCGCGTCCATGTGCTTGTCCTTGACCTCTTGGTCGAGGATCCAGCCCCAGCGCTCCGTAGCGTTCTTGGTGTTCTGCTCGGCGGTGGCCGCCGGGTCGATCTCCGGGGCGCCGGCCGGGTCGAAGTAGGTCGCGCCCTTGAGGAGCGAGGCGAGGAAGGCGCACTGGCTCGGGTCGAGGTCCTTGGCGTCCTTGCTGTAATACGTACGGGCCGCGGCCTGGAGGCCGTAGGCGCCGCGGCCGTAGTACGCGGTGTTCAGGTACCCGGCCATGATTTCGCTCTTCGGCCTGGTCGCGCCGACCTTGATGGAGATGAAGAGCTCTTTGAACTTACGGGTGAGCGTCTGCGACTGGTCATCGAGACGGGCGTTCTTCACGTACTGCTGGGTGATGGTCGAGCCGCCCTGGGTCTGGCCGCCCTTGGCCATGTTCAGCAGGGCGCGGGCGATGCCCTGGGGGTCGACGCCGCTGTCGGTCTCGAACGTCTTGTTCTCGGCCGAGATGACGGCGTACCGCATCGCCGCCGGGATCTGCTCGTACTGGATGATCTGCCGGTTGACCTCACCGCCCGTGGCGACCATCTGGGAGCCGTCGGCCCAGTAGTAGACGTTGTTCTGGGCCGTCGCCGCGTCGGCCACGTTCGGGATGGCCACCATGTAGTACGCGGCCCCGATGAAGGCGACCAGCAGGCCGAGACAGCCCAGGCAGCAGGCGCTGACGAGCTTCCAGGACGGCACCCAGCGCCGCCAGCCCTGCTTGCCGAAGCGGGGGTAGTCGATGAACCGCTTCTTGGGCGGCCGGCCGCCTGCCGCGCCGCCCCGGCCCGCCCGGCGCCCCGGCCCGCCCGGAGGCCCCGCGCCGTCGGGGCCGCGCCTGCGGCCGCCTCCGCGCTGGGCCCGGCGGGCCTCGGCCCGGCCACCGTAGCCGGACTCCGCATGCGGGGCCGACGGCGATCCGTACGAACCGGACGGTGAGTGGGCCGAGGCGTCCGGGGATCCGGCCGCAGGCCGGGCCGCTCTGCGACCGGAGGGCTGCTGCGCGGCGCGCCGGGCCGCGGCACGTCCACCGCCCTGGGGCTGCGGCGGTTTGCGACGGTGCTCGCTCATCGAACGACTACTCCTCGGGCAGGCGAGAGCGCCTGGAAACGGCAGCTGATTTCCTGTCCCCCCGGCGTGCGCGGCTACCCCGTGAAGGGCACGGCCACGCCGCAGCCCGTGTGCCGATGGCGCTGGACACGCCGACGCCCCCTGACGTCACTCGGCACACAGTGATCTGCATGGCGCACAGACTACGCACGCGCAAAACCGCCCTAGGGCCGAAGTTCACCCCAAATCAGGCATGTTGCTGGCTATGAATTGAGGATGTGACGCCGTTCACCATGGCCCCTCTTGTCGCAGCTGCGACTCCGTTCTATCGTGCTGATGTATCGAGTCGATACATCAGCACGGCATAAAGGTCCCCGAAGGCCGAGGAGGCGAAGGATGAGCAGGCGCTCCGGCATCCTCGAATTCGCCGTACTCGGGCTGCTCCGCGAGGCTCCGATGCACGGTTACGAGCTGCGCAAGCGGCTCAACACCTCGCTGGGAATCTTCCGGGCCTTCAGTTACGGGACCCTCTATCCCTGCCTCAAGACGCTGGTCGCCAACGGCTGGTTGATCGAGGAGCCGGGCAGCGCTCCCGAGGACGCGGTCGCCGCTTCACTCGCAGGGCGCCGCGCCAAGATCGTCTACCGGTTGACGGCGGAAGGTAAGGAGCACTTCGAGGAGTTGCTCTCCCACACCGGCCCCGACACCTGGGAAGACGAGCACTTCGCCGCCCGTTTCGCCTTCTTCGGCCAGACGGAGCGGGAGGTGCGGATGCGCGTGCTGGAAGGTCGTCGCAGCCGCCTGGAGGAGCGCCTCGAAAAGATGCGCGCCTCCCTGGCCCGCACGCGCGAGCGTCTGGACGACTACACGCTCGAACTGCAGCGCCACGGTATGGAGTCCGTGGAGCGCGAAGTGCGCTGGCTGAACGAGCTCATCGAGAGCGAGCGGGCGGGACGGGATCAGCGATCCGGTCCCGCCACCGGCTCGGCTCAGCAGGACCACACATCAGGAGAGACGGGCGGCCTGCCCCGGCACCGGGACAGCACCCGGCCGGATCCGTCCGAGGACACCGCCAACTGAAGGCCCTGCGCACGCAGGACTTCGAAGAGATCACACAGGGAGCAACCGGAATGGGTTCGGTTCGCGTAGCCATCGTCGGCGTGGGCAACTGCGCCGCCTCGCTGGTGCAGGGCGTCGAGTACTACAAGGACGCCGACCCGGCCACCAAGGTCCCGGGTCTGATGCACGTCCAGTTCGGCGACTACCACGTCGGTGACGTGGAGTTCGTCGCCGCGTTCGACGTCGACGCCAAGAAGGTCGGCCTCGACCTCTCGGACGCCATCGGTGCCAGCGAGAACAACACCATCAAGATCTGCGACGTCCCGAACAAGGGCGTCACGGTCCAGCGCGGCCACACCCTGGACGGTCTCGGCAAGTACTACCGCATGACCATCGAGGAGTCCCCCGAGGCTCCCGTCGACGTCGTCCAGATCCTCAAGGACAAGCAGGTCGACGTTCTGGTCTGCTACCTGCCGGTCGGTTCCGAGGACGCCGCGAAGTTCTACGCGCAGTGCGCCATCGACGCCAAGGTCGCGTTCGTCAACGCTCTCCCGGTCTTCATCGCCGGCACCAAGGAGTGGGCGGACAAGTTCACCGAGGCGGGCGTCCCGATCGTCGGCGACGACATCAAGTCGCAGGTCGGCGCCACCATCACGCACCGCGTGATGGCCAAGCTGTTCGAGGACCGCGGTGTCCGTCTTGAGCGCACCATGCAGCTCAACGTCGGCGGCAACATGGACTTCAAGAACATGCTGGAGCGCGACCGCCTCGAGTCCAAGAAGATCTCGAAGACGCAGGCCGTCACCTCGCAGATCCCCGACCGCGACATGGGCGAGAAGAACGTCCACATCGGTCCGTCGGACTACGTGGCCTGGCTGGACGACCGCAAGTGGGCGTACGTGCGCCTTGAGGGCCGTGCCTTCGGTGACGTTCCGCTGAACCTGGAGTACAAGCTCGAGGTCTGGGACTCCCCGAACTCGGCGGGTGTCATCATCGACGCCCTGCGCGCCGCGAAGATCGCCAAGGACCGCGGCATCGGCGGCCCGATCCTGTCGGCGTCGAGCTACTTCATGAAGTCCCCGCCGGTTCAGTACTTCGACGACGAAGCCTTCGCCAACGTCGAGAAGTTCATCAAGGGCGAGGTCGAGCGCTAGAGCTCGCACCCCTGAGGACCGCCGAAGGGTCCCCGTGCGCCATGTGCGCCCGGGGGCCCTTCGGGTATGTGACGCTTGCTCACATGCCCGTCGTACGTGATCTCCGCGTGCTCCTGCGCCTGAAGCATTTCCGGCATCTGCTGGCAGTACGGCTGCTGTCCCAGGCCGCGGACGGCGTCTACCAGGTCGCGCTGGCCACGTACGTCGTCTTCTCCCCCGAAAAACAGGCCTCCCCCGGGGCAATCGCCTCCGCCATGGCCGTCCTGCTCCTCCCGTACTCGCTCGTCGGCCCCTTCGCGGGAGTCCTGCTCGACCGCTGGCGCCGGCGCCAGGTCTTTCTGTACGGCAATCTCCTGCGGGCCGGCCTCGCCGGCTGCACCGCGCTGCTCGTCCTCGGGTCCGCGCCGGACTGGCTGTTCTACGCCTCCGCGCTCGCCGTGACGGCCGTCAACCGCTTCGTCCTGGCAGGGCTCTCGGCCTCGTTGCCGCGAGTGGTCGACACCGAGCGGCTGGTCATGGCCAACTCGCTCTCCCCGACCGCCGGAACGCTGGCCGCCACCGCCGGCGGGGGACTGGCCTTCGCGTTACGTCTCGTGATCGACGCGGATGCCGCGACCGTCATTCTGGGCGCCGTCCTCTACCTCTGCGCGTCCCTGGCCTCCCTGCGCCTGCCACCCGGCCTGCTCGGGCCGGACCCCACTGCCGTCCAGCCCGGCCTGGCCGCGGTGATCCGCTCCACGGCACGCGGACTGGTCGACGGCGTACGGCACTTGAACCAGCGCAGGCCGGCCGCCCGGGTCCTCACCGCCATGACGCTCATGCGGTTCTGCTACGGGGCGCTGACCGTGATGCTCCTGATGCTCTGCCGGTACGCCTGGGCCGACGGGCCCGGAAAACACACCGGGACCGGTGGTCTCGCCCTGCTCGGGCTCGCCGTTGGCGTCTCGGGAGCGGGCTTCTTCGCGGCGGCCGTGATGACCCCATGGGCCGTTGCGCGGCTCGGTCAGTACCGGTGGATCGTGGTGTGCGCGGCCACCGCCGCAGTCCTCGAACCCGCCCTCGGCCTGCCCTTCGCCCCCGCGCCGATGCTGGTCGGCGCGTTCGTCCTCGGCCTCGTCACCCAGGGAGCGAAGATCACCACGGACACGGTGATCCAGTCCACGGTGGACGACTCGTTCCGGGGCCGGATCTTCTCCCTCTACGACGTCCTCTTCAACATGGCGTTCGTCGGCGCCGCCGCGGTCGCCGCCCTGATGCTCCCTCCGGACGGCCGCTCACCCTCCCTCGTCATCACGGTGTCCCTCATCTATGCAGCGGTAGCAGCGTTTATGACCCGATTTCCGCGCGCGTGAGTGTCACATCGGGGCCACAGAGTGGACCGCGGTATCGGCGTTGACCTGGGAGCCCGCTAACTTACGGGCGTCATACATCGCCATCTTCATAGGGGGACCCTTTCCGTGACCACGCCGCCCCAGGGCCAGAACCCGTACGCCCAGAACCCCAACGCACCGTACGGGCAGCCGCAGGGGGGTGTCCCTCAGCAGCCGTCGCCCTACTTCAACCAGGGTGCGCCCATACCGAACGCCCCTGTGGGCACCCCGACCCGCAAGACCAGCAAGGCGGTACTCCGCATCGTCGCCGTCATCGTGATCGCGATCCTCGTCGCGGTCGGCAAGTGGTGGTTCAGCCAAACCGACGCCGAGACCACCGCGGTCGGCAGCTGCATGCACAACAGTGGGACGACGCTGAAGCCGGATCTGTCCACCGTCGACTGCTCGGCCGGCAATGCCCAGTACAAGGTCGTGGGCAAGTTCGACAACACCAGTGACGACAGCAAGTGCGCGGCCATCTCCGAGGCCCAGGTGTCCTACATCCAGTCGGGCAGCAGCGACCACAACGTGGTGCTCTGCCTCGCGCCCGTGAAGAAGTAACCCCTGCACGCGGGGGAGGTGTTTCACGTGAAACACCGCCCCCGCGTCATGCCGTCACCCGGTCATGTTTCACGTGAAACACGCCCTCAGCCCTGCGCCGCCCACCATTCCTTCAGCGTCGCGACCGCCGCATCGTGCTCCATCGGCCCGTTCTCCAGGCGCAGTTCCAGCAGATGCTTGTACGCCTGACCGATCGCCGGGCCCGGGCCGATGCCCAGGATCTCCATGATCTGGTTGCCGTCCAGGTCGGGCCGGATCGAGTCCAGCTCCTCCCGCTGCTGAAGCTCCTCGATCCGCTCTTCCAGGCCGTCGTAGGCCCGTGACAGGGCGCTCGCCTTGCGTTTGTTGCGCGTGGTGCAGTCCGAGCGGGTCAGCTTGTGCAGCCGCTCAAGGAGCGGGCCGGCGTCGCGGACGTAGCGGCGCACCGCGGAGTCGGTCCATTCCCCGGTGCCGTAGCCGTGGAAGCGCAAATGCAGTTCCACGAGCTTCGATACGTCCTTGACCATGTCGTTCGAGTACTTCAGCGCAGCCATCCGCTTCTTGGTCATCTTCGCGCCGACCACCTCGTGGTGGTGGAAGGAGACCCGCCCGTCGGACTCGAAGCGCCGCGTCCTCGGCTTGCCGATGTCGTGCAGCAGCGCCGCGAGCCGCAGCACCAGGTCCGGCCCGTCCTGCTCCAGGTCGATCGCCTGGTCCAGAACCGTCAGCGAGTGCTCGTAGACGTCCTTGTGCCGGTGGTGTTCGTCACTCTCCAGCCGCAGGGCCGGCAGTTCCGGCAGTACGTGATCGGCGAGCCCGGTGTCGACGAGGAGCCGCAGCCCCTTCTTCGGGTGGGCGGAGATCAGCAGCTTGTTCAGCTCGTCCCGCACGCGTTCCGCGGACACGATCTCGATACGACCCGACATTTCCGTCATGGCCGTGACGACCTCGGGGGCCACCTCGAAGTCCAACTGGGCGGCGAAGCGCGCGGCGCGCATCATCCGCAGCGGGTCGTCGGAGAAGGACTCCTCAGGAGTCCCGGGCGTGCGCAGCACCCGCGCGGCCAGGTCTTCGAGACCGCCGTGCGGGTCGACGAACTCCTTCTGAGGCAGTGCCACCGCCATCGCGTTGACGGTGAAGTCCCGGCGGACGAGGTCTTCCTCGATGGAGTCGCCGTAGGACACCTCGGGCTTGCGCGAGGTCCGGTCGTACGCCTCGGAGCGGTACGTCGTGACCTCGATCTGGTAGCCGTCCTTCTGACAGCCGACGGTGCCGAAGGCGATCCCGACCTCCCAGACCGCGTCCGCCCACGGCCGCACGATCTTCAGTACGTCCTCGGGACGCGCATCGGTCGTGAAGTCCAGGTCGTTGCCGAGCCGCCCGAGCAGAGCGTCCCGGACCGAGCCGCCCACGAGGGCAAGCGAGAACCCCGCCTCCTCGAATCGGATGGCGAGGTCGTCCGCGACTGGGGACACCCGCAGCAATTCGGTCACCGCGCGGCGCTGCACCTGGCTCAGTGCACTGGGATTGTCTTCGTTGGCGTTCGGCACAACAGAAAAGGGTACGTGGCCCGGCCGACCGGGGCGTCACCGTTTATGACCGGCCCCGGTACGCACGCGCCCTCGTCGGTACGGCAATCTTCCGATCATGTGGAGCAGTCCGCGGCACTTCGCCACAGTCCGCCTCGTTACCATGCGTGGACGCAGCAACCGACAGCGACGACAGCGAGGGACGGGCGAGCGCGTGGCCGAGGCGGCAGATTCCCAGGGGATGACTCCCTCTCCTGCCCGCCGGTGGCTGCGCCGCACAGCGGCGCTGCTCGTCGGCGCCCCTTTGTTCGCGGGCCTTCTGTCCGCCACGGCCGCCCCTGCGGCGCACGCGGCCGAGGACGCGGTGGGTGGCCAGAGCGTCCAGGTGTCCCTCGACTCGGTGGCTCCCAAGGCCCCCGTCAAGAGCGACACGCTGACGATCTCCGGCACGGTGACCAACAAGGGCAAGCAGGCCGTCACCAGCGCCCATGTGGGCCTCCGGGTGGGGTCGAAGCTGCCCGGACGCAGTGGGATCGACGAGACGGCCGCCCGCACCGCCTACGCGCCGGGCACCGACGCCGCGGAGGTCGCCGACGGCCCCACGGCCAAGTTCCCCAGACTGGAGGCGGGCGTCAGCCAGGACTTCACCCTCGCCGTGCCGGTCTCCAAGCTGGGCCTGGGCGAGGACGGGGTGTATCCGCTCGGCATCTCGCTGTCCGGCCAGACCCCGACCCAGCAGTACGACCAGGTGCTCGGCATCCAGCGCACGTTCCTGCCGTGGCAGCCGGATGCCGTCGAGGGCAAGAAGAGCCAGCTCACCTTCCTGTGGCCGTTGATCTCCTCCTCCCACCTCACCGCCCAGACCGGCTCGGACGCCCAGCAGACGCCGGTGTTCGCCGACGACTCCCTGGCCAGGGACATCGGCCCCGGCGGCAGGCTGGAGCAGATGGTCTCGCTCGGCAAGCAATTGCCCGTGACCTGGGTGATCGACCCCGATCTGCTGGCCACCGTCGACGCGATGACCCGCAACTACAAGATCAAGGCCGGCGACAACCTGGTCACCGGCACCAGCCAGGACGTGGCCAAGGCGTGGCTGAGTTCGCTGGAGGCCGCGGTCCAGGGCGAGAAGGTCGTCGCGCTGCCGTTCGCCGACCCCGACCTGGCCTCGCTCGCCCACCACGGCCGGGACGTCCCCGGCTCGCTGGGCCATCTGCAGAGCGCCACCGAGGTCGCGCAGAAGACCATCGACACGATCCTGCACGTGACCCCGTCGGTCGACTACTCCTGGCCCGTGGACGGCGCCGTCGACCCGTCGATCGTCGACGTGGCCACCTCGGCCGGCGCGCACAACGTGATCGCACGCAGCGACAGCCTGCGGGACAGCGCCCTCGCGTACGCGCCCACGGCGACCAGGCCGATCGGCGGCGGCGCCAACGCGATCGTCGCCGACGCCCGGCTCTCCACCGCCTTCCAGGGCGATATGTCCATGGCCGACACCTCGACCCGGGCCGTGCAGAAGTTCCTCGCGCAGACCCTCTCGATCACGCTCCAGGACACCGAGAAGCAGCGCAGCATCGTCGTCGCCCCGCAGCGGATGCCGACCGTCAGCCAGGCGCAGACGATGGCCGCCGCCCTGCACGCGCTGGATCCGCAGCGCTGGACCCAGCCCCTCGACCTGTCCGCGGCGGCCACGGCCAAGCCCGACCCGCTCGCCGCCACCAAGGTGCCCGGCGCGGGCGCGTACCCGGACGCGCTGCGCCAGCAGGAACTGCCGCTCGACGCCTTCCAGGACATGAAGAACACCCAGGGCACCCTGGACCGGTTCAAGGTCATCCTGACCGCGCCCGACCGGGTGGTCACGCCCTTCGGCAACGCGATCAACCGCGAGATGTCGACGTCCTGGCGCGGCGACTCGGGCGGCGGCCAGAACTACCGGGCCGGCGTTCAGCTCTACCTGGACGGTCTGGCCGACCAGGTCCACCTCATCCAGAAGTCGACCGCCACCATGTCGGGGCGCAGCGCCACCATCGCCGTCACCGTGCAGAACAAGCTGGTGCAGGGCGTCGACCACCTGGTGCTGAGACTCCAGCCGAAGAGCCCCACCCGCCTGCAGCTGGGCGATGACGGCAACGCGATCGGCGAACAGCCGGTCAAGGTGGACGGCGACCGCAGCCAGTCGGTGAAGTTCACCGCCATCGCCAACGCCAACGGTCCCGTTCCGGTGACCGCTCGGCTCTACACCGAGGACGGCACGCCGTACGGTGAGCCGATGGAGTTCACCGTCCAGGTCTCCGAGATCACTCCGACGGTGATGCTGGTCATCGCCGGCGGTGTCCTGCTCCTGGTGCTCGCCGGCATCAGGATGTACACCCACCGCAAGCGCTCCATGGCTCGCGAGGAGTCCGAGGACAACGACGACCCCGGTCAGTCGAACGGTTCGGCGGACGCCGATCCCGGGCAGCCGAGTGACCCGACACCGGACACCGGTCCGGAAAGCGGGGCCGCACCCGGCCCGGGTGAGAAAGTGGACCATTGAGCTATGTCGTGGCCGGTCGGCCGGGGACGATGAGGTGGGGTAACCATGAACGCGCCGTACGACGGTGACCGTGGGCAGGGCGCTGGCAGCGGTGCCGCGCCCTCCGGGGGCATGCCTCCGGCACCCGCCCAGCCGGGCCAGGTCCCGCCGCCGCAGTCCGCGCCTGACCCATACGTCCAGGACGCCTACGCCTACGACCCCTACCGGTCGCAGGACCTCTCCGCCCAGGACCCGGTGACCGAGGCGCTCTACGACCGCGCCGCGCACCCGCCGCCGCCCCCGGGCACCTACGCCGAGCAGCCGCCGCTCTACCAGCAGCCCGCCGCCCAGCAGTACGCGCCCGACCCGCGGATCTGGGCGCAGACCCCGCCGCCAGAGCCCGAGGGCCCCTCGCGCCACCTGCCCTACGGGGACGACGCGAGGACCACGCAGTTCGTGGGCGTCGACGACCTGGTCACCCAGGCGGGTGAGGAACTTCCCGAGCAGGACGCGTTCGCCCACCTCTACCGGGACCAGCAGCAGACGGGCCAGCCCTCGGCGCCCGCGGCACCGGAACCGGCCCCCGCGCCGCCCCGGAAGCCGGCCGGCCGCGCCTCCAGCCTGATGAAGTCCAGCGCCGTGATGGCGGCGGGCACGCTGGTGTCCCGCCTCACCGGCTTCGTACGCAGCCTGGTGATCACCGCGGCGCTGGGTGCCGCGCTGCTCGGTGACACGTTCACCATCGCGCTCACCCTGCCGACGATGATCTACATCCTCACCGTCGGCGGCGGCCTGAACTCGGTGTTCGTGCCCCAGCTGGTGCGCTCCATGAAGGACGACGAGGACGGCGGCGAGGCCTACGCCAACCGTCTCCTCACCCTCGTCATGGTCGCGCTCGGCGCCATCGTCGCGCTCGCCGTCATCGGGGCGCCGTTGCTGATCCAGCTGATGTCGCCGACCATCGGCAACGACGCGGCCGCGAACAGCGTCGCCGTCACGTTCGCCCGCTACTGCCTGCCCACGATCTTCTTCATGGGTGTGCACGTGGTGATGGGCCAGATCCTCAACGCCCGCGGCAAGTTCGGCGCGATGATGTGGACCCCGGTCCTCAACAACGTCGTGATGATCTGCACGTTCGGCCTGTTCATCTGGGTCTACGGCACCTCCGCCGAGTCCCACATGGGCGTCCAGACCATCCCGCACGACGGTGTCCGGCTGCTCGGCATCGGCACCCTGCTCGGCCTGGTCGTGCAGGCCCTGGCGATGCTTCCGTACCTCCGCGAGACCGGCTTCCGCTTCCGGCCGCGCTTCGACTGGAAGGGCCACGGGCTCGGCAAGACGGTCAAGCTCGCCAAGTGGACCGTGATGTTCGTACTGGCCAACCAGGCCGGAGTCATCGTCGTCACCCGCTTCGCCACGGCCGCGGGCAAGGAATCGGGGCGTTCCGGCGCCGGCTTCCTCGCCTACTCCAACGCCCAGCTGATCTGGGGCATGCCGCAGGCCATCATCACCGTCTCGGTCATGGCAGCCCTGCTGCCGCGCATCTCGCGTGCCGCGCACGACAACGACCCCGGCGCGGTCCGCGACGACATCTCGCAGGGCCTGCGGAACTCGGCGGTCGCGATCGTGCCGGTCGCCTTCGCCTTCCTCGCGCTCGGCGTGCCCATGTGCACCCTGCTGTACGCGTCCAGCGGCGTCCAAGCCGCCCAGTCCATGGGCTTCATCCTGATGGCGTTCGCGCTCGGCCTGATCCCGTACTCCGTGCAGTACGTCGTCCTGCGCGGCTTCTACGCGTACGAGGACACCCGCACGCCCTTCTACAACACGGTCATCGTGGCCGCCGTCAACGCGGCCGCCTCGGCCGCCTGCTACGTAGTGCTGCCCGCCCGATGGGCGGTCGTGGGCATGGCCGCCGCATACGGCCTGGCCTACGCCGTGGGCGTCGGGGTGGCCTGGCGACGGCTGCGCAACCGGCTGGGCGGCGATCTGGACGGCGCGCACGTGCTGCGTACGTACGCCCGCCTCTGTCTCGCCGCGGTGCCGGCCGCGGTGGTCGGTGGCGCGGTCGGCTTCGGGCTGCTGAAGTTCCTGGGCGAGGGCGCGGGAGGATCGGTCGTGGCGCTGGTCGCCGGCGGTGCCGTGCTGCTCGGAGTCTTCTTCGTCGCGGCCAAGCGGATGCGCATCGAAGAGCTCAACGCCATGGTCGGAATGGTGCGCGGGCGGCTCGGCCGCTGAGGCCGGAGCCCGCGCACAACCATCGTCGGCCACCGCGTGTCGTGCATAGTGCCGGACTGTGGGCACAATTGGCATGACTTTGCATGGCTGGCCTACAGCACGCAACGGATGGGGAGGCAGGAGCGACGGTGGCGGAACGTAGCACGGCTGCCGTCGACGTGGCCGACAACAGCGGCGACAACCCGCTGACCGCCAAGGCGGACAAGGCGACGACCGACGGGGTGACGGAGTCCATCGACACGGCAGACACGGCTGAGCAGAGCACGAACGGCACCGGCGGCGAGCGCAAGGCCACTGAGCCGTCCATCGCGACGCCGGAACTGCACAGCGGCCACAAGCTGGCCAGACGCTACCGTCTCGAGGAGTGCGTCACCCGTCTGGACGGTTTCAGCAGCTGGCGTGCGGTCGACGAGAAGCTCCGCCGGGCCGTCGGCGTCCATCTGCTGCCCGCCGACCACCCGCGGGCGCGCTCCGTACTGGCCGCAGCCCGCTCGTCAGCGCTGCTCGGCGACCCCCGCTTCGTGCAGGTCCTGGACGCCGTCGAGGAGAACGACCTCGTCTACGTCGTCCACGAGTGGCTGCCCGACGCCACCGAGCTCACCGCCCTGCTGGCGCTCGGTCCGCTGGAGGCGCACGACGCCTACCAGATGGTCACGCAGGTCTCCCAGGCCATGGCGGCCGCCCACCGCGAGGGCCTCGCCCACCTCAGGCTCACCCCGAGCGCGGTCCTGCGGACTTCCACCGGGCAGTACCGCATCCGCGGCCTGGCGGTCGCCGCCGCGCTGCGCGGCATCAGCTCCGACACCCCGCAGCGAAGCGACACCGAGGCCATCGGCGCCCTCCTGTACGCCGTCCTCACCCAGCGGTGGCCGTACGAGAGCGATGCCTATGGTCTGCACGGGCTGCCCAAGGGCGTCGGCCTGATCGCCCCCGACCAGGTACGGGCGGGCGTCCACCGAGGCCTCTCGGAGCTCGCCATGCGGGCCCTGGTCAACGACGGGGCCACCGCGTCCCGCCAGGAGCCGCCCTGCACCACCCCGGACGAACTGGTCAAGGCCGTCGGGGAGATGCCACGCATCCGCCCTCCGGAGCCCGCGTTCACCGCCCCGCCCGAGTACCAGCGCACCACCTACCAGCAGGGGACGTACGGCCGCCCGGCCGCAGGCCCCGGCCCCTCCGTCACCCAGCCCGTGACGCCTCCGCCCCCGGCCCTCCAGGGACGCACCGGCAAGGCGCTCAAGTGGGCCGTCTCGGCGCTCCTCATCGCCGCGCTGGGCCTCGGCAGCTGGCAGCTCGCCGACGCCTTGCTCAACCGCGACAAGGGCGGCTCCACCGAGACGGGGAACACCCAGACGACGGACGGAAACGGGGACGGAGACAAGCCGAAGGCTCCCGTCCCGATCAAGATCCAGGACGCTCAGGAGTATGCGCCGGACGGGTCGCCGCAGAACGCGGCCGACGTCAAGAACACGTACGACGGCAGCACGGCGAGCTACTGGCGCACCAAGAAATTCAACGACGGCCCCGACCTGGTGCCGTCGGTGAAGACCGGCGTCGGGATCGTCTACGACCTCGGCTCGGCCAAGGACATCTCGACCGCGTCGATACTGTTGCGCTACGGCGGCGATCACACCACCATCACGCTGTACGCGACGGACTCGCTTTCCCCGTCGTCACCGGTCAAGTCGATGCAACAGATCGCCACCATCAAGACCAGTGACACCAAGGCCAATCTGAAGGCGAACACTCCGGTCAAGTCGCGGTACGTACTGCTCTGGATGACGGCCATGCCGTACTCGGCCCAGGACAACTACAGCGGCGAGGGCTACAAGCAGGCCATCACTGACGTGAAGTTCGCCGGCTGACCGAAACGGCAGGGGGAGGCTCACCGTTGGACGAGGCCACACTGGGCGACATAAGCGACCAGGATCTCCTGGCGCGCCATGTCGAGGGAGACCCCGACGCCTTCGGTGAGATCGTGCGGCGACACCGCGACCGGCTCTGGGCGGTGGCGCTGCGCACGCTGGGCGACCGCGAGGAGGCCGCTGACGCCGTCCAGGACGCCCTCGTCTCCGCCTACCGGGCTGCTCACACCTTCCGCGGCCAGTCGGCCGTCACCACGTGGCTGCACCGCATCACCGTGAACGCCTGCCTCGACCGGGCCCGTAAGGCGGCCTCCCGCAAGACGTCCCCGGTCGACGACACCGAGCGCCTGGACCAGCTCCTTGAGCCACACGAGTCGGCCGACGCTCCCGCCGAACGGCAGGATCTGCACCGGCAGCTCATCGAGGCCCTCGGCACCCTCCCGCCGGACCAGCGCGCTGCACTCGTGTTGGTCGACATGCAGGGCTATCCCGTGGCGGAGGCAGCCGAAGTGCTCGATGTCCCCACCGGCACGGTGAAAAGCCGCTGCGCCCGTGGGCGGGCACGGCTGTTGCCGCTGCTCACTCATCTGCGCGCGGACGCGGGGGGTAGCGGTGAGTCCAGTGGGGGAAGGAACCGGACGCCGGGGACATCCGTCCCAGCGGCGTCGGGCACAAACGATGCAGGACCGAGCGATTCGGCTGCCGTGAAGGGCGGAGGTGGGCGCGCGTGACATCCACGACCGGAACGACACAACACCCGGACGTCTCGGAGATCTCCGAACTCACCGAGGGCCTTCTGCCGCCGTCCCGCACGGCGGCAGTCCGTCGGCATCTGGAGGACTGCACTCTCTGCGCCGATGTACGGGCATCTCTCGAAGAAATCCGTGATCTGCTCGGCACGCTGCCCGGGCCGCAGCGCATGCCCGCGGACGTAGCCGGACGCATCGACGCGGCGCTCGCCGCGGAAGCACTGCTGAATGCCACCGCTCCCGACGACCCCGCGCGTGAAACCACGCATGTTTCACGTGAAACAGCCTCCGCTGCGACGGGACCGGCACCCGCCACTACCCCGGTCTCCACCGGTTCCGGCCTCCCGTCGGCCGACCGGCCCGCCGGGCACAGCCGCGCGGCCACCGGTCCCGGTCGCGCCGCCAAGGCACGACGCCGCCGTGCGGCCGTGCTCAGCGCGGTCCTCGGGGCCGCTGCCATTGGAGCGGGGATCTTCTTCGTGCAGAACAGCCAGTCGCCCACGCCGTCCTCTCGCGCCGACCACACCACGTCCGGCACGCCCGTGCCCGGCGGCACCGTGTACTCCTCGGGCACGCTCGAAGGGCGGGTCCAGTCGCTCCTTGCGGCCCAGCACGGCCAGACCGCCCAGAGCGCTCCCTCGGCGAAGATCGCTCCGTCAACGAAGAACGCGCCCAGCGACGAGAACTCCTCCGACAGCGTGCGCTCCGCCGTCACCGTCCCGTCCTGCGTCCAGGCAGGGACCGGACGGCCTGCTCAGACGCCTCTGGCGGCCGAGCAGGGCACGTACGAGGGGGCCAAGGTGTATCTCGTGGTGCTGCCCGACCAGGCGAATCCTGCCAACGTGGAGGCGTACATCGTTGACGCTGCCTGCGAGAGCGCCGGGCCCTCGGCCCAGGGGAAACTGCTGCTGACCCACTCCTACCCGCGCCGCTGAGGCCTGGCGAAGGCCGAGTCGCCGCGTCGCCCGTCCGGCTCGGGAATGCATCCCCCGTAGGATCCGTTGGGTGGGGTGAGAGTCCTGGACCGGGGCCCCGACAGGCAGTAGGCAGTCCGCAGAGACGAGGAAGAAACCCGTGAGCGACGTCCGTAACGTGATCATCATTGGCTCGGGCCCGGCCGGATACACAGCCGCGCTGTACACCGCACGTGCGTCGCTGAAGCCGCTGGTGTTCGAGGGCGCCGTCACCGCCGGCGGTGCGCTGATGAACACCACCGAGGTGGAGAACTTCCCGGGCTTCCAGGACGGCATCATGGGCCCGGAGCTCATGGACAACATGCGCGGCCAGGCCGAGCGCTTCGGCGCCGAGCTGGTCCCGGACGATGTCATCGCCGTCGACCTGACCGGGGACATCAAGACCGTCACGGACACCGCGGGCACGGTCCACCGCGCCAAGGCTGTCATCGTCACCACCGGCTCGCAGCACCGCAAGCTGGGCCTGGCCAACGAGGACAAGCTGTCCGGCCGCGGGGTCTCGTGGTGCGCCACGTGCGACGGCTTCTTCTTCAAGGACCAGGACATCGCCGTGGTCGGCGGCGGGGACACCGCAATGGAGGAGGCGACCTTCCTCTCGCGCTTCGCCAAGTCGGTCACGATCATCCACCGCCGCGACAGCCTGCGCGCCTCCAAGGCCATGCAGGAGCGCGCCTTCGCCGACGAGAAGATCAAGTTTGCGTGGGACAGCGAGGTCGCCGAGATCCACGGCGACCAGAAGCTCTCTGGCCTGACGCTGCGCAACACCAAGACCGGCGCCACCTCCGAGCTGCCGGTGACGGGCCTCTTCATCGCCGTGGGCCACGACCCGCGCACCGAGCTCTTCAAGGGCCAGCTCAACCTGGACGACGAGGGCTACCTGAAGGTCGATGCCCCGTCGACCCGCACCAACCTGACGGGTGTCTTCGGCGCCGGCGATGTCGTCGACCACACCTACCGGCAGGCCATCACGGCCGCCGGCACCGGCTGCTCCGCCGCCCTCGACGCCGAGCGCTTCCTCGCCGCCCTGGCCGACAGCGAGAAGGCCGCAGCCGGCGTCTGATCCGCCCGTTCCAGCTTCCCCCCTCCCCCCAACACCCCCTAGGAGACTGCCGTGGCCGGCACCCTGAAGCACGTGACCGACGCCGACTTCGACGAGGTCGTCCTCAAGAGCGACAAGCCCGTCCTCGTGGACTTCTGGGCCGAGTGGTGCGGCCCGTGCCGCCAGATCGCCCCGTCGCTGGAGGCCATCGCCGCCGAGCACGGCGACCAGATCGAGATCGTCAAGCTCAACATCGACGAGAACCCGGCGACCGCCGCCAAGTACGGCGTGATGTCGATCCCGACGCTGAACGTCTACCAGGGCGGCGAGGTCGCCAAGACGATCGTCGGCGCCAAGCCGAAGGCCGCGCTGCTGCGTGACCTCGACGTCTTCATCGCCGAGAAGTAAGTCTCGACGCGCTCGCTGTTTCACGTGAAACGGGCCCGCTCCCTGATGGGGGCGGGCCCGTTTCACGTGGAAGCGCCTTCTACAGCGGCCTGAGGGCCGGCTCCTTCTGGACCGCGCCGAGCAGCCGGTCCAGGGCCAGCTCGACGTCCTCCTTCCAGGACAGCGTCGTTCGCAGTTCAAGCCGCATCCGCGGATATCTCGGGTGGGGCCGTACGGTCTTGAAACCGACCGCCAGCAGATGATCGGCGGGCAGCACACACGCGGGCTCTCGCCAACGGGCGTCGCCGAACGCCTCGATGGCCTTGAAACCCCGGCGCAGCAGGTCCTTGGCGACCGTCTGCACCAGCACTCTCCCCAGCCCCTGCCCCTGATAGCCCGGCATGATCCACCCCGTCATCAGCTGTACGGCGTCGGGGGACACCGGGCTGGTGGGAAAGGCGGTGGAGCGGGGCACGTAGGCCGGGGGCGCGTAGAGCACATAGCCGACCGGGATGTCGTCGACGTAGATGACCCGGCCGCAGGAGCCCCATTCCAGGAGCACTCCCGAGATCCAGGCCTCTTTCTCCAGTTCGGGTCTGCCCGCCTTTACCGCGGCTTCTCCGCTGACCGGATCGAGTTCCCAGAAGACGCAGCCGCGGCAGCGCTTGGGGAGGTCCGGAAGGTTGTCCAGCGTGAGCGGTACGAGCCGACGCCCCATGGAGGCTGTTCCTCACTTCCCTCGCCTGCCGCACCCTGCGCGGCCGACAGCGCGCTCCACTCCCGGAGCAGGCTGCCGACGAACCCGCCGACCGCCCCGAGACCGAGCCCCGCCGTCACCAGTCGAGTGCGGCTCACCGTTCGCATGGCCCCCGCCCTCCCTAGAGGATGGATCAAGGTGGATGTGCCATACCAGAACGCATCGTATCCACCACCTCACAGCGGGGATAGCGTCCGCATGCAAAGGGCGGGCCGTGTTCCGGTAAGTACCGGAACACGGCCCGCCCTCAAGCGGCGTTGAACGGACTCAGCTGTCGTCGTCCTCCGAGGCGTCCTCGGCGAGGCTCTTCTCCAGAACCCGTCCCTCGCCCGGTGCGAGGGTGCCGAGAATCCTCTCCAGATCGTCCATCGAGGCGAACTCGACGACGATCTTTCCCTTCTTCTGGCCGAGGTCGACCTTCACCCTCGTCTCGAACCGGTCCGAGAGCCGGGTCGCCAGGTCGGAGAGCGCGGGCGACAGACGAGTCCCCGCCCTCGGTCCCTTGGCCTTGGGAGCGGCCTGGGGCTCCGAGGACATCAGGCTGACGATCTCCTCGACCGCTCGCACCGAGAGCCCCTCCGCCACGATGCGGTGAGCCAGTCGGTCCTGCTCCCCGGTGTCCTCCACCGAAAGCAGCGCCCTGGCGTGGCCCGCCGAGATGACACCGGCGGCAACCCTGCGCTGCACGGGGGCCGAAAGACGCAGCAGACGCAGCGTGTTGGAGACCTGCGGCCGCGAGCGGCCGATGCGGTCGGCCAGCTGGTCGTGGGTGCACTTGAAGTCCCTGAGCAGCTGGTCGTAGGCGGCTGCCTCTTCCAGCGGGTTCAGCTGAGCCCGGTGGAGGTTCTCCAGGAGGGCGTCGAGCAGAAGCTTCTCGTCGTCCGTCTCCCGGACGATCGCGGGGATCCGCTCAAGGCCGGCCTCCCGGCAGGACCTCCAGCGCCGCTCGCCCATGATGAGCTCGTAGCGCTCGGGGCCGGTCTGCCGGACGACGACGGGCTGGAGAAGGCCCACCTCCTTGATGGAGGTGACCAGTTCGGACAGCGCGTCCTCGTCGAACACCTCACGCGGCTGACGTGGGTTCGGCGTGATCGAGTCGATCGGCAGCTCGGCGAAGAACGCACCGGCCGGGGTCACCGGCTCCGGCACGGCCTCCGGCTCGGGCGTCGGCGGTGTTTCACGTGGAACAGGAGCCGCCGGCAACGTCGTCACCTTCGCGGCCGCCACCCCCCGCTCCGCCGTCAGCACCGGCACCGACGACGGGGACGTGGAAGCCGTCCCCACCGAGGTCCCCGGCTTTTCCTGCGTGGCGGATGGGATCAGCGCACCGAGCCCACGCCCCAATCCTCTGCGTCGCTCACTCACTGGGTCCCCTCCGACATACTGTGCTGGTTGTTCTGGCCGACCACATGCGCGTGCGTGGGGTCGTAGTGCACGCCGACACCGCGCAGGGCGATCTCGCGGGCAGCTTCGAGATACGACAGCGAGCCGCTGGAGCCCGGGTCGTAGGTGAGCACCGTCTGCCCGTAGCTCGGCGCCTCGGAGATGCGGACCGAGCGCGGAATGCTGGTCCGCAGCACCTCCTTGCCGAAGTGGCTGCGCACCTCGTCGGCCACCTGCGAGGCGAGCCTGGTCCTGCCGTCGTACATGGTGAGCAGGATCGTCGAGACATGCAGCGCCGGGTTGAGGTGGCCGCGTACGAGATCGACGTTCCTCAGGAGCTGGCCCAGGCCCTCCAGCGCGTAGTACTCGCACTGGATCGGAATCAGGACCTCGGCCCCCGCGACCAGCGCGTTGACCGTCAGCAGGCCCAGCGACGGCGGGCAGTCGATCAGGATGTAGTCCAGCGGCTGCTCGTACGCCTGGATGGCGCGCTGCAGTCGGCTCTCCCGGGCCACCAGGGACACGAGCTCGATCTCCGCACCGGCGAGATCGATCGTGGCCGGTGCGCAGAAGAGACCCTCGACGTCCGGGACAGGCTGCACCACTTCGGCGAGCGGCCTGCTCTCGACCAGGACGTCATAGATCGAAGGGACTTCGGCGTGGTGGTCGATACCCAGCGCCGTCGAGGCGTTGCCCTGCGGATCGAGGTCGACGACCAGGACCCGCGCGCCGTGCAGCGCGAGGGAAGCGGCGAGGTTGACCGTGGTGGTGGTCTTCCCTACGCCGCCCTTCTGGTTGGCAACGACCATGATTCGGGTCTGCTCCGGCCGGGGCAGACCCTCGCCGGCGCGGCCGAGAGCTTCCACCGCCAGCTGGGCAGCGCGACCGATGGGGGTGTCGTCCATCGGGGGCGTTGTTTCACGTGAAACATCCTCCCCCGCCGATTCGGTTCGGGGACCGGGGACCGGATCGGTCATCGGTCCCGCGATGTTGGCGTCGGACCGCAAGGATTCACTCTCCTCGACTTCAGGCTCGCAATGAACAGAGCCTCCCATGTCTTCGGGGTCGTGAACCAGCGAGGCCCGGTCTTCTGTGGATGAATCCACCTCTGTGGACAACTCCATAGCCCCCGCGGGGGACTCAGGGCCCCCCGCGAACGGTTTGCGGTCGCGCGGCGAGGAAGCCGCACGGCCGCGGCTGATGATTCCGTGCAGCAGTGAGCGACGTTTCACGTGAAACACGATGCATCCGCGCTACCTGGAGACCGTTACGACACTCCGAAATGCGTACGTATGCCGCCTTCTATGGAGCATTTGTCCCCTGAACGCCCCGGCCTGGGGCGAAAGCTCAGCGGCGGCGCCGGGTGCGGCTGGTCCTGGCGGCCTTGGCACGCTTCGCGGCGAACCGCACACCGCCGGGGCTCTCGCCGACCTCGACCCGTACGACCGTGGACAGCGGGTCCACAATGCCCTCGCCCACGTGAAGCACCGTGGTCTCCACCACACCGAGCTTGCTCAGCGCGGCACGCGCGCCCAGGAGCTCCTCCTCGGCCGTGTCGCCCTTGAGCGCGAGCATCTCGCCGTACGGACGCAGCAGCGGAACACCCCAGCCGGCCAGCCGGTCGAGCGGTGCCACCGCGCGGGCCGTCACCACGTGGACCGGCGCGACCTTGCCCAGCATCTCCTCGGCACGGCCACGCACCACGGTGACGTGATCGAGGCCCAGGAGCTCCACGGCTTCCTGGAGGAAGTTGGTGCGCCGCAGCAGCGGCTCAAGCAGCGTGATCTTCAGGTCCGGGCGCACCAGCGCCAGCGGGATACCGGGCAGTCCCGCACCCGAGCCGACGTCGCACACCGTGACGCCCTCCGGGACGACCTCGGAGAGCACCGCGCAGTTGAGCAGATGCCGCTCCCACAGACGCGGCACCTCACGCGGCCCGATGAGACCTCGCTTGACCCCCGCATCCGCGAGCAGCTCCGCGTACCGCACGGCCTCCGGGAAGAACTCACCGAAAACCGTCCGCGCCTCTTCGGGCGCCGGGGGAAGCTCCGCTGCTGCCTCTGCCTCCGTCACGGGGACCGTCCTTCCCTACCTATGCGTGACCGCACTCCGGCGGCTGACTATCAGGCTGACAAAGATCGGCCCCGCCTGCGAACAGACGGGGCCGACAAAGCAATGACCGCTCAGGCGGGCAGCACGACGACGAAGCGCTGCGGCTCCTCGCCCTCCGACTCGCTGCGCAGCCCCGCGGCCGCGACGGCGTCGTGCACGACCTTGCGCTCGAACGGCGTCATCGGGTCCAGCTTCACCGGCGCACCGGTGCTCTTCACCTCGTCCGCCGCCTTGGCACCCAGCTCGGCGAGCTCCGTGCGCTTCTTGGCCCGGTAGCCGCCGATGTCCAGCATCAGCCGGCTGCGGTCACCGGTCTCACGGTGCACCGCGAGGCGCGTGAGCTCCTGGAGCGCCTCCAGCACCTCGCCGTCCCGGCCGACCAGCTTCTGCAGGTCACGGCTGCTGCTGTCACTGATGATCGAGACCGCGGCCCGGTCCGCCTCGACGTCCATGTCGATGTCGCCGTCGAGGTCGGCGATGTCGAGCAGGCCCTCGAGGTAATCGGCGGCGATCTCCCCTTCCTGCTCCAGGCGGGAGAGGGTGTCGACGCCCTCAGCGGCCGGGGAGGTGGTGCCTTCCGTCACGGATGGACTCCTTCTTACTTCTTGGTCGGGTGCTTGGGCCGCTGCTGACCCTTGCGCTGACCCGACTTGGCTCGTGCCTGGCCGGCGGTGGGCTTGCCCTGCTTCGGCTTGGCATCCTGCTTGGGCTTCGCGTCCTGCTTGGGCTTCGCGTCCTGCGGTTCGGCCTTCTCCCCGGACGCCTCGTCCACGGAGTCACCGGCATCGGCGGAGTCCTTCGACAGCGAGGTCTTCGCGGCCGCTTCGTCCTGCTGAGCCGCGCCCGCCTGCCGCTGCGCCTTGGTCTGCCGCTTGGGCTGCTGGCGCTTGGGTGCCGCCGTGCCGTCGGCCTCGGCGGCCGCCGTGTCGCTCTTCACCACGGAGCCGTCGGCCTGGGCGGCGAAGCCCTGCTTGGCGAGCCCGGTGACGAACTTGCGCTCGTTGTCGTTGCGGTCCGGGCCCTTGGCCACGATCGCCTGGACGACGGCACGCCGCCGCTTGCCGCGGACCTCGCCGTGCAGGGAGACGCTCTTGACCAGGCGGTCCAGGTAGTGCGCCTGAGCCTTGGAACCCGGCGTCGGGTTCTGGTTGATGACGTACATCTGCTGGCCCATGGTCCACACGTTGGTGGTCAGCCAGTAGACGAGGACACCGACGGGGAAGTTGATGCCCATCACGGCGAACATGACGGGGAAGACGTACATCAGCATCTTCTGCTGCTGCATGAACGGCGTCTTGACCGTGAGGTCCACGTTCTTCGTCATCAGCTGGCGCTGGGTGAAGAACTGCGAGGCCGACATCAGCACGATCATGATCGCGGTGACGACCCGGACGTCGGTCAGCGTCGCGCCGAGGCCCTCGACCTTCGAGGCACTGTCCATGAACTTCGCGGCCAGCGGAGCACCGACGATGTGGGCCTTCTGGGCGCTCTCGAGCAGCGGCTGATTGATGACGCCGATGGTCTTGCCGTTGGCGATGCCGGCGAGCACGTGGTAGAGCGCGAAGAAGAACGGCGACTGAGCGAGGATCGGAAGGCACGAGGAGAGCGGGTTGGTGCCCGTCTCCTTGTACAGCTTCATCATCTCTTCGGACTGACGCTGCTTGTCGCTCTTGTAACGCTCCTGGATCGCCTTCATCTTCGGCTGGAGCGCCTGCATGTTCCGGGTCGACTTGATCTGCTTCACGAAGAGCGGGATCAGGCAGATACGGATCAGCACCACAAGGGACACGATCGACAGGCCCCAGGCCCAGCCCGTGTCCGGCCCGAAGATCGCGCCGTACAACTTGTGGAACTGGACGATGACCCAGGAAACAGGCCAGGTGATGAAGCTGAACAGACTGGCAATCGTGTCCACTAATCAGGCTCCTTGAGCATTGGGCGGGGTCTCTGCGGCCGGGCTTGTCTCGGTCTCAGCGGCGGACTGCCCGCCCTTGTCGCCGCGCCAGGCAGCGCGCAGCGCCTCGTGCCATCGAGGCCGCTTGCGCTCCGGTACGTAGTCCACACCGCCCGGCGACCACGGATTGCACCGCAGAATGCGCCAGGCGGTCAGGGCTGTGCCTTTGACGGCACCGTGCCGGTCGATCGCCGTATATCCATAGTGGGAACACGACGGGTAGTACCTGCAGACGGGCCCCAGAAGTGGGCTGATCGTCCACTGGTACAGCTTGATCAGGGCCAGCAGCGGGTACTTCATCGCGCGCCCCCTCCCAGCAGCCGCGCGAGGGCGGCGTCCAGGTCTCGGGCCAGCTGTGCATGGTCTGCATCACCCGCACCGGGCAATGCCCGTACGACCACCAGGCTACCGGCGGGCAACTGGGGCAGCCGTTCGCGCATGAGATGGCGAAGCCTGCGCTTCACCAGATTGCGGACGACAGCCACGCCGACGGCCTTGCTGACAACGAAACCCGCACGCGTCGGGGGAGCGCTCTCCCCAGGCGCATGCGGGTCCGTTGTACCGCTGCGTAGATGGACGACGAGGAGCGGGCGGCCGGCCCGGCGTCCTCGGCGTACCGCGGTCGCGAAGTCCTCGCGCCGCCTCAGCCGATTCTCGGTAGGCAGCACGTCATGACCTGTTAGCTGATTTACGCGGACAGGCTGGCGCGACCCTTGCCACGGCGGTTCGCGAGAATCGCGCGGCCGGCGCGGGTACGCATCCGCAGGCGGAAGCCGTGGGTCTTGGCGCGGCGACGGTTGTTCGGCTGGAAGGTGCGCTTGCTCACTCGGGGGCTCCAGAAATGATTCGTTGGCGGCGGGACATCGCCTGGCTGTCACCGTGCGCCCACGAGTAGCTCGCGTATACGCCCGTGTGCACCGCTTCACGATCACAGATCGTGATCTTTGCCCATCGGAGGCAGGCGGCAGCAGCCATCGACAACTCGACCTGGTTACGGTACGCGCGGCTACGCCATCCGGTCAAACCGGCGGCTGACCGGGCCTCGGTATGCACAGGCTGTGGACAACAACTTGAACCACGTCAGTGGGCCCGACTACCGTGGCTGAACTCCGAATCTTTTCCCCATCTGTCCTTGCCTGTCTGTCTGTGCCAACCCATCCCGTCCCGAGAACCACACATTCGTGGGACCTGCGAGAGAGCGTGCCCTGTGGCTGACGTACCTGCCGATCTTGCCGCAGTGTGGCCACGAGTGCTGGAGCATCTCCTCGGGGAGGGGCAGCAGGGCATCGAGTCCAAGGACAAGCAGTGGATCGAGCGCTGCCAGCCGCTCGCACTGGTCGCCGACACCGCGCTGCTCGCCGTACCCAACGAGTGGGGCAAGCGCGTCCTGGAGGGCCGGCTCGCCCCGCTGATCAGCGAGACCCTGAGCCGGGAGTGCGGCCGCACCATCCGGATCGCGATCACCGTCGACGACTCGGTGGGCGAGCCCACGCCGCCCGCCCCGCAGCAGCCCTCCCAGCAACAGCAGCAGCCGCGCTACCAGGACGACCCCTACGCCCGGCCCGCCGACGACGGCCTGCCCACCGTGCGCCCCGCCTACCCCGGCGAGTACCAGCAGCGCCCCGAGCCCGGCTCCTGGCCGCGCGCCCAGGAAGACCTGTGGCAGCAGCCCCGCCTCGGCGGCTTCCAGGACCGCGACTCCCCGGGCGAGCAGTGGCGCGAGCCCTACGGCGGCGCCCGCCCGCAGCAGCCCCAGCACGACTACCGCTCACAGCAGCGGCCCGAGCGCGGTCAGTACGACCAGGACCGCGGCCAGTACGAACAGGGCCGCCCCTCCTATGAGCAGCCCAAGGCACAGCAGTACGAGCAGCAGCGGCCCGAGCGGCGCGAGCTGCCGGACGCACAGCCCCCGCAGCGCGGCGGCTCCGGCCACCTCGCGCCGTCCCCGTCCGGCGGGGCGCCCGCGCAGGGCGGCCCGGGCGAGCCGCACGCGCGGCTGAACCCGAAGTACCTCTTCGACACCTTCGTCATCGGCTCGTCGAACCGGTTCGCGCACGCCGCGGCCGTCGCGGTCGCCGAGGCGCCGGCGAAGGCGTACAACCCCCTCTTCATCTATGGGGAGTCGGGCCTCGGCAAGACCCATCTGCTGCACGCGATCGGGCACTACGCCCGCAGCCTGTACCCCGGCACCCGGGTGCGCTACGTGAGCTCCGAGGAGTTCACGAACGAGTTCATCAACTCGATCCGCGACGGCAAGGGCGACACCTTCCGCAAGCGCTACCGCGATGTCGACATCCTGCTGGTCGACGACATCCAGTTCCTGGCGAGCAAGGAGTCGACGCAGGAGGAGTTCTTCCACACCTTCAACACGCTCCACAACGCCAACAAGCAGATCGTGCTGTCCTCGGACCGGCCGCCCAAGCAGCTGATGACCCTGGAGGACCGGCTGCGGAACCGTTTCGAGTGGGGCCTCACCACCGATGTGCAGCCGCCCGAGCTGGAGACGCGTATCGCGATCCTCCGTAAGAAGGCGGTGCAGGAGCAGCTCAACGCCCCGCCGGAGGTGCTTGAGTTCATCGCGTCCCGGATCTCGCGGAACATCCGCGAGCTGGAGGGCGCGCTGATCCGGGTGACGGCGTTCGCCTCGCTGAACCGGCAGCCGGTGGACCTCGGGCTCACCGAGATCGTGCTCAAGGACCTGATCCCCGGCGGCGAGGACTCGGCGCCCGAGATCACCGCGAGCGCCATCATGGCGGCGACCGCCGACTACTTCGGTCTGACGGTGGAGGACCTCTGCGGATCCTCGCGCAGCCGGGTCCTGGTGACGGCCCGCCAGATCGCCATGTACCTGTGCCGCGAGCTCACCGACCTCTCCCTGCCCAAGATCGGGGCCCAGTTCGGCGGCCGCGACCATACGACGGTGATGCACGCCGACCGCAAGATCCGCGCGCTGATGGCCGAGCGCCGCTCCATCTACAACCAGGTCACCGAGCTCACCAACCGCATCAAGAACGGCTGACGCAGCCGGCACGGACACTCCGAGGGGCGCCCAGGGATCCATTCTCCGGGCGCCCTTCGGCGTTCCCGGCCCCCGATCCGAGCCCCGTCCGGACGCCCGAGAGCCCTCCAAGAGGCCCCTCGATACGTGCGTACGACGCCGAAGGAAGCGTGTGTACGAGTCCGGCGGAGCCCCCGGCGTTCGAATACCGGCTGGTCAGAGGCGGTTCTCCACAGATCTGGGGACTTTCCTCCGTCCACACCCTGGGGACTGTGAAGTTGTCCAGATTGCTTCCACAGGCACGGCGGCTGATACTCCATCACCCCAGGTCAACAGCCTGTGGATTTGTGGGCAGGCTCGCTCCACAGCTTGTGGACGAATCCTCTGTCCACAGCCTGTGGGTTCAGTTGTCCACCGGCGGCCCACAGGTCTTGATCCGTTGTCCCCAGCTTCTCCACACCCCTGTCCACTGTTCGGCAACGAAACACCCGGGATCACCGGACCGAGTGAAAGCCATCACACGAAGGGGACGGGTTGGCCTGTGGGGAACCTGGGTAAAGCTGGGGACAGCGTTGGGGAGAAGTACCCCTGTCCTGTGCATTGGATGTGCAGAACTTTCGGGCGTCCACAGAAACCCTGAGTTGTCCACCGGCTCCACCCACAGGGGCGGTGGACAAAAAAGTGGGCTTGACCTGCGCAAACGGGGTTATCCACGGTTTCCACAGGCCCTACTACTACTCCCACTCAGAGTTAGCTAGGAATCCGTTTCGAAGTGGGGCCTGTGCACAACTGGCCGCCGGAGCTCCTGGCGCCGCTCGACGCGACTTGACCCCGACTCGCACCGACTGTCAGCGGCGTACGTCAGACTGGTCCCCGGCGATACAGCCGACGACGAAAGCCAGCAGGGCGAGCCAGCAACAGCAGGAGGCGGTTCCGGTGAAGATCCGGGTGGAGCGCGATGTACTCGCGGAGGCGGTGGCCTGGGTGGCCCGCAGCCTCCCGGCCCGTCCGCCCGCGCCCGTACTCGCGGGCCTTCTTCTGAAGGCGGAGGACGGCGCGCTCAGCTTCTCCAGCTTCGACTACGAGGTCTCGGCGCGGGTCTCGGTCGACGCCGAGGTCGACGAGGACGGCACGGTGCTCGTCTCCGGCCGCCTCCTCGCCGACATCTGCCGCGCCCTGCCCAACCGGCCGGTGGAGATTTCCACAGACGGTGTACGGGCGACCGTGGTCTGCGGCTCCTCGCGATTCACACTCCACACCCTCCCTGTGGAGGAGTACCCGGCGCTGCCGCAGATGCCGACCGCCACGGGCACCGTTCCCGGTGAGGTCTTCGCCTCCGCCGCCGCCCAGGTCGCCATCGCGGCCGGCCGCGACGACACGCTGCCCGTCCTGACCGGTGTACGCATCGAGATCGAGGGCGACACCGTCACCCTGGCCTCCACCGACCGCTACCGCTTCGCGGTCCGCGAGTTCCTGTGGAAGCCGGAGAACCCGGAGGCCTCCGCCGTCGCCCTGGTGCCCGCCAAGACGCTCCTGGACACCGCCAAGGCGCTCACGAGCGGCGACACGGTCACCCTGGCGCTGTCGGGCTCCGGTGCCGGTGAGGGCCTGATCGGTTTCGAGGGCGCCGGCCGTCGCACGACCACACGTCTTCTTGAGGGCGACCTGCCGAAGTACCGGACGCTTTTCCCCACCGAGTTCAACTCGGTCGCGGTGATCGAGACCGCCCCGTTCGTCGAGGCTGTCAAGCGCGTGTCCCTGGTGGCCGAGCGCAACACCCCGGTGCGGCTCAGCTTCGAGCAGGGCGTCCTCATCCTGGAGGCCGGTTCCAGCGACGACGCACAGGCTGTGGAAAGGGTCGACGCCAACCTGGAGGGCGACGACATCTCGATCGCCTTCAACCCGACCTTCCTGCTCGACGGCCTGAGCGCCATCGACTCGCCGGTCGCCCAGCTCGCGTTCACCACCTCGACCAAGCCGGCGCTGCTCAGCGGCAAGCCCGCCCTGGACGCCGAGGCGGACGACGCGTACAAGTACCTGATCATGCCGGTGCGTCTTTCCGGCTGAGTGGCTTGAAGACGTACGCCCCGGGGAGCCCGGGGCGTACGTCTGAGCGGCTGACCCCGCAGGTGTGTACCAAGGCCCCGGCGTAGGCTCGGACGCGGGTACGAAAACGCCACAACGTCAAAGGATCATGTGATGGAGCTCGGTCTCGTCGGCCTCGGCAAGATGGGCGGCAACATGCGCGAGCGCATCCGCCGCGCAGGCCACACCGTCATCGGTTACGACCGCAACCCGGACGTCGCCGATGTCCACAGCCTCAAGGAGCTTGTGGACAGTCTCAAGGGCCCGCGGGTCGTGTGGGTGATGGTCCCGGCGGGCGCCGCGACGCAGTCCACCGTGGATGAGCTCGCCGAGCTCCTGTCGCCCGGCGACATCGTCGTGGACGGCGGCAACTCCCGCTGGACGGACGACGAGAAGCACGCCGTCGAGCTGGGCATCAAGGGCATCGGCTTCGTCGACTGCGGCGTATCCGGCGGCGTCTGGGGCCTTGAGAACGGCTACGCGCTGATGTACGGCGGCGACGCCGAGAACATCGCGAAGGTCCAGCCGATCTTCGACGCGCTGAAGCCCGAGGGCGACTTCGGTGCGGTGCACGCGGGCAAGGTCGGCGCCGGCCACTTCTCGAAGATGGTCCACAACGGCATCGAGTACGCCATGATGCAGGCCTACGCCGAGGGCTGGGAGCTCCTGGAGAAGGTCAACTCGGTCACCGATGTGCGCGAGGTCTTCCGCAGCTGGCAGGAGGGCACGGTCATCCGTTCCTGGCTGCTCGACCTGGCGGTCAACGCGCTCGACGACGACGAGCACCTCGACAAGCTGAAGGGCTTCGCGCAGGACTCCGGCGAGGGCCGGTGGACCGTGGAGGCCGCCATCGACAACGCCGTGCCGCTGCCCGCGATCACCGCCTCGCTGTTCGCGCGCTTCGCATCCCGGCAGGACGACTCCCCGCAGATGAAGATGATCGCCGCGCTGCGCAACCAGTTCGGCGGCCACGCGGTCGAGTCCAAGTAGCTGTAAAGAGCAGTAGGTAAGCCGGGGGAGGTCGGCGACACCATGCACGTCACGCATCTCTCGCTGGCCGACTTCCGCTCGTACGCCCGGGTCGAGGTTCCGCTCGACCCGGGCGTCACCGCTTTCGTGGGGGCGAACGGGCAGGGCAAGACCAACCTCGTCGAGGCCGTGGGCTATCTCGCCTCGCTCGGCAGCCACCGCGTCTCCTCGGACGCGCCGCTGGTGCGCATGGGCGCCGAGCGCGCCGTGATCCGCGCGGCCGTCACCCAGGGCGAGCGCTCCCAGCTGATCGAGCTCGAACTGAACCCGGGCCGCGCCAACCGGGCCCGTATCAACAGGTCCTCGCAGGTCAGACCCCGCGATGTGCTGGGGATCGTACGGACCGTGCTGTTCGCGCCGGAGGATCTGGCGCTGGTCAAGGGCGACCCGGGCGAGCGGCGCCGCTTCCTCGACGAGCTGATCACCGCGCGCTCACCGCGGATGGCGGCCGTACGGTCCGACTACGACCGGGTGCTCAAGCAGCGCAACACCCTCCTGAAGTCCGCCGCGATGGCCCGCAGGCACGGCGGCCGTGGCATGGACCTGTCCACTCTCGACGTGTGGGACCAGCACCTGGCCCAGGCCGGCGCCGAGCTCCTCGCCCAGCGCCTCGATCTGATCGCCGCGCTCCAGCCCCTCGCGGACAAGGCGTACGAGCAACTCGCCCCGGGCGGCGGCCCGTTGACGCTGGAGTACAAGCCGTCGGCGCCCGGCCCAGGACACACCCGCGAGGAGCTGTACGGCCAGCTCATCGCGGCCTTCGCGGACGTCCGCAAGCAGGAGATCGAGCGCGGTGTGACGCTGGCCGGGCCGCACCGCGACGACTTGGTGCTGCGCCTCGGCGAGCTGCCGGCGAAGGGGTACGCGAGCCACGGCGAGTCCTGGTCGTACGCGCTGGCCCTGCGGCTCGCCTCGTACGACCTGCTGCGGGCCGAGGGCAACGAGCCGGTGCTCGTGCTCGACGACGTGTTCGCGGAGCTGGACGCCAAGCGCCGCGAGCGGCTCGCGGAACTGGTGGCTCCGGGCGAGCAGGTCCTGGTGACGGCCGCGGTGGACGACGACGTTCCGGGGATCCTCGCGGGCGTCCGGTACGAGGTCGCGGCGGGCGAGGTGAGGCGGGTATGAGCGAGGAACCCGGACCGGCCGAGCAGCCGAAGGTGCCCGAGGCCTCCGGCATCGACCTGGCGCGGGTCGCGCTGCGCGCGGCCAAGGAGCAGGCCAAGGCGCGGGGCGAGGCCGCGCAGCAGCGGAAACAGGCCCGACGGGGCGGCGGGCTGCGCTCCGGCGCCCGCGCGGACGGGCGCGACCCGATGCCGCTCGGCTCCGCGATCAACCGGCTGATCAGGGAGAGCGGCTGGGAGACGCCGACGGCGGTGGCCGGGGTCCTCGGCCGCTGGCCGGAGATCGTCGGCGAGGAGCTCGCCAACCACACGACGCCCGGCCCGCACGACGCCGAGGAGGGAATCCTCGTCGTGCGGTGCGACTCGACGTCCTGGGCGACCCAGCTGCGGCTGCTCGCGCCCCAGCTGGTGGCACGCATCAACACGGACCTGGGCCACGGCACGGTCCGGCTGATCAAGGTGTACGGCCCGAGCGGGCCGCCGCAGCGCTACGGCAGGCTGCGGGCGCCCGGGAGCACCGGGCCCGGCGACACCTACGGGTGAGCCGCCCCGGCGTGCTCCTTCGGGCGCGCCGGCCTCTTCGCGCCCGCCTCTTTTAGGGGGCGTCGCGCCCGCCTCCATAGGAGGCGGCCGTCCGCACGTTCCGAGTGTCTCCCCCGCCCCTCCCCGGCAACCCCTGTGACGTGCGAAAACGGGGCGCTGGAGGGCTCTGGAACCCGGTGGGGAACATGAGGCGTCCCTCACGGTAGTCGGAGGTTGACAGGCCGAAGCGCTGAAAGCCCGTGTGAGGCTCTTGGGGCCCCTCCCCGAATATGGGGAGTCGGTCGGCGCCCGCTCAGGGCGGCACATGCGGACTCAGGTACCGGCAAACCCCCATTCATGTCGGCGCTACCGGTAGACTGGTCAATAATCCCGCCGTCCTCGCGGGACCCACCGAAAGACGCGGTCGGACGCTTGCCGCCACGGCAACGTCCGACGCTGACCATCGCTGAACGACGCAGCCGCTCCTGCCTGTACAGGGGAAGGCTTGTGCTGTGCCAGAAAGGGCGCTTCGTGGCCGATTCCGGCAACCCCAACGAGAACTCCCCGTCCACTGCCGTCGGCGAGAACGGCGAGGTCACCGCCTCGTACGACGCCAGCGCGATTACCGTCCTCGAAGGTCTGGACGCGGTCCGCAAGCGACCCGGCATGTACATCGGCTCGACCGGTGAGCGGGGTCTGCACCACCTGGTGCAGGAGGTCGTCGACAACTCCGTCGACGAGGCCCTCGCCGGTCACGCGGACACGATCGACGTCACGATCCTGCCGGACGGCGGCGTGCGCGTGGTCGACAACGGGCGAGGCATCCCCGTGGGCATCATCCCCTCCGAGGGGAAGCCCGCCGTCGAGGTCGTACTCACTGTCCTGCACGCGGGCGGCAAGTTCGGCGGCGGCGGTTACGCCGTCTCCGGTGGTCTGCACGGCGTCGGTGTGTCCGTCGTGAACGCGCTGTCCACGAAGGTCGCGGTCGAGGTCAGGACCGATGGCTACCGCTGGACCCAGGACTACAAGCTCGGAGTCCCGACGGCGCCCCTGGCGCAGAACGAGGCCACCGAGGAGACCGGCACGTCGGTCACCTTCTGGGCCGACGGCGACATCTTCGAGACCACCGAGTACTCCTTCGAGACGCTCGCCCGGCGCTTCCAGGAGATGGCCTTCCTCAACAAGGGCCTGACGATCAAGCTGACCGACGAGCGCGAGTCGGCGAAGGCGGTCTCGGGCGCGGACTCCGCGGAGGAGGCCGAGGAGCAGCAGCCCCTCTCGGTGACGTACTTCTACGAGGGCGGCATCGTCGACTTCGTGACGTACCTCAACTCGCGCAAGGGCGAGCTGATCCACCCGACCGTGATCGACATCGAGGCCGAGGACAAGGAGCGACTCCTCTCGGCCGAGATCGCGATGCAGTGGAACTCTCAGTACAGCGAGGGCGTTTACTCCTTTGCGAACACCATCCACACGCATGAGGGGGGTACGCATGAGGAGGGATTCCGCGCCGCGCTCACGGGCCTGGTCAACCGGTACGCCCGTGACAAGAAGCTGCTGCGCGAGAAGGACGACAACCTCTCGGGCGAGGATATCCGCGAGGGTCTGACGGCGATCATCTCCGTCAAGCTGGGCGAGCCGCAGTTCGAGGGCCAGACCAAGACCAAGCTGGGCAACACCGAGGCGAAGACGTTCGTCCAGAAGGTGGTGCACGAGCACCTCACCGACTGGTTCGACCGCAACCCCAACGAGGCCGCGGACATCATCCGCAAGTCCATCCAGGCGCAGACGGCCCGCGTCGCCGCCCGCAAGGCGCGTGACCTGACCCGCCGCAAGGGGCTCCTCGAATCGGCGTCGCTGCCCGGCAAGCTCTCGGACTGCCAGTCCAACGACCCCACCAAGTGCGAGATCTTCATCGTCGAGGGTGACTCCGCCGGTGGTTCGGCGAAGTCCGGCCGCAACCCGATGTACCAGGCGATCCTGCCCATCCGAGGCAAGATCCTGAACGTCGAGAAGGCGCGGATCGACAAGATCCTGCAGAACACCGAGGTCCAGGCGCTGATCTCGGCGTTCGGTACCGGGGTCCACGAGGACTTCGACATCGAGAAGCTCCGCTATCACAAGATCATCCTGATGGCGGACGCCGACGTCGACGGCCAGCACATCAACACCCTGCTGCTGACCTTCCTGTTCCGCTTCATGCGGCCGCTGGTCGAGGCCGGGCACGTGTATCTGTCGCGTCCGCCGCTCTACAAGATCAAGTGGGGCCGGGACGACTTCGAGTACGCGTACTCGGACCGTGAGCGCGACGCGCTCGTGGAGCTCGGCAAGCAGAACGGGAAGCGGATCCGCGAGGACTCGATCCAGCGCTTCAAGGGTCTGGGTGAGATGAACGCCGAGGAGCTGCGCGTCACCACCATGGACGTAGAACACCGGGTGCTCGGCCAGGTCACCCTGGACGACGCGGCCCAGGCCGACGACCTGTTCTCGGTGCTGATGGGTGAGGACGTCGAGGCACGCCGCTCGTTCATCCAGCGCAACGCCAAGGACGTCCGCTTCCTCGACATCTGAGGTCGGTCCTCGCTGACCGCTTCGAAAGGACTTGAGAACCAGCAATGGCCGACGAGAACACTCCCGCGACCACTGAATCCACCGAGGAAGACCCTGTACTGCGCATCGAGCCCGTCGGGCTCGAAACGGAGATGCAGCGCTCCTACCTCGACTACGCGATGTCCGTCATCGTGTCGCGCGCGCTGCCGGACGTGCGGGACGGCCTGAAGCCCGTCCACCGCCGTGTGCTGTACGCGATGTACGACGGCGGCTACCGGCCCGAGAAGGGCTTCTACAAGTGCGCCCGCGTCGTCGGCGACGTCATGGGTACGTACCACCCGCACGGCGACTCCTCGATCTACGACGCGCTCGTCCGCCTCGCCCAGCACTGGTCGATGCGCATGCCGCTGGTGGACTCCAACGGCAACTTCGGCTCCCCCGGCAACGACCCGGCCGCCGCCATGCGGTACACCGAGTGCAAGCTGATGCCGCTGGCCATGGAGATGGTCCGGGACATCGACGAGGAGACCGTCGACTTCCAGGACAACTACGACGGCCGCAACCAGGAGCCGACGGTCCTGCCGGCGCGGTTCCCGAACCTCCTGGTCAACGGCTCGGCCGGCATCGCGGTGGGCATGGCCACCAACATCCCGCCGCACAACCTGCGCGAGGTCGCCGAGGGCGCCCAGTGGTACCTGGCGAACCCGCAGGCCTCCCACGAGGAGCTCCTGGACGCGCTGATCGAGCGCATCAAGGGCCCCGACTTCCCGACCGGCGCGCTGGTCGTGGGCCGCAAGGGCATCGAGGAGGCGTACCGCACCGGCCGTGGCTCCATCACGATGCGGGCGGTCGTCGCGGTCGAGGAGATCCAGAACCGCCAGTGCCTGGTGGTCACGGAACTCCCGTACCAGACCAACCCGGACAACCTCGCGCAGAAGATCGCCGACCTGGTCAAGGACGGCAAGGTCGGCGGCATCGCGGACGTCCGCGACGAGACCTCCTCGCGCACCGGTCAGCGCCTGGTGATCGTCCTGAAGCGGGACGCGGTCGCCAAGGTCGTCCTGAACAACCTGTACAAGCACACCGACCTGCAGACCAACTTCGGCGCCAACATGCTGGCGCTGGTCGACGGCGTGCCGCGCACGCTCTCGATCGACGCGTTCATCCGCCACTGGGTGACGCACCAGATCGAGGTCATCGTCCGGCGTACGAAGTTCCGGCTGCGCAAGGCCGAGGAGCGGGCCCACATCCTGCGTGGCCTGCTCAAGGCGCTCGACGCGATCGACGAGGTCATCGCGCTGATCCGGCGCAGCGACACCGTCGACGTCGCGCGCGAGGGCCTCATGGGCCTGCTCTCCATCGACGAGATCCAGGCCAACGCCATCCTTGAGATGCAGCTGCGCCGGCTCGCCGCCCTGGAGCGCCAGAAGATCGTCGCCGAGCACGACGAGCTCCAGGCGAAGATCAACGAGTACAACGCGATCCTCGCCTCGCCGGAGAAGCAGCGGGCGATCGTCAGCGAGGAACTGGCCGCGATCGTCGACAAGTTCGGCGACGACCGGCGCTCGGCCCTGGTGCCGTTCGACGGCGACATGTCCATCGAGGACCTGATCGCCGAAGAGGACATCGTCGTCACCATCACCAACGGCGGCTACGTCAAGCGCACCAAGACCGAGGACTACCGCTCGCAGAAGCGCGGCGGCAAGGGCGTACGCGGCACCAAGCTGAAGCAGGACGACATCGTCGACCACTTCTTCGTGTCCACCACGCACCACTGGCTGCTGTTCTTCACCAACAAGGGCCGCGTCTACCGGGCCAAGGCGTACGAACTGCCGGACGCCGGACGTGACGCGCGCGGCCAGCACGTCGCCAACCTGCTCGCGTTCCAGCCGGACGAGAAGATCGCCCAGATCCTCGCGATCCGCGACTACGACGCGGCGCCCTATCTGATCCTGGCCACCAAGGCCGGCCTGGTGAAGAAGACGCCTCTGAAGGACTACGACTCGCCCCGTTCGGGTGGTGTCATCGCCATCAATCTGCGGGAGACCGCGGACGGCGGCGACGACGAACTGATCGGCGCGGAGCTCGTGTCGGCCGAGGACGATCTGCTGCTCGTCAGCAAGAAGGCGCAGTCCATCCGCTTCACGGCGACGGACGACGCGCTGCGCCCGATGGGCCGCGCCACGTCCGGCGTCAAGGGGATGAGTTTCCGCGAGGGAGACGAACTGCTCTCGATGAATGTCGTCCGGCCCGGTACGTTCGTCTTCACCGCAACCGATGGCGGGTACGCGAAGCGCACTCCCGTCGACGAGTACCGCGTCCAGGGTCGCGGCGGCCTCGGCATCAAGGCCGCCAAGATCGTGGAGGACCGGGGCTCGCTGGTCGGCGCGCTGGTGGTCGAGGAGAGCGACGAAATCCTCGCCATCACGCTCGGCGGCGGTGTGATTCGCACGCGAGTCAACGAGGTCAGGGAGACGGGCCGTGACACCATGGGCGTCCAACTGATCAACCTGGGCAAGCGCGATGCCGTGGTCGGCATCGCCCGTAACGCCGAGGCGGGCAGCGAGGCCGCAGAGGTCGACGGGGCCGACGACGCCGAGGGCGCTACTGCCGAGTCTGCTGCCGAGGGCGCCCAGCCCTCGGCCGGGGAGCACGAGGAGTAAAGCGTGAGTGGAGCCACGGGCGCCGGAGCGGCCGCTTCCGGAGCGAACGGTGCCCGTGGCTCTGCCGCGGACTCCCAGGGGGTAACGGTGACGGACACCCGGGGGCCTCAGGGCCGCGCGGAGTACGAGAGCGGGGCGCTGCCCGGCGAGCGCGGGAAGCCGGCCGGCGGCCAGCAGCCCTATCACCCGCCGCAGGCCTACCCCGCGCCGCAGCGCGGCGCCGAGGGCGTGCGCCGGCCGCGCACCGGGGCACGTACGGCGCCCCGTACGCGCAAGGCGCGGCTGCGGGTGTCCAAGGCCGACCCCTGGTCGGTGATGAAGGTCAGCTTCCTGCTGTCCATCGCGCTCGGCATCTGCACGGTGATCGCGGCCGCGGTGCTGTGGATGGTCATGGACGCCATGGGCGTGTTCTCCACGGTCGGCGGCACGATCAGCGAGGCCACCGGCTCGAACGAGTCCAACGGCTTCGACCTCCAGTCCTTCCTGTCGCTGCCGCGGGTGCTGCTCTTCACCTCGGTCATCGCGGTGATCGACGTGGTGCTCGCCACGGCGCTGGCGACGCTGGGAGCGTTCATCTACAACCTCTCGGCGGGCTTCGTGGGCGGTATCGAGCTCACGCTGGCCGAGGACGAGTAGCCGCAGTTCACAGCCGCTCGGCTATCGATTTTGGGACTGGCCGTCCCGTGCGCTAATCTTCAGAGGTCAGCGCGCGGGACATCCCGCAAAGCGCGGCGGGGCTATAGCTCAGTTGGTTAGAGCGCATCCCTGATAAGGATGAGGCCACAGGTTCAAATCCTGTTAGCCCCACAGAAGCAGTACCAGTGAAGAGGGCGTCTCCCCAGGTGGGAGGCGCCCTCTTTGCGTTTCCGGCTGCGCGCGGGTGTCGGCTTGCGTCGGTCTGGCCCGGAGATCGTGGGCGCGGCCCCACTTGATCGTCTCCCAGATTTCTCCCACGCCCCCGCCAGCGGGCCCTGTGCGCCTCGGAGGGCCGTCATTGCTCCCTCATGGGTCTGAGTGCCGGACGCGACGGCGAGGATCCCCTCCGCCCGGCTGGATCCTGCCTGGCGTGCTCAGCAACTGAGGGGGACATAGAAATGCCCGACCGCTGGCGACGGGGGATGCACCAGCGGTCGGGCTGTAGGTAACACTAACAACGCTGCTTGTGGGGCGGGAGCTGACTGCTCGTCTGAAATGACGAATTGTGACTGGGATCACGGCTACTTGGTCACGTGTCGCAAGGTGGCGCGTATGAGAGGCGAGGCAGATTCTCGTGCCACTTCTCCGGTGTCAGGACGCCCCGAGTGGTTGAACAGATGCGGCTAATGGCCTCGCTGGCGTCCAAGTTCCACAGCCGGACGGTGTCGCTGCCGCTCGATACCCCGAGCATGTGACTTTTGGGACTGAACGACAGGAAATTCCCCGTCTTGGCGTTGGGGCTCATCGATTGGCCGATCGGCGAGGCTGTGGACGGGTGGGCGATGTCCCAGAGCCGGACCGTGTTGTCGTTGCCGCCGCTTGCCAGGGTGCGGCCGTCCTGGCTGAACGTCAGGGACACGACCGCTTCGGTGTGGCCGATGAGCGGGGAGCCCAACCGGCTTGCCTTGGACGGGTGGGTGATGTTCCAGAGTCGGACGGTGTCGTCGTCGCTGCCGCTGGCCAGAGTCTTCCCGTCGGGGCTGTAGGAGAGCGTGTTGACGGGTCCCAGGTGCCCCGTGAGAGGTGACCCGAGCAGTGCCGCGTGACGCGGGTCGGCCACGTTCCAGAGCCGGATGGTGTCGTCCGCGCTGCCGCTGGCGAGAGTTCGGCCGTCCGGGCTGAAGACGAGGGAGTTGACGTAGCCCTTGTGGCCGGTGAGCGGCGCGCCGAGTGGAAGATGGTGCGACGGGTTGCTCATGTCCCACAGCTGGATGGTGCGGTCGTCGTAGTTGGTTGCCAGCGTCCGCCCGTCCGGGCTGAAGGCCAGCGCAGCGGGGCCCGAGAATCGGGTCCGCAACGCGACGGGCGGCCCGTAGGGGACGGGCCGAGTCGGGTCGGAGACGTTCCACAGCCGTACTGACTGGTTGCCCATCAGCACCGCGAGCGTGTGGCCGTCGGGGGAGAACACCAGCGAACGCGCGTCGCCTTCCCCGGGCGTGAACGGATTGCCCAGCGACACAGGCCGACCCGGAGCATCCACGTTCCACAGCCGAACCCTGTTGTCTCGCGCGGCCGTCGCGAGAACCCGCCCATCCGGGCGGAACGCTCCGACTCGGCCGATCATGTCCGACGTCGGTATCGACCACAGGCGGACCTTACTGTCACCACTTCCCGTTGCGAGGGTTCGGCCATCGGGGCTGAAGGCCAAGGCGTACATCTCGCCACTGCTCCCCGCGAGAGGCTCGCCGACCTGCGACGGGTATGCCGGATCGCTGACGTTCCACAGGCTCGCCGTGCTGTCCGCGCTGCTGGCGCCGAGCACGGTCCCGTCGGGGTTGAAGGCCACCGACCAGATGGGACCGGTGTGGCCGGTGAGCGGCGAACCGATCGCCGCCGGGTGACGTGGGTCGGCCACGTTCCACAGGCGAACGGTGTCGTCCGAGCCCCCGCTGGCGAGAGTGTGGCCGTCGGGGCTGAAGGCCACGGAGTGCACCGTGCTCGTGTGGCCGGTCAGTACCGTGTCGAACTGCACCGGATGATCCGAATTGGTCATGTCCCACAGCCTGATCGACCCGTTGTCGCCACCCGCTGCCAGCGTCCGTCCGTCGGGGCTGAACGCCACGGAGCGTACGGCGGTGGTGTGACCCGTCAGGACGCCACGCTCCCTTGGTTGGCGTGGGTCGGCCACGTTCCACAGGCGAACGATGTGATCTTCAGTGGCGCTGGCCAGAGTGCGTCCGTCTGGGCTGAACGCCAGGAGGTAGATCGTGCCGTCATGACCGGTCAAAGGCGCACCCAGCGGTTTCGGGTGGCTGGGATCCCGTACGTCCCACAGCCGCACCGTGCCGTCGTCCGAAGCGCTGGCGAGGGTGTGGCCGTCCGGGCTGAAGACGGCGCTGCTCACCCAACTCGTGTGGCCGGTGAGAGGTTCGCCCAACTGCTTGGGGCGAGCCGGGTCCGCCACGTCCCACAGCCGAACGGTCCGGTCGTAGCTGGCGGTGGCCAGGATCCGTCCGCTCGGGCTGAAAGAGGTGAGGTAGACGGCGCCAGTGTGGCCAAGGAGCGGCGTGGCCAGGGGCGCGTTGACTATCGAGATCAGCCGGTTTTCCGCGCCCTCGTCGTCCGGCCGCAGGTTGTGTGCCACCAAGGCGAGCTGAGCCGACAGTGACGGGTCCGTGTGCTGGACCCGATCGGCTTCGGCGACGACCTGCTCGAACACGGCATCGTCCCGCTGCTGCCATGCGACCACCGCCGCACCGACAGCCAGCATCGCCAGGACGACAAGAGCCGCAATCGCACCGCGCATGATCCAGACAGTGCGCTTGCGCAGCTTGACCGAAGCGGCCAGGAACTCCACCGCAGCCCGAGTCAGAAAGGTGTCGCCAGCAGACTTTGCCCAGGTACGGGTCTGTTCCAGACGCGACCCCCGGTAGAGCAGGGACGTGTCACGGTTCGATTCCTCCCAGGCCCTGCCGTCCTCCTCCAGCCGCTGGCGCAGCAGGTTGCCGGCCCTGTCCTCGTCGATCCAGTCACGCAGGCGCGGCCAGGCGTGGAGCAGCGCTTCATGGGTGATCTCCACGGTCTCGGCGTCGAGCGTCACCAATCGGGCGCGAACCAGTGCCTCAAGCGATTCCTCCGTCTTGTTGGAGTCCGTTGACTCCTCCGCCAGCTGGCGACGTGTCCCCCTCCTGCGGGTGGCCTGGGTGTCTTCGCCCAGCCTGACCAGCCTGAGGAGGAGCAGCCTCGCGGCTGTGCGTGCTGCCGGGTCGAGGTCCGACCAGGCGCGCTCGGCGGTCGCCGCCACCGCTCCTTGGATTCCGCCCGCCGCGCGGTAGCCGGCCAGCGTCAGCTTTCCTCCCTTCCGCCGTTGCCAGGTGGCGAGCAGGGCGTGGGAGAGGAGTGGCAGCGCACCCGCGTTCTGTGCCCCACGGGGGCCGTCGGTGCTCACCTCCCGGACGATCAGCTCCGTCAGTCCGGGTTCGAGTTCCATGCCCACGGCCTTGGCCGGGCCGATCACTGCTTCACGCAGCTCCGTGGTGGTCAGGGGGCCGAGCACCATGTGCCGGTGCTGCAGCGCATCGGCAAGTTCCGGATAGGCGAGGCATTGCTCGTAGAAGTCGGCGCGTATGCCGAGGACGACAAGCACGGGGGCCGGGCTAACCGAGTCGGCGGGCGTGCAGGCTGCATGCAGCAACTGGATGAATTGGCGCTTGTTCGCCTCGTCGGAGCAGAGGGTGAACGCTTCCTCGAACTGGTCCACGATGATCACTGGAGGGGCGGCAGGAGATGCCTGGCGTTGCCCCCAGGCCGAGACGGCCTGCCGCACCGCATGCCCGAATTGCGGCGTGCTGGGCGCCTCGTCGACTGGTTCCTTCACGGCAGAGACGACGGCTGCGAGCTCAGGGATCCGGTGGGCCAGCTCCCCGACAGGATCGGCTCCTGGTACGAGTTGAAGTACCTCCCGCGCCTGACCGTTTTCGCCGCTCAGAGTGCCGTCCTGCAGTGTGGGCACCAAGCCGGCGTTCAGCAGGGACGATTTTCCTGCCCCTGAGGCGCCCACGAGCATGACCAGGCCGCCCGTCTTCTCCACCGCGCGGAGCTGAGCAACAAGGGCATCCGTGCTCCGCTCTCGGCCGAAGAACCACCGGGCGTCTTGCTGACGGTACGAAGCCAGGCCTCGGTAGGGGCACACGCCACCAGGGACGGCCGGGGCTTCGGCTGGCGGCTGTTCCTTCTCTTCCGCGGATGGCGCGGGGCGGTCGCCGATCGGGTCGGCAACCGCGCGCTCCCACAGGCGCTGCCAGTGAGCCAGGTCGTACAGGCCCGGGGACACAGGGGCGGGCCGCGAGCGCCGCGCTTCGGGTATCAGGATGTGCAGCACCACTGCGAGGGCGCCGAACTGGGCAGGCACGTTCCTGGCCCGTCGCCAGTCGCTGATCCGCTGAGCGGACACCCTCACGGGTCGCCCTCGTTCGTCGACCCGCTGAAGCCGGACGACCCCCTCAGCGACGCGCTTGAGGGGAGGGTCGCCGGCTTCCTGGTACAGCAGCGCGAGACGTTCCGCGAAAGCCGTGCGTGCCCCTGAGCCTGAACTCAAGGTCTCCTCCACCTCTCACTAGCCCCCGCAGCTGGCACAAGCATCCGGACCGGAAAACTCACCCTATAGGGCTGACCTGCGGCTAAGCCGCTGGCGCGGTGTCCGGACCTCCTCGCCCGAAGCCGTACCTGGCAGGATCTCGCCGTAGCAGGGCAGCAACAGGACGTAACCCAGTCAGGCCACCAGCAAGTGCTCGGAGAGGTCAATCATGACGTCGCATGTTCTCGGTCAACTTACGTCGGAGTAACGAGATGGCGGCGACGGTCTCGTCGTGTGGGCTTGAGGATCCTGAGAGGCAGTCCGATGTGGACTGCTGTGGTGTCGACCACGGGTCCGGCCTTTTCTTGATCCGTGCCGCACTGGCTCGGATCGGCGTTGCCCGCGTGGTGCGGTACCGGTCCCAACAGGGGAGGGACCGGTGCCGCAGCATACGGGCGGTATGAGAAGCAGTGGGCGGCCGACGATGACGCCGACCGTGGACGACGTAGAAATAGAAGAGGCTGCTCTCTCAGAGAGCGGCCTCTTCTGCGTTTGCCGGGACGAGACCTCGGTCAGGCGCGTCAGAAGTGCATCATCGCCATCACGTCGGCGCTCCTGGTGCCGGTCGAGACCTCCTGAATCCGCTCCCCCGGGCGTATCCAGTCGGCGGCCTCGGCGGCTGCAACGGCGGCTTTCTCGGCCGCGTCTGCCTCGGCATTCAGGGTCTCGTTCTCGCCCAGGGCCCCCGCCACCGCAGCGGCCCCGGCGGCTTGGGCCGCTTTGACGGCAGCTCGGGAGGCTGCCGCGGAAGCCTCGCTGCCGGCGTCGTGAAGTTGGCCCATCTGGGCGGCTTGAGAGGCTGCCGCAGCGGCGTTCCTCGCGAAGCGGGAGTCGGCCGCAGGATTGGGTTGGCTTTCAGAGAGAGCGGCGAGAGCCTGAGCGGCCACGCGGGCAGCGTGGTTGGCCTTGAAGAGGATCTCGGCCCTTGCAGCCCCGTCCGAGCGCTTCTCGTCGGCGGCAGGCCCTTCGATGTGCTGGAGCACCGCGGCGGCACGTGAGGCAGCGCTCTGAGCGCGTGCCGTGTGGCTTGCCCTGAAGGGGTTCGCCGTCTCCTGATGCTCGGCACCTTCGGCCTGCGTGCCCGGTTCTTGGTCGTGGTTCTGCTCGCTCATTGCCTTCTCCTCGTCGACCAGGACGACAGTGCGCGTGACGCTCTCCGCCGGATGATCACGCCGGAGAGCAAACGATGCCGGGCAGGGTGGCATGGCGGGCACCAACAGACCAGGGATACGCGTCGGCGGATCCGGTATGCGCGGCGATCTGGCCGAGCGTCACGTCATGAGGCGGAGCGAGGAGGCGGAAGCAGGAGATCGCGCTCCGGATGCTGTTCGCCGGTCACGCTGCCGCTGACGCCGAGGTCTGCACGAGCGGCCTCGTGGAACGAGTTGATCGACCGGAAGACGGCACGGTTGCGGTCGCGCCAGTCCTCCAGGCTTCCGGAGGTTTTTCCGTTCGCCTGCCAGTCGACTTGGAGCCCCGCGGCGCTGAGGTCGTGTGCCGCCTCGACTACGTCGTCCCCGCCGAGCAGCATGACCCGTTCGAAGGCTCGCCCCCGCAGACGGCCGGCCTCCTTCATCTCCGCCAGGATCTCGGCGTCAGGCTGCTCGCGTTCGCGGAGACCTTCCTTCGTCTCGTAGAGCTGGACCGCGAGGAATATGCAGGAGCGGACGCTGTCGACGTACCTGTCGTAGGCATCGAGCTTCTTGTCGTCCCAGCGCGTCGTGAGCTGGTACTTCATACGGCTCCGCTCCATGAGGTGGTTCGTGACATGCGTCGTGACCGCACCCAGCAGCACGGCAGCGATCGTCACGAGCTGCTCGCCGGTCCCCACGAAATCCCCCCACCCCGAGGCCTACTCCTAAAGAGGCCTGGACGATCTTAGGAGTGCGGGTCGGCATGGGGTAGGGGCTTGGCTGAAACAGGGGGGGTATCACGGCTCGTCACGGTCGGCGGCGGTCTGGTTGCGGGGCGCGTGACGCTGTGACCGGTGTGACAGCCCCCCACTGTTTCAGCGTCTCTTTGAGGCTTCCGCTCGAACTCTGAGGCCGTCGAGAAGGGGCGATCACGGCGGTCCCCGCCTGGTTGTCCACCCGACAGCGGGCACCCGGCTCGCAGATCTACGTTGCGTACGACGGAGCGGCCACCCGCTACCTCCTACGCAGTGTTGGGTCTGCGAAGGAGAGGCAGGTGGCCGTAGGACCGCCTATCCCGGGCCTGTCTGCAGAAGTCGAGGGTGAAGCCGCGGTTTGGCTGCGGTTGCACTGGTGTCTGCGCAGGCGTGCAGGTGCTTGTACTCCGGCCGTGTCTCCACGCGCCGCGCCGTTGTGCGCTGCCGGGCGCCCCGTCAGCCGAAGAATTGGAGTCGCTATAGGCGGCCGAGTGGAGCCAATTGAGGGGGTCAGCCACGGGGCAGAAGGAGGCGGGAGAGGGCGGTGGTGGCGAGGAGGAGGGCGGCGACCGTGAGGAGACCGATGCGCATGCCCGGGAGGGAGAAGTCTCCGCCGGGGCCGGAGAGCAGACTGCCGAAGAGGGCGACAGCAAGCGCACCGCCGGTCTGGCGGAACGAGTTGAGCAGCCCCGACGCAGTCCCCGCGCGCTCTCCTGGGACGGCGTCCATCAACAGCGCGGTCAGCGCGGGCACCACGAGCGCGCCGCCGATGCTCAGCGGCAGCAGCAGGACGAGCACCAGCCATACCGGAGTTTGAGCAGCCAGCGGCAGCATGGCCAGCATCGCTCCGGTGAAGATCACCTGCCCGGCGACGATCACCGGCCGCCGCCCGATCCGCTCCGCCAGCCGCGGCGAGACCAGGTTGGTCGCCGTTACCACCGCCGACATGGGGATGAACATCAGCCCGGCCGTGATCGCCGACATCCCGCGCAGCTGCTGGTAATACAGCCCGAGCAGGAAGATCCCGCCGTAGAAGGCGGCGTTGACGGCGAAACCGACGACCAGGGGGACGCCCACCCGGCGGTCCGTCAGCATGTCCAGCGGGACCATGGGTCGGCGGTGCCGGGCCTCCACCAGGCAGAAGGCACACCCGGAGGCGACGGCGAGCGCGGTGGCGGCCAGCACGGGTCCGCTGGTCCAGCCCAGGTGGCCGCCCTCGATCACCGCGAAGACCAGCCCGGCGAGGGTCAGTACGGCGGTGAGCTGGCCGCCGCCGTCCACTGCGGCGGGCCGGCGCGCGGAGCGCGGCACCCGGACCAGCAGGCTCAGGATCACCGCGCCCACCGGGAGGTTGAGCAGGAAGACCGCTCGCCAGCCGACCGACTCGGTGAGCAGCCCGCCCAGCAGCGGACCCGCGGCCATCGCCACCGAACCACCGACCGTCCACAGGGCGATGGCGCGGGCACGCGCCCGGGCGTCCTCGTAGGCCTGCCGGATCAGAGCCAGCGAGGCCGGCATCACGACCGCGGCGGCGGCGCCCTGCGCCACACGCGCACCGACCAGCACGCCGATGCCGGGCGCCAGTGCGCAGCCGAGGGAGGCGAGGGTGAACAAGGCCACGCCCCAGGCGTAGGCGCGGCGGGCGCCCGCGCGGTCGGCGAGGGCGCCGGCGGACAGCATCAGGGCTGCGAACATCAGGGTGTACGCGTCAACCACCCACTGCAGTCCGGTCATCCCGCTGCTGAGGGATTCACCTATCGCGGGTAGGGCGATGTTCACGGCCGAGACGTCGATGGTGATCACCGTGAAGCCGAGCAGTGAAGCGACCAGCGCGACGCCGCCGCGACGCGGCACGGTGGGGGCGTCGGCGGGCGGCGCGGCTGGTCGGGTCCGGTGCGACTGTCGTCGCCGGAGCGTGGACGCCGCCGACTGCTGACCGTGCTTGTGGGCAGGCGCCGTGGACGCGGACGTGGAAAGGACAGGGGTGGACCGCATGATGAACACCTCTTTGAACAAAGGGGATTGACTGCCAATCGGCGGGCGGGCGGCTCCAGCCTGCCGGGGCCGCGGTCCTGTGCCTTGCACCCCCTGGGCCCCGGCGGCCGGGCCACCCGCTGCGGGAACAACTCTCCGCCTTCACGTGGCCGTCTGGCAGACCGGTCTGTTCCCGGGGTGCGGCATTCCAGGTCCTGACAGGGCCCCCCACGTTTCCCGGGCGGCCTGCCACAATGGGCCGAATGGCAGCAGCAGACGCACGGGGCTCCGAGCTCGGCAGATATCTGAAGGCCCGCAAGGCACAGGTCCGCCCGGAGGACGTCGGCCTCCCGGTAGGCGCGGGACTGCGTCGTACTCCCGGACTGCGCCGGGAAGAGTTGGCCGCACTGGCCGGAGTGAGCGTCGACTACTACATCCGCCTGGAGCGCGGCCGGGAGACCAACCCCTCCCCCGCCGTAGTGGACGCCCTGGGCCGCGCCTTGAGACTGCGCGGCGACGCTTACGAACGCCTTTATGAACTCGTGGAGTTGGCCTCCGGCCGGATCGGTGAACTGCCCGCCTCCTCCGATCACACCGTCCGCGACTCGGTGCTGCGGATGCTGGACTCTGTACGCCCGCTCCCCGCCTACGTGGTGAGCCGCTACAACCGCATACTGGGCGCGAACCCGCCCGGCCGGCGACTGCTGCCCGGACTCTGGGACTGGCCGCAGGACCAGCGCAACCTGACCCGCTATCTCTTCCTGCACCCGGTCGGCCGGACGCTGTATGAGCCGTGGGAGGAGACGGTCGCGCTCTCTGTGGCGCATCTGCGGGCGGTCGCCGGAGCCGATCCGGACGACCCGGAGCTGACCGCGCTCGTCGGGGAACTGGTACTGAAGTCACCGGAGTTCGCGCGACTCTGGGAGCGGTATGACGTCTGCGAACGAGGCGGCGGGCAGAAGTCCTTCCGGCATCCGAAGGTCGGACCGATGACCCTGACCTACGAGGTCATGCAACTGGCCCGGACGGGCGGCCAGCGCATGGTGGTCTACCAGGCAGCCCCCGGCACCCCGGACGAGACCGCCATGCTCCGCCTGGACTCCGCGGACACCCGACCGGAGTCGGCGCCCTCGGACCATCCGGAGCCGACCGCCGAGCCATGCCTCGCCAACAGGCCTTCCGCGGCCCACGCCTCTGCCAGCTGACCGGCGGAGGCCCGGCGAGCGTCAGGACTACACGAACAGCCCAAGCAGCTCATCAACAGACCAGGCCTGCCACCCCAGCCCGAACAGCAACACGCCTGACATCAGCGCCATCATGAGGTTCTGACCCAGTTCGGCCACGTCGTGGATCATCAGCACGAGATAGATCAGGTTGAGTACGAGCCCGCCCGCGAGGGCGATCGGTGTGAGCACACCGAAGATGAGGCCGAGCCCGAGGGCCAGTTCCGCGTACGCGACGACGTACGCCATCAACCGTGGGCGCGGCTTGACCACCAGGGCGAAGCCCGACTGGACGAGCTGCCAGCGATGCTTCTCGGCAACGCCGGCGGCCCATGCGATGCCACCGCCCCGGAACCAGTCCTCCTTGTCCTTGTGGCGCCAGCTCTCCAGCCACCACAGGCCGAGGCCGATCCGCAGGACGGCGAGCCACTCGGCCCCGCTGAGCCACATCGTTTGCATCAGGTCACCCCTCCAGGCCGCTGAACTGACGGCACGTCAGTTCAGCGGATGCACCTCGATCCCGCAAGAGCCAAGTTCGGTGCTGCCGCTTGCCGTTGGGTCCGTCGCGCCCATACGCTGAATCTGATGGACCGTCAGAAACAATCGCGAACCGGCAGGCAGTAGGGGGCAATCGCGTGGTCAGCAACGAAGCCAGCACCAAGGAACTCCCCCGGGTCATCAGCGTGGACGATCACGTGATCGAGCCCGCGCATCTCTTTGACCGGTGGCTCCCGAGCAAGTACCGGGACCGAGGGCCGAAGCCCTTCACCGCGGGCATCGGCGAGCTGGCGTACGTCGGCGGGAAGTACAAGTTCACGACGGATCCGGAAGGCCAGATCACCGACTGGTGGGAGTACGAGGGCGCGATCTTCCCGTACAAGCGCATCATCGCGGCCGTCGGTTTCTCCCGCGACGAGATGACGCTTGACGGCATTACGCGCGAGCAGATGCGCCGTGGCTGCTGGGACCCCAAGGCCCGCTTGGAGGACATGGACCTCAACCACGTCGAGGCCTCGCTCTGCTTCCCGACCTTCCCCCGCTTCTGCGGGCAGACCTTCGCCGAGGCCAAGGACAAGGAGGTCGGGCTCGCCTGCGTGCGCGCGTACAACGACTGGATGGTGGAGGAGTGGTGCGGCGACAGCGGGGGCCGGCTCATCCCGCTGTGCCTCATCCCGTTGTGGGACATCGATCTTGCTGTCGCGGAGATCAAGCGCAACGCTGCTCGCGGGGTCCGTGCGGTGACCTTCTCCGAGATCCCGACGTACCTCGGCCTCCCGTCGATCCACTCCGGCTACTGGGATCCGTTCTTCGCGGCCTGCGAGGAGACGGGGACCGTGGTGAATATGCACATCGGCTCGTCGTCGCAGATGCCAGCGGCATCACCCGACGCGCCCCCGGCGGTTCAAGCGGCGCTCAGCTTCAACAACGCCATGGCGTCGATGATGGACTTCCTCTTCTCTGGAGTCCTGGTGAAGTTCCCGCGCCTGAAGCTGGCCTACAGCGAGGGGCAGATGGGGTGGATTCCGTATGCCTTGGAACGTGCCGACGACGTATGGGAAGAGCACCGGGCTTGGGGCGGCGTGAAAGATCTGATCCCGGAACCGCCGTCCTCCTACTACTACCGGCAGATTTTCTGCTGCTTCTTCCGCGATAGGCACGGCATTGAGGCCATCGAGACCGTGGGCGTGAACAATGCGACCTTTGAGACGGACTACCCGCATGTCGACTCGACCTGGCCGCACACGAAGCAGGTGGCGGCCGAGCACATGGCCGGACTTCCTGATGATGTGGCGTACAAATTGCTGAGGGGGAACGCCATCAGAATGTTGGGTCTCCCTCTCGATCAAGGTCGGGTTTGATCCGAGGTACAGCCAGGGACATTTCTCGCACAGCGGGCCGGAGCTCAGGCGGCCTCTATGCCGTGAGGCGTGTCCGCTGTCTATGCCGGGGGTTACCGTGACTCGGGATCCACGGAAGGCGACCACATGGCTACCCCGCTCGCAGATGTTCTGGTCACCCTCGGCCGCAGGTACGTTCGTGATGCTCCAGGCATCATCGGCAAGGCAGAGTTGGCCGAGCGGTTTCTGAACTCGTACCTCCGGGATCATCCCCGGCAGCGTGTCGTCCAGGACCGATCGGGCGCCCGATTCGCCGTCGACACCACCGATCTGATTCAGCGCTTCCTGTACCTCTTCGGGGCATGGGAGCCGCACATGACCGGCTGGCTTCAGAGCCGGCTGCGCCCCGGCGACGTGTTCGTGGACGTCGGCGCCAACATCGGGGTGTTCGCCATTCTTGGCTCCCGCCTCGTGGGCAGTGCAGGGCGGGTGGTGGCGATCGAGGCATCGCCTACGTTCCACCGCAGGGTCCTGCAGCACGCGGCGCTCAATCAGTGCGACAACATCCGCGCGGTGAACACCGCTGTGTCGGACGAGCACAAGACGCTGACGTTCGTGCTCGCCAGCTCACGAAATATGGGCGCCAACTCGATCGTCCCGTACAACGGTCCGGCGGAGTCCACGTTCGACATGGAGGCTTCCCCTTTGCCGGAGCTCCTGCAGTCGGACGAGGTGGCCAGAGCGCGCGTGATCAAGATTGACGTGGAGGGGGCGGAGGGCGGAGTCGTCCGCGGCCTCGCTCCTCTCCTTGATCAGCTTCGACCGGATGCGGAGATCGCCGTGGAGGTGACCCCGGGTCGAATGGCACAACTCGGCGACTCAGCCGAGGAGTTGTTGGAGACCATGCAGAAGCACGGGTTTCACACCTACCGGCTGCCCACCGACTACTCGCCGGCGAGCTACCCGCGAGCGATGCGGCACCCCGTGGCGCCGGCCCGCTGGCGGGGGCCGATCGAAGGGGAGACAGAGCTCGTTTTCTCCCGCATCGACGCCGAGGAACTGACTGCCCTCCCAGGATCACCGCAAGCTTGAGGCTGGCTGTTCCCGGCAGCGGACCCGCTCACGGATCGGACTTCCTTGTGTGGGGGCGTGACCCGCCGAGCGGGCGCCGCCCTGACCGGTGCCTCTTGTTGGTCGGCCAGGGGCAGCGCTCACGAAGCATTCGCTTTCTCGGCTTGCTCGTACGCGCGGGCCTGGCGGCGGAGCTCGACATGGGCCGCAGGCAGTCGGCCTGATGCCGTCCCCCAGTACGGATGGCGGGCGATACGGGAGGAGAGCAGCTGTAGGCGGCGCCGGAGCACTGTCCTGAAGGGGCTGTGGGCGAGGGCTTCGTAGGTGTGGTTCCAGTCGCGCTGAGCCTGGACCAAGTCGCGGGGGAAGGGTGTCTGCGCCATTCCGAAATTCAAGCACGTGTTCGATTAGTGGCGCATCTTCTGTGCTTCAGACACGCGAGCCTGTGTGACTGAGCGTTGGGGTTGGCGGATGAGCGCTTGAGTTGGCGGGGCTGTGCGTCGGAGGTGGCGACTGGAGTCCCTCGCGCTCCTGAGCGGGGAAAACCATTCCAGCGGCTGCCGGACGTCTCCCAGTGGGCCTGCTCCTGGGCGTCAGCGGGGTCTCGACACAACGACGAGCTTCGCCCGACGTGGTGGTGCCGTGTCGGCAATGGTTCTGTCCACCGCCCAACAGCCGCCTCGCGCTCGGCGTTGGGGCCGATCTTCGCGCGCATGGTGGTTGCCCCAGGCGCACCCGCGGGGCGCATCGACCATGCCCTTACCGCCACGGGCTGACCTGGCGAAAGGACGGATCCAGGACGGCCGCAGGACGCAGATCGGTAGCTTCACCACACCGCGAGCGCCTGCGGGGGCCAGACGGTGCCGCACAGCTCCCCGCTGCCAGGACTACGGCTCCGGGGCCGACCCCAAGGGGTGGGACATGCCAGAAATAATCGGAGGGCAAGGGGTGCAACAGGGATGAAGCGGATCAGAAAGCTCGCCACGGTCCTGGCCGTAGGCGTAACAGCGCTTGCCTTCAGCACGCAAACTGCCAGCGCCAGCATCAATATCCCGAGCACAACCGTGAGGAACGGCGCCAGCGGTGACTGCGTCATTGAACGCAGCACTTCGTCGGCCGGCATAACAAACAACGCCTGCGGCTATGGCGGCACGTACTTCCGGATCATCAGCACCGCCCCCGACGCCGGGGGCCACGCCTACGTGCAGATCCAGACCACCCAAGACGACCCGTCCGGTCCCGGCTACTGCCTGTACGCCGTTGGACCGGACACCGGTCCTTCCGGTGCCTCTGCCGGTTCCTCCGACGTGGAATTGATCCCCTGCTCCTGGAACGACCCCCGTGCGCTGTGGGCTGTGTCCAGGGCCGGAGCCACCATCAACGGCTACACCCCCGAGACGTTCTTCACCTTCGGCGGGCGCGTCTGTCTGGACGGCGGTTTCGGGACGCTATACGCCTATCGCGAGGAGGGCTGCAACGGCGGCAACTCCTGGCAGGTGTGGAACGTGTACACCGGCTGAACCACGACGAAGCCCGATGCCGCGAGGCATCTCGGAGTCCCGCCCGGTACGTACGCCAGAACGAGCTCCGCGATCCGGAGCCGGCTCAAGGTAGCCGGCAGTGCTGCCGCCTACCAGCGCGCGCTGCGACAGATCGCGGCGGGTGAGGGAGCGTGCTCCTTGGCGGAATTGGTCGACCGGCTCGACCGGCTCGACCGGCTCGACCGGCTCGACCGGCTCGGCATCGAGGTGGGCACTTCAGTTGACGAACGCCGCCAACTGAAGTGCCCAGTCACACCCGTTGTGACTGAGGTGGCACTCTTGATCGCGATGGTTGACGCAGGGGCTGGTCGCGCCGGCTTCGGGGCGTGTGGGTTTGCGAAACTATTTGAACGCGAGTTCGCCGGTATTTAGCCTGGTCAGCGTCTCATTCTCTGTCGTCGGTCCGGTGTCAGCCGGAAGGCGGCTGGTGGAAGACGGTGCCCTCTGCCTTGGCCCGCTCCAGCAAGTCGTAGAGCACCGCCTCGACCGCGGCCTCGGAGACCAGCAGCCAATAGGCGTCTGAGCCGGGCTCCAGCCCGGCGGCACGGTGTCGCACGTCGTCGCGGATCGCGGGCATCACCCTGTGTTCGTCGGCTCGGCCGAAGCACCAAAGGAGGGTTTTGGCGTCCGGTGCCCAGTGCTCAGCGTCGCTCACGGCAGCCACCGTAGCGGCCCGACCGCGGGCGTGGGAGCGGCCTGTTGCGGGCCGGTCACCTCTGCACGTAGACGTAATTCCCTTGCTGGCGCCCCACGGTGCCAAGGGCCGGGGAGACGATCTGGAAGGTCACCGAGCCGACGTACGTGCCTGCCGCCGTGATCTTCTTGGGATCGTCCGGCACCGGCGTGTAGTACGTCACCTGCTGACCGTTGGTCGGCACGGTCTGGGTCTGGTCGGAGGTCGCGGCAGTGCCGGGCGGTCCCTGTGCAGGGTGGCCGGGCGAACCGCCGCCAACGTAGCCGAGTGTGCCCCACACCCGGAGGCTGACAGTGGGAACGTTGCCGTCAGTGCGGCAGCTCATCCGGGCCTTGACGATGACGCTGCCCGCGCCGTTGGAGAAGTGCGGGTTGTCGATCTGGGCGGTGCACACGGCGACGTCGTTGGCCGAGGCGGGCCGGAGGGGCCCCGGGGAGGCCGAGGCGGCGGAGGCTGTCGACAGGGCCAGCAGGGTGGCGGCCGTGAGGATGACACGACGCCGGGCAGTGGCGGAGGCGATGGGCACTGAATCTCCCCTCACGCGTCCCAAGACGCGACACGCAGGACGTCAGCCGCAGTTCGCGCTGATGTGGTTGGACTCGTGGAACTCATAACTGCCGTCTGCGTGCTGCGAGTTGATGTACGTGCGGAAGTCGTGGACGCCAGTACCCGCGCAGTTGTAGGTGATGGTCTGGGAATGCCGCCCATTGAAGTTCACGGTGGCCATGTCCTCCCAGCCGTACCAGCGCGAGCGCTGGATCACGAGCGTCGCCCCGCCGCTGCACGGCGAGACGATGGAGCCGGAGCCGGAGATGGTGTTGCCGTCCTGAAAGGTGCGGCCGATCGAGGTGCACGTGAGGTCGGCCCCGGCATGCCGGCCCGGGGCGGCGCCAGTCGTGAGCAGGACACTGACGGCCAGCGCCGACAGTGCAACGGCCAGCCGCAGGACACGGCGCTTACGGTTCCCCGGCCGCCCCGAGCCGCACTGCTCAGCGTGAGGGCTGCTGATGTCGTCGGTCATGTCAGTGGCCGTTTCCTTTCATCCCACTGGGCCTGCGGCTACGAACAGATCCAGGCGCCATAACGATGTGTAGTGAATATAGGACAGACGGTATCGACGCCACCCCGGCGCACAGGGGGGCACCGGGAGGATTCGTGCCACGCTGCGCGCCGAACGAGCGACGCCCGCCCTCCACTCCTGCGCCGCGCGCGGGCAGCCCTTACACCTTCCGCGGCGATGCCTCCGGAAGGCCGGCGCCGCCACACCGTCGACAACAGCTGGGCCCGGCACGCAGTCGCCCGATCCACTGACGGCAGAGACCAGGCGATCACCCTTACGTCAGTGGCCGACTAGCACGCTCAGAGTGGCCAACTCTGACGTTCGGTCGTACCCGTACGTGGATATCTGCGGTCACGGGGTGCTGCGCGGCCGGCGGGTGCACGCGGCGACGTCGGCCAGGGCCGCGGCGTGGATCACGTAGTCGCAGCGGGGCATGATCCAGTTGACCAGAGCCGTGTCTTTGATGTCTCCCGGGATCACGTCCGGGTCGGTGGCGTCGACGTCGAACAGATCCCGGTAGATGTGTGGCGGGTAGGCGTCCAGCGTGCACAGGGCGATGGGCGTGCCGCCCAACTGCCGTAAGCGCAGGGTGATGCGGCTGCCGATCAGTCCGGCGCAGCCGGTCACCAGCACAGTCGAGCCGGCCGGCGAGTGGAGTAGGTCGTCGTGGTGCATAGTGCCTCCTCGGAAAAGGGATGGTGGGGCTACCCCCGGGAGACGGGAGCCAGCGCCTCCCGGGGGTATCTGGAGGGGCTGGTTCAGCCCTCGGCCCCTTCGGCGAGCTTGGTCTGGCCGACGAAGATGATCGCGGCGACCTGGAGCGCGTTGCACAGCGCGCCCGGCCACTCCACCGGCACCGTTCAGTAGCTGAAGCCGTACTCCGCCGGCTCGTCGTCACCGACCCGGGGCACACCGATGTAGGACCCGAGGCCGAGGTACTTGGCGTGCGGCCCGAGGTCGGCAGGGGGCTCGCTCGGTCGCACCAGGGCGTAGTAGTGGCGGCCCTGTGGATCGTGAATCAACGGGCCCCGCAGGGCCTCCTTCATCACTGCCGAGACCACCTCGTGGTGGGCGCTCTCGGCCACCGCCTGGACGAGGTCCTGGGAGAGTCGTACCGCGGAGAACCGGCGTCCGAGCGCCAGCAGAGCGATGTGCCCCTGCTGCCACTCCACGTAGGCCTGCTCGGGGATATTCAGAGTCCCGGCAAGCCAGGTCGAGATCTCCCTTTCGTCGTCGGCTACGACATGCACGCCGGCTCCTTGCCCACGTGGCGTGAGGGGTGAGCGGTACTCGCCGGTCATCCCGCCACCTCCGTCTCGCCGACCGAGGCAGCTGCGGCAAACACAGTTTCCGAGCTGTGGCCAGGGAGTACCAGGAGCGCGGCCTCCACTACCCGACCCGAGGTATCCGTCGAAACCCGCTCGATGGCCAGGACGGCGGTGCCCGTGCCGATCCGGAGTGTCCAGGCCTCCTCGGAGTCGGGAACGCGTGCTGTCACACGGGAGACGGTGTTGGCCACATGGACCCCGGCCTCGGCGAGCCGGTCCCGAATATCGTCACCCAACGGAGAGTGGCCTTCTCCCGGCACCCCGAGATCCGCGACATCACACGGCACGTAGACACGCGCGAGGCTGCAGGGGAAAGCGTCGTAGGAACCGAGGTAGACGTACTCGGTCAGCGGGGTCGCCGGAGGTACCCGGAGGTGAGCCGCGAGTTCGGTCTCTGCGGGAAGACGGTCACCGGCGGAGAGGATTCCGGTGGTGATCTGGCGCCGGATGGCGTCGGCGATGTGCGAGTAGCGGTTCGTCGCCATAGGGGATCACCAATTCCTGACGGTCCGGGTCTCGGACAGTCGAGTCTGGGAGGGCATGGTCAAGGTCTCTTCGGTGGCGAAGCACAACTGCTCGGCCACTCCGGTGAGTTCGGCGAGGTTGATCGCCTTGAAGGCCGTGACGCCGGTCGTGATTGCCGCGTAGCGCTTTGTCCCGCTCGCCGGCGCGGGATGGAGTCGCGACGACATCAGCTGACCCCCACGGAGAAGTCGCGTGGGCAGATCAAGAGGACCCTTGGGCGCCGGGATGACCGCCGACGCAGGCGCCCTTCCGCGGCCAGGACGTACGGGCGGACTATGGCGTTCTCCTCGGCACGGATGAACTCCGCGTGCCTCAGCGCGACTAGGCGCGGCGGCTCCGGGAGGACGGCCCGGACCGGCGGATAAACGATCGGTGCTGCGGGGTGGCGCCGCTGTCTGGCCCATGTGGCAATGCGGCGGATACGCTCGAACACGCTTCAGCTCCCTCATGGCTGATGGCCATGCCCTCAGGTGATCCAGTTCGTCGTACCGGACGATCTAGGTCGTTGCGGGGGCGTTCTTCTGTACGAACGCCCTTGCGGTACGGCCTTCCTCGCTGCTGTCGAGACCCCACCGGTCAGCGGTCGCCAGCAAGGTGAGGAGCTCCAGCCACCGGTCCGTGGAGACCGTGTCCGGCACCTGCACCTCCATGGCGATGTGGTCCTGGAGGCGCGGACTGAATCCAGCGGTGGAAAGGCGCGCCGCAAGGCTGTGTCGCTGACGTGCTCGGACAGCGCATTGCGGATCAGGAATGGTCACCGGGCGATCAGTTGCCGCCGCGTTCGCAACTCGCGAAGGTGCGGGGTGAGCGAGGCCGTGATTCGGCGTGCGCAAGAGGCGCTCATCGCGAAAGGCGTCCTGGAGGGCCGATCCGGAGCCGGCACCTATGTCGCTCACCCGCGAAATCGGCTGCTGATGGTCCGGGGGCAGGAGCGGGAGCAGCAGGAATCGCCGTTCCGCGCGGACGTGGCCGCGCTCGGCCTCAAGGGCACGTGGGGGGCCCGAAGCGACGCGATGGTCCCGGCGCCTGCGGACATCGTCGCTCGCCTCGGCGTCCCCGAGGGGGACTACTGCGTACGGACCGCGTACGAGTACCTCGTGGACGGCAAGCCTTCGCATCTGTCGACGAGTTGGGAGCCGTACAGCCTGACCGGCGGCACGCTCGTCGTCATGCCGGACGGTGGCCCGCTCGCGGGGAAGGGTGTTGTGCGCCGGATGGCCGAGATCGGCGTCACGGTCAGTCGGGCCAGGGAGCGGACTGAGCCCGGACACGCAAACGCCGAGGAGGCTGTCCTCCTCGGCGTTCAGCGCGGTGCGCTGGTCACTCGTATCGAGCGCACGTATTACAGCGACGAAGGCCGTGCGGTCGAGACTGCGGACATCGTGGTGCCCGCTGCCGGGTGCGCGATCGAGTACGAGGTCCCGATCAGCCCGCGCTGATCGGGTAGCGCCACTGGAAGTGGTCCAGCGCGCGCGCCCGTGCTTCCACAATGGCCATGCGCGCGTCCCGCTCCGTGGCGTCGGTGTGTGCGGCCTGGCCGGTGGCCTGCCCCTCCCACTTGCGGTAGAGGAGCCCCACCTCCGACGAGAACCAACCCCGCGCCACGGCGTTCAGCGCGAGGAGAAGGCCCGTGTCCTCCGAGGCCGGGAGCGCCATCCAGCCGCCGAGCGCAACAAGCAGATCGCGACGGATGAAGAGCGTTGCCGGGTGCACCTGAGCCCGGTAGTCGTGCGCCGCCCAGTAGTCGACCACGGCCTTGCGCTCGATCGGGCCGTGGTCGGGGTCGCCGGGGAAGCCGACCGTCGAACCGTCGGGGAGCAGATCGAGTACTCGGGAGGTCGCCCACCCAAGGGACGGGTCGCCTTCGAGCGCCGCGAGGTCACGGGCGAGCGCGCCCGGGGGAAGCTGGTCGTCGGCGTCCAGGACCTTCACATACTCGCCGTCGGCGCGGGCGAGAGCGATGGTGCGAGCGACTCCGGGGCCGCCACGACGCCCTTGCCGGAACGAGACCCGCTCGTCGTTGGGGACGTGAGGGGCAACCTCGTCGCCCATGCCGTCCTCCTGGATGAGCCAGTGCCACTCCCACCCTTCGGGGAGCTCCTGCTCACATAGCGACTTGTAGGCGTCGGCCAGGAAGTGCGCCGACGGGGCGTGAACAGCCGTGACGATGATGATGCGCCGGCTCACGGCTCACCACCTTTCCAAGTGAGTCGTGAACAGCATTTCCGTGCGGTCGCCGGGAAGCGTGACGTCGGATACGTCCGCAACGCGGCCCTCGGTGTCGTACGAGGTCTTTCTGAGGATCAGCACCGATGTGCCGGGCGGGAGGTCGAGCTCCTCTGCCTCCTCCGCCGTCGGCGGTCGAGCGGTCACGCGCTCCTCCACGCGATCGATCTCGATGCCCACGGTGTAGAGCTGGTTCCAGGTGCCGCCCGGCCAGGGCTCCTTGGTCTCGTCCAGGAGGTCCGGGTTGCTCTCGACCCGCTCGCGGATCAGATACGAGGTGACCAAGCTGAACGGCGCGCGCTCGGCGTTGTACCGCGTGCGATACGTGCGCTCAACCAGAACGGTGTCCTCGGGCACTCCCATTGCCTCGGCGAGATCCTTGGGCGCCTTGATCTCGCGGTACGAGGCATGAAACACAAGGTCGTTGACTGCGAGGCCGGTGTCCTTCTCTGTGGCGCCGGTCTGGACCCGTTGCTCCTCGGGCTTGCGCGCACGGTCCTTCTCCCACTGATGCCGACTGTTCGTGCGCTGCACCAGTGTGCGCGGGCGACGGACGAAAGAACCGCGGCCGTGCTGTTTGTCGATCAGCCCTTCGGTCTGCAACACGCGCAGAGCCTCTCGGATCGTCACGTGGCTCTTGCCGAAGCGCTCAACTAGCGCCGACTCGGCGGGCAAGCGGTCGCCAGGGTTCAGCTGACCTGCGCGAATCTCCGCGCGGAGCTCGTCCGCGATCCGCTCGTATGCCTTTGCCATGGGTGCTCACCGATCCGTTGTCCGACGCGACTCAGCATATGACTCCTAAAGAGGTCTTGACGAGTGGAGGTGATGGTGGGCCTGGAGCCGGCCTTCGTGCGGGACGAGACCATTCGCGTGGAACAGCAGCTCGTCGAACTCGACTCGGGTGAGTTCCTCCTGTGTCCGCCCAAGGACGACAGCTATCGCACGCTGGACTCCCCCAAGTTCCTGACTTCCCTTGTGCGTGACCACGTCGTTCGTACGAGTCCGACGCCTTGCCCGTGCCATGGCAAGGCATTCGTCTACAGGGGTTTCGGCACCAAACGTCGATGGGGCCGGGGCGGAGGGCCCACGCTGAAGGACGTGGCCAAGCTCGCCGCCGTCAGCACGGGCACGGTGTCGAACGTCCTGAACCACCCGGAGGTGGTCACCGCGGAGACGCATCTACGGGTGATCGAGGGCATCGCCGAACTCGGCTATATAAGGGGGAAGACGCCGGAGGAGACCGCGGCCCACTGGCGCCGCTCGGCCTTCGGGTCGCGCATCTTCTATCCGGCCGCACACGGGAAGTACCGGGACACGGAGGAACGGCCCGGTGACCCGGTGCCCATCCAGGCGGACCCCTGGATGCCGGGCACGCTGGTGCAGGGAAGGGGATCCGCAGCACGGGCTACTTGCTGTTGGCTCCCCATCGCCGCGGGGCTCGTGGACCACGGCCTCAGGCACTCGCACCGGATGCGCATGGAGGAGATGGGGACGCCCAAGGTCCTCTTGGATGAGCGCATGGGCCACATCGACGGCTCGGTCTCCGCCCGCTACTGCCATGTCTCGGACGAGATGCGGATGCGGCTCGTGGAGGGGCTGACGCGCAACTGGGAGGCGTCGCTCGATGCCCGGCTGGCGCTGAGTCCACGGTCGTCTGTGGCCGTCCTGGACGCGCTGCTCGTGGCACGTGCAGCACAGCTTTTCTCCCCAACTTCTCCCAAACGATCAGTGCCAGATGGGAGAACTGGCCTCTGAACAGGCCTTATGCCTGCCAGAAGTGAGGCAAGGCCATTCCTGATAAGGATGAGGCCACAGGTTCAAATCCTGTTAGCCCCACAGTGCCGAAGACCCCCGAGGCGAAAGCCCGGGGGTCTTCGGCGTTCGCGGGGGCGGAGTGCGGTTGCTCAGGGGCCGGTCGTGGTCCCGGCTTCGGGCGCCTTGCGGACCGTACGGCAGTGGTGTGCGCCGGGACCGGGCGGGCCGGGTGGTGCACGGCGAGGGCGCGGGGCGCGCGGGCCCGGACAGCGGGGAATCCGAATCCGTGCAGCCCATGGCCCCGGGGACACCGAAGAGCCCGGCAACTCGGGGGAGTTGCCGGGCTCGCAGCTCGGGCAGAGCGGGGTGGGATCAGCGGGAAGGGCCCTCGGCCCCGGCCGAGTCGTCGGGGGCTTGCGCGGCGGTGTCGCCACCGGGTGCCGACGGGCTGTCGGGGGCTTCCACCCCGGTGTCGCCGCCAGGCGCCGACGGGTCGTCGGACGGGTCGTCGGCCGAGTCGCGGTCGTCGGCGCGGTGGCGCGAGGAGGGCGAGGCGCCGTGGGCCTCGGCGCGGATGCGCTGCTTCATGGTGGGCGGCAGGGCGGATGCGGCGGGCACGGCCCAATGCACGGCCGGTGCAACGGGGATGTCCGGTTCGCTGCGGTTGTACGTCGCGCTGTGCTGGGGTACGGAAGCCGCGGGGGCGGCGGCGGCCTGGCCGGCCAGGCCGAGGGAGGCGAGGAGGGCGACGAGCGCCCCGATGAGTGCGGTCCACCAGGTCGTGAGCTTGCTGGTTGCCATGACGTCCTCGCTTCTTCCGTAAGCAGTGTGTGCTGATGGCTTGCCCGAATTGCGTTGTATCCGATGATGTGCGGGAGGCATGCGGGAGGCGAGGAGCGACGCACCGTATCGCCGGATCTTCCGATGAACTACACACGGATGGAGCATCACCGATTGATATCGATCGGTGTGTATAGTCGGGCGACAGAGGTCCCTTACGTCAAGGAAAGACGAGGTCGCGCGGTGAAGAAGCTTCTCCTGGTCGCACTGGCCGCCATCGGCGGGCTCCTCGTGTACCGCCAGATCCAGGCGGATCGCGCCGAGCAGGATCTGTGGACGGAGGCGACCGACTCCGTGCCCGCAGGTTCGGGTGTGTGAGACCGAAAGACCCGGTTGCGAAGCCCCGGCCACTGAGGTGGCCGGGGCTTCGTGCTGTCCCGGGGGACGTCCCGGGCGCTGTTGAGTTCACGTGAGCAAATAGTTGACTTGCGAGGGCAAAGGTGGGGCGGGGCGACGTGAGGACGAGGCACAGCAGGTCCCGGCGGACGGCACGGCGGATCGGGGCGGCGATCGCCGCGCTCGGCGTGCTCCTGGCGGCGCCGGGGCCCGGGCACGCGGCCGGGCAGCCGCCTCCGTACCGGTTTCCCGACGGCGTGCAGGACGTGTCGGGGGGTGCCAAGAACACCGACGGGCCGGTCCTGAAGGCCGACACCGCCTATAGGTCGGTCATCAAGCCCGGTGGCAAGCTCTATTTCCGGCTGATTCTGGACGGCGAGAACGACGCCTACGCGTCGGCGGTCGCCCTGCCGGGGCCCGCGGGCGCGAAGCTCGCCTACGGCGACTCCATCAAGGTGTCGCTCCAGGACGCGGACGGCGAGGACTGCGATTCCCAGCGCCGTTCGATCGGCTCGGCGCAATACCCGCACCCCATCGCCGCGTACGCCTACCGCGCCCTGCGCAAGAGCCTGTCGACCTGTCAGGAGCCGGGCACCTACTACATGGTGGTCGAGCGGGAGAGCGATGCGACCTCCACGCCCTCGGACTGGGGGCTCGACCTGAGCTACACGACCGAGCCCACCCGCAGCGGGGCCGGGCCGAGCACGGCGCCCTCCGGCTGGTCCTCCGCGTCACCGGCTCCGCAGGACGCAACCCCGCGCCGAGCCCATGGCGGCACCGGCTTTCACGATGCGACCGCCCTGTCGCAGGGGCAGTGGAAGGACGCCATCCGGCCGGGCGAGACGCTCTTCTACCGGGTCCCGCTCGACTGGGGCCGGCAACTCTTCGCCAGCGGAGGTTTGGGCAGCGTGTCGGCCGCCAAGGACGGCTACATCGGCACCGCCCTCTCCCTCCAGCTCTACAACCCCGCGCGGGGCTTCGTCTCCGGGGCGTCGGCGCCGTACGACGGAAAGCAGAAGGAGGCCGCGCTCGACCCCCTCGCGCCGGTCGCGTACGAGAACCGCTACTCGACCACCGACGAGACCTCGGCGATGAGGGTCAGCGGCTCCTACTACCTGGCCGTCTCCCTCAGTCCCGAGGTGGGGCAGACCTTCGGGAACGCGCCGTACGACCTGACGCTGCGGCTGACCGTACGGGGCGGGGCGACGGCCGGTCCGGCCTATGCGGGCCGCGCGCCCGACTTCGGGGCGGGCGGTTCCTCTGCCGGCGACAGCTCGATGAAACTTGTCGCCGCCCTCGGAATCGGCACGGGCACGGTGCTCGTGGCCGGGCTCGGGGTGTGGACGCTGGTCGCCCGCAGGCGCGCGGCCGCCCCGGGGCCGCAGGGCTTCGGACCGCCCAGCGCCTGGTAGCCCGGACCCTCAGATCCGCGTCAGCGCCCAGAAGCCGACCGCGAAACACGCCAGCGCCACCAGGAGCACCGGCACCACGGCCTTGGCGGGCGGCCCCGGCCGAGGCCGTGGTGCGGAGGGCACGAAAGAGGTTCCCCGGACGGGAACTTGGGGTGGCACGGCCGCATTGGGGTACGGCGCCGTGTACGGGGTCGTCGCGGGCGTCGGCGGCGTCTGCTCGTACTGCGGAGGGATGTGTGCGGGGGCCGCCGTGGGAGGAGTGGGGGGCTGCTGCGGGGGCGGGGGGATGGCGTCGGGGACGGGGAGCGAAGGCATCTGGCCGGATGGCGAGGGCCCGGACGTGAACTGCCGCGACTGCCCGGTCTGTTGGGGCCGGCCTTGCTCCATGCGCCCGTGCATGTCCGGCTGTTGTCCGTCCTGCTGCCGTACGCCCTCCCTCCTTAAGGAGGCGGACGTTTCCGGGGACGGGGACGGGGCCGGGTTTTCGGGGCCCTGCTCGGCGAAGCCGGGGGGCAGGGGGCCGATCTGGTCGAAGACTTCGACGGGCTCCTCGTCCGGGTCCTGCTCGGGCAGCAGCTCCACCGCCGAGGCCAGCGCCTTGCGCGCCCCCGTGGCCGTGCGGAACCGGTTCTGCGGGTTCGGCTGGAGCAGCCCCGCGAGGACCTGCCAGAGGGGCTCGGGGATGCCCTGAGGGGCGCCGGGAGTGCCGTGGGCGGCGAAGTACTCGACGAGAGCCCGCGCGTCCGGCTTGCTGCCCTCCAGGAGGTAGAGCGCGACCAGACCGACGGCGAACAGGTCGGCCGGGAAGTCGGGTTCGGCGCCCATCATCTGCTCGGGCGCGAAGTAACCCGGCGTCCCCACCACGTAGTTGGTCTCCGTGAGGCGGGGCTCGTCCTTGCGCATCGAGATGCCGAAGTCGGACAGCCGCAGATGCGGGCGGCCGCTTCCGGTGGCCTCCAGGAGGATGTTGGCCGGTTTGATGTCGCGGTGCACGACGCCCTCCGCGTGGACCGCGGCGAGGCCGGCCAGGAGCTGGTCGAGCAGGGTGCACACGAACCGGGGCGGCAACGGCCCGTAGTCGCCGATCAGATGGGCCAGCGAGCCGCCGCCGACCAGGTCCATGGTGAACAGGACCTGGTCGTCGTCGGCGGCCCAGCTGGCCGGTGCGAGCACGTGCGGGTGGTCGATCCTGAGGGCCTGCTCGCGGACGAACCGCAGCAGGGTGTGGGCATCGCTCTGCTGGAGCACCTTCGCCGCCACATAGCGGCGCCGGCGCCGGTCCCAGGCGCGCCAGACAGCTCCGGCCCCGCCCCGCCCGACCGGGTCGACCAGCTCGTACCGACCGGCGAAGACCTCGCCCACCCGATGCCCCCAGGATCGATCGGACCGTTGTCAGCTCTGGTGTGACTCGTAGTGCGAGACCGCCTCGGCGGTGCGACCCGCGCCGTACACCCGGAGGAACTCTGCCAGCTCGGGGTGGGCGGGGGCGAGGGTCTCGGCGGCGTCGATGATGTCGCCCGCGGCCGCCACGGAACGCAGCAGCGACTGGATCTCGCGCACCACACGACGTACCGTCGGGGCGCCCGAACTGGACGTCGTCTGGCCGGTGTTGGTCAGCACCGAGCCTCCCTGGGACTTCTTGATCTCTTCCATCCGGTCGGTGGCCTCCACGGCGCTCACACTGCCGTCGGCGACCTGCCCCGCCAGGTCCTGGAGCGCCTGGACGCGCTGCACAACGGCCGGATTGCCGATCTTGGCGCGCTGCCCGCTCATCAGCTGCGACAGCATGGGCGCCGAGAGCCCCAGAACAGCGGCGAGCCGGGCCTGATTGAGCCCGAGGTCGTCTATCAGCCGTCGGAAGAGCGCCCCCAGCGGCTCCCCGTACCAGCTCCGCTGAAGCTCCCTGGCTCTGGCGGTCGCTTCCTGCTGTGCTGTGTCCATTGCGCGTCTCCCCATCGCTTCCCCATTGAGGCCGCTTCACGGGTGCGAACCTCGACGAGCATCTTACGGAGAGTGGTCGTTCACCGGGAGTCCCAATCCTTTTGCGAGATCCCCGGTTCCACCCGGTACTCTGGTCCCGCACCACCTCATCCGGGGCCTTAGCTCAGTTGGTAGAGCGCTGCCTTTGCAAGGCAGATGTCAGGAGTTCGAATCTCCTAGGCTCCACATCACCAGAGGTCCCCTGACCGGCGGAAACGCGAGTCAGGGGACCTTTTTCGTGCCCGGGACGATCTTGGTTGTCGGGAGGGGACGCAGCCTGGCGATGTCGTGAAGGCGGACGTCGAACCTCCACGTGGCGTAGGTGAGTTGAGGATGGGAAGCGAGCGGGCCTCGGCCGGCCGGGTGGTCTGGGGCGTCGGCGGCGGCGCCTGGTGCCTGGTGCGGGCCGGAAAGCAGCGGGCCTGACGGCAGCGCGGCCAAGACGGACGCCCGGCGGCCTCAACAGGCCGCCGGGCGTCCGCCGCGTTTCGTGCCGATCGGTTCCGATCGGTTCCAGTCGGTGTCGCTCAGTTCTGATCAGTGCCGTTCGTCGCGCTCCGCTGCCTCTTCCGCGGCCTGTTTGGCCTGGACCTCGGGGTCGAGGGCGTCGGTCGCGCTGCCGTCCACGGAGGTGAGCGGGGGGCGGTCGGCGACCTCGGTCGGCTCCGGGGGCTCGACCAGCCAGTCCGGGTTGGCCTGCTTGTCCCACCACCGCCACGCGGCGAACGCGCCGCCCGCCAGGATGCCGAGGATCGCGAGGCCCTTGCAGGCGCGGGCCGCCGTGGCCCGGCGCCGGTGCTTGCGCGCGAGCTTCTCGATCTCCTGCGTCGTCACCTGCCCGCGCAGCGCCGCCAGGGCCGCCGCCGACCGCGCCATGGCCTCCTCGCGCAGCGGCTGGGCGGCGGCGACCGCCTGTTCCACGCGCGGGGCGGCGTAGTCGGCGGCCTGCCGGGCGGCCCGGCGCGAGCGCTCCGCGGCCTGGTGGGCCACCTCGTCCACCCTCGCCGGAACGCGCGGCGCGAGGTGGACGTCGTATTGCTGCCGGGCCTGGGTGCGGGCCTGGGCCGCGGCCTTCGACACCTTCGGCGCGACGCGGACGCGCGCTTCCTGGGCGTAGTGCTGGGCATACTGTGCGGCCTGCTGCCTGGCCGAGTCGGCGTAGGGCGCCACCACTTCCGCGGCGTGCAGCACGCTCTCCTTCGCCGTTCCGGTCGCGGCGCGCACGCTCTCCATGCGGGTCACGTGATCCTCCTCCTTGGTGGCGGTTCGGTATGTCGCCTTTCCACCCATCTCGAAATCATGCCTGTCCTGCGGGTACCCGGCATGTGCTCAAAGGCATCCGGGTGGGCATCGAGTGTTCGAAGCACCTGGGGGCGCGGTGCGGGGCGCAATACTGGAGGGAGCTTGCCGTCGACAATGCCACGGTTGCGGGCAGTACGGGACCGTTCAGCGGGTATCTGTCGGTAACCGGGCGCTTTCCCGTTCGCCGGTGCGGTCCGTGCGAGGATCGTGGGACGTCAGCGCAGACCTCTAAGGAAGGCAGATCGTGGCCGAGCAGCTTTACGCCACCCTGAAGACCAACCAGGGCGACATCGAGATTCGGCTCCTGCCGAACCACGCACCCAAGACGGTCAAGAACTTCGTGGAACTCGCCAAGGGCGAGCGCGAGTGGACGAACCCGGCGACCGGCCAGAAGTCCACGGACCCGCTGTACGACGGCACCGTCTTCCACCGCGTGATCAGCGGCTTCATGATCCAGGGCGGCGACCCGCTGGGCAACGGCACCGGCGGCCCGGGCTACGAGTTCGCCGACGAGTTCCACCCGGACCTCGGCTTCGACAAGCCGTACCTCCTTGCCATGGCCAACGCCGGCCCGGCCACCAACGGCTCGCAGTTCTTCATCACCGTGTCGCCCACCGCGTGGCTGACGCGCAAGCACACCATCTTCGGCGAGGTCTCGAACGACGCGGGCCGCAAGGTGGTGGACGCCATCGCCGCCGCCAAGACCAACCCGCGCACCGACCGCCCGGTCGACGACGTGGTCATCCAGTCGGTCGTCGTGGAGACCCGCGAAGGCTGATCTCCGGCTCCGCAGGGAACCTTTCCGCCCCGCCCGTCCGTATGACGAGCGGGGCGGAGCTGCTGCACGAGGACGAGGGAGCCCGATGAACCAGGACGAGGATCAGGCGCGGCAGGCCGACCTGCCCAGCTGCTACCGGCACCCCGGGGTGCACACGGGCATCAGCTGCGCCCGCTGCGAGCGCCCGATCTGCCCCGAGTGCATGATCAGCGCGTCGGTCGGCTTCCAGTGCCCCGAATGCGTACGCTCCGGCTCCGGCACCGGTCACGCCCCTACCGCGAACCAGCCGCGCACGCTGGCCGGCGGGGTCCTGGCGGCGGGCGACCCGCAGCTGTTCACCAAGCTCCTCATCGGGATCAACGTCGCCCTGTTCCTGGTGCAGGAGACGGTCGGGTACCGGTTCACCGACGCGTTCTTCCTGCTTGGCCGGGCCGGCATCCCGGGCTTCGACGGTGTGCAGGGTGTCGCCGAGGGCCAGTGGTACCGCCTGCTGACCTCGATGTTCCTGCACGGCGGCATCGCCCACATCGCCTTCAACATGCTCAGCCTGTGGTGGCTCGGCGGCCCCCTGGAGGCCGCGCTCGGCCGGGCCCGCTATCTCGCGCTGTACTTCGTGTCGGGCCTGGCGGGCGGCGCGCTGACGTATCTGCTCGCCGCCTCCAACGAGCCCTCGCTCGGCGCATCCGGCGCGATCTTCGGCCTGTTCGGTGCCATGGCGGTGCTGATGCGGCGGATGAAGTACGACATGCGGCCGGTCATCGGGCTGCTCGTGGTCAACCTGATCATCACGTTCGCGTGGTCGGGCATCGCCTGGCAGGCCCACGTGGGCGGTCTGGTCTCCGGCGTCCTGGTCGGCATCGGCATGGTCCACGCCCCGGCCGAGCGGCGCGGTCTCGCGCAGTGGGGGACCTGTGCGCTGGTGCTCGCGGTCTCGGCCGTCATCGTGGTGATCCGCACCACGCAGCTCACCTGACCACAACGGGTACGAGCTTTCCCCAGAGTTGTCCACAGCGAGTGCTCGAACTTGTGCACCGGATGGGGAACGCCTGCGCCCCTCGCTCCTGACCTGGGTCTTTCCAGGCGGGGCAAGGGGCGTATGGGCTGTGGAGGCCCGCGGAACCAGTCACACCGGCGTCAACCTTCCGGAAGTTATCCACAGATCGTCTGAGTTATCCACTCCCCGTGGATAGCGCTGTGGATAACTGGGGGCAGAGCTTGCTTTCGCCGCTCCCGCCCCTACGCGAACAGCGCTACTTCCACTGCGTGGACACGCCGAATCCACCCGCGATGAAGCCGAAGCCGACGACGATGTTCCAGTTGCCGAGCGCCTTGAGCGGTAGGTCGCCCTCGGTCACATAGAAGAGGACGATCCAGGCGAGCCCGATGAGGAAGAACGCCAGCATCACCGGGGCCACCCAGCCGCGGCTGCCCAGTTTGATGGCGGTCGCCTGCTTCGCGGGCGGTGGCGTGAAATCGGCCTTCTTGCGGATACGTGACTTCGGCACGAGGAACTCTCCTGTCGATGCGCTGCGTGACCGCGCAGGGAACTGTGGCGGCGCCGGGGGACTGGACTGCGGGGGAAGCCTCCCCCAAGCGTCCGTTAGCGTAGTGCTTCCGTGGCGCTGAAGGAGATAAGGGTACGTTGAGCAATTCTGCCGACTCCCCCGACGGGGTCCCCGAGCAGCCCCGGCGCCGCCTGCGCGCCCGCCCCGTACGGCTGCTCTCCGCCGCCGTGTTCGCGCTCGCCGGCCTCATCTTCGTCACCAGCTTCAACACGGCCAAGGGCACCAACATCCGCACCGACGCGTCGCTCCTGAAGCTGTCCGACCTGATCAAACAGCGCGACCACAAGAACAAGGAACTCGGCGATTCCACCGCGGCGCTGCGCGGCGACGTCGACGCGCTCGCCCAGCGCGACGACGGCTCCACCAAGGCCCAGGACCAGCTCCTCAACGGACTCAAGGACGCCTCGGGCACCGCGCCGGTCTCCGGCAAGGGCCTGACCGTCACGCTCAACGACGCCCCGCCCAACGCCACCGCAGCCCCCGGCTACCCCGCCCCGCAGGCCAACGACCTCGTCATCCACCAGCAGGACCTGCAGGCCGTCGTCAACGCGCTGTGGCAGGGCGGCGCCCAGGGCATCCAGGTCATGGACCAGCGCCTGATCGCCACCAGCGCGGTGCGCTGCGTCGGCAACACCCTGATCCTCCAGGGCCGCGTCTACTCGCCCCCGTACAAGATCACGGCCGTCGGGGACGCCGGGAAGCTGCGCGGGGCGCTCAGCGCCTCCAAGGCGATCCAGAACTACCAGCTGTACGTGAAGGCCTACGGGCTCGGCTGGAAAGTCGACGAGCACAAGACGATGACTCTCGCCGCCTACTCGGGCACAGTGGATCTCCACTACGCGAAACCGGTGAAGTAGCGCGCGGGAGGGGGCATCTCCGATGTCCGTGCGGATCGTCGTGAGGACCTTCAGCGAGCTGTGCCTGACCGTCGGCACCCTGATCGTCCTGTTCGTCGTGTACCTCCTGTACTGGACCGGCGTGAAGGCCGACAACGCCGCGAGCGACCAGATATCCGGCCTGCAGCAGCAGTGGGCCCAGAGCCCGCCGCCCCGCCCGGCCGCACCGCAGAAGGCCGCCCCGCCGCCCGCGTACACCGAAGGCCGCTCCTTCGCCGTCATGTACATCCCCCGGCTCGGCGAGGAGTGGCACAAGCCCGTCCTCGAAGGCACCGCCGTCAAGGACCTCCAGAAGGGCCTCGGCCACTACGCCAACACCACCCGGCTCGGCCAGCAGGGCAACTTCTCCGTCGCCGGCCACCGGCGCACCTACGGCGACCCGTTCAAGGACTTCCCGGAACTGCGGCCCGGCGACGCGGTCGTCCTGCGCGACGACACCACCTGGTACACCTACCGCATCGACAACAAGCCCTACCGGACCGTGCCCAGCGACGTCGGCGTCATCGACCCCGTCCCCGCCGAGTCGCCGTTCCGCTCACCGGGCCGCTATCTGACCCTCACCACCTGCGACCCGGAGTGGGGCAGCAGCCACCGGCTGATCGCCTGGGGACACCTCGACTCCACCCAGCCCGTGACGCAGGGCAAACCCACAGCTTTGGACGGCTGACCCCACACCACAGCCCGGCCCCTTAGTCTGGTGCCGTAACGATCGTCGGAAGGGACAGCGGGGACAGCATGTACGGCTGGATCTGGCGGCATCTGCCGGGCAACGCGTGGCTGCGGGCGCTCATCTCGCTCGCGATGGTGCTCGTGATCGTCTACGTGCTCTTCCAGTACGTCTTCCCGTGGGCGGAGCCGCTGCTCCCGTTCAACGACGTGACGGTGGACCAGGGGATGGGGACGGCAGCCCGGTGAGCGCGCGCATTCTCGTAGTCGACAACTACGACAGCTTCGTCTTCAACCTGGTCCAGTACCTGTACCAGCTCGGCGCCGAGTGCGAGGTCGTCCGCAACGACGAGGTGTCCCTCGAACACGCCCAGGACGGCTTCGACGGCGTCCTGCTCTCCCCCGGCCCCGGCGCCCCCGAACAGGCGGGCGTCTGCGTCGACATGGTGCGCCACTGCGCCGCAACCGGCGTCCCCGTCTTCGGCGTCTGTCTCGGTATGCAGTCGATGATGGTCGCGTACGGCGGCGTCGTGGGCCGGGCCCCCGAGCTGCTGCACGGCAAGACGTCGCCGGTGCTGCACCAGGGCACAGGCGTTTTCGCGGGGCTCCCCTCTCCTTTCACGGCGACCCGCTACCACTCGCTGGCCGCCGAGCCGGCGACCCTGCCGGGTGAGCTCGAAGTCACCGCCCGCACCGAGGACGGCATCATCATGGGGCTGCGCCACCGTGAACTGCCGGTCGAGGGCGTCCAGTTCCACCCCGAGTCGGTCCTGACCGAGCACGGTCACCGCATGCTGGCCAACTGGCTGGTCCGATGCGGGGACGCGGGGGCCGTCGAGCGGTCGGCGGGGCTCGCGCCGGTGGTGGGCAAGGCCGCGGCGTGACTGCGGTGCGTCCGGAGCACGAGTACGACCCGCTGACGGACCCGCTGCCACCGGGCGGGCACGGATCGCCCTGGTTCCGGGCCGACAACCTGCCACCCGATGCTTCAGCCCCCGTACAGGAGCCCGTATCCGGGCCTGTGGCCGAGCCTTTGGCGGCGCCCGCCCCCGAGCCGCTGACGGAACCTCAGCAGGGTTACGAGCCGGGCCCCGCGGCCTATCAGCAGGACTGGTATCCCGCGCAGGAGCCGATAGCCGAGCCGGTCGCGCCGGACTTCCGGGCCGAGCCGGAGATACCCGTCCCGGAACCGATAGCGGTCCCATCGGCCACCGCGGTCCCGCCGGCCACCGGAGGGCGGGCCGAGCGGCGCAGGGCCGCCAAGGGCAAGGGACGCGCGGCCCCCACTCCCGCTCCCGAGCCGGACGGGCGGCGGCTCACCCGGGCCGAGGCGCGGCGGGCGGCCAAGGCGCGCAAGGACAGTGCCGCGGTGATCGCCAGCCGGGTCCTGGGCGAAGCGTTCATCACGCTGGGCGTGGTGATGCTCCTGTTCGTGACGTACCAGCTGTGGTGGACCAACGTCCGCGCACATCAGGAGGCGGGCAGCGCCGCCAAGAAGATCGCGCAGGACTGGGCGGACGGCCGCAAGCCGGGCACGTTCGCGCCCGGCCAGGGCTTCGCCATCATGCACATCCCCAAGCTGGACATCGTCGCCCCCATCGCGCAGGGCACCAGCAAGGCGAAGGTCCTCGACAAGGGCATGATCGGCCACTACGACGAGGGCTCCCTCAAGACGGCCATGCCCGCGGACGCGACCGGCAACTTCGCGGTCGCCGCCCACCGCAACACCCACGGCGAGCCCTTCCGGTACATCAACCGGCTGAAGGCGGGCGACAAGGTCGTCGTCGAGACGCAGGACGCGTACTACACCTACGAGATCACCAGCGAGCTCCCGCAGACCTCGCCGGCGAACGTGTCGGTGCTCAAGCCGATCCCCGTCGGATCCGGATTCACCAAGCCCGGCCGCTATCTGACACTGACGACATGTACGCCGGAATTCACGAGTACCTACCGGCTGATCGTGTGGGGCAAGATGGTCGACGACCGACCGCGCAGCAAGGGCAAGCCCGACGCGCTCGTGGAATGACCGAACGGACAGCAGGGGCGGGTGCGGTGGCGACAGGAACCGACCACGACGAGCGGACCGGCACGCCGGGACCTGCTCCGGCCCGGCGCGGCCGCGGCGCCGTCGCCGGAGTCATCAGCGTCTTCGGCGAACTCCTCATCACCGCGGGCCTGGTGCTCGGCCTCTTCGTCGTCTACTCGCTGTGGTGGACGAACGTCATGGCCGACCGCGAGGCGTCCGCGCAGGGCGACAGCGTACGCCGCGACTGGGCGGCGTCCACCGGCCCGGGCGCCCTCGACACCAAGGGCGGCATCGGCTTCCTGCACGTGCCGGCGATGAAGAACGGCGAGGTGCTCGTCAAGAAGGGCACCGACACCGACGTCCTCAACGGCGGTGTGGCCGGCTACTACACGGACCCGGTCAAAGCGACGCTGCCCGGCGCGGGCAAGAACGGCAACTTCACGCTCGCCGCCCACCGGGACGGCCACGGCGCCAAGTTCCACAACATCGACAAGGTGAAGACCGGCGATCCGGTCGTCTTCGAGACCAAGGACACCTGGTACGTCTACAAGGTGTTCGCGGAGCTGACCGAGACGTCGAAGTACAACGTCGACGTCCTGCAGCCGGTCCCGAAGGAGTCGGGCGCCAAGAAGCCCGGCCAGTACATCACCCTGACGACCTGCACCCCGGTCTACACCTCGAAGTACCGCTACATCGTGTGGGGCGAGCTGGTGCGCACCGAGAAGGTCGACGCCAAGCGCACCCCGCCGGCCGAACTGCGCAAGTAGTACGCCGAGTTGCTACGCCACCGCCTGTACGGCGCTGAGACCGAGCCAGTACGGCACTGAGCCCCGGCACCCTGTGAGGGTGCCGGGGCTCAGTGCCGAGGCGCGGTGGCCGACTAGGTCAGCGGGGCGCCACCGGAGGGCCCGCCGAACGGGAAGTTGCCCCCGCCGTCCTGGCCTTGGGACCCGCCGATCGTCGTCAGCGTGACCGGCTGGTTCGGGTCGACCATGGTGCCCGAGCCGGGCGTGACCATCGTGACGTGTGCCTTCTCGTCGTTCGAACTGCCCGGTGCGAACTGGATGTTGCTGAAGCCCGCGTCGTTCAGGATCTGCGTGGCGTTCTTCACGGTCTTCAGGACCAGACCCTGCGGAATCGCCACCTGGCCGCCGGGCGGAGTCTGGCTCTGCGGGCCCTTGGAGACCTTCAGGACGATCTGGACGTCCTTGGTCTGGTTGGTGTTGCCGGTCGGGGTCATCGAGACGACCTGGTTGAGCGGCTTGTCCGCGGAGTCCACGTCCTGGCGGGAGACGTTCGTGAAGCCGAGGGCACTGAGCTGCTGGACCGCGGTGTTGTAGTCCGAACCCGTCACATCGGGCATCTTCGTGGTCTGCTTCTTGGCGATCTGAAGCGTGACCGTCGAGTTCTTCTCCGCCTGCGAACCGCCCGTCGGGTCCTGGTTGACGACCGTGCCCGGCGTCGCGCTGGACTCGACCTCCTTGGTCTTCACCTGGAAGCCCTTGTTCTGGAGCAGCTGCGTGGCGCTGTCCTTGTCCTTCTGCGTGACGTCCGGGACCTCGATCTTGGGCGCGCCCGTGGAGACGGTGACCGAGACGGTCTGGCCCTTCTTCATGTTGCCGTTCGCCGGGTCCTGGGTGCAGATGTTGCCTTTGGGCTGGTCCGCGCACGGCTCGTTCTTGGTCACGGACATCTTGACCCCGGCGTTGGTCGCCAGCTTCTCCGCGTCGCCCTGGCTGCTGCCGACGAGGTTCGGCACGCTCACCGAGGTGCTGTCGGCGTTGCCGCTGAAGACGGACTTGCCGATCAGGATCGCGCCGACCAGCACCAGGACGCCCGCCAGGATCAGCAGGACCGTCGAGGTGTGGGACTTCTTCTGGCGGCGCCGGTCGGGGCGGTCGTCGTAGCCGTAGCCACCGTCGTCCGGATTGACCGGCGGCAGCATCGAGGTCTGGCCCGCACCCGGGTCGGCCTGGCGCAGCGCGGTCGTCGGCTGGTCGTTGCCGTAGCCGTTGTTGTACCCGTTGCCGTTGCCGTAGCCGACCGCGCCCAGGGCGGCGGTCGCGGCGACCGGCTGACCGTCGAGGTAGGCCTCGATGTCGGCGCGCATCTCGTCCGCCGACTGGTAGCGGTAGTCGGGGTCCTTGACCAGCGCCTTCAGGACGATGGCGTCCATCTCGGGCGTGATCTCGGCGTCGAAGTTGGAGGGAGGCTGCGGCTCCTCGCGTACGTGCTGGTAGGCCACCGCGACCGGCGAGTCCCCGACGAAGGGGGGCCGGACGGTGAGCAGCTCGTACAGCAGGCAGCCCGTCGAGTACAGGTCGCTTCGCGCGTCGACCTGCTCGCCCTTGGCCTGCTCCGGGGAGAGGTACTGGGCGGTGCCGATCACGGCGGCGGTCTGCGTCATCGTCATGCCGGAGTCGCCCATGGCGCGGGCGATGCCGAAGTCCATGACCTTGACCTGGCCGGTGCGCGTCAGCATGACGTTCGCCGGCTTGATGTCGCGGTGGACGATCCCGTTGCGGTGCGAGTACTCAAGCGCCTGGAGGATGCCGATGGTCATTTCCAGGGTGCGCTCGGGCAGCAGCTTGCGCCCGGAGTGCAGCAGCTCACGCAGGGTCGAACCGTCGACGTACTCCATCACGATGTACGGGATGGAGACGTTGTCGACGTAGTCCTCGCCGGTGTCGTAGACAGCGACGATCGCCGGGTGGTTGAGCGAGGCGGCCGACTGGGCCTCACGGCGGAACCGGGCCTGGAAGGACGGGTCGCGGGCGAGGTCGGCCCGCAGCGTCTTCACGGCGACGGTGCGGCCGAGCCGGGTGTCGTGCGCGAGGTAGACCTCCGCCATGCCACCACGGCCGAGCACCTGGCCCAGCTCGTACCGGCCGCCGAGGCGACGCGGCTCTTCCATAGCTAATCCAGCCCTCTCCGTCTGTCCCGACCGTACCCATGGGTGGTCCGGCGGTGTGCTGTTCGCGCATACGCTACCGGGCACCGCAAGCCGATCAGCTCGCGACCGCCACCTGATACCGGACCGGTACAGGGCACGTGTGATGTTTCACGTGAAACGAGCGACCGTTTCACGTGAAACAGCCCGGATCACTTCTTGCTGTCGAGCACCGCCTTCATCACGTTCCTGGCGATGGGGGCCGCAAGCGCGCCACCCGCGATGTCGTCACGGGTCGTGTCGGAGCCTTCGATCACCACGGCGACCGCGACCGGGGAGCCGTCCCCGGTCTTCGCGTAGGAGATGAACCAGGCGTAGGGGTTGCCGTTGTTGTCGACACCGTGCTGGGCGGTACCGGTCTTGCCGCCGACGGTCACGCCCGGGATCTGGCCGTTCTTGCCGGTGCCGTCGGTGACCACGAACTCCATCATCTTCTGCAGCTTCTGGGCATTGGCGGCCGACAGCGGCTGGCTCATCTGTTCCGGCTGGGTCTTGGAGAGCACATCCACGTTCGGCGCCTGGAGCTGGTCGACCATGTACGGCTTCATCAGCTTGCCGTCGTTGGCGACGGCGGCGGCGACCATGGCCATCTGGAGCGGGGTCGCACGGTTGGAGGCCTGCCCGATGCCCGCCATGGCGTTCTGCGGGCGGTTGTCCTTCGGGTAGATGCTGGCGTCGGTGCGGACCGGGTTGAAGATCTGCTTGTTGAAGCCGAACTTCTCGGCCTCGGCCTTCATCTTCTCGTTGCCCAGGTCGGCGCTGATCTTGCCGAAGACGGTGTTGCAGGACCACTGGAGAGCCACCTTCAGCGTGGCGTTCTCACAGGGGATGTTGCCCTCGTTATTCAGCGGCTGGTGGGCAGTGTCCGGCAGGATGTACGGCACTGGCGACCGCGTCGGGTCGTCGATGCCGGAGTACAGCCCGTTCTCCAGGGCCGCGGCGGCGGTGACCACCTTGAAGGTGGAGCCCGGCGGGTAGGTCTGGCGCAGCGCCCGGTTCAGCATGGGCTGGTTCTTGTCGTCCAGCAGCGTCTTGTAGGCGCTGCTGTCCTTGTTGCTGCTGCCCGCGAACACCGACGGGTCGTACGAGGGCGTCGAGGCCAGCGCGAGGATGGCGCCGGTCTGCGGGTTGATCGCCGCGACCGCGCCCTTCTTGTCGCCGAGGCCCTGGAACGCGGCCTTCTGAGCGGCGCTGTTCAGGGTGGTGACGACGTTGCCGCCCTGCTTCTTCTCGCCGGTGAACATCGACAGCGTGCGGTCGAAGAAGAGCCGGTTGTCGGTGCCGGAGAGGATGCCGTCCTCGATCTTCTCCAGCTGCGACGCGTCGAAGACCTGCGAGGCGTATCCGGTGACCGGCGACCACATGGAGCCGTCCTTCCAGACCCGCTTGTACTTGAAGTCCGTGCCCGAGGTCTCCGTGGAGCCGGTGATCGTCTGGCCGTCGGCCGTGATGATGTTGCCGCGCTCGTGGGCGAACCGCTCGATCTGGACGCGGCGGTTGAAATCGCTCGCGTTCAGCTCGTCGGCCCGGACGTACTGGAGCCAGTTGTCGCGGATCATCAGCGACAGGATGAGCAGCCCGCAGAAGATCGCGATCCTGCGCAGGGGCTTGTTCACGGTCGGACCACCTGGGTCATCTCGGCGTCGGGGGACGGGGCGGGCGCCGGCGCGGGGCGGCGCGCGGTGTCGCTGATCCGGATCAGGATGCCGATCAGGGCCCAGTTGGCGATGACGGACGAACCGCCCTGCGCGAGGAACGGCATCGTCATACCGGTCAGCGGGATGAGGCCCATCACACCGCCGGCCACGACGAAGACCTGCAGCGCGAAGGCGCCGGACAGACCGATCGCGAGGAGCTTGCCGAACGGGTCGCGGGCGGCCAGCGCGGTGCGCACCCCGCGCTCCACGATCAGGCCGTAAAGGAGCAGCAGCGCCATCATTCCGGCCAGGCCCAGCTCCTCGCCGACGGTGGAGAGGATGAAGTCGGCGTTGGCGGCGAAGCCGATGAGGTCGGAGTTGCCCTGACCGAGGCCGGTGCCGAGCGTGCCGCCGGAGCCGAACGACATGATCGCGTCGCCGATCTGCTGGCAGGCGCCGTCCGTCTTGTAGCAGGCGAAGGGGTCCATCCAGGCCTTCACGCGCTGCTGCACATGTGACTCGAAGGTGGCCACACCCACCGCGCCGACCGCCGACATCAGCAGGCCGAACACGATCCAGCTGGTCCGCTCGGTGGCGACGTACAGCATGATCACAAAGAGGCCGAAGAACAGCAGCGAGGTGCCGAGGTCCGTCTCGAAGACCAGGATCAGGATGGACATGGCCCAGATGACCAGGATCGGTCCGAGGTCACGGCCGCGCGGCAGGTACAGGCCCATGAATCGGCGGCTGGCCAGCGCGAGCGCGTCCCGCTTCACCATCAGGTAGCCGGAGAAGAAGATCGCGATGATGATTTTCGCGAACTCGCCGGGCTGGATGGTGCCGAGGCCGGGGATCGAGATCCAGATCTTCGCGCCGTTGACGGCCGGGAAGAACATCGGAATGACCAGCAGGAACAGCGCGGCCGCCATCGAGATGTACGTGTACCGCTGCAGGATCCGGTGGTCCTTGAGCAGCAGCAGCACGCCGATGAACAGGGCGACGCCGATCGCGGTGAACAGCAGCTGGTGCGGGGCGTCCGGGGAGAACTTGCCCCACGCGCTCTTGGCGCGCTGGATCAGCCGGGGCGACTGGTCCAGGCGCCAGATCAGCACCAGGCCGAGCCCGTTGAGCAGCGTCGCGAGCGGCAAAAGCAGTGGATCGGCGTACCTGGCGAACTTGCGCACCACCAAGTGCGCCACACCCGCCATCAGGCCCAGGCCCAGACCGTATCCGAGCATGCCGGAGGGAAGCTTGCCGGTCATGGCAAGCCCCACGTTGGCGTACGCGAACACCGGGATGGCCACGGCGAAGATCAGCAGGGCCAGCTCGGTGTTGCGGCGGCTCGGTGCTTCGATCGCGCCAATGGTGGTCGTGTTGGTGACAACGCTCATGGTGTGGAAAGGCCCCCTACGGCTGCCTACTGCTTACCGCACTGCGGGACCAGCTTCTGCTCGTCCTCCGAGAGGCTGGGGCCGGGTGTGGGAGATGCGGTGGTGGTGGGTTTGTTGGACGGGGCGCCGGTCGCGCCCGTGCCGGGCTTCGAGGCGTTGTTGCTCTCGGCGGCGCGGCGCGCCTCCTCCTTCTGACAGGCGGACGCCTGTGTCGCGAACTCCTTGATCTTGGCCTGCGCCTTGTCGAGGCTGCTCGCGGCGATCGTCGAGTCGATCTGGTTGCGCTGGTACTGCGGGAGGTACTTGAGTTCGATCTCGGGGTGGTCGGTCTCCACCTTGGAGAGCTTCACCCACGCCAGGTCCTGGCTGATGCCCCGGTACAGCGCCACGTGCGGAGTGCCGTCGTTGTTGGTGCCGACGAAGTACTGCGTCTGCGTCCAGCGGTAGCCGCCGTACAGGCCGCCGCCGACGACCGCCAGGGCCAGCACGATGTACAGGGACCGGCGGATCCACCGGCCCTTGCCACGCCGGCGCGGCTTGACGAAGTCCTCGTCCGTGTACGAACCGAAGGCGCCCTCCGGCGGACTGCCGTAGCCGCCGCTGTCCTCACCGCTGCCGGGCGGGCCGAAGCCGCCCGGGGGCGAGGGCGCGGGGCGGCCGAGCCCGGAGGCGCGGCCCGCCGGGGTCTGCATGGCGCCGCCGTCGTTCAGCTGCAGCTGGTTCTCGGCGACCGCGCCCACGATGACCGGGGTGTCGTTGAGCTGCCCCGCCAGGGTGTCCCCGGCGTCGACGTCGAGCACATCGGCGATGATCACCGTGATGTTGTCGGGGCCGCCACCGCGCAGCGCGAGCTGGATCAGCTCCTGCACGGTCTCCTGCGGGCCCTGGTAGCTGGCGAGGGTCTCCTCCATCGTCTGGTGGGAGACCACCCCCGACAGACCGTCGGAACAGATCAAGTACCGGTCGCCGGCCCGCACTTCACGGATCGACAGATCGGGCTCGACATGGTCGCCGCTGCCCAGCGCCCGCATCAGGAGCGAGCGCTGCGGATGAGTGGTGGCCTCTTCCTCGGTGATGCGGCCCTCGTCGACCAGCCGCTGCACCCAGGTGTGGTCCTGGGTGATCTGGGTGAGGACGCCGTCGCGCAGCAGATAGGCGCGCGAGTCGCCGACGTGCACGAGGCCCAGGCGCTGCCCCGTCCACAGCAGAGCGGTGAGCGTGGTGCCCATCCCCTCCAGCTGGGGGTCCTCCTCGACCATCATGCGCAGCTGGTCGTTGGCCCGCTGCACGGCGGTGCCCAGCGAGGTGAGGATGTCCGAGCCGGGTACGTCGTCGTCGAGCGTGACCAGCGTGGAGATCACCTCGGACGAGGCGACCTCACCGGCGGCCTGACCGCCCATGCCGTCGGCGATGGCGAGGAGACGGGGACCGGCGTAACCGGAGTCCTCGTTCCCCTCGCGGATCATGCCTTTGTGCGATCCGGCGGCGAAACGCAGGGAGAGACTCATGCGCACCTCGCCTGTCGGCTCGGGGTACAGCCGGTCATGTCGAGCCACACTGCCCACCCTCCGGTCGGGAGCCCGTCCCGGTCCCTGAGGACCGCCGCGGCTCGCTCGCTCCGCTCGCTCATTGTCGTACTACTTCCGCAGCTCGATGACGGTCTTGCCGATGCGGATCGGCGCGCCCAGCGGAATCGGGGTCGGGGTGGTGAGCCGGGTCCGGTCCAGATAGGTGCCGTTGGTGGACCCGAGATCCTCGACGATCCAATTGCCGTCCCGGTCCGGATAGATCCTGGCATGGCGGCTCGACGCGTAGTCGTCGTCCAGGACGATCGTCGAATCGTGCGCCCGGCCCAGCGTGACGGTCTGGCCCTGCAGCGCGACCGTGGTGCCGGTGAGGGTGCCCTCGGACACGACCAGCTTGGTGGGGGCACCACGACGCTGCCGCCCGCCACCACCCTGCTGCTGGCCGCGCTGCGGCGGTGGCGCGGCGCCTGCGGCGGCCTGCCTGCCGGTCTGCTGCTGCCGGTTCGCGTCATTGCCCCGGCGCGAACCGCGCTGGGTGACGCGCGTACCGAACAGGTCGCTGCGAATGACCTGGACGGCCACGATGACGAACAGCCACAGTACGGCGAGGAAACCCAACCGCATGACCGTGAGGGTCAGCTCTGACATTGCCCCCGCTTCACCCTTCGGCTTGCCGGTAAACGATGGTGGTGCTGCCCACGACGATCCGCGAGCCGTCGCGGAGCGTAGCGCGGGTGGTGTGCTGCCCGTCCACCACGATGCCGTTGGTGGACCCGAGATCCTGGATCGTCGGGGGCGTTCCGGTCCGGATCTCACAGTGCCGGCGCGAGACGCCGGGATCGTCGATCCTCACATCCGCATCGGTGCTGCGGCCAAGGACCAGAGTCGGGCGGGAGATCTGGTGGCGGGTGCCATTGATCTCGATCCAGCGTCGCACCTGGCCGTGCCCGCCAGGCATCGGCCCCGGACCCGCCGGACGGCGGTCGGCGGTCGAAGCGGCCGGGCGGCCCGGAGGCGGCGCTGCGGGCATGGGCGGGGCCGCGGCCGGCGGGTACCCGTAGCCGCCACGGCCGCCCTGAGGGGCCGCGGGCGCGGGACGCTGCGGGGCACCCGGGCCGGGGCCCTGGGGACCCTGCTGGCCCTGCTGGTCGGTGCTGGACGCGAGCGTGCGGCTGCGCACCCGGTACAGACCGGTGTCGAGGTCCTCGGCCTTCTCCAGGTGCACCTTGATCGGGCCCATGAAGCTGTAGCGCTGCTGCTTCGCGTAGTCACGCACCAGGCCGGACAGCTCGTCGCCGAGCTGGCCCGAGTACGGGCTGAGCCGCTCGAAGTCCGGAGCGCTCAGCTCGACGATGAAGTCATTGGGGACGACCGTGCGGTCCCGGTTCCAGATCGACGCGTTGTTGTCGCACTCGCGCTGGAGCGCGCCGGCGATCTCGACGGGCTGGACCTCGGACTTGAAGACCTTCGCGAAGGTGCCGTTGACCAGGCCTTCGAGACGCTGCTCGAAACGCTTCAGGACTCCCATGGGGCACCTCCTCCGTCGTTGCCGTCCTGGTGTTGCTGCCGGTTCTGCTCTGGGTCACGCTCTTGGTACTGCTTACTGATCGTATCCACGCGTCGGGAAATCGGCTGGTTCCCCTTCTGTGCCTTGTGGACGAGTGTCACCTCTCACACGCACCTCTCGTACGGATCGTAGAGGTGGCTTCCCGACAGTGTCCCGCACCCGGGGTGCACTCAGGAGGAGCGGGTAACGATGCCGGGGGTTGCCTCTCTCCTGATCTGCTCCTCTCCACAGGGTCGCCGCAAACAACGGATGTGAATCCACCCTGCGCAGCGTGCTAATCTTCTCGACGTCGCCAGGCAATCACACCAAACAGTGAGAGAGCCCAGCACACCACTCTTGCGCGAGTGGCGGAACGGCAGACGCGCTGGCTTCAGGTGCCAGTGTCCTTCGGGACGTGGGGGTTCAAATCCCCCCTCGCGCACAAGTCGGAAGCCCCGCAGATCCCCGGATCTGCGGGGCTTCCTTCGTATGTCCGGGCTCTGCGCCGTATGTCCGGGCGCGGTGCGAACGCACACCCCCCGGGTTCCGTCTCACGATGTTCTGCCTCACGCGCCCTGTCCCTTCCTCTGTTTCTTCTGTGTCATATGTCGCGTTCCAGGGCGGGCAAACCCAGGAGTCGCTCGGGTGCCATGAACAGGTCGACTTTTGTCTCGGCGAGGCGCGACGAAAGAGAGCCGTCGCCAAGGGGGCACGCTGCCTAGGGTGCGGGCGTGGATGTGTCATCGAGGGTCCGTAGCGGATGGCGCCTGCTGAAGGGGCCCGAGCCCTGGACGCGGCGCCGGATCGTCGGCGAGGCCGCGCTCGCGCTCGTACTGGCCCTGATGTCGGGCGGGATCGGGCTGCTCGCCGGAGGACCGCTGCGGGCCGCGGCCGTCGCCCTCGGCGTCGCGGCGCTGTCGCTGCTGCGCCGCTCCCTTCCCGCGAGCGTGCTGCTCGCGGCGGCCGCCCTGTCCATGGCGGCGGGCGAAACCGCCCCTCTCCTGATGGTCGCGGCCTGGTCCGCGGGACGGCGCATCGTCGGCGCGGGACGGGCCCTCGCCGCCTTCACGGCCGCTTTCGTCATCTACCTGGTGCTCGGCGTCATCACGCTGTGGCCCATCGCACAGCCCATCCTCATGGGCGTCTTCAGCACCCTGTTCTTCCTGGCCGTGGCTGTCGTACCCGGCCTCACCAGCCGGTACTGGTCCCAGCGGCGCACCCTGCTGCGCGCCATGCAGGAACACAACGCCCAGCTGCTCCGCGAGCGCGCCATGGTCGCGGGCCAGGCCCGGCTGCGCGAACGCCAGCGCATCGCCCAGGACATGCACGACAGCCTCGGCCACCAGTTGGCCCTCATCTCCGTGCACACCGGCGCCCTCGAAGTCGACCCCGAACTGACCGGCCGCCAGCGCGAGGCCGTCGGCGTGCTGAGGCAGGCCTCGGTCGCCGCCATGCACGAACTGCGCGAGGTCGTCGGCATCCTGCGCGACGGCATCGAAGCCCCCGCCGCACCCGACGGAGCCCAGCCCGCCGCCCGCGGCACCGCGGGGATCCAGGCACTCGTGGCCGCCGCACGCGCCGCCGGGAACACCGTGGAACTGCGCGCCAGCGGCGAGCCCCGGCCGCTGGCCGCCGCCGGCGACCACGCGGCGTACAGGATCGTCCAGGAAGCCCTGACCAACGCGTACAAGCACGCTCCGGGCGCCCCGATCGCCGTGGAACTGCGCTACGAACCGGACTCCTTCGTCGTCGAGGTCGTCAACGGCGTCGTCGACCGCGCCGCCGCGGACCAGGCCGGCGAAGTGGTCAGCGGCGGCCAGGGCCTCACCGGGCTGCACGAGCGGGCCCGGCTCGTCGGGGGCATGGTGCACACCGGCCCCACCGACGACGGCGGCTTCCGCGTCGCGGGCGTACTGCCCTACGGGGCGGCCGAGACCGCGACGTTCGTCGATGCCCCCGACGACTTCCGACAGCAGTCACCCGCCCCGCCGCTCGGCGACGGTGGTCCGGTCGTGGACTGGAACATCGCGGAGAAGGAGCTGGGCATGGGCGGCAGGAACAGGGCCGGAGGCGTCGCGCTGGGCTGCGGAATCGCCGTGGGGGCGGTGGTACTGCTCGCTATCGCGGCCGGAGTCGGACTGTTCTTCCTCGCCGGATCGGCCGAGAAAGGCATGATCGATCCGTCCCAGTACGACAGGATCAAGGTCGGCACCTCCGAAGCCGAGGTCCGCAACGAGCTGCCGAGCGGCGACACCGTGCTGACCTCGGGCCTCGCCGGAAAGGGCCCCGCCGAACCGGACGGCTCCCAGTGCCTGGTCCTGATGTCCTCCGACACCGGTGAGGGCCTCAAGACCGAGCCGGTGTTCCGGTTCTGCTTCAAGGACGGCAAGCTGATCGAGAAGAAGTCGTACGAAGTGGCGCGCTAGCGGCGGCGCGGGGCGGCCGGAGGCCGGCTCGGGCGCGGCTCCGGCGGCGTACAGGACAGGATCAGGACAGGATTTGGGTGTGACGGGACCACGCATCAGGGTCGTGATCGCCGACGACGAGCCCCTCATCCGGGCCGGGATCCGCATGATCCTCACCTCGGACGCGGCGATCGACGTCGTCGCCGAGGCCACCAACGGCCGCGAAGCCGTCGAACTCGCCCGCTCCCACGCCGTGGACGTGGTGCTGCTCGACATCCAGATGCCCGAGATGGACGGGCTGAGCGCGCTGGCCGAGCTGCGCCGGACCGTACCGGCGGCGCGAGTGATCATCCTCACCACGTTCGGGGAGCGGGAGAACGTCCTGCGCGCCCTCGAACACGGCGGCGCCGGATTCCTCCTCAAGGACACCGCGCCCGCCGAACTGATCCGCGCGGTACGCGCCGCCGCAGCGGGCGACGCCTACCTCTCGCCCGCCGCCACCCGGCACGTCGTCGACCAGCTCGCCACGGGCCGGGCAGCGGCCCGCGCCGACGAAGCCAGGCGCCGGGTCGGCGTGCTGTCCGAGCGCGAGCGGGACGTCCTGGCGCTGCTGGGCGAAGGGCTGTCCAACGCCGACGCCGGCAAGCGGCTCCACATGAGCGAGGCCACGGTGAAGACGTACGTCAGCCGCATCCTGGCAAAGCTGGACTGCGAGAACCGGGTCCAGGCGGCGCTGCTGGCGCGGGACGCGGGGCTGTAGGGATTCGTGGTCGGGCCTGGTCCCGATCCCGCGCCCTCCCGTTTCCTGGTGTCGGCCCTGCCGTCCTTTCGCTGTTTCACGTGAAACGACGGAAGGCCTGGCTGTCGAGAAGGGTGCTGGCGATCCCCTGTGCCCAGGCAGTCGACGCAAGCGGATTCCGGGCCCCCGAAGAGTTATCCACAGGGGGAGACGGCCTTTCGCCAGCGCCTGTACCGTCAGGGGCAGTTGAGCTCTTGATGTTGAACGAGAGCGCTGCACAAGGACGTTACAAGGACGTTGTACGAGACGGGGGAGGCGGCACGCCATGGGCGAGGTCGACGCGATGGTTCCGGCACAGCGGGCCGGGGCGGAGGACGGGCGGGGCCGGATCCCCGAGGTCCCCGGATTCGCCCGCCGCCCGCACGCATCAGGAACGGAAAGGCGCCGGGCGCAGGGATCACCGAAGGCCGAAGGGAAGGCGCTGAGGGACCGGTTCCCGCGCGCCTCGCACGACTCGCTGCTGCTCTCCGCCGACCGGCCGGACGCCGTCCGCGCGGTGGAGGAATCCAACGCGGGCCGGGTGCCCGAGCTCACGCCGATACGCGTGGGCCGCATGGCCGCCAGCCCCTTCGCGTTCCTGCGCGGCTCGGCCGGACTGATGGCGCACGACCTGGTCGGCACACCCGTCACCGGCGTCGGCGCGCAGATATGCGGAGACGCGCACGCGGCCAACTTCGGCCTGTACGGCGACGCACGCGGCAGTCTCGTCATCGACCTGAACGACTTCGACGAGACCGTGACCGGCCCATGGGAATGGGACGTGAAGCGGCTGGCTGCCTCGCTGGTCCTGGCGGGCCGGGAGGCCGGCGCGGACGAAGTCACCTGCCGGGCAGCGGCGTTCGACGCGGTCGGGGCCTACCGCCGCACCATGCGCCTGCTCGCGAAGCTGCCGGTCCTCGACGCCTGGAACGCCATAGCCGACGAGGAACTCGTCTCCCACGCCGACGCCCACGACCTGCTCGGCACCCTGGAACGGGTCTCCGAAAAAGCCCGCAACAACACCAGCGCGCGCTTCGCCACCAAGGCGACCGAGCAGGGCGAGGACGGCAGCCGGCACTTCGTCGACGCGCTCCCGGTGCTGCGCCGCGTGACCGACACCGAGGCGGCAACGGTCGCCGCCTCGCTGGAGCAGTACCTGGGCACCCTGTCCGAGGACCGGCTGCCGCTGCTCGCCCGGTACGCGATCCACGACGTGGCCTTCCGGGTGGTCGGCACGGGGAGCGTCGGAACACGGTCGTACGTGGTGCTGCTGCTCGACCACCGGGGCGAACCGCTCGTGCTCCAGGTCAAGGAGGCCAGGCCCTCGGCGCTGCTGCCGCATCTGGCGAAAGCCGGGTTCAAGACGCCCGACGTCGGGCACGAAGGGCGGCGCGTGGTGCTCGGGCAGAAGCGGATGCAGGTGGTCAGCGACATCCTGCTCGGCTGGACGACCCTGGACGACCGCCCCTTCCAGGTAAGGCAGTTCAGGAACCGAAAGGGCAGCGTGGACCCCGCCGCGCTCGCCGCCGACCAGCTCGACGACTACGGGCGCATGACGGGCGCGCTGCTCGCCCGGGCGCATGCGCACAGCGTCGACCCGCGGCTCATATCCGGGTACTGCGGAAAGAACGAAGAGCTCGACGAAGCGGTGGCCGCCTTCGCGGTGACCTACGCCGACCGCACGGAGGCCGACCACGCGGTGCTGACCGCTGCCGTACGGGACGGGCGGGTCGCGGCAGAGCTGGGGGTTTGAGCGGGGGCGGGGAAGGGGGGTGGGGGGGAGGGGGAGGGCCCCCACCCCATCCCCCCGCCCGTACGCTGGACCGGTGACGGACGAAGCTGGCGGCGGTACGACTGCCCGGAACGAGGACCCGCGGACCACCCCGCCTTCGGGGGGCGAGCCCGGTATGCCGTTGGGCGAGGGCGCCGGGGACGGCATGGCGCAGGGGAGTCCGCCGGGCGGGGCTGGGGGCGAGCGGCCCGAGGCTCGGCTTGAGCGGGCGGTGCGGGCTGCCGAGCAGGCGCTGATCGAGTTCGAGATCGCGGTGGAGACCTTCCGGGTCGAGGTGGAGAACTTCTCCCGGCTGCACCATCAGAAGCTCGGCCCGATGTATGCCCGGCTCGATGAGCTGGACGCGCAGATCGCCGAGGCCAGGGCCGCGCAGAGCGGTGATGCCGAGGATCTGCGCAGGGCGCGGGAGGCGCGGGCGGCGGTCATGCCCATGCCGGGGGTCGACGAACTGTTCCACGACTGGATGGACTCCGACGGCCTCTCCCCCGAGGCTGCCTCGATGCTCACCGGCCAGCCGGTGCAGCCGCCGAAGCGGGTCCGGCCGAGCGAGGAGGTGCGCAGGCTGTATCGCGAGCTGGCCCGCAAGGCGCACCCGGATCTGGCGCAGGACGAGGCGGAGCGGGCGCGGCGTGACGAGTTCATCGCCCGGGTCAATGCCGCGTACGGGCGCGGTGACGAGGCGCTGCTGCGGGAGCTGGCCGAGGAGTGGGCGGCGGGTCCGGTGCCGGCCGAGGTGCGGCCCAGCGAGAGCGAGGAGCTGTACGCGCGGCTTGAGTGGCTGAGTCGACGCAAGGAGTTGCTCGCGTTGCTGGCCCGGGAGCTGGAGGACAGCGCGATCGGTTCGATGCTGCGGATGGCGCCGGACGATCCGGACCGGCTCCTTGAGGAGATCGCCGAGCAGTTGCTGGCCGAGGTGGCCGGTCGTGAGGCTGAGCTCGCGAAGCTGGTGCAGTAGCGTTCGGGGGACCTGCCGGGTTCGTACGAGAGAAGGCATGACCCATGAATTTCGCCCAGCTGCCCTCGGTGGATGTCGCTGAGGTGCCGGCCGACGCCCTGGTGCTCGATGTCCGGGAGGACGACGAGTGGGCGGCGGGGCATGCCGAGGGCGCGCTGCATGTGCCGATGAGCGACTTCGTGGCCCGCTTCGGTGAGGTGACCGAGGCGGTCGCGGACGGGCGCCGGGCGTATGTCATGTGCCGGGTCGGTGGTCGGTCGGCGCAGGTCACGCAGTATCTGGTGCAGCAGGGGATCGACGCGGTGAACGTCGACGGCGGCATGCAGGTGTGGGAGGCGGCCGGACGCAAGGTCGTCGACGATCAGGGTGCGCCGGGCACGGTCATCTAGCCCTCCCGGCCCCCCCCGGAACGCAGTCTTTACGCGCTCTGGCTGAGCGGGTGCGCGGCGAGGAGGTCGCCGAGGGCTTCCTCGTGGGCGGCGGCCGGGCCGAGCGAGAGTTCCAGTTGCTTGGCCCAGGCGTGGTAGCGGTGCAGCGCGTAGTCGGTGTCGGCGCCGAAGCCGCCGTGCAGGTGCTGGGCGGTCTGGACGACGCGGCGTACGCCTTCGGAGGCCCAGATCTTGGCGACCGAGACGTCTCCGGCGACGGGCAGTGCGCTCTGGGCGCCGGTGCTGATGCGCCAGGCCGCCTGCCAGAGGGTCGCTTCCATGGCGCGCAGGTCGATGTAGCGGTCGGCCGCCTGGACGGCGACGGCCTGGAACGTGGCGACCGGGTGCCCGAACTGCTCGCGTTTTCCGGTGTATTGGCTGGTCATGGTGAGGACGGCTTCCCCAAGTCCCAGGGCCAGGGCGCAGGTTCCGGTGGCGAGCAGGTTGAGCAGCCACTCCCAGGCGCCGTCCGCGTCGATGACCGCGGCTGTGTCGATGCGCACGGCTTCCAGGTGGAGTTCGGCGAAGCGTTCGCCGGTGGTGGAGATCTGGTCGGCGAGGGTGACGCCCTGCTGGGTGCGGGGGACCAGGGCCAGTACGGTGCGGCCGTCGGCGGTGTGGGCGGGTACGGCGATGCGGTCGCTGGCCTGGGCCCAGGGCACGCCGGTCTGGGCGCCGTCGAGTACCCAGTCCTCGCCGTCCCGGCGGGCGGTGACGGCGAGTCCGGCGTCGTCGTGGCCGGTGCGGCCGTTGGCGGCGACGGTCAGGACGAGCTCGCCCCGGCCGATCGCGGGCAGCAGTCGCCGACTCAACTCGGCCTGGCCGTACCGCTGTACGGCCAGGGCGACCGCGCTGGTCTCCAGGAGCGGCAGCCGGGCGAGGACCTTGGCCGATTCGCGCAGGACCAGGCACAGAGCGATCGGGTCGAGGCCCGCGCCGCCGTACTCGGCGTCGAGAACCAGGCTCAGCAGGTCCGACGCGGCGAGCTTGGCCCACAGCGGGCGGTCGAAGTCGTCGGCGACGGCGCCCGGAGTGAGGGCGGGGCTCGGTACCGCGTCGGGTGCGACGCCGGAGAAGACCGCCTTGGCCGCCTCGACGGCTGCCTGCTGCTCCTCGGTGAAGGTGAAGTCCACGGCCTTGTCCTCCCGCACGCACCGGCTCTGTCCGGGCCGGGGCGTCACGAGATGAAGTGCGCGCCACCCGACCCGATCTGACGGTTCGTCAAGATAGAACAGGTTCTACGGGATGGGAATGGGCAGGCAGCCGACAGGAGGGGAATGGGCACGCACCGAGTGCCCCACGGCCCGGCGCGCACCTCAACCCCTGACCATCTCCCACCCCTCACCGGTCGAAGTCCAGCTCCACCTCTCCCGTCGCGGGGTGCGACTGGCAGGCCAGTACGTAGCCCGCCTCCGTCTCTTCCGGCTCCAGCGCGAAGTTGCGCTCCATCCTTACCTCGCCCTTGACCAGGAATGCCCGGCACGTCCCGCACACCCCGCCCTTGCAGGCGTACGGGGCGTCCGCGCGGGCGCGCAGCACCGTTTCCAGGAGGGACTCGCCCTCCTGCACCGGCCAGTTGCCCGAGCGGCCGTCCAGGGTCGCGGTGAGCGTGGCGTGTGCCGGGGCGGCGGCATTGGCCATCGGGGCTGGTGCCGCGTCGACGTGGAAGATCTCCTGGTGGATGCGGTTGCGGTCGACGCCGAGCTCGCGCAGGGTCCGCTCGGCGCCCTGGACGAGACCGAAGGGGCCGCACAGGAACCAGCCGTCGATGTCCGCCACCGGGAGCAGCGCGGGGAGCAGCCCGGCCAGCCGTTCGCGGTCGAGCCGGCCCGAGGGCAGCCCGGACTGCTGTTCCTCCCGGGACAGCACGGTGACCAGCTGGAACCGTTCGGGATAGCGGTCCTTCAGGTCGGCCGTCTCTTCGAGGAACATCGTGGAGGCGGCGCTGCGGTCGCTGCGTATCAGGCAGAACTGCGCCTCGGGCTCGCGGGCTAGCAGGGTCGCCGCGATCGACAGGACCGGCGTGATGCCGCTGCCTCCGACGATCGCCGCGAAGTGCCCGGGGCGCGGTTCCAGGACGAAGCGGCCCATCGGCTCCATGACGTCGACGGTGTCGCCGACGGCGAGTTCCTTGAAGGCGTACGTGGAGAAGGAGCCGCCTTCCACCAGGCGGATGCCGACGCGCAGGACCGGCTCGTCCGGTGCCTCGACGGCGGGCGCGCAGATCGAGTACGTACGGCGGATCTCCTCGCCCCGCACGCTGCGGCGCAGGGCCAGGTGCTGGCCGGGCAGGTGCCGGTAGGCCTCGCGGAGCTCGGGCGGCACGGCGAAGGTGACGGTCACCGAGTCGTCCGTGAGCTGCTCGACCTCGCTGACCCGGAGCGGATGGAACATCTACAACTCCTTGAAGTGGTCGAACGGTTCACGGCACGACACGCAGCGGCGCAGCGCCTTGCACGCGGTGGAGGAGAAGCGGCTGAGCAGCTCGGTGTCGGTGGATCCGCAGTGCGGGCAGCGCACCGACAGGGTGAGCGCGACCGGCCCCTCGGCGGTGTGCGGGCGCGGCGGAGCTATGCCGAACTCGGCGAGTTTGCGGCGGCCTTCCGCACTGATGTCGTCGGTCGACCAGGCAGGGGACAGCACCCGTACGACCGAGACGTGCGGTATTCCGTGGTCGTGGAGGACGTGCTCGATGTCCGAGGACATGGCTTCCACGGCGGGGCAGCCGGTGTAGGTGGGGGTGAGCTCGACGCGTACCCGGCCCGGCGCTTCGACGTGCACATCGCGCAGCACGCCGAGCTCTTCGAGGGTGAGGACGGGCAGCTCGGGGTCGGGGACGGAGCCGGCGAGGCGGCGCAGCTCGGTCTCCAGGGGCGTCGGTGCGGTGCCGGTCACCATGACGCCCCCGGGTGGCTGCGGTGCAGGTGCTGCATTTCGGCGAGCATCCGCCCGAAGGATTCGGTGTGCAGTCCTTGCCGGCCCGCGCCCGCCGCCCAGGCGCCGGTGCGGGGGCCTTCGGGGACGGTCAGGGTGGCCCGGCCGAGGACCGAGGTCACTGAGGCCGTCCAACGCGTTTCGAGGTCGGCCCAGTCGAGGTCGAGGCCGGGCACCGGCTGGAACATCTCGCCGGTGAAGCGCCACAGCGCCTCGCAGGACCGCTGCATCCGCCGGTGGCTCTCCTCGGTGCCGTCGCCGAGCCGCAGGGTCCACTGCTCGGCGTGGTCGCGGTGGTACTCGACCTCCTTGACCGCCTTCGCCGCGAGGGCTGTGAACTCGCCTTCTCCTGCTGCCAGTTCGCCGTACAGCAGGTGCTGGTACGTCGAGAAGTACAGCTGGCGGGCGATGGTGTGGGCGAAGTCGCCATTGGGCTGTTCGACGAGCTGGAGGTTGCGGAAGGCCCGCTCCTCGCGGAGGTAGGCCAGCTCGTCCTCGTCGCCCACCTGCGAGAGCAGCACCCGGGCTTGGCCGAGCAGGTCGAGGGCGATGTTCGCCAGGGCGACCTCCTCTTCGAGGACGGGGGCGTGGCCGGCCCACTCCCCCAGCCGGTGCGATAGCACCAGGGCGTCGTCGCCGAGGGCGAGGGCGGCGTCCGTCGAAACGATGGCCGTCACAGGTGCTTCACCCCTTCCGGGATCTCGTAGAACGTCGGGTGGCGGTAGGGCTTGTCGGCGGCCGGGTCGAAGAAGGAGTCCTTCTCGTCGGGCGAGGACGCGCTGATCGCCGCGGACGGCACCACCCAGATCGAGATGCCCTCCGACCTGCGGGTATACAGGTCGCGGGCGTTGCGCAGCGCCATCTCGGCGTCCGGCGCGTGCAGGCTTCCCGCGTGGGTGTGGGACAGTCCGCGGCGCGAGCGCACGAACACCTCCCAGAGCGGCCAGTCGTGCGTGCTCATGCCGTTGCCTCTCCGTTCGGGTGCTGTGCCGCGGCGACGGTCGTCGCCTGCTGGGTCTCATGGGCGCGCTGCGTCTGCTGCTTCGTGGCGTAGGCGGCGGCCGCGTCCCGCACCCAGGCGCCTTCTTCGTGGGCCCGGCGTCGCTGGGTGATCCGCTGCTCGTTGCAGGGGCCGTTGCCCTTGAGGACCTCCCAGAACTCCGTCCAGTCGATCTCGCCGAAGTCGTGGTGGCCGCGCTCCTCGTTCCAGCGCAGCTCGGGGTCGGGCAGGGTGAGGCCGAGGCCTTCGGCCTGGCCGACCGCTATGTCCACGAAGCGCTGGCGCAGCTCGTCGTTGGAGTGGCGCTTGATCTTCCAGGTCATCGACTGCGCGGAGTGCGCCGACTCGTCGTCGGGCGGGCCGAACATCATCAGCGAGGGCCACCACCAGCGGTTCACCGCGTCCTGCGCCATCGCGTGCTGCTCGGGCGTCCCCTTCGACAGGGTGAGCAGCAGCTCGTAGCCCTGCCGCTGGTGGAAGGACTCCTCCTTGCAGATGCGGACCATGGCCCGGGCGTACGGGCCGTAGGAGCAGCGGCACAGGGGGACCTGGTTGGTGATCGCCGCGCCGTCCACCAGCCAGCCGATCGCGCCGACGTCGGCCCAGGTCAGGGTGGGGTAGTTGAAGATCGAGGAGTACTTCTGGCGGCCCGAGTGCAGCTTGTCGAGGAGCTCGTCGCGGCCGGTGCCGAGCGTTTCGGCCGCGCTGTAGAGGTAGAGACCGTGGCCGGCCTCGTCCTGGACCTTGGCCATCAGGATGGCCTTGCGGCGCAGGGACGGGGCGCGGGTGATCCAGTTCGCCTCCGGCTGCATGCCGATGATCTCGGAATGGGCGTGCTGGGCCATTTGGCGGACCAGCGAGGAGCGGTACGCCTCGGGCATCCAGTCGCGTGGCTCGATTCGCTCGTCCGCGGCGACGGCCGCGTCGAACACCGCCAGGTACGACGCGTCCGTCCCTGCGGCTGCCGTGGCTGTCGCGGTCACTCCGGTCATTCCGGCCCCCTGCCGATCTGCTGTGCGGCTGTCCACCAACCGACCGATCGTTCGGTTCAATGACTTCAATGGTGAGTCGACGGCCCGTAGGGTGTCAACCCTGTGGATAACTCAGTGGGTGCCGATCGGGGCGGGATGGATTCGTACAAGGACGAGACCGGAGCCGGGGGCAAGGCCGACGGAGCGGGATCTGGGCAGGTCAGAGCCGCTTCAGCCGGGTCCGGCGACCCTGCCGCGAGCAGTCCCGGAGCTTCGGCCGGACGGGGTACGGCTCCGGAAACCGGCGCTGCTTCCGGCCCGGGCGATGACGCCGTTTTCGATTCTTCGGCGGATCCGGACCGGGATTCCGCCACGCGGGCGGCGGCCGATCCGGCCCGGGATTCCGCCAGCCACCCGGATCTCGTTACCGTCCCGGACCCCGTTTCCGGCCCCGCTGAGGCACCCGGCCGCGCCGACTCCGGCCGCGCCGACGCCCCCGGCCCCATGGGCTCCGGCGGCGCGGGCGCGTCCTCCCGCGGGATCGCCGGGCTGCCCGTCCGGTTCCAGGTCGTGGCCGCCCTCGCGCTCGCGGTCATCGGCGTGATCGCCTGCGTGCAGATCGGGATGGTGTTCCTGCATGTCGCACCCTCCAACACGGTCAGCAAGGAGTACGGCAAGGCCGTCGACGACTGGATCTATCCCGAGTTCGAGCAGAACTGGAAGCTCTTCGCGCCCAATCCGCTGCAGCAGAACATCGACGTCCAGGCGCGCGCCGAGATCAAGATGCCGGGCGGCACGATCAAGACCACCGACTGGATCGACTTCTCGGCCCAGGACGGCGACGCGATCCGGCACAACCCGCTGCCCAGCCACACCGAGCAGAACGAACTGCGCCGCGGCTGGGACTTCTTCGTCGGTTCGCACACTGACGACAACAAGCCGAACGGCCTGCGCGGCGAGCTCTCCGAGCAGTACCTGCGCCGCATCGTGATGCTCCGGCTCGGCGCGCACCGCGACGGCGGCACGGTCGACCGGATCCAGGTCAGGTCCATGACCACATCGGTCAAGGGCCCCTCGTGGAGCGACGAGAAGACCGACACCCGGCCGTCCTACCGGGAGGTGCCGTGGTGGACGGTGACCCCGGCCGACCTGCCCAAGGGCGCCGGTGACGCACACACGGAGGCGAAGCGGTGAGCACGTACGACCACGACGGCCCCACCGCCCGCCCGGCGGAAAGCCCCACCGCCGGCTCTGCGGACGCCCGGCACCCCGCGGCCTCGACCGGCGCCCGGCTCGAAGCCCCCGAGTCCTCCGAAGCCCTCAGCGCGGCCGAGGCCGCCGCCGAGACCCGGGCCGCGCGCGCCGTACGCCTCGTCTCGGCCGCGGCCCTCGGCCCGTACCAGAGCGCGGTCGTCCGGATCGGCTTCTCCGCGACCTGGCTCTTCTTCCTGCTGCGCGAACTGCCCAACCGCCGCGAGCTGTACGGCCCCGACGGCCCCTGGAGCTGGGACCTCGGCAACCGTCTGGTGTCTGGCAACCACGCGTTCACCGCGCTGCTCTGGACCGACAGCACGGTCTGGTTCGAGATCGTGTACGCGCTGGCCATCGTGTCCAGCGCGCTCCTGATGCTGGGCTGGCGCACGCGCACCATGTCCGTCGTCTTCATGATCGGTGTGCTCTCTCTGCAGAATCGCTCCGTCTTCATGGGGGACGGTGGTGACAACGTCATCCACCTGATGGCGATCTATCTGATCTTCACGCGGTGCGCGCAGGTCTGGTCGCTGGATGCGCGGCGCCTCGCGCGCGGGGTGCGCCAGGACCGGGTCGGCCCGGTGCTGTGGGCGGTGTGCGGCCTCGGGCTGCTCGTCGGCACCTGGCGTACGTCCGGGCCCGGTGTCTTCGGCGGCGGCGAGTGGTGGCTGTGGGTCGTGTTCTGGGGCATGTGGGCCGTGCAGGGGCTGTGGTGGGCGGTGGGCAGGTTCGCCGACGCCGACGCGCGGGCGCTGCTCGACGTCCTCGGCAACCTGGTCCACAACGCGGCCATGGTCGTGATCATGGCGGAGGTCTGTCTGGTCTACGCGACCGCCGGCTGGTACAAGATCCAGGGCAGCCGCTGGCAGGACGGGACCGCGCTGTTCTACCCGCTGAAGCTGGACTACTTCTCGCCGTGGCCCGAACTCTCCTCCCTGCTGGGCACGAGCGGGGTGATCGTGATGCTGCTCACTTATGGAACGGTCATGGTCCAAGTGGCGTTCCCGTTCACGCTGTTCAATCGGCGGGTCAAGAACGTGCTGCTCGTGGCGATGATGCTGGAGCACGCCGGGATCGCGGTCCTGCTCGGGCTGCCGTTCTTCTCGCTGGCGATGATCGCCGCGGACGCCGTGTTCCTGCCGACGTCGTTCCTGCGCAAGGTGGGCGCGTACGCGGGCCGGCTGCGGCCGGGCGCGCGCCTTCCCGAGCAGCGCCGGGAGCGGGCGGAGCAGGCCGAGCGGCCACGTACGCTCGTGGGGTGAGCAGCACCGAACAGCCGGCCCCGGCCGAGGACGCCCCGGCCGGCGACCCCATCCAGTACGACGAAGGCTTCGGCCCGGCCGAGGTCGGGGTGGGCCCGCACCCTCAGCCCTGGCCCGAGGGCGAGCGGTACGACCCGGAGCTGCTCGCGCACGGCGACCGGCGCAACGTCGTCGACGCCTACCGGTACTGGACGCGCGAGGCGATCGTCGCCGACCTCGACACCCGGCGGCACGACTTCCACGTGGCCGTCGAGAACTGGGGCCACGACTTCAACATCGGCTCCGTGGTGCGGACCGCGAACGCGTTCCTGGCCAAGGAGATCCACATCGTCGGGCGGCGCCGCTGGAACCGGCGCGGGGCGATGGTCACCGACCGCTACCAGCACGTCCGTCACCACCCGGACACCGAGTCGCTGACCGCGTGGGCCCTCGCGGAGGGCGTGCCTATCATCGGCATCGACAACCTTCCCGGCGCGGTTCCGCTGGAGCGGACCGTGCTGCCGCGCCGGTGTGTGCTGCTCTTCGGCCAGGAGGGCCCGGGGCTTACCGAAGAGGCTCGTAAGCACGCCCATATGGTGTGCTCCATCGCGCAGTTCGGCTCCACGCGCTCCATCAACGCGGGAGCCGCGGCGGCCATCGCGATGCACTCCTGGGTGCAGAGGCACGCCACCATTCCCGACTGACGTACCTCCGCTCCCGCAAAGCCTGTGCTCAGGCCTGCCTGCGGACCTCCACCACGCGGAACCGGTTGGCCACGAACGCCCCGTCGCACAGGGCCGCGTTGGCCGCCGGGTTGCCGCCCGAACCGTGGAAGTCGGAGAAGGCGGCCGTCTGGTTGACGTACACCCCGCCCGTCAGGTTCAGCGACAGCTGGGCCGACTCGTCCAGGCAGACGTCCTCGATCGAGCGCTCCACCTCCGGGGAGGTGGTGTACGCGCCGACCGTCATCGCGCCCTTGTCGCGGACCGTGCGGCGCAGCAGCTCGACCGCGTCCGCCGTGGAGTCGACGGCGACGGCGAAGGAGACCGGGCCGAAGCACTCCGAGAGGTAGACGGCCTCCGCGTCCGGCTTCGCGCCGTCCAGCTTGACGATCACCGGGGTGCGGACCACCGCGTCCGGGAACTCGGGGTTGGCCACCTCCCTTGAGGACAGGGCGACTTCGCCGAGGCCGGGGGCCGCGTCCAGGCGGGTCTTCACGTCGGGGTTGACGAGGGCGCCGAGCAGCGCGTTGGCCCGGGCGTCGTCGCCGAGCAGGCCGCCGACCGCGCCCGCGAGGTCGCCGACGACCTCGTCGTACGACTTCTTGCCCGCGTCCGTGGTGATGCCGTCGCGGGGGATCAGCAGGTTCTGCGGGGTGGTGCACATCTGGCCGCTGTACAGGGACAGCGAGAAGGACAGGTTGGCGAGCATGCCCTTGTAGTTGTCGGTGGAGTCGATGACCACCGTGTTGACGCCGGCCTTCTCGGTGTAGACCTGCGCCTGGCGGGCGTTGGCCTCCAGCCAGTCGCCGAACGCGGAGGAGCCCGTGTAGTCGATGATCTTGATTTCGGGGCGGACCGCGAGGGTCTTGGCGATGCCCTCGCCCGGCCGCTCGGCGGCGAGCGCCACCAGGTTGGGGTCGAAGCCCGCCTCGGCGAGCACCTCGCGCGCCACCTTCACCGTCATCGCCAGCGGCAGGACCGCGCGCGGGTGCGGCTTGACCAGGACCGGGTTTCCGGTGGCCAGCGAGGCGAACAGGCCCGGGTAGCCGTTCCAGGTCGGGAAGGTGTTGCAGCCGATCAGCAGGGCGATGCCGCGCCCGGCCGGGGTGAACGTCTTGGCGAGCTCCAGGGGCTCGCGCTTGCCCTGCGGCTTGGACCAGGCGGCGCTGCCCGACGGCGTGCGGGTCTGCTCCTGGTAGGCGTACGCGACGGCTTCCAGGCCGCGGTCCTGGGCGTGCGGCCCGCCCGCCTGGAACGCCATCATGAAGGCCTGGCCGCTGGTGTGCATGACCGCGTGCGCGAACTCGTGGGTGCGCGCGCCGATCCGGGCCAGGATCTCGATGCAGACCAGGGCCCGCGTCTCGGGCCCGGCGGCCCGCCAGTCGGCCATCCCGGCCCGCATCGCGGGCAGCAGCACATCGAGGTCGGGGTGGGGGTACTGGACGCCCAACTCGATGCCGTAGGGCGAGACTTCGGCGCCCGTCCAGTCGTCGGTGCCCGGCTGGTCGAGGTCGAAGCGCCGGTTCAGAAGCGCGTCGAAGGCGGCTTTGCCGTCCTCTGCGCCCGTCTCCCCGTAGGCCTTGGGGTGCTCCGGATGCGGCGACCAGTACGCACGCGTGCGGATCGCCTCCAGGGCCCCGTCCAGGGTGGGCCTGTGCTTCTCGGTCAGCTGCATGGCGAGCAACTCCTCGTCGAGTCTTCGAGCTGGGCAGGGAGAGCCGGACACCGTTAGAGTAACCGAACGATCGGTCGGGACAAGAGGGTCCGGGGAAACCTGTGGACAACTACCGGCCACGCCCGCCACGGCCCCTGCCGGACACCCCCGGGAGGGGGCCCGTCGGGCCCGTGGGCAAGCCGTAGGGGAGGATCGCGTTCATGACCGAAACCGCCAGCGCCTCAGCGATCGCGCCGAGCCGTACCGTCGCCGTCGTCGGCACCGGAACCATGGGCCGGGGCATCGCCCAGGTGGCCCTCGTCGCCGGGCACCGCGTACGGCTCTACGACGCCGTGCCGGGCCGCGCGCGCGAGGCAGCCGACGCCCTGGCCGGACGACTGGACCGGCTGGTCGAGAAGGGCCGCTTGGACGCCGCCGGCCGCGACGGGGCGCTGGCCCGCCTGCATCCGGCCGAGCGGCTCGACGAGCTCGCCGACGCCGCGCTCGTCGTCGAGGCCGTCCTGGAACAACTCCCCGTCAAGCAGGAGCTGTTCGGTGCCCTGGAGGGCGCGGTCGGCGAGGACTGCCTGCTCGCCACCAACACCTCCTCGCTGTCCGTCACCGCGATCGCGGGGGCGCTGCGCCACCCCGGCCGCTTCGTCGGCCTGCACTTCTTCAACCCGGCGCCGCTGCTCCCGCTGGTCGAGGTCGTCAGCGGCTTCGCCACCGACGAGGCGGCCGCGGCCACGGCGTACGAGACGGCGAAGGCCTGGGGCAAGACGCCGGTGCGCTGCACGGACACCCCGGGCTTCATCGTCAACCGCATCGCGCGCCCCTTCTACGCCGAGGCCTTCGCCGTCTACGAAGAGCGTGGCGCGGACGCGGCCACCATCGACGCGGTGCTGCGCGAGTGCGGCGGGTTCCGGATGGGCCCCTTCGAGCTGACCGACCTCATCGGGCAGGACGTGAACGAGGCGGTGACGCGGTCGGTCTGGGAGTCCCTCTTCCAGAGCCCCAAGTTCACGCCGTCCCTGGCCCAGCGGCGCCTGGTCGAGTCCGGCCTGCACGGCCGCAAGAGCGGACGCGGCTGGTTCGGGTACGAGGACTCCGGCACGCCCTCAAAGGAGGCCGCGCGTCCCGAGCCGCACACGGCGCCCCCGGCGGAGGCCCCGGCGGCCGTCACCGTGGTCGGTGACCTGGGCCCGGCCCGCGAACTCGTCGCGATGATGACGGAAGCCGGAATCGACGTGAAGACCGTCAACGAGGGCGGTCCCTACATCGAGCTTCCGGGGGATGGACAGCTCGTCCCGGCCGACGGCAAGACGTCCGTCGAGTTCGCGGACGTCGTCTACTTCGATCTCGCCCTGGACTACCGGGGTGCCACCCGCATCGCGCTCTCCGCGAGCGAGGACACCTCCGAGCGCGCCGTCACCGAGGCCGTCGGCCTGTTCCAGAAGCTCGGCAAGGAGGTCAGCGTCATCGGCGACGTGCCGGGCATGATCGTCGCCCGTACCGTCGCGATGCTCGTCGACTTCGCCGCCGACGCCGTCGCCAAGGGCGTCGCTTCGCCCGAGGACATCGACACCGCGATGCGGCTCGGCGTCAACTACCCGCTGGGGCCCGTCGAATGGAACCGGCGCCTGGGCCAGGACTGGGCCTACGACCTGCTCTCGGCGCTGCACGAGCGCTGCCCCACCGGCCGCTACGCCCCTTCGCTCGCGCTCTACCGGCAGGCGTACGCGGGCGACGAGGAGACGGGCTCATGACGACCCCCAAGCGGGACACCTACACGCCCGAGACGCTGCTCACGGTCGCGGTGCGGGTCTTCAACGAGCGTGGCTACGACGGCACTTCGATGGAGCACCTGTCCAAGGCGGCCGGGATCTCCAAGTCGTCGATCTACCACCACGTCGCCGGCAAGGAGGAGCTCCTGCGCCGGGCGGTGAGCCGCGCCATAGACGGCCTCTTCGGCGTCCTGGACGAGCCGGGCGCGCTGCGCGGCCGCTCGATTGAGCGGGTCGAGTACGTCACGCGACGTACCGTCGAAGTCCTCATGGCCGAACTTCCCTACGTCACCCTGCTGTTGCGCGTCCGCGGCAACACCAAGACGGAACGCTGGGCGATGGAGCGCCGCAGGGAGTTCGACCAGCGCGTGTCCGATCTTTTGAAGGCCGCCGTCGCGGACGGCGATCTCCGCGCCGACCTGGACATTCGCCTCGCGACCCGGCTGCTCTTCGGCATGGTCAACTCGCTGGTCGAGTGGTACCGGCCGCAGCGCGAGGGCGAGGCGGACGGCGCCCTGGTGGCGGACACCGTGGTCAAGATGGCTTTCGAGGGGTTGCGGACCGGCCATTGAGCTCCGGGGCCGTTGACTGAGGCACCGAAGCGGATCAACATCCACGGTCATGGCTGCCTTGCGAACTCCTGCGCCCTTTGTGTCCGTCTGCGCCACGGTGCTGCTCGTGGGTCTGACGCTGGCCGGGTGCAGCGGTGAGGGCGGCAAAAACGATGCGGCGGCCAAGTCGCCGGACGCGAGAGCCGCGGTCAAGAAGGCCGAGGCCCAGCCCGCCGCACCGGCGCCGCCCGTCAAGGGGGACGACTTCGGCTGCCTGACGCCCGAGCAGGCCAAGGCGGACTCCATCGTCTTCAAGAGCGCGACGGGATCGCCCACTGGCGGCTTCCTGACCGGTAGTGGCAATACCGGGATCGTTCTCGCCCACCAGTCGGACGGAAACGTCTGCCAGTGGAAGGACAAGGCCGTCGAACTCGGCAAGGCGGGCTTCCGCGTGCTCGCCGTCAACAACACGACCGGTGACGCGGCCGACGAGATCGAGGGAGCGGCCACCGTGCTGCGCGGCGAGGGCGCCTGGAAGCTGCTCCTCATGGGCGCGTCCAAGGGCGGCACCGCGACCCTGGAGGCGGCCGCCCACATGCCGCTGAAACCGGACGCGGTGGTCGCGCTGTCCGCCCCCGAGACGTACGGCCCGATGGACGCGCTGGCCGCCGCCAAAAACCTCACCGTGCCGGTGCTCTACATGGCCGGCGACCAGGACGGCACGTTCGCCACGGCCGCGCGGGAGCTGAGCGCGGCGAGCACCAAGGCCCCGGAGAGCCGGCTCGTCCCCGTCAAGGGATCGGCCTCGCACGGAGTGGCCCTGCTCGCCGCCCCCGACAACTGGGAGACGGTCCTCGCCTTCCTGAAGAAGTACTGCACCTGAGCGGTGAGCACTGCGCGCAGGCCAGGCCCCTACGCGGGGTCCAGGTCCGTCTCCTCGAACACCAGCAGGGTGCGTGTCGACAGGACCTCCGGGATGGACTGGATCCGGGTCAGGACCAGCTCGCGCAGCGCCCTGTTGTCGGGCGTGTGCACCAGGAGCAGGACGTCGAAGTCCCCGCTGACCAGGGCGATATGGGCGGCTCCGGGCAGTTCCTTGAGCTGGGCGCGGACCGTGCGCCACGAGTTCTGCACGATCTTGAGCGTGATGTACGCGGCCGCGCCCTGGCCCGCCCTCTCGTGGTCCACGCGCGCGGTGAAGCCCTGGATCACGCTGTCCTCGACGAGTCGGTTGATCCGCGCATAGGCGTTGGCCCGCGAGACGTGCACCCGCTCGGCCACGGAGCGTATCGAGGCCCGGCCGTCCGTCTGCAGGATCCGCAGGATGTCGTGGTCGATCTCGTCCAGCGGGCGCGGCGGCACCGGCCGGATCTCGCCGGTGGCCATTTGTTCAGCTGCCATGTCCCCCCGCCTTCCTGTTGTGGACGACCTGTTCCCATCCCAGGCTGTGGAGAACCGTTTGTCCACAGGCTGAAGGTGGCTGTAGCCAAAATGCGTCCACGACCGAACAATCGGTAGGTGAGGGGCGTCACACTCACGCCCCTCCCACGGATGTCCGCTCCCCACAAGGAGGTGCATTGGCATGACGGTCCAAGAGCTCCCCGGTGCCGCCGCATATCGGCCGACCCCTCCGCCCGCCTGGAGGCCGCGCACCGACCCCGCGCCGCTCCTCCCGGACCCCGAGCCCCACCGGGTCCTGGGGACCGGCGCCGAGCTCGACCGCGCGCTGATGCTGAAGCTGTACGGCGAGCTGGTGCGCGGCCGCCGCTTCAACGCGCAGGCCACCGCCCTCACCAAACAGGGCCGCCTCGCCGTGTACCCCTCCTCGACCGGCCAGGAGGCCTGCGAGGTCGCCGCCGCCCTCGCCCTGGAGGAGCGCGACTGGCTGTTTCCGAGCTACCGCGACACCCTCGCCGCCGTCGCCCGGGGCCTGGACCCCGTGCAGGCGCTGACGCTGCTCCGCGGCGACTGGCACACCGGCTACGACCCGCGCGAGCACCGCATCGCGCCGCTGTGCACCCCCCTCGCCACCCAGCTGCCGCACGCGGTGGGCCTCGCCCACGCGGCCCGCCTCAAGGGCGACGACGTGGTGGCGCTCGCCCTGGTCGGCGACGGCGGCACCAGCGAGGGCGACTTCCACGAGGCGCTGAACTTCGCGGCCGTATGGCAGGCCCCGGTGGTCTTCCTGGTCCAGAACAACGGCTTCGCGATCTCCGTGCCGCTCGCGAAGCAGACCGCCGCGCCCTCCCTCGCCCACAAGGCCGTCGGGTACGGAATGCCGGGCCGCCTGGTCGACGGCAACGACGCGCCCGCCGTGCACCAGGTGCTGTCCGAGGCCGTCGCCCGGGCCCGGCGCGGCGGCGGGCCCACCCTGATCGAGGCCGTCACGTACCGCATGGAGGCGCACACCAACGCCGACGACGCGACGCGCTACCGGGGCTCCGCCGAGGTCGACGCCTGGCGCGACCACGACCCGATCCGGCTCCTGGAGGGCGAGCTGACCGCCCGCGGCCTCCTCGACGAGGACGGCATACGCGCCGCCGCCGAGGCAGCCGAGACCATGGCCGCGGCGCTGCGCGACCAGATGAACGCCGACCCGGTCCTGGACCCCATGGACCTGTTCGCCGAGGTCTACGCCGAACAGAACGGCCAACTGCGCGAGCAGGCGGCCCAGTTGCGCGCCGAGCTGGAAGCCGAGGCCCGCTGATGGCGACCGCCACCGACAAGAAGCCCGCCACCATGGCGCAGGCCCTGCAGCGCGCGATGCGCGACGCCATGGCCGAGGACCCCGCCGTCCACGTCCTCGGCGAGGACGTCGGCACCCTGGGCGGCGTGTTCCGGGTCACCGACGGGCTCGCCAAGGAGTTCGGCGAGGACCGCTGCACCGACACCCCGCTCGCCGAGGCCGGCATCCTCGGCACGGCCGTCGGCATGGCGATGTACGGGCTGCGCCCCGTCGTCGAGATGCAGTTCGACGCCTTCGCCTACCCGGCGTTCGAGCAGCTCATCAGCCATGTCGCCAAGATGCGCAACCGCACCCGCGGCGCCATGGCGATGCCCATCGTGGTGCGCGTGCCCTACGGCGGCGGCATCGGCGGCGTCGAGCACCACAGCGATTCCAGCGAGGCCTACTACATGGCGACGCCCGGCCTCCAGGTCGTCACCCCGGCCACCGTGGAGGACGCGTACGGGCTGCTCAGGGCCGCCATCGCGTCCGACGACCCGGTCGTCTTCCTGGAGCCCAAGCGGCTGTACTGGTCGAAGTCCGACTGGTCGCCCGAGGCCCCCGCGGCCGTGGCACCCATCGGCAAGGCCGTCGTGCGGCGGACCGGGAGCAGCGCCACGCTCATCACGTACGGGCCGTCCGTGCCGGTGTGCCTGGAGGCGGCCGAGGCGGCCCGCGAGGAGGGCTGGGACCTCGAAGTCGTCGACCTGCGCTCCCTGGTGCCGTTCGACGACGAGACGGTGTGCGCGTCGGTGCGCCGCACCGGGCGGGCCGTGGTCGTCCACGAGTCGGCCGGATTCGGCGGCCCCGGCGGCGAGATAGCCGCCCGCGTCACCGAGCGCTGTTTCCACCACCTGGAGGCGCCCGTGCTGCGAGTCGCCGGCTTCGACATCCCCTACCCGCCGCCGATGCTGGAGAAGCACCATCTGCCGGGTGTGGACCGGGTCCTGGACGCGGTCGCGCGGCTGCAGTGGGAGGCGGAGCACTGATGCCGAAGGTGTTGGAGTTCAAGCTGCCCGACCTGGGTGAGGGGCTCACCGAGGCGGAGATCGTGCGCTGGCTCGTCGCGGTCGGCGACGTGGTGGCCGTGGACCAGCCGGTGGTCGAGGTGGAGACGGCCAAGGCGATGGTCGAGGTGCCGTGTCCGTACGGAGGTGTGGTCACCGCCCGCTTCGGCGAGGAGGGCACCGAACTGCCGGTCGGCGCGCCCCTGTTGACCGTCGCGGTCGGCCCCGTGCACGAGGAGGACGCCACGGAGGAGGCCGAGTCCTCCGAGTACTCGGGCAACGTCCTGGTCGGCTACGGGACGGCCGCGGCCACCACCCGACGCCGCTCCCGTGTGCGGCCCACGACCCCGGCCGCCGTCCCGGCCGCGCCGCCCGCCCCGGTCAAGGCGGCCGGGCCCGTGCCGGTCATCTCGCCGCTGGTGCGCAGGCTGGCCCGTGAACACGGCCTCGATCTGCGGGAGTTGCGGGGAAGCGGGCCCGAGGGTCTGATCCTGCGTGCCGATGTGGAGTCGGCGATGCAGACGCCGGCGCCGGCTCCCGCTCCCGTCGCGCCCGCGACCCCGGCCTCCGCCCCGGCCGGTGAACGCATCGCGCTGAAGGGCATCCGGGGCGCGGTCGCCGACAAGCTCAGCCGCAGCCGTACCGAAATTCCCGACGCCACCTGCTGGGTCGACGCCGACGCCACGGAGCTGATGGCGGCCCGCGTCGCCATGAACGCCGCGGGTGGCCCCAAGGTGTCCGTCCTCGCGCTGCTCGCCCGCATCTGCACGGCGGCCCTCGCCCGCTTCCCCGAGCTCAACTCGACCGTCGACCTGGCGGCCCGCGAGATCGTGCGGCTGCCCGAGGTGCACCTGGGCTTCGCGGCCCAGACCGAGCGCGGCCTGGTCGTCCCGGTCGTCCGCGACGCCCACACCCGCAACGTCGACTCGCTGGGCGCCGAACTCGCCCGCCTCACCGAGGCGGCCCGCACGGGCACGCTGACCCCGGCCCAGCTGACCGGAGGCACCTTCACCCTCAACAACTACGGGGTGTTCGGCGTCGACGGCTCCACGCCGATCATCAACCACCCCGAGGCGGCGATGCTGGGCGTGGGCCGCATCATCCCCAAGCCGTGGGTGTACGAGGGCGAGCTCGCGGTGCGCCAAGTGGTCCAGCTGTCCCTCACCTTCGACCACCGGGTGTGCGACGGTGGCACCGCGGGCGGCTTCCTGCGCTACGTCGCGGACTGCGTGGAGCACCCGGCGGTGCTGCTCCGCACGCTGTGACGAACGGCCCCGCGAACTCGGGACGTTCGCCGGGGTAACGGTGATCGTCCGGCGGCCCATACTCGGGGGATGACCGCGTATGACGCCGCAGCACCCGCGTATGAGGCCGCAGCATCCGCACGATATGACGCCGTAGTACTCGCCGGAGGCGCCGCCAAGCGGCTGGGCGGCGCCGACAAACCCGGGCTCAGCGTGGGCGGCCGGGCCCTCCTCGACCGGGTCCTCACCGCCTGCGCGGGTGCCGCGACCACCGTGGTGGTGGGCGGGCGGCGGCCCACCGCGCGGCCCGTGCTGTGGACCCGGGAGGAACCGGCCGGCGGCGGACCGCTGGCCGCCCTGGACGCAGGGGTGCGCCGCACGTCGGCCGAGAGCGTGCTCGTGCTCTCGGCCGATCTGCCGTTCCTGGCCGCGCCGACCGTCGACGCCCTCCTCGACGAGCTGAGGCGCACCGGCCGCGAAGGAGCGCTCTGCACCGACGCCGACGGCCGCGACCAGCCGCTGGTTGCCGCCTACCGCGCCGAGCCGCTGCGCCGCCAGCTCGCGCTGCTCGCCACCCAGCACGGCTCGCTCGCCGGGCTGCCGCTGCGGCTCCTCACCCGCGAACTCGACCTCGCGCGCATCACCGCGGACCCGCTCGCCTCCTTCGACTGCGACACCTGGGAGGACCTCGCCGCCGCCCGGGCCCGGATCAGGGACGATGGGGGCGTGCTGGACGAATGGATCACCGCAGTCAAGGACGAACTCGGCATCGAGCTGGACGTCGACACCGGCGTGCTGCTGGACCTCGCCAGGGACGCCGCCCACGGCGTCGCCCGGCCCGCCGCCCCGCTCACCACCTTCCTGGTCGGCTACGCCGCCGCGAAGGCGGGGGGCGAGGGCAAGGACGTGGTGGAGGCGGCTCGCAAGGCAGCCGCGCTCGCCAACCGCTGGGCGGCCGAGACCGAGGCCGGCGACGGCCCGAAGAACGACGCCGGATGACCGCCCGGAGCCCGGCGGCGGACGACGGATCCGACGAGGCCCTCGCCCTGCTGCGCGACGCCAGGTCGGCGCCGGGCCCGGCCGCAGAGGCCCGGCCGACGGGCCAGGCCCGCGCGGAGGCGTCCGGTGATCGCCCGGCCCCGCGCCACCGGGCCTCCGCCTGGGCCCATGCCCGGAACGTGGCCGCCCGGGCGGGCCGGGCCGCACCGGCCCGCTTCCACCGGGTGCCGCTGGAGCAGGCCCTCGGGGAGATCCTCACCGAGCCGCTCGCCGCGCTCACCGACCTGCCGTCCTTCGACACCTCCGCCATGGACGGCTGGGTCGTCGCCGGGCCCGGGCCGTGGGCGGTGCAGGACGGTGGCGTCCTCGCCGGACACGCCGCGCCCGGCGCCCTCGCCGACGGCGAAGCCGTACGCATCGCCACCGGGGCCCGCATCCCCGCCGGTGCCACCGCGGTGATCCGCAGCGAGCACGCCCGCACCGACGAGGCCCGCACCCAGCTCCAGGCCGACCGCGTGGTGCTGCACGGCCAGGACATTCGCCCGCGCGGGCAGGAATGCCGCTCGGGCGACGTGCTGCTGCCCGCCACCGCACTGGTCACCCCGGCCGTGCTGGGCCTCGCCGCCGCCGCTGGATACGACGAGCTCACCACTGTGCCCCGGCCCCGCGTCGAGATCCTGGTGCTCGGCGACGAACTGCTCACCCAGGGGCTCCCCCACGACGGGCTGATCCGGGACGCGCTCGGCCCGATGCTCGGGTTCTGGCTGCGCGCGCTCGGCGCCGAAGTCATCGGGACCCGGCGGCTGAAGGACGACGCGGGGGCACTGCTCGCCGCCGTCACCGGTTCTCCGGCCGACCTCGTGATCACGACGGGTGGCACGGCCTCCGGCCCCGTCGACCACGTCCACCCCGTGCTGCACAAGGCCGGTGCCGAGCTCCTGGTCGACGGGGTCGCCGTGCGGCCCGGCCACCCCATGCTGCTGGCGCAGATCGGGGCGGGAAAGCACCTGGTCGGGCTGCCCGGCAATCCGCTCGCCGCAGTCTCCGGACTGCTCACCCTGGCCGAGCCGCTCCTGCGTGAACTCGCGCACCGGGCAAGGGCAGTGACGTACACCGCGCCCCTGCGCAACGAGGTGCAGGGGCATCCGCACGACACCAGGCTCGTCCCCGTGGTGCACCGCGCGGAACGGGTTGTGCCGTTGCACTACAACGGGCCGGCGATGCTCCGGGGGATCGCGGCCGCCGACGGGCTCGCGGTGGTGCCGCCCGGCGGGGCGCGGGCGGGCCAGGAGGTCGAGATCCTCGATCTTCCATGGGCTCAAGCGGGGTCCGCTGAAGGGTGTTTCACGTGAAACACCTCATGGCGTCCCGCGGCTTCGGCTCCCGTGCCACTTCCCACGTCAACTCCCGCTCGCCTGAAGGGCGTTTCACGTGAAACGGTGCGCCAGCGCCCACAACTCCCGCCTGGATGAAGGGTGTTTCACGTGAAACTGCCCGGCCATGACGCGATGGCACGCCAGGCGGGCGAGCACCTGATCACCCGGCGGGTCATGCTGCCCCGCCGGGTCGTCGACCGGCCGATGCGCCAGGTCGCCAAGCGGATCCTCATGGCGCTCGCCGTGCTGATACTGACGACCCTCATCGTCTGGATCGACCGCGAGGGCTATCACGACAACGCCAACGGCAGGGTCGACTTCCTCGACGCCGTCTACTACGCCACCGTCACGCTCTCCACGACCGGCTACGGCGACATCGTCCCCTACAGCGACAGCGCCCGGCTCACCAACATCCTGCTGGTCACGCCGCTGCGTGTGCTGTTCCTGATCATCCTCGTCGGAACCACTCTCGAAGTCCTCACCGAACGGACCCGCGAAGAGTGGCGGCTCAACCGCTGGAAGGCTCAATTGCGAGAGCACACCGTCGTCATCGGCTTCGGGACGAAGGGCCGGTCGGCGATCCAGACCCTGTGCGCGACGGGCCTGAAGAAGGACCAGGTCGTGATCGTCGACCCGAGCGCGAAGGTCATCGAGACCGCCAACGCGGAGGGCTTCGTCGGCGTCATCGGGGATGCCACCCGCAGTGATGTGCTGCTGCGTGCCGAACTGCAAAAGGCCCGCCAGGTCGTCATCGCCACCCAGCGCGACGACACCGCGGTCCTGGTCACGCTGACGGCCCGCCAGCTCAACCGGGGCGCGAAGATCGTCGCCGCGGTACGGGAGGAGGAGAACGCGCCGCTGCTGCGCCAGTCCGGCGCGGACGCCGTCATCACCAGCGCCAGCGCGGCCGGCCGGCTGCTCGGCCTCTCCGTGCTCAGCCCCAGCGCGGGCGCCGTGATGGAGGACCTGATCCAGCAGGGCAGCGGGCTCGACATGGTGGAGCGGCCCGTGAAGAAGAGCGAGGTCGGCCGTGGGGTGCGGGAGACCGAGGACCTGGTGGTGAGCGTGCTGCGCGGCCACCGGCTCCTTGCGTATGACGACGCGAAGGCGAGCCCGCTCCAGCTCACCGACCGGCTCATCACGATCGTACGAGCCGGTGGCGCGCAGGTTGAGGGTCAGCCGGAGTAGCGTCGGCCGCATGTATGCGATCACGATTCCTGAGCCGGGCGGTCCCGAGGCGCTGGTCTGGGCCGAGGTCCCCGACCCCGTGCCGAGCGAGGGCGAGGTCCTCGTCGAGGTGGCCGCCGCCGCCGTCAACCGTGCCGATGTGCTCCAGCGCCAGGGTTTCTACAACCCGCCGCCCGGGGCGTCCCCGTACCCCGGCCTGGAGTGCTCCGGGCGGATCGCCGCGCTCGGGCCCGGGGTGTCCGGGTGGAGCGTCGGCGACGAGGTGTGCGCGCTGCTGAGCGGCGGCGGCTACGCCGAGAAGGTGGCCGTGCCCATCGGGCAGCTGCTGCCCGTGCCCGACGGCGTGGACCTGGCCGCGGCGGCCGCGCTGCCCGAGGTCGTCTGCACCGTCTGGTCCAACGTGTTCATGATTTCCCACCTGCGCCCCGGCGAGACGCTCCTGGTGCACGGCGGGGCGAGCGGCATCGGCACGATGGCGATCCAGCTCGGCAAGGCGATCGGCGCCAAGATCGCAGTCACGGCGGGCGGTCCCGACAAGCTGGCGCGCTGCGCCGAGCTGGGCGCGGACATCCTCATCGACTACCGCGAACAGGACTTCGTGGACGAGGTGTTGAAGGCCACGGACGGCGTCGGCGCCGACGTCATCCTCGACATCATGGGCGCCAAGTACCTGGAGCGGAACGTGCGGGCGCTCGCCGTCAACGGGCGGCTCGCGGTGATCGGCCTCCAGGGCGGCGCCAAGGGCGAGCTGAACCTGGGCGCGCTGCTCACCAAGCGGGCCGCGGTCACCGCGACCTCCCTGCGGGGTCGGCCGGCCGCCGAAAAGGCGGCGATCGTGGCGGCCGTGCGGGAGCACGTGTGGCCGCTGATCGCCGACGGCCGGGTGCGGCCCGTGGTGGACCGGACGCTGCCGCTGTCGGACGCTGCCGAGGGGCACCGGGTGCTCGAAGCCTCCACCCATGTGGGCAAGGTGCTGCTGACGGCCTGACGGCCGGGGTGAACGCGGAGAGGGGGCGCCGGGAAGGCGCCCCCTCTCACTGCTCGATACGACGGGCCGGCGAGCCCGGTATGGGCCCGGTTACAGGTAGGGGCCCGAGCGGGCGCCCGCGTGCGGGCCGTCGTCGTCATCGTCGTCGTGCGAGACACCGGGCGGCAGCGCGCGGCGCATCTGCTCCAGCTGGGCGCGGGCCGCCATTTGCTGGGCGAACAGGGCCGTCTGGATCCCGTGGAAGAGACCTTCGAGCCAGCCCACCAACTGGGCCTGCGCGATGCGGAGTTCGGCCTCCGAGGGGATCGCCTCGTCGGTGAACGGCAGGGAGAGCCGCTCCAGTTCCTCGACCAGTTCCGGCGCCAGACCGTCTTCCAGTTCCTTCACGGACGAGGCGTGGATGTCCTTCAGGCGTACTCGGCTCGCCTCGTCGAGAGGAGCCGCGCGGACTTCCTCAAGGAGTTGCTTGATCATGCTGCCGATACGCATGACCTTTGCCGGCTGTTCGACCATCTCCGTCACCGGGACCTCGCGGGACTCGTCGTCTCCACCGCCGATGGCCATACCGTCCTGGCCTACGACCAGGATGTGGGGGCTGTCCGGCGACTTATCGTTCCTCGGCATCTCCATGCCGCCCATTCTCTCGCACACGTGCCTCACATCACGTTGTGCCCCCGGGAAGGGGTGATCCACCGCCCGCCGGGCGACGATTCCCTCCGGATGAGCGTGGTTTCACGTGAAACAGCGCCGTGCTTCCCACCGCCCCTTTCACGGTCGCCGGAGCCGCAGTGCCAGGAATCCGATCCCCAAACCGGTCAGTGCCAGGCCCGCTCCCAGCGAGAGGACGTGGACCCGCAGGTCGGATCCGGTGGACACGGCCTGCGGCGCCTGATGGTGCCGGGCGGGCGGAAGCACGCCGCCGACCGTGAGGGTGGGTCTTGGCGTGGCCTGCGGGGACTCCGGGGGCGGAACCTGCGGTGGGGTCCGCGGGGCCGCCCCGACCTGAGCCGGTGCCACCTCGTCGGGATCCGCCGCGTCGAGGGTGTCCGGCAGGAGGTCGTGCGGCGGCTCCACCCGGCCCGGCCGGATCCGGCCCTCGCCCGCCCGGCTGCCCGCAAGACGCCGCTCCTCGGAGAGGGTCGGCGAGGGGGTGGCGCGGGGCGAGGCGGGCGAGGGCTCCATACGGGGCGAGGCCCGCGTCGCGCCGGAGGCAACCGCCGTCGGAGGCAGGCCGGGTGACGGGGAGGCGGCGAGGGTGTCCGACAGGGGCGTCAGGAGCAGCGCCCCCGTCAGCGATGCGGCCGCGGCGAACGACCGGATCCCTGGAGCCATGGGAGGGCCCCTTCCCGTACGGACGTGCAGGATCGCCTGGGCTGACCGAATCAGCGTCACACGGGGCGAGTTGTGCGGCATCCCGGGAGCGGACGGGCGTGCGCCGAATGGGACGGGGCAGCGCCGTCCGACACCTCCTCCGCATGCGACAAGACCCGGCACCAGGGGTGCCGGGCCTTGTCCGCACGAGCAGTGTGCGCCTACTGCGCGGGCGCGTTGCCCGACGAGATCTGCAGCGTGAACTGCGCGTTCTTCTTGTCGACGTCCACACCGGCGGCGGGGAACTGGCTGATCACCACGTCCTGGCCCCACTGGCCGTTGTCGACGGTCTCGGTGTTGACCTTCCAGCCCGCGGCCTGGATGCAGGACTTCACCGACAGGATGTCCTTGTACGTGAAGTCCGGGGACTGGACCTTGCCCGGGTCCACCGTGGAGGTCTGCGGCGAGGTGCACTTCTCGGCGTCCATCGTGCGGTCGCGCTCCGGGCCCTTGTGCCCCGCGGCCGACGACGAGCTGCTGGCCTTGGCGTCGCCGCCGCCCGAGTCGTCGTTGTTGTTCATCATCACCGCGGTGACCAGGCCGCCGATCGCGAGCAGCGCCACCGCGATCGCGCCCACGATCACCGGGGTGTTCCGCTTCGAACCGCCGGAGGCGGCCGGAGTGGCCTGCGGGGAGATCGTGTACGGCGGCGGTGTCTGGGCCGCCATCGGGGCGGGCTGCTGCGGGGCCTGCTGCGGGTAGCCGTACGCGGGCTGCGGGGTCGGCGCCGGGGTGGGCGGACCGTAGGGGCCCGGCTGGTACGGCGTCTGCACGTTGCCCTGGAGGCCGGGCGCGGCCTGCGAGTCGAGCGGCGGGAAGACCGTCGCGCCGACGCCCGCGCCGCTGACGGGCGGGGCGCCGCCGGCGATGACCGGGGCCGCGCCCATCTGGCCGGCGTTGGCGATCCGCAGGATCTCGTCGTGCATGGCCTGGGCACTCGGGAAGCGCTCGTTCGGGTTCTTCTTCAGTGCGCGGGCGACCAGCGCGTCCACGGCCGGGGTGATCGACCGGTTGACCGAGGAGGGCGCGACCGGCTCCTCCTGGACGTGTGCGTACGCGATCGCCAGCGGCGAGTCCGCGTCGAAGGGGATGCGCCCGGTCAGCAGCTGGAAGAGCATGATGCCGACCGAGTACAGGTCGGAGCGGGCGTCCACGCCCCGGCCAAGGGCCTGCTCGGGCGACAGGTACTGGGGGGTGCCGACGACCATGCCGGTCTGGGTCATGGACGTGACGCCGGACTGCATGGCGCGGGCGATGCCGAAGTCCATGACCTTGACGACGCCGCGCTTGGTCATCATGACGTTGCCCGGCTTGATGTCCCGGTGGACCAGGCCCATCTCGTGGCTGACCTCAAGGGCGGCCAGCACGTCGGCGGTCACCTTGAGTGCCTTGTCGGCGGGCATCGCGCCGTACTGCTGGATGTCGCGGTGCAGCGTCGAGCCGAGCGGCTCGCCCTCCACGTACTCCATGACGATGTACGGCATCACGCCGTCGCCGCCCGCGGTGGAGCCGCTGAATGTCAGTGTGTCCTCGCCGGTGTCGAAGACGGAGACGATGTTGGTGTGCTGCAGCTTGGCGACGGCCTGGGCCTCGCGGCGGAACCGCTCGCGGAACGACTGTTCCCGGCCGAGTTCGGTGTGCAGCGTCTTGATGGCGACCTGGCGGTCCAGCGCGGAGTCGTACGCGAGGTACACCGAGGCCATGCCGCCCTCGCCGAGGAGGTCGCGCAGCTGGTAGCGCCCGCCCGCGATGGATCCGCCCGCATAGCGGCCGTGTGCGCCGTCCTGGCTCATGACTGTGCATCCCCCTTGGCGCGGTGGCCCGTGCTGATCCTCGATTTTTCAGGCCAAGTCTGCCCGAGGGGGCACCCACGTCAAGCCGGGTGCCCGTTCCGTGACCGTACGCACTGGAAGAGTCTCGCAAGCGTTACAGGACCGGCATCGAAAACGTACGGGATTTGCATGGGTACACACGGAACCGTTTGGATGGCCGGTCCATCCCGGACCGGCGCCCCGTGGTGACGCTGTAGCGTGCACTACTGCACAACCAGCGGAAGAGCACGACGGAAGACCGTAAGGAAGACCGCGGACGCGGCCAGATACGACGGCGAGGACTGATGGCACCCGAACCCGACGGAAACGGCGCCGGGATGGCCGATGCGCAGGACCACGAGTCGTGGGTCGGCGGACTCGTCGGCGACGGCCGCTATCGCCTCACCCACCGGCTGGGGCGCGGCGGCATGGCGGAGGTGTTCGCCGCCGAGGACGTGCGCCTGGGCCGCACCGTCGCCGTGAAGCTGCTCCGCGCCGATCTCGCCGAGGACCCGGTGTCCAAGGCGCGCTTCACGCGTGAGGCACAGTCGGTGGCCGGACTCAACCACCACGCGGTGGTGGCGGTGTACGACTCCGGTGAGGACTTCGTGGGCGGCCAGACCGTCCCGTACATGGTGATGGAGCTGGTCGAGGGCCGCACCATCCGCGACCTCCTGGTGGACGCGGACGCCCCGCCGCCGGAGCAGGCGCTGATCATCGTCTCCGGGGTCCTGGAAGCGCTCGCGTACTCGCATCAGCACGGCATCGTGCACCGTGACATCAAGCCCGCCAACGTGATCATCACGGACACCGGCGCGGTCAAGGTCATGGACTTCGGCATCGCGCGGGCGCTGCACGGCGCCCAGTCGACGATGACCCAGACCGGCATGGTCATGGGCACCCCGCAGTACCTCTCGCCCGAGCAGGCGCTCGGCAAGGCCGTCGACCACCGCTCCGACCTGTACGCGACCGGCTGCCTGCTGTACGAACTCCTCGCGCTGCGGCCCCCGTTCGTCGGCGAGACGCCGCTGAGCGTGGTCTACCAGCACGTCCAGGACATGCCGGTGCCGCCGTCGCAGGTGGCGCATGTCGCGCCGCCGGAACTCGACGGCCTCGTCATGCGTTCTCTCGCCAAGGACCCGGACGACCGTTTCCAGTCCGCCGAGGAGATGCGCGGCCTGGTCCAGTACGGCCTGCAGATGCTCCAGGCGCAGGGCGGCCACACCGGCACCTGGAACACCGGCCCGGTCGAGCTGATGCACGAGGGCGCCCACACCCCGGCGATGGGCAGCCCCGGCGCGACGGCGGCCATGGGCCACCCCGTGCACGGGGACACCTCACAGTTCGGCGGGCCGATCCTGCCGCCGATGAACCCGGACGACGGCGGTTACGACGGCTACGGACACGGCGGCCACAAGCAGGGTGGCGGCCGCGGCGGCAAGATGGTGCTGTTCGTGGTGCTCGCGATCATCGCGATCGCGGCGGGTGTCGCCTTCGCGCTGAACGCCACGAACAGCTCGGGCGGCGGCGGTGGCGGCGGTGGCACGACGTCGGAGACGCCGAAGACCTCGCCGTCGGTCTCCCAGTCGGACACCCCGTCGACGGCGGACACCCCGGGCACCAGCCAGGGCCAGTCGTACAGCAGCAGCTCGAACGGCAACGGGGAGTCGCCCTCCACGCACCGTTCGCGCTCCTCCTCGCCGACGCCGAGCAAGTCGCACTCCTCCCCCTCGCCGGGCACGGACCAGGGCACGACGTCCGGCACGAACCAGGGCACCGACCAGGGCACCAGCTCCGGGAACGAGGGCACGAGCTCCGGGAACACCGGCACGTCCAGTGGCAACACGGGGACGTCGTCCGGGAACACGGGGACCACCGACGGCACGAGCTCCGGGAACACCGGCACGTCCAGTGGCAACACGGGGACGTCGTCCGGGAACACGGGGACCACCCACGGCACCAGCTCCGGGAACACCGGCACCTCCAGCGGCCCCGGTGGCACCAAGCCGACCCCCTGACCGGAGCCGAGCTCACCCCGCGAAGGCCTCGCACACCGCCTCGTACTCGCGGGTCCACCAGACCGCCAGGGCCGACGCCGCAGGAAACTGCGGGTCGGCCCTTCGGTCGTGGAGCTGGTAGCGCCAGCGCAGGATCCAGAAGTCGTTGAGCCGCTCCCACCACACCCGGTGCACGGCGGCCGCCAGTTCCTCGGCATCCGCCCCGGCGGCCCGCCGGTAGGCCCGCGCGTACGCCCGTACCTTCGCCAGTTCCAGCTCGCCCGAGGGGCGTACGAAGAAGATCGCGGCGGCCCGGACCGCCTCCTCGGCGCGCGGCTGGACACCGAGCCGGTCCCAGTCGACGATCGCGGCGGGCTCGGCCGAGCGGCCCTCGCCCCGGTACAGCAGGTTCAGCGGGTGGAAGTCGCCGTGCACCCAGGCGCCGGTGGCGGGGGCCGGAGGGCGGCGGTGGGCGTGCTGGCCGAGCAGCACCCGCCGCTCCAGGAGCCGGTGTTCGGCGAGTTCGTCGAAGGCGTCCCGGGGCCGGTGCCTGCGGGCCCGCGCCACCAGGTCGTCGATGAGCGCGAGAGTGTCCGCGGGGTCGGCGCTGAGATGCTCGGCCTGTGGCACGTCGGGCTCCATGACCTGGGCCAGGCAGGTGTGCACGAGCCCGAGCAGGGCCCCGAGCCGGCGGGACTCCACGGCGCAGAGCTGGGCGCCGTCGCGGTGGCGGCCGTGGACCCAGGGGTGCAGGGCGTAGCAGTGGCCGCCGATCACCGCGACGGTGTCGCCGTCGGCGTCCGGTACGGGCGGGGCGACGGGCACGCCGAGGGCCTGGAGGCGTTCGGTGGCCCGGTGCTGGCGGGCGATGGCCTCGTGGTCGCCGTCCAGGTGGTGCTTGAGGAAGTAGTCGCCGCGGGTGGTGGCGAGCCGGTAGCCGCGGTTCAGCAGGCCCTGGGCGACCCGTTCGCAGGAGAGCGGCTCACCGGGGGACTCGTAGCGGCGAAGGAGGTCGCCCACAGGTGGAGTTGCAGATGAGCGCGGCACTCTTCAGATGTTAGATCACGCCGCGTACTTGAGTTGTCGCTCTTTGGAGTAGTCCAGCGAATGGACGGTCACGAACTGGGGTGCGATGCGCATGTACACGGCGTCGAAGGGCTTCCCGTCGACCTCGCGGGGTTCGTCGCCGAACAGCTCCAGCTCCTCGGCGGTCGGCTCGAAGAGGTCCGCGGTCCCGGTGAACTGCACCGACCACACGTCGAGCTCGCCCGAGCTGAGGTTGTCCGCGCCGTAGGCGACCACGCTGCCCAGACAGGCGTGGTGGTAGCCGAGGCCCGCGTGCAGGCGCAGCAGGACGCAGCCGTCGACCACGATGTGGCGGGCCGGGGCCACGAACGGCAGGGCTCGCATGCTGGTCGCGACGCGGCCGTACGGAACGCGGCCGAGCAGCTCGATGGCGCGGGCTTCCTCGAAGGACATGCCCCCACCTTCGCGGCCCGCGGCGGCCGGTGAAAGAGCCCGCGGCCCCGCGCATCAGGGCCCTAGGTCCCGAATGACCGGCCCGGGCCCCGTCGGTGAGAGGCGCTCAGTGGTTCTTCTCGGCCTGGATGCGGGCCACGTACGCGGCGGCCTGGGAGCGGCGCTCCATGCCGAGCTTGGAAAGCAGCGAGGAGACGTAGTTCTTGATCGTCTTCTCCGCGAGGTGCAGGCGCTCGCCGATCACGCGGTTGGTGAGGCCCTCGCCGATCAGGTCGAGGATCTTGCGTTCCTGCTCGGTGAGGTTGGCCAGGCGGTCGTCGCCCTTGCTCTTGCCGCCGTCGCGCAGCCGCTCCAGGACGCGGGCGGTGGCCACCGGGTCGAGCAGCGACTTGCCGGCCGCCACGTCCCGTACGGCCGTCAGGAGTTCGCTGCCGCGGATCGCCTTGAGGACGTATCCGGAGGCCCCGGCCATGATCGCGTCGAAGAGGGCCTCGTCGTCCGCGAACGAGGTGAGCATCAGGCATTTGATGTCCTCGTTCTGCGAACGGATTTCGCGGCAGACCTCGACTCCGCTGCCGTCCGGGAGCCGGACGTCGAGCACGGCGACGTCGGGGCGGGTGGCGGGAATCCTGACGAGGGCGTCAGCGGCGGTGCCGGCCTCGCCGACCACTTCGATGTCCTCCTCGACGGAGAGCATTTCGTGGACGCCGCGACGGACCACCTCGTGGTCATCGAGCAGGAATACGGTGATTTTGCCTGTTTCGCGCACGGAATCAGTCTCACACATTCATCCGAAGCACGCCGAAGAGTGCCATAAGTGACCCCTTCCCGAACCTGCGTGACCGGGATAACGTGCCGTTGTTCCGGCGGCCTGCAAGGCTGTGACCAGCGACTGTTCCCCAGTTTCTCGATTTACTTGGAAATCCAAGCAAAATCGCAGGTCAAGTGGGGTTTCGCAGTAATGCGCAGCACTGGGTAACGTGCCTTTGGCAGGGCGCTCGCCGGGGCACCTGTCACGCCTGATCCCCGGCCGAGCGCACACACCCCGTGCACTTGAGACGGACAGGCGAGCCTCCCCCAAGCTCTGGACGAGCCGGGGGGACCCCCAGGCTCACCGGCGAACCCGGGAGCCGGACAGACGGAGGAGCACGCACGTGACCGTGGAGAGCACTGCCGCGCGCAAGCCGCGACGCAGCAGCAAGCGCACCGCCGGTGCCGGCGCAAGGAAGACGGCCGCCGAGCCCGAGCTCGTACAGCTGCTGACGCCCGAGGGCGAGCGGGTCGAGCACCCTGATTACGACGTCGACCTGAGCCCCGAGGAACTGCGCGGTCTCTACCGCGACATGGTGCTGACCCGGCGTTTCGACGCCGAGGCCACTTCCCTGCAACGCCAGGGCGAGCTGGGCCTGTGGGCCTCGCTGCTCGGCCAGGAGGCCGCCCAGATCGGCTCCGGGCGCGCGCTGCGGGACGACGACTACGTCTTCCCGACCTACCGCGAGCACGGCGTCGCCTGGTGCCGGGGCGTCGACCCGACGAACCTCCTCGGCATGTTCCGTGGCGTCAACCACGGTGGCTGGGACCCCAACAGCAACAATTTCCACCTGTACACGATCGTCATCGGCTCGCAGACGCTGCACGCGACCGGTTACGCGATGGGCATCACCAAGGACGGCGCGGACAGCGCCGTGGTCGCCTACTTCGGCGACGGCGCCTCCAGCCAGGGCGACGTGGCGGAGGCCTTCACCTTCTCCGCCGTCTACAACGCCCCGGTCGTGTTCTTCTGCCAGAACAACCAGTGGGCGATCTCCGAGCCCACCGAGAAGCAGATGCGCGTGCCGCTCTACCAGCGTGCGCAGGGCTTCGGCTTCCCCGGTGTCCGGGTCGACGGCAACGACGTGCTGGCCTGCCTGGCCGTGACGAAGTCCGCCCTGGAGCGGGCCCGCCGGGGCGAAGGGCCCACCCTGGTCGAGGCGTTCACCTACCGGATGGGCGCGCACACCACCTCCGACGACCCGACGAAGTACCGGGCCGACGAGGAGCGCGAGGCGTGGGAGGCCAAGGACCCGATCCTGCGCCTGCGCACCTACCTGGAGAGCGCGGGCCACGCGGACGCCGCGTTCTTCGAGGAGCTGGAGACCGAGTCGGAGACGCTGGGCAAGCGGGTGCGCGAGGCGGTCCGTGCCATGCCCGACCCCGAGCCCATGGCGATCTTCGAGAACATCTACGCCGACGGCCACGCGCTGGTCGACGAGGAGCGAGCCCAGTTCGCCGCCTACCAGGCATCGTTCGCGGACGGAGAGGGCAACTAGCCATGACCGTACAGAAGTTGCCGATCGCCAAGGCGATCAACGAATCGCTGCGCAAGGCGATGGAGACCGATCCCAAGGTCCTGGTCATGGGCGAGGACGTCGGCAAGCTCGGTGGTGTCTTCCGGGTCACCGACGGCCTGTTCAAGGACTTCGGCGAGGACCGGGTGATCGACACCCCGCTGGCCGAGTCCGGCATCGTCGGCACCGCGATCGGCCTGGCCCTGCGCGGCTACCGGCCCGTCGTGGAGATCCAGTTCGACGGTTTCGTCTTTCCGGCGTACGACCAGATCGTCACCCAGCTCGCGAAGATGCACGCCCGCGCGCTCGGCAAGATCAAGCTGCCGGTCGTCGTCCGCATCCCGTACGGCGGTGGCATCGGCGCGGTCGAGCACCACAGCGAGTCGCCCGAGGCGCTGTTCGCGCACGTGGCAGGCCTGAAGGTGGTCAGCCCCTCGAACGCATCGGACGCGTACTGGATGATGCAGCAGGCCATCCAGTCCGACGACCCGGTGATCTTCTTCGAGCCGAAGCGCCGCTACTGGGACAAGGGCGAGGTCGACACCGAGGCCATCCCGGCACCGCTGCACAAGGCCCGTACGGTGCGCGCCGGTTCGGATCTCACGCTGGTCGCCTACGGCCCGATGGTGAAGGTCTGCCTCGAAGCGGCCGCCGCCGCTCAGGAAGAGGGCAAGTCGATCGAGGTCGTGGACCTGCGCTCGATGTCCCCGATCGACTTCGACGCCGTCCAGGCCTCGGTCGAGCGGACCCGCCGCCTGGTCGTCGTCCACGAGGCGCCGGTCTTCTACGGCGCCGGAGCGGAGATCGCCGCTCGGATCACCGAGCGCTGCTTCTACCACCTGGAGGCCCCGGTGCTCCGGGTCGGCGGCTACCACGCCCCGTACCCGCCGGCGCGCCTGGAGGAGGAGTACCTGCCGGGTCTCGACCGGGTGCTCGACGCCGTCGACCGCTCGCTGGCGTACTGAGGTGACGACCATGACTGAGAACGCTGCCCGCTACCGCGAGTTCAAGATGCCTGACGTCGGTGAGGGGCTCACCGAGGCGGAGATCCTCAAGTGGTACGTCCAGCCCGGCGACACCGTCACCGACGGCCAGGTGGTGTGTGAGGTCGAGACCGCGAAGGCGGCCGTCGAACTCCCCATCCCCTACGACGGCGTGGTGCAGAAGCTGCACTTCGAAGAGGGCGTGACGGTCGACGTCGGCACGGCCATCATCACTGTCGACGTGGCGCCGGGCAGCGGGCCCGCCCCGCTCGCCGAGGCGCCGTCCGCCGCCGAGCCTGCCGCGCTCGCGGAGCCCGCCGAGGAAGAGGCGCCCAAGGGTCGCCAGCCCGTCCTGGTCGGCTACGGGGTGTCCGAGGCCTCGACCAAGCGCCGCCCACGCAAGGGGATTTCGGTTCCCGAGCAGGCCCCGGCCGAGGCCCTGCGTGCTGTGCAGACCGAGCTGAACGGCCAGGCTCCGGCCTCGGCCCGCCCGCTCGCCAAGCCCCCGGTCCGCAAGCTCGCCAAGGACCTCGGCATCGACCTCGCCACCGTGGTGCCGACCGGCCCCGACGGCATCGTCACCCGCGAGGACGTGCACGCGGCGGCCGCACCCGCCGTCGAAACCGCGCCTGTTTCACGTGAAACAACTCCCGCTCCGGCGGCGGCCGTTCAGGCCTCCGACGCCCGCGAGACGCGAATCCCCGTCAAGGGCGTACGCAAGGCGACCGCCCAGGCCATGATCGGCTCGGCGTTCACCGCGCCGCACGTCACGGAGTTCGTGACGGTCGACGTGACGCGGACGATGAAGCTGGTCGAGCAGCTGAAGTCCGACAAGGACATGGCGGGCCTGAGGGTCAACCCGCTGCTCCTGATCGCCAAGGCGCTCCTGGTCGCGATCAAGCGCAACCCGGACGTCAACGCGTCCTGGGACGAGGCGAACCAGGAGATCGTCCTCAAGCACTATGTGAACCTGGGCATCGCGGCGGCGACCCCGCGCGGTCTCATCGTCCCGAACATCAAGGACGCCCACGCCAAGACCCTGCCGCAACTGGCCGAGTCACTGGGCGAGTTGGTGTCGACGGCGCGCGAGGGCAAGACGTCGCCCGCGGCGATGTCGGGCGGCACGGTGACCATCACCAACGTCGGCGTGTTCGGCGTGGACACCGGCACCCCGATCCTGAACCCGGGTGAGTCCGCGATCCTCGCGGTCGGTGCGATCAAGCTCCAGCCGTGGGTCCACAAGGGCAAGGTCAAGCCGCGCCAGGTCACCACGCTCGCGCTCTCCTTCGACCACCGCCTGGTCGACGGCGAGCTCGGCTCGAAGGTCCTCGCCGATGTGGCGGCGGTCCTGGAACAGCCGAAGCGGCTCATCACCTGGGGCTGACCGCCCCGCTCGGCCCCCGGCGCGTCTTTGTACGCGCCGGGGGCCGAGGCGTGTCCGGGCCCGGGTGGACAGGGCTGTGGGCCGGGCGGAGAGTGAGGGGACGGGCGGCGTGCTCCGCCCGCGCCGCGACCCGGTCCGGGCGCCGTGCCCCGGGTGTCACGCTGTGGCCCGAGGTGGCGCCCCGTGGCCGCGGGTGCCACGCTGTGGCGCGGCCGGCGTCCTGACCCGGGTGCCGCCCTGTGAGCCGCACAGAACGGGGTTCCCGAGGGAGTGTTCATGCCGATGTACGCCCGTGCCCCGCTCGGCGCCGCGATCGCCACGGCCGCCGCCCTCGCCGGAGCGCTGTTGGCCTCGACGGCCGCCACCCCGCAGACGCGCGCTCCGGCCGCCTCCGCCTCCGCCCCGGTCCGGGCTCCGGCTTCCAAGGCCTGCACCGCCTCCCTGGAGGCCGACATCGGCGCCGGCACCTCCGCGCTCATGACCCTGAGCCCCAGTGGCCCGACGGTCACCTTCAAGGACGGCCCCGGCCACCCGATCCCGAGCCTCGGCACGCTCGACCGCAAGCGCCCCGAGCTGCCCGCCTCGGCCGGGATCCACGCCGAGATCCTCAAGCCGTACGGCACCGCCCCGCAGCTCAGGACCAAGGTCGAGGGCGGCCCCGGTGTCCCGTACCAGGTGCAGGACTTCCCCAAGCTGCCCAAGGGCTGCAAGGTGACCGGCACCAAGTAGGCCCCCAAATGGGGCAAATCGCCACCGGTGTGCGGGATTGCCCGAGCCCCGTCCCGCGATCCGGACGCCACTTTCTGATGCACCCCTGTTGTATCTATCCTGTGCGCATGTCTCCCGCCCCGGCCCCCGCCACCAAGCAGCCCCCCGCCGCCGACCGCGTCTACATGCACGTCAAGCAGGCGGTACTCGACCGCCGCTACGAGGGCGGCACGCTGCTCACCGAGGGCGAACTGGCCGAGGCGGTCGGGGTTTCGCGGACGCCCGTGCGCGAAGCCCTGCTCAAGCTCGAAGTCGAAGGGCTGCTCAAGCTCTACCCGAAGAAGGGCGCCCTGGTGCTCGCCGTCTCCGCGCAGGAGACCGCCGACGTGGTCGAAACCCGGCTGCTCGTCGAGGAGTTCGCGGTGCGCAGAGCCGTACCCGCACCGGAGCGCCTCGTCGTACGCCTCCAGGAACTCCTCGCCGAGCAGAAGGCGCACGCCGCCGCCGGGGACCTGGCCGCCGTCGCCGTCAGCGACCGCTGCTTCCACGCCGAGATCGTGCGCAACGCCGGGAACGAGATCCTGGCCCGGCTCTACGACCAGATGCGGGACCGCCAGCTGCGCATGGGGGTGGCCGTCATGCACGCCCAGCCCGACCGCATCGCCAAGAACATCGCCGAGCACGAGGAAATGCTCGACGCCATCAGGGACGGCGACGGCGAGCGGGCCGCGCACTGTGTGCGCCAGCACCTCAGCTGGGTCAAGGTCCTGGTCAGGGGGGACGATCGATGAGTTCGGCAGCACTGCCGGCGCCACAGCCACTGGGCGGGCGCAGGGCCGCGTTCGTGTGGGGCATAGGCGTCGGCGTCTACTTCGTCGCCGTCATCTTCCGCACCTCGCTCGGGGTCGCGGGCCTGGACGCCGCCGACCGCTTCCACGTCAACGCCTCGGCGCTTTCCACCTTCTCCATACTCCAGCTGCTCGTGTACGCGGGGATGCAGATACCCGTCGGCCTCATGGTCGACCGGCTCGGCACCAAGAAGGTGCTGGTGCTCGGGACCGTCCTGTTCACCGTCGGACAGCTCGGCTTCGCCCTGTCGCCCTCGTACGCCACCGCGCTCGGCTCCCGCGCGCTGCTCGGCTGCGGCGACGCGATGACCTTCATCAGCGTGCTGCGGCTCGGCTCGCGCTGGTTCCCCGCCAAGCACGGGCCGATGATCGGGCAGGTCGCCGCCCTGTTCGGGATGGCCGGCAACCTGGTGTCCACCCTCGTCATCGCACGCGCCCTGCACGGCTTCGGCTGGACGGGGACCTTCGCGGGCAGCTCGCTCGCCGGGGTCGCCGTCCTGGTCCTGCTGCTGCTCTTCCTGCGCGACCACCCCGAGGGCCACGAGCCGCCGCCCGCGCACCACGCCGGGGCCGCGTTCGTACGCCGTCAGATCGCCGAGTCGTGGCGCGAGCCCGGCACCCGGCTCGGGATGTGGGTGCACTTCACGACGCAGTTCCCCGCGATGGTGTTCCTGCTGCTGTGGGGGATGCCGTTCCTCGTCGAGTCGCAGGGCCTCGACCGGGGCACGGCGGGCGGACTGCTGACCCTTGTGGTGCTGTCCAACATGGTCGTGGGCCTGGTGTATGGCCAGCTCATCGCCCGCCACCACGCGGCCCGGCTGCCGCTGGCCCTCGGCACCGTAGGCGCGACCGCCCTCATATGGGCCGCCACCATTGCCTATCCCGGGGCGCACGCGCCGATGTGGCTGCTCGTCACACTGTGCCTGGTGCTCGGCGCATGCGGGCCGGCCTCGATGATCGGCTTCGACTTCTCGCGCCCCGCCAACCCGCCGGAACGCCAGGGCACCGCGTCCGGCATCACCAACATGGGCGGCTTCATCGCCTCCATGACGACGCTGCTCGCGGTGGGCGTGCTCCTGGACGCGACCGGCGACAACTACCGGATCGCGTTCTCGTCGGTGTTCTTCCTGGAGGCCCTTGGCCTGGTCCAGATCCTGCGGCTGCGCGTGCGGGCACAGCGCCGCGAGCGGGAACACCTGGTGGCGAGCAGAGTGGAAGCGGTGCACGTCCCGGTGTAGCCGGGGCCTCGGCGGTGCGCCCCATAACGCGGTTATGGCTTACGGGGTGACCGCGAACGCCCGCAGGATCGCGTCCGCCAGCGCCTGGTCGCCCTCCGCCTTCACCCGGTCGACGACCGCGTGCGGGCGGACCCGGCCGCACGCGAGGCGTACGAAGGTCTCCCAGTCCATGGCCAGGGTGACCAGCGGGCCCAGCGAGGGCGCGCCGTCGACCGTGCCGTGCCCGTCCGCGTCGACCCGCACCGTGCGCAGGAACTCCACCGGCCCGTGGATGTCGAAGACGACGGCGGAGCTGGGCGGCGCGCCCGCGTCCTTCGCGACGACCCGGGGCAGTGTGTGCAGCAGGATGTCACGGGCCACGTACGCGCCCGGAGAGTCCAGGTTCCCCGGCTTGTTGAGGGCCCAGCGCAGATCCTGCTCGTGCACCCACACATCGAACGCCCGCATCCGCAGCGCGAGTTCCAGGGTCTGCTCGGCGCCGAGCGGGGCGCGCACCTTGGTCTCGGGGTCCCGGTTCTCGTTGCGCAGCTGACGCGCCCGGCGAATGATCGTGTACTCCAGCTCGGAGGTCATCTCCGGCGCTGTGTGGTGCCGGCGCACATCGACCTGCATCTCCATGTAGCGAGCGAACTCGGTCTGTACGTGGAAGATGTCGCGCGGCAGGGTGTGGATCGGCCTCGGATCGCCCAGCTGCTCGCACTCCATGCCGATGATGTGCGACACGATGTCCCGCACCGACCAGTTGGGGCAGGGCGTCGCACGGTTCCACTCGCCCTCGACGAGCGGCTGCACCAGCTCCGATATCGCCTCGATGGAGTGGGTCCAGGCATCGGCGTAGGTCTGAAGGCTGGGATGGACGGTCACGGGACCCCTCGGCGGTTCTTTTGTACGCGGGCTGGACTGCGGGACTGCGTGGGAGGATTGGTGGCTTGGGGGGTCCGGGGGTTTCCCCCGGAAAGTCACAGTACGCTGCCGGGCAGCACCCCGGCAGTGCTTTCGTATGACGATCGTAGGCTGTTTCCCATAGTGCTGACGGCTCGAAAGCCAGGACGGTGGTACCGTGCGCGCCTCGCTCATTCAGATCGATGTCAACCCGTATGAATCCGTCAATTCCCGCCGCGAGCGGGTGGGTTCGCTGATCCGGGAGCTGAGGAGCAGCGATCTGGTCGTGCTCCCCGAGCTGTGGACGGTCGGGGCGTTCGCGTACGAACTCTTCGCGGACGAGGCGGAGACGCTGCGCGGCACCACCGCCCAGGCGATGTCCGAGGCGGCCCGGGACGCCGGGATCTGGCTGCACGCCGGGTCCGTTCCGGAGCGGGGCGAGGACGGCGCGCTCTACAACACCTCCCTCGTCTTCTCGCCCGACGGCGAACTCGCGCACAGCTACCGGAAGATCCACCGCTTCGGCTTCGACAAGGGCGAGGCCGTCCTGATGGGCGCGGGCGAGGACCTGGTCACCGTTCCGCTGCCCGACCTCACCCTGGGCCTGGCCACCTGCTACGACCTCCGCTTCCCCGAACTGTTCCGGGGCCTCGTCGACGCGGGCGCCCACGCCTTCGTGATCCCGGCCGGCTGGCCCGAGCGCCGCCGCGCCCACTGGACGCTGCTCGCCCGCGCCCGAGCGGTCGAGAACCAGGCGTACGTGCTGGCCTGTGACACGGCGGGGACGCATGCGGGGGTCGAGCAGGCGGGCCACAGCATCGTGGTGGATCCCTGGGGCGAGGTCCTCGCGGAGGCCGGCCCCGGCGAGGAGATCCTGACCGTGGATCTCGACCCCGCGAAGGTCTTCGACACCCGCGAGGCGTTTCCCGCCCTGAAGGACCGGGTGCTGGGCCTGGAGGCGCCCAAGAGGTGAGCCTCCACGGGCCCGCTCAGTCCTCGTGACCGCGCTCCTTCTCGTCCATGCGGATCACGCAGATCACCACCGCGAGCAGCAGTGCCGCGTCCGCGTCCTCCCGTACGACGTTCACCGCGTACGTCTCGCGGACCCGGAACCACTTGCGCGACACGTGGGCCAGCAGTTCCCCGTCGTACTCGACGGTGAACTCGCGGTCCAGGATCTTGCCCGTCACGTCGAGCTCGGTGCCCTCGACCAGGCTGACCCGGTAGTGGTTGCGCAGCAGGGAGAGCCGCTTGCGGCGGACCTTCGCGAGGGTCTGGTCGTCCCGCTCGATGGTCATCGCGTCCCGCAGGCTGAACATCTTCTCCCGCAGCGTGATCAGCACCCGCCCCGACGGGTCCTTCAGCTCCAGGGTGTCGCGCAGCCGCAGCGCCTTGCCGTCGGCGAGGAACGCCTGGCGGCCGTCCTCGGTCTCGATCCAGTAGTCGTCACCGATGGCGAAGATCTTGTCCCGCACGAGGTATTTCATGGGGACACCCCTGCCCGCGCGGGGGCCCCGCCGAACGGCGACACGAGCTGTTCATACCGGGATGGCAAGCTTGAACCATGAACGATGCCGCCCCGGCGCCCACCCCCGCGCCCGCCCCCCGCCGTGCCCGAGTCCGTGCCCCCGAGCTGATCGGCAAGGGCGGTTGGTTGAACACGGGAGGCAAGGAACTCACCCTCGCTGATCTGCGAGGTAAGTGCGTTGTTGTTGATTTCTGGACCTTCTGCTGCATCAACTGCCTCCATGTGCTCGACGAGCTCCGCGAGCTGGAGGAGAAGCACCGGGACACCGTCGTGATCGTCGGCGTGCACTCGCCCAAGTTCGTGCACGAGGCCGAGCACCAAGCCGTCGTCGATGCCGTGGAGCGGTACGGGGTGGAGCACCCCGTGCTCGACGATCCCGAGCTCGCGACCTGGAAGCAGTACGCGGTGCGGGCCTGGCCCACGCTCGTCGTGATCGACCCCGAGGGGTACATCGTCGCCCAGCACGCCGGCGAGGGGCATGCTCACGCCATCGAGCGGCTCGTCGAGGAGCTGGAGGCCGAGCACGGGGCGAAGGGGACGCTGCGGCGCGGGGACGGGCCGTACGTGCCGCCGGAGCCCGTCGCCACCGACCTGCGCTTCCCGGGCAAGGCGATCGTGCTGCCCAGCGGGAACTTCCTGGTGTCCGACACCACCCGCCACCAGCTGGTCGAGCTCGGCCCGGACGGGGAGAGCGTCGTGCGGCGGATCGGCGGGGACGGGCAGTTCAAGGAGCCCCAGGGGCTGGCCCTGCTCCCGGACGGGAGGGTTGTTGTCGCTGACACCGTTCACCACGCTCTGCGCTCCTTCGACCCGGTCAGCGGGGACATCGAGCTCCTTGCCGGGACCCGGAAGCAGTGGTGGCAGGGGCAGCCGACGTCCGGGCCCGCGCTCGAAGTGGACCTGTCCTCGCCCTGGGACGTCGCCTGGTGGCGGGGCAAGGTGTGGATCGCCATGGCGGGCGTGCACCAGCTGTGGACGTACGACCCCGAGACCAGGACCGTCGAGGTCGCGGCCGGGACCACCAACGAGGGCCTTGTCGACGGGCCCGGCGCCGAGGCCTGGTTCGCGCAGCCGTCCGGGCTCGCGGCCACCGAGGACCGGCTCTGGGTCGCCGACTCGGAGACCTCCGCGCTGCGCTACGTCGACGCGGACGGGGCGGTCCACACCGCCGTCGGGACCGGGCTCTTCGACTTCGGGCACCGGGACGGGGACGCCGCGCAGGCGCTGCTCCAGCACCCGCTCGGGGTCACCGCGCTGCCGGACGGCTCGGTCGCCGTCGCGGACACGTACAACCACGCGCTGCGCCGCTACGACCCGGCCAGCGGTGAAGTGACCACGCTGGCAACGGACTTGAGGGAGCCGAGCGACGCGGTGCTCGCCGGGGACGACATCGTCGTCGTCGAGTCGGCGCGGCACCGGCTGACCCGGCTGCGGCTGCCCGAGGAGGCCGTACGGGTGGAGGCCGTGGCGCACCGCACCCAGCGTTCGGCGACCGAAGTCGCCCCGGGCAGGCTCCAGTTGGACGTCGTGTTCCAGGCGCCCGCCGGGCAGAAGCTGGACACCCGGTACGGTCCCTCGACCCGGCTGCTCGTCTCCTCGACCCCGCCCGAGCTGCTGCTCGCGGGCGAGGGCACCGGCACCGACCTCGCGCGCGAGCTCAGCCTGAACCCGGACGTCGCCGAGGGAGTGCTGCACGTGTCGGCGATGGCGGCCTCGTGCGACGACGACCCCGCGAACGAATACCCGGCCTGCCACGTCCACCAGCAGGACTGGGGCGTCCCCGTACGCCTCGCCGAGGGTGGCGCGAGCAGGCTGCCGCTGGTGCTCGCCGGGATGGACGCGGCCGGGGCCTCCTGACCGAGGCAGGCCCAGCCGAAGCCCGGGCCTAGCCGAAGCCCGGCCTGAACGGCCCGGTGCGCGGGGCCGGGCCGCACAGGGGCAGTGCGGCCGGGCGGCCGTGGGTGTCCAGGACCGCCACGGTGTTCACGGTGTCGGAGCCGGGCAGCGTCACGCGCACCGACGAGCCGTGGGCCGGGCAGCCGCGGAGCGGGGTGTAGTGCACCTTGGCGACCCCGTTCGCGCCGGGGTGCAGGGCGAAAGGCTTCGCGAACGGCTTGGCCGGGGTCGAGACGAGCGGGGAGCCCCGGCCGCTGTCGTCGAGGATGGTCAGCGTCGGGGCCCCGTGCAGGACGCAGGTGTGGCCGGAGGTGTTGCGGACCACCAGGACCGCGTCGGCGGCGGTCCGCACGTCCGCGCCGGGACGGGAGCCCGCCCCGCCACGGACGTCGCCCCCGGTGCGGAACGTGAGCGACAGTGCGCTGGGCGAGCAGAAGACGCGGGCGTCCTCACCGCCGTCGTCGAACGGGCCCGTGCGGGTGTCCGTCCCTGGGATGGCCGGCGTCGGGCTGGCCGGGGGCGGGCCGGGCGGGGTCGCGGGACCGGCGCCGGGCTGCGGGCTCTGCGCGGCCGTGCTGCGGCCGGTCGCGGGGGCGGACGGGTCGGGCGGCGTCTGCTGCGCGGCGCCGGAGCGGGGCGCGCCGGAGCTGTGCGACACCGTTGTCGTACCGGTGCCGGGAGCGGCGGCGGGCACGCGGTCCGTGCAGGCGGTGAGCGCGGCGAGCAGCACGGCGAGGCCGACTATGGCCGCCCCCCTGCCCCGGGCCCTGCGCATCGCGTCCCCCACTCCGAATCAAGCGATCAAGCAATCAAGTACATGTGCCGCACCACCATCAAGTGCGTATGTGCGCCGAGCCCATGTGCCGCACCAGCCTCACGGGCGTCCCTATCGTTTGGCTAATGCGCCCGGGAAGGCAAGACGTTCGGCACGAGGCGGCGCGTCGTTGCGAGTCGAGTCGAGCCGAGCCGAGCCGACCAAGGCTACGCGGGCGGCAGCCCCTCCAGGTTCGCCAGGTTGGCGCGGGCCGCTGCCGCGCCCTCCTCGTAGCCGTGGTCGTCGGCCTCGCGGGCCGCGTCGGTGAGCTGGCGGCGGGCTTCCTCGGTGCGGCCGAGGCCGGCCAGCGCCTCGCCGTAGCTGGTGCGCAGCAGCACCCGGCGCGGGATCGCCTCCGGTGAGGGGCCGAGTTCGAGGCCGCGCAGGGAGTGCTCCCTCGCGAGGTCGTAGGCGCCGGCGGTGAGGAAGTGGCGGGCCAGGTGCTGGTGGGCGAGCATCTCGGTGGAGCGGTCGCGGGCCCGTCCGGCCAGGGTGAGGGCGTGCCCGAGCAGGTCGCCGGCCCGGTCGACCTCGCCGTACTTGACGAGGATGAGGGCGAGGTTGATGCGGGCGATGGCCTCGCTGGTGACGTCGCCGGCCTGGCGGGCGAGGTCGGGGGCCTTCTCCAGGTGGGCGAGGGCCTCGTCGTAGCGGCCCTCCTCGTGCAGGACCCAGCCGAGCAGCGCGCGGGTGCGGGACTGCGCGTCGAGTTCCTGCTCCAACTCGGCCGATTCCAGGGCCTGTTCGAGGAGCGGGACCCAGCCGTCGCGGACCCGCCACAGGATGAGCGGCCACTGGAGGAGGACGAGCCGCCAGGCGCGGTCGTGCATCCCGGCGGCGACGGCGGCTGCGACTGCCCCGCGCAGGGTGGCCCGTTCGGCCTCGTACCAGGCGAGTGCGGCCTGGCGGTCCTCGAATTCGCGCACTGCGGCGGGGCGCCGGGCCCCGGGCGGCGGGGTGAAGCAGGGCTGGCTGCCGGGCTCGGCGGTGGCGGTTGCCACGAGGCCGGTGTGCAGATAGTGGTCCAGGAGGCGGGCGAGGCCGTCGGGGTCGGCCTCGGGGGCGAGCGCGCGGGCGTAGAGGCGTACCAGGTCATGGAGGGTGTACGAGTCCGGCCGGGTGCGCGGGTCACAGCCGTGCGGGCCGGATTCGACGACGAGGTGGGCGGCGGCGAGGCGGTCGAGGGCGGCGGCGGCCTGGTCGGGGGTGCAGCCGGCCAGGGCGGCCGCGGTGTAGCGGTCGAGTTCGGAGCCGGTGTGCAGGCCGAGCGCGCGGAACATCCGGCGGGCTTGCTCGGGCAGCTGCTGCACGGTCAGGCGCAGGGCGGCGGCGACCCCGGTGTCCTCGACGCGAAGGAGGCCCAACCTGCGCTGTTCGTCGGCGAGTTCACTGGCGAGGGCGCCGAGCGTCCACTGGGGGCGGGCGGCGAGGCGGGCGGCGGTGACGCGCAGGGCGAGCGGGAGGCCGTCGCAGAGCGCGGCGAGGTGGGCGGCGGCTTCGGGTTCGGCGGCGACCCGGTCCTCGCCGAGGACGGCGGCGAGCAGCGCGGTGCAGTCGGCGGCGGGCAGCTCGTCGAGGCGGACCGGGCGGGCGGCGTCGGAGGCGACGAGGCCGCCGAGCCGGTCGCGGCTGGTGACCAGGGTGACGCAGTGGTCGCCGCCCGGGAGCAGCGGGCGGACCTGCTCGGAGTCGCGGGCGTTGTCGAGCACGACCAGCATCCGGTGGTCGGCGGTGAGCGAGCGGTAGAGCGCCCCCATGCCGGCCTCGGTCTCGGGTATGCGCTGCACGGGCACGCCGAGTGCGAGCAGGAACTCCCGCAGGACGACGGTGACTTGGCGGGCCGGGGTGTCGCTGTAGCCGCACAGGTCGGCGAAGAGGCGGCCGTCGGGGAAGTCGCTCTGGCGCTCGTGCGCCCAGTGCACGGCGAGCGCGGTCTTGCCGACGCCGGCGCCGCCGGTGACCAGCGCTATGGCGCCGTACTGTCCGGCGGCGGCCAGGCCGAGCGCGGTGAGCTCGGCCTGCCGGCCGCTGAAGCCGCGGGGTCTGCGCGGCAGCAACTCCGGTATGGCGACGGTCAGTTCGGGCTCGTCGGCGGCCGGCGCGGGCGGGGTGGCGGGGGTGCTGGTGCGCAGGATCTCGGCGTGTGCCTCACAGAGTGCGGGGCCCGGGTCCACGCCGAGTTCGTCGGCGAGCAGGCGGCGGGTGCGGTGGAACCATTCGAGGGCGTCGGACTGGCGGCCCGAGCGGCTCAGGGCCAGCATCAGCGCGGCCGAGAGGGGCTCGCGCAGGGGGTGGGCGACGGCTTCGGTGCGGAGCACGGCGGCGGCCCGGCCGTGCTCGCCGAGTTCCCCGTACGCCTCGGCGAGGGCCTCCACCGAGGCGAGCCTGAGCTCTTCGAGGGTGTGGGACGCGGCTTGCAGGGGCGGGCTGGTGACGGTGCCGGTGAGGGCGGGGCCCTGCCACAGGGCGAGCGCCTCGCGCAGCATGAGCACCGCGTCGCCGGGGCGGCGCTGGCCGCGGGCGAGCGTGACGAGCTCCTCGAAGCGGTGCGCGTCGATGAGGGTCTCGGGGAGCCGGAGGACGTACGCGGGTCCCTGTGTGGCCAGTTCGATGCCGTACGCCTCGGCGCCGTGCTCGGCGAGCAGGGCGCGCAGCCGTGAGACGTGGCCCTGCAGAACGGTGCGGGAGTGCAGGGGCGGCTCTTCGTCCCACAGGGCCTCGGTGAGGCGTTCCACGGGTACGGCGATGTTGGGCTGGAGCAGGAGCATGGCCAGCAGGCTGCGGCGCTTGGCGGGGCCGAGCGCGAGGAACGCGCCGTCCTCGCTGGCCACGGCCACCGTTCCCAGGACGCGGAACTCCACGGTGGCGGTACCCCCTTGCTCCCCGTTCCCGGATTCCTCCGGACCTGGTCAGGGCCCGGACAGTCGAGGATACGCGGGGTGTAAGGGGTCGGGTTCACGTCCCGGGGCACAGGTGGCGCGGGTCACGTGAGGCGGTCGACACAGCCGGTGCCGGGGGTGCGGGTCAGGTCAGGCGGTCGTGGTCCTCCTCGACGATGGTGGCGCCCGGCACGACGCGCCGCCTGCGCAGCACGCTGGTGAAGACGGCCACGCCGATGATGCCGACGGCCATCAGGATCAGGCCCACGACGTCGAGGTTCACACCCTTGGCGTGCCAGTCCGTCGCGAACGTGAGGATCGCCCCCACCGCGATGAGGATGATGCACCCGCCCAATCCCATGGATCTCGCCTCCGTCAAGGTGGTGGACCGTCCGGGTACCCGGGTTCCGGGCGGCCAACCCCCTTGCGCGGTGCGGTGGTTCAGGCCGCCAGGAACGCGGTCAGGGCGCCGGCGAGCAGATGCGGGTCGTCGGCGCCGCACAGTTCGCGGGCGCTGTGCATCGACAGGATGGCCACGCCGATGTCGACGGTCTGGATGCCGTGCCGGGCCGCGGTGATCGGGCCGATCGTGGTGCCGCAGGGCATCGCGTTGTTGGAGACGAAGGTCTGCCACGGCACCCCGGCGCGCTCGCAGGCCGCCGCGAACACGGCGCGTCCGGCGCCGTCGGTGGCGTACCGGGCGTTCACGTTGACCTTGAGGATGGGGCCGCCGTTGGCGCGCGGGTGGTGCGTGGGGTCGTGCCGCTCGGCGTAGTTGGGGTGCACGGCGTGGCCGGTGTCGGAAGAGAGACAGATCGTTCCTGCGAAGGCGCGGGCGCGGTCCTCGTACGTACCTCCACGCGCGAACACCGAGCGCTCCATGACGTTGCCGAGCAGCGGGCCGTCCGCGCCGGTGTCGGCCTGCGAGCCGTCCTCCTCGTGGTCGAAGGCGGCGAACACCGGGATGAAGGGGAGGTCCTCGGAGGCGGACACCGCGGCAAGGGCGGCCGTCCCGGCGTGCACGGAGAGCAGGTTGTCCATGCGGGGCCCGGCCACCAGCTCCCGGTCGCGGCCCAGGTAGGCGGGCGCCTCGACGGAGTGCAGCATCAGGTCCCAGCCGGCCACTTCGCCCTCGTCGAGCTCGGCCTCCTGCTCCAGGAAGCGGATCAGATCGCCTTCCTGTACGTCGTCGCCGAGGCCCCAGATCGGCTGGAGGTGGCGCTGCCGGTCGAGCTTGAGCCCGTCGGTGTTGACCGAGCGGTCCAGGTGCACGGCCAGCTGCGGTACGCGCAGGAGCGGGCGGTCCACGTTGACCAGGCGGTGGCTGCCGTCCCGCAGGGTGAGGCGGCCCGCGATGCCGAGGTCGCGGTCGAGCCAGGTGTTGAGCAGCGTCCCGCCGTAGATCTCGACGGCGACCTGCCGCCAGCCGTACGCCCCCGAGTCGGGCTGCGGCTTCACGCGCAGGTTCGGGGAGTCGGTGTGGGCGCCGACGATCCGGTACGGGGTGTGGGGCTGGGCGTCCTCGGGGACGTACCAGGCCACGATGGCGCCGCCGCGCAGCACGTACTTCCCGCCGTGCGTGCCGTCCCAGGCGTCCGTCTCCTGGACCTGCCGGAACCCGGCCTTCTCCAGGCGTGCGGCCGCGTTGGCCACGGCGTGGTACTGCGACGGGCTCGCCGCGAGGAAGGTCATCAGGTCGTCGGTGTGGCCGCGGTCGAAGCGGGGCGGTGTGCTCATGCGGCCACCCTAGCGGCGGGGCGGATTGCACTCTGGGCGCTGCAGCATGCCTGGTGCTCCGCCCCAGACCCCGGGGGGTTCGCCCACCCACTCGCCCGCGCAGGGGGTTGGATGGCCCCGCCCCTGGGGCTCCGCCCCAGACCCCGGGGGTCTGCTCACCCACCCGCCCGTGCAGCGCATTGGACCGGCTGAGCCCTGGGGCTCCGCCCCAGACCCCGTTCGCGCCTGAACGGCGCTCGTCCTCAATCGCCGGACGGGCTGAGGATGCCTCTGCGAGCCAGCACCGCCCGTGCCCCGGTCCCGCTAAGGGGCGCGGGGAACTGCGCGACCAGCCACCTACGGTCCGTAGCCGAACGACACCCCCGGCGGGTTTCGGGAAGGGGTGGGGTGGGGGAAAGCACCCGGGCCCCCCTTGCCTCCCTGTACGGGAAATCCTGCTCCCCCGCACACGCGGAACGGGGGCTTCCGGGCAGCGGAAAGGGGCCCGGGGTCCGACCACCCCGAGCCCCCGGTTCCGCAGGGACCAGAAAGGCTAGAACGCCGCCTCGTCCAGCTCCATCAGCGAGTTGTCCACCGTCTCGGCCAGCGCACGCGCCGCGCCGACACCCGGCAGGACGTTCGCCGCGAAGAACTTCGCCGCGGCGATCTTGCCGGTGTAGAAGGGGACGTCCTTCGCCGAGGCCGAGGACAGCTTCTCGGCGGCGACCGCGGCGCCCTTGAGGAGCAGGTAGCCGACCACCACATCGCCCGAAGCCATCAGCAGGCGGGTCGTGTTGAGGCCCACCTTGTAGATGTTCTTGACGTCCTCGCCGGTCGCAGTCAGGTCGGTGATCATCGTGCCGACGATCGCCTCCAGGTCGACGGCCGCCTTGGCGAGCGAGTCGAGCGAGCCGCCCAGCGCCTCGTTGCCGTTCTGCTCGGCGAGGAACTTCTTGATCTCCTCGGAGAGCGCGTTCAGGGACGCACCCTGGTCCCGGACGATCTTCCGGAAGAAGAAGTCCTGGCCCTGGATCGCCGTGGTGCCCTCGTACAGCGTGTCGATCTTGGCGTCACGGATGTACTGCTCGATCGGGTACTCCTGGAGGTACCCGGAGCCGCCGAAGGTCTGGAGCGACTCGGAGGACAGCTTCTCGTACGACTTCTCCGAGCCGTAGCCCTTCACGATGGGCAGCAGGAGGTCGTTCAGGCCGACGAGCGCCTTGGCGTCCTCGCCCGCCGCCTCCTTCACCTGGATCGCGTCCTGGACGGCGGCGGTGTAGAGGACGAGCGAGCGCATGCCCTCGGCGTACGCCTTCTGCGTCATCAACGAGCGCCGCACGTCCGGGTGGTGAGTGATCGTCACCTTCGGCGCGGTCTTGTCCATGAACTGCGAGAGGTCGCTGCCCTGGACGCGCTCCTTGGCGTACTCAAGGGCGTTGAGGTAACCGGTCGACAGCGTCGCGATCGCCTTCGTGCCGACCATCATGCGGGCGAACTCGATGATCATGAACATCTGGCGGATGCCGTCGTGCTTGTCGCCGATCAGCCAGCCCTTGGCGGGGTGCTGGTCGCCGAACGTCATCTCGCACGTGTTGGACGCCTTCAGGCCCATCTTGTGCTCGACGTTCGTCGCGTACACGCCGTTGCGCTCGCCCAGCTCGCCGGTCTCCCAGTCGAAGTGGAACTTGGGAACGAGGAAGAGCGAAAGCCCCTTCGTGCCCGGGCCGTGACCCTCCGGACGCGCGAGGACGTAGTGGAGGATGTTCTCCTCCATGTCGTGCTCACCGGAGGTGATGAAGCGCTTCACGCCCTCGATGTGCCAGGAGCCGTCGTCCTGCTGGACGGCCTTGGTGCGGCCGGCGCCGACGTCCGAACCGGCGTCCGGCTCGGTCAGCACCATCGTGGAGCCCCAGCGCTTGTCGACCGCGATCTCGGCGACCTTCTTCTGCGCCTCGTTGCCCTCGGCGAAGAGGATGCCGGCGAACGCCGGGCCCGAGGAGTACATCCAGATCGCCGGGTTCGAGCCCAGGAGCAGCTCCGCGTACGCCCAGATCAGGGAGCGCGGCGAAACGGTGCCGCCGATCTCCTCGGGCAGGCCGAGCCGCCAGTACTCGGAGTCCATGAACGCCTTGTACGAGCTCTTGAAGGACTCCGGGACCGGAGCGGTGTTGGTCGCCGGGTCGAAGACCGGCGGGTTGCGGTCGGCGTCCGCGAAGGAGTCGGCCAGCTCGTTCTCGGCGAGACGGGCGATCTCCTCCAGGATCGACTTGGCGGTGTCGACGTCCATCTCCCCGAACGGGCCGGTGCCGTACAGCTTGTCGCGTCCGAGCACCTCGAAGAGGTTGAACTCGATGTCGCGGAGATTCGACTTGTAGTGCCCCATGGCGACGGCTCCGTAAGCAGGGTGTCGGTTACATCTACCAGCAAGTAGGTCAGTACCTCCGATGATGCTACCCACCGGTAATAACGCGCAACCTTTGGCCGAGAACTGTGACGTGTCAGGCAGAGGAACCCGGCTGGGCCGGGCGGGCCGGGTGGGGCGGTTCCCCCAGCGCCTCCGCGAGCGCCCGCGCGGTGGCCGTATTGCAGTTCCCGAGGATGACGAGCGGGGGCGTACCGAAGTCCCGCCCGAGCGAGGGCAGCGTGATGCCGTGCGCGGCGAGCGCGGCCCGCAGCCCCATGACGACCTTGTACGTGTCGTCGCGGCGGGCTGGGAGGGGGGTGGACGCGTTCATGGATGCCTCCTGTGAGTGCGGTATGTGACGAACCCCTCACAGAGTGCCGCCGAGTCCTTTACCTTCGGAAGTGGTTCACGTTGCGCCCGGCAACTGGCAAATGGTGGTGGTGAGTTGTGCCCCCTCGTAAGGAACCTGACGCGTCGGCGAACGTCCCGTCCTTCTATGGCGCCGAGTTGCGTTACAAGAGGGAGGCTGCGGGCCTCACGCTCGAACAGTTGGCGGACGGCAGCTTCAGAGGCGTCCCGTTCCTGAGCCAGATCGAGCGCGGCGAACGCCGGATGCCCCTCGACTTGGCCCAGCATGTGGACGAGAAGCTGGGGACCGACGGCTTTTTCGAGCGGCGCTGTGAAGACGCGCGGAAGGCGAAGCAGTCCGGGCATGCGGAGTACTTCGCTGATGTTGCGGAGATGGAACGGCATGCGGAGACGATCGAGGACTGGGCGCCCACGCTCATCCCAGGCCTGCTGCAGACGGAGGCGTACGTCCGGAAGGTCATTCAGAGCGGGGCCCCATGGCTGCGTCCAGCAGATGTCGAGAAGCAGGTGCAGGCCCGGCTGGAGCGCGCAAAGCTCTGGGAGTGCGAGGACCGCCCAGCGTTCTGGGGCGTCCTGCACGAGTCGCTGATCCGCAACCCGCTGCTGCCGCCCGGGGAGATGGCGGAGCAGTCGGACCACATCGCCCACGTGGTCCGTTCCACGCAAAGCGTTCTGCAGATCCTTCCGGAAACCGCCGGTGCCCATCCGTTGATGATGGGCGTCATCAAGGTTATGACCTTTCCTGATGCTCCACCGGTGGTCTACATCGAGAGTCAGCACAGCGGCCAACTGATCGACTATCCGGCCCTCGTGAAGGACTACCGCAGGTCGTACGATCTGCTCAGGGCCGCGGCGCTACCGCCGGAGACGTCCCTGGCCATGATCGAGCAAGCGGCGAAGGGCTACCGAAATGGCAAGCACAGAGCTTGACTTGAGCACCGCCCTGTGGCGCAAGAGCAGCTACAGCAACGCGACCGGTGGCGACTGCGTCGAGGTGGCCGAGGGTTTCCTCGGGGCTGCTCGCTGGCGTAAGAGCACGTACAGCAACGGCACCGGCGGCGACTGCGTCGAGGTCGCCGACAACCTCCCCGGGGTCGTGCCCGTACGGGACTCCAAGGTGTTGGACGGCCCGGCGCTGATCATCGCGGCCAGCGCCTGGGCGCTCTTCGTCGAGGCGGTCAAGGGCGCGGCGCTTCGCGCCTGAGATCGCGGTGTTCGCCGCCACGTCGCGTCGGTAGGCTGTGGCCCCATGTACGGCTACGACCAGAACCCGGGTTCCCAGCAGCAGTACGCCCCGCCCCAGCAGCAGATGCAGGGCGGGTACGGGGAGCAGCCGCTGTACCCCGAGCCGTCGCCGCCCTCGCTCGCCGACGCGGTGCGGGCGTTCACGACCGGGTCGCTCTCGGCCGAGGACTTCCAGCAGATCTTCGCCTCGTCGAAGGTGTACTGCCCACGCGGTGACAACCCCGGGTTCCTGGCGCTGCACAACACCCAGCAGCCGGTCATCCCGATGTTCACCTCGCTGAAGGAGCTGCGCCGGTACGCGGGCAAGGAGTCCAAGTACTTCGTCATCACCGGCGCCGAGGTCATCGACCTGCTGCCCACGGGGTACGGCTTCGTGCTCGACATGGAGGGCGACCACCGGATGGTCTTCGACGCGAAGGCCGTGGAGCAGATGGTCGACTTCGCGATGCGGCGGATGTACGGATAGCTCGTAGCTCTGAACGGCCTCGGTCTCGGGCCCGTACCCCTTGGGGTGCGGGCCCGAAGTGCGTTCCGGGGCCGCGCGGGAATGCGCCCGCATTGCCAGATGTTCAGCATTCAACTACTTTGGATGTAGAGCATCCCGCAAGGAGGGCCGTCCCATGCCTGCTGTGACCGTCGAAAACCCGCTGACCCTGCCGCGCGTATCCGCGCCGGAGGGCGCCTCGGCGCGGCCCGTCCTTGCCGTGACCACCGCGCCCCAGGGGTTCGAGGGGGAGGGATTCCCGGTGCGCCGCGCGTTCGCCGGGATCAACTACAAGTACCTCGACCCGTTCATCATGATGGACCAGATGGGTGAGGTGGAGTACGCGCCGGGCGAGCCGAAGGGCACCCCGTGGCACCCGCACCGCGGCTTCGAGACCGTCACGTACATCATCGACGGGATCTTCGACCACCAGGACTCCAACGGTGGTGGCGGCACGATCACCAACGGTGACACCCAGTGGATGACGGCCGGGTCCGGTCTGCTCCACATCGAGGCGCCGCCGGAGCAGCTGGTCATGTCGGGCGGTCTCTTCCACGGGCTCCAGCTGTGGGTGAACCTGCCGGCCCGGGACAAGATGATGACCCCGCGCTACCAGGACATCCGCAGCGGTTCCGTCCAGCTGCTCACCTCGCCGGACGGTGGCGCGCTGATGCGGGTCATCGCCGGTTCGCTCGACGGGCACGACGGCCCCGGCATCACGCACACGCCGATCACGATGGTGCACGCCACGCTGCGGCCGGGCGCGTCCGTCACGCTGCCGTGGCGGGAGGACTTCAACGGCCTCGCGTACGTGCTGGCCGGGCGCGGCTCGGTCGGCGCGGAGCGGCGGCCCGTGCACATGGGGCAGACCGCGGTGTTCGGCGAGGGCGGTTCGCTGACCGTCCGCGCGGACGAGAAGCAGGACTCCAACGCCCCCGACCTGGAGGTCGTGCTGCTCGGTGGGCAGCCGATCCGGGAGCCGATGGCGCACTACGGGCCGTTCGTGATGAACACGCGGGCCGAGCTGGAGCAGGCCTTCGAGGACTTCCAGAAGGGCCGCCTCGGCACGATCCCGGCGGTCCACGGCATGTAACCCCCGTTCCTGGGGCTCCGCCCCAGCCCCCTGAGGGGCTGCGCCCCTCGAACCCTCGCGGGGGCTCCGCCCCCTGCACCCCCGTTCGCGCCTTAAGGGCGCTCGTCCTCAATCTCCCCCAAGGCCTTAAGGGCCAGGGGGGACCCCCATGACGGGCTGGGGTTGCCGGTACTGGCCAGCATTAGTGCTGTTAGGGGCGCGGGGAACTGCGCGACCAGCCTTCGGCGGCCCGCAGCCGAAGAACTCTCCCCCGGAGGGTCTCGGGAAGGGGCGGGGCGGGGCAAAACTGACGGGCCATCACCCACGCGGCCCCGCACCTGAGGCGCGGCGCCCCGGGCCATGGTCGGCTGGCGGGGTGGAGACGTCCAGGCATCTGCTCCCCGAACCCGCCCGGCGGCTCGGCGCGTGGTGCGTGATCGTGCTGCTCGTCGCCGGGGTCGTGGGCGTCGGCGTCTGGCTCTGCGTCGTGTTCAAGACCGCCGTCACGCCCGTGCTGCTCGCCCTGCTCGGCACCGCCCTGCTCGGGCCCGTGCACCGGTGGCTGATCCGGATGAAGCTCAAGCGGTCGCTCGCTGCCGCGATCACCTGCGTCGCGCTCGTCGCGGTGGTCGGCGGGGCCGGATACGTCGTCGTCAGCGCGCTCATCGACACCGGGGACCAGATCGTCGCCTCGCTCAAGCAGGCCGGGCAGTGGGTGGCCGATCACTTCGGGGTGGCCGGCGGGGACGGCGTCACCAACCTCGCCGACAACGCCAAGCGGCTGCTCTCCAAGTTCGGGGCGGGCGCGGCCAGCGGGCTGCTCGAAGGGCTCAGCCTGCTCGGCTCGCTGCTCGCCACCAGCGTGCTCGCGCTGCTGCTCACCTTCTTCTTCCTCAAGGACTCCGACCGGGCCGTCGACCTCGCCCACTCCCTCGCCCCGCGCGGCACCGGCGACACCGTCGAGGCCATGGCACGCCGCGCCTTCGAGGCGGTCGAGGGGTTCATGCGGGGGACCACCCTCATCGCCTTCATCGATGCCGTCTGCATCACCGTCGGGCTGGTCATTCTGCGCGTGCCCGGCGCTCTCGGGCTCGGCGCGCTCGTCTTCATCGGGGCGTACATCCCCTACCTGGGCGCCTTCGTCTCCGGGGCCGTCGCCGTGCTCGTGGCGCTCGCCGACCGCGGGTTCGGCATCGCGCTGTGGACGCTCGGGATCGTGCTCGCCGTGCAGCAGCTCGAAGGGCACATCCTCCAGCCCGTCATCCAGAGCCGCACCGTCCAGATGCACCCCGCGATGATCATGATCGCGCTGACCGCGGGCGCCAGCGTCGCGGGCCTCATCGGGATGCTGCTCGCCGTGCCGGTCGCGGCGGCCGCGTTCGCCGTGCTGGGGGAGCTGCGGAAGCGTTACTCCGAGGACGTGTCAGCAGGGTCGGAAGAGCCCGCCGCCCCGGGCTCGTAGAGCTCGAACCAGATCGACTTCCCGTCGCCCCTGGGGTCGACCCCCCACGCGTCCGCCAGCATCTCCATCAGGATCAGGCCGCGGCCGCTGGAGGCCATCTCGCCGGGGCGGCGCCGGTGCGGGAGTTCGTCGCTGGCGTCGGCCACCTCGACGCGCAGGCGGCGGGTGCCGAGCGGGCCGCGCGCCTCCGCCACGAGCAGCGCGTCGCCGTCGGTGTGGACCAGCACGTTGGTGATCATCTCGGAGATCATCAGGACCGCCGAGTCGATCTGCTCCTCGTCCGTCCAGTCGTGCAGGAGCTCGCGCAGCTGGCGGCGGGCGCCCGCGATGCGCTCGGGTTCGGCCTGGGCGATGGTCAGCGCGGTGCGGCGGACCGGGGCGGGCGGGACCGCACCGGCGCCGACGGTGACGTTGCGGCGGAGCAGCAGCAGCGCGATGTCGTCCTCGCGGCGGTCGACCAGCGGGCCCGTGGTGTGGTGCGAGGAGGGGCCGTGCACGGCCTGGACGAGTTCGTCGGCGAGCTGCTCCAGGCTGTCGCCGGTGTGCGTCTCCAGGACCGGGCGCAGCCGCGTCCAGCCGCTGGCCATGTCGTGGCCGCCGGTCTCGATCAGGCCGTCCGTACAGATCATGATCGTCTCGGCGGGGTCGAGCACGAGCCGGGTCGTCGGGTAGTCGGAGTCCGCCTCGATGCCGAGCGGGAGGCCGCCCGCGGTGGGGCGGATCAGGGCGGTGCCGTCGGCGGTGCGGATCACCGGGTCGGGGTGGCCGGCCCGGGCGACGTCGAGGGTGCCGGTGGCGGGGTCGACCTCGATGTACAGGCAGGTCGCGAAGCGCGGCGCGTAGTCCTCGTACCCGTCGCCGTACGGGTCGGGCACCCCGTGCGACTCGGTGATCCCGTACAGGAAGCGGGAGGCGCGGGAGAGGACCGCGTCGGGGCTGTGGCCCTCGCTCGCGTAGGCCCGCAGCGCGATCCGCAGCTGGCCCATGAGCCCGGCCGCCCGCACGTCGTGGCCCTGTACGTCGCCGATGACCAGCGCGAATCTGCCTCCGCCGGCGCCCGTGCGGGAGCCGGGCAGCGGGATCATGTCGTACCAGTCGCCGCCGACCTGGAGACCGCCGCCGGTCGGGACGTAGCGGGCCGCGATCGTCATGCCGGGGATCTCGGGGCCGAGCGTCGGCATCATCGAGCGCTGCAGCCCGAGCGAGAGCTCGCGTTCGCTCTCGGCCTCGCCCGCGCGGGCCAGGGCCTGCGCCAGCATGCGGGCCACCGTGGTGAGGACCGAGCGCTCGTCGGGGGTGAAGGCGACGGGGTGCTTGAACGCCGCCATCCAGGCGCCGATGGTGCGCCCGGCGACGATCAGCGGGACGAAGGCCCACGACTGGCGGTCGAAGCGCTGGGCCAGTGGCCAGGTGGCGGGGAAGCGGCGGCGGTACTCCTGCGGGGTCGGCAGGTAGATGGCCCGTCCGGTGCGTACGACGTCGGCGGCCGGATAGTCCATGTCGAGCGCCATGTCCGTGAACGGGCCGTCGTCCCCGGGGTTGTGCCCGTGGTGCCCGATGATCGTGAGGCGCTCGCCGGCCACCCCGAACACCGCGAGGCCGTCCGGCGAGAAGCCCGGCATGGAGAGCGAGGCGGCGACCCTGAGCACCTCGGAGGTGGAGCGGGCCTCGGCGAGCGCGCGGCCCGCGTCGAGGAGGAAGGCCTCGCGCGAGCGGCGCCAGTCGCCGGTGATGGAGGGGTGGGCGGCGGTGGTGCCGGGCTGTGGCTCGGCGACCTCCTGGATGGTGCCGATCAGGACGTAGTTCTCGCCGTTCATGATCGGCTTGGAGCGGCTGCGTACGGTGCGCAGGACCCGGCCGTTCTCGTCCATGATCCGCAGCCGGACCTCGGCGAGGGTGCCCTCGGCGACGGCGAGGTTCACGATGCCGTCGACCTCGTTCCAGTCCACCGGGTGGAAGCGGGAGCGTACGGCGGCCTCGCTCAGGGTGGCCTGCTGCGCGGGCAGACCGAGGAGCCGGGCGGCCTCTGCGTCGAGGGTGACCGTCCCGGCTGCGTTGTCCCAGCGCCACAGGCCAGTCGCGATCGCGGCCAGGACGTCCTCTGTGCGCATTGCCCCTATTTAAGAAGATCCGGGGACCGGCCGCCACCGAGAGTGGCCCCCAGGACCGGGCGGTAACCTGGACTGGTTGATTCCCGCCTGTCTCGCGAAGAATCTCGCGAAGATCGCGGCCACGGTTCGCGAAGAATTGGATGAATGATGCACCGGTACCGGTCCCACACCTGCGGTGAGCTCCGCGCCTCCGACGTCGGCAGCGACGTCCGGCTGAGCGGCTGGCTGCACAATCGCCGAGACCTGGGCGGCATTCTCTTCATCGACCTGCGGGACCACTACGGCATCACGCAGCTGGTCGCCCGGCCCGGCACGGCCGGCGCGGAGGCCCTGGACAAGCTGTCCAAGGAGACCGTCGTACGCGTCGACGGCAAGGTCGTCTCGCGCGGCGCCGAGAACGTGAACGGTGAGCTGGCGACCGGCGAGATCGAGATCGAGGTCGGCGAGGTCGAGGTGCTCGGCGCCGCCGCCCCGCTGCCCTTCACGATCAACGCCGACGACGGCGTGAACGAGGAGCGGCGCCTGGAGTACCGCTTCCTGGACCTGCGCCGCGAGCGCATGCACCGCAACATCATGCTGCGCAGCGCCGTGATCGCCTCGATCCGCTCGAAGATGGTCGCGCTCGGCTTCAACGAGATGGCAACGCCGATCCTGGCGGCCACCTCCCCCGAGGGCGCCCGTGACTTCGTGGTGCCGTCCCGTCTGAACCCGGGCAAGTTCTACGCGCTGCCGCAGGCCCCGCAGCAGTTCAAGCAGCTCCTGATGATCTCCGGCTTCGACCGGTACTTCCAGATCGCGCCCTGCTTCCGCGACGAGGACGCCCGCGCCGACCGCTCGCCGGGCGAGTTCTACCAGCTCGACGTCGAGATGAGCTTCGTCGAGCAGGAGGACGTCTTCCAGCCCATCGAGAAGCTCATGACCGAGCTCTTCGAGGAGTTCGGCGGCGGCCGCCACGTCACGTCCCCGTTCCCGCGGATCCCGTTCCGCGAGTCGATGCTGAAGTACGGCAACGACAAGCCCGACCTGCGCGCCAAGCTCGAACTCGCCGACATCACCGACGTGTTCGAGGGCTCGGAGTTCAAGGCGTTCGCCGGCAAGCACGTGCGCGCGCTGCCCGTTCCGGACGTGGCCGCCCAGTCGCGCAAGTTCTTCGACGGTCTCGGCGCGTACGCCGTATCGCTCGGCGCGCAGGGCCTGGCCTGGGTGCGCGTCGCCGAGGACGGTTCGCTGTCGGGCCCGATCGCCAAGTTCCTCACCGACGAGAACGTCAAGGTGCTCACCGAGCGCCTCGGCCTCGTCCCCGGGCACGCGGTGTTCTTCGGCGCGGGCGAGTTCGATGAGGTCTCCAAGATCATGTCGGGCGTACGCGTCGAGGCCGCCAAGCGCGCCGGGCACTTCGAGGAGGGCGTGTTCCGGTTCTGCTGGATCGTCGACTTCCCGATGTACGAGAAGGACGAGGAGACCGGCAAGATCGACTTCTCGCACAACCCGTTCTCGATGCCCCAGGGCGGCCTGGAGGCCCTGGAGACCCAGGACCCGCTGGACGTCCTGGGCTGGCAGTACGACATCGTGTGCAACGGCATCGAGCTGTCGTCGGGCGCGATCCGTAACCACGAGCCCGAGATCATGTTCAAGGCGTTCGAGATCGCGGGGTACGACCGGGAGACCGTGGAGCGCGAGTTCGGTGGCATGCTCAAGGCGTTCCGCCTCGGCGCGCCGCCGCACGGTGGCATCGCGCCGGGCGTCGACCGCATGGTGATGCTGCTCGCGGACGAGCCGAACATCCGGGAGACCATCGCGTTCCCGCTGAACGGCAACGCGCAGGACCTGATGATGGGCGCGCCGACGGAGCTGGACGAGTCCCGCCTGCGCGAGCTGAACATCGCCCTGCGCAAGCCGGTGGCCGACAAGTAGTCAGCCGCCGCATAAGGTCCCTTGACCTTTTCCAACCCCCTGGGCTTTGGCCTGGGGGGTTGGTTTGTTGCCCTGGGCCGCGCCGCTGGCTCAGAACTGCATTGCGTCTGCAACGCCCGTTCGATAGAAATTGACCTTGCCAGTGGGGCGTACGGGGCGCGGGTGACTACTCACTCGCGGGACGGTCTGCTGGAGATGGGGGAGCAGCAGTAGTGGGTCAGTACCACGGCAAGGAGCTGCGCTGGAACAAGGCGGTGGCTGAGGTGCGGGAGACCATCCGCCTGGTGCGCGGCAGGCTGGAGCTGAACGACGGGACCGCGCAGTCGACGTTGTCGAAGGCGAAGGCCGCTGTCGACGCCATCGGCTGAGGCGCGGCACAGCAGTAGTTGATTAACGGGGACGCGGGGAACGGGGTTTGGTGTGTCGGGGTGGGATGTCTCGCAGTCCGGGGTGGAGTCGGTGACTTCGCTGGTCGGGGTGGCGATGGACGACGTGGCCAAGAGCGTCACGTCGTACGGGACGAACGTGACCAGCGCCGCGGGTTCCGCCGGCACGATCAGCGGCGCCTACTGCGGGGCGAAACCGATCGGGCCGATCGGGGCGGCGCTGGAGCTGTTCGTGGAGAAGACCGCGGGCGATGTGCTGTTCCTCGGGGCACGCGCGGCCAAGTCCGTGAACGGCGCGCGCCAGGCCACCGCGTACTACGTCGTCGGGAACCTTGAGATGGCCGCGAACGCCGAGCACACGGCGCTGTCCGCGCCGGAGGTCAAGCTGCCCACGCCGGGCGGTTCGCAGGACGGGAAGAAGTAGCACGTGATCGAGCCGTCCGGCATACCCCAGTTCCTCGGCAACCTGGACCAGTTGGACAAGGACATCTCCGCGCTGCGCACGGATGCCACGGGCATCCGCAACGGCGGCAAGGATGTGCACTCCCGCTTCCAGGCCCTGGCCGGTGTCTACAAAGCGCCCGAGGCCGAGCAACTCCTGGGCACCACCCGGCCGGTGATGGACAAGGCCGAGACCTTCGCCCAGAACCTGGAGACGGTGGCCGACGCACTGGAGACGTTCTCCGTCGAGGCTCGTCCGCTCGCCGTGAAGCTCGCGCAGCTCAAGAGTGATGCCCTCACGTTCGTCGACAGCGTCGACGGTGAGCATGACTGGACGTACGACGAGGACAAGGTCAACCGGCACCAAGCGCTGATGGACGGCGTGAGCGCCGCGGAGAGTGCCTTCAGGGACGCTGAGAACCGGGCCGCGAGCAAGATCTCGGCGATCGTCGGCGGCCCGAAGTTCATGTACGACGACGGCAGCCACACCTCCAACGCCCAGACGGTGATGTACGGCTACTCCTCCGACAGCCTCAAGCATGCCGAGAAGCTGCCCTGGGGCACACCCGAATCCGAGTCCCACCACCTCTGGGAGATCGACTACTTCGCCAAGAACTACGTCTTGGACGGCTTCCTCGTCGGCGGCGTCGGAGACACGTTTGAGGGTCTGGGGCATCTGTTCGGCATTGGCGGCTCTGCCAGTGAAGCCTGGGGCGGCCTCAAGGACGTCGTCACCGGGATCGGCCTGTACACCGCATCCCCCTACGAATGGGTGATGGACCACACCATCGGCCCGGCCGCCCCGGACCCCGAAGAGGACCACGCCAAAGCGGCCACCCGTGAATTCTTCAAGGGGTTGGTCGCGTGGGACGACTGGAAGGACAACCCCAGTAAGGCCGCAGGCGTCGTCACCTTCAACTTCGGCACTGGCGTCCTCGGCGGGGTGCTGCGGGGAGCGGGCAAAGCGGGCGAGGCCGGCGAGGCCGCTTCCAAGGCGAGCCGAGCGGCCACGGCCGCAGCCAACCTCATCACCTACCTCGACCCCGTCGCGGCCGGCCTGAAAATAGGCGGCACGGCAGTCAGCAAGATGCCCAGCGTCGCCGAACTCGCCTCCCGCATCCGCATCGGCTCCAGCGCGGACCACATCCACAGCGTCTGGGAACTCAACGACGGTTCCAAAGTCGTCATCAAAGACGGCAAATTCATCCCGTACGGCAAAGACGGCAAGCCGATCACCCAACCGGCACCCTCGAACGCGAAAGCACACCAGCCGACTACGTCGGACGCACCGCCCGGTGTGCCCGAACGCCATCCCGTCGGGGTCGGGTCGCGAACACCTGAAGCCAGTGCGCACGCTGGGGAAAACCTGCCCCCGCAGGCCACTCACCATGCGCCGAGCGGCGGCTCGGGCAGCGGTGCGGGTTCGCATACGCCGTCAGGTGGTGGCGGTTCGCACACGCCTTCCGGTGGCGGCGATCACGGCACCGGCGGTCACGACCACACCCCGGGTACGGGTGCCGGCGGCCACTCGGAGAAGCACACGTCCGGCGGAGAGCCGCAGGAGCACAGGGGAACAGGAACGTCGGATACCCCGGGCGAGACGGGCACGACGCCAAGCGATCGTGCAAACGAGCCGCTTCCGGAGTTGACAGCGGAGGAAAAGGCGGCGCACTGGGGCCACCTCGATGAAGTTGAAAAGCGGGCTCCAGAAGAATTCGACCACCTTAAGCACGACCCGGATCATAAAGGTCAAGTCAATGACAAATCGATGGATGAGGCCCGGGTCGGCCTCGACCTTCGGGAGAATGGACGCATTCCGGCGGACATCCGCCGCCCGGAGACGGCCGATAGGGGTGAGTTCTACTCCGAGACCACTGGCGAGTACTATGACATCAAGGGTATCCACTCCGACTACCCGCCATTCAACAATGTGCGTGACAAGTCCCAGCCGTTCAAGGGCGCGTACGACCCGGCCAATAATGAGGCGTGGGTTAACAAGCAGCTGGCGAAGCAGATCGAAAAAAATGGACGCATAATCATTATTGACCTTCGGAACGCGAATCAAGCAGCAATCGACAGCGTCAAGGCCGCCGTTGAAAGCCGTGGTTGGGGAGATCGTGTCATCTGGTATCCGTAAGAACTGGAAGCCGACTGCGTTCCCGGCCGATCCGGAAGCCACGCGGCAACTTCAGGAATGGCTCGCCTCAGAGGAATACAACCTCAATGGCATGCAGCGCGACTTCCGGGGCGCCGACCTCTCGGGCGGGGACTTCTCGAATGCATGGTTCACCGATGCGGTTCTCGTGGGCGTGCGACTTGTCGGCGCGTCCTTCTACCGGGCCGACCTGCAGTCGGCGGACCTGACCGGGGCGGATCTGACCGGAGCGGATTTCGTCCGGGCGAACCTGGACGATGCCGTGCTCAGATCGGCGCGGCTCGACGGGGCGGACATGGTCCGGGCTTCGCTGTGCGATGTCGACGCATCGGGAGCGAGCTTCCGTGGAACGAGGTTCCTCGGCGCTTCGCTGATCGACACCGATATGAGGGGGGCGGACCTAAGCGATGCTGTCCTTGACGAGAACCTCTTCGAGATCAAAGTCGACGACTCTACGGTGGTGCGTGGCCTGACCGGCACCGTTTTCGGTCCGATCACTGTCTTCAGTGGCGAATCGTCCCGAGAGGTGGCCGACGCAGAACTTGAGGCGTGGATCGGCGCGCGAGGTGGGCGGGTGCAAGTAATTCCTCCGCGCCGCCCACCGCAGTAAGGCTGGCACGACCTATCGGCCGGAATCCGCGACTTCCACAGCGGGTGACCAGCTCCAACGGGCAACGAAGTGGGGAACGTCAGGAGCCGGTCCGTGCACAGCGACTCAGGTTGAGGTGGCGGAGGTCGGCTACGGCGGAGTCGGCTGGCGAGCGCTTGACCAGCGACCGGATTCCTGCCCGCGGGTCCAGCTCGGGAGCGTAGGCGGCAGCTGGAACGCCGTAAGCCACTGCGAGTTCAACCGCAGCAGTAGCGAGGAGGCCGCGTTACAGCGCACGACAACGGCAGTCGGCTCCTTGTACCGGTTGTGCTCCGGCGGGAGTGGCCCCCGGGCGTGCGCTCGCTACGGCAACGGGCGAGCTGTGGGGCTGTCGTTCATCTCGCACCGTCCGACACTGCCGCCGCCACTCATCCACCCTCCACTCCACGCATCCAGCCCCCTCGACGGAACAGAGCAGTCGTGACCAAGGACGTCATCGCCCTCACCCCGACCATGCCCGACCCGTCCACCGTGCTCGCCGGCCTGTACGCGGGCGGTCCCGATCTGCGCGTCAACACCCTCGCCGACGGGGCGGTCCTCCAGCTCTGTACCGCCGACGGAGCCCCCCTCGTCTCCGTCGAGACCCCGCACCTGGTTCATCACCCGCACGAGGCCCGCCGTCTGCTCGGCGACCAAGTATCGCTACCGGAAGGCCCGTTCTGGTGGACTGAGGCCCGTGCGACCACCGCCGTCCCCGAGGGCGAGCGCCTCGCCGCTTCCTTCGCCGGACGTTTGACCACCGTGCTGGGCGGCATCGTCTGGCCACCCCATGTCGCCCACACCGACGTCGTCCCCACCACCGGCCTCACCCCGCCCACGACACTCGGCGACCTCCCGCCGGCCGTGGACATCCAGACCGATCACGCCTCCGTCATCCTCCAGGACCGCCCGGTCATTGCCCTGACCACCTGGCTCTCGGATGCCCTGAGCGCCGCGGCAGCCGGCGGACGGGCCCTGCAACTCGTCACCGCTCCATCCTGCCGCCTCACCCAGCCCACCCGCGCCGCACTCGCGGCTCACCCCAACCGCTGGATCATCCAGCACCCCGAACACGGCTACTACGACGGAGTCTCCGGCATCCAACTCCGGTGGCACAACGGCGCCTTCGTGCCCGCACCCGACGAAAGCGGCAACGCCCGCATCGCCGAGCCCTTCAAGTCCGACCAGGACGCCGCAGCCGCCCCCGGCGAACAGCAACTGCTGCTCTCCATACGCACCATCCAACCCGCTACCGAAGGCCTGCTCCTGGGCGGCGCCATCGAGGCCGCCTGGCAACACCTGACCGGGACCCGTCCCGCCGGCTGGGGCACCGCCGAGCCTGTCAACCTCCCCTGGTCCAGACGGCAGTTGACCGACCTCGCCCGCACCCGCGCCCAAAAGTCCGCACCCACCTGGCTCGTCGCCATCGGTGACGCGGAACACCCAGCCATTGCCACCACGCGAGTCCTGCACACCCCCGCAGGCATCGAGGAACACATCGCCGTTGCCTTCGGCTATGCCCCCGGCAGCACCCCGCCCCTGGCCGCACTCCCCGAACTGGCCCGCCTGCTCACCACTCGGCACAATCTGGCCACCATGCTGACCACACTGCGCACCGGCCGCCGTGACCTGACCGTCCCCTCACACTTCGAGGCCCTGCCCGTGCCGGTGTCCTTCACGCTCGGCCCCGACGCCGTACGTCAGACCGGCCTCGCCCACGCTGAAGCACCCTCCCCGCACTTGGTGCCGGCCCGGCTCGGCCCCGCCACCGCCCCCGCACTCCACTACACCCTCGGCGACGGCGCCCAACCGGAAGCCTGGACCAAACTGCAGCAACTCACCCAACGCCTGAAATAGATACGTCAAGGGCTCGGCCCTACGGCCGCCGCCCACGTCTCCTCAGCAGAATCCGACGCCATCGGGACCTGCCCATCCTCAAGCCCACGCCCGCGGCAAAACCAGCGCCCTGAAGGCAACCCGCGTTGTGCTCCTGGACCGGACGGCCGTATGAAGCGAGCGGCCCCGCCCGTCTACCGTAGGGAACAGCAGACGGACAGGGCTGGTCCTGGGACTCAGCGGTTCAGGTCCCGGTACTCCTCCAGCATTCGCAGAGGAGGGGTGGAGGTCCCTCGGGCAGTGCCCGGGCAATGCCGCTCCGCGCGCATGGTCCAGGCCTCCCAGCACGACAGGCAGCGCATCACGCCGGAGTGCTCCGGGTCTGGTTCTGCGCCACCGCCACAGCGCGGGCACTGGATCACGGGCAAGCTCCTACGCCGAGAGGTCGAACTCTCCCAGCTTGGCACCCGTGAGGAAGTCGGACCACTCAACCGCTGTGAACGCGACGGACCGACCGGTCACGGAGTTCCGAACGGCCACCGTGCCCGGCACGTTCGTGGCCACCCCGGCGTACAGGTGCGCCGGGGCGGGGGGCTCGGTTACGCCCAGGGGAAGGCGATGACGGGTGTCGAAAGCACCCGCGCACTCCGCAACTCCGCCTCGGTACAGGGCCGTACTTGGTCCGGCGGCACACTCCATTCCATGCCGCCACCGGGTGGGCGGAGGAATAGAGATCCCTCGTACTCGGCCACGATCTCGCCGACGGCATCCGTGCCTTTGTCCACCGCGAATCGTCCGCTGCCCATGTGGCCTCGCCGTCCCCTCGTACGTTGTACGGCGATCATTCCGCCGAGCAGCGACGTTCCCCAGGGACGTAACGTCCTAGTCTCAGCACGCTAATTGGCGACACCCAGAAACTCGGCGAGCTTACGCAGGCCCGGAGGCCGTGCCGACGACTCCCACAGATCGCTGACGATGGCCACTGCGAGCGTGTGGTGCCGCATCCATGCCGGAGCCACCCGACGCAGCGATTCGAGTGCTCGAACGGCACCTGCCGCGTCACCAACATCCGTGTGAGCACGGGCCACGTCCAGCAGGAGCCAAGTGCGCCATGACGGTGGAATGTCCTTACTGAGACGCATCCCTTTGGCCAAGTCCATGGCGTCATCAGGGCGTTCGTGCTGAACGGCGAGACGTACTCGCTCAATGCGGACCGATGAACGGCTGAAGACGGAAACCAGTTTGCTGTCCACTGGGGGTGGGAGCGTCGCGACGCGATCCGCAGCCCTCTCCGCCGTCTTCATCATCGTGTCGGCGGTGTCGTAGTCATCGTTCCTCGCGTAACTGGTCGCTGCCGACATCAGTAGGCCGCCCCAGACTCGAACCCCTTCGGAGGTGTGGACGTGGTCCCTCTCCACTCCGTCCGCCGCATGTACGGCGAGATGCTGTGCGTCATCCAGCCGGTTCTGCCGTTGGTAGGCCCACGCGACGGAGTTGGACACCATGGCGGGCAACAGCGGGTCTGTGGACTGTCCGGCGGCTTCCATGGCCCGTTCCAGAGCTGACAGCGCAAGGTCTGACTTGCCCAAACGGATGGCCAGATGTCCACCGAGCTGCAAGGCCTTGCCCAACGCGGCCTGTCCACCCGCCCTTTGCTCCGGGGTGCCCACAGCAGCGGCCAGACGGGCGTCCGCGATGATCCCCGGGAGCACGTCCATGAGCCGACCGAACTCGGCATCGTGGTACAGCGTCCACCCCTGGGTCAGCTCTGCTCGCAGGAGCGGCAGGGACAGCCGATCGGCTCCACTCGGCTCCAATGGCGGAGCGAAGAGTGGAGGCATGATCGCGCGACGTACAGCGACCAGGGCCGGAGGGTCCGCTTCACCGGTGGAGGGCACACCGGGCGGGCCCCCCAACAGGCTGGTGAGTTCGACCCCGAGCCCCTTGGACAGCGCGTGGAGCGTGGGCAGCCGGGCGCTGTGCTTGCGCTTCTGCTCCAGCTTGCGCACGACGTCCACGGACACGCCGGACCGATCCGCCAACCCCTCCTGAGTCAGATCGGCGAGGCGACGCAGACGAGTCAACCGGTCGCCCAGGGGCTCAGAGGCCATGCCCCCACGCTACGCCGGTGGTTCGGCCGGAATCACGGAAAGCCCCCGCACCCGCCGCCCCCGAGGGGTGCGAGGAGCTGGGGGCTCCTCCGCACCCCTGTGTGCCTCAGTTCTTCGAGCGGGCGAAGAACTCCACCTCCGCTATTGCCACTTGCTTGTCCTTGGCTGCGCCGAAGGCCGAGCGCAGGATGATGCGGACCGATACCGCGTCCCGTACTCGGACGTCCACGCGCTGCACGCCGCCGTCGTTGAGGGATCGGTGCGACGTGTGCTGCTTGCCGCTGGAGTCGGTCACCACCAGGTCGAATTCCTGCGGGCGGGCCTGTTCCGACTGCTGGCCCTGGCGCTTCGAGGTGCCCGGGGTGATCAGCAACGCCAGCAGGTCGGTCGGCTGGCCGAACGTCGCTTCCAGGTACGTGCCCGCCGCGTCCTCCGCGTAGCCCGTGCCCCACCACGTGTTGGAGTAGCTGTCGCCCGCCAGGCCCGCCTTGTGCTGTGGGTCCTCGTGCGAGGCCGACCACGCCGTCGGGTGCACCGCCACTCGCTTCGCGAAGTGGTCCTGGACCGCCCTTGCCGCCGGCGGGCCACCTATCACCCCTCCAACGACGACCGCTACGACTGCCGCTGCCACCAGCGCCCTTGCTATCCAGCGCTTCCTGTCCCTGTGCAGCGGGGGGCGCTGGCCCGCGTACGGGCCCGTCGCGTTGTCCTCGCGGCGCGGGGTCAGCGGGGTCGCGCAGCTTCGGCAGAAGTTGCGGTGCTGGTGGTTCGGGGTGCCGCAGGCGGGGCACGGCGTGCCGTTTTCCGGGGCGGGGGTGTGGGTTGCCGTCCTCACCCGGGGGCGGGCTGCCTCCGGGCGGCCGGGGAGGACTGATCCCGGGGCCTCGGGGGGCTGGGTTGCGCTTGGTTCCTGTACCGGTACGAGGAGGGCTCTGGCGGCGTCTGCCGCTGAGGTTGCCCGTACCTCGGGGAGGGGGGTGGTGTCTCCCGGGGTGTTCGCGTTGTCCGCCACGGCGGGGATGGGGGTGGTTACGGCTTCCGGGGCCGTGGCCGGGGCGGGGTTCGCGTCCGGTGCGGTGGGGTCGGGCGCGGTGTCCGGGGTTCCGGCGGCGGGGGGTTCCTCCTGCGCGGATGCGCCGGCAGCGGGGGCGTCAGCTGAGGGTGCTGAGCTCGGTGCGGCATCCCCCGACGGCTTCGACGCACCCCGGGGCGCATCCCCCGACGGGGTTGAAGCGGGCGGGGTCGCGTCCCCCGAAGGGGTCTGGTCCGCTGACGGGGTTGGTGGGGGCGTCGGGGCGGTCCAGCGGAGGAAGGCTCCGCAGGAGTCGCAGAACGATTGGCCCGTGGCGCGGGCCGGGGTGCCGCAGTCGGGGCAGGGGACCATGGCCGGGGTGGACATGAAAGGTCAATTCCCTTCGTGGGTAAGGGTTTTCGCGGATACCTCGGCCGTGAAAGGGAGGTGGGCGGGGCGGGCCGCCGCCACCACCGCCTGGAGGCGGTGAGGGTCGACGGAGGATGGGTCGGAGACTCGGAGAGTGACCCGGAGGGAGGACCTCGGGGCGCCCGGGAACGGGCCCAGCGGGCGGGCCGACCAGGTCGCCCCGCCGCTCTCGGTGATCTCGGGGCGTACCCCGAAGGCCAGTTGGACCGCCCGCGACAGGCCCTGGGCCGTGCCCCGGACCCGGTGCAGGGACACCGCTGTCGCCACGGCATGGCGCCGGATCTCCAGCGGCTCCGTGCCGTCGAGCTCCGTGCCGACCCAGCCCGTCAGCCAGTCCACGAAGTCCTCGGGGGCCAGCGCCGGGTCGAAGTACGCCTCCAGGCAGTCCAGGACGTTGAACAGCGGGGCCAGGACCACGTCCAGGCCCTCGACGAAACGCTGGGCGAAGTCGTCGTCCGCGTACACCGCGGGCAGCTCGCCGCCCAGCGGGTGCGACGAGCCGAGCCCCTCCACCGATCCCCGCGCGCTCATCGCGCCTCGATCACGCGCACGCGGTGGTCGAAGGGGAAGAGGAGCGCCGAGGGGGAGAGTTCGATGCGGTCCGTCGCGTCGCCCCGGCGGCCGGTCAGGGGGTCCGCCGGGTGGAGCAGCACCTCGTCCACCAGCTCCACGCCCGGCACGCGCTGCAGCGCCGCGAAGATCTCGCCCGCCCGCAGCGGGCGGCCGAACGGCCAGCCCGTGCCGTGGGCGCCGCCGGTCAGCGGGTCCAGGTAGGAGTACAGGGCGTTCAACGCCTCGTCGCGTACGTGGTCCGCCTTGGCCGCGCGGAACGCGTGCAGGGTGGCCACTACGGTCACGCCCTGGTAGAACGGCGGGCCCACCGCGAGGCGGGTGCCCAGCGGGCGGCGGTCGTCGAGGAAGGTCGTCACGCGGCCCAACAGCTCGTCGCCGGGGACCAGTTGCTCGAAGCGCAGGCGTCCGCCGCGGTCGGGTACGGCCTGCGGCACGACCAGGACGCGCACCGCGTTGTCGCCCGACTCGGCCGCGTCCGCCGCCAGGCACGCGATGCGGGCGGTCTCGGGGGCGGCCCGGCGGGCCAGCTCCTCGTAGTCGCGGGCGGTCACCGCGCGCTCCTGGGCGCGCAGCGCGATCGGCGCCCGCGTCTTGGCCTCCTCGACGGTCTCGCCGTCGACGCCGCCGCGCGCCGCCTCCCGGTTCTCCACGCGGGAGATGTACGGAATGGAGCTGCGCAGGACCTGGATGGAACCCCGGGCGACGTTGCCGGAGCGGCCGCCGCCGGTGCCGTAACGGGAGGCGCGGATGGCCGCGCCCTTGATCGGGACGGCGCCGAACTGCCGTACCGTGCCGTCCGGTTGGCGTACCGAGGGGCCGAAGGCGATCTCGCCCGTCGCCGCGTCCAGGGTGAAGTGGCGGTCGAAGGGGCCGGACGAGGCGAAGTCGCCCACCAGCTCCCACTCCTCCCAGCCCTCGCCCGCCGAGATCTCCAGGTGCACGCCGCCGACGACCGGCGCGTTCGCCAGCATCAGCCGCTGGCCCGGGACGCCCTCGGAGTCGCCGAGGGACTCGTCCCGTACGGCCTCGGCGTGCGCGACCCGGGTGGTGCCGCCGATGGTGAACGCGGAGGCGCTGCGCACGGTCGGCGAGACGCTGTAGAACGGCTGGCCCGGGGCGGCCTCGACGACGCGGCAGCGCAGCCAGCCCGCGTCCAGGCGGCCCATCCGGGACACCGCGTGCGCGGCCGGCATGTGCAGGACGACCTCGCCGGGGCGGTTGAGGCCACCCGTGCTGTCCTCGGCGACCTCGCACTCGGTCCAGCCGTCGGCCGTCCACGCCTCCCACACCAGGGGCGGCTGGCGCGGGTCGACGCCGACACCGTCGACGCGGCTCTCCATGCGCACCGCGGCCGTGCAGTTCGGCAGGGCCGCCGACAGGCCGAAGAGCAGCACGTCGCCGGGGAGCGGGCTCGGGCTGAACACCGAGACGTCGGTGCCGCCGAGCACGTCCTGCGAGCAGTCCTCGGGCGCGGAGCCGGTGGGCTGGCGCAGTACGTAACTGAGGCTGCAGGGCACGATCGTCAGGTCGTCCTCGGTCGCGAAGACCACCGCCTCTTCGGTCTCGGTGCGGCCGGTGGCGACCTCGGTGCCCCGGGGCAGCAGGACCGGCTCCGACTGCGGCGCGGACAGCCAGAACGTCACCGCCGCTCTGGCCGCCGACGGCGGGAACAGGGTCACGCCGAGCAGGTCGAGGAAGGCGAGCTGGTTCTTCTCGGGGACCCGGTTGAGCCGGTACACCAGCTGGTCGGCCATGTGCGCGACGGCTTCGATGAGGGTGACACCCGGGTCGGAGACGTTGTGGTCGCTCCACTCGGGGCAGCGCTGCTGGATGTAGCGCTTGGCGTCGTCGACGAACTGCTGGAAGCGGCGGTCGTCGAGATGGGGTGCGGGCAGGGCCATCAGTGTCGTTCGCTTTCGCCGGCCGTCGGGCCTGGCTGGTCGCCGCCCTCGGAGGGAATCACATAGAAGGGGAAGACGAGGCTGCGCGGGTTGTTGGTGCCGCGCACCGAGTACCGCACGTCGATGTGCAGCACGGTCGGCTCGTCGGGCGCCGGGGTCACCGTGACCTCCTCGACCTCGATCCTGGGCTCCCAGCGGTCGAGCGAGGTGCGCACCTCGTAGCGGATGCGCCCGGCGGTGGCGTCGTTGACGGGCGCGAACACCAGGTCGTGCACCGCGCAGCCGAACTCGGGGCGCATGGGTCGTTCGCCCGGCGCGGTGGCGAGCACCAGGCGCATGGACTCCTCGATCTCGCGGTCGCGCCGGGCCAGGGCGATGCCGCCGCCCGGATCGGTGCGCATCGGGAACGCCCAGCCGGCCCCGACGAAGTGTTCGCTCATCTCAACTCTCCTAGACGATCGGCATGCCGTTGGACAGCGGGGCCGGAGACGTCAGCTCGATGGCGGCCGCTCCGCTGATGGCGACGGTGGCCGCGGTGATGCTGGCGTTGGCGATCGCCGTGATGGCCGCCTCGCCGGCCGCGTTCAGCGACACCGCGCCTCCCGCGACGACGGACGCCTCGCCGCCGGCCTTCACGTCGAAGGCGAGGCCCGCCTTGACGTTGACGGCCATGCCCGCGTCGATCTCGATGCCGGCGCCCGCCTTCATGCTCAGCAGGCCGCCCGCCTTCAGGGACAGGTTGCCGCCCGCCTCGATGTCGACGCTGCGCGTCCCCTTGATCTCGACGCTGCCGTCGCTGTTGATGGTGAGGGAGGTGCGGGCCTCGTTCAGCTGGATGTGCAGCCTGCCCTTGCCGGTGCGCAGCCGGATGCCGCTGGACAGCCGGGCCGCCCCGCCCTCTTCGAGCAGTTCGACGGTGTGGCCGCTGCGGGCGGTCAGGGAACGCCAGTTGATCTGCCCGCTGGTGGGGTCGACGACGGGGATGTTGTCGGGCTCGCGGGTGTGCTTGTCGATGCCGTTGTAGAGCCCGGCGATGACGTACGGGTGCTCCAGGGAGCCCCGGTCGAAGGCGCAGAGCACCTCGTCGTTGACGTCGGGAAGGAGCAGCCCGCCGCCGCCCTTGCCGCCGAACTGGGCGACCCGGCACCAGTCGCTCTCGTACGTCTCGGACAGCCACGGGAAGCGCAGCCGGACCCGGCCGAGCCGCAGCGGGTCCTTGGTGTTGGTGACCAGGGCGACCGCGACGCCCGGCATCGGGGGCGCCTGGTCGGTGCCGCCCGCGGCGAGCCCGTACAGCGAACGGAACTGGCGGCCCGAGACGTTCAGCCACGTCGTGTACTGCTCGCCGGACGCGAAGACATGACGGACGCCGGTGGCCGTGTACTTGCCCTCGAAGGGGAAGCCCGCGCCCTTCACGGCGATGGGGGTGCCGGGCTTGAGGTCGGGGTTGCCGGTGACGGCGACCTCAAGCTCGGCGAACGCGCCGGTGACGTCGTCGGCCAGTGCCTTCGCGGCGTGGGTGACCTCGGACAGCGTGGTGTACGGGATCTGGGTGGCGGTCAGCTCGGCCGCGCCGAAGGGCGTGGTCACCGTGGCCGGGGTGATGTCGGCGACGATGTCCTTGCTGGTGACGGCCGGTGCGGGCGCGGCGAGCTGGCGCTTGGTGCGCATGTCCCAGCCGCGCACGTTGACCTTCTTGACCTGCCCGGCCGACGTCATCGCGATCCGGCTGTGCAGGGTGTTCGTGCCGAAGTCGAGGACGTACGGGCTCTGGGCCGCCGGGGTCGTGTCGGACGGTGCGCCGGAGGCGGGCTTCAGCTCGGAGAAGTTGAGCTTGCCCATGTTGTCGAAGGACAGCCGGACGTCGTTCTCGGCGGCCAGGCGGGACAGGAAGTCCCAGTCGGTGATGTTGGGCTGGGTCGCCAGGTCGTACACCGTGGGCGTCGAGTCGACCTTGCCGAGCGCGAGGCCGTTGAGCCCGGCGATGCGGCGCACGATGTCGGACGCGGTCATGCTCGGGTAGCCGGCGACGCGGCGGTTGCGCAGCAGCCGGTGGCCGGGGTCGTAGCCGCGCACGACGAGCTGGCGGCCGGTGCCGGGCTCGGCGTCGACCTCCAGGGCGGTGACCTCGCCGGTCAGCATCGGGTCGCCGCGTCGGCTGTCGGTGAACGGGCTGAGCACCACCTTCGCGCCGATCTTCAGCATCGGGTACTTGGTGGTGACGACGCCGTCCTTGTCGCTGAAGGTCAGCTGGAAGGCGGAGGGCACGTTGACGGAGGCGTCGACCCAGCCCTCGATGAGGCGCACGGCCAGCGGGTCGGGAAGCACCGCACCGTTGATCTGGACGTGCAGGACGGTGGTGAAGGTCTTCTCGCTCACGCGGCACCCTCCGAGGAAGCGGGCAGGAGCAGCTCGGTGCCGGGGCGCAGCCGCATCGGGTCGTCGATCTCGTTGGCCTCGGCGATGACCCGCCAGCGCGTGGCGTCGCCGTACTCGCGCCAGGCGAGCGAGGCCAGGGTGTCCCCGGCGACCGTGCGGTGCACCCGGCGGGCCTCCAGGGCGCCCGAGGTCGGGTTCTGGCCCTTGGTGTTGGTCGCGACCTCGGTCAGCGAGAGGTTGCAAGTGGCGCGCAGCGGCATGCCGTTGGGGCTGAACAGGGTGTAGTTGGCGTTCACGCTCGTGACGTAAGCGGTGAACTCGACGGTCGAGAAGGAGCCCCAGCTGAACTTCACGAACGGCGGCGAGGGCGCCTTGGAGGCCACACTCTGCGGGGTGACCTCGCAGCACGAGAGCAGCAGGTCGACCTGCTTCTGCACGGTGTTGGAGCTGGGTGTGCCCGACGCGTCGAGGAACACCTCCAGCTGGAGGGCCGCCGGCTGCGCGCCGGTGAACTTGGCGGGCGCGCCCCGGGTGTAGGCGATCGCCGGCATGACGACCCAGCTGGAGGACCGGCCGAGCTGCACCTGCGACGGGTTGAACTGGAACTTGACCTCGCCCATGAGCCCGCCCACCGCACCACCGAGGTCGGTGGGCGGCTGGTGGATGGCGAGGGTGGCGCGGGACAGACCCGCGGCCTTTCCTCCGGTCGGAGCGGCCATGCTCACGCACCCCCTGCGTCGGTGAAGCCGTGGTGGGCGATCTCCAGCGTCTCGGTGGCCACGCTCGGACTCGCCGGGTCGAGGCTCGGGCCCGTCCAGCGCACCGGAAGCACCTCGATGAGGCCCCACTGCGCGACGATCGAGCCGTCGGCCCGCAGCGCCGCGATCTGCGCGGTCGGCCGGGTGATGCCGGAGGCGAGCGAGGAGATCCAGGACGCCACCTTGGAGGTGTCGGCGGTCAGCGGGCGGGTCAGCCGGATCGTGGAGAACGTGACCCGGGTGGGCAGCTGCCACACGAACCCGTTGTTGCCGCCCTCCTGGCGCTGCTCCACCTCGACCTCGGACGCGAGACCGTCGCAGCCGTTGAACAGGCCGAGGTTCTGGCCGTCGATGGTCAGCTTGAAGAAGACGGTGGAGCCGGGGTCAAGGGTGGAGGGCATGGGGTGGTCTTCCGTCGGTAGGAGCTTGTGCGGGCGTGGTTACGGGCGTGTGGTGGCGGGTCAGCGGTCGCGCAGGCGGCCGATCCGTTCGCGGTCCCCGCGCAGCTCGGCGCGGAGCAGGCGCGAGAGCGGGGCGACCAGACGGCGGGCCAGCGCGTCGATGTCGGGGGCCTGTTCGTCGGCCCCCGTCGCCGACTGCGGGGCGGTGGCCGGGGCGGGTGGGGGCTGTGTGGCGGCATTCCGTTGCACGGGGGGCGCGGGCTGCCGTTGTACGGAGGGCTGCGCGGCCGGGGCGGGAGCCGGGGGCGGGGGCGGGCTGCTGCGCCGTACGGGAATGACGGGCGGCGGGGTCGGCTCCGCGGCCCGCTGTACGGAGGGTTGCGCCATGCCGCGGGGTGCCGCGGGGCGGTGCAGGGGGACGACGACCTGTCGGGTGTCGCCGGCCGTGGGGGCCGCCTGCTTGAGCGGTGCGGGTGCGGCGGCGGGGCCGGGCGTGCCGACCGTGCCGGCCGGGGTGCTCGGGGCAGTGTGGTGACGGGTGGTCAGGGGGCGGGCCGAGGCGAGTGGAGGTCCCGCAACCGGCATGCGCTGCAAGGGAGTTGGGCGGGGGAGCTGGACCTTGCGGAGAGGGGTGGGCGGGGGCGCGGGCGCCGCCGGTGCCGGTGCGGTCGGGGTTGCCGGGGCGGCCGGTTCGGCGGGAGGCGTGGCGGTGACGGCGCGCTGCACGGCGGGCTGCGCGGGGGTGGTCGCCGCGGCGGTCGGTGCGGCGGGGGTCGGCGCGATGCCCGGCGTCATGCCCGGGGACGCGCCCGGCGTCACGCCCGGGGTGATGGGGGCGCCGATGAGGGGGCGGCGGCGGGCCGTGTCCGGGGTCGGGTTCTGGACGCGGCTGACCCGGCGGACCATCGGCTTGCGCTGTACGGGGGGTGCGGCCGGGGGCGGGGGCGTGGTCCCCGCATCGGTGGGGGGAACCGATGCGGGGACGTTGGAGGGGCCGTCGGGGGCGACGGCGGGAGTGGGCGCGGGTGCGGGCGCCTTCGCGGCGGGCCGCACCACGCCGACGGGGTCGAGGTGGTGGGAGGGCCGCACCGGGCGGGGCGCGGAGGTGAGCGAACGCTGGGCGGGCGCGGTCGCCGCACGCTGAACCGGCATGGGGTTCCGGGGTGCCGCTGCCGGGCCGGGGCGGCTCGGCGTGGCCGTAACTACCCGCTGTACCAAGGGAGTTGGCCCGGCTGCGGTAAAGGGGGTTTCCGCCGAGCGGGGTCCCGTCGGGCCGGACGGGGGTACGGCGACACCCCGAGTCGCCCCGGGCGCGCCCTGGGCGGGGTTGCCCGCCGGGGCACCCGGAGAGCCAACGGCCCGCTGCGTGGCGGGAGTTGAGACCGGACCGGCCGTCGTACGGGACTGCTCCACCGCCTCGCGCGAAGGCACGGCAGCCCGCTGCACGACGGGTTGGGCCTGAGCGGAAGACCGCACCGCCGGGGGTGCCTGCCGGACGCCGGGGGCGATCGGGGCGGGGCTGTTGGCGGCGCGCTGGATCGGGGGGCCGATGGGGGTGGCCGGGACGGGCTTGTCCGGGCGAGGGCGCGTCGGGGCGGCGGGGGCCGAGGGCGCCGCCGGGGTGGGCGTGGCTCGCTGTACCGGGGGCGTGGGGGCGGTGCCGGGGCTGTCCGTCGCCGACGGGCTGGGCGGGGTTGCCGTTGCCCGGCCGGGCTTGGGTGTTTCGCCGCGTACGGGCATGGCGGGAGGCGCCTCGGACTCGGGCGGGTTCACTGGCACAACTGCCCTCTGCGCGGGGGCGGTTGTGTCGGGGGTGGCCTTGCTGGCCGGTGCCGGTGCCATGGCGGGGTTGTTGGTTGTGGGGTGCTTGGGCGCGACCGCTCGCTGCACGGCGGGGGTCGGCGCGGGCGTACCCGAGGTTGCCGGACTCGGCGTTGCACCCGGGGTGCTTGTGGTGCTGCGCACGGGCATGGCGGGGGGTGCGGTGGGCTCGGCCGCGGTTGCGCGCTGTACAGGGGTTGCAGGTGCTGCGGGTGCCGCACTCGGGGCAGCCGGGCTTGGCGGCATCGAACCAGCCGCAGGCTTAACTGCTCGCTGCACGGCAGGAGTCGAGCCGGGTGCAGGCGAGGGAGCGGGTTCCGGCGAGCGGGTTTCGTCGTGCCCACCCTTCCCCAAGGTCTCGGCTTCGCTCGACCGGGGGAGACCCCAATCGCCCTGCGGAACATCTGCCCGCAACGGGGGTGGGGTCTGGCGGGGTCGTGCCGACTGCACGGGGCGGGCCGCACTGGGGGCAGACGGGCTCGCCGGCCCGGAACCGGCCGCAGGCTTGGTGGCACGCTGCACGGCGGGAGGCGCACTCGGCGTCGCCGAGCCCGTCGGCGCTGAACCAGAAGCGGGCGTAACTGCCCTCTGGGCAGCGTCAGTTGAGCCGGAGACAGCGGGACGCGGAGTCGCAGCGGCGTTGTCCGCCGACGCGCGCGGAGGCGTGGCGGCACGCTGCACGGCGGGAGCGGCACTCGCAGGAGACGCGGCAGCCGGTCCCGGAGCCGCGCCCGGGTTGTTCCCCGAGCCGGCCGCCGGCTTGGCAGCCTTCTGCGCAGCCGGAGTGGCCCCGGGTGCAGCCGGGCTCGTCGCAGGCTTAACTACCCGCTGCACAGCGGGAGTTGACTTAGCCGGAGTCGGGCCAGACGCCCCCGGCGTCGTACCCGGCCCGCTCGCGGGAGCAGTCGCCCGCTGTACTGGACCCGCAGCCGGGGTCGACGCAGACGCCGACGGCCGAACCGGGGCGGGGGCCGATGCGGAGGCCGCCCGCTGCACTGGGGCCACAGTCGGCGCAGCGCCAGGCGCAGCCGGGCTCGTCGTATGCCTAACTGCCCGCTGCACGGCGGGAGTTGATCCTGCCGGAGCTGGGCCAGCTGCCTCCGGTACCGTACCCGGCCCGCTCGCAGGAGCAGCCGCCCGCTGTGCCGGAGCCGCAGGCGAGGTCGGCGCAGAAGCCGCTCGCTGCACCGGAGCCGCGGCCGGGGTCGACGCAGACCCCGACGGCTGAACTGCGGCGGGGGCCGATGCGGAGGCCGCTCGCTGCGCCGGGGCCGCGGCTGGGCTCGATGCAGACGCCGCTCGCTGCACCGGACGCGCAGCCGATGCAGAAGCCGACCCCTGAGCCGCAGCCGGGGCCGATGCAGAAGCCGACCCCTGAGCCGCAGCCGGGGCCGATGCAGAAGCCGACCCTTGAGCCGGAGCCGGAGCCGGAGCCGGGGGTGACGCAGAAGCCGACCTCTGAAGCGGGGGCGGAGCCGACGCGGAACCCGCGTCCTCCGCGCCCGCCGCCGGAACCCTCCCCGCCACCGGCAGCCGCAGCAGCGGAAGCGGAAGGGGTGACGGTGAACCCGTCACCGGGGTCAGCGCGTTGTGGAGGACTCCGTGCGGGGCCGTCGGGGAGACCGCGTGGGTCAGGGGGCGGACCACCGAGAGGTCCTGGTGGGCGGCCAGGGTGGCGCCGAAGGACCGCTCCGCCGTGAGGCGGGGGGCGGTCAGGGCGCGCTGCATCGGGGGCGCGGCGGCCCAGCCCCCGTCGCCCCGGGCGGGGGTGGGGGAGGGCTCAGGGGTCGCGGGGGCGGGGGCCGAAACCCCTTCGCTTCCCGCCGGCCGGTTACGCCGGCGCTTGAACAGGCCCATCCCCCGTCACCGCTCCCCTTCGCCTTGTTCCACCAGTGCCGCCACCCGCCGTACGTACGCCCGCCGGTCCGCATGCTCCAGGTCGAGGATGGAGTCCATGTCCCAGTGGAAGTGGTAGGCCAGGTACGCGGTCTCCTCCTCGATCCGGTCGGCCGCGTACGTCACGATTCCCCCAGGCGGCTCCCGGCCAGCTCGACCTCGAAGGACTGCTCGCAGTGCGGGCAGGCCACGGCCGCACGGGTGTGGCCCTCGGCGTTGATCTGCCGGTAGAAGTCCTGGAGGAAGGCCAGGTCGGAGGCGAACATGTTCTCCACCGTGCCGTCGTGGACGTCACCGAGCGTGCCGAGCCGGGTGATGACCCGGCCGAGCAGGACCACCGACAGGTACGCCGGGTTCTCGCGAACCCGTACGTCCCGCAGCGGGACCAGCTCGTCGCGGGCCGTGGCGAGCCGCATCGCGCCGCGCCGGTGCACGGTGCCCGACTCGTCGACGTACCCGCGCGGCAGCTCGAACTCGAACTCGGTGCGCAGGGTCTCCCGCGCGCCGGACGCGGCCGGGGTGTCCACCCCGGGCGCGCCGGCAATTCCAGGACCTTCGCGGCGCATTACTCGATGACCAGCTCTTCGAAGGTGATGGAGACCTGCTCGGTCATGGCCTGGGCGTCGCCGGCCTTGACCGAGCTGATCTCGACCTTGTTGCACCAGGCGTTGCGCAGGTGGTAGCGCTTCACCGGGTTGTCCATGTAGTCCATCATGATGATGGAGGCGTTCTTGCGGGCCGAGCCCATGTTCCCGTCGATGGACTGCTTGATCCACTCGGAGAACGTGGCGGACTGCGTGGCGCCGCGGGTCACCGTGCACTCACCGGCCTTCTTGACGCCGGGCAGCTTCTTGATGACCGGCTTGCCGTCGGCCGAGACCTGCTGGTACTCGATGACGTCCTGCTCCATGGAGAGGCTGCTGACCTCCTGCAGGTACTCGACCATGATGCCGTCGATCTGCAGGCCGAAGTTGTGTGTGGTGAGCGCATCACCGGGCTGAAGCGACATGCTGGGTTACTCCTGTTCGTGCGGAAACGGCGGGTACGTACGCGAGTTGGAGCAGATCTGCTACTCCTCCAGCTCGCCGCCGCCGCCCGAGAACTGGGCGAGCCGGAACACGACGAACTCGGCGGGCTTGACGGGTGCGATGCCGATCTCGCAGACCACGCGGCCGAGGTCGACCGACTCCACCGGGTTGGTCTCCTCGTCGCACTTCACGTAGAAGGCGTCCTCGGGGCGCTGGCCGAACAGGGCGCCGTTGCGCCACTCGTTGACCAGGAAGGCGGAGATGTTGCGGCGGATCCGGGCCCACAGCGCCTGGTCGTTCGGCTCGAACACGACCCACTGGGTGCCGATCAGGATCGACTCTTCCAGGTAGTTGAAGTACCGGCGCACGTTCAGGTAGCGCCAGGCCGGGTCGGAGGCCAGCGTGCGGGCGCCCCAGACGCGGATGCCGCGGCCCGGGAAGGCGCGGATGCAGTTGACGCCGACCGGGTTCAGGAGGTCCTGCTCGCCGCGGGTGATCTGGAGTTCCAGGTCGACGGCGCCGCGCACGATCTCGTTCGCGGGAGCCTTGTGGACGCCGCGCTCGGCGTCGTTGCGGGCCCAGATGCCGGCCATGTGCCCGGACGGCGGCACGATCTTGGTCTGGCCGGTGGAGGGGTCGAAGGACTTGATCCACGGGTAGTAGAGGGCGGCGTACCGGGAGTCGTAACCGGCGCCCTCCATCCGCCACTTGCGGATGTCGCGGGCGTTGAGCCCGGGCGGCGGGTCGAGGATGGCCATCCGGTCGCCCATCAGCTCGCAGTGCGCGACCAGGCCCAGCTGGACGGCCTTGACCTGCTCCAGGTCGATCAGGCCCTGCTGGTAGGCGGCCATCAGGTCGGGCACCGCGACCATGTTGATCTCGTCGAGGGCCTCCAGGCCGCCGAAGCCGGTGCGGTCGGCGGAGTCGCCGATGAACTGGCCGGACTCGACCCGGGCGAGGGCGCCACCGGTCGCGGCGGGGGCGGGCGCGGCGGCCGGCGGGGCCAGGGTGACGGCCTGCGCGTCCGGCTTGGCCAGCTGGCCACCGGCCACGGCCTCCTCGACGGTGATCGTCTTGGAGCGCTGCTTGACCTGCGTGACGACGAAGTTGCGCGCCGACTTCTTCGCGCTGACGTCGAAGTTCTCGACGACGGTGTCGCCGTCCTTGACGACCAGCTTGAAGCGGTCCGCGTCCTTCTCGTCGGCGTCCTGCACCTCGACGGTCAGCGCGCCGCCGGTGGCGCCCGCCGTGATCGCGGAGACCTTGAACGTGCCGAGCGCCACGGCCTCACCGGCGGTGATCGCCTGCGGCGCGGCGGCGGCCGCGGCCTGCGGGGCGGCCTGCCCGGCGCCGTTCTCGGAGCCGCCGACGCGCACGACGTAGGCGGCCGTACCGCCGTTGTTGAAGAAGCCGTAGACGGAGTGCGCCAGGTAGTACCCGTCCGTGAACTCGCCGAACTCGGCGACGTACTGGGACCAGTTCGTCACCAGCGTCGGCTCGTTCAGCGGCCCCACGGGCGCGAGCCCGACGAAGGCGGCCACCGAGGTGCCGACCCCTTCGATGGGGCGGGATCCGCTGGCGACTTCCTCGACGTAGACGCCGGGGGACAGGTAGTTGGGCACGGGAAGCTGCTCCTTGTTACTGGGGTACGGAGGGTGCGGGCCAGCGCCCGAAGACTTTGGGGCCCAGCTGAGCGCGGGGCGGACGGCTCACTCCGAATCCGAGCTGCACGCGGTTGTCCCGCCCCCCGAAACGCTGCTACCGGCCAATTACCCCTCAAGCCTCGCGCGGCGGGGCCCGCGCGGGGAGGGGAGAAGGTGCGTGGACGAGGGCAGCGCAAGGTGCCCTTCCGGTCATCGGCGCGGGATCTCCCGGCCGGATCGGGTACGGCAGGCGCCGTACCCGGGCCCGGGGCCCGAACGCGGAAGGTCCGGAAGGGGACGGGTCAGGCGTCGTCCTCGTCCTCGGAGAGCGGGACCGATCCCGGCGGCGGGCAGGGCCGGCCGGTGCTCAGCCGGTTCGCCTCGCGCACCTTCTCCAACAGTTCCTCCCTCCGCCGGGCGTCCTCGGCCGCCTGCTGTTCCGCACTGCTGTCACCCATGGCGCGCACCCCCTAGGCACGTAATGCCGACTCCCGTCCACGTCGCCCCGGTCCGTGATGGTGCAGTAGCTGTCCGTACTCCCAGCAGCGTGCTCCCCCGACGTGCGGCCTGAACAGTGGGCGCGGGTCTCCAAATCCCGGCCGACCCCGACAGCTCCTACGAACGGGTGGTCCTCAGGGCCCGGCCGGCGGGCGGCCGACCCGCAGCGTCATGGGGTTGTTGAAGTAGCCCGAGGCCGCCTGCTGCTCGTGGAAGCTCTCGCCGGGGCCGCCGCCGTAGACGCGGAAGAACCAGGAGCGGCAGGTGTGGTCCTCGAAGTCGTTCTGCAGCTGGATGCGCGGCAGGCCCCTGTTCCTCTTGACGGCGGGGTCCTTGACCAGGGCGGCCAGCACGTCGTCGAACTTCGTCTTGAAGGCCTGCTGGTCGTCGCTCTCCAGGAGCGGCTTGAGCCGGCTGAACCAGCCGCTCTCCTTCTTGGCCCGCTCGTAGAGGAGCTCGTACAGCTCCGAGCGGGCCTTGGCGTCGAACTCGTTGCGCGCGTAGTTCTCCAGGGTCACCTGGCAGGTGCCGTCGAGGGAGCGTGCGACGACCGCCGCGAAGTGGTAGCCCCAGACGTTCTCGCCGCGGTCCACGGCGGGCGACACCGAGTGGTCGCGGCCGTCCTCGGCCAGCATGCTGAAGATCCCGAAGCCCTCGCCGGGGCCGGGGGACGCGTACTTGTTGATGCCGAGGCGGGCCTCGGTGGCATCCCGGCCGCCGCCGCGGGTGGCCTCGCCGTAGCTGCGGCCGAGGTCCTGGAGCGGGGCCGTCTCGCCCCGGGCGGCGGTGACCGCGCCGTCGACGCCGAGGGTGTTGGCGGTGTCCTGCGCGACCGCGCCCGCAAGGCGGTTCGCGCGGGCGTCGCTGTCGGAGTTGGGGGTGAGCAGGAAGCCCCCGGCGCCCCCGCCGAGTACTGCCTGGGCCCGCTTCGAGTGCTCGGAGCCGATCAGGGAGCACGCCACCGAGATGCAGGTGGAGCGCAACAGCGAGACGAACGGCCCCAGTTGGCTCGCGGGCGTGGCGTCCTTGACGACGGTGGGCTGGACGCGGAGCAGCCGGTGCGCGCCGACGCCGATGCTGCGGCCCCCGGTGACCAGCTCGACGGTGCTGCCGACCGCGCGCAGCGCCGTGTTGGCGGTGTCGACGACGGCCTGCACCGCGTAGAACTCCTTGGGTTCGTCCACCCCGTGCACGGCGAGCGTGCCGTCGTCGGCCACCCGGAGCGGGGCGTTGGCGGGGCCGACCTCGGAGAGCTCGTAGCGCAGCCGCTCCCGGATGTCGCGCGGTTCACCGCCGCCGCCCCTCGCGACCACCGGTTCGGGGCCCTGCGAGACGAAGTACGGCCCGCGCTCGCCGGGTTGGGGCGTCGCGTCGTACGTGCCGCCGGCCCGGTCGGTGATCCGCTGGACGGACGCGGCCTCCCGGTCTCGTTCGGCGGCCGGAGCGAACAGCTGGGCCACCGCAGCGTTCCCGGCGGTGCGGTGGAGCCGGGCGAGTGCGGATTCGCGCCGCGTCGAGCCGGCCGCCGGGGCACCCGGGCGTCGCTCGGCCTGCTGTTCCTGCGTGACCCGCACGATAGGTGCACTCCCCTCGTTCGCCGGCTCGCGATTCTTGACGCCTCCGATACGGAACGCAGGAGGCGCAAGGCCCGTCTTGGGGGCAGGGAGGGTGCCCTTTCGACCGGTTACCCACGGGATACAGGGGCCAGTTCAAGCCAACTCCTTGTGCGATACATATGGTGATGCGGGCCGGTCGGAGGCCCTGGCGTAGCGTTTCGGTGGACCGGAAGAACAAGATCCAGTGGGCCGGAAGGGCAATCGTCGGGGGACGAATCGGCCGGGCGAGTTGAGAGGAAGAGGCGGCGGCGCGTGACGGAATCCGGCGGAACGGGCGACGGTGGCACAACCGGCGGCATAGGCGGCACGGCGACTGGGCTGCGGTTCCGGATGCTCGGGCCCGTCGAGGGCGACCTCGGCGGCCGGCCCCTGCGGCTCGGACCGCCCCAGCAGCGGGCCCTGCTCGCCGTGCTGCTCCTTCGCGCGGGCCGGCCCGTGTCCATGCCGGAGCTCCTCGACGCGATCTGGGGCGAACGGCTGCCCCCGCGCGGGGTCGGCACCCTGCGCACGTACGTGTCGCGGCTGCGCACCCTGCTTGAACCGTCCCGCCCCGCCCGCACCCCGGCCAGGCTCCTGGTGTCGGCCGACGACGGATACGCCCTGCGGGTGCCGTCCAGCGCGCTCGACACCGCCGTCTTCGAGGCGCGCCTGGCCGAGGGCGCCCGGCTGCGCGGCGCGGGCGACACCGCGGCCGCCCACCGCGAACTGACCGGCGCGCTCGCCCTGTGGGGCGGCACCCCCCTCGCGGGCCTGCCCGGCCCGCACGCAGAGCGCGAGCGCGACCGCCTCACCGAACTGTGGCTGTCCGCCCGGGAGGACCACTTCCACGGCGCCCTCGCCCTGGACCGCCACGTGGCGACGATCGCCTCGCTCCGGGCCTTCGCGGCGGAACACCCCCTACGCGAACGAACCCAGGCCCTGCTGATGCTGGCCCTCCACAGAGCGGGCCGCCAGGCAGACGCGTTCGCGGTCTACGAGACCACCCGCCGAACCCTGGACACAGAACTGGGCGTCCCCCCGGGCCCCGAACTGACAGCCCTGCACACGAGGTTGCTTACCCGGCCTATGCAGGAGTCCCGGCCGGTTGAGGAACCTCGTCGGGCAGCGCAGAAGCCCCTGCCGGTGGTACCCGCCTCGCGTCCCGCTGCGGACAACCGTTCCGCTTCCCTCCACGCTGTGGGCAGTCGTTCCGCAGGGCGATTGGGGTCTCCCCTGGTCGAGCGAAGCCGAGACCTCGGGGAAGGGTGGGCACAGCGAACCCCGCCCGCCGGAACCCCGCTCACCGCCCCCACCCCGCCGCAGTCGACCCTCGCAACCGACCCCGCGCAACGGGGCACCCCGCCCACCCCCGAGCGCCCGGCCACCCGCACTCGCCCCGCCCAACTCCCGCCCCCCATAGGCGACTTCACAGGAAGAGCAGCCCCGCTGAAGGAGCTGACCACCCTCCTGCGGGAGGCCGGGGAAGCCCAGGCCATGGGCGTGGCCGTCCTCACCGGCCTGGGCGGCGCGGGCAAAACCGCCCTGGCCATAACCGCCGCCCACCGCACCCGCAGAGCCTTCCCCGACGGCCAGCTCTACGCGGACCTCCGCGGCAACGACCCGGACCCCGCGGACAGCGCGGACGTCCTGACCCACTTGCTCCGAGCGATGGGCGTACCCGAGGGCGCGATCCCCGACGACGCCGGCCAGCGCGGAGCGCTCTACCGCTCCCTGCTCGCGGGCAAGCGCGTACTCGTCCTCCTGGACAACGCCCACGACACCGCCCAGATTCGCCCCCTCCTCCCCGGCACCCCGGGCAGCGCGGTCCTGGTCACCAGCCGCACCCGCATCGTCGGCCTCCCCGGAGCCCGCCTCCTCGACGTGGAGGCGATGACCGAGCAGGACGCGCTGGCCATGCTGGAGACGATCGTGGGCGGCGAGCGCGTACAGGCCGAGCCGGAAGCGGCCCGCCAACTCGTCGCCTCTTGCGGCCGGTTGCCGCTCGCCGTGCGCATCGCCGCCGCCCGCCTCACCGCCCGCTCCGACTGGGCCCTGGCCGACCTGACGGCCCGGCTGCGCGACGAGCGGCACCGCCTGGACGAGCTGGAGGCCGACGGCCTCGGCGTGGACGCCGCCTTCCGGCTCAGCTACGAAGGACTGGACGCGGCCGCCGCCCGCGCCTTCCGCCTGGCGTCGGCCGCCGCCGTGCCCGTCTTCGGCCGGGCCACCGCGGCCGCGCTGCTCGGCGTCGACGAGTACACGGCCGAGGACGCCCTGGAGGCACTGGTCGACGCCGGTCTCATCGAGGCCTGCGGAGTCGACCGCTACCGCTTCCACGACCTCGTACGGATCTTCGCCCGCCGCGTCCTCGACGACTCGCCGGACGCGGCCGAGCGGCCCGCCGCCCAGCGCAGGCTGCTCGACCACGTCCTGGCCACCGTCCGCAACGCCATCCGCCGGCTGCGCCCGCTCAGCGGCGTCCCCGATCTGCTGTACGCGCCGCAGGCGCCCGGGTACCGGCCGGCGGACGCCGAGGCGGCCCGGGCCTGGCTCCAGGAGTCGCACCAGCTGATCCGGGCCACCGCCGAGCAGGCGCTCGGCAAGGGCCCCTGGGAGGACCTGGGGGCGGCGGCGGTGCGGCCCGCCGTCGACCTCCTGACCGGCTGGGCCCACCTCGTCCTCGGCACCGCGCGGCGCCGCGAACTGGGCGGCCCGGCCCGCCTCGCCCTGTCCGTGGCGCACTGCCACGGCGACTCCCGCTCGGCGGGCCGCGCGCTGCGCCTGATCGCCGCCGTGCCGCAGCAGGGCGCCGACACCTACCGGCGCATCGAACGCACCCTGCGCCAGGCCCTGCGGTTCGCGGCGCTTGCGAGCGATCCGCTCACCGAGTCGGAGGCCGCGCACGAACTCGCCATGATCCTGGCCGCGATGGGCCGCCCCGCCGAGGCGCTGCCCCTGTTCGAGCAGGCGTACGCGCGCTTCGTCGAGCTGGAGAGCCGGGGCGACGCGGTGCGCGTCCTCGCCCATGTCGTACGCGCCCACATGCTGCTCGGCCACAAGGAGCGCGCCGAGTCAGCGGCCGATGAAGTACTGCGCACCGCAAGGGAGTTGGGCGACCGGGGTACGCTCGGGCATGTGCTGTACCAGATCGGCTGCGCACTGCTCGCGGGCGGCCGTCCGGTACGGGCCGCAGCCCATCTGCGGGAGTCGCGCCAGCACCACCAGTGGGTCGGCGACCTGCGCTGGGAGGCGCTCGCCTGGGCGCGGCTCGCGCACTGCGCGCTGGCCCGGGAGCGGCCTGGGGAGGCCGCGGCCTGTGCGACGCAGGCGCTGTCCATCGAGGGCGACCTCGGCGACCCGTTCTGCCGCGGCCTCGCGCTCGCGGCACGCGGCCGGGCGCTGCTCACGCTCGGCGAGACACCGGCGCTCTCCGCGCTGGCCTCGCTGCGCACCGCGCACCGGCTGCTCAGCGCGCGCGGCGCGGCGGAGGCCGACGAGCTGACGTCGCTCCTGTGGACCGCGCCCACGGCGGCGAGGCAGCCGACCGGCCCGCCGGACAGCCCGGCCGAGGGGGCTCCGAGTGCAGCCAGGGCTGCCCTCTGCCAGAGCCTTTTGGGCAGGGGGTAGCCCGGCGCGCCCCCTAGCCTTCGATCATGACCATGTGGACGTCTCTGGACCCGGCCGCCGTCGCCGTCGATCCCGGTGGGCGGGCCACCGCACGGCTGCGGGTACGCAACACCGGGGACACGGTCGAGGAATACCGCCTCTCGGTGGTCGGCACCCCCGCGGGCTGGGCCCGCGTGGAACCCGACACCCTGCGCCTCTACCCCGGCAGCGAGGGCACCGCGGAGATCTCCTTCGCGCCGCCCCGCACGTCCGACGCCCTGGCGGGCCCGGCCGCGTACGGCATCCGCGTGGAGCCCCGCGAGCACCCCGACCTGCGGGACGTGCTCGAAGGGCAGGTCACGGTCGCGCCCTTCACCGAAGTGCGCGCCGAACTGCTGCCGCCGAGCCTGGTGGGCCGGTTCCGCGGGCGGGCCTCGGTGGCTGTCGACAACCTCGGCAACACTCCGCTCACGGCGTCACTGACCCTGCGCGACGAGACCAACCGGCTCACCTACGACATGACGCCGAACTCGGTGCAGATCGCGCCGGGCCGTGCCGCGTTCGCGAAGCTCAACGTCCGCCCGCAGCACGTCCGTTGGACGGGCAGGCCCGAGCAGCACCGCATCACGGTCGCGGTACGCCGCTCCGGCGACGACACCGGTCTCGAACTCGTCGGCATCTTCGACCAGCGTCCGGTGCTGCCGCGCTGGCTGATGGTCGTGGGCAGCGCGATGGTCACGGCGGCCGTCGCGTTCGTGGTGCTGTGGCTGGCCTTCCAGCCGAAGGTCAACACCGCGTCGGGCGAGCTGCAGGCCGGGTCCAGCGCGCAGCCGGTGCCGCAGGGCGCCGAGTCCCCGCTGCCGTCCGCCCCTCCGTCCGCACCGCCGCCGCCCCCGGTGAACGCGCCGAACCCGGCCGGTGACGGCTCGGGAGGCGGCGGTGGTGGTGGCGGTGGCGGGGACAACGCCGCGCCCGACGGCGGCCCGCCCGTCGTCCCCGCGCCCCCGAAGGCGCCGCCCGCATCGAAGGCGAACGCCAAGTCGGGCCCGGTCTGGGAGAAGGGCTTCAAGCCGGACGACATCGTCACGTTCGCGCAGTACCGCCTGGCCACCCTCGGCAACAGCAACCCCTGCGAGCTGAAGGCCGGGTGGACCGCCGGGGTCATCGACCAGCTCACCGAAAACTCGCTGCGCTGCTATCAGGCTGCCGTCATGCGGGACAAGAACAGCAGCCGCCAGCTGACGCTCACCGACAAGACGCCCGGCACTCTGGGCCGAGCCACTCTCACCTCGCTGTGGGCGCAGGGCATCAGGGTGGAAGACGTGAAGAGCGGCGCGAACAACTTCCAGGTCACGAAGTTGACCGCGGCGCTGTGGTGGGCCACCCAGTCCTCCATCTCGGACGACGACCTCACCCGCGACCGGTACTACGCCAACAAGGGCATCGAGTACTTCCGGGCCGCGCAGAAGGGCGGCATGCTGATGAAGTCGGACGCCGATCTCGCGAAGGGGATCAAGGCGTACCAGGCGTCCGTCAACCTCCCGCAGACCGGTGTCGCCGACGCGCAGACCATCAACTGGCTGATCGGCGGCGCGGTCAGGGACACCGGCAAGCCGGGCCGTTAGCGCGGGCGTTAGCGGGCGTTAGGCGCTGCTGATCGCGGCCTGACAGGCTGCTCGCATCCACAGACTCCCGGGCGGTTGTTCCCCCGCAACCGCCCGGGTTCCATCCTCGGGCAGGCCCCCCGCCGGGGCCGCCCGACCGGGGGGGATGGCCGCTCGGGCAGCGGGTCCTGCCCCCGGAACTGCCCCTTCCGTCCCTGTACTTCGCTCCCCGCCGGAATTAACTCGGGGGGTGAGTATGTGGACTGCCCTGGAGCCCCCCGCCACCACCGTTGCCCCCGGTGACAGCGCTGTCGTACGGCTGCGGGTGCGCAATACGGGCGACACCGTCGAGGAGTACCGGCTCTCGCCGGTCGGGGACGCCGCCGGGTGGGCGAGCGTCGAGCCGACCGTGCTGCGCCTCTATCCCGGGACGGAGGGCACCGCCGAGGTCACCTTCGCGCCGCCGCGCACCCCGGACGCCGTGGCGGGCCAGAGCCCGTTCGGCATCCGGGTCGATCCGCGCGAGCACCCGGGCGAGGCCGACGTCGTCGAGGGCCGGCTCACCATCAGCCCGTTCGCCGAGATGCGCGCCGAGCTGGTCCCGCGCACCGTGAAGGGCCGGCGCAGGGCCAAGGGCCGGGTGGCCGTCGACAACCTGGGCAACCAGCCGCTGACCGCCTCCTTCTCGACCCGGGACAACGCCGACGCCGTCACCGTCGAGGCCAACCCCACCGCGGTCCAGGTCGACCCGGGCCGGGCCGGATTCGCCGAGGTGCAGCTCACTTCGGCGAACGTCAGCTGGTTCGGCGGCATACGCCAACACCAGTTCAACATCTCGGTGTTGAGGTCGGGCGACCCCGCCCCGCAGGAGCTGCGCGGCACCTATGTGCAGCCGTCGGTGTTCCCGCGCTGGGTGCTCGCGGTCGGTTCGGTCCTGGTGGCGGCGGCCGTCGCCTTCGCGCTGATCTGGTTCCAGCACGACGTGGGCGTCAAGAGCCAGGCCTCCGAGAAGGCGCCCACCAAGGAGGAGCCGCTTCCGCAGGGCTCCAACACGCCTCTGCCGTCCGCCCCGCCGCCGCCCTCGAAGCAGCCGCCGCCGCCCTCCAACCCCGCGCCCGCCCCCGGCGGAGACCAGCCGAAGCCGAAGGACCCGCCTGGCGGCGGGGGCAGCGGAGGCGGCGGTGGGGGCAACGCTCCCAAGCCGCCCATGTACGACCCGAACAAGCAGGTGCGGATCCAGTCCGGACTCGGGTACCTCCTCGTCACAGCGACCGACCAGAAGCCGGAAGGCCGGTACGTCTACGCGGCGCCGACTAGCTTCAACACGCCTCCCTGGGACCAGTTCTGGCACGTACGCCCGCTGCCGAACAACGAGTTCGCCTTCACCTCGTCGTCCGAGCCGTGGGCTGTCGCGGACAACATCCGGGAGGGCAACCAGGTCCAGATGTGGGGGGCGTCGGGCGGCAAGGACAGCCTGTCCGACGGGTCGATGACCGCCAACCAGAAGTGGTCGATCCAGCCGATCAGCGGCGGTGACGGTTTTGTGCGGCTTGTGAGCCGGGACGACAACTGGTGCCTGTCGGATCTGACGCCGAACGACCGTAAGAACCTCCAGGTGGCCGAGGTCCGCCCCTGCGGAGCCCTCCCGGACGACCAGCAGCGCTGGAAGATCCTCCAATAGCCCCGTCCGGACCAATGCCTGGGGCTCCGCCCCAGACCCCGGATGCCCCACCCCGCCCCTCCCCGCTGTGACACTCTGCGGCTCCGCCGCGTGGCCTCCGGGGGCGGGGGTGCGGCATGGTTCCTGGGGCTCCGTCCCAGACCCCGTTCGCGCCTGAAGGGCGCTCGTCCTCAAACTCCCCCAAGGCCTTAAGGGCCAGGGGGGACCCCCATGACGGGCTGAAGATGCCTGCCCGGGCACCCGGCGAAGGTCAACCCTGCTAGGGGCGCGGGGAACTGCGCGAGCAACCACGCACGGTCCGCAGGCTGACGGGCGTCGGGGGTCTGGGCCGCAGGCCCGGGGGAGTTCGCATCGCACTCCGCCAGGATTGACCCTGCCAGGGGCGCGGGGCTGTGACATTGTGCGGCTCCGCCGCGTGGGCGCGGCCAGCCACGCACGGCCCGCAGAGCGAAGGCCCCGCACCCCGGAGGGCTACGGCGCCCAAGCCCCCCCAACCCCCGGCACAAGCCGCCCCGACTTCACGTACTCCCGCCGGGCCCCGGCACGGACATCCTCCGCGGTCACCGGAGAGCCCCGGCCCGCCGCGAGATACCCGGCAGTCACCGCAGCCGACCGAATCGAACCCCCGGCCAGCTCGAACTCCTTCGCGCACGCGTCGAGTTCAACCCCCAACCCCTCCTCCTGCGGCACCCCCGCCAGGCAGCTCCGCCACAGCACCGCGCGCAGCGCGACGTCCGGGAACGGGAAGTCGACCACCAGGTCGAGCCGGCGCGTGAACGCCTCGTCGATGTTCGCCCGCAGGTTCGTCGTGAGGACGGCGATCCCGTCGAACGCCTCAAGCCGCTGCAACAGATACGCACTCTCCAGGTTCGCGTACCGGTCGTGCGAGCTCTTCACCTCCGACCGCTTGCCGAACACCGCGTCCGCCTCGTCGAACAGCAGCACCGAGTCGGTCCGGTCCGCCTCGACGAAGATCTTCTCCAGGTTCTTCTCGGTCTCACCCACGTATTTGTCGACCACCGACGACAGGTCCACCACGTACAGGTCCAGGCCCAGCTCACCCGCCACGACCTCGGCCGCCAGCGTCTTGCCCGTGCCGGAGTCCCCCGCGAACAGCGCGACCACGCCCCGCCCGCGACCGCCGCCCGTACGCAGCCGCCACTCCCCGAGCACCCGGTCCCGGTGCCTGGCCCGCCCCGCGAGCTCGTGCAGCATCCCGAGCGGCTCCTCGGGCAGGACGAGGTCCGCGAACCCGACGGCGGGCCTGACCCGGCGCGCATGCCGGTCGAGCAGCGGCGCCGACAGCTGCCGGGCGCTCGTCTGTACGTGGCCGAGGCCCACCGGCACCCCTTCGAACCCGGCCAGGGCAAGGGCCCCCCGGGCGGCCCGCCGCACCTGCCCGGCGCCGAGCCGGTAGGGCCCGACGGCTTCGGCCAAGTCGCCCTCGTACGCGGGGAGTTCCTCGTTCCAGGCGGTCAGCGGGTCGGTCTCGGCGGTCGTGTCCTCCAGGGCGAGCAGCGCCGCGCCCGGCGCCCAGGTGGGGTCGTACGGATCGGTCCCGGCGAACACCACGGTCACGCCCGGAGCCGCCAACTCCCTTACCAGTGGCCCTGGTTCGGAGTGCGGGAGCTCGACCACGATCGCCGTGCCCGACCCGCGCAGCCTCGCCTCGCGCAGCAGCGCCCGGGCCGACAGCCGGTCGGCCTGCTCGGGGCGGTGGCGCAGCACGGCCCGCCCCGCGCCGCGCAGGGCCGCGGTCACCGCGTCCGCCCCGCTCCCCGCCCTGCGCTCGCGCAGATGGACGGCGACCGGGCCCGGCGCGAGCGCGATCCGTGCCGCGAGACCCTCGCCCGGGGCGCTGCCGCCCGGTGCGAGCAACTCGACGCGCGCGTCCATGAGATGGCCGTCCAGGGTGTCGTCGCCCAACAGATGGGCCACGACCCGCTCCGGGACCCGCAGGGCCCGCCCCGGCAGCGGCCGCTCCTCGTCCTCCAGGACCACCAGGCCGCCGGTGATCAGCGGCGCCGCCGGATGGAGCCGGCCGCGCGCGTCGGGGTCGTACGGTCCGGTGCCGGCGAGTTCCAGGGCGAGCGCGACCGAGGCCCTGCGGCGGCCCACGTCGTCGTTGAGGTAGCCGTACAGCGGCTCGAAACGCCGGTCCACGTCGGGGGCGAGCGCCGCGACGAGAAGCAGTTCGTCGACCGGGCCGAGCCCGAAGTCCCGCGCCAATGCGAGAAGTCGATCCCCCGGCTCGGGGATGAACGACCCGTTGGAAGAAGGGGGTTCAGGTACGCCGTCCGCGCTGGCGAGGCGGGCCGCCGTCTCCGCCGAGACGTACAGGCCGCGCAGCGGGTCCTGCGCCGTCGGGTCGTCGGCGGAACGGGCCGCCACCAGCGCCGCGACCGTGGTCCGCAGCTGGTCAAGGCGGAACAGCAGGGCGCGAGCGGCCTCGTTCACCGGGCGCCACCGTCGCGCGAGGCACCCTTGCGTGCGCCGCCGTCAGGGGCGGCACCGTCCTGCGCGCCGCCGTCCTGCGCGCCGCCGTCCTGCGCGCCGGCATCCAGCACGCCCCCGCTCCGCGAGCCCCGCATGTACCGCGGCTTCGCGTCGTTCGGCACCCCGTCCCGGCCCCGGACGGTGACCACGCCCTCGGTGACCGGCGGCGCCACGTCGTACACCGGCGTGACCGGGAACGGCGTCGTGATCACCACGTCGAGCGAGGGCTTCAGCTCGCCGCCGAGCGCCGACCAGATGTCGGCCAGCGAGCGCGACTCGGCCGGCGGCACGGCGACCGTCAGCGGCAGGGTCACGTTGTACGCGTCGAGCGCCTGCGGCACGTACTCGGCCGGCAGCATCTCGTGCGGCAGCAGACACGCCAACGCGCCGGAAAGCAGTCGGTGTTCGTCCTCGGGGCGGCTGGTCCACGCCGTCAGGAGGTAGGAGAGGCGGTACCAGCGGGGCGGCTGGCGGCGGCGCAGGACGATGCCGTTGGCGTCCCGTTCCGCGTACGAGCCGCGCTCGCGGCGGGCCACGTCCTCGCGGATGTCGTACAGGTAGGCGTTCAGGGTGGGGGTGTTGCGCCGGGCCGCCCAGTCGCGGGTGGGCGCCTCGAAGACGACCTCCCCCGTTCCCTCGGGCAGCGCCCCGCCGCGCAGGATGCGCCGCAGCGCCTCGTCGATTTCGTGGATCATGGAGCCAATTCCCGAGTCATCGGATGCCGTCGGAGTCAGTTCGCACCGGCGGCGGTTGAGCGGTCAGGGCCGTCAGATGGCCCCGGGCCCGCTAGATGTAGCCCTCGCGCAGCGCGTACGCCACGGCGTGTGCGCGGTTGGTGAGCTGAAGGCGGGTCATGAGGGCGTGCAGGATGTTCTTGACGGTCCGCTCCGAGTAGGCGAGCTTCTCGGAGATCTGCCGGGTGTCCAGGCCCTCGGCGACCAGGCGAAGGACGTCGACCTCGCGGGGCGCCATGCCGAACAGCGGCGCGGTCGAGGAGGATCCGGCGGAGGCGGAGGTGGTCTCCGAGCGGCGCAGCCGGCCGACCTGCACGAGGAGCCGGCTGATCAGGTCCGGCGGCAGCTCGCCCTCGCCGCGCGCCGCGCTGTGCACGGCCTTCAACAGGCGCTGTTCGGTGGCCTGATGGCGCCACAGGATGGCGCGCACCCCGTATTCGACGACGGTCAGCAGATCGGGTTCGCGCAGTTCGCGGGCTATGAGCACCACGCGCTGCTCGCCGCCGCGCACGACGCGGCGCAGTTCCGCGGAGGCCGAGTCGTCGACCTGGTCGACGAGCATGACGGCGACCGCGGGGTCGGCCGGGCGGCCGTCCGTCTCGCGGGTCTCCCGGGCGTCGCGCAGGACTTCGACGGTGGGCTGATGCTGCAGGTGGCTGATGACCCCTGCCCGGCTCAGCGGATCGGAGGCGTGAACGGTCACCGTGACACGATTCGCGAGCAATGGCATTTCCCTGTCCTTTCCCTCTCCCCGTGCGTATCGACCGGCTCACTCTGGTCGGGCCCGATCAACAGCGAATCAACAACCGTTGAATGAGCCACCAATCCGGCCAAGAAGGATCGAAGTCGTCAGGAAAAGAGGTGCGGGGCCCGGGATCACCAGACCCCGGGCCCCGCACCGTACGTACTTCACCGCACGCGCCGCACCGTACGTACGTACCTCAACGCCTTACGCGGGCTTCTCCTCAAGGCGCGGGAAGAGGACCGCGCCCTTGGTGACCGTCGCGCCGGCGGGCAGCGCGCCCCATGTGCCCGCGTCCTGGACGCGCTGTTCGGCGAGCGAGCCGAGCGGGGCCTCCGCGCCGAGCGAGTCCCACAGCTTCTGCGAGGTGTCCGGCATCACGGAGTTGAGCAGGACGGCGACCCCGCGCAGCGACTCGGCCGCCGTGTACAGGATCGTCGCGAGGCGGGCCCTGCCCTCGACGGAGTCGTCCTTGGCGACCTTCCACGGCTCCTGCTCCGTGAGATAGCCGTTGACCTGCTTGACGAAGTCGAAGACGGCCAGGATGCCGCCCTGGAAGTCGAGTTCGTCACCGATGCGCCGGTCGGCCTCGGCCGCGGCCTTCGCCAGACCGTCGTGGACGGCCTTCTCGGCGTCGCCGTCGGCGATGGCCGCGGGCAGCTCGCCGCCGAAGTACTTGCCGACCATCGCGGCAACGCGGGACGCCAAGTTGCCGTAGTCGTTGGCGAGTTCGGAGGTGTAGCGGGCGGTGAAGTTTTCCCAGGAGAACGAGCCGTCCTGGCCGAAGGCGATGGCCCGCAGGAAGTACCAGCGGTAGGCGTCGACGCCGAAGTGCGAGGTCAGGTCCTGCGGCTTGATGCCGGTCAGGTTGGACTTCGACATCTTCTCGCCGCCGACCATCAGCCAGCCGTTCGCGGCCACCCGGCCCGGCATCGGAAGCCCGTTGGCCATCAGCATCGCGGGCCAGATGATGGCGTGGAAGCGCAGGATGTCCTTGCCGACGAGGTGCACGTCGGCGGGGAAGATCTCCTCGAACCGCGCCTGGTCGGCGCCGTACCCGACGGCCGTCGCGTAGTTGAGCAGCGCGTCCACCCACACGTAGATCACGTGCTCGGTGTCCCACGGCACCGGCACGCCCCAGTCGAAGGTCGACCGCGAGATGGACAGGTCCTGGAGGCCCTTCCGCACGAAGTTGAGCACCTCGTTGCGGGCCGACTCGGGCTGGATGAAGCCCGGGTTCGCCTCGTAGAACTCAAGCAGCTTCGGACCGTACTCACTGAGCTTGAAGAAGTAGTTCTCCTCCTTGAGGAGCTCCACCGGCTTCTTGTGGATGGCGCACAGCTCGGTGCTGCCGTCCTCGGACTTGATCAGGTCGCCGGGGAGCTTGTACTCCTCGCAGCCCACGCAGTACGGGCCCTCGTAGCCGCCCTTGTAGATCTCGCCCTTGTCGTACAGGTCCTGGACGAACTCCTGCACCCGGTCGGTGTGCCGCTTCTGGGTGGTGCGGATGAAGTCGTCGTTGGCGATGTTCAGGTGCTCCCACAGAGGCTGCCACGCCTCGCCGACGAGCTTGTCGCACCACTCCTGCGGGGTGACGCCGTTCGCCTCGGCCGTGCGCATGATCTTCTGGCCGTGCTCGTCCGTGCCCGTCAGGTACCAGACCTTCTCGCCGCGCTGGCGGTGCCAGCGGGTGAGCACGTCACCGGCGACGGTGGTGTAGGCGTGGCCCAGGTGCGGGGCATCGTTGACGTAGTAGATGGGCGTCGAAACGTAGTACGTCGGCGAAGGCATGCGCGGAATCCTATCGGCCGTCGCATCCGTGCCCGCCCGGGATGTCCGGATGGCGGACGCCTTCGACGCCGCGGAGAGGTTTGCGAAACACCCGTTGTCGTAGCAAGGACGCATCCTGGGACGGAAGGGGGCACGTGCACACGAAGGACGAGAACATGCGGGTACTGGTCGCCGAGGACGAGGAGGTCCTCGCCGAGCTCGTCGCCACCGGGCTGCGGCGGGCCGGCTTCGCCGTGGACACGGTCTACAGCGGGGACGCGGCCCTCGCGTACCTGGGGCTGCACGACTACGACGTGGTGGTGCTCGACCGGGACCTGCCGCGCGTGCACGGCGACGAGGTGGCCCGCCGCCTGGTCGCCGACGCCTCCCGCACCCGCATCCTCATGCTGACCGCGTCCGCCTCCATGGAGGACCGGGTCGAGGGCCTGGACCTGGGCGCGGACGACTACCTGGGCAAGCCCTTCGAGTTCCCCGAGTTGGTCTCACGAGTGCGGGCGCTGCGGCGCCGCAGCGCCCGCCCGGTCCCGCCGGTCCTGGAACGGCACGGGCTGCGCCTGGACACCGTGCGGCGCACCGCGCACCGCGACGGCCAGGAGCTCGACCTCTCGCCCAAGGAGTTCGCGGTGCTCCAGATCCTCCTGGAGGCCGACGGCGCGACCGTCTCCGCCGAGGAGCTCCTGGAGCGCGCCTGGGACGCCAACGCGGACCCCTTCACGGGTGCCGTACGCGTCGCCATGAGCAAGCTGCGCGGAAAGCTCGGCGAGCCCCCGCTGATCCGTACCGTCCAGGGCGTGGGGTACTCGTTGTGAGGGGCCCGGCCCGGTGATCAGGACCCGTATAGCGCTGATCTTCGGCGGCGTCTTCCTGGTACTCGGCGCGGCGCTCCTCGCCGTCGTCAACCTGCTCTCGCGGGCCGGCACCGAAGAGCAGGCGACCGCGATCGCGACCCGCGCGACCACCCTCCAGGTGCCCGGCGTGTCCGCCTACAAGGGCCGCACCACGCCCCTCGAACCGCTGACCGTCTACCGGGTCACCTCCGACGTCAGTGACGCCGCGTCCAGCCAGACCGCCCTGTGGTCCACCCTCGCGCTGGTCGCGATCGCGTTGCTCGCGGTCGTGGTCGGCTGGTGGACCGCGGGCCGGCTGCTTCGTCCCGTACACGTCATGACGGCGCGGGCCCGCAAGCTGACGGCGAGCAATCTGCACGAGAGGGTGGGTGCCGCCGGACCCGACGACGAGCTGAAAGAACTCGGCGACACGATCGACGACCTCCTCGGCCGGCTCGAAGCCGCCTTCGACAGCCAGCGCCGCTTCATCGCCAACGCCTCGCACGAACTGCGCACCCCGCTCGCCACCCAGCGCGCCGCGATCCAGATCGGCCTCGACGGCGAGCCCGGCCCCGCCGACATCGAGCGCACCCGCGGCACCCTGCTCGACAACAACCGGCGCAGCGAGCAGCTCATCGAGGGGCTTCTGATGCTGGCCCGCAGCGAGCGGGGCCTGGAGCAGCGCGAGGAGGTGGACCTCGCGGAGGTCGTACGGGAGGAGGCGGCGCGCTACGACACGGTCAAGGTGGACGCGGCTCCCGCTGTGGTGCGGGGCAACCGGGCGCTGCTCGCCCGCCTGACCGCGAACCTCCTCGCCAACGCGGTCACCTACAACGAACCGGGCGGGGCGGTGGAGGTCACCGTGTACGGCGGCCGGCTCGTGGTGACCAACCCCGCCGGGCCCGTGGTCGCCGAGGACGAGATCCCGGCCCTGTTCGAGCCCTTCCGGCGGGGCGAGGGCCGCGACCGGATGGGCCCGGGGGCGGGCCTGGGCCTGTCCATCGTGCGCTCCATCGCGGTGGCGCACGGCGGAACGGCCACGGCGGAGCCCGGCGCCGAGGGCGGGCTGGCCGTGACCGTCTCGCTCCCGAAGGCGCCTCGGCCGCGTACTACGCGTACTAGAGGTTAGGGACTAGGGGCGGAACGAGCTGAGCAGCCCCTGGTAGACCTCGGCGTCGCTCAGCTCGCGGGGTGCGGGCCCGGCGTGGAAGAACCCGACGTGCGCGTGGTCGGCTTCGGCGGTACGCAGAAAATCAAACGCCTTGGAGTCGTCCTCACCGAAGGCGACGAACTGCCAGTACAGGGCCTTGTCGGCGACGTCCGCGAGCGCTTGGCGCGCGGGCAGCTTGGCGTCGGGGGCGCCGTCGGTCTGGAACACGACGAGCACGGGCCCCTCGTGCCCCGCCTTCTCGACGTGCTCGACGACCTCCTCGACACCCCGGTGGTAACTGGTCCGCCCGAGCCGCCCGAGCCCGGCGTGCGTCTCGTCGACAACCCCGTCGTACGAGTCGAGGGCGAGGTCGACGGACCCGTCGATGTCGGTCGAGAAGAACACCGTGTGCACGGTGGCGTCCTCGTCGAGGTGCGCGGCGAGCGCGAGCACCTGCTCGGCGAGCCCCTGCGCGCTGCCGTCCTTGTAGTAGGGCCGCATGGACCCGGACCGGTCGAGCACGAGGTACACCTTGGCGCGAGCCCCGGAGAGCCCGGCCTTCTTGAGCGCGGCCCCGGCCGCCTTGTAGGCCCCGGAGAGCCCGGGCGCCCGGGATTTGACCTTGGCGGCGGAGAGGGCGGGCTTGGGAGCCGGCTCGGCTCCGGCCGGGGTGGGCTCGGAGACGGGTTCGGCTTCGGCCTCGGCCTCGATCGGCTCAGGGGCGACTTCCGCCACTGCCGTCACGGGCTCGGGTTCGACGACGGGCTCGGGCTGGGTGGGCTCGGGCTCCGGCGCGGGGTCCGGCCCCGGCTCCGGCTCCGGCTCGGCGATGGGGGCGATTTCCGCCTTGACCGCGACGGGCTCGGGCTCGGGGGCGACGGCCTCCGGCTCCTCCACCGGCACGGGCTCAATGACCGGCTCGGGCTCAGCCACCGGCTCGGGCTTCGCCTCCGTACGGGGCTGAGGCAACTCGACGACGGCGTTCGAGGAGCCGAGGGAACCAACAGTGTCGGACTCGGACTCGGAATCGGCCCCGGACCCAGCGTCGGTGCCGGAGTCGGAGTCGGAGTCGGACGAGGACGCGGGCGGGCGCGGTCCGTCAAAGGCGGCGGCGACGAGTTCCTCCGCCGAGGACAGGACGACTTCTTCCGCCGGGGCCGGAACGGAAGGCGCGGCGGCCTCGGTGGTGACCGGTGCCTCGACGGCCTGCGGGGTGCGTTCCGTCTGGGGCGGTACGGAAGCCGCCGTCGGCTCGGCACGCTCCGCGCGATCGCGTCCGAACACCTTGCGCAGCAAGCTCCGAATGCCCATGGGCGAGGCCTTTCGCATGAGTTGGGTGCGATACGTACCGCACTGCGCCAGTTTCGGGATCAGATCCCTGGCCAGCACGGATACGTAAGGTTAGCGACCCGGCGGACGCTTTCCCGGAAGGGGCCGGTTCCGCGTCCAAAGGGGCGCGGGCCTGTGACATTGTGCGGCTCCGCCGCGTGGCCGCACCGAGCCGGTACTGAGTGCCCTACAGGGGCGCGGGGCTGTGACATTGTGCGGCTCCGCCGCGTGGGCGCGACCGGCAGTACTGGGTGCCCTACAGGGGCGCGGGGAACTGCGCGAGCAACCCAGCACGGTCCGCGGTCGAAAAGGGGTTAGGGGCGCGGGGCTGTGACATTGTGCGGCTCCGCCGCGATGGGGGTCCCCCCTGTTCGAGCGGAGCCGAGAACTTGGGGGAGCGCCCAGCCACAGCCGACCCGCACCCGAAACGCGAGTGACCCCGCCCTCAGTACCCGCCCCCACCCTGCCCGCGCCAGCGGACGATCTGAGAAGCCGGATCCCCCGTATACACCCAGGGCACCAAGGCAACCCGCTCCCCGAGCAACCCGACCAGCGCCACCCCCTCACGCGTGAGCCCCGCGCAACACGCGGCGTGCGCAAGGTAGTTGAGCTCCGCCGCCTCGGACGCGCGAATGGGCCCCGGGGGCCGCCCGCCCAGCCAGCGGTCGTAGGTACGCCGAAGCTCGGTCACGGCGAGCTCGTGATTCCAGTGCTGCCCGAACCCCCGCACGGCCCGCCCCTTCGCGGCATCGGAGACGTACCGGTACTCCTCGACCCGGGCGATCTGGACCAGCACCGGAAGCGGGGACCCGGCCGGGGCCGCCCCCGCCGCGTCCCGCGCGAAGTCGTACATCGAGCCGTGCGTACCGTGCCAGCGCGCGGAGAAGTACCGCAGCATCTGGACGTGCCCTTCGAGGTGGTACGGGTCGCGCCGCCGCAACTCGTCCCACCAGCCGCGCAGTTCGCGCCGGGAGACCCCGCCCTCGTACAGCCGCACCACGGTGAGCAGGGAGGCCCACGGTGTCGGGTCGGCGGGGCGGGCGTCGGCCGCGCTGAGGCAGGCCATGACGGCGACGTCGATGCGGTCGCGGTCGGTTCCGGCGCCGCGTCCGGCCGCGATGGCGCCGTTGAAGACGCGGGTCACCTCGGTGGCCGCCCGCAGCACCGCCGCGTCCGGACTGTCCGGCTCGGCGGCCCGCCAGGCCTCGACGACGGTCGACCCGGCCGCGGCGTTCGCCAGCGCCCGGATCCGGTGCGTGCGCAGCGCCCAGTCGTCGCCGGTGGCCCGCAGCAGGTCGCGTACGCCCTGCCAGCGGCCGATGACGATGTCGTGCCGGGCGACGGTGAGCGCCCGGTCGCCGAGGTCGGCGTCGAAGCGTATGGCCGTCTTCCGGTGGGACCGGCGGCCCAGTGCTGCCATGCGCGTACCGCCTCTCAGAAGTCGGTGGGGTGCCCGGTGTTGGCGTAACTGGACGTTTTCGTACGGGAGTTGGGGAGCCCGGTACCGGCCTCGAACGAACGGGTCGCGTCCAGCCGGGCGGGGCGGTAGTACGCGCTGCCCCGCCGCCAGTACCAGAGCATGGGGACCAGGCCCGCGAGCAGGCTGCCGATGCCGATCGCGACGGCGGCGCCGCTGAGCCGGGTCAGCGAGGCGCCGAACACGCAGAACATGAACACCGAGCCGAGCAGCGGCCAGGCCCCGCCGAGCAGGAAGGAGCTGAGGGATTCGGTGAGCGTCCTGCGGTACGCGACGACCGCGGCGAGCCCGGCGAGGCCGTAGTACAGGGTGGTCTGGAGGCCGATCGCGGCGAGCGCGTCGGACATGATGTCCTGCACGGAGCCGAGCGCGTTGGAGGCGACGAACAGCAGCAGTGCCACCGCGCCGACGACGAGGATCGCGACCCAGGGCGTGTTCCACCGCCGGTGTACGGCGCCGAGCCCGCCCGGCATCGTACGGTCGCGGCCCATCGCGAACAGGGAGCGGGTGACCTGGATGAGGGTGGTCTCCAGGGTGGCGATGGTGGAGAGGACCACGGCGAGCACCATGAGCTTGCCGCCGGCGCCGGGCCAGACGCGTTCGCCGAGCAGGGCCAGGACGTTGGACTGCCCGGCCGCGATCTCGCCGCTGGTGAGCAGCACGTTCACGGCGACGGTGAAGGCGACGAACAGGGCGAAGACGATGCCGACCCCGACCAGCGCGGCGAGCCCGGCGGTGCGCCGGCTGTCGCGGGTCTCCTCGCTGAGGTTGCTGGTGACGTCCCAGCCCCAGTAGTAGAACGCGGCGATCAGGGTGCCCGCGGCGAACCCGGACACCCCGTCGAAGTGCCCGAACCCGAGCCACCCCCAGTCGAAGGGAACGACCCCGCCACCCTCAGCGACGTGAACGAGCGCCCCGACGCAGAACCCGCCGAGAATCACCAACTCGACGCCGGAGATGATGAGTTGGGCCTTCGCTGAGAGCCGGGCACCGCCCAGCACCACACCCAGCATCAGCAAAAACCACCCGGCGCCAGTGGCCGTAGCCAGAGCGGTGTTATGTGCGAGGGCAGGGTCGAAGAGACCGAGGGTCATCTGCCCGGCGGGCAGCGAGCCGGCCACCATGAACAGGGTGGCCGCGACGACGAGCGCCCACCCGCTGATGAACCCGAGAAAGGGATGCAGGGTGCGCCCGACCCAGGAATAGGCGGCCCCCGCGTTGACGTCGATCCGCCCGAGCCGCCCGAAGGCGAGCACGATGCCGAGCATGGGGATCGCGCAGTAGAGCAGCGCCGCCGGACTGGCGAGCCCGACGGCGCCCACGAGCACGGAGGTGGTGGCGGCCAGTGAATAGGCGGGCGCGCTGCCCGCGACCGCCATGACAACGGTGTCGAACGTGGACAGTACGTTGGGCTGAAGCCCTCTGCCACCGGTGCTGCTGCTCATGGCCCGAACATCCTTTGACGGCACGACATATGGCGGTATGTCAGAAACCCCGGGCTTTGCAGTACTCCAACAACCCGAAGCCGACCGCATCGTAGTCGCCGGAGCGGGCCCCTCGGCTATCCCGGCCGCGGGGAACGGACGTCCGCCGGACGGGCGCCCTGATGTTCATGATCGTCAAGGCGTCGCACGACTCGGGAAGGGCTCCGTCACCCGTCCGGGTGATAGCGGGCATAGGGGCGCAAACCGTGGGGGAGTGTGAGCACGCTCGCTTTGCTCTCGTCACCTGGGGGACCTCCGCATGCGTCAACTCGCCCTCGAATCCGCCTTGTTCGCGTCCATCCTCGCCGCCGCGCTGGTTCCGGCCGCCCAGGCCGTGCCGGTCGGCCACGCCACCACGGCCCACGCTCCCGAAGCCCATGCCGTCCCGGCCGGGCAGGTCTACTTCTGGGCCGGGCCCGATCAGATGGGGAACGGCGGGGCCTGGGCCTACAAGCCGCCGGGGTATCGCGAGGCCGATCCCCGGATCAAACGGCGGGCCTATTCCTTCGACTCGCACGCGAGCGTCACCGTCTACGCCATCAGCCACCAGGGCGGCGGCGGGTGCCTCTACCGGGCGATCCTGCCGGGCGACTACGACAACGACTGGACCGCCTGGGCCACCAAGTTCGACGGGGTGAGTGACAACAAGATGGGGTGCGAGCCGGGCTGATCCGTCGATGAGTTCCGTTCGTGCGAGGGGCTTGTCGCTTCTCGCCGTGTCCTTGTTCCTGGCGGTGGGGTGCTCTGCTCCCGCCCCGCCGCAGCATCGCCCCGACTCCGACGACGTCATCAAGGCCGCCACCCAGCGGCTCACCGAACGCTGCCTCAGCGGTCAGGGGCTCGTGGCGCCCCGGCCGGGGCAGAGCCCGTCCCCCGGGCAGCAGCAGAGGGTCAGCGCCGCGCTCTTCGGTACCGGCCCGGCCCAGCTGTCCGTCAACCTGCCCACCGGATACGTCGTACGCACCCACACCGACGGCTGTCTCGCCGCCGCTCAGCAGCGGCTCTACGGGGATCAGCCGGGCTGGTTCCGGGCGTCCGTGATCGTGAACAACCTCAAGCCCGAGGCCGACCACAACCACCAGACCCTCGCCGAGGTCCGCGCCCGCCACCCCGCCGAGATCGCCGACTTCGAGCGGCTGCGCGCCCACGCGCTGTCCCAAGCCACCGCCCTGCTGAACAACCGACCGACGACAGGAGAACCGTCCCCATGAAGCGCATCGCCGCCCTCCTCGCCGCCACCCTCATTTCCGTCGGAGGTGTTCTGGTCACCTCCTCCACCGCCGCCCAGGCGTCCGCACCCTGCCGCAGCGGGTTCTTCTGCGTCTGGACGGACGCCAATTTCCAGGGCATGAAGATCGAGCACAGCGGCGACGACCACTGGTGGGAGGGCGACATGTTCAAGCACGACTCGTCGTGGGCGAACCACGGCATCTCCGGGCCCGGGGTCAAGGACCACGTCCAGGTGCACGAGGGGCGTGAGCTGCTCGGCCGGGTCACCATCTGTCTCGCACCCGGGCAGGAGGTCGGGTACAGCCGGAGCGCCAACGACCAGGGTGGGTCTCATACTTGGACGTCTGGCTGCTGAGGCATGCGAGAGGGCCGTTAGGGGCGGCCCCGCTCTTCCAACCACGCCCTGTACGCGGGTGAGTGGGAGGCCGCCTCCCAGTACGCCGACTCCAAGTCCTTGCCCACCCCGGCCAGTTCACCTCCGTACGCCCCGCTGCGGACCGCCAAGAGCAGCCGTACTCCCAGCGGGTCGTCGCGCAGGGGGCGTACGGCCATGTCGGAGCGGGGGCGCGAGGTGGGCTGGCACAGGGTGACGACCTCGCCCGTCGCGACCAGGCCCGCGGCCGTCAGGTAATCGCCGTGCAGGACACGGGGGTTGAGGTCAGCCGCGTTGAGGACGCGGCGCAGGCCCTCCCATTCGCCGTCCACGCTGGGGTCGACCATCCACTGGTCGGCGGCCAGGTCGGCCAGGTCCACGACGGGCCGGTGGGCCGCCGGATGGTCGACCGCCAGGCACACGAACTGGGGCTCGCGCTCCACGAGCGTACGGATGTCCAGGCCCGGCGGGATGCGCAGCGGGCAGCCTTCCACTTCGTGTACGAACGCCACGTCCAGCTCGCCCGCCGCGACTTGGCGCAGCAGCGCGGTGGCCGAAACCGCCACCTGGAGTTCCGTCTCCGTGCCGGGCAGGCGCTCCCGCAGGCGGCGCAGCCAGCCGGGGATCGCGCGGCTCGCGGTGGAGCCGATGCGCAGCCGGTCGCCTTTGGCCGCGCGGGCGGCCGCGGCCCGGGTGTCGGTGACCAGCGCGCTCAGCGAGGCGAGGAGCGGACGGGCCCGGCCGACCACGCCGCGGCCCAGAACCGTGGGCACACAGCCGGTCCGCTCGCGCGAGAAGAGCCGCCCGCCCAACGTGTTCTCGATGCGCCGCAGTTGGGTCGTGAGGGCGGGCTGGCTCGTGCCGAGCGCTCGTGCGGCGCCGTGCAGACTGCCGGCGTCGGCGATGGCGCACAGCACCCGCAGATGTCTCACCTCCAGCTCCATGGGCTGAGGTTAGGGCGTACTAAGTCATCGCACCAGATGACCAAAACCACACTGATACGCGGGAGTTATCGCAGATCGACATCATTCCCGTACGCCGCCGTGGCCTCCACAATCACCAATCACCGGGACGGCGCCACAGCGCGCCCCCCGGGTCACCGATCAGCAGAGCCCCCACCCGCGGCCGGCCCACCCAGCCGGGCGCGGATCCCCGACGGATTGGTAACCCCCCCCATGAGGCACTCCCGCACGTTTGCCGTGACCACCGCGCTGGGCCTGGCCCTCGCCGGCTTCGGCGCCATCCCCGCCACCGCGGCCACCCCCACCTCGGCGGCTCCCACCTCGGCCGCGCACTACACCGCCGCGGGCAAGCACTCCGCCGCGAACGACCAGGCGTTCTACGACGCGGTCATGAAGTCGGTCGCCAAGAAGCGCGCCGCCAACCCGCTCGCGGCCGCCGTGACCGTGACGTACAGCACCGCCGACGCCCCCAGCTTCACCTCTCAGATATCGCAGGCCGCACAGATCTGGAACTCCTCCGTCCAGAACGTCCGCCTCGCCGAGAGCAACTCCGGTGCGGACTTCCAGTACCGGGAGGGCGACGACCCGCAGAACGGTTCGTACGCCTCGACCGACGGGCACGGCAACGGCTACATCTTCCTGGACTACGGCCAGAACCAGCAGTACTACTCGGTGCGGGTCGTCGCGCACGAGACCGGGCACGTGCTCGGGCTTCCCGACCACTACTCGGGGCCGTGCAGCGAGCTCATGTCCGGCGGCGGGCCCGGCACGTCGTGCCGCAACGCGTACCCGAACAGCACGGAGAAGTCCCGTGTGAACAGCCTGTGGGCCAACGGGCTCGCCTCGGCGGTCAAGCCGGCCGCGTAGGCCTCTGGCAGCATGGGGGGATGCCCAGCGTCTCTCCCCGTCGTTCTTGCCCGTCCTGCGGCCGTGCCGTTGCCGTGGTGGCGGGCAAGTTCGTGCGCCACGATCCGCGTACGCGGGAGTTGTCCGGCGAGCTGACGCTCTGCCCGGGCTCGAAGCGCCGGGCCCCCGCGGACGCTTCCCAACGAACCCTGGACGGGTTCGAACTCCCCGCGTTCCCGGGCCAGTTGCCCCTCTTCTGAAGCGTTGCCCCGCTGGGCGTGCGGCTCCTTCGGTCTGCGGACCGTGGGTGGCTGCTCGCGCCCACGCGGCGGAGCCGCACAATGTCACAGCCCCGCGCCCCTGGCAGGGTCGGTGCTGGCCCGCACCAGGCATTTCAGCCTGCCCCAGGGCTAGGGGGTGGGGGACGCGATGGCTCGGGCCGCACGTACCTCCTGTCTCAGTGGGGCCAGCACGGACTCCTCGTCCCCCGAGAGATCCGCCCGCACCTCCACCAGCGTCACGCTCTCCCGCAACCCCTCCGCCAGCTCCCGCAGCTCGGCAGCGATCTCCGTGACCTCGCCCGCCGCCGGCGCGTCCGCGCCGTGGTTCACCCGCACCCGCGCCGCGGTGGTCGCGTCCACGATCCGCTCGACCGCGACGACCAGCGGCCACCACGCCGCGGCCCGGGCGCCCATCGGCGGCGGCTCCGTCAGCGCCCGCTGGAATTCGCTCCGTACCGTCGACAGGTCGCGGTAGAGGCGGCGCCGGTGCCGGACCCGTTCGGCCCGGTCGTCCCCGGCGGAGAACGCGTACTCCACGTACTCCGCGGTCGCCGCCACCGCGTCCGCGAGCCGGGTGCCGATCCGGGTGTGCCAGCTCTCGGGCCACAGCAGATAGCCCGCGACCAGCGCGATCGCGCAGCCGATGAGGCTGTCCCACAGGCGGGGCAGGACCAGGTTGAAGCCCTGGTGGTTGAGGACGTCCGAGAGGAGGAGGATCACCGGGGTGATGGCCGCGGTCTGGAAGGCGTACCCCTTCGCGGAGAAGGCGGGGATCAGCGCCGCGAGCAGCATCATCACCGGCACGTCCCACCAGCCGCGCGACACCTCCGCGAGGACGGCCGCCGCGATGACGAGCCCGCCCGCCGTGCCGACCGCCCGCATCAGGGCGCGTGCGAAGACCGAGCCGAAGTCGGGCTTGAGGACGAAGACGATGGTCAGCGCGACCCAGTACGAGCGCTCCACCGGGACCACCGAGACAAGGGCCTGGGCGAGCCCGATGCACAGGGCGAGGCGGAGTCCGTAGCGCCAGGAGGCGCCGGAGAGCAGGACGTTGCGGGCCGCGCGGCGGAAGCGGATGCGCAGGGCGGCGGGGCGGCCGAGGCGGTCGTCGATGTTGGAGTGGTCGACGTCCGGGTTGTGCACGACGGCGAAGGCGTGGCGCAGCGCGGTGTCCAGGGCCCGCTCGGCCGGCGTCGCGGGCGCGGGCAGATCCGGTTCGACCGCGCCGGTGCGGCCCTCCTCGATCGCGTCCGCCAACTGCCGTACGGCGGTGGGGATCGCGGAGTCCACGCCCCAGCCGCGCAGGTGCACGGCGGGTGCCGCCTCGACGATCGGGATGACGACGTTGAGCTGGGCGAGGAGGCGCACCAGCTCCTCGCGGCGGCCGTGTTCGCGCGCCCGGCGGGCGAGCACCAGGTCGTAGGCGGTGTTGAGGGACTGGGTGACGTCCTGGCGTCTGGTGTCGTACGCGTCGGTCGTGGCGGCCTCGATCGCTTCGGCGACCGCGCGATAGGTCCCGGCGACGGCGGCCCGTTCGGGTTCGGTACGCCGCAGCGGCCAGCCGAGCAGGCTCAGGAGCAGCACGAACAGGCCGCCGAGGCTGAGCAGCAGCGGCGCCTTCCACCAAGGGCCCGGCATGGGCAGGCCCGCGCCGACGACGGCGTTCAGGAGGAGCAGCAGCCCGGAGACGGAGGCGACCGCGCCGATCGTGGAGATCATCCCGGAGGCCAGCGCCACGAGCGTAAGGGCGGCGACAGCGAGCCAGCCGTGCCCGAAGACGAGGCTGCCCACGGTCACGCCGAGCGCGCCGAACAGCTGCGGCACGGCGATGTTGAAGATCCGCATCCGGTACGCGTCGGCGGTGTCGCCGATGACCCCGCTGAGCGCGCCCATGGAGGCGAGTGCGCCGTACGCGCTCTGCCCGGTCGCCATGCCCACGGCCAGCGGCGCGGCCATCGCGATCGCGGCGCGGGCGACGGCCGGCCAGGGGATGGGGGTGGGGGCGGGCCGCAGCCCCCCGATGAGCCATTCCGGCGGCGAGAGCCGCCCCTGCCGTGCGCCGTCCCCCGCCCGCTTCTGATCAGCCATGACCACACGACACCGTAAAAAGATCACTTGGTGCAAACGGGGCGGCCAACGAAACCGTAAATGTTGTCCACAGCCTGTGGATAATTTTTTCGAATTCGACCATCTCGATGTGCCGCCGCTTCCGGATCATCCACGAAACCGTCGTCCCTCTCGGCTCCTACGATCCTGACCCGCCGGGACGGGGCCCGCATGTCGGCGCCACAGCCGTCCAGGCCGATGTGTCAGCCGCCGTACAGGCTGAGCCCCACGAGCAGCGCGCGGTGGTCGGTGCCGCGCAGTTTCAGGAAGCGCGCGGACGTCGCCTTGAAGGCGTCGCCGTTCACCAGGACGTGGTCGATCTGGGTGCGCAGCGGGGTGGTGCGGTCGGCGGGCCAGGACCAGGTGTGCGACTGCCCGGTGAGCCGGGCGCTGTCGTGCAGGGCGCCCTCGTCGAGCACCGAGCGGAACAGGGCGTGGTCCTGGGTGGCGTTGAAGTCCCCGGCCAGGATGACCGGCTGCCCCTTCGTCGACTTCGCGAACTCCCTTGTCCTGCCCAGCTCTTGACGCCATTTGCCGTCGTCGCCGGGCAGCGGAGGCGAGGGGTGTGCGAGCTGGAGCCGTACGTCCCGGCCGCCGATGGTGACCACCGCGCCGGGCATCGCCATCACCGACTCGATGGGCTCGGCCGGCTTCAGCGGAAACCGGCTCAGGATCGCCGATCCGGCGGAACCGTCCTCGCGTACGACATCGCGGTACGGGTAGTCGGCCTTCGGCAGGTCCCGGGCGAGCGCGTCGGAGCAGCGGAAGCTGCACTCCTCGACGAACACGAGGTCGGGCTTCTCGCGCAGAGCCGTGGCGATCAGATCGTCCGTCGCCCAGCCGAACTCGGTGTTGGACGTGAGGACTTTGAACTCCGCCAGGATCGGGCCCTTCGGCGTGGTCGTGTCGGCGCCGTACGGCTGGGTGTACCAGCCGGTGACCGCGAGGACCGCGACGCCCCAGACCATGCCGGTGCGCCACCGCCCGAGCGCCGCCAGCGCGAGCCCCGCGCCGCCGGGCACGAGCAGCCAGGGCAGGAAGGCGAGGGCCTGCGGCACGGGCGTGACCCCGTCCGAGTCGGCGGCCCGGCACCCCACCACCACACTGACCCCGGCAAGCAGGAGCGCCCCGGCCAGCGCGGACACCACCCGCCAGGGATGCCCGCGCCGTACCTCCGAAGCCGCCGTCGAGGCCGGCACGGTCGTGGTGCCCGAGGTGTCCAAGGCGGTCTGCCTCCCGCTAGCTGGTCACAGCGCTCGCATCCTCCCTCAAAGACGGGCCCCCGCCCGGCACGGTTGCTCAAGCCTTTGCCCGCGCCGCCACCCGGTCGAGGAGGCCGTGGAGGGCTGCGTTGAAGACGGCGGGCTGCTCCAGATTGGGCATGTGGGCGGCCGACTCGACGACGGTCAGGGTCGAGACGGCCGGGTTCGAGACGCTCGGGGTCGAGACGCTCGGGTTAGAAGCGGTGCCGATCGCCGCGTGCATCGCTTCCGCGTCCGCGACCGGGGTGTACGTGTCGTCCCGGCCCACGACCACCAGGGTGGGGACGTCGATGGCCGTCAACAGGGCCCGGTAGTCCGGGCGTTGGGCCCGGCCGCGCAGGGCCGCCGCCGCGCCCTCGGGCTGAGTGGAGGTCATCATGCGGTGCACGTGGGCCCGTACGGCCTCGTCCGCGTACGGCGCGACCATCTTGTCCAGAACCTCGTCCGCGAAGCCCTTCATGCCTTCGCGCACCAGCCGGTCGGCCATCGCGTTGCGGGCGGCTCTGCCCTCGGGGGACTCGGCGGCGGGGAAGGTGTCGGCGAGGACGAGCCCGCTGATCCGCTCGGGGAAGAGCCGGTAGCACTCCATGACGATCTGGCCGCCCATGGAGAGCCCGCCGAGCGTGAACCGCTCGATGCCGAGCGCGTCCGCGAGCGCCCGGACGTCCTCGGCGAAGTCGGAGAGCAGCGTGGTGCCGGTTCCGGGGACGACGGGTGCGCTGCCGTAGCCGCGCAGGTCGGGGGCGACGACCCGGTGCGTACGGGAGAACTCCGCGAGCTGCGGGGCCCACATGGTGCGGTCGAAAGGGTGGCCGTGGACGAGCAGCAGGGCGTCGCCCGTGCCCTCGTCGGTGTAGGTGCGGGACATGGTGAGGAGGCTAGGTGTGGGCAACTCGTCGGTGCAATAGTCTCTTTGCTCTCGGTGCAATCGAGGCTTTAGGCGGTGACGCCTTACACAGGTGACGCCTTACGCGGGTGAAGGAGGCGGGGCGTGGACTATCGCAGGGTGGCCGACGAGGTCGCGGGGGAGATCGAGTCCGGGGCGCTCAGGCCGGGCGACCGGCTGCCGACCCAGCGGGCCTTCGCGCGCCGCCGCCGCATCGCCGTCTCCACCGCGATCCGGGTGTACGGGGAACTCGGCCGCCGGGGCCTGGTGGTGGGGGAGGTCGGGCGCGGCACGTTCGTACGGGCCGCCCCGCCGCACCCCGGCTCGGTCCTCGCGGAGGACAGTGGGCGTACGCCGGTGAACCTGGAGCTCAACTACCCGGTGGTGGAAGGTCAGTCGGAGCTGATGGCGAGGTCGCTCGGGGGTCTGCTGCGGCCGGACGTCCTCACCGGGGCCACCCGCCCGGCGGCCGCCGACGGCACGGCGCAGGCCCGCGAGGCCGCGGCGGGGCTGCTGGCCCGCCCGGGCTGGCGGCCGCACCCCGACCGCGTCCTCTTCGCCGGGAACGGCCGCCAGGCGATTGCCGCCGCGCTGTCCGCACTGGTCCGCCCGGGTGCCCGGCTGGGCGTGGAAGAGCTGACGTATCCGCTGGTCAAGGCGGTGGCCGAACAACTCGGCATCGCCCTGGTGCCGCTGGCCATGGACGCCCAGGGCGTGCTCCCGCAGGCGCTCGCGGCGGCCCATCGCCGCACCCCGCTGTCCGCGGTCTACCTCCAGCCCACCCTGCACAATCCCCTCACCCTGACGATGGGCGGGGAGCGGAGGGCGCAACTGGCCGATGTGTTGCGGGAGTTGGGGCTGCCCGCGATCGAGGACACGACGTGGGCGTTCCTGGCGCCGGCCCTGGGTGGGCCGCAGGGCGCGGCTCCGGGTGCCTCGGAGGGTGGTGCCCCCGGCCCCGCGGCTCCGGGCGTCTCGCGGGGCGGCGCCCCCGGCTCCCCGAGCGACAGCGCCCCGCGCGGCGCCACCCCGGGCGCCTCCACCGACCCCACCCCGCCACCCCTGGCCGCATACGCCCCCACCCACACCATCCTCATCGACAGCCTCTCCAAGCGGCTCGCCCCCGGCCTGACCACGGGCTTCCTCGTGGCGCCACAACCCCACGCCGACGCGCTCGCGCGGGCTCTGCGCTCCGGGGCCTGGACGGCGGGCCGGTTCAATCTGGAGGCGGCCGTGCGGTGGGCCGGGGACGGGACCGTCGAGGCGGTCGGCGCGGCCAAGCGGGCCGACGCGGCCGCCCGGCACGAGCTGGTGCGGGCGTACCTCGGCGGCTTCCGGGTGCGCAGCGCCCCGGCCGCGTACTACTGCTGGTGGGAGCTGCCCGCACCGTGGCGGGCCGAGACGTTCGCGGCGGCCGCGGCCGAGCGGCTCGGGGTCGCGGTGACGCCGGGGACCGCGTTCGCGGTGGGCGGCCGGGTGCCGGACGCGGTCAGGATCGGTCTGGCGACCCCGCCCGTACCGGTCCTGGCCGGGGCCCTTCGGCGGCTGGCCGCCCTCGCCGCCACAGCCGGCCCGTGAGCCAGGCCCCGAGCGCGAGCGCGAGCCCGAACGCGAGGACGGCCCACGCCGCCGTGCTGAGGAAGTCGGTGAGCGCGTCGTAGACCGCGCCCGCCGCCGACGGGTCGGAGTCCGCGGGAAGCCCGTCCAGCGTGAGCGACCTGCCGATGGCGACCAGGACGTGCAGGACCGCCGCACCCACGGCAAGACCGATCCCCACCCCGATGAGGGCGCGCCGGCGGCGCACCGCGACGAGCACCGCCCCGCCCGCCGCCGCCAGACAGAGGACCGCCGCCCACCCGCCGATGCGTTGGAGCCACCGGAAGACGGTGCGGACCGGCCCGAGTTTCGTCGACTCGACGACGGTCAGGTCGGTGTGTTCCACGGGAATCTCGTTCGCGAACGGCACGCCCTGTGCCTCCAGTCCGGTCTTGATCTGCTGGATCGCCGGGGCCAGATCGATGCGTACGTCGTTGCCGCCGCCGTTGTGGGTGAGGGCGGAGACGACGCTCGCGTGGGCGGCCCGGTTGGCGGTGTTCCACACGCCCTGGAAGGCGGAGGTGGTGGTGAAGGACCGCACGGCCCCGCCGATCAGCGAGGCCACCGAGGCCTGGAGTGGCCCCGCGTCGATGTTCTGCGTGATCGCGTCGGTGACCTTGGCGGCCACCTCGCCGCGCACGGCTTCGTTCCCGGCGAGCGGGGCCATGGCGGCGACGTACCGGTCACTGTCGCCGATCTCCGCCTTCGCCCAGGCGGCGATCGCGCCGAGCGGGACGAGGACGGCCGCGAGCACGATCAGCACCGCCGACAGGAAGCTGCGCACCCGTCCACGAAATCCCGGGTTGCCCATCGGCGCGCGCGGGTGTGGGCTATATGGGGGACGCACACACGCCCCGGGCAAGCGGAAGGAGTGCTGCCATGGCCGCACACGCTTCGGTACCCGCCACGAGCCACCGCACGGCTCACCATCTGAGCAGGGCCGTCCTCGCCGTCCCCGTCGTCCTGGGGGTGGCCTACGGGTTGTACACCTTCGCCAACCAGCGCGGCGGCGGCGCGATCACCGGCGGCCAGATCGCCCTCGGCATCGTGTCCGGTCTAGCCGTGATGGGCCTGGGCATCGGCCTCCTCAGCATCCAGTCCGCCCTGCCCCGCGAGCTCCGCGCGGGGGCGTACGGCACGCTGTTCGGCGCCGCGATGGGCTTCCTGTACAGCCTGTCCGACCACAGCGTGCTGAAGTCGTCGGGCATGGGGGCGATCTTCGGCGGCGCGATGTTCCTGGTGTCGTTCTACGTGTTCTACACACACGAGGACTGACCACTCGCCGGTCCCATCGGCCCCGGGCCACCTCCCCCGTACCCTGGAACGCGGCGGTACGGGACGAAGGAGGTGGCCGGTGGCCGACAGCGAGAAGGGCCAGGAGCGCAGCATCGCCCTGCGCGCGGGCTTCTACATCTTCGGCACCCATGTCTTCGCCGGCTTCGTGTGGCTGCTGTTCTATGTGGGAAGCCACGCCCACAAGTAGCCTGGCAGCCCCTCCTGCGCCGACAAAAACTAGTCCCCGCAGGGGAGTTCGGGATTCCGAATCTGCTGTTAACCTCCCGGCTACTCGCATGCTGGGCCCGAGCCGGGCGGCTTCTCTATCCTCGCGCGGCATGCACGCGCGGCTTCGCGTACCCCGCATGCCTCCCACGCATGAGGCGGAGTACTTGTGGCAGAGAACAGGCACGGCCGGCGGAGCACGCTGCTGCGGCGGGTGTTAACCACGGCGCTGACGTCCGCACTCGCACTCGGCGCCCTCGGTACGACGGGCGCCGAGGCCAGCCCCGGACCTCACCCGGCCATCGAGACCGACCAGTGGGGCGCGCCGTACGCGCTCACCGACGGTACGACGATCCAGACGCTGATCGACACCCGAACGGCCAAGGACGGCACGGTGGTCGCCCTCTGGTCCAGACTCGCGGCCGACCGCTCGCAGCGCGATCTCCTGGTGGCGGTGCGTCCGGCGGGGATCACCAAGTGGGGGCCGGTGCGCACCCTGGCGAGCTCCACGTACGACACGTCCTCGCCCGTCGACGCGCACCTCCTGGCGGCGCCGGACGGCTCGGTCACCGTCGCCTGGGTCGACGTGGCCGCCGCCGGATCGGTGCTGCGCACCTCGGTGCTGCCCGCCGGGGCCACGTCCTGGTCGGCCCCGGTGCAGATAGCCACGGCCGACCGCATCCAGGACATCCAGCTCGCGGGCACCCCCTCGGGCCGCACCGTCGTGGTGTGGGCACACAGCGTCGACCCGCAGTACGAGGTGTACGCGGCCGAGCGCACCGGGGCGGGCGGTGCCTGGTCGGCGCCGGCCCGGCTCGACGCCACGGGCGCCGGGGCGCAGGACGCGTACCCCCAGGTCGCGGTGGCCGCCGACGGCTCGGTGTCGGTGGTGTGGACGGAGTACGGGGCCACGGGCGCGGCCTTCAAATCGGCCGAGCAGGCCGCGTCGACCGCCACCTGGAGCGCCCCGCACGACACGTTCCCCACCCCGGTCCCGGCGGCCGAGGCCAGGCTGGCGGCCGGCCCGGGCGGAGCCCTCGCGATGACGTGGCTCGCGAACGGAGCCCTCAACTACGCGCAGAGACCGGCCGCGAGCAGCCCCTGGGGGCCCGTCGAGAGCGCGGCGAGCACCGACAGCTTCGGCGACGCCGTGCCGGCCCCGCTCACCGGTCCCGACGGCGCCGTCACCCTCGTCTGGTCCGACTACCAGTCCGGTACGGACGGCTTCTACATCCGCACCTCGACCCGGGCCGCCGCCACCGGCACCTGGTCCCCGGTGCAGACCCTGTCGACGCAGTACGCGGGCATGACGCCGTTCGGCGCGGACATCACGGCCGACGGCACCGTGCACGCCGGGTGGAGCCAGCCCGCCGACGACGGCAACTCCGACCGCTTCGTGGTGGCCTCCCGCATGGCCGGCGCCTGGAGCACGCCCAAAGAGCTCAGCGCCAACACGACCGGATACGCGCGGGGCGGCATATCCGTGGGTGGTCCCGACAACCGCCCGACCGCCCTGTGGGAGGACCCCACCGGCACCTCCACCACCCGCCTGATGACCGCCACGACCGCCCCGGGCCCCGCCACCTGGCGCGACTACAACGGCGACGGCCGGGGCGACCTCCTCGCCCTCACCCCCGGCGGCACCCTCACCATCCGCACCGGCAACGGCAGCGGCGACGTCACCCCCGGCCCCTCCGCGCCGGGCTGGCCGACCACCTCCCGCTACGTCCCGGCGGGCGACCTCACCAACGACGGCAACAACGAGCTCCTCGTACGCGACGCCTCCGGGCAGCTCACCCGCTACGACGGCGCCGCGAACAAGGCCTTCGCGCCCGGCGGCCCGCACCTCGCGCTCGGCGCCGGCTGGAACGCGTACGACCAGCTCACCGTCCCCGGCGACCTGACCGGCGACAGCCGCCCCGACCTGCTGGCCCGCACCCCCTCCGGTGATCTGTACATGTACGTCGACAACGGCGCGGGCCGCTTCAAGGACCCCGTCAAGATCGGCTTCGGCTGGGGGATCTACAACACGGTCATCGGCGCCGGTGACCTGAACGGCGACGGCTTCGGCGACCTGCTCGCGCGGGACACGTCCGGGGTGCTGTGGCGCTACGACGGCAACGGCAAGGGCACCTTCGCCGACCGGGTCCGCCTCGGCGCGGGCTGGGGGATCTACAACGCGCTCGCCGGCGTCGGCGACATCACGGGCGACGGCAAGGCGGACCTGGTGGCCCGCGACACCGACGGCGTCCTGTGGCGCTACCCCGGCAACGGCGCCGGCGCGTACACCGACCGCGTACGGATAGGCGGCGGCTGGCAGACGTACCAGAGCCTGTACTGACCCTGAGCCCCGCGCGGCGCGTGCCCGAAGACCCTGGGCACGCGCCGTTCCGCCGGGCTACAGTGAACCCATGTCGTCCGCGTCGCAGTGCCGTACTCACCTCTGCTGGTGGCGCTCCTCCTAGGAGCGGCCACGACTCACACGCGCGACATCGTCAGCGGGCCGTTCATCACTGGACGGCCCTTTTTGTTGCCCTCGCTGGATCCCGCAGTGGGCGCCGTCCAGGCCCGCCCCACCCCACTGCCCACGAGGAGCCCAAGATGACCACCCTGACCACCACCCCGAACACCACCACCCCCACCGCCCAGGACCGCATCCTGACGGGCGACCGCCCCACCGGCCCCCTGCACCTGGGCCACTACTTCGGCACGCTCCAGAACCGGGTCCGCCTGCAGAACGAGGGCGTGGACCTCTTCCTGGTGATCCCGGACTACCAGGTCCTGACCGACAGAGACGTGGCGGAGCGCCTGACCGAGAACGTGGAGGACGTGGTCCTCGACTATCTCGGCGCGGGCGTCGACCCGACCCGGGCAACAATCTTCACCCACAGCGCGATCCCGGCCCTGAACCAACTCCTGCTCCCCTTCCTGAGCCTGATTTCGGTGGCCGAGCTGAGCCGCAACCCCACGGTGAAGGACGAGATCGCGCACTCCCGCCAGGCGGCCGTCTCGGGCCTGATGTACACCTACCCCGCCCACCAGGCCGCCGACATCCTGTTCTGCAAGGCGAACCTGGTCCCGGTCGGCAAGGACCAGGTGCCGCACCTCGAACTGACCCGCACGATCGCGCGCCGCTTCAACGAGCGGTACGGCCCGGTCTTCCCCGAACCGCGCACCCTCCTCTCCGAGGCCCCGCTCCTGCTCGGCACGGACGGCACGAAGATGAGCAAGAGCCGCGCCAACTCCATTGCTCTGAAGGCGAGTTCGGACGAAACGGCCCGCCTGGTCCGAGCCGCGAAAACGGACCCGATCCGCACGATCTCGTACGACCCGGAGACCCGCCCCGAAGTGAGCAACCTCGTCCTCCTCGCCGCCCTGTGCCAGGGCCGCGACCCGCACGAGGTGGCCTCCGAAATCGGCGACGGAGGCTCGGCCGCCCTGAAGGCGACGGTGACGGAATCCGTCAACACCCACTTCGCCCCCCTGCGGGCCCGCCGCGCCGAGTACGCCCAAGACATGTGCTACGTAAGGAAGTTGATCGGCGAGGGCAACGAGCGGGCGAACGCGATCGCCGAGGTCACCCTGGACGAGGTGAGGGAGGCGATGGGAACGTTCCGGATGGCGGCGTAGGCGCCCCGCCTATCCAGGGGCGCGGGGCTGCGTCCGTGCGGCTCCGCTGCGCAACGCTGGGCAGCCATCCAGGGGCGCGGGGAACTGCGCGACCGGCCACCGACGGCCCGCAGTCGAAGCACAGGACGCGGGAGCTCCTACGCGCGCAGCCACCCCTCACTCCGGGCCGTCTCCGCCGCCGTCCGCAGCAGCCGGGCGACGGCGGGGCGGCGGGCCCGCCCCCGGGTCAGGAGGTGGAGCTCGATCGTCGAAGCCGGGTGCAGCGGCCGCCACACCAGGGTGCCGGGAAGCCCGTCCACCGCCGACTCCCCCAGGACGGACACCGCCTCACCCCGCGCCACCGGAGTGTGCGCCGCGTCGAACGACAGCTGCCGCAACAGGAGTTGAGGTGAAACCCCCGCCCCCGCGAAGATCGCCAGAATCGCGTCGAAGTGCCCCGGGTTCGCCTCACGCGGGTGAACCAGGAGCCGTTCGCCGGCCAGCGAGGCCACCTCGACCGAATCCCGGGCGGCCAGCGCATGCGACGCCGGGAGCAGCACCCCCTGCGGTTCGAGGCGTACGACGGTGCGGACCAGCTCCGGGGTCGGGGGCGGGCACCTGACAAGGCCCGCGTCGAGCGTGCCGTCGGTCACCCCGGACACGATGTCGGCGGTGGGCATCAGGCGGGTGGTCACGGCGAGCTGGGGGTGGGCAGAGGCGAGCGCCGCCAGCAGAGCGGGCGCGGTGCCGTACCCCGTGCTGGTGCTGTACCCCAGCGTCAGCGCGTCCCGCTCCGACTCGGCGAAGCCGCGTACGTCACGCCACAGCCGGTCGGCCTCCTCGCAGAGCTCCGTGCCGCGCTCCATCAACAGGCGCCCCGCGTCGGTCGGTTCGACGGAGTGCGTCGTGCGGTCCAGGAGGCGTACCCCCAGCTCCTGTTCCAGTTGGCGGATCTGGCGGCTGAGCGCGGGCTGGGCGATGTGCAGGCGTTCGGCGGCGCGCGTGAAGTTCCGCTCCTCGGCGACGGCCAGGAAGTAGCGCAGGCGGCGGAGTTCGGACATGCCGAGCAGCTTACGACCGTGGATGAACAGCCGTTATGCCGGTACGGCATGGGCCGGTCCCTAACAGGTCTTTCCCTCAGCGCAAGCCCCCTTCCTAGTGTTCAGGTGTCGGAACGAGACACCCCGGACGCACCCAGGACGCCCCCCCCCGGGCGCCCTGCCGAAACCCACCCCGAGGAGCAGGAAATGACCACCGCTGCCGCCGCCCCCGTGAAGACCCCCGCCGGCGCCTCCGCGAACGTCACCGAAGCCAGCCGCGCCGTGATCCTCAACTACATGGACACCCTCACCACCGGCGACTTCGACGCCCTGCGCGAGTTCTTCGCGCCGGACGCCACCTGGACGCTCGCCGGTGACCTGCCCCTGTCGCGGACCTGGGTCGGACCCAGCGCGATCCTCGACGAGTTCATCCCGGCGATGGTGTCGCGGCTGGACCCGGAATCGCTTGAGCTCGAATTCGAGGGTGTCATCGCCGACGGCGAGCGGGTCTTCGCCGAGTGGAACACCCGGGCCATCGCGAAGTCGGGCCTGCCCTACGACCAGCACTGCCTGGCCGTCTTCACCGTCCGGGACGGGCGGATCGCCGAGGTGCGCGAGTACTTCGACACCTTGCACGCCAAGAACGTCGTCTTCGTCTGAGCCCCACCCGCCCCTGAGAGCCCGAGTCCCCCGAGAGGAAAGCGTCATGAAGGCCCTACTGCCCGGCTCCCCCGGCGACGCCGACAAGCCCGTCATCCTAGGCGAGGCACCCGAACCCACCCCCGCCGACGACGAGTTGGTGGTTTGCGTCGAGGCGTATTCGGTCAACCGGGGCGAGACGTTCCAGCTCGACGGGCAGCTCGACCGGACGTGGCCGGGCTGGCGGCCAGGCAAGGACGTGGCCGGTACGGTCGTACGCCCCGCCGCCGACGGGAGCGGCCCCGCCGTGGGCACCCGGGTGGTGGCGCACCCGCCCGCGTTCGGCTGGGCCGAGCGGGTCGCGGTGGCGAGCGCGAGTGTCGCCGAACTCCCCGACAGCGTCGATGCCGTGACCGCCGCGGCTCTGCCGCTCGCGGGCATCACCGCACTGCGGCTGCTCCGCGCGGCGGGCTCCGTCGCCGGCCGCCGCATCCTGATCACCGGCGCGAGCGGTGGCGTCGGCCACTATGTCACCGAGCTCGCCGCGTCCTGCGGCGCGGCCGTCACCGCTGTGGCCGCGACCCCTGAACGAGGGGCCCGGTTGGTCGAGTTGGGCGCCGCCGAGCTCGTCACGTCCGTCGCCGCGGCCGAGGGCCCGTACGACATCGTCCTCGAATCGGTCGGCGGCGACTCCCTCCCCGCCGCTCTCGCCCGGCTCGCCCCCGGCGGGCTGCTCGTGTGGTTCGGCCAGGCCGGCCGCACCCCCGTGACGCTCGACTTCTTCGACTTCTTCAAGGGCCCGAACCAGGCCCGCCTCGCTCACTTCGACTACACCTCCTCCGACACGTCGTACGGCCGCGACCTCGCCGCGCTCGTCCGCCTGGTCGAAGCCGGGCGGCTGCACCCCGAGATCGGTTCGGTCCGCGACTGGTCCCGCACGTCCGAGGTCATCGCCGACCTGCGGGCCCGCAAGGTGCGCGGAAATGCCGTACTCACCTTGTCCTGAACGGTATTCGAGCGGCCGCCGCGGCGGCTCCCCCGCGTGGGGGAGACGGATGGTCCGCTCGGGGGATGGAACGGGCCGTGCCGTGCGAGAACCTGAAAGGGCACGGGGGAGCGGACGGGGGAGTGGCGGCGACGGTGGCCCATGGGGCCGGCTCGCCGCCACTCGCACCCCACACCTCCCGCACTCCGACGTGGTCCGAGAGGGGAGACGAGTTGAGTAATTACCGTCAGGCAGCCGGGGCGCCTCGAAAGGCACTTTCCTAGACTGGGCTTTCCTGGAACGGGCGCTATGGACCCGGACTCGACGGACGGGGTGGCGATGGCTGAACAGCGCAGGCGGGGCGGGCGTGCCCAGTGGTTGCTGCTTCCGATTGCCGCGCTGATCGGCTGGGGATGCGTACACGCCGGGCTGCTGGGCTCCGATTCGGGAGGCCCGGCGCGTACACCGTCGCCCGGAGCGTCCTCGTCCGCGAAGCCGTCGGCGACTCCGTCGGCGCCGAGCGGTTCGTACGACCCGGCCGACTACGCACCCCAGGTCCGCAAGTACGCCAAGAAGGCGGACATCAGCGCGCAGCTCCTGATGGCGATCCTCTACAACGAGGACTACAAGCCGCACGACGCGGCCTTCGAGCGGAGCTGGCAGAAGTACAAGCCGGACGCGGCCTTCGGCATCGCGAACATGCACCGGGCCGCGTTCGACCAGACGAAGCGGGGGCGGGACTTCGCGTCCCGGAAATGGGAGGAGCTGCCGGACGACCGCGCGCTCGCGGTGGAGGCGGCGGCCTGGTACCTGCACGACATGTCCGCCGAGCTCCCCGCGCACTGGGCGGGCTCGTACACCAGGGAGGAGCTGATGGCGCTCGGGTACAACGCGGGCGGCGGCAACATGGCGGCGTTCGCGCGGGGCGCGAAGATGGGCAGCCAGGCGTCGGACTACCTGACGCGGCTGCGGGACAACTGGAAGAAGGCCGGGTCGGCGGTCGCGGGTTAGACATCTGACCGCAGGGGCCCTAACCCGGCGGCACGTCCCCCGTGCACAGCATTTTGTGGTTGACCTCCGCGCACGCCTCGGCCTCCTGCGGGTCGGGGGCCACCAGCATCGGGCTCTCGGTGTCGGCGCCGGTGGAGCTGTTGCGGACCTCGGACCAGATGGTGTCGCAGGACGGGCTGTAGCGGAGCTTCACCGCGTACGAGGCCGTGGTCAGGGCGCTCTGCGTGCGGGCGTCGGTGCGGCAGGGGGAGGTGGAGGGGGCGTCGCCCTGGCAGCTCGCACCCTGGCAGGCGGTCGGCGCGGGGGCGGCCGGGCTCGCCTCGTGCGGGTGCGGGAGGGCGGCCCAGGCGGCGCTTCCGACCAGCGCGAGCGCTGCGGCGGCGGTGATCGTACGGCGGTGGGGGCGGCGAGCGGGCGGGTCTTCGGGCAGCTCCGGCTGTGACGGGGCCGTGGGCTCGGGAGGTCGTACCGAGCGGTCCCAGAGTTCGAGGAGTCGCGCGTGGTGCTCGGCGCCGCCGAGGGCGCCGAAGGCGTCGACCGCGTCACGCGGCGGGAAGTTGTCCCCGTTGAGATAGCGGTGCCAGGCGGATTTGCTGTACGCGGTGCGGGTGGCCAGGCCGGCCAGGCTCAGGCCCGAGGTCTGTTTGAGATGCCTCAACTCCTCGATGAGGAGCCGGAGTTCTGGTCGGGTCGACTCGGGCAACTGTCGCCACTGGGTCACGCGGGCCCTCCCAAAAGTCCACAACATCCTGTTCCGGGGGCATCTGTACCCCAGAGGGGCCGGAGTCAAGCTCCGGCCCCGCGGGCGAACGGGCGATGGAGTGGATCGGGCCCTGACCGCCAGTCCCCGATGGTCAGGGCCCGACCGTCAGATCCCGGTGCTCAGCACCACGGCAGGGAGGACCGGGCCGGGACCCGTACGTAGTGGGCGGAGACGTAGCGGCCGTGGTGGCCGGCCAGGCGGTACCAGACATGGTTGCCGTGCACCGAGGTGCCGTTCTTCTTGCAGGTCAGGTACACCTTGTGGCCCGAGCGCAGGGTGCCGGTGGTCCGGTAGGAGGTGCCGGCGCCGGAGCGGACGTGGAGCGGGCGGCCGTATCCGGTGACCACCACACCACGGGCGTGGATCCTGTGGTGGTGGTAGGCGGTGGCGACGCTCGCCTTCGCCGGGGCGGCCGACGCGGCCGTGGGGGTCGCGGCCATCGCGGTGGCCGGGAACAGGGCGAGCAGGGCGGCGACGGCGACGACGCCGCTACGCACGGTGCTTCGGTTCATGTGTGTCTCTCCAAGGTGCGGGGTCCCCGAGTAAGTGACCCTGTGTCAGCAAATGTGTCCGGGGAGCGACGCCGGAATTCGTCCCAGCCGTGCCTGGGACGAATAGGGACGGGGCTGCTGGGGCCCGGCCCGGCACGGCGGGCGAGTACCGGCGCTCGCCGTGCCCGCGTTCACTCGCGTGGCGGAACGCCTGGGCCTCACTTAGCGTGAGGAAGGGCGATCGCCGACCGGCTGCTTTTCGCCGCGAAGCCGGTTGCTGTGCTCCGCGAAGGAGGCGGTCACGGGAGGCTCCGCGAAGGAGGCGGCCACAGGAGATCGCGGCCACAGGAGATCACCGAGGAGACCGGCACATGGGCCGTCACACCAAGGACTCTGTCGAGGTAGGACGTGCCGAGCGCATAGCGGCCGCGTCCGACCAGTTGTCAACGGCCGGACAGTCCGGGCAGTCGCCCCCGCTGCCCAACCCGCCCCCGGCCGTCGCGTACGCCGGTGAAGGTGTGCCGCCGCCCCAGGCCCCGCACACCGGGGCCAAGCACGAGCACCGCTGGCTCGTCCTCGGCGTGATCGCGCTCGCCCAGCTCATGGTCGTCCTCGACGCGACCATCGTGAACATCGCGCTGCCCTCCGCGCAGCGCGATCTCGGCTTCACCGACGGAAACCGCCAGTGGATCGTCACGGCGTACGCCCTCGCCTTCGGCTCGCTCCTGCTGCTGGGCGGACGGATCGCCGACCTCGTCGGACGCAAGGTCGTCTTCCTGACCGGCCTCGTCGGCTTCGCGCTGGCTTCCGCGATCGGCGGCGCCGCACCCAACTTCGAGGTCCTGGTCACCGCCCGCGCACTGCAGGGCGTGTTCGGCGCGCTGCTCGCCCCGGCCGCCCTCTCGCTGCTCACGACGACGTTCACCGATCCGAAGGAACGCGCCAAGGCGTTCGGCATCTACGGCGCGGTCGCGGGTACGGGCGGCGCGGTGGGACTGCTGCTCGGCGGAGTGCTCACCGAGTACCTCGACTGGCGCTGGTGCCTGTACGTCAACCTCCTCTTCGCGGCCCTCGCCTTCCTCGGCGCGTTGCGCCTGCTGCACCCGGGCGCCCCGCAGGACCGCCCGAAGCTGGACATCCCCGGCACGGTCCTCGTCTCGGCCGGCCTGTTCTGCATCGTGTACGGCTTCTCCAACGCGGAGACGCACGCGTGGAGCTCGGTGCAGACCTGGGGATTCCTGGCCGTCGGCGGAGTACTGCTCGCGACGTTCGCGGGATGGCAGACGAGAGCGAAGCACCCCCTGCTCCCCCTCCGCGTCGTACTGGACCGGGACCGGGGAGCCTCCTACCTGGCCATGTTCATCTCGGGCGCGGGCATGTTCGGCGTGTTCCTGTTCCTGACGTACTACCTCCAGCAGATCCTGCGGTACTCCCCGGTCAAGACCGGGCTCGCCTTCCTGCCGATGGTGTTCGCGATGATCGTGAGCTCGGTCATCGCGCAGAACAAGCTGGTCCCCAGGCTGGGCGCGAAGCCGATCGTGCCGCTGGGCATGGGGCTCGGCGCGGCCGGACTCGCGTGGATGACGGCCCTCGACGCGACGAGCGGATACGCCGGGCACGTACTGCCCCCGCTGCTCGTGATGGGCGTCGGCATGGGCCTGATCTTCGCCCCCGCGATGAGCATGGCCACGGCGGGGGTGGCCGCACACGACGCGGGCGTCGCCTCGGCGATGGTCAACACCAGCCAGCAGGTGGGCGGTTCGATCGGCACGGCGCTGCTCAATACGCTGGCGACGAGCGCGGCCACGAACTACTTGGTGGGCCGCGAGCCCACCCCTGCGGCGAGGGTCCAGGCCCAGCTGCACAGTTACTCGACCGCGTACTGGTGGTCGGCGGCGTTCTTCGCGCTGGGCTTGGTGGTGTCGGTAGCCCTGTACCGAAAGGGCCCGCCACGGACGGCGGTGGGACCGGCGGAGGGGCCGGTGCATATGTGAGCGGTGGGGGTGTGGGGGTCACTCACATATGGGTGGCTCACATGTGAGTGACCCACATGTGCTGCCGATGACATTTGTCCTGCGGCAGTCGGGATTCTTCGCTCTGCCGCGGGGCCCCTCACCACCGGGAGTATCAGTGGTGTCGGCAAGGGGCCGGCGGCACTGGGAAAAGGGTGAGGGGAACGCCATGAGCGCCACGGTTGCGATGGGGATGCCGGTTCAGGTCAGCGCCGAGGTTGAGGCGCCGGTTCAGGTCGACGCTCAGGGGGCCGCCGCCGAGGGCGTCACTCTCAAGGGGCTGCCGAACTGGTACTTCCCGCTCGTCGGTCTCTTCGCGGGGATCTTCGACATCGCCCGTGCCTACCCGATCCTCTACGCGCTGATCCCGGTCGTCGCCATCGTCCAGATCGTGCTGGCGTTCACGGTCCTCAAGGCCCGGATCCGGTACATGAAGTCGCTGTGGAAGAACAAGCGGACCCGGTTCCTGGCGCTTGGTCTGCTGGCCGTGCGGTTTGTCATCCGGTACGGGCTGGGTGTGGCCGGTCTCGCGCTCGGGGCGGCCACCGGCCAGCTCACGCTCGGCATCGTGATGGCGGTCATCGGTACGGCGATGGCCTGGGGCGACCAGTGGCTCATCCTGCGCACCCTCAAGCACGCCCAGGCCGCCCAGGCCGCTCAGGTCACCCACCTCAAGACCATCTGACCCCGCCCCCAGGGCTACTTCCCCGGCCGCCCGCAGCCCCCGTCCTCCAGCCCCCAGGAGGACGGGGGCTGCTGGCATGTTCCAGGGCCCGAACCAGCAGAGGCACCGTCACCGCGCGGGAGCGGGTGTGGGAGCGGGTGTGGTGACGGCGGGCTGGCTGCCCGTGTGGGCCGGTGGTCTGCGGTGGAGCACGCTGACGGTGACGGCCGCGGCCGCGGAGACGGCTCCGCCCAGAACCAGTGCGGCACGGGGACCGGCCGCGTGGGCGAGCCATCCGATGCACGGGGCGACCAGGGGTGTGGTGCCGAGTGAGGCCAGCATGTAGAGACTCATCACCCGCCCCCGTATGTCGTCGCTGACGCCGAGCTGGAGCCGGGCCTTGGCGGCGGTCAGGAACACGAGCAGCGCCGTACCCGTCGGGATGAGCATCAGCAGGAAGGCGAGGTGACCGGGCATCAGGCTGCTTGCCACTTCGAGGACGCCGAAGACGGTCGCCGCCGCCGCCATGTGGGCGCCGCTGGGCCGCTGGTAGCGGACGGCGAGCAGGGAGCCGAGCACGGATCCCGCGGCGAGTGCCGCGTTGCCGAGTCCGAAGGCGGCGGCCGGCGCCCGGTAGACGTGCGTGGCCATGAGGGCGGTGGTGATCTGGAAGTTCATGCCGAACGCGGCGACGACCGCGACGAGGACCAGCGTCCGCGCGAGATCGGGGCGGTCGCTGACGTATCGCAGCCCTGCCCGCACCTGACCGGCCGCGCGTGTGGTGGGCGGGCCCGGGTTCAGGGACCGGGGGTTCATGCGGAGCAGGCAGACGATCACTGCCAGGTAGGACAGCGCGTTGGCCACGAACGCGGGTGCCGGGCCGCACACCACGATGAGGGGGCCGGCCAGCGCCGGACCCGCCATGCGAGCGAGGTTGAGGACGGCGCTGTTGAAGGCCAGGGCGCTGACCAGCTGGCCAGGGGCGACGGATTCCGCGATGAAGGCCTGAAGCGCCGGTTTCTCGACGACCATGGTCAGCCCGAACGTCAGGGCCAGGAGGTAGAGGGCGCCCAGACTGACCGTGCCCGTCACCACCAGGGCTGCGGGAGCCAGCGCGATCACGCCCATCACCGCCTGGGTGGCCATCAAGGTCCGCCGCCTCGAATACCGGTCCACGAGGACGCCGCCGTAGGGGCCGAGCACCAGCAGCGGCAGAAACTGCAGGGCCGTGGTGATGCCGAGCACGGTCCCGTCACCGTGCGACAACTCCAGGGCCAGCCAGTCCTGGGCCACCTTCTGCATCCACGTTCCGGTGTTGGAGGCCGTCTGGCCCAGGGCGAAGAGCCGGAAATTGGGGCTCTTCAGCAGGGGCCAGCGCCGCGACGGGCGGGGCGGCAGGGGCAGCGCCCATCTCCTGGCCGGCGAGGCGTCGGTGTTCACCAGGCGGCAGGCACCTTCTGGGCTGCCGCGCCCAGACGGGCCCGGCAGGCCGCCACGACGGCAGGGGTGACGCCCGGCATCACGGCCCGCCAGCCGACATTGGCGTTGACCTCGCACAGGGTGAAGCCGCCGCCCGGCGCGAAGAGCAGATCGACCCCGGCCACCCGCAGGCCCAGCACCTCCGCGGCCCGCACGGCAAGCGCCTCGCCCTGCGGGTAGCGGCCCGTGCAGATGCGCGCGGTCCCGCCCAGCGCCAGGTTGGACCGGAAGTCCCCCTCCGGCGCGGTACGGACCTGCGCCGCCACCGCGCGCCCGTCGACCACGATCACGCGCAGGTCGCGCCCGTACGAATACTCCAGGTACTCCTGGAACAGGTACGGGCCGTCCTGGCTGAGGCTGCCCTGAATGCCTTGGAGCATCGCCCTGTGGGGAGCCAGGAACACCTGCTCGCCGCGGTGGCCCTGCACCGCCTTCACGACGCACGGCTGCGGCGCCCCCGCGGGGATCGCCTCCGCCAGCGGCGCATCGGCGTACGTCCAGGTGTCGGGCACCGGAAGGCCCGCCAGCGCGAGCTGTTGCAGGTGCCAGAACTTGTTCAGACACGCCAGCACCGCATCGACCGGGTTCAGCAGAACGGTTCCCATCGCCTCCAGGTGCCGCAGCAGTGTGATCTCGCGGTCCGTGCGCACCGCGGGAGTCCACACCCGCGCATACGCGAGTTTCGGCGGGTCCAGTTCGCACCCGTCCAGGTCGAACAGCGTCAGCCGACCGCCCCGCACGGCCATCAGGAGATCCTTGCTGCACACCACGGCACAGCGGTCACCGAACTCCGAGGAAAACGCCTCCGCGAGACGGCCCGTCAGTTCCCGCCCCTTCAGGCCCGTCCCCAGTACGAACCAGAAATCGGCCGCACGTCCCCCCAGACACCCACCACCGGTCGACTCGACATCCGCCATGGACACACAACTCCCCTCACCCACCAGGTACGCGGACTCAGTCCGGGCCGCTGTGGCGCGGCCGGGGCTGCCTCAGGAGTGCCCTTCGTACGCGGCGCTTGGGCCCGGAGAGGGCGGATCTCTCCGATCCGCTTACCGGACTGAACGTACACACTGATTGGCATTCCATAGCGCCAATAACTCCCGCTTTGCGGCATATGGGTGAGTACCCCTTTCCTGTACCACCGGCCGTTCGGGGGACGCCGGGGTCAGTCGTCACCCCCTGTCTCGGCGCTCAGGACATTTGTCCTGCGGGAGTCGGGATTCTTCGCTCTGCCGCGGGGCCCCTGCTGGACGGGAGTATCAGTGGTGTCGGCAAGGGGCCGGCGGCACTGGGAAAAGGGTGAGGGGAACGCCATGAGCGCCACGGTTGCGATGGAGATGCCGGTTCAGGTCGAGGCCCAGGGGGCTGCCGCCGAGGGTGTTGTGCTCAAGGGGCTGCCGAACTGGTACTTCCCGCTGGTGGGTCTCTTCGCCGGGATCTTCGACATCGCCCGTGCTTACCCGATCCTGTACGCGCTGATCCCGGTCGTGGCGATCGTCCAGATCGTGCTGGCGTTCACGGTTCTTCGGGCCCGGATCCGGTACATGAAGTCGCTGTGGAAGAACAAGCGGACCCGGTTCCTGGCGCTCGGTCTGCTGGTGGTCCGGTTCGTCATCCGGTACGGGCTGGGTGTCGCCGGGCTCGCGCTGGGTGCGGCTGCCGGGCAGCTCACGCTGGGCATCGTGATGGCGGTCATCGGTACGGCGATGGCCTGGGGTGACCAGTGGCTGATCCTGCGCACCCTCAAGCACGCCCAGGCCGCCCAGCTCAAGACCGCCTGACCCCGCCCGGGGTTACTTCCCCGGCGCCACGATTCCCCGGTTCTCCAGGAACATCAACACGTGCCCGCACTCACGACAGGCCAGCGACGTCAGGTAGGTCTTGCTGGCGAACATCTTGTCCGGCCGATAGAACTTCGCCGAGACGGGGGCCGCGTTGGACGCGTACAGCTCGACGGTCTCAAGCCCCCCGCCGCACAAAGGACATGACTCCGGGGGCACGGGGGAAAGCTGCGGTATCGCCATGCCGGGATCTTACGTACGACCCCGCTCAGGACGCCTTGACCGTGCTCACGAACTGCGTCCACGCGGCGACACCCACCACGAGTACTGGCCCGCCCGGGTTCTTGCTGTCCCGGACTGGGACTACCGTCCCGAAGCCGTCCGCCACCTCGACGCAGCTCCCGCCGTCCGCGTTGCTGTACGACGACTTGCGCCAGGCTCCGTCGGCCACCTCGACGCAGTCGCCGCCCTCCGCGTTGCTGCACGAGGACTTACGCCACGCGCCCTCCGCCACCTCGACGCAGTCGCCGCCGTCCGCGTTGCTGTAGGACGACTTCCGCCAGCGGGCGGTGGCCAGAGTGCGCGATATCTTCATGCTGCGTAGTCCTCCATCGCCGCCCGGATCATTTCGAGGGATGCCTTCGGCGGCAGTGCGGCGGCCCTGCCCAAATCGTAGGTCTTGAGGTAACTCGCCACCAGGGCCGGACTGTCCAACAGCTGCCCTGAGTAAGCGGATTCGGTGTACACGACGGGCGGCGCATCAGTGAACGACATGACGGCGAACATGCCGTGCATGAGCGGGTGGGCTCCTGCCGACAGCGGCATCACCTATACCAGTACGCGATGGTGCTCGATCAGCTCGACGATGTGGGCCAGTTGGGCTCGCATCACCTGCGTGCCGCCAACGGCCGCACGCAGCACCACCTCATGGACGATGAACCACACCTCTGGTGTCTCTGGCCCGTCCAGCAGCTGAGCTCGTTCCTGCCGCGCGATGACGCTCTTCTCAATCGACTCCTCGCTCGTGAACGGCCGGGACGCGCGGATCAGGGCGCGGGTGTAATCCGGGGTCTGGAGCAACCCAGGCACGATCATCGGGGCGTACGCGCAGATGGACGAGGCCATCGCCTCAAGCTCCGCCGCCAAGCGGAAATACTCCGCATGCTGCGAAGCCTGCTCCATCGCGACGCACATCCGGGTCAGGATCCCGTCCGTATTCAGCGCCGCGTCCAGCAGCTTGGCCATTTCCCTCGTCGGGCGCCGGGTTGCCGACTCCATCAGGCCGATGTACGTGCCCGAGCAGAAGACCAGCGCCCCCAGCTCCTCCTGGGACAGCCCCGCCTCCTCGCGTTTGCGGCGCAGCTCGGTGCCGTAGAAGGCGCGGGGTGAGTCCCACGGGTTGAGGTCCTTGGGTCGCATGGGCAACTCCCTTGTGCCACACCGGTGTTGGATGGATCAGGCGTACCGTCCATCGAGGGTAGCTGCGTACGGTCACCTCACGCGCACAGAACGTGAAATCACCCGTACGGCCCCAGCCGGTGCGGCAAACCATTAGATATGCGGCATTGCGGCTACTTTCCTCAGTTATGGGAGTTTCGAGTTCTGCCAAGCGGATGCTGGTCGGACGGCCGCTGGACACCAGTCGGCTCGGTGAGACGCTGCTGCCCAAGCGGCTCGCGCTGCCGATCTTCTGTAGCGACCCGCTCTCCTCGGTCGCGTACGCCACCGAGGAGATCCTGCTGATCCTCGCGCTCGGCGGAGCCACCCTGCTGCACCTCACCTGGTACGCGGCGGCGGCCATCATCTTTCTGCTGGTGGTCGTGGTGGCCTCGTACCGGCAGACCTGTTACGCCTATCCGGGTGGTGGTGGCGCCTACATCGTCAGTGCCGAGAACCTCGGGCCCACCGCCGCGCTCACCGCGGCAAGCGCGCTGCTCGTCGACTACGTGCTCACCGTCGCCGTGTCCGTGGTCTCCGGTGTTGCTGCCATTACGTCGGCCATCCCCTCGCTCGCCGATCACCAAGTCGCCCTGTCCGTCACGTTCGTGGTGATCCTCACCGTCATGAATCTGCGCGGGGTGCGGGAGTCGGGGCGGGTGTTCGCGATTCCCACGTACGGCTTCGTGTTCGTGATCTACGTGATGTTCGCGTTCGCCGCCGTGCGGCTCGCCACCGGCACCACCATCCGCGCCGAGTCCGCTGCGCTGCCCATCCACGCGGCCGGGACGTACGCCGGGATCGCCGTCGTGCTGCTCGCCATGCGGGCCTTCGCCTCCGGGTGTACGGCCCTGACGGGCGTGGAGGCGATCAGCAACGGCGTACCCGCGTTTCAGAAGCCGAAGAGCCGCAACGCCGCCAACACCCTCGCCGCGATGGGCCTGTTGTCGGTCACCATGTTCGCCGGGATCACCGCGCTCGCCATGGTCTACAAGGTCCATGTGGCCGCTGATCCAACGGAGTTGGGGCTGCCGGCCGGGACTGCCATGTCCACCGCGCTCGCGCAGATCGCGCGGGCCACGTTCGGGCACGTGGACATCATGTTCTACCTGGTGCAGGCCTTCACCGCGGGCGTGCTGATCCTCGCCGCGAACACCGCGTTCAACGGGTTCCCGATGCTCGCCTCGATCCTGGCCCGCGACCGGTACGCGCCGCGCCAGCTCTACAACCGGGGCGACCGGCTCGTCTACTCCAACGGTGTCGTGCTGCTCGCGCTCGCCGCGATCGCGCTGATCGTGGCGTTCGACGCGGAGCTGTCCCGGCTGATCCAGCTGTACATCATCGGCGTCTTCGTCTCGTTCACGCTGTCGCAGGCCGGCATGGTCAAGCACTGGCGCAAGGAGCTCGCGACCCCGCAGGGTCAGGAGAACCGGCGGCACATCCACCGCTCGCTCGCCATCAACTCGGTCGGCGCGACCATGACCGCGATCGTCCTCGTCATCGTGCTGATCACCAAGTTCACGCACGGGGCGTGGCTCGTCATCATCGCGATGCCGCTCCTGTTCGTCGGGATGAAGGGCGTACGGCGCCACTACGACCAGGTGGCCCGGGAGGTCGCCGTCGCGCCGGACGCCAAGCCGCGCAGGCCGTCCCGTCACCACGCGTTCGTCCTCGTCTCCAGCGTGCACGCACCCACCCTGAAGGCGATCGGCTTCGCCCAGGCGCTGCGGCCCGACACCCTGACCGCGCTCACGGCCGCCGCCGACGAGGACGCGGTCAAGCTGCGCGAACAGTGGGCCACGCACGACCTGGGCGTACCGCTGAAGATCATCAACTCGCCGTACCGGGAGGTCGTCGGGCCGGTCCTCGCCCATGTGAAGGAGACGGCGGACTCGGATCCGGGCGCGATGGTGTCGGTGGTCATCCCCGAGTACATCGTGGGCCACTGGTGGGAGCAGCCGCTGCACAACCAGAACGCGCTGCGGCTGAAGGCCCGGCTGCTGTTCATGCCGGGGGTGACCGTGATCGACGTGCCGTACCGGTTGCACTCGGCGCGGAAGGACGAGCCGGTCAAGCAGTGAATCCGTAGTGCTCCCGTAGTACTGGGGAGCCACCCCGTAGCACTCGGGAGCTACCCGCGAAGTGGGCTCTCCAGCGCGACGCCGATGACATCGTCCGATTCATAACTTCCTTACCGACAGCAGTGATTCATCGCTGCACCTCATCGGTACGGAAGGGTCCCTCATGGCGTCGCCCCGCTCTCCGCACGGTCGGCAACCGCACGGCAGGCATCCCCGTGCCGGCCGGATGCGCCGGACCCTGGTCGCACTGCTCGTCGCCGCGTCGGTGGCGGTGCCGCTGTCGGGTGCGGCCCGGCCGGCCGCGGTGCCCGCCCCCGCTCCGGCCGCGCTCGCCCCGCTGACGGTGGCCGGTCTCGACGCCCGGTACGCGGCCAACCGCGGCAACATCCTGGCCGCCGAGAAGATGGCCGAGGACTCCGGAAACCGGCGCAGGGCTCGGGCGCTGGACGACATGGCAGGCCCCGGCCGTACCTTCCTCTCCTTCGACGGGCGCGACGGCGGGCGCACGGCAGAGGTCTTCGGCGACCTGGCCCACGCCGAGCGGATCGCGGTCCTGGTCCCGGGCTCGGACACCAACCTCGACCTGTACGCGCGGCTCGGGGACGGCGCGCTGGCCCTGTCGAAGCAGCTCGGCCCGGGCGCGGCGGTCATCGCCTGGATGGGGTACGAGACCCCGGCGACGGTGAGCCCCGAGATCCTCACGCCGGGGCGGGCGGGTGACGCCGCACCTCAACTAGCCTCATTTGCAAGGGAGTTGAGGTCGTCCAAGCCTTCAGCCCGTACCACTCTCCTCTGCCACTCCTACGGCTCGGTGGTCTGCGCCAAGGCCGCGTCGGGCGTGGATGTCGCCGACATCGTCCTGTACGGGAGCCCCGGTACGGGCTTCGACACGGCGGCCGCCCTGCACACCCGGGCCACGGTGTGGGCGGGCCGGGGCGGGGCCGACTGGATCGGCGACGTGCCGCACGCCAGCCTCCAACTCCCGTTCGTGACGCTCGGGTTCGGCACCGACCCCGTCTCCCGCCACTTCGGGGCCCGCCTCTTCGACGCGGGGCCCGGTGGCCACAGCGACTACCTGAAACCCGGCTCCGTACCGCTGAAGAACATCGCCCGGATCGTGAACGGCCAGCCGCCGGTCGGCCAGCCGCCGGTCGGCCAGCCGCCGGTCGGCCAGCCGCCGGTCGGGCCGACCCGGATCGGCCAGACCCCGATCGGACCGTCATCGCAGGAGGATCGCCATGCGTGAACTCATCCAGCGCATCGAGGAGGCGACCCCGGCCGACCGCGACCGTGCCGTGGACGCGCTGCGCGCCTTCGCCATCCTCGGGGTGGTGCTCGGCCACTGGCTGGTCACCGCGCTCGTCTTCGACAGCGGGACGGTGCACGGCGCGAGCCCGCTCCAGCACATGCCCCAACTGGCGCCCATATCCTGGGCGTTCCAGACACTGGCCGTCTTCTTCCTGGTGGGCGGGCAGGTCGCGACGAAGAGTTACGCGTCCGCCCGCGCCCGGGGCACGACGTACGGGCAGTGGCTGAGAGCGCGGCTCGGCAGGCTGTTCCGGCCGGTGGCGGCGGTGCTCGTGGTGTGGCTGGTCGCGGCGGGCGGGATGCTCGCGTCGGGCGTGGGGCTCGACACGCTGCACACCCTGTTCAAGCTGGTCCTGTCGCCGCTGTGGTTCCTGCTCGTCTTCGCGGCCCTGACGGCGGCGACGCCGCTGGTGTCCCGGGTGCATCCGCTGTGGCCGCTCGCGGTCGTCCTGTACGTGGACGTGTACCGCTTCGGGAGCGGCGGGGCGCAGTGGACGGGGTGGCTCAACCTGCCGGCGGGGTGGCTGGTGCCGTACTGCCTGGGGGCGCTGTGGGCCCGGCGGGGTGTGGGCACGTCGCTGCGTGCGACGGGGTGGGTGCTGCTGGTCGGGGGCTCTGCGGTCACGGTGCTGCTCGTGCTGTTCGCGGGGTATCCCGCCTCGATGGTCGGGGTGCCGGGGGCCGCGATATCCAACCTGAACCCGCCGACGCTGGCCGCCGTGACGTTCGGGCTCGCGCAGTGCGGCGCGGCGCTGCTGCTGCTCGGCCCGCTGCGCAGGGCGCTGCGGCGGCCGACGCTGTGGGCGGCGGTGGCGCTGGTGAACCTGTCCGCGATGACGATTTTCCTGTGGCACCAGACGTCGATGATCGCGGTCACGTGCCTGGGTCTGCTCGCGGGCGGCGACCTGCCCGGGCTGCACACCGTGCCCGACGGCAGCGCCTGGGTGCTGGCCCGGCTGGCCTGGCTTCCGGTGTTCGCGGTGATGCTGGTGGTGTGCTGGGTGACGTTCCGCGCGTACGAACAACCGAGGCGCGGGCGCGGGGGGTCGAGGGTGGTGCGCGAAGGGCGTCCCGCTCGGACCGGGGAGATGGGGCGTGCCTAGGGTGAGCTTCGTGAAGACGGGGGAAGTCGAACGCGGGCGGGGCGTGCGACGGGTGATGGCAGCCGGGCTGCGGGCGGTGCCGCGCGCCCTGCGCGAGGACCTGATTCCGGTCTCGGAGTCGTCGCCGCCCCGGTCGCAGCCGGACTGGATGATGTGGCGGCCCGCGCTCATGGTTCCGCAGCTGTTCGGCGCGGTGTTCGCGGTCGCCGCCGGCGCCGACCAGTATGCCCACCGCTTCCACCTGGGGGTGGAGACGGGTGTGGTGCTGGCCGGGATCCAGGCCGGGGCACTGATCCTGGCGCTCTACCGGCCGCTGGCGGCCTGGTGGGCGGCGACCACCGTCATGCTCGTGGCCGCTCTGTGGGCGGAGTCCCGGGTCGACCTGGACGCCGTGTATCCGTGGAGCGGGCCCGGGATCGCGGTCCAGACCGCGGTACTCCTCTTCGTCGCGCTGCGACACCGGCCCCGGGTCGCGGTCGAGACGCTGGCGATCAGCCTGGGTACGGGCATGCTCTGCTCGGTCCTCCACACCCGGCCGCACAGCTCGACGAGCGCCGGGCTCGCGCTCGTGTTCTTCTCGATCGCCGTCGTGGTCGGGGCGGCGCTGCGCGGCCGCCGGGTGGCCCGTACGCAGCTCGTCGTACAGGAGGAGATCACCGCGGAGGAGCGGGCCCGGCGCACGCTGCTTGAGGAGCGCAACCGGATCGCCCGCGAGCTGCACGATGTGGTGGCCCACCACATGTCGGTCATCTCCATCCAGGCGCAGGTTGCCCCACACCTTGTGGAGAACCCGTCGGACGAGCTGAAGGAGAACCTGGCGGGGATACGGCAGAACGCGGTCGAGGCGCTCACCGAGCTGCGGCGGGTGCTGGGCGTACTGCGCTCCGAGGATCCGGCGGCGGAGGGTGCCCGCCATGCCCCTCAGCCGTCGCTCGATCGTCTTGATGAGCTGGTGGCGAACGTGCGGGGGGCGGGGGTGTCGGTGACCGCCGATGTGGTGGGTACGCCGCGCGGGCTCTCGCCCGGGGTTGAACTGTCCGCCTTCCGCATTGTGCAGGAGGCGCTGAGCAATGCGATGCGGCATGCGCCGGGGGCGGCGGTGCGGGTGCTGATCGCGTACCACCGGTCGGGCTTGGTCGTACGGGTCACCAACACCGCGCCGGACCGCCCGGTCGCCCCGTCGCCCGGAGCGGGGCACGGGTTGCTGGGGATGCGGGAGCGGACTGCGATGCTGGGGGGCGAGCTTGCCGCGGGGGCAACGCCGGACGGGGGGTACGAAGTGAGCGCGAGGCTTCCGCTGGAGGGCAGGCCGTGACGATCCGGGTGCTGATAGCAGACGACCAGATGATGGTCCGTCAGGGATTCACGGTGCTGCTCAACGCGGAGCCGGACATCGAGGTGGTGGGGCAGGCGGTCAACGGCCTCGAAGCGGTGGCGCTCGCGGCCGAACTCGCCCCCGACGTTGTCCTGATGGACATCCGCATGCCGGAACTGGGGGGTATCGAGGCGACCCGTCGCGTTACGGGGGAGGCCGGGTCGCAGGTGAAGGTGCTTGTTCTCACCACCTTCGACCTCGACGAGTACGTGTACGAGGCGCTGCGCGCGGGGGCGTCGGGGTTCTTGCTGAAGGATGCCTCCGCCGATGAACTCGCCCATGCGGTACGGGTGGTGGCGTCCGGGGACGCCCTGCTCGCCCCGAACATCACCAAGCGCCTGATCGCGGAGTTCTCGCGGCTGACGGAGGCGCCGCGGGCTCCGCTGAAGGAGCGGGTGGGTGTCTTGACGGAGCGCGAGACGGAGGTGCTGTCCCTGATCGCGCAGGGCCTGTCCAACGCGGAGATCGCGGCGGGGCTGGTGCTGGCTGAGCAGACGGTGAAGACGCATGTCAGCCGGGTGCTGGTGAAGCTGGGGTTGCGGGACCGTACGCAGGCGGCGGTGTACGCGTACGAGTCCCGCCTGGTAACCCCGAGCTGACCAACCCCCTGGGGGTTCGCCCCAGACCCCGGGGGTTTGCCCACCCGCCCACCCGTGACGGGGGTGGGAAGGTTCAGCCCTGGGGCTGCGCCCCAGACCCCTGCGGGGACTTCGTCCCCTGCACCCCTCTCGGGGGCTCCGCCCCCGGGCCCCCGTTCGCGCCTTGAGGGCGCTCGTCCTCAAACGCCGGACAGGCTGAAGATGCCGATGCGGGCCAGGGGTGATCCTGCTAGGGGCGCGGGGAACTGCGCGAGCAACCACGCAGGGTCCGCAGCCGAACCACCCCCCCCCGGAGGGTTTCGGGAAGGGGTGGGGTGGGGCGGGGTGCCCCAGGGGGCAGCCCCTACAACCACCCGTACCGCCGCGCATACCACCCCTTCACCACCTGCGTAAGCGTGCAGTACGCCAGCAGCACCCCCACCAGCCACGGGAAGTAGCTCATCGGTACCGGTACGAAGCCCAGCGTCGGGGCCAGTGGGGAGAAGGGGAGGTACAGGCCCGTCGCCACGGCCAGGATCGTCATCACCATCACCGGCCACGTCGCCCGGGACTGGATGAAGGGGATCTTACGAGTACGGATCATGTGGACTATCAGGGTCTGCGACAGCAGGCCCTCGATGAACCAACCCGACTGGAACAGTGCCTGGTTGGATTCGGAATTCGCTCCGAAGACGTTCCACATGATCACGAACATGGCTATGTCGAAGATCGAGCTGATGGGCCCGATCGTCACCATGTAGCGCCCGATCCCCTTCGCGTCCCAGTTGCGCGGCTTGCGCAGGTACTCCTCGTCCATGCGGTCCCACGGCGTGGCCAGCTGGGCGATGTCGTACACCAGGTTCTGGACCAGGAGCATGATCGCGAGCATCGGCTGGAAGGGGATGAAGGCGGAGGCGACCAGGACCGAGAAGACGTTGCCGAAGTTCGACGACGCCGTCATCTTGACGTACTTGATCGTGTTGCCGAAGGTGGTGCGGCCCTGCACCACGCCCTGCTCAAGGACCGTGAGGTCCTTCTCAAGCAGGATGATGTCCACCGACTCCTTGGCGATGTCGACGGCTGTGTCGACGGAGATGCCGACGTCCGCGTCCCGCAGCGCCGCCGCGTCGTTGATGCCGTCCCCGAGGAAGCCGACCGTGTGCCCGTCGGCCTGCAGAGCCCGTACGATGCGGGCCTTCTGCACCGGGTTGATCTTCGCGAACACCGTGGTGTGCGCGGCCAGTCGGCGCAGGGCCGCGTCGTTCAGGGCGTCCACCTCCGGGCCCGTCACGACCGCGGCGACCTCGATGCCGACGTCCGCGCAGACCCGGGCCGCGACCAGCTCGTTGTCACCGGTGACGACCTTCACCGCGATGCCCTTGTCCGCGAGGCCGCGCAGCGCCGCGGCCGCGTCCGCCTTCGGCGGGTCGAGGAAGGCGAGGAAGCCGACGAGGGTGAGGCCGGACTCGTCCGCGACGGTGTACGTGTCGCGCGCGGTCGGCATCGTGCGGGTGGCGACGGCCAGGACCCTGAGCCCCTGGCGGTTGTTGTCCTCGGCGGTGCGGGTGACATGCCACCGGAGCTGGTCGGTGAGCTCCACGCGCTCGCCGCGGTCCATCATGTGCGTGCACAGGGCGACGACTTCCTCTACCGCGCCCTTGGTGATGAGTACGTGATCCGCTCGGCCCGCGCCGCCGAGCAGGCCGTTGCGATTGAGGACGACGGACATCCGGCGCCGGGCGAAGTCGAAGGGGATCTCGTCGACCATCGAGAACCGTGCGTCGACGACAACCTCCTCGGCCTCGCCGACGCGGTCGATGACCGCCTGGTCCATGAGGTTGCGCAGGCCGGTCTGGAAGTGGGCGTTCAAGTACCCGTACTCCAGAACCTCGTTGTCCGCCGCGCCGTGCACGTCGAGGTAGCGGTCGAGGACGATGCGGTCCTCGGTGAGGGTGCCCGTCTTGTCGGTGCACAGGACGTCCATCGCACCCAGGTTCTGGATCGCGTTGAGCCGCTTGACGACGACCTTCTTCTTCGCCATCGCGACGGCGCCGCGCGCGAGGTTCGCCGAGACGACCATCGGCAGCATCTCGGGCGTGAGCCCGACCGCGACGGCGATGGCGAACAGGAACGCCTCGTCCCAGTCGCCCTTCGTGAACCCGTTGATCGCGAACACGACGGGGACCATCACCAGCATGAAGCGGATGAGCAGGAAGCTGACGTTGCGGACCCCGTGGTCGAAGTTGGTCTGCGGCCGCTCCCCGACGAGCGAGCCCGCCATCGACCCGAAGTAGGTGTCCGCGCCGGTGGCGACCACAACTCCCGTCGCCGCACCGGACGTTACGGACGTGCCCATGAGGCAGAGGTTCCCCGCCTCGACGGGGTCGGCCCCCGGGGCGCTCCGGTTGTCCTCCCCGGGGCGTACGTCCGTCTTGGCCACCGGCAGCGACTCGCCCGACAGGGCGGCCTGACTGACCATCAGGTCCTTGGCGGTGACGAGCCGCAGGTCCGCCGGGATCAGGTCGCCGGCCCCGAGCTTGACCATGTCACCCGGGACGACCTGGTCCATCGGGATCTCGACGGTGGTCGTCAGCGCGCCGCGACCGGCCCGGCGCTGAACGGCGGTGGTCGTGGTGACGAGCTTCTTCAGCGCGTCGGCGGCCCGCCCGGAGCGGAACTCCTGCCAGAACCGCAGCAGCCCGCTGATGGCCACCATCACGGACAGGATGATCACGCCGGGGTCGGCCGGGTCCTGCCAGTACATGACGGCGGCGAGGAAGACGAGTACGGCGATGAACGGGTTCGCGTACGCCCTGGCGAGCTGCGCGTACCAGCGCGGGGCGCGCTCCTGGGCGACGACGTTGAGCCCGTGCCGCTCCTGGCGGTCGAGCACCTCGGCCTGGCAGAGCCCGTCGCGGTCGACGCCGTACTCCTTGAGGACCTGCGCGGTGGGCTGCGCGGCGATGGCGCCGAGCCGCTCGCCGACGGTGCGGGTGCGGGCCTCCAGCTCGGCGGCCCGCCGCTCGCGACGCCCGCGCCGGCCCGGCGGTGCGAGCTTCTCGGGGGTGGGGGTAGGGGTGAGCATGGTCATGACGAGACCTCCCTGGGGTCGTCAGAGGTGACGCTCCCGCGAAACGCGGGCACGCGGACATGGGAAAGGCGTGCGCGAAGGGCGCACGCCGCGAGGGGGAGAGGGGCCGGTCGGGTCAGCCGACGGGCAGGGCGCGGCGAGGACTTCGGTCGGGACTCATTCCCGAACACCTCCTCGCTGCGGGCACGGCGGCGCCGAGAAGACGGCGACCGTGCGGTGTGGGCACGGTGATGACGTGAACCGTGCGGGTGTGGGCACGGTGATGACGGCGACCGTCATGACGACCGTGCAGGTATTTGCGTCGATACGAAAGTAACATACTTGCGCGGACGCGAAAGTACTGGTTCCGGGCGCGGGGCTCGTACTTTCGGCGGACCGGGGTCCGGCCCTATGGGCGATCCGCGACGCCCGCGCGGCCCGGCACGATCGTGGAATGCAATTCTCCCGTCGTACCGCGGTGGGGGCCGCGGTGGGAGTCGCGGTGGCGGGAGCCCTCGCCGTTCCGGCCCTGTGCACCGGACCGGCGCTCGCGGCCGCGTCCGCGTCCGCCGAGCAGCCCCACCCCGTGTCCCGCGCGGCCGAGCAGGCCGACCCGGCGCTCGACGTCGTCGCCGTCTCGATCGCGGCCGTCGCCTCCGCGGGCGGACTGCTGTACGCCCGCCGCCGCCCGCGCTGACCTTCCGCCGTCTTCGGCGCTTCTTCCGCTTCCTCTGCTCTGCCCCGGGGGTCTCCTCAATGCTGCACGTGCTGTACCTGATAGGTGTCGCCGCGTTCGCGGCCAGCGGTGTGCTGGCCGCGCACCGGGCGAACATGGACCCCTTCGGCGGCCTGGTCCTGGCCTTCGCCGCGTCGGTGTCCGGCGGCACCCTGCGCGACCTGATCCTCGACCGGCACCCGCTGTACTGGACGCACGACTGGGTCCTGCTGACCGTCATCGCCTGCACGGCCGTCGCCACGATGCTGTACCTGAGGCGGTGGGAGCTGCCGCAGCGTTCCCTGATGGTGGTGGACGCGGTCGGCCTCGCCGTGGTCACGGTGATGGGCGCCCACGCCGCGGTGGGCGCCGGGGTCACCCCGGCCGCGGTGGTGATCCTTGCCGTGCTGACCGGCGTCACGGGCGAGGTCGTACGCGACGTACTGTGCGGCCAGTTCCCGCCGCTGCTGCTCCGCGAGGAGGTGTACGCGACCGCCGCGTTGGCCGGCGCGCTCTGCTACCAGCTCCTGCACTGGCTGGAGGCGGGCCCGACCCCGACGACGGTCGCCGCCGCCGGGGTCGTCCTGTCACTGCGGTTGACGGCGGTCTTCCGGGACCTGCACCTGCCGAGGTTGCAGGGCGTGCGTCGAGGCGCGTCCGGTGGTGCCGAGTGCCCTGCCGAACACGCCCGACACGTTGAACACGCCGAACACGTCGCACATGCCGAACACACCGAACACGCCGGACGGGCGCTCCGGTCAGCCGCGGCGGCGGCGCAGGAGGAGGAAGCCGCCGGCCGCGACGCTTGCGGTGGAGACCGCGGCCAGGGCTTGCGGGGCGACGGAGTTGTCGGACGGCGTTGACGGGGCCGGGGCCGGGGCCGCGGCGGGGGTCGGGGTTGCCGGGTCGACGCCGTGGCCGTGGTGGCTCACCGTGGAGCGGGGTGCGTCCGCGGCGATCTTCTGCTCCGACGGCGCCGCGGCGGCCTTCGCGGTGCTGCCGTACACCACGTCCGAGCAGCTGTAGAAGGCCTCCGGGCTGTCGTCGCGCTGCCAGACCTTGTAGATGATGTGGCGGCCGGTGCGGGCGGGCAGCGTACCGGTGAAGTTGTAGTAGCCGTCCGTCGCCGTTCTGGAGGTCTGGTAGGTGGCTACGGGGGTGTCGTCCAGGTCGGACCACTTCAACGGCTTGGTCGGGTCGAAGCCCTGCTTGGTGATGTACACCGTCATCGTGCCCGAATGGGCCGCCGTGACGCGGAACTTGAAGTCGAACTGGCCCGCCGCGACGCTGGTGGACGGCCAGTCGGTACGGGCCCAGTCAAGGGCCCGGTACTTGTCCCGGTTCGCCGAGCACAGCTTGCCGTCCGGGATCAGCTGTCGGGACTGGCCGTTGGCGTTGGCGATGTTCACCTCGTTCCAGTCGTACAGCGGCTGGGTGCCCGAGTCCGCGACGAGGTCCTTGCACACCTGCGACACCGGGTGCTCCGGGCCCTCGGCGTAACAGGCGGCGATCCGGCTGACCGGGTTGAACATGGCTCCGTGCGCGGAGGCGGGCGTCGGGGCGAGGGTGAGGAGCGTCAGGGAGGTCGCCCCGAGGACGCCCAGGGACGCTGCGGTACGCCGTGCGGACATGCGAGTGCTCCTTGATCGTGGGGAGGCGGGGCGGCTGCGGCGGTTCGCGGGCGCGCCAAGTCGCCCTCTGGTAGCGGTAGTTGAGAGACTGGCATTGGTCTGGACCAAGTCGCAAGAGGTGTGCGGGCACCTGTCGGGAGCGGTTGGTGCCGGGAAGGCCGGTGGCGGGGTTTCGAGGAGGTCGGTGTTCGGTGCTGGGAAGGTCGGTGGTCGGAGCCGGGAAGGACGGTGGTCGGCTGTCCGCCCAGGGTCCTCCGGCCGCGGAAGCGGCCTGTCCGCGGCGCGGCAGCCGTCCCCCGGCGGCCGCCGGGGCGGGGGCGGGGTCAGCCAGGCCCGGGAACCCACCGGGCGGGGTGACCCGGGCCCGGGAAGCCACCCCCGCCGGCCCGGACAGTAGAGTGCGGCTCCGTCCCCCGCGCGCTCACACCGAGGTACCCACACCGTGACCCCCCACTCTCCGAACCCCCTCCCCGACGTCACCGTCATCGGGATCGGGGCCGACGGGTGGGCCGGGCTCGCCCCCCGGTCGCGGGACGCGCTCACCCGCGCCGATGTCGTCATCGGCGGGGTGCGCCAGCTCTCGCTGCTGCCCGACGCGTGCGGAGCGGAACGAGTTCCCTGGCCCAGCCCGCTCCGCCCCGCCGTCCCCGCGCTCCTCGAAGCCCACCGCGGGCGTCGCATCGCCGTGCTGGCCAGCGGTGACCCCATGTTCTACGGGATCGGGCGGACCCTCACAGAGCTCCTCGAAACCCCGCCACTCGTCCTGCCGCACCCCTCCTCCCTCTCCTACGCCTGCGCCCGCCTCGGCTGGGCCGTCGAGGAGACCGAGGTCGTCACCGTCGTCGGACGGCCGCTCGCCCGGATCGCCGCCGCCCTCCACGACGGGCGTCGGCTCCTCGTGCTCAGCGCCGGTGCCGACACCCCCGCCGACGTCGCCGCCCTCCTGCGCGACCGCGGGTTCGGGCCCAGCCGGATGCGCGTGCTCGAACAGTTGGGGTCCGAGGGCGAAGGCTGCGTCGAAGGGAGCGCCGACGGGTGGGACCTGCCGCCCGGCGACGCCCTCAACGTCATCGCCGTCGACTGCCGCCGCGCCCCCGACGCCCTCCGCCTCGGCGCCGTACCGGGACTCCCCGACGACGCGTACGAGCACGACGGGCAGCTCACCAAGCGGCACGTCCGCGCCGCCACCCTCGGCGCGCTCGCGCCGGCGCCCGGCGAACTGCTCTGGGACATCGGCGGCGGCTCCGGCTCCATCGCGGTCGAGTGGATGCGCACGCACCCCTCCTGCCGGGCCCTCACCGTCGAGCGCGACCCGGTACGGGCCGACCGCATCGCCCGCAACGCCGACCGGCTCGGCGTGCCCGCGCTGCGCGTCGTCACCGGCCCCGCTCCGGCCGCCCTGGCTCAACTCCCCACCCCCGACGCCGTGTTCATCGGTGGCGGCCTCACCGCACCCGGGCTGCTCGCGGCCTGCTGGGACGCGCTTCCCGTCGGCGGACGGCTCGTCGCCAACACCGTCACCCTGGAGTCCGAGGCGCTGCTCGCCGAGTGGTACCGGCGGCACGGCGGCGAACTCGTACGGCTCGCGGTCGCGCACGCCGTGCCGGTCGGCGGGTTCACGGGGTGGCGACAGGCCATGCCGGTCACTCAGTGGGCGGTGGTCAAGTCCGGCCCCGTACCCCTCAACACCCTTTCAGGAGACGACAGATGACCGTGTACTTCATCGGCGCGGGCCCCGGTGCCGCCGACCTGATCACGGTGCGCGGCGCCCGTACGCTCGCCTCCTGCCAGGTCTGCCTGTACGCGGGGAGCCTCGTCCCGCGCGAGCTCCTCGCGGAATGCCCCGAGGGCGCCCGCCTCGTGGACACCGCGCAGCTCAACCTGGATGAGATCGTCGGGCAGTTGGTACGCGCCCACGAGGCGGGGCAGGACGTGGCCCGGCTGCACTCCGGCGACCCTTCGGTGTTCAGCGCCGTCGCCGAGCAGATGCGGCGGCTCGACGCGGCCGGGGTGCCCTACGAGGTCGTGCCGGGGGTGCCCGCGTTCGCCGCGGCCGCGGCCGCCCTCAAGCGGGAGCTCACCGTGCCCACGGTCGGCCAGACCGTCATCCTGACCCGCATCGCCCAGCGTGCCACGGCCATGCCGGAGGGCGAGGACCTCGCGACGCTGGGGCGCAGCGGGGCGCTTCTTGTTCTGCACCTGGCTACGGGGTACGTCGACCGGGTCGTCGAGGAGTTGCTGCCGCACTACGGTGCGGACTGCCCTGCGGCGGTGGTCGCCTTCGCCTCCCGGCCCGATGAGCTCGTCCTGCGCGGGACGCTCGCCGACATCGCGGGGCAGGTCAAGGAGGCGGGTGTCGTGCGTACGGCTGTGATTCTGGTGGGGCGGGTGCTGGGGGCGTCCGAGTTCAGGGACAGCCACCTGTACTCGGCCGACCGGCACCGCTGCTAGGGGGCTGCCCCCTGACCCGGGGTCGCTGGGGGCGCTGCCCCCCGACCCCCGCTCCTCAAACGCCGGAGGGGCTGGTTCGGTTGGCTGCGGACCGTGGTCGCTTCTCGCGCAGTTCCCCGCGCCCCTAACAGGACTGGTGTCGGCCAGTACTGGCGTCTTCAGCCCGTCCGGCGATTGAGGACGAGCGCCCTTCAGGCGCGAACGGGGTCTGGGGCGGAGCCCCAGGAAAACCGGCTTCACCTCTTTCCAACCCCCGGCGGGTTTCGGGAAGGGGCGGGGTGGGGGATCCCGGGGTCTGGGGCGGAGCCCCAGCACCTCCCGGTCCAGCGTGACGTCACGGCCCAGCCGGCTCGCTTCGGCCCACCACGTTCCCCGCCCGGTCGATGCAGATCACGTCCACCACCACCGGCGCCCCCCGCAGCACCCCCAGCGCTTCGTCCCGGGCCCGTGCCGCCACCAGGTCGCCCAGGGGGACCCCCGCTGCCGTGCAGGACTGGAGTGCCGCCAGGCCTGTGTTGGCCTCCGCCACCTCCGCCGCCAGCGACTCCGTCGCGCCGCCCTCGCGGGCCAGTTCCGCCAGGAATTGCTTGTTCACCTGGGAGCGGGCCGAGTGCAGGTCCAGGTGGCCCGCCGCCAGTTTCGACAGTTTCGCGAAGCCGCCGCAGATCGTCAGGCGGTCCACCGGGTGGCGGCGTACGTACTTCAGGACTGCTCCCGCGAAGTCGCCCATGTCCAGGAGGGCGTCCTCCGGCAGCCCGTACTCCGTCACCACGGTCTTCTCCGACGTCGAGCCCGTGCACCCCGCCACATGCGTACGGCCCGCCGCCCTCGCCACGTCCACCCCGCGCCGGATCGAGTCGATCCACGCCGAGCAGGAGTAAGGGACGACGATGCCCGTGGTGCCCAGGATCGACAGGCCGCCCAGGATCCCCAGGCGCGGGTTCCACGTCGAGCGGGCGATCTCCTCTCCGTGGTCCACCGAGATCGTGATCTCCACGTCTCCCGGCGCGCCGTGCCGGCCCGCCACCAGCGCCACGTGGTCCCGCATCATCTGGCGCGGAACCGGGTTGATCGCCGGTTCGCCCACCGGCAGCGGCAGGCCCGGCAGGGTGATCGTGCCCACCCCCTCGCCCGCCCGGAACACCACGCCCGAGCCCGGCGGAAGCAGTCGCACCGTCGAGCGGATCAGCGCGCCGTGCGTCACGTCCGGGTCGTCGCCCGCGTCCTTCACCACCGCCGCCATCGCCCGCCCGGCCGCCAGCTCCTCCGCCGCCAGCGCGAACGCCGGGGTCTGGCCGCGTGGCAGCGTGATCGTCACCGGGTCGGGGAACTCTCCGGTCAGCAGCGCGGTGTACGCGGCGGTCGTGGCCGCCGTCGCACAGGCACCGGTCGTCCAGCCGGGGCGAAGACCGGTGTGCTTGAGTTGGGCGCCGCGCCCGCCCTTCGCCTCACTCATCACCCACGGCCCTGCCCGCCCTGCTCACGCCCTTGGCCTCACTCACGAACGGAACCCGATCCTGTGCACGTCTTGATTCTGGGGGGTACGGGCGAGGCCCGTCGGCTGGCGGGGCTGCTGCACGGCGCCGAGGTCGCCGGGCTGCGCGTGACCAGTTCGCTCGCGGGGCGGGTCGCCGCGCCCCGGATGCCGGACGGGGAGGTCCGTATCGGCGGGTTCGGCGGCGTCGAGGGCCTCGCGCGGTGGCTGCGTACGCACGAGGTGGACGCGCTCATCGACGCCACCCACCCTTTCGCCCGGACGATCAGTTTCAACGCTGCGGCGGCCGCAGCCGCAGCCCATGTTCCCCTGCTCGCGCTGCGCCGGCCCGGCTGGGTCCCCGGCGAAGGCGACCGCTGGCACCCGGCGGACTCCCTCGACGAGGCCGCGGCCCTGCTCCCCGCCCTTGGCCGCCGCGTCTTCCTCACCACCGGACGCATGGGGCTCGCGGCCTTCGCCCACCTCGACGCGTTGTGGTTCCTCATGCGGTCCGTCGACGTGCCTGAGTCTCCTTGCCCGGCTCACATGGAGGTGCTGCTCGATCGGGGGCCCTTCACCTTGGAGGGGGAGCGGGACCTCTTGCGCGCCGCCGCCATCGACGTACTCGTCACGAAGGACAGCGGGGGCGCCGCCACCTCGCCCAAGCTCACCGCCGCCCGCGAGGCCGGCATTCCCGTCGTCGTCGTGCGGCGGCCGCCCGTGCCGGAAGGGGTGAGCGTGGCGGCCACCCCCGAGGAGGCGGCCGCCTGGGTGGGTCAGTTCTCCGGGTAGCGGCGCGGGGTCCAGACGATCTCCTCGCCGTCCCCTCGCCGTACGGTCCGGGTCTGCGAGGAGCCGATCAGCAGGATCGTGCGCATGTCGACCTCGGCCGGGTCGAGGTCGGTCAGGCGCACGATGCGGACCCGTTCGGTGGGCCCGCCCACGTCCCGGGCGACCACGACCGGGGTGTCCGGCGTCCGGTGTTCCAGGAGCAGCTCGCGGGCCTTGGCGACCTGCCAAGTGCGGCTTGCGGAGCCGGGGTTGTAGAGCGCGAGTACGAGATCGGCCGAGGCCGCCGCGTGCAGGCGCTCCGCGATGACCTCCCAGGGCTTGAGCCGGTCGGACAGCGAGATCGTCGCGTAGTCGTGGCCGAGCGGGGCGCCCGCGCGGGCGGCGGCCGCGTTCGCGGCGGTCACCCCCGGCAGGACCCGCACGGGGACGTCCGCGTACTCCGGCTGCGAGGCCACCTCAAGGACGGCGGTGGCCATCGCGAAGATGCCCGGGTCGCCGCCCGACACGACAGCAACTCGCCTGCCCCGCATGGCCAGTTGGAGGGCGAACTCGGCGCGCTCGGACTCCACCTTGTTGTCCGAGCCGTGCCGCCGCTGCCCGGGGCGCTCCGGCACCCGGTCGACGTACGTGGTGTAGCCGACCACGTCGTCGGCCGAGGCGAGGGCCCCTCGCGTCTCCGGGGTCAGCCACAGCGGGCCCGCCGGACCCGTGCCGACGACCACGACCTCGCCGCGCTCGCGCTCCGGCGGGACGGCGTCGATGCGGCTGGGGAGCACCGCGACGGAGAAGTACGGCACCGACTCGGCGTCGATGTCGACGAGCCGGCCGGTGCGCTCGCCCTCCATCGTGGCGCGCTCCACGTACCGCGCCTCGTCGAGGCGGCCCGAACGCTCAAGGGCGCGGCGGACCTTGGTGAACGTGCGGCCCAGCTTCATCACCACCGCCGAGTCGGTCGCCGCCAGGCGCGCGGTGAGCTCCTCCTCCGGCAGCGTGCCGGGCAGGATCGTGAGCACCTCCTCGGCCTCCACCAGCGGCTCCCCGAGCCGGGCGGCCGCCGCGCTCACCGAGGTCACACCGGGGATCACCTCGGTGGGATAGCGGTGCGCGAGCCGCTTGTGCATGTGCTGGTACGAGCCGTAGAACAGCGGGTCGCCCTCGGCGAGCACGGCGACCGTGCGGCCCGCGTCGAGGTGCTCGGCGAGCCGGGCCGAGGCCTCCTCGTAGAAGTCGTTCAGGGCGCCCCGGTAGCCGCCGGGGTGGTCGGTGGTCTCCACCGTGAGCGGGTAGACCAGCTTCTCCTCGATGTGGTCGGCACGGATGTGCTTCGCCGCGATCGAGCGCGCTATGGACCGGCCGTGCCGCGCCGAGTGGTACGCCACCACGTCCGCCTCGGCGATGGCCTCCACCGCGCGTACGGTCATGAGGGACGGGTCGCCGGGCCCGAGCCCGACCCCGAAAAGACGGCCGGGCATGCTGCTGTTCTCGTTCATTCCGCCTCGCTCGCGATCGCGTTGAGCGCTGCCGCGGCGATCGCGCTGCCGCCGCGCCGGCCCCGCACCACCAGGTGTTCCAGGCCCGAAGGGTGCGCGGCGAGCGCGTCCTTGGACTCGGCGGCGCCTATGAAGCCGACCGGCACGCCGATGACGGCGGCCGGGCGCGGCGCGCCCTCCTCGATCATTTCGAGCAGCCGGAACAGCGCGGTGGGCGCGTTGCCGACGGCCACGACCGCGCCGTCGAGGCGGTCGCGCCACAGCTCCAGGGCGGCGGCGCTGCGCGTCGTGCCCATCTTCGCGGCGAGCTCGGGCACCGACGGGTCGGCCAGCGTGCACAGGACCTCGTTGTCGGCGGGCAGCCGCTTGCGGGTCACCCCGCTGGCCACCATCCGCGCGTCGCACAGGATCGGCGCGCCCGCGCGCAGCGCCTCGCGGGCCCGGGCCACGACGCCGGGCGTCCAGCCGAGGTCGCGGGTCAGGTCCGTCATGCCGCAGGCGTGGATCATGCGGACCGCGACCTGGCTCACGTCGGCGGGCAGGCCGGTGAGGTCCGCCTCGGCGCGGATCGTGGCAAAGGACTGGCGGTAGATCTCCGCGCCGTCCTTCTCGTAGTCGAACACTGTGCTCTCGCTCATCTCGTCGTTGTCCCCGATTCCGTTCCGAGTCCGGTGCCGTCGCCGGTGGCCGGTCCGGTTGTCCCGCGTACCGCTCCCGCTCCCGTCGCCGTCATGCCCGGCCGCTCCGAGCGGCCCTCACGGCCGCCGCCAACTCGCCCTCCACCACCGGCACTTGATGCTCCCGTGCGCCCCGTACCGCCACCGTGTAGTGGCCGTCGGTGGTCGCGGTCACGTCCACCCAGTCGCCGTGCGGGTGCCCGCAGCGGCGTTCGCAGCCCGACCAGTGGACGGGGAGTGCGCCCGGGTCCGGCAGGGCGTCCCGGCGCACGTCGGCCAGCGCCTTGGCGCAGCCGGGCCGGCCGGTGCACGCCCCGACCCCGGTCCACGGGGCGTCGGGGGCGGTGATGAACCCGGCGTCGTCGAGCTGCCGCAGCTTCTCGTGGGCCGCGCGCTCGTCGAACCCGGGGAGGACGAGGCCGCGCCACGGGGTGGTCCTGACCTCGCCGCCGGAGCCGGCGAGCGCCCGCAGCTGCGTGCTGGTCACGCGGCCCAGGACGGGGGCCACGATCACGGCATACGTCCCGTCCGGGGCGGCAGCGGTGCCGGGTTCCGGGGCGGTCGCGTGCGCGTCCGGTACGGGGGTGGGCTCGGCCGGGATGCCCGCGTGGGCCAGGGCGTCCGCCAGGGCGACCTCGTGGCCCGGGGGGAGTTCGCGTACGCGCCAGGCGCCGGTGTCGGCGGCGGCCGCGGTGGCGAGGAACGCGCGGGCGGCTTCGAGTGCCGCGCGGGGGGCGTCGGCCGCCGCCACGCGCAGCGCGCTCGCCCCGACCCGTACGACGGCGGTGCCCTCCGCCTGTGCGAGCAAGGTCACATCGGCGCCGAGGCCCGCGACGTCGCCGCGGCCGTCGTCCAGGGCGAACAGGAAGCGGCCCGAGAGCGCGGTCGTCCAGTCCCGGCCGCACAGCAGGGTGTCCAGTTCGCGCAGCCAGGGGTGCAGGGTGCCGTGGCCGAGGCCGTCGAGCCCGGCCAGTGGCGAAGCCACGATGTTACGGATCCGCTCGTGCCGCTCGGAGGGCAACAGGGCGGTGTGGCGCAGGAGTTCGGCGAGGCCGGTGCCGCAGCTGTCACCGATGCCGCGCAACTCGGCGTTGCCGCGGGATGTGATGCCGAGGTGGCCGTCCCCGTACCGCTCGGCCGCGACGGCCAGGGCCTCGACCTGACGGTTCGTCAAGATGCCGCCGGGGAGCCGGAGTCGGGCCAGCTTGCCGTCGTCGGCGCTGTGCAGGCGGAGGGCGCCGGGGCAGGCGTCGCCGCGGTCCCGTACGACGGGGGCCGGGCGGGCGGGTGCGCCGGTCGCGTCCCGGTCCGTCGCTCGGACGTCGTGCACGACAGCTCCCAAGGGGTCCTCTATGCGGGGTTCGCCCTGGTTGGGGGGTGTTGAGGAGGGGGGCGGCATGGCGGCGAGCATACCCACGAGCGAGCCGGTGGCCACCCTGCGAGGTCTTCCCCACCCCGCCCCTTCCCTAGACCCTCCGGGGGTTGTCGTTGGGCTGCGGCCCGGTGGTCGTCCCCTGGGGCTCCGCCCCAGACCCCGTTCGCGCCTGAAGGGCGCTCGTCCTCAAACGCCGGACGGGCTGAAATGCCCTGGTGCGGGCCAGCACCGACGCCGCTAGGGGCGCGGGGCTGTGACATTGTGCGGCTCCGCCGCCTGGGCACGACCAGTAGCGCTGGGTGCCCTACAGGGGCGCGGGGCTGTGACATTGTGCGGCTCCGCCGCGTGGGCGCGAGCAACCACGCACGGTCCGCAGGGTGACGGGCGTCGGGAGGTCCGGGGCGCAGCCCAGGGGGCCCGCACCGCACCCTGCCAGGGGCGCGGGGAACTGCGCGACCAACCACGCACGGTCCGCAGCCAACGGACGGCATGCCCGCAGGAGCACCCGGCCTCGCTCACCGGCCGGGCGCATCACCATGCCGCTGGGGGCGCGGGGAACTGCGCGACAAGCCACAGACGGCCCGCACCGAACCTCACCACCCCGCGGAAGCGCCCCGCACCGAACCTCACCACCCCGCGGAAGCGCCCCGCACCGAACCTCACCACCCCGCGGAAGCGCCCCGCACCGAACCTCACCACCCCGCGGAAGCGCCCCGCACCGAACCTCACCACCCCGCGGAAGCGCCCCGCACAACCCGGAGCGCCCCGGGTCGCCCCCGGCGGGGTCGCTACTATGCAGGCACCGGGCCGCCTGGCCCGGCACGCCGGTGACGGCGTCAGGGGAGGAAGCCCGGTGTGATTCCGGCGCGGTCCCGCCACTGTGAGCCCGGATCCAAGCCCCTCGCGGAGCTTCGGCGCCGGGTGAGTCAGGAACTCCCCCCTCCCCTCGGGGAGACCCATTCCGACACCACCCGGGGCGCGGACACCCCGAGGAAGGCCTGACGCCGCATGCTGCACACGTCCGGGGAGCCCGCAGAGGACCCCCGCCCCATCCTGCTCCTGTCGACGTCCGACACCGACCTCCTCAGCGCCCGCGCCGCGAACGGCCCGGTGCCCTACCGGTTCGCCAACCCGTCCCGGCTCGCGATGGACGCCCTGCCCGGTCTCATCGACGGCGTCGGGCTCGTCGTCGTACGCCTGCTCGGCGGCGTGCGCGCCTGGCAGGACGGGCTCGACCAGCTCACCGCGAGCGGCCTGCCCGTCGTCGTGCTGACCGGCGAACAGGCCCCGGACGCCCAGCTGATGGCCACCTCCACCGTGCCCGTCGGCATCGCCGCCGAGGCGCACGCCTACCTCGCGCACGGCGGCCCGGCCAACCTCGACCAGCTCGCCCGCTTCCTGTCCGACACCGTGCTGCTCACCGGCCACGGCTTCGAGCCGCCCGCGCCCGCCCCCTCCTGGGGCCCGCTGGAGCGCACGGCCCGTACGGTCGACGGTCCCACCGTCGCGGTGCTCTACTACCGCGCCCACCACATGAGCGGCAACACCGCCTTCGTGGACGCCCTGTGCGGCGCGATCGAGGACGCCGGAGCCCGCGCGCTCCCGCTGTACGTGTCCTCGCTGCGCTCCCCCGAGCCCGAGCTCATCGACGAACTGGGCGCCGCCGACGCCATCGTGACCACCGTCCTCGCGGCCGGCGGCACCAAGCCGGCCACCGCGTCGGCGGGCGGCGACGACGAGTCCTGGGACGCGGGCGCCCTCAGCGGCCTCGACGTACCGATCCTCCAGGCGCTCTGCCTCACCGGCTCGCGCAGCGCCTGGGAGGAGAACGACGAGGGCGTGTCCCCGCTGGACGCGGCCAGCCAGATCGCCGTCCCCGAGTTCGACGGCCGCCTGATCACCGTCCCGTTCTCCTTCAAGGAGATCGATGAAGATGGTCTGCCCGCGTACGTCGCCGACGCCGAGCGCTCGGCGCGCGTCGCCGGGATCGCCGTACGGCACGCCCGCCTCAAGCACATCCCGGCCGCCGACAAGCGCATCGCGCTCGTGCTGTCCGCGTACCCGACCAAGCACTCCCGGATCGGCAACGCGGTCGGCCTCGACACCCCCGCGAGCGCCGTCGCGCTGCTTCGCCGGCTGCGCGCCGAGGGCTACGACTTCGGGCCCGAGGGCGAGATCCCGGGCCTGGTCTCCGGCGACGGCGACGAGCTGATCCGCGCCCTGATCGACGCGGGCGGCCACGACCAGGACTGGCTCACCGAGGAGCAGCTGGCCGCCAACCCGGTCCGCATCCCGGCCGCCGACTACAAGCGCTGGTACGCGACGCTGCCCGAGGAGCTGCGCAGCGGCGTCGAGCAGCACTGGGGGCCGCCGCCCGGCGAGATGTTCCTCGACCGGTCCCGCAACCCCGAGGGCGACATCGTGCTCGCGGCCCTGCGCCGCGACAACCTGCTGATCCTCATCCAGCCGCCGCGCGGCTTCGGCGAGAACCCGATCGCGATCTACCACGACCCCGATCTGCCGCCCTCGCACCACTACTTGGCCGCCTACCGCTGGATCGCGGCGTCCGCCGTCGACGGCGGATTCGGCGCCGACGCGATGATCCACCTCGGCAAGCACGGCAACCTGGAGTGGCTGCCCGGCAAGAACGCGGGCCTGTCCGCCGCCTGCGGCCCGGACGCCGCCCTCGGCGACCTCCCGCTGGTGTACCCGTTCCTGGTCAACGACCCGGGCGAGGGCACCCAGGCCAAGCGCCGCGTGCACGCCACGCTGATCGACCACCTGGTGCCGCCGATGGCCCGCGCCGACTCGTACGGCGACATCGCGCGCCTGGAGCAACTCCTCGACGAGCACGCCCAGATCGCGTCCATGGACCCGGCCAAGCTCCCCGCGATCCGCGCCCAGATCTGGACGCTGATCCAGGCCGCGAAGCTCGACCACGACCTGGGGCTCGAAGACCGCCCCGAGGACGAGGGCTTCGACGAGTTCATCATGCATCTCGACGGCTGGCTCTGCGAGATCAAGGACGTCCAGATCCGCGACGGCCTGCACGTGCTCGGCAACGCCCCGGCCGGCGCCGACCGCGTCAACCTGGTCCTCGCGATTTTGAGGGCGCGTCAGATCTGGGGCGGCACCACCGCCCTGCCCGGCCTGCGCGAGGCGCTCGGCCTGGACGAGTCCGCTGCCACCCGCACCTCCGCCGACGAGGCCGAGGAGCAGGCCCGCGCCCTGGTCCAGTTGATGGACGACGCCGACTGGGACCTGGCCGCGATCCCCGCCGACCAGTCCCAACAGGTCGCCGCCATCCTGGAGTTCGCGGCCCGCGAGGTCGTCCCGCGCCTGGCCGCGACCACCGCCGAACTCGACCACACCGTCCACGCCCTGAACGGCGGCTTCGTCCCGGCAGGCCCGTCGGGCTCCCCCCTCCGCGGCCTCGTCAACGTCCTCCCGACCGGCCGCAACTTCTACTCCGTAGACCCCAAGGCCGTCCCCTCCCGGCTCGCCTGGGAGACGGGCCAGGCCCTCGCCGAGTCCCTCGCCAACCGCTACCGCACCGACAACGGCGACTGGCCGACCTCGGTCGGGCTCTCCCTGTGGGGTACGAGCGCGATGCGCACGGCGGGCGACGACGTGGCCGAGGCGATGGCGCTGCTCGGTGTGCGCCCCGTCTGGGACGACGCCTCGCGCCGGGTCACCGGCCTGGAGCCGGTCCCGCTCGACGAGCTCGGCCGCCCCCGCATCGACGTGACCCTGCGCATCTCGGGCTTCTTCCGCGACGCCTTCCCGCACACCATCGGCCTGTTGGACGACGCCGTGCGCCTGGCGGCCTCGCTCGACGAGCCCGCCGACCAGAACTACGTACGCGCCCACACGCAGGCCGACCTCGCCGAGCACGGCGACGAACGCCGCGCCACCACGCGCATCTTCGGCTCCCGCCCCGGCACGTACGGCGCGGGCCTGCTCCAGCTCATCGACTCCCGCGACTGGCGCACCGACGCCGACCTCGCCGAGGTCTACACGGTGTGGGGCGGCTACGCGTACGGCCGCGAGCTGGACGGCCGTCCGGCGCGGGACGAGATGGAGACGGCGTACAAGCGGATCGCGGTCGCGGCGAAGAACACCGACACCCGCGAGCACGACATCGCCGACTCGGACGACTACTTCCAGTACCACGGCGGCATGGTGGCGACCGTCCGCGCGCTGCGCGGCACCGCCCCCGAGGCGTACATCGGCGACTCGACGCGCCCGGAAACGGTCAAGACCCGCACCCTGGTCGAGGAGACCAGCAGGGTCTTCCGGGCCCGGGTCGTCAACCCCAAGTGGATCGAGGCGATGCGCCGCCACGGCTACAAGGGTGCCTTCGAACTCGCCGCGACCGTGGACTACTTGTTCGGCTACGACGCCACGACGGGCGTGGTCGCCGACTGGATGTACGACAAGTTGACCGAGACGTACGTCCTGGACCCGACCAACCGCGAGTTCCTCCAGGCCGCCAACCCGTGGGCCCTGCACGGCATCGCGGAGCGCCTGTTGGAGGCCGAGTCCCGCGGCATGTGGGCGAAGCCGGACCCGGCGGTCCTCGAAGCCCTTCGCCAGGTGTACCTGGAGACCGAGGGCGACCTGGAGGACGAGGGCTGAGTTCCCCGCAGGACGGCGGGCCCGGGTTGGAGAACCCGGGCCCGCCGTTGTTCGTGGGTCTAACCCTGAGTGCCGAAGTCCTGCGTCCACCAAGGGCCACCGGAGCCGTAGTGCACCCCTATCCCGATCTCCTTGAACGCGCAGTTCAGGATGTTGGCGCGGTGCCCGGGGCTGTGCATCCAGGAGTCCATGACGGCGGCCGCGTCGGCCTGCCCCCGGGCGATGTTCTCGCCGTACGTACTCCACTTGTACCCGGCGGCGGTGATGCGCTCGCCGGGCCCGGCGCCGCTGGGGTCGGTGTGGTCGAAGAAGTTCTGCGCGGCCATGTTCTCGGAGTGCTTGAGCGCGGCGTCGTACAGCTTGGGGTTGCTGGTGAGCGCGGAGCAACCAGCCTTGGAGCGCTCGGAGTTGACGAGCGCGAGCACGTCCTGGACGGCGGCCGGCTGGCCGGAGTCGGTGCTGGGAGCCGCGCGCTTGGTGCTGGGGCTGGGCTTGGGCGGCGCGGGGCGCGAGGAGGGCTTGGCGGGCGGAGCCGGGCGCTTGGCGCTGGGAGAGGGTGAACTGCTGGCCTTGGCAAGGGAGTTGGAGCTAGAGGGGGACGGCGGAACAGGCTTGGTGCCGACCCCGTCGGCGGCGGCCTCGGTGGTGGTGGCGGGGGCGTCGGCGACGGCGTGCGACGCGTCGGTCCCGGAGTCGGTGAAGAAGTGGAAGGCCCCGCCGAGGGCGGCGACCGCGGCGACCCCGGCGATGACGGCGGCGGCCCGGCGCCGCCGCCGCGCCCGCTGGTCGCGCCGGTCACGCCGGGAGGCGGGGCCGCGGCGCTTGTGGGCGGCGTGGGTGCCTCGCGGGGCTTGCGGGGCTTGAGGAGTGGGCTGGGTGGTGGCGTGGGCGGCGGTCTGCAGATCGGGCGTCTGCCCGTGCAGCGCGGCCAGCAGACCGGCCGTCGCCATGGCTGGTACGAGAGCGAGGCCGACGAGAAGCCCCTCGGCGGGTATGAGCCCGCTCCAGTGCCCGGAGCAGACGGCGCAGGTGCGGGCGTGCCGGGCTATTCGCTTGCGCCAGAGGGCGGAGGGCAGGCCGTCCCAGGAGAGGGCGAGCCCGGAGAGCTCGCCGCAGCGCTCGATCCCGGCGAGCGCGCGGACGACGACGCGGGCGGTCTCCAGCTGGCCCTTCATGCGCTGGATGCGTACGGCGGCGTGCTCGGGGGACAGGTCGAGCGCGGAGGCGACCTCGCCCCGGGTGAGTACGCCGGCCGCCTCCAGCCACCACAGCGAGAGGAGCGCGCGGTCGTCGGTCTCCAGCCAGCGGGTGGCCTCGGTGACCTCCTTGCGCTGCCCGGAAAGCCCGAGCTGGACGATGGTGAGGTCGACGAAGTCGGCGCCGGGGTCGGCGACGTCGTAGGCGTCCTGGAGTCCGCCGTCGACGGGCGTACGGCGATGTCCCTGCCAGTACCGCCGGATCTCGTTCATGGTGACGGCGACCAGCCAGGACCGGAAGGCCTCCGGGTCGCGCAGCGAGCCGAGCCCGTCGAGCATGCGCAGCAGGCTCTCCTGCACGACGTCGTCGACGTCGGCGTGCCCGTTCAGGGCGCGGCCGACGATGTTGTACACGAGCGGCAGATACCCGGCGACGAGCTCGTCCCGCGCCCGCTGATCCCCGGCCCGGGCCGCGACGACCACCGCGGCTACCTGTTCACTGATCACGCTCGTCCACTCTCCCCGGCATCGACCGAACCTAACTGGCCCGACGGAGAGGAGAACAGTCCGGCCGTGACCGGATAACAGAAATCTGGTGATGGATACCGGCTGATGCGTGACAGGTTCTGACGGGTTCTGGCTGGTGGGGGCCGTGCCCCGGGGCGGGGGTGGTGAGGGGTGTGGGCCTCGTCACGCTTGTTGGGCTGGTCGGGTGAGGACGGTGGGCGGCCGGTCGCGCCCACAGGGCGGGGCCTCGCCATCCGGGTCACCCAGGCGCATGCCCCACCGCCAGCATGTGGGAGCTGGCCGACAGGAGCTCGGGGTACGGCTCGGCGAGCCGGGCCGCGGCGAGCGCGGCGCGGAACATCGCCGAGTCCCGCAGCGACGCCTTGCCGTGCACCTCGGCCGCCTTCAGCGCGCCCCAGGACGGCCCCTCGATCCCGATCACCCGCACGCCGACGACACCGGCCTCCGTCAGCTCCTCGGCCAGCGACTCGGCGGTGTGGAAGTAGGCCGCAGTGAACCCCTTGCGACCGGGGTCGTGCCGCCCCGTCCTGAGGATGTCGAAGACGGCGTCGTGGACGCGCTCGACATCGAGCAGCGTGGTGGCGACGTGCTCGAAGAGCGAGGCATAGCGCCCGATCGCGGCGGCCGCGACGAGCCCGCCCGGCTTCACGACGCGCAGCGCCTCGCCGATGGCCCGGTCCCGCTCCTCCCGCTCCAGGAGGTGGTAGAGCGGGCCGAGCAGAAGGACGACGTCCTGGGAGTCGTCGGCCGCGGACAACTTGCGGGCGTCACCGACCTCGGCCGTGACGCCGAGGGGCGCCTGCGCGACATGGCGGGGCACGGGGTCCACGATGTGCACCGTGTACCCGGCCTCGGCCAGCCACTGGGCATGGATGCCGGGCCCGCCGCCGACATCGAGGACGCCGGCCGGCGCGGGCGGAAGGTGGCGCCGCAGGATCTCCTGGGTGCGGATCAGTTCGAGCGCGCCGTCGGCGCTGGACGTCAGGCGGACCGACTCGTCGATCGTCTCCGTGTAGAAGGCCAGGACTTCCGGGGCGAGTACGGGGTCTGATGTCATGGTCCGGATCGTCCACCCCGACCGGTCAACCTGTCCACTGTCCGAGGAGAGATGAAATGGCCGTCCTGAAGTACGAGCAGATCGCCGATTCCTTGCGGGCAAGGATCGCCGACGGCGAGTTCGGAGCGGACGACCTCCTCCCATCCCAGCGCGACCTCTGCGCGCAGTGGGACGTCAGCCGGGCCACCGTGATCAAGGCGTACGACACCCTGATGGCCGACGGCCTTGTGACCGCCCGACAGGGGCAGGGTTTTCGGGTGACACAGCTCCCCTTGGCCCGCCCGGCCGGCGGGCGCAAGGCCGGCACGGCCAGGACGGAGGGCGGCCGGGCCTTCGACATCCTGGGCGCGCCGACCCGGGCGGTTCCCCCGGAGAGGATCGCAGTTGCCCTCGGGCTGCATAGCGATGCGCTGGGGCTGCGACGCGACCGCTTGGTGCGTCTCGCGGACGGCGCACCGCTTTCCGTGGTGCAGGCCTGGTTCTCTTCGGAGATCGCGGATGCATGCCCCCGCTTGGAGCAGACGGCCCAGATCGCCGAGGGCACCACCCGGTACGTCACCCGGATGACCGGCCGCGGCCCGGTGCGAGGTGTCGACACGAAGACGGTCCGGCTGGCGACCCAGGAGGAGTCCCAACTCCTGGAGCGCGAGCGCCCGTTCGCTGTGGCAGTCGTTCTGCACACCGCCTACGACCAGGGCAACCGGGCAATCGCCGTGGAACAAGGCGTCACCCCGGGTGACCTGTGGGAGGAGACGGAGAGCTACCCCATGGGGCACGGCTGCTGACGGTTCATCAACTGAAATCCGTACGGGTGGGGTTCGGTCAACCTTCTTGACTGGACCGGTCCACCGGTCCAATGTGTGAGTTGCGGCCCATGCCGTGCCTGCTCAGTCGACACCGGAGAAGTGCATGAACCGGACGTGACCGATGCTGCCCGTTGTCAAGAACTCGCCTGCACTGCCGACGAGTTGGGGCAGACGTGAACGCAATGGACGCGAAGCCTTTGACGCCCACCGAGCGGGAGCTTGCCGCGCTGGACTGCGACCGGGTCCTTGTCGGATTCCAGTTCAAGCCGAGCCCGCTGGAGATCGGCCGCCTGACCGTGACCATCCGGAATCACGGCGAGCGCCTGCACGCATCGGTGCGGGCCCTGCCGCCGACGAACCGGACCCGGCGGTCAGATGCGGTGCTGCGCGACTGGGGCGACCTGATTGCGCAGGGCCCCCGGCCCGTCCCGCTCGGCGCGTGGACCTATCTGCGGGCGCTGGCCCGGACGGTGCGGGGTTTCCTGGAAGTCCTGGCCGACGCCGGCGCTGCGAAGGGCGGAGCCCGGTGACCGGCGCGGAGCAGGAGCGGCTGGCGCTTCCGGTCCGCATTCCGGGTGCGGCTTCCCGTGGTCAACCCCGCAGCGCTCAACTGCCAGACATCGCGACGTAGTTGGAGGAAAAATGCCAGGAGGGAAGCACAGCGGGAAGCCGGACACCGCCCCGCAGGACGGGCATCGGGACAGGCCGCCGAACCTGCCCTCCCCGCCCAGCCCGCCGGCCCCGAAGAAATGAGCCCGGCCATGACGAACCCCCAGCACCTCGCGGACGCCCTCGAAGGCGAGGGCGTTCTGCCGCCGCAGTGGGCGAAGGCCGTACGGGCCGTCGACCGGGGCCTGTTCATCCCCGACAGGACCCGCGAGCTCGACCGGCACTCCGCCCCGCAGGCCTGGCTGGACGCGGTGTACTCGGACACCCCGGTCGTCATCCAGTGGGACGACGGCAGGCCGGGCGGCCACGGCTTTCCCACCTCCTCGTCGTCGAAGCCGTCCGTCATGCTGGAGACCCTGGCCCTCGCCGACGTCCGCCCCGGCGACAGGGTGTACGAGCTGGGTACCGGCACCGGCTACAACGCGGCCCTGCTGTCCGAGCAGTGCGGCGACGAGCAGGTGACCACGGCAGAACAGGACGAGGGGCTGTACCTGCGGGCCCGCCGGCACCTCCGCCTCGCCGGGTACCGGCCGCACGCCTTCCACGGCGACGGCCTCCTCGGCCGGCCCCAGCGGGCGCCGTTCGACAAGGTGATCGGGACCTGCACGCTGCGCACGCTCGGGCGCCACCTCCTCGCGCAGACGGCGGACGGAGGCCGGATCGTCACTCCGTACGGCGAGTCGTTCCACTCGTACAGCTTCCTGGTCCTGGATGTCGCCGACGGCGAGGGGCTGGGCCGCTTCACGGGGAACCCGGCGTTCATGTGGGCCCGGCAGCAGCGCGGACGCATGGCGGCGATCGCGGACGTGTACCACCGGGAACAGGGCGACACCGGCACCACCCGCATCAACCCGTACGACCTCGCCCGTGACGCGGATGCTGAGTTCTACCTCTCCCGGAAGGTTCCCGGCGCCTGGCCCCAGCTCGTCCATGGCGGCGAGGAAGCCCCGGCCGAGGCCACGTATTGGCTGCTCGCCGACGACGAGAAGTCGTGGGCGACCGTCGAGTACGTGGACGGACGTGACGAGTTCGAGACCGAGCAGTACGGGCCTCGCCGACTCTGGGACGAAGTCGCCTCGGCGGTAAGGGAGTTCGACCAGTACGGGCGTCCGGCGCGGGAGCGGTTCGGGCTGACCGCCACGCCCGAGGGCGAGTTCGTGTGGCTGGACGAGCCCGCCAACAGGATTACGTCCTGACTGGTGAGAATCGCCAGGACCGCGGTGCGGTGCTGGGTACGCTCCGGCGCATGAGCCACATCTCCGGATCCGGGACCGGACGGCCTCCGGTGGCCGGCAGCGCGCCGACGCCGGACATCACGTACACGCAGTGCAAGCGGTGCGGTACCGAGCTGGCCGGGTTGGACGGGCGGTATTCGTGCGGGGTGTGCGGCTGGTCCAACCACTGGTCCGAGGGGCATCGGCCCCTCCCCGTCGCCGAGGACGACCCGGATGCCCCGCCGCCGCCCGTCAATCCCTTGGGGGAGCGGTAACGACCGGGCGTATGGCCGGAGTTGGAGGCGGGCGGAGTGCGCTGGGGCTTCGCCCCAGACCCCGGGATGCCCCGCCCCGCCCCTTCCCGCTGTGACACTCTGCGGCTCCGCCGCGTGGCCTCCGGGGGTGTGGATGGTCCGGCTGCGGACCGTGGATGGCTGGTCGCGCAGCTCCCCGCGCCCCTTAGGTCGCCGTTCGGCTCGGACCTGGGCGTACGTGTGCCGCTCCCCCCGGGCGGCCCGCTGCGGCACGCAGAGCTGAGAAAGCAAGGCGGCCCGGCGCCGCAGGTGTATCGTGCGCAGCACCTTTCTCACGGAATGTACTGTTTTGTACGATGACTTGAGTGCACCCGGGCCCACCAGGATCCGTCGCCGCACCCTCCTCGCCACCCTCCCCGTGGCCTCCGTGCTGAGCGGGTGCGACTCCGCACCCCCGCGCGAGCGCCCGCGGCGGCCCGCTCAGGGGGCGCCCCGCGGGCCCGTCCGGCAGGCCGGGGTGACCGAACCGCGGACCCAGCACGCGCTCTTCCTCTCCTACGACCTCACGCCGGGCACTCGCGGAGCCCCCGGGCGGGACGCCGTGCGGCGGCTGCTCGCGCGGTGGAGCGAGGCGCTCTCCGGGCTCGAAGCGGGGGCTACCGCGACCGTCGGCATCGGGCCCGCGCTGCCGGCGCGGCTCGGCGTCGGGGCGCCCGAGGAGCTGCGGGAGCTGCCCGCGTTCGACGGGGAGCACCTCGACGCGGGGGCCGGCGGCGGCGAGATCGGGGTCCAGATCTGCGCGGGGGACCCGTGGGCGTGCGAACGGGCCGCCGGGCTGCTCGCGGGCGCCGGCACGGGGGTGCTGCAGCCGCGCTGGCGGCAGGCCGGGTTCCTGCCGGCCGAGCTGCCCGGGCGGCAGTCCAGTCCCTTCACGTCCCTGCGCGACGGCGAGACCCCGCGCGATCTGCTCGGCTTCAAGGACGGGTCGACGAATCCCACCGCCGCAGAGAGCGAGCGCTGGGTGTGGCTGTCGGGGCAGGGTCCGTACGTGGACGGCACCTTCCTCGTCGTACGCCGGGTACGGCTGCGCGCCGATCAGTTCGGGCGGCTGCCCGTCGCCCGGCAGGAGCAGATCATCGGGCGGCGCAGGCGTGGGGGTGAGCCGTTGGGGGGCGGGGCGGAGCGCGTCCAGGCCGACCTGGACGCGCGGACCCCGGAGGGCGGTTACGTTCTGCCCTCCGACGCGCACGTGCGGCTTGCGAACCCCCGGCTCGACGACGGTGCCCGCATGCTGCGGCGCGGCTACTCCTACGAGAACAGTCCCGCTGACCGGGGGCTGCTCTTCCTGGCCTATATGAAGGACCCCGCGCTCTTCGTGCGGGTCCAGCAGCGGCTCGTCGCGGGCGACGCCCTCAACTCCTTTGCCGAGCACTATGGTTCGGCGCTGTTTTACGTGCTGCCGGGGGCGGTGCTGCCCAATCGGCCGCTCGGCAGCGGGGTGCTCTGACGCTCCGCTGGGGGTGCGAGGGATTCGGGTGCGCCTTTCGGGTGCGGGCCGGTGGGGGCTGGTCGCGCAGTTCCCCGCGCCCCTAGCGGGGTGGTGCTGGCCCGCACCAGGGCATTTCAGCCCGTCCGGCGTTTGAGGACGAGCGCCCTTAAGGTGCGAACGGGGTCTGGGGCGGAGCCCCAGCGCACCCCGCACCAGGGTCAGCCCGCGCCCGGGAAGTGGCATGCCACTTCCCGGCCCTCCCCCGGCCCCACCACCCGCAGCACCGGCGCCTCCGTACGGCAAACCGCGGCCGCCCGCGCGCAGCGCGGATGGAACGTGCACCCCGACGGCGGCGAAGCCGGGCTCGGTGGGTCTCCCAGCAGCGTGATCCGCTCGCGGGCCCGCTCAGCCGCAGGGTCCGGCAACGGCACCGCGGACAGCAGCGCCTGGGTGTACGGGTGGGCCGGCGCCCCGTACACCCGCTCCTTCGCGCCGATCTCCACCACCCGCCCCAGATACATCACTGCCACCCGGTCACACACCCGCTTCACCACCGACAGGTCATGCGCGATGAACAAGTACGCAAGGCCCAGCTCCTTCTGCAACCGCTCCATCAGGTTCACGATCTGGGCCTGGACGGAGACGTCAAGCGCGGAGACCGGCTCGTCCGCCACCACCAGCTTCGGGTCGAGGGCCAGCGCCCGGGCTATGCCGATCCGCTGGGCCTGGCCGCCCGAGAACTCGTGCGGGTAACGGTCGATGTGCTCGGGAATCAACCCCACCAGATCCATCAGCTCAACCGCACGGGCGCGCGCAACCGCTGCCGAACCGCCATGTGCCAACAGGGGATCGGAGATGATCCGGGCCACCGTCTGGCGCGGGTTCAGGGAGGAGTGCGGGTCCTGGAAGACCATCTGGAGGTCCTTGCGCACCGGTCGCAGCCCGCGCCGGTTCAGGCGGCTGATGTCGCGGCCCTCGTACGCGATCGTTCCCGACGTCGGCTCAAGGAGGCGCACGATCATGCGGCCCGTCGTCGACTTGCCGCAGCCCGACTCCCCGACCAGACCCAGCGTCTCGCCCGCCGCCACGTCGAAACTCACGCCGTCCACCGCCCGGACGGGCGCCGAGCGGCTGCCCCGGCCCGGGAAGTGCATCTTCAACTCCCGTACGGACAACAGGGGTTGAGAAGTATCAGCGGTAGCAGCGGCAGTAGCAGTAGTAGTAGCAGTGGGGACATCGCTCATGACGCTACGCCTTCGTACGCGGGGAGGTGGCAGGCCACCGGGTGGCCGACGGGGCCGCCCAGCAGGGGGCGCTCGGTCTCGCAGCGCTCCCGCACATCCGGACCGGCGCCCGCCGCGCGCGGGCAGCGGGGTGCGAACGCGCAGCCCGGGGTCGGGTCGAGCAGGGAGGGCGGGCTGCCCGGGATGGCCCGCAGGGGGGCGTCGTCGCTGTCGTCCAGGCGGGGGAGCGAGTCCAGCAGGCCTCGGGTGTAGGGGTGGGCCGGCATGGCGAACAGGTCGTCCACCGGGGCCTGTTCGGCCGCCCGGCCCCCGTACATCACCAGGACCTCGTGAGCCACCCGGGCCACCACCCCCAGGTCGTGGGTGATCATCACGACCGCCAGGCCCCGTTCCTCCTGTAGGCGGGCGAGCAGTTCCAGGATCTGGGCCTGGACGGTCACGTCGAGGGCCGTGGTCGGCTCGTCCGCTATGAGCAGCTCCGGCTCGCAAGCCAGGGCCATCGCGATCATCGCGCGCTGGCGCATGCCGCCGCTGAACTGGTGCGGGTACTCGCCCGCCCGTCGCGCCGGCTCCGGGATGCCGACCTCCGCCAGCATCTCCACCGCCCGCTTACGGGCCTGCGCACGGCCGGAGTTGAAGTGCACCCGGTGGTGCTCCGCGATCTGCTCGCCGACCGTGTAGTACGGGTGCAGGCTGGACAGCGGGTCCTGGAAGATCATCGCGATGCGGCGGCCGCGCACCCGGTTCAGGGCGCGTTCGGGCAGGCCCACCAGTTCCTGCCCGTCCAGGGTGATGGAGCCGGTGACCTCGGCGCCGGTGTGCAGGCCGAGCACGGCCATCGAGGTGACGGACTTGCCGGATCCGGACTCGCCGACGATGCCCAGGGTGCGGCCCCGGTGCACGTCGAAGGAGAGCGAGTCCACGGCCCGTACCGGACCCCGAGGGGTGGGGAAGGTCACGCTCAACTCCCGTACGGACAGGAGTAGTTCAGGGGTTGGTTCGGGAGCTTTCATCGCAGCCTCACTCGCGGGTCGACTACCGCGTACAGAAGGTCGACGGCCAGGTTGGCGACGACGATGAAGGTCGCGGCGAGCAGCGTCACGCCGAGGATGACGGGCTGGTCGCCGGTGGACAGGGCGCCGTAGAAGAGCCGGCCGATGCCGGGCAGGCCGAAGATGGACTCGGTGATGACCGCGCCCGCGAGCAGCCCGCCCAGGTCCATGCCGAACAGGGTCAGGATCGGGGTCATCGCGGAGCGCAGGCCGTGTTTGACGACGACCGTGCGGCGCGGCAGGCCCTTGGCGCGGGCAGTGCGGATGTACGGCTCCGCCATCGTCTCGATCATCGAACTGCGGCTCTGCCGGGCGTACATGGCGGCGTACAGGATGGCGAGCGCGATCCAGGGAAGGAGCAGGTTGGACGCCCAGTGCACGGGGTCGGAGGCGAGGGACACGTACTGGGGGTAGGGGAGCAGGCCCGCCACCCGGATCAGGCCGTAGATCAGCATGACCGAGGTGAAGTAGACCGGCATCGAGGCCGCGGCCACCGCGCCGACCATCAGGGCGCGGTCGGTGAAGGTGTCTTTGCGCAGGGCCGCCGCGACCCCCGCGGACAGGCCGAGGAGCAGCCACAGCACCGCCGCGCCGAGCGCGAGCGAGGCGGAGACGGGCAGCCGGTCCATGAGCAGGCTCCACACCGACTCGCTGTTCTCGTACGAGTAGCCCAGGCACGGGAAGTCGCAGTGCAGCGCGTACTGGCCGGTGCCCATGGTGCGGCCGGTGAAGATCCCGGAGGCGAAGTCCCAGAACTGGCGCCACAGCGGCTGGTCCAGGCCCATGTGGGCGCGGATCGCCTCCAGGCGCTCGGCGCTGCACGACTTGCCGCAGGCGGCGGCCGCCGGGTCGGAGGGCAGGACGTAGAAGATGGTGAAGGTGACGGCGGCGATCGCGATGAGCACGCCGATGACGCCGAGGATCCGGCGGGCGAGGTAGCGGGTCATGTGCGGCTGCCCCTCGGGTCGAGGACGTCGCGCAGCGCGTCGCCGAGCAGGGTGAAGGCAAGGACGGTCAGGAACAGGCAGGCGCTCGGGATGACGAAGTACATCGGGTCGGTGTCGTAGAACGACACGCTCTCGGCGATCATCTGGCCCCAGGACGGGGTGGGCGGGCGCACGCCGACGCCGAGGTAGCTGAGCGCGGCCTCGGTGGCGATCATGCCGGGGACGATGAGCGTGGTGTACGCGATGACGGGCCCGGCGACCCCGGGCAGGATGTCGCGGGTCAGGATGCGCCAGGGTCCTGAGCCGCCGACGCGGGCGGCGTCCACGTACTCGCGGTGTTTGAGCGAGAGCGTCTGGCCGCGTACGACGCGGGCGATGCCGGGCCAGCCGAACAGGCCGATCACGGCAGTCATCAGCAGGATGCGGTTGACGTCCTTGGCCACCGACATCATCGCGATCATGAAGATGAGGGACGGGAAGGACATGGTGAGGTCCATCAAGCGGGACAGGACCGTGTCGGTGCGGCCGCCGAAGTAGCCGGCCGCGATCCCGGCGGCGGTGCCCGCGACGACGACGATCGCGGTGGCGGTCAGGGCGATGAGCAGGGAGACCTGGGCGCCGTAGACGACGCGGGCGAACAGGTCGCGGCCGGTGACGGGTTCGACGCCGAGCCAGTGGTCGGCGGAGATCCCGCCGAGCGGGCCGAGTGGCTGGCCGCCGAGGTAGGGGTCGATGGCGGTCTTGTCGAACTCGTCGGGCGACCAGCCGCCGAGCGCGCCGAGCAGCGGGGCGCCGGCCGCCATGAGGAGGAAGAGGACGACGACGGCGAGGGAGATCTTCACAGAGGTACGGCGGCGCAGTTCCTCGCGGGCGAGCTGCCACGGCCCCCGGCCGGCCGCGGGGGCCGGCGGTTTCAGCAGAGTGCTGGTCATGGTCGGACGAGCCTCAGTTCCCGCTCTTGGCAGGGTTCTTGAGCCCGACCGTGGCGTAGTCGAGCTGCCCGCCGAAGGACGTCTGGCCGTAGCCGCCCGCGATGTTGGTGCCGAGCACCAGGGGCCAGCGCCGCACCAGGACCGGGACGGCGGGGGCCTTGGTGAGGATCTCGCCGTCGAGCTGCTGCCAGGCCTGGGCCGCGGCCTTGGCGTCGGTCATCGCCGAGATCTCGTCGACCCGCTTCATGGTCGCGTCGTCGCGGAAGATGGAGTGGTTGCCCTGGTTGCCCTTCTCCTTGATGTAGCGGCCGTCGAAGACGAACGGCAGGAACGTGGAGCCGGACGGGTAGTCCGGGCACCAGCCCGTGTAGAGGATGTCGGTGCGGTTCTTGACGTCGCCGATGGTGGCGTAGAACGCGGACGGGTCGACGGTCTCGATGGTGACCTTGATCCCGGCCTTCGCGAGCGACTCCTGGATGGCCTCGGCGCGGCCCTTGTCGCCGGTGGAGACGGTCATCTTCGTCTCGAACCCGCCCGGCTTGCCCGCCTCCTTGAGCAGCTCCTTGGCCTTGGCGACGTCACCGGTGGTGGGGATCTTGAGGGTGTCGGGCTGCTTGCCGTCGAAGAGGGTGGCCGGCATGTACGCGGTGGACAGGTCGTTGAACGCGGGCCCGCCGGACGAGGTGAGCACCGCGTCCTTGTCGAGCGCGTACATCACTGCCTGACGCACCTTCACATCGGTGAACGGGGCGCGCCCGGTGTGCATTTGGACCATGTCGGTGCAGTTGGTGGACTCCGCGAGGAGGCGTGAGCGCACGGACGCGTTCGTCAGGACCTTGGGGGCGCTCTCGGGGCGCAGCGCACCCCAGGAGACGGCGGAGGCGTCCGCGCCCTGGCTGGCGATGAGGCGGTCGTCGATCTGGGTGGCCTTGAGCCCCATCGTCACGACGATGCGGTCCGGGTACGCCTTGCGGACCTGGTCGGTGGCGGGGTCCCAGTGGGTGTTGCGGACCAGGGTGAGCTGCTTGTTCCGCTGGTACGACTCGACCTTGTACGGGCCCGACGAGAAGGGTCTGTTGTCGTACTTGGGCCCGTTGTCCTGGGCCTTGGGCACGGGCGCGAAGGTCGGCATGACGGTGGCGTTGGGGAACTCGGCGAAGGGCTTGCGGAGTTCGAAGACGATCGTGTGGTCGTCGGGCGTCTTGATGGAGTCGAGGTGCTTGCCCTGGGCGGGGCCCTGGTAGCCCTCGGCGCCGGTGAGGTAGCGGGCCGCGTAGTCGGCGCCGCCGGGCAGGTCGGGGGAGAAGGACCGCTCGACGTTGTACTTGACGTCCTGCGCGGTGATGGGTGAGCCGTCCTCGTAGGTGAGGCCCTGTTTGAGGTGGAACGTCCAGGTGCGGGCCCCGTTGGAGGAGGTGCCGAGGTCGGTGGCGAGGTCGGGCGTCAGCTGGTTGCCGCCGGCGCCGGGGACCGCCTTGTAGGTCACCAGGGTGCGGTAGAGCAGCCGGGTGCCGAAGTCCATGTCGCTCATGACCCAGTTGCGGGCCGGGTCGAGGTGGGTGAAGTCCTGGTTGGACAGGACGGTGAGGGTGCCGCCCTTGACCGGGGTGCCACCGACGACCTTGCCCACGTTCGCGACGGCCGGGTTCTTGCCGCCCCCCTCGCCCGCGCCCGTGTGCTTCCCCCCGGAACAGCCGGCCGTGCCGAGGGTGAGCGTCGCCGCGAGGGCGACGGCGAGGGCGGTGCAGGTGCGCTTGTTCATCAGTGGTCACTCCGTGAAACAGGTTCGGACAGCTGCCCGCCCGAGGAGGCCGACTGCTGGAATGTGACCCGTAACATAGTAATGTGAAATTGCACTGACAAGGTGTCGGGAACTCTTTTATCCGTCCTTGGCCGTGCGGTACGGGGTCGCGAAGCCCGGTGGGGCCTTGCGGGAGTTGGCCGGGGGCAGGTCCTTGGCAGAGCCAGTGCCATGTGAAATATTACAGAGGTGTCTGCGAGATCAATGAGCTCCACGAGAAGCGCCCCGGACGTCATCGTCGTCGGGGCGGGGGTCGTGGGGGCCGCCTGTGCCTACTACGCGGCCCGGGCCGGCCTGCGCGTCACCGTGCTCGACCGGGGCCCGGTGGCGGGCGGCACCACGGGCTCGGGCGAGGGCAATCTCCTCGTCTCCGACAAGGAACCGGGCCCGGAGCTCGAACTCGCCCTGTTCTCGGCCCAGTTGTGGCAGGAGCTCGCCGAGCTGCTGCCGCGCGGGGTCGAGTACGAACCCAAGGGGGGCCTCGTCGTCGCCTCCGACGAGGCGGGTCTGGCCGCGCTGCGCACCTTCGCGGCGGGCCAGGAGAAGGCGGGCGTGACCGTACGCGAGGTGGCGGCCGACCGGCTGCCCGACCTGGAGCCACACCTGGCGCCGGGTCTCGCGGGGGGCTTCCACTATCCCCAGGACGCCCAGGTCATGCCCGCCCTCGCCGCCGCCCACCTGCTGCGCGCCTCGGGCGCCGAGGTCCGGCTAGGGCCCGGCGAGGAGGTCACCGGCCTGCTCACCGGGCCGGGCGGCGCGGTGCGGGGGGTGCGGACCGCCTCCGGCGTGCGGTACGCCCCGCACGTGGTGAACGCGGCCGGCACCTGGGGCGGCGAACTCGCCCGCCTCGCCGGGGTGTTGCTGCCCGTGCTGCCCCGGCGCGGCTTCGTCCTGGTCACCGAGCCGCTGCCGCGCGTGGTGCGGCACAAGGTGTACGCGGCGGACTACGTCGCCGACGTGGCCAGCGGTTCGGCCGCGCTCCAGACCTCGGCCGTGGTCGAGGGCACCCCGGCGGGCCCGGTCCTGATCGGCGCGAGCCGCGAACGCGTCGGCTTCGACCGGACGCTGTCCGTCGAGGTCCTGCGCCGCCTGGCGGCCGGGGCGACGGTCCTCTTCCCCGTCCTCGCCGGCGTCCGGACGATGCGTACGTACGCGGGCTTCCGCCCGTATCTGCCGGACCACCTCCCGGCGATCGGGCCCGACCCGCGGGTGCCCGGACTGCTGCACGCGTGCGGGCACGAGGGGGCGGGAATCGGGCTCGCCCCGGCGACCGGGCGGATCATCGCGGGGTGCCTCACGGGGGCCCAACTCCCGCTGAAAATAGACCCGTTCGACCCAGGACGCTTCGACGCCGACGCCGACGCCGACGCCTGACCCGTCATCCGTCATCCGTCATCCGTTTCAACGCATCGCCAGGAAAGGAGGGCCACGGTGGCCCGAACCCCCAGGGAACTCGCCGGGGCGCTGCCGGGCCCGGCGTTCGAGGTCCGGGTCGACGGTCGCGCGGTGTCCGCGCTGCCGGGCCAGACCGTCGCCGCGGCGCTGTGGGCGGCGGGCATCCTGGCCTGGCGCACGACCCGGGAAGGCGGTCGACCGCGGGGTGCGTTCTGCGGCATCGGCCAGTGCTACGAGTGCCTCGCGGTGATCAACGGGGTGCCCAACCGGAGGGCCTGCCTGGTGGCTGCGGGGCCCGGCGACGAGATCACCACGCAGGAAGGGGACGGCCGTGCCGGACTCGCTGTCTGAATCACCCGGGCCCGACGGGGGCCCTGCGCAGCGGGGCGAACCGTACGACCTCGCCGTCGTCGGGGCCGGGCCCGCCGGGCTGGCCGGGGCTGTCACCGCCGCCGAACTCGGCCTGCGGGTTGCCCTGTTGGACCTCTCCGACCGGATCGGCGGGCAGTTCTACCGGCAGCCCGCTCCCGCCCTGCGCGCCGCACACCCCGAGCGGCTGCACCACGACTGGAACGCGTTCGCGGACCTGCGGGAGCGCCTTGAGGCGAGCGACGTCTCGCACCTGTCCGGGCACCACGTCTGGACCGTTGAGCGAGGCGGCGGCGACGCCGAGTGGACGGTGCACGCCGTGACCGGGGCCGACGGCGGCGAAGAGCGGCCGGTACGGGTCCGGGCGCGGGCCGTGCTGCTCGCCACCGGGGCCTATGAGCGGCAACTCCCCTTTCCCCGCTGGACGTTGCCCGGGGTCGTCGGGGCCGGTGGCGCCCAGGCCATGCTCAAGGGCGGGCTCGTGCTGCCCGGGAAGCGGGTGGTCGTCGCGGGGAGCGGGCCGCTGCTCCTCGCCGCCGCCTCCTCGCTCGCCGAGGCCGGTGCCGAGGTCCCGGCCGTGATCGAGGCGTCCGGATATCTGGGGTACGCCCGCCACCCCCGTGCGCTCGCCGCCAACCCGCACAAGCTCGCCGAGGCCGTGACGCACGGCGCGGTACTGCTGCGCCACCGGGTCGCGCTGCGGACCCGCAGCGCGGTGACCGAGGTGCACGGTGCCGAGCGGGTCGAGGCCGTCACCGTCGCGCGCCTTGACGGGCAGTGGCGGCCGGTGCCGGGCACGGGACGCAGGATCGCCTGCGACGCGCTGGCCGTCGGCCACGGCCTCGTCCCCGGGATCGAACTGGCCACCACCCTCGGCTGTGCCACCCGCCCCACCCCCGACGGCGCCCTCGCTCTCGCCCTGGACGCCCGCCAGGAAACCTCCGTACGCGGACTCTGGGCGGCGGGCGAGCCCGGCGGCATCGGCGGCGCCCAACTCGCCTGTACGGAAGGGGAGTTGGCGGCGCGCGCAATCGCGGCCAGGCTCGGCAGGAACCCCGGACCGGGCGGGCGCGTGCGGCAGTTGAAGTCCCGCCGCACCAGACTGCGTGCCTTCGCCGAAGCAATGGCAGCCACCCACGCGCCGGGCCCCGGCTGGGCCGACTGGCTCCCCGACGACACCGAGGTGTGCCGCTGCGAAGAGGTGACCGCGGGCCGCATCCGCGAGGCGGTCCAGGACTACGGCGCCCGCGACGCCCGTACGGTCAAACTCCTGACCCGGGCCGGCATGGGCTGGTGCCAGGGCCGCACGTGCGGGACGGCGGTGTCCTGCCTGGCGGGCGGCGCCGAACCCCCCTCGGAACGGCGCCCGTTCGCGACGCCGGTGCCGCTGGGGGTGCTGGCGGGCCTGTCTCCGGAGCCTCCCCCCGACGGGACCGACCCCTAAAAGCAACGTGACATTGTACTCTGGGTCTCCGCTCGGTACGGAGGAACAGCAGCATGGGTCACCTGAAGCAGAGCAAGGTCATCACCACCACCGAGCGGCTGCGCGACCAGGTCGCTCACGCGCTGCGCGCCGCGCTGATCTCCGGCGAGCTCCGCCCCGGCCAGGTCTACTCGGCGCCCGGCCTCGCCGAGGACTTCGGGATCTCCGCGACCCCCGTGCGCGAGGCCATGCTCGACCTCGCGCGCGAGGGTCTTGTGGAGCCCGTCCGCAACAAGGGGTTCCGGGTCACCGAGGTCAACGAGCGCGACCTCGACCAGTACACGGAGATCCGCGCGCTGATCGAGGTCCCCATGGTCGGCCGCATCACCCGCAGCGCCGACCGCGCCGACCTCGAAGCGCTGCGGCCGGTCGCCGAGGAGATCGTGCGGGCCGCCCGCGACCACGACCTCATCGGCTACCTGGAGGCCGACCGGCGGTTCCACCTCTCGCTGCTCGCCCTGGGCGGCAACGAGCGCCTGGTCGAGACCGTCGGCGACCTGCGCAAGCGCTCCCGCCTGTACGGTCTGACCGCCCTCGACCAGCGCGACGAGCTCATCCCCTCCGCCGAGGAACACGTCGAGCTCCTCGACCTCATGCTGGCCGGTGACGCCCGCGCCGCCGAGAAGTGCATGACCCGTCACCTCGGCCACGTCCGCTCCCTGTGGGCGCGGAGCGAGGCCGCGGACCCCAAGGCGAAGCGCCGCCTCGGCGCGGGCCGCTGAGCCCGCCCGTACCGTTTACGAGTCCCCGGGCCCGGTCCGCTCGACCGGTATCCACAGCACCGCGTCCGTCGTGTCGCCGACCTCCGACGGGCGGGTGCGCAGGATTTCCGGGCCCGGCCGGCTCTGGTACGGGTTGGACGGGAACCACTGGGTGAACACGTCCCGCCACAGGAGCTGGAGCGCCTGAGGGAACGGGCCGGTGTTCTCGAAGACGGCCCACGTGCCGGCGGGCACGAGGAGCGAGTCGAGGTCCTCGGGCGGGTCAGCCCGGGTCAACGCGGCGTGCCAGTAGTCGAGTTCGGTGCCCTCGGCCCGACTGGGGTCCAGGTCGTCGCAGGCCGAGACGATGCCGTCGGGCTCCTGGTCGGACAGGTGGTGGATGCGCAGCGCCGTCTCCTGCCCGACGCTCCGGATGAACTCGGCGATGGCCGGGTTGACCCCCTCGTGCACGAGCGGAACCCGCGCCTTCCTCCCCACCAGATGGAACGCTTCCTTCTCCACGACCCGGTACCGCATGCTGGTGCTCCCTTCGACGACGAGGCGGAAGGACATCCGGGGCTGGGACCGCAGGGCCGCGCCGGTGCGGCGGGCCTCGCCGGGGCCGACGCCGTGCACGGCACGAAAGGCCCGCGCGAACGCCTCGCCCGACGTGTAGCCGTACCGCACCGCGACATCGAGCAGCGTGCGCTGCCCGGCGAGCACCTCGGCGCCCGCGACGGTCAGCCGCCTGCGCCGCACGTACTCCGACAGCGGCATCCCGGCCAGCGCGGAGAACAGCCGCCGGAAGTGGTACTGCGACGTCATCGCGATGCGGGCGAGTTCGCCCACGTCGATCTCCCCGTGGAGCCGGTCCTCGATGTGGTCCATGGCCTGGTTGAGCCGCTTCAGCATCCCGGCCCCCCTTCCTTGCTTACGCGCTCCACGCTAGGAGCGGGCCACCCCGCCCGACCCGACATTCTGTGCCCGCCCCGATCGGGTCGTTGAACGAGCCCGGCGGGCCCGGTGCTGCCTATGTTGGACGGGTCGGGGGATGCCGGTAGGTGTACGTGACGGAAGGCCGATCCCATGTCTCCCATGCCTCCCACGCCGATGGACCCGGAGATCGCCGCGCTGCTGCACCGGTTCGGGGTCGACGGGCCGGGGCCCGACACCCCGCCGTCCGTCGCCGAGATGCGGGCGGGCAACCGCATGCTGTCGCTCGCCGTGGCGCCCGACCCGCCCCTCGCGGTCGGCTCGGTCGACGACGACCGGGTGGCGGGGGTGCCGGTACGGGTCTACCGGCCCGAGACGGCCACGGACCCGATGGCGACCGTCGTGTTCTTCCACGGCGGGGGCTTCGTCGTCGGCGACCTCGACACGCACGACGGGGTGTGCCGCCGACTCTGCCGCGACGTGGGGGCGGTGGTGGTGAGCGTGGCGTACCGACTGGCGCCCGAGTTCCCCTTCCCGGCCGCGTTCGACGACTGCGTGGCGGTGACGAGCCATGTCTCCGACGCCGTCGCCGACTACGGCGCGGGCAAGCTCGCCGTGGCGGGCGACAGCGCGGGGGCGGGGTTGGCGGCGGGGGTGGCGCTCGCCTTCCGCGACGAGGGACGGCCGCTGGCGGCACAGTTGCTGGCCTACCCGTGCACGGACCTGAGCGGGGCCGGTTCCCACCCCTCGCGGGTGGAGAACGCGACGGGATACCTGTTGACCACGGCGGAGGTCGAGAACGACATCCGGCTCTACCTCGGCGACGATGTCGCCGCGGGCGGCCGGGCCCCGGCCTCCCCGCTGCTCGCGGGGGATTTCGCGGGCCTGGCCCCGGCGGTCATCGGCTGCGGGGAGTGCGATCCGCTGCGGGACGAGGGGCTGGCCTATGCGGAGGCGCTGCGCGCGGCGGGGGTGGTGGTGAGGGTGCACCGGTACCCGGGTCTCATCCACGGCTTCCTCAACTTCGATACGAAGTCGGCGGCGGTGGAGGCGGCGGTGGGGGAGCTGTACGGAGAGTTCGGGTCGTTGCTCGACTGAGCCGGTTTTTCGGGGGGACGGCCCGCGAGGGGGCCCGGGCCGCCGTTGCTGGCTACTCTGCACGGGTGACCACCGAGTTGACCTTGCTTACGCGCGTCGCCTACCGGGGCCAGGAAGTGACCGCCCCCCGGCTGCGCGGCCTCCTCGCGCTGCTTGCCGAAGATCTGCGGGCGGGGTGCAGCACCGGGCGCCTCGTCGAGGGGCTGTGGCCCGAGGAGCAGCCCGAGCGGCCGGGCAAGGCCGTACAGGTCCTCGTCTCGCGGGTGCGGGCGCAGCTCGGGCCGGATGTCATCGCCAGCACCCCGGCCGGGTACCGGCTCGCGCTCGCCGAGGACCAGGTCGACAGTTCCGCCCTGCTGCTGCACGCCGCGGCGAGCGAGGCGCGGGCCCGGGCCGGCGAGCACGGCGAGGCGCTGGCCGAGGCCGAGGCCGGGCTCGCCCTGTGGGACGGGGTCGTCGTGAGCGCCGACGGGGAGGAGCTGATCGATCCCGTCGCCGCGCTCTGTCTCGCGCGGGCCGCGACGTACCGCTCCCTCGCCCGGGCCCGGGCGCTCGCCCTCGCCCGGGTCGGCAGGCGGGCGGACGCCGTCAAGCCGCTGGTCCAGCTCGCCCGCGAACTGCCCCGGGACGAGGAGGTGTTGGCCGAACTCATACGCTGCGAGGCCGCCACCGCGGGGCCCGCCGCCGCGCTCACCCGGTACGACTCCTACCGCCGTGCCCTGCGGGACGAGCTCGGGGCCGACCCGGGCGGTGAACTCAAGGAGATTCACCAGGAGTTGCTGCGCGGCGAGGCTCCCGTCGTGCGGCACGGCGTGCTGCACGAGCCGAACCCGCTGCTCGGCCGGGACGCCGACGTCGCCGCGGTCACCGGGCTGCTGCGCAGCGCCCGGGTCGCCACCGTCGTCGGCCCGGGCGGGCTCGGCAAGACCCGGCTCGCCCATGCGGTGGCCCGCGCGGCCGAGCAGCGGGTGGTGCACTTCGTGCCGCTCGCCGGTGTCACCCTCGACGACGACGTGGCCGCCGAGGTCGCCTCGGTGCTCGGCGTCGCCCTGCGCACACCGGGCCCCGCCGGGATCGTCACCGGCATCGTCGGCGCGCTCGGCCAGGGTCCCGCGCTGCTCGTGCTCGACAACTGCGAGCACGTCATCCGGGGCGCCGCCGAGCTGGTGCGGGCCCTGGTGTCGCGCTCGAAGGAGCTGCGGGTGCTCGCCACCAGCCGGGCGCCGCTCGGCCTGACGTCGGAGTCCGTGTACGCGCTGCCGGAGCTCGGCCTCGTCTCCACCGTGGAACTGTTCCGCCAGCGGGCCCGCGCCGCGCGGCCCGACGCGGAGCTGCCGGAGCCGGCGGTCCAGGAGCTGTGCCGCCAGCTGGACGGCCTGCCGCTCGCGGTCGAGCTGGCCGCGGCCCGGGTCCGGGTGCTGTCCGTGCCCGAGATCGCCCGCCGGCTGCGGGACCGGTTCGCGCTGCTGCGCGGCGGCGGAAGGGACGTACCGGAACGCCACCGCACCCTGCGCGCCGTCGTCGAGTGGAGCTGGAACCTCCTGGAACCCGAGGCCCAGGCCGCGCTGCGCGCCCTGTCGGTGTTCCCCGGCGGCTTCACCGAGGACGCGGCCGAGCACGTACTGGCCGACGCGGACGCGCTGTTCCTCCTTGAGCAGCTCGCCGACCAGTCGCTGATCAAGGCGGCCGACACCGCGTCCGGGGTGCGCTTCCACATGCTGGAGACCGTACGGGAGTTCAGTGCCGGCCGCCGCGCGGAGGCGTGCGAGGAGGAGCTGGTCACCGACCGGTTCCTCGGCTGGGCACGGGACTTCGGCCGGGAGCACAACGACGCCCTGTTCAGCTCCGACGGCCTGAACGGCTGGGAGCTGATCAGGACCGAGCAGGACAACCTCGTCCTCGCCCTGCGGCACGCGCTGGCCCGTGACGACCGTCCCGCCATCGCGGCCCTCACCGCCGTGCTCGCCTCCCTCTGGGCCACCGACTCCAACTACATGCGCCTGACTGATCTCGCCGCCGACAGCGCCGGGCCGCTCTCCCACTTCCGGCCGGGCCCCGAGGACGTCGAGTCGGCCCGCAGCGCCGCGGTGGTGTGCGCGCTGAGCCTGTTCATGGGCTACGGGCCGCACGCCGTACGCCAGTTGGTGACCCTGCGCAGGCTGCCGGCCGCCGAGCCGGACACCCTGATCAGGGCTCTGGACCGGGTCCTGCGCGTGCTGCCCGAGGTGCGTCCGCCGCACTACACGCAGCTGCTCGAACTGTGCGAATCCGAGCACCCGCTGCTCGCGGGCGTCGCCGAGTGCATCGCCAGCTATGTGTGGGAGCACGACCACGAGATGGACCGTGCGCTGGACTCGGCCCGCCGGGGTCTCGACGCCCTGACGCAGGTGCGCAATCCGGCCACCGAGATGCTCGGCCACAGCCGCATCAGCGAGCTGTGCCTGCAGAGCGAGCGCGGCGAGGAGGCGCACCAGCATCTGATGGCCGCGCTGAGCGTCCTGGAGCGGACCGGGGACTGGTCCGACTCGGCCGGCTGGCACGACGCGATCGGCGTGCGCTGGGGGCTCGTACTCGCGTGTCTCCAGCTCGGAGACGTCGACGAGGCGGAGCGCTGGCTGAACCTGGCGACCCTTGAGGCGGAGCCGGAGTCGGTGCGGGCCTTCAGCCCGGATCTCGCGAACCGTGCGGAGATCGCGCTGCTGCGGGGCCTGACCGAACTGGGCCTCGGCCTGTGGCGGCAGGCGGTGGCGCAGCTCCGCGGCGTCGACGCGCTGCACGCCAACGACCCGTTCGTGCAGGCGTGGTCCCTTCAGGTCCAGTCGGCGGCCGTGGCCGCGCACGCCCGGCACGGCCGTCTTGAACCGGCTGCCGAGCTGGCCGCCCAACTGCACGTACGGGTCATGGAGTTGCTGGCCGGCCCGAGAGCCGAGGGCAGCTCCACCGAGCTGCCGGTCGCCGGAACGGTGCTGCTGGCCGTCGGCCTCGTCGAGATCACGAAGGGCAACACCACCGTGGGCGTACGCCTGCTCGCGCTCTCCGAACGGCTGCGCGTGCACCGGGAGTTCCCGACGATGTCCACCGCCCGGTCCCGCGAGTCCGCCGAGAACGCCGACGGGGCGGCGTACGCCGACGCGGTGTCGGAGTACGCCGCCCTGGGGCGGAGCGACCTGGAGGCGGCCGCCGTGCGGTTGCTGCGCGGCATCAGCGCTGCGGATCCTGATTGAACTTCGCCTTCGACCAGAAGTAGCCGAGCACGGTGAGGCCGAGAGCCCAGGCGATGGCGAGCCATCCGTTGTTGCCGATCTCGGTGCCGAGGAGCAGGCCGCGCAGGGTCTCGATGGCGGGGGTGAAGGGCTGGTACTGGGCGATCGGCTGGAACCAGCCCGGCATCGAGTGGAGCGGCACGAACGCGCTGGACAGCAGCGGCAGCAGGACCAGCGGCATCGCGTTGTTGCTGGCGGCCTCGACGTTCGGGCTGATCAGGCCCATGCCGACGGCGATCCAGGTCAGCGAGAGGGAGAAGAGCACGAGCAGCCCGAAGGCCGCGAACCACTCCAGGACGGAGGCGTCGGTGGAGCGGAAGCCGATGGCCACGCCGACCGCGCCGACGACGACCACGCTGAGGATCGACTGCAGCACGCTGCCGATGACGTGTCCGACGATGACCGAGCCGCGGTGGATCGCCATGGTGCGGAAGCGGGCGAGGATGCCCTCGGTCATGTCGTTGGAGACGGAGATCGCGGTGCCGACCACGGTGCTGCCGATGGTCATCAGGAGCAGCCCGGGGACGATGTAGGCGATGTACTTGGCGCGGTCGGGGCCGCCGCCGCCGATGCCCATGCTCATGGTGTCGCCGAAGATGTAGACGAAGAGCAGCAGCAGCATGATTGGCGTGAGCAGCAGGTTCAGGGTGAGCGACGGGTAGCGCCGGGCGTGCAGCAGGTTGCGGCGCAGCATCGTCGAGCAGTCGCGTACGGCGAGGGACAGGGAGCTCATCGGACGGTCTCCTTCTGGGCGGCACCGGCCGGGACGGTGGCGACGGGGGCGGTGGGGTGGCTGGTCAGGGCGAAGAACACGTCGTCGAGGTCGGGGGTGTGGACGGTGAGCTCGTCCGCCTCGATGGCGGCGGAGTCGAGCCAGTCGAGGATGGCCCGCAGCTCGCGCTGGCTGCCGCCGCTCGGAATCTGCAGCGAGAGCGACTCGTCGTCGCGGGTCGCCTCGCGCAGCGCGACGGCGGCGCTCTGGTACGCGGCCGGGTCGGTGAAGCGGAGCCGGACGTGGCCGCCGGGGACGAGCCGCTTGAGCTCGCTCGCGGTGCCCTGGGCGACGAGCTTGCCGCCGTTCAACACCGCGATCCGGTCGGCGAGTTCGTCGGCCTCGTCCAGGTACTGGGTGGTGAGGAACACGGTCACGCCGCCCGCGACGAGGCCGCGGATGATGTTCCACATGTTGTGCCGGCTGCGCGGGTCGAGGCCGGTGGTCGGCTCGTCGAGGAAGATGATCCGCGGGCTGCCGACCAGCGTCATGGCGATGTCGAGGCGCCGGCGCATGCCGCCGGAGTAGGTGGAGGCGGGCTTCTTCGCGGCCTCGACCAGGTCGAAGCGTTCGAGGAGCTCGGCGGTCACCCGGCGCCCCTCGCGGCGGGACAGGTGGTTCAGGTCCGCCATGAGCAGCATGTTCTCCTCGCCGGTGATCAGGTTGTCCACCGCCGAGAACTGCCCGGTCACCCCGATCGCGGCGCGCACCGACTGGGCGTGGGAGGCCAGGTCGTGTCCGGCGACCCACAGCTCGCCGGCGTCGGCGCTGATCAGCGTGGAGAGGATCTGCACGGCGGTGGTCTTGCCGGCGCCGTTCGGGCCGAGCAGCGAGAAGACGGTGCCGGCCGGGACGTGGAGGTCGATGCCGTCGAGGACGGTCTTGTCCCCGTAGGCCTTCCGCAGCCCGGTGGCCGCGATCGCGGTTTCGTTCGTCGTTGAGGTCATGCCGCAGAGCTTGCGGCGGACCGGGTTCAACGCGGTTTCAGCCGGGTTTCAGGGGCCCCGGCCGGGTGAGTCCGGCGCCTGCGGGCAAGGCGTCCCCCTCGCCCACACATGCTGATGGGCCCGGTACCCGGTCGGGTACGAGGCCCATCGGCGTACGTGCGGTGGGGCGATCAGGCGGCGGCGAGGGAGATCTCGGTCGACTTGATCAGTGCGACGACGGAGGTGCCGGCGGTCAGGTTCAGGTCGGTGACGGCGTCCTTGGTGATCGCGGCGGTGAGCTCGCCGCCCTGGACGTCGACCTTGACGGAGGCCATGGCGCCACCGGTGGCGACGTCGGCGATGGTGCCCGGGATCTGGTTGCGGATGGACAGGCCCTCGACCGGGCCGGTGGCCAGCGAGACCTCGGTGGACTTGATCAGGGTCTTGACCGCGGCCCCCTCGGCGAGGCCGAGCTCCTTGACGGCCTCCAGGGTGATCGCGGCGGTGATGTCCTGGCCGCCGTCGAGACGGACCTTGACGGTCGCCATGACCTCGCCGGGGGTGACGGCGGTGACGGTGCCGGCGATCTGGTTGCGGATGCTCAGGCTCATGAAGAAACGCCTCACGTAGGTGGTGCCGATTTGTCAGGCTTTGGCCTGCAACATGGTTCACGCTATCGGCGCCCGGGGGCCGCGTTTCGAAGGGTGTCGCATCCGCGAGCCTCATTCGGCGGCGAGGGTGGCAGATTCGACGGTCCCGAACGGCCCGAGTTTCTTGGACCGTGCGGCCCGGCGGTATGGGGGCTTTGGACCCTGTCTCGGCGGTCGGATCCGCCCCACCCCGCCTGGGCGGAGAGGGGCGGGGTGGTGGCAGCGTGGCCCCGGGCCGTCAGAGGCCCAGGTCGGTGAAGAGCTGGTAGCTGGTGGGGTCGCCGGACAGCTGCCAGTTGATGCCCTGGAGCAGGAAGCAGGCGATCAGGTTGCTGGCGGCGAAGACGGTGATCACGGCCAGGGTGACGGTGGCGGCCCTGCGCAACGCGGGCGAGGTGGCGGTGGCGTTCAGGGGCTCGGACTGGGGAGTGAGGAAGAGGGCGGCCGCGGCGGCCACGGCTGCGCCGAGGAAGGCGATCAGGGCCCAGGTGTACAGGTGCAGGCCGAACAGGGCGCCGGCGTAGCCGGGGTCGGGGGGCACGATGTGCATCAGGACCTGGGCGGCCGAGACGGTGCTGCCGATGAGGGCGGCCACGATGGCCCAGCCCCATCCGGAGGCCCACTCGCGGGTGGTCACCTCGCCCTTGCGGGAGCGGGCGATGATCCAGGCGGGGCCCACCGCGCTGAGCAGGAAGAACATCCGCTGCAGCAGACACATGGGGCAGGGGTACTCCCACAGCCCGAACTGGAAGAAGTAGGCGCCCGCGAGGGTGCCGCACAGCCCGATGACGTAGGCGTGGGCGAACCAGAGGCCCAGCCGGTTGGAGAGCCGGACGGGGCTGGTGGTGGACGCGTCGGTGGACACGGCGGTGGTCACGGTGGTGGTTGCCATGGGAACTCTCCCCCTCAGAGGGCGATGTGGAAGGTGTGGGTGATGACGTGGGGGAGGAACGCGATCGCCGTGGCGACCAGGGTCCCGGCCCAGAGCAGGCTGCGGGAGCGGGCCGGCCAGTCGCGGAGCACTGCCATCACACACAGGAAGATGAGGAGGAAGAGGAGGGTGTACATGAGGTCCCAGCTTCATCGGGGGGTCCGTTGTTCTTTTCTTCCTCCACCCTCCGCCTGCCGGCGCGGGGCGGGTAGCCGCAACGGACCGATGCATCCATAGAACCGTTCTATGCCCTCGCCGGGGCGGCCTCCGGCCGGTGTGCGATGGCGTACAGGTCGCGGGCGGGGCCCGTGGGGCGTCGGCCGGTGGGCCAGATGGCGCGGAGCGAGCGGCTCAGGTCGAGGCCGGTGATCGGGACGGCCCTGAGGGTGGCGGAGGCGAGCTCCGCCTGGACCGCGAGGGAGCTGAGCACGGCCGGGCCCGCTCCGGAAGCCGCGGCGGTCTTGATGGCGGTGGTGGAGGACAGCTCCAGGAGGGGAGCGGTCCGCCAGTCGGGGAGCTGCGCGGTGACGGCCCGTTCGAAGGAGGTCCGGGTGCCGGATCCGGCCTCCCGGTGGATCAGCGGGGTCGCGGCCAGCTCGTCGAGAGTGATCGCGGTGCGCCGCGCCCACGGGTGGCCCGGGGCGACCACGACGACGAGCCGGTCGCGGGCCACGAGGCGGCTCTCCAGGCCCTTGGGAGCGCGCGGGCTCTCGATGAACCCGATCTCGGCCCGCCCCTCCAGAACCGCCTGGGCCACCTCCGCCGAATTGCCCGACCGCAGCGCGATGGAGGTCCCCGGAGTGCGGGCGCGCAGGGACATCAGCCAGCGCGGGAAGAGGTATTCGGCGATGGTCTGACTGGCCGCCACATGCAGGTGCGAGTCGCGCTCCGCGCGCAGGGTGTCGATCCCCGCGCCGAGCTGCTGCGCCGCGTCGATCACGGTACGGGCCCATTCGGCGACCAGGGACCCGGCCGGGGTGGGCCGGGAGCCGAGCGTGGTGCGTTCGAGGACGGGCAGCCCGACCAGTTTCTCCAGGTGGCGGATGCGGGAGCTGGCCGAGGGCTGGGTGATCCCGTGCGCCTCGGCGGCCCGCCCGAGGCTGCCCAGTTCGATGACGCTGAGCAGCAGGTCAAGGGCGGTGAGGTCCGGGACGCGGGGCGGGAGGGGCATAGAGCCATTCTATGGGCGCATCGGTTGGCTGCCATTGCTGTCAGCGCTGCGTCTGCCGCCACCGGCCACGTCGAGGGCGGCCCGGGACCGCCCTCGCGCCGCCCCTGATTGAGCCTCAGGAACCCATATGGCAGCTTCGATGAGCGCTGCGGGAGATATCGGATTAGCCTCCGGAATGAGCGCAAAGTGGATCTTTTGATGGTGCGCTCCAGTCGAACCAAGGAGGAGCAATGCGCAAGCTTCACAAGGCCGCTGTCGCGGCCGCCATGCTCGGGGGCCTGAGCCTCATAGCCAGCGGCACCGCAACCGCCCAAGGTGCAGACGGTGGCCACGGCCACGGCGGCCATTGGTGCAAGACCCATGACCTGAACATCGACATCCTCGGTCAGGTCGGGTTGCTCAACGGCCTTCTGGGCAACGCACTCAACGGTGAGGGCAACCCAGGCGCACAGTTCGACGGTGTCGGCTCCAGCTGCTGACACGGTCATCACTGAGCAACTGGGAATCGTGTAACGCCGCTTACCGATTAAGGGCCCGGCGCCCGGGCGAGAAGCCCGGCGCCGGGCCCTGTCCATGCGCACCGCCCGCACCCGCTGTCCGCACGCGGCGCGGCGGTCGGCCCCCGATCCGGCCGTCGGGTCAAGTGGCCGCCGCCGTCAGGGTTTTGGTGACGAGGGAGTCGAGGTAGGCGTCGTCGATGCCGGGGACGCGGAAGAGGGTGCGGAGGTAGAGCGGCGCGAGGATCCCGTCCAGGACGTCGGTCATCCGCAGGCGGGGTTCTCCGCGTGACACCGCCCGGTCGAGCATGGCCTGGAGGTCCTGCCCGCGCGATGCCAGGGCGTTCGGGGCGCTGCCCGTGTCCGGGGCTTCGGTGCGCGCGGCGATGAGGGCGCGCAGGAGGACGGCCGCGTCCGGCCCCTCCAGCGAGGCGGCCGCCCGGTGGGCGTACGCGAGCAGGTCTCCGCGCAGGCTCCCGGTGTCGGGGATGGCCGACACGGACGAGAGGCGCTCCTGGGAGAGGTCGAGCACGATGGCGTTGGTGGTGCGCCAGCGGCGGTAGATGGACGTCTGGTGGACCCCGGAGCGTTCCGCGATCTCGGCGATCGGGATGCGTTCGTGGCCCTGTTCGGCGATGAGTTCCGCCGTCGCCTTGAGGACGGCCTCCCGCACGCGGGCACTGCGTCCGCCGGTGCGGCGACGCGGCTGGTTCTCCGGCCCGGGCCGGCTGTCGGGCTCGGCCTCGTGCTCGCCGGCTCTGTCGTCCTCGTTCATGGCCAAAACACTAACGCACTGCTTCTTGCGTTTGCCGGTTCGGCCGCGCTACCTTCCTAACGCAATCATTCTTGCGTTAGGGGAGCTGTCATGAAGCCGATGCTGTTCGAGGACGACCCGCAGTTCTGGTACGAGACCCTGCGGGCGCTGGGCCACGCCGCCTACGGCGGCTCCGACTTCGGCGAGGTCGTCGCGACCGCCGAGAAGATCACCGCGGGGGACTACGACAGCTGGTACGAGCAGTGGTCGGCCACCGCCGAGCGCACCGCCACCGAAGCCCGGACGGCGCTCGCGGGCGGGCACCGCGTCACGGCGCGGGACGCCTTCCTGCGGGCGAGCAACTACTTCCGCTCGGCGGAGTTCTTCCTCCACGGCAACCCCGACGACCCGCGCATCGCCGCCTCCTACGAGCGCTCGGTCGACTGCTTCCACGCCGCCGCCCGCCTCTTCGAGCCGAAGATCGAGCCGGTGGAGATCCCGTTCGAGGGCACGGTGCTGCGGGGCTACTTCTACCGGGCCCCCGGCGACGCCCCCGCGCCGACGATCGTCATGCACAACGGCTTCGACGGCTCGGCCGAGGAGATGTACTTCTTCGGTGGTGCGGCGGGCCTGGAGCGCGGCTACCACGTCCTGACGTTCGACGGCCCCGGCCAGCCCGCCGCCCGCTTCCACGACGGGCTGCCCTTCCGCCCGGACTGGGAGAGCGTGATCACCCCGGTCGTGGACTGGCTGACCGACACCCGCCCCGAAGTCGACTCCGAACGCATCAGCCTGCTCGGACTGAGCATGGGCGGCCTCCTCGCCCCCCGCGCGGCCGCCTTCGAACACCGCCTTGCCGCAGTGATCGCCGTCGACGGCGTCTACGACCTCGGGCAGATCAGCACCAAGAACCTCCCCATGCCCCGCCCCGAGGCCGAGGCGCTGCTGCGGGCCGAGCACGCGCCCGAGATCGACGCGGCGATCGAAGCCCTGATGAAGACGGATTCGACGGCGCGCTGGGCGATCACGCATGGCTCGTACGCCATGGACGTGGCGACCCCGCGTCAGTTCCTGGCGTCCTACCTGGACTACACCCTGGCCGACGGAATCGCCGAGAAGATCACCTGCCCCACCCTGGTGTGCGAGGCCGAGGACGACCTGTTCTTCGCCGGTCAGGCCCAGCAGCTCTACGACCACCTCAGCTGCCCCAAGACCCTCCAGCTCTTCACCGTCGCGGAAGGCGCCGGAGCCCACTGCCACACCGGCGCCCAGCGCCTGGCCATGGGCCGCATCCTCGACTGGCTCGACACCACCCTCAACCACTGAGTCCGGGCCAGGAATCCCGGCCGGCCCCGGCGGCGCCCACCTCACAGCCGCGCCCCCGAGGGCTGCCGCTGTAGCCGAACTCCTCCGTACCGGGCAGACCATCTCCCGCCCGGCACAAGGGAGTTCGGCCCTCGGTACTCCAATCCGGGGGCTGACCAGGCCAGCGCGGAGTTCTCGATGATCGGGCGGCGCCTTGGCGACCGCACGGTGGCGCCTCGGCGGACCGTGAAGCCAATAAGCCTGTGACAGAACGAAGACGTCGCGGAAGACCGCCTGTAACTCGATGCGAGATACAAATACTTCCGACCGCACGCACCGCGCCACGTCTGGGGGAACACCATGAAGTACACCCGCGTCGCAGCTCTCGCCGCCATAGGGCTCGCCGCCACCCTCTCGCTCACCGCCTGTGGCAACGACGACGGCTCCGGGAACGACTCGTCGTCCTCCAAGAGCTCCCCGTCCGCGCCTTCTTCGTCCTCGGACGGCGCCTCGACGTCGGACGGCACCTCGAAGCCTCAGGCCGGCAACGCGAAGTCGGGCTCCGGCAAGGGCGCCGAAGCCGGCGCCGCCGGCGGCACGGCGAAGACCGGCGGCAAGTCCACGTTCTGCAAGACGGAGGACCTGGCCATCGACGCCACTAACGCCGCCCCCGACAAGACCTCCGGCAGGATCAACATCACCATGGTCAACCGGGGTTCGACCACCTGCTCGGCGACGGGCTTCGCGGGCGTCGACATCAAGGACGCCGACAACACCTCGAACCCCATCGGGCGCGGCCCGGCCCAGCCGCGCATCACCACCCTGAAGCCCGGCGACGCCGCCGTCTTCGACCTCGCCTACACCATCGACAACAGCGGCCACAGCCTCTCGAACCCGACCAACCTCCAGGTGACACCCCCGAACGAGACCCACACCGTGACCCTGAACTGGCCCGCGGGCGCGGGGAAGATCAAGGGCGCCTACACCGACGTCGAGGTCTACCCCACGCACACGACCAAGTAGGCCAAGGATCCTGTTCGGACACGCGAGTTGCACCGCAGCCCTGCGCTGGTGCAACCAGAACGTCCGGCACCTCGACGTCCTGGCCGCCGGAGCCCTGGTCGAGGGCTGCGCGCCGCCTGTGTTGTGAGAGCCCCGTGACCTTCTCACGCGAATTCTGCGTTGCTCTCGCCGCCCCAGGGTGGAATCGCGAGTGTTCGGCAAACTCCTCCTGGAATGCCCCAGTTGAGCTCCGTGATCTCCCGTGCCTACGGTGCGAGTGCGGCGGAACGACCACCTGCCGCGAAAGCACAACAAACGGGATTCAGCATGCGCACACTCGCACATTACGCCACCGGCACCGCACTGATAGCCGGGATTCTGGGCGGAGCCACCGGGGCCTACGCCTCAACTCCCGGCAGCGCAACGACCGTCCAGGGGGACGTGGACAATCTGCTGGCCCCGGGCGGCAAGGACACCACGTTCGTCCGGGACACCGTCTGGAAGATCACGCCGCCCGTCGGCCTGCACATCGTCTCGGGCCCCAACGGCGGGTTCGAGTACGCCAACTCCGCGGACAAGCCCGTCATGAAGTTCACCCCGCAGGACGTGATCGACGCCGCCGGTACAACACACAAGGTGACGTGGACCGTCAAGGGACGGACGGTTCACCAGCATGTCGACATCAGGGGTGGTTCGGTCAAGGGACACCTGGCTCCCCTGATCGAGACGTACGGGTTCTGGGGCTGGGTCAACTGCGTCGGCAAGGCGTCAAAGGGCTACGCCGTCGGCGGCGCGGTGGGCGGCTGCGTGGCAGACGCGGAGACCGGGTGTGCGCCGGGCGCGGTGGCCGGAGCCGGGGTCGGTGCCATCGCCGGGGCCGCAAGTGGCCTTTCCACCTGCTGAGCACGGTTGTCTGTCGGCACGGCGTTGAACCGGGAGCGATACGAATGACCGAGGCTCGCATGAGTACAAACCGAATCAGGGCTCTCGCGATCGTGGCAGCAGCCTGCGCGGCGGGGGTGCTGGTGAATCAGGTAGGCGGCTGGCTCGGATGGGTACTGGCCATCGCCACCGCGGCCGCCATCGGCGGTGTTGCCCGCTGGTGGCAGCGACGGTGAGTCAATCAGCGTGAACCGGAAGGGCCCGAATCCGGGCTCCGCCGGCCAACCGCGACCACCGGCCCAGCACCTGATCGTCGAGACGCACGGCATCCCCCTGGCGACGGTTGTCACCGGCGGTTTCCACCGCGCCCGGTTCGCGTCAGTCGGTGGTGAACAACAGGACCGCGTTCTGGACGCCGAAGCCGAACGAGGAGCTGAGGCCCGCGTTCTTGGTCGCCGGCCGCGGTCGGCCGACGACGATGTCCAGCTCGTGATCGCCGTCCTGGCCCTCGAAGTTCGCCACGGGCGGCACGGTCCGACGGCGCAGGGCGAGGACCGTGTACGCCGCCTGGATCGCACCCGCCGCCCCGAGAGCATGGCCGATCACGCCCTTTACCACCGCTCCGGCGAGGATCACGCGGACATCCTCTCCATGCTCATGGCGGCACGTGACGACGCGGGGGAGCCGATGAGCGACCGCGAGGTGCGCGACAACGTCACCACCATGTTCACCGCGGCGAACGCGGCGGGTCGTGCCAGCGCCATGGTGTGGGCCCTGCACCTGCTCGACGGCAAGCCGCCTCCTCGCGCCCCGTGCTCCCCCGCGTCAACACGCTGCTGGAGTCCCTGCCCCCGGCGATGACGCCTCAGCCACGGGGCTCCCGGTCATGACCGCGCCGCCCACCTCCGCGGCAAGCGCCCTCAGCGCGCGGAACGTTCACAAGGCGTACGGCAAACACGTCGTACTTGCCGGCGTCGCCCTCACCATCCGTTCCGGGGAGACGGTCGGCGTCGTCGGGGAGAACGGCGCCGGCAAGAGCCCCCTCCTGCGCATCCTGTGCGGAGACCTTCGGCCGGACAAGGGCAGCGTCACGATCGAGGGCACCCTCAGCCGCTGCCCCCAACACCCCGTTCTCAACAATGCACTTACGCCGTCCCAGCACCTGAGCCTGTTCCAGGAGGCCTTCGGCCTACGGAAGCTGGACCACGCCCACGAGCTGATCGACCAGCTCGCCTTCGCCGATCACCTGGACGTTCCCGTCAAAGTCCTCAGCGGCGGAACACGGCAGAAGCTCAACCTCGTCGTCGCCCTTATGCACGAACCCGACGTGGTACTGCTCGACGAGCCCTACCAGGGCTTCGACTGGCAGACCTATCTGGCCTTCTGGGACCTCGCCGCCGCCCGCCGCGCAGCCGGGCGCACCACCGTCGTCATCTCCCACCTCGCCTACGACATCGACCGTCTCGACTCCGTCGTTCAACTCGGCGACAAGGCGGCCGCCTTGGCCAAGGGAGCCGACCGGTGAAGGCCTATCGCATCGCGGCCCGCTACAACCTGGTCGAACTCGCCAAGAACAGGCTCGCCGCGCTCCTGCTGGCCGTCCTCATCCCGATGTGGATCCTCACCGCGCCACAGGTCTTCGCCCCCGCCTCGCTGACCTTCCGGCTACGCGCGACCGGCCGGACGCTCACCGCCGCGTCGGACCACGTGAGCCTGATCCACGGTTGCCTCGCGTGGTCATGCTCCTGACGGCCTTCCTCACCTTCAGCGCCGGCCGCCAGGCCGGCCCCCTCGACCGCCGGCTCACCGCGGCCGGCGACTCGCGCACTCGCTCCTGCTGGCCAAGGCCACCTCGCTGCTCTCGGCCGCCGCGCTCGTCGCCCTGTACACGACCGTATGGACGCTGGCCGTATGGTCGCCCCGCCACCCGGAGTTCCTGTGGCTCGGGCTCTTCACCGCATGCCTGGTCTACGGAGCGCTCGGCCTCGTCCTCGCCCTCTTCCTGCCCGGTGAACTCGAAGGCATGGTCGTCATCTTCGTCACCAGCAACCTCGACCTGCTCCCACAAAGCCCCCTGGTCAACCCCGATCCGCACGGGTTCCTGGGCCCCCTGCTCCCGGTGTACGGCCCCATGCAGACCTGCCTCGCCGCCGCCCTGGCCCCCTCGATCCCGCTCCGACCCGTAACCGCAAGCCTCGTGTGGACCGGCGCCCTCACCGTCATCGCCCTGCTCGCCTTCTGCATCCGAACCGGCAGTCGGCAGCCCCGTGACACTTCACGCTTGGCCCTGTATGGCAGCTGACCCTGGAGGCGGCATGGCTGGGTGGGCGGCTGACCGTAGCAGTCCGCACGATGCCTGGGAAGGCGAAGGATCCCGTCTGCGTGGTGTGCAAGCGATGGTGAAGCCCCGACCAGCCGGGGGAAACTGGCCGGGGCGGCTTGGGGTTGAGCGGCACGTCGCGTGTGGGTTCAGCGTGGGCCGAGGGTCCAGCGGGGGCCGGTGGGGCTGTCCTCGATGACGAGGCCGGACTGGGTGAGCTGGTCGCGGATGGCGTCGGCGGCGGCCCAGTCCTTGCGGGAGCGGGCGGCCTCGCGCTGTTCCAGGACCAGGCGTACCAGGGTGTCGACGGCCCCGTGGAGGTCCTCGCCCCGGTCGGACTCGCCGGCCCAGTGCGAGTCCAGCGGGTCCAGGCCGAGCACGCCGAGCATCGCGCGGACCTCGGCCAGGCGGGCGGTGGCGGCTTCCTTGTCGTCGGCGGCCAGCGCGCTGTTGCCCTGACGCACCGTGGTGTGGACGACCGCCAGGGCCTGCGGCACGCCCAGATCGTCGTCCATGGCCTCCGCAAACGCGGGCGGCACCTGGGCGGCGGGCTCGACAACGCCCCCGGCCTTCTCCACCACACGCTGGATGAAGCCCTCGATCCGCGCGAACGCCGACTCGGCCTCGCGCAGGGCCTCCTCGCTGTACTCGATCATCGACCGGTAGTGCGGGGTGCCCAGGTAGTAGCGCAGCACGATCGGCCGCCACTGCTTGACCATCTCGGAGACCAGCACACTGTTGCCCAGCGACTTCGACATCTTCTCGCCGGACATCGTCACCCACGCGTTGTGCACCCAGTAGGCGGCGAAGTCGTCACCGTAGGCCTTGGCCTGGGCGATCTCGTTCTCGTGGTGCGGGAAGACCAGGTCGAGGCCGCCGCCGTGGATGTCGAACGCACTGCCCAGATACTTGTGGGCCATCGCCGAGCACTCCAGGTGCCAGCCCGGCCGGCCCCGCCCCCACGGCGTCTCCCAGTCCGGCTCGCCCGGCTTGGTCGCCTTCCACATCGCGAAGTCCCGCGGATCCCGCTTGCCGGTGATGCCCTCCTCGGCCGGCTGGCGCAGATCGTCGATGTCCTGGTTCGACAACTGGAGATAGCCCGGGAAGGAACGCACGTCGAAGTAGACGCTGCCGTCCGCCTCATAGGCATGACCACGCTCGATCAGACCGCGCATCATCTCGACCATCTCGGTGATGTGCCCGGTCGCACGCGGCTCATAGGTGGGCGCCAGGCAGCCCAGCGCGGTGTAGCCGTCGTTGAACGCGCGCTCGTTCTCGTACCCGATCGACCACCACGGACGGCCCTGCTCGCCCGACTTCCTGATGATCTTGTCGTCGATGTCCGTGACATTACGGATGAACGTGACGTCATAACCCCGGTACTCGAACCAGCGCCGCATGATGTCGAAGTTCAGCCCCGACCGGATGTGCCCGATATGCGGAGCCGCCTGAACCGTGGCACCACACAGGTAGATCGAGACACAACCCCGCGAGAGCGGGACGAAATCACGAATCTGCCGGGCGCTGGTGTCGTACAGGCGAATGGCCATGGAGGGGTGCTTCCAAGGTGTTGGTGGACGACTAACTTGCGCAACTGGCCCAGGAGTTGGAGCTCTCACAAAAGCACCGGGTGCTCCTGCGCCGTGCAGGAGCACCCGGAGAGGTCCCGTTGATACGGGCCGTCTTGATTACTTGCTGACGTGGCAGCCCTGGGTGCAAACGCTGGTGGTGCAACCAGCGGCGCTGACGCAGCCCGGGGTGCAGAGCGACCAGCTCGTGATCTGAGGGCCGGCCTGAACGTCTTCAGCGGCCTGAACCTGGGCGTCGAGGTCAAAATCAGACATGTCTCAACCTTTCTAGATATTGCCCGCAGAGGGCTAGTGCGAGCGGAGGACCCGTTCGCTGAGAGCGACTCTGCCAGGCGGAATTCACGGCCGGATCACACGGCGTTCACGGGAGGCTCGACCCCTTGGAGGGCCCGTCTTCGGTGCCTGACTGAAGGCGCCGGAGTGGCAAGAGAGGGATCGTAGGGCGTGAGGCATGAGGGGCCCGACAAAAGTGCTTGCACTTAGCAACGAGTTGCCTGGCGCTAAAAGACCTTTGCTCAACGACGCAACTGCGACTACGATGTAGCAGTCATGTGACGCACCCTTTCTGTCAGCTTGTGGGCTGCAGCGCCTGGGGACGGGCGGCAGGGTGCTCGCACTACATACGGGGGTTGGGGAATGTATGACCTGGCGTCAATCTGTCATGCTCCAAAAAATGAGTCCAAAGACGAGTCCGGGGCCGCTGTACCCGCGCATCCGCCACACTTCGACTTAGACGCCCAACTGTCGGTGAATATTCCCGCAGGGTTGAGGGTAAGCATTCTGGGGCGCTGCGAAGTAAATGGTCACCGAGTAACCCACAGCAAGGCGATGGAGTTCATCACTGTGCTCGCCACAGCTGGTGGTTCAATGAGTCGGGATGGTTTGCATCACCGAATCTACGAACGCGATATATCCGGCTCCACGCTGCCCACTCTGGCGTATCGCGCCCGGCGTCTTGGAATCAGCGTTCGCTACGAGGCACTGGGCCGCCGGTACTCGCTGGCCGAGTCGGTGACGGTGGATGCCTTGGAAGTGCTCAGGCTGTTGAAGGAAGGCAAAGCGGCAGACGCATTAATTCTCTACCGCGGGCCGTGCCTTCCGGAAAGCGACAGCCCATTCGTGGTCTCCTTGCGCCAGACGATAGAGGACAAGTTGGTCCGCGCCGTACTGGACTCCGGTGACCAGGAATTGATCAAAGCCGCGAGCCGAATGATTGACCACTGGGAGCTCGCGGAACCGGCAGCAGTGGGCGACGACCCATTCTCTGCCGTCTTGTCAGATGCCTACCTGCGTAGCATGGGACTTTCCTTCGGGGAGCAGCGGTGAAGCTGTCGCTGTTGATACCGACGGTACCCGCAACGGTTGAACAGGCGGTGCCGTTCGCGCGCTATGTGGCCCAGAATTCGCAGCTCACCCGCTTGTGGCAGGGACAGAGTTACGGACTGGAGCCTGCGGCGACGTTCGCCTACCTGGCAGGTGCCGGTTATCCGGTCGCTGCCGGGACGTGCTTGCTGGTCACACCCCTGCGGCACCCCGCACAGGCCGCCCTGGAAGCGCGCACTGTCGCGGCAGTCACCGGACAACCGGCGGTGATTGGGTACGGGCCGGGCAGTCGGGCGATGCAAGCGGCTCGGCTCGGCTCCGCATACGAGAAGCCCGTCGAAGCGTGTGTGGAGTTTCTGCACGCTACGAGGAGCTGCCTGGCGCAGCGCTGGGATCCGGTGGTGCAGGGCTCGACGTCCCGCTACTTCCGTCCGGGTGAGCCGCTGCCTCCGGTGCCGCACCCGCGTGTGCAGCTCGGCCTGGGCGTACTGCGACCGGCTATGGCCCGAGCGGCGGGCAGAGCCGCTGACGCTGCCATCACCTGGTTGGCTCCGGCAAAGTACGTGCAACACACGCTGATGCCGGAAATAGCAGAGGGAGCCGAGTCCGCAGGCCGTACGGGCCCCTCCGTGATCGCGGCGGTGCCCATGGCAGTGGCACGGCCGGGGCGCAACTCAATCGACCTGGCTCATCTGTCGGCGGGCGGGCACCTCGTTCTTCCGCATTACGCGGACATGTTGGGGAGAGCCGGAGCTGAGGTACCCACGAATGATCCTGTCGCGGCTGCGAAAGAATTGATCGCCTGCGGAGGATTCCTCTATGGAAGCCCATCTCGCATCGCTGACGGTTTGAGTAATTACGCTGCTGCCGGCGTGGACGAGGTGATCCTCAACCTGACTGGCGTCCACAGCTGGTACGGCACGGACGAAACGCTGCTGGATCTCAACGAGATCCTGGCAGCCACGGTTTCAGCGCATTGATGACTGGGAGTTTGCGATGAAAAATTCTGACTACCAGATCTCGGACCGTGCTCTTGTTCGAGCTCCCGTTCGGCCCACGGATTTCTACCCGGGCCGGCCTGCCGACCGGAGCCCGCTCGACGGTATGCGCGCGTTATGGGCAGACGAGATCTTTCGAGAAGCTGTCCGCGTGGCCAGTTCTGTGCTGGCCGATCAAGTCGATGCACTGCTTTCCGCCCCGGCCGGCAGCACGGCAGGGGAGCGGGACAAGAGGATTCAGTCTCTTTATCGCGGTGTCCTCAAGTATGCGATACGCATCTCCACGCGTACCACGCCATTCGGTGTCTTCGGTGGGAGCGCGATAGTCGGCTTTGGAGAAGAGCCGCTCGTGCTGGGTCCGAATCAAGAACATCGGAAGCATGCTCGCGTAGGATTTTCTTACCTCAAGCAGCTGGCCGATTCGGCAACTGCTGCTCTTGGTGACGGTATGCGTGTGGTGGCCAATCCGACTGCTTATGTGACCGGGGACCGAATCGCGGTCATGGTGAACCCCCAGGCAGCAGACGGAAAAGTAAATGAGAAATCCAACGTCAGATACACGCCTCCGGTGCGACACGTCATGGGCGTGGCTCGCCAACCGATCTCCCTTTCGGCGATAACGGCGAGTTTGAATAGTGCATTCCCGGATGCCAAGAGCGAGGTGCTGGTCCGCTTCGTCAATGAGCTCGTTGAGCACGGCCTTTTGATAAGCGAGTTGACTCCGTCGGCGTTCGACACCGATCCAACAGCCCGTTGGATGCGTGCCGGCCTGGATGGCAAGGGCCAGATATCACGGCAACTGCGGGCAGCACGGGATTCCATCGCGACGTACCGTGCCACTGCTCTGGGCCGCGGAATCGACGAACTGAATGCCGTGTACGCCGCTCTGCGCACAGACGTCCACGCTGCTCAGGAGCAGCTTCAGGTCGACCTTTCCATCGCGGTGTCGGGGCAGATTCCCGCTGGCGTGGCGCCCAGGGTCGAGGCGGCAGTCAGCGCGATGATGCGCATGTCTCTCCTGCCGGCCCGCTTCCCTGAACTCCAGCGTCACACCGAGCGGTTCGCCGACAAATTCGGCCGGTCCCTCGTCCCGTTGCACCGGATGTTCGATCCCGTACAGGGCATCGGCGCCCCCGCCGGGTATCCGTCATCACGGCACCAGCCGAGCGAAGGGATGCCCGCTGACGGGGAGTGGCTGGGCGCTGTGCGCCGGCTGCGGGCGGGTCTGATCGACCGTGCTCGACGCACCGGAGCGAACACCGTGACGATCACTCCGGGGGATCTCGCCGCTTTCCCCACTCCTCCGGGGACACCACCGCCGAGCTACGACGCGTTCTTCCAGCTCGACGGTGACGGCGAAGAAGACATCAGGATCATTCTTTCTCCGATCGGGCTTGCCACCCCTGCGGGCAAGGCGGGTGGAAGGTTTGCGTACGGCGACCCGGACATCGAGGCGCATGTCCGAGACCTGATCGGCGCCGAGAAAGCGGCTCAGCCTGACGCCATCCTGTGTGAGCTGGACTATGTCAGCAACCGGTCCCGGGTGAACAATGTGGCTGTCGCGCCGAGCGTGTACGACTACCAATTGAAGGTGACGACCGGCGTGTTCGCAGCCGGGGACGCCTCGCCCGAGCAAGTCGCATTCGCAGATCTGCTGGTGGGCGCAGAGGACGGTCGGTTCCACCTGGTCCATGCCCCCACCGGGAAGCCGGTGGCGATCCGCACAGCAAATCTCGTCAATCCGGAAATCGCCGCCGATGTCGTCCGGTTCATTCAAGAACTCGCCCTGGACGGGACCATCCGACCCGCTTGGACCTGGGGCGATATGGAGTTGCTCATGGGCTTCCTCCCTGGGGTGGAAGTCGGCGGAGTGACTCTCTCGTTGCCCACGTGGCGCGTCCCTGTCCTGTCCGGTGACCCGGACGAACAGGATGAGCAGCTCATGGAGTGGGCCGCTGATGCAGGGCTGCCGTCCTATGTCTACGTCGGCACTCTCGACAACCGGCTCCTCTTGCACCTGCGGGACCGGATCCATCGTGACCTGCTCCGCAAGGAGGTGGCCGACGGCGCGGAATGTGTCTCGGAAGCACCGGAGCCGAGCCGCATGGGCATCATCCGCGACTGCGACGGCCGGCGATACGCGAGCGAAGCGGTGCTCTCGGCAGTCGCGCGGTACCCCGTGCCGGTCGAGCCGCCGCCGACCACACCGCACTTCGACACCACGGTCGATGCCGTGCGGAGCCTGGCACCGGGTACGGAGTGGTGGTACCTGCGCGTTTACGGAGACCGCGAGAAGCAGAACGAGATCCTGTCCCGGCTGGCAGCAACCTACGCCGAACTCCCCGACCAGTGGTTCTACATCCGTTACGCGGATCCGGACGACCATGTGCGCATACGCGTACGCTCCGCGGAAGGGGCGTTTGACCAGGTGCGTGAGGTGATTGGCGAGTGCGTGCGAGCCGGCCTCGCCCACCGCTACCACGTCGACCCCTATGTCCGGGAACTCGAACGGTACGGCGGGCCCGATGTGATGCCCATAGCCGAGCGAATCTTCTGCACGGAGTCCCAACTTCTCGCCTCGGTAAAGCAGTTGTGCCTGGCTCCCGAGCTGGCGCAGGCGGCTCACCGGCTGGACGGCGAGGAGGACCTCGACGGTCCGCTGGGCCAAACACTGCGGGATGCCGCGCACTTGATGGATCACTACCTCGCGGCTCTGGAGCTCACCAGCCAGGAGACCACTGAGCTGCTGGAGCTCATCAACACTGGCTACAGGTCGGAGTTCTCCACCACCAGCCCGGCTCTGCGCAAGGCGATTCGTCCGCTGATACGGAGGCAGCCGTCGGATGCGGCTCTCTCGGCGGGCCCGGTCCTGCACGACGCATTGGTGCCTGACACCCAGGCTCTTCTGCGAGCCCTTGCCAAGGGCGGTATGCCGTGGCACTTGCGGGCCATGACTCTGCAGAGCCTTCTGCACATGTTCGCCAACCGGATGGGCCTCCCCCGGAACCGCGAATACCAGGCGCTGTTCCTCCTCAGCGTCATCAAGCGATCCGAGGCCCACAAGGAAAGGACGGTCCGGCCGTGATCGGCGAAGCAATGGTGGCCTCGTCACCCATGAGTGGACGGACCAGGGACGAGGCGGTGGCCGCCGGGTGGGAGATTCTGCACCGGATTCGCGACTACCGTGGCGACCTGGCCGAGCTGACCGTTCCCGAACCGTTCACAACGGAACCGATCAAGGTCTGGCACCCTCTCAGCACTGATCCGGGTGACCTCGGGATGGCCCTCATGTACTCGGCCGCCGACGAACTGCGGCCCGATGACGGATGGGACCGGCTTGCGTTCGAGCACGCCCGGAGCATGTTGGCGTACTACACCAGCGCCGTGGACCTCGGCGTTGGACTGTTCAATGGGACGGCGGCTGTCGCATACACGCTGCGTGCCCTCTCCCGGGGTGGGGAGCGCTACCAACGGGCACTGCACGATGTCGAGGCGACGCTGGCCATGCGCATCGAGCGTCAGCTAGCCGCCCTGCCCTCCGCGGGGGGACTCTCCAGCCAGAACTACGACGTGATCTCCGGACTCGCCGGTGCGGCGATGTACCTGCTCTCTGCGGGAGACGGCGACGAGCGGCGTCTCCATGTGACCGAACGAGTGCTGGACCAATTCTGTCGTCTGGCTGTTGCCCGCCCCCCTCTGGGACTGTGGACGCCTCCAGGGAAAATTACGGAGATCGAACGGACGAGGTCACCGCATCTGCATGACGGCTACCTCAACCTCGGCTTCGCCCACGGGATTTCAGGCGTTGCTTCGGTCCTGGGCTCGGCAGCCTCCCGCGGAATCGGTTCGTCCGTGGTGACCGGCGCGGTGACCGCGCTGGGTGAGTTGCTTACGGACTGCCTGGTGGAAACCGACTACGGACTCGATCTGCCCTACTTCAAGCTGCCTGCCGACTGGCAGCACGAACAGCTCGGGCTGGCGAGGTCTGCCTGGTGCTACGGAAACCTCGGTGGGGCGGTGGCCCTCGCCAACTGCGCGAGTGTGGACGTGCGGTTCCTCGACACAGCGATCCAATTGCTGGAGTCCGTCGAGCGGCGTCCACTGGAACTTCGACAGATCGACAACCCGTCCCTGTGCCACGGCGTCGCGGGCCAGATCAGTATCCAACGCCACATCGCTGCGGTCGCCCAGGCCCACGGACGACACTGGAACGGACCGTCCGAAGGCACGGTGGCGCAGTTGCTGGCCATGGCCGATGACACTGCGGCATTCGGGTTGAGGAACAACAACGTCCCTGGCGCCCAGACGGACTCGCCTGGATTCCTGACGGGTTCGGGTGGTGCTGCGGTCGCTCTCGTCTCTCTGGGCAGCGACAGGATCACCGCTGCTGAGTACATGCTGTGCGGAGGCGTCCCATGCTGAGCGTTGCCGGCATGTCAATGTCCTATCGCAAGGCGCCGGTCCCGGTGTTCAGCGACGTGGACTTCAGGGTCCCGGCCGGATGCGTCGTGCCACTGCTCGGGTCGAACGGGGCGGGCAAGACCACTTTGCTCAAGATACTGTGCGGGCTCATCACCCCCACCGTGGGCTCAGTGCGCGTAGCGGACGTCGACATAGTGCGCCGTCCCACAGCCGCGCGAACACACCTCGGGGTCTCCCTCTACCCGGAGCGCAGCTTCTACTTCCGGCTGACCTGTGTGCAGAACCTGCGCTACTACGCTTCGCTGCGGAACCTGTTCGGGACTCCGGCCAAACAGGAGATAGCGCGCCTGCTCGACCAGGTGGGACTCGCCGAACACGCAGATACACAGTTCATGCGGCTGTCCTTGGGGCAGCGAAAGCGGCTCGGGCTGGCCCGGGCGCTGCTGGGGCAGCCACCACTGTTGCTGCTCGATGAACCGACAGCGAACCTCGACGCCGAGAACGTCGCACGGTTCTACGACATCATCGCTGACCACGCAGGTAGCGGCGGCTCGGTGCTGTTTTCCACTCACAACGAGGGCGACCTGACCAAGGCCACGGAGCAGTTCCTGCGGATCGAGAGCGGGCAGGTGCTGCCGACGCCGACTCCGGGAGCCTCTGGTCTGGTTCCTGATGGTGCATCAAGTGACGTGGCTGAGCGGCCAGATCTTCAGGAGGCCCGGTGAACGTCGTCCGGCAGTTCGGTGTCCATGTACTCCAGATCTACTGGGAGCGCCGCTCCTACAGAACCGCGATTGCCCTGGGGACCATCACGTCCTTGATCTCGCTGGTCCAGTTCCTCCTGATGGGCAAGTTCCTGCAGGACGGCAACACTTTCAATGGGATTCAGGGATACGGAGGCAACATCATCAGCTTCCTGATGTCCGGGTCCGTGTTCACCGGGTTCGTGGCAGTCAGCCTCGGCGCGTTCAGCAATCACCTGCAGATTGAGCAGCGCACCGGCACCCTGGAAGCCGCGGTGGTGATGCCCGTCCCACTGACCCGCGTCATGCTCTACTCCGGTGCCGGCGGTCTGATCGGGACCACGGTGGGTTCTGTGGTCATGTTCGGCCTGTTCGGAGTGGTCTTCGACATCCCGATCTCGGTGAATCTGCTGGCCACCCTGGCAGTGCTGGCGCTGTTGGTCCTCACGCTGGGCAGTTTCGGGCTCGCCGGCTGCGGGGTGCTGCTCATCACCAAGCGCGGAGACCCGGTGCGTTGGGGCATCACCACCCTGACCACGCTGCTGTCCGGCGTCATGTATCCGATCTCGATACTTCCCGGTTGGCTGCAAGCCGTCGCACGGGCTCTGCCCACCACGCAGGCGCTCGACGGGATACGTAAATCCCTGCTCACCAACGCCGACTTGGGACAAGTAGCCCCGGCATTGGGCCATATGGCCATCTGGACAGTGGTGATGCTTCCCCTGGGGTTGATCATGTTCACCACCGGGATGTCCAGGGCGCGCCGGGCAGGCTCACTCGGTGAATATTGACCTGGCCGTCCCCGCAACACAACTGCTATCCTCTGTAGCATGTCATCTTGGCGAAAGACTCAACGCCAAGGCCTGGAAGGTCACTTCGGGCCGCTGGAGCTTGCCATTCTGGACGTCATGTGGGCCAGGGGCAGGATGGACGTAGCCGCATGCGTCCAGCGGCTCGACGGCGGGCAGGCGTACACCACGGTGAAGACGGTGATGGAGCGTCTGGTGGTGAAGGGACTGCTGGCGCGGGAGAAAGAGGGCCGGCATTACGTCTACTGGCCTGAGCAGACCCGTCGCGAGGTCGAGCAGAGCGTGGCGGCCGAGCAGGTGCGGCGGGTGATGGACGGGTTCGGCGACCTGGCCGTTGCCAACTTCGTGCGGACGGTGAGCGGCGATGCCGACCAGCTCGCACAGGTGCGCGCGCTGCTGGCGGGCATCGCCGATTCGCCGACCGATGGGGAGGAAGCCGGGCGGGTGCCGGAGACGGACGAGTGAGCACGAGCTGGCTGGGCTATCCGCAGGTGGTGCTGGCCTGGTGGTGCCCCGTGGTCGCCATCGGGCTGTGGCACTTACTTCGCAGGCTTTCGGTTCGTCTTCCGGCCAGGGAGCGGTTCGTTCTCGCTGTCGCCGCCGCCATGACTCCCCTCCTGGCGGTGGCGGTTCCCTATCTGCCCGACAGCCCGTTGCGCGAGGCACTGCCGTGGCGGGCACCGATGGCGTGGGGTATCAGCAGCGGAATCACGGGAGTTGACGGGCGGCACGTGCTGTCGGCTCTCGGGACACAGCTGATGTTCGCCGCGTCCGCGGCACCGCTGGTGTCGCTGGTGGTGTCGTTCACCATCGGAGTGGTGCAGGTCGTGCGGACGGAACGCGCCGTGGCACTGCTGGCGCCTCAGCAGTGCGGTGACGTCTGGGTAGCGCACGCCCAAGGGGAGGCGGCCCGGAATCTGGCGAGTACCGTCGGCTTGCTGCGCCCCAGGATCGTCCTGAGTTCGGCGGTGGCCGCGTCTGCGGAGGCGCCCGCGATCATCGAGCATGAGCGTGCGCACTCCCGCGCGCGCCACCCCCTGTGGATCTTTCTTGCGACCTGCGCTCTGCGTTCGTGGTGGTGGATCCCCGGGCGCAAGTCGGTGCTGGCGGAAATGCGGCTCGCAGCTGAACTCTGGGCCGATCAGGACGCTCGGGAGGCCGAGGGGGCCGCCGCCGTGGCCAAGGCGCTGTGTGCGCAGATCGACGCCAGGGTCCGGCCGGGTGGCCAGGGTGGCGCGGCGGGGGGCGGCAGCACCCGCTTCCTCGACCCGGGGATAGAACTCGCCCACCGGGCACGGGCATTGGCTTGTCCGCCCCGGACGATCGCGCCCTGGTGGGCGTGGTCGGTACGCGCGGTGACGGCCGCTGCCACGGTCACTGTGGCGATCCTGCTCTGACCCGCCCCGTGTCGGGCGGGGCGATGGACATCTTCAACTGAACGAGAAGACCGAACGCCATAGCAAGATGCGCGCGGAGCGGATCCGCGCGCCCGCAATTGCTACAGTGCATAGCAGACTGATTTGCTACACGCTGTAGCAGGAAGGATGTTGATGTATTCGCCATCTCCCGATCGGAACACCGAGGACACGCCGGTCATCGAGACCCGGGGCCTGTCCAAGGCGTTCCGTCGCGCGACCGCCGTCGACTCGGTCGACCTCGCCGTGCGGCCCGGCAGCGTCTACGGCCTGCTGGGGCCCAACGGCGCCGGCAAGTCCACCACTCTGAAGCTGATTCTGGGGCTGTCGGAGCCCACTGCCGGAGAAGTGCGGCTGTTCGGCAGCCCATGGAGCCGACAGGCCCTGTCCCGCATCGGAGCGAGCATCAACGGCCCAAGTTTTTACGGCCATTTGTCCGCCAAGCAGAACCTGATGGTCCACGCACACCTGCTCGGCATGCCGGCATCCGAAGTGAACCGTGTCCTGGCCGAGGTGGAACTGGACGCATCGGACCGTAAGAAGACCCGGAGTTTCTCCACGGGGATGAAGGGCCGTCTGGCCCTGGCGATCGCGATGCTGGGTGATCCGGACGTGCTCATCCTCGACGAGCCGCAGAACGGCCTGGATCCGGAAGGCATCGCCGCGTTGCGTACGATGCTGCGCCGCTTCACGGACACCGGCCGCACGGTCGTGCTCTCCAGCCACCTGCTCGGTGAAGTGGCCTCCGTCGCCGACGACATCGGCCTGATCTCGGCGGGCCGCCTGCGCTACCAGGGGCCCCTTGCCGAGCTTGCGCCGGACGGCGACCTGGAACGCGCCTACTTCCAGCTGACCGGTGCCACCCACGGGGCCGGGGCGGTGGCGTCATGAGCGGTGCGGCCACCGTGCCCGTGCCCGGTCTGCCGGCGGTTCTACGGGCCGAGTTCGGCGCCTGGCGGCGCAGCACGGTGTCCTACCTCCCCTTGGGGGGACTGGCGTTCGCGCTCGTCAGCACGGCGATGTTCGTCTCGACTGGTCCGGGGAAGACCTGGGAGGACGTCCTCGGGTACCAGAACCTTTGGGCGATGTTCGTCGGGCCCGTGCTGACTGTGCTGCTGGCGGCCACAGCCACCCGCATTGACACCGCAGCCCGCGGCGGCGGCACCTGGTACCGGCCCGTCAAGCCGCGCCACCGTCAGTTCAGCCGGTTCACCGTTCTGGCCACCCGGTCACTGCTGCTCAACCTCCTGGGCGCAGGCACGCCGCTGCTGATCCTGGGCTTGGCGTCCAGCGCGCAACGTGTCCCCATGGGGCGCGCGATCGAGGCTGTCGTGGTGCCCTGGGTCTCACAACTGGGCCTGCTGGCACTGATGCTGTGGCTGGCCCGACAGATCCCTTGGTCGGCGGTGCTCGGCGTGGGTCTCGTCTGGACGTTGCTGGGCGTCGTGAACGCGGAGTCCTCGTCCTGGGCCGTTCTTCCGTTCACCTGGCTCACTCGCGGCGCGCTGCCGGTGATCGGCACGCACGCCAACGGCGTCGCGCTGGAAGCCCATGCCGCGCTCGCCCACGCTTCTCCGTGGCCGTCCACCCTCCTCGGCGCACTGCTGGCCGTGCCCTTCCTGCTCCTGCCGCGCCTGCGTCTGCCGTCCCCAGCGGGTGCCAAGCACCGGGCGTCGCCTCGACCCGGCCTGCTCACGCCCAAGGAGGCAGGGGCAGACGGCACGTTCGCGTACGCCCAGGCAGACGCTCCCCGCGTCCTGGCCGCTGTGGCTGGTGTCCTGCGCGGGACCGCGTTGATCTGGTTGTGCCCCGTCACGATCGGTCTGATCGCCTTGTGGCTTTCCTGGCACGACCCGGACACCAGCATCCAGCTCTTCACCCTGCTGGTCCTTCCCGTCGGTACGCTCGCGCTCAGCCTGATCGCGTGGAGCGCCGCCGGTCAGGGGTGGCGGGCCATTGCCTGCCGCACCACGGGAACGGCCAGGCCTGCTCTGGCGCTCACCGGTATCGCTGTCGGTATCGCGGCTGCCATGTCGGTCGTCATCGCCTTCGTCTACCTCGTGGCGGGGATCCCGGTGGGCCATGCCTGGCCCCTCGCGCTCACTGGTGCGGTGGTTGCGGCGATGCTCACGTCGTTCACTCTCTGGCTGAGCATCCGTGTCTCCCAGTCGGCCGCCCTGGTGGTGGGGATCATCGGCATCCTGTTCGGGGTCCTCGTCGGCGGCACCACCATGCAGCAGACGATGTGGCTGCTCATTCCCTACTCCTGGGCCAACTACCTCGACATGCATCGCATGAGCCTGACTCTCCCGCTCAGCGTCGCGGCGACAGCCCTTTTCACAGTTGGTATCGTCCGCGCGGCACGGAAGGCAGCGGAAAAATCATGATCACTGCGCCCGGCTCGACCAGGACCCGCACTGCGACGACAGCGGCCGTGGGACTGACCGCCCTCCTGCTGCTGACCGGCTGTTCACAGGAGCGCGACGCCGTCGTGAAGTGGCCGCCGGCTACGCGCAACCCGCAGTCCATCAGCGCCGACCAGCTCGGCGACGCCTGGCCGATCAAGCCTCAGAGGGGGTCGGTGTCCTGCGTCAAGACGCCCTACAGCGGCTTCGCCATCATCTTCACCACGCCCGAGGGCAAGGCCTACGCGCTCAACAACGTCGCCCAGGACGAGAAGGGCCTGCCCAACGCCGACACCGTCAAGACCTCCCCGAAGACGACGACCATGTGGCGGCTCCGGCTCTTCGGGATGCAGGTCTGCAGCGTCGACCGAGCCAAGCAGATGCAATCCACTCCGACCCCCTGACCGACACTGGCGTGGTGCCCGGCGCGGGCGCCGTGGCCAGACGATCAGACACCCTGGAAAAGGCAGATTTATCATGCCATTCTCAGCCTCGCGTGCCGTTGCCTTCGCAGCCGTTGGAGCCGCCCTGGTTCTCGCAGCCACGCCGGCCTCCGCGGCCTCGTACGACAACGCCACACCGCGGCCGCTCCCTTCGACCGCGTTCCGGGCCAACGACTGGACGGCCCCGCCCGGGTTCGTTAACGGGTTCTGCGGGGCTGGTGTGTTGTCTGACCTGCGAAATGGGAGCTTCGATGGAACCTGGGGCGGCCCGAGTTCGCACCGTTGTTGACCGGGGTTATCCGGTCTGGAGGGCACTCCGGAGACGGACCCCCTCGTCCCGAGCGAAGCGCGGGTACGCCTCGTCCCTCAGGGCACGTCATACGCCGGTGTCTGCCACTCGCCGAGGAAGTCGATCTCCGGGGTCAGGCGGACTCCCGTGCGCTCCAGAGTGCGGCGAAGTACCACGCCTATGGCGTCGGCGAAGCCGCCCGCGGTCGCATCGCCCTCGGCGACCAGGGTGTACTGCTGTGACGAGATACGTATTCCGTCCACGACCCGGCTGCCCAGGGCGAAGCCCGCGTTCCTGATCAGCCAGCTCGCGCTGATCCGGGTCGAGCCGTCGGGGAACTCGTTGACCGGGGCACGGCGTGTCCGCAGGCTCCGCGCCTGGGCCGGGGTGAGCTCAGGGCTGAGGAACACGCTGCCCGCCGATCGTCCGTCGGGTCCGGCACCCTCGATCACCATGCCCTTGCCCCGCCGCACGGTCAGTACCGCCTGAGCCACCTCGGTCATCGGCACGCGGGTCCCGACCGGTACGCCGAGCTGGTCGGCCACCTGCCGGTAGGCGATCGGCGCGCTGAGCAGCGCGGGGCGCAGGGCGAACACCAGCGTCAGCAGGGTCCAGCGCCGCGATCCCTTGAAGGTGCTGGTGCCGTCCGTCGGCCGGCCGGACTCCAGGGACTGTTCCGGCCGACTGGCTGGAGCGGGTGCGCACCGCCCCCGACAGCGACCCGATCATCGAACCACTGATGTACGCCTCGGACTACTACGACGAGTCCCTCCAGCAGATCCGGTTCGGCGAAGTCACCCGGGACGCACGCGAGTTCGCCCTGACTACACCGGTCCTCGAATACACGCCGGACCAACTGGTCGTCGACGTACCCCTGGCTTCGCCGCTGCTCGACCAGATCTTCGGCGGTGGTCTGGGTGAGCGCGAACTGACGTACATAGCCGCACAGTTGGGGCTTACGGGAGAGCGTGCCGAGCTGTTCCGCTCCTACTTCGAACCGACCCCGCCGCCCGCGCCGGCGCCGGACGGCGACGTCATCGAGTACGTCGGCCATGCCGCGGTGTTCGCCCGGTACCAGGGCACCACCTTCCTTGTCGACCCGGTCCTCAGCCACAGCGGCTACCCGGGCGGCGCCGAAGGCCGGTTCACCTACGCGGACGTGCCCGACCGGATCGACTACCTCCTCATCACGCACAACCACCAGGACCACATGCTGTTCGAGACCCTGCTCAGGCTCCGCCACCGGGTCGGCACGGTCCTCGTCCCCAGGTCGACGAACGCGAGCCTGGTCGACCCCGGCCTCGGCCGGATCCTCAGGACCCTGGGTTTCCCGCGGGTGGTCGAACTCGACGACCTGGACACCCTGCCCTGCGGCTCCGCCGAAGTCACCGCGCTGCCGTTCCTCGGTGAACACGGCGATCTGCGGATCCGTACCAAGGCCGGCTGGCTGCTGCGCTTCGGCGAGCGGTCCGTCCTGTTCGCCGCGGACTCCACCAACATCGCCCCCACGATGTACGAGAAGGTCGTCGAGCACATCGGCACGGTGGACACCGTCTTCATCGGCATGGAGAGCATCGGAGCCGCCGCCAGCTGGATCTACGGGCCGCTGTTCGGTGAACCGCTGGACCGGCGCACCGACCAGAGCCGACGGCTGAACGGGTCCAACTTCGAGCAGGGCAAAGAGATCGTCGACGCCCTGGACCCCACCGAGGTCTACATCTACGCGATGGGCCTGGAGAGCTGGCTCGGCAGTCTGATGGCCATCGACTACGACGAGAGCCACCCTGCCATCGTCGACAGCGACGCGCTGGTCGCCTACGCGCAGAGCAAGGGCCGAACCGCCAAGCGTCTGTACCTCAGGGAGACCCTGCGTCTGTGAAGGACGCACCCGCGCCGTCTGCCCCGATACCCCTCACCGAGAAGGTGCCGGTCACCATGCGAACCCTCCTGATCGACAACTACGACTCCTTCACCTACAACCTGTTCCAGCTCATCGGCGAAGTGAACGGCCGCCCGCCGGTCGTCGTCCGCAACGACGACGAGTGGTCGCGGATCCGCGTCGACGACTTCGACGCCGTCGTCGTCTCGCCAGGTCCCGGCCGCCCGGACCGCTCCCGCGACTTCGGCATCAGCCGGCGCGCCATCGAGGAGAGCGGGCTGCCCGTCCTCGGCGTCTGCCTCGGCCACCAGGGCATCGCCCAACTCTTCGGCGCGAGCGTGGACTTGGCGCCGAGCCCGATGCACGGACGGCTGTCCCAGATCCGGCACACCGGTACCGGACTGTTCAAGGGTCTCCCGTCGCCGCTGTCCGTGGTGCGCTACCACTCCCTGGCCGTCGCCGACCTGCCGGCGGAGCTGGAGGCGGTCGCCTGGACCGACGACGGCGTCGTCATGGGGCTGCGCCACCGCGAAAAGCCCCTCTGGGGCGTGCAGTTCCACCCCGAGTCCATCGGCAGCGAGGGCGGCAGGGAAATCCTGGCCAACTTCCGGGACCTCGCCCTCGCCTCCGCGCGCCGCGCCACCCCGCAGCCGCCCGCTGGCGACGAGCTGTACCCCTACCAGGTGCACGTCCGCGAGATCGGTGAACTGCCCGCCGCCGAAAGGGTCTACGACACCTTCTTCGCCGGCTCCGGCTCGTCCTTCTGGCTGGACAGCAGCTCCGTCGTCGACGGGCTCTCCCGATTCTCCTTCCTCGGCAGCGCGGACGGCCCGCTGGGCGAGTACCTCACCTACAGCGTCGCCGACGAGACCGTGACCGTCCGCGGCTCCGACGGGGCGCACACCGAGATCCACGGCCGGTTCTTCTCCTACCTGGAAGAACAGCTCGGCCGGCGTTCCGTCCCGGTACCGGACGGCCTGCCCTTCGAGTTCAACCTCGGCTACGTCGGCTACCTGGGGTACGAGCTGAAGGCCGAGACGACCGGCGAGGCCGTGTACCGCTCCGACCACCCGGACGCGGCCCTGGTGTTCGTGGACCGGATGATCGTCCTGGATCACCGGGAGCAGCGGACGTACGTACTCTGCCTGGCGCCGCGCGACCACGGCCGGCAAGCCGATGCCTGGCTGGACGACACCGCTGGGCGGCTGAACCGGCTCGCCGCCCGCAGCGCCCAGGCGGACACCGCCCCTCTGCTCCTCAGCGGCCTCGGATTCGGCAGCGACACGACCGTCCGGCACGACAAGGACGCGTACCTCAAGCGCATCGACGAATGCCTGACGGAGATCAAGAACGGCGAATCGTACGAGATCTGCCTGACCAACATGGTCTCCGTACCCACGGACGCCGCCCCGCTGCCGCTCTACTCCGCACTGCGCCGGATCAGCCCCGTGCCCTATGGAGCCCTGCTCGAATTCCCGGGCATGGCGGTGCTCAGCGCCTCCCCGGAGCGGTTCCTGACCATCGACGCCGACGGCGGTGTGGAGTCCAAGCCCATCAAGGGCACCCGGCCGCGCGGCGGCACCCGGGAGGAGGACGAGGCACTGCGCCAGGACCTCGCCACCCGGGAGAAGGACCGCGCAGAGAACCTGATGATCGTCGACCTGCTGCGCAACGACCTCAACACGGTGTGCGAGGTCGGCTCCGTCCATGTGCCCCGGCTGTTCGACGTGGAGACGTACGCCCCGGTCCACCAGCTCGTCTCTACCATCCGGGGCACGTTGCGCCCCGGGACGAGCGCCGTCGGCTGCGTACGGGCCGCGTTTCCCGGCGGGTCCATGACCGGTGCGCCCAAGAAGCGCACGATGGAGATCATCGACCGGCTGGAGAGCGGGCCGCGTGGTGTGTACGCGGGCTCGCTCGGCTGGTTCTCGCTCGGTCCTTCAGGAGGTGACCTCCTTCGTGCGGGTGCTGCGGTCCCTGCGTCAGTGGCCCGCGGGCCTGCATCTCGAACTCACCCCCGACCCGGTGACCGAGTGCCTTCCCGCGCACGTGGACGACATGGACTTCACCGACTACCGCTCCAGCTGCGACCCCCGGCTGAACCCCGAGCAGTCGGCCGAGGTGATCTCCCGCTTTGTCGCTCTCCTGTAGCCGCGAAGCCCCGTAACTCCTCGGTAGACCGATCCCCCGGAGACCGCCCCCCTTGGGACGGATCTTCCGGAGACCGACCGATCCTCGGCAGACGAAGAGATGCCGCGTCCGGCCCCCATGCGGACGCGGCATTTCCCTGTGCCCGTACGCGGACGAGGTCCGCCCCCGGAAGAGGCGTCCCGGGGGCGGACGGAGGAAGCGGGCGGACTGCGCGGGCGCTAGGAGACGAACACCTTCTCCGCGGGGCTCACCCTGGCCCGCCGCACCACCTGGGCCAGTCCTGCCGTGATGAACGCCAGCGCGACCAGCAGGGCACTCACCCACAGCGGAGAGCGGTAGCCGAAGCCGGCTCCGATGGTGATGCCGCCGATGGAGGGGCCGAGGGCCGCTCCCACGTTGAGGGCCGCGGTCGCGAACGACCCGCCCAGGGACGGGGCTTCGGTCGCCGCGTACAGCGCCTGGGTGATGAGGGTCGATCCGACGGCGAACGACAGCGTCCCCTGGACGAAGACGAGCAGGAACGCCGCCACCATGTTGCCCGCGGTGGCCGTGAACAGCGTCCAGCCGACGAGCAGGGCGAGACCCCCGGGAACGAGGAGCCGCATGGGCCGTGCGTCCGACATGCGGCCTCCGATGGTCACGCCCGCGAACGACCCGAGCCCGAAGAGCGCCAGCACGGCGGGCACCCAGCTCTCGCTGAAACCACTGATGTTGGTGACAACGGGAGCCAGGTAGGTGAATGTGCAGAACGTCGCGGCGTTCACCAGGGCGCCCAGGGCCAGCGTGACGAGCAGCCGCGGGTTACGCAGGGAACGCAGTTCGCGGCGCGCGCTGGGCGCGAGCTCGTCCGGTGCGGACGACACCGCCGGCGCGGGCCCCGGCACCGATCGGACGATCGCGAAGATGACGGGTACGCAGACGAGGGCCACGGCCCAGAACGCGGAGCGCCAGCCCCACAGCTGACCCAGCACGGCGCCTGCGGGCACCCCGGCGACACAGGCGATGGTGACACCGCTGAGGAGCACGGAGATGGCCCGTCCCTTGGCGTTGGGCTCGACCATGCTGGTCGCCGTCGCGAGACCGACGGCGAGGAATCCGGCGTTGGCCAGCGCTCCGACGACACGGCTCACGAGCAGAACGTCGAAGTTGGTGGTGACCGCTCCGACGACATGGACGACCATGAAGGCGATCAGGAAGGCGAGCAGGGCTCGTCGCCTGGACCACCGCAGGCTGAGGATCGCCATCAGTGGCGCTCCGACGATCATCCCCACGGCGAAGGCCGAGGTCAGGGCTCCGGTGGCCGGGATGGACACATTCAGATCACTGGCGATGTCCGGCACCAGGCCGGACAGCATGAACTCGGACGTCCCCTGGGCGAAGACCGCAAGTCCGAGCATGTAGATGGCAATTGGCACGACAGAACTCCACAACCACGTCGCGGTTGGATGACGAGGACGCAGCGGGCCGCGACGGCACCGGAACTGGACGCCACAAGGAGTCGACCAGGGCGGGCGCGCGGGGGATCACCGCGTGAAGGAACCCGGAGACGACGTCGCGAGCGTCACCACGAAGTGGTGACGGCGAAGCGGAATCCGGGGAAAGGGCAGTCCGTACGACGGCGATCAGGTGGCGGGTGCGGCGAAAGCACGCACGGCCTCAGCGGAGGCGGTGCTTCAGCGCGACACAACAAGAAGCCACCGGACGACCGGTGGCTAGCGTCTTGACGCCTCGGGACTGGACATGCGCCCCACCCTAGTAAGACCGGGCCACCGCCGTCCACCGGGTTTATCGCGACTGGGAGTTGAGGGGGGTGGGACAGTCTCCGGGGCGGGGCGAACCGGCGCGGTGCCTGTGCGGCAGGTCCGGCGCGTGGGGCCTGTCCTTACGACCAAGCCCTTCTCCCAGCCTCCTCGCCCCGGACTTCTCCCAACCGGTCTCCGGAAGCCACTCAGGAACCCGACCCGCCTTCTCGGATCAGGCCCGCCGCCAGCGGGCGGAAGCGGACGCTTCCGAGCAGGTGGAGGGTGAAGGGGCGACCGTCCGCCCATTCGTTCCGCGCGCACGAGACACCGCCGGCGCTCCCGTCACCCATGAGGCGTGACCACCGCTGCGCCGGACCGGCGCTCCGCTGGTCCGGCGCAGCGGCGTGTCTGTCGACGTACGCGAATGGCACGCGCCCCGAAATTGGTCTAGACAAAAACAAACCCCAGGTCGCCGACCTGGGGTTTCGTTATGGAGCGAGTGACGGGAATCGAACCCGCGCTCTAAGTTTGGGAATCAACGGGTTCTCTGGGGCTGGTGTGGTGTCTGGCCTGCGAAAGCATGGGATCTGGTGGCCCTGGTGCGGGTCGGGTTGCACCGCTGTTGACCGGGGTTTTCCGGTCTGGAGGGCACGGCGGGGGCACGAGTTGCCGAGCGCGATCTGCTGGACGCCATGACCTTGCTGAGCAGCCGCATGGTGTGTACCCGAGTGCGTGGTCGGGGGACGCCCGTTGCGGGAGCAAGGATCCTCGGGTACGGGGCGCCTTCCCCGCAGCGTGGTCCCGCCTTGCCCGCGTCGGATGTCGTGATGCACGTAGTGAGCGTGACAGCGCGGGGTCCTTGTGGGGGGCGAGTCGCGGCGGACGGCGGTCTGGATGGTGGGTGGGTCGCGCCTAAGTGGCGCTTTGTCGGGGCGGGGCGAGGACACTTGGGGCGGGATCAGTCCGGGTTTCAGCGTCGTTGAGAGGGGCCTTGTGGAGGCTTCGCCCTCTGTTGCCCAGGTGAAGGCCATCGCGGAGATCATGGTGGCGTTCCGTGAGGCTGACCATTGGCGGGCCGGTGTCCTGATGGAACGGTTTGTAGTGGATGCGGACCTGTCGGCGTTGCTCGCGCCGCGGGCATCTCTCAGCGGGGTGCTGGTTGGGAGGGAACAGGCGTAACAGGTCTCCGTGAGCTGCCGTCGGCCTTTGCGGGAGGACGTCGAAACCCCCCGATGAGCGGGGGTAGCGGCCCGGGGAGAACAGTCGCCGCCGGGATGACGTCGGCGCCGGGCGGCGACTGCGGCGCGAGGACCCCGTTGTCTCCCCTCCATCGAGGTCCTCGCGTTCTTCGTCCTCACCGGCGCCCGGGGTCGGCGGGAGTTGACCCCGGCTCGAAACGCCCGGGAGGACGAAGCGCCGGAGTCGCCGTGTGTCGGCGCATGAGCGGCTCCGGCCGTCCGTGAGAGGGCTGTGGCAGCTGGGCGGCCCAGGGTCTGAGGGTTTGGGAGGCGGCGGTCGGCCATGCCGGTCGGCGTCGGCGCGGGGACTCGCCCCTTCCTGTTCGAATCGTAGGACGGGCCGGGGGGAGTCGACCCCCGAATCGCGACTGCAGGGTGGGGGCATGTGGGCGGCACCTGGATGAACGGTGCATCGGTGGAGAAGGCGGTAGCTGGCCCGACGGGCGGGCGGGCAAGTTTTCTATGTGGGACACACCTATGACGGAGAGATGCCGGGGTGGCGGCTCGCCCTGACGGAACGGCTGTTGGCGGCTCAGGACTGCGCTGAGAGGTTGGCTGAGGGGAATCGTCAGCTTGCGGAGGAGAACCGGCAGCTCAGGTTGTCGCGTTCCCGGACGCTGGAGCGCCTGAAGACGGACCGGCCGCAGTTTCCCGCCGCGGCGAAGTGACTCCGGGCAGGTCGTTGGAGAGCGTTCCCCGGCGCGAAGCGCCGGGGCGGGGTCAGACTGCGGCTGCCCGCTCGGCGCGGGCTTTGGTCTGGGCGAGGCCGCCGGGCCGGTGCTGACCAGCCTCGCCCCAGCCGCGGCGGATTGCAGGTCGAGGCGGGGCGCCGGGTTGCCGTGCCCGCCGCCGGTGGACTTCTCCAGACGGTCATGGGCCTGTCCTGGTGGGAGGACCGCATCCGGCCGAGGTCCGAGCCGGATCCGCCCTCCGCCACCACTCTCGTCGAGACTCCGTTCGCCCCGGCGGCCCCACTCCCGGGCCCTGAACTCCGCAGCGCCACATGGGCGTTGACGCGCAATGTCGGCCGGAGTTGACTGGCGGGTACGGCGTAGGGCCATGCCGCTCCGGAACGTTCGGGCCGGGCATCCTCTTCCCCGCTTCGCACGGACCCCGCGGAATCCAGGAACGCCCCTTCCGACCCGGAGGCCCGGCCATGGCGTGGATTGGGTGTCCTGATGCCGGCCCTCACCGGCTCCGTCCTGCTCGTCGTCGACATCGTGCTCGGCCGGGTCGAAGGGGTGATCGCGGGTGCCGTGACGCTGCTGGTGTGCGGCGGGCTGTGGGGTTGTTGCCGCAGTTGGTGAGGCGGCACGTCGCGGGGGCCGCGGTCCGGGTGGCATCGGTGCCGCCGCCGGGGCCAGGCCCGGGGTGTCAGGACGTCGGCGCCGACAGAATCGGCGATGGGGGATCGGCATAGTCACCGGACGGGGTGGCCGACGGGCGTCGTGATCACCTGGGTCCGGCTCCGTGCCCGGTGGGCCGTTTCACTACGGCTAGACCGGCCGCCTGATCAGGTGCCCAGGCCGGTGAGGGGTTCGGAGTCGGTGACGAAGGCGTGGGCGAGGTCGGACAGGCGGCGGTTGTGGGAGCGGGCGTAGCCGCGCAGCGCGGTGAATGCCTGTTCCATGTCGATGCTGTGGCGTTCGGCGAGTTTGCCCTTGGCCTGTTCGATGAGTACGCGGCTGTTGAGGGCGGTCTGTAGTTGCTCGTTGAGGACGGTGCTGCGGTGGACGGAGCGCTGCTGCAGGAGGCTGATGGTGGCGACGTCGGCCAGGGCCTGGGCGATGGAGGTGCTGACCGGCTCGAAGGGGCCGGGGGCGGTGCGGAAGAGGTTGAGGGCGCCGACGACTTCGTCCCGCAGCCGCATCGGCAGGGCCTGGACCGCCCCGAACCCGTGGCGCCCGGCCTGCTCGGTGAAGTGCGGCCAGCGGTCGGTCTCCGTACGGAGATCGGGGACGGCCACCGGTGTGCCCGTGCGGAAGCACTCCAGGCAGGGGCCCTCGTCGTTCTGGAGCTGGAAGAGTTCCAGGAGGCGTACTTGTTCGTCGGAGGCGGCCATGACCCGGAGTTCGCCGTCGCGGTCCGCGAGCAGCACGCCGGCGGCGCTCGCGCCGAGCATCCCGACGCAGCGGTCGGTGAGCAGGCGCAGGAAGTCGATCAGGTCGAAGTCGGCGACCAGGGTGTCCGCCAGCTCGACGAAGGTCTTGGCCAGGAGTCGCTCATTCATCCCTACCTTCTTTCGTGGGTCGCTCGGGCCAGTCGTAGGGTTCTGGGGCCCAGGAGCGCCGGGTATGGCTTTCAGTCATCTGCCGATCATGGCTGCGGACGATTGGCCGCCCGGCGCTCCGCGACGACTCGGCCGCTGATTGAGAATTGCGAATGCATCGCTGCGTAGGGATGAGCTGGCGAGGTCGTCTGCGGGAACGCATCAGACGAGTCGTTCGGAGGCGACGTTGCAGGCATGGGCCGGGGTGGACATCGGTAAGGGCCACCATCACGTAGTCGTGATCGACCAGGAGGGGCAGCAGCTGCTGTCGCGACGGGTGTCCAACGACGAGCAGGAACTGCTGACCGCGATGGCGCAGGTGCTCGCCCTCGCCGACGAAGTTACCTGGGCCGTGGACATTAATACTGGAGGGGCCGTGCTGCTGCTCGCCCTGCTGGTGACGCACGGGCAGCCGGTGCTCTATCACCCAAGCCACTCAGATCCTCATCGCCACCACACCCGAACCCGAGGACGGCGCCGCCGACCCGGCAGCCCGATCCTGAGGATCCTCTGGTGCGTTGTGCCCCGTGCTCTGGAGCACCTGGGGTCAGGCGTCGGGCGGGACGCAACAGAGCCCGGCCGGGGTGACTGCGGGCCGGCCGGGCTCTGGGCGTGTAGTGAGTGGTGCTCTGGTCAGAGCGGCTCGTCGTGCAGGTCCTCTTCGCGCAGCAGGTCGTCCTCGCGGCGGCGCGAGGTCTCCTTCTGGCCCTGCTTCTGTCCCTGCTCGCGGGACGACTTGCCGGGCTGGGAGTGCGCGGGGTCGCCGGGGCGATGGTGCTCCTGCGCTTCGCGGCCCTTGCCCGGCTCCGGACGCTTGTCCTGCGTACCGCCCATGACAGCGACTCCTCTTGATGCGTGGGTACGGATTCCTCTCGGACGACGCTGCCATGCACAGTTACGGGCTGCATCATTTCGACAACGAGGCGAGGCACACGGGTGACGCCCGTCCCCGATGTGGCGGCGTCGGAAGGCGGGCCGGCCGTTCAGTTCCGAGGATGGGCGGGATCCCCCCCCGCCTACTGTCAGGAGCTCGTCTCATGCTGGAGCGCACGCTGCGCAAGGACCGCACGGAGGTCACCTTCGTCCTGCCCGCCGACACCCCGCCCGGCCCGGTCAGCGTGGTGGGCGACTTCAACGACTGGCAGCCCGGTGCCCACACCCTGCGGCCGCGCAAAGACGGGAAGCGGGCCGTCACGGTCGAGCTGCCGAGCGAGAGCACGCATTCCTTCCGGTACCTGGCCGCCGGTGACTACTGGTTCAACGACGAGAGCGCCGGCGATCAGGACGGCCCCAACTGCCGTCTGCACACCTGATGGAACCAGCGGCGTGACCTGGCAACGCCCGCGCCGGGTGCCCCCGCCCCACACACTCCCAGGGCGGGGAGGTGAGTGACGGCCCCTGATCAGGTGACCGGGCCCATCGAGACGGCGCACCGGCACCTTGGCGAGGTCTCCGAGGGCACCGAGTATCAGGTGACGTTCCGTACGACCGGGACCGGCGCGAGGCCATGGAGGAGCACCTGGTGGACAACCACCACTACGACTCGCCGGAGGGCATTGCGTTCGCGATCGACGTCGGCCGTGCCGAGTATCTGGCCTGCAACACCCGGGCCACCCGCTCACCCTTCGCGCGTTCCAGCAGCGCGCCTGCAGGGGCGAGGGACCGGCGGGGTTCCAGCCGCTTGATCATGAGGCGGGCCGCCCCATCGGTCTGACCGACGCGAGTCCCTCGGAGGCGTCGAGCATGGCCCAGGTGCGGCACACGGCCTCGGGCGCTCCACCAGGGGAGGTCCCGGCCCGCCGGACCGTTGCCTCGCAGATGTAGTCGTCACCCTGCGGCCGAGGGACCGGATGATTCGGCGGTGCGGCGGTATTCGGCGTTGATGCGCTGGGCTTCTTCGAGTTGGTCTTCGAGGATGATGATGCGGCAGGCGGCCTCGATGGGGGTGCCTTGGTCGACGAGTTCGCGGGCGCGGGCGGCGATGCGCAGCTGGTAGCGGGAGTAGCGGCGGTGGCCGCCTTCGGAGCGGAGCGGGGTGATGAGGCGTGCTTCGCCGATGGCCCGGAGGAAGCTCTGGGTGGTGCCGAGCATTTCGGCGGCGCGGCCCATGGTGTAGGCGGGGTAGTCGTCGTCGTTGAGACGGTCGAACGAGTCGTCTGCTGTCATTTGCACCTCTCTGTGGAACGCGTGGAGGGGCCCTGGTGCCGTACGGCACCAGGGCCCCGAAGGAACTACTACACCATCTGCCGACCCTAGTCCTGCGCCGGCCTACTGTGTCCGCACTGCCGCCCGATACGCGGGCCGAGGTGCGGGGATCGCGGTTGCTTGACCGGAGACCACCTCACTATCGATGTCCTGCGGTACCTGGGCTCAGACGTCCGCCCAGGCGATCCTGATGGCGCTCGGCTCCTCCGTTCTTCCCTCGGTGATCAACTGCTTACCCAACGGGGGGACTGCGTACTGCTGGTGATGCCAACTGCTCTGTGGCCTGCGACAGCGCCACTCTTCGGCAGCCAGCCCCGTCGCCCGTCCTGCATCTGCTCTGGCTTGGAACCCCACTGCCGAACTTCCCGGTGCGCGCGCCCGCAGCCGACGCCTTCACCGAAGTGCTGCTCACTGACTTCACTGCTGGGTACTGCGAACTGCACTTGCAGGTACTGCCATTGCATTACTGCGGTACTGCTCATGGCGGCCCCTGATCACTGCGGGCCACCCGGTCCGGCCGTCTGTCCCGTCGCCTTCCTGCAACAACCCTGGCTTCGGAACTCCACCGCCGCACCGTCCTGCGCACTGCACCTACGTGTACTGCGGGTACTGCTGTCCGGCAGTTCGTCTCTGCCCGGCCCCGCTGTCTCTCTGGGCTACGAGAGAAACCATAACCACGCCGTCGCTCAATGTCTACTCCGGCCGTCATAGATTTTCGAGTGTTCGACGGCGAGGTAATCGACCTCGAACGGCAGCGGGGCGGGGAGCAAGGCGCTGGGCATGCACATCGGCATCGCGGTGATCACGGGACTCCTCCTCTTCTCCGGAGCGATGGTGGTGGCGGACGCTGTCTTCCTCCCCGACCGCTTCTGCACCGCACTGGTTCAGCTGTGGCGCCGGGCGGCGCAGCGGACGTGATGAGGCGGCGAGCGGCCAGGCTGGTGTGGCCGGGCTTTGCGGGGCAGGCTGGGAAGTGCACCGGATCGGGTGCTTCGCCGTGCGAAGGGAAGCCGGGGATGATCCAGAGCGCGGATATCCGCGAGTGGCGGACCCACGACGTCGTCGCCTCAGGCGGCCGTAAGGTCGGCACGCTGGAGGCCGTCTACGTGGACACCAGCACCGACGAGCCCGCCATGGCCACCGTCCAGGTGGGGCTGCCCACCCGCCGCCACCTGGTCTTCGTCCCGCTGAACGGCGCGATCGTCGGGCCGGGCTACGTCAAGGTCGACTACGACCGGTCACTGGTCAAAAAGTGCCCGGCGATCGGGACGGACGATGTCCTGCCGGTCGAAGACGAGGCCGCGGTGTTCGCGCACTATGGCCTGCCCTACCGGCCGGGCGCGAACGGTGAGCGGCAGCTCGCCCGCCGCTGACCGGCGTACCGAGGAGGTGCCTTACGGCATGACGCTCTTCCTGATCCTCGTCATCGTGGCGATCGTGCTGGGCATCATCGGCGCCGTCGCCGAAGGGCTGCTCTACCTGCTGATCATCGGCATCGTGGTGTTCGTCGCCGCCCTGGTGTACCTGGTCCTGCACATCCGGCGCTCCGGTCGGCATCACCGCACGCTGCGTTGAGACCTCTCTTTGGGGAGCGGGCGGTCAGACCGGCCGCGGGTGGCCGAAGAGCAGGTTCGTAGCCGCGCTGAAACGGTCCCCACTGCGGGCGTGCTGACGGCCAGGGCGCCATTCGGGACGTAGGGGACAGCCGTCGGGGGCATGGTCTCGTTGTGCGCGGTGTGGCTGGGGGCACCTGCACGTTCCCCGGCGATGGAAGGGCTGGGACGGATGGCGCAGCTGGTGACGGAGCCGAGCGTGCGGCCCAGCGCCGCGTCGTTGGGGTCGGCGCACCTCCAGCGTCTTGACCGCGGCGGGCCGGCGACGTGGCGTGAGTGCCCTTCTCGCCCGGTAGTGCGACCGCCCGAGCGGGTGGGACGGCCAGTGAATAGAATCGGCTCTCATGTCGAAGCCTGACGAACTGCTCGTTGACGTCGCCACCTCGGTCGAGTCCGGGCAGAGCAATCAGATGTCCCTGACCGTGGTCACCGGTGGTGCTGTCATCACCGGCCGGCTGGCTCCCGAAGCCGTGTGGAGGCAGCGAGTGTCGGAGGTCCTGACGGACTCGCCCCAACTGGGCGAGTTCTCCGCCGACTTCACCGCCATGACACGCGGGGAGGGCCCGCCCACGCATCTGCACTTCCACGTCGCCCGCATCCTCCAGGGCACGGTGGGGATCCCGGAGACGGGTGGGATGTATCGCGTCTCGATCGCGGACGTCAGCGCCTGGACCGTGGGCGACTTCAGCTACTCCGACCACTGACACACCACGACGTAGAGGAACCGTCGGTACGCGGGAGGGCCCGACCGGTGTGCCGGTCGGGCCCCACTGCTGTGCTCGTGCCGGCCCGCCCCGGGCCCGTCGGTCAGACGGTCACCGGGACGCCGAGCATCGCGGATGCCTTTTGGAGCGGGCTGAGGACGCGCGTGGGCGCGGCTGCCTGGGGAAGGCCCCGGCAGGTGAAGCCGAGCTGGGTCATGGCCCGGAGGACTTCGCCGACGCTGAAGTCGCGGGGGTCCTGGCGTGTGATGACCTGGCCGACCTGCTTGACGGGGTAGGTGCGGCGGCCGATGGTCACGGACTCGCCGGCGACCTGCTCGGGCTTGATGCCCTTCATCGATTCCAGGACGTCGCTCTTGGTGAGGTCGAACGGGAACCGGGCGATGACACAGCGCATGATGCCTCACAGGAAGAGGAGGGGGACGGTCGTGCCGCGGTGAGGTGGTTCAGCGGGCAAGGGCGAGGACGCTCGGAGCGCCGCCTTGTTCGTCGACGACGGGCAGGGCATCGAAGCGGCGGTGGCGCATCGGGTGTTCGGCCTCGGCCATCGTGGTCAGGGGTGAGGCGAACGGCCCGCGGTCGTCGAGGACGTCGCGCAGCCGGACCCGGTCCGTGTACGCGGCACTGTCACGGACGGCGGCGAGCTGGGCCTGGGTGACCAGTTGGGTGCACAGGCCGTCGTTGTCGCAGACGAGCAGATGTCCCGCGCGGGCACTGGTCATGACGGACAGGGCCACTTCGACCGTCATGTCGTCACAGACCTGCGGGCCGGCCGCTTCCATGGCGTCGACCACCGTCCGGTGCGGAGCGTTGGCACTCGCCGGGCGGGGCTGCATCTGGACCAGCGTCAAAACGTGCCTCCTGCGGAGATGGGTCGGTTTCCTGATCACGTGGTTCTCAGGCCGCCGCATCAAAGGCGGACTGCCGCACGCTCATGCGCCGGGCAGCCGAAGCGGGACTGCGTCGACCACGGGAGGCTGCGCCGCGCTTGGGCCGCGCGGACACCGGTGCGGTGATGGTGACGGGGATCCCGGAGGGGGCCTGGGCGCCGGTGATGCGGTTCAACTCGGCGTCCCCGGAGCGCACTTGGGTGGTCTGCGGCACGATCCCCGCGGTGGCCATCAGGCGGCTCATGTCGCGGCGCTGGTTGGGCGTGACGAGCGTGACGACGCTGCCGGATTCTCCGGCGCGGGCGGTGCGGCCGCCGCGGTGGAGGTAGTCCTTGTGGTCGGTCGGCGGGTCGACGTTGACGACGAGGTCGAGGTTGTCGACGTGGATGCCGCGGGCCGCGACGTTCGTGGCGACCAGGACGGTTACGTGTCCGGTCTTGAACTGGGCCAGCGTCCGGGTGCGCTGGGGCTGGGACTTCCCGCCGTGCAGGGCCGCGGCGCGGACTCCGCTGTTGAGGAGGTCCTGGGTGAGGCGGTCCACGGCGTGCTTGGTGTCGAGGAACATGATCACGCGGCCGTCACGGGCGGCGATCTCGGTGGTGGTGGCCTGCTTGTCCGCGCCGTGCACGTGCAGGACGTGGTGCTCCATCGTGGTGACCGCGCCCTGGGAGGGATCCACGGAGTGGACGACGGGGTCCGTGAGGTAGCGGCGGACCAGGAGGTCGACGTTGCGGTCCAAGGTCGCGGAGAACAGCATCCGTTGGCCCTCAGGGCGTACCTGGTCCAGGAGGGCGGTGACCTGGGGCATGAAGCCCATGTCGGCCATCTGGTCGGCTTCGTCGAGGACGGTGATGGCGACCTGGTTCAGGCGGCAGTCGCCGCGGTCGATGAGGTCCTTGAGCCGGCCCGGCGTGGCCACGACGACCTCGGCGCCGGAGCGCAGCGCGCCGGCCTGGCGGCCGATGGGCATGCCGCCGACCACGGTCGCCAGGCGAAGCTTGACCGCGCGAGCGTACGGAGTAAGGGCGTCGGTCACCTGCTGGGCCAACTCACGAGTGGGGACGAGGATGAGGGCGAGCGGCTGGCGGGGCTCGGCGCGCTGCCCGGCGGTGCGGGCCAGCAGGGCCAGGCCGAAGGCGAGGGTCTTGCCGGAGCCGGTACGGCCGCGGCCCAGCACGTCACGGCCCGCGAGGGAGTTCGGCAGGGTTGCGCCCTGGATCGGGAACGGCGCGGACACGCCCTGCGCGGTGAGCGCGGCCAGGAGCGCGGCGGGCATGTCGAGGTCGCTGAACACCTCGACGGCGGGAAGCGCGGGGGTGATCGTCTTCGGCAGGGCGAACTCGCCCTGGACCGCGGCGGGCCGGCGGCCGTAGCCGCCCGAACGGCTCGGACCTTTGGAGCGGCTCGGGGCGGACGAGCCGAAGCGACTGCCCCGAACCGCTCCGGAGGCGGAGCCGAAAGCGGGGCCGCCGGTGCGGCGGCGGGTGCGGGAGGAGCGGTCGTTCGTACGTGTGGGGTTCATGCAGAACCTTCCTTGATACGGCACGTATCAAGGAATTCCCGCAGCGGACGAGCAGCGCGGGGAATCACAAGAACGGGCCGAACGAAATGGGAAAGCGAACCTGGCCCACGGAAAATCCGTACGGGCGAAGTCGCTGGAATGAGTGATGTCATATGGACGCGAAATCCAGTACATCGGCCAGGGCGGGATCCGAGGAGGCCGTATCTCTGAAGATTCTGACTCCGCAGGCGAAACCGCTGCGGAAATGCATGTAGCTGGGGCCCGCACCCCGAGGGATGCGGGCCCCAGCTACACAATGCGCTTCAGCGTCAGGCGGGAACGATGTTCTCGGCCGTCGGGCCCTTCTGGCCCTGCGCGATGTCGAAGGTGACCTTCTGGCCTTCGAGCAGCTCGCGGAAGCCCTGGGCGGCGATGTTCGAGAAGTGGGCGAACACGTCAGGGCCGCCACCGTCCTGCTCGATGAAACCGAAACCCTTTGCCGCGTTGAACCACTTCACGGTGCCGGCAGCCATGTCATATCTCCTATGGGGCAGTACACCAGCACCCGCACTGTACGGACACTGTGTCGCCGCGATGATGCCCCGCCCGGAAAATGGCCCGGAATATAAAGCGCTTCCATATGGCGCGGAGGCCGACTGGACGCGCTGAAGTTTTTGGGTACCAAAACTGCAACCGAGATCGACAGTAGCACGCCGAAGTGGCTTGTGTATGTAAAATAATTCCACCCTGTGCGTTGTGGCAAAAACTCTCCCTGCGGGGCCCGTTAAACTCTCAGGCCGCGGGCACAGATATTGATTCACCCCGAGTGCAGCGTCGCAGCGATTCTCCCGCCGCGTCCTGGACTCGGTGGAGGTCGCCGTCGTGGTCGCCGTCTCGACCTCGTCTTCGTCGAGCCCGCATCCTGCTCGCTCTGCGCCAGGCCCCGGCCTACCCGGCCGATCTTGCCGATGCCCTGGGCATCTCCCGCACCCGCCTGTCGAACCACCTTGCCTGCCTTCGCGACTGCGGCCTGGTGATCACAGTGCCCGACGGCCGCCGCACCCGCTACGAGCTCGCCGGCGAACGCCTCGGCCATGCGCTTGACGATCTGCGGGCGGCCGTCGTCGCTCCGTGCCGGACGAAGAACCTCCTTGCGCCGAACCGCAATGCCCCCTGCCCTCCCGCACGCCCTCCTCTCCGCTGCGAAGGAGGTGAACCTGCATGGCTGAGCGCCTCCTCACCGTCGCCGAGGCCGCCGAGTGTCTGGGTACCGGTGTGCGCTTCGTGCGGCGGCTCATCGCCGAACGCCGCATCCGGTAAGTCAAGTTGGGCAAGCACGTCCGCATCGCGGAGTCGGCGCTCAATGCCTACATCGCCGCGTGCACCGTCGAGCCCGCACGCCGTAAGCGCGCCGACTACAGGCCGGCGGCCTGATGGCGCCGCGCAAGCCGCAGCGGCGGCGCGACTTCGGCAGCGTGCGCAGGCTTCCTTCCGGAAGCCGGCAGGCCCGCTACTGGGCCCCGGACGGTGAACGGCGCGCCGCGCCAGAGACGTTCGAGTCCAAGACGGATGCCCAGACCTGGCTCAACGTCACCCAGGCCGACATCGAGCGAAAGGTCTGCGCGACCCTGAGGCGAGAGCGATCCCCTTCGAGGAGTTCGCCCTCAAGTGGGTAGAGGAGCGGGGCCTGGCGGTTACCACCACCGACCTGTACCGACTCCTCCTCCGCCTCCACATCCTGCCCACCTTCGGCGACTGGCGCTTGGACGAGATCGAGCCCGCCGACGTACGCACCTGGCGGACCGAGCGCCTCACGGCCACCGGCCCGACCCAGGTAGCCAAGGCGCACCGCCTACTGAAGGCGATCATGGAGACGGCCGCCGACGACGAGCTGGTCCGCCGCAACCCGTGCCGGGTCAAGGGCGCGGGCAAGGAATCTCCGGACGAGCGCCCGGTCGCCACCGTCGCTCAGGTCGACGCGGTCGCCGACGCGATGGGCCCGAGCTGGCGGCTGATGATCTACCTCGCCGCGTTACGGCCCTATGCGCCCGGAGGAGCAGGCCGCCCTCCGCCGCCCGGACGTCAGCCTCGATCCGCTCGCGGTCTACGTCACCAAGGCGGAGAGAAGGGCGCCCCCTTCCGCCGTACGACCTTCGGCCGCAAGTGGTGCAAGGCCCGCGCGCTGGTCGGGCTGCCGGACGACTTCCGCTTCTACGACCTCCGCCACACCGTCTGCATGCGGGGATCTTGCCAGCCCCGGCCAAGCCCGCCTCCCCGGGACGGGGCGGAGGTGAAGTTCAAGCCCGTGCGTTGATCTCGTCCGCGTACCAGTCGACACGAGTTTCCGGCGTCACGGTCAGGGCCTCGATCTCCCCGTCGGCAAGGATGCGTTCGGCGACCTCGGCCGAGCATCCGACATAGGTGGAGAGCAGATCGTGGTCGCTGGTAACCACCCAACTGCGGTCCTGGGGCCACCAGAACTCGGGGCCTTCGTCGGTGCCGCCGAGGCCGACACCGACTTCCTTCCGCACTGCCTCCAGCCGAGACAAGGAGGAACGGCGGATCACCGGCTTGCTCCCGCCCCACAGCAGTGCGGCCAAGTCGTAGGCGAAGTAGACCGGCTGGTCCTGGCCGGATCCGGTGAGAGCGCGAACCACGGCGCGGCGGGTCCATTCGTCGGGCTGGCCCGTCCACGCCTGCCACCGCGGGGTGCTGCCCGGGACCCGCTCCTCGTCCGGCAGCGAGAAATGCGACAGCTCGGCGTGGAAGTGCACGCCGCTCTTCTCGGCCCAGTCACGCCAGAGCCGCGTCCGGCCGGACCCGTCCGACGCCTCGAACCGGTGGAAGACGCGCAGGTACGCAGCGAAGCCGCCCGGCACCAGCTCGGCGACCACGTGCCCATCCGTGCCGCCGGGCCGGGTGAGCCCGGCCTGCAGCCAAGCTAGCTCCGTGCCGTCGTAGCATCGACTCCCGCCGACCTCACAAAACCCTCCCCGCTCGGGCCCTCGGGGCCACTTAGGGCACGCGGAGGGCACGGCGCCCCCAAAAGCGACCGAATTGGTCCAGACAACAAACAGCCCCCAGGTCGCTGACCTGGGGGCGAAGAATGGAGCGAGTGACGGGAATCGAACCCGCGCTCTAAGCTTGGGAAGCTTATGTTCTACCATTAAACTACACTCGCGTGATCGTTTCCCGTGGGGAAGCGGTCCTCGCTCACTTTACCCCATGCCCGGCCCCCGGTGGATTCACCGGGGGCCGGCGTGCTGTCGGGGGCCGGGATCACCGTGCGGGCGGGGGGAGTTGGGGCGTACCGTGGAGGGCGTGTGCGTCGGCGGAGTGCCGCGTGGAGTCGCGTCCTGTTCATCCCCTAATGTGGTGTTTTCTCCGTCCAGGCTTGTTGGGGAAGGGACTTGAGCGACTTGATGGACTCGTTGGAGCGCACCGTCGTCCGCTGCGCCGGAGGGCACGTCTTCACCACGGATTCGTTTCCGATGCAGCAGCTCGGCACCGGCCGGATCGGGCCCGGCCGGCTGATCCGCTGTCCGCGGTGTGCCCGGCTGCGACATGCCGTGCCCGTGCTGCCCGAACAGCGGTAGCGCCCCTTCAGTACCGGGGCCCACAGGCGCGCGGGCCGTCCGATTGGGGCGGGCCGCGCGCCTTGCGTATCCTCGGGGAGTGCTTCTCTCAGACAAGGACATCCGGGCCGAGATCGACGCCGGGCGGGTACGGCTCGATCCCTACGACGAATCCATGGTGCAGCCGTCCAGCATCGACGTGCGCCTCGACCGCTTCTTCCGGGTGTTCGAGAACCACCGCTACCCGCACATCGACCCCGCCGTAGAGCAGGCCGACCTCACCCGGCTCGTCGAGCCGGAAGGCGACGAGGCGTTCATCCTGCACCCCGGCGAGTTCGTGCTCGCCTCCACGTATGAGGTCATCACGCTTCCCGATGACCTCGCCAGCCGCCTCGAAGGCAAGAGCTCGCTCGGGCGGCTCGGGCTCGTCACGCACTCCACCGCCGGGTTCATCGACCCCGGGTTCTCCGGACACGTAACCCTTGAGCTCTCCAACGTCGCCACGCTGCCGATAAAGCTGTGGCCCGGGATGAAGATCGGGCAGCTGTGTCTGTTCCGGCTCAGCTCGTCCGCCGAGGAGCCTTACGGGTCCCAGCGGTACGGGTCGCGTTACCAGGGCCAGCGGGGGCCGACCGCCTCGCGGTCCTTCCTCAATTTCCATCGGACCCAGGTGTGAGCATGAACGACCAGAACGACGTGCGCGAGAACCTCACCTACGAGAAGTTCGGCGGTGCGATCCGCGAGCTCGCGCAGACCATCGCCGACGACGGCTACGAGCCCGACATCGTGGTCTCCATCGCGCGCGGCGGCGTCTTCGTCGCCGGCGGGCTCGCCTACGCCCTCGACTGCAAGAACATCCACCTGGTGAACGTCGAGTTCTACACCGGTGTCGGCACCACGCTCGAAATGCCGGTCATGCTGGCCCCGGTGCCCAACGCCATCGACTTCTCCGGCAAGAAGGTCCTGATCACGGACGACGTGGCCGACACCGGCAAGACGCTCAAGCTGGTGCACGACTTCTGCCTCGACCACGTCGCCGAGGTCCGCAGCGCCGTCATCTACGAGAAGTCCCACTCCCTCGTGAAGTGTGAGTACGTCTGGAAGCGGACGGATGAGTGGATCAACTTCCCTTGGTCCGTCGAGCCTCCCGTCGTCCGGCGTGAGGGTCAGGTTCTCGACGCCTGAGCCCCCAGCTGTAGACAAGTGAATGGGCCCCGCCGGCATCGTCCGGCGGGGCCCATTCACTTGCGTACGGCTAGATCGTGCCCAGTTTGATCAGCGACAACAGCGCGATCAGCTGGATCGCGGACGCTCCCAGCGCCTTGGGCCACGGCAGGTCGTGGGACTTGCTCACCATCGAGGTGAACAGCGCGCCCGCGGCCAGCCACGTCGCCCAGCCCAGGATCTGGACCACGCCGTTGTTGCCGCCCAGGAACAGGGCGAGCAGCAGGCGCGGGGCGTCCGTCAGGGACATGATCAGCATGGAGAGGCCCACCGTCGGCTGCCACGCGCCGTCGCCGCCCAGCTGGCGGGCCAGCGTGTGCGTGACCGCGCCGAGGATCAGGCCGCCGATCACGAACACGACGCCGGTGGTGAGGACCACCGGGGCCGCCTTGGACAGCGCGGTGCTGATGACGTCCTCGCGGGCCTTGTCGAAGCCGAAGATCGCCAGCATTCCGTAGAGGAACGTGACGATCAGCGCCGGGCCCCACACGGGGTAGTCCCGCATCTGCCAGAAGGTCGGGCCCGGCCGCATCACGATGCCGGACAGGAGCTCCTTCCAGTGCAGGCGGGGGCCGCTCGGCGGGGCCGTGACCGCGCCCGCCCGGTAGGTCGCGCCGTCGCCGTACGGGTCCTCGCCGATGCTGAACGCCTGGGTGTGGCCCGGGTTGTTCGCGTACGGGTCCTGGGCGGGGGCGTAGCCCTGCGGCTGGCCCTGGCCCTGACCCGGGTAGTACGGGTCGCCGAAGTACTCCGGCTCGTCCTGCTGCGGGTAGGGCTGCCGGTACTGCGGCTGCCCGCCCCCGTACTGCGGCGGCTGTCCCTGCCCGTAACTCTGCGGTCGCTGCTGTGCGTGCCCCTGCCCATGCCCGTACTGCGGCTGCTGCCGGTCGTCCGGCCACTGCTGTGCCGGCGCCTGCTGCTGCCCTTGTTGTTGCGGTTGCCGCGGGGGGCGGTTGTTGTCCCGGCCGCCGCGTCCCATCCTGAATCCAGCCACGAATCGAACGTACCTGTTCCGCCGGTACGCCAACCGGGGGCCGCCGGAACCGGACGCCTTTGCGGCTGAGCTGTGACATCCCCTAGGGGGAGCGGGCGGGGCTTTCCGAGGGGTTCTGCGTTTGCCACCGAGTGAGGGGGCGAATGCGGAGGGTGCCGATTTCTGCCTGGTTTGGTTGAATTCCGAGCGATTTACACAGCTGCACCCGAAGCAGGAGGTAGCCGTTACATTGCCTACGCATTACCCAAACATCGCACTCGTAGCTTTGTTGATGTCGCCGCCACAAAGGGCCACAGACACGACATAACAAACAAGCTTCACGCTTCTACGCCACGAGGAAGAGCACCCATGCGCGCCACTCGCCGTACCCTCCGCACCGCCGCCATCGCCACCGGAGCCATCGCCGCTCTCGCCCTCCCGGCCGGTGCCGCCTTCGCCGACTCGCCCACCGCCCCGTCCGACCCGCAGACCCAGCCGCAGGTGCTGCCGGGCACCGAGGACCCGAAGCAGGACCAGAAGCAGGACCAGAAGGACCCCAAGGACCAGAAGGACCAGGTTCTGCCGGACAAGGACGACAGCAAGAAGGACGACAGCAAGAAGGACGAGTCCAAGAAGAACGAGTCCGGCAAGGGCGAGAAGAAGGACGAGTCGAAGAAGGACGACACCGAGAAGAAGGACGGCGCTCGCTCCTTCGTGAAGTCCGTCAAGCTCGCGGACGGCTCGGTCGCCAAGGTCTACAAGCTCGGCCAGAACCACTACGAGGCCGAGATCTGGGCCAACGGCAGCAAGCTCGACACCCTCGTCGCCAAGGGCGCCTCCGCCACCGGCCAGAACAATGGCCTGTACGTCGTGCTGAACCCGGACGGCACCGTCACCTCCTGGGTCGACGGCGGCAAGAGGGACGACAAGAGGGACGACAAGAGGGACGGCAAGAAGGACGAGCGGAAGGACCGGGCCAAGAAGGACGAGCGGAAGAAGGACGACAAGAAGTCCGACGTGATCTCTTCCGCGAAGATCACGATGCCCGACGGCCGCATCGCCAAGCTGATCAAGACCACCAACGGCCCGCGCGTCGAGATCTCCATGCCGAACGGGAACTTCCTCGGCGCGATCGACCTCAAGGACCCGTCGGCCCTCAACGACGGCTGGACCTACAAGATCGTCAACGCCGGCAAGGGTGTCTACAAGTTCGTCGTCATCGACGGCAAGAACGGTGGCGACAGCTGGGTCTACGACTTCAACGGCAAGCTGATCGAGAAGTACACCGTCCAGAAGGACGGCAAGAAGAAGCAGGACAAGACCGTCAAGACCGCCACCGGCGTCATCCCCAAGGGCGGCGTCAAGGCCGGTGCCGAGGGCGTCACGGGCGCCTCCTCCGACCAAGCCCCGATGATCGCCGCCGGTGGTGGCCTGGCCGCCGCGGGTGCCGCGGGCCTCGGCTTCGCGATGCTGCGCCGCCGCGGCGGCCAGCGCTGACCCCTGGCGCGACCCTGATACGACGGAAGCGGCCGGCTCTGCCTTCGGGCAGAACCGGCCGCTTCCGTGTGCGCAGGACAGGCGCGTATGACAGGCGCGTACGACGTGTGCGTACGGCAGGTGCGTCCGAACCGGTGTTACTTCACCGGCTCGGGCTCCGGCTCGCTCTCCGCCTCCGCGGTGCCGGCCGGGTCCACGGGGGTCTTCACCGAGTCGAGGAGCAGCTGCGCCACGTCCACGACCTGGAGGTTCTCCTTGGCCTTCCCGTCGTTCTTCTTGCCGTTGACGGAGTCCGTCAGCATGACGAGGCAGAACGGGCAGGCCGTCGAGACGATGTCCGGGTTGAGGGACAGGGCCTCGTCCACGCGCTCGTTGTTGATGCGCTTGCCGATCCGCTCCTCCATCCACATGCGCGCGCCGCCGGCGCCGCAGCAGAAGCCGCGCTCCTTGTGGCGGTGCATCTCCTGCTGACGCAGGCCCGGGACGGCCGACATGATCTCGCGCGGGGGCGTGTAGACCTTGTTGTGACGGCCCAGGTAGCACGGGTCGTGGTACGTGATCAGACCGTCGACCGGGGTGACCGGGACCAGCTTGCCCTCGTCGATGAGGTGCTGGAGCAGCTGCGTGTGGTGGATGACCTCGAACTCGCCGCCCAGCTGCGGGTACTCGTTCGCGATCGTGTTGAAGCAGTGCGGGCAGGTCGCGACGATCTTCTTCGACGACTTGGGCTTGCGCGTCGACGGGTCCTCGTCGTCTTCCCCGTACGCCATGTTCAGCATGGCCACGTTCTCCTGGCCGAGCTGCTGGAACAGCGGCTCGTTGCCGAGGCGGCGGGCCGAGTCACCGGTGCACTTCTCGTCGCCGCCCATGATCGCGAACTTGACGCCCGCCATGTGCAGCAGCTCGGCGAAGGCCTTGGTGGTCTTCTTCGCCCGGTCTTCGAGGGCGCCCGCGCAGCCGACCCAGTACAGGTAGTCGACCTCGGTGAGGTCCTCGATGTCCTTGCCGACGATCGGGACCTCGAAGTCGACCTCCTTGGTCCACTCGACGCGCTGCTTCTTGGCGAGCCCCCAGGGGTTGCCCTTCTTCTCCAGGTTCTTGAGCATCGTGCCCGCCTCGGACGGGAACGCGGACTCGATCATCACCTGGTAGCGGCGCATGTCGACGATGTGGTCGATGTGCTCGATGTCGACCGGACACTGCTCGACACAGGCGCCGCAGGTGGTGCAGGACCACAGGACGTCCGGGTCGATGACGCCGTTCTCTTCGACGGTGCCGATCAGCGGGCGCTCGGCCTCCGCGAGGGCGGCCGCCGGGACGTCCTTGAGCTGCTCCTCCGTTGCCTTCTCGTTCCCCTCCATGTCCTTGCCGCCGCCCGCGAGCAGGTACGGGGCCTTGGCGTGCGCGTGGTCGCGCAGGGACATGATCAGGAGCTTGGGGGAGAGCGGCTTGCCCGTGTTCCAGGCGGGGCACTGCGACTGGCAACGCCCGCACTCGGTGCAGGTGGAGAAGTCGAGGATGCCCTTCCAGGAGAAGTGCTCGATCTGCGAGACGCCGTAGACGTCGTCCTCGCCCGGGTCCTCGAAGTCGACGAGCTTGCCGCCGGAGGCCATCGGCTGGAGCGCGCCGAGCGCGACGCCGCCGTCCGACTCGCGCTTGAAGAAGATGTTCGGGAAGGCCAGGAAGCGGTGCCAGGCGACGCCCATGTCGGTCTTGAGCGCGACCGTGATCATCCAGATGAACGACGTCGCGATCTTCAGGCCCGCGAAGAAGTACGTGAGGTTCTGCAGCGTGGACAGGTCCATGCCGCGGAACCAGGCGACCACCGGGTACGAGACGAAGAACGAGGCCTCGTAGCCGTCGACGTGGTGCTGGGCGCCCTCAAGCGCGTGCAGCGTGAAGATGCAGACGCCGACGATGAGGATGACGGCCTCGACGAAGTACGCCTGGCCGGTGTTCGAGCCCGCGAACCGGGACTTGCGGCCCGGCCGGCCCGGCCGGTTCAGCTGCCGGATGACGATCAGGGTGAGGATGCCGAGCGTCGTCATCGTCCCGAGGAACTCGACGAACACGTTGTACGGCGCCCAGTCGCCGATGATCGGCAGGATCCAGTCGGCCTTGAAGAGCTGGCCGATCGCGTTGACGATCGTCAGGAGCAGCGAGAAGAAGCCCACGGCCACGAACCAGTGCGCGACGCCGACGATGCCCCACTTGTTCATGCGGGTGTGGCCGAGGAACTCCTTCACCACGGTGACCGCACGCCGGTAGGGATCGGCCGTGCGGGTACCGGCCGGCACGTTCTGGCCGAGCCGCACGAAGCGGTAGATCTGCACGAGGGCACGGCCGAACAGCGCTACGCCGACCGCGATTAGGACCAGCGACACGATGATCGCGGCGAGTTGCATGAGGGGGCTCCTCGGGCCTGCGAGGTGGGTTACGGGGACGGGCCCGGACGCATTACTAAGCAGTAACTTATCCAGTCCACCTGAGCGTACCCACTTCTACCGCCGCACTGTAGCCGCGCAAGCGGTGATCTGTGTCGCTCAGCGTGCCCTTGGTCGGTGCCGGATATCCATCGTGTTATTCACCACATATGGGGACATAACAAACTAACTTGTTGTCCGCAACATCGGTCGAACCGAATGGGCGTCCCCATGCCAGCTCCCGCCACGTACCTCGTCACCGGTGGTGCCGGATTCATCGGCTCGCACCTCGCCGATGCGCTGCTCGGCCAGGGCCACACCGTGCTCGTGCTCGACGACCTGTCCACCGGCGCCCGCGCCAACCTCGGCGCCGTCTGGTCCGATCCGCGGCTGCGCTTCGTGCGCGGCTCGGTCCTGGACGAGCGCCTGACCGACGAACTCACCGCCCGCTGCGACACCGTGGTCCACCTCGCGCCCGCGGCCGGCGCCATCGGAGCGGCCGCCCTGCGGCACGGCCGACGGCTCCTGATCGCGGCGGCGGACGGCCGCGGCGAGGCGGCCTGCGGCGCCACCGTCGTACGCCATGGCGACACCGTCGGGCCGCGCCAGTCGCCCGGGCACGCGACCCTGCTGACCCGGCTCGTGCGCCGGGCGGTCGCGGGCGATCCCCTGGTGGTGCACGGCGACGGCAACCGCGCGTGCCGCTTCCTCGACGTCGCCGACGCCGTCGACGCGCTGCTCGCCCTGCTCGATCGCCCCGGCGCGGCGGGCGCCGACTTCGACATCGCAGGCAGCGAGGAGATCACCGTGATGGCCCTGGCCGAACGCACCCTGGCCCGCAGCGGCGGGGCGTCCGTCGTCCGCCACTACCCCCACGTCGGCGACCGCGTCCCGCACGAGGCGTACCGGAAGGCCGTCCGGCCCCTCGATACGGCGCCGCTGTGCGAGCTGACCGGGTGGCGGCCCGCCCGCTCCCTCGACGACATCCTGGACGCGGCGATCGCCCGCGCCCGCGCCGAAGCCCCCGTCGTCCTGCCGGGCCTGCGAGCGCGCGCCGCGTCGCCGGCCGGGCACCACCTCGGCTGAGGGGGCGGCCGACATGCTGCACGGGCTCGCGGCCGCGACGGCGGCCGTCGTACTGACCGCCCTGCTCGCCGCCCTGATCCGCGCCCTGATGCTGAGGTTCGGCCGCAGGGGCCGCGACACCACCCCGCACCTGGGCGGCATCGCCGTCGCGCTGGTCACGCTCGGGGTGGCCTGCGCGGGGCCGCTGCTCGACGTCGCCGAACTCGGCGAAGGGGTCGCGCCGCTGCTCGCCGCGGCCGGGGCGGTCGCGCTGCTCGGCCTGGTCGGAGACCTGCGGCCGCTGGGTGTACGGGTGCGGCTCGCGGTGGAGGTGGCGGCCGCGACCGGCGTCGTCACGCTGGCCGGGCTCTCGCCGGGCGCGGGCGCGCTCGCGGTGCTGTGGATCGTCTTCGTCACCCACGCCTTCCAGCTCCTGGACAGCTCCGACGGCGCGATGGGCGCGGTCGCCGCCGTCACCGCGCTCGGCCTCGCGGTGTGCGCGATCGCCGATGGACACCCCGGCCACGGGCTGCTCCTGAGCGTGCTCGCCGCGGCGCTGACCGGGTTCCTGCTGCACAACTGGTATCCGGCCCGCATCCATCTAGGTGACTGCGGCTCCCTGTTCACCGGGTTCCTGCTCGCCTCCTCGGCGGTCGCCGTGCACACCGGGGCGCCCGGCGCGCAGACCGCCGCCGAGCTCTTCGCGCTCACCCTCGTCGTCCTCACCGACACCCTGCTCGTGCTGGTCTCGCGCCGCCGCGCGGGCCGCCCGATGCTGCGCGGCGGCGGCGACCACATCGCCCACCGGCTGCGGAAGCTGGGGCTCACCACGCCGGGCTCGGCCGTCGTCCTCGGCGTCGCGTCGCTGACCGCCACGGTCGTCGGGCTCCAGATCCACGACGGGCGCGTCGACCCCGTCGCGGTGCTGCCGCTCGGTCTCGTCGTGCCCGTCGCGGTCGTGCTGCTGCTCCGGGTCCCGGTGTACGGAGATGCCGCGCACCGCCGCGCCCCGCACGCCCGCACCCCCAAGGAGAGCGCCGCCGCCGCCGACCTGGCCGGTGGCCGGGGATGAACCCGTTTCCAGCGATTTCGGCAGGAGCAGTACGCACATGACGACGACCTTCCTGCGCCTGACGCACCGCGCGATGCGCTGGTTCGGCATCGACTCGGTCCGCCACCGCCCCGGCGGCCCCGAACTGGTCCGCCTGCTCGCCCGGTACGAGATCGACCTGGTCCTCGACGTGGGCGCGCACCGCGGCGACTTCGGCGCCATGCTGCGCGCGGCCGGTTACCGCGGCCGCATCGTCTCCTTCGAGCCGCTGCGCGAACCCCGCGCCGACCTGCGCCGCCGCGCCGCCCTCGACGACACCTGGACCGTGCTGCCGTACGCGCTCGGCGACCGCACCGGCCAGGCCATCCTCAACGTCTCCGGCGACGCGGGCCCCGCCAGTTCCCTCCTCCCGATGCTGCCCCGCCACCCCCGCACCGTGCACACGGGCAAGGCCATCGTGGAGACCCGGCGCCTGGACGGGCTCTGGGAGCAGCTCGTCGCCCCCGGCGAGCGGGTCTTCCTCCAGCTGGACGTGCAGGGGTACGAGGCCCAAGTCCTGGGCGGCGTCGGGGAGTTCGCGGACGAGATCTGCGGGGTGCGGATCGGGGCGCCGCTGGTGCCGCTCTTCGAGGGCGGCAAGCTCTTCGACGAGCTGCTCGCGCTGACCCGGGAGCAGCTGGGGCTGACCCTGATGTCCCTTGCGCCGGGCCCCGTCGACCCGCGCGACGGCCGCATGCTCCGGTGCGACTTGGTTCTGCTGAGGGAGGGCGCCCTCGACCCGTCGGAACGGGTGCCTGTGCAGGCGGCGCACGCCGTTTAGCCTGCGGCCAGCCACGGACGGCCTGCGGTCGAAGGCCCGCACGCGCATAAGCCGCACATAAAAGTTGAGCCTGCTCGACTCAGCTCTGTTGACCGGCCGGGACGGATGATGCATCCTTGAGCCAGTTCCACTCAAGTAGTCAGCAGGAGGAATCGAAATGGCACGTGCGGTCGGCATCGACCTGGGCACGACTAACTCCGTCGTCAGCGTTCTTGAAGGCGGCGAGCCCACCGTCATCACCAACGCAGAGGGCGCCAGGACCACGCCGTCCGTCGTCGCCTTCGCGAAGAACGGCGAGGTGCTGGTCGGCGAGGTCGCCAAGCGCCAGGCGGTCACCAACGTCGACAGGACCATCCGGTCGGTCAAGCGCCACATGGGCACCGACTGGAAGATCGAGCTCGACGGCAAGAGCTTCAACCCGCAGCAGATGAGCGCCTTCATCCTGCAGAAGCTGAAGCGCGACGCGGAGGCCTACCTCGGCGAGAAGGTCACCGACGCGGTCATCACCGTGCCGGCGTACTTCAACGACTCCGAGCGCCAGGCGACCAAGGAAGCCGGCGAGATCGCGGGCCTCAACGTCCTGCGCATCGTCAACGAGCCGACGGCCGCCGCCCTGGCCTACGGCCTCGACAAGGACGACCAGACCATCCTCGTCTTCGACCTCGGTGGCGGCACCTTCGACGTGTCCCTCCTGGAGATCGGCGACGGCGTCGTCGAGGTGAAGGCCACCAACGGCGACAACCACCTCGGTGGTGACGACTGGGACCAGCGCGTCGTCGACTACCTGGTGAAGCAGTTCCACTCCGGCCACGGCGTGGACCTGTCCAAGGACAAGATGGCCCTCCAGCGCCTGCGCGAGGCCGCCGAGAAGGCCAAGATCGAGCTGTCCTCGTCCACCGAGACCTCGATCAACCTGCCTTACATCACGGCGTCCGCCGAGGGCCCGCTGCACCTGGACGAGAAGCTCACGCGCGCCCAGTTCCAGCAGCTCACCAGCGACCTCCTGGAGCGCTGCAAGACGCCGTTCCACAACGTCATCAAGGACGCGGGCATCAACCTGTCCGAGATCGACCACGTCGTTCTCGTCGGCGGTTCCACCCGCATGCCGGCCGTCGCCGAGCTCGTCAAGGAGCTGACCGGCGGCAACGAGGCCAACAAGGGCGTCAACCCGGACGAGGTCGTCGCCATCGGCGCGGCCCTCCAGGCCGGTGTCCTCAAGGGCGAGGTCAAGGACGTCCTGCTCCTCGACGTCACCCCGCTGTCCCTCGGCATCGAGACCAAGGGAGGGATCATGACCAAGCTCATCGAGCGCAACACCACGATCCCGACCAAGCGGTCCGAGATCTTCACGACGGCCGAGGACAACCAGCCGTCCGTGCAGATCCAGGTCTACCAGGGCGAGCGCGAGATCGCGGCGTACAACAAGAAGCTCGGGATGTTCGAGCTGACCGGTCTGCCGCCGGCCCCGCGCGGTGTCCCGCAGATCGAGGTCGCCTTCGACATCGACGCCAACGGCATCATGCACGTCACGGCCAAGGACCTCGGCACGGGCAAGGAGCAGAAGATGACCGTCACCGGCGGCTCCTCGCTGCCGAAGGACGAGGTCAACCGCATGCGTGAGGAGGCCGAGCAGTACGCGGAGGAGGATCACCGCCGCCGCGAGGCCGCCGAGAGCCGCAACCAGGGCGAGCAGCTCGTCTACCAGACCGAGAAGTTCCTCAAGGACAACGAGGACAAGGTCCCGGGCGAGGTCAAGACCGAGGTCGAGGCCGCCGTCGCCGAGCTGAAGGAGAAGCTCAAGGGCGAGGACTCCGCCGAGATCCGCACCGCCACGGAGAAGGTCGCCGCCGTCTCGCAGAAGCTGGGCCAGGCCATGTACGCCGACGCCCAGGCCGCGCAGGGCGCTGCCGGCGCCGCCGGTGCCGAGGGCGCTCAGCAGCCCAAGGCCGAGGACGACGTGGTCGACGCCGAGATCGTCGACGACGAGAAGCCGCACGACGCGAAGGGCGGCGCCGCCTGATGTCTGAGGAGACCCCGGGCTTCGAGGAGAAGCCCGACGTCCCCTCCGGCGCTCAGGAAGACGCCGAGCCGAAGGCCGCCGACTCCTCCAAGGAGGGGAAGGCGGCCCCGGCCGGGGACGCGGCCAAGGAGATTGCTCTGCAGGCTCAGCTGGACCAGGCCCAGACGGCGCTCGCCGAGCGCACCACGGACCTCCAGCGCCTTCAGGCCGAGTACCAGAACTACCGCCGTCGCGTGGAGCGGGACCGCGTCACGGTCAAGGAGATCGCCGTCGCCGGCCTCCTGACCGAGCTGCTGCCCACGCTCGACGACATCGGCCGGGCCCGTGAACACGGCGAGCTGCAGGGCGGCTTCAAGTCGGTGGCCGAGTCTCTTGAGACGGTCGCCGCGAAGATGGGCCTGCAGCAGTTCGGCAAGGAGGGCGAGCCCTTCGACCCGACGGTCCACGAGGCCCTGATGCACAGCTACGCGCCGGACGTCACCGAGACGACCTGCGTGGCGATCCTGCAGCCGGGCTACCGGATCGGCGAGCGTACGATCCGCCCCGCGCGGGTCGCGGTGGCCGAGCCCCAGCCGGGCGCGGCCGCCAAGGAAGAAAAGTCGAGCGACGAGGAGAGCGGTGGCCCCGACAAGGGCTGACGCAGCGGTCATTGAAGAAGTGATCGTCCGAGAGGAGGGACGTCGATGAACACGAAGGACTTCGTCGAGAAGGACTACTACAAGGTTCTCGGCGTCCCCAAGGACGCCACCGATGCCGAGATCAAGAAGGCGTACCGCAAGCTCGCGCGCGAGAACCACCCCGACGCCAACAAGGGCGACACCAAGGCGGAGGAGCGCTTCAAGGAGATCTCCGAGGCCAACGACATCCTCGGCGACCCCAAGAAGCGCAAGGAGTACGACGAGGCGCGCGCCCTGTTCGGCAACGGCGGCTTCCGGGCCGGTCCCGGAGCCGGCGGCGGCAGCTTCAACTTCGACCTGGGCGACCTGTTCGGCGGGCAGCAGCCCGGCGGCGGCGCCGGGGCGGGCGGCTTCGGCGGCGGCCTCGGCGACGTGTTCGGCGGCCTGTTCAACCGGGGCGGCGCCGGCACCGGCACGCGCACCCAGCCGCGCCGGGGGCAGGACCTGGAGTCCGAGGTGACGCTCAGCTTCACCGAGGCGGTCGACGGGGCCACCGTCCCGATCCGGCTGTCCAGCCAGTCCCCCTGCAAGGCCTGTTCGGGCACCGGCGACAAGAACGGCACGCCCCGGGTGTGCCCGACCTGTGTCGGCACCGGCCAGGTCTCGCGCGGCTCGGGCGGCGGCTTCTCGCTGACCGACCCGTGTGTGGACTGCAAGGGCCGCGGCCTGATCGCCGAGAACCCGTGCGACGTCTGCAAGGGCAGCGGCCGGGCGCGTTCCTCGCGCACCATGCAGGTCCGCATCCCGGCGGGCGTCAGCAACAACCAGCGCATCCGCCTTCGCGGCAAGGGCGCGCCGGGCGAGCGGGGCGGCCCCGCGGGCGACCTGTACGTCGTCGTCCACGTGGACGCGCACCCGGTGTTCGGCCGCAAGGACGACAACCTCACCGTCACGGTGCCGGTCACCTTCACGGAGGCCGCCCTCGGCGCCGAGGTCAAGGTGCCCACCCTCAGCGGCCCGCCGGTCACCCTGAAACTCCCCGCCGGCACCCCCAACGGCCGTACGATGCGGGCCCGCGGCAAGGGCGCGGTCCGCAAGGACGGCACCCGGGGCGACCTCCTGGTCACGGTCGAGGTGACCGTGCCGAAGGAACTGGACGACAAGGCCCGCGAGGCCTTGGAGACCTACCGCGAGGCGACTGCGGGCCAGGACCCGCGGGCAGAACTGTTCCAGGCCGCGAAGGGAGCATGAGATGGACCCCCGCCAGCGTCGACAGCCTCAATTTGGCTCTAGGGCTTACGAGTTGAACGAAGAGACGCCGGTGTACGTCATCTCGGTGGCGGCCCAGCTCTCGGGCCTCCACCCGCAGACCCTGCGGCAGTACGACCGCCTCGGCCTGGTCTCGCCCGACCGCACGGCCGGGCGCGGCCGGCGCTACTCGGCCCGTGACATCGAACTGCTGCGTACGGTGCAGCAGTTGTCGCAGGACGAGGGCATCAACCTGGCGGGCATCAAGCGCATCATCGAGCTGGAGCACCAGGTCGCCGCCCTCCAGGCCCGGGTCGCCGAGCTGTCCTCCGCGGTCGAGGGCGCGGCCGTCGCCATGCAGCAGCGCGAGGCCCAGGTGCACGCGTCCTACCGCCGGGACCTGGTCCCGTACCAGGACGTCCAGCAGGCCAGCGCGCTGGTCGTCTGGCGCCCGAAGAGGTCGTCGGAGTAGCCCGGTAGGCTCCGGCCCCCGTACGCGTCTGAAAAGGCCCGCTGTCCCCTTCGGGGGCGGCGGGTCTTTCGCGCCCGGAGCTCACTCCGCGATCACCTGGCGCTCACTCGGCGATCACCGTGAACGCGGGGTCCGATGGGGATAAGGTCATCGGGCTCGGTCGCAGGGAGGCGGGGGAGGGCATGTCTGAGCAGGTGGCGCATCCGCATGGCGCGGACCGGCTGTGCGCGGCCGGGGAACGGGCGTACGCGCAGGCGCTGCGCGCCGGACGCCTCGCGCGCGAGGCCGCGGGCGACGCCACCTGCCTGATCGATCTCGGGCTCCTGCACCCCGACCCGGGCGCCCTCGAATGGCTCCTGCCGACCTCCCCGCAGGCGGTGATGGCACGGCTGTTGCGCGGCATCCACGAGGACATCGCGGCGAGCCAGGCCCGAACGGGCGCGGTGGCGGCGGCGTTCGAGCGGTTCGCCGCCCTCGACGCGCCCGCGCCGGCCGGCACCGAGGCCATCCGCGTCCTGGACGGCATCCCCCGCATCAACGCGGCCATCGACGACGCGATCGCCGGCTGCACCACCGAGGCCCTCACCATCCAGCCCCGCGGCATCCGCCCCGAGCACGTCCTGTCGCAGGCGCTGCCGCGGGCCCTGGACATGGTGGAGCGCGGGGTGCGGATGCGCACCCTGTACACCCACGTCGCCCGCTACGGCACCGGTCTCGCCGACTACCTGCACCAGCTGGAGGGCCGCGCGGTCGAGGTGCGCACCCTCGACGAAGTCACCGACCGGCTCCTCCTGTTCGACCGTACGGTGGCGATCATCCCGGCCGCCGCGGACGACAGCAGCGCCCTGGAGCTGCGCCACCCGGCGCTCGTCGAGTACCTGGCGACCGTCTTCGAGCGGCTGTGGCGGCTCGCGGTGCCGCTGACCGAGGCCGTGCCCGCGGCCACCGACATCGAGGGCGTCACGCACCGCGAGCGGGTCATCGCGGCGCTGCTCGCCGAGGGCCACCAGGACGCGGTGATCGCGCAGCGGCTCGGCATCAGCGTGCGCACCTGCCGCCACCACATCAGCCGCCTCGCCGACGTCCTCGGCAGCTCCAGCCGCACCCAACTCGGCGTCCGCATCGCACAGTTGGGCCTGGACGCGCACCCTCGGTGAGCCGCGGCACATGCAAGATCTGGACATGTCAAGCTTTATTCCACCTCCAGTTGATGCAGTGCAGCAACATGATGGTGGTGGCCCGGCGACTCCGGATGCATCGTGGTGGTCAGTATGAGCAGCTCGACTCACGGGGACGCGGGGCCGGGGGGCGGCGAGGTGGACGCCGCTGCCGTGGCTCTGCTGGTGCGCGGCATCCACGACGGCCTCGCCGACACGCGGCGCAGGGCGGGCCGGATCGCCGAGGCCTTCGAGCGGTACGCGTCGATCGGCACACACACCCCCGAACCCTGCGCGGCCGTCCGCGTGCTCGACGGCTTCGACGAGATCGACGCGGCCATCGCCGCGGCCTCGGCCGCCTGCACCACCGAGATGCTGACCGTGCAGCCCGACGGGATCCGCTCGCCGAGCATCCTGGCGCACGCCTCGACGCGGGACCCGGCGCTCGTGGCCCGCGGCGCGCGGATGCGCACCCTGTACACGCACGTGGCCCGCTACGGGCCCGCCCTGAACGCCTACTTGGAGCGGCTCGGCGACGGCGCCGAGGTGCGCACCCTGGACGAGGTCACCGACCGGATGATGGTCTTCGACCGCACGGTGGCGTTCCTGCCCGCCAACCCGGAGCGCACCAGCGCCCTGGAGCTGCGCCAGCCCGCCCTCGTCGGCCACCTGGTGACGGTCTTCGAGTGCCTGTGGAACCGGGCCGTCCCGCTCGCCGAACCCGTACCGGCGGCGACCGGCATCGCCGGCGTCACGCACCGCGAGCGGGTCATCGCGGCGCTGCTCGCCGAGGGCCACCAGGACGCGGTCGTCGCGCAGCGGCTCGGCATCAGCGTGCGCACCTGCCGCCACCACATCGGCCGCCTCGCCGAGGCGCTCGGCTCCTCCAGCCGCGCACAGCTCGGCGTCCGCATCGCCCGGGCCGGCCTCGGCGGCCCCGCGCACCCGGTCGCCCCGCGGTGACGGTTTCAGGCGTCCTGGTCCAGGATGCCGGACTGGGCGATGAGGAAGCCGAGTTGGGCCCGGCTCCCGCTGCCGAGCGCGGCCGCCAGCTTGGCGATGTGCGCGCGGCAGGTGCGTACGTTCATGCCCAGGCGGCGGGCGATCGCCTCGTCCACGTGGCCCTCCACCAGGAGCTTGGCGATGGAGCGCTGGACGCCGGTGATGCCGGCCGTCTCCAGGTGGTAGGGCACCTCGTCGTCCCACGGGGTGGCGTACTGCCAGAACTGGTCGAAGACGCCCACCAGGTACTGCACGAGCCCCTCGTGCCGCAGTTCCAGGGCGACTTGGCGGTCGCTGCGGGCGGGTATGAAGGCGATCTTGCGGTCCATGATGATGAGCCGGTCGATGATCTCCTCAAGGGTGCGCACCTCCAGACCGTACGGAGCGATCCGTTCCACGTAGCCGATGGTGGCGGAGTGGTGGCGGGCGGTGTGCTGGTAGAGGGTGCGCATCTCCACGCCGCGGGCGAGCAGCGGCTCTATGCGGCGCAGGCCCGCCTCGAAGCTCTCGGGCCGGCGGCCGCTGCCGGGCTGGATGACGAGCAGTTCCTCGGTGCATTCGTTGATGACGCGGTCGAGGGTCGCGTTGATCAGTTCGAGGCCTTCGAGGACCGTGATCGCGTGCGTGCCGGTGGTCGCGGGCGTCGCGATCGACATGAATGGCTCGAAGGTGTCGGCGAGGGCGACCGAGAGTTTTCTGCGCTCCTGGATCTCGCGTTCCAGCGGCTGGGTCAGCAGGTTGAGCACCACCGTGGGCGGAACCGGGCGCAGCAGCTGGGCGTCGTCGGGATCGGGGCGGAGCAGGGTGAGGTCGACCAGGCACGGGGCGGAGTCGGCCTCTGAGCGGGATATCCCGCCTGTACGCAGGGCAAGGGCGTACAGAGCCGTTCCTGTCTCGCACAGATCAACCGGGCCGTGATCGTGTCCTATGTGCCCTTGTTTCAACCTAGTTGCACCCCCCTCATCCTTTTGAATTACAGGAACATGATGCCTGGCTGCGCTGGTGCAAGTGGCCGGAGTGGGCCATCGTCGTATCCGCGGGGGGAGGTAATGATCAAAAGAGGTGGAGATCGGCCATGAGCAGGATGGTTCGAGCACTAAGCACGACAGCCGTTGTGGCGGCTGCTCTCTGCGCTCTCTCGGCGCCTGGGGACGTCACTTGGGAGACCCACCCCGCGAAGTCCGGAGCAACGACCGCACTGGACGTCACCTGGGAGATCGCACCGAAGGTCGTGGCGATAGGCGGCGACGTCACCTGGGAGACCGCTCCTAAGGGTGCCGTCGCATGAGCTTCCCGCCCGACGACCGCACCTTCCGTCGCGAAATGGCCACGGCCTACCGCTCGGGGTGGCACTTCATCGACCTCGCCACAGCAGTTCCTTTTCGTGGCGATTCGTTGATGGTCACCCTGCTCGGTGAGCCGATCCTGATCGCCCGTGAGGACGACGAAGACGTCCGTGCCTACCGGTGCCTGCGCCGGCCGCGCGGGGCACCGCAGCCCATTCGCTGTGTTGTCCGGTACGGCATGGTCTTCGTGAATCTTGACCAACGTGACCACCAGCTTTTCGAGTCGGAGGCTCAACCCGATTCATCCACCGCCACCCCCCGCAGTGCCTGACGCGATCCCCCGTCGTTGTACATCGCGCAGGTGCTTCCCCCACACAGCGGCGCCATCGTGGACCTGAACACGATGGCGCCGTTGTGCTGTCCGGGTGCCGGCGGCAGGCGTCTCAGGCGTTGCCCATCGCCCTGGTCAGCCTGATCTCGATCAGCACCCGGTCCGGGTTCGGGGCCGGGGTCCGCTGGTAGCGCTCCGTATAGCGCTCCACCGCGTCCGCGATGAGCTCGGGCTCCGTGCGCACGACCGCGCGCCCCTCCAGCGTCGCCCAGCGCCGGCCCGCCAGCTGGCAGACCGCGACCCGCGCGCCCGCCGGGTCCGCCGCGAGCGCCGCGAGGACGTTGGCGACCTTCCGGCTGTTCTTGTTGCAGATGATCCGCGCGAGCCCTGCCTCCGGGTCGTACGTCACTCCCACCGGCGTCACGTGCGGCGAGCCGTCCGGCCGCGGCGTCGTCAAGGTGCAGATGTGGCGCTCGCGCCAGAAGCTGAGATAGGCGTCGTCGGGCTTGCGTACGTCTGTGGCCATGGCCAAGAAACCTAGCCCGCGCCTTCCCTTCACAACACCTTGAGCGGAATGCGCTCAACTTTGTGTACGTTGGAAGGGTCATAGGTGGTGAAGTCATTGCCAAGGCGTACGACGAGGAGGAGCGAACGCACGTGGATGCCGAGCTGACCAACAAGAGCCGGGACGCGATCAACGCGGCAAGCGACCGGGCCGTCGCCGGGGGCCACCCGGATCTGACCCCCGCGCATCTGCTGCTCGCGCTCCTGGAGGGCCAGGACAACGAGAACATCACTGACCTGCTGGCCGCCGTGGACGCGGATCAGGCCGCCGTGCGCTCCGGCGCCGAGCGGCTCCTCGGCGCGCTCCCGAGCGTGACCGGCTCCACCGTGGCCCCGCCCCAGCCCAACCGCGAACTGCTCGCCGTCATCGCGGACGCGGCCCAGCGCGCCAAGGAGCTGGGCGACGACTACCTGTCCACCGAGCACCTCCTGATCGGCCTGGCGGCCAAGGGCGGGCCGGCCGGTGAGATCCTCTCCCAGCAGGGAGCGAGCGCGAAGAAGCTCCTTGACGCGTTCGAGACGAGCAGGGGAGGGCGCCGGGTGACCACACCCGACCCGGAGGGTCAGTACAAGGCGCTGGAGAAGTTCGGTACGGACTTCACGGCGGCCGCCCGCGAGGGCAAGCTCGACCCGGTCATCGGCCGGGATCAGGAGATCCGCCGGGTCGTCCAGGTACTTTCGCGGCGTACCAAGAACAACCCGGTGCTGATCGGTGAGCCCGGCGTCGGCAAGACCGCCGTCGTCGAAGGGCTCGCCCAGCGCATCGTGAAGGGCGACGTGCCGGAGTCGCTGAAGAACAAGAAGCTGGTCTCGCTCGACCTCGGCGCGATGGTCGCGGGCGCGAAGTACCGGGGCGAGTTCGAGGAACGCCTCAAGACCGTCCTCTCCGAGATCAAGGAGAGTGATGGCCAGATCATCACGTTCATCGACGAGCTGCACACCGTGGTCGGCGCCGGCGCGGGCGGCGACTCGGCGATGGACGCGGGCAACATGCTCAAGCCCATGCTGGCCCGCGGCGAGCTCCGCATGGTCGGCGCGACCACGCTCGACGAGTACCGCGAGCGCATCGAGAAGGACCCGGCCCTTGAGCGCCGCTTCCAGCAGGTCCTGGTCGCCGAGCCGTCCGTCGAGGACACCATCGCGATCCTGCGCGGCCTGAAGGGCCGTTACGAGGCGCACCACAAGGTGCAGATCGCGGACAGCGCCCTGGTCGCGGCCGCCACCCTCTCCGACCGGTACATCACCTCCCGCTTCCTGCCCGACAAGGCCATCGACCTCGTCGACGAGGCGGCGTCCCGGCTCCGTATGGAGATCGACTCGTCCCCGGTCGAGATCGACGAACTCCAGCGCGCCGTCGACCGGTTGAAGATGGAGGAGCTGGCGCTCAAGAACGAGACCGACGCCGGTTCCATCCAGCGCCTCGACAAGCTCCGCAAGGACCTCGCCGACAAGGAGGAGGAGCTGCGCGGCCTCACCGCCCGCTGGGAGAAGGAGAAGCAGGGCCTCAACCGGGTCGGTGAGCTGAAGGAGCGGCTCGACGACCTGCGCGGCCAGGCCGAACGCGCCCAGCGCGACGGCGACTTCGACTCCGCCTCCAAGCTCCTGTACGGCGAAATCCCGGGCCTGGAACGGGAGTTGGAGGAGGCTGCCGAGGCCGAGGCCGAGCAGGAGAAGTCCAAGGACACCATGGTGAAGGAAGAGGTGGGCCCCGACGACATCGCGGACGTGGTCGGCGCCTGGACCGGCATCCCCGCCGGGCGCCTCCTGGAGGGCGAGACGCAGAAGCTGCTCCGCATGGAGGACGAGCTGGGCAAGCGTCTCATCGGCCAGTCCGAAGCGGTGCAGGCCGTCTCGGACGCGGTGCGCCGCACCCGGGCCGGCATCGCCGACCCCGACCGGCCGACCGGCTCGTTCCTCTTCCTCGGCCCGACGGGTGTCGGCAAGACCGAGCTCGCCAAGGCCCTCGCCGACTTCCTCTTCGACGACGAGCGGGCCATGGTCCGCATCGACATGTCGGAGTACAGCGAGAAGCACAGCGTGGCCCGCCTGGTCGGCGCGCCTCCCGGCTACGTCGGCTACGAGGAGGGCGGCCAGCTCACGGAGGCCGTCCGCCGCCGCCCGTACAGCGTCGTGCTCCTCGACGAGGTGGAGAAGGCGCACCCCGAGGTCTTCGACATCCTGCTCCAGGTCCTCGACGACGGGCGCCTCACCGACGGCCAGGGCCGCACGGTCGACTTCCGCAACACCATCCTGATCCTCACCTCCAACCTGGGCAGCCAGTACCTCGTCGAGCCCCTGACCAGCGCCGACGAGAAGAAGCAGCAGGTGCTGGAAGTGGTGCGGGCCTCCTTCAAGCCCGAGTTCCTCAACCGGCTCGACGACCTGGTGGTCTTCTCGGCCCTCACCAAGGACGAGCTGTCCCACATCGCCGGGCTCCAGATCGACCGCCTGGCCAAGCGCCTGGCGGACCGCCGCCTCACCCTGGACGTCACCCCCGAGGCCCTTCAGTGGCTCGCCGACGAGGGCAACGACCCGGCGTACGGAGCGCGCCCGCTGCGCCGCCTGATCCAGACCGCCATCGGTGACCGGCTCGCGAAGGAGATCCTGGCGGGCGAAGTGACCGACGGTGACACGGTTCGGGTGGACCGATTCGGGGAGGGGCTGATCGTGGGGGCCGCGAAGTAAGAGCCTGTGTCCAACCCCCGCCCGGGTCCGCGGCGCCTGGCACGCACGCTCGCCGCGTTGGCCGAAAGCCCGAGTAGCTCCGCTACTAGGACTTCCAGCCGCCTTGCGATCGCACGCACCAGACACCGCGGCCTGATCCGGACGGGGGTTGGACACAGGCTCTAGGCCGATCCACGCCACTCGGGCCCGATTCGGTCAGCCCGCAGCGGATACCCGGGGGCAGGGGTTGCCAGCCCTGCCCCGGCATGGGGGAGGATGACCGGAACCGTACGAAGGAAGATTCACGATGAGCATCGACCCGTCCTCGATTCCGAATTTCGGGGCTCAGCAGGGCCCGCAGTCCGGCGGTGCGCCGTCCGGGCCCGTCGTCCCCGACCAGGACCTGGTGAAGCAGCTCCTGGACCAGATGGAGCTCAAGTACGTCGTGGACGACGAGGGCGACCTCGCCGCGCCGTGGGAGGATTTCCGTACGTACTTCATGTTCCGCGGCGAGGACGACCAGCAGGTCTTCTCGGTGCGGACGTTCTACGACCGGCCGCACAGCATCGACGACAAGGTCCAGATCCTGGAGTCGATCGACGACTGGAACCGCCGCACCCTGTGGCCCAAGGTCTACACGCACACGCACGACGACGGCACCGTCCGCCTCATCGGCGAGGCGCAGATGCTGATCGGCACCGGCGTCGCCCTGGAGCACTTCGTGTCCTCCACGGTGAGCTGGGTCCGTGCCTCCATCGAGTTCGACAAGTGGCTGCTCGAACAGCTCGGCCTGGAGAAGGATGTCGAGTCCGGCGAGGGCGACGAGTCCGGCGAGTCCGACTCCGAGTGACCCTTCGGGTGATTCAGAGCGCCATGGTGGCCAGCGTCAGCAGATAGGCCCCGTAGCAGAACGAGAGCCCGGCCAGGGCGACGGTCACCGCGACCGCCGCCCGGGGCCGGGCTTTCGTCAGTGCGAGCGCGAGCGGGACGAGCAGCGGGAACGCGGGCAGCAGGAAGCGCGGCTTCGACTCGAAGAACCCCGACCCGCCGACCGTGATCACCACCAGGACGGCCGTGTAGATCAGCAGGGGCACCGGCGGCCGGTCAAGCACGAAAAGGACGAAAAGGACCACCATCGCCGCGGTCAGCAGCGCGGCCATCGTGAATCCCAGGTCGTACGGGGCCGTCGCGAGCCTCTTCACGAACTCCAGCGAGCCCTCGCCGAAGTCGAACCGGGACGTCCACCCGGCCTGCACCGCGAAGTAGCCGCCGAGCAGATCGCCCTTGCGCACCCCGACCCACAGGACGTAGCCGCACCAGCCGAGCGGCGCGAGCAGCGCGCCCGCCCAGGGCCGCCAGGAACGCCGCCCACCGCGCCAGATCTCGTATCCCGCCGCCGCCAGCACCGCCGCGGTCACCGCGACGGCGTTCGGCCGGGAGAGCCCGGCGAGCAGCGCGAGCGAGCCCGCCCACAGCCAGCGCCGCTCCAGGACCGCCCACAGCGACCAGGCCGCGAGCGCCGTCATGACGGGCTCGGTGTACGCCATCGTCAGGACGACGGAGTGCGGAAGCAGCCCCCACAGCAGCACCAGCAGGGTGCCCACCGGGCGGCCGTGGAGGCGCTCCCCGATCAGGTAGATCCCGGGGGCCGCGGCCGCCGCCGCCGTCCACGAGACGATCAGGCCCGCGGTGCCGCCGGTGACCGGCAGGACGGTGGTCACCGCGCGGATCAGGCCCGGGTAGAGCGGGAAGAACGCCAGGTCGCTCTGGACCGAGCCGTCCGGCCAGGACAGCGTGCGGCCGTAGCCGTGGGCCGCGATCCGGGCGTACCAGTCGGCGTCCCAGGAGGTCGCGAGCCGCACGCGCGGCGAGAACCCCCGGTGCCAGGCCGCGACCGCGACCATCAGGAGCCCGGTCAGCCGCGCGGCCGCGAACAGGCCGAGCGCGGGGGCCGCCCGGCGCAGCGCGCCGGTCCAGGGCAGGGCGCTCGTGATGCTCCCCGCCCGGCGGCCGCGGGCGGGAACGGTGATCTCGGCGGACAGGGGACACCTCCGGTCGCGCGTTGGTCGTTCAGAGCCGGTGTCCAAACCCCGCCCGGACCCGGGCGGGGTTTGGACACCGGCTCTCAGACCGACCATCAGCGCGGATCCGGCTTCCCGCGACCGGTGCGCCCCCGACCGGGTAGAACTCCGCCCACCCGGCGGTGCGCACGCGGGTCGCAGCGACCCCCTAGCCCGCCAGGGCCTTGAGCCGGGTGACCGCCTCTTCGAGTACGGCCGTCCGCTTGCAGAAGGCGAACCGGACGAAGGGGGCGCCCTCTTCGCGGTGGTCGTAGAAGACCGCGTTGGGGATCGCCACGACGCCGACGCGCTCGGGCAGCGCGCGGCAGAACGCGAAGCCGTCGCTCTCGCCCAGCGGGCGGATGTCGGTGGTCACGAAGTACGTGCCGGCCGGGCGGAACACCTCGAACCCGGCCGCCGCGAGCCCCTCGCTCAGCAGGTCCCGCTTGGCCTGGTGCTCCGCGCGGAACCCGTCGAAGTAGGAGTCCGGCAGCCGCAGCGCCTCGGCCACCGCGTACTGGAAGGGCCCCGAGGCCACGTACGTCAGGAACTGCTTGGCGGAGCGGACGGCTGCCACCAGCTCGGGGGCCGCCGTCACCCAGCCGACCTTCCAGCCCGTGAACGAGAACGTCTTGCCCGCCGAGCCGATGGTGACCGTGCGCTCGCGCATGCCCGGCAGGGAGGCGAGCGGGACGTGCTCGGCGCCGTCGAAGACGAGGTGCTCGTACACCTCGTCGGTGATCACCAGGAGGTCGCGCTCGCAGGCGAGTTCGGCGACCGCGGTGAGCTCGGCGCGGGTCAGGACCGTGCCGGTCGGGTTGTGCGGGGTGTTGAGGAGGATCAGCCGGGTGCGCGGGGTGACGGCCGCGCGCAGCTCGTCGAGGTCGAGGACGAAGTGTCCGTGTGCGGCTCCGCCGCGCGGGCCCCCGGACGGGCGCAGGGTGACCGGCACGCGGGTGGCGCCCGCCATCGCGATGCACGCGGCGTACGAGTCGTAGTACGGCTCCAGGGCGATGGCCTCGTCGCCGGGTTCGAGCAGCGCGAGCAGGGAGGCGGCGATGGCCTCCGTGGCGCCCGCGGTGACCAGGACCTCGCGGTCCGGGTCGAAGGTGAGGCCGTACCGGTGCTCCTGGTGGTCGGCGATCGCGGTGCGCAGCTCGGGGACGCCGGGGCCCGGCGGGTACTGGTTGCCCCGGCCGTCGCGCAGGGCACGGACCGCCGCTTCCCGTACGGCCTCGGGGCCGTCGGTGTCGGGGAAGCCCTGGCCGAGGTTGATGGACCCGGTCCGCAGGGCGAGGGCGGACATCTCGGCGAAGATCGTCGTCCCGAACTCGGCGAGGCGACGGTTGAGGAGAGGGCGTGCGCTGGAGGTCATGACCGCCATCCTGCGGGCAACCTCTGGAGTTGCTCAAGTGTGCTTTGGCGTCCGGCAGCCGCGGGCATCCCCCCTCCACGCGGGACAACGGGGGACCGCGGGAGACAAGGACGGTGGGGGGAATGGACATCGCCATAGAGATGGGGATCGTCGCAGTGGTGCTGCTGATCATCGTGGCCGGCCCGGGGGCACGGCGCCGACGCAAGGCCATGGCGGCGCGCAAGCGGTCGAGGTGGTCGTCCTCCTCCGGCAGCTCCGGCAGCTCCGGCAGCTCCGGCAGTTGGTGGGCCGGGGACGGGGGCGGGGACGGCGGTTCATCCGGCGGGAGCGGGCACCACGGGGGACACCACGGGGGCAGCCACCACTCCTGCGGCGGTGGGCACTCCTCGTGCGGCGGCGGCCACTCGTCCTGCGGGGGCGGCGGAGGCTGCGGTTCCAGCTGAGAGGTGACGCCTGAACTCGGCGTGATGCGGCCGGAGTTCGGGCTCATGGGCCGACGGGGCGACCGGCTCGGACGTGGTCGCGGCTGTCACGGGGCAGCCGATTCCACCGCCGGTCGTGCCCGTTGTGCGCCCGGTCGGTTCCGGCCGGCCGGGCGCCCTCTCGCACGCCTGTAGTTGAACGTTTGAACCGAGTGGCCCCCGAGGGGATGGAAACCCCATCAAGTTGGGTAAAAAAGCTGTGAGCGCCGCGCACTTCATGATTCCCTCGCAGATGAGAAACGACGCAGCCCTCGGACCCCGGGCGATCAGAGATCGGTCCCCGTCCTTCGTTGCGGTCCGAGGCGACCTCGGTCACCCACCCGCCACATGTGTGTTTTGCGGAGCCCACCCATGCTCACGACCCTCAAGACCGCCTACACCGACACGCGTGCCGCCGACCTCGCCTGGGCGCTGGGCCGCGAGCCGCTGCCCGCCCTCGCCGTACTCGACCTCGAACTGACCGGCGCGAAGCTCCAGTTGAGACTTCTGGGCGCCTCGCACCAGGTGCTCCTCGACGAGGAGCGCGGAACCTGCTCGGAGACCGTCGCCTGCATGCCCGGCAGCAGTACGCCGCTGCCGCTCGGCGTGGCGAAACGTCTCGGGGAGTGGGACTACGAGTTCGCCGCGCGCGTCGAAACGCTCTCGCGCGGCTCGTTCGCGGGGCGCGCGCAGGAACTCCTCGCGCTCGTCGCCGACCATCCCAACGGACTGGCGGGAACGTTTCCCGGCTCGCCGCACGCGTTCACGGCGATGCTCGCGCAGCGCGGCGACGGCCAGGTGTGGTGGCGCACCTGGCACGCCTACCCGCAGGAAGGGCAGTTGGTGGTGACCCGGACCCGGGTCGGCGTGCGGGCGCCCGTGCCCGCCTGGCTCTGAGGCGCTCGATCCCCCGATGGTTGGCTCCAGTTGAACCCGTGTGGGTGACAGGATGCGAACGGAGTGTGACGTAGCGTTCGCATCATGATCGAACCGCTCCCCGCTCCCGTGAGGAGGCCGCGGTCGGGTCGGTTCCTCGTCCTGGCCGTCGTGTTCATCTGCGCCGCCTGCGGCCTGGTGTACGAGCTCGAACTGGTCGCCCTCGCCTCGTACTTGATCGGAGACTCGGTCACCCAGGCCTCGGTGGTCCTCTCGGTGATGGTCTTCGCGATGGGTGTCGGCTCGCTGCTCGCCAAACGGCTGCGCTGCCGGGCCGCCGTCGGCTTCGGGCTCATCGAGGCCGCGCTCGCCCTGGTCGGCGGCTGCTCCGCGATCGCGCTGTACGCGACGTTCGCCTGGTTCGGCGGCTCGCGGTACGCCCTGGTCGCGTTCTCGCTCGCGATCGGCATGCTGATCGGCGCCGAGATCCCGCTCCTGATGACGCTCATCCAGCGCGTCTCGCGGCGAGCCGAGGGCGACGCGAGCGGCACGGTGGCCGACCTGTTCGCCGCGGACTACGTGGGCGCGCTCGTGGGCGGCCTGGCGTTCCCCTTCCTGCTCCTGCCCCAACTCGGCCAGCTGACCAGCGCGTTGCTCACCGGTGCGGTCAACGCGGTCGCGGGCGGCTCTCTCGTCCTGCTGCTCTTCGGCCGCGACCTGTCGCCGCGTGCCCGCTGGGTGCTGCTCGGCGCCAACGCGGTCGTCCTGGCCGTGCTCGCGCTGACCACCGCCATGGTCGGCGACTTCGAACAGGCCGCGCGCCGCGCCGTGTACGGGGGCCAGGTGCGGGTCGCCGTGCAGACCCGCGTCCAGGAGATCGTCCTGACCGGCAGGCGCGGCGCCCCCCTCGACCTGTTCCTCGACGGGCGCCTTCGCATCAACGGCCGCGACGAGTCCCGCTATCACGCGGCCCTGGTGGGGCCCGCGCTCGACGGAGGCCCGCACGGCCGTGTCCTGATCCTGGGCGGCGGCGACGGCCTGGCCGCCCGCGAAGTCCTGCGCCGCCCCGGCGTGCGCTCGGTGACCCTCGTCGAACTCGACCCGGGCCTCGTCCAACTGGCCCGCGATGACCCGGAGTTGGCGGCTCTGAACGCGCACGCCTACCAGGACCCCCGGCTGCGTCCGGTGATCGCCGACCCCTTCCGCTGGCTGCGCGGCGACGGCTACGGCTCGGGAACGTACGACGTGATCGTCTCCGATCTGCCCGACCCCGGCATCACCGCGAGCACCAAGCTGTACTCGCAGGAGTTCTACGGGCTCGCCTCGCGCGTGCTCGCACCCGGCGGGCGGCTCGTGGTGCACGCGGGGCCGGTGAAGGGCCGGCCGCGCACGTTCTGGACGGTCGCCTCGACGGTCCGCGCGGCGGGCCTGTCGACGTTCGCGTACCGGGCGACGGGGAGGAACGCCGGGTTCACCGCGGGCCCCGACCGCGCCCTGGACTCGGCGAAGTCCCCGCACGACTGGGGCTTCGTCCTGGCCGCGAGGCCCGCCCCGTATGCGTTCTCGGCGGGGGGAGCGCCATCGGGCGTGCGGCTGCCCGCGGGTACGGAGTCGCTGACACCACCCTCGGACGCGGCCGGCTTCCCGCCGTCGACGCTGGTGCATCCGCGATACGCGGATTGAGGAGGCCCTTCGGCGGCCCCGCCCCGGTGGGCGGCCGCACTCCGCGAGCGGGCCGGGTCCGGCATCGGTGCCGCGTTGGCGCAGACGTGACGGCCGGTGCTGAGTAGGCTCGGTGGCTATGGAGCATGAGGTGTTCGTTCCGGTTGAGGCCCAGTCACTCCGGCAGACGCTGCGCGATCCCGCCCGGGTCGCGCGCTGTGTGCCGGGGCTCCAGCAGGATGCGGGCGAGCCGCCCATCGCGGGCCGGCTGAAGGTCCGCCTCGGCGGGAGCACCATCACCTACCGAGGCGCCCTGCGCATCACCGAGCAGAACGGCGACGTGTTCGCCTTCGAGGGCGAGGGGGTCGAGGTCCGCGGCGCGGGCGCGGCCAAGCTCACCCTGACCGTACGGCTGGAACCGGCCCCGGGCGGCACCACCCTCGCCTTCGCGGGCACGGCACTCGCGGAGGGCCGGGCGACGGACGTACCGGCCGACGCGGCCCAGGCCTCGGCCCTGCGCCTGCTCGACCGGTTCGCGGCGGAGCTGGCGCGGCCGGTACGGGAGGAGCCGGGCCGCGCGGCCGGCGGGGCGGCGGAGGTCGCCGACACGGACCTGAACACGGATCTGGCCGACGGGCCCAAGGACCGGGCGGCCCGCCTCGACCCCGAACTCGACACGGACCTCAACACCGACCTGGACGCTTCCGACCCGGACCCTTCCGGTCTCGACTCGGAGAGCCTCGCCTCCGTCTTCGACGCCGAGGTGCCGCCGCCGGCCCTGGACCCGCTCGCCGACGAGGAGTTCGCCATCGAGGTCGGCGAGCCGGTGCCCGCCGAGGCCGCGCACGCCCGCCGCACCATGATCGGCCGCAGCGCCGAGGAGGTCGACCACGCACCGCCGCGCGGCCGGTACGCCCCGGTGCCCGCGCCCTCGGGCGGCAACGCCGGGGCCACGCTGCGCTGGGTCGCCCCGGCCGCCGCCCTCGCGCTGGCGTCCGCGGTGGTCGTCGGCCGCGCGCTGAGGCGCCGGCGCTGAGAGGAGCGGGCGGCCGGGCCCGCCCGGGGGCGGAAGCCGACGCCGGTGGGCCGCCCCGCCCGGGTCGGAAAGAGGCGCTCACCCCACATCCCCGGCCCACCGGCTAGGGTCGACGGCGTGAGCAGTGACCAGATCAAATTGGGCGTCGGCGCCGTGGAATTGACCGTCGACGCGGGCCACGGCTGCCGGATCAGCAGCCTGCGGATCGACGGCACCGAGGTGCTGCGCCAGGGCGACAAGTACGGCTGCTTCCCGATGGTGCCGTGGTGCGGCCGCGTCGAGAACGGCCAGTTCCGCGACGGCGGCGTGAAGTACCAGCTGCCGCTCAACTCGCCCCCGCACGCCATCCACGGCACCGCCCGCGACCACGCCTGGAAGACCGCGCGGGTCTCCGACACCGAGGCCGTGTTCACCTACGAGCTGGCCGAGCCCTGGCCGTTCACCGGCAGGGTCACCCAGATCTTCGAGCTGACGCCGGACGCGCTGACGGTGACGATGGGCGTCGAGACGTACGACAACTCCTTCCCCGCGCAGGCCGGCTGGCACCCCTGGTTCGTGCGGGAGCTCGACGGCAGCCGCGTCGAGCTCGCCTTCGACGCCGAGTGGCAGGAGGAGCGCGGCGACGACCACCTGCCCACCGGTCGGCGCATCGAGCCGCTGCCGGGGCCCTGGGACGACTGCTTCGGGATGCCCGACGGCGTCGACGTCACCCTGACCTGGCCCGAGCGGCTCGAACTGAAGGTGACCAGCCCCACCGAGTGGGTCGTCGTCTACGACGAGCAGGACGAGGCCGTGTGCGTGGAGCCGCAGTCGGGCCCGCCCAACGGCCTCAACACCCTGCCCCGCCAGGTCACCCCGATCGACCCGCTGGAACTGTCGACGACGTGGACCTGGCGACGGCTGTGAGCAGGGCCCTTAAGCTCATGGGTATGACTGATGTACGCGCAGACCTGCTCCAGCAGATCAAGGACAAGGCCGTGGTGCACGGCAAGGTGACCCTCTCCTCGGGGATCGAGGCCGACTACTACGTCGACCTGCGCCGGGTCACCCTTGACGGCGTCGCCGCGCCGCTGGTCGGCCAGGTGATGCTCGACGTGACGGCCGAGTTCGACTTCGACGCGGTCGGCGGCCTGACCATGGGTGCGGACCCGGTGGCCGGCGCGATGCTGCACGCGGCCGCCGCCCGGGGCCGCACCCTTGACGCGTTCGTCGTCCGCAAGGCCGCCAAGGCGCACGGCATGCAGCGCCAGGTCGAGGGCCCGGACATCAAGGGCCGCCGGGTCCTGGTCGTCGAGGACACGTCCACCACCGGCGGCTCCCCGCTGACCGCCGTCGAGGCGGTCCGCGCGGCCGGCGCCGAGGTCGTCGCCGTCGCGACGATCGTGGACCGGGCGACCGGCGCCGCCGAGAAGATCACCGAGGGCGCGGGTGTGCCGTACGTCTTCGCGTTCTCCTCGACGGAACTGGGCCTCGCGTAAACCTGGTAGCGAGTTCCCAGACTCGTACGGGGTGCGAAACTCGTGACCTAGGTCCCGGGACGGGCGCGCTCAGCCCGCTGACCTGCACGTTCTTGAAGGGGCGGGCCGTTTCACGTGAAACGGCCCGCCCCTGGTGCGTCCGCCGGGTGGAGCCACGGCCAGAGTCTGGAAAGATGGGCCGCGACGATGACGTCGCCCCCAGGTCAGGGCCAGCACCTATCGCACACCCGCACATCACAAGGAGCGGACAGATGCCCATCGCAACCCCCGAGGTCTACAACGAGATGCTCGACCGGGCGAAGGCAGGCAAGTTCGCCTACCCGGCCATCAACGTGACCTCGACCCAGACCCTGCACGCTGCGCTGCGCGGCTTCGCGGAGGCCGAGAGCGACGGCATCATCCAGATCTCCACCGGTGGTGCGGAGTTCCTGGGTGGCCAGTACAACAAGGACATGGTCACCGGCGCGGTCGCCCTGGCCGAGTTCGCGCACGTCGTCGCCGCCAAGTACGACATCACGGTCGCGCTGCACACGGACCACTGCCCGAAGGACAAGCTGGACGGCTACGTCCGCCCGCTGATCGAGGTCTCCGCCGAGCGCGTGGCCAAGGGTCTGAACCCGCTGTTCCAGTCCCACATGTGGGACGGCTCCGCCGAGACCCTCGCGGACAACCTGGCCATCGGCCAGGAGCTGCTCGCCAAGGCGGCCGCCGCGAAGATCATCCTTGAGGTCGAGATCACCCCGACCGGCGGCGAGGAGGACGGCGTCAGCCACGAGATCAACGACGAGCTGTACACGACCGTCGACGACGCGCTGCGCACCGCCGAGGCCCTGGGCCTGGGCGAGAAGGGCCGCTACCTGCTCGCCGCGTCCTTCGGCAACGTCCACGGCGTCTACAAGCCGGGCAACGTCGTGCTCCGCCCCGAGCTGCTCAAGGACCTCCAGGCGGGCGTCGGCGAGAAGTACGGCAAGCCCTCGCCGTTCGACTTCGTCTTCCACGGCGGCTCGGGCTCCACGGCCGAGGAGATCGCGACCGCCCTGGAGAACGGCGTCGTGAAGATGAACCTCGACACCGACACCCAGTACGCCTTCACCCGCCCGGTCGCGGACCACATGTTCCGCAACTACGACGGTGTCCTGAAGGTGGACGGCGAGGTCGGCAAGAAGTCGACGTACGACCCGCGCACGTGGGGCAAGCTGGCCGAGGCCGGCATGGCCAAGCGCGTGACCGAGGCGTGCGCGAACCTGCGCTCGACCGGTACGAAGCTGAAGTAGGCACTGCTCGTAGGTTCGCTTACGTTCGGCTCGGGCCCGGTGTCCCCTCGCGGGGGTGCCGGGCCCGAGCCATGTCCTGGGGAGGCCCGCATGACTTCGTACGACTTCGACATACCCGTTGACCGGCGCGGTACCTGGAGCATCCAGTGGGACGGGGTGGCCGCCCGGTTCGGGGCCGAGGGGCTGCTCCCCTTCACCATCTCCGACATGGACTTCCCCTCCCCGCCGGAGGTGCTCGCGGCGCTCCAGGAGCGGGTGGCGCACGGAGTGTTCGGTTACACGGACTGGCAGAACGAGGAGTTCCGGGGTGCGGTGCGCGACTGGTACCGCACCCGGCACGACACGGAGATAGACACCGACCGCCTCGTGTACGCCCCCTCCGTCCTGAACCAGCTCTCCCAGCTCCTGCGCATGTGGACGGAGCCGGGGGACGCGGTCGTCGTCCACACCCCTGTGTACGACGGCTTCCGCAAGGCGGTCGACGGGCTCGGCCGCGAACTGCGCGGCGTCCCGCTCGGCGACGGGGCAGCGCTTGAGGCGGCGCTGGAGGGGCCGCGGAGCCGGGTGCTCCTCCTGTGCTCGCCGCACAACCCGACGGGCCGGGTGTGGACGGAGGCCGAACTGGCGTCGTTCGCGTCGCTGGCCCAGCGGCACGGGGTCGCGGTGATCAGCGACGAGATCCACGCGGACTTCGTCCACGACGGCCACCGCCACCTGCCGTGGACCCGGTTCGGCCAGGGCCGCTGGGCCCTGATCACCTCCGGCACGAAGTCGTTCAACTTCCCCGCGCTGACGGGTTCGTACGGAATCGTCGGCGACGCCGCGGACCATGCGGAGTTCGTCCGCCGCATGGAGACGGGCGAGGGCCTGGGCTCGCCCGCCGTCCTCTCCCTGACCGCCCATGTCGCGGCGTACCGGAAGGGGGCGGGGTGGTTGGACGCGCTGCGGACGTATGTGGCAGGAAACCTGGAGCTGGTGGCCGCGTCTCTCAACTCGGCTTTCCTCGGCCTGAGTTGGGCCACTCCGCAGGCGGGTTACCTGGCGTGGATCGATCTGCGGCCGCTGGGGGTGGACGAGGCCGCGCTTCAGCGGGAGCTGGTCGAGGTGGAGGGGGTGGCGATCATGCCGGGCGGGGTTTACGGGGCGCCGGGGTTTGTTCGGCTGAACGTGGGGTGCGGGAGAGAGAAGGCGCGGGTGGGGGTGGAGGCGCTGACACGGGCGCTGCGCCGACTGACCTGAGAGGGTTTCGGGGAGGGGAGGGGCGGGGGACAGTTCCGCTGTGGCGGACAACGTACGCATGGGCACCACCCCCGGCCGCTGGGTTCTGCTCACCACCGTCCTCGGCTCGGGCATGGCCCTCCTCGACTCCACCGTCGTCAACGTCGCCCTGCCCCACATCGGCGCCGACCTCGACACGGACATGGCCGTACTCCAGTGGACCGTCAACGCCTACATGCTCACCCTGGCCGGCCTGATCCTGCTCGGCGGCGCCCTGGGCGACCGGTACGGGCGGCGGAAGGTGTTCGTGATCGGGGTGGTGTGGTTCGCCGCCGGATCACTGCTGTGCGGGCTCGCCCCGAACGCCGGGGTGCTCATCGCCGCCCGCGCCCTCCAGGGCATCGGCGGCGCGCTGCTCACCCCCGGCTCCCTCGCGATCATCCAGTCGGGCTTCCACCCGGACGACCGGGCCCGCGCGGTCGGCGTGTGGTCGGGGCTCGGCGGGGTCGGGGCGGCCGTGGGCCCGTTCCTCGGGGGCTGGCTGGTGGACGGCCCCGGCTGGCGCTGGGTGTTCCTGATCAACGTGCCGCTGGCCGCGCTGTGCGTGTCCGTCGCCCTGCGCCACGTACCGGAGTCCCGCGACCCGCGCACCCACACCGGCCGTTTCGACGTGCTGGGCGCGGCGCTCGGCGCGCTGACCCTGGCCCTGGTGACGTACGCGCTGATCGAGGCGCCCGGGCAGGGTTCGTCGCGGCTGGTCATCGGGGCGGCGGTGGCCGGGCTCGGCCTGGGCGCGGCCTTCGTACGACGCGAGCGGCACCTGCCGGACCCCATGCTGCCGCCGGACATCTTCCGCTCGCGGATCTTCACCGCGGTGAACCTGGTGACGGTGTGCGTGTACGCCGCCTTCGGCGGATTCTTCTTCCTCGCCGCCCTCCAGCTCCAGGTCGTCGTCGGGTACTCGGCACTCGGCGCGGGCGCCGCGCTGCTGCCGACGACGGTGCTGATGCTGCTGCTTTCGGCGCGTTCGGGCGAGCTGGGGCAGCGGATCGGGCCGCGCATCCCGCTGACCGTCGGGCCGCTGCTGTGCGCGGCCGGGATGCTGCTGATGCTGCGGGCCGGCGAGCACGCGTCGTACGTACGTGACGTCCTGCCCGCGCTGCTCGTGCTCGGCCTCGGCATGGTCACCCTGGTGGCGCCGCTCACCGCGACGGTGCTCGGGTCGGTCGACGAGGGGCGGGCGGGGCTTGCCAGCGGCATCAACAACGCGGCCGCGCGGGCCGCGGGCCTGATCGCGGTGGCGGCGTTGCCGCTGGCCGCGGGGATGGGGCCGGAGGCGTACCGCTCGGCGGCGGAGTTCGGGGCGACGTTCCGGCGAGCCATGCCGATGTGTGCGGGGGCGCTGGCGCTGGCCTCCCTGGTTGCGTACCTGACCGTACGGCGGCCTGCGGAGGAGGTTGTGCCGGCCTGCCGGATGCAGTGCGGGGTGTCCGGCCCGGCCATCGAACCCGACCGGGGCGAGCGATCCCCGTGAACCCGGGGGGTTTGCCCACCCTCCCCCAAGCTCTTAAGGAGCAGGGGGACCCCCATCCCGTGACGGGGGTTGGATGCGCTGAGCCCTGGGGCTGCGCCCCAGCCCCCCTGCGGGGACTCCGTCCCCTGCACCCCTTGCGGGGGCTCTGCCCCCGGGCCTCCGTTCGTGCCTGTCGGTCGGCTGCGGACCGTGCGTGGCTGGTCGCGCAGTTCCCCGCGCCCCTGTAGGGCACCCAGTACTGCTGGTCGTGCCCACGCGGCGGAGCCGCACGTGTCACAGTCCCGCGCCCCTGGCAGGGTTGGTGCTGGCCCGCACCGGAGCATTTCAGCCCGTCCGGCGTTTGAGGACGAGCGCCCTTCAGGTGCGATACGGGGTCTGGGGCGGAGCCCCAGGAAAACCGGCTTCACCTCTTTCCAACCCCCGGCGGGTTTCGGGAAGGGGCGGGGTGGGGGCTCAACGGGGTCTGGGGCGGAGCCCCAGCGCACCTCAGAGGGCCGGGGGCCCGCGGTGGCAGACTTGGCCGCATGTCCATTCACGAGAACCTCCTCGGGGGCCCCGCCCCGACGCTCCTGCCCGACGACCCGGAGCCGCGCGAGCTGCTCGCCGGCGGCACCGCGCCCGCCGACGTCGCCGCGAAGTACCCCACCTCCTCCCTCGCCTGGGCGCAGCTCGCCGACGACGCGTTCGACGGTGGCCGCACCGTCGAGTCGTACGCCTACGCCCGCACCGGATACCACCGCGGCCTGGACTCGCTGCGTCGCGCCGGGTGGAAGGGGCACGGCCCCGTGCCGTGGGAGCACGAGCCCAACCGCGGGTTCCTGCGGGCCCTGCACGCCCTCGCCCGCGCCGCGCAGGCGATCGGCGAGGACGCCGAGTACGAGCGCTGCAGCACCTTCCTGCGGGACTCCTCGCCGCTCGCCGCCGACACCCTGGGCTGACCCGCCCGGAGTGATCCGCTCCCGCCCGATCGGGAACGTTCCGGCCGTCCGTGCCATCTGTATGGCTGACACGGACGGTTCGGGCACGCGGGCGGCACCATCGCGCGCGTCCGGCCGCATGGACAGGCTGGCGCAGAGGCCCCACTCCTCTCCCCCCAACCCCAGCCGGGAGCAGGGGAGAACTCCGTCTTGGGCAAGCGAGGCGCCCGCAGCACAGTCAGTCACGGCCGGAAACGGGTGGACCAGGCGTCCCGGAGCAGACGGCGGCGCTCCCGCTCCCGCGTCCTGCTCGTCACCGGGTGTCTGCTCGGCGGCACACTCGTCGGCGGGATCGCTCTCGCCCAGTGGCCCGGCGACGCGCACAAGCCCGCGGTCGAACCCGGCAACGTCTCGGCCAGCCCCATGGAGGAGCGCTCCCCGCTGCCCCTCGCATCGCCGCCCGCGAAGCCGTCACCGTCCGGCGGCGCGAAGGTGGACGTACCCGCCGCCGGGCCCGGCACCTTCACCACCGCGCAGGCCTCCGGCAAGGTCGTCGGCACCGCCGGGCCGCTGCGCCGCTACGAGGTGCAGGTCGAGGACGGCGTGGACGTCTCCGCCAAGCAGGCAGCCCTCGACGTCCAGACGATCCTGGCCGACCCGCGCAGCTGGGCCGCGCACGGCAAGGGCCGCTTCCAGCTGGTGTCCGGCGGCGGCGACGTCGTCATCAAGATCGCCACTCCGAAGACCACCGACAAGCTGTGCGCCGCCAACGGCGACACCGGCGGCGAGCTGAACTGCGAGGTCACCGGTGGTGTCATCGTCAACCTCAAGCGGTGGGTGACCGGTTCGCCGCAGTACGACGGGCCGGCCGCCGAGTACCGGCATCTGATCATCAACCACGAGATAGGCCACATGATCGGCTACCACCAGCACATGGCCTGCCCGGGCCCAGGAAAGCCCGCCCCGGTGATGATGCAGCAGATCAAGGGCCTGAACGGCTGCAAGTCCAACGCCTGGCCGTACACCGCGGACGGGACGTTCGTCACGGGCCCCTCGGTGCCCTGACGAACCGCGCGGAACCGTGCTTATGATGCCGGTGGGGACCGGGGCTCCGATGCCGACCAAGGAAGGGGCGGACCGCTACCCGGACACATCGAGGAGACAGCGATGTCATCAAAGATGTCCGAACCGGTCACGCCGCCCGAACAGGGCGACGAGCCGGAGACCCCGAATCTGGACTTCGAGGGCACGACACCGTACGAGGACTACGTCCAGGCGGACGTCCTCACCCACCTGCAGCAGCTGCGCTCGGACGACCCGGGCGAGATGGTCTTCCTGGTCACCACCCAGGTCATGGAGCTGTGGTTCACGGTCATCGTGCACGAGTGGGAGACCGCCTCGCGGGCGCTGCGCGCGGACCGGGTGCCGGTCGCGATAGACGCCCTGAAGCGTTCGGTACGGGAGCTGGAGGCGCTCAACGCCTCGTGGACGCCGCTGGCGCAGCTGACCCCGGCCCAGTTCAACTCCTACCGGGCCGCGCTCGGCGAGGGCTCCGGGTTCCAGTCGGCGATGTACCGGCGGATGGAGTTCCTGCTCGGCGACAAGTCGGCGTCGATGCTGGTGCCGCACCGGGGCGCGCCCCGCGTGCACGCCGAGCTGGAGAAGGCTCTCGGTGAGCCGAGCCTGTACGACGAGGTCCTCGCGCTGCTCGCGCGGCGCGGGTACGCCGTGCCGTTCTCGGTCCTCCAGCGCGACCTGACCCGCAAGTACGAGCCGAACCCGGGGGTCGAAGCGGTCTGGGCCGAGCTGTACGCGGGCGACCAGAACGGTGAACTGGTGCGCCTGGGCGAGGCGTTGACCGATGTCGGCGAGCTCGTGTGGCGATGGCGCAACGACCATCTCGTGGCGACCCGGCGGGCCATGGGCGCCAAGGCCGGCACCGGCGGCTCGGCCGGGGTGGCGTGGCTGGAGAAGCGGGCCACCAAGAACGTGTTCCCCGAGCTGTGGACGGCACGCAGCCATGTCTGAGGCACTGGCCAAGAAGGCCGCGGCGCTGGACGCCGCAGACGAACTCGCCCGGCACCGCGAGCTGTTCGCCCTCGACGACGGCGTGGTCTACCTCGACGGGAACTCGCTGGGCGCGCTGCCCCGGCACGTTCCGGCCCGTATGCAGGACGTCATCGCCCGCGAGTGGGGCCAACTGCGCATCCGGTCCTGGGAGGAGAGCGGCTGGTGGACGGCGCCGGAACGCATCGGCGACCGGATCGCCCCGCTCGTCGGCGCGGCGCCGGGCACGGTCGTGGTCGGCGACTCGACGAGCGTGAACGTCTTCAAGGCGCTGGTGGCGGCGGTGCGCCTCGCGGGCGAGGACCGGGACGAGATCCTGGTCGACGCCTCGACGTTCCCCACGGACGGGTACGTCGCCGAGTCGGCGGCCCGGATGACGGGCCGTCAGATCCGGGCCCTGGCACCGGACGAGATCGTGTCCGCGCTCGGCCCGCGCACGGCGGCGGTCCTGGTCAACCACGTGGACTACCGCACCGGTCGCCTCAACGACCTGCCCGGCATGACGGCGGCGATCCGGTCCGCCGGGGCCCTGGCCGTCTGGGACCTGTGCCACAGCGCGGGCGCGCTGCCGGTCGGCCTGGCCGCGCACGGCGTCGACTTCGCGGTGGGCTGCACCTACAAGTACCTGAATGGCGGCCCGGGTTCACCGGCGTACCTGTACGTGCGCGGCGACCACCAGCCCCGCTTCGACACCCCGCTGCCCGGCTGGAACTCGCACGAGGACCCCTTCGGGATGCGGCCGGCGTACGTGCCGGGCGACGGCGCGGTGCGGGGCCGGGTCGGCACCCCGGACATCCTGTCGATGCTGGCCCTTGAGTCGGCGCTCGACGTGTGGGACGGGGTCTCGATCGAGGCGGTGCGGGCCAAGTCCCTCGCCCTGACGGACTTCTTCCTGGAGTGCGTCGAGGCGTACGTTCCGGCCGGGCGGGTGTCGTCGGTGACCCCGGCCGCGCACGAGGAACGCGGCAGCCAGGTGTCCCTCGCCTGCGCGGAGGCGGGCGAGGTGATGCGCGCCCTCACCGCGCGGGGCGTGGTGGGCGACTTCCGCCGCCCCGACGTCCTGCGCTTCGGCTTCACACCGCTGTACGTGGGCTTCGCCGATGCGGAGCGGGCGGCGACGGAACTCGCGGCGCTGGTGGGCTGAGGGGGTTGAGCCCCGGGCCCCGGGGGGTTTGCCCACCCTCCCCCGAGCTCTTAAGGAGCAGGGGGGACCCCCATCCCGTGACGGGGGTTGGGATGGCCGAGCCCTGGGGCTGCGCCCCAGACCCCCTGCGGGGACTCCGTCCCCTGCACCCCTGCTCGCGCCTGTCGGTCGGCTGCGGACCGTGCGTGGCTGGTCGCGCAGTTCCCCGCGCCCCTGGCAGGGTTGGTGCTGGCCCGGATCGGCATCTTCAGCCCGTCCGGCCTCTTGCGCGCCGCCCATGCAGGCACTCCCAGCCTGTCCGGCGTTTGAGGACGAGCGCCCTTAAGGCGCGAACGGGGTCTGGGGCGGAGCCCCAGGAAACCGGCTTCACCTCTTTCCAACCCCCGGCGGGTTTCGGGAAGGGGTGGGGTGGGGGCTCAATGGGGTCTGGGGCGGAGCCCCAGGGCGCTCCGGGGGCCGCCCCGGGTTGCGAGGGTGGGCGTCCTGGTAGCGTCCCTCGCGCCCGGGTGATCAACCGGCTTGGCCTGGCGAAAGGTTGGGAATGACGGATCCCGCAGAGCGTGACGCGGCCGAAGAGGCATCCGCCTTCTCCCATCCCGCCATCGCCCCCGACGCCAGCGCCGCGTACGGCAACCACCCCGACCAGGTGATCGACTTCTACGCCCCCCGGGGCGACCGCGCCGGCGCCCCCCTGGTCGTACTGCTGCACGGCGGCGCCTGGCGGGCCCCGTACGACCGCATGCACCTCACCCCGCTCGCGGACTTCCTGGCCCGGCGCGGGTTCGCCGTGGCCAACGTCGAGTACCGGCGCGGGAGTCTGCTGCCGCAGCAGGGTGGCGACGGGCCCGTGGCCGGGCGCTGGCCCGACACCTTCGACGACGTGGCGGCGGCCCTGGACGCGCTGCCCGTCCTCGTACGCGATGCCGTGCCGCAGGCCGACCCGCGCCGCACCGTACTGGCCGGGCATTCGGCCGGCGGCCACCTCGCCCTGTGGGCGGCCGCCCGGCACGTACTGCCGCTCGGCTCCCCGTGGCGCACCCCCGGCCCCGCGGCGCTGCGCGGCGTCGTGGCCCTGGCCCCCATCGCCGACTTCGCCACGGCCGTGGAGCTGGGGGTTTGCTCGGGGGCCGTCCTTCAACTCCTGGGTGGAGAAGGGGAGTTGGGGTCTCGTGGCCCGCACGCCGACCCCGCTGCCCTGCTGCCCACCGGGATCGCCACGGCCGTCGTGCAGGGCCGGGAGGACATCGTCGTGCCGCAGGCCGTGGCGGAGGCGTATGTCGATGCGGCGGCCAAGGCGGGGGAGATGGTGGGACTCACCCTGCTGGAGGGCGTGGGCCACTTCCCGCTGATCGACCCCGCGGCTGACGCGTGTGCCGTGGTGGCGGAGGAGATCGCTCAGCTGGCGTACTGAGTTCCTCCGCCTCCGTAGGGGTGCGGTTCATTACGTGCGGGCCGTCGGCGGCTGGTCGCTCCCCCAAGTTCTCGGCTCCTCCCCCAAGGCCTTAAGGGCCAGGGGGGACCCCCATGAACAGGGGGACCCCCATCGCGGCGGAGCCGCACAATGTCACAGCCCCGCGCCCCTCCAGGGCTCACCCGGCCGTCCCGCTGAACACCCCACCCTTGAAGGCCAGTTCAGCGAATCGCTCCCCCATCCGGCGATGCGTCTCCGCATCCGGATGCAGCGCGTCGGGCAGCGGCAGCTCGGTCGCGTCCTCCTCCCCGTACAGCGAACGGCCGTCCAGGTAGTGCACGTTGGGGTCGTCGGCCGAGCGTTGCGCCACGATCCCGGCCAGTTCGTCGCGGATGGCGGCCAGCGTGAGGCGCGTCGGGTCCGTCGCGTCGCCCGTCGCGCGGAACCGCAGTCGGCCGGAGGCCAGTTCCGTGAGGTCGGGGGCGCAGGGGCCCGGGGTGTTCTCGTGGATGGGGCACAGGATCGGGGAGATCACCAGCAGCGGGGTGGTGGGGTGGCCGTCCCGAATGGTGTCCAGGAAGCCGTGCACCGCCGGCACGAACGCCCGCAGCCGCATCAGATCGTGGTTGACCAGGTTGATGCCGATCTTGACGCTGATCAGGTCCGCGGCGGTGTCCCGCATGGTGCGTGCGGTGAACGGGTCGAGCAGGGCGCTGCCGCCGAAGCCCAGGTTGACGAGTTCGGCGCCGCCGAGCGAGGCGGCAAGCGCCGGCCAGGTGGTCGTGGGGCTCGCGGCGTCCGAGCCGTGGCTGATCGAACTGCCGTGGTGCAGCCACACCTTGCGGCCCGAGTCCGGCACCGGCTCGACGGGGGCGTCGGTGCGCAGGGCGACCAGTTCGGTCCTCTCGTTGTACGGCAGCCAGATTTCGACGTCCTTCACGTCGGCGGGCAGGTCGGTGAAGCGGAGGGTGCCGACCGGGCCGGGGTCGTGCGTGACGGACCCCGTCGTCATGTCGATGGTTACGGTGTGGCCGCCCGCCACGCTGTCCTGGCCTGTCAGACGGCCGTTGACCAGCAGGTCGTACACGCCGTCCGGCCGGGGCGGGGCCCCGACGTACACGCGCTTGGTCGCCAGCGTGTCCAGCTCGACGGTCGTGGCCCGGGTGCGGAAGGCGAGGCGTACGCCGGAGGGCTGGGCCTCGGCCATGGCGAGCTGTGCGTCGGCGCCCCGGGTGCGGGCACGGGCGGGCAGCCGGTGCGGCAGCACGCCGTGCTCGGTGTGCTCCAACTCGATTGCCCCGCGCAGGAGTTGGGCGGTGATGGGGGTTGTTGTCAGTGGGGTCATGACGTCGGCCAGTTCTGTAGCAGGGCGTCGAGGGCGTCCAGGGTGCGCTCCCAGGTCTCCTGGGTGTCGGGCGCGCTGTGGCTGAACCCGCCGCCCATCTCCAGGCTGATGTAGCCGTGGAAGACGCTGCCGAGCAGCCGTACGGCGTGTGTCTGGTCCGGCTCCGGCAGGTCGTAGCCGCGCAGGATCGCCCGCGTCATCTGCGAGTGCCTGCGGCCCGCGCTCGCCGCCGCCGCCTCCGCGTCGAGCCGCAGCTGGGTCGCGGCATAGCGGCCGGGGTGCTTGTGGGCGTAGTCGCGGTAGACGTTGCCGAGCGCGGCCAGGGCGTCCTTGCCGGACCGGCCGGCCACGGCGTCGGCGGCCAGGTCCGCGAGTTCCTCCAGGCCGAGCAGGGCGATCCGCGTCTTGAGGTCCTGGGAGTTCTTCACGTGCGAGTACAGGCTCGCGACCTTGACGTCGAACCGCCTGGCCAGCGCCGAGACGGTCGCCTGCTCGAAGCCGACCTCGTCGGCCAGCTCCGCGCCCGCCAGGACCAGGCGCTCGGTGGTCAGTCCTACCCGTGCCATGCCCTGCCCTTCCTCTCTCTCGCCTCGATCGCTGCTGTCCTCGATCGCTCTGTTGGCCCGAAGCCTACCTTAACCAGATACCCATTTGCCTAAAACCTTTAGGCAATCTACCGTGATGTTTATGAAGCCGCTGACCGAACAAGAGATCCGTGCCGCCTTCGTGAACTGCACCAAGGGCGAGGCCAAGCGCCTGGCCGTCCCGCGTGACCTGGCCGAGCGGCCCTGGGACGACCTGGACTACCTCGGCTGGCGCGACCCGCAGGCGCCCGACCGGGGCTACCTCGTCGTCGAGCTGGACGGCCGTCCCCACGGCGTCGCCCTGCGCTGTTCCAGCGCCGCCGTCGGACAGCAGCGGCGCAGCATGTGCTCGCTGTGCCTGACCACCCACTCCGGCGGCGTCGCGCTGATGGTCGCGCCGAAGGCGGGCAAGCCGGGCAAGCAGGGGAACTCGGTCGGCGCGTACATCTGCGGCGACCTCGACTGCTCGCTCTACGTACGCGGCAAGAAGGACGCGGGCGTCGGAGCGCGGCTGCACGAGACGCTCACCGTGGAGGAGAAGATCCGGCGGACGGTGGGGAACATCGCCTCGTTCGTCGCCAAAGTGACGGCTGAGTGAGCGGGAACCCCTCGGGGCCCACCGCGTAGTCCCTGAGGCGGACCCCGCAGGATCCCCATCTGGCCGGACGCCCGCGCGTGGCCCGCCGCCTACCTTGGGGGTGTGAACGAGACGACCAGGCCCCGGCAGGGGAGCGGCACCACAGCAGCGGGCGGCGGCGCCGAGCGCAGCCCTGAATTCCGGCTGGCGATGGACGCGTACGGAGGGCTGCGCAGGGACCTGTTCCACGACGCGTTCGCCTACCGGCCGCTCCCGCCCATGCGGACCGACGGCCCGATCACCCGCCGGCTCCCGGGCCGCATACGCGAGGCCGCGGCCTGGACCCCGCACGCGGTGGTCTGCTTCCTCGCGTTCTGCTCGCTGCTGTTCGGGTACACGCGGGGTGGCAGCGGCGGGCCGGCCTGGCTGCTCAGCGGGGTGATGCTGGCCGTGCCGGTGATCACGACGCTGGTGCGCCCCATCGGAGCGTTCTGGCTGTCGTGCGCGGCGACAGTCTTCACGGGGGTGGTGGGGAGCCACGGCGGCCTCGGCCCCTGGACACCCGGCGCCGTCTTCATGCACCTGAGCGTCCTCATCGTGGTGGCCCTGCGCACCCGCCCCCGCGTGGCGGCCTGGATGTGGGTGGTCACCGTCGTTCTGAGCGCGGTCCTCGGCTCGGTCCGCAGCTCGTACGGCGACAACACCATGCAGCTGGCGACCGTCTACGGCATCGTCCTGCTGGTCATCTCCGTCGTGCACATCCGCAAGGACGCCGAGCGGCAGGTCAGCGCGGAGAAGTCGGTCACCGCGGTGGAGCGCGACAAGCGGACGGTCCTGGAGGAGCGCACCAACATCGCGCGCGAGCTGCACGATGTGGTGGCGCACCACATGTCGGTGGTCGCCATCCAGGCCGAGGCCGCGCCGTACCGGGTGGAGAACCCGCCGCCCGAGCTCGCCCAGGCCTTCGCGACGATCCGCGAGAACGCGGTGGCGGCGCTCACCGAACTGCGCCGGGTGCTCGGCGTCGTACGCGCGGAGGACTACGAGGCGCCGGACGCCCCCCAGCCCACCCTCGCCGACCTGGAGGGCCTGCTCGCGAACGTCCGCGAGGCCGGCCTCCCGGTGGAGAAGGTGATCACCGGTGCGGTACGGGAGCTCCCGCAGGGTGTCGAACTCTCGGCGTACCGGATCATCCAGGAGGCCCTCAGCAACACCCTGCGGCACGCGCCAGGGGCGGGGGCGCGGGTGGAGATCGGATACGTTCTGGGCGGGCTCGGACTGCGCATCGTGAACGGCCCCGCGACCTCCGAGGCGGGCCCTTCGCAGGGTTCCGGGCACGGGCTCACGGGCATGGCGGAGCGGGTGGCGATGCTCGGCGGCGTGATGACAGCGGAGCGGACGGGGGAGGGCGGGTACGAGGTGACCGTCTTCATCCCGGTCGAGCCGGTCGAGCCGGAGCCGAATGGGCCGGCCGAGGCGACGGAAACGGAAGACAAGGCATGACGATCAAGGTCCTGATCGTCGACGACCAGATGATGGTGCGCGAGGGCTTCTCCGTACTGCTCGGCGCGCAGCCGGACATCGAGGTCGTCGGCGAGGCGGTCGACGGCCGCGAGGCGGTCGCCCAGGTGCGGACGCTGCGTCCCGACGTGGTCCTGATGGACATCCGGATGCCCGGCATGAACGGCATCGAGGCGACGCGGGAGATCGTGGCGTCGGACGACTCCTCGAAGGTGCTCGTCCTGACCACGTTCGACCTCGACGAGTACGTGTACCAGGCGCTGCGGGCGGGGGCGTCGGGCTTCCTCCTGAAGGACGCGTCGGCGCGTCAACTAGCCGAGGGCGTACGGGTGGTGGCGTCCGGGGAGGCGCTGCTCGCCCCCTCGGTGACCCGGCGGCTGATCAACGAGTTCGCGCGGGTCGTGCCGGTGCAGCGGGCGGGTTCCTCCGCGCCGCCCGGCCAGGTGGAGGAGCTGACCGACCGCGAGACGGAGGTGCTCGTCCTGATCGCCCAGGGTCTGTCGAACCAGGAGATCGCGGACCGCCTTGTCGTGGCGGAGTCGACGATCAAGACCCATGTGAGCCGGGTCCTGGTGAAGCTGGGGCTGCGGGACCGGACGCAGGCGGCGGTATACGCGTACGAAACCCGCCTGGTAACCCCGGGTTAGCCCCCACCCCGCCCCTCCGGGGGTGGGTGCGGCTCGGCGGGATGCGCCGGGGCTCCGCCCCAGACCCCGGGAGGCCCCACCCCGCCCCTTCCCGAAACCCTCCGGGGGAGTTCGTTCGGCTGCGGCTCGTCGGCTGGTCCTGGGGCTCCGCCCCAGACCCCGTTCGCGCCTGAAGGGCGCTCGTCCTCAAACGCCGGACAGGCTGAAGATGCCTACGCGGGCCAGCATCGGTACGGCTAGGGGTGCGGGGAACTGCGCGACCAGCCACGCACGGTCCGCAGGCTGACTGGCGTCGGGGGTTCGGGGCGCAGCCACGGGAAGCCCGCACCCCACCCCGCCAGGGGCGCGGGGAACTGCGCGAGCAACCACGCACGGTTCGCAGCCGACACCGCACCCGATAAGGGGCGCGGGGAACTGCGCGACCAGCCACAGACGGCCCGCACCCAAACCCCGCCCCCTTGCCCCGCAGTCAGCGGCACCGCATTGTCGAGGCCATGAACCCCACCCCCCTCTTCCGCCCCCACGACGCGGACTTCGTCGCCGACCCCTACCCCGCGTACGCGGAGCTCCGAGCGGCGGGCCGGGTGCATCACTACGCCCCCACGGGACAGTGGCTCATCCCGCATCACGTCGACGTATCCACCCTGCTGAGGGACCGCCGGCTCGGGCGGAGTTACCAACACCGGTTCAGCCACGAGGAGTTCGGCCGGACACCCCCTCCCGCCGCGCACGAGCCGTTCCACACCCTCAACGACCACGGCATGCTCGACCTGGACCCCCCGGACCACACCCGCATCCGCAGGCTCGTCTCGCAGGCCTTCACCCCCCGTACGGTCGAGCGCCTCGCCCCCACCGTGCACCGCCTCGCGGAACGCCTCGTCGACGACTTCTGCGCGGCCGGCGGCGGCGACCTGCTCGCCCGGGTCGCCGAGCCCCTCCCCGTCGCCGTCATCGCCGAAATGCTCGGCATCCCCGAGGCGGACCGCCCCCTCCTGCGCCCCTGGTCCGCCGCGATCTGCGGCATGTACGAGCTCAACCCGGACGAGGAGACCGCCGCCAAAGCCGTCCGAGCCTCCCTCGAATTCACCGCGTACCTGAGGGAGTTGATCGCGGAACGGCGCAAGAACCCCGGCGAGGATCTCGTCTCCGCACTGATCGCGGCGTACGACGACGAGAGCGGTGACGCGGCGGCCCGGCTGTCCGAGCAAGAGATGATCTCCACCTGCGTACTCCTCCTCAACGCCGGCCACGAGGCCACCGTCAACACCACCGCCAACGGATGGCGGACGCTCCTGCACAACCCCGCCCAGCTCGCCGCCCTCCGCGCCGCGCCCGACGCTCTGCTCCCCACCGCCATCGAGGAGTTGATGCGCTACGACACCCCGCTCCAGCTCTTCGAGCGCTGGGTGCTCGAAGACATCGAGTTCGCCGGGCAGAAGCTCCCGCGCGGCAGCGAGGTCGCCCTTCTCTTCGGGTCCGCCAACCGCGACCCCGCCCGGTTCGCCGACCCCGACACCCTCGACCTGGCCCGCGCCGACAACCCGCACGTCTCCTTCGGCGCCGGCATCCACTACTGCCTCGGCGCACCGCTGGCCAGGCTCGAACTCCGGGCGTCCTTCGGGCAGTTGCTCACCAAGGCGCCCCGGATGCGGCTGGCCGCCGAGCCGGAGTGGGGCCCCGGATTCGTCATCCGGGGGCTCAAGGAACTCCACGTCACATGCTGACGATCACGGTTCAGCCGACGACATCCCGCCGCCGCAGCGCCCCCAGCCCCGCCCCCACCAGTACCCCCGCCACCACCGTCAACAGCACCACCGGCGTCCACGCCATCTCCGTGCCCGGCAGCTTCGGCAGATGGCCGAAGGGGGAGACGTCCAGGACGGCCTGCGGCAGGTTCAGCGCGGGGCCGATCCAGCCCAGGGCCAGGCACAGGCCCACCACGCCCAGCGCCGCCTGCGCGAGCCTCGGGAACGCGCCGAACAGCAGCACCGCCAGGCCCGCCAGCGTCCAGATCGCGGGGAGTTGGACCAGGGTCGCGCCCAGGATCGGGCCGGGTTCCCTGCCGTAGCCGGCCGCCAGGCCGAGCCCGCCGACCACCATGATCAGGGCCGCCCCGCCGAACGCGATCACCAGATGCCCGGCCGCCCACCGCACCCGGCCCACGGAGGCCGCCAGGACCGGTTCCGCGCGCCGGCCCGTCTCCTCAGCGTGCAGGCGCAGGACGGACGAGGCGGCGTACAGCGCCGCGACCATCCCCAGCATGCCGACCATCGTCGCGAGGAACGCGTCGGTCAGGCCCGACTGGCCGCCCATCCGCTGGATGATCTCCTTGGTCTGCGCGTTGCCGCCGACCAGATCGGCCGCCCCGTCCGTCATCCCGCCGAACAGCAGCCCGGCCAGGGCGAACCCGAGGGTCCAGCCGATCACGCCGCCCCGCTGCAACCGCCAGGCAAGCCCATACGCCGTCGAGATGCGCCCCTCGGCGGGCCCGGGCCGGGGTGGCACGAAGCTCATCCCGATGTCGTGCCGCCCGGCGAGCACGTACGCTGCCGCCCCCTGCGCGCCCGCCGCCGCCACGATCAGCAGCAGCACCCACCACCGTTCGCCCGCGTACGGCCGCACGTTCTCGGCCCAGCCCAGCGGCGAGAGCAGGTCGAGCACTGAGGAGGCGTCACGCGTCGCGGTGTCGCCCGCCGACTTCAGCAGGAAGGCCGCGCCGAGGACCGCCCCTGTGAGGCCCTTCGCGAGCCGCGCGCTCTCCGTCAGCTGCGCCATGATCGCCGCCATGCCCGCGAACAGCATCCCGATCGCCCCGGTCGTCAAGCCGAGAGCCAATGAACCCGCCGTGCCGCCCGTCGACTTGGCCAGCCCGGCCGTGATGATCAGAGCGATCAGCGCATTGGCCGCAAAGGCGGCCAGGAGCGCCGATGTCAGCGGCGCCCGCCGCCCCACCATCGCCGAGGAAAGCAGTTCCTGACGGCCCGTCTCCTCTTCCTCCCGGGTGTGCCGCACCACGATCAGCAGGCTCATCACCGCCGCGAGTACGTATCCGAACCCGCCGAACCGCCACGCGGTAAGCCCGCCGATCGAGTCGTCGAAGACCGGCCCGTACAGCGCCCGAAGCGAGCCGTTGCCGTTCATCGAGTGGGCCACGTCCGCGCGCTCGGCGGCGGTCCTGTACACCTTCTCCAGGGTGCTCGCGCCGCTCGCCACCAGTGCGCCCAGCGCGATCGACCACACCGGGATCATCACCCGGTCCCGGCGCAGCGCGAGCCTCAACAGGGCGCTGGTTCCCGCCAGTTGATCCGAACCGCGCATGGGTACGGCTACGGCGGCGGTCATCGCGCCACCACCTCTTCCTCCGCGCCCGTGTAGTGGCGCAGGAACAGCTCCTCAAGGGTCGGCGGGGTGGAGATCAGGGACCGTACGCCCGATGCGGTGAGCGAGCGCAGCACCGCGTCCAGCTTGTCGGTGTCGACCTGGAGTTTTACGCGACGGCCCACTACGTCCAGGTCGTACACCCCGGGCAGTCGCGCCAACCCGTTGGGCTCGCCCGCGAGTTCGGCGGTGACGGACGTACGGGTGAGGTGGCGGAGCTCGGCGAGCGAGCCGGTCTCCACGGTCCGGCCCCGGCGGATGATGCTGACCCGGTCGCAGAGGCTCTCCACCTCGCTGAGGATGTGCGAGGACAGCAGCACGGTGCGGCCCCGGTCGCGCTCCTCCTCCACGCACTCCTGGAAGACCTCTTCCATCAGCGGGTCGAGCCCGGAGGTCGGCTCGTCCAGGATCAGTACGTCCACGTCGGACGCGAACGCGGCGACCAGGGCGACCTTCTGGCGGTTGCCCTTGGAGTAGGTCCGGCCCTTCTTCGTGGGGTCGAGCTCGAACCGTTCGACGAGGTCGTGGCGCCGGGACCGGTCGACGCGGCCGCCCCTCAGCCTGCCGTACAGGTCGATGACCTCGCCTCCCGAGAGGTTGCGCCACAGCGTCACGTCGCCCGGTACGTACGCCACGTGCCGGTGCAGTTCGACGGCGTCGGCCCACGGGTCGCGGCCGAGCAGCTGGGCCGCGCCCGAGTCGGCGCGCAGCAGGCCCAGCAGGACCCGGATGGTGGTGGACTTCCCGGCGCCGTTGGGGCCGAGGAAGCCGTGGACCTCACCGCTCTCGACGGCGAGGTCGAGCCCGTCGAGAGCGTGCGTGCGCCCGAACGACTTGTGCAGTCCGGCGACCGTGATTGCCTTCGTCATGTTTTTGAACGTACAGTACTTTCACGAAGTTGTGAAGTTAAGGAAGCGTATAAAGTCGGCGACGGAACCGGGGCGGGGCGGCGAGGGGAGACGATGAACCCATGAGCAGCGTGGACAGCGAGCGAGAGGTGCCGGGCGGCATGGCGGACGGACGGGACGAGGACGCCGTGGGCCGGTTCGTCGAGCGGTTCGCCTCCGAGCTGGCCGAGGCGGGCATGCAGCGGATGGCGGCCCGCGTCTTCGCGGCGCTGCTCGTCTCCGAGACCGGCTCGATGACCTCGGCCGAACTCGCCTCGGCGCTCCGGATCAGCCCGGCCGCCGTCTCCGGCGCGGTCCGCTACCTCGCCCAGGTCAACATGGTCGGCCGCGAGCGCGAGCCCGGCTCACGGCGCGACCGGTACGTCCTGCACAACGAGCTCTGGTACGAGACCTTCACCAACCGGGACCGGATCCTGACCCGCTGGGAGCAGGTCATGAAGGACGGCGTCGCGAGCGCGGGCGGCCCGGACACGGCGGCCGGAGCGCGGATGGCGGAGACGGCGGCGTTCTTCGCGTTCCTGCACGGCGAGCTGTCCCAGCTGATGGACCGCTGGCGCGAGCACCGCACGACCCTGGACCTCCCGCCGATCCCGCCCCGTTGACCGCGCTGACCACCGGGTTTGCGTTGCCGATCCCGCCCCGCTGACCGCTCGGGTCGGCTCACCCCGGCAGGACCAGCTCCCACGCCCCCGCGAGCGCGGTCCACGTACGGGTGCGGACCGGGCCCGCGACGACCTGGTCCGCGCGGTAGCGGAAGCCGCCCACCGGGCCCGAGATCGTGACGGCGCGCGCGGCCGCCCGCGCCCGCTCGCCGGTCCGGCCGTGCACCACGACCTGCGCGAGGCCGTCGGCGGAGCCGATCGACACGCCCGCCACCGGCCGGTCGAGGTCGCTCAGGAGCACCCCGTCGGCCTCCACCCGCAGCCGGTGCGCCACGGCCGCCGCGACCGGTGCGGGCGCCCGCACCAGGGTCCGTACCAGCGAGCGGGCGGCGCCCCACACCGAAGGCGGCGCGGGCGGCGAGGGCGGCGGACTGACCGCGGGGATCCTCAGGGCCCCAAGGACGACCTGATCGCTGTCGTCGGCCAGGAGGTCGAGCCGGTGCCCGGTCCCGTCGAGCGCGGCCCGCGCGGCCGCGACCGCGCCCATGGGCACGCCGAGCGAGCGGGCCAGCACCAGGGAGTCGGCCGCGCCCACCGGCACCAGGGCGAGGGCGCCCCGGTCGAGCTCACGCTCGCGATGCAGCAGGGTCACGGTGCGTAGCAGCGCCTGGTCGTCACCGACCACCACGGTACGCCGGCCACCCCGCCGGGCCAGCGCCCGCGCAAACTCTTCCGGCCCCTGTGGCCAGCAGATTTTCGCCTGTGCTCCCGCACACAGCACATCCTTCGCGATCCGTACGGACTCGCCGTCAATACGGCGGGCGACCGGGTCGATGAGCACGACGAGCTGGTGCGCAGCCGACACCTCGGTCCTTCCTCGGGTAGCATCTTTGTGCAAGAGCCCCTTGCGCTATTGCGCCAGGGGCTTCGTCTATTCCGGGGCAGCTTTCTACGGTTCAGGCCCATGGTGTACGCATCCACATATGGAACGCGTATGCCCCTGACCTTGGACATGCCCCGCCCGGAAGGGGTGTACGCCTGTGCCCGCACTTGTGCTGCTCGGTGCTCAGTGGGGTGACGAGGGCAAGGGAAAGGCCACCGACCTCCTCGGTGGATCCGTTGACTATGTGGTGCGTTACCAGGGCGGCAACAATGCCGGCCACACGGTTGTCGTAGGCGACCAGAAGTACGCGCTGCATCTTCTCCCTTCCGGGATCCTCTCGCCGGGGTGCACCCCGGTGATCGGTAACGGTGTCGTCGTCGACCCGGCGGTCCTGCTCTCCGAGCTGAGCGGTCTTAACGAGCGCGGCGTGGACACCTCCAAGCTCCTGATCAGCGGCAACGCTCACCTGATCACGCCGTACAACGTGACCCTCGACAAGGTCTCCGAGCGCTTCCTCGGCAAGCGCAAGATCGGCACCACCGGTCGCGGCATCGGCCCGACCTACGCCGACAAGATCAACCGCGTCGGCATCCGCGTCCAGGACCTCTACGACGAGTCGATCCTGGAGCAGAAGGTCGAGGCGGCGCTCGAAGGCAAGAACCAGCTGCTCGCCAAGATCTACAACCGCCGCGCGATCGAGGCCGGCAAGATCGTCGAGGAGATGCTCCAGTACGCGGAGCAGATCAAGCCGTACGTCACGGACACCACCCTCGTCCTGAACAAGGCGCTCGACGACGACAAGGTCGTGCTCTTCGAGGGCGGCCAGGGCACCCTGCTCGACGTCGACCACGGCACGTACCCCTTCGTCACCTCCTCGAACCCGACCGCGGGCGGCGCCTGCACGGGTGCGGGCGTGGGCCCGACGAAGATCAGCCGCGTCATCGGCATCCTGAAGGCGTACACGACCCGCGTCGGCGCGGGCCCGTTCCCGACGGAGCTCTTCGACGAGGACGGCGAGGCGCTGCGCCGCATCGGTGGCGAGCGCGGTGTCACCACCGGCCGTGACCGCCGCTGCGGCTGGTTCGACGCGCCGATCGCCCGCTACGCGACCCGCGTGAACGGCCTGACGGACTTCTTCCTGACGAAGCTGGACGTCCTGACGGGCTGGGAGCGGATCCCGGTCTGCGTCGCCTACGAGATCGACGGCAAGCGCGTCGAGGAACTCCCGTACTCCCAGACCGACTTCCACCACGCGAAGCCGATCTACGAGACCCTGCCCGGCTGGTCGGAGGACATCACGAAGGCCAAGACCTTCGGCGACCTCCCCAAGAACGCGCAGGCGTACGTGAAGGCGCTGGAGGAGATGTCGGGCGCGCCGATCTCCGCGATCGGGGTGGGCCCCGGCCGCACCGAGACGATCGAGATCAACTCCTTCCTGTAGGCGGGCTTGGACTGAGCGGGGTCCCGAGCGACCGGGACCCCGCTCAGCCGTTTGCGCAGTTCCCCGCGCCCCTTGAACCCTGCTTTCGGCCGCGGGCCGTCGGTGGCTGGTCGCGCAGTTCCCCGCGCCCCTAGCTGGGTTGGTCCTGGCCCGCATGGGCATTTCAGCCCGTCCGGCCTCTTGGGCGCCGCCCACGCAGGCATACCCAGCCCGTCATGGGGGTCCCCCCTGGCCCTTAAGGCCTTGGGGGAGTTTGAGGACGAGCGCCCTTCAGGCGCGAACGGGGTCTGGGGCGGAGCCCCAGGAGACGACCCTGAGCCGCACCCGAACGACATCCCCCGGCGGGTTTCGGGAAGGGGCGGGGTGGGGCACACCGGGGTCTGGGGCAGAGCCCCAGGGCCACGCACCGGGTCGCACTCGCCCCCCAACCCCCCGTAGGGGCCCGGGGGTTAGCCCCACCCGCGTACGGGTAGCTGGCAGGATCGCCCCGAACCACCCCCTCCGGAAATGCTAGGCCCGGCAAACATCCCAGCTCCCCCCGGAGGAGTCCGCACGTGCGTGAGCAGGCATCACAGAGGTCACAGAGCCCACAGAGGCCCGCCCCGAACAGAGCGCGGCACAGGGCCACCAGACGCGCAGCGACCGCCGCCGCAGTGGCCGCCGGCATCCTGACGATGACCGCGCTCACCCCACCCCCCGCATCGGCGGCCCCCCACCCCGCCCCCATCCAGCAGAGCCTCAACGCCCTGGTGAAAAGCGACGGCTTCCCCGCCGCCCTGGCCGCCGTCCAGGACCGCGAGGGCCACACCCGTAACTACACCGCCGGCGTGGCCGACCTGACCACCAAGGCGAAGGTCCCCACAGACGGCCAAGTCAGAATCGGCAGCAACACCAAAACCTTCACCGCCGTGGTCGTCCTCCAACTCGTGAGCGAGGGCAAGGTCAGCCTCGACGCCATGATCGACACGTATCTCCCCGGCCTCGTACGCGGCGAGGGCATCGACGGAAGCCACATCACCGTCCGCGAACTCCTCCAGCAGACCAGCGGACTCCCCAGCTACACCAACGACGAAGACCTGGAGCCCCGCTACTACGAACCCCGCGACCTCCTGGACCGGGCCCTCAAGCACAAGGCGGACTTCGCCCCCGGCGAGAAGTGGGGCTACAGCAACACGAATTACGTGGTGGCCGGCCTGATCGTCCAGAAGGTCACCGGCCGCCCCCTCGCCGCGGAAATAGACCAGCGCATCATCAAGAAGATCGGCCTGCGACACACCTATTTCCCCGCCCCCGGCGACCCGACGATCCGCGAGCCGCACCCCAAGGGCTACTCCCAGGATGCGCCGGGCGGCCCCCTCGGCGACATCACGGAGATGGACCCGTCCTGGGCCTGGGCGGCAGGCCAGCTGATCTCCACGAACTCGGACCTGAACCGCTTCTTCAGCGCGCTTCTGGGCGGCCGCCTCCTCGCGGCGCCCCAGCTCAAGGAGATGCAGAAGACGGTCCCCGCCGCAGCCCCGTTCGGCCCCAACACCCGTTACGGACTGGGTCTGTTGAGCACCCCGCTGTCATGCGGCGGCGTGTACTGGGGCCACGGCGGCAGCTTCCCGGGCTACGAAACCCGAGGCGGCGCCACGGACGAGGGCCGCGCCGTGAACGTGGCGGTAACCCTCCAGCCGACCGACCCGGCGGCGATGAAACGAGTGGACGCCCTGGTGGACAAGGCCCTGTGCAGCGCCGGGTAGCCACGAGCTCCCCAGGAGTTACGTCGGGAACTCGCCGAGCCAGCTCCGGTCGAGGAGGTTCTCGGGGAGGTACTCCGACTCCACCTCGATCGGTTGCCCGGCATCGTAGGCGAGGCAGGCCAGGGCGAGCGGGGCCAGGGCCACCGCGCCGTCGAGGTCCTCGCGGCGCTCCTCGTCGGCCGTCCAGTACTCGTGGTGCAGCTGGATCGCCTGGGTGAGCGCCTCGCTGAACTTCTCGGTGTCCTGGGTGATGAAGCGGTAGAAGAGATTCAGCGGCGGATAGAGGATCTTGAGCATGAGCTCACGGTCGACGAACCGCAGGTTCTCCGGGTTCGTCCCGTCGAACGCGGCGACCAGCTTCTCGCCGAGGTCCGGCCGCTGCAGCCAGTACGCCTGGAGGGCTTCCACCCAGGGGTAGACGTACTCCTCGAACTCGGCGCCGGACGCCCGTAGTTGATCGACCGACACCTGGCACAGCTGGGTCATGCGATTCTGGTCGCGGCAGATGACGGCGAGCCAGAACGCCTGCAGCCAGGTTCCCGCGTCGGTGAAGTGCGTGGGCTTCCCGAGGGCAGGAACGGTCCGCTTCTCGTGGGCGATCACGCACTCGACCGTGGACCCCTCCGGTGCCAGCGCCGAGGCGAACAGCGCGGACCCGGTCTGCATGGCCGCGACCCACGCCTCCCACGTCTCGCTCGCGTTCGCGGTCGGGTCGTGCAGGCAGTGGATGAACGCGGTGTTGATCGTCTTGCTGAAGGTCAGACTGAACATCTGCGGCGATCGCGCGGCGCGCTCGATCTCCCTGAGGGTCCTTGCGTCGAGCCCCTCCAGCAACTCCGCCGAATTGTCAGGGGGGGTGTATGCGGGTCGAGAAATCTTCACTGCCATGTTGTTTCCTCAGGAGGCGATATTGAACTGCTTCATCTTGTAGCCAGCGTACTGAGCGCCGTTGGACTTCGCTTTGACGAGGACGTAGTCGACTTTGCCATTGTCCAGGGCGGTGCGCAGGGCTTCGGCCAGCTCACCCTCTGCCTTGCCTGCGGGGGTTCCCAATCCCTTTTCTGCCCGCTTATCCATTTCGGCGAGAATCGTTTCGAAGTATTCGCGCGTGCCCTGTGTGACTCGGCGTCCGCTGAGTCCCTTACGTGTGCCCAGTTGAGCCCTCTCGGAACCCTTCGCCTCGACAACCACGTACCGTCCGTCCGTGGTCTTGTAGACCTGGTCGAAGCGGTTGTTGCCGAGCGCTCCGTCGTCGACCCGCTTGGCGTTGGGGTAGTGCTCGGGTATCGCGCTGTGTTCGGCGACGTGCTCACCGTACATTTCGCTCGCGCGGCTCATTTGCCCGTGCAGAGGGGAATGCGTGAGGTCCGCGTGGTCCACCGCTGCGGCCAACTCCGGTGTGGGATTGGCCTCGTATGCCTTCTCCGCTGCCGCCAGGCGCTTCTCCGCCGCCGTGTCGGCCTGTATGGCGTTGTGCCGGGCGGTCGCCTCGCCGTTGAGGTGCTTGAGGGTCTCCGGGGTCATGGGCTGCACCGGGTGCCGCGGCACGGGGTCCTTCAGGTAGTCCTCCGCGACCGCCGGCGGCAGATCGTCGGCCGCGATCCACTTGCCGGGGTGGTCCGGGTCCGGTGCGAGCTTGGGCAGCCGCTGACCGTACCCGCCGTCGAGCTTGGTGAAGCGCCGGTAGCCGTTGACCCGGTAGTGCTTCTTGAACCACGCAGGGTCGTTATTGGCGCGCTCGACCTGCTGGCGCTTGATCTCAAGTTCCTGCGCGTCCGTACGGCGCCCGGTCGGCGGCTCACCGTCGTGGCCGTTGCCGCCGGACCCGCCGTGCTCGCCGGGAACGTGCCCCGCGTCGTCACCCGCGCCGCCACCGTGGCCGGGCTCATGCCCGCCGGTCCCGGGCTCGTGGCCACCGGTCCCGTGCCCGCCCGTGCCGTGGCCACCAGGCCCGTGCCCGCCGGTCTCCGCCGCATGCCCCGCCGTGTCCCCGGCGGCCGGGGTCCCACCACGGGACCCGCCCGTAGCCCCCCGGTCGAGGTCATTCGCCGCGCCCCGGCCGAGGTCGTGGGCCGTACCGCCCGCACCCGGTACGTGAGTTGAGCCGCCCGGGATGTGACCCGGCTCGCCACCGTGTGCTCCGACCAGCACCGGTTCCTTCACGTCCGCGCCGACCTTCACCGGCTCGTCGACGTGGGGGAGGGAGCTCTTGAGGCGGGCGATGTCGTCGGCGCTGAGTTCGACCTTGGCTGCCGATACGGTGCCGTCGGGTTTGTAGACCTTGCCGTCGTCGAGGTTGAGGCGGCTGCCGCCGGGCCATTCGATGTAGTTGCCCTTGACGACGGGGACGTCCGGGTTCTTCACGTACGTGCCGTCGACGTTGAACCTGCCGCCGCCCGCGAGGACATCCGTGTAGGCGCCGGAGGTGATGTTCTTGAGGCTGCCGAAGAGGTCGCCGACTTTGATGATGCCGAATTTGCCGGCTTTGGCGACGTAGGTCATGGGGTCGACGATTTTGGCGACCTTGCCGGTGACGGAGAGGACCTTGGCGACGGCGCCGCCCTTGGCGGCGCTGCCGGCGCCGCCGGTGAAGACGGTGGTCAGGACGTTGAAGGTGACTCCGCCGGCCGCGCGTGCGGGGTTTTTGCCCCATTCGTCCCAGGCGACGAGTGCTTTGCCGGTTTCCTTCATGGCGGTGCGGGAGTCGCGGAGCCAGCTGGGCATGTCCTTGTCGGGGACGGTCCAGAACGCGGCGGCGAACGGGGTGGAGGAGATCGCCAGGCCGGTGGCGAGTTTGGCGAGGCCGGTCCAGGCCTGGCCGGCCTTGTCCCAGCCGTCGGTGCCGACGAGGGTGCCCAGGCCCTTGATGGTGCCCCAGATCCCGTCGACGATGAAGCCGTCCCAGACGAAGCTTTTGACCTGGTGCCAGGCCCAGGCCAGGCCGGTGTATTCGCGTTCGGCGTGGCCGCCCCAGGGGGTTTCCTCGGCGTGCTGGAGCGCGTCCGCGCTGTAGCCGTACATGCCGGGTTTGTGGCTGCCGTCGTCGACGGTGAGTTTGCTGCCGCCGACCAGCGCGGTGATCTTGTCGTGGCAGGCCCGCTCGGCATCGGTGAACGCGGAGATGGTCGCGCCGACGTCACTCATCAGGCGGTTGTTGTGGTCGATCTTCTTCTGGTCGCGCCGCCAGTGGTCGTCCCCGGCGATGCTGTCGGTGAACGCGAACGCCTCCGTCCGCAGCGACTGCAGCTTCGCGACCAGCGGCCGCACGACACCCTCGTACTCGGTGAGTGCCGTAGCCGCCTTCTCCAGCCCGTCCGCGAAATCATCCGCCTTCGTCTTCACCGGCAGGGTGGTCGCGAACAGCTGATCGGCCTCGGGGGCCTGGTAGCAGGCGGACAGGCCCTGGAACTCCTTGTGGACGTTGGATCCGCCGTCACGGAAATCACCGGCCTGCTTGGTGAGCGCGGCCGCGTCCTTGGTGAGCTGCTCCAGGTTGCCGGTGAACATCGGGATGCCGCCGGGTTCGATGACGTCCTTGTCGCTCACTTCGCGGCCCCCGCCGTGTCTGCCGGTTTTTCGATCGGTTTGCCGTCGGGGCCGAGTTCCTGGCCCTTGTCGTTGATCACGGGTTCCTTGACGGCCTGTTTCTGCTTGTTCGCGGCCATGTCGAGGTCACCCTTGGCGTACTCGGTCGTCGCGTCGTAGGCACCGTTCAGGGAGTGTTCGGTGCGCACCGCGATGTAGCCGAGTTCCTGGGCTTTGTGCTGCATGAACTCGCCGAGGGCGCCGCCGACCGGACCCATCGGGGCTTCCGTGCCGCAGTACGGGCCCGAGATCGTGCCCGCGGACGAGGCCGCCGATTTGAGGCTCTCCTGCATCGCTGTTCCGGCCTTCGACATGGCCTCGGCCGCGGTCGCCGTCTTCTTCAACACGCCCGAAACCCCGGACGGTTTGATGTCCCAACTCGTCACCGCACCACACCCCCGTCAATCAACTTCGCAACGCAGAAAGCCCGCCCCTGCTCCGTCAGCCGATGGCGTCGACGGCCGCCTTCGCCTTGGACAGCGTGGACTGCGCGGTCCCGTCGTTCAGCTCCAGCGTGCCGCGCACCAGACGGATGATCTCCCGCACCTCGGCCGCCGCCTTGTTCCAGCGCAGCTCCTTGCCGTGGTACTCGTCCGAGACACCATCGGCGGTGAACTCCGCCATCGCCGCCTTCACGGCACGGTCGCGGTCCGTCAGCACACGCTCCAGGTGCCCGACGATCCCGGCGAGACCACCCTGCACCTCGGTCGATGCGCCGGTGTCGTAGCTGAGCCGGTCCAGATTCTGACCCATGATCCTGATCCCCCGGTGTTAGTGACGTCCGCCGAAGCGGGCCGCGTCGAAGTTGGCCGCCGACATGTTCTGGTGGGCGTTGGACTCCTGCTCGTGATCACCCGTACCGAACGCCGTGTCCATCCCGGACTGACCACCCAGAATGTCCTGCAACGACCCGTTCAGATCGCCTGTGATCTCGTCCGCGTGGTTCTTGAACGAGTCGAACGCGGCCTTCCCCGCCCCGTTGAACTTGCCCTCCAACGGCTCGGCGGCAGCGATCAACTGCCGGATCAGCGAACCCAGATCACCACTCGAACCCTCGGTGCTCTTCCCCAGATCGGACAGAGTCGTGGACCCCATGTCGAACTTCACGCACACACCCCCGTAATCGTCCATTGCCGTAACCGCTCGCAGTTCCAGTTCCAGTACCCGCGAACCGCCACACGCGCCTCGTGCGACGACTTACATGTCTATCGAACGCGTGTCGCAGGTGCAACGCGCTTCCGTCGCAGGTTTGTCACCACAGTTTGTCCACGGGGCCCGGGTGCAGGGCGATGCGTGCGACCCGGAACGAGGGCTCGGCAGCACGGGACTTCGCGGTGAAGAACCTGGCCAGGGTGACCTTGTCGAACCCCGGACGGTCGCTCGGGAAGGGGTCGTCGGGTGTGCCGCCGACCAGAACCGCCCCCGGCAACACCTGCCAGCCCGCACCTTCGTAGAACCCGGCGAGCTGGCGGTCGCAGGTGAACAGGCCGAGGTCGAGCCCGTACGAGGGCATCGCCTCGCGGGCCGCGCTCACCAGGCGGTGCCCGTGCCCCTGCCCGCGCGCGGCCCGTCGCGTGACCACCGTGCTGAGCCCGCCCGCGCGCAACCTGACGCCCGCGTGCTCGATGTCCTTGCGCAGGATGTCCAGCGCGGCGAGCACGACGCCGTCCTCGACGAGCAGCATCGACAGCGGGTCGAGCGCCGGGTCGTGGCTCAGCCCGCTGCTCGGCACGTCCGGCGGCCAGGCCTCGTCCTGAAGGGCGAGCACCTGGTCGTGCAGCGGGGGCGGGGTGTCCGCCTCGGGGTAGGTCAGGATCGGCATCCCGCGATTATGAACTCGGTCACCCGGCCCGTCGCCTCGCCGGCCGAAACCACCTCACCGTCCCCCCCGGCACTGGTGGAGGGCGACCCGCGCCGGTCGAAGACGACCCTCACCGGTCGAAGACGCCCCTCACCGGTCGAAGACGAAGAACAGCCCCGCCGCCACCAGGGCCACACCTCCCGCCAGCGCGGCGATCAGCGTCGAGGACGTCAGGAGGTAGACGCCCCCGATGCTTGCCGTCACGCCGTTGACGAGGGCCACGACCTCCGTCGGGCTGGGGTGCTTGGGGTGTGCGGTACCGCTCCTGCGCCTCATCGCTGTCCGACCTCTCTGCGGGGATATTCAGAAAGGGGCGGCGAGGCCGTTCGGCGTGCAACCCGGGCAAGAGAGGTCCGTCCAACCGCCGCTTGGCGTAAGGGAGTTGGGAAAGGCGAACGCGCTGCGCGACTCGTTGCACGGATCCGGTCCCTCACCCCCCTTACTGGGTGACCGACCATCGAGGAGGTGGCTGCGTGAGCCCCCTTGCACCCCATGGGGCCATTCCCGCCGGGCTGGTGGACTACGTGGACTACGACGACTTCTTCCGCGTGGAGTTCCCGAGGACCGTCCGCTACCTGAGGCGGGCCGGAGCTGCCTTCGAGGAGGCCGAGGACGCGGCGCAGGAGGCCATGAGGGAACTCTGGTCCGCCTGGCCGACGCGCAACCACCCCGTCGGCTGGGTCCGCGTGGTCGCCTTGCACGCGTACCTCAAGAAGGCCGAGCGCGACCGCAAGCGCGTCGCGCTGGAGGCGAAGAACGCGTGCCTGGCTACCCCCGCGCACCAGCCCCGCGCCGAACCGGACGAGTGGGCGGACATGGTCCGGACTCTGCGCCAACTCCCGCTCAGGCAGCGCGAAGTCCTCGCCCTGGCCCTGGACGGCTACGGGACGGATGAAATCGCCGCACTCCTCGGCATGAGGCCGGGCACCGTCCGCAGCAACCTGCGCCACGCCCGCGACGCCCTGAAGGCGTTTCTGGTGAGCAGCGCCGAGGGGCCCGCACCAGGAGGCCCCGTACCCCCGCCCCGCCAACGAGAAGGAGGTCCGCATGTCCAGCAGGGATGAGCAGGGACTCACGACGAGCCGGACCCACCCCAAGACCCAGCCGCCGACAGACGGCCTGCTCCAGCTGCATCCGACCTTCGAGCGGTTCCTGCGGGCCGTCGACGACGAGGTGGAGACCAGGATCACCGAGGACGAGATCGAGCGGCGGCTGAGCCGGATCAAGGAGGCGCGACCGTCGCGCGAGGCGCCCTCCGAGCGGATCGGGTCCCAGGAGTCCCAGGAGTCCCAGGAGTCCCAGGAGCTGGCCGCCCGCGAGCAGTGGGCCGCGTACGGCTACCACGTCGTACGGCTCTGGCTGGTCGGCCTTACGGCCTCAACAGGCGGACGGGTAGCGGCACTTGGGCTCACACGGGACGACGTCGGCCCGCTTGCCGTCGAGACCGTGGCGCGCGCGGTGAACAGCTTCCGCGACCAGGCCGTACGAGCGGACCGCGTGCCGCGCCCGGCGGACGCCGGACCCGAGCAGCGGGTGGCGTTCCTCGTCGAATGCGTCCGCCATCTGCCCGACGCCCAGCGCAGCCGCCGGCTCATGGGCGAGCACATTCCGTACGACGAGTTCGAGGACGAGGGCGCGGTGGAGATCGTCCAGGCGCTGTACGGGTGTGTGGCTCCGGGCCGGGCGGACGCGCTGCGCCGACTCGGCGGTGAGGAGGACTGGCCCGGCCAGACCGAGGAGGTCATCGCGCTCACGCCGGTCGCGATCCGGGCCGCGGCCCAGCGCTACCCCGAAGTCGTGGACCCCACCGTCATGCCCTGAACCGCCACGCGGAAGCCGTGGATCCCACCTCCAACCCCTGAACCGCCGCCCGGAAGCGTGGATCCCACCTCCGACCCCTGAACCGCCACCCCGAACCGATGGCCCCACCTGCATGCCCTGAACTCAACCGCCGCCCCGCGCAAGGTGAGACATGAACGCGAACGACGACGCCACAGTGCGGCAGATACTGCGCCGCAGCCACGAACTCGACCACGGGGACTTCGCGATCGGCATCGAGGTCCAGCCCTACAAGCTCGTGGGGGTCCTCGCCGAGATCGACGGAAGAGTGGTGGCACGTTCGCGCCGGGACCTGACCGACATGAAGCCGGGCGAGGTCGTCAAGCACGCGGCGGAGCTGGCCGGGCAGCTGGCGGCCGTCCGGCTGGGCCGCGGGTTCCCGAGGAGCAGGCTCTGTCTCGGCGTGCAGGTCGGCGGTCCCGTCGATCCGGACACCGGCACCGTCCTGCACCTCGTGAACGCGCCCGACGACCGGGGCAAGGACCGGCCGCCGCCCTATGAATGGGTGGACTTCCCGCTGGGACCCCAGCTCGCCGCCGCGTTCGGCTGCGCCACCGCCCTGGAGAACGACGCGCACGCCTTCGCGGCGTACGAGCAGCGGCTCGGCGTGGGCGACGCGTGCGCGACGTTCGCGGTCGTCCTGATCCGCGACGGCGTGGGCGCGGGCGTGGTCGTACGGCGTCAACGGCTGTCCGTGCCCATGGAGTTCGGGCACTTCCAGGTGTGGCCGCGCGGCCGGGACTGCGACTGCGGGATGCGCGGCTGCATCGAGAGCCAGCTCGGCAACCGGGCGCTGACCGCCGTGGTCAAGGAGCGCACCGGCCGCGAGCTGGACGGCCTGGAGGCGGCGATCGCGCTCGCCGACGGCGGCACCGCGCAGGCCCCGGAGGCGATCGCCGCCTTCCGCAAGGCGGGCGTCTCGCTGGCCCGGGGCATCGCCACGCTGCTCACCACGTTCGGCCCCAGCCGGATCGTCATCTACGCCGCCGAGGACCTCATCACCGGCGGGCCCGGCCGCCGCGCCGCGAACGCCTTCCTGCGCGCGCTGCGGAACGTCCCCGAGCACACCTTCCAGACAAGCCGTAACTGTCACATCGTCACCAAGCCGCTGGACGCCGTACGGGGTGCGCAGGGCGCCGCTCTGATCGCGCTGCAGAACTGCTTCGGCGTCCAGCTCCAACCCCGCTAGGAGCACACCGCATGGGCTCTTCCCCCACCCCCGACGAGCGCCCCGTTCGCTCCATCGGGCTCGATGTCGGAGGCACGAAGATCGCGGCCGGAGTAGTGGACGACAGGGGGCACGTCATCGAACGCGTACGGCAGGTGCCCTGCCCGGCGGACGATCCCGAGGCCGTGCTGCGGACCGTCTCGCGGATCGTCGACCGACTCCGCGACCGTCACCGGGGCGTGGTCTCCCTCGGCGTCGGTGCGGCCGGTCTGGTCAGCTGGCCCGAGGGCCGCATCCGGACCGCCCCCAACAACGCCTACCGCGACCTGCCGTTCCGCCGGATGCTGGAGGAGTCCACGGGGCTGCCGACCGTGGTCGACAACGACGCCAACGCCGCGTGCTGGGCCGAGTACCGCCTGGGCAACAGCGCGTCGTACATGGCGTTCGTGACCGTCGGTACGGGTGTGGGCGGCGGGCTCGTCCTCGACGACCGGCTCTTCCGCGGCCGGACCGGCATCGGCACCGAACTCGGCCACATGATCGTCGACCCGCACGGCGGGACGCGCTGCGGCTGCGGCACGATCGGGTGCCTCGAACCGCTCGCGTCCGGCCCGGCACTCGGCCGGTACGGCAGCGCGGCCGCCGCCGCCGACCCCACCGGCCTGCTCGCCACCCTCGCCGGCGACCCGTCCGGGGTGACCGGCGAAACAGTCTCGGCGGCCGCCCGTTCCGGCGACCCCACGGCCCGTGCCCAACTGGCCCTGCTGGGCCACTGGTTGGGCATCGGGATCGCGACGCTGGTCAATCTCTTCGACGTCGAACTGGTCGTGATCGGCGGCGGCGTGGCCGACGCGGGCGACACACTCCTGGCCCCGACCCGCCGCAGCTTCGAGAGCTACGTCACCGCCCGCGGCCACCGCGAACTCCCGCCCATCAGGCCCAGCTTGCTCGGCCCCGGCGCGGGCTGGATCGGCGCGGCACTGCTCGCGCTGGACGCCTACGAGGAGAGCGCGCTGCGCGGTAGCCGCGCCGCCCTCAACTAACTGATGAACAGGGGGAGTTGATGATGCCGGAAGATGCGCATCAGCAGTGGAAGAAATTCAACGACGGGGTCAACTGGACCAACCATGCCGTGGGCGCGACGCAGAAACTGAGGTACGGGCAACTGGACGACCTGGGCGTGGTGGTGGCCCGGTCGGGCCGTGAGGCCGCGTTCAAACGCCTCGGTGCCGTCAGCGAGGGCCTGGGGCAGCTGGGAAACGCGGTGAATGTCGGCGTTTGCTCCAAGGCCCAGTGGGACCGGGACAAGGAGGAGCGGCCCGAGATGGGGACGGTCGAACACGGCACGCGGTGCGCGTACCGGGGTGCCGTCGTCGGCGGCGCGGGTGTGCTGGGCGGCGAGCTCGGGACCGCCGCGGGCTCCGCTCTCGCCCTCGCTCTGGCCGGCGCCTACTCGGCGTCCCTCGCCGGAGCCGCCGCCGGAACCGCGGTCGCCCCCGGGCCCGGCACCGTCGTGTGCGGCGTGGTCGGCGGCATCATCGGCGGTGTCGCCGCAGGCATGGGAGCGTCGAAGGTCGCCGGCCTGCTCGTCGACGACACCATCGACTCCGTCGGTTCCGGCGCCACGGCGGCGGCGGACCGCCTCAAGAAGGGGCTGAGCGCGGTACGAACCCGCTTCAGCCGTTGATCCGCCCGGCCTCTTCCCACCCCAGGAAGGCCGTCCACGCGCGGGGAGCGACGGAGAAGGAGGGCCCGTCACTCACTTTCGAGTCCCGTACGTGGACGGCTTGGGGGCAGGTGGCCACCTCTACGCATTCGCCGCCGCCACTGTCGCTGTACGAGGACTTGTGCCAGGGGAGGGCTACCTCCACGCAGTTGCCGCCGCTGTCGCTGCTGTACGACGACTTGCGCCAGGCGACGGCCGCCTCTATGCACTCACCACCGCTCGCGTTGCTGTAGCTGGACTTGAACCACCGCAGGGTGCTGCTCATCTCTGCTCTCCTGCCAACTCCTCGATGAGGCCCAGCGATTCGCGAGGATCCAGGGCCTGTGCTCGGATCTTCGCATAGCAGTGGGCATACGTACTCACCTTGGCAGAGTCGGCGATGATGAGGCTCTCGCCCTGCACTTCCAGGAATGCGAGGTGGTCGTGTTCCGGAGTTTCCGCCAGCGTCATGCCGCCACGGTCGCCTGCGTGTTCACCGCTCAACCCGCAGTTCATTGGCAGTACTTGGAGCGTCACGTTACGCCGACGCGCGCACTGAGCGAGATGCAGCATCTGGCCGCGCATGATCTCCTCGCTGCCGATCGCCCGCCTCAGCACCGACTCCTCCACCACCATTTCGATCAGCGCGACCGGGTTCCGGTCGAAGAGCACCTTGCGTGCCATCCGCGCCTCTACCAGTTCCTCGACCCGCTGCTCGGGGAAGGGCGGGTAGCCACCGCCGATCAGCGCCCGGGCGTACGCCTCGGTCTGGAAGAGGCCATGGAGGATGAAGGTCGCGTACAGCCGCAGAGCCAAGGCCTGCTGCTCCAGTAGGGAGTAGTCCTGGAACTGCACCGGGAACTTCTCCAGCCGCACCGGAACCCGCGCATCCTCAAAGATGTCCATCCCATCCCCGAGGACCCGCTCCAGCTGAACCAGCATGTCGTCGGACGCCGGCTGCGCCAGCGTCTCCATGGCGCTGACGGCCGCGCCGGAGAAGCCGAGTTCGGTTCCCAATTGCTCCTGCGTCCACCCCTTCCGTACGCGCAATTTGCGGGCCAGATTGGCCACCATCTGCGCAGTCGGTCCTGCCGTCACCTTGTTTTCCGCTCGTGCCATATGCGATCACGCTCCGACTCAACCGGTCTCAACCGGTCACAACTCAACCCCGCCGAATTCGACTCGCCTCAAAGGCAGTTGGGGCTGGTCAACGGCTCCCCGACGGTCCTCATGAGGCCATGGAAAACGCTAGCGGGGTGCGTCGAAACTGTCCCCGTGGATACGCAAATTGGCGAGGTAAACCTGGACTGGATTCCGCTCTCCGGGTTCCACCTGAGAAAGGCGGGCGTGCAATTCGACGCCGTACGGATCGAGGGGGATGCGGGGCGCTGTGTGGCGGATCTGATGGAGGAGCTGACCGGGGGCGACCCGGGGCCGATCGTCGCGGACGCGGCGGGGCGGCGGCCGGTGTACTTCCTGGTGCCGCCGCGCAGCACGTCCCACAGGCCGTGGCCTGAGCTGGCGCAGCCTTTCAACTCGGGCCCGGGGAAGGTGAGTTACGTGCCGGTCCCGGCGTTGTGCGGGCACACGTGGCCGCTGTCGTGGCGGTGCGCGCCGTCGGGCCCGGACCGGTTCGTACACACACCGCTGTTGAACTCGGTGGTGTGGCAGCTACGCGGGACGAGTCATTCCGGTGATGGGTGATAGGTGGAACTGGTGGCGGTGTCGCCGGGCAGCCCGGTGCAGCAGGTGTTCCGGGCCGCGAGCGGGGGTGGGCAGGCCGTGACCCGCAGTCCTGTTGATTGGCGGGCTCGGACATGCCAAGGGCCATGATGTCGGCTGGACGAGCCCTCATTTCCCGCCTTGGAGCAATGCCCACAGGATGTCCGGCATGCTCATTGGGATGTGCGCGACAAGACCGTTCGGTAAGGGCACGCCGGCGAGGTCCTTTCGGCCGGGATCCCGTACGTGACGCAGGTCACTGGAACGCCCGACAGTGAGCGGACAACTCTGAGCGTGAACCATTCGATATACGACCGCATACGCGACGGCGACCCCGGGGCGTTCCGGGAGCTCTTCGACGAGCACGCGCAGCTGGTCTACCGGCATGCCGTGCGTGTCACGGGCGACTGGGCGTTGGCGGAGGACGTCGTCTCGCTGACGTTCCTGGAGGCGTGGCGGCTGCGTGAGCGCCTGCGCGACGAGGGTGAGAGCCCCAGACCCTGGCTGATGGGCATCGCCGTGAACGTCCTGCGCAATGTTTCGCGCGCGGCCCGTCGGCACAGAGCGGCGATGGCCCGCGTCCCGGTGCGCAATACCGTGCCGGACTTCACGGACGAGTTGGTGGGCCGCATGGCCGACGCGGAGCAGCTCGCGGCGGCTCAGCGGGCCCTGGGCAAACTCCGCCGCTGCGAACGCGAGGTGGTCACCCTGTGCGTCTGGTCCGGGCTGACCTACCCGGAGGCGGCCGAGGCCCTGGGTGTGCCGGTGGGCACCGTGCGGTCCCGGCTGTCCCGGGCGCGGACCCGGCTGCGCAACCTCGCCGAACGTGAACTGTGGAAGGGCGCCGAAGCAGCGGCGCAGGGCCCCGCAGGGCCTTCCGAAGACCCCCGTACGGCCCGGCCGAAGAAGGAGCGGAACCGATGACGCGCATGCCCTGGGGACGGCACGAGCCGCTCCATGTCTCCGAGTTCGACCTGCTGATTCCGGCGCCGGGCGACGACCCGCAGATGGCGGCGGACCGGCATTCCGCGCTCGCCACACACCTGGAGAGCGAGATCCGGCGCGCTTCCGCGCCTGCCGCTGTCCGGCGCGCCCGTCTGTGGCGTACGGCCTTGATCGGCGTCCCGGTGGCCGCCGTACTGGCTGCCGGTGTGATCGTGCCAGGGTCCCTGCACCTGGGCGGGGCGTCCGGCCAGGGGGTACGGGCCGGCGGACACCAGGACACCGGCCCGCGGGAGAAGCCCCAGTGGATGCCACTCGTACCCGGCACCACCGAGAACCTCTCCGCGACCGTCGACCGCATCGTGCTGGCCGCGGCGGCACAGCCCTCCCTCACGCCACGGCAGGACCAGTTCATCTACATCAAGAGCAAGGTGTCCTTCCTGCGGGTCGGCACCAACCCCGCCACCGGGAAGACGGACACCTGGATCACCCCCCTGCACACCCGCCAGATCTGGAAGTCCCCTGACGGGGAGAAGGGATTCCTGTACGAACCGGGCGGCGCCCTCAGCGATGTGGAACCCAACGGCACGGACCTCGACCACGGGCCGGGCGTCTCGGGCGACACGCGGCATTCCTACGACAGCATGAGGGCCCTCCCCACCGACCCCGACGCCCTGCTGAAGCGGCTCTACCAGGGCGGGAAGCGGGGCAACCCCGACGACGACTGGATGGCGTTCAAGGAGATCAACAGTCTCCTGTCCGAGCAGATCGCCCCCTCCGCCACCAGTGCCGCCCTCTACAAGGTGGCGGCCCGGATCCCGGGGGTCGAACTCGTCCCGAAGGCCACCGACGCGGACGGCCGCCAGGGCATCGCCATCGCCTTCACCCGGGGGTCCACCCGACACGAGTGGATCTTCGACAAGGACACCTACGCGTACCTGGGCCAGCGCCAGGTCCTGGTGAAGGAGGAGGAAGGCCTGAAGCCGGGCACGGTGGTGGGGCAGACGACGGTGATCGAACGAGCCGTTACGGACGCGAAGAAGGAACTCCCGGACGGCAAACGCCTGTGACAACGCCTATGACAACGCCTATGACAGCGCCTGTGACAGCGCCTGTGACAACGTCTGTGCCAACGAGCAGCGGGCATGGTGATGGACCTGCCCACCCGCAACTGCTGGGCGCAGGACCGGCCGACCGGTCCTGCGCCCGGCTCGTGGCACACCGCCCGCATCCGCCGGGTCGGCGTTCGTGCAATCCCCTGTGACAGGGTGGACGGATGACGGCGAACCGCGAGTACTCATCCGACCCGCACTCCATCGGACTCGTACCGTGGTCGGACAACACCCCGGTCCACACCGATCTCCTGGCGGCGAAAGAGCTCGTCTACGACCCTTGCGGATTCACCTGCTCGCAGCCGGTTCCCGAATCCGAGAGTGCCGAGTACGCCGCCCACGAATTCACCCTGGACGGCCTCTCCGTCCGGTTCCGCGCGGCCAAGACGACCCCCACCAAGGTCGGCCAGTTCGTCACCGTGTGGAAGAGGTCCCCGGGTGGGCCCATCGAGCCCTTCGATGTCACGGATCCCGTAGACCTCTTCGTCATCAGTTGCCGTGACCATGACCGTGTCCACTTCGGCCAGTTCGTCTTCCCCACGGACGTGCTCCGCCGTCGAGGTGTCCTATCAGTGGGCGGCTCCGGTGGGAAGCGAGCCTTCCGCGTGTACCCGCCCTGGGTGACCACGACCAACCGGCAGGCCGGTCGTACGCAGGAGTGGCAGCTGGACCACTTCTTGCGCCTGGACCAGGACGGGCCGGTCGACCCGGCTCGCGCCCGAGAGCCCTACCACCCCTAGGGGGGCCGCCTGTTGGAGCCCCTGCAGGCGCGGAACGACTGGCCTGTGGGGGTGTTCAGCCTGCCTTCGACGAGCAGGCGTCCTTGGGCAAGCGGCGTTGTCAGTGGCGGGTGCCAGAGTGGAGCCATGACTGACACGCTGAAGGGCCCCGCCAGCTATTTTCCGTCGATCGAGAAGAAGTACGGCCGGTCGATAGCCGAGTGGAAGGACCTCATCCGTACGTCACCGTTGACCAAGCACATGGAGCTGGTCGGCTGGCTCAAGACCGAGCGCGGCCTGGGGCACGGCCATGCCAATGCGCTCGTCGCCCACACCCTGACGAAGGGCGAGCGGGGATGAATTGACTTCGCGTCCTTGGCTCGGAACCGCGTTGCATCCGCAACGCCCGTTCGATAAAAATTGACCTATCCGGTGGGGCGTATGAGGCGCAAGGGGCAACTTGCGGAAGCCCGGCCCGCTGGAGATGACGATTACGGGGGTGTGTGCGTGAAGTTCGACATGGGGTCCACGACTCTGTCCGATCTGGGGAAGAGCACCGAGGGTTCGAGTGGTGATCTGGGTTCGCTGATCCGGCAGTTGATCGCTGCGGCCGAGCCGTTGGAGGGGAAGTTCAACGGGGCGGGGAAGGCCGCGTTCGACTCGTTCAAGAACCACGCGGACGAGATCACAGGCGATCTGAACGGGTCGTTGCAGGACATTCTGGGTGGTCAGTCCGGGATGGACACGGCGTTCGGTACGGGTGATCACGAGCAGGAGTCCAACGCCCACCAGAACATGTCGGCGGCCAACTTCGACGCGGCCCGCTTCGGCGGACGTCACTAACACCGGGGGATCAGGATCATGGGTCAGAATCTGGACCGGCTCAGCTACGACACCGGCGCATCGACCGAGGTGCAGGGTGGTCTCGCCGGGATCGTCGGGCACCTGGAGCGTGTGCTGACGGACCGCGACCGTGCCGTGAAGGCGGCGATGGCGGAGTTCACCGCCGATGGTGTCTCGGACGAGTACCACGGCAAGGAGCTGCGCTGGAACAAGGCGGCGGCCGAGGTGCGGGAGATCATCCGTCTGGTGCGCGGCACGCTGGAGCTGAACGACGGGACCGCGCAGTCCACGCTGTCGAAGGCGAAGGCGGCCGTCGACGCCATCGGCTGAGCCACGACACAAGCGACATACAGAACGGGTCTTGCGGGCACCGGAGTTGGGGCAACGGGGAGCAGGGAGTTTGCGGTGACGGGGTGGGACGTGAGTCCGTCCGGTGTGCAGGGTGCGTTGCAGAAGACGGCGGTGTCGGCTGGGGAGTTGTCGACGGCGGGGACGAATCTGAGTGACACGTTGCCGCGGACGGTGACGGCTGCGGGCACGGTTGCGTCCGGGTATACGGGGCCGGCGTTGGCGACGGGGCCGGTGGCGGCGGCGCTGGGTGAGTTCATGCAGCACTGGCAGAAGGACCTTCAGTACGTCGTGGAGCGCACGGGCAAGTCGTTGACCGGGGCGGCCGAGGCGACGAATGAGTACGTCAAGGGTGATCTGAGGATGGCCGCGCAGACCCAGCACGCAGCTCTGGCGGAGCCGATACCGGCGCCGCCGGGGTTCTCGGGGAAGCGGGCCGGCGGTGAGTGAACCCGAGTCGATCGTTCCCTCGGGGATACCTCAGTTCACCGGCGACCTGGACAGCCTGGACCATGACACGGCGCTCCTGAATGCGGAGGCCGGGGCGTTTCGTGATGCCGGGGCGGGGATCCACTCCCACTTCCAGGGGGTGGCGGCGTTCTACAAGGCGCCGGAGGCGGAGCAGTTGTTCGCCACGACCGCGCCGGTGGCCGCGAAGACGGCGACGTTCGCGGACAGCCTGGAGAAGGTGTCCAGTGCTTTGAGTGCCTACAGCCAGGAGGTGCGGCCGCTGGCGAAGAAGCTCGAAGACCTGCAACGCCAGGCGTTCGCGTTCACCGCGAGTATCGCGGGCGACGAGCACTGGCAGCGTGATGAGAAGAAGCGGGACCGCAACGACGGCATCAAGGACGAGGTCCATGCCACGTTGCAGGCGTTCTACGAAGCCGAGATCACCTGCCACAACAAGATCACCGCACTCGTGGGCGGCACCACTCTGGTGCTCGGCAACCACGGTGACAAGAAGCTGGTGCGTTTCGGCACCATCGAGTACGGGGCCACCGCCGATGACCTGAGCCACCTGGACAAGGCCCCCTGGGGCAGCTACGCGGAGCCCGAGTACACCGGCCTGAACTGGCTGTGGCACCAGGGCAAGAGCCTGGTGTGGGACGGCTTCGTCGTCGACGGGGTCTGGGGCACCGTCAAGGGGCTCGGCACGCTCGTCGGCACCGATGGCTGGGACGCCGCCGGGCAGGCCTGGACCGGGCTGGGCAAACTCGCCACCGGCCTGGTGATACTCAGCTTTCCCGGTGCCCGGGAGGCCTTCATGGCCACGCCCGACAGCATGATGCCGAAATGGTTCCGCGATTCCCGCACCGCGCTGAAGGAGACCGGCAAGGCCCTGATCGCCTATGACGAGTGGGGCAAGAACCCGGCCCGCGCCACCGGTGCCGTGGCCTTCAATGTCCTGACCACCGTCTTCACCGGCGGCGCCGGCTCGGCCGCGAAATCCGGCGCGGTCGCCAAGACCGTCTCCGCACTCGGCAAAGTGGGACGCGCCGTCGACCCCATGACGTACGTCTTCAAGGCAGGCCAGTTCGGCGTCGTCAAGGTCGCCGATGTGTTCAAGGGCCTCAAGGGCCTGTCCGTCGGCCCGCTCTCGGACGCCGCCCACCTCACCCACGACCCCAACGTCCCCCACGTCACCGACACCTACGCCGAATGGCCCGACGGCACCAAGCTCTCCTTCAAGGACGGCGAGTACACCGTCACGCGCCCCGATGGCACGGTGTCCGCAGCCCATGTCGAACTCTCCGCCGACCAGATCGCCCAGCTCAAAAGCTCCGTGCCGCACGCGGCGGAGCCTTCCCTGCCCGGGTCCGAATCGCCCGTGCTTGTTGGCGCTGGCGAACAGGCCAGCCATGGAACGCTGGACAACACCACCCGCGACTCGATCCCGGGCCCGACCGCAGCGCATGAGCCACCCGGGGGTGGCGGTACGCACAACACGCTGTCCACAGGCGGCCATGCCGCGGACCATCCGACCGGCGGCGGCTCGGGCAGCGGTGCGGGTTCGCACACGCCGTCGGGTGGCGGCGGGTCCCACACGCCGAGCGGCGGCGGTGGCGGCGGCGAAGGGCACACTGGCGAACACGGCAACCATGGCAATCCCGATCACTCCGCCAGTAAGGACACCGATCACGGGACGGCGGAGCCCGCGCCGGATCCCGCACACACCATGCGGTCGGACTATGTCCCGCCGGACGCGCCGGAATCCAAGCTGCCCGCTCCACCCAAGGAGCACGGTGACGTCGTGTTGGCGACTGGTGACCACGTCTACCAGCAGCCGCACCTGACTACAATCGGCTACGACAGCATGACCCAATTGAACCGGGAATTCACGGCACGGCTAGACGGCTACCACGACGTGATCGTTCACGGCAATGACAAGGGATTCTTCATGCCCGGCAGGAAGAATGCTGCTGGAGTCGATTTCCCGCCTGGCGAGGTACACCCCTCCCACATAGTCGAGGCCATCAGGAACAATCCCAGTTACAAGGGTGGGCCCATCAGGCTCATCTCTTGCCATACGGGACGGATTCGCGACGGCATAACAGATATCCCTGCGGCGCAGCAGCTGGCGAACGAACTGGGTGTTCCGGTCATGGCTCCGACGGACGAAGTGGGTATCTACCCCTCACGGCCAAAGGGCCAAGTACCGGAGGTACAAAATGGTGGATACTGGAGGACCTTCCTCCCCATTGCCAAGTAGCCCTTGAAGGGAAGTGTCAAGATGAAGGTTCTCGGCTTCTACAGCGAGCTTTGGTCGTCGAGCCCGGAGGCCACCAGCAGCATCCGCTCGTTCGTGGCGGATGCGCCGCAGCCGAACGAGAGCGAGATCGCCTCTTATCTCCGCGGCGGGCATATGCTCTTCGCCTCCATGGGCGTCGTCGACGACGTGCTCGGGTCGGGCGAAAACATCATGGGCGGCGGTTCGATGTTCACGGACGGAGAGTGGGTCTGGCGCGGTGACCTCTGGTTCTACGTTTCCAGGTACCATGCCGTGCTTCCGGAAGAATTCCGGGCCAGGGCCGAGTCTTCGGGTTACGTAGTTCCCGCTGTCGAGCAGGAGCGTCTCATGGCCCTTACGGACGAGCTCCAGGCATTCCGGTCCGGTAAGCGGAAATAGGCCCGGTGGTCGATACCTCCGCTTACCATGGCTCCGCACCGCTCTCGCCACTACGCCCAAAAAGAATGCGGGGCGCCGTGCTTGAATGGCCCCGAGGAGCTCAAATTTCGGGGACGCTGGATAACCTCAAAAATCCAGCTTCCCGGTCGTGACCATGCCGGTCATGTGACCCCTGCGAGAGGGCGGCACCATGACCAGCGACCGCTAGGAAAAGGCCACGCCCACGGGAACCACGGGGGCACCGCATGACCAAAGGGAGCGCGAAGATTCCGAAGGTGAATGGTAATGGCCTCCCTGGTTTACTTCAAAAAGTATCCGAGCAGTCGGGTGTGATTTCCTATTCATTCGGTGAGGATCCGGCAGAAATGACACGCCGACTCGCCATGGACACCGAAACTCGAACTTCGAAACCCGATGACGGCCAAGTCGACTACGTATACCTCCAAGCTTCCCGAAAGATTAACTCCGTATTTGCGGAAAGGGGTCAATGGCCCGAGCGCGGCATGAGCGCCAGCTGATCAACTCCTCTCCGTAGCCTGCGCCGGGACGGCGAGAGCTGTGGCAGGGACAGCTCTCGGGACGGGTTCAGCTCGCCTTCGGCGCAGCGATGTTCCGCAGAAGCCCGATGCCGAGTTCGTCGGTCTGTTCGGCGTTGCCCGAGAGGCGGTGGATCAGGACCCAGGTGCCGTCCGGGAGGGCGCCGGTGAAGACGGAGGCGTCGCGGGTGGCGCCGTTGTGCCAGCGCAGGGGGCCCGCGGTCTGCCAGAACGGTGTGGGCTCGCCCAGTTCCTGCTCGACGAGCAGGGCCACGGTGAGGCGGGCGGCGGCGCGAGGGGTGGCCCACAGGCCGCCCGCGGGCAGGATGGCGCCGTTCATGGTCCAGGGGCGGACCGGGCGGCCGAACAGCCCGGGTCGGAGCAGCCGCCGCTCCGGTGGCGGGTCGGCCGATATCTCCGTAATGCCTAGCGGGGCCAGTACGTGGCGCTCCAGGAGATCCCTGTACGAGGTGCCCGTTGCCGAGACGAGAGCGGCGCCCAAGAGGGCGTAGCCGAGATTCGAGTACTCCTCGGTGTGCCCCGGGGCGGTGGTGGGCAGCGTGTCGAGCCGGCGTACGAGGGTGTCCAGGGCCTGGGCGCCGAAGGGGGCGTACGGGTCGCGTCGGTGCAGGTGCGGTGGCAGGCGGGGCAGGCCCGAGGTGTGGGCCGCGAGGTGGCGCAGGGTGATGCCTGTGCCGGGCGGTGCGGGGAGGAACTGCTCTATGGGATCGTCGAGTTGGAGCTCACCAACCTCGGCGAGGCGCGTCAGCACGGTGGCAGTGAGGGGCTTGGTCAGCGAGCCGATCTGGACGTACCGATCGAGATCGTGGCCGTCCACGGCCTGGGGGGCGTCGGCGCTGCTGAGTATGCAGGTGGGAACGGGGCGCATGCGGGGAGGCTTTCAGGTTTGGGTGCGTGGAAGCGAGCAGGCCGGTGTGCCGGCGGGCATCCGGTGGCGATTTCGAGCGACCCATCGGTAGATCCCGTGAGCAGCCAGGCTGAGGGGAGGGAGCCGCACCAGGAATGTCGCAACTCGGTATCGCCGCTGCGGGGAAGAGCCGAGAAAACGGGCCAGCGCTGTCGCACCGCCGCAGCGGACGGACGTTCCCGCGAACAGGATCACCTCGTGGTCCAAGCGCTCAAGGTGAGGTTGCGTCAGCTGCGAGGGGAGGCTCTGCCACGGTGCGGCTGGAATTGCGGGCTTGGCTCGGCGGCGGATCTGGTCGATGGCGGTTTGGCAGAATCCGCAGTCGCCGTCGAAGGCCAACAGCACGTCCGGTCGGGTGGCGCCGCTTGCAGGGGCAGCATCTGTTGCTGACATCTCTCTCCTTGTTTCCAGGGGTTGGATGGCGGTACTGCTGCACGGGCGCTTGCCTTGTCGTCGAGGGGCGGCAGCGGCGCGAGATGGCACCTCCAGGTATCGGCGTGCATCAGGTGCGCGTCAAGCCAGGCCCAGCCAGCCTTCCAGCGTGGCCTCGCGGGTTCGGGACCGCAGGATTTCGCCAGGCGAGACCTCGTTCCACCAGTGTGTTAGGGCGGCGGGTGAGGATTCGCGGCGCACGAAGCGGGCGAGCAGCCCTAGCGAAAGATCGACCTCTCGCTGGCTGTAAGCGACCGCTGCACCTGAGAGCACTCGCGTCTCGCTACGGTCACCCTCCTTGGTAATGAGGGTGACGGTCATCTCCGCCGGGCTGCTTGGAGTCCATGCGTCGAGGGCCGCGGCCGCCACGGACAGTGCGTGGGTTGCCCACCGTGTGACCGTGGACCGGACCGGTGCGTCGGCTACCTGGAGATCCATCACGGCCGCCCAAGGCCATTCTTGCGGCGCCTCTCCAGTGATCAGCACCCCCATCGGGAAGAGGAGTACGCCCGCCCTCCCTGGCATGGGCGGCGTGCCCAGGTATACCCCTTCCCCGTTGATCCAGAAGAGGCCGACCATGCTGCCGGCCCTGTGATCCGCAGCAGGGGACGGTGATGATTGCAAAATGTCAGCTCCTTCTTTACTGGCTGAGGCGCGGTGCACCCTGCCGAAGCACCGAACATAGACGCGCGTTGTCCTAGTGCCACCGCATTCGCGCCATGCCGCAGGATCAAGCCGCCTTCTCCGGGGCCAGGTCCGAGACTGGGCGCTCCCCCTCGGAAACTGCCCGGGCCCCGGCGGTCCGCGAGCGGGCTCTGTCAACCAGGCGGCTGCTGATGACGACGGCCTGGTCGAGGCCTCGGCTCAGGAACACGAGGTCGCATGCCACCATCGTCAGGGCGAATCCGGTCAACCCCATCAGTAGGGCGATCCCTAGATGGAAGCCGATCGACATGACCGCCGCCCACGGCCGCAGGGCCGGCACCAGGATCCCCAGGGGGAAGTAGACCAGGAAGAACACCGTCAGATAGGTCCCGAAGAACACCAGGAGGTCGTTCTCGTAGACCAGATGAGACAGGGCGGGGGACGAGAATTCGGGCACCCTGAGCACATAGAACAGGGCGGTGCCGTCCTGCCACATCTGCCCCTGGACCTTGTAGAGGCCGCTGACCATGTACACGAGGCACATCTGCCCGGCGATCGCGAGGACGCCGAGATTGTGCAGCGGACTCGCCAGCGCGCGCAGCTGGCCCGGAACCCGCTCCGCGATCTTTCGTGACAAGCCGCTGGTGAGCGAGAAACGGTCGTAGCAGCGGGTCAGCAGGAGCATCGGGATGACGAGATACGCCAGGTTGTCTCCCCCGTCCAGCAGGACGGGCTGGCGCTCGTAGATCGACCACAGGAACACCCAGTGGACGGCCAGGCCCACCCGGCCGCCGATGCCCATAGTTACCAGGAGCGCGGCGAGCATTCCCAGGTGGAAGACCGCCTGGAACCACAGCCCCGAGGTACTGACCGCATACAGGCTGAATGATCCATTCTCATGGATCTGGTCAACGAATTCCTGCCATGGAAGAGCGCCGTGCGGGCCGAAGAGATATGACCGGTCGCTGTATTGACTGGCGTAGAACATGAGGCCGACGAATCCGAGGAGGGCCCGAGTCCCGGACACTCCGACCGAGCTGATCGGGACAGTACTCCACTTGTCGATCGCCGAGGTTATCTTTTTCATTTCAGATCACCCGCCGCCCGCCATGCAAGATTCTGGAAATTATGCTTTCCGGCGGCGGAAGCGTCCTTGCGTTGGGACCATGACGGCAGTTCATTCACATAGACACGCACCTGAACGCCGGCCAGATCACCCCGGCACACACCAGACAGCTGCCGCATGGAGTACCTCGCCAGGAACTTCTCCCCCTGTTCCTGCGATGTTTTTTCGTGCGGCAGCAGGGGGATCTGGGGCTTCTTCTTCTCCTTCTCGGTGTTCCGTAGTCGCTCCAGGATCGGGTCGCTCACGTCCATCTGTGTGATCGTCCCGCTAACGAGCCGGTTCATCCGCGAGGGGAAGAAGCGGTCGCCCTGCTCCTGCTTCACATACCGGCGTGTGACGTCGTAGAAGTCGGTCACGCGGCCGTCATTGCAGCGGGCCCGTGCCAGGATGCCCCGGTCGTCCGAGACCGGGTTCGGCGCGAACAGCATCCAGTTCTGGGCCAGGTAGGGCTGGGTCACCGAGTTGATCTCGTCGTAGTGGCGCAGTTTGACCGGGTTGAGCGGCATCTGAGTAAGGGAAGAGACCATGAAATAAGCGCCCAGGAGGGCAGCGCCGACAAGCAGCGCTGCCCTCCGGACCACGGTGTGCTCCGTCACTTGTCGAAGACCGTGTCAATCGTGTTCACGCTGCCAAGGTCCTTGTTGGGCTGGCTGTGGGTCCCGAAGAAGTCGTTGGCGACCGAGCCGACCGCACCGGCCACCGACGGGCAGGCGGCCTTTGCGTGGACGGCGACCTTGCCGAGTACGCTGCCGATCGCCTGCGGCTGTGCCTCCGGGTCCTGTGTAGCCGCCACCTGCGTGCTCTCGGCGCGCGGCGGCGTCGAGGCGGCCTGCGCCGAACCCTGCATGCTCAGCACAAGAGCAGCCCCGCCCAGGACGATTCCCCCAGCCGCCAAAATCTTCCTCTTCATGTGTCTCTCCTTCTCTACCCGGAATTCCGTCCGGGTGTATCTCGATTTGCTTCCGATAGGCAGAACAAAGGGAATGAGGCATTCGACTGAGAGTGCCAGGTGGCACGCTTCAGCCTCGTAAGAAGTGCCAAGACCCCCGTTCCATTCGCGGGGAAGCAGGAGGTGCGTGGTCAATGCCCCCCACCGGTCTTTTATGTGCGGCCGGTTGTGCCCCGTCGAATTCGAGATGACGCTTTCACGCGACGAGATCAAAAGTCCACCCCCAGTGGATCTTCTGCTCCGGGCTTGAAGTCGACAGTTGCCAGACTCTCGGGCGCCCGGGCGTATCGAATAAAATCGAACAGCAAAACATATCAAAAATGGACATTGGTGGCCGTTTGGAGAACGGAGAATCTGGTTCCGCTCGGCGGAGTCGTGCACTCCGCCACTGCCTACTCATGTTTGACGCCAGCGTTTTGCGTCAGGGTTTTTGTTTCACGATGAAATGAGATGGCAAGAGATGGCTAAAAAGGGGGTGCGCCCTTGTGACTGCCGTCACTTTGTGCTGGCTCGCGATGGCGGTGGGCTGACCGCCCAGGAACGGGTCCGGCGTGAGCAAGTCCGGCTCGGCGGCTGCTGATGAGATCCAGGCCAGAGTCGGTGACAGGGGGCAGCCGTTTCAGGGTGACTCGGAGGCCGGCTATCCATCGGCGCCGGGTCTGGGACACCGGCGGTCGGCGAGTCCTGGCGGGCTCGGGTGTCTGGCTGCGCTTAGAGGGCGACGCCAGCCTGGACCCGGGGGCGATCGTGGCGGACGCGGTGCTGCAGCGGCCGGTGTACTTCCTGGTGGCAAAACCACCTCACCGGAAGCCGACTGGATCCAGCGAGTCACCGGCGTGCCCGGGGCTTAACTCCTCCTCGTGTAGTCGAGGAACTCTCCCGTGCCCACCGTCTGGCGGTGCAGTCGGCCGTCCGGCATCAGGGATACCGTGCTCGGCTTGCCCGGGTTGCAGGCGCCCGTTGAGCCCGGGGCCACCTCGGACGGGCCTATCTGGAGCAGGGTGTCCGTCGAGGCGGGGGGTTCGGTGAGGCGGGCCTCGAAGATGCAGTGGTAGCCCTCGCCGTCGGCCGTCAGGGTGAGGACCTCGTCGCCCACCCGGCCCGCCCGGATCACCAAGTGGCGTGCGTTGTCACCCGAGTTGCTCGGGATCACGGCCGACCAGCTGCCTATGTACGACTGCGGTACGCCGTCGACGGGGGCCGGGGACGTCGTCGTGCCCGTGCCGTCGGGGCTCGCGTCCCCCGAGTGCGTTGAACTCACGGACGGGGAAGGGGAGTTGGTGGTCACCGGCTTGTCCCTCTGCCCGCCGTCGCTCATGAACGCGTACACCGAACCGCCCGCGCCCACCGCCACCACAAGGGCCACCGCTATCAGCGCCGCCGTCGACTTGGCGTTGCGCGTCGGTGGGGGCTCCGGTGCGGGGGAGTGGTACGGGTTGAAGGGCGGGGGCGGGGGTGGGGGCTGGTACGAGGGCGGGGGCCTGAGGCCGGTCGGCGCCGCGTGCGTATGCGGTGCGGGCTCGCTCCCGGGGTCCTCGATGTCCAGCAACCGCACTGCGTGGCTGCCCAGTTGGGCCACCAGCGGCGCGGGCAGCCACGGGTCCGTCGCGTCCTCCGGGACGCGTTCCAGGATGCGGTCCAGGGTGGGGCGGGCCGACGGGTCCTTGTGCAGGCAGTCGCCGATCAGCTCCTGGAGGGACTCGGGGACGCCGTCGAGGTCCGGCGGCTCCTGCGCGATGCGGAACATCAGCGCGTGCACCCCGCTCGCCGCCTCCCCGAACGGCAGCCTGCCGCTCGCCGCGTACGACAGGACCGAGCCGAGGCAGAACACGTCGCAGGCCGGGGTGATCCGGTCGCCGCGGACCTGCTCGGGGGCCATGAAGCCGGGGGAGCCGACCAGCGCGCCGGTCCTGGTCAGCCCGGCGTCGGTGCCGGTCTCCAGGGCGCGGGCGATGCCGAAGTCGATGACTCGGGGGCCGTCGATGGTGATCAGGACGTTGGAGGGTTTGAGGTCGCGGTGGACGAGGCCGGCCTCGTGGATGTCCTTCAGGGCGTGGGCGAGGCCGCGCGCCAGGACCCGTACGGAATGCTCCGGCAGCGGGCCGTGCGGGCCCGCCACCACGGACTGGAGGGAGGGGCCCGCCACGTAACCGGTCGCGACCCACGGCACCGGGGCCTCGGTGTCCGCGTCGAGTACGGGTGCGGTCCACTCGCCGCCGACCCTGCGCGCCGCGATGACTTCCTGGCGGAACCGGCCCCGGAACTCGTCCTGCTCGGCGAGGTCGGGGCGCACCAGCTTCACCGCGACCGTACGTCCCCGGTCCGAGCGCGCGAGGTAGACCTGGCCCATGCCGCCGGACCCGAGCCGGGCCAGGAGCCGGTAGCCGCCTATTCGTTCCGGATCGCCCGGCTCAAGATGTTGAGTGCTGCCCATGTCGGACGCGCCTCCCCTGCTCACACCGCCCCTACGGGCTGAGAATAGTGCGGGGGCCCTCCGGGGGTGGGGTCGGGTTGCGTAGTTCCCCGCGCTCCTTGAAACCCCGCCTTCGGCCGCGGGCCGTGCGTGGTTGCTCGCTCCCCCAAGGCCTTAAGGGCCAGGGGGGACCCCCATCGCGGCGGAGCCGCATATGTCACAGCCCCGCGCCCCTTAAGCCCGTCTTCGGCCGGGAGCCCGCCTCACGGTTTCAGTACGCCGTGACCCGGTCGGGTTCCGGGGCGTGGTGCAGGTCGGTGTTCGTGGTGGCGCGCGGGCGGACCGGCCACCAGATGGCTCGGCCCAGGAGTGCGGCCAGGGCCGGGACCAGTACCAGCGACAGGACCAGCGCGGAGAGCATGATGCCCAGCGCCATCGCGAAGGCGACCTGCTCGCTGCCCGGGGTCGTGGCGAGGCTCGCGAACGAGCCGGCGAGCACCAGGCCGGCCGTGGCGATGGCCGGTGCCGTGTGCCGTACGGCGCGGGCCACCGCGGCGCGGGCCGGGCCCGGGCGGCGCATCTCCTCCCGGATCCGGTCGGTGATCAGGATGTTGTAGTCGGTGCCGAGCGCCACGACGAACAGGAACAGGACCAGGGGGAGCGTGAAGCTGACGCCCGGTTTTCCGAGGGCGTGCTGGAACAGCAGGGTCGCCGCGCCGAGGGTGGCGGCGAAGCCGAGACCGACGGAGACCATCAGGATCACCGGGGCGAGCAGGCTGCGCAGGAGCAGCAGCAGGATCAGCCCGATCAGCGCGGCCGCGACGGGGAAGACGACCCTGAGGTCGTGGTCGACGGCGGTCGAGATGTCGGCGATGATCGCGGGCGTTCCGCCGACGTGGGCCGTCGTCCCGGCGGGCGTGTACCGGGCGACCGCGTCCCGGACCGGCCCGGAGGCCAGGTCGCGGGCCTCGCGGCTCTGCGGGTCTGCGGTCGGGTAGAGGTCGATGCGGGCGGCCCGGTGGTCCTTGTTCAGTACGGTCGGCGCGACCTGGCCCACGCCCTTGACCCGGGTGAGCGCCTGGGCGAGGCCGTCGAGGCGGGTGGTAGTGAGGGGGCCGCCGTCCTTGGCGGTGACGTACACGCTGGTCGGGTCCGAGACGCCGGCCGGCAGCGCGCGGGAGATCTCGGCGGCGGTGGCCGCGGCCGGGGTCTTCTCGCCCGAGCCGCCCTGGCCGTAGTCCATGCGGATGCCGATCAGGCCGGTGGCCAGCGCGCCGAGCAGGGCGACGGAGGCGGTCAGCATCAGCAGCGGGCGCCGCGTGACCAGCGCGCCCAGGCGGGCGGCCCGGCCCTCGCGCGGCTCGCGGCGCAGCGCCCGGGACGGCCAGAACATCTTGCGTCCGGCGGCCGCGAGCAGCGCCGGCATCAGGGTGAGGCTGCCGAACAGCATCACCAGGACCGCCACGGCGATCGCCGGGCCAAGGGAGCGGAACTGCCCGAAGGTCGCGACGCCCAGGGTGGCGAACGCGGCCACGATCGTCAGCGCCGCCGAGGTGATCGCGGTGCCCACCCGGGCGCATACCTGCGCGGCCGCCTCGCGCGCCAACTGCTGTGGCTGGGACCGGAGTTGCTCGCGGAAGCGGAACAGCAGGAACAGCAGGTAGTCGATACCGATGCCGAGTAGGACCACGTTGATCAGGCTCGGGGTGCTCGCGTCGAGCTTGAGCCCGGTGAGCATCGCGGCCACCCCGACGGCGCCCGCCGCCGCGCCGCCGATGACCGCGACCGCGAGCAGCGGCAGGATCGCCGCCAGCACGCTGCGGAACACCAGCACGTTCAGCAGGACGATGAGCCCCGTCAGGAGAGCGCCCCCGATCGTCGTGGCGGTCTTGTTGGCATCGGTGGTGTCCACGGTGTCGGCGAGCGCTCCGGTGAAGCCCGTACGCATTCCCGCCTCGGCGAACTGTGTCCGGGCGGCGTCCCGGAAGGCCCGGTAGACACCCTGTACGCCGGTGTCCGAGGGATTTCCGGTCAGCTCGACGGAGAGCAGCTCGAAGCTCCGGTCGGGCGCGGTCATCGCCGGGGCGATGCGGGGTGTCTGCGAGCGGTCCGGGACCAGGAACTTCGGCGCGTCGTCCTCCCTCGGCATGACGACCCGCCGCCCGCCGAGCTTGGCAGCCTCGGCCTCGACGCGCTTCTGGTCGGCGGCGCCGAGGGCCTTGCCGTCCGAGCGGGCGACCAACACGGTCACCGTGGTGGCATCGGGATCCACCCCGAACTGCTCCTCCGCTATGCGCAGGGCGGCGGCGGAGTCGTAGCTGCGGGGCAGGAAGTTGCCGGTCTGGTTCTGGGTGACACGGGCGAACAGGGTCGGGGCGAGGGCGGTCAGGGCGAGCCCGAGGACGGCCCAGAGGGCGATGACCTTCCAGGGGTGTTTGGTGGAGTATCCGGTCAGGGCGCGGATCACGAGGTCCTCCGGCGGACGGGCTAGGGGTGTCCCATGACCCATCGGGCACCCCCTAGGAACGAAGTACGTCGACCGGGTGCTCCCGGCCGCTCTCCAGCCCATCAGGGGGCGGGGCCGGTCGGCGTCCTGGTTGCGGATGATCCGGGCGGGGGCCCTGGGTCCCCTGCGGGGCGGTGACCAGGACCGTGGTCCTGGGCCGGGGCGGGACCCGGCGCCGATGCCGACAGGGGGAGGGCCGTGACACGCTGGCCGGGACGGACAGAGGGGAACAGGCATGCGCGGGCTGCGACACGTGGGGCGGGGCGAGGCGCCGGGCACCGGGGCCGGTGGCGCGGGGGAGTCGCCCGATGCCCGGCCCGGCGAGACCGAGGGTGTGCCGGGCGGCGGTCCCGGCGCGGCCCGGAAACTCCCACCCCTCCGCCCCGACAACCCCGAGCCGCCCCGCACCCCCCAACCCCCCTGGACCCGCAACGACGCCCTCGTGGCCGGGGCCTCCTGTGCCATCAACCTCCTCAGCTACGTCTTCGTCAGTGACCCCGGCGGGCAGCGCGGCGTCAGCGTCGCCGGGTTCCTGCTCGTCGCGCTGGCCGCCGTGCCCCTGCTCGCCCGGCGCACCCACCCCGTCGCCACCCTCGCCGCCGTCCTCGTCCTCGACTCGGCGGCGTCCCTCGCCCTGCCGCTCTCCACCCACTTCGGGGCCGTTCTCATGGTCGCCCTGTACTCGGTCGCCCGGGCCCGCAGCGGCCGGGTCGCGGCGGGCGCGGTCTTCGTGACGGCCGCGGCGAGCCTGCTCAGCCAGAGCGGTGGGCGGTTTCCGCCCTGGCAGGAGGCCCTCTCCGCGATCCTCTCGCCGCTCATCGTCGTCGGCGCCGCCCTGGCCGTCGGCCGCTGGCAGCGCGAGGTGGACGCCAATCGCCGGCTCCTCGCCGACCGCGCCGTGGCCGACGAACGCCGCCGCATCGCACGGGAGTTGCACGACATCGTGGCCCACCACATCACCACCATGCAGCTCATGGCCGGCGGCGCCCGCGCCAACCTCGCCCGCCCCGAGGTGGCCCGGGACGCCCTGGTCACCATGGAGGCCTCCGGGCGGCTCGCGCTCGGTGAGATGCGCCAGCTCCTCGACGTACTGCGGGCCGGAGACGAGCCGGAATCCGCGCCGGCCCAGCCGCAGCCCGGCGCCGACGACCTCGACCGTCTGGTCGACGAGGCCCAACTCGGCGGACTGTCGGCCGAGTTCAGTGTCCACGGGCCGCCGCGCCCGCTGCCGCCGACCGTCGGTCTCACGGTCTTCCGGGTCGTCCAGGAGGCCCTCACCAACGCCCGCAAGCACGCCGGGTCCGCCCACGCCTCCGTACGGCTGACGTACCGTCAACAGCACGTAACCGTCGAGGTGTTGGACGACGGCGGGGGTGCGTCACCCCCGCATCCCGGCTCCGGCGGGTACGGGCTCATCGGCATGCGCGAGCGCGTCGCCCTGCACGGCGGCACCCTCACCGCCGGGCCCCGGGCCGACGGCGGGTTCGCCGTGCTGGCCGAGCTGCCCCTCCCCCCGGACGAGGCGGCCGTCGAGCGAGAAGCCGAGCAAGAAGGAGTACGCCCATGACCGAGGCTCCGATCAGGGTGCTCATCGCCGACGACCAGCCACTCGTGCGGCGTGGCCTGTCGCTGATCCTGTCTCCCGACCCGTCCTTCGAGGTGGTCGGGGAGGCCGAGAACGGCGCGCAGGCCGTCGCCCTGGCCCGCCGGCTGCGCCCCGACGTCGTCGTGATGGACATCCGGATGCCCGTACTCGACGGGGTCGCGGCGACCGGCGAGCTCGCCGCCGCCGTGCCTGGCAGCCGGGTCCTCGCGCTGAGCACCTTCGACATGGACGAGTACGTGGTGGGCGCGCTGCGCGCCGGGGCCTACGGGTTCCTGCCCAAGGACAGCTCGCCGGAGGACCTGAGCGCGGCGATCCGTACCGTCCACGCGGGCGAGGCCGCGGTCGCGCCGCGCCTGCTCACCCGGCTGATCTCCACCTTCGTCACCGCGCCCCGCGATCCGCGGCCCGCCCCGACGGGACTCGGAGAGCTCACGCCCCGCGAGGTCGAGGTGTGGCGGCTGATGGCCACCGGCCTCGACAACACCGAGATCGCCCGCGCCCTGGAGCTGAGCCCGTCCACGGTCAAGAACCACATCACGAGGATCTTCGACAAGCTCGCCGTCCGGGACCGCGCCCAGGCGGTCATCGCGGCCTACGAGTCGGGGCTCGTGACCGCCCGCGCGGCGGCCGGGGAGGGGCCCGGGTGAGGCGGAGCCCCGACACCTTGCCGAGCCTGGAAGGTCTCGGTGTACAAGATGGCCATGGCCGCTCCCACCTGCGCGTCCTTACCCTGGAAGCATGACCCCTCAAGGCATCCCCGATCCTCAGGCCGGCGCGGCAGTGAAGGCCGCCGACCGTGCGCACGTGTTCCACTCCTGGTCCGCCCAGGGCCTGATCGACCCGCTCGCCGTGGCCGGCGCGGAGGGGTCCTACTTCTGGGACTACGACGGCAACCGCTACCTCGACTTCACCAGCGGGCTCGTCTTCACCAACATCGGGTACCAGCACCCGAAGGTCGTCGCCGCGATCCAGGAGCAGGCCGCGAAGATGACGACCTTCGCGCCCGCGTTCGCCGTGGAGGCCCGCTCGGAGGCGGCCCGGCTGATCGCCGAGCGCACCCCCGGGGACCTCGACAAGATCTTCTTCACCAACGGTGGTGCGGAGGCCGTCGAGAACGCCATCCGCATGGCCCGCCTGCACACGGGCCGCCACAAGGTGATGAGCGCCTACCGCTCGTACCACGGCGGTACGAACACGGCGATCAACCTCACCGGCGACCCGCGGCGCTGGGCCTCCGACAGCGGCTCGGCGGGCGTCACCCGGTTCTGGGCGCCGTTCCTGTACCGCTCGCCCTTCCACGCCACGACCGAGGCGGAGGAGTGCGCGCGGGCCCTGAAGCACCTTGAGGAGACCATCGCCTTCGAGGGCCCGGCGACCATCGCCGCGATCATCCTGGAGTCGGTGCCCGGCACGGCCGGCATCATGACGCCGCCGCCCGGCTACCTGCCCGGCGTGCGCGAGCTCTGCGACAAGTACAAGATCGTGCTCGTCCTGGACGAGGTCATGGCCGGGTTCGGCCGGACCGGCAAGTGGTTCGCCTCCGAGCACTTCGACGTCGTACCGGACCTCATGACCTTCGCCAAGGGCGTCAACTCCGGATATGTGCCGCTGGGTGGCGTCGCCATCAGCCAGAACATCGCCGAGACCTTCGAGCACCGGCCCTTCCCCGGCGGGCTCACCTACTCCGGGCACCCGCTGGCCTGCGCCGCGGCCGTCGCCACCATCAACGTGATGGAGGAGGAGGGCGTCGTCGACCAGGCCGCCCACATCGGAGCGACCGTCCTGGAGCCGGGCCTGCGCGAGATCGCCGAACGGCACCCCTCGGTCGGCGAGGTGCGCGGCATGGGCGTGTTCTGGGCCCTGGAGCTCGTCCGCAGCAAGGAGACGCGCGAGCCGCTCGTGCCGTACAACGCGAGCGGAGCGGACAACGCGCCGATGGCCGCGTTCGGCGCCGCGTGCAAGAAGAACGGTCTGTGGCCGTTCATCAACATGAACCGCACCCACGTCGTGCCGCCCTGCAACATCACCGAGGCGGAGGCCAAGGAAGGCCTCGCCGTGCTCGACGAGGCACTGACGGTGGCTGACCAGCACACCGTGTGACGCTTCTGTCCCGATCCAGCGGCAAAAGCCCGCTCTCCTTTGTCCGGTTTCCGGGCACCCCATAGGGTGGCCCGAAGCCGGAGGAGGGGAGCGAGTCATGCCCGCTAGCGGAGCGGTCACCCGCAGCACCCTCCGACAACAGATCGCGGACGCGCTCCGTGACGAAGTGCTCGCGGGGCGTATGCAGCCCGGCGAGGAGTTCACGGTCAAGCAGATAGCCGAGCAGTACGGCGTCTCCGCCACGCCTGTGCGCGAGGCGCTCGTCGACCTCTGCGCACAGGGCCTGCTCGACTCCGACCAGCACCGCGGCTTCCGCGTACGGGTCTTCTCCGTCGAGGACTACAAGGGCATCGTCGAGGCGCGGGCCCTGGTGGTCGACGGGATATTCCGGCGGGCCGCGGTCCCCGGCTCCCTGGAGGCGTACGGACCGGCCCTCGTCTCGGTACGCCGCCGGGGCGAGGAGGCCGCGCGGGCCGCGCGCGGCGGTGACCTGAACATCCTGGTCGGCTACGACCTGCGGTTCTGGCGGGAGCTGTGCGCGCTCGCCGGCAACACCTACATCTCCGACTTCCTGCACCGGCTGCGCATGCAGAGCTGGGTGTTCGCGGTCCCGTACCTGCGCTCCCACTGCGACCTCAGCGACTGGCTGTGGACCGGGCACGGCGAGGTCGTCTCCGCGCTCGCCCGGGGCGACTTCGAAGAGGCCCGCTTGCTGATCGCCGCCTACAACGACGAATCCCTGATGTGGGCGGAGCGGCTGCCCCGGTGATCAACGAACCGGCCGGACAGGTCGAACTGAGCGTTGTCGTCCCCGCGTACAACGAGGAGCAGCGTCTCGCGCCCACCCTGGAGGCGATCCGGGACCACCTCGGCGACAGCTGCAGCTGGGAACTCATAGTCGTCGACGACGGCTCCGCGGACGAGACCGTGCGGGTGGCCCGCGAGGCCGCCGCCGTCGACCCCCGCATCAACGTCGTCGTCAGCGAGAGCAACCGCGGCAAGGGCCACGCGCTGCGGCTCGGGGTGCTCGCCTCCTACGGACGCCGCGTCCTGATCACGGACGCCGATCTGGCCACCCCCATAGAGGAGTTGGACCACCTCGCCAAGGCGATGACCGAGGGCGAGACGGCCGCCGCGATCGGCTCGCGCGCCCACCCCGAGGCTCGCATCGAGGTCCACCAGAGCCGGCTGCGCGAGGTGCTCGGCCGGATGGGCAACCGGCTCATCAGGGCCGTCGCCGTCCCCGGCATCCGCGACACCCAGTGCGGCTTCAAGCTGTTCGACGGCGAGAAGGCCCGCGCCGCGTTCTCCGACGCGCGCCTGGACGGCTGGGGCATCGACGTCGAAATACTCCAGTTCTTCCGCCGCAAGGGCTGGGCGGTGTCCGAGGTGCCGGTGCGCTGGTCGCACCAGGACGGCTCGAAGGTGGGCGCCGCGGACTACGGCAAGGTGCTGTGGGAGCTGGCCCGCCTCAAGGCGCGCGCGGTCCGCCGCGTCGACCTGGTGCTCGGCGCCCTGTATCTGCTGTCCTGCGTACTGCTCTACAAGAACCTGTGGGGCGACCTCGGGCGGAGCTACCTCACCGACTCGATGCAGGACCAGAACCAGTGGGAGTGGTTCTTCTCGGTCACCGCGGACAACGTGACCCACCTGCGCGACCCGCTGTTCACAGACGTCCAGAACTTCCCCGACGGCGTGAACCTCATGGGCAACACCCCGATGCTGGGCCTGTCCGTGCCGTTCACCCCGATCACGCTCGCCTTCGGGCCGACCGTCACCTGGGCGCTCATCCTCACCCTGGGGATATCCGCGACCGCGTACGCCTGGTACTGGCTCTTCGCGCGCCGGGTGACCGGGAACCGGTGGGCGGCCGGGCTCGGCGGGGCGCTCGCGGCCTTCGCGCCGCCGATGATCTCGCACGCCAACGCGCACCCGAACTTCTGCGTCCTGTTCATGATCCCGGTGATCATCGACCGCGCGCTGCGGCTGTGCGAGGGCCGGGACGTGCGCCGCGACGGGCTGATCCTGGGCCTGTTCACGGCGTACCAGATCTTCCTCGGCGAGGAGGTGCTGCTGCTCGCCTCGCTGGGCATGGCCCTGTTCGCGCTGTCGTACGCGCTGGCCCGGCGCGATGTCGCGCGTGCGGCCGTGCGACCGCTGGCCAAGGGGCTCGGGTACGCGCTCGGGGTGTGCCTGGTGCTCATCGCGTACCCGCTCTACCGGCAGTTCGCGGGGGCGCAGAGCTATCACAGCGTGCTGCACGGCGACAACGCGGGCAATTCGCCGCTCGCGCTGATCGAGTTCGCGGGGCGCTCGCTGATGGGCGACGACGCGACCGCCGACAAGCTGGCCCTCAACCGCACCGAACAGAACGCGTTCTACGGCTGGCCGCTGGTGGCCCTCGCCTTCGCGCTCGTCGTACGCCTGTGGCGGCGGCCCGAGGTCAAGGCGCTGGCGTTCACGGGTGTGGCGGCCGCGGTCCTCTCGCTCGGCCAGAAGATCCGCGTCCCGTACACGGACGTGGTCCTCCCGGGCCCCTGGAAGCTCCTCGCGCACAAGCCGCTCTTCGAGTCGGTGATCGAGGGCCGGGTCGCGATGATCTGCGCGCCGGTGCTCGGCGCGCTGGTCGCGCTCGGCGCGGGACGCCTCGCGCTCAGCCGGGTCCGGGCGACGCGGGCGGCCGGCTTCACGGCGATCGCGCTGGCCCTGCTCCCGATCGTCCCGACGTCGTTCCCGACCGACGCGCGCCCCGAGGTGCCCGAGTTCATCGCGTCGGGCATGTGGAAGAAGTACGTGAAGCCGGGGGAGTCCCTGGTCCCGGTGCCGCTCCCCGACCCCGGCTCGGCGGAGGCCCTGCACTGGCAGTCGTCGACGGGCCTCGGCTTCTCCGTGCCCGGCGGCTACTTCAACGGCCCCTGGGGCCCGGACCGCATCGGCATCTACGGGGCCTCCCCGCGCTGGACGTCGAACCTGTTCGGCGACATCCGCGCCGGCAAGCCCATCCCGGACATCGGCACGGACTGGCAGAACCAGGCCCGCGCGGACCTCGCGTACTGGCACGCGGGCGTCCTCGTCCTCGCCCCCCAGCCGCAGGCGCCCGAGCTGTACGAGACGGTGACCCGGCTGCTCGGCCGCGAGGGCACGAAGGTGGGCGGGGTGTGGATCTGGGACGTGTCGTCGGTCCGGTGACACGTTCCGCATCCGGGGCGTGCTCAAGTGCGAGCATCCGAGTAACGGACGGGTTGGTGGGTAAACCCTCCCGACCGGGGCGCGGGGGGATCCGGTCACCCCGCATCAGGAGTTGACGGGCACTCTTCGCGCGGCGTGCCCGGCGCACTACGCTGTCCCGACCATCGCACGAAACGAGTTGAGAGCGAGCCCGTCTTGGCCTGTGACCTGTGGCTGGTCCCCCTCGTCGATGTGCTGTGCCACAGCCCCGACAACCCGTTCGCGGAGGAGATCGCCTCGTACGACAAGGCGCTCGGCGACGCCGGGCTCCCGCCCGTACCGGTCTTCGCGTACATGCCGGGCCTGTCCGGTGACGTGGCACCTGTCGCGGGGTTCGACTACGACGCGCTGCACTTCCTGCGCCGGGCCTACCTCCTCCAGCTGTGCGGCCTCGCGGTCACGCCCGTCGACGAGCTCGGCGGCGACTACGAGCAGCTCCTGGAGATGTTCGAGGCGACCGCCCAGCAGTCGCACCTGGTGTGGCACTACGACCACGCGGGTGCCTACGTCCCGGTCGACTTCGCGATCCCGCTCTCCAACGAGGAGCTCCTCGCGGGCGGCGGACCGCTCGGTTCCGCTCAGGGGCTGCTGCGGGAGCTGGAGTTCGTGGGGCCCGCGATCGGAATAGATCCGGCCAACCCGCCGACCGCACCCGCCCCGCCGGACCGGCCCACCTCACTGGAAGAACCGGCCGGACCCATCCCGTACGACGAGAGCCCCTTCGCGCGCGAGCGGCACGTGTGGCTCGGGCTGCACGCGGCGGCGACCCGCAGCCTCGCCCAGGGCTCGATGATCATCTTCAGCTGAGCAGGACGACCGCCTTCGGCCGAGGGGCCCAGACCCCGCCCCCGGCGCCCCGACGTTCAGCGCGGCCCCTCCGGCGGCCGCTGGCGCGGCATGTTCGGGCGGGCGGCCGGGGGGAGCGGGAAGCGGCCGGGACCGGGGGCGCCGTCCGTGCGCGGGGCGGCCGCGCTCAGGGTCTGCATGACGAGCGGCGCGGGCCCCGAGCGGAACTCCACCATCCAGTCCGCCGTCTCCGAGCGGACCAGCTCGGTCACGTCCTCGGTGAACCGGCGCAGCACCGCCAGGCACCGCTCGGCCGCCTCGCTCGCGGTGCCCTCGGTGGGCCCGAGCACCTCGCGCACGCTCTCCGACGCCCAGTCGAACTGGAGGGTCTGGAGCCTGCGCTGTACGGCCTGGGCGGTGGCGACGTCCCTCATCCAGCCCGAGGTGAGCCCGAAGTAGCGGTCGCAGGCCATGCAGGCGGCGCCGAGCAGCAGACACAGATAGCCCCAGCCCGCGGCGCCCTCCAGGGTGCCGGTCAGGTCGACGAGCGGAAGCACGGCCCCCGCGATCGCGCCGCTCGCCGTGCCGCAGCGCAGGGCGCGGGCGCCGCGGCGCTTCCAGAGCCGGTCGGCGAGGTACCAGTCCGCGGTGCGCAGGGCGCCGTCCTCGACCCAGCGGTACAGCGCGTCGAGACGTTCGGCCGGCTCGCCCCAGTCGCCGAGCGGGAACGGCCGCCCGGTCAGATCGCCCGTCTGCGCGCCCTCGTCCCGCCGGGCCTGGCCCGGGGGCCCCTCGGGCTGCATGTCCGGCTGGCTCACCCGGCCGCTCCCTCCGCACTGCTGCTGTGACCCTCTGTGACATCGAGTGACGTACGGGCACCTGGATGTGTATCTGGACGTACTGGACGTGTACTGGACGTAGTAAAGGCCGTGCCGCAGTGCGGCCATCCCCGGTGCGCGCGTGCGTATTGACGCGTACTGACGCACCCGATCGCCATTCCTACCGCCGAATGGTGGGCCCGGCGGGCGATATCCAGGTATTTCCGCCCGGAAGTGTCCCTTGATCAGGTATAGGAATGCGCACCGCATCACTCGAAAGAGTTGCGGAGCAGGGCGCCTGTCGACCACGTAGGCTCGGAGTGCCGAAAGCGGCAGCCGTCCTACCGGCCCGCCTTACCAAAACCTGGAGTGAAACGTGATCCCTGGTGGTGGCCAGCCCAACATGCAGCAGCTTCTCCAGCAGGCCCAGAAGATGCAGCAGGACCTCGCCCTTGCCCAGGAGGAGCTCGCGGCGACCGAGGTCGAAGGACAGGCCGGCGGCGGTCTCGTCAAGGCGACCGTGACCGGCTCGGGCGAGCTGCGCGCCCTGGTCATCGACCCGAAGGCGGTCGACCCGGAGGACACCGAGACCCTCGCGGACCTCGTCGTCGCGGCCGTGCAGGCCGCCAACGAGAACGCGCAGCAGCTCCAGCAGCAGAAGCTGGGCCCGCTGGCGCAGGGCCTCGGCGGCATGCCGGGCCTGCCGTTCTAGGACCGGGCCACCGGCGTGCGCCCGCCCGCGCGGACGTACCCGTGCGCCTGACCTACTGAGGCGGACGCACAGCAACTACCGTAGGCGTCAGAAAACCCACGAGAGGCGTTCCGTTGTACGAAGGCGTGGTTCAGGACCTCATCGACGAACTGGGCAGGCTGCCCGGCGTCGGTCCCAAGAGCGCGCAGCGGATCGCCTTCCACATCCTGCAGGCCGAGCCGATCGACGTGCGCCGCCTCGCGCACGCCCTCCTGGAAGTCAAGGACAAGGTCCGGTTCTGCGCGGTGTGCGGCAACGTGGCGCAGGAGGAGCGGTGCAACATCTGCCGCGACCCGCGCCGCGACCAGACGGTCATCTGCGTCGTGGAGGAGCCCAAGGACGTCGTGGCCATCGAGCGGACCCGCGAGTTCCGCGGCCGCTACCACGTGCTCGGCGGCGCCATCAGCCCGATCGAGGGCGTCGGCCCGGACGACCTGCGCATCCGCGAGCTGCTCGCCCGCCTGGCGGACGGCTCGGTCACCGAGCTGATCCTGGCCACCGACCCGAACCTGGAGGGCGAGGCCACCGCGACGTACCTCGCCCGCATGATCAAGCCCATGGGCCTCAGGGTCACTCGGCTCGCCAGCGGCCTGCCGGTGGGCGGCGACCTCGAATACGCCGACGAGGTCACCCTGGGCCGGGCCTTCGAAGGAAGGCGGCTGCTCGATGTATGACGCCCACGAGGGGTACGAGGAAGGTCAACTCGATGTCTGACGCAACGCTGCACGCGACCACCCAGGACCCGGACTCCTTCGCGGTCCAGATCGCCGACCAGGTCGAGTCCTTCATCGTCGCGGTCACGGAAGTGGCCAAGGGCGACGAGCCCGACAGCGCCGTGCCGTTCCTCCTCCTGGAGGTCTCCCAGCTGCTCCTCGCCGGCGGCCGGCTCGGCGCGCACGAGGACATCGTCCCGGACGAGCGGTACGAGCCGGACCTGGGCCCGGAGGCCGACGTCGACGAGCTGCGCGAGCGGTTCGCCCGCCTCCTGGAACCCATCGACGTGTACTCCGAGGTCTTCGACCCGTACGAGCCCCGCAAGGCGCCGGTGCCGTGCCGGATCTCCGACGACCTCGCCGACGTCGTCACCGACCTGCGCCACGGCCTGGCCCACTACCGCGCGGGCCGCACCACCGAGGCCCTGTGGTGGTGGCAGTTCTCGTACTTCTCCAACTGGGGCTCGACGGCCTCCGCCGCGCTGCGCGCGCTGCAGTCCCTGGTCGCGCACGTCCGCCTCAACCAGCCGCTCGAAGCCCTGGACGGGCTCGACACGGACGAGGACCTGGCGGAGGACGCCCTGGAGGAGGAGGCGGGCCGCGTCATGGTCGAGGAGCTGGCGGGCCCACTGGGCCTGCGCGACCTCAAGTAGGCCTGCGCGTACGGGAGTTGGCGCGGGGGTCCGGTTTGCCCCCGTTGGTCCGGCGTTTGTGACCCCGGCCACAAAGTCGCGTACAACGGCCATGCAGGGGCAGGCGGATCTCGCGAGCGGATCGGACAACGCCCGGTGATCAAGTCGTGAGCGGGACATCTCACGAAGTGATACGGCGCGGGCGAATCCGGCCCGCTCGTTAGACTGAGCCGACCGCAGTAATGAACTGAGCGAGGAGCGCACGTGGGCCTTGTCGTGCAGAAGTACGGAGGCTCCTCCGTTGCCGATGCCGAGGGCATCAAGCGCGTCGCCAAGCGGATCGTGGAAGCCAAGAAGACCGGCCACCAGGTGGTCGTCGTGGTTTCCGCGATGGGCGACACGACGGATGAGTTGATCGAGCTCGCGGAGCAGGTGTCACCCATGCCTGCCGGGCGGGAATTCGACATGCTGCTGACCGCCGGAGAGCGGATCTCCATGGCACTGCTCGCCATGGCGATCAAAAACCTGGGCCACCAGGCCCAGTCGTTCACGGGCAGCCAGGCCGGTGTCATCACCGACTCGGTCCACAACAAAGCGCGGATCATCGACGTCACCCCGGGCCGCATCCGGACCTCGATCGACGAGGGCAACATCGCCATCGTCGCCGGGTTCCAGGGCGTCAGCCAGGAGGGCAAGAACATCACCACGCTCGGCCGCGGCGGGTCCGACACCACCGCCGTCGCCCTCGCGGCCGCGCTCGACGCCGAGGTCTGTGAGATCTACACGGACGTCGACGGCGTCTTCACCGCGGACCCCCGCGTCGTGAAGAAGGCGAAGAAGATCGACTGGATCTCCTTCGAGGACATGCTGGAGCTGGCCGCGTCCGGCTCCAAGGTGCTCCTGCACCGGTGCGTCGAGTACGCCCGCCGTTACAACATCCCGATCCACGTGCGGTCGTCCTTCAGCGGACTTCAGGGCACCTGGGTCAGCAACGAACCACGTTCCCAGTCGGAAGGCCAGCAGGTGGAGCACGCCATCATCTCCGGAGTCGCCCACGACGTCTCCGAGGCGAAGGTCACGGTCGTCGGGGTGCCCGACAAGCCGGGCGAGGCCGCGGCGATCTTCCGCACCATCGCGGACGCCGAGATCAACATCGACATGGTGGTGCAGAACGTCTCCGCCGCGTCGACGGGACTCACCGACATCTCGTTCACGCTGCCCAAGGCCGAGGGCCGCAAGGCCATCGACGCCCTGGAGCGGTCCAAGCCGGCCATCGGCTTCGAGTCGCTGCGCTACGACGACCAGATCGCCAAGATCTCCCTCGTCGGCGCCGGCATGAAGACCAACCCGGGCGTCACGGCGGGCTTCTTCGAGGCCCTCTCCGACGCGGGCGTCAACATCGAGCTGATCTCGACCTCCGAGATCCGCATCTCGGTCGTGACCCGCGCCGACGACGTGAACGAGGCCGTGCGCGCCGTGCACACCGCCTTCGGTCTCGACTCCGACAGCGACGAGGCCGTCGTCTACGGAGGCACCGGGCGATGACCCGCAGACCGGCACTCACGGTCGTCGGAGCGACCGGGGGCGCCGGTTCGGTGATGCTCCAGATCCTGTCCCAGCACGCCGATGTCTGGGGCGAGGTCCGGCTCGTCGCGTCCGCGCGCTCGGCCGGCCGCAAGCTGCTCGTACGGGGCGAGGAGTGCGAGGTCCTCGCGCTGAGCGAGGAGGCCCTGGACGGGGCCGACGTCGTCGTCTTCCTCGCCCCCGACGAGATCGCCGCCCGCTGGGCGCCGGTCGCGGCCGCCAAGGGCGCGGTGGTGGTGGACAGTTCGGCCGCCTTCCGGATGGACCCGGACGTGCCGCTGGTCGTGCCGGAGCTCAATCCCCATGCCGTACGGATGCGTCCGCGCGGCATCGTCGCGAGCCCGCACCCCACCACCCTCGCCATGATCGTGACGGTGGGCGCGCTGCACGCCGAGTTCGGCCTGAGCGAGCTGGTGCTCTCCACGTACGAGGCGGTCAGCGGCGAGGGGCAGGCCGCGGTCGAGGCGCTGCGCCGGCAGATCTCGCTGGTGGCCGGGACCGGGCTCGGTACGAGTCCGGGCGATGTGCGCCGGGCCGTCGGCGACGACCTCGGGCCGTTCGCTGCGCCGGTCGCGCTGAACGTGGTGCCGTGGGCCGGGGAGCTCGCCGAGGGAGGCTGGTCCTCGCAGGAACTCGGACTCCGGGACGAACTGCGCAAACTGCTGGACCTGCCGCGGCTTCCGGTGGCCGCGACCTGTGTGCGGGTCCCGGTCGTCACCACGCACTCGGTGTCGGTGCACGCCCGCTTCGAGAACGAGGTGGACGTGGCGCGGGCCCACGAGATCCTGGCGACCGCGCCGGGTGTGGTGCTCTTCGACAACCCGGCCGTCGGAGAGTTCCCGACGCCCGCGGACGTGGTCGGCACCGACCCCACGTGGGTGGGCCGGGTGCGCAGTTCGCCGGACGATCCGCACGTACTGGAACTTTTCGTCTGCGGTGACAACCTCCGCAAGGGCACGGCCCTGAACGCCGCGCACATCGCCGAGCTGGCGGCCCGCGAATTCACCGCACGATGAGGTCCACCGATTTGTAGGATCTGTGAACGCTCTGTGAGCAAGTCGCTGGTCTGTATCACTTGAACTGCGCCAACGCCTTGTTACACGATTCATTTCCGTGTCCCTGCAACCGCAGTCCGGCATGGAGCGTCTATGCGGTCGCCCCTCAAGGTGCCGTAAAAATCGGGGCATTGGGGAAGAGCGGGTACGGATGAGGGCATGTGGTGCACCGCCAAAAACAGTGTCGTACGCGTACAACCCTGACGGGGAGGAACGTGTCCAACAGGCGTGGCAGAGGTACTCGATTTCCGAGCGGTACCGGCACGCGGTGGCACGGTCGTCCGCCCGCGTCGGCGCCTCGGTGCGCCCGGCGGCATGCCGGTGATCGCGCCCATGCCCGCCACCCGTCCGGCCCGCGTACCCTCCCAGGCGCCCTCGCGCGAGAGCGCTGACGAGGTCATGGCGGCCGGCACCACTGTCGATCACCTCACCGAGACCTACCGCGCGCACTACCGCTCGCTGCTCGGCCTCGCGGCCCTGCTCCTGGACGACACCGCCTCCTGCGAGGACGTGGTGCAGGAGGCGTTCATCCGGGTCCACTCGGCGCGCAGCCGGGTGCGCGAGCCGGAGAAGACCCTCGCCTACCTGCGCCAGACCGTCGTCAACCTGTCGCGGTCCGCGCTGCGCCGCCGCATCCTCGGGCTCAAGCTGCTCTCCAAGCCGATGCCCGACATGGCGAGCGCAGAGGAGGGCGCGTACGACCAGCTGGAGCGCGACGCGCTGATCAAGGCGATGCGCGGGCTCCAGCGCCGCCAGCGCGAGGTGCTCGTGCTGCGGTACTTCGCGGACATGACGGAGGCTCAGGTCGCCGAGACGCTCGGGATATCCCTGGGCTCGGTGAAGGCGTACGGATCGCGGGGCATCGCCGCCCTGCGGATCGCCATGGAGGCACCGGCATGACGGGGCCCGACCGGAACGGCGACGGGCGGCCGGGGGACGGCGGCACTCATGGGGAACAGGGTGCCTACGCAGAGCGTGGCGTCCACGGAGAGCGTGGCGCCCATGGGGAGCACGAGAAAAGCGGGCCGGACCAGCGGCCCAGGAATGACCTGAACGACCTGACTGGATACGGATTCGTGGACAAAACGCCGGAAAAGAACAGCACCGGCACTCCCCCCTTCGGCCTCCCGCCCGCTTCCGCGGGCGCGGACACGGCCGACGAACTCGCGCTGCGCAGGCTGCTGCACGGCGCGGTGGATGACCTCACACCCTCGGAGGGGGCGCTCGACCACCTGCGGGCCGCGGTGCCCGTGCGGCGGGCCCGCAAGCGGCAGGCCGTCGTCGGCTCGGTCGCGGCCGCGCTCCTGGTGGCCACCGCCGTACCGGCGTTCATCCACGTCGCCAACACCTCGGGCAGCGCGGGCGACCAGCCCGCCGTCGCCGGACACGGCGAGCGGACGCACGGCACCTCGGACTCCGCTTCCGGCACCTCGGACGACGTGCAGGAGAGCACCCCGCCCTCCGGCGTCGACAGCCGGTCCGGCCCGCCCGACAGCACGGGCCGTACGCCGCAGCCCAGCAAGGGCACGACCGGAGCCAGCGCCGGCGGTGCGACCGGGGCGGGCAGCGGGCCCGTGCAGGCGAACTCGCCGGTGTGCGAGGCGGGCGAGCTGAGCGTGAAGTCGGCGAGCGTCGGCAAACCCGACTCGACCGGCAAGGTCTACGGCGCGTTCCGCATCGTGAACGCGTCCAACAAGCAGTGCGCGATCGGCGGCGCCGGCAAGTTCAACGTGCAGGCGCAGGGCGCGGCCAACCCGGCGAAGATCACCGTCGTCGAGCACGCGGCGGGCGACCCCGCCCCCGGCCTCCCCGACCCCTCGCAGGACACCACCCGCCTGGTCCTCAAGCCGGCCGCGGCGTACGAGGTGCGGTTCGCCTGGGTGCCGTCGGACACCTGCCCCAAGGCCCCGCCGTCGCCCGACCCGAGCCCGTCGAACGGCAGCTCCGGCAGCACCAGCGGGATCGTCTCCCCGACGACGGCCGCCGGCGGCCAGACCGCCCAGCTCGGCGCGGACGGCGGCTCGCCCACCGCCACGGCGGACGGCACGGTCGCGGTGACCCACGTCGCCGAGCCGGGCGCCCCGTCCGCGGAGGCGAAGATCCCCAACGCGTGCGCCGGAACGATCTACAAGACGGGCGTGCTGGACGCGGGAACACCGTCGGTGGCCCCGCAGCAGTAGCCCTGGTCGGAAGCGAAGTATTCGGGACGGCTCCTCGTTCGCGGAGGGGGAGGAGCACGAAGGGGGCCCGCCTGATGGCGGGCCCCCCTTTTTTTCGTGGCTCTTATTGAAGCGAGGCAGATGCGGCCGGGGCGTCATCCGTCGCGGTTTCGTTCTCCGCCTCGGGGGCGAGGCCGAGCTCGGCGTCCTCCAGGGCCTCCGCCTCGCGGCGTACGAGGCGGAACCACATGAAGACCACGAACCCGGCGAAGACGAACCACTCGCCGGTGTAGCCGAGGTTCTGGAACGCCTTCAGGTCGAGCCCGCTGTTCTGCGGGGCGCTGGCGGGTACGGGGGTCATCCCGGCGTCGGCGCCGGGCAGCGTCACCCAGGCGTCGTACACCTGGTACGGCACCAGGTTGACCAGGGCCGCCGCGCTGATCATGCCGACCTGGCCCTGCGGGAGGCCGCCCTGCGCGTGCACCCCGTCGGAGCCGGCGTTCTCGGAGGCCTGCAGTACGCCGGTGACGTCGACCTCGCCGGCGGGCGCGGCCGGAGCCTTGGCGCCCTGCGGGATCCAGCCCCGTACGACGGGCAGCGCCTTGCCGCCGTCGGTGCGCAGCAGAGTCAGCACATAGCTGCCCGACTTGCCGTCGACCTCGCGGTCGGGCACCAGGAACTGCTCGGCGTACCGTCCGCGCGCCTCGGCGGGGCGGCCGGAGGTGCGCTGGTCCACGGGGAGCAGTCCGGCGAGCGGTTCGGCCTTCTGCGTGGCGGGGTCGGGCGCCTTCTCGGCCGCTTCGTGGGACTGCACGCGGTCCTCGAAGCGGCCCAGCTGCCAGCTGCCCATGAAGATGCAGACGGGGATGGCGAGCAGGACGAAGACGTGGATTCCCCACCAGCGGGGTGTGAGCAGGAACCGGTACACACACCCCACGGTACGGAATCCTGCCGGGGGGTGGGGCTGCGGGGTCCCCGCAAGCCCCCCCGGGGCCTTGGCCCCGGGCCCCCGGCCGGTCGGTTCGGCTGCGGGCCGTGCGTGGCTGGTCGCGCAGTTCCCCGCGCCCCTAGCAGGGCTGGTGCCGGCCAGTACTGGCATCTTCAGCCCGTCCGGCGTTTGAGGACGAGCGCCCTTCAGGTGCGATACGGGGTCTGGGGCGGAGCCCCAGGAAAACCGGCTTCACCTCTTTCCAACCCCCGGCGGGTTTCGGGAAGGGGTGGGGTGGGGCCTCCCGGGGTCTGGGGCGGAGCCCCAGGGTGTTTTCAGGGCGCCAGGTGGCGGGCCGCGAAGGCGAGTTCCAGGCGGACCTGCTTGATGCGTTCCTCCACCACCAGCGAGCCGTGCCCCGCGTCGTAGCGGTAGACCTCGTGCGCCGCCCCCCGCGCAGCGAGCCGGTCCACATAGTTCTCCACCTGCCGGATCGGACAGCGCGGATCGTTCACCCCCGCGGAGATGTAGACCGGCGCCCGCACGGCGTCGACGTACGTCAGGGGCGACGAGGCCCGGAAGCGGTCCGGGACCTCGTCCGGGGTGCCGCCGAGGAGCGTCCGGTCCATCGCCTTCAGGGCTTCCATCTCGTCGTGGTACGCCGTGACGTAGTCCGCGACCGGCACCGCCGCGAGCCCCAGCGCCCACGCGTCCGGCTGCGTGCCGAGGCCGAGCAGCGTGAGGTAGCCGCCCCAGGAGCCGCCCGCCAGGATGAGGCGCGCGGGGTCGGCGAGGCCCGAGGCGACCGCCCAGTCGCGGACCGCCGCGATGTCCTCCAGCTCGATGAGCCCGACCCGGTGCTTGAGCGCGTCGGTCCAGGCCCGCCCGTACCCCGTGGAGCCGCGGTAGTTGACCCGGACCACCGCGTAGCCGTGGTCGATCCAGGCCGCGGGACCGGACGCGAACGAGTCGCTGTCGTGCCAGGTCGGCCCGCCGTGGATCTCGAAGAGGGTGGGGAACGGGCCGTCGCCCGCCGGGCGTTGGACCAGGGCGTGGATGCGGCCGCCGGGCCCCTCCACCCAGGCGTCCCGCACCGGCACGGACCCCGGCGCCTTGAACCCGGGAGGGTCGAGCACGACCTCGCCCGTCGTGGAGCGCACCTCGGAGGGGCTGGCCGCCGACGACCACAGGTACTCCACCGTGCCGTCGGGCCGTGCCGTCGCCCCCGACACCGAACCCGCCGGGGTCTCGATCTCGATCAGCGAGCGCGTCGCGAGGTCGAAGCGGAACAGGCCGCTGCGCGCCTCGAAGCTGTGGACCACGAGCAGCCCGGAGCCGTCCGGGTACCACTCGGCGGACACGTCGCCCGGCAGGTCGAGCGCGAGGTCGATCTCCTCGCCGGAGGCGACGTCCCAGATCATCGGCTCCCAGCGGCCGCGCCGCTGGTGGGCGACCAGCAGCCGGGTGTCGCCCGCCAGCGGCGCGAACCCGAGCACTTCGAGCCCGAGCTCCTCGGTGCCGCCCTTGGTGTCGTCGAGCTCGGCGACCGCCGAGCCGTCCGGGCGCACCACGCGCAGCGCCGAGTGCATCGCGTCGCCGTGCTCGGTGTGCTCGACGGCGATCAGCGTCCCGTCGTGCGACAGGTCGCCCACGCCCGCCGACTCGCGGTGCCGGTAGATCTCGACGGGCGCGGAGCCGGGGCGTACGACATGGATCGTGGAGCCGTCGTCGTCGGTGGAGCGGCCGACCACCGCCGTGCCGTCCCGGCCGAGCGCGAGGCCCGCCGGGTAGGACGGTTCGAGCCCGGGCACGGCCGGCTCGTCGTCACCGCCCCGGAACGGCTGGCGCCGCCACACGCCGAACTCGTCGCCGTCCGTGTCGTCGAACCACCAGATCCACTCGCCGTCGGGCGTCAGCACCCCGTCGGTGGTGCCGTTGGGGCGGTCGGTGGCGCGGCGCTGCGACCCGGTCGCACGGTCCCACGCGTACAGCTCGTACGTCCCTGTCGCGTTCGACACGAACAGTGAGCGGTCCGGGGCGTCCTCCGCCCAGTCGGGAAGCCCCACCCTCGGCGCCCTGAACCGCTTCTCCCACTCCGGCATCTCGTTCATGCCCCCATCATGCGCCGTGCCGCTCCGCTGGGGGTGCGGTGCCTTCGGTCTGCGGGCCGTGCGTGGCTGGTCGCGCAGTTCCCCGCGCCCCTAGCAGGGCTGGTGCCGACCAGTACTGGCATCTTCAGCCCGTCCGGCGATTGAGGACGAGCGCCCTTAAGGCGCGAACGGGGTCTGGGGCGGAGCCCCAGGAGCGCTACCCCACCAGCTCCGCGAAGCGGGCCACGTCCACGTTGCCGCCGCTGACGATCACTCCCACCCGCCCACCCCGGTACCGCTCGGCCAGAGCGACCGCCGCGGCCACGCCCAGGCACCCCGTCGGCTCCGCCACCAGCTTCATGCGCGCGGCCAACAGCCGCATGCAGTCCACGAGTTGGGCGTCCGACGCCGTGACGATGTCGGTCGCGCGGTCGCGGATCACCGGGAACGTGTACGCGCCCAGATGCTGCGTCTGGGCGCCGTCCGCGATGGTCGCCGGGGTGTCGATGTGCACGATCCGGCCCGCGCGCAGGGACCGCCGCCCGTCGTCGCCCGCCTCCGGCTCGACCCCGTACACCTCGCAGGAGGGTGACAGCGCGCCTGCCGAGAGGAGGCTGCCCGACAGGAGCCCGCCACCGCCCAGTGGGACGAACAGCGCGTCGAGCGGGCCGGTCTCCTCGAAGAGTTCCTTCGCGGCGGTGCCCTGACCGGCCATCACGTGGGGGTGGTCGTACGGCGGGATCAGCGTCAGGCCGCGCTCCTCGGCGAGCGCCCTGCCGATCTCCTCGCGGTCCTCGGTGTAGCGGTCGTACGAGACCACGCTCGCCCCGTACCCCTTGGTGGCCGCGAGCTTGGCCGTGGGGGCGTCGTGCGGCATGACGATGGTCGCCGGGATGCCGAGCAGGGAGGCGGCGAGCGCGACGGCCTGGGCGTGGTTGCCGGACGAGTAGGCGACCACGCCCGCGCGGCGCTGCTCCGCGTCGAAGCGCGACAGCGCGTTGAACGCGCCGCGGAACTTGAAGGCCCCCATCCGCTGGAGGTTCTCGCACTTGAAGAAGAGGCTGAGGCCGAGCTCGGCGTCGGTGAGCCGCGAGGTCAGGACCGGGGTGCGGTGGGCGTGCGGGGCGATCCGCTCATGGGCGCGGACCACGTCGTCGTACGTCGGCAGCTGTTCCATGCCTGCCGAGCGTACGGCGGGATCACTGGACCGGGCGCGCGTCCGTGGGGGTCGGAGTCTGGACCGGGGCCTGGGCCGGGGTGACCTGCGGGGCCGGGGCGGCCGCAGTGGGTGAGGATTCGGTGCCGTCCTCGCGCATCGCCTTGGTCTCGCTCTTGAGGATGCGCAGGGACTTGCCCAGCGCGCGTGCCGTGTCGGGCAGCTTCTTCGAGCCGAACAGCAGGATCAGTACTACGGCCACGATCAGCAGATGCCAGGGCTCAAGCCCGTTGCGCAGGAACATCCCGCCGTCCTCCCTCGTTCGCGTCCTACAGCCGGTTTCGTCCAGCCGATTTCTTCGTACGGCTGGGGCTGATGGCTCTCAGTGAGACTTGCTACATTGCGCAACTGTACAACCAGAGTGTGCGACTCACCGTCTCCTCTACAGAAGAGGCGTGAATGAGGGATGAGGGGTCCGATGGCGGGCAGCCACAAAGCGGGAGCGGCAAGCAGGCGCGAGGGCGGCGGCTCCGCCGCGCCACGGCGCCGCAACAAGCGCAGCCGCGCCCGCATCGCCGGGGTCACGGTCCTGTCGGTCGTCGTGCTCGCGGTCGCCGGAGGTGGCTGGATCTACTTCCAGCTGAACGGCAACATCAAGACCTTCGACGACGGCGGAGTCTCCGCCAACCGCCCCGCCGCCTCGACCAAGGGCTCGAACGTCCTGGTCATCGGCTCCGACACGCGCTCCGGCGACAACGCCTCGTACGGCCACGGCACGGGTGACATCGGCCGCTCGGACACCGCGTTCCTGATGCACGTGTACTCGGACCAGAAGCATGCCGTCGCCGTGTCCATACCGCGCGACTCCCTGGTCGACATACCCCCGTGCAAGCTGCCGAACGGGACGTGGACCAAGGACAAGCACAATGTGATGTTCAACTCGGCCTTCGAGGTGGGCGAAACGGTCGAGGGCAACCCGGCCTGCACCCAGAACACCGTCGAGAAGCTGACCGGTCTGCGCGTGGACCACACCGTGGTCGTCGACTTCGCGGGCTTCGCGAAGATGACCGAGGCCGTCGGCGGCGTCCAGGTCTGTGTCCCCAACGACGTCTACCAGGGCGACCTCAACCCCAAGCTGGGCCACAAGGGCAGCCTGATCTTCGGCAAGGGCCCGCAGACCGTCTCCGGCCAGAAGGCGCTCGACTACGTACGCATCCGGCACGGCATAGGAGACGGCTCCGACATAGGCCGCATCCAGCGCCAGCAGGCGTTCGTCGGCAGCCTGATCAAGAAGGTCAAGGGCAACGGGCTCGACCCGACCAGCTTGCTGCCGCTCGCCACCGCCGCCACCAAGTCGATGACCGTCGACCCGGGCCTCGGCTCGGCGAACAAGCTGATCTCGTTCGCGATGTCCATGAAGGACATCGACCTGCACAACACCAAGTTCGTGACCCTGCCCTGGCGGTACGAGGGCGCGCGCGTCGCGGTCGTCAAGCCCGAGGCCGACGCGCTGTTCGCGGCCCTCAGGGCGGACCGTACGGTCGACGGCCAGGACGCCGCCGGGAAGGGCGCGAGCGCCGCGCCGAGCCCGGCCGCCTCCGCTCCGGCCCCCGCCTCCGGCCAGGGGATCAGCGTCGCCGTCTACAACGGCACCATCGAGAAGGGCCTCGCGGGCAAGGCCGCCGAATCCCTGAAGTCGGCGGGCTTCACGGTGACCGGCGCCACGACCGCCGCCACCCAGGACTACACGCACACCGTCATCGAGTACGGCCCGAACGACGAGGCCAAGGCCAAGACGCTCGCCACGCACTTCCCCGGCGCGCTCATGCGGCAGTCGAAGACGCCGGGCCTGAACGTCATCCTCGGCACGCAGTACAAGGAGAGCGGCGCGGACGCGGCGCCCAGCGCCCCCGCCTCGGTGCCGCCCGCGGTCGCGGACAAGGCCCGCTCGGCCGACGACAACATCTGCTCCAACCTGTCGTACGGGTAAGCCGGCGGCCAGGCCCGCGGGTAAGGGAAGCACCCAGAGTAGGCAAAGGGCCGGGACGCAAAAGTTATGCGGCAGGTAAAGGGGTTCGCTTCGCGGCTGCCTGAACCTCCCGGTCCGTTCACATGCGACTCATAGCTTCACCGCCATGACACACAAGGCAATGAAGGTGCTCGCGGTGTTCGCGGCGGCCTCCGCGGTCGCCGCGGGCTCGGCCGTCACCGCCAGCTCCGCACCCCAGCACGGCGGTCACGGCGGCGGTCGCGAGATACGCAACGTCATCTACCTGCTCGGCGACGGCATGGGCCGCACCCACGTCACCGCGGGACGCGAGCGCTACTACGGCGCCCAGGGCAAGCTGAACATGGAGCGCCTGCCCTACACCGGCGCGGTCGCCACGTACGCCGTCGAGAAGGGCGGCGACCAGCCGGCCCTGGTGACGGACTCGGCGAGCGCCGCCACCGCCTGGGCCTCGGGCGTCAAGACGTACAACGCCGCGATCGGCGTGGACAGTTACGAGAAGAAGCGCGCCACGCTCATGGAGCAGGCCAAGGCGGCCGGCTTCGCCACCGGCAACGTCTCGACCGCCGAGATCACCGACGCCACGCCCGCCGCCCAGTTCAGCCACGCGCTGCTGCGCGGCTGCCAGGGGCCGACGTACTCGGACGCGGCCTGCCTGCCGAAGAACGCCGACGGCAGCTATGAGAAGGCGCCCGCCGACAAGACGCTGATCACGCCGATCGCCGAGCAGATCGCCCGCAACGGCACCGCCGACGTGGTGCTCGGCGGCGGTCTCGCCCGCTTCGAGCCGGACGACCAGAAGGCGCTCCAGGCGCAGGGCTATCAGGTGCTCGGTTCGTTCGGCGACCCGAAGCTGGCCGCGCAGACCGCCGATTCGCAGCAGGTCGCCACCAAGGCGGACCTCGACAAGGCGCGCGGCAAGAAGGTCGTCGGGCTCTTCAACCGCGGCAACCTGACCGTCGAGCAGGCGAAGGCGTCCCTGCCCGCGGGCGCCCCGCAGAAGCAGGAGCCGACGCTCGCCGAGATGGCGAAGAAGTCGATCGACCTGCTCGACGGCCGCTCGAAGAAGGGCTTCTTCCTCCAGGTCGAGGGCGCCCAGATCGACAAGCGCTCGCACGCGAACGACGCCGCCCAGACGCTCGCCGAGGTCAAGGCGTTCGACGACGCGGTGAAGGCGGCCACCGACTTCGCGAAGAGGGACGGCCACACGCTGGTCGTCGTCACCGCGGACCACGAGTGCGCGGGCTTCAACATCATCGAGAAGGGCACGTACACCAACGCCGAGTCGGCGGCGCCCCCGGCGAACACGGACGCGGGCAACCCGGCGAACAACTCCCGTCCCTCGCGGGCCACTTCGGGCGCCAAGGACCCGGCCCGCTCGTCCGGCATCGTGAACGGCGCGGGCGCGGGCGACGCCAAGAACTTCGGCCCGGCGACCTTCCGCACCCCGGACGACCCGAAGGGCGTCAAGGACGGCAGCCCCGAGGCGAGCCTGTGGCTGACGTACCTGTCCGGTAACCACACCGGCGCGGACGTCCCGATCTTCGCGTACGGCCCGGGCGCCGACCGCTTCGCGGCCAGCCAGCTCAACACCGACCTGTACGGGAAGATGTACGGCTCGCTGTTCGGCCGCTCGCCCCGCGGCTGACCCCGCCCGCCGATGAGGGGCCGGGGGCAGGCAGCCCCCGGCCCCGTTCACCGCAGTACGCGCAGGAGCAGGAGTACCCACCCATGAGACGCATCGCCCCGGCCGTCCTGGCCGCCCTCACGCTCGCCCTGGCCACGGCCTGCGGCGGCGGATCCGGCGGGAGCGGGGCCGAGGACGCCCCGGTCCCCGTCCCCTCGGTGAGCTTCGCGGCACCCAAGCAGGCCGCCGCCCCCGCCGCGTACCGGAAGCTGGCGAAGGGTGAAGTGCGCCTGGAACAGGGCCCGTTCACGGACCGCGTGAAGATCACGGGCAGCGCCCTGGCCGCCGGATCCGCCGTGACCGGCCACCTCGCCGTCACCTCGGACGTCAGTGAACTGATCGCCCTGGAGCTGAGCGCCGCCTACTACGACGCGGACGGCAAGCTGCTCGGCACCGGCTCGTTCCAGTACGCGGAGGAGGGCCACGACGACCACGGGGGCGCCCACACCCCGGCCGCCGAAGGCGCCGGCATCGACTTCGAGGTGCGGCCCAAGGCGTCGCTGACCGGCACGCCGACCAGTGCGGTGCTCTCCGTCCCCGTGCTGGTCAACGAGTAGACGAGTAGGGGAGACGAGCGGCGGGCAAGGGAAGCGGGCAACGGGCGGGGAAGTGGCCGGAGTTCAGATCCGGGCGGCCATCGCGTCGAGCTCGTCGTCCATGTCCGGGCCCGCCTTCCAGCTGCCCACGCCGATCTCCGCGGTGATGCCCGGGCCGAAGCCGGCGATCACGCCGCGGGCGCCGTCGTCCATGCCGCCCTCGTCGAAGAGGCGGGCCAGGGCGTCGAAGACCACCGAGCTCGCGATGTTGCCGCGTTCGGTGAGGGTGGTGCGGCTGAAGCGGAACATCTCGGGGCCCAGCTCCAGGAAGTGGCACAGGTCGTCCAGGATGCGGGGGCCGCCCGCGTGGATGATGTAGAAGTCGAGCTCGCCGACCTCCCAACTGTGCTGAGCCACAAGGGACTTGAGGGCCGGGGCGAGCATCTCCATGGTGCCCGGGACCCGCTTGTCGAGCTGGAAGTGGAAGCCCGTCTCGCGCACCGCGTACGAGATCCAGTTCTCGGTGTCCGGCACCAGGTGCGAGCCGTTGCGCTCGATCCGCATGCCGGTGCCGCCCTCGCCGCGCACCACCGCGGACGAGAGGGCGTCCCCGAAGAGGCCGTTGGAGAGCAGCGAGCCGACGCCGATGTCGGTGGGCTGGTAGAGCAGCGAGCAGAACTCGCAGGACACGATCAGCACGTTGGAGCCCGGGTAGGCCGTGATGAAGTCGTGCGCGCGGTTGATCGCGGCGCCGCCCGCCGCGCAGCCCAGCTGGGCGATGGGCAGCTGCCGGGTGTCGCTGCGGAAGCCCATCGTGTTGATCAGCCAGGCGGTCAGCGAGGGCATCATGAAGCCCGTGCACGACACATAGACGATCAGGTCGATGTCGGCGGGCTCGACCCCGGCGTGGGCGAGTGCCTCGCGCACCACCGCGGGTGCCCGTCTCTTCGCCTCGGCCTCGTACACCCGGTTGCGGAACTCGAACCCGGGGTGGGCCAGGGTGTCTTCGAGGGGCTGGACGAGGTGGCGGGTCTTGACGCCGGTGTTCTCGATGAGGCGCAGGACGAGGTCGCGCTGCGGGTGCCCGGCGTGGGTCTCGCGGGCGAGCGCCAGGGTCTGCTCCTGGGTGATGACGTGGTCGGGCACGGCGACCGCCGGTCGGCACAGGGTTGCCATCTAACTTCCCTTCGTTGACGGGTGGTTGGTCACCAGGCGACCGGAAGGCGGAGAGCCTGCCGCCGGATGGAGTGGGTGTGCCACGGCACGCCGGCGGCGCCCACCGCCCGGATTCCGGGGACGCGGGTGACCAGCCGGGCCTCGCCCTCGCCCTACGCCATCCGGACCCGCACGAACCGGCTCCTCGGCCGGCGTCCGCTGGAGCCGCGAGTCGCATGCGAGCGCATCGGCGTAGCCGAGAGGGCAGCTCCACACGGGCTCTGTGGTCTCCACGAGGCGTACTCCGGTGTGTCAGGGACAGGCTGGGGCGGACTAGCCCTGTATCCCCGAATGACGTCATGAACATGTCCGGGTTCACCCGAATTAACCGATTAGAGGGAAAGTGCTGTCGCTCAAGGTGACAAATGCGTCCTGATCAGGATCCGGGGCCTCAGGGCCGGTCTTCCGGACGGACACGGGTACCGCCTGGAGGCACACCGGTACCGGCTCGAACGGCGCCGGTACCGGGCAGCGGAGGCGCCGGTTACGACAGCGGCGTGCGGCAGAACCGGCTGACCACGTGCAGCTCGGCCTCGATGGCCGCGGCCGTGGCGCGCAGCTCGGGCAGCACCTCGGCGAGGCACTCCGGCACGGTGCGCCGCGTGGTGTGCATGGCCACGTTCACGGCCGCCACCGCCCGCCCCCCGGCGTCCCGCACGGGCACGGCGATCGAGCGCAGCCCCTCCTCCAACTCCTCGTCGACCAGCGCGTACTCCTGGTCCGCCACCTGTTCCAGGACCGAGGCCAGCGCGGCCGGGGAGGTGACGGTGTGCGGAGTGAGCGCCGCCAGCTCCGCACGGCCGAGCCGCGCCGCGCGCTCCCCGGCGTCCAGATCGGCGAGCAGCACCCGGCCCATCGAGGCCGCGTACGCGGGGAAGCGGGTGCCCAGGGTGATGTTGACGCTCATGATCCGGGTGGTGGCGACCCGGGCCGTGTACTGGATGGCGTCGCCGTCGAGCACCGCGAGCGACGCCGAGTCGTGCACGGTGCGCACCAGGGCGGCCAGGTGCGGTGCCGCGATGTCGGACAGCGTCGTACGGGACAGGGGCGGGCAGCCGAGGGCCAGGACGCGCGGGGTCAAGCGGAAGGAGCGGCCCTCGGTGGCGACCAAGCCCAGGTGATCCAGGGTGATCAGGGCGCGCCGGGCGGTGGCGCGGGCGAGGCCGGTGGCCTCGGCGACCGCGCTGAGCGTGAGCTCGGCCCGGTCGGCGCCGAACGCGGTCAGCACGGTCAGGCCGCGGGCCAGCGATTCGACGAACTCCGAGCCGAGCTCCTGCTTCGAGGCCGAGGTCCAGGCGGCGAGCGCGTGGGGCCGCGCCGGCGCGGTGTCGAGCGAGGGGGTGTGGTCGCGGGCCAGCTCGGCCTCCATCGCCGAGGCGGCGGCTCGCAGGCGGGGCAGCACGGCCTTCCGTAGCGATGCCGCGCTGTGGCGGCTGGTGTGGCTGACCACGCTGACGGCGCAGACCGGGGTGCCCGCCGGGTCGCGGAGCGGCGCGGCCACGGCGATGAGGCCCGGCTCGATGAGCTGGTCGTCGCTCGCCCAGCTCGCGGTGCGGGCCGCTTCGACGCGCTCCTCGAAATCGTCGGCCGCGGTTCCGGCCGTGGTCCCGGCTCCGGTTCCGGTTTCGGCTTCGGCGGGCGGGGCCGCGGTGAAGGCGAGGCCCGCCGGGTCGGCCGTGCGTCGGTGGTGCCAGGCCCGCCACTGCTCGGGCGTCCAGTGCCCGGCGAACAGGGGGCCCGGCGCGGTGCGTTCGGCCGGGAGGAGGTCGCCGATGCGGAAGGTGAGGGACATCGCTCGGCGCCGGGTGCTCTGGTGGACGAAGCGGATGCCGTCGCCGTCGGGTACGGCCAGGGACACCGACTCGTCCAGTTCCTCGGCCAGTTGGACCGCGTACGGGCCGAGCAGGGCGGGCAGCCGCAGGGCGCCGAGGTAGGCGTTGGCGAGCTCCATCAGGCGCGGGGCGAGCGTCGCGGTGGGCCCGTCGAGGCGCAGGTACCCCATGCGGGCCAGCGTCGCGGCGACCCGGTCGACGGTGGAGCGGGCGAGCCCGGTCACCCGTACCAGCTCGCCGAGGCTGAGCCGCCCGTCGGCGTCACTGAGTGCGCGCAGCACGGCGACCCCGCGCATCAGCGGGCCGACGGCTTCGGCGGGGGCGGTGCTCATGTGGCCTCCGGGAGTGGGGAGTTGAGGCACGGGGATTGAGGCATGGAGGTCGCGACGCGGGGATCGAGACACGGGGTGTTGACGCGTGCGCCGGCTGAACGCACACTCGGGGCGAGCGCAATTCTGAACTCTAGTTCATCTGGCGAACACATAGCGAGAGCTTCACGGGCAGGTGCCGAGCGAGAACGGGCGTGGGCGTTTCCATGGACAGAATGGACAAGGTCGTACGGGTCCCCGCCGACGCGGTGGCCGACATCCCCGACGCGGCCTCCCTCGCGGTCGGCGGCTTCGGCCTCAGCGGGGTGCCGAACGTGCTGATAGCCGCCCTGTACGCGCAGGGCGTCACCGAGTTGAGCGTGGTCTCCAACAACTGCGGGGTGGACGGCGGCGGCCTCGGCGTGCTGCTCGCGGCCGGCCGCATCGCCCGAGTGACCGGCTCCTACATCGGCACCAACAAGGAGTTCGCCCGCCAGTACCTGGGCGGTGAGCTGGAGGTGGAGCTGGTCCCGCAGGGCACCCTCGCCGAGCGCCTGCGGGCGGGCGGCTGCGGCATCCCCGCGTTCTACACCCCGGCGGGGGTCGGTACCCAGGTCGCCGAGGGCGGGCTGCCCCTGCGGTACGGCGCCGGGGGCGAGGTGGCCGTGGCCTCACTGCCCAAGGAGGTGCGCGAGTTCGGCGGGCGCGAGCACGTCCTGGAACACGGCATCACCACGGACTTCGCCCTCGTACGGGCCTGGAAGGGCGACCGGCACGGGAACCTGGTCTTCCGCCGAGCGGCCCGCAACTTCAACCCGCTCGCGGCGATGGCCGGCCGGGTCACGGTGGCCGAGGTCGAACACCTCGTGGAGGCGGGCGGGCTGGACCCGGACGAGGTGCACGTGCCGGGGGTGTTCGTGCAGCGCGTCGTGCCCCTGACGCCAACTCAGGCTGCAGACAAGGGAATTGAGAGACGCACAGTACGGGTGGAGGGGCGCCGGTGAGCGGGTGGACGCGGGAGGATATGGCGGCGCGGGCGGCCGCCGAACTCGGGGACGGCAGCTGTGTGAATCTCGGCATCGGGCTGCCGACCCTGGTCCCAGGTCATCTACCCCCGGGTGTCGCGGTGGTGGTCCACTCGGAGAACGGCATTCTCGGCGTCGGACCGTACCCCCTGGAGGCGGACGTGGACCCGGACCTCGTCAACGCGGGCAAGGAGACGGTGACCGTGCTGCCGGGCGCCGCGTTCTTCGACTCCGCGCTGTCGTTCGGGATGATCCGCGGCGGCCACGTCGACACCGCGATCCTCGGCGCGATGCAGGTGTCGGCGGGCGGCGACCTCGCCAACTGGGCCGTGCCGGGGCGGCTGGTGAAGGGGATGGGCGGCGCGATGGACCTCGTGCACGGGGTGCGCCGCGTGCTCGTGCTGACCGAGCACACCGCGAAGGACGGCACTCCGAAACTCGTGGAGCGCTGCACCCTGCCGCTCACCGGCCGGGCTTGTGTGCACCGGGTCATCACCGATCTGGCCGTGCTCGATGTGCACCCCGACGACGGTTTCGTGCTGGTCGAGACGGCGCCGGGGATCGAGGTGGAGGAGGTGCGCGCGAGAACGGGGGCGTTGGTTCACATCCGTACCGCAGGCGGCGACACCGCGGGAAGCGGTACGGCAGGCGGCGACACCGCAGGCTGCGGTACGGCAGGTGGCGACACCGCAGGCAGCGATTCGGGCTCGGGAGAGGTGGCAGGGCGATGACGCTCACTCAAGGGCAGGTCGGCATGGTCGAGGAGGCGCCCGCACCAGGTGTGGTGGGCCCGTACCGCAGTGGCGCGTTGCGCGAACCGTTGCGGGCGCCGGTCTCCGTGGGCGGGGACCCGGAGGCGGTGGAGCTGTGCGGCCCGGTGTTCGGCGTCACCGAGGTCACGCCGCTCGACGCGGACCTGACCCGCCAGCACGTGGGAGACCCGCACGGAGAGCGGATCACGGTGTCGGGGAGGGTGGTCGACCGCTCTGGGCATCCCGTCCGGGGCCAGCTCGTGGAGATCTGGCAGGCGAACGCGTCCGGTCGCTACGCCCACCGACGCGACCAGCACGCGGCCCCGCTCGACCCGCACTTCACCGGGGCGGGCCGGTGTCTCACGGATGCCGAGGGGCGGTACGCGTTCACGACGATCAAGCCGGGGGCGTACCCCTGGGGCAACGACGAGAACGCGTGGCGTCCGGCACACATCCACTTCTCGCTCTTCGGCCGGGCGTTCACACAGCGCCTGGTCACCCAGATGTACTTCCCGGGCGACCCGCTCCTGGCGTACGACCCGATCCTGCACACGGTCACCGACCAGGCGGCGCGGAACCGGCTCGTGGCGGCGTACGACCCCGAACTGTCCGTCCGTAACTGGGCGTTGGGCTACCGCTGGGACATCGTGCTCGACGGCCCGGCCGCGACGCTGCCCGACCCGGAGGTGACCGCGTGATGCCGGAGCCGGTTGGACTTGACCCGACCCCCTCACAGACGGTCGGCCCCTTCTACGGCTACGCCCTCCCCTTCCCCGGCGGCGAGGAGATCGCGCCGACCGGGCATCCGGCCTCGATCACTGTCCACGGGTACGTGTACGACGGGCGCGGGGAGCCGGTGCCGGACGCGCTCCTGGAATTCTGGCAGGCCGCGCCCGACGGCTCCCGCACGGGCGGGGCCGGCTCGTGGCGCCGGGACCCGGCGAACGGGGCCTTCCTCGGCCGGGACGGCATCGGCTTCACCGGCTTCGGCAGGGTGGCGACGGGCGCGCACGGCCACTGGTCGGTACGCACCCTGCCCCCGCCGCCGGCCGCGCCCTACCTCGCGGTGTGCCTGTTCGCGCGGGGCCTGTCGCGCCACCTCTTCACCCGGGCGTACGTCGAAGGGCTGGGCGGGGAAGGGGAGTTGAAGGGGCTTGCGGGGGAGCAGGGGGAGACGATGCTGGCCCGGAGGGAGGGCGAGCGAGCCGGGCTGTTCCGCTTCGACATCCACTTGCAGGGGGAGAGGGAGACGGTTTTCCTTGACTTCCAGTGAGGTGCCTTCGAGTGACGCGCCTTTGAGTGACATGGCTTCCCGTACCAAGGGTTCCAGTGACGTGCCTTCGAGGGACGCGTCTTCGTACGGGGGCGGGGATGTCGGCCTGCTGACCCCGGTGAGTGCGGGGAGCCCGGCCGAGGGGGCGACGGGTGACGCGGCGGTGCTGCGGGCGATGCTCGACGCGGAGGCGGCGCTGACCAGGGCGCAGGCGGGGATCGGGGCGGTGCCGGGGCGGGCGGCGGAAGCCGTCACGAAGGCGGCGGGTTCCGTCGGGTTCGACGCGCGGGGGCTGGCCCTGCGGGCCGGGGCGGGCGGCAATCCGGTGATCCCCCTCGTGACGGACCTGAGGGCGGCGGTGGCGGAACTCTCGCCCGGGGATGAGGAGTTCGTCCACCGGGGTGCCACCAGCCAGGACATCCTGGACACCGCGCTGATGCTGGTCGCCGCCCGCACCCTCGACCTGATCGGGGTCGACCTGGCGGCGACGGCCGCGACCCTGGCCCCCCTCGCCGATCGGCACCGGGCGACCGTGATGGCGGCCCGCACCCTGACCCGGCATGCGGTCCCGACGACGTTCGGCCTGAAGGCGGCGGGCTGGCGCTCCCTGGTCCTCGACGCACACGACCGTGTCGTACGGGTCCGGTCCACCCTCCCCGTACAACTGGGCGGCGCGGCGGGAACGCTGGCGGCCTTCGAGGCGTACGGGATGGAGGGGGAGGCGCTGGTGAGCGCCTTCGCCGCCGAACTGGGCTTGTGCGCACCGGAGTTGCCGTGGCACGTGCTGCGTACACCGGTGGCGGATCTGGCCGGGGCGCTGGCGTTCTGCGCCGGGGCGCTGGGGAAGGTGGCGGCGGACGTACTGGTGCTGTCCCGCACGGAGGTGGGGGAGGTGGCCGAGGGCACGGGCGGGATTTCCTCCGCGATGCCGCACAAGAGGAACCCGGTGCGGTCCGTGCTGCTGGCCTCGGCGGCCCGGCAAGTACCGGCACTGGCGTCGACCCTGTACGCCTCGATGGCCGCGGAGGACGAACGCCCCCCGGGTGCGTGGCACGCGGAGTGGTCGCCACTGCGGGAGGCCCTGCGGCTGTGCGGGGGCGCGGCGCGAGGGGCGGCGGTGCTGTGCGGGGAACTGTCGGTGTTCCCCGCACGGATGCGGAGCAACTTGGCGCAGGGGGAGTTGGGAAAGCTGGGCGAGGCTGCGGGGGGTGTGGGGGCGGCGGAGGCGATGGTCGCCCGAGCGCTGAGGAGGGGGGCGCTGGCGGCGCCCCCGGAGGACGTTCGCCCACCCGCCCACCCGTGACGGGAGCTGAAAAGGCTGAACCCTGAGGGCTCCGCCCCCGCCCGCACCCACACCCACCCCCGGGAGGCCCCATGCTGAACCACTGCCTAACCCCCGCCCTAACCCCCGCCGCCCCCACACTCGTACTGGCCCCCTCCCTGGGCACCACCCCGGCCCTCTGGGAGCCCCAACTCCACGCACTGACCGCACACTTCAACATCCTCCGCTGGGACCTGCCGGGCCACGGCAACTCCCCCGCATGGGACCCACCCCCGCCGCGGCCCACCCTCGAAACCCTGGGCGCCCTCCTCCTGAGTCTCCTCGAAGAGCTCCGCATAGACACCTTCAGCTATGCCGGAATCTCCCTGGGCGGAGCCATCGGCACCTGGCTGGCCGCCCACCACCCCGACCGCGTCGAATCCCTCGCACTCCTCTGCACCTCCGCCCACTTCGGCCCGCCCGAACCCTGGCGGGAGAGGGCGGACACCGTACGCACCAAGGGAATCGGCGAGGTCGCCGACAGCGCGCCGAACCGCTGGCTCAGCCCCGCGTTCGACGCCCCGGGGCGCCTCCTCGCCGACCACCACCGTGTGGACCCCGAGTCGTACGCCGCCTGCTGCGAGATCCTCGCCGGGCTCGACCTGCGCCCGGAACTGGCCCGTATCACCGCCCCCACCCTGGTGATCGCGGGCCGGAACGACGTATCCACCCCGCCCTCCCACGCCCGCGAACTCGCCGACGGCATCCGGAATGCCCAGCTCCTCGAACTCCCCCGAGCCGCCCACTTGGCCAACCTGGAGCAGCCCGAGGCAGTGACCGACGCCCTGCTCAGCCATTTCGCAGGCACAGGCACAGGCACAGGCACAGGCACAGGCACAGGCACAGGCACAGGCACAGGCACAGGCACAGGCACAGGCATCCGCACCGCCGCCGGCCCCCGTACCCACCCCGACCCGCTCAGACGAGTCGGCGAGGCCACCCGCCGCTCGGTCCTGGGCAACGCCCACGTAGACCGAGCAACAGCCCGCACCACCCCCTTCACCGCCCGCTTCCAGGACTTCATCACCCGCTACGCCTGGGGCGAGATCTGGGGCGGCGGCACCCTGGACCGGCGCACCCGCAGCGCCATCACGCTCACCGCACTCGTCGCGGGCGGCCACAAGGACGAGTTGGCGCTGCACGTACGGGGCGCCCTGCGCAACGGCCTGAGCCCCGACGAGATCGGCGAAGTACTGCTCCAGTGCGCCGTGTACTGCTCCGTCCCCGCCGCCAACGCCGCCTTCGCCGTCGCGGAACGGGCGATCAGCGAGTACGCGGCCGACACTGACGAGAAGGACAGCTGAAATGCCCCCCAGCGTCCCCACCCCCACCTTCACCCCCACTCCCACCCACACCACCATCGGCATCATCGGCGCAGGCCCCGCCGGACTCCTCCTGGCCCGCCTCCTGCACAACGCCGGAATCGACTGCGTCGTCCTGGAGAGCCACGACCGCGCGTACATCGAGCAACGTCAGCGCGCCGGCATCCTCGAACAGACCACCGTGGACGTTCTACGGGCCGCCGGCTCGGGCGAGCGCATGGACCGCGAGGGGCTGCCCCACGGCGGCATCGAGCTCCGCCACGACCGCCGCTCCCACCGCATCGACTTCCCGTCCCTCACCGGCGGCCGCCGAGTGATGGTCTACGCGCAGACCGAGATGGTGAAGGACCTGGTGGCCCTGCAACTGGCAGCCGGTGCCCCGCTGCTCTTCGATTCGGAGGTGACGGGAATCGAAGGCGTTCGCGACACGAACGCCACTGCCACCGAGGCTGGCACCACGGCTGGCACCGCGACCACGGCTGGCACCGCGACCGCGCCCGGCACCGGCACCGTGACCGGAACCCCGACCGCCGCCGCGACCGGCACCAGTACCCGCACCAGCACCCGCACCCGCCCCACCACCGAGACGCCCACCATCCACTACCGCCGCCACCCCGACCGCAGGCCCGCCACCCTCACCTGCGACTACATAGTCGGCTGCGACGGCTTCCACGGCATCGCCCGAAACGCCGTCCCCGCCGAGCTCCGCAGAACGTACGAGCGCACCTACCCCTACTCCTGGCTCGGCATCCTCGCCCAAGCCCCGCCCGCGTACGACGAGTTGATCTACGCCCACTCCTCGCGCGGCTTCGCGCTCGCCAGCATGCGCTCGCCCACCGTCAGCCGGCTCTACCTCCAGGTCCCCAACGGCACCGACCCCGCCGACTGGCCGGACGTCCGCATCTGGGACGAGCTCGACTCACGCCTGGCAACCGACGCCGACCCGGCCTGGAAACTGGAACGCGGCCCCGTCGTCGCCAAATCCGTTCTCCCCATGCGGAGTTGGGTCATGGAACCCATGCGGTACGGGCGGCTCCTGCTGGCCGGGGACGCGGCGCACATCGTGCCGCCGACCGGCGCCAAGGGCCTGAACCTCGCCGTGGCCGACGTCGTCGTGCTGGCCCGCGCGCTGGTCCAGCGGCACGTCACCGGCTCGACGGAGCTCCTCGACGCCTACTCCGAGACGTGCCTGCGCCGGGTCTGGCGCGCCGAGCACTTCTCGTACACCATGACCGAGCTGCTCCACGCGGACCCGGCGCACTCCGCGTTCGAGACCCGGCTCCAGCTGTCCCAGCTCGACCGCATCGCCCACTCGCGGCACGCGGCCGCCGAGCTCGCCGAGAACTACACGGGCCTGCCGATCGCCCCGCCCTCGCCGTACGCGAGCTGATCGGCCGCCTCGCCCGCGCCGCCGCACGCACGCAGCCGGATCTGAGTGATCCCGCTGATGTAGCGCGCCCCGCACCGGTCCGACGGAACCACCAACTGCGCGCCCAGAGCGTCCAGTTGGACCCCGTCGAGGGCGGTGGCGAGCAGCACCGGCGAGTCGCCGAAGTCCTCGTCGATCTCGGCCCAGGACAGCACCGTGGCGTGCCCGTCCTCGCCGGTGACCTCCAGGAGGAAGCGGGACCGGTCCTTGCGGCGGGCCGGATCGAACCCGGGCCCCGCCGCCGTGATCACCTCGCGCAGCAGCGGGCCCGTGAAGGTGTGGGCACGCGGGCCGCTCGTCGCGCAGTCGAAGGTGACCGCCGCCGTCCGCTGTGCCCACCGCTCGCGCAGCTCGGCCACGCTCAGCCGGACCGGCCGGTCGACCGCACCCACCACCGCCATGTGCCGATCCGCCACGCGTTTATGAGTCATGTACGAGATTATGGCTCGCATATGCTGTTTTGCATCAGGGCGTGCGAACGCGAAGTCGGCCGGGGCCGCTGCGGTCAGAACCGCCCCTCCAGCTCACGCGCCCGCAGCCCCGCCTGGAACCGGGAAGTGGCCCCAAGGGCGGCCATCAGCTCGGCGACCCGCCTGCGATACGTACGCAGCGACATCCCGAGCAGGCGCGCGGCCGACTCGTCGGTGTGCCCGCCGCCCAGCATCCGCAGGATCCGCCGCGCCTCCGCGTCCAGCTCCGCGGGCCGTCGGCGCAGGTGGTCGTCGAGGTCCGGGGACGACTCCCAGGCGGCGTGGATCAGCGACCTGAGCCCCGCGACGACGTCGGGCGTGCGGATCACCGTGTACGTGCGCGTACCGCAGCCGGGGGCACCCGCGAGGATCGCGATGCGCCGGTCCAGGACGATGGTCTCCTGGGCGAGCGGCGCCGAGCAGATCCGGATGTGCGCCCCGCCGGCGGCCATCCTGGTGAGCCGCCGCTCGGCCCGCGCGTCGGGCAGGGCCTGCGGGGTGTAGAGCTTGCGCAGGGTGACCCCGCCGGGCTCCGTGGCGGGGCGCAGCCCGGCGGCGAAGGCGGTGCGTACCCCGTTCGACCAGGTACCCGGGTCGGCGGCGGCCACCAGGAACTCGTGCCGCGCCCCCGCGAACAGATGCCCGGCCCGGTCGATGAGCGCCCGCTCGCCGTGGAGCGTCACGATCTGTTGGTCGTCCATGATCTGGCCAGTGTGGGCCGCCCGCCGGACCGGGTCAACGCGCGCCGGGACCGCCGGGACCGCCGGGAACACCCGGCTCCCTGCCACGGCGCTCAGGGGCTGGGAACTCCCGGCCCCTTCCCTCATCCGACCTGTTCCGTGAGCGCCCGTGACCTGCCACGCTATTGCGATGACAGAGGTGTTCTTGCGGCGGCTGTCCCGATGGCAGGCCGAGCAGCAACGGGAATCCGTCGCGGACCTGTACGTAGCGGCGTACGAAGGTGTCGAGGACGCGGAGTCGCTGGGCCGGCAGGGGTTCCTGCGCCGCTTCGCGGAGGACGTGCAGCGCCCGGGCTTCGACATGATCATCGCGGGGGATCCGTTCCTGGTCGGCTGCGCGTACGGCTACCCGCCGGGGCGTGAGGGCGAGTGGTGGCACGGCTTCCGAGGTGCGGAGACCGACGGCGACGAGGAACTGGCCACCGCCGACCGGGTGTTCGCGCTGGCGGAACTCATGGTGCTCCCCTCCCGCCGGCGCAGGGGCATCGCGACCCGCCTCCAGCAAAGACTCCTGGAACGCCAGGAGGCCGACGTGCTCACGACCCTGATCGCCCCCACCAACACCCCGGCGGCAGCGGCGTACGCGGCCTGGGGCTGGACCAGAACCCCCCGCCCGGCGACGACCACGACCACGCTGGACGCCTGGAGCCGCCGCCCGACGGGGTGAGGCCCCGGGGCGGTTCACTCTCCGGCTTGTCCAGCCTTGGCGGCCTGCAAGGAAGCCAGGAACGCGGGGGTGGAACACCCGTACTTCTTGGTGAGATTGAGGGCGGAATCGAGCAGGATCTGGCGCAGGCGCGGTTCGATGTACGTGACGTCGAAGTTGTGCTGGACATTGAGCTGCGGAGCCGGCTGCACCACGAGTTCCACGTTTGTGCCCGGGCGCCCCATGCGCCCGGCACAGGAATCGGGAAGCCACACCCAGGCTGCCCACAGGGTGGTGCGGCCCGCACGCTCGACGGCCTACGCACGACCGCCTGCTGCCGGAATGGCAGCCGCACCCCCTGAGCGAACCCCGAGCCCGGCCTCATCCCCCCACCTCCCGAAACGCCTCCCCCAGCGCCAGCAGGCTCTGGGTCAGGCCCGAGCACGTCACCGTGGCGTAGCTCAGGACCAGGGCGGGGGGACGGGTCGTGTCGGACAGGGTGTAGAAGGCGCCTCCTCGGGTGAGGACCGAGCGTTGGCGGGCGGCGCGGAGCAGGGGCGCTTCGGCTATGTGGGGCGGGAGTTGGACGTATGCCTGGAGGCCGCTGTCGCCTCCGGTCAGGCGCGCGCCGGGCAGGCAGGCCTCCACCTGGCGGCGGACGGTCTGGCGGCGGCGGTGCAGTTCCGTACGGAGCTGGCGCTGGTGGCGGTCCAGCGCGCCCGTGTCGATGAAGCGGGTGAACGCCAGCTGCTCCAGGCCCGAGCAGCCGATGTCCCAGCCCGCCCGGACGTACTCCACCGACGCCATCAGCTCCGACGGCGCCGCCAGCCAGCCGAGCCGCAGCGCGGGGGCCAGCGTCTTGCTCGCGCTGCCCGCGTACACGACCCGGTCCGGGGCCAGGCTCTGCAGGGCCGGCAGCCGGTCGGAGCGGTGCAGGAACGCGTTGTCGAAGTCGTCCTCGATGATGTAGCCGCCGACCTCCCGCGCCCAGGCGATCAGCCGTTCCCGGCGCGGCACGCCGAGCCGGACGCCCGTCGGGAACTGGTTGGCCGGGGTCAGCAGGCAGGCCCGTACGCCGCTCTGCTCCAGGAGGTCCACCCGCAGCCCGTCCTCGTCCACCGGGATGCCCACCACCCGCAGCCCCGAGCTCGTGACGAACTCCCGCTCGCCCGGATGCCCCGGGTCCTCCACCGCCAGCCGGGTGTGGCCCCGGTCGAGCAGCACCCGGCAGATCAGGGCCAGGCCCTGGGCGAAGCCGGCGGTGACCATGAGGTCCTCGGGGCGGCTGCGCACCCCCCGCACCCGGCCGAGGTAGCCGGTCAGGACCCGCCGGGTCTGCGGGACGCCGGCCGGCGGGGAGTAGCCGAGCTCCTGGTGGCCTGCGTCGGTGACCACCGCCGTCATGCAGCGGAGCCACTCCTGGCGCGGGAAGTCCACCACGTTGGACGTTCCCGTGCGCAGGTCCCACATCGCCTCGGGCGCCGCCTCCTGGTCGGGCGGCACGAGGGTGGAGCGGGTGTCCGCGGCCCCGGCCCGTTCCGAGACCGTGGTGCCCGAACCGTGCCTGGTCCGCAAATACCCCTCGGCCGACAGCTGTTCATATGCCTCCACCACGACGCTGCGGGACGCCCCTATATCCAGGGCAAGTTGCCGGCTGGACGGGATCCGCGTACCCGGCCATAAAGTTCCGTCCTCAATTAGTTTGCGCAGTGAATTGCGTATCTGAACGGCCAGCGGGATGCGGGATTCACGGTCCAGAGTGAGGGCGAGCTGCAGCGACAAAGTGGTCTCCTCTCCGGAGGCCGAAGTGGTATGGCTGGGTCGGTGCCGCGTTTGATGGAGTCATTGGGCACACACATTCGTCGCCGGGGGAAATCGGCGAGTGGGGGTGGCACGGGGGAGTCCCGCGGACCAGCGGGACATGCGTGACGTGCGGCGCCGGGTCTTCGGCGCGCTGTCGACGTGCTTGCTCATTCCTCGAAGCCCCTACGGTCCAGTCGGATCAGGAAGGCTTTCGACGTGTCCTTGTTGTCAGACCTATCGGCCCTGTCAGACCTGTCAAAAATGTCAGAACTACCAGCGTACGACGGTGAATTGCCTCACTCCGAAGCGGTCGCGAGTATTCCGGTCCCGACCATTCCGGTCCGGGTCGATTCCGAGGAACTTCCGCAGGTCGACGCGCTGAGTCTCTATGAAGCCCTTGCCCGGACCCGGGAACAAGGTGACGTCTATCTCTTCGAAAGCCTCGACGGTCCCGACCAGGACCGCCACTACGCCGCCGTCGGCTACGGCCGCCTCGCCGAACTACGTGTTCACGCCGACCGGCTGGAACTCGTCGCCCCCGGGCCGCTCGGCGACCGGCTCGCCGCCGCGCTCTCGGCAACCACCGGGGAAGCGGGCGCGGTTGCGGACGCGACGGGCGCCACCCGCCGGTGGCCCGTGCGCGAACCCGGCACCGTCTGGCGCGTCCTGCGCGCGGTGCAGGCCCTGTTCGACGTCGACACCGCCGTCCCCACGGGCACCTTCGCCTTCGGCTTCCTCACCACGCTGTCGTACGAGGCGGCCTGGGCGATGGAAGAACTCCCCTCCGGCCAGCCCGAGTCGGGCCTCCCACGCTGCACGCTCACCCTCTTCAAGGACACCGTCTGGTACGACCTGAAGAGCGGCAGGGTTCGCCATCTCGCCGCCGATGGCCCGCAGTTGACGCCAGACGCGGGGCAGGAGCCGCTGCGTACGGTCGTCGACGCGGTACGGGGGCAGGGGGCGACCGGCGCGCACATACCGGAGGCCCCCGTGGCCTCGTCCGTACGCGACACCGTCGACGAGGCCACCTTCATCGAGCGCGCCGAACGCTGCCTCCACCACATCGGCATCGGCGACAGCTATCAGATCCAGATCGGCCATCGGATCGACGTCGAGACCGAGTTGACGCCCCTTGAGGTGTACCAGCGGCTTCGGCACCGCAACCCGTCCCCCTACATGTATCTCGTCCCCTGGGCGGGCCGGACCGTCATCGGCGCCAGCCCCGAGCTGTTCATCCGGGTCGAGGACGACGCCATCTCGATGCGGCCCATCGCAGGAACCGCGCGCCGGGCCGCCGACCCGGCCGAGGACGCCCGCCGGGTGACCGAGCTGCGCGAGAGCGCCAAGGAACAGGCCGAGCACGTCATGCTCGTCGACCTGTGCCGCAACGACATCGGCCGGGTCTGCGAGCCCGGCACGCTCTCCGTCGACACGATGATGGAGGTCGAACCCTTCGCGTACGTCCACCACTTGGTGTCCACCGTGTCCGGCAAGGTCAGGAACGGTACGGACGTGTGGGCGGCGATCTGCGCCACCTTCCCGGCCGGCACCATGACCGGCGCGCCCAAGCTGCGCGCCATGGAGATCATCAACGACATCGAGGACCACCCGCGCGGCATCTACGCCGGGGCCCTCGGCCTGGTCGACGTGCGCGGCTTCGCGGTGCTCGCCCTGTGCATCCGCACCGCCGTCCACGACGGGGTCCGCTACAGCACCCAGGCCTCGGCCGGGATGGTCGCCGACTCCGAACCCGCCGCCGAATGGCGGGAGACGCTGGCCAAGATGAGCGCCACGTACTGGGCGCTGACCGGCGAGGAGCTGCAGAAGTGAAGGTCCTCCTCGTCGACGCGTACGACAGTTTCAGCCACATCATCGACCAGTACCTGCTCAGCCTCGGCGCCCGGACCGAGGTGGTGCGCTCGCGCACCCGCTCCGTGGAGCAGCTCATCGCCTCCGCCCCCGACGCGGTGGTCCTCGGCCCCGGCCCCGGGCACCCGGCGGACTCCGGGCACGTCGAGCTCGTGCACGCCTTCGCCGGGCGGGTGCCGCTGCTCGGCGTCTGCCTCGGACACCAGGCGATCGGGCTCGCGTACGGGGCGAAGATCGCCGTCGCCGAGCGGCTGATGCACGGCAAGACGAGCCCGGTGCGGCACGACGGGCTCGGCGTCTTCGCGGGCGCGGCCCACCCCCTGACCGTCACGCGCTATCACTCGCTGATCGTCACCGAGCCGCCGCCCTCCGCGCTGGCGGTGACGGCGACCTCCGAGGACGACGGGTACGTCATGGGCGTCCGGCACCGGTCGCTGGCCGTCGAGGGGGTGCAGTTCCATCCGGAGAGCGTGATGACAGAGGACGGGATGCGGCTGTTCGGGAACTTCCTGGAGGGGGCGACCGCCGGAACCCGCGGCGCCGTAGCGGGCGCTACCCGCTAGCGCTTCGCGCTGGATGCGGTTATTCGGCTGCGAGCCGGCCGTGGTCCTGGCCGCCCTGCCCCTGACCCGGGACGGGCTTGCGGCTGCCGCGCCCAGCCCCGCGGGGAAGTCCGGCTGAGGGGGGCGGGCCACGGGGCCCGCAAGTGGACTCCTGGTTTTCCCGGGAATTGGCCACAGCCGGGACCCCGCCCGCTCCCTACTGTCGGACCGTCATCAGCGGTCCGCCTGGAAGCAGCCCACGGCACAGCCACGGACACACCGCCACCGAACCGACGGAATCGAAGGAACCCACCTCCATGGAGACCTCCCCCAGCAGGCCCGGCCCCGGCCTCGCCGGCGCCCTCACCGTCACCATCGACGCCCGCCTTTCGGAGCGGGTGCCCGGATACGTGCTCGGTCTGATCGCCGTACCGGACGTCGACGTGGTGCGGGAGTCCCCGGAGGCGGGCGCGCGGCTCACCGCCGCCGAGGACGCGCTGCACGCGGCCCGTCTCAGCAAGGCGGACGTGTCCGCGCTGCCCGCGATCGCCGCCTGGCGGGACGCCTACCGCACGGTCGACGTGAACCCGAACAAGTTCCCCTGCGCCGCCGAGTCGGTCCTGCGCCGGGTGGCCAAGGGCGACCGGCTGCCCCGGATCAACGCCCTGGTCGACCTCTGCAACGCGGTCTCCCTGGACAGCCGGCTGCCCGTCGCGTCCTGCGACGTGGGCGACATCCAGGGCGAGTTGGAGGTCCGGCTCGCGTACGGGAACGAGGTCTTCGCGCCGCTGGGGGCGCCCGACGCCACCGAGAACCCCGACCCGGGCGAGGTCGTCTACGCCGACGGCCAGGGCCGCGCGCACTCGCGGCGCTGGAACTGGCGCCAGGGCGACGTGGTCAAGACCGACACCGGCCGCCACAGGCTGCTGCTCACCGTGGAGTCCGCGCACGAGGGCGGCCGGGCCGTCGTCGACGAGGCCCTGGAGCGGCTCGTCGCGGCACTCACCGAACTCGGCGCCGAGCCGGGACGGCCGCTGGTGCTCGACCGGACCGCGCCGAGCGGGGAACTGTTCACGGCCCCCACGGCCGCGGCCGTCCGCTGATGCCGCCTTCCCACTCCGCCGTGGCCGGACCCGGGCTCGCATCCCGGACTCGTATCTCGTATGAGGAGCACCGCATGAACCCCTCGATCCTGGTGGTCTACCGGCCCGCAGCGGGGCGCTACACCGCCCAGTTCCGCAGTGTCGTCGCGGCCGCCGCCGAGCTCGGCGTGGCCAGTGTGGTGCTGCTGCCCACCGGCTGGGAGGCTCCCGAGGCCGACGGTCTTGCCCAGTACCACGCCGACCTCGACGACACCGCTGCCGTGCGCGCGGCCGTCGACACCATCGTCGCCGAGCACCGCATCGAGCGGATCTTCCCGCTGTTCGAGGGCGACGTCCTGCCCGCGAGCCGGGCCCGCCGGGACCACGGTATCCCCGGCCTCACCCCCGACCAGGCCCTCAACTTCCGCGACAAGAACGTCATGCACCGCAGGGCCGAGGAGCTCGGCGTGCGCGTCGCCCGCTCCTGCCGCCCCGACACCGTCACGGCGGTCGCCGAGTTCGCCGAAGAGGTCGGCTACCCCGTGGTCATCAAGCCGTACGCGGGCTGGGCCTGCGGCAACACCTACCGGGTGGACGGCCGGGCCGAACTCGACCGGATCTGGGGCGAGATGGGGGACGACCGGCACGAATACCGGGTCGAGGAGTTCGTCCGCGGCACCGAGTTCCACGTCGACTCGCTGTTCCAGCGCGGCGAGGCCGTCTTCGAGCAGCTCTCCCAGTACACGTACTCCGTCCTGGAGTACCGCGACGAGCCCGGCGGCACCATCTCCCGCAAGCACGACCTGTCGGCGCGCGAGCAGCGCATCCTGGAGCTCAACGCGGTCGTGCTGCGCGGCTTCGGCCTGAGCACCGGTGTCGTGCACGCCGAGTTCTTCCTCCTGGACGACGGCGAGATCGTCTTCGGCGAGGCGGGCGCGCGGGCCGGCGGCGGCTCGATCGTGCCCGCCATCGAGGCCGGGCGCGGCATCAACCTCGCGGGTGAGTGGTGCCGCCTCGAACTCGACCCCGACCACCGCCCCGCCGCCCGGCTCGGCCCGGAGGTCGGCACCGAGTACCTCTCCTCCAGCGAGTACGGGACGATCACCGCCATCACCTCGGCGGCCGAACTCACCGCTCTGGAAGGCGTGGTGGACGCGGACGTGTGGAAGCACGTCGGCGACGTCCTCGCCCCGCCGACCGCCTCCAACGACGTACTCGGCTGGTACGTGTGCGAGGGCGTCGACTTCGAGGACGTGAAGGCCCGCTTCAAGACCGTGCGCGACAGCTTCCGCGTAGAGACCGAGGCCTAGAGCCATGGTGTGGGTCGCGCGCTTCAAGGAACTCCCGCTCGCGTTACGGGTGTTGTTCCTCGCCTCCTTCGTCAACCGCGCCGGCATGTTCGTCTTCCCGCTGCTCGCCGTCTACCTGGTGCGCGGCAAGGACCTCAGCCCCGGCGAGGCGGGCCTGCTCATCTCCATCGGCAGCACGGGCCTCCTGGTCGGCAGCCTCCTGAGCGGCCCGCTGTGCGACCTGAAGGGCCGGCGCACGGCACTCCTGAGCGCGCTGATCCTCAACGCGGCCGGCTACCTCGGCCTCGCCCTGCTCGACGGCGCGCCCTGGACGTACGCGGCACTGCTCTTCGTCGCCCTCGTCGGCATGGGCATGTTCAGCCCGGCCTCCAACACCCTGGTCGCCGACCTCACCACCCCCGAGCAGCGTCCCTTCGCGTACACGATCAGCTACGTCGGCAACAACCTCGGCATGGGCGTGGGCCCGCTCCTGGGCGGGGTCGCCGCCGCGTACTCGTACCACGTCATGTTCGCGGGCAACATCCTCGCGGGCCTGCTGTGCGCGGCGATGATCACGCTCTGGGTGCCGCGCGACCGACGCGCCAAGGACACCGGTGGCGCCAACTCCCGGAAGGGGATGGGTAGTTCAGGGCCGCTCGGGCACCGTCACGTGCTGCTGCTCGTCCTCGTCTCCTTCTTCTACGTCGTGCCGCTCATCGGCCTCGAATACGCGCTGCCGCTCGCCGTCACGACCGTCCTGCACGACTCGGCCGGTCTGGTCGGCGCCGTCTACACGATCAACAGCGTCGTCGTGGTGAGCCTCGGGCTGCTCATGGAGAAACACCTGCGCGGCTACGGCACCAAGACGCTGCTCATGGTCGCGGGGCTGCTGTGGACGCTCGGGCTCTCTGTGATCGTCTTCGGTTTCTCGCTGCCCGCGCTGCTGCTCTCCACCGTGGTGTGGACGCTCGGCGAGATCATCGTGTCCGTCGTCGTGCCCACCTATGTCGCCGACCACGTCGACGAGCGCCGCGTCGGCAGCTTCATGGCGCTGAACGGCTTCGTCCTGGGCCTGGCCCGGCTCGTCGTGCCGGTCGGCCTGGGCGTCCTGTGGACGGCCGACGGCTACCGGCCCGTCTTCGTGACGCTCCTGCTCGCCCCGCTCATCGGCATGGCCGGGTTCGCGCTCCTGCGGATCAGGCCGTCCGCCGCCGAGTCCACCGCCGTGCCGGAGTCGAAGGCGGCCCCGGCGAACACCTAGCCATCCCTCGCACCAGCTCCGTACCGGTTCCACTTCACTCACAGGAAAGTTTTCATGCCCCAGACGAAGTTCCTGCTGTCCGAAGCCCAGATCCCCACCACCTGGTACAACGTGGTCGCCGACCTGCCGAAGCCGCTGGACCCGATGCTGCACCCGGGCACCCGCGAGCCCATCACCCCGGCCGACTTGGAGCCCCTGTTCCCCGCGGAGCTGATAGCGCAGGAGTTCTCCACCGACCGTGAGGTCGACATCCCGGGCGCCGTCATCGACGTCTACCAGCAGTGGCGGCCGAGCCCGCTGGTGCGCGCGCGGCGCCTGGAGAAGGCCCTCGACACGCCGGCCCGCATCTACTTCAAGAACGAGGGCGTCAGCCCGGCGGGCAGCCACAAGTCCAACACCGCGATCCCGCAGGCGTACTACAACAAGCAGGCGGGCGTCGAGCGCCTCACCACGGAGACCGGCGCCGGCCAGTGGGGCAGCTCCCTCTCGCTCGCCTGCCAGTACTTCGGCCTCGTCTGCGAGGTCTACATGGTGAAGGTCAGCTACCAGCAGAAGCCGTACCGCCGGGGCCTGATGGAGACGTTCGGCGCCAGCGTCACCGCGAGCCCCAGCGAGCTCACCGAGGCGGGGCGCGCCGCCCTCGCGGCCGACCCGAACTCCCCGGGCAGCCTGGGACTCGCCATCTCCGAGGCAGTCGAGGCGGCCGTGAAGAGCGGCGGCACCGCCAAGTACGCGCTCGGCTCGGTGCTCAACCACGTTCTGATGCACCAGACGATCATGGGCAAGGAGGCCCTGCTCCAGATGGAGCTGGCCGAGGACTACCCGGACATCGTGATCGGCGCGGCGGGCGGCGGCTCCAACTTCGGCGGCCTCGCCCTGCCGTTCCTGGGCGAGCAGCTGCGCGGCGGGCGTTCGGTGCGGGCCATCGCGGTGGAGCCGTCGTCCTGCCCGACCCTGACCGAGGGCAAGTTCGAGTACGACTTCGGCGACACGGCCGGGATGACGCCGCTCACCAAGATGCACACGCTGGGCCACGACTTCGTGCCGCCGAGCATCCACGCGGGCGGGCTCCGCTACCACGGCATGTCGCCGATCATCAGCCAGCTCAAGGAGTTCGGCCTCCTGGAGGCGCGGGCCGTCCCGCAGACCGCGTGCTTCGAGGCCGGTGTCACCTTCGCCCGCAACGAGGGCATCGTGCCCGCGCCCGAGTCGACCCACGCCGTGCGCGCGGCCATCGACGAGGCGCTGGCCTGCAAGGAGACCGGCGAGTCGAAGAGCATCCTGTTCTCGCTCTCCGGACACGGCCACTTCGACATGCAGGCGTACATCGACTACTTCGCCGGAAAGCTCAAGGACTGACGTTCACGCGACAGGGCCGGCGGTCAGGGGGACCGGCGGTCAGGGGGAGGGGCGGGCCACGGCGGCCCGCCCCCGGCAGGACCAGCAGGCAATGGGGGAAGCACATGCAAGGAGCAGTACGTGCCGAGAAACCCGTCATCCTCGGCATATCGGGGTCCGAGCGGGCGGGCGGCAACACCGATCTCGCGCTCGACTACGCGGGGGAGCTCGTGCGGGGCCGGGGAGCCACGTTCCGCACGCTGTACCTGCGCGACCACCGCATCTCGCCGTGCAGCCCGTGCGGCGACTGCAACAGCCGGACCCTCCCGTGCGCGCTGCCGGACGACATGCCGGCCATCGTCGAGGAGATGAAGCGCGCCGACGGCATCATCTACGCCGTGCCCGTGCACGGCTTCGGCCTCGCGCACCTCATGCAGATCTTCATCGAGCGGGCGGGCGTCGGTTTTCTGCGCTTCGACCGCCCGCTGGCCAACAAGGTCGGCGGCATCATCGTCACCGGCCGCCGCTACAGCGACGCCTCCGTGCACAACCAGCTCGTCGACAACTTGCTGCTCAACCGGATGATCCTGGTCGGCAGCGGCTTCCCGGCGCTGATCCGCAACACCTCGCCGGAGCCGGGCCTGCACGACACCGAGGGCCTCGACGCCCTGGAGCGGATGGCCCACCGCATGATCGACATGACCCTGCTGCTGCGCAGGCACCGCTCGGCCACGGGCGAGCCGGTGCTGCCGCTGGACGACCGCAACGAGCGCGTCGAGCGCAGCGGTTCCGTTTCCTGAGCCACTTGACCGCCATCTCTGAGGAGAGTCACGCCATGAGCACCACCGTCCCCGCCCTGGTCGGCATCGACTTCGACGCCATCCCGTGGGAGAAGTGGAACAAGCCCGGCGCCGTCGGCCGGGTGAAGATCGCGTACACCGGCGGCCGCAGAGTCCGCCTGCTGGAACTGCCCGCCGGGTTCAACGAGTTGAAGTGGTGCGAGCACGGCCACCAGGGCTATGTGCTCCAGGGCGAGTTCACGATCCACTTCGACGACCGCTCGGTGCCGTGCCGCCCCGGCATGGGTTTCATCATCCCCGGCGACGAGCGGCACCGCTCGCAGGGCTCGGACAGCGAGCAGACCGTCGTGTACGTGATCGACGAGGTCCCCGCGCCGTGACCGGACCGGAACGCATCGACGAGCTGCGCGTCTCCATCGACGCCCTGGACCGGCAGATCATCGCTCTGCTGGCCCAACGCACCGCTGTGGTGCGGGAGTTGACCGAGTTCAAGAACGACGAGGAGACGGTGCGCTCGCCCGGCCGGGTCGCCCAGGTCATCGAGAAGGTGCGCCGCCTCGCGGCCGAGGAGGGCATGCCGCCGGGCATCGCCGAGAGCGTCTACCGCACGCTGATCACCGAGCTGACGGATCTTCAGATGGGTCTGCTCGCGGAACGCCGGGCGGCCGCGGCCGAGACCCAGAAGGTCCGCGAGGGCGCGGCATGACAGGGCGCCGGCTCGCCGACCTCCGCACCGCGCTCGCCGGGCTCGATCCCATGCCCGGCGAGCTGGTGCGGGAGCGGGAGGAGGTCCCGGCCCGGTTCGGGGTCTCCTCCCGGTACGCGAAGTGGGCCGGTACGCCCGCCCCGCCGCCGACCGGCCCCGGTCCCGCCGTCCTCTTCGAGCGGGTCGGGCCCAGCGGCGGGGCCACCTCCCGGGCCGTCCTCATCGGCCTGTACGGAACCCGGCGCCGGGCGGCTGCCCTGCTCGGGACCACCCCGGCCGAACTGCCGCACCGGATCCTGGGCGCGGTGGCCGCGCCGGTCCCGCCGGTACGCAGCCGGGGCGGCCGCGAGCCGGTGCGCACCCTGCTCGCGCCGGACCTGACGGCGCTGCCCGTGCCGGTCCTTACCGACGAGGACGCGGGCCCGTACCTGACGCTCGGCGCGGTCCTGGCGACCGACCCCGACACCGGCGTACGCAACCTCTCCGTCCACCGGATGTGCGTCCAGGGCCCGGACCGGCTGTCCATCTGGATGGTGCCGGGCCGCGACCTGGAGGCCGCCCACCTCGCGGCCCGCCGCCGGGGCGCGAACCTGCCGGTGGCGATCCACGTGGGCCTCGGCCCGGCCGTCCTGCTCTCGTCCTGCTGCCCAACCTCCCTCGTACCACCGGGAGTTGACGAGCTCGCGGTGGCGGGCGCCCTCGGCGGGGCTCCGGTCGAGCTGACGGACTGCCGGACCGTGGCGACGGAGTGCATCGCGCACGCGGAGTACGTCATCGAGGGCGAGCTGGTGGGGGATCCGGAGCCGGAGAACCCGCAAGGCCCTTATGCCACACCGGAGTTCCTCGGCTATCGGGGGCGGGCGCACCCCGGTCTGCCGACCGTCCGGGTCACCGGGATCACGGCCCGCGACGGCGCCATCTTCCAGACCGTGTCGGGGCCCGGGCACGAGCAGTCGGTGCTGCTCGGCTTCGGGATGGAGGCGGCGGTCCTCGCCCGGCTGCGGGAGCTGGACGCGCCGGCGAAGGCCGTGCACTGCCACACGGCGGGCGGCGGCCAGCTCATGGTCGTACTCCAGTGGCGGCCCAAGCGGTCACCGGCGGACGACGAGACGGTGCGCAAGGCGGCCGAGTCGGTCCTGGAGGAGTTCCGGATGGCCAAGCTGGTCGTCTCGGTGGACGAGGACGTCGACATCGAGTCGGACGCGGACCTGTGGTGGGCGATGACCACCCGACTCCAGGCCGACCGCGACGTGGCGGTCCTGCCCGACCGGCTCGGCTTCCCGCTCGACCCGACGCAGTCCCCCGCGTACTCGCCCACGGTCTCGGCCGACGGCCGCACCGCCAAGGCCCACTTCGACTGCACGGTCCCGCACGCGTTGCGGGACCGCTTCCACCGGCCGCGCTTCACGGAGTCGTAACCTCAACTTCTCTGGTTTCAGGGGGAGTTGGCTGCCTGTCCTGTCGCTTCCCGTACCGCGTCCGCCAGCAGCGCGACGCCGCGGGTGATGCGCGGGGCGGGCAGGGCCGCGTACCCCATGAGGAACGTCGGCTCGGCCGGCGGGGCCTGGACGAAGTAGCCCGACGCGGGGTAGATCCGCACCCCGCACCCGGCCGCGACCTCGGCGATCCGCTCCTCAGGGATGCCGCGCGCGCCGGTCAGGGTGACCAGCACGTGCAGGCCCGCCGCCTCGCCCGAGATGCGGACCTCGGCCCCGAAGTGCTCGTACAGCGCCTCAAGGAGGCGGCTTCGGCGCTGGCGGTACAGGCGGGTCATGCGGCTGATGTGGCGGGCGTAGGCGCCGGTGGAGATGAAGTCGGCGAGGCCGTCCTGGGCGACCGTGGGGGTGAGCCGGTCGGTGATCCACTTGATGCCGAGAAAGGGCTGCACGAGGGGCTGCGGCAGGACCGCGTAGCCGATGCGCAGCGCCGGGAAGAGCGTCTTGCTGAAGCTGCCGACGTAGACGACGGTGTCGCGGTGCCGCTCGGCGGCGAGCGCGGGCAGGCGCTCGCCGGTGAACGTGAACTCGTTGTGGTAGTCGTCCTCCAGGACGATCGCCCCGTGCTCGTACGCCCAGCGAAGGAGCCCGCGCCGCCGCCCCTCGGACAGGATGAACCCGGTGGGGAACTGGTGCGAGGGCGTTACGTACACGAGCTTCACGCGCGCCGGGTCGTGCCCGTGGGCGCGTACGCAGGCGTCGATGTCGCCCACCCGCAGGCCCTGTTCGTCCACCGGCACGGGCACCACGCTCGCCTGCGAGCAGCCGAAGACCTGGCGCAGGACGGTGTGGCTCGGATCCTCGATCACCACCACGTCGCCCGGCCCGACCAGCATGCGGACCAGGATGTCGAGGGCCTGGGTGGCGCCGCTGGTCACCATGATGTGGTCCGGCGAGGCGTCCAGGGCCCGGCTCTGCCGCACCAGCGTGGCGATCTCCGTGCGCAGCGTGGGCGAGCCCTCGGCGGGCCCGTAGCCGAGCGAGGCGACATCGGCGCGGCCGTACGCGTCGTGCAGCGACTGGCGCCAGCGGGCGACAGGGAACTCGGCGAGCGCCGGGGTGCCGTGCCGGAAGTCGAGGGCGCTGCTCGGGTGGTGCGTGGGCGGCGGCTCCCACGGCTGCCACAGGGCGCTGCTGCCGTCGGTGGCCCGGGGCGGCTGGGGCGCGAACGCGGCCTTGGGAGTGAGGCGTTGGGGGGAGGCGGCCGCCTGGGGGGCGACCTTGGTGCCCGATCCGCGCCTGGCCGTGATGACGTTGTTGGCGCGCAGCAGTTCATAGGCCCGGGTGACGACGGTCCGCGACACGTCGAGCTGCTGGGCGAGCTCACGGGATGCGGGCACGCTGTCCCCCGGGCGCAGCTGCCCGGCCCGGACCAGCGCCGTGATCTGGTCGCAGACCTGCTGCTGCAACGGCGTACTCCCGTCCCGGTCGAGGACGATGAGCAACTCCGACGACCCCACGCCTTCCCCCCTCCGGCAGGTACCGCTGCCGAGTCTGCCACGGCGTGGGGCCGGGGCCGGATCACGTCTCGGCGACGGCCTCCAAGGGGCTCAGCGCGGCGGCACGCCGGGCCGGGACGGCCGCCGCGACCGCGCCGACCGTGAGCGAGATGAGGCAGACGAGGAGCAGCGTTCCCCAGGGCAGCGAGAGGGAGTACTGCCTCATCGCACCGCCCGCGAGCGAGCCGACCGCCCAGGCGCCGAACAGGCCGCCCACCAGGCCGAGCAGCGTGCCGAACGCGGCGACGGTCACCGCTTCGAGCCGGATCATCCGCCGGATCCCGGCCCGGTCCATGCCGATGGCGCGCAGCACGCCGATCTCGCGGGTGCGCTCGGAGACCGACATCGCGAGGGTGTTGACGATGCCGAGCAGCGAGATCACGACTCCGATGGCGAGCAACCCGTACATCAAGGTGAGCAGCTCGCCGATGGACCCGGCGGCCTCGCGCACGAGCTCCGCACGGTCCTTGACCTGTACCAGCGGGCTGTTGCCGGTGGCGGTACGCAGCCGGTCCCCGGTGGCCTTCGAGACCGTGCCGCCGTCGGTGCGGACGAGGATCCGCTGGACGGTGCCGGGCTTGAAGCTGTGCTGCTGCACCTCGCTGCGGGCGCCGAGCGCGTCGTCGGCGATGGGGTTGTCCTGGTAGACGCCGACGACGGTGTACTCCTCGAAGTCGTCGCCCGGGCCGATGTGGGCGTTGACCGTTCCGCCGGCGCTCACGCCCTGCTCCCGGGCGGCGCTGCTGGAGAGGGCGATCCGGCCCGGCCCGAGCTCCTTCAACGAGCCGCTGGTGAAGTCGAGTTGCATGACCTTGTCGACGGTGGCGGGGTCGACGCCGGAGATGCTGCGGACCTTGCCGCCGGTGAACAGGGTGGAGTCGGCGACGACGGAGGCGGTCTTCACATCGGGGAGGTCCGCGACCCGCCGCACGGCAGCAGGGTCGATGGCGGTCGTGGTGGTGCGGCTGCCGACCACGTAATCGGCACTGAGGCCGGACGCGGCCTGCCGGTCGAGGGCCCCCGAGGTGGAGTGGCCGATGACGGCGAGCCCGGCGACCAGCGCCGTACTGATCATGAGGACGGACGCGGTGGCCGCCGTACGCCGGGGATCGCGCAGGGCGTTCTCGCGGGCGAGGCGCCCGGCGACCCCGAAGCGGCCGGTCAGCCGCCCGCCGAGCCGGATCACGGGGACGGCGAGCAGTGGCGCGAGGGTGATCATCGCGGCGACGAGAAGAGCGCAGCCGAACATGGCGTTCTGCAGGTTGGCGTCGGAGGCGTCCTTGGCGCCGGTGAGCGAGACGAGCAGCCCGGCCCCGCTGACGAGCAGGACGAGGCCCACCGCCGCGCGCACCCGGGACGCGGTGGCGGTGGGCGGCTGCTCGGCCGAGCGCAGCGCCTCGACGGGCGCGATCTTCGCCGCCCTGCGGGACGGCAGCCAGGCGGCGAGCACGGTGATGCCCACGCCGACGCCGAGCGCCGCCACGACGGGGCGCGCGCCGATCACCAACGGGCCGCGGGGGAGCGGGTCTTGAGCGGTGCCGAGGAGGTCCGGCAGTACGGAAGCGATGCCGAGCCCGGCCACGAACCCGGCCGCCGACGCGGCGAGCCCGACCAGAACGGCCTCCCACAGCACGGAGCGGACCACCTGCCGGCGCGTGGCGCCGATCGCCCGCAGTAGCGCGATCTCGCGGGTGCGCCGCGACACGAGCATCGTGAAGGTGTTGACGATGAGGAACGACCCGATGAACAGGGCGACCCCGGCGAAGATCTTCGGCATCTTCTGGTAGCCCCGGGTCATCATGTCGACGTTGGTCGCCTGCTGTGCGGCCTGCGCGGCCCCGCTGGTGGCGAGGGCGCGGTCGGCCGGGAGCAGGGCGGTGACCTGGTTGGAGAGCGCGACCTGGTCGGTCCCGGCCCCGGCGGACAGGTCGATCGAGCTGTAGTGGCCCGGGGTCGTGAACAACCGCTGCGCGGTGGCCCTGTCGAACAGGGCGAGGGTGCCGCCCGCGGTCACCCGGGTGTCCTGGGTGGTGACGATGCCGACGAGCCGCTTGGTCATGACGGGCCCGTCGGTGGCGAGCGTGACCATGTCGCCGACGCGAAGGTGCCCGGCGTCGGCGGTGCCGCGGTCGACGGCGAGCTCGCCACTGTTGGCGGGCGCGCGCCCCTCGGCCAGCGGATAGCGGCTGTCCTCGCCGTCCGCGTTCGGTACGTAGGCGGCGGCGAGGTTGGCCCACGCCTTGCCGGCCCGCAGCGGGCTGCCGTCGGCGGCATTGAGGGTGGCCGAGCCGTCGACGGAGGGCCGCACGGCCGCGACCCCGGGCACGTCGGCCAGCTTCCGTACGAGGGCGTCGTCGAGCACACCGGCCGCCTGGTCCGCGACGGCGCCGGGCGGGGGATCCTTCGGGGTCACGGTGACCGCGATGCCGGCGAAGTTCTTCGACGCGGCGGCACGGTAGGCGGCGGCGGAGGACTCGGCGAAGACGAGGGTGCCGCAGACGAAGGCGACACCCAGGCAGACCGCGAGGACGGTCATGACCAGACGGGCCTTGTGCGCCAGGACGTTGCGCAGGGCTGTTCTCAGCATGGGCGGGCTTTCGGAGAGCTCAACGAGTAGGAAGGAAAACAAATCTGATGGTGAGTCAGCTGGTGCGGATCCGGACGTCGAACTCCTTCATCCGGTCCAGGACGCGGTCGGCGGTGGGCCGGACCATCTCGTCGACGAGGCACCCGTCGGAGAGGAAGACGACGCGGTCGGCGAAGCCGGCGGCCACGGGGTCGTGGGTGACCATGACGACGGTCTGGCCGAGTTCGCGTACGGAGTCGCGCAGGAAGCCGAGGACTTCGGCACCGGCGCGGGAGTCGAGGTTGCCGGTGGGCTCGTCACCGAAGACGATCGCGGGCCGGGAGGCGAGCGCACGCGCCACCGCGACGCGCTGCTGCTGGCCGCCGGAGAGCTGGGCCGGGCGGTGCGAGAGCCGGTCGGAGAGCCCCACCATGGCGATGACCCGGCGGACCCACTCCTGGTCGGGCCTGCGCCCCGCGATGTCCATGGGGAGCGTGATGTTCTCCAGGGCGGTCAGCGTGGGGAGCAGGTTGAACGCCTGGAAGATGAACCCGATCCGGTCCCGCCGCAGCTCGGTCAGCTGCCGGTCGTTGAGCGTGCTCAGCTCGGTGGTGCCGACGCGGACGGACCCGGAACTGGCCGAGTCGAGCCCGGCGGCACAGTGCATCAGGGTGGACTTGCCGCACCCGGACGGCCCCATGATCGCCGTGAACTCGCCCTCCCGGAACCCGATACTGACCCGGTCCAGGGCGACGACCCGGGTGTCACCGCTGCCGTAGACCTTCGACAGCTCGGTGGTGGCGGCCGCGATGCCGGGGGCGGGGTAGGGCGCGTGCGGGGCAAGGGAATGGGTGGTCAAGGGGGGACTCCTCTTCGGGCGCGGAAGGGTGCACTTGGAAGGGTGTCCGGAGTACGTATCGGGTCCTGGGCAGCCGTGTATCGGCGTACGCGCCACTGCGTAGCAGTTGTGTAGGCGGTGAGGCGGACAGGCCGTAAAGCGGTGATGCGGTGACGCGGTCAGGTGGTCACGCGGGGAGGCGCAGGGTGGCTCGGGCGCCGCCGTCCGGGGCGTTGTCGAGGCGGAGTTCGGCGCCGAGCACCCGGGCCTGGCCGAGCGCGATGGTCAGCCCGAGCCCGTGCCCGGACCCGCGCTCCTTGGCCCCGGTGTGGAAGCGACGCGGTCCGTCGCGCAAAAGGGCGGGAGGAAACCCGGGCCCGTGGTCGCGGACGACGACGGTGCCGTCCGCGACACCGACCTCGACGGGGCCGGCCCCGTGCCGATGGGCGTTGACGACCAGGTTGCTGACGATCCGTTCGAGCCGACGCGGATCGGTCTCGACGGTGTGCGGGCCCTCGGCGACGCTGATCTCGGCATCGAGCCCGGTACGGGTGACGGCCTCGCGGACGACGCCGTCGAGCGGGACGTGGGCGTGGACGGGCTGCTCGGCCCCGGCGTCGAGCCGGGAGATCTCAAGGAGATCCTCGACCAGGCCGCGCAGATCACGAACCCGCCCCCGAACCAGATCCACGTCCTCTCCGTCCGGCAGTAGATCGACGGCGGCGAGCAACCCGCCCACGGGGGTGCGCAGTTCATGGGCGACATCGGCGGTGAACTGCCGCTCGGTGCGGAGCCGGCGGCCGAGGCTGTCGGCCATGAGGTCGACGGTGGCGGCGATCTCGGCCACCTCGTCGCGGCCCTCGGTGGGCCCGGTCCGGGCGTCGAGGTCCCCGGCGGAGATCCGCCGCGCGGTTTCGGAGACCCGCCGCAGCCGACGCCCGATGAGCCCGGCCCCGTACACGGCGAGGGGAACGGAGGCGGCGACGGAGACGAGCGCGGCGACGGCCATGGTGGCGTCGAGCCGGCGCAGCCCGTAGAGGTCGGAGTTCATGTTGACCTCGACGGCCAGTACGGGAGTGCCCGGCCCGCCGACCCGCTGGGCACCCCAGAAGGTGGGCCCGGAGTTCCCGTCGACGTGCCCGTCGTAGGCGGTGTGCCGGGCGGCGTCGGAGGGGTGACGGAGCGAGGCGGGCAGGTCGGGGGGATCGAGCTGGGCGCCGTCGGAGAGGGTGCCGGTGCGGCGGTAGGTGTCCATGGCGGAGTAGACGGAGTTGAAGGCGCGCATCTCGGCCCGGTCGCGGATGTCGTGCGCGGTCCAGAAGTGAACGAGCAGCCCGACGGCGACGGCGACGAGGCAGGCGGTGGCCGCGGCGAGGGCGGCGATCTTCCAGCGGAGGGAGGTGGGGGTGCTCCGGCGCCGGGAAGCGGGGGGCGGGTGTCCGGGCTCGGGCTTGTGGGGCTGGGAAGCGGGGGCGGGACGCGACCGCCGGAAGGGAGAGGAACGCACCGCGCCTACCGCCTGAACTTGTAGCCGAACCCGCGGACCGTCTCGATCCGGTCCCGCCCGAGCTTCTTGCGCAGCCGCTGCACGCAAAGATCCACGACCCGGCTGTCCCCGTCCCACCCGTACTCCCAGACGTCGCGCAGGAGGGTGTGCCGCTCAAGAACGACGCCGGGGTGGGCGGCGAATGCGAGCAACAGCTTCAGCTCGGTGGGAGTGAGCGCGACAGGCGTGCCGGAGACGAAGACCTCAAGGCCGCCGGTGTCGATGGAGAGCTCCCCGAAGGTGAGCAACTCACCCTGATCTGAGGAGAGTTCAGGAGTCGCGGAGGAGGCGGGCGGCGGGTAGGTGGCCCGCCGAAGAAGCGACCGGATCCGAGCGACCAGCACATACGTATCGACGGGCTTGACGACGTAGTCATCGGCCCCGGCCTCAAGCCCGGCGACGACATCGAGCCCGTCCCCCCGGGCGGACATCATGAGCACCGGCACGAGACTGCTCTCCCGCACCCGGCGGCAGAGCCCGATCCCGTCGAGCCCGGGCAGCATGACATCGAGGACCAGCAGATCGAACTCGCGGTCCCGGAAGGCCTCCAACCCGGCCAGCCCATCAGCGGCGACCGCGACCTCGTACCCGTACCGCTCAAGGGCGACGGCGAAGGACCGCCGCATGAGGTCGTCGTCCTCGACCAGCAACACGCGAACGGGGCGCGGGGCGGCCGGAGCGGGACCGGGGGCGGGTGAGGACACGGGGGCTCCTGTTCGCGGGGCCGGCCGAGCCCCCGACACTGCAGTTTTCGGCCATAACGGTACGTAGCGGGCGACTCGGATGGATCGAAAGGAACGATACGACAGGGGGCCGGGCGGGGAAGCGCCCCAGGGGCCCGGCGGGGTGAGCCGATGGGGAACCAAGCGGTGGGTGATACGCGGCGGATACAAAGCCGGCCTCTTGAAGCCCCGCGTCGAACCCAGGGTCAGCCGGCGGCGGGGCGGGGGCTGCCGTGGAAGACCTGGCTGGTGTGCCAGGAGCGGTGGGCCGCCGCGATGGGCCGGGTGCCGGGTTGAGGGCCGATGAGCGGACGGCCCGCGAGTGCTGTGACGTGCTCGTGGGCAGCCCGACTGCGGCCGATGAACTGCTGCGAGACCAGGATGCGGTGGCCGTCGCCCATGCCCAGGACGCCCTTGTCGAAGAGCTTGTGGTGCAGCGAGCACAGGCACAGCCCGTTGTCGACGTCGTCCGGGCCGCCGAACGCCCACCAGCGCACGTGCGCCGCCTCAAGACCGACGGGAGCCGTGCCGATCATGCCGTCGTAGCCGCAGAAGGCGCACTGGTACTCGTACGCGGTCAGCACCCTCTCCCGCATCCGCCGATCCCGCTGCCGCCTCCCGGGCGCGGCCAGGGCATCGGTCTCCGCCACTTCCAGCTCCAGGCCCACCGCGTCGCACAGGTCCTGGTGCAGCGAGGCCGGGAAGTGCAGATCAAGGAGCATCCGCGCCATGCGGCCCAGCAGCGACGGTTCCCGCCGGAGCGCCACCTGAAGGTCCGGGGCCAGCCGCCCGGTGGCCCGGCCGGCCCGCAGTTCCCGCACGCTGGTGCCCGGGCTGCCGACGCCGTGCTCGGTCCGCACTTCCCACACCCCGTCGCTGACCAGGTGGTGGAAGGGATAGGCGGGCGTGGTCCCGCGCGGGGGACCGTACTCCACAAGGAGTTGCCTCAGATCCGCCTCGACCGCGCTGTACGGCAACTCGTCCGCCGCATCCGCCTGAAAACGGCCCAGCGCGTACAGCAGCAGCAACGGCTTGTGCGGCGCCCGCACCCCGCCCCGGCTCCACTGCCTCAGCTTCGCGACCCGCTCCAGCCAGTCCATGACGGTGATCGTAGTGAGGCCGCGCGGCACGTCATGCCGTACGGCCCGCAACGCCTCCCGTCCCCGCGGCGGACGCACCGGCTCCGCCCGCGAGCCGGCCGGCCCGCCATTCGAGTGCCTGGGGTTCCTCGGTGAACTCGATCAGATGCTGCCCGGCAAACCGCTGCAGCGCGTCGCGCACCTCTGCGGGGGTGACGTAGAAGAACTCCTTGCGGCTGTTGACCTGGTTGACCCGCTGCGAGGCGAACTGCCGGTGCAGTTCCGCCTCCAGGCCGACCGCGTCCTTGCTGAAGATCAGCGCGTGCACGTCGAAGCGGAAGGGCACGGCCGCACCACTCAACTCGTAGACCCGCTCCAATGGTTCGAGCCGGCGCGTCATGCCGATCTTCACCATGCGGTCGCCGAAGGCGCCGATGTTCGAGATGACGTAGACATAGCCGGCGCGGATGTTCGCCGCACGAGACTCGACGTCCCGCAGAGCGTTGTCGATCTCGGACAGCTTGGCCCGCAGCTCCGCCACACCCGCCTCGTCCCCGCGCTCGCGCAGACGTTCAAGGGCTGCCTGATAGTGGCCGAGTTCCTTGTTCAGCTTCTCGCGCTGCCGGTCGAGTTCGCGCTGGACCGCTGCCTCCTCACGCTCCCGGGCACGCACCTCGCGCTGAGCTTCCTTCTCCTCTTCCTTCTTCTGCAGGAAGTCGGCGGTGAGTTCCAACTCCCGCACCCGCGCGCTGTGGTACTCGTCGGTGATCCGGATGTGCATGGTGGCGCCCAGCTTGGCGATCGTCTCGCGGCTCTTGAAGAGCCGGTCCACGAGGGAGCTCAGCCGGTGCGGCCGCATTGACCGCACGGCGTAGTCGGCTTCGGCGTTGTAGGCGCGCAGCATGAGCTTGGAGAAGTCGCGGACCATCTTCTGGCCCTCGCGTTTGGAGCCGTTGACCGTCCAGTCCGTGGCCGCCCGTACGGCGTGGCCTGCACGGGCGAGCGTCTTGATCTCGTTCTGCAGCGTGTCGAGCCGGCTGCGATAGGCGATCGCGTCGTGCAGCGCATGCCGGTAGGCATAGATCCCGGCCTCCTGCAGCATGGCGGTCTCGTCGGCGTTGACGATCCGGGCCTGCAACTCGGCGAGCCGCCGCTCGGTTTCGGCGACGTCTTTGCGGTGGCGGTCGGCCTCCTTGCGTACCCGCTCGGTCTCCTTCGCCGTTCGGCGCGCGTCGTCGAGGATCTCCTTCGCCGTCTCGCGCGCGTCCTTGAGGACCCCCTCGGCCGCCTCGGCGGCTTCGGCGGCCACCTCCTCACGCAGCGCGGCGGCCTCCGCCTCGACCTGCCGTACGAGGCACGCGACCCGCGCGGCATCCAGCCCCTGCGTCCTTGCGATCCATGCCCGCAGCTCTTCGGCCTCGGACACGTCCTCCGCACGCCGGCGCCCGAACAGCCCGCCCTTGCGCGGCGCCGGCACCGCCGTCCCGCTCCCGGGAGCTGCCGCCACCGCGAAGCCTGAGGGAGGACCAAAGGCGAGGCCGTCGGTGGCGGAGCCGGCCTCGGGAACCCACAACTGCCATCCCGCCGGCAGCGGAGGCCACGAGGGGTCGGGACGCCAGTCCGGTGGCGGCATCCATCCCTCGGGTGGCACAGGCCAACCCGGCGGCGGATTGAAACGGTAAGTGCTCATTCCCCACCCCCTCACCCCTGAGGCTCCCCAACACACAGGGCACCGGGCAATCCCGGCAAACGCAGAGTGACATCTTCTTGGTGATCAGCCGCCCGAGCACCCGCATATTCCACGTCGTAACCTTCCTGTGACCATGCGTGAGGACGCCTTCGGCGGAGGGACGCAGATTCCAGGCGGAACACGACGAAGTCGCTGGTGTGCACCCCGGCGATCGCGGCCCGGTGATCTCCGGCTGCCACCTGGTCTGACCGAGCAGTGGGCGGCAGCGCTCGACGCCCGTATGGCGATCTGCCCAGCATCGCCGGTGTACGGGCTCAACGGGCTTCTGCAAGCGCACAGTTCTCCACGGCGTCGCACTGGACGCGGTTGGCCTCTGCTGCCGGACGGGGTGAGTCCGGCAGCAGAGGCACGCGCCACGACCCAGCCCTACTTCCGGGTGCTGACGCCTCGTCCCAGCGATCCGGCTGCGATGAGGGCGCTGCCTGTGCCCTCGTGGCCGGTCAGGGAGAGGACCACGCCGGCGGTGCAGCAGGCTGCGGACAGCCCGACCGTGGCCCAGGCGAGGGCGTTCTGTGAGCGTGGGTGCTCCGCCGGGGTCTCCTCCGGCGTGTGCGGCTCGGTCGGCGGTGTTCCGTGCGGCTGCGGGTCATTCGGTTGGTCGTTTGTGGTGGGCATGGCAAACCTTCGCTTCTCGGGCGTGCGACAGCACGCGGTGAATGGGTGAAGGGACCTTGGACCGGCGGGGAGTTAGCCACGCAAGTCCGTTGGCCGTGTCCGGTGGCGCCCCCGGACGCGGAGAGATCGCACCGAGTTGGGAGCCGATTCGAGTTCTTCGAACTTGCCGACAGCCGCTGTGGTGCCCCTTCAGCATGTGCTGTTCGCCGTCCCCATTCACCCCTCCTGACCTGCAGCTTTGCGAGTGGGGCTCTTGAGGCAGTGGCGTGATGACGCTATGAACACGGATTCTGGCGGCCGTTTAAACCGGCCCGACCGCGCTGCTGCTTCGGCCGTGCACAGCTGCCACATGAGAGTCCTCGTCCTTCGCGCTCTACATGCCGGGGGACAAGCCGCGCAACCGACATGACCAGCCAGTTCGGCTTCCTCGGTCAGCTCCAAGGCAAGGCCGGTCGATGAGGGGCGTTCGCACGAAGGGAGTCACGCGTGTCTGTAAACCACTGATGCCTCGCCGGGGCGGCGTGAACCTGGCGCGGTCAGCTCGCTCTGGCAGTAAGGCGAATGCCCAGTGGCAGGGCCAATAGATCTGGCTCAATGGGCACATGGAGATTGGCGAGCACTGGGCTTACCGCGCGAGGCCGAAGGATTTGGGCAGCGCGGTTCGCCAGGTGGAAGTCGTGCGAGTGGGCGGCCCCGGCAGGTCTGGCTGGATCCACGTGCGGTTTCTCGGAGGCGGCGACGCCGGTCTGCAGGAATGGGTCAGTCCCGGCTCTCTCGTAGCACCGTGGGCGGACATCGATACGTTCCGCGCGGATGACGCGGCGGAGTTGGCGCTGGCCGAGGCATCCCGCCACGTCCGGGGGAGCACGGAGTTCGAGGCCGCGCGCACGATCCTCGGTTTCGTCCGACCGAAGAACAGGCTGCGCCTGCGCCGAACGGTGGCGGACGCAGGCGTTCTGGAGCTGAGCCGCCTCGACGAAACTGCACCGCTCATCAGCATGGACGCCGCCGAACTCCGCGGCGACACCATGGTGTTCGAGAACCGCCATGGCATGGGCCTGGCCGGTTGGCCGGTTACCGAGCGAGTCGCTCGCCACGTGGCCGGCCGTCTCGCCGACGAGATCCTTCCGGAGGTGGACCGCAAGCAGCGAGACATCGAGCAGGAGCGTGCCCAGCGCTCCTGGTACTCCTACAGTCGGCGGGACGAGCGCAAGTTGGACGCGGAGGCGGCCGTCCTGCGAACCGTCCGGGAGTGGTGCGGCCAAGACAAGGCCGACCGCTACGACGAGTTGGTTGCCCTGCGTGCCGAGGTCATCCGGCTCGGAGAGCTGGTCGAGAAGGCGGTCAAGGCACTACGCGACCGCGGCCACGGCGTTATCGCCTCCACCATTGAGCGCGACCTTGGCGTCCATGTCGCCAGCCTTGATCCTGACGTGCGTCGATGAGACCGCGCCACGGATCTGGCTCCGCCTTGGGTGGCGTCGGCTGTGTATCGGGTTTCTTCTCCTTCTCCGGCCGGTGCGGGTGCCAGCCGTCGAGGAACGGCCGCAGCTGATCTCCCGTCGGCTGCGCATGGAAGTTGAGAGAAACCAGGCCCTTGCCACTAAGGGTGGGGTCGAGCCGGTCGGCCTCCGCCTTCCCCCAAGCCGACCACTCGCGCAGTCTCTCGGCTTCGAGGGCGTCTTCCGACGCCGCGGCGGCTTCATCCAGAGCGGCACAGAACGTCCGCATCTCCCCCACGGCCTGCCACTGCTCAAGGGCCGTGCCGAAGTGCTCGGCCCGCACCGTGTGAACCGCCTTGACCGAGGCCACGCTGACGGCGGCCTCCCACTCCCGCCGCTCGCGCTCCTCCCGCTCCGCTTCCAGGCGCAGGCGCTCGGCCTCTTGCAGCTCTCGCTCTTCTCGCAGGCGCTGCTGCTCCGCCTCACGTTGCAGTCGAGCCCGCTCCTGTTCCTCGGCGCGGGCCTTCAATGCCCGGAAGACTGACCCGACCTGCTCCTCCAACGGCTTCTTGGCCGTGTCGGCCCATTCCTTCTTCCAGCCGTAGCTGTAGCCCGATTGCTGGCTGACCAGCAGCTCCAGTTCGCCGGACGGCTCGAACTTCTGGGCTGGGGTGACACGTTGCCAGTCGTACGTCCGGCGGCCTGGCTGCTTGGGGACGTACCGGACAGGCTTCTGTCGTTCGCGGAAACCGATCTCGTACGTCCTGCCGTGGACGGTGAGCAGCGGCCTCGGCTGCCTGCGCTTCTTGGACACCGCGATCTCGCCGTGGCGTGCGAGGGCTTGCTCAGCGAGGCGCCGGAGCAGCGAGAGCACCCGGGGGAGGACCTCCTCCGAGATCTCGAAGGCGCTGTGGTCTGCGCTGACTGCGGTGATCACGTCCTCGACATCGGTGATCACACGGCTGCGCGCCAGCCGAATCCGGTTCCACTCGGTCTCGTCCTCACCGGTCTCCCGGAGCAGACCGAGGAAGAAGTCCCCCTTCGCCCGCCCGCTGTACTTCAGGCTGAATCCCTCGGGGGCACACTGCCGGGCTGCGTCGAACGCCCTGCGGTAGCGGGCTCGCTCCTCGTCGCTGGGGTTCGGGATCCGGAGGAACCGCCCAGCCTGCCGTACCTCCGCGATCAAGGCGGCTCCGACTTCCGCCGGGGACGGCTTCGAGGGCTTGGTGGCGCGCTGCGGCGTCGGCTTCGTCCCGGACGGGGCTGTGACTCGCTTCTGCGGTGGAGGGGCCGGCCGTGTCCGATGGTCGGAACCTGTTGATCGCTGCCTGCGCCGGGCTGGTTCCGGTCGGTCCGGGTGATGGCCGTGCTCCAGGTAGAAGCGTCCCTCGTCAGTGATCTCCGCCTGCCACTTCCCATCCTGCTTGGGCATGATGATCAGGCGCCGCTCCCTGAGCGCGCGGGCGGTGAGAGCGAACTCGGGGCTGTCCGACGTGACGGGGTCGGCTCCGTCCTCGATGCGGGTGAGGAGTGCGAGCTGCCGGTCATTCAACGGAGACCATCGGTGCATGTCGATCGTCGTACCGCCTGTTGTCTCCTCAGCACAAGCCGTGGGGTGACTCTTGCGGAGCGGATGACGGCTTCGAAGGCGGAACACCTGTCGTTGGAAGCCACTGAGGAGCCGTTCCCCAAAGGCGGCTCCCAAATGGCTCCCAGAACAGGGCCACAACGCAAATCAGGCCCGGTACTGATCTCTCAGTACCGGGCCTGACCTGGTGTTTCAGCTGTCGGGGTGGCGGGATTTGAACCCACGACCTCTTCGTCCCGAACGAAGCGCGCTGCCAAGCTGCGCTACACCCCGATTGTCTCCGCTTGTCGCGGCGACGTCGTTTACTTTAGCCCACTGGCGGCCGGAGACGAAATCCGGTTTCCGGGGTGCCGCAGGCAGGGGCGGACCTGGTCACGGCCGACGATCGTCAGGGCCAGGGCCAGGGCCAGGGCCAGGGCGTAGAGGCCGAGGCTCAGGCATGCCGCGTTGCCCAGGGCGCCCGCGTGCCGTGCTGGACCACGGGGGCGGCCCGGGCTCCTCAGCTCACCGCCGCCGCCCCCGCCGGCCCTCACCCCCGCCGCCCCACCAACGTCAGCAACGTCGCCTCCGGCGGGCACGCGAAGCGGATTGGGGTGTAGCGGTTCGTGCCGCAGCCCGCTGAGACGTGGAGGTAGGCGCGGTTGCCGTCGGTGGAGTGGGTGGACAGGCCCTTTACCCGGTCCGTGTCCAGATCGCAGTTGGTGACCAGCGCGCCGTAGAAGGGGATGCACAGCTGGCCGCCGTGGGTGTGGCCGGCCAGGATCAGGGGGTAGCCGTCCGCGGTGAACGACTCCAGGGAGCGCAGGTAGGGGGCGTGGACCACCGCGATCGACAGGTCGGCGTCCGGCTCCGGGCCGCTGGCCACGCTGTCGTACCGGTCCCGCTTGATGTGCGGGTCGTCCAGGCCCGTGAAGGCCAGCTCCATGCCGTCCAGCTTGAGGCGGCCCCGGGCGTTGCTCAGGTTCACCCAGCCCGCCGTGTCGAATGCGTCCCGCAGCTCTTCCCACGGGTTGTGCACGACGCCGACGGCCGGCGCGTTGCCGTTGAGGCCGTGCCGGCCCTGGGCCTTCTCGAACAGGTACCGGGCGGGGTTGCGCAGCTTCGGGCCGTAGTAGTCGTTCGAGCCGAAGACGTACACGCCGGGGAACTCCATCAGGGGGCCCAGCGCGTCCAGCGCCTCGGGGACGCCCTCCGGGTCGGAGAGGTTGTCGCCCGTGTTCACCACGAAGTCGGGGCGCAGGCCCGCCAGCGACTGCAGCCACGCCCGCTTCTTGCGCTGGCCGCTCACCATGTGGATGTCCGAGACCTGGAGCACGCGCAACGGCCTCGCCCCCGGTGGCAGCACGGGCACCGTGACCCGCCGCAGCCGGAAGGACCGGGCCTCGAAACCGGCCGCATAGGCGAGACCGGCGGCCCCGACCGCCGTGATACCCAAGGGAATTCCGTATCGCGCGCGCATACGCCCATCGTCGCAGACGCCGCCGACAACGGAGTACGGGGCGGAAATCGGCGGGCGGGTACGGCTGTGCACCTGACACACTGGGCACATGACCACGCTCAAGGCCCGACTCAAGGACGACCTCACCACCGCCATGAAGGCGCGCGACGAGCTGCGCTCGTCCACGCTCCGGCTGACCCTCACCGCCGTAGCCAAGGAAGAGGTCGCCGGCAAGACCGCGCGAGAGCTCTCCGACGACGAGGTGCTCAAGGTGATCGCCAAGGAGTCGAAGAAGCGCCGCGAGGCGGCCGAGGCCTTCGAGCAGGGCGGCCGCGCCGAGTCCGCCGCGCGCGAGCTGGCCGAGGGCGAGATCCTCGACGCGTACCTGCCCAAGCAGCTCTCCGACGACGAGCTCGCGGCGATCGTCGCGAGCGCCGTCGAGGAGGCCAGGGCGGCCGGCGCCGAGGGGCCGCGCGCGATGGGCGCCGTCATGAAGATCGTGAACCCGAAGGTGGCGGGCCTCGCCGACGGCGGCCGCGTCGCCGCCGCGGTGAAGAAGCTCCTCGTGGGCTGACCCACCCCGCACGAGCAACACGAGCAAAGGGGCGCCCCGGGATTCTGCGTGAATCCCGGGGCGCCCCTTCATCTACGTGAGTCATCTACGTGAGTCACCTACGTGAGCTCACCGCTACTGCGGCCACCCGCCCGTGTCTCCGCCGATGACGCCCGGCGGGATCGAGATGCCGGGGAAGGGCTGGTTGGGGTTGGGGTTCGGGGGCTTGTTCTCGCCGGGTGGCTTCGGCTTGTGCTTGCCCTTGTTCTTGTTCTTGTCGGGGGTGCTGGCCGACGCGCCGGTCGCCGGGTCACCGGCGGGCTTCTGGCCGGTGTCGGGGATGTTGACGTTGACGAACGGCGCCGACGTCTGGCCCTGCAGCGCGCCGGTCATCGCGTCGCGCCAGATGGGGCCGGGGACCTGACCGCCGTACACCTGCTCGTACGTCTGGCCGCCGATGGTGACGTTGTTCATCTCGACGCGCTGCGACGGGCTGCCGACCCAGACCGCGGCGGACAGGTTCGACGTGTACCCGACGAACCAGGCGTTCTTGCGGGCGTCGGTGGTACCGGTCTTGCCCGCGTTGTCCCGGTCCTTGAGCCCGGCCTCCTGGCCCGTGCCGGAGTCGACCACGCCGCGCAGCAGGGTGTTGATGCTGTCCGCGGTGTTCTGCGACATCGCCTGCGAGCAGGAGCTCTTCGGCACCGGCACCGACGAGCCGTCCGCCTTCTTGATCGACTCGATGGCGATCGGCGTGCAGTACGTGCCCCGGTTGGCGAAGGTCGCGTACGCCGAGGCCATGGTCAGCGGCGAGATGCCGGTCGAGCCGAGGGTCAGCGCCGAGGGCACCATGGGCAGCTTGTCGCCGTTGCCCTGGAGCACGTGCAGCTTGTCCGTCATCTGCGAGACCGGGCACATGCCGATGTCGCCGAGCATCTGCACGAAGTACGTGTTGACCGACTTGGCCATCGCGTCCCTCAGTGAGAACGGGCCGACCTCGGACTCGTTCTCGTTCTCCAGGTGGTACGGGTTGGGCTTGCCGTCGTTGACCCACGGCTTGCCGGTGCACGTCTGGACGGACGCCGGATAGTCCATCTCGTACGGGGCCGGGTACTGCTGGGTCGGCGGCTTGCCGCCCTCGATCGCGGCCGCGGCCAGGAACGGCTTGAAGGTCGAGCCGACCGGGAAGCCGTAATTGGAGCCGCCCATCTGCCGGTTGACCGAGAAGTTGATCTGCGTCTCGTTGTCGCCGAAGCCGTACGGCTTGGACTGGCCCATCGCCAGGATCTTGCCGCTGCCGGGCTGGACCAGCGAGACCGCGGTCGCGACGCTGTCCTTCTGGTAGACGTGGTTCTTGATCGAATCCTGCGTCGACTTCTGCGCCTGCGGGTCGAGCGTGGTCTGAACGGTGAGCCCGCCCTGGTTCCAGAGCTTGGCCCGGTCTTCCTTGGTCTTGCCGAAGACCGGGTCGGACAGGAACACCTCGCGTACGTAGTCGCAGAAGAAGCCCGCGCCGTCGACGGCGGTGATGCAGCCGTTCTTCGGCTTGCTCACGCTCAGCTTGATCGGCGCTTCCTTGGCCTTGTCGGCCTCGGCCTGCGAGATGTCCTTCATGTCGGCCATCCGCTGGAGCACCGTGTTGCGGCGCTTCTTGGACTCCTGCGCGTCGTTCACGGGGTCGTACCGGCTGGGCGACTGCACGATCCCGGCGAGCATCGCCGACTCGTCCAGGGTCAGGTCCTTGGCCGACTTGGAGAAGTAGCGCTTGGCGGCGGCCTCGATGCCGTACGCCTGCTGCCCGAAGAACGTGATGTTGAGGTAGTTCTCCAGGATCTTCTTCTTGCCGAGCTCCTCCTCGACCTGGATCGCGTACTTGAGCTCCTTGACCTTGCGGCCGATCGTCTGCTGGGTGGCCTCGGCGACCTTGTCGGGGTCGTCACCGGCCTCCTCGACGAAGACGTTCTTCACGTACTGCTGCGTGAGGGTGGACGCGCCCTGGGCGACACCGCCGCTGGTCGCGTTCTTGTTCATCGCGCGCAGGACGCCCTTGAGGTCGATCGCGCCGTGCTCGTAGAAGCGCGAGTCCTCGATCGCGACGATCGCCTTCTGCATGTACGGGGAGATGTCGGCGAGCGGCACCACGGTGCGGTCGCGCGAGTAGACCTGGGCGATCGTGCCGCCCTTGCTGTCCAGGATCGTGGTGCGCTGGCTCAGCGGCGGGGTCTTGAGATTGGCCGGGATCTCGTCGAACCCCTCGACCGTGCCCTTGGCCGCGAGCCCCAGCGCGCCGGCCGCCGGCAGGGCGATCCCCGCGAGCACGGCCCCCGCCAACACACTCACGCCGAGGAACTTGGCGGCCTGCTGGGTCCCGGTCAGGCCTCCGCCCGATCGCTTCTTTGCCATGGGGGCAGCCTACGTTCTCAATCGCCGGACACGGGTGAAGGCTCTGGCCTAAGCTGCTCTCAACTGTCACAGCAGTGCGGTTCCGTATCAAGGTCGGCACGTGCGTGGAAGTGTTCCGCCGTCCCCCGAATCCGGCAGGAATCAACCCGGTTGGTGTCCGATTGCGCCTCATGCGTCACCGGGCGTCCGTTGTGACTCAGCTGATACGTCCCATTATTTCGGATTCATCGCTCATGTCCTCGGCTCACTCCGTTGGGTGATCTGCCGCGTACGCATAGTCCGTTCGGGCCATTCAAGATTGGGCCCGACGGGGGTGTTGCGCTGTGCCCACCTTCCGTAACGTCCTCAACTGGCAGCGGTGAATATGCCGCTGCCGCCGTGGGGGAGCCTCGATTCGGGAGAGGACGGCGCCGGCATGGGCTGGGTAACCGACTGGAGTGCGCAGGCAGCCTGCCGCACTACCGATCCGGACGAACTGTTTGTACAGGGTGCAGCGCAGAACAGGGCCAAGGCGGTGTGCACCGGTTGCCCGGTGCGGACCGAGTGCCTGGCCGATGCGCTCGACAATCGCGTCGAGTTCGGCGTGTGGGGCGGAATGACGGAACGGGAGCGGCGCGCACTCCTGCGCAGGCGCCCCACCGTCACCTCTTGGCACCGCCTCCTCGAAACCGCGCGCACCGAGTACGAGCGCAGCACGGGAATCCTGCCCGTGTGCGCGGAGGAGGAGTCGGCGTACGACTACCGGCATTCCTTCGGAGACGAGGCGTACGCCGCAGCGGGCTGACGAGGTCGGAGGATCAGGCAGCTCCGGCCGGGGCCCCACCGGCCGCGAGCCGGTCCCCGATGATCCGCAGCCCCGCGAGGTCGTGCACATCGCCGGGCAGGGCGGCCACTTCGGCGACCGGGACCTCGGGGTGGAGTGCGGTGAAACGGTCGCGCGTCCGCCGTTCACGTGCGAGGACCTGCATGCGCTCGGCATGCAGCCGCAGCAGCCCGGCGGTCAGCCGCTCGACGGATTCCTGATCCGGGTCCACCTGATCCGGGTCTACAACCGCGTCTACCCGATCCGGGTCCGTGTCTGCGCGTGCACCAGCTGCGTCAACGTGGGAAGCGTCAGCGTTGGGAGAGGAATCGCTGGAGCCACGATCTCCAGCCTTCCCGGCCTCCTGATCGACAATGCGACGCTCGTCAAGATTTTCTGCAGGGATTTCTGCAAGGTGATCCGGATTGTTTTCCGCGTGATCCGGAAGGTCCGGGGCCTCCGCCGGATCCGGCAGTTCTTCGAGGCTCTCCGCCGCGGCGAGGGCGCGCTCGGCCGAGAGCCGGGACGCCGCACTGCCGTGCACGCGGTTGAGTACGAGCCCGGCCAGCGGCATGTCGTCGGCGGCGAGGCGCTCCACGAAGTACGCGGCCTCGCGCAGCGCGTCCCGCTCGGGCGCGGCGACGACGAGGAACGCGGTGCCCGGCGCCTGCAACAGCCGGTAGGTGGCATCTGCCCTGGTCCGGAACCCGCCGAACATCGTGTCCATGGCCGCCACGAAGGTCTGCACGTCGTGCAGGAAGGGCCCGCCGAGCAGCTTGCCCAGGGTGCCGGTCATCATCGACATGCCGACATTGAGGAACTTCATCCCGGCCCGGCCGCCCATCTTCGCGGGCGCCATGAGCAGCTTGATGAACTTGCCGTCGAGGAACGACCCGAGACGTTTCGGCGCGTCCAGGAAGTCGAGCGCGGAGCGCGACGGCGGGGTGTCGACCACGATCAGGTCCCACTCGTCCCGGGCCCGCAGCTGCCCCAGCTTCTCCATCGCCATGTACTCCTGCGTGCCGGCGAAGCCGGCCGACAGGGACTGGTAGAAGGGGTTCGTCAGGATCGCCTTGGCCCGGTCCGGATCCGCGTGCGCCTCGACGATCTCGTCGAACGTCCGCTTCATGTCGAGCATCATGGCGTGCAGTTCGCCGTCGCCCTCTATGTCCTTGACCCGGCGCGGGGTGTTGTCGAGCGAGTCGATCCCCATGGACTGGGCGAGCCTGCGGGCCGGGTCGATGGTGAGCACCACGACCTTCCGGCCGCGCTCGGCAGCCCGAACTCCCAGTGCAGCAGCGGTAGTTGTCTTGCCCACCCCGCCCGAGCCGCAGCACACGATGATGCGGGTCCCCGGATCGTCCAGCAGCGGATCGACCGCCAGCGGCTCGGCCGCGTCCAAAGTCACTCACCCACCCCGAGCTTGCGCAGTTCCGAGGCCAGGCGGTACAGCCCGGCCAGATCCATTCCCTCGCCGATCAGCGGCAGTTCGTACGTCGGCAGCCCCAACCGGCCGAGCGCGGCCCGCTGTTCACGCTCCAGCTCCACCCGCTCGGCATGCTCGGCGGCCTGCTCCAGGAGCGGAGTCACCAGCTTCGCCGAACCGGTGACCCCGGCCCGCGTCAGCGTCTTGGCGACCTCCTTGCGCCGGTCGCCCGTGACCCCGCGCACCGCCGCCTCGTCCAGGACGTGCGGCCGGACCATGTTCACGATGACGTTGCCCGCCGGCAGCTCGGCACCCCGCAGCTCGGCGATCCCGTCGACCGTCTCCTGTACGGGCATCTCCTCCAGCAGTGTCACCAAGTGCACAGCTGTTTCAGGGGACTTGAGGACCCGCATGACGGCCTGCGCCTGATTGTGTATCGGGCCGATCTTCGCGAGCCCGGCCACCTCGTCGTTCACGTTCAAGAAGCGCGTGATGCGCCCGGTGGGCGGCGCGTCCATCACGACGTAGTCGTACGCGTACGCCCCTTGCTTGTTCTTGCGGCGCACCGCCTCACAGGCCTTGCCGGTCAGGAGTACGTCACGTACCCCCGGCGCGATGGTGGTCGCGAAGTCGATCGCGCCGAGCTTCTTCAGTGCCCGACCCGCCCCTCCCAGCTTGTAGAACATCTGGAGGTAGTCGAGAAGTGCCCGCTCCGCGTCGATGGCCAGCGCGTACACCTCCCCGCCACCGGGCGCGACGGCGATCTTGCGCTCCTCGTACGGAAAGGCTTCCGTCTCGAAGAGCTGCGCGATGCCCTGTCTGCCCTCGACCTCGACGAGGAGCGTGCGCCTGCCCTCCGTCGCGAGGGCGAGCGCGAGTGCTGCGGCGACCGTGGTCTTGCCGGTACCGCCCTTGCCGCTGACGACCTGGAGCCTGCTCACATCGTCGAGCCTAACCAGTCCGCCCGCCGCTCACGCATGTGGTCCGCGTAAGGCGCCCGCGAGAGAGGGCGGCGGGCAGCGGCTACAGTCGGGCCCATGACCAAGTGGGAATACGCGACCGTGCCCCTTCTCGTGCACGCGACCAAGCAGATTCTGGACACCTGGGGCGAGGACGGCTGGGAGCTGGTCCAGGTCGTCCCCGGGCCGAACAACCCCGAGCAGCTCGTGGCCTACCTGAAGCGGGAGAAGCAGGCATGAGCGCCGTCGAAGCCAAGCTGGCCGAACTGGGCCTGACCCTCCCGTCGGTCGTACCGCCGCTCGCCGCGTACCAGCCCGCCGTGCAGTCCGGCGTGTACGTCTACACCGCCGGCCAGCTCCCCATGGTGGAGGGCAAGCTGCCCGTCACCGGCAAGGTCGGCGGCGAGGTCACCCCGGAGGAGGCCAAGGAACTGGCCGCCACCTGCGCCCTGAACGCGCTGGCCGCGGTCAAGTCCGTCGTAGGCGACCTGGACCGCATCGCGCGCGTCGTGAAGGTCGTCGGCTTCGTGGCCTCCGCCCCCGACTTCACCGGCCAGCCCGGTGTCATCAACGGCGCCAGCGAACTCCTCGGCGCCGTCCTCGGCGACAAGGGCGTGCACGCCCGCAGCGCGGTGGGCGTAGCGGTGCTGCCCCTGGACGCCCCGGTCGAGGTCGAGATCCAGGTGGAGCTCGTCGAGGCCTGACGTCCTCCTGCTGTTGTCGAGTGCTGATCCCCTCTCGGCTGATCTCCTCTCGTCGAGGGCCGACCCCAAAGGGGCCGGCCCTTCGCCGTTTGACGGCTCACGGCTCATGGCGCGTGGCTCACGGCGTGTGGCTCATGGTGCGTGGCCGATGGTTGGCGGCCGTGCCACTGGCCGCCGTGCCGCTGACGGCTGGCTGCCGCCGACGGCCGCCCGCTGCTGGCCGGTGGTGGGCGCGGATGGCTGGGCTCCGGAGGCGGGTGCTCGACCGCCGACCGGTACGGCTGGTGGCGGCCGCCGACGGTTGACCGCTGTCAGCCAGTGCCGGCCGGTGCTGGCCGAGGTCGGGTGATGGGTCGGCCGCTGTCGGATCGCGGGTGCCCGCTCGGGCGCGCCCGAGCGTGTCAAAGGGATGTCACCTACACGCACCCCCCTCGAACATCCGCACGCCACCCCGTAGCATCCGCCCATGCCCAATGGTCAGTGGTACCCGCCGGAGTGGCCGGACCGCATTCGCGCCCTCGCCGCAGGCGAGCTCACCGCGGTCGAGCCGCGGCGGGCCGCCACCGTGATGCTGCTCCGGGACGGGGCGGCCGGCACGGACACCGGCCCCGCCGTCCACATGCTGCGCAGACGCACCTCCATGGCTTTCGCCGGAGGCGCTTACGCGTACCCGGGCGGCGGTGTGGACCCCCGCGACGCCGAGGACGCCCAGCTCGGCTGGGCAGGACCGCCGCGCGAGACCTGGGCCGAACGCCTCGGCACCGACCCCGCCTCCGCCCAGGCCATCGTCTGCGCCGCGGTGCGCGAGACCTACGAGGAGGCGGGCGTCCTCCTCGCGGGCCCCGACGCCACCACCGTCGTCGGCGACACCACCGGCGACGACTGGGAGGCCGACCGCCAGGCACTGGTGAGCCGCGACCTCAGCTTCGCCGAGTTCCTGGACCGGCGCGGCCTCATGCTCCGCTCCGATCTGCTCGGCGCCTGGGCGCGCTGGATCACCCCCGAATTCGAGCCCCGGCGGTACGACACCTGGTTCTTCGTCGCGGCGCTCCCCGAAGGACAGGTCACCCGGAACGCCTCCACCGAGGCCGACCGCACCGTCTGGATCCACCCCGTCGAAGCCGCCGCCGGCTACGACAAGGGCGAGCTCCTGATGATGCCGCCGACCATTTCCACCCTGCGTGACCTCCTTCCGTACGCCACTGCCGCCGAAGCCCTCATGGGCGCGGCCGAGCGCGATCTGACCCCGGTCCTCGCCCGGGCCCGCCTGACCGACACCGGGGAACTCGTCCTGAGCTGGCCCGGCCACGACGAGTTCACCAAGCACATCCCGGCCGGGGGCCGCCCCTCATGACCACTGCCGCCGCCACCCCCATCGACCTTGCGCGGGACGGCCTCGCGAGGCGCGGTCGCCACACCCTGCCCCGGTCCGCGAGGCTTGGCCGGACGACCACCGAGTCCGCCACCCCTGGAGGTGCCGTATGAGTGATGCCGCCGCTCTTCCCGGGCAGCCGCGCGGCGGGGTCCTTTCGGGCCGTGCGACCGACCGCGCGATCAACGTCCTCGCGCCCAACCCCTCCGCGATGACCCTGGACGGCACCAACACCTGGATCGTCGCCGAGCCCGACTCCGACCTGGCCGTCGTCATCGACCCCGGACCGCTCGACGACGCGCACCTCAACCGCGTCATCGCCACGGCCGAGAAGGCGGGCAAGCGGGTCGCGCTGACCCTGCTCACCCATGGGCACCCCGACCACGCCGAGGGCGCGGCCCGCTTCGCGGAGCTGACCCGTACCCCCGTGCGCGCCTTGGACCCGGCCCTGCGCCTGGGGGACGAGGGCCTCGCCGCGGGCGATGTCATCACCACCGGTGGTCTGGAGATGAGGGTGGTGCCCACCCCGGGCCACACCGCTGACTCGCTCTGCTTTCATCTGCCCGCCGACCGGGCCGTCCTGACGGGCGACACGGTCCTCGGGCGCGGCACGACCGTCGTGGCCCACCCCGACGGCCGCCTGGGCGACTATCTCGACTCCCTTCGCAGGCTGCGTTCGCTGACAGTTGATGACGGTGTGCACACCGTGCTGCCGGGTCATGGCCCGGTGCTGGACGACGCGCAGGGCGCCGTCGAGTTCTATCTGGCCCACCGCGCCCACCGGCTGGCGCAGGTGGAGACGGCGGTGGAGAACGGCCACCTCACGGCGGCGGACGTGGTGGCCCTGGTCTACTCGGACGTCGACCGGTCGCTGTGGCCGGCCGCCGAGCTTTCGGTGCGCGCGCAGCTCGAATATCTGCGTGAGCACGGCCTTATTTGACGTTGCGTCAGGAGCGGTGCTGGTTTGGTTGTGCGTGAACTGGCGCTCCGTAGAGGAGAGTTGAGTGAGGCGGTGCTCAACTCTCGTACGGGCGCGGCGACTTGGCGCCATGGACCGTGAGGTATTCGGCGGCGAGCCACGGTCCGAGATTTTCGGTGTACATATCGAGAACGTTCCGGTCCGCGACCGGGTTCCCGGCCAGCACGGCAATTTCTCTCAACTGCCCGGCGCGCTCCGGGTAGTAGCGCCCGAAGATCTCCGCCTGCTCCGCCAGATCGCTGGTCCAGCCGCCGTACCGCGGCATGACGAGCGTGAACGCGGTCCGCACGAGCTTGCGCGAGGCGCGGCGCATGAGCGACCGGAGTGCCGCGTCGTCGGCGGCCTCCGCGACTTGCCGGCGCCAGCGGGGGAGGGCGTCGCCGAGGTCGCCGTTGGTCTCGCGGGCGAGCAGCGAGGTGGGCCGGTAGCGGGGCAGGTGCTCGGCGAGGTCGTCCCCGAGCAACGGGGTGCACAGGCAGGCCACGAACCAGCCGAGGTCGTACCGCTCAAGGTCGCTCAGCAGCACGTCCCGGCCGAACAGCAGGATCCCGGCCCCGTCGATCACGTCGAAACCGGCGTCCAGCTCGGACTCGATGTTCCGTGCCTCGGCCCGGTCGGCCTCCGTCGGCGACTCATGCAGCGCGAGCAGCACGTCCAGGTCGGACCGGCGCGCCCGCGCCGTGCCGCGCGGCACGGATCCGTACAGGTACGCGCTGTGCAGCCGCCCGCCGAACCGGTGCGCCACCTGGTCGCGCAGGGCGGCGACGACGGCCCGGAACTCCGGCCGCACAAGGCCGAGCGACCCCTCGCGCTCGATGTATCCGTCTTTCCCGGCCATGCGCCCTTGTGCCCCCGTGTCCTTGCGTTCCGCTGCGCGCGCGCCGCGACCGTACGCGCGGAGCACAGCAGTTACGCGCAGAGTAGACCGGGCCACTGACAGACGGGCAGCTCGGTCCGTCCCCCGCCTGTGCGTACGTGTTCGTGGGGCCCAAGTGCGGCCGCGGGGAAGTCGGCCCACGCGAAAGGGGCCGGTCTAGGGTGGGACCGGCCCCTCAGGCGGGCGAACAGAGGCGGCTGCGCAGGACGCGGCCGCGGACGGCGACGCTCAGCGCGAGCGCTTCGCCAGGCGCTCCACGTCCAGCAGGATGACCGCGCGGGCCTCCAGGCGCAGCCAGCCGCGCTGGGCGAAGTCGGCGAGCGCCTTGTTGACCGTCTCGCGGGAGGCGCCGACCAGCTGGGCCAGCTCTTCCTGCGTCAGGTCGTGGACGACGTGGATGCCTTCCTCGGACTGCACGCCGAAGCGGCGCGACAGGTCGAGGAGCGCGCGGGCGACACGGCCCGGCACGTCGGAGAAGACCAGGTCGGACATCTGGTCGTTGGTCTTGCGCAGTCGGCGGGCGACGGCGCGGAGCAGCGCCGTGGCCACCTCCGGGCGGGCGTTCAGCCAGGGCTGAAGGTCGCCGTGGCCCAGGCCCAGCAGCTTGACCTCGGTCAGCGCGGTCGCGGTGGCGGTGCGCGGGCCCGGGTCGAAGAGGGACAGCTCGCCGATGAGCTCGCCGGGGCCGAGGACCGCCAGCATGTTCTCCCGGCCGTCGGGTGAGGTGCGGTGCAGCTTCACCTTGCCCTCGGTGACCACGTACAGGCGGTCGCCGGGGTCGCCCTCGTGGAAGAGGGCGTCGCCGCGGGCGAGCGTCACCTCACTCATCGAGGCGCGGAGCTCCGCGGCCTGCTCGTCATCGAGCGCCGCGAAGAGCGGGGCGCGCCGCAGAACGTCGTCCACGAATCTCTCCTTGTCGACCGGTATCAGGGGAGCCTGCTCCCCATTTTGCCGGACGGTCTAAACAGTGCGATCAATCACAAGGATGACGTACTGGAGTGCCGGACCGTGAGTCAGGGGGCCGATTGGGGCGCTGATTCGCTGTGGCCGGGGCGGATGTCGGTGCCGGGCTTTAGGCTGGCCGGGTGTCCAATTCGCCGGTGAGAGCGCAGGCCAGGGGGCTGGAAGAGTGTCCGCAGACAATGATTCCGCTGTGGGCGAACAGCCCGCGTCCAGGGCGAAAGAGCCCGCGAAGAAGGCCGCGCGGGCTTCCGGAGCCGCCTCTTCCGCACGCCCCGGCAAGACAGCCGGCAAGACGGTCGGCAGCACGACAGAGCCGGCCGGGAAGGCCGCCCGAGTGAAACCCGCCGGCAAGGAGCCCGCCATGGTCAAGCCCGTCGTCAAGAAGGCCGCTGCCAAGAAGGCGGCCTCCAAGGTGACGGCCGCCAAGGGCACGTCCGCCGATGCGGCGCCTCCTGAGGAGGCGGCCTCCCCGGGTGGCCCCCAAGCGAAAGTCGCGCCGAAGTCCAAGGGCGCGGCCACCGCCAAGCGCGCCCCCAAGGCCACCGGTACGGGCACCGCCACGGGCCGGCCCGTCGGAGCCAAGCCCGAGTCCCATCTCGCGATGGTCCGCCGGGCCCGCCGGATCAACCGCGAGCTCGCCGAGGTCTATCCGTACGCCCATCCCGAACTGGACTTCCGGAACCCCTTCGAGTTGCTCGTCGCGACCGTCCTGTCCGCGCAGACCACCGACCTCCGGGTCAACCAGACGACACCGGGCCTGTTCGCCGCGTACCCGACGCCCGAGGACCTTGCCGCGGCGAACCCCGAGGAGGTCGAGGCGATCATCCGGCCCACCGGGTTCTTCCGGGCCAAGACCAAGTCGATCATGGGGCTCGCCACCGCCCTCAGGGACGAGTTCGGCGGCGAGGTGCCGGGTCGTCTGGAGGATCTGGTCAAGCTGCCCGGGGTCGGGCGCAAGACCGCAAATGTCGTGCTCGGCAACGCATTTGGGGTGCCGGGGATCACCGTCGACACCCACTTCGGCAGGTTGGTGCGCCGGTTCAAGTGGACCGAGCAGGACGATCCGGAGAAGGTCGAGGCGGAGATCTGCGCGATCTTCCCCAAGAGCGAGTGGACGATGCTCTCGCACCGGGTCGTCTTCCACGGCCGCCGCATCTGCCACGCCCGCAAGCCCGCCTGCGGCGCCTGCCCGATCGCCCCGCTGTGTCCGTCGTACGGCGAAGGCGAGACCGATCCCGAGAAGGCGCGGAAGCTCCTCAAGTACGAGAAGGGCGGCCTGCCGGGCCAGCGGCTGAGCCCGCCGCCCGACTACCCGGGCCTGCCCGCGCCGCCGCTGGGAGCCGGCTGACGTCACCCGGAAGACGGACGCTGGAGCCGGCCGGAACGAAAGCGACCGGCACAGGCGTTGTGGACGATGAATGACGGGGGTGCAGATGACGCACACGAGCGAGACGTATGACGGTGATCTGAGCGCGACCGGAGATCTTGGCCGCACCGGCGGCCCGGTCGGTCGCCCGGACACGGATCGGGCCCGCAGCGCCGGCCTGAGCGGCCGTATCGGCGGGCCCGGCCACGCCCAGGCGGCGAGCGGCGCGGGCGACCCGGCCGGGCCCGCCACTCCGCGCGCCATAGGCGACCCCACCAGAGACCCCGCCAAGGACGCCGCCAGGGCCCGGGCCACCGGCCACGCCGCCGTCGGCCACGCGGGCGTGGGGCGCGCCACCACAGGCCACGCGGCGCCCGGCGCCGATCCGCCCGCCCGCCCCGGTACGAACGGCCTCGCCGTGACCAGCGAGGGCCTGCCCGGCTGGCTGGCGCCGGTCGCGCGGGCGGCCGAGGCCGTCGAGCCCGAGCAGATGAGCCGGTTCCTGCCGCCGGAGAGCGGCGACGGGCGGCAGTCCGCCGTGCTCGTCCTGTTCGGCGAGGGCCCGCGCGGCCCCGAGCTGCTCCTCATGGAGCGGGCCAGCCAGCTCCGTTCGCACGGCGGCCAGCCCTCCTTCCCGGGCGGCGCCCTAGACCCGGAGGACGGCGACCCGGCCACCACGGGCCCGCTGCGGGCCGCGCTGCGCGAGGCCGAGGAGGAGACCGGGCTCGACCCGGCCGGCGTCCAGGTCTTCGGCGTGCTGCCCCGGCTCTACATCCCGGTCAGCGGCTTCGTCGTGACGCCCGTGCTCGGCTGGTGGCGCGAGCCGACGCCGGTGCGGGCCGTCGACAGCGGCGAGACGGCCCGCGTCTTCACGGTGCCCGTGGCGGATCTCACGGACCCGGCCAACCGCGCGACCGCCGTCCACCCACGGGGCCACACAGGCCCGGCATTCCTGGTCGAATCGGCGCTGGTGTGGGGCTTCACGGCCGGTGTGATCGACCGGATCGTGCACTACGCGGGCTGGGAGCGCCCGTGGGACCGAGCCAAGCGGGTGCCGCTCGACTGGCACGCGTGACAGGCTGGGGCCCGTGAACGTGCTGGACATCCTGTTGCTGGTCGCCGCCGTGTGGTTCGCGATCGTCGGCTACCGCCAGGGCTTCGTCGTCGGCATCCTGTCGGTGATCGGGTTCCTCGGCGGTGGCCTCATCGCCGTGTACCTGCTCCCCGTCATCTGGGACCAGCTGACCAACGAGTCCCAGGTCTCGACGACAGCGGCCGTCGTCGCGGTCGTCATCGTGATCGTCTGCGCCTCCGTGGGCCAGGCCTTCACCACCCACTTGGGCAACAAGCTGCGCCGGTACATCACCTGGTCGCCCGCGAGAGCCCTGGACGCCACCGGCGGCGCCCTGGTGAACGTCGTGGCCATGCTGCTCGTCGCGTGGCTGATCGGTTCGGCGCTCGCCGGGACCGCGCTGCCGACGCTGGGCAAGGAGGTCCGCAGCTCCAAGATCCTCCTCGGGGTCTCCAACGTGATGCCCCAACAGGCATCGACCTGGTTCAGCGACTTCTCCTCGGTCCTCGCGCAGAACGGCTTCCCGCAGGTCTTCACGCCGTTCTCGAACGAGTCGATCACCGAGGTCCAGGCGCCCGACCCGAAGCTCGCGGGCAGCCCCGTCGCGGCGGCCGCCCAGAAGTCGATCGTCAAGGTCGTCGGCATGGCCCCGAGCTGCGGAAAGCGCCTCGAAGGCACCGGCTTCGTCTTCGCCGACCGGCGCGTCATGACCAACGCGCACGTGGTGGGCGGCGTGGACGAGCCGACCATCCAGATAGGCGGTCAGGGGCGTACGTACGACGCGAAGGTCGTGCTCTACGACTGGCGCCGCGACATCGCGGTCCTGGACGTGCCGGACCTGAAGGCGCCCCCGCTCCAGTTCACCTCCACCGACGCCCGCAGCGGCAACAGCGCGATCGTCGCGGGCTTCCCCGAGGACCATCCCTACGACGTCCGCTCCGCCCGCATCCGCGGCCGGATCAGCGCGAACGGGCCGGACATCTACCACCGAGGCACGGTCCGCCGCGATGTCTACTCGCTGTTCACCACGGTCCGCCCCGGCAACTCCGGCGGCCCGCTCCTGACCCCCGAGGGCAAGGTGTACGGGGTGGTCTTCGCGAAGTCGCTGGACGACCCGGACACCGGATACGCGCTGACCGCCGACGAGATCCAGGCCGACATCCAGCAGGGCCGCACGGCCAGTCAGCAGGTCGACAGCCAGCAGTGCGCCCTATGACCCCCTGACGAAAAGGCTCCGATGCGACTGACGATCCTCGGTGGCGGCGGCTTCCGCGTCCCCCTCGTGTACAACGCCCTGCTGCGCGACCACGCGCCCGGGCGGGTCACCGAGGTGGTCCTGTACGACCTGGACGCGCCTCGGCTGCACGCCATCGGCCGGGTGCTCGCCGACCGGGCGTACGGGATCCAGGACGCGCCTCGGGTGCGCACCACCACCGACCTCGACGAGGCGCTGCGCGGCGCGGACTTCGTGTTCTCGGCGATCCGCGTCGGCGGCCTGGAGGGCCGGGCCGCCGACGAGCGGATCGCGCTCGCCGAGGGCGTCCTCGGTCAGGAGACGGTCGGCGCGGGCGGCATCGCCTACGGGCTGCGCACCCTGCCGGTCGCCGTCGAGATCGCCCGCCGGGTCGAGGCGGTCGCCCCCGATGCCTGGGTCATCAACTTCACCAATCCGGCGGGCCTGGTCACCGAGGCGATGGCCGAGCACCTCGGCGAGCGCGTCATCGGGATCTGCGACTCGCCGGTGGGCCTGGCCCGCCGGGTCGCCCGCACGATCGGCGCCGACCCGGACGCGGTGCGCCTGGACTACGCGGGCCTCAACCATCTGGGCTGGCTGCACGGCCTGTACGAGGGCGAGAAGAACGTTCTGCCGCGCCTGTTCGAGCAGGGCGACGAGCTCCTCACCTCGTTCGAGGAGGGCAAGCTGTTCGGCGCCGACTGGCTGCGCTCGCTGGGCTCCGTTCCGAACGAGTACCTGCACTACTACTACTTCAACCGCGAGGCGGTGACGGCCTACCAGCGGGCCGAGCAGACCCGCGGCGCCTTCCTCAAGGACCAGCAGGCACGTTTCTACGCCACGGCGGAGACCGTGCCCGACGCGTCGGTGTGGGCGGCCTGGGACCGCACCCGGGCCGAGCGCGAGGCCACGTACATGTCCGAGAACCGGGACGTGTCGGGGGTCGGCGAGCGCGCGGCCGACGACATGGAGTCCGGCGGGTACGAGAAGGTGGCGCTCGCCCTGATGCGGGCCATCGCGCGGGACGAGGCGGCCACGCTCATCCTGAACGTGCGCAACGGAGGGTCCCTGCGCGCGCTCGACGAGCGGGCCGTCATCGAGATCCCCTGCCGCATCGATGCGGCAGGCCCCCGCCCGCTGCCCGTGACGCAGCTGACGGGCCATGAGGCGGGCCTGGTCAACGCGGTGAAGGCGGTCGAGCGGTGTGTCCTTGAGGCGGCCGAGAGCGGGTCGGCGCGGGCGGCGGTGAAGGCCTTCGCCCTGCACCCGCTGGTCGACTCCGTCCAGGTCGCCCGAAGGCTCCTGGACGGCTACCGAAGCGCCCATCCGGGCCTCGGCTACCTCAGGGCGGACTAGGTTCGCGTATGCCGCAGCCGGGCCGAGACCCAGCGGGCCCGGCGGCGCAGGATGCGCGGAATACCCACCTCCCGGGAATCGGAGGAGGGGTGTTCCGGCCCCTGCCCCTGCGGGCCGCCCCTCTCGTACGAGACCGGCCCTGCGGCCGTTCGGCGGTTCCGTGCTGCGTCACCGTAGTCGTGCGTCCAGCCCATACCCCGACGTGTGCCCGGGGCCCATGGTCGGTAACCGCGCCAGAGGGGGCCAATTGGCCTATGCGCCGGGCATTTGGCCGTTCGTCGGACAGCAGTTCCCATGCGGCCACCGGAACTCAGCGATCCGGTTCCGGATCCCTCAGCCAGTTGACCAGTTCGGTCGAGAACGCGACCGGGTCCTCCTCGTGCGGGAAGTGGCCCAGACCGTCGAACAGCCGCCAGCGGTACGGCGCTTCGACGTACTCGCCCGAGCCCGCCGCACTGCGGGTCCGCATCACCGGGTCGAGCGAACCGTGCAGGTGGAGTGTGGGCACCCGGACGGGCCGCTTCATCCTCCGGTTGAACTGGATGCCGTCGGGCCGGGCCATCGAGCGCACCATCCAGCGGTACGGCTCGATGGAGCAGTGCGCCGTGGACGGGATACACATGGCGCGCCGGTAGGTCTCCACGGCCTCGTCCTCGGGCTGGCGCGGGCCCGACCAGTCCCGTACGAGCCGGCCGACCAAGGCGCCGTCGTCCGCGACCAGTTGACGCTCCGGCAGCCACGGCCGCTGGAAGCCCCAGATGTAGGACCCGGCCGAGGTCTGCTTGAGGTCGGCGAGCATCGCCGAGCGCCAGCGGCGCGGATGCGGCATCGACGACACCACGAGCCGGCGCACCACCTTGGGGCGCATCACGGCCGCCGTCCACGCCAGATAGCCGCCCAGGTCGTGCCCGACCAGGGCCGCGTCGGGCTCGCCGAGGGACCGTACGACGCCGGTGATGTCGAGCGCGAGGTTGGCGGGGTCGTAGCCGCGCGGGGTGCGGTCGCTGCCGCCCACCCCGCGCAGGTCCATCGCGACCGCGCGGAAACCGGCGTCGGCAAGCGCGGTCAGCTGATGGCGCCAGGTCCACCAGAACTGCGGAAAGCCGTGGAGCAGCAACACCAGTGGCCCGTCGCCGAGTTCGGCGATGTGGAAGCGCGCACCATTGGCCGCCACGTCCCTATGGGTCCAGGGACCATCGATACGGACGGGGCTGCCGGTGCCGCCAGGGCTTCCGGTACCGGGATCGGGTGCGGTCATGCAGACGAGCGTGCCACAGAGGCGGAGGTCTCCGTGACCGCGTCCTGGACGGTCGCCGGGCGCGGGTGCGGCTTCACGCCCTGCAGGGCCGCGGCCGTCTGCTTGGCCGAGGCGATGGACTTCTCCGGCGGCTTGACCTTCTTGAACTTGGCCACGGCGATCAGCGCGAGCAGCGCCGCGAGCACCACGAACGCGCCGCCGACGATCAGGAACGACCAGGCGAGTCCGAGCCCCAGGTTGTGGATGCCGTACGCCGCCGCGAAGCTGAAGACCGGCAGCGCGAACAGCACGAGCACACCAGCCGCAGTGATGGCGATGCCGCCGATCGCCCCGCGCTTGACGTCCTGGCGCAGCTCGGCCTTGGCCAGCGCGATCTCGTCGTGCACCAGCGCGGACATCTCGGCGGTCGCGGAGGCGACCAGCTGGCCGAGGCTGCGCTCGGCGCTGCCGGCGTTGTGGCTGGGGTCGCTCATCGCTGACTCCCTCATCTCTTCTCGGATACCGACGGGTCGTACAGGTCCAACAGGTCCGTTGTCAGATCATGCCGGACTGTCGCCGTCGTCGCGCCCCGCCCCCGCCAGTTGCGCCAGCCTGCGGTGCTCGGCCGCCTTGTTCTCGTAGATCGTGGCCATCCGCAGGTGGTACTCCGGCTTGTCCAGTTCGTACATGTCGGGGATGCCGTCCTGGTCGTCGTCCCGCTCCTCGTCCTCGACGAGTGCCTTGTACCTGCGTACCCGCATCTTGAGCAGGACGGATGCGAGGACGGCGGCTATCAGCGAGCCCACGAGGACGGCCGCCTTGACCTCGTCGGTCAGGTGGCCCTGGCCGGCGAAGGCGAGTTCGCCGATGAGCAGCGAGACCGTGAAGCCGATGCCGGCGAGCGAGGCGACGGCGAAGACGTCGGCCCAGGCCAGGTCGTCGTTGAGCTCGGCCTTGGTGAACCGGGCGGCCAGCCAGGTGCCGCCGAAGATGCCGAGGGCCTTGCCGACGACCAGGCCGAGCACGACGCCGAGCGTCTCGGGCCGGGTGAAGACGTCGGCCAGGGTGCCGCCGCTGATGCCCACACCGGCCGAGAACAGCGCGAAGAGCGGCACCGCGAGCCCGGCTGAAACAGGGCGCATCAGGTGCTCGATGTGCTCGCCGGGGGAGTGCTCCTCGCCCTCGGTGCGGTGGCAGCGCAGCATCAGGCCCATCGCGACGCCGGCGATGGTGGCGTGGACGCCGCTGTTGTACATCAGCCCCCAGATGACGAGCGCGAGGGGGATGTAGATGTACCAGCCCCTTACGCCCTTCCTGAGCAGCAGCCAGAAGACGGCGAGCCCGACCACGGCGCCGCCGAGGGCCGCGAAGTTGATGCTGTTGGTGAAGAAGACCGCGATGATCAGGATCGCGAAGAGGTCGTCGACGACGGCGAGTGTGAGCAGGAAGGCGCGGAGCGCGGAAGGCAGCGAGGTGCCGATGACCGCGAGCACGGCCAGGGCGAACGCGATGTCCGTAGCGGTCGGTACGGCCCAGCCGTCAAGGGATCCGTTGCCGGAAATGTTGACCAGTGCGTAGACGAGCGCGGGGACGGCCATGCCGCAGACGGCCGCGATCACGGGCAGCGCGGCCGCCTTGGGGTCGCGCAGTTCTCCGGCGACGAGTTCACGTTTGAGCTCGATACCGGCGACAAAGAAGAAGATGGCGAGCAGCCCGTCGGCCGCCCAGTGCTGTATGGAGAGGTCGAGCCCCAGGGCGCCGATTCCCAGATGGAAACCTCGGACCGACTCGTAACTCGAACCCAGGGTGTTCGCCCAGATCAGCGCGGCGATCGCGGCCACGAGCAGCAGGACGCCGCCGACGGTCTCGGCACGCAGTGCCTCCGCGACGAAGTTGCGCTCGGGCAGGGAGAGGCGGCCGAGGAACTTGCGCTTGCTGGGGGTGGGTATGGCCACGAGGGCGACCTCCGGTCGGTTCGGCGGGCATGACTGAGCACGTTGCCGACCAGACTTCCCGGCGCACCTGACCTTCTTGTCGCGTCATTGACGCTTTCCTTACTTTACCTAACTTTATGGAGTGGTGCGTGCGGCGGGGTGAATCCGGTGATCATCACTTTAGGGGCATATGGGTCACAAGGCGCGCGAAAAGGGCCCGGCCGCCTCCCCGGCCGGGCCCTTCAGCGCTGGTCCGCCGCTCAGTCCTCGCTGGCCGCGCCCGGCAGCTTGTTCTGGATCAGTGCCATGACCGAGGAGTCGGTCAGCGTCGTGACGTCGCCCAGCTCACGGTTCTCGGCGACGTCGCGGAGGAGTCGGCGCATGATCTTGCCCGAGCGGGTCTTGGGCAGCTCCGCGACCGGCAGGACGCGCTTCGGCTTGGCGATCGGGCCGAGCGCCGAGCCGACATGTGCCCGCAGCTCCTCGACCAGGGCGTCGGTCTCGGCGGCGGTGCCGCGCAGGATCACGAAGGCCACGATGGCCTGCCCGGTCGTCTCGTCGGCGGCGCCGACCACGGCCGCCTCGGCGACCGACGGGTGCGAGACGAGGGCTGACTCGACCTCGGTCGTCGAGATGTTGTGGCCGGAGACGAGCATGACGTCGTCGACGCGGCCGAGCAGCCAGATGTCGCCGTCGTCGTCCTTCTTGGCGCCGTCACCCGCGAAGTACCGGCCCTCGAAGCGCGACCAGTACGTGTCGATGAAGCGCTGGTCGTCGCCCCAGATGGTGCGCAGCATCGAGGGCCACGGCTCGGTCAGAACGAGGTAGCCGCCCCCGCCGTTCGGGACCTCGTTGGCCTCGTCGTCGACCACGGTCGCGGCGATGCCGGGCAGCGCCCGCTGGGCCGAACCCGGCTTGGTCTCGGTGACCCCGGGCAGCGGCGAGATCATCATCGCGCCGGTCTCGGTCTGCCACCAGGTGTCCACGATCGGGCACTTGTCGGCGCCGATGTGCTTGCGGTACCACATCCACGCCTCGGGGTTGATCGGCTCGCCGACCGACCCCAGGACCCGCAGACTGCTCAGGTCGAACTTGGCGGGGATGTCGTCGCCCCACTTCATGAACGTACGGATCGCGGTCGGCGCGGTGTAGAGGATGGTCACGCCGTACTTCTGCACGATCTCCCAGAACCGCCCCTGGTGCGGGGTGTCCGGGGTGCCCTCGTACATGACCTGGGTCGCGCCGTTGGCGAGCGGCCCGTAGACGATGTACGAGTGCCCGGTGACCCAGCCGATGTCGGCGGTGCACCAGTAGACGTCGCTCTCGGGCTTCAGGTCGAACACCGCGTGGTGGGTGTACGCGGCCTGCGTGAGGTAGCCGCCTGAAGTGTGCAGGATGCCCTTGGGCTTACCCGTCGTACCCGAGGTGTACAGGATGAACAGCGGGTGCTCGGCGTCGAAGGCGGTGGGCGTGTGCTCCACGGACTGGCGGGCGACAATGTCGTCCCACCACACATCGCGGCCCTCGGTGAATGCGGTGTCCTGGCCCGTGCGGCGTACCACCAGCACATGCTCGACCTGCGGGCACTTGGCGACGGCCTCGTCGATGGCGGGCTTCAGGGCGGACGGCTTGCCGCGCCGGTAGCCGCCGTCGGCGGTGATGACGAGCTTGGCGTCGGCGTCCTGGATCCGGGAGGCGACGGCGTCGGCCGAGAAGCCGCCGAAGACCACGGAGTGCGCGGCGCCGACCCGGGCGCAGGCGAGCATCGCGACGGCCGCCTCCGGGATCATCGGCAGGTACACCGCGACCCGGTCCCCGGCCTGGACACCCAGCTCCGTAAGGGCGTTGGCGGCCCTTGACACCTCGTCCTTGAGCTCGGCATAGGTGAGGGAGCGGCTGTCGCCGGGCTCGCCCTCGAAGTGGATGGCGACGCGGTCGCCGTGCCCGGCCTCGACATGGCGGTCGACGCAGTTGTACGCGACGTTCAACTTGCCGTCGGCGAACCACTTCGCGAAGGGCGGGTTCGACCAGTCGAGGGTCTCGGTCGGTTCGGTGGCCCAGGTCAGGCGCCGGGCCTGCTCGGCCCAGAAGCCCAGCCTGTCCGCCTCGGCCCACTCGTACGCCTCCGCCGTCACGTTGGCGTTCGCGGCCAGCTCGGAGGGCGGCGCGAACCGCCGCTCCTCCTTGAGCAGGTTGGCCAGGCTTTCGTTGCTCACGACATCTCCCTTTCCCAGGGCGTCCTATGTGCCTATGTGTCCCGGGCCATAGCTCATCAGGCCAAAGGCCGGGTGACAAGAGTCTCCAGGGAATTGGTTTAGACCTGTAGGCCTCGCTGGTCATCGGCGCGGCACGCGGACGGCCTCTCCTGCGGCGGCGGGAGGCCGGTCAGGAGAGGCCGTACGTCCTTGAGGAGGCGGCAGGTTCAGGCGTGCGTGTCCTCCAGGAGGTTGACGCCGACGCCCTCGAAGACTTCCGCGTGGTCGTCCGGGGCGAGCAGATACGCCTGCGCCTCGCCGACGTGGAAGTACATGCCGTGCAGGGCGAGGGTGCCGGCCGCCAGCGCGCGGGCCACCGATTCGTGCCGGCGCAGATGGTCCAACTGCTGGACGACATTGGTCAGGCAGAGCTGTTCCACGGCGTCGGCGGGCAGCCGCCCGGCGATCCGGGCCCAGGAGTGCCGCCGACTCGCCATCCGCTCCACGCTCGGCCTGCCGTACCGCAGCCAGCGGTGCAGCGGCGTCATCGGCGCCCCGGGCTCGGTGTTGAGCAGCGCCTGCATGGCGCCGCACCCGGAGTGCCCGCACACGGTGATCGACTGGACCCGGAGGATGTCCACGGCGTACTCGATGGCCGCCGCGACCGAGTCGTCGGCGCCTTCCGCACCCGGCGGCGGCACCAGGTTGCCGATGTTGCGCACGGTGAACAGATCACCCGGACCGCTGGAGGTGATCATGCTGGTGACGAGGCGGGAGTCCGCGCAGGTGATGAAGAGCTGCTGCGGCCGCTGGCCCTCGCGGGCGAGCCGGGCCAGCTCGTCGCGCACCAGGGGTGCGGTGTTGCGCTGGAACGAGCTGAGCCCGCTGGCCAGTTGGTGCCCGTGGGTGCGCTGTGGCGGCTGGTCGTGACAGTGGTGGTTGTGCCACGGCGTCCAGGGGCGACAGCAGGTGTGCGCGGTGGAGACGGGCTCGGCGATCCTGCCGCCGGCGCGCCCGGTGACGCGTACGGTGCCGCCGCGCGCGCGGTGCGCGTCCTGCCAGCTCTGCAGCGCCTCGAAGGCGGCGTGGTCCATGAACGACCCGTCCAACTCCACGATGGTGTGGGCCCCTTGGGGGACATGGCCGAGCGCCCGGGTCAGCCGGGGCACGGCGAGGAACGTCAACTGGCCGCGGGCGCGCACCAGATACGTGCCGTCGGCCTCCTCCTGGGCGGTGATCCGGGTACGGGCCAGCCGGTGCAGCGCGACGGCCACGGCCACCGCGATCCCCAGGACCACCCCTTGCAGCACGCCCAGAACGAGCACTCCGCCGACGGAAGCCACGTAAACCAGGAATTCGCGGTGTTTGTGGACGTTGCGGATGTGCGCGAAGTTCACCATCTGGATGCCGACCATCATGACGAGCGCGGCCAGCGCGGCCAGCGGGATCCACTCCAGTACGGACACGAGCAGCCCGGCCGCGAGCAGCACCCACACGCCGTGCAGCACGGTCGAGGCGCGGCCGGTCGCGCCCGCCCGGACGTTGGCGCTGCCCCGCACCGCGCCGCCCGAGACGGGCATCCCGCCGAGCAGCCCGGAGACGGCGTTGGCGATGCCCTGGCCGCGCAGCTCGCGGTCGAGGTCGGCGCGCGCCGGGGCCGTGGTGCCCGGCCGTTCGGACGCCAGCCGGTCCACGGCGACCGAGGAGAGCAGCGACTCCAGGCTGGCGACCAGCGTCACGGTGAGCACGGCGGCGGCGAGCCCGAGCACCGGTCCGTGCGGCAGCTCGGGCAGCACGTGCGCGCCCCAGGAGGGCAGGTCGACCCGGGCGATGTGCGGCGCGGCGAGCGCGGCGACGCCGGTGGCGACCACCACGCAGACGAGCGCGGCGGGGATCCGGCGCAGGGCTTTTCCGACGCGCCCGGGAATCCGTGTCCACAGCAGGAGTACGGCGATGGTCAGCGCGCCGATGAGGGGGGCCGCGGGGCCGACCTGGGCCAACTGCTCGGGCAGTGCAAGGGCGTTGTCCACGACCGAGCTCTGCGGGGAGCCGCCGAGGACGATGTGGAGCTGGGCGAGCGCGATGGCGGCCCCGATGCCGGCGAGGGTGCCGTGCACGATGGCGGGGCTGACCGCGAGGGCGGAGCGGGCCGTCTTCAGCGAGCCCAGGGCGACTTGGACCAGGCCCGCGCACACGGTGATGGCGCAGCTGGTGCGCCAGCCGTAGGTCTGGATCAACTCGGCGGACACCACGGTCAGTCCGGCGGACGGCCCGCTGACGAGCAGGGGCGAGCCGCCGAGCAGCCCGGCGACGATGCCGCCGACGCCGGCCGCGATGAGGCCGGCCTCCAGCGGCGCGTCGATGGCGACGGCGAGGCCGAGTGACATCGGGACGGCGAGCAGGAAGACGGTGATGGACGCCGACAGGTCGGCGCCCTTGATCTGGAAGCGGTGGCGCCGGGGCCCGTCTCCGGAGGGAGGCGTCTGGTGCGGTCGCCGGATGCGAGGCGTGCGAGCTGGGGTCTTGGCGCGAGTGGGTACGCAAGCAGGCATGTTCCCGTCTCCTCCGGGGCAGCGCGGTCGCGGAACGTGGGGTCGCGGCCGTGGGTCACGGCAGTGCAGCGGCGGGATTCTCAACTCTCGGTAAACGAATCGTAATGCAGAGTAAAGCGGCTTACTCCCCATTTAGGGCAAATGGACCAATGATTCATTCTCAAGGGTGAATAATCGGCTTTTCATACGGCTTGTCGTTCCTCCGGTCCTCGGTCTGCGTGCGACTTTTGCGGCGCCGTGACGGCATTCACATCACATGACCGCAAGAAAGAGGTGGGCGGATGATCGCCGCCACGCACGCCACCAAGAGGGTCGCTGTCGGTGTCATCGCCGCGGCCCTGGCCGTCGGAGCCGCGGGCTGCTCCTCGGCGCCCGGCCCGGCCAAGCCGGGCGCCCCCGGCGGGCAGGGAGCCGCCGCCCCCAACCTCGCGCCCCATCTGATCGGGGACGGCTCCACCGCGTACACCGGGCCCCAGCCGCACCTGCTCAAGGCCCAGAAGCTGAAACCGGGGCAACAGCCGCCACAGTTCGTGGTGTTCTCCTGGGACGGCGCCGGCGAGGACAGCCAGAAGCTCTTCTCGCACTTCCGCCAGGTCGCCAAGGAGTCCAACGCGACCATGACGTACTTCCTGAGCGGCGTGTACTTGCTGCCCGATGCCAAGGCGAGCCTGTACACCGCGCCCAAGCACTCCGCGGGCCTGTCCGACATCGGTTTCAATGACGACAAGGGCATCAAGGACACCGTGACCCAACTGCGCGCCGCGTGGCGGGAGGGCAACGAGATCGGCACCCACTTCAACGGCCACTTCTGCGGGCCCGAGGGCGGCGTCGGCACCTGGTCGGTGGACGAGTGGAAGAGCGAGATCGCGCAGGCCAAGTCCTTTGTGAAGAACTGGAAGACGAACTCCGGCATGAAGGCGGAGGCACCGCTCCCGTTCGACTACGACAAGGAGCTCATCGGCGGCCGCACCCCGTGTCTGGAGGGACGCAAGAACTTCGTGGCGGCCGCCGGCCAGTTGGGCTTCCGCTACGACACCAGCGCCGTCAACGACCAGGTGTGGCCGAAGAAGAACGACAACGGAGTCTGGGACCTGTCGATGCAGCTGGTGCCGGTCCCGGGCCGCGGCTTCGAGACGCTGTCCATGGACTACAACTTCTACATGAACCAGTCCAACGCGATGACCGGTGACGCCGATCAGCACGAGTACTGGGGCAACCAGATGCGCGACGGCCTCCTCCAGGCCTTCGTCCGCTCCTACGAGGGCAACCGCGCCCCGCTGATCATCGGCAACCACTTCGAGTCCTGGAACGGCGGCGCCTACATGCGCGCCGTCGAGGACACCATCCGGACGGTGTGCGTGAAGAGCGACGTCCAGTGCGTCTCGTTCCGGGAGCTCGCCGACTGGCTGGACGCCCAGGACCCGGCCGTGCTCGCCAAGTTCAACTCGCTGAAGGTCGGCGAGGCGCCCAAGGGCGGCTGGGCAGCCCTGGAGGCCGCCCAGCCCGCCGCCCCCGCGAAGCCCCTCGCCCCGCTGAAGCCCGCGGTGCCCGAGCCCGCCGTCAGGCAGGCTGCGGCTCACTGACCTCGGCGATCAGCCCCTCGCTCAGCACGAAGGCGGGGTCGACCTGCGCGGCCAGGTCGGCCCCGGTCTTCGCATTGCCCCAGCTCTCCGCGTTCTTCAGGTGGAAGTGCACCATCTGCCGCGTGTAGCGCCCCCAATCCCGGTTTCCGTACGAATCGTCCGCCGCGTTCTGGAGCGACTGCAGGGCGAGCCGGTTGTCGGCCTCCAGGAGCTCGAAGCGGGGCGGTCGGCCCTTCTCCATGGCGCGGACCCAGTCGGAGTGGCCCACCGTCACCAAGAGGTCGTCGCCGACCTCGGCGCGCAGGAAGTCCACGTCGTCCTGGCCCTGCACCTTGTTGCCGACGACCTTGAGCGCGACTCCGTAGTCCCGGGCGTACTCCTTGTACTGGCGGTAGACGGAGACTCCCTTCCGGGTCGGCTCGGCCACCAGGAAGGTCATGTCGAAGCGCGTGAACATGCCGGAGGCGAACGAGTCCGACCCCGCGGTCATGTCGACGACGACGTACTCGTCCACCCCGTCCACCAGGTGGTTCAGGCACAGTTCGACCGCGCCGACCTTCGAGTGGTAGCAGGCGACGCCCAGGTCGGACTCGGTGAACGGGCCGGTCGCCATCAGCCGGATGTCCCCGTCGTCGAGGACGACCCGGCGCGCGCACGCCTCGTACACCGGGTTCGCCTCGCGCACCCTGAGCAGCCGGGAGCCGTGGCCCGGCGGCGTCGTCTTGATCATCGTCTCGGTGGAGGCGATCCGCGGGTTGGTGCCGCGCAGGTACTCCTTGATGAGCGGCAGGTGCGCGCCCATCGCGGGCAGGGCCGCTGCCTCCTCCTCGTCGAGCCCGAGCGCGGCCCCGAGGTGCTGGTTGATGTCGGCGTCGACCGCGACGACGGCGGCCTCGTTGGCGGTGAGGTGACGGATGAAGAGCGAGGACAGCGTGGTTTTGCCGCTGCCGCCCTTCCCCACGAAAGCGATCTTCATGTTCACCAAGGGTAATTGCATGGTGCCGGTACGTATGCATGTCGAGTGAAGAAGACCACTCGAAGGTGGGGCGCGGCTTGCGGACGCGTAGCCTCCTTACCTATGAGTACGAACGCCGCTGACCCTCTTGTCGCCCTCGGTGGGCTGCCGGGCGTCCCGGACGCCGTGGACTCCATGCGCAAGGCTGTGGACCGGGTCTACGGGCACCGTGTGATGCGGCGCCGCAGCAACGAGATCACCTCGGAAGCGGCGCTGCGCGGGGCTCGCGGCAGTGCCGCCCTGTCCGGCGCGGACTGGGCGCTCGAAGAGGTGCGGCGGCGGACCGACTTCGGCAGCGAGCCCGAGGCGCGCACCGTCGGCGCCGCGCTGCGGCTGACCGCCGAGGCGGGCCAACTCCTGTCCATCTGGCGCCAGTCGCCCCTGCGGGTCCTTGCCCGGCTGCACCTGGTCGCGGCCGCGGACTCCAGTGACGCGGTCGGCCGGCCGCGCCGGCGCGGCGAAGCCGTCGACGAGCCGCTCATCGAACTCCCGCTGCCGGAGGCGGACGAGGTCGCCGGCCGCCTCGAAGGCCTCTCCCGGCTGATCATCGCGGGCGGCTCGGCTCCGGCCCTGGTGACCGCCGCCATCGTGCACGGCGAACTCCTCGCGCTGCGGCCCTTCACCTCGCACAACGGACTCGTCGCGCGTACCGCCGAGCGGATCGTGCTGATCGGCAGCGGCCTGGACCCGAAGGCGATCTGCCCGGCCGAGGTCGGCCATGCGGAGCTGGGGCGGGCGGCCTATGCGGCGGCGCTCGACGGCTATGTCTCGGGGACCCCGCAGGGCATGGCGGCCTGGATCGCCCACTGCGGCAAGGCGGTCGAGCTGGGCGTGCGCGAGTCGACGGCGGTGTGCGAGGCGCTCCAGCGCGGCGCCGCGTAGGCGAAGCGTCCGGCCGCCCGTTTCGCGGCGGGCGCCCGGTTCACCGCTCTTCGCGGAACCGAAGTCGTACATTTCGTACGGGAAAAGGGTTGCGGCGGTATCGATGTCCGATACCGCCGCTGGCATGTCCACCGTGTTACCAAGCGTCCTCGAATGTTGCCCATCAGGCCGGGATTCTCTGCCCGTTCACCTGGTGCGGCTGGCCCGTAATCGACGGGTCGACGTCGCGTGGGTGCTCGATGTTCATGCTCGGTCCGTGGGGCCTTTATTGCGTAGAAGGTGATCCTCTCGGATGTCCCAGGTCTCGCGGGCCGTTGAGTCCTTTCTACTCCCGTACGGCGAGAAGCGAAACCCCTCACCACAGTTCTTTACTTTTAGGTTCAAACAGGGGTGAAACGGACGCCTGTTTTCATGCGTGCTCTACAGGCGCGCCCTTCGAGCAGGTTTGCGCGACGCCTCAGGCGGAGTCGCAGCCACGTCGGCGGCTGGCGTACCAGACGAGACCGGCGGTCGCCGCGGCCGCGCCGACCGCCGCCGCGACCAGCAGCGCCGAGCGGGGAGGCATCTTGATGGCGGGTAGCCGTTGCTTGAGGCTGACCGGCTTGTTGAAGACGAGAACCGGCCATTCCCGGGCGGTCGCTTCGCGGCGTAGGGCCCGGTCCGGATTGACGGCGTAGGGGTGGCCGACCGACTCCAGCATCGGGACATCGGTCGCCGAGTCGCTGTAGGCGTAGCAGCGGGCCAGGTCGTATCCCTCGGACTCGGCCAACTCCTTGACGGCCTCGGCCTTCGTCGGCCCATAGGCGTAGTACTCGACGTCCCCCGTGAAGCAGCCGTCGTCGCCGACCACCATTCTGGTGGCCACCACCCGGTCCGCGCCGAGCAGTTCGCCGATCGGCTCGACGACCTCGGCGCCGGACGTCGACACGATGACCACGTCGCGGCCGGCGGCGTGGTGTTCCTCGATGAGTGAGGCGGCCTCGTCGTAGATGATCGGGTCGATCAGATCGTGCAGGGTCTCGGCGACGATCTCCTTGACCTGCTGCACGTTCCAGCCCTTGCAGAGGGCGGACAGATACTCGCGCATCCGCTCCATCTGATCGTGGTCGGCGCCACCGGCGAGGAATACGAACTGCGCGTACGCAGTGCGCAGTGCGGCGCGGCGGTTGATCAGTCCTCCTTGATAGAAGGACTTGCTGAAGGTCAGCGTCGACGACTTGGCAATGACTGTCTTGTCCAAGTCGAAGAAGGCGGCGGTGCGCGGCAGCGAGTGGTTTTCCACGAGCCCGAGCATAGGCGCCCACCATTCGGCGTAAGCTGGGGCGCGTGGGTTTGCCTGAGAAGGCTCTCGGGTACACCATGGAAGTCACGGATCGTTCGCGACCGTGCTAACCCGGTCCGACTCCTCCCCCCCCGAGTCGGCCGTGGGGACGACCCCCGCTCTCCCCCCCGGCGGGGGTCGTCGCATGTCCGGATGCGTTTTCGGCCCTTGGATCCGATCGTCGTCCCCCTCTTTCCACCCCGCGCCCGGCGCTGTCCCACACCCGAGATCCGTCACTGTGCGTAGTGGTTGCACTGCGCTCCGGAAGTCACTGGTATAGGTGAACGGGATATTCACAACGCGGATAGTTGTCCACAGATTTTGATCAAGATCCACATTATTTCGAGTCTCCCTCCACGGTGATTCAAGTTCGCGAAGAACGCGGACGCAGGAATCAGAGTGAGAGGGGGCGGAAATCGTGGACGGAGTCATGGCTTCCGATCGGCCGCCAGGCGCGGAGGGGCGGCGCGGCGGACCGCTGATCGTGACCGAGGACGAGGAACTGCTCGACGATCTGCTGCGGCTGTGCGCCGCGGCCGGCACCGAGCCCGAGGTGTGCCACGGCGTGCCCGACCGCAGGGGCGGCTGGGAGAGCGCACCGCTGATCCTGGTCGGCGACGACGCCGCTCCCCGGCTGCTCGGTTCGGCCCGCAGGCGCGGCGTGCTCCTGGTGGGCCGGGACCAGGACGACCCCGGCGTGTGGCAGGCGGCGGTCGAGCTCGGCGCGGACCATGTGCTGCGGCTGCCCGACGCCGAACCGTGGCTCGTCGACCGGATCGCGGATGCCGCCGAAGGCGTGGGGCGCCCGGCCCTGACCGTCGGGGTGATCGGCGGCCGGGGCGGCGCCGGGGCCTCGACGCTGGCCTGCGCCCTCGCGGTGACCGCCGCCCGCTCCGGGCAGCGCACCATGCTGATCGACGGCGACCCGCTCGGCGGCGGCCTCGATGTGCTGCTCGGCGGAGAGCAGGCCGACGGCCGCCGATGGCCGGATTTCGCCGCTTCGCGGGGACGGGTCGCCGGAGGCGCCCTGGAGGAATCGCTGCCGCGGCTGCATCAGTTGAGGGTGCTGAGCTGGGACCGGGGGGACTCGGTGGTGATCCCGGGGGAGGCGATGCGCGCGGTGCTCGCGGCGGCCCGCCGCCGGGGCGGGGTGGTCGTCGTGGACCTGCCGCGCCGGGTCGACGACGCGGTGGTCGAGGCGCTCGCCCAGCTGGACCTGGGCCTTCTGGTGGTCCCGGCCGAGCTGCGCGCGGTCGCGGCGGCGAACCGGGTCGCCGCTTCCGTCGGCATGGTGCTGCGCGATCTGCGCGCGGTGGTGCGGGGTCCGTACGCGTCCGGGCTCGACGAGCAGTGGGTGGCCGGCGCGCTGGGCCTGCCGCTCGCGGGCGAACTCCCCGTGGAGCCGGACCTGTTGGAGGCCCAGGAGGGCGGTGCGCCGCCGGGGAGTGCGCCACGCGGGCCACTGGCCAGATTCTGCGCGGCCTTCTGGGACCAGGCGCTGGCCGGCGGCCGCGCCGGGGGAGCGCCGTCATGAACGCGGTACGGGACGCGGGGCGGCCGTCCCTGGGCGCGCTGGGGCCGGCCGGTGGGGGGACGCCCGTACGGGGCGCGGGGCCGCCGCTGCTCGACGCCGTGCGGCAGCGCCTCGCCGAGAGCGGGGCCGAGCCCACCCCGGCCAGGGTCGCAGCCGCGCTGCGCGCTCAGGGACGGCTGCTCGGGGATGCCGAAGTCCTCGGCGGGGCGGAGGAGTTGCGTTCCGAGCTGGTCGGAACCGGGCCGCTGGAGCCGCTGCTCGCCGATCCGGAGGTCACGGACGTGCTGGTCTCCGCGCCCGACCGGGTGTGGGTGGACCGGGGCGGCGGGCTCGAACTGACCGGGGTCCGCTTCGTCGACGCGGCAGCGGTGCGCCGGCTCGCCCAGCGCCTCGCCGCGGTGGCCGGACGCCGGCTCGACGACGCCCGGCCCTGGGTGGACGCCCGGCTGCCGGACGGGACCCGGATGCACGCCGTCCTGGAGCCGGTGGCCGTCGGCTCGGCCTGCCTCGCGCTGCGCGTGGTGCGGCCGAGGGCGTTCTCGCTGGCCGAACTCGCCGCGGCGGGCACGGTGCCGCCCGACGGCGAGCAGCTGCTGCGGGCGCTGATCGAAGCCCGGGTGTCGTTCCTGGTGAGCGGCGGCACCGGCACCGGAAAGACCACGCTCCTGTCCACCCTGCTCGGCCTGGTCGGGAAGGGCGAACGGATCGTACTGGCCGAGGATTCGGCCGAGTTGAGGCCCGACCATCCACATGTGGTGCGCCTCGAAGCGCGGCCCGCCAACCAGGAGGGCGCGGGTCTGGTGACCCTGCGGGACCTGGTGCGCCAGGCCCTGCGGATGCGGCCTGACCGGCTGGTCGTGGGCGAGGTGCGGGGTGCCGAGGTGACCGATCTGCTGAGCGCTTTGAACACGGGCCATGAGGGAGGTTGCGGGACGGTTCATGCCAATTCCGCCGCCGATGTACCGGCCCGCCTCGAAGCGCTGGGCACAGCGGCCGGGCTCGACCGGGCCGCGCTGCACAGCCAGTTGGCGGCCGCACTTTCGGTGGTGGTCCATCTCGTACGCGACCGGGCCGGGCAGCGCCGGATCGCCGAGGTGCGCGTCCTGGAGCGGGACGCGGCGGGCTTGGTGGTGACGGTGCCCGCGCTGCGGTGGGGCGCGGCGGGGTTTGTGCGCGACTCGGGCTGGGAGCGGCTGCGGGCGCTGATCGGGGGTGCGTTGTGACAGATCTTCGGGTGGGGCTGCCCGCCTGGGCGGCGATGTGCGCGGGGGCGGCCGCATGGCTGTGGGCCGGGCAGGACCAGGGGATGCGGCGGGCCCGGCTGATGTTCGCGGGAGCCGGAAGCGTCGCCGGAGGCGGTGTTTTCGGGGCGTCGCCTCTCGGGCGGTGGGCCGAGGGTGTGCGGGGCCGGGCGCGGTGGCGGACGGAGTGGCTGTGCCTGCCGCTGGGGCTCGCGCTCGCCGTCCTGGGCGGATCGGTGCTGCCGTTGGTCGCCGGGGCGGTGGCGGTGCCCTTGGTGGGGCGGCGGCTGCGGGCCCGGGAGCGCGAGCGGGCCAGGGCGCGGCGGGCCGACGAGGTGATCGCCTGGTGCGCCGCGCTGGCGGGGGAGCTGCGAGCGGGCCGCCAGCCCGGCCAGGCGCTGGCCGCGGCCGCCCGGGACACGGCGGCCCTGGGCGCGGCGACGGCCCTTGTGGTGGCCGCCGCGAAGTTCGGCGGCGATGTGCCCGGGGCGCTGCGGGAGGCGGCCAGGGAGCCGGGCGCCGAGGGTCTCGCCGGGGTCGCCGCGTGCTGGCAGGTCGCGGTGGACGGCGGGGCGGGGCTCGCCTCCGGCCTGGAGCGCCTGGAGGGCGCTTTGCGGGCGGAACGGGAGCAACAGGACGCCCTGAGCTCCGAGTTGGCGGGTCCGCGCACCACGGTGCTGTTGCTTGCGCTTCTGCCGGCGCTGGGGCTTGTGCTCGGCACAGCGATGGGCGCGAGCCCGCTGCGGGTGCTGCTGCACAGTGCGGCCGGGTTCGGGTGCCTGCTGGTGGCCGGGGTCCTGGAGGTTGCCGGGGTGTGGTGGGCGGCGCGGATCGTACGGGCCGGGGAGGGGCGATGAGCCCCTGGTCGCCGGAGGTTGTCCACAGGCTGGGGGTGGCGCTGGGGGCGGTCGCCCTCGCCCTGTGGATGGCGCTGGGGGTGGCGCGGCGCAGGGAGGAGCGCAAGGTGCGGCGCCGAATGGCCGCATTGCTGGCCCTTGAGGCGCTGACCGTGCCTTCGCGCCGGAACTGGATCCCGGCGTGGACGGCCCGCGCCAAGCGGTGGGGAACGCCGCTGGGGGTGTTGGCGGCCGGCTGCGTGCTGGTCGGCGGAGTCGCGGGCGTGCCGGCAGGCCTGGCGGCGGCGTACGGGGCCTGGGTCTGGGGGCGTCGCCGCCGGGCTCGGGGGGACGGGGACGGTGCGCGCCGGGCGGCGGCCCGTGAACTGCCGCTCGCCGCCGATCTGTTGGCGGCCTGTCTCTCGGCAGGGGCCGGGCCTCGCGAGGCGGCCGGGGCGGTCGGGGGCTCTCTTGAGGGGCCTGTCGGCGCCCGGCTCGGCCAGGTTGCCGCCGAACTGCGCATGGGCGGCGAACCGGCCGATGCGTGGGGGAGGTTGGGGGCGATACCGGGCGCGGCCGAACTGGCTCGCTGCCTGGAGCGGGCCGCTTCGTCGGGGGCTCCCGCGGCGGGCCCCGTCGCGAGGGTGGCCGAGCGCTGCCGGGCCGAACGGACCCGGCAGGCGTCGGCGCGGGCCAGGCGCGCGGGCGTGCTGATCACCGGCCCACTGGGCCTCTGCTTCCTCCCGGCCTTCCTGGCGGCGGGGGTTGCCCCGGTGGTGATCGGGCTTGCGGGCGGGTTGCTGAGGCGGTGAAGGGGTTCACCTCGGTTCACCTCGCCGAGCCGCTCAGGCGCCTCGCCGACACAACACGAATGTCACTCAACACACGTATAGATCAAGGGAGTTGGGACTCATGAACGCGGTAATCGATCAGCGGGCCGGTGCGATGAAGCGGCGGATGCGGCTCTGGGGGATTGCTTTGCGGCGCAGGGTGCGGGGGGACGCCGGAATGACGACCTCCGAGTACGCCGTGGGCACCCTCGCGGCCTGTGCCTTCGCGGCGATCCTGTACAAGGTCGTCACCAGCGGCGGGGTCGTGTCGGCGCTGACCCAGCTGATCACCAGGGCGCTCGATGTGCAGTTCTGAGCGCCGCAGGCGGTGGCGGGGCGACCGGGGGTTTGTGACGGCGGAGACGGCTGTGGCGATCCCGGCCCTGGTGGGGTTCGCGCTGGCGCTGCTCTGGGCGCTGACGGCGGCCTCGGCGGAGATCCGCTGCGTGGACGCGGCCAGGGCCGGGGCCCGCGCGGTGGCCCGTTCCGAGCCGGAGGCCGTGGCGGTGGCGGCGGCCAAGTCGGCGGCGCCGAAGGGTGCCACCGTCACGGTGCGGCGGACCGGGGAGCTGTGGCGGGTCCGGGTGGAGTCCGCCACGCCGGGTCCGCACCACCTGGCCATGACGCTGAGCGCGGAGGCCGCGGCGCTGGCCGAGGACACGGTGGGGGAGGTCTCGTGAACCGGCGATCACGAGGTCTCACGAAGTGGTGGGCGCGAGGTCCCGTGCGACGACTGGGCCGGGCCCTGCTGGACCGATGTGCACAGGGCCGGAGTTGTGCCGACCGGGGCTCCGCCACCGTATGGGTGGCGCTGACGGCCGCCACGATGTGTGCCGTGTTCGCGGCCGTGCTGTGCCTCGGTCAGGCGGTGGCCGCCCGGCACCGGGCCGGCGGGGCCGCCGACCTGGCCGCGCTCGCGGCGGCCGACCGGGCCCTGTGGGGCTCGCCGGACGCCTGCGCCAAGGCCATCGAGGTGGCCCGGGCCCAGGGCGCGGAGCTGGTGCGCTGCACGGTGGTGGGAGAGATCGCGGACGTACGGGTGCGGGCGAGGTTCGGCCCGTACGCGCCGAGCGTCAGGGCCCGGGCGGGGCCGTCCCCGGCTGTTCCGGGGCTCCCCGCAGCAGTTCCGTGAGGAGGCGGACGGCGCCCCGCTTGTGCAGGGGGTCGTTGCCGTTGCCGCACTTGGGCGACTGGATGCAGGACGGGCAGCCGGCCTCGCACTCGCAGGACGCGATCGCCTCGCGGGTCGCGGTCAGCCAGCGCGCGGCGGTGTGGAAGGCGCGCTCGGCGAATCCGGCGCCGCCCGGGTTGCCGTCGTACACGAAGACCGTGGGCAGCAGGGTGTCCGGGTGCAGCGGGACGGAGACGCCCCCGATGTCCCAGCGGTCGCAGGTGGCGAAGAGCGGCAGCATTCCGATGGAGGCGTGCTCGGCGGCGTGCAGGGCGCCGCCGAGGATCTCCGGGTTGATGCGGGCGGCGTCGAGCTGGTCCTCGGTGACCGTCCACCACACGGCCCGGGTGCGCAGGGTGCGGGGCGGCAGGTCGAGCTTCGTCTCGCCAAGCACCTCGCCGGTGATCAGTTTGCGGCGCAGGAAGGAGACGACCTGGTTGGTGACCTCGACGGAGCCGTAGCAGAGGCGGCCGGCTCCCCACGGGATCTCGGTGTCGGTGGAGAGGACGGAGATGGAGGTGGTGTCCCTGGCGACGGTCGAATAGGGCGGGCTCGCCTCCTCGACGAGGGCGGCGGAATCCTCCAGGTCCAGGTGTTTCACCAGGTACGTACGGCCCTGGTGGAGGTGGACGGCGCCGTCGTGGACGGTGGTGTGGGCGGCGGACGCGTCGACCGTGCCGAGCAGCCGTCCCGTCGAGGCCTCGACGATCTGGACCGGGCGGCCGCCACCGCCCCGGATGTCGGTGAGGTCGGCGGCCCGCTCGCGGCGGGTCCAGAACCATCCGTTGCTGCGGCGCCGGAGCAGGCCCGCCTGCTCCAGCTGCGGCATGAGCTCAGGGCTCGCGGGGCCGAACAGCTCCAGGTCGGCCTCGGTGAGCGGGAGTTCGGCCGCCGCCGCACACAGATGGGGGGCCAGGACGTACGGGTTGTCCGGGTCGAGCACGGTGGACTCGACGGGCTGCTGGAACAGCGCCTCGGGGTGGTGGACGAGGTAGGTGTCCAGCGGGTCGTCGCGGGCGATCAGGACGGCCAGGGCGCCCTGGCCCGAGCGCCCGGCCCGGCCCGCCTGCTGCCACAGCGAGGCCCGGGTGCCCGGGTAGCCCGCGATCAGTACGGCGTCGAGGCCGGAGACGTCGATGCCGAGTTCCAGGGCGGTGGTGGCGGCCAGGCCCAGGAGCTCGCCGGAGTGCAGGGCCTGCTCCAGGGCACGGCGCTCCTCGGGCAGGTAGCCGCCCCGGTAGGCCGCGACGCGCCGGGCGAGGGTCCGGTCGACCTCGTACAGGCGCTCCTGGGCGATGACGGAGATGAGTTCGGCGCCGCGCCGGGAGCGGACGAAGGCGACCGTGCGGACCCCCTGCACGGCCAGGTCGGTGAGGAGGTCGGCGGTCTCGGCGATGGCGGTGCGGCGCACCGGGGCGCCCTTCTCGCCGGCCAGCTCGGTGAGCGGGGGCTCCCACAGGGCGAAGACCAGTTCGCCGCGCGGGGAGGCGTCGTCGGCGACCTCGACGACGGGCAGGCCGGTCAGGCGGCCCGCGGCCAGGGCGGGCTCGGCGGCCGTGGCGGAGGCGAGCAGGAAGACCGGGTCGGCGCCGTAGCGGGCGCACAGGCGGCGAAGGCGGCGCAGGACCTGGGCGACGTGGGAGCCGAAGACGCCGCGGTAGGTGTGGCACTCGTCGATGACGACATAGCGCAGGGCGCGCAGGAAGGAGGCCCACCTGGGGTGGGAGGGCAGGATGCCCAGGTGCAGCATGTCCGGATTGGTGAGGACGTAGTTCGCGTACTGGCGTACCCATTCGCGTTCCTCGACCGGGGTGTCGCCGTCGTACACGGCGGGCCGGATCGCGTTGCCCAGCGGGGCCGCGAGGGCCTTCACCGAGCGGCGCTGGTCGGCGGCCAGGGCCTTGGTCGGGGCGAGGTAGAGGGCGGTCGCGCCGCGGCCGTTGGGGGCCTCGGAGCCGTCCAGGAGCGTGCTGAGGACGGGCGCCAGGTAGGCGAGCGACTTGCCGGAGGCGGTGCCGGTGGCGATCACGACCGACTCGCCGTTCAGGGCGTGCTCGGCGGCGGCGGCCTGATGGGCCCAGGGGTGCTCGACGCCGGCGTCCTGAATGGCGTTGATCACTTCCGGGCGGATGAGGTGCGGCCAGACTGCATGACGGCCCGCACGCGGGGGCAAGTGCTCCGTATGAGTGATGCGCGCAGCCCGGTCGGCCCCTGCGGCGAGCCGGTCGAGGACCGTGCCGGGGTCGGGTCGTTCACCCGTGCTGTCGGCGGGTGTTCTGGGGCGGTGATTCCTGGCCATCGGCACCGAGTGTGTCACTGGCGTAGCGGACAATGGTCCCAAGGCGTCGTGCATGGCTGCTGGTAAGTGATTGAATGCCATCGCGGCTGGCGATCCGTTCTCTGGCTCCGCCGGGGAGACTCAGGGGGCGGCCGCTCGATAGCAAGGTGCTGGAGGATCCGTGGACCTGTCCCTGTCGACTCGCAATGTGTCCGGCCCTGGTGGCGACCGTACGGTCGTCGAGGTCGGTGGCGAGATTGATGTGTATACCGCGCCCAAGCTGCGCGAGCAGTTGGTCGAGTTGGTGAACGACGGCAGCTACCACCTGGTTGTCGACATGGAGGGCGTGGACTTCCTCGACTCCACCGGCCTGGGTGTGCTCGTCGGTGGGCTCAAGCGCGTGCGCGCGCACGAGGGCTCGCTGCGCCTGGTCTGCAACCAGGAGCGCATTTTGAAGATCTTCCGGATCACTGGGCTCACCAAGGTGTTCCCGATCCACGGCTCGGTCGACGAGGCCGTCAACGCGACCGACTGACGGTGGCCGTCCGCGGACGGCTCCGGAGGAAGGACAGGGGCGCCGGGCGGCACTTTGGCCCGGGGCCCCTGAGATGTACGCCCGTACGTTCGAGGGGGATCGCCAATGGCCACCGTTGAACTCCGTTTCAGTGCCCAGCCCGAGCATGTCAGGACGGCCCGTCTGGTGGCGGCCGCCGTGGCGCGCCGGGCCGGGGTCGACGAGGCAGTGCTCGACGAGGTCAGACTCGCCGTCGGCGAGGCGTGCAGCCGTGCCGTGGGGCTGCACCGCTCGCACGGCATCGATGCCCCTGTCCGCGTCGTCCTGACCGAGGAGGAGAAGCTGTTCTCCATCGAGGTCGGTGACGAGGTGCCGGGGTCGGGCGGCGGCGCTTCGGCGGTGCCGGGGGTGCGCGGCCCGTCCCCCGACGACGAGCTCGACGACGGCGCGGAGGACGAAATGGGCCTCGCTGTCATCAGTGGGCTTGTGGACGATGTGGAGGTCACCTCCGGCGAGTCCGGTGGTGTCATCCGGATGAGCTGGCCCACCACACCGGCCACGTTGCTTCCCTGATCCACTTCTTTTCGATACTGGGACGGGCCCTGCTGAGCAGGGCCTTTTTCATTTCTTGAGCCAGATTTCGGGGTCTCGTACCTAGATCGCCGATCAAGCGTCAATGCGTTTGCCCCATTACCGCTTTCGGGGGCTTTCTCGTGACCGGATCTCTCTCTGATGAGCCGATGAAGGTCAATTCCATTTGCGGCGCCCTGTTTTGATCGTGTTCCGCTACCTACAATCCGTCCACATCTTGAGCTCTGAGCGTCAAGGAGGACGAATGGCGGGGCTCTTCAACCCAACGGAACTCGACCACCCCACATCCCTAGCTGCCGCGGTCCTGACCGACGGCAACCGGCTGATCGTGATCGTCATCGCGGCTGTCGCGCTGGCGGCCCTGATCGTGGCGCAATTGCTGGTGCGCCAGGTCCTCGCGGCCGGCGAGGGCACCGATTCGATGAAGAAGATCGCGGCCGCCGTTCAGGAAGGCGCAAATGCCTATCTGACCCGGCAGTTGCGCACCCTCGGCGTCTTCGCCGTCGTGGTGTTCTTCCTGCTGTTCCTGCTGCCGTCCGACAACTGGTCGCAGCGCGTAGGCCGTTCCGTGTTCTTCCTGATCGGCGCCGTCTTCTCGGCGACGACGGGATACATCGGGATGCGTCTCGCCGTGCGCGCGAATGTGCGCGTCGCGGCAGCCGCCCGAGAGGCGACTCCCGCGGAAGGCGAACCCGAAAAAGATCTCACCACGGTCTCCCACAAGGCCATGAAGATCGCTTTTCGTACCGGCGGCGTCGTCGGCATGTTCACGGTGGGCCTCGGCCTGCTCGGCGCCTCGGTCGTCGTGCTCGTGTACGCGGCCGACGCGCCCAAGGTCCTGGAGGGCTTCGGCCTCGGTGCGGCCCTGATCGCGATGTTCATGCGTGTCGGCGGCGGCATCTTCACCAAGGCGGCCGACGTCGGCGCCGACCTGGTCGGCAAGGTCGAACAGGGCATCCCCGAGGACGACCCGCGCAACGCCGCCACCATCGCGGACAACGTGGGCGACAACGTCGGCGACTGCGCCGGCATGGCGGCCGACCTGTTCGAGTCGTACGCCGTGACCCTGGTCGCGGCGCTGATCCTCGGCAAGGCGGCGTTCGGCGACTCGGGCCTCGCCTTCCCGCTGATCGTCCCGGCGATCGGCGTGGTCACCGCGATGATCGGCATCTTCGCGGTCGCCCCGCGGCGCGCCGACCGCAGCGGAATGTCGGCCATCAACCGCGGCTTCTTCATCTCCGCGGTGATCTCGTTGGCCCTGGTGGCCGTCGCGGTCTACGTCTACCTGCCGTCCTCGTACGCCAAGTTGAACGGCGTCACGGACGACGTGATCAAGACCCACAACGGCGACCCGCGGATCCTCGCGCTCGTCGCCGTCGCCATCGGCATCGTGCTCGCCGCGCTGATCCAGCAGCTGACGGGGTACTTCACCGAGACGACCCGGCGTCCTGTCCGGGACATCGGCAAGTCCTCGCTCACCGGGCCCGCCACGGTCGTCCTGGCCGGTATCTCCCTCGGGCTCGAATCGGCCGTCTACACCGCCCTGTTGATCGGTCTCGGCGTGTACGGGGCCTTCCTGCTCGGCGGCACCTCGGTCATGCTCGCTCTGTTCGCGGTGGCGCTGGCCGGCACCGGTCTGCTCACCACGGTCGGCGTGATCGTCGCCATGGACACGTTCGGCCCGGTCTCCGACAACGCCCAGGGCATCGCGGAGATGTCCGGCGACGTCCAGGGAGCGGGCGCCCAGGTGCTCACCGACCTGGACGCCGTGGGCAACACCACCAAGGCCATCACCAAGGGCATCGCGATCGCCACCGCCGTACTGGCGGCCTCGGCGCTCTACGGCTCCTTCAAGGACGCCATCGGGACGGCCGTCAACGACGTCCACGCCAAGACGACCGAGCTCACCTTGAGCATGGACATCTCCCAGCCCAACAACCTGGTCGGGCTGATGCTGGGCGCGGCGGTCGTCTTCCTCTTCTCGGGGCTCGCGATCAACGCCGTGTCCCGGTCGGCCGGTTCGGTGGTCTTCGAGGTGCGGCGGCAGTTCCGCGAGCACCCCGGGATCATGGACTACACCGAGCAGCCGGAGTACGGGCGAGTCGTCGACATCTGCACGAAGGACGCGCTCCGCGAGCTGGCAACCCCCGGCCTGCTCGCGGTGCTCGCGCCCATCGCGGTCGGCTTCACCCTCGGTGTCGGAGCCCTCGGCTCCTACCTCGCGGGCGCGATCGGCACCGGCACGCTGATGGCGGTCTTCCTCGCCAACTCGGGCGGCGCCTGGGACAACGCCAAGAAGCTGGTCGAGGACGGCCACTTCGGCGGAAAGGGCAGTGAGGCCCACGCCGCCACGGTCATCGGCGACACCGTCGGCGACCCCTTCAAGGACACCGCGGGCCCCGCGATCAACCCGCTGCTCAAGGTGATGAACCTGGTGGCACTCCTGATCGCGCCGGCCATCGTGAAGTTCTCCTACGGAGGCGACGCGAACCCGGCCGTACGAGGGATCGTGGCGGCGCTCGCCATCATCGTCATCGTCGGAGCGGTGTACGTCTCGAAGCGGCGCGGCGTGGCCGTGGGTGACGACGGCAACAACGAGCGGGTCGCGAAGTCGGCGGACCCGGCGGTGGTTTCGTAGCCGTACGTGCAGCAAGGGACGGGCGGACGGTGGGGTTTGACACACCGTCTGCCCGTTCTGCTTGGTGCAAATGGCTTCAATAGGGGGCAGACTGCACGGACGGCAAGCGTTTGTCGCCCACTTGGCGTGTATGTTCCGGGGCCGAGAGCCTTGGAAGGGACCAAACCGGTGAACAAGAAGCTTGCGGCCGCACTGTCCGGCGGTGCGGTACTGATGCTGACGTTGTCGGGCTGCAGCGACGACTCCAACAAGAAGGTCGACGACTGGGCGAAGACCTTCTGCAACACGGCCCAGCCCCAGTTCAAGAAGATCACCGACGCGAACGCGGCCATCCAGGCGCAGACGCGTGACGACAGCAAGCCGGCCGACGTGCAGAAGACCGACTCGGCCGCCTTCCAGCAGATCTCGGACGCCTACAAGGCGCTGGGCGCGGCCGTCGACAAGGCCGGAGCTCCGCCGGTCAAGGACGGCGCCACCACCCAGCAGGAGGCCGTCAAGGAACTGAACGCCTCCTCCGTGTCGTACGCGAACCTCAAGAAGAAGGTCGACGCGCTCAACGCCGGCGACCAGGCGGCGTTCGCCAAGGGCCTGGAGGACATCGCGACCGAGCTCGGCAAGATCAGCTCGACGGGTGACGCCTCCCTGAAGAAGCTGGAGTCCGGCGACATCGGCAAGGCCATGCAGAAGCAGCCCGGCTGCCAGAAGCAGACGCCGTCCTCCCCCGCGCCCTCGGCGTCGGGCGCGGGCGCACCGGCCGCGTCGCCCTCGGGCTCCGCATCGCCGTCCGGCTCGGCCTCGGGCACCCCGAAGTCGTAACCCGCGCGCGCCCTCGATCGTGGCCCGGACCCCCAACGGGGGCCGGGCCACGGCCGTGATGGGGTGATTGTCAGTGGCAGCGGCCACAATGGCCGGGTGAGTACGACCAGTCTTCCCGCGCCCGATCACGCAGCCCGCCTGCGTGACGCCCTGCTCGCCGCCGCCTTCACCGCCGACGGCCTGCTCGACCTGCTCGGCGCTCCCGCGTACGCCGCGCTGGCCCGCAGCGAGACCGTCCCCGCCCTGCGCGCCACCCGCGGGCGGGCGCCGCTCGACACGCTGGTGCGGCTCTTCCTGCTCCAGCAGCCCGTTCCGTACGAGAGCGCCCGCGCGGCCCTGCCGCTGGAGGAGGCCCTCGCGGACGGCTGGGTGGTCCGCGAGGGCGACGAGGTGCGGGCCACGGTGGACGTGCGGCCCTATGGCGGCCCCGAGGGCCAGGACTGGTTCATCGTCTCCGACCTGGGCTGCGCGGTCGGCGGCGCGGGCGGGGCGAGCGGGCGTGACGAGGCCATGGTGCTCGGCGTCGGCGGCGCCTCCACGACGCTGGCCGGCATCACGGTCCGGCTGCCCGTGGGCTCGGCCCTCGACCTCGGTACCGGCTCCGGCATCCAGGCGCTGCACGCCGCGCAGCACGCCACCCGCGTCACCGCCACCGACCTGAACCCGCGCGCGCTCGACTTCACCCGGCTCACCCTCGCGCTGTCCGGCGCGCCGGAGGCCGAGCTGCGGACGGGCTCGCTGTACGAGCCGGTGGGCGAGGAGACGTACGACCTGATCGTGTCCAACCCGCCGTTCGTGATCTCGCCCGGTGCCCGGCTGACCTACCGGGACGGCGGAATGGGCGGGGACGATCTGTGCCGCACGCTCGTTCAGCAGGCGGGGGAGCGACTCAACCCCGGCGGGTACGCCCAGTTCCTGGCCAACTGGCAGCACGTCGAGGGCGAGGAGTGGCAGGACCGGCTCCGCTCCTGGGTCCCGCGCGGCTGCGACGCCTGGATCGTGCAGCGCGAGGTCCAGGACATCACCCAGTACGCCGAGCTGTGGCTGCGCGACGCCGGGGACCACCACACCGACCCGGCCCGGTACGCGGAGCGCTACGAGGCGTGGCTGGACGAGTTCGAGGCGCGCAAGACCAAGGCCGTCGGCTTCGGCTGGATCACCCTGCGCCGCACGGACAGCGAGCAGCCGTCCATCGTGGCCGAGGAGTGGCCGCACCCGGTCGAGCAGCCGCTCGGCGACGCGGTGCACGCGCACTTCGAGCGGCAGGACTATCTGCGCCGGCACGACGACGCGGCGCTGCTCGCCGACCGGTTCCGCCTCGCCGACGAGGTGGTGCAGGAGCAGGTGGGTCTGCCGGGCGCCGAGGACCCGGAGCACGTGGTGCTGCGGCAGAACCGTGGCATGCGCCGGGCCACCAAGGTGGACACGGTGGGCGCCGGGTTCGCGGGCGTCTGCGACGGGCAGCTGCCGGCCGGCCGGATCCTGGACGCGATCGCCCAGCTGATCGACGAGGACCCGGTCCGGCTGCGGGACCGTACGCCGGAAGCCATCCGGCTCCTGGTCGAGCAGGGCTTCCTGGAGCCGGTGGGGGAGTAACCCGATGAGGGAGGGGCGGGAGGGGGACGAGTGATCGGGACCGAGCTGGACGGGGCGGCGCCGGGGGCGACGCGAATAGCCGCCGGCCCGCTGTGGCGGGCGCGGTAGCTGGTAGCCCCGGACCACCGACAGCCTTTGAACTTCCGGGACTTCGTCCTGCCCCGCCCGATCGGGACGACGCCGGTAGAGAAGGTGGCCCGCGCTGCGGGAGCCGCTTCCGCAGGCCGTACGTCGGCAGATCGCCGAGCACCACCCGGGCATGGGCGACGATGCGCTGGTCCGTTCCTATCGGTCCGTCCCTGCCGAGAGGATCCGCAGGGGCGTGCGCGGCGCTCGCGCACGCCACCAGGCGTACCGGGACGGCGCGTTGGTCAATGAGCGGCCGGCGCCGCGACGGCTCGTCAAGGACGAAGTCCTGGTCAGGGCCCGGGCGTTCGCGGCCGGGGGCATCAACGCGCTGTTCGCCGGGCTGGCGCCGCAGGCCAAGGGGGAGCCCGCCCTGGCCAGGCCGCGCGGGCGCGAGGAGGGGGCGGTTCCGCCCTGCTGCTCACCGGAGCGAGCGTGCTCCAGCAGGCGCTGCCGGGGTGGATGCGTACGACAGGTGACGTACTGCCGCTGACGCGCGCGGCGGACGCGGCCCGACGCCTGGCGGACGGAAGGGGGCATCGCCTGGGTCCGGGGCGGTGCGGAATGGGCTGTCGGCTTGGGATATGCCCTGCTCACGGCGGTGCTGCCGACCGTCTTCGAGTGGGGCGGCGGGCGGCGGGCCACGCTTGATGTGATGTGACGCTCGACGCCCCTGTGACGTGCGACGCCTCGACGGGTTATCAGGAGAGGGGGATCTGGCTGAAATGTGCATGATCGGGTGACCGTTCACCCGGCGTTCTCCGGAATGCGGCCCCGGCTCTGCCCGGGGGTGCCGCGTGGTGACCAGGATCGCGCCCATGAACGCAATGGGTGGGACCGAGACGGGGCCGGCGGTCTTCGCGGGAACGGTGTTCGTGCTGTTCGGGGGCGCTCTGCTGCTGTGGACGGCATCCTGCGTGCGCCGCCGCACGCCGGTCGCGCACGGGGTCTCGCCGGTCGCCTCGGCCGTGCTCGCGAGCGCCTTCGGCGCCGCCTTCCTCCTCCTCGGCCTCTGGTGCTTCGCCCGCATCTAGTCCGAAAGGGGATGAAACGCTTTTCGGAAGGCTTCGGGACGGTCCGGGCGGCAGGATCGCGGTAAGTCGGGTTACCGTTCGAGTGGCCGCTGCGGGCTTTTGCTGTTTGACACGGGGGCGGGTTGTACCGTCACACTCCGCAGCGTCATGTACTGACACCCGAGTGCCGACCGGAGAGAAGAGCGAAGTTGTCCCCGACCAGCGAGACCGCAAAGGGCGGCCGCCGACTCGTCATCGTCGAGTCTCCTGCCAAGGCGAAGACGATCAAGGGCTACCTCGGCCCCGGTTATGTCGTCGAGGCGAGCGTCGGGCACATCCGCGACCTGCCGAACGGCGCCGCCGAGGTGCCCGAGAAGTACACCGGCGAGGTGCGCCGTCTCGGCGTGGACGTCGAGCACGACTTCCAGCCGATCTACGTCGTCAACGCCGACAAGAAGGCCCAGGTCAGGAAGCTCAAGGAGCTCCTTGCCGAATCCGACGAACTCTTCCTCGCCACCGATGAGGACCGCGAGGGCGAAGCCATCGCGTGGCACCTGCAGGAAGTTCTGAAGCCCAAGGTCCCGGTCCACCGGATGGTCTTCCACGAGATCACCAAGGACGCGATCCGGGACGCCGTCGCCAACCCGCGCGAGCTGAACCAGCGCATGGTCGACGCCCAGGAGACCCGCCGCATCCTCGACCGCCTCTACGGCTACGAGGTCTCGCCGGTCCTGTGGAAGAAGGTCATGCCGCGGCTGTCCGCCGGGCGCGTCCAGTCGGTGGCCACCCGACTCGTCGTGGAGCGGGAACGCGAGCGCATCGCGTTTCGTTCTGCTGAGTACTGGGACCTGACCGGGACGTTCTCCACCGGCCGGGCGGGCGACGCCTCCGACCCGTCCACGCTGGTGGCACGGCTCAACACGGTCGACGGCCGGCGCGTGGCGCAGGGTCGCGACTTCGGTCCCGACGGACAACTCAAGAGCGACGTCCTGCACCTGGACGAGGCGAACGCGCGGGCCCTGGCCGCAGCGCTTGCCGACTCCGCCTTCGCCGTGCGCTCGGTGGAGTCCAAGCCCTACCGCCGCTCGCCGTACGCCCCGTTCCGTACGACGACGCTCCAGCAGGAGGCCTCGCGCAAGCTGGGCTTCGGTGCCAAGGCGACCATGCAGGTCGCCCAGAAGCTGTACGAGAACGGCTTCATCACCTATATGCGTACGGACTCCACGACGCTGTCCGACACGGCCATCGCGGCCGCCCGGGCCCAGGTGACGCAGTTGTACGGCGCCGACTACCTGCCGGACAAGCCGCGTACGTACGCCGGGAAGGTCAAGAACGCGCAGGAGGCGCACGAGGCGATCCGCCCTTCGGGTGATCGTTTCCGCACCCCGGCCGAGACCGGCCTGACCGGCGACCAGTTCCGGCTCTACGAGCTGATCTGGAAGCGGACCGTCGCTTCCCAGATGAAGGACGCGGTCGGCAACTCGGTGACCGTGAAGATCGCGGGGCGGGCGAGTGACGGCCGGCAAGCCGAGTTCACCGCGTCCGGCAAGACGATCACCTTCCACGGCTTTATGAAGGCGTACGTCGAGGGCGCGGACGACCCGAACGCCGAGCTCGACGACCGCGAGCGCCGGCTGCCGCAGGTGGCCGAGGGCGACGCGCTGTCGTCCGAGGAGATCTCGGTGGACGGCCACGCGACCAAGCCGCCGGCCCGCTACACCGAGGCCTCGCTGGTCAAGGAGCTGGAAGAGCGCGAGATCGGGCGTCCTTCGACGTACGCCTCGATCATCGGCACGATCCTGGACCGCGGGTACGTGTTCAAGAAGGGCACGGCGCTCGTCCCGTCGTTCCTGAGCTTCGCCGTGGTCAACCTCCTGGAGAAGCACTTCGGCCGGCTCGTCGACTACGACTTCACCGCCAAGATGGAGGACGACCTCGACCGCATCGCGCGGGGCGAGGCCCAGGCGGTGCCGTGGCTGAAGCGCTTCTACTTCGGTGAGGGCGACGCGGCGACGGGCGGCTCCGCCTCGGCCGCCGGAAACGGCGACGGGGACCACCTCGGCGGGCTCAAGGAGCTCGTGACCGACCTCGGCGCGATCGACGCCCGCGAGATCTCCTCGTTCCCCGTCGGCGAGGGCATCGTGCTGCGCGTCGGTCGCTACGGCCCGTACGTGGAGCGCGGTGAGAAGGACTCCGAGGGCCACCAGCGCGCGGACGTACAGGACGACCTGGCGCCCGACGAGCTGACCGTCGAGTACGCGGAGGAGCTGCTCGCCAAGCCGAGCGGCGACTTCGAGCTGGGCGCCGACCCGGTCAGCGGCCACCAGATCGTCGCCAAGGACGGGCGTTACGGCCCGTACGTCACCGAGATCCTGCCCGAGGGCACGCCGAAGACCGGCAAGAACGCGGTCAAGCCGCGGACCGCCTCGCTCTTCAAGTCGATGTCCCTCGACACCGTGACGCTGGACGACGCCCTCAAGCTCATGTCGCTGCCGCGCGTGGTCGGCGCGGACGCCGAGGGTGTCGAGATCACCGCGCAGAACGGGCGCTACGGGCCGTACCTGAAGAAGGGCACCGACTCGCGCTCCCTGGAGACCGAGGACCAGCTCTTCTCCATCACGCTCGAAGAGGCGCTGGCGATCTACGCCCAGCCCAAGCAGCGTGGCCGCGCCGCCGCCAAGCCCCCGCTCAAGGAGCTCGGCGTCGACCCGGTCAGCGAGAAGCCGGTCGTGGTGAAGGACGGCCGCTTCGGCCCGTACGTCACCGACGGCGAGACCAACGCGACGCTGCGGACCGCCGACAGCGTGGAGGAGATCACGCCGGAGCGCGGCTTCGAGCTGCTCGCCGAGAAGCGTGCCAAGGGCCCGGCCAAGAAGACGGCGAAGAAGGCCCCCGCCAAGAAGACCGCCGCGAAGAAGGCTCCGGCCAAGAAGACGGCGGCCGCGAAGAAGACCGCGGCGTCCAAGACGACCGCGGCGAAGAAGGCTCCCGCGAAGAAGACCGCGGCCAAGAAGGCCACGGCTTCGGAGTAGGTCCGACGGTTGACGGGGGGCCGGGGCACACGCCCCGGCCCCCCGTTCCGCGTTGAGCCCCGGTGGAGCCCGAGTCGCTTCGTCCGTCCATATGTTCGGGCACCCCCGCGAGGATCGCTGCGCTCCGGATAGGCTGGGCGGATGACGCGAGGAGCCGAGCATCCCCCAAGCTCTGAAGGAGTCGTGAGCCCCATCTCCGACGCCCTAGCCGCAGACTCACGTGAGCGGGCCGTACGCGCCCTGCTGCGCATCCCTTCGCTGCGGCGGTTGTGGAGCGCACAGCTGGTGGGCGGGATCGGCGACGCGCTCGCCGTACTCGTCACGCTGCTGCTGGCGTTGCAGGCCGCGGTGGAGCAGCAGTCCTTCGGGGGCGGATACCGGGGGGCGGCGTTCGCCGTCGCCGCGGTGCTCGGTGCCCGGGTGTTCGCGACGGTGCTCTTCGGGGCCGCGCTCCTTGGCCCGGTCTCCGCGCTCACCGCGCCGAACGGGCCGCTCGACCGGCGCTGGACGATGGTCGGCGCCGACGGCGTACGGGCCGCGCTGCTGATCGTCGCCCCGCTGTGGATCGACTGGACGCCGGCCAACGCCCTGCTCCTCATCCTCGTCACCGCGTTCCTCGCGGGAGCCGCCGAACGGTTCTGGACGGTCGCCAAGGAGAGCGCGGCGCCCGCGCTGCTGCCCGCACCTCCTTTGGAGGGGGCCGCCGTCCGGCCGCTGCCGGACCACCTGGACGCGCTGCGCAGGCTTTCGCTGCGTACGACCTTCGTGGCGATCCCGCTGGGCGCCGCCGCCCTGCTCGTCGCGGCTCTCGTGAGCAATCTGCTCGGAACGGGCATCGACTGGTTCAAGCTGCACCAGGCCGCGCTCGGCTCCTACCTCGCCGCCGGGCTCTTCGCCGCGTCGATCTCCGTGGTCGCCCTGCTCGAACTGCCCGACACCCAGACGCCGCGGGCCCGTTCTCCGCTGGAGGGGCTGCGCAGGCCCAGCACCGGAAACGGCCCCGACAGGGGACGTACCGGCGCGGTTCCGCTGCTCGTGCTCGCCTGCGCCGCCATCACGGCCGCCATCGCCGCGGCCGCCTCGGTCGCCGTGCTGCACGCCGTCGACCTGGGCGGTGGCCCGGCCGCGTTCGCCCTCCTGATCCTCACCCTGACCGGTGGCACGGTGCTTGGCATCCGTACCGCCGCCAAGATCCTTCCGGTGCTCTCCCGGCGCCGCCTGCTCTCCCTGGCGATCGCCGTCACCGGCATCTCGCTGCTCGCCATAGGCCTGGTGCCGGACCTGGCGACCGTGCTGCTCATCGCGCTGATCGCGGGCGTCGCCGCCGGTGTCGCCGCGAACACCGGGCACGTACTGATCGACCAGGAGACCGAGGAGTACCGCAGGGCCCGCACCGCCGAGCACCTCCAGGCGGTCGTACGGGTCTCGACAGGGCTCGGCGCCATCGTCGCGCCGCTGCTTGCCGCGGCCATCGGCAGCCACCGTGTCGAGTCGGGCTCGTTCGTCTTCGCGCACGGCGGCGCCGGATTCACGCTGATGCTGGTGGGCGCGCTGCTCCTGCCCATGGCTGCGGTCGTGCTCGCCAAGGCCGACGACCGCCAGGGCGTGCCGCTGCGGCGCGACCTGGCCGACGCGGTCCGCGGCGCCGACCCGGTCCAGGCACCCGCCGCGACCGGCTTCTTCATCGCCCTGGAGGGCGGCGACGGGGCCGGCAAGTCCACCCAGGCCGAGGCGCTCGCCGAGTGGATCCGGGCCAAGGGCCACGAGGTCGTCGTGACGCGTGAGCCCGGTGCGACGCCGGTGGGCAAGCGGCTGCGGTCGATCCTGCTCGACGTGTCGTCGGCCGGCCTCTCCAACCGCGCCGAGGCGCTGCTGTACGCGGCCGACCGCGCGGAGCACGTCGACTCGCTGGTGCGCCCCGCCCTGGAGCGCGGCGCGATCGTCATCTCGGACCGGTACATCGACTCCTCCGTGGCCTATCAGGGGGCCGGTCGTGATCTGTCCCCGACCGAAGTTGCCCGGATCAACCGGTGGGCAACTGGCGGACTTGTTCCGAATCTGACCGTTCTGCTCGATGTTTCGCCCGAAACGGCGCGCGAGCGCTTTACGGAGGCGCCCGACAGGCTGGAGTCGGAGCCGCCGGAGTTCCACGGACGGGTGAGGTCCGGCTTCCTCACCCTGGCCGCCGCCGACCCTTCGCGCTATCTGGTGGTCGACGCCGGCCAGGAGCCGGAAGCCGTCACCACGGTCGTACGCCACCGGCTAGACCAGATGCTGCCGCTCTCCGAGGCCGAGGTCAGGGCCCAGGAGGAGGCGCGCAAGAAGGCCGAGGAAGAGGCCCGCAAGCGTGCCGAGGAGGAGGCCGCGCGCAAGGCCGAGGAGGAGCGCCTGGAGCGCGAGCGCCAGGCACAGCTGGCCAAGCTGCGCGCCGAAGAAGAAGAGCGCAAGCGGCGCGAGCTCGAAGAGGCGCGCCTGCGTGAGGAGGAGCGTCAGGCGGAGGAGGCCCGGCAGCGGGCCGAGGAGGCCAGGCGGCTCGCCGAGGAGGAGCGCGTACGGCGCGAGGCCGAGGAGAAGGCGCGCGCGGCCGAGCAGGAACGCCTGCGCAAGCAGGCGGAGGACGAGGCCCGGCTGCGGGCCGAGGCGGAGGCGCGCCGCTTGGAGAAGCAGCGCAAGGCCGAGGAGGCGTTGCTGCGCGCGGAGGAGGCGCGTCGGCTGGCCGAGGCCGCGGCGGTGGCCGCTGCGGCGGAGGCGGCCGCCAAGGAGAGCGGCTCGGCTGCGGCGAGCGCGTCCGGGGCGGTCGGCTCCGCTGGTTCCGGCCGGTCGCCCGGCTCCGCCGGTTCGTCCGGCTCGGCCCGTTCCGCCGATGTTTCGGAGTCGGAGATCACCGTGGCGACCCCGGTGGTCAGCCCGAATGAAGTGACCCAGTCGGTGCCGGTCGCGGAGCCCAACGAGGTCACCCAGCCGGTGCCGGTGGCCGAGCCGGATGCGATGGGTGGGGCGGGTACCAAGTCCGGTCGTGCCTCCGACGCCGATGAGACGACGGTTCTGCCGTCGGTGCGGGACGCGGGCCGTAACGCCGGCCGCGATGCTCGGGCCGCCGACGAGACCGCGGTGCTGCCGCCGGTGCGCGACGCCGATCCGGCGGACCGGGTGCCGCCGGGCCTCTTCCGCGACGAGCGGGGGGCCGGCCACCAGGGCGACGGCGGCAACGAGCGCACGCGTGAACTGCCCCAGATCGACCCGGAGACGGGCCAGGAGCGCCAGCGCCGGCGTTCGGACTGGGCGGAGGAGACCCCGCTGGACGACCTGCCGACGCTCGCTGACGAACTGCTCGGCCCGCGCGACGACGAGGACGACAACCCGCGCGGCGGCCGCCGCAGGCGCTGACCGGATCGGACCGCTCGGTTCGCCCCGGTTCGCCCCGAGATCTGCCGGGCCGGGCCCGCCCCGGTGGGGTAGGCCGCAGCCCCGGCCTTCGTGCTGGCACGCAGAGGAAGTTGCGTGCCGGCACGATCGTTTCGGGGGCCGGAATTTTCTAGAGTTCTGAGTGCCGCAGGACCGCCGAGCGCCACCGCACTCTCCCGTCCTGTGGGGGTTTGCCCGCCGGCGTCCGTTGTCAGTGGGGTGGCGCACAATGGGGCGCAGCAGTGACCGCAGGTATGGAGGGGCAGTCGATGGCCGTATGGGACGACCTGGTGGGCCAGGAGCGGGTGCAGGAGCAGCTGGGTGCCGCCGCCCGGGATGCCGACGTGCTCATCACCGCCGAGCGTTCCGGCCAGCCGCGCCCCGAGGCGTCGAAGATGACGCACGCCTGGCTGTTCACCGGCCCGCCCGGCTCGGGCTGCCCCACCACGGCCCGCGCTTTCGCTGCCGCTCTCCAGTGCGTCAGCCCCGACCGCGCGCTCGGTGGCGCACCGGGCTGCGGCTTCTGCGACGGATGCCATACGGCTCTGATCGGTACGCACGCCGATGTCACGGTCATCACCACCGAGGGCCTCACCATCGGCGTCAAGCAGACCCGCGAGCTGGTGCGGGGTGCTCAGATGTCGCCGTCCGGCGGCCGCTGGCAGGTGATCATCATCGAGGACGCCGACCGGTTCACGGAGCAGGCCGCCAACGCCGTCCTCAAGGCCGTGGAGGAGCCCGCCCCCCGCACGGTGTGGCTGCTGTGCGCGCCCTCCTTGGAGGACGTGCTGCCCACCATCAAGTCCCGCTGCCGCCACCTCACCCTGCGCACGCCGCCGGTCGAGGCGGTCGCCGACGTGCTGATCCGGCGCGACGGCATCGAGCCCGAGGCCGCGTACGCGGCGGCCCGCGCCACCCAGGGCCACATCGGCCGGGCCCGCCGCCTGGCCACCGACGCCTTGGCCCGGGCCCGGCGGGCCGCGGTCCTGAAGGTGCCGCTTCGGGTCGACGACGTGGGCGGCTGCCTCAAGGCCGCGCAGGAGCTGGTCGACACCGCCGCGGACGACGCCAAGCAGGTGGCCGAGGAGGTCGACGTCAAGGAGACCGAGGAGCTCAAGGCGGCGATGGGCGGGGTCGCCGGCGGCCGCATGCCGCGCGGCACCGCCGGGGTGATGAAGGAGCTGGAGGACAAGCAGAAGCGCCGTAAGACCCGCACGCAGCGCGACAGTCTGGACCTCGCGCTCACCGAGCTGACCGGCTTCTACCGGGACGTCCTCACCCTGCAACTGGGCACCCGGTCGGCCATCGCCAACGAGGACGTACGGGACGCGGTGGACCGGATCGCCCGCGCGTCCGGCCCCGAGCGCACCCTGCGCCGCATCGAGTCGATCCTGGCGTGCCGCGAGGCACTGGACCGCAACGTGGCTCCGCTCCTGGCGGTGGAAGCGATGACGCTCGCGCTGCGAGCGGGCTGAAACCGGCCGGGGGGAGCGACCATGGGGGAAATCGGGGCGGGCGAGGTTGACGGGATCACCCGTACGAGCCGCGCCGCCGCGCACCGCATACATCACGTCACGAGGCGGATACGCTCCGGAGATGGACTCCAGGCGCCTGCTCCGTACTTCAGCCATCGCCGCCGCGACGGCCGGCCTGCTCATCTCCGGCTGCTCGTCGGGCAGTTCGTCCACGTCCGCGACCGCGTCCCCGCAGGCCGCGACGAAGGCGGGGCCGGCCGACGCCTCGACGGGCGAGGGCCTCGCCCCGTACTACACACAGAAGCTGAGCTGGCGGGCGTGCGGTGTCGCGAAGTTCGAGTGCGCCACGATGAAGGCGCCGCTCGACTACGCGAAACCCGCCGGGCCGTCGGTCAACCTGGCGGTCGCCCGGGTGAAGGCGACCGGGCCCGGCAAGCGGATCGGATCGCTCCTGGTCAACCCGGGCGGCCCGGGCGGCTCGGCGGTCGGCTACCTCCAGTCGTACGCGGGCATCGGCTACCCCGCGCCGGTGCGGGCCCGCTACGACATGGTGGCCGTGGACCCGCGCGGCGTGGCCCGCAGCGAACCCGTCGAATGCCTCACGGGCAAGGAGATGGACGCATACACGGAGGTCGACCAGACCCCCGACGACCCGGCCGAACAGACCGCCCTGGCCAAGGCGTTCAAGGACTTCGCGAACGGCTGCGAGGCGAAGTCCGGCAAGGTCCTGCCCCATGTCTCCACGGTCGAGGCAGCCCGTGACATGGACATTCTGAGGGGAGTCCTCGGCGACCAGAAGCTGTACTACGTCGGCGCCTCGTACGGCACGTTCCTCGGGGCGACGTACGCGGAGCTCTTCCCCTCCCGCACCGGCCGACTGGTCCTCGACGGTGCGATGGACCCGTCCCTCTCCTCCCTGGACATGAACCGCGACCAGACGGCGGGCTTCGAGACGGCGTTCCAGTCCTTCGCCGCGGACTGCATCAAGCAGAAGGACTGCCCGCTGGGCTCCGCCTCCGTCGAGGACGCCTCGGACCGCCTGCGGAAGTTCTTCAAGGGCGCCGACGCCAATCCGATTCCCACCGGCCAGAGCCGACAACTCGGCGAGTCCCTGGCCACCACGGGCGTGATCGCCGCGATGTACGACCAGGCCGCGTGGCCCGAACTGCGCACCGCGCTGGCCCGCGCCATGAGCGGCGACGGCGCGGGCCTGCTGGCCCTGGCGGACTCGTACTACGAGCGCGACGCGAGCGGCAAGTACGCGAACCTGATGTTCGCCAACGCCGCCGTGAACTGCCTGGACCTGCCGCCCTCCTTCGCCGGCCCCACCGAGGTGACGGCGCAGCTGTCCTCCTTCGAGCAGGCCTCCCCGGTGTTCGGCGACGGCTTCGCCTGGTCCGGCCTGAACTGCACGTACTGGCCCGTCAAGGCCACCGGCGCCCCGCACCGCATCGAGGCGAAGGGTGCCGCCCCGATCCTGGTCGTCGGCACCACCCGCGACCCGGCGACCCCCTACAAGTGGGCCCAGTCCCTCGCCGCCCAGCTCTCCTCCGGCACTCTCCTCACCTACGAGGGCGACGGCCACACCGCGTACGGCCGCGGCAGCGACTGCATCGACACCGCGATCAACACCTACCTCCTCGACGGCACCCCGCCGCCGAAGGGAAAGCGCTGCTCATAGCCCCGACCGAGCCCGCCCCGACCCTGGTCGGGACCACTCCAGAAACTGTGTAGACTTGGCGACGCTGCTGCTCGCACCATGGTGCGCAGGGCGGTGCCGCCTTAGCTCAGTTGGCCAGAGCAACGCACTCGTAATGCGTAGGTCTCGGGTTCGAATCCCGAAGGCGGCTCTGTAGAAGCCTCAGGACTCACTCGCCGTGACCTGGGGCTTTTGCTTTTTTCGGGGTGGGTGGGGCGGGGTGAAGGGCACGGTCGCTCGGCGGTGGCTACCTCACGCCGGCGCGCTTCTTTCTGAGCCGTGCCCAACGGGCAGTCGAAGGTCGCCACGGGCGTTGTGCCGATGGCAGTGACCTATGCCGGTGTTGTGGGGGTAACAGGGGCAGGGCGGCCACAGCGGCGAGGGTGGCTGGTCCGGGCCTGGAAGCGCTTGCCCACCCCGGCTGAGGCTTCGCGCGCCTCACCCCACCCCCCGAATCCGCCCCACCAGCAAAGACCCGCTCACCCCGATCGCCCCCGCCAGCGCGTACAGCACCCCGTACCCGCCCAGGTGCGTCACGACCGGGGCCGCTATTACGGGGGCCAGGACCTGGGGGAGGGCGTTGGCTATGTTGATGACGCCCAGGTCGCGGCCCCGGTCGGTCGCGCTGGGCAGCACGTCCGTGAGCAGCGCGAAGTCGACCGACGTGTACACCCCGTACCCGACGCCCAGCACCAGCGAGGCCACCACCGCCCCCGTCCACGTCTGCCATACCGCGAGCAGCAGCGTCGCCGCCGAGATCACCAGGCCGGACCACACCACGAAGACCTTGCGCCGGCCCGTGCGGTCCGACCAGATGCCGCTGATCACCACCGTGCCCAGCAGCGTCACCGCGTCCAGCGCGGTCAGGATGAGCACCCCGGTGTCCGCGTCGCCCGCGTAGTGCACCGCGTCGGTCAGGTAGTACAGCAGGTACATCGTGCTGATCGAGTACGACAGGTTCATCAGGAACCGCGTCAGCCACGCCCAGCCGAAGTCCGGGAAGCGGGAAGGGCTTATCCAGAAGCCTCGCGCGAACTCCCGCCAGTGGAAGGGGAGTTGATCGGCCGGCAGTAGGCGGGTGTCCCTGCGCATCGCCACGTACGGCACGGCTGCGAGCAGGGAGAAGGCCGCGCACGCCGTGTAGCCCGCCCCGATTCCGCCCGCCGCCGTCGCCAACGCCGTGCCCACCAGGATGCCGCCCACCTGTGACACTCCCAGCCAGCCGCCCACCATTCCGCGTCGGCGGTGCGGGACCTGGTCCGGGACCGCGGCCGTCAGGGCGGCGAACGACGCGTTCAGGGCCAGCTGCACCAGGCACCAGCCCGCCGTCATCACCGCCACGCTCGGCGCCCACGCCAGGACGAGGAGGCCCGCGAACCCGCCCGCGCCGCCCGCCACGACCCAGGGGATCCGGCGGCCCACCCGCGCCGTCGTACGGTCCGACAGCGCGCCGAACACCGGGTTCGCCACCATCGACACCGCAGCGCCAATTCCCGTCACCAAGGCGAGAGTTGATGCTTTGTGGGTGGGCGTGAAGTGTTCGGCCTGGCGGGCCAGGAGCAGTTGCAGCGGGCCGAACCAGCCCACCCACACCCCCAGGTTGGCCAGGGACAGCGCCCCCACCCAGCGCCCGCCCGGCCGATCCCCCTCGCCCGAACCCGGCTTGCCCAGGGCTCTGGCCCCGGGCTCCAGTGTCACCGCCCGTACCCGAAGACATCGCTGCCGGCACCCCGGATGACATCGCGATACCAGGCGTACGAGTCCTTCGGCGTGCGCGCCAGCGTCTCGTAGTCGACGTGGACCAGGCCGAAGCGCTGCCGGTAGCCCTCCGCCCACTCGAAGTTGTCCAGGATCGACCAGATGAAGTAGCCGCGTACGTCCACGCCCTCGGCCATCGCCCGGTGCAGGGCGCGCAGATGGCCGTCGTGGTACGCGATCCGCCGGGCGTCGGCCACCCGTCCCGGCTCCTCCGGGGCGGGCTCGTCCCCGTAGGAGCAGCCGTTCTCCGTTATGAGGAGAGGGGGCAGTGAATCGCCGTACCGCGTATGAAAGTTGGTGAGCAGCTCGTGCAGGCCGTCCGGGACCACCGGCCAGCCGAAGTCCGTGCGCTCGTGGCCTTCGATCTCGTGCAGGCCGAAGGGGAGGTCCGGCGGGAGATCGATCCCGGCCAGGGTTGTTACCGCGTCCGCCTTCGGTGCGCCCACCAGTGCCGGGTTGTAGTAGTTGATTCCGTACCAGTCGAGGGGAGTTGAGACGATCTTCAGGTCCTCGGCGACTGGGCCCGGCATCAGGTCGGCCCAGCCGTCGGGGTAGGCGCCGGTCAGGATCGGGTCGGCGAAGAGACGGTTCATCAGCGTGTCGTACAGCTCGGCGGCCGCGCGGTCCTCGTCCGTGTCGCCGGCCGTCCACACCGGGCTGTGCGAGGCAGCGATGCCGATCTCCCGCGCGCCGGCGGCCCGCAGTGCCTCGACTCCCATGCCATGGGCCAGGAGTTGGTGGTGCGCGACCGGCAGCGCGTCGAAGATCAGCCGCTTTCCGGGGGCGTGTTCACCGAGCCCGTACCCCAGGAGCGTGATCTCGGCGGGCTCGTTGAGGGTGATCCAGCGCGGCACCCGGTCAGCGAGCCGCTCCGCGACGATCGAGGCGTACGAGGCGAACCGCTGCGCGGTGTCCCGGTTCAGCCAGCCGCCGCGCTCCTCAAGGGCGAGCGGGGTGTCCCAGTGGAACAGAGTGGGGACGGGGGTGATCCCGGCGGCGCACAACTCGTCGACCAGGCGGTCGTAGAAGTCGAGGCCCTGTTGGTTGACGGGGCCTTCACCGGTCGGCTGGACCCGGGACCACGAGATCGAGAACCGGTAGGCCCCGACGCCCAGTCGGGCCATCAGTGCGACGTCCTCGCGGTAGCGGTGGTAGTGGTCGGTGGTCCTGTCCGCGTGCGAGCCGTCCTTGATCCGGCCGGGTTCCTTGGTGAACGCGTCCCATGTGGACGGGCCCCGGCCATCGGTGTCCACCGCGCCCTCGATCTGGAACGCGGAGGCGGACACCCCCCACAGGAAGTCGGACGGGAAGGCGGGCAGCGGCGGCAGAGGCGGCGGCGTCATGGGGGAACCTTTGAGCCCGGGGCCGTGTCCTGTCAATGGAAAGTGAACAATTTTCAGGTTCTAAGGAGCAGTAGCTTGCAGCACTCCGTACCGCCCACCGCGACCCGCTATCTCTACCTCGCCCGGCACGGCGACGCCGGGCACGAGGGGCCCGCGCTGACCGACGCGGGGCGGCGCCAGGCCGCGTTGCTCGGGCGGCGGCTCGCCCGGGTGCCGCTGGACGCCGTGCACCACGGGCCACTCGGCCGGGCCGCCGAGACCGCCCGGCTCATCGCCGCCGAGCTGGACGGCGCAACGGCGACGGAGGCCGCATGGGCGGGGGACTACGTGCCGTACCGGCCCGAGCGGGGCGAGCTCCCCGCATCGGACGCCGACCGCATCCTCGACTTCCTCGGTGACCCGGAGCCGGGCGAGCGGGAGGCCGGGGCCAGGCTCGTGCGGGAGGCCATGGCGCACTGCACCGGGCCCTTTAGTGGACCCTCCCCGCGTCACGAACTCGTCGTCACCCACAGCTTCCTCATCGGCTGGCTGGTGCGCGCCGCACTCGACGCCCCCGACTGGCGCTGGATCGGGCTCAACCACTGCAACGCCGCCCTGACCGTCATCCGGTACGCACCCGACCGGCCCGCCTCGGTGCTGCTCTTCAACGACATGGCGCACCTGCCCGCCGAGCTGAAGTGGACCGGGTTCCCGGAGGAGTTCGGGGCCGAGTTCGGTGAGCTGGGGGTCTGAGTCCCGCCCGTACGCACACCGTGGCCTCCCGCCCCGAAAGCCCGGGTGAAACATTGCGGGGGGCCTCGCGCGTCAGTGGGGTGTAGAGGGAGAACCAGCAACGGGCGGGGGCGGGGCGGGCCGTGAGGCAGCCGTGGAGACAGGGGCGGCACGGGGTGCCGGAGGGACCGGGCCCGGCGGGGATACCGAGCGGGCCGCCGGTGCGGTCGGTCCGGGCCGAGGAGTTCCGGGAGTTCGCGACGGGGCGCGCGGCGCAGCTCTTCCGGTCCGCCTGCCTGCTGACCAGCGGGGACACCCATCTCGCCGAGGACCTCGTGCAGGAGACGCTGGGCCGGATGTACGCGCTGTGGGGGCGCGTCTCGCGGATCGACAATCCGGCGGGCTATGCGCAGACCGTGCTCGTACGGGCCTTCCTCACCCACCGTCGGCGCCGCTCGGCCACCGAACGGCCGCTCGGTGAACTCCCCGACCGCGCGGCGGCCACCGGCGAGGACCCGGCGCTGCGCGTGGCCCTGCTCGACGCGCTGGGGCAGCTGTCGCCCAAGGACCGGGTGGTCATCGTGCTCCGCTACTGGGAGGACCGCAGCATCGAGGAGACGGCGGACGCCATGAACGTCAGCTCGGCCGCCGTCCGCACCCGCTCGGTGCGCGCCCTCGCCAAGCTCCGCGAACGGCTCGGCGACTCCCTCGCGGAGTACGCCTCCCACTGACACGCCCGAGCCTCAACTTCCGCGCGTCCAACGGCAGTTGCATCCCTTTTCAGCGACCAGATTTCAGCGACCAGATTCAGTGACCGGATCAGGAAAGCGTGGTTTGTCATGCCCTTTGAGGACCGGCTCGGCGAGGCCATGCGGCACACCGGGGACAGCTTCGAACTCGGCGACCGCCGCGACCTGGTGGAGTCCGGCCTCGTCCGGGGCCGCCGCCGGCTGGCCCGGCGCCGCACGGCCGCCGTCACCGGCAGTGTGCTCGCGCTCGCCACGGTGGGCCTGGGAAGTGCGTACGCCGCCGGGTTCGTCGGGGGCGGCGGGGACTCCTCGGTGGCCGCGCCGCCGAAGCCGACGCAGCGGGCGGACGGGGCCATGAGCGGCGAGAAGATGGTCGCGCTCTTCAAGTCGCTGCTGCCCCCGGGCACCGTGACCAAGGAGCAGGGGAACGGGCCGGGCGATCCGGAGGCCTCGGGCAAGCCGGACGTCTCGTCCACGGCGTCCGTGTCCGGGGTGTTCGACGACGGGAACGGGCCCGGCCTCGTCGCTCTGGGAGTGAGCAGGGTCGATCCGGCCGCCGAGTCCAGCCGCGAGCAGGTCACCTGTCCCGCCAAGGCCTTCGTGGACTACGACTCCTGCCAGACCGAGCAACGGGCCGACGGCTCGCGGTACATGCTGCTCCAGGGCTACGAGTACCCCGACCGGCGCGAGCCGACGAAGGACTGGCGGGCCGTCCTGCTCACCCCGAAGGGCACCCTGATCGACGCGAGCGAGTGGAACGCGCCCGCCGAGAAGGGCGCCCGGGTCAGCCGGGAAACCCCGCCGCTCACTGCCGGGCAGCTCAAGGCACTGGTCATCTCGCCGAAGTGGCTCTCGGTGGCCGACGCCCTCCGCGCGCCCGAGAAGCCCGCGAAGCCCGAGCGGTCCGTCGGCGGCGGGCCCTCCGCCGAGGCGGTCCAGAAACAGCTGATCGCGCTGCTCCCTGCGGGCAGGGGCCTCAAGGTCGGCGAGAAGGGCGGCCAGGACGGCTACGCCTTCGTCGTGCTCGACGACGGCAAGGGCAAGAGCCTGGTGCAGATCAATGTGCAGTCCGGGATGTCGGACGTCGCCCCGGAAGGTACGACCTCGACGCTGCCGGACGGCACCCGGATCGGCCTGGCGAAGAAGCCGGGCGAGAAGGGCGGCGCCGGGGCGGTCATGTGGACCGCCGACACCGTGCGGCCCGACGGGTTCCGGGTCGTCGTCTCCGCCTTCAACACCGGCAACCAGAACGAGGCAGCCACCCGCGCCGAGCCCGCCCTCACCCTGGGCGAGCTGAGGACCATCGCCCTCGACCCGCGCTGGCTCACCCTCAAGTGATCTGCCAACAGGGCTGTCTCAAGTGCCAAGGGAACAGGGCTACTTCGCGTCCGAGTAGCGCTCCACCACCGCCGTCGTGAACGGGAAACGCACCGGCGTGTCCCCGAAGGTGATCCGCCCGGCCAGTTCGCCGGCCTCGCGGATCGCCTTCGTCACGACGTCCGCCTCCTCGGCCGGGCAGTGCACGATCACCTCGTCGTGCTGGAAGAAGACCAGCTCGGCCTGGAGCCCGGCCGCATCGATCGCCCGGCGCAGTGCGGCGAGCAGCAGCAGCGCCCAGTCGGCGGCGCTGCCCTGCACCACGAAGTTCCGGGTGAACCTGCCGCGCGCTCGGGCATCACTGGAGGCATACCCGGGCGCGAACTCCCCACCAGAACCGGCCAGTTGATCGTCCTGTTCCTGGGGGATGCCCGCCTCGTCGGCCTCGCCCGCACCGGCGGCGGGCGGGCTGGTCCTGCCCAGCCAGGTGCGTACGAGCCGGCCCTCCTCGCCCGCCTTCGCCGCGTCGTCGACGTACGCCACCGCGAGCGGGAAGCGTCTTCGCAGCGCGGCCAGGTTCTTGAGGCCGTCGCCCGAGGTCTGGCCGTAGACGGCGCCGAGCAGCGCGAGCTTGGCGTGTTCGCGGTCACCGGAGAACGCCCGGTCGGACAGCGAGGTGTACAGGTCGCCGTCGTGGCCCGCCACCTCCATCAGGCCGGGGTCGCGGGAGATCGCGGCGAGCACCCTGGGCTCCATCTGGTCGGCGTCGGCGACCACCAGGCGCCAGCCCTCGTCGGCGACCACCGCCTGCCGTATCACCTTGGGGATCTGCAGGGCGCCGCCGCCGTTGGTCGTCCAGCGCCCGCTGGCCGCGCCGCCCGGGGTGTACTCGGCCCGGAAGCGGCCGTCACGCACCCAGTCCTGAAGCCAGCTCCAGCCGTGCGCGGTCCAGATCCGGTACAGCTTCTTGTACTCGATCAGCGGCTCCACCGCCGGGTGGTCGAGCTCGGCCAGCTCCCAGCGCCGGGTCGACTTGATGCGGATCCCGGCCTCGCCGAACGCCTTCACCACATCGGCGGGCAGGTCCGGTCTGACCCGCCGCCCGAAGGCCGCCGACACCTGGTCCGCGAGCTCCGCCAGGCGGCGCGGCTCGCCGCCGCCCCCCGTGCGGGGCGAGCCGCTGGCGTACCGCTCGCCGAGCAGGCCGTGCAGCACCTCGCGGTGCACATCGGCCCGCCACGGCAGGCCCGCCCTGTTCATCTCGGCGGCGACCAGCATCCCCGCCGACTCGGACGCGGTGAGCAGCCGCATCCGCCCCGGGTGCTCGGCACGGTCGTGCCGGCGCTGCTGGTCCGCGTACACCTCAAGCAGCGCCTCGAAGGGCAGCTCCGCCGTGTTCTGGGGCTCGAAGAGGGAGGACTGCGAGCCCGGTTCGGCCGCGCGGGGTGGCGGGTCGGCCGGTACGGGTCTGTTGTGGAGGCGGGCCCAGGCGGCCGCCGCCGAGCGGGGCTCGCCGAGCCGGCCCTCGTGGCCGAGCAGCAGCAGCTCGGCGTCCTCGATGTCGTAGCACCGCTCGACCCTGACGCCGGCCGCGAGCAGCCGGGGGTAGAGCTCGGTGGTGGACCGCCACACCCAGCGGCCCACCTCGGGGCGCGCGCGGACGGCCGCGACCAGGTCGGCCTCCTCGCGCACCTCGCCCGCGGGCAGCCCGTCGTCCCCGAGAGGGGCGAGCCGTGCCCCGCCGCCCTCGGCCGCCGCGATGGCCCACCGTTCGTTCACGCGATCGAGTCTGGCACCCGCCACTGACAACGGCCCGCAGCCGTGACCGGCACCCGCCACTGACAACGGCCCGCAGCCGCTACCCGGCATGCATAAAAGGGCGGCTACGCCACCGCGTGCAGCATCGCCGCCGCCTCCCCGCGCGAGCTCACTCCCAGCTTGGCCAGGATGTTCGCGACGTGGAACTTCACCGTCGACTCGCTGATGTGCAGCTCCTCGGCGATCGTCCGGTTGCGGTGCCCCCGGGCGAGATGGCCGAGCACCTCCGCCTCGCGCGGGTGCAGCCCGGCCAGCGGGTCGACGCGCGGGCTCGGGGCGGTGCCCAGCGGCAGGGTCGCGGTGACCGTGGTGCCCCAGCCGGGCAGCGCGTCCACCGCGAGGGTGCCGCCGAGCGCGGCCAGGCGCTGGGCCACCCGATGGGTGTCGAACGCGGCCCGTGACAGCTCGCCGGGCCCGTCGTCCCGTACGGCCGCGACCAGTTGGCAGTTCACGATCCGCCAGCGCACATGGATGCGGCGCACCCCCTGCTGGCCGGCCATGGCGAGCACCAGGGCGCGTACGGCGGCGCGTGAGAGGTGCGCGACGTCGGCCGCGACCGACATCTCGGCGGTCTCCGCCTCCGGCGGCGCGAATTCGAGCCGCACTTCGCTGTGGCGGAGCAGCGGCTTCAGGGAGTCGGCGAGCCGGGCGAAGGCCTCGGCGGCCGGCTCCTCCGTGAGCTCCTGGTTCCGGTCGGCCTCGGCGCGCAGCGCGACCAGGGCGGACACCGCGAGGTCGACGGCGCGCGAGCGGGCCGCCCGGTCCTCCAGGTTCTTGCTGCGCAGGACGCCGAGCAGGGCGGTGAGCGCGGCCTCGTGGGCCTCGCCCAGTTCGGCGATCACCCGGGCCCGCTCGGCGGCGGTGGACCGCGACTGGGCGAGCGTGCCCGGCACCGCCTCGATGGCGAGGCGGGCCCGATGGCCGGTCACCAGGTCCCACAGATGCTGGACGATCTCGCCGTCCGCGTCCGTCAACAAGGCTCCCGGCGACTTGCGTACGAGAACGAGCAGCGGTGGCCGCGCGGCCATGGGCGCGGCCTCGCTCGCGACCGCCACCACGGCTTGTTCCACCCCGCCGATCACGGCCGTGCCCTGCCAGAGGAGGCCCGGCGTGACGAGCGGGCCGAGCTCCTGGAGGTCGGCGACGGCGATCCGGGCCGCCCCCGTGTCGCTGTGCACCTTGAACGGCGAGTGCGCGCAGTGCCCCGACAGCTCGGCGGCCACCGTGTGCGGGACCAGCGGCGCGATGGCCTCGGAGAGGGTCGGCAGGATCTCGTCCAGCGGCCCGCTCACCAGCTCGGCGGCGCGCGCGAGGGCGAAGGCGGCGGGCGTCGTACCGGTACCGGCGCGGGGTGCGGTGCGGCTCGTGCGGGGCTCCATCACGCCAGCGTACGGTCGGCGCGGCCGTCCGTGCCCAGCCTTGTGGCCAGGTCGAACCGGCCGTAAGACGGGCCGGGTTGGGCCGGGCGTCGACGGACGCTGGAACCACGTCGTGGACGACGTAGTGAGCGATGCGAGGAGTGCTGTGATGGAAGCGATCGTGTACGAGCGGTTCGGCGGCCCCGAGGTGCTGGCCCTGGGCGAGGCCGAGAAGCCCGAGCCGGGCCCCGGCCAGGTGCGGGTGAAGGTGGTCGCGGCGGGCGTCAACCCGGTCGACTACCGGATCCGCAACGGCTGGATGCAGCACCAGTTCCCGGTGACTTTCCCGGCGGTCCCGGGCCTGGAGCTGGCGGGCGTCGTCGACGAACTGGGCGAGGGCGTCACCGGGTTCGCGGTCGGCGACGAGGTGTTCGGACACTCCGACACCGGCGCGTACGCCGAGTACGCCCTGGCCACCCACGTCGTGCGCAAGCCGGCCGAGCTGACCTGGGAGCAGGCCGTCGCGCTTCCGGTGGCGGGCGAGACCTCCGAGCGGGTCCTGCGCCTGCTCGAACTGGCCGAGGGTGAAACCCTGTTGATCCACGGCGCGGCGGGCGTGACCGGCTCGGTCGGCGTGCAGCTCGCGGTGGCCCGGGGTGCCAAGGTCATCGGCACCGCGTCCCCCGCGAACCACGCCTTCCTGCGCGAGCTGGGCGCGATACCGCTGGCGTACGGGGAGGGCCTGGTCGAGCGGGTGCGCGAGGTCGCCCCGCAGGGCATCGACGCGGTGTACGACGCGGCCGGCAAGGGCGCGCTGCCCGACTCCATAGCGCTGCGCGGCGGCACCGCCTCCCGCATCGTCACCATCGCCGACACGGGCGCCGCCGACCACGGCGTCCGCTTCAGCGGCGAGGGCACGCCGGCCCCCGAACCGATCTACGAGGCCCACGCCCGCCTGGTCGCCGAGGGTCGGCTGCGCATCCGCCACGCCGAGACGTTCCCGCTCGCCGACGCGGTCAAGGCCCTGGAGCTGAGCGAGGGCGGCCACACCAGGGGCAAGCTCGTCGTCAAGCCGTGACGCCGGCCCGGTAGCGCCCCGGCGTCGTGCCGTACTGCCTGCTGAAGGCGTGCGACAGGGCGTACGGGGTGCTGTAGCCGACGCGCTGGGCGATGGCGTCGAGCGCGTCCGGGGTGGTGCGCAGCAGGGCCGCGGCCCGGGTCAGCCGCCACCAGGTGAGGTACGCCATCGGAGCCCGGCCGACGAGGGCGGTGAACCGGCGCGCCAACGTGGCCCGGGACACGCCCACGTGGCCCGCGAGCCGCTCGTTGCTCCAGGCCGCGGCGGGGTCCTCGTGCAGGGCGTGCAGGGCCTCGGCCACCACCGGGTCGTGCAGCGCGGCCGGCCAGCGCGAGGTGGTGCCCTCCGCCATCCAGGCCCGTACGAGATAGACGAGCAGCAGATCGAGCAGGCTCGGCAGGGCGACCGCCGAGCCGGCGTGCGAGGAGGCGACCTCGCGGCCCAACAGGTCGATGGCGGACCGGAGTTCGTCGTGGTGGCCCACCCGGTTGGGGATGTGCACGACGTCCGGCAGGTCGGCCATCAGGGGGTGCGTGTGGCGCCGGTCGAGCCGGTACTTGCCGCACAGCAGCTCCGTATCGCCCGTATCCGCACGGCAGTCGGGGGCGGCCGACTCCGACCAGCGGGCGAAGTCGACGGCGCGCTCCACGGTGGCCCGGTCGGCCGGGCGGTCGGCGATGACATGCCCGCTGCCGTGCGGAAGCAGCACCGCGTCCCCCGTGTTCAGGACGACCGCGGAGCCGCCCTCGGTCACCATCCAGCAGCTGCCCTCCAGGACGACGTGGAAGCCCGCGCCCTCGTACGGGTCGAGGCGGGCGCACCAACTGCCGCCCACCCGCAGCCTGGTGGAGGACGGCCGGCCCACCCGCACCGCGGAGATCGCATCGCTCACCAGGTCCATGCGGCCAGCCTAGCGATGACCCGCCGAGCGCGTGAGACGTTCGCGTATTCAGATGAGTAGAAGAGGCATTGAACGGCTCACCTCCGCCCTCTTAAGGTCGAGGCAACGGACAGCGAGCGGAAGGCGGCGGAGACGTGCGGAGCATCACCTTGGGCGAGGTCGAGGTCATCAGGGTCGTGGAGTGGGAGGGCGCTTTCGGGTCCGCCCGCCGGATCGTGCCGGACGCCGGGATCGAGGTGTGGAAGGCCAACGAGGAGACGCTCGCGCCGGACTTCTGGGAGCCCGGCAGCGACCAGTGGATCGGGGCGCTGCAGACCTGGGTGCTGCGCAGCGGCGGGCGGACCGTGCTCGTGGACACCGGCGTAGGCAACGGCCGAGAGCGGCCCAGTATGCCGATGTTCCACCATCGAAACACCGATTTCCTGGGGCAGTTGGCGGCCGCCGGAGTGCGGCCCGAGGACGTCGACGTCGTCGTCAACACCCATCTGCACGCCGACCACGTCGGCTGGAACACGGTGGGTCGGGGGCCCGGCGAGTGGGTGCCCGCGTTCCCCAACGCCACCTATCTCATGCCGGCCGCCGACCACGCCCACTTCGACCCGGCCAACGGGCGCGAGCTGCGCGTGGACGACGTGGCCCTCTTCGGGGACAGCGTCGCGCCGGTCGTGCGGGCCGGGCAGGCCGTGCTGTGGGAGGGCGAGCACCGCATCGACGACAACCTCCTTCTGGAGGCGGCGCCCGGACACACGCCGGGCTCCTCCGTACTGAGGCTCGCGTCCGGCGGCGAGCGGGCCGTGTTCGTCGGCGACCTGCTGCACAGCCCGGTGCAGATCGCCGAGCCGTCCTGCAACAGCTGCTTCTGCGAGGACGAGGCGCAGGCCGCGGCCACCCGCCGCCGCATCCTGGGCCGCGCCGCCGACGAGCGCGAACTCGTCGTCCCGGCCCACTTCGGCGGCCCCGGCGCCTTCGAAGTCCGGCGCGAGGCAAGCCGGTTCGCGGTCCGGAACTGGGCGTCCTACAGCGCGTAGCGGGCGCCCAGCTCCCAGGCGCCGTGCAGCGCGTTTGCGAAGGCCGCCGCCAGCTTGTGCTCGCCGCTGGGGCCCGGGTGCGTGCCGTCGTAGGTGTCCCGGTGGATGTCGTACGAGTCCGGGACCGCGGCGAGCAGCAGCGGGGACGCGGCCGTGTCGAGGTCGGCGACCGCCTTGGCGAGCAGCTCGTTGAAGAGGGCCACCTCGGCCGCGAAGGGGGCGTCCTCCTCGGCCCGGATGTTCGGGATGACGGGCAGCGCGACTATGCGGACCTGCGGGTTGGCTTCCCGGGCGCCCTCGACGAACGCGCGCACATTGGCGGCGGTCTGGCCGGCGTCCGTATAGAAGCCGAGGTCTATCAGGCCGAGCGAGACGAGCAGCACGTCCGCCCGGCTCTCCGCGACGGCCGGGCCGATCACCGGGGCCATGTGCAGCCAGCCCTCGCCCCAGCCCGCGAGGTGGCGGCGGGCGGCGGCCGGGAAGCCGGGGTCGGCGTACTCGTGCGAGACCGGGGCGCCGGCCGCCGGGTCGTACAGGGCGGTGCGCGGGCCGACGATCTCGTACGGGCCGTCGAAGGTCGCTTCGAGGTGGCGCCACATGCGGTGGCGCCAGGTGAAGTCGCCGGGGCATCCGATGGTCATGGAGTCGCCGACGAAGAGAAAACGCATGGGGGTCATCATTACCGATCGGTACGCGGTGCTGCGACGTGACGGTGGACACCCCGGGTACCGGACGCGGCCGTGGACACTGGGGGGATGCGTTCGCTTCTGAGGGTGTGCGGGGTGGCCGGGCTCGTCCTGGCGTGTGCGGCGGGACCGGCCGTGGCCGACGGCGGCGGGTTCACCATCAAGGACCCCCGCGTCAAGGAGTCCAGCGGTCTCGCCGCGAGCCGCGCCCATCCCGGCATCTACTGGACGCACAACGACAGCGGGGACGGCCCGTACGTGTACGCCGTGGACGCGAAGACCGGGCAGACCGTCGCCCGGGTCACCATGGAGGGCATCGGCCGGCCGCGCGACGTGGAGGCGATCTCGATCGGGCCCGACGGCGACCTCTACGTCGGCGACATCGGCGACAACCTGGACGGCTCCTGGAGCCACGTCTGGATATACCGCTTCCACGAGCCCGCCCAGCTCAAGGACCAGACGGTCAAGGCCACGCAGTACGTCGTCCAGTACGCCGACGGGCCGCGCAACGCCGAGGCGTTGATGGTCCACCCGAAGACCGGCCGGGTCTACATAGCCTCCAAGCGCGAGAGCGGCGGCGGCCTCTACGAGGGTCCGGCCCAGCTCTCCGCCTCCGGTACGAACGTCTTCCGCCGGGTCGGCGAGGTGCCCTGGGTGACCGATGGCGCGTTCTCACCGGACGGTACGAAGCTGGCGCTGCGGGGCTACTTCGCGCTGGCCGAATACGCCTGGAAGGGCGGGGCCGGACCGCTCGGCGACTGGCACGCGGTGCCGGGCACGCCGGTGCAGGCCCAGTCCGAATCGGTGACGTACACCCCGGACGGCTCGGCCCTGATGGTCGGCTCGGAAGGGGCGGACAGTGACGTGGTGCGCGTCCCCCTAAAGGAGGGTGGCGCCAAGTCGCCCTCGGCGGGCGGCAGTTCCACCGATTCGGGTGACGGCGCGGGCAGCGGGAACTATCTGCTCGGCGCGGTGGTTCTGGCGGGCGCCACGGTGCTCGGCCTGGGAGTCAAGCGCGTACTGAGGCGCCGCAGCGGCTGAAGGGCCCGCACCACTTCGCGGTACGGGCCCCGTGACGCGGCTCAGCGCTGCTGGTCCGGGCACTCCTTCCAGGCCAGGTGGTAGATGGTCTGGATGTTGCCGTCGGTGGAGTCCATGGCGATGAAGCTGTTGGTCTTCGGGTCCGAGGTGCCGGCGCTCGCGCGCAGCTCGGTGTTGATGTTGAAGTTGCGCTGCACGCCGCAGGGGGCCCAGACCAGCTGGCCCCAGTCGGTGGTGTCGGTGGCCTCCCAGTCGTTGTCGTACGGGCCGTTGAACGGGTGCGTTCTGCTCGCCGTGTCGGGCGAGCCCTGGAAGTAGTACGAGGCCTTCTGGGTGGCGCTCGCGCCGCTCTCCAGGTGGGCGTAGCCGCGGTAGTCGGCGCTCGCGATGGCGTAGGTGAAGCCCGAGGGCACGTGCACGATCAGGTTGAGCTGGCAGTTCTTGCGGAAGTCGGTGGGCTTGGAACCGGCGCCCACCTGCGCCAGGTACTGGCTGTAGGTGACGGTGAAGGCGGTGTTGTCCGGGGAGACGGCGACCGCGGCGGTGCCGATGGGGCAGCCGGAGCCGTTGACGGTCGCGACCTCGATCACGATCTTGTCGGGCGGCGCGATGATGCCGGCCGGGGCGGCCTGGGTGAAGAGCGAGGACGCGAGGAACGCTGCGGTCGCGCCGCCTGCGAGAAGTGCACCGGGCATGGTGAAGCTCCGATCGGTTGGTCGGTGGCCTTGCGTGGATGTGGGGAGTCCAGCCGAGCGTTCATGCATAGTTGAGGCATGAACATGTCAAACCTTCGGGCCGGTCCGGCCGTGGTGCGGTGCGCGCCGGACCGCTTTGGATGGTAGGGACCAAGTCCCTTGCGGAATAGGGCGGTTATCGGCCGTGACGCTCCGCTGGGGGTGCGGGGGTGCGTCTGCGGGCCGGTGGCAGCACCCGGGCATGCGCGAGGGCCCGGCACCATCACGGTGCCGGGCCCTCGTCGGCCGAACTAGCTGATGCTCAGAGCTGCTCGATGACGTAGTCGATGCAGGCCGTCAGGGCCTCGACGTCGGCCGGGTCGATCGCCGGGAACATGGCGATGCGCAGCTGGTTGCGGCCGAGCTTGCGGTACGGCTCGGTGTCGACGATGCCGTTGGCGCGCAGCACCTTGGCGATCGCGGCGGCGTCGATGTCGTCCGCGAAGTCGATCGTGCCGATGACCTGCGAGCGCTTGGCCGGGTCGGTGACGAACGGGGCGGCGTGCTTGGAGTCCTCGGCCCAGCCGTACAGGGCGGCGGCGGAGCTGGCGGTGCGGGCCGTCGACCAGGCGAGGCCGCCCTGGCCGTTGATCCACTTCAGCTGCTCGTTGAGCAGGAACAGGGTGGACAGGGCAGGCGTGTTGTACGTCTGGTTCTTCAGCGAGTTGTCGATCGCGGTGGGCAGCGAGAAGAACTCCGGGACGTGGCGGCCGCTCGCGTGGATGCGCTGGGCGCGGTCCAGGGCGGCGGGCGAGAACGCGGCGAGCCACAGGCCGCCGTCGGAGGCGAACGACTTCTGCGGGGCGAAGTAGTAGACGTCGGTCTCGGTGATGTCGACGGGCAGGCCGCCGGCGCCGGAGGTCGCGTCCACCAGGACGAGGGAGCCCTCGTCCGCGCCGGCCACGCGCTTGATCGGGGCGGCGACTCCGGTCGAGGTCTCGTTGTGAGTGAACGCGTACACGTCCACGCCGGCCTCGGCCTTCGGGTCCGGGTGCGTACCCGGGTCGCTGCTGATGACGGTCGGCTCGGCCAGCCAGGGCGCCAGCTTGGCGGCCTTGGCGAACTTGGACGAGAACTCGCCGAAGTTCAGGTGCTGGGACTTGTTCTCGATCAGGCCGTGCGTCGCGATGTCCCAGAACGCGGTGGAGCCGCCGTTGCCCAGGATCACCTCGTAGCCCTCGGGGAGGGAGAAGAGGTCGCGGATGCCCTGGCGCACCTCGCCGACCAGGTTCTTGACCGGGGCCTGGCGGTGGGAGGTGCCGAGGAGGGAGGAACCGGTGGCGGCCAGGGCGTCCAGCGCCTCCGTACGCACCTTGGAGGGGCCCGCGCCGAAACGGCCGTCGGCGGGCTTCATGTCAGCGGGAATCTGGATCTCAGCCACGTGCGCGAGCGTATCCGGTTCTGGCCCGCCCGGTCCGGCGGGTCCGCCGGATGAGACGGGCCCCACAGCGCGAGCCTGAGCCGCCTGGGGCTCCGCCCCAGACCCCGGGGGGTTCGCCCACCCACCCGCCCGTGCAGGGCGTTGGATGGCTCAGCTTCCGGGGGCTGCGCCCCCAGACCCCCAGCGGGGGCTTCGCCCCCTGCACCCCGGGGGGGCGCCCACCCTCCCGCCCGTGCAAGGGGTGGGAGGGTTCGGCTCCTGGGGCTGCGCCCCAGACCCCTTGCGGGGACTTCGTCCCCTGCACCCCTTTCGGGGGCTCCGCCCCCGGACCCCGTTCGCGCCTTAAGGGCGCTCGTCCTCAAGCGCCGGACGGGCTAAAGATGCCGACCCCGCCAGGATCGATCCTGCTAGGGGCGCGGGGAACTGCGCGAGCACCACGTACGGTCCGCGGACGAAAGCGGGTCAGGGGCGCGGGGAACTGCGCGACCAGCCACGTACGGTCCGCAGCCGAACCACGGGGGGCTGGGGGCGGAGCCCCCAGGGTGGCTAGGCCAGTCGTACCGGCAGGGCGAACAGGTCGTTCTGGGTCACTATCGGCTTGTTGCGGAGCTCGGCCCGCGGGACCGCCAAGGTCAGGGAAGGGAAGCGGGCGTACAGGGCCGGGAGGGCGACGCTCGCCTCCAGGCGGGACAGGGCCGCGCCCGGGCAGACGTGCGGGCCATGGCCGAAGGAGATGTGCCGCACCGGAGCCGGGGTGCGGGTGACGTCGAAGTCCCCCGCCGTCGCGCCGTGCTGCGCCTCGTCACGGCCTATCGCCCCGAAGGAGACGATCAGCGCCTCCCCCGCGGGGAGAACCCGGTCGCCCACCGCGACGTCCTCCGTCGCGAAGCGGAACAGGACGTGCGAGGTCGGCGTGGACCAGCGCAACGTCTCCTCGATCACGTTCTCCCACGGCACCACCCCGTCAAGCACCAGCTTGCGCTGCGAGGGGTGCGTCTCCAGGGCCACCACCGCGTTCACGATGAGGCTGATCGTGGTCTCGTGGCCCGCCGCCACCATCAGCTGCAGCGTGTTGGTGATCTCCTCCGTACTGAGGTGGTCGCCGTCCTCGGAGGCGGCGAGCAGCGCACTGGTCAGGTCGTCGCCCGGCGCGCGCCGCTTGGACTCGACGATCCGCCCGAACAGCTCGCCCAGGTCCGCCATCATCCGCGGCACCTCCTCAGGAGGCGTCTGCGTGGAGAAGAACTTCTCGAAGAGGGACTTCATGCGCGGATGGTCGGCCGCGTCCACCCCCATCAGCTCGCTGACCACGCTCATGGGCAGCGGGTACGCGAACTCCGCCTTCAGGTCGACCACTTCACCGGCGTCAAGCTCCGCGAGCCGGTCGAGCATCGACGACGTCAGCGCCTCGATGCCCGCCCGCAGCCGCTCGACCCGGCGTACGGTCAGCGCCTGCGCGACCAGGGTGCGCAGGCGGCGGTGCTCGTCGCCGTCGACGGTCAGCATCGAGCGGCCCGGGTTGGCGAGCCCGATCAGCGGCCAGTCCGGCGGGATCTCGCCGCGCTGCCAGGCACCCCAGCTGTTGATGTCCTTGACCAGGCGGGGGTCGGTCAGGAGCCGGCGGGCCTCCGCGTGGTGCGTCACGGAGTAGCAGGCCACCGAGCCCGGCAGCACGACCCGTACCAGCGGACCGGCCGCGCGCAGCGCCGCGCTCTCGGCGTCGAGGTCGCTGACGAACGGGTCCAGGGTGATCGCGCCGCTGTGGTCCACGGGGCACTGCGACGGGCTGCTCATGGGGTTGCTCATCGGACTGCTCCAAGGGCGGGAGTGGGAGTGAACGTCACGGGAAGCTCGGTCAGACCCCGCAGCCACGGGGAGGGCCGGCGGGTCAACTGCCCGGCGGACGCGGCGAGATCGACGTCCGGCAGCCGGTCGAGCAGCACCTCGATGCCGGTCCGCGCGATGACCTCGGCGACCTCCTGCGCGGGGAACGGGCAGCGGTGCTCGCCGTGCCCGAACGAGAAGAACGCGCTGTTCCCGCCGGTCAGCGCGGCCGCGTCGGTGCGTACCTGAGGGTCGCCGTTGGCCGCGGCCAGGCCGAGCAGGAGCAGGTCGCCGGCCCGGATGTGCCGGCCGCCGAGGCGGGTGTCGCGGGCGGCCCACCGGCCCGCCACGTTCTGGGTGGGGGTGTCCTCCCAGAGCACCTCGTTCATGGCCTCGCCGACGCTGTGCCGCCCGCCCGCGAGCGAGGCCGCGAACCGGTCGTCGGTGAGCATCAGGCGCAGCGAGTTGCCGATCCAGTCCGCGGTGGGCTGGTGCCCGGCGGCCATCATCACCATCAGGTCCTGGCCGACCTCCTCGACGGAGAAGCCGTACGGGTTGGCGAGCATCCGGGACGCCACGTCCTCGCCGGGCTCGACCTGCTTGGCGGTGAGCAGCGCGTACATCGACTCGGCGAGGTGGCGCTGGCCCTCCAGGGCGCCCTCCCGGCCGTTGACCATGTCGTTCATCGCGGTGACCAGGCCGGGGCCCTGCTCGTCGCCGAATCCGTAGAGCCGGGCCAGGACGCGTACCGGCAGGAGCATCGCGTACTGGCCGACGATGTCGCAGCTGCCCGCGCCGCACAGCGCGTCGATCAGCTCGTCCGCGAACCGCTCGGCGTGGCTGCGCAGTTCGAAGGGGTCGACGGCCTCCAGGGCGCCGGACACCATCGCGGCCCGCTCGCGGTGGCGCTCGCCGACGGTGTAGAGGATCGACGGCTGCTTGCGGCCGATCATGGGAAGCAGCGGCCAGTCGGCGGGGATGCGGTCCCACTGGTTCCACAGGTCGGAGTCGCGCGAGAACAGCACCGGGTCGCTGGTGACCTGGTGCAGCTCGCGGTAGCCGAGCACCAGCCAGGCCGGCACGTCGCCGTCCAGGACGACGGGCGCCACCGCGCCGTGGTCGCGCCGCAGGTCGCGGTACAGCTCGTTCGGCTCGGTCTGGAACCGGGGGCCGCCGAGCGGGACGGGGGCGGGGATGGGGCACGTCACGGTAGGAGCTCCGGTGCCTTCTGCAGGCGTGCGAGATGTTCTACGAGGGTGATCAGGACGGTCTTGCTGGACTCGCGCGACCGGGCGTCGCAGCGGACCAGCGGCACCTCGGGCGGCAGGTCGAGAGCCTCGCGGACCTGGGCCTCGGTGTGCGCGGGGCCGCCGAAGTCGTTGCAGGCCACGACGAACGGCGTGCCGTGGTGCTCCAGGCGGTCGATGGCGTACCAGGAGTCGGCCAGGCGCCGGGTGTCCACCAGGACGACCGCGCCGAGGGTGCCCGCGAAAAGGCGGTCCCACAGGAACCAGAACCGCTCCTGTCCTGGCGCGCCGAACAGGTAAAGGACGTTGTGCGCGTCCAGGGTGATGCGGCCGAAGTCGAAGGCGACGGTGGTGGCCGTCTTCGTACGCACCCCGTCGAGGTCGTCCACGGCCTCGCCCGCTTTGGTCATGGTCTCCTCGGTGTTCAGCGGACGTATCTCGCTGACCGAGCGCACCATGGTCGTCTTTCCGACGCCGAAACCACCGACGACGACGATTTTCAGGCCGTTGTCCGCGGTTCCCGCGAGGGCGGGCCGTTCCGAGCGTGCGGGCCGTTCAGAGATTTCGGAGGCCAACGAGCACCTGCTCCAGGATGTCGGGGTCGGGAAGGCGGTGGGCCGAGCGCGGGTGGCGGGCGCTGATGCGGCCCGTGTCGTGCAGGTCGGCGAGCAGGATGCGGACCACCGTGACGGGCAGGCCGAGCTCGGCCGCGATCTCCACGACCGCCGTCGGGAAGCGGCACATTTGCAGGATCGCCACGTGCTCAGACTGCATGCCGGGCACCGGGTCGGACTCGGTGACCACCAGCGTGACCAGGTCGAAGGCGTCCGAGCCGGAGCGGCTGCGGCCGCCGGTGAGGGTGTAGAGCCGGTCCGGCGAGTCGTCCCGGCCCGGCCTGCTCATGCCCGCGGCTCGGCGCTGAGGTATTCGCCGAGCTGCTCCACCAGCTCGGACATGTTGTGGCCGACGAGCCCCGCGTCCGCGTCCTCGGCGGCGACCACCGCGAGGTGCGCGCCCTCGCCGGCCTCGACGATGAAGAGGATGCCGCCGTAGAACTCGGCCATGGCGGAGCGCACCCCGCCGCTTCCGTCGCCGAACTCCATCGACGCCCCGTGCGACAGGCTCTGGATGCCCGCGGCGATCGCGGCCAGCTGGTCGGCCTGGTCGACGGAGAGCTCCGGCGTGCGGCACAGCTTGAGGCCGTCGCGGGACAGGACGAGGCCGTGCCGGGCGCCGGGGGTGCGCTCAAGCAGGTTCTCCAGGAGCCAGTTGAGCTTCTCGTCGGTGGTGGTGCCGGTCATTCGGTGTTGCCTTCCGGGGTGGGGGAGTTCGCGCGTACGGCCTGGCGGAAGCTGCTGAAGCGGGCGGCCGCGCCGGACGCGGCGGTCGAGGCGCGGGCCGGGGCCGCCGGGGCGTCCGGACCATCGGGGTGGGCCGCGGCAAGCGCCCGCCCGCGCTTGCGCCTGGGCAGCCCGCTCTCGCCGAACTGCGGGAATTCGCCACTGGTTTCCGCGCTGGCGCCGGCGCTGGGATCACCGGGGGTGCCGGTGGTGGCGCTGGTCGCGGCGGCGGGCTCGGCGGCCGGCTCGTGAGTGGCCTCCGGCTCGTTGGCCGGCTCGTTGGCCGCCTCCGGCTTGGTGGCGGCCGTCTCCGTCGCCTTCGGCTCCTGCGGTACGTCGGCGGCGGGCGCGGCCGGGGTCGGAGTCGGGGCCGTGCTGACGTGGGTGATCAGCTCGTGCGGGAGCAGCATCAGGGCGCCGGTGCCGCCGCGCGCGGAGGGCCGGAACGACACCGTGAGGCCGTGCTTGCGGGCGAGGCGGCCGACGACCGAGAGGCCGAGCCGGGTGCCGGAGAGTCCGGCCAGGTCCAACGACCGGCCGGAAACGGCCTGTTCGGCCCGGCGCAGCTGCACCTCGCTCATGACCAGACCGCTGTCCTCGACCGTGATGATCACCCCGGCCGGTACTTCCTCGACGTACACGTGGACCTCGGCGGTCGGCGGCGAGAAGTTGGCCGCGTTGTCGAGGAGTTCGGCCAGCGCGTGCATGACGCCCTCGGCGGCGTGTCCGGCGACGGCCGCGTCGCTGGTGGAGTGCAGCCGTACGCGCTGGTAGCCGCCGATGCGGCCCATCGCGCCGCGCAGGATGGACTCCATGACGATGGGCCTGGCCCAGCGGCGGCCCGAACGCGCCCCGGTCAGTACGGCGATGGAGTCCGCGAGGCGGCCCGCCTGTGCGGTGCGGTGGTCGAGGTGGAGGAGGTCGCCGAGCACCTCCTCGTCGGCGTGCCGGTGCTCCATGTCGCGCAGGTCGGCGAGCATGCCGGTGGCCAGCGCCTGCATGCGGCCGGCCGCGTTGGCGGTGGCGGCGAGGGCTGCGGCCCGAGCGGACTCGGCGCGGCGCAGCTCGGCGGTGTGGGCGGCGACCAGGGCCTTGCGCTCGGCGGACTGGGCCGCGTCGAGGCGTACCGCGTCGGCACTGCGCCGGGCGGCGTTGGCCTCCTGGGCGCTGATCTGGCCGTTGAGCGCGGCGAGCCGGGAACGCAGCACACGGTTGCGCAGCACGCTGTGCGTCACGGCGTACGCGCCGGCGCTGAGCAGGGCCGCCGCGGCGCCGAGGCTCCAGCCGACTACGGCGCGGGTGCCGGGCGTGGCCGAGACCACCGCCACCGTGCAGAACGCGCCGGTGACCACCGCGGTGATCAGCAGGGCCAGCGCGGAGGGGCGGGTGAGGGAGGGCGACGCCGTCATCGATCAATGCCTTACAGCGCTTATGGCGGGCGAACGGGGAGCGGGTGTTGAGGGCGGGCTGGGAGGAGATGTGGAACGGGGTGTGGAACGGGGTGTTCCTGTTCCTCGGGGAACGAGGGGCAACTATAGGAGAGTTGGTGATCGAATTGGATAGTTCTTGGTGAAGATTCCCGCTCAGCAAGGTCGTTGACCGGCCACATTCGGCTCATCTTGGTCTGTTTCCGGACACGGGACGGACACGGCGTGACTATGCATCGGACGCGCGGCGGCCCGTGCGGCGCTGAGCCCGTGCGGGGCCGGGGCCGGGCATCCTGGGCCCATGGCAGATGGTGCGAAGGCCCCGGGACTGAAGCGCGAGCAGAGCCGGGAGCAGAGCCGGGAGCAGGGCCAGGAACAGGCATCCGGCCTGGAGCGGGAGCTGGAACGCGAGCTGTCGCGGGTGGTGCGCGGCCGGGTGGACCTCGGTGTCACCGCCCGCGCCCTGACGACGATGGACGCCTCGAACTACCGCCGGGTGCCCCTGGGCGTGGTCGCGCCGCGCGACGCCGACGACGTGGCGGCGGCGCTCGCGGTCTGCCGGACGTACGGGGTGCCGGTGGTGCCGCGCGGCGGCGGCACCTCGATCGCGGGCCAGGCCACCGGCACCGGGATCGTGCTCGACTTCACCCGTTTCATGTGCTCGCTCGTCTCGGTGGACGCGGCGGCCCGAACCGCCGTGGTGCAGCCCGGGGTTGTGCTCGACACCCTGCGGGACGCGGTCGCGCCGCACGGGCTCACCTTCGGCCCCGACCCCTCGACGCACAGCAGGTGCACGCTCGGCGGGATGATCGGCAACAACGCCTGCGGGGCACACTCGGTGCGGTGGGGGACGACGGCTGACAACATCCGTGATCTGACCGTCGTCAGCGCACAGGGCACTGTTCACCAACTGGCACAGGGATGGCAGAACTCGACATCACCTGTTGGTCTACGCGATTTCGTCATCCGTCATCTGTCAGCGCTCCGCACCGGCTACCCCCAGGACCTCCCGCGCCGCATCTCCGGTTACGCGATGGACGCCCTGCTCCCCGAGCGCGGGGCCGATCTTGCACGGGCGTTCTGCGGTAGCGAGGGCACGCTGGGGGTGGTGACCGAGGCCACCGTACGCCTGGTGGAGTCGCCGCCCGCCCGCGCGCTCGCCGTGCTCGGCTACCCCGACGAGAGCGCGGCCGCCGAGGCGGCACCCGGGCTGCTTCCGTACCGCCCGCTGACGGTGGAGGGCATGGCCGCCGATCTCGTACGGGTACGGGGCGAGGCCGGCCTGCCGCGCGGCGGGGCCTGGCTGTTCGTCGAGGCCGGCGGGGCGACGGAGGCCGAAGCGCGTGCGCGGGCACAGGAGTTGGCGCGGGCGGGCGACGCTCTTGAGGCCGCCGTGGTGAGCGACCCGGCCGAGGTGCGCGCGCTGTGGCGGATCCGCGAGGACGCGGCGGGCACCGCGACCCGCATGCCCGACGGCACCGAGGCCTGGCCCGGCTGGGAGGACTGCGCGGTCCCGCCCGCTCAACTGGGGGCATATTTGCGGGAGTTCAGATCCCTGCTCTCCTCGTACGGGCTGCGCGGCACCCCGTACGGGCACTTCGGGGACGGCTGCATCCACGTCCGCATCGACTTCGACCTGCTGACCCCCGCCGGGATCGGTCGTTTCCGCGCGTTCTCCGAGGACCTGGCCGATCTGGTGGTCGCGCACGGCGGCTCGCTCAGCGGCGAGCACGGCGACGGGCAGGCCCGCGCGGAACTGCTCCCGAAGATGTACGGAGGCGAACTCGTCGGCCTGTTCGGCGAGTTCAAGGACTTGTGGGACCCGGATGGCCTGCTCAATCCAGGGATCCTCGCCCGGCCCGCGCGGCTTGACGAGAACCTGCGCTTCGAGGCGCTGCCGAAGCGTCCGGTGGACGTGGAGTTCGGCTACCCGCACGACGGGGGTGACTTCGCGGCGGCGGTGCGCAGATGTGTGGGGGTCGCCAAGTGCCGTACGGACAAAGGGAGTTCGAAGGGCGACGACGTCATGTGTCCGTCTTTCCGGGCCACCGGCGAAGAGGGGCACTCGACGCGGGGCCGGGCGCGGCTGCTGCACGAGATGCTGGCGGGGGAGGTGGTCACGGACGGCTGGCGCTCGGAGGAGGTGCGGGACGTGCTCGACCTGTGCCTGTCCTGCAAGGGCTGCCGGAGCGACTGTCCGGTGGGCGTGGACATGGCGACGTACAAGGCGGAGTTCCTGCACCACCACTACGAAGGGCGCCTGCGCCCCGCCTCCCACTATGCGCTGGGCCGGCTCCCCGGGTGGCTGCGGGCGGCCGCGCCGCTGGCCCGCCCCCTGAACGCGGCGGCCCGGGTCCGCCCGCTGGCCGCGTTCGCGAAACGTCTCGCAGGGATCGCGCCGGAGCGAACGCTTCCGCAGCTGGCCCCGCACACCTTCCTGAGCGAGCTGCGGAAGCGCCCGGTGCCGGGTGACTCGACGGTGATCCTTTGGCCGGACACCTTCACCAACCACCTTTCCCCGGAGGTGGGGCGTGCGGCCCTGCGGGTGCTGTCGGAGGCGGGACTGGAGGCGGAGGTTCCGGCGGGGCGGGTCTGCTGCGGGCTCACCTATGTGTCCACGGGCCAGCTGGACTGGGCGAAGGTGGTGCTCGGCCACACCCTGGACGCGATGGAGCCGTACCTGAGCGGGGCGGACCGTCCCCTGGTCGTACTCGAACCGAGCTGCGCGGCCACCCTGCGCACGGACCTGCCGGAACTGCTCCCCGCCGACCCGCGGGCGGCCCGCCTCGCCGCTTCGGTGCGCACCTTCGCCGAGGCCCTTCAGGAGTGCGCGCCGCACTGGGCGCCGCCGCGCCTCGATCGCCCCGTGGTCGGCCAGACCCACTGCCACCAGCACGCGGTCCTGGGTGACGAGGCCGACCGCCGCCTGCGCGAGAAGGCCGGCCTGACGGGCGAGCTCAGAGGCGGGTGCTGCGGTCTCGCCGGGAACTTCGGGTTCGAGCGGGGCCACTGGGAGGTGTCGGTGGCCTGCGCGGAGGACCAGCTGCTGCCTTCGGTACGGGGTGCCGCCCCTGGCACGGAAGTCCTTGCCGACGGCTACTCCTGCCGTACGCAACTGGCCCAGCTGGCGGGCCGCAGGGCGAGGCACCTGGCGGAGGTGCTGGCGGAGGGCCTGGACGGTGAGGGGTAGGGCTACCCGGAGCCGCTTACATTAGATGGAGCGAGTTGTTCCGCTTCCCGCGGAAAGACGGTTGCGCCAAGCGGGTGCAGTCCAAGATATTGAATCCATAAGTGCATTCTGCTGGACTGCTGGAGTGAGTGGGCCGATGGTGGCTCGTCGGCCGCGCCGAATGCTGAATCCGATGGGAGAGGAGCGCCGGTGAATCCGGTCAAGGGTGCGGGTGCGGCAGAGCCGGTCGCGGCGGCCGCCGTCGCCGTACCGGAGGCTGCCGGTGCGCTGAAGGGCGCGGGCCGGGGCGGGCGCCGGGCGGCGTTCGGGCCGGTCGCGCTGGTGGTGGCGGGCGGCATATCGGTGCAGTTCGGGGCCGCGGTGGCGGTGACGCTGATGCCGAGGGCGGGCGCCGCGGGAGTCGTCACGCTGCGGCTCGTCGCCGCGGCGATCGTCCTCCTGCTGGTGTGCCGGCCGAAGCTGCGGGGGCATTCGCGGGCGGACTGGGGAACGGTGGTCGCGTTCGGGGTGGCGATGGCCGGCATGAACGGGCTGTTCTACCAGGCGGTCGACCGCATCCCGCTCGGCGTCGCGGTCACCCTGGAGGTCCTCGGCCCGCTGGCCCTGTCGGTGTTCGCGTCGCGCCGCCTCGTCAACGTCCTGTGGGCCGCGCTGGCCCTCGCGGGCGTCGTCCTGCTCGGCGGGGGCGGCTTCGGCAGCCTGGACGCGGTGGGGGTGGCGTACGCACTGGGGGCGGGTGTGTGCTGGGCGGTGTACATCCTGTTCAGCGCCCGTACGGGCCGCCGCTTCCCCCAGGCCGACGGGCTCGCCCTCGCCATGGCGGTGGCGGCGGTCCTGTTCCTGCCGATCGGCATCGCGCAGGCGGGCGGGAAGCTGCTCGTCCCCTCCACCATGGCGCTGGGCGCGGCGGTGGCCGTCCTGTCCTCGGTCCTCCCCTACACCCTGGAACTCCTGGCCCTGCGCCGCCTGCCCGCGTCCGCCTTCGCGATCCTGATGAGCCTGGAGCCGGCGATCGCAGCGACGGCGGGCTTCCTGATCTTGAGCCAGGCCCTGTCCTGGCCCCAGGCACTGGCCATCGCCCTGGTGATCGGCGCGAGCATGGGGGCGGTGCGGACGCAGATCCGGGCGGTCTCGGGATAGCCCTGGGTGCGGCGGGGTGGCTCCCTTGGCGGGGGCGGGCGGTGCGTATCGGGGTGGCCTGGGCTGGGCGATGCGGGGCTCCGCCCCGGACCCGGGAGGCTTACCCACCCGCCCGCCCGTGCAAGGGGTTGGACGGTCTGGCCCCTGGGGCTGCGCCCCGGCCCTTCCTGGCGGGGCTGCGATCCCTGCATCGCCTCTCGGAGGTTTCGCCCCCGGCACGCTGGAATGCCCACCCACCCCGTCCGCGACGCTGGCCCCTGCCCGCCCCTCCCTGCCGCGGCGTTCAACCGCCAACTGGACAAGCCCTCTTGACGCTGTTCGGCTTGATGGGCAACGCTCATAGAACGTTGTGGAATGTCGCGAAACGTAGCGCCGCGAGGTGTGGCGCCACGTAGGGCAATGAACATCGTCGCGGGCAAGTGAAAAACCGGAGGCGGCAGCCATGGCACTGCGGTTCATCGCGAAGGATCCCAACACCAATGGAGCCCAGTGCCCGACGGCCTGGGTGGACGAGGAAGCGGAAGAGGTCGTCATTCAGGGCTGGAAGGCCGGCGAGGCGCTGTTGGCCCAGTGCCGCGAGACCGGACCCGTCCCCGAGACGGAAGCCGTGGTGCGGCTGCCGATCCGCATGGTGGCCGCACTCAGGGAGGCATGCGATGTCGCAGACCGACTCGGCGTTCGTTGACCTGCTGGCCAACACGCGCCATTCGGCTGTGCACCTGGAGCTGCGCGACTCGTACGGAATCGGTGAGGAGGCCTCCGAATTCGCCGGGTGGCGGGCCGGTTGGCGGCCCCACCCGGATCCCGCGACATGGTGGAACGACTTCCACACCTGGGTGCGGGACGCGACGGCGCGCGGGGTGGCGTTCCGCCGGGCCCGGATCGTGTCGGAGCCGGTGAGCGAGTACATCCGGTACGAGTACGAGTGCACCTACCAGAACATCGCCGCAGGCGAGTCGGTGCGCTGGCTGCCGCGCCGGAAGGCGTCCGATCTGGCCCTGCCCGGCAACGACTTCTGGCTGTTCGACGGGCGGCTGATCATGTGGAACCACTTCACGGGCGAGGGCGGCTCGGCGGGCCCGGAGCTGGACGAACGCCCCGACGTGGCGAAGCTGTGCGCGGCGGCGTTCGACGCCGTGTGGGAGCGGGCCACGCCGCACGAGGACTACCGGATCTGACGGATCGTCACGCCCTATGTCCGCGTCTGCGTCAACGAGTGTTCAAGCAGCCCGCAAGGCCGTCGCCGACCGCCTCCGGGAGATCCGGCAGGACGCGGGCATCTCGGGCCAGGCCCTGGCGGCCCGTGCGGGTTGGTACAAGTCCAAGGTCTCGCGCCTGGAGAATGCCGTCACCCCGGCGTCCGCCGAGGACATCCGGGCATGGTGCCGGGCCTGCGGGGCGGACAGCGAGACAGGGGACCTGATCGCCGCCACTCGCTCGGCGGACAACATGTACGTCGAGTGGCGGCGCGTGCAGCGCTCGGGGCTGCGACAGCTCCAGGAGTCGTACCTGCCGCTGTACGAGCGGACCCGCGTGTTCCGTACGTACTGCGCGAACGTGGTGCCCGGCGTGCTCCAGACCCACGCCTATGCGACGGCACTCATGCGTTCCATCAGCGAGTTCCACGAGACGCCGGACGACGTGGCCGGCGCCGTCGAGGCACGGCTGGCCCGGTCGGCCCGCGTGGTACGGCAGGGGGACCACCGGTTCGCCCTGGTGCTGGAGGAATCGGTGCTGCGCCACCGCGTCGGCGACGCCGAGACGATGGCCGGACAACTGGGCCACTTGCTGTCCGCCATGGCATTCCCGTCCATATCGCTGGGTGTCATCCCCTTCGCGGCCGAGCGCCGTATGTGGATGATCGAAACGTTCACGGTGTACGACGAGGAGCAGACCGAGGCGGAGCTGCTGACGGCCCGGGTCAACGTGACCACGCCGACCGAAGTGCGGCAGTACCTCAAGGCGTTCACGGAATTCGCCAAGCTCGCTGTTCACGGGGCCGATGCACGGGCACTGATCACGTCCGCCATCGATGCCCTGGACCAATCGGCACAGGACTCGTAGAACTCCGTGGAACTTCCTAGGAGTTGAGGCCGCCGAATTCCTAACGTGGTTAACCACCAGCACCACGCGAAGGGACGGCGACACGGTGATGAGCGATTCAGGGACCAGCCCCCGCACCTACCCCCAACCACCGATCGAACTGGCAGGGTTCGTCGAGAACTACCTCTACGGCTGCGCTCCCGTGGCGGAGTGCGGGGTCTGCGTGGCTCTGGCCGGGGAACTGGCGGCGGCCCGCCGGGACAAGGAGTACAGCAAGGCGTACGACGCGGCGGCCGAGATCCGGAACCACCCCCACCCGGCCCGAGCCCCGAGGGCGGCTTCCAGTCCGGCCATTTTGCGAGCCGAAGGCGGCGACGGTGACGTATCCGGTGCGTGAGGCGCTGGCGAACGCGCGACGGTCCGCCGTGCATCTGGAAATGCGCGACAGCTACACCCCTGACGACCCGGAGTTCGTCCGTTGGCGGTCCGGCCACCGATACGGGAACGACCCTGCGAGGCTCCCCGACTGGTGGGGAGCCTGGCGGGACGTGGTGGGCGGGGCGACGGCGCGCGGGGTCGTGATGCGCAGGGCTCGCATCGTCTCCGAGCCGGTCACCGACTACATCCGGTACGAGCACGAAGCGGTGTGGGAGCGGGCCACGCCGCACGTGGAGTACCAGCTCGCCTGACCCCTGTTGGCGGAAGGGCAAGGCGGGGGGGGGCAAGCAAGGCCGAAAATAAATGCAAGCACGCTTGCTTGTTTCTAGCCCGCCTGCCATGCTCCGGGGCACACCCGCTGTCCCGGAGGGGAGCGCACCGTGTCCGAACCGGCCGGTCCAATCGACGCCGTTCTCGCCGTCCTCGACGACCTGCGTGCCGAAGGGGGTGAACTCGACGTATTGGTAAGGGAGTTGAGCCCCGCGCAGTGGTCCACCCCCACCGCCGCCCCCGCGTGGACCATCGCGCATCAGGTCGCCCACCTCGCCTGGACCGACACCGCCGCCCTGCTCGCCGTCAGCGACCCCGACGCCTTCGCGGCGGAGGTCGAGAAGGCCGTCGCGTCGCCGGACACCTTCGTGGACGACGGGGCCGAGGCCGGGGCCCTGCTCCCGCCCGCCGAGCTCCTCGCGTGGTGGCGGGACAGTCGCGTACAGCTTCAACAGGCCTTGCGTGACGCGCCGGTCGGGGCGAAGTTCCCCTGGTACGGGCCGCCCATGTCCACCGCGTCCATGGCCACCGGCCGCCTCATGGAGACCTGGGCGCACGGCCAGGACGTCCTCGACGCCCTCGGTCGCACCCGCAAGCCCACCGACCGGCTCTGCCACGTCGCCCGCATCGGCATCCGCGCCCGCAACTACGCGTTCACGGTACGAGGGTTGACGCCCCCGGCCGAAGAATTCCGCGTCGAGCTCACCGCGCCGGACGGCGCAAGCACGTGGACGTACGGGCCGGACGGCGCCCAACAGCGCGTCACCGGGCCCGCGTTGGACTTCTGTCTCCTTGTCACCCAGCGCCTGCACCGGTCCGACACCGCCGTGCGGGCCGAAGGCGCCGACGCCGACCGCTGGCTCGACATCGCGCAGGCCTTCGCCGGCCCGGTCGGCCCCGGCCGCCCGCCCAAGGGCGCCGCATGAACCAGGACGGGCGAATACTGCGGATCGGCAACGCCTCCGGGTTCTACGGCGACCGGTTCGACGCGATGCGGGAGATGCTGACCGGCGGCCCCCTCGACGTCCTCACCGGCGACTACCTCGCCGAGCTCACCCTGCTGATCCTCGGCCGCGACCGGCTGCGTGACCCGCGGCTCGGGTACGCCAAGACGTTCCTGCGGCAACTGGAGGAGTGCCTCGGGACCGCGAAGGAACGCGGGGTGCGCATCGTCGCCAACGCGGGCGGGCTCAACCCGGCCGGACTGGCGGATGCGGTACGGGAGTTGAGCGAGCGCGTCGGCGTACCCGTACGGGTCGCTCATGTCGAGGGCGACGCCCTGCCGCTGCCGGACGGGGCGCTCACGGCGAACGCGTATCTCGGTGGCGGTGGCATCGCGGCGTGCCTGCGCGGCGGGGCGGACGTCGTCGTCACCGGACGGGTCACGGACGCGGCCCTGGTCACCGGGCCGGCCGCGTGGTGGTTCGGCTGGGGGCCCGAGGAGTACGACGCGCTCGCGGGCGCGGTCGTCGCCGGGCACGTCCTGGAGTGCGGCACCCAGGCCACCGGCGGGAACTACGCCTTCTTCACGGAATTCGTGGGCCGCGACCTCATCCGGCCCGGCTTCCCCCTCGCCGAGATCCACGCCGACGGCAGCTGCGTCATCACCAAGCACCCCGGCACGGGCGGGGTCGTCGACACCGGCACGGTCACCGCGCAGCTCCTGTACGAGACGTCCGGCGCCCGGTATCCCGGCCCCGATGTCACCGCGCGGCTCGACACCGTACGGCTCGACCAGGACGGGCCCGACCGGGTGCGCATCACCGGCGTACGGGGCGAGGCGCCGCCGCCGACCCTCAAGGCGGGGGTCAACCGCATCGGCGGCTGGCGCAACGAGGTCGTGTTCGTGCTGACCGGGCTCGATGTCGAGGCGAAGGCGTCGCTGGTACGGGGGCAGATCGAAGATGCCTTCGGGCGCGCCAAGTGCCGTCCGGCGATGGTCGGGTGGGAGCTGTCCCGTACCGACCGGCCGGACGCGTCCACCGAGGAATGCGCGAGTGCGCTGCTGCGCCTTGTCGTGCGGGATCCCGACCCCGAGGCGGTGGGGCGCGTGGTGAGCGGCGCGGCGATCGAGCTGGCGCTCGGCAGCTACCCCGGCTTCCACGTCACGGCTCCGCCGGGAAAGGGAGCGCCGTACGGGGTGTTCTCGGCGGTGCATGTGGATGCGGGGTCGGTGGAGCACGTGGCTGTACTCCCCGATGGTGTACGGGAGTTGATCCCACCCGCACCGCGTACCGCCCGCCTGGAGGCGGTGCCGGAACCCGCTCTGCCTCCCTTTGCGGAGCCGGGGCCCACTCGGCGGGTGCCGCTGGGGTTGGTGGCCGGGGCCCGGAGCGGGGACAAGGGCGGGGACGTGAACGTGGGGGTCTGGGTTCGGGAGGAGGGGGCGTGGGGGTGGTTGGTGCATGCGTTGACTGTGGACTCGTTTCGCCAACTGCTGCCTGAGGCAGGGGAGTTGGCGGTCACCCGGCATGTCTTGCCGAATCTGCGGGCGCTGAATTTCGTGGTGGAGGGGTTGTTGGGGGAGGGGGTCGCTGCGCAGGCCCGGTTCGACCCGCAGGGGAAGGGGGTGGGGGAGTGGTTGCGGAGCCGGGTGGTGGGGGTGCCGGTGGATTTGCTGGAGTGAGCCCCCCACCCCGCCCCTTCCCGCTGTGACACTCTGCGGCTCCGCCGCGTGGCCTCCGGGGGCGGGGTGCGGGTCGGGCGGGGTGCGCTGGGGCTCTGCCCCAGACCCCGATGGCCCCGCCCCACCCCTTCCCACTGAGACACTGTGCGGCTCCGCCGCGTGGCCTCCGGGGGTGAGTTGGTTCGCCTGCGGGCCGTGCGTGGCTGGTCGCGCAGTTCCCCGCGCCCCTGGCAGGGCTGGTGCTGGCCGGCACTGGCATCTTCAGCCTGTCCGGCGTTTGAGGACGAGCGCTTTAGGCGCGAACGGGGTCTGGGGCGGAGCCCCAGGCAACGACCGCCGAGCCGCGCCCGAACGACATCCCCCGGAGGGTCTAGGGAAGGGGCGGGGAGGGGAACCCGCCCGCCGCAGGCGCCCCCCCACCCGCACCCACCCCAACCACCCCCCCCCGCCCCCCAAGGAGCCCCCATGCCCACCCTCCCCACCACCCTCACCCCCACCACCCCCGAACGCCGCCAGGCAGCCGCAGCCATGCGGGCCAAGCTCGACGCGTTGAGCGGTGAGCACGAGAAGGCTCTCGCCGGTGGCGGGGCCAAATACACCGACCGGCACCGAAGGCGCGGAAAGCTACTGGCCCGCGAGCGCGTCGAGTTGCTGCTCGACCCCGACACCCCGTTCCTGGAACTGTCGCCGCTCGCGGCGTGGGGCAGCGACTACCCGGTCGGCGCCTCGATGGTCACCGGCATCGGCACCGTCGAGGGCGTCGAGTGCCTGATCACCGCCAACGACCCCACCGTGCGCGGCGGCGCGTCCAACCCCTGGACGCTCAAGAAGGCCCTGCGCGCCAACGAGATCGCGTACACCAACCGGCTGCCCTGCATCAGCCTCGTCGAGTCCGGCGGCGCCGATCTCCCCTCCCAGAAGGAGATCTTCATCCCGGGCGGGGCGATCTTCCGGGACATCACGCGGCTGTCCGCGGCCGGCATTCCCACCATCGCCGTCGTCTTCGGGAACTCGACGGCCGGCGGCGCGTACGTCCCCGGCATGTCGGACCACACGGTGATGATCAGGGAACAGAGCAAGGTGTTTCTCGGGGGGCCGCCCCTGGTGAAAATGGCCACCGGCGAGGAGAGCGACGACGAGTCGCTCGGCGGGGCCGAGATGCACGCCCGTACCTCCGGGCTCGCCGATCACTTCGCCGTCGACGAGCAGGACGCGATACGCCAGGCCCGCCGCATCGTCGCCCGCCTCAACCACCGCAAGGCGCACCCGGATCCGGCCAAGATCGTCGAGCCGCCCAAGTACGACGAGGAAGAGCTGCTCGGCATCGTGCCCGAGGACCTCAAGACCCCCTTCGATCCGCGCGAGGTCATCGCCCGGATCGTGGACGGCTCGGACTTCGACGAGTTCAAGGCGCTCTACGGGCCCAGCCTGGTCACCGGCTGGGCCGAGCTGCACGGCTACCCCATCGGCATCCTCGCCAACGCCCAGGGCGTCCTCTTCTCCGCCGAGTCGCAGAAGGCCGCCCAGTTCATCCAGCTCGCCAACCAGCGCGACATCCCCCTCCTCTTCCTCCACAACACCACCGGCTACATGGTCGGCAAGGAGTACGAGCAGGGCGGCATCATCAAGCACGGCGCGATGATGATCAATGCGGTGTCGAATTCCAGAGTTCCTCATCTGTCAGTGCTGCTGGGGGCCTCCTACGGAGCCGGGCACTACGGCATGTGCGGCCGCGCCTACGACCCCCGCTTCCTCTTCGCCTGGCCGAGTGCCAAGTCCGCCGTCATGGGGCCGCAGCAGCTGGCCGGCGTCCTGTCGATCGTGGCCCGGGCCTCCGCCGAGGCCAAGGGGCAGCCGTACGACGACGACGCGGACGCCGCGCTGCGCGCCATGGTGGAGCAGCAGATCGAAGCCGAGTCGCTGCCGATGTTCCTGTCCGGGCGGCTGTACGACGACGGGGTCATCGACCCCCGCGACACCCGCACCGTCCTCGGAATCTGCCTTTCGGCGATCCACACCGCCCCCGTCGAAGGCGCCCGCGGCGGCTTCGGCATCTTCCGGATGTGAGGGCCATGATCGAGTCCGTACTTGTCGCCAACCGGGGCGAGATCGCCTGCCGGGTCTTCCGCACCTGCCGTGACCTGGGCATTTCCACGGTCGCGGTGTTTTCGGACGCCGACGCGGGCGCCCTGCACGTACGAGAGGCGGACAGCTCCGTACGGCTGCCGGGGGCCACACCCGCCGAGACGTACCTGCGCGGCGACCTCATCGTGAAGGCCGCCCTCGCCGCGGGCGCCGACGCCGTGCACCCCGGCTACGGCTTCCTCTCCGAGAACGCCGACTTCGCGCGGGCCGTCACCGGCGCCGGGCTCACCTGGATCGGCCCGCCCCCCGAGGCCATCGAGGCCATGGCCGCCAAGACTCGCGCCAAGGAACTCATGGGTCTGCCACCCCTCGACCTCGCCGATGTCACCGAGGACGACCTCCCTCTCCTCATCAAGGCCTCGGCCGGTGGCGGCGGACGCGGAATGAGGATCGTTCGGCAACTGACAGATATTGACCATCAGTTGATGTCGGCCCAAACCGAGGCCCTCACCGCCTTCGGTGACGGCACCGTCTTCGTCGAGCCCTACATCGAGGGCGGACGCCACGTCGAAGTCCAGGTCCTCGCCGACGCCCACGGCACCGTCTGGGTGCTCGGCACCCGTGACTGCTCCCTCCAGCGCCGTCACCAGAAGGTCATCGAGGAAGCCCCCGCGCCCGGCCTGAGCCCCGAGCTGACCGACGAGCTCCACACCCTCGCCGTACGCGCCGCGAAGGCCACCGACTACCGGGGCGCCGGCACCGTCGAGTTCCTGGTCGCCGACGCCAAGGCCCACTTCCTGGAGATGAACACCCGCCTCCAGGTCGAACACCCCGTCACCGAGGCCGTGTTCGGCGTCGACCTGGTCGCCCTCCAGGTCCGCATCGCCGAAGGCGAAGCCCTCCCGCCGACCCCGCCCGCCCCTCAGGGCCACGCCATCGAAGCCCGCCTCTACGCGGAGGACCCGGCCGCCGGCTGGGCTCCGCAGACCGGAACCATCCATCAACTGGCCCTCGATGGCGTCCGGTTGGACTCTGGCTACGCCGCCGGTGACACCATCGGCGTCCACTACGACCCCATGCTCGCCAAGGCCGTCGCCCACGCCCCCACCCGCGCCGAAGCCGCCCGCAAGCTGGCCCGCGCCCTCGAACGCGCCCGCATCCACGGCCCTGCCACCAACCGTGACCTGCTCGTACGCTCCCTGCGCCACCCCGAGTTCGCGGACGGGCCGACCGGAGCCGGCTTCCGCCTCGACACCGGCTTCTACGACCGCAACCTCCCCGAACTCACCACTCCCACCCCCGGCGCCCACCTCGCCGCCCTCGCCGCCGCCCTGGCGGACGCGGCCTCCCGGGCGGGCCGGTTCGGCGGCGGCTGGCGTAACGTACCGTCGCAACCGCAGGTCAAACGGTACGGCGAGCACGAGGTCCGCTACCGGTTCACCCGCCACGGCCTCGAAGCCGACGGCTGCCCCGAGGTGCGCCTCGACGCCGCCGAGCCCGGTCGTGTCAGGCTCGAAATCGGCGGTGTGGTACGCGAGTTCACCGTCGCGCGATACGGCGGTGACACCGTCTACGTCGACACGGCGTCCGGCTCGCACACCTTCACCGCCCACCCCCGCTTCACCGACCCCAGCGACCTCGTCGCGCCCGGCTCGCTGCTCGCCCCCATGCCGGGTGTCGTCGTGCGGGTCGCCGACGGCGTCGAGGAGGGCTGTCGCGTCGCCGCCGGACAGCCGCTGCTCTGGCTGGAGGCCATGAAGATGGAGCACCGCATCAGCGCTCCCGTCGCCGGCACGCTCACCGCGCTCCACGCCGTCCCCGGCCGCCAGGTCGAGGTCGGCGCCCTGCTCGCCGTAGTCGCCCCGTAGCCCGTCCCCCAGTCGTTCCGTGATCGCTCAGGAGGCTGAACCAGCATGACCGGAGTCATCGAGAGCCAGGAGAACAAGGATCTGCGCGCCGCCGTCGCCGCACTGGGGGCCCGGCACGGACGCGGGTTCGACCGCGCGGCCCTGTGGTCGGAGGCCGCCAAGCTCGGCTACCTCGGCGTGAACCTGCCCGAGCAGTACGGCGGCGGAGGCGGCGGGATGGCCGAACTGTCCATCGTCCTGGAGGAGTTGGGGTCGGCCGGCTGTCCGCTCCTGATGATGGTGGTCTCGCCCGCCATCTGCGGCACCGTCATCGCCCGCTTCGGTACGGACGCCCAGCAGCGGCAGTGGCTGCCGGGCCTCGCCGACGGCTCGCTCACCATGGCCTTCGGCATCACCGAGCCCGACGCCGGATCCAACTCGCACCGCATCACCACCACCGCCCGCCGGGACGGCGACGGCTGGATCCTGACCGGCCGCAAGGTCTTCATCTCCGGCGTCGACATAGCGGACGCGACCCTCATCGTCGGCCGCACCGAAGACGCTCGAACCGGCAGCCTCAAGCCCTGCCTGTTCATCGTCCCGCGCGACACTCCCGGCTTCCAGCGCTCACAGATCGACATGGAACTCCAGGCCGCGGAGAAGCAGTTCGAGCTGGTCCTCGACGACGTACGGCTGCCCGCCGAATCCCTCGTCGGCGACGAGGACGCCGGCCTGCTCCAGCTGTTCGCCGGGCTCAACCCCGAGCGGATCATGACGGCCGCGTTCGCGATCGGCATGGGCCGCTACGCGCTCGCGAAAGCTGTCGACTACGCGGGGACCCGGCAGGTGTGGAAGCTCCCCATCGGCGGCCACCAGGCCATCGCCCACCCCCTCGCCCAGGCCCACATCGAGCTCGAACTGGCCCGCCTGATGATGCAGAAGGCCGCCGCGCTGTACGACGCGGGCGACGACATCGGGGCGGGCGAGGCCGCCAACATGGCCAAGTACGCGGCCGCCGAGGCCTGCGTCAAGGCCGTCGACCAGGCCGTCCACACCCTCGGCGGCAACGGCCTGACCCGCGAGTACGGGCTCGCTTCGCTGATCACGGCGGCGAGGGTGGCCCGGATCGCGCCGGTCAGCCGCGAGATGATCCTCAACTACGTGTCCCACCAGTCGCTGGGGCTGCCCAAGTCGTACTAGGCGCTCCGCCGAGGTGCGGGGGTATCCACCGCGGGCCCGGTGGGGGCCGGTCGCGCCCACGCGGCGGAGCCGCACAATGTCACGGCCCCGCGCCCCTGTCCGCACGTACTTCTGCTCTGACGTACCAGGAGGCCCCGCATGGACTCCCCCCGTATCTTCCGCAGCGAATACGCCGACGTGCCCCTCGTCGACGAGCCCATCCACGAGGCGGTTCTCGCCCGATCCACCACGACCCACCCCGACGCCGTCGCCCTCATCGACGGCGCCGACCCCAGCGGAACCACCAACATCACCTACGGTCAACTCGACGTATGGCACCGCAGGTTGGCGGCATCGCTGGCCGCGTCCGGCTTGCGCAAGGGTGACGTGGTCGCCCTGCACAGCCCCAATTCAATCCTCTACCCCGTCGTGTTCTACGGGGCGAGCCGGGTCGGGGCGGCCGTCACCACGGTGCATCCGCTGAGCACCGCCGAGGAGTTCGCCAAGCAGCTCGCGGACTCCTGCGCGCGCTGGATCGTCACCGTGTCCCCGCTCCTGGAGACCGCCCGCCGGGCCGCCGAACTCGTGGGCAGCATCAAGGAGATCCTCGTCTGCGACCGGGCCGAGGGCCACCGCTCGATCGTCCACGACCTCCTGATGGGCGACGACGCGCCGGAGCCCGCCGTCGCCATCGACCCCGCCGAGGACATCGCCGTACTGCCGTACTCGTCCGGCACCACAGGCGTCCCCAAAGGCGTCATGCTCACCCATCGCAACATCGCCACCAACCTGGCCCAACTGCACCCGCTGGTCCCGCTGGTGCCGGGCGAGCGCATCCTCGCCGTGCTGCCCTTCTTCCACATCTACGGCATGACCGCCCTCATGAACGCGCCCCTGCGGTCCGGCGCGACCGTGGTGGTGCTGCCGCGTTTCGACCTCGACCAGTTCCTCGGCGCGATCGAGAAACACCGCATCACCAGCCTGTACGTGGCCCCGCCGATCGTGCTCGCGCTGGCGAAACACCCCGCGGTCGCCCAGTACGACCTCTCCTCGCTGGAGTACATCGTCAGCGCGGCCGCCCCGCTCGACTCCCGTCTGGCGGCGGCCTGTTCGGCCCGGCTCAAGCTGCCGCCGGTGCGCCAGGCGTACGGCATGACCGAGCTGTCGCCCGGCAGCCACATGGCCCCGCTGGCCACCGCGGCCCCTTCCCCGAGCTCTGCATCGCGTTCGGGCGGGGGCGACCCCGGCCCGGGCGCGGTCGGCAAGCTGCTGCCGTCCACCGAGATGCGCATCCTGCGCCTGGACGACCCGGCCCGCGACGCCGAACCCGGCGAGGAGGGTGAGGTCGCGATCCGCGGCCCGCAGGTCATGAAGGGCTACCTCGGCCGCCCCGAAGCCACCGCCGACATGATCGACGCGGACGGCTGGCTGCACACCGGCGACGTCGGCCGCGTCGACGACAACGGCTGGCTGTACGTCGTCGACCGGGTCAAGGAGCTCATCAAGTACAAGGGCTTCCAGGTCGCCCCCGCCGACCTGGAGGCCCTCCTGCTCACCCACCCCGCGATCGCGGACGCCGCCGTCATCGGCGTGTACGACGCCGACGGCAACGAGGTGCCCAAGGCCTTCGTCGTACGCCAGCCGGGAGCGCCGGACCTCGGCGCGGACGAGCTGATGGCGTACGTCGCCGAACGCGTCGCCCCGTACAAGAAGATCCGCCGCGTGGAGTTCGTCGAGAGCGTGCCCCGCGCCGCGTCCGGCAAGATCCTGCGGCGCGAGCTGCGCCAACGAGAGAAGGACCAGACGTGACGTACCTCCAGGCCGCCCACGACCGGGGCATCACCACCCTCGCCCTCGACTCGCCCGCCAACCGCAACGCGCTGTCGGCGGCCCTCGTGGCCGAGCTCGGCGAGGCGCTCGCGCGGTGCGCCGAGGACGCGGACGTACGGGCCGTGCTGCTCACCCACACCGGCGGCACGTTCTGCGCGGGCGCCGACCTGAAGGCCCCGCCGGACCCGGCGGCCTTCGTGGGCCTGATGCGTACGGTGGTGGAACTCCCCAAACCGGTCGTGGCGCGGGTCACCGGCCACGTCCGCGCGGGCGGCCTCGGCCTGCTCGCGGCCTGCGACATCGCGGTCGCGGGCCCCGGGTCCTCGTACGCGTTCACCGAGGCGCGGCTCGGCCTCGCGCCGGCCGTGATCTCCATGCCGGTGCTTCCCCGCATGGACCCGCGCGCGGCGAGCCGCTACTACCTGACGGGCGAGCGGTTCGACGCGGCGGAGGCGGCCCGCACCGGGCTCGTCACGCTCGCCGCCGACGACGTCGACGCGGCCGTCGCACCGGTCCTCGACGGGCTGCGCCGGTCCTCGCCGCAGGGCCTGGCCGCGTCGAAGGCTCTGGTCACGGCTACCGTGTCGGAGACCTTCGACCGCTGGTCCAAGGAACTGACCGCCCGCTCGGCGTCCCTCTTCGCCTCCGCCGAGGCGCGGGAGGGAGTGACAGCCTTCCTCGAACGACGGGACCCCGCATGGGTGTTGTGACCCCACCGAAGACGACGCCACCGAAGACCCCGAAGCAGGACCGCAGCCGGGCCACCCGGCAGCGCCTCCTGGAGGCCGCCGTGGCGTGCCTGGCCGAGCACGGCTGGGCGGGCTCGACCGTGTCGGTGGTCGCCGAGCGCGCCGGGGTCTCACGGGGCGCCGCCCAGCACCACTTCCCGACCCGCGAGGACCTGTTCACGGCGGCCGTCGAGTACGTCGCCGAACAGCGCTCGTCCGCGTTGCGGGCCCTTGACCGCACGGACCGGCGGGAGGTCGTGGCCGCGCTGGTCGGCCTCTACACGGGCCCGCTGTTCCGGGCCGCGCTGCACCTGTGGGTCGCCGCGGCCAACGAGCCCCAGCTGCACGCCCGGGTCACCGAGCTGGAGGCGAAGGTGGGCCGCGAGTCGCACCGCATCGCGGTGGAACTGCTCGCCGCGGACGAGTCCGCACCGGGCGTACGGGAGACGGTGCAGGGCTTCCTCGACATGGCCCGGGGGCTGGGCCTGGCCAACCTGCTCACCGACGACGCGGCCCGCCGGGAGCGGGTCGTGGCCCAGTGGGCGGTGCTCCTCGACGAGGCGCTGCGCTGAGGCGGCGGGCCCTGGCACACGGAACGGCCGGGCCCGGGTGACCCGGGCCCGGCCGTCGACCAGGCTGCTCAGCCCTTGCCGTTGCCGGACAGGACCGGGATCTCGTCCAGGATGTGCGAGAGCGGCTCGTCGCCCTTGACCTGCGTCGAGTTCTCGGTGCACTGCTGGTTCTGCGGCGCGGAGAGGACCGGCACGTCCTGCAGAGCGGAGACCGGCACGACGCCGACGACGGACGCGGCGTTGGCCTTGACCGGAACACCGGCACAGAGCTTGTTGAGGGAGCCCTGAACCAGGGTCATCTGGGGAGCCATGTCACCGTCGGTCTTCGAGTTGCCGAAGGCCTGCTGAGCACCGTTGCCGCTGAGCGTCTTCGTGCCGTTGTGGTCGCCGACGGCCATGGCCTGCGGCGCGGCCATCATCGCGACACCGGACACGGCTGCGGCGACGGCTGCGGCCGACCACACCTTCTGCATGTCTGCTCCTGTTGGTCTGATTCCACTGACAGGGATCCGTGAAGAGAAACGGTAAGAATCTCTTTCGGTTGTGCTCTGTCCCCCAAACAGAGCATTGTGGAATTCGAATCCGGTCGGCCGTGGTAATACGCAGTCACCACGACCGAGGGTGAGGAATCATGACTGAGACGCAGGATGCCTGGCGCCGGCAGACTTTCATCCCGATCACCCGTCGTCAATTCGAGAGCGAGGCGGCGGCCGAACCCATGTACGCGGCTCTGGTGCGTTCCTGGGTCGCCGAAGGGCGTACGGTTCCAGGTCGTCCCGACTGGGAATGGAATCAGCTCGTCAACGGGTTCTGCTGGCCTTCTTGAGCACGGCCTTCCCGCATTGCTCGCCCGGTGCCGGGCACGGAAAAAGACCGGACCCCCCGAATTCGCGGGTGCTCCGGCCGTGGAAAGCAGGATGCCGGACCACCGAAGGGATTGGCAGTGGTCCGGCTGTCCTGGGGAAACCCGGGCTCAGTGCCGTTCAGCCCTTGCTGTTGCCGGAGAGGACCGGGATCTGGTCCAGGATGTGCGAGAGCGGCTCGTCGCCCTTGGCCTGCGTCGAGTTCTCCGTGCACTGCTGGTTCTGCGGCGCGGAGAGGACGGGCACGTCCTGGAGTGCGGAGACCGGCACGACGCCGACGATCGAGGCGAGGTTGGCCTTGGCCGGCAGGGCGATGCAAGGCTTGTTGAACGAGCCCTGGATCAGGCCGATCTGCGGGCTCATGTTGCCGTACGTGGAGGAGTTCCCGTACGCCTGCACCGCTTCGTTGCCGCCGACCGTGGTGGTGCCGCCGTGGTCTCCTACAGCCATGGCCGGGGCGGCCAGCATGGCGGACGCGCCGACAAGCGAAACGGTGGCAGCGGACGCGGCCACAACCTTCTTGATCACGGTGGTCCCTTTCTGGTGGATGCCCCATACAGAGCCACCTGCCCAACTGGACCCCTACGGTTTGGTTTCTGCCCTTCACCCTTTCAGCCGTACGAAAATGAGATCGACGGGATTGCGCTCCCTTTACGGGTTGGGATTATATGGAGATCCGATTCGACATAAGCAACCGTGCCCTCCTGGCGGTTTTGTTCGGTATCCTTCGGGCTTCTTGAGAATCGTTCGGGTGACGCGCCGGAACCAAACCAGTACGGCGAAGTTGACCCCGAAGTAGTACGGCGCAGTAGATATGAGCGCGGTACTGCACGTGCTCTCCGTCAAGAAAAGGGAAGTCCATGCTCAAGAAGGTTATGGCCGCGTCCGCTGCCACCGTTTCGCTCGTCGGTGCCTCCGCGATGCTGGCCGCCCCCGCCATGGCCGTCGGCGACCATGGCGGCACCACCACGGTCAGCGGGAACGACGCGAAGCAGGCCTTCGGCAACTCGAAGACCGACGGCGACATGAGCCCCCAGCTGTCGCTGGTCCAGGGCTCGCTGAACAAGCCCTGCCTCGGTGTTCCGGTCAAGGCCAACCTCGCCTCGATCGTCGGCGTCGTGCCGGTCTCCGCACTCCAGGACGTGCCCGTCCTCTCCGCGCCGCAGAACCAGCAGTGCACCGAGAACTCGACGCAGGCCAAGGGCGACGAGCCGCTCTCGCACATCCTCGACCAGATCCCGGTTCTCTCCGGCAACGGCAGGGGCAACAACTGAGGCTCGTACGTAGCCGTTCGGGCCGTCGCGGTTCTCTCCGGACCGCGACGGCCCGAGTTCTTTTGTGCGCCAAATACCTTTCCGGTAAAGCGCCGAAGCGCGGAAGGCACTCCGTCCTGCCATTTGGGTGAGGAACTCGGGAGCGCTCTTCCCCTTCGGTTTCCTTTACCGCGATCGATCGTTACCCAGTCGTCAGCGGCTCCTTGGGCGAAAGCTCTGGCAACGCGCCGTGAGCAACGACTGGTTGCGCGACTTCTTGACTGAGGGAAGGAAAACCACGTGAACTACATGAAGGCCGCGACGGCTATCGCCGGTCTGGCCATCGCCGCAGGTGGTGCCGCCGCTCCGGCGTTCGCCGACGCCGCTGCGGACGGTGCCGCCGTCGGCAGCCCGGGTGTTCTGTCGGGCAACCTGGTCCAGGTCCCGGTCCACGTGCCGGTCAACCTGTGCGGCAACACCGTCAACGTCATCGCGCTGCTGAACCCGGCGTTCGGCAACGACTGCATCAACAAGTGATGTAGCGCCAGGACTCTCCACTCTGATTTTGGGGCGTGCCCACCGCACGCCCCAAAGTCGGTTTCCCCCACCTTTTCCCCGCGACACGGAAGACAGCCCATTGCGTCAGGTCATCAGCAAGACCCTGTTCACTGCCGTGGCAGCCACGAGCGTTCTTTCGATGGGCGGAAGCTACGCCCAGGCCGCCGGCACCGATGCCGAGACCATGGGCTCGCCGGGCCTGCTGTCGGGGAACTCGATCTCGGCGCCGGCCGATGTCCCGGTCCAGGCGTGCGGGAACACCGCGAACCCGGCCGGAGCGCTCAACCCGACCTTCGGCAACCACTGCACGACGGCCTCGCCGGGCGCCGAGGAGCGGGCCGACCACGCGGGTGAGAACGCGGGTCGTTACGGCTCCGAGGACGCGGACCGGGCGTCGTACGAGCGCTCGTTCAAGAAGGTGTTCGAGAAGGCGTTCACGAAGGCGCACCTGCCCCAGCCCCACCACGAGGAGCGCACGGAGGCGCCCGGGCCGGAGCGCCATGGGGCCGCCGCAAGTCAGGCGCGGTCCGTGACGAGCGGCTCCCCGGGCGCCCTGGCGGGCAACTCGCTGGCGGCGCCGCTCCACCTGCCGGTGCAGTTGTGCGGGAACACGGTGGACGTCGTGGGCCTGCTCAACCCGGCGATGGGCAACAGCTGCCGGACCGGGTCGGGCGAGGCCCCGCACGAGCCTCAGCCGCATCACGCCCCGCAGGCGCATCACGCACCGCCTCTGCACCATGTGCCGCCCGTTCACCATGCACCTCCGGTCCACCACGCGCCGCCAATCCATCACGCACCGCCTCTGCACCATGTGCCGCCGGTCCACCACGCGCCCCCCGCGCACCACGCGCCGCCGGTCCACGAGGCCCCGCCCGTGCATCACGCGCCTCCGGCCCACCACGCGCCGCCCGCGCACCACGCACCCCCCGTGCACGAAGCGCCGCCGATCCACCAGGCGCCCCCCGTCCACGAGGCCCCGCCCGCCCACCACGCCCCGCCGGGGCGCCACTGCCCGCCCCTGCATCACGCGCCGCCGGTCCACGAGGCCCCGCCCGTGCGCCACGCTCCCCCGGTCCACCATGTGCCGCCCATGCGCCATGTGCCGCCGGTCCACGAGGCTCCGCCCGCGCGGCACACACCCCCCGCCCACCACACCCCGCCCGCGCGACACGCCCACACCGTGGTGTCCACCGCACCCCGGGTCTTCGCTCCCCCGGCCGCGGCCCATCTCGCCGACACCGGGGCCGGGCCGGGGCTGCTCGCGGCAGCCGGCGGGGCCGCCGCGCTCATGCTCGGCGGAGGCGTGCTCTACCGGCGCGGCAGGGCGATGGCCGGCGTCTGACGGGTCCGCCGGGACCCCCACCCGCGGCAAGTGACGGCCGAGGGCTCGGGGTGGGGGTCAGGTTCGGCACCCGCCGCAACTCCCTTATAAACCAGGCCAGTTGGACATACGTGTTCGTGCAGCGAAGGGCTCGGCTCCTCCTCGGGGGCCGGGCCCTTCGACGTGCCGTCCGCCGCCCGGCAGTGTTCTGAGGGGGCCTCAGAACGCCCAATTCCCCCGTACCCCCGTTCGGGGGGCTTACGGCGTGGGCTGCTTATCTTCCCTATCGGCGCAATAAGAATATTTTCCAACCGGGAATCCGGGGAGGTCCTCAGTACCAAGGGAGCGCACATGCGTCAGCGACGTCATCGAGCGGCCACCTTCACCACAAGCGTTCTGGCGGCGGGCGCCCTCTTCAGTCTGGCACTGGCGCCCGGTGCCCATGGCAGCCAACCCGGAGTCCATCGACCCGGAGCGGGCAACGACCCTCCCCCCGCCCACCCCTCCGTCGCGAATTTCGGCGCCTTTCTGGATTCCGGCGCCCTCGGCGTGAAGCGCATCGCGGAGCTGGAGAAATGGCTCGGCGGCGCCGACATCCGGGTCGGTCATACCTATCTGCCCGGGGAAAGCTGGTTCGACATCGAGGGCAGGGCGGGGTTCCTCGACGACTGGGCCGCTTGGCGCCGCGAGCGCGCGGACCGCACCCTTGTCCTCAACGTCCCGATGCAGGCCCTCAACGAGATGGAAATCCCCGACGGCCGCGTGCGCAAGCTGCTCGCCCACGGAGCCGACGGGGACTACGACGACCACTTCAAGAAGCTGGCCGAGCGGCTGGTCGAGCTCAAGATCCCGGACACGGTCATCGTGCTCGGCTGGGAGATGAACGGCACCACGTACACCCATCGTTGCGGGCCCGACCCGGCCGCCTGGAAGAAATACTGGAAGAACGCGGTCACCGCCATGCGTTCCGTGCCGGGCCAGAAATTCCGGTTCGATTTCGCGCCGAGCCGAGGGCGCGACGCGGTGCCGTGGACCGACTGCTATCCGGGCGACGACGTCGTCGACATCATCGGAATGGATTCCTACGACCAGCCCCCGGGCCAGGATTTCGACAAGCAGGTCAAAGAGCCGTACGGGCTGCAGCAGCACGTGGATTTCGCCGCCGCGCACAAGAAGCCCATTTCCTATCCGGAATGGGGGCTCTTCCGCAACGGCGACAATCCCGAATACATGCGCCGCATGCTGGCCTGGATGGACGCGCACCAGCCGGTCTACAACACCATCACCGACTACTGCCCGCACGGCGTGTGGGAGTGCACCGACAACCCCCTCGCCTCGGAGGTCTACCGCTCGCTCCTGTTCGGCCGCAAGGAACCCACCCCGCAGCCGACGGCGCCGGCGACCCCGGCCGTCCCGGTGAGCCCCAAGCCGTCGACGGCGCCCAGTCCCCAGCCGGCCGCGCCGCCCGCCACGCCGACGCCGCCCGCCAACTGCTCGCCGCTCGACCTCAACCCGTGGGTCGAGTACTGGATCGGAGGCAAGCTCTGCCTCCGCCTCGACTGGTACTCACGCCGGTCCTGAGGGCTCCGTGGCGGGGCGGCGCCGGCCGTCCCGCCACTGCCGCAGGGCCCGCAGCGCGGCGCCCGCCCGGCGTCGCAGCCGCGCGTGCAGCGTGCTGGCCCACAGCAGTGGCAGGGTGCGCCGCCGGGCCAGCAGGAAGCGCTGATTGACCCGGACCTCCGGCCGCCAGTGCTGTTTGTACGGCTCGTTGCCGCGCAGCATGCTCAGCGCGGCCCGGCCGCTGCCGTCGATGCGCTGCGCGCAGGCCCGCAGCAGCATCGTGGCCACGTCCACCTTGCGGCCGCGCAGGCCGGGGTGCGCCCCGTACAGGTAGCCGCCCGCGAGGGCCGGGGAGAGCAGGGTCAGATCGGCCGCGACCACCTCGCCGTCCAGGCGGAACTCGGTGACCACCGCGTCGCCCTGCCGGGTCATCTCGCCCACCGCGCGCGCCAGATGCTCCTCGAACCGGGGCCGCAGGTGCTCGCGCGTCACCCCGCGGCCCTGCCACTGGAGCCCGTGCAGTTCGAGCAGCGTACGCAGCGCTCCGGGCACTTCCTCGGGAGGTACGTCGCGCTGCTCGATGCCCAGCGCGTCGATCTTGCGGAGCTTGGCGCGGGCCCGCTGGGCCCGGTTCGACGGGAGCCGCGAGAGGAGCGCGTCCATGCCCTCCGCGGGCAGCTCCAGACAGCGGGAGTCGCTCAGCTGGCGCCGCGCGGAAGGCCAGTTGGCGTGCAGCCGCTCGGCGCCGCCGCCCGGACGCACCTCGCCGAGGTCGATCAGGGCGCCGCGCGCCGAAGCCATCAGCGCCCCGGTGAGGGCGCCCGCCGCCTCCTCGGCGCAGGCGTCGTCCAGGAGTACGTCCGTGAAGTCGGAGATGGTGCCGCCCAGCGGAACGAGGGCCGGCAGCGGGCGCAGCACCCGCATCAGAGGAGCCGCGCCGACCAACTCGCCGTCCCGGTAGGCGAGATGGACCCGCAGCCGCCCCGGCGCCCCGTACGAGAGCCACCACGAATGCAGCCACGCGTGGCTCTGGAACGGGGTCGCGGTGCTGCAACTCCGGTGCAGGCGATGCCAGTTGGGGGCGAGGTCCGCGAAGCGGAGGTTGTCCGTGCACACCTCCACGCGGAGCCCGGCCACTAGCCGACCTCCTGCGGTACGGACGCCGCCCCGGCCGGGGCCGGCACCGCGGCGGCGAGCTCGGGCCCGGATTCGGGGCGGCGGCGCGGCCGGGCCAGCAGGGTGAGGCCGCCGAGGAGGCCGCCCGCGCAGCCGCCCACCAGCGTCGTAAGGGAGGCCGACGGGGACGAGGGGGCCAGGGGCTCGGCCGCGCGCGAGAACTGCACCACCTTCACCCCGGTGGCGGCCTGGGTGTGGGTGCCGTTCACGGTGAGGGCCCGGGCCACCGCGTTGGCCATGCCCGCGGCGTCCCCGGCCCGGGCCGAGGTGGCGGTGATCGCGATCATCGGCGCGTCGGGCGAGGTCGCCGTCTGCACGCCGGCGCGCAGGGTGTTCGCGCTCACCCCGGCCCACACCTGGGCGTCGCCGATGACCGCGACCTGGGTCGCGACCCGGCCGTACGCCTGCGCGAAGCCGAGTGCGACCGACGGGTCGGCCTTCTCGGCGGGGGTGACCACGACATAGCTGGTCGCGGTGTACTCCGGGGTCTTCACCACGCCGTACGCGCCGCCCGCCGTCGCGCCGAGCAGCGCGCACACGGGCAGCGGCCACCAGCGCGGCAGGTGCCGGGAGCGCAGCGGGCGGCCGGTGCTGTGACGCTGCCGCAGGCCGGAGAATTTGCTCATCTGGACTCTTCTTTCTCCGAGTTGTTCGTCGAGAGGTGCGTCGAGAGGTGCGTCGAGACGTGGGTCGAGACGTTCGTCGGGATGTGCACGCGGATGCCGGCCCTTTCGTACGCCGGGTGCGGCAGTGGCGCGCGGGCCGCGGCCGCCTCGTACACCTGGACCAGTTGGACCGAGGTCGTGGTCACGCAGTAGCGGCGCACCGCGTCGGGGACGGGCAGCCGGGTGCGGCCCGAGCGCTGGAACTCGTCCAGTACGTCGGTGAACGCGGCGGCCGTGCGGCCGGTGCGCAGCGCGCCGGGTGCGGATCCGGCGGGCAGGTCGTCGATCGCCGGGCAGGTCACGTACGCCACCGGGAGCCCGGCCGCCAGGCCCTCCACGACGGCCAGGCCGAAGGCCTCCTCGGCGGAGGGGGAGGCCAGGCAGTCCACCGCGGAGAGGAGGCCCGCGAGGCTGGGGCGGTGGCCCGCCGGGGACGTGCCGTCCTGGACGCACTCGCCCGCGAAGACGACCCGGGCGGCCACGCCGAGCCGTTCGGCGCGGGCCCGCAGCGGCTGTTCCTGTGCGCCGCCGCCCGCGAGCACCAGCCAGGCGTCCGGGAGGGCGGCGAGCGCGTCGACGAGGACGTGGAATCGCTTGCCCGCGGCCAGCCTGCCGACCGCCCCGATCACGAACGCCCTTGCGGGCAGGCCGAGTTGGCGGCGTACGGAGATGCGGGCGCGGGTGCTGAAGGCGAACTGGGCGGCGTCGATGCCGTTCGGGACCACCTGGATGCGGCGCTCGGGCACGCCCCAGCGGGTCAGGCGGTGCGCGATGGTGGGGGAGACCGCGACGGTCGTGGTGCCGAGCCGTTCGCTCGCCAGGTAGAGGCCGCGTACGGCGGGGCCGAGCCGGCGGCCCTCGATGCGGGCCTCGCCCAGGGAGTGCTCGGTGGCGACGACGGTGCGCACCCCGGCGAGCCTCGCCGCGAGGCGGCCGTACAGGCAGGCCCGGTACAGGTGGGTGTGGACGACGTCGTAGTGGCCGCGCCGGATGAGCTTGGTGAGCCGGGGGACCGCCGAGAGGTCGCGGTTGCCCGTCATGTCCAGGTTCCGCACCCGGCCGCCCTCGCGGACGATCGCGCGGGCCACGGCGCCGGGGTTGGTGAGCGTGACCACGTCGGCCTGGTAGGGCAACTGCCGCAGCAGCAGCCTGAGTTGCTGCTCGGCGCCGCCGATGCCGAGGCCGGTGATGACGTGCAGGACCTTCACGAGCCCTCCGGGAGGTCGGCGGGCTCGTGCCGGCGCCAGCGGTGCAGGCTGCGTTTGAGGTGCAGCCGCCAGCTGGTGTCGCGCTCGCCGACGTGGACGCGCGGCAGGGCGTAGCGGCCGGTCAGCGGGCCCGGGTCGATGGCGCAGGCGTACTGGTAGCCGGCCGAGCGGACCGCGTCGACGGCGCGCAGGTCGACGGCGCCGTACGGGTAGCAGAAGCCCGCCACGTCGTGCCCGGTCAGGTCGAGGAGGAGCTGCCTGCTCTCGTGCACCTCGCGGCGCAGGGTGTCCTCGTCGGCGTGGGTCAGGTCGACGTGGCGCAGGCCGTGGGATGCGACCTCCATGCCCCAGGTGGCGGCCTGCTGGATGCCGCGCTCGTCGAGGAGCGGCTTGCGCGGGCCCAGCGGGTCCCACTCGTTGGTGCAGCCGAGCAGGCCCGGCAGCACGAACACCGTCGCCGTGCAGTCGTAGCGGCGCAGGAGCGCGATGGCCTCGGCCGTGAAGTCGGCGTACCCGTCGTCGAAGGTGAGGCCGACCAGGCCCTGGACGGTGCCGGCCGCGCGGGCCCGGATGAGTTCGGCCACGCTCACCCCCTTGAGGCCGCGTCTTCGCAGCCAGCGCAGTTGGCGTTCGAAGCGGCGTGGGGAGACGGTGATGCGGTACGGGTCGTCCGTGGTGTGGGTCACCGAGTGGTACATGGCCACCCACAGCGGTGCGGCGGGGCGGGGTCGCGAACCAGTCAGTGGACCCCACGGGTCGCCGACTGCCGTGTCAACGGGCATGCCAGAGCTTTCGTGTGACGGGACGGAACAGCAGACAGAACTCCCGGACCCGCAGCAGCCGGGCCACGACGGCGAACACGACGACGGCCGAAGTGGCCCCGACGGTCAGCGCCAGTACGGGATTTGGTGTTTCGTACGCCCCCCACCAGCAGACGGCGGTCGCGCCGCCCGCGGCCACGACGAGCCGGGCGAGCTGCCCGCCCACCCAGCGCACGGACAGCGCCGTGCGGCGCCGCCCGCTGCCCCACAGGAGCATGAGCGCGGTCAGTGTGATGCCGAGCGCGTTGGCGCCGGCGATGCCGGGCGCGCCCCACACCGGTACGGCGAGGGCCCCCGCCACGGCGGTCGCGGCGAGCCCGGAGAGCATGGCGCAGGCCGGGAACCACAGGGGCCGGGCCTCGGAGAAGTAGGAGCGGGCGAGCACCCCGACGAGGGTCTGGCCGAGCAGTCCGAGCGCGTACATGCGCATCACGTCGGCGGTCGCCTCGGTGTCGTGGACGGTGAACGCGCCGCGCTGGAACAGGACTTGGATGATCTGCGGGGCACACGCCACCACCACCGAGGCGCCGAGCAGCACGATGGTGCCCGCCACGATCAGGTCGCTCTCCACGCGGCGCCGGGCCCGCTCGGTGTCGCCCGCGGCGAGGGCCCGGGCGATGACAGGGAAGGTGACCGTGCACAGCATCAGGGAGAGCACCATCGGCATCTGCGCCACCTTCTGGGCGTAGTTCAGATGCGAGATGGCTCCGGCGGGCAGCGGCGCGGCCAGGAACCGCTCGATGAGGACCTGTGTCTGGCGGCTGAGCGCGAACACCACGATGGGGGCGACCAGGGCGAGCCGCAGTGCCTGCGCCGTGCCCCGGGTGGGCCGGCGCGCGGCGGGCAGGGCGACGACGGGCTCCCGGTCCCGCCAGCTGTGCCACAGCGCGGGCAGCTGGACGAGGATCATGAGGACGCCGCCGAGCGCGACCCCGGCCGCCGCGGCCCGCACGCCCCACGCCCTGCCGAGCAGCAGGAGCAGGGCGATGATGCCCACGTTGTACGCCACGTAGATCGACGCGGGTGCCAGGAAGCGGCCGTGCCCGCGCAGGGCGGCGCTGCAGTATCCGGTGAGTCCGAAGGTGAGCACGCAGGTCGCGGTCAGCCGGGTGCAGTCGACGGCCAGGTCCGCGCGGGGCAGGCCGGGTGCGAGCACCGCGACCACGGCGGGGGCCGCGGCGATCAGTACCGCGCCGCCCGCGGCCAGTACGAGCATCAGCCGGGGCAGGGTGGCCGCCACCAGGGCGCGGACCGGGTCGGGGCCGGTGTGCCGGGCTCGTTTGACCAGCGCGAGGCTGAACGCGGGTACGAGGACGAAGGCCAGGCCGTCCTCGATCAGCAGCGTCGCGGCGACCTCCGGGACCGTCCAGGCGACCAGGAAGGCGTCGGTGTCGGTGTCGGCGCCGAAGAAGTGCGCGAAGGCCTGGTCGCGCAGCAGGCCGAGGAGGGCTCCGGCGACCGTGAGGCCGGCGGTGAGGAACGCGGCCCGCGCCAACAGCCGCCCGGACGAGCCGAGTTCGGGTGCGGCCGCGGGCGCGAGCGGAGGAACGATCTTCGTCACGGGCGGGCCGCCCGCTGTGCGGCGAGTGCCCACCAGGCGGCGAGGCCGAGCACGAGCGCGGTCACCGCGGTGGAGGGCCCGCCGATGTCACCGTAGAAGAAGTCGACGAGCAGCCAGATCAGGAGGCCGTTGGCGATCAGGGCGCAGTCCATCGGGGCGCCCTGCCCGCGCGCGAGGCGCAGTCTGCGGACGCCGGCGACCAGGAGGGCGGCCCAGCCGCCGACGACGGTGACCGCGCCGAGCAGGCCCTGCTCGCTCAGGACGAGGAGGTACATGTTGTGAGGGGAGAGCAGGGGCTGGCGCTTGAAGGCGGCGCCCGCGCCCGCGGTGTCGCTGCCGGAGGACAGGGCGAGCGAGGAGTTCCCGTCGCGATGGGCCGGGAAGCCCTTCAACCCGACGCCGGTGATGGGTGTTTGACGCCACATCAGTTCCGCTGCCGCCCACATGGTGTACCGGTCGGTCACGGACTGGTCGGGGGCGCTCTCGACCTGGGTGATGCTGGCGAGCCGCTCCTGGAGCAGTTGGGTGCCGGACCCGCTGGCACCGACCAGGACGACGGTGGCCGCCGCGATCACCGCGAGGACGGCCAGCGCCCGGCGCACCCCGGAGAGCAGCAGCAGCGCGCAGGCCGCGACGGCCGTCGCGATCCAGGCGCCCCGGCTGAACGACACGGCGAGCGGAAGCAGCAGGAGCGCCGCGCAGGCGAGGGCGGCCCGGCGCCGGCCACGGCTCGCGCCGGGGTTGGGGTCTCCCCTGCTCGAACGCAGTTGAGAGCTTGGGGAAGGGTCGAGGGCGAGACCGACCGAGCAGAGCAGCCCGCAGGACACCACGGTGGCCATGCCCATGATGTCCGAGGCGCCGAAGGTGCCGACCGCCCGGATGTCCTCGCCCATGTAGGAGGCGCCGGTGGAGGTCGCGTACTGCACGACGCCGACGCCGCCCTCGAACAGGGCGAGCGCCACCACGGCCGCCGCGGCGAGCCGGAAGTCGTCGCCGTCGCGCAGCAGGAGCAGCACGGCGAGCGGCACGAGTACGAAGATCTGGAGGTAGCGGCCGAGCCCGGCGACCGCGGTGCCGGGATCCGCGGCGCCCATCGCGGCCACGCAGATCCCGGCCACGGGAAGCCCCATGACGAGAGCGGCCGTACGGGTCAGCGGCCGGACGCCCTCGCGCAGGACCCGGACGAGCGCCCACACCACGAGCACCCCGCAGGCCGCGTCGGCGGCGGTCGCCGAGCCCTCGCCGCCCAGCGGGGGAGTGGCGAGCAGCGCGATCACGGCGAGCAGCGGCAGCAGGTGCAGGGCCCGGCGCAGCGGGGCCGGGACAGGCATCGGCGGCGCGGCCGCGAAGGCGTGCACGCTCAGCTCCCCGTGGGGCGGACGAGGCAGACCGCGGTGCGCAGCAGGATGCACAGGTCCTGCCACAGCGACCAGTGGTCGATGTAGTAGTTGTCGTAGCGGGCCCGGTCCTCGATCGAGGTGTCGCCGCGCAGCCCCTGCACCTGGGCGAGCCCGGTCAGGCCGACGGGCATCCGGTGCCGGGCCGCGTAGCCGGGGTGCGCCTGGCTGAACTGGGCCACGAAATAGGGGCGTTCGGGCCGGGGGCCGACGAGGCTTATGTCGCCCCGGATCACGTTCCACAGCTGGGGCAGCTCGTCCAGGGACGTGCGCCGCATGAAGTTCCCGGCCCGGCTCATCCGCTGGTCGTCGGCGATGGTCCAGCGGGTGGCGGCCTCGTGCGCGGTGTCGGGGCGCAGCGTACGGAACTTGAGGAGGGTGAACGCCCGCCCGCGCATCCCGATCCGCTCCTGCCGGAACAGCACCCCGGGCCCGTCGCTGCGGCGAAGGACCAGCGCGCACACCGCGAGGACGGGGGCCGCGACGATGAGTGCGGGCACGGTGACGGCCAGGTCGAGGAGCCGCTTGAAGAACAGGCCCGGCGCGGTGGCGGGGGCGGTGGTCAGCGGGCGGCAGGGGAAGGCGGCCAGCTCGTCCGACTGCTGGCGGGGTACGAGGTGGCCGGGCGCGCGCGTGTCCAGCTGCCACAGCGTGCAGCCCATGGCCTCAAGCAGCGCCGGTGGGACGGAAGTTGAGGATTCGTGGGTGAACAGGCAGTCCTGCACCCCGTTCTGGATGACGGCCCGCTGGACGTCCTCCAGGCTGCGAAGGACCGGCACGGGCCCGGCCTCCACGGCACTCTCGGACGGCGGCACGACCACCCCGACCGGCCGGATGCCGCCGCTCGACTGGCGCACCAGCGCGGCCGTGACGCGCACGGCGGTGGCCGCCGGGCCCACCACCAGGGTGGGCCGGGGCCTGCGCATGGCCCGCCGGCGCCGCAGCCACAGCGCGGCGCCGCGCCCCGCGCAGCTCACCAGCGTCTGGACGGCGCAGCCCGCCGCGACCGCGGACACCGTGAGCGGCGCGGCGGACGGCTCGTGGACCAGCGCGCTCTGATGGGCGAGCACGGTCGAAAGGGCGCACCAGCCGATCAGGGCGCGGAAGAACAGCGCGGGCACGTCGGCGAGCACGCCCCGTGCCATCGTCGGCCGGTAGAGCCCGGCCCGGGCGTTGAGTGCGAGCGCCGTGGCCACGAGCAGCCCGGCGGGCCCGGGCGGCAGCCCGGAGTACGGCAGCACGAGCATGCCGAGCAGCCCGGCCGCGCAGTCCACCGTGAACAGGGCGGACACGAACGCCCGTCCCGCGCGCGGCCGCCCGGTGGGCAGGGCGAAGTGGTCCGGCGCCCCGCGGGGCGTGACCACCGAAACGGTTCCCGATGACATCCCGGCGCCGTGGGGCGGCTTTCCGGCGGACGGGACGATGCTTTCCGCGGTCACTGGCTGATGCGTTCCCTGTGCTCGGAGCGCTGCAGGGCGGCCACATCGCGGTACACCTCCGCGATGCATCGGGCCGTCTGCCGCACGTCATGGGTGGTGGATACGTGCTCGTGCCCCTGGCGGGCGAGGACGGTGCGCAGCGCCGGGTTGGTCAGCAGATGCGTGATCGCGCGCGCCAACTCGGCCGGTTCGTCCGGGGTTACGAGACAGAGCGGGGCATGGCCGGGCGCGAGGCTCTCGGCCGAGCCCCCGACGTCGGTGACCACCACCGCCCGGCCGCACGCCATCGCCTCCAGCGGGGCGAGCGCCATCCCTTCCCAGCGCGAGGGCAGCACGACCAGATCGGCCGCCCGGTACCAGGCGGCGGTGTCGGACACCGACCCGACGAAGGACACCGAGCGGGGCGCGGCCGCGCGCAGCGCCGCGAGGCCCGGCCCGTCGCCGACCAGCACCAGATGCGCGCCGGGCACCGAGGCGCGGACGTCCGGCCAGGCACGGAGCAGTACGTCCTGGCCCTTCTGCCGGCACAGCCGCCCGACACAGACGACCAGGGGCGCGTCGTGGGTGGACGGCACGTCGTCGGGCGCGCGGTAGTGGTCGAGGTCGACGCCGTTGGGGATCACCGAGCAGGGTGCGAGGACGCCGGCCCGCAGCCCCGTGGCCCGCTCGCCCTCGCTGACGCACACGACGCGCGAGGTCCAGCGCACGGCGGCGCGCTCCCAACCCCGGGAAAGGCGAGCGACGATCCCGCCGACCGCCTCGAACGACCAGGCGTGCGGCTGGAAGACGGTGGGCACCCTGCCGCGCACCGCGAGCCGCGCGGCCACCCCGGCCTTCGCGCTGTGCGCGTGGATGACGTCGGGGCGTACGCGCCGGATCAGGCGGGCCGCCCGCACCGTCTCGCCGAGCAGCGCGGGGCCCGGCGAGCGGGTGGCCCGCCAGGGGTGCACCCGGGCACCCAGGCGGGTCAGTTCGGCGCTCAGCGGGCCCTCCTCCGGGCATGCCACGGTGACCCGGAATCCGTCGCGCAGCTGGTCCCGCACCAAGTCCGTGACGACTCGGGCCACGCCCCCCTCGACGGGCTGGACCAGGTGCAGGACGCTCAGGCCCCCCGCGGACCCCGGCCCTCCGGGTCCGCCGGGGGTGTTCGCTCTCGTCGGCATGCGCGGTCACTCCGGTCTGGCGCTCGAAATGAAAGCTGAACAAAAAGATGCTGCGGGGCTCGCCTCGCAGCGGCCCGCCATGTGAATTCCGCATAACCGGTGCTCCGGCTGCCGAAGTTCCCCGCGCTTTGACAGGCCGGGGGCGGCGGGGAGCACTGTAACCGTATTTACAACCTGGTTCCGTCATGAATGCGTGCGCCGGAGTGTCTCCTTCGGGCGATCGTGCGTATCCAGTTGACGACCCCGTCGTTGTATCGGTGGCCTCATCTCCACCCGAAAGGAAAAAGCGATGAATCGAATTGCCAAGTCCGCCGTGTCGGCGGGCGCCGGCGCCGCGATCGTGCTGCTCGGAGCCGGTATGGCGGCGGCCACGGGACAGGGCGGCGGGGCGCACGCCGAAGGCGTGGCCGAGCGTTCGCCGGGCGTCCTGTCGGGCAACCTGGTCCAGGTCCCGGTCCACGTGCCGGTCAATCTCTGTGGCAACACGGTGAGCGTGATCGGTCTGCTGAACCCGGCGTTCGGCAACCCCTGCGTCAACAAGTAAGCCGCAGGGGTGACGCCCTCGGACCGTGGAGGCGGCCCGTGTTCACGGTCCGGACCCGCCCTTTGGCCGATTTTGCGGCCCCGGAAACCCGGGTTCACCCGTTAGGGGCAAAACTGGGCGCCCGGGGCCGCGTTGGGGTCTAGGTCGAGTGACAACACCCGGTCAATATCATTCTCAATGAGGAGTGCTTCTCCATGTCGCGTACCGCGAAGGCTCTGGTCCTGTCCACCGCCGCCGCTGCTGCTGCCATCGCCGGTGGGGCCGGCGTCGCTTCCGCCGAGGCCGACGCGCACGGCGCGGCCACCCACTCCCCCGGCGTGGTGTCCGGCAACGCGGCGCAGGTCCCGGTCCACGTGCCGGTGAACGTCTGCGGCAACACCGTGAACGTGATCGGCCTGCTGAACCCGGCGTTCGGCAACACCTGCGTCAACAAGTAGTCCCGCGCCGAAGCCCCGGCCGCTCCCCCCCTTCCAAGGAGCCGCCGGGGCTTCGTGCTGCCCCGGATGGCGGTAAATCACCAAGAGGCTCCGAGAACGGAGTTGTACCAGCTAGGCGCGGTGCGGCGGAGATCTGACGATCAGACAGGACGACCACGCGGTTGCGGGGGCTGTGGGCCCCACGGACGGTGAGAAAAGTTCACACGCCTCACCGAAGGAGAACCGTTTCATGCGCGTACGAACACCGCGGAGACTGGTCGCTGTGGCCCTTTCGACCGCGATCGTCATCGGATCCGCCGAAACGGCGATGGCCGCCGACTTCCAGCCGCCGCGATCGGTCCGCGCCGACGTACCGGTACCGGGTGCCGACGCCCTGCTCGCTCAGATCAAGCAGCTGGGCCCCATCGGGCCGCTGCTCTCGACCGTGACCGACCTGCTGAACGGTGTGCTCGGCGGCGCGTCCCCGGCCGACGCCACCGCGCTGGCGAACAAGGCGACGGCCGCCCTCGACGCGGTCAAGGCGGCGGCCCCGGCGGCGCCCACCACCCCGGGGATTCCGTTGGGCGGACCGCAGAAGGCCGCGGCCCCGGTGGACATCAAGGACGACGCCATCGCCGCGGCCAAGAAGGCCATCGCCGACCTCATCGCCGCCGTCACCAAGGGCGACGTCGTGGCCATCCTGGCCGCGGCGACCGCGGTGCTCACCGGCCTCATCGGCGTCATCCTGGCCATCCTGCTCGGCGGCGGCCTGCCGCTGCCCGCCCTGCCGGGCCTGCCCCTGCCCCAGCTGCCGGTACCCCTGCCCGGCGCCTGAGCCGCACCCCCGCCGAGAGCGCCGGCCCGACATCGGGACCGGCGCTCTCGGCTGTCCGGAAGTCGGCAGAGTTGTGCTGCCCAACTGCCCTTATCTGCACCGCAATTCATGAAATCTCATTCGAGTATCTGCCGTTTTCCGCAATTGGCCGGCCGCCCATGAATCGATGCCCGAAGGGTTTCCCAATCGTCCGGGAGTCGTTACCCAAGACGAAGCAGGGCAATGCATTCAGGGACACACGCGGTGCCAGTGGTGGGCGGTGTGTGCGGCCAGTACGGCGATCCAACTCGCCGCGGAAGGATTGATGATGAAGTCGATGAAGGTTGTTGCGGCACTCGCCGGCTCCCTCGCGGTCGTGGGCGCGGCGGCGCCGGCCTTCGCGGCCGGTAACGTCACGCCACCGGCGGCGCCGGCCTTCAAGGCCGGTGACCTCACGCCCATGAGCCTGAACGGCGGCCTCGACGCGATCGCCCAGAACGTCGCCAACGCGAACCTGGCCGACGCGCAGCCCCTCCAGACCAACCTGATCGACCCCAAGTCGGCCGAGTCGCTGAGCCCCGCGGTGGTCGGCACCGCCAAGAGCATCAGGAAGACCAACGGGTCGACCAGCCCGGACCAGCTCATCGGCGGTCTTCCGGTCGGCTGATCGCCACATCCTGAACAGGTCTTTCCTGACAGTGAATTGATCGGATAAACGGCCCGTTCATGCGCTGTACGAGGGAAAGACAATAAACCCGGCGTGTTCGCTTCCGGTGACTTCTGGACGTCTGCCTACGCTGAGGCAACCGTCGAACGGAAGGTTTCACCATGAACTCTGTCAAGAAGACCGCTCTGGCTCTTGCTGCCGCGGGTCTCGCCACGGGCGCCGCTTCTGGTGCCGCCTTCGCCGACGCGGGCGCGCAGGGTGCGGCCGCGCACTCGCCCGGCGTCATCTCCGGCAACGTGGTGCAGATTCCCGTGCACGTGCCGATCGGCGTGTGCGGCAACACGGTCAACGTCATCGGCGCCCTGAACCCGGCGTTCGGCAACGCGTGCGCCAACACCGACTGAAACAGGGCTGGTTGGCGCGGCTCTCGTAGCGCATGGCGGGCGGCTCCGCGGAGTTGGGGATTCCGGAGCCGCTCCGCCGCGTCCGGGTGCGGAAGGGCGGTGCGGCCGCCCGGAGGGTCCTGCGACGGGACGGCGAGAACGTTTCATCCGGACGGGTGACGGCCGCGAGGGGTTGAGCCCGGAATGTCCTAGAGTCCCGGCATGACTTCCCCCGCCAGTGCCGTAGAGCCCTCCAGGGCAGTCCTGTTGGGCTCCCTCGTCGTCATCGCGTGGAGCGGCGCACACCCCGACGAGACCGGTGCTGTGCCGTTCCTCATGGCGTACTCGCTCGGTGACGGGACCGGGGGGCCCGAGGGTGCGGAGGCCGCGGCGCGGGCGCTGCTCGACGAACTGGGCATGGCGGCCGGCAGCGTGCTCGACAAGGACCGCGGGGCCGCGCTCCCGGTGACGCTCATCGTCCAAGGCGGCCAGGCCGTCCTGACCATGCCGTCGCTGACCGTCCAGTGCCCGGTGCCGCCCGAATGGCTCGTCGCGGCCGAGAAGCGGGGCACGGTCCAGTTCATGTTCGCCACCCGCTCGTGGCCGTGGGCGCGGCCCGGAATCGCCGTCAGCGACGAGCAGTTGAGGGCCTTCGCGGGCGACGAGGACACCATTTCCAGCGCCGGCCACTGCGTGCTCCCCGTCCGCCGCCTGCGCGGCTGACCCCCACCGCGGACGAGATACGGAGACGACAGCCATGCCCACCCCCGGGACGATCCCCCAACAGGCACCGGCCACCGACCCCTTGGGCCCCCCACCGTCGGGCGGCGCCCCCTTCGGAGCCGGCCGCGGCACGGCCTGGCTGATCGTGCTGACCGGCGCGGCCGGCCTGCTCGCCTCGTGGGTCATCACCCTCGACGAGTTCGAACTCCTCAGGAACCCGAACTTCGTTCCCGGGTGCAGCCTCAACCCGGTGATCTCCTGCGGCAACATCATGAAGAGCGCGCAGGCCTCCGTCTTCGGCTTCCCGAACCCCATGCTGGGCCTGGTCGCGTACGGGATCGTCGGCTGTGCCGGCATGAGCCTGCTCGGGGGCGGCCGCTTCGGGCGCTGGTACTGGCTGACGCTGAACGCGGGGGCGCTGGCCGGGGGCGGCTTCGTCAGCTGGCTCCAGTTCGAGTCGCTGTACCGGATCGACGCGCTGTGCCTGTGGTGCTGCCTGGCATGGGTCGCCACCATCGCCCTCTTCTGGCGGGTCACCGCCCTCAATGTGGTCAACCGGGCGCTGCCCGCGCCGGGTTGGGCCAGGCCCCTTTTCGCCGAGTTCGGCTGGGTCGTGCCCGTCCTGCACATCGGGGTCATCGGGATGCTGATCCTGACCCGCTGGTGGGACTTCTGGACCGGCTGAGAGCAGGAACGTTGGGCCGACCGCGTGAATCGCCCGCGCCCGCCGACACGCCACGCGTGCACGGGCGTTGACCCCACTGACCAGTCGCATGGTTGAAGCCTCCCCGGGCCGTGCACCCAGTACCGGCCCGGGGAGAGCCCGCCCGTCGCCGCGCCATGGGGCGGCGGCCGTTTCCTGTGACTCCGGGCCTCGTTGAACCCGGCATCGGACAAGGAGAGCGGACGCTTGGACGGGCCCCGGAACCACGAAGGTTTCCGGGGCCCACGCATGTGCCGGACGAGTCCGCGCGAGCGAGCACGAGGGAGACGCCCATGAACGACGCGACATACTTCTGGCACGCACACCGGACGGGCCGCACCCGCCCCAGGGGCCGAGCCCCCGAGCCCACCAGGCCCGGCACGCCCCCACCCCGCACCACCTGGCGCGTCGCCCGACGCGGCCTGCTGCGCGCCCTGTTCGCCTCGGCGACGGTCGCCTTCACCGCGGCCGCGCTCTCCCGTATCCCGGCCACCCCGGCCTACGGCGAGCCCGCCGGGGCGGCCGCGCCGCAGCCGGACGACGGGTTCACCTTCGACGAGATGTACGCGGGGCACCGCATCCAGGGCTGGCCCATCGAGGCCGACGGCACCGAGGTCACCGCGTTCGTGGACGGCCGGCAGCTCGACCTGATGCGCCGAGCCGACGGCAGCTACCTGAGCTCCGTGGACCACTACGAGTCGTACGCCACCGCGCGCGAAGCCGCCCGCGCCGCCGCGGCCGAGCTCGGCGCCGCCCGGCTCGCCTTCGTACCCGTGCACGGCCACGAGGAGGGAGACGACGGTGGTGTACACGCGTAAGAACCAGCGGAACCTGACGAGCGCCGAACGCAGGGCCTTCGTCAACGCCGTACTCGAACTCAAACGAACCGGCGTGTACGACCAGTTCGTGCGCACCCACATCGCGTTCTATGTCTCGGACGGGAGCGCCGGGCTGCGGGTCGCGCACATGGCGCCGTCGTTCCTGCCGTGGCACCGCCGGTTCCTGCTCGTCTTCGAGCAGGCCCTGCAGAGGGTCAACTCCCGTGTCACGCTGCCCTATTGGGACTGGACGCGGGACAATTCCCCCGCCTCGTCGCTCTGGTCCGACGACTTCATGGGCGGCAACGGGCGGCGCGGCGACTTCCAGGTCATGACCGGCCCCTTCGCGTACGTCCGCGGGCAGTGGGAGATCTCGGTCAACGTCACCGAAGGCCGTTTCCTGACCCGGGACATGGGCCGCCCCATGAATCCCATCCGGCTGCCGACCCCCGCCGACGTGGCCCGTGCCCTCGCCGATCCCGTCTACGACGTCGCGCCGTGGAACTCCACCAGCAGGACCGGGTTCCGCAACAAGATCGAGGGCTGGACGACGGGCTCGGGCGAGGCCCGGTTCCGCAACCACAACCAGGTGCACCGCTGGGTCAGCGGCATCATGGTCGGCGCGGCCGCCGTGAACGACCCCGTGTTCTGGCTCCACCACGCGTACATCGACAGCCTTTGGTCGCGCTGGCAGGCCGCCCACCCCAGGTCCGAGCGCTATCTCCCGGAGGCGCCGCCCCCCGAGGGGGACCCGCAGCACGGCCGGGTGGCTGCGCTCAGGGAGCTGATGCCGCCGTTCGACGTCGCGCCCTCGACGCTCCTGGACCACAGCGGGATCTACCGCTACGCCTGACACGGCGACGGCCTCCCGGGGGGAGAAATCCGGGAGGCCGCAGGTACCGCTGGAATTCGGGACCGGCCGGCCGTCGCGAGGACACCCGGCCGGAGGTGGGGGACTAGTCCCCGTAGCCGCCCTCGTGGTGGCTGTCCTCGTTGACGCAGGTGTTGCCGAACGCCGGGTTCAGCGCCCCGATGACGCTGACCGAGTTGCCGCAGAGGTTGACCGGGACGTGCACCGGGACCTGGAGCAGGTTGCCGGAGACGACTCCGGGGGAGTGGGCTGCGACCGCCTCGGCGCCGGCGTCGGCAGCGGCAATACCCGCACCGGCCAGCGCCACGGCGCCCGCTCCGGCGACGACAGCGGCCGTCTTCGCGATACGAGACATCAAAGTTCTCCTTGAATGGACACGCGACCGCAGACTCGCAGTCGTCATTTCACTTCAACGTGTCGATCGGTCATAGGTAACGGACACCCGCGTCCAAAACGGTTCTGCGCCGGTCACCGGCGGGGCGGGGCTACTTCTCGCACTTGCCGCGCGACGCCCGCCGGGTGAGCGCGACCGCCGCGGCCCCCGTGACGATCGCGCCCGCGCTCAGCGCACCGAGCAGGGAGGCCTTGGAGTCGGCGCCGGTGTGCGCGAGGTGCGGCGGGGCCGACGCGGACGGGCTCGGCGCCGGCGCCGTGGGCGTCTCCTCGGGCGGGGTGCTGCTCGGGTACGTCGGCGTGGGAGTCGACGTCCACGTGTCCGGGGGAGAGCTCGGCGGTCCGGTCGGCGGTGTACTGCCCGACGGGCTCGGCGTGGGCCAGGCCGTCGGGGACTGCGTGCCCCAGGTCGGCATGGCCGTCGGGGTCGGGGTGGGCGTGTGCTTCGGCGGGGTGCCGGTGGGGGCCGGCGACCACGGCATTTCCTGGCCGGAGCCGGACTCCTCGGTCCCGTCGGAGGCAGGGGGCTCCTCGCCCCACCTCCCGGCGAGGGCGGAGTGCGCGTAGTGCTGTCGGGGAGCGGCCTCGGGCCCGTTGCCCGGGCCGTGTCCCTTTCCCTTTCCCGCGCCGGAGTGCGGGTCGCACGCGTCGTGCGGCGGAACCGGGGCGGGGTGGTCCGCGGCGTACGCCGCATACCCAGTGCCCAGCGCGGAGACCAGCCCCGCGACGAGAGCGGCCCGCACTGCGGGACCCGTGAACTTGTACATGCCTGTGACCCTTCAACAGGAAATCCGGAGGGAGATCAGATGCTGATACGCATAATTGGGATCAGCGCCGATGCGGCCCCTGGACCACGCGAGCCGCGCAGGACAGACAACCCGTCCGGCGCAGCCAGCGCCCCCACACGGCGCAACCCGCCTCGTACGGGGATGCCGCCCGGTCACCTCGCGCGGTAGGCGCGCGCGGCCTTCGGATTGCTGCCGCACTCCCACACGCCGTGTGGGCAGTAGTCGGTCAGGGTCTGGTAGACGGGCCGGTAGGTGCGGAACCAGAAGGCCATCTTGCGGATGTAGTCCGCGTCGTCCCCGTTGCGGAAGAGCCCCCACTCGGGGTACGAGACCGGCTTGTGGTGCCGGGCGGCGAACTCCACCTGCGCCCGCAGCCCGTACGGCTCCTCGACCTGGCCGCGGAACGACATGCCCTCGGGCTGGTCGTAGGAGTCCATGCCGATGATGTCCACGTAGGCGTCGCCCGGATAGCAGTCGGGCCACGGCACGGCGTCCCGCCCCCGGCTCGGCGCGAAGTCGAACCGGAACCGCTGGCCCGGCGCCGTACGCATCGCCGTGACGATCCGGCGCCAGTACGCCTGCCACGCGGCGGGGTCGGGGCCGCACCGGTGGGTGTAGGTGACGCCGTTCATCTCCCAGCCCAACACCACGACGGTGTCGGGTAGTTGGAGGGAGACGAGCCGGTCGGCCAGCTGCTTGAAGTGGCCGTCGAAGGTGCCGCCGGCGCCCTGCCGGAGCAGCTCGCGCACCTGCTCGTCGGGCAGGCCGTACTCGCTGCGGTCCAGCATCGGCACGTTGAGGACGAAGACCCGGTCCGCGCGCAGGTGGCGCCAGCGGGCCCAGGGTGCGAGCAGCCCCGGCGGGCCCTCGATGTCGCGCCACGTACGGCCCGGCAGATAGGTGTGGCCCGCGAGCAGCAGACCCCGGCCGCGCCACTTCTCGACGGCCGCGAGCCGGCCGATGCCGGTCGCGTCCGACCCCGTGAAGACGCCCGCCGCGGTGCTGGACCCGGGAGGCAGCGGGCCCTGCCGGTGGCTCTCGGACGCCAGCGGAACCAGCGCCGAGAACAGCAGGACCAGCGCGCACAGCGCGGCCTTCCACGAGGGCGGGGCGCTCCGGGGCGACAGGGCCATCGGGGCGGCCTTCCGGCGGGTCCGGGTCTCAGTTGGCTCCGGCCGTGCCGCCTCCGCGCTGGAGGGCCCCGCTCATCATGGACATGCCGTTGGTGAGGGCCTCGGCGACCCTGCCCTGCCCGCCGAGCACCTTGGGCTGGCCGAACTCGGAGGCGCTGCCGTGTCCCGCGCTCGCGTCGGCGGCGTGTCCCGTGCTCGCGTCGGCGGCGGCGATGCCGGGCGCGGCCAGGAGCAGGAGCGATGCCGCGGCGGTGGCGGCCTTCAGACGGTGGTGAGTGTTCATGCCCGGTACAACGCCGCTTGCACGAAGAGGGCACGCGTACCGGGGCAGGCCCGGGTATTCAGGGCTTGGTCACATCAAATGCGAAATGCTGCTTGCGTACGCGATGGTCGAAATTGGACGTGCCGAGCTCGGGTTCGCCGAGCGTGCGCAGGACCAGCGGCCGGGTCAGCAGTTCGCGCAGCACGGCCTTGATCTCAAGGCGGGCCAGATGCGCGCCGAGGCAGTAGTGCGGGCCGCCGCCCCCGTACCCCAGATGCGGATTGGGGTCGCGCGTGATGTCGAAGACGTCCGGATCGGTGAAGACGGACGCGTCGCGATTGGCGGACGCGTACAGCAGCATCACCTTGTCGCCGGGCAGGAAGGTGTGGCCCGACATCGCATAGCGGGTGGTGACGGTCCGGCGGAACTGGATGATGGGCGTCGAATGGCGCACGATCTCGTCGACGGCGCCGTCCGCGTACTTCTCGAAGTCGGAAAGCAGCAGGGCGAGTTGATCGGGATTGTTGGTCAGCAGGGCCAGCGCGTGGGCGATGGCGTTTCGGGTCGTCTCGACCCCGGCGACCAGCAACAGCGAGAAGAACGAACCGAGTTGACGGTACGTCAGACGTTGTCCGTCCATGTCGGCGCGCACCAGCGCCGAGATGAGGTCGCCGGTCGGGCGCCGCCGCCGCTCGCGGCCGAGCCGGGCCACCGTGAGCTCCATCCGGGCCAGCGCCCGCAGCCCCTTGCCGGGACTCAGCAGGCGGGCGCCGAGGCTGCGCCGTACGCCGGCGTGCTCGGAGGCCCGGTCGATCTGGCGGGCGATGCGCTGTCGGCAGACGTCGGGCACGCCGAGCATCGCGCAGATGACCTCGAACGACATCCGGGAGGCCACCGCCGAGACGAACTCGTCCGGCCGCTCGGCGACCATGTCGTCGACGATGCGTACGGCGAGATCGCGGATGCTGACCTCGGTCTCGGCGAGCAGGCGCGGGGTGAACGCCTGCTGGACGATGCGCCGCAGCCGGGTGTGGTCGGCCCCGTCGAGGTTGACCATCGAATCGCCGAACACCGCCCGCACCCAGCGGGCCGGCTCGGGCGAGGTGACCCCCGGCGCGCTCGCGAAGACCCGCGGCAGGCGGCTCGCCTTGAGCACGTCGGCGTGCCGGACCAGCGCGTAGAAGCCCTGTTCGGGGCGGTGCCGGGTGGCCCGGCGCTCGGTGAAGAACGCCGGGCGCGGCTCGGCGCGCAACTCCGCGAAGCGCGCCAGGCGTTGCGCGGGCGGCAGCTTCCAGAACGCCGGGTCGGCGAGATCGTCGGTGGGGGCCGGGAGGGTCCGGGGGTGGGTCACGCTCGCACCGTCCTGGCCGCCACACGGCCGTCGCGCAACGGGAGTCGGGGGTCGATCGGAGTTCAGCTCACCAGCGCGTGACCGGCGCGCACCGCGTCGTTGGCGGCCGTCACCGCTTCGGTGCCGGCCCTCACACCGGTCTTCAGGGCGGCCACCTTCCGCCCCAGCCTGTCCCCGACGGCGCTTTCGGCGGCGGGCTTGACCTGCGCGCCCGCGGCGGTCGTGGTCCTGGCCGCGCCGCTCAGGGTGCCGCCCAGGTCGAGGGCGTGGGCGGCGGGGGACATGGCGGCGGCGAGCGCGGTTCCGGCTGCGGCGGCGGCAAGGCATCGACGTACGTTCATGTCGGCTACAACGCCCGAGCCGGGCCAAGGGCACGCCCCGTCAATACGAGCACCCCGTATTGACTTCGCGTTGCTGCAAGCAGGGGAACTTTGCAGTGATCAAGGCGTCGGGATCGTTCTTGCAGGGCGAACACGGCAGCGTAGGCCAGGGAAGGAAAAAGAACATCCATGGGAACCTCCTCACGTGCGGGACTGGCGAGCGTCATGGCATGCATGGCGACCGCGGCGGCGGTGACGCCGGCCGCGGCGATCGCATCGGCCCCGACCGTTCCGATCGGCCCTCCCCTTTACGTTCTGAACAACGTCCTTCCGTTCGAAGCCCCCACTCTGAGCACGGGCATGCCGCTCCCCATCCCCGGGGCGCCGAACGGCCCGCGCTACGTGAAGGGCAAGCTCCTGCCGACGAACATGGTCCCGGCCATCCCGGTCGACAGCGCGCTGCCCAGCACGCACGTCAGCACGCCGCTGCCCAACCCGCTGACCTCCGGCAACATCGGCACCCCCGAGCTGGTCAGCCCCGGCTCCGAGCTGCGCGCCGCCACCCCCGGCGCGGACCTCGGCGCCCCCATCAACCGGCCTGAGCCCGGGCATCTGCCCGTCCTCCTCATGCCCTCGGCCGGCGTGAGCGCGCCCGACATCCAGGGCGACCCCGACGCCACCGCGCTCTTCTAGCGCACCGCCAAGTCTGCCTCTACGCCCAGGAGTTGGCCCATGTCCCGTCCGTCCAGGAACGTCCTCGCCGCGGCGCCGCTCGGCAGGGCGGTCGCGGCCCTGCTCGCCGTCGCCGCCGCGGCTCTCCTGTCCGGGGGCGCTTCGGCCGCGCCCGGCCGGCCCGACCCGCACGGTGTGAGCGCGGGCCAGGGCGCGCTGCCGCCGTGGCCCGCGCCCGCGGACGCCTCGGCCGCGGTCGCCGCGGCGGGCCTGGAGATGCTGTCCGCCGAGGGCACGGTGCAGCACACCCACACCCACCTGGACGTCCTCGTGGAGGGTGAGCACGTCACCGTCCCCGCCTCGATCGGCATCGACGAGCCGCGCGGCCGCATCAGCCCCGTGCACACCCACGACACCAGCGGCGTGATCCACGTCGAGTCGCCGCGACGGGCGGTCTTCACGCTCGGCCAGTTCATGGCCGAATGGCGGGTGCCGCTCTCCGCGGACCGCATCGGAGGCCTCCACGCCGGCGGGGGACGCCACTTGACGGCGTACGTCAACGGCCGCAAGGCCGCCGGGAATCCCGCGGCGATCGTGCTGCGCGCCCACGACGAGATCGCCCTCGTCTTCGCCCGGGGCAACGACACCAGGCCCGTACCCAAGACCTACGACTGGCCGCAGGGCCTTTAGGGCATCAGCCCGGGTGTCACCGCGAGGTGGCCCGTCGGTCCGGCAGAACGTTTCTCCGCGTGGGTCGTTGGACCGCGCGGAACAGGATCCGTGTCGCGGCGCGGACAGTGCGCCAGCAGCTCCTGCCCGGGGTTCTACTCCCCCCGGACAGGAGCTGCTGCCTTGCGTGGCCCGGTTGTTCGGGCAGGTAGGCGTTTCGGGTGAGTGCCGGGGGCGGCCGTGTCCGGTGCCGGTGCTCCCCGTTGTGCAGGCGTGATCTCAACACGACGAATCGCCACAGTCCTTGCCGTCGCCGCCGGTGCCGCGGGCCTTGCCGCGTCCACGGCGAGCGCCGCGGGCCCCCTCGACCACCTCGTCAAGCCGGTCAGCCCGGCCGGTGTGCTCGACGCCGTCGCCACCAGCGACATCCCCGCCGAGTACCGGGCCCAGTTCCCCACCACCAAGCAGCAGCTGGCCGGGCTCAGCCGCCTCAACGACCTGAGCAAGGCGAAGCAGCTGACCGACCAGGCGGCCCCGGTGACCAACCTCGTGCCCGCGGTGGAATGACGTACGCCCGCGGACGGGACGAGACACGGGCGCGCGCCCGGAACACAGGGTTCCGGGCGCGCGCCCGTGCCGTTCCGACCGAGGCCCCGGTCAGAGGATGTCGATCAGGTTGTGCTCGCCCCCGTGGTGGTGCCACCAGAAACCGTCGTCATCGTCGTGGTCGTGGGCGGCTGCGCGAGGAGCGGCCTGTGGGGCCGCCTGCGCGGAGGCGGCGGCGGGGACGATGACGGCGGCGGAAAGCGCGACCACAACGGCGGCGCGTCGTATGAGGCTCACGATGAACTCCACATGTCGGCGGACAAACCTGACATTTTCGACGCTAGCTCGAACGTGGCGCACTGTCGCGCTGTGTGGCCTAACGACTACTCCACGCGTGGGGGCCGCTCCCTGCCCCGCGCCTCAGTGCGAGATGTCCGTGATGTCTGCGTATCCCTCGATCGTGCGCGGATCCCGTGAACCCGGGCCCATATAGCGGGCCGACGGCCGCACCAGACGGCCCGTCCGCTTCTGCTCCAGGATGTGCGCCGACCAGCCCGCCGTCCGGGCGCAGGTGAACATCGACGTGAACATGTGCGCCGGGACCTCCGCGAAGTCCAGGACGATCGCCGCCCAGAACTCCACGTTCGTCGCCAGGACGCGGTCGGGCCGCCGCGCGTGCAGCTCGTCCAGAGCCGCCTTCTCCAGGGCCTCCGCCACCTCGAAGCGCGGGGCGCCCAGCTCCTTCGCGGTGCGGCGCAGCACCCGGGCGCGCGGGTCCTCGGCGCGGTAGACGCGGTGGCCGAAGCCCATCAGGCGCTCCCCGTTGTCGAGCGCCTGCTTCACGTACGCCGTCGCGTCCCCGGTCCGCTCGATCTCCTCGATCATGCCGAGCACCCGCGAGGGGGCGCCGCCGTGCAGCGGTCCCGACATCGCGCCGACCGCGCCGGACAGCGCGGCCGCGACGTCCGCTCCGGTCGAGGCGATGACGCGGGCGGTGAACGTCGAGGCGTTCATGCCGTGCTCGGCGGCGCTCGTCCAGTACGCGTCCACCGCCTTGACGTGCTTGGGGTCCGGCTCGCCGCGCCAGCGGATCATGAACCGCTCGACGACGGACTCCGCCTTGTCGATCTCCCGCTGCGGCACCATCGGCCTGCCCTGCCCGCGCGCCGACTGGGCGACGTACGACAGCGCCATGACGGCGGCCCGGGCCAGATTGTCGCGGGCGGTGCGCTCGTCGATGTCGAGCAGCGGTTTGAGGCCCCACACGGGCGCCAGCATGGCCAGCGCCGACTGGACGTCCACCCGGATGTCCCCGGAGTGGACGGGGATCGGGAACGGCTCGGCGGGCGGCAGGCCGGGGTTGAACGCCCCGTCGACCAGGAGTCCCCACACGTTCCCGAACGAGACGTGCCCGACCAGGTCCTCGATGTCGACGCCCCGGTAGCGAAGGGCGCCGCCCTCCTTGTCCGGCTCGGCGATCTCCGTCTCGAACGCGACGACTCCCTCAAGTCCGGGTACGAAGTCGGACATCAGGCGGCTCCTCATGATGTGTGCGTCGGGCTGCGGGCGGGCCGTGCCGCCCCGGGTCCCTCGGTCATGCCCCGTACGGCGGTCAGGAATCCCGCCGGAGGCTTCACGCGTGTATGGAGGCCACAGTGGCCCAGCCGAGAGTTTGGCGGGTCCCGCCGATGCGGGGAAGCGTGACATCCGGCACACTGCCCCAATTCGGCGGCAGGGGGTTAACGCCCCGCCGCCGCGGGCACACTGGACCCCCGCCGGGCCCAGGGCGGCGGTGCGGCAGGATGGGGCACGTGACCGACCTGGACCCCGCAGCGATGCGCGAGCAGTACCGCACCACCCTCCTCGCCGAGGGCGATCTGGCCGCCACGCCCATGGGGCAGTTCGCACGCTGGTTCAAGGAGGCCGTGGCCGGCGGGCTGCACGAGCCCAACGCGATGGTCGTCGCCACCGCCACCCCCGACGGCCGCCCCTCCACCCGCACGGTGCTCCTGAAGTCCTACGACGAGCACGGCTTCGTCTTCTTCACCAACTACGCCTCGCGCAAGGCCGGCGAACTCACCGCGAACCCGTACGCCTCGCTGCTCTTCCCCTGGCACCAGCTGGCCCGTCAGGTCATCGTCAACGGCACCGCGTCCCGCGTCCCGCGCGCCGAGACCGAGCGCTACTTCCGCAGCCGTCCGCACGGCTCGCAGCTCGGCGCCTGGGCCAGCGCCCAGTCCACGGTGATCGCCTCCCGGTCCGAACTCACCGCTTGCTACGGGGAGTTGGCGACCCGCTACCCCGAGGGCAGCGAGGTCCCGGTCCCCGAACACTGGGGCGGCTTCCGGGTCGCCCCGCAGACGGTGGAGTTCTGGCAGGGCCACGAGAACCGCCTGCACGACCGGCTCCGGTACGTCGCGGACGGCGCCGCCTGGCGCGTGGAGCGCCTCGCGCCCTGAGGCCGGGCGGGCGGTTCCGCCCCCGGGCATGCAGAAACCCGCGGGCTCGGGTTCCTCCGGAGAGGAGCCGGCCGGACGTACCGGCGAGCCCGCGGGTCGGTGACTGCTTGGGAATTCGGCCGACGGCATGTCGGCACCGCACTAAGAGTGCGACTGGCGGGCCGTCAGCCCGCAGTCACCTCACGCGTCCGGTTTGCATACATCTGTCAAACCACCTCCCTTCTCGTGTGCACCACACATTAGGAGGCCCCCCGGCGGCCCTCAACCGAATTAATTCCGGGCCCCGCCCGCCCCTGGGCGCTGCGCTCCACGCGGAACCCGTCGCCCTCGGTGCCGGCCGTCGCGGCCCGGTCCGGCGGCCGGTAACTGCCGTAGCGGGCAGGGGATTTCGGCGAACCAGGTGTGGGCTGCGTCACGTTCGAGTTGAATGATCCGACGTGCGTACGTCTGCGCGTCAGCCGTGTGATGCGGCGACCACGTCCTGCAGGGGGTGCCAGGGTGAGTGCTTCCCGGAGTGAGACCGCCAGTGCTCCGGTTCCGGACGGATCCGGTGCCGGGCCCGCGAGCACGGCCGTGCCGGAACCCGGCGGGGACCTCCTCGCCGCGCTGCTCGACGGGATGGACGCGGCGCTGTGCGCGTTCGACGCGGACGGCGTGGTCACCCACTGGAACCGCGAGGCCGAGCGGATCCTCGGCTGGCCGGCCGATGAGGCCGTCGGACGGCGGGGGTTCGCGGGCTGGGCGGTGCGGCCCGCCGACGCCGACGAGGTGCAGGGGCGGCTGATGGCGGTCATGGACGCGCCGGGCCGCCAGGTCCATGAGTTCGCCCTCCTCAAGAAGGACGGCGGCCGCGTCCTGGTCCGTACGCAGTCGGCGGGTGTGCGGGGCGCCGACGGGACCCCGGCCGGGGTGTACTGCGCGTTCAGCGAGGTGCACGCGCAGATCGACCTGGAGCGGTCCATCGCGCTCAGCGAGGCCCTCTTCGAGGACGGGTCCTGGGGCGTCGTCCTGGTCGACGTCGACCTGCGCCCCACCGTCGTCAACACCTACGCCGCCCGCGCCCTCGGCACCGCACGCGCGACCCTGCTCGGCCGCCCCCTGGGCGAGCTGATCGTCCAGGGCGTCGAGGACCTGGAGGGCGCGCTCCAGCACGTGCTGTCCGAGGGCGCGCCGGCCAGCCCCGCCGAGGTGTGGGTGACGCTGCGCACCGCGGAGGGCGAGCGGCGGCGCTGCTGGCGCAGCGGGTTCCTCAGGCTGTCCTCGCCGCTCGCGGAGGAACCGGTTCCGCTCGGGGTCGGCTGGCTCTTCCAGGACGTCACCGACGCCAGGCTCGCCGAACAGGACGCGGACCGGCTCCGCTTCCGCTCCAACCAGCTCCACCGCGCCTCGCGGACCGCCGCCGAGTGCGAGGACCCGATGGAGGCGGCGACCACCCACCTGGACTACGCGCTGGCCGGTTTCGCCGACCACGCCCTGGTGGACCTGGCTGTGGGCGAGCGGCTCGTGCGGGCCGCGGCGACCCCGGCCGGCGCGCCGGGCCCGGCCGCGCCGGTGGCGGGCGGCGGCATCCCGGTCCGCTATCCGGCGGGCCACCCCGCGTTGCAGGCGGTGGACCGGATCGGCTCCGTACGGGCCAGCGCGGGCGGGGCGGGCGAGGCCTGGGCGGCGGAGCGCCAGTGGCCGCCGGACGCGGCACACGCCCTGTGCGCGGTGCTGCGCAGCCGCGGCCGCACCCTGGGCGTGCTGACCTTCCTGCGCGGCCCGTCCCGCCCGGCCTTCGAGCGCCCGGACGCGGCCTACGCGGAGAGCGTGGCGGTCCGGGTCGCGGCGGCGGTGGACCTGGCGCGGGTGCTGGGCGGCTGACCTGGCCCGGGGTCGCCCCGAACGGGTCAGTGCCGGAAGAAGATCCGGTCCCCGTACTCCGACATGACCCGCCCGTTCCACTCGTGGCCGCCGTCGACGTTCCCCGAACGCAGCAGCGGCGGCTCGATGCCGCGGGCGACCAGGGACTCGGCGGCCGCGGCCATCGTGGCCTGCATCAGGGCGCTGGTCACCACGGTGGACGCGGGCGCGAAGGGCGCCTCGATGCCCTCGTGGGTCAGCTCGGCGTCGCCCACCGCGATCTTGCTGTCGAGCACGATGTCGCAGTGGTCGCGCAGGAACGTCCCCGAGACGTGCCGTGACCTGGTGCCTTCCGCGTACGCCACCGACGTGACCCCGATGACCTTGAGCCCGAGCGCCCGCGCGTTCATCGCCATCTCCACGGGCAGCGCGTTGCGCCCGGACAGCGAGATGATCACGAGGACGTCGCCGGATTTGGCGGGGCTGGAGTCGAGCACCGCGCCCGCGAGGCCGTCGACGCGCTCCAGGGCGGAGCCGAGGGTGGCGGGCATGACGTCGACGCCGACCACGCCGGGCACCGCGAGCAGGTTCATCAGGGCGAACCCGCCGGCCCGGTAGACCACGTCCTGGGCGGCGAGGGAGGAGTGCCCGGCGCCGAAGGCGAAGAGCCGGCCGCCCGCCTCGACGGTGTCGGCGATCAGGGAGCCGGCGGCCGCGATGTTCAGCGACTCCTCGTCCCGCACCCGCCCCAGGAGCCCGATCGCGGCGTCGAAGAACTGACCGGCCAGCTTGCTCTCGCTCATCGCCGAGGACCCTTTCCGGGGTGGGGTAACGACCGTGCGCCGATCACGGTGCGGTCTGGACCTTTCCCCTGTCAATACGGTGTCCACGGGCAGCGGGTCAAGATGGCGGGCGGTCGCTGCGGCACGGTTGTCAGTGCGATGCGTCAGAATTGGTTCAGGGCCAGCGGTACGACGTTTTTATGTCACAGCATCGAGGGGCACGTATGTCCGGACTGATCGACACCACGGAGATGTATCTCCGCACCATCCTCGAGCTCGAGGAGGAGGGTGTGGTCCCCATGCGCGCCCGCATCGCCGAGCGCCTGGACCAGAGCGGCCCGACGGTGAGCCAGACGGTGGCGCGCATGGAGCGCGACGGCCTGGTGCAGGTCGCGGGCGACCGCCACCTGGAGCTGACCGACGAGGGGCGCAAGCTGGCGACGCGCGTCATGCGCAAGCACCGGCTCGCCGAGTGCCTGCTCGTCGACGTGATCGGCCTGGAGTGGGAGCAGGTCCACGCGGAGGCGTGCCGCTGGGAGCACGTGATGAGCGAGGCGGTCGAGCGCCGCGTACTGGAGCTCCTGCGGCACCCGACGGAGTCTCCGTACGGAAACCCGATCCCGGGCCTGGAGGAGCTGGGCGAGAAGGCCGAGGCCGACGCGTTCCTGGAGGACGGCATCATCAGCCTGGGCGAGCTCGACCCGGGCCCCGAGGGCAAGACGGTGATCGTGCGCCGGATCGGCGAGCCGATCCAGACCGACGCCCAGCTGATGTACACGCTGCGACGGGCGGGCGTGCAGCCCGGCGCCGTGGTGAGCGTGACGCAGTCGCCCGGCGGGGTCCTGGTGGGCAGCAGCGGCGAGGCCGCCGAGCTCGGCGCGGACGTCGCCTCGCACGTCTTCGTCGCCAAGCGCTGAGCGAGCGCGCGCGAGCCGGACGCATGGCGCGCGCGAGCCGGCCGTATGCGGAAGCGGCGGTGACGGAACGTCATCGCCCTTTCCCCGGGCGCCCGTTGGGGCCACTTCGTGAAGGCTGCGGGAAGCTTGCGGGGAAGGCCGGTTTCCGGGTGGAATGGCAGCGGCCGGGCGGATCGCGTGCGAGGCTGTGCCTTGAGGCATATGACCGCAGAGGCGTGCGGCAGGGGAGGGGGCGGCATGGTGCCGTTCGAACCACCTTCGGCACCCCGGCCTGCCTGGGCGTCCGTGCCGGTCCACCTGCTTCGGGAAGACCAGGGCCCCGGCGCCTCGCGGCGCCGGGGCCTGTCCTCCCCGGTGTCGACCCGGAGCCCCGAGCTCCCAGGGTCGACCCCCGCAGACCGTCTTCCCCGAGCGGCCCGCCTCCCGGAGAAGATCTCCCCTCGGCACGTTCCGTCAATCCTTGAGTGTGGTCACTCGAACGAGGGGTGTTGCGCGAGAGACGCGAGTTTTCGAATAGAGGTTCGATACTCTGCGGGGAACTGACCACTCGGGGGCTGAAGGGGGTGCCAGGGCACATGGTGCGGCGCATCGATGTGACGGGGGCCGGCGGGGTTCGCCTCGCCGCCTGGGAGTTCGCGGAGCAGCCCAAGGCCCGCGCGGAGACCGAGCGCGCTCCCGGGGTCTTACTGCTCCACGGGCTGATGGGCCGCGCCTCGCACTGGGCCTCCACGGCCCGCTGGCTCGCCGAGAAACACCGGGCGGTCGCCATCGACCAGCGCGGCCACGGCCGCAGCGACAAGCCCGCCGAAGGCCCCTTCACCCGCGAGGTCTACGTGGCCGACGCCGAGGCGGCCGTCGAACAGCTGGGCCTCGCCCCCGTCACCCTGATCGGCCACTCCATGGGCGCCCTCACCGCCTGGCAGCTCGCCGCCAAGCGCCCCGACCTGGTCCGCGCCCTGGTCATCTGCGACATGCGGGCCTCGGCGCTCGGCGCGGCCTCGCAGCGCGAGTGGGAGGACTGGTTCAAGTCCTGGCCGGTGCCCTTCGCCACGCTCGCCGACGTACGCAAGTGGTTCGGCGAGGACGATCCGTGGGTCGAGCGGCCCAGCCCCGCCCGGGGCGAGTTCTTCGCCGAGGTCATGGCCGAGCGGGCCGACGGCTGGCGCCCGGTGTTCTCCCGCCGCCAGATGCTGACCTCCCGCGAGACCTGGGTGTACGACGCCCACTGGGAGGAGCTCGCCCAGGTCGACTGCCCCGCGCTCGTGGTGCGGGGCCTGGACGGGGAGCTGGGCCGGGCCGAGGCGCAGGAGATGGTCCGGGTCCTGCCGCGCGGCCAGTACGCCGAGGTGGCCGATGCCGGCCACCTCGTCCACTACGACCAGCCCGAGGGCTGGCGCACCGCGATCGAGCCGTTCCTCGACGGGGTGCTCACCCCGTAACCCCGCCCCGCCCCGCGCCCACGCGGCGGAGCCGCACCCATGTCACAGGCCTTAGCCCGTGCTGACCGCCGACAGGATCTCCGGCAGCCGGTCCGCCGTGCGCGGCGCCGCCACCTTCAGGCCCGCCCAGGCGATCAGTGCCCCGTACGCCGCGCCCAACGGCAGCAGCAGCCACAGGGAGCCGTGGTTGCCGGAGACGTGCAGCCAGATCGCGAGGGCGATCATCGGGGCGCAGAGCAGCGCGCCCACCACCATCCCGCCGAGGATCGACAGGGCCGCGATGCCGCCCTGCCCCGGTGCCACGTTCTTGCGGCTGTCCTGCGGGATCGAGTACGCCAGCGTCGCCGACGCCACCGAGCCCGTCGCCAGCATCGCGCCGAGCAGCGAGAGAGCGAGCCCGATGACCTCGGGCAGCTTCGCCCAGCCGCCGAGCAGCCCGGCCGTCACGGCGGCCACGAGCAGCGTGTACGGAAGCGTCACGAGCAGCAGCGCGAACGCCCGTGCGCGCAGCTCCAGATAGGCGTCCCGGGTCGAGGAGATGGTCTGGAGCACCATCCAGAACGCCGAGGTGTCCTGCCCGAACTGGTTGTACATCTGCACACCGAGCATGCCGGTGGCGAAGCAGGCGAAGTAGACGGTCCCGCTGCCCTGGAGGGCGTTGAAGACCGGCACGATCAGGCCGATCGCGAGCGAGGTGATCCACGCCGCCTTGGTCTTGGGGTCCCGCCAGGCGTAGCGCAGCGTACGCAGCATCACGGTGCCGGTGCGGCCCTCGGGGAGCAGCGAGGTGAGGCCCTTGCCGCCGGACTCCTTGCGGGAGGCGTCCGAGGCGGCGAGCGTCGAGCCGTCCGGCGTGGTCATCAGCTTCACCAGCGAGCGCTGCCAGGCGTACAGGAGAACCCCCAACGCGCCCACGGAGATGAGGAGTTGGAGTGCCGCGCGGCCGTACGCGCCCTCGCCCGCCGAGTCGATCGCGCCGATCGCGGAGGCCGGCGGCAGCCAGCGCACCACGTCGGCGACCGGGTCGAGCGCGGAGAGCCCGCCGGTCCTGCCGAGCCGCTGCGCGCCGAAGTTCACGAACTGGACGCCGACCGCGATGACCAGGCCGCTCAGCACCGCGAGGTCGCGGCCCTTGCGCGAGGTGAGCAGCCGCGTGTTGGCGGCGGCGACCGCGCGGGCCAGCGCCACGCACACGAGCAGCGCGAGCGGAACCGCGAGGACCGCGACCACGGCCGCGCCCGCCCCGTGCGCCACGGCGATCGCCGAACCGAGGATCAGGCAGAGCGTGAACAGCGGCCCGATGCCGACCAGGGAAGCGGCGAGCAGCGCGCCGACCAGCGGCTGCGGCCGCAGCGGCAGCATGACCAGCCGGGTCGGGTCCAGGGTCTCGTCGCCGCTCGGGAAGAACAGCGGCATCACGGTCCAGCCGATGGCCAGCAGAGCCACGCCGAGCACGCCCACGGTGGCCGCGTGCGCGTTGCCGCGCAGCGCGATCAGGCCGAGCAGTTGCAGCGCCGCGAAGAGCAGGGCGAGGACCGCGGAGGTGATGTAGGCGGCCCGGCGGCCGCCGGACTGTCGCAGTCCGTTCTTGAGCAGCGACAGCTTGAGGCGTACGAAGACGGGGGTCAGGGCGGCGGCGTTTTGAGAGGACACGGTCATCGGGTACCGCCGCCGAGCCAGTCGAGGGAGTCCCCGGTGTCGCGGCCGTTCGCGCCGACGAGTTCGAGGAAGGCGTTCTGCAGCGAGGAGGCGTCGCCGCGCACCTCGGCCAGGGTGCCCTGGGCGCGGATGCGGCCCGCGGCCATCACGGCGACCCAGTCGCACAGCGACTCGACGAGCTCCATGACGTGGCTGGAGAAGACGACGGTGGCGCCGGAGGCGGTGTAGCGCTCCAGGACGCCGCGGATGGTCTGGGCGGACACCGGGTCGACGCCCTCGAACGGCTCGTCCAGGAACAGGACTTCGGGATTGTGCAGCAGGGCGGCCGCGAGCCCGATCTTCTTGCGCATGCCGGTCGAGTAGTCGACGACGAGCTTGTGCTGGGCGCCCGCGAGGTCCAGCACGTCCAGGAGCTGGGCGGCCCGCTTGTCGACCTCGGCGCCGGGCAGTCCGCGCAGCCGGCCCGAGTAGCCGAGGAGCTCGCGTCCCGAGAGCCGCTCGAACAGGCGCAGGCCCTCCGGCAGTACGCCGATGCGGGACTTCACGGCGACCGGGTCGCGCCACACGTCGTGCCCGCCGACCTCGACCGTGCCCTGGTCGGGCCTGAGCAGCCCGGTCACCATGGACAGGGTGGTGGTCTTGCCCGCGCCGTTCGGGCCGACCAGACCGATGAACTTGCCCGCGGGCAGCTCCAGATCGATCCCCGCGACGGCGATCTGCTCACCGAAGCGCTTCCACAGCCCTTGAACGCGGACGGCGGGCGGCGCCGTACGCGCTCCGCCCGCCGTGTCCGCCGTTTCCTCGAATGCCTGGTCCGGCATGGTGGTGCCTTTCGTCCCCGTGATGGTGCCTACCTGGACACCATAGGAGCCGGATGCACCGGTTGCGCTAGGGCGTATCCGGCGAGCCTGGTCGACCGCTGGGTGGGGTGACTTCAGGTACCGGTGAGCGAGGGCCCGGTGCGTGCAGCTGCAAGGCGGAGGAAGGCGGCGACGCGGAGCGTCGGCAACTGACGACAACGCCGCAGATGTGCGTGCCAGCCCCTCGCGTCCCAGACGAGGCCCGCCGGATACGCCCTAGGGGCGGCGGGCCCTTGCGTCGGCGGCTTCGCGGCCGCAGGCGTAGGCGAGGGGGCTGATCAGTTCCTCGGCGTCCGGCAGCCAGCGGTTGGCGGGGGTGGGGCGGCGTGCCCACTGCACCGCGCCCGAGCCGCCGATGCGGGTCGGCGGCGCCGCCACGTAGTCGCCCTCGCCGCGGGTGACGAGGTCGACCGAGGCGGGCGTCCACCCCAACTTCCGTACGAGATCCGGGACTTTGGCGCCCGCGCCCGGCAGGACGAAGAACAGCATCCGGCGGTCCGGGGTGCAGGTGACCGGGCCGAGCGTGAGCTCCATCCGCTCCATGCGGGCAAGCGCGAGGAACCCGGCCGACTCCGGTACGTCGATGGCGTCGAAGGTGCGCCCGGTGGGAAGCAGGATCGAGGACCGGGGTTGCTTGGACCACAGGCGGCGGGCCGCGACCGCACTGCCGGTGGCCTGCGTCGCCCAGTCCGGCCGGGCCGGGTGCGCGCCCGGTTTCGGGCACGCCGGGTCACCGCACGAGCAGCGCTCGACGCCCTCGTCGGCCTCCAGGGAGGTGCCGGGGAAGACGTCCCAGTGCCGCTCCTCCGCGTACCGTACGGCGCTGTCCAGGAGCTGTTCGCCGCGCTGCTTGGGGATCTGTGCGGATTCCGTATCCGTGCCCGTGCCTGTGATGGTTTCTTCCACGACGGGCTCAACTCCGGCCGCCACCGAGGGTTACGGGCTCGGCGAGCGTGGGATCAGCGGGATCGGTCCTGCATATGGGGCGCATGGGTGCATGGACGGGGGCGCGCGTGGGGCTGCGTGTCGGCGCCAGGGTAGCCATATGCGGGGGAAGCACACGGGAATTCTGCCAATGACGCCATATTCCCGATTCCCCTCGTTTCTCTGCATATTCGCAGGGCAGTGATCACTGTGCTGATCACTGCCGCTCCAGGGGGTTCACATGGCAGCCAGGCCGCTCGTCGCCCGCCAGCCCAATGAACGGCTGCAGGCACTCATCCAGGAAGCCGGATGTTCCAACGCCGGCCTCGCCCGCCGCGTGAACATGGTCGGCGCGGAGCGGGGTCTCGACCTGCGCTACGACAAGACGTCCGTGGCGCGCTGGCTGCGCGGACAGCAGCCGAGGGGGCGGGCGCCGGGGATCATCGCGGAGGCGCTCGGCCGCAAGCTGGGCCGTACGGTCACGATCGACGAGATCGGCATGGCCAACGGCAAGAACCTCGCGTCGGGGGTGGGGCTCCAGTTCTCGCCCACCGTCCTCGGCGCGATCGAGCAGGTCTGCGAGCTGTGGCGCAGCGACGTGGGGCGCCGCGACTTCCTGTCCGGCTCCACCGTCGCGGCCTCGGCGCTGGTCGAGCCGAGCCGGGACTGGCTGATCACCGGGGCCGACGCGCAGGTCGCGCGCAGCGCGGGGCAGCGGGTCGGCGCCGCCGACGTCGAGGCCGTCAAGGCGATGACGGACGCGCTGGTGCAGCTGGACCACCGGTTCGGGGCCGGCCATGTGCGGCCCGTCGTCGTGCACTACCTCAACAGCGTCGTGTCCGGGCTGCTCGCCGGGTCCTACCGGGAGTCCGTGGGGCGGCAGTTGTTCGCGGCGGTGGCCCGGCTCACCGAACTCGCCGGGTACATGGCCGTCGACACCGGCCAGCCGGGCCTCGCCCAGCGCTACTACATCCAGGCGCTGCGCCTCGCCCAGGCGGCCGACGACCGGGGTTACGGCGGATATGTCCTGGCCGCGTCCATGAGCCACCTCGCCGCCCAGCTCGGCAATCCGCGCGAGATCGCCCAACTGGCGCGGGCCGCGCAGGAGGGTGCGAGGGGCCGGGTCACGCCGCGCGCCGAGGCCATGTTCTACGCCGCCGAGGCGCGCGGGCACGCGCTGCTCGGCGACGCCCGGACCTGCCAGGCGGTGGCGGGCCGGGCGCTCACCGCGCTGGACGCGGCGGACCCCGAATCCGGCGACGACCCGAGCTGGATCGCGCACTTCGACCAGGCCTACCTGGCGGACGAACTCGCCCACTGCCACCGGGACTTGGGCCAGTCGGAGGCCGCCGCGCGGCGGGCCGAGGAGTCGCTGGCCGGGCACCCCGAGTCGCGGGCCAGGCGGCGCGCCATCGGGCTCATCCTGCTGGCCAGCGCGCAGGTCCAGCAGCGCGAGGTCGAGGAGGCGTGCGCGACGGGGACGCGGGCGGTGGAGCTCCTGTCCACGCTGCGTTCCAACCGGGGCGCGGACTACCTGGAGGACCTCCAGCTGCGCCTGGAGCCGTTCGGGGACGAGCCCGCGGTGCGGGAGTTCGGGGAGCGCCTGGAGGTCCAGGCGGCCTGAGCGGGGTGCGGGTCCGGAGATCCGGCGGGCCTGAGTGGGCGGGGTTGAGGGAGGGCTTGGCAAGGGCGTGGGGGGACCCGGTAGCGTGAACCGACGATTCCGTAGGTCCACGTACAGGAGTTCCGGTGACGCAGAGCCGACAGGGTGACGAGCCGCAGCTTCCGGCTGTGCGGCCCGCGCACGAGGGTGTCGTGCTGCCCGCCGACGGAAGCGGCCCCCGCGCCGGGGAGCCGCTGCCGGCGCCTCCTGGAGCCCAGCCCTGGGGTCAGCCCTGGGGCCCGCAGGGCCAGGCCTCCCAGCCGCCTCCCGTCGCGCCCCCGCAGGGACCGGCGACCTTCGGGCAGCCCCTGCCGCCCGAGAACGGCGGCGGGGACGCGGAGGCGACCCAGTACATAGCGCACATGCCGGGCAACCCGGGCAGCTCCGGCGGTGAGGCCACGCAGTTCCTCGCGCCGGTGCCGGCCGGGAACGGCGATGCGGAAGCCACGCAGTACATAGCCCCCGTGCCGGGGAACTCCGGCAGTGAGGCGACGCAGTACCTCGCCCCCGTGCCGGGGAACTCCGGCAGTGAGGCGACGCAGTACCTCGCCCCCGTGCCGGGCAATCCGGGCAACTCCGGCAGTGAGGCGACGCAGTACATCGCGCCCGTGCCGGGCAATCCGGGCGGCTCCGGTGGTGAGGCGACGCAGTACCTCGCCCCGGTGGCGGGCGGGCCCGGCGCGCTGCCGCCCGAGCACGCCGGTGAGCCGAACCACTTCCTCGGGGCCCAGGCTCCGGGCGCCGACCCGACCCAGGTCCTGCCGCCGGTGCCGCCGGCCCCGCAGGACGCCCCGTACGGGATACGTCCTGGGGCGCCGGGCGACCGGCAGCCCCCCGCCGAGTTCGACAGCCTCTTCCGGGCCGACGGCCCGCCCCAACAGGGCGACGGGTCCGCGCAGTTGCCCCGCTTCCAGCCCTCCGTACCGCTGAACCGGCCGCAGCAGCAGGCGCCCTACCAGCCGCCGCAGGCCCCGGCCCCGCAGTTCCAGCAGCAGCCGCAGTTCGCCGCCCAGCCCCCGTACCAGGAGCCCGCGGGCCAGCAGTCCGGGTACGAGCCGGAGGCGCCCCGGCGCAAGGCGCCCGTCGGCGTCATCGCCGCCGTCGTCGTCGGCTGCGCGGCCATCGGGCTCGGCGCGGGCGCGCTCCTGAGCGGCGGGGACGACAAGAAGGACGACAAGCAGCCCGCGGCCGTCAGTTCGCCCGCCACCGGCGACGGCGGCGGCGCCAAGCCCGGTGACGACCCCGCCAAGGCGCAGGCCGAGGCGCTCGACAAGCTGCTCGCCGACAGTGGCAGCAGCCGGGACGCGGTGATCGGCGCGGTCGCCGACATCCGCAAGTGCGACAAGCTCGACCAGGCGTCAGCCTCGCTGCGTTCCGCCGCGAAGCAGCGCGGCGACCTGGTGACGCGGCTCGGCCAGCTCTCCGTCGACAAGCTGCCCAACCACGACCAGCTCTCCGCCGCGCTCACCAAGGCCTGGCAGTCCTCGGCGGCCGCGGACAACTCCTACGCGGCGTGGTCGGACGCGATCGCCGGGGACAAGGGGAAGAGCTGCAAGGGCGGGCACGCGAAGCGGACGAAGGACGCCGGGCAGGGGGACAAGGCTTCCGGGGAGGCGACCAAGTCCAAGCAGGAGGCTGCTGGGCTGTGGAACGCGATAGCCACCAAGTGGAACCTGACCAAGCGGGGGGCTACCCAGCTCTAGGCAGGTGGATGGTCAGCCGTTCGCCGCCGAGTTCTCCAGGGTTGAACTCACGTCCGTGAAGCCCCCCTTCAGGGAAACCAGGCGGCCGTCCTTCACCACCTGGAACGTCACCTGGCGGTTCACGATGCGCGGGAAGTCCGGGGCCGCCAGCATGTCTTCGAAGCGCCAGCGCAGGTCGGGGGTGAGGCCGCCGGTGTTCACGCTGACGCCCTTGTTGAGCGCGCGCACCACGTCCACCGCGCGGACCGAGTCCTGGCCGAGGGACTCGACGATCTTCTTCAGGACCGTGTACGCGATCCAGGTGGTCTGCACCCCCGCGTCCGCCGCGTCGATCGCGTCGTCCCCGAAGGCCTGTTCGCGGATGACCTTCTTCATCGGGTCCCAGCGCGGATCGTCGGCCTCCGGGTACCAGCCGGTCACGTACGCGCCCTCGAAGGGGCCGTCCTTGCCGCCGGTGCGGTCGACGAGCGGCTGGCCGAGCGAGCCGATGACCGAGGCGACGCGCACCTTCTGGTCGTCGCTCTCCACCCGCCGGAAGGAGTCGAAGAAGGTTTCCGTGCGGTCGCCGAGCACGGCCGTCACGCAGCCCTTCTTCGCCTTCTGCTCGGCCGCCTTCTTGCCGATCCGTCCCACGAGCGCCGGATCGGCCCCGGCCTGCGCGAGCGCGCGCTGGGCCTCGGCGGTGTAGTCGCTGGCGTCCTCGGTCGTACGGATGTCGGTGACGGGCTTGCGGTGCGCGGCGAGCAGTCCGGCGTTCAGCAGGGTCGGCAGGACGTCGCCGGAGATGGTGTCGGGGCGTACCAGGGAGACCTGTTCGCAGTCCGGGGCGAGCTGTTGGCCGCTGCCCGCGATGAGGGCGGCCTGGCCGCCGTTGACGGGGTAGGACAGCGCGCTGGTGAACTCCTGGTCGGATATGCCGTATCCGCCGAGATAGGGGATGCCGGCCACCTCAAGGGAGGGCATGAAGGCGCTGCCGTACTGGCTGTAGGAGCCGACGACCGCGACCGCGTTCTCCTTCACCGCGCGGCGTGCGCAGTCCGAGGCGCCGGTCGCCGTGTTGTGCTCGTTGCAGGTGAGGACGTTCAGCTCGTGCCCGTCGATGCCGCCGTTGGCGTTGACCCAGCGGGCGAACGCCTTGGCCATGGCGGGCATGCCGGGGGTGTTGGTGGCGGAGGTGCCGTCGGGCGCCCAGGTCATGACGGTGATGGGCTCCCTGGAGCCCCCCGCGACTCCAGGGAGTACACCGCAGCCGGTCAGCAGACCGGCGCCCACCGCCGAACACGCGGCGAACACGGTGGCCGTCGTGCTGATCGAACTGATCGAGCGGCGGGGCCTGGTCGAGCCCCGAGGACGCTGCCATCCGTAACCGGTCATGTGCCCACACACTTCCGCCCCACGGGTAACGGGAAAGTGAGCATGCTTCAACGCAGGGTGACGTACAGGTGAATTGCGGGGGCCGGTCGGGCGAGGGTTGTGGGGAACGTACGATCGAAAATGTGCAGCAAGGTTCAGCAAGCCCTTCCCGTCGCGGCCGTCGCTCCTCCACCATGGGCGGCATGCCGTTGAATGACATGCCGTGGTGGCGCTGGCGTACGAACGTACGGTCCGCGCTGCACATGCTCTCCGACCCCGTCTTCCACGAGGAGACCTGGCTGGCCGGGCGCGAAGGGTTCGGGGACGTCACCGACGCCGTGTACCGCCTGGTCGAGGACACCTGGCTGGACAACTGGTCCGCCGAGAAGTACGTCGGCACGATCTTCCGGGACTCGGGCGAGGCGGCCCTCGTCGACGTCGCCGTCCTGCGGGTGCTGCGCATCATGCACCAGGTCGGCGCCGACGCACCCGTCTCCGCCTACCTCGCCCACCACGCCTGGCCCGAGGCGGTGCGGGCGGCGCGTGAGGCGCACGTGCGGCTCGCGCAGAGCGACGGCGAGGACCCCGACGCGCCGCCGCGCTCCCTCGAAGTACTGAGGATCCTGACCCGCTCGGCCTGAGGTCCGGATCCTGGTCCGGGAGCCGCCGGGGTGCCCGGTTGTGGCATCCTGCCTGGATGACTGACCAGTACGTCCTCACGCTCTCCTGTCCGGACAAACAGGGCATCGTGCATGCCGTGTCGAGCTATCTGTTCATCACCGGATGCAACATCGAGGACAGTCAGCAGTTCGGGGACCGCGACACGGGTCTCTTCTTCATGCGCGTCCACTTCTCGGCCGAGGCCCCGGTGACCGTCGACAAGCTGCGCGCCAGCTTCGCGGCCGTCGGCGACTCCTTCCAGATGGACTGGCAGATCCACCGCCCCGAGGAGCGGATGCGGATCATCCTCATGGTGTCGAAGTTCGGGCACTGCCTGAACGACCTGCTGTTCCGCTCCCAGTCCGGCGCGCTGCCGGTGGAGATCGCGACGGTCGTCTCCAACCACACCGACTTCGCCGAGCTCGTCGCCTCCTACGACGTGCCCTTCCACCACATCCCGGTCACCAAGGACACCAAGGCCGCGGCCGAGGCGCAGCTGGTGGAGCTGGTGCGTGAGGAGCGGGTCGAGCTGGTCGTGCTCGCCCGGTACATGCAGGTGCTCTCCGACGATCTGTGCAAGCAGCTCAGCGGGCGGATCATCAACATCCACCACTCGTTCCTGCCGAGCTTCAAGGGTGCCAAGCCCTACCACCAGGCGCACGCGCGCGGTGTGAAGCTGATCGGCGCGACCGCCCACTACGTGACGGCCGACCTCGACGAGGGGCCGATCATCGAGCAGGAGGTGGAGCGCGTCGGGCACGAGGTCACTCCGGCCCAGCTCGTCGCGATCGGCCGGGACGTCGAATGCCAGGCGCTTGCGCGGGCGGTCAAGTGGCACGCCGAGCACCGCATCCTGCTCAACGGCCGCCGCACGGTCGTCTTCGCGTAAGCCGCGCCCGAGCAGCCCCTGAGGGCTCAGAGCCGGCTCAGTGACGCGGCCGCGAACAGGACGTCCCTGATGGCCTCGCGGTCGCCGAGCTGGCCCACCGCCGCGTCCTCGGGCGGCACATGGCCCGCGGCCAGCTTGCAGAACTCCACGCCGTCCAGGGCTACATGGGCCACCTCGTGCTCGGGCGAGGCGACGGCCGCCGGCGAGTCGAGCGGGATGTGCCAGTCGCCGCCGCCCACCCCTTCGATCTCCAGGCGCAGCGAACGGCCCGGCGAGCCCGCCGTGACGAGCCCCCGCGCGGGCGCCGCGAGGCCCGCCCGGCGGCGGCCGGCCAGCGTGGTGGGCAGGACCCGGGCCGCCAAGTCGATCATGCGGTGCAGATGGGCCCCGGACGGCGGGTCGTACGGATAGTCCACGGCCTCCGCGATGTCACCGGCGTGGATCCAGCACTCGAAGGCCCGGTCGAGCATCGCGTCCTGCAACGGCAGCGCGAACTCCCCGTAGGGGACGGCCAGTTCGGCCACGCCCCGGCCCGCGAACGACACCGTGCGGATCAGCGTGTGGGACTGCTCGCGCCAGGGCTCGCGGACCGTGCGGGTCAGCGGGTACTGCCCGGCCCGCCACAGGGCCTCGGTGCGCGCGGTCGGCCCGGCCGCGGCGGCCTCGGGGTCCAGCGGCACCGGCTCGTCGAGCCCGAGCGCGGTCGCGACGAGCGCGTCGACGGCCATCAGGTGTCCGATGACCCCCGCGACCGTCGTCCGGCGAGTGGCCCGCCGCTCCTGCTCGAACCACTTCAGCCGCACCGGAGCGTGCCATTCGGCGTCCCCGAAGTCGTTGAGCAGCGCGTCGAGCCGGGCGGTCTCCGCGTCGTACGGGGCCGCCCACGCGGGCACCGGAATGCGGGCCGGGCGCCGGCCGAGGCAGTTCTCCAGGACGCGGGAGCGCAGCATCGGGTCCAGGTCGAGGCTGCGCTCGGTGTGCAGCAGCCCCACCGCGTCGCGCAGCCGCAGCGCCTCGTCGGCGCAGGGCGCGCACTCGGTGAGGTGCGCCTCGACGGCGTCAGTCTCCTCGGCGGAGCACGCGGCAAGGGCCCAGGCACCGAGCAGCGACTTCAGGACGGTGTGCGAGGGCGGGTCGGCGGTGGGGGCTTCGTGCACCGTGGCTTCCGGCTCGGGGACGGCTTGCGGCTCCGGCTCCGGTACGGAGTGCGGTGCCGCGTCCATCGAAGCCTGCGGATCCGGCTCCGGCGGGGTGAAACGGTTACCCTCGCGTGGCCCGGGCACGAACGTGCCGGATCCGCCACGCTCGCCGCCCGTCAGGTCGTCGCCCGCCGCCCGTGGTGACGGTATGCGCGGCGTGTTCTCGTCGTCGGGCGTGGGCTCGCCCTGCTCCATGGGCCCCGTCACAGCGCCCGTCCGTATCCGGGCGGTGCGGCTCCTTCCGGCGGCCGGGTGTTGGCCGAGGAGAGCAGTTGCAGGCCGAGCCGCAGGCGCCGGCGCGCCTCGTCCTCGGTGATGCTGAGGTCGGCGGCGGCCTGCCGGTAGTCGCGGCGCTGGAAGTAGGCCAGCTCCAGGGCGGCGCGCAGCGGGGCGGGCATCGAGGTGACGATGTAGTCGGCGCGGGCCGCGGCCGAGGCCCGCCGCACCTTCTGCTCCAGCTCCTCGGTCGAGCACCCGCCGTTCTCCGCGTACGTGGACGCCTCGGACTGGCGCAGGCGCTGCACGGCCTGGCGCTGGGTGAGCTTGGCGACCCAGGAGCGCATCGAGCCCAGCTTGGGGTCGTAGGCGTCCGGGTTCTCCCACACGTAGCCGAAGACCTCGCGGGTGATCTGGTCGGCCGCGTCCTCGTCGCTGAGCACGCGGTGGGCGAGGCTGTGCACGAGCGAGGCGAAGCGGTCGTACAGCTCGCCGAGCGCCGCCGCCTCGCCGCGCGCGAGGCGCTGCTGCATCCGGCGGTCCCACCGAGGTGGTGCGTCCTTCGGCATAGGCTCCCCAACCCTGTCGTTCCCCGCGTGTGCCCCTGTGCGCCCGTCCCTGTGTCCTTACGAATGTAATGCGACGGGCTGACAATGCACGGAGGTTTGCGTCAATTACGCCCCCGCGAAGGTGCCCGGTGGTAATGGCGTGTTTCGCGGGAGCCGGTCGGGGCAGCCGCGCAAGGAGGGGGCACGGCAGCACAGAGAGGGGCCGGCGGCGTGGCGCTGAGAGTGGACGAGGCCGAGCAGGGCACGTGGACGGTGCTGCGGGTGAGCGGCGAGCTGGACCTGGTCACCGCGCCCAGACTGCGCCGGCAGGTGCACGAGGCGGTCGCCGAGGGCCGCCGCGATGTGGTCCTGGACCTGTCCGGCGTGCAGTTCTGCGATTCGAGCGGCGTGGGCGTGCTGATAGCGGCCCGCCGCCTGATGCGCTCCTGCCAGGGCCGGCTGCGCCTGATCCTGCCCGCGCGCGGCGCCCTGGACGGCAGCCATGTGAACAAGGTGCTCGCCGCGCTCGGGGTGCGCCGCCTGTTCGAGGTGTACGGGGACGTGGGTTCGGCCGCCGACGACTTGGCGGAGCCGCTCTCCGCGTAAAGCCGAGCCGCTCCCCGCGTAAAGAAGTCCCCCTGAAGACACCCCCTGCGGTACTCCTCCGCGTAACCCTCTCGCCCAGCCGCCGTGAGTCGTACGCTCCGGACATGGACAGTATGAACAGTCCCGAGAGTGCGGAGTACGAGCGCAGGGTGGCCGCCCGTTTCGCCTCCTTCGACCAGGACGGCAACGGCTGGATCGATCGCGAGGACTTCTCGACGGCGGCGGCGGCGCTGCTCTCCGAGTTCGACACGACGGCCCGCTGCGACAAGGGGCAGGCGCTGTACGGCGGTGCCGAGGCGCTGTGGCAGGGCCTGGCCGGGATCGCGGACGTGGACGGCGACCAGCGGGTGACCCGGCAGGAGTTCGTGGGCGGCGCCCTCAAACGGCTGCGGGACCGCACGACCGGGTTCACCGAGATCGCCCGGCCGTTCCTGCACGCCGCGTTCGCGGTGGCCGACACGGCCGGCGTCGGCACGGTGGCCGTGCCCGACGCCGAGCGCGCGCTGCGGGCCCTCGGCGTCTCGCCCGGGGTCGCGGCGGACGTGGCCGTGACCCTGGACGAGGACGCCGACGGCCGCATCACCGAACCGGACGCGGTGACCGCGTTCACGGCCTACTTCACGACGATGCCGTAGCGGGACGCCCGTCGGGGCTCAGTGCCAGTTCCAGTCGATCAGTGTGCGCAGGGTGTCCGAGTGGAAGTCGGGGAAGTCCATCGGGACGACGCCCAGGTGGGTCTGCCGGCTCAGGCGAGCGGCGAGATAGCTCTGTACGCCGGGCATGATCGCGTCCGCGTTGACCTTGGGCCAGCCACCGCCCGCGTAGCTCGTGAAGTTGATGTAGAGCTGCGCGGAGTTCTGGTCGTTGTAGGCGTTGTCGAACTGCTGGGTCACCTTGGCGGTCTTCTTCGACGGCCAGGACAGGCCCTGGTAGACGTCCTGGAGCTTGATGTACTGGTTGGACAGGAAGTCGTTGTCGCCGCCCGGCCATTGCAGCACCGGCCAGTCGTTGTCGAACTGGGCGAGCAGCACGATCTTCCCGCGCGCCTCGCCGAGCGTGGGCACCCGGTCGGTGATCAGGAACCGGGACCGCCAGCCCTTCTGGTCGAGGTACACGTTGAGGACGTTCTTGAAGTTGGCGCCGACGTCGTTGTTCGTACCGTCCTCCTTCTTGAGCCGCATGAGGAGGACTTCGCCGGGGTGGCTGTCGAGGAAGGCCGCGCTCTGGGTGAGCACGTCGCCGAACGTCATGCCCTGGTAGAAGGCGGCGTGGTAGATCCCGAAGGCGTCGTTCAGATGGCCTTCGAGCCCGTTGGCCCGGATGTCGAAGAAGCGGATGCCCTCCTGCAACTGCTGGGTGAGACCCCAGTTCTGGGTGTGCGACCACTCGGTGCCGTTGCTCGGGTTCGTGCAGCAGGAGTCGTGCGTTCCCGGGATCGTCATGCGCAGCAGGGACCGGCTGTCGGGCAGCGCCGCCATCCAGTTGGCGGGGTCCGCGCTCGCACGCGGCCGTACGGCGGCGTGGGCGGTGGCCGGGACGAGCGTGGTCGCGGAGACGGCGGCGGCGCCGAGTATGAGGTGTCTGCGGGTGAGTTCCATGCGGTCCGTCCTCGTGGGGGAGTGGCAGGGCGCAGAGCTCATGCCCCGCCGAAGCGCTCCCGCAACTTGTATTTCAGTACCTTCCGCAGTGTCTCGTTCCTCGGCAGAGCCTCCACCACCTCAAGCCGCTCGGGCAGCTTGTGCACCGAGAGCCCCTGTGAGCGCAGGTAGGAGGTGACCTGAGGAAGCGTCAACTCGCCTGCCCCGGGCGGCTGTTCGACGACGGCGCACACCAGCTCGCCCCTCTCGGCATCCGGCAGTCCGACCACGGCGGCATCGCCCACCGCCGGGTGCGTGTGCAGCAGATCCTCGATCTCCTTCGCGGAGATGTTCTCGCCCTTGCGGATGATGATGTCCTTGATGCGGCCGGTCAGGACGAGGTGTCCGGAGGTCCGCACATGACCCACGTCGCCGGTGATGAGGAAGCCGTCGGCGTCGAAGACGGTCTTCGACTGGGCCGGGTCGAGATAGCCCCGGCACACCGCCTCGCCGCGCAGCCGCACTTCGCCGTCGACGCCGGGCGGCACCGGCCTGCCGGCCTCGTCGGTGATGCGGATCTCCATGCCGGGCGGGGGGCAGCCCTCGGTGGTGGCCAGGTTCTCGGCGGTGTCGTCCGGGGCGCCCATCGTGATCATCGGGACTTCGGTCATGCCGTACCCGTGGGTGAGCTGCACGCCCATCTCCCGTACGACCGCGTGATAGACCTCGGGCGGCTTCGGCGCGCCGCCGCCCGCGAGCAGCCGGAGCGTCGGGATGACCTTCTCGCCGGGCTGCTTGCGCTGCTCGGCCAGGAACATCGAGTAGAAGGCGGTCGAGCCGCCGGCCACCGTGACGCCGTGGCGGCGGTACTCCTCCAGCGCGTCCGGCAGCGCGAAGTGCTCGAACATCACGGCGGGGAAGCCGTAGAGCAGCAGCATCACCGTGTAGTCGGGCCCGGCTATGTGGGCGAACGGGAAGGCCATCGAGCCCACGTCGGCCGCCGACAGGCGCAGCGCGTGCGCGAGGCAGGAGCCGCCCGCGATCAGCGAACGGTCGGTGTGCAGCACGCCCTTGGGGTCGGAGGTGGTGCCGGAGGTCCAGTAGATCCAGCGTACGGAGGTGCCGTCGCCCGGCGGGGGCGGCAGCAACTCCGGGTCACCGTCAGGCAGTTCGCCGTACGCCTCGAAGATTCCCCGGGCGTCGAGCCGTCGGGCCATCGCGGTGTGGTCGAATCCGCGCCACACCCCCGGCACCGCGAAGAACTCCGCCTTCGACTCGCGCAGCGCGAAGCCCACCTCGCGGTCCCGGTAGAACGGGATCACCGGGGACTGGACCGCGCCGAGCCGGGCAAGGGCGAACGACAGGACCGCCGTCTCGATCCGGGTCGGGAGCTGCCAGGCGACCACGCTTCCGGGCCGTACGCCCATGCCGTACAGGCCCGCCGCCACCCGTTCGCAGCGTTCGCGCAGGGCGCCGAAGGTGAGGGCGCGCTCCCCCTGGAGGAGGACCGGGCGGTCCGGGGTGAGCTCGGCGCGGCGTTCGATCAGCTCCCACAGCGTGCGTGCGGAACCCAGGGTGTGTGCGGTGTCGGTCATGCGGGGCCTCCGAGCTGACGGTCAATCAAGCTGACGGTCTGTCAGATTTGGCGAGAGCGTAGGCCTCCGCTCCTTGCTGGTCCAGAGGCGGGAGGGCTAGCCTGAAATCTGATGGGCAATCAGATATGCGGAGGGGACCTCATGACCGAACTGCCGCGGATCGTCAGCGTCGACGACCATGTGATCGAACCGGCCCATCTCTTCGACGTCTGGCTGCCCGCCAGGTACCGCGACCGAGGACCCCAGCCGCTGACCGCCGGAATCGGTGAACTGGCGTACGTGGCGGGCAAGTACCAGATCACGATGGACCCGGACGGGCCGCCGACCGACTGGTGGATCTACGAGGACCTGAAGGTCCCGTACAAACGCAACATCGCCGCCGTCGGCTTCGACCGCGACGACATGACCCTCGAAGGCATCACCCGGGCCGAGATGCGGCGCGGCTGCTGGGACCCCAAGGCGCGCCTGGCGGACATGGACCTCAACCACGTCGAGGCCTCGCTCTGCTTCCCGACCTTCCCGCGGTTCTGCGGCCAGACCTTCGCCGAGGCCCAGGACAAGGAAGTGGCCCTCGCCTGTGTCCGCGCCTACAACGACTGGATGGTCGAGGAGTGGTGCGGCGACAGCGGGGGCCGGCTCGTCCCGCTCTGCATCATCCCGCTGTGGGACATCGACCTCGCCGTCGCCGAGATCCGGCGCAACGCCGCGCGCGGGGTGCGCGCGGTGACGTTCTCCGAGATCCCCACGCACCTCGGCCTGCCGTCCATCCACTCCGGCTACTGGGACCCGTTCTTCGCCGTCTGCCAGGAGACCGGCACGGTGGTCAACATGCACATCGGCAGCAGCTCGCAGATGCCCGCCGCCTCCCCCGACGCCCCGCCCGCCGTGCAGGCCTCGCTGAGCTTCAACAACGCGATGGCGTCGATGATGGACTTCCTGTTCAGCGGGGTGCTCGTGAAGTTCCCGAGCCTCAAACTCGCCTACAGCGAAGGGCAGATGGGCTGGATCCCGTACGCCCTGGAACGCGCGGACGACGTGTGGGAGGAGCACCGGGCCTGGGGCGGGGTGCGCGATCTGATCCCCGAGCCGCCGTCCACGTACTACTACCGGCAGATCTTCTGCTGCTTCTTCCGCGACAAGCACGGGGTGGCGTCCCTGGACGTGGTCGGCCGCGACAATGCGACCTTCGAGACGGACTACCCGCACGTCGACTCGACCTTCCCGCACACCAAGGAGGTCGCCCTCGACCACGTGAAGGGCCTCGACGACGAGACCGTCTACAAGCTGATGCGCGGCAACGCGATCCGCATGCTGGGCCTCGATCTCGACCGCGACCGGGCCCGCTGATGGACCTGACGTACACCGACGAGGAGGAGGCCTTCCGGGCCGGGCTGCGCGAATGGCTGACGGTCTCGCTGTCCAAACTCCCACCGAAACCAGACCCGTTGGACTGGCCGGCGCGCCGGGCGTACGACACCACCTGGCAGCGGATGCTGTACGACGCCGGGTACGCGGGCCTGCACTGGTCCGAGGCGGCCGGGGGCCGGGGCGCCACGCCCACGCAGCACCTCATCTACCTGGAGGAGACCGAGAAGGCGGGCGCGCCCTACGTCGGCGCGAACTTCGTCGGGCTGCTGCACGCGGGCCCCACCATCGCCGCCGAGGGCACCCCCGAGCAGCGGGCGCGCTGGCTGCCGCCGGTGCTGCGCGGCGACGAGATCTGGTGCCAGGGCTTCAGCGAACCGGACGCGGGCTCCGACCTCGCGGCGCTGCGCACCCGCGCGGTCCGCGACGGCGACGACTACGTGGTGACCGGCTCGAAGATCTGGACCTCGCACGCCGAAGTGGCGGACTGGTGCGAGCTGCTGGTGCGCACCGAGCCCATCAGCGCGGCGGTGCCCAAGCACCGGGGCATCACCTGGCTGGCTCTGCCGATGGACGCGCCCGGGGTCACGGTCCGCCCGTTGCGCACGCTCGCCGGTTCGGCCGAGTTCGCCGAGGTATTTCTCGACGAGGTGCGGGTGCCGGTCGCCAACCGGGTGGGCGCGGAGAACGACGGCTGGCGGGTCACGATGGTGACCCTGTCCTTCGAGCGCGGCACCGCCTTCGTGGGGGAAGTGGTGGCCTGCCGCAGGACGCTCGCCCGACTCGCGGCGGTGGCGAAGGAGAACGGAAGCTGGGACGACCCGGCGCTCAGGCGCCAACTCGGGCTGCTCAACGCGCAGTTCACGGCCCTGTGGCGGCTGACCCAGTGGAACGTGAGCGAGTCGCAGCGCGTCGGCGGCGTCCCCGGCATCGGCGGCTCGGTCTTCAAACTGCGCTACTCGCACGCCCGCCAGGAGCTGTACGACACCGCCGCCCGGGTCCTTGGCCCGGACTCGCTGGACCTCGACCACGAGTGGACCCTGGACCGCCTGTCGTCGCTCTCGTACACCATCGCCGCCGGTACGTCGCAGATCCAGCGGAACATCGTCGCCGAGCGCATCCTCGGCCTGCCCAAGGGGCGCTGATGGACTTCCAACTCACCGACGAGCAGCGGGCGTTGAAGGCGGGCATGCGCGAGCTGCTCGCGGCGCGGTTCGACCGGGAGGCGCTGCGGGCGGCGGTGGACCGGCCCAGCCTCGACCGGTCGCTGTGGCGCGCGTTGGGAGACGCCGGGTTCTTCGCCCTGCGGCTGCCCGAACGCGAGGGCGGGGTGGGGCTCGGGCTGCCCGAGGCGGTGCTCGTGTTCGAGGAGGCGGGCCGGGCACTGCTGCCGGGCCCGCTGGTGGCGACCCACCTGGCGGCCGGGACCGTGGAAGGCGCGGCGACCGGCGAGGCGGTGGTGACCCGGGTCGACGGCGCTCTGGTCGCCTGGCTGGACGAAGCCGATCACGTACAGGGAGACGCCGGCGAGGCGACCCCCATCCGCTCGCTCGACCCGCTGACGCCGCTGCACCGCACGCACGGGACCCGTACGGCCACCGTGGTCGAGGCCGTCCTCCTGAGCGCGGCCGAGCAACTCGGCAGCGCGGGCCACAGCACCGACCTCGCGGTCCAACACGCGCGAGGGCGCGAACAGTTCGGACAGCCGGTGGGTGCCTTCCAGGCCGTGAAGCACCTGTGCGCGGACATGCTCGTACGGACCGAGGTGGCGCGGGCGGCGGTCTACGCGGCGGCCGTGACCGAGGACCCGTACGAGATCGCCGGGGCCAAGCTGCTCGCGGACGAGGCGGCCGTGCGGGGGGCGCGGGACTGTCTCCAGGTGCACGGCGGGATGGGGTTCACCTGGGAGGCCGATGTGCATCTGCACCTCAAGCGGGCCTGGGTGCGGGCGGGGCAGTGGCAGTCGGCGGAGCAGGCGGCCGAGACGCTCGCCGCGGCGCTGTAGGCCGGGCCGAGCGGATGGCCCGTGCACGGTGAACGGTCACGATGCGTTGACGGTCGGCGGCCCGGCGGGCTCGCCACGAGCCGGAGTCGGGGGCGCTCTCCGGTACTCTCCGTGGGATGCGAGTGGTGGTGTGGCGCGGCTCTCCCGGTGTTGCCAGTGCGGCGGCTCCGGGCCCGGGACCGCACGCCGCCCGCACCGCCCGGAGGCGTCGTACGCGCCTCCGTTCGGTTTCCCTCAAAGTGAGCCGCACAGTATGCACTACGCATACTCCTTCGCGCTGGAATATGCCCGAAGCGCTTGTTGCGGTGACTGTACGTCAACCATGCTGTCTCCCATGGGAATCACGTTCCGTGACCCCGATGGTGGTCCCTGTGAGGCGCGAGGCGATGTGTCCGCCGGTTCGGATGGTGTGAACGGTGCAGGTGCTTCAGGTGCAGTTGGAGGTCGGGCCGGATCCCGCCGAGGTGGGCCGGGCCCGGAAGTGGGCGCGCTCGCGGTTGGCGGGATGCGGCATAGGGCTCGATGAGCCGTGTGCCGAGACCTTGATCCTGTTGATCTCGGAGCTCGTCACCAACGCCGTGGTGCACACGGGCTGTCCGGCGGTGCTGCGGATGCTGCTCGGCCCCCCCGAGGGCGGCACCGTCCGGGTCGAAGTGGCCGACACCAGCTGTTGTCCGCCCAAGCCGCGCCATGCGCAGGGCGACGACACCAACGGGCGCGGCCTCGAACTCGTCGACGGCCTCGCCGACCGCTGGGGCTGGCGGGCCGAGGGCGTGGGCAAGTCGATCTGGTGCGAGGTGGACCGCGACGCGCCCGAGGCGCTGTCGGCACCGGAGCGTTCGGGGCACTCGGGGCTCAAGGAGCGTTCGGGGCGCACGGACGGCGCGTACGGCGGCGGGGCGTACGAACCCCCGTGCGCTGTCACAAATACGGCATAACTCGCGAATCCTTCAGTGGGTGTTGACGCGTGGTGTCGGCCTGATCACTCTGGGATGAGCGATTCGTCGCGAGGGGACGCCGAGGACTCTGCACGGCCTCGGCGAGTGCGGGTCGTGGCACGGCGTCAGCTCCATCAGGGCGAGGCTCCTCTCAGGGCACACGAGGAGCGGAGCCGGTACGCCGATGCCGGGGTGGCGGCGACGGTGCCGCGCTCGGGGCGCGCACGCGGCGCCGCCACCCGTGGATCCACCCGCGGAGCTAGAGGACCGCTATCGGCGCGACGGGGGTTCCGGTCGCCCCGACGAAGGGTTCCGGCATGGCGCTCAGCAGGAACGCGTACCGGGACGTCTCGGCGCAAGCGGTCGACAGGGCCTCCAGATTCCAGTTCTGGCCCTGGAGCATGCCCATCTCGACGAGATCCAGGGCGTGTACGGGCAGCCACAGGTCCTCGATCTCGGGCGGGAAGATCTCGAAGGTGAGGGTGTCGTTGGCGACGGCGGCGACGTCCCGCGCGTGGAACCACTCGGGCGTACGGACGGAGAGCCCCGGCGAGGGGTACCCGTAGCCGTGCTTGTCCCCGGCCAGGTACACCTGCATCTGCCCGGTGCGTACGAGGACGATGTCCCCGGCGTGCACGGTGACCCCCGCGAACTCCTCGGCCTCGGCCAGGTCTTCGGGGGTGACCGCGTGGCCGCCTTCGAGCCGGTCCAGGCCCTTGGCCCGGGCCACGTCGAGCAGGACCCCGCGCGAGACGATGTGGCCGGGCTTGTCGATGCCGCTGAACTCGGCGCCGCCGTGCGGGGTGATGGTGGCGGCGGGCCGGCCGTTGTAGATCTTCCCCGAGTGCGAGACGTGGGTCAGGGCGTCCCAGTGGGTGGCGGCCTGGAGCCCGAAGGTCACCGCGTCGTCGCTGCACGCGACGGTGCCGGGGCCGAAGATCTCCTGGTTGATCTGGACCATGGTGTGCAGCGGATTGACCCGCCCGGGGATGACGCCGGTCTGGACGCCGTCCTGCCGGAGGGGGAGGGCGAGGGGGATGCGGCGGCCGGACCGGATGGTCGCGGCGGCCTGTCGTGCCACTTCGTCGGTGATGTGATTGAGCGTCCCGATTTCGTCGTCAGGCCCCCAACGGCCCCAGTTGTTCACGCGTTTGGCGATTTCGTGGAACTCGGGCGGCAGTGACATACGCGTCCCTCCCGGGGGCTTGTGGTGGAGCATCTGACGGGTCATAGAATCTAACGGTCCGTCAGAAACCGCGGGAAGGGGCCGGACGTGGGGAACTTCTTGGCAGGCAAGGTCATCGCAGTGACGGGGGCGGGCCGGGGCATCGGCCGCGCCGTCGCGCTGGCGGCGGCCGCCGAGGGAGCCAGGGTCGTCGTCAACGACTACGGCGTCTCGATCGAGGGCGCCGAGCCCAGCAGCGAGATCGCCGACGCGGTGGTCAAGGAGATCGTCGCGGCGGGCGGCGAGGCGGTGGCCGTCGCCGACGACATCTCGACGATGGCGGGCGGCCAGCGCATCGTGGACACGGCGCTCGCCCAGTACGGGCGGATCGACGGAGTGGTGTGCGTCGCGGGCATCCTGCGCGAACGCATGCTCTTCAACATGTCCGAGGAGGAGTGGGACCCGGTGGTCGCCACGCACTTGAAGGGCACGTTCACGGTGTTCCGGGCGGCGTCGGCGGTCATGCGCAAGCAGGGCTCGGGCACGCTGATCGGCTTCACCAGCGGGAACCACCAGGGGAGTGTGGCGCAGGCGAACTACAGCGCGGCGAAGGGGGGGATCATTTCGCTGGTACGGAGCGCCGCGCTCGGCCTGCACAAATACGGGGTAACTGCCAATGCGGTGGCGCCTGTTGCCCGAACCCGGATGTCGGCGAACGTCCCCATGGAGCTGAAGGAGATCGGCTCGCCGGAGGATGTGGCGGCGCTCGTGGTGTACCTGCTGTCCTCGCGGGCGCGGGAGGAGGGGATCACCGGCCAGGTGTACACGATCGCGGGCCCCAAGATCGCGGTCTGGGCCCAGCCGCGGGAGCTTCGCGCGGGGTACGCGGAGGAGGCCTGGACCCCGGAACGGATCGCGGATTTCCTGCCGGGGACGGTGGGGGTGGATCCCATGCCGATGCTGGCGCAGCTGGAGGCGATGGCTCGGGCGGCGGCGGGTTCGGAGCGGCCGAATGGGTAGTGCGTCTGCTCCGCCTCAGACCCCGGGATGCCCCATCCCGCCGCTTCCCGAAACCCGCCGGGGGTGAGATGTCTGGGTGCGGCCCGGTGGTCGTGTCCTGGGGCTCTGCCCCAGACCCCGTTCGCGCCTGAAGGGCGCTCGTCCTCAAACTCCCCCAAGGCCTTAAGGGCCAGGGGGGACCCCCATGACGGGCTGAAGATGCCGGTGCTGGCCAGGATCGATGCTGTTAGGGGCGCGGGGCTGTGACATTGTGCGGCTCCGCCGCGTGGGCGCGACCAGCCACGCACCGTCCGCAGCCGAATAACGGGCGTATCCAGCCCCTCCGGCGTTTGAGGAGCGGGGGTCCGGGGGCGGAGCCCCCGGTGTCGGCCGCCGGGACGCGGGCAACCAACCCGCCCTCGGAGACCCCGCGGCGGAGCCGCGGGGGAACTCTCTCTGGCACAGGAGGCGCCATGGACTTCCGCTTCAGCCCCCAGGACGACGCGTTCCGCCAGGACGCAAGAACCTGGCTGACATCCCACTTGGCTCGCCAACCACCTGACTGGGAACGGGAGTTGGGGCAGGGCGGATGGATCGGCATCGGCTGGCCGGGCGCGGCGTACGGCAACCGGACCGCCACCCTCACCCAGCAGGTCGTCTGGGCAGAGGAGTACGCCCGGGCGCAGGCCCCCGCCCGCACCGGCCACATCGGCGAAAACCTCCTCGCCCCCACCCTCATCGCCCACGGCAGCCCCGAACAGAAGAACCGCTTCCTGCCGCCCATCGCCCGCGGCGAGGAACTGTGGTGCCAGGGCTACAGCGAACCCGGCGCCGGCTCCGACCTGGCCGCGATCCGCACTGCCGCCCACCGCCATGGCGACGGCACGTACCGCATCACCGGCCAGAAGATCTGGACCTCGCTGGCCCGCGAGGCCGACTGGTGCTTCGTGCTGGCCCGCACCGGGGAGGGCTCGCGGCGCCACCACGGCCTCTCGTTCCTCCTAGTACCGATGGACCAGCCGGGCAGGATCGAGGTCCGGCCGATCCGGCAGATGACGGGGACTAGCGAGTTCAATGAGGTGTTCTTCGACGGGGCCGAGGCCCGCGCCGAGCACCTCGTGGGCGGCGAGGGCAACGGCTGGCAGGTGGCCATGAGCCTGCTCGCACTGGAACGCGGTGTATCTACTTTGGCCCAACAGGTGGGGTTCGTAGGTGAGTTGGAGCGTGTTACCGGCCTGGCGATTTCCAGCGGCGCAGTAGCAGACCCCGCCCTCCGCGAGCAACTCGTCAAGCAGTGGGCCGAGCTGAAGGTCATGCGGTGGAACGCACTCCGCACGCTGGGAGGCTCAGGGGACGCCGGGGCGCCCAGCGTGGCCAAGCTGCTCTGGGGCGGGTGGCACCGGCGGCTCGGGGAGCTCGCGATGGCGGTGCGGGGGGCGGCAGGCACCGTAGGGCCGGCCGACTGGGACGAGTCGAGCCCGTACGCACTCGACCCGCTCCAGCACCTGTTCCTGTTCACCAGGGCCGACACGATCTACGGCGGCTCGGACGAGATTCAGCGCACCATCATCGCCGAGCGCGTGCTCGGCCTGCCGAAGGAGGTCCGTGTTCCGTGAGAGGTGTCGTTTTCGACGGGAAGCAGAGCCAGGTCGTCGACGATCTGGAGATACGGGACCCGGGGCCGGGGGAGGTCCTTGTGGCCGTCGCGGCGGCCGGTCTTTGCCACTCGGACCTGTCCGTCATCGACGGGACGATCCCGTTCCCGGTGCCGGTGGTGCTCGGCCATGAGGGCGCGGGCGTGGTGGAGGCGGTGGGCGCGGGGGTCGGCCATGTGGCGCCCGGTGACCACGTCGCGCTGTCCACGCTCGCCAACTGCGGGGCGTGCGCGGAGTGCGACCGGGGTCGGCCGACGATGTGCCGCAAGGCGATCGGCATGCCGGGCCGCCCGTTCTCGCGGGACGGAGCCCCGCTGTACCAGTTCGCCTCGAACTCGGCGTTCGCGGAACGCACCCTGGTCAAGGCCGTACAGGCGGTGAAGATCCCCGAGGACGTGCCGCTGGCGTCGGCGGCGCTGATCGGCTGCGGGGTGCTGACGGGCGTGGGCGCGGTGCTCAACCGGGCCAGGGTGGACATCGGCGAGACGGTCGTGGTCATCGGCACGGGCGGGATCGGCCTCAACGTCATCCAGGGCGCGCGCATCGCGGGCGCCTCGGTGATCGTCGCCGTCGACAACAACCCGGCGAAGGAGGCGCTGGCCCGCCAGTTCGGGGCGACGCACTTCCTGCCCTCGGCGGAGGGCGTCCGCGAGATCCTGCCGTCCGGCGCCGACCACGCCTTCGAGTGCGTGGGCCACCCCGGCCTGGTCCGCGCGGCCGTCGACCTCCTGGACCGCCACGGCCAGGCGATCCTCCTCGGCATGACCGCCCCCACGGTGGAGGCGTCCTTCCTGCCGGCCGCCCTGTTCCTGGACAAGTCCATCCTGGGCTGCCGCTACGGCAGCTCCCGCCCCCAGCGCGACATCCCCCGCTACGCCGACCTGTACCGCAAGGGAGCCCTGCTCCTCGACGAACTGGTCACCAGGACGTACCCCGTCGAGGACTTCGAGAAGGCAGCGGACGACCTGCACCATGGGCGGGTGGCCCGGGGGGTGCTGACCTTCTAGCCGAGGCCGAGAACAGCCGGCCGCGATCTCAGCCCGCCGCCCCCGCCCGGAACGTACGCCGGTAGACCGTCGGGGGGACGCCCAGGGCCGCCTGGAGGTGCTGGCGCAGGGACGTCGCTGTGCCGAAGCCTGCCGCGCGGGCTGTCGCGTCCACCGACAGGTCGGTGGATTCCAGGAGGTGGCGGGCGTGTTCCACGCGTTGTTGGGTGAGCCACTGGCCGGGGCTCAGGCCCACCTCCTCGCGGAACCGGCGGGTGAAGGTGCGGACCGACATCGCCTCCCGTTCGGCCAGGTCGCGCAGCTGGATCGGCTCGTGCAGGCGGCCGAGCGCCCAGGCCCGCGCGGCCGTCGTCGTCGCCAACTGGGGCTCAGGGACCGGGCGTTGGATGAATTGGGACTGGCCGCCCGGGCGGTGCGGGGGTACGACCGTGCGCCGGGCCACGTCGTTGGCGACCGCCGAGCCGTGGTCGCGCCGCACGATGTGCAGGCACAGGTCGATCCCGGCGGCCACGCCCGCCGAGGTCAGCACGTCGCCGTCGTCGATGAACAGGACCTCCGGGTCCACGTCCACGGCGGGGAAGGTCTGCTGGAAGTGCGCGGCGGAGGCCCAGTGCGTGGCGGCCGGGCGCCCGTCGAGATAGCCGGCGGCCGCCAGGACGTAGCCGCCGGTGCAGATCGACACCATGCGCGTGCCGGGGCGTACGAGGGAGAGGGCGGCGGCCAGTTCGGGGGTGAGCACGCCCTCCTCGAAGACCGGGCCGAGCTCGTACGAGGCCGGGATCACGACCGTGTCGGCGGTGGCCAGCGCCTCAGGGCCGTTCTCGACCAGGATCGAGAAGTCCGCGTCGGTACGGACCGGGCCCGGCGGGCGGATCGAGCAGGTCACCACCTCGTAGAGCGGCCCGCGCGCCGGGTCCGCGGCGCGGCCGAAGATCCGCTGCGGGATGCCGAGTTCGAAGGGGAGCAGACCGTCGAGGGCCAGGACGACGACGCGGTGGGGTGGTGCGTGGGCGGCCTCGTTCATGCGTCCTCCTCGATGGCGGGGTGATGGGTTGCGCCGTTGCCTGACAGGCCTGCGGCCTTGTGACGGACAAGTCTCCGATCGGTCGGGACATTCCCCCACCCCGCCCCTTCCCGAGACCCTCCGGGGGGTTGAGATGGGCTGAGGTTCGTTACCGGGGGCGCTGCCCCCGGACCCCCGCTCCTCAAACGCCGGAGGGGCTGAGTGTGGTCCGCTTTCGACTGCGGGTCGTCTGTGGCTGGTCGCGCCCACGCGGCGGAGCCGCACAATGTCACAGCCCCGCGCCCCTAACAGGACTGGTGCCGCCCAGTACTGGCATTTTCAGCCCGTCATGGGGGTCCCCCCTGGCCCTTAAGGCCTTGGGGGAGTTTGAGGACGAGCGCCCTTCAGGCGCGAACGGGGTCTGGGGCGGAGCCCCCAGGAAACCTGGCTTCACCCCTTTCCAACCCCCGGAGGGTCTCGGGAAGGGGCGGGGTGGGGAATGAATCAGGCCCGCCCCCGAACCGCCCCATGGCCCGATCCCTGCGAACAGTGACCTTCCAGCCACTCGTACGAGAAGACTCGTACAGCCAGGCTGACTGACGTGACCCAGACAACCGACAGCCCCCAAGTCGCGCCCGCCCCCCGGCGGAAGGCCGAGCCCAGGATTCACCGCGCCTGGTTCGTGGCGGCCGTCGCCTTCGTCACGATCATCGGGGCGGCGGCCTTCCGCTCGCTGCCCGGACTGCTCATCGACCCGCTGCACAGCGAGTTCCACTGGTCGCGCGGCACGATCGGCGCCGCGGTCTCCGTGAACCTCGCGCTCTACGGCCTGACCGCGCCCTTCGCCGCCGCCCTGATGGACCGCTTCGGCATCCGTAAGGTCGTCGCCGTCGCGCTGACCGTGATCGCGGTCGGTTCAGGGCTCACCGTCTTCATGCACCATGCCTGGCAACTCGTCCTGTACTGGGGGCTGTTGGTCGGCCTGGGCAGCGGATCGATGGCGCTCGCGTTCGCGGCGACCGTCACCAACCGCTGGTTCACCGAGCGCCGCGGCCTGGTCACCGGCATCCTGACCGCGGCCTCCGCCTCCGGCCAGCTGATCTTCCTGCCGCTGCTCTCCTGGATGGTCGAGGCCCACGGCTGGCGCCCGGCCGCCATCACCGTGACCCTGGCCGCGCTCGCCGTCGTCCCCTTCGTGTGGCTGCTGCTCCGCGACCACCCGGCGGACGTCGGCCTCGCGCCGTACGGGGCGACTACGTATGTGCCCAAGCCCGCCCCCGTCACGGGAGCTGCCCGCCGCACCCTCACCGTCCTCGTCAAGGCCGCCCGCACCGGACCGTTCTGGCTGCTCGCGGGCACCTTCGCGATCTGCGGCGCCTCCACCAACGGCCTGGTCCAGACGCACTTCGTACCGGCCGCCCACGACCACGGCATGCCCGTCACAGCCGCTGCCGGACTGCTCGCCGTCATCGGCGTCTTCGACGTCGCGGGCACGATCTTCTCCGGCTGGCTCACCGACCGCTTCGAGTCGCGCCGCCTGCTGGCCACGTACTACGCCCTGCGCGGCATCTCGCTGCTCTTCCTGCCGATGCTGCTCGCGCCCACCGTCCACCCTCCGATGATCTTCTTCATCGTCTTCTACGGGCTCGACTGGGTAGCCACCGTGCCGCCCACCATCGCCCTGTGCCGCCAGCACTACGGCGAGGACAGCGCGATCGTCTTCGGCTGGGTGCTCGCATCGCACCAGGTCGGCGCGGCCGTCGTCGCCTTCCTCGGCGGGGTGGCCCGCGATGTCTTCGGCAGCTACGACGTCGTCTGGTACGCCTCGGGCGCGCTGTGCGCGGCCGCCGCGCTGATGGCCCTGGTCATCCGCCGCAGGGACCCCGCCGGGGAACCGCTCGCGGTGTGATCCCCTCTTCCTGTACGGGACGGATGTCTCCGGGGATGTCTCCGGGGACGTTTCCGTACGGGGAGCCGTGTGTTCCTCGACGGGGGAAACCGAGGGGGAACGCCATGAGACCGAGCGACATGCGAGGCGCCGTGCTGGCCGCGGCCCTGCTGTGCGCCGCCGTGACCGCCTGCGGAACGGCCCGCCCGGGCGACCCGGCGGCCGTCGCCCCGGCCAAGCCGGCCGCCATCTCGGCGAATCCCTGCGGGGACGAGACGACGGAGACGACGGACACGACCGAGCCGACCGAAGAGGGGCCTTCCACCGGTGCCGGTCCGGCGACGGAGGACGAGGCGGGGACGCCGGGTCCGCCCACGGACGAAGACGCCGGCAGACCTGGCCCACCGACCGACCAGGACACCGGAAACCCCGGCCCGCCCACGGACGGCGACGACAACGCGGGCACCCCGGGCCCGCCCACCGACGCCGACCCCGGCACCGCGAAGCCCTGCCTCCCCGCCGGCTGGTTCGACATGACGCGGGACTTCATCGACTACTACTCCAAGCACCTCACCAAGGCCGACGACGGGATGTGGCCGTCGGTGGTGGCGGTCCGCATCCGCAAGCAGGGCGCGGCCGAGGAGGCCGTGGTCACGGTCAACTTCGCACCCCCGCCGGGCACCAGCGACTGGGAGGGCCGCAGGGTGGCCGAGGTCTTCGCGAACTGGCGCCACGCGGCGTACGACGACACGGGCAGGCTGCGCGTGGAGACCCGCAGCGGGGGTCTCATCACCCCGGCATCCTGGTGAGCCAGTACGTACGCGTTAGGTATGGGCGCGAGGCCGGGCTCAGTCGCTGAAGCGGCCGAACCGGCCCCCGTGGAAGAGGAGCGGGTCGGCGCCGTCCGTGGTGCCCAACGCCTCGACGCGGCCGACCACGATGAGGTGGTCCCCGCCGGTGTGCACGTTCTGGATGCGGCAGTCGATCCACGCCGGTGCGCCGTCGAGCCGGGGCGAGCCGGTCGCGGGCGCCGCGTCGAAGGCGACCCCGGCGAACTTGTCGGCCCCGCTGACCGCGAACCCCCGGCAGAGCACGGACTGTTCCGCTCCAAGGACGTTCACGCAGAACACCCCGGCCCGGGCGATGCGCGGCCAGGTCGTCGACGTGCGGGCCACCATGAAGGCGACCAGCGGCGGGTCGAGCGAGAGCGAGGCGAAGGACTGGCAGGCGAACCCGGTGGGCCCGGCCGCGTCCTCGGCGGTGATGACGGTGACCCCGCTCGCGAACTGGCCGAGGACGCGCCGGAACTCACCCGGGTCGACCGGCGCCCGTTCGTCGTCCCGTACGGCCCGAAGGTCCGGCCGGGGCAGGAACTCGACGGGCTCGGCGGCCGTGGCGGCGCCGACGGACCTGAGGTATCGGACGACGGTGGCCGCCATCCCTGCGTGTCCCATCACATCAGTCATTGAACCTGACGGTGCGTCAGATTGGAAGCCTCGCGAGTGCTGAAATGACCTGGCTGAAACGGCTTACAGGCCCCGGTACTTGGGGGTGCGGCGCTCTACGAAGCTTGCCACTCCCTCGTTCGCGTCCCGGGTCGTCATGTTGATCTCCTGGGCCCAGGCCTCGGCGGCGAGGGCGGAGGTGCGGTCGGCGTCCAGGGAGGCGTTCACCAGGTGCTTGGTGAGGGCGAGCGCGCGGGTCGGCCCGGCGGCGAGGCGCTCGGCCCACTCCTTGGCGATGGCGGCGAGTTCGGCGTCCGCGACCACGCGGTTGACCAGCCCCATGCGCTCGGCGTCGGCCGCCCGCAGCGCGTCCCCGAAGAACATCAGCTCCTTCGCGCGCTGCGGCCCCACCAGGCGCGGCAACAGGTAGGCGCCGCCTCCGTCCGGCACCAGGCCCCGGCGTACGAACACCTCGATGAACTTGGCCGATTCGGCGGCCAGGACCAGGTCGCAGGCCAGCGCGAGATGGGCGCCGAGGCCGGCGGCGGTGCCGTTGACGGCCGCGATCACGGGCTTCTCGCAGTCGAGTACGGCGGTGATCAGGCGTTGGGCACCCTGACGGATGGTGCGGGCGACGTCGCCGGGGACCCGCTCGCCGCCGGTAGCGGTTCCGGTTGCCGGAGCCCCGCGAAGGTCGGCTCCCGCGCAGAATCCCTTACCGGTCGCGGTGATCACGACGGCTCGTACGGCCGGGTCGGCGGAGGCCGCGCCGAGCAGCGAGATGACCCGTTCGCGCTGGTCCCAGGTGACGGCGTTCATGGCGTCGGGCCGGTTGAGCGTGATCCACGAGACGCCGTTGTCAGTGGCGTGGAGTACCAATGAGTGCAGGGGATCCGGCTGGGCCGCGGGGTCAGTCGGGGCAGTCGGGTCTGCCGGGTCCGGCGAGTGCATGCGGGCTCCAGAACGGGGGTGGGGAAGTGGTGAGTGGGTGGGACGGCTCAGGCGCGGTCTCAGCGGCAGATGGCGAGCGCGTCGAGGGCGACCGCGCCCTGGCCGCGCGGGAGCACCATGATCGGATTGATGTCCAACTCGGAGAGTTCGTCGCCGAGTTCGAGAGCCATCCGCTGAACGCGCAGGACGACTTCGACGAGCGCGTCCACGTCCAGCGGGGGCCCGCCCCGTACGCCTTCGAGGAGCGCCCGCCCCCGGAGCTCGCCGAGCATGTCCCGCGCCTGCTCCTCGCCGAACGGCGGGACGCGGACGGCCGAGTCGCCGAGCACCTCCACCAGCACGCCGCCGAGCCCGACGGTCACGGTGGGTCCGAACAGCGAGTCGTGCGTGACGCCGACGACCATCTCGACGCCGCGCTCGACCATCTGGCAGACCAGGATGCCGTCGAGGTCGACACCTTCGTACCGGGCGATGTCGGTGAGTTCGCGATAGGCGTCCCGGATCTGGCTGGCCGAGGTCAACCCGACCTTGACCAGGCCGAGTTCGGTCTTGTGGGCGAGCCGCGCGCCGGAGGCCTTCATGACGACGGGGTAGCCGACGAGCCCCGCCGCGCGCACGGCGGCCGCCGCGCTGGTCACGAGCTGCTCGCGCGGCACCCGGATCCCGTACGCCCGCAGAAGCTGCTTCGCCGCGTGCTCGCTGAGCTGCTGGCCCGGGCGCATCAGGGCTTGCGCCTTGCGGAACGAGGGGGAGGGCACGCGGGGCGCCTCGTCGAAGGGGGAGCGGTAGCCGGTGGTGAACCGGTGGTGCGAGAGGTACGCGCGTACGGCGCCGATGCAGTTGGCGAAGGTACGGAAGGTGGCGACCCGGTCCGAGCCGAGCAGCGTCTCGCGGTAGGCGGCCTCGGTGCCGAGCGGCGAGCCCCACACCACGCACACCAGCTTGTCCGTCTGTTCCGCCGCGTCCACCAGGTCCTGCGCCAGCTTGTCGCTCATGGGCGGGAAGGGCCCGGTGATCGGACAGATCAGCACCCCGACGGAAGGGTCGGCGAGGATCGCGTCAATGATCTTCCGACCGCGCCAGTCGCCGACGGGGTGGCCGCCGTTGTCGACGGGGTTGGCGACGTTGAGGTAGCCGGGTATCCACTCATGGAGCTGGTCCTGCTTGGCGGGGGAGAGGGTCGGGAGGTGGAGCCCGGCGGCGGTGGCGAGGTCGGAGAAGTGCGCCCCCGTGCCGCCGGAGATCGAATAGACGACGACGCCGTCGGCGAGGGGCTTGCGCGCTCTGGCCAACAGGGCGGCTGTGTCCTGGAGTTGGTCCAGGCCGTCGACGCGGATGACGCCGTACTGGCGCATGGCGGCGTCCACGACGTCGTCCGCGCCGGTCAGCTTGCCGGTGTGTGAGGCGGCCATGCGCGCGCCGGCCTCGGTGCGGCCGACCTTGACGGCGACCACGGGCACACCGGCGCGCGCGGCGCGGTCGGCGGCGAGCAGGAAGGACCGCCCGTCTTTCAGTCCCTCGACGTAACAGGCGATGGCTCCGACCTCGGGCCGTTCGGCGAAGTAGGAGATGAAGTCGGAGGTTTCGAGGTCGGCCTCGTTGCCGGTGGGCGCCCAGTGGGAGAGCCGTACGCCGAGCTCCTGGAGGGTGAACACGGGCCGCCCCTGGTGCCCGGACTGAGTGATGAGCGCGATGGCGGGCCCGTCGAGATCGTCCCGGAATCGCTCGAAGGCGTTGAGGTTGGTGTTGGGGCCGAGGAGTCGCAGCCCGGAGCGCTTGACGGCGGCCGCGAGCCGTTCCTGGGCGGCGGCGCCCTGCTCGCCGGTCTCGGCGAAGCCGGAGGCGAAGGCGACGGCGAACTTGACCTTGGCCTCGGCGAGTTCCTCGATGACGGGCAGCGGGTCGCCGACCAGGAGCACGGCCAGGTCGACCTGTTCCGGCAGGTCGGACACGGAGGGGACGCAGGGCAGCCCGAAGACGGTGTCCCGGGTGGGGTGGACGGGGTGGAGCCGGGCGCCGACCCGCTGGGCCCAGTCGATCAGCTGGCGGGTGATGCCGGTGTTGGGGCGGCCCTCGGCGTCGGAGGCGCCGACGACGGCGACGGACTCGGGCCGGAAGAACCGGTCGAGATCCGGCACGTCGGCGTGCAGGGGGCGGCCGCTGACGTCCAGGTCGCCCTCGCCGGCGGCTCTGCCGTGGACGGCGCCGGGGGCGGGCTGCTCGCCGCAGGCGACCACCCGTGCGCGGAAGTCGGTCGTGAGGGTGCCGTGAGTCGATCCAAGCATCGTTCCGCCCGCTCCTGGTCGATGGCGAACATGGCTGAGCCGTGCCGGTGGTAACTGACGCATAGTCAGATTACAGACCTGACGGTCAGTCAGGAACCGGTGTGCGGGCAAAGCCTCAACCCTGCGGGGCGCGCGGGGTCTGGCCCGCCCCGGCCCCGCCCGGGCCCGACCGTGCGCTGGGCCTGCCCCGAACCCCGGGGATTCCAAACCCTGTTGGGTGGTTTTCGGCCGGGGTGGGGGCGGGTCCGGGGGTCGCCTGAGGCGGGCTGATTCCCCACCCCGCCCCTTCCCTAGACCCGCCGGGGGTTGGGAAGGGGGAAGCCGAGTTTCCTGGGGCTCCGCCCCCGGACCCCGGGAGCCCCACCCCGCCCCTTCCCGAAACCCTCCGGGGGTTGTCGTTTGGCTGTGGCCCGGTGGTCGTCCCCTGGGGCTCCGCCCCAGACCCCGTTCGCGCCTTAAGGCGCTCGTCCTCAAACGCCGGACGGGCTGAAATGCTCCGGTGCGGGCCAGCACCGATCCTGTTAGGGGCGCGGGGAACTGCGCGAGCAACCACCCACGGTCCGCGGTCGAAGGCGGGTTTAGGGGCGCGGGGCTGTGGCATTGTGCGGCTCCGCCGCGTGGGCGCGAGCAACCACCCACGGTCCGAGGCTGAAGACGGTTTTAGGGGCGCGGGGAACTGCACGACCAGCCACGCACGGCCCGCAGTCGAAAGCCGCCCACCCATTCAGCCCCTCCGGCGTTTGAGGAGCGGGGGTCCGGGGGCGGAGCCCCCGGAAGGGGTGCAGGGGGCGAAGCCCCCGCAAGGGGTCTGGGGCGCAGCCCCAGGGCTCAGCTGTTCCAACCCCCGTCACGGGTGGGTGGGTGGGTGGGTGGGCCGGTGTGCTTCGGGGTTTGGGGCGGAGCCCCAAGGGGGTCAGCCTGCCAGGGTTCGGGCGATGCGGCGGGCGTCCAGGGACAGCTCTCGCAGCATCCCGCTGATCGGGTTCGTGAACCCCGTGAAGTACAGCCCGGAAGACCCCGGCACCGTATGTGCCCCGTGCGCAAGCGGACGCCCCCGCGAGTCGAGGACCCCGAGGTGTCCGACGATGCCCGAGAGCCCCCGCCGGTACCCCGTGGCGCAGATCACCGCCTCCGGCGAGACGCGGGAACCGTCCGCCAGGACGACCTTGCCTCCCTCGAAGGATTCGACCGCCCCCACCGGCTCGACCCGCCCGCCCCGCACCGCGTCGATCAGCCCCACGTCCTGCACCGGGATCGCCCCCTCCCGCACCCGCGAGTACAGCCCCCCGGCCGGCCGGGGCAGCCCGTACGCGGAGAGGTCCGGCACGGAGAGCCGTTCGGTCACCGACGCCGCCCGGTCCACCAGGCGTACCGGAAGCCGGCGCACCAGGATGCCGGTCGCCTGCGCGGGCCACCCCGCCGTGGACCGGCGCAGGATGTGCGGCGCGGTCCGCACCGCGAGCCGCACCCGCCCGGCCCCGCCGTCGGCGAGGTCGGCCGCGATCTCGGCCCCGGTGTTGCCGGCCCCGACGACGAGGACGTCCCGGCCGGCGTAGGGCGCCGGGTTGCGGTACTGGCTCGCGTGCACGAGTTCACCCGTGTACGTCTCGGCCCCGGGCCACTCGGGAACGTACGGCGTGTGGTTGTACCCCGTGGCCACCACCACGGCCGACGTCGAAAGCCGCCGCCCGCCGGTCGCGTACAGCACCCACCCCTCGCCCCCGGGCCCCCGCTCGATCCGCTCGACCTCGACCCCGGTGACGATCTCCAGCTCGTGGAAGTCCGCGTACTTCTCCAGGTAGTGCACCACGTCGTCGCGCGACACCCACCGCCCGAACCGGCGCGGAATCCGCAGCCCGGGCAGCGAGGACAGGCGCCGCGTGGTGTGCAGGTGGAGCCGGTCGTAGTGGCGCCGCCAGGAGGCGGCCACGGCGTCGGACTTCTCCAGTACGACGACCCGGACGCCCCGCCCGCGCAGCGCGGCGGCGACGGCGAGCCCGCCGGGCCCGGCGCCGATCACGTAGACGGGGTTCGCGGGGTTGGTGGTGTCGGCCATGAACGCTGAGCGTAACGGCGCGAACACTTGATGGGTCTCGGTCAAGACCGGAATCGGTTGCGATCTGATCACGCACGCACACGCCCCGCACATACCTGCCCCGCATGCGTGCGCCTTCGGGTCGCGCCCACCCCTTGCGCGCACGCCTCGCATCCGCTGAACTGACGTACCGTCAGAAACTAAGCCCTGCTGGAGAAAGGGGCCCGCGTGGACTCGATCTGGCTCGGCGGCGCCGAATGGCTGGCCGTCCTGCGCATCGGCCTCGGGCTGTGGTGGCTGGAGAGCTGGCGGCACAAGGACAAGAAGGGCTGGTTCGAGCGCGGCACCGGCATCGCCTGGGCGGCCGACGTCGCCGCCAAGCACAAGTGGAACGCCGTCCGCAGCGGCTTCGACGTCGTGGTCAAGCCTCGGCCCAAGACCATGGCGTACGTCGTCGTCTATGCCGAACTCGCCCTGGGGCTCGGCCTGGTGGCCGGGTTCCTGACGCCGGTCGCCCTCGTGGCCGGGCTCCTCCTCAACCTCCTCTACCTGGTCCTGATGATCCACGACTGGGCCGAGCAGGGCCAGAACGCGATGATGGCGCTCATCTCGCTCGTCGCCCTCGGCGCCATGTCGTGGCAGACCTGGTCCCTGGACGACGTGATGGGACTGTTCCAATGAGCGTTGCTACCCCGGAAGTTGACCCCTTCACCCGCCCGTACTGGGACGCGGCCGCCGAGGGCCGGCTCCTCATCCGGCACTGCTCGGCCTGCGACCGCCCGCACCACTACCCGCGCGAGTTCTGCCCGTACTGCTGGAGCGAGGACGTGACCTGGCGGCCGGCGAGCGGCCGGGCCACGCTCTACACCTGGTCCGTCGTGCACCGCAACGACCTGCCGCCGTTCGGCGACCGCGTCCCGTACGTCGCCGCCGTCGTCGACCTGGCCGAGGGCCCCCGGATGATGACCGAGGTCGTCGGCTGCCCGGAGGCGGAGCTGCGGATCGGGATGGAGCTGTACGTGACGTTCCGGGCCGGGGCCGAGGACGGCGTGACGGTGCCGGTGTTCGGCCCCAACCCGGGCTGACTGCAAGGAAGTTACTTCTTCAGCGGCTTGCGCGTCGGGTTGTACAGCCCCTTCGGCAGGAAGGTCGACGTGGGCACGTTCTGGGCCACGCAGTACTCGTCGAGCCGCTGGCGCTGCCCGGCGCCCTTCCCCTCCTTCGGGGGAGGGGTCTCCCGCGTCAGGTACGGGATGTAGACGAAGTCCCCCCGGGTCTGGGCGCCGGTCAGCGCCTTCCCGTAGTACTCGTACCCGCCACCGGTCGCGGCGGGCAGGAAGTCGTGGTACTTCCCCGCCCTGACGTCGGCGGCCGCGAGCTTGAAGAAGCTGTACCCCGTGATGTGCGCCCGGTTCAGCTGCTGGTCCGCGGCCAGTTCGTCCACGGTCATCCCGTTGTCGACCTCGGTCCACTTCGCCGGGTCGAAGTCGGCGACCCTCAGGTTCTTGGTGAGGGCGAGGATGCCCTTGAGGGTCTTGACGGTCTCGTCGTTCTCGATGCCGGGCTTCTTGAGGCGGTCGCCCAGGTCGGTGAGCTCGTTGAACTTCTTGTCCTTGAGCGGGGAGAAGTACTTGCCGTCGGTGTCGATGTCGTCGCCGTTCGCCGACGGCTCCGCCCGGATGGACGTGTTGGGGCCGACGAACTGATTGCCCGCCTGCCACTCGAAGAAGGAGTGGCGGATGTCCAGGAACGAGATGCCGCACTCGGTGTCGGTGTTCGGATTGGCCTTGTCGGCGAGCCGCTTGCGCAGGGCCCTGCGGTATTCGGGGGTGTTCTCGTTCTCCGGCACCGCCACCTTGAGGTTGGCCAGCATCTCCTTGCTGAGCTCGTCGGGAACCGAGGAGGTGAGCACCTCCAGCTTCTCGGCGTCGCTCAGCCGGTTGAGGGCGCCCGTCAGCGTGGAGTGGGCCACGATGTGGTGCGCGGTCGTCGTCCACCCGTCGTGGTCGGCGGCCTTGGCGTACGGGTTGTCCCCGCGCCGCTGGACGGCCGGCACCGCCGGCGCCGGAGCCGCCACGGACCGCTGCGCGGCCACGGGACCGTCCACCACGGACCGCTGGGCGGCCACCGCCGCTTCCGGTGCGGGCCCCGACATCGCCCGCGTCGCGTTGGCCTCGGCTTCCTTCTCGAAGCGGTCGGAGGGGTCGGAGACCTTCAGGCCGGAGCCGTTGTCGGTGCCCGCGACCGGGCCTTGGCGCTGCTGGATGACGTGGGTCAGCTCGTGGGCCAGGGTGTGCTTGTCGGCTCCGCCGTCGCCGATGACGACGTGGCTGCCCGAGGTGTACGCGCGGGCGCCGACCTCCGCCGCCGAGGCCTTGGCGGCGCCGTCGTTGTGGATGCGTACGTCCGAGAAGTCCGCGCCGAGCCGGGACTCCATGTCCGTACGGGTCGCGCTGTCGAGGGGCCGGCCGCCGGACCGCAGCACGTCGTGCACGGCGGAGCGCTGCACCTGCGGCTCCTCGGCCTGCTGGTGCCCGCACCCGGCACTGTGCTGATGCCGCTCCCGCGCACCGTCGTGCCCGGCCTCGCGCAGCAGCTGCACGACGGCGGCGTTGCCCGCGCTGCTCTGAAGGGCCAGGAGCGTGGACGACGGCGCCCCGGCGCCGCCGACCGGTCCGGTGGCCGAGGGGGTACGGCCCGGGGCGCGGCCGCTCTTTTCCTCGGACGCCGGTCGTCGGCCGTTGCCTTCAGCGCGCATGGATCCTCTTCCGCAGGTTCAGCAGGGTTCAGCAGGTTCCGGAGGCAGAACACAACTCTCCTCCTGCCTATCGGGTTTGGGGCTGGGGCGACAGGGGCGGGAGGGCTGTGCGAGAGGGCAGCATCGGAGGTCCGGTCGGCACCGCGCGTATGCCCGCCCGGACACGTGGCCGCCGAAATTCCCGGCCTGCCCGGGCGGCCCGGGGGTTGAATGGCGACATGGATCACCAGCTCATACCCGCCGACCTGCGCGGCCACGGCCTGCGCCTGCGCACCTGGCGCGCCGACGACGTCCAGACCCTGCTGCGCGGGGTGCGGGACCCCGAGTACCTGCGCTGGAACACCCACAACACCCCCGTCGAGGACAAGGCGGCGGCGGCCGAACTGCTGCGGCTGCGGGCGCTGGGATGGGCGCGGGGCGAGTTCGCCACGTACTGCGTCACGGACGAGGCCGACGGGGCGGTGCTCGGCCACGTGGGTCTCAACTCGGTCCAGTGGCCCATGCGTTGTGGCCGGGTCGGCTACTGGACGCTCCCCGAGGCGAGGGGCCGGGGCGTGGCGGGCCACGCCCTGGACCTGCTCACCCGCTGGGCCTTCGAACAGGTCGGCCTGCACCGCATCGAGCTGGGCCACGCGGTGGGGCACGAGGCGTCGTGCCGCGTGGCGGAGCGGGGCGGGTACGCGGCGGAGGGGACGCTGCGGGGGGCCATGTTCGAGGCCCAGCGCCGGGATGCGTTCCGTGACCTGCACCTTCATGCGCGGCTTGCGACGGACTGAGAGCGCTTGCGGAATGCCGGTGCGGCACCGCGCCCCGTTTAAGGGGCGCGGGGAACTGCGCGACCAGCCACTGACAGCCCGCAGTCGAATACCCGCACTTCACGCGGGGCACTCATTCGGCGAAACCCGGCACCACCAAACCGGACTCATAGGCAATCACCACCGCATGGGTCCGGTTCTGCGCTCCCAGCTTCGCCAGTACGTTCCCGACGTGCGTCTTCACCGTCTCCAGGCTCACCGTGAGCGCCCTCGCGATCTCCGGGTTGGACAGGCCCGTGGCCATCGACCGCAGGACCTCCTCCTCGCGGTCCGTCAGGGCGGCCCTCGGCAGCGCCTCGGCGGAGTCGAGGGGGCGGGCCGCGACCATGCGGCGCAGGGCCGTCGGGAAGAGGATCGCCTCGCCCGCCGCCACGACCCGCACCGCCTCCGCGATCTGCGGGACCGGGCGCCGCTTGAGCACGAACCCGCTGGCCCCCGCGCTGAGCGCGGCCGTGACGTAGCCGTCGTTCTCGAAGGTGGTGATCACCACGACCCTCGGCGGCTCGGCCGACTCCGCCGACTCCGCCGATACGGTCAACTCCGTTGATTCCGCGAGGAGTTGGCGGGTCGCCTCGATGCCGTTGCGCCGTGGCATCCGTACGTCCATCAGGACCACGTCCGGCCGCAGCAGCCGGGCCTGTTCGACCGCCTCGACGCCGTCGGCGGCCTCCCCGACCACCGTGATCCCCGGCTGCGCCCCGAGCAGCAGGCGCAGACCGCTGCGGGTCACCGCGTCGTCGTCCGCGATCAGGAGGGTGACGTCGCCGTTCCCGCCGGGGCCGGCCGTGGCGGCCTCGCCCGGGCCGGAACCCGTCATGCCGACGTCCGTGCCGGCATGGTCGGCGCCGGTCATGCCGACGCCCGTACCGGCAGCCGGACCGCCAGCCGCCAGCGCTGCGGGCCGTCCGGGCCGGCCTCGATCTCGCCGTGCAGCAGCCGTACGCGCTCGGTCAGGCCGGGCAGCCCGTGCCCGGACGTCGGGAAGCCGCCCGCGCCCGGGCCCGTCCGGTTGACCACACGGAGCTCAAGCACGTCCCGCGCGGCTGCCACCCGGACCTCGATCGGGCCGCCCGCGCCGTGCCGCAGCGCGTTCGTCAGGCCCTCCTGCACGATCCGGTACGCCGCGCGCGACAGCGTGCCCCGCACCCGCGCCAGGTCGCCCGACAGCTCCGGCTCCACCACCGCGCCCGCATGCCGCAGCCGGTCGAGCAGTTCGGGCAGGTCGGCCAGGGTGCGGGCCGGCGCCGCCTCCGTCTTCTCCTCGCGCAGGACGCCCAGGACGTAGTCCAGGTCCTCAAGCGCGGCCCGCGCCGACTCCTCGATGCCGCGCAGGGCGCCGCGCGCCGCCACCGGGTCGGCCGCGAGCAGCTCGCCCGCCACCGCGGCCTGGATCGTCGTCGCGGTCAGCGTGTGTCCGATGGAGTCGTGCAACTCGTGGGCGAGGCGGTTGCGTTCGGCGAGCCGCCGTTCCCGCTCGGCGGCCAGCGCGAGCCGCTCGGCGGACGAGGGGCCGAGCAGCCGGGGCGCCAGCCACCGCAGGGCGTACGTCACCGCCGCGCACACGGCCGCTCCGAGCAGTGCGCAGCCGAGCGCCATCGCCCAGCTCGACCAGCCGCCCTGCGCCCGCACCGTCCAGCCGGACAGACTCAGCCCCGCCTCGGCATCGAGCCAGCCTCCCGGGAGGGTGAGGGCGGCGACGAACAGCACGCCGCTCACCAGCGCCGCCGTCCACCCCAGTGCCACGTGCAGCAGGAGCCAGAGGGGAGTCCGCCAGCGGTCGGCAGCGGGCTCGACGCCGGGTCGGCGTACGGGCGCGGGATCCGGCAGCGGCACCCGCAGCAGCCGGCGGGCGGCCGGGACCAGCGCCCGCCGCGTGGTGCGGGCGAGCCCGACCGCGCCGATCAGCGCGGCCCAGACGAGCAGGCCCAGACCCATCCGCACGCCATACGGAGCGGACCGCAACGCCAGCGTCGGCAGCATCGCGAAAGGCAGCAGCGGCAGGCTCGCCAAGGCGCCGCAAGAGGCGAACAGCGCGCCCGCGTATGTGGAGCCGCGCAGCAGCGGCCGGATTCCCCTGAACATGATCCGGCCAGTATGACCGGGCCCCCGACCTGCGGACTCCCTCGATCGGGGGAGGGGATTCTCCCGCCTTTCCGCGATGCGCGGCCGCGGCCCCCGAAGCCAGGATCGAGCCCTGAGCACGTGACGGGAGGACGGTTGATGAACACGCCAGAAGCCGCGCAGGGGTTGGGGCGGCCAGGGACAGCGGCGCCGCCGGACAGGAACGGTCTCGCGATGACCGCCGCGGTCCTCGGGGCCATCGGCCTGAGCACGTCGGTCCTCGTCATCGGCGGCCCGCTCGGCGTCATCGGCCTGGTCCTGGGCGTCGTCGCCCTGGTCACGACCGGGCGGACCGGCACCGGCCGGGGCAAGGCCGTCGCCGCCGTGGTGACGTCGGCCCTCGCGATCGTGGTGTCCGTCCTGGTCGCCGTCCTCATGGTCTGGTACGCGAACCACACACAGGCCTGCTACCGGCCCGACAGCTTCCACCAGTACACGCAGTGCGTCCGAGAGCAGCTGGCCGACGGCAAGTGAACCCCCAATTCCCCTTATTGACCCCAGGAGTTGACCGTGCGTGAGCAGGCTTGGCGGAGGTTCGGCCGAGGCAGGGCGGTGACGGTCGCGGCCGCGCTGGCCGTCGGCGCCATGACGACGGGAGCCCCGCCCGAGGCATCCGCGGCCGCCCGGCCGGACTCCGTACAGCAGGGCCTCGACGCGCTGGTGCGGGCCGACGGCCTGCCCGCCGCGCTGGCCGGCGTGAAGGACCGCGAGGGGCACACCCGTAACTACACGGCCGGTGTCGCCGACGTGACGACCAGGGCGAAGGTGCCGGTGGACGGCCAGGTCAGGATCGGCAGCAACACCAAGACGTTCACGGCGGTGGTCGTGCTGCAACACGGCGCGGGCTACGGCCTGGGCCTGATGAGCCGGCCGCTGTCGTGCGGGGGCGTGTACTGGGGCCACGGCGGCGACATCCCGGGTTACGAGACCCGGGGCGGGGCCACCGACTACGGCCGTGCGGTCAGCGTCGAGGTGACCGAGATTCCGCCGGACGCGGAGGTCGCCGGGCGCGTGGAGAAGGTCGTGGACGCGGCGTTGTGCCGCCGTTGACCGGCCCGCCGCCCGGTCGCGGCCCGAGGCCATGACCGGGCTTCGGCACCGGCTCTTACGGCCGGCTTCGGCACCGGCTCTTATGGCCAGAGGAGCTCGCGGGTCCAGCCGGTCGCCTCGCGGCGGTACCGCAGCCGCACGTGCCGCCGCCGGGCGTCGCCCTGGAAGAACTCGACCTCGGTGGGCTCCAGTACGTACCGGGTCCAGGTGGGTACCGGCGTCAGCTGATCGGCCTCCGCCCGCCGCCAAGCGGTTTCGGACGCGTCCTCCAACTCCCGGTATTCATCGAGTACTTCACTCATCCGGCCGACCAGCGCCGCGGCCAGCGCCCCGGTCGAGCGGGCGTGCAGATCGGCCTGCGAGGCGGCCTGTCCGGCCGGGGTGACGGTGCCGCGCACCCGGACCTGGCGGCCCACCGCGGGCCAGTAGAAGCCGAGGGCCGCGACGGGGCGGGCGGCGAGCTGGCGCCCCTTCGCGCTGGTGGAGTGCGAGGCGAAGTGCCAGCCGTCGTCGTCGGCGTCGTGCAGCATGAGGGTGCGGATGTCGGGCCGCCCCGCCTCGTCGACCGTGGCGAGCGTCATGGTGTGCGGCTCGGCCTGCCCCGCCCCGGCGGCGTGCATCAGCCACTCCTGGAACAGGGGGAGGGGGGTGGCGGGCGCGCCGGCCGGGTCGAAGGGGGGAAGCTCTACGTCCCAGACGCGGAGGGTGTGCAGAAACTCGCGGAATTCCATGCGGGCCATTGTCCGGGCCCCGGGCCCGCCGGTCCCGGAACCTCCCGGATCACCCCGCCAGTCACCGGCTCGCCGAACCTTCGGCCGCCTTGCCCGCCTTGCCCGCCCGCGCGGCGAGCCAGTCCTCGCGCGTCAGCTCGTACTCGACCTCGCCGAGCTCGGTGCCCGGGATAGGGTCCTCGAACTCCTCGAAGTACGTGCGTACGTAGCTGAGTCCCGCCCGCTCCATGACGCTGCGGGAGCGGTCGTTGACGTACATGGTGTTCGCGGTGATGCGGGACAGGCCCAGGTCGCCGAACCCCTTCTCGATCAGCGCGAGGGCACCCTCGATGGCGTACCCCTTGCCCCAGGCGGACCGCCGCAGCCGGTAGCCGAGGTCGCCCGGGCTGTCGCCCATGGGACGCAGGCAGTGCCAGCCGATGAACTCGCCCGTGTCGCGCAGATGCGTCGCCCAGAAGCCGCCCATGGGGTACGCCTGCACCATCCGCTCGAAGGACCCGGCGCGGACCTCGGCGCGGGTCTGGGGGCGGCCGCCGGTGAGGTACCGCATGACCTCGGGGTCGCTGTCGAGCTCGACCACCAGGTCCAGGTCGGTCTCGGTGTCGTCGAATGCGCGCAGCCCGAGGCGGGGCGTGGTGAGGAAGTAGTCCATGGGGACGATCGTGCGGGGCAGGGGTGGGGGCTCGCCACTCAATTCCGGGTACGGGGGGGCGCACCCCCGGGCGAAGCCCCCACCCCGCCCCTTCCCGAGACTCTCCGAGGAATGTCGTTCGGCTGCGGACCGTGGCTGGCTGGTCGCGCAGTTCCCCGCGCCCCTAGCAGGGTTGGTGCTGGCCCGCACCAGGGCATTTCAGCCCGTCGTGGGGGTCCCCCCTGGCCCTTAAGGCCTTGGGGGAGTTTGAGGACGAGCGCCCTCAAGGCGCGAACGGGGTCTGGGGCGGAGCCCCAGGGGTCCTTCAACCCCCGGAGGGTCTCGGGAAGGGGCGGGGTGGGGGCTTCCCGGGGTCCGGGGCGGAGCCCCGGCCATCCTGCCTGGCCCGGGCGGAGCCCCGGCCCGCTCAGCCCCGACCCAGCACAATCGTCCCCGACGAGCAGAACCATCCCCCCGTCCCCGACACCACCCCCACCTCCGGCAACCGCCCCCCGGGTTTCCGGACCTGGCCCGCACCCCCCTCGCCCCGCAACTGCCGCACCGCCTCCACCAGGAGGAACAGCCCCCGCATCCCCGGATGGCACGCCGAAAGGCCACCCCCGTCGGTGTTCACCGGCAGTTCCCCGTCCCGAAGCAGCCGTCCCTTCGACACGAACGCCCCGCCCTCCCCTTTCGCGCAGAAGCCGAGGTCCTCCAGCGTCACCAGCGTCATGTACGTGAACGCGTCGTAGATCTCGGCCACGTCGACGTCCGCCGGGCGCACCCCCGCCCGTTCGAAGGCGAGCCGGCCCGAGGCCGCCGCCGGGGAGACCGTGAAGTCCTCCCACTCCGACATCGTCGTGTGTGAGACCGACATGCCCGAACCCAGCACCCACACCGGCGACTTGGCCGCGTCCGGTACGTACTCCTCCGCCGCGAGCAGCACCGCGCAGCCGCCGTCGGAGCGGATGCAGCAGTGGAGCTTGGTGAAGGGGTCGGCGATCATCGGGCCGGACAAAACGTCGTCCACCGTGATCGGGTCGCGGAACATCGCGTCGGGGTTGGTGGCCGCGTTCGCCCGCGCCTGCACCGCGACCTCCGCCAACTGCTCGACGGTGGTGCCGAATTGATGCATGTGGCGGCGCGCGGCCATCGCGTACTTGGAGATCAGCGTATGGCCGTACGGGACCTCGAACTGCAGCGGGCCCCGGGCGCCGAAGGAGAGGTTCGAGGTGCGGCGGCCCGCCTTGATGTCGGCGCGCGCGGTCGAGCCGTACACCAGGAGTACGGCATTGGCGTGGCCGGCGGCGATCGCGTCCGCGGCGTGCGCGGCCATGACCTCCCAGGTGGCGCCTCCGACGGCCGTCGAGTCGACCCAGGTGGGCCGGAGCCCGAGATACTCGGCGACCTCCACCGGCGCGAGCGTGCCGAGCCCGGCCGAGCCGAACCCGTCGACGACCGAGCGGTCGAGCCCCGAGTCGGCGAGAGCGCGCCGGGCGGCCTGGGCGTGCAGGGCGTAGGGGGTGGCGTCGTCCACGCGGCCGGTGTCGGAGAGTGCGACGCCTACGACGGCGACCTTGCGGCGCGGGGTGGTTGAGGGCGAAGGCATGAATCTGACGGTACATCAGATGCACTGCTCCAGGCTGGGGTTCGGGGTTCGGCGGGCTGCGCTGGGGCTCCGCCCCAGACCCCGTTCGCGCCTGAAGGGCGCTCGTCCTCAAACTCCCCCAAAGCCTTAAGGGCCAGGGAGGACCCCCATGACGGGCTAAAGGTGCCGGTGCTGGCCAGGGCCAACCCTGCTGGGGGCGCGGGGCTGCGGCATTGTGCGGCTCCGCCGCGTGGGCGCGCCCAGCCACAGCCGGCCCGCAGGCGAAGGCGGCCCCACCCCGCGCCGACCCGCCCGGGTCGATCCACCCGCCCCCACCCCTGTGCATCTCCGCCCCCCGCCCATAACATGACGGCCCGTCAGATCAGAGGCCTCGCCTCTGGGGGAGGAGCTCGACGATGGACGCCGCCTTCACCGCGGAGCAGGACGAGATCCGCCGCACCCTGCACGAACTGCTCGCCAAGCACTGCGGCCCACAGGACGTGAAGAGCGCCGTGCGCACCCCGGTCGGGCACGACGCCGCGCTCTGGGGGCGGCTCGCCGCCGAGCTCGGGCTTCCGGGGCTCGCGCTGCCCGAGGAGTACGGGGGAGTCGGCTGCACCACCGCCGAACTCGCCCTCGCCTGCGAGGAGATTGGCCGTGCCCTGCTGCCGTCCCCGCTCCTCGCCACCGCCGTACTCGCCGCTCCGCTCGTCGCGGCCCTCGGCACCGACGCGCAGAAGTCCGCCCTGCTCCCGCTCATCGCCCGTGGTGAGCGCACCGCCACCCTCGCCGTGCCCGGCACCAGCCTCGCCCTCGCGCTCGGGCTCACCGGCGCGAACGCGGACGGCGAGTGGGCCGGGGGCGGCCGGGCCGGCGGCGTCCAGGCCAAGCGGGCGCCGGACGGGGCCTGGCGGCTGTACGGGGAAGCCGGGCAGGTGCTCGACGGGCACAGCGCGCAGCTTCTGCTCGTCGCCGCGCACACCGGCGGCTTCGCCCGCAGCCGCACCCTTCTTTTCGTCGTGAACGGTGACGCGGAGGGGCTGCGCCGCACCCGGCAGACCACTCTCGACGAGACCCGCTCGCAAGCCCGGATCCAACTCCGGGACGTGGAGGGCGAGTTGCTCGGCGATGGCGATGGCGACGGCGGCGACTTCATCGGCATTCACGAGGCTCTTGCCGCCACCGGGCGTACCGCTGCCGCCTGTCTCGCGGCCGAGGCCGTCGGGGCCGCCGCCGAGGCGCTGGAGCGGACCGTGGCGTACGTCAAGGAGCGCGAGCAGTTCGGGCGGGCCATCGGGTCCTTCCAGGCGGTCAAGCACCGGCTCGCCGACCTGTACGTCCAGGTGCAGGCGGCCAGGTCGGCGGCGTACTACGCGGCCTGGGACCCCGGCGCGGGCGCCCTCGCGCTCGCCCAGGGTCTGGACGCGCTGCGCTCCGCCGCCTCGGAGGCCGTCCAGCTGCACGGCGGCATCGGCTTCACCTGGGAGCACGAGGCGCACCTGTATTTCAAGCGGGCCGCCGCCGACGAGCTGCTCTTCGGGCCCGTGCACCGCCTGCGCGGCCACGCCGCCGACCAGGCCGGACTGTTCGGCCCCGCCGCGGCCGAGGTCCCGGCGTGAGCCCCGCCCCCACCAGGACCGCACCCGGGGTGCGGCTCATGCAGAGGGTGTCCTCGACCCGCGCCTTCGCGAGGATCGCCCCGCACTTCATCCCCGCGATGGACCGCGCCGTACACCGCCTGACGCGCGGCAGGGTCATCCTCAGCGCGCGGATGCTGCCCGGCGTCGTCCTGACCGCGCGCGGCGCCAAGTCGGGGCTCCCGCGCACCACTCCGCTGGCCTGCATGCCGGAGGAGGGCGGTGACTCCTGGGTGCTGATCGGGTCCAACTTCGGGCGCCCGGGGCATCCCGTGTGGACCGGCAACCTGCTCGCCCATCCGGACGCGGAGATCAGCTGGAAGGGCCGGGACATCGCGGTGCGGGCCCGGCTGCTGCAAGGGGAGGAGCGGGCCGCGGCCTGGCGTGCGGCCCTCGACTTCTGGCCGCCGTACGCCACTTACCAGTCCCGGATCGAGCGAGAGATCCGCCTCTTCCGTCTGGAGCGCCGGGACTGACGGGGCCGGCAGACGGGAACGCCGACGGCGGTCGCCCCGCGAAGGGGTGAACCGCCGTCGGCGCGACAGGACTTGGGGTATCTGCCGACGTGCGTACGGCTACTTGGTCGGCTTCTTGCCCGTGATGCCCAGGTGGACCAACAAGGCGAGATTGGGCTTGAGTTCGGCCTGCTTGACGCCCCAGGTCTGGAAGCCCTTCTGGTGCGAGGCCACCGACGCCAGCATCGCGACGAGGGAGCCCGCCATCGCGGCGGGGCTCACGTCCTTGTCGACCTTGCCCTTGGACTGGAGCTCGGTGACCGCGTCCGTAAGGGAGTTGGTGACCGAGTTCAGGATCTTCATGCGGATCTTGTAGAAGCGTTTGTCGCCCTCGGCGGCGCCCAGGTCGACGACCCGCAGGATCGCGTCGTTCTTGCGCCAGAAGTCGAGGAAGCCCTCGACGAGCTCCTCGGCCGTCTGCCAGCCGGCCCGCCCGACCCAGGAGCGGCCCTCGACCAGGGCGGTCAACCCGGCGCCCTCCTTGGCCATTTCCTCCGCGATCTCCAGGACGGCGCCCTCGACGTCGGGGAAGTACTGGTAGAAGGTCGCGGGTGAAGTGCCCGCCTTCCGGGCCACGTCGATGACTTTTACGTCCCGGTACGGCGAGGAGCTGAGCATCTCACTGAGGCAGTCGAGCAGCTTCTGCCGTGTCGCCTGGCCGCGTCGGCCGGCCACGCGGCCGTCGACGGTGCGTACTTGTCCTGTCATGCCGTCAGCTTACCGAGGGGTGATCGGAGCGCGATTCGGCCGAGTGCAAATGGGGGCCCGGGGGCGGTACATCCCGATCGGCGCGGGGATCCGGTCGCCCCGGGTGACCGTCCTCGGGGGCGGTCGGCGGGCCGTGGGCCGGTCCGCGTCGATCACCGTTCGTCCACCGTTCGTCGACTTTCAGCCGCCGGTCCTCTTGACGACTCCAGCCCGTCCGGCCACCCGAATGGTGTTATCAACACCCTGTGGACAACTTTGGTGGACAAGCCGTGCGGGACTTGGCCCACCGCCCCGCCGCACAGGGAAATCTGGCCATATGTTCGAATTGCGCGACCGCATCGGACGTGATGGGTCGTTAGTTTGACCCCGATACGGCCCCACGACGGGGGCACCTCAGGAAGGAATCAGGTGCATGCGCGGATATCCGGAAGGCGCGCCGTGCTGGGCCGACGCCTCGCTGTCCGATCTGGCGGCCGGCAAGCGGTTCTACGGGGAGCTCTTCGGGTGGACCTTCGACGAGGACACCGACGCCAGGGCCGACGGGAAGCACGGCGGCTACACCAACGCCTTCAAGGGCGGGAAGCGCGTCGCGGCCCTCCAGCCCAAGCGGGACGGCCGCATGCCGACCTCCTGGACCGTCTACCTCGCCACCCCCGACGCCCGCGCGCTCGCCGCCCGCATCCGCGAGGCCGGCGGTCAGCTGATCACCGAGCCGATTCCGGTCCCGCCGCACGGCACGATGGCCGTCGCCGCCGACCCGGGCGGCGCCGTCTTCGGCCTGTGGCAGGGCGAGCGGCACACCGGCTTCGAGCTGACCCGCGAGCCCGGATCGTTCTGCTGGACCGAGGTGTACACCCGCGACAAGGACCAGGCCGACGCGTTCTACGAGTCCGTCTTCGGCTACGAGGGCGGCGACCCGGGCAGCCCCGACGAGATCGGCGCCGACTTCCGCACCTGGTCGCTGCCCGGCGCCGAGCCGGGCCCGGACAACGCGATCGGCGGCCGCAGCCTGATGTCCGACGCCTTCCCCGCCGCCCTGCCCGACCACTTCCTCGTCTACTTCAGCGTCGAGGACTGCGACGCGGTGGCCGCCGCATGCACCCGTCTGGGCGGCCGCGTCACCGCCGAGCCGTTCGACATTCCGTACGGGCGGATGGCCGTCCTCAACGACAACCAGGGCGCCGCCTTCGCCGTTCTGCAGGGTTCAGGCACGTAAGGGCCCGTGTCCCGCAGCGCGCGCGGCGACGTCCGGGCTGTCCCGGATCGGGGGAGACATCCCGGTCTCGACCCGGGTTGGCCACCGGCCACCTCCGGCAGGGAGAATCGGGGTGCCGCGTGAGACGCTGCACGGGGCCGAATTCATGCACGGCCCGTACGGGGAGGTGGCAGGCAAGTGGAGCAGCTGACGCAGCACGACCCGAGGCGGATCGGCCCCTTCGAGGTGCTGGGACGGCTCGGTGCCGGCGGCATGGGGCTGGTCTATCTGGCGCGCTCGGCCTCCGGCCGCCGCGTGGCCATCAAAACGGTGCGCACCGAGCTCGCCGAGGACCAGCTCTTCCGGGTCCGCTTCACCCGTGAGGTGGAGGCGGCCCGCGCGGTCAGCGGCTTCTACACCGCCGCCGTCGTCGACGCCGACCCGCGCGCCCCCGTGCCGTGGCTGGCCACCGCCTATGTGCCGGCGCCCTCCCTCGAAGAAATAGTGAATGAGTGCGGGCCGCTCCCGGCCCAGGCGGTGCGCTGGCTCGCGGCCGGCATCGCGGAGGCCCTGCAGTCCATCCACGGCGCGGGCCTGGTCCACCGCGACCTGAAGCCGTCGAACGTCCTGGTCGTCGAGGACGGGCCGCGCGTGATCGACTTCGGTATCGCGTCCGGGGTCTCCAACACCCGCCTGACCATGACGAACGTGGCGGTGGGCACCCCCGCCTACATGTCGCCCGAGCAGGCCAAGGACTCGCGCAGCGTCACCGGCGCCTCCGACGTCTTCTCGCTCGGCTCGACCCTCGTGTTCGCCGCGACCGGACACGCGCCCTTCCACGGCGCGAACCCCGTCGAGACCGTGTTCATGCTGCTGCGCGAGGGCCCGGACGTCACCGGCCTGCCGGACGAGCTGCGCCCGCTCATCGAGTCCTGCATGCAGATGGAGCACCCGAACCGGCCGTCCCCCGAGGACCTCCAGGCCCAGCTCGCGCCGCACCTCTTCGCCTCCGGCTCGGACGACAGCGGCACGGCGTCGGCCTGGCTGCCGCCCCGCTCGGTCGCGATGATCGAGCAGCGCAGGGGCGGCGGCCGCATGCAGGTCGCCAAGGCCGCCGACCCGTCGCCGAGCTCCGTCCTGCACTCCGGCAGGCAGGCCCCGCCCCGCCCGGCGGACCCCCCGTACCCGGGCCGGCACGGCGGCTCCGCCGTCACCTACCCGCCCGTCCACGCCGACGATCCGGTCCACCTGCCCGGCGCCAAGGTGCCGATCGGTCCGGGCCCGAGGGCCTCCGACGCATCGCGCGTCGCCGTCGACGCCGGGCCCGCCACCGGCTGGGTGCGCAGGCCCGGCGCCAACGGCGCGCAGGCCTCCCCCGTGCCTCCGCCGACCCATCCCCCCGAGACCCCCGGACGCTGGCGCCCCTGGCGTTTTCGCATGTCGAACGATGTGTGGGGCACCCCGGCCGTCGCGGGTGACCTGCTGTACGTGACCTCCTTCGAGGTGCACGCCCTGGACGTGGGCACCGGCCGCCGCCAGTTCAAGACACGCGACGTCGCCTGGGCGATGGCCGTCGAGGCCGGCCGCATCCACGCCTCCGACGGGCCCACCCTGTACGCACTGGACGCGGCCGACGGCGGCGAGCTGTGGCGCCTCCCGGCGGACGCCTGGGTGTACTCCCTGAAGGCCGACCGCGGCACCGTCGTCACCGGCACCCGCGGCGGCGGCGTACAGGCCTGGGAGGCCGCGAACGGCGAGAAGCTGTGGGAGACGGCCGGCGCCCAGACCGACTTCGAGACCCCCGAGGCCGGGCCCACCATCCACGACGGCACGGTGTACGTCTGGCAGGACGCCCGGCTGCGCGCCCTGGACGCCCGCACCGGCGTCGAGCGCTGGTCCTACCCGGTCGGCGACGCGGCCTCCTGCGGCGGCGTCCCGGTCCGGGTCGCGCCCGCACAGGACGGCTACGTCTACGTCTCGGCGGGCACCCGCGTCCTGGCGATCGACGTCGCCTCCGGCCACGTCCGCTGGCACTTCGAGGCCCCGGCGGTCTTCCTGTGCCCGCCGACGTTCGCGCCGGGTCCCGCGGTGGCCGGGGGAGGCGTGTACCTCGCCGACTACCTCGGCACCGTGTACGCCCTGGACGCCTCCACGGGCAAGGACCGCTGGCGCATCGCCACCGAGTCCCGCCAGTCCGTCGAGCCGGTCCTGGTCGCCGACGGCAACGTCCACGTGGGCAGCGGCAACGCGCTGTACACCCTGGACGCGGTCACCTCGACCCCCAAGTGGCGCTTCGCGGCGGGCGGCGAGGTCGTGGGCACGCCCGTGGTCGCCGACGGCCGCATCCACTTCGGCTCGGCCGACCACTGCCTGTACACGCTGGACGCGGCGGGGGGCCAGCTTCGCTGGAAGCTGGCCACGGGCGGGGAGATCACCGGATCGCCCGTCGTACGCGGCGGGGTCGTCTACGCGTGCAGCAAGGACCGGTGCGTGTACGCGCTTGATGCGGTGAAGGGGACTGCGACTTCTGGATCCCGCTAGGCGCCGGGGTGGCTCTTCTTTTGTCTGCGGACCCGTCGTGGCTGGTCGTTCCCCCAAGTTCTCGACTCCTCCCCCAAGGCCTTAAGGGCCAGGGGGACCCCCATGAACAGGGGGGACCCCCATCGCGGCGGAGCCGCACAATGTCACTGCCCCGCGCCCCTGAGGGGGTTCCCGTACCGCGCTCGAAAGGTTCATCCCTGTATGTCAGTTGAGCGCCTTTCCTCCGCCACGGTTGTTGGTCGACTTCGCGCCGCCGGGTGTGTATTCGCCGAGGACGAGGCCGAGTTGATACTCGGCGCTGCCAAGGATTCGGCCGAAGTCGCCGCGATGGTGGAGCGCAGGGTCTCAGGGCTGCCGCTCGAACACGTCGTGGGGTGGGCCGAGTTCCATGGGCTCAAGGTGGCCGTCGATCCCGGGGTCTTCGTGCCGCGCCGGCGTACGGAATTCCTGGTGCAGCAGGCGCTCGCGGCGGCTGACACGGCACGCCCGCTCGTGATCGTGGACCTCTGCTGCGGGTCGGGGGCGCTCGGGGCCGCGCTCGCGTCGGCGCTGCCGGGGGCCGAGTTGCACGTCGCCGACATCGAGCCCGCGGCCGTGGCCTGCGCCCGGCGCAACGTGGCCGCGCTGGGCGGCCGTGTCTACGAGGGCGATCTCTTCGCGCCGCTCCCGCCCGGGCTGCGCGGCCGCATCGACATCCTGACCGCGAACGTTCCGTACGTACCCACGGACGAGGTCGGCCTGCTGCCCCCGGAGGCCCGCGACCACGAGCCGCTGGTCGCCCTGGACGGCGGCTCGGACGGGCTCGACATCATGCGCCGCGTCGCCCTCGCCGCCCCCGAGTGGCTCGCCCCGGGCGGCACGCTGCTCGTCGAGACCAGCGAACGGCAGGTGCCGGGCGCGCTGGCCGCGATGTCCGCCGGGCGACTGCGGGCCCGGCTGGTCACCTCGGAGGAGCTGTACGCGAACGTGGTGACCGGAGTGAGAGTCCCCGCCTGACCCCTCAGGCGCGGGGAGGGCCTTCCGGGGGGCCGTAGGGAGGCTGCGCGTGCGGGGGCGGCTCAACGGGAGGCTGCTGCTGGTCATGCCGGGGCTCGTACGGAGCTTCATACGGCGCCTCATACGGGGCCTCGTACGGCCGCTCATACGGCGTGTCCAGCGTGGGTACGGGCACCTCGGAGCGGGGCCCCGGCTCCGGCTCGGCCCGGCGGCGGCCCGACATCAGGCCCGCTGCGAGCAGCAGCGCCAGCCCGCCGCCCAGCGCCATCGCGACGCCCTGCCCGAGCCCGTTGCCGGACGAGTCGACCGTCAGGTTCCCCGCCGCCTGACCCTGCCGCACCATCCACAGGACCGCGAAGCCGAGCGTGATCAGCCCGGCGACCGCGACCAGGACGCGGGAGCGCAGCACCAGGCCGACCAGCGTCACCAGCGCCGCGAAGGCGAAGGGGAGCAGGATCGAGCCGGCCACCTCGGCCTTGGTGGCGGAGATGCCCGAGAACAGGTCGTCGATGCGGTAGGTGCTGCCGTGACGGCCGTCGTACCAGGCACGGAAGGGGCTCCAGACGGCGGCCGTCGCTCCGGCGAGAGCGAGGATCGAGCCGAGGACGTTGCGGACCATCGGCGGCCCTCCTTCGAGACGGCTCTCGCTGCCGACGCTACGCCCGCCGCGCCCGCCCCGCTACCCGACGCGGCCCCGCGCCGCTGGGGTGGGCGGGCTTGCGTGCGCAGTTCCCCGCGCCCCTAACAGCATCGATCCTGGCCAGCACCGGCATCTTCAGCCCGTCATGGGGGTCCCCCCTGGCCCTTAAGGCCTTGGGGGAGTTTGAGGACGAGCGCCCTTAAGGCGCGAACGGGGTCTGGGGCGGAGCCCCAGGAAAACCGGCTTCCCCCTTCCCAACCCCCGGCGGGTTTCGGGAAGGGGTGGGGTGGGGGCTCCCGAAGCCGCGCCCCGCGGACCGCCGAACTCCGCACCGGACAGCAACGCGTGACCGCCCCAAAGGGTTGGCCAACCGCTGTTAAAGTGTCGGCCGGTCTTCGGAGGGGGGCGACGGTGGTACGTCGCGGGATGAAATGCGTGGCCATGGCGGCAGGCCTGGGGCTCGCGCTGACGGGGTTCTCCAGCCACGGCAGCCACGGCAAGAGCCACAGCTCCGGCGGCGGCTGCTCCAACTCCCACAAGAACAACGGGAGTTCGGACAGCGGTAGCAGCAGTAGCGACAGTACGAGCAGCAGTAGTGGCGGCAGCGGCTACAACGGCAACCGCTACGACAGCAACAACACCACCGGCAGCACGAGCGGCGGCTCGACGTCGAGCCGCAATCGCACGGCCACCGCCACCACGTACGTCACCACCTGCGCCTCGGCCGCGAAGGGCGAGACCAGCTCCACCATCAAGGTCAGCACCGGCTCGGGCAGCTCCGGAAGCCACAGTTACCAGGTGCGGGTCATGTTCTACGACAAGGCCGGCGCCGTCATCGACCGGGGCTCCACCTCGGTGTCCCTGGGCCCCAACGCGACAAGCACCGTCAAGGTGGCCATGAGCAAGCCCGCCCTGCTCAGCCAGGTGGACCTCTGTGGCTCCGAGGCGACGGCCGGGTAGGTCGACCGGCCTACCGGATCCGGAACTCCTTCGACCGCCGCGCGGTGAACAGCTCCGCCTGCCGTTCGGGCGGCAGGTTGCCGAGTGCCACGAAGCCCGGGGCGCGTGCGTGGGCCTGGCCGAGGGTGGGCTCCTTGGCGGCCCAGAGCGACCGCACCGTCCCCTGCACCGCCTCCGTCGGGAACCCCGCGATCGTCTCCGCGCACCCCACCGCCGCAGTCAACTCTCCACCAGGCGCGGCCAGTTCGCTCACGAACCCGATCTCGTGGGCCCGGCGCGCCGACATCCGCTCGGCCGTCCCCATCAGTGCGAGCCGGGCCGCCTCGCCGTGCGGCATGCGCAGCGCCAGGTACATCGACTCGTACGCGCTGACCATCCCGTACGTCGTGTGCGGGTCGAAGAACGTCGCGTCCTCGGCGGCGATCACGAACTCCGCCTCCCCGAGCAGGTAGAACGCCCCGCCGCAGGCCATCCCGCGCACGGCGGCGATCACCGGCTTCCACAGGTCGTTCGCCTTCGGTCCGATCGCGATCAGCGGATCGTCGGTGGAGTACGGGGACGAGGGCTGCGGCACCTCGGCCGAGCGGTCGATGCCGGTGCAGAAGGCCCGCTCCCCGGCCCCGGTCAGCACGACCGCCCGTACCGTGTCGTCGAACCTCAACTCCCGCCAAGCAAGGGACAGTTGAGCTGCCGTATCCAGGTCTACGGCGTTCAGGCGCTCGGGGCGGTTCAGGGTGACGACCGCGACGCCGGTCTCCTTGTCGCGTTCCACCAGGACACTCATGCGCGCTCCAGGAGCCAGCGCGGCACGGTCATCCCGTCGACCTCGGTGAACGCGACCTGCACGCGCGCCCCGATCCTCAGCCGCGCCGGGTCGACCGAGTCGAGCGCCGCGTCCGGCTCGGCGACCACGTTGCCGACGAGCCGGATCAGCGGATCCTCGGCGAGCTCGACGATCACCGCGTTGTACGGGGCCTGCGCCGCGTAGTCGGGGAGCAGCGGGGGATGCGGGAAGACGTACGACCAGATGCGGCCGCGGCCCGAGACCCGGCGCCACTCGCTGTCGAAGGACTGGCAGTGCGGGCAGCAGGGCCGGGGCGGGAAGCGGAGCCGGCCGCAGTCGGGGGCGGCGCAGGCCTGGACGCGGAGTTCGCCCTGGGCCGCGTACTCCCAGAAGGGGGCGCCGTCGTCGTCCACAACAGGGGAAAGCATCTCTCAACTCCTCAGCAGGATGGCGGAGGTGGGGACTCCCTCGCCCGCGGTGACCAGGCAGGTGGCGGCGTCCGGGACCTGGGCGGTGCTGTGGCCGCGCAGCTGTTTGACGCCCTCGTTGATGAGGTTGAACCCGTGCACGTAGGCCTCGCTCAGGCCGCCGCCCCCGGTGTTGATGGGCAGCCGTCCGCCGATCTCCAGGGCGCCGCCCTCGGTGAACGCGGCCCCTTCGCCGCGCCCGCAGAAGCCGTAGCCCTCCAGGGAGAGCGGGATGAGCGGGGTGAAGGCGTCGTAGATCTGGGCCACGTCGACGTCGTCGGGGCCGAAGTCGGCCTGTTTCCAAAGGTGTCGGGCGGCTGTCCAGGCGGGGCCGGTCAGCGGGTCGTCGTTCCAGTAGTTGACCATGCCGTGGTGCTGGGCGGGCAGGCCCTGGGCGGCGGAGTGCACGTACACGGGCTTCTGCCGGCAGTCGCGGGCCCGCTCGGCGGAGACGATGACGCAGGCCAACGCACCGTCTGTCTCAAGGCAGTTGTCGAAGAGGCAGAGCGGCTCGCTGATCCAGCGCGAGGTCATGTACATCTCCCGGGTCAGCGGGCGCTCGTACATGATCGCGGCCGGGTTCTGGTTGGCGCGGTTGCGGCAGGCGAGGGCGACGTTGAAGAGGTGGTCGCGGGTGGCGCCGTGCTCGTGGAGATAGCGGCGGGCCAGCATGCCGATCTCGTCGGCCGGGCGAAGCAGCCCGAAGGGCCGGGTCCACTGGGCCGGGGTGGGAAGCTGAACTGCCGTATTTTTCCAGGGCCTTGGCCCGCTGCCGCGCTTCCGTGACCGCCAGGCAACGCCGACACTCGCCTGCCCGGTGGCGATCGCGGCGGCGAGGTGCCCGACGGTCGCGCAGGAGCCGCCACCCCCGTAGCCGATCTTGCTGAAGAAGGTCACGTCGCCCGCGCCGATGGACTTGGCGACCTCGACCTCGTCGGTCTCCTCCATCGTGTACGAGGCGAACGCGTCCACCTCGGCGGGGCTGATGCCCGCGTCGTCGAGCGCGGCGACGATCGCCCGGCACGCCAACTCCTTCTCGGACTCGGGCAGTTGCTTGGCGAAGGGCGTCTGCCCGATCCCGACTATGGCTGTCGCGTCCTTCAGGGTGGCCATGGCCCCACCTCCACGAGCGTCACCAGTACTGACAGCGGAGGAGGCTACAGCTAATCTGACGGTTAGTCAGCTACTGGGTCGGAGGGGCTTTCGATGGGGCTTTCGGTGGGCGGGGAGACGCGCGGGGACCTGGAGTGGGGCACGATCGCGAAGCTGGTACGCGGCGCGGCCGTCCGGTACGGCGAGCGCGAGGCCGTCGTCGAGGGCCGCAGCCGCATCTCGTACGCGGAGCTCGGCGAGCGGGTCGAGCGCGCGGCGGCCGCGTGCATGGCGGCCGGCGTCGAGCCCGGCGACCGGGTGGCGGTCTGGGCGCCCAACACCGCGGACTGGATCGTCTCGGCACTCGGCGCGGTGACGGCGGGCGCGGTGCTCGTGCCGCTGAACACGCGCTTCAAGGGCGCGGAGGCGGCGTACGTCCTCGAAAGCAGCCGCGCGAAGCTGCTGTTCGTGACCGGCACGTTCCTGGGCACCTCGTACGTCGCCTCGCTGCGCCGCGCGACCGCCGAGGGCTCCGGCCCCGGCCCGCTGCCCTCGCTCCCGCACCTGGAGCAGGTGGTGGTCCTCTCGGACGACGCACCCGAAAACTTCCGCACGTGGAAGGACTTCCTGGCGGGCGGGGAGGGGGTGTCGGGCGCGGAGGTGGCGGCCCGGTCGGACGCCATCGAGCCGGAGAGCCCCTCAGACATCATCTACACCTCGGGCACCACGGGCCGCCCCAAGGGCGCGGTGATCACCCACGCCCAGACCCTGCGCGGCTATGCGATCTGGTCGGATCTCGCGGGCCTGCGCGAGGGCGACCGGTACTTGATCGTGAACCCGTTCTTCCACACGTTCGGCTACAAGGCGGGCATCATCGCGTGCCTGATGCGGGGCGCGACGATGGTGCCGCAGCCGGTGTTCAACATCGACACCGCGCTCGCCAACATCGCCGCCGAACACATCTCGGTCCTGCCGGGCCCGCCCACCCTGCACCAGTCGCTCCTGGACCACCCGGCCCGCGACCAGCACGACCTGAGCGCGCTGCGCCTGGTGGTGACGGGGGCGGCGGTGGTCCCGCTGCGCCTGGTCGAACGGCTGCGGGCCGAGCTGGGCGTGGGCACAGTACTGACCGCGTACGGCCTGTCCGAGGCGAGCGGCATCGTCACGATGTGCCGCCGCGGCGACCCGGCGGAGGCCATCGCCTCGACCTCGGGCCGCGCGATACCCGGCACGGAGGTGAGGGTGTGTGCCGATCCGGGAGACCCGGGCGAGGTCCTGGTACGCGGCTTCAACGTGATGCGGGGCTACTACGAGGACGAGCCGGAGACGGCGCGGACGATCGACGCGGACGGCTGGCTGCGCACGGGCGACGTCGGCGTCCTGGACGAGTCGGGCAACCTCCGCATCACGGACCGGATCAAGGACATGTTCATCGTCGGCGGCTTCAACGCCTACCCGGCGGAGATCGAGCAACTCCTCGGCCTGCACCCGGAGGTGGCCGACGTGGCGGTGATCGGCATCCCGGACACGCGCCTGGGCGAAGTGGGCAAGGCATACGTGGTCCGCCGCCCCGGCTCCCCCCTGACGGCGGACGACCTGATCGCGTGGTCCCGCCGCGAGATGGCGAACTACAAGGTGCCGAGGGAGGTGGAGTTCGTGGCCGAACTCCCGCGTAACGCGAGCGGGAAGGTGGTTAAGGGGGAGTTGCGGGGCCGCCCTCGTGCTGGTGGCCCCCGGCTCAGCCCTTGATCTCGCTGACGAAGGCGGCCCAGCTGGCGGCCCGGAAGAGCAGGACGGGGCCTTCCTGCACCTTCGAGTCACGTACGGGGACGAGACCGGGGAGGCCGTCGGCGACTTCGATGCAATTTCCGCCGTCGCTGTTGCTGTGGGTGCTCTTGCGCCAGCGCACGGCATTCAAGTCAGACTTGTTGCTTGCCATTTCGGTAGTCCTCAGCCGCGTCCTCGATTATGGCGAGGGACGTCGCCGGCGGCATTGCGGCGGCCCTGAGCCGATCGTATGCCTTGCGGTACTGCTTTACGACGGCCGGATCGTCGATGGTGTCGCCGCTGTACGGCGACTCCGTGTAGACCAGCGGCGGGGCATCGGGGAAGTCGAGGACAGTGACGGTGCCAGCCATCAGGGGATACGCCCTGGAGTTCCACGGAAGGATCTGTGGAGTGATCCGGTGTCGATGCGCCAACGCCGCAATGCGGTCGAGTTGTTCGGCCATCGCTAGCGACGGCAGGATCGGCTGACGCAGCAAAGACTCATGCAGGATCACCCAGTACTCAGGCTTCATGTGGTCGGCGTCGAAAAGCTCGGCCCGGGCGAGGCGTGCGTACACCTTCGCATCTGTCTTGTCCGGTGGTTCCAAGGGCTCCCCGGCCTGGATCACGGCACGGGCGTACGCCTCGGTCTGGAGGAGACCGGGAATGACGGTGGGACCCCACTCCTCGATGCACTCGGCGTGCTTCTCCGCCTCCAGGATCCGCTCGAAGTATGAGGCGTGGCTCGCCCGCTTGGCCTTGCGTACGTCCTCGCAGCGGCGTGCGAAGAACCCGTCGGTCTTTAGCACTCGGTCCACGTGCTCGGCCAGCTCTCGCGGCATGCGGCGCTCGCCCCGCTCGACTTCGCTGAGGTGGCTCAAGCCGTAGAAGCTCCCCTCAACCAACTGCTGGAGCGTGAGCCCAGCAGCCTCCCGCTTCCAGCGCAGCTCCTTGCCGTAGAAGCAGGGCACGCTCTCCGAGCCGTCGATGTCCTTGCGTCGCACCATGGTCTGCCCACCCATTCCACAACATCCGTGCGGGGCTTCACAGTTCGCGCACGGGAACCCAAACCCCTTTTACGGTAGGGCACTTCGCGCCAGGGTGTGACTGGATCGTCACAGAACGCACGCATGCACACACAGGAAGGCGCTGCCCGATATGAGCCCCCACCAGGACCACCCCGTGTCCCACCGCCCGGACGCCGATGACATGACCCGCTGCGTGCAGGAGCTGCGCCGCGCGCTGGCGGCCCACGGCATCATCCTGCCCTCGCTCCGCGTGGACCTGCCGAGCTTCGTGAGCCGGTACCCCAGTCCGTCGGGCCTGGTAGCGCTCGGCAACTGCAACACGGACACGGCGCTGAGGCTGGCCGAGGCGCTGCGGGCGGCGGAGGTGAAGGCCGAGTTCATGGAGGGCGCTCGGGTCGGCCTGGAGGAGTACGGCGAACTGATCGACGAGGTCGGCGGGGAGGGGAGTGCGTGATCCTGGGCAGGGTGACCCGGAGCGGTGTGGGCGTTTGTTCCGGCGTTCCTCGGGCAGCGCCAGCCGGCAGGTGATCATGGCTTGTTAGCCTGTCCTGGCGGCTACGTGCGGTCGAACCAGCACGACGCGGTTATGAGACGCGGTTATGAGGGGACTGCCAGAACTTCCTTCGTGCCGTTCGGCCGGAAGCCGGGGGAGGGGCACGGTAATGGGACGTCTCAGGGATGCCTGGGGCCGGTTCCGGGATCGCCGTATGGGCACCAAGTACCCGGACATCGGGGTCACTTCGCTTCCCGCCTGGCAGGTCAAGGCCGCGTTGCTCGCGCTGAACGGAACCGGTGTGCCGTTCCATGTGCGCGATGCCTTTGGGGGCGAGAAGGCCGATCTGGTGGCGGAGTGGAAGATCGTGCTGCCCGGGGAGAGCGACTTTGCCAACGGAGCGCCGGTGGAGCGGTCCATGAAGTCCCGGATGCGTCTGGCCGTCGCCGATCGCGAGGTGCATGTCGTCGATCAGGTGCGAGAGGTGGGGCTGGTGGGGGATCCGCCCCGGCCGGGTCTGTCACGCCGGTGGAGTCGCGGACCACATGTCGCGCGGCAGTGGACGTACGAGAAGGGCCCGGACGGCCGTCGGCACAAGGTGGTCCTGTTCGACTCGCGAGACATGCGCGATCCCCTGCTGAACACAGTCCTGAAAGCGGGCTGGACATGGCGTGGAGTGCGGAAGCTCTGACCAGCCGTGGGCAACCGGCAGGGTGGCCGGCATCGGGACGAACGGCGCAGGTGGCGTCGGTGGGGCGCGACTCGGCCTTGTCCGCCACCCGTACTCCCAGCGCCATTTACTCAGAGGTGAGCGACTCCCCTGGCGTGGCGTAAATGGGGGTACGAGGGAGCGGGCAGGGAGCTAGCGTTAGTCCACTCTGGATCGCATCGTGAGGTGGCTATGGAGCAGCCCGTCAGCACAACGTCCATGAAGCCAAGACGCACTTTTCCCGCATCCTGGAACGGGTCGCGACCGGGGAGGAAGTCGTGATCAGCAAGGCGGGGGAACCGGTGGCCAAGGTGCTTCCCCAGCGCCCCAAGGTGCGGCGGACCGGCCGGGGCTCGCTCCGGGGACAGATCCACATTCCGGATGACTTCGACGAGCTGCCCGCCGACATCGGCGACGCGTTGGGGATGCGCTGATGCGCCTTCTGCTGGATATGCACGTGGTGCTCTGGTTGGACGACTCCCCGGAACTGTCCGGTGAGATCAAGGATCTCCTCGGCACTGAGCCTGGCGTGTAGGTCAGCGCAGTGTCGCCGTGGGAGATCGCCATCAAGCAGTCGCTCGGGAAACTCGACGGCTCGCAGGACCTGGCGGAGCGAGTACGCGACAGCCAGTCCACCAGCCTGCCCATCACCGCGGGGCACGGCGTGCGTGCGGGTCGCCTCCCGGCGTACCACCGGGATCCGTTCGAGCGTCGCGGTGGCGCGGGAGCACGGCCATCGATGCGGGTCCGCCCCCCAGCGGGCCCGCATCGATGGCCGTGCTCCCGCGCCCCGGCCGCGGCGGCTCCCCTCCCGTGCCGCCGCGGCCGTCCCCCGCTCAGGTGGGCTACTGGGCCTTCGGCTTGAAGGGCTCAGAGGTGGCGTGCTGGTCGAGCGTGGTGATCGCCGGCTCGTCCGTGGCGTGCTGGTCGAGGGCGACCGGGGTTCCGGTGGCGTGCTGGTCGAGTGTGGCGATGGCGGGCTCGTCCGTGGCGTGCTGGTCCTGCGGCGTGACGAGCGGCTCGTTCTTCTTCACGTCGCTCATGTTTCTCATCTCCCGTTGGTAAAGCTGCCTGATGGACGGCGAAACCGTCCGGCCACTCCCCCGAGGGTGGCCGGACGGACTTGCCAGGGCCGACAGATTAATGTCCGGCCTTCCAGTCGGCTCTCGCGCCCCCCGACGCGCCGGGCCGACAAGAAAGAGAGTGCCGGGTGCCGATAAACGTTCAATGAACGCGCTGACCAGGGGCGTTATGCAGCCGCCAGCGGGCTGAGCAGGGCACGGACCTGGGCGGCCTCGGGCGAGCCCAGCTCCTCGAAGATGACCAGCGCGTCGCGCCAGCAGACCTGCGCCCGGCCCGCGTGACCGATGCCGGCCAGGGCCTGACCGAGCACGGTCAGTACGTTGCCGCGCCGCCACTCGCCGCCGATGCCGCGCAGCACCGTCAGCGCCATCTCGGCGTTGGCCGCCGCCTGCGCGGGCCGCCTGCCCGCGAGGTCGACCTCCGCGAGGCGGAACAGCGTCATGCCCTCCCACAGGCGCTGCCTGCTGTCCCGGAACACCCCGAGCGCCTCGTCGAGCCGGTCCGCCGCGCCGCGCAGCTGGCCGCTCTTGGTGAGCGCGAGGCCCAGCGCGTAACGGGCGTTGGCGCCGCGCAGTTCGTGGCCCATCGCGTCGTAGATGTCGAGGCCCTCCTGCGCCAGGGTGACCGCGCTCGCGGTGCGGCCCATGGCCAGGTGGATGCGGGACAGGTTGCACAGGGCGCTAGCCTCGCCGGGCCGGTTGTCGTCGGCGCGGAACGCCTCGATGGCGCGGGTCAGATGGGTCTCGCCGTCGGTGTGCCGGTTCTGGTAGAGCGCGATGATGCCGCGCGCGTTGGAGGCCCAGCACAGCGGCAGCGGGTCCGCGGTGGGGCCGGCGAGCCGCATGGCCTCCTGGGCCTCGCGGTCGGCGGGCTCGAACCGGCCCGCGAGCTGGTGCACATTGGCCAGCGTCATCACCGCGCGGCCCTCGGCCTGGGTGTCGCCCCAGGTGCGGGCGGCCTCGCGGACGGCCTCGGCGGTCGCCTCGTACTGCTTGGAGTTGGCGCCGGACTCGCCGAGGTCCAGGGCCGCGTACAGGAGGTCGACGGCGCGGCGCAGGGTGCGCGGCCCCGACAGCTGGCGTACGCAGGCGAGCAGCGGGTCGGCCTCGGTGTACAGCCAGTCCTGGGCGATGTGGCGGTCGTCGAAGACGAGGCCCCGGTGCGTGGTGGGCTCCAGGTGGTCCACGAGGCGGTCGCCCGGCCGCTCCAGGGCGTACACCCCGGACGCCGTCGCCAGGTAGAAGTCGAGCAGGCGCGACATCGCCAACTCGCGCTCCACGGGCGGCAGATCGTCGCGCTCGGCGCAGGAACGCGCGTAGAGCCGCACGAGGTCGTGATAGCGGTAGCGGCCCGGCGCGGCGGACTCCACCAGGGACGTGTCGACCAGGGACTCCAGCAGGTCCTCGGTCTCCTGCTCGGGGAGGTCGAGGACGGCGGCCGCCGCGGCAAGCGAGATGTCGGGCCCGTCCGGCAGGCCGAGCAGGCGGAAGGCGCGGGACTGGGCGGGCTCCAGCTGGCCGTAGCCGAGCTCGAAGGTGGCCTTGACCGCGAGGTCGCCCGCCTGGAGCTCGTCCAGGCGGCGGCGCTCGTCGGCGAGCTTCGCGGCGAGCACGGACACCGTCCAGGTGCGTCGCGAGGCGAGCCGGGAGGCCGCGATGCGGATGGCGAGCGGCAGGAAGCCGCAGGCGGCGACCACGTCCAGGGCCGCCTCGCGCTCGGCGGACACCCGCTCCACGCCGACGATCCGGGTGAACAGCTGGAGCGCCTCGTCGGGGGACATCACGTCCAGGTCGACGAGGTGCGCGCCGACCAGGTCGACCATGCGGATGCGGCTGGTGACGAGCGCCGCGCAGCCCGCGGTGCCCGGAAGGAGCGGCCGGATCTGGGCCGCGTCGCGGGCGTTGTCGAGCAGCACCAGGACCCGGCGGCCGTCCAGCGTGGAGCGGAACAGGGCCGCGCGTTCCTCCATCGAGTCGGGGATCGCCGAGTCCGGGGTGCCGAGCGCGCGCAGGAACGCGCCGAGGACGGTGTCCGGCTCGGCGGAGTGCTGCCCCGCGCCCTGGAGGTCGACGTACAGCTGGCCGTCGGGGAAGTACGGGCGGGCGGTGTGCGCGACGTGCACGGCGAGCGTGGTCTTGCCGACGCCCCCGATGCCGGCCAGGGCGGAGACCGCCATGACCGTGGTCTCGGCGCTGGCGAGCCGCGAGGTGAGTTCGCGCACGAAGGAGGCGCGACCGGTGAAGTCCGGTACGGAGGCCGGGAGTTGGGCCGGACGCACGGGTGCCGGTACGGAGACGGGTGCGTCGGCGGGCGGCCGGGCCAGGTCCTCGTCGGCCTGGAGGATGCGGTGCTGGAGGCGGGCGAGCTCGGGCCGCGGGTCGACGCCGAGCTCGTCGGCGAGCAGCCGCCGGGTGTCCGCGTACACGGCGAGCGCCTCGGCCTGGCGGCCGCTGCGGTACAGGGCCAGCATGAGCAGCTCGCGCAGCCGCTCGCGCAGCGGGTGGGCGGCGGTCAGCGCGGTCAGCTCGGAGACGGCCTCGGCGTGGCAGCCCGCCTCCAGGTCCATGTCGAGCCGGGCCTCGGTGAGTTGGAGGCGCCATTCGGCGAGCCGGGTGCGCTGGTTCTCGGCGTACGGGCCCGGCACGTTGGCCAGCGGTTCGCCGGCCCAGTGCGCGAGCGCCTCGTTCAGGAGGTCGCGGGCGCGGGACTTCTCGCCGCCGGCCCGGGCCTTCTCGGCGGCGGTCGCCAGCTCCTGCGCCTGGGTGAGGTCGAGGGTGGCGGCGCCGGCCCGGATCGCGTAGCCGCCGGACTCGCTGACCAGGACGCCCGGGTCGAGCACCTTGCGCAGCCGGGAGGCGTACGTGCGGAGCGCGGCCAGGGCCTGGGAGGGCGACTCCTCGCCCCAGATGGCGTCGATGAGTTCGGCGGCGGTGGCGGTGCGGCCGTCGCGCAGGAGCAGGGCGGCGAGCAGGGCGCGCTGCTGCGGGGAGCCGGACGGCAGGGGCTGTTCGCCCCGCCAGGCCCGCACCGGTCCGAGTACGCCGAAGCGGAGCCCGGCGCCGGATGCCTCCGGGCCGTGCTCGGCCGCCGCTTGGACGAGGTGCCCCGTCGCGCGCTGCGGCGGCGGTTCCGGAGCGCGCTGCTCCGGTACGCGCGGCCCGCCGTCACGGTCCATAGCTGCCCCCTGTACCCCCGTACTCCTGGATTGCTCCCCGCCAGTCTGCCCTGTCCGGAGGGGTTGCGTCAGCAGCAGGTGACGCTCTGCACAAGGCTTCGACACATGCCCTGCACACTCATCGCAAGCGCTGGTGGGGTGGATGAGTGTCCCGGGCGGTGCGCGATGCGTGCGCGAGTAGCTGACGGATCGTCAGATCAGGTCTACCGTAAACGACATGGAGACCTTCCCGAAGATCATCTCGGTGGACGACCACACGGTGGAGCCCCCCAACGTCTGGCGGGACCGCCTCCCGTCCAGATACCGGGACATCGGCCCGCGCATCGTCAGGGCCCCCTTGAAGGAAATGACGTTCCTGGGCGGCAAGTTCGCGCCGGTCATGGGCGCGAAGGGGGACGACGGGCCGATCGGCGACTGGTGGGTGTACGAGGACCTGCACCGCCCGCTGACCCGCCTGGACACGGCGGTGGGCTACGACAGGGACGAGATAAAGCTGGAGGTCATCACGTACGAGCAGATGCGCCCCGGCTCGTACGACGTAGCCGCCCGCCTGTCCGACATGGACGTGAACCACGTCCAATCGGCCCTCTGCTTCCCGACCTTCCCCCGCTTCTGCGGCCAGACCTTCACCGAGGCGAAGGACCGCGAACTCGGCCTGCTCTCGGTGCGGGCGTACAACGACTGGATGGTGGAGGAGTGGTGCGGCCCCCGGGCGCGGGGCCGCCTCATCCCGCTCACCCTGATCCCGCTGTGGGACGCGGAGCTGGCCGCCGCCGAGGTCCGCCGCAACGCCGCGCGCGGGGTGCGCGCGGTGGCCTTCTCCGAGATACCCCCGCACTTGGGCCTGCCCTCGATCCACACGGATGACTGGGACCCGTTCCTCGCCGCGTGCGACGAGACCGGCACGGTGATCGCCATGCACATCGGCTCCTCCAGCCGCATGCCCTCCACATCCCCGGACGCCCCGCCCGCCGTCGGCTCGACCATCACCTTCGCCAACTGCTGCTTCTCGATGGTCGACTGGCTGATGAGCGGCAAGTTCGAACGCTTCCCCAACCTCAAGATCATGTACGCGGAGGGCCAGATCGGCTGGATCCCGTACATCCTGGAACGCGCGGACGTGGTCTGGGAGGAGAACCGCGGCTGGGGCGGAGTGGCGGACAAGGTCCACCGCCCCCCGTCCGAACTCTTCGCGGACCACGTGTACGGCTGCTTCTTCGACGACGCGTTCGGCCTGAAGAACCTGGACTCGGTGGGCGTCGGGAACGTCCTGTACGAGACGGACTACCCCCACTCGGACTCGACGTGGCCCAAGTCGAGGGAGGTCGGGGAGGCGCAGATGGGGCACTTGGCGGGGGATGCGGTGGAGCGGATTGTGCGGGGCAATGCGATTGGGTTGTTGGGGTTGAACGCGGAGGGGCTCTGGGCGGGGTAGCCCGCGCCGCCAAGTCGCATTAACAGGGCGGTAGTTGGGCTTGGCCGGGCTCATGGGCAGCGGCGTTGCCGAGCCCCCTCATGGCGAGCAGCGCGCCCAGCGCGCAGCCCGCCAGGAGGCCCACCCCGTGGTTGTTGCTCAGGGTGCACAGGAGCAGCCCCGCGACCGGGATCAGGAGGGGGAGGAGGCGGGCTGTCATGGGGGCGGGGCGCAGGAGGTGCGTGGTCGCCAGGGCGCCCAGCAGGCCGCACAGGGCGACCGAGTCGCCGCCTCCCGTCGGGCTCAAGCCCGCCATGCTCACCGCCTGGGCCGTCACCCCGCTCGCCAGGAAGACCAGCGGCATCCACACCGGGCCGAGCCGGCGCTGGGCGACCGGGGCGATGACCACGATCGCCGCCAGGTTGAAGGCCAGTTGGACCCAGCCGGAGGTCTGCACCAGGAGTGCGGTCACCGCTCGCCACCACGGTGCGCCGGGCTCGCGCTGGAGGTGGTCCATGACAGAGGGGGCTGCCGTCTGCACGACCGCCATCGCGGCCATCAGGGCCACCATCGCCGCCGCGACCCACGGCACCGGGCGCCGCCACAGGATGCGCAGCAGTTCGGCGGGGCTCACGCGGCGCCCGCCCGCCTCGGCCTGGATGAGCTTGGTGCCGGGCACCACGACGGCCGCCGCGCAGCCGTAGAGGATCACCGTGTGGAGGGTCATGGGCTCATCGTGACGCAGGTGTTCGGGAGTGCGGCAGGGTGGTCCGTCGCCGGGTGGCGGTGACATTTGTCCCGCCCGCCGCCACCATCAACAGCATGGCGCTGACCCTTGCTGAAGCAGAGAAGATCCTGGCCGACAACTTCGCACCCTGGGTGCTCGATCTCGGGCTGACCGTGGAAGAAACCGGCGAACTCCATGCCGTACTGCGGCTGCCCTGGAGCGACGCGCTCGCGCGGGACGGGGGCGGGATCAGCGGGCAGGCCCTGATGGCCGCCGCCGACACCGCCACCGTCATCGCGGTGGCTTCCGCGCGCGGGGCGTACGGGCCCATGACGACCGTCCAGCAGTCCACCACCTTCCAGCGCCCGGTGACCGGCGCCGACGTACTCGTCGACGCCCGCGTCACCAAGCTCGGGCGCCGGATGGCCTTCGCCGAGATCACCCTGACCGCCGAGGGCACCGAGGAGCCGGCCGCCCGGGCGTCCACGGTGTACGCGCTGCTGGGCTGAGGCCGGTCGGCCGCCTCGTGCTCGGCCGTCCGGCCCCGCCCCCGACTTGGCCGTCCGAGGCGCAACTCGACTGTCCCAGGCGATGGTTGCACTTGACCAACGCATTGCCAGTGCTATATCAGTCGTCGACCGTGCGGCGTCGAAATTGGTGGCCGGGATCGATGGCCAAGTGATCGTTTCGCATGTTACGTTCAGTCGTGCCTGGCACCGAAAGGCCGGGCGCCGGGCTGTCGTACTCCTCCTTGACCAAAGGGGACTCGGCAGCCAGGTAATCGGGGGAATGAAGTCCGGGGGGACCTTTCGGTTTCCACGCCTGTTTGGGTTGCCCTTCTGGGCTTCCTCCCCCTTGCGACGACGCAAGGGAAGAATCGAATGAACCGCAACTCTCTGCGGATGGCTGCTGTTTCCGCCATCGCCGCCGTCACCCTCGGTGGGGCCGCCGGCCTGGCCCAGGCCTCCGAAGCCCGGGTGGCCGCACCTCAGGCGGTTTCCGTCACGCAGCAGGCCGAGGCTCAGCAGGCGGCGCACGCCCTCCTGTCGAGCCCGCTGGCGGCCCACCTTTCGCCGGCCGAGCAGACCGAGATGAAGCAGATCGCCAACGGCGAGTTCACGGCTGCCAGCAAGTGGAGCGCCATCCGGGCCGCGTTCAGCAAGGTCGGCGGCTTCGCCAAGGCCATCGCCGGCAAGTACAGCGACTTCAAGAAGTGGTACGACGGCCTGTCCTGGTGGGTAAAGGCCCCGCTCGCGGCCGTCAGCCCGGGCCTGACGATTCTCGACATCTACAACGCCCTGCACTGATGACAGCCGGGGGATCGGCCTGTTGACGATCCCCCGGTGAGTCGAATCCGGGGTTCGCCACAACTCCCCGGAGTGTTCAGCACGCGGTGTCGGCCGGGTCCGTCCGGACGGACCCGGCCGACACCCGCCCTACGCGGAGACGGAGCGTCCCGGATGAACGACACCAAGTCCCCCCGCGCTGCCACGACGGCCACGTGGGCCCTGCCCCTGCTTGCCCTGGCGCCGCTGGCGGCCATCGGAATCCTCGCGGATCGAACGTCCACCCTGTGGAATTCCATTTCCTGGGTACTTTGGGCCCTGTCCGTCATTTTGGTGGCGGTCGAGTGGACAGCGGTACTCCGCAGTGGAACGCGCCGATCTGCACAATGGGGCATGTGCATTCTTGTCCACGCCGTACTGGCCTGGCAGTTGATTGCCCTTTTGATGCAATGGTGAAGGCAATTGAGGAATGCGGTGCGGGATCAGCAGTCGTGGAGATCTGCGCTGCGCGGCCTGGAACAGGTAATCGCGATCTCGACGCGGTAATCGGGGGAAGAAGCTCGCGGGCGGCCTTTCGGTTTCCACGCCTGTTCAGGTCGCCCGTGAAGACTTCCTCCCCCTTGCGATAACACAAGAGAACCCTACCCGAACCCAGGCGCTGCGTGCGGCGGCTGTCCGGGTCCTCTCGGACCGTTGGACAGGCCGGTCGACTGACTGGCCAGATGAAGGAATGGCGCAGTGAAGAAGGGCGACCCGCTCGTAGAGGCGCATGGCCTCGGCCGGTCTTATGGCTCGAAAAGGATCCTGGACGGTGTCTCGCTCGTCCTGCGTGCCGGCGAGGTGACCGGTTTTGTCGGCGCCAATGGTGCGGGCAAGACCACGGCGATCCATTTGATGCTGGGCCTGTTGAGGGGCGAGGGACACACCCTCTTCCTCGGCCGCCCGCTGCACTCCTTCGGCGCCCCCGGAACCGTGGTGGGGGCGGTCCTGGGAGGTGTGGCCGGACACCCCCGGCACCGTCTGCGAGCGCATCTGCGCATGGTGGCGGCCGGATCCGCGGTGCCGGACCGGCGCGTTGACGAACTCCTGGAGACCGTCGGGCTGACGGGCGCCGCTCAGCTGCGGCTCTCCCAGCTGTCGCTGGGCATGGCGCAGCGCGCGGGCATCGCGCAGGCGCTCCTGGGCGATCCGCCCGTGCTGGTGCTCGACGAGCCCGCGAACGGGCTCGATCCCCATTCGCTGCGTTGGCTGCGCGAGTTCCTGCGGGCTCAGGCGGCACTGGGGCGAGCCGTGCTGGTCTCCAGCCATCTGCTGGGCGAGATGGAGCAGTTGGCCGACCGGGTGGTGGTGCTGACCCGCGGTCGGGTCGTGGCACAGGCATCGATGGCGGAAGTGATGGAGCGTGTGGCCGACCGCCGCACGGTGACCGTGGAAGCCCCCAACCTGCCCGCCCTGGAACGCCTGTTGGCGGAGCAGGGCGGTCGACTGATGCCGACCGGCGGACACGGTGCGATCGTCACGGGCCTGGACCGGGTGCGCATCGGCACGCTCGCACTGGAGGCCGGGGTGCCCCTGTACTGGCTGCACGAGGAACGGCCCTCGCTGGAGGACTTCTACCTGGCCATCGCCGAAGAGGAATTCACGATCTCATGACAGCTCCCGTGATGACGGACCCGAGGGACCCGAGGGACCCGACGGGCCTGCCGACCCTGCCGGCCCCGGTGGCCGTGGGGTCTGCCGAGGCGTTCCGCCGGGCCTGCCGGTACGAATGGCGCCACCTGAGCGCGTTGCGCTCGACCTGGATCCTGCTCGGCGTGGTCGCGGCCCTGAGCCTGCTGACGGGCGTCACGGTCCTGCTCGACGTCGATACCCAGCACACGGTCAGTTCTGTGGCGGTGGCAGACGCGATCGCGTGGTCCCCGCTGGCGACGCAGGTCCCCACCCTGTGCTTCTTCGTGCTCGTACTGGCCACCGGGCCGGTCTCGACCGATCTGGTGAAGGGCGTCGCGCGGACCACCTGGCTGGCCGTGAACGGGCGCGGCACCGCCTACGCGGCGAAGTGCGCGGTCGGCTGCGTCACCGGATCCGCCGTGGCCGCCGCGAGCGCGCTGCTGGGGTCGCTCTCCTGCGCGGTGGCCTTGGCGGTGGCCGGGGCCCCTCAGCCCGCCTGGAGTGAAGTACTGGCCCCGGCCGTGAGGTTCATCGGCTGGATGGGGTGCTGGGCGGTGCTCTGCATGGGCGTGGCCGTGGTGCTGCGCAACCGGACCGTCGCGGTCCTGCTCCTCGTCCTGTGGCCGCTGCTCGGTGAGCGGCTCGCGGGCATGCTGTTGCGGTATCTGCCCGGCCTCGGCGGAGTGAGCGACTGGCTGCCGTTCGCGGCGGGCCGGGCCATGCTGACCGACGTCTCGGCGTACGCGGCCGACGACCGGCCCTTTGCACAGGCGCTGGTCGGTTCCCATCTGGCCACGCCGGTAGCGGCGGGGGTGTTCTGCCTGTGCACGGCGGCCGTCGCGGCGGCCGGCTTGTGGGCGTACCGCCGCCGGGACGTCACCGGGGCCTGACCTCTCGTCAGGACCGCTCGCGTCGCGTGTGAGCCGGCGCCCCACCAGGCATGCCCCGAGCCCCCGTGCCCAGAGGCCACCGCCGGCCAACTCGCCATGTTCCACATCCCTGATCGAGGAGGTACCCCTGACATGTCATGGGCACGAAGCATCGCCGCGGGCCTGACGACCCTCGGTGTGCTCACCGCGGGCCTGTCATCCGTCACCGCGCCCGGAGCGTCCGCCGCACCCGCTGGGCAGACCGGACAGAGCCGCATAGCGAAGGCCGGCCTCGCCGACGCCGTCCCCGGCAGCTATATCGTCACCCTCAAGGATTCGGTCGCTCGCGCCAACTCCGCAGCAGGCCAGGCGGTAGCCCGGAAGCACGGCGCGACCGTGAAGCGCACCTACCACCAGGCCGTCAACGGTTACTCGGTCCAGGCCTCCGAGCCGCAGGCCGAGCGACTTGCCGGGGACCCCGCGGTCGCGTCGGTCTCGGTCGACCGCGCCTTCCGCGTCAGCGGCACCCAGCCCCGCCCGCCGTCCTGGGGTCTTGACCGGATCGACCAGCGGAACCTCCCGCTGAGCCGGAGTTACACCTACCCGGGCAGCGCCGGATCCGGCGTGACCGCGTACATCATCGACAGCGGGGTGCGCATCACCCACCAGGACTTCGGCGGGCGGGCCTCCTACGGCTACGACGCCATCGACAACGACCATGTCGCCCAGGACGGAAACGGTCACGGCACCCACGTCGCCGCCATCGCCGCGGGCAGCCGCTACGGCGTCGCCAAGAAGGCGAAGATCGTCGCGGTGCGAGTGCTCGACGACGCCGGTTCCGGCACCACCGAACAGATCGTCGCGGGCATCGACTGGGTGACCCAGCACGCGATCAAGCCCGCCGTCGCCAACATGTCGCTCAGCGGCGGCGCGGACGCGGTGGTCGACCAGGCCGTCAAGAAGTCCATCGCCTCCGGAGTGACGTACACCGTCGCGGCGGGCAACGACGGCCAGGACGCATCCCTGCACTCCCCGGCCCGTGTCCCCGAGGCCATCACCGTGGGCGCCACCACCGAGCGCGACTCCCGCGACAGCCTCTCCAACTATGGTGCGGCGCTCGATCTGTTCGCCCCGGGGGAGTTCATCGCCTCGGCCTGGAACGCCAGCGACACCGCCACCATCAGCGACTCCGGTACGTCCATGGCAGCCCCGCACGTGGCCGGAGCCGCTGCCCTCTACCTGGCCGACCATCCAAGGGCGCGGCCCGGCCAGGTCGCCTCGGCACTGACTGCCTCGGCTTCGACCGGGCTCGTCACCAGGCCTGGTTCCGGCTCGCCCAACCGGCTCCTCAACATCGGGCGCTGACGCCACCGCCGCCCGCACACCCCTTGCCTGACGATGCGTCAGCTATGACGATGGGGCCACCAAGACATTTGACGGATCGTCAGATCAGGGTGGAGGCGGGCGTACGGTGCCGATACTGCCGAACGGGCGACTGGTGTACGGGATGCAGCTCCCCGTCCAGTCGCAGAGCACCATCTACGCGGAGCGGTGGGAGGCCGACGCGGGCCCGGCGGACCTGGCCGAGATCGCGCGGGTGGCCGAGCGCTCCGGCTTCGCCTATCTGGCCAGCTGCGATCACGTCGCCATTCCCCGTCGGCTCGCGGGGCCGATGAGCACCATCTGGTACGACCCGGTCGCCACCCTCTCCTTCCTCGCCGGGGTCACCCAGCGGGTCCGGCTGATGAGCCACGTGGCCGTCGTCGGGCTCCGGCACCCCCTCGTCACCGCCAAGCAGTACGCGACCCTGGACCACCTCAGCGGCGGGCGGCTGATCCTGGGGGTCGGGGCCGGGCACGTACGGGAGGAATTCGAGGCGGTCGGGGCCGACTTCGAGCGGCGGGGGCCCGTGCTCGACGAGACCATCGATGCGCTGCGGGCCGCGCTCGGGCCGGAGGAGTACCCGTCCTTCCAGGGCGAGCGGTTCGCCTTCAGCGGGCTCGGGCAGCGGCCCCGGCCGGCCCAGGTGCGCGTACCGATCTGGGTGGGCGGGTCGTCCCCTGCGGCGGTCCGCCGGGCCGCCCTGCGCGGGGACGGCTGGCTGCCCCAGGGGGATGCGAGGAGTGAACTCCCCTCCCAGATAGCCAAGTTGAAGGGCATTCGGGAGGACGCCGGGATCGTCGACCCGATCACCATCGGCGCGATCACCGAGGCGCTGTACGTCGGTGAGCCCGGCTGGGAGACCGGGCGGCGCACCCTCGTCGGGAAGCCGGAGGCCCTCGCCGAGTCGCTGCGCGCGTACCGGGCGATGGGCGTCGATCAGATCCAGGTGCGGTTCCGGTGCCGGGGGCGCGATGAGCTCACCGACCAGATGGCCGCGTTCGGGGCCGATGTCGGGCCCCACCTCAATGACTAGGACACCTCAATGACCAGGACACCTCTACGGCTGGGAGTACGGCATGGGCAAGCTTGATGGGCGGGTCGTCTTCATCACCGGAGGGGCGCGCGGGCAGGGCGAGCAGGAGGCCCGGCTGTTCGTGGCCGAGGGGGCCAGGGTCGTCATCGCCGATGTGCTCGACGAGCAAGGGGAGGCGCTGGCACAGGAGTTGGCGAAGCAGTCGGGGGAGGACGCTGCCCGCTTCGTGCATCTCGATGTGAGCCGGGAGGAGGAGTGGGTGGCCGCCGTCCGCGCCGCCAAGGATGCCTTCGGGAAGATCGACGGGCTGGTCAACAACGCGGGGATTCTGCGTTTCAACGCGCTCGTCGACACCCCGCTGGACGAGTTCATGCAGGTCGTGCAGGTCAACCAGGTCGGCTGTTTCCTCGGGATCAAGACCGTGGCGCCCGAGATAGGTGCCGCGGGCGGCGGCACCATCGTCAACACCGCCTCGTACACGGCGATGACCGGCATGAGCGCGGTCGGCACGTACGCCGCCACCAAGCACGCCATCCTCGGGCTGACCCGGGTCGCCTCGATGGAGCTCGCGCACCTGAAGATCCGGGTCAACGCGGTGTGCCCGGGGGCCATCGACACCGCGATGTCCAACCCCGCCCAGCTGGACCCGACGGCGGACGCCTCGGAGACCTCCGCGGCCCTCGACGAGCTCTACCGCAAGCTGGTGCCGCTCGGCCGGGTCGGCAGGCCCGAGGAGGTGGCCGCGCTCGCCCTGTTCCTGTCCACCGAGGACTCCTCCTACATCACGGGGCAGCCGTTCGTCATCGACGGGGGGTGGCTGGCCGGGGTGTCGCTGTTCTGAGGCCGGAGCCCTGCCTGACTGTGCGTCAGGTATTGACGGTCCCTGCGGCCGGTGGAACAGTCGAGCCCGTCACAATCTGACGATGCGTCAGAAACTCGTGATATCTCATGAAGGAGAAGTCCCTTGGAATTCGGACTCTTTGTGCAGGGATACGTGCCGGCAGCACGGTCCGCGGTCGACCCCATGGCGGAGCACAAGGCGCTGATGGAGGAGACGAAGTACGTCATCCAGGCCGACAAGTCCGGCTTCAAGTACGCCTGGGCCTCCGAGCACCACTTCCTGGAGGAGTACTCGCACCTCTCGGCCAACGAGGTCTTCCTCGGCTACCTCGCCCACGCCACCGAGCGCATCCACCTCGGCTCGGGCATCTTCAACCCGCTGGCCCAGGTGAACCACCCGGTGAAGGTCGCCGAGAAGGTGGCCATGCTCGACCATCTCTCCGAAGGGCGCTTCGAGTTCGGCAGCGGGCGCGGCGCCGGGTCGCACGAGATCCTGGGGTTCATACCGGGCGTCACCGACATGAACTACACCAAGGAAATCTGGGAAGAGACCATCGCGGAGTTCCCCAAGATGTGGCTCCAGGACGAGTACCAGGGCTTCCAGGGCAAGCACTGGTCGCTGCCGCCGCGCAAGATCCTCCCCAAGCCGTACGGCAAGTCGCACCCGGCCATGTGGTACGCCGCCGGGTCCCCCTCCTCGTACGCCATGGCGGCGAAGAAGGGGCTCGGGGTGCTCGGCTTCTCCGTGCAGAAGGTCTCCGACATGGAGTGGGTCCTGGAGCAGTACAAGACGGCCATCCAGGAGGCCCAGCCGGTCGGTGACTTCGTCAACGACAACGTGATGGTGACGTCGACGGCGATCTGTGCGCCTACGCATGACGAGGCGGTCCAGATCGCTGTGAACGGTGGGCTCAATCGGCTTCAGTCGCTCGTGTTCCGGTACCACGACACCTTCCCCCGGCCCGAGGGGATTCCGGAGTGGCCGGAGACCCTGCCGGAGTACAACGCGGAGATCATCGAGCTGCTCATCGCCGAGGAGCTGATGATCTGCGGCGACCCGGACGAGGTCACCGCGCAGTGCAAGCGGTGGGAGCAGGCGGGGGCGGACCAGCTGTCGTTCGGGCTGCCGATCGGGGTGCCGTTCGAGGACACGCTGCAGACGATTCGGCTGATCGGGGAGCATGTGATTCCGAAGATCGACACGGATCCGGTCCACCGGTCTTCCCGCTTCCGAGCAGCGGCGGGGGGCTGACGCCCCCGGGCCCTGGGCGGGTGGGCCCGGCGGTCGCTGCTGGGGCTCCGCCCCAGACCCCGGATGGCCCCACCCCGCCCCTTCCCGAAACCCGCCGGGGGTGAGATGTCTGGGTGCGGCCCGGTGGTCGTGTCCTGGGGCTCTGCCCCAGACCCCGTTCGCGCCTGAAGGGCGCTCGTCCTCAATCGCCGGACGGGCTGAAGATGCCAGTACTGGTCGGCACCAGTCCTGTTAGGGGCGCGGGGAACTGCGCGAGCAACCACGCACGGCCCGCAGGCGAAGGCGGGTTTGGGGGGTGCGGGGGCGAAGCCCCCGATGGGGTCTGGGGCGGAGCCCCAGGGCTGGACCTTTCCCATCCCCGTCACGGGCGGGCGGGCAACCCGTGGGGTCTGGGGCGGAGCCCCAGAAAGCCAGCCCATTCCACGCTGAGCAACGGGCGGGTGGGTGGGCAAACCCCCCGGGGTCCGGGGCGGAGCCCCAGGAGGGCCCGGGCCATCCGATCCCGCGCATACGGGGGGCGGGTGGGCACCCCCCCCCGGGGGCCCGCCCCAGCCCAGGGGGTGCTGGGGGCAGAGGCCCCCGGGCTGAAAGACGCGGGGTGGTGTCTTCCCGGACCGCCGCCCCGTAACCGGCCCCGGCCGGAGGCCATTCGCGGCGGCCCCCGGCCGGGGCAGCCCCGCGTACGCCGACAACGGGGGCGGGGCCCTGCGTACCCAGAACCGCCCCCGGCAAGACGAAGCCGCCCCGCACCCAGGAAAGGGACCCCATGCTCGACCACCTGATCAAGGGCGCCACCCTCGTGGACGGCACCGGCGCCCCCGCCCGGCCCGCCGACGTCGGCATAAGGGGCGGCCGGATCGCCGTCATCGCGGACCCCGGCACCGTGGCGGAGGCCGCCGCGAGCACCGAGGACGCCACCGGGCTCGTACTCGCCCCCGGGTTCGTCGATCCGCACACCCACTACGACGCCCAGCTCTTCTGGGACCCGTACGCCACGCCGTCGATGAACCACGGCGTCACCACCGTCGCCGGCGGCAACTGCGGATTCACCCTCGCCCCGCTCAACCCCGACCGCCCCGAGGACGCCGACTACACCCGCCGCATGATGTCCAAGGTCGAGGGCATGTCCCTCAAAGCCCTTGAGGAAGGCGTCAGTTGGGGCTGGGCGAGCTTCGGCGACTACCTCTCGTCCCTGGACGGCCGCATCGCCGTCAACGCCGGATTCATGGTCGGCCACTGCGCCCTGCGCCGCCACGTCATGGGCCCGGACGCGGTCGGCGGGCAGCCCACCCCCGAGCAGCTCGACGCCATGCTCGCCCTGCTCCACGACGCCATGGACGCCGGGGCCTGGGGGCTCTCCACCACGCAGTCCTCCACCCACTCCGACGGCGACGGAAAGCCCGTCGCCTCCCGGCACGCCCTGCCCGCCGAACTCCTCGCGCTCAGCAAGGCAGTCGGGGAGCACGAGGGCACGCAGCTGGAAGCGATCGTCGCCGGGTGCCTCGACCAGTTCGCGGACGACGAGATCGACCTGCTCGTCGAGATGAGCGCCGCCGCCGGGCGTCCGCTCAACTGGAACGTCCTCACCATCGACGCCGCCGTACCCGAACGCGTACCCCGCCAGCTCGTACCGAGTGAGCGCGCCCGCAAGGCCGGTGGCCGGATCGTCGCGCTGACCATGCCGATCCTCACGCCCATGAACATGTCGCTCGGCACCTTCTGCGCCCTCAACCTCATCCCCGGCTGGGGCGACATCCTCGCCCTGCCCGTCCCCGAACGCATCGAGCGGCTGCGCGACACGGACGTACGGGCCGAGATGCTGCGCCGCGCCGACAGCAAGGAGGCCGGGATCTTCCGCCGCCTCGCCAACTTCGGGCGGTACGTCATCGGCGACACCTACAGCCCCGAGAACGAGGGCCTGTCGGGGCGGGTCGTCGGCGACATCGCCGCCGAGCGCGGGCTCGACCCGTTCCACTGCCTCGTCGAGATCTGCGCCAACGACCGGCTGCGTACCGTGCTCTGGCCCATGCCGACCGACAACGACCCCGCCACCTGGGCGCTGCGCCGCGAGACGTGGGAGCACGAGGACGTCCTGCTCGGCGGATCCGACGCCGGGGCGCACCTCGACCGGATGTGCGGCGCCCCGTACACCACGCGCTTCCTCGGGGACTGCCTGCGCGGCCGCAAGCTCGTCCCCCTTGAGCGGGCCGTGCAGATGCTGACCGACGATCCTGCCCGGCTGTTCGGACTCCGTGAGCGCGGCCGGATCGAGGAGGGCTTCCACGCCGACCTCGTCCTCTTCGACCCCGAACGCATCGAGGCCGGCCCCGCCACCCTCGTGCACGACCTGCCCGGCGACAGCCCCCGGCTCGACTCCAAGGCGATCGGCATCGTCTCGGTCCGGGTCAACGGCATCGAGACCCTCCGCGACGACCGGGTGACGGGGGCCGTGCCCGGCACGGTGCTCCGTTCCGGCCGCGACACCAGGACGGTGAACACCAAGTGAGTCAATCTCAACTGCCCGGCCCTGAGCGGAAGTTGTTCATCGGTGGCGATTGGGTCGAGCCCGACGGCGGGCACTACCCCGTGCTCGACCCCGCCACCGAGGAGGTCGTCGGGCTCGCGCCCGAGGCCAGCCGCGAGCAGGTGTACCGGGCGGCCGCCGCCGCGCGTGAGGCCTTCGCCTCCTGGTCGCGTACGCGCCCCGAGGAGCGGGCCGCGATCCTCGACCGGGCGGCCGACCTCATGCAGCGCGACTTCGCCCCGAACGCGGAACTCGCCCGCGCCGAGACCGGCGCCACCACCGCCACCGCGCGCGGCATGCAGGTGGGGGTGGGGGTCTCCCGGTTCCGCCGGTACGCGAAGGGCGCCCTGGAGCCGGTGGAGGAAGCCCTCGTACCGCAGATCAACGAAGCGGGACCCATGGGCAGGGCCGGGGTCTTCGGCGCGCTCGCCGTGCGACAGCCGGTCGGCGTCGTCACGTGCGTCACCTCCTACAACAACCCCTGGGCCAACCCGGCCGGCAAGGTCGCACCCGCGCTCGCCATGGGCAACACGGTCGTGGTGAAACCCGCCCCGCAGGACCCGCTGTCGGTGTTCAAGATGGCCGAGGCGCTGGCGGAGGCGGGGGTGCCGCGCGGGGTGGTGAACGTCGTCACCGGGTCCGCGCCGGCCGTCGGCGAGGCGGCGGTCGACTCGCCGGACGTGGACATGGTCAGCTTCACCGGCTCCACCGCCGTCGGACAGCGCATCGCCGAGGTGTGCGGCCGCGACATGAAGCGGCAGCTGATGGAGCTGGGCGGCAAGGGCGCGGCGCTCGTCTTCGACGACGCCGACCTCGACTCGGCGGTCATGGGCATCGGCACGACCTTCGCCTTCTACAGCGGCCAGATCTGCACCGCGCCCACCCGCGTCCTGGTGCAGCGCGCGGTCCACGACCAGCTGATCGAGAAGCTCAAGGGGTACGCGGGCTTCCTGAAGGTCGGCGATCCGACGGCGCGGGACACGGTGGTCGGCCCGGTGATCTCGGCCGCCCACCGGGACCGCATCGAGTCGTACGTGGAGCTGGGCAGGAAGGAGGGGGCGACGGTCGTGGCAGGAGGCGAACGCCCGACGCGCGACCGGGGGTTCTATGTCGCGCCCACCCTCCTCGCGGACTGCACCAACGACATGCGGGTCGCCCGGGAGGAGATCTTCGGCCCGGTCGTCGTGGTCATCCCCTTCGACGACGAGGAGGAGGGCATCGCGCTGGCCAACGACAGCGAATACGGCCTGCTCGACTACGTCTGGTCCGGGGACGTGGCCCGCGCCTTCCGCGTCGCACGGCGGCTGCGCGCGGGCGGGGTCGGCGTGAACACGATCGGCCGCAACATGGAGGCGCCGTTCGGCGGCTTCAAGAAGAGCGGGGTGGGCCGGGACGTCGGCTCGTACGCCCTGCACGCGTACAGCGAGCTCCAGTCGATCGTCTGGCCGGGCTAGCCGGCTACTTCTCGCTCGGCTGCTTCTTGCCCGGCTACTTCGGGGACAGCTACTTCGGGGACAGCTCGGCCATCTTGTTCCAGCCCTGGCCGGGCACCTCGACGTTGATGATCTCGGGGGTGGCGGCGATGGCGCCGGCCATCGACTCCATGCCCGCGCGGAAGTGGTCGGAGTCGACGTGCGCCGCCCCCGCGGCGGCGTCGGCGAAGCCTTCGAGGAGGGTGTACTGGGTGGGGTCGTCCACGCTGCGGGACCAGTCGTAGAACAGGTTGCCGGGCTCGGCACGGGTGCCACGGGTGAAGTCGTCGACGATGGCGAGCCAGTTGTCGGCGTGCTCGGGACGGACGGTGAACCTGACGGCGATGAAGATCATGCCTCTACGGTGCGGGGCGGGCGGGGCCGGTGCAAGCGGGGATGCGGCCGATTCCGGCTCCCTCGGAATCCGGGCCGGACCTGTCGCAGCCGGGCCGCTCAGGCCCCCGGCACCAGCTCGGCAGCCGCCCGGGCCACGGCGCCCCGGATCGCCCGGTGCCGCTTACGGAACTCGGCGGTGGCGAGCGACACCGACACGGCGTGCACGCTCCCGTCCGCGCGCGGCCCCGGCAGGGCCACGGCGAGACAGGTGTACGCCGGATCGGCCTCCCCCATGGACACGGCGAACCCCTGCCCGCGGACCCGGGTGAGCTCCGCCTCGAACCGCTCGGCGGCGGTGATCGTACGGTCGGTGAACCTGGCCATGCCGTGCTCGTCGAGGTAGCGCCGGCGCACCGGCCGGGGGAGCCCGGCGAGCAGCGCCTTGCCGTGCGCGGTGGCGTGGGCGCGGACCTCGGGGCCGGGGGTGAAGGGGTTGGCGGTGTCGGTGACGGGGGCGGTGCTGTCGACCACGGTGATCAGCCCGCCGCGGTAGGCCGTGTAGTACGCCTCGGCCCCGGTCGCCCGGCGCAGCCGCCCGAGCAGCTCACCGACGCCGGGGTCGAGCCGCAGATGCCGCTGGAAGGCCCGGTGCAGAACGGGCACGCGCGGCCCGGGAACGTACCCCTGGGAGGTCCGCGTGAGATGCCCGCGCGCGGTGAGCGCCCCGAGCAGGTGATAGACGGTCGACAACGAACACCCGACCCCCCGCGCGAGCTCCTTGGCCCCCACCGGCCGGGGCGCATCGGCCACGGCATCGAGAATCGCGAGCGCACGGTCGACGGACTGGGGGGTGCTGCTGGTCATGGGGCGAGGGTACGGGCGCCGGTCACTCCCGGGGGAATTCGTCCGTGGAGAAGACGAGGCCGACGACCGTGTCCGTCAGGTCGAGCTCGTCGCCGAAGGTCACCCGGAGCTCGCTGACGTAGTCACCCTTCTTGGGCTGGGTGTAGACGTGGCACCTGCCCTGGTACGGGTCGGCGATCAGGTAGACGGGGATCTCGGCCTTCGCGTACGCGATCCGCTTGGGAAGGTAGTCGTTGTGGCCGGTGCCCTTCGAGATGACCTCGGCTACGAACTCGACGTCGTTGTGGACGAAGCGCCGCGCGCCGTGCTCGACCGACGCCTCGGACACGAGGGTGATGTCGGAGCAGAAGCCGTTGAGGTGCCCGGGATAGTCGATCCGGACATCAGAGAGGATTCGTTTCCGGGGGAACTTCTTCCTCATTTGTTCAACAATGTCCAAGGTGATGTCCCAGTGGATGCTCCGCTGCGGCGTCATGAAGATGTCCCCCTCGACAATGTCGATCCGGTAACCGTCGGGGGCGGTCTTCTCCAGCCACTCGAACAGCGTGTCGAGCGTGTGCTCGCTGTCCCTGTGCTCGGCCATCTCGATCCTGTCGTCGGTCCTGTCGTCCGTGATCCGGTCGTCGACAACGGTCGTCGTGGCACTCCTCCCCGGCCGTCTCTCGAACGAAAACGGCCGCGCAGTACAACGATAAGCACGGACGCGGGGCCACGTCCGGTTACCGGGCGTCCAAGAACACCGGATTCGTAAATGCCGCCAGCGGCCCCGGCAGCCCCGGGACGATCGGGGCGTGGCGGACCTCGGCCCGGATGTACGTCGCGTACTGCGGGGTCGTCTGCCACCGTGCCGTGCCCGTGCCCGACGCGGGGAGCTGGGTCGTGTACAGGGTGCCCTGGTCTGTCACGAAGGCCACCGAGCAGCCGGGCGCGCCCGTCACCTCCAGGTGGGCCGTCACCGGCTCGTCGGCGGCGGCCCGCAGGCGTTCGCCGATGCCCGCGTGCTGGCCGTGGCCGCCGGACACGGTGAAGGACAGCGACACCGCCGCCGACTCCGCCACGTACGAGTGGCCCGCCTTCAGGCCCGCCTGGATCGCCTCCCGGCTCAGCTCGTCGGCCAGGACCACCGTCTGGGGGCCGCCGATGCGGTCCGGGTCGCGGTGGGCGTCGCTGTTGCCCATCGCAGGGGTCCATGCTTTGCCCGAACGGGCCGAGACCGTAAGGGAGTTGTCCCACTCCTGGAGGGTCACCTCGTCGTCCGGGGTGTACGGGCCGTTCCACACCTCCACCGCGTCCGCCTCGCCGAAGCCGAACTTCCAGCCGCAGCCGACGCACGTGGCGTGCGGGTGGGCCGGGACCACGATGCCGCCCGCCGCGCGGACCGCGCGCGCGAAGTGGCCGAAACGGTTGTCCCGGGCCCGGTAGCGCCAGTCGATGAACGTGCCCGGGTCGGTTCCGAGCGCCACCACGTGGCCGTTGCGGGTCGTGATCTCCTCGCCCGTCATGATCAGCAGGTCGTCGCCCCACAGGCCCTGCCACGCCCGGTGCGCCGAATTCGTGTTGTGCTCCGAGGTGTTGATGAAGTCCAGGCCCGCCGCCCGGGCGAGCGCCGCGATCTGGGCCGGGGTGCGGCCGCCGTCCGAGTACACCGAGTGCATGTGGCAGTCGCCCCGGTACCAGGCCCGGCCCCGCCCCTTCGCCCGCGTCGGCGGGTAGACCGGCGCCGGTGTCGTGCCGGGCTCGCCGTACTTCAGCGTGACCGTCACCGTGTACGGCAGGCCCTGCGGCGCCACCGTGTACGGGCCCAGCGCGACATGCCAGGTCCCCGCGCGCACCGGGCCGCGCAGATAGCCCGGGGTCGCGTCGTCCGCGCGGATGAAGAACTCCGTGCGTGCCCCGCCCGACCAGCCCCGGAACCCCGCACCGCCGAGCCCCGTACCCCGCTCGTCGAAGATGCCGATGTCGAGCGCGTTGCCCTGCGTGCCAGCCGGCTCCGACGGCTTCTCGTACGTGTACGAGACCGCCAACTCCCTTACCCCGTGCGGCACTTCGACCGGCAGGTACACGAAGTCGGGCGAGCCGGGCGGCAGCGTGCCGCGCACCACCCTGGTCTCGTCGGGGCGGCCGCCCGCGCCGCCGCCGGGTGCCGCGTTCGCGAAGCTCACGGTTCCCAAGGTAAGCGCGGTCGCCGCGCCCGTCACGATGAGACCGCGTCTGCCGATGGATCCGGATCCGTTCTCGGCCATGAGCTCAGCTCCAAATGAGTCGAGAGAGTCGGGAAGGTCGGGAGGGTCGGGGGAGTCGGGGGAAGGGGCGAGATATTTCCACGGGGCGATGCCCCTCCCGGGGTGCCTGTTCACTCTCGTACCCCCGTGTGAACGCGGGGAGTCGGGGAGTTGAGGGGTTGAGGGCCTGTGGCCGATTCCGGCGAGGCTCGGACGCCGGCTCCTGGCGTCCCTTGCGGCTGCGCCCCGCTGGAGATAGGAAGTGATCCCCACCGCAGACCGACCGGAAGGTATGCCGATGCGCATCGCCGTCACCATCTTCCTGACCGACCAGACGATCACCCCCGTACGCCTCGCCCGCGAGCTGGAGGAGCGCGGGTTCTCCGGGCTCTACCTGCCCGAACACACCCACATCCCCGTGGAGCGGGTCACCCCCTACCCGGTGGGCGGGGAACTGCCGCCGGAGTACGGGCGCACCCTCGACCCGTTCGTCGCGCTCGGCCAGGCCTCGGCGGTGGCCGAGAACCTCGACCTCGGCACCGGGATCACGCTGGTCGCCCAGCGCGACCCGATCGACCTCGCCAAGCAGATCGCCACCCTCGACCACCTCTCCGGCGGCCGCTTCACCCTCGGGCTCGGCTACGGCTGGAACAAGGAGGAGGCCGCCGACCACGGCGTCGAGTGGGCCACCCGGCGCGAACTCGTCCGCGACCGGATGGCTCTGATGCGTGCCCTGTGGGCCGATCAACCCACCGCATATGAGGGTGAGTTCGGGTCTGTGAAGGCTTCGTACGCCTTCCCCAAGCCCGTCCGCAACGGCGCTCCCCGCACCCTCATCGGCGGGGCCGCCGGGCCGAAGCTGTTCGCGGCCATCGCCGAGTACGCGGACGGCTGGCTGCCCATCGGCGGGCGCGGCCTCACCGAGTCGCTGCCCGTGCTCCGCCGGGCGTGGGAGGACGCCGGGCGCGAGGCGCGCGACCTCCAGATCGTCCCGTACGCCGTGCTCCCGGCCCCCGGCAAGCTCGCCCACTACGCGGAGCTCGGCATCGAGGAGGTCGTCCTCCAGCTGCCGCCCGCCGACGAGACCGGGGTGCTCAAGGTTCTGGACGAGTACGCCTCGTATCTCTGACCAGCAGGTCGGGGCGGCCCGTCGCCGAGCCGCCCCGACCCGTCCTCAGTTCAGCGGGATGTCCAGGTACGACGGGTCCTCGTCGGGCGAGGTGATCGTGATCGTGCCGGGGGTCTTGGCGGGCTCGCCGTAGAACGGGTCCACCGAGTCCACGACGAGCATCAGGCGGTGGCCGGCCCGCACGTCGTACCCGGTGACCTGGAGCGCGATGTCGACGGTGGCCGGCGTCTTCGGGACGCCGCCAAGGAGCGTGTACGGCGCGTGCGTGATGATGCGGGCCACGCCGAGCGCGTTGACGTCGAAGAGGTACGCCACGAACGTCGTGTCCGGCTCGCTCGGCGCCACCGTCAGCCGCAGCCGTGGCACGCCGCGCAGCTGGTGGCGGGAGGGCAGGGGGGCGCTCGTCCACACCCCGGCCGCGTTCCGGTCGATCTTCCCCGTCCGGTACGCCTTGGGGAGCCCGGCCAGTTCGGCGTAGCCGGTGAGCAGGATCTGGTCCGCGACGGTGGCCGGGGTGTCGGTGCCGGTGGTGAACGTGGTGTGCCAGCCGTTGGTGGGCTTGTCCAGGAGCCCGCCGTCCTTGGCGCCCTCGGAGGGGCCGGTCAGATAGAACCGCTCGGGGGTGCCGGTCGCCGCGTGCCAGGTGGCCCGGGATTCCAGCGCCCGGCCCCACATGATCTCGCTGACGACCTGGTCCTCGGCGCCGGACTCGGAGTCGAACGCGGCGGCCGCGGCCTCGTCCCCGTTCACTTCGAGCAGGTGGCGGTCGAACCAGCGGTGCGCCTCCTGCCAGATCCGGTTGGGCAGCCCCAGCATGCCGGTCATCTCGGGGCCCGAGTGGTCGCCGATCGACCAGAGCAGCCGCTTGGGGCCGCTCAGCGCGTTGAACATCTTCAGCGTCTGGTTGCCCGGGAACAGCGTCTCGTGCCAGGCCTGCGCGAACAGCACCGGCACCGGGCGCTCATTCAGCTTGTCGACGCGGTGGTAGGGCGAGCGTTCGGCCGCCCACTTCAGCGTCTCCTCGACGTTCTCGTTGGCCAGTACGTCGTCGAAGGCCTTCTGGGTGCGCGCGCTGAGCCGGGCCGTGGCGGCGGCGCCGAGCAGCGTCCGCACGGAGGCCACGTGCCGGGTGTTGTTCTCGTAGAACGCCTCGCCCAGGTCGCCCCAGGTGCTGAGCGCGACCACGGCGTGCACGCGGGGGTCCTCGGCGGCGACCAGCTGGCTGATGCCGGAGCCGTACGAGTCACCGAGGAAGCCGACCTTGCCGATCGAACTCGGGCCGCCCGCCTGGGAGATGAGGTGGTCGAGGGCCTTGATGCCGTCCGCGATGTCCTTCTTGCCGGCCACCTCGACCTCGCCGCCGGACTCGCCGAAGCCGCGCGTCGTGTAGGCCAGTACGTGGTAGCCGCGGCGGGCGAAGCGCATCGCCTGCACGGTGTAGACGGTCCAGCCCTGCTTGGCCCACGGCGAGGGCATCACGATCAGCGGGTGCGACCCCTCGCCGTTGTGCAGCCATAACGCGGCGTCGAGCTCGACGCCCTCCTCGACGGGCACTTTCACGCCGTCCAGGAAGGTCGCCGCATCCCGCGTCTCGGCCACCTCGGCCGCCCGCGCGGGGGCGAGCTTGGAGGTGTCGCCGGTGCGCAGCGCCTGCACGACCTGTACGAGTGCGCCTTCGTCCAGCTCCGGGTAGAGGCTCACCACGGCGGCCGGTTGCGTTCCCTTTGAACCCTTTGAAGTCACGTCGGTCCCATCCCAGTTCGTCGAACTTGTACGGAACGTGCACGGGTGTCACCGCTCGGGCCCGGAGCGACCCCCAGTATCGACGCGGACGCGCTGTGTAGCGATGTGCTTTCGCGCGGAACGGCCGGAAATGTACGGCGGCTTGATTCCCGGGGGCTGGTGACGATGCCCACGGCCCCCGGGCGAGCGCACGCTCGTATGCTCGGTGGATGACTTCCAGCACGCAGCCCCCGCAGGCAGAAGGACCGGGCCCTGCCTCACCGCAGTCCGCCGCACCGACCGCCAACTCGATGCGGCGCGCGCTGAAACGCGCCAGGGACGGCGTCGCGCTCGACGGCGGCGAGGCGGCCGTGCTGCTCCAGGCCCGCGGCGCCGACCTCGACGACCTCACCGCCTCGGCCGCCCGGGTCCGCGACGCGGGCCTGGAGGCGGCGGGCCGGCCCGGGATCATCACGTACTCCAAGAGCGTGTTCATCCCGCTCACCCGGCTCTGCCGGGACAAGTGCCACTACTGCACCTTCGTCACCGTGCCGGGCAAGCTGCGCCGGGCTGGGCACGGCATGTTCATGTCCCCCGACGAGGTGCTCGACATCGCGCGCAAGGGTGCCGAACTCGGCTGCAAGGAAGCCCTGATCACGCTGGGCGACAAGCCCGAGGACCGCTGGCCCGAGGCCCGCGAGTGGCTCGACGCGCACGGCTACGACGACACGATCGCGTACGTGCGCGCCATGGCGATCCGCATCCTGGAGGAGACGGGCCTGCTCCCGCACCTCAACCCGGGCGTCCTCTCGTGGACGGACTTCCAGCGCCTGAAGCCGGTCGCACCCTCCATGGGCATGATGCTGGAGACGACCGCGACCCGGCTGTGGTCCGAGCCCGGCGGCCCCCACTACGGCTCCCCGGACAAGGAACCGGCCGTGCGGCTGCGGGTGTTGGAGGACGCGGGGCGCTCGTCGGTGCCCTTCACCAGCGGGCTGCTGATAGGGATCGGCGAGACGTACGAGGAGCGCGCGGATTCGCTGTTCGCGCTGCGCCGCGTGTCGCGCTCGTACCACGGCATCCAGGAACTGATCATCCAGAACTTCCGCGCCAAGCCGGACACGGCGATGCGCGGCATGCCGGACGCCGAGCTCGACGACCTGGTGGCGACGGTCGCGGTCGCCCGGCACATCATGGGCCCGGCCGCCTGTCTTCAGGCGCCGCCGAACCTGGTGGCGGGGGAGTACGAGCGGCTGATCGGCGCGGGGATCGACGACTGGGGCGGGGTGTCCCCGGTCACGATCGACCACGTGAACCCGGAGCGCCCGTGGCCCCAGATCGACGAGCTGGCGGATCGTTCGAAGGAGGCCGGCTTCTCCCTCCGTGAGCGCCTCTGCATCTACCCGGAGTTCGTACAGCGCGGTGAGCCGTGGCTCGACCCCCGGCTGCTGCCGCACGTACGCGCGCTCGCGGACCCGGAGACGGGCCTGGCGAACGAGTCGGCCGAGGTGCGCGGCCTGCCGTGGCAGGAGCCCGACGAGGGCTTCGCGGCGTCCGGCCGCACGGACCTCCACCGCACCATCGACACCGAGGGCCGCACCGGCGACCGCCGCGAGGACTTCGACTCCGTGTACGGCGACTGGGGCGCCCTGCGCGAGGCGGCGGCCCCGGGCATGGTGCCGTCCCGCATCGACGCGGACGTACGTCAGGCCCTTTCGGTGGCCGCCGACGACCCGACGAAGCTGACCGACGCGGAGGCGCTGGCGCTGCTGCACGCGGACGGCGAGGCGCTGGACGCGCTGTGCCGGGTGGCGGACGACGTGCGCAAATCCATGGTGGGCGACGACGTGACGTACATCGTCACGAGGAACATCAACTTCACCAACGTCTGCTACACGGGCTGCCGCTTCTGCGCCTTCGCGCAGCGCCGCACGGACGCGGACGCGTACACGCTGTCCCTGTCCCAGGTCGCGGACCGGGCCGAACAGGCCTGGGACGTGGGGGCGGTCGAGGTCTGCATGCAGGGCGGCATCCACCCCGACCTGCCGGGCACGGCCTACTTCGACATCGCGAAGGCGGTGAAGGAGCGCGTCCCCGGGATGCACGTCCACGCGTTCTCCCCCATGGAGGTCGTGAACGGCGCGACCCGCACCGGCATGTCGATCCGCGAGTGGCTGACCGAGGCGAAGGCGGCGGGCCTGGACTCGATCCCGGGCACGGCGGCGGAGATCCTGGACGACGAGGTCCGCTGGATCCTGACCAAGGGCAAACTCCCGACGGCGACGTGGATCGAGGTCGTAACGACCGCCCACGAACTGGGCATCCGCTCCTCCTCCACGATGATGTACGGCCACGTGGACCAGCCTCGCCACTGGCTGGGCCACTTCCGCACGCTGGCCCGCATCCAGCAACAGACCGGCGGATTCACGGAGTTCGTGACGCTCCCGTTCATCCACACGAACGCTCCGGTGTACCTGGCGGGCATCGCCCGCCCGGGCCCGACGGCGAGGGACAACAGGGCGGTAACAGCCATGGCTCGCCTGCTCCTCCACCCGTACATCCCCAACATCCAGACCAGCTGGGTGAAGCTGGGCCAGGAGGGCGCGGCGGAGATGCTGCGCTCGGGCGCGAACGACCTGGGCGGCACGCTGATGGAGGAGACCATCTCCCGCATGGCGGGCTCCAGTTACGGCTCGTACCGCTCGATCAAGGACCTGGTGGCCATCGCGGACGCGGCGGCCCGCCCGTCCCGCCCGCGCACGACGCTGTACGGGGAGGTGCCTCAGGAGCGGGTTACGGCGGCCCATGCTTCGGACGGGCATCTGCCGGAGTTGTTGCCTGTGGTGGACTAGCGCGCTGCGGGGGTGCGGGTACGCGGGCGACCCGGGTCGGGTCTAGACGACGTTGAGGTCCCGGCGCGCACGGCTGATCAGGTTCTGGGCGTCGGTGCCGAAGACGGCGGACTCCCGCAGGGTCCTCCAGGTGCGCAGGTACAACGCGATCGAGTCGTCGTCATCGATCCAGAGCTCGGCGTGCCAGACCTCGACCATGACGAGGCGTTCGTCATGCACCCAGAAGCCTCCCGTCGGCGGGATCTTCAGCGAGGCCGTGAACGGGATGACCCCGAGCCGGACCGTGTCGAGACCGATCAGCCCGGCGAGGCGATCGAGCTGCGCCGCCAGCACCGAGGGCGGACAGATCAACGACCTGAGGGCAGTCTCGCCGATCAGGATCTCGAAGTGCTTGCCGGCGTCGTAGAGGAGCTCCTGACGCTTGACGCGTGCGCGCACGGCCGCCTCTGTGTCGCGGGGTGAACGCTGGAGCTCGGCATACCGGTTGAACACGTGCCGGGCGTAGTCGGCGGTCTGGAGGATGCCCGGCACGGTGACGCTCTCGAAGCCGTGCACGAGGACTGAGCGCTGGTACTCGGCGGCGATCCCCTCCTGGACCGGCTGATGCCCGGCGGCGAGCTGGCGTCGCCAGGAGCGGATGTGGGACTCGAATCCCCGGAGCCGGGCCAGGAGCTCGCCGTACGCCTGCGGCTGGCCGGTCGCATCTGCCCACGCCTGGAGGTCTTCCGGCGTCGCGGTCTGCCTGCCGTTCTCAAGCTTCGAGATCTTGGGCTGTGGCCAGCCGAGGAGCTGCGCGAGCCGGGTACCGGTGAGACGTCCCTCCGGGGCAGACATGCGAAGCTCCCGCAGGCGCACCCCGAGCGCCTCCCGTGCCTGCTGATAGTCCGTCGTCACCGGTACCCGTCTCGTCGGTCAGTTCGTCGCAGCCGCGGTCAACTGCTCGCAGGGCACGGCGTGATCGCTGCGCACGGCGTGATGCCAGGCCGCGTCTCGAAGCATCGCGTACCTGATCACCTCGGCCGGTTCAGTGATCAGCTCCACGTCGACGAGCTCGTCGTCCTCGGTGAAGTTGAGCCGGGCGACCAGGCGTGAATCGAAGATCCAGAAGTCTTCGTTGCCCAGCCGCAGGCGGTCGCTCTCTTCCCGGCGCAGGGTCCGGATGTCCTCCCCGAGTTCGGTGTTCCGTTCAGCGTTGATCTTCAGGTAGCGCTGACCGGTGGTCGCCGGGTCGTCGATCACCCGGACGCGGGCAACCGTCTTCCCGGCTGCTGTCGCCCGACGAATCGTCTCGCAGTATCAGGAGGTCAAGTCCCAGTCCACGCGCCCCTCGGCGAGGAACTGCGCGTAGGTTTCCGTCGACTCGTCGGACGCGTAGCGGCTCCGGGTCTCCAGTCGCCAGGCGGTGTGCTCGAAGATCTCGAACAGCCGGTTGAAGGCGGCGAGATCGATCACGCGAGCCTGCCGGGTCGTGCCCTTTGGGGCCCAGTCGGTGATCAGCTCACGGGGGACGACCACGGCCACCTCGTCGGGGCCCAAGTGCTGTAGCTGAGCGACATCCTCGGGGTCGGTGAGCGGCGGTCCGTGCACGATCACCTGACCCGTGTCGACGTCCTCGTGGATCGACGGGCAGCCGGTGTCGCCACTGCCGGTGCCGTTGAAGCGGATGTTGCGCGCCATGCGTCCTCCCTCGTCGGGCCGTGCTCCGTGCTCTGATCGTGTCGCCGGGGCGGACAGCCCGGCTATGGACTCCCTGACGCTGCGCGAGAATCCCCGGGTATAAATCGTTGTTACCCGAGAATATCGGCGAATAACTGCTATCGGGAGCAACTGCCGTGGACCAACGCTGAGTTCATGACCACTGCATGGAGACAGGGCAAGATCGAAGCCGCCGACGCAGCCGAGGCACTGCGGGAAGCGCTGGCGACGGCGGGGATCGTCCTGCCGTCCCTGGGGACCGACGCAGGTTCCCCCTACCTGAACCTGATCAGTCTGGGACGGGTGCGCGCCGATGTCGCGCTGAAGCTCGCCGACGTGATTCGCCGGGGGTGCGCATGAGCGCGTACGAGCCGGAGATCGGCGATCTCGTCTATGACGAAGCGACTCGCAGGATTGGTGCGGCTGTCGACCGCGTCGGGCCGCGCTGGCAGCTCAAGCCGCCGGGCGGCGGCCGCGAGTGGGACGCTCACGGCCCGCTGAGGGCCGCTACGCAGGAGGAGCGGCTCTCCTGCGGGGTGGCACTCGCCAACGCCCGGAGCCGGGGCGAGTGGCCGTGAGTACGCCGACCGCCGCCGTCACCCTGTCGGCAGAGTGCACGCTCGCGAAGCAACGCGGCTATGAAGATCTGCACTCGGCGTGCACGCAGATCAAAGACATCGCACTACCGCACTCGAAGGGCATCCTTCTGGCCCGCCATTGCGGCTGTACGTGCCACCGAGTGGGCGCTGCGAGATAGACCAACAGGGCGGCCAGGGTGCGGTGTTCACCTTGGCCGCCCTGTCCAGCGCCATAGTCGTCGGGCCCTGCCCTTACCGTACGAGCAGATCGAACCCCCGCACCGGAGGTCAGCGTGAGCGCCCAGCCAGACGGCCCGTACGGACCGCTGATCCCCATGCCAGACCTCACCCCTGACGCCCTGCGGGCCCGCCGTCGCGCGCATCGCGCCCAGCCGGGTCCCGGCGCTCACTCAGCACTTGTTCGAGGCGACGACCAACGCACAGCAGGCGCAGAGCCTCGCCCCGCTCCGGGCCTTCGTCCATTCCTGGGGCGTGTTCGTGGCGATCGGGCGGCACCCGGCGCGTGCCGCCCGGCTGCGCGAGCTGGAGCGGATCGTGGATGCGGGTGAACAGGATCCGGCGGACACGATGACGGAGACCCGCCGGATCCGGGAAGCGGCTGAGATGGAGGCCCGGCTATGACGGATGGGGCTTGGGGCGGCGCTGCCTGAAGGGCACCTCTGCCTGGCGGCTCCGGCTCAGTCCAGCGCCATAGTCCCCCGCGTATACCGCATCCCGTACTTCTCCCCCAGCGAGTTGACCTTCTCCAGGTCCATCGCGCCCTCGGCCGTGCGGATCGCCGGGCCCGCTTCGAACATGTCCTCCACGAAGCGGTCCCAGCCGCCCGGGGTCGAGATCTGCAGGGCGCGGACCGGGGGCTGCGAGGCGTTGCGCATGGCGTGGGGGACGCCGTGGGGGAGCAGGGCCGACATGCCTGCGGTCAGGCGGTGCGTCGTGCCCCGGTAGTCGATCTCCATCTCGCCCTCCAGTACGTACACGAACTCGTCCATCAGCTCGTGGACATGGGGCGGGATGTCGACGTCGAGGCGGTTCTCCAGGACGGCCAGGCGGCCCTCGCTGTCGGTGGTGGTGACCTTCACGCCGAAGCCGGGTGGCAGCGGGACGCGGGTGGGGCGGGTCTCGCCCGGCTTGAGTACGAAGAAGCGGTCCTCGGGCATGTCGGATGCAGCGGGCATGGCTGTGCCTTTCTGTGCTGCGGCGGGTGCGCCGTGGCCGGTAGCTCCACCACCGTACGCGCTATGTGGAGGAAAAGCTCCAGTTACTTCGCGGCGCCTAGCATGTTCCGCATGACAGGACTGCGTGCCGATGCCCGGCGGAACCGGGAGAAGATCCTGGCCGCGGCCCGGGAGCTGTTCCGTGAGCGGGGCACGGCCGTCGCCCTCGACGACATCGCGCGGCGGGCCGGGGTCGGCATCGGGACGCTCTACCGGCGCTTCCCCGACCGGGACGCGCTCATCACGGACGTCGTCCTGGAGGGGTTCGAGGCGGGGCTCGCCGCCGTCGAGGCGGCCCGCGCGGCCGGGGGCGGTGCGGTGGCGGTGCTCGACGAGATGTTCCGGCGCGTCGTCGAGCAGCGCGAGCGGCTGGTCATGCCGTTGATCGGGGGGCCCGTCGTGCGCGACCCCCGCGTACGGAAGCTTCAGCGGGCGATCCTGGGCGCGTTGGAGGAAGTGCTCGCCGAGGGGCGGGGCGAAGGGGTGCTGCGGGCCGACATCACGCCGTTCGACCTGGTCGGGGCGGCGGCGATGGCGTGCCGGCCCATGCCGCATCTGCCCCGCGACGCGGCGGGCGCGCTCGCCGCGCGGCATGTCGCCGTCTATCTCCACGGGCTGCGGCCCCACGGCGCTCTGGCGCTGCCCGATATGGTCGACCCCGGGGAGTATCTCGGTCTCGGCTGACGGGGGTTGGGGGGAGTGGTGGGAGGCGTGCAGCCTTCGATGCAGGAGCTCATCCGGCGCCGCAAACGCGCCGGGTTCGTGGGGCGGCGGGATGAACTCGCCGAATTCCAGCGGAACTTCGACGTTCCCGTCGACGACGAGCGGCACCGGTTCGTGTTCCGCGTGCACGGCAACGCCGGGGTCGGGAAGACCTTTCTCGTACGGGAGTTGGAGCAGGCCGCCCTGGAGCGCGGGGCGCTGACCGCCTACACCGACGAGGGCGTCGACAGTGTGCCGGAGGCCCTTGGGGCGATCAGTGCGCGGTTCGCCCGGCAGGGGTGGCCGCTCAAGGCGCTCGACAAGATCCTGGCCACCTACCGCCAGCGCCGCTACGAGGCCGAGGCGGCCGGGGCCGGGGCCGGGGCCGGCTCGGGGCCCTCGGCCGGGGCGGTCGTCGCGGCCCAGGCGGGGCTCGCCGGGGTGGGCCTCGTACCCGGGGTCGGCGTGCTCGCCTCCACCGTCGACCCGGTCCAACTCGCCGAGGGCGCCGAGCGGTTGAGGGCCGCGCTCAGCGCCCGGCTCGGGCGGCAGGAGGACGTGCAGCTCGTCCTCGACCCGCTGCGCGTGCTCACCCCCGTCTTCGTCGAGGAACTGGGCCGGGTGGCCGCCCACGTGCCTTGGGTGGTCCTTTTCTTCGACACGTACGAACGCACCGGGGCGTTCCTGGACGGCTGGCTGCGCGATCTGGTCACCACCGACCGGTACGGCGGGCTGCCCGCCAACACGGTGCTCACCCTGTCCGGCCAGGGCCGGCCCGACCCCCTGCACTGGCCCGCCGCCGCGGACTACGTCGCCGACCTGCCCCTCGACCCCTTCACCGAGGAGGAGGCCCGCCAACTCCTCGCCAGCAAAGGGGTGTTGGACGAGGAAGTCGTACGCGACGTGCTGCGGCTCTCCGGGCGGCTGCCCGTACTCGTCAGCACCCTCGCCGGGAGCCGGCCCGCGACGCCGGGCGACATCGGCGACCCCAGCGCCACGGCGGTGGAACGCTTCCTGAAGTGGGAGCCCGACCCGGTGCGCAGGTCCGCCGCGCTCGAAGGCGCGCTGCCGCGCCGGCTCGACGAGGACGTGTTCCGCGCGGCCGTCAGCGGGGACGCGGCCGGCCTCTTCGACTGGCTGCGCTCGCTCCCGTTCGTACGCGACCAGGGCGGCCGCATCAAGTACCACGACGTCGTCCGCGCCCCCATGCAGCGCCTCCAGCGCACCGCCTCGCCGCAGCGCTGGCGGGCCGGGCACGAGCGGCTCGCCGCCTGGTACGCCCAGGAGCGGGCCGCGGCCGGCGAGGGGCGCTGGCGCGACGAGACCTGGCGGGAGCCGCGCCTCGAAGAGCTCTACCACCGGCTGTGCGCCGACCCCGCCGGCGCGTTCGGGGACGTGCTGCGCGACGGCATCGAGGCCTGCCGTCAGGGCACGGTCACCGCCCGGCGCTGGGCGCGGGTGATCGCCGAGGCCGGCGAGGACGCCAACCGCGAACCGCTGCGCAAGTGGGGCGCCGCCTGCCTCGCGGCGCTGGAGGCCGAGCGCCGCCACGGCATCGACGTCCTCGGCATGATGCTCGCCCGGCCCGAACTCACCGACGAGGACCGGGTCGCCGTGCACATCGCCCGCGCCTGGGGCTACTTCAGGACCGAGGCGTACGAGGAGTCCCTCGCGGACTACCGCCGGGCGCTCACCCTGGACGCCTCCAGCGCGGACGCGTACCACGGGCGGGCCGTCGCCCACCGGGCCGTCGGCGACCACGCGGCCGCCCTCGCCGACCTCGACCGGCTCGAAGAGCTGGAGCCGGGCCGCCCGCGCGCACCCCGCGAGCGCGGCGAGACCCACCGGCGCGCGGGCCGCTACGACGAGGCCGTCGCCGAACTCGGCCGGGCCCTCGCGCTCGACCCCGGCGACGCGCTCATCCTGGGCAGCCGGGGCCAGGCGAAGGCCCAACTCGGCCGCGCCGCCGAGGCGTTGGGGGACTTCGACCGGGCGCTGCTCATCGACCCCGACTACGGCTGGGCGCTGGTGCGCCGGGCCCATGTGCGGGGCCTGCTCGGCGACACCGAGGACGCGCTCGCCGACCTCGACCACGCCGAGCGGCTCTCGCCGTCGTGGGCGTGGGTGCTCGGCGAGCGCGGCGACGTGTACCGGTTCGCGGAGCGCTACGAGGAGGCCGTCGCGGCGTACGGGCGGGCGCTCGCCCTCGACCCCGGGTACGCGTGGGCGCTGGGCAGCCGCGCGGTGGCCCTCGCGGAACTGGGGCGCGCCACCGAGGCGCTGGCCGACCTGGACCGGGCCGTCGCACTGGTGCCGGGCTATGTGTGGGCGTACCAGCAGCGGGCCAGGCTGCACCGGGCGGAGGGCCGCGAGGAGGCGGCCCTCGCGGACCTCGCGCGGGCGGCGCAGGCGGGCACGGCCCAGGGCATCCCGCGCGGCCCGCTCCCGGCGGACGAGGGCGACCCGGCCTACCCGGGCGTCCCGCCGGAGCCGGGGCCCACGCCCAGACCGTAAAGGGTTTCACGCAGGGTCGGTCAATTTGCCCTCTTAAACGGGCGCATCCGTTCAGGTACCGTGCTGCCGCATGAGCGCAGCAGCCGGAGCCACCGCACCCGTCTGGGGTCGGGCCGAACAGCAGGACTTCCGTAGCCGGGTACGGGGTTGTCTGCTCGGCGGGGCCATCGGGGACACGCTCGGCGCGGGCGTCGCGGGGCTCGCCCTGGCCGAGATCCGCGAGCGGCACGGCACGGACGCGCTGGGCGACCTCGTCCCCGCGTACGGCCGCGCGGGCGCGGTGAGCGCGGCCACCCAGCTCACCCTGTTCACCGTCGACGGGCTCATACGCGCCCAGGTGCGCCGCGACACCGGCGCCTGGCACCCGCCCACCGATGTGCACCGGGCGCATCTGCGGTGGGCCGCGACACAGCGCGACTGGGGGCCCGACGAGCGCCGCGAGGACAACGGCTGGCTGGCCCGCGAGGAGTGGCTCTACGCCCGCCGCGACCCCGCCAAGGCCTGCCTCGTAGGGCTCGGCGACGACGTCATGGGCACCCTGGAACAGCCCAAGAACCCGGGCGCCGACGACCCTGCCGCGCTCACCCGGTCCGCGCCCTTCGGCCTTCTGGTCGGCTGGGAGCCGCAGTTGGTGCTCCAGCTCGCCGTGGAGTGCGCGGCGCAGACCCACGGCGACCCGGCGGCCTACCTGTCGGCGGGCGCGCTCGCCGTCGTCGTGCACGGCCTGGCCCGGGGCGAGTCCATGGACGGCGCCGTCCAGCGGGCCCTCGCGCAGCTCGCCGTGCGCCCCGGGCACCAGCCGGTCACCGAGGCGCTCAAGCACGCGCTCGGCGCGGTACGGCAGGGCATGCCGAGCCCGAGCCTGGTCGCCACGCTCGGCACCGGGCACACCGCCCCCGAGGCCCTGGCGATCGGCGTGTACTGCGCGCTGGTAGGCGAGGACATCCGGCACGGCCTGCTGCTCTCGGTCAACCACGACGGGCCCTCGGACGCCACCGGCACCGTCTGCGGCAGCCTGCTCGGCGCGATGCACGGCGAGACCGCGCTGCCGCCCGCCTGGCTCGCCCAGCTCGAAGGAAGATCCACGCTGCTCGAACTCGCCGACGACTTCGCGATGGAGATGACCCAGGGCCCCGCGCTGCACGGTCCCGCCGTCAACACGGCGAGTTGGCTGCTGCGCTATCCGAGGGGCTGAAACCACTCGTGCGGGCGGATGGCGGGCTCCAGAACCGCGTGTCCCTCGCGCGCGCACGCGTGAGTTCGCCAGGGTCGTCGTCATGACCCCCATCCCCAAGGCCCGCACCGCGTACTCCCGCGGCCTGTCGGCACGCTGGTTCACGGCCCCGCTGGTCGCCCTCGTGCTGCTCGGCAGCGGCGCGGGCACCTCGATCGCGGCCCCGGCCGACGACGCAGGCCACCAGCAGTACGTCCAGTCCGAGGAGGAGCCCGCGTTCACCGAACCCTCGGCCCGCGAGGGCGACCTCCCGCCGTACGACGCCCGGGACGCCCAACAGGCCGTCGACGACATGGTGATGGACGAGAACGAGGACGACGGCCAGCACTGCCCGCCGCAGAACGACGACGCGAAGCTCCTCCGTTACGAGCGCTGGGGCCCGCACCGCGACGACGCCTATCCAGCCAACGGCGGCGACGCCCGGCGCGAGCCGGGGATCGTCGGCTGAACCCCGGCGACGTGTTGGCCCGCGCCCGTCGGGGAGCCCGGGGCGGGCCGTCACACCCGTACCACCGAAGGTCAGTCGGCCGTCGCCACCTTCGTGTCCCCGGCCTCCGGCTGAGCCGGCACGGACGCCGCGGCGGACGCCGAACCCGGGCCGTCGTCATCGGAGTTGATGCGGGCGAGCAGCGCGTCCCGCTCCGGGGTGTCCTCCGGCCTGAGCAGGCCGATCACGACGTACAGGACGAGCGAGATCGCCAGCGGCACCGACACCTGCCACTGCAGCGCCACCCCGGTCTTCTGCGAGCCGTCCAGGTCGTAGTTCACGAAGAAGAACGCGAGCAGCCCGGCCGCCCAGCTGGTGAGCGCCGCCGTGGGGCCGGACTTCCGGAAGGTCTTGAGCATGCCCAGCATGAACGGGATCGCGATCGGGCCCATGAGCCCGGCCACCCACTTGATCACGACGGTGATGATGTCCTTGAACGCGGGTGAATTGACCTGCGTCGCGACCGTCATCGACAGGCCGAGGAAGACCAGCGTCGACAGGCGCGCGGCGACGAGCCCCGCGCGCGAGTTCCAGGCCCGGGCCGACTTCGACAGGACGGGCATGATGTCCCGGGTGAAGACGGCCGAGATGGCGTTGGCGTCCGAGGAGCACATGGCCATGGTGTGCGAGAAGAAGCCGACGACGACCAGGCCGAGCATGCCGTGCGGCAGCAGCGTCTCGGTCATCAGGGCGTAACTGTCCGACCCGTCCGGCTTCTTGGCGTGGACCAGGAGCGGCGCGCACCACATCGGGAAGAAGAGCACCGTCGGCCAGACCGCCCACAGAATCGCCGAGAGCCGGGCCGAACGGGTCGCCGAGCGCGCCGAGTCGGTGGCCATGTAGCGCTGGGCCTGGTTCCACATGCCGCCGTTGTACTCGAAGGTCTTGATGAACAGGAACGCCATCAGGAACGTGACGGTGTACGGGCCCGCGGTGGGGTGCGCGTGGCCGCTGGGCAGCTTGTCCCAGACCGTCCACAGCGTGGAGAAGCCGTCCAGCTTGCCCATGACCGCGATCAGCATCGCGAGCCCGGCGAACAACTGGATGATGAACTGGCCCAGTTCCGTCAGCGCGTCCGCCCACAGCCCGCCGACCGTGCAGTACACCGCGGTGATGCAGCCCGTGATGAAGATGCCTTGCGTGATCGTGATGCCGGTGAACACCGACAACAGGGTGGCGATGGCAGCCCACTTGGCGCCCACGTCGACGATCTTCAGCAGCAGCCCGGACCAGGCGAGGGCCTGCTGGGTCGAGACGTTGTAGCGGTTCTTGAGGTATTCGAGCGGGGAGGCCACGTGCAGCTTGGAGCGCAGCCGGTTGAGCCGGGGCGCGAAGAGCTTCGCGCCGATGCCGATGCCGACGGCGATGGGGAACGACCAGGTCACGAAGGACGTGACGCCGTACTGGTAGGCGATGCCCGCGTAGCCGGTGAACATCACCGCGCTGTAGCCGGACATGTGGTGCGAGATGCCGGACAGCCACCACGGCATCCTGCCGCCGGCGGTGAAGAAGTCGGAGACATTGTCGACCCGCTTGTGGGACCAGATGCCGATCGCGACCATCACGCCGAAGTAGCCGATGAGCACGGCCCAGTCGAGACTGTTCATGTGCCCCCTCCAAGGGGTCCGCCTTGTGAACGTCACTGCGCGACGTCAATGGACTCGGATGCTCTTCGTCAGTACGTCCGGCTCAGCGGCGCCCCGTGCGGGAGCGGGGACTTCGGGGATTGAACCCCTTGTCGGAGGGGGTGGTCAAGACATCTCGCGATCACGGATATGAACGCCGATCAGAAAGTAGAACGATTTTGCCGCCCCTTTGCTTCGAGGGGTGTTGTCGTGCGCGTGACGGGGGCCACACCATGGGGGCACTTCGTCAGGCTCCGTACATCGGACTCCATGCATAGGACTCCCTGCATCGGGCTCCCTGCACACGCGAACGACCGCACGGGATGCGGGTCCCGTGCGGCCGAAAGAGTCAGGTGCAACTGCCTGGTTCTGTACGTGAGTTGATGGGCCGGGCTACCTCATCAGCTCGCCCGCGTTCACCAGCAGCGACTGGCCGGTGATCGCGCGGGCCCGGTCCGAGGCCAGGAAGATCACGGCGTCCGCGACATCGGCGTCCGTGGCCAGCTCCGGCAGGGCCATCCGCTCGGTGAGCCGCCCGAGCACCTCCTCCTCGGGCACCCCCTCGGTGTGCGCGGTGAACTGGACGTACGCCTGCACCGGCGGCCCCCACATCCAGCCCGGCAGCACCGTGTTGACCCGGATCCGGTCCGGTCCGAGCTCGCGCGCCATGGAGTACATCGCGGACGTCAGCGCCCCCTTCGAGGCCGCGTACGCCGCCTGCCAGACCTGCGAGGGCGCCGCCACCGACGACTGCGTGCCGATCACGACGACCGAGCCGCCGCGCGCCTTGAGCGCGGGCAGGCAGGCGCGCGTCATGCGCAGGGTGCCGAGCAGATTCACGTCGATGACCTGCTGCCAGGTGGCGAAGTCCGCGTCCTTAAGGCCGCCGAAGTAGCTGTCCCAGGCCGCGACGTGGACGACCGCGTCGATCCCGCCGAAGCGCTCCACGGCGAGCGCCGCGAGCGCCTCGCACTGGGCCTCGTCGGTGATGTCGGTCGGCGCGTGCGCGGTGTGGGCGCCGTCCGGGTCGATCTCGGCCGCCGACTTCGCGAGGTTGGCCTCGGTGCGCGCGCCGAGCACCGCGTTGCCTCCGTCGCGCACGACGGCCGCGGCGACCTGGTGCCCGAGCCCGGCCCCGACCCCGGACACGATGACGGTCTTCCCACTCAGCAACATCCGGTCGCCTCCCGGCTCTGGCACTTCGTCTGACGGGGCGTCAGAGTAAGTCCGTCCGGTGGTGGAGGGAAGGGATGCGGCATGACGGAGGACACACGGCCCGAGGCCTACGCGGAGCTGGCGTCGGTGGGGCCCTACGGGGTGCGCCCGGGGCACGCGCTGATCACCATGGTGGAGCCGCACCCGGGCCATGAGTACGCGTACAACCGCTGGTACGAGGACGACCACTACTACGCCGGCGCGATGGCCATGCCCTGGATGTACGCGGGGCGCCGCTGGGTGGCGACCCGCGAACTCCAGGAGCTGCGCTACCCGGAGAAGTCCGCGATCGCCCAGCCGGTGAACGCGGGCTGCTACCTCTCCACGTACTGGATCACCGACGGGCGCTACGGCGAGCACATGAAGTGGACCGTCGGCATCAACAAGCGGCTCAACCGCGACGGGCGGGTCTACCAGGACCGCACCCACGTCTTCACCGCGTTCCAGGACCACGAGGCGACCGTCTACCGCGACGGCGCGGCGGGGCCGCGCGACTACCACGCCCTGGACCACCCGTACGCGGGCCTCGTCCTGGAGGTCATCGACGCCGAAAGCACGGAAGCACGGGCCGAGTTGCTGGAGTGGCTGCGCTCCCGGCAGCTGCCCAAGCGCCTCGCCGGGGGGCCCGCCGCGATGGTGACGGTGTTCCGGCCGACGCCGCTGCCGGGCGACCGCATGACGTACGTGAAGCAGGTCGAGGGCGTCGGCACCCGGCTCACACTGCTGTGGTTCCTGGAGCGGGATCCGCGGGAGGTGTGGGCGGACCACTTCACGGGTCTTGACGCCGAGATCGCCGGAACGGGCCTGGGGAGGCTGGAGTTGGCGGCGCCGTTCATTCCCACCGTGCCGGGCACCGACCGCTACGTGGACGAGCTCCGGTAGCCGTCGGGGGCGCGGACGTGGCCGAGCCCCCTCGGCCGGGACGGCGGACCAGTCGAGAGGGCTCTTGTCGGTAATGCGGGTATCACGTCGGCTGTCGTGGTGGTCAGCTGAGGGAATCCCGGGTCACCTCGGCCACGAACGCGTTCCACGCGCCGGGGGCGAAGGCGATCGAGGGGCCCTCGACGACTTTCGAGTCGCGCACGGCGATGGCGTGCGTCTCGGGGGACTTGACTTCGACACATGCGCCGTTTCCGGTGGAGTACGAGGACTTGGTCCAAGTGTCCGTGGCGCCCTGAAGAATGGCCATGTTCGCTCCGGTTCTTGCCAGTTGGTCGTTCTCGGCCAACGTTCTTCGTTGGCGTGATCGACGCTACTCGCAGGTCCCGGGGTACGAGGTGGCCATTCACTCGACCGGATGGCATATTCCGGCCGGGCCTTCCATCGCAGTGGGCGAGGGGTGTACGGTGCCGCGCTTCAGTCCTCAGCCGGCCGTGCCGCGGGCGTAGTCCTTCGCGATCCCGGTAATGAATTCCCGGGTCTGGTCCACATTCAGGGCCTGCGCACGCAGGTGCTCGTACATCACGCTGTATTTCTGGACATCATTGGCCTTTTCCAGGTAAAGGTCGCTGGTGACGCCCTCGATGTAGACGACGCTTGAGTCCGAGGCGTCCGGAAATTCCAGAATCGCGTACTGGCCGTTGATTCCCGGATGCGCGCCCATGCTGAACGGCAGTACCTGCACGGTGACATGGGGCAGTTGGGACCGCTCGATGAGGAACTCCAGCTGGTCGATCATCAATTGCTTGTCGCCGACCCGGCGGCGCAGCGCCGCCTCGTCGATGACCACCCACAGCCGCAGGGGGTTCTCCGCCGCCCGTACCCGCTCCTGCCGCCGCAACCGGACGTTCACCCGTTTCTCGACGTCCGTGGGGGCTGTCTCCGGGAGCGCCCCCGCGATGAGGGCCTCCGCGTACTGCGGGGTCTGGAGCAGGCCCGGGACGACCTGCGGATCGTAGACGCGCAGGCTCGCGGCGTCCGTCTCCAGACCGATGTAGACGCTGTACGGGATGTCGCCGAAGGCGTGCCACCAGCCCTGCTGGCGGGAGTCCTTGGCCATCTGCATCAGCGAATCGACGATGCGGTGGTCCTCGACCTCGTACACCCCGCACAGATCGCGCACGTCGCGCTGGCTGATGGAACGGCGGCCGTTCTCAAGGCGGCTGATCTTCGACTGGGACACCAGCAGGCGTTCGGCCACCTCTTCGGCGGTCATGCCTTTCAGCTCGCGGAGTCTGCGCAACTCCTGGCCCAGTCGGCGCCGCCTGACGGTGGGATTGACATTGGACGCCACGGGAAACGCACCTCCGGCTCACGGCTTTTCTGTTCTTCTGCTCTGCAGACTGCCACCAACATCCGGGCGCGCGCTGGAAAACGGCCACACACAGCGACTACGCAAACGCGCGGGGCTGTTGGGACAGCCCCGCGCGTTTCATGGTGCGGCTCCCGAACCGGGTCATGGGGACGACGGTGCGGCGGTATTGCGGTGCGACTGGTGATGCGGATTCTGCCGGTGCTGCTAGTGGTGGGCCACGGCCCTCGCCATCGCCCCGTGGTGCGGCTGCATCGGGACGCCGGCCGCCGCTGCGTGGCGGCTTCCGTTGTCCGGCGCGGCGCCGGGGCCCTGGCCGCCTCGGCGTGGCTGAGCGGCCACACCGTTCTGGACGTCCATCACGGCGTGCGCGACGAGACCGCCCATCGGGTCGTGCCTGATCAGGTCCCTGAGACGGGAGCGCGATGACCGCCCCTCGTTGCCGGGGTACAGGTGCTTGCCGAGCCCGACTGCGTGGGCCAGCGCGGCAAGCGCCGCGGTCCGCGGGTCCGGCGGTACGCCGGTGCGGATCGCACTGTCCAGCCGGGCCCTGATGTCCCGGCTGATCGCTGTCTCCGTCGCTTGGTAGCGAGTCGTCGGCAGCACCCCGCACATCTGGCCCGACACGGCATGGACCATGCCGCACCGCTCCAGGTGCGCGAGGTAAATCTGGCGGAGCCCGAGGCGGGGCCCGCCGATCCAGTGGACGGCCCGAACCGGGCTGCCGCGCCTGCGCAGCAGTTCCAGTGCGGAGTCCAAGGTCGGATCTCCTGTCGGCCGTGCCATCACCACGGCGATACGATCCCCGTCTGGGGCTATCCGTCCTGCCAGAGCCAGCTCCACTAGCTGGGCTCCGGCGAGGCCGAGGTCGAGCGACTGCGGCTGCGCTGTGGTACCCGTGGCCGGGTCCAGAGCGAGCAGCAACAGCTCTTCCGGAATAGTTCTGCGGCTCCTGCCCATCCATGCCTCCCCGCGTGGATGAATGACAGGGTGACCCCTCTCACATTCATCTGTCGAGAGCGCCTGGGTGGTTCGTACGGGAACCGACAGGTATGTCGTTCTCGTCTAGCCGGGGGGTCCTACCCGGCACACGGGACACTGGTACATGGTTCGGACAGTTTCGGATGACGCCACCCGGCGTCTGGAGGAGGCATCGGTGGCGGGCGAGTCCCCCGACAAGTCGGAGCAGAAGCAGTCGTCGGGGGAGACGACTACGAGCGAACGCGACCCGCGTATCGCTGTCTCCCACTCCCCGTCCCCCTCCGGGGCCCCTGCCGGAGTGGACGGAGCCAAGGCGGCGAACGGTTCCGGCTCCGGTGCCGGTACGGGTTCCGGGCCGGCCTCCGGTTCGGCTTCGACCGCTGCGGCTTCCGCGGCGGGCGGCGTCGATCAGGCGACCGCGGTCTTCCGGGCCCCGCGCCAGGAGGACGGCGACTCCCGGCTCCGCGCGGCGGTCGCGGCATGGGTCGACCAGGAGGCGGACCCGAAGGGCGAGGCGGCGTCCGAGGGCGCGGCTTCCGAGGGCACGGCTTCCGAGGGCGCGGCTTCCGATCGCGCGGTTTCCGAGCCGGAGGCGGCCGCTGAGCCGGCCAAGCCGGGGGACGCCGCGAAGGCCGAGGCTCCGAAGGCAGAGGACGCCAAGCCCGCCAGCCCCGAGTCGGCCGCCGAGTCGGCCGCCGAGTCGGCCACCGAGTCGGCCGCCCCCAAGGCGGATCAGGCCAAGCCGGAAGCGTCCAAGGACAGCGGCACCGGTACCGACACCGAGGCAGCCGCCCCGAAGCCGGACGGCGCCAAGCCCGCGCCCGCGCCCGCGACCTCCGGCACCGAGCCTGAGCCGTCCGACAACGCTGCCACCGCCGCTGACGCGGAGCCCGGCGACGCCAGGGCCGACCACGCCAAGCCGGACGACGACCGGGCCGACGACGACCGGGCCGACGACGAAGGCGCGGCCCCCGGCGCGCGAGCCACCTCTTGGGGAGCCAAGGCGACTCCCGCCGAGGCCGGCGGATCGACCCCCGCCGAGCCGAAGGCGAGCCCCGCGAAGGCCGAGTCCAAGGCAGCGCCTTCCGACCCCGAGGCCGACGGATCGAGCCCGTCCGAAGCCGGTGCGAAGCCTGCCGAGCCCAAGGGGATCGACCAGCCCACCGCCGTCTTCAAGGCCCCCGCGCCGCCCGCCGTCGACCAGCCCACCGCGATGCTCAAGCTGCCCGCGCCCAAGCGGGAGCCCGCCGGTGAGGGGACCGGCAAGCGGTCCAGCCAGTTCATACCGCTGCGCTCGGACGACGCGGGCGCGGGCACGGCCGCCCCCGCCAAGAACCTCAACACCCCGGCGAACGGCCTCGACGCCCCCGTCAGGAAGCCCGAGGCGCCGAAGGTCACCCCGCCGCCCGCCGCCGGCCCCGGCCCCGCCGCGGCCATCCCCGAGCGTGCCGAGCGGACCCGGCAGCAGCCGCTCCCGCCGAAGCCCCCGCTCGATCTGCTCGCCGAGCTGACGAACACCCCGCCCCCGCCGCAGACCCCGGTCCGCACCACGGTGCGGCGGTTCAAGATCTGGACCCCGCTGGTCCTGCTCCTCCTGATCGTCTTTGCAGTCGTACAGATCATGCGGCCGCTTCCGGAGCCGAAGCTGACCCTGACCTCGGCGGCGACGTACACCTTCGACGGCGGCGCGCTGAACCTGCCGTGGCCGGCCGAGGGGCAGTCGGCGGTGTCCGTGGACGGGGTGGGCAGCCTCGGTACGCACGGGGAGCAGAAGCCCGCGCCGCTGGCGAGCGTGGCCAAGACGATGACCGCGTACGTGATCCTCAAGGGCCACCCGATAACCGGGAAGCAGGAGGGCGAGAAGATCACGGTCGACCAGCAGGCCGAGGACGACGCGAAGAAGCCCGACGAGTCGACGGCGCCGATCCGCAAGGACCAGCAGTTCACCGAGAAGCAGATGCTCGAACTGCTGATGATCCCGTCCGGCAACAACGCCGCCCGTCTGCTGGCCCGCTGGGACGCCGGATCCGAGGAGGCGTTCATCGCGAAGATGAACGACGCCGCCAAGGAACTCGGCATGACCAGCACCACGTACACCGACCCGAGCGGTCTGAAGGAGACCACGGTCTCCACGCCGACCGACCAGCTCAAGCTGGCCCAGGCCGTCATGCAGAACGACGTGTTCCGCGGCATCGTCAACACGCCCCAGATCAAGATCCCGGGCATCGACACGATGATCTACAACAACAACACGATCCTGCTGAAGCCGGGTGTCAGCGGCATCAAGACCGGCTCCTCGACCCCGGCCGGCGGCAATCTGCTGTGGTCGGCCGACACGGTCGTCGACGGCAAGAACCAGCGGATCTACGGCATCGTCATGGGCCAGCGCACCGGCACCACCCTCGACAACAAGCTGAAGGCCGCGATCAACAACAGCTACACGCTGATCCAGGCCGTGCAGAAGGCCGTCACCTCGGCGACGGTCGTCAAGAAGGGCGACGTCGTCGGGTACGTCGACGACGGGCTCGACGGGAAGACCCCGCTGGTCGCCGCCAAGGACCTCAAGGCGGTCGGCTGGCCGGGCCTGAAGGTGGACGTCACGCTGGGCGCGGGCGGCAAGCCCGTCCCGCACTCGGCGAAGGCCGGCACCGTCGTGGGCGAGCTGTCCATCGGCTCGGGCAACGGCAGGCTGACCGCGCCGGTCGAGCTGAAGAGCGCCCTGACCGAACCGGGCACGGGCGACAAGCTCACCCGACTGGGCTGACCGGCCCCGATCGCATCGAGGGCGCCCCGACCTGCGGGGCGCCCCCGTGCTAGCTTCGGGCAACTGAGGACGCGGGGACGGCGTCCTTGGAATCAGGGGACAATCTCGGGGGAGAGCCCTGGGGGAGAACCTCGGGGAACCCCGCGCGGACCGTGTGCAGATGCACACGGTCGCGCTTGCCAGGTGAGACAGCGTGAGGCGGGAGAGCCGCAGTGACCACCGCTGAGCCGACGCCCACCCGCGCCGACAGCACCGCGAGTACGAGCACCACGACCGAGGAGAAGACGGGGACGACATCCTGGTCCAAGGCGCGAATACGCCTGGGATTGGGAACGGGACCGGGAACGGGACCGGGGCTGAGCCCGGACTCGTGGCCGATGCGTCACCCCGTCGCGTTCGTGACGGCGGCCGCGGCCGTGACCCACGTCCTCTGGTTCTTCCTCTTCGCGAACAGCGGCGGAGACCTCGCGGCACAGGACGCCTGGGCCGAGTTCGTGGGCCGCCACCCGACGTCCGCGTACAACCTGGCCTGGTACGGCGGGATGCACCCGGTCTCGTACAGCGTGGTCTCGCCGTATCTGATGACGGTGCTCGGTGTGCGGACGACGATGATGATCGCCGGGACCGTGTCGGCCGGGCTCACCGCGCTGATCCTGGTGCGCGTGAAGGCGGTCCGCAACCCGCTGGCCTGCTCTTTCGCCGCGCTGTTCGCGTTCTTGTGCAACGCGATGTCGGGCCGGGTGACGTTCGGGCTCGGCATGATGTTCGCGCTCGGCGCGGTGGCCGCGGTGTTCTGCTGGCCGCACAACAAGCGCGAGAACCGCTGGCCGAAGGCGGCCGTGGCCGCGCCCTGCGCCGCGCTCGCCACGGCGAGCAGCCCGGTCGCCGGGCTGTTCCTCGGCCTCGTCGCGGCCGCGCTGTTCCTGAACAAGCGCCGCCCGGGCGCGTACGTGATCGGCCTGCCGCCGGTAGTGGTGGTCGGCCTGTCGGCGTGGCTGTTCCCCTTCTCGGGCACGCAGCCGATGTCGCTGGCCACGACCTCCGGGCCCTTCCTCTTCGCGGTGCTGATCATCTTCCTCGTACCGAAGGACTGGCGGACGGTCCGCACGGCGGCGCTGGTGTACGGCGTCGCGGTGCTGCTGTGCTTCGCGATCCAGTCGCAGATCGGCTCGAACATCACGCGCATGGCGATGCTGTTCGCCGGAGTGGTGCTGCTCGCGGCCCTCCCGTACACGGTGCCGAAGTCCCGCAAGTGGTACGCGGTGCTGCTGGCCTTCGTCGGCCTCAACGGGTGGATCGGCTTCAAGTCGGTGGACGACATCGTGAGCACCGCCCCCGCCGCGACCTGGGCGCGCGATCTGGCGCCGCTGGTCGACCAGTTGCAGGGGCTCGACGCGGAGACCGGCCGGGTCGAGGTGGTCCCCGCCTCCAGCCACCGGGAGGCCTCCGCGTTCACCCCGTACGTGAACCTGGCGCGCGGCTGGAACCGCCAGGCGGACATGCAGCGCAACCCGCTGTTCTACGACGACACCCTGAACGCGGACAACTACCACGCCTGGCTGAACCGCTGGGCGGTGCGCTACGTGGTGCTGCCGCTGGGCCCGGCGGACGTCAACGGCGCCGTCCAGGAGGGCAAGCTCATCAAGGAGGGCCTGCCGTACCTGAAGCAGATCTGGTCGAACGAGCACTGGCGCCTGTTCGCGGTCGACAACCCGACCCCGCTGGCGGACCCGCCCGCCACGGTCAAGCACGCCGGCGAGGGCGAGGTCACGGTCGAGGTCCGCTCCCCGGGCAAGATCCTGATCCGCATCCCGTACTCGCCCTGGCTGAAGCTGGTCGACGCGAAGGGCAAGGGGGTCGTGCCGCCGCAGGAGACGCCGGAGTCCAAACTCCGCGGCCACGGCCAGAAGACGTACACGAACCCGAACGGCTGCCTCCGCAAGGCCCCGATGACGTCCTCGGGCGACGAGTGGACCGAACTCCTCGCCCCGAAACCGGGCACGTATTACGTGGCCGCGCCGTACAGCATTCCCCGGGGGACGGGGTGCCCGGAGGGGGTGGTCGAGCCGTGAGGGCTCCGCTCCTCCGGCAGACGTTCCGGGCCGGGTAGGAACTGCCTGCCGTCGGTCATCCGGACCAGGGTTGCCGGAAGTCTCCAGAAGCCTCCGAGAGGTCGCGGATCAGGCCTGCCCCCTGGGGCGGGTGAGCGTCTCGACTGCGTCCAGCGCGAGGTGCCAAGGGAATGCGGCCGGGTTTCCCCGCTTGGGCGGGTGCGAGGCGTACCCGGCCTTCCCGTCGAGGTAGGCCACACCCTGCGCCCGCAGGTCCGAGATGCTCCGGGCCACTGCGGGCTGGGCCCCCTGAGCCTGATTGAAGTACGGCATCGCGGCGACCGGCACACTCATGTGGACACCCTCGGAGACGAGGCCGAGTGCCAGCGTGTCGGCGATCCCCGCGCCCCACTTGTTGAGGCTCGTGCAGCTCAACGGCGCCACCAGCATGGCGTCGGCCTTCGGCAACGCATCGCTCTCGCCCGGGAGTTTGTACTGCGAGCGCACGGGATGCCCCGTCAGCTCCGCCAACTCGCCGAGACGCGGCTCCCACCAGCGGGCCGCCGCCGGAGTGAGCACGAGGCATGTGTCCCACCCCCGTGCCTGCGCCTGGCGCACCCCTTCCTCGACGAACTCGGCGGGCCCGGCGGCGCAAGCGATCAGGTACAGAACTCGTCGTGTCATGCCGGGAGTCCACAGCGCCCGGCCAATGCGCGCAAGCCGGAGTCCGGGGCGGCCGTCGCAGCCACCACGTCCTTCACCAGGCTGACGGTGGACGGGCGCCCATAGACCTCCTCCGGCGCGAGCCTGGCCGCCTCCTGCAGTGCCTTGGCCGCCTCTTCCTTGTGCCGTGTCACAAGTTGAGCGCGTGCCAGTGTGATGTGGTGCTGTGCGCGGCGCTCATATGTCAGGCCGGCCAGTACCCCGGGTTCCAGCGCAGCCCCGGCCTCCAGTGCCGACCAGCCGTCCTCGAAGCGCGTCAGCACGTCCACCCGGTGCATCTTCACGTTCGTCGGCCCGAACATCGTCCAGTCCTCGTTCAGGTCCGCACCCTGCTGGGCGGCGACGTCCGCAGCCTGGTCGACGTATTCAGTGGCCTGCCGCACCGCTTCCGGCGACCGCTGCACATTGGACGCCGCGATCGCGGCATTGAGATACAGCATCCCCAGCGTCGAAAGACCCAGTGGTCCACATGCCTTCAAGTCCGCTGTGAGCCGGTCGGCCGCATCGAGCGCGAACTCGACTGCTGCAAACGGCAGTTGCTGATACGTCAAGGACTTCGCCACGCGACGGGCTGCGGCCCCGATGGCAACCGGGTCCCCCGACCTCTCGGCCGCAGTCAGCGCGCGGTCGGCCACCACGGCTGCTGGAATCGCTGTCGACCGCCCGTACTTGTGCAGAAAGGAGGCCGCCAACTGCAGAGTGCGCGACAGCAGGACGTGTGCCTCGGCGGCCTCTCCCTCTGCCGCATCGGCGGCGGCTTGGGCGAGCACGATCAGCTGAGGCAGGTCCCGGCCCAGAGCCCCGTAATGGGAAGCCTGGAAGGCCTCACAGCAGTACGTGAGCCGCCGCTTGATGTCGGCGAGCTGCGGTGGCGGAACGTCATCACCCGGCCTGCGGTAGAGGGCGTCGATGACCGCACCAGTCTCGGCAGGCGCCACATCATCGGCGGGTGGCGGGGGCGGTGCATCGGACAGGAGCTGCTCCAGAGGAACGCGCAGGACCCTCGCCGCGCGCACCAGAACCGACAGGCGCGGATCTCGCTGGCGCTTCCCGCCCTCCAAGTCCTGCACCCACCGCGTGGCCTGCCCCATCAGGCGGCCGAAGTCGGCCTGGGTGAATCCGCGGCGTTCCCGCCAGCAGGCGATGCGGCGGCCGATGCGGCCAGCGTCCATGGCGCACTCCCGAGCAGGCCACGCACTCTGCGTGCCCGTCTCCGTTGTACCGCGCCCTACGGTGCAGCCACAGGCGATCACGCGCCGGGCCACACCTGTGAGGTACGGGATGACGGAACAGCCAGATCTTGGAGACCAGCGCCTGCTGATCGGCAGGCAACCCTGCTGCCACGACGGCGTGCTCACGGACGAGCCGGTCAAGATCGGTGAAGCCCATACGGCGGCAGGCGTCGGCGAGGACATCTACTGCTGCCGACAGCACCTCCCGCTGTACGGAGCAGACGCAATGACGCCGATGAGCCGCACCAAGTTCTGCGTCTCCTGCGACCAGCCAATTGAGGGTGCCGCCATCAAGGTCGCGGGCGAGAGTCACCTGGGCGCGTCGAGCGGGGCCAGAGGAGACGACTACCGGCATGTGAAGGGCGACCCGGCTTGTCGGCCGCGTGGCCGTTGATGCCGAGGACTTCGATGCCCCGGGCCGCTGGTGGCGCGAGGCGCTGGGCCGGACCGTGGGTGTTGAGTGCTGGGGGAGCGGCTCGGGGCTGGGGGGCGGATGGCTCCGGCGCCCTGATACGGCACGGGCAAGGCTGAGCCGAGGTCCCCGAGCGGTCAGACACAGGCTCTCAGAGCAGTCCCCGCACGTACGCGGCCTGGCCGACATGCTGGAGGTCGTCGCCCAGCACGCTCACCAGGCGGACGCCCAGCGTCACCGGCGGGTCCCAGCGCTCGTCCACGACGCGGTTGAGCGCATTGCCGTCGAGCTTGCCGAGGAAGCCGAGCGTCTGCTCGTGGACCGCGTCGTAGTAGTCGAGCAGCAGCCTGCCCGACGCCACCCGCACCTGGCCGACCTGCTTGGACGTGTGCCCGTATCCGGTGTCCGTCTTCACCAGAGGCAGATCGAAGCGGTCTGCCCAGCCCTTCGCCAGCCACACCTGCTCGATCCCGGCCGCGTCGGCGATGTGGTCGTCCTGCACCCGGGTGAGATGCCAGACGAGCCATGCGATGGAGTTCGCCTCGCCGTCCCCCGGCCGGGCGTGGAGATCGTCGACGGAGAGCCCGTCGACGACGGCGTGCACCTCTCCCTGGATGCGTCCGTAACCGTCGATGAGTACGTCCTGTGAGCGCATGCCACGCAGTCTCGTCCACGTAGGGGGTCTCGGCCAACGGGGCCGGGGGCGTTTTGCGACGAAGCAGGCTCTCTTTGATTCCGGGGGACTTCGGGAGCACCCTCGGCTGCCCTGGGTGTGAGGCTGTGCGGGGACGAGGTGCGCCGCTGAGTAAGCGGCGTCCAACTGCCTTGTGGGGTAGGTGAGTTCGCTGACGGAAGCCGCTTCGCTGTGGCTGCCTGCTGTTGGGCGTACGTGGCCTACGGGGCCGGGTCGCTGGTGCCGCGCGCCATGGAGCTTTCGCCCAGCCACTCCCCACGCTCCGCGCGACCCCGCGCGTGCCGTATGCGTGCGGAAAAACGCAGAGGCCCTGCCGCCCACTAGGACGACAGAGCCTCTGACCTGCTGCTTCGCTGGTGCCCCCGGCAGGATTCGAACCTGCGACACCCGCTTTAGGAGAGCGGTGCTCTATCCCCTGAGCTACGGAGGCGCGCTGCCGATGGCAGACCTGGACAGGGTAGCGGATGCGGGAAGGAGCTTGCTGGCGGGGCGGGGGAGCGGGGCCCGACGCCAGCGCGTGGCGTCGGCCGGGGTGCGGGTGGCGGGCCCATCGGCGGGCCGAGCCGCGTCGGACCGAGGCCCGCCCGGCCCCGCCTCGCCGGCCTCACCGTCAGTGCGTGGCGTCCGCCGACGCGCGGGTGCCCGGACGGCTGAGCCCGCCCAGGGGGCGTCATGTGAGCGCGCTGCCCGCCGTCCACGCCGGCCACGGCAGGTTCCAGCCGGAGAGGCCGTTGTCCGGGGCGACCGTGCCGCCGCCCGTCGAGTTGCGGACGACCACCACGTCGCCGAGCAGCGAGTTCGCGTAGAACCAGGCGCCGGGGGAGTCCGGGTCGCCGCCGCCCTGGGTGTCCTGGATGCCGATGCAGCCGTGGCTGGTGGCGTTCGCGCCGAAGGTGGAGGGCGCGGCCCAGTAGTTGCCGTGGATGAACGTGCCGGAGTTCGTGAGGCGCTGGGCGTGCGGCACGTCGGGGATGTCGTACTCGTCGCCGAGGCCCACCGTGGTGCTGTTCATCTTCGTCTGCCGGTCCTGCTCGCTGATGACCATCGTGCCGTTGTACGTGGCGTACTTGGGCTGGCCGGTGGAGACGGGCACCTTCTTGAGCGTGGCGCCGGCGCGCTGGACGGTCATCTCCTGGGTGGCCGCGTCCACCGTGGAGATCTGCTCGCGGCCCACCGTGAAGGAGAACGACTTGTCCTGAACTCCGTATATTCCCTTGGCCAGTTCGAGCCCGTCGAAGTCGAAGGCGACCGTGACCTTGGAGTCCGGCTTCCAGTAGTCCTGCGGGCGGAAGTCGATGCGGCGGTCGCCGAACCAGTGCCCCCTCGCCTGCTGGCCGCCGCTCGAAGTGATCCTCACGGCGGACTCCGCGGCCTTGCGGTCGGTCACCGCCTTGTCGAACTTGAAGGAGACCTCCATGCCGACCCCGACCGTGGAGGCGTCCTCGGGGGTGTAGAACGCGATCGCCGAGTTGCTCTCGGAGACCGTCGTGAAGCGCGCGGTCGCGGTCGCCGTCCGCCCGTCCGGGTCCTTCGCCTCGGCGGTCAGCGTGTACGCGGTGCCGCGGGTCAGGTTCGCCGAGGGGTGCCAGGCGTTGCGGGCCGGGGCCAGCGCGCCGGGTATCGCCTTGCCGCCTTGGGCCGTCAGGGTGACCGAGGTGAACGTGCCGTCCGCGACGCTCGCCCCGACGTCCTTGACGGTGATGCCGACATTGCCCGCGCCGTCCTTCGGCGTGGTGGCGATCCGAGCCTTCGACACCGTGGGGCTCGGGCTCGGCGAGGTGTCCTTGCCGCCGCCCGACGAGCAGCCGCCGAGCGCAAGCACGGCCACCGCGAACAGGGCCAGGAGCGGTGCGATCCCGGGGCGGCCGGGCCGTACGCGTCTGCCGGTCGCCGGGAACTTCGATGGGGACGTCGATATGGACGTCGACGGGGGCCTCGGTGTGGGCTTCAACTTGGACGTCTCCCCTCCGGCAGCTGCCAGCCTGGATGCCCGTTATGCGGGGTTGTGCACCTTTCTTGTAGTGTGCGGTAACGCCCTGTTTGTACGCATGCGGAATTCTGGGTCGCCGACGGACGGAGTCGATGGATGACGTACCGACCCCGTTGGAGGCGGATACCCCGGACGGGCCCGCCCACCCGTCCGCGCTCCACCCGCATACGTCTCCTGCTCTGTGCGCTCGCCGGGGTGCTGCTGCTCGCGGGCGGCGCGGCCGCGTACACCTGGCACCGGCTGAACGGCAACATCAGCAGCGTCGAGCTCGGCTCGCTGCTCACCCCGGAGGCCTCGGCCACCTCCGACCTCAACATCCTGGTCGTCGGCTCCGATTCGCGGGCCGGGAAGAACGCCACGCGGGCGGGCGGGGGCGACGACGTCGGGCGCTCCGACACCACCCTGCTGCTCCACGTGTACGGCGGCCGCAAGAAGGCGGCGCTCGTCAGCATCCCGCGCGACACCATCGTCGACCGCCCCGCCTGCGCCACCGCATCCGGCCAGAAACTGCCGGGGCACGAGGGGGTCATGTTCAACTCCGTGTACGAGACGGGCGGCGCACCCTGCACGGTCGCCGCCGTCGAGTCGCTGAGCGGCGGCATGCGGATCAACCACTACGTCGAGGTCGACTTCAACGGCTTCGCCGAGCTGATGGACGCGCTCGGCGGGGCCGACATCACCCTGGCCAAGCCCATCGACGACAAGGAGAGCGGGGTCCATCTCCAGGCCGGCAAGCACCACTTGAACGGCCAGCAGTCCCTCGACCTCGTACGCACCCGGCACGGCGTCGGCAACGGCAGCGACCTCGGCCGGATCCAGCTCCAGCACCAGTTCCTGGCGGCGCTGATCGACAAGACGGCCGGCCAGAACCTGCTCACCGACCCGGCCAGGCTCTTCGCCGTCGCCGACGCCGCGACGAAGTCCCTCACCACCGACTCCTCCCTCGCCCACGTCGACAGCCTCGCCTCGCTGGCGTACTCGATGAGGGGGCTCGGCGCCGGTGACGTCCAGATGGTCACCCTGCCGGCCCAACTGGAGCAGGGCGACCAGGACCGCCTCGTGCCGGACACCGCCCGCGGCAAGACGCTCTGGGCCGCCCTGAAGGCCGACCGCCCGGTTCCGGAGGACGCGCTCACCGGCACGGCGTCGCAGCCGAACGGAATCGGCCAGGTGGTGACGCCGGGCTGACCCCACAGGGCCGTTGTGTTTTACACCGACCTTGACCGGGGCGGGGCGGCGGCATAGCGTCGTGGACCACTGGGACTGAGCAGGCGCTTAGGAGGGTTTCCCGTGGAGACGACAGGCAGTGGGACGCGGGCGGCCGGGCCGCAGTCCGCTGGGATGCGGGCGGCCGGGGCGCACATCGAACCCGCTCGTGCCGAGGCGCTGCTCGCCGCACCCGGTGCGCCGTTCGCCGTTGTCCGCGGCGAGGGAGGCACCCTTGAGTACGCCTCCGGGCCGCGCACCCCGCGGGAGTTCGTCGAGACGGTCTGGGCCTTCGGGGAGCGGCCGTTCCTGATCGCCGAGAGCGGCACGTACTCCTACGCCGAGTTCTTCGCCGCCTCCTGCGCGCTGGCCCGCCGCCTCACCGACGTCTACGGCCTGCGCCCCGGCGACCGGGCCGCCATCGGTATGCGCAACCACCCCGAGTGGCAAGTCGTCTTCTGGGCCGCCCAGTTGGCGGGCCTGGTGGCCGTGCCGCTGAACGCGTGGTGGACCGCGGAGGAGTTCGCGTACGCCCTCGACGACTGCGCCCCACGCGTGCTGCTCGTCGACGGCGAGCGGCTTGAGCGGGTGGCGGGCTGGGCCGCCAGGCACGGCGTGCGCGGCATGGTCTGCCACCACGCGGGCGGGCTGCCCGACGGATTCGAGCGGTTCGACGACCTCCCTGAGCTCACCTCGCCCGACCCGGCCGCCGGGCCGCCCGACGTCGACGTCCTGCCGGACGCCGATGCCACCATCATGTACACCTCCGGCACCACCGGCCGCCCCAAGGGCGCCGTCGCGACCCAGCTCGCGCAGGCCGGGGCGGCCATGAACCCCCGCTACCAGGCGGCCATGTCGATGCTCGGCCGCGGCGTCGTCCCCGGCCAGGGGCCCGTCCCCGTCACCCTCATGACCTTCCCCTTCTTCCACGTCGCCGCCTTCACCTCGGTGTACGCGGCGATGGCCGCGGGCGGGACGCTCGTCCTGATGCGGAAGTGGGATGCGGGGCGGGCGCTCGGCCTGATCCGGGAGCATCGGATCACGCACTACGCGGGGGTGCCTGCTACTGCCCTGCAGCTGCTCGGCGCCGCGGCGGAGGCTGGGGATTCCCTGGAGAGCCTCACCGCGCTCAACACCGGGGGTGCGGCGGCTCCGCCCGGCCTCGTCGGGGGGCTCACCGCGCGGTACGGGTCCCGGATCGAGCCGCGCAACGGGTACGGGCTGACCGAGACGAGCGGGGGCGTCCTCGCCAACTTCGGTGCCGAGTACCGGAGTTGGCCCGACAGCGTGGGGCGGCCCACTCCCGTCACCGAGGTGCGGATCGCCGGGGCCGACGGGTCCCCGCTCGCCGACGGCGAGGTCGGGGAGCTGTGGCTGCGGGGGCAGTCTTTGGTGCGGGGGTACTGGAACGACCCGGCGGCCACTCAACTCGCCTTCCAGAGCGGGTGGTTCAGGACGGGGGACCTCGCGACGCTCCGTGACGGGCGGGTCGGGATCGTCGACCGGATCAAGGACATGGTGATCCGGGGCGGGGAGAACGTGTACTGCGTGGAGGTCGAGGGGGTGCTCCACGATCATCCTGCGGTGCTGGACGCGGCGGTGGTGGGGGTGCCGCATCCGGTGCTGGGGGAGGAGGTGGGGGCGGTGGTTCAGGTGCGGGGCGGGTCCGCGGTGTCCGCGGATGCCCTGCGGGCGCATGTCGGGGCGGTGCTGGCCGGGTTCAAGGTGCCGGCGCACGTTGTTCTGCGGGAGGAGGCTCTGCCGCGCAATGCGGCGGGGAAGGTGCTGAAGCGGGAGCTCCGGGGGGTTTTCCCCACCCCGCCCCTTCCCTAAAGCCTCCGGCGGTTGGAGGGGGAAGGGGGGTTTCCTGGGGCTGCGCCCCAGACCCCCTGCGGGGACTCCGTCCCCTGCACCCCTGTCGGGGGCTCTGCCCCCGGACCCCCGATCGCGCCTGAAGGGCGCTCGTCCTCAAGCGCCGGACGGGCTGGAAGTGGGCTGACGTCCGTACTCGCCGGACGGGCTGGAAGTGGGCTGACGTCCGTACTCGCCGGACGGGCTGGGGGGTGGGCTGATGCCCGCGACCGCCGGGCAGGGTGGAATGCGCGGTGGCCGGAATCGTCAAGATTTCGTCACCTTCACGTGATAGTTCCCCATCCCATCCACCCCCGTCACGGCTATCCGCACCCCATTCGGCTGGTCCACGAACGTCTCCCCCGTCGCGTACGGCGCGTCCGACAGTTCCGCGTTGACGTTCGGGCGGCGGGTGCAGCCGCCCGTGTTCGGTTTGCTGTCCGAGATGTTCACCGGGCCCCGGCCCGTGTCGACGGTTGCGTCCACGCGGTAGATCAGGACGCCGGGCTTGCAGACCGCCTCGTCGTTGCCGGACTGGGTGCGTACCTCGACCGCGTACCCGCTGTCCTTCGTCACCGGCACGAAGACCAGCTTCGGGCCGCCCTCCGTGGCCAGCGGGGTCAGGGCGTACTGGCTCGCGCCGCTGCCCGTCGCGCACGAGACCTGGCTGTTGTCGAGCCAGCCCAGCTTCCACTTGTGCCAGCCCAGCATGTCGTTGTTGGCGCCCCAGTCCTCGGACATGATGTCCCAGTGCCCGACGGCCCCGCCGCCCTGCGGGGTGTAGAGGTCGGGCAGTCCGAAGACGTGGCCGTTCTCGTGCGGCAGCACCCGGTAGCCGGTCTCCCCGTACGAGCCGGAGCCGTCGTCCTGGCGGCTGTAGACGAACGACGTGTTGGAGAGCGGCACCCCGTCCGCGTAGGGCGCGTCCTGATTGCCGGAGAACGTCACCGAGAGGACCGTGTCGAGGGCCGACGGGCCCGCGTTCGGGGTCACCAGCACGTTCACCAGGTCGTATTTCGAGAAGTTCACCCTCGGGCCGGCCGCCGTGATCATGTCCTGGACCAGGCGGTGGTAGCCGGGCTCATAGGGCGAGCCGCGGTCGATCCCGTACGCCGTGAACGCCTTCGGCATCCTCAGCCAAGTCGGGATCGGCGCCTCGGCGCGATAGTCGAGGCGGCCGTAGGAGGCGTTGCGGAACCAGTCGCTGGTCTGCGGGAAGAACTCCTTGTACCGGCTGAGCGCGTCGCCGGGGCCCACTGCGTCCGGGAAGTCGATCATGAGGGTGAGGGCCCGGACGATGCCGGTGGAGTGCGCGTAGCCGGGCGGGGTCGGCAGGCCTTCCGACATCTGCACGCCCAGCGCGGCCGGGATCCGGCAGGGGCCGAGCAGGGACTCGCCGGGGGCGGCCACCGGGCCCGCGGAGGCGCGGGTGGCGATCGACAGCGTGGTGGATCCGGTGGTCAGCGTGGCGAGCGCGACCGAGGCGAGGGCGGCGCCGAGGAGGGTGGTCCGGCGCCGGCGGGGTATCCGGCGGCCGGGCGCCCGAGCCGGGCGGGACTGGCTGGCGTCCTGCATGCGCACGCCCTCGCCTTCGGGTACGCGACAGCAGGCCGTTCCTTGCTGCGCTCGTCTGATCACCCTGTGTCGGGCGTGTCACGTGCGCGCGCTGGGTGGACCGAATGTGGGTTTTTCCCCATATGGGCTGGTGTGGCTCAGGTCACATGTCGGTCGGGAAATAAGCGGGGAAGGTTTCCCCGTTTGAACCTTCGTCCCCGCGAAACGGGGAATGCTTCCCCGCTTGGGTCAGGTCCCGGCGGAGAGCCCGACCGACCCGATCACCTACGAGAAGGAGCAGAGCCGTGCAGACTGCCGCCGCCCCCGTCGCCGCAGCGCCGCGCCGTGCCCCGCGTCCGCGGGCCGACGCCCTGCGCAACCGGGAGCGGATCATCGCCGCCGCGCGTGAGATCTTCGTCGAATGCGGTGCCGAGGTGCCGCTGGACGAGATCGCCCGCCGGGCCGGCGTCGGCAACGCCACGATCTACCGCCACTTCGCCGACCGCTCGGAGCTCATCACCAGCGTGGTGCTCCACGTCATGGACCGGGTCTCGGGCCAGGCCGAGGCGGCGGCCGCCGAGGAGGCGGACCCCTTCGACGCCCTGCGCCGCTTCGTGCACGCGGCGGCCGACGAGCGGATCGGGGCGCTCTGCCCGATGCTCTCCGACACCTTCGACCAGGACCAGGCGGAACTGAACGCGGCCCGCGAGCGCCTCGAACGCGACGTCGAGGGGCTCATGCGGCGGGCCCGCGCGGCCGGCCGGCTCCGCACCGATGTCGCCGTCGGCGACCTCATGGTCGCCCTCTCCCAGCTGACCAGGCCGCTGCCCGGCACGCCCTGCCCGAACATCGACCAGTTCGTCCACCGCCACCTGCAACTGTTCCTCGACGGGCTTCAGGCCCCGGCGCGGTCCGAGCTGCCGGGCAGTGCGGCGACCCTCGACGACCTCCGGAGGAGTTGACCGCCGCACCCGTTCAACTCCCCGTTCACCTCTTCAACTCCCCGGCCTGTCAACGTAATTCAGTCGTAGATCAGTTGTAGTTCAAGCATAGTTACAGCACTCCTCTCGGTAATCCGCGTCCCAAGGTGGCTACCCCCATGTCAAAAACAGTCGGTCTCGACAAGACGGGCCAGCTCTCGGCCCCCGACCCCAGTCGCTGGAAAGCACTCGCCTTCATAGCCCTGGCCCAGCTGATGGTCGTCCTCGACGCGACCATCGTGAACATCGCGCTGCCCTCCGCCCAGCACGCGCTGCACATCAGTGACGCCAACAAGCAGTGGGTCATCACGGCCTACGCGCTCGCGTTCGGCGGGCTGCTCCTGTTCGGCGGGCGCATCGCCGACCTGTGGGGCCGCAAGCGGACCTTCGTCGTCGGCCTGCTCGGCTTCGCCGCGGCCTCCGCGCTCGGCGGCGCCGCCACCGGCGAGGCCATGCTGCTCGGCTCCCGCGCGCTCCAGGGCGCCTTCGGCGCACTGCTCGCGCCGGCCGCCCTCTCGCTGCTCGCGGTGATGTTCACCGACGCCAAGGAGCGCGCCAAGGCGTTCGGCATCTACGGTGCGATCGCCGGTGGCGGTGGCGCGGTGGGCCTGATCCTCGGCGGCTTCCTCACCGAGTACCTGAACTGGCGCTGGACCTTCTTCGTGAACATCCCGTTCGCGATCGTGGCGGCCCTCGGCGCCTACCTCGTCATCCGCGAGCCCTCGGGCACCCGCAACCGCTCGCCGCTGGACGTGCCCGGCGTGATCCTGTCCACCACCGGTCTGGTCGCGCTCGTCTACGGCTTCACCCGCGCCGAGTCGGCCGGCTGGTCGGACGCGCTGACCATCTCGATGTTCATCGCCTCGGCGGTGCTGCTCGCCGCCTTCGTCACCCTTGAGGCCAAGGTGCGGCACCCGCTGCTGCCCCTGCGCGTCATCACCAACCGCAACCGCGGCGGCGTCTACCTCTCGCTCGGCCTCGCGATCATCGCGATGTTCGGCCTGTTCCTCTTCCTGACCTACTACCTCCAGGTCGTGAAGGGCTTCTCGCCGGTCAAGACGGGCTTCGCGTTCCTGCCCATGATCGCGGGCATGATCACCGGCTCCACCCAGATCGGCGCCCGCCTGATGACCCGGGTCCCGCCGCGCCTGCTGATGGCCCCCGGCTTCCTGACCGCCGCCGTCGGCATGCTGCTGCTCACCCAGCTCGACATCGACACGTCGTACGCCGGCGTGATCCTGCCCGCGCAGATCCTGCTCGGCCTCGGCATGGGTACGGCGTTCATGCCCGCCATGTCGCTGGCCACCATCGGGGTCGAGCCCCGGGACGCCGGTGTCGCCTCCGCGATGGTCAACACCTCGCAGCAGGTCGGCGGCGCGATCGGCACCGCCCTGCTGAACACCATCGCCGCCTCGGCGACCACGGCCTACGTCACCGGCCACATGGCGCTCGGCGCCAAGAACCCCGAGCTCCTGAAGCTGGAGGCCATGGTGCACGGGTTCACCGCCGCCATCTGGTGGGCGGTCGGCATCCTGGCGGCGGCCGCCGTCATCGCCGCCACCCTCATCAACACCGGCCGCCCCGGCGGCAGTTCGGTCTCCGGATCGAGCACCGGTGAGGACATCGAGGACGAGGTGCGCATCCCGGTGGTCGCCCACTGACGCCCCGGTAGCACCCCGGACGCACGACCTGCCCTGGCCCCGCTGACCTCAGCGGAGCCAGGGCAGGTCCGCTTTGACGTCCGTGGGCTGGAGGCCCTGTGCCATCACGCGCATGATCTCGCCGAGCTGGTCCACCTGGGCCGGGGACAGCCGGTCGAACATCGCCTGCCGCACGGCGGCCACATGCCCCGGCGCGGTCCGCTCCAGGACCTCGTAACCCGCGTCCGTGAGGATCGCGAGCTGGCCCCGCTTGTCGGAGGGGCAGTCCTCGCGCCTGACCCAGCCGTTGTTCTCCAGGCGCGCGACGGCGTGCGAGAGCCGGGACCGGGTGATCTTCGAGTTCTTGGCCAGCTCGGTCATCCGCAGCCGGCGCCGCGGCGCCTGCGAGAGCTGGACGAGCAGCCCGTAATAGATGTGCGGCATCCCGGCGTCGCGCTGGAGCTGTCGGTCGAGGTGGTCTTCGAGGAGCCGGGTGGCGTGGAGGTAGGCGCGCCAGGTGCGCTGCTCCTCGTCGCTGAGCCAGTTGGGTGCCGAGGTCATACATCTACTGTACGGACACTTCTTGAAAGTTGAACTAGGTCACGTTATGGTGGGCCTCATAGCTTGAGACTTCAAGTAATGGCTGATCGCTCGATGCCCGATGGCCGGGCCGGTCGGTCAGACTGTCAGTGAGTGAGTCGGAGAGTCGCCATGACCGTCGCCCGCGCCGAGCGCATGCCCGCCCTGTACCTCTCCCACGGTGCCCCGCCGCTCGCGGACGACCCGCTGTGGCCGGGCGAGCTCGCGGCCTGGTCCGCCGACCTGCCCCGGCCGAAGTCGATCCTGATGGTCTCCGCCCACTGGGAAGAGGCCCCGCTCGCGCTCGCCGCCACCGAGACCGTGCCGCTCGTGTACGACTTCTGGGGCTTCCCCGAGCGCTACTACCAGGTGCGGTACGCAGCCCCCGGCGCCCCCGAACTCGCCGACTCCGTACGCAAGTTGCTGCGCGCGCCCGGCGTGCCCGTGCAGGACATCCCGGACCGCGGGCTCGACCACGGCGCGTACGTCCCGCTCGTCGAGATGTTCCCCGCCGCCGACATCCCGGTCCTCCAGATCTCCCTGCCGACCCTCGACCCGCGCGAGCTCTACGACATCGGCCGCAAGCTGGCGCCGCTGCGCGACGAGGGCGTGCTGATCGTCGGCAGCGGCTTCTTCACCCACAACCTGGCCGCGCTGCGCCACACCGGCGGCCAAGTGCCCAGCTGGTCGGCCGAGTTCGACGACTGGGGCGCGCGGGCGCTGGCCTCCGGCGACCTCGACGCGCTGCTCGACTTCGAGCACAAGGCCCCAGGGGGGCGGCTCGCCCACCCCCGCACCGAACACTTCGCCCCGCTGTTCGTGACGATGGGCGCGAGCGAGGGCGAGCCGGGCGGCGCGCGCAGCGTCATCGACGGGTTCTGGCTGGGGCTCGCCAAGCGATCGGTGCAGTACGGCTGAACGGGCGTGCGGGGAAGGGGGGTTGGGCCGCTTTCTCGTGAGGCCCGGCCCTTACGTCTCCCCGAGTTCCTTCTCGTACCAGGCCACGTCCCAGTACCGGCCGAACTTGCGGCCGACTTCCCGGTACGTGCCGATGTGGGTGAAGCCGAAGCGTTCGTGCAGCCGGAGGGAGGCCTCGTTCGGCAGGGCGACCCCGGCGTACGCCCGGTGCACGTCCTCCCCCGCGAGCGCCTCGAAGAGCGAGCGGTACAGGAGGGTGCCCACGCCCCGGCCGGTCGCCTCCGGCGCGCAGTACACGCTGACCTCGACGGACGTCGCGTACGCGGGCTTCGGGCGGAAGGGGCTGCTCGTCGCGTAGCCCAGAATGCCGGCCTGGCCGACAAAACGGTCATCGTGAGCAACCAGAAGGCGGTGCGGGCCGTCTTCAGGGTGGGAGTGCAGCCACGGACGGCGCTGTTCGGTGGTGAAGGCGGCCGTATCGAATGTGATGGCGGTCTCACGGATGAAGTGGTTGTAAATGTCCGTGAGGGCCCCCAGATCGGCCTCGGCACCAGGCCTGACCTGCACCTCTGTACGTTCCTGCGGCACCTGAACCCCTCCCGTGGCGGCACAGGGTACTGCATGATCACGAAAATCGATGGGCGGGACGGGAATTCTGTCCGGATTCCAGCCGTTGTTTCCATCGGATGCAGGGCACCCGGGAGGGTGTCGCGACCCACTCAGTAAGGGAGCACGCATGGCAACCCGCGCCGTCGCCCGCCGACAGTCCGCCTCTGGCGGTTCGGAGTCGGGAAGCAGGGTCCGCGCAGTCAGCGGTGAGATCGCCGACCGCGACCTGGTCGGTATGTACCTCGACGAAATCGCGCGTACGCCGCTGCTCGACGCCGCCAAGGAGGTCGAGCTCTCGCAGACCATCGAGGCCGGTGTGTACGCGCGCCAGATCCTCGACGGACAGGTAGAGAGCAAGGCAGGGGACGCTTCGCGCGAGGAGCTGGAGGCGCTGTACGCCGCCGGTGAGCGCGCCAAGGACCTCTTCATCCGATCCAACCTCCGCCTTGTCGTAGCCGTGGCCCGCCGCTACCCGAGGGCCGGTCTGCCGCTGCTCGACCTCATTCAGGAGGGCAACGCGGGCCTCGTGCGCGCGGTCGAGAAGTTCGACTACGCCAAGGGCTTCAAGTTCTCCACGTACGCGACGTGGTGGATCCGTCAGGCCATCACCCGCTCCATCGCCGACCAGTCCCGCACCATCCGGCTGCCCGTCCACCTGGTGGAGGAGCTGGGCCGCATCCGCCGGGTCCAGCGCGAGTTCAACCGGGAGAACGGGCGCGACCCCGAGCACACGGAGATCGCCGCCGAGCTGGGCTCCACGCCCGAGCGCGTCGGTGATGTCCTGGACTGGGCGCGCGACCCGGTCTCGCTGAACATGCCGGTCGACGACCAGGGCGAGACCCAGTTCGGCGACCTGCTCGAAGACACCTCCGCCGTCTCGCCCGAGCAGTCCGTGCTCACGCTCCTTCGCAGTGAGGAGCTGGACGATCTGATCTGCAAGCTCGACGAGCGCACGGCCTCCATCATCAAGATGCGCTACGGCATCGACGACGGCCGTGAGCGTACGCTGACAGAGGTGGGCAAGGAGCACGGCCTGACCCGCGAGCGGATCCGCCAGATCGAGAAGCACGCCCTGCTCGAACTGAAGAAGATGGCCCGCGACACGGGCTTCGACGCGGCGGCCTAGACCCCGCCCCCAAGACGAGCTCCGGCACCTTCCCCCCCCTGGTGCCGTGGGCTCCCGGCCCCGGCACCTCTCCCCCCCCTGGTGTCGGGGCCCCTCTCATTCCCCCGGCCCGGGCGCGGTAGCCCGCGTGAGGCGCTCGCCCAGCTCGTGCAGATAACTGGTCATCGCCTGCGGCCCGTTGACGGTGAACTCGCAGTCCACCAGGGCCAGGCGCAGCGCCACCCACTCCAGCGAGTCGGTGCACGAGGTGCGCAGCCGGCAGCGCCCGGCGTCCAGCGGCTCGGGCGCGCCCATCGACGTGGGCAGCCGGGCGGTCACGAAGTCGGCGGGCGCCTCGAAGGTGACGTCGATGTCCAGGACGGGCTGGAGCCGGTTCATCGAGTTGCGCACGAACTCGGCGGCGTTCGCCTCGGGCAGCTCGCGCGGCGCGAACCGGGCGCCGGTCGCGAACGGCTCGGCGACCCGGTCGACCCGGAACGTACGCCAGTCGCCGCGCTCCACGTCGTACGCCACCAGGTACCACCGGCGGCCCGTCGAGACCAGGCGGTACGGCTCGACCAGGCGCTTGGTGGCGGTGCCGTCGCCGGAGACGTAGTCGAAGCGGAGCCGCTCCTGGCCGGTGACGGCCGAGGCGAGCGTGGTCAGGGTGCGCGGGTCGACCGTCGCGCCGTCGCCGCGCCAGGGCCCGGACAGCGGCATCGTGGCGGCCTGGAGGCTCGCGACGCGGTGGCGCAGGCGGGAGGGCAGGACCTGCTCCAGCTTCGCCAGCGCCCGTACCGAGGCCTCGTCCACGCCGTCGACCGCGTGGCCCGCGCCCGCGCGCAGGCCGACCGCGATGGCCACCGCCTCCTCGTCGTCCAGGACCAGGGGCGGCATCGCCTTGCCCGCGACCAGCCGGTAGCCGCCCTCGGCGCCGCGCGCCGCCTGCACCGGATAGCCGAGCTCACGAAGCCGGTCGATGTCGCGGCGCACCGTGCGCCGCGACACCCCGAGCCGGTCGGCGAGCTCGCCGCCGGGCCACTCGCGCGGGGTCTGGAGCAGGGAGAGCAATTGCAGCAGCCGTGCCGGGGTATCGGTCATGCACCCAGGATGCCGGGCCAAAGAGGACACTCTCTGACCTATAAGGGGTCTAACTTTCTTCTCATGACCTCCACAACGACCAGTAGCACCACACCGGAGTCCGCGGCCGTCGCCGCAGCAGACCGCCGCCGGTGGTTCGCCCTGGCCATCGTGATGACCGCGGCCTTCATGGACCTGGTCGACGTCACGATCGTCAACATCGCCATTCCGTCCATCCAGAAGGACACCGGGGCGAGCTTCTCCTCGATCCAGTGGATAACGGCCGGCTACGCCCTCGCGTTCGCCGCGGGCCTGATCACCGGCGGCCGCCTCGGCGACATCCACGGCCGCAAGAAGCTCTTCCTCATCGGCATCGGCGGCTTCACGCTGGCCTCCGCCCTGTGCGGCTTCGCCGCGAACCCGGAGATGCTGGTCGCCTCCCGCATCCTGCAGGGTGCGATGGCCGCCATGATGGTGCCGCAGGTCCTCTCGATCGTCCACGCCACCTTCCCCGCGCACGAGCGCGGCAAGGTCTTCGGCCTGTTCGGCGCGGTCGTCGGCCTCGGCGCGGTCTCCGGGCCGCTGCTCGGCGCGCTGCTCACCGAGTGGAACCTGTTCGGCCTGGAATGGCGCCCGATCTTCCTGATCAACCTGCCGGTCGGCATCGCGGGCCTGATCCTCGGCGTCAAGTTCATCAGCGAGTCCAAGGCGCCCAAGGCCCTCAAGCTCGACCTCGTCGGCATGGTCCTGGTGACCCTCGGCCTCCTGATGCTGCTCTACCCGCTGACCCGCGGCCGCGAGCTCGGCTGGCCGCTGTGGGGCTACCTCTCGATGGCCGGCAGCGTCCTGGTCTTCGCCGGCCTCATCGCGTACGAGCGGATGAAGGCGCGGCGCGACGGCTCCCCGCTCATAGAGCTGTCGCTGTTCAAGGTGAAGAGCTTCGCGGCGGGCATCGCCGTGCAGGCCACCTTCGGTGTCGGCCTCGGCATCTTCTTCCTGGTGTGGACGCTCTACATGCAGATCGGCCTCGGCTGGAGCGCCCTGCGCGCGGGCCTGACCGGTGTGCCGTTCTCGATCGCGGTGTCGGTGGCGGCCGGCATGTCCGTGCAGAAGCTCGTCCCGCGCTTCGGCCGCAAGGTCCTCCAGGCGGGCGCCCTGACAATGGTCGCCGGACTGCTCATCTACATCTGGGAGGCCGACCACTACGGCATGGGCATCGCCTCCTGGCAGATGGCGCTCCCGCTGGTCGTGATGGGCCTCGGCATGGGCCTCATCGTCGCCCCGCTCACCGACGCGGTGCTCTCCGAGGTCCCCAAGGAGCACTCGGGTTCCGCCTCCGGGCTCATCAACACCGTGCAGCAGATGGGCAACGCGCTCGGCCTCGGCCTGGTCTCCGTCGTCTTCTTCGGTGGGGTCGGCGACGACCTCGTACCGCCGCAGCTGAACCAGGCCTTCGTGGACGGCTTCCAGCATTCGCTCTGGTACGTCGCCGGAGTCCTCGCGGTGATCTTCCTGGTGATGTTCGCGCTGCCCGCCAAGCCGCAGCAGCACGTCGAGGGCGCGGTGGACGAGGCCGGGTTCCTCGACCTGACGAAGGACGCGCAGCCGGTCGGCTGAGCCCGCCTCCCTTCGCGCGATGGCCCCGCACCTTTCCGAGGTGCGGGGCCATCGGCTTGTCCGGGGGTCGGCCCCCGCGGGGCCCGGCTCCGGGGGCTGCGCCCCGGACCCCTCGATTTCTGCCGCGGGCCGTACGGGGCTGGTCGCGCAGTTCCCCGCGCCCCTAAAAACCCTGTCCATCCGCGGACCGTGCGTGCTTGCTCGCGCAGTTCCCCGCGCCCCTGGCAGCACTGGTGCCGGGCCGTCGGCCCGTCCGCGGCCGGGTCGGGTGGCTCCCGGTCGCAAGGACCTAAGTCCGTTTGTGTCCGCAGAATGCCCGAATCGATTTACTTCAGGGAAGCTCGGTCGTAACCTGGCGGTGTAACCGCAGGTTCGGGCATGGAAACGGACGTAAACAGACATGTATGCACCGGAGCGGCAGCAGGAGATCCTGCGGATCGCGCGGGAGAGCGGGCGCGTGGACGTGCTCTCGCTCGCCGAGACCTTCCAGGTCACCGCCGAGACCGTACGGCGCGATCTGAAGGCACTCGACCGGGCCGGCCTGGTGCGCCGCGTGCACGGCGGGGCCATCCCGGCCGGGCGGCTCGACTTCGAGCCCGACCTCGCCGAGCGCGAGTCCACCGCCGCCGACGAGAAGGACCGCATCGCGCGGGCCGCGCTCGCCGAACTGCCCGCCGAGGGCAGCGTCATCCTCGACGCCGGATCGACCATCGCGCGCCTGGCCGCCGAGCTGCCCCTGGACAGCGGGCTCACCCTCGTCACCCACGCGCTGCCCGTCGCAGCGAGGCTCGCCGACCACCCCGCCATCGACCTCCACCTCGTCGGCGGGCGGGTCCGCCACCGCACCCGGGCCGCCGTCGACGCCTGGGCGCTGCGCGCCTACGGCGAGATCCGCGCCGACGTCGTCTTCCTCGGTACCAACGGGTTCTCCGTCGCCCATGGCCTCACCACCCCCGACCTCGCCGAGGCCGCCGTCAAGCGGGCCGCGATCGGCGCCGCCCGGCGCGTGGTGCTGCTCGCCGACTCCGCCAAGCACGGCCAGGAACACTTCGCCCGCTTCGGCGACATCGCCGACGTCGACCTCCTCATCACCGACAGCGGGCTCGCCCCCGACAGCGTCGCCGCCATCGAGGCCGCCGGCACGGACGTGATCACCGTATGAACATCCTCACCGTCACCCCCAACCCCAGCCTCGACCGCACCTACGAGGTCCCCGGCCTGACGCGCGGCGACGTGCTGCGCGCCACCGGCGAGCGCGTGGACCCCGGCGGCAAGGGCGTCAACGTCTCCCGCGCCGTCGCCGCCGCCGGACACCGCACGGTCGCCGTCGTGCCGCTCGGCGGCGCCCCGGGCGCCCTGGTCGCCGAACTCCTCGGCGCCGAGGGCATCGAGGTCGCCCCCGTCCCCGTCGCGGGCCACACCCGCTCCAACATCTCGGTCGCCGAACCCGACGGAACCCTCACGAAGATCAACGCACCCGGGCCCCAACTGACCGCCGCCGAGAGTGAGTTGCTGCTCGACACCGTCCGCAAGCACTCCGGCCGTGCCGACTGGATCGCCTGCTGCGGCAGCCTCCCGCCGGGCCTCGCACCCCAGTGGTACGCCGACCTCGTCGCCCGCGCGCACGCCGCCGGAGCCAAGGTCGCCCTCGACACCTCGGGCCCCTCCCTCATCGCCGCGCTGCGCGAACGGCCCGACGTGGTCAAGCCCAACGCCGAGGAACTCGCCCAGGCCGTCGGCCGCCCCCTCGCCACCATCGGCGACGCGGTCAAGGCAGCCGAAGAGGTGCGGCAGCTGGGGGCGGGCGCCGTCCTCGCCAGCCTCGGCGCCGACGGCCAGCTCCTGGTCACCGCATCCGGTACGTACTTCGCCTCGGCGCCCGTCGCGACCGTACGCAGCAACGTGGGGGCCGGTGACGCATCGCTCGCCGGGTTCCTCGCGGCGGGCGGCGAAGGCCCCCGGGCGCTCGCCGCGGCCGTCGCCCACGGCGCGGCCGCCGTGCAGCTCCCCGGCAGCGTGATGCCGACGCCCGGCGACCTCGATCCGGCGGCGGTCACCGTCACCGACGCCGTCCCGCTGGACCGCCCCCTGACGGAACCGGCGCCATGACCCCCGTCCCCGCCCCTCACCGCCCGCAAAGGAGCCCGCGATGAGCCAGATGATCAGCGCGGAACTGGTCGACCTCCACCTCGACCTGGCCGCCGACTCCAAGGAAGCCGCCGCCCGTACGCTCGCCGAGCGGATGGTCGCGCTCGGCCGCGTCACCGACCTCGACAGCTTCCTCGCCGACGTGGCCGCCCGCGAGGCCCAGATGCCGACCGGCCTCGACGGCGGCATCGGCATCCCGCACTGCCGCAGCGCCCACGTCACCGAGCCCACCCTGGCCTTCGGGCGCAGCGCGGCCGGCATCGACTTCGGGGCGCCGGACGGCCCGGCCGACCTGATCTTCCTCATCGCGGCCCCGGCGGGCGCGGACGACGCCCACCTGTCGATCCTGTCCTCGCTGGCCCGCCAGCTGATGGACGACGGGTTCACCGCGGCACTGCGGGCGGCGGCCACGGCGGGGGAGGCGGCGGCGCTGATCGGGGGCGAGGAGGCGGCCGAGCCGCAGCCTGAAGAGGCCCCCGAGCCCGAGGCCCAGTCGCACGAAACCCAGCCCTTCCGGATCGTGGCCGTCACCTCCTGCCCCACCGGCATCGCCCACACCTACATGGCGGCCGAGTCCCTGGAGCGGGCAGGGCGGGCCGAGGGCATCGAGATCGCCGTCGAGACGCAGGGCTCGTCCGGGTTCACCCGGCTCGACCCGGCCCTCATCGCGGCCGCCGACGGCGTGATCTTCGCGCACGACGTGCCCGTACGGGACAAGGAGCGGTTCGCCGGAAAGCCCACGGTGGACGTGGGTGTGAAGGCGGGTGTCAACCGCCCCGGCGAACTGATCGCCGAAGTCCGCGACAAGGCGGCCCGCGGCGAGATCACCGAGCCGGGCGCCAAGCCGTCCCCCGTGGAGGCGGCGGGTGAGCCGGGCGAGGGCTACGGCACGAAGCTGCGCAAGTGGCTGATGTCGGGCGTCAGTTACATGGTGCCGTTCGTCGCGGCGGGCGGCCTGCTCATCGCGCTGGGCTTCGCCATCGGCGGCTACAAGGTCGACAAGGCGCCCTCCGTCATGGACCACTTCCTGTGGACCGACGCCACCAGCTGGGCCGCGCTGCTCTTCCAGATCGGCGGCCTGGCCTTCAGCTTCCTGGTCCCGGTCCTGGCGGGCTACATCGCGTACGGCATGGCCGACCGGCCGGGTCTGGTGCCCGGCTTCGTGGGCGGTGCGATCGCCGTCGCGATCAAGGCGGGTTTCCTCGGCGGGCTCGCGGCCGGTCTGATCGCGGGCGCCGTGGTCATGGCGATCCAGAAGGTCAGGATCCCGGCGCCACTGAGCGGCATCATGCCGGTGGTGGTGATCCCGCTGATCTCGTCGGCGATCGTCGGCTTCCTGATGTTCCTGGTCATAGGCGAGCCGATCGCCAAGCTCCAGTCCGCGCTGACCAGTTGGCTCAACGGTCTCTCGGGCGCCAATGCGATCGTGCTCGGCGTGATCCTGGGCCTGATGATGTGCTTCGACCTGGGCGGCCCGCTCAACAAGGTGGCCTACGCCTTCGCGGTCGGCGGGCTCGCCGACGGCACCGACGGCAGCTTCAAGGTGATGGCGGCCGTGATGGCCGCGGGCATGGTGCCGCCGCTGGCGATGGCCCTGGCCACGACCGTGCGGGGCCGCCTGTTCACCCGTACCGAGCGCGAGAACGGCAAGGCGGCCTGGGTGCTCGGGGCGTCCTTCATCACCGAGGGCGCGATCCCGTTCGCGGCGGCCGACCCGCTGCGGGTCATCCCCTCCGCGATGGCGGGCGGCGCGGTCACCGGCGCCCTGTCGATGGCCTTCGGCTGCACCCTGCGGGCACCGCACGGCGGGATCTTCGTCGTCCCGCTGATCGGCAACGCCTTCCTGTACCTGCTGGCCGTCGCGGCCGGCACGGCGGTCAGCGCGGCCCTGGTGATCCTGCTCAAGGGCCTGCGCAAGCGGCAGCCCGAGCACGCGGCCCCGGCGCTCGACGAGGAGAGGGTGACGGTCGCCGCCTGACGGGTTCACCCGATATGCCCGGCCCTTACCGTGGGGCCGGGCATCTTCGGCCGTCATGACGTGACATGTACCACTTGAGGACCAAAGTCCTTGCATCTCCCTGCCGTAAGTCCCGGCCTGTGTTGTCTACTGGGGCGCGTGGCTCAGAACATCACGATCATTCAGCAGATAGGCCTTTCCGTCCTCGCTGCGGCGAGTGTCGCCTGGGTCGTCGGCCTGGTCCGCATCCTGCGCCGGGAGCGCGCCGACCGGGCCGAGTGGCATGCGCTGCGCACCCTGCGCGCGGTGGGCCGGCAGGCCGGGCCGCCCGCCCGGGAGAAGGTGGCGCTCACCGAGGCGGAGCGGGCCGCCTTCGCGGGCCTGATCCGCCAGCTCGACCCGCGCAGCTCCTGACGCGTGCGCGTGAGGTGAGCGTACGGCCGTGAGGTGAGGGCTCGCGGGCCCTACGGGACCTGGGCAGCGGCCCTCAACTCACGTGTGCGCGGCGCTCCATGGCGGCTCTGGCGGCCCGCTCGGTCGCGTACACCTCGCACATGTGGCGGCCGTCCGGGGTCGCCGTGTGCTCGACCTCCCACAGGCTGAGCTCGCCGCCGTCGAGCAGCAGGAACGCGTGCTCGTACAGCGTGAACGCGGCATCCCGGCCGGGCGTGCGGCAGTGGCTGCCGAAGGCCTGGGTGATCCGGTGCGCGTGTGCGGCCCGCAGCCTGAGCGCGGTGCGCTCGCCGGGCCGGTCCGGGTTCTCGGCGCGGCGAAGCAGCCGGCGCGCGTGGTCCGCGGAGTCGTCCGGGGCGTACGGGTGGGGGCGCCCGGCGGCCGGGCGGTCCTGCCCGGCGAGGAAGTCGGGGCCGAAGCCGGCCTCCCAGCCGTCCTCGAAGCCCTGGAGCGGGTCGACGGCGCCGCCCCCGTACGCGCCCAACTCGGCCTCCAGCACGCCGAATTCGTCGTCCGGGTGGGTGGCCTCGTGGGGCAGGGCCCGGCGGCGCAGCCGGGCGGCGGCGATGCGGGCGTCCTCCTCGGCCGCGTACACCTCGTGCGCGTACTCGCGGCCGTCGTGGTGGGCGAGCTCCCACAGGGTGACGGTGGTGCCGTCCAGGAGCAGATAGCAGTGCCGGTACGTCTCGCGGCTCAGGCGGTGGCCGCCGGGGCCCGCCGCCGATGTGTGGAGCGAGGAGTGCAGCGAAGTGGTGTGCGCCATCGCCAGGGCGAGGCGCTCGACGAGCTCGTCCGGCAGGTCGAAGGAGTTCAGGGCCCGCCCCAGGAGTGCGGCCAGTTGTTCCTGGGCCGAGTCGTCGCCGGGGCCGCGCTCGCCGTCGAGCGGGTGGGGCACATGGAGCACCAAGGCTTCTCCTGGCCGTCGCTGTTGGTCACGTAGAAGGTGCTCAACGTAGCCCCTGAGGGCGGATCGCGCAGCGGGCATGGCCGAAACTTTTCCGGCCGGCACCCCGCAAAAGGGTTACCGGCCGGTCAAGTCTGTTGTGGAGAAAGGGAGTTGGTCAGGAGGCGCTGTCCGCCGTCCACTGCGACCACGGCATGTTCCAGCCGTTGAGGCCGTTGTCCGGGGCGATGGTCTTGTCCGGCGAGCCCTTCACGACGACCACGTCACCGATGATGCTGTGGTCGAACATCCACTTGGCCGGAGTGTCGCCTGCGGCGCCCTTCACGTCCTTCATGCCGACGCACCCGTGGCTGGTGCCGTCGTTGCCGAACACCGACGGGTCGCCCCAGTAGTTGCCGTGGATGAAGGTGCCCGAGGTGGACAGGCGCATCGCGTGCGGCACGTCCTTGATGTCGTACTCGCCGCCGAAGCCCACGCTGTCACCGTTCATGCGGGTCTGCGTGAACTTCTCGGAGATCACCATCTGCCCGTTGTAGGTGGGGTGTTCGGAGCTTCCGGTCGACACCGGAATCGTCTTGATGGTCTTGCCGTCCTCCTGGACGGTCATCTCCTGCGTCTTCACGTCGACCGTGGAGACCTGGTTGCGGCCGATGGTGAAGGTGACTTCCTTCGACTGCACGCCGTAGACGCCCTTGGCGCCCTCGACCTTGTCCAGGTTGATCTTCATGGTGACCTTGGAGCCGGCCTTCCAGTACTCCTCGGGCCGGAAGTCCAGGCGCTGGGAGTTGAACCAGTGCCCGACGACCTGCTGCCCGCTGCTGCTGGTCACCGTGATGTGCGAGAGGACGTCCTTCTTGTTGGTGATCTCCTTGTTGAAGTCGAAGGACACCGGCATGCCGACGCCGACCGTGGAGCCGTCCTCGGGGGTGTAGTTGGCGACGAAGCTGTCCTTGGCCGAAACGGTGGAGAACTGCGAGTTCTCCGTCGCGGCCCGGCCCTTGTCGTCCTTGCCGTTGGCGGCGATCTTGTACTGGGTGCCGCGCTCGACCTTGCCGGTCGGCTTCCAGGAAAGACCGTCGGCGGCGAGCGTGCCGGGCACGGCCTTGCCACCCTGCACCTCGGTCATCGTCACGTCGGAGAGCTTGCCGCCCTCGGCCTTGACGGTGACGTCGTTGATGGAGGCGTTGGTGGAGCCGTTCTTCGCCGAGATGGTGATCTTCAGCGTGGAGGCGTCCTTGGCGGCCGAGGCGTCCGCGCCCTTGCCGTTCTTGGCGTCGTCGCTCGCCTTGGCGTCGCCGCCGCAGGCGGTCAGCGCGAGCGCGCCGACCAGGAGGCCCGCCGCTCCCGCGATGAGCCGGACCCGGGGCCGGGCAAACGGACGCGCGGGGCGCGGGGTGCTGCTGAACTGCTGAGGCTGCGCTGCGTTGTCCGACGCCGGCGGTGTCACGGGCTGCTCCATGTCTGCGTGGTGTACTGCGAAATGAATCCAGTACGGACATAGAGAACCCAAATGGCCCAATGGTTGCGAGAATCGATGGTGACGGAGGTCACAATCGAGAGCCTCTCGGCCCTCAACTCCCGTATAGATCCCCATAAGAGGGGAAAGTTCCCCCCGGCCCCTCGACGCTCCCGGCGGCCCGCACGCCCCGCACGATCGCCCGCGCGACGACGTCGGCCCCCGCGGCGAGAATGTGGTTCAACTCCTCGGGACTGAGAGCCTTGTCCGTCCCGTCCGGCCCGGAATCATGCGATCCGGTGGCGAGGGCGAAGATCGTGTCCCCGTCGTGCATCAGGTGTACGGGGCGAACGGCGCGGGCCAGCCCGTCGTGGGAGGTCCCGGCGAGCTTCTGCGCCTGCGGCCGGGTCAGCCGGGCGTCGGTGGCGACGACGGCGAGGGTGGTGTTGAGGGGCGGCATCTCGACACGGGCGGCGGCGAGCCGGGCCTGGGCGGCCAAGTGCCTTTCGGAAGTGGGTAGTTGGGATGGCTGGCTCTCCCCGTACTCCCCATACAGGGCGCCGTTGTGGGGATCGACGGGGGAGCCGACGGCGTTGACGACGGCGAGGGCGGCCACCGTCACCCCGGAGGCGAGGGTGACGCTGGCGGTGCCGACGCCGCCCTTGAGGCCGCCGACCACCGCGCCGGTCCCGGCCCCCACGTTCCCCTCCGTGACCTCCGTCCCGGCCGCCTCGACGGCCGCCCGGCCCACTGCCGCGTCGGGCCTGGCCCGCCAGTCGCCGCCGCGCCCCAGGTCGAACAGGCAGGCAGCGGGCACGACCGGGACCACCTGGTGCGGCTCGGGCCCCACCCGAACGCCCCGCTGTCGCTCCTCCAGCCAGGCCATCACCCCGGCCGCCGCGTCGAGCCCGTACGCGCTGCCGCCGGTCAGCACGACGGCGTCGATGCGCTCGACGACGTTCTTCGGATCCAGGGCGTCGGTCTCCCGGGTGCCGGGGCCGCCCCCGCGCACCTCGACCGCGGCGACCGCGCCGCCGGGCGGGGCGAGCACGACGGTCGTGCCGCTCAGGGCGTTCGGTCCGGCCACGGCCGCGTGCCCGACCAGGAACCCGGCCACATCGGTGAGGGAATTGTTCATGACCCACATCCCACCACGGCAGTTGGGCCGAGGCGGGCGGAGTGGGGACACAGGCTCCCGCTTCTCAGAGCTTTGGCCCCAGGTAGGTCCCGCCCGAGGCGTCGAGGACGTGCCCGGTGATCCAGCGCGCGTCTTCAGAGGCGAGGAAGGCGACCGGGTCCGCGATGTCGGCGGGCTGCCCGATCCACGGCAGCGCCTGAGCCTGCGTCATCCGCGCCTCCATCTCGGGCGAGGACCGGAAGAAGGCACGGGTCCGGTCGGTCTCGGTCGGCCCCGGCGCGACCAGGTTGACCGTGATCCGCCGAGCCCCCACCTCGTTGGCGAGGGTCCGGGTGTACGTCTCCATCGCGCCCTTCGTCATCGTGTACGCCAACTCGCCCTCCAGCGCGATGCGGGTCACGGCGGAGCCGATGTTGATGATGCGGCCGCCGTCGCGCAGGGTCGGCAGCAGGCGCTGGGCGAGGAAGAACGGGGCGCGTACGTTGACCGCGAAGAGCCGGTCGAAGAGATCGGGGGTCGTCTCCGCGTACGCCAGGTGCTGCCCGGTGACGGCGGCGTTGTTGACGAGGATGTCGAGGAACTCCTCACCGGTGTGGGCGCGCAGCCCGCTGCGGACGGCGTCGGCGAGCTGCTCGACGCCGTCGAGGGTGGTGAGGTCGGCGCCGACGGCGAAGGCGCGGCCGCCGGCCGCGACGATGGCGTCGACGGTTTCCTGGGCGGCGGGCCCGTCGGTGCCGTAGTGGACGGCGACGAGGGCGCCTTCGGCGGCGAGCCGCTGGGCGATGCCGCGCCCGATGCCGCGGGAGGCGCCGGTGACGAGGGCGGTCTTGTTGGCGAGGGCGGCGGTGGTGCGGGCCTGCTGGTGCTGCGACATGGTGTGCTCCCTGTTCCGACCCTGCGGGCGGCGAGCCCGGCGGGGGTTTGCGCCGGGGGCGGCTCCCTCCGACACCGCCGACTCTGAGCGCGCCCGCTCACGGGGTGCGCACGGGGCGCTGACGGGGTGGGGGTGGGGTGGTGAGGGGGGCGGGGCTGGGCGAGGGGGGCTGGTTGGGTGCGGGTGCGGGTCGGGGGTGGCTGGTCGCGCAGTTCCCCGCGCCCCTGTAGGGCGCTCAGTACCGCTGGTCGCGCCCACGCGGCGGAGCCGCACAATGACACAGCCCCGCGCCCCTAGCAGCGTGGACCCTGGCCAGGACCAGCATCTTTAGCCCGTCCGGCGTTTGAGGACGAGCGCCCTTCAGGCGCGAACGGGGTCTGGGGTGGAGCCCCAGGAAACCTGGCTTCCGTTCCGCTACCCCCGGCGGGTTTCGGGAAGGGGCGGGGTGGGGCATCCCGGGGTCTGGGGCGGAGCCCCGGGTCAGCTTGGCGGGCAGGCGGCCAGGGCCGTGCGGGCCGCCGCCAGCGCCGCAGGGGTGCCGGCCCGCCGAGCCGCCGCCAGCGCCCGCTCGAAGTCGACCCGGGCGGACACCAACTGCCCGGCTCCGCGCAGCAGTTCCGCCCGTTCACGCAACAGGTCCGCGATGTCCTCCCAGCACTCCAGCTCCTCGAAGAGAGCCAGCGCCTCATCGGCGCACGCGAGCGCCGACCCTGTGTCGCCGAGAGCCCCCGACACCCCGGCAAGGCCGGTGAGCGTCGTCGCCGTCCCCCAGCGTTCGCCGAGCGAGCGAAACGCCGCGAGCGCCGCCGACAGGTCGAGGGCGGCCTCCTCCATCCGGCCGTGGAAGAGGTGCAGATGCCCCGACCCCGCCCGCGCGAGCGCCCGGGACCAGGGGTCGGCCCCCGCTAGCTCCGGCCGCTCGGCCCCCGCGGACGGCCCCGCCGAGATCGCCCAGAGGAACGCCGTGAACGGCTGCCGGAACGGCCGGTCCCGCTCGGCGACGATCCGCGCAGCCCGCGCCCGGTCCGCATCCGGAACCATCCCGCCCGCCCCCGCCGCGAGCACGCACAACACGTACGCCTCGTCGAAGTCGGGGGACCTCTCCAGTGAGCCCGGTAGCGCGCCCGGTGCGTCGCCGCCCAGCACCGCCAGCAACTCGGCCGCGACGGGCGCCACATCGGCCCGCAGGCCCCGCAGCCACCAGAACGAGGAGAGCGCGGTCAGCAGGCGCAGGGCGGACGGGCGGTCGTCGCGGGTGGCCCGCAGCAGAGCCGCCCGCAGGTTCGCGTGCTCCGCCGAGAGCCGCTCCAGCCAGCGGAGCTGGTCCGCCGAACGGAGCTCGGGGTCGGCTGCCTCGGCGAGTTCAAGGAAGTAAGCGGTGTGAGCCGTGCCCACCAACTCCCTTGAAGACGAAGGGAGTTGCTCGGACGCGTAAGCCCGGATCGTCTCCAGCATGCGGTACCGACCCGCCCCCGCCTCCACGAGCGACTTGTCGGTGAGGGAGGCAAGGAGGTCCTCCGCGTCGGGGCCCGCGCCGCAGACCCGCCCGGCGGCCTCCGCCGTGGCGCCGCCCGCGAAGACGGTCAGCCGCGCCGCGAACTCCCGCTCATCGTCGCTGAGCAGCGACCAGCTCCACTCGACCACCGCCCGCAGCGTGCGGTGCCGCTCCGGCTTGGTGCGGTCGCCGCGCGACAGGAGGCGGAACCGGTCGTCGAGCCGGTCCGCGATCTCCGCGAGCGAGAGCTGCCTCAGCCGGGCGGCGGCCAGCTCGATGGCCAGCGGAAGCCCGTCGAGAGAGCTACAAATAGCTTGAACAGTCGGGCAGTTGGGCTGACCGAGCGCGAAGTCGGGGCGTACGGCGACCGCCCGGTCCGTGAAGAGACGTACGGCCGCATCCGCATCCAGCGGGCCGACCGGACGCAGCGACTCGCCCGTGATGCCCAGGGCCTCGCGGCTGGTGGCCAGGACGCGCAGGCCGGGGCAGTGGGACAGTAGGTGGTGGGTGAGGGCGGCGGCGTCCTCGATGATCTGCTCGCAGTTGTCGAGGACCAGCAGCACGGCACGGTCCCGCAGGGCCTCGACGAGCGCCGCTTCGGGATCGTCGGCGCCGCTGTCGCGCAGGCCGAGGGCGCCGCGTACGGCCAGGGCGGTCCGGGGCGCGGCGGACAGGTCGACGAAGCACACCTCGCCGGGCAGGCGCGCGGCCGCCTCCAGGGCGAGCCGCGTCTTGCCGGTCCCGCCCGTGCCGATCAGCGTGACGAGTCGCGACGCCCCCAACAGGGCGATCAGCGCGGCCAGTTCACTGTCCCGGCCGACGAAGGAGGTGAGCTGGGCGGGCAGCCGCGACGCGGGGGCGGGCCGGGCCTCCTCGCCGCGCAGGATCGACAGGTGCACCGCCGCCAGTTCGGGGGACGGGTCCGCGCCGAGCTCCTCGGCAAGGAGCGTACGAGCCGTCTCGTACTCGGCGAGCGCCTCCGCGGCCCGCCCGCAGCGCCGCAGCGCCCGCATCAACTGGCCGCGCAGCCGCTCGCGCAGCGGGTGCGCGGCCACCGCCTCGCGCAGCCGGGGCAGGAGCTCGGACGGGTCGCCGCCGAGGGAGAGTTCGGCCTCGGCGAGCTCCTCGACGGCGCCCGCGCGCAACTCCTCCAGGCGTGCGCTCTGCGCGGCGGCGTAAGGAGCGTGGGCCACATCGACGAGCGCCGGTCCGCGCCACAGCCCCAGCGCCTCGCGCAGCAGCACGGCCGCGCGCCCGGGGTCGCCGGCCTCGCGGATGCGCGCGCCCTCCCTGGCCAGCCGCTCGAAGCGGAGTACGTCCACGTCCTCGGGGTCGGCCACGAGGCGGTAGCCGGCCGGCCCGTACTCGATGTCGACGCTCTTGCGCAGCCGGGACACCTGCGACTGAAGCGCGCCCGAGGCCCCGGCGGGCGGCTCGTCCCCGTAGAGCGCGTCCACGAGCCGCTCGGCGGGGACGGTGTGCCCGGCGTTCAGCACGAGGAAGGCGAGCAGTGAGCGCAGCCGGGGCCCTGCGGGGGCGGTTTCGGCACCGGATATGCCCATCGGGCCGAGCAGGAGGTAGCGCATGCGGCCGATTCTCGCGCAGCCCCTTGCGGGGTGAGGCGCGGGCTCCCCTGGGCTGCGCCCCGAACCCCCTGTGCCCTTCGGGTTGCGGGCCGTGTGCCCCCGGACGAATCCCCACCCCGCCCCTTCCCGAGACCCTCCGGGGGAGTTCGCCCGGCCGCGGCCCGGTGGTGCTTGCTCGCGCAGTTCCCCGCGCCCCTGGCGGGTCGGTGCTGGCCCGCACCAGGGCATTTCAGCCCGTCCGGCGTTTGAGGACGAGCGCCCTTCAGGCGCGAACGGGGTCTGGGGCGGAGCCCCAGGGGTCCAGCTCAGCCCATCCACACCCCCGGAGGGTCTCGGGAAGGGGCGGGGTGGGGAAAAGGCCCCCGGGTCAAGCCCCGGCAGGGGTCCGCTCCGCCCGGCGGCGGTTCAGCGTCCAGCCGACCGCGACCGTCACCGCCGCCACCGCCCCCGCGAGCGGCACCGCCGCGTGCCCCGCGAACGTACACCCCAAAATCACCAACGCCGAGACAGGCAAGGTCAGTTGCTGCGCCGCGCCCCGCTTGAAGTGGCGGGAGTGCAACGCCCACACCGTCAGCATGAACAGCGCCGCCGGCACCGTCACCGCGGAGGCCGCCGCGATCGCCGAGATGTGCGCCTTGCCGACGGTCTGCTCGATCGCCACCTCCATCCCCGCCCCGATCGCCGCCGCCGACGCGAGCACCACGTAATGCCCGTAACCCCACACGAAACCCTGCCGGTTGGAGGACAGGTGGTCGTGGATGGGCGCCGCGAAGTAGATCCACCACGCGGCGAACACGATGAGCAGCCCGCCCGCCGCGAGCGGCAGCAGATCGCCGAGCTCGTCGTGCTCGTCGAGGGCCTCCTGCACGGCGATGGTGGCGGCCGACACGGTCTCGCCGAGCACGATCAGCGTGAACAGGCCGTACCGCTCGGCGATGTGGTGCGGATGCCAGCTGGTGGTGTGGTGGCGTTCGGCGAGCATGGGGACGGACAGTTCGGCGAGGGCGAGCAGCGGGAACACCCAGGTGCGGGCGGAGTCCGGGACGAACAGCATGCCGACCCAGCCGAGCTGGCACACCACGAGCCCGGCCGCGTACCGCAGACACACCTGGCGTTCGGCCGGGTCCTGGCAGCTCACGGCGGCCCGCAGCCACTGGCTCGTCAGCGCGAGCCGCATCACGATGTAGCCGATCACGCTGATCGTGAAGTCACCGTCGTCGAACGCGCGCGGCACGCCCGCCGCCAGGATCAGCACGCCGGTGATCTGCACGAGCGTCACGACCCGGTACAGCGCGTCGTCGGTGTCGTACGCCGAGGCGAACCACGTGAAGTTCATCCACGCCCACCAGATCGCGAAGAACACGGCTGCGTACCCGGCGAGCCCCGTGCCCACATGGCCCTCCGCGAGCGCGTGGACGAGGCGGGCGCCGGCCTGGGCGACGGCGACCACGAAACAGAGGTCGAAGAAGAGTTCAAGCGGGGTCGAGGCGCGGTGCTCCTCGTGGCGGCTGCGTGCGGTCATGCGTGGCATGCGCACAGCACACCAGACGGCCGGGCGCGCTAGGCGGCCAACACTTCAGGGCGTACGGATTCGTACCGGTTCAGCACAAGGCGGGCGAGGAGCGGGTGGTCGGCGATCGGCGCGGACACGGCGTGCACGCCGGGGGTCGCGTCGAGGGCGCGGGTGAAGCGGCCGGGCGCGAGGAGGTGGGCGGCGACGGTGATCCGCCGGTGGCCCGCGTTCTCCAGCTGCGCCACGCGCTCGGGGACGGTGGGGGACGCGGCGCCGCAGTACGCGTCGAGTACGGGGATGTCGGGGTGCGCGGCGCTCAACTCCCCTACAACGGCGCGGGTTCCGTCGTTCCCGTGCGGGCGGGTCGAACCGGCTCCCGCGACCACGACGGCGTCCCCGGGGCCGCCGGCCGCGAGCAGCCGCTCGTGCACGGCGCGGGCGACGTCGGGCTCTCCCGCGAGCCCGTCGGTGACGGTGCAGCGGAAGCGGCGGGCGACGGCGGGGATGTCCACGTGACGGTGGAAGCCGTCGCCGAGCAGGAGGGGCACGACGGTGGCGCCCGGGTTCCCGGCGAGGACATCGGAGAGCGACGGCCGCTGTCCGTCCAGATGCCCTACGAGAGCGGGCACGCCCAGCGTCCGTACGAGGCGGCCGACGGTGGTGGCCGCCTCGGGGGCGGCGCTGCCGTGCACGGCGACGACCAGCATATTCGCGACCTCCCGTCGCGGGGGGAGTGGGTGCCGGGGTGGTGTCGTGGCACCCCGGCGCTCTTCACGCTAACGCGGCGGGCGCCGAATGCGACCCCGCCAAAGTCCCGTCCCGGGGGGACCTATTCCCCACCCCGCCCCTTCCCGAGACCCTCCGGGGGTGTGGATGGGCTGAGCTGGACTCCTGGGGCTCCGCCCCAGACCCCGTTCGCGCCTGAAGGGCGCTCGTCCTCAAACGCCGGACGGGCTGAAGATGCCGGTGCCGATCAGGACCAATCCCGCCAGGGGCGCGGGGCTGTGACATATGCGGCTCCGCCGCGTGGGCGCGACCAGCCACGCACGACCCGCAGGTCGAAGGCGGGTTTAGGGGCGCGGGGAACTGCGCAAAGAACCACGCACGGTCCGAGGCCGAAAAGGGGTTGGGGGCGCGGGGAACGCCGCAGACGGCCCCGTACGGTCCGCAAGCCGAACGGAAGCGGCGCCTCCACAATGACCCAGCTCCATCGCGCCAAATTGGCCTGTTCATAGGGCTGTTCAAGATCGTAAGGTCAGCGCATGACCCAGGAAACGACCTCCCAGGCCTCCCAGATCGCCCCGCCGTTCCCGCCCGTGCTCACGCGTCGCGGCGACGCCGAGACCTGCGCGGACCCCAGCAGCGTCATGACGCTGCTCGCCGACTCGGACCGTACGGCCGACGGCTTCACCACCTACCGGTCCACCTTCGCCAAGGGGGCCGTCGGGGCGCCCGCCCACTTCCACACCAAGGCGACCGAGCTGTTCTTCGTGATCAGCGGGTCCCTCCAGGTGCTGGTGGGCGAGGAGGTCACCGTCCTGGAGGCCGGCGACTTCCTGGCCGTGCCGCCGCACACCCCGCACGCCTTCGCCGCCGCGCCCGGCTGCGAGGCCGACGTCCTGTTCGTGTTCACCCCGGGCATGGGCCGCTTCGACTACCTGCGCCTGCTCGGCCGGGTCATGCGCGGCGAGGCCGACCCGAAGGAGATCGCCGAGTCCGCCGAGCGGTTCGACAACCACTACTGCGACAGCCCCGCCTGGCGCGCCGCCCTGGAGGCGTCCGCGTGATCGACGCCGCGACCCACGTCCGGGTGGCCCGGCCCTCGCGGGACCTCGCCGCCGCCGAACACTTCTACATCGACGGCCTCGGCCTCGACGTCCTGTGGCGCACCACCGAGCGCTTCTCCGGTGAGCACGACCTCCTGATGGTCGGCCCGGCCGGCGGCTCCTGGCACTTCGAGCTGACCAACGACCCCGAGCACCCGCTTGAGCCGACCCCGACGGTGGAAGACCTGTTCGTGGTCTACCTCGGCGCCCCCGTGGACGAGGCCCTGGTCGACCGCCTCGTCGCGGCCGGCGGAACCCGCGTCACCGCGCACAACCCGTACTGGGACGAGTACGGCGTCACCGTCGCCGACCCGGACGGCTACCGCCTGGTGCTGTGCTCCCGCACCTGGGGCTGAGCGACGCCCGGCCTACCGTGCGTCCCTGACCGTTCAACCGCTCAACCGCTCATCCCGGGCCAGCGGTGGTCCCACGGGTGGCCCAACTCGGCATGTACGTAAGCGAGTTCAACCCACTCGGCGGCCAGCTCCGGGGCGCCGATTTCAGCGGCCTCGATCCCGAGCGTCTTGACCCGGGCGCACGCGGGGCAGGTCTTCGGGTCGACTCGGCCGGGCCGCGGTTTCGTGAAGTCCGCGACGTCCCATGCGGCTGGGTCCAGCATGCTGCCCCCTCCCGAGCGCAGACCGCGCTCAGCACTCGTCTTCGCGCTCGTGGGGGTGCTGCCGGATGGTGTCGGTGGCTTGGGTTACGTCTGCGGTGTTGCCTGCCATGTGCGCGCGTGCGCGGGCAGTGCTGGCCGCCGCGCAGGTGCCGCAGCCGGGGTGAGGTACGGGTTCGAGCTGAGGCGCATGCCTCGCTGGAGATGTCATGGGTTCCAGCCGCCTTTGCAGTCCTTGCAGTCCGGTCAGTGCTGCCTTGAGTACGTCAGGGGTCGGTGGGGCGTAGGGGCCCCGCGAGACCCAGTCCGGGGCGAGCCGCCAGAAGCCGCCTTCTGCATCGAGTGGCATGGTTCGTTCCCCTCTGTAGCGAAAGCGCTACCAAGGGTGTTCAGCGTGGGCCACACTTGGGCAGCATTCAACCTGTTGGAATGGAACGAAGGGTTGGTGAACTGCCCTTGAACCGCAAGGACTTGAATCCGGATGCGTCTCCGCAGGCGGCCTACGGGGCGCGCCTGCGCAGTTTGCGGGAGGCGCGTGGCTGGACTCAGGACGACCTGGCCGAGCGCACGGACTATTCCAGCGTGCACATCTCGGCAGTTGAAACTGGGCGCAAGCCTCCAACCCTCCGCTTCTCGCGTAGCGCGGACCGGGCGCTCGGCACAGAGGGCACCGCCGAGGCGTTCGAGCTGCAATACCGCGAGATCAAGCACGGCGGCCTGCTGGAGGGGTTCCCGCAGTACGTGGAGCAGGAGGGCCGGGCGGTGGAGATCCGGCTGTACCAAATCGGGATCGTGCCGGGACTTCTCCAGACTGCGGAGTACACGCGGGTGCTGGCCTATAGTGCCGTTCGGCGGGGTGCCATCACACCCGAACAGGCCGATGAGCGCGTCTCGTTCATCGCGAGGCGCCAAGCAGCGCTGGTGCGGTCACGCCCGCCCGCGATGCTGGTGGTGATGGACGAGAGCTGCATCCGCAGGCCGATCGGCGGACCCGAGGTCATGGACGCTCAGCTCGACCGGCTGGTGGAGTTCGCCGCGCTGCCGAACACCGTGCTCCAGATCGCCCCGTACGCCATGGGGGAGCGCCGCCCGTTCGATCTCCCGGTGAACCTGCTGACGTTGGCGGACCTGTCCGTGACCGCGTACGCGGAGTCCCAGATGCGGGGCCACTTCGACCGGGACACGGCCACCGTGCTTCCCCTGCTGGCGGCCTACCATCAGCTACAGGCCGAAGCGCTGCCGCAGGCGGCGTCGGTGGACCTGATCAACGAGGCACGAAAGGGCACCCCGTGACCACGACCGACTCCCTCCACTGGATCAAGTCTTCGTACAGCAACAATGGCGGCGATTGCGTCGAGGTGGCCACCAACCTCGCCGCCTCGCACCGCGTGGCCGTCCGGGACAGCAAGAACCCCCACGGACCCACCCTCATACTCACGGCGGCCGCGTTTACCGGGCTCATCGAGTTCGCCAAGCGCGCCGACGTGTAGCGGCATCCGTACCTGTGATCGGGCAGGCAGGAAGGGGCACCCCGTGACAACCGAACCCAACCTCCGCTGGTTCAAGTCCAGTTACAGCGACAATGGCGGCCAGTGCATCGAGGTGTGTGCCTGGACCAAGTCTTCGTACAGCGACAACGGCGGCAACTGCGTCGAGGTCGCCACCAACCTCACCGACTCGCACCCCGTGGCCGTCCGGGACAGCAAGAACCCCGGCGGACCTATCCTCATACTCGCGCCGCAGGCCTTCGCCGGGCTCGTCGAGTTCGCCAAGCGCGCCGACGACGCGTAGCGGGCACCGTACGAGCTGAAGCCCCGCCCCTTCGCAGCCGCGGGGCTTCCTGCCGCTCCGGCGGCGCCCCCGGAGCGGCTGTTTCCGGCCGCCCTCGCCCCGCGCGGGGTGTTTCCCTCGCGGCCGGGGCGGCGGCCGCGCACAGTGGTCCGTATGACGACACCCGCAGAGCTGCTCCGCGACTTCGCCCGCACCCGTGCCTCGCTCGACGGCGAGGAGGTCACCTACTGGTGGTCCGGAGACGTGTACTCCTGGGCCCCCGACGAGCCCTACCAGCGCCTCTTCGGCTTCGAGGGGATCAACGTCGCCCGGCTCGTCCGGGATGAGGAGGCCGGGCCAAACGCGTATCAACTGCTCACCCGCGAGGCAGCGTTCTACCTCGACCCCGTCACTCGCGCGATCCTGGAAACCTGGCAGGACCTGCCCGTGGTGCACATCTGGAACGACCCGGCGAACCAGAAGTGGCGGCCCTTCCCGATCCCGACGACCGAGCTCGGCGGACAGGTCTGCTTCAGTCTTGAGATCCCGCTCGCCTATCCGTCGCCGCTGCCGGTGGCCCAGTACCCCCGCCACTCGGCCGGCGACACGTACAAGGCGCTGGAGCTCTTCCAGTTCTTCGCCGACCGCGCCGACCTGGCCGGATCGGCGCCCAGCGTCCCGGCCAGTATGTCGTGGACCCGGATGTCCCCGTGGCTGCCCTGGATGGCCCGGGGCCAGCGGCCCGGCGGCCTCACCTTCCACTGCCGGGGCCGCAAGCTCGGCTCGTACGCCGAGGTCCCCGAGCGTACGCGCGCCTACATAGCCGATCGCCATCCCGAGTTCGCCCAGGCCCCCGAGAAGTGGAGCGAGCCGAACGAGACCAGCTGGACCTACTTCCGCAAGCTCAACCCGCCGGCCTAGCCGGTCCCCGAAGCGGGTCCAAGTGCCCGGTCCCGAGGGCCGCAAAGCCCTGGTGGGGAGGGCTTTTTCGGCGGCACGGGCGGGCTGGGGCGGTCTAGCGTCGAAGGGGTAGACCCCCAGCGATGGGGTAGATCCCCCAGCCCCGGAGCGAAGCCATGCCGCACCCCGCGACGCAGAACCTCGTGCTGATCGGCCACGGCATGGTCGGCCACCGCCTCCTGGAGGCGCTCGCCGAGCGAGGGGCCCTGGCGGCGCCCGGCGCACCCGGCTGGCACGTCACCGTACTCGCCGAGGAAGACGTCCCCGCCTACGACCGCGTACATCTGTCGTCCGCCTTCACGGGAGCCACGACGGAGCAACTCGCCCTGACTGATGGGGAGTTCATGCGGCGGCACGGCATCGACCTGCGGCTCGGCGACCCCGCCGAAGTCGTCGACCCGGCCGCCCGCACCGTCACCACCACCTCCGGCGCGGTCGTCACGTACGACGCGCTCGTGCTCGCCACCGGCTCCTACCCCTTCGTGCCGCCCATCCCCGGCGCCGACGCCACCGGCTGCTTCACCTACCGCACGCTCTACGACGTCGAACAGCTCACCCAGTACGTCCGCGAAGGCGCCCGCACCGGTGTCGTCATCGGCGGCGGGCTGCTCGGCCTGGAGGCGGCCGGCGCGCTGCGCACCCTCGGGCTCCAGACGCACGTCGTCGAGTTCGCGCCCCGCCTCATGCCGCTCCAGGTCGACGACGGGGGCGCGGCCGCCCTGCGCACCACCATCGAGTCGATGGGCGTCGCCGTGCACACCGGCGTCGGCGCGCACGAGGTCGAGCTGGACGACGCCGGACGGGTCCGCGAGCTGCGGCTCAGCGACGGGCGGCACATCGGCGCCGACGTCGTGGTCTTCTCCGCCGGAGTGCGGCCCCGCGACCGGCTCGCCCGCGAGTGCGGGCTCGCCGTCGGCGACCGGGGCGGCGTCGCCGTCGACGCCCACTGCCGCACCACTGACCCGTACATCTACGCCATCGGCGAATGCGCCCAGAGCGTCGACGGGCGGGTCTACGGCCTGGTCGCGCCCGGCTACCAGATGGCCGAGACCGTCGCCGAGCGCCTCGCGGGCGACGGCGCCCTCACCTTCACCGGCGCCGACACCTCCACCAAACTCAAGCTGATGGGCGCCGACGTCGCCTCCTTCGGCGACCCCTTCGCCACCTCGGAGACCGGCGCCGTCGAGGTGCTGTTCTCCGACGGCCGCGAAGGCGTCTACAAGAAGCTCCTGCTCGGGCCCGACGGGCGCCTCCTCGGCGGCATCCTCGTCGGCGACGCCGACGCGTACGGCTCGCTCAAGCCGCACACCGGACACCAACTCCCTGGCCCTGCCGAGGCGTTCATCGCCCCCAACGGCGGCGAGACGCCCGGCGCCGACACCCTGCCCGACGACGCCGTCGTCTGCTCCTGCCACAACGTCACCAAGGGGGACGTGCGCGGCGCCGTCGCCGAGCACGGGCTCACCGACATCGGCGGCATCAAGCGGTGCACCAAGGCCGGCACAGGCTGCGGCGGCTGCATCGGGTCGCTCCAGGCCGTCCTCGACGCCGAGCTCGCCGCCGCCGGCCACGCCAAGGCGCGCGGACTCTGCGAACACTTCGAGCTGTCGCGGTCCGAGATCTACGCCCTCGTGAAGGACCAACACATCAGGTCTTTCAGGGAGTTGATGGAGCGTCATGGGGTGGGAGGGGAAGGGTGTGCTGTTTGTAAGCCCGTCGTCGGGAATGTGCTGGGCACGCTCGCGCCCGAGCTCGGCCTCCGGCACGTCCTCGACGGGGAGCAGGCCACCCTCCAGGACTCCAACGACCTCTTCCTCGCCAACCTCCAAAAGGACGGCACGTACTCCGTCATCCCGCGCGTCCCCGGCGGCGAGGTCACCCCCGAGCAGGTCATCGCGCTCGGCGAGGCCGCCCGCGACTACGGGCTCTACACCAAGATCACCGGCGCCCAGCGCATCGGCCTCTTCGGCGCCCGCGCCGACCAGCTCCCCGACATCTGGCGCCGCCTGGGCACGGCAGGCTTCGAGTCCGGGCAGGCGTACGGAAAGTCGCTGCGCGCCGTCAAATCCTGTGTGGGCGCCCGGTTCTGCCGGTTCGGGCAGGGCGACTCCATCCAGCTCGCCATCGACCTGGAACAGCGTTACAGAGGCCTGCGCACCCCGCACAAGTTCAAGGGCGGCGTCTCCGGCTGCCTGCGCGAATGCGCCGAGGCGCGCGGCAAGGACATCGGCGTCATCGCCACCGCCTGCGGCTGGAACCTGTACGTCTGCGGCAATGGCGGCGCCAACCCCCGCCACGCCGACCTCCTCGCCTCCGACCTGTCCACCGCCGACCTCTTCAAGACCGTCGACAGGTTCCTCATGTACTACGTGCGCACCGCCGAACGCCTGGAGCGCACCGCCGCCTGGATCGAGCGCATCGACGGCGGACTCGACCACCTCAAGGACGTCCTCCTCGCCGACTCCCTCGGGATCTGCGCCGAGCTCGAAGCCCAGATGGACCGCCACGTCGCCGCCTACCGGGACGAATGGCAGGCCGTCCTCGCCGACCCCGCCGCCCTCGACCGCTTCGGCCGCGTCGACTTCGGCGCCGTCGACGACCTGGAACCCGGCCGCGGCCGCCCCGCCCAGCTCCCCGACGGCACCGAGGCCGCCCTGTTCAAGTCCCGTACGGGTCAGGTGTACGCGCTGTCCAACCGCGACCCGTTCTCCGGCGCCGACGTCATCGCGGGCGGCATCATGGGCAGCCGCGACGGCATCCCCGTCGTCACCTCGCCCATGCACAAGCAGGACTTCGACCTGCGCACCGGGCAGTGCCTCGACGACCCGGACGTCAGCCTGCCCGTCGTCGACCTCGCCGACATGCCCGCCACCCGGTTCTAGAAGCCCGGCGGCCTTTGTCTGCGGGGGCCGGACGGCAGTCCCCTCGGGGACCTACGGCCGCCCGCAGTCGTGGCATTCGCCTCTCGCCCCCACCCCAGCCGGAGGCGCAACGTGGATATGTCAGGACTCGTCTCAACCCCCTGGGAAGCACCATGAGTTCCGCGCTCCAGCCGTCCCCCCGGCCAACCGCCGGCCCCGACGCCACCGTCACGTACGACGACGCCACCGTCACGTACGACCCGGAGAACTACCGGCCCGGCCGCACCATCACCGAATGGGAACCGGAGAACGAGGTCTTCTGGCGCTCGGTCGGCCGGAAGGTCGCCAACCGGAACCTGTGGATCGCCGTCCCCGCCCTGCTCGTCGCCTTCGTGGTCTGGCAGGTGTGGTCCGTCACCGCGACGAACCTCAAGGACGTCGGCTTCTCCTTCTCCACCTCGCAGCTGTTCTGGCTCACCGCCATCCCCGGCCTGACCGGCGGCACGGCCCGCATCCTCTACACCTTCCTCGGCCCGATGATCGGCCAGCGCCGCTTCACCGCACTGTCGACGGTGATCCTCATCGTCCCGCTGATCTGGCTCGGCATCGCCATCCAGGACACCTCCACCCCGTACGGCGTCATGGTGATCATCGCCGCGCTGTGCGGCATCGGCGGCGCCAACTTCGCCTCCTCGCTCGCCAACATCGGCTTCTTCTTCCCGAAGAAGGAGAAGGGCAACGCCACCGGCATCAACGGCGGCCTCGGCAACCTCGGCGTCTCCGTCGTCCAGCTGCTCACCCCGATCGTCATCACCTTCTCGACCATCGCGATCGGCACCGCCCAGCACAAGAAGGACGGCACCCCCGTCTACCTGCAGAACGCCGCGTTCCTCTGGGTCCCGGTCCTGATCGTGCTCGCCCTGATCGCCTGGTTCGGCCAGAACGACCTGAAGGTCGCCTCCACCCCCTTCAGCCGTCAGAAGATCATCTTCAAGCGCAAGCACAACTGGCTGATGACCTGGCTCTACGTCGGCACCTTCGGCTCCTTCATCGGCTTCGCCGCCGCCCTGCCGCTGCTGATCAAGACGACCTTTCCCGCCTACTCGGTCGCCACCTACGCCTGGATGGGCCCGGCGCTCGGCGCACTGGCCCGCTGGGCCGGCGGCTGGATCGCCGACAAGCTCGGCGGCGCGAAGGTCACCATCATCTCGTTCGTCGGCATGGCCCTCGCGATCATCGGCGTCATCAACTTCCTTCCGGCGGGCGGCGATTCGGGCAACTTCTACGGGTTCTTCGGCTGCTTCCTGGCCGCGTTCTTCTTCTCCGGGGTCGGCAACGGCTCGACCTTCCGGCAGATCCCGGTGATCTTCCGCAACCAGCACCTGAAGGGCCTGAGCGAGGGCACCCCCGAGTACGCCAAGGCGCTCAAGCAGGCCGAGATGGAGGCGGGCGCCGTCACCGGCTTCACCTCCGCGATCGCCGCCTACGGCTTCTTCTTCATCCCGGCGATGTTCGCCAACTTCGCGGTGACCAGCGCGATGTGGGGCTTCGTGGCCTTCTACGTCAGCTGCATCGTGGTGGCGTGGTGGTTCTACGCCCGCAAGAGCGCGGAGGCGCCCAGCTAGGGCAGGCCCCAGGTCGCATCCGCTGCCGTGAAGGAGGCCCGCGCATGCTGCGCGGGCCTCCTTCACGTTTTTCCCGGAGGCGTTCGGTGGAATGCCTGGTGGAATTTCCGGCGGAATGGCCGGTGAATTCTTGTGAATGCGTTCACAAGCGAACTATGGGCCAAAGTCCCGACGGAATGCGCAGGTCAGGGGTGCTGTCTAGAAATGATGGAGGGGGAGAAGGGGGCTTTCGGCCCGGATCTGGTGACCTATGCCGCCGCAATTGATCGATCAAAAGGAGTGGAATGGAAGCAGTCGAAGAGCTTCGGCTCAACGGCACGAAGTACGACGTCAACGGTGATTCGGAAGGGTGCCTGCCATGACTGCGACTCCTGCAGAGGCAACGAGGAACGGCGGAGCCTGGGACGGCTTCAAGGGCGGACTCTGGCGCGACGCCATCGACGTCCGCGACTTCGTCCAGCAGAACTACACGCCCTACGAAGGCGACGCCGACTTCCTCACCGGCCCCACCCAGCGCACCACCACCGTATGGAACAAGCTCCTGTCGATGTTCCCCCAGGAAATCGAGCAGGGCATCCACGACGTGGACGTGAAGACGCCCTCCCGCATCGACGCCTTCAAGCCCGGCTACATCGACGGCGACGCCAAGAACCACAGCGACCTCATCGTCGGCCTCCAGACCGACGCCGCCCTCAAGCGCGCCATCATGCCCAACGGCGGCTGGCGCATGGTCGAAGGCGCCCTCAACGCCTACGGCTACGAAGCCGACCCCGACGTACGCGACGTCTACACCCACCTCCGCAAGACCCACAACGAAGGCGTCTTCGACGCCTACACCCCCGAAATCCGCGCCTGCCGCTCCTCCGGCATCATCACCGGCCTCCCCGACGCCTACGGACGCGGCCGCATCATCGGCGACTACCGTCGCGTCGCCCTCTACGGCGTCGACCGCCTCATCGCCGCCAAGGAAGCCGACAAGACCCGCCTCGGCGAGGACTGGGCCACCGAAACCGTCATCCGCGACCGCGAAGAGGTCTCCGAGCAGATCAAGGCCCTGAACGAACTCAAGGCCATGGCCCTCTCCTACGGCTACGACATCTCCGGCCCCGCCACCACCGGCCGCGAAGCCCTCCAGTGGCTGTACTTCGCCTACCTCGCCGCCGTGAAGGAGCAGAACGGCGCCGCCATGTCGATCGGCCGCATCGACAACTTCCTCGACATCTACCTCCAGCGCGACATCGAAACCGGCCTCATCACCGAGGAACAGGCCCAGGAATTCATCGACGACTTCGTCATCAAGCTCCGCATCGTCCGCTTCCTGCGCACCCCCGAATACAACGAGCTGTACTCCGGCGACCCCACCTGGGTCACCTGGTCCATGGCCGGCATCGGCGAGGACGGCCGCCCCCTCGTCTCCCGCACCACCTTCCGCGCCCTGCAGACCCTCTACAACCTCGGCCCCGCCCCCGAGCCCAACCTCACCGTCTTCTGGGACCGCGAACTCCCCGCAGGATTCAAGGACTTCGCCGCCAAGGCCGCCATCGACACCTCGGCCATCCAGTTCGAGTCCGACGAGCTGATGCGCCCCAAGTACGGCGACGACACCGCCATCGCCTGCTGCGTCTCCGCCATGGCCGTCGGCAAGCAGATGCAGTTCTTCGGCGCCCGCGTCAACGTCGCCAAGGCACTGCTCTACGCCATCAACGGCGGCCGCGACGAGAAGACCGGCAAGCTGGTCGTCGAGGGCTTCGCACCCGTCGACGGCGAGTACCTCGACTACGAGACCGTCGCCGCCCGGTACGACGCCATGCTGGACTGGCTCGCCAAGACGTACGTCCACGCCCTCAACGTCATCCACTACATGCACGACAAGTACGCCTACGAGCGCATCGAAATGGCGCTCCACGACCAGCAGATCCTGCGCACCATGGCCTGCGGCATCGCCGGCCTCTCGGTCGCCGCCGACTCGCTGTCCGCCATCAAGCACGCCAAGGTCAAGGTCGTCCGCGACGAGACCGGCCTCGCCGTCGACTACGAGATCGAGGGCGACTACCCCGCCTACGGCAACAACGACGACCGCGCGGACGCCCTCGCCACCCGGATCGTGCACGACTTCATGGAGAAGGTCCGCAAGCACCCCACCTACCGCGACGCCGTCCACACCCAGTCCGTGCTGACCATCACCTCCAACGTCGTCTACGGCAAGAAGACCGGCAACACCCCCGACGGCCGCCGCGCCGGCACCCCCTTCGCGCCCGGCGCCAACCCCATGAACGGCCGCGACGAGCACGGCTACATCGCCTCCGCCCTCTCCGTCGCCAAGCTGCCCTACGACGACGCCGAGGACGGCATTTCGCTGACCAACACCATCACGCCGGACGCCCTCGGCCGCACCCCCAAGGAGCGCATCGACAACCTCTCCGGCGTCCTCGACGGCTTCATCGCCAGCAACGGCTTCCACATGAACGTCAACGTCCTCGACAAGGCCACCCTGGAAGACGCCATGCACCACCCGGAGAACTACCCCCAGCTCACCATCCGGGTCTCCGGCTACGCGGTGAACTTCGTCCGCCTCACACGGGAGCAGCAGCTGGACGTCATCAACCGGACGTTCCATGGGGCGCTTTGAGGGGTGAGGGTCTGGGCTCCGGGGGGTGGGGCCCCCTCCCCCCCCACCCCCCTCGCCCACCCCCCTCGCCCACCCACCCCGCCCCACCCGCCCCCACCCCTCCCCGCACTCCACCCCCAGGAAGGTCCCTGCCATGGCCGTTCTGCTCAGCCCCGAGTTCCCCGTCGGCCGGCCGGCCCGCGTCGGCGGGGATGAGGACGCCACGACGCTCGCCGGGGCGGCCACCCGGCGGCCGATCGTCGGCTCGGTGCACTCCTGGGACCTGTCGACCGGCGTCGACGGTCCGGGCACGCGCTTCGTCACCTTTGTCTCGGGCTGCCCGCTGACCTGCCTGTACTGCCACAACCCCGACACCTGGCGGATGCGCAACGGCAAGCGCACCACCGCGGACGACGTGGTCGCCGAGGCCGCGAAGTACACGACGTTCATCCGCGCGGCGGGCGGCGGCGCCACGGTGAGCGGCGGCGAACCGCTGCTCCAGCCCGTCTTCGCCGGTGAGCTGCTGCACCGCTACAAGCACGAGCTGGGTCTGCACACCGCCCTGGACACCTCCGGTTTCCTCGGCACCCGGGCCACCGACGCGCTGCTGCGCGACGTGGACCTGGTGCTGCTCGACATCAAGTCCTGGGACCGTGAGACGTACAGGAAGGTCACGGGCCGGCCGTTGCAGCCGACGCTGGATTTCGCCCGTCGTCTCGCGGACCTCGGCAAGGAGGTCCATGTCCGCTTCGTTCTGGTGCCGGGTCTGACCGACGGCCCCGCCAACATCGAGGGCGTCGCCTCCTTCGCCGCCTCCCTCGGCAATGTGTCCCGCGTCGACGTCCTCCCGTTCCACAAGCTGGGCGAGGGCAAGTGGCAGGCCCTCGGCATGAACTTCACCCTCCACGACACCCCGTCCCCCACGGCCGACCGGGTGGCGGCGGCCCGGGAGGCCTTCACCGCGCACGGGTTGTACGCGGTCTGAAGCGGTCGCGGCATGCGTGGCTGCGTCCGAGTGAACCTCTGTGATCGCCTGGCTCGTCGCGGTGGTGGACGGGGAACCCCAGTGGTGACGCTTCGGGCCCTGTGCGCCGTTCCGGCGTCACCAAGCGACCGCGACGAGAGGTTCCGGGTGTCAACCGAAGAGAACAAGAAGCTGGTACGCCGCTTCTACCAGGAGATCGACGCGGGCAACATCGATGCCTTGGACGAGCTCGTGGTCGAGGACTACCAGGACCATTCGCCGCCGCCCTTTCCCGGGTTCGGACCGGGTCGTGAGGGGCTCAAGGAGGCGTTCCGTCTGTTCTGGGAGGCCACGCCCGGCACCCACACGATCGAGGACCAGATCGCGGAGGGCGACAAGGTCGTGACCCGGCTGACGGCTCGTGGAGTCCAGGAGGGGGACCTCCCGGGCATTCCGCGCACCGGCAAGCAGATGGAGATGACGGCGGTGGTGATCCATCGCATCGAGAACGGGCGGCTGGCCGAAAAGTGGTCGGAGAAGGACCTCCTTCGCCTTCTTCAGGAACTTGATGTCGTGCCGACGCCCGACGGGGCGGTGGGCTAGCGAGTGCGGTTGGCTGCGCCGTTCTGGAGCCCGGCCGTTGTCGGCTCGGCTCCGGCGCGGCAAAGGCCGAGCGGACTCACCCTGTTGATCGCTAAAACAGGTAGTTGATGCCGGAATATCCCTACCGTGATGGGGTGACCGAGCCACCCGCACCCCCCGCCGCACCTCCGGACGCCTCCTCCCCGGGTGTGCCACCGCCACCGGTGCCGGCCGTCGCCCCCGCGCCCGCCCCGCGTTCCGTGGCGCTGCGCGCGACGCTGGCCGGTACGGCCGTCTCCGTTCTGCTCATCCTGGCCATCGTGTTCGGCAGCCGGCTGCTCCAGGACTTCGACTCCGCGCTCCTTCCGTACGCGGTCGCCACCGTCTTCCTGGCCTTCGGTGTCGCCTACCGCTACACCGTGTGGATCTCCTCTCCGGGCGCCCGCCGCCTGTTCAAGCAGGGCTGGCGGAGCCTGTTCTCGGCGGCCAACTTCCGCAGGGCGCCCACCGCCCTGCCGAAGATGATCGCCACCTATCTCGGCTTCCAGAAGTTCCTGGGCGCCCGCTCGCACGCCCGCTGGGCCGCGCACCAGCTGATCTTCTGGGGCTGCATCCTGGCCGCCGCGATCACGTTTCCCCTGACCTGGGGCTGGTTCACGTTCACCTCGGGGTCCGGCTCGGGCCCCGGGTACGAGATGCGGATCTGGGGGTTCAAGATCCTCGGCTTCGACTCGCTGAGCGTTGCCGGCTGGCTGATGTTCCACGGCCTGGACATCGCCGCCGTCCTGGTGATCCCCGGCGCCTCGTACTTCCTGTGGCGGCGGATGAAGGACCGCGGCGCCATCACCGGCCAGCGCTTCGCCTACGACCTCGTCCCGCTGATCGCGCTGATCGTCATCTCCGTGACGGGGCTCCTCCTCACCTTCTCGTCGATCTTCCTGCACGGCGGTGGCTATCAGTTCCTGGCGGTCCTGCACATGGTCTCGGTCGTTTTCACCCTCATCTACATCCCGTTCGGGAAGTTCTTCCACATCGTGCAGCGGCCGGCCGCGGTCGGCATGCAGCTCTTCAAGTACACGGCCTGCCAGGACGAGCAGGTCTTCCCGTGCAAGCGCTGCGGCGAGCCGATCGACACCGCCCCGTACGTCGAGAACCTGCGGGGCACCATGCGCGATCTGAACCTCGACTTCGACGCCTGGGCCCAGTACTGCCCGCGCTGCAAGCGGGTGCTGCGCGGCAGCGCCTACCTCAGTCACGTCAAGAAGGGTTTCAAGTGAGCAGCCGGCCCATTCCGCTCGACCCTTCGATCGCGCCGCCCGGCACCCGCAACTTCCGGGACGCGGGCGGCATCCCGGCCGACCAGTGGCACGCCGACCAGAACGGCGAGACCCTCGTCCCCACCCACTGCTGCTTCTGCGGGGTGCAGTGCGGCATGTATCTGCGGGTCGACCGGGCGGGCAAGGTGTTCGGGGTCGAGCCCCGCAACCACGACATCAACCGGATGCGCCTCTGCCCGAAGGGCATCAACGCCTACCAGCAGGTCAACCACCCCGACCGGCTGACCTCGCCGCTGATGCGCCGCTCTCGCGACGAGCCGTTCCGCGAGGTCTCCTGGGAGGAGGCGCTCGACTTCACGGTCGCCGAGATCCGCCGTATCCAGTCCGCCCACGGCAACGACGCGTTCGGGCTGCTCGGCGGGGCGAGCCTGTTCTCCGAGAAGACGTACCTGGTCGGCAAGTTCGGCCGGGTCGCCCTCAAGACGCGGCACGTCGACTACAACGGCCGGCTGTGCATGGTCTCCGCCGCCGGCGCCAACAAGCTGGCCTTCGGCATCGACCGGGCGGGCAACCCGTTCTCCGACATCCTGCTCACCGACTGCCTGCTGATCGCCGGGTCCAATGTGGGGGAGTGCTTCCCCGTCATGACCCAGTACCTGTGGGGCGCCCGGGACCGCGGGGCCGGTCTCATCGTGGTCGACCCGCGCGAGACGGCCATCGCGCGCACCGCCGACATCCACGTCGCGCTGCGGCCCGGCACCGACGCGGCTTTCTTCAACGCCGTACTGAACGTGGTCATCCAGGAGGACCTCGTCGACAAGGAGTTCCTCGCCGAGCACACCACCGGCTGGGACGAGGTGTGCGCGGCGGTCGCCTCCGTCACCCCCGATGTGGCCGCCGAGATCTGCGGGATTCCCGCCTCCCAGGTGGTCCAGGTCGCCCGGGCCTTCGCGGGCGCCGACCGGGCGATGGCCTGGCACGCGCGGGGCATCGAGCATCATTCGCAGGGTGTCGAGAACTGCCTGACCGTCATCAATCTCTGTACGGCCACCGGCAACCTCGGCAAGCCCGGCGCCGGTTACGGCACCATCACCGGCCAGGGCAACGGCCAGGGCGGGCGGGAGCACGGGCAGAAGTCCGATCTGCTGCCCGGCGGGCGTTCCATCTCGAATCCGGAGCACCGGCGGCAGATCTGTGAGATCTGGGGCATCGAGGAGTCCGAACTGCCGCCCGCGGGCACCTCGATGATGGAAATGGTCTGGCAGATGCAGCGCGAGGAGATCCGCGGTCTGATCGGCATCTGCAACAACCCGTTCGTCTCCCTTCCCAACTACACGACGGTGAAGGCGGGTTACGACACTCTGGAGTTCCACGCTCAATTCGATTTCTTCCTTTCGGAGACCGCGGCCAACGCGCATGTCGTCTTCCCCGTCACCACCTGGGCCGAGGACGAGGGCGTGATGGCGAACGCCGAGGCCAGGGTGGTCAAGCACAACAAGGCGCAGGAGCCGCCCGGGGGCGTACGCACCGACACCTGGGTGATGTGCCAGCTGGCCGCGCGCCTGGGCGTGGGTGACAAGTTCGCCTATCCGGGCTCCCGCGAGGTGTTCGAGGAGCTGCGGATCGCGTCGGCCGGAACGGTGAACGACTACTACGGCATCACCTACGAGCGTCTGGAGGAGACCGGCGGTATCGCCTGGCCCTGCCCCGCCACGGACCATCCGGGCACGCCCCGCCTGTTCGAGGGCGGGAGAACCTTCCACCCGGACGGCAAGGTCCACATGCAGGTCGTCGAGTGGCATCCGCCGATGGATCCGTACGACGAGGAGCATCCGATGTCGCTGACCACGGGCCGTACCGTGGCGCACTTCCTGTCCGGCAACCAGACGCGGAGGCTCGGCGCGCTCGTCGAGCAGACCCCGCGCCCCTGGGTGGAGGTCCATCCTTCGCACGGGTTCCGCAACGGCGATCCGGTGCGGGTGGTGACCCGGCGCGGCAGCGAGGTCTTCCCGGCGCTGGTGACCGAGGCGATCCGGCCCGACACGGTGTTCATCCCGTACCACTGGCCGGTCCCGACGGCCGCGAACGCGCTCACCATCGATGCCCTCGACCCCCGTTCCAAGATCCCCGAGTACAAGGTGTGTGCCTGCCGCATCGAGGCCGCCGATCGGATCGACGAGGTGCCGGCGCCGCCGACCGCGCCGGGCCACGAGGCGTACCCGGCGACGCAGGTCTCGCGCACCGACCCCCTGCCGCCCACGTCCCCACAGGGCCGTGGCACCTCGGAGAGGAGCTGACGCCCGCCATGATGGGCAGAACGATCTTCATCGACCCGGGGCGCTGCATCGGCTGCCAGGCCTGTGTGTCCGCCTGCCGCGAGTGCGACTCGCACCGCGGCAAGTCCATGATCCATCTCGACTATCCCGACGAGGGTCATTCCGTCGCCTCCCTTCCGACCGTCTGCATGCACTGCGAGGACCCGGTCGCCCCGTGTGCGGAGGTGTGTCCCGCCGACGCGATCCTGGTGACCGCGGACGGTGTGGTGCAGCAGGCCGACACCACCCGCTGCATCGGCTGCGCGAACTGCGTGAACGCCTGCCCCTTCGGCGTACCGAAGATCGACCTCCAGGCGAAGCTGCAGATGAAGTGCAACCTCTGCTACGACCGCACCGCGTACGGCCTGGCCCCCATGTGCGCCACGGTCTGCCCGACCGGTGCGCTGTTCTACGGGACGGTCGAGGAGCTCCTCGCGGAGCGCCCCGGCGTCCAGGTCGCCGACTCCTTCACGTTCGGCGACGTCGTCGTCTCCACCGGCGTGGCCATGGTGGTGCCCGCCGACAAGGTCCAGTGGCCGGTGCCCGGCGGCCTCCCGATCGTCGAGGTGAATGGAAGAGCCGTGAACGCAGCCAACTCCGACCCGGGTGGCGGCGGGCGACGGGCGGGCGGCAAGGACGTCCGCCGATGAGCGTCACCGACCGGTCGCCCGCCGCTCCCGATCCCGGCGCGGATCCCGCCCGGGCCGCCCTCCACGACCGCATCGCCGCCGACTCCCTCACCACCCGCCGCGACTACCTCCGCATCGTCGCCACCGTCTCGGGCGGCCTCGCCGTCGGCGGCGTCGCCGTGGCGGGGGGAGTGCTGCACCGGCACGGCGACAGCGACGATCCGCCCGACCCCAAGCGCGTCGCGGCCGTGCTCCCGCCGGGCGAGTCCGTCGCCTTCCGCTTCCCCGGCGAGGACGACCGCGCGGTCGCCGTCCGCCTCACCGACGGCACCCTCGTCGGCTACTCCGCCGTGTGTACGCACCTGGCCTGCGGGGTGCTGTGGCGCGAGGACCGCGGCGCCGAGGGCGAGCTGTACTGCCCGTGCCACGAAGGGGTCTTCGACGCCCGCACCGGCGAGGTCACCGCAGGGCCGCCGCCGCGCCCGCTGCCCAAGGTGCTCCTCATCGAGGAGGCCGACGGCAGCGTCTGGGCGGTGGCCACGGCGCGCTCCGGTGAGAGCGTCAAGGACGCCATGTGCCGCCAGTTCGCCGACAAGCGGCCCGACATGGCGGCCCGCATGGGCTGCCCCGCCGCGAACGCGAAGTCGGACGAGAGGAGCGAGCGGACATGAGCACCGACGGCGACGCCGCCCCCGGCCGGTCCCCCGATGGCGGGCCCGGCCCGGGCAAGGGCCTCCCGGTCCCCCCGCGGCCCCCGTACACCCCGGGCTCCGCACAGCCCCGGCTCAACCGGCCGGTCCACGAGCGCTACCCGCAGATCCGCGCCACCAGCGGCTACGGCGACCCGCGGATCCGGCACACCGGGCCCGGCCCGGGCGCCGGCAGCGAGCAGGAGCCGGAACGCTCCTCGAAGCTGACGGCCCGCCTCACCCTGGCGATCACCGTGGTCATCGGCCAGCTGTGGGGTCTGACCGTGGTGGTCAACGAGTGGATGCGCGGCAACACCGGCACCGCCTGGTGGGGCGCGGGGTTCCTCTGTCTGTCGTTCCTGGTGGTCCTCGGCCTCTGGCTGCTCGACCCGAAGGACCGCTGAGCGCAGGCCGGTGAGGCGCAGTTCCGCCGACCGCAAGACCTCTGAGCGGGGGCTACCGCATCGCGGTGCCGCCGACCGGAAGGCCGCTGCCCGGGCCCCGTACGCCACTGCCCGGAGGGACGCTGAGGCCATCGTCCGCAGGAGGGGCTGCACGGGGGCCGCCGACCGGCCCGCGTACGCCGTCCCGGCCCGCCGTACCCTTGACGTATGAGCACCGCCCCCGCCCCCGGACCGCGCGACCGGGAATCAGCGCCCAAGGAGCAGTCCAAGCCGACGCTGGTCTTCGACGATCCGCTGGACCAGCAATCGGCGGACGACACGGACCGCGGGTGGGGCGAGCGGCCCGCGTCCGCGGGCAGCGCCGCCGACCTGGCACGCTTCCTCGACGAGAAGCCGCCCCACCACATCTGAGCCGTACGAGACGGCGCTACGACTCGCTGGGGCCGCGCTGGGCGACCAGGGCGTCGCGGATCTCCTTCAGCACCTCCAGCTCGCTGACCTCCATCGTCTCGCGCACCCCTTCCTTCGCCTTGTCCTGCCGGGCCCGCCGGGCCAGGAACTTGGCCATGGGCAGCACCATCAGGAAGTAGACGACGGCGGCGGTGATGATGAAGCTCAGCAGGGCGCTGAGCACCCCGCCCCAGGCGATCTGGATCCCCGAGCCGGCGGTGCAGGGGCCCTTCAGGCAGGACGTGTAGCTCTCCAGGTCCTTGGTGCCGAACGCGCCGACCAGCGGGTTGATCACGCCCTTCACGACCGAGTTCACGACGTTGGTGAACGCGGCGCCGATCACCACGGCGACGGCCAGGTCGATCACATTCCCGCGCATCAGGAAGGCCTTGAAGCCTGCCAGCACGCCTGTCTTCTCCTCGCTCACCAATGAGCCTTTCTTCGCATGTGCAGGGGGCGGAGCAAACTCCTGCGCCACCTTGGACAGCGCGGCACCGCGCTGTCCAATCCATGCACGCGAACGGGGGACTTGACCGTTCGCCCGTGCTAATCAGCACAACGTCACCGCCAGCCGGGACGTCGTACTCGCGCCGACCAGCGCCCCGGCCGCCTCGCGCGGCACGGCGAGGACGACGAGCGCCCCGGCGTCGGAAGAAGCCCCGCGTGCTCCCGGAACTTCCGTGACCCTGGCGCCCGTTGCCACCACACGGGCCTGATCGCCGCCCGCCGAGGGCGAGTTGGGGGACGCGATCACATCGACCCGGTCGCCGGGCTTCAGCAGCCGTACGGTCTCCGCGTCCGCGATCCGTACCGGCGCCGACACCAGCGCGGCCGCCCGCGCGAGCCCGCGTTCGCGTGGCGCGGGGGCCGCCGGCGGGTGCGCGCGCTCCGCCGCCTGCGGGCTGGAGACGGCGAGGGCCGCCGCCGTGACGGCGAGCCCCGCGGCCATGGCGCGCCGTCGCCTGCGCATCGCGCGCCGCAGCCGGTGCTTTCCGCCGCGCACCCGCAGCGGCGGGAAGAACGGCACGCCGCCGGGCTCGGGCGCGGGCACGGGAGGCAGGAAGGGGAGCGGGCGGGGCGCGGGCGAGGCGGGTGACGCGGAACCTGCGGACATGGTGATCACTGCCGATCGTGAGGAGCCTGTGCTGCTCGGACGTTCCTCACGATCCCCTGCCCCGCGGGATTTCGCCGGGGCCTGTGGACCACCACCCGCCTGTGGACAACTCGCTCACCCGGAAGGGGAGTTCAGGACCGAATCCTGATCGCGGGCCGGCCCGCCAAGCCGGCCTGCCAACCCGGCCCGGCGCCCGCCGACAATCGCCCGGCGCCGGGCCCGCGCCACGCTTACGGCAGCTCGATGCCCAGGTCCCAGCCGTCGTGCGCGTGCATGCACAGGCAGTCGCGGTCCTCGGTGGCCGGAAGGGCCGCGACCGCGTCGAAGAGCACCTCGCGCAGGCGCGCCACGTTCTCGCCGAACACCCGCAGGACCTCGGCGTGCGAGACGCCCTCACCGGTCTCGGCGCCCGCATCCAGGTCGGTGACCAGCGACAACGAGGTGTAGCAGAGCTCCAGTTCGCGGGCGAGGTAGGCCTCGGGGTGCCCGGTCATGCCGACCACCGACCAGCCCATCGAAGCGTGCCACTTCGATTCGGCACGGGTCGAGAAGCGGGGGCCCTCGACGACGACCATGGTGCCGCCGTCCACGGCCTGCCAGCCGCGTCCGTCGGCCGCGCCCAGGGCCGCCTTGCGGCCGCTCGGACAGTACGGGTCGGCGAACGTGGTGTGCACGACGTTCGGGACCGCGCCGTCGGGCAGCGGAAGGCCGTCGAAGAAGGTCTGGACGCGCGCCTTCGTACGGTCCACCAGCTGGTCCGGTACGAGCAGCGTGCCCGGCCCGTACTCCTCGCGCAGGCCGCCCACCGCGCACGGCCCGAGCACCTGGCGCACCCCGACCGAACGCAGCGCCCACAGGTTGGCGCGGTAGTTGATGCGGTGCGGGGGCAGGTGGTGGCCGCGGCCGTGGCGGGGCAGGAAGGCCACCTTCCGGCCGGCGATCTCGCCGAGGAAGAGCGAGTCGCTGGGGGAGCCGTAGGGAGTGTCCACCTGGACCTCGGTGACGTCCTCCAGGAACGAGTAGAACCCCGAGCCGCCGATGACGCCGATCTCTGCGTTAACCATGCCGGTCACACTAACCGTGGCCGAGAACGGCAGAACCCCCGCCGTAGTACGGCGGGGGTTCTGTACCGAGGTGGGGTCAGGCAGCGCTCGACGAGGACGAGCCGGAGCTCGACGACGACGCGGCCGGCTTGGAGTCCGAGCTCGACGACGTCGAAGTCTTCGACGCGGACGAGCCGGAACTCGACGACGACGCGGGCGAGCTGCTCGACGACGCGCCGCGACTGTCGTTGCGGTAGAAGCCGGAGCCCTTGAAGACGATGCCGACCGCCGAGAACACCTTCTTCAGGCGTCCGTCGCAGTTCGGGCATACGGTCAGGGCGTCATCGGTGAACTTCTGCACCGCCTCGAGGCCCTCGCCGCACTCGGTGCACTGATACTGGTAGGTCGGCACTGTGTCTTCCTCCTGGCACTCTCACTCATTGAGTGCTAACGACGGTCCATAGTGACGTATTCCCCGGGATCAGTCCACCGTGACGGGGACACGGTGACCGACGCCACGCGCCACGGTACGTGCCGCCGGGCGCGGCGAGAGCCGGGAGCGCAGTGCCAGCAGCGTGACCAGGGCCAGCGCCGTGCCCGCCATCGGCACCAGGAATCCGGCGGTCGAACCGTGGGCGTCGGTCAGCCGTCCGGCGACGGTGACGGCGGCGGCCTGGCCCAGCGCGACCGCGCCGGTCAGCCAGGTGAACGCCTCGGTGCGGGAGGTCGCCGGGACCAGCGTCTCGACCAGCGTGTAGCCGGTGATCAGGGCCGGGGCGATGCACAGGCCGACGATCAGGCCGAGGCCGCCGAGCAGCAGCGCGGAGTGCGCCGCCCACAGTCCTGAGGCCGCCAGGGTGAGCGCCGCGTAGCCGGCGATCAGCCGGGTGCGGGGCGCGGACTTCCAGGCGATGGCGCCGCAGGCGATGCCCGCCAGCATGTTTCCGGCGGCGAAGATGCCGTACAGGACGCCGTTGATGCCGGGGTTGCCGATCTCTTCCGCGAAGGCGGTCAGCGAGACCTGCATGCCGCCGAAGACCGCGCCGATGCCGAGGAAGGCCATCGCCAGGACGCGGACGCCCGGGATGGACAGCGCGGAGGTGTGCTCGGCCGCCTCGTGTTCGGCGGCGCTGCGCACCGGCGGCTGGGTGCGGTGCTGGGCCGCGAACAGGAGGCCGCCGACGAGGGTCAGCGACGCCTCGGCGATGAGCCCTGCGGCCGGGTGGACGCCGGTGCACAGGGCGGTCGCCAGGACCGGGCCGATGACGAAGGTGAACTCGTCGGTGACCGACTCGAAGGCGGCGGCGGTCGCCATCAGGGGCGAGCCGTCGAGCTTGCTGGCCCAGCGGGCCCGCACCATGGGGCCGACCTGCGGGACGGAGGCGCCGGTGGGCACGGCCGCGATGAACAGCGCCCACAGGGGCGCGCCGGCCAGTGCGAGGGCGGTCAGCGCGGACACCGACGCCGCGTGGACGAGGACGCCGGGCACCAGGACCGCGCGCTGTCCGAAGCGGTCCGCGAGCTTGCCGCTCTGCGGGGCGAACAGCGCCATGGCCACGCCGGTGAAGGCGGCGACCGCGCCCGCGCCCCCGTAGGAGCCGGTGGTGTGCTGGACGAGCAGGAGGATGCCGATGGTGAGCATCGCGAAGGGCTGCCGGGCGGCGAAGCCGGGCAGGAGGAAGGACAGTGCGCCAGGTGTGCGCAGAAGCTGCCCGTAACCGGGCCGCTTGTCAGAAGTGACCGTGGATGCCACGGCCCCTTGCCTTTCTGCCGCCTGGTAGCGCGCCCCATGCACAGATCTGTGGGTGCGGGCGTTGCCGAGAGCTGTCCTCTTGCGCGGAACTGCGGTAGATGCCGGGGGCTACTGCGGGGAGCTCCCGACCGCCATACGGTCGCGCCAGCTCTGCGTCAGGCAGAGTTGGTCGATCAGTGGTGTGCCTTCATGATACAGAGGTTTGGCACTCCGTGCCTACGAATCCGCACGGAGTGCCAAGTTTCGGCCTGTGTTTATTCGGCCGACACGCGGCTTAACGGCGGCGCCACCTGCCTTAATGAGCCGTTCGCCTGGGCTTCGCCTTCCTGGGAGGCTCGCTCGCCTCGCCCCCGGTGCCCAGCCAGCCCGCCAGCTTGCCGCCCTGGCCGACCGCCCGCAGCCGGTTCTCGGCCGCGTCCCGTACCGGATCGGTGGCGACCACCAGGAGCTCGTCGCCGTGCCGCAGCACGGTGGTCGGCCCCGGCACGAAGCTCTTGCCGTCGCGTACGACCAGGGTGACGGCGGCGCCCGGTGGCAGCCTCAGTTCGTGCACCTCGACGCCGTGCATCCTCGACTTCGGGGGGATCGCCACGGAGAGCAGATGGCCGCGCAGCCGCTCCAGGGGGGCCGATTCGACGCCCAGGTCGGCGGCCTCGTCGGAGTCGGAGAGCTGGAGCTTGCGGGCCAGCCACGGCAGCGTCGGACCCTGGATCAGGGTGTAGACGACGACCAGGATGAAGACGATGTTGAAGACCTTCTCGCTGCCGTCGATCCCGGAGACCATGGGGATCGTGGCGAGGATGATCGGTACGGCGCCGCGCAGGCCCGCCCACGACATCAGGGCCTTCTCCTGCCACGGCAGCTTGAACGGCAGCAGGCTGAGCAGCACTTCCAGGGGCCGCGCCACCATGGTGAGGACGAGGCCGATGATGACGGCGGGCCAGAAGTCGGCACCCAGGTTGTGCGGGGTGACCAGGAGGCCGAGCAGGACGAACATGCCGATCTGGGCGATCCAGCCGAGCCCGTCGGCGAAGCCGCGGGTGGCGGGCCAGTGCGGCAGCTTGGCGTTGCCGAGCACCATGGAGGCGAGGTAGACCGCGAGGAAGCCGGAGCCGTGGGCCATCGCGCCGGCCGCGTAGGCGGTCACGGCGATCGCCATCACCGCGATCGGGTAGAGGCCGGAGGCGGGCAGCGCCACGTGGCGCAGTCCGTACGATCCGAGCCAGCCCACCGCGAGCCCGATCGAGGCGCCGATGGCGAGCTCCAGGGCTATCTTCCCGACCAGCAGGTACCAGGAGTCGACCGGTCCGGGCGTCGAGAAGGCGACGACCAGGATCACCACGGGGGCGTCGTTGAAGCCGGACTCGGCCTCCAGGACGCCGGTGATGCGCGACGGCAGGGGCACCTTGCGCAGGACCGAGAAGACGGCCGCGGCGTCCGTGGACGACACCACCGCGCCGATGATCAGTGCCTGCCGCCACTCCAGGCCCACCAGATAGTGCGCGCCCGCCGCCGTGACGCCCACGCTCACCGCGACGCCGACGAGCGACAGTACGACGGCCGCCGGCAATGCCGGTCTGATCTCCTTCCACTTGGTGCCCAGACCGCCCTCGGCCAGGATCACCACCAGTGCGGCATAGCCGATCACCTGCGTCAGTTCGGCGTCGTTGAACTTGACGTTGAAGATGCCGTCCTGCCCGATCGCGATCCCGATGCCGAGATACAGGAGCAGGCTGGGGAGCCCGCTGCGGGAGGAGATGCGCACCGCCGCGACGGCGATGAGCAGGACGAGCGAGCAGATGAGCAGGAGTTCGTTGAGCTGGTGGACAGTCAGTGGCCGATCCTTCCCCTCAGGCGCCGCCGGGCACCCCATGAAAATCGTGCATCCCCAAGTGACTGGTGCGCATCCGGGGACTCCTGGAACGCACCTGGTGAAACGTTCCGTCACTCAAGGTACTTCGTTACCTTACCTAATCTTTGACGCTTTCTTTACGCGAGGGCTCCTCTGCGCGACGCCTCGGTGCGCGAACTCAGACACCGCGTCGGGCGCTGTCAGCGGCTGCGCCTATGGTTGCTCCCAGCACTCCTGGACCACCCTGCCCCTCGAAGGACAGCGATGCCCGCCACCACAACCGCCCCTTCCGCCGGTACGACGGCCGGCAAGACGAGCAGGAAGAGGGGACGCCGCCTGAGGCTGTTCGTCCTCGTCCTGGTGCTGGCGCTGGTCGCGGGCGTCGCCTACGGCGCGTACTGGTCGGTGAGTACCGTCCGCGCCTCGTTCCCGCAGACCACCGGCACCATCAAGCTCCCGGGTCTGACCGGCCAGGTCGAGGTCAAGCGCGACGACTACGGCGTCCCGCAGATCTACGCCGACAGCGACGCCGACCTGTTCATGGCGCAGGGCTACGTCCAGGCGCAGGACCGGTTCTACGAGATGGACGTCCGGCGCCACATGACGTCGGGCCGGCTCTCGGAGATGTTCGGCAGCGGCCAGGTCGACACCGACGCCTTCCTGCGCACCCTGGGCTGGCACAAGGTCGCGCAGCAGGAGTACGACACCAAGCTGTCGCCCGCCACCAAGCAGTACCTCCAGGCGTACGCGGCGGGGGTGAACGCGTACCTGAAGGGCAAGGACGGCAAGGACATCTCCGTCGAGTACGCGGCCCTCGGCTTCACCAACGACTACAAGCCCGAGGCCTGGTCTCCGGTCGACTCGGTGGCCTGGCTCAAGGCGATGGCCTGGGACCTGCGCGGCAACATGCAGGACGAGATCGACCGTTCGCTGATGACCAGCAGGCTCAGCCCGAAGCAGATCAACGACCTGTACCCGGCGTACCCCTCCGCCACCCACCGCCCCATCGTCGACGAGGGCTCGTACAACAAGGCCACCGGGAAGTTCGACCCCCAGCGCCCCGCGACGAGCTCGGACGGGACCTCGGGGACCGCCCAGGGCGCCCTCCAGGGCATGCAGAGCCAGCTCTCGGCGCTCTCCGACACGCTGGACAAGATCCCGGCGCTGCTCGGCCCCAACGGCAGCGGCATCGGCTCCAACTCCTGGGTGGTGTCGGGCCAGTACACGACGACCGGCATGCCGCTGCTCGCCAACGACCCGCACCTCGCGCCGATGATGCCCTCGCTCTGGTACCAGATGGGCCTGCACTGCCGGACCGTCTCCAGCAAGTGCTCCTACGACGTCGCCGGCTACACCTTCTCCGGCATGCCCGGCGTCGTCATCGGCCACAACCAGGACGTCTCCTGGGGCTTCACCAACCTCGGCGCCGACGTGACCGACCTGTACCTGGAGAAGATCAACGGCTCCAGCTACCTCTACGACAACCAGGAGAAGCCCCTCGCCACGCGCGAGGAGGTCATCAAGGTGGCCGGCGGAGCCAGCAAGACCATCACGATCCGCGAGACCAACAACGGCCCCCTGGTCTCCGACCGCGACGACGAGCTGGAGAAGGTCGGCCAGAAGGCGCCCGTCAACTCCGCGGCCCCCGACCGGGGCACCGGCTACGCGGTCTCCCTGAAGTGGACGGCCCTGGAGCCCGGTAAGTCCATGGACGCGGTGTTCGCGCTGAACCGGGCCACCGACTTCAAGTCCTTCCGGGCCGCCGCCAAGGACTTCGACGTCCCCTCCCAGAACCTGATCTACGCCGACACCAAGGGCCACATCGGCTACCAGGCGCCGGGCAGGATCCCGGTGCGCGCGGACGGTGTCGACGGCACCATGCCGGCGCCCGGCTGGGACTCCAAGTACACGTGGAAGAAGTACATCCCCTTCGACGCGCTGCCCTACGAGTACGACCCCAAGCGCGGCTTCATCGTCACCGCCAACCAGGCCGTGATCGACGACAAGAAGTACCCGTACCTGATCACCAAGGACTGGGGATACGGCACCCGCAGCCAGCGGATCAACGACCTCATCGAGTCGAAGATCAAGGGCGGCGGGAAGATCTCCACCGAGGACATGCAGAAGATGCAGATGGACAACAGCAGCGAGATCGCCGCGCTGCTGACGCCCGCCCTGCTGAAGATCAACGTGTCGGACCCCTCGGTCCGCGAGGCGCAGAAGCTCCTTGAGGGCTGGGACTACACCCAGGAGAACGACTCGGCGGCCGCCGCCTACTTCAACTCGGTGTGGCGCAACGTCCTGAAGCTGGCGTTCGGCAACAAGCTGCCCAAGGAGCTGCGCCCCAAGGGCGAGTGCCTGTACGTGACTCCGCCGGCCGGCACCGGGCCGGTCGACGACCCCAACCAGAAGGTCCAGGAGTGCGGCGAGCGCGACGGCGACTCGACGCAGCCCGACGGCGGCGACCGCTGGTTCGAGGTCGTCCGCAAGATCTTCAACGACCAGAACAACACCTGGTGGCAGTCGCCCGCGACCCGTCTCGACAAGGCCACCACGACCCGCGACCAGCTGCTCGCCCGGGCCATGAAGGACGCCCGCTGGGAGCTGACCGCCAAGCTCGGCAAGGACACCACGACCTGGAGCTGGGGCCGACTGCACCAGATGATCCTGAAGAACCAGACCCTCGGCAAGGAGGGCCCGGGCTTCCTGCAGTACATCCTCAACCGCGGCCCGTGGAACCTGGGCGGCGGCGAGGCCGCGGTCAACGCCACCGGCTGGAACGCGGCGAGCGGCGACTACGGCGTCACCTGGGTCCCCTCGATGCGGATGGTCGTCAACCTCAAGGACTTCGACAAGTCCAAGTGGATCAACCTCACCGGCGCCTCGGGCCACGCCTACAGCGCGCACTACTCGGACCAGACCGGGAAGTGGGCCAAGGGCGAGCTCCTGGACTGGTCGTTCAGCGGCAAGGCGGTCGACGGGTCAACCGTGGACACGCTGAAGCTCACGCCGTAGTACGGGCCTTGTGACACGGGCCTTCAGGCGGTGAAGCGGGTCACCCCGTCGGGGGTGACGACAGCCTGCACGGGGTGGTCGTGCGGTTCCTCCGGGACCCGCGCGACCACCTCGTCCGCGTAGAGGAGCACCACCAGCGCGGGCGCTCGGCCGGACGCCTCGATACGGGCCAGGACCCGGTCGTAGGAGCCGCCGCCCCGGCCGAGCCGCATCCCGCGCGCGTCCACGGCGAGGCCGGGCAGCAGCACGGTGTCCGCGGCCGTCACGGCGTCCGGGCCCAGCCGTTCGCCGTCCGGTTCGAGCAGCCCGCGCCCGGCCGCCACGAGGCGCTCGGGCCCGGCGTAGGCGGCCCAGTCCAGGTCGTTGTCCGCGAGGAGCACCGGAAGCAGCACCCGAACCCCCCGAGCGTGCAGCGCGTGGACGAGGGCGCGGGTGCCCGGCTCGCGGCCCACCGAGACGTACGCGGCCACCGTGGTGGCCGCCGCGAGTTCGGGCAGGGCCAGGGCCCGGTCGGCGAGCGCCAAGGAGGAGGCGAGCAGCTCGTCGTCGCCCAGCTGCTTCCTGGCGGCGAGGAGGCTGCGCCGCAAGAGGGCCTTTTCGGACGTGTCATCACTCACCGTGTTTCTGCAATCCCCTCAAATGCGTGGGTAAGAGAGCGAATTCACCGACGGATCATCTTCCGCACATACGCAGCGGATAGGGTGCCCGGCATGACTCAGTCGCCCCCACGGATCACCAAGGCTGTCATCCCCGCGGCCGGGCTCGGTACCCGGTTCCTTCCGGCCACCAAGGCCACCCCGAAGGAAATGCTGCCGGTGGTGGACAAGCCGGCCATTCAGTACGTGGTGGAGGAGGCGGTGGCGGCGGGCCTGTCGGACATCCTGATGGTGACCGGCCGCAACAAGCGTCCTCTGGAGGACCACTTCGACCGGAACTACGAGCTGGAGTCCGCGCTGACCCGCAAGGGCGACGCGGACCGGCTCGCCAAGGTGCAGGAGTCCAGCGACCTGGCGACCATGCACTACGTACGCCAGGGGGACCCGCGCGGTCTCGGCCACGCGGTGCTGTGCGCGGCCCCGCACGTGGGCAGCCAGCCCTTCGCGGTGCTCCTCGGCGACGACCTGATCGACGCCCGCGACCAGCTCCTTTCGCGGATGGTGGAGATCCAGGAGCACGAGGGCGGCAGCGTGATCGCGCTCATGGAGGTCGATCCCGAACAGATCCACCTCTACGGCTGTGCGGCCGTCGAAACCACCGCGGAGAGTGACGTCGTGCGCGTCACCGGGCTCGTCGAGAAGCCGGAGGCGGCCGAGGCGCCCTCCAATCTCGCCGTCATCGGCCGCTACGTCCTGGACCCGGCCGTCTTCGACGTGCTGCGCACCACCGAGCCGGGCCGCGGCGGCGAGATCCAGCTCACCGACGCCCTCCAGCAGCTGGCCGCCGACGAGTCGATCGGCGGCCCCGTGCACGGCGTCGTCTTCAAGGGCCGTCGCTATGACACCGGCGATCGCGGAGACTATCTGCGAGCCATTGTCAGACTGGCGTGCGAACGTGAAGACCTGGGTCCGGACTTCAAGGCCTGGCTTCGCCGGTACGTCACCGAGGAGATGTAGGCACCCGTGAGCAACACGATCTGGTCGGTGGACGAGCACCTGGACGACATCCTCGCCGCGGTCAGGCCGCTCGAACCGATCGAGCTGCAACTGCCCGACGCCCAGGGCTGCGTCCTGGTCGAGGACGTCACGGTGTCCGTCGCCCTGCCGCCCTTCGACAACAGCTCGATGGACGGGTACGCGGTGCGGGTCGCCGATGTCGCGGGCGCCAGCGAGGAGTTCCCCGCGGTGCTCACCGTCATCGGCGACGTCGCGGCGGGCAGTGGTGAACTGCCCACCGTGGGCCCCGGCCAGGCCGCCCGGATCATGACCGGCGCCCCGCTGCCGCCCGGCGCCGAGGCCGTCGTCCCCGTCGAGTGGACCGACGGCGGGACCGGCCGGGGAGCCGCCACCACCATGCGCCCCGCGGGAGACGCCCCCGAAGGGGCCAGAGGTGAAGTGCGGGTGAACCGCCCGGCCGAGGCCCGCGCCCACGTCCGCGAGCGCGGCAGCGACGTCCAGGTGGGCGACCTCGCCCTGACGGCGGGCACCGTGCTCGGCCCGCCCCAGATCGGCCTGCTCGCAGCCATCGGCCGCGGCACGGTCACCGTACGGCCGCGCCCGCGCGTGGTCGTGCTCTCCACCGGCAGTGAACTGGTGCAGCCCGGCGAGGAGTTGGGCGCGGGCCAGATCTACGACTCCAACAGCTTCGCGCTGGCGGCCGCCGCCCGGGACGCGGGCGCCATCTCCTACCGGGTCGGCGCGGTCACCGACGACGCGGCCGTCCTGCGCGACACCATCGAGGACCAACTGATCCGCGCCGACCTCTTGGTCACCACCGGCGGGGTCAGCGTCGGCGCGTACGACGTCGTCAAGGAGGCGCTGTCCTCCGTGGGAGACGAGGACGAGCCGGGCAGCGGCATCGACTTCCGCAAGCTGAAGATGCAGCCCGGCAAGCCCCAGGGCTTCGGCTCCATCGGCCCCGACCACACCCCGCTGCTCGCCCTGCCCGGCAACCCGGTGTCCTCGTACGTCTCCTTCGAACTGTTCGTACGCCCCGCGATCCGCACCCTGATGGGCCTCCACGACGTCCACCGGCCGACCGCGCGCGCCGTCCTGAAGGCCGACAAGGCGCTGTCCTCGCCCGCGGACCGGCGCCAGTTCCTGCGCGGCACCTACGACGCCGAGGCGGGCACCGTGCGCCCGGTCGGCGGCTCCGGATCGCATCTGATCGCGGCGCTCGCGCAGGCCGACTGCCTGATCGTGCTGCCCGAGGACACCACGTCGGCGGAGCCCGACAGCGAGGTGGACGTGGTCCTGCTCGGCTGAGTGTCAGTCGGTGGGGGTACGGTGTCTGCCCACAGAAGCCGTACCGGGAGCGCCACCGAATGAGTACGACGCAAGGCAGGCTCACGCACATCGACGAGGCGGGGGCGGCCCGCATGGTCGACGTCTCCGAGAAGGACGTCACCGCACGCACCGCCCGCGCGAGCGGCCGCGTGCTCGTCTCGCCGCGTGTCGTGGAGCTCCTGCGCGGCGAGGGCGTCCCCAAGGGCGACGCCCTGGCCACCGCCCGCATCGCCGGGATCATGGGCGCCAAGCGCACCCCCGACCTCATCCCGCTGTGCCACCCCCTCGCGGTCTCGGGCGTGAAGCTCGACCTGTCGGTGGCCGACGACGCGGTGGAGATCCTCGCGACGGTGAAGACCACCGACCGCACCGGCGTCGAGATGGAGGCGCTGACCGCGGTGTCGGTGGCCGCGCTCACCGTCGTCGACATGGTCAAGGCGGTCGACAAGGCCGCCGTGATCACCGACATCCGGGTCGAGGAGAAGACCGGCGGCAAGTCCGGCGACTGGAACCGGCCCGAGGCGGCCGGAGCATGACGCCCCCTCAGCCCGCTACGACCCCGCCGAGGCCCGGCCCGCAGGCCGCGGTGCCCTTCCCCCCGGGCGGCGAAGGGCTCGGCGAGGCGCTTCGGGCTCCGTACGCGGCCCTCGTCGTCACCGCCTCCAACCGGGCGGCCGCCGGGGTGTACGCGGACACCGGCGGCCCGCTGCTCGCCGAGGGCCTCGCCGCGATCGGCTTCACCGTGGACGGCCCGCTCGTGGTGCCCGACGGCGACCCGGTCGAGCAGGCGCTGCGCGCGGGAGCGGCCGCCGGGTACGACGTGATCGTCACGACCGGCGGCACCGGCGTCTCGCCCACCGACCGCACCCCCGACGCCACCCGCCGGGTCATCGGCTACGACGTGCCCGGCATCCCCGAGGCCATCCGCGCCGAGGGCCTGGCCAAGGTCCCCACCGCCGCCCTTTCGCGGGGCCTGGCCGGAGTGGCCGGCGGGCGCACCCTGATCGTCAACCTGCCGGGCTCCACCGGCGGCGTACGCGACGGACTCGCCGTCCTGGAGCGGATCCTGCGGCACGCCGTGGACCAGATCCGCGGCGGCGACCACCCGAGACCCGCGGGGAGCCCGAGCTGAACGTTCCTTCCTGGCCGGTCGAGCTCGCGGAGGGCGATGTGGTCCTCCGCCCCATAAAGCTGCGCGACCAACGGGCCTGGCGCGAGGTCAACCGGCGCAACCGCGACTGGCTGCGGCCCTGGGAGGCGACGATCCCGCCGCCCGCGGCCGGCGTGCCCTTCGCCCAGCGCCCCACCTACCGCCAGATGGTCCGCCACCTGCGCGCCGAGGCCAACGCGGGCCGCATGCTGCCGTTCGTCATCGAGTACCAGGGCCGCCTGGTGGGCCAGTTGACGGTCGCCGGGATCACCTGGGGCTCGATGTGCTCGGGCCACGTCGGGTACTGGGTGGACCGTGACGTGGCGGGCCGGGGCGTGATGCCGACGGCCGTCGCGCTCGTCACCGACCACTGCTTCCGCACGGTCGGGCTGCACCGCATGGAGGTCTGCATTCGCCCCGAGAACGCGCCGAGCCGTCGGGTGGTGGAAAAGCTCGGTTTCCGCGAGGAAGGGCTGCGCCCGCGCTATCTGCACATCGACGGCGCGTGGCGCGATCACCTGGTGTACGCGCTCACCGCGGAGGAAGTCCCCGACGGGCTCCTCGCCCGGTGGCGGCGGGCCCGCGAGTCGCAGCACGGGAACACGGGAAACACCGGGAAATGAAATAAACGTTCGAATTCGATCGGGATCTGATCCCTCTCTCCCGTCGAACGATCCGAGAAATCACAAAAAAAGCCGGTGATATCAGCCAGATCGTGCGACACACCGGCTCAATTGGCGTATCCCCGCGCGCCCGTCCCTCTACGGTGTGGTGTGTGAGCAGCAGCGGCCTCATTTACGCAGTCATCGTCGGGGCCTGGGCCGCCTACTTGGTGCCGATGTGGCTCCGCAGGCAGGACGAGCTCAACGAGGCCCGTCCGACGGAACGCTTCAGCACCGCCATCCGGCTGCTGTCCGGACGGTCGGCCATGGAGCGCCGGTACGCCAAGGAGCTGAGCCAGCGGGCAACCGACGAGGCAGCGTCCGAGGCGCCCCCCGCGACCCCTCCGGACGCCCTGACGGAACCCCTCGCCACCCCGGGGGAGTCCACCGGCGCCCGGGAATTCGGCGTGCCCCCGGTCCGCGCGGCCCGACCCGAGCGGCCGGAGCGGCGCGAGCGGCCGGAACCCCCGGAGCCGCGGCGTGAGCGCCCCGCGAACTTCACCTCGGCGGAGCGGGCCCGGCGCGCCCAGCGCAGCGCGGTGCTCGCCCGGCGTCGGCGCACCACCGTCCTCCTCTTCCTCGCCTTCACGCTGGGCGCGGTCGTCGCGGCGGTCGGCGGACTCGGCTTCCTGTGGGCGCCGGCCGCCCCGGCCGCCCTGCTGAGCGCGTACATCGTGCACCTGCGGATCCAGGAGCGGCGGCGCTTCGCCTTCACCATGGACCGCCGCCGCGCCGAGGCCGCCGCCCAGCGGCTGCGCGAGAGCCGGCCGCGCGCCAGGGCCACGGCGCCGGGCATCGAGGCCGACGACGACGCGGAGTCCCACCACCCGGCCCCCGTGCCCGAGCCCGCGCCCGCCCCGGCCCTCTCCCCGCAGGAGGCCGGCCGGCGCGCCCTGGTCGAGCAGACCGACCATCAGGAGTGGGTCGACCAGCAGCGCGAGCGCGGCCCCGAACGCGGCGCCAGCTGGGACCCGGTCCCGGTCCCGCTGCCCACCTACGTCACCGCGCCGGTCGCCCCGCGCGCCACCGGCAGCATCGACCTGGGCGCCCCCGACACGTGGTCCTCGGCCCGCTCCTCGACCGCCGATCCCACCCCGGCGCCGCCCGCCGCCGACCCGCCCCCGAGGCAGCGCACGGGCCCAAGTCGCCACCGCACCCCGCTCTTCGACCAGTACGCGGACGACGACCGCCCCCGCGCCGCCAACGAATGACCCCGCTCTCGCTGACCAGCGGGGAACGGATTTCCAAGCACTCCCATCCGGGTGCTAAGGTTTCACTCGTTGCAAGGGCCTGTGGCGCAGTCCGGTAGCGCACCTCGTTCGCATCGAGGGGGTCAGGGGTTCGAATCCCCTCAGGTCCACAACAGCAACGAGATCCCGTCCGATCATCACGATCGGGCGGGATCTCGTCGTTTCCGGGGGCAGGTTGGGCGGGGGCGGTTGAACGGAGCCCCCCGGGCCGGGGTCAGGAACCCGTGAGCGGCTTCGCGAAGCAGCGGCTCGTGTCGTACGTGCGGTAGTGGCCGAACTTTTCGCAGGGTTCGTAGCCCGTCGAGGCGTACAGGGTGATCGCCTCGGGTTGCTTGATGCCGGTCTCCAGGACCATGCGGGTGCGGCCGGCCGCGCGGGCGTCGGCCTCCAGGGCGGCCAGTATGCGGCGGGCCAGGCCCAGGCCCCGGGCCTCGGGGACGACGTACATGCGCTTCAGCTCGGCGTCCCCGTCGCGGTAGTTCTCCTCGTTGGCCTCCTGGCTGCGCCAGCCGCCGGTGGCCACCGGGCGCCCCTCGGTGTCGTACGCGATCAGGTACAGGCCGCGCGGGGGCAGGAACATCGCGGCGTCCAGGAGTGTGACGTCGCCCTCGTCCCCGTACCGCTCGGCGTATTCGAGCTGGACCTGGTCGTTGAGCTTCGCGGCGTCGGGGTGGTCGTAGCCGAGCTGGTGGATATTCATGCGTTCTAGCGTACTTCTATGCGATGGGTGGGCGGTGTCGGGTGGGTAGGGTGCCGGGATGCTCACTGTTACCTCTGTGAATGTAAACGGGCTGCGGGCCGCCGCCAAGAAGGGCTTCGTGGAGTGGCTCGGGGGGACCGGGGCCGACGTGATCTGCCTGCAGGAAGTGCGGGCCGAGCCCCACCAGCTGCCCGCCGAGGCCGGCGCGCCCGAGGGCTGGTTCGCCGCGCACGCGCCGGCCGCCGCCAAGGGCCGGGCCGGTGTGTCCCTGCTCACCCGGCGCGAGCCGGACCGGGTGCGGACCGGGTTCGGGAGCGCGGAGTTCGACGGCAGCGGGCGCTACATCGAGGCGGACCTGCCCGGCGTGACCGTCGCCTCGCTGTACCTGCCCTCCGGCGAGGTCGGCACCGAGCGGCAGGACGAGAAGATCCGCTTCATGGCGGAGTTCCTGGAGTACCTCAAGGACCTGAGGGCGCGGGCCGCCGCCGACGGACGCGAGGTCGTGGTCTGCGGCGACTGGAACATCGCCCACCAGGAGGCCGACCTCAAGAACTGGAAGGGCAACAAGAAGAACTCCGGCTTCCTGCCCGAGGAGCGGGAGTGGCTGACGCGGGTCTTCGACACCGCGGACGGCGGCTACGTCGACGTGGTGCGCGCCCTGCACCCGGACGTCGAGGGCCCGTACTCGTGGTGGTCGTACCGCGGCCGCGCCTTCGACAACGACGCGGGCTGGCGCATCGACTACCAGGTCACGACCCCCGGCCTCGCCGAGCGCGCCGTGAAGGGCTTCGTCGAGCGGGCCGCGACGCACGGGGAGCGGTGGAGCGATCATGCGCCTGTGACGGTGGTCTACGACCTGTAGGACCCCGGAAGGGGACCGGCCCGGCGCCCAAGGGGTGGGATCTCGGCCCCCTCAGGGCTCCTGCGAAAGCCGCCGGTCCAGGGCCAGGGACAGCTCCGCGTCCACCACCGCCTTGGCCAGGGGGCGCAGGCGTTTGGTGTCTTCCGGGGCCGCGTGGGTGTGCAGGAGGTCGGCGAACAGGGCGGCCAGGGCGTCGGCGTGGTCGCGGACTTCGCGGCCGGCCGCCAGGACCGCCGCCAGCGGGACGCCCTCGCGGACCAGGGAGGCCGAGACGTCCAGGAGGCGGCGGCTGATGTGGACGATCTCCTCGCCCGAGACGGCCAGGTAGCCCAGGTCCAGCGCGGCCGCCAGGTTCTCGGGGGTGACCTCGCCCGCGAAGTGGTCGGCCAGCGCCTCCGGGGTCAGGCGCACCGGGGTCTCCTCGGTCGGCTCCACCAGGCCCAGCGCCTCGCCCGCGTCCCGGCCCGACTCGAAGGCCGAGGTCAGGTCCGCGATGCCGGACAGGGTGTGGCCGCGCTCCAGGAGTGCGGAGATCGTGCGCAGGCGGGCCAGGTGGTGGTCGTCGTACCAGGCGATGCGGCCCTCCCGGCGCGGCGGCGGGATCAGGCCGCGCTCGCGGTAGAAGCGCAGGGTGCGTTCGGTGATGCCGGCCTTCTGGGCCAGCTCCGCCATGCGGTACTCGCGGACGCCGTCGGCCGGCTCGCCCCGCCCCGACGCCCTGCCGCCGCCGACGCCCTCACTTGCCTGGTCTTCTGCCACCACGTCAGCCTATGCGGTGGGCCGGCGCCCCACACCGACGAGTTGTACCGGCGGTAACTTTCCCCGCCCGTACCCCTACCGCTCGGTATGCGACTGCTCTACCCTCCCAACAGTGCCAGTGATTACTGGCGGAATTGGAGGCGGTGGCATGGGCCAGCACGAGCACGAGCACGAGCACGAGCACGAGCACGAGCACGAGCATGTGCGTGTGGCGGTGATCGGGTCGGGGTTCGGCGGGCTCGGGGCGGCGGTTCGGCTGCGGCGCGAGGGGATCACCGACTTCGTCGTCCTGGAGCGGGCCGGCTCCGTCGGCGGCACCTGGCGCGACAACAGCTACCCGGGGTGCGCCTGCGACGTGCCCTCGCACCTCTACTCCTTCTCCTTCGCGCCCAACCCCGACTGGCCCCGCACCTTCTCCGGGCAGGAGCACATCCGCGCCTATCTGGAGCACGTCGCCGACGTCTTCCGGCTGCGGCCCCACATCCGTCTCGATCATGAAGTCACCATGATGCGGTGGGACGCGCAGGAGTTGTGGTGGGAGATCGAGGTGGCCAATGGGGTCACGCTGACCGCTGACGTCGTCGTCTCCGCCACCGGGCCGCTCTCCGATCCCAAGACGCCGGAGATTCCGGGGCTCGCCTCCTTCCCCGGCAAGGTGTTCCACTCCGCCCGCTGGGACCACGACTACGACCTGCGCGGCAAGCGGGTCGCCATGGTCGGCACGGGGGCCTCGGCGATCCAGATCGTGCCGTCCATTCAGCCCGACGTCGCCCGGCTCACGCTCTTCCAGCGCACACCGCCCTGGGTGATGCCGCGAATGGACCGCGAAATCACGGGAGTCGAGCGCTGGCTGCACCGTCAGCTGCCGTTCACCGGGGCCGCCCGGCGCGGACTCCTGTGGGGCATACGGGAGTTGCAGGTCAGCGCGTTCACCAAGAGGCCCAACGAACTCGGCCTCATCGAGTCGCTCGCCAAGTCCAACATGGCCCGCGCCATCAAGGACCCTGCCACCCGGGCCAAGCTGACCCCGGACTATCGCATCGGCTGCAAGCGGATCCTGCTCTCCAGCTCGTACTATCCGGCGCTCGCCGAGCCCAATGTCGACCTCGTCGCCTCCGGGCTCGCCGAGGTGCGCGGGTCCACCGTCGTCGCCGCCGACGGCACCGGGGCCGAGGTCGACGCGATCATCTTCGGCACCGGGTTCCACGTCACCGACATGCCGATCGCCGACCGTGTCGTCGGCGCCGAGGGGCACACGCTCGCCGAGTCGTGGAAGGACGGCATGCAGTCGCTGCGCGGCGCGACCGCCGCCGGGTTCCCCAACTGGATGACCATCATCGGGCCCAACACCGGCCTCGGGAACTCCTCCATGATTTTGATGATCGAGTCCCAGCTCAACTACATGGCCGACTACCTGCGGCAGCTGAACGTGCTCGGCGGGCGGGCCGCGCTCGCCGCCCGGCCGTCCGCCGTCGGCGCCTGGAACCGGCGGGTGCAGGAACGCATGAAGCGGACCGTGTGGAACACCGGCGGCTGCACCAGCTGGTACCTCGACGCGACCGGCCGCAACACCACCGTCTGGCCGGGCACCACCGGCGAGTTCCGCCGCGCGACCCGCGAGGTGGACCTGGGGGAGTACGAGGTCGTACGCGCCCCGGTGCGGGAGTCCGCGGACGTTCCGGCGGTGTCCGCGTGAGCCGGGTCGGGGCCGTGCGGGCCGGGGTGTACGCGCCGCCCGTCGCCGAGCACGAGCTCACCGCCCGCTCCGCCGACGGCACCCCGCTGCACGTAGAGGTGCACGGGCCCGCGGACGCGCCCGCCGTCGTCCTCGCGCACGGCTGGACCTGCTCGACCGCGTTCTGGGCGGCGCAGATCCGGGCGCTGTCCGGCGAGTGCCGGGTCATCGCGTACGACCAGCGCGGGCACGGGCGTACGCCCGCCGGCTCCTCCTGCACCACCGAGGCGCTCGCCGACGATCTCGAAGCGGTGCTCGCCGCGACGCTCGCGCCGGGTGAACGAGCCGTGCTCGCCGGGCACTCCATGGGCGGCATGACCCTCATGGCGGCCGCCGGACGAGCCGGCCTTCGCGAGCACGCGGCGGCGGTCCTGCTGTGCAGCACGGGCGCCTCGCGGCTTGTGGCCGAGTCGCGGGTGGTGCCGATGCGGGCGGGGAGGATACGTACCGGGCTCACCCGGCGCGTCCTCGGCTCGGGGGCGCCGCTCGGTCCGGTCACGCCGCTCGCCAAGAAGGTCCTGCGGTACGCGACGATGGGGCCCGGGGCCGCGCCCGACAAGATCGAGGCGTGCGCCCGCATCGTGCACGCCTGCCCGCGCGATGTGCGCCAGGACTGGTCCCATGTGCTGGCCGAGCTCGAACTCTGTCTGCTCGTACGGGAGTTGAGGGCGCCCACCGCTGTCGTGGTCGGCCGCGTGGACCGGCTCACGCCGCCCGTGCACGCGGAGCGGATCGCGGCCGGGCTGCCCGACTGCCGCTCGCTCGACGTCCTCACCGGCGTCGGGCACATGACGCCCATCGAGGCGCCCGAATTCATCACCGAGAAGATCCGCGCACTGGTGGCCGCGCATCTCGTGGCCCCCGCCGCCGACGCCGAGGAGCGTGCCGTATGAGCAGGGTCAGTCTGGAAGGGCAGGTCGCGGTCGTCACCGGAGCCGCGCGCGGCGTCGGTGAGCTCCTCGCGCGCAAGCTGTCGGCGCGCGGCGCCAAGGTCGCGCTCGTCGGGCTCGAACCCGACGAGCTGAAGCGGGTCGCGGCGCGGCTGCACACCGAGGCCGAGTCCTGGTACGCGGACGTCACCGACCACGCGGCGATGGCGCGGGTCGCGGGCGAGGTCAAGGAGCGGTTCGGGAAGGTCGACATCGTCGTCGCCAACGCGGGGGTCGCCTCCGGGGGGCCGTTCGTCGACTCCGACCCGGGCGCGTGGCGCCGCGTCATCGAGGTCAATCTCATCGGCGGGGCCGTGACGGCTCGCGCCTTCCTGCCCGTACTGATGGAGTCGCGCGGGTACTTCCTGCAGATCGCCTCCCTCGCGGCGATCACCCCGGCGCCGATGATGACGGCGTACTGCGCCTCCAAGTCCGGGGTCGAGGCGTTCGCGCACAGCCTGCGGGCGGAGGTGGGCTACAAGGGGGTGCGGGTCGGGGTCGGGTATCTGTCGTGGACGGATACGGACATGGTGCGGGGCGCCGACCAGGACGAGGTGATGCGGGAGCTGCGGTCCCGGCTGCCGTGGCCGTCCAACCGGACGTATCCGCTGGGGCCCGCCGTCGATCGCATCGTCGCGGGGATCGAGCGGCGGTCCTCGCACGTGTACGCGCAGTGGTGGTTGCGGGGGATGCAGTCCGTGCGGGGGTATTTGCCGGGGGTGATCGGGGCGGTGGGGGCTCGGGAGATGCGGCGCTTCGAGCCGCGGCTCAAGGGGGTTGGGCGGGGGCTGGTCGGTGCGGGCGGGGCGGCGGACGAGGAGGCCCGGGGGACTTTCCCCACCCCGCCCCTTCCCTAGACCCTCCGGGGGCGAATCGTTCTGGCTGCGGCCCGGTGGTCGTTCCTGGGGCTCTGCCCCAGACCCCGTTCGCGCCTTGAGGGCGCTCGTCCTCAAACGCCGGACGGGCTGAAGATGCCGGTGCTGGCCAGGATCGATGCGGTTAGGGGCGCGGGGAACTGCGCGAGCACCACGTACGGTCCGCGGGCGAAGGCGGGTTTAGGGGCGCGGGGAACTGCGCAACCCCGCGCCCCCGGTCCGCAGGCCGGGAACGCTGCGGGGTTGGGGGGCACCCCCAAGGCACCCTCAGCCCCCCACCCTCCGCGGTGGCAGCTTGGGGCGCTGGAGGTTCGGTGTCGTCGCATAGCCCGGTGGTGCCGACGCCGGGTGGAGGGTCAGGAGGTCCAGGGCCAGGCGGACCGCGTCGTCCAGTTGGGCGTGGCGGCCCTCCGCCCAGTCCAGGGGGGTGCGCAGGATCTCCAGGTCCGGTTCCACCCCGTGGTTCTCCACGGACCACCCGTACTCGTCGAACCACGCCGCGTTCATCGGCACCGTGATGACCGTTCCGTCGCCCAGGGTGTGACGGCCCGTCATGCCGACCACCCCGCCCCAGGTGCGCTGGCCCACCACCGGGCCGAGCTTGAGGAGGCGGAACGCCGCCGTGATCATGTCGCCGTCCGAGGACGTGGCCTCGTCGGCCAGCGCGACCACCGGGCCCCGCGGCGCGTTCGACGCGTACGACACCGCCTGGGCGTTCCTCGTCAGGTCCCAGCCCAGGATTCTGCGGGTCAGTTTTTCCACCACCAGTTCGCTGATGTGGCCTCCCGCGTTTCCCCGTACGTCCACGATCAGGGCCGGGCGGCTCACCTCCAGGCGCAGGTCCCGGTTGAACTGGGCCCAGCCCGAGCCGCCCATGTCGGGGATGTGCAGGTAGCCGCACTTGCCGCCGCTCAGCTCCCGTACCACCTCGCGGCGCTTGGCCACCCAGTCCTGGTAGCGCAGGGGGCGTTCGTCGACCAGGGGGACCACGGCCACTCTGCGTGATCTTCCCTCGCCCTCGGCAGGTTGGAAGGTCAGCTCCACCGTCGTGCCGCCCGCGCCCGCCAGCAGGGGGTAGGGGCCCGCGACCGGGTCGACCGGGCGGCCGTCCACGTGGGTCAGGACCGCGCCCTCACGGATGCCCGCGCCCGCCAGGGGGGAACGCGCCTTGGAGTCGGAGGAGTCGCCCGGCAGGATGCGCCGGATCTGCCAACTCCCGTCCCTGCAAACCAAGTTGGCGCCGAGGAGGCCTTGCGCGCGCTGGTAGTGCGGGGGGCCTTCGTTGCGGCGGGCGGCGGTGACGTACGCGTGTGAGGTGCCCAGTTCGCCGAGCACTTCGCGCAGCAGGTCCGCGAACTCGTCCGGGGAGGCCACGCGTTCCACCAGCGGGCGGTACTGGTCCAGGATCGTCGACCAGTCGATGCCGCACATCTTCGGCTCCCAGAAGTAGGAGCGGATGATGCGGCCCGCCTCGTCGTAGGCCTGGCGCCATTCCAGGGCCGGGTCGACGTCGTGCAGGATGCGGCGCAGGTCCAGGTAGACCGTGGAGTCGTTGTCGCCGGGCTCGGTGGCCGGGACCGCTCGCAGCTCGCCCTCGTCCACCACGACGAGTCGGCTGGCGTCGCCGCTGACCGCGAAGTAGTCGAGGTGGTCGACCAGTTCGGTCTTGCGGGCCTTGGAGATGTTGAAGTGTTCCAGGGTGGGGCGGCCCGAGGTGTCGGCCGGGTTGGCGAAGGTCTCGCCGAGCGCGCCCGAGATGGGCCAGCGCAGCCAGACCAGGCCGCCGCCCGATACCGGGTGGAGCGCGGAGTACTTCGATGCTGAGACCGGGAACGGGGTGACCCGGCTCTCCAGGCCCTCCACCTCCACCGTCACCGTGCCGTCGCCCGAGTCGTCGAGCGGGTCCAGGCCCCCCGCCGCGGGCCGCCCGTCCGGCGAGAGCGCGAACGGCGAGGGCGTCGCCGAGGACAGCGGCACCAGGTAGGGGCGGCAGCCGAGCGGGAAGGACAGGTCGCCGGTGTGGACGTCGTACACCGGGTCGAAGCCGCGCCAGGACAGGAACGCCAGATAGCGGCCGTCGCTGGTGAACACCGGGTTCTCGTCCTCGAAGCGGCCGTTGGTGACGTCCACGACGGTGCGGGCGCCGGGCCCCGAGATGCGGGCCATCTTGATCTGGCGCAGCGAGCGGCCGATCCCCGGGTGCGACCAGGTAACCCAGGCCCCGTCGGGCGAGAAGGCGAGGTCGCGGACCGGGCCGTTGACGGAGCGGATGAGTTCGGTGACCTCGCCTCCCCCAGACTCCGTCCGGGAGGTGCCCCCAGACTCCTCCGTGACGTCGATGAGCAGCAGGCGCCCGTCGTTCGCGGCGATCGCCAGGCGTTCGCCGTCGGGGTCGGACACCATCTCCTGCACCCGGCCGAGCTCGCCGGCCGCGAGGCGGCGCGGCTCGCGCTCGCCGCTGGCGCGCGGCAGGAAGGCGATCTCGACGGCGTCCTCGCCGTCCGCGTCGGTGATGTAGGCGACCTGGCCGCCGCTGCCCAGCATCACGGGCAGCCGGACCCGTACGCCCGGGGTGTCGGCGATGGTGCGGGCCGGGCCGTCGCGGTGGGTGAGCCAGTACAGGCTGCCGCGCACCACGACGGCGCTGGCCCGGCCCGTGGTGTCGACGGACAGCGCGTCCACGTGGTTGGCGGCCGGCACCTGGTAGCTGCGCCGCCCGGCGCGGGGCCCGCCGAGCCGTACGTCCAGCTTGCGCGGCACCGAGTCGGGGGTGAGGTCGTCCACGACCCACAGGTCGCCCGCGCACTGGTAGACGACCCGGCGGCCGTCGCTGGAGGCGTGCCGGGCGTAGAAGGCGTCGTGGTCGGTGTGCCGGGTCAGGTCGCTGCCGTCGGGGAGGCAGGAGTACAGGTTGCCGACGCCCTCGTGGTCGGAGAGGAAGGCGATGCGGCCCTCGACGAACATCGGCGAGTCGAGGTGGCCGCCGATGTCGGGGAGCAGCCGTCTGCCGTGCAGCCACAGGCGGCCGGTGGCGCCGCCGCGGTAGCGCTTCCAGGCGGCCGGCTCGTGCGGCGGCTTTCCGGTGAGCAGCAGGGTGCGGCGTTCGCCGTCGACGTCGGTGACGGCGATGTCGGAGACCGGGCCCCAGGGGAGCTTTCCGCCGGGGGAGTCGTCGGTGGGCACGCTGTAGGCCCAGGAGAAGTACGAGAACGGCTGGCTGTGGGAGGACACCGCGAGGATGTCGCCGTCGGGCGTCCAGCCGCACACCCGGGTGTCGGAGGACCCCCAGTACCCGATCCGGCGGGCCGGGCCGCCGGTCACCGGGGCCAGATGGATCTCCGGGTCGAGGCTGCGCCAGGTCGTGTACGCGATCTGGCTGCCGTCGGGCGAGAAGCGGGGGTGGCCGACCTTGGTGCGGTCGACGGTGACCCGCCAGGCGCGGGACGGGCTGTGCCCGGCCGGCACGAGGGGGGCGACCCACAGGTCGTCCTCGGCGGCGAAGCACAGCAAGTCGTCGTGCAGATGCGGGAACCGGAGGTACGCGGCGTCGTCACTCACCCCCCAATGCTTTCCGCGCGAGGTGCCCGCGGCAACTCGTAGGAGCGCTTTATTCCGTTCCGACACCTGTGGTCGACGACACAAGCGAAACGGTTCCGTTTCGCTTCGGGGCGGGGTTACCTTCGTACGGTACGCACAGTTCGTACGCGAAGTTCGTACGTGCAATACGTGCAAGGAGAGGAGGTCGATCATGGCGGGCAGGCTCACCCCGGAACGCGAGGCAGAGCTCTACGAGGCCGTGCTCGACCTGCTGCGCGAAGTCGGTTACGACGCCCTCACCATGGACGCCGTCGCCACCCGCACCCGCTCCAGCAAGGCCACCCTCTACCGCCAGTGGGGGAGCAAGCCGAAGCTGGTCGCGCGCGCTCTGCGGCACGACAAGCCGGTCAGTCTCGCCGAGATCGACACCGGGTCGCTGCGTGGCGACTTCCGCGAGCTGGTCTCCCGCGAGGACGACTGCAAGATGGAGAAGGACTCCGCGCTGATGCGGGGTCTGATGCGGGCCGTCCACGACAACCCCGATCTCCATCAGGCGCTGCGGGAACTGCTCATCGAGCCGGAGATCACCGGTCTCGACGCGGTGCTGCGACGCGCCGTGGACCGCGGTGAGGTCCGCGGGGACAACCCCGCGTTGTCCTATGTTGTACACATGTTGGTCGGCGCGTTCGTCGCCCGGCAGCTCATCGAGGACCGCCCGGTCGACCGGGCCTTCCTCGGCCATTACATCGACGCCGTGGTCCTCCCCGCCCTCGGCGACCCCTGCTAGACACCCCCCTCCCCGCGCACCACCCGCCCCACCTGACGCACGCCGCTCTCGTCGTCGGGCTGGTTCCCCATGCCCTGCTGGTTCCATACGACTTGACCGGGAGTACGCCCTCGTGGCCACGTTCCTCTACCGCCTAGGCAGGTTCGCCTTCCGGCGCCGCCGCTATGTCGCCCTGGTGTGGGTGGCGCTGCTCGCCCTCGCCGGGTTCGGCGCCGCCTCAGCCGCCACCGCCACCTCCTCCTCTTTCTCGATCCCGGGCACCGAGGCGCAGCGCGCGTTCGACCTGCTCAAGGAGCGGAACCCGAACGCGACCGCCGACGGCGCCACCGCCCGGATCGTCTTCAAGGCGCCCGAAGGCCAGAAGATGGCCGACCAGGCCAACAAGGCCGCGGTCGAGAAGACGATCGCGGGCCTGAAGGCCGGCTCGGACCAGGTCGCCGCGGTGACCGACCCGTTCAAGGCCAACGCCGTCTCCAAGAACGGCCAGGGCCCCATCGCGTACGTCCAGGTGTCGTACAAGGCCAACGCGATGCAGCTGACCGACGACACCCGTGACGCGCTCAAGAAGAGCGGCGACGAGGCGAAGAAGGCCGGGCTCACCGTCGAGATCGGCGGTGACGCGCTGCAGGCCATGCCGGAGCAGGGGGCCGGCGAGATCATCGGCGTGATCATCGCGGGCGTCGTCCTGGTGATCACCTTCGGGTCGCTGGTGGCGGCCGGGCTCCCGCTGCTCACCGCGCTCATCGGCGTCGGCATCGGTATCTCCACGATCACCGCGCTCGCCAACGTACTCGACCTCGGCACCACCACCGGCACCCTCGCGATGATGATCGGGCTCGCGGTCGGCATCGACTACGCGCTGTTCATCGTCTCCCGCTACCGGGCCGAGCTGGCCGAGGGCAGGGAACGCGAGGAAGCCGCCGGACGGGCCGTCGGAACGGCCGGCTCCGCCGTGGTGTTCGCCGGTCTGACCGTGGTGATCGCGCTGGTCGGCCTCGCCGTGGTCAACATCCCGATGCTCACCAAGATGGGCGCGGCCGCGGCCGGCACGGTCGTCATCGCCGTCCTCATCGCGCTCACCCTGATCCCCGCGCTGCTCGGCTTCGCCGGCAAGCGCGTGCTCGGCCGCAAGGCCCGCAAGGCGCACGAGCAGGGCGAGAAGACCGCCTCGACCAAGCCCAACATGGGCACCCGCTGGGCGAGCTTCGTGCTGCGCAAGCCGGTGTGGGTGCTGCTCGTCGGCGTGCTCGGCCTCGGCGCGATAGCGCTGCCGGCGAGCTCGCTGCAGATGGGCCTGCCGGACGACGGCTCGCAGCCGACCTCCACCACGCAGCGCCGTGCCTACGACACCCTCTCCGAGGGCTTCGGGCCCGGCTTCAACGGGCCGCTCATGGTCGTCGTCGACGGCAAGGACAGCACGAACCCGCAGGCCGCCGCCAACAAGACGGTCGACGCGATCAAGAAGCTCCCGGACGCGGGTCCGGTGCTCCCGCCCGCGTTCAACAAGGACAACGGCAACAACACGGCGACCATCACGGTCATACCGAAGTCCAAGCCGTCCTCCACCCAGACCGAGGACCTGGTCCACTCGATCCGGGACACCAACGAGTCGATCAAGGCCGAGACCGGGGCGAAGCTCCTGGTCACCGGCTCGACCGCGATGAACATCGACTTCTCGCAGAAGATGAACGACGCCCTGCTGCCCTACCTGGCACTCGTCGTCGGGCTCGCCTTCCTGCTCCTGATGGTGGTCTTCCGTTCGGTCCTGGTCCCGCTGAAGGCGGCCCTCGGCTTCCTGCTCTCGGTGGTCGCCGCCCTCGGCGCGGTCGTCGCGGTCTTCCAGTGGGGCTGGCTCGGCTCGCTGTTCGGCGTGCAGCAGACCGGCCCGATCATGTCCATGATGCCGATCTTCATGGTGGGCGTGGTCTTCGGTCTCGCGATGGACTACGAGGTCTTCCTGGTCACGCGGATGCGCGAGGCGTACGTCCACGGCGAGCGGCCCGGCCAGGCGATCGTCACCGGGTTCAAGCACGGCGCCCGGGTGGTCACCGCAGCCGCGGTGATCATGATCGCGGTGTTCTCCGGCTTCATCGGCTCCAGCGAGCAAATGATCAAGATGATCGGCTTCGGCCTCGCGATAGCGGTCTTCTTCGACGCGTTCATCGTCCGCATGGCGATCGTGCCCGCGGTGCTCGCGCTGCTCGGCGCGAAGGCCTGGTGGCTGCCGCGCTGGCTGGACCGGGTGCTGCCGAACGTCGACGTCGAGGGCGAGGGCCTGCGCAAGCAGGAGGCCGCCGAACTCGACAGCGACGGCGACCCCGACGGGCGTCGCGAGCTGGCGCGGGTCTGACCCCCGCCTCCTGAACGCCGGGACCCTTCGAACCGAGCGGCCGTGGGTCCCGGCCGACGTCGGCGGCCTGTGGGGACGGGACCGCCGGCGCCCCTCGGCCCCTCGTGCGTACCGCGCACGGGGGGCCTCCGCATGCCGTAAGGCATGCCGTACGGAATGTCGTACGGAAGCTCAGCGGTGGCGGCCCGCCGCGGACGGGGCCGCCCGCGCGTCGGTGGCGTAGGTGTGGCGCAGGAAGCGGACCAGCGGCGAGCTGTCGAACTGGACCACCGCGACCCCGTCCGGCGAGTGGAATTCGAGGACCGTCTGGGCGCGGCCGCACGGCCACACCTCCACGTCGCCCCGGCGGGCGGGCGCGCGCAGCCCCGATTCGAGCAGGTCGCGCGGGAAGATCCATTCGTTGCCGCCCGGGAAGGCGAAGCAGACCGTGCCGGGGGCGTCGGCGGGGTCGTAGCGCAGCTTCACCGGGACGGGGTTGGTGAGCGGGGCGTCCGTGACGATGCGGGCCCGGGCGTGATCCTCGACGGAGCGGCTGTCGGCGTGTTCCTCGGCGTGGTCCTCGACTGCGGGGGACATCGGTCGCTCCTCACGCTGGGTGCTGAATGAAATTCGGTTCGTGCTAGTTGGTATCAAATGTCCCATATTTTTCGGGTAAACCCCCAGCGAGTCGGCTTGTCACTTGGTACTTGTCCGCTCTTGCGAAGGGTTCGCAACAGGGCACTATCATCAAACGGTTCTGCGCATGCCGCGCAGGGAAGAGGGCGCCACGGGAAATCGGAGTCCCCCCATGCACGTACCCGATGGATTCATCAACGCACCTGTATCGGCGGTCACAGGTGTGGTCGCCGCCGGAGCCGTCGCCGTCAGCCTGCGCGGGGCGCGCCGCGAACTCGACGAAAAGACGGCGCCGCTGGCCGGTCTCGTCGCCGCGTTCATCTTCGCCGTGCAGATGCTGAACTTCCCCGTCGCGGCCGGCACCAGCGGCCATCTGCTCGGCGGCGCGCTCGCCGCGATCCTCGTCGGGCCCTACACCGGCGTGCTGTGCGTGTCCGTGGTCCTGCTCATGCAGGGCATCCTGTTCGCCGACGGCGGCCTCACTGCGCTCGGCGTGAACATCACCGACATGGCGATCACCACGACCGTCGTCGCCTACGCCCTCTTCCGCGGCCTCGTGAAGGTGCTGCCCCGCACCCGCCGCTCGATCACCGTCGCCTCGTTCGTGGCCGCGCTGCTCTCCGTCCCGGCCGCCGCCCTCGTCTTCACCGCGATCTACGCGCTCGGCGGCACCACCGACGTGCCGATCGCCAAGGTGCTCACCGCGATGGTCGGCGTGCACGTCCTGATCGGCATCGGCGAGGCCGTGATCACCGCGCTCACGGTGGGCGCCGTCATCGCCGTACGCCCCGACCTCGTGCACGGGGCCCGCGGCCTGACCGCGCCGCTCAAGCTGCGCGTCGGCGGCGAACTCGTCGACGCGCCCGCCGCCGCCCCCGCGGCGGCCCGCACCCGCTCCACGAAGAAGGTGTGGGGCATCGGCATCGTCACCGCGCTCGTCCTCGCCGGGTTCGTCTCCTTCTACGCCTCGGCCAGCCCCGACGGCCTGGAGAAGGTCGCCCACGACAAGGGCATCGACGCCAAGACCAAGTCGCACGCCACCTCCGACTCGCCGCTCGCCGACTACTCCGTCAAGGACATCGGCGACGCCCGCCTGGCCGGCGGCCTCGCCGGAGTGATCGGCGTCGGCGTCACCGTCGTGGTGGGCAGCGGCGTGTTCTGGGCCGTACGCCGCCACCGTACGGAGCCCGCCCCCGAGCGCACCCCGGAAGCGGTCTGACGTGGGAGCGGGCCACTCCCACCGGCTCTACCGGCACGGCCACTCACCCGTCCACGACCTGCCCCCGCACTGCAAGCTCGCCGCGGTGTTCCTGTTCGTGGTCGTCGTGGTGTCCACACCGCGCGAGGCGATGTGGGCCTTCGCGCTGTACGCCGTGCTGCTCGCCTGCGTGGCGGGTGCGGCCCGCATCCCGGCCGGATACCTCCTGAAGCGGCTGCTCATCGAGATCCCGTTCGTGGCGTTCGCCGTGCTCATGCCGTTCGTCGTGCCCGGCGAGCAGGTCCACGTGCTCGGCCTCTCGCTCAGCGAGAACGGGCTGTGGGGCGCCTGGAACGTGCTCGCCAAGGGCACCCTCGGCGTCGCCGCCTCCGTGATCCTCGCCTCCACCACCGAACTGCGCGCCCTGCTGCTCGGCCTGCAGCGCCTCAAACTGCCGCCGCTCCTCGTCCAGATCGCGTCCTTCATGATCCGGTACGGGGACGTGATCACCGACGAGATGCGGCGGATGTCGATCGCCCGCCGCTCGCGCGGCTTCGAGGCACGCGGGGTGCGCTCCTGGGGCGTCCTCGCCAAGTCGGCGGGCGCGCTCTTCATCCGCTCCTACGAACGCGGCGAACGCGTCCATCTCGCGATGGTCAGCCGCGGCTACGCCGGCGCCATGCCGGTGATCGACGAGGTGACGGCGACCCGCGCCCAGTGGACGCGGGCCGTGGCCCTCCCCGTGACGGCGCTCGCCGTCTGTCTGCTGGGCTGGATTCTGTGACAGGTGAGAACGTCATGAACGCTGAGAACGTCCCGTCCCTCGAAGTGTCCGGGCTCGCCTTCGCCTACCCCGACGGGCATCAGGCGCTGTTCGGCGTCGACCTGACGGTGGCGCGCGGCGAGCGGGTCGCGCTGCTCGGCCCCAACGGCGCGGGCAAGACGACCCTCGTCCTCCACCTCAACGGCATCCTCGAAGGCGGCGCGGGCTCCGTGACCGTCGCCGGTCTGCCGGTCGCCAAGAAGAACCTCGCCGAGATCCGGCGCCGGGTCGGCATCGTCTTCCAGGACCCCGACGACCAGCTCTTCATGCCGACCGTCCGCGAAGACGTCGCCTTCGGCCCGGCAGCGTCCGGCGTGCGCGGGCCGGAACTGGAGAAGCGGGTCCTCGCGGCCCTCACCCAAGTGGGAATGGCCGAGTACGCCGACCGGCCGCCGCACCACCTGTCCTTCGGCCAGCGCCGCCGCGTCGCCGTCGCGACGGTGCTCGCGATGTCGCCGGAGATCCTGGTCCTGGACGAGCCGTCGTCCAACCTCGACCCCGCGTCGCGGCGCGAACTGGCCGACATCTTGCGGGGGTTGGACGTAACGGTCCTCATGGTGACCCATGACCTGCCGTACGCGCTGGAGCTGTGCGGGCGGGCGGTGATCCTGAGCGAGGGGGTCATCGCGGCGGACGGCCCCACGGGGGATGTCCTGTCCGACGCGGCCCTGATGCGGGCGCATCGCCTTGAGCTCCCGTTCGGCTTCGACCCGTCCGCGACGGCGGCGCTCCGCTAGGGGGCGGGTCATCTCGGCGCGGGCCCGCCGTACCCTTTTGCGCAGTTCCCCGCGCCCCTTAACGGGCCGGACGCCGTCCGCGGGCCTGCCGTGCCCTTTGCGCAGTTCCCCGCGCCCCTTAACCCCGTTTCGGCCGCAGGGGGCGTGTGGCTGGTCGCGCAGTTCCTCGCGCGCCTAACCCCGTTTTCGGCCTCGGGTCGTGGGTGGTTGCTCGCGCAGTTCCCCGCGCACCTGAACCCGCCTTCGTCCGCGGGCCGTACGTGGTGCTCGCGCAGTTCCCCGCGCCCCTGACAGCATCGATCCTGGCCAGCACCGGCATCTTCAGCCTGTCGTGGGGGTCCCCCTGGCCCTTAAGGCCTTGGGGGAGTTTGAGGACGAGCGCCCTTCAGGCGCGAACGGGGTCTGGGGCGGAGCCCCAGGTCATGACCGCCGGGCCGCAGGCGACCCACCCACCCCCGGAGGGTTTAGGGAAGGGGTGGGGTGGGGGCGAAACGGGGTCTGGGGCGGAGCCCCAGTGCACCCGCCCGGGCCGCAACCCCGCCCGCGTCGGCCCCGCCTCCCCGTCAGGCACCATGGGTAGCGGGCACCAGCGCGGCGCCCAGCAAGATGGGGAGCGATCGTGGTCGACGTACAGGGCACCGTGGCACCGGGCTACGAACCGGTGAAGGACGCCTTCGTGCGGAACTTCGAGCAGCGCGGAGAACGCGGCGCGGCCGTCGCCGTCTACCGGCACGGCCGCAAGGTCGTCGACCTGTGGGCCGGCACCAAGGACGTGGACGGCACCGCCCCCTGGGCGCTGGACACCGCCCAGATAGTGCGCTCGGCCACCAAGGGCGTGGTCGCCGCCGTCCCCCTCCTCCTGCACCAGCGCGGACGGCTCGACCTGGACGCCCCGGTGTCGACGTACTGGCCCGAGTTCAAGGCGGCCGGCAAGGAGCGCACCCTCGTACGGCACCTCCTCTCGCACCGGGCCGGGGTGCCCGCCCTCGACCGCCCGCTCACCCCCGCCGAGGCCGCCGACGGCGAGAGCGGACCGGCCGCCGTGGCCGCGCAGCCCCCGTTCTGGGAGCCCGGCACCGCGCACGGCTACCACGCGCAGACCTACAGCTGGCTGCTCGGCGAGCTGGTCCGGCGCGTCACCGGGCGCACCATCGGCCGGTGGGTGGCAGAGGAGATAGCCGGGCCGCTCGGCCTGGACTTCTGGATGGGCGTGCCGGACACCGAGGCGCACCGGGTGGGCCGGGTCGGCCCCGTCGAGGCGCCCGAGGCGGGCGACGGCGGGCTGCGGCTCAGGCCGAAGCGCAGCGTCACCGAGGCCTACCAGGACCCGCACTCGCTGACCCGGCGCGCGTTCGGCGCGATCGACCCGCTGCCGGACGAGAACGACCCCGCCTACCGCGCCGCCGAACTCCCCGCCTCCGCGGGCATCTCCACCGCCCGCGCGCTGGCCCGCTTCTACGCCGCCACCTTCGGCGAAGTGGACGGCGGGGAGCGGCTGTTCGCGCCCGCCACGCTCGCCCTGGCCCGCACGGAGGAGAGTTCGGGGCCGGACAGGGTCCTGGTCGTGAACACCCGCTTCGGCCTCGGCTACATGCTGCACGGCCCGGCCTCCCCGCTCCTCGCCCCCGGATCCTTCGGGCACCCCGGACGCGGCGGCTCGCTGGGCTTCGCCGACCCCGAGTCGGGGACCGCGTTCGGCTATGTGACCAACGGCCTGCAGAAGGGCGTCACCGCCGACCCCCGTGCCCAGGCCCTGGTGCGGGCGCTACGTTCGACCGTATGACGCATCCTCAGACGGCTTCCCAAGCGGCTTCCCAGACGGTTTTCAACGCAGCACGTTTCGACGGACACGCGGTACTGATCACCGGCGCGGGGCGCGGCATCGGCGCCGCCACCGCGCGCAGGCTGGCCGCCGAGGGCGCCCAAGTCCTCGTCACCGACGTCGAGTTGGGGCGGGCGGCCGAAACGGCGGCCGAACTGAAAGGTGCCGTAGCCCGGCACTGCGACGTGTCCGACCGGGCTTCGGTGGAGGCCGCGGTCGCCTTCGCCGTCGAGGAGTTCGGCCGGCTCGACGTCCTCGTCAACAACGCCTATTCGTGCACGCCGGACGCCGCGCGCTTCGAGGACGAGGACGACGAGGAGTGGGCCCGCGACCTCGACATCAGCCTCACCGGCGCCTTCCGCTGCGCCCGCGCCGCCCTGCCGCACCTCGCCGCGTCCGGCCGGGGCGCGATCGTCAGCATCGGATCGGTCAACGGCGAGCAGGACTTCGGCAACCACGCCTACAGCGCCGCCAAGGCGGGCCTCGCCTCCCTGACCCGTACGCTCGCCGGGGACGCCGCGCCGCGCGGGGTGCGGGTCAACCTGGTCGAGCCCGGCACCGTCCACACCCCCACCTGGGACGGCCGCGAGGCCCAGCTGGAGCGGATGGCGAAGCTGTACCCGCTGGGCCGGGTCGGCGAGCCCGAGGACATCGCGGCGGCTGTCGCCTTCCTCGCCTCGGCCGACGCGTCCTGGATCACCGGCACCACCCTGCGCGTCGACGGCGGCCTCCTCGCGGTCAACACCGGCTTCCAGCGGGCGGCTTGCGGGGAGTGACCGGCCGAGGGGATGTCACCCCGCCCGCAGCATCAGGCCGATGCCCACCACAAGGAGGCCCGCCGCGGCGATCCGGGGGGCGCCGAAGCGTTCCTTGAAGAAGATCGCCCCGATCGCCGCGCCCACGATGATCGACGATTCGCGCAGCGCGGCGATCGGGGCGAGCGGCGCCCTGGTCTGCGCCCACAGGACGAGCCCGTACGCGGTGACCGAGAGCGCCGCGCCTAGGAGCCCGCGGGCCGCGAACGGGCGCAGTTCCACGGCCAGTTGGGACCGCCGGCGGTATACGGCGTAGGCGGGGATGGCCAGGCCCTCCAGGATCATCAGCCAGGCGATGTAGCCGGACGAGGAGCCCGAGGCGCGCACCCCGACGCCGTCGACGACGGTGTACCCGGCGATCGTGAGGCCGGTGGCGAGGGCCGCGAGAATGGCCGGCCAGTTCGGCCGCGAGCCGCGCAGGCCCCACAGGGCGACCCCGACCAGCCCCGCGCAGGCCACGGCCACGCCCGCCAGCTGCCAGGCGTTCGGCATCTCGTGCACGAACACGGCGGCGAGCACGGTCACCACCAGCGGGGCCGTGCCGCGCGCGATCGGATACATCTGCCCGAAGTCGCCCAGCGTGAACGACCGCATGAGCAGCAGCATGTACGCGACGTGCAGAGCCGCCGAGACCAGCAGATACGGCCAGGCCCCGCGGTCCGGCACCGGCACGAACGGCAGCGCGAGCAGCCCGATCAGCGCGCCGCCGCCGGATATCAGGGTGAAGGAGAGCAGCTGGTCCTTGAGGTGGTGGGCGAGCGCGTTCCAGCTGGCGTGCGTGAGGGCCGCGAGCAGCACCGCGCACGTGATGGTCAGGGTCACGAGTGCCGCTCGCGCGGGTCGAGGGGGCGATCCGAAGAGTCCATGGCCCGCACGCTAGTGGTCGGTGTACGGGCCACGCGAGAGGGTTTCAGAGCCTGGGCCCGACCCCTGCTCCAGGTGCTCAGCCCGCGCGCAGGACCTGCGCGACGATCGGCCCCGCCGCGTCCCCGCCGTGTCCGCCGGACTGCACCAGGGCGGCCGCCGCGAGGTCGTCGCTGTAGCCGGTGAACCAGCTGTCCGACTTGTTCTGGCCGTCCTTCTCGGCGGAGCCGGTCTTGGCGCCCTTGTCGCCGCCGACGCTCTGCATGGCCACGGTCGCCGTCCCGTACGAGGCGGTCGCGGTGATGTGCATCATCTCGCGCAGCTGGCCGGCGATGCCCGAGGGCAGCGGGTCGGCCTGGGCCAGCGCCCGGCCGTCGAGGGACTGCGGCACGATCACCGGCTGGCGGAAGCGGCCCGACTTCGCGGTCGCCGCGATGGACGCCATGTCGAGCGGGCTCATCTGGACCTTGCCCTGCCCGATGTACGCCGCCGCCGTCTCGGCACCGGCCGAGGCGGGCACGCTGCCGTCGAAGGACGGCACGCCGATCTTCCAGTCCTGGCCGATGCCGAAGTAGTTGGCCGCGACGCGCCCCAGCGCCCCGTCGTCGTTCACGTCGTCGACGAGCTTGATGAAGGCGGTGTTGCAGGACTTGGCGAAGCTCATCGAGAAGGGCTTGTTGTCCAGCGAGAAGTTGTTGAGGTTGTGGAAGGTGACGCCCTGCCACATCACGTCGGAGGGACACTCGGTCGGCTTGTCCGGGGCCGCCTTGCCCTTCTCGATCAGCATCGCCGCGGTGACGATCTTCATCGTGGAGCCGGGCGCGACCCGGCCCTGGAGCGACGCCGGGAACTTGTCGGTGCGGTTGTCCGCGACCGCCCGGATCTCACCGGTGCTCGGCTTGACGGCCACCACCGACGACTCCCCGAACCCCTTCACGGCCTTCTCGGCGGCCGCCTGCACATCCGCGTCCAGGGTCGTCTTCAGCTTGCCCGGCGTGCCCTTCTGCAGGGTGATCAGCGTGCGGGCCGGGGTGTTGTTGCCCTGGATCTGGAGCTCGATGCCCGGCGTGCCGTCGACCTTGGCGCCGTACTTCTGGCGAAGCCCGTCCAGGATCGCGGCCAGCGAGGGGTACTGCTCCTTGGTCAGCGGCCGGTCCTTGTAGTCGACGGCCTGGATCTCGGGGTTCTGCGCCTTGTCCGTCACCAGGCGCTCGCCCGTCTTCAGCTGCGGGTGCAGCACGGCGGGCTGCCAGTCCACCAGCACCTTGTGCGTCAACTGGCCGCGTACGACGGTGAGTTGGGAGGCGTAGGACAGCGGGGCCGTCTTGCCCTCGAAGGAGACGTCGGCCTTGACGGTGTACGGGACGACCGCCCCGTTCGGCGCGCCCGGGGTGACCACCACGTTCGTGATGTGGGCCTGGTCGCTGAAGCCGGTCAGCGCGGCCGAGGCGCCCTGCTGGTTGTTGGTCAGGGCGGCGGCCCCCGCCGCGTCGCCCTTCGCCCAGGCCTGGAGGAAGCCGGTGGAGGTCTCCTTGATCTCGTCCGCGCCAGGCGGCCCGGTGCGCGCGGGCGCGCCCTGCGTGCGCGTCCCGCCGGAGCCCTTGTCGTCACCCCCGCCCACCAGCGTGTAGCCCCCGTACGCCACGCCTCCGGCGACCACCACGAACACCCCGCCCACGATGGCGACCTTCGCTCCACTGCGCATCCCGCAGTTCCCCTCCCCAGGAGTCCCCCGAACCTCTTGAACGTGTTCAAGGGGTTACTTGGGGGCGACTCTACGGGACGGCAGTGACAGCGGTGCTCTCAGTTGTCGAACGGTTACCGGAACGCGACCGGCATCACACCCAGCTGTCCAGCCACATCCGGCTGCGCCACGCGTCGAGGGGGATCGCGGTGCCGGTGTAGATCGGCCAGAAGTACACGAAGTTCCACACGATCAGCAGGACGAGCACACCCGCCCCGATCGCCCCCACCGCACGCCGTCGCTCGTCCGAGCCCGGTGGCCCCATGATCGCGCCGATCATCATCGCCACCGCGAGACACAGGAACGGCACGAACACGACCGCGTAGAAGAAGAAGATCGTCCGCTCCTGGTACATGAACCAGGGCAGGTACCCGGCCGCGATGCCGCACGCGATCGCGCCGGCCCGCCAGTCGCGCCGGAAGATCCAGCGCCACAGGACGTAGAGAAGCGCGAAGCAGGCGGCCCACCACAGCAGCGGGGTGCCGAGCGCGAGGACCTCGGAGGCGCACTTGCCGGCCGTGTTGGAGGGGCAGCCCTGGGTGCCGGGGGCGGGGCTCTCGTAGTAGTACGAGACGGGCCGGCCGAGCACCAGCCAGCTCCACGGGTTCGACTGGTAGGTGTGGCCCTCGGTGAGGCCGACGTGGAAGCTGTAGACCTCGGTCTCGTAGTGCCAGAAGCTGCGCAGCGAGGCCGGCACCCAGCTCAGGTCGAACTGCGGCAGGTGGTTGATGGTGCCGATGACCGGGAGCTTGATGTGGTCGGGGGACAGGCCCGCGCGGCCGTCCGCCCAGTGCCGGCCGTACCCCTTGTCGGTGACGAACCAGCCCGTCCACGACGCCATGTACGTGGCGATCGCGACCGGCACCGTGGAGAGGAACGCCCAGAACGCGTCCCGGCGAAGGACCGCCCGGTAGGGGGTGACCGCCCCCGCCGTGCGCCGGGCGCCCACGTCCCACAGGACGGCCATCACGCAGAAGAAGGCCAGGATGTAGAGGCCGTTCCACTTGGTGCCGCAGGCCAGGCCGAGCATGATCCCGGCGCCGAGCCGCCAGGGCCGCCAGCCGAACCTCAAGGTCGCCGCGATCTCCGCGTCCGGGCGCAGCAGTCCGTCCTCGCCCTCGGGCAGCGCGGCCGCGAGTTTCGCTCTCGTACGGTCGCGGTCGACGAGGAGGCAGCCGAACGCGGCCACCACGAAGAACATGAGGACGGTGTCGAGCAGTGCGGTGCGGCTCATCACGAAGTGCAGCCCGTCGACCGCGAGCAGCGTGCCCGCGAGGCACCCCAGGAACGTCGAGCGGAACAGGCGCCGCCCGATCCGGCAGATCAGCAGCACCGACAGGGTGCCGAGCACGGCGACCATGAAGCGCCAGCCGAACGGCGTGAAGCCGAACATCTTCTCGCCGATGCCGATCAGGTACTTGCCGACCGGCGGGTGCACCACATAGCCCGGCGCGGTCGGCACCGCGATCAGATCGGGGTTGGCGAGGATCGACTTGTCGATGTCCTTCGGCCAGTCGCCCTCGTAGCCGTGGTTGATGAGCGCCCAGGCGTCCTTGGCGTAGTACGTCTCGTCGAATATCACCGCGTGCGGGGCGCCCAGGTGCCAGAACCGCATGAGCCCCGCGACCAGCGTCACCAGGAGCGGCCCCGCCCACGCCGACCAGCGCACGATGCGCGCCGCCCACAGGGGCGGGATGCCGAGCACCGTCCACAGCTGCCCCGAGGGCCGGGTGAACGGAGGCACCAGACGCTCGCGCAGCCCGGTTCTCGGCCGCACGACATGGCCGAACCGGCGCATGCGGTGCGGCCAGGAGGGCGGCTCGTCCCCGGCTTCGTGGCCCGGCAGGGTCTGTGGCGCAGTACTGGTCACCGCGCCATCGTAGGGAACCCGGCTGTGCGAGTCCCGTGGCCGGGCCCGGCGGCCCGGCCGTCGCCGGGCTGCGAGGATGGTTGGTGTGACCGGAACTCTCGTACTCGCAGGCACCCCCATCGGCGACACCGCGGACGCCCCGCCCCGGCTCGCCGCCGAACTGGAGCGGGCCGACGTCGTCGCCGCCGAGGACACCCGGCGCCTTCGCCGCCTCACCCAGGCGCTCGGCGTGCACACCCATGGCCGGGTCCTCTCCTACTTCGAGGGCAACGAGTCGGCGCGCACCCCCGAACTGGTCGAGGCCCTCGAAGGCGGCGCCCGGGTGCTGCTCGTCACCGACGCGGGCATGCCGTCGGTCTCCGACCCCGGGTACCGCCTGGTCGCGGCCTGCGTGGAGAAGGACATCAAGGTCACGGCGGTGCCGGGCCCCTCGGCGGTGCTGACCGCGCTCGCCCTGTCCGGGCTTCCCGTGGACCGCTTCTGCTTCGAGGGGTTCCTGCCGCGCAAGGCCGGCGAGCGCCTCGGCCGGTTGCGTGAGGTCGCCGACGAGCGGCGCACGCTGGTCTACTTCGAGGCCCCGCACCGGCTCGACGACACCCTGGCCGCGATGGCCGAGGTGTTCGGCGCCGGGCGGCGCGCGGCGGTGTGCCGGGAGCTGACCAAGACGTACGAGGAGGTCAAGCGCGGCCCCCTGAAGGACCTCGCCGAGTGGGCGGCCGAGGGTGTGCGCGGCGAGATCACCGTCGTGGTCGAGGGCGCGCCCCAGACGGGCCCGGCCGATCTGGACGAGGCCGAGCTGGTCAGGCGCGTACAGGTCCGGGAAGAGGCGGGGGAGCGGCGCAAGGAGGCCATCGCGGCCGTCGCCGTCGAGACGGGTCTACCCAAGCGCGAGGTGTTCGACGCGGTAGTGGCGGCAAAGAATGCGGCACGTCAGGGCCCCGCCGCAGGTAAAGGACTATCGTAAAAAGTAAAACGCAGGCCGCGCACCGGGGCAGGGAAAAGCACGCAGCCCTAGGAAAGGCCAAGACCACGCCAACTCTCGACAGCCCCTGATGCGTTTTGGCAGCGAAAGGCGTCTCCTGGATCGGGGACGCTTTCGCCCCCGCTCGCAAGAGCGCTCGCAAGAGCTTGTCCAGCGGACAAGAGGAGCCGGCACATGAGTGAGATCGCTGAGACCACGGCACACGAGGCGTATGCCTTCGCGTGCATGAGGTGCGGATACGGCTGGGAACAGGCGTACGAAATAGAGCACCACACAGACGCCACTGGCCAGGCATTCGTCATATACAAGGCCAACGGCGAACGGGTGCCCTCCCCGCTGTCCGCCCCCACCTGCCTCAACTGCGGCGGGCACGTGGTGCGCATCATGCGTGCCGGGCGGGTGTCGTCCGCACAGCAGTGGCTCAAGGACCACGAGGCGAAGCCGGCCAAGTCCGAGCTGGAAGACACCGCCGAGACCGCTGCGAAGCCGGAGCACCACTGGCACCTGTCGGACCTCCTGCATCCCTTCCACCGGAAGTAGGCGCCCGCACGTACGCGACCGGTCGCGTACGGGGGCGCGCCCCTTTCGTAGGATCGCCCGTATGAGTGCCGCCAAGGATGCCCCGCCGCCCCTGCCCGAACCGCTCGGAGTGGCGGTGGCCGATTCGCACACCCACCTGGACATGCAGGACGGCACGGTCGAACAGGCCCTGGAGAAGGCCGCGGCCGTGGGCGTCACCACCGTGGTCCAGGTGGGCTGCGACGTGAAGGGCTCCCGGTGGGCGGCGGAGACCGCCGAGGCGTACGCGCCCGTGCACGCGGCCGTGGCCCTGCACCCCAACGAAGCCCCCCGGATCGTCCACGGAGACCCCGACGGCTGGTCGCGCCAAGGCGCGCGCGGCCCCGGCGGCGACGGCGCGCTGGACGAGGCCCTCGCCGAGATCGAGCGGCTCGCCGCCCTGCCGTGGGTCAAGGCCGTCGGCGAGACCGGCCTCGACTACTACCGCACGGGACCCGAGGGCAAGGCCGCCCAGGAGCGGTCCTTCCGGGCGCACATCGAGATCGCCAAGCGGCAGGGCAAGGCGCTCGTCATCCACGATCGCGAGGCGCACGCCGATGTGCTGCGTATTCTGCGCGAGGAAGGCGCACCGGAACGCACGGTCTTCCACTGTTATTCCGGCGACGCGGAAATGGCCGAACTCTGCGCCGAATCCGGGTACTTCATGTCCTTCGCGGGAAACATGACCTTCAAAAACGCCCAGCCGCTGCGCGACGCTCTCGCCGTCGCCCCGCTGGAACTCGTTCTCGTCGAGACCGACGCGCCGTTTCTCACCCCGGCTCCGTACCGCGGACGGCCCAATGCGCCGTATCTCATTCCGGTCACGGTACGGGCCATGGCGGCCGTGAAGGGCATCGGCGAAGACGTGCTGGCCGCGGCGATCGCGGACAACACTGCGCGCGCGTTTGATTACTGACCGATAACAGGATCCGGTCGCGCCGAGCGGTGCACAGGGTAGCGCCACGACGCTGTGTAGTCGAGTTGCTTTGGAGAGTGACCGCTGCTCCGCTAGTGTCCCGGCCCGCACCATCGGACCGGACCCTGGAGCGTCGTGAGCAATTCGCAGGGCAGTCACCGTGCCGCACGCGGCGGCAACCGCGCCGCGACCGCCACGGCAACGCCTCCGTACGGGGTCGCCGCGGGCACCGCAGAGGCGTCCGCGCCCCCCTTCGGCTCCCGCGCGCCCCGTTACGACGGCTTCACGCCCGCCTACGCGGACCACGAGACCCTGATCGCCCCGGTGCCCGTCCCCGAGCAGCGCGCACCCGTGCCACCCCGCCCAGAACGCCGAGAACGCCAGGACGCAGAGCCCGGAGGGCGGGCCGGGGCGCGCCGGGCGGCCCGGCGCCGCAAGTCCTCGGGCGGGCCCGAGGGCCTGCGCAGGCTCGTCCCGCAGGCCCTCGTCGTCGCGTTCCTGGCGGGCGGCACCTCCGCGTTCGTCGTCAGCGACAAGGCGGTCCACCTGACCGTCGACGGCGTACCGCGCACCATGCACACCTTCGCCGACAGCGTCGAGGAGCTCCTGGCCGACGAGCACGTGCCGGTCGGGGCGCACGACCTCGTGGCGCCCGGCCCCGGCGCGGAGCTCGCCGGCGGCGACGAGGTCGTGGTGCGCTACGGCCGCCCCGTCCAGCTCACCCTCGACGGCCAGCGCCGCCAGGTGTGGACGACCGCCCGCACCGTCGACGGGGCCCTGCGCCAGCTCGGCGTGCGCGCCGAAGGTGCCTATCTGTCGGTGTCCCGCTCCTTGGAGATCGGCCGCGCGGGCCTCTCCCTGGACGTACGCACCGAACGCTCGGTGACCTTCCTCGCGGACGGCCGCGAACGCACCCTGCGCACCAACGCGGCCACGGTCTCCGGTGCCCTGGAGGAAGCGGGCATCTCGCTGCAGGGCCAGGACACGACCTCCGTACCCCCGATGTCCTTCCCCCGCGACGGCCAGACGGTCACGGTCATGCGGATCAGCGGAACGAGGGAGGTGCGCGAGGAGCTCATCCCCTTCAAGGTCGAGAAGACCAAGGACGACACGCTGTTCACGGGTACGCAGGTCGTGGTCCGCCAGGGCCGGCAGGGCGCCCGCAAGGTCACGTACGCGCTGCGGACGGTCAACGGGGTCAAGCAGAGGCCGAAGAAGATCGCCGAGGAGATCGTGCGCGAGGCGGTCACCCAGCAGGTCAAGGTCGGCACCAAGGCACTGCCCGCCTCGGTGGGCGGCGCCGACCACCTCAACTGGAGCGGCCTGGCCCACTGCGAGTCGGGCGGCCGCCCGAGCGCCCTCGACCCGTCCGGCACGTACGGCGGGCTCTACCAGTTCGACGCGGGCACCTGGCACTCGCTCGGCGGCAGCGGGCGGCCCGAGCAGGCACCGGCGGGCGAGCAGACGTTCCGGGCGAAGAAGCTGTTCGTGACCAGGGGAGCGAGCCCGTGGCCGCACTGCGGCCGTAGGCTGTATCGGTGAGCACCACTGAGCCCGACGCACTCCTTACCCCCGCCGACATCCGCGAACTGGCCGCGGCGCTTGGCGTACGCCCCACCAAGCAGCGCGGCCAGAACTTCGTCATCGACGCCAACACGGTCCGCCGCATCGTGCGGACCGCCGAGGTCCGCCCCGACGACGTGGTGGTCGAGGTGGGCCCGGGCCTGGGCTCGCTGACCCTGGCGCTGCTCGAAGCGGCGGACCGGGTGGTGGCGGTGGAGATCGACGACGTACTGGCGTCGGCGCTCCCCTCGACGATCGCGGCACGCATGCCGAGCCGTGCGGACCGTTTCGCTCTGGTCCACTCCGACGCGATGCTGGTCAAGGACCTGCCGGGCCCGCCCCCCACGGCACTCGTGGCGAACCTCCCGTACAACGTGGCGGTCCCGGTCCTCCTCCACATGCTGGACCGCTTCCCGAGCATCGAACGCACCCTGGTCATGGTCCAGGCGGAGGTCGCGGACCGCCTCGCGGCGAAGCCGGGCAACAAGGTGTACGGGGTGCCTTCGGTGAAGGCGAACTGGTACGCGGAGGTGAAGCGGGCGGGGTCGATCGGCCGGAACGTGTTCTGGCCGGCGCCGAACGTGGACTCCGGGCTGGTGTCGCTGGTGCGGCGTACGTCCCCGGTGGAGACGACGGCCTCCAAGGCGGAGGTCTTCGCGGCCGTGGACGCGGCGTTCGCGCAGCGCCGCAAGACCCTGCGGGCGGCGCTGTCGGGCTGGGCGGGCTCGCCTGCGGCGGCCGAGGCGGCCCTGGTTGCGGCGGGGGTTTCTCCGCAGGCGCGGGGCGAGGGGTTGACGGTGGAGGAATTCGCCCGGATCGCAGAGAACCGCCCGAGCTAGGACCGCCTGCGGCGAGCCATTCCCCAGCCCGCCCCTTCCCGAGACCCGCCGGGGGAGTTCGTTCGGCTGCGGGCCGTGGGTGGTTGCTCGCGCAGTTCCCCGCGCCCCTATCAGGGTGGATGCGGGCATACCCAGCCCGTCATGGGGGTCCCCCCTGGCCCTTAAGGCCTTGGGGGAGTTTGAGGACGAGCGCCCTTAAGGCGCGAACGGGGTCTGGGGCGGAGCCCCAGGGGCCTTCCCCCCGGAGGCCACGCGGCGGAGCCGCAGAGTGTTGCAGCGGGAAGGGGCGGGGTGGGGGAAAATGAAGCCGCCCGCACCCGAAGGAGCCACGTGACCCCCCGCACCGTCACCGTCCGCGTCCCCGCCAAGGTCAACGCCCAACTGGCCGTGGGCCCCGCCCGCCCCGACGGGTTCCACGACCTCGCCAACGTGTTCCTCGCCGTCGCCCTCTACGACACCGTCACGGTGACCCCCGCCGACGAGCTCCGCATCACCTGCACCGGCCCGGACGCGGAACAGGTCCCCCTGGACCGCACCAACCTGGCCGCCCGAGCGGCGGAACTCCTCGCGGCCCGGCACGGCATCGAGCCCAACGTCCACATCCACATCGACAAGGACATCCCCGTAGCGGGCGGCATGGCAGGCGGCAGCGCGGACGGCGCGGGCGCGCTCCTGGCCTGCGACGCCCTGTGGGGTACGGGCGCCGAACAGTCCCAACTCCTCGACATCTGCGCCGAGTTGGGCAGCGACGTCCCGTTCAGCCTGGTCGGCGGAGCAGCCCTCGGTACGGGACGCGGCGAGAAGCTCACCCCGCTGGAAGTCGGCGGCACCTTCCACTGGGTGTTCGCGGTGGCGGACGGCGGCCTGTCCACCCCGGCGGTCTACCGGGAGTTCGACCGCCTCACCCTGGACGCCCCCGCCCCCGTAGCCTCCCCGGCTCTCCTGGACGCACTCCGCACCGGCGACCCGAAGGCCCTCGCGGCCGCCCTCACCAACGACCTGCAGCCCGCCGCCCTGTCCCTGCGCCCCTCCTTGGCGGACACCCTGGAGACGGGCAAGCAGGCGGGCGCCCTGGCCACCCTGGTCTCAGGCTCGGGCCCGACGACGGCTTTCCTGTGCGCAGACCCCGAAGCGGCGACCAAGGTCGCGACGGCCCTCACCGCATCGGGCACCTGCCGCACCGCGCGGGTGGCCTCGTCACCGGCACAGGGGGCGACGGTGCTGCCGGGCTGAGATCAGAGCTCGTCGATCGCGGTGAGGTCGAGGTCGATGGCGTAGGGCTTGCCGACCTTGAGCCGGTCGCGCTGCATGCCCATGTGTACGTACGCCTTGGTGAGCGGGTCGAGCTCGTAGACGTGAACCACCGGCTCGTCGCCGGTGCCGCCCCGCTCGACCCGCCAGAAGTTCGGGATCCCAGCGGCGGCGTACTTCTGCGGCTTCGTCGTACGGTCCCGGGACTCGGAATCCGGGGAGACGACTTCGACGGCGAGCAGCACGTCTTCCGCGCGAAAGCTCATCTGGTCCGGCCCAGTGATCGCGGAAGCCTGAACCACGCTGACGTCGGGCGTGAGGCCATTGCGGCTGTCCAGTACGACGGTCATGTTCCGGGTGACCTTGAACTCGGTTGGCAGGTCACGGCGTACGCCGCCGACCAGCAGGTCGACCACGACCGAGTGGAACATGCGCTGCGGGCTCGCGAAGACCAGGCTCCCGTCGATCAGCTCGGTGCGCGACGGGAGCTCGGGCAGCGTGAACAGGTCGTCCACGGTGTAGCCGTCCCGAGGCGGCCGGGGTCACTGGTACTCGACGGGCTCGTCAGCGTTCATGGTTTCGTCCATGGACGGGATCCTTCGGCACGCCCGTCCACAGTGACCGCCGCTTTCCGACCGCGTCACCACGAAGCGTGACGCAGCCGTGTCCTGTTCGACCCAGGCCGGTCGTCAGCCCCGGTGCCCCGCGACGAACGCGGTCCACGCCCGCGCCGAGACGGCGAACTGCGGACCCTGCTTGTCCTTGGAGTCGCGTACGTGGACGGTGGCGGGGCAGACCGCGACCTCTACGCAGTTGTCGCCCTGGCCGCTGCTGTAGCTCGACTTGTGCCAGGCGAGGGCGACTTCTATGCAGTCGTCGCCCTGGGGGCTGCTGTAGCTGGACTTGAACCAGGCGAGTTCACTGGCGCTCATAGGGCTCCTCGGATTCGCTCCAGCAGGCCCCTTGACTTGGCAGGGGTGAGGGCCTGCGAGCGCAGTGTCGCATACAGGCGGTAGAGCAGCGCCACCTCATTTGGGTCGGAGATCAGGCGGCCGTTCAACTGGCCTTCGGAATAGGCGTGTCGGCGACCGTCGGGTAGTTCCAGCAGGCGCAGCGGGCCTGCGAGGCCAGCGTGCTCCGTGGACTCCAACGGCATGATCTGCAACACCACGTTGCGAGGCTCGGTGAGAGCTAGCACATGGTCCAACAGGCCGCGTGTGACCTCCGGTCCGCCGATGCCGCGTCGGAAGACGTGCTCCTCGACGACGAAGCTGTACGAGACGTGGGGGCGGTCGCACAGGAGCCGCTGTCGCTGCATGCGGGCCACCACCTTGGCCTCCAACTCCTCGTCGGTCAGCGGGGGAAGGGCGTTGCCGAAGGTCACCTGTGCGTACGCCTCCGACTGCAACAGGCCCGGTACCAACCGGCATTCGTACGTGTCCAGGCTGTCCGCGAGCCGCTCATACCTCGCCCACTGGCGGAACCACGCCGCCAACCCCGGATGCCGGGTCAGATGGCGGTACGCCTTCTTCAGCGCGCCCGTCCCGCCCAGGGCCGGCTCCGCTCGGTCCACGAAGTCGCGGTCCGGCATGCGGCGGCCCAACTCGATCGATTCCACGGTGTGTTTGGAGAAGCGGACCAGCGAGGCGAGCTCTTCGCGGGTGAGGCCGGCGTGTTCGCGCAGGCCCTGCACGAAGGCCCCGAACGTCTTCAGGCTGTCGGACGAAACGGGCTCGCCCGCGCCGTACTCCCAGTCCTCGGTCATGTGCCGCCACCTTCCGGTGAGTTGATCTCCCCGCTCAACTCACCCAGGGTGACCGCTCGCGACCGTACCGTCCACCCTCCGTGTCCGTACGCTCGCTCAGCGTACGGACCGGGGCGTCATGGCGTCGGCTTCATGCTGGACTTCGCCAGCTCGTACGCCGGGAGCATTTCCGTCTGCTCCTGCGTGTCCAGGCCGGACAGGTGCAGGACGAGCGTGCCCTTCGGGGTGACCACCGCCAGTGCCCGCTCCTGCTTCGACTCGTCCATCAGCTTGTTGTACGTCTCGAAGACGACCTCGGTCGCGGGGAGCGAGCCCGCCTTGATCTCCTCGTACGTCGCCTTGCTCGCGTTCTTGTTCGCGCCGACGAACGCCTCCAGGGCCGAGCGGGGCGTGCCCGACTTGGCGTCCTCGGTCCAGGCTCGCAGGAAGCCGACGTTCCCCGCCGGCTTCGCGTCCATCTCGCACGCCATCGTGAACGGGCCCTGCTTGCTGAGCCCGGCGAGCGGGGAGTCCGCAGCCTCCGGCTCCACCGGCTTCGCCTTCCACTTGGCCGCCAGGTCGAAGGCCACCGGCAGTGTGCACGCCGAGCCCGCCGCCCCCACCGCGGAGCCCTTGGCCGCCGTCGCCGTCGCCCCGCCCTGCGAGGGCTTCGCCGGGGCCGACGGCGCCGCCTTCTCCTCGCCGCACCCCGTCAGTGCCGCCCCCGCCAGCGCCAGCGCCACCGCGCCCCGCACCACATTCCGCACATTCCGCTTCATGAGCCCCCGCCCCTTTACAACTCGTAATCCCCAGGTCTTGAACCTCGGATTACCGAACATGTGATCCCCTGATCGCGCACCGCACGCTATCCGACCCCTCGCGGCGACTACCCTGGACGACGATCCATCCCCCTGCTCAGGAGTGAAATGGCCGTCAACCTGGTCAATGTCGAGGCAGTCAGCAAGGTGTACGGGACCCGTGCCCTGCTCGACGGTGTTTCCCTCGGCGTCTCCGAAGGTGACCGGATCGGTGTCGTAGGGCGCAACGGCGACGGCAAGACCACCCTGATCCGGATGCTCGCCCAGCTGGAGGAGCCGGACACCGGGCGGGTCACACACGTGGGCGGGCTGCGCCTCGGCGTGCTCACCCAGCACGACTCGCTCGACCCCGAGGCCACCGTCCGGCACGAGGTCATCGGCGACCTCGCCGACCACGAGTGGGCCGGCAACGCCAAGATCCGTGACGTCCTTACGGGCCTGTTCGGCGGGCTCGACCTGCCCGGCTTCGCGCAGGGCCTCGACACCGTCATCGCGCCCCTTTCCGGCGGCGAGCGGCGCCGCATCGCGCTGGCCAAGCTGCTCATCGGTGAGCCGGATCTGATTGTTCTTGATGAGCCGACCAACCATTTGGATGTGGAAGGCATCAGCTGGCTCGCCCGGCACCTCCAGGCCCGGCGGTCCGCGCTCGTCTGCGTCACCCACGACCGCTGGTTCCTCGACCAGGTCTGCACCCGCATGTGGGACGTCCAGCGGGGGTCGGTGTTCGAGTACGAGGGCGGGTACTCCGACTACGTCTTCGCGCGGGCCGAGCGCGAGCGCATCGCCGCCACCGAGGAGGTCAAGCGGCAGAACCTGATGCGCAAGGAGCTCGCCTGGCTGCGCCGCGGTGCCCCGGCCCGTACCTCCAAGCCGCGCTACCGCATCGAGGCCGCCAACGAGCTCATCGCCGACGTGCCGCCGCCGCGCGACACCAGCGAGCTGATGAAGTTCGCGAACGCCCGGCTCGGCAAGACCGTCTTCGACCTGGAGGACGTGACCGTCCAGGCGGGCGAGAAGCTGCTGCTCAAGCACCTGACCTGGCAGCTCGGCCCCGGCGACCGCATCGGCCTGGTCGGCGTGAACGGCGCGGGCAAGACCTCGCTGCTCCGCGCACTGACCGAGGCCTGGCGCACCGCGGGCGAGGCGCAGCCGGTGGCCGGCAAGGTCGTCGTCGGCAAGACCGTGAAGCTCGCCTACCTCTCCCAGGACGTCGCCGAACTCCCGCCCGCCCTGCGGGTGTTGGAGGCCGTCCAGCAGATCCGCGACCGCGTCGACCTCGGCAAGGGCCGCGAGATGACCGCCGGGCAGCTCTGCGAGCAGTTCGGCTTCTCGAAGGAGAAGCAGTGGACGCCTGTCGGTGACCTCTCCGGTGGTGAGCGGCGGCGGCTCCAGCTGCTCCGTCTGCTCATGGACGAGCCCAACGTGCTCTTCCTCGACGAGCCCACCAACGACCTCGACATCGAGACCCTGACCCAGCTGGAGGACCTCCTCGACGGCTGGCCGGGCTCCATGGTCGTCATCTCCCACGACCGGTTCTTCATCGAGCGCACCACCGACCACGTGTGGGCGCTGCTCGGCGACGCCACGCTGCGGATGCTGCCGCGCGGCATCGACGAGTACCTGGAGCGCAGGCAGCGGATGATCGAGTCCGCGCCGGCTCCGGTCGCGGCCCCCGCCGCCAGGCCCACGAGCGCGGTCTCGGCGCAGGACGCCCGCGCCGCCAAGAAGGAACTCCAGAAGGTCGAGCGGCAGCTCAACAAGATCTCCGACCGCGAGACCAATCTGCATGCGCAAATCGCCGATAACGCCACGGACTTCGGCAAGGTGGCGAAACTGGACGCCGAGCTGCGCGAACTGATCGCCGAGCGCGACGAGTTGGAGATGCGCTGGCTCGAACTGGCCGAGGAGGCCTGAGGCACACCCTTACGAACGTCTTGCGGCGCTTGCGTAGAGACGGCGTACAGAGTCAGTAACGGCGGCATTACGGGCCGGTTCTCCCTTGGGAACAGGGGTGACCGGCCCGTGGCGCGTAGTGCTCCGAGTGATAGAAAGTAGCTCCGTTCGACTGACGTAAAGACGTAAAGACGCAAATTCGGGGGTATCTCGCTGTGACTCAGCCGCCCAGTTCGCAACCACCACAGGGTGGCTTCGGAGCACCGCAGGACAAGCCTCAGGGACCGCCGGCCCAGCCGCCGCAGATGCCGGCCGCGCCGCCTACTCCACCGGCCCAGCCACCGCAGATGCCGCCCGCTCCGCCGGCCGGAGCGCCCGGCTACGGCTACCCGCAGACGCCCCCGCAGCAGCCGGGTTACGGCTACCCGCAGACCTCGCCCCAGCAGCCTGGTTACGGCTACCCGGGCCAGCCTCCGACGGGCCCCAACCCGTATGCGCAGACCCAGCAGGGCGGCTACGGCTACCCCGGTCAGCCGCAGTACCCGGGCGCCCCGGTGCCGCCGCAGGGCGGTGGCAAGAACCCGTTCAAGGGCAAGCCCGGGGCGATCGTGGCCGCGGCGGTCGCGGGCCTCCTGGTCATAGGCGGCGGCGCGTACTTCATGTTCAGCGGCAGCAGCGACAACAAGAAGCCCGTCGCCGACAAGAGTCACGGCGCACAGCCCTCCGGCTCGGCCTCCGTCGACAAGGGCGACGGCAAGGGCAACGGCGGCAGCGACTCCAGCGACATCAACGCCGGGATCAAGGACGGCGAGGCGCGGGTCTGGCTGCACGAGAACGAGACCGCGCTGACCCAGAACGGCGCCGAGCAGCACGGCCCCTGGCGGCTGGGCGACGTCGTCGTCAAGGCCATGTACAAGGAGGTCGTCGGCTACGCCGTGGCGGACGGCAAGGAGAAGTGGAAGGTGTCCCTGGACACCCCCATCTGCAGCGCCCCGCACGACACCACCGCGGACGGAAAAATCGTCTTCGGCGTCCAGGAGAACAACACCAAGGACGCCAAGTGCAATCAGCTCCAGATGGTCGACCTGGCGGCCGGCAAGGCGGGCTGGAAGGCTCCGGTGCCGTCGGAGGGCCTATTCGACATCATGGTCGGCGGCGACATGGCGATCAGCGGCAACACCGTGGTGCTTGCCCGCATGGGCGGCGCGAGCGGCTTCTCCATCACCGACGGCAAGAAGCTGTACGGCACCCCGAAGACCGGTAACTGCCGCTCCGACGCGTTCGCGGGCGGCCCCAAGCTGATCTCCGTGGGCACCTGCAGCGACCCGAACAACACCAGCATGGACGCCCCGCAGTCGGAGCTCCTGCAGGAGCTGGACCCGGCGACCGGCCAGCCCAAGTGGAACTACCAGTACGACAAGGGCTGGTCGATCCGGCGCATCTACTCGATGGACCCGCTGGTCGTCTACGCCACCAACAAGGACAAGAAGACGTGGAACATCTCCACCTTCACCCCTGACGGCAAGGTCCGCTCGCAGGTCGACTCCAAGTCTCAACTGACCGCGAACTGCAGCGGGTTCGGCATCGTCGACCGCCAGCTCCAGGACTGCTCGGGCACGGCCGCCGACGCCAACACCCTCTACATCTCCACCGAGGGCAAGGACGCCGGCGACCTCGGGGTCGGCCGCAGCAACGACATCGTCGCCATCGACCTCGGCACCGGCAAGGAGAAGTGGCACGCGGCCGCGCCCAAGGGCCGCATGATGGAGCCGCTGGCCGTGGAGGGCGGCAAGGTCGTGGTCTACATCGAGCCCGGCATCGACGACGAGGGGGCCGCGATCGCGACCCTGCCGCCGACCGGCGGCACGCCGACGATCACGCTGCAGAGCCCGTCGGCGGCCGCCAGCACCGAGCAAGCCTTCTTCAGCCCCCGCATCACGTGGGCGGGCGGGCGCGTCTTCCTCCTCAACGGGCGAGTGAACAGCCCCAAGGGCGACCAGAGGGACAACTCGATCCTGTCCTTCGGCAAGTGACGCCCCAACTCCCCGTCCCCGCCTTCCAGTCAGAGGTCTCCCCGGCATGAGCCAGCCACCCCAGCCACCATCGCAGCCCCCGCAGCCCGAGGACGCGCCCAAGGGCTTCGGCGCCCCGCAGCAGCCCCCGGCCCCCGGGTTCGGCGCGCCCCAGGAGCCGGCGGCGCCCGGCTTCGGCGCGCCCACCCCGCCGCCGCCCGCAGGACCGCCGAGCACCCCGCCGCCCGCGGCGGCCCCGGCGTACGGCTACCCGCAGGCGCCCGGGCAGCAGCCCGGCTACGGCTACCCGCAGACCCCGCCCCCGCAGCAGCCGGGCTACGGCTACCCGGGCCAGCCGCAGCAGCCGGGCCAGCCCGGTCAGCCCGGTTACGGATACCCGACGCCGCAGCCCGCCACCCAGCCGATGCAGCCGCAGTACGCGACGCCGGGCGCGCCCGTGCCCGGCGGTCAGGGCGGCGGCGGCAAGAAGCTCAACACGCAGATGACGATCATCATCGCGGCGGTCGTCGCGGTGGGCCTGATCGTCGGCGGCGGCATCTGGTACGCGGGCAAGGACGACGGCAAGAGCGACGCCAAGCAGGGCGACACCGGCGGCGCCAAGGGCGACGGCGGCAGCGCGACCGGAGGCGGCGGCAAGGAGAAGGTCCCCGCCAACACCGCCGGCAAGGTGCTCTTCCAGACCCCCCAGCCCAAGGTCACCGACCTCACCTCGGTGCACGGCTCCTGGCTCACCGACAAGGTGTACGCCAAGTCGGGCGTCAAGGAGATCGTCGGCTACGACCCGGTCAAGGGCACCCAGCTCTGGAAGCTCCCGCTGACCGGCAACGTCTGCGAGTCCACCACGCACGTCTCGGCCGACGGCAAGACCGCGTTCGCCTTCGAGAGCCAGGAGGCCGGCGCCAAGGTCGCCTCCTGCACCGAGGTCGCCGGCCTCGACCTCAACACCGGCAAGCTGCTGTGGCAGGCGGACATCAAGGGCGCCAACGGCGACCGCAAGACCCGCTTCGACGAGGTCACCCTGGGCGCGGGCACCGTCGCCGCGGGCGGCCTCGACGGCGGCGCGGCCTGGGACGTGAACACCGGCAAGGAACTGTGGAAGCCCACCACCACCGCCGACCAGTGCAAGGACGTCGGCTACGGCGGCGGTGACGCGCTCGTGGCGGTCCGCAAGTGCGGCGACTACGACAAGCCCACCATCAACATCCAGACGCTCGACCCCAAGTCGGGCCAGCCGATCTCGACGTACAAGATGCTGCCCGGCATCCAGTACGCCCACATCGTCTCCACCAGCCCGCTGGTGCTCGCCGCCGACGTCGGCGAGAGCGCGGGCGACGGCAGCGGCATCTCGGACTTCTTCTCCGTCGACGCCAAGACCGGCAAGCTGCTCGCCCGCATCCCGGCACCCGGCGACAAGTACGCCGCCGACTGTGACGGCACCTCCGTAGAGAAGTGCACGATGGTCGCGGCCGGCAACGGCAGGCTGTACGTGCCGACCGAGCAGCACGAGAACGCCGCCGGCTCCAGCTCGGTGGGCCGCACCAACGAGATCGTCGCCTTCGACCTCACCACCGGCCAGCCCGTGCCCGGCAAGGCGGACGCGGGCGACGGCTACACGCTGTACCCGATGCGCATGGACGGCAACAACGTCATCGCGTACAAGGACGCCCCGTACGACAAGGGCACCCAGGTCGTCAGCATCGACGGCGGCAGCCTCAAGTCGACGCTGCTCCTGGAGAACCCGGCCGACCGTGCGGTCCGCGACGCGATCACGTCGTTCTCGCCGAAGTACTCCGAGATGCTCTACGGCAACGGCCGCCTGTACCTGGGCGCGGTGCTCCTGAGCAAGCCGTACTCGGCGAGCGACGCCGACAAGAAGTTCCTGTTCATGGCGACCGGCACCGGCTGAGGCGCGGGTCCGGCGAAGGCCCCGGCGGCGGAGAACGAACTCCGCCGCCGGGGCCTTTCGCTTTTTCCGCACCCCGTTTCGGCCATCTGTTCCCTCGCAGGTCGGGGGCGTGCAGGGATTCGGAACGGGCTGAGTTTGCTTCATCCACTCCCCCTCCTTCTTCCTCAACCGGGCCTGAATGCCGGAGAATTCGGCATTCCGGGGGCTTCTTACCGGTAAGGGGCGCGCGGCGTCGAACAAGCGTGTAGCTTGCCGGGGCAAGAGGGGCCGGGGACCGGGGGGTCCGAGTGGGCTGCCCTCAGCTCGTAGAGCTGGGGAGAGTCCAGGGGATGGGGGTAGCTCGATGGGCGTGCGGCTCATGGTGGTCGACGACCACCGGCTGCTCGCCGAGGCACTCGCCTCGGCGCTGAAACTGCGGGGCCACCGGGTGCTCGCCGCGGCGGCTCCGGTCGCCGGGGCCGCCGAACTGGTGGTGAGCCGGGCGCCCGAGGTGTGCCTGCTTGGCACGGCCTCGCCCGCCGAACCGGGGGTGTTCGACCCGATCGTACGGATCAAACGGGAGCGGCCGCAGGTGGCCGTGGTGGTGCTCGGCCCGGTGCCGAGCCCGCGCGGCATCGCGGCGGCGTTCGCGGCGGGGGCGTCGGGTTACGTGCGCCACGACGAGCGCATAGAGGGCGTCGAGCGGGCGATGGTGAAAGCGAGGGCCGGTGAGGCGGCGGTGGCCCCGCAGCTGTTGCAGGGCGCGTTCGCCGAACTCCTCAACCCGGCGGCCCAGCCCGACGACGAGGGCCAGCGCCTCCTCCAACTCCTGACGCCCCGCGAGGTGGAGGTCCTGGTCAGGGTGGCGGACGGCGAGGACACCCGGCTGATCGCGGCGGGCATGGGAATAGCGCCCTCCACCGCGCGGACCCACGTCCAGCGGGTCCTGATGAAGCTGGGGGTGGGCTCCCGCCTGGAGGCGGCGGCGCTGGCCGCGCGAACGGGCCTACTGGACCGGGTCACCCCGAGCCAGTGAATGCACCCCTTGGGGCTCCGCCCCAGACCCTGGGAGGCCCCACCCCACCCCACCCCTTCCCGAAACCCGCCGGGGGTTGGGAAGGGGGGAAGCCGGGTTTCCTGGGGCTCCGCCCCAGACCCCGTTCGCGCCTTGAGGGCGCTCGTCCTCAATCGCCGGACGGGCTGAAATGCTCCGGTGCGGGCCAGCACCGGTCCTGCTAGGGGCGCGGGGCTGTGACATTGTGCGGCTCCGCCGCGCGGGCGCGACCAGCCAGCCACGGTCCGCACCCAACCACCCCGCACCCCGCAGAACGCGCTACTCCCCGGACGTAGGCGTAGGCGGAGCCGTAGGCCGCAGTTTCAGCCACACCAGGAAGAACACCCCCAGAGCCAGCATCCCCAACCCGGTCCAGAGGTTGATGTTGACTCCCTGCGCCTTCTTCAGATCCGCGTCGGACGCGAAGACCCCCGCCCCGCCGACAATCACCCCGTACAGGGTGAACAGCCCGCCGATGATCCGGCGGATGTCGAACAACCGGGCCGCCGACGCCGACTTCCGCTCCAACTCGGAGACTTCACGCTGCAGTTCAGACATTTAAAGAGGCCTCCGGTCAGAACGAGTAGGGCACGTAGCAGAGCGCGGCCAGCGCGATCGCGCCCCAGCCGAGCAGGGCGGGCCGGCGGTACCAGGCGGCGTCGCCCTCGGCGGGCGGCTCCTCGACGCCGGGCGACTTCGTCCCGTACACCAGACCCGCCAGCTCAGCCGCCGGCTTCGGCTCGGTGAACAGCGTGACGACGACCATCACGACCGCACCCGCCACGAAGCCGACGATCGCCGAGACGAAGTTCGCGCCCTGGTCGGTCGGGATCGACACGACACCCTGCTTGTAGATCCAGAAGTAGTTGACCATCGCCGCCGTGGTGCCCGCGAACAGCCCCCACACCCCGGACTTCACCGACGCCCGCTTCCAGAACATCCCGATCACGAACACCACGAACATCGGCACGTTGAAGAAGGAGAACAGCGTCTGGAGGTAGCCCATGATGTTGGAGAAGGACGAGGCGATGAACGCCGTGCCGATGGACGCCAGAACCCCGATCGCGGTGATCAGACGCCCGAACCGGAGGTAGTAGCCGTCCGGCTGGTCCTTCTTCACGTACTTGGCCCAGATGTCGTACGTGAACACGGTGTTGAAGGACGACACGTTCGCCGCCATGCCCGCCATGAACGCCGCGAGCAGACCGGTCACCGCGATGCCGAGCACGCCGTTGGGCAACAGCTCCTGCATGAGCATCGGGATCGCGTCGTTGTACGTGAGGTCCGAGCCCGCCGTGCCGATCTTCGGCACGAGTACGGCCGCGACGAGGCCGGGGATCATGACCAGGAACACGATGAACATCTTCGGGAACGCGGCGATCAGCGGGGTCCGCCGGGCGGCGCTCAGGTTCTTCGCGGACAGCGCCCGCTGCACCTCGGCGAAGTTGGTCGTCCAGTAGCCGAAGGACAGCACGAAGCCGAGCCCGAGCACGATGGTCAGCCAGTTCGCGCCCAGCGGGTTGGCCTGGCCGATGCCGGTGCCGCCCCACGCGGACAGGAAGTTGTCGCCGTGGCTGGTCTTGAGCGAGCTCGTCAGGCCGTCCCAGCCGCCGACCCGCTTCAGGCCCAGGATGGTCAGCGGTATGAGCGCGGCCAGGATCACGAAGAACTGGAGCACCTCGTTGTAGATCGCCGAGGAGAGCCCGCCGATGGTGATGTACGCGAGCACGAACAGCCCGGCGACGACGATCGCCACCCACTGCGGCCAGCCGAGCAGCGCCTCCACGACGATCGACAGGGCGTACAGGTTGACGCCCGCGATCAGCACGGCGGCGAACGCGAACAGCACCGAGGCGAGCAGGTGCGCCGACTTGTCGAAGCGCTGGAGCAGGAACTCCGGTACGGAGCGGACCTTCGACCCGTAGTAGAAGGGCATCATCACGAGCCCGAGGAAGACCATCGCCGGGATCGCGCCGATCCAGTACCAGTGCACGACCGCGACGCCGTACTGGGCGCCCGTCGCGGACATGCCCAGGATCTCGGTGGCGCCGAGGTTGGCGGCGACGAAGGCGAGCCCGGTCACCCAGGCCGGCAGCGACCGGCCCGACAGGAAGAAGTCGAGGCTGGTCTTCACGCTGGCGCGGGCGGCGAAGCCGATGCCCAGAACGACGATGAAGTAGATCGCCAGAATCGTGTAGTCGAGCCCGTTGGTGGGGAGCCGTAGCCCCGCGGCCAGGTATTGCATGCGTACTCGCTTCGTCGCGCTTACTGATCCGGACGGGAACCTACGCCTCCATGTTCAGAAACTGAACAGTTTTGATGAGATTGTTTGTTTGATTGTGATCGAGCGTGGATCGCCGCCGGAGCTGCCGCCGTACTTGATCATCCATAGCAACCGCTTGCACGCCCATTGACGGAGCCTGTTGGCTTGTGGTTTGTTGTGTGCGGTTCTGTTGGATGGTGGAGGTTGCAGGTGAAGAAGACGTCGACCCGGCTCGCCGACGGTCGTGAGCTGCTCTACTACGACTTGCGGGACGACCTCGTACGGGACGAGACGGACCGCCGCCCCCTCGACCCGGTCTCGACCGCGTCCGAGATCCGCCGCGACCCGCTGCTCGGCGACGCCGTGGCCGTCGCCTCCCACCGCCAGGGCCGCACCTACCACCCACCCGCCGACGAATGCCCGCTCTGCCCGTCGCGCGACGGGCGCCTCAGCGAGATCCCGGCCGCCGACTACGACGTCGTCGTCTTCGAGAACCGCTTCCCCTCGCTCGCGGGCGAATCCGGGCGCTGCGAGGTCGTCTGCTTCACCCCCGACCACGACGCCTCCTTCGCCGACCTCACCGAGGAGCAGGCCGCGCTCGTCCTGGAGGCCTGGACCGACCGCACCGCCGAACTCGCCGAACTCCCGCAGGTCCAGCAGGTGTTCTGCTTCGAGAACCGGGGCGCCGAAATAGGCGTCACCCTCGGCCACCCGCACGGCCAGATCTACGGCTACCCCTTCACCACCCCGCGCACCGCCCTGATGCTCCGCTCGCTCGCCGAGCACCGCGAGCGCACGGGCGGCCGCAACCTCTTCGACGACGTGGTCGAGCGGGAGCTCGCCGACGGCGACCGGGTGGTCCTCGACGGCGAACACTGGGTGGCGTTCGTGCCGTACGCCGCGCACTGGCCGTACGAGGTCCATCTGCACCCCAAGCGGCGCGTCCCGGACCTGCGGGAGCTCGACGACGGCGCGCGCACAGAGTTCCCACAGATGTATCTGGAACTCTTGAGGCGATTCGACCGGATCTTCGGTCCCGACGAGCCGCCCACCCCCTACATCGCCGCCTGGCACCAGGCGCCGTTCCGGGGCGAGGGCGCCGCCGACCGTGCGGAGTTCGGGCTCCATCTTGAGCTTTTCACCATCCGACGCACTTCCGGCAAGCTGAAGTACCTCGCCGGTTCCGAGTCCGGCATGAGCGTGTTCATCAACGACGTGCCGCCGGAGGCCGCGGCCGAGCGACTGCGAGAGGCGGCAAGCAAGTGAGCAAGTACCTGGTGACGGGCGGTGCGGGGTACGTGGGCAGCGTGGTGGCGGCCCACCTGGTCGAGGCCGGCCACGAGGTGACCGTCCTGGACGACCTCTCCACGGGCTTTTGCGAGGCGGTCCCGGCGGGTGCCGAGTTCATCGAGGCCCGCATTCAGGACGCGGCCAAGTGGCTGGACTCCTCCTTCGACGCGGTGCTCCACTTCGCGGCGTTCTCGCAGGTGGGCGAGTCGGTGCTGAACCCGGAGAAGTACTGGTCGAACAACGTGGGCGGCACGATGGCGCTGCTCGCGGCGATGCGGGACGCGGATGTACGCACACTGGTCTTCTCCTCCACGGCCGCGACCTACGGCGAGCCGGTCTCGACCCCGATCACCGAGACCGACCCGACGGCCCCGACCAGCCCCTACGGCGCGTCCAAGCTGGCGGTCGACCACATGATCGCGGGCGAGTGCACGGCCCACGGCCTGGCGGCGGTGTCGCTGCGATACTTCAACGTGGCGGGCGCGTACGGGAGTTGCGGCGAGCGCCACGAGCCGGAGTCGCACCTGATCCCGCTGGTGCTGCAAGTGGCGCTGGGGGAGCGGGAGTCGATCTCGATCTACGGCGACGACTACCCGACCCCCGACGGCACTTGCGTCCGGGACTACATCCACGTGGCGGACCTGGCGGAGGCGCACCTGCTCGCCCTTGACGCGGCGACGGCGGGCGAGCACCTGGTCTGCAACCTGGGCAACGGCAACGGGTTCTCGGTCCGCGAGGTCGTGGAGACCGCGCGCAAGGTGACCGGGCACCCGATCCCGGAGGTCGTCGCGGGCCGGCGCGGCGGCGACCCGGCGGTCCTGGTGGCCTCCGCGGCGCGCGCCCACGACCGCCTGGGCTGGCAGCCCGCGCGCGCCGACCTCGCCGGAATCGTGGCGGACGCCTGGGCGTTCGCGCGGCGGACGGAGCACGCGGGTGAGTGAAGTGGCCGCCGCCTTCAGGGAGTTGTACGGGTCGGAGCCGGACGGGGTGTGGGCGGCGCCCGGCCGGGTCAACCTCATCGGCGAGTACACCGACTTCAACGAGGGCTTCGTCATGCCGCTCGCCCTGCCGCACACGGCGGTGGCGGCGGTGGCCCGGCGGGCGGACGGGGTGCTGCGGATCCACTCGGCGGACATCGAGGGCCCGCTCGTGGAGCTCCGGATCGACGAGCTGGAACCGCTGTCCGGCGCGGGCTGGGCGGCGTACCCGGCGGGAGTGGCGTGGGCGCTGCGACAGGCGGGCCACGAGGTGACCGGCGCCGACATCCACCTGACGTCGACGGTACCGACGGGCGCGGGCCTGTCGTCGTCGGCGGCGCTGGAGGTGGTGACGGGTCTGGCGCTGCGGGATGTGTTCCAACTGTCTTTGTCCATGGAGGAGTTGGCAGGGATTGCACAGAAGGCGGAGAACGCCTTCGTCGGGGTCCCGTGCGGAATCATGGACCAGACGGCGTCGGCGTGCTGCACGGAGGGCCACGTGCTGCACTTGGACGCGAGGGACCTGAGCCGACGCCAGATCCCGTTCGACCTGCCGGCGCACGGACTGCGGCTCCTGGTCGTGGACACCCGCGTGAAGCACGCGCTGGGGGACGGCGCGTACGCCGAACGGCGCGCCGGCTGCGAGCGGGGCGCGCGGGAGCTGGGTGTACGGACCCTGCGCGAGGTGGAATTCGCGCAACTCCAGTATGTGCTGGGCCAGTTGTCCTCCCTCCCGACCGTACGGGACTACGTGCGGCATGTGGTGAGCGACAACGAGCGGGTGGAGCGGGTGGCGGCGCTGCTGGCGGCGGGCGACGTCCGGGGTGTGGGCCCGGTCCTGACCGAGGGCCACGCTTCCCTGCGGGACGATCTGCGGGTGTCCTGCGCGGAGCTGGACCTGGTGGTCGAGACGGCGGTGGCGGCGGGGGCGCTGGGCGCGCGCATGACCGGCGGGGGTTTCGGCGGCTCGGCGATCGTACTGGTGGAGGAGGCTGAGCTGGGCCCGGTGACGAAGGCCCTGGTGACAGCCTTCGAGGGGGCCGGCCTGACCCGCCCGAGGGTGTTCGAGGCGGTGCCGTCGGAGGGGGCGAGGCGGGTGGGGTGAGGGGGGCTTTCCCTCCATCCCGCCCCTACCCCGCTGTGACGCGCTGCGGCTGCGCCGCGTGGCTCCGGGGAGGGGGTTCGTCGGCCCGGCGGGGTGTGCGCTGGGGCTCTGCCCCAGACCCCGTGGGCCCCTCCCCGCCCCTTCCCTAGACCCTCCGGGGGTGGGTGGGTTGGTGGGTTCGGCTCCGGCCTGGGGCGGGTAGGTGGTTCGGGTGCGGGCCTTGCGTGGTTGCTCGCGCAGTTCCCCGCGCCCCTAGCAGGATGGTGCTGGGCCGGGTCGGCATCTTCAGCCCGTCCGGCGTTTGAGGACGAGCGCCGTTCAGGCGCGAACGGGGGTCCGGGGGCGGAGCCCCCGAAAAGGGGTGCAGGGGACGGAGTCCCCGCGGGGGTTCGAGGGGCGCAGCCCCTCAAGGGGGTCTGGGGCGGAGCCCCAGGGGTCGACGCATCCAACCCCCTGCATGGGCGGGCGGGTGGGCCAACTCCCCGGGGGTGCAGGGGGCGGAGCCCCCGCAGGGGGGGGCTGGGGGCGTAGCCCCCAGAAGCCGAACCGTCCCACCCGCGTCACGGGTGGGTGGGTGGGAAAACCCCCGGGGTCTGGGGCGGAGCCCCAGGCGGCCCGGGTCAGCTCGTACCCCCGCCCGCGGCGCAGCCCAGCCGCTTCGTCAGCGTGTACTCCGTAACCCCCGGAGGATAGTCGGGGATGGCGCACACCACCTCGTACCCCCGCTTGCGATAGAACCCCGGCGCCTGGAAGTCCCACGTCTCCACCCGCGCGAAGCCGCAACCCCGCTCGGAGCGCGCCAACTCCTCGGCAGAGGTGAGGAGTTGGGAGCCCAGGCCCCCCGAGCGGAGCCCCGCGTCGACCCACAGGAGGTCCACGTGCAGCCACCCCGCCCACGTACGCCCCACCAGGCCCCCCGCGAGCAGCCCCTCCTCGTTCAACCCCCAGACATGGAGCGGCACTTCCTTCTCCGACGGAGTCCCCCGCAGCGCGCGCAGCACCGGGGACCGCTCGGTATTCGTGTCCCGCAGCCGCCGATGCAGCTGCACCTGCCGGTCCTTGTCCACTTCTGTCTCGATACGAAACATGGAACTCACCCTAAACATTCGCGCACGCCAAGTAGCCGTACGGGTTCAATCAGTTCTGCAAAGTGCCTTCCGCTCACAGCTCACGGCCCTACGCTGATGCACAACACCGGTGGGGGCCGGTGTTGATCAGGGGGCGAGACAGTCGGGTACGTCGCCCGGGGCGGGGTAGTACTCAGTGCACGGCGGCGGCCGTGCGACTGCGGTGAACCCAGCTCCGGGCGCCGTACCCGTACCGGTCCGTCCCCCGACCCTGGGGGTGTCACTTGGTACGTATCCGAGTTCTGGTGGTGGACGACCACCGCATCTTTGCCGAGTCGCTCGCCGCGGCCCTGGCGGCGGAGCCCGATGTGGACGTCGCCGCGGCCGGCAGCGGCCCCGCGGCGCTGCGCTGCCTGGAGCGGGGCGCCGCCGAAGGGCGCAGATTCGATGTGATGCTCGTCGACGCGGACTTGGGCACGTCGGCGACGGTCCCGGTGGCCCGCGCGGTGCCCGACAGCGGCGCCGACGGCCTGGTGGACGGCATCTCCCTGGTCGCGGGCGTGCGTTCGGGCCAGCCCGCGGTGCGCACCGTCGTACTCGCCGAGAAGGACGACCCGCGCCGGGCCGCCCTCGCCCTGCAGGCCGGCGCCTGCGGCTGGGTCGCCAAGGACTGCTCCCTGCAACGGCTGCTCGCCGTGATCCGGGGCGTACTGCGGGACGAGACGCACCTGCCGCCCGCGCTGCTCACCGGCGTCCTGCGGGAGCTGACGGCCGCCCGCAAGCACCGCACCGAGTCCGAGCGGCTGGTGGAGTCGCTCACCCCGCGTGAGCGCGAGGTGCTGCGCTGCATGGTGGCCGGGCTCGGCCGCAAGGCGGTCGCCGAGCGCCTGTTCCTGTCGCCGCACACGGTGCGCACCCACATGCAGAACGTGCTCGGCAAGCTGGGCGTGCACTCCACGCTCGCGGCCGTCGCACTGGCCCGCCGGGCGGGCGTCGGCCCGGTCGACCTAGCCGGGGATGTTGTCGAACGGGGCGGTCAACTGGCGTAGCAGGGCCGCCAGTTCGCCCCGCTGGTTGCGGCTGAGCTCGCCGAGGATGGCCCGCTCCTGCTCAAGGAGTCCGGCGAGCGCCTGGTCGGCCCGGTCGCGCCCCTCGGGTGTGAGCCGCACCAGGACCCCGCGCCGGTCGCTGGGGTCGGGCAGCCGCTCGACCAGGCCCTTCTTGGCGAGCCGGTCGATCCGGTTGGTCATCGTGCCCGAGGTGACCAGCGTCTGCGTCAGAAGCTGCCCGGGGGAGAGCTGGTAGGGGGCGCCCGCGCGCCGCAGCGACGTCAGCACGTCGAACTCCCAGGGCTCCAGGCTGTGCTCGGCGAACGCGAGCCTGCGGGCCCGGTCGAGATGGCGGGCCAGCCTGCTGACCCGGCTGAGCACCTCGAGTGGTTCCACGTCGAGGTCCGGGCGCTCTCGGCGCCATGCTGCGACCAATCGGTCGACCTCGTCCTCCATGGCGATCAGTGTAGAGGGTCTGTCGACGTGAAGTCTCTTGACGTCAAGATATATATCGAGCCACCATTGGGCATGGAGGGGCCGGGACCCTGTTCCGCTTCGGCCAGCCGTACCTGCAAGGGGGCTCGAACATGCATTCCGATTCATCGACGACCACCACTCAGACCGAGCCACCGGTCTGGGACCCACAGCAGTATCTGCGTCACGCCGGGCACCGCACCCGCCCGTTCCTCGACCTGCTCGGCCACATTCCGGAACTCCCGGCGATCGGCGGCCTCTCGCCCCGGATCGCCGACCTCGGCTGCGGCCCCGGCAACGTCACCGTCCGCCTCGCCGACCGCTGGCCCGACGCCCGCATCACCGGCTTCGACCTGTCACCGCAGATGCTCGCCCAGGCCGACAAGGACCATGCCGGCACCACCGCGGGCGGCGGCTGGCTCGACTTCCAGGTCGCCGACGCCGCGCACTGGCTGCCGGACGAACCGTACGACCTGATCGTCTCCAACGCGGCGCTGCAGTGGGTTCCCAACCACCCCGAGTCGTTCCGGGCCTGGATCGACGGGCTGAGCCCCGGCGGCACCTTCGCCTTCCAGGTCCCCGGCAATTTCACCTCGCCCAGTCACGCGATCCTCGCCGAACTCTGCGAGTCCCCGCGCTGGCGCTGCCGCCTCGACGACCACGGCCGCCGTTACGTCCATATCCTCGAACCCGCCGACTACCTCACCCGCCTCGTGGATCTCGGCTGCGAGACCGATGTCTGGGAAACCGTCTACTGCCAGCTGCTCACCGGCCCCGACCCCGTCCTCGACTGGGTGAAGGGCACCGCCCTGCGCCCCGTGCTCACCGCGCTCGACGGCGACCAGGAAGCCATTGACGCCCTGCTCACCGAATACCGCGACCGGCTCCGCGAGGCCTACCCGCCGGGCCCGCACGGCACGGTCTTCCCGTTCCGTCGCATTTTCGCCGTAGCCAGGAAGAAGTAGAGGAAGTAGAAGGAGTGGAAGAAGCAGGAGGAACGAGCCGATGCTTGCCGCTGTCGACCATGTGCAGCTCGCCGCCCCGCCGGGCAGCGAGCCGCAGTTGAGGACGTACTACGAAGACATACTCGGCATGACCGAAATCCCCAAGCCCCCGGTGCTCGCGGCCCGGGGCGGCTGCTGGTTCCAGTACGGGACCGTCCAGCTCCACCTCGGCATCGAGGAGGACTTCCGCCCCGCGAAGAAGGCCCACCCGGGGCTGCGCGTCACCTCGATCGATGCGTACGCGCGGCGCCTGGAGGGGCACGGCGCCAACGTCGTCTGGGACGACGACCTGCCGGGCCACCGGCGCTTCTACTCCGAGGACCCGGTGGGCAACCGCCTGGAATTCCTGGAGCCGGTCGCCTCCGGATGAACAACGCCGAGTGCCCCGCCCCTTTCCGTTGAGAAGGGGGCGGGGCACTGGGCGTATCGGCCTAGTAGATGCCGTTGTACGTGTTCCAGCCGGCACCCAGGCTCGCGCGCTCCTTGAAGGAGCCCGTGCCGTTGGCGTCGTAGCGCCAGGCCTTGCCGGAGCTGTCGACGCCGATCACGTCGGCGCGGCCGTCACCGGTCATGTCGCCCGGGGTGGCCAGCTTGTTGTAGCCGTTCCAGCCGCCGCCGAGGTCGATGCGGTTGCCGAAGCCGGGCGTCGACTTGCCCGGGTACATGAACAGGTGGCCGTTGCCGTCACGGGCCAGCAGGTCCGCGACGCCGTCACCGTTGATGTCACCGGCGCCGATGAGCTTGTTGAAGCCGTTCCAGCCCGCACCGAGGTCGACCCGGTTGTAGAACCCGGTCGCCTGGCCGTTGCCGGGGTAGAGGTACATGTGGCCGTTGTTGCCCCGCGCGAGCAGGTCGCCGTTGCCCTCACCGGTGAGGTCGCCGACCCCGGCGATCCCGTTGAACGCGTCCCAGCCGGCGCCGAGGTCGTGGCCCTCGACGAAGAGGTGACCGCCGCCGAGCTCCAGCAGCGTGCCCCAGCGGCTGTCGGCGCGGAGCGAGGAGGTGAAGGTGACGTTGGCCCCGGCCCAGCCGCCGACGTCGCTGATCAGCTTGCGGTCGGCCAGGGTGCCGTTGCCCAGCGCGTAGTAGTAGTAGAGCGAGCCCTGGGTGTCGAGGCCGAGCAGGTCGCCCTTGCCGAAGGACGCGTTGCCGCCGGCATTGGCCAGGACGGAGCCGTTCCAGCCGGTGGCGTTCATGGCGCCCCGCGGGCCCAGGCCGCCCTGCGGGTCGACGCCGTAGTACCAGAGCGCCCCCGCGAGGTCGCGCCCCACGATGTAGCTGCCCGCGGCGTCGTCCATCACGAGGAGCTGGTTGTAGACGTTCCAGCCCGTGCCGATCTTGACGCGGTCCTTCAGCGGGGCAGCGGTGCTGCCCGAACCCGAATAGAAGAACAGGTCGCCGCCGGGCGTGCGGGCGACGATGTCGGCGATGCCGTCGCTGTTCATGTCGAGGCTGCCGACGATCTGGTCGTAGATCCCCCAGCCGCTGCCGACCTTGACCCGGTCCCCGAAGGGGCTGCCGCTGATCGAGCCGGTGCCGGGGTACAGGTACAGGTCGCCGGAAGGCGTACGGGCCAGCAGGTCGGCTTTGCCGTCACCGGTGAGATCGCCGGGCACGATCAGCTTGTTGTACGCGTTCCAGCCGGTGCTGGACCACGACAGTGAGCCGCCGTAGACAGAGAGGCTGTCCTGCTGGTTCTGGTCCTTGACCGGCGTGGCGTACAGGCCCGAGTACAGGGCCAGCGTGCCGGTCGGCGACACGACGAACAGCTCGGGGTTCCCGTCGCCGTCGATGTCGCCGGGCTCGATCAGGTCCTTGGCCGGGGCGTAGCTGCTGGAGACCTCCGGGTTGTGGGTGATCTTCCAGGGCTCCAGGTAGACCTTGCCGTTCGGCTCCTGGTACAGCAGATCGCTGTCGCCGTCCTTGTTCAGGTCGAACCGGGGCTTCCGCGGGACGGCGGCGGTCGTGGCGCTGTAAGGCGTCTTGTGCTGGGGCCGGGCCGCGGAGGGCTCGGCAGTCTGCGGCTTCGCCGGCTTCGCCGCGACATGCGGCCCCGCCGGGTTGCTGTCGGCCGAGGCCGGGCCGGCGAGCAGCATGCCCGCCGACAGAACGATGGCGGTGCAGGCCGCGAGGCGGCTCGCGCGCTTGGTGCGCACAGAGGACAAAATTCCCCCCATGGGAATAAGCGGGTAGATCCGGGGGGAATGGAATCGCTGCGTATTCGTCGTCGCATGGGCGCACGGAAAAGGGCGCGGCACACACGCCGTGGCGGCAGTACGCAGTCACGGGTGATTGCACGCGAGGAATGGCGAAAATCCCCCCCGGGATTGTGCGTGAAGACTACAGCGGATACTTGTGTAGTTGAAGTGAAAATTGTGGCCGATGTTGTCCGCTGCTACCCGACGCCATTGCCCGATGGGGGCTGGGTATCAGTTCTTGCGGTGGCCTATCAGGCGCGGTTTCGGTTCAAGACCGTCCAAACCGTGCCAGGCCAGATTCACCAGATGCGCCGCGACTTCCGCCTTCTTGGGCTTGCGCACGTCCAGCCACCACTGCCCGGTGAGCGCCACCATGCCGACCAGCGCCTGCGCGTACAGCGGCGCCAGTTTCGCGTCGAAACCGCGGGCCTTGAACTCCAGGCCCAGAATGTCCTCGACCTGGGTCGCGATGTCGGAGATCAGCGAGGCGAACGTTCCCGTCGACTGGGCGACGGGGGAGTCGCGCACCAGAATGCGGAATCCGTCCGTATACGTATCGATGTAGTCGAGCAGGGCGAATGCGGCCTGCTCCAGGAGTTCCCGCGGGTGCCCCGCGGTCAGTGCGCCCGTCACGCCGTCGAGCAGCGAGCGCATTTCCCGGTCCACGACGACCGCGTACAGGCCTTCCTTGCCGCCGAAGTGCTCGTACACCACCGGCTTGGAGACGCCCGCCTTCGCCGCGATCTCCTCGACCGAGGTGCCCTCGAAGCCCTTCTCCGCGAAGAGTGTGCGACCGATGTCCAGCAGTTGCTCCCGGCGCTCGGCGCCGGTCATCCGGGTCCGGCGGGTGCGCCGGGGCTTCTCTGCGGAGCCTGGGGCCCCGGCCGAGCGGGAGGAACCAGAGGTGCTGGTGGTACGGGTGGTACTGGAGTCGGTCGCCACGTCGTCCATCATGCCGCCTCGGCGGCCTTGTCCTTGCGCCGGGACCGGTCGCCCTCGTTCCGCTTGGAGTCGATACGGGCCGCGCTCGGCCAGCGCACGTCGTAGGCCAGACCCAACTGCTCGCACCAGCGGATGATCCGGGCACTGGAGTCGATCTGCCCGCGCATCACCCCGTGCCGGGCCGACGTCGGGTCCGCGTGGTGCAGGTTGTGCCACGACTCGCCGCAGGACAGGACCGCCAGCCACCACACGTTGCCGCTGCGGTCACGCGACTTGAACGGCCGCTTGCCCACCGCGTGACAGATCGAGTTGATCGACCACGTCACATGGTGCAGCAGCGCGACCCGCACAAGCGAGCCCCAGAAGAACGCCGTGAACGCGCCCCACCACGACATCGTCACCAGACCGCCCACCAGCGGCGGAATCGCGAGGGACACGATCGTCCAGTAGACGAAGTCGCGCGAGATGCGGCGGATCGCCGGGTCGGCCAGGAGGTCCGGGGCGTACTTCTCCTGCGAGGTCTGCTCCTCGTCGAACATCCAGGCGATGTGCGCCCACCACAGGCCCTTCATCAGCGCGGGCAGCGTCTCGCCGAACCGCCACGGCGAATGCGGGTCGCCCTCCGCGTCCGAGAACTTGTGGTGCCTGCGGTGATCGGCCACCCAGCGCACCAGCGGCCCTTCCACCGCCATCGAGCCCGCGACCGCGAGCGCGATCCGCAGCGGCCGCTTCGCCTTGAACGAGCCGTGCGTGAAATAGCGGTGGAAACCGATCGTCACGCCGTGGCAGCCCAGGTAGTACATGAACACGAGGAGGCCGAGATCGAGCCAGCTGACCCCCCAGCCCCAGGCGAGCGGCACCGCGGCGAGCAGCGCCACGAAGGGCACCGTGATGAAGAGCAGCAGAGCGATCTGCTCGATGGAGCGTTTGCTTTCGCCGCCCAGCGTCGCGGACGGCACCGGAGGTTCGTCCGGCGACTTGAGCAGATCGGGACTGGTGGTCATGGGGAGTACCCCCGGCAGGGTGAGGAATTCGAGAGGGATTGCCTGGCTACGGTTGCGTAACCTACGGCAACGTAAGTATGGCAGTGCCGTGGCCCGGGACAAGAGCCCGTGGACGGCGGGGCGGAACGGGACACCTATCCTGGGTGTCGTCGGACAGCGCGGTCCGCAAGCCTCCAGAACCCTCCAGACGTGCTCAAACACTGCAAGGAGCCGCACCTGTGAGCAGTGCCGACCAGACCCCCTCCGCCAGCCACGAGCTGCGCGCCGACATCCGCCGACTGGGTGACCTGCTGGGCGAGACCCTCGTCCGACAGGAGGGCCCCGAGCTCCTTGAGCTTGTCGAGCGGGTCCGCGCGCTGACCCGGAGCGACGGCGAAGCAGCCGCCGAACTCCTCGGCGGCACCGAAGTCGAGACCGCCGCCAAGCTGGTACGCGCGTTCTCCACCTATTTCCACCTCGCGAACGTGACCGAACAGGTCCACCGAGGCCGTGAGCTGCGCGCCCACCGCGCCGCCGAGGGCAGCCTGCTCGCCCGCACCGCCGACATGCTCAAGGACGGCGACCCCGAGCACGTCCGCGAGAGCGTCAAGAACCTCAACGTGCGGCCGGTCTTCACCGCCCACCCCACCGAGGCCGCCCGCCGCTCCGTCCTCAACAAGCTGCGCCGCATCGCCGAGCTCCTGGAAACCCCGGTCATCGACTCCGACCGGCGCCGCCACGACCTGCGCCTGGCCGAGAACATCGACCTGATCTGGCAGACCGACGAGCTCCGCGTCGTACGCCCCGAACCGGCCGACGAGGCCCGCAACGCCATCTACTACCTCGACGAGCTGCACGCCGGCGCCGTCGGGGACGTACTGGAGGACCTGGCGGCCGAACTGGAGCGCGTCGGCGTCGAGCTGCCCCCGGGCACCCGCCCGCTCACCTTCGGCACCTGGATCGGCGGCGACCGCGACGGCAACCCCAACGTGACCCCCGCGGTCACCTGGGAGGTGCTGATCCTCCAGCACGAGCACGGCATCAACGACGCGCTCGAAATGATCGACTTCCTGCGCGGGCTGCTCTCCAACTCCATCCGCTACGCCGGAGCCACCGAAGAGCTGCTCTCCTCCCTCCAGGCCGACCTCGAAGCCCTCCCCGAGATCAGCCCCCGCTACAAGCGCCTCAACGCCGAGGAGCCCTACCGCCTCAAGGCCACCGCAATCCGGCAGAAGCTCGTCCACACCAAGGACCGGCTCGCCAAGGGCACCCCGCACCAGCCGGGCCGCGACTACCTCGGCACGGCCGAGCTGCTCACCGACCTCACCCTCATCCAGACCTCCCTGCGCGAACACCGCGGCGCCCTGTTCGCCGACGGCCGCATGGACCGTACGATCCGCACGCTCGCGGCGTTCGGCCTCCAGCTCGCCACCATGGACGTACGCGAACACGCGGATGCCCACCACCACGCGCTCGGCCAGCTCTTCGACCGGCTCGGCGAGGAGTCCTGGCGCTACGCCGACATGCCGCGCGACTACCGGCAGAAGCTGCTCGCCAAGGAGCTCCGCTCCCGCCGCCCGCTCGCGCCCACCCCGGCCCCGCTGGACGCGGCCGGACAGAAGACCCTCGGCGTCTTCGGCACCGTCAAGGAAGCCTTCGAGCGGTTCGGGCCCGAGGTCATCGAGTCGTACATCATCTCGATGTGCCAGGGCGCCGACGACGTGTTCGCCGCCGCCGTCCTCGCCCGCGAGGCCGGCCTCATCGACCTGCACGGCGGCTGGGCCAAGATCGGCATCGTGCCGCTCCTGGAGACGACCGACGAACTGCGCGCCGCCGACGTCATCCTCGACGAAATGCTGGCCGACCCCTCCTACCGGCGCCTCGTCTCGCTCCGCGGCGACGTCCAGGAGGTCATGCTCGGCTACTCGGACTCCTCGAAGTTCGGCGGCATCACCACCTCCCAGTGGGAGATCCACCGCGCCCAGCGGAGGCTGAGGGATGTCGCTCACCGTTACGGAGTCCGGCTGAGGCTGTTCCACGGCCGCGGCGGCACCGTCGGCCGCGGCGGCGGCCCCTCGCACGATGCCATCCTCGCCCAGCCCTGGGGCACCCTGGAGGGCGAGATCAAGGTCACCGAGCAGGGCGAGGTCATCTCCGACAAGTACCTCATCCCGTCGCTGGCCAGGGAGAACCTGGAGCTCACGGTGGCGGCCACGCTCCAGGCATCCGCCCTGCACACCGCGCCCCGCCAGTCCGACGAGGCGCTCGCCCGCTGGGACGCGGCCATGGACACGGTGTCCGACGCGGCCCACTCGGCGTACCGCAAGCTCGTCGAGGACCCGGACCTCCCCGCCTACTTCTTCGCCTCCACTCCCGTCGACCAGCTCGCCGAGCTGCACCTCGGCTCACGGCCCTCGCGCCGCCCCGACTCGGGTGCCGGCCTCGACGGGCTCCGCGCGATCCCGTGGGTCTTCGGCTGGACCCAGTCCCGGCAGATCGTGCCCGGCTGGTACGGCGTCGGCTCGGGCCTCAAGGCGCTGCGCGAGGCCGGGCTCGACACGGTGCTCGACGAGATGAGCGAGCGCTGGCACTTCTTCCGCAACTTCCTCTCCAACGTGGAGATGACGCTCGCGAAGACGGACCTGCGGATCGCCCGGCACTACGTCGACACGCTCGTGCCGGACGAACTGAAGCACGTGTTCTCCGCGATCGAGGCGGAGCACGAGCTGACCGTGCGGGAGGTCCTCCGGATCACCGGGCGCGATGAACTGCTGGGCGCCAACCCGGTGTTGCAGCAGACCTTCGCGATCCGGGACGCGTATCTGGACCCGATCTCCTACCTTCAGGTCGCGCTCCTTGCCCGCCAGCGGTCGGCCGCGGAGCGGGGCGAGGCGGCGGACCCGCTGCTGTCCCGGGCCCTTCTCCTCACGGTGAACGGCGTGGCAGCGGGCCTGCGCAACACGGGCTGATTTTCCCCACCCCGCCCCTTCCCCAGACCCTCCGGGGGTTGGGAAGGGGCGGAGGCTGGTCCTGGGGCTCCGCCCCAGACCCCGTTCGCGCCTGAAGGGCGCTCGTCCTCAAACTCCCCCAAGGCCTTAAGGGCCAGGGGGGACCCCCATGACGGGCTGAAATGCCCCGGTGCGGGCCAGCACCATCCTGCTAGGGGCGCGGGGCTGTGACATGTGCGGCTTCGCCGCGTGTGCGCGACCGGGAGTGCCGGGTGCCTTACAGGGGCGCGGGGAACTGCGCGAGCACCACGCACGGTCCGCAGGCCGAAGGGCGGTTGGGGTGGCAGGGCGCAGCGCAGGGGATGCCTGCGAGGGATCCTGCTCAGGGGCGCGGGGAAACTGCGCGAGCAACCATGCACGGTCCGCAGGTTGACGGGCTACGGGGTTCGGGCTGCAGCCCGGGGTGCCTGCACCGGATCCTGCTAGGGGCGCGGGGAACTGCGCGCTCAGCCACCCACGGTCCGCAGGCCGAAGAGCGGGGGTCGGGGGCAGCGCCCCCGGAAGCTACAGGGCGATGAATGCCGCCGCCATCGTCGCCGCGCCCACCAACCCCGTCACCCACGCCGTCCGCGGCATCCGCAGGCCCCCGCCTACCACCAGCGCCGCGAGCAGCAGCGCCCCCGCCAGCGGCAGCCATGCGTACAGGAGGCCCGCCGCCCCGCTGCGTACCGCCTCCGCCGTGCCCGGTTTCACGACCACCGGTATGTGGTCGCCCCGCCGAACCGCCACCGACTCGGCGATCGTCATGCCCGGGTGCGCCGACGAGCCCGGCGAGGGCCGGTAGGGGCCGGTGCACACGTCGTCCGCGCACCTCGTCACCGTCAGCGTGCCGTGGTCGCGGCCCTTCGCCAGGACCACGTGCTGGGCGGTGCCCCACGACGACCAGAACCCGGCGACCACGAGCAGCGCGGCGACCAGGGCCATCGCGGCCCGGCGCACGTACAGCAGGAAGGTACGGCTCCGTTTCGTCATGGGGCGCGATCCTGACGGCTGTGGATGCGCTCGGTCAACCTCTACCCAGCAATCGGCGCCGCTCTGCCATGCCTTGTCAGGAGTTGTACGTCGACTGGGCTCGTTCCAGGCCCTCGATGACCAAGGCCTCCGCCGCGTCCGCCGCCCGGTCCACGAAGTAGCCCAGCTCCTTGCGCTCCGTCGAGGAGAAGTCCTTCAGGACGAAGTCCGCCACCTGCATCCGCCCCGGCGGCCGCCCGATCCCGAACCGCACCCGGTGATAGTCCGCACCCAGCGACTTCGTGATCGACTTCAGGCCGTTGTGCCCGTTGTCCCCACCGCCCAGCTTCAGCCGCAGCACCCCGTAGTCGATGTCCAGCTCGTCGTGGACCGCGACGATGTTGGCCACCGGCACCTTGTAGAAGTCGCGCAGCGCCGTCACCGGACCACCCGAAAGGTTCATGTACGACAACGGCTTGGCGAGCACCACCCGGCGGTTCAGCGGACCCGGCGGACCGATCCGTCCCTCCACGACCTGCGCCCGCGCCTTGTGCGCCTTGAACCTGCCGCCCATGCGCTCCGCGAGCAGATCGACGGTCATGAACCCGACGTTGTGCCGGTTCGCGGCGTACTCCGGACCCGGATTGCCCAGGCCCACGATCAGCCAGGGTGCGTTCGCGTCGGTCGTCATGGGGACTGCGTCTCCTCACGAAGGGACAAAACATGTGGACGAAACATATGGACAAAGAAAAAACGGGGCGGCGGGCCATTGTGGCCCGCCACCCCGTCGGAGTCCGTGCCCGGCACGGATCTCAGGCAGAGCGTGCGGCTCAGGCCTCGGCGCCTTCGGCGGCCTCGGTCTCGGCGGCCGGCTCCTCGGCCTGCGCGGCCAGGATCTGGATGACGACGGCCTCGGGGTCGGTGGCCAGGGTGGTGCCCGCCGGGAGCTTGATGTCCTTGGCGTGGATGGCCGCGCCGGCCTCAAGGCCCTGGATGGAGACGGTGACCGAGGTCGGGATGTGGGTGGCCTCGGCCTCGACGGAGAGCGTGTTCAGCACGTTCTCGACCAGGAAGCTGCCCGGGGCCAGGTCGCCCTCGGTCTCGACCGCGACCTCGACCGTGACCTTCTCGCCCTTCTTGACGAGCAGCAGGTCGACGTGGACCAGGTAGCCCTTGATGGCGTCACGCTGGACGGCCTTCGGGATGGCGAGCTCGGTCTTGCCGTCGATGTCCAGGGACAGCAGGACGTTCGCGGTACGCAGCGCCAGGTGCAGCTCGTGGCCCGGCAGGGTCACGTGGACCGGCTCGGTGCCGTGACCGTAGATGACAGCGGGAACCTTGTTCTCACGGCGGATGCTGCGGGCGGCGCCCTTGCCGAAGCTGGAACGGACGTCGGCGGCGAGCTTGATCTCAGCCATGTGCACTCCTCGTAGAAGATGATCCAAAAATGGTGGTCACCCGGCCACGACTGGCCTGCTACGAAGAGCGCGTCGATAACGGACCGCCGTACCTCAGGTACGGCCTCCCTCGCCGAGCAACTTCCCCAGGCTACCCGGCCACCCCCCCACCCGCCCAATTGGATCAGCCGGGGAGGCTCTGTTGTCGAATCCTGCCTCATAGGCGTTCGCCTATCCTTGCTGTTCATGGACCTGCTGCTGCACCTCAGGTACTTCCGCACCGTCGCCGAAGAACAACACTTCGGCCGCGCCGCCGAACGCCTGCGCGTTGCCCAGCCCTCCCTCTCCCAGCGCATCCAGCGCCTCGAACGCGAACTCGGCGTCCGCCTCCTCGACCGCGGCCGCACCGGCGCCACCCTCACCCCGGCGGGCCGCCTCGTCCTCGCCGAAGCCGACCCCCTGCTCGACGCCGCCGACCGCCTGCGCACCCTCGTCGGCCGCGTCCAAGGAGGCGCCGCAGGCACCCTGCGCGCCGCCGTCCCGCCCCAGCTCGGCGGCGCCACCATCGCCGCCCTCCTCACCGCCTACCGCGACCGCAGCCCCGGCGGCGAACTCGACCTCCGCGAACTCAGCACCGCCGACCAGAGAGCCGAACTCACCGCGGGCACCCTCGACGCCGGCATCGTCCGCCACCCCTGCCCCGCGACCGGCCTCGGCTTCGGCCCCCAACTCCACCAGCCACTCGGCGCCCTCCTCGCCGACCAGGACCCCCTCGCCGCCCACACCGAGATCGACGTACGCGAACTCGACGGCCGCGAACTCGTCCTCTTCCCCCGCGCCGACGCCCCCGCCCTCCACGACGAAACCCTCACCGCCTGCGCCCGCCACGGCTGCACCCCCAGCGCCGTCCGCGAAGTCGCCGGCATCGAATTCACCCGCGCCCTCATCCTGTCCGGCACCCACGTCGTCGCCCTCCTGCCCCGGCCGGCCCCCGAACCCGGCACCACCTGGCGCCCCCTGCACGCCAACCCCCTCACCTGGCGCACCTCCACCGCCTGGCCCGCCGGACGCGACGGCCCCGCCGTCCGCCTCTTCACCGAAGCCGCCCACGACGTCCTGCGCGAAACCGCCGGCCTCACCCCCACCGCCACCCAGCGGCGCCTCTTCCCCCGCCCCGCATCGGAGTTCCCGCTGTGAACACCCCCGTACGCAGCCGCATCACCGCCGCCTTCACCGACGCCGGCATCACCGGATCCCTCTGCGCCACCGACATCGACACCGGCGCCGACATCACCCTGGCCGCCGACACCCCCGTCTCCACCGCCAGCGTCCACAAGCTGTGCCTCGTCGCCACCCTCTACCGCGAAGCCGCCGCCGGACGCATCGACCCCACCACCCCCCTCGACATCCCCGCAGGCGGGCGCGCCCCCGGCCCCACCGGCCTCGCCGTCATGCGCGACGCCGCCCGCCTCTCCCTGCGCGACCTCGCCTCCCTCGCCATCGCCGTCAGCGACAACGCCGCCGCCGACCTCCTCTGGGACCACCTCGGCCTCGACACCGTCAACGCCACCATGAACGCCCTCGGACTCACCCGCACCATCGCCGTCCACAACCAGGCCGGCCTCTACGCCACGATGGTCACCGACACCGGCCGCAGCGGCCCCGCAGCCCTCGTCGACCCCGCCGCCGTCGCCCGCCTCACCGTCCTCGATCCCACCCGCACCAACCGCTCCACCCCCCGAGAAATCTGCGCCCTCCTCGCCGCCGTCTGGCGCGACGAGCTCTGCCAAGAACCCTGGGCCGACGAACTCCGCGCCATCCTCGGCGTCCAGGCCTGGAGCCACCGCCTCGCCTCCGGCTTCCCCTTCGACGACGTACACGTCAGCGGCAAAACCGGCACCCTGCCCACGCTCCGCCACGAAGCCGGGGTCGTCGAATACCCCGACGGCGGGCGCTACGCCGTCGCCGTCTTCACCCGCGCCGCCTCCACCGCCGCCACCCTGCCCGCCGCCGACGCCGCCATCGGACGCGCCGCCAGAATCGCCGTCGACGCGCTGCGCGCCACACCCACCAGGGCATGAAGAAGGGGCCGCGCCCGAAACCGGACGCGGCCCCAACTCCCAACAACTACAAGCTAGTTCTCCTCGAACAGACTCGTCACCGAGCCGTCCTCGAAGACCTCGCGCACCGCGCGGGCGATCGACGGAGCGATCGAAAGCACCGTGATCTTGTCGAGCTCCAGATCCGACGGATCCGGCAGCGTGTTCGTGAACACGAACTCGCTCACCTTGGAGTTCTTCAGACGGTCCGCGGCCGGACCCGACAGGATGCCGTGCGTCGCCGTCACGATGACGTCCTCCGCACCGTGCGCGAACAGCGCATCGGCAGCGGCGCAGATCGTGCCACCCGTGTCGATCATGTCGTCGACCAGGACACAGACGCGGCCCTTCACATCACCGACGACCTCGTGCACCGTCACCGTGTTCGCGACGTCCTTGTCACGGCGCTTGTGCACGATGGCGAGCGGCGCGTCCAGACGGTCGCACCAACGGTCGGCGACCCGCACGCGACCCGCGTCCGGAGACACGATCGTCAGCTTCGAGCGGTCGACCTTCGCACCCACGTAGTCCGCCAGCACCGGCAGCGCCGTGAGGTGGTCCACCGGACCGTCGAAGAAGCCCTGGATCTGGTCCGTGTGCAGGTCGACGGTGAGGATGCGGTCCGCACCCGCCGTCTTCAGCAGATCGGCCACCAGACGCGCCGAGATCGGCTCACGGCCCTTGTGCTTCTTGTCCTGACGGGCATAGCCGTAGGACGGCACGATCACCGTGATCGAGCGGGCCGACGCGCGCTTCAGCGCGTCGATCATGATGAGCTGCTCCATGATCCACTTATTGATCGGAGCCGTGTGGCTCTGGATCAGGAAGCAGTCCGCACCACGCGCCGACTCCTGGAAACGAACGTAGATCTCACCGTTCGCGAAGTCGAAGGCCTTCGTCGGCACGAGGCCCACACCCAACTGGTGCGCAACCTCCTCGGCCAGCTCGGGGTGGGCGCGGCCGGAGAAGAGCATCAACTTCTTCTCGCCGGTCGTCTTGATCCCGGTCACAGCACAGTCTCCTCAGACGTGTTCGATGCCGCTGCACCCGCGCGGTCCCTGTCGCGGCGAGCCAGCCGAATATGTGCACCTGTCGCGTCTATCACGGTACGCCGTGAAAGACGCGCCCGAATCCGGTCAGTTCTCCCCACCCGACTGCTCGGCCGCAGCCTGAGCAGCCTGCGCGGCAGCACTTCCCGGACGCTTGCGCTCCACCCAACCCTCAATATTCCGCTGCTGGCCACGGGCGACAGCCAACGAACCCGGCGGCACATCCTTCGTGATCACCGAACCCGCAGCGGTGTAAGCACCGTCCCCCACTGTGACAGGAGCAACAAACATGTTGTCCGAACCCGTCTTGCAGTGTGAGCCGATCGTCGTGTGGTGCTTGGCCTCACCGTCGTAATTCACAAACACGCTGGCCGCGCCGATGTTCGTGAACTCACCGATCGTCGCGTCCCCCACATACGACAGATGCGGAACCTTCGTCCCCTCACCGATCGTCGCGTTCTTCGTCTCGACGTACGTACCGATCTTGGCCTTCACCCCGAGGCGCGTACCCGGCCGCAGATAGGCGTACGGGCCGACCGTCGCACCCTCACCCACCTCCGAGTCGTACGCCACCGCATTGTCGAGCCGAGCGTCCCGGCCCACGACCGTGTTCGTCAGACGCGAATTGGGACCCACCTCGGCACCCGAAGACAGGTGAGTCGTCCCCAGCAGCTGAGTACCGGGAAGCACCACGGCATCCTGCTCGAAAGTCACCTGAACATCGACGAACGTCGACGCCGGATCCACCACCGTCACACCCGCGAGCATCGCCCGCTCCAGCAACCGGTCATTCAGCAAACGACGCGCCTCGGCCAACTGCACCCGATTGTTGATCCCCAGAATCTCCCGGAAATCCCCCGCCAACGACGCACCGACCCGATGCCCCGCCTCACGCAGAATCCCCAGCACATCAGTCAGATACTCCTCACCCTGACTGTTGTCCGTCCGCACCTTCCCCAACGCATCCGCCAACAACGCGCCGTCGAACGCGAACACACCCGAATTGATCTCACGAATCGCGCGCTGCGCCTCGCTCGCGTCCTTGTGCTCGACGATCGCGGTGACCGCACCCGAGACGTTGTCCCGCACGATGCGGCCGTAGCCCGTGGAGTCGGCGACCTCGGCGGTCAGCACGGTGACCGCGTTGCGGTCCGCCTCGTGCGTACGGGTCAGCTCCGCCAGCGTCGCGCCGGTCAGCAGCGGGGTGTCGCCGCACACCACGACGACCGTGCCCTCGATGGTCTGGCCCAGCTCCTCCAGCGCCATCCGGACGGCGTGGCCGGTGCCGTTCTGCTCGTACTGGACCGCGGTGCGCGCCTCGGCGTCGATCGCGCCGAGGTGGGCGGACACCTGCTCGCGGGCGTGGCCCACGACCACGACGAGGTGCTGGGGGTCCAGCTCACGAGCGGCCGCCACGACATGGCCGACGAGCGAGCGCCCGCAGATCTCGTGCAGAACCTTGGGAGTGGCCGACTTCATGCGGGTGCCCTCACCCGCGGCGAGGACGACGACGGCGGCCGGGCGGGTTGCGCTCACGGAGGTGCCCTTCGGCTTCGGGGGGTGGACACCCGAAGGATACCGGGGGGTTTCGCGGATGAAATCGGGGTGGGGGCGGGGGAAAACGCGGCGGGTCCTGACTGGGACAGTCAGGACCCGAACTTTTGAGCTCCCAGGGAAGGAATCGAACCCTCATTCAATGGACCAAAACCATTTGTCCTGCCATTAGACGACCTGGGATGGTCTGCCCTCTATGTCCGTTTCGACTCACCGGTCGAGAGGGCAGCCCCTACTATGCCGTACCAGGCGCCTTCCATGCGACGGTACAGATCGACGCTATCCCGGACATAGATCGCGAGGCAGCCCCGGTACGTGTCGCCGGTGTTCTTCCGGAGTGTCTTCGGGTTGTGGCGCTTGAGTACGGGCTTGTTGAAGCTGGCGGGGTCGAGGCCTGTCAGTTCCGCCCAGAACCGCGTCGCTTCCTCCACGTCGGCCGACTCGTGAATGTTGACGCAGAGACGGAGCCGTTCCGGCGTGACGCCCTGCAGCCCCAGCCACTTCAGGTAGAGCTCGATCACGTTCGGGTCGCTGTTGATGAACTTCAGGGACTCCCGGCGGGCCCAGGGCTTGTCCTTTGCTCCCTCTGCCCAGTACAGGACCACGCCGACGAGGTACAGCTCCCGATCGGACAGCTCCCCGACGTCGGCCGCCGAGTCCTCCTTGGCCTGCTGGCGCTCCTCCTCGCGCCGCTGAAGCGTCGCCTCCCAGCCTCGCCGGGCGATCGCCGACGCCTCCTCCGGGGTGCGGGTGCGGTCCGGCTTGGGGAGGTCGCGGACCCACAGGGATATCGAGCTCTTCGAGCAGCCGAGCTCGACCTGGATCTGGTCGTACGTCATGCCCTGTGCGCGGAGCTCTCTCGCCCGGTCGCGGAGGTCGTCCTTGGCGTTGGGGCGCTTGGTCCACTCGGGGGCCGGTTCGCCGTTCAGGAGGCGGTTCAGGAGGTCGTTGTTGTCGACGAACAGGCGGTCGCGGATCTGGCGGCGGCTGAGGCCTTCTCGGCGCAGGGCGACGGCCTGCTCGCGCAGGGCCTCGAAGTCGGCGTATTTGCCGGGTGTGGTCGATGTCATACGGACACGCTCGTCCGGAATGCGGATGTCCGCTCGAATAGGCGGGCGATTCACTACATCAGGGGATGATCGACGATTTCTGGCGTGTTCGAGGGGATTTCGTGCTGCGCACGCCGACGGAAAAACGTTCGCGCTCGCCCGTAGTCTGGGTGCTATGACCGCAACGGGGGCTTACCAGGAAGCCACGGGGTTGACCTCCCGTGGCTGGTGGTGGTGGGAACGCAGGCGCAGCGCGGTGCTGGATGTGCTGCTCGGGTTGATCTCCGCGCTGGAATGTGCGCTGGAGGGTGTGAGTTTCGCGGGGGACGCGGGGTTGCCCGTGCCGGCCGGGGTGTTGCTCGGGCTTGCCGCGGGGGCGTCGTTGGTGCTTCGGCGGCGGTGGCCGATCGCCGTGGTGCTGGTGTCGATCGCGGTGACGCCGGCCAGCATGGGTTTCATTCTGAGCGTGGTGGGGCTGTACACGCTGGCCGCGTCGGATGTGCCGCGCCGGATCACGGCGGCGCTGGCGGGGATGTCGGTGGCGGGGACGTTCATCGTCACGTTCGTGCGGATGCATCAGAGCGTGGCGCGAGGTGATTACGACCCGGGGCGCTGGTACGTGCCGCTGGTGTCGCTGGTGATGTCGCTCGGGATCTCGGGTCCGCCGCTGCTGTACGGGCTGTATATAGGGGCGCGGCGGCGGTTGATGGAGTCGTTGCGGGAGCGGGCGGATTCGCTGGAGCGGGAGTTGTCGCTGCTCGCGGACCGGGCCGAGGAGCGGGCGGAGTGGGCGCGTACGGAGGAGCGGACGCGGATTGCCCGGGAGATGCATGACGTGGTGGCGCACCGGGTGTCGTTGATGGTGGTGCACGCTGCGGCGTTGCAGGCGGTGGCGCGCAAGGATCCGGAGAAGGCGGTCAAGAACGCGGCGCTGGTCGGTGACATGGGGCGGCAGGCGTTGACGGAGTTGCGGGAGATGCTCGGGGTTTTGCGGGCGGCGGATCAGCGGCCGGTGGCGGTGCGGGTGGCTCCGGTGCCGTTGGCGGCGGTGGGGGTGGCTGCCGCGGCTGCCGCCGCCGCTGCGGAGGAGGGTCCGTGTCTGGCGGACATCGAGGCGTTGGTGGGGCAGTCCCGGGAGGCCGGGATGGTGGTGGAGCTGATGGTGCAGGGGGAGGCGCGGGGGTATGACGCGCTGGTGGAGCAGACGGCGTACCGGGTGGTCCAGGAGGCGCTGACCAATGTGCACAAGCATGCGGCGGGCGCGAAGGTGATGGTGCGGCTGGCTCGGCGTGAGGCCGAGGTGGCGATGCAGGTGGAGAACGGTCCTGCGGACGGGGTCACGGAGGATGCGGGGTTGCCGTCCGGCGGCAATGGTCTGGTGGGGATGCGGGAGCGGGTGACGGCGCTGGGCGGGGTGTTCGTGTCGGGGGCGACGGATGCGGGCGGGTTCCGGGTGTCGGCGGTGCTGCCGGACCGGGCTCCGGTGGTGTCGTAGCGTCCCTGGGGCTCCGCCCCAGACCCCGGGGGCGCCCCACCCGGGCCCTGGGGGCTCCGCCCCCAGACCCCCGTTCGCGCCTGAACGGCGCTCGTCCTCAAACGCCGGACAGGCTGGATATGCCTCCGCATCGGCCCTGCTATGGGTTCGGGTCAGCCCGATGTCAGGCGGATTGGCTGGGTGCCCGTGAGGAGGGTGTTCAGGGCGTGGTCGATGTCGGGCCCGAGGTACCAGTCGCCGGTGTGGTCGAGGGAGTAGACGCGGCCTTCGGCGTCGATGGCCAGTACGGCCTGCTGGTCGCCTTCCTCGCCGAGCGGGGCGATGTCGGTTTCGAGGGCGCGGCCGAGGTCGGCGAGGGTGCGGGCGAGGTGGAGGCCGGCGAGGGGGTCGAAGCGCAGGGCGGCGGGGGCGTTGCGGCGGCCGGGGCCCGGGGCGGTGAGGCTGAGGCCGCCGAATTCGGCCCAGGCTTCGACGGCGGCGGGGAAGACGGTGTGGCGGTGTCCCGCGGGCGAGGTGTGGCCGCGCAGGACGTCGGCCCAGGCTTCGGCCTGGCGGATGTCCCAGCGGCCGGGCTGCCAGCCGGCGGTGCGCAGGGCGGCGTCGACGGGGACGGGGAAGCGGGTGGTGGAGATGTCCGGCATCGGCCGCGGCCTTTCCGTGAGGTTTTGGTAGTGGGGTCGGCTCAGGGTTCGACGCTGCGGACGCCGAAGTGGTCGAGCAGGGCGGTGCAGGAGCGGCAGGGGGGTGCGTAGCTGCCGTGGAGGGGGTCGCCGTCCTCGCGTATGCGGCGGGCGGTGAGTTTGGCGTGTTTGAGGGCGCGGCGGGCCTCGCCGTGGGTGAGGGGCTTGCGCTGGGCGCGTTTGGAGCGTCCTGTTTCGACGGCGGTCAGGTGTCGGGAGAGCAGGATGGCTTCGGGGCAGCGGCCGGTGAAGCGTTCGCGTTGGCCGCTGGTGAGGGTGTCGAGGTAGTCCTGTACGAGGGTGTGCAGGATCGGTGGCTGTTCGCCTTTGCCGGCGGTACAGGTGAGGGTTTCGCCGCGTACGGAGAGGGCGGCGGCGATGGCGGGGAGGATGCCGTCGCGGCGGTGGCGGAGTAAGGGAGCGGCGGTGGTGGCCGTGGCGCTCCACCCCAGGCGTGGGTCGCCCGGCCCCTGGCGTGGGTCGCCCGGCCCCTGGCGTGGGTCGCCCGGTGTCCCTTTTATCGCGCTTGTTGCTGATGTTTCGCCTGGTGCGGTGTGCATGGTGCTGTGTTCCTCCCACTGGCCGCGGCTTCAGCCGCACGTGTCAGCGCCCCCGAGTTGCGGGGACAGCCTGCCAAATGTGCGTACTGGTACGGAAGCTGGGGCGTGATAAGCCGCGCGTCGCGGGCGCAGGGTGATGCGGGTGTGACGGTTGGTGACCGATATGCGGGGCCGGGACCCGGTATTGCCTCACCGCATAGTCTGGTCCTCACCAGCCAGACGCAGAGCACGCAGCAGGGGGCAACCGCCATGACGACAGGTCGGCTCGGGCAGCATGCCGCGCCACCGAACGCGGCCTATGCCGGGCAGGTCGTGCACTTCCCGGATCCGGTCCGGGCCTCCCGGCATCCCAGAGGGGTGCGGGTGGACGAGAACGGCTTCCCGGTCTTCTCGGCGTACGCCCGTGCGGCGGCGGAGATCGCGGAGCCGCCCGAGGGTTTCGGGGTGGACGAGCTCCGGCTGACCGACTACGTGTCGGCGAACGCGGCGCTGGCCGCGGCGGGCCACGAGCTGTGGGACACGATCGCTCCGGTGGCGACGCCGCACGGCTGGACGTGGCATCACGTGCCGGGCGGCCGCCGTCTCGAACTGGTGCCGGTCGAGGTGAAGGCGCTGCTGCGGCATTACGGCGGTCTCGCGACGGCGCAGGTCGAGCACGGCAAGCGGGGTACGCGTCCGCTGCAGGAGACGCGGCCCGCGCATTTCGGTCTGCCGAAGGGTTCGGTGTCGGTGACGGAGTCCCAACTCCTCGGTGTGGAGGAGGACTTGGGGTACCGGCTGCCGGGTGCCTACCGGTCGTTCCTGAAGGCGGCGGGGGGTTGTGCCCCGATGGGCGCGGCGCTCGACGCCGAGCTGGGGCTCCTGGTGGACCAGCCGTTCTTCACGGTGCGTGAGGAGGCGGCGGTCAACGACCTGGTGTACATCAACAAGTGTCTGCGTGATCACCTCACCAAGGACTATCTGGGCGTCGCGTTCGTCCAGGGCGGGATCCTCGCGGTGAAGGTGCGGGGTTCGGCGGTCGGTTCGGTGTGGTTCTGCGCGTACGACGACGCGCGGGACCGGGACGGGCTGAGCGTGCACGAGCGGGTGGAGCAGCTGCTGCTGCCCTGTGGGGACGATTTCGACGCGTTCCTGGCGCGGCTCGCGGGCAATCCGCCGGAGCTGGAGACCGTGGCGAACCTGATGGTGGACGGCGGCTTCGCGCGCGCCGTCGAGACGACCTCGGTAGGGGAGTGAGCCGGCCGATGGTGACTTTCGCTCAGGCGCAGGAGCGCGCGGAAGAGTGGATCAACGGCGATGTGCCCGCGTATCAGCACCGTGAGGTGCGGGTACGGGAGTTCGAGCTGGGTTTCGTGGTGTGGGCGGAGGACCGCGAGAACGGGCCTTCGGGCGGTGGCGGCGCGCAGCGTCTGGTGATCGCCCGGGACAGCGGCGAGGCGTCGCTGTGGCCGGCGCTGCCGGTGGGTGAGGTGATCCGCCGGTACGAGGAGGAGTACGGGGTGCCCGAGGGCGCGCCGCCCGCGCCGGAGCCCCCGGCGCGGATCGATCTGAACCAGACGTCGTTCCTGCTGAGTCCGCCGGAGTGGTTGCAGGAGGCGGCGGACAAGCTGGGGATTCCGGACCGGCGGGGCGAGAGTGCCGCTTCGGGTGCTTCTCAGGGCGCTGGTTCCGGTGCGTCGCAGGGGGCCGGTGTTTCTCAAGGTGCCGGTGTGCCCGGTGCCGGGGCGTCTCCCGGCGCCCCCGCTCCCGCTGCTCCCGAGCCCGCGTGGCCGGCGCCCGCCGCCGCCTCGCAGGGCGGTCCGGCCGCCGGGACTCCGGCCGGGGCCACGCCCTGGGCGGGGACGGACACCAACGCCGGTTCGGACGACGGTTCGGTGCCGCTGCCGGCGACGGTGTTCGCGCCCTCGCTGTCCGGTTCGGACGAGGAGGACGCGGCCCCGCCGAGGGCGCTGCCCGAGGCGAAGACCGCGCTGATGGCGGGGGGCAGTCAGCTTCCGCCGACGGCCCTTGCGCCGGCGCTCGACCCGCAGGCCGGGCCGCCGCCGGGGTCGACCCCGCCGCCGGTCGCGCCCGCTCCCGTTGCGCCCGCTCCGGTCCCGCCCGCCCGCTCCACCGGCCCCGCGTCTTCGGGCGCCGGGGACATCGCGGACGCGGCCACCAGCAAGGCGGTCGGGCCGCCGCCGGGTGCGCGGGCCGTGCGCGGCGGGGGTTCGACGACTCCGCCGCCGCCCGGTGCGCCGGGTACTCCGGGTGCCCGTCCGGGCGTGCCGGTGCCTCCTCCCGCGCCGGGTTCGACTCCGCCGCCGGGTGCGCCCGCGGGCGGTTATCTGCCGACGCAGCTGGTCTCGCAGCTCGGCCCCGAGGGTGCCCAGCCGCCCGGCCCGCCGACGCCGCCGCCCGCGCAGGGCGGGGTGCACCAGGCGGCCACGATGTTCGCGGACCCGAGCCAAATGGGCCCCGGCGGTCCTGGTGGCCCGGTGCCTCCCGGTCCTCCCGGGGCGCCCGGCGCCCCGATGCCGCCGGGCCCTCCCGGTGCGCCCGGTACCCCGCCCGGCGGGGTGCACTATGCGGCGACGATGTTCGCGGACCCGAGCCAAATGGGCCCCGGCGGTCCTGGTGGCCCGGTGCCTCCCGGTCCTCCTGGGGCGCCCGGCGCTCCGGGTGCCCCGATGCCGCCCGGCCCGCCCGGAGCCCCGGGTGCCCCCGGCGCGCCCATGCCGCCCGGTCCCCCCGGCGGCCCGCAGCCGCCCGCGGTTCCGGGTGCTCCCGGCGCTCCCGGTGGCGGCGTGCACCAGGCGGCGACGATGCTCGCGGGGCCCGCGCAGATGGGTCCCGGTGGTCCGGGTGCTCCGATGCCGCCCGGTCCGCCCGGCATGCCGCCGGGTGGTCCGGTACCGCAGGCGCCGCCCGCGTACGGCTATCCGCAGCAGCCCCCGGCGGGGCCGCCGACGGTCGGCCCGGGTTATCAGGCGGTGCTGCGCTACCGTGCGCCCGACGGGTCCGAGCAGCAGCTCATCCGCCGTTCGGCGCCGGGCATTCCGCACCCGGAGTGGCAGATCTTCCATGAGCTGCGGGCGATGAACGTGCCCGCCGACCATGTGCTCGAACTGCACACGGAGCTGGAGTCGTGCGAGCTTCCGGGTGGTTACTGCGCGCGGATGATCCGTGAGCAGTGGCCGCAGGTGCGGATCACGCATGTCGCCCCGTACGGCAAGGATCACGGCTCGCGTCGGCAGGGTGTGCAGCATCTGCTCACCCACCAGGGCGAGTTGGCGCAGGTGGCGGACGGTCCGGCCAGGCCGCAGCCGGTGCGGGCGCCGATCCCGGCGGTGCAGCCGGTGCCGCCGCTGCCGCCGGAGGGGGTGGCGCACGAGCTGGCGGGCGCGTTCGGGCCGCAGGGTGTGTTCCGCTTCGACCAGCGCGCGGTGTCGCGGCAGGGCGTGCCGGAGGTCGTGGCGGTCACGCTGGTGTGGGCGGGTCTTCCGGTGGACTTCGGGCCGTTCTTCTGGGCGCAGGCCGCGCCCGGGCAGCCGGTGCCGACGCTGGCCGAGCTCGCCCAGCAGCGCGGTGTGCAGCCGGCCGCGGACGCGGGCTCGTACCTGGTGATGGGCTCGGACTTCGGGCGGGCGATCTGTGTCCAGTACGGGACCGCGAACATCGTGGCGGTGCCGGTGGAGGCGGGGCCCGGCGGGCAGTCGGTGCCGCCGCAGTTCGTGAACTCGGGGCTGCCCGAGTTCGTGCGCTCCCTCGCGTTGCTCGGCCGGATGTGGCGGCTGCGGTTCGGGCTCAACCCCGAGCAGGCGGGCCGCTGGACGGTCGACTTCCAGGCGCAGCTCGCGGCGCTGGACCCGGCGGCCCTGGCGTCGCCGGAGAGCTGGTGGTCGGTGCTGCTTGAGCAGTTGTGGGACGGGCTGCTCTGACCGTTGCCTTTCGCTGTGCCGAGGCGCTCACCGTGCGGGTCGCGGTGGGCGCCTCTTGCGTGTGTCACCTGGGCGATTCCGGCTTCTGACGCCAATTGGCGCATCCTTGGGCGTGCGGTGTGGGCGGAGTGTCGCGTTATGACCACTTCGCTTCGATCGGTCAGGATTCGATCGATCAGGGTGAGTGAGTGAGCGCCGATCAGCCAGGACGGGGACGCCGGGTCGCCCGTGGGTGCCAAGGAGAGGCTTCAGGATGAGCGCAGCATCGATGCCACCGCCGCCGTCGGCGGAGCCGTTCGGCTACAGCCGGGGCCGTGGCTACCGCCCCGATCAGGTCGACCGGACGCTGGCGCGGACCTCGCAGGAGCGGGACGCGGCCTGGGAGCGGGCGGCCCGGCTCACCGTGCTCGCCAAGGAGATGGGCGCCCAGGCGGCCGTCCTGCGCGAGCAGGTCACGGCGCTCTCCCCGCAGACGTACGAGGGCCTCGGCGGGCGCGCCGGGGTGCTGTTCGCGCTGACGGTCGAGGAGGCGGACGCGCTGCGGGCCGGGGCCGAGGAAGCGGCGGCCGGCCGGATGCGTGCCGCCGAGGAGGCGGGCCGGGCGATCCGGGACGCGGCGCGGGCGCACAGCGAGGGGGTGCTCGCGGCGGCCGAGGCGTGGGTGCAGCAGACGCTGCTGGCGGCCCGTACCGAGGCGGACGAGCTGCGGGTCGCGGCCCGCGTCGAGGCCAAGGAGCAGCGCGAGGAGGCGGCCGACGCGCTCGACGAGATGCGCCGGCGCTGCGAGGAGTTCCTGGCCGGGCAGGAACAGGAGTGCACCGAGGCGTTCGAAGCCGCCGAGCGTGAACGGGCCGCGCGGGAGGCCGAGTTGGACGCCTCCGTCGCCGAGCTGACCGCCGCCGCCGAGGCGGGCCTGGAGGAGGCGCGGCGCGCGTTCGCCGAGGCCGAGGAGAGCGCGCGCCGCGACCAGGAGGACGCGGAGGAGCGGGCGGCCGAGCTGGTGGCCGAGGCGCGGGCCGCCGAGGAGCGGATCGCGGCGGAGACGGAGCGGCTGCTGCGCGAGCACGCCGGGGCCCGCGAGGAGGTGCAGGCGCACATGACGCACGTACGCAACAGTCTGGCGACGCTGACGGGCCGCACACCGGAGGAGGACTGATCCATCAACTCCCATGTGCTGCAAGGGAGTTAGTCCTTGTCGTGCTCGGCGAGGATCGGGAAGCGGCGCGGGGCCAGGAAGAGCAGGACGAGCAGGGACAGGACGGCGGCGAGCGCGGCGCCGACGTAGACGTGGCCGACCGCGCTCGCCACCGCCCGGCGCAGGTAGTCGGCGGCGTCGGCGGTCAGGGACGCCGGGTGTTGCAGGGCGTGCGAGACGGAGTCGAGGTCGCCGGGCAGGCCCGGCATGGGGGCGTGGGCCAGGCGGGCGGCGAGGGTGGCGTTGGCGATGGCGCCGAACAGGGCCGCGCCGACCGACTGGCCGACCTGGCGGCAGAACAGTACGGACGCGGTCGTGGTGCCGCGCTCGGCCCAGCCCACCGTCGACTGGACGCCGATGATCAGCGGGAGCTGGAACAGGCCGAGCGCGCCGCCGAGCAGCAGCATGAGCAGCGCGGGCTGCCAGGCCCGGCCGGGGAAGGGCAGCAGCGGGAAGGCGGCGAGGATCAGCGCGGCGAGGGCGATGCCGGTGATCGCGGAGTTGCGGAAGCCGATGCGGGTGTAGACGCGGCTGGAGAGCGCGGCGGACAGCGGCCAGCTCAGCGTCATCACGGACAGGACGAACCCGGCGGCGGTGGGGTTGAGACCGAGGACGGACTGGGCGTACGTGGGCAGGAACACGGTGGGGGCGACCATCAGCAGGCCGAGCCCGCCGAGCGCCAGGTTGACCGCGGCGATGGTGCGCCGGCGCCACACCCAGCCGGGTATGACGGGCTCGGCGGCCCGGCGCTCCACGTACACGGTGAGCGCCGCGAGCGCGGCGCTGCCCGCGAGCAGGGCGAGTGAGGGCGTCGACAGCCAGGGCCAGGCGACGCCGCCCTGGACGAGCGCGGTGAGCAGCAGGGCGCCGGTGGCGAAGACGCACAGCGCGCCCGCCCAGTCGATGCGGGGCCGGGCGGCGGGCCTCGGCCGGGCGGGTTCGGTGAAGTGGCGGACGACGAGATAGAGGGCGACCGCGCCGACGGGCACGTTGATGAGGAAGATCCAGCGCCAGTCCGCGTACGTGGCGAGGAGGCCGCCGAGGGCCGGTCCGGCGACCGCGGAGACGGCCCAGACCGTGGACAGCTTGGCCTGGATCTTGGGGCGTTCCTTGAGCGGATACAGGTCGGCGGCGATCGTCTGGACGGTGCCCTGGAGGGCGCCGCCGCCCAGGCCCTGCACGACGCGGAAGGCGATCAGCGCGGCCATGTTCCAGGCGAACGCGCAAAGCACCGAGCCGGCGAGGAAGACGATGACGCCGGCGATGAGGACGGGCTTGCGGCCGAAGGTGTCGGAGAGCTTGCCGTAGACGGGCAGGGTGACGGTCACGGCGAGCAGATAGCCGGAGAACAGCCAGGAGAAGACGGCGAATCCGCCGAGGTCGCCGACGATCTGGGGGACGGCGGTCGACACGATGGTGCCGTCGAGGGCAGCCAGGGCCATGCCCATCATGAGGGCCGCGACGACCGGGCCGCGCCCACGCGTGGGGGTGGCGTCCGGTGCCGCGCCGGGTATCGCCGCTTCGGTGCCGGGTGCTTCGTCGGAGACGCTCACCGAGATCCCTTCACTGTGCATGCATCTGGGGGACCCACCTTCTCACCCGGGCCTGGAGCCGCGGCAGGGGTGGAGGCGGCCCTGACACGCACTCCGCCCACGGGTGGAGACCCCTAAGGGTCGGGCCCTACTTGGGGGCAGGGGGCGTTCGTCCCGGCGGAGGAGGTGGCGGCATCCCTTCGGTCCTTACCTTGGTTTTACGTCGAGGCGCGCGGCCGGGGGTGGGGAAAGCCCCACCTCAAGACTGCGCCTGGCACCAGGGCACGGGGGCCCTGCATGGCCCGACACTCGATGCGTACGTCAGCGACTGGCTGAAATTGACCTAGGAGAATTACCGTGACAACGGCTGTGACGATTCCCAGGCACGGGGACACTGGAGGGCGCACGGCGGTCGCGGCCCGGGCGCGGCAGGTCGTGAAGGCGTACGGATCGGGGGAGACCCGGGTGGTCGCCCTCGACCATGTCGATGTCGACATAGCCCGCGGCCAGTTCACCGCGATCATGGGCCCCTCGGGTTCCGGCAAGTCCACGCTGATGCACTGCCTGGCGGGGCTCGACACGGTGACCGGCGGCCAGATCTACCTGGACGAGACCGAGATCACCGGGCTCAAGGACAAGAAGCTCACCCAGCTGCGCCGGGACCGGATCGGGTTCATCTTCCAGGCGTTCAACCTGCTGCCGACGCTGAACGCGCTGGAGAACATCACGCTGCCGATGGACATCGCGGGCCGCAAGCCGGACGCGAAGTGGCTGGAGCGCGTCGTGGAGACGGTGGGCCTGGCGGGGCGGCTCAAGCACCGGCCGACCCAGCTGTCGGGCGGCCAGCAGCAACGCGTCGCCGTGGCACGGGCGTTGGCGGCCCGGCCGGAGATCATCTTCGGTGACGAGCCGACCGGAAACCTGGACTCGCGGGCCGGCGCCGAGGTGCTCGGCTTCCTGCGCCAGTCCGTCGACGAGCTGGGCCAGACCATCGTGATGGTCACCCACGATCCGGTGGCCGCCTCCTACGCCGACCGGGTGCTGTACCTCGCGGACGGCCGCATCGTGGACGAGATGTTCCGCCCGACCGCAGACGCGGTCCTGGACCGCATGAAGGACTTCGACGCGCGGGGGCGGACCTCGTGAGCGTGCTCAAGACCTCGATGCGCAACTTCCTCGCGCACAAGGGACGGATGGCGCTCTCCGCCGTCGCGGTCCTGCTTTCGGTGGCGTTCGTGTGCGGCACGCTCGTGTTCACCGACACCATGAACACCACCTTCGACAAGCTGTTCGCGGCGACCTCCTCCGACGTCACCGTCAGCCCCAAGTCGGCCTCCGACGACGGTGCCCCCTCGCGGACCGGCAAGCCCGACGCGCTGCCCGCATCCCTGATCCAGCGGGTCGAGAAGGCGCCCGGCGTGGGCAAGGCCGAGGGTGGCGTCGGCAGCACCAGCGTCACGGTCGTCAACGCCAAGAACGAGAACATGGGCTCCTCCACCGGCGCCCCGACCATCGCCGGCAACTGGACCGACAACGACCTCAAGGCGATGGAGATCACCTCCGGGCACGCCCCGCGCGGGCCGACCGAGATGATGGTCGACGCCGACACCGCCGACAAGCACCACCTGAAGATCGGCGACTCGCTGCGCACCATCGCCGTCACCGGCGACTTCACCGCCAAGATCACCGGCATCGCCACGTTCAAGGTGACCAACCCGGGCGCGGCCATCGTCTACTTCGACACCGCGACCGCCCAGCAGGAACTCCTGGGCGCCACCGGCCAGTTCACCCAGATCAACGTCACCGCGGCGAGCGGGGTGAGCGACACCCAGCTCAAGCAGAACGTGGCGGCCCAGCTCGGCTCGGGCCCGTACAAGCTCCAGACCGCGAAGGAGGCCGCGGACGCCAGCAGGGACAGCGTCGGCTCGTTCCTCGACGTGATGAAGTACGCGATGCTCGGCTTCGCCGGGATCGCCTTCCTCGTCGGCATCTTCCTGATCATCAACACGTTCTCGATGCTGGTCGCCCAGCGCACCCGCGAGATCGGCCTGATGCGCGCGATCGGCTCCAGCCGCAAGCAGGTCAACCGCTCGGTGCTCCTGGAGGCGCTGCTGCTCGGCGTGTTCGGCTCGATCCTCGGTGTGGGCGCGGGAGTCGGTCTCGCGGTCGGCCTGATGAAGCTGATGGGCTCCATCGGGATGGAGCTGTCCACCGGTGACCTCACCGTCAAGTGGACGACGCCCGTGACCGGCCTGGCCCTCGGTGTCGTGGTGACCGTCGTCGCCGCCTACGTCCCGGCCCGCCGGGCCGGGAAGATCTCGCCGATGGCCGCGCTGCGCGACGCCGGCACCCCGGCCGACGGCAAGGCCGGCGTCATCCGGGCCACCATCGGCCTGGTCCTGACCGGCGCGGGCACCGCCGCCCTGTTCGCCAGCGCCAACTCCTCGAAGGCGGCGGCCGGTTCGGGCCTGCTCGGCCTCGGCGTCGTCCTCACCCTGATCGGCTTCGTGGTCGTCGGCCCGCTCCTCGCGGGCGGCGTGGTGCGGGTGATCAGCGCCCTGGTGCTGCGGATGTTCGGCCCGGTCGGGCGGATGGCCGAGCGCAACGCGCTGCGCAACCCGCGGCGTACCGGGGCGACCGGCGCGGCCCTCATGATCGGCCTCGCCCTGGTGGCGTGCCTCTCGGTGGTCGGCTCCTCGATGGTCGCCTCGGCCACCAGCGAGCTCGACAAGTCGGTCGGCGCGGACTTCATCGTGTCCTCCGGCACCGGCCAGCCGATCGTGCCGCAGGCCGCCGAAGCCCTGAAGAAGACCCCGGGCATCGAGCACGTCACCAACTACAAGGACATGGACGCGAAGGTGACCGCCCCCGACGGCAGCACCTCCAAGGACGAGAACCTGATCGCCGCCGACCCGACGTACCAGCAGGACCTGCGGCGCAAGGTGGTTTCCGGCGACCTGGCCGCCGCGTACGGCAAGAACGCGATGTCGGTCGGCGACACCTACGCCACGGCGCACCACGTCAAGGTCGGCGACTCGATGACCGTCGCCTTCAAGGACGGCGGGACCGCCCGGCTGAAGGTCGCGGCGATCACCTCGGACGACACCAACGTCGACAAGGCCGCGATGTACACCAGCATCACGACGGCCGCGAGCTACGTCCCCGCCGACCGGATGCCCAAGAACGCGATCATGTTCGCGAAGGCGGACGACGGCAAGGCCAAGGAGGCGTACGCCTCCCTGAAGGACTCGCTGAAGGCGTATCCCCAGTACAAGGTGCAGAACCAGGCCGACTTCAAGCAGGACCTGAAGGACCAGATCGGCCAGCTCCTGAACATCGTGTACGGCCTGCTCGCCCTCGCGATCATCGTGGCGGTGCTCGGTGTGGTGAACACCCTGGCCCTGTCGGTGGTCGAGCGGACCCGGGAGATCGGCCTGATGCGGGCGATCGGCCTCTCGCGCCGGCAGCTGCGCCGGATGATCCGCCTGGAGTCGGTGGTGATCGCCCTGTTCGGCGCGCTGCTCGGCCTCGGGCTCGGCATGGGCTGGGGCACGACCGCCCAGAAACTGCTCGCCCTTGAGGGCATGGGCGTCCTGGAAATCCCCTGGCCGACCATCATCACGGTGTTCGTGGCCTCGGCCTTCGTGGGCCTGTTCGCGGCGCTGATCCCGGCGTTCAGGGCGGGAAGGATGAACGTCCTGAACGCGATCGCGACGGATTAGTCCCTAGCCGAGCTTCAGCAGTACGTAACCCCCTGCCACCCCGGTGACCGTGTAGACGGCGCCGGGGTGCAGTGCTGTCGCGTACCGGACGGGGTCGCCCGCCCAGCCGTCGGAGTTGTCGAGCGCGATGTAGCCCGGGGTCACGGGGCGCGCTGCGCCGACCCAGAAGACGCGGCAGCGGGAGGTGAGCCGGGCGATCGGCCCGATGTTCGCCTCGACGGTCGCCCCGTCCGGAATCGTCCCCAACAGGCGCTCCACGGCGGCCACTTGAGGGCTCTTGCGGTACGTGGCCGGGTCGGTCAGCGCGGCCAGCGGCAGCGAGAGCGTCAGGGCGAGGGCCGCCGCGGCCGCGCAGACCGGCAGGTCGCGGGCGTACGAACGCAGCCAGGCGCGCGGGCTGTGCCGCGCGGTGGCCACCGCGTCGGCTAGGGCCAGCGCGAGGACCGGCATCAGGACCGCGCTGTAGTGCCAGTCCGTCGACCAGTAGTGGTCGTCCGAGGACAGGAGGCGCCAGCCGAGGGTGGGCAGCGCGACGAGCAGCAGCGGGGAGCGCAGCGCGAGGAGCCCGGTGGTGGGGAGCAGCGTCCACAGCAGGGTGCGGCCCTTGACGTCCCAGCCGGCCAGCGGGCCCGCGCCGCCGTTCACCTTGCCCCAATAGTCGTACGTACCCGAGGAGTTGAAGGCGGGGATGACGACGGTGAGGGTGACCAGGGTGGCCACGGCACCGAACGCGGCCACGGCGACGGCGTACCGCACGGCGCGGGGCGAGGTGGCGCGGGCGCGTACCGCGACGACGACGGCGAGCGCGGCTGTCGTCAGGCCGAGGTCCTCCTTCACGAGGACGAGGGGCAGCGCGTACAGGAGGGCCGCGCGCCACCGTCCGCGCAGCACCGCCTCCAGGGCGAAGGCGATCAGCGGGACGGCGAAGCAGATCTCGTGGAAGTCGAAGTCGGCGGCCCGCTGGATCCCCCACGAAAGCCCGAACGCGACCCCGACGGCGAGCCCGCGCCTGCGCCCGAGCAGCCGGGCCGAGGCGCGGGTCACCGGGACCGCGGCCAGCGCGAACAGGGCGGACTGGGCGACGAGCAGGGTGACCGGGGTGGGGAACAGCCGGTAGGCGGGGGCGAGCAGCGCGGTCACCGGACTGAAGTGATCCCCGAGGACGTCGGTGCCGGGCCCCTTCAGATCGGCGACGGGCGTCTGGAGGTGGGCGTAGGCGCGCACGACCTGCTCGAAGATCCCGAGGTCCCAGGAGAGAGTCTCCATCCGCCGGTAGCGCAGGACGCCGAGGGTGGCGTAGGCGAGGAAGAGGGCGGCGGCGAGGAGGTGGGGATCGGCTGCCGGGGGCGGGGATATTCGGGGCCGAGGCCCGTTCTGTTTCTCTTGTTTTGTGGGGGTATGAGCGGAGTTTTCGGGCAGGGTGAGGAGAGCTCCGGACACGGTGGGGTTCCTTGGATCAGTGGGGGCGGGTGGTGGGGGTGACGGATCCGGAGCCGTCGGAGAGGGAGAAGGAGGGGGACGGGGGCGGGGACGGCGAGCCGGAGGGCACGGCGCGCGAAGGAGTGGCGGAGCCGGTCGTCGGCGGGTCGGAGTAGGAGGGGCTGGGCCGCTCGGACGGCGTCCCCGAGCCCTGCGCGGCGGAGGGCGTGCCGGCGTCCGGGGTGGACGCGGGCAGCACCGGCGGGCTCTGCTGGAGCCGCAGGCCGAGCGCGGCGCCGGACCCGGCGAGCAGGCACACCGCGCAGGCGGCGAGCGCGGCCATGTTGCGGCGGCGGCGCCGCAGGCCGCGTGCGGCGACGCGTTCGGCGGGCTCGGGGACGATGCCGCGGCCGCCCGCGTCGGCGGCCCGCTTCAGGGCGCGGGCCAGGGACTCCTCGTCCCGGTGGAAGTCAGAGTGGAAGTCAGACACCGTGTTCCTCCTCCAGGAGACGGGGCGCGAGGGCGGCCCGGGCGCGCGAAAGGTGGGTCTTGACGGTGCCGGCGCTGATGCCGGTCTCGTGTGCGACCTGGTCCACGCTCAGGTCGCACACGTAGTGCAGTACGGCGACGCGGCGCTGGCGGTCGGAGAGGCCGCGCAGGGCGTCGATGAGCGCGACGGTTCCGGGGTCGGGTTCGGGGGCCTCGGCGCTGTGCACCTGGTTGTGGCGCCGCCAGGCCTCCGCGGCCCTGCGGCCGCGCCGCCACCGGCTCACCGCGAGGCGCCAGGCCACGGTCCGCACCCAGGCCTGGGGCCCGGCCCCCGCGTCGAGGTGGCTCCGGCGGCCCCAGGCCCGCACGAACGCCTCCTGGACTACGTCCTGGGCCTCGTGGAGGTCGCCGGTCATCAGGTAGACCTGGCCGACCAGCGGTTTCACGGAGTGAGCGTAGAACTCCTCGAACTCCTCGTCGGTCAATGCGGTGCTCCCGTGGGGGGTGGATGGGTCTCGGGGGGTATACGCGCTGGGGGCGGCGCGCGGTTGACACCCCGGGGCGACTTTTTCGCGGGGCGGTTCGGGGCGCCGAGGCGGGGGTCCCCTGGGGCTCAGCCCCAGACCCCGGGGGCCCCGCCCCACCCCTTCCCGAAACCCGCCGGGGGAGTTCGTTCGGCTGCGGCTCGTCGGCTGGTCCTGGGGCTCCGCCCCAGACCCCGTTCGCGCCTGAAGGGCGCTCGTCCTCAATCGCCGGACGGGCTGAAATGCTCCGGTGCGGGCCGGGGTCGATCCCGCTAGGGGCGCGGGGAACTGCGCGAGCAACCACGCACGGTCCGCGGCCGAAAGCAGGCGGGGCCCGGGGCGCAGCCCCAGGGGGTTGGGGCTGGAGCGGGCGGCGGGTGTCAGTGGGGCGTCGTAGGCTGGAAGCCCCGGCCCGTACGACGTGTCGGGCGGTTCGCGTTGCCCACTCCCCGGGATGGATGCCCTTCATGAGCCTGCACGGTCTGCTGGACGCCGTTGTACGAGACCCCGCGCTCGCCGAAGCGGTGAAGGCCGCCACCGACGGCCACCGGATGCACGTCGACCTGGTCGGCCCCCCGGCCGCCCGCCCCTTCGCGATCGCGGGCCTCGCGCGCGAGGCCGGGCGCCCCGTGCTCGCCGTGACCGCCACCGGCCGGGAGGCCGAGGACCTGGCGGCGGCGCTGCGCTCGATGCTGCCCGCCGAGGAGATCGTCGAGTACCCGTCGTGGGAGACGCTGCCGCACGAGCGGCTCTCGCCCCGCAGTGACACCGTGGGCCGAAGGCTCGCCGTCCTGCGCCGCCTCACCCACCCCAGCAAGGACGACCCGTCGGCCGGCCCGGTCAGCGTCGTGGTCGCCCCCATCAGGTCCGTGCTTCAGCCTCAGGTCAAGGGGCTCGGGGACCTCGAACCCGTCGCGCTCCGCATCGGGCAGTCCGCCGACCTCAACACCATCGTCGAAGGGCTCGCCGCCGCCGCGTACGCCCGCGTCGAACTCGTCGAGAAGCGCGGGGAGTTCGCCGTGCGGGGTGGCATCCTCGATGTCTTCCCGCCCACCGAAGAACACCCCCTGCGCGTCGAGTTCTGGGGCGACGACGTCGAGGAGATCCGGTACTTCAAGGTCGCCGACCAGCGCTCCCTCGAAATCGCCGAGCACGGGCTCTGGGCGCCGCCCTGCCGCGAGCTGCTGCTCACCGACGACGTGCGCACCCGCGCCGCCGCCCTCGCCGAGGAGCACCCCGAGCTCGGCGAGCTGCTCGGGAAGATCGCCGAGGGCATCGCGGTGGAGGGCATGGAGTCCCTCGCCCCGGTCCTGGTCGACGACATGGAGCTGCTCATCGACGTGCTGCCCAAGGGCTCGATGGCGGTCGTGTGCGATCCGGAGCGGGTGCGGACCAGAGCCGCCGACCTGGTCGCCACCAGCCAGGAGTTCCTCCAGGCGTCCTGGGCGGCGAGCGCGGGCGGGGGGCAGGCGCCCATCGACGTCGACGCCGCCTCCCTGTGGGGCATCGCGGACGTCCGCGACCGGGCCCGCGAGCTCGGCATGATGTGGTGGTCGGTCTCCCCGTTCGCCGCCGACGAGGCGGACTTCGACGATGACACCCTCAAGCTCGGCATGCACGCCCCCGAGACGTACCGCGGCGACACGCAGCGCGCGCTCACCGACACCAAGCAGTGGCTCGCCGACGGCTGGCGCACGGTGTACGTGACGGAGGGCCACGGCCCGGCCTCGCGCACCGTCGAGGTCCTCGGCGGCGAGGGCATCGCGGCCCGACTGGCCGTGGACCTGGGCGAGTTGACGCCGTCCGTCGTGCAGGTCGCCTGCGGCGCCATCGACTACGGCTTCATCGACCCGGCGCTCAAGCTCGCCGTCCTGACCGAGACCGACCTCACCGGCCAGCGCACCGCCACCAAGGACCTGGGCCGCATGCCGGCCCGCCGCCGCAAGACCATCGACCCGCTCACCCTGGAGGTGGGCGACTACATCGTGCACGAGCAGCACGGCGTGGGCCGCTACATCGAGATGGTGCAGCGCACCGTGCAGAACGCGACCCGTGAGTATCTGCTGGTCGAGTACGCGCCCGCCAAGCGCGGCCAGCCCGGCGACCGGCTCTACATTCCCACCGATCAGCTGGAGCAGGTCACCAAGTACGTCGGTGGTGAGGCGCCCACCCTGCACCGGCTCGGCGGCGCCGACTGGACCAAGACCAAGGCGCGCGCCAAGAAGGCCGTCAAGGAGATCGCCGCCGACCTCATCCGGCTGTACAGCGCGCGCATGGCCGCGCCCGGTCACGCCTTCGGCGCCGACACCCCCTGGCAGCGCGAGCTGGAGGACGCGTTCCCGTACGCGGAGACCCCCGACCAGCTGTCCACCATCGCCGAGGTCAAGGAGGACATGGAGAAGACGGTCCCGATGGACCGGCTGATCTGCGGCGACGTCGGCTACGGCAAGACCGAGATCGCGGTGCGCGCGGCCTTCAAGGCCGTCCAGGACGGCAAGCAGGTCGCCGTCCTCGTGCCGACCACGCTCCTCGTCCAGCAGCACTTCGGCACCTTCACCGAGCGCTACGCCCAATTCCCGGTCAACGTAAGGGCGTTGAGCCGTTTCCAGTCCGACACCGAGGCCAAGGCCACGCTCGAAGGGCTCAAGGACGGATCCGTCGACCTCGTCATCGGCACGCACCGCCTGTTCTCGTCCGAGACCAAGTTCAAGGACCTGGGCCTGGTCATCGTCGACGAGGAGCAGCGCTTCGGCGTCGAGCACAAGGAGCAGCTGAAGAAGCTCCGCGCCAACGTGGACGTGCTGACCATGTCCGCGACGCCCATTCCCCGTACGCTCGAAATGGCCGTCACGGGCATCCGCGAGATGTCGACGATCACCACGCCCCCCGAGGAGCGCCACCCCGTCCTCACCTTCGTCGGGCCGTACGAGGAGAAGCAGATCGGCGCCGCCATCCGGCGCGAGCTGCTGCGCGAGGGCCAGGTCTTCTACATCCACAACCGGGTCGAGTCCATCGACCGGGCGGCCGCCCGGCTGCGCGAGATCGTGCCCGAGGCGCGCATCCAGACCGCGCACGGGCAGATGGGCGAGAGCCAGCTCGAACAGGTCGTGGTCGACTTCTGGGAGAAGAAGTTCGACGTGCTCGTCTCGACGACGATCGTCGAGTCCGGCATCGACATCTCCAACGCCAACACCCTGATCGTCGAGCGCGGCGACAACTTCGGCCTCTCCCAGCTCCACCAGCTGCGCGGCCGGGTCGGCCGTGGCCGCGAGCGCGGCTACTCCTACTTCCTGTACCCGCCGGAGAAGCCGCTGACCGAGACCGCGCACGAGCGGCTCGCCACCATCGCCCAGCACACCGAGATGGGCGCGGGCATGTACGTGGCGATGAAGGACCTCGAAATCCGCGGCGCGGGCAACCTGCTCGGCGGCGAGCAGTCCGGGCACATCGCGGGCGTCGGCTTCGACCTGTACGTCCGCATGGTCGGCGAGGCCGTCGCCGACTACCGGGCGCAGATGGAGGGCGGCGAGCAGGAGGAGGCGCCGCTCGAAGTCAAGATCGAGCTGCCGGTCGACGCGCACGTCCCGCACGACTACGCGCCGGGCGAGCGGCTGCGCCTCCAGGCCTACCGCGCGATCGCCTCGGCCAACTCCGAGGAGGACATCAAGGCGGTGCGCGAGGAGCTCACCGACCGGTACGGCAAGCTGCCCGAGCCGGTCGAGAACCTGCTCCTGGTGGCCGGCCTGCGCATGCTGGCGCGCGCCTGCGGGGTCGGCGAGATCGTGCTCCAGGGTCCCAACATCCGCTTCGCGCCGGTGGATTTGAGGGAGTCCCAGGAGCTCCGCCTCAAGCGGCTCTACCCCCGTACGGTGATCAAGGCGCCCACCCGGCAGATCCTGGTGCCCCGCCCGACCGCCGGGAAGATCGGCGGCAAGCCGGTGGTGGGCAGGGAACTGCTCGCGTGGACGGGCGAGTTCCTCACCACGATCCTGGGGTCCTGAGGAGCGGGGAAGGCGGGTGGCGCCGTTCGGCGCCGCCCGCCTTCCCCGTGCCCGGCGCCCGGCCGGAGCCCGGTGTGAGCCGGTCCGTGCGGGCCGCGCCCGGTCCCGTACGCCGGTCGTGCCGTGGTGATCAAGGGCGGTCGGCTGTCCCTTTCGGGACCATTGGCCCGCGGGCCGACGGGTAGGACTACCTAGGATTGCGAGGTTCCGCCAACTGCTCCCAGGACGGCCCGCCTTGATGCGTATCTACCGAATTGCCCTGCCCGCGACCGCCCTCGCGGCGTCGCTCGTCCTCACCGGCTGCGGTGGCGACGGCGCCAAGAAGAGCGGTGCCCCCGGACCCAAGGGCGCGGCCGGCTCCGCGCTCGCCGCCGTCGACTCGCTCACCGTCAAGGGGCGGGCGCCGAAGACCGGATACAGCCGTGACCAGTTCGGCAAGGGCTGGACCGACACGGACCACAACGGCTGCCAGACCCGCGAGGACATACTCAAGCGGGACCTCAAGGACGTGAAGTTCAAGGACAAGTGCGACGTGGCGTCCGGGACGCTCGTCCACGACCCGTACACCGGGCAGTCCATCCAGTTCACGCGCGGCGCCAGCAAGATCGACATCGATCATGTGGTGGCCCTGTCGGACGCCTGGCAGAAGGGCGCCCAGCAGTGGGGCAAGCAGAAGCGGGCCGAGTTCGCCAACGACCCGCTCAACCTGATCGCCGTCGACGCGAGCGCGAACCGCCGCAAGAGCGACGGCGACGCGGCGACCTGGCTGCCGCCGTACCAGGCGTACCGCTGTACGTATGTGGCGGACCAGGTGGCCGTGAAGAAGAAGTACGGCGTGTGGCTGACCGATGCCGAGAAGGCCGCCATGAAGACGGTCCTGGCCGAGTGCCCGGACCAGAAGCTCCCGGCGGGCTGAGCCGCCCGGGAGCTGTGACGGTGCGTCAGACCGCGATCGAGGACCGCGTCGGGGCGACCGCGTGGACCGGCTCGCCGAAGTGCGAGAAGGCGAGCGTGCCGGGGCTGTCGCCGCCCACGGTGACCATCTTCAGGAGGTACGGCTTGCCCGAGGTCGCCACGTCCATCGTGTAAGCCTCGGCGCCGTCCTTCTCGGTCAGGACGATCGCGGGGTGGCCGTCGACCTTGGTGGTCGCGCCCTTCTTGGCCTCGGTGTCCTCGCCCTGGAAGCCGCCGAGGAAGTTGTTCAGGTCGCAGACCGAGGCGAGGTCCTTGCCGTCGGCGGAGGCGGTGTTCGTCTTCGTCCACTTGCTCGTGCCCTGGGGCCGCAGGTAGACGGTCTTGCCGATCTTGATGATGCCGATGGTGTCCTTGCCCTGCGCGATCGTGCCGGTGCAGTCGCCCTTGGAGTTCAGCGAGAGGTCCATCTTGCTGGCGCCCTCCTTGGGGTCGGCGATGTCCGCCTTGAGGTGCAGCGAGGTGGCCTGGCGGGTGACCTTGAGCGAGTCGGTGAGTATCTGACCACCGGTCAGATCCGCGTCCGGTCCCTTCGACGCGGCCGCGGCCGGGCTCACGGCGGCGGGCGCGCTGGGGGCGGCCGAGTCCTTGGCGGCCGTGCCGGAGTCCGAGCCCGAACAGGCCGTCAGGGCCGTGGTGGCGCAGACGAAGAGGACGGTGGTGGTGGCGATGGTGCGGCGGCGCATGGCGTGAACTCCCCCTGGGGGTGCTGATGCTGGGCGGGCGGAACGGCAGGTGTGGCGGGGCCGGGCACATCAGAGCAGAGTCCTGTGAACCGAGTCAACACAAGTGCCTGAATCGTGATTGTTCACGGCGTGTATGGAGCGCTGCGGTGCCGTTCGGTAGGGTCGGCATCACGCGGACGAGGGGAGCAGTCAGGTGCCGGAGCACGCAGCGGAGGTGACCGCGGCCACCATCGCCCGGCTCGCGGGGGTGGGCCGCGCGGCCGTCAGCAACTGGCGCCGCAGGCATGCCGACTTCCCCAGGCCGGTCGGCGGCACCGAGACCAGCCCGTCCTTCGCGCTCCACGAAGTCGAGCAATGGCTGCGCACCCAGGGCAAGTTGGCCGAGGTCCCGCTGCGCGAACGCGTCTGGCAGCAGCTCTCGACCCACCCCGCGGGCGCCGTCACGGCCCTGGTCCACGCGGGCTGCGCCCTGCTGGCCGTACGGGACCACCCCGCCAAGTGGCGCAAGCTGGCCGCTCTTTCGGACGCGGGGCTCGCGGAGGGGCTGCCGGGACTGCTCGGTGAGGTGCTGGGGGAGCGGTTCGGGGACGGCGACCCCGGCCCCGCTGTTCACAGCCGCTCCCTGAATACCCCCGGCGCCGCCGAGCTCGCCCCCTCTGTGCCGCTGCTCCGCGGGGCCGCCGAGCTCGCCGCCGAAGACGGGGCCCGGGAGGCCTTCGAGTTTCTGCTCGGGCGGCACCTCGACGCCAACCCCCGTCAGTACACGCTCACTCCGCAGGGGCCCGCCGAGCTCATGGCCGCGCTCGTCGGGGCGGCGGGCAGCGTCCTCGACCCGGCCTGCGGCACCGGCACGCTGCTGTGCGCGCTGCCGGACGCCGTCGCCCCGCACGGCCAGGACGCCGACCCCGACCTCGCCGCCCTCACCGGGCTCCGGCTCGCCCTCGCCGGCTCCGCCGCCATCCGTACCGCGGCCGCCGACTCGCTGCGCGCGGACGCCTTCCCGACCCTCGCCGCCGACGCCGTGCTGTGCCACCCGCCGTTCAACGAGCGGGCCTGGGGCCACGACGAACTCGCCTACGACCCGCGCTGGGAGTACGGCCTCCCGGCCCGCACCGAGTCCGAACTCGCCTGGGTGCAGCACGCGTTGGCCCGGCTGCGCGAGGGCGGCACCGCCGTCGTCCTGATGCCGCCCGCCGCCGCCTCGCGTCGCTCCGGGCGCCGGATCCGCGCCGATCTGCTGCGCCGCGGCGCCCTGCGCGCGGTCGTCGCGCTGCCCGCCGGGGCCGCGCCGCCGTACGGCATCCCGCTGCACCTGTGGGTGCTGCGCAGGCCGGGCGCCGCCACCCGGCCCGCGCCCGAGCTGCTCCTCGTCGACACCGCCGGGATCGATGGCGTCGCGGTGGACGGCGGCCGCGACCGGCTGCCCTGGCCCGCGCTCCAAGCCGCGGTGCTCGACGCCTGGACCCCGTTCGACCGCGACGGCACGGTCGCCGAACAGCCCGGGGTCAGCCGGTCGGTGCCGGTCATCGAGCTCCTCGACGACGACGTCGACCTCGCGCCGGCCCGCCATCTGCCGCCGCCCGCCGCCGAAGGCGGCACGGCCGCGCTCGACGCGGTGCGCGAACGCCTCGACGCCACCCTGCGCCTTGCCGCCGAACTGGCCCCCCCGCCCGCCGCGCCCGCCGCCGCGCAGGGCGCCCGCCGGCCGCTCACCACCGTCGGCGAACTCGCCCGGGCGGGCGCCCTCGTGCTGCGCGCGGGCGGCGCCGGCACCGGTATCGACGGGCCCGCCGTCCTCACCGAGCACGACGTACTGGCCGGCACCGCGCCCTCGGGCACCCTGCCCGAAGGGCCCGCCGAAGACCCGGTCCTGACCCGCACCGGCGACGTCGTGGTGCCCGTGCTCGGCGGCGGCGCCGTAGCCCGGGTCGTCGACGAGGCGGGTGCGGGCGCCGCCCTCGGTCGCAACCTCCAGCTCCTGCGCCCCGAACCGGCGGCCCTGGACGCGTGGTTCCTCGCCGGGTTCCTGCGCGGCACCGCCAACAACCGCCAGGCCAGCAGCTACGCCACCACCGCCTCCCGGCTCGACGTCCGCAGGCTGCACCTGCCCCGGCTCCCGCTCGCCGAACAGCGCCGCTACGGCGAGCGGTTCCGGGCGCTCGCCGCGTTCGAGGACGCGCTGCGCCTCGCGGGCCGGCTCGGCGAGCAGCTCGTACAGGGCCTGCACGACGGCCTGACGGACGGTTCCGTCGGGCCCGAGTGAGGGCGGGGCGGCCGGGTCGGCCGGGCCTGGGTGAGGCAGGCCGGGGCGACGGTGTGGCGGTGCGGTCGGCGGCCGGGGTGATCCGGGGAATCCGGGTTCCGGCCGGTCTCCGGTGACGGTTGGATACCGGCCGGGGGATCGCCCGGCCCGCTGTCAGTGCCGGTGTATACGCTCGTATCCCTGACCAGTCCCGGTCGTGTCAGTCCCCCTATCCGTCCCAGTCCCAGTTCCAGGAGCAGCGATGCACGGCCCCGGCTATGGACCGCCGCAGCCCCGCCCCTCGGGCGCGGGGGCGATCGTGCTGCGCGTGCTGTTCGCGCTGCTGCCGCTGGTCAGCATCGGAATGCTGTCGTGGACCGCGCTGCTGCGGCTCGCGATCGTGACCCGGCGCGGGGCGCACTGGGCGCTGTTCTGGGCCCAACTGGCCGTATTCGTCTTCTTCTTCAGCTTCATCGTGGCCGCCCCCGACGAGAACGACTGGCGGATGGACGTCGGGATGATGGGCCTGCTCGCGCTCGCCGTGGCCAGCACCGCGTACTTCCTGTACGCCGACATCCGCCACGCGGCGCAGGAGCCGTTCGTCGTGCACCCGTTCGCCCAGTACGGGGCGCCCGCCCGTTACGGCCCGCCGCACATACCGGGGACCACGGCCCCGCAGTTCGGGCCGTACGTGAACCCGTACGCCGACACCCCCGTGCCGAGCCCGCCCCCGGCTCCCGTGCCCCCGCAGCCGCATGCCCCGGCCGCGCCCAGGATCGAGCAGGTCAGGGCCGAGCTCGACGAGCTGTCGCAGTACCTGCGCAAGGGGACCGAGGGCGAGGTCAGGTGACCGAGGGGCGGGTCGTCGCCGGGCGCTACGAGCTGGCGGCGCTCCTCGGCCAGGGCGGCATGGGCCAGGTGTGGACGGCGTACGACCAACGTCTTGACCGCCGGGTCGCGGTGAAGCTCCTTCGGCCGGACCGGGTCGCGGGCGTCGGGTCGGCCGAAGAGGTGGACGAGCTGCGGCGCCGGTTCGTGCGCGAGTGCCGGGTGACCGCGCAGGTCGACCACCCCGGCCTTGTCACCGTGCACGACGCGGGCAGCGACGGCGACGACCTGTACCTCGTCATGCAGTACGTCGAGGGTGCCGACCTCGCCGACCACCTCGCCGAGCACGAGCCGTACCCCTGGCCGTGGACGGTGGCGGTCGCCGCCCAGCTGTGCGCGGTGCTCTCGGCGGTGCACGCGGTGCCGATCGTCCACCGCGACCTCAAGCCGCGCAATGTGATGGTGCGGCCGGACGGCACGGTGACCGTGCTCGACCTGGGCGTCGCCTCCGTCCTCGACTCCGACACGACCCGGCTGACGCACACCGGTTCGCCGATCGGCTCGCCCGCCTACATGGCGCCCGAGCAGGCGATGGGCGGCACGGTCGGCCCGTACACCGATCTGTACGCGCTCGGGGTGCTGCTGCACGAACTGCTCAGCGGGGACGTCCCGTTCGCGGGGTCCACCGCGCTGGGCGTCCTGCACCGCCACCTGTACGAACCGCCCGTCCCGGTGCGGGGACTGCGCCCCGAGGTCCCCGAATCCCTCGAAGCCCTCGTGCTCCGCCTCCTGGCCAAGGACCCACAATCCAGGCCGAGTTGTGCGCAGGAGGTGTACGAGGCGCTGGTGCCGCTGCTTCCGGCGCGGGGCGGTCCGGGGCCCGCGGGGCCGCTCGACCCGACCCGGCCGTTCCTGCGCCCGCACGCGCCCTGGCCGGACCGCGCCACGGCCCCCGCGCCCGGGCCGGTCACCCCGCCGGTACCGCCTGTACCACCGCGGCCCGACGTGGCGGGCGCGGTCGACGAGGTCAAGCGGCTGCTCGGCGAGGGCCGCATCACGCAGGCCGTCGACATCCTCGGTTCGATCCTGCCCGCCGCGGCGGCCGAGCACGGTGAACGGTCGCCGGTCGTACGCATCCTGCGCAAGCAGTACGCGGCGACGCTGATGGACGACGGCCAGTACCGGCGCGCCCTGCCCGAGCTGCGCCGGCTCGCCGCCGACCGGGCGGCCGAGGCGGGCCCCGCCGACCCGCAGGCCCTGGACTTCCGGCACGACGCGGCCCAGTGCCTGGAGCAACTGGGCGAGGCGGGTGCGGCGCTGGCGGAGTACCGGGCGGTGCTGCCCGGCTTCGAGGCGCGGTACGCGGCCGCCGACCCGTCCCGGGTGTTCGGCATCCGCCATCGGATCGGGCACCTGCTGCTCGCGGTGGGCGACCATGCGGCGGGGCATCACCAATTGCAGGCCCTGCTGTGGGATGCGGAGCGGCTGTACGGCGCGCAGCACCCCTACCCCACCGACCTGCGCCGCGCCCTCGCCCACCAGCGAGAGGTCCGGGGAGGCTGAGCCCTGTTCCGCTGGGTGCGGGTGCGGTTTTGAGTGCGGGCCGGGTTTGCGCAGTTCCCCGCGCCCCTTAACCCGCCTTCGGACTCGGGCCGTGGGTGGCTGGTCGCGCCCACGCGGCGGAGCCGCACAATGTCACTGCCCCGCGCCCCTAGCGGCATTGATTCTGGCCAGCACCGGCATCTCTAGCCTGTCCGGCGTTTGAGGACGAGCGCCTTTCGGGCGCGAACGGGGTCTGGGGCGGAGCCCCAGGAGTCCAGCTCAGCCCATCCACACCCCCGGAGGGTTTCGGGAAGGGGTGGGGTGGGGGCCTCCGGGGTCTGGGGCGGAGCCCCAGTGCACCCGGCCGCACCCCACAGCTACACCCCCTGCGCCCGGAACCGCCGCCGCACCGGCCCCCACGCCCCCACCCCCGCCAGGGCGAGCAGCGCGGCCACCCCCACCGCCGAGCCCGAACGCAGCCCCGGCGGCCGGAAGCCGCAGTCCACCGTGCGAGCCCCGGCCGGCAGCGGTACGGCCACCAGGCCAAAATAGTCGCCCGCCGGGGAAGAACCCGCACCGTTCACCGCGCAGCTCCACCCCGCGATACGGGGCATCGCGAACACCGCAGTCCCGGCCGCGCCCGCAGAGAGTTCGGCGTGCACCGAGCTGGACGAGACCGAGACCCGGGCCGCGCCCGTCGCCCGCAGATGGTCCACCGCCCGGGCCAGCGCCCCCCGGTCCAGGCACCCCAGCTCCGCGGAGCGATCCGCGGGGGTCAGGGTGATGTGGGAAGCGCGGCCCGGCCCCGCCGACGTGCCGAACGGGATCAGCGGGGCCCGGCGGCTGGGCGCGCCGCCGCGCATTTCGACGACCGGGCCGTCACCCAGGCGCGCGGACCCGAAGTGTTCGGGCGCCCAAAGGAAGATGTCGGTCCCGGCGGGGCAGCCCTGTGTGAGGGTGCGGGTCGTGTAGACCCGGGCGCCGAGCAGCGACTCCTGGTTGCGGAACGGGTTGCTCCCGTAAGCCGGTTGGGGCCCGGACGGCCGCAGCGTGACCAGCGGCGGGGTCGCGGCGGCCCGGACGAGGGTGGGGTCGCCGCCCTTCTGGGCGACCCGCACCCGCGCGCCCACCGAGAAGATCGCATCCGTCACCGGGTTGTCGAGGCTCTGCATCGCCCGCCCCCGAGAGGTCCAGCCGCCGCCGAGCGCGGTCATCGTACGGTTGAGGACTTCCGGGGTGAGGCTGGAGTAGTAGGCGCCGCCCTCGCCGCCGAGCAGCAGCGGGTCGTTGTTGGTGATCTGGCGCTGCCCGGGGTCGGTGCGGTAGGCGGGCCAGCCCGAGGCGTCCGATTCAAGGGCGGCGCGCGCCGAGTGCTCGGCGCCCCAGGCGGGATAGCCGTCCATGCGGGCCGCCCGCTGCTGGTCCCCGTACGCGACCGTCACGCCCGCCTGCGCGATCTGCGCCCCGGCGAGCAGGGCGAGGGCGAGGAGGGTCGGTCCCCGCCGAGCCCGGCGGGCCAGGAGCAGGCCGCCGGTCATGGCGGCAAGGCCCAGGGCGAACAGGGGGTACGTCCAGGCCGAGATGAGCTCGCTGAAGGCCGCGCCCGCCGCGATCAGGGCGAGCACGCCGCTCCCGCCGAGCAGCGCGCGGCGCCCGGGGATTCCGTACGACAGACAGATCCAGGCGGCGATCACGAGGATGCCGCACAGGATGAAGGTCTGCCGGTAGGGGCTGCCGTTGGGGGTGACGAAGGCGTGCCAGGCCAGATGGGTCGGCTTCCACTGGAAGGAGAGCGCGACGGCGAGGGCGAGCCCGCTCCACGCGTACCGCTCGCGGCGCGGGACCGCGCGGTGGAAGGCGAGCGTGCAGGCGAGCAGCAGTGCGCCGGTGCCGAGGTAGACGGCGGGGGAGGAGAAGGAGTACGTGCCGGGCAGGGTGCGGGCCAGGTAGTCCGGCCAGGACACCGGCGCGAACTCCCGCACCCAGCCCGGATGCGCGTGCTTCGTGCCCAGATAGATGGTGAAGAGGAGCGGTGCCGAGAGCCCGATGCCGATCACGAACGACCGCGTGGCGAGCAGGACCGCCCGTACCCGGCCGCGCCGGTCCGTGCCGCGGTCCACGTACAGCAGGAGGAGCAGGACCAGTCCGGCCCCGAGCGTCGCCATGTACGCGGTGTAGAAGTTGGCGATCCAGGCGAGCGCCACGACCAGCGGGCCGAGCACCGGCCGCCGGCCCGTCCTGGCCCAGTGGCCGACCAGGCAGAGCAGCGGGAAGGCGATCAGGCCGTCCAGCCACATCGGGTTGTAGATCGACTCCAGGACCGACCAGCCGCACAGCGCGTACGAGGCGCCGAGCACCCCCGCCACCCAGCGGTGCCGGACCGCCGGGCGCAGCGCGAGGAGCAGCACCGTCATGGCGACGGCCGCGGCCGCCATCTTCAGGACGGTGATCACATACACCGCGAGGTCGATCCGGTCGCGCGGGAAGACCCCGACGAGCAGCGCGAACGGGCTGCCGAGATACGTGCCGAGGTCGGGCAGGAACGAAGTCCCGTACCCGGACTGCCAGTTGAGGAGAAGGCCGCCCTCGGCCCGGCCGTGCAGCAGGTCCCACAGGTGCTCGTGGAAGGGGATGAACTGGTTGCCCAGGTCGTTGATGCTGCGGGTGTGCCGCTGGAGCGGGCCGAGCGGGACGACCCCGGCGACCGCGTCCGCGCCGCACACCGCGACCAGGGTGATCAGTGCGGAGAGGGCGGCGGCCCGGGTGGCCGGGCGGCGGGCGGCCGCGGTCCGCACCGGGGCCACCGGCGGGGCGGGGGCGGCTTCGAGGGTCGGCATCGAGGTCCTTTGCTGTGCGCTGCCGTCGAATATGCCGGACCCCCGGGGGCAACGCAGCGGGCCGGGAACTCAGTTCACGCAATGGACGGCGCGGCTTCACCCGGCTTCACCCCCGCGACCGATGACAGTCGCGAATCGTTGGGCGAATCAGTGGCCCAGGCCACGCCGACTGCCTAACATCGATCACCGCAAGGTCTTAGCAAGGTTCGTCGCCACGCTGCACGTATCTGCTCCGCCGGGAGGCTCCTTTGCACCGCCGCCGTCGCACCGCGCTCTCCGTCTCCGTCGCCCTGCTCGCCGCGGGCCCGCTCCTCGCGGCCTGCGGCAGTACGGCCCACCCGGGGGCCGCGGCCGTCGTCGGGGGGCAGCGGATCGAGGTCTCCGCACTTCAGGCCGAGGTCAAGGACGTACGGACGGCGCAGGAGAAGTCCCCGCAGTCCGCCCAGCTGATCAAGGACTCGGGCCAGCTCGGCAAGGTCAAACTCAGCAACATGATCTTCGACCGCGTGCTCGGGCACGCGGCCTCGCAGGCCGGGGTGAGCGTCAGCCGCAAGGAGATCGAGGACGCGCGGGCCGCGATGGTCCAGCAGGCCGGCGGCGAGGACCAGCTGCGCGAGCAGGCCCTCACCAACGGCGGGCTCGCCCCGGACCAGATCGACGCGTACGTCCAGCGGCAGGTCACCGAGGAGAAGCTGGCCGCCGCGATCGGCGCCCGCACCCAGCAGGACCTGCTGCCCGCGCTGGTCAAGGCGTCCAAGGACCTCGGCGTGGACGTGAACCCGCGCTACGGCAGCTGGAACGCGAGCCAGATCCAGCTCGCCGACTACCAGGCCCCCTGGATCGCCAAGGCCAAGCAGCCCGCGGCCCCGCAGCCCGCCCCTGACGAGCAGCAGAGCGACCCCGGGGACTCCGTCTCGACCGGCTGAGCCAGCGGGTAGGTTCGACGGGTGACTGCTGTTGAAGAACCCGGCCGAATCGTTTTGCTCACCGCGAGCCACCGGGTCGCCCCGGGCCTGCTCTCCTGGCCCGCGTGGGAGACCCTGCGCGACGCCGACCTCGTGCTGTGCCCCGACGCCGGGCACCCGCAGCTGCCGTATCTGCGCGAGGCCGGCGTGCCGGTGGAGATCTCGGCGCCGGACGCGCAGGAACTCGTCTCGGCGTGTGCCGGGGGCCGGACCGTCGTCGTCCTGCCCTCCGGCGAGGGCGACCGCCGCCTGACCGACGGCCTGGCCCGGCTGGCCGGCTCCGGGCGCGTGCAGATGCCGGACCTGGAACTGCTTCCCGGCTCCTACGACCTGCCGGGCGCCCGCCTGCTCGACCTCGTCCAGGTCATGGACCGCATCCGCCGCGAATGCCCGTGGTCCTCCCAGCAGACCCACAAGGGCCTGGCCAAGTACGCCCTTGAGGAGGCGTACGAGCTGGTCGAGGCGGTGGAGGAGGGGGACCGCGACGAGCTCCGCGAGGAGCTGGGGGACGTACTGCTCCAGGTCGTCTTCCACGCGCGGATCGCGGAGGAGGACGCGGAGGCGCCGTTCTCGGTGGACGACGTGGCGGGCGGCATCGTCGAAAAACTGATCCACCGCCACCCGCACGTCTTCGGCTCGGAGACGGCCTCCACGCCGGAGGAGGTGAAGTCGCACTGGCTGCGGATGAAGGCGGTCGAGAAGCGGCGTGCGTCGGTGACGGACGGGGTTCCGCTGGGCCAGCCGGCCCTGGCCCTGGCGGCGAAGCTGTCCGCGCGGGCTCGTACGGCGGGCCTGTCGGTGCCGCTTCCCTCCGGGGAGGGGGTCGGGTATCGCCTCCTCGCGCTGGCGGTGGAGGCGGAGGCGGCCGGGGCCGACCCGGAGGCGGCCCTGCGCGCCGCGGCGCGCGCCTACCGAGAGGCGATCCGCTCAGCAGAGAGCTGATCCCCCACCCCGCCCCTTCCCGCTGTGACACTCTGCGGCTCCGCCGCGTGGCCTCCGGGTGCGGGGGTGGGGGATTCAAGCCCGGGCCGCCGGGTTGTGCCAGCGCGGGACCGGGCGGTTCAGGAGCCACTCCGCCGGGCCGAGGGGGCGGGGGCCCGGGCCCGCCGAAGGGACCGCGTCGCTCAAGATGCGGGACGCCGCCGCCCCCAGGCCCACCAGAACCTCCCGGACCTCCGCCATGAACCCCGGCGGCCCGGCCAGGAAGACCCCATGGTGGGCCCAGTGGCTCCGATGGCCCAGAGCGGTGATCAGGCGTTCCGTGGCCTGAAGGGGGTCACGGCCCGGCGCCGGCGTGATGAACGTCGTGTGCAGGCAGGGGAGTCGGGAGGCCAGCGCCTCCACGGCCGGCCGGTCGTACAGGTACGCCGCATCCCGCGCCACCACGAACAGCCGTACCTCGTCGTCGAACCGAGCCCCCGCCAGCTGCTCCAGAAGCGCCTTCATGGGGGCCCAGCCCGTACCCGCCGCTATGAAAGTCAGCGGGCCGACTGGGGCCGGCCCCAGGGATAAGGAGCCCGCCGGTGGGCTCAGCCGCAGCGCATCGCCCGGATCCGTCCGCTCGACCAGCGCCGTCGACATCGGCCCGCCGGACACCCGGCTGACGTGAAGGTCGACCGTGCCGTCCGCGCGCGGCGCGTTTCCGATCGAGTACGTCCGCCACACCCCCGGCACCCGCGGATGCGCCACACTCACGTACTGCCCTGCCGCATAAGGGAGTTGGGGTGCCGGGCGCAGGGTGAGGACCGCCAGGTCGGGGCCGTACCCGGCATGGCGGACGACCTCCGCGCCCCACCACGCCGGCTCCCCCGCCGCGGCCGCCGCGGCCGCGCCCTCCAGCATCGTCTCGGACATCACCGAGTACGCCTGGCACCACGCCTTCTCCACCTCCGCCGTCCACGCCCCGCCCGCCGCCCGGGCGAACGCGGCGAGCAGGCTCGCGCCGACCGCCGCGTAGTGCTCCGGCGCCGCCAGGAACTTGCGGTGGTCGCGGCCGAGCGCGCGCAGATAGGAGGGGAGGGACGGGTCGCCGAGCCGGGCCACGACCTCCGTGATCGCGGCGAACAGCCGGTCCCGCTGGCTTTCCATGGCGTCCGGCCCGGACGGGAACAGCGCCCGCAGGCCCGGGTTGTGCCAGAAGAGGTGGGAATAGAAATATTTGGCCGCATGCTCGGCCCGCCGCTCCACCACCGCGAAGCCGGCCCTCAGCACCTCTTGGTCCTCTTGATCCACCGCGTGAATGTAGGGGAGAGGGCGGGATACGGTCGAGAGGTGCAGGACAACAACCCCATTCCGCCCGCCCCGCCCGCCCCCGAACTCTTCACCTGGGAGTTCGCCACCGACCCGTACCCGGCCTACGCCTGGCTGCGCGAGCACGCCCCCGTGCACCGCACCCGGCTGCCCAGCGGCGTCGAGGCGTGGCTGGTCACGCGGTACGGGGACGCCAAGCAGGCCCTCGCCGACCAGCGGCTCTCCAAGAACCCCGCGCACCACGACGAGCCGGCCCACGCCAAGGGCAGGACGGGCATCCCGGGTGAGCGCAAGGCCGAGCTGATGACGCACCTGCTCAACATCGACCCGCCGGACCACACCCGGCTCCGCCGCCTCGTCTCCAAGGCGTTCACTCCGCGTACCGTCGCCCAATTCGCGCCCCGGGTACAGGAGTTGACGGATCAGCTCATCGACGCCTTCGAGGGCAGGGGAGCGGCCGATCTCATCCACGAGTTCGCCTTTCCACTGCCCATCTACGCCATCTGCGACCTGCTCGGCGTACCCCGCGAGGACCAGGACGACTTCCGTGACTGGGCAGGCATGATGATCCGCCATGGAGGCGGCCCCCGAGGCGGCGTCGCCCGCTCGGTCAAGAAGATGCGCACCTACCTCGCCGAGCTCATCCACAAGAAGCGCGAGAACCCCGGAGACGACCTCATCTCCCGGCTCATCGAGGCCAGCGACCACGGCGAGCACCTGTCGGAGAACGAAGTCGCGGCCATGGCCTTCATCGTGCTCTTCGCCGGATTCGAGACGACCGTCAATCTGATCGGCAATGGGGTCTATGCCCTGTTGCGCAACCCCGGCCAACGGGAGCGGCTCCAGGACTCCCTCGCCGCGGGGGAGAGCGACCTCCTCGAAACCGGCGTCGAGGAACTCCTGCGTTACGACGGGCCTGTCGAGATGGCCACCTGGCGGTTCGCCACCCGGCCGCTGACGCTCGGCGGGCAGGACATCGCGGCCGGCGACCCCGTGCTCGTCGTGCTCGCCGCCGCCGACCGCGACCCCGAGCGCTTCGCCGACCCGGACACCCTCGACCTCGGCCGCAAGGACAACCAGCACCTCGGGTACGGGCACGGGATCCACTACTGCCTCGGTGCCCCGCTCGCCCGGCTCGAAGGGCAGACCGCTCTGGCGACCCTGCTGCGGCGCCTCCCTGACCTGCGGCTCGCGGTGGAACCTGACGATTTGCGCTGGCGCGGCGGGCTCATCATGCGCGGACTGCGCACCCTGCCGGTCGAGTTCACCAGCCCATGACGATCGCCCGCATCTGACGGGCCGTCAAGACTGTGACTTTTATGTGATCCCGGGTGCATCGACTTGTGACAAGCGTTCGAGTACGGCTACGTTCACCGTTCATTCGGCTCAGCAGTCACACGGAAGGCCTTTTGCATGCGCTCCGGGAATGGACGGCATCGTCGACCCCGCCAGGCACCCGCTCTCGTCGTCGCGGCAGGAGTGACCGGATCGGCCATCGCCCTTCCTCTGCTCGCCGCGACCGGCGCGAACGCCGCGGACGCGAACACCTGGAACCAGGTGGCCGCCTGCGAGTCCGGCGGGATGTGGAGCGCCGACTTCGGCAACGGCCTGTACGGCGGGCTCCAGTTCTCGCAGGCCACCTGGGAGGCGTACGGCGGTACGGACTACGCCCAGCGCGCCGACCTCGCCAGCCGTGCCCAGCAGATAGCCGTCGCCGAGCAGGTGCTCGCGGCCAAGGGCCCGGGGGCCTTCGCGAACTGCGGCAGCGGCGCCGGGCTCACCAAGGGCGGCGGCTCGGCGGACGTCGACCCGGGCGCGCCCGACACGTCGACCGGGACGCCCACGCCCACGCCCGCTCCCGCGACCCCCACCGTCCCGCCGACCAAGGCGCCCGAAGCCCCGGCGCCGAGCGGCTCCACGCCCGCCACGCCGGCCCCGGGTGCCACGAAGCCGAGCGACCCGGCCAAGCCCCCGACGCCCTCCGCGTCCACCCCGGCGAGCCCCGGCAAGCACCGCGGGGCGCCCTCGCCGGAGGAGAGCGCGGGCACGGCTCCGGGCGGCACGTCCTCGTCCGCCCCGACGACCGGTCAGGTCGAACCTGGCACTCCGGCCGGTACGAGTGGTTCGAACGATTCGGGCAACTCATCCGATAGCCGCGATTCCGGACGGCATGCCTCGCGGGGTGACGATGCCTCACGTGAGTCCGGCAACACCCCCGCCGCGAACGGCGACTACACCGTCCGGCCCGGCGACAACCTGTCCGCCATCGCCGAGGCGAACAAGATCCAGGGCGGCTGGCCCGCGCTGTACCACGCCAACGAGAAGCTGATCGGCACCGACCCCAACCTCATCCTGCCTGGCCAGAGCCTGGACCTGAAGGATGCGGCGGCGGCTCTGACGGCCCCGAACTCGGCACCGAAGCAGGGTTAGTTCGCGGGCCTATGTCCGTTCTGTGCAAATGAGACATGGGTCTCTTCGCCTCAACTGGCTTGTCCCGTCTGCCCGGTCCGTCCGCCCCGCCCCTCACCTGCGGAAACACCCCTTCTGTATCGGCAAGTAGGGGGGATTTCTCCCCGATGTGCGTCTTTGAACATTGGCGGGGCGTGTGTTTTCGTCGGACTCGCTCGTCACCACGAGCCCCGTCGACCGAGCACGCCGAATCCTGCCGTCGGCCGACGGGAACAGTCGACGCTTATGCGCCGTAGGCAGGAGCGGGGGACCCAAGGTAAGTGCCGGGCCCGGCAGTTCGAGTGACTGCCGCAACGGCTTGGGGTGAAGACGGGCGCATCGACGCTCGGCCGGGCAGCTCACGCCCGAACCCGACAGCTCACCTCGCAGGCGTCGGTGAGGAGAACCTCCATGCTGCTTTCCGGCAAGGGCAAGCACCGTCGCCCGTCCAAGGCCGTCCGTGTCGCCACGCTGGCCGGTGTCACCGGCGCCGCCGTGGCCGCCCCGCTGATGGCGGCGGGCAACGCCTCCGCCGCTTCCGTCCAGACCTGGGACGCCGTCGCCCAGTGCGAGTCCGGCGGCAACTGGTCCATCAACACCGGCAACGGCTACTACGGCGGCCTGCAGTTCTCGCAGTCCTCCTGGGCCGCCGCCGGCGGCACCCAGTACGCCTCGCGCGCCGACCTGGCCACCAAGGGCCAGCAGATAGCCACCGCCGAGAAGCTGCTCGCCATCCAGGGCCCGGGTGCCTGGGGCTGCGCCGGCGCCGGCAACCTGACCGCGGGCGGCAGCAAGGCCGACGTGGACACCTCCGGTTCGTCCTCCTCGAAGCCGAAGGCCTCGAAGCCCGCGGCGCCCAAGCAGCAGGCCCAGCCCCAGCAGAAGTCGCAGCCGAAGGCGCAGAAGTCCGAGCGCACCGAGTCCGCGCCGGCCAGCCGCGACCAGCAGCGCACCGAGCCGGTCAAGCAGGGCAACGGCGAATACACCGTCAAGTCCGGCGACACCCTCGGCAACATCGCGGCCGCCAACGGCGTCAAGGGCGGCTGGCAGAAGCTGTTCGAGCTGAACAAGGACATCGTCAAGGACGCGAACCTGATCTTCCCGGGCCAGAAGCTGCACCTCGGCTGAGACTGACCCACCCCCAGGTCGCCCCGACCCGGCGCGCATTCCCCCGTACGCGCCGGGCCGGGGTTTTCGCTGTTACCCGGCAGTAGTGTTGTGGTCCTTTGCCCGGGATTAAGGGTCCTTGGTCCCTTTTTCGTCCCAGGAGGCGGGCACTCGGCTGGCCGGAGCCCCAGAGCCGGTTAGGCTCTTGTCGCAAGGCGAACGCGACCCCGCACGACCTTGCACTGCTTGCGTCACATCTAGCGTCACATCCCAGAAGGAGATGCTCGTGCCGTCCATCGACGTCGTCGTAGCCCGGGAAATCCTGGACTCCCGAGGCAACCCCACGGTCGAGGTCGAGGTCGGCCTCGACGACGGCAGCACCGGCCGTGCTGCAGTTCCGTCCGGCGCCTCCACCGGTGCCTTCGAGGCCATCGAGCTCCGCGACGGTGACCCCAACCGCTACGGCGGCAAGGGTGTCGAGAAGGCCGTCCTCGCCGTCATCGAGCAGATCGGCCCGGAGCTCGTCGGCTACGACGCCACCGAGCAGCGCCTGATCGACCAGGCCATGTTCGACCTGGACGCCACGGACAACAAGGGCTCGCTCGGCGCCAACGCCATCCTCGGCGTCTCCCTCGCCGTCGCGCACGCCGCCTCCGAGGCCAGCGACCTGCCGCTGTTCCGCTACCTGGGCGGCCCCAACGCGCACCTGCTGCCCGTCCCGATGATGAACATCCTCAACGGTGGGTCGCACGCCGACTCCAACGTCGACATCCAGGAGTTCATGATCGCCCCGATCGGCGCGGAGTCCTTCTCCGAGGCCCTTCGCTGGGGTGCCGAGGTCTACCACACGCTCAAGGGCGTCCTGAAGCGCAAGGGCCTCTCCACCGGCCTCGGCGACGAGGGCGGCTTCGCGCCGAACCTGGAGTCCAACCGCGCAGCCCTGGACCTCATCGTCGAGGCCATCAAGGAAGCCGGCTACGCCCCGGGCAAGGACATCGCGCTCGCGCTCGACGTCGCCGCGTCCGAGTTCTACAAGGACGGCAAGTACGAGTTCGAGGGCAAGTCCCGCTCGGCCGCCGAGATGACCGAGTACTACGAGGAGCTCGTCTCCGCGTACCCGCTGGTCTCCATCGAGGACCCGCTGTTCGAGGACGACTGGGCCGGCTGGAACACCATCACCTCGCGCCTCGGCTCGAAGGTCCAGATCGTCGGCGACGACCTGTTCGTCACCAACCCCGAGCGCCTCGCGCGCGGCATCGAGGAGGGCTCCGCCAACGCCCTGCTCGTCAAGGTCAACCAGATCGGTTCGCTGACCGAGACCCTGGACGCCGTCGAGATGGCCCAGCGCAACGGCTTCAAGTGCATGATGTCCCACCGCTCCGGCGAGACCGAGGACGTCACCATCGCCGACCTCGCCGTCGCGGTGAACTGCGGCCAGATCAAGACCGGCGCCCCGGCCCGCTCGGACCGCGTCGCCAAGTACAACCAGCTGCTGCGCATCGAGGAGATCCTCGACGACGCCGCGGTCTACGCCGGCCGCAGCGCCTTCCCGCGCTTCAAGGGCTGACATTTGATGGGCTAAAGCCCTAGCCAGTCGTACGTACGTCCCCGGCCGCGGTCCCGTACCGTGTCCGGGGACGTACGTGTGTAAGGGGAGGCGGGAGAGCGATGGGCAAGAACGCCAAGGCCACGGACCGCGACCGGTTCTCCACCGCGGCCCGGCTCAAGGTGCTCGGCGAGCAGACCGCCGCCCGGGTCTACCGCTCGCAGAGCAAACGCCAGGCCCGCCGCTCCCGGCTCACCGGCCGGGCGGCGCTGCTCGCCCTGGTCCTCTGCTCGCTGATCGTGGCGCTCGCCTACCCCATGCGGCAGTACGTCTCGCAGCGCGCCGACATCTCCGACCAGCGGCGCAGGGCCGCCGAGGCACAGCAGGAGGTCGAGGAGCTGCGGGACGAGAAGGCGCGGCTCCAGGACGACGCGTACATCGAGAAACTGGCCCGCGAGCACCTGCACATGCAGTTCCCGGGGGAGACCAGCTTCACCGTCGTCGACCCGGGCACGGCGAACAAGCACCGCGAGGACAAGGCCGCGACCAGCCGCGCCTGGCACTACAACCTCTGGGACGGCGTCGACAACGCCGACCGCCCCGCCAACTGACCACCTGCTAGCGATAGAGACTGACCCAGGCATGGAAACGCCCCCGCCCCAGACCGAACGCACCGAGCCCACCGACGCGGACATCGCCGCCTTCAAGCAGCAACTGGGCCGCCCTCCGCGCGGGCTGCGCGCGATCGCGCACCGCTGCCCCTGCGGCAACCCGGACGTCGTCGAGACGGCCCCGCGCCTGGAGGACGGCACGCCCTTCCCGACGACGTACTACCTGACGTGCCCGCGCGCGGCCTCCGCGATCGGCACGCTTGAGGCGAACGGCGTCATGAAGGAGATGACCGAGCGCCTCGCGAGCGACCCGGAGCTCGCCGCCGCCTACCGCGCGGCCCACGAGGACTACATCGCGCGCCGCGACGCCATCGACGTCCTGGAGGGCTTCCCGAGCGCGGGCGGCATGCCGGACCGGGTCAAGTGCCTGCACGTCCTCGTCGGGCACTCGCTGGCCGCGGGCCCGGGCGTGAACCCGCTCGGCGACGAGGCGATCGCGATGCTGCCCGAGTGGTGGGCGAAGGGCCCGTGCGTGACGCCGTGCGGCGGGGAGGACACCAAGTGACCCGCGTCGCCGCGATCGACTGCGGTACGAACTCGATCCGCCTGCTGGTCGCGGACGCTGACCCCGCCACCGGGGACATCGTCGACCTGGACCGGCGCATGACGATCGTCCGGCTCGGCCAGGGCGTGGACCGCACCGGGCGGCTCGCCCCCGAGGCCCTGGAGCGGACGTTCGCGGCGTGCCGCGAGTACGCCGCGGTGATCAAGGAGCTGGGGGCCGAGCGCATCCGCTTCGTGGCCACCTCCGCCTCGCGCGACGCCGAGAACCGGGACGACTTCGTACGCGGCGTCCTCGACATCCTGGGCGTCGAGCCCGAGGTGATCTCCGGCGACCAGGAGGCCGAGTTCTCCTTCACCGGCGCCACCAAGGAACTGCACGCCGACGGCAAGTACCTGGTCGTCGACATCGGCGGCGGCTCCACCGAGTTCGTGGTCGGCTCCCGGACCGTGGAGGCCGCCCGCTCGGTCGACATCGGCTGTGTGCGGATGACCGAGCGCCACCACCCCGGCGACCCGGCGACGCCCGAGCAGATCGCCGCGATCCGCGCCGACATCGAGGCGGCCCTCGACCTCGCCGAGCAGAGCGTGCCGCTGCGCGAGCCGCGCACCCTGGTCGGCCTCGCGGGCTCGGTCACCACCGTCGCCGCGATCGCGCTCGGCCTGACCGCGTACGACTCGGCCGCCATCCATCATTCACGTATCTCTCACGACGACGTCGCCGCGGTCACCGAGCGGCTGCTCGCCTCCACCCACGAGGAGCGCACCCGCATCCCCGTGCTGCACCCGGGCCGGATCGACGTCATCGCGGCCGGTGCGCTGGTGCTTCTTGCCGTGATGGAGCGGACCGGGGCCCGTGAGGTCGTGGTCAGCGAGCACGACATTCTGGACGGAATCGCCTGGTCGGTCGCCTGATCGCGGTCCCGGGGGGCCCTTTGGGCCGGGCCGCGCGAGAAAGTTCGTGAAGTTCTTCACAAGGAATTGGGGCCCCCGGGCCGAGGTTTGTGGTCCCAGGACCGCTTTCCGAGGCTCAGGGGCCCCTTCCGCGCGCATTCCAGACGGTGGTTGCCGTGTTACGCCTGCGTTTCATACGGCAGTGGTCCAGCGGGCTCGGCGCCGTGCAGGCCAGTTCAGGAGGGGTGAACAACGTTCTCCCCTATACCGTGGTTCCCTCGTCGCGCCATGACCTCGGTCACGTGGGCCGCGCAGTGTAGCAGAGCCCCCTGCGAACCTTGTGAAGGGGCGCACGAGCGGGGGTCCATCGGCGGGTGGATACTCGATGGCATGAGCACCACGGAGCGTCCCAGGATCCTCGTAGTAGGTGGCGGGTACGTAGGCCTGTACGCAGCGCGACGCATTCTGAAGAAGATGCGTTACGCGGAAGCGACCGTCACGGTCGTCGACCCGCGCTCGTACATGACGTACCAGCCCTTCCTCCCCGAAGCCGCCGCAGGCAGCATCTCGCCGCGTCACGTCGTCGTCCCTCTGCGACGCGTCGTGCGTGGAGCCGAGGTGCTCACCGGCCGGGTCACCAGCATCGACCAGGACCGCAAGGTCGCCACGGTCGCGCCGCTCGTCGGCGAGGCCTACGAGCTGCCCTTCGACTACCTGGTCATCGCGATGGGTGCGGTCTCCCGCACCTTCCCGATCCCCGGTCTCGCCGAGCAGGGCATCGGCATGAAGGGCGTGGAAGAGGCCATCGGCCTGCGCAACCACGTCCTGGAGCAGCTCGACAAGGCCGACTCCACCACGGACGAGGACGTCCGCCGCAAGGCGCTGACCTTCGTCTTCGTGGGCGGCGGCTTCGCCGGCGCGGAGACCATAGGCGAGGTGGAGGACATGGCCCGCGACGCGGCCAAGTACTACACCAACGTCAAGCGCGAGGACATGCGCTTCATCCTGGTCGACGCCGCCGACAAGATCCTTCCCGAGGTCGGCCCGGAGCTCGGGCGCTGGGGCAAGGAGCACCTTGAGGGCCGTGGCGTCGAGATCTACCTCTCGACCTCCATGGACTCCTGCGTGGACGGCCACGTCGTGCTGAAGAACGGCCTTGAGGTCGACTCCAACACCATCGTGTGGACCGCGGGCGTCAAGCCCAACCCGGCGCTCTCCCGCTTCGGCCTCCCGCTCGGCCCGCGCGGCCACGTGGACGCCCAGCCGACCCTCCAGGTCACCGGCACCGACTACATCTGGGCCGCGGGCGACAACGCCCAGGTCCCGGACCTCGCCTCGATCAAGGCCGGCGTTCCGGCCGAGCGCGCCTGGTGCCCGCCGAACGCCCAGCACGCGCTGCGTCAGGCCAAGGTGCTCGGCGACAACGTGGTCTCCGGCATGCGGGGCTTCCCGCAGAAGGAGTACTCGCACTCCAACAAGGGTGCGGTGGCGGGCCTCGGCCTCCACAAGGGCGTCGCGATGATCGTCATGGGCAAGATGAAGATCAAGCTCAAGGGCCGTCTCGCCTGGTACATGCACCGTGGCTACCACGGTCTGGCCGTGCCGACCTGGAACCGCAAGATCCGCGTCTTCGCCGACTGGACGCTCGCGATGTTCCTCAAGCGCGAGGTCGTCTCCCTCGGTGCGATGGAGACGCCGCGCGAGGAGTTCTACGAGGCGGCCAAGCCCGCTCCGGCTCCCGCGGCCAAGGCCGAGGACAAGGCCGACGCGAAGGCCAAGGCCTCCTAGCCCCACCAGCGTTACCCCGAAGGGGCCGTCCGCCATCCGTGGTGCGGGCGGCCCCTTCGGCGTACCCGGCACCGTCCGGGCTGCTCCATGATCGATTTCCGGCCAAGAAGATGGTGTATGCAGACATCCTGTCACTCTCATGCGCGGTAGCGGGATTGCCCCGCGCCCGGGCACTGTTGACGGGGGTGCTGAGACATTTCTGCGAGGCACGGAGGTGTGCACCATGGCCGACGCGGCGCTGCGGCTGACCGCTCTTGCCGAGGAATTGCTGGGGGAGGCCCTCCCGGTACGCATCCGGGCGTGGGACGGCAGTGAGGCGGGCCCGCCCGGCGCTCCGGTGCTCGTCGTACGCCATCGGCGCGCGCTGCGCCGACTGCTGTGGAAGCCGGGCGAACTGGGTCTGGCCCGCGCCTGGGTGGCGGGCGAGATCGACGTCGAGGGCGACCTGTACGCGGCCCTCGACCTGCTGGCCGGGCTGATCTGGGAGCGCGGCGGCGAGCCCAAGGACACCCTCCACCCGGTGCGCGACCCGAGGCTGCGGGCCGCCGCCAAGGCCCTGGTGAAGCTGGGCGGCGCGCTGCCCCCGCCGCCCCCGCCCGCCGAGGAGATGCGGCGCCGCGCCGGCCGGCTGCACACCAAGCGCCGCGACAAAGAGGCGATCAGCCACCACTACGACGTCGGCAACGACTTCTACGAGCTGGTGCTCGGCCCGTCGATGGTCTACTCGTGCGCGTACTGGGAGTCGCCCGGGGCCTCCCTCGAAGACGCCCAGCGCGACAAACTCGACCTGATCTGCCGCAAGTTGGCCCTGAAGGAGGGCGATCGGCTGCTCGACGTCGGCTGCGGCTGGGGCTCGATGGCCATCCACGCGGCCCGCGAGTACGGCGCGCGCGTCGTCGGCATCACGCTGTCGCGCGAACAGGCCGCGTTCGCCCGCAAGCGGATCGCCGAGGAGGGGCTCACCGACCGGATAGAGATCCGCGTCCAGGACTACCGGGAGGTCAAGGACGGCCCGTTCGACGCGATCTCCTCCATCGGCATGGCCGAGCACGTCGGCACGGTGCGGTACGCGGAGTACGCCGACATCCTGTACGCCCTGCTCAAGGACGGCGGACGGCTGCTCAACCACCAGATCGCCCGGCGTCCCGAGCGGGACGAATCGGCGTACCAGGTCGACGAGTTCATCGACAAGTACGTCTTCCCCGACGGTGAGCTCGCCCCGGTCGGCCGCACCCTGGCCACCTTGGAGGAGGCCGGGTTCGAGGCCCGCGACGTCGAACCGATCCGGGAGCACTACGCCCTGACGCTGCGTCACTGGGTGGCGAACCTGGAGTCCGACTGGGCCCGCGCCGTGCGCTACACCAGCCCCGGCCGGGCCCGGATCTGGCGGCTCTACATGGCGGCCTCCGCGCTCTCCTTCGAGCGCAACCGGATCGGGGTCAACCAGATCCTGGCGGTGAAGACCCCGGTGGGCGGCGCCTCGGGAATGCCGCTGAGGTCCCGCACCTGGAACTGACCGCAGGACGTCGAAGGGCCCCGGGAGTCGAACTCCCGGGGCCCTTCAACTCGCTTGCACGCAGCGGTACTTGACGACTACTCGGTCTTGATGGCCGTCAGCATGTTGAGCTTCGCGGCGCTGCGGGCCGGCCACATCGCGGCGAGCACGCCCACCAGGCCGGCGAGCAGCAGGAAGATGCCGATGCGGTCCCACGGGATGACCAGGGCGTAGTTCGGGATGGACTTCTTGATGGTCTGGCCGATGGCCCAGGCGAGGAAGGAGCCGAGGCCGATGCCGATCACCGCGCCGAACATCGAGATGACGACGGCTTCCAGGCGGATCATGCGCTTGACCTTGCGGCGGTCCAGGCCGATCGCCCGCAGCATGCCGATCTCCTGCTGGCGCTCGAACACCGACATCGCGAGCGTGTTGACGACACCGAGGACCGCGATGATCAGGGCCATCGCGAGCAGGCCGTACATGATGTTGAGCAGCGTGTTGATCATGCCGCCGAACTCGTTGCGGATGTCCTGCTGGTCCATGATGCTGATCGCCGGGTTGTCACCGAGCGCGCTGACCAGGGCCTTCTCGTTGGCGCTTGTGGCGCCGCCGTCCGTCTTGACGAAGATCTGCGGGATGTAGGGCTTGGTCTCGTGCGGGTCGAGCACGGAGGTCGGGGCGAGCACCGAGTCCAGGAACTCGTTCTCCTTGTACGTCGCGCCGATCGTGAGCTCGCCCTTCTTCTTGTCCGCGAACTCGACGGCGACCTTGGAGCCGGGCTTCCAGTTGTGCTTGGCGGCGGTCTTGTCGTCGACGGCTATCTGCCCCTGGCCGAGGGTGGCGAGGGAGCCGGACACCGGCTCGACGTTGATGACCTTCTCGATGTCGCCGGGCGTCACGCCCGCCACCGACTGGTCGTGGCCGTCGAGCTGGAGGTACGAGGACTCCTTGGGGGAGACCGCCGAGACGCCCGGGGCCTTGCGCAGCGCGGACAGGACGTCCTTGTCGAGCCCGGAGCCGTTGGCCGCCATCTGGACCATGTAGTCGGCCTTGATGTTGTCGGTCGTCATCTTGTCGATGGCGGTGCCGAGCGTGACGCCGAGCACGGACAGGCCGGTGACCAGGGTGAGGCCGATGGCGAGCGCGGAGGCGGTGGCGCCGGTGCGGCGCGGGTTGCGCACCGCGTTCTGGCTGGCGAGCTTGCCGGAGACGCCGAACGCCTTGCTGAGCGCGGGCCGGACGAGGGCGATGATCGGGCGGGACAGGAGCGGGATCAGGACGATGATGCCGACCAGGGCGAGGAAGGCGCCGAGGCCGATGAGCATCTTGCCGTCCTTGCCGGCGGCGGCACCGGCCATGACCGCGCCCGCACCGGCGAGGGTGATCACGCCGCCGATGGAGTTCCGTACGACCAGGGACTTGGTGGTGGCCACGCCGTGCACGCTGTTCATCGCGGCGACCGGCGGGATCTTCGCGGCGCGCCAGGCGGGCAGCAGGGCGGCGATCAGGGTGACGAGGACGCCGACGGCGAGGGCGGCGATCACCGGCGTCGCCGAGACGATCAGCGGGCCGTCCGGCAGCTTGGCGCCGAAGGCACCCATCGCGGACCGCAGCCCGGTCGCGAGGCCGAGACCGAGCGCGAAGCCGATCGCGGAGGCGATGGTGCCGACCACCAGGGCCTCGGCGAGCACCGAGCGGCGGACCTGGCCGCGCGAGGCGCCGACGGCACGCATCAGGGCGAGCTCACGGGTGCGCTGGGCGACCAGCATGGTGAAGGTGTTGGAGATCAGGAAGATGCCGACGAACAGCGCGATCGCGGCGAAGGCGAGCAGCGTCTGGTTGAGGCCGCTGAGGCCCTGCTCGATGTCCTTGGCCTCCTGGTCGGCGAGCGCCTTGCCGGTTTTGGCGTCGGCGTCCTTGGGGAGCAGCGGCTTGACCTCGGTGAGGATCTTCTGGGCGTCGGCGCCGGGGGCGGCGGCCACGCTCACCTTCTGGAAGTAGCCCGGCTTGAGGTAGAGCTGCTGGGCGACGGAGGTGTCGAACAGGACGAGGCTGCCGCCCGCGTTGACCTGGCCGTCCTCGGTGGTGAAGACGCCGGCGAGCTTGTACTGCTTGACCGGCCCGTTGGTGGCGACCCGCACGGTGTCGCCGACCGCGTACTCGCCCTTGTCGGCGGTGTCCTTGTCGAGGGCGATCTGGTCGTCCCGCGCCGGGCCCGAGCCCTGCGTGAAGGTGTACGCCGGGTCCTTGCCGTCCTGGCCGGGGGCGAAGTTGCCGCCCTTGTTGGCCCAGCCCTGGCCGATCAGCTTGCCGTCGGTGCCGGCCACACCGGCGAAGCCGTCCACCCGGCCGGTGGCCGAGGCGACCCCGTCGAGCTTCTCGATCTTCTGCAGGGTCTGCTTGCTGACACCGGGCTCCCGCTCGACGTCGTCACGGCTGCCGTACGTGGTGACGGCGACGGCCACCTTGTCGTAGCTCTTGGACGACTGGTTGCGGAAGGCGTTGCCGAGGGTGTCGGTGAAGACGAGCGTGCCGGAGACGAAGGCGACGCCGAGCATGACGGCGAGCACCGTCATCAACAGCCGGGCCTTGTGCGCGAGCACGTTGCGCAGGGCGGTCTTGAACATGGGGTTTCTCAGTCCTGGGTCGGGTCGGGCCGTAGCGGCGCCGGGCGCCAAAAGTCAGCCCCTCCGGCGTTTGAGGAGCGGGGTCCGGGGGCGGAGCCCCCTGCGGTACCGGGTGCGGGCACGGGGCCCGGAGTCAGCTGGCTGCGGGGGTTCGGGGGCAAGGCCCCCGACGGCTCCGGGTCAGCTGGTGCGGCCCTTCGCGTCGAAGGCCTTCATGCGGTCGAGCACCCCGTCCGCGCTGGGCCGGAGCATCTCGTCGACGATCCGCCCGTCGGCGAGGAATATGACCCGGTCCGCATAGGACGCGGCGACCGGGTCGTGGGTCACCATGACGACGGTCTGCCCGAGCTCGCGCACCGAGTTGCGCAGGAAGCCGAGGACCTCGGCGCCGGAGCGCGAGTCCAGGTTTCCGGTCGGCTCGTCGCCGAAGATGATCTCCGGCTGGGAGGCGAGCGCGCGGGCCACGGCGACGCGCTGCTGCTGGCCGCCGGAGAGCTGGGTGGGGCGGTGGCCGAGCCGGTCGGCCAGGCCCACCATGGAGATGACCTGGTCGAGCCACTGCTTGTTGGGCTTGCGGCCCGCGATGTCCATGGGCAGCGTGATGTTCTCCAGGGCGGTCAGCGTGGGCAGCAGGTTGAACGCCTGGAAGATGAAGCCGATCTTGTCGCGGCGCAGCTGCGTGAGCTGCTTGTCCTTGAGCGAGCCGAGCTCGGTCTCACCGATGCGGACGGAGCCGGAGCTGAAGGAGTCGAGGCCCGCGACGCAGTGCATCAGGGTGGACTTGCCGGAGCCCGACGGGCCCATGATCGCGGTGAACTCGCCCTGCCGGAAGTCGACCGTGACCTGGTCCAGGGCGACCACCTGGGTCTCGCCCGTGCCGTAGACCTTCGACAGCTCGACGGCGCGGGCGGCCACCGCGGTCGCGCGGTGTGCGGTGGGGATGGTGGTCACGGAGGTACTCCTGTCGAACGGCTTTCGGGGACTTCTCCATCCTTGCCGCCGTACGGCGGCACATCGTCAGTCCCTGTGCCCGTTCGCTGGCCCTCTTGAGTCGGACGGAAGAACCCCCGCCGTCCTCCTGAGGTATGACGGCACCCCTGAGAAGCGCGCGGGATCGAGGCGGACTCCGCCACCGCTCAAGCCGTACTCCGGCGAGCTGTGCCAGCGTCGGGGTGCGAGGCGGAATCGGGCATCGACTTTCCGTCATTCCGGGCCCGCATATCGGGGTACCCCGGACGCCCTGCCAACCGCCTCCGGCATGTGCCAACACCGCCCCGAGCTGTGCTGACGCACCCTCAGGCGTCAATAAAATAAGACAACATCGGGTGGTTGTTCCGCTGTTCGGGGGATGCGTCGGGCTAGGCTCGTCCCGCGAAACGCGGAGCCGCGCGCCCTTGCCCGGATGGTGGAACGCAGACACGGCGAGCTTAAACCTCGCTGGCCTTCGGGCCGTGCCGGTTCGAGTCCGGCTCCGGGCACTCATGCAGGTTCCGGCTTCCCGCGCGTCGGGTCGTCGGACCCTTGCACCCCCCTCCTCCACGCGTGAAGATCCTCCCTAGGCATTACGTCCGTTTCTTTGCGAGCCTATTACTCTTGACGGCAAGGCCGCGCACGGTGGCCATGGAGGAGTGAGATGAGGAGCAGCAACCCGGTCTTCTCGCGACGGGGGTTCAGCCGCGACAACGGCTACGCCGGTTTCAACACCGCGCAGTCGCCGCAGGCCGGGGGCAACCCGTACGCGCAGGCGCCCACGAACCCGTACGCGACGAACCCGTACGCACAGCAGGACACGCAGCAGGCGCCGGCCCGCTCCGGTGTGATGACGATCGACGACGTGGTCGCGCGCACCGCGATCACGCTCGGCACCGTCGTCGCCGGTGCGGTCGTGGCGTGGCTGGCGCTGCCGGTCGACGCGGCGCACATCGGCAAGTCGTACGGCATCGCGTTCGGCGCGGCCCTGGTCGCGTTCGTCCTCGCCATGGTCCAGTCCTTCAAGCGCAAGCCGACGCCGGCGCTGATCCTCGGGTACGCCGCCTTCGAGGGCGTCTTCCTCGGCGTGATCAGCTCGGCCGTCACGACGCACGTGTCGGCGGGTGCGGTACCGCAGGCGGTGCTCGGCACCATGGCGGTCTTCGCCGGCGTGCTCATCGCCTACAAGACCCGGCTGATCCGGGTCAACCGCCGCTTCACCGGCTTCGTCATGGCCGCGGCCATCGGCTTCATGCTGCTGATGCTGGTCAACCTGCTGTTCTCGGCGATCGGCGGGGGCGACGGCCTCGGCTTCCGCAGTGGCGGCCTCGGCATCCTCTTCGGGATCATCGGCATCATCCTGGGCGCCTGCTTCCTGGCCATCGACTTCAAGCAGGTCGAGGACGGGATCACGTACGGGGCCCCGCGCGAGGAGTCCTGGCTGGCGGCCTTCGGCCTCACCATGACCCTGGTGTGGATCTACCTGGAGGCGCTGCGGCTGATCTCCATCCTGCAGGGCAACGACTGACACCGGCGACGGTGGACGTCACGAGGGGCCCCGCCCGGCACACCGCCGGGCGGGGCCCCTCGTCGTGTGCTCACCAGCCGATCGACAGCGTCAGATCGGTGGGCGGGTTCGCGTTGCCCAGGATCTGTACCGAGGACTGGTCATTGATGTCGTCGTACGGGAAGCCGTACGCGCGGCCGTCCAGGCCGACCGTGTGGAAGAAGGCCGCGTAGTCGTTCTTGGCGGCCGTGCCCTGGTAGTACGCGGACGGGGTGTGCCACAGCGCGGTGTTCTGGGCCACGCCCCGGTTGAACGCGGCGCAGAACTCCGCGCCGAGCCGCTTCTCCTCGTCGCCGCCCGAGGCGAGCGCACCCGAGCAGGCCATGACCTCGCGCGAGGTCGGCTTGTGCAGGGTGAAGGGGCCCGCGCCGTTCCTGGTGAAGGTCAGGGTGTCGCCCGCGACCCGCCCGGAGAACGTCTCGCCCGGCAGGCTCAGGGTGAAGGGGTGGGACGCGTAGTAGCTCCAGGTCTGGTCGATGGTCGCGGTCAGGTAGTCCGCCGGGAAGCCGGCGGCCGAGCGCGGGGCCACGATCCGGTAGGTGGACCGCAGCGGCTTGAAGGCCGCCCCGACGCCCGCCGCGTACGCCGACATGACCTGGGCGCGGGTCCTGGTGATGCCGCGGGTGGTGTCGTAGCCGCTGGAGGTCTGGCGCAGCCGGGAGGTCATCGGGAAGCCGAACTGGTCGACCTGGGTGGTGTTCCCGCCGTACGCCGCCTGCCCGTTGACGAAGGTGTACTCGTACCAGTCGTAGTAGACGTCGTTGTTGGGGTCGGACGGGTTGTTCGGGTCGGGGCCGCCCCAGCCCTGGTCGTCCGGCGAGACCGGGATGTAGAGCGGCGAGCCGAGCGAGAGGTAGACGCGGCCGCCGCGGATCGAGGACGGGGAGGCGACCCGGCCGCCCGCCTGGGCCAGGGTGAACGACATGTTCGGGTAGTTCACACCGCGCTTGGAGAGGTGGCCCGGCGCGTTCGCGTCGAGGTGGTTGATGTGGGCCGTGCTGCCGTCGGGCTTGAGGTACGACCACTGGCCGGGGGTGATCTGGCCGAGCACGGTGACGTAGATCTGCGCGTCGGCGTACGCGCCGTGGGTGTTGTTCTGGAAGACGATCGGGAATCCGGCCGCGGCGGCCGGGGTGTTGGCGGCCGTCGCCGTGCCGCCGCCCGCGCCGAGGAACAACAGGGCGCCGGCGGTCGCGGCCGCGAGGAGGAGCCGTACGGTCTTCATGGCTGCCCGCCTCCTCATCAGTGGCCGAACGCGAGCCAGTTGACGTTCGCGAAGTCCGCGCCCTGGCCGCTCGTGAAGGTCACGTACACGTCATGCGTGCCGGTCACGCCGCTGATGTTCGCCGGGACGGTGCGCCAGCTCTGCCAGCCGCCCGTGTTGGCCACGGCGAAGCTGCCGACGGGCGCGCTGCTCCGGCTGTCCAGGCGCACCTCCACCAGGCCGCTGACCCCGCCGGCCGCGCCGCTCGCCACGCGCGCGGAGAACTGCCTGGCCGCTGTCGTACCGAAGTCCACGCCCTTGTAGAGCGCCCAGTCACCGTTGGCGAGGGAGCCGATGTCCTGGCCGCCGCCGCTGTCGGTGGTGGTCTCCTTCACCACACCGGACTGCTGGTCGTACGACTCGGCCTGGATGGTGCCGTAGGCGTCACGGCTGCCGGCCGGGGGTGTGGTGGGCGGGGTGGTGGTGCCGGAGCCGGCTGCCTGCTGCACGGTGACGTAGTCGACGACCAGCGGGTGGCCGGGCTGGGTGCCCGCGTCGGGGCCGCCGCCGAACGCGTCGGGGAAGCCGCCGCCCATGGCGACGTTCAGGATGACGAAGTAGCCGTGGTTGGTGGCGTTCGTCCAGGTCGTCGCGTCGACCTGGTTCTGGTTCACGGTGTGGAAGTTGACGCCGTCCAGGTAGAAGCGCATCTGTTCGGTGGGGCCCGAGCGGTCCCATTCGACGGCGTACGTGTGGAAGCCGCCCTGGCAGGTGGCTCCGTCGCAGGCCTTCTGGCCGCCGATGCCGGTGGTCTCGTTGCAGGGGCCGCCGGGGCTGGTGCCGCAGTGCATGGTGGACCAGTTGTTGTTGAGGCCCTGGACGTTCTCCATGACGTCGAGTTCGCCGATGCCGGGCCAGTTCCACCAGTTGCCGCGGAAGGGCGAGCCGAGGGCCCAGAAGGCCGGCCAGTAGCCCTTGGCGGCGGCGCCCGTCACGTCCGGCATCTGCAGGCGCGCCTCGATGCGGAGCTTGCCGCCGGCCGGGGGCTGGAAGTCGGAGCGCTTGGTCTCGATGCGGCCGGAGGTCCAGTTGCCCGCGGCGTCGCGCTGCGGGGTGATGCGCAGGTTCCCGGCGCCGTCCAGGGAGACGTTGTTGGTGGACGAGGTCATCGTCTCGACCTCGCCGGTGCCGAAGTTGACGGGGCCGCCGGGGTAGCTGGTGCCGGTCGTGTACTGCCAGTTCGCGGTGTTCACGCCGGACCCGGCCGGGCCGTTGAAGTCGTCGCTGAACACCGTGGTCCAGCCCGCCGGGGGCGGCGGGGCTGAGGCGCTGGCGGGCAGGGCGACCACCGCGGCGGAGGCCGCGGCGAGGCCGAGGGTGGAGAGCACGGCGATCACGGCTCGCCCGGCCGGGCTGCGTCTGTGGGGCGTCGGGTGCATGTGGGGGGTGCCTCTCTCGGAAAGAGAGCGCTCTGAGAGCGCTCTCAACGACGGGCTGCGCGGTCACTGTGCTCCCCGTCGTCCGGAGCGTCAAGAGGTAAAGCGGTGAAAGCCCTTGAAGGGATGGGGAGTTCACCTACTGAAGGCGCGTGCAGGCGCGTGAGGGCGGTGGGGCGGGAGAGCTCGTGCCGGTGTGGACCGGGGCATCCGGACCGGGCGCCGGGGGGCGTCCGGGCAGCACTTCGCCCCGCCGACCGGTCATCGGCGGGGCGAAGGGGCGGTGCGCTTCCCTGCGGGAAGCCTGGCGGCGGAGTTCCTCCCGGAGCTAGAGCAGGCGGCGCGCGGCCCGCCTCAGGTCGTACTCATGGATGATCGCCTTGGCGTGCCCATAGGCGAGATCGTGCTCGCTCCGGAGCCAGCTGACCTTCTCCTCGAAACGGAAGAGGGAGGGGCCTTCCTCGACGGTGCGGAGCCAGTCGGACACTTCACGACCGGTGCAATGGGGGATGCGGGAAAGCAGGTTGCGATGGGTCTCTTCGGAGAAGACTTGGGACATCGGCGCCTCCGGAGGCATTGCGCTTACTGGTCCTTCACTGCACCGTGCCTGAGGGTTCGCGTATTGGCAACAGTGCGGGGGAGGCGCGTAGGGTCGCGGCGTGCTCGATGTGAACCCGTTGATCTTGGCCGTGGACCGCTTCGCCGACCGGCTGCGTGCCGCTCCCGAGAGCCGGCTGCGGCGTGGCGCGGCGGCCGAAGGGCTGGCGCTGGCCCGGGAGTTGGCGGTCCGTGCGCAGCGCGTCGAGGACCCCGGGCGCGAGCCGCGGATCATGCCGGACGCCGGCGTGTTCGCGGTCGCGGACCAAGTCCTGGTCGCCGGACGGGATTTGGCGCAGGCGCTGCGCACGGCGAAGACCCCGCCCGGCGGGGAGCCGGACGGGGCCGTGGAGCTGGTGGAAGCCGCGGGGGCGCGGGCCTTCGGCTAGCCGCCCCCGGGAGTGGCCCTCGCCGTCAGAGCGAGGCGATGACCCGGTCCGCGAGGATGTAGACGCTCTCCTGGCCGCACGAGAAGGTCAGCGCGTACGCGCCGGACACTCCGGAGCCGCCGAGCAGCACCGGGGCGTCGCCGTCGCGCAGGGCGTCCGCGAGGCGCTCCGCGGTCTCGCGGTGGCCCGGGGTCATGCAGAGCGTGGTGCCGTCGGCGAAGACGTACACGTCGAGCGTGCCGAGCGGCCCCGGGCGCACGTCCGCGAGGGCGGTACGGGACTCGGCGAGCTCCTCCAGGCGGGAGACGGTGGCCTCGTGGTCGGCGACGACGGGCGTCTGGACCGGTACGAAGTCGGGGTGCGAGGGGTGGCGGCGGCGGGCCGCGGCGAGCTCGGGGGAGTCCTCGGGGAACTCCTCCGCGGTCTCCAGCGCCTCGGCCATCTCCAGGGCCTCGGCCTCCAGGCCCGTGAAGTCCGCCTGGCGGGGCAGGAAGAACGCGGCGTCCTCACCGAGCCCCGCGAGCCCGCCCAGCATCGGGGAGGGCGCGTCGGCGGCGTCCCTGGCCTCCTGGGCGGCCCAGAAGGCGCGCGCCTCGGCCAGCTCGCGCTCCCGCTCCTCGGCGAGGGCCTCGGCGACGGCGGCGCGTATTTCGGCGGCCGGGGTCGCGCTGGAGCGGGCCTGCTGGGGCAGGGAGACGCTCTGGTCGGCGCGGTGTTCGGCACGGGCGGCTGCCAGGTCTTCGCGCAGAGCCACGACCTGCTTGCGCAGCCCGTGGGCAGCGTGCAGGGCAGCGGCGCCCACGGCCGTGGCAGCGGCCGTGGTCAGCAGCAGGGCAAGAGGCATGGCGCTCACTGACTTACTCCCGGATTCAAACGATTCCCCGACTTCCTACATCAGCTTGTCGTGAGCTCGCTCCCGGTGTCAGTGCATTACGTCACGAAATGGACAGGTCTTTGAGCCTCAGGTTTACCGGCATATCGTCCCTGACCTGGGAGAACGTGTTCCCCGCAGGAGATACGTCACATCCTGGGGGAGATTCGGTCACGGTTAGGACGCGGAACGATTGGCTGTGCGTGGCCTGTGGGACGCGGGAGCCCAGGTCAGGGACCCGAGGGTCGCGCTGTGCGTTCAACCTGTGGCGGCCGGGGCGTCAACGCTGCGTCGACCACGCGTCAACGCAGCGCTCCGGCCGCCCGGGGCGTCTCTGGCCGAGGTTCCGGCCGAGGTTCCGGCCGAGACTTCGGTCGAGACTTCGGCCGAGGTCTCAGCTGAGCCGCTCGATGACCATCGCCATGCCCTGGCCGCCGCCGACGCACATGGTCTCCAGACCGAACTGCTTGTCGTGGAACTGGAGGCTGTTGATCAGCGTGCCGGTGATGCGGGCGCCGGTCATGCCGAAGGGGTGGCCGACCGCGATGGCGCCGCCGTTGACGTTCAGCTTGTCCAGCGGGATGCCGAGGTCCTGGTAGGACGGGATCACCTGGGCGGCGAAGGCCTCGTTGATCTCGAAGAGGTCGATGTCGTCGACGGTGAGTCCGGCGCGCTTCAGCGCCTGGCGGGAGGCCTCGACCGGGCCGAGGCCCATGATCTCGGGCGACAGGCCCGTGACGCCGGTGGAGACGATGCGGGCCAGCGGGGTCAGGCCGAGCTCGCGCGCCTTGGTGTCGCTCATGATCACGAGGGCCGCGGCGCCGTCGTTCAGCGGGCAGCAGTTGCCGGCGGTGACGAGTCCGTCCGGGCGGAAGACGGGCTTGAGGCCCTGGACGCCCTCGACGGTGACGCCCGCGCGCGGGCCGTCGTCCTTGCTGACCACGGTGCCGTCCGGCGTCGTCACCGGGGTGATCTCGCGCTCCCAGAAGCCGTTCTTGATGGCTTCCTCGGCGAGGTTCTGCGAGCGCACGCCGAACTCGTCCATCTCCTGGCGCGAGATGCCCTTGAGGCGGGCGAGGTTCTCGGCGGTCTGGCCCATCGCGATGTACGCGTCCGGGACGAGACCGTCCTCGCGCGGGTCGTGCCAGTTGGCGCCCTCGGACTGCGCGACGGCGGCGGTGCGTGCCTCGGCGTCGGCGAAGAACGGGTTGTGGGTGTCGGGGAGGCCGTCGCTGCTGCCCTTGACCGAGCGGGACACCATCTCGACACCGGCCGAGATGAACACGTCGCCCTCGCCCGCCTTGATGGCGTGCAGCGCCATCCGGGAGGTCTGGAGCGAGGACGAGCAGTACCGGGTGATCGTGCAGCCCGGCAGGTGGTCCATGCCCATCTGCACGGCCACGATGCGGCCCAGGTTGTGGCCCTGCTCGCCGCCGGGCAGGCCGCAGCCGAGCATCAGGTCGTCGATGTCGCGGGGGTCCAGCTCGGGGACCTTGGCGAGGGCGGCCTGGATGATCGTGGCCGTGAGGTCGTCGGGGCGGAGGTCCTTGAGCGAGCCCTTGAAGGCGCGGCCGATGGGGGAGCGGGCGGTCGAGACGATCACGGCTTCGGGCATCACGGCTCCAGGGGATGGGAAGGCAGGACTCCTTGGGAAGTTACCCGCACGTACTGGATTGGTCATCCGGGGTGGCGTGTGATGCGGGACTCTTTTCTAAGCGGTTGCTCAGTGGCCGTCCGGTGGAGTTCTCGGCGGCCCGCCCGGTACCGGGCCGACTGGTCGCCCAGGGCCCCGGGACAACCCCGGGGCGCCCGTCGTCACCGTCTCGTGTGCGAGCCGTTGCGGGTCGGCTCCACCGGGTCCGGCAGGCGCCGCCGACGCCGGTGCTTGAGCAGGGCCCAGGGCGCGCGGGCCGCCGTGACCTCCGTGCCCGCCTGGGCCGCCGCGGCCGAGGCCGCCTTCGCCACCGGCAGGATGTCCTCGTCGCGCGAGGCGTCGGGGTGGTCGGACTCCGGCCACAGGCCGAGCGCGGCGCACAGCGTGGGCAGCACCGCCATCGCCGCGGTCGCGTACCCCTCGGCCGAGGGGTGGTAGTTGTCGGGCCCGAACAGCTCCCGCGGGTTCGCCTCGAACTCCGGGCCGAGCAGATGGCCCAGCGACACCGTGCGGCCGCCCTGCTCCACCACCACGATCGTCTGCGCCGCGGCGAGCTGGCGCGAGACCCGCCGGGCCAGCCAGCGCAGCGGCTGGTAGACGGGCTCGATGGTGCCGAGGTCGGGGCAGGTCCCGACGACCACTTCGGCCCCGGCGGTACGCAGCCGGCGTACCGCGGTCGACAGGTAGCGCACCGAGGTGGTGGGTGCCATCCGGGTGGTGACGTCGTTCGCGCCGATCATGATCACGCAGACGTCGGGGACGCGGGCGGGGTCGGCGAGCAGCAGGGACACCTGGCGTTCGAGGTCGTCGGAGCGGGCCCCGGGCAGCGCCACGTTCCGCAGCGTCACCATGCGCTCGGCGACCGCCGCGAGCCCCGAGGCGAGCAGGGCGGCCGGGGTCTGGCCCGCTCTTCGCACGCCCTGGCCGGCCGCCGTGGAGTCGCCCAGCATGCCGAGCCTGAGCGGCTGCGTACCGTCGGCGAAGGCCGTTCCGTACAGCCCGTCCGCGTTCGGGGCCTGCGGGGAGCCGCCGCCCACCGTGCGTTTCGCGAGCGCCAGCTCGGCCAGGACGACGCCCACCGCGGCCCCCGCGAGCAGCCCGATGCCGCCGCCGCCGAACGCCGCGCCCGTCGCGATCCGCCGTGCCACCCTCGCTCTCGACAGAGTCCCCGCCACCGCCACCTCCCTGGAGCTTGCAGTCGTACAACAGCTAACTGCCCGGTAGCGGGTGCCGCTCAATCCAGTGCAGAGGTGAACACCCCGTCGTGGTCCGCATACGCTGGCGGTACCTAATCGGAGACCCGGAGACAACGGTGCGATTCCACGACTCGATGATCAGCCTCGTAGGCAACACCCCGCTGGTGAGGCTCAACAGTGTGACCCAGGGCATTCAGGCGACAGTCCTGGCCAAGGTCGAGTACTTCAACCCGGGCGGCTCGGTGAAGGACCGGATCGCCGTCCGCATGATCGAGGCGGCCGAGCAGTCCGGCGCCCTCAAGCCCGGCGGCACGATCGTGGAGCCGACCAGCGGCAACACGGGCGTGGGCCTGGCCATCGTGGCCCAGCAGAAGGGCTACAAGTGCATCTTCGTCTGCCCTGACAAGGTCTCCACGGACAAGATCAACGTGCTGCGGGCGTACGGCGCCGAGGTCGTGGTCTGCCCGACGGCGGTCGACCCGGAGCACCCCGACTCGTACTACAACGTCTCGGACCGCCTGGTGCGCGAGACGCCGGGGGCCTGGAAGCCGGACCAGTACAGCAACCCGAACAACCCCCGTTCGCACTACGAGACCACCGGCCCCGAGCTGTGGGAGCAGACGGAGGGGAAGATCACCCACTTCGTCGCGGGCGTCGGCACCGGCGGCACCATCTCCGGCACCGGCCGCTACCTCAAGGAGGCCAGCGACGGCAAGGTGAGGATCGTCGGCGCCGACCCGGAGGGCTCCGTCTACAGCGGCGGCTCCGGGCGTCCGTACCTGGTGGAGGGCGTCGGCGAGGACTTCTGGCCGACCGCCTACGACCAGGACGTCACCGACGAGATCGTCGCGGTGTCCGACAAGGACTCCTTCCAGATGACCCGGCGCCTGGCCAAGGAGGAGGGCCTCCTGGTCGGCGGCTCCTGCGGCATGGCCGTTGTGGCCGCGCTCAAGGTCGCCGAGGGCCTCGGCCCCGACGACGTGGTCGTCGTGCTCCTGCCGGACTCCGGCCGCGGCTACCTGTCGAAGATCTTCAACGACGAGTGGATGGCGGACTACGGCTTCCTGGAGGAGGCCGGTCCCTCCGCGCGCGTCGCCGACGTGCTCGGCTACAAGGAAGCCGGTCACCTTCCCTCGCTGGTGCACATGCACCCCGAGGAGACGGTCGGCCAGGCCATCGAGGTGCTCCGCGAGTACGGCGTCTCGCAGATGCCCATCGTGAAGCCGGGCGCGGGTCACCCCGATGTGATGGCCGCCGAGGTCATCGGCTCGGTCGTCGAACGCGAGCTGCTCGACGCCCTGTTCACCCAGCGGGCCCTGTTGGACGACGCGCTGGAGAAGCACATGAGCGCGCCGCTGCCGCAGGTCGGCTCGGGCGAGCCGGTCGGCGACCTGATGTCCGTGCTCGGCAAGGCGGACGCGGCGATCGTGATCGTCGAGGGCAAGCCGACCGGGGTGGTCAGCCGCCAGGACCTGCTGGCCTTCCTGGCCCGCACCCCGCAGTAGGCCGACGGCCGCTCCAACTCCCCCAGGGGGAGCGGGAGTGGCCGAGGCAGCCGAAGTCGCGCAACCGGTACGAGCGCGACATGTGCGCGCAGCACCCGCTTAACACGGCTCGTGCACAGTGGTGGATGTCGGCAGGGGAACCCGGGCAGGGGGCCCCGGCCGGCGCCACCAGCGGCGTCGAGGAACTTCCGGAGCGGCTCCCGGACTTCCACGGACGCCCAGGACGCGGAGACCGGCCCTGACCCGGGACCGTGTCCCTCGCGGGGACCGCCGTCGTCCCGCCCCCCGGGCGACCGGGGGTGCGGCGGTCCCCGCGATCACCTTTTTCCGGGGTCGGCGCCCACTCTTTTTCCGGAGCCGGCGCCCACCCTGATTCCGGGCCCGCGTTGGCCCAACTCGCCACCCCCGTACGGAAGTTGTGGCTCAGTCGTCTTCGCGGGGCCGCCGGAAGAGCTGCCACGGCCAGCGGTGTGCCGCGTGCACGGCGTTCACGGCGACGATGCCGAGCCAGGTGGTGAGCAGCCCGGGGTAACCGGCTTGCGCCGCGCCGATCGCGGACAGCGGTATCGCGAGGATCAGCGAGATCATGGCGAAGCCGAAGCGCTCGCCGAAGTGGCTCTCCGGGCCGCCCCGGGCCGGGCGGCCGCCGCGGGCCACGACCATCTGCTGCTCCGCCAGCTGCCGCCGCACCCGCCGGTCCACCGAGCCGTCGACCCGCTGCTCGACCTTCTCCAGGAAGGAGTCGACGAGCGCGGACTCGTACTCGGGGCCGAGGTCCCGACGGGCATGCAGGGTGGCGTCGAGTTCCTTCTTGAGCTCGGCGTCCTTCAGGAGGCTGGGCCGGGGCTCGGTGTCACGGGCATCCATGCACTTGACGGTACGGAGCGGAGGCCTCGTCCGCACGGGGGGTACCCCCCGTATTTCTTCCTCGTGCCAGCACGAAGAAGAGCGCCGCAGGGACGGCCAGGCCCACGATCCACGAGACGTCGGCGCCGCCGAGCCGCCCGACCAGTGGGCCCGTGTAGAAGCTCGTGGCCAGGAACGGGAGCTGGGCGAGCACCCCGATCACGTACACCGACAGCGCGTCCCAGCGCCAGGCGCCGTAGCGGCCGCGGGGGTCGAAGAGGGCCGGGATGTCGTAGCGCTCGCGGGAGATCAGGTAGTAGTCGACCAGGTTGATCGCGGACCACGGTGTGAAGAAGGTGAGCAGGAAGAGCAGGAAGTCCTTGAACGAGGTCAGGAACGAGTCCTTGCCCGCGAGCGCCACCGCCGTGCCGGCCAGCATGATGCCGCCGATGTAGAGGGCGCGGGCGCGCGGCCCGATCGTTTTCTGGGCGCGGAAGCCGCTGACGCTGGTCACCATCGACATGAACCCGCCGTAGGTGTTGAGCACGTTGATCGTGAGCTTGCCCAGCGCGATCGTGAAGTACAGGAACGAGGCGATCAGGCCGGTGCCGCCGAGCCCGACGACGTACCCGACCTGGTTGGCGAGGAAGGCGTCGCCGGCGGTCGCCGCGACCAGCACGCCGAAGGTCATCGACCACTGGGAGCCCAGCGCCGAGCCCGCCAGCGTCCACCAGAACGTGGCGCGGGTGCTGGTCGTGCGGGGCAGGTAGCGCGAGTAGTCCGCGACGTACGGGCCGAACGCGAGCTGCCAGGACGCCGAGAGGGAGACCGCGAGCAGGAACATCGGGAGGTGGAAGGCGCGGTCGTGCAGGACCGCCGTCAGGTCGATCCGGTCGAGCAGGCGTATGCCCAGGTAGACGAAGGCCAGCGCGCAGATCACGCTCGCCACCCGGCCGAGCGCGTGGATCACCCGGTAGCCGATCGTCGCGGTCACGGCGGTGACCAGGGCGAAGATGATGATGCCGGGGGTCTCGCCGAGGTGGGTGAGCTCGCCGGTCGCCTGGCCCGCGAGCACGCTGCCGCTGGCGAAGAAGCCGACGTACATCACGATCACCAGGAGCAGCGGCACCACCGCCCCGCGCACGCCGAACTGGGCCCGCGAGGAGATCATCTGCGGCAGCCCCAGGCGCGGGCCCTGCGCCGAGTGCAGGGCCATCACGGCGCCGCCGAGCAGGTTGCCGACGACGAGGCCGATCAGCGACCAGAACGCGCCGCCGCCGAAGACCACCGCGAGGGCGCCGGTCACGACGGCGGTGATCTGGAGGTTGGCGCCGAGCCACAGCGTGAACTGGCTGAAGGCGCTGCCGTGGCGCTCGGCGTCCGGGACGACGTCGATGGAGCGGCGCTCGACGAGGGAGGCGCCCGGCCCTGAGGGTTCGGGGGATGCGGTCATGGGGGTGCTCCTTCGCGACGAGGAGGCGGTGCAGGCTTGCCCGGCTGTATATCGTCATGCAGAGTTCTGGGTGTCTGAATAACTTGTCAATGGCTCAGGCCCGGGCCCTTGGCGCCGCGTCCGGAAATGGTGGTGATCGCGCATGTTGTCGTCCCACGTCGTGGACGCCTCGCAGGATTCGCCGACCGGGATCGTCGTGCTCGACGGCGAGACCCTGCCCGTCGCCGACGTCGTCCGGCTCGCCGATGGAACCGCGCGCCCCGTGCCCGGCACCGAGGCGATGCGGCGCGTCGAGCACGCCTGGCACACCGCGCGCGAACTCGCCGCCTCCGGGCGGGTGTACGGCCGCTCGACCGGAGTCGGCGCCAACCGCACCGAGGCCGTGCCCACCGAGGCCGCCGCGGGCCACGGCCTGCGCCTGCTGCGCAGCCACGCCGGGGCGATCGGCGACCCGCTGCCCGCCCGCGAGGTCCGCGCGATGCTCGCGGTGCGGGCCAACCAGCTGCTCGCGGGCGGCGCGGGCCTCCGCCCGACCGTGGTCACCGCGCTGTGCGAGGCCCTGGAGGCCGGGGCGCAGCCGGTGGTCAACGAGTTCGGCTCGGTCGGCACCGGGGACATCGCCGCCCTCGCCCAGGTCGGCCTCGCGCTCGCCGGGGAACACCCCTGGCAGGGCGGCCCCGAGCCCGAGGCGCAGCCCCTCGACAACAACGACGCGCTGGCGCTGATCAGTTCCAACGCCCTGACCCTGGGCCAGTCCGCGCTCGCCCTGGACGAGCTGCGCCGCCTGGTGTCGGCCACCGAGATCGTGGGCGCCTTCTCGCTGCTCGCCGTCGACGGCTCCTACGAGGCGTACGCGGAGCCCGTGCACGCGGCGCGCCCGCACCCCGGCTCGTACGCCACTGCCGCCCGCATGCGCGAACTGCTCGGCGCCCCCGAGCGGCCGACCCCGCCGCTCGGCCGCATCCAGGACCCGTACGGATTCCGCTGCCTGCCGCAGATCCACGGGCCCGCGCACGACGCCGCCGACGCCCTGGAGCGGGTCCTCGCGATCGAGATCAACGCCGCCGCCGAGAACCCGCTGATCTCGCCCGACGACCTCGCCGCCTACCACCACGGCGGGTTCTATCTGGCCCAACTCGCCCTGGCGCTCGACCACTTCAGGCTCGCCGTCACCCAGGTCGCCCGCCTGTCCACCTCGCGCCTCTCCGCCCTCAACGAGCCCGCCTACACCCGCCTGAAGCCCTTCCTCGCGGACGCCGAGCCCGCCTCGTCCGGCGTGATGATCCTGGAGTACGCGGCCGGCGCCGCCCTCGGTGATCTGCGGGCCTTCGCCGCCCCGGCCTCACTGGGCCACGCTGTACTCTCTCGGGGCGTCGAGGAGCAGGCCAGCTTCGCCTCGCTCGCGGCCCGTCAGACGCTGCGGCTGGGCGGGGCGCTGCGACTGGTGGTGGGGTGCGAACTCGTCGCGGCGGTACGGGCGTTGCGCCAGCGCGATCTGCGCCCGGACCCGGAACTTCCGGTCGGGCGGGCGTTCGCGCTCGCCGAGTCCGTGCTCGACGAGGACGTCACCGACCGGCCGCTGACCGCGGACGTCGACCGGGCGGCCGCACTGCTCGACCGGTTCAAGGATCTGTACGCATGAAGGGGGACGGCATGAGCGAGGGCCCTGCCGCACGGCTGCAACAGCTCTTCGAGGGGCGCAGGCTGACCCCGACGCAGCGGCGCATCGCACACTGCATGGTGCGCCGCGCCGCCGACGTGCCCTTCCTGTCCAGCGTCGAACTCGCCGAACTCGCCGGCGTCAGCCAGCCGTCGGTGACCCGGTTCGCGGTCGCCCTCGGCTTCGACGGCTACCCGGCGCTCCGCCGCCACCTGCGCGAGGTCGCCCCCGCCGCGACCGGCCAGGAGGCCGAGACCTCGTACAACGAGTACCAGCAGGCCGTGCAGGCCGAGATCGAGAACCTCCAGCACCTGGCCGGTCTCCTCGCCGATCCGCGCCCGGTCGAGGACGCGGGCCGGCTGCTCGCCGCCTCCCGGCCGCTGCCCGTGCTCGGCCTGCGCGCGGCCTCCTCGCAGGCCCGCGGCTTCGCCTACTTCGCGGCCAAGGTGCACCCCGACGTCCGCCTGCTCGACGAGGGCGGCACCATGCTGGCCGACCGGATCGACGCGGCGCTGCGGGCCGGGGCCTCGGCCCTGCTGTGCTTCGCGCTGCCGCGCCATCCCAAGGAGGTCGTCGAGGCGCTCGCGTACGCGCAGTCGGCCGGGCTCACCGTGGTCACGGTCGCCGACTCGGCGTTCGCGCCGGTCGCCAAGTACAGCGACCTGCTGATCCCGGCGGCCGTCGGCACCGGCCTCGCCTTCGACACGGCCTGCGCGCCGATGCTGCTTGGCCGGGTCCTCCTGGAAGCCATGTGCGACGACCTGCCGGACGCGCAGGCCCGCCTGGAGGAGTTCGACGCGAAGGCGGCGGCGCGCGGCCTGTTCGTGGAGTAACGCCAGGTCCCTTAAGGAACCGCTCAGATTGCCCGGCTAACGTCCGCGCCAGTAATGCGAGGCATGGAGGTGGGACGTGGGTCGCGGAGGGCAGGCGCTGGCGCGCGTGGCGGTGATCGTACGGGCCGGGGCGGCCCCGCTGTGGTGGCTGGGCCTGCTGGCCGCGGGCCTCGGGGCCGTGCTCCCGGTGAGCCTGACGGGCCGCCGGATCGGGCTGCTCGCGGGGGCCGCGCTGTTCCTCGTCGCGGCGGCCGTCGTGTTCGTGGCCCGGCGCCGCCGCTACACGCACTTCGCGAAGGCCGCGTCCCGCGCCGCCAAGGCGGACTTCCTCCAGGACCGTGTCGTGACCGTACGCACCTGGCGGCGGGCCTGGCGCTGGTGGCTGCTGCTCGGCTTCCTCGCGGCGGCGGGCTCCTCCTTCGCGCTGCCCGGCGCGGGCGGCCTGCTGATGGCGGGCGCGGGCGCGGGCCTGTGGCTGAAGGCGGGCTGGCTGGGGCGCCTGGAGCGTGCGGGCGACGCGCTGATCTGGGTCCGCACGGACTGGGCGGCGAAGGGCGCGCCGGTGGGCAAGAAGGTGCGGGGCTTCCGGGCGACCGGGCTCGGCGCGGGGGACGCGGCGCCCGGCGGGGCCCGGCGCCGCTGAACTCGGAGCTCTCTCAGAGCAGGGCGTCCGCGTGGGCGCCGCCCGCCTCCTCGACCAGGTCCGCGATGGGCTGCGGGTCGCGCACCGTCGCGAACCTCACCCCGTCCGCCGTGGCCGTGAAGCCGTAAATCCCGGGCCTGGCAAGGGAGTTGTAGGAGTAGTGGTGGGCGAAGTAGTACGCGCCCGTGTCCAGGACTCCCGTGAAGTCGCCCTGTTCGAGCAGGGGCAGCGGGCGGTTCTCGGCGAGCAGGTCCCCGGCGAAGCAGGCGGGCCCCGCGATGTCCTGGGCGACGGGCGGGCCCTGCTTGGGGCGGCCCTTCGCGTCGTACGCCTCGATCCGCAGCGGCCAGGAGGCGGGCGCGTACACGGTGCGGGCCGCGATCTGCACGCCCGCGTGGGTGACCGCGATGGGGCGGCCGCCCGAGCTCTTCGCGTACTCGACCCGGGCGAGCACCAGACCGTGCTTGGCGAGCAGTGAGCGGCCGAACTCCGTCACCAGGCCGTACCGTCCGTCGAACAGTCCCGGCACCTCCTCCTTAAGGAGGCTCGCGTAAGCGGCATACGTAGGCGTCTCTTCGTCGGACCCGAAGTTGACGGGGAGGCCGCCGCCGATGTCGATCGTGTCGACCTGCTGCCGCCCCACCGCCGCGTTGATCTCCTCCGCGAGCTCGTGGGCGGCCCGCACGCCCCGTGCCATGAGGGAGAGCGCCACGCCCTGCGACCCGGAGTGCGTGTGCAGCCGGGTCAGCCAGGGGCGCTCCGCATACGCCCGTACGACCCAGTCCCGGGCGCCGTCGTCGAGCAGCGCGACCCCGAACTTGGACGTGGCCGTCGCCGTGGACAGCGCGTCGATGGACCCCGCGCCGAGCTGCGGGTTGACCCGGATGCCCAGGGGCGAGGCGCTCGGCGCCGAGGACACGAGGGCGTCCAGGCGGGCGAGCTCCTGGGGGTTGTCCGCGTTCACGGCGATGCCCAGGGCCAGCGCCTCGCGCAGCTCGGCCGGGGTCTTGGCGGGGGAGTCGAGCACGGTGGCCGCGGGGCGGATCCCGGCGGCCCTGGCCAGCGCGAGCTCGCCCGGGCTCGCGACCTCGGCGCCCAGGCCCTCGGCGAGCAGCAGCCGCAGGACCGGGACCAGCGGGCAGGCCTTCACCGCGAAGGCGTGCAGCACCGGTGCGTCGGTGACGGCGGCGAAGGCGGCGCGCAGGGCGGCCGCGCCCGCGCGGATGCCGGCGGTGTCGAGGAGGGCGACGATGGGGACGTCGGGCCCGGCCAGGCCCTGCTCGACCGCGGCCCGCACGGCCTGTTCGCGGCGCTCCGCCGCGGCGGTCCCGGCGGCGCGGGACGTTGCCTGGGAAGTCATGCGATCAAGCCAATCACCGGGTGGCCCCGAGTGCAGAGGGTACGCATCTATTGACTAGTTCTATTCAGTGACACAGGATGTGAATATCTGGATCAGGTCACGAGGAGGCACCGCCATGTCAGGACCCCGCCCCGTACGGGCACCGCGCGGCACGGAACTGAGCGCCCTGGGATGGCAGCAGGAAGCCGCGCTGCGCATGCTCCAGAACAACCTCGACCCCGAGGTCGCCGAGCACCCCGACCAGCTCGTCGTCTACGGCGGCACCGGCAAGGCCGCCCGCGACTGGCGCTCCTTCGACGCCATGGTGCGTACGCTGCGCACGCTCAAGCAGGACGAGACGATGCTGGTCCAGTCCGGCCGCCCCGTCGGCGTCATGCAGACCCACGAGTGGGCGCCGCGCGTCCTGATCGCCAACTCCAACCTGGTCGGCGACTGGGCCAACTGGGAGGAGTTCCGCCGTCTGGAGGCCCTCGGCCTCACCATGTACGGCCAGATGACGGCCGGCTCCTGGATCTACATCGGCACGCAGGGCATCCTCCAGGGCACGTACGAGACGTTCGCCGCGGTCGCCGCCAAGCTGCATTCAATCGGTAAAGGGGTCAACGGCACCCTCGCCGGAACGATCACCCTGACCGCCGGCCTCGGCGGCATGGGCGGCGCCCAGCCGCTCGCCGTGACCATGAACGACGGCGTCGCGATCTGTATCGACGTCGACCCGCGCGCCATCGAGCGCCGCATCGAGCACCGCTACCTGGACGTGAAGGCGGACTCCCTGGAGCACGCCCTCCAGCTCGCCGTAGAGGCCCGCGACGCCCGCCGCCCGCTCTCCATCGGCCTCCTCGGCAACGCGGCGGAGCTGCTCCCGCGCATGCTCGCCGAAGGCGCCCCGATCGACATCGTGACCGACCAGACCTCGGCCCACGACCCGCTCGCGTACCTCCCCGTCGGCGTGGACTTCGACGACATGGCGTCGTACGCGGCGAAGGACCCGGCGGGCTTCACGACCCGGGCCCGCGAGTCGATGGCCAAGCACGTCGAGGCGATGGTCGGCTTCATGGACGCCGGCGCCGAGGTCTTCGACTACGGCAACTCCATCCGCGGCGAGGCCCAACTCGCGGGCTACGAGCGGGCGTTCGCGTTCCCCGGCTTCGTGCCGGCCTACATCCGCCCGCTGTTCTGCGAGGGCAAGGGCCCCTTCCGCTGGGCGGCCCTGTCGGGCGAGGCGTCCGACATCGCGAAGACGGACAAGGCGCTCCTCGACCTCTTCCCCGAGAACGAGTCGCTGCACCGCTGGATCAAGATGGCCGGCGAGCGCGTCCACTTCCAGGGCCTCCCGGCGCGCATCTGCTGGCTCGGCCAGGGGGAGCGCGACAAGGCGGGCGACATGTTCAACGACATGGTCGCCAACGGCACCCTCGCCGCCCCCCTCGCGATCGGCCGCGACCACCTGGACTGCGGCTCGGTGGCCTCCCCGTACCGCGAGACCGAGGCGATGCTGGACGGCTCCGACGCGATCGCCGACTGGCCGCTCCTGAACGCGATGGTGAACGTCGCGTCGGGTGCGTCCTGGGTGTCCATCCACCACGGCGGCGGCGTCGGCATGGGCCGCTCCATCCACGCGGGCCAGGTGTCCGTGGCGGACGGCACGAAGCTGGCGGGCGAGAAGATCCGGCGCGTCCTCACCAATGACCCCGGCATGGGCGTCATCCGGCATGTCGACGCCGGGTACGACATCGCGGAGCGGGTGGCGGACGAGCGCGGGGTCCGCATCCCGATGCGGGAGGGTGACGGCGAGTGAGTCTTTCCCCCACCCCGCCCCTTCCCGAACCGGGGGCGCTGCCCCCGGACCCCCAGTCGCGCCTTGAGGGCGCTCGTCCTCAAACGCCGGACGGGCTGAAGACGCCCGCCGCTGCCGGGATCGACCCTGCCAAGGGCGTGCCCGTACCCGGCGCCGCTGGGGCTCCGCCCCAGACCCCGTTCGCGCTTGAAGGGCGCTCGTCCTCAATCTCCCCCAAGGACTCCGTCCAGGGGGTACCCCCAGGGGCTGAAGGCGCCGCTGTACCCGGCGCTGCCAGGGGCGCGGGGAACTGCGCGAGCAACGACGTACGGTCCGCGGGCGACCGACCCGCAAAGTCAGCCTCTCCGGCGTTTGAGGAGCGGGGTCCGGGGCGGAGCCCCGTGTCCGCCGGGTCGCACCCGGACTCCTCACCCCCGGAGGGTCTCGGGAAGGGGCGGGGTGGGGAATCCGCCTCCTTCCAGGAGATGTGGGCCACGCTCGCACCCATCGGCCGCGACAGCGGAACCCGCGGGTACCGCCGCCACGCCTGGACCGAGGCCGACGCCGACTGCCGCGCCTGGTTCCAGGCCCAGGCGGAGTCCCGGGGGCTCACCTACGAGCTGGACCGCAACGGCAACCAGTGGGCCTGGGCCGGGGACCCGGCGGCCGGGGACGCCGTCGTCACCGGGTCGCACCTCGACTCCGTACCCGACGGCGGCGCCTTCGACGGCCCCCTCGGCGTCGTGTCGTCCTTCGCCGCCCTGGATGAACTCCGGCGCAGGGGAGCCCGGTTCACCAAGCCCCTCGCCATCACCAACTTCGGTGACGAGGAGGGCGCGAGGTTCGGGCTTGCCTGTGTCGGGTCACGGCTCGCCGCGGGACAGCTCACCGTCGACGCCGCGCACCGCCTGCGTGACGCGGACGGCGTGAGCCTTCCGCAGGCCATGGAGCGCGCCGGGTACGACCCGGACACCATCGGCCCGGACCCCGAACGCCTCGCCCGCATCGGCGCGTTCGTGGAGCTGCACGTGGAGCAGGGGCGGGCGCTCGACCTCAGCGGGGACGCCGTCGGCATCGCCTCGGCGATCTGGCCGCACGGCCGCTGGCGGTTCGACTTCGCGGGGGAGGCCAACCACGCCGGCACCACCCGCCTGGTCGACCGGCGCGACCCGATGCTGACGTACGCCGAGACCGTCCTCGCCGCCCGCCGCGAGGCGGAACTCGCGGGTGCCGTCGCGACGTTCGGCAAGATCTCCTGCGAGCCCAACGGCGTCAACGCCATCCCCTCCCTGGTGCGCGGCTGGCTGGACTCGCGCGCCGCCGACCAGTCCACCCTGGACACGGTCGTCGCCGCGATCGAGCAGGCCGCCAAGGAGCGGGCCGAGCGGGACGGCGTGGACCTCAGCGTCGTACGCGAGTCCTTCACGCCCGTCGTGGAGTTCGAGCACGCGCTGCGGGACGAGATCGCCAAGATCCTCGGCGGCCACACCCCGGTCCTGGGGACCGGGGCGGGACACGACGCCGGAATCCTGTCCGGCTCGATCCCGACCGCCATGCTGTTCGTACGCAACCCCACCGGCGTCTCGCACTCCCCGGCCGAGTTCGCCGGCGAGGACGACTGCGTCGCCGGGGTGCTCGCACTCGCCGATGTACTGGAGGGCCTGGCGTGCAGGTGACGTACTGGCTGGAACACGCCTGGCTCGACCCCGAGGCCGAGCCGGGCGTGGCCGTGGAGGTCGCCGACGACGGCCGAATCGCCGCTGTCCGCAAGGGAGTCGATGCGCCGCCGCCCGGCGCCGTGGTGCTGCGCGGGTTCACCGTCCCCGGTCTCGCCAACGCCCACTCGCACGCCTTCCACCGCGCCCTGCGCTCCACCGTGCAGGTCGGCTCCGGGACCTTCTGGACCTGGCGCGAGATCATGTACGAGGTCGCGTCCCGGCTCACCCCGGACACGTACCACGCCCTCGCCCGCGCCGTGTACGCGGAGATGGCGCTGGCGGGGATCACCGCGGTCGGCGAGTTCCACTACGTCCACCACGCGCCGGGCGGCACCCCTTACGCCGACCCCAACGCGATGGGCGAGGCGCTGATCGCCGCGGCCGCCGAGGCGGGCATCCGCATCACCCTGCTCGACACGGCCTACCTCTCCTCCGGCTTCGGCGCCGCCCCCGACCGGCACCAGCTCCGCTTCTCGGACGGCACGGCCGAGGCCTGGGCGGCACGCTGCTCGGCCCTCAAGGACCGCGAGCACGCCAGGATCGGCGCGGCCATCCACTCCGTACGGGCCGTCCCCGCAAGGGAGTTGGGCACGGTCGCCCAGTGGGCCGAGGCGCGGCGGGCTCCGCTGCACGTGCACCTGTCCGAGCAGACGGCGGAGAACGACGCCTGCCTGGACGCGTACGGTCTGACGCCCACTCAGCTGCTCGCCGAGCACGGGGTGCTGGGGCCGCGCACGACGGGCGTCCACAACACGCACCTGACGGACGGGGACATCTCGCTGCTCGGCTCCACCGGTACGGGCACCTGCATGTGCCCCACCACCGAGCGCGACCTCGCGGACGGCATCGGTCCCGCGCTCGCCCTCCAGCGGGCCGGGTCCCCGCTCTCCCTCGGCAGCGACAGCCATGCCGTGATCGACATCCTGGAGGAGGCGCGGGCGATGGAACTCGACGAGCGCCTTCGTACGCGGACGCGGGGGCACTGGACGGCGGCGGCGCTGCTGCGGGCCGCGACCGCCGACGGCCAGGCGGCGCTCGGCTGGGGCGACGCGGGCCGGATCGAGGTGGGCGCTCTCGCGGACCTCACCACGATCGCGCTCGACTCGGTCCGGACGGCGGGTCCAGTCCCTCGGCTGGCTGCCGAGACGGCGGTGTTCGCGGCGTCGTCGGCCGACGTCCGGCATGTGGTGGTGGGCGGCCGTCAGGTGGTGCGGGACGGGTCCCACGCCCTGATACCCGACGTGGCGTCGGAACTGACGGCGGCGATCGCGACGCTGAGATCGTAGAAGTTCCCCCACCCCGCCCCTTCCCGCTGTAACACTCTGCGGCTCCGCCGCGTGGCCTCCGGGGGTGGGGAAGGGGGAAGCCGGGTTTCCTGGGGCTCCGCCCCAGACCCCGCTCCTCAAACGCCGGAGGGGCTAAGAAGGTGGTCGGTTATCTGCGGACCGTGCGTGGCTGGTCGCGCAGTTCCCCGCGCCCCTAGCAGGGCTGGTGGCGGCCGGTACTGGCATCTTCAGCCCGTCCGGCGTTTGAGGACGAGCGCCCTTCAGGCGCGAATGGGGTCTGGGGCGGAGCCCCAGGAAGCCGGCTTCCCGCCCCTTCCCCACCTCCGGAGGGTCTCGGGGAGGGGCGGGGTGGGGAACGAAGAAAGGACACCATGAGCAGCACCCTCGTACACAACATCACCACCCTCGTCACCAACGACCCCGCCAGGGAAACCGGCCCCCTCGGCCTCATCCAGAACGCCGCCCTCGTCGTCGAAGACGACAAGATCGCCTGGGTGGGCCCGGCAGCGGACGCCCCGCCCACCGACACCGCCCACGACGCCCACGGCCGAGCCGTGATCCCCGGCTTCGTCGACTCGCACTCCCACCTCGTCTTCGCCGGCGACAGAACCGCGGAGTTCAACGCCCGCATGTCCGGCCAGGCGTACGCTGCCGGCGGCATCCGGACCACCGTCGCCGCCACCCGCGCCGCGAGCGACGAGGAGCTGGGGGACAACGTCGCCCGGTACCTCGCCGAGGCGCTGCGGCAGGGCACCACCACGCTGGAGACCAAGTCCGGGTACGGGCTCACCGTCCAGGACGAGGCCCGCGCGCTGCGCATTGCCGCCGAGCACACCGACGAGGTCACCTACCTCGGCGCGCACATCGTGGCCCCGGAGTACGCCGACGACCCGGCCGGATACGTCGCCCTGGTCACCGGCGAGATGCTCGACGCCTGCGCCCCGTACGCCCGTTGGGTCGACGTGTTCTGCGAGAAGGGCGCCTTCGACGGGGATCAGGCGCGTGCCATCCTCACCGCGGGCCAGGCCAAGGGGCTGCTCGCGCGGGTCCACGCCAACCAGCTCACCTACGGGCCCGGCGTCCAGCTCGCCGTGGAGCTGGGCGCGGCCTCCGCCGACCACTGCACCCACCTCACCGACGCGGACGTCGACGCCCTCGCCAACAGCGCGACGGTCGCGACCCTGCTGCCCGGCGCCGAGTTCTCCACCCGGGCCCAATGGCCGGACGCCAGGCGGCTGTTGGACGCGGGCGCGACCGTCGCGCTGTCCACCGACTGCAACCCCGGGTCGTCCTTCACGTCCTCGATGCCGTTCTGCATCGCGCTCGCCGTACGGGACATGAAGATGACCCCGGACGAGGCGATCTGGTCCGCCACCGCGGGCGGCGCCGCCGCGCTGCGCCGCACCGACATCGGCCGCCTCACCCCGGGCGCCCGCGCCGACCTGGCGTTCCTGGACGCGCCCTCGCACGTCCACCTCGCCTACCGGCCCGGCGTCCCGCTGGTGAGCGAGGTCTGGCGGGCGGGCCGCAGGGTCTGACCGGCCAACCGTTCACGCTGCCGTGGCCCGCCGCTCCAGGCGGGCCACCCAGCGCCGCAGGCCCAGCGAGAACGCCCCGGCCAGGACGAACAGGCCCGTCGCGATGGCCACCGTCAGCCAGCGCAGGTCCTTCGAGACCAGCAGGTGCGCGCCCGCGCCCGGGTGCACCTGGCTGAGCAGCACGTGGAAGAAGAAGGTCAGCGCGACCAGATACAGCGCGTACCAGGCGGGCTTGTTCCACTCCTTGAGCACCCGCCCGTCCATGCCGGACAGCGGCAGCATCCCGAACACCACGACCTCGACCCCGCCCACCACGGCCAGGCCGACCGTGTACGCCAGCACGTACGGCATGCTCCCGGGATCGGCGTCGCGCCCCGCCTCGACCAGGGGCGTGCCCAGCGTCCAGACCAGCAGCGAGGCCGCCAGCGTGCAGATCCCGCCGACCAGCACGGCCTGCCCCTTCGGCACGCCGCCGGGGACGCGCGGCGGAGCGCCGAGTACCAGGTACACCGCGACGAGCCCATAGACGTACGGCACGGGGGACTCCAGCCACCTCGAAAGACCCGCCATCACCACGGCAAGCGCCAACCCGGCCGGAACCACCCGGAGTTCGGCCGGAACCCCGCCCCGGCCCGGCCGCATCAGGGAGTCTTTCGTCTTCTCGTACGTCATGAGAATGAGCAGCATTCCGGCCGCCGCCCCGATCACCTTGACGGCGGTCTGCGCGCTCCAATGGGTGGTGGCGTCGGCCCACACGACGAGTGCCCCGCCACCGAGCGCGTAGCCGCCCATCCGCAGCCAGCCGGGCACCCGGGCGGGACCGCTGTGCTGCCGCCTGCGCCACCAGCGGGTCAGTGCGTTGTCGGCGAGCTGCGAGGGGAACGCCTTCTCCAGGAGCAGCACCATCAGCAGGAACCAGGCGGCAAGACCCGCCGAACCCGCCAGGTCCTTGAGCGCCCAGGACACTTCGGCGGGCGTACGCAGACTTCCGACGAGCCCGATTCCGTGACCGTGGCCGCCCCCGGCCTTCGGCGGGGGTGTGGAGGACGGGGAAGGGCCGGGGACGACGCCCGAGTCCTTGTGCGAGGAGGTCGGGTCCGGCGATCCGGGCTTCGTGCCGGGGTTGTCCGGTGTCGTGCGCGGGGTCGGGCTGGGGCTCGGGTCCGTCTGCTGGCCGGAGACCTTGTCGTGGCCGGGGGACGGGGTCTGCGAGCCCGTACCGTTCGGTGTGGGTGTGGGCGTGGGCGGTGTTGGCGACACGGGCGGGGTGACCGCCACCGCGGTCACCGTGAACGGCGCCGAGGCCGTGAGCTGCTCCCCGGGCGTGGTGTGGCCCCCCGTACTGGCGACGGGCAGCCCCTGGCAGGTCACGGTCACGTTGTGCGGGCCCGCCGCGGCCCCCGCCGGCACCGCGAAGGAGGCCCTGAGCGTCCAGTCCGCCCTCGACACGGCCCCGGACGCGACGGCCGTCGCGTCCCACAGGACGCGGGCCGCCGCACCGCACTGGAAGCCCGTACCGAGGACGTGCACGGTGCTGCCGGGTGCGCCGGATCCCGGGTCGAGCGAGACCGCGGGCGGTGGCGGAGGTGGTGGCGGAGGAGGCTCCGGCGCGAGCACCCCGAAGATTCCGCTCCGGCTCACCGAGGGGCGCGAGGCGCAGGTCGCGACGACCGTGTGCGTCCCCGGCGCCGCGTTCGCCGGCACGACGTACCGGTACGTGAAGACACCCGACGCGTCGGTCCACCCCTTGACCGGCGGGAAGAGGTCGCTGGTCAGGGTGAGTGGCCCGGCGAACCCGTCGCCGTTTCCCGCGCAGTCGAAGCCGCTCCCGTTCACGTGGAGGGGCCCCTTCTGGCTGGCCGTCGGGTACACCTCGAACACGGGGTTCGCGGACGGCCGTGGCCGCGGGGTGGTGGCCGACGGCTTCGGGTTTCCGGCGTGCGTCGGCGTAGGAGATGTGGGCCCGGCCAGTGGCGTGGAAGGGCCGGGCCCCGGCGTGGATCCCGCGGGTGCGGAGCCGACCGCGGCGGCCGTCGCCGCCGTGGTCACCATGCGTTCGGGCGCCGCCGGACCCGGCACCCCGGCGATGGCCGGCAGCACTGCCGCCGCGCACACCGCCACGCATGAACTCCGTTTCCACAGCCTCTTCTCCATCGGCTGCGCCCCCTCGGATCCGCACGGCCCTCCCCGGACCGTTCCGCCTCCCGGTTACGAGTCCTAGGACGCCACGACCCCGAGGAGAAGGTTCCGGCGCGCGGGCGGCGCATAGGAGCGAGATTGCCCGACGGATATGCGCTGCGCGCCCCTCAGGCGCCGCCCCTCAGACACCGGCCCCCAAGCACCGGCCCTCAAGCACAGGCGATCAAGAACTGGCCAGCCGCTCGATCTCCGCCGTGTCGCCCGTCGCGAGCAGCCCGAAGAGCCGAAGCACCTCGTCCTTGGACACGCCGGACAGCTGGCGCGGGGGCGCGTCCGGGTCGTCCAGGTTCTCCCAGAGGAGCCAGAGCAGCTCGCCGCTCGGGAAGGCGCTCAGGGACCAGCCGTTCTCGTGGGTCAGGGAGACGTCGGGGTGCTCGTCGTCGGCGTCGGCCAGGCCGTCGAGGATCGTGCGCATCGTCGCCTCGTCGGGCTCGTCGACGGAGGTGCCCGACAGGTCGGTCATGAAGTAGCTCATACCGTGCATTAGCTCACGCCGAACGCCCCACCCGTACGTCCGGGCCCGTCCGCCCCGGACGTAGGCACGGCCAGGACGGGGTCAAAACGACGACGGCGTACCAACCTTCACCCGGTTCCAGCGAGGGCGCCTTGGCATTCACGCCGGGGAGGAATCGCATCCCATGCCCGCGACGCGGGGTGTCGCTGCGCCGGTCTTCTTCTGTGAGCGCAGAGCGCCCGCTTCTTGCCCTCGAAGCCGGGCAATGCGTACATGTGTGCTACTGGTCACCAATTGTGTTGGAAGGGCCGGACGACTGGCATGTGTGTCGCATGGTCGCACTACCGTCTGGGTCATGAAGCTGGTGGTGCAGGTGAAGCTGCTGCCGACGCCCGTGCAGGCGGCGGCACTTGACGCGACGTTGCGTGCCTGCAACCGCGCCGCCAACCAGGCTTCGAGGGTTGCGTACGAGACGGGTGTGACCAGCCGCAACGATCTGCAAAAGGCCGTTTACACGGACCTGAAGGCCCGGTACGCACTGTCCGCGCAGCCCGCAGTGCGGGTGGTGAAGAAGGTCGTGGACGCCTACGCGACCCTGCGCGCGAACGTGAAGGCGGGCCATCTCGGCCCGGCGGACTCGAAGAGGTACCGGAAGGCCACCGGTTCCCCGATCGCCTTCCGGCCGCGGGCGGCCCAGCCCTTCGACGACCGCTGCCTGTCCTGGCAGATGGACGCCCGCACCGTCTCGATCTGGACTGTCCACGGCCGTCTGAAGAACCTGGGTTTCGCCGCCTCGCCCGACCAGCTCAAGACCCTGGTCGCGTACCGCAAGGGTGAAAGTGACCTGATCTTCCGGGACGGGAAATGGTTCCTGACCGCGACCTGTGAGATACCCGCCCCCGAGGTGTTCGAGCCGGCCGACTGGATCGGAGTGGACCGCGGCATCGTCAATCTCGCCACCACCAGCGACAACACCAACTACCAGGGACGGCGTCTGTCCCGATACCGGCGTTGGCAGGCCCGCAAACGCGCCGAACTCCAGGCCAAGAAGACCCGCTCGGCGACCCGACGGCTGGCCCGCAGCGCCAAGAAGGAGCACCGTCATGCCACCCACCTGAACCATGTGATCAGCAAGGAGATCGTGTCGGTCGCGCAACGCACCGGGCGCGGGATAGCCGTCGAGGAACTCGGCGGGATCCGGGACCGGGTACGGCTACGCCGTGACCAGCGCGGCACGCTCTCTTCCTGGCCTTTCCACCAGTTGGGACAGCACCTCGTCTACAAGGCCTGCCGGGCTGGGGTGCCGTTCCTTGAGGTGGATCCGGCTTACACCTCGCACCGCTGCCCGCGCTGTGGGCACACCGAGCGGGCCAACCGGCCCGGCCGGGGCCATTTCCGTTGTCGTCGGTGCGGGCTCGCTGGCCCTGCCGACCTCGTCGCCGGGGTCAACGTGCGCGATCGCGCACGCTCGGCGTGGGCGTTCGTCACCATGCCCGTCGCTCCAGGGCCCACCTCGGCCTGAGGCGAGATGCGACCCGTGACCGTCCCGTCGTGGGGGGCAGTCGGGAGCGCGACAAGGCGTGAATCGCTGAGCTCCACAAGCTCGGCCGTTCACGGCCGAGAAGGTGACCGTATGGTTACAAAATGAGGGAAGGTACCTACCCTCGGGGAAAATCGACCGGTACCGTCCAGGTTCAGCGTGGCTCAGGGTGAGACCGGGGGGTCGAAAGTTGAGCAGTCTGCGCGGGAGCGGCGGCGCCGAGGGCGCACGGGGACGGATACGAGTGGCGAGGCCCGGCGATCTGAGCGCCGGGGAACTGGAGGTCTGGCGCGAGCTGCGGGCCAAGTCGCAGACGCCGGAGAATCCTTTCATGGAGCCGGAGTTCACTCTGGCCGTGGGGCGAGTGCGGTCCTCGGCGCGGGTCGCCGTGGTGTACGAGGGTGGAGAGCCATCCGCCTTCTTCCCTTATGAGAAGGGGAAGTTGGGGCAGGGACGGGCCATCGGGTTCGGCGTCTCGGACTGTCAGGGGATGGTCGCCCGGCCCGAACTCGGCCTGGAGCGCGACGAGTTGATGCGGGCGTGCGGTCTGTCCTCCTGGGAGTTCGACAACCTGGAGTCCGGTCAGTCGCTGTTCGCGCCGGACGCGGCCGCCGAGTACGCCTCCTTCGTCATCGACGTGGGGGCCGGTTACGAGGCGTACGAAACGATCCTGCGCCGGCAGTCGCCGAAGTTCTTCAAGACCACCGCCGCCAAGGAGCGCCGCCTTGGCCGACAGGCGGGGGAGGTGCGGTTCGTCTTCGACGAGCGGGACCCGGCGGCGCTGGCCCGGCTCATGGAGTGGAAGTCCGCGCAGTACCGCCGCACCGGGCGGCGCGACCGGTTCGCGCAGGAGTGGATCAACACCCTGGTGCAGCAGCTCGCCCACACCCGCGCGCCCGGCTGCTCGGGGGTGCTCTCCGTGCTGTACGCGGGGGACAAGCCGGTCGCCGCCCACTTCGGGCTGCGCTCGCGCACCGTCCTGGCCTGCTGGTTCCCGGCGTACGACCCGGAGTTCGCCAAGTTCTCGCCGGGCCTGGTGCTCCATCTGCGGATGGCCGAGGCGGCCGCGGCCGAGGGCATCGGGATGCTCGACCTCGGGCGGGGGGCCGCCGAGTACAAGGACGCGCTGAAGACCGGCGAGATACCGGTGTACGAGGGGGCGTCCACCCGGCCCGGCGCGGGCGCGGTGCTGCACTGGATCGGGCGCGAGCCGTCCCGCCGGGCGCACGGATTCGTACGGAAGCGGCCGAGGCTCGCCGAGTTCGCGCAGCGCAGCCTCAAGCGGGCCGGGCGGTTGCGCGGCGCCGGAAAGTAGCGCCCCGCGAGGGGAGCTGAGCACATCAGAAGACCCGGAGCACGGGGGGAAGCACAGTGTCGGACAGGTCATCGCACGCATCGCAGGGGCCGGAGGCCCAGAGCCTCGTGAGACCGCAGGGCATCGGGCAGGGGATCAGCGTGGGGGAGCTGGATCTCGACGGCCTGGACGGCGACGTGCTGTCGCTCACGCCCGCGCCGGGCGGGCCGCCGGTCGGGCCCGGCGAGGTGTACGTCCTGGTCAGGCTGCGGGGGCGGCCGGTCGGGACGGTGCTCGGGCAGGTCAGGGAGGGCGACGACGCGGCCGAGGTGCTCGCGACGGCGGCCCGCAAGCAGCTCACCGGGTTCGTGCCCGAGGAGCGGCCAGCGCCCGCGCCCCGGCTGCCGCGCGCCAGTGTCGTCGTCGCCACGAGGGAGCGGGCCGGCCAACTCGCCCGCGCGCTCGACTCGTTGCTCGGCCAGGACCACCCCGACTACGAGATCCTCGTCGTCGACAACAATCCGGCCACCGACCAGACCCGCGAGCTCGTCGAGCGGAGTTACGCCGCGCTCGGCGTGCGCTACGTCGTCGAACCCGTGCCGGGGCTCGCCGCCGCCCACAACCGGGGCGTCGCGGCCGCGCACGGCGAGATCCTCGCGTTCACCGACGACGACGTGATCGCCGACCGGCGCTGGCTGTCCTCGCTGGCCGCGCCCTTCGCGGACGACCCCCGGCTCGGCTGCGTCACCGGTCTGATCCTGCCCGCCCGCCTCACCACCCCCGCGCAGATCCTCCTGGAGAGCCACGGCGGCTTCACCAAGGGCTTCGCGCCGCGCCACTTCGACCCGCGCAGGCCCCCGGCCGACGAGCCGCTGTTCCCCTTCACGGCGGGCCGGTTCGGCTCCGGCGCCAACATGGCCTTCCGGGCGGGCGCCATCCGCGCGGTCGGCGGCTTCGACCCGGCGACCGGCACCGGAACCCCGGCCAGGGGCGGCGACGACCTGTACGCCTTCGCCCGGGTCGTCGTCGCGGGCCACCGGCTCAGCTACACGCCCGAGGCGCTGGTGTGGCACCACCACCGCGAGACTTGGCAGGACCTGGAGAACCAGGCGTACGGATACGGCGCCGGGCTCACCGCCTACCTCACCGCGATCATCGTGCGCCGCCCGGCCCTGCTGCCCGCGCTGCTCGCCCGGGTGCCGCGTGGCCTCGCGCACGCGCTGGCCATCAGCGCCCATCGCGACGCGGGCGAGCAGTCCGTGCCGGGCGAGCACGGCTCGCAGAGCTACCCGTGGCCGCGCTCGCTGTCCCGCCTGGAGCGCCGGGGCATGCTGTACGGGCCGCTCGGCTACCTCCGCGCCCGCCGCCGGGTGCGCGGCCACCGACTGCCCTGGGAGGCGGCCCGATGAGCACCGACGCGCCCCGCATCCCGGTGCTCCTGTACCACGCGGTGATGGACGACCCGCCCGGCTGGATCGCCGAATTCACCGTCGCGCCAAGGGAGTTCGAGGCCCAGCTCGACGCGATCCGCGACAGCGGGCGTACGCCGGTGACCATGAGCACGCTCGCCGCGCACCTCGCCGGGCGGGCCCCGCTGCCGCCGAGGCCCGTCGCGCTCACCTTCGACGACGGCTTCGCCGACCTGCCGGGCCGCACCGCCGAGGCGCTCGCCGAGCGCGGCATGCCCGCCACCGCGTACCTCACCACCGGCGCGATCACGCCCGGCCGGCAGAGCCTGCTGCCGCCCGCGCCGATGATGACGCTCGACCAGGCGAAACTCCTGGAGGAGTACGGTCTTGAGATCGGCGGGCACACCGTCTCGCACCCCCAGCTCGACACCCTCACGGCGCGGGCCCTCCGGCTCGAACTCACCGAATCCAAAACAGAGTTGGAAGACGCCCTCGGCCACCGGATCGACCACCTCGCCTACCCGCACGGCTACAACAGCCGCGCCGTGCGCCGGGCGGCGCGCGCGGCGGGGTACGAGAGCGCCGTCGCGGTGCGGCACGCGCTCAGCTCGGAGCGCGACGAGACGTACCGCATCGCCCGGCTCATCCTGCGCCGCACCCACACCGTCGCCGACGTCGAGGCGTGGATGCGCGGGGAGGGGGCACGGGTCGCCCCGTACAACGACTCGCCGCGGACGGCCGGTTGGCGGCTCTACCGGCGGACCAGGGCCCTCGTGAAGGGGCCCGTTTTCGCGGGGTGACGGGAGTGGGGGGCGGTCTGCGGTGTAGCCACACAAACGCGAAGAGTGTTCCTATACTTCGCTCAAGGGGACAGCCAGGAGAACAGCCAGGGGACAGCGGCGTGACGGCCGTGACCACATCTGTGGGGGGAGTCGCACTGTGCAGCAACGTGTGCCCACGCCGGTCCAGGGGAGCAAGCAGCAGCCCCCCGACGATCCGGCCAAGGAGCAGGCGGCGGACGCGCCGACGAAGGGCGCGCGGCGCTGGTCGAGACCGGATCTGATACAGCCTCAAATCCTGTTCACCTGGCTTCCGTTGGTGGTCGCGACCGCCTTATGGGTGTACTCGCTGCCGCACATCGACTACCGGCACATGGACGACTGGGGCCTGCTCGACCAGCTGCCCGCCGCCTTCTACCTCTCGCTCGCGGTCCTGACCGGCGGCTTCGTCGTCAGCCTGCGGCGGGCGGGCACCGCGCCCTGGTGGCCCGGCCTCTACAGCGTCGCCCTGCTCTTCGCGCTGAAGGCGCCCACCGCGATCCTGTACAACTCGGTGCGCTACCCCTGGTCCTCCAAGCACGACGCGGTGGTCAACCACCTCCTCGCCAACCAGGAGCTGCGGCCGAGTGTGCCGCTGTCCGGCAACATGGCGGCGTACGACCAGTGGCCCGGCTTCTTCACGCTCAACGCGGGCCTGGTGCGCGCCTTCGGCGTGGACACCGCGGCCTCGTACCTCAACTGGGCCTCGCTCTTCTACGGCGTCGTCCTCATCCCCGTACTGGTCCTGATCTACCGCACCTTCGCCGAGGACTGGCGCCTCGTGTGGACCGGCGTGTGGATCTTCGAGGTGGCCAACTGGGTCGGCCAGGACTACTTCTCGCCCCAGGGCACGGCGCTGATCCTCGACCTGGCCGTACTGGCCGTGGTCTTCCGGCACTTCGTGCGTCCCGGGGCCGCGGGCGAGCTGCGCTCACGGGCCAACCTCGACCCGGCGGCGGCCAGCGTCCCGCCGCCGACGACCGGCCGCCAGCGCGCGGTCTGCATCGCGATCCTGGCCCCGATGATCGCCGCCATCAACTTCACCCACCAGCTCACCCCGGTGATGCTGTGCGTCGCCCTGGTCGCCCTCAACCTGACCCGGCGCTACCGCAACCCCGGGCTGCTCGTCGTCACGGCCGTGATCATGCTGATCTGGGACGTCACGATGGGCCGGCCGCTGTTCGTGGAGACGCTGGCCTCGCTGAAGGAGTCGGTGGGCAACCTCCTCAACAACTCGCGGGCGGGGTACGCGGGTGAACTCACCGGCCCCGGGCCGGTGTTGCAGGGCCGCGCCGATGTCGTCATGGTGCTGGTGATCGCCGGTCTCGCGGCCGTCGCTGTGATCCTGCGCCGAAAGCTGGTCAAGAGCGCGCTGCCGCTGCTCCTGGTGTCGATCGCGCCGGTGCCGCTGTTCGCCGTCAACGACTACGGCGGCGAAATGCTCTTCCGCGTCTACCTGTTCGGGCTGCCCGGGGCGGCGTTCTTCGCGGCGGCGGCGCTCGTGCCCGCGGCGGCGGGGCAGAGCAAGGGGCGGATCAGCCCCGTGGTGCGACGGCGGGTCGCGGCCGTCGCCCTGCCGCTGGTGCTCGTCCTGCTGGTGGCCGGGTTCATCCCCGCGTACTACGGCAAGGAGCGCATGTACTACACGCCGCCCGCCGAGACGGCGATGGTGACGAAGGTGCTCGACAACGCACCCAAGGGCTCGATGATCCTGGCCGTCACCGGGTCCTTCCCGCAGGCGCTGCACCGGTACGACCAGCTGGACCACTGGTACGTCGCCGAGCAGCAGGAGCCGCAGAACGCGATCATGCTGCGGGATCCTGTGGGCTACCTGGAGCCGCAGCTGCCCAAGGACGGGCGGCCCGTGTACTTCATCCTCACGCGGACGCAGGACTTCTATACGGCGGGGGAGGGGTTGCTCCCTGCGGGGGGCTTCGCGGAGCTGAAGTCGAAGCTTGAGGCTTCGCCGAGGTTCCGGGTGATCGATGGGAATGCGTACGGAACGGTGCTGCAGTATGTGGCCCCACGCCCGAGCTGACCCCACCCCGCCCCTTCCCTAGACCCTCCGGAGGGTTGATGTCCGGCTGCGGCCCGGTGGTCGTCCTGGGGCTCTGCCCCAGACCCCGTTCGCGCCTTAAGGGCGCTCGTCCTCAATCTCCCCCAAGGCCTTAAGGGCCAGGGGGGACCCCCATGACGGGCTGAAATGCCCGGTGCGGGCCAGCACTGACGCCGTTAGGGGCGCGGGGAACTGCGCGACCAGCCAGCGACCGCCCGCAGCCGAGTCAATCGCACACGCACCACCCTCACCGACCCGGAGGTCGTCGAAATGCCCCTCAGCCAGACCCACATCAGAGTCACCGTCGCCCTCTCCGGCTGGCTGGCGCTGGCGGCAACCGCGCTGCCCGCAGTGAGCCCGGCCCGATGGATCCCCGTACTGCTCTTCGTGTCGCTCGGGCCCGGCTTCGCGCTGCTCTACCCGCAGCGCGGCACCCTGCGACCCGGGGCCCGCCTTGAGGCACTCGCGCTCGTCGCGCCGCTCAGCCTCTCGTTCGGGGCGCTCGTGTCCACCTGCCTCTTCCTCGTGCACGGGTTCTCGGCGACCGCGTTCCTGGTCTCGCTCGCCTCCTTCTCGACCGTGGCCTGCGCCTTCCCGGGGCTGCCCCTGCCGGCCGCGACCCGGGGCGCCGTGGAGCGTACGAAACGGGCCAAACCCGGGCCCGCGCGGTGACCCGGCGCGCGGTCACCGCGGCCACCCTGCTGGTCGTGGCCGGGCTCGTCGCCGGGTTCGCGGTCTGGCTCGACAAACCCGAGAAGCGGAACGCGCTGCCCGCCAACGCCGCCTCCGGCCCCGCGCCGAGCGGACGCTGCGCCCCCGACGCGAAGCTCACGCCGCCGTGCGGGGCCTGGTGGGGCGCCTACGTCCCGTACGCGAAGAACGGCTCCCTGAAGGACGCCGTGCTCGACTTCGAGGGGAAGATCGGGCGCAGGCTCGACCTGCTGTACACGTACCACGACATGTCGAACAAACCGCTCGACGGCGAGCTGCTCACCCCCGACGAGCAGGCGCTCGGCCGGGACCGGCTGCTCATGCTGGCCTGGGAGTCCACGGTCTGGCGCAAGCCGCACCACGAGGGGTACACGGAAGACCAGTTGGGGTGGGCGAAGGTCGCGTCGGGAGCGTACGACGAATCGATCGTCGATCCGCAGGCCCGCCGCATCAAGGCGTACGGCAAGCGGGTCTTCCTCTCCTTCGACCAGGAGGTCGACGCGCGCACCCCGGACGCGGGTACGCCCGAGGAGTACGTGGCCGCCTACCGGCACCTCCACGACCGCTTCAAGCAGCTCGGCGTGGACAACGTGGTGTGGGTGTGGACCGTATCCGGCTATCTCGCCAACGGTGATCTCTTCAAGCGGCTCTATCCGGGCGACCGTTACGTCGACTGGATCGGCATGGATCAGTACAACTACTTCCTCTGTCACAACACGACCGACTGGAAGGACTTCTCGCGCAGCCAGAAGCCCACCTACGACTGGCTGCGGGCGAACATCTCCGACCGCAAGCCGATCATGCTCTCCGAGTTCGCCACCGCCCCTGATCCGCAGCGGCCGCAGCGGGCACGGCAGTGGTACGAGGAGGTGCCCGACACGGCCAAGTCCGCTCTGCCGGATGCCAAGGCCATGGTCATGTGGAATCGGTCCGTGCCGGGGAAGGGGTGTGACCTCACCGTCAACTCCGGCCCGCCACTTGCCGGTTACCGGAGTGCCGGTTCGGACGGGTACTTCAAGCAGCCCGTTCCCGGTCGCTGAACCAGCGGTTCACCAGGGCCGCCGCCGTGACCGCGCACAGGCCGGCGAAGACCGGCAGGGCGGCCTCGGCCAACGCGCGCTGCGCCGCCCAGCCCGCCACCGCGAGGACCCACACCACGACCGCGGTGATCCGCCAGTGCACCCGCAGCGCCCGCAGGGCCACCGTCGCCAGGGCCAGGCAGAGCAGTTGCAGTGTGCCGGGCAGCCAGCGCTCGATTCCGTTCTGTGTGGCGAGCCCGGCGGTCTCGGTGAGGAAGCGGACCAGCGGGGTGTGCCAGGGGCCCGCCACCGGATCGGGCGGTACGCCGAGGATGACCGGCGCGGTGTGCAGGCCCGCCACGGTCACCCAGAGCCCGGCCACGAGCAGCCCCGGGCGCGGCCGGTACAGCGATACCGCCGCGCTGCACACGACGATGAGCAGCACCCCGGCGGTCAGGCTCACCGGCGGCAGGTGGTGGAGCAGGCCGGTGCCGTTGAGGTTGCCGCCGGGGACGTCGGCGGCCCGCGACAGCGGCACCCAGAACAGGCCCGCCGCGAGACCGAGCAGCAGCCACAGGGCGGTCGTCAGGAGCGACTCGTCGCTCTCGCGGGCCGCCGGGTCGGGCAGGGTGCGCAGCTGCAGGGTGGTCGCGGAGCCCTGCTCGGGGTGGTGGGCGCCGGGGACGTACACGGGGATGCCGAGCGCGGGGGTCGCGGTGTCCATGCCGCCGCGCAGGTACGCGGTCTGGGTGGCCCAGCGGGTGCCGTACTCCTGGGCCTCCTCGGTCCGGGCGGCCTGCGCGAGCATGGCCCAACTGGTGCCGAACTCGGCCGCCTTGGAGGGGCGCGGGGGCCGGACGGCGGCGCGGCCCGCGAGTGCGGCGCGCAGTCCCGGCACGCAGCACAGCGCCATCACGGTCATCGCGCACAGCTGGGCCCAGCCGGCGCCGGAGATGCCGAACACGCCGAGCAGCACGGCGGCGCTGCCGAGGACCAGGGTGCACATCGCGCCCTGGAGGATCGCCAGCATGCCGGTGCGGCCCTGGACGCGAAGCACCCCGATGTACAGCTCGACGGCGACCCGCGGGATCGCGGCCGCGGCCAGCAACTGGAGGACGAGCGTGCCGTGTTGGGCGTAGTCGCCGCCGAACGGGCCGAGGATCTGCGGGGCGAACAGGATGAGGAACAGCACGACCGGGATCAGCAGGAGCGCCATCCGGCGCAGCGCCCCGCGCACCCCGTCGGCGAGCTTGTCGGGGCTGTGCGAGGAGTGCGCGGTGAGCGAGGAGGCCATGTTGATGGCCATGAACTCCATGGTCCCGCCGACCGTGTAAGCGATGAAGAAGAAGCCGTTCTGCGCGGCCGGGAAGCGCACCGCGACCATCACCGGAAGCAGGTTGATCATGGCGAGCGAGAACAGCGCGCCGACCGAGTCCCCGGCCAGGAAGCGGCCGATCTCGCGCAGTTCCGGGACCGGCCGGTCGCGGTCGGCGGCGGCCTGCGCGGGGATGAGCCGACGGAAGATCAGCCAGCCGAGCGGCAGGATGGAAAGGACCATCGCCGCGGCCCAGGACAGGAAGACGCCCAGCGCGAGCGCCGAGAACACGGCGAGCAGGAGCAGCTTGCCCAGCGAGAACACGGCGTTGCCGACCGGCACCCAGATCGCCTTGCGCAGGCCGGTCAGGACGCCGTCCTGGAGGGTCAGGATCGCCCAGGCCACCGACGACACCGTGAAGATCACCCCGGCGGTGAGCCCGGACAGCGGCGCGTACGAGGGCCCCCACAGCGGCAGCGAGAACAGGAAGGCGACGCAGGCCACGGCCACCACGACGGTGCTGGCGACGTAGGCGCGCCGCACGAGCGGGCCGGTGGATCGGCCGGCGCGGGGTACGTAGCGCACCACCGCGCCGATCATGGTGGTGGCGGTGATCGAGGCGAGCAGCTTCATCGCGGCGATGGCCGCCGAGCCCTGCCCGACCGCCTCCTCGCTGTAGTAGCGGGCCGCGACCAGCCAGAAGCCGAGGCCGAGGGCGGCCGAGACGGCCGTGGACAGCATCAGGGCGTAGGCGTTGCGGAACATCGAGTCGCCGCCGCCCGCGGGCGGGGGGCCGTCCGTGACGGCCTGCTCTGACGGCACGGCGGCGATGTCCTCGATCTCGGATCTGGCCGTGTCAGACACCGGCGGGGCCGCCCCTCGCGGGCCGGGTGCCCGCCGCACGCAGTACCTCCATGGTGCGCGCGGCCTTCAACGGGTCGACGGGCAGGGCGTGCCGGGCGAACCACCGGCCCGCCCCAGGGGCGGGGGAGAGGTCGGTGAAGGCCTCGCCCGCGTAGTCGTCGAGCGGCGGGTCGTACAGATAGCCCACCGTGATCCGCTCCCGGGCCAGGGCCGCGCGGGCCGCGTCCCGGTCCTCGACGAGCAGCGGCACCCGGAACAGCGGCTGGACGGGCCCGGGTTTCGGCCGTGCCCACTCGGTGGCGAGCAGCCGCTCGGCGCCTCGGCGGTGCGCGTCGAGCACGGAGTCGAGCCTGTCCAACTTCCTTTGGATCCGGGCGAGTCGGCCCTTCCCCGGGGTCGCCCGGTAGTCGTGCATGTCGACCCGGGCCCAGGAGTGGAAGGGGGCGAGGCCCGGCGCGGCCTCGATCGCGCGGCGCAGTTCGCCGGGGCGCAGCGGCATCCGGATGTCCTCGCGCTCCTGCTGCCCGAGCATGCGCAGGACCGCCCAGGCGGCGGGCGCCAGACGCAGCCCGCGCACGGTCGCCTCCGCGTACGGCCGTGCCCAGTAGGCGAGTTCGGCGCCGGAGCCGCGTGGCGCGAGGAGCGCGTCGCGGGTCTTGGCGAGGGCCTCGCGCAGGCCCGGGTCGGCGATCGCGAGGAAGCCGCCCGCCTTGGCCGCGGTGTGCTTGGAGAGGCTGAAGACGGAGGCCTGCCCGAACGTGCCCACCTTGCGCCCGGCGATCTCGCTGCCGATGGCGTGCGCCGCGTCCTCGATGAGTGGGATCCCCAACTGCCCGCATGTGACGGCCAGTTCGGGTGCCGGATCGGGGTTGCCGTACAGATTGGTGGTGAGGACGGCGGACAGCCGCGGCCAGAGTTCGTCCGGTACGGCCGCCAGGTCGATGGATCCGTCGTGCGGGTCGAGCGGCGCCTGCACCGGGCGGAGCCCGGCCGCGAGCACCACGAAGAAGATGACGTCGTCGTTGACCGGCGACATCAGCACCCGGCCGCCCGGCGGGCACCAGTGTCTGAGCGCCACGTACAGGCCGAGCCGGCAGGACGGCACATAGAGGCACTCGCGCCCCAGCCGTTCGCGCATCGACGCTTCGAGCTCTTCGTACGCCATGAAGTCCCCCCAGACCCCCCGCATCCCCAGCGCTCAATGTGACCCAGTCCGCACTGCTTCGTCAACAATGCGGAAGGGCCCGTACCTTGACGGAACGGGCCCTTCGGACAGGTGTGCGGCACTCGTGGGCCGACCGGTCCTATTCTTCGAGTGTCAGCCCCTTGCGGAGCTTGCGCAGGGTGCGCGAGAGCAGCCGGGAGACGTGCATCTGGGAGATGCCGAGCTCCTCGCCGATCTCGGACTGCGTCATGTTGGCGACGAAGCGCAGCGAGAGGATCTTCCGGTCCCTGGAGGGGAGTTCGGCGATCAGCGGCTTCAGCGACTCGACGTACTCGACGCCTTCGAGGTCGTGGTCCTCGTAGCCGATGCGGTCGGTGAGCGCTCCTTCGGAGTCGTCCTCCTCGGGCTGCGCGTCCAGCGAGCTCGCGGTGTACGCGTTGCTCGCCGCCATGCCTTCGACGACTTCTTCCTTGGTGATGCCGAGGCGTTCGGCGAGCTCGCCCACCGTGGCCGAGCGGTCCAGCTGCTGGGCGAGCTCGTCGCCCGCCTTGGCGAGGTCCAGGCGGAGTTCCTGCAGCCTGCGCGGGACGCGCACGGACCAGGAGGTGTCGCGGAAGAAGCGCTTGATCTCGCCGACGATGGTCGGCATCGCGAAGGTGGGGAACTCCACGCCGCGGTCGAACTCGAACCGGTCGATCGCCTTGATCAGGCCGATGGTGCCGACCTGGATGATGTCCTCCATCGGCTCGCTGCGGGAGCGGAAGCGCGATGCGGCGAACTTGACCAGGGCCAGGTTCAGTTCGACGAGCGTGTTGCGCACGTACGCGTACTCGTGCGTGCCCTCTTCGAGGGCGTCGAGGCGGGCGAAGAGCGTCTTCGAAAGGGCCCGCGCGTCGACGGGGCCGACCTCGGTGAAGGGCGGGATCTCGGGAAGGCCCTCAAGGCCTTCCGTTTCGTGCGATCGTGCATGCGGGGGGCGGATGTCCTGCGGATCCTGCTTGATCGACGTATCCGCTTGCGATTCGTCGAGCCGGGGTGACATGGGTCTCCTCCATCGTTCTCGGCATATGGCTGCCGATGCCCATACGTGTTGTCCGCGGTGTGCGGCGCCTCCGTGGCCGGTCGTGTTGAATAGCTGTCCCTACTACCCCTACCCGCTTTGAGCACGCTCCCGCAAGGCTTCTTTGCCCCGCTATGTCCGCTTTGTTGGGATGTTCGGGTTCTGGAAGGCGTAGGGAAGGCGTAGTGTTCTTGGGAAGTTACGACGAATCGGCGAAGAGGGACGGCATGGACCGCGGCACGGTCGGCAGCACGAATCGGGGCCGGCTCCGGGTCGGAGTCCGCACCGTGGGTCGCAGTGAGATCCTGACTCCGGCGGGTGAGCTCGATCACCACACCGCGGATCTGCTCAGGGAACCCCTGGAAGAAGCCATCGCCCAAGGGCGCACCCGGCTCGTCGTCGACTGCTCGCAGCTCGAATTCTGCGACTCCACCGGACTGAACGTGCTGCTCGGCGCCCGCCTCAAGGCGGAGGAGCTCGGCGGCGGGGTCCATCTGGTGGCGATGCAGCCCGTCGTGGCGCGAGTATTCGAGATCACGGGGGCGGAGGCGGTCTTCACCGTGCATGATTCGCTCGATACCGCTCTGTGCGACTGACCCCGATTCGTCCGGGCAGGAGAGCAGACTGAAGACATTGGCGAATCGGTGAGGTGAAGCGCTGATGAGCACCACCCGGGAGCAGGCTCCGGGCGACCGCGGGCCCGAGCCCCATGGCGCCCGGCCCGGTGCTGTGCCGTCGGAATCCGACGGTGCGGGACCCGCCGTGTCCTCGCGCGTCCTCGCGCTGAACGGGGCGAGCGGCATCGTCCCGATGGCCCGCGACTTCACCCGGCAGGCCCTCTACGACTGGGGCTGGCTGCCGGCGGCGACCGCCGAGGGCCGGGCCGCCTGCGAGGACGTGCTGCTCGTCGTCTCCGAGCTGGTCACCAACGCCTGCCTGCACGCCGAGGGCCCCGAGGGTCTGCGCGTCTCGCACACCTCGAAGGTGCTGCGCCTTGAGGTCAGCGACCTCGGTACGGGCCAGCCCGCGCCGCGCACCCCGCACCGCGCGGGGCGGCCCGGCGGGCACGGGATGTTCATCGTGCAGCGGCTGTGCCTCGACTGGGGCGTGCTGCGCACGTCCGGGGTGGCCGGCAAGACGGTCTGGGCGGAACTCGCGGCACCCGCGTAACTCCTGTTCACGGTTACCGGCGGTTCGGACCGCCGGTCCACAGGCATGTCCGCACCTCGATCCCACCCTGTTCTTTGTCTTCCCTCGACAACCTCCCCGGCGTACCTTGAGCGCCCAATCTGATGTGCCGTCAGTAACTTGGCGGCCTCCGGCAGAACCGGTATGAGGGGAACCAGAGGTGTCGTACCAGAAGAGGACAGCTCTCGCGCTGGCGGCAGCGGTCGCGGGCTCGGTGGTGCTGATCACCGCACCGGCGGCCCAGGCCTCCGTCGTCGACGTCAACTACAACTGCCAGACCCCGATCGGCGCCAAGAGCGCGGTGTCGCCCATCGACATCAAGGCGGTCAAGAGCGGCAGTTCCTACAACGTGACCATGACCTTCCAGAAGGGCGTCTCCTCCAGCCCGGTCGCGCTCGGCGCGGGCGCGATGAACCCGAGCGCGGTGATCAACCTCGGCGGCGCCGACAAGGGCACCCTCGCGGTCAAGGGCCCCGCCAACTCCGCGGAGATACCCGCCAATACGCCCATCAAGATCAGTGACTTGTCGGGCACCTACGTCCCCAAGGCCAACGGCAAGGTCACCTTCACCGCGGGCGTCCTCACCATCAAGGCGCTCGGCACCACCACGACCTGCACCGCGAGCAACAGCCCCGGCCCCTCCCTGGAACTCGACGTCACCGGAGCCAGTGGCTCGGGCGGCACCAGCGGCACCAGCGGCGGTTCGGGCGGCACCCCGGCCCCGGCCGCCCTGCCCAAGACCGGCCCCCTGGACTCGGCCGTGGCGCTCGGCACCCTCGGCGGCACGGTGGTCCTGGTCGGCGCGGCCGGAGTGCTGTGGCTGACCCGCCGGGGCCAGCGGGCCTGACTCCCACTCCCGTACGCCCCGCAAGGGGAACCCCTCGCACCCGAGGAGCCGCCGATGCGTCCGATCCGCCTGGCCCTGCCGGCCGCGGCCCTGCTGCTGTGCGCGCTCTCGGCGCCCGCCGCGCACGGCGCACCGGCAGCGAGCGAGGACTGGACCGCCGCGCCCGCATCCGGCGGCGGGACCCGCCCGAGCGCCGGCGGGAGACCCTACTTCTATCTGGAGGGCGCACCCGGCACGGTCCTTGAGGACAAGGTCTCGCTGAGCAACCCGACCGGCACCCCGCTGACGCTGAAGCTGCGCGGAGCCGCCGCGTACAACACCGCCGACCGGGCCTTCGCCGTGCGCCGGGCGCCCGACCCCTGGATCGCCCTTGCCGTGCCCGAGGTGAAGGTCCCGCCGCACACCCGCGCCGACGTGCCCTTCGCGGTCACCGTCCCGGCGAGCGCGCAGCCTGGCGACCACCCCGCGGCCCTGGTCGCCGCGGCGGGCGGTCGCGAGGTCGGCGTACGCCTCCAACTCCGGGTCGCAGGGCCGACGTTGAGCGCCCTGACCGTCGAGTCCGTACGCATCGACAAGGCCCATGGGCTCATCCGCTACGCCCTGGTCAACCGGGGCAACACCGCCCTGACCCCGCGCCTCGCGCTGCGCGCCGACGGAGTGTTCGGCCGCGCCCTGGACCGCCCGGCCCGGACCCTGCCGGTCGAGCTCCTGCCCGGACAGCGCGTCGAGCTGAGCGAACCCTGGGCGCACCCGCCCGCCCTCGACCGGGTCACCGTCCGCCTCGACGTCACCGCGGACGGCGGCGCCCGCTCCACCGCCGAGGCGAGCGCCGCCTTCGTGCCGTGGGGCGCGGTCGCGGGGGCGGGCCTGGTGCTGCTCGGCGGCGCGGCCGGGGCCCTCCGGCTCGTACGGCGGCGCGGACGCCGCACCGCCGAGATCGATGAACTACCCGTAGCAGAACGCGAGTTGGCGCAGACAGGAGCTCTTCAGTGAAGCCACGCCGGAGGGGTCCGGCCCTCGTCCTGCTGCTGCTCGGCCTGCTCGCGCTGCCGATGGCCGGGCCCTCGTACGCCGACGCCGACAAGCCCGCGCCCACCGTGGCGCTCTCCCAGACCGAGGCGGCCAAGGGCGCCGACATCACCGTCGCCGGTCAGGGCTGGCGGCCCGGCGCGCTGCTCATGCTGCTCGTCTGCGGGCAGTCCGACCCGGACAACGGCGTCATCGGCGGCACCAACTCCTGCTCCAACGCGGACGGCCAGGCCGTCACCACCGACGCCAAGGGCTCCTTCAGCAAGGTGCTCCTCGCCGCACCGCCGCCCAAGCCCTGCCCCTGCGTCGTCCACGTGGCGACCGTGCAGGGCGAACAGGCCGTCGTGGACACCGAGTTGAAGATCACCGGGCATCCGGTGGCGCCGCTGCCCACCCCGACCGGCGACGGAAAGCTCGCCGTCCTCGCCGAGCCCCGCCTCGACGGCAGCAGCTCCCTGCTGACCTGGTTCGGCGCGCCGCCGAGCCGCACCCTGGTCTTCACCGTCGGCAACCTGGGCTCGGCCCCCGTCAAGGATCCCGTCTTCCAACTCGGCACCTCCCACGGCGTGTTCGCGCCGCAGTGGGAGGACCGGCAGTGGAAGGGCACCGTCCAGCCCGGCCAGAAGGCCGAGATCAAGCTCGACTTCGAGCTGTCGGCCGGCGCCCACGGCGACTACCAGGTCTCGCTCCAGTACGCGAAGACGCTGCTCGCCACCGAGCCGTGGGGGGTGGACCGCCCCTGGGGCGTGACCTTCTTCTGGGTGCTGCTCTGCCTGGTGGTGCCCGCCGCCGTCTTCCGCATCGGCATGGCCGTGGTCGACCGGCTGCGGCCGCGCGACCCGAAGCGGGCCGGCCCGGCCCGGCACCGCGGCGTGCGGCTGCCCGAAGTGACCCTGCGGCTCCCGAAGTCGGGTCCCGCGCCGGGCGAGCGGAAGAGGCCGCCCGCCGAGCCGGGGCCGGACAGGGGCGGCGCCCCCAACGGGACCACGGCCGCGCTGCCGTGGTTCACCCCCGACTCCGCACCGACCGAGAACCACCCCAACCGTCCACAACGTCCCACGACGAAGGGAAAACCGTGACCACGCAACGGAGGATGAGCGCGGCCGGTCTCGCGCTGATGCTCGGCGGCGCGGGGATCATGCTGGCCGCAGGCCCCGCACAAGCAGCCGAAGTCTCGTACGCCACCGAGTGCATACCGCCGTCCATCTCCGGTCTGCCGCCGGTCGAGGGGACGACGAAGGTGCAGATCACCGCGCCCGCCACGGCCAAGGTGGGCGACGTGGTGGACGTCGTCTGGAAGTTCACCCAGGCCGCGTCGAACAACCCGAACGTCCTCGACCTCAACAAGGACGTCGTCCTGCCGACCGGCACCCTCAAGGCGGGCGGCGCGCAGAGCGCCGACATCCCGATGAAGGGCCCCCGGCAGAACCCGCCGATCCCCAAGAACAGCCCGATGGTCCTGTCGGACATGACGGCCAAGCTGAAGCTGACCAAGGCGGGCGACGTCACCCTGACGCCGGACGCGTACAACATCAACGTCAACCAGATCATGTCGACGGACACCAAGTGCACGCCGAAGGCGGCCGTCGGGGTCGGAGCGACGATCAAGGTGACGGACGCGGGCGGCACGTCCGGTGGGACCTCCGGGGGCACCACGGCCGGTGGCACGACCGGCGGGTCCACGTCGGGCGGCACGACGACCTCCGGGGGCACGACCGGCGGGTCCACCACCGGCGGCACGACGACCTCGGGCACCACCACTGGCGGCACCACCACTGGCGGCACCGCGACCGGCGGCTCCACCTCCGGCGGCTCGACGGCCGGCGGAACCACCGGCGGCAGCGGCGGCCAGACCGACTTCCCCGGCAAGGAAGTCGCCGTCAACTTCGCCTGTACGTCGCCCGGCCCGGCCGGCATCCAGTCCAAGGTGACCATCAACGCCAAGAAGAACGGCGGGAGTTACGACCTCACCGTCAAGACCGCCAAGGGCGTCATGAACAGCCCGGCCGACCTTCCGGCGGGCGCGCTCAAGCCGTCCATGCAGGTCGCCGTCGGCGGCGCCGACAAGGGCTCGGTGGTCGTCACGGGCCCGGCCAACCCCGACCCGATCAAGGCGGGCGCCCCGGTGAGCCTCACCGACATGACGGGCACCTACAAGCCGGGCGCCTCCGGCAAGTCCACGCTGAGCCCGGGCGACCTGTCCATCGACGTCACCCTGGGCGGCTCGCCGATCCACATCCCGTGCAAGGTCTCCGGCTCGGCGCCGGTGTCCCTGGAGCTCGACACGGCGGCCCAGCCCGGCGGCGCGGCCGGCGGCAGCGGCTCCGCGGGCACGGCGGGCACCACGGGCACCACGGGCACCACGGGCACCACGGGCACGTCGGGGGCCACCGGCTCCTCGACCTCCGGCGGCCTCGCCCAGACCGGCGCGAGCGACACGGGCGCCCTGCGCGCGCTCGGCCTGGTCGCCGGCACGGTGATCCTGCTGGGCGGCGCGATCTTCACCTTCACCCCGTGGAGGCGCCTGCGCGGCACCCGCTGACGCCCCTGGGGAACGCGAAGAGCCGCCGCACCGGAAAGGTGCGGCGGCTCTTCGCGTACGGACGATCGGGAAGGCGGTGCTTAGTGCACGCCACCCATGAGCGGCTTGACCTTCCTGCGGAACATGAAGATCGCGACACCCGCGAGGACGGCGAGCCCGCCCTGGCTGGCGAACCAGTACGTCGAGTCGGTCGGCGCACCGATCAGCTGGAGCAGCGCGATGACCGAGTCGCCGGCCGTGACGGCCAGGAACCAGACACCCATCATCTGGGAGGCGTACTTCTCCGGCGCCAGCTTGGTGGTCAGCGAGAGCCCGACCGGGGAGAGCGTGAGCTCACCGATGGTCTGGATCAGGTAGACGCCGCACAGCCACAGCGGGGTGACCTTGACGTCGCCGGACGCGGCGGCCTGGGCCAGCATCATCACGAAGAACGAGGCGCCGATGAGCGTGAGGCCGAAGGCGAACTTCGACAGCGTGCTCGGCTCCTGGCGGCGCTTGCTCAGGTACACCCAGAGCCAGGCGAAGACCGGGGCCAGGGCCATCACGTACAGCGGGTTCAGGGACTGGAACCAGCTGGACGGGAAGTTCAGGCCGAACAGGTTGTTCGCGGTCTTGTCCTGCGCGAACACGCTCAGCGTCGAGCCGGTCTGGTCGTAGATGCCCCAGAAGACGGCCGCGGCGACGAAGAACCAGACGTACGCCGACATCCGGGACTGCGAGACCTGGTCGAGGTCCTTGTCACGCTTGATGCGCATCAGGTACCAGGCCGGGATGACGAGGCCCGCGATGGTCAGCGGCCAGATGGCCCAGTCGACCGTGAAGTGACCCGAGACCGCGAGGGCGCCGTAGGCGACGACCGCGACGGCCAGCCACAGCAGGACCTTCTTGATGATCCCGGCGCGCTCGGCCTCGGACATCGGCGTCGGGACGACGTCGCTGTCCGCCGACATGTGGCGGGTACCGAGGAAGAAGAACAGCAGACCAAGGGCCATACCCACACCGGCAAAGGCGAACCCGAGGTGCCAGTTGACCTTCTGGCCGACGGTGCCGATGCTCAGCGGCGCCAGGAAGGCACCGAGGTTGATGCCCATGTAGAAGATGGTGAAGCCGCCGTCGCGACGCGGGTCGTTCTTGTCCGGGTACAGGTGGCCGACCATCGTGGAGATGTTGGCCTTGAGGAGACCCGAGCCGATCGCGATGGCCGCGAGACCGATGAAGAACGAGATCTCGACCGGAACGGCCAGGAGGAAGTGGCCGATCATGATGATCGTGCCGCCGACGGCGACCGTCTTGCGGGCACCCCAGGCGCGGTCGGCGAGCCAGCCGCCCGGCAGGGCGAGCAGGTACACCATCGCGTTGTACACGGAGTAGATCGCGGTGGCCGTGGCCATGTTGAACCCGAGCCCGCCCTGGGACGCCGGGGCGACCAGGTAGAGCACGAGCAGGGCCCGCATGCCGTAGAAGCTGTAGCGCTCCCACATCTCCGTCATGAAGAGGTTGGCCAGGCCGCGGGGGTGGCCGAGGAAGGTCTTCTCGGTGCCAGTGGTACTGGCGGAGTCCTTCGTCAGGCTGGACGCCATGGTCGATCCTTGCTTGCTCGGGACGCGCGCTTCGTGAGCGTTGAGTCGCGCCCGGTGGGGGAGGGCCGGCACCGGCATGGCTACTGTCCCCCCAACGCCTTTGGGGTCCGGCTCCGTGGGGGAGCGCGGGAAGGACAGACCACACCGGGATCCACACCCCTTGCGCTTCTTCGCGCTGGGGCCCGGCCCGTAGGTCATTCACTGGTCTCAAGACTGGCAAAGCCCGTCTTGTGCAGAAAAGAGACCCTTGGCGCGCCAAGCAAGCCAAAGGTCCCCGTGTAGTGCTATAGGCGTTGGCACACCATACGTCACCAGACTGCGGCATATGGAAGGACTTGAGAGATGGATCACAGGCATACCTGGAACCACTGACCCTGATTCGAAGGTGTTAAACAAGATCGCTTGGTAGACCCGCAGGGTGGGTGGATCACCTGACGCATTGTCGCCGCCGCGGACTACCATCACCTCCATGACCCGTGTACTGCTCGCCGAGGACGACGCGTCCATCTCGGAGCCACTGGCCCGCGCCCTGCGCAGGGAGGGTTACGAGGTCGAGGTGCGCGAGGACGGCCCGACCGCCCTCGACGCCGGACTGCAGGGGGGCGCCGACCTGGTCGTGCTCGACCTGGGGCTCCCCGGCATGGACGGCCTCGAAGTCGCCCGGAGGCTGCGCTCCGAGGGACACACCGTCCCCATCCTCGTGCTCACCGCCCGCGCCGATGAGGTGGACACCGTGGTCGGCCTCGACGCCGGCGCCGACGACTACGTGACCAAGCCCTTCCGCCTTGCCGAACTGCTCGCCAGGGTCCGGGCGCTGCTGCGCCGCGGCGCCACCGAGCCGGTGCCCCAGCCCGCCACCCACGGCGTGCGGATCGACGTCGAGTCGCACCGCGCCTGGATGGGCGACGAGGAGCTCCAGCTCACCGCCAAGGAGTTCGACCTGCTCAGGGTCCTGGTGCGGGACGCCGGCCGGGTCGTGACCCGCGACCAGCTGATGCGCGAGGTCTGGGACACCACGTGGTGGTCCTCGACCAAGACGCTCGACATGCACATCTCGTGGCTGCGCAAGAAGCTCGGCGACGACGCGGCCAACCCGCGCTACATCGCCACCGTCCGCGGAGTCGGCTTCCGCTTCGAGAAGAGCTAGAGCACCTCCGCACATGCGCCGTCGACTGATCAACTCCACACTCGCGGTCGTTCTCGTGGTGATCGCGGTCTTCGGCGTCTCCCTCGTCATCGTCGAGACGCGGACCATCAGCAGCAGCGCCCAGGAGAGCGTCAACTCCGAGGCGCTGCGGCTGGTCTCCGTCGTCGACAGCCGCACCCTGGCGAACGAGACGATCAACGCGCAGGTCCTGAACGAACAGATCGACCCCAAGCGGTACGCCCGCATCGAGATCCCGGGCCGCCCGGTGATGGAGATCGGCCAGAAGCCCGAGGGCACCGTCATCAAGGGCACCGCCGTGGGCGAGCGCGGCGAGGCCGTCCTGGTCGAGGAGTCCCGCTCCACGGTCACCAAGGAGGTCGGGCGCACGCTGCTGATCATCGGCGCGGTGGCCCTGCTCGCCATCGTCTCCGCGGTGCTCCTGGCCGTACGCCAGGCCAACAAGCTGGCATCCCCGCTCACCGACCTCGCCGAGACCGCCGAGCGGCTCGGCTCCGGCGACCCGCGCCCGCGCCACAAGCGGTACGGGGTGCCCGAGCTCGACCGGGTCGCCGATGTGCTCGACTCCTCGGCCGACCGGATCGGCCGGATGCTCACCGCCGAGCGGCGCCTCGCCGCGGACGCCTCGCACCAGCTGCGCACGCCGCTGACCGCGCTCTCCATGCGCCTGGAGGAGATCGCCCTCACCGACGACCTCGACACGGTCAAGGATGAGGCCACGATCGCGCTCACCCAGGTCGAGCGGCTCACCGACGTCGTGGAGCGCCTGCTCACCAACAGCCGTGATCCACGCACGGGTTCAGCCGTGGTCTTCTCCCTCGACGAGGTCGTCAAGCAGCAGCTGGAGGAGTGGCGCCCGGCCTACCGCAGCGCGAGCCGCGCGATCGTGCGCTCCGGCAAGACCGGTCTGAAGGCGGTCGGCACGCCGGGCGCGGTCGCCCAAGTACTGGCCGCGCTGATCGAGAACTCGCTGATGCACGGAGGCGGCACCGTCGCGGTGCGCACCCGCGTCACCGGCAACCAGGCCGTGGTCGAGGTCACCGACGAGGGCCCGGGCGTACGTCCCGACCTCGGCGCGCGGATCTTCGAGCGGACCATCAGCGGCCGCAACTCCACGGGCATCGGCCTCGCCGTCGCCCGCGACCTCGCCGAGGCCGACGGCGGCCGGCTCGAAATGCTCCAGCAGCAGCCGGCGGTGTTCGCGCTGTTCCTCAGCAGGGAGGCGCGGGGGCGCCGCGAGCCGGAGCGTACGGAGACGATCCGCTGAACCCGTCCCGGTTCAGCGCACGCGGTCAGCGCTTGGCGGGGACGGCGGGCCGGGGGCCGTCGAGAAACGATTCCGCCGTCTGTACGGCCTCCCGGGCGGGCAGCGCGCGGAAGACCCAGGTGCGGTAGGACCAGAACCGGAACAGCGTGCCGATGCCGATGCCGGCGAACTTGAAGAAGTTGTTCTGCCACGGGCTGTTCCAGCCGAACCCGTACGTCGCCGCGTACAGAATGCCGTTCTCGATCACCGCGCCGACCACGCTGAACAGCAGGAACAGGGTGAGCTCACGGGCCCGGCCGCTCTTCTCGCGGTCGCGGTAGGTGAAGTAGCGGAACCCCACGTAGTTGAAGGCGATCGCGATCGCGGTGGCCAGCAGGCTGGCCCGCACGACCTGGAGGTCGGTCGTGTGCCGCAGCAGGTTGAAGGCGCCCATGTTCACGAGCACGCCGAGCCCGCCGACGGCGCCGAACTTGGCGACCTCGCGGACGAGCAGTCGCAGTCGCGATGGCGACGCGCCCTGTGCACTCATGGTGATCGCCCAGCCCCGTCCGAGTAGGTGTGCTTTTCGTGCCAGTCAACCCGCCCATGCTAACCACCCCCTCCGCGCGACGCCCCCGGGCATCCGGATTCCCCCGGGCGGAACCCGGCCATGGAGGGCCCACGGAGGCGGCGGATACCCTGGAGGCGTGACGTTCCCGGTAGTCGGCATGGTCGGCGGCGGTCAGCTCGCCCGCATGACCCACGAGGCGGGCATCCCCCTCGGCATCAGATTCAAGCTCCTCAGTGACACCCCGCAGGACTCGGCGGCCCAGGTGGTGAGCGACGTCGTCATCGGCGACTATCGCGACCTGGACACGCTGCGTGACTTCGCGCGCGGCTGTGACGTGATCACGTTCGATCACGAGCACGTGCCCACCGAACACCTGCGGGCCCTGGAAGCGGACGGCATCGTCGTCCGGCCGGGGCCCGACGCGTTGGTGCACGCCCACGACAAGGGGGTGATGCGCGCCCGGCTCAGCGAGATCGGCGCGCCCTGCCCCCGCCACCGCATCGTGGCCGACCCGGCCGACGTATCGCGGTTCGCGGCGGAAGGGGACGGCTTCCCGGTCATCCTCAAGACCGTCGTCGGCGGCTACGACGGCAAGGGCGTGTGGTTCGTACGCTCCGAGGCGGACGCGGCGGACGCCTTCAAGGCCGGGGTCGCGGTCCTGGCCGAGGAGAAGGTGGACTTCGTCCGCGAGCTCGCGGCCAATGTCGTACGGTCCCCCAGCGACCAGGCCGTGGCCTACCCGGTCGTCGAGTCGATCCAGGTCGGCGGGGTCTGCGACACGGTGATCGCCCCCGCGCCCGACCTCGCCGACGCGCTGGCGGGCGAGGCACAGGAGCTCGCCCTGCGCATCGCCTCCGAACTGGGCGTGGTCGGCCACCTCGCGGTCGAGCTCTTCGAGACGCGCGACGGCCGCATCCTGGTCAACGAGCTGGCGATGCGCCCGCACAACTCCGGCCACTGGACCCAGGACGGCGCGATCACCTCGCAGTTCGCCAACCACGTCCGCGCCGTCCTCGACCTCCCCCTGGGCGACCCGCGCCCGCGGTCGAAGTGGACCGTGATGTGCAACGTGCTCGGCGGCGACTACCCGGACATGTACTACGCGTACCTGCACTGCATGGCCCGGGACCCGCAGCTCAAGATCCACATGTACGGAAAGGACGTGAAGCCCGGCCGCAAGGTGGGCCACGTCAACACCTACGGCGACGACCTCGCGGACGTCCGCGAGCGGGCCCGCCACGCAGCCGACTACCTCAGAGGAACGATCACCGAATGAGCGCGACCCCTGTCAACGGACCTGTCGTCGGCATCGTCATGGGCTCGGACTCCGACTGGCCGGTCATGGAGGCCGCCGCCAAGGCGCTTGACGAGTTCGAGATCCGGTACGAGGTCGACGTCGTCTCCGCGCACCGGATGCCGCACGAGATGATCGCGTACGGCGAGCACGCGGCGGACCGCGGCCTGAAGGCGATCATCGCCGGCGCGGGCGGCGCCGCCCACCTGCCCGGCATGCTGGCCTCGGTCACCCCGCTGCCGGTCATCGGCGTCCCGGTCCCGCTCAAGTACCTCGACGGCATGGACTCGCTGCTCTCCATCGTGCAGATGCCGGCGGGCGTGCCGGTGGCGACGGTCTCGGTCGGCGGTGCGCGCAACGCGGGCCTGCTCGCGGCGCGCATCCTGGCCACGCACGACGCCGAACTCCTCGCCCGCATGCGGGAGTTCCAGCAGGAGCTCAACGACCAGGCCACCGAGAAGGGCAAGCGGCTGCGGGCGAAGGTCGAGGGTTCGGGCGCCTTCGGATTCGGAAAGTGAGTCCCATGACCTTCCTCGAAGAAGCCCGGACCCTCCTCGCCGCCCACCCCGTCGTCGACGGCCACAACGACCTGCCGTGGGCACTGCGCGCCAAGGCCCGTTACGACCTCGACCGCTGCGACCTCGCGACCGACCTGACCGGCCGCACCCACACCGACCTCGCCCGGCTGCGGGCGGGCGGGGTCGGCGCGCAGTTCTGGTCCGTGTACGTCCGTACCGACCTGGCGGGCGACGAGGCGGTCAGCGCGACCCTGGAGCAGATCGACTGCGTCGACCAGATGCTGGCGCGCTACCCCGGCGACCTGGCGCCCGCGCTCACCGCGGACGACATGGAGACGGCCCGCGCCGAGGGCCGCATCGCCTCGCTGAAGGGCGCCGAGGGCGGCCACTCGATCAACAACTCCCTCGCCACACTGCGGGCGTTGTACGCGCTGGGCGTCCGCTACATGACCCTGACCCACAACGACAACCTGCCGTGGGCGGACTCGGCGACGGACGAGCCGGGGGTGGGCGGCCTTTCGCCGTTCGGCCACGAGGTCGTACGCGAGATGAACCGCACGGGCATGCTGGTGGACCTGTCGCACGTGGCGGCGACGACGATGCGGGACGCGCTGTCGACGTCCGTCGCCCCCGTGATCTTCTCCCACTCCTCTTCGAGGGCGATCTGCGACCACCCGCGCAATATCCCGGACGACGTGCTGGCCCAGCTGCCGGCCAACGGCGGGGTGGCCATGGCCACGTTCGTCCCGAAGTTCATCCTGCCGGCGGCGGTGGCCTGGACCCAGGCGGCCGACGAGAACCTGCGGGCGCACGGGCACCACCACCTGGACACCTCGCCGGAGGCCATGAAGCTCCACGAGGCGTTCGAGGCGGCCAACCCTCGGCCCATCGCGACGGCCGCGACGGTGGCGGACCACCTGGACCACATGCGGGAGGTGGCGGGCGTGGACCACATCGGCATCGGCGGCGACTTCGACGGCACGGCGTTCACCCCGTCCGGCCTCGACGACGTCTCGGGCTACCCGAACCTGGTGGCCGAGCTGCTGTCCCGGGGCTGGTCCTCGACGGACCTGGCGAAGCTGACGTGGTCGAACGCGGTGCGGGTGCTGCGCGACGCGGAGTCCGTTTCCAGGGAGCTGCGCGCTCAGCGGGGTCCGTCGAACGCGGTGCCGGCCGACCTGGACGCGTGACCCGGGGTGCCTCCGGGGGCACTGCCCCCGGGCCCCCGCTCCTCCAACGCCGGAGGGGCTGAGTACGTCGCTGATCGGCCGCGGGCCGTGGGGGCTGGCCGCGCAGTTCCTCGCGCCCCCAACCCCCTTTCGTCCGCGGACCGTGCGTGGTTGCTCGCGCAGTTCCCCGCGCCCTAGCAGGGTGGTGCTGGCCCGAATGGGCATCTTCAGCCCGTCCGGCCTCTAGCGCGCCGCCCATGCAGGCATACCCAGCCCGTCATGGGGGTCCCCCCTGGCCCTTAAGGCCTTGGGGGAGTTTGAGGACGAGCGCCCTTAAGGCGCGAACGGGGTCTGGGGCGGAGCCCCAAGATGGCCGACCCCACCCGCCCCCGGAGGCCACGCGGCGGAGCCGCAGAGTGTTACAGCGGGAAGGGGCGGGGTGGGGCCTCCAGGGTCTGGGGCGGAGCCCCAGCAGCTCCCCCCGGGCCGGGCAGGGACCCCCGGATGGCCCACCCGCCGTGACCCCGCCGCCCCCGCGTGGCACCGTGGCCGTACCTGCCGCCACAGCCGACACGCCGGGAGCCCGTCATGGCAGACCTGCAGGACGCCCCCGAGGACACCTCGGCGGCCGGCGAGCTCGATCCGTCGATCCCCGCACCCCCCGACGCCCCACCCGTACCGGAATACAGCGCCGACGGCCTGGCCCGGGCCCGGGCCCTGCTCGCCGCGCACCCCGTGGCCGACGGGCACAACACCCTGGCGAAGGCCCTCGGGCAGATCCCCTGGCACGATCTGGAGGTCGGCGAGAACGGGCTCGACACGGACATCCCGCGGCTGCGGGCCGGCGGGGTCGGCGCGCAGTTCTGGGCACTGACCGCGGACGCCGACTGCCCGGACCCCGCCGGGGTCACCCTGGAACGGCTGGACCGGATCCGTTCGCTGATCGCCTCGTACCCGGAGTGGCTGCGGCTCGCCCTGACCGGCGGGGACCTCGCGGACGCCCGCAACTGCGGCCGCATCGCCTCGTTCCTCGGCCCCGTGACCGCGCACGCGCTCGGCGACTCGCTGGGCACGCTGCGGGCGTACCACGTCCTCGGCGTGCGGATCCTCGCGCTGGGCCCGGGCACCCGCTGGACCGAGCCGGGGCTCACCCGCTTCGGCCTGGAAGTGGTGCGCGAGGCGAACCGGCTCGGGATGCTGCTCGACCTCTCGGGCGCGGCCCCGGGCACCTGGCGCCGCACCATCGACAACTCCAAGGCCCCGGCGCTGCTCTCGCGCTCGGCGGCGGCCTCCCTCACCAAGCACCCGCTGAACGCCTCCGACGAGCTGCTCGCCGAGCTCGGCGCGAGCGGCGGGGTCTGCCTGGTGAGCTTCGCCCCCGAGCAGATCGAGCAGGGCGCTCGGGCCGTATCCGTACGCGATGTGGCCGATCACATCGAGCGGGTGCGGGATGTGGCCGGGCCCACCCACGTGGGCCTTGCGGGGACGTACGGGCTGGTCAGGGGCGCCCCGCGGGCCGCCGGTCTCGAAGACGCCTCCTGCTATCCGACGCTGATCGCCGAGCTCCTCGGCCGGGGCTGGACCGATCCCGAAATCGCGGCGCTGACCTGGGAGAACTTTGCCCGGGTCGTCCGCGACGTGGAGTTCACGGCCCGCGCCACGGCACCGCGCAGGACCCCGTCGAAGGCCACCATCGAGGACCTCGACGGGCCCTGAACGGGGCTTTGGCCGCGGGGTGCGTCAGGCGCGCGGGCGCCCCATCGCGCGGTACGTCCAGCCCGCCTCGCGCCACTTGACCGGGTCCAGCGCGTTGCGCCCGTCCAGGATGATCCGGCCGGCGGTCGCCTTCGCGAGCTCGGCCGGGTCGAGGTCGCGGAACTCGCGCCACTCGGTCAGGTGCAGCACGACGTCGGCGCCGCGCACCGCGTCGTACGCCGAGTCGGCGTAGCCGAGCGTGGGGAAGAGGCGGCGGGCGTTGGCCATGCCCTTCGGGTCGTACACCGTGACCTGGCCGCCCTGGAGGTGGATCTGCCCGGCGACGTTCAGCGCGGGAGAGTCGCGCACGTCGTCGGAGTCGGGCTTGAAGGTGGCGCCGAGGACGGCGACCCGCTTGCCGAGGAAGGTCTCGCCGCCCACCGCCTCGCGGGCCAGCTCCACCATGTGGCCGCGCCGGCGCATGTTGACCGAGTCGACCTCGCGCAGGAAGGTCAGCGCCTGGTCGGCGCCGAGCTCGCCGGCCCGCGCCATGAACGCCCGGATGTCCTTGGGCAGGCAGCCGCCGCCGAAGCCGATGCCGGCCCGCAGGAACTTCTTCCCGATCCGCTCGTCGTGGCCGATGGCCTCGGCCAGCTTCACCACGTCGCCGTCGGCGGCCTCGCACACCTCGGCCATGGCGTTGATGAACGAGATCTTCGTGGCGAGGAAGGAGTTCGCCGCGGTCTTGACCAGCTCGGCGGTCGGGAAGTCGGTCACGACGAACGGCGAGCCCTCGCCGACCGGGGTCGTGTACACCTCGCGGAGCAGCTTCTCGGCGCGCTCGCTCTCCACGCCGACCACGATCCGGTCCGGGTGCAGGGTGTCGTCGACGGCGAAGCCCTCGCGCAGGAACTCCGGGTTCCACGCCAGCTCCACGCCCTCGGGCAGCGCGGCCGCGAGCCGGGCCGCCGAGCCGACCGGCACCGTCGACTTGCCGACGACGAGGGCGCCGTCCCGCAGGTGCGGGGCGAGTGAGCCGAAGGCGGAGTCGACGAAGCTCATGTCACAGGCGTACTCGCCGTGCTTCTGCGGGGTGTTCACGCAGACGAAGTGCACATCGCCGAACGCCCCGACCTCCTCCCAGGAGGTGGTGAAGCGCAGCCGCCCGGTCGCGCCCTCGATGCCCGCGACGTGCTTGCGGAGCAGCTCCTCCAGACCGGGCTCGTACATCGGCACGCGCCCCTGTCCCAGCATCTCGATCTTCTCGGGGACCACGTCAAGGCCGAGCACCTCGAACCCCAGCTCCGCCATGGCCGCGGCATGGGTGGCTCCGAGGTATCCGGTGCCGATCACAGTGATCTTGAGGGCCATGCGGTGCTCCTGGAAGTGCGGGCTCGGGAGGCGGGCAGCGTACGGGCGACAAACGCGCTGACCGAGCATAGTCGGGCCCCGGGCGGGCCCCCTTTTCGGGCTGTCGCCAAGCTCACGTATGCCTAGGGCGGCACAGCCCCCTAAAATTAGGTTACTTAACGGTAGTTAGCGTCCCTTGGGGAGTGAGAGACCTTGGCCGGAACGGCTGGCAACTCGGAGTTCGACCTGTACCGCCCGTCCGAGGAGCACGACATGCTCCGCGACGCCATCCGCTCGCTCTCCGAGGCCAAGATCGGCCCGTTCGCGGCCGAGGTCGACGAGCAGGCCCGCTTCCCCCGGGAGGCGCTCGACGCGCTCGTCGCCAACGACCTGCACGCCGTGCACGTGCCGGAGGAGTACGGCGGCGCCGGCGCGGACGCGCTCGCGACCGTCATCGTGATCGAAGAGGTCGCGCGGGTCTGCGCCTCCTCCTCCCTCATCCCGGCCGTGAACAAGCTCGGCTCGCTCCCGGTGATCCTCTCCGGCTCCGAGGAGCTGAAGAAGAAGTACCTGGGCCCGCTGGCCAAGGGCGAGGGCATGTTCTCGTACTGCCTCTCCGAGCCGGACGCGGGCTCGGACGCGGCAGGCATGAAGACGAAGGCCGTCCGCGACGGGGACTTCTGGGTCCTCAACGGCGTGAAGCGCTGGATCACCAACGCCGGTGAGAGCGAGTACTACACGGTCATGGCCGTGACCGACCCCGAGAAGCGCTCGAAGGGCATCAGCGCCTTCGTCGTCGAGAAGTCGGACGAGGGCGTCTCCTTCGGCGCCCCCGAGAAGAAGCTCGGCATCAAGGGCTCGCCGACCCGCGAGGTCTACCTCGACAACGTCCGCATCCCCCTCGACCGCATGATCGGCGAGGAGGGCACGGGCTTCGCGACCGCCATGAAGACCCTGGACCACACCCGCATCACCATCGCGGCCCAGGCCCTCGGCATCGCGCAGGGCGCCCTCGACTACGCCAAGGGCTACGTCCAGGAGCGCAAGCAGTTCGGCAAGGCCATCGCCGACTTCCAGGGCATCCAGTTCATGCTGGCCGACATGGCCATGAAGCTGGAGGCCGCCCGCCAGCTCACTTACGCGGCGGCCGCCAAGTCCGAGCGCCTCGACTCCGACCTGACGTTCTTCGGCGCCGCCGCCAAGTGCTTCGCCTCGGACGTCGCCATGGAGATCACCACCGACGCCGTCCAGCTCCTCGGCGGCTACGGCTACACCCGCGACTACCCGGTCGAGCGCATGATGCGCGACGCCAAGATCACCCAGATCTACGAGGGTACGAACCAGGTTCAGCGCATCGTGATGTCGCGCAACTTGCCGTAGCTGTACGGGAGTTGAGGAGGGCCCGCATCCGTTGCGTACGGATGCGGGCCCTCTTCTGTGCTGTGGCGTGCTGCGCTGTGCGTCAGTGCTGCGCGGCCTTGCGGCGGCGTACGAGCGCGATCGCTCCGGCGCCGAGCACCACCGCGCCGCCCGACAGGGCGAGCTGCGGGAGCGCCGAGGAGGAGCCCGTCTCCGCGAGGGCGCCGCTCTTGGGGGCGGCGGCGGTGGCGGACAGCGGGGTCGCCGCGGCGCCGCCCTGCGGGCGGGGGGCCGTGGTCGGCTTCGACTCGCCGGTCTTGGTGGGCTTGGCGCCGACGGCCAGGACGTCGAACTCGTACCTGGCCTGGCTCGGCGTCCCGCCGCAGGTGCCGTCCGCGTTGCGGTAGTCGGCGGCCACGAACAGGTCGGCCCGGCCGACGGGCGTGGAGCCGTCGACCTTCAGGCGCAGCTTCACATCGGCGCTCTTGCCGGCCGCGAGGTTGGTCACGGGGCCCGCCTGGTTGAGCGGCAGGTCCTTCCAGCCGTTCGAGCCGGCGTCGGACCACTGGAGGTGCACCAGCTTGTCGATGTCCTTGCCGCCGCCCTTGCCGTTGACGTACGCGTAGACGAACGGCCACAGCCGGTCCAGCTGCTTGCCGGTCCCGTTGGTCACCCGTACCGAGAAGTCGGCGCTGGAACCCGCCGCGATCTGGGACGGGAAGCCGTTCAGGACCGCCGTGAGGGCCATGTCCTGCGGGCACTTGCCGCCCTGGCCGCCGGCGCCGCCCTCGCCGCCGGCCGCCTTCGCGTCGGCGAGCGCCTTGTCGGCGGCCTGCTTGTCGGCGAGTGCCTTGGCCTTGGTGCCCTTGGCGCGCTCCAGCTCGGCCTTCGCCGCGTTCTGTACCTGGTCGGCCGCCTTCTTGGCGGTGGCGAGCTTGCCGGCCGCGGTGGCGTTCGCCGTGTCCGCGGCCGTGACGGCCGCCTCGGCCTTGGCGACGCGCTGCGCCGCGAGGTCCTTGTCGACCGGGCCTGCGGTGGCGGGCAGCGCGTTCTGCCAGGTCTTCGCGTCGGTGAGCTCCTGGTCGGCGGCGGCCTTCACGCGGGCCGCCTCGTCGGCGTCCTTCTGGGCGTTCTTCAGCGCGACCATGGCCGGCGCCGAGTCCAGGTCGGCGAGCGCCTTGCGGGCGTCGCTCTCGTCCGCGACGGCCTTGTCGTACGCCTTCTGGGCGTCGGCCGCCGCCTTTTCGAGCTCCGCGATCGTGGGCTTCTTCTCGGTCTGTGCCGCGGGTTTTCCGTCGGCGAATGCCGGGGTCACGGAAAGCAGCAGGGCGGGGGTGGTGACGGCGGCGACGGCCGTCGCGAGAGTACGGCTTATCTTCACTGGGGCCCTTTGTGAGTCCAAAAGAACGGTCCAAAAGAACGCAAAAGAAATAGGCCGTGATCGTAGGGCCGCAATGCGGTGCGGGGGAAGCGGAAAAACGCCCGCCGCCGGGCGCCCGTCAGGCGCCCGGCGGCGGGCAAATCACAGCAACTGGGGGCAGTTGCCCACGGTTGCTGTGGTTTCTCTGTGACTCATGTCATGCGGCACCGGTCAACGCCCGTGCCCCGGAGGCTACTTGACGGTGACCGTCTCGTCGTTCTTCAGCTCGTTCACCAGCTGCGTGACCTTCGGCTTGTCCCACAGGAGCGAGGTCTGCGGCCCGTCGCCCGCGACCGGCATGTTCATCGAGATGCCGTCGCCGCCGGTGATGCCCTTCATCGCCCAGAACATGGAGCCCAGGTCGAACAGGCTCATGTCCTTGTCGACGATCAGGGTGTCCAGGCCCGCGCCCATCACCGGGTACAGCTTGAACGGGTTGAGGATCGTGGTCGGCGTCGCCGTCTGGCTGGCCAGGGCGGACAGGAACTTCTGCTGGTTCTTCGTGCGCTCCAGGTCGCCGGCCGCGTAACCGTGCCGGTTGCGGACGAACGCCAGGGCCTGCTGTCCGTCGAGGGTCTGCTTGCCCTTCTTGAAGTCCGCGCCGGAGTCCTTGTCCTTGATGTCCTGCGGAATATCGAGTTCCACGCCGCCGACCGCGTCCACGATGTTCGCGAATCCCGCGAAGCCGATCTCCGCGTAATGGTCGATGTGCAGTCCGGTATTCGCCTCGACGGTACGGACGAGCAGCTCGGGGCCGTCGATGGAGAACGCCGCGTTCAGCTTGTCCTTGCCCTTGGACGGGAACGACTTTCCGGAGTCGGAGCCCTTGAAGCTGGGGATCGTCACCCAGGAGTCGCGGGGCAGCGAGACCATCGTGTTCCCGTTGTCGCCGACGTGCAGCAGGATCATCGAGTCGGTCCGCTTGCCCTCGGCCGAGCCGGTGTGCAGCTTCTTCTTCTCCGCGTCGGACATGCCGTCGCGGGAGTCGGAGCCGACGATCAGGTAGTTGGTGCCCTTGCCCTCGGCGGGCCGGTCGATGACCTTGGACAGGTCGACCTCGCGGCGCACCTTGCCGTCCGCCCAGAAGTACGTGGCGACCGAGGTGACCAGGAGCACCACGACCAGGGACAGCACCCCGATGGTGATCCTCTTGCGCCAGTTCGGCGCCGCCCCGGGCCTGCGCCCGCCGCTCCGGCGCGGGCCTTCGGGGCCACCGGGCCCGGCCGGACCCCGGCCCGCCGGGCTGCCGTAGACATGGCCCTCGCTGTACCCGCTGTCGTACGAGCCCTGTCCGGGAACCGTGCCCTGGCCGTACTGCTGCTGCCCGTAGCCGTCGTCGTACCCGGGCTGCTGCTGCGGGACGGGACGCTGCGGGGGAGGGACGGGGGCGGGCCGCTGGACGTGCCGCATCCGGCGGGCGTCCTCGGGCCGCGCGGCGGAGCTGCCGCGGCCGTAGGCGTCCTCGCTGTTTCCGCGGGCGTTGCCATTGCGGGCGTCGGGCCATTCGTTCATGCCGTCCAGCATGCACGGCGGCCCCGGGCCGCTGACAGGGCAGGGGGGAATTCGGGGCACGGCTGTTGCAAGGCTGATGCAAAGAGCTTCGGCGCGCCGCCGCCTAAAGTGGAACGCATGACTGATCTTCCGGGCAAGCCGACCTCGGCCTCCCGAACCACCCTGAGCCACATCATGACCACCCACGACACCAACCTCCTCGGCACGGTGCACGGCGGCGTGATCATGAAGCTGGTGGACGACGCCGCGGGCGCGGTGGCCGGACGCCACTCGGGCGGCCCGGCCGTCACCGCCTCCATGGACGAGATGGTGTTCTTGATGCCGGTCAGGGTCGGCGACCTGGTGCATGTGAAGGCGCAGGTCAACTGGACGGGCCGGTCCTCGATGGAGGTCGGCGTACGGGTCCTCGCCGAGCGCTGGAACGAGTCGACCCCGGCCCAGCAGGTGGGGTCCGCCTACCTCGTCTTCGCGGCGGTCGACGCCGACGGCAAGCCCCGCCCGGTGCCCCCGGTGGTCCCCGAGACCGAGCGCGACGAGCGCCGCTACCAGGAGGCCCAGATCCGCCGCACCCACCGGCTCGCGCGGCGCCGCGCGATCATGGAGCTCCGGGAGAAGAGGGCGGCGGAGGGCCTGGACGACTAGCCCCCATCAGGGGGTCAGGGACAGACCACCTTGTCCCCCGTCACCGTTCCGAAGTCGCCCTGCGGCTGTTCCTCCGCCCGGACCGGGACCACGTCCTTGAAGTCGGCGCCCGCCGTCACCTTCATCATGGCGCCGAGCCCCTTCACCGGGCGCAGCTCGCTGCCCGGCAGGGCGATGGCAAGGGACCCGGCGGAGCGGTCCCAGCGCGGGTCGTACTCGATCAGGGTGCGGCGCATGGCCAGGTTGGCGCTCGGCCGGGGGGAGCCGGTGGTCTTGAAGCCGGTGGCCTGCAGGGCGTCGTCGACGCGCTGGCCGAGCCCGTCGGTGCGGGTCCCGTTGTAGACCTGCACCTTGATCCGCGCGGGGTCGACCTCGACGATCGAGCCAGGGTTCTTGCGCGGCGGCTTCGCGTCCTTGGGGGCCGCCTTCGGCGGGGGTGCGTGCGGGGCCAGCGGCTTGTCGTCGCGGAGCAGCTGGAACAGCTTCTTCGCCTTGGCGTCGTCCCACTTCACGGTCGAGCCGACGCCCTTGACCTGGATGTTGAGCTGCCCGAGCGGCACCGTGGTGAAGTCCGACGAGGAGGGTGAGAACCCCTTCATCGCGGAGGCGAAGTTCAGCATCTCCTCTACCCCGAAGCCCTCGTCGGCGCGTACCGAGGAGAGCAGGGACGAGGCGACCTCGCGGAACTTCACCGGGTTCAGGAGCACCCCGTTGCTCGTCGCCTTCGCGATCAGGGCGGCCAGGAAGCGCTGCTGGCGCTGCATCCGGCCGAGGTCGGCGGAGCCGTCGGTGTGCCGGGAGCGCACGTACTGGAGGGCTTCGCCGCCGTTCAGCTGGTGGGTGCCCGCGGTGAGGTCGAGGCCGGTGAAGGAGTCCTTCAGGGGGCGGGCCGTGCAGATCTGCACCCCGCCGACCACGTCGACCGTCTTCATGAAGCTGGTGAAGTCGACCTCCAGGTAGTGGTCGATCTTCAGCCCCGTCGCGTTCTCGATGGTGCGCACCGAGAGCGCGGGCCCGCCCTCGGCGTAGGCCGCGTTCAGCTTCACGGGGTGCTTGACGTGGTGCTGACCGGCCTCGTCGGTGTGCTCGGGGACCTCGGCGTAGGAGTCGCGCGGCAGGCTCACGATGCTGACCCGGTCCCGCTCCGCCGACACGTGCACCATCATGATCGTGTCCGTGCAGTGGCAGGGGGCCCCGCCGAGCCGGTACTTCCGCTTCTCCTCCGGCGTGATCTTGTCCCGCCCGTCGGTGCCGACGAGCAGGATGTTCGTGCCCCGGCTGCCCTGCGGCCGGTTCTTCATGTCCCGGAACGGGTCGACCCGGCCGATCCCGCCGTCCAGGCTGGTCACCACCGCATGCCCGACCCCGCCCGCGCCGAGCACCAGGACGGACAGCGTGGTCGCGAGCCGCAAGCCCCAGCGGGGGCGCTCGTCGTGCTGTCTGCTGCGGGGCTGACCGGGTCGTACGGGGCGCGGGCGGGGCGGCGTGGGCACGGGGACCTCCGCGGGTGACAGGGGGATCTTGAGCACCGTAGGCCCATACGATCAGCTACCCCGTGCACCGCCCCGGCCGCCGCGCGACCGTGTCCCCCATTCGCGGTAACGTGACCACCGATGAACGCCACGCCTGCTGTTTCCGTGATCATGCCGGTCCTCAATGAGGAGCGGCATCTGCGCAACTCGGTCCGTCACATCCTGGAGCAGGAGTACGCGGGCGAGATGGAGGTGGTGATCGCGCTCGGCCCGTCCACGGACCGCACCGACGAGATCGCCGCCGAGCTGGTGGCCGACGACCCCCGGGTCCATACGGTCCCCAATCCCACCGGGCGCACGCCCGCGGCCCTGAACGCCGCCATCAAGGCCTCCCGCCACCCGATCGTGGTTCGCGTGGACGGCCACGGCATGCTGTCGCCGAACTACATCGCGACCGCCGTACGGCTCCTGGAGGAGACCGGCGCGCAGAACGTCGGCGGCATCATGCACGCCGAGGGCGAGAACGCCTGGGAGGACGCGGTCGCCGCCGCGATGACCTCGAAGATCGGCGTCGGCAACGCGGCCTTCCACACGGGAGGCGCGGCCGGGCCCGCCGAAACCGTGTATCTGGGTGTCTTCCGCCGTGAGGCCCTTGAGCAACAGGGCGGCTACAACGAGGAGTTCATCCGCGCCCAGGACTGGGAGCTGAACTTCCGGATCAGGGAGGCCGGCGGCCTCATCTGGTTCTCGCCCGAGCTCAAGGTCCAGTACCGGCCCCGGCCGTCGGTGAAGGCACTGGCCAAGCAGTACAAGGACTACGGCCGTTGGCGCCATGTGGTGGCCCGCTACCACGAGGGCTCCATCAACCTGCGCTATCTGGCACCGCCGACCGCCGTCTGCGCGATCGCCGCGGGCGTCGTGGTGGGCGCGCTCGTCACGCCCTGGGGGTTCGTGGTTCCGGCCGGATACCTGGCCGCGATCGCCGCGGGCTCGCTGCCGGCCGGCAAGGGGCTCTCGCTCAGGGCCCGCGCCCAGATCCCGGTGGCGCTCGCCACGATGCACATGTCGTGGGGCTTCGGCTTCCTCACCAGCCCGAAGGCGCTGGCCAAGAAGGTCATCGCGAGCCGCCGCCCGGCCGTGCGGACCACGTCCGTCTGAACGTACGCAACAGGGGGCGCCCGGTGCCGAAAAGCACCGGGCGCCCCCTTTCGGCTGCGTACGCGGGCTAGAAACGGTAGGGCGCGTACACCTCCATGCAGGCGCCCTTGTCGGCTCCGTTGACCGTCTCGGCGTCCTTGAGCGGGTCGCTCTCCTTGGGGTCCTGCTTCGGGTAGCTGTCGCCGGTGCGCCAGTCGCCGCCGACCACCAGGGTCAGGCCCTTGACGTCGGCGGCCTTGACCGCGGAGGCGGGCAGGCCGAGCGCCGTGGCGATCGACTCCGCGTCCGCCTTGCCCTGCTCGCCCGCGGCCTTGGGGTAGTCGACCTCGCTGGTGGAGGCGGGGTTGCTGGAACCCGTCTCGGCCTTCTTGAAGCCCTTGGCCTTGAGGGCGGTGACCACCTCGGTGGCCCGGCCCTTGGCGGCGACGCGGCCGCCCGTGCCGGTGCCGTTGACCACGCTCACCGCGAGCGAGTCGGGGGCCGCGGCGGCCGGGCCCTTGGAAGGCGGGGCGGCGGGCTTGCCGTCGCTCTTGCCGTCCAGCGGCTTGTCGTCCCGCAGCATCGCCCACAGCGCGTCGGCCTTCGCCCTGTCCGGCACCACGTGGGCATCCGGGTCCTTGGGGTCGGGCAGGCGCGGCATGGTCAGCATGTTGATGCGGTCCATGGGGATGTCCTTGAGCTCCATCCCCAGGTCGAACAGCTTCTTGACGTTGAGCTCCGAGGACACCTTGAGCGCCTTGACCGCGGTTTCGGCGATGCCCATCAGGCGGCCCGTGTCGGTGAACGCGTCCTGGTCCTTGAGGTTGCGGATCACCGAGTTCATGTACATGTGCTGGGCCTGGGAGCGGCCGATGTCGCTGCCGAAGGCGTGCCGGGTGCGCAGCCACTGGAGGGCCTGCTCGCCCTTCACCGTGTGGTTGCCCGCGGTGAGGTGCAGACCCGAGCCGCCCTTCTGGAGCTTCGTGGAGTGGTCGTCGATGTTCTGCTTCACGCAGACGTCGGCGCCGCCCACCGCGTCCGAGATGGCCACGACACCGGCGAAGTCGACCATCATCCAGTGGTCGATGTAGATGCCGGTCAGCTTCTCCCAGGTGTCCAGGACACAGCCCGCCCCGCCGCGTCCGAGCGCCTCGTTGATGATGGCGTTCGTGGCCGGGTAGGTCTTGTTCTTCTCGGTGTCCTTGCACTGCGGCATGTCCACCCGGGTGTCGCGCGGGATGCTGACGACCGAGGCGTTCTTGCGGTCGGCCGAGACGTGCAGCAGCATCTGTACGTCCGCGTGCGCGTCGCCGTCCCGGATGTCCTTGCCGCCGCCGAGCTTGACGTTGTCGTCCGAGGCCCGGCTGTCCGAGCCGACCAGCAGGATGTTCAGCGGCGTCTGGCCGTCGGCGTTCGGCGCGCTCTTCTTGGCGTCGCTGCCGCCCGCGCTGCGGTCGCCCTTGCGGATGCTGTTGTTCAGGTGCTGGTAGTACAGGTAACCGGCGGTGGCCGTCCCGAGTATGAGGACCGCGAGTGTGATCGCGGTCCATCTCAGTATTCGGTACTTGCGTTTGCCCCGCTTGCGGCGGCCGCTCCTGCGGTGCCCGCGGCCGGCCGCCGCGGGGTCCTCGGGCGTGCCTGTGCCCTCGGCCGCGCCGGAGCCGCCCGGCGGGCCTGAACTGCCGGAATCCTTCGGCGACTTGGGCCCGCCGGACGCGTCGTCCCCGTACAGGCTCTCGTCCCAGCCGAGTTCGCCCGCGTGTTCGACGCGTCCCTGCGTCCCCTCCCCGCGCACGCTGTTCTTGCCCACCCCACTACCCCCTGTTGTATCGACTCCCCCTGAGGCCCCGGGTGGGCCGTGAGTCTGTCTACTTGGCGCACACCGACTTGTCGGCTTCGACCTTCTGAATGCCCTCCGGTGCCTTGGCCGGAGCGGCTATGGGTGTTCCCGCCTGCTTGAAGTCGGGGCCGAGGGTCAGCACCATGGGCTCCTTGCCCACGGCGTCCTTCGTGCCCGGCTTCAGGGCCGAGGCGGACAGGCCGAGCAGATCCGCGAGTTTGCGGGCCTGGTCGGCCTGGTTCGGCGCGTAGGCCAGGACCGTGGCGGGCACCTTCGCCGGCGCGTTCGAGCCGTTGCTCGACTTGAGCACGCCCTCCTGGTTCTGCATCCAGGTCACCACGTCACCGGCGGAGCCCGCCGCCGCGCCGCCGTTGAGCACGGTGACCCGTACGTCGGAGGCCTTGGCGCGGGGGCCGTTGAGGCGGGCGGCCTCCTCGGCGGCGGCCGAGCTCTGGGCGTCCGCCTCCTTCTTCTTCACCTCGGTGAGCGAGGTGTCGGCGCGCATCATCGCGAACAGCGCGTCGGCCTTCGTCGGGTCGGGCACGACGGTGATGTGCTTCTTCCCCTCGGCCGGATTGTCTATGACCGGCAGCGTGGTGAAGGTGATGTTCTTCGCGTCGATCTTGCCGAGGACCTGGGCGAGGTCGGTCAGCTTCTTGATGCTGCCTATTCCGGAGTCGACCGTGAGCGCCTTGGTCGCGGCGTCCGCGAGCCCGTACATCTTGGTCGGGCTGCCGAGGGTGTCGTCCGACTTCATCTGCCGGATCATCGAGCCGAGGAACTGCTGCTGCTGCTTGATGCGGGAGAGGTCGCTCTCGCCGGCGAAGCTGTGCCGGGTCCGTACGAACGCGAGGGCCTGCTCGCCCTTGACGACGCTCTCGCCGGCCGGGAGCTTCAGATGCGACTTCGGGTCGTCCACCGGCTTGGTGAGGCAGACCTTGACGCCGCCGACGGCCGTGGACAGCTCCTTGACGGCGTTGAAGTCGGCCATCATGAAGTGGTCGACGTTGAGCCCGGTGATCTGCTTGACCGTACGCATCGTGCAGCCCGGGTCGCGGCCCTCCTGGCCCAGGCTCGTGTTGAACCGCACCTTCTTCTCCGCCGGCACCGTCTTGGTGGTGCCGTCCTTCTGCTTGGTCGGGCAGGCGGGGATGTCGATCACCATGTCGCGCGGGATGGACATCGCGGTCGCGTTGGTCCGGTCCGCCGAGACGTGGAAGAGGATGTTGGTGTCGGCGTGGCCCTCGCTGCCCGCGTCGCCGTAGCCCTCGTTGCCCGCGCCGGTGCGCTTGTCGGTGCCGATGACCAGGACGTTGAACGCCCCGTCCGGCACCGAGCTCTTGCTGCCCGCGTCACCGACGTCGACGGTGTTGAGGTTGCCGTTGAAGTGCTGGTAGAGCCAGTACGCGCCGCCCGCGCCGACGACCAGGACGAAGCCCATCACGCCGCCCGTCCACAGCAGCGCCTTCTTCTTGCGCGTCGCCTTGGGCTTGCGCTTGCGGCGGCCCTGGGCGTCGGGGGACTCCTCGGGTGACCGGTTCGATCGGCGGTTGCGCTGCCCGGGCACCTCGCGGCGCCCGGAACGTCCGGACTGCCCTGATCTCTTGCCCGATGCGGGACCGGTCGACGACCGGCCGGGAGCGGAATTCGACTGCGTTCCGGAAGGACTCAGTCGCAATTCGTAAGTGCCGGTTTCCGGGTTGAGGACCCACTGGTCTGCGGGGTCGACATCATCGGCCCGCCCACGGCTCTGCGCATCCACGGTTGCTTCTGTCCTCCGTCGGTGCCGAGTCGCTTCCCCCAAAGCGCTCAATCATTCGCTCATGCAGTGCGCGGCCCGTTGGCCGGTCGCACCGGATCGCGTCACACTATCTGGCCAGTTCGTCCAAGAGCGACGGCCGTGACAAATTCCACGCCCTTTACAACCGGGCATTTGACCCCAATCCGCTGGTGGTCATGTGTATTTCACAGGATGCAGACATACACGCCCGGCTAGCCGCACATGCCCGACGCGGCGTTCGTCCCCGAGTAGACGGGCGTCGCCGAAGGGCTCGGCGAGGGGTCCGGATCGTCGGGCCGCTTGCCGTCCGAGCCGGAGCCGGGCTTCGTGCTCTCCTTGGCCTTCGTCACGTCCGCGGCGGGCGCCACCTTGATCGGCCGGTCTTCACGCAGCTGCTTGAAGAGCCCGTCCGCGTCCGGCTGCACGAGCTCGTCGCGGTCGCTGTCGTATGCGTAGGGCTGGCGCGGAACGGTCAGGAAGCGAATGTTCTCGGTCGGAATCCCGCGCACCGAGCGCACCAGGTCGTACAGATCCTTCAGGGTGTTCAGACCCGGGTCCGTGGTGATGGACCTGGTCGCCGCATCCAGGACCGGGAAGAGGCGGGTCGGGTTGAGCAGCACCCCGTTGCTCTGCACCTTCTTGATCAGCGAGCCGAGGAACTGCTGTTGGCGGTCCATGCGTTGGGTGTCGCTGCCGTCCCCGAAGCCGTGCCGGGAGCGTACGAAGCCCAGCGCCTGTTCCCCGCGCAGCAGTTGGCGGCCGGCGGGGAGTTTCAGATGGGCCTGCCGGTCGTCGACCGGCTCCTTCAGACAGACCTCGACGCCGTCCACCGCGTCGACCATGTCCTTGAACCCGCTGAAGTCGACCACCATGTGGTGGTCGATCCGGATGCCGGTCATGTTCTCGACCGTACGGATCGTGCAGGCCGCGCCGCCCATCTCGAACGCCGAGTTGAACTGGGCGAATTGCTGCTTGGTCTGGGTGCCGTCCGGTCTGCCGCAGGCGGGGATGTCGGCCATCAGGTCGCGCGGCAGCGAGACGGCGGTGGCGCTGAGCCGGTCGGCGGCCAGGTGCAGCAGGATCGTGGTGTCCGAGCGCTGGCTGCCGCCGTCGTCCCTGCCGTACGAGGAGTTGTTGCCCGCGCGCGAGTCCGAGCCGATGAGCAGCAGGTTCTGCGCGTCGTGCACGACGGAGGCGGGCCGGTCCCGCTCGTACTTGTCCAGCTCGTGCGCGGCGGTGGTGTCCGTCTGGATGTTGCCGTCGAGCTTCCGGTAGAACCACCAGCCGGTTCCAGCTGCCGCGAGGACGACGACGGAGACGCCGAGCGCGGTCCAACGCAGCCAGCGACGGCCGCCCTTGGCGCCCTCGGGGTCTGCCGCGATGGGCTCGGCGTCGGGTCCGGTGTCCTCGGGGTCTGCCGCGGTGGGCTCCGTGTCCGGTTCGGCGTCCGTGGTTTCCGGGGTCTCCGTGGTTTTTGGGGCATCGGGCTCCGCGTCCGCCGAGGCGCCGGTGGCCGGCGGTGGCTGCTCGGCCCCGGCCCGGTCTTCCGGTTCAGGGGGAGTGCCAGCACTGTCGGTCACGTCGGCGTCCATCCTCACGGGCCATCACGGGGTCGGCGGGCGCGGTGCGCCGCCGGGCACCCCGGTAGACGGCCGAATCGCGCGCATGGTTGTGCGTACGGTCGATCATGTACCGGAGGCGATGGCGGGGCCCGGGGACTCGGCCCCCGAGTGGGCCACAAGGGTGGAGTTCAGCGGATCGTCACAGCGAGCGGTGCGTGACCCGCTCGCTCTCGGCCCGCTTCTCAAGCCCGCCGTCGGCCAGTTGGGCCAGGTTGCGGCACAGGACGACCGAGCCGCCCGAGGCGAGCGGGGCGTACAGGCCGCTCGCGAGCCCCTGCCAGCCGTCGTACGAGAGTGCCGAAAGCAGCCTTGAAGCGGAGCCGAGGCCGAGCTCGGCGGCCGCCGAGCGGGCCCGCCCGACGAGTTCGGCGGCGCTCAGTTCGAGGCCGTCGACGGCGAGCGCCGGGGCGTCCGGGTCGACGGGCACGAACGGCGCGAAACGATCGCCCTGGCTCGGCACCTCGACGGCGTAGTCCGCGAACCCCGCGGGCGGCTGCGGGAAGCGGCCGCCGAGCGGGCGCAGCGCGAGCGCCACCCGCTCGCCGGTGCAGGCGCGGGCCCCCTCCAGGGTGTCGGGGCCGCTGACCACGAGGTCGGCTGCGGCCGGATCGCCGCCGAGCTCGACGGTCACGCCCACCGAGTGGCAGGCCATCAGCCACACGGCGCTCTGCCAGTGCGCGGGGAGCAGTAGCGCGAGGCGGTCGCCGGGCTCGGCGGCGAGATCGCCCTGGAGCAGATTCGCGGTCTTGGCCACCCAATTGGCGAAGGTGGCGACGGACAGTTCCACGCGTTCGCCGGTGGCGTCGTCGTAGAAGGTGATGAAGGGGCGGCCCGGGTCCGCGGCGAGCGCGGATCGCAGCAGGTCGGCAGGGGTGCGGTCGCTGGCGTTCACGCGGGCAAGGCTACGTGGCGCGCGGCCTCGGCACCGGCACCGGTGGGCGGGCTGCGTACACCGGTTTGGCCGACGGACCGTCAGTTCCGCAATGGACAGGATTGTGCATCTATGTCCACGATCGTCAGCATGCGTAGCTTCCATGCGTCTTCGATCGGCGTCGCCGCTGTCGCGGCCCTCGCCTTCCCCCTGGCGGCCACGACACCCGTAGCGGCGTCGAGTTCCGCGCCGCCGTCGGCCGCCGCGGAACTCGCCGGCTCCACCCAGTCGCTGCCGCTGGACCCGCTGCCCGGGGCGGACCGCGCGGCGGACGGCGCGTCCCAAGAGGGCCTGGCCCAGCGGGAAGTACGGCCGTTCTCGCTGGTCGGCGTCGTCTGGGACAACGCCGACGACGAGCTGCACGGCAGCGCCCAGGTCCGCACCCGGGGCCGCGCGGCCGGCACCTGGTCCGACTGGCAGGATCTGGACACCCACAACCACGACCACGCCGCCGACCCCGGCACCCCCGAGGCCGCGCGCCCCCTGCACGGTTCGACCGCGCCGCTGTGGGTCGGCGACTCGGACGCCGTCGAGGCACGCGTACGTCCCGAAGGTGCCGACGGCGAGCCGCTTCCCAAGGGGCTGCGCCTGGACCTCGTCGACCCGGGCGCCGCACCCGCCGAGGAGGACACGGGCGAGGGCACCCGCGAGCTGCGGGCCCCCGACGCGCTGCCCGCCCTGGACGAGGCCGCGACGCGGGCCGAGGCGGCCGAGGCGGCCGGAACCACGGCTCATGCCCGCCCGTACGTCGGGAAGCGGCCGCGCATCATCACGCGCAAGGGCTGGGGCGCCGACGAGGGGATGCGCGAGAGCGGGTTCCTCTACACCAAGAGCGTCAAGGTCGCCTTCGTCCACCACACCGGGTCCGGCAACGGATACAGCTGTGCCCAGGCGCCCTCCGTTCTGCGCAGTATTTATCGCTACCACGTCAAGAGCAACGGCTGGCGGGACATCGGCTACAACTTCGCCGTCGACAAGTGCGGAAAGATCTACGAAGGCCGCGCCGGGGGTGTGGCCAAGGCCGTCATGGGCGCGCACACTCTCGGTTTCAACACCAACAGCGTGGGCATCGCGCTCCTTGGCACGTACAACGACACGAACCCGCCGGCCGCCGCCCTCAAAGCCATCGAGCAGCTCTCGGCCTGGAAGCTCGGACTGTACGGAGTGAACCCCAAGGGGAAGAGCACGCTCGTCTCCGCCGGCGGCAACCGCTACAAGAAGGGACGCAGCGTCAAGTTCAACGCCATCGCCGGTCACCGCGACGGATTCGCCACCGACTGCCCGGGGACGCGCCTGTACGGCAGGCTCGGCACGGTCCGGGCCGCCGCGGCCCGCTACCAGGGCCGGCGCTGACCGGGCGGCATGAGCATCCGGACAGTCTGCATACACTGGCCGGCCGGGAGTTCCGCCCCAGCGTGACGGAATCCGAAGGCCGGCCCCAGCAGGAAGCAGAGACGACAGGTGACAGAAGCGATCCTCCTGGTCGGCGGCAAGGGCACGAGGCTCCGCCCCCTCACGGTGAACACACCCAAGCCGATGGTTCCGGCGGCCGGCGTCCCCTTCCTCACCCACCAGCTGGCCCGGGCCCACGCGGCGGGCGTCGACCACATCGTCCTGGCCACCTCTTATCTGGCCGAGGTGTTCGAGCCGTACTTCGGCGACGGCTCCGCGCTCGGCCTCAGCATCGAGTACGTGACGGAGGACGAGCCGCTGGGCACGGGCGGCGCCATCCGCAACGTGGCGTCCCGGCTCCGCTCGGGCCCCGACGACCCGGTCCTGATCTTCAACGGCGACATCCTGACGGGCCTGGACATCCGGGCGCTCGTGGACACCCACGACTCCTCCGGCGCGGACGTCTCCCTGCACCTGACCCGGGTCGACGACCCGAGGGCGTTCGGCCTGGTCCCCACCGACCCGACCGGCCGCGTCACGGCCTTCCTGGAGAAGCCCCAGACGCCGGAGGAAATCGTCACGGACCAGATCAACGCGGGGGCGTACGTGTTCCGGCGTTCGGTCATCGACGAGATTCCGGCGGGCCGCCCGGTCTCGGTGGAGCGCGAAACGTTCCCGGGCCTGCTGGCGGAGGGAGCCCACCTCCAGGGAATGGTCGATTCGACCTACTGGCTGGACCTGGGCACTCCGCAGGCCTTCGTCCGTGGCTCGGCGGACCTGGTGCTCGGCCGCGCCCCCTCCCCGGCGGTCCCCGGCCGCTGCGGCGACCGACTCGTCCTCCCCACAGCGAAGGTGGCCCCCGACGCGAAGCTGACCGGCGGCACGGTGGTGGGCCACGGCGCGGTGGTGGGCGAGGGCGCGCGGATCACGGGCAGCACGATCCTGTCGGACGCGGTGGTCGAGGCGGGCGCGGTGATCACGGACTCGCTGGTCGGAGCGGGTGCGCGCATCGGCGCGCGGACGATCCTGGCCGGAGCGGTCGTGGGTGACGGCGCGAGGGTGGGCCCGGACAACGAGCTCCGCGAGGGGGTACGGGTGTGGTGCGACGCGGTGCTCCCGGCGGGGTCGGTCCGCTTCTCCTCGGACCAGTAGCCCCGCCCTCGGGGCTCCGCCCCAAACCCCGGGGGTTCCCCTCCCACCCACCCGTACAGCGGATGCAACAGCCCGAGCCCCCGGGGCTCCGCCCCGGACCCGGCTCCTCAAACGCCGGAGGGGCTGGGTATGCCATCGGTCGGTTGCGAGCCGGTGGGGGCTGCCCGCGCAGTTCCCCGCGCCCCTGGACGCGCTTTCGGCCTGCGGGCCGTGGGTGGTTCCTCGCGCAGTTCCCCGCGCCCCCAGCGGGGTTGGCCTGGGCAGGATGCCCATGTGCGCATCTCCGGCCGGTCGACGATCATGGACCTGCACCCACCTCCAGCCCGTCCGGCGATTGAGGACGAGCGCCCTCAAGGCGCGAACGGGGTCTGGGGCGGAGCCCCAGGATCGACCGCCGGGCCGCACCCGACATCCCACCCCCGGAGGGTCTAGGGAAGGGGTGGGGTGGGGTCCCAACGGGGTCTGGGGCGGAGCCCCAGGAACGCGGGGAGCAGGGGGCCGGCAACGCCGCGTACCCTCGAAGGGCACCCCACCCCCCCCGAGGACCCCCCGTGGCAGGACGATTCACCCCCCGCACACCCGGCCGCCCCATCCCCGCCCCCCGCGCGGCAGGGCGGACCCGGGCCTGGGCGCCGGCAGAGGGGCCCCTCGACCTCCCCCTGACCCTCGGCCCCCTCAGACGCGGCCCCGCGGACCCCACCTACCGCACCACCCCCGACGGAGCGGTATGGCGCACGTCGAGAACCCCCGCCGGCCCCGCCACCCTGCGAGTGGCCGCCCGGAACGGCACCGCGCACGCCGAGGCGTGGGGCGAGGGCGCGGAGTGGATGCTTGAGCAACTCCCCGCGCTGCTGGGGGAGTTGGACGACCCCGGCGCCTTCACGCCCCGCCACCGCCTCGTGGCCGAGGCGCACCGCAGGCGACCCGGACTGCGCCTCGGCCGTACCGGACTGGTCCTTGAATCCCTGATCCCCTCCGTCCTGGAACAGAAGGTCACCACGACCGAGGCCTACCGCGCCTGGCGGCTCCTCGTCCGGAAGTTCGGCGAGCCCGCCCCCGGCGCCCCTGACGGGATGTACGTCATGCCCGACGCGAGGACCTGGGCGCTGATCCCGTCCTGGGAGTGGCACCGCGCCGGCGTCGACTCGAAGCGCTCGGACGCCGTCATGCGCGCGGTGCGGGTGGCCCGCCGCATGGAGGAGGCGGCCACCATGGACCCGTCGAAGGCCGCCGAGCGGCTCCAGCTCATCCCGGGCATCGGCCCGTGGACCGCCGCCGAAACCCTCCAACGGGCCATCGGCGCCGCCGACTTGGTGACCGTCGGCGACCTCCATCTGCCCGGCATCATCGGCCACGCCCTCGCGGGCGACCGGCACGCCGACGACGCCGAGATGCTGGCCCTGCTCGAACCGTACGCGGGCCAGCGCCACCGGGCCGCCCGCCTGATCCTGCTCAGCGGCCACACCCCGGAGCGCCGCGCCCCGCGCATGCAGCCCGGCAACATCGCCCCGCTGTAGGCGAGTTCAGCGCACCTCGATGAACGCCGAAGCCTCCCGCGCCGGGCGCTCCTTCGGCGGCTGGGCCGCGTGCCCCACGGCCACCGCCCCCATCGGGTCCCAATGGGCGGGCAGGCCGAGGGAGTCGCGTACGACATCGCGGCAGAACATCGTCGAGGACACCCACGCCGAGCCGAGCCGCTCGCCCGCCAGGGCCACCAGGAAGTTCTGGACGCCCGCGCCCGCCGCGACCACGAACATCTCGCGCTCGGCGTCGTCGCGGCGGGCGTCGCCGTAGCTGTGCGAGCCGTCCATCACCAGGCAGGGCACCACCAAGTACGGTGCGGCGCGCAGGACTTCGCCGCGCGCGACCCGCTTGGCGATCGACTCCTCGGACTTGCCGTCGCGACGCAGGTCCTCGATCCAGGCGGCCCGCATCGCGTCGAGCAGCCGCGTGCGCGACTCCTCCGATTCGAGCAGCACGAACCGCCAGGGCGTCGTGTGGTGCGGGGCCGGCGCGGTGACCGCCGCCGCCACCGCGCGCCGTACCGCGCCGGGGTCGACGGGCTCGGCCGTGAAGGCCCGTACCGTACGCCGCTGGGTGACCGCCTCGCGTACCGCCTCCGAAGTGCCCAGGCGGAACATGTCGTCGACCGAGGCGCGGACCATTTCGCGGGCCGAGCCCTCGCCCGCGAGGTGGCCGAGCCCGCGGACCACGGCGACCGGAAGGCCGCCGGCCTTGCCCTTCACCAGGTCGCCCGCGGCGGCCAGCTCGTCGGCGAGCGAGATCACGGTCGCGCTCAGCGGATTGCCGTGCGCGTCCGTGCCGCCGCGCAGGTCGTCGAGGACGCGTACGCCACTGGCGCCGATCGCCACGTCGGTGAGCCCGTTGCGCCAGGGCCGTCCGAAGGTGTCCGTGACGATCACGCCGACCTCGACGCCGAGCGCGTCACGCAGCCCGGCGCGGATCGCGGCCGCCGAGGCGTCCGGGTCCTCGGGCAGCAACAGCACTGTCCCGGCAGGAGTGTTGGAGGCGTCGACGCCGGCCGCGGCCATGATCAGGCCCTGCCGGTTCTCGACTATGCGCAGGGTGCCGCGCCGAGCCACCACCCGTACCGTCTCGGCGTCTATGGCCGCCTCGCGGTCGGTGGCCTCGGTGATCCGGCCCTCCGCCTTGGAGACGATCTTCGAGGTGACGAGCAGGATGTCGCCGTCGGCGAGGCCGGGCTCGGCCGCCGCGATCAGCTTCGCCAGGTCGTCACCGGCCTGCACCTCCGGCAGCCCCGGCAGCGCCCACACCCGGAAGGAAGGGTTCACGCGCGGACCTCCTCCGCAAGCCGGAGGGCCTCGCGGGCCATGGCGGCCGTCGTGTCCAGGTCCGTCATCATCAGCGGCACGGCCCGGCAGCGGATGCCCGCCTCCTCGATCCGCGCGACCGTGCCGGCGTCCACGCTGTCGACCAGCCAGCCGTCGAGCAGCCCCGAGCCGTAGTGCTCGGCGACCGCGGCCGCCGTGGACTCCACGCCGACCGCGGCGAGCACCTTGTCGGCCATGCCGCGCACCGGGGCGTCACCCACGATGGGGGAGAGGCCGACCACCGGCACGCCTGCCTCGGCGATCGCCTCGCGGATGCCGGGCACGGCCAGGATCGTGCCGACCGAGACGACCGGGTTGGACGGCGGGAAGAGGATGACGTCGGCCGCGGCGATCGCTTCGAGGACGCCGGGCGCGGGCTTGGCCTGCTCGGCGCCGACGGGCACGACGGCCTGCGCGTCCACGGAGGCCCGCAGCTTCACCCAGTACTCCTGGAAGTGGACCGCCTTGCGCTCACCGTCCACATCGATGGCCACATGGGTCTCGACGCGGTCGTCGGACATCGGGATGAGCCGGACGCCGGGCTGCCAGCGGGCGCACAGCGCCTCGGTGACGGCGCTCAGCGGGTAGCCCGCGCCGAGCATCTGCGTACGGACGATGTGCGTCGCGAAGTCGCGGTCGCCGAGCCCGAACCACTCGGGCCCGACCCCGTACGCGGCGAGCTCCTCCTTCACGGTGAAGGACTCGTCGGTACGTCCCCAGCCCTGCTCCTCGTTGATGCCACCGCCCAGGGTGTACATCACGGTGTCGAGGTCGGGGCAGACCTTCAGGCCGAACAGATGGATGTCGTCACCGGTGTTGCCGATGACGGTGATGTCCGCGTCGGGGGCGGCGGACTTCAGACCACGGAGGAAGCGGGCACCACCGATGCCGCCTGCCAGAACCACAATGCGCATGCCCGACAGTCTGTCAGGCGCAGCCTGATCCTTTGAGGGGCGGTGGTCGGGAGTGGGGCCTCCCCTGCTCCTTCAGAGCTTGGGGAAGGGTGGGGGTGTCAGGCGGGTACGACATCCTGGGTCGCCGGGGAGGAGCTCTGGCTGGCGTGCATCGGCATGTCGGTCAGGCCCGGGTAGTAGACGTGCAGGCTGACGGCCGGTTCCAGGGAGTCGTTGACGACGTCGTGCACATAGCCCGGCGCGAAGACCCGCTGGGTTCCGGCGCCCAGGTTCCGTACGCCGCGCTCGGTGTGCTCGGTCAGCTCGCCGGCCAGGACGGTCAGTACGCCCGAGGACGCGCCGTGGTCGTGGGCGCCGCTGCCCTGGCCGGGCACCCAGGACAGGAGCCAGACCTCGTAGCCGGGCCCCGTGCGCAGCCGGTGGTACCAGCGGGAGACCGCGTCGTACTGGACGAGGTGGGCCCACTGGGAGCGGTCGGCGGCGATGGAGCGGGCGAGTCCGGCGAACTCGGCGACGGTGGCGGGGTGCTCGCGGGCGGGCTGCAGGAGGTGCTGGACCTCAAGGATGTCGCCGGCGATCTGGAGGTCGCTGTGGCTGCTGTTCATGGTGCGGGGGTTCCTCGGCAGAAGTGCTGGGGTGTCGCAGATGAGGTGTCTCGCGGAGACGGCGGCCGCCCGGAGCGGACGCGTGGCGTCTCAGGGGAGGCGAGGGGAGAAGCTGGATCGCACGTGGCGCGGGAGGTGCGGGATCAACAGCTGGAACAGCAACAGCGTGCCTGGACAGCGCTGCGGAACCCACGGATGTGGGTCGCTCGGTGCGCTGCGGTCACGGACATGCCGTCCAGGAGACCGGGTTGTGGGTCTGTTGTCAACCCAATGCCCGATTTGGCGGCAATGTTTCACCTCATCCGGTTACTGGAGCCGGAGAAAGGTTTGTGCAGTCGCGGGGCGGGAGATGTGGCGCAGCAACTGTGCAACCAAACGCCGTTGCCTTCTCGTGATCCGAATGTGATCCGGGCCGCTTTCCGGGTACGGACGCAACAAGATCAACACTCGTCTCGTCCTCCTCTGTAGTCGCAGTCGGGCGCGAGTCGGGCGGACCGGTGAGGAGGGGTGTCGGTGTGGGCCAGCGGCAGGCGTCACCTTTTTACCGATTTGAACACTTTCCGCAAAGCCTTGGTTCCGCAGAGTGAATACCAGGCTCAATAGCAGATCTCGGCTTGACTGGCCCGGATCCACGCACTTGTAATTTCACTCGTGTCGTTCAGCCGGATTCGGTAACGGCAACATCACGGGGCAGCAAAAGACAGACGAGGGGCGCACATGACCGAGCTGTTTCAGGAACTGCTGGTCGACGAGGCCGAAGAGGAGCTCGGCTGGCAGGAACGGGCACTCTGCGCCCAGACCGACCCCGAATCCTTCTTCCCTGAAAAGGGCGGCTCCACCAGGGAGGCCAAGAAGGTCTGCCTCGCCTGCGAAGTGCGCTCCGAATGCCTTGAGTACGCCCTCGCCAACGACGAGCGGTTCGGCATCTGGGGCGGCCTGTCCGAGCGCGAGCGCCGCCGCCTGAAGAAGGCCGCCGTCTGAACTCCCTCGGAACCGTCCGAAGTCCCTTGAGGGAGGGCCTCGACAAGGGGCCTTGAGGAGCCCGCCGTCTGACCCCCGGCGACCACCCTCAGGGGCCCAAACCGCCCAACTCCGTACACAACCAACGGTCCGTCCTCTGCGCCCCGTCCGCAGGCGGCGGACCGTTTGTGTGGCAGCCGTTAGTGTGGGGCGCTGTCCACGGCACTCCGGTCACGTCAGAGCCCGTCTCACGACACCGGCCGCGCCTACCGCAGTCAGCACAGCAGCCTTCCGGGGCGGAGGGGCCCGTACCTCGATGTCCGTGCACAGCCAGTCGACGGCCCCGTACGAGGCGGCCGCGACTCCCGAGTTCCCCCGACATGTCGTCACCGCCGTGGTCGTCTCGCACGACGGCGCACGCTGGCTCCCCGACGTCCTGGCCGGACTCCTGGGCCAGGAACGCCCCGTACAGAACGCGTACGCCGCCGACACCGGCAGCGCCGACGACTCCGCCCGCCTGGTCACCGAGGCGCTCGGCGCCGAACGCGTCCTGCACCTCGCCCGCCGCACCGGATTCGGCACCGCCGTCGAGGAGGCCGCCCGCACCGCACCCGTGCTCGGCCCCGAGGAACTCCCCTATCTGAAGCGCCCCAGCGGCTGGGACCCGGTCTCGCGCACCTGGCGCGACGACAGCTACGACCTGCCCGAACTCCCGCACGGCGAGCCCGTGCAGTGGCTCTGGCTGCTCCACGACGACTGCGCGCCCGAGCCCGACGCGCTCGCCGAACTGCTGCGCGTCGCCGACTCCAACTCCCATGCCGCGATCATCGGCCCCAAACTCCGCGGCTGGTACGACCGCAAGCAACTCCTCGAAGTGGGCGTGTCCATCGCCCACAGCGGGCGCCGCTGGACGGGCCTGGACCGGCGCGAACAGGACCAGGGCCAGCACGACCAGGTCCGGCCCGTGCTCTCCGTGTCGTCGGCGGGCATGCTGATCCGCCGCGACGTGTGGGACGAGCTCGGCGGCTTCGACCGCAGGCTGCCGCTGATGCGCGACGACGTCGATCTGTGCTGGCGCGCCCACGACGCCGGGCACACCGTCCTCGTCGCCCCCGACGCCGCGGTCCGCCACGCCGAGGCCTCGGCCCGCGAACGCCGCACCGTCGACTGCGCGGGCCGCTCGGTCGTCAACCCGCACCGGGTCGACAAGGCGGGCGCTGTCTACACCATGCTCGTCAACTCCCGTCCCGCGCTGCTCCCTTACGTGCTGCTCCGCATCGTGATCGGCACGCTCCTGCGCACCGTCGCCTACCTCGTGGGCAAGGTGCCGGGGCAGGCCGTCGACGAGGTCATGGGCCTCTCCGCCACCCTGCTGCGGCCCGGCCGGATCCTCGCCGGACGCAAGAAGCGCGGCAAGAGCGGCGTCGAGGCGAGCGAACTGCGCCCGCTGTTCCCGCCGCCCGGCGCCACCATCCGCGCCACCGTCGAATCCGTGGCGGGCAGCCTCGGCGCGGGCACCGAGGACACCGGCGGCTCCCGGCACGGCGCCGTCGAATCCGGACCCGGCGGGGACGACGCCGACTTCCTGGAGATCGAGCAGTTCGCCCGCCTCAAGAAGATCGCCCGCAAACCGGCGCCGGTCCTCTTCGCACTCCTGCTGCTCGTCTCCCTTGTCGCGTGCCGCGATCTGCTCGGCGGTGGCACCCTCATGGGCGGCGCCCTGCTGCCCGCGCCCGACCACATCGGGGACCTGTGGGGCCGCTACGCCGACGCCTGGCACCCCATCGGCGCCGGCGACACCCAGACCGCGCCGCCCTACCTCGCGATCATCGCCGTGCTTTCCGCGCTCTGCTTCGGCTCGACCGGCTTCGCGCTGACCCTGCTCCTGGTCTGCTCGGTCCCGCTGGCCGGGCTCACCGCGTACTTCGCCTCGCGCCCGCTCGTCGCATCCCGCCAGCTGCGCGCCTGGGCAGCCATCGCCTACGCCTTCCTGCCCGCCGCCACCGGCGCGCTCGCCGCGGGCCGGCTCGGCACCGCCGTCCTCGCGATCCTGCTGCCGCTGATCGGCCGGGCCGGGGTGTCCGCCGCCGGGTTCCGCGGCGACGGCACCCGCGGCAGCTGGCGCGCCACCTGGACGTACGCGCTGCTCCTGACCATCGCGACGGCGTTCACGCCGGTCGTGTGGCCGGTCGCGGTGCTGCTCGGCATCGGCGTGCTGGCCCTGCGCCGGGGCGACATCGGGGCGTACGGGCTGCGGTTCCTGGCCGCCGTCGGCACCCCGCTCCTGATGCTCGCGCCGTGGTCGCTGACCCTGGTCACCGGACCGTCCGGCTTCCTGAGGGAAGCGGGCCTGGAGTACGGGGACGGCTCGGCCGGCGCGCTCGACCTGCTCGGGGCGAGCCCCGGCGGGGCCAAGACGGTCGGCGGGCTCATGCTCATCGGCTTCGTCGGGGCCGCGCTCGCGGCGCTGCTCCGCTCGGAGCGCACCTTCGCGATCCGCACCGCCTGGGCCGTCGCACTCACCGGCTTCCTCTTCGCGATCCTGTCGAACCACAGCGCCTGGGCGGGCCCCGCGACCCTCGTGTACGGGCTCGCGCTGCTCGCCGCCGGAGCGATCGGCGCCGAGAACGGCCGGACCCGGGTCGCCGGGCACGGCTTCGGCTGGCGCCAGCCGGTCGCCGCGCTGATCGCGCTCGCGGCCGCCCTCGGTCCCGTGTACTCCGCGGCGAACTGGATGATCGGCGGCGCCGCGGGCCCGCTGGAGCGGCGCGACCCCGTGCAGGTGCCGGCGTTCGTCGCCGAGGAGAGCGGCACCCGCGACCAGGCCCGCACCCTGGTCCTTGGCGGCACCTCGCCCGCCAAGGTCGCGTACACGCTGGTGAGGGGCTCGGGCGCCCAGCTCGGCGACGCCGAACTCGCCGCGTCCGCAGGCGGCGACGCCGGGCTCGGCAAGGTCGTCTCCAACCTCGTCGCGGGCTCCGGCGCCGACCAGTCGACCCAGCTCAGCGGCTACGCCGTGCGCTATGTGCTGGTCCGCGACGGCGCGCCCCGCTCCTTCGCCCGCACCCTCGACTCGACGCCCGGCCTCAGCCGCCTCAGCCAGCTCGACGGCAGCGCGCTGTGGCGGGTCGACCGTCAGGTCGCCCGCGCCGTGATCGTCCCGGCCAAGGGCGGCGAGAGCCTGCCGGTGGCCGCGGACCCCGTCGACATCCACACCAAGGTCCCGGCCGGCGAGGCCGGCCGCGTCCTGCGCATCGCCGACAAGTCCGCACCCGGCTGGACTGCCACCCTCGACGGCAAGGCGCTCAAGAGGACCACCGTCGACGGCTGGGCCCAGGGCTTCGAACTCCCGGCGGACGCGGGCACGTTGGACGTCACCTACGACGCCCCGTTCACCCACGCCGCCTGGATCTGGATCCAGGCCGCGCTCGCCCTCGTCCTGCTCGTGCTGGCCCTGCCGGGCCGCCGCCGCGAGATCGACGACGACCTGCCCGAGGCGGAGGAGGCCCTGGCGGCCGTCCCCGCGCAGCCCGTCGCGGGCGAGGGCCGCCGGGCCCGCAGGCTCCGCGCCCAGGCCGAGGCCGAGCCCCCCGGCGAGGGACAGCCCGCCGAGCAGGCCGACATCCCGCAGCAGCCGGCGTACGACGAGTGGGACGCGGCGCAGTACGCCACCACCTCCCCGGCCGCCGACCCCACCCAGCACGACCAGCAGGCGCAGCAGCAGTACGACCCGTACCAGCAGCAGTACCCCGGCTACCAGCAGTACCCCGACGGCCAGTACGCCCAGGTCCCGTACCCCGAGCAGCACTACCCCGAGACGCCGTACCCCCAAGTCCCGGGCGCCGACGGCCAGTTCGGCCAGGGCCAGTACGTCGACGGGCACGGGCAGCAGACGTACGACCCCTACCAGCAGCCGCAGGGCCTGCCGCTGCCGCCGGACGGGAGTTACGACCCGTACGGCTACGGATACCCGCCCGAGCAGCCCGAGCAGCAGCCGCACCGCCCCGACGGGAGCCAGCAGTGAAGCGCACCACCCTCTCCCTCGCCGCGGGGGCCGTCGCCCTCGCCGCGCTGACCGGCTTCGCCTCGCTCACCGCGCCCGGCGGCTCCACCGACACCGGCGCCAAGTCCCCGGCCCGGCTGCCCGTCGAACGCTCCAGCCTGCTGTGCCCGGCGCCCAGCATCTCCGACCTGGCCCAGACGACGTACACCGCGTTCACCCCGAAGGGCGCCGCGGGCGGCCCGCAGGGCAAGCCGGGCACGGCCGTGCTGAACCCGGCGGTGCCGCCGCCCGCCGACACCGGCGCGCCCTCGCCCGCCGCCTCGACCGACAAGGCGAAGGACGGCAAGGGCAAGGACGGCAAGGACAAGAAGCCGGCCGACAAGCCCGCCTCCGGCCAGCCGGTCATCTCCCTGAAGGAGCCCGGCAAGCCGGTCGCCGCCACCGCGTCCGGCGCCGACGCACCCGCCCTCACCGGCTCCGCCGACGGCCTCCTCGCGCCGGGCTGGGCCGCCCAGCAGACCACCCAGATCACCGGCGGCGTCGGGCGCGCCCTGCTCGGCACCAGTTGCACCGCGCCGGATGCCGACTTCTGGTTCCCCGGCGCGTCCACGGCCAAGGACCGCCAGGACTACGTCCACCTGACCAACCCGGACGACACCGCGGCCGTCGCCGACATCGAGCTCTTCGGCAAGGACGGTCCCATCAAGGCCGACATCGGCGAGGGCATCACGATCCCCGCCAAGTCGAGCGTCCCCGTTCTCCTCTCCACACTGACCGGCACGGTGGCCGACGATCTGACGGTGCATGTCTCCACCCGCGCGGGCCGGGTCGGCGCGGTGGTGCAGGCCACGGATGCGAAGGCGGGCGCGGACTGGCTGCCCGCGTCGGCGGACGCGGCCGCCTCCCAGGTGCTTCCGGGCATCCCGGGCGACGCCACCGACGTACGCCTGATCGTGCACGCCAAGGGCGCGGACGACGCGGACCTCAAGGTGAAGCTGATGGGCAAGGGGGGCAGCTTCACACCGGCGGGGCTGGACACCGTCCACGTGAAATCGGGGATGACGGCGTCCTTTGATTTGAAGAACGTCACGAGGGGCGAGGCGGGTTCCCTTCTGCTCACCCCGGATGCGGACGGCAGCACTCCGGTCGTCGCGGCGCTGCGCGTGGTCCGTGGCACAGGTGACAAGCAGGAGATCGCCTTCATCCCGGCCACCAATCCGGTCGGCAACCGCGCGACGGTCACCGACAACCGGGACAAGGCCACCACGCTCGTGCTGACCGCGCCCGGCACCAAGGACGCCACGGTGAAGGTCACCTCCTCCGCGGGCACCGAGGCCGGCGAGCCCCAGTCCAAGACGTACACCGTGAAGGCGGGCACCACCCTCGTCGTCGACCCGCAGGTCCCCTCCGGCCTCAAGGGCTCGTACGCGCTGACCGTCGAGCCCGATCCGAACGGTGGGCCCGTCTACGCCTCGCGCACGCTGGCGATCACGCAGGACGGCGTCCCGATGTTCACGGTGCAGACGCTGGCCGACGACAAGGGCACGGTCGCGGTGCCGGCCGCCTCCCAGGACCTCTCGGTCCTGGAGAAGTAGGCCCTGGAGGAGGAAGAGGGGGCTCAGTCCTGCCCGTACCGCGGGTCGACCGACTCCGGTGCCAGACCCAGGAGTTCGGCGACCTGCTCGACCACGACCTCGTGGACGAGCAGGGCGCGCTCGTCCCGGTTCTTGGTACGGATCTCGACCGGCCGGCGGTAGACCAGGATCCGGGCGGGGTGGTCCTTGCCCGCCGGAAGCGCACGGCCCAGCGGCACCGCCTCGTCGCTCCAGGCCGCCGGTTCCCCGTCGTCGTCCGCGGTGCCGGGGGCGTCCTTGAACGGCACGTCGGTGACCAGGAACTCCACCTCCGCCAGCTGCGGCCAGCGCCGCTCCAGGCGCTCCACGGAGTCGAGTACGAGATCGCGGAAGGTCTCGGCCCTGCTGGCCGAGAGCGGCACCTGGGGCGGCGCCACGGGGCCGCGCATGCCACGGCCGTGCCGGTCGCGGCGCCGGGGCCCCGATCGGGAGCCAGTACCTTCGGCTGAGCTGGAGCTGTCCATCACTGACGCAGCGTAGCCCTCCGGAGCCGGTGGCGATCGCGGCGGCGGCCCCGGGGACCGCATGTCGCGGGCATGTCGCGGGATGACCATTTCGGCCACGCATGAGAGCGGTTACCGGCCCGTCCGACACCTAGGATTTCGCGTCGTTTGACCGAATCGTTCCCAAGTGGCGGTCGGCACAAGGGCGGTAACCGCCCGTGGTCCTCTGTTCCCGTGCAGGTCAGCGCAGTTGCTCGGACGCCTCCTGTGCCAGAGCTCACACCGCGACACGGGGGAGTGACCTGGTGGAGAGTCGTCGCGGCCCGGTCAAGAGTGCGGTACCGTCCAACGTCGTGAGCCCTGTACGTCGCTGTTCGCGCACCGCGTGCGGCCGCCCTGCCGTCGCGACACTGACGTACGTCTACGCGGACTCGACCGCAGTTCTCGGTCCGCTCGCCACCTACGCCGAACCCCACTGCTACGACCTGTGCGCCGAGCACAGCGAGCGCCTGACCGCGCCCCGCGGCTGGGAGGTCGTCCGCCTGACGGATGCCTCCGCCCCGGCCCGCCCCAGCGGCGACGACCTGGAGGCGCTCGCCAACGCCGTCCGGGAGGCGGCGCGTCCCCAGGAGCGCGCCGCCGATGCAGGCGGAGCGCGCGCGGCGGACCCGGCGGAAGTCGGCCGCCGAGGCCATCTGCGCGTCCTGCCCTCGCCCGAATCCTGACCCCGGCTCCGCCGCCGCGAGCTTCCGGCTCCGCAGCCGTCCCGCAACCCACAGGTGTCGCGGCCGAGTTGACACAGTCTGCCCGGGTCCACCGAAGCTGTGGCCGGCGCACAGGTGGCGGCGGGTAGTTTGGGAGCCCGGTCGGCGCCCCGGGGAGGACGCCGTCGACGACATCAGGGAAGGTTGGGCCGTGGCTGCTGATCTGTCGCAGATCGTGAAGGCGTACGACGTCCGCGGAGTGGTGCCGGATCAGTGGGACGAGTCCCTTGCCGAGCTCTTCGGCGCGGCCTTCGTCACCGTGACGCAGGCGGACGCCATCGTCGTCGGCCACGACATGCGGCCCTCGTCGCCCGGCCTCTCGGCGGCCTTCGCGCGCGGCGCGGCCGCCCTGGGCGCGGACGTCACGCTCATCGGCCTCTGCTCCACGGACCAGCTCTACTACGCGTCCGGCGCGCTGGACCTGCCGGGCGCGATGTTCACCGCCTCGCACAACCCGGCCCAGTACAACGGCATCAAGCTGTGCCGCAAGGGCGCGGCCCCGGTCGGCCAGGACACCGGCCTCGCCGAGATCCGCGAGCTGGTCGAGCGGTGGTCCGAGCAGGGCGGCCCGGCCCCGGCGGCCGAGGCGGGCACGATCGGCGAGCGCGAGACGTTGACGGACTACGCGGCCCATCTCCTGTCCCTCGTCGACCTCTCGGCCATCCGCCCCCTGAAGGTCGTGGTCGACGCGGGCAACGGAATGGGCGGGCACACCGTGCCCACCGTGTTCGAAGGCCTGCCCCTCGACGTGGTCCCGATGTACTTCGAGCTCGACGGCACCTTCCCCAACCACGAGGCCAACCCGCTCGACCCGGCGAACATCGTGGACCTCCAGGCCCGCGTCATCGCCGAGGGCGCGGACCTCGGCCTCGCCTTCGACGGCGACGCCGACCGCTGCTTCGTCGTCGACGAGCGGGGCGAGCCGGTCTCGCCCTCCGCGATCACCGCCCTGGTCGCGGCCCGCGAGCTCGCCCGGCACCCCGGCGGCACCGTGATCCACAACCTGATCACCTCCTGGTCCGTCCCCGAGGTGGTCCGCGAGAACGGCGGCACCCCCGTCCGCACCCGGGTCGGCCACTCCTTCATCAAGCAGGAGATGGCGGCCACCGGAGCGATCTTCGGCGGCGAGCACTCCGCGCACTACTACTTCGCCGACTTCTGGAACGCGGACACCGGCATGCTGGCCGCGCTCCACGTGCTGGCCGCGCTGGGCGGACAGCAGGGCAGCCTCTCCGCCCTGGTCGCCCAGTACGACCGCTACGCGGGCTCGGGCGAGATCAACTCCACGGTCGAGGACCAGGCGGGCCGCGCGGCCGCCGTCCGCGCCGTCTACGAGGGCCAGGCAGGCCTCACCCTGGACGAGCTCGACGGCCTGACTGTCACCGCCCAGGACTGGTGGTTCAACCTGCGCGCCTCCAACACCGAGCCGCTGCTGCGCCTGAACGTCGAGGCGCGCGACGTACCGACGATGGCGAAGGTGCGGGACGAGGTCCTGGCGATCGTCCGGGGCTGAGGCAGGCCCGACCGGGGCGCACCCGGGGTCGGCTTCCGACAGGCGTGGGCGTCCGGGCCACCCACGCCCGTCGGCATGTGAACACCCCGGTGGCCCCGCGCCCCTCCCACCGCGTGTAAGCCCCCAGCGGCCCCCGCACCCCACTCCCTTCACCGGGCACGCACCCCGCCCACCCCGGCGGTAGGCTGACCTGGCCCGACCCCCGCGCGCGTTCCGGACGCGTACGGAACGAAGAATCGCCGAAGGGAACCCCATGCCGCTCGAAGCCGGCCTCCTCGAGATCCTCGCCTGCCCGGCCTGCCACGCCCCGCTCAGCGACGCGACCTCGGCGGACGAGCCCGAGCTGATCTGCACCGGCAAGGACTGCGGCCTCGCCTACCCCGTGCGCGACGGCATCCCGGTCCTCCTGGTGGACGAGGCCCGCCGCCCCGCGTAAGCAGGGTGCGGGCCCCGCCCGCGCACTCCCGGTAACCCGCCAAGCCAGAGCCGGAGGCCGACCTACATGCTCGACGAGTCGCTGCTCGATGCACCGGAAGCCCTCGCCAGGGCCGACCGCCGTGGCCTGCTGCGCGGCGCGGCCGAGGCGGGCGCCCGCGTCCGCACCGCGGCCCGGCACGCGGCCGAGGCCGGTATCGCCGAGCTGAAGCCGGAGGGCCGCCCCCGGTCCGTCCTGATCGCGGGCCCCGGCACCGCGGCGGCGGGCGTGGCCGACCTGATCACGGCGCTCGCGGGCGCGTCCGCACCGGTCACCCGCCTGGAGTCGACCGGCGTCGCCCCCGCCGCGGGCGCCCTGCGCTGGAGCCTGCCGGGCTGGGCGGGCTCCGTCGACCTGCTGCTCATCACCACCACCGACGGCACCGAGCCGGGCCTCGCGCTCCTCGCCGAGCAGGCCTACCGCAGGGGATGCAACGTCGTCGCGGTCGCCCCGCAGCGCTCCCCGCTGGCGGAGGCCGTGGACGGGGTGCACGGCCTGGTCGTGCCGATGGCGTCGGCCCCCTTCGAACCCGACGAGGCGGAGTTGTCCGCCGCGAGCCCGAGCGCCCTGTGGTCGCTCTTCACGCCCCTGCTCGCGCTCCTCGACCGGGTCGGGCTGCTCAGCGCGCCCCCCGAGACCATCGAGAAGGTCGCCGCCCGCCTGGACCGCACCGCCGAACGCTGCGGCCCGGCGATCGCGACCTACAGCAACCCCGCGAAGACGCTCGCCTCCGAGCTCGCCGAATCGCTCCCGCTCATCTGGACCGAGGGCCTGGGCGCGGCCCCGGCCGGACGCCGGTTCGCCGCCGTGCTCAGCGAGCTGTCCGGCCACCCCGCGCTCGCCGCCGAACTCCCCGAGGCGCTGCCCGCGCACGGCGTGCTGCTCGCGGGCTCGCTCGCGGCCGGCGCCGACCCGGACGACTTTTTCCGCGACCGCGTGGACGAGCCCGAGCGGCTGCACGCCCGCGTCGTCCTGCTGCGCGACCGGCCCACGGGCGGTCTCTCCGCCGCCCCCGCCGCCCGCGAACTCGCGCTGAGCCACGACACCCCGGTCAGCGAGCTCGAACCCGAGGAGGGCAGCGAGCTCGAATGCCTCGCCGAGCTCCTCGCCATCACCGACTTCGCGACCGTGTACCTGACGATCGCGTCGACCTGACCCCGCCCGCGCCGCGCGGCCGGGGTCTGCCCAGGGACAGGGTGCCTGCCACCGTCAGTCCACCCCCGGGAAGCCAGAAGCCTTCGGCAAGCCCCGCATGTGGAACGTCTCCCGGAACCGTCTTCCGGAACCCGAAAGAGAACACAGGACGACCCATGGACCGTCTCACCAACACCATCCGTCCCTACGCCTGGGGCTCCACCACCCTCATCCCGGAACTCCTCGGCACCGCCCCCAGCGGCGAGCCCCAGGCCGAGATGTGGATGGGCGCCCACCCCGGAGCCCCGTCCCGGCTCGACCGCGGCACAGGGCCGACATCGTTGTCAGACGTGATCGCGGCGGATCCGGCGGGCGAGCTTGGCCGCGCGGCCGTGGCCAGGTTCGGCCCCCGCCTGCCCTTCCTGCTCAAGGTCCTGGCGGCCGGCGCCCCCCTCTCCCTCCAGGTGCACCCCGACCTCGCGCAGGCGAAGGAGGGGTACGAGGCCGAGGAGCAGGCCGGGGTCCCCGTCGACGCCCCGCACCGCAACTACAAGGACGCCAACCACAAGCCCGAACTGATCTGCGCGCTCACGCCCTTCGAGGGACTGTGCGGCTTCCGCACGCCCGAGGAGGCCGCACAGACCCTGGCCGCGCTTGAGGTCGACTCGCTCAAGCCGTACGTCGACCTGCTGCGCGCCCAGCCCGTCGAGGCGGCCCTGCGCGAGGTCCTCACCGCCGTACTGACCGCCGACCGCGAGGAGATGGCGGCGACGGTGACCGAGACGGCCGCCGCGTGCGAACGCCTGGGCGGCGCGCAGTACACGGCGTACGCCTCCCTCGCGCACCACTACCCCGGCGATCCGGGTGTGATCGCGGCGATGCTGCTCAACTACGTCCAACTCCAGCCCGGCGAAGCCCTGTTCCTGGGCGCCGGGGTGCCGCACGCCTACCTCAGCGGCATGGGCGTGGAGATCATGGCCAACTCCGACAACGTCCTTCGTTGCGGCCTGACTCCCAAACATGTCGACGTCCCCGAACTGCTCCGGGTCGTACGCTTCGAGCCGACCGACCCGGGCGTGCTGCGCCCCGAGGCGTCGCCGGCGGGGGAGGAGCTGTACGAGACCCCGATCGACGAGTTCCGCCTGTCCCGTTTCGTACGGGCGGAGGGCGCCGTCCCCACCGAACTGACGGCCCAGACCCCACAGATCGTCCTCTGCACGGCGGGCAGCCCCTCGGTCGGGGGATTGACACTGACCCCGGGTGCGTCCGTATTCGTACCGGCCGAGGAAAGGTCCGAACTGTCCGGTACGGGAACGGTGTTCCGCGCCACGGTCGTTGCCTGATGTAACAATGTGCCGCCGCGGGGTCCGGCACCGGCCGGCCCCCGCAGAGGGCAACCGACGAAGGGAAGACGGCAACTCCATGAGCGCGTCAGGCGGAACCAAGGCCATCGTGGCGGCGCTGAGCGCCAACCTCGCCATCGCGGTGGCGAAGTTCGTGGCGTTCCTGTTCAGCGGTTCGTCGTCGATGCTCGCGGAGAGCGTGCACTCGCTCGCCGACTCCGGCAACCAGGGCCTGCTGCTGCTCGGCGGCAAGAAGGCCCAGCGCGAGGCGACGCCGCAACACCCCTTCGGCTACGGTCGCGAGCGCTATATCTACGCGTTCCTGGTCTCGATCGTGCTGTTCTCGGTCGGCGGCATGTTCGCGGTCTACGAGGGCTACGAGAAGATCCAGCACCCGCACGCGATCGAGGCCTGGTACTGGCCGGTCGGCGTGCTGGTCTTCGCGATCGTCGCGGAGGGCTTCTCGTTCCGTACGGCGATCAAGGAATCGAACGTCACCCGGGGCGGCCTGTCCTGGAAGGAGTTCATCCGCCGGGCGAAGGCACCCGAACTCCCCGTCGTCCTCCTGGAGGACTTCGGCGCGCTGGTCGGCCTGGTCCTGGCCCTCCTCGGCGTGGGCCTCGCGCTGGCCACGGGCGACGGCGTCTGGGACGGCATCGGCACGCTGTGCATCGGCATCCTGCTGATCCTGATCGCCCTCATCCTGGCGGCGGAGACCAAGTCGCTGCTGCTCGGCGAGTCGGCGGGCGCGGACGAGGTGGCGAAGATCAAGGCGGCGATCGTGGACGGCGACACGGTGACCGCCGTCATCCACATGCGCACCCTCCACCTGGGCCCCGAGGAACTCCTGGTGGCCGCCAAGATCGCCGTCCAGCACGACGACACGGCCCAGGAGGTCGCCACCGCGATCAATGAGGCAGAGTCCCGCATCCGCGCGGCCGTCCCGATCGCCAGGGTGATCTACCTGGAGCCGGACATCTACAGCGCGGAGGAAGCGGCAGCGGGCCCCGACCCGAAGGCAACGCCGGGCGGCCGCTGAGCGTCCAGGGAGGGGCGCGCCCCCTTCCCCGGCCTCCGGGACACGCTCCCACCCCCACCCAGCAAAACCCAGCCCCTCCGGCCCTACGCACCAACCGGAGGGCCAGCCTCCCCGCCCATGCGGCGCTTGAGGAGAGGGGAGGCTGAGGACAGAGCCCCCAGCACCACCGCCTCGAAGCCGGTGAATGGTCCCTCGGGTGGTCTGCACGGGGGACAACGCCAGCCCCTGCGACGCTTGAGAGGCGGGGGTGGGGGCGCAGAGCCCCCAAGCACCACCCACCACAGCGCCGAGGCCGGCGAATGTTCGTCCGGGAGGTCTTCTCGCGGGGTGGAAACTTCAGCCCCTCCAGCGCTTAGGGGCGGGGGGCTGGGGGAGCGGAGCCCCGGCATCGCCCACGGGGCCGAGGCCGGGCGAATGGTCCTTCGGCAGGTCTGCGCGGGGGACAACTCCAGCCCTCGCGGCGCTTGAGAGGCGGTGGTCTGGGGGCAGGGACCCCAAGCACCACCCATCGCCCCGAGGCCGGCGAATGTTCCTCCGGGGCGGCCTTTCGCAGGGTGGCAACTTCAGCCCCTCCGGAGCTCCGGGAGCGGGGCCGGGCCAGAGCCCCGGCAACCACCCACCGGCCGACAGCCGAACGAACACCCCCGGAGGGTCTCGGGAAGGGGCGGGGCGGGGAGAAAATCCCACCCCAGCCCCCACGGCCTACTGAATCTCCCCCAGCACCTCCAGAACCGCCGCCGCGTCACCCGCCTCGGCCAACCGCCCCCGGAACCCCGTGTCCATCAACTTCCGGGACAGCAACGCCAGAATCCGCAGGTGCTCATCGCCCGCCGCAGCCTCCGGCACGGAGATCATGAAGATGAGCTTGGCCCGAGTCCCGTCGAGCGACCCCCACTCGATGCCCTCGGCGGACCGCGCGAACCCCACGGTCGGCACGGACACCGCATCGGTCTTCGCATGCGGAATGGCGATCTCCTCGCCGAGCCCGGTCGTCCCCTGAGCCTCCCGGGCGAGCGCGACCCGTACGAGCTCGTCGACGTCCCGTACGTTCCCGGTGGAGGCCAGCATCTCGGCCATCTCCCGGATCGCGGCGTCCTTGTCGTGCGAGGCGAGCTGAACCTTCACGGTCTGGGCGGTGAGGTACCCGGAGAGCACCTCGGGGGCGGCAACGGAGCCAGAACGCTCCGGGGCCTGTACGGCCAGGGCAGCGGCACCGTCACTACCAGCGCTCGCACCACCGCCTGCGCTCGCACCACTTCCTGCACCCGTGCCACCACCCGCACCGACAGCCACACCAGCCAGAGCAGGCTCAGGGACCAGGGCAGCGGTCCCGACCTCGCCCCGCCGCCCCTTCCGCTGCTTGACGTCGATCAGCGCATTCGTGGTCAGCGCGGTGACAGCCGTACCAATGGCGATGGCCAGGAAGAACATCGCCGCCCCGCCCACAGCCCCGAACAGCGAAACGATCGGCCCGCCGTGCGGAACGGAGTCCGACACCCCGGCCACACCGGCGACCGCACCGGCCACCGCACCACCCAGCATGTTCGCGGGGATGACCTGGGCCGGACGGGCCGCGGCGAACGGAATCGCACCTTCCGAGATGCCGAAGAAGCCCATGAACAGCGCCGCGATACCGGTCTCCCGCTCCTGGTCGGTGTAGAGCTTGCGCCGCAGCAGCGTGGCCAGGCCCTGGCCGAGCGGCATGACCGGAATGGCCGCGGCGGCCATGCCCATGACGGCGTTGTTCGTGCCGATCAGACCCACCGCGACGAGGAACGCCGTCTTGTTGACCGGCCCGCCCATGTCGAACGCGATCATGAGCCCGATCAGTGCGCCGAGCACGATCGCACTGGACCCCGTCATGCCGTTGAGCCAGCTGGTCAGATGCGTGAACACCCAGGAGATCGGCTGCCCGATCACGTAGATGTAGAACAACCCCAACGCCAGCGTCGACACGATCGGGATCACGATGATCGGCATGATCGGCTGGACGAACTTCGGCACCTTGACCTTGCGGATCCACAGCACCAGGTACCCGGCGAGGAATCCGGTCGCGATAGCGCCGAGGAATCCGGCGTTCGCGTCCGCGCCGTAGATGTTCACGGCGTCGGCGGCGAGGAAGCCGCCGATCATGCCGGGCACCAGGGCGGGCCGGTCGCCGAGGGCGAAGGCGATGTAGCCGGAGAAGATCGGCAGCATCAGCTTGAAGCCGAGCGTGCCGAGCGTGTTGACGTAGAACCAGAACGAGTCCTTGTCGAACTCGATGCCCTTCGGCGTGCTGTGACCGCCCAGCGCGATCGAGACGGCGAGCAGCAGACCGCCGACCACCACGAACGGGATCATGTGCGAGACGCCGTTCATCAGCGCCTTGTACGCGGCACTGCGCTCCTTGCCGCCGCCGCCCGCACCGCCACCGCCGCCACTGCCGGACGGGAGGCCATGGCCCCCTGCGTGCACAGCCGCGCTCTGCACCTGCCCTATGAGCTGCTCGGGCCGGTGGATGCCGTCCGCGACGGGCACGCTCAGCACCTTCTTGCCGACGAACCGATCGAGCGCGACGTCCTTGTCGGCCGCGATGATGATCCCGTCGGCCTCTCTGACATCGTTGTCATCCAGTACGTTTTCGGCCCCGATGGAGCCCTGCGTCTCCACCTTCATCTCGATGCCGAGCGCCGCCGCAGCCTGGGCCAGCTTCTCGGCGGCCATATAGGTGTGAGCGATGCCGGTCGGACAGGCGGTCACCGCGAGCAGCTTCAACTTCCGCTGCCCCTCGCTAGCCGGACTGGTCACGTGGGGGTCTCCTAACGCTTCGCGCCTCGTCGCGCAGATCGTGCGTACGGTCCGCTCGTATCCCGAGTCGGGCCGACCCAAGCATCCTCCACCAGGTAAGGGCCAGATCAAAAGTCCGTTAGGCCCGGTTCGCCCGGACTCTGGTCCCGATTTTCGGCCGAGGCTATTGGCCGGGCACGCTGGGGCGCGCTCGGCCGATCGGTGTAGATTCGTGACCAGAGCCAGACGTCGCTGCTGATGGCGGTCGGTCGGTCCCGCATGGACCCGGCCGAGGGAGAGAGGGCCTCCGACGGACTGCGCTGCGAGCGCGTTCGGGCACTCCCATGCCTATCTCCGCGCCCGCAGACCAGCCGTACCCACCCTCGCCACCAACCCACGAGGAGCAGCCCGCCATGACGACTGACGCCACCGGCGCCGGCCAGGACTTCAAGGTCGCCGACCTCTCCCTCGCCGCCTTCGGCCGCAAGGAGATCACCCTCGCCGAGCACGAGATGCCCGGCCTGATGTCGATCCGCAAGGAGTACGCCGCCACGCAGCCGCTGGCCGGCGCCCGCATCACCGGCTCGCTGCACATGACCGTGCAGACCGCCGTGCTGATCGAGACCCTGGTCGCCCTCGGCGCCGAGGTCCGCTGGGCCTCCTGCAACATCTTCTCCACCCAGGACCACGCCGCCGCCGCCATCGCGGTCGGCCCGAACGGCACCCCGGACGCCCCCGCCGGCGTCCCGGTCTACGCCTGGAAGGGCGAGACCCTTGAGGAGTACTGGTGGTGCACGGAGCAGGCGCTGACCTGGCCGAACACCCCCACCGGCGGCCCGAACATGATCCTGGACGACGGCGGCGACGCCACCCTCCTGGTCCACAAGGGCGTCGAGTTCGAGAAGGCCGGCGCGGCCCCGGACCCGTCGACCGCGGACTCCGAGGAGTACGCCCACATTCTCACCCTGCTGAACCGCACCCTGGGTGAGAACCCCCAGAAGTGGACCCAGCTGGCCTCCGAGATCCGTGGTGTGACGGAGGAGACCACTACGGGTGTTCACCGTCTGTACGAGATGATGCGCGACGGCGACCTTCTGTTCCCGGCGATCAATGTGAATGACGCGGTGACGAAGTCGAAGTTCGACAACAAGTACGGCTGCCGCCACTCCCTGATCGACGGCATCAACCGCGCCACCGATGTCCTCATCGGCGGCAAGACGGTCGTCGTGTGCGGCTACGGTGATGTGGGCAAGGGCTGTGCGGAGTCTCTGCGCGGGCAGGGCGCCCGCGTGATCATCACGGAGATCGACCCGATCTGCGCGCTCCAGGCGGCGATGGACGGCTACCAGGTCACGACGCTGGACGAGGTCGTCGACAAGGCGGACATCTTCGTCACCACGACGGGCAACAAGGACATCATCATGGCCGCGGACATGGCCAGGATGAAGCACCAGGCGATCGTCGGGAACATCGGCCACTTCGACAACGAGATCGACATGGCCGGCCTGGCCAGGATCCCGGGTGTCGTCAAGGACGAGGTCAAGCCCCAGGTGCACACCTGGACCTTCCCCGACGGCAGGGTCCTGATCGTGCTGTCCGAGGGCCGTCTGCTGAACCTCGGCAACGCGACCGGTCACCCCTCCTTCGTCATGTCGAACTCCTTCGCGGACCAGACGCTGGCCCAGATCGAGCTCTTCACCAAGCCGTCCGAGTACCCGACCGACGTCTATGTGCTGCCCAAGCACCTCGACGAGAAGGTCGCCCGCCTCCACCTGGCATCGCTCGGCGTCAGGCTCACCGAGCTCCGCCCGGAGCAGGCCGCGTACATCGGCGTAGACGTCGAGGGCCCGTACAAGCCGGACCACTACCGCTACTGAGCCCCCGACACCGACACCCCGAGGACCGCAGGGCGCCGGGCCCAACGGCCCCTGCAGTCCTCGGAGTTGACGGCATCACCGGCTCAGCCGCCACCGGCACTCGGCTCCACCGGTACGTCATCGGCCCGGTACGTCATGGGCACCCGGTACTCATCGGCACCCGGTACGTCATCGGTACTGAGGCAGGCCCCCGCACCCCCGTGACGGGGGCCTGCCCCGTACCGCCCCCACACCGAGTCAGCGCCCGACTTCCGAGGACACCGAGATCCCATGCCCCGCGGCCGATATTCGCTTCACGATCCCCACGACCACACTCCCCTCGGCGAAGAACACTTCCACTGCGCGCCGGGCCCTTCCGGCTGGCGCTACGTCTCCCAGCTCACCACCCCCTCCGGAGACCACGCGGGCTCCGTAGACCTCGCGCTGGACGAACTCGGCCGCCCGATCCGCCTCGAACTCCATGCCGCCGCCTGGCAGGTACGAGGCGCCGCGCTCGACGGCGTCACCTGGGTCCGTACGGACCCCTCCGGGACCCATGCCACCGAAGGCAATGTGCGCGCCCACGCCTTCTCCGGCACTTCCCCCGCGTTCCTCGTCGCCACCTCCCGTCTGCTCCGCCTCACCCCCCACTCCCCGACGACGCGCGTCCGCCTCGTCGCGTTCACGGACCCGGTCCTCGCCCCCCGAACGATCGACCAGTCCTGGGCCCTGAAGAAAAGTGAAGCGCACGCCACTGACAACGGCCCCCTGACCGTGGACGAGTACCAGGTCAGCGCCCTGGACACGGGCGAGCAGCACACCGTTCACATCGCCGGCGACGTAGTCCTCGCGGCCCCCGGCATCGAGCTGGAATCCCTGGAATCCCCACCGTCGACGTTCCCCACGCCGTAGCCAGGGAGCGTCCGGCACCTGGCGTTCGCCACCTGGCGCCCGAGCGCCGCGGTCCTACTCGGCCCGGCCCTTTCCCCTCCATCGCCCGCGACCCGACCTCCGCCCCGCCATCAGGCAGGCGACCGTCAGGCAGGCGGCGCGAATCCCGTCGGACGCGCGGGAGATCCAGCGCTGTTCGCAACCTCGGCTCCCGGCTCCCCGGAACCAGTCGGCTCAGCGGCACCGCCCGAAGCCGGCAGCCCGGCCGAGGCGGAAGTCACGGCCGGGTCCGCGGCCAGGTGCGACCCCGCGCCCGAACCCCAAGCCGGAGCGGGACTGACGAACCCAGGCGGAGCAACCGCAGCCGGCGAGCCGAAAACCGGCCCAGGACCCCCGCCGTGAACCCCCACCCCCATGCCACCGGCAGCAGCCTGCCCCGCCCCGAACGCCCGTCGTGCGTCCCGAGCCTGGCGCTCGCCCACCACACCGGCCAGATAGGCCGCAGGCGGCACTCCCTCCGGGAGGGGCGCTCCCGTACAAGCCGCCACGTCCTCGGCCAGGCGGACCGCCATCGTCGAGCTCACCTGCGGGTCGAGCTGGCGCATACGCGTCAAGTACTGGCGCACCGCCAGCCAGAGCCCGTCCGGCACCCGTGACAGGTCCAGCCCGGCGAACCGCCCCACCAGCCACGGCGGCGGAGGCGGAACGGCCGCGGTCCACCCCGACGACACCCGCTCCCGCACGACCAGCGTCCCCGCGAAGACGTCCCCGATCCGCCGCCCGCGCTCGGAGACGAGCGACGCGATGCAGGCGACGACACCGAACGTCAGCAGAATCTCGATGACCCCCATGGCCCCGCGCACCAGCGCGTGCCGGAACCGGATCGGCCCCCCGTCGTCCCGCACCACCCGCAGCCCGCAGGCAAGCTTCCCCAGCGACCGCCCGTGCGACAGCGTCTCGACCGCGATCGGGCCCCCGACCAGCACGAGCACGAACAGGGCCACGGCTGTCGCAGCCTGGGCAGCGGCATCCAGCGAGGCAGTGGCGAACAACATGACCAACGAGACCAATATGTACGCCGCCCACACCACGGCCAGGTCGATCACCAACGCCAGCGCCCTACTAGGCAACCGCGCGGGCCGCATCCCCAGTACGACCGCATCCCCCGTGACCAGCGCGCTCACCCGATACCCCACCCTCCACAGACGACGGCCTTCCACACCCCTCGAACCACCCAGTCTGCCAAGCTGGCCCGCAGCGCGCCGCAGTAGTACGGACCGTACGCACCCAGTGCCTGGAGCAGCAGCAGAACATGGACCTCGACGTCTTCGTGACCGCCCACCACACGGAGTGGGACCGCCTCGAACACCTCCTGCACCGCGGCCGCCGCCTCACGGGCGCCGAGGCGGACGAGCTGGTGACGCTCTACCAGCGCACGTCCACGCACCTCTCCCAAATACAGTCCAGCGCCCCGGACCCCCTGCTCACCGCCCGCCTGACGCAACTGGTGGCCCGCGCGCGCTCCACCGTCACCGGCACCCGCCGCGCGACCTGGCGCGACGCCGCCCGCTTCCTTACGGAGGGCTTCCCCGCCGCCGTCTACCGCGCGCGCCACTGGTGGATAACCGCGGCCCTGATCTCCATAGCCGTCGCCGCGGTCATCGGCTGGTGGATAGGCACCCACCCCGAGGTCCAGTCCGCGATCGCCGCCCCCGACGCGCTGCGCCAGATGACGCGACCGGGCGGCGAATACGAGACGTACTACTCAAGCCACCCGGCCGCCTCCTTCGCGGCCCAGGTCTGGACGAACAATGCCCAGGCCACCGCAATGTGCCTGGTCCTGGGCGCCTTCCTCGGCATCCCGGTCCTGTGGATCCTCTTCCTCAACATGCTCAACCTGGGCGTCGGCATCGGCCTCATGTCGTCCGCGGGACGCCTCGACACCTTCCTCGGTCTGGTCCTGCCGCACGGCCTCCTCGAACTGACCGCGGTGTTCGTAGCCGCCGGTACGGGCATGCGGCTCGGCTGGACCGTCGTCGACCCGGGCCCGCGCACCCGTCGCGCAGCCCTCGCAGAGCAGGGCCGAGCAGCCGTAGGCATGGCCATCGGCCTGGCCCTGGTGCTGTTCGTCTCCGGCATGATCGAGGGCTTCGTAACCCCCTCCGGCCTGCCCACCTGGGCCCGAATAGCCATCGGCATAGCCGCCGAACTGGCCTTTCTTGTGTACGTGTACGTCCTGGGCGGCCGAGCCGCACGAGCTGGCGAGGCCGGCGACATCGAAGCCACCGCCCGCAGCGCCGAGCTCCCGACAGCCGCGTGATGTGCGTACGCCCCCTCTGACCTGCTACTGTCCTCTTCGCCCACAAAAATCGTTGACACGGTCGGAGTGGGGAGGTAGATTCAAACGGTTGCCTCGAACTGGACAAGTTCGGGAGCACTAGCTAGCATCTCTCTCGCTCTCATCGGAAATTGAATTTCCGAGTGATGAGCCATTCCGATTCACCATTCGAAGTCAGCGAAGTCGATTCGGTCGACTGAAATGCTTCTGGTAGAGTCGGAATCGCCGAAAAGGGAAACGCGAAAGCGGATAGCGAATCGGCAGCCCACTCCAGCGGGTGGCAGAAACGGAAATCGGATCTGCTAAGCTGGAAACACGAAATACCGAAGGGAAGCGCCCGGAGGAAAGCCCGAGAGGGTGAGTACGAAGGAAGCGTCCGTTCCTTGAGAACTCAACAGCGTGCCAAAAGTCAACGCCAGATTGACAACCCCGTATCCGCTTCGGCGGATCGAGGTTCCTTTGAAAAGTCCACTCGCCCCCTTGGGGTGTGGGTGGCGATTACACAGCGAGGACGCTGTGGACGACCGGCCTCATTCCGGCCTGGTCGTCCCGCTCTTACGTGATGTGTGCACCCGATTACGGGTAAACATTCATGGAGAGTTTGATCCTGGCTCAGGACGAACGCTGGCGGCGTGCTTAACACATGCAAGTCGAACGATGAAGCCCTTCGGGGTGGATTAGTGGCGAACGGGTGAGTAACACGTGGGCAATCTGCCCTTCACTCTGGGACAAGCCCTGGAAACGGGGTCTAATACCGGATAACACTTCCTGCCGCATGGTGGGGGGTTAAAAGCTCCGGCGGTGAAGGATGAGCCCGCGGCCTATCAGCTTGTTGGTGGGGTGATGGCCTACCAAGGCGACGACGGGTAGCCGGCCTGAGAGGGCGACCGGCCACACTGGGACTGAGACACGGCCCAGACTCCTACGGGAGGCAGCAGTGGGGAATATTGCACAATGGGCGAAAGCCTGATGCAGCGACGCCGCGTGAGGGATGACGGCCTTCGGGTTGTAAACCTCTTTCAGCAGGGAAGAAGCGAAAGTGACGGTACCTGCAGAAGAAGCGCCGGCTAACTACGTGCCAGCAGCCGCGGTAATACGTAGGGCGCAAGCGTTGTCCGGAATTATTGGGCGTAAAGAGCTCGTAGGCGGCTTGTCACGTCGGATGTGAAAGCCCGGGGCTTAACCCCGGGTCTGCATTCGATACGGGCTAGCTAGAGTGTGGTAGGGGAGATCGGAATTCCTGGTGTAGCGGTGAAATGCGCAGATATCAGGAGGAACACCGGTGGCGAAGGCGGATCTCTGGGCCATTACTGACGCTGAGGAGCGAAAGCGTGGGGAGCGAACAGGATTAGATACCCTGGTAGTCCACGCCGTAAACGTTGGGAACTAGGTGTTGGCGACATTCCACGTCGTCGGTGCCGCAGCTAACGCATTAAGTTCCCCGCCTGGGGAGTACGGCCGCAAGGCTAAAACTCAAAGGAATTGACGGGGGCCCGCACAAGCAGCGGAGCATGTGGCTTAATTCGACGCAACGCGAAGAACCTTACCAAGGCTTGACATATACCGGAAACGGCCAGAGATGGTCGCCCCCTTGTGGTCGGTATACAGGTGGTGCATGGCTGTCGTCAGCTCGTGTCGTGAGATGTTGGGTTAAGTCCCGCAACGAGCGCAACCCTTGTTCTGTGTTGCCAGCATGCCCTTCGGGGTGATGGGGACTCACAGGAGACTGCCGGGGTCAACTCGGAGGAAGGTGGGGACGACGTCAAGTCATCATGCCCCTTATGTCTTGGGCTGCACACGTGCTACAATGGCCGGTACAAAGAGCTGCGATGCCGCGAGGCGGAGCGAATCTCAAAAAGCCGGTCTCAGTTCGGATTGGGGTCTGCAACTCGACCCCATGAAGTCGGAGTTGCTAGTAATCGCAGATCAGCATTGCTGCGGTGAATACGTTCCCGGGCCTTGTACACACCGCCCGTCACGTCACGAAAGTCGGTAACACCCGAAGCCGGTGGCCCAACCCCTTGTGGGAGGGAGCTGTCGAAGGTGGGACTGGCGATTGGGACGAAGTCGTAACAAGGTAGCCGTACCGGAAGGTGCGGCTGGATCACCTCCTTTCTAAGGAGCACTTCTCACCAGGTTCGCCTGGTCAGAGGCCATTTCGTCGGCAAACGTCCGACGGTGGTCAGCTCATGGGTGGAACGTTGACTATTCGGCACGATGCTTCAGGGTCACCAGTACTGCTTCGGCGTGGAACGTGAACCAGGGAGGATCGGGTCGGGCACGCTGTTGGGTGTCTGAGGGTACGGACCGTGAGGTCTGTCCTTCTGATGCCGGCCCCAGTGAACTCCACCACGATGTTGGTGGGGTGATGGGTGGCTGGTCGTTGTTTGAGAACTGCACAGTGGACGCGAGCATCTGTGGCCAAGTTTTTAAGGGCGCACGGTGGATGCCTTGGCACCAGGAACCGATGAAGGACGTGGGAGGCCACGATAGTCCCCGGGGAGCCGTCAACCAGGCTTTGATCCGGGGGTTTCCGAATGGGGAAACCCGGCAGTCGTCATGGGCTGTCACCCATACCTGAACACATAGGGTATGTGGAGGGAACGAGGGGAAGTGAAACATCTCAGTACCCTCAGGAAGAGAAAACAACCGTGATTCCGGGAGTAGTGGCGAGCGAAACCGGATGAGGCCAAACCGTATGCGTGTGATACCCGGCAGGGGTTGCGCATGCGGGGTTGTGGGATCTCTCTTCTGTCGTCTGCCGGCGACAGGACGAGTCAGAAACCGTTGGTGTAGGCGAAGGACATGCGAAAGGTCCGGCGTAGAGGGTAAGACCCCCGTAGCTGAAACATCAACGGCTCGTTTGAGAGACACCCAAGTAGCACGGGGCCCGAGAAATCCCGTGTGAATCTGGCGGGACCACCCGCTAAGCCTAAATATTCCCTGGTGACCGATAGCGGATAGTACCGTGAGGGAATGGTGAAAAGTACCGCGGGAGCGGAGTGAAATAGTACCTGAAACCGTGTGCCTACAAGCCGTGGGAGCGTCGCTGGCAGCACTTGTGCTGTCAGTCGTGACTGCGTGCCTTTTGAAGAATGAGCCTGCGAGTTAGCGGTGTGTAGCGAGGTTAACCCGTGTGGGGAAGCCGTAGCGAAAGCGAGTCCGAACAGGGCGATTGAGTTGCACGCTCTAGACCCGAAGCGGAGTGATCTAGCCATGGGCAGGTTGAAGCGGCTGTAAGAGGTCGTGGAGGACCGAACCCACCAGGGTTGAAAACCTGGGGGATGACCTGTGGTTAGGGGTGAAAGGCCAATCAAACTCCGTGATAGCTGGTTCTCCCCGAAATGCATTTAGGTGCAGCGTCGTGTGTTTCTTGCCGGAGGTAGAGCACTGGATAGGCGATGGGCCCTACCGGGTTACTGACCTTAGCCAAACTCCGAATGCCGGTAAGTGAGAGCGCGGCAGTGAGACTGTGGGGGATAAGCTCCATGGTCGAGAGGGAAACAGCCCAGAGCATCGACTAAGGCCCCTAAGCGTACGCTAAGTGGGAAAGGATGTGGAGTCGCAGAGACAACCAGGAGGTTGGCTTAGAAGCAGCCACCCTTGAAAGAGTGCGTAATAGCTCACTGGTCAAGTGATTCCGCGCCGACAATGTAGCGGGGCTCAAGCGTACCGCCGAAGTCGTGTCATTCCAGCATATAGGGCCAACGCCTGCTGGGATGGGTAGGGGAGCGTCGTGTGCCGGGTGAAGCTGCAGCGGAAGCTAGTGGTGGACGGTTCACGAGTGAGAATGCAGGCATGAGTAGCGATACACACGTGAGAAACGTGTGCGCCGATTGACTAAGGGTTCCTGGGTCAAGCTGATCTGCCCAGGGTAAGTCGGGACCTAAGGCGAGGCCGACAGGCGTAGTCGATGGACAACCGGTTGATATTCCGGTACCCGCTTTGAAACGCCCAGTATCGAGCCCATTAATGCTAAGGCCGTGAAGCCGTTCCGGACCCTTCGGGGAATGGAAAGTGGTGGAGCCGCCGGCCCAAGGTGGTAGTAGGTAAGCGATGGGGTGACGCAGGAAGGTAGTCCAGCCCGGGCGGTGGTTGTCCCGGGGTAAGGGTGTAGCCCGTCATCTAGGCAAATCCGGATGACATATAAGGGTGAGACCTGATGCCGAGCCGATTGTGGTGAAGTGGATGATCCTATGCTGTCGAGAAAAGCCTCTAGCGAGTTTCATGGCGGCCCGTACCCTAAACCGACTCAGGTGGTCAGGTAGAGAATACCGAGGCGTTCGGGTGAACTATGGTTAAGGAACTCGGCAAAATGCCCCCGTAACTTCGGGAGAAGGGGGCCACGTCCGGTGATGAGTCTTGCACTCTGAGCTGGGGGTGGCCGCAGAGACCAGCGAGAAGCGACTGTTTACTAAAAACACAGGTCCGTGCGAAGCCGTAAGGCGATGTATACGGACTGACGCCTGCCCGGTGCTGGAACGTTAAGGGGACCGGTTAGTCACATTTCGGTGTGGCGAAGCTGAGAACTTAAGCGCCAGTAAACGGCGGTGGTAACTATAACCATCCTAAGGTAGCGAAATTCCTTGTCGGGTAAGTTCCGACCTGCACGAATGGCGTAACGACTTCTCGACTGTCTCAACCATAGGCCCGGTGAAATTGCACTACGAGTAAAGATGCTCGTTTCGCGCAGCAGGACGGAAAGACCCCGGGACCTTTACTACAGTTTGATATTGGTGTTCGGTTCGGCTTGTGTAGGATAGGTGGGAGACTTTGAAGCGGCCACGCCAGTGGTTGTGGAGTCGTCGTTGAAATACCACTCTGGTCGTGCTGGATGTCTAACCTCGGTCCGTGATCCGGATCAGGGACAGTGTCTGATGGGTAGTTTAACTGGGGCGGTTGCCTCCTAAAGAGTAACGGAGGCGCCCAAAGGTTCCCTCAGCCTGGTTGGCAATCAGGTGTTGAGTGTAAGTGCACAAGGGAGCTTGACTGTGAGACCGACGGGTCGAGCAGGGACGAAAGTCGGGACTAGTGATCCGGCGGTGGCTTGTGGAAGCGCCGTCGCTCAACGGATAAAAGGTACCCCGGGGATAACAGGCTGATCTTCCCCAAGAGTCCATATCGACGGGATGGTTTGGCACCTCGATGTCGGCTCGTCGCATCCTGGGGCTGGAGTCGGTCCCAAGGGTTGGGCTGTTCGCCCATTAAAGCGGTACGCGAGCTGGGTTTAGAACGTCGTGAGACAGTTCGGTCCCTATCCGCTGCGCGCGCAGGAACATTGAGAAGGGCTGTCCCTAGTACGAGAGGACCGGGACGGACGAACCTCTGGTGTGCCAGTTGTCCTGCCAAGGGCATGGCTGGTTGGCTACGTTCGGAAAGGATAACCGCTGAAAGCATCTAAGCGGGAAGCCTGCTTCGAGATGAGTGTTCCCACCTCCTTGAGAGGGTAAGGCTCCCAGTAGACGACTGGGTTGATAGGCCAGATGTGGAAGCCCGGTAACGGGTGGAGCTGACTGGTACTAATAGGCCGAGGGCTTGTCCTCAGTTGCTCGCGTCCACTGTGTTTGTTCTGAAGCAATGAACAGCCGTCAGAACCGTTTCCGGTTCCGGTGTTCAACTTCATAGTGTTTCGGTGGTCATAGCGTTAGGGAAACGCCCGGTTACATTCCGAACCCGGAAGCTAAGCCTTTCAGCGCCGATGGTACTGCAGGGGGGACCCTGTGGGAGAGTAGGACGCCGCCGAACAAATTGTGGGGAAAGCCCCGCACCAGACCGTAGGAATACGGTCACGGTGCGGGGCTTTTTCGCGTTTCAGGGAGGGTTGGAAGAAGGGAGCCCTCTTCCAACCCTCCCTTTTTTACAGGCGGCCCGTCGCCTTTAGCTCGAGGTATGCATCAGCCAAGGCCGGGGCCAATCCGTCCGGGGTGGCGTCGACGACTGTGACGCCGTGGCGCATCAGCTTCTCGGCGGTGCGGCGGCGTTGCTGCTGGTTCTGGCTGGCTGCGGCCGCCTCATAGACCGCCTCGACGTCGCCTCGCGCCGCTGCCATCTGCTGGATGTGGGGGTCGGCCACCGATGCCACCAGTACCGTATGCCGTTGCGTGAGTTGGGGCAGGACAGGGAGTAGCCCCTCTTCGGCTGCCGCTGTGTCCAGGCTGGTCAGCAGGACGATCAGGGAGCGGCGGGGCGCGTGAGTCAGGGCCGCCGCGCTGAGGCCGCGTGCGTCGGTCTCCACGAGGGACGGTTCGAGTGGGGCCATTGCGTTGACCAGCGCGGGCAGGAGTTCGCCCGCGGCTCGGCCCAGCACCTGGGTCCGTACCCGACGGTCATAGGCGAGGAGGTCGACTCGGTCGCCGGCTCGTGAAGCGAGGGCGGCCAGCAGCAGCCCGGCGTCCATCGCGGCATCGAGCCGGGGTACGTCGCCGACGCGGCCGGCCGATGTGCGACCCGTGTCGAGGACGACGAGTACGTGGCGGTCGCGCTCCGGGCGCCAGGTGCGTACGGCGACATTTCCCTGGCGGGCGGTGGCACGCCAGTCGATGGAACGGGTGTCGTCGCCGGGGACGTACTCGCGGAGGCTGTCGAATTCGGTGCCCTCGCCGCGGATCAACACACTGGTACGGCCGTCGAGTTCGCGGAGCCGGGCCAGGCGGGACGGCAGGTGTTTGCGGCTCGTGAAGGGCGGCAGGACCCGGACCGTCCAGGGAACCCGGTGGCTGCCCTGGCGGGCGGCCAGGCCGAGCGGGCCATACGAGCGGATCGTGACGCGGTCCGCGTGGCGGTCGCCCCGGCGGGTCGGCCGCAGTGTTGTGGACAGGCGGCTTCGTTCGCCGGCCGCGATCGTCAACGGATGCCGAGATGCGGCCTGTTCGGTGCCGGACGGCCAACTACTGGGCGGCCAGGCGTCCCTGAGCTGGGCGCGGAGGTGGCGGCTGGAGGGGTTGGTGACAGTGAGGCCGACCTCGGCCGCGTCACCCAGTCGAACTGACGTATCACCGCTTCGAGTGAACTGGAGCTTCTGCACTGGCGCCGCGCACGCGTAGTCGCACAGAATTGCGAGTGCAAGGGGAGCGTTGACCGCCAGCATGCCGGTCCAGCCCGGGGCGAAGACCCCGACGGGGATGGAGCCGAGGGCGGCGAGGAGTGCGGAGCGTCCGGTGAGGGCCATCGGGGCTCCTCAGCGGGGCACGGGGACGTGGGCGAGGACCGAGGTGATGACGGAGTCGGCGGTGACGCCCTCCATCTCGGCTTCGGGGCGCAATTGGATGCGGTGGCGAAGTGTGGGGAGTGCCAGGGCTTTCACATCGTCCGGGATGACGTAGTCCCGGCCGGTGAGCCAGGCCCAGGCCCGGGCCGTGGAGAGCAGGGCGGTGGCGCCTCGCGGGGAGACCCCGAGGCTGAGCGAGGGGGATTCACGCGTGGCACGACAGATATCGACGACATAGCCGGTGATCTCGGCCGAGACCGAGGTCTTGGCGACGGCGGCGCGGGCGGCTTCGAGGTCGGCGGCGCCGGCCACCGGGCGTACGCCTGCCGCCTTGAGGTCGCGGGGGTTGAAGCCGTTCGCGTGGCGGGCCAGCACGTCTATCTCGTCCTGGCGAGATGGCAGCGGGACCGTCAACTTCAGTAGGAATCGGTCCAGTTGAGCCTCGGGCAGGGGATACGTGCCCTCGTACTCGACCGGGTTCTGCGTGGCGGCCACCAGGAACGGGTCGGGCAGGAGGCGCGGGGTGCCGTCGACCGTGACCTGACGCTCTTCCATGGCTTCGAGGAGAGACGACTGGGTCTTGGGCGGGGTGCGGTTGATCTCGTCCGCGAGCAGCAGGTTGGTGAAGACCGGACCGGGCTGGAAGGAGAACTCTGCGGTACGGGCGTCGTAGATGAGAGAACCGGTGACGTCGCTCGGCATCAGGTCGGGGGTGAACTGGACGCGCTTGGTGTCGAGTTCGAGGGAGGCCGCCAGCGCGCGCACCAAGAGGGTCTTGGCGACGCCCGGTACACCTTCGAGCAGCACATGGCCGCGGCACAGGAGGGCGACGACGAGGCCGGTGACGGCGGAGTCCTGGCCGACCACGGCCTTGGCGATCTCGGCGCGCAGGGCTTCCAGGGAAGCGCGGGCGCTGTCCGGGTTCGCTGCGGTCTCCGGGGTGCGGTCGCTCATGAAGTGCGTACCTCTCTTTCGAGGGCGTCCAGTTCGTCCGCGAGGCGGACAAGTGCGGCGTCGTCGGCCGGTGTCGGGCCGAAGAGCAGGGAAAGGGGGTCACGGCCGGCCGAGGGGAGCCGGGCGGAGACGGCCGGGACGAGGGCCTCGGGGGAGTGTGCCGCCGAGGCGGTCACGCCGAGGAGGGGGGCCAGGCGAGTGCGGGTGGCCGAGCGGAGTGTGTCGGCCGCGCGGTCGCGGGCGTTGGCCTTGCGGTAGAGGCGGGCGCGGCCTTCGGTCGCCTCGGACGCGCGGATGGCGACCGGGAGTTGCTCGGTGACGAGGGGGCCGAGCCGGCGGGCCCGCCAGATGGCGGCGAGCACGGCGGCGAGAGCGAGTTGGAGGGTGGCCCAGCGCCATCCGGAGGGGATCAGGTCGAAGAAGGAGCGTTTGCCGCCGTCGGTGGCCGACGCGTCACCCAGCGAGGGGAGGTACCAGACCAGATGAGGGCGAGTACCAAGCAGTTGGAGGGCGAGGGAGGCGTTGCCCTCCTTGTCGAGGCGGTGGTTGAGGAGGATGTCGGGGGCTCCGAGCAGGACGGTTTCGCCCTGTCCCGGGGGCGCGGTGCGGAGCAGAGTGGGCAGGCCATTGGCCGGGTAGCAGCCGTCGTTGCTCTCGTCAGGGGCCGCGTAGCGGATGCCGCCGGCGTCGGCTCGTCCCGCTCGGGCTGCCGCGGGCTGGGCGCAGTCGGGGTCGCGGGGCTTGACGGAGACGGAGCTCTCGGCGCGTATCCCGGGGGCGAGGATGCCCAGGGAGGGCGAGCTGGGGGCGATGAGGATCGTACGGCCGCCGGAGTGGGCGGTGGCGGCCCGGAGTTGGCGTTGCTGGCCCTCGGTCAGGAGATCGGGGACCGTGATCAGCAGTGTGGTGTCGGGGCCGGTGGCGGCCGTCGCCTCGTCGAGGGTGGTGACCACGCGGGTGGAGACTCCCTGGGCCTTGAGGAGCTGGGCGACGGCTCGGCTGCCGTACTGGTCGGCGGAGCGCGGATCGAGGCTGCCGTGCTCGGAGTTGGAGTGCAGCGCGGCGAGCGCGATGCCGGCCGCGGCCAGGATGGCGAGGGCGAGCAGCAGGCCCCGGGTACGGGTCCACAGCTGGCGGGCCGTGACCGTGGTGGAGGTCGGGGCGGCTATGGGGGCGGTCATTCGGCCCCTCCGTGGACCGCGTCGCTCAAGGCGGGCTTGGTGCGTTCGAGGTCGCGATCGAGGTCGCGCAGGCGTCCATACGCTGCCTCGTCGGCGGTGCGGCCGCCGTATGTGACGTCGTCGAACGACCGGGCGGCGGTGCGGAGTCGGTCCGCGTGTCCGGGCAGGGGGCAGCCCGCTTCAGCGGCGGCTTCGTCGGCGGTGCGGCCGGGGCGGGGGTCGAGGAGGGCGCGCTCTTCGAGCGAGCGGACGATGGCGCGCATGCGTTCCTGGACGGCTTCGTTCCAGTGGCGGGCAGCGGCGTGCCTCTCGGCCGCGGTGCGGTGTTCGGCGGCGCTGCGCGGACGGTCGTCGAAGACCGTGCCGCCCGAGGTGACGGCCCGCTGCGGGGTGCCGAGCCGCCACCACAGCGCGACGATCAGCGCGAGGACGGCGACCGCGATCACGACCAGGCCGAGCGGGCCGCCGGGGGTGGCCCCGGATGCCGAGTCGAAGAGCGAGCCGACCCAGTCCCAGAACGCGTTGAGGGCGCGCTGGAGGAGGCTCGGGTCGTTCTGGTGGTACGCCGGGTCGGACAGTTCGCGCCGGGCCGCCTCGCGGGCGGCGTCGCGCCCGATGTCCACCGGAGGCGTGCCGGATGCGCCGTTCAGCAGTCGTGCCGTGATGAAGCCCCCCGCTCCTGACACTGCATCAGCTCTCGGGTGTCTCGTAGCCGGGAACGCCTGCGGCGCGCGCGAGTTCGAGGTCCAGAGCCTCGCGACGGATGCGCTGGTCGATGTAGAGCAGGACGCTGACCCCGGCGGCGATGGGGTAGGTGATCGCCGAGGCGATCACGGCCCCGATCCCCGAGATGATCAGGTAGGTCCAGCCGAACTCAGGAGTGGTGCCGCTGAGGATGTCGTGGAAGTCGCTGCTGTCCACGGCCATCCCGATCGCGGTGAACGGGAACACGATGATCATCGAGACGATGGCCATCAGGATCGACGTCAGCAGGGTGATGCCGAGGATGCGCCACCAGGAGCCGTTGACCAGCTTGGCGGAGCGGCGCAGGGACTGGACGATGCTCTGCCGTTCCAGCATCAGCGCCGGGGCGGCGAGGCTGAAGCGGATGTACAGCCACAGGGTGACCACGGACGCGGCGAGACCGCCGAGCACGACGAGTGCGGCGCCGCCGCCTCCCCCGAGGAGCGCGCCGGGAAGGATGCCGACGGCGAAGATCGTGCAGAACATGCCGAACAGGAGGGCCAGCAGGCCGAACAGGCTCAGCAGGCGCGGTCGGGCCTCGGTCCAGGCGTCGCCGAGGCTCACCGGGCGGCCGAGCACGGACCGGCTCACGACGATGGTGAGGACGGCCGTCGTGAACAGCGTGGCGAACTGACCGATGATCAGGGACGGCGTGAGGTCGAGGAGGCTGGACTGCAGCGCGTCGAAGGCCTGGTTGACGGCCTCGGTGCCCGTCGCGTTCGGATCGACCGAGGTCGGGGTCGGCAGGATGAACCGGACAGCGAGGATCTGCGCGATCTGGGAGATCACGGCGACGGTCAGCGTCAGGCCGAGGACCGTGCGCCAGTGGGCGCGCGCCGTGGAGACGGCGCCGTCGAGGATCTCGCCGACCCCCAGCGGGCGCAGCGGGATGACGCCCGGCTTGGCGGCGGGAGGGCGGCCGTAGTTCTGGTTCCAGTTGCCGCCCGGAGGCTGCCCCGGGACCTGGCCCCAGCCGCCGGGCCCCCGCTGCGGGCCGCCCCAGCCGGGCTGCGGCGCAGGCGGCGTCTGGCCCGCGCCCGGCGGGGACCACTGGGCGGCCGGGGGCTGGTCCTGCGACCACTTGGAGGAGGCACGGGCCCGGTCGGAGGGCTCGGGTGTCGGGGGAGTACCCGAGTTTTCGCCGTCGGAGGGGGCCGATCCGGGCGAGGCCCAGCCCGGAGAGTCGTTCACGGTCGTCCACCTCGGGGATTGGTCGCGGGACCGGCTGCGCGTGCCGGCTCCTTCGGGTTGGCTGCCATCGTGCCACGTGGATCCTGGCCGCGGACCTGCCCCCGTATCTCGTTCGCACCTTCAATTGTCGGTGGCTCACGGGGCAGACTGGGCGGATGGCTGATCAGGACGTGCGAACCACCATGGGGCCCAGTCCTTCGGGGATTCCTTCGCTGCGCTGGGACGAGCCTCCGGAGGGCCCGGTGCTGGTCCTCCTGGACCAGACCCGCCTGCCGGCCGAGGAGGTGGAGCTCGTCTGCACGGATGTGCCGGGCCTGGTGCTTGCCATCCGGACACTGGCGGTACGAGGGGCGCCACTGCTCGGTATCGCCGGGGCCTACGGGGTGGCGCTCGCCGCTGCGCGCGGCTACGACGTGGACGAGGCGGCGGCGCTGCTCGCGGGGGCGCGGCCCACCGCGGTCAACCTCGGGTACGGGGTGCGGCTGGCGGCCGGGGCGTACAGGGCGGCCGTCGAGAAGGGCGTGGGCCCGGCGGAGGCCGGGGCGGCGGCGCTGGCCGCGGCCAAGGCGCTGCACCGGGCCGATGCCGAGGGCAGCGCGCGGATGGCCCGGCACGGGCTCGCGCTGCTCGACGAGCTGCTGCCCGGCGGCAGCCACCGCATCCTCACCCACTGCAACACCGGGCGGCTGGTCTCCGGCGGCGAGGGCACCGCCTTCGCGGTCGCGCTGGCCGCGCACCGGGCGGGCCGGCTGCGGCGGCTGTGGGTCGACGAGACGCGGCCGCTGCTGCAGGGTGCGCGGCTGACGGCGTACGAAGCAGCGGGCAGTGGGATGGCGTACAGCCTGCTGAGCGACAATGCGGCCGGCTCGCTGTTCGCGACAGGTGAGGTGGATGCTGTCCTCATCGGTGCCGACCGCATCGCGGCCGACGGCTCGGTGGCGAACAAGGTGGGCAGCTATCCGCTCGCCGTGCTCGCCAAGTACCACCACGTGCCGTTCGTCGTGGTCGCGCCGGTCACCACGGTGGACCTGGAGAGCCCCGACGGCGCTTCGATCGAGGTCGAGCAGCGGCCCGGCCAGGAGGTGACAGAGTTCACTGCGCCGCAGGTCCCGGGGGGCGGCTGGGGGTCCGGTTCCGGATTTCCGGTGGCACCGCTTGGGACGCAGGCGTACAACCCCGCCTTCGATGTGACACCGCCGGAACTGGTCACGGCGATCGTCACGGAGGAAGGGGTGCTCTCCCCGGTGACAGGGGGCGGGCTGAGGGAGCTGTGTGCCAGGTCACGCCGGGTAACGATTAGCTAATGGGATGATGACGTTTATGAAGGGACGCGTCCTTGTCGTCGACGACGACACCGCACTGGCCGAGATGCTCGGCATTGTGTTGCGTGGAGAAGGTTTTGAGCCGTCGTTCGTAGCGGATGGCGACAAGGCACTGGCGGCATTTCGTGACGCCAAGCCCGACCTGGTGCTGCTCGATCTCATGCTGCCCGGACGGGACGGCATCGAGGTCTGCAGGCTGATCAGGGCCGAGTCGGGTGTGCCGATCGTCATGCTCACCGCAAAGAGCGACACCGTGGACGTGGTGGTCGGCCTGGAGTCAGGGGCCGATGACTACATCGTCAAGCCGTTCAAGCCGAAGGAGCTGGTCGCCCGGATCCGGGCCAGGCTGCGCAGGTCCGAGGAGCCTGCGCCCGAGCAGCTCGCCATCGGTGACCTGGTCATCGACGTGGCCGGGCACTCGGTGAAGCGGGACGGGCAGTCGATCGCACTGACCCCGCTGGAGTTCGACCTGCTGGTCGCGCTCGCCCGCAAGCCGTGGCAGGTGTTCACTCGAGAAGTACTCCTCGAACAGGTCTGGGGCTACCGCCACGCGGCGGACACCCGCCTGGTCAACGTGCATGTCCAGCGGCTGCGCTCGAAGGTCGAGAAGGACCCCGAGCGGCCGGAGATCGTGGTGACCGTCCGTGGGGTCGGTTACAAGGCAGGACCGAGCTGAGATGACCCAAGAAGCTGGGCGCAAGACGTCCTGGGGCGGCCGGCTGCTCCAGGACGGAGCGCCCGGCGGTCCGGTGCTGCGCCTCGTCGTGCGCTGGCTGCGGCGCCCGCTGCTGCCCGCCGCGCGGCTGTGGCGGCGCAACATCCAGCTGCGGGTGGTCGCGGCCACCCTGCTGATGTCGCTGGGAGTGGTCCTGCTGCTCGGCTTCGTGGTCATCGGGGCGGTGCGCAACGGCCTGCTCGAAACCAAGGAGAAGGCGGCCGAGAGCCAGTCCGCGGGCGGTTTCGCGGTCGCGAAGGACAAGGCCGGCACACCCGTCTCGTCCGGCGACGACTCCACCACCGGCCGCGGCTCCGGCTCCTCGGTGAGCTGGCGCAACGACCTGGTGACCCAGCTCGCGAGCAGCGGCCAGGGCGCGTTCTACGTCGTCGCCCTGGGCTCGGCCTCGTCGGACTCCGACTCGGCGTCCAGCAACCGGGGGCCGCGCGCCTCCGGCTTCGTGGACCCCCGCGCGAGCGTTCCGCAGAGCCTGCGCGACAGCGTCGACGAGGGCGTCGGCGCGTTCAAGACGTACACCTCGATCAAGTTCACCGACGGCCAGGACGCCGAGCCGGGGCTCGTCGTGGGCACCCGGCTCAAAGACGTCGACGGGCAGTCCTACCAGCTCTACTACCTCTTCCCGCTGGTGCAGGAGGAGAAGTCGCTCACCCTGGTCAAGACGACGCTGGCGACCGCCGGGCTCTTCGTCGTGGTGCTGCTCGGGGCGATCGCCTGGCTCGTGGTGCGGCAGGTGGTCACGCCGGTGCGGATGGCGGCCGGAGTCGCCGAACGGCTCTCCACCGGCGTCCTCAGAGAGCGCATGAAGGTCACCGGCGAGGACGACATCGCCCGGCTCGGCGAGGCCTTCAACAAGATGGCGCAGAACCTCCAGGGCAAGATCAACCAGCTGGAGGAGCTGTCCCGGATGCAGCGGCGGTTCGTTTCCGACGTGTCGCACGAGCTGCGCACACCGCTGACGACCGTACGGATGGCAGCCGATGTCATCCATGAGGCGCGGGTCGACTTCGACCCGGTGACGGCGCGTTCGGCCGAGCTGCTCGCCGGGCAGCTGGACCGGTTCGAGTCGCTGCTCGCCGACCTCCTGGAGATCAGCCGGTTCGACGCGGGCGCGGCCGCCCTGGAAGCCGAGCCGATAGACCTGCGGGAGGTAGTGCGCCGGGTGATCGAGGGCGCCGAGCCGCTGGCCGAGCGCAAGGGAACCCGGATACGGGTGGCCGGCGACGAACAGCCCGTGGTCGCCGAGGCCGATGCCCGCCGGGTCGAGCGGGTGCTGCGCAACCTGGTCGTCAACGCCGTCGAGCACGGCGAGGGCAAGGACGTCGTGGTGCGCCTCGCGGCGGCCGGCGGGGCCGTCGCGGTCGCGGTGCGGGACTACGGCGTCGGGCTCAAGCCCGGCGAGGCGACGCGGGTGTTCAACCGGTTCTGGCGGGCCGACCCGGCGCGCGCCCGTACCACCGGGGGTACCGGGCTCGGCCTGTCGATCGCCGTCGAGGACGCGCGGCTGCACGGCGGCTGGCTGCAGGCCTGGGGCGAGCCGGGCGGCGGTTCCCAGTTCCGCCTGACCCTGCCGCGTACCGCCGACGAGCCGCTGCGCGGATCGCCGATACCACTGGAGCCGGAGGACTCACGGGCCGCCCGCGAGCGGGCCAAGGCCGAGGCGGGGGCCGCGCAGGCGCAGGGCAACCGGCTCTCCTCCGTCCCGACGCCGCGCCTCGACCGCTCCACGCTGCCCGTGCCGCCCACGGCCCCGGTGCGTCCGCGCACCTCGGGTCCCGCGGCCAGCCCGGCGGGGCTGCCCGGAGGCGGCGGAGGCCGGGTGGTGGCACGGCTGGCCGACGCGGAGCCAGGCGCGCGGCCCACTGCGGAGCGCGAGGACGACGCGGCGGGCCCCGAGCGCCTTGCCGAAGTGACTGACCAGGAGGGATCGGCCCGTGGGCGCTGACCGGGGGAGGGCCCGCGGCAGGCTGCCGCGGGCGGTGGTCGTGCTGGGCTGTGGCTCGCTGCTGGTGTCGGGCTGCGCGTCCATGCCGAGCAGCGGCGATGTGCACTCGGTCTCGGCGTCCCAGCGGGCCGATTCGCAGGTGCAGGTGTACGCGGTGCCGCCGCGGCCCGGCGCCGAGCCCAACGAGATCGTCGCGGGCTTCCTGGAGGCCATGACCAGCGACGATCCCCAGTTCGCGATGGCCCGCCAGTATCTGACCGCGGCGGCCGCGAAGGACTGGCAGGCGAACCAGGTCACGGTCCTCGCCGAGGGCCCCGACCCGCAGCCGAACCGCTCCGGCGACCGGGGCACGGACTCGAACGGCTTCACCTTCACGGTGTCGGGCAAGCCCGTCGCCGTCGTCGACAAGCAGCGCGCCTACCAGCCCGCCAAGCCGCAGGACACGTACAGCCAGACCATTCACCTGGTGCGGCAGAGCGGTCCGGACGGGACCGGCAGGGAGTGGCGCATCGACGCGCTGCCGGAGGGGCTGCTGCTCGGGCAGTCCGACTTCCAGCGCATCTACCGCTCCGTCAACAAGTACTACTTCGCTGCGGGCCAGGACCGCCTGGTCGCCGACCCGGTGTACGTGCGTCAGCGCACCGACCCCGAGACGCAGATGAACCTGGTCACGCAGACGGTGCAGTCGGTCCTGGACGGTCCGACCAACTGGCTGAAACCAGTGGTCACTTCGAAGTTTCCATCGGGAACGGCGCTGAAGAGCGACACCAAGTCGCTTGCCCTGGACGACCGCAACGCGCTGAAGGTTCCGCTGAACGAGCGGGCCTCCAATGTCGGTGAGGCGCTGTGCAAGCGGATGGCGGCCCAACTCCTGTTCACCCTGCGGGATCTGACGACCACTCGGATCGGCCAGGTGGAGCTCGACCGGGCCAACGGCTCCCAGCTGTGTGTGCTCAGCGGCGACCAGGCCGAGACGTACGCGCCGGACCGCATGTCGACCAGCCCGGGACAGTACTTCGTGGACGCCGGTGGCCATGTGGAGCGGATGCGGGCCGACGCGAGCGGTTCGGACAGCTCGGGCGGCAGCACGGACAGCTCGGACGGTTCGGACGCCTCGGTGGTGACCGAGCCGGTGCAGGGTCCGTTCGGCAAGGGCGAGCAGCAGGTGCGTACGGTCGCGGTCTCGCGGGACGAGAAGCGCGCGGCCGGGGTGTCGGCGGACGGCAAGTCCCTGCTCGTGGCCCCGCTCGCGGCCGGCGGCGAGCTGGTGCACGCGCCGGTGGCCAGCGACGACAAGGACGCCAAGAACGGCGGCCTCTCGGCGCCGAGTTGGGACGGGCGCGGCGACCTGTGGGTGGCCGACCGCAATCCGGCCAAGTCGCGGCTGCTGCGTCTGGCGCAGGGCACGGGCGAGCCCGAGACGGTCGACGTGGCCGGTCTCAACGGCGCGCAGATCCAGCAGGTGCGCATGTCGGCGGACGGCGTGCGGGTGGCGCTGCTCGTGTCCGAGGGCGGGCACACGACGCTGCGGATCGGCCGGGTCGAGCGGACCGGCGACGGCGACAAGAGCGTGGTCTCGGTGGTCGAACTGCGGCCCGGGGCACCGCAGATGGAGGACGTGACCGCCGTCTCCTGGGCCGGGCGCAGCCGTCTGGTCGTGGTCGGCAAGGAGATCGGCGGGGTCTCCCAGCAGCTGCGCTATGTGCAGACGGACGGGTCGACGTCGGCGGCCGGCACCCTGCCGAGCGTCAACAAGCTCACGGACATCGCGGCCACCGACGACGACCGGATGCCGCTGGTGGCGCACTCGCAGGAGGACGGCATCGTCCGGCTGCCGCCCGGGGCGAACTGGCGGACGGCTGTCAAGAAGGGCTCGGCGCCCGCGTATCCCGGGTAGCCGCCGGGCTGTGGACGGGTTGTCCACAGGGGTGGCCGGGCCCCGCTCCTGTTGGCACAGTGGAGCCATGCGGGGGTGGTGGCGGGAGTTCTCCGGCCTTGTGCTGCCGACCGCCTGCGGCGGCTGCGGCAGGCCGCGTACGGCGCTGTGCGAGGAGTGCCGGGCGGCGCTGCTCGGGGTGCCCGCGCGCCGGGTCCGTCCGGCGCCGGAGCCCGCCGGGCTGCCCGTGGTGTACGCCGCCGCGCCCTACGAGGACGCGGTGCGCGCGGTGCTGCTCGGGCACAAGGAGCGGGGCGCGCTCGGTATGGCCGGGGTGCTCGGGCAGGCGCTGGCGGGCGCGGCGCGAGCGGTCGCGGGGCCGTCCGGCCGGAGGCCGTTGCTGCTGGTCCCGCTGCCGTCGTCGCGGCGTGCGGTGCGGGCCCGCGGGCACGACGCGACCCGGCGCATCGCGCTGGCCGCGGCCGGGGAACTGCGCCGGACCGGAACGGACGCGCGGGTGGCCGCGGTCCTGCGCCAGCGTCGGGTGGTGGCCGACCAGGCGGGCCTGAGCGCCCCGCAGCGGCTCGCGAATCTGTCCGGGGCCCTGGTGGTGGCAGGCGGTGGCGCGCGGCTGCTGGAGGGCGGCCGGGTGGTCCTGGTGGACGATCTGATGACCACGGGCGCAACGCTGGTGGAGGCGGCGCGTGCGGTGCGGGCGACGGGGGTGGGCGATCCCGGCGACGACCCTTCCGGCGGAGATGGATGCCTCGGGCAGGGAATTCCAGGATTTCCCCGTGCGGGGGCTTCGCATCAGCGGCCGGGAGCCGGGGCGGCGGTACGGAACGCCGGTGTTGCGCACCCGATGGCCGCGGTTGTCGCGGTCACTCCGGAATCGTTCGCAATAAACCGGAACTGACCGTGAACTTGCATCGTTGCAGGTAGTGAGAGGGCAGAAGCACTTGAGTGGAGGTACGTGCGAGTAGCGGGTGCCGACATCCGGCCGGGCGAGCTATGTTCGGTTGTGAGGAATGGCGAAAGACCGTTCACTTAATGCACGGCTGAGCTTCGGCGCGTTTTCACTTACCCCCGACTTGGTGGGGTGGGGATCTTCTCGACGGGGGAGGAGGAGGTGATACGTCACCGAGTCCGACGCCCCGGCACTCACCGGGGTCTGGTGCAAAAGGGAGCAGCTCCGCACTGAGGCGGAGTGATCCGGGAACGGAGTTCTGCGTGGACATCGTCGTCAAGGGCCGCAAGACCGAGGTGCCCGAGCGGTTCCGCAAGCACGTGGCCGAGAAGCTGAAGCTGGAGAAGATCCAGAAGCTCGACGGCAAGGTAATCAGCCTCGACGTCGAGGTGTCCAAGGAACACAACCCGCGGCAGGCGGACCGTTCGGACCGGGTGGAGATCACCCTCCACTCGCGCGGCCCGGTGATCCGTGCGGAAGCGGCGGCAGCAGACCCGTACGCGGCGCTCGACCTGGCCACCGGCAAGCTGGAGGCGCGGCTGCGCAAGCAGCACGACAAGCGCTACACGCGCCGGGGCAGCGGCCGGCTCTCGGCCGCCGAGGTCGTCTCTGTCGTACCGGGTGTGGCGGAGTTGAACGGAAACGGCAAGCCTGTGGACGCTTCGGAGGAAGACCGCATTCCCACCACCAGGATCGGCTCGCTCGAAGTACAGGGCGAAGGACCGCTGGTGGTCCGCGAGAAGAACCATGTCGCAGCCCCGATGACGCTCGACCAGGCGCTCTACGAGATGGAGCTGGTCGGGCACGACTTCTACCTGTTCGTCGACTCGGAGACGAAGCAGCCCAGTGTCGTCTACCGGCGGCACGCCTACGACTACGGCGTCATCCACCTGGAGACCGACCCGCTCGCCGGTGAGGACGCGAGCGGCGCGGGCGGTGCGCTGGGCGGCTGACCCCGGCCGGGAAGGACCGCGGAGAACCCGCCGGCCGGCGCGTTGAACGTCCGCGGACGGCGCGCCGTACCAACGGGTGACGGTGCCCCTGGAGCCCTTGTGCGCCCCCAGGGGCACCATCGTGCGACCACTGGATCACCCTTCTGTCGGCCGGGCATGAAATCATGGCGTCGCACGCCAACCGCAGCTCCCTGGAGCGTGGTTGGTGCCGCACACCAACTCGGGCCACGGCCTTCAGGGGGAGGAACGATGGCGGACAGCTTCGGGCCGGTGCACGACGGTTCCCATGCCGACAGCCCGAACGGTGGGGACGGCGGAGCCTGCGTGGACGCGGGCACCTCCCGCAAGGAGCCGATCCGGGTCCTGGTGGTGGACGACCACGCCCTGTTCCGCCGGGGCCTGGAGATCGTGCTGGCGGCCGAGGAGGACATCCAGGTCGTCGGCGAGGCGGGGGACGGCGCGGAGGCGGTGGACAAGGCGGCCGACCTGCTGCCGGACATCGTGCTGATGGACGTGCGGATGCCCCGGCGCGGCGGCATCGAGGCCTGCACCTCCATCAAGGAGGTGGCTCCCAGCGCGAAGATCATCATGCTGACGATCAGCGACGAGGAGGCCGACCTCTACGACGCGATCAAGGCGGGCGCGACCGGCTATCTCCTCAAGGAGATCTCCACCGACGAGGTCGCGACCGCGATCCGGGCGGTGGCCGACGGGCAGTCGCAGATCAGCCCCTCGATGGCCTCCAAGCTGCTCACCGAGTTCAAGTCGATGATCCAGCGCACCGACGAGCGCCGTCTGGTGCCCGCGCCCCGGCTCACGGACCGCGAGCTGGAGGTCCTCAAGCTGGTCGCCACGGGGATGAACAACCGTGACATCGCCAAGGAGTTGTTCATCTCCGAGAACACCGTGAAGAACCACGTGCGCAACATCCTGGAGAAGCTGCAGCTGCACTCCAGAATGGAAGCGGTGGTCTACGCGATGCGCGAGAAGATCCTGGAGATCAGGTAGCCAGGGCCGCGCCGAGCGCCGCCGCCTCCTGAGGAGTCCCGGCCCGTTCGACGCGTACGGAGTCGCAGCCCACCCACTCGGCGGCCTCCAGCAGGGCCTGCGCCATGGGCCGCACAGCCTTCGGCGAGTCCAGCGAGACCTGCTTGGCGACCAGGGTGCGGCCTTCGCGCGCCGGGTCGACGCGGCCGATCAGCCGGCCGCCGGAGAGCAGCGGCATCGCGAAGTACCCGTGGATCCGCTTGGGCTTGGGCACGTAGGCCTCCAGGCGGTGGGTGAAGCCGAAGATCCGCTCGGTGCGGGCGCGCTCCCAGACCAGGGAGTCGAACGGCGAGAGCAGCGTGGTGCGGTGGCGGCCGCGCGGCTCGGTGGCCAGTGCCTCGGGGTCGGCCCAGGCGGGCTTGGACCAGCCCTGCACGCTGACCGGCACCAGGCCCGAGTCGGCGACCACCGCGTCGAACTGCTCGCCCTTGAGACGGTGGTAGTCCGCGATGTCCGCCCGGGTGCCCACGCCGAGCGACTGTCCCGCGAGCCGCACCAGGCGGCGCAGGCACTCGGTGTCGTCCAGGTCGTCGTGCAGCACCGCGTCCGGAATGGCGCGCTCGGCCAGGTCGTACACCCGCTTCCAGCCGCGCCGCTCGGTGCAGACCACCTCGCCGTACATCAGCGCCCGCTCGACGGCGACCTTGGACGCCGACCAGTCCCACCACTCGCCCTTGTTCTTGGCGCCGCCCAAGTCCGTTGCCGTGAGCGGGCCTTCGGCGCGCAGCTGCTTGATCACCTGCTCGTACGCGCCGTCCGGCAGCTCGTGGTTCCAGTGCGGCCGGGAGCGGTAGGCGCGGCGGCGGAAGGCGAAGTGCGGCCACTCCTCGACGGGCAGGATGCAGGCCGCGTGCGACCAGTACTCGAAGGAGTGGCCGCCGCTCCAGTACGCCTCCTCGACGGTCTTGCGGCCGACCGCGCCGAGGCGGGCGTACGGGACGAGCTCGTGCGAGCGGGCGAGCACGGAGATGGTGTCGAGCTGGACCGCGCCCAGGTGGCGCAGCACCCCGCGCACCCCGGCCCGCCGGTCGGGTGCGCCGAGGAAGCCCTGGGCGCGCAGGGCGATCCGGCGGGCCTCGTCGGCGGACAGTTCGGCGGCGGGAGGCGGCAGGCTCGTCATGCTCCGCACGATAGTGGCCGCCACTGACAACGCCCGGGCCGGGATCAGCCCTGCGCGGGCAGGTACGGGAGCGCGCTCGGCAGGCCCAGGTCGGAGGGGAGCAGGGCGCCGACCCAGCTGTCGCGGCGGGTGCCCTTGTTGAACAGGGCGCCGCGCAGGGTGCCCTCCAGGGTGAAGCCGGCCTTCTCGGCCACCTTGCGCGAGCCCGCGTTGCCGACCTCGGCCCGCCACTCCAGGCGGTCGATCCCGAGCTCCGTGAACGCCCAGCGGGCCAGGCGCAGCAGCGCCTCCGTGGTGTAGCCGTGGCCGCGGTGCTCGGCCACCGCCCAGAAGCCGATCTCGGCGGTGCCCGTCCCGCGCGCCATCACGCCCATGAGGGCGAGCAGCGGCCCGCCGTCCTTGGGGAAGATCGCGAAGCAGTATTCGGTGCCGGTCGTCCAGGACTCCGGCGCGATCTTGCCGGCGAAGGTCTCGGCGTCCTCGCGGGTGTAGGGCGAGGGGACGGTGGTCCAGCGCTGGACGGCCGGGTCCTGGGCGCCCTCGTACACGGCGTCGATGTCCTGGGGGCCGAGCGGGCGCAGCAGCAGCCGCTCCGAGGTGAGTGTCACGGGTTCCATCGCCCGATTCTGCGTGGGCCGGGCAGCCGGAGCCACCTCATTTCCCCGTCAGCCCGGCACCTTCGGACAGTCCCGTCCGTTGTCGTAACGGCAGACCTCCCGGCGCGGCCGGGTCCTCGCATACGATGACCGTTGCTGTACCCCTACCCATAGCCACTCGACCGCGCCAGGCCCGACCGGCAAGGAGACCAACCCCCGTGTCCGTCCTCTCAAAGATCATGCGTGCAGGCGAAGGCAAGATCCTGCGCAAGCTGCACCGCATCGCGGACCAGGTCAACTCCATCGAAGAGGACTTCGTCAACCTCTCCGACGCCGAGCTGCGTGCCCTCACCGACGAGTACAAGGAGCGGTACGCGGCCGGCGAGAGCCTGGACGACCTGCTGCCCGAAGCCTTCGCGACCGTGCGCGAGGCCGCCAAGCGCGTCCTCGGCCAGCGTCACTACGACGTCCAGATGATGGGTGGCGCCGCCCTGCACCTCGGCTATGTCGCCGAGATGAAGACCGGTGAGGGCAAGACCCTCGTCGGCACGCTGCCGGCGTACCTCAACGCGCTGTCCGGCAAGGGCGTGCACCTGATCACGGTCAACGACTACCTGGCCGAGCGCGACTCCGAGATGATGGGCCGGGTGCACAAGTTCCTCGGTCTTGAGGTCGGTTGCATCCTCGCCAACATGTCGCCCGCCGAGCGTCGCGCCATGTACAACTGCGACATCACGTACGGCACGAACAACGAGTTCGGCTTCGACTACCTCCGCGACAACATGGCGTGGTCCCAGGACGAGCTCGTCCAGCGCGGTCACAACTTCGCGATCGTCGACGAGGTCGACTCGATCCTGGTCGACGAGGCCCGTACGCCGCTGATCATCTCCGGCCCGGCCGACCAGGCCACCAAGTGGTACGGCGACTTCGCCAAGCTGGTGACGCGCCTGTCCAAGGGCGAGGCGGGCAACCCGCTCAAGGGCATCGAGGAGACCGGCGACTACGAGGTCGACGAGAAGAAGCGCACCGTCGCCATCCACGAGCCGGGCGTCGCCAAGGTCGAGGACTGGCTGGGCATCGACAACCTCTACGAGTCGGTGAACACCCCGCTGGTCGGTTACCTGAACAACGCCATCAAGGCGAAGGAACTGTTCAAGAAGGACAAGGACTACGTCGTCATGGACGGCGAAGTCATGATCGTCGACGAGCACACCGGCCGTATCCTCGCCGGCCGCCGCTACAACGAGGGCATGCACCAGGCGATCGAGGCGAAGGAAGGGGTGGACATCAAGGACGAGAACCAGACGCTCGCCACGATCACCCTGCAGAACTTCTTCCGCCTCTACAAGCGGCACGACCAGCAGGGCAAGGAAGAGCCCGGCCTCTCCGGCATGACCGGTACGGCGATGACCGAGGCGGCCGAGTTCCACCAGATCTACAAGCTGGGCGTCGTCCCGATCCCGACCAACCGGCCGATGGTCCGCAAGGACCAGTCCGACCTGATCTACCGCACCGAGGTCGCGAAGTTCGAGGCGGTCGTCGACGACATCGCCGAGAAGCACGAGAAGGGCCAGCCGATCCTGGTCGGCACCACCTCGGTCGAGAAGTCCGAGTACCTCTCGCAGCAGCTCTCCAAGCGCGGCATCCAGCACGAGGTGCTCAACGCCAAGCAGCACGACCGGGAGGCGACGATCGTCGCCCAGGCCGGCCGCAAGGGCGCCGTCACTGTCGCCACGAACATGGCCGGACGAGGCACGGACATCAAGCTCGGCGGCAACCCGGACGACCTCGCCGAGGCCGAGCTGCGCCAGGCGGGTCTCGACCCGGTCGAGCACGTCGAGGAGTGGGCCGCGGCGCTGCCCGCCGCCCTGGAGAAGGCCGAGCTCGCCGTCAAGGCCGAGTTCGAAGAGGTCAAGGAGCTCGGCGGCCTGTACGTGCTCGGCACCGAGCGGCACGAGTCGCGGCGCATCGACAACCAGCTGCGCGGCCGCTCCGGCCGTCAGGGCGACCCGGGCGAGTCCCGCTTCTACCTGTCGCTCGGCGACGACCTGATGCGCCTGTTCAAGGCCCAGATGGTCGAGCGCGTCATGTCGATGGCGAACGTTCCGGACGACGTCCCGATCGAGAACAAGATGGTGACGCGCGCGATCGCGTCCGCCCAGTCGCAGGTCGAGCAGCAGAACTTCGAGACGCGTAAGAACGTCCTGAAGTACGACGAGGTGCTCAACCGTCAGCGCGAGGTCATCTACGGCGAGCGCCGCCGCGTCCTGGAGGGCGAGGACCTGCACGAGCAGGTCAGGCACTTCATGGACGACACGATCGACGCCTACATCCAGGCCGAGACCGTCGAGGGCTTCGCCGAGGAGTGGGACCTGGACCGGCTGTGGGGCGCGTTCAAGCAGCTCTACCCGGTGAAGGTCACCGTGGAGGAGCTGGAGGACGCGGCGGGCGACCGGGCGGGCATCACCGCCGAGTTCATCGCCGAGTCCGTCAAGGACGACATCTACGAGCAGTACGCCTCCCGTGAGGAGCAGCTCGGCTCCGACATCATGCGCGAGCTGGAGCGCCGCGTGGTCCTGTCGGTCCTGGACCGCAAGTGGCGTGAGCACCTCTACGAGATGGACTACCTCCAGGAGGGCATCGGCCTGCGGGCCATGGCGCAGAAGGACCCGCTGGTCGAGTACCAGCGCGAGGGCTTCGACATGTTCAACGCCATGATGGAGGGCATCAAGGAGGAGTCGGTCGGCTACCTGTTCAACCTGGAGGTCCAGGTCGAGCAGCAGGTCGAGGAGGTCCCGGTCGAGGACGCTCCGGCCGACGTGCCCTCGCTCAGCAAGGAGGACGCCATCCCGGCCGCGCGTCCGGAGATCCGGGCCAAGGGCCTGGACGCCCCGCAGCGCCCGGACCGGCTGCACTTCTCGGCGCCGACGGTGGACGGCGAGGGCGGCGTCGTCGAGGGCGACTTCGACAACGGTGACGACGAGCCCACCCGCTCCGAGTCGGACGGCCTGACGCGCGCCGAGCGCCGCAAGGCCCAGAAGACCACGGGCGGCCGCCGCCGCAAGAAGTAAGCCGCAAGAAGCAGTCGGCGGCTGTACGTCGTCGAGGGGCCCGGCACCGGGAAGGTGCCGGGCCCCTTTTTGCCGTCGTCCCCCTCGCTATGCCGGGACCCGCTCGCCGCCCAGCTCGACCGCGGCGCACCGCCAGCGCAGATCGGCGCCCCGCTCCAGGCGGAAGGCCATGGCGCGCACCTGCTCGCCCGCCGCGATGCAGGCGGCCGCCTCGACGATCCCCCGGTCCAGCGGGGCCGCGCGGCAGGACCGTACGACGGGACGGGTGCCGCGGGTGCGGAACGGGGTGCGCGGGGCGAGCCGCACCAGTTGCTCGTACGCGTCCCCGACGGTCAGGCCCAGCATCCAGTGCACCGGGCGCTCGCCGCTGAGCACCGCGAGGAGTTTCTGCGCGAACAGCTCGTGCGGGGTCAGCCGCTGTGGGCGCCGGACTCCGGTGCTGCCGGGCCTGCGCTGGTCGCCGCGTCCCGCCGGCCCGGTCGTGGTCCTGCTCATGGCTGCCGCCCCCTTCGATACCAGTGGGTAACTTCTGTTGGGGATCTTGTACGGGGGCGGCGGGAGCGGCCGCAAGGACCGACCCGGGGTGCGGCGGGGCCATCCGGATTCACCTATCCGGGTGAGTGGGTGAGCTGTCTTCCCAGGTGGGGGCCGGTACGGCAGGCTCCGTCGGCCAGGGGAGCCGAGTCGGTACCGGCAGCTCGAAGGGGGACTCCCGCGCGTATCCTGAACCCGTCTCACGACCGGGACGACGAGAAGAGAGCGGTCTGTCATGCGCGTCTACGTACCCCTGACCATCTCCGGTCTCGCGGCGGCACACGGCGCGGGAGAGCTCGGCCCCGGCCCGCTCACCGCCTACGCCGTCACCCCCGGCCTGCGCGAGTGGTACGTCTCCGACGACATCGAGGAGCTGGAGTACGCGGCGCTCAGCCGGGCCGCGGCCGCCTCGCTGCGGCTGCTCGCCGGAGCACCCGACACGGCCCGGCGCCGGGTCGTGATCGCCGTGGACGTGCCGGACAACACGGTGGCCGCCGACCCGGACAGCGCCTTGGACGCCGGCTCGCTGGGCGAGGTCCGGATCGCCTCCGCCGTGGCACTGGCCAAGGCGGCCGCCGTACACGTGGACGCCGAGGACGCGGTGGCCGATGTGACGGCGGCGGCCGGCGCGCTCGGCGCCGCCGATCACGGTGACGACGACGCCCAGTTCACCGTGGACGGGGCCGAGGACCACGAACTGCTCTGGTTCGGGGTGCAGGAGATCCCCAACCTGATCGCCTGACCTCCCGCTCGACCTGCCCTGACCTGCGGATACGGCCGCTCGTGGTCGATTGTCAGTGGGGGTGGGTACCGTTTTGGCATGGGGAACGGCAGGCAGGACACGGGGAAGCGCCCGGCGCATCTGGTCTGGGACTGGAACGGCACGCTGCTCGACGACAACGTGGCGATCATCGAGGCGACCAACGCCGCCTTCGCGGAGCTCGGCCTGGAGCCGATCACGCTGGAGCGGTACCGCGATCTGTACTGCGTGCCGGTACCCCGGTTCTATCAGCGCCTGATGGGGCGGCTGCCCACGGACGCCGAGTGGCTGGTCATGGACGAGGCCTTCCACCAGCAGTACTGGGCACGGGCGGATGCCTGCGGGCTCACCGAGGGCGCGGCCGAGCTCCTCGCGGCGCGGTGGGCGGCCGGGCTCAGCCAGTCGCTGCTTTCCATGGCGCCGCACGAACACCTGGTGCCGATCGTGCGGCGGCACGGGATCACCGACCACTTCGTACGGGTTGACGGACGCACCGGGCCCTCGCACGGCAGCAAGGCGGAGCACATGGTGCGCCACCTGACGGCGCTGCGGGCGGCGGACCCCGAGATATCCGGCGAGCGGATCGTGGTGATCGGAGACGCGGTCGACGACGCGGTGGCCGCGGTGGCCGTGGGTGCGAAGGCGGTGCTGTTCACCGGCGGCTCCCACAGCCGGGCCAGCCTCGCCGCGGCGGGGGTGCCGGTCGTCGACTCCCTCGCCGAGGCGGTGGCCGTCGCGGAGGAACTGGTCGGCTGAGCGGGGTTACGTCCGAGCAGGGCTACGTCACCGGCGCCTTCGCCCGCAGCACCGTCAGGAACTCTCGCATCCAGCGGGAGTGGTCGGGCCACGCGCGGGCGGAGACCAGGGTGCCGTCCACCACCGTCTCGGCGTCCTGGAAGGTCGCGCCCGCCGTCTGCATGTCCAGCTCAAGGGCGGGATAGGCGGTCACCCGGCGCCCGCTCAGGCCGCCGATCGCGGCCGTCAGGAGCGGGCCGTGGCAGATCTGGGCGACCGGCTTGTCGGTGTCGAAGAAGGCCTTCAGGATCTTCCTCAGCTCCGGGTCGTTGCGGAGGTACTCGGGGGCCCGGCCGCCCGGGATCACCAGCGCGGCGTACTGGCCGGGATCGACCTCCGAGAAGGCCAGGTCGGCGGGCCAGGTGTAGCCGGGCTTCTCCGTGTACGTGTCGAAGCCGGGCTCGAAGTCGTGGATCACGAACCGCAGCTTCTTGCGGGCCGGGGCCGCGATGTGGACGTCGTACCCCTCCTCGCGCAGGCGCTGGTACGGGTAGAGGACTTCCAGGGATTCGGCGGCGTCACCGGTCACGATGAGGATCTTGGCTGCCATGAGTGCACTCCCTCTCAGGGGGCTGGAGCTCAGGTGGCTGGAGGTCGATCGCACAAGCGGATTCCGTACGGTCAACCTGCCCGCGCGGCGACGGTTTGCCAAGAGGGCTCGTTCCCGCCGCCACGTCGCTGTCCAGAGTGTCAAACTTCGGGCCCAGCTTTTGTACACATAAGGCTCATGACGGTTCGGGGGGAAGGGGCGATAGCCTTGTCCCGTGATCAGCGCGATATGCCGCGGAGGCACTGATGCCTCTGCCCTGCGCCCGGAGCACCACCGTGCCCGGGCAGTCGCTGATTCCCTCCACCCGGAATCAGGGCCCGAAGCCACAAAATTGGCCGGTAAGCGCCCGGGTATCTCTCATCGCGGCATAGCGTCGACACCGACCGGACACCCCGCGTCGTGGCGTTGCGTCGCTTCTTTCCCCTACGTCACGCAACGGCGCGCGACAGGAGCCAGAGGACATGCAGACCAAGCTGGACGAAGCCAAGGCCGAGCTGCTCGCACGGGCGGCCCGGGTAGCTGAGAACAGCCCGGCCGGGGGGCCCGGAGGCCTGGGGGACACCCCCCGGACCGACCGGGCAGCCACGACTGGGGCCACGAGCGAGGAAGGTCCCGACCAGGGCGTCCTTCTCGGGTACCTCCAGCGCTACTACCTGCACACCGCTCCCGAGGACCTGGCCGACCGCGACCCGGTCGACGTCTTCGGCGCAGCGCTCTCCCACTACCGGCTCGCGGAGAACCGGCCACAGGGCACCGCGAACGTCCGGGTGCACACCCCGACCGTCGAGGAGAACGGCTGGACCTGCAGCCACTCCGTCGTCGAGGTGGTCACCGACGACATGCCCTTCCTCGTCGACTCGGTCACCAACGAGCTGTCCCGGCAGAGCCGCGGCATCCACGTCGTGATCCACCCGCAGGTCGTCGTGCGCCGTGACCTCACCGGCAAGCTCATCGAGGTCCTCGACACCGGTGCCCAGACCGCCGAGCTGCCGCACGACGCGCTCACCGAGTCCTGGATCCACGTCGAGATCGACCGCGAGACCGACCGCGCCGACCTGAAGCAGATCACCGCCGACCTGCTGCGCGTCCTGTCCGACGTACGGGAAGCCGTCGAGGACTGGGAGAAGATGCGCGACGCCGCGCTGCGCATCGCCGACGAGCTGCCCAAGGAGCCGAAGGCCGGCGACCTGCGCGACCAGGAGGTCGACGAGGCCCGTGAGCTGCTGCGCTGGCTCTCGGACGACCACTTCACCTTCCTCGGCTACCGCGAGTACCAGCTCACCGACGACGACTCGCTGTCCGCCGTCCCCGGCACCGGCCTCGGCATCCTGCGCTCCGACCCGCAGCACGGCGAGGACGACGGCCACCCCGTCTCGCCGTCCTTCAGCCGGCTGCCCGCCGACGCCCGCGCCAAGGCCCGCGAGCACAAGCTCCTCGTGCTGACCAAGGCCAACAGCCGGGCCACCGTGCACCGGCCCTCCTACCTCGACTACGTCGGCGTGAAGAAGTTCGACGAGCAGGGCAACGTCGTCGGCGAGCGCCGCTTCCTCGGCCTGTTCTCCTCGGCCGCCTACACCGAGTCCGTGCGCCGGGTGCCGGTCGTGCGCCGCAAGGTCGAAGAGGTCCTCAAGGGCGCGGGCTTCTCGCCCAACAGCCACGACGGCCGCGACCTGCTCCAGATCATGGAGACCTACCCGCGCGACGAGCTGTTCCAGACCCCGGCCGACCAGCTGCGCTCCATCGTGACCTCCGTCCTGTACCTCCAGGAGCGGCGCCGGCTGCGCCTGTACCTGCGCCAGGACGAGTACGGCCGCTACTACTCGGCGCTGATCTACCTGCCGCGCGACCGCTACACCACGGGCGTTCGGCTGCGGCTCATCGACATCCTCAAGGAGGAGCTCGGCGGCACCAGCGTCGACTTCACCGCCTGGAACACCGAGTCGATCCTGTCCCGGCTGCACTTCGTGGTGCGCGTCCCGGCCGGCACCGAGCTGACCGAGCTCACCGATGCCGACTCCGACCGCATCGAGGCCCGCCTCGTCGAGGCCGCCCGCTCCTGGGCCGACGGCTTCTCCGACGCGCTGAACGCCGAGTGCGGCGAGGAGCGCGCCGCCGAGCTGCTCCGCCGCTACGGCCACGCGTTCCCCGAGGGCTACAAGGCCGACCACTCGCCGCGCGCGGCGGTCGCCGACCTCGTGCACCTTGAGCAACTGACCCACGGGCGCAATGACTTCGCGCTCTCCCTGTACGAGCCGGTCGGCGCGGGCCCCGGCGAGCGCCGCTTCAAGATCTACCGGATCGGCGAGCAGGTCTCGCTGTCCGCGGTGCTCCCGGTGCTCCAGCGCCTGGGCGTCGAGGTCACCGACGAGCGGCCCTACGAGCTGCGCTGCGCGGACCGTACGCACGCGTGGATCTACGACTTCGGCCTGCGCATGCCGAAGAAGATCAACGGCAACGGCGACTACCTGGCCGACGACGCCCGTGAGCGCTTCCAGGAGGCCTTCGCCGCCACCTGGACGGGCGCCGCCGAGAACGACGGCTTCAACTCCCTCGTGCTGCGCGCCGGTCTCAACTGGCGCCAGGCGATGGTGCTCCGCGCCTACGCCAAGTACCTGCGCCAGGCGGGCTCCACGTTCAGCCAGGACTACATGGAGGACACCCTCCGCGACAACGTCCACACCACCCGGCTGCTCGTCTCGCTCTTCGAGGCCCGGCTCTCGCCGGACCGCCAGCGGGCCGGCACCGAGCTCATCGACGGGCTCCTCGAAGAGCTCGACGGCGCGCTCGACCAGGTGGCGAGCCTCGACGAGGACCGCATCCTGCGCTCCTTCCTCACCGTCATCAAGGCGACCCTGCGCACCAACTTCTTCCAGAAGACCGTGGACGGCACTCCGCACGCGTACGTCTCGATGAAGTTCGACCCGCAGATGATCCCCGACCTGCCGGCGCCCCGCCCGGCGTTCGAGATCTGGGTGTACTCGCCGCGCGTCGAGGGCGTCCACCTGCGCTTCGGCAAGGTCGCCCGCGGCGGCCTTCGCTGGTCCGACCGGCGTGAGGACTTCCGCACCGAGATCCTCGGCCTGGTCAAGGCGCAGATGGTGAAGAACACCGTCATCGTGCCGGTCGGCGCCAAGGGCGGCTTCGTCGCCAAGCAGCTCCCCGACCCGTCGGTGGACCGCGACGCCTGGCTCGCCGAGGGCATCGCCAGCTACAAGACGTTCATCTCGGCGCTGCTCGACATCACCGACAACCTGGTCGCGGGCGAGGTCGTCCCGCCGGCCGACGTGGTCCGCCACGACGAGGACGACACCTACCTGGTGGTCGCCGCCGACAAGGGCACCGCCACGTTCTCGGACATCGCCAACGACGTGGCGATCAGCTACGACTTCTGGCTCGGCGACGCCTTCGCCTCCGGCGGCTCCGCCGGATACGACCACAAGGGCATGGGCATCACCGCCCGCGGCGCCTGGGAGTCCGTCAAGCGGCACTTCCGCGAGCTCGGCCACGACAGCCAGAGCGAGGACTTCACGGTCGTCGGCGTCGGCGACATGTCGGGCGACGTGTTCGGCAACGGCATGCTGCTCTCCGAGCACATCCGCCTGGTCGCGGCCTTCGACCACCGGCACATCTTCATCGACCCGAAGCCGGACGCGGCCGTCTCCTACGCAGAGCGCCGCCGCCTGTTCGACCTGCCGCGCTCCAGCTGGGCCGACTACAACAAGGAACTGCTCTCGGCGGGCGGCGGCATCCACCCCCGCACCGCCAAGTCGATCCCGCTGAACGCGCACATCCGCGAGGCCCTCGGCATCCCGGCCGGCGTCACCAAGCTGACCCCGGCCGACCTGATGCAGGCCATCCTCAAGGCCCCGGTCGACCTGCTGTGGAACGGCGGCATCGGTACGTACGTGAAGTCGTCGGCGGAGTCCAACGCGGACGTCGGCGACAAGGCCAACGACGCGATCCGCGTCAACGGCGAGGACCTGCGCGTCAAGGTCGTCGGCGAGGGCGGCAACCTGGGTCTGACCCAGCTCGGCCGGATCGAGTTCGACCGCAAGGGCGGCCCCGAGGGCGAGGGCGGCAAGATCAACACCGACGCCATCGACAACAGCGCGGGCGTCGACACCTCCGACCACGAGGTGAACATCAAGATCCTGCTCAACGCCCTGGTGGCGGACGGCGACATGACCGTCAAGCAGCGCAACAAGATCCTCGCCGCGATGACCGACGAGGTCGGCCACCTGGTGCTGCGCAACAACTACGCGCAGAACGTGGCGCTGGCCAACGCGGTCGCGCAGTCGCCCTCGCTGCTCCACGCCCACCAGCGCTTCATGCGCCGCCTGGGCCGCGACGGCCACCTGGACCGGGCCCTTGAGTTCCTGCCCAACGACCGCCAGATCCGTGAACTGCTGAACAGCGGCAAGGGGCTCAGCCAGCCCGAGCTCGCCGTGCTGATGGCGTACACCAAGATCACGGTGGCCGACGAGCTGATCCACACCGGTCTGCCGGACGACCCGCACCTGGCCAAGCTGCTGCACGCCTACTTCCCGCAGCAGCTCCGTGAGAAGTTCACCGAGGCCGTCGACGGGCACGCGCTGCGCCGCGAGATCATCACGACGGTGCTGGTCAACGACACCGTCAACATCGGTGGTTCGACCTTCCTGCACCGGCTCCGCGAGGAGACCGGGGCCTCGCTCGAAGAGATCGTGCGGGCGCACGCCGCGGCCCGCGAGATCTTCGGCGTGAGCGGGGTGTGGGACGCCGTCGAGGCGCTCGACAACAAGGTCGCCGCCGACGTCCAGACCCGCATCCGGCTGCACTCGCGCCGGCTTGTGGAGCGCGGCACCCGCTGGCTGCTCAACAACCGGCCGCAGCCGCTCCAGATCGCCGAGACGATCGAGGACTTCTCGGCCGGTGTGGCCCAGGTCTGGGACTCGCTCGCGAACCTGCTGCGGGGCGCCGACCTGGAGTGGTACCAGGGCATCCTGGACGAGCTGACCGGCGTGGGCGTGCCCGAGGAGCTCGCGCGGCGCGTCGCCGGGTTCTCCTCGGTCTTCCCGGCGCTCGACATCGTGGCCATCGCGGCCCGCACCGGCAAGGAGCCGCTCCAGGTCGCCGAGGTCTACTACGACCTCGCGGACCGGCTGCGGATCACCCAGCTCCTGGACCGGATCATCGAGCTGCCGCGGGCCGACCGCTGGCAGTCGATGGCGCGTGCCGCCATCCGCGAGGACCTGTTCGCGGCGCACGCCGGGCTGACCCAGGACGTCCTGTCGGCCGGCAACGGCACGACGCCGCCGGAGCAGCGGTTCAAGGCGTGGGAGGACAAGAACGCGGCGATCCTGGGCCGTGCCCGCACCACCCTGGAGGAGATCCAGTCCTCCGACGCGTTCGATCTGGCGAACCTGTCCGTCGCGATGCGGACCATGAGGACGCTGCTGCGCTCGCACAGCTGAGGCTCCCCGCGCCTCCTGGGGGCGCGGGAACGCCGCATTCGTAAGGGGCGTCCACCCTCGTGGTGGGCGCCCCTTCAGCGTTGGGCGGTAGTCGAGGCCGTCACCGTGGAGGTCCACAACCTGCGGCAGGAGAGCAGGGTCGCGGCAAGGAGCAAGGCGTTGCGGGCGGACATCACCCCGGTGCCCAGCGCGGTTCCGGCCATGACCTCGTCGTACAGGCAGGGGAAGGCCAGTGCGCTCAACGCGGCTGCGGGGAGCAGGAGTTGAGCCACCGGGCGCTGGCTCGTCCGGCGCGAGGTGAGGCAGGCGGCGGCCAGGCCGAGCAGCCAGATCAGGTACTGGGGGCTGATCACCCGGCTCGTCACGGTGAACAGCAGCACCGCGCAGAGCGCCGCGTCCAGCGGCACCGCCGCCGTCCAGTGCCGGGCGCGCACCCGCCAGAGCAGCAGCCAGCAGAGCGCGAGTCCGGTCAGGGCCAGGCTGAGGGTGGCGAGCGCGGAGACGTACGGGCCGGTGAACTCCATGGCTCCGTATCGGTAGACGACCCGGCCGGGGTGGCCCGCGAGCAGGTGGGCGAGCTGGAGCGCGGTGCCGCCGAACGATTCGATCTGGATGCCCCGACCGCCCTGCTGGCGGGCGAAGTCCAGGGTGTGGTCGAAGGCGAGGGCGAGCACGGCGAGCAGGGCGGCCGCCGAGCCGAGCGCGCCGAGCAGCGCGCGGCGGGCGCCGCGGCCGGGCGGGGCGCCGATCAGCGTGAGCAGAGGCCACACCTTGACCAGGGCGCCGAGCCCCGCGAGCGCGCCGCCGAGCCCGGGGCGGCGGCGCAGCGTGAGCACGGCGGCCACCGCGAGGGCGGTGACCTGCACGTCGTAGCGGGCGTACGGGATGTGCAGGAGCAGCGGGAGGCCGCACACCCACAGCCAGGCCCCGGCCGCGCTGCCGCCGGGGCGGGCGCCGGCCCGGACCAGCGCGCGGGCGATCAGCGCGTCGCAGCCGACGGTGACGGCGGTGAAGGCCTGGAAGAAGGAGAGGAAGGGGAGCAGCGAGGGGGCGAGCAAGATCGCCCCCGCGCCCGGCGGGTACTGCCAGGTGGGGTCGCCGAGCGGGAAGGCGCCCGTGCCGAGTTGCTCGTGCCAGCGCCGGTAGAGGACGTACACCTCGCCGGTCACCCCGCCGACGCCGAGCCGGTCGGTGACCAAGAGGTGGAGCATCACCGCCCGGCTGGCGAGCCAGCTCGCGACGAGGGCCGCGGACCGGGTGCGGCGGCCGGACGCGCCGGGGTCGGGCGCGGCCGCCGGGGCGGGGATGCGGACCCGGGCGGGCGACGGGGGCAGCTGAGAGGGCGTCATCGCGCGAAGCTTATGCGTGGTTTGTCCTGATTTCGAGGGACGCTGTGACGGGCGCGGGGCGCGAGGCGCGGTGACAGCAGCGTGCGGGGCGCGCGGAGTCGCCATCGCGCCGGGCGTCGCTTCGGGCGTCGCGACAGCGGAGTGCGGGGCGCCCCGACGGCACCCCGCACATCCGCGGACCGGCTACTTCTTCTTCGTGAACTGCTCGTACGCCGCGATGACCTCGTCCGTCGGGCCGTCCATCCGCAGCGTGCCCGACTCCAGCCAGAGGGACCGCTCGCAGTTCTCCCTGATCGAGGCGTTGCTGTGGCTGACCAGGAAGACGGTGCCCGCCTCCTGGCGCAGCTCGTTGATGCGCTCCTGGCTGCGGCGCTGGAACCGGGCGTCACCGGTGGCCAGGGCCTCGTCGATGAGCAGCACGTCGTGGTTCTTGGCGGCCGCGATGGAGAAGCGCAGCCGCGCGCTCATGCCGGAGGAGTACGTGCGCATGGGGAGCGAGATGAAGTCGTCCTTCTCGTTGATCCCGGAGAAGTCGACGATGTCGTCGTAGCGCTCGCGCACCTCCTCGCGGGACATGCCCATGGCGAGTGCGCCGAGGGTGACGTTGCGCTCGCCGGTCAGGTCGTTCATCAGGGCCGCGTTCACGCCGAGCAGCGAGGGCTGGCCCTGGGTGTAGATCTTGCCCCGGGCGGTCGGCAGCAGGCCCGCGACCGCCTTGAGCAGGGTCGACTTGCCCGAGCCGTTGGAACCGATGAGGCCGATCGCCTCGCCGCGCCGGGCCACGAAGGTGACGCCCTTGACGGCGTGCACCTCGCGCATGCCCGGGGTCTCCTTGCGCGAGACGATCCGGTTGAGGGCTGCGGTGGCCCCGCCCCTGCCCTTGGATCCGGTCCCGTTGACCTTGTAGATGATGTGCACGTCGTCGACGATCACGGTCGGCTCGCCGAGTTCGACCGGCGCGCTGTCCGCCACGGCGTCGGCCGGCTCGGCCGACTTGTCCAGCGTCTGGGTGTCAGCCACGTCCGTACTGCTCCTCTGCCTTCCAGAAGTAGATGAAGCCCGCGGTCAGCGCGACGAACGCCCAGCCCGCGGCCACCGCCCACACGTGCGGGGGCAGCTTGTTGGCGTGGAAGCTCTTGATCATCGCGAACCGGACCAGGTCGATGTAGACCGCGGCCGGGTTGAGCCCGAGCAGTTGGGCCACCATGTGGTTCATCTTCTTGAGCTGCGGGCCCAGGTTCCACATCACGCCGGACATGTACATCCAGGTGCGCAGGATGAACGGCATCACCTGGGCGACGTCCGGGGTCTTCGCGGTGATCCGGGCCATCACGAGCGACAGGCCCGTGTTGAACATCGACTGCAGGACCAGCGCCGGGATCAGCAGCAGCCACGAGACGCCGGGCAGCTGCCCGAAGCACATGATGATGATCGCCAGCGCGGCCAGCGAGAACAGCAGCTGCTGGAGCTGCTGGAGGGCGAGCGAGACGGGCAGCGAGGCGCGCGGGAAGTGCAGCGCCCGCACCAGGCCGATGTTGCCGGTGATCGCGCGGGTGCCCGCCATGATCGAGTTGGCCGTGAAGGTCCAGATGAAGACGCCCGTGACCAGCCACGGGATGTAGTCGGGCGTGCTGGACTTGTTGCCCATCAGGATGCCGAAGATGAAGTAGTACACCGCCGCGTTCAGGAGCGGCGTCATCAGCTGCCAGATCTGGCCCAGCTTCGCCTCGCTGTACTGGGCGGTCAGCTTGGCGGTGGCGAACGCGGTGATGAAGTGGCGCCGGGCCCACAGCTGCCGCACGTACTCGGGCAGCGAGGGGCGGGCGCCGCTCACCTTCAGGCCGTACTTCTCGGCCAGCTCGGCCGGGCTGAGGGCCTGGTCGCCGGTGTACCGGGCGGACTGCGTCGGGATGGAGGCCGACGCGGCCGATGGTGCTGCGGTCTGGCGCGCAGCTTCGGTCTGGCTCACTACGGTCGCTTTCGCCGGGGGATCCCGGGAGGGTTCCCGGGGCGGGGGATCACTTGCGACGGAACGGACCCGTATCGTCGCTACGGCGAGAGTAGGACGGCTCCACGTCGCAACGCAACCGTCTCGTCGCAACGCTATGCTCAAGGCATGACCAAGACGGACCCGGAGATCGCCGCGAACCGCCCGCAGTCACGCCGTGCCCCCGCGGGCGCCGCCGTGCTGCGTGAGGACGTGACGGACGCCATCCGGGCGGCCGTCTTCGAGGAACTCGCCGCGGTCGGCTTCGCCCGGATGTCCATCGAGGGCATCGCGCGCCGTGCGGGGGTCGGCAAGACGGCGGTCTACCGCCGGTGGAAGTCGAAGCTCAGCCTGGTCCTGGACCTCGTGTCGGCATTCGCCGAGCAGGGCCTCCCGGTGCCGCACACCGGCTCCCTCTACGGGGACATCCGGGCCCTGCTCGCGGTCGCCTCGCTCGCCCTGCGCCATCCGATCGCCTCGCAGGTCATCCCCGACCTGCTGGTCGAATCCGTACGCCACCCGGAGATCGCCGACGCGATCAAGGCCGCGCTGCTCGACGGGCAGCAGGGCGTTGCCGCGGTTGTCGTCCGCGAGGCGGTCGAGCGGGGCGAGCTGCCCGCCGGGGCGGACCCCGACCGGGCGCTCGACCTGATCGTGGGCCCGCTGTACTGGCGGCTCGTCGTCGTCAAGGGAGCGCTGCCGAAGGGCTACCTGGACGATCTGGCCAAGTCCGCGGTGGCGGCGCTCAAGGCTGTCGCCTAGCTTCAGAGGGGCTCCCGCGTCTTGTTTCGTCGGGTGCGGGCCGTCTGCGGCTGGTCGCGCCCACGCGGCGGAGCCGCACAATGTCACAGTCCCGCGCCCCTGAGGGCGTGGTGCCGCGCCCGAGTCGGGAAGTCCGCGCAGGTCCTCGCCACGCCCCGAAACGGGGCGCAGCGGTACCGCACACGTAAGCGGAAGGCGCTCAGCGCCCCGCCGGGAGCGCCGTCGCCGGGGCGAACTCCGTTCCCCTGACGCGCTGTTCGGGCACGTTCCGGGTCGCGGGGGTCGCCGCCGCGGCCTTCAGGAACACCCGCCGCACCACCCGCTCCGCCGCGTGTCCGTCGTCGTACGGGCAGAAGCGGGTGCGGAAGGCGGACCTCAGCTGGGCCGAGCGGGAGCCGCGCCAGTGGCCGGTGGTGAAGATGTCGATCAGCTCGTCCTCGGTGCGGGCGACCGCGCCCGGCGGGCGGGTCCGCAGGTCGAAGTAGGTGCCCCGGGCCGCCTCGTACGCCTCGCGGTCGTCGTCGAGGATCACGATCGGCCGGTCCAGGCCGGCGTAGTCGAACATCAGGGACGAGTAGTCCGTGACGAGCGCGTCCGAGACCAGGAAGAGCTCCTCGATGCTCGGGTACCCCGTGACGTCCAGGACGCGCGGCAGCGGCGTCCGGCTCAGCGGGGCCCGGTAGGCGAAGTGGGCGCGGGTCAGCAGGAAGAACTCCGGGCCGAGCGCGCGGCCGAACCGGTCCAGGTCGAGCGGAAGGTGCTGGCTGCGGCTGTAGTCGCGATGCGTCGGCGCGTACAGGACGACCGTCGACTGCCCCGGAATGCCGAGCAGTTCGCGCAGCCCGGCCGTGCCGGCGGGGGTGGCGCGGCGCAGCACGTCGTTGCGCGGGCTGCCGTATTCGAGCGTGGTGTACGCGGCCGGGAAGGCGCGCTCGCCGACGAGGGTGGCGTGCCGGTTGGCGGTCAGGGCGTAGTCCCACTTGTCGGCGTCGGCGAGAAGTCGGGTGACGTCGGTGCCGCGTGAGGCTGCCGGACGGTCCGTCAGATCCAGGCCCACCGACTTGAGCGGCGTTCCGTGGTGGGTCTGGAGCAGGATCTGGCCGGGCCGCTTGACCAGGCGGTGGTCGAACTCGACGTTGTTCACCAGGTACTTGGCGCGGGCGAGCGCCGCGAAGTATCCGAAGCTTTCGGGGCGGATGCGGCGGGTGGCCGACGGCACCGTCGTGTCCTGCTCGGGCGTGGTGATCCAGGCGGTCCGCATGCCGGGGACGAGTTCGCGGACCTTGGCCTCGATGGCGGCCGGGCTGCACGCGTAGCCGCGGTTCCGGTACGCGCTGAACACCGCCAGATCGTCGTGCACGGGGAGGCGGCGCTGGATGCGGTAGTGCAGCCGCAGGGCGGTCGTGCGGGCCGGGCGCACCACCGCCGCGGCGAACGCCCGGGCGCGGGCGCGCAGCGCGCGGATCCCCCGCAGCACGCGGTGGGTGCGGTACGTGGCGAAGCGGACCCCGGCGTAGCACAGCCCGGCCGCGCCCGGCACGCGGTGGCGGCCGTAGTGGGCGCGGGCCAGACGGAAGAACTCGGCGCGGGTGCGCGCGGACAGACCGGGCGCGGTGAGCACGGTGGCGGAGGCGGCCGCGAGGTGGTCGGCCATCCGGCGCGCGAGCACCGGGCGCCAACTGCTGAGTGCGGGGCGGGAGTCGACGAAGTCGAAGACGCGGTCGTACTGGGGGAAGAGGTCGAAGTGGCGGCCGGGTGCGGGGTCCGGGCCGCGCCGTCTGCGGTGGTGCACGCAGACCCGCTCCAGGGTGCTGAGCGAACCCGCCGCGAGCAGGGCCGCGTACGACCAGAAGGTGTCCGTGTGCCGGCCGGGCGTGAAGGCGAGCCCCTCGCGCTCGGTGAACTCCCGCCGGTACGCCTTGTTCCAGGACGGGGACGGCTGCTTCAACAGGTCCGGGCGCTCGGTCAGTTGGAAGGGGGCGGGGCCCGACTCGGTGAGGTGCGGCGGAAGGTGGAGGTCCTCCGTCTCGCCCGACCAGTGCGTGTGGGCGTGGCCGAAGACCAGGACGTCGGGGTCGCCGGACGCCTTGAGCCGGTCGGCGATGTCGCGCAGGGCGTGCGGGGCCAGGGTGTCGTCGCCGTCGAGGAACAGCACGTACTCACCGGTGGCGCGGGCGAGCCCGGCGTTGCGGGCGGGGCCCGGCCCCTGGCCCGGGTCGGCCGGGTCCGGGGGCAGGTGGACGGCGACGACCCGGGGATCGCGGGCGGCGAACTCGTCGATGATCTCGCCGCAGGAGTCGGGCGAGCCGGCGTCGACCGCGATCACTTCCAGGTCGAACGCCGGGCTCTCGTCACTCTCGTACGTCTGACTCAGTACCGATTCCAGACAGGGATGAAGATAGGCCTGGAGCTTGTACGCGGGCACGATGACGCTGAACCGGGGCAACGGACATCCTGGGGGGCGTGAGAAGACACGGGCGGATGGCCCGTGAACGTCCGAAGGAGTGATCCGGTTACGCCGCTGGTGCCGTCCGGCGTATTCGCGCGATCATGCGCTTGACGTGGTGTCATGCGATCGCGCGGCCATGATCGTTCGATCGGGTGATCAAGTCCCTTGTGCGTACGCTCACTTCACCGCGCCGGCCATCACCCCCGACACGAACTGCCGCTGGAAGGCGAAGAAGACGGCGAGCGGGATGACCATGGAGACGAAGGCGCCCGGGGCGAGGACGTCGATGTTGTTGCCGAACTGGCGGACCTGCTGCTGCAGGGCCACCGTGATCGGCGGGTGCTTGGAGTCGGCGAAGATCAGCGCGACCAGCATGTCGTTCCAGACCCACAGGAACTGGAAGATGCCGAGCGAGGCGATCGCCGGGCCGCCGAGCGGCATCACGACCCGGGTGAAGAGCCGGATCTCGCCCGCGCCGTCCAAGCGGGCCGCTTCCAGCAGTTCCCTCGGGATCTCCGCGAAGAAGTTGCGAAGCAGGAAGATCGCGAAGGGCAGGCCGAAGGCGACGTGAAAGATGATCACGCCGACCGTCGTCTCGAAGATCCCGATCTGGCCGAAAAGCTTGGCGACCGGCACGAGGGCGACCTGCACCGGCACGACCAGCAGGCTCACCACGACCATGAACCACCAGTCGCGGCCCGGGAAGTCCATCCAGGCGAAGGCGTACCCGGCGAGCGAGCCGATGACGACGACCAGGACCGTGGCCGGGACGGTGATCGCGACCGTGGACAGCAGGGAGTCGGTGATCGTGCTGTTGTCCAGCAGGTTCGCGTAGTTGTGGAAGGTGAGCTGGGACGGGTCGGTGAACGTCTTCCACCAGCCCGTCGAGGCGATGTCGGAGGGGCTGCGCACCGAGGAGAGCAGGAGCCCGACGGTCGGCATCAGCCAGAAGAGCCCGACCAGGATGAGGAACACGCGCAGCACGCCGCCGCCCGTACGCGACGCGATGCGCGCGGGCAGCGACTGCCGGGCCTTGACGATCCCTTCGACAGCGGTCATCGCCTGGCCTCCCTGCGCATGCGCCGGATGTTGCTGTGCTGTCCCGGGGGACGACCCCCGGACCCCCGGCAGGGGGCGGTCGCGACACGGCGGGTCCTCATCGCCTGGCCTCCCTGCGCATGCGCCGGATGTTGAAGAGCATCACCGGAATCACGAGGAGCAGCAGCAGGACCGCGATCGCGCTGCCTATGCCCAGGTCCGCCTCGGTGCCGAAGGAGGAGCGGTAGAGCTGGAGGGCGAGCACGTTCGCGTCGGCCTGGCTGGAGCCCGGCGCGATGATGAAGACCAGGTCGAAGATCTTCAGGACGTTGATCATCAGCGTGACCAGGACGACCGCGAGCACCGGCGCGAGCAGCGGGACGGTGACCCGGCGGAACACCTGCCACTCGTTCGCGCCGTCCACGCGGGCCGCTTCGAGGAGTTCGCGCGGAAGCCCGGCGAGCCCCGCCGCGATGAGCACCATCGCGAACCCGGCCCACATCCAGATGTACGAGCCGATGATGGCCGGGGTGACCAGCGTCGGGCCGAGCCATTCGACGCCGTTGTACGGCTCGTGGAAGTTGCTTTCGGGGAGCCGGAGCCGGGCCCCGTCGGCCGAGGCGGGCAGCGTGAACGTGCCGTCCGCGCCGGCGGTCGCCGAGGCGGCGACCTTGCCGTCCTTCACCGCCTCGACCTTGATGCCCTTGAGGCCGATCTCCTTGGTGTCGATGACGTTCGGCTGACCGCCGCCGCCCTTGGTGAAGTCGAGCCAGACCGTGCCGGTGACCTTGCCCGGGTCGGGCTTGGCGGGCTTGGCGGTCCCGGCCGACGTCGGCATCTTGTCGGCGGCCACCCCGACGAGGGGGAGCAGCGCGGGCTGCCCGACGTGCACCGCGTCCCGGGTGATGAACGTGCCGCCGCCCCCGTCCTTCAGCGGCGCGCTGGGCAGCGGATGCGCCTTGGGATAGCCGGCCGACTCGGTGAACGTGTCGTGCACGCCCACCACCACGGCGTTGGCGACCCCGCGCGCCGGGTCCTGCTCGTACACCAGGCGGAAGATGATGCCCGCGGCGAGCATGGAGATCGCCATGGGCATGAACACGATGAGCTTGAACGCCGTTCCCCAGCGCACCCGTTCGGTCAGTACGGCGAAGATCAGGCCGAGGGCGGTGGCGATCGTCGGGGCGCAGACGACCCAGATCGCGTTGTTCTTCACGGCGGTGCGGATGGTGTGGTCGGTGAACAGCGTCTTGTAGTTGTCGATTCCGGCGAACGAATGGCCGGACTGATCGAAGAACGATCGATAGATCGAGAATCCGATCGGATAGACCACGAGCGCACCGAGCAGCACGAGCGCGGGCAGCAGGAAGGCTGCCGCGATCCACTTGCGGGTGCCGGTGACGCTCTTGACGGTCCTGGGTGCGGGCGGTGTGGCGGGAGGCGGGGCGCCTCCCGCCGTGGCGGTCGTCATCGCCGGATCAGTTCTTGAACGCCGCGGCCGCGTCGGCCTCCAGCTTGGACTGGGTGCTTGCGATGTCGGACGGGTTCTTGAGGAAGTCCTGGAGGTCCTTCCACTCGCCCTTGCCGGGGGTGCCGCCGAAGGACTGCGGGGCCTGGTCCGACATGTCGAAGCGCACGTTGTCACCGGCCGCGATCAGCGACTTGGCGATGTCGCGCTGCACGTCGTTGGGGTACGCGCCGAAGTCCAGGGACTTGTTGGGCGAGACGAAGCCGCCGGCCTTCGCCCAGATCTGCGCGGCGTCGGTGGACGCGAGCCACGTCAGCAGCGCCTGGGCGCCCTTGGTGTCCTTCAGGGCCACGGCCGCGTCGCCGCCCGTCACGACCGGGGCCTTGTCGCCCACGGCCGGGAACGGGAACGCCTTGGCGTCGGTGCCGATCTTGGCGTTGGTCTCCGCGATGTTGACGGAGGCGAAGTCGCCCTCGAAGACCATGCCGGCCTTGGGCTGGTCGCCACCGGTGAAGGTCTGCGTCACGGAGGCCGGGAACTCGGTCTGGAGCGCGCCGTTGGTGCCGCCCGCGATGAGATTCGGCTTGCCGAAGAGCTGGGCGAGGGTGGTGAGCGCGTCCTTCACGGACGGGTCGGTCCACTTGATCGCGTGCTTGGCCAACTGGTCGTACTTCTCGGGCCCGGCCTGGGAGAGATAGACGTTCTCGAACCAGTCGGTGAGCGTCCAGCCGTCCGCGCCACCGATGGACACCGGGGTCACGCCGGAGGCGGAGATGGTGTCGGCGGTGCTGAGGAAGTCCTTCCACGTCGCGGGGACCTTGACGCCCGCGCTCTCGAAGACCTTGGTGTTGTACCAGATCAGGGACTTGTTGGCGGCCTTGAAGTACACCCCGTACTGGGTGCCGTCGACCGAACCCAGGTCCTGCCACACCTTCGAGTAGTTCGCGGTGAGCTGCGCCTTCGCCTCGGGCCCGGCGGGCTTGGCCCACTTCTTCGCCACGGCCTGCTGGATCGCGCCGACCTGGGGCAGCATCGCCACATCGGGCGGGCTGCCACCCGCGATCTTCGTGCCGAGGAAGTTGACGATGGGGTCCTGGGCGGGCACGAAGGTGACGGTGGCCCCGGTCCGCGCCTCGAACTCCTTGAGCACCTTCACGAAGTTGGCCTGCTCGGGCCCCGTCCACACGGCGGCGACCTCGATCTTCTCCCCGTTGAGCTTGGGGAGTTGGACCCCGCCGCCCGTGGACGCGGAGGTCGAGGCGCTGGCGGACGGGCCGCTCTTCTTGCCGTCGCCGCTGCTGCACGCGGCCGCGCCGAGCGCGAGACCGCTGATGGCGAGGGCGGATATGAGGGTGCGACCAGTCGTCGTGGTGCGTGTGGTGGTGCGGCCTGTACGAGTGCTGCGCATGCGTGCCCCGTCTCTCCCGTGCGCGTACGAACCGCCGCGCCCGGTGACGCAGGCGCCGCCGCTCTCGTCCCGTGCGACAGTCCTACGCCCGGTGTGGGGGCGCCGCAATACCGCCTTCGCCGTCCAGTTGGTGATCGTGATGGGCTTGTGACGTTGGGCGTCGCGGGATGTCCCAACTGCCTCCCTTTGCAGCCGGGTTGATCCATCGGGGCCGCGGGCGGCGGCCCCGCCGTCACGGCAGCGGCGGCACCGAAGGCGCGTTGACCAAGGACGCCGCGCGGTCGAGGGCGCTGGCCAACAGGGCGAGGTCGGTGGGGCCGTTGCCGAGCTCGCGGACCGGCCTTCGGGCCGGCGGGTCGCCCATCCGCTCCCACTCCAGGACCACGACGGTCGGCCGCTGCGTCGCGGTGCGCGGTATGCGCCCGGTGACCCGGCCGCCCTGGAACGGCACGGACACCCCGTCCGCCTGATGCAGCCGCCCCCGCCCCGGCGACGGCTCCTCCGGAGAGGGCGATGCGGGCGGCGGGTCCAGGACGACCCGGTGCCGGGCACCGCGCGCGAGCTCCGTGTCGGCTGTGCGGTCGGGCCGGGCCGAGGCCGCCACGAGGTGCACCCCGAGCCGCTCGCCCTCGCGGGCCACCGCCTCCAGGGCCCGTACGACCGAACCCGCGGCAGGCCGCCCGGGACTGCCGAGCGCGGGCGCCACCAGCGCGTCCAGATCGTCGACCAGGACGACCAGGCGGGGCAGCGCGGGCCCCTCCTCGGTGCGGCTGCGGGCCACCGGGCGCAGCCGCAGCGTGCTGCTGCCCGGCGGGTCGAGGTCGCCCCGGCTCTCCACGGCGGGCGCCTGCCGCTGCCCCACCAGGCGCCCGGCGACCTCGCGCTGGGTCTGCCACTGTGCGAAGCCGAGCCCGCCGAGCACCTCGGCCCGGCGCTTCAGCTCGGCCCCCAGCGCCTGCGCGAACTCCCGCATCCGTACGGGGTCGGAAGCGATCAAGTGGGTTGACACATGCGGGAGTTCAGTGCAGGGGCGAAGGCCCTCGCCGCGTTCGCCGCCCGCTCCGTCGACCAGGATCAGGGCGAGGCGGTCGGGCCGGGCGCCCGCGGCGAGCGAGGCGGCGACGGCCCGCAGCAGCTCGGTGCGGCCGCTGCCGGGCGGTCCTTCGACCAGGAGGTGGGGGCCGTCGGACGCGAGGTCCACGCCGACCGGGCCGCGCGGCCCGGTGCCGAGCACGACCGCCCCGTCCGGCGCCGACTCCCAACGGGCCATCAAGGATGCCGGGGTGGCCCGGGCAAGGCCCAACTCGTCAAGGAGCCGGGACGATTGGGGCAGTGAGGAGGCGAGGCGCCCGGCCGAGGCCGCCGTGCCGTCGCCGGTACGCAGCGGGGCGAGCGCGCGGGCGAACCGCTCGGCCCAGGCGCGCGACACCGCGTCCATCGTGGCCACCGTGCCGTGCCCGGCCGGCCGGCCGCCCGCGATGCGCAGCAGCCGCAGAGCGGTGGCCACATCACCGCTGAGCAGGGCGACCGCCCCGCATTCGCGGAACGCGAGCGAGGCCGCGCACGCCGTCTCGTACGTCGCCGCGACGGGGGAGGCCGCCGATGCGGGCGGGGCGTCGGCGAGGCAGAGCAGATGGATGCCGGCCGCGGCGCCGGCCGCGGCGAGGCGCGCGGTGGTCTCGCGCAGCGGGGCCGAACCCGGGTCGCCGTCGACGACGACCACCGTGAGCGGGCCCTCGTAGCGGGCGGCGGCCTCGGCCACCGCGCTCCGGTCCGCCGAGGCCCAGGCCGGGCCGAGCGGGCCCGCGTCGAGCCGTCTGACCAGCTCGGACGTGCGTGCCGTCGCCTGGTCGCGGTCGTAGGCGAGGAGCAGCCGGCAGTCCTGGCCGTGCGCGGGGCGGACCTGGGGGAGCCAGCCCAGCCAGTCCCACTCGGCGGTCCGCGCCTGGAGGGGGCGCGCCCGGTCCGTACTGATGAGGACGATCTCCAGGGTGGTCGGCGCGTGCAGCGCGGCCAGCTGGGCGATCGCCGAGCGGGCCAGTCCCGCGAGCCGCTCGCGGGGCCCGGCGAGCCCGAGCGAGCCCGCCTCGCGCAGCCCCACCGTGACCGGCACGGCCGCCAGCTCGCCCCGGTCCGCGGTGCCGACCCGGACGGCGAGCGCCTCGGGATGGCCGGGCTCGCGCTCCCAGAGCCGGGGGCCGGGGCCGAGCGCGGTCAGGAGCAGCGCGGCCGGGTCGGGCCAGCTCTCGGGTGCGGGCTCGGCCGGGGGCCGCTGCGGCTCCGCGGGTGCTTCCTCGGGCGCCACCTCGCCGCGGCCGCCGGCCAGCCGCCGGGCCCAGGCGCCTATCCCGCCGCGCCTTCGGCCGGCGTCGGCCGCGTCCGCTCGGGAGTGCTCGGCCTCGTCCGGCCCGGGCAGGCCTTCGGGGAGCCGGGTGCCGCGTATCGGCGTGCCCTGCCGCCTGCTCGGCGGCGCCGCCTCCCGGTGGTCGTCGCGGCCGTCGTGCCCGTACCCGGAGGGCGCCCCCAGCGCGTCGAACCCGCCGCCGTGCGCCTCCTCACGCCCGCCGGGCGTACTGAGAGGGGGCGCCGAGTGGCCGAAGGCGTAGGCCGTATCGCCCGACGGAGGGCTCAACTGCGGGGCGGGACCGGCCTGTTCGGCGCCTGTCGTGCGGGGGGTGACCCGGAGGTGGCCGTCGCCGTCCGGGACGGTGGCGAGGGAGGGCTCCGCCTCGGGGCCGCCGGGGGAGAGCCGCAGGGCGGACTCGCCGACCCGCAGCAGCGCGCCGGGCGCGAGCCGGACCGGCCGGGCGCCGATCTCCCGGCCGTCGAGGCGGGTGCCGTTCGTGGAGTTCAGGTCGGCGACGCTCACCCGGCCGTCCTCGCCGACCGTCACCTCGCAGTGCTGGCGCGAGACGTCGGGATCGTCCAGCGGGACGTCCGACTCCGTGGCGCGGCCGATGCCGATGCGGCCGCCGTGCAGCAGGTGGACGCCGCCCGCGTCGGGACCCGCCACCACGTGCAGCCGGGCCGGGGCCGGGCCGTCGTGGGCCGGCTCGTCCTCGGCGGGGGAGGCGAGCGAGAGCACCGCTCCGTCCACCAGGGGTGGCTCACCCAGGATGCGGCGCTGGGCGTCGAGCCGCTCGCGGCCCGCGTACAGCACCACGGAAGCGCCCGAGACCTCCGCGCCCGAGGCGGCCGAGGCCAGGCCGGATGCGACGGCCGCGAGTGCCGTCCCCGCCGGGGCGGTGACGAGCACGTCGCAGGCGCGCGCCGCAGCGTGGCCGCTGCGCGGCGCGAGGACGGTCAGCCGGATCTGCATCGCCTCGGCGGTCCCTTCTGCGCGGGGGTGCCAAGGAGGAGGAACAGCCCTGTGATTCCCCCCACCCGGCACACAATTCGTGCTGAGGGCATCCTCGCACCTGCCACTGACAACACGCCCGTCGCCCACCTTTATTTGATCTTGATTGGTCGGCTCGGGACGCAAATGTGGACGGAAAAGTGGCTGGTTGCGACCGAGTGGGGCATTTCGAGGAGGTGCCGGGCACGGTCGTTCGGCAACCTTCTGTGCGAAGACCGCGTCTTCCATGAGAACCATGAGAAGACGGTGAACAAGCTGGTGGCGCCGACCCCACGACCCGTCGGCACGATCGGGAGCGGCACTAGAGTGGGCCGGAAACCCACACAGCAATGGACGCGAGCAGCAGGGAGCGCATGACGTGCGGCCGGTAGGCAGCAAGTACCTGCTCGAGGAGCCGCTCGGACGCGGCGCCACGGGCACCGTCTGGCGAGCCCGCCAGCGGGAGACCGCGGGCTCCGAGGCGTCCGTGGCGGGCCAGCCGGGCGAGACGGTGGCGATCAAGGTCCTCAAGGAGGAGCTCGCCAACGACGCGGACGTGGTGATGCGCTTCCTGCGCGAACGCTCCGTGCTCCTGAGGCTGCGCCACGACAACATCGTGCGCACCCGCGACCTGGTCGTCGAGGGCGATCTGCTCGCTCTGGTCATGGACCTGATCGACGGTCCGGACCTGCACCGCTACATCCGCGAGAACGGCCCGCTCACCCCGGTCGCCGCGTCCCTGCTCACCGCGCAGATCGCCGACGCGCTCGCCGCGAGCCACGCCGACGGCGTCGTCCACCGCGACCTGAAGCCCGCCAACGTCCTCCTGGACGAGCGCGACGGCGCGATGCACCCGATGCTGACCGACTTCGGCATCGCGCGCCTGGCGGACTCCCCGGGCCTGACCCGTACGCACGAGTTCGTGGGCACGCCCGCCTATGTCGCGCCGGAGTCCGCCGAGGGCCGCCCGCAGACCTCCGCCGTCGACATCTACGGCGCCGGAATCCTGCTGTACGAGCTGGTCACGGGCCGGCCTCCGTTCGCGGGCGGCACCGCGCTCGAAGTCCTGCACCGCCACCTGAGCGAGGAGCCGCGCCGGCCGACCACCGTCCCGGCCCCGCTGTGGACGGTCATCGAGCGCTGCCTCAGCAAGGACCCGGACCGCCGGCCCAGCGCCGAGAACCTGGCGCGAGGGCTGCGCGTCGTCGCCTCCGGCATCGGCGTCCACTCCACCGCGGCCCAGGTCGAGGCGGCCGACGGCGTGGGCGCGCTGCTCGCGCCCGACCCGGCGCCGGCCCCGGTCCCCGAGGCCCCCGGCGCGGCCGACCCGACCCAGGTGCTTCCGAGCAACGCGGCCTCGTACGACCCGGCCGCGCGCACCTCGGTGCTGCCGCAGACGGGCCAGGCCCAGCACGCCGACCCGACGGCCGTCATGCCGCCGGTCCCGCAGGACCAGCCGCAGCCGCAGGAGCCGCACCCCTGGCAGTCCCAGCTCCAGGCGGCGCGCGACCGCAACGAGCAGACCCAGGTCGGCTACCTGCCGCCCGAGCAGGACCCGCTGCGCCGCCGCCCGCACCGCCAGCAGCAGCCCCCGCAGGGCTACGGCCAGCAGGGCCAGCAGCCGCCCCAGGGCTACGCCCAGCAGCGCCCGCCGCAGGGCCGGCCGCCCCAGCACCAGCAGTACGCCCCGCCGCCGCAGCCCTACCAGCAGCAACCGCAGCCCTACCAGCAGCAGCAACCGCAGCAGCACGCGCCGCAGCGCCAGCAGTACGCGCCCCCGCCGCAGCAGCCGCAGGCCCCCGCCCGTGAGCCGCGGGAGCCCCGCGAGCCGCGTCGGCGCAGCCCGAACCGGATGCGGATCCCGGGTCTCGGCTGCCTCAAGGGCTGCCTGTTCACGTTCCTGCTGCTGTTCGTCGCGGGCTGGCTGATCTGGGAGCTCACCCCGCTCCAGGACTGGGTCGCCCAGGGCAAGAGCTACTGGCAGGCCATCGGTGACGGGATTTCGACGGTATCCGGCTGGATCAAGAGCATCGGCGGCTCCGGAAAGCAGTGAGCAAAGGGCTCCGCCCCGTCGGTCCGGGACGCGACTTCGTGGATTTGTCGACTTCCAGAGGGTGATTTCGGCGCCAGAAGTGAAGGTTGGCGTCCCGGCCGCGTAGCCTCAGCGTGCACAGCCAGCCGCTGAGGGAGCAGTCTTGGCACGGAATATCGGCAGCCGGTACACCGCCCACCAGATCCTGGGCCGCGGCAGCGCCGGCACGGTGTGGCTCGGCGAAGGGCCCGATGGCCCCGTCGCCATCAAGCTGCTGCGCGAGGACCTGGCCGCCGATCAGGAGCTGGTCGGCCGCTTCGTGCAGGAGCGCACCGCGCTGCTCGGCCTCGACCACCCCAACGTGGTCGGCGTGCGCGACCTGGTGGTGGACGGCAACGACCTCGCTCTGGTCATGGACCTGATCCGGGGCACCGACGTGCGCACCCGCCTGGACCGCGAGCGCCGGCTCGCCCCCGAGGCGGCCGTGGCCATCGCGGCCGACGTCGCCGACGGCCTCGCCGCCGCCCACGCGGCCGGCGTGGTGCACCGGGACGTCAAGCCCGAGAACATCCTCCTGGACATGCAGGGGCCGCTCGGCCCCGGCGGCGCCCACCCCGCGCTCCTCACCGACTTCGGCGTCGCCAAGCTCATCGACACCCCGCGCCGCACCAAGGCGACGCGGATCATCGGCACCCCGGACTACCTGGCCCCCGAGATCGTCGAGGGCCTCCCGCCGCGCGCCGCCGTCGACATCTACGCGCTCGCGACGGTCCTGTACGAGCTGCTCGCGGGCTTCACCCCGTTCGGCGGCGGCCACCCCGGCGCCGTACTGCGCCGTCATGTGACCGAGACGGTCGTCCCGCTCCCCGGCATCCCCGACGAGCTGTGGCAGCTGATCGTCCAGTGCCTGGCCAAGGCCCCGGCATCCCGCCTTCGCGCCTCCGAACTCTCGGTCCGGCTGCGCGAACTGCTCCCCCTGGTCGCGGGCATGCCCCCGCTCGACGTGGACGAGCCGGACGCCGAGGGCACCGAGGACGAAGAGGCGTACGAGGACCCGTACCCGACCGCCCCCACCGCTCCGCGCCGCGGCGCGGTCCCGCTCGTGCCAGGGGCGCAGCACGACTCCGCCAACCGCGACACCCACACCAGCATGCGCGTCCCCGGCCCCGACGAGCTGGCCGGCGGCCCGCTCGGCACCGCCCGCGCACCCCGCTCCTCGGGCGCCCCGCGCCCCGGCTCGGCCCGCCACCGCGCCGACCAGGTCCGCAAGCGCCGCCTCGTCCTGACCACGGCCGCGGTCGCGCTCGCGGCGGCGGTCGGCGTCGGCGGCTGGCTGGCCCTGAGCGACGACTCCGGCAAGCAGCCGCCACCGCAGGACACCAAGAACTCGGCGCCCGTCGTCCCCTAGGCCACGATGATCAAGCCGCCCGGGGAACGCCGGAGCGCGCAGCCGTTACGCTGGACCCGTGGCAGTCGTCGATGTATCCGAAGAGCTGAAGTCCCTCTCCTCGACCATGGGGTCGATCGAGGCCGTCCTGGACCTCGACACGATGAGGGCAGATATTGCTGCGCTCGAAGAGCAGGCGGCCGCCCCGTCCCTCTGGGACGACCCGGAGGCGGCGCAGAAGATCACCAGCAAGCTTTCGCACCTCCAGGCGGAGCTGCGCAAGACCGAGGCCCTGCGCGGCCGGATCGACGACCTCGGGGTGCTCTTCGAGCTCGCCGAGGAGATGGACGACCCGGACACCCGCACCGAGGCCGAGGCCGAGCTGGAGTCCGTGCGCAAGGCGCTGGACGAGATGGAGGTCCGTACCCTCCTGTCCGGCGAGTACGACTCCCGCGAGGCGCTGGTCAACATCCGCGCCGAGGCCGGCGGCGTCGACGCCTCCGACTTCGCCGAGCGCCTCCAGCGCATGTACCTGCGCTGGGCCGAGCGCCACGGCTACAAGACCGAGGTGTACGAGACCTCGTACGCGGAAGAGGCCGGCATCAAGTCGACCACCTTCGTCGTCAGCGCGCCCTACGCCTACGGCACGCTCTCCGTGGAGCAGGGCACGCACCGCCTGGTCCGCATCTCGCCCTTCGACAACCAGGGCCGCCGCCAGACGTCCTTCGCGGGCGTCGAGGTGCTGCCGGTCGTCGAGCAGTCCGACCACGTCGAGATCGACGAGTCCGAGCTGCGCATCGACGTGTACCGCGCGTCGGGCCCCGGCGGCCAGGGCGTCAACACCACGGACTCCGCGGTCCGCATCACGCACCTCCCGACCGGCATCGTGGTCTCCTGCCAGAACGAGCGCTCGCAGATCCAGAACAAGGCGAGCGCCATGAACGTCCTCCAGGCCAAGCTCCTAGAGCGCCGCCGCCAGGAGGAGCAGGCGCTGATGGACTCGCTCAAGGGCGACGGCGGCAACTCCTGGGGCAACCAGATGCGTTCGTACGTCCTGCACCCGTACCAGATGGTCAAGGACCTCCGCACGGAGTTCGAGGTCGGCAACCCGCAGGCGGTCCTCGACGGCGAGATCGACGGCTTCCTCGAAGCGGGCATCCGCTGGCGCAAGCAGCAGGAGAAGTAAGCCAGTTACCGCCGTGCTTTGAGCACACGACGACGCCGGGCCCCGAAAAGGGACCCGGCGTCTTCTGTTGTGGTGGTTACGTGTGCCGGTGGTGACCGTTCCGTAGGGGAGCGGGGCGAGAACGTGTCCCGGGGCTGAATTCGCTGGCGCAAGCGGGAATTGGGCGACTCGGCGCTTTGTCGACATCCGAACTCTCTTGTGAAGGGCGTCAGTTCCGGCCTTCTGTCACAGTCGTATTCCCGTACGCCCGGCAAGTAGGGCGATTTCGGGCATTGCGTGCGCAACGACCTTGACGTCATCTTTAAAACTGGCAAAGCTAACGCGCGGCATGCGTATTTCTGGGGCGTGTGTGACGGGGGAGGGGCCCAATCGCTCTCCCTGGCGTTGCCGCCCCGGGCGCTGCTCCACGACGAGACAGCTACTGGGGGTAGCAGGCAGATGACCAAGAACACGCGGGTCCGCGTCGCGCGGATAGCAGCCGGTGCGGTGATTGCCGCCGGCGCGTCCCTGACCGCCGCGGGGGCGGCCCAGGCCGTCGGCTTCGACTCCAACGACGGCAAGGCCAAGAGCACCTACGACGAGCCCTGCATCCCGGGTACGCCGCTGTGCGACACCACGGGCGGCCAGACGACCGGTTCGACCACCGATGGTTCGACCGGTTCCACGACCTCCGAGGGCACCACGGGCTCGACCACCTCCGAGGGCACCACCGGTTCCACCACCTCCGAGGGCACGACCGGCTCGACCACCTCTTCGGGTACGACCGGTTCCACCACCTCCGAGGGCACCACGGGGTCCACGACCTCCGGCACCTCGGGCACCACGGGGTCGACGACCTCGGGCACCACCGGCACCACGGGCTCCACCACGTCGGGCAGCACGGGGTCGACGACTTCGGGCACCACCGGTTCCACCACCTCCGGCACCTCGGGCAGCACCGGTTCGACCGGCTCCACCGGTTCGACGGGCTCCACGGGCTCCACGGGCTCCACGGGCTCCACGGGCAGCACCGGTTCCACGGGCTCGACCGGTTCCACCGGCAGCACGGGCTCCACCGGTTCGACGGGTTCGACGGGTTCGACCGGCAGCACCGGTTCCACGGGCAGCACCGGTTCCACCACCTCGGGTACCTCGGGCAGCACCGGTTCGACCGGCTCCACCGGTTCGACGGGCTCCACGGGCAGCACCGGTTCCACGGGCTCGACCGGTTCCACCGGCACCACGGGCTCCACCGGCAACACCGGCACCAACCCCGACACCGTCGGGTCGCAGCCGGTCGAGCAGGGCAAGCAGAAGGAGGAGCTCGCCGCCACCGGTGCGGGCGGGACCACCTTCCTGCTGGTCGGCGCCGCGACCATGATCGCGGGTGGCATCGGCTTCCGCTTCATGCCGCGCCTCGCGGGCGGCCGTAACGTTGCGTAAGCGCTAGCTGACGCACAAGAGGGCCCCGGGTGCCATCAAGCACCCGGGGCCCTCTTCGCGTACGGACCGACGGATCAGACGGTCTGGTGGGCCAGCAGGGCAAAGGCCCCTATCAGGACGATCAGCAGGGTCACCAGCGCCGCGGGGCTCAGGGCCCCCCACTGGCTCTCCTGCTGCAGGCGCTCCCGGTTCGCCCGGCAGACGCGACAGCGGCCCTCGCTCACGGGCGCCGCGCAGTTGGCGCACACCAATCGGTCATAGGTCATGCGCTCTCCTCCTCCCGCGCGGCGGAGCCGGCGCATACAGCTGTCAAACCGCTATCTCTCCGCTCAACGCTCAGGGAAACGCAACCGTTCCCCCTACCACTGTGCCAGCTCCCGCGCGTTTCGGCGCGCCCCGCCTGATTCATCCCGGTCCCGCCCCTGTAACCCAGGGGACATAAGGTGCATCCCCGGACGCGGCCTGCGCGGGCTCCTTCCGTTCGCGTAAGGTCACGGACACCTATACCCCCGGCCGACCGTGGTGCACCCGTGATCCGATTCGACAATGTCTCCAAGACCTATCCCAAGCAGAACCGACCAGCCCTGCGGGAAGTCTCCCTCGACATCGAGAAGGGGGAGTTCGTCTTCCTCGTCGGCTCCTCCGGTTCCGGGAAGTCGACCTTCCTGAGACTCGTCCTGCGCGAAGAGCGCGCCAGCCACGGGCAGGTGCACGTGCTCGGCAAGGATCTGGCCCGGCTCTCCAACTGGAAGGTGCCGCACATGCGGCGCCAACTGGGCACCGTCTTCCAGGACTTCCGGCTGCTCCCCAACAAGACCGTCGCGGAGAACGTCGCGTTCGCCCAGGAGGTCATCGGAAAGCCGCGCGGCGAGATCCGCAAGGCCGTGCCGCAGGTGCTCGACCTCGTCGGGCTCGGCGGCAAGGAGGACCGCAGGCCCGGTGAGCTCTCCGGCGGTGAGCAGCAGCGCGTGGCCATCGCCCGCGCCTTCGTGAACCGGCCCATGCTGCTCATCGCGGACGAGCCGACCGGCAACCTCGACCCGCAGACCTCCGTCGGCATCATGAAGCTGCTCGACCGGATCAACCGGACCGGCACCACCGTAATCATGGCGACCCACGACCAGAACATCGTCGACCAGATGCGCAAGCGCGTCATCGAGCTGGAGTCCGGCCGTCTCGTACGAGACCAGGCGCGCGGCGTCTACGGCTACCAGCACTGAGCGCCGTAGAGCACTCGTCGAGCACTGAAAGGCTGAAATCGTCGCCATGCGCGCTCAGTTCGTTCTCTCGGAGATCGGGGTCGGTCTCCGCCGCAACCTGACCATGACGATCGCCGTCGTCGTCTCCGTCGCCCTCTCGCTGGCCCTGTTCGGCGGTTCGCTGCTGATGCGGGACCAGGTCAACAACATGAAGGGCTACTGGTACGACAAGGTCAACGTCTCCATCTTCCTCTGCAACAAGGCCGACGCCGAGAGCGTCGCCAAGTGCGCCAAGGGCGCGGTGACCGCCCAGCAGAAGAAGGACATCGAGGCCGACCTCAAGAAGCTGGACGTCGTCCAGACGGTGTCGTACGAGTCGGCCGACGAAGCGTTCAAGCACTACAAGGAGCAGTTCGGCAGCTCCCCGATGGCAGGTTCCATCACCCCGGACCAGATGCAGGAGTCGTTCCGGGTCAAGCTCAAGGACCCGGAGAAGTTCGCCGTGGTCGCCACCGCCTTCGCCGGCCGCGACGGCGTCCAGTCCGTACAGGACCAGAAGGGCATCCTGGAGAACCTCTTCGGGCTGCTCAACGGCATGAACGTGGCGGCGATGCTGGTCATGTTCGTGATGCTGATCGTCGCGCTGATGCTGATCGTCAACACCGTGCGCGTCTCGGCCTTCAGCAGGCGGCGCGAAACGGGGATCATGCGCCTGGTCGGCGCCTCCAGCTTCTACATCCAGGCGCCGTTCATCATGGAGGCCGCCTTCGCCGGGCTGATGGGCGGCGTGGCCGCCGCGGGCTTCCTGGTCGTCGGCCGCTACTTCATGATCGACCACGGGCTCGACCTGGCGCATAAGCTGAACCTCATCAACTTCATCGGCTGGGACGCGGTGTTGGCCAAGCTGCCGCTGGTGCTCGCGGCGAGCGTCCTGATGCCCGCGCTCGCGGCCTTCTTCGCGCTGCGCAAGTACCTCAAGGTCTGAGCCCGTGTCCGAACCCCGCGTGTGACATGCGCCCCGGGCGCCGTAGGAGCAACAGCCCCTACGGCGCCCGACGTTTGTCCTAGACTCGGCGCCATGTCGGGCCCGGAGCTCTGTCCCAGGCCCCGCGGCGTGCGCCGCGGGGCGGCTCTGGCGTTGGTCTTCGCGAGCGTCCTGGTGACGGCGGCAGCCACCAACTGCCTGCCGCGCGTCGAGCAGAGACCACCCGCATTAGCAGCCGGGACCGCGGCGGCCGCCCTCGACCCGCGCCCGGGACACACCACCCGCCGGGGCGACCGCACCGCCGAGGACGTGACCCGGGCGGCCGCCGAGGCGCAGGCCGACGGCAAGTCCGCCACCCGCGCCGCCGAGGAGGCCGTGGGCCGCAGCGGGGACCGCTGGGGAGCGGTGTACGACAAGGACCAGTACGAGCAGTACACGGACGCCCTCGACGGCCGCTACACCGGCGTCGGCCTCTGGGTCGCGCGCACCGCCGACGGCCGCACCCAGGTGACCCGGGTGCAGACCGGCGGCCCCGCCGCCCGCGCCGGCGTCCAAGCCGGCGACTTCCTGCGCAGCATCGACCACTGGTCCGCCGACGGGCAGCCCGTCACCGAGGCCGTCTCCCGGCTTCGCGGCGACGCGGCGGGCAGCAAGGTCGTCGTCGGCCTCCAGCGCGGCTCGCGCAGCTGGCGGCAGACGCTGGACCGGGCGGTCCTCGACACCCAGGACGTGGCCGTCGAAAAGCTCTCCGCCAAGGTCGTCATGATCAAGGTGACAGCCTTCACCAAGGGGTCGGGCGAGCGGGTGGGCGCCGCGGTGCGCCAGGCACCCAAGGACGCCGGGATCCTGCTCGACCTGCGGGGCAACAGCGGCGGCCTGGTCGGCGAGGCCGTCACCGCCGCCTCCGCCTTCCTCGACGGCGGCCTGGTCGCCACGTACGACGTGCACGGCAAGCAGCAGGCCCTGTACGCGGCCGGCGACGGGGACGGCGCGAGACCCCTGGTCGTGCTGATCGACGGCGGCACCATGAGCGCGGCCGAACTCCTCACCGGCGCGCTCCAGGACCGCGGCCGCGCGGTCACCGTCGGCTCGCGCACCTTCGGCAAGGGGTCGGTCCAGATGCCCACCGGCCTCGCGGGCGGCTCGGTCGCCGAGCTGACCGTCGGCCACTACCGCACCCCCTCGGGCCACGGCCTCGACGGCAAGGGCATCACCCCCGACCTTCCGGTCACCGACCGCCCCCTCGAACACGCGAAGACCGTCCTGAGCGGTCTGGGCGGCACGTCTTAAACCTCTTGCGCCAGGGTGCGAAAATGGCTGCACTATGGCTAAGAACACGGGCAAGGACAAAGAGAAGGACAGCAAGCGCAAGCTGGTCGCGCAGAACAAGAAGGCACGGCACGACTACCTCATCATCGACACCTACGAGTGCGGTCTCGTGCTCACCGGCACCGAGGTGAAGTCGCTGCGCCAGGGCCGCGCCTCGCTGGTCGACGGGTTCGTCCAGATCGACGGCGGCGAGGCCTGGCTGCACAACGTGCACGTGCCGGAGTACGCGCAGGGCACCTGGACCAACCACAGCGCGCGGCGCAAGCGGAAGCTGCTCCTGCACCGGGTCGAGATCGACAAGCTGGAGTCGAAGTCGGGGGAGTCGGGCCACACGATCGTGCCCCTCGCCCTGTACTTCAAGGACGGCCGGGCCAAGATCGAGATCGCGCTGGCCAAGGGCAAGAAGGAGTACGACAAGCGGCAGACGCTGCGCGAGAAGCAGGACCGGCGCGAGACGGACCGAGCCATCTCGGCGGTCAAGCGCAAGGAGCGGGCGAGCCTGCGCTAGACCCGCGCCGGGTCGAGCCTGCGCCGGACCCGTGCCGGGGCCCGCGCGGAATAGGCTGGCACCCTCGGCCGTTGGTCACGTACGATGGCATCAGTCCCTCACCGCAGGGGCGCCTTTTGAAAACACCACATGGGGATGATCGGTTTCGACAGCGGATGTCGAAGCAGGGGAAGCGTGTCGAGGAAGCGGCAATGATCTCGTAAACCATATGTCGCAAACAATAATCGCCAACACCAAGCGCGATTCCTTCGCCCTCGCTGCCTAAGTAGCGACTTGCGAAGTGTCAGCCCGGGGCTGTTCCCGACCCGGATCCTGGCATCAGCTAGGGAACTAAACTTCTAGACCCGGTCACGGGGTTTAGAAGGAAATCAAACAGTGGCTGGGCCCGTCGGCGACTTGTTCGCGTGATTGCCGGGGCCGAGAAAATCGCAGCGAACTGCACACGGAGAAGCCCTGTTTTTGCACCGTTGGACGCGGGTTCGATTCCCGCCATCTCCACAATTCCCATGTAGGCGAAGGCCCCGCTGTTTCGACAGCGGGGCCTTTGTCGTGTCCGGGGCCGGGTCAGGCGACCGGCTCGCCGGTCAGCATGCCGAGGAGCTGGTCCATCTCGTTGCGCCACAGGCGGTGCACGTTCATGCGGGTCGGCTTCGGCTGTCCCGGCAGCTGGCAGCGGAACGAGCTCCACAGGGTGTTCCGCCGTACGTCGCTGATCATCCGCATCGCCTCGGCCGGCGGGATCGCCGTGACGATTTCCTGCGGCCGGTTGTTCCAGCGGCTGGCCCGGTGCAGGAGCACGGCCTGCTGGGTCACGGTGATGAAGTAGTACGTCAGGAAGCACTGGCCTATGAGGCCGAGCATGCTCATCAGCCAGACGCTGGGGCCCGCCACCGCCTGGATCATGACGATCGGGCGATCCTGCGGGTTGGCCTGCGCGATCGCCTCGGCGACCTGCTGCTGGATGGTCGACTTCTTCATGGCCATGGGGATGGGCCTTCCTGATACGTGGTCATGCTCAAGCGGAGGGGGACGTCCCGCTTACCGGCGGGGCGGTGCAGCGTACCGTCCGGATCCGGCCACGCTCACCACCAGGGCGACGGCCGCCGCGCAGACCGGGACCAAGTAGCCCATGTCCGCGCCCGCTTGCTCGATGGCCTGGCCGCCGGTGGCCGAGCCCACTGCGATGCCGCCGAGGATCGCGGTGACGGCGAGGGTCATGCCCTCGTTCAACTGGCCCTCGGGGGTGCGGCGCTGGACCAGCGTCATGCCGGTGACCATGGTGGGCGCGGTGGCGGCGCCCGCGCACAACAGGGCCGCCGCGAGCACCGCGAGCGAGCCGCCGCTCCGAGCCGCGAGCAGCGGCAGGCACATCAGTACGGTCATGGCCCCGACGCAGCCGACGAGCCGCCGGGACGTGCCCCGGGCCGGGCGCGCTGTCCCGTACAGGAGTCCGGCGACGCACGATCCGGCCGCCTGGAGCGCGAGCACCCCGCCTGCCGCTGAGGGGTGGCCCAGCCCGTCGGCGTACGCGATGGTGACGACCTCCAGGGAGCCGAACACCACGCCGGTGGCGAGGAAGACCGCGAGGAGCGGGGCGAACCCCCTTGCTCTCAAAGGGGACTTGGCGGCCGGCGTACGGGGTGCGGCGGGCGGCTCGGTCGTGCGCTGGGCGGTGAAGAGCAGCATGCCCGTCATCAGCAGGACCGTGCCGACCAGCGTGCCGGCCTCGGGGAACAGGGCCGAGCAGAGGAAGGCCGCGGCGACCGGGCCGAGCATGAAGCAGAGCTCGTCGGCGGCCTGCTCGAAGGAGTTGGCCGTGTGTAGGGCAGCCGGATCATCGCGGTGCAGGTGGGCCCAGCGGGCGCGGGACATGCCGCCGGTGTTGGGGGTGGTGGCGGTCGCGGCGTACGCGGCGAACAGGGTCCAGTCCGGGGCGCCGAAGTGCACGCACAGGAGCAGGGCCAGTGAGCCGAGGACAGCAACTGCCGTTGCGGGTACGGCAATTCGGGCCTGGCCGTGCCGGTCGACGAGCCGGGCCGTCCACGGGGCGACGAGCGCGGTCGCGGCGAGGCCGGTGGCGGTGACGGCGCCTGCGAGGGCGTACGAGCCGCGCGCGCCCGCGATCATGATCACGGCGCTGACGCTGAACATGCCCATGGGGAGCCGGGCGACGAGGTTGCCGAGCGTGAAGGCGCGGGCGCCGGGGGTGCGGAAGAGGCGTATGTAGGGGTTCGGGCGGCGGGCGAGCGGGGTCGTTTGCGGCATGCCCCGATCCTCGCGACGCCCTGGTGATGGGGTCCAACACCTGATCAGGGACCATTCACGCACCCTTGTTGTCAACGCCCCTGATGTTGTTGACTTCCCCCTCGTGCCCCACGACCTGGACCCGCGGCTCCTTCGCTCGTTCGCCGCCGTCGCCGACGAACTGCACTTCACCCGCGCCGCCGCCCGGCTGTTCGTCGCCCAGCAGGCGCTGAGCCGCGATGTCCGGCGCCTGGAGCGGGAGTTGGGCGCCGAACTCTTCGTGCGGACCACCCGGGCCGTCGCGCTCACGGCGGACGGGGCGCGGCTGCTGCCGTACGCCCGCAAGGTGCTCGCCGCCCACGACGAGCTGCGTGCCGCGTGGGCCGGCGCAGGGTCCGCGCGGCCGCTGCTCGTGGACGTTTCGGCGCCCGTCGGCACCGGGGCGCGGGTGCTCGCCGAGGCCCGCGAACAGGCGCCTGGCGTCGAGTTCGTGGCCCGGTTCATCAGCGGGCTCACCGGCGCGGCCGCCGAGATCCTGGCCGGGCGGCTCGACGTGTCCTTCGGCCGGGTGGCCGGGCTCGACCCGGCGGTGCTCGCGGGGCTCGGCCACCAGCCGGTGCGCTACGAGCGGATGGCGGTGCTGCTCGACCGGGAGCACCGGCTCGCGGGGCTCGCCGAGGTGCCGTTGGACGCGCTGGCCGGGGAGACGCTGTACGCGGCGGCCGGAAATCCGGCCACCGCCGAGTGGACCGACCTCGCCGAACGGCTCTTCGCCGGGCGCGGCATCGAGATGGCGGCGCCGTTCCCGGAGATCGCGGGGGAGGAGGAGTTCGTCCGGGTGGTGCGCAAGCAGGGCTGGTCGGTCCTGGCCAGCACCGAGTTCATGGACGTGCCCGGCATGGTCGTGCGCCCGCTGACCGGACCCGTACCGCTGGCTCCGGTGTCGTTGGTGTGGCGCAAGGGGCTCTCGCATCCTGGCGTGGACGTCCTGCGGCGGGTCGCCAACGAAGCCTCAGCGGCGCACGGCTGGCTGGAAAAGCCCGCCGAAAGCTGGCTGCCGGAGCCCGACATGTCCCTGATGGCGGCTGATGCCCCGCATGTGGCCCGCCGAAGGCGAACATCGCGCGATACGTGAACACATGTCCACAGCCACGTGCGCTACATTCATCGCCCGGGTGCGGCGGGATAGTGGGGGCGCTCGGAACGGGTGGGATTTCCCCGTTCCGGATGGTGGCGCCCGGGAGTCGTGCGCGCAACCCGCGAAACACATTTCAGGGAGTGCGTACGAACATGGACAGTCGGATATCCAACGGGCCGGGCGGACAGCCCCGCCCAGGCCACCCGGTGGGTGACCAGCCGCCACGCGACCAGACGATGCAACTCGGCGTGTTCGCCGAGGAGTTGACCACGCCCACGCGGCGGCTGACCAAGCCCGATCCGCGGTTGACCAAGCCTGAACCGAAGGCGGTCAGGACCGATCCGCGGCTGGTCAAGCCCGATCCGCGGGTGGCCAGGCCCGAGCCGCACGCGACCGCGCCCACACAGCAGTTGGCCAACCCCGATTCCGAGCTCCATCCCGAGCTCCATCCCGAGCCCGCGCCCGTTTCGCGGTCCATGACCCAGAAGATCCCGATCTTCAAGCCGCTGCGGGCGGCCTCGGCCGAGCAGGCCGTGTTCGTCGACGTCAGCGGGAAGCGCGGCAAGAAGCTGCGCTGGCTCGGCTGGCTCTTCGGGCTCGCCGCCACCGGCTTCGCCGTGGCGCTCGTCGGCTCGCTGCTCGGCGGCAGCGCCCGCGCCCCCGGTCTCAACCTGCCCGACAAGGCCGACGCCGTGACGGCGCCGCCCAAGGCGACCGCCTCGGCGGCCCCGCAGCCGAAGGCGTCGCCCTCGAAGAAGGCCGTGGTCCCCGTGCACAGCGCCTCCAAGGCGCCCTCGCCGAAGTCCTCCAAGTCCTCGCACAGCGCCACCCCCGTCACGGGGCACAGCCCGGTGAACTCCAAGGTCTCCCCGCGTCCCGGCACCTCGCACAAGCCGGTCACGCGGGCAGCCTCCCCCTCCGCCGGCAAGACCGGCGCCTGAGCACCGCCGTCCCGGCCCGCCCGCAGTGGTCCGGACGGCGCCCTGAGCGGTCTTGGTGAAGTCAGAGCCTGTGTCTAAACCCCGCCCGGGCCCGCGCGGGATTTAGACACAGGCTCTCAGCCCACCGGCCCGCACTCGACGCGCTCCACATCCCGCGGAGCGCTTGGCACCAACCCCGTACGGCCACCACGGCGTACCGGCCCGAAGGCGTAACGACACCTGCCATGAGAACCACCAAGGCCAAGCCGCGGCCAGCGCGACGCAAGCGGCTGCCCATGCGCTATCTGCTGCCGCTGCTGCTGCTCGTCGCGCTCGTCGCGATGCTGATGCTGCGCGGCTATGTGCACAGCGAGATCCAGGCGGACCACCGCGTACGCGACCCCGCACCCACCGACAAGGTGCCCGAGAAGATCATCGACGGCGGGCCGGTCATCGACGCGCGCAACGCCGCCAAGCCGGTCAGCCTGCAGATACCGGACCACAAGATCGTCATCACCTTCGACGACGGCCCGGACCCCACCTGGACGCCGAAGGTCCTGGACGAGCTGAAGAAGTACCACGCGCACGCCGTCTTCTTCGTGACCGGAACCAACGCCTCGCGCTACCCGGACCTCATCAAGCGCATGGTGGCCGAGGGCCACGAGGTGGGCCTGCACACCTTCAACCACCCCGACCTGTCCTACCAGTCGAAGTCGCGCATCGACCGCGAGCTCTCCGAGAACCAGCTCGCGCTCGCGGGCGCCGCGGGCGTGCACAGCTCGCTGTTCCGGCCGCCGTACTCCTCGTTCGCCGACGCCATGGACAACGACACCTGGCCGGTCGTCCAGTACGTCGGCAGCAAGGGCTACGTCGTGGCGCTCGACTCCACCGACAGTGAGGACTGGCAGCGCCCCGGCGTCAAGAAGATCATCCACAACGCCACCCCGGAGGACGACAAGGGCGCCATCGTCCTGATGCACGACTTCGGCGGCGACCGCTCGCAGACCGTGGCCGCGCTCGACAAGTTCCTGCCGGACATGCAGGAGTCGGGCTACACCTTCGTCAACCTCACCACCGCGCTCGGCGCGCCCAGCGCGCTGACCCCGGTCAAGGGCATGGACCTGTGGAAGGGCGAGGCCTTCGTGGGCGCCGTCCAGGTCGCCGAGCACACCACCGACTTCCTGGTCGCCGGCCTCGCGGTCGTCGGCGTGCTGGTCTTCGCCCGCTTCGGGCTGATGCTGGTGCTGTCCTTCGTGCACGCCCGCAAGGTGCGCAAGAAGGACTTCCAATGGGGCCCGCCGGTCACCGAACCGGTCTCGGTCCTGGTGCCCGCGTACAACGAACGCGAATGCATCGCCAACACTGTTCGTTCGCTCATGGCGAGCGATCATCCGATCGAAGTGATCGTCATCGACGACGGTTCGAGCGACGGGACCGCCGACATCGTCGAGGCGCTCGGCTATCCCAACGTACGCGTGGTGCGCCAGGAGAACGCCGGCAAGCCCGCCGCCCTCAACAACGGGATCGCGCACGCCCGTTACGAGCTCGTCGTGATGATGGACGGCGACACCGTCTTCGAGCCGTCCACCGTCCGCGAACTGGTGCAGCCCTTCGGTAACCTGCGCGTCGGCGCCGTCGCGGGCAACGCCAAGGTCGGCAACCGCGACTCGCTCATCGGCGCCTGGCAGCACATCGAGTACGTGATGGGCTTCAACCTCGACCGCCGGATGTACGACCTGATGGGCATCATGCCCACCATCCCCGGCGCGGTCGGCGCCTTCCGCCGCCAGGCCCTGGAGCGGGTCGGCGGCATGAGCGAGGACACCCTCGCCGAGGACACCGACATCACCATGGCCATCCACCGCGACGGCTGGCGCGTGGTCTACAGCGAGAACGCCCGCGCCTGGACCGAGGCCCCCGAATCCGTCCAGCAGCTCTGGTCGCAGCGCTACCGCTGGTCGTACGGCACCATGCAGGCGATCTGGAAGCACCGCGGCGCCATCAAGGACCGCGGCGCATCCGGCCGCTTCGGCCGCTTCGGCCTGCCGCTCGTCGCCGCGTTCATGGTGGTGGCCCCGCTGCTCGCCCCGCTGATCGACATCTTCCTCCTGTACGGAATCGTCTTCGGCAAGACCGAGCAGACCATCGTGGCCTGGCTCGTCGTGCTCATGATCCAGGCGGTGTGCGCGGCCTACGCCTTCCGGCTCGACAAGGAGAAGCTCACGCATCTGCTCTCGCTGCCCCTCCAGCAGGTCCTGTACCGGCAGTTGATGTACGTCGTGCTGCTCCAGTCCTGGATCACCGCGGTGACCGGCGGCCGCCTTCGCTGGCAGAAGCTGCGCCGCACCGGCGTGGTCGAGGCGCCGGGCAACCCGGCCGCACGGAAGGCGGCGGCGGGATGACCTCGTACGTGGAAGTTCCGGGAGCGGCGGCCACCCCCGCCGCCCCGGCGCCCCGGGCGCCCGCGCGCGACCGGTACTTCGATTTCCTGCGCGCCCTCGCCCTGTTCCGGGTGGTGCTCTACCACCTGATGGGCTGGGCCTGGCTGCCGCTCGCCTTCCCCTCCATGGGCGTGATGTTCGCGCTCGCCGGAAACCTGATGGCCCGCTCCCTGAAGCGGCCCGCCGTCCAGGTCGTACGGGGCCGCCTGCGCCGGCTGCTGCCGCCGATGTGGCTGCTCGGCGCGGTCGGCATCACCGGCATGCTCGCCCAGGGCTGGGGCCCCGACTCCGACGGGCACCCCGCCTGGTGGTGGGGGCACCTGCTGTTCTGGGTGGTCCCGCTGAGCGACCCGCCGTACGGGGCCGGGCTGCCCGGCATTCATCACGTACTGGGTGACAACTGGGGCGCCAACCTGGCCGAACCGCTCTGGTACCTGCGCGCCTACCTGTGGTTCGTGCTGCTCTCGCCGCTGTTCCGGACGTTGCTGCGGCGCCTGCCGTGGCTGACGATCCTCGCCCCGGTCGCGATCGCCGCGCTCGTGGACTTCGTGGACCTGGGCCTGCCCGAGCGCATCGACTCCGCGCTCACCGACTTCGCCACCTTCGGCGCCTGCTGGATCCTCGGCATGGCCCACCAGGCGGGCGTCACGCGGAAGTTGCCGAACTTCCTGATCCCCTCGCTCGCCCCCATCGTGATGGCCCTCGGCTACTGGTGGGCGGTGCGCGGCGGGTTCTCGATCACCGGCGACACCGAGCTCGACTCGATCCCGCTCGCGCAGACCCTGTGGTCGCTCGGCGCGGTGCTCCTGCTGCTGCACATCAGCCCCTCGTGGGAGCAGTGGCCGGCCCCGCTGCGCCGCTGGGACCGCCTGATCACCCTGCTCAACTCGCGGGCCGTGACGGTCTACCTGTGGCACAACCTGTGCATCCTGGTCGCAGCCACCGTCTGGGACGACCTGTGGAGCATCGACGCACTCGCCGGCGCGGGCAAGTTCCTCAACAGCTCGTGGCCGGTACTCGCCGTGACCTGGGTCCTCATCGGCCTGTGCGTGCTGTGCTTCGGCTGGGTCGAGGACGTCGCCGCCAAGCGCCGGCCCCGGCTCTGGCCCGCCTGACGGACCCGGGCGGCGGCCGTCTCACCGCCGCCGCCCGGACCCCGTGAAGACAAGGTTGCACCCCGGTCACCCGGCGGCACGCGGCCGAAACCCTCCCTCCCTACGGTCGCTGTCACGTGAAGCGAACCGACCGTGGAGGCATGATGGCTGGCCGTTGGATCGAGCGGTGGGACCCCGAGGACGACACCTTCTGGCGGGAGACCGGCGAGCGCGTCGCCCGGCGCAACCTCTTCCTGTCCGTGTTCTGCGAACACATCGGGTTCTCGGTCTGGAGCCTGTGGTCGGTGATGGTGCTCTTCATGGGCCCCGGCTACGGAGTGGACCCCGCGGGCAAGTTCTTCCTGATCTCGGTGGCGACCCTCGTCGGCGCCCTCGTCCGGATCCCCTACACCTTCGCCGTCGCCCGCTTCGGCGGCCGCAACTGGAGCGTCATCAGCTGCCTGCTGCTCCTGCTCCCGGCCGGCGCCGCCTGGCTCGCCATGGAGCCCGGCACCTCGTACACCACGTTCCTCCTGGTCGCGGCACTCGCCGGGGTCGGCGGGGGCAACTTCGCCTCCTCGATGACCAACATCAACGCCTTCTTCCCGCTCCGCAAGAAGGGCTGGGCGCTCGGACTCAACGCGGGCGGCGGCAACATCGGCGTACCGGTGGTGCAGCTCGTCGGGCTGCTCGTCATCGCGACCGCCGGGGCCACCCACCCGCGCATCGTGCTCGCCGTCTACATCCCGCTGATCGTCATCGCCGGGCTCTGCGCGGCGCTGGGCATGGACAACCTGGCGCCGGTACGCAACGACACGGGCGCCGCCAAAGAGGCGCTGCGGGACGCGCACACCTGGATCATGGCGTTCCTGTACGTCGGCACGTTCGGCTCCTTCATCGGCTACAGCTTCGCCTTCGGCCTCGTACTCCAGACCCAGTTCGGCCGGACCCCGCTGCAGGCCGCCTCGCTCACCTTCATCGGGCCGCTGCTCGGCTCCGTGATCCGGCCGGTCGGCGGCCGTCTCGCCGACCTGTACGGCGGCGCCCGCATCACCCTGTGGAACTTCGCCGCGATGGCCGCCGCGACCGGCGTCGTCCTGTACGCCTCCGTCCAGAAGTCGCTGCCCGTCTTCCTCACCGGGTTCATCGCCCTGTTCGTACTCAGCGGGCTCGGCAACGGCTCCACGTACAAGATGATCCCCGGCATCTTCCAGGCCAAGGCGCTCGCCCGCGGGCTGTCCGGCGAGGACGCGGCGGCCTACGGGCGGCGGCTCTCGGGGGCGGCCATGGGGTTCGTCGGGGCCATCGGCGCACTCGGCGGGCTCGCCATCAACCTCGCCTTCCGGCAGTCCTTCCAGACCGTGGGCACCGGCACCGCCGCCTTCGCCGCCTTCCTGGCCTGCTACGCGGCGTGCTTCACGGTGACCTGGGCGGTATACGTACGCCGACCTGCCCGGACACTCCACGCCGCCGCGCCCGCGCCCGCCTACGCCGAGGTGTGATCCTTGTCGGTGGGGGGTGACGTAACACCCGGGAAACCACGGTGAACCCCGGGCGTCACGCCCCGTTGGCAGGCTCGGACGCCCCCGCACCACCTGGAGAGTCATGTCCGCAGAAGCAGAAGTGGCCGCACCGCACGGTCCGGGCGGGCCCCTCGGTGGATTTACCGTCGGCGTCACCGCCGCCCGCCGGGCCGACGAGCTTGCGGCGCTGCTCACCCGCCGCGGGGCCGCCGTGCTGCACGCGCCCGCGCTGCGGATCGTGCCGCTCGCCGACGACAGTGAACTCCTCGCCGCCACCCAGGAGTTGATCGCCAAGGTGCCCGACACGGTGGTGGCGACCACGGCCATCGGTTTCCGCGGCTGGGTCGAGGCCGCCGACGGCTGGGGGATGGGGGACGCGCTCCTGAAGACCCTCAAGGGCGTCGAACTCCTCGCCCGCGGGCCCAAGGTCAAGGGCGCGGTCCGGGCCGCCGGGCTCACCGAACAGTGGTCGCCCTCGTCCGAGTCGATGGCCGAGGTCCTCGACCGGCTGCTCGCCGAGGGCGTCGCGGGCCGGCGCATCGCGATCCAGCTGCACGGCGAGCCCCTGCCGGGCTTCGTGGAGGCGCTGCGTGCGGCCGGCGCCGAGGTCGTCGGGGTGCCGGTCTACCGCTGGCTGCCGCCGCAGGACCCGGCGCCGCTCGACCGGCTCCTGGACGCCACCGTCTCGCATGGCCTGGACGCGCTCACCTTCACCAGCGCCCCGGCCGCGGCCTCGCTCCTGAGCCGGGCAGAGGAGCGAGGCATGCTCGCCGAGCTGCTGCTCGCCCTGCACGACGACGTCCTGCCAGTCTGTGTCGGCCCGGTCACCGCGCTGCCGCTCCAGGCCCGCGGTGTGACCACGCTGGCCCCCGAGCGCTTCCGGCTGGGCCCTCTCGTCCAGCTCCTGTGCACCGAACTCCCGGCCCGCGCAAGGGTGTTGCCCCTGGCCGGCCGCCGCGTCGAGATCCGCGGCCACGCGGTTCTGGTGGACGGCGAGCTGAAACCCGTACCCCCGGCCGGCATGGCCCTGCTGCGCGCCCTGGCCCGCCGCCCCGGCTGGGTGGTGGCCCGCGCCGAACTCCTTCGCGCACTGCCCGGCTCGGGCACGGACGAACACGCCGTGGAAACCGCGATGGCCCGCCTGCGCACGGCACTTGGCGCCCCCCGGGTCATCCAGACAGTGGTGAAGCGCGGCTACCGGCTCGCGCTCGACCCGGCGGCGGACGCGAAGTACGCGGAGGGCTGAGCGGGCCCGGCCGAGTGGCGTCCTCGTAGGACGGGTCCGCCTCTACGGCCTCTTCTTGAGCCCGTTCACCATGTCGAAGGCGTGCCGGGGGCCGGGCCGGGGCGAGAACTGGCCGACGAGTTCACGGAAACAGACCAGGGCGGTGATCGGCGGAATTCCGACGACTACCATCGCGAAAAGGGAATGCGGCGCCTGGCCGATACACATGGCCACCGCAGTGCCGGAAGAGATCAGCATCACCGCCCAGGACCGCCGGGCGGTCCGGTGCTGAACGGATGCCCGCAGGATGGACAGACCTGCCAACAGCCACGGCCCGTACACCGTCAGCGGCCACCAGCGCGCCAACTGAGGCGACGCCCCGAGCAGCGCGATGATGCGCAGCTGATTGTACGAATAAGAGATGGACCAGGTCAGTATCGTCACCGCGCAGATGGTGATTATTGTGATCAGGATCGAGACGGCGATGATCCTCCGTTTTCCGGCGAGGACGTGAAATCCTGACCGAGGCCGCCGCCGGCTGACCTGGCGGTGCGAGTGCCTGTCGCCGTCCAAAGGGGGAGGCGCCGGATCCACGCTGTGTGTCGGCTGCAGGATCCGGGCCAGTTCCTCGTCCGGATCCCAGACTTCCGACGGGGTCTCCGGATCGGGCGTGCGCCACATGTGCTGCACGTCGATCGGCTGGGTGTAATCAGGATATTGGTCTACCGCATCATAATCGGCTCTCATTCCGAATCCTTTCGATCACTTGCTTCTCCGTGCGCGGGTGGGGGTTGTCTCAGCCGGAGTGCGAGCCCTGGGCCGACCATCCCGCCGTCGCGGCCTGCATGTATTCACTCTCCATCCGGCCGATGGTCGCGAGGAACTCCTCAAGCAGGTCCGAGCAGTGCATGAGGCCTCCCAGCTCCCCGGAGTCTTCCTGGTGCGAGAGGAGCGGACGAGCCTTTTCTGCGTTCTTTTCCTTCAAAGTCACGATCGCCTAACGAGCATCACGCGGCGCGAGGCGTCGTACATTCGGGGGAATGTGGGCCGCTGAAACCCTCCTGTATATCGGATTACAGTCCCTGGTCGATGAAATTCCGAGACGAATTACAGGGTTTTGCCCGAGGGGGTTTTCAGCCAAGATCCATCGAGCCGGCCCGGCGCTTCAACTGACGTATCGTTTCGGCTCGTTGGGCGGGACGAGCACGGTGACGGGGACTGTGTCCGGTCGTTGAGCCGGGCGGTCGAGGGAAGTGCACAAGGGGTCCCGGGACGTTCGTCGTCCCGGGACCCCGTGCCCTTCAAGCACCCTGGCCGGTCCGCCGGGTTCGCGCGTCGAACGCGGGTCGGCGGCGCCGCGCGGAAGGAACGCCGGAGCTGGTGGCGACGGGGGCGCATTCTGAACCGGCGTCGTACTCGGTACGCGGCGGCTCGGCCCGAGGGATGGGCGGGCGGCCAACCGGCTGCGCCCGGCCCCGGGCTGTGCCTGCGGCGCCGGGTTCGACGGCCGACGATGCGGCTGGAGCCATCTCCCCCTGCGCCTCCGGGCCCGGTGACACCACCCCGGGCCCGGAGGCCAGTGGCCCTCGTGCGTAACCGCGAAGAACAGGACGAGGGCAGGGCCTTGGCGGAAGGCGTGCGGTGCGCCTTGTCAGCCGACCTTGCTGTTGCAGCCCATGTCCGAGCCGAGGTGGGCGGGCTGCGCGCCCGGGGCGCCTTCGCCGTTGAGCCCGTTGCCCAGCAGGGCGTTGAGGGCGCCGACGCTGCCGAGGACATCGATGTTCATGTCGTGCGAGCGGCACTCGGAGTTCTGCATGATGTCGGTGTCGTGCGCGCCCTCCTCGCCGTGCGCGAAGGCGGTGCCGCCGCCGAAGGCGCCGATGCCGCCGAGGACGGCGACGCCGACGAGGGCGACCTTCTGGATCTTGCGCATTTCTTCTCCGTTGATCGAGCTGATGTGGTGTGCGACAGATGGAGTTGAGCGGTGGAGATTCGCGGAGAGGCGATCAGCCGAGTCGGGGCAGACCCAGCTGACCCACGGGCGGCGCCGCGAGCTGGCCGAGGCCGAGCCCGGGTACCTGCGGGGCGCTGGCCGGCGCGATCAGCGGGTTGATGAGCGGGTTCACCGTGGGGTTCACCTGCGGGTTCACCTGCGGGGCGACACGAGGCGCGGGCTCCGGGTTGAAGACCTGGGGCATGGCGACCTGGGGGGCGACCTGCGGAGTGACCTGCGGTGCCGCCTGCGGCATGATCTGCGGCTGCGGCCCGGCCTGTGCGACACCCGTCGACTGGGCGTAGGCGGCCGCCTGCGGCGGCGCCGCCGGGGGAGCCATCAGCGGCTGGGCGTACGGCTGCTGGTTGGAGGACTGCGTCGTGCTCGACGCGCTGGACACCGACGTGGCCTGCGCCCGGGGCGGCTGGTACTGCGGGGGTGCGTACTGGGGCGGCGGCGCGTACTGCGGGGGTGCGTACTGCGGCGGGGGCCCGTACTGCGGGGGCCCGTACTGCGGCGGCGGCGCGTACTGCGGGGGCGGCCCGTACTGCGGGTACTGCGGGGCGGGCGCGTACTGCGGCGGCGGCCCGTACTGCGGGGGTGCGTAGTCGGGTGCCGAGTACTGGGGACCAGGCGCCGGACCGGGACCTCCGTACCCGTACCCGGGTGAGTCGGCATGGCTGACGCCGACGCCGACGGCGGACAGACCGCCGGCCGCTGCTACTACGAGCGCGGCCTTGTGAAGCTTTCGCATGGAACCCTCGGCCCTTCAATACCTGTACAGGGGAAATCCGTTGCATTCAGTGCAGTCTTGCGTGCGCTCAGTCTGATATTCACACTGCGCCCAAGCGGGGGAAATGGGGGCTGCCTTGTGGACTTCACGCCGGAGTCGACGGCGGATCCCGTTGGCCCTCTCTCCGGATTCGCGGTCGCCGCCTTCTCCCTGCTGGCAACGACGTTTCCTCCGGCCCGGTCACGGGATCCAAAATTCCGTCACCCATTTGCCATCACCCGCCGCACCACGGACGAGTGAGGACGTGCCGCTCCTGTCACGAACAAGTGCGAGCCGGACACTCCTGCGTTGACGATTCAGATGATGATTCGCACCCTTCGGCAAATGGGTGACCACGTCCCGGATCCCGTGACGGGAGCCGTACTCATCTCGTTCCGCACAGGGCCAGGACGATGGCCCACTCGCAGCCGCACAGGACAGCGGAAACGGCACGGCTGCACTGGCTCATCCGCATTCCCATACGTTCCACGCACAGGTCAACGAAGGGCCGAGGGTTCCATGCGCAAGTTTCAACAGGTCGCGCTCGTCTTCGCAGCAGCCGGCGGGCTGTCCGCCATCGGCGTCGGCTCCAGCTCCGCCGTCGCTCCCGTTGCGTACAACGGTGCTGCTCCGCCCCCGATCGGGCAGCCGGACACCGCCCACGCCTCCTCGTCCTCGCAGGCCGTCGCGCGCAGTTACAGCACGCCCACCCAGCCGCAGGGAATGTCCCTGCCGCAGCCCTCTGAGGTCAGCCCGCAGGTCAACCCGCAGCTGAACCCGCTGATCTCCCCTCAGATCTCCCCGCAGACGGCCCCGGCGCCGGGCGGCTCGGTGGACCAGAACAACCTCTTCCGCCCGTCCCAGGAGTGCAGCCCGCAGAACCTGCTCAACGCGAATCTCCCCATCGCCGTACTCGCCGGCGCCGAGACCCACGGCGTCAGCTGCACCCAGGCCAACAACCAGGCGAACGCCCTCGCCCACGCGGAGCATTAGGGCTTTAGCCGCCAGGCCGTTTGATGGCTCTTAAACCGAGAGCCATCAAAAGCGCAGCCGCGGCTCGTGAACTCTTCGACCTGGCCGGTCACCGCAGTGCGACCGCAGGTATGGGTGGTGGATGACGCCGAAGGCCCGCCGGTTGGCATTACGACTTCAGGGTGCTTCCAGAACAACATCGCTGCACCCGGCGCGTCATCGGGCGGTTCAGGGGTATTTCGTATTAATTTCCGTGACCGTAAGGAATCGATCTGCCACGGATCGTATCCACTTCACTCCAACGGAGATGACATGAACAAGCTTCGCAAGGCCGCCGTTCTGGTCGCTGCTCTCGGCAGCCTCGGAATGCTGGCCGCTGGCACGGCCCAGGCGCACGACGGCGGCAAGGGCGGCGACCAGTTCAAGATCGGCCAGAGCAGCAACTGCAAGTCGCACGACCTGAACCTCGACGTCCTCGGCCAGGTCGGCCTGCTCAACGGCCTGCTGGGCAACGCGCTCAACGGCGAGGGCAACCCGGGTGCCCAGAACACCCACATCGGTTCGAGCATGGGCTGCAACAACAGCGCCTTCTAAGCACGTGTCCGGTCACATAGTCGGCCGAAAGCGGGAACAGGTCCCGGCACCGAGTCCAAGGCTCGGTGCCGGGACCTTTTTTGCGCCGGAGCGGCCATCCGGCAGGGGTGCGGGAGCTGGGCCCGCCGACGTGCGGATTCGCCGATCAGGGCGCGCGCAAAGCGCTGGTGGGCAACGGGCGGTCGTGCGCGCCGGGCGCCCGCGTGGCGGCCCCTGAGCGTGACGACGCGGCGGTGGGGGCCCGAGGGAGGGGATGCGAGTGGGGGCGCCGCGGCGGCCCTCGGCGCGGCAACGGCAAGGTCACCGCGCCCGGCTCCCGCTGTTGACGGTTCCGGCCGTCGCTCCCGTCGCTCCCGTCGTTCCCATCTCTTCTCTCTTCTCGTCCGCGACGGCTCTGTTCTCGTCCGGGACGATTCGAGTGCGCAACTGCGGCGCAGAACCTGGGAGTTCATCGGAATATACGACCGGTTCGGCGTCCGTTGATTCACCGTCCGTCAACTGCCCTTCTGGGTACCGGAGTTGGATCCGTGAGGGCGGAGCTCGACCAGGTTCAACCTCGGCGCGCACGGGGCGGGTTATATCCCGCAATCGACCAACGTGGTGAGGGATTTCATGAATTCGGCGCGCCGCCGGGTGCTTTGGGGATACGTCGTATTACCTCTGTAACTACACGAAGTCGATCTGTCACAGATCGCGTCCACTTCACTCCATCGGAGATGACATGCACAAGCTTCGCAAGGCCGCCGTCCTGGTCGCTGCCCTCGGCAGCATCGGGCTCCTCACCGCCGGCGCTGCCCACGCCGACGGGGGCAAGGGCGGCCGGGGCGGCGATTTCTTCGACATCAAGCAGAGCAGCACCTGCACGTCGCATGACAGCAACGTCGACATCCTCGGCCAGGTCGGCATCCTCAACGGCCTGGGCGGCAACCTCCTGAACGGCGAGGGCAACGCGGGCTCGCAGCAGACCTCCATGGGCTCCAGCATGGGCTGCAGCAACAGCGCGTTCAGCAAGTAGAAGTCACACCCTTCCTCGGCGCCCCGGCAACAGGCCGGGGCGCCGAGGCGTTTGTGCCGTGAGCCGTCCGCCGCCTTCTTGATCAAGTCGCCCGCGCACCAGTGGTGTTGCAGCTCGAAGCCCCCGACGTGTGGTCGGGGGCGAGTCGGGACGGGCTGCTCGGGCCGGCGGTGGCCGACGCGTTGGGGTGCCGCGGAGCGATCACCCTGCGAGGTCGTGCGGTGCGAGTTCGCGGGCGCGTTGCTCGCGGGCCACTTCGAGGATGACGTTCCCCAACCGCTCGGTGTACAGCCGCATGTTCTTGTACGCGACGTCGGTGTCGGGGTAGCGGCAGGTGAACCACAGGCCCTCGTGGAGCCGGTTCAGCCAGATGCACACCTGGTCGCCGTAGGACACCCGCACCAGCCCGTAGGCCGCCAGCTCGTCCCAGCGCTCCGCGCCCGCGATGCCTCGTGCGTCGACGAACGAGACGATCGAATACAGGTCGGGCGAGGTCGGGCGGAAGTCCGAGCCGAGCAGGCGCAGCACCCGGGCCAGCGGCATGCGCGCCAGCGACCTGTTGGCCTGCAGCTCGGCGCGTACGACCTTCAGGGCGCTGAGGAAGTCGGGCGCCCGGTCGATGGGGACCTCGATGGGCGCACCGCCGACGTACCAGCCAACGGAGTTGGACCACTTGGACTTCACTCGGGTGTGGAACGGGACCACGGCGCGGTAGACGGGCTGTCCGCCGATCTCGTTGACGATGAGGCTGGTTGCGGCCAGCATGCCGACGAGGCTGCCGCCGAAGGGCCGACAGTACGACTCGAACGCGGCGGCGGACTCCGCGTCGACGAGCATCTCGCGCATGAGCTTCTGCGTGGGCAGGGGGCCGCCGGGTTCCAGGCCGAGCGGGACGGGGAAGTTGGGTAGCTTCCCGTTGCACCGCTTGATGAACTCCCGCCAGCGGCCGACGATCTCGTGGCCGCCGTCGATCCGGTCCGCGTCCGCCCGCTCGATCTCGCAGAAGTCGACGTAACTGCCGACCGTCGGCTCCTCCACGGGGCGGCCCTCGACGGCCGCGGCGTAGAGCTCGTGGACCTCGGCGGGGATGCGCTGGATGGAGTAGGAGTCGACGTTGCTGTGGTCGAAGGCGATGTACACGCTGGTGCTGTCGTCCCTGATGACGGCCGCATAGAGGAAGTTGGGCCAGCGCAGCGCGTTCGCCACGGTGTCGAAGCGATTCTGCAGCTGCTCGACGAGTTGCCCCGCGTCGGGGAAGTCGCCGATGTCCTCGCGCTGGAGCGACACGGCCTCGGTGTCGAGCGTGAACCGGCGCATCTCGTCGCCGTCCCAGCGGAAGCCGCTGCGCAGCGTCTCGTGCCGGAGCGTCCAGCTGCGCAGCGCGTCCTGCAGCGCGTCGAGGTCGACCGTGCCCGGGATGTCGAATGCCGTACCGATCCAGGTCGGCACGAACAGGCCGTCCTCGTGCACCGATTGGGCGGTCCTGATGTGCGACTCCTGGAGATACGCGGGCGGTCGGGGGTCCTCCGGAAGGTCCGCCGCCGCCGCTACCGTCGCCGGACTGAGCGCCCACTCGACGAGCCGTCCGGGCCGGACCTCGCAACGCTGGATGTCGGTGATTCGCACGGGCGTCTCCGTTCGCAGTTGGAGCCCGGATCGGGCGGACCCGTTCAAGGGAAAGCCGCGAGCGCGAACGGAGGCACCCGGAACATGATGTGTTACCACTTTTGAGTGGATTGAGTGATCGGCGGATGTGAGCCAATCGGTCCACCGGGCATTCGGCGGGCGTCAAGCGGCACGTCTCGGTCCACCAGCGGGTCGAGCCTGAGGACGCGGTCTTGTTCGAGTCCACGGAGAGTCATTGTCGGAGAGAGGGCGCACCCTCTGGGGAGATGCATCGTTACTGTTTGTGTTCAACCGGTAACGGTGGGCAATCAACCTCGATGTACAGGCAATGGAGGACCGAGGTTCCATGCGTAAGTTTCAGCAGGCCATGATCGCAGCAGTGGCGGCGGCTGGCGGTCTGGCCGCAGTCGGCGCCGGCGCCGGTACCGCCTCCGCCCATGAAGGCGTGCACCAGAACGACCACTACCGCCCCTACCAGGAGTGCAGCCCGCAGGCGGGGGCCGAGGCCAATACCCCGCTCAGCGTGCTCGGTCTCTCCGACACCTTGGGCACCACCTGCGGCCAGTTCAACCAAGCATTCACCAAGTGAGGTCGGCGGCGTAAGCGAGCCCGACGCTTTCCGCGGGCCCCTTCGGGGTCATCCCCGAGGGGGCCCGTTCATGTGCGGCCGCCCGGAGCGCGAGGCGGCTGACTGCAGTAACGGTGCCTGCGATAGGCAAGCCCTTCACTTCGTAAGCGAAACGGACCCGAACGTCCCGGACATGGGTCGGACGCTGGAGCCCGGCTCTCCGGCCTGCCCAGGGCCCGGCGCGGTCGGTTCGCGGCGCCCTGGCGCCCCTCACAAAAGGAAACGCATCCACATGTTCAGTGCGAAGAAGATCGCGGCCGTCTCGGGGCTTCTCGGCGGCCTCGTCGTGACGTGTGCCGGCGCCGCCCAGGCGCACACCGCGGCAGCGCCGGTCTGTACCCACACCCAGGAAAGCACCACCTGCGTCCAGCGGATCGTCGGCACCGCGCCCGAGGGCGAGGGGTACATCCTCCGCCAGGCGCAGGGCTGTGTGCCGACCGAGCCCCTGTCGCTGCCCGTGGTGGGCCTGTTGAACCGCGGGAACATGAAGATCGGTCCCGAGGTGACCTGTTCCCCCACCAACCCGGGGCCCGAAAGGGGCGAGGAGCCGGGCGTCAACCCCCTTGGCCTGCTGAGCTGAGCGCGAGGTCGGAATCTTCCGACGCCTGCCTCACCTTTTCGACGGCGGATGGCCGGACCGGGCGACCGGGTCCGGCCATCCGCCGTTTTCCGGGCCTGCGGGCAAAAGTTTCCGGGCCTGCGGGCAAAAGTTTCCGGGCCTGCGGGCAAACGAGTGACCGTCCCCCGCCGCCCGTGACTCACCCCCGGGGAAATGTCGTTTCACCGGAGAGGGGTGAGTACGACCCGGCTCCCTCAATTCCCTTGTCCGCGGCGGACGAAGGGCGCCTCGCCATGGCCGACACGGCGCACAGAAAGTACCAAAGATCCCAAATGACTACACTCCGTCTGTATATGCTCACATTAAGTAGTCCGGTCAGGGCTTCACACCTAGATAAGGAAGAGTCGAATTATGCGCAAGTTTCAGCGGGCTGCGGCCGTAGCCGCAGCGGTTGCGGGGCTGTCCATCCTCGGCGCCGGCGTCAGCTTCGCCCACGACGGCGGGGTCACCGCGGTGGCTTCCTCGCAGGCCAACGCCGTGGCCAACAACGGTGGCTGGGACGGCGGCCCGGAGCACGGCCGGGGCAGCGGGCCGGTGTTCGCCCCGGAGAACGGTGCCGGTGTCAGCTACGGCCAGGACCACGGCCCGGACCACGATGGGGACCACGGCGACCACGGCGACCACGACGGCGAAGGCCAGTAAAGAAATTCCCCGAGCTCGGTGCGCACGTTTCGGGGAGCTGCGGTCGTAGCCGCAGCGGTCGCGGGTCGGGAAATTCCTCAACCCGCGCCGCACTGAGCCCCACAAGGCGTATCGATATCCGGCAGAACATCGCAATGCGAGTCGCACGATCTGAATGTCCATCTCCTGGACCGGCTCGGGCTGCTCGACGGTGCGCCGGAAAACACCCTCAATGGCACGGGCAGCCCGGACGCGCAACAAACCCACCAGGGTGCGCGCCCGGGCTGTACCGCTGCCGTCGCCGGACGCGGTTGAAGCCGCGTCGGGCGACGGGTCCCCGTATTTCGATTTCCTCCAAGGCTCGGGTGCACGCCGAATCACTGGCGTAGGCGCCCGGGCCTCGATTGCAAAGGAACGCAGCACATGTTCAGTCGGCAGAAGATCGCAACCGTCTCGGGGCTCATCGGAAGTCTCGCCGTGATCTGCGTCGGCGCCACGCAGGCGCACGCCGAGCAGCCCAAGCCCAAGGGCGAGTGCAAGACCTCCCCCGCGGGTGAGACCACCTGCATCCACAAGACCGAGACCGTTCACATCGACAAGAAGAACGGCAGCTACACCATCAAGCAGACGCAGGAATGCTCGACGACCGACCGGCCGAACGTGGTGATGCCCGGAGACGCCAAGGTGAACCAGGCGACCATGCAGGTCGGGCCGACCGCGGACTGCTCCAACAGCGTGAAGCTGCCCAAGGGCGTCAAGGTGCCGCACTTCGAGTTCTGAGGCGCGATCGGCGCAGGGAGCGGCTCCGCTGTGGGGGGAGCGGACGCGGGCGTCGGCTCCCTCGCGCGGCAACCGCCCGGTAGGAGGGGTTCCGGGGGAGGCCCGGGGCGGGCACTCTGGGGGGTGGCACTCACCGGTAACCCCTAGGCGGTGACAGGCGCATGGTGCGGTTCGACTCGGGGCGGATCTGTCTGGATCTGCTGGCGACCGGGGCGTACGAGAGGGAACAGCTCGACAGCACCGCACAGTTGGGCCAGTGGCTGCTCCGCGCCGGACTGGTCCCGCGCGGCACACCGCTCACCGGACTGGGCCGCGACTGGCCGGTCCGATTCATCGAACTCCGGCGCTGCATAGGCGAGTTGGTCCACGCCGAGCTGGGTGGGCCGGCCGACTGCGAGCCCGCCGCCCTTGAGCGGGTCAACGCGCTCGCGGCCGCGCCGCCCCCGGGCGTACGTGCCATCCGGGGCGCCGACGGCGGACTCGTCCGTACCCTGAGCCGCGCCCCCGAATGCGGCGCGCTGCTCGCCGTGGTCGCCCGGGACGCCGTCGACCTGCTCACCGACCCCGAGGCGCGGGCCCGCCTTCGCCAGTGCGAGGGCGACAACTGCCGCCTGCTCTACCTCGACACCTCGCGAGGGCGCCGGCGCCGCTGGTGTTCGAGCGAGGTGTGCGGAAACCGCGAGCGGGTGGCCCGGCACCGGCGCCGCGTGGCCGCGCTCTGAGAGACCCGCGCGAAGAAAGTCGCCCCGCCTTTGAATGGATGCGGACAACCGCCCGTATGGAGAGATGAACCGGCCCGCAGCCGCGCGCCGGGATGGTCTCGACCTGGAGGTGCCGGTTGCGCAAGGATGCCGCCGTGGCCGATGACCGTCCGCGAGGGGCCAAGCACCGCTCCGTGCCCGACGAGGAGCTGATGCGGGCGCTGTACCGCGAGCACGCGGGGCCGCTGCTCGGGTACGTCATGCGGCTCGTCGCCGGCGACCGGCAGCGGGCCGAGGACGTCGTGCAGGAGACGCTCATCCGTGCCTGGAAGAACGCCGGTCAGCTCAATCGGGCCACCGGTTCGGTCCGCCCCTGGCTGGTGACGGTCGCGCGCCGCATCGTCATCGACGGCCACCGCAGCCGGCAGGCCCGGCCGCAGGAGGTCGATCCGTCGCCGCTGGAGGTCATGCCCGCGGAGGACGAGATCGACAAGGCGTTGTGGCTGATGACCCTCTCGGATGCGCTCGACGACCTCACCCCGGCCCACCGGGAGGCCCTCGTCGAGACGTACTTCAAGGGACGTACGGTCAATGAGGCGGCCCAGGCGCTCGGCGTACCCAGCGGGACCGTGAGGTCCCGGGTGTTCTACGCCCTGCGCTCCATGAAACTCGCACTGGAGGAACGGGGGGTGACGACATGACGACCGGGGAATACGCGGAGGGCTCGCTGCACGAGGCTGTCGGCGCGTACGCGCTCGGCATCCTGGACGACGCCGAGGCCACCGCCTTCGAAGCGCACCTCGCGGGCTGCGACCTGTGCGCCGCCGAACTCGACGGCCTGGCCGGCATGGAGCCGCTCCTTGCCACCCTCAGGGAGTTCCCGAGCCCCGCCGCCCAGCCGCTGCGCCCGGCCCCGCCCAGCATGACCACGACCCTGATCAACGAGGTCGCGGCCCAGCGCGCCAAGCGCCGCCGGCGCACCACGTACCTGGTGGCGGCAGCGGCCGCGCTGATCGTCGGCGGCCCGGCGATCGCGGTGGTGGCGACCTCCGGGGACACCGGCACCCACCAGAGTGCCGAGGCGCACCCGACCAGCCCGGCCGAGGACGCCTTCTTCAACCACATGACCCAGAAGGTCTCCGCGACCGACCCGAAGACCGACGTCACCGCGACCGTCGGCACCGAGGCCAAGGCGTGGGGCACCCACACCGTCCTGGAGCTCAAGAACGTCAAGGGCCCGCTGAAGTGCAGCCTGATCGCGGTCGGCAAGAACGGCGACCAGGAGACCGTCACCTCCTGGGCGGTGCCCAACTGGGGCTACGGGATCAAGGACAGCCCGCACGAGTCGGCCAAGTATCCGCTGTACGTGCACGGCGGCACCGCGATGAACCGCGACCAGATCGACCACTTCGAGGTCCGTACGTTCGACGGGAAGGCGCTCGTGGACGTCCCGGCGTGAGCCGCGGGGCGCCACGGCCGTCCCGACATGCGGTTCGGCACCAAATTGTGGCCTGACATCGGGTCCCCCTTCGCGTACGGTTGACGGCTGCCCAATGCACGTCAGAAGGGGGCCTCGGTGGCCGCGCAGGATGCCGCTGTCGATACCGCTTCCGGTACCGCCGAATCCGCTGTGGATTCGGTCCGGGAACGCGAGATCGCTGGGGAACAGGTACATCTCGACCAGGTGTACCGCCGCCTGGAGGAGAAGATCCACGAGGCGGAGTTCCTGATGAACGACGCCGCCAAGCGCGGGCAGGTCGGCACGCCCGGCGCGCTCGCCGAACGCGACGCCCAGGTCTTCCGGGCGGGGGTCCACCTCAACCGGCTCAACAACGAGTTCGAGGACTTCCTCTTCGGCCGGATCGACCTGCTGCTCGGCAAGGACGGCAAGAAGGGCCCGGACGGCGCGTACACCTCGGTCGACCCGGCCGAGGACGCCGTGCGCCCCGACGGCACGGCCGACATCGCCGAGACGCTGCACATCGGCCGGATCGGCGTCCTGGACGCCGACTACTCGCCGCTGGTGATCGACTGGCGGGCGCCGGCCGCGGCGCCGTTCTACCGCTCGACGCCGGTCGACCCGGGCCGTGTCGTACGCCGCCGGGTCATCCGCTCCAAGGGCCGCAAGGTGCTCGGCGTCGAGGACGACCTGATGCGCCCGGAGCTCAGGGCGACCCTGGACGGCGCCGAGCTGCCCGTGATCGGCGACGGCGCCCTGATGGCCGCGCTCGGCCAGGCCCGCAGCCACACCATGCGGGACATCGTCGCCTCCATCCAGGCCGAGCAGGACCTGGTCATCCGGGCCCCCGCCGCCTCGGTGACGTACGTCGAGGGCGGCCCCGGCACCGGCAAGACGGCGGTCGCGCTGCACCGCGCGGCCTACCTCCTCTACCAGGACCGGCGGCGCTACTCCGGCGGCATCCTGATCGTCTCGCCGACCCCGCTGCTCGTCGCGTACACCGAGGGCGTGCTGCCCTCGCTCGGCGAGGAGGGCCAGGTCGCGATCCGCGCGGTCGGCAACCTCGTGGACGGGGCGGAGGCCACCGAGTACGACGACCCGGCGGTCGCCCGCATCAAGGGCTCCTCGCGGATGCTCCACGTCCTGCGCCGGGCCGCCAGGGGCGCCCTGGAGGGCCCGGGGGAGCACCCCAGGCGCTCCCGGCGGCGCGGCGGCGAACAGCTCGCCCTCGGCGAGCAGGCGCCCGCGCCGCACCCCGGCCAGCGGCTGCGCGTCGTCGCCTTCGGCGCGCGCGTCGAGCTGGAGGGCGAGGAGCTGCGCCGCATCCGCCAGAACGTGCTCGGCGGCACCGCGCCCGTCAACCTGCTGCGCCCGCGCGCCCGCAGGCTGCTGCTCGACGCCCTGTGGTCGAAGTCGGGCGCGAACGGCCGGCACACGGACCCCGAGCTCGCCGCCGAGCTGCGCTCCTCCTTCGACGACGACATCGCCTCCGAGGACGCCTTCATCGCCTTCCTCGACGCGTGGTGGCCGGAGCTCACCCCGCGCGGGGTGCTCGCCGCGATGGCCGACGAGAAGCGGCTCGCGCGCTGGGCCCGCCGGGTCCTCAACCAGGGCGAGGTGCGCCGCCTGGCCCGCTCGCTCGCGCGTACCGCCAACGGCGCCTTCTCGGTGCACGACGTGGCCCTGCTCGACGAGCTGGAGACGCTGCTCGGCGCCCCGGCCCGGCCGAAGAAGAAGCGCGAGTACGACCCGCTGGACGCGCTGACCGGCCTCGAAGAGCTGATGCCGCACCGCGAGGAGACCCAGCGCGAGCGCGCCGAGCGGCTCGCCCAGGAACGTACCGAGTACGCGCACGTCATCGTCGACGAGGCGCAGGACCTCACGCCCATGCAGTGGCGGATGGTCGGCCGGCGCGGGCGCACCGCCACCTGGACGGTCGTGGGCGACCCCGCGCAGTCCTCCTGGTCCGATCCGGACGAGGCCGCCGAGGCCCGCGACGAAGCCCTGGGCACCCGCCCGCGCCGCCGCTTCGAGCTGACCGTCAACTACCGCAACCCGGCCGAGATCGCCGAACTGGCCGCCAAGGTACTGGCGTTGGCGATGCCGGGCATGAAGTCCCCGGCCGCCGTCCGCTCGACGGGTGTGCGGCCGAGATTCGCGGTCGTACGCGACGGCGACCTCGCCCGCTCCGTACGGGAGGAGGCGGCGCGGCTGCTCGACCGGGTCGACGGAACGGTCGGCGTGGTCGTCGCGATGCGCCGCCGCGAACAGGCCGCGCGCTGGCTCGCGGGGCTCGGCGACCGGGTGGTGGCGCTGGGCAGCCTGGAGGCCAAGGGCCTGGAGTACGACGCCACGGTGGTCGTCTCCCCGGCCGAGATCGCGGACGAGTCCCCGGCCGGACTGCGGGTGCTGTACGTGGCGTTGACCCGGGCGACGCAGCAGCTCACGGTCGTCTCCGGGGACCGGGACGAGCCCGACGCGGACGGGGTGCCGGATCTGCTCCGGGATTAAATCCGGGTCAACTCGCGATGCGGGGATCACTTGCCGGGGTGGTTTGTTAGCCTGGGTGTGGCACCGGCTCGATCCAAGCCCCCGGGCCCAACCTTAGTCGCTCAGAGCGACCACTTGCCGCGAGGCGAGCATGGCGGGTCGGTGTCATTAACGTGAGCGACAGGCCCACGTCATCTCCGGATGGCGTGGGCCTGTTGTCGTTGGTGCGGGGCCCTCGGCAGGTTCCCGGAGGGTCTTCCGCCGGACCATCACTTTCTCGTATGGTGGAAACAACTTTCCGAAACGGGTCGCCCATTATCGGCTACCAGCCAGTAGGTGCGACCATCGGATGGCACCGCCGCGCCACAGCCGGGGCGGTGCTAGCAACGAAGCTAGGGAAAGCAGAGGAACACGGTCATGGCAACGGCGCCCAGCGTCTCGTACTCGATGACGGTCCGCCTTGAGGTGCCCGCCAGCGGCACGGCGGTCTCTCAGCTCACCACCGCCGTGGAGTCCTCCGGCGGGTCGGTGACCGGCCTCGACGTGACCGCCTCCGGCCACGAGAAGCTGCGGATCGACGTCACCATCGCGGCCACCTCCACCGCGCACGCCGACGAGATCGTCGAGGAGCTGCGCGGCATCGAGGGCGTCACCCTCGGCAAGGTCTCCGACCGTACGTTCCTGATGCACCTCGGCGGCAAGATCGAGATGCAGTCGAAGCACCCCATCCGCAACCGTGACGACCTCTCCATGATCTACACCCCGGGCGTGGCCCGCGTGTGCATGGCGATCGCCGAGAACCCCGAGGACGCCCGCCGCCTCACCATCAAGCGCAACTCCGTCGCAGTCGTGACGGACGGCTCCGCGGTGCTCGGCCTCGGCAACATCGGCCCGATGGCCGCGCTGCCCGTCATGGAGGGCAAGGCGGCCCTCTTCAAGCGCTTCGCCGGCATCGACGCCTGGCCGATCTGCCTGGACACCCAGGACACCGACGCCATCGTCGAGATCGTCAAGGCGATCGCCCCCGGCTTCGCGGGCATCAACCTCGAAGACATCTCCGCGCCCCGCTGCTTCGAGATCGAGGCCCGCCTGCGCGAGGCCCTCGACATCCCCGTCTTCCACGACGACCAGCACGGCACCGCGATCGTGGTGCTCGCCTCGCTGACCAACGCACTTCGCGTGGTGGGCAAGGGAATTGGCGACGTACGCGTGGTCATGTCCGGGGCCGGCGCGGCCGGTACCGCCATCCTCAAGCTGCTGCTCGCGGCCGGTGTCAAGAACGCCGTCGTGGCCGACATCCACGGCGTGGTGCACGCGGGCCGCGACGACCTGATCAGCGCGAGCCCCGAGTCCGCGCTGCGCTGGATCGCCGACAACACCAACCCCGAGGGCCTGACCGGCACGCTCAAGGAGGCCGTGGTCGGCGCCGACGTCTTCATCGGCGTCTCGGCTCCCAACGTCCTCAACGGCGACGACGTCGCGGCGATGGCCGACGGCGCGATCGTGTTCGCGCTCGCGAACCCGGACCCCGAGGTCGACCCCGCGATCGCCCGCCAGAGCGCGGCAGTTGTGGCCACCGGCCGCTCGGACTTCCCCAACCAGATCAACAACGTGCTGGTCTTCCCCGGCGTCTTCCGGGGCCTCCTGGACGCCCAGTCCCGCACGGTCAACACCGAGATGATGCTGGCCGCGGCCGGCGCGCTCGCGGACGTCGTCGCCGAGGACGAGCTCAACGCGAACTACATCATCCCGTCGGTCTTCAACGACAAGGTCGCCGGAGCGGTCGCGGGAGCCGTCCGCAACGCCGCCAAGGCCGCCGGGGGCGCTGTGACGGGGCCCACGTCGGCCTGAGCTCCGGCGCGTCGCGGGATGCGGGCCCAGTAACGCCCCCTTAGGGTGACGGACCATGACCCGCATCCGCACCGGCCCTGGCCCGGGAGTCCACACCCTGTCGACGGAGCGTCACCTTGATGAGGCAGTGGCGCTTTTCATGTGACGCAGGGTGACTCGGGAGGGTGCCGGATTGGCTTTCCCGCCGTAGGTGGGGGCAGGATGCTCCCCCAAGGACTTCGTCCAGGGGGACCCCCAGGACGCGAGGTCGTGCAAGCGGACCCGGGTCCGGGGACTGTCCGAGGGCCCTGGCAGCATCGGCTTCGCTGTACCCAACATGCGGCTTCCGCCGCGTGGCACGCCTCACAGGCAAGAAGAACACGGGAGTAAGAACATGAACCGCAGTGAGCTGGTGGCCGCGCTGGCCGACCGCGCCGAGGTGACCCGCAAGGACGCCGACGCCGTGCTGGCCGCTCTCGCCGAGACCGTCGGCGAGATCGTCGCCAAGGGCGACGAGAAGGTCACCATCCCCGGCTTCCTGACCTTCGAGCGCACTCACCGTGCCGCTCGTACCGCTCGTAACCCGCAGACCGGCGACCCGATCAACATCCCGGCCGGCTACAGCGTGAAGGTCTCCGCGGGCTCGAAGCTCAAGGAAGCCGCCAAGGGCAAGTAAGCGCCTTTGGCTTTGCAAGGCGCTTAGCAGCAACACTGAGGGCGGCCACCCTGACCGGGGTGGCCGCCCTTTTGTGTGTCTACGGACGCTAGACGAGCGCGCCGTTGGGGAGTTCGACCTTTGCGCCGAGGCTCTCCAGCTTCTCCATGAAGTTCTCGTAGCCGCGGTTGATCAGGTCGATGCCGTGCACCCGGGACGTGCCCTGGGCCGCCAGGGCCGCGATCAGGTACGAGAAGCCGCCCCGCAGGTCCGGGATGACCAGATCGGCGCCCTGGAGCTTCGTGGGGCCGCTCACGACCGCGGAGTGCAGGAAGTTGCGCTGGCCGAAGCGGCAGTCCGAGCCGCCCAGGCACTCGCGGTACAGCTGGATGTGCGCGCCCATCTGGTTCAGCGCCGAGGTGAAGCCGAGCCGCGACTCGTACACCGTCTCGTGGACGATGGACAGGCCGGTGGCCTGGGTGAGGGCGACGACCAGCGGCTGCTGCCAGTCCGTCTGGAAGCCCGGGTGCACGTCCGTTTCGAGGGCGATGGACTTGAGCGAGCCGCCGGGGTGCCAGAAGCGGATGCCCTCGTCGTCGATCTCGAAGGCGCCGCCGACCTTCCGGTAGGTGTTCAGGAACGTCATCATCGAGCGCTGCTGGGCGCCGCGGACGTAGATGTTGCCCTCGGTCGCCAGCGCAGCGGACGCCCACGAGGCGGCCTCCAGGCGGTCCGAGAGGGCGCGGTGGGTGTAGCCGCCGAGCTTGTCGACACCGGTGACGCGGATCGTCCGGTCGGTGTCCATGGCGATGATCGCGCCCATCTTCTGCAGCACGCAGATGAGGTCCTCGATCTCCGGCTCGACCGCGGCGTTGGCGAGCTCGGTCACGCCCTCCGCGAGCACCGCGGTGAGCAGCACCTGCTCGGTCGCGCCGACCGAGGGGTAGGGCAGCCGGATCTTGCAGCCGCGAAGCCGCTGCGGGGCCTCCAGGTACTGGCCGTCCGCGCGCTTCTCGATGGTCGCGCCGAACTGGCGCAGCACCTCGAAGTGGAAGTCGATGGGCCGGCCGCCGATGTCGCAGCCGCCGAGGCCCGGGATGAAGGCGTGGCCCAGGCGGTGCAGGAGCGGGCCGCACAGCAGGATCGGGATCCGCGAGGAACCCGCGTGCGCGTCGATGTCGGCGACGTTGGCGGACTCGACGTGGGACGGGTCGAGGATCAGCTCGCCCGGCTCGTCGCCGGGGCGGACGGTGACGCCGTGCAGCTGCAGCAGACCCCGTACGACGCGCACGTCGCGGATGTCGGGCACATTGCGCAGTCTGCTCGGGCCGCTGCCGAGAAGGGCGGCGACCATCGCCTTCGGCACGAGGTTCTTCGCGCCGCGGACGCGGATCTCGCCCTCGAGCGGGGTTCCGCCGTGGACAAGCAGTACATCGTCTGTGCCGGTCATGAATCTCGCGTTCCGGAGTGGTCGGGCAAGGGGCAGGGGTAAAGGGTAAGGGGCTTTCACCCCTGCCCCATAAGGCCGAGGAGGGTTCACGAAGGTAATGAATTCGCTACAGCACGCTCCGCGCAGGGAGTTCAGCTCAGCGTCACGTACCCCGGTCCTCTTCCGGGGGCGCACGAGGGAAGAGGTCCTCTTGCTGCCGTGCGCCCGCCCGTCACCCGACCGCCACCCCTCAACGTCGCGCTTCGCGCGGCACCTTCCTATCCGAACGGCACGGTTATGCGGGATCATGTCCGCATGACCGAGGTGTCCTCGCTCACAGGGCGGCTGCTCGTCGCCACTCCGGCCCTCGCGGACCCGAACTTCGACCGCGCGGTGGTGCTGCTCCTCGACCACGACGAGGAGGGCACGCTCGGCGTGGTCCTGAACCGGCCGACCCCGGTCGGCGTCGGCGACATCCTGGAGTCCTGGGCGGGATTGGCCGGCGAGCCCGGCGTGGTCTTCCAGGGCGGCCCGGTCTCCCTCGACTCGGCCCTCGGCGTCGCCGTCATCCCGGGCGACGAGGGGCCGCTCGGCTGGCGGCGGGTGTACGGGGCGATCGGCCTGGTCGACCTGGAGGCGCCGCCGGAACTGCTCGCCGCCGCCCTCGGCTCGCTGCGGATCTTCGCCGGTTACGCCGGCTGGGGCCCCGGCCAGCTGGAGGACGAGCTCACCGACGGCGCCTGGTACGTGGTCGAGTCGGAGCCCGGTGACGTCTCGTCCCCGGAACCCGAGAGCCTGTGGCGGGCGGTGCTGCGCCGCCAGCGCAGCGAGCTCGCGATGGTCGCCACCTATCCGGACGATCCCTCGCTCAATTGACGCCCCGGCGACGCGCCTCCACCCAATCCGGTTGCCTTCAGTACCCTTGGTGGTTATGAGCACTCTTGAGCCCGAGCGCGGGGCAGGTACGGGGACCCTCGTAGAGCCGACACCGCAGGTGTCGAACGGCGACGGCGACCATGAGCGCTTCGCCCACTACGTCCAGAAGGACAAGATCATGGCGAGCGCGCTGGACGGCACGCCCGTCGTCGCGCTCTGCGGCAAGGTCTGGGTGCCGGGGCGCGACCCGAAGAAGTACCCGGTCTGCCCGATGTGCAAGGAGATCTACGAGTCCATGGGCGCCGGTGGCGACAAGGACAAGGGCGGCAAGGACAAGAAGTAGCCCCGGATGAGCAGGTAGTCCGGGACGAGGTGGCCCCAGCGGCCCCCGGGGTGTGCGTGACGCACACCCCGGGGGCCGTTTTGTGTGTGCCGGGTTGTCCAGACCTCTTGCCGGGGGCTTTGCCTCCGCCATAACCTCCTCCCTGTTGTGCAGTATGCGAAACGCCCGTTGCGTATGTTGCAACGGCCATGGGGAGGATCTCTGCCGTGAAGCTCACTGCCCGAACTGCCCGAGCCGCTCTGACTGCCCTGCCACTGGCGGCACTTGCCCTCGCCGGCCTGGCCGCCTGCGCCCCGCAGACGTCCGACAACAGCGCCAGGAGCGACGACAAGAGCGGAACCCTGCGGGTCTGGCTCTTCCAGGAGGTGAGCAACGGCCCCAAACAGCAAGTGGTGGACAAGGCCGTGGCCGCCTTCAAGCAGGCCCACAAGGGCGCCGATGTGCAGGTCGAGTACATACCCGTCGACACCCGCGCCCAGAAGATCAAGGCTGCCTTCAACGACCCGGCCTCCGCGCCCGACCTGATCGAGTACGGCAACACCGACACGGCCGGCTATGTGAAGGACGGCGGACTCGCCGATGTGAGCGACGAGTTCGCGGCCTGGCCCGAGGCGAAGGACACCGACCCGACGGCGAAGCAGTCCGTCACCGTGGGCGGCAGGATCTACGGGGCCCCGCTGTTCGTGGGCGTACGCGCGCTGTACTACCGCACCGACGTCCTCAAGGACCTGGGCCTCGCCGTGCCGAAGACCCAGGACGAGCTGATCGCGACCGCGAAGAAGATCCACCAGACGAAGCCCGACCTGTACGGGCTCGCGGTGGGCGGCGCCTACACGTACGGCGCGCTGCCGTTCCTCTGGGCCGACGGGGGCGAACTGGCCACCGAGAGCGGCGGGAAATACACCTCGGCGATCGACAGCGCGGCCGCCCGCAAGGGCATCGCCGCCTACACCTCGCTCTTCGGCGACGCCAACTGCTCCGCCGCCAAGTGCGCGCAGATGGGCGGCAACGCCACCGTCACGGCCTTCGCGAACGGCAAGGCGGCCATGGCGATCGGCGGAGACTTCAACCACGCCGCCGTCGAGGCGGGCACCGTCAAGGGCAAGTACGCGGTCGTGCCGCTGCCGGGCCTGACATCGGGCTCGGTCGCCCCGGCCTTCGCGGGCGGCAACAACATCGGCGTACTGAAGAGCAGTTCGCACCGCACGCTCGCGGTCGGCCTCATGGAGCAGCTCGCAGGCAAGGCCACCCAGCGCGAGCTGTTCGACGCGATGGGCTTCCTGCCGACGTACACCGACGTACGGGCGGACGTCGCGAAGAAGCAGCCGTTCGTCGAGCCGTTCGTGCGCACCCTGGCGGCGGGCGCCAAGTTCGTTCCCGCATCGCCCGGTTGGAGCCAGATCGACTCCTCGCTCGTGCTGCCGACGATGTTCCAGGAGATCGTCAGCGGCAAGAAGGGCGTCGCGAAGGCGTCGTCGGACGCGGCGAAGAGGATGAACGACGTGTTCGGGGCGGCGGGTTGAGCCCCGCGACCGCCGCGCGGGACGCCGTACGGGTGCCCGTGGCGAAGTCGATGCCGGGCCGCCGCTCGCACCGGCGGGCCGGCTGGACCCCGTGGCTGTACCTGGCCCCCGCCCTCGCCGTCCTCGGCGCGCTCCTCGTCTACCCGATCTACCAACTCGGCCTGATCTCCTTCCTGGAGTACACCCAGGCCCAGGTCAGCGGCGGTCAGCCGACCAGCTTCCAGGGCTTCGGGAACTACTCCGCCCTCTTCTCGGACAGCCAGTTCTGGTCGGTGCTGCTCGCCACGGTCGTCTTCGCGGCGGCCTGCGTCCTGAGCACCCTCGCGATGGGCTGCGCGCTCGCCGTGCTGCTCACGCGCGTACGGGCACTGCCCCGGCTCGCGCTGATGCTGGCCGCGCTCGGCGCGTGGGCGACGCCCGCGATCACCGGATCGACGGTGTGGATGTTCCTGTTCGACCCGGACTTCGGCCCGGTCAACCGGGTCCTGGGCCTCGGCGACCACTCGTGGACGTACGGCCGCTACAGCGCGTTCCTGCTGGTGCTGCTCGAAGTGGTGTGGTGCTCCTTCCCGTTCGTGATGGTCACGGTGTACGCCGGGATCCGCGCGATCCCGGGCGAGGTCCTGGAGGCGGCCGCGCTGGACGGGGCGTCGCAGTGGCGGATCTGGCGGTCCGTCATGGTCCCGATGCTGCGGCCGATCCTCACGGTCGTCACAATCCAGTCCGTCATCTGGGACTTCAAGGTCTTCACGCAGATCTACGTCATGACGAACGGGGGCGGGATCGCGGGCCAGAACCTGGTCCTGAACGTGTACGCGTACCAGAAGGCGTTCGCTTCCTCGCAGTACAGCCTCGGCTCGGCGATCGGCGTGGTGATGCTGCTGATCCTGCTCGCGGCGACGCTGGTGTACCTGCGGGTGCTGCGGGGGCGGGGGGAGGAGCTGTGAGTCTCGTACGGGTTCAACGTGCGCTACGTGCCCGGCGCCCGGGGCGGTTGGCCGCCGAGGTGGTCGCGCTGGTGGCGGCCGTGGTGGTCGCCTTCCCCCTGTACTGGATGGTGCTCTCCGCCTTCAAACCGGCGGGGGAGGTGCAGTCGGCGCACCCCAAGCCGTGGACGCTGTCCCCCTCCCCCGATTCCTTCCGCCGCGTCTTCACACAGCAGGACTTCGGGCGGTACTTCCTCAACAGCCTGGTGGTGGCGGGCTCGGTGGTGCTGCTCTCGGCCCTGATCGCCTTTCTGGCGGCGACGGCGGTGACGCGCTTCCGGTTCAAGTTCCGCACCACGCTGCTGATCATGTTCCTGGTGGCGCAGATGGTGCCGGTCGAGGCGCTGACGATCCCGCTGTTCTTCCTGATGCGGGATCTGGGCCAGCTCAACACCCTTGGCTCGCTGATCCTGCCGCACCTGGCCTTCTCGCTGCCCTTCGCGATCTGGATGCTGCGGGGGTTCGTGAAGGGGGTGCCGGTGGCGCTGGAGGAGGCGGCGGCGCTGGACGGGGCGAGCCGCACGCGGTTCCTTTGGCAGGTTCTTTTTCCGCTGGTCTTTCCCGGGCTGGTCGCGACGAGCGTCTTTTCGTTCATCGCCGCGTGGAACGACTTCCTGTTCGCGAAGTCGTTCATCATCAGCGACACGTCGCAGTCCACGCTGCCGATGGCGCTGCTGGTCTTCTTCAAGCCGGACGAGAACGACTGGGGCGGGATCATGGCGGCCTCGACGGTGATGACGCTGCCGGTGCTTGTGTTCTTCGTGCTGGTGCAGCGGCGGTTGGTTTCGGGGGTGGGGGGTGCGGTGAAGTGAGGCTTGGCTCAGCCGGGTTGCCCACCCGCCCGCCCATTGCTCAGGGCTGGAAGGGCTGGCCCCCTGGGCTTCGCCCAGACCCCCTGGGGGCTGCGCCCCCTCGACCCCCACGAGGGCCTCCGCCCTCGCCCCCCACGAGGGCCCCCACGAGGGCCTCCGCCCTCGCCCCCCACGAGGGCCCCCACGAGGGCCCCCGCCCTCGACTTCTGCGAGGGGATCCGTCCTCGACCCCGGCGGGGACCGCATCCCCTGCACCACTTTCGCGGGCTCTGTCCCCGGACCCCCGGGGTGCTGGGCCCCGGTGATGGGGGTGGGGAGGCTGAGGCCTGGGGCCGTGCCCCAGGTTCCCGCAGGGGACTGGGTCTCCTGCACCCCTCTCGGGGGCTTCGCCCGAGTCACCTGCGGGAGGTGGGGCCCGGCGCCTTGCTCGGGGCTTCGCCCGAGCCCCCGGGGACTGCGTCACCGGCTCCCCTCTCGCGGGCTCCGTGCACGCGAACCTCCCCTGGCTCCCCCGGCAGCACTCCCGGTCGGGCACACCGCGCAGGGGCAAAATCCAGCCCCTCCGGCGTTTGAGGAGCGGGGGTCTGGGGGCGGTGCCCCCAGTGCTGATCACCAGCCGCAGCCGACCCGAATCCCTCGGAGGGTCTCGGGAAGGGGCGGGGTGGGGAAAGAAAAAGCCGCACCCACACCCGCACACCACACCCCACACCCCCCCACTCCACGAAAGGACCTCATGGACGACAACCTGGACACCCACAGCCCCCTAAGCCCCCACAGCCACCCTGGCCCCCACAGCCTCATTCCCGCCCCCAGCACCCTGCGCCCGGCCGGCGAAACCCCCACCCGCCGCCCCCTGCACCCCCACACCACCCTCCACACCACCCCCGGCACCGAACCCCTCGCCGGGCTCCTGCGAGGGACGGTCGGGGCCGCGACCGGGCTGTCGTTGGCCGACGGGGCCACCGGGCAGGACCGCATCGTGCTGCGGATCAGCCCGGAGGTCGCGGGGCGGCACGGCCCGGAGGGGTACCGGCTCTCCACGGACCGCTCCGTCGACGACGTCGCCGTACTCATCGAGGGCGGCAGCGCGGCCGGTGTGTTCCGGGGGATGCAGACGTTCCGTCAGCTGCTCGGACCGGACGCCTTCCGCCGCGCTCCGCTGGAAGGCGCCCGGCGCTGGGACCTCCCTGAGGTCACCGTCGAGGACGGGCCCCGCTTCGCCTGGCGCGGGCTCATGCTCGACGTCTCGCGGCACTTCATGCCGAAGGACGGCGTACTGCGCTACCTCGACCTCATCGCCGCCCACAAGCTCAATGTCTTTCACTTCCATCTCACCGACGACCAGGGGTGGAGGATCGAGATCAAGCGCTATCCCCGTCTCACCGAGGTCGGGGCGTGGCGCTCACGTACCAAGTGGGGGCATCGCGCATCGCCCCTGTGGGACGAGAAGCCGCACGGGGGTTACTACACCCAGGACGACATCCGCGAGATCGTCGCGTACGCCGCCGAGCGGCATATCCGGGTCGTCCCCGAGATCGACATCCCGGGGCACTCGCAGGCCGCCATCGCCGCGTACCCCGAACTCGGCAACACCGACGTCATCGACACCGCCTCCCTCTCCGTCTGGGACACCTGGGGCGTCAATCCGAACGTACTCGCCCCCACTGACAACACCCTCCGCTTCTACGAAGGGGTGTTGGAGGAGGTGCTTGAGATGTTTCCCGAGGCGACATCCCCGTTCATTCACATCGGCGGGGACGAGTGCCCCAAGGAGCAGTGGCAGAAGTCGGACCTCGTGCAGGAGCGGATCCGTGAGCTCGGGCTCGCCGGCGAGAACGAGCTCCAGTCCTGGCTCATCCGGCACTTCGACAGCTGGCTCGGCGCGCGCGGCCGCCGGCTCATCGGCTGGGACGAGATCCTGGAGGGCGGCCTCGCACCCGGCGCCGCCGTCTCGTCCTGGCGCGGCTACGGCGCCGGCATCGCCGCCGCCGAGGCCGGGCACGACGTCGTGATGTGCCCCGAGCAGCACGTCTACCTGGACCACCGGCAGGCCGGCGGCGAGGACGAGCCGATGCCCATCGGATACGTGCGCACCCTGGAGGACGTCTACCGGTTCGAGCCGGTGCCGCCGCAGCTCGGCCCCGAGGCAGCCGCCCACGTCCTGGGCACCCAGGCCAATGTGTGGACCGAGGTGATGGAGAACCAGTCCCGCGTCGACTACCAGGTGTTCCCCCGGCTCGCCGCCTTCGCCGAGGTGGCCTGGAGCGCGCTGTCCGCCCCCGCCGACCGCGACTTCGCCGATTTCGAACGGCGAATGTCCGCCCATTACCGACGACTTGACGCACTCGGCGTCGACTACCGTCCGCCCACCGGCCCGTTGCCGTGGCAGCAGCGCCCAGGTGTGCTCGGACGCCCGATCGAGGGGGCGCCCCCAAACAGGTGAGCCGCGGCCCAAGGAGGTGCTCTGCGGCCGTGTCCCTGGGAGCGTGACCCCAGGTCACGGCCGCCCGGCCGCGACCAGCTGCGAGGAAGACCGCTGTGACGAACATCCGGCGTGCGGAACCAGGCGTACCGCATAAGTCGTACAACGCTTTCCAAACCGGAACATTCCCCAGGTCGGGGACGGAAGTGTGCTTCGCGGACCCTCCCGTCGGCCGGTCCGGAAGATGTGCCAGAGTTGCCACGTCCGGGCTGTGAGCACGTACGGTACGGCCATCAGCAGGTGGCCACAGACGGCACAGTCGTACGGCCGGGACACCGGGAAGGGGCAGCTGGGTTGACCACGCACGCACCGCAGGCGGCGCAGTCCGTGACGCTGCCTGCCTCACTGGACGAGGCCGTGGCGGCGCTCGCGGCCATGCCTGCCGCCGTGCCCGTCGCGGGCGGCACCGATCTGATGGCGGCCGTGAACCGGGGCCTGCTCCGCCCGGCCGGCCTGGTCGGACTCGGCAGGATCAACGAGATCCGCGGCTGGCAGTACCAGGACGGCCACGCCCTGCTCGGCGCCGGTCTCACCCACGCCCGTATGGGCCGCCCGGACTTCGCGGCGCTCATTCCGGCGCTCGCCGCGGCCGCGCGCGCCGCAGGGCCCCCGCAGATCCGCAACGCGGGCACCCTGGGCGGCAACATCGCCTCCGCGGCCCCGACCGGGGACGCGCTGCCCGTGCTCGCCGCGCTCGAAGCCACCCTCGTCATCGCGGGCCCGGGCGGCGCCCGACGTGAAATTCCCGTGTCGCATCTGCTGGCCGGGCGGGACATGCTCGCCCCGGCCGAGTTGATCGGATATGTCCGGGTGCCGCTGCTGCACGCTCCCCAAGTTTTCCTCAAGGCCACCGGCCGCACCGGCCCCGGCCGCGCCACCGCCTCGGTCGCCGTCGTGCTCGACCCGGCCCGGCGCGGAGTGCGCTGCGCGGTCGGCGCCATCGCGCCCATGCCGCTGCGGCCCCTGGAGGCCGAGCGCTGGATCGCCTCGCTCATCGACTGGGACGGCGAGCGCGCGGCGCTGGCCCCGGAGGCGCTCGGCGCGTTCGGCGAGTACGTGGCCGCCGCCTGCATCCCGGACCCGGCGACACCCGAGGACGGCTCACAGCCGCCGCCCCTCTCGCCCGCCGTACTGCATCTGCGGCGCACCGTCGCCGCGTTGGCCCGACGAGCACTGGGGAGGGCGCTGTCGTGACCGACCGCGACAACGAGCACGAGACCGAGCGCGGACACGAGCACGGCTATGGCCAGGTGCCCCGGCACGGCGGCTGGGAGCCCGTCCCGCACGGCGGCGAGTACGAGCCCGACGCCACGGCCTTCGTCCAGCTCCCCCCGGACATGGACATGATGGGTGCCCCGCTGGCGGCCCCCGGCCACGGCTACGTACCGCCGATGATCGTGCCGCTCACCCCGGCCGCCGCGACGGACCCGGGCGCGACCGGCGTCTGGCGCATCCCGACCGAGCTGACCGGGCAGTCCACGCCCGACGCCACCCCCGCGCCGGGTGCGCAGACCGTGGTGTGGCCGGAGCCCGCCGCGCCCGCCCCCGTGCCCGCGACCCCGACGGAGCCCGCCCGCGACCCGGCCGCCACGGCCCAGTGGAACTTCGCCGACGAGCCCTCCCTCGCGGGCACCGGCCAGTGGACCATCCCGGTCGCGGAGGGTGAACTCCCGGAAGAATCCGGCGAGTTCACCACCTCGTCGCTGATCGAGCAGTGGGGCTCGACCCCGCCCGCCACCCTCCCCGGCGGCGCGCCCGCCCCCTGGGCGAACCAGCTGCCGGAGGCCCGGCAGCCCGAGCCCCGGCCCGAGATCCGGGAGCCCGCGCGCCAGGAGTCCGCGCCGGAGCCTGTGCTGCCCGCCGCCGACATTCCGGATGTACGGGACGTATCGGATGCCGCCGGGCCGACGGGCGGCGTCGCCCAGCAGTCGCATCCGCACCTGGAACCGGAAGCCGTGCGCGCGGCCGAGCCCCAGCCGGAAGCGCCCGCAGCCGAACCCGCCCCTGAAACGGTCGAAGCGCCCGGAACGCCCGAAGCGGGCAAGTCGCCCGAAGCGCCTGAAGCGCCTGAATCGGCCGAACTGCCCGCGCCCCAGCACGAAGCCGAGCCCGAGCCGGAGCCGGGTCCTCAGCCCGCGCCGGAGGTCACCGCCGACCCCGGGACCGTCACCGACCCCGCCCCCGAGCCCGTCGTGGAAGCACCGCCCGCTCCCGACCTCGAACACCCCCGGGCCTCCTACGTGCTGCGCGTCAACGGGGCCGACCGGCCCGTCACCGAGGCCTGGGTCGGGGAGTCGCTGCTCTACGTGCTGCGCGAGCGGCTCGGGCTCGCCGGGGCCAAGGACGGGTGCTCGCAGGGTGAGTGCGGGGCCTGCAACGTCCAGGTGGACGGGCGGCTCGTCGCCTCCTGCCTGGTGCCCGCGGCGACCACCGCCGGCAGCGAGGTCCGTACCGTCGAGGGGCTCGCCACCGACGGCGAACCCTCCGACGTCCAGCGGGCCCTTGCCGAGAGCGGCGCCGTGCAGTGCGGCTTCTGCATCCCCGGCATGGCCATGACCGTGCACGACCTGCTCGAAGGCAACCACGCCCCCACCGAACTCGAAACGCGCCAGGCGCTCTGCGGCAACCTGTGCCGCTGCTCCGGCTACCGTGGTGTGCTCGACGCGGTGAAGGACGTCGTGGCGGGCCGCGAGGCGGCAGGCGCGGCCCACGCCGAAGAGGCCCGCATTCCGCACCAGGCACCCCCCGGGGCCGGCAGCGCCAGGCCCCCGCACACGCACGACGGAGGCATGGCGTGAGCAACGACGCAGCCACCGCGACGGTCGACGGCGCCAGCCCGGCGGCGGCGCCGGAGCAGCAGGCACCCGCGCACGGGATCGGCGCGTCCCTCGCGCCGGTCGACGCGCGGGCCAAGGCCGAGGGCACCTTCCCCTACGCGGCCGACCTGTGGGCCGAGGGCCTGCTGTGGGCGGCCGTGCTGCGCGCCCCGCACGCGTACGCCCGCATCGTCTCGATCGACACCTCGGCCGCCGTCGCCATGCCGGGCGTACGGTCCGTGGTGACCCACGCCGACGTGCCGGGCGACCCGGCGTTCGGCCGCCGCATCGCCGACCGGCCCGTCTTCGCCGCCGAGTTCGTACGCCACCACGGCGAGCCCATCGCCGCCGTGGCCGCCGACCACCCGGACACCGCGCGCCTGGCGGCCGCCGCGATCGCCGTCGAGTACGAGGTGCTCGAACCGGTCACCGACCCGGAGAAGGCGTTCGCGGCCGAACCGCTGCACCCCGACGGCAACCTGATCCGGCACATCCCGCTCCAGTTCGGCGACCCCGAGGCGACCGGAGAGGTCGTGGTCGAGGGCCTGTACCGAATCGGCCGCCAGGACCCGGCCCCGATCGGCGCCGAGGCCGGCCTCGCGGTGCCCCGGCCCGACGGCGGCGTCGAGCTGTACACCGCGTCCACCGACCCGCACAGCGACCGCGACCTGGCCGCCGCCTGCTTCGGCCTGGAGCCGGACCGGGTGAAGGTCGTCGTCACCGGAGTGCCCGGCGCGACCGGCGACCGCGAGGACCTCGGCTTCCAACTCCCGCTGGGACTCCTGGCGTTGAAGACGGGCTGCCCGGTCAAGCTGACCGCGACCCGCGAGGAGTCCTTCCTCGGCCACGCCCACCGCCACCCGACGCTGCTCCGCTACCGCCACCACGCGGACGCCGAGGGCCGCCTCGTCAAGGTCGAGGCGCAGATCCTGCTCGACGCGGGCGCCTACGCCGAGGCCTCCTCGGAATCCCTCGCCGCGGCCGTCGCGTTCGCGTGCGGCCCGTACGTCGTGCCGCACGCCTTCGTCGAGGGCTGGGCGGTGCGCACCAACAACCCGCCGTCCGGGCACGTCCGGGGCGAGGGCGCCATGCAGGTGTGCGCGGCGTACGAGGGCCAAATGGACAAGCTCGCAACGAAGTTGGGCCTCGACCCGGCCGAACTGCGCATGCGCAACGCGCTCGCGACCGGCGACCTGCTGCCCACCGGCCAGACCGTCACCTGCCCGGCCCCCGTGGCCGAACTCCTCGCCGCCGTACGGGACTTCCCGCTGCCGGTGCTGCCCAAGGACGCTCCCGAGGACGACTGGCTGCTGCCGGGCGGCCCCGAGGGCGCGGGCGAGCCGGACGCGGTCCGGCGCGGCGTCGGCTACGCGCTCGGCATGGTCCACATGCTCGGCGCGGAGGGCACCGACGAGGTCTCCACGGCCACCGTCAAGGTCCAGGACGGCGTCGCGACGGTCATCTGCGCGGCCGTCGAGACCGGCCAGGGCTTCACCACGCTGGCCCGCCAGATCGTCCAGGAGACCCTGGGCATCGACGAGGTCCACGTCGCCCCCGTCGACACCGACCAGCCCCCGGCGGGCCCCGCCACCCACGGCCGCCACACCTGGGTCTCGGGCGGCGCGGTCGAACGCGCGGCCAAGATGGTCCGCACCCAGCTGCTCCAGCCCCTGGCGCACAAGTTCGGCATGTCCACGGAGCTGCTCCAGATCGCCGACGGCAAGATCACGTCGTACGACGGTGTCCTGTCCACGACGGTCACCGAGGCGATGGAAGGCAAGGAACTCTGGGCCACCGCCCAGTGCCGCCCGCACCCCACCGAGCCGCTCGACGAGACGGGCCAGGGCGACGCGTTCGTGGGCCTCGCGTTCTGCGCGATCCGCGCGGTGGTGGACGTCGACATCGAGCTCGGCTCCGTCCGGGTCGTCGAACTCGCCGTCGCCCAGGACGTCGGCCGCATCCTCAACCCCCGCCAGCTCGCGGCCCGTATCGAGGCCGGAGTGACCCAGGGCGTGGGCGCGGCCCTGACCGAGAACCTGCGCACGGTGCGCGGCCAGATCCGCCACCCCGACCTCACGGGCTACGCCCTGCCGACGGCCCTCGACGCCCCCGACATCCGCATCGTGAAACTGGTCGAGGAGCGGGACGTGGTGGCCCCCTTCGGCGCGAAGGCCGCGAGTGCCGTCCCGGTGGTCACCTCCCCGGCCGCGATCGCCTCCGCGGTCCGCGCCGCGACCGGCCGCCCGGTCAACCGCCTCCCGATCCGGCCGCAGGCGGCGGTGGTTCAGCAGGGCTAGCGGGTCAGCGCGCGAGGAGGTCGACCACGCCCGTCAGGTCCTCCTCGCCGCCGCCCTCGGCGAGGCGCCGCCGCATCAACGCGAAGTAGGGGAAGATCAGTTCGGGGCTGACGCCCTGCTGCTCGGCGGTGTCGAGGAAGGTCGGTGTTCCGGCCGCCTGCATGCCGAGGTTGGAGACGACCCCCTTGGTGTAGTCGCCGCTCTTCAGCTGGCCGGTGGTCCGGTGGACCGACGGGGCCATCGCGACGAGCCAGTCGGCGAGCGGCGGGGCCAGCGAGGCGGGGTCGACGTCCTCCTTGCGGATCAGGGCGAAGGCGTGCGCCACCCCCGCGAACATCCCGTACATGGCGCTGAGCAGGGCCACGTCGTGCAGCGCCGCGAAGTCCGTGTCTGCGCCGACGTAGGTGGTGGCGACCGGAACGGCCAGCGTCGCGCGGTGCCGCTCGAACAGCTCGCGCGAGCCGCTGTAGAAGACGTAACCACCCGCTTCGGGTACGCCGATCATCGGCGGGACGGCCATGATCCCGCCGTCCAGGTAGCGGGCGCCGCGCTCGCGCGCCCACGCGGCGCGGGCCCGGGCCTGGGCGGGGGTGCTGGTGGTCAGATTGACCAGGTCCTTGCCGGCCGGCTCGGCGCCGTCGAGCGCCTCACCGACGGAGTCGTCGTCCAACAGGCAAGTAATGACAAGGGAGTTGGCCGCCACGGCCTGGGTGGCACTGTCGGCGGCCCGCGCGCCTGAGGCGGACGGCGGGGTGCGCCGCGTCTAGTACGACGAGGTGCCGCCCCGCGTCGAGTACTCGCTGACCGAGGACGGGGTGCGCCTCAACGAGGCGATTCAGCCACTGGCGGCGTGGGGCCGCGACCGGGCGACCGGGCAGGGTGATCCCGGGGACAAGAGTGCGGCCGCTCATTCACCCCTGAGCGCCCGCTGACACCAAATCCGCGGGGCCTCCCTCCCGTACGCTGACGACAAAGATTCCGTAATTCACGCGTATGGAACGGGAGTTGGGGATGTCGTCAGGGGCTACGGCGCAGGGCTCGGGCTGCGGGGATCTCGTCGCGCACGCCGATGATCTCGGGGTGATCGGTGCGGACGCGTACAAGCTGTACGACGGATTCCGGCGCGACGGGGATCATGCGAGGGCGGCCACCTTCGAGGCGGCGCGGGCGCTCAGCGCGGACAACTTCACCAGTGGGGCAGCCCTGATGAAGGTCCACGACACCTGGCAGAGCCAGTACACGACGCTCCGCGACGCCTGCGCGCAGATCTCCAACCACCTCGACTACTCCACCGCCCGGCACGCGAAGGACGACGCGCGCGTACGGGGCGCCCTGGCAGCCGTCTCGGTGATCAGCGACTACATCAGTTAGCAAGCGACTACATCAACTAGCATACGGGAAAGGGCAGTTGTTGAAGTTCGCGGACGTGGTGAACGCCCCGGTCGGCAAACTCAGGGCGGCGGTGGACGACTGGTCGGACATGGCGCTCAGGCTGAAGAGGCTGTCCGACGAGGCCCACGACGGCATGCGGGTGCATGCCGAGACGGCCAGGTGGGCCGGGGTGAACGCGGGGGTCACCCGTGAGTTCATCCGCAAGACGGTGAAGGAGTTCGCGGACGCGGAGAAGGAGGCCGAGGGTGTGCACCGGCTCCTGCTCGATGCGTACACGGAGTTCAAGAAGGCGAAGGACGGGCTGCAGGCCATTCTGGACGGCGCGCGGGCGAGCGGCATCGCCATCGACGCGAGAGGCCGGGTCGTGGCCCGCCACCCGGTCGCGGACGCCGCCGTGCGGCACGACCCCGAGTACGCCGGGCTGGCGAAGGACCTGAAGGCCGAGCAGGCGAACGTGGCGGCCTGGCAGCGCAAGGTCGACGCGCTGATCGCCGGGTGCGACGCGGCGGACGAGTCGCTGCGGCTCGCCCTGACGGCGAACGTTCCGCACGAACACGACTTCACCGTGCCACGGTTCGCCTCCCTGGACGACGAGGAGGCCGCGCGGGCGGTGGACCTGGCGAAGCGGGTCACCGGCGAGGGCGGCACGGCCCGCAACGTGGCGGAACTCAAGCGGCTCCAGACCCTGCTGGACGCGAACGCCCACGACCCCGAGTTCTCGACCTCCTTCTACCGGCGGCTCGGTGCGCAGGGAACGCTGGAGTTCTACACGCGGCTCTCCCTCGACGCGACGGCCCTCGGCCCGGCGGGCCTGGACCGTGTCGCGATGGTCCGCCACGTCCAGGACGACTTGGGCCCGATGCTGGGCCTCGCCACGAACCCCCACACCGCCGGCCACCTCGGCGGCCCCTGGACGACCGACCTGATGCGGGCGGGCCGCCGCCCGATCGAGGTGGGGGGCTTCGCGGGCGAGGGGGCGAAGGTGTACGGGTACCAGGCCCTTGCCGCGCTGCTGCGGCACGGCACGTACGACAAGGAGTTCCTGCTGCCCGTCGCCCGCGACATGGTGGGCTTCGAGCACCAGAACCCGCACGTTTTCGAGCGGGGTGTACCGCAGGTCCCGGGCATGGCCCTGAACCTCGACCCATCGGGCGGCCGGGGCTTCGACCCCCTGACCGGCCTGATGTCGGCGATGTCCAACAACCCTGATTCGTCCTCGGAGTTCTTCAACGAGCCGGTCCGTGCGGACAGCGACGGCAATGGTCTGGTGACGGCGGACGACGCGGCGGTCCGGGCCCCCGGGGGCGGCCAGCTCAGCATGGTCGACCACCTCCTGGACAAGCCCCCCACGGACGACAGCTACGACGCCCTCCCCGGCGACCGCACCCCGTACCAGTCCGCCCTGGGCAACGCCCTGGAGGCAGCGGTCACGGGCCGCGTCCCGGGCGACGAGGCGGCAAAGCCGGAGGAGCACACGGCGGCGATGGCCGCCGTGATGGAAAAGGTGGTCGCGAAGATCGGCGCGGATCCGTCCTTGATCCTGGGCGAGGATGACGCGCCGGGGAAGCTGGAGGGGCTTTCGGGGAACTTTGGGAATATGGCGGCGGAGTATATGGCCGACATTCAAGTGGCGGCGGAGAACGGGGCGGAGCAGGCGAAGCCGTTCGGAGTCTTGGCGAACTTCGCCAACTTCGGGCAAGTGGCCCACTTCCTGGGAGCGGTGGCCCATGACCCTGATGCGTACGGCGCGATTACGAATGCCCAGCAGGCCTATACGACTCTTCTGGTCCGCGATGTGTTTGCCCACCCGGAGAATCATGGGTCCGATGTGGGTGAGGCCGTGCGCAATGCGGTGTATCCGGGTGGTGAGATCGCCGGCGTGATGGCCGAGGCGCGTGTGCAGGCGATCTACGAGCAGCATGCGGCCACTGACAAGGACTTCAACGACGCCCTGCAGGACAAGGCCGACTGGACGAACCGGATCATCAGCGCGGTCGGCGCGAAGTACGTCGAGATGCTGCCGGTCGGTGGCGATGCCGTGGAATGGCTCCAGGAGGACATCACCAAGTCCATGGTCGAGAACAGGCAGCATGACTCGTCCAGCGCAGCGAGCCAGGAGGCCGCGGACGCTTACTCGGCAGCGCAGGACAAGGCGAAGAAGGCTGCGTCGGCCGCAGTGGGTACGGCTGGGCAGAGCGCGGGCCTTCCCCCGCGGGATACCCGGGAATATCAGGGAGTCGCGTCCTCGTCGATCTCCGACGCCTATTCCGCCGGGCGGAATGCGGCGTCCGTCGCAGAGCCTCCCGGCGGCACGAAATGAGGGGCGGTGGGAGAGCCCTCATAGCCGTACTGATCGTGGTGCTGATCATGGCTGGTTGCTCGGCCGAGCCCTCGGTGCCGAGTATGCCGAAGAACGTCTGCTGGGGGGTCTTCGCGAGCAGTTCGGTCGCACCGTTGCTGCCCAACGGTGACACGGCCAAGGTGGAGAACGATCGTCCCATCGACGTCTTTGGTAGCGAGCGGAGTACGTACTGCGCGGTGCGTATCGACGGCAATTCGCGATTCGTGGCGTGGGCCGAGCTCCGAAGGAGCGGAAAGGGTACGGATTGGAACCACGCGGCACGGACGTTTGGCTCACACATCGAAGCGGGTGACGAGGCGTTCGTCTGGGACGGCGCAGCCGCCTCCGTCTTCCTGTGCGAGCGACCGGATCTCCCCAGGGGCTTGGCCCTGCCGCCCTCAGCCAAGTACATCGAACTGGAACTGACGGCGGACCGGTCGCCCAAAACCCAGCAGACCCGGGACGTACTCACGACCCTGATGAAGCAGTACGTCCAGTTCGCCAAACGGGATCTCAAGTGCCGGAATTGATCGGGCTGTTGGAGGCCGTGACCGGAATCGAACCGGCGTAACTCGCTTTGCAGGTTTGTCCGGGCCGGTCAGGGCCTGATCCGGTCTCGTTCGTCGGCGTTCAATACCGTACGGACATCGCGCCCAGCGGTGCGGAGTGAACGGCTCCGGACGCCGATGAACGTCCATGAACGAGACGGAAACTGAGACGGATCGCGGCCGGACGGCCGATCCCGTAGCGTCGCCGTGTGCTGGCACTTTTCGACCTGGATAACACTCTGATTGACCGTAGCGCGGGCCTTGAGGACTGGGCCCGTGGCTTCGTACGCTCGCGCTCCCTGCCTCAAGAGGCGGAGGCCGTCATCTGCGATCGGCTCCGCGAGCGGGCACGCCCTGAGGACTTCGTGGACCTGCGGGTGACCCTCGGTCTCACTGCCGACCTGGGCGACCTCTGGCACGAGTACGTCGATGGCGTCGCGCGTTCGGTGCGCTGCTTCCCTGGGGGCCGGGAAGGGCTCGAAGCGCTACGCGGCGCGGGATGGACGATCGGCATCGCGACGAACGGCGCGGGCGACATCCAGCGCGCCAAGCTCACTGAGACAGGTCTCGCCCCGCTCTTCGACGGCATCTGTGTCTCGGGGGAGGTAGGGGTGCGGAAGCCGGAGCGTAGTTTCTTCGAGGCTGCGGCGGCGGAGTGCGGTGCCTCGCTCAGCGCCGGAGGGTGGATGGTCGGCGACAACCCCGAGACGGACATGGGCGGGGCAAGGGCGGTGGGATTGCGGACGCTCTGGGTGGCCAACGGTCGCGAATGGGCCGATGGCCCCCGCGAGCCCGACGTCATGGTGCCGGGCCTCGCGGAGGCCATCGAGGTACTGCGAGGGGCCACGGTCTAGGTCGGCTCCGCCTCCGGGGCCACGTGCAGTTTGTCTAGCGTCAGCGCAAGATCAGGCGAAGTGTCCTTGAGGCCTGCCCACCGCTCCATGACGGCAGCCGCGGCGTCGGCCAGATCTGAGGGGAGCCCTACCTCTTCGAGGGCGCGCGCCGCCTCCTTCATCTCTGGGCCCCAGCGCCATGACCGAGCGGCGACCTTCGGGAAGTACGCAATCTCTGCCAGGTAGCTGGTCGTGCGCCCTTCGGCGATGTCGAGTAGTTCTGCCTCCACCCCGTGGTCACTGGCGAGGGCGTAGGCGACGGCGGCCAGCGCACGGCTCGCCTTCTGGTAGCTGCTGTATGACAGCTTGAGCGCGGAGGCCTGACCGATCCCGCCTGGCAAGGGCCGTGCTTGGACGGCGCTTCCGTTGAAGAGGCGGGCGACCAGCGATACAGCGTCGACCGGGCCGGACAGATACAGGCGTGGGCTCTTCGAGTCCGACGGCGGGGACCCGATCACGGAGCCGTCGACCGCGATCGCCCCGGAGCGCTGCACGATGGCGCTGATGTTGGCCATCGTCGCGGGGGAGACCGCGTTCCCATCGACGTAGATACCGGCGTACGAGTACGTCGCGACGTCCTGCGCCACGCCTTCAGCCGCGGCCGGCGGGCAGAGGCTCAGGATGATGTCCGCCCGTTCGGCCATCTCGCTCAGCGCTGGTACGGGAGTGAGCCCGTACCTTTCGGCACGGGCCTTGCTGCTCGCGCTGCGGCCGACTGGGCACCACAGAACCTCAGCACCGGAGCGCCGTGCCTGAGCGGCGACGGCGGCTCCCATGCTGCCCGGGTGCAGGATGCCGAGCGTCGTCATCCGACAAGCTCCCGAATGTTCTGGCTCTCGGCTGAGGCCGTGGCTGCGAGGGCTTCGATGATGGCCTTGGCCGACTCGGTGGGGCTGAGCTGATCGGTCCGGAGGGCGAGCGTCCACGGCTCGGTTTCGTGGGCCAACAGATCCTCTCGGGTCTCGTGCCAAACCTTCACCCGAGCCTCTACGTCCTTGTCCCCGCGGCCGATGGAACGGGACTCCGTGACGTCCAGTGCGCACCACAGGAGTACGCGAATCCAGTGCAGGGGGAAGGCCGCCACCGCACTGGCCCCCACGACCTGCCCCATGTGCAGAACGGGGATTCGGTCGGCGTCGACCAGGGACGTGACGCCCTGCCGGTCGATGGCGTACTCGGCGTCATAGCGGGCGTTGCGGTAGAGGAGTTCTCCCGCGCGCGACAGCTCTTCAATGTGGTCAACGGTCGTGAGCCGGTATCCCGTCGTACGCCCGGGACCGGCCTTGAGCCGCTCGAACAGCGCGAACTCCGGCCGGAGCCGAACCAGTTCACTGGTGACGGTGTCCTTGCCGGAGCCGGGCGGCCCGTAAAGGATCACGCCGGACGGCATCACAGCCCACCCCCACTCAGCACGTCGCGTGCTTCGTCGACCAGGGCGACAGCGGCGCCCAGCCGGTTGTCGACAACGAAGTGCGGGCCCTGCGGACGGAACTTCAGGTCGAGCCCCAACGCGTATTCGTCCCACGCTTCCATCTTCCAGGCGTCACGTGCCGCGCCACGGAATTCGATGTACTCGCGCATAGATTCGACGTCGCACTCAACCCATATCGTGGCGACCGAAACCCGCTTCGACCGGCAACGATTCTGAAACCGCTGCATCCAGGCGGATTGAGCGAACTCTGTGATAAATGGAGCATCAAGGATTGCTGAGATTCCGCAATCCAAGTTGTCCCAGGCGGCTTCCATGAGGCACCGATATTCGAGCGGCCGGACCTTCTCCCGGTATAGCTCGGAACTCCGGTCGTGTGCCTCCCCGCCTAGCGAGACAAGGAGTTGATCGACCAGCGGGCGCGTCAGTGAGTCCTTGTCGAGGATCGGCCAACCGGTGAGCCCCCCGAGGAACTTCGCGAACTCCGACTTCCCCGACCCGGCATACCCTCCGACCAGGATCACGGTCGGTCCGTCAGTGCTTGCCCCTGCCGTGTGGCGACTCCATGCGTTGACCACACGATTGCGCAGAGCCTCGCTGTCCACGTCGTCCGTACCCTCGCGGATGCTGCTCAGCGCTTTGCGTACTGCGTCCGGCTGGTCGGGGAGCTTTCGCTCAGCGGAAGCGGGCGCCGGTACGGATTCCACAGGGGCATCCTCTCCGGGCAGGGCTTTACGGAAGCCGAGTTGAGCCTCATTGCGACGATAGAGGCGGCAGTACGCCCGGCGGTAATGCGGACCGGGATATACCGAGCCTTTTTCGTGGCCCCAGATTGTTTGGAAGTTCGCGGCAATGTTGAAGCCGTGCCGCTCCGCGATTTCGCGAAGCTTCTCCCCCGTGTCTTCCAGAGTGAGCCCTATCTCCTCGCGGTGCATCCGCAGGAGATCCGGCTTCCAATCCGGGTGCTTCCGAGCCATCTGCCCCTCCTAGATAGCTAGTCGGAGCCGCGAGTGTAGCGGCCCGACTAGCGCTGTGGAAATTCGTGATAGCGCATGTGTAAGCGGATGTATAAAACCGCTTGGACTTTCTCAGGTAGCGGGACGTGATACCGGGTTTCGCCCTGCGGATGTGAAGTAGTGCACACACCGAACGAGGAGGTTCAGATGTCCCGCAGCGCGACTGTTCAGAACCCACCCCGGCTTGCTGGAAGGTCAGTTCCCTTCCAGGGTCGCGACGCGTCGGCGCAGCTCTCCAACCTCGCTCCGCAGTTGCTCGACTTCCTCGCGCAGTTCGACCACGGTCCCGACCGGATCGGCGAGCTGCGCTGCGCGGCCGGCGGCGGGCGTCAGGAAGACACCCTTGCCCTGGTGGCTCACGACGAGCCCGTCTGTCTTCAACTGGTTGATGGCGGCGCGGGCCACGGTCACCGTGACCTCGTACGACTCTTGGAGCTTCCCGTAAGAGGGGAGTTGCCCGGTCTCGGTGAACTCGCCCTTCGCGATGCGTTGCCGCAGGTCATCGGCTACCTGCTGGTAGGCGAACTTCTCGCCGGTCCACTCGACCATCTGCACCCCAAGTCTCGTCTCGATCTCTGCCTCATAGTGCCTAAGCCGCAGAGATAGAACCAGCGTCCCACGCAGCCTGTTCCGCGAAGGGACTTGACGCACTCTGCCTCACAGTGCACTCTGAGGCAGAGCCGAGAAAGTGGCTCGCCTCGGAAGAGGTAGAGCGCTTGATCAGCCTGTTTGACCTGCACGAATGCAGAGGGCGGGGACGCTGCAATCCCGCTAAAGGCCAGGGGACAGGGCTTCGGCCCGACTGGCGAGGTGGCCCGGTGACCGCGAGCAACGGCCGGAGGGTGGGGACTGGGTCCCCCTTGCAGTGCGTATCCCCTGTTCAGCGACGTGAAGGAGTGGCAGTGAGTCGACGAAAGCGATGGGCGCGGCCGTGAGAGACCGGCACGGTGGCGTCGTTCTATTCCCGGTCCGTGAGCGCGATTGAGCGCCGCGGCCGACCGGTCGTCTTCGACTGTTTCGCGGCGGCTGGCGCCGCGCCGGTTGCCTCCTCCGTCCGTCCGGGCGCCCTTCGGGGCGGTCTCGTACGGACGGGGTTGAGGGGAGCCGGAGAGTCCGGCCCCGGAATGGGGTCCGCCATGGACAAGAAGCTCGCCGCGGCCATCCAGCGTGACAACGACCTGGAGGACGCGGGCATGCACGGCGATGACCGCAGGACCTGCTGGACCCACCAGACGTGGGCCGAGGAGTGCGCCGACAACCCGATGCACACGAACCCGAGTGTTTCGCACTACCCGCGCCCGGCCTGACCTTCCACTCTCCGAACGCTGTGCGCCCCCGGAGCGGCTACTCCGGGGGCGCTGTTCGGGCCGTACCTACTGCTAGGGAGACACGCCCCATGAAGAACATCGTTGCAGGTCATGTACCTGTTACCGCGATCGAGTTCGTTGAGCTGGCCCTGGGGACCCCGGTTGATCTGTGGCTCGGGGTGGAGGGCGAGAGCGAGATGGAGCGCGCGGCCCGCCTGGATGCGGCCCGCGACATCCTGACCGACTACCCCAACCTGCCTGACCAGGTCTCCCGGGTCGCCGCTGAGGCGATCGAGGCGTTCGCCCCGGAGCTGTTCAACGTCGTCCCGCTGGCTGGATCCACGAGCCGGCGGCGCCGGCCGAGCCGGAGCGGGGTGGCGGCATGACCACGCTGAGGCTCGATGACCTGACGGTCGCGCTGCGTGCCCTGCGGTTGCTGGCTGCGGAGTTCGCAGAGCTGCCCGCGGGTGGGGTATCCGTTTCCACGATCTGGCCGGACCGCGTGGAACTGTCCTTCCACGATGACCTGCCGGGTTTTGAGGCGTGGCGGGCCGCGCTGGGTATCGACCCGGATGCGGTGGAACTTCGTCCCCAGGAACAGGGGCGGACCTGGTGCTTGCTGGCTCGCGCCGACTATGCGGGCGCTGACGTCCGTCTCTTCGGCTACGCCGCCATTCCGCCGGGAACCGTCGTGGGCGAGGGTGCTCGATCGGTGGTGACGGCATGATCCGCATCGTCACCAGGAAGCGCCTCGCGCTCCTCGAAGCCGACACCCACGCTGCGTTCGAGCGTGCTCGTCAGGCGAGTGAGGCCGCGCACAAGGCGTCGGGTCGGCACGCACGGGAGCTGAGTGCGGCGATCGACCGGGCCGAGCGGGCGGAGGCGGCCAGCGAAGAGGTGAGCGTGCTCCTGGCCGGGGCCGTGAGCGAGCTGGCCGCGCAGCAGGAGCAGCTTCTGCTGAAGGGCCTTGAACTGCGTCGCCTTCGGGCGGAGTTGGAGCGGGGCCCGGTGGACGGAGAGACGCTCACGGTGCTGTTCCACTTCGGTGAGCCGCACACGGTCTACCGCTCGCGCGAGGACGCCCACGCCGACACCACCACCCATGGCGTCGCCGCGGACGGGTGGGTGCCGTGCGATGAACGTGCGCCGTCCGCGTTCATGTGGCGGTGTGAGGCGTTCGTCTACGACGCCGCCTCCAACGGGTTCCGCCGGGTGTTCCCGCCCGCGGCGGTGCCGGTGAGGGGTGCGGCGTGAACAGTGTTCAAACGCGTTCAGCGGAGCGGGCACTGTCGGGCGGCACATGGTTGATCGTGTGCGGAGCGATGCTCTACTCGATCCTCACGGTCACGCCGTTGATGGCCGGGCACACGGCCCCTGAGTGGGCGTGGACGGCCCCGATTCTGCCGCTGGTGGTGGATGCGGCGGTGGTCATCGTGGTCAAGCTCGATGACGTCCTGGCCCGCCTTGGCGGGCACGGAGGCACCTGGCCGATCCTGCTCCGCTGGATGACCGGCCTCATGACATGGGCCCTCAACATCGGCGACTCCGCGTTGAGGAAAGACCTGGTCGGCGTGGCCGTCCACTCCGTGGCGCCCCTGCTTTTGATCGTCACGGCGGAGACCAGCCTCGCCTACCGGCGGGCCCTCGCCGCGGCTCAAGCCGCTCTGCAAGCGGAGCGCCAGGCCGAGCGGGACCGGGCCGAACAGAAGGCCCGGGAGCGTGCCGAGCAGGCCCGCGCCGACGCGCGGGAGGAACGCGAGCACGCCGCCACGCAGGAGCGTGAACGCCGCGACCACGAAGCCCGCCTGGCCCGTGAACAGGGCGAGCGGGAAGAGCGCCAACGCCGCGAGGAACGCGAAGAGCGCGAGCGTACGGAGGCGGCTGAGCGGGAGAGCCGTGAACGCCTTGAACGCGAGCGTGAACAGCGTGAACAAGAGTGCGTGGACCTTGAACGGCAGGCGCGTGAGCGGGCCGAAGCCGAGCGGCGGGAGCGCATCGCGAGGGCGGAGCGTGAACAGCGTGAACGCCAGGAGCGCGCAGCTCGTGAACGCGATGCGCTTCTTGAGCGTGGGCCCGCGCAGACCAAGCTCGCTGAGGATGAGGCCCGCCAGATCGTGACGGCCGCGTACGAGGCGGCCCTGCCGGTGCGGCAGGCCGCGGAACTGTGCGGCTGGTCGGTCGGCTGGGTCTCTTCCCGCTACGCCGAACACCGCGATCCCAGCACCGGCGGTGCTGAGCTGGCGATTGCGAGCCGCTGATGCCGACCGCCTACGCACGCTGTTACGACCCGGCCGGCGCCCGCTACGGGATACCGACGTTTCCTTGGAGGCTGGCTCCGGACGGCTACGCCACGCGCCGACAGCTTCGGGCCCGCGGGCTGCGGCCCGGCGGGCAGGAGGTTGCCGCCCAGCTCATGCGCGAGTCCCGCCGGCGCAAGGCGGGGGTGAGCGTGGCGTTCCTCTACCGCGTCGACCACGCCAAGCCGGTCCGCCCGATGACCTCGCGGAAGTGGGGCGCGCTCGCGCTGGCGATGCTGGCCCGCCGCACCTGCCCCGAGTGCCGCGTGGTCTACAGCTACTGCATTCCGCGCTCGCTCGGCATGTGCCTGCTGTGCGCCGACGCCGAAGGACAGCGCGCCGCCTGAACACCACTACACGATCAAGGAGTTCACCATGCACATCGCGCACCGGACACGCCTGCACCTCATCTCGCTGACGGGCGCGGTGGTCGCCGTGGTCTGCGGGACCTGGACCGGGACCCGTCTGGCCGGCTACGGCGTGCCGTGGCCGCTCTACATGGCCTGCGCCATGGCGGTCAGCAGCGCCCTGCTCAGTTCCCTGGACAGGGTGACGCAGAGGCTCGACAGCACCCTCTACCGCTGCCGCGAGGTGGACTGCGCGTACAAGGTGCGCGTGGCGCACGTGGATGCGGCCGAGCGGCGCCGCTGGCAGGAGGCCGCGGCCTCCCACCCCTGCCACGAACTCAACGCCCGCCCCTGACCTGGCGCCAACACCCGTTCTGACCAGGAGGTTTCGATGGATTCCACGTCTACGGCCGAGGCGGCGAAGGTGGCGTATCACTTCGTGCTGACGATGCAGTTCCCGGACGGCACGTACGGCTCCGTGGACGGCGTCACGTACGTCGATTCCGGCACCACCCGCGCCGACGTGTTCACGCAGATGCGCCAGCACCTGGCCCGCGAGGCGGGCCGCGGCGGGGTCGTCACGTTCTTCGCTCTTGAGCCCAACCGGCTCTGATCTGCACGGTCCCGCTTTTCCTGCGCAGGGCCCGGACGCCTGCTTTGGCCGGCTGCGTCCGGGCCCTGCTTACTCCCTCGAAGGAGTGCACTCAGCATGACTGACCTGAGTACCGAACCGGTAGTAGCCCCTGAAGCACCACCCCCCGACCCCACCCCCGCCTCCGAGCCGGATCCTGCCCCTGACGTTCCGGAGCTGGCGCACACTCCGGGCGGGTACCCGGTCCTGCCGCTGGCGTTGTCCAGCGCGAACACCACCGCGAGCGTGATCGGCGCGGGCGGCCTGGCCGGCGGGCCGGTCGGCGCTGCCGCGGCGGCCGGCGGCGCGGCCCTGCTCGCTGTCGTCGCTGCCGGTATCCGTGCCCGTCGCCTCGCTGCCGAACAACGCCAGACCCGCCCACGCTCCACGACCACCGGACGCAGCACCGCGACTGGTGCCCGGCGGCCGAGCCGCGGGCTGCCCACCCAAGGACGCGGGAACCGCGCAGGTTCTCTGTCGGGCCGAGGAAGTAGCGGTCGGGGCAGGGCGACCACTTCCCGTGCGGGTTCTGCCAGTTCGGGCCGCGGTGCAGCATCGCGGACCGCGATGGGGACGGGGCGAGGTCTGGGTAGGCGCCAGACACCGGCCGGTCGCGGCGGCGCCCACCAGGGTCTCGGCAACCGTTCCGGAGTCGGCCGCACGGGGGCCGGGGCCGGGAGGCTGGGGCAGGCGCGCGCTCTGCGCACGGCCAACGCCCGCCGGCATCCGACCCGTTCGGCCGCCCGCACGGGCGCGACGCAGGACCGGCGGGCCGTCGCCGACGCCCGGCGTGACGCCAAAGCCGCCGCCCGCCAGGCCAAGCGCGACGCGCGAGGAGGCGGGCGCGGACCGCTCGGCCGTGCCGCCGCGTGGGGCGGGCGCAAAGCCGGTGCCGGGGCCCGTGCGCTCATCTCGAAGGCCCGGGGCAAGCAGGACCGGGCCACGGATGCCGCTCTGGCGGCCAAGCGGTCGGCGGCGCGGAAGGCGCCGGCGCGCCGTAAGGCGCGGTGGGCGCTGTGGCGGTCGGCGGCGCGCATGTTCGGCAAGCGCCTGCTCGCCTGCGCTCTCGGGGGCGCGCTCGGCCTGGTCGGTCTGGTGACCAGTCCGATCGGGCGCCGTCTGGGGATCCCGTGGTTGGTGCATCCGGGCCGGCGTCTGTACCGGCGCATCGTCGACAAGGCCCGCCGCCAGTGCGCCGAGCGGGATGCGCGGATCCGCAAGACCCGTAGCGAGGAAGAGGCCGCCGCGGATGCCGCCGCGTCCGCTGATCCGGGGGCGATCGGGGACCGCGTAGAGCGCCCCGCCCGGATGGTGCCCGTGTCCTACCCGACTGTTTCGGAGGTCGAGAACGTGTCTGGTTTCAAGTTCGAAGAGGCCGCGTCGGAGATGCAGAACGCCGCGGCGACGTACGACCCGGACAGCAACATGGAGGTCGTCGACATGATCGACAACCTCCCTTCCGCTCTGGAGTGCGTCGCTAAGACCTTCCTGATTCTCGCGGAGCGCTCCGACCGGGAGTTCGCCTTCGAGAAGGAGGTGGCCGACGGGTTCGACGACATCTACAAGTCCCTGCTCTCCGCCGTGGACGCGGCGGTCGACCTGGGGCCGCGGTTCCGCGAGATCCACGAAGGCGACATCGCCCGCCACGAGGACCCCCGCAACGGGTCCGATGCCGAGAAGAAGTGGAACGTCTGACCATGCCGACCGAGACCACCACGAAGAAGACCAAGAAGGCCGAGCCGGCCGTGGAGTTGGCGACGGGGCCGGAGTGGGACTGGGCGGCCGGTCACGGACCCGTGACCGGTGCCCTGTCCGCCACCACCGGAGCGTTCGCCGTGGCCACCTGCGGTGCTGCGGGCGGGATGCCGCCCGGCTGGGCGCTCGCGGTCGGCACCGCGGGGGCCATCGGGCATGCGGCGGCCGGGATCCGGCTGCGCAACGCCGGCCGCACCGTCGCCGCCCGCGCCGCCTCCTGGCTCATCGGGGGCGGCTGGACCACGTGGGCCATGGCCCACGGCCCGCTCACCTGGGAAGCACTCGGATCCCTCGCCGCGATCGGCGTGGCCATGGGCGCTGCGACCCGGTCCACCAACCTCTACGAGGAAGCCCGCGAGGAGGAAGCCCTCGCGGCGGGACAGCGCCAGATCGCGGCCGAGTTGTCGGCCGAGCGGCGCGCGATCGCTGAGGAGTGGGCGGGGCGGATCGAGCGGGTCTGCGGTATCCGGATCCGCATCCTGGCAGTGGAGAAGTGGGAGGCCGGGACCGGGTTCACCATCGACGCCGAACTCCCCGGCGGCGCCACCTACGACGCGATCGCCAAGAAGTCGGCGGCCCTCTCATCGGATGCGCATCTGCCGCACGGCTGCACCGTCACCACCGGCCCCGGCATCCACCAGGGCCGCACCCTCATCGACGTCGGCACCGTCAACGTCCTCATGGAAGAGACCCCGTACCCGGCCGGGTACGGGGCGCTGTCCCTGCACACCGGCATCCCCTGGGGCTACCGCTCGAACGCGGACAAGATCCTGACCTTCCTGCGTGAGCAGTGCGCGCTGGTGGTGGGGCCGACCGGGTCGGGCAAGACCAACATGGTGCACGTCATCCTGGCCGGGTTCGCCCGCGCCACCGACGTCCTGACCTGGGTCATCGACCTCAACGCCGGATCGGCTGGCCTGCCCTGGGTCCTTCCCGCCCTCCAATCGGCCGGAAGCGGCAGGCCGATCCGGCCCGGGATCGACTGGCTCGCCTCCACCTACGACGAAGCCCTCCTCCTGCTCGACACCGCCCTCGCGGTCGGCCGGCACCGCAAGATGGCGTATCAGGATCTGCTGGCGCGGGAGAACACCGACCTGCTGCCCATCAGCGCGTCGATCCCGCAGATCGAGCTGGTCATCGACGAGGGTGCGGAGATCCTGGTCAGCACCGACCGCAAGATGCGCAAGCTCGCCGAGAAGATCCTGGAGGTCATCCGGCTGCTGCGCTCGATGGGCATCCGCACCGTGCTCACCGCGCTCGGTGCCACGAGCAGCGTGCTCGGGAACCTGATGATCCGCCGCGAGGCCAAGGCCCGTGTCGCGCTGACCGGCGGGGAGACCGAGGGCATGGACCTGTCCAAGATGTTCCCCGGCTCCCGCGGCCTGCGCCCCGAGCAAGCCCCGTACAAGGGCGCCGGGTTCATGGCCACCCCGGAATCCCCGGTCGGGCTGTTCAAGACGTGGCGGATCCTGCCGCACCAGATCCGAGAGATCGTCATCGCCACCTCAGACCGGCACCCCCGGCTGGACGACATCTCCGCCAAAGCCGCCGGCGCCGCGTACGCGCGGCGCTGGGATGCCGACCGCATCGCCTGGATGCGCGACTCCAACGCCACCCTCGCCGCCATCGAGACCGGCACAGGGGGTGTGGTTCCGGGAGTCGAGCAGGCGCCGCGGCGCGGGCTGAACCTGACCGCCCTGCGCGAGCCGGACCAACCCGAACAGGCTGAGCCCGGGGCGAGTGCGGAGGATGAGCTCGCGGCCCGGTTCCTGGAGCAGATCGACGAACAGTTCGGCACCACCGAAGAACCCCGCCGCGAGCCGCGCCGGGATCATCCGGGGCTGAACCTGTCCGCCTTCCGCAAGGGCGAACGCGAACAGCCGACGCTGGAGCCGGAATCGCGGGAGGGCGGACCGGAGTGGCTCGCCGACGCGATCACCGCGATCGAGGCGGCAGGGGCTGCGGGCATGAAGCCTTCCGCCGTCGCCGACATGGTCGGCAAGGACCGCAAGACGGTCCGTGCCGCCCTGCAAGAACCGGTCTCCCGGGGCCAGTTGATCTACCGAGAGAACGGGCCGCGCTCCGTCTACATCCATCCCGATCACGCCTGAAGCCGGTCACTCACCGCTACTGGGTAGTGGGTAGTGGGGAACGCCCCACTACCCACTAGAACGCCCTACTAGCGGCCCCACCTCCGGGAACAGGCGTGTTTCTACTGGGGACCCCACTACCCACTACCCAGTAGCCACACCCCACTACAGCTACACACCGTCACTGCTCGTCGGGCGGCGCCACCTCGTTGGTGCCGCCCGACGGTCGTCTCCGGGAGGCTGCTCGTGATCGTGACCCTGTCCGCCGTCGCCCTGTTCGGCGCGCTCACCTTCATGCTGTTCCGCAACCGCGAAATCGGACCCCTCAGCGCGCTCGTGCTGTTCCTCTTCGGGTTCTTCACCGCCGCGACCGGAGCCGCCGGTCCCATCCGCTCGATGTGCACGGCGATCGTCACCGCGCTCAACCACGTGGCCTGAGAACCCTGTTGAAGGGAGCACCTTGTGCCCTATGACGCCGCCTACGAGATCACCACCAAAGCCCTGAGCCCCAGCCCGCTCGCCTACCAGCCCGGCCCCGCGCGGGCCGTGATGCTGCCGCACGAGATCCCGCCCGGCGTGCAACTGGTCACCCTGCCCGACGGACAGCGCGCCCTGGCCTACGTCCAGCCGCCCGCCCACCAGCCGCCGCCCGCCCCGGCCGGATCGCAGCCGATCCCGGCGTGGGCCAAAACCACCGCCCTGCTCGCCCCGACCGTTGGCTTCGGCATCGCCGCGGGTGGTATCGGGCTCTCCTACGCAGCCCCGGGACTGATCGCCTTGAGCCACGCCCTGTGGGCTGCCGTCGCCCTCATCGCCGCCGGCGCCCTCGCCGTACCCGCTCTGCTCGGTGGCGTCCGGCGCCGGATGACCGGGCCCACGCAGATCACGCAGCACATCACCGCGACCGGCCTGTTCGGCCGCGCCAACGGCACCATCAACCACCAGTAAGGAGCGCCCCTATGAGCGCCAGCCTGTGGCCCCTGGCCGCCCGCATCACTGCCACTCTCGACGCCACCAACGGCACCTCACCCCACGAGATCGCCATGCGCCTGTTGAAGGTCGGCGAGGAAGCCGGGGAGGCATCCGCCGCATACATCGGCGCGACGGGTCAGAACCCCCGCAAGGGCGTCACCCATAACCACCACGACGTAGCCGACGAGCTGTGCGACGTCATCATCGCCGCCGCGGTCGCCCTTCACTCCTTCACCAGCGCCCCGCCTGCGGTCCTGGAGGCCAAACTCCACGTCGCCGCCAGCCGCCTCAACACCGAGCAGGTGAGCCCGCGATGACCTGCCTCTCCTGCACTGGACACCACCCCGTCCGCCTCGACGCCTTCTCCGCCGGCGACCCCCGCGCCTCCCTGCACGCGGCGCACCGCGCCACCGCGGCCCGCGCCGCTGCGCCCGGGCCGGTCCACGTCCACTACGACGCGACCACCGACACCTTCGCCGTCATCCGCACCGACCAGCCCGAACGGAGCACGACATGAAGACCAGCCCCGCCTGGTTCGAGTCCCTCAGCGACAGCGTGTACGCACTTGGTGCCGCGGCCCGCGAGGCTCAACACGCCTCCCGTACCGCCGAAGTAGCCCGCGACAGCTACGACCTGAACCGGCTGCGTCCGGTCGACGGCCGAGTACAGGTCGACGACCGCCCCGACACCATGCCGTTCCTGCCCCACGACCAGGCCCTGTTCGCGATCGGCGACATCTTCAGCGAACAGGCGGACAGGCTGCGATCCCTGTACGTCCACGCCGCCATCGGCTACGCCTACGGCTCCATCTGGGCCATCCTTCGCGTCTTGGACGGCCAGCACCCCGATGCGGTCCAACTCGGCCGCACGTCGGAGGGGTTCTACCTCATCCCGGGCGGGCTGCACCGGGACCCGTCCACGATGACGGGCCTGAAGCACTGGAACCACTACCCCCAGTTCATCGCCGCTCACGCCCGCATGCTGCTGTCCGAAAGCGCCGGGATGCATGCCGACTGCCTCAGCGACCAGCCCCACCTCACCGACCGCGAGGCCAGTGAGCTGCATCAGGCACTCGACAGCGCCGCCAGCCTCCCCGAAGCAACCTACGCATTTGGCGTGCTTGCCGAGTCCGCCCTGCACTTCGCGCTGCTCGAACCCCGCGCCCAGCACGCTCGCACCCACACCAGCCACTGAGGAGACCGCCATGTCGTTCGGAGAGACCCCGATCACCGTCATCGGCAACCTGACCGCCGACCCGGAACTCAGGTTCACGCCCTCCGGCGCGCCACTCGCCAAGTTCACCATCGCCGCCACCCCGCGCACCTACGACAAGGACTCCGGGAAGTGGACGGACGGCACCGCCACCTTCTTCCGCTGCGCCGCCTGGCGCCAGCTCGCCGAACACGTCGCGGACAGCCTGACCAAGGGCTCACGCGTGGTCGCCTTCGGCCGGATCCGCCAGCACAACTGGCAGACCCCCGAAGGAGAGAACCGCTCCATGCTCGCCCTGGAAATCGACGAAATCGGCGCAAGTCTGCGCTTCACCACCGTCGACATCGCCGCCAAGCGCCCCGCCACCCAGGCCACACCCGGGGACGACGCCTGGGGCGCCACGGGCGACGCCCCGGCCGCGAAGAGCGGCGACGAACCCCCGTTCTAGCTGCGCCAAGGGCGGCCCCCGTCTCGCCAAAGCCAGGGCCGCCCTTGTCCACCAGTGCTTCTCACAGAACTGGCCTCTCCAGCATGCCGCACCTGCCCAGCTCTGGGGCAGATGGCGGTGATGGTCAGGTCAGGGGCCAGCCAGCAAATCCGTCTTCGGTCTGGTAAACCAACGCCACCTTCTGCTCCGTGAGCAGGTCCTGGACGTCGTCAGTCGGTGCGCTGGGCAACAGCACCGCGACGCGTACCGTCTCAGGGTTGGGGATGTGCCGGCGGTAGTCCGCCAACTGCCCAATCGCCATCCGGATGTTGGACCGCGTGGTGAGCCCCTTCGCCTCGTACAAGACGTGGTCACTCGCGTCATACAGGTCGGGCGTGAGCGCTCCGGGTTCGCCCTTGATGGTGATCTGGAAGCTGTGCGTGGTGTGCCCCTGGGCCGCCAGGTGCGCCTCAAAAGCCGTCACCAACTCGCCCTCGCGGCGCAGCACCTTGCGGGTCACGGCCGGAATGTCGACCACGGTCTCCGGCGTGCTGTGCTGCTCGGACTTCTTCGCCTTCGCGCCGGTGTGCTGCGGCAGGTTCACGGGCGCCGACTGCACCGCAGACGACGCGGTCACCTCGATTCCCGAACTGCCCGCCGGGTGCAGCTTGTCCGCCTCGGTCCAGGCCGGTGTCGTGCCCGGGACGGGTCGGAGCCGGAAGACCAGCACGTTACGCATCACGCCGTCGCGGCCGGGCCCGCGACGGACCTCGAACGGCTGGACCGGGTCCACCGCCATCTGCCCGATGTAGCGCTGCCGCATCGCCCCGCCCCCGGGAACCCTGCCGTGCGCCACGAACAGGTGGACATCGCGGCCATCTTCCCCGTGGTAGCGCAGGGACTTGTTGCGCCCGGCAACGCTCTGGTCACCCTTCGCACCAGCGCCGGTGTACAGGTACAGCGGGCCAAACTCGTCGTCCTCGGCCCGCCCGTCGAAGGTGTAGCCGTACTCCTCACCAGCGGACGGGTCGGAGTAGACGAACACCTTCTTCGCCTCGTCGGCCGGCTCGATGCCCTGGAAGGTTCCACAGCCGAAGGTCTGCGCGATCGCCTCGCGCGTTGTCACCAGGCCCGGCTTGAGTTCAAGAGTGGTCATCCCACAAACCTAACTCCCGCCACTGACAACCCCTCTTGAACCATCCGCACCACCGCACATACGCCGAGGGCGGCCCCCGTCTCGCCAAAGCCGGGACCGCCCTTGTCCACCAGTACTTCTCACAGAACTGGAGACACCCAGCATGACCCATTGCACCGCCCCACGGCGAGCCTGCTTGCTCGCCGCCGCTTTAGCCGCTGCCGAGCGCGGGTGGCCAGTCTTCCCGCTCCGCTCCGGCGCCAAGCGCCCCGCGCTCCACGGCGAAGACCGCTGCCCGGCCACCGGGGAGTGCGCCGGCGGGCACCGCAAGTGGGAGCAGCGCGCCACCACCGACCCCGACCGCATCCAACGGGCATGGGGCCGCGGGGCGTTCAACGTCGGCATCGCAACCGGCCCCGCGCACCTCGTGGTCGTCGACCTGGACGTGCCCAAGGGGACGAGCAGTGCGGACACGCCTTGCGGCGTGACCTCCTTCTCTGCGCTCTGCGAGCGCGCCGGCCAGCCAGTCCCCGTCACGTACACGGTGCGGACCCCCAGTGCCGGACAGCACCTGTATTTCCGCGCCCTGTCCGGCGTCCGGTTGGCCAACACGGCTGGAATGTTGGCCCCGTTGGTCGACACCCGGGCCTGGGGCGGTTACGTCGTGGCTCCCGGCAGCATCGTCACCGCCGGCGTCTACGAGGTCATCAATCCGGCTCCCGTCGCCCCGCTGCCCAACTGGCTGCGGTGCGAGCTTCAGCCCGCCCCCAGGGCCGCGGGTCCGGTCGCGATCGCACCGGCCCACAACGCGAGCCGGGTGGCACAGGTCGCCCTGGACCGCGAGTGCACCGCGATCGCGGCGGCCCCGGAAGGAGAGCGGGAAGCGGTGCTGTTCAAGGCTGCCCGCTCCCTGGGGCGCTTCGTGGCCTGGGGCGACATCCCCCGCCACGTGGTCGAAGAGGCTTTTCAGGGGGCGGGGGAGGCGGCCGGACTCAAGGCGTACGAGTGCCGCTCCACCCTGCGCTCCGCCCTGAACTGGTCCATCCGCACCGCCCGGCCCCGGGAGACGGCATGACCACCCACCCCACCCCCGCCCTGAAAAGCCTCCCCACCCCCGCCGACCGGCCGGAGCGCGCCGGATCCCGTGGGGCGGGTGCTGGTGGTGCGGCGAAGGACGGCGCCCGAAGGGCGTCCGCATCTGCCTGTCCGCTCGACGCGGCGCATGACGACGGACGACGCATCGTCGCCCTGCTCCACATCGTCGCCCCGCGCGGCACCACCCCCACCGCCCGCTCCCGCTGCTCCTGCGGCCAGGACCTCAGCGCGATCGGACGCCCCCGGGTGCTGGCCCTCATCAACGACCACACCACGCACCGCACCGAGTGCCCCCTGCTCCACGCACAGGAAGGGAGGAACACCGCATGACCAGCACCAACCCGGCCGCGCCCGCCATCGACGGCGCCGCCCTGCTCGACGAGGTCGAGGCGTTCCACCGCCGCTTCAACGTCTTCCCCACCGAACACGCCTACACCGCCGTCACCCTGTGGGACGCGCACGCCCACCTCATGGACGCACTCGACGGCACCGCCCGCCTGGCCTTCCTCAGCCCCGAGCCCGGATCGGGCAAGTCCCGGGCCCTGGAAATCGTGGAGACCCTCACCCCGCGCGCCGCGACCACCGTCAACGCCTCTGCCAATGCCCTGTTCCGGCTGGTGTCGGCCGACGAAGGAACCCCCACCCTCCTCTTCGATGAGATCGACACCGTTTTCGGCCCCAAGGCCGGCGGCAACGAAGAGGTCCGCGGGTTCCTCAACTCCGGCTACCGGCGCGGCGCCAAGTCCCTGCGCTGCGTCGGCGACGGCAACGACCAGAAGGCCGGGTTCTTCCCCTCGTTCTGCGCCGTCGCCATGGCCGGACTCGGCTCGCTCCCGGACACGATCCTCACGCGCTCGGTCATCATCCGGATGCGGAAGAAGGCGCCCAACGAGACGTGCGAGCCCTACCGGCGCCGGATCCACGAGAAGCAGGGCCACGCCCTGCGTGACCGGCTTGCGGAATGGACCGCCACCCTGCACGACCAGGTCGCCGAAGCCTGGCCGGAGATGCCCGAAGGCGTCACCGACCGGCCCGCCGACGTGTGGGAGCCCCTCTTGGCGGTCGCCGATGCGGCGGGCGGGCACTGGCCCGAGCGGGGCCGTGCCGCGTGCCTGGCGCTCATCAAGGCCGCGAGCGAGGGCGACGAAGCCTCGCTCGGTGTGCGGCTGTTGACCGATCTGCGTGACCGCGTGTTTTGCGGCGTCGACCGGATGCCGACCGCGGCCATCCTCGAAGTCCTGCTCTCCCTGGACGATGCGCCGTGGGCCGACATGAGCGAGGACGGACAGGCCACCAAGCCGCTCACTGCTCGCCGGCTGTCCAAGCTCCTGAGTCAGTACGTGAAGCCCGACAACACTCCGATCAGGCCCCGGGGCATCCGGGTCGGCAGCACCACCCCCAAGGGCTACTACGCGGAAGACCTCGACGACGCGTGGAGCCGCTACTGCTCTCGGTCCGAAGAAATCCGCAACATTCGCCACACCGCAACATCGCAGGTCACAGGGGGGGAATCTGTGGCGGATCCGTGTCGTGTGGCGGATACGCCCGACGCGGATGCCACTCCGCCCCTGATGCGCATCGTCGGCTGACCCCAGCCCACCCGAGATGCCGTCGCGCACCCGCGCGGCGGCATCTATCCGCCACACAATCGCTATCCGCCACAAATTTAAGCCGCTGACCAGCGATGTTGCGGCGTGGCGGATGTTGCGGATCCCCAAGGGGGAGGGGAAGCGACCCCGCCCCCGTGTTCCAGCACCACCGCCCTTACCAAGGAGCGCTGCATGGACACGGCCCATGTCGAAGACCCCACCGTTCTCCTGCTGACCGTGGAAGAAGCCGCCCGACGGCTCCGGATCGGCCGGACCAACTGCTACGCGCTGATCCGCACGGGACAGCTCGAATCCGTCCCCGTGGGGCGCTTGCGGCGCGTTCCCGCCGACGCCCTGCCGGAGTTCGTCGCACGTCTCCGCGCCGCCAACCACCCCACGTCGCTTGCTGCTTGAGAGGTTCGCCATGGAAGAGAAGAAGCGCACCCGGCAGCCGAACGGCCGTTCCTCCATCTACCAGGGGGCGGACGGCAAGTGGCACGGCCGCGTGACCGTCGGCGTGCGGCCGGACGGCAAGCCCGACCGTCGGCACGTTGAGCGCAAGACCCGCGCTGAAGTCACGAAAGCAGTCAAGGAGTTGGAGCGTCAGCGGGATGCGAAGACGCTCCGCACGCCCGGCCGGGCGTGGACCGTCGCCGCATGGCTCACCCACTGGATCGAGAACATTGCGCCCCTCGGGGTCAACTCGAACACCATGGTCGGCTATGGCGTCGCTGTCAGGAAGCACCTGATTCCCGGGCTTGGCGCGCACAAGCTGGATCAGCTCAAGCCCGAGCACATCGAGCACTTTTACAGCCTCATGATGTTGGCGGGCAGCAAGCCCGCCACCGCTCATCAGGCTCACCGGACCTTCCGCACCGCGCTGAACGAAGCCGTACGGCGCGGCCATCTGGCACAAAACCCGGTGCGACTGGCCAAGGCCCCACGCGTGAGGGAGGAAGAAGTGGAACCGTACTCCGTCGATGAAGTTCAGCGCCTTTTGAAGGCTGCGAGTGAGCAGAGGAATTCGGCGCGTTGGGCCGTGGCACTCGCCCTTGGGCTGCGACAAGGGGAAGTGCTCGGATTGAAGTGGGATGACCTGGACTTGGACGGTGGATTCCTGGTGGTGCGGCGCAGCCGGCATCGTCCGCAGTACGCCCACGGCTGCGCAGAACCGTGCGGACGTAAGGCGGGGTATTGCCCGGAGCGCCGGCGTACCAATCCGGAGACTGCCGATACCAAGTCGCGAGCCGGCCGCCGCGCGGTCGGCCTTCCGGAACAGCTTGTCGACCTGTTGCGGGTCCATCGCCAACAACAGGAAGTCGAGCGGGAGAAGGCAGGAAAGCGCTGGACCGAAGGGGGTTGGGTGTTCCCTGACGAGAAAGGGCGCATCGCTTCTCACCGCAAGGACTGGGCGGAATGGAAAGAGTTGTTGAAGACAGCGAAGGTCCGTGACGGGCGACTGCACGATGCCCGCCACACCGCAGCTACGGTTCTGCTGATCCTCGGAGTGCCTGAGCGGGCCGTCATGGGGCTCATGGGATGGTCGACAACGGCCATGGCTGCCCGATATCAGCACATGGTCGACGCCGTGCGTACCGACGTGGCGAAGCAGGTCGACGGACTGATCTGGAAGCCTGAGGCCGATAGGCCGGACGACGATGGTGCGGCCGGGGCGCTCGTACCGGCCAACTGAGACGGAAACTGAGACGAGCAATGAGTAGGGCGGTTCACCGTGTGGTGAACCGCCCTACTCGTATGCCCTGATGAGAGCCATTGGAGGCCGTGACCGGAATCGAACCGGCGTAACTCGCTTTGCAGGCGAGTCCCTCAACCACTCGGGCACACGGCCGTGTGCTGGTGCGTTGACATGACCGTAGGGGGCGGCGCGGGGGAGGGGAAGGGGGGTCGGTGGGGTGCAATGGGACTGCCATACGGCGTTCATGTTCGGGCTTGGGACTACGACTATTTACGTAGCTGGAGTCCCGTCCTTTGGCAGGGGGCGGGGCGCGGTGCGGCTCTTACTGTGGGCGGATGAGCGCCCTTGAATCGTCCGATGCCCGTACGGCCGGCCCCATGGCCGAGCTCCCCGCCGGGGGGATTCTGGGGCGGGAGTTCCGCGCGCTGAGCTTCGGGATCATCGCCGTCGTGCTGCTCATCGCGTTCGAGGCGACCGCCGTGGGTACGGCCATGCCCGTCGCGGCGCGGGAGCTGGACGGGGTGTCGCTGTACGCGTTCGCCTTCTCCGCGTACTTCACGACGAGTCTGTTCGGGATGGTCGTCGCGGGGCAGTGGGCCGACCGGCGCGGGCCGCTCGGGGCGCTCGGGGTCGGGATGGCGGGGTTCGCGGCGGGGCTGCTGCTGTCCGGGACCGCGCTGAACATGTGGACGTTCATCGCGGGGCGGGCCGTGCAGGGGCTCGGCGGCGGGCTGGTGATCGTCGCGCTGTACGTCGTCATCGGGCGGGCCTACCCCGCGCGGCTCCAGCCGACGATCATGGCGGCGTTCGCGGCGGGCTGGGTGGTGCCCTCCGTGGTCGGGCCGCTCGTGGCGGGGACGGCCACCGAACAGCTGGGCTGGCGCTGGGTGTTCACCGGGATTCCGGTGCTCGTGGTGTTCCCGCTGGCGCTCGCGCTGCCCGCGACGCGGCGGATGGCGTCGGGTCCTGCCGAGCCGTCGGCGCCCGTCCAGCCCTTCGATCGGCGCCGGATCAGGCTGGCGCTGGGCATCTCGGTCGGGGCCGGGCTTCTGCAGTACGCGGGGCAGGAGCTGAGGTGGCTGTCCCTGCTGCCGTTCGTGGCAGGCGTGGCTCTGCTGGCCCCGGCGGTCGCGGGACGGCGCGCCCTGCTGCCGCACGGCACCTGGCGGGCGGCGCGCGGGCTGCCCGCGGTGGTGCTGCTGCGCGGCCTTGCGGCGGGGTCGTTCATCGCTGCGGAGTCGTTCGTGCCGCTGATGCTCGTCACCCAGCGCGGGCTCACGCCGACGATGGCCGGTCTTTCGCTCGCCGTCGGCGGGGCGACCTGGGCGCTGGGTTCGTACGTACAGGCCCGGCCGCGGATGGAGGTGTACCGGGAGCGGCTGATGGTGGGCGGGATGGTGCTGGTGGCCCTCGCGATAGTGGCCGCGCCGAGCGTGCTCGTCGCGGCGGTGCCGGTGTGGGTGGTCGGCGTCGCGTGGGGCGTGGGCTGTTTCGGCATGGGCATGGTGATCGCCTCGACTAGCGTGCTGCTCCTGAAGCTGTCGGCCCCGCAGGAGGCCGGCGCGAACTCGGCCGCCCTCCAGATCTCGGACGGCCTGTCCAACGTGCTGCTGCTGGCGGTGGGCGGGGCAGGGTTCGCGGCGCTCGGGGGTGGCGCGGTCTCGGGGGCGACGGCCTCGCACCCGGGGGCGTTCCTGGTGGTGTTCCTGCCGATGGGGGTGGTGGCGGTGGTCGGGGCGTTTGTCGCGGGCCGCGTCCGGGGGAGCTGAGCGATGGGGCTCCGCCCGGGTTGTCCTGGGGCTCCGCCCCAGACCCCGGGAGTTCGCCCCACCCCGCCCCTTCCCGCAACCCTCCGGGGGAGTGTGCCGGGTGCGGGGTGTGGTCGCTTTTCGGGCAGTTCCCCGCGCCCCCGAACAGCCCGCTTTCGGGTGCGGGCCGTGTCGCTTTTCGCGCAGTTCCTCGCGCCCCCGAGCGACCCGACTTCGTCCGCGGGCCGTGGTCGCTCCTCGCGCAGTTCCCCGCGCCCCTGTAGGTGGACCCGGGTCGTCGCAGCCCCGCCCCTAGCTGCACTAGTGCTGGCCGGCACTGGACACTTCAGCCGGTCATGGGGGTCCCCCTGGCCCTTAAGGCCTTGGGGGAGTTTGAGGACGAGCGCCGTGCAGGCGCGAACGGGGGTCCGGGGGCGGAGCCCCCGGAAGGGGTGCAGGGGACGAAGTCCCCGCGGGGGGTCTGGGGCGCAGCCCCAGGGCTCAGCCCTCCCCACCCCCGTCACGGGCGGGAGGGTGGGCAAGCGTCCCCGGGGTCTGGGGCGGAGCCCCAGGAGGCCTGGGCCGTGCAACCCCGCGCGTACGGGTGGGCGGGTGGGCGAACCCCGGGGCGCCCCCCCACCCCCCCGCTGTGAGGCGGGTCTCAACCCCGCCCCGCCGGGAGGCATTCCGCCGGGGTCCGCCGGCCCGCGCCGGTAAGGTGGCCCGGTTGTCGTACGTAAGAGCCGGTGTCCGGACCCGCCCGGGCCCGCCGAGCCGGACGGAGTTCAGCCCCAGCCCAAAGCCAGCCGGTGCTGAGCCGGACGGAGCCGAGCCCAGCCCCGAAGCAGCCCCCCGGGCCCGCCCCGGATGCCCCTGACCCCGTACAACCGAGAGCCTCGAACCGGAGACCGTGACTACTACCGCCTCCCACCACCTCTCACCCGCCTTCCCCGGCCGCGCCCCCTGGGGCACCGCCAACAAGCTGCGTGCCTGGCAGCAGGGTGCCCTGGAGAGGTATGTCCAGGAGCAGCCGCGCGACTTCCTCGCCGTCGCGACGCCCGGCGCCGGCAAGACGACCTTCGCGCTGACGCTCGCGTCGTGGCTGCTGCACCACCACGTGGTCCAGCAGATCACCGTCGTCGCGCCGACCGAGCACCTCAAGAAGCAGTGGGCGGACGCGGCGGCCCGGGTCGGCATCAAGCTCGACCCGGACTACAGCGCCGGGCCGCTGAGCCGCGAGTACCACGGCGTCGCCGTCACCTACGCCGGTGTCGGCGTGCGCCCCATGCTGCACCGCAACCGCTGCGAGCAGCGCAAGACCCTGGTGATTCTGGATGAGATTCACCACGCCGGTGACTCGAAGTCCTGGGGTGAGGCTTGCCTTGAAGCCTTTGACCCCGCCACCCGGCGGCTCGCGCTCACCGGTACGCCCTTCCGGTCCGACACCAACCCCATCCCCTTCGTCACGTACGAGGAGGGGAACGACGGCATCCGCCGGTCCTCCGCCGACTACACGTACGGATACGGCAACGCGCTCGCCGACGGAGTCGTGCGGCCCGTCATATTCATGAGCTACAGCGGCAACATGCGCTGGCGCACCAAGGCCGGTGACGAGATCGCCGCCCGGCTCGGCGAGCCCATGACCAAGGACGCCATCTCGCAGGCCTGGCGCACCGCGCTCGACGCCCGCGGCGACTGGATGCCCAATGTGCTGCGCGCCGCCGACCAGCGGTTGACCGAAGTGAGGAAGGCCATCCCGGACGCCGGGGCGCTCGTCATCGCCTCCGATCAGGATTCCGCCCGCGCCTACGCCAAGCTGATCCGCGAGATCACCGGCACCAAGGCCACCGTCGTGCTCTCCGACGACACCGGCGCCTCCAAGCGGATCGACGAGTTCAGCGAGGGCGACTCCCGGTGGATGGTCGCCGTCCGCATGGTGTCGGAAGGCGTCGACGTGCCGCGCCTGGCCGTCGGCGTGTACGCCACCACCATTTCCACCCCCCTCTTCTTCGCCCAGGCAGTCGGCCGTTTCGTGCGGTCGAGGCGGCGCGGCGAGACCGCTTCCGTTTTCCTGCCCACCATTCCGATGCTCCTCGGCTTCGCCAATGAGATGGAGGTCGAGCGCGACCACGTGCTCGACAAGCCGAAGAAGGACGGCGAGGAAGAAGACCCGTACGCCGAGTCCGAACAGGAAATGGACGACGCGAACAAGCAGCAGGACGAGGACACCGGGGACGACATGCTCCCCTTCGAGGCCCTCGAATCGGATGCCGTGTTCGACCGGGTCATGTACAACGGCGCCGAATTCGGCATGCAGGCCCACCCGGGAAGCGAGGAGGAGCAGGACTATCTCGGCATTCCCGGGCTCCTCGAACCGGACCAGGTGCAGATGCTGCTGCAGAAGCGGCAGGCCCGGCAGATCGCGCACAGCCGCCAGAAGCCGGCCGAGCAGGCCGATCTGCTCGAAATGCCCGCCGAGCGGCGCCCCGTCGTCTCGCACAAGGAGTTGCTCGAACTCCGCAAGTCGCTGAACACGATGGTCGGCGCGTACGTCCACCAGAGCGGCAAGCCGCACGGCGTCATCCACACCGAGCTGCGCCGGGTGTGCGGCGGCCCGCCGAGCGCCGAGGCCACGGCCGGCCAGCTCCGCGAGCGGATCAAGAAGGTCCAGGAGTGGGCGACCCGCATGAAGTAGCGGGCGCAACACGGCGAACGGGGCCCGGCGTGCGATGCCGGGCCCCGTTCGATCCCATGGGTACGGGATGCGTGCGAGGACCGGCCCCCACGGACGCCCCTCGGACGACTGCCACAGTAATGTCCCGGTAAATCCATTCCGGTCGCCCAAGGTCCTCGCTAAGACGGACTTAGGTCCCGAATCTGAGCGAACGGGGATCAAATTCGTCGCCCATGGGCATTATTTGTCCATCCGTTGGGGTCGGTTCGCCCATTCCATGGGGCGCGGAATTCTGCTCGCGCCCGGATTCTGGACGAGGTCTTCCGCTGAGCGGTGTCCGCTCGCTACTGTCCCGGCCATGCAAACGCCCCGTGGCAGCGTCGCCTCGGAGCGCAGCCGGTGCCTTGGCCTCGCCGGCGGGCTCTGCGCGCGATGCCGATGGGACCGGTGCCGCGAACCACGGAGAGTGCCGCCGCGACTCACCACTTAAGGAGTGGGTGTCGTGACCGCGGAGACCTCCCAGACGCTCGACCGGGGACTACGCGTCCTCAAGCTGCTCGCCGACACCGACCACGGTCTGACGGTCACCGAGTTGTCCAACAAACTCGGCGTCAACCGCACGGTCGTCTACCGCCTGCTCGCGACCCTGGAGCAGCACGCCCTTGTACGACGTGATCTGGGCGGCCGCGCCCGGGTCGGGCTCGGGGTGCTGCGCCTGGGCCGTCAGGTGCATCCGCTGGTCCGCGAGGCCGCGCTGCCCGCGCTGCGCTCGCTCGCCGAGGACATAGGCGCGACCGCCCACCTCACCCTCGTCGACGGTTCGGACGCGCTCGCGGTCGCCGTGGTCGAGCCGACCTGGACCGACTACCACGTCGCCTACCGGGCCGGGTTCCGCCACCCCCTGGACAAGGGCGCGGCCGGCCGGGCGATCCTCGCCGCCCGCCAGGCCGGGGGCCTCGCCGAGCCCGGCTTCACCCTCACCCACGGCGAGCTGGAGGCCGGCGCGAGCGGGGCCGCGGCGCCGCTCGTCGGGGTCACCGGGATAGAGGGGAGCGTCGGCGTGGTGATGCTCGCCGACGCCGTACCCGAGCGGGTCGGGCCCCGGGTCGTGGACGCGGCCAGGGAGGTCTCCGACGCCCTGCGCTGAGCCGGAGCCGCGAGCCGGTGCGGCCGCCGCCCGGCCCCGCCCGGGCCCGTGCCCCGGGCGGCCGGGTGCGTACGGATAGATTGGAGCCGTGCTCACTCGTCACCCCCGCCTCCGTAACCTCGCCATCGGCGCCGCTCCGGTCGTGGCGCTGCTCGCCGTCGCCTGCTTCGCGCCGCTGCCGTTCGCGGTGGCGCAGCCGGGGCCGACCGCGAACGTCCTGGGCGACGACGAGGGCAAGCCGGTGATCACCATCTCCGGCGCGCCCACCCGCCCCACCAGCGGGCAGCTGCGGATGACCACCATCGTGGCGACCGGGCCCAACGCGGACGTCGGCATCTCCGACGTCGTCGACGGCTGGTTCCGCACCGACCGGGCCGTGATGCCCCGCGACTCGGTCTATCCGGGCGGCGGCAGCGAGAAGGAGATCTCCGCGCACAACCAGGCGGAGATGAAGCAGTCGCAGGACTCCGCGACGGTCGCGGCCCTCGGCCATCTCGGCCTCAGCCCCGACAAGGTCAAGGTCGATCTGCACCTCGCCGACGTCGGCGGCCCGAGCGCCGGGCTGCTCTTCACCCTCGGCATCATCGACAAGCTGAACGGCAACGGCTCCGGCGGCGACCTCACCGGCGGCCGCAACATCGCCGGTACGGGGACGATCACCGGCGGCGGTGACGTCGGCGCGGTCGGCGGGGTCGCGCTCAAGACGCAGGCCGCGGCCCGGGACGGGGCGACCGTCTTCCTCGTGCCGAAGGCGGAGTGCTCGGACGCACAGGCCGAACTGCCCAAGGGGCTGCGCCTGATCCCCGTCACTACGCTGAAGGGTGCGGTGTCCGCGCTCCAGGCGTTGCAGAAGGGCGCCCCGGTTCCGTCCTGCTGACGGCGCCCGCGTCCATGTCCTGCCAGGCCGGGAGGACCAGCGGGCTCAGCGTGGCGAGCAGGTAGACCCCGCCGACCGCGAGCAGCGCGCCGCGCACCCCGGCCGCCTCCACGAGGAAGCCGGCCGCGAGCCCGCCGAGCGGCATCGCCAGTTCGCAGCCCGCCGTGAGCACCCCGGCGACCCGGCTGCGCAGCTCGTCCGGCACCTTTTCGTAGATCACCGTCGTCAGGATCGGGTTGAGCGCGCCGCTCGCGAGCCCGGCGATCAGCATCGTGACGGCCAGCGGCAGCGTGCTGCCGGTCAGCGCGGCGACCGCGTACCGGGGCGCCCCGCACAGCAGCACGCAGACCGTGAAGACCGTACGGCGCGAGAGGCGGTGGCCGACCACGCCGTACAGGAGCGCACCCGACAGGCCACCCGCCCCGAACAGGGCGGCGAGCAGGCCGAGTTGGGTCGCGCCGCCGAGTTCCTGCTCGGCGTGGACGGGGAGCAGCACGGCGTTCCAGCCCTGGTCGGTGCCGTTCATCAGCATCACCATCGTGACCACCGCGAGCAGCAGCCGGGTGCGCGCCAAGTAGCCGTATCCCTCGCGGAGTTCGGCCTTGTAGGTGCGCGCCGAGACCGGTGGCGCGTCGCGCCGGGGGCGGGCCGCGCGGACGTCGCGCAGGCCGACGGCGACGAGCACCGCCGAGACGGCGAAGGTCGCGCCGTCGACGAGGAGTACGTTGCCGGCGCCGGTCAGCGCGATGAGCACGCCGGCCAGGGCCGCGCCGGTCATCCGGGCGCCGCGCGAGACGGCGTCGTACACGCTGGCCGCGCGCGCCAGGGTCGTACCGGACTGGCGGGCGAGGTCCGGCAGGAGGACGTAGCGGGCGGTGACGCCCGGGGTGTGGGCGAGGCCGCCGAGCGCCATCAGGGCGCACAGCAGCCAGAATGCGAGGAGCCCGGTGCGGTGCAGGAGCGGGATCGCGGCGACCGCGAGCCCGCAGACGACGTCGGAGCCGACCGAGACCCGGCGGCGGCCGACGCGGTCGATGACCGGGCCGCCGATCAGGGCCGAGACCACGATCGGCAGCGTCGCGCAGAAGGCGACGACCCCGGCCCGGCCCGCGCTGCCGGTGGTCTCAAGGACGAACCACGGCACCCCGATCAGGGTGAGTGAACTGCCGCTCGCCGAAACGGCGTTGGCGGCCAGTACGGCCGCGAGCGGCCTTCTGTCGCGGTGTCCCCCCGGCCCGCTCATGCGAGGCGGGCTTGCCGGTGCGGTGGCTGCTGGGTCAGGTGGAGGCCCAACTCGACCAATATCCATCCCAGTTGGGTGCGCAGCGCGCGGGGCTCGCGGGGGAGCGCGGCGCGGGCCTCCGCCTCCAGCTCGGCGGCGCGCAGGTGGTGCAGCACGAGGTGGGTGTCGCTGTGCATGGCGGCGGTCCTTTCAGTGGGACGGGTGGGAGCGCGGGAAGGAGTGCAGGTGGACGCGGACCTGGGCGGCGTCGCCCGCCTCGTCCGGGGTGATCGTGCGGTACGTCTCGACGACCGCGTGCAGCTTCTCGTTGAGCTCGTGCAGCTGGGCCGCGGAGAGGTTGAGGGTGAAGTCGCTCAGGTCGCCGCTGGTGGACCAGGGCTCGGGCCAGTCGTGCCTGGTGGCGAGCCAGGTCGAGAGCTCCTGGGTGTGGATGTTCGCGATCTCGTGCAGGAACAGGTTGGCCGCGCCCCGCACCTCGGGATCGGTGCTGGTGTGCAGGTCGTCGGCGAACGAGGTGCCGTTGTGCATCGCCTTCCACCAGCGCTCGCGGCCCTTGCCGCGGCCCGGGTCGTCCTCGACGAAGCCGTGCGCGGCGAGCTGGCGCAGGTGGTAGCTGGTCGCACCGCTCGACTCGCCGAGCCGTTCGCCGAGTTGGGAGGCGGTGGCCGGGCCGTCGTGGCGCAGCGACTTCAGGATCCGGATGCGCAGGGGGTGGGCGAGGCCGCGCAGGGAGCGGGCGTCGAGGATGCGCTCTCCGGCCGCGTTCTGGGGGTGCTTGCCGGGGGGCCGCTCGGTGTCGGGCTTCTTGCTCTCGGGCATGGTCCAAAGGTAGCGATGCAAAGAGAGTGTTGCAACGCTTTCTTTGCATCAACTTCTTTGCAAGGGGTTCTTCGCAAGTCGTGCCGGGCCGGCCCGCTCACCCCTTCTTGATGAACCCCTCCCGCACCAGCCAGTCCAGCGCCACGTCGTGCGGGTCCTGGCCCTCCACGTCGACCTTGGCGTTCAGCTCCCGGGCGACCTGCGTGGTGAGCCTGGCGCTGAGCGGGTCGAGGAGGCCCGCGATCGCCGGGTACTTCTCGTACGTCCTGCTGTGCAGCTCGGGCGCCGCGTTGTAGTTGGGGAAGAAGTGCTTGTCGTCCTGGAGGGTCGCCAGGTCCATCGCCTTGATGCGGCCGTCGGTGGTGAACACCTCGCCGAGCAGGCAGGAGCTGGACTTGGACACCTGGGTGTAGACGATCCCGGCGTCCATCTTCTGGATGTTGGAGGCGGGGATCGACATCCCGTACGCCTTCTCCATGCCGGGCAGCCCGTCCTCGCGGGACGCGAACTCGTTCTCCACGCAGATCGTCACCGCCGATGGGTCCTTCTTCGACAGGGCGGCCACGTCGGACATCGTCTTGAGGTGGTACTTGGCGTTGTTGGCCTGGCTGATGCCGAGGGAGTAGGTGTTGTTGAGGGTCGACTGGGGGAGCCACGTCACGCCGTTCTTCAGGTCGGCGTCGCGCACCGCCTGCCACTGGGCCTGCGGGTCGACGATCGGCTTGCTGTTGCCCAGATAGGTGATCCACGCCGTGCCCGTGTACTCGTACATCGCGTCCGCGTCGCCCTTCACGATCGCCTCGCGGGCGCTGATCGAGCCGGGCAGGTTCGTACGGTCGAGGACCTCGGCGCCGGCCGCCTTGAAGACCAGGCCGACCATCTGGCCCAGGATGATGTTCTCGCTGAAGTTCTTCGAAGTGACCGTCAGGGACGCCCCCTTGAGGGGCAGGCCCTTGCCGACCGAGCCGGGCACCACGTCGTCCACCATCGGCGAGCCGGACTTGAGCCCGCAGCCGGACACCGCGGCGAGCAGCGCCAGGCTGCCCCCGGCGGCGGCCAGTGCCGTACGGAGGTGCCGCATCACTGAGCCTCCAGTCCGCGCGGGGTCAGCGCCACCTCGGCCAGCGAGGCCAGCCAGTCCACGAGCAGGGCGAGCGCCACCGTCAGGATCGAGCCGAGGACCAGGACCGGCATGCGCTGGGTCTGGATGCCGGAGGTGATCAGGTCGCCGAGGCCGCCCCCGCCGCCGAAGGTGGCGAGCGTCGCGGTGCCGACGTTCAGGACGAGCGCGGTGCGCACCCCGGCGAGGATCAGCGGTACCGCGAGCGGCAGTTCGACCTTGCCGAGGGTGCCGAGCGCCGACATGCCGATGCCGCGCGAGGCCTCCACCAGCTGCGGATCGATCGCCTTCAGGCCGGCCACCGTGTTGGACAGCACCGGCAGCACGGCGTAGATCACCATGCCGATGACGGCCGTGCCGGGCCCGATGCCCAGCCAGATCACCAGGAGCGCGAGGAGGCCGATGGCCGGGGTGGCCTGGCCGATGTTGGCGATCGCGGTGACCAGCGGCGCCGCCCGGCTCACCCCGCGCCGGGTCAGCGCGATGCCCAGCGGGATCGCGATGACCAGCACCCAGAACGTGGAGATCGCGGTCAGCTTCACGTGCTGCCACAGCCGCAGTTGGACGTTGCCGTTGTCGAGGGAGTTCTTCGCGATCGAGTCCAGGTGGGCGTTGGTGATCCAGAAGTACGTGATCACCAGGACCACCGCGATGACGAGCGGCAGGAACACCAGCTTCTGCCAGGTGATCCGGCGGGCCGGCTTCCCCGGCGCCGGGCCCGCCTCCTCCTCGGGCTCGGCGAGCGCGTCGGTCAGCTCGTCGCGGAAGGCGTGCCCCTTGACCTCGTGCTCGCCGGGCGGGCGCTCGGCCGGTGCAGGGTTCTTGGGCGTCATGACTCCTCCGCACCGCCCTCCAGCTCCTGTTCGGTCTGGTGGTGGCGGAGCTCTTCGAGGTCGTGCTGGTGCTCGATGGCCGCGAGCCGGTCGGCCTCCAGGAGCTCGTGCACGGAGTTCATCAGCGTCTCCATGTCGACGACGCCGATGTACTCGCCGCGCCGCCCGGTCACCGCGACCCGGCCGCCCGAGTCGATGAGCACGGCCTCCAGGGCGTCGTGCAGCGTCGCGTCCCGGGTCACCGTGTCGTGCACCAGCTGCCCGGCCCGCGCGAGCGAGCCCTTGGCGCGCATCAGGTCGCCGCGCCGCAGCCACTTGTAGGGCCGGTTCCTGCGGTCCAGCATGAGCAGCTCGTTGTGCGGGCCGCTGCGCAGCTTGTTGAAGATCGACTGGAGCGGGTCGTCGACGGTGACCGTGGGGAACTCGGCCATCTCCACATCCCGTACGCGGGTGAGGTTGAGCCGCTTGAGGGCGGCGCCCGCGCCCACGAACCCGGACACGAAGTCGTCGGCCGGGTTGGTCAGGATGGCCTCGGGCGTATCGAATTGAGCGATGTGTGAACGTTCGCGCAGAACGGCGATTCGATCGCCCAGTTTGATCGCTTCGTCGAAGTCGTGCGTGACGAAGACGATCGTCTTGTGCAGCTCGTGCTGGAGGCGGATCAGCTCGTCCTGGAGGTGGTCGCGGGTGATCGGGTCGACCGCGCCGAACGGCTCGTCCATCAGCAGGACCGGCGGGTCGGCCGCCAACGCCCTTGCCACGCCCACCCGTTGCTGCTGTCCGCCGGAGAGCTGGCGCGGATAGCGGCCGTGGAACTCGCGCGGGTCGAGCCCGACCAGGTCGAGCATCTCCTCCACCCGGTCCTTCACCTTCGACTTGGACCAGCCGACCATCTTCGGTACGAGCGCGATGTTCTCGGCGACCGTCATGTGCGGGAAGAGCCCGGACGACTGGATCGCGTACCCGACCTTGCGGCGCAGCTTCACCGGGTCGATGTCGGTGACGTCCTCGTCGTTGATCCGGATCCGGCCGGAGGTCGGCTCGATCAGACGGTTGATCATCTTGAGGGTGGTCGACTTCCCGCAGCCCGACGGGCCGACGAAGATGACGGTCTCGCCCGCCTTGATCTCCATGTTGACGCTGTCCACCGACGGGTTGGGGTTGCCCGGGTACCGCTTGGTGAGGTTCTCCAGCTGGATGGAGGCGCCCGAGGTGGCGGCGCCGCTCGGCTCGGGCTCCGTCCGCTCGCGCGCGGATCGTTCGCGCGCGGATCGTTCGCGCGCGGATCGTTCGCGCGCGTCTCGTTCGTGCTCGGATCGAGCGCCCTCGTTTCGTTCGTACTCGGATCGTTCGTGCTCGGATCGCTCAGACACGGATCCCCCTCGGGATGGTGAGACGGCCGACCAGTACGTACGCCGCGTCGAAGAGCAGGGCGAGCACCACGATGCCGAGGGTGCCCGCGAGCACCTGGTTGATGGCGTTGGCGCTGCCGAGCGAGGCGATCCCGCGGAAGATCTCGTTGCCGAGCCCGGGGCCCGATGCGTACGCCGCGATCGCCGCGATGCCCATCAGCATCTGCGTCGAGACCCGGATGCCGGTGAGGATCGGCGGCCAGGCCAGCGGGAGTTCGACCCGCACCAGACGGGCGACGCGCGACATGCCGATGCCCTTGGCCGCGTCCACGAGCGAGGGATCGACGCCGCGCAGGCCCACGATCGAGTTCCGGACGATCGGAAGCAGCCCGTACAGCGTCAGGGTCACGACGGTGGGCGCCACGCCCAGGCCCACCAGCGGGATCAGCAGACCGATCATGGCGAGCGAGGGGATCGTGAGGATCGACGAGGTGGACGTGATGGCCAGGCCCGCCGCCCAGCCGCTGCGGTACGTCACCACGCCGATCACGATGCCGAGCACGGTCGCGATCACCATGCACTGGAACACCGCGCTCGCGTGCTGGAGGGCGTCGGTGAGCAGCTGCTGGTGCCTGCTGGACAAGTAGTCCCAGAAACCCACGCGCGCTCACCCCTGTCGGTCCCCGGTCAGGCACCGCCGGGGACGGAGTCCTGAGCCGCCTGCTCCACCAGCGGGATGATCCGCAGCGGGACCGGGTTCTCCATGACGATCGCCGTGGAGGCCCGGACGATGCCATCAAAACCGACAACCCGGTCGATCACACGCTGGAGATCGGCGTTGGAGCGGGCCACCAGGCGGCACAGCATGTCGCCGTGCCCGGTGGTCGTGTGAAGCTCCAGGACCTCGGGCACGGTCGTCAAATGGGCCCGTACGTCCGCCCCCTGGCCCTGTTTGATCTCCAGGGTGGCGAAGGCGGTGACCGGGTAGCCGAGCGCGGCCGGATCGACGTCCGGGCCGAAGCCCCGGATGACTCCATTCGACTGAAGCCGGTCGAGCCGCGCCTGGACCGTGCCGCGCGCGACCCCGAGCCGCCGCGACGCCTCCAGGACCCCGATCCGGGGCTCCCGCGCGAGCAGCACGATCAGCCGCCCGTCCAGATGATCGATCGACATCGCCGCCTCCAGATGGTCATCATGTACAGAACGCCTCCCCATACTGGCCAGTCGCTGTACGGATTGACCAGTGAAAGCGCGAACTATTGCGCAGCTTGCCGGACCGAGGGACTCTGCCGCCATGACTGAGACCATCCACCACACCCCCGAATCCGCGCGGCAGGCCGACCCCTTCCCGGTGAAGGGCATGGACGCGGTCGTCTTCGCCGTGGGCAACGCCAAGCAGGCCGCGCACTACTACTCGACGGCCTTCGGCATGAAGCTGGTCGCCTACTCCGGACCGGAGAACGGCAGCCGCGAGACCGCCAGCTACGTGCTGACCAGCGGCGCCGCCCGCTTCGTGTTCACCTCCGTCATCAAGACCGCCACCGACCGCGGCCGCTTCCTCGCCGAGCACGTCGCCGAGCACGGCGACGGCGTGGTGGACCTCGCCATCGAGGTGCCGGACGCGCGGGCCGCGTACAAGTACGCCACCGAGCACGGCGCCACCGGTCTGGAGGAGCCGCACGAGGTCTCCGACGAGCACGGCACCGTCGTCCTGGCCGCGATCGCCACGTACGGCAAGACCCGGCACACCCTGGTCGAGCGCTCCGGCTACACCGGCCCCTACCTGCCGGGCTTCGTCGAGGCCGCGCCGATGGTCGAGACCCCGAAGAGGTATTTCCAGGCGATCGACCACTGTGTGGGCAACGTCGAGCTCGGCAAGATGAACGAGTGGGTGGCGTTCTACAACAACGTCATGGGCTTCACCAACATGAAGGAGTTCGTGGGCGACGACATCGCCACCGAGTACTCCGCGCTCATGTCGAAGGTGGTCGCCGACGGCACCCTCAAGGTGAAGTTCCCGCTCAACGAGCCGGCCATCGCCAAGAAGAAGTCGCAGATCGACGAGTACCTGGAGTTCTACGGCGGCCCCGGCGTCCAGCACATCGCGCTCGCCACCAACGACATCGTCGCCTCGGTGAAGGCCATGCGGGCCGCGGGCGTGCAGTTCCTGGACACCCCCGACTCGTACTACGACACCCTCGGCGAGTGGGCCGGCGAGACCCGGGTGCCGGTCGAGACGCTGCGCGAGCTGAAGATCCTGGTCGACCGCGACGAGGACGGCTACCTCCTGCAGATCTTCACCAAGCCGGTCCAGGACCGCCCCACCGTGTTCTTCGAGATGATCGAGCGGCACGGTTCGATGGGCTTCGGCAAGGGCAACTTCAAGGCGCTCTTCGAGGCGATCGAGCGCGAGCAGGAGAAGCGCGGCAACCTCTGACCTGCAACTGGTCACGTTCGTACGGTAATTGAGTTACCGTCATCAGTCTGCGGCCCCACGGACCTGACCCGTGGGGCCGCGACTCTTTTCGCCCGGCCGCCCGCCCTCGCGAAACTCAGTGGCGCCGCTTCGAGGGCTTGCGCGGCTTGGTCGGTCGCTTCGGGCCCGAGTTCGCGCTCGTCCCCGAATCCGAGGACGAGGAGCCCGCGCTGGAAGAACCGGAGCCCGAGCTGGAGCCGGACCCCGAGCCGGAGCCTGAGCCGGATCCCGAGCTTGAGCCGGATCCGGAGCCCGAACCCGAACCCGAACCCGATCCCGAGTCGGAGTCCGAACCCGCCTGGGCCGCGGCCGCCACATAGCCGTACATGTCCCTCGGGCCGCCCTCCGCCGGCTCGCCGAGCGCCGCCAGCGCCTCCTTCGCCTTCGGCGCGAGCAGCGGCGAGAAGTACGGGTTGGTGCGCAGCGCGTCCTGGAGGTGGCGGCGGGCCGCGCCCGACTGGCCGAGCTCCCGCTCGATGATGGCCTGGTGGTAGGAGAACAGGGCGTCGCGCACCCCGGAGTCGGTCGCCTTGCGCGCGTGGACCAGCGCCTCCTCCGTCTCGCCCGACCGGTACATCGCCCAGCCGAGCGCGTCCTCGCTCGCCGCGCTCGGATGCGCCCTCCACTCGGCTTCGAGCCGGTCGAGCGCGAGGTGCGTGGCACCGTGGTCGGTCTCGAACCGGCCGAGCACCAAGGCGTCGTCCACCCCGTTGGCGCCGTCTTGTGCGGCGAGCTCGCGCAGCTTCTCGAACCAGGTGTGCGCGTCGCCGTCCAGGCCCTGGGACTCGTACAACTCGCCCAGTTCCAGGAGGTATTCGGGGCGCGGCAGAACGGCGATCGCCGCCAGGTAGTCGCGCTGGGCGTCCGCTTTTTGGCCGAGCGCGACCTTGGCGCGGGCCCGGCCCGCGAGCGCCGCGTGCGTGCTCGGATCGGTGCGCAGCGCCGCGTCGTAGTGGGTGATCGCCGCCTGCGGCTCGCCCCGCTCCCACGCGAGATCGCCCACCGCCACCAGCGCGGCCGCCTTCTGCAGGGGCGACGTGGCGTGCCCGACCGCCTCGTCGAGGGCGGCCGAGGCGTCCTCGCGCCAGCCGTGCTCGCGGTAGACCTCGGCCGCCTGGGCCAACGCGGCCGAACCGCCCCGGAGTTCGAGCAGCTGCTCCACCGCCTTCGCCGCGGCCTTCGCGTCACCGAGCCCGTTGTACGCCTCGATCAGCGGGGGGTAGAGCGTCCACCGGGCGGCCTTGCGGGCGCGTACGCCCTCGGCCAGGGTGCGCGCCGCGGCGTAGTCGTGCCGGGCGTCGGCGAGCGCCGCGAGACCGATCTCGGCGTCCAGGTTGTCCTTCGGCCGCACCTGGAGCGAGCGCTTCAGGGCCGACTCGGCGCGCGGGTAGAACGAGGAGTCGGCGGCCCGTACGCCCCGCTCCAGATAGGCGGAGCCGAGCACCGCCCACGACGCGTCGTCCGTGGGATGGGTGCGCACCCAGTCCGCCCGGTCGGTGATCAGCGCCGTCAGATCGCCCACCGAGGCGGGCGCCCCGGCGGCCGCCGCCGTCAGGGCTCGCGCGGCCGGACCCAGGGCGGGCGGCGGCGCCTTCGGTGCCTCGCCCTCGGGCCTGATCAGCAGCACGCCCCCGACCAGCACGGTCGCCGCCATCGCCACCAGGACGGCCCGCTTCAGGGCCCGCGGCGGCCCGGACGGCGGCGAGGTCCGCTGGGCCGCGGCCGAGGCGGCCAGCCAGGCCGCCCGGCGTGCCGCGTCCGCATCCTGTTCGGTCTTCGCGATCTCCATGGCGCTCACTGTGCGTCAATAGGAAGAGCGCACCGGTCCCGCCCGACCGACCGGGGAAAGGGTTCACACCGATGGCCCCCGGGTGCCAGGCTGAAGGCATGGACGATCTTCTCGAACGGCTGCGCGAGGAACTCCCGGCGGACGCCGTCATCACCGACCCCGACATCACCGGTTCCTACGCCCACGACATGGCGAGCTTCTGCGCCGCGGGCAGCCCGGCCGTCGTCGTGCTGCCCCGCACCGTCGAGCAGGTCCAGCACGTGATGCGCACGGCGACGGCGCTGCGCGTGCCCGTCGTGCCGCAGGGCGCGCGCACCGGCCTGTCCGGCGCGGCCAACGCGAGCGAGGGCTGCATCGTCCTGTCCCTGGTCAAGATGGACCGCATCCTGGAGATCAACCCGGTCGACCGGGTCGCGGTCGTCGAACCCGGCGTCGTCAACGCCGTACTGTCGCGCCAAGTCCACGAGCAAGGGCTCTACTACCCGCCGGATCCCTCCAGTTGGGAGATGTGCACCATCGGCGGGAACATCGGCACCGCGTCCGGCGGTCTGTGCTGTGTGAAGTACGGGGTGACCGCGGAGTACGTCCTCGGCCTCGAAGTCGTGCTCGCCGACGGGCGGCTCATGAGCACGGGGCGGCGCACCGCCAAGGGCGTCGCCGGGTACGACCTGACCCGGCTCTTCGTCGGCTCCGAGGGCAGCCTCGGCATCGTCGTGAAGGCGGTCCTCGCGCTGCGCCCCGCGCCGCCGCCGCAGCTCGCGCTCGCCGCCGAGTTCCCGTCCGCCGCGGCCGCCTGCGACGCCGTCGTACGGATCATGGAGCGCGGCCACACCCCGTCGCTGCTCGAACTCATGGACCGCACCACCATCCGGGCCGTCAACCGCATGGCCAACATGGGTCTGCCCGACAGCACCGAGGCGCTGCTGCTCGCCGCCTTCGACACCCCGGACGCGGCCGCCGGCCTCGCGGCCGTCGGCGAGCTGTGCACCGCCGCGGGCGCGACCCAGGTCGTCCCGGCCGAGGACGTCGGCGAGTCCGAACTCCTGCTCCAGGCAAGGCGGTTGTCGCTCACCGCACTGGAGACGATCAAGTCGGCCACGATGATCGACGACGTGTGCGTGCCGCGCTCCAAGCTCGCCGCGATGCTCGAAGGCACCTCCGCGATCGCCGCCAAGTACGAGCTGACCATCGGCGTCTGCGCGCACGCCGGCGACGGCAACACCCACCCCGTGGTCTGCTTCGACGCCGCCGACGAGGACGAGTCGCGGCGCGCCCGCGAGTCGTTCGACGAGATCATGGCGCTCGGTCTGGAACTGGGCGGCACCATCACCGGCGAACACGGCGTCGGCGTACTCAAGAAGGAATGGCTGGCCCGCGAGCTCGGTCCGGTGGGTATCGAGATGCAGCGCGCGGTGAAGCACGCCTTCGACCCGCTCGGCCTGCTGAATCCGGGCAAGCTGTTCTGAACGCGGGCCCTCACGCACCCTCCTCCGGCCGGGACTCGTCGGAGGGCCACGGGTCGCGCAGCCACAGCTCGTCCGCGCGGCCGTTGGCCGGCGCGAGCAGCTCGGCCAGGCCGTCGTCGATGCCGAGCTGTTCGGTCTCGGAGCCGGGCGGCACCACCCGGAGCGTCCGCTCCAGCCACGCCGAGACCTGCGCGGACGGCGCTTCGAGCAGCGCGTCGCCGTCCGGCGAACTGAGCGCCATCAGGACCACGCTGCGGCCCTCGACCTTGGTCGGCCAGATCCGCACGTCGCCGTGCCCGCACGCCCGGAACACCCCCTCGACCAGGAGCTCGCGCGCGAACGTCCAGTTGACGGGGGTCTCCGAGCCGATGTGGAAGGTGATGTGCACGGCGTACGGGTCGTTGGTGCGGTAGGTGAGCCGGGCCGGCACGGGGATGCTGCGCTCGGGCGACAGCACCAGTTTGAGCTCCAGTTCGCGTTCCACCACGGTGTGCATGAGGGGTCTCTCTTCCTTTTCCCTGGACGGGCCCGGGAGCGGGCCGTACAGGGTGAGAGCGCGTTCCCCCGCGGTCATTACGCGACTTCGGGAAGTTTTTTCGTAAGAGCTTTTTTGAGCGCTACGGCGGGCCCGAGCCGTTGAGCCAGCTCGCGCCGTACACCGCCGAGCCGAGCGCGAGGACGGCGACCACCCCCGCCGCCCGCGCCGCGCGCACCCGGGACAGCGCGAGCGCCACCGGAAGCAGCAGCGGGAACGCGGGCAGGAGCAGGCGGGGCTTGGAGCCGAAGTAGCCCGAGGAGCACAGCGCGAGGGCCATCACGATGCCGGTGTAGACGAGCAGCGGGAGCGGCTGTCGCCCGCGCACGCAGGCCCAGTACGCCCAGAGCGCGAGCGCCGTGCCCGCGATCAGGCCGATTCCGGCGAGCACGACGGGCCAGCCGCCGAGGTGGGCCACGATGAACTTCCCGTACGCCAGGCCCCCATCGAAGCCGTTGCCCCACTCGGCCTGGACGTCGAGATAGGCGAGCGGGCCGCCCCGGCGCAGGCCGACCCACAGGATGTAGCCCGCGGCGCCGAGCGGGGCGATCAGCGCCCCGGCGAGCAGCCGCGCCCCGATGTGCCGGGTGCGCCGCGCCTCGACGGCGGCCCCCGCCCACAGCGCGGCCGCGACCGCGAGCCCCACCGGGCGGGTGAGCCCCGCGAGCGACGCGAGGAGCCCGGCCTCGATCCAGCGGCGCCCGAGGACCGCGTACAGCGCCCAGGCGGCGAGCGCGACGAAGAGGGCCTCGCTGTACGCCATCGACTCGACGATCCCGACCGGGACCGCCGCCCACAGCGTCACCAGGAGGAGCCCGGCCCGATGCCCGTAGAGCTGATGGCCCATCAGATACATGCCCCAGGCGGCGGCGAGTCCCGCGAGGCCGCTGACGAGCAGCCCCGCGTCGCCCGGGCCGAGCGGGCTCACCGCGGCGACGGCCTGCTCCAGCCAGGGGAGCAGCGGGAAGAACGCCATGTCGGACAGGACGCGGCCGTCGGGCGCGGTCAGCGTGAAGTCGTAGCCGGACTCGGCGACCCGCACGTACCAGAGCGAGTCCCAGCGCGCGGAGAGCAGCTCATGGGCGTCGCTGTCGTTGACGCGGGACCAGATGGCGAGGGCCAGCAGGCCGAGCGCGCGGATCGCCGCGAACGCCGCGACGGCCGTCCAGGCCCGCCGTAACGCGGACGGCTGCGCCAGAGAACCGTCGGCCGGTTCGTCGTGACCGGTTCGGCCGGGCCCCACGCGCATTGCTCACTCACTTTCCTGACCGGCCGGGCCGGGTGCACCAGTTCGATCCGCCACGACTGTACGCACTGGTGGGACCCCGAAGCGCGGCCCGGTCCCCGGGTGCGGCGCGGCGCGGCGCCGTAGCCCGTACGCGGGCTTCCTCCCCGGCTTCTTCCTACCGACCCCGGGTTCTTCGTTAATGTCCTCCTGGGACAAGCGGAAGCGGCCGGTCGGTGTCAGGGCCGGGCGGCGTACCGCGGCAGAGATCAAGCGTGCTGGATCGGAACGGAGTTGGGGACATGGCGGCGGTTCCTCCTGACAGCGGCGGGAGCGTAGCCCGGGAAGGGTATTACCCGGACCCCTCCATTCCCGGATATGTCCGGTACTGGAACGGGGTCTCCTGGGTGCCCGGCACGAGCCGGCCCGCCCCCGCCCCGGGTGAGGCGCAGCCCACCCCGCCGCCGGGCGCCGCCCCCGCGCCGGCCCCCTCCCTCGCCGCCGCGCCGCCGGTCGGGCCGGCGCCCGTGGAGGAGACGGGCCCGGTCTTCCTCGACGAGCCCGAGGCCTCGCCCGCGTCCGCCGCGCAGGGCCCGGGCGCCCGGCCGCAACCCGCCTGGCACGCGGACGCCGCCCACCAGTCCGGCTTCGGCGGCGACCAGGACCGCCGGGTCTCCTGGGGGCAGCCGGTCGATCCGCGCGGGCTGCCCGAGGCGGCCGACCCGCGCCGCCTTCCCGACCCCCGGCGGCCCGAACCCGTACGGCCGACACCTCCGGCGGCCCCCGCGCGGCCCGGCGGCTCGGTGCCGCAGCAGCAGTCCGGGCGGCTCGCGGGGGCGATGCCGCCCGCCGCCGTCGAACCGCCGCCCGCGCGGGCCCAACTGCCGGCCCCGGCCGACCCGGTCCGCCCCGCGCCGCCGACCGGCCGCGCGGACGGCCAGTACGCCGCTCCCGCCCAGGCTCAGCCGCAGCAGCCGCCGCAGGCCCGGCTCATGCAGCCGGGTGCCGCGCAGCCCGCTCCCGTACCGCCGTATCCCGCGCAGCCGCAGCCCGCCGTGCCCGGTTCGCCCATGACGGCGGGGCCCGGAGGAGGGGCCGCGTCCTGGGCGCAGCAGGTGCACCAGCTCGCTCAGCCCGACCCGCAGGCGGCCGAGCCGGTCGTGCCGTGGAAGCCGCCGGTCGCCGACCCGTTCCTCGCGGCCGCCCAGGCGCAGGCCTCGGCCAGGCCCGCCGGGCTCGGCAGGCGCCTGATCGCGCGGCTCGTCGACACGGTGCTGCTCGGCGGCGCCGTCGCGGGTCTCGCCGTACCGCTGGTCTCGGGGGTCGTCGACCACATCCAGGAGAAGATCGACGCGGCGAAGCTGTCGGGGCGGACGGTCACCGTCTACCTCCTCGACGGCACCACCGCGGGCTTCCTCGGCATCGTCCTCGGCGCCTTCCTCGTCCTCGGCCTGCTGTACGAGGCGCTGCCCACCGCCAAGTGGGGCCGCACGCTCGGCAAGAAGCTGTGCGGGGTGCAGGTGCGCGGCATCGAGTCGTACGAGCCGCCGACGTTCGGTCAGGCGGTGCGCCGCTGGCTGGTCTACGGGGTGCTCGGGCTGCTCGCGGTGGGCGTGGTCAACGTGGCGTGGTGCCTGTTCGACCGTCCGTGGCGCCAGTGCTGGCACGACAAGGCGGCCCGTACGTTCGTCGCGCAGGGCTGAGGGAGCACTTCTGGCGGGATCCGCTCGGACCCGTACCCCGAACGGCGTCCGTACCGTTGCGGGGGCCTCGCGCGCGCGGTGCACTACCGGCATGAGCACCGATCAGCCGCCGCCCGGTCAGCCGCCCGAGGACGACCCGTTCCGTAAGAAGCCGTCAGAGCCTCCGCAGAGCGGTTCTCCCTACGGCGGTTCGGCGCCGCCGCCCGGTGATTCCCCGTACGGCACGGGCCCGCCGCCCAGCGGCGCGGGCCCCTACGGCACGCCGCCGCCCCCGGTCGGCGGAGGCGGGGGTGGTCCGTACGGCGGGCCGCCTCCCCCCGGTGGTGGCTCGCCGTACGGCAGCGCCCCGCCACCGCCCTCCGACCCCTACGGGGGCGGGTACGGCGGTGTCGACCCGCTGGCCGGAATGCCGCCGCTCGCCGACTACGGCAAGCGGTTCCTGGCCCGCTTCATCGACTTCCTGATCATCGCGATCCCGCTCGGCCTGATCGAGTGGGGGACCAGCAACCGGTTCGTCATCTCCACGAGCAACAGCGACTCCGGCACCGACGTGGTCAGCAAGGCGTACTCCGGCAGCGGGCTGCTCTGGCTGCTGATCTCGCTGGTCGCCTACATCGGCTACGACACCCTGATGGTGTCCAAGTCCGGTCAGACGCTCGGCAAGAAGTGGCTGGGGCTGCGGGTCGCGATGCTCAACGACGGCAGTGTGCCCACCACCAACGCGGCGCTCGCCCGGGCCGCCGTGCTGTGGGCGCCGTTCGTGATCTGCTGCTACTGCCTGTGGGACATCATCCTGATCATCACGATCGTGGCGGACAAGCCGTACCGGCAGGGCTGGCACGACAAGGCCGGCAAGACGGTGGTGGTCTCAACCACGCAGTGAGTGCTCGCGAGCGGGCCGTTCAGAGGTGACGGAAACGCTCCCCCGATGCCTTGAGGGCAAGGGAGGGACCCCCACCGCGGCGGAAGTCTCCACGACGGCCGCACGGTTCACCGGTGCCGCACCAGCGGCCAGGACCGTGCGGTCGTTGGCGTTCGCGTCCGCGCGCGCCCGGCGGGGCAGCGGCATGGGGACCGTGACGGCGACGAGCAGGCCGAGCAGGAGGGCCGCGAGGACTATGACGGCCACTCCGACCCCGGACTCGGTGCGCGAGAGCAGCAGCATGGCGACGGTCGAGAAGACGACGGTGGCCGAACCGTAGGAGAGCTGTGCGGCAGTGGGACGCGGCATGGCGGTATCCGTCCTCATGGTTCGGATAGGGGTGGGCCTCTCAACCGTTCTCAACCGGCGGACCTGGCAGCCGGATCGCACTGTCAAGCGACTCTACGACGGTCCATGCCCGAGCGGAACTGTTGGTAAGCGTGACCTAACCCACGGTGCCGTTGCACAGGGGGCGCACGGAGTCATTCGGCGATGCGGCACCGTCCGAATGGCGAGACGTGCGCACCGGTTGTCCCGGTCTGTTAGCACAAGTGTCACGTTCGGATAGCGGAACTCGCCTTCTGCATAATGTACTTGGCACAAACAAGTCAAGATCTGTCTTTTCTTTGGTAACTCCGGTCCAATGTCGTCACTTGAGACGCGTGTCGTGCACCGGAACCAGCCCCTCACCCCCCGGTTCCTGCCGGCCGCGGGGGAGGAAAACATCAAGTGACCAGCAGCAGGAAGGCGGCAAGAGCCGCCGCCGTGCTCGTGGCTCTCGCCACGGCCGGCGCCACGGGCTCGGCATACGCCACGGCCCAGGCGGACTCGAAGGCTCCGGCACCCGTCGTCCGCCAAGACCCGTCCACGGCCAAGGGTCAGGAGCACAACCTCAAGGGCCCGTTCAGCGACCAGCAGGCCCAGCAGCGCCAGGCGGCGCTGGAGCAGGTGATCTCCGGCAAGAAGAAGGTCGAGAAGAAGGACGGCTCCGACGTCGTCAAGCTCGACGACAACAAGTACGTCGAGCTCGGCCGGCAGAAGACCGACAAGATCTTCACGATCCTGGTGGAGTTCGGCGACCAGGTCGACAACACCACGATGTACGACCCGGACGGCCCCGACGGCCCCAAGCCGCCGCAGCCGAAGTACGGGGGCACCCCCGGCCCGGCGCACAACCAGATAGCCAAGCCCGACCGGGCGAAGGACAACTCCACGGCCTGGCAGGCCGATTACAACCAGAAGCACTTCCAGGACCTGTACTTCGGTACGGGCCAGGGCGTCAACTCGCTGAAGACGTACTACGAGAAGACCTCCTCGGGGCGCTACTCGGTCGACGGCCAGGTCACCGACTGGGTCAAGATCCCGTACAACGAGGCCCGCTACGGCTCCAACTTCTGCGGCCAGACCAACTGCGCCAACGTGTGGGACACCGTCCGCGACGGCGTCAACGCCTGGGTCGCCGACCAGAAGGCCAAGGGCCAGACGGACGCGCAGATCAAGGCGACCCTGGGTCAGTACGACCAGTGGGACCGCAACGACTACAACAACAACGGCAACTTCAACGAGCCCGACGGCTACATCGACCACTTCCAGATCGTCCACGCGGGCGAGGACGAGTCGGCGGGCGGCGGCGCCCAGGGCGCCAACGCCCTGTGGGCGCACCGCTGGTACGCGTACGGCACGGACGCCGGCAAGACCGGCCCGGCGAACAACAAGGCCGGCGGTACGCAGATCGGCGACACCGGGATGTGGGTCGGCGACTACACGATGCAGCCGGAGAACGGCGGCCTCGGCGTCTTCGCCCACGAGTACGGCCACGACCTCGGTCTGCCGGACCTCTACGACACCACCAACACCGCCGAGAACTCGGTCGGTTTCTGGTCGCTGATGTCGGCGGGCTCCTGGCTCGGCACCGGCAAGGACTCCATCGGAGACATGCCCGGCGACATGACCGCCTGGGACAAGCTCCAGCTCGGCTGGCTCAACGCCGAGACGGTGAAGGCCGGCACGGACAAGACGGTCAAACTGGGTGTCTCCGAGTACAACACCAACGACAAGCAGGCGCTTGTCGTGGAGCTGCCCAAGAAGGAAGTCACCACCACCGTCGTGAAGCCCGCCGAGGGCTCCAAGCAGTGGTGGAGCGGCATGGGTGACAACCTCAACAACACCCTGACCCGCAGCCTCGACCTGACCGGCAAGTCCAAGGCGTCCCTGGACCTTTCGGGCTGGTGGGACATCGAGAAGGACTACGACTTCCTGTACACCGAGGTCTCCACGGACAACGGCGCCAGCTGGAACGCGATCGACGGCACCGCCGACGGCAAGGCCATCACCCGCGACTCCAGCGACAAGCCGGCCCTGACCGACGCCTCGGGCGCGTACAAGAAGCTGTCGTTCCCGCTCGACAAGTACGCGGGCCAGAAGATCCAGCTCCGCTTCCGCTACCAGACGGACGGCGGCGCGGGCGGCAAGGGCTTCACGGCCGACGCGATCACCGTCAGCGCGGACGGCGCGGCCGTCGTGACCGACGGCGCCGAGGGCGACGACAACGGCTGGACGCCGAAGAACTTCACCCGCATCGGCGAGTCGTTCACCAACGACTACCCGCAGTACTACATCGCGGAGAACCGCCAGTACGTCTCGTTCGACCAGACCCTCAAGGTCGGCCCGTACAACTTCGGCTTCTCGGGCACCCGCCCGAGCTGGGTCGAGCACTACCCGTACCAGAAGGGTCTGCTCATCTGGCTCTGGGACACCTCCCAGAAGGACAACAACGTCTCGGCCCACCCGGGCCAGGGTCTGATCCTGCCGATCGACGCGCACGCCAAGCCCCTCAAGTGGGCCGACGGCACGCTGCTCCGCAACAAGGCCCAGCCCTTCGACGCGCCCTTCAGCTGGTACCCGACGGACAGCTTCACGCTGCACAAGGCGGACGTCGCCACGAAGATCAACTCCCAGATGGGCGTGCCGATCTTCGACGACCACCACGGCACCTACTGGTACGCCGAGAACCCGACCGGGAGCGTCAAGGTTCCTGACACCAAGACCCGGATCTCGATCGTCAACCAGCCGCTGGACGGCTCGACGGTCACCGTGAAGGTCGGCTCCTCGATCAAGTAATTTTAAAAACCGCAGGTCAAACCATGATCGGCCGTCGCCCTCTAGCGGGGCGGCGGCCGATCGTGTTTAGGTGCGTCCTACGAGTCCTTATTGACAGCGGGTCCAACGCGTCGTCTTACAGGGGGAGTGGTCCGGCATGCCCGGCGGAGGTTTCTGCAAGCTGCCAGGGGGCAGCGTGGTCGTCGCGCTCACGCTGCCGAACCCGGCCGCGCCCGGCACCAACGTGCGCGTCCTGGTGCACGCCGTCAACCGAGCCCGCGCCCTGACCAGGCTGCGGAACCTCGGTCTGCGGGCGGTCTACCTGCGCGGTCAGACCGAGCCGCCGACGCTGGACGAGATCACGGCCGTCCTGCACCATCCGGACGGCCTGCTGTGGCGCACGGCCCCGGAGACGACGGAAGAGCTCTGGCACCCGATACGCGCCCTGCTGCGGTAGGCCTAGACGACGGGCTTGCCCGACAGCTCGACCCCGGCCGCCCGCATCTCGTCGAGCGCCAGCGAGGTGGTGTGCTCCGTCACTCCCGCCGTCAGGTCGAGCAGCACATGCGTGGCGAACCCGGCCCGCACCGCGTCCAGGGCGGTCGCCCGCACGCAGTGGTCGGTGGCGATGCCCACCACGTCGACCTCGGTGACCTGCCGGGCACGCAGCCAGTCGGCCAGCGAGACGCCGTTCTCGTCGAGCCCCTCGAAGCCGCTGTACGCGGCCGCGTACGCGCCCTTGTCGAAGACCGCGTCGACCGCCCCGCAGGCGACCGCCGGCGCGAAGTTGGGGTGGAAGCCCACGCCCTCCGTGCCGGCGACGCAGTGCGCGGGCCAGGAGTGCTCGAAGTCGGGGGCGTCCGAGAAGTGCGCGCCCGGGTCGATGTGGTGGTCGCGGGTCGCCACCACGTGGCGGTAGGCGGACCCGGCCGCCTGGCCCACCAGATCGGTGATCGCGGCGGCGACGTCCGAGCCGCCCGCGACCGCGAGGGAGCCGCCCTCGCAGAAGTCGTTCTGGACGTCCACGACGATCAAGGCGCGGTGCATGTCGGCTGTCCTTCGGTCTGCGGGCCCGGGGGTCTGCGGGCTGTTCCTTGAGCGTAGAGACTTCGTTCGGCGCGCGGCAGGGGGCAAACGGGGGCGGAAACCCTGCCGCGCGCGGGAGCCGTCGGGCTCGGAGTTGCGGCTCAGACGTACTCGGTCGGGATGACCGGCTCGCCGCGCGACAGCTGGCTCGCCGACATCGGCAGGGCGGCCAGCGCGTCGATGTGCCGCTCACGGGCGCTGTCCAGCGGCTCGCGGGCCACCACCGAGCCGCCCTTGACCAGCTCGACCAGGAGCTGGCGGTCGGCGAGCGCGGTCGGTACCGCACCGGTGCCGATGACCTCGGCCTCGGCGATCCCGTACGCGTCCGAGCGGCGCGCGGCCCACTTGCGGCCGCCGATCGAGGTCTTGGCGCCGAGCGACTTCTTGGCGACGGGGACCAGCGGGGCCTTCGGGTCGGCGGACTGGGCGCGGGCGACCAGCTTGTAGACCATCGAGCAGGTCGGGTGCCCGGAGCCGGTGACCAGCTGGGTGCCCACGCCGTACGCGTCCACCGGGGCCGCGGCGAGCGAGGCGATGGCGTACTCGTCGAGGTCGGAGGTGACCACGATCTTGGTGTCGGTCGCGCCGAGCTCGTCGAGCTGCTGGCGCACCCGGTGGGCGACCAGGAGCAGGTCGCCCGAGTCGATGCGGACCGCGCCGAGCTCGGGCCCGGCGATCTCGACGGCGGTGCGCACCGCCTCGGCGACGTCGTACGTGTCGACCAGCAGGGTCGTGCCGCGGCCGAGCGAGTCGACCTGGGCCCGGAAGGCGTCCCGCTCGCTGTCGTGGAGCAGGGTGAAGGCGTGCGCGCTGGTGCCGACGGTCGGGATGCCGTAGCGGAAGCCGGCCGCGAGGTCCGAGGTGGAGCTGAAGCCGCCGACGTAGGCGGCCCGCGAGGAGGCCACCGCGGACAGCTCGTGGGTGCGGCGCGCGCCCATCTCGATGAGCGGGCGCCCGCCGGCCGCGGCCGACATCCGCGAGGCCGCCGCCGCGATCGCCGAGTCGTGGTTGAGGATCGACAGGATCACGGTTTCGAGCAGCACGCACTCGGCGAAGGAGCCCTCGACGCGCAGGACCGGCGAGCCCGGGAAGTAGACCTCGCCCTCGGGGTAGCCCCAGATGTCACCGCTGAAGCGGTACGAGGAGAGCCAGTGCAGGGTGGGCTCGTCGACGATCCTGTTCTCGCGCAGGAAGCCGAGCACGCCCGCGTCGAAGCGGAAGTTCTCGACGGCGTCCAGGACGCGCCCGGTGCCGCCGACCACGCCGTACCGGCGGCCCTCGGGAAGGCGGCGGGTGAAGACCTCGAAGACCGAGCGCCGCCCGGCCGTGCCGGCCTTCAGCGCGGCCTGGAGCATCGTGAACTCGTACTGGTCGGTGAAGAGCGCGGTCGACGGCACGTCCACCGGCAGCCCGAGGTCCGGGGCATTCACAGCGAGCCACCTCGCACTTTCGTCCGGGCCGGGCACACGCCGGCCGGGGTTTGGGGATCGCCCCCGAAAGAGGGGGGCATGTGGGGGATGCTACCCCGAATACTCGTCACTCTGACGATTTCTAGGGGCCCGTTTGTGCGATGACCCGTTCCGGGTGGCAGCATGGAGGCCGTGGCTGTGATGTCCGGGGCGCCCCGGACCCCCGGCAGGCTGTGATTCCCGGGGGTCGGCCCCCGGACCCCCGGCAGAAGAGACGAAGGTCGCCCAGAGTCGTGAGTGTTGCCCCCGTAGAGATCGAACGCCCCGAGTCGGCGGAGTCGAGCCGGCCCGTCGCCGAACCCGACGTGCCCTGGGTGACGCTCGTGCACAACGACCCCGTCAACCTGATGAGCTACGTGCAGTACGTCTTCCAGTCCTACTTCGGCTACTCGAAGGACAAGGCCCACAAGCTGATGCTCGACGTGCACCACAAGGGACGGGCCGTGGTCTCCAGCGGCAGCCGCGAGGAGATGGAGCGGGACGTGCAGGCGATGCACGGCTACGGGCTCTGGGCGACGCTCACCCAGGACCGCGGCTGATGGCCGGGCACTTCGAGGCCCTGCCCCGCGGCGGCGCCGCCGTCGCGCTCGACGAGGTCGAGATCGCCATCCTGCGCTCGCTCGCCGTCCAGCTGCTCGAACTCTTCGGGCCCGGCGGCGAACCGGCCGAGGACGCGGACCCGCTGGCCGCCCTGTTCGCCGAGGGCCCGAGCGAGCCGCCCGCCGACCCCGCGCTCGCCCGCCTCTTCCCCGAGGCGTACGCGAGCGAGGAGAGCGATGAACTGCGCGCCAAATCAGCCGAGTTCAGGCGCTTCACCGAGAACGACCTGCGCGCGCGCAAGCGCACCGACGCCCTCGCGGTCGTGCACGGCCTCGACGCGCTGAGCCCGAAGGGCGACGGCGGAGCCGTCCTCAAGCTGACCGCCGAGGACTCCCAGCACTGGCTCGGCGCGCTCAACGACCTGCGCCTGACCATCGGCACCCGCCTGGAGATCACCGACGAGGACGAGAGCGGCGAGCTGTACCGACTGCCGGACGACGACCCGCGCAAGCCGATGGTGATGGCCTATTTGTGGCTGGGTGTGCTGCAGGAAACACTCATCGAAACGCTCATGCCCTGACCGATCGACCGGAAGATGACTGTTCGCTCAGCGGACGCTCAAATCCGTATAACGATCCTGTCACCACATCGACCTCCTTTGTCGTATTGCGGGATCTTTGTCCGCTTCTTCCTGTGGTGTGCAACACAGTGGCCGATAGGGATCACCCATAAGGCCGTGATAAATCTTCACGACCACCCGGGGACGCCACCCATGTACCCGGGGGCGCTTCGGCCGGCTGACCGCCGGTGGCACTCCATCCACATCCGGGGGGATCAGGACCTGATCCGTCGCTTCGTGACCGAAGCGCGCGGGTCGGCATGGAGAAAGGCGCACCACCATGACCTCAGCGCAGGTCGACAAGCACGACGACCGTCCTGCCGGCAATGAGGCCGCGGGGACCGACAGCGTCAACGGACCGAGCGAAGTCGCGGGCGAGGGATACCAGCGGGGCCTCGGGGCCCGGCAGATCCAGATGATCGCGATCGGCGGTGCCATCGGCACCGGCCTGTTCCTCGGCGCGGGCAAGGCCATCTCGAAGGCCGGCCCCAGCCTCATCCTGGCCTATGCCATCGCGGGCCTGGTCATCTTCTTCATCATGCGCGCCCTCGGCGAGCTGCTCATGTACCGCCCGGTGTCGGGCTCCTTCTCGGAGTACGCCCGGGAGTTCGTCGGCCCGTTCTGGGGCTTCGTCACCGGCTGGACGTACTGGCTCTTCTGGGTCGTCACCGGCATCACCGAGGTGACCGCGGCCGCCCAGTACATGTCCTTCTGGACCCATGGCAGCATCCCGCAATGGGCCTACGCGCTGATCTTCACGCTCATCCTGTACGCCGTGAACCTCATCTCCGTGAAGCTCTTCGGTGAGCTGGAGTTCTGGTTCTCCATGGTCAAGGTCACCGCGATCGTCGGCATGATCCTGATCTGCGCCGGCATCCTCACCGTCGGCTTCTCGGACGCCGCGGACACCGCCACCGTCGCCAACCTGTGGAACGACGGCGGGTTCTTCCCCAAGGGCATCGGCGGCACGCTGATGACCCTGCAGATCGTGATGTTCGCCTTCCTCGCCGTCGAGCTGGTCGGTGTGACCGCGGGCGAGTCCAAGGACCCCGAGAAGACCCTGCCCAAGGCCATCAACACCGTGCCGTGGCGCATCGCCGTCTTCTACATCGGCGCCCTGATCATGATCCTCTCGGTCGTCCCGTGGCACGAGTTCCAGCCGGGCGTCAGCCCCTTCGTCGCCGCCTTCCAGAAGATGGGCCTCGGCATCGGCGCCGGGATCGTCAACTTCGTCGTGCTGACCGCCGCGCTCTCCTCCTGCAACTCGGGCATGTACTCCACCGGCCGCATGCTGCGCGACCTCGCGCTCAACGGCCAGGGCCCGAAGGCCTTCACCAAGCTGACCAAGAGCGGCACCCCGCTGATCGGCACCACGGTCTCCGCGGCGCTCATGCTGGTCGGCGTGTGGATCAACTACGTGGCGCCCGGCAAGGCCTTCGACTACGTGGTCTCCTTCGCCACCATCTCCGGCATGTGGGCCTGGATCATGATCCTGGTCTGCCAGATCCGCTACCGCCGCCAGTCGGACGCCGGAGCCCTGCCGCAGTCCAGCTTCCGCGCCCCCGGCGCCCCGTACACCAGCTGGTTCGCGCTGCTCTTCATCTTCATGGTCATCGTGATGATGGGCATCGACAAGGACTCCCGCGTCTCGCTGTACTGCGCGCCGCTGTGGGCCCTGATCCTGGGCGTCTCCTACCTCGTCCTGAAGGCCAAGAACCCCGAGAACAAGGCCTTCGCCAAGCGCAGCTGATCCGCTGACCAGCAGGTTCTCACCATGCGGGCCGTCTCGTATCGCACCTCGATACGGGACGGCCTGTCTGCTTATCCTTGCCGACATGCTGACCATCACCCAGGCCCTGCACGACCAGCTCGTGGCGCACGCCCGCGCCGACCACCCCGACGAGGCGTGCGGTGTGGTCGCGGGCCCGGCGGGCACCGGCCGCGCCGAGCGCTTCATCCCGATGCTGAACGCGGCCCGCTCGCCCACGTTCTACGAGTTCGACTCGCAGGACCTCCTGAAGCTGTACCGCGAGATGGACGACCGCGACGAGGAGCCGGTGATCGTCTACCACTCGCACACCGCGACCGAGGCGTACCCGTCCCGCACGGACGTGACGTACGCCAACGAGCCGGGCGCGCACTACGTCCTGGTGTCGACGGCGGACACGGACGGGGCGGGGGAGTTCCAGTTCCGCTCGTACCGGATCGTGGACGGCGTGATCACGGAAGAAGACGTGAAGGTCGTCGAGGCGTACTGACGCGTACCGCCGCGCGCCGCCGCGTACGGACCGACACGTACTATCTGTACGCAATCTTGATTATTCGGGCGGCAGGACCCAGGAAGCCGGTGTGAATCCGGCACGGTCCCGCCACTGTGACCGGCCCCGTGGACACCCCGCGGCGCCGGAAGCCAGGAACTGACCTGCCGCCTTCTCCCGACGACAGGGGACGTGGAAATCCCCTTGGAGGAGCTCAGTCATGCTCTGGCGCCGCGCGGCCCTGGCCGCCGCCCTGCTGTTCCCGCTCGCCGCGTGCACGACACAGGCGCGGCCCGAGGCCCGGGGCGGCCCGGCCCCCGGCTTCCCGTACACGGTCACCAACTGCGGGGTGACGACGACGTTCACGGCGCCGCCGAAGCGGGCGGTGACGATGAACCAGCACGCCACGGAGGTGATGCTGGAGCTGGGCCTCGCCAAGTCCCTTGTCGGGACCGCCTACTTGGACGACAAGGTGCTGCCGAAGTACGCGGCGGACTACCACTCGGTCCCGGTCCTGGCCGCCGAGTACCCCTCGTACGAGAAGCTCCTGTCGGTCGCGCCCGACTACGTGTACGGCGGCTACGCAACCGCCTTCGCCGCGAACGAGGGCCGGGGCCGCGAGGCGCTCGCCAAGAGCGGCATCAAGTCCCGCCTGAACGTGGAGAACTGCCCCAAGGGCGCCTCGACGACGATGGACGAGGTGTACGAGGAGGTCCGCGAGGTCGGCCGGACGTTCGGGGTGCCCGAGCGGGCGGAGTCGTGGGTGAAGTCGGCCGAGGCCACGAACGCGAGGACGGCGGCGGCCCAGAAGGGGCGGGCGCCGGTCTCGGTCTTCGTCTACGACAGCGGGGACAAGACGGCGTTCACGGTGGGCGGCAAGGGCATCGGCAACGACATCGTGACGAGGGCGGGCGGCCGCAACGTCTTCGCGGACGACCTGAAGGACAAGTCCTTCGGCGACGCGAGCTGGGAAAACGTGGTGGCCCGCGGGCCGGAGCTGATCCTGATCCTGGACTACGGCGGCACGAGCGTGGCGGCCAAGAAGCAACGCCTGCGCGACGACCCGGCGCTGGCGTCCGTCCCGGCCGTCAAGAACAACCGCTTCGCGGTCCTGCCGCTGTCGGACATGGTGACGGGGGTCAGAGCACCGGACGCGGTGGCGAAGCTGGCGGGGCAGCTCCGCCCGGGGGCGGGGGAGTGAGCGGGGTGACCCCGCGTTGGCGGTACCCCCTCGTGCTCGGGGGGCTCACAGCCGTACTGGCTGCCGGCTTCATCGCCGGGCTCGCGCTCGGCTCGGTGCGGATACCGGCCCACCAAGTGCTCGGGATCGTCACCGGTTCGGCGGAGCCCGGCCCGTACCGGACCATCGTGCTCGACGTGCGGCTGCCCCGCGTCGTGCTCGGGGCCGTCACCGGGGCCGGGCTCGCCGTCATCGGGACCGTACTGCAGGCCCTCGTGCGCAACCCCCTCGCCGACCCCTTCCTGCTCGGGGTGTCCAGCGGGGCCTCCGCCGGCGCCGTCGCCGTGATCGTGCTCGGGGTGGGGGCCGGGGTGGCCACCACCGTCGCGCTGCCCGCCGCCGCCTTCGCGGGGGCGCTCGCAGCCCTGGTCCTCGTGTACGCACTGGCCAGGCGCGGCGGTTCCATGACGGGCGGCAGCCTGGTCCTCGCCGGGGTCGCCGTCTCGTACGTCCTGTCCGCGCTGACCAGCCTGATCCTGGTGACCTCGGCCAGCGCCGAACACGTAGCCGAAGTCCTGCACTGGACGCTCGGCGGACTCGGCGGCGCCCGCTGGGACATGCTCGCCCTGCCCGCCGTCGCCCTCGGCGTCGGCACCCTCGTCCTGATCGCCCTGGCCCGCCCCCTGGACCTGCTGCTCGTCGGCGAGGAGGGCGCCACCGTCCTCGGCCTCGACACCGGCCGCTTCCGCGCGGCCGTCTTCGTGCTGGCCTCCCTGCTCACCGGCATCCTCGTCGCGTACAGCGGAGCGATCGGCTTCGTCGGCCTGATGGTTCCGCACGCCGCCCGCATGGCCGTCGGCGCCGCCCACCGCACCCTGCTCCCGGTCGCGGCCCTCGGCGGCGCCGCCTTCCTGGTCCTGGCCGACCTCGCGGCCCGCACCGTCGCCGCCCCGCAGGACATCCCCGTCGGCGTGCTCACCGCGCTCACCGGCGGCCCGTTCTTCCTCTGGATGCTGCGCGGCCGCAGGGCCGGCGCGGAAGGCAGCCCCGCATGACGACCCTGCGCACCGAATCGCTCTCGTACACCACGCCCCAGGGCCGCGAACTGCTCTGTGGCATCACCCTGGACGCCGCCGAGGGCGAGACCGTCGCCCTGGTCGGCCCCAACGGCAGCGGCAAGACGACCCTGCTGCGCTGCGTCTACGGAACCCTGCGCCCCACCACCGGCCGCGTCCTGCTCGACGGCGCCGACCTGCACGCGATGCCGGTCAAGGCCCGCGCCCGCCGCATCGCGACGGTCCCGCAGGACGCCGACGCCGGCGGCATCGAGCTGACCGTCCGCGAGATCGTCGCCATGGGCCGCTCCCCGCACCACCGCTTCTGGGAGGCCGACACCGCCGCCGACGACACCCTCGTACGCGAGGCATTGGCCCGCGTCGGCATCGCGGACCTCGCCGCCCGCCCCTTCCCCTCCCTCTCCGGCGGCGAACGCCAGCGCGCCCTGGTCGCCCGGGCCCTCGTGCAGCAGCCGGACGTCGTCGTCCTGGACGAGCCGACCAACCACCTGGACATCCGCTACCAGCTCGAAGTCCTGTCCCTGGTAAGGGAGTTGGGCACGGTCAACCTGCTCGCCCTGCACGACCTGAACCTCGCCGCGTACTACTGCGACCGCATCTGCGTCCTGGCGGCCGGCCGCATCGTCGCCGCGGGCCCGCCCGCCGACGTCCTCACCGCGGAACTCCTGCGCGAGGTGTACGGAGTGAACGCCGAGGTGAGCCGCCACCCCGTTACCGGCGCGCCCACCGTCGTCTATCTGCCGCCCGCAAGGGCCGCGACCACACCCTGACCGCATCCTGAGCGGAATCCGTCCAGGATGCGAGATCACATTCCGGGAAGCGGACCGGGAATCTATACGATGACCCCATGGTTTCGAACGACGTGAGCGACAAGACGCCGAGCAGCGGCCCCGCCCTGCTGCTCGTGGCGCGGCTGCACGTCGACCTGTGCCGCCTCGCCAGCGCGATCTGTACGGCCCGCGCAGCCGCCGTCTGACGCCGCGCGCCCCCGCATCAACGCACCACCGCACGCCCGACGGCGTGCGGCGCGCGGACCCGAGCCCGAGCCGCGCCCACCTGCCTCTCCCTTTAGATCAGGAGCCCACGCCATGGCCATCGAGGTCCGCATCCCGACCATCCTCCGCACCTACACCGACGGCGCCAAGGCCGTCGAAGGCAGCGGCGCCACCCTCGCCGACCTGTTCAACGACCTCGACGCCCGGCACACCGGCATCCGCGAGCGCATCGTGGACGGCGACAACCTGCGCCGCTTCGTGAACGTGTACCTCAACGACGAGGACGTCCGCTTCCTCGACGGCATCAACACCGAACTGGCCGACGGCGACAACGTCACGATCCTGCCCGCCGTCGCGGGCGGCGCCGTCTGACATGCGCTACGACTCCGCTCTCGCCGCGGTCGGCAACACCCCGCTGGTCCGCCTCCCGCGCCTGTCTCCGTCGGACGACGTACGGATCTGGGCCAAGCTGGAGGACCGCAACCCGACCGGTTCGATCAAGGACCGGCCGGCCCTCCACATGGTCGAACAGGCCGAGAAGGACGGCCGGTTGACGCCGGGCTGCACCATTCTCGAACCCACCAGCGGCAACACCGGCATCTCGCTCGCGATGGCCGCGAAGCTCAAGGGCTACCGCATCGTGTGCGTGATGCCGGAGAACACCTCCCAGGAGCGCCGCGACCTGCTGGCGATGTGGGGCGCGGAGATCGTCTCGTCCCCGGCGGCGGGCGGCTCCAACACGGCCGTACGGGTCGCCAAGGAGCTGGCCGCCGAGAACCCGTCCTGGGTGATGCTCTACCAGTACGGAAACCCGGACAACGCGGGCGCCCACTACGCCACCACGGGCCCCGAGATCCTCACCGACCTGCCCTCCATCACCCACTTCGTGGCGGGCCTCGGCACCACCGGAACGCTGATGGGCGTCGGCCGCTACCTGCGCGAGAACGTCCCCGGCATCCAGATCGTCGCGGCCGAACCCCGCTACGACGACCTGGTCTACGGCCTGCGCAACCTCGACGAGGGCTTCGTGCCCGAGCTGTACGACGCCTCTGTGCTGACCACCCGCTTCTCGGTCGGCTCGGCCGACGCGGTCACCCGCACCCGAGAGCTCCTCCAACAGGAGGGCATCTTCGCGGGCGTCTCCACCGGCGCCGCCCTGCACGCGGCGATCGGCGTCGGCAAGAAGGCCGTCAGGGCGGGCACCCCGGCGGACATCGTCTTCGTCGTCGCCGACGGCGGCTGGAAGTACCTGTCGACCGGCGTCTACACCGCGCCCACGACCGAGGCCGCGATCGAGACCCTGCACGGCCAGCTCTGGGCGTGACGGCCCGCAGGGAAGGGACCGGGGGCCGTCACCCCGCCAGGTGGCGGACCTGGTCCCACAGGGTCGGGTCCACCACGCCCACCCGGCGGCGGAACGCCCACACCCCGACCTCGCGCAGCTCGTCGGTCTCCAGGAAGCTGGGCCGTCCGTGCGCGTCGGCCACCGTGCCGGGCGGCAGCGGAATGACCCCGGCCCGCTCGTCGTGGTACTTGCTGGTGATCTTCGCGACGGTCACCGCGTCGCCCCGCACCCGCAGCACCAGACACGGACGGTCCTTGCCGCCCGGAACATCCTCGTAGGGCACCTCGGCCCACCAGATCTCCCCGGCCTTCGGCAGCCGCCCTGTGCCCCGGCCCGTCCCCGCCGGGCGGGCCGGCGGCCGGGTGCGCCCACCGGGCCTGCGCGCGGAGCGCCCGCGCCCGTCCATGGCGGCCGCGACCAACGCGAGAGCAACCACGGCCCCCAGCGCCAGCCACCACGACGTGTCCATATCCCAGACGTTACCGGCGCACCACCCACCGCGCGCGCTCCATGCCAACACCATCCGAACCGGTGACAGCGCAGGTGAGTTCCCCCACAACGGCCCGCTCCAAAGGAGCGAGGGGCCTTGTGGCGCCTTACGCTCGACGAACCGCAGCCCTTCCCCGCGGCCGCCCCGCAAGGCCCGTCCGCCCCGTCGGCCCCCCTCAACGACAGGCTTCGCCTGGCCCCGCTGATTCCGGAGGTTCACGCTCCATGAAGCTCACCGTCGTCGGCTGTTCCGGGTCGTTCCCGTCCGCGGAATCGGCCTGCTCCAGCTACCTCGTCGAGGCAGACGGCTTCCGGCTGCTCCTCGACATGGGCAACGGAGCCCTCGGTGAGCTGCAGCGCCACATCGGCCTGTACGACCTCGACGCGATCTTCCTGTCGCATCTGCACGCCGACCACTGCATCGACATGTGCGGCTACTTCGTCGCCCGCTACTACCGCCACGAGGGCGGCCGCTGCGCGCCGATGCCGGTGTACGCGCCGGAGGGCGCCGAGCAGCGCCTGACCACGGCGTACGCGGACACGCCCTCCGCGTCCTCGATGAGCGAGGTATTCGACTTCCACACCCTGAAGCCGGGCACCTTCGACATCGGCCCCTTCTCGGTGCGTACGGAGCGGGTGTGCCACCCCGTCGAGGCGTACGGCATCCGCATCGAGCACGGCGGCAGCACGCTCGCGTACTCCGGCGACACCGGGGTCTGCGCCGCCCTCGACGAACTGGCCGAGGGCGCCGACCTGTTCCTGTGCGAGGCCTCCTTCACGTACGGCAAGGAGGACATCCCGGCGCTGCACCTCAACGGCCGCGAGGCGGGCCAGAGCGCGGCGCGCGCCGACGTGGGGCGCCTGGTCCTCACCCACATCCCGCCGTGGACGGACGGCGAGGCCAACCTGGCGGACGCCCGAGCGGTCTACTCCGGCCCGACGGAACTGGCCGCGCCGGGCGCGGCGTACGAGGTCTGAGCGCCTCGTCTGCGTATGCGAAAGGCCCCCGGAACCTCGCGGTTCCGGGGGCCTTCGTGCGAGGTGGTGAGGGGCTTACGCCTTCGTGAGGTCCTCGACCTCTTCCTCGGGCTCACGGCCCGGGGTGGGAATGTTGAACTTCGTGATCGCGAAGCGGAAGACCACGTAGTAGATCGCCGCGAAGACCAGGCCGATCGGGATGATCATCCAGGCGTTGGTGGCGAACTTCCAGTTGAGCACGTAGTCGATCGCACCGGCCGAGAAGGTGAAGCCGTGGTGCACGCCGAGCGCCCAGGTCACGGCCATCGACACGGCGGTCAGGACCGCGTGGATCACGTAGAGGACCGGCGCGATGAACATGAACGCGAACTCGATCGGCTCGGTGATGCCGGTGACGAACGAGGTCAGCGCGAGCGACATCATCATGCCGCCGACGGCCTTGCGGCGCTCGGGACGGGCGCAGTGCGTGATGGCCAGGGCCACGGCAGGGAGGGCGAACATCATGATCGGGAAGAAGCCCGTCATGAACTGACCGGCCGTCGGGTCACCGTGCATGAAGCGCTGCACGTCACCGTGCCAGACAGCACCGGAGGAGTCCGTGTAGCTGCCGATCTCCTGCCAGGCGACCGTGTTCACGAACTGGTGCATGCCGACCGGCAGCAGGGCGCGGTTGACCACACCGAAGATGCCGGCGCCGACGGCACCCAAGCCCGTCATCCACTCGCCGAACGAGGTGATGGCGTCGCCGATCGGGCCCCAGATCAGGCCGAACAGCACACCCATGGCGGTGCCGATGAAGGCCATGAGGATCGGGACGAGGCGGCGGCCGTTGAAGAAGCCGAGCCAGTCCACCAGCTTGGTGCGGTGGAACCGCTGCCACACCACGGCCGATATCAGGCCCATGATGATGCCGCCGAGGACCTTCGGGTCGTTGTAGACCGCCGGGACGTCGACGCCCTTGTTCTGCGTGGTGTTGATGACGGCGTCGTGCACGGGGAACGCGGTCAGCACGTTCTTGTAGACCAGGAAGCCGACGAGGGCCGCCAGCGCGGTGGAGCCGTCGGCCTTCTTCGCGAAGCCGATCGCGACACCGATGCAGAACAGCAGCGGCATGTTGGAGAAGACCGCGTCACCGGCGGTCATGAAGACCTTGGCGACCGTGTTCCAGCCGAGGCCGTCCTTGCCGAAGACATCGTCCTGGCCGAGCCGGAGCAGAATGCCCGCGGCGGGCAGCACGGCGATCGGCAGCTGCAAGCTGCGCCCGATCTTCTGCAGACCCTGGAACAGGCCGGAGCCCCGCTTCTTCGCGGGCGCCGCCGTAGCGGTGGCCGTACTCATCAACATCCTCCAGTAGGCAAGGCGCCGCCCGGGGGCATGGGAAACTACGGGGGGGACGGCGGCGTCTCGGGGGAACGCGGTCAAGCCCGCGTGGTCTACACCATTGAGTGGTGTAGACCAGTTGTAGCACGGTGAGGGTTAGATAAGGAACCTTCGTTTTTTGTGGCCTGAGCCATACCCGGCAATACGGGCAAGGCCGACTCCGTGCCGTCTCCCCGCCGTGACCTTTCCGTAGCCCCGCCGCGCCCGAAAGGCCCGCGAAACGACACGCCAAAGCCCCCGGACCGGGCGGTCCGAGGGCCTTGCTGAACAAAGCGGAGAGGGGATTGCGGGGAAGGGCTACGCCTTGATGTTCTCCTTCTCCAGCTCGTCCTCCTCCGGCTCCCGCCCCGGCGTCGGCAGGTTGAACTTGGTGATCGCGAAGCGGAACACCACGTAATAGACGGCGGCGAAGCACGCTCCGATCGGAATGATCATCCAAGGCTTCGTCGCCAGGCCCCAGTTGATGACGTAGTCGATCAGGCCGGCCGAGAAACTGAAGCCGTCCTTGACGCCGAGCCCCCAGCTCACCGCCATGGAAACGCCGGTGAGCACCGCGTGGATCACGTACAGCAGCGGCGCGATGAAGACGAAGGAGTACTCGATCGGCTCGGTGATGCCGGTGACGAGCGAGGTCAGGCCGACCGAGAGCATCATGCCGCTCACCTCCTTGCGGCGGTGCGGCTTGGCGCAGTGTGCGATCGCCAGGGCCGCCGCGGGCAGCGCGAACATCATGATCGGGAAGAACCCGGTCTGGAACTGGCCGGCCGTCGGGTCGCCCGCCAGGAAGCGCGGGATGTCGCCGTGCACGATCGTCCCGTCCGGCTTGGTGAAGTCGCCGAACTGGAACCAGATGAAGGTGTTCAGGAACTGGTGCAGGCCGATCACCAGCAACGCACGGTTGGCGACACCGAAGATGCCGGAACCGGCGGCTCCCAGGTCGACGAGCCACTTGCTGAAGCTGGTCAGTGCGTCACCGACCGGCGGCCAGATCCACAGACACAGCACCGAGAACACGATCGCGACCCCGGCCATGATGATCGGCACGAGCCGGCGCCCGTTGAAGAACCCCAGCCAGTCCACCAGCTTCGTACGGTGGAAGCGCTGCCAGAAGTACGCGGTCAGCAGGCCCATCACGATGCCGCCGAAGACCCCCGGATTCTGGTACGTGGCCAGAACGGCCGAGCCGTCCTTCGCGACACAGGCGCCCGCCGCGAGCTTCGCACCGGCGGCGCAGTCCTTCGGGAACTGCTGGAGCACCCCGTAATAGACGAGGAATCCGGCCACCGCCGCGAGCGCGGTCGAACCGTCGGCCTTCTTCGCCATGCCGATCGCGACGCCCACGCAGAACAGCAGCGGCAGCCCGAGCGCGCCGTTGAGCAGGGCGCCGCCCGCGCCGTTGAACACCTTGGCGACGTCGTTCCAGCCGAGTCCGGTCTTGCCGAACACGTCGTCCTGGCCGAGCCGGTTGAGGATGCCCGCCGCGGGCAGCACGGCGATCGGCAGCTGGAGGCTGCGGCCCATCTTCTGCAGCCCCTGGAACAGCCCGTTCCACCACTTGGGCTGCGGTACTGCGGCCGCGCTGCTCGCACTCATCGGCAACCTCCAGGCTTGCGGAACAAGCCGTCTCGGACGGTCGTTGCACACTGGTGTAGACCAGTTGCGGTATCGTCCGGAGAGGCCCCTCGCGGGACATGGCTCCGGTGATCGCCATCCTTGGCCAGGCAGAATGCGCTCGCGCGCATAGCTGGGCCAAACGTGGGTTACCGTGACAAAGCGGACCTACCGTGGGCCGACACAGCGTTCTTCAAGAACCAGGAGAGACACATGGCCAGCAAGGCTGAGAAGATCGTCGCCGGCCTCGGCGGTATCGAGAACATCGAAGAAGTCGAAGGCTGCATCACCCGCCTGCGCACCGAAGTCATCGACCCGAGCAAGGTCGACGAGGCCGCCCTCAAGGCCGCCGGCGCCCACGGCGTCGTCAAGATGGGCACCGCCGTCCAGGTCGTCATCGGCACCGACGCCGACCCCATCGCCGCGGACATCGAAGACATGATGTGAGCGACCCGCTCAGCCAAAGGCCCCTCCCGAACCGGTAGGGGCCTTTCGCGTACGCACGGAACGCACCCCCAGCACCATCACCTAGGCTCATAGCCATGTCTCGTATCGACGGCCGCACCCCCGAACAGCTCCGCCCCGTCACCATCGAACGCGGATGGAGCAAGCACGCCGAGGGCTCCGTCCTCATCTCCTTCGGCGACACCAAAGTCTTCTGCACCGCCTCCGTCACCGAAGGCGTCCCGCGCTGGCGCAAGGGCAGCGGCGAAGGCTGGGTCACCGCCGAATACTCCATGCTGCCCCGCTCCACCAACACCCGCGGCGACCGCGAATCCGTCCGCGGCAAGATCGGCGGCCGCACCCACGAGATCTCCCGCCTCATCGGCCGCTCCCTGCGCGCCGTCATCGACTACAAGGCCCTCGGCGAGAACACCATCGTCCTGGACTGCGACGTCCTCCAGGCCGACGGCGGCACCCGCACCGCCGCCATCACCGGCGCCTACGTCGCCCTCGCCGACGCCATCACCTGGGCCCAAGGCAAGAAGCTCGTCAAGCACGGCCGCCAGCCGCTCACCGGCACCGTCAGCGCCGTCTCCGTCGGCATCGTCGACGGCGCCCCCCTCCTCGACCTCTGCTACGAGGAGGACGTACGCGCCGAGACCGACATGAACGTCGTCTGCGCCGGCGACGGCCGCTTCGTCGAGGTCCAGGGCACCGCCGAGGCCGAGCCCTTCGACCGCAAGGAACTCAACGCGCTCCTCGACCTGGCCACCGGCGGCTGCGCCGACCTCACCGCCCTCCAACTCCGCGCCCTGGCCGCGGTGTCCGGAGAGTAAAGAAGCAACCAAGGGGCACGCTTCCCGCGTCACCACGAGTACGGGCGCACGGGCCAACCGTGCGCCCGTCCGTCACTTCCGGAACCCCTTCCGGAACTCCTGGGGAGGACCCGACCGATGCGCCGAACCGTGCTCGCCGTCGCCACCGCGGCCCTGGCCGTCACCGTCACCGCCGGATGCGGCGCGGTCGACAAGGCGATCGACTGCGTCAAGACCGCGGACGCCATCGGCAACAGCGTCGACAACCTCGGCAAGGCCGTCGGCAACGCCACGGACAACCCCACCCAGGCCGACCAGGCACTCAACGACATCGACAAAGAACTGTCGTCCCTGAAGAACAAGACGGACAACGCCGACCTCTCCAAGGCCGTCGACGACCTCAACAAGGCCGTCGGCAACGTCCGTACGGCCATCAAGAACGGCGACACCACCCCCGACATCAGCGGCGTCACCAGCGCCGCCAAGGAAATCGGCAAGGTCTGCACGCCGTAGGGCTCAGGTCGGCCGGATTCCTCGCTCCCCCGATACTGGGAGCATGACGCGCCTGATCCTCGCCACCCGCAACGCCGGCAAAATCACCGAACTCCACGCCATCCTCGCCGCGGCCGGGCTGCCCCACGAACTCGTGGGCGCCGACGCGTACCCCGAGATCCCCGACGTCAAGGAGACCGGCGTCACCTTCGCCGAGAACGCCCTCCTCAAGGCGCACGCCCTGGCCCAGGCCACCGGCCTGCCCGCCGTCGCTGACGACTCGGGCCTCTGCGTGGACGTGCTGAACGGCGCCCCCGGCATCTTCTCGGCCCGCTGGTCCGGCACCCACGGCGACGACCAGGCCAACCTGGACCTCCTCCTGGCCCAGCTCTCCGACATCGCCGACGAACACCGAGCCGCCCACTTCGCCTGCGCCGCGGCCCTCGCCCTCCCGGACGGCACGGAGCGCGTGGTGGAGGGCCGCCTCCTGGGCACCCTGCGCCACACCCCCACCGGAACGGGCGGCTTCGGCTACGACCCGATCCTCCAGCCGGAGGGCGAGACGCGCACGTGCGCGGAGCTGTCGGCCGAGGAGAAAAACGCGATCAGCCACCGGGGACAGGCGTTCAGGGCGCTGGTGCCGGTGGTGCGGGAGTTGTTGGGCTGAGGCGCACGGCGAAGGCCCGGCTCGCTTGGACAAGCGGGCCGGGCCTTCTGTTTCAGTGCGCCCGGTCGGATTCGAACCGACAGACACGACCACCTAAAGATCGCCGCTCAGCCCTTGGCGTACGGGCGCGTGGGCCACGGCCTACTGTACTGGGCGATGCCGACCAGGCGTGGGGACCCCGGCCAAGAGGACCGGGGCGGACCCTTCCGCTCGTGGGCGCTCAGATGCCCAAGTCCTTGATGATCTTGGCGACATGGCCCGTCGCCTTCACGTTGTACAGGGCGCGCTCCACCTTGCCCGCCTCGTCCACGACCACCGTCGAGCGGATGACGCCCGTCACCGTCTTGCCGTACAGCTTCTTCTCGCCGTACGCGCCGTACGCCTCCAGGACCTCCTTGGAGGGGTCGCCGACCAGGGTGACCTTCAGGGACTCCTTCTCGCGGAACTTCGCCAGCTTCTCCGGCTTGTCGGGGGAGACGCCGATGACGTCGTACCCGGCGCCCGCGAGCAACTCCAGGTTGTCCGTGAAGTCGCAGGCCTGCTTGGTGCAGCCGGGGGTCAGGGCGGCCGGGTAGAAGTAGACGATGACCTTGCGGCCCTTGTGTGCGGCGAGCGAGACCTCGTTGCCGTCGGCGTCGGGCAGGGTGAAGGCGGGGGCGGTGTCGCCGGGCTGAAGTCGCTCGCTCATGGGTTTCCTCCGGAAAGGCCGAGGGTGTGGCGTACAACGACAGAGCCTAATGGGGGCCTGTGACAGTGCATCGGCGACGGAGCTGACAGACTGTGGATGACGGATGACCCCATACGACCACCGGAGGCGGCGCAGTGTCGGATGCCAGGACCCCTGCGCAGATCGAGGCGGACATCAGGAGCAGGCGGGACCAGCTCGCGGTGACCCTCGACGAGATCGGGGTGCGGCTGCACCCGTCCACGATCGTCGGCGATGCCAAGGCGAGGTTCGCCTCGGCCGTGGACCACACGGCGGGCCGGGCGTATGTGGCGGTGAACCGTACGGTGAACGACGTGAAGGCGCAGTTCGTGTCCGAGGACGGGTCGCCCCGGGTGGAGCGGATCGTGCCGGTCGCGCTGGTCGCTGTGGGCCTGGTGGGGTTGCTCGCGCTTTCGGCGAAGAAGAGGCGGGCCTGACCCTTCGGCGTACGCCCGGCGCCGGGGCGGGTAGGTTCGACCCCGTGAGCGAGAACACCCACGACAAGCTGCCCATCCGGATGCTGCACGACCGCGTGCTGGTCCGGTCAGACTCTCCCGAGGGCGAGCGGCGTTCGGGCGGCGGCATCCTGATTCCGGCGACCGCCGCCGTAGGCAAACGGCTGGCCTGGGCCGAGGTGGTCGCGGTCGGTCAGAACGTGCGCACCGTCGAGCCGGGCGACCGGGTCCTGTACGACCCCGAGGACCGTGCCGAGGTCGAGGTGCGGGGCGTGGCGTACGTGCTGATGCGCGAGCGCGATCTGCATGCCGTCGCCTCCGAGCGGGTGTCGGTGGACGCCACCGGGCTGTATCTGTAACCCCTGGTTCAAGGGCTGGTGACCGGTGTCACCAGCCCTTTTGCATGCCCTTTGCTATCGTGGTGGGACCCCGACGAGACGCGTCGTACCGGGTCAGGACAAGACGACGCACCCCGTATGTGTTCGCGTCTTTCGGAGGTGCCGTCATGGCATGGGTCCTGCTCGTCGTCGCCGGTCTGCTCGAAGTGGGCTGGTCGATCGGGATGAAGTACACCGACGGATTCACTCGCCTCGTGCCCAGTGTGCTCACGGGCGCGGGGATCGTCGCTTCGATGCTGCTGCTTTCGCAGGCCGCCAAGACGCTGCCCATTGGTACGGCGTACGGCGTGTGGGTCGGTATCGGCGCGGCCGGTGCGGCGGTGCTCGGCATGGTGGTGCTCGGTGAGCCGGCCACCGCCGCCCGGATCTTCTTCGTGTGCTTGCTGCTCGTCGCGGTGGTGGGGCTGAAGGCGACGAGCGGGCACTAGCGCTCCGGCCTCACGGGCTTCTTGATCCGCGGGGCCGGTCGGCGAGGCCTGTTGTGGTGCCGGCCGTTCCTGCGGTCGTGCCGCCGTTGTCGGTGCCGCCGGTGTTGGTGCCTGCGTCCGTGGCGCCGCCCTGGGTCTGGCCCTGTGTCTGCCCTTGCGTCGTGCCCTGGTTCTGGCCCTGCGTCGATCCTTGGGTCTGGCCCTGGTTCTGGCCTTGGGTCTGCCCCTGTGTCGTGCCCTGTGTCTGCCCCTGGGCCTGGCCTTGGTTCTGGCCTTGGGTCTGGCCCTGGTTGCGGCCGCCGGTCGTGCCCTGGTTCTGGCCCTGGTTCTGCCCTTGCGTCTGGCCTTGGTCCTGGCCCTGTGTCTGGCCCTGGTTGCTGCCGGGGGGCTGGGGCTGGGACGGGTTCGGGGGCGGCGGCTCGACCGGGACGCTCGCGCCGTCCTGGAGTTCCAGGTCGAAGTCCTTGGCCTCGCTGCCCTGGAGGGCGCCCTTGGTGTACTGGGCCCAGATCTGCGCGGGCGGCCCGCCGCCGTTCATGCGGGTGAAGCCGAGCGCCCCGTACAGCGGCTGCTGGACCGCCGTTTCGGGGTCGGCGCCCATCAGTGCGACGACGGTGGCCAGGTCCGGGGTGTAGCCCGCGAACCAGGCGGCCTTGTCCTGTTCGGCGGTGCCGGTCTTGCCGGCGGCGGGCCGCCCCGAGGCCTGGGCCGCCGTGCCCGTGCCGCCTTCGACGACGCTCTGCAGCATCGACGTCGTGGTGTCGGCGGCCTCGCGGCTGACGGCCTGCTTGGTGTCCTGCGAGGGCAGTTCGGTCTTCTCGCCGTCCTTGATGACGGATTCGACCATCGTGTACGTGCCGTGGCGGCCGTGGCCGGCGAGCGTGGCGTACGCCTGCGTCATGTCGAGGACGCTGGCGGTCGCGGTGCCGAGCGCGATGGACGGGCCGTTGGGCATGTCCGGGGTGTCGGCGGGGATGCCGAGGTCGATCGCGGTCTGTTTGACCTTGGAGGGGCCGACGTCGACGGCCATCTGTGCGTACACCGCGTTGACGGACTTGTCGGTGGCGGTGCGGACGGTGATCTGCCCGTACGAGGTGTCGTCCTCGTTGGCGGGGTTGTACGGGGTGCCCTTCCAGCCCTGCACATAGCGCTTGTTGGTGCCGTCGTAGACGGTGTTCGGGGTGATGGTGCGCCCGTCCTGGGTGGTCGATTCGTTGACGACGGCCGAGGTGAAGACGAACGGCTTGAAGGTGGAGCCGACTTGGAAGTCGTGCCGGGTCGCGTTGTTGACGTACTGCTTGGTGTAGTCGATGCCCCCGTACATCGCGAGGACCTTGCCGGTCGACGGGTCGATGGAGGCGCCGCCGACGCGGACGTTGCGGTCGGCCTTGCGGTCGGTGCTGAGCTTGGAGTTGACCTTGTCGTCGACGGCTTTGACGAAGGCGTCCTGCTTGTCCTTCTCGATGGTGGTGGTGATGCGGTAGCCGCCGGTCGCGAGGGTGTTCTCCTCGATGATCTTGTTGCTGGTGAGGTAGTCCTTGACGGCCTCGACGAGATAGCCGCGCTGGCCCGCGAGACCGGCCCGGGGCTTGACCTTTCCGGGGACGGGGAAGGTGGTCGCGGCCCGCTCGGCGGCGCCGAGCCACTTCTTCTTGACCATGCCGTCGAGTACGTAGTTCCAGCGGGCCAGCGCCCGGGGCTTGTTCTCGGGGTGGGCGATCACGTCGTACGCGCTGGGGGAGTTGAGCAGGGAGGCGAGGTAGGCGCCCTCGGCGGTGGTGAGTTTCTCGACGTCCTTGCTGTAGTACGCCTGGGAGGCGGCCTGGATGCCGTAGGCGTTGCGGCCGAAGTAGCTGGTGTTCAGATACCCGGCGAGAATGTCCTCTTTGGTCTCCTCGCGATTGAGTTTGATCGCGATGAAGAATTCCTTCACCTTGCGGGTGACCGTCTGCTCCTGGCCCAGGTAGTAGTTCTTGACGTACTGCTGGGTGATGGTGGAGCCGCCCTGGGTGCCCTTGCCGGTGAGGGTGTTCCAGGCGGCGCGGACCATGGCCTTGGGGTCGACGGCGCGCTCGGAGTAGAAGTCCCGGTCCTCGGCGGCCAGTACGGCGCGCTGCACGTTGAGCGGGACCTGGGCGAGCTGTACGTTCTCGCGGTTGATCTCGCCGTCCGAGGCGAGCTGGGTGCCGTCGGCGTACAGGAAGACGTTGGACTGGGCGGTGGCCCCGGCGTTGGCGGCCGGGATCGACACGAGCGTGTAGCCGGTGATGAAGCCGCCGATGAGCAGCAGGGCGGCGAGGAGGAAGAGGCCGAGCACGATGCGCCAGCGGGGGACGAAGCGGCGCCATCCGGTCCGCTTGGGGCGCTTGCCCGGTTTGGCCGGGTCGCCCGGGGTCCCGGGGCCCTGGCGCGGGGCGCCTGCTGCCGCGGCGGGCGCGGGCGCGGGTCTGTCGGCGGTGGGATCCCGGGGCGTCCACTTCTGCGGCGCCTCGTGTCCGGGCTTCGGGGGCTCCGGCTGCTCGTCGTCGCTCATGTCTCTCCGGCCGTTGCATCTCGGGTCGTTTGCGGAATGTATGGGGCGATATGCGGTGTAAGGACATCTTGCATGCCGCACCGCGGAAATTCCGTCGCGAAGGGCCGTGGGGCTGGGCTAGGCTCCCGCGCTTTGGTGTCCATGACGGTGAGGGGGCGTTCGTGCGGCTGTACGGGGTCGTGGCCGCGGGTGGGTTCCGGCGCTATACGACGTACCGGGTCGCCACCGCGGCCGGGATTTTCACCAACACTGTCTTCGGCGTGATCGTGGCCTACACCTATATAGCCCTGTGGGACCAGCGCCCCAACCTCGGCGGCTACGACCAGTCCCAGGCGCTCACCTATGTGTGGATCAGCCAGGCCATGCTCATGACGGTCAACCTGTTCGGCGGCGGCTTCGCGGACGAACTCGTGGAACGCATCCGTACGGGTGACATCGCGATCGACCTGTACCGTCCGGCCGACCTCCAGCTGTGGTGGCTGTCCGCCGATCTGGGCCGGGCGCTGTTCCACTTCCTGGGGCGCGGGGTGGCCCCGCTGGCCTTCGGCGCGCTGTTCTTCGACCTCGCGCTGCCGACGAACCCGCTGACCTGGCTCGCCTTCCTGCTCGCGGTCCTGCTCGGCGTGGTGGTGAGTTTCGCGCTGCGCTTCCTGGTGGCGCTCTCGGCGTTCTGGCTGCTCGACGGGGCCGGCGTCGCCTCGCTCGTGTCGATCGCGGGCCTGTTCTTCTCCGGGATGCTGCTGCCGCTCAACGCCTTCCCCGGCCTGCTCGGCGAGGTGGCCCGCGCGCTGCCGTGGTCCTCGCTGCTCCAGATCCCGGCGGACGTCCTGATGGGCCGGCACCGGGGCTGGGGCCTGCTCGGTGCGTACGGCTTCCAGCTCGGCTGGGCGGCGGCGCTGCTCGGCGTCGGCCGGGTGCTCCAGTCCGCGGCGGTACGGAGAGTGGTGGTGCAGGGTGGCTGAGACGGTGACCGAGCGTCGGCCGGCGCCGGGTGTGTGGGCGACGTACAGGATGATCGCCGGAATGTGGATCCGCTCCACACTCGCCTACCGGGCGTCGTTCGTGATGATGCTGGTCGGGAACTTCCTGGTGACCGCGTTCGACTTCGTCGTGATCGCCCTGATGTTCTCGCGGGTCCGCTCGCTCGGCGGGTACTCCTTCGCCGAAGTGGCGTTCCTGTACGGGACGTCGACGACCGCGTTCGGGCTCGCGAACGCGGTCCTCGGTTCGATCGACAAGCTGGGCGCGCGCATCCGCGACGGCACGCTCGACACGCTGCTCGTGCGCCCGGCGCCGGTCCTCGCCCAGGTCGCCGCCGATCGCTTCGGCCTCCAGCGCCTGGGCCGGCTCCTCCAGGGCGTGCTGGTCCTGGCGGGTTCGCTGCTGTCCCTGCACGTGCACTGGACGGTACTGAAGGTGCTCCTGGTGCCGGTGATGCTGCTCAGCGGCACCGCGATCTTCTGCGCGGTGTTCGTGGCGGGCGCGGCCTTCCAGTTCTGGGCGCAGGACGCGGCGGAGGTGCAGAGCGCGTTCACGTACGGCGGCCAGACGCTGCTCCAGTACCCGCCGACGGTGTTCGCCAAGGACATGGTGCGCGGCGTCACCTTCATCCTGCCGCTGGCCTTCGTGAACTGGCTGCCCGCGCTGTACATCCTGGGCCGCCCGTACCCGCTGGCCCTGCCGACCTGGCTCGCGTTCACACCGCCGCTGGTAGCGGCCGCGTGCCTGACGCTGGCGGGGCAGGCGTGGCGGGTGGGGATTCGTTCGTACCGCAGCACGGGGAGTTGACGGATGGACCTGAACTCACGTCACAGCAAGGGGAGTTGATGTGATGGACATGAACATGGACCTGGACCTGGACCTGGACAGGGACAGGGACAGGGACATGAACTTGGGCATGGACCTGATCGAACTCGACGAGGTGGAAAAGGTCTTCGACGTACGCCGCAAGACGGGACGGCTGCGTCGCGAAAAACGACAGGTCAGGGCGGTCGACGGGATCAGCTTCCGAGTGCCGCGCGGCGAGATGGTCGGCTACATCGGCCCGAACGGCGCCGGAAAATCCACCACGATCAAGATGCTGACGGGCATCCTCACCCCGAGCGCGGGCCGCCTCAGAGTGGCGGGCCTGGACCCGTCCCGAGAACGTACGAAACTGGCGCAGCGCATCGGCGTGGTCTTCGGCCAACGCACCACGTTGTGGTGGGACTTGCCGCTGTACGACTCGTACAAGCTGGCCCACCGCATGTACCGCATCCCGGACGCCCGCTTCCGCGAAAACCTGGACAGATGCGTCGAACTCCTCGACCTGTCAAGCCTGTTGGACGTACCTGTCCGCCAACTCTCCCTCGGTCAAAGGATGCGGGGTGACATCGCGGCGGCGTTGCTGCACGACCCGGACGTCCTGTACCTCGACGAGCCGACGATCGGCCTGGACGTCATCAGCAAGGCAAAGGTCCGGCAATTTCTGCGCGACCTGAACGCGGAACGCGCCACCACGATCCTGCTCACCACGCACGACCTGACCGACATCGAGCAGCTCTGCAAGCGGGTGATGGTCATCGACCACGGGCGCCTGATGTACGACGGCGCGCTGGCCGGACTGCACGAGGCGGGCGAGAGCGAACGCACCCTGGTGGTCGACCTGGAGCGCGAACTCCCGCCGGTACGGGCGGATGGCGCCCGCGTGGTGAAGGTGGAGGGCCCCCGCCAGTGGCTCGCCTTCCCCGCCTCGGCGTCGGCGGCACCGCTGGTCGCGCACATCGCGGAGGCGTACCCGCTGGTGGACCTGTCGGTACGTGAACCGGACATCGAGGCCGTGATCGCGAGAATGTACGAAGACCGAGGCCTTCACTAGTCTTCAGGCCATGACGAGTGAACCAACGGGTGGGCTGCCGGAGATGCGGGCCTCGGACGCCGAGCGGGAGCGGGTCGCCGAGTCGCTGAGGGACGCGGTAGCCGAGGGCCGGCTCGACATGGAGGAGTTCGAGCAGCGCCTGGAGGCGGCCTACAAGGCGCGTACGCACGGGGAGTTGGAGCCGCTCGTCCGCGACCTGCCGGCGCCGGGCACGGCGGGTCCTGCGGCCCCGGTGGCTCGACGCACGGAGGACGAGACGGAGATCCACTGGCCCTCCCGCATCGGCCACCCGCCCACCTCCAAAGGAGGCTTCGCCCTCTGGGGCGGCTTCAACCGGAAGGGCAACTGGACGGTGGCCAGGAAGTTCACCGCGTTCGCGATGTGGGGCGGCGGCGACATCGACCTGCGCGAGGCCCGCTTCGAGGACCGTGAGACGGTGATCCGCCTCTTCACGATCATGGGCGGCATCGGCGTGACGGTCCCGCCCGAGCTGAACGTCCAGGTCAAGGGCTTCGGAATCATGGGCGGGGTGGGCGGCAGCAAGGCCAACGGCGAGGGCACGCCGGGCTCGCCGCACGTCACGATCATCGCGTTCGCCCTGATGGGCGGGATCGGGGTGGACCGGAAGCTGCGGAAGGCGCAGAAGGAGCGGTTGCGGTTGGAGAAGCGGGAGGAGAAGGGGCGGAAGGAGCTGGGGTGAGGGTGCGAGTTTGGCTGCGGGTCGTGGGCGGCTGGTCGCGCAGTTCCGCGCGCCCCTAGCAGGGTGGATGCGGGCATACCCAGCCTGTCATGGGGGTCCCCCCTGGCCCTTAAGGCCTTGGGGGAGTTTGAGGACGAGCGGCTTTAAGGCGCGACCGGGGTCTGGGGCGGAGCCCCAGGGGACGACCACCGGGCCGCACCCGACGAACTCCCCCGGAGGGTCTCGGGAAGGGGCGGGGTGGGGAAGAAACCCGCCGCAGGCGCCCACCCACCCGCACTTGACCCCCGCCGAGCGCCACCTCACAACACCCCCAGATCCACCCCCCGCCCCATCGCCAGATACCCCGCATCAGACGGATGCAGCCGATCCCCCGAGTCGTACGGCCCCCACAAGGAACGCGGCGCATACGGATCCCGAAGCACCCGGTCTATGTCGACGACCCCGTCATAAACCCCACCCCCACGAATCGCGGAATTCACGGAACCCCGCACCCGCTGAACCGCCCCCGTACAACCCCGAACCCCGCCGCAAGGCGAAAGCGTCGTGCCAAGGACGCGCACCCCCCGCGCATGCCCCACCCGCACCAACTCCCGCATCCCCGCGAGCAGCGCGCCGGCATCCCGCTGCCCACCGAGCAGATCGTTGATCCCGAGCTCGACAACGACCGTACGAACCCCGGCCCGCGACAGCGCATCCCGCTGGAAGCGTTCGATCCCGCTGGGCCCGGCGAACCGCGCGAGCAGCGCGTTCCCGCCGATCCCGGCATTGAGCACGGCCCGAGGCGCCGAACCGTCGCTCGGGTCGAGGGCGGCGTGCGGCCCCCGGAGCCGCCCGGCCAGCACATCCGTCCAGCGCCGATCGGCCCCCGGCGTGGACCCGACCCCCTCGGTTATCGAGTCCCCGAACACGACGACGCTGCCGGCCGCGGCCCCGGGCCCCTGCACATCGAGGGCGGTGACATACCGCCAAGCGCCCGTGACCTGCGCAAACACCCCGGGGTCGGCCGCACGGTCGATGTCACCCCGGGCCACGAACGAGGTCTGCTGCGCCCCGGGGTGCCAGGTGACGGGCCCGGCCGCGTACACGGAAACGTAAAGATCACCCGAGGCGGGCACCTCGAAGGCGAGCGGGTCGCTGACGACCTCCCCGCCGGCCGGCACGGAGACCCGCGCGAGCCCGCGGAAGGTCAGCGTCCGCATGGTCCGCGCGGGGTCGGCCACGGTGGCGAGCGTGGTGTGGCGCAGGTCGAGCGGGGCGTGCCCGAACAGGTTGGACACGGTGACGCGGGCCCGGCTCCCGCCGAGCGACGTGTGCACGACATTGCGTACGGTCCGGGCCGAATCGCCCCCGGGCTCGGCGCCGACGGGAGCGGCGTACCAGGTCCCGGCCCAGTCGCCGTCGTCGTCAGAACCCGCCCCGGCCCGCTCGGGCACGACCACGGCGTAGACGGTGGCGGCGAGCAGCACCACCACAGCGAGCAGGGCAAGGCGCCCGGCATGCGACCGAAGCGTCCGCATGGACATGATCCGAATGTACGGAGCGAAGGCCCGCGGGGCCACGCGAACGAGTGGTCGCACGGGCGCACGGGAACTGAACGTGCGCGCCGTAAGTACTTCAGGTAGAGGTCGTACGGAACGGATCCTGGACGTACGAGACAGATCGGGGTCGTGCACAGGCACGGCGGGTGGAGCGAAGCGTATGGAACGTACGAGATCGGGGCCCGACGCCGAGGTGGCGGTCGAGGCGGACACGGCCGCGCGCACGCCCCGCTCGTCCCCCTTCGCCTACACGGCGGCGGACGAGGAGAAGCGCCGGGGCGTGCGCCGTATGAAGGCGACGGCGACGGGCCTGCTGCTCCTGGTCGCGGTGGTCTTCGGCCTCGCGACGTGGGCGGACCGCTCGGGCGCGGGCGCGTGGGCGGGTTACGTCGCGGCGGCGGCCGAGGCGGGCATGGTGGGTGCGCTGGCGGACTGGTTCGCGGTGACGGCCCTGTTCCGCCGCCCGCTGGGCCTGCCCATCCCGCACACGGCGATCATCCAGAACAAGAAGGACCAGTTCGGTGCCACGCTCGGCTCGTTCGTGGGCGAGAACTTCCTGTCGGCGGCCGTCGTACGCACCCGCCTCCAGGCCCTGGGCATCGGCCGTCGCCTGGGCACCTGGCTCGCGGAGCCCGAGCACGCGGACCGGGTCACATCGGAGCTGGCCACGGCCCTGCGCGGCGCGCTGACGGTGCTCAGGGACTCCGACGTCCAGGCGGTGGTGGGCGAGGCGATCACGCGCCGGGCGGACGCGGCGGAGATCGCGCCCGGCCTCGGCAAGGCGCTGGAGAAGATCGTCGCCGACGGCAGCCACCGCAAGGCCGTGGACCTGGTCTGCGTACGGGCCCACGACTGGCTGGTGCTGCACGGGGACTCCGTGATGGACGCGGTGCAGGGCGGCGCCCCCGGCTGGACCCCGCGCTTCGTGGACCGCAAGGTGGGCGAGCGCGTCTACAAGGAGCTGCTGCGCTTCATAACCGAGATGCGCGACATGCCGGCCCACCCGGCGCGCGGCGCCCTGGACCGCTTCCTGGCGGACTTCGCGGCCGACCTCCAGTCGGACTCCGAGACCCGGACCAGGGTGGAGCGCTTCAAGTCGGAGATACTGGCCCGCCCCGAGGTCCAGGACATCATCGCCTCGGCGTGGTCCTCCGTACGGTCAATGATCATCGCGGCGGCGGAGGACGACCACAGCGAACTGCGCCTGCGCGCCAGGGCGTCCCTGCTCTCCCTGGGCACCCGCCTGTCCACGGACCCCCGCCTCCAGTCCAAGGTGGACGGCTGGCTGGAGGACGCGGCGGCGTACGTGGTCTCGACCTACCGTGCCGAGATCACATCACTCATCACCGACACGGTGGCGTCGTGGGACGCGAACGACACGTCACGCAAGATCGAGGCGAACATCGGCCGCGACCTGCAGTTCATCCGCATCAACGGCACGGTGGTCGGAGCCCTGGCGGGCCTCCTGATCTATACGGTGTCGCACGCGCTGGGCGGGTAGAGGCATGGGAGGGGTTCCTGTTGGAATCCATCGGGCGCATGACCGACAGGCCTGTCCCTGCCGTACGGCCATGCGCCCGACCACCGTGGGGAGTTGCCCTTAAGTACGGCCCGGGGCCGGACTCTGTTCAGCGGGTCGGGAAATCTCTTCCTTCCCGGCTCTCTTCTACTCGGCGGAATTACGGGTGACAGCCCAGGAGGCGACGGCGACGGCCCCGGCCACGCCGAAGACGGAGGGCCAGGCGCCAACCTTCTTGGCCAGCGGGTGAGACCCGGCGAAGGCGGCGACGTAGGCGGTGGTGAGCCCGACGGCAGCCTTGGTCCCGGCGGCCTGCTGCCATTGCCGCGCGGCGAGCGCCCCGGCCGCGGCCAGCGCCACCCCGCCAAGGGGCCGCTTCTTGGTCCACCGGGCAACCCCGTACCCCCCGATGAGCCCGCCGGCCGCGATAGCAGTTGCGGGAACCTTTGCCATGGTTTGCCTCCTGAAGTGCGGTTTCTTTGAGGCTAACGGGCGCACGCTGGGGGGCTTCTAGGGGGGCCTGGGGGTGCGGGGTGTTGGGGCCCCGCGTGGCGAAGCCCTGCCTAGCTGAGCCGCTCTGCCCGTACGGCATCCACGAATGCACCCCAGGCGCCATGGCAGAACATTAGCCGGGGCCCCTCGGCCCACTTCGAGTCGCGTACGGCACAGATCGCACCGAGGCTGAAGGACGCCTCGACGCATTCGCCACCCGAGCCGTTGCTGTAGCTGCTCCTGAACCACGGGCCGGTGGTGGGCGGGTGGGGCGTGTTGTTCATCGGGAGTGCTCCTCCATCGCGCTTCTCATGAGGTGCGTCGAGCGGGACGGACTCAACGCGAGGGCCCGAAGGTTGTCGAAGGCCTTGGTGTACTGCCCTACATCATGCGGCGTGTCCAGGTAGGTGGCATCGGTCATGCCATCGCGATACACGAGGTCGAGATCTTCCTGCTCGGGAAAACCGAGGATGGTGAAGGCGCCCGTGGCCGGATAGGTCCCAGCGGTGAAGGGGAGGACCTGGAGTGTTACGTTCGGCAAAGCGCTTACGGCCAGCATGCGTTCGAGCTGCTCGTGCATCAGCTTGGTGTCGCCGACGACGTGACGCAGCACGGCCTCATGGACGATGAACCACGCATCCGGTGCGCCCTCCTGCGTGAGCAGGGACTGTCGCTCCATGCGTACTGTCACGGCGCGTTCCAGATCCTCGGGCGTCATCTGATTGGTCGCACGGTGTAGTTCTGCTGCGTATTCGGCGGTCTGCATCAGCCCGGGCACGAACTCGCACTGGTACTGCCGCAGGTTCGAAGCTGCCTGCTCGAAGCCGACGTATCCAGCGAACCAGGGGGGAACTCCGGTGCCGTGCGCCTGCCACCAGCCGCGGACCTTCGAGTCCTTGGCCAGCGCCATGAGGAGCTCACGCAGTTCCTCGGAGGTGGCGTAGAACCGGCACAGGGCGTCGACATCCGAGGGCTGGACCCGTCCGTTCCCCGTCTCCAGCCGGTTCACCTTGGAGCCGCTCCAGTGCAGCGCCTCGCCGATCTGGTTGCAGGTCAGGCCGCTCTCCTCGCGGAGCTTCTTGAGTTCGATCGCCAACCGGCGGCGACGGGCAGTGGGCGAATCGGCCATCTCAACTCCTGGGTCCTTAGGGGAAGTTCCATCTCATCTGAAGGCCGGCGGATCGCCAATCACTCGATGGAGCGAATCCCTGTGTGCACATTGCATAGCGGGATGGGCGATGGGATCGTCTCACTTGGAGTTACGAGAGGCGACTGTTGGTTACAAGCCGCTCGTTGAGCCCTGACTTTGGGATGCCACCAGGCTGGGAGGTAGCCGACATGCTCTTCTACGACGGCGAAACCGTGAATCAGCGACGCTCGAAGTACGGGGTGGCTGAGGTGAACGGATGCCGATTCGGAATCGATCGCAAGGCGTGGGATCTGCCGTTCCTGGCTGAGCTTGAGGAACTCGCGGCCCTGAGACGCATCATGCGTCTCCATCTGACGATGTGGGGCTTGCCGCATGTCGTCGAGTCCGCTCAGCTGTGCGTGACGGAACTCGTAGCCAACGTGATCACGCATGTGGGTCCGCAGACTCCGACGACTCTGGCCGTGTCCATGAATGGCAACCTCCTCCGCATCGAGGTGGTCGACCCCGATACGCGCGCGCTGCCAACTCTCCTCGCAGCAACGACTGATGACGAGTCGGGGAGAGGGATGGCACTCGTCGAGGCGACAGCGGAGCGTTGGGGAGTCGTCCTCAGGGCGGATACGAAGGTCACGTGGTGCGAACTCGCCACCGGCCTCCGCTCCGCAGACGACCATCTCGATGACCCTCAAGTGGCTAGGGCGGAAGTGCTGTTGGGGCTCTACTGCTGCGAGGCCAAGCCAGCGCAGGCGTCCGCCAGCCGTGTTTCCCTATCCGTTGCGGAGGAAGCCACGATCGAAGTGATCGTCGACCTCCTCCGCTGGCTGCGTGTCCATGGCCGAGATTCGGATGCTGTCATGGAATGCGCCTGGGGACGCTTCGAGTCGGCACCACAATGATGGCGCTAATTACTTAGGACTCGGGTAGGTCGCTAGAGCGGCGCAATCTCACTTTGGATGCTGAGCTGATTGGCTGTGCGCTCGGGAATCGTCAGAAGAGTTTACTTTCTGCGGGGGTATCGATTGGCCACACCTCGACCGCGATCTTGGCGAGATCTCTTTGGCGGTCAACAATTCCCTGGGTGCTCCATGCGGAGTTGTCGGCGTCCCATAGACGAGATAGCCCGGTATTCGTCGTGACTAGCAGGGACGATGACTCATACGCTGCCGCCTTATCCGGGAAGGTCCTGTTAGATGCCGCCCGATTTTTGCGGCCGAGCAGGAGAGTCTGATTTCCGAGACGGTTGATCCATGTTCCGTGCTCTGAGAATCTGTATTCTGGCGCCGGAGATTGGGGATATATGTGCTCCACGTGAACGGTACTTGTGTTTGCCACAACCACGTCATCGACGCCCGCAGATATCCTTAGATGCTGCTCGATCTTGGTCAAGAGATAGCGCGCTTGAGTGCTTCGCGGCACGGGAGCCTTCTCGAAGTCACTTCGGAACGTCTCGTCGTCAGGTATCCAATCTCTAATTTGTCGGCTTGCCGATTCGAGGGGCAAGCCGCCGTTAACTGCTTTAGCAAGACCAAAGAGTTTCTCTTCGAGCAGGGTCGATTCACGGCGCCCAACTACGGTCCAACGCACATAGAAGGTGAGGATTTCTCGCGCGACTCTGCACATCTCGCTATAATTCGTTTTGCCCGACACTGCTAGCAGTAGTGGATAGGCGGCATCTGCACCCAGAGCCCGCACCTCGTCCAACAGCCCGTTGAGTGGCTCGTGATCGGTCCCGGAAACAATCAGGTCGATGTACCGTCCTGATGCATCCTGTAGTTCCGCTGCGAAGTGTCGGACCTCGTACCTCGGGAGCTCTTCGTCGAAGCGAGTTGTCAGATGTGAACGTATCGTGGTGTATAGGCTGTGCGAGCGAACGTCTCCATGGCGAGATACCCAGAAGTGGCGGAGGAACTTTTCGATGTCCTCTCTGCGTTCAAATCGGTCCAATAGGGCTTGCCATGCGTTATTTACTCGCCCTTTCTCGGCGTCGTCCCGGCTCTTCTCCATGAGGAAGTTTCGGACAAGGTCTACCGTGGAAAGATCTTTCCCTCGCGAGTTGATTGTTTCGAATACTTCATTGGCGTCACTCGATGTTGGCGTCTGTATTTCGACGAACACCAAGCCTTTCACGAGGCAGTCTTTAAGGTCATCTAGCCAGTCAAGGCGTTCGTCATCAAGCGGAATGTTCGCTATTGCATTTGTTATGTGAGTTTGAAAGTTCGAGTAGGCATCTTGGATCAGCTTATGGGAAGGGCGTGTTGGTTTCTCTGTGCTCACCACTTTTCCGGTCGTCTCATTCCAGTCCTGAATGAAGTCCTTGAAGAAGTCGCGGTCGAATAGTGAGAGGGTAAGGAACAGTTGGGGGCGGGAGTGCCTGCCGTCCTTTCTTGCGATGTAGTCGCGCTGGATGTTGTTCGCCATGAGTCGGGCTTCTGTGGAAGCCATTTGACCAAGCGTGTCTCGTATTGCCGCAATCAGGATCGTCGAGGTAGTCAAACGTTGCTGCCCATCAAGCAATGAACGGCTGGTCACCTTGTCGTCAGTGATCGTCACGATAGGGCCGATGAAGTACTCAGTAGATGCCTCACTTCCAGTCTGTCGCGCTTTCATAAACTTCTGAATGTCGGACCAGTAGGTGTCAACTTCTTTTTTACCCCAGGCGTACTGGCGCTGGCTGTCGTCAGGGACCTCTACCGGAGGGTTGTTAGCTCCGATGAGTTGCCCAAGAGTCTGTCGTGCCGCGTGCTTGATGATCGCCATCAGGAACTCCCTGCCCCGTTGTTTCTCGGGCACGATAGTCGCCAAGTGTCAGCCAGTGCCCCCTTGCTCCGGCGTGGCGCGCCGAGCGGCTCAAACCCGCACCTTGGAACCTTGCAGGATTCCTAGAATTTTGTCAGCTTTCGTAAATTACGGTCAATTATGGAGGAATTGCTTAAAAGGGTAATTTTCGTTCGTTTCGTTCTGCTCGTGCCGGCTGTGAAGGTGTGGCCTTGGTGCTGGTAGATTCTTGTTTGTCTGTCGTTAGCTGTGCGTGAGGTGTAGATCTGTGGCAAGTTCAGTCTCCAATACCGCCCCGCATTACCTACATCAGGTTCTTAGTCGTGTGCATGCGTCTGGAGCTCAAAGCCTGCGTGAAGGATGGTCTGGCGTTCTGGATGCGGAGTGGGGGTCTGGTGAATTCGCCAGGCGGCATGCTGAAGTCGCGGCGTTGCTTTCTGAGACGATGCAGCAAGTTCAAGCCCTGCCCGAGCGCGCCCGACTGAGGTACTCCAGATACTTCTCGGATTGGTGGCTGGCCGTGGTTCAGCCAAATTCTGGGTGGACGGATCCGGGGCGAAGCGCCAATGGCCTTATTACTCAAGATATCTTGGATCATCTAGAGTCGGCGGCTGATCAGATAGATGGAGCTTTGGCTGGCACCAGTTCTGCGCCACGCGGGAGCAATCTCCAGGATTTGAAGGATAGCTGCACTTCATGGCTTGAAATCTTGAGAGGCGCGCCAGCTGGGGACTTGCCGGTCACGTTGCAGGAAGGTCTGATCTCTCAGATCCTTCATCTCATCTGGCTTATAGATAATGCCGACTTGTTTGGTGGCTCACGCATTTCACGCGAGGCCAATCAAGTGATCGGTTCGCTTGCGCAGGCGGCCGTGGTGAACCGGGGCGATGTTGAGACTACGGGGCGCTGGAAGCGTGCGCTTCTTGCATTTATCGCGTCAGCTGCACTATTTACGACCGGTGCGACTGAACTCCAGAATGCGATTGGGGCGGGGGACGGGCTTGTCAAAGAGATTGGCTCGGTTGTGGATGGTTTGAGCGGGTAGTTGTGGACTGGTCGGGCTGAATTGATGATCTTGAGTGGAGCCCATCGGGCGGCGCGGTTGATTCGCCAGCGGGGTTGTCACCACTTGGGATGTGACCATCGAGGGTAGAGCTTCCAGTCGAGCTGGCATGGTCGCTTGATGTCAAGAACGGTCGATATCGGTCACGGATCTCATCGTCGTGAGTTAGGTTCCATCTATGGGGATTCGGGATCTGCTTCGCGACGTCACAACAACGTACGACCGACATGCGGGGTCGCGGAGGGATGTGCCCGGGCAACGAGTGCTCCGGGAGGTCGCCAGGCGGACTGACTTGCTGCTTCCTCCAGGGTTCGCCGCAGAGGGCCACGGCGGGCAGGCAACCCCTGCGGCTACTCCCTGGATCGGGCTGTTCGATGCCAGGGGTAACAGTGACCCCAAGCAGGGGCTGTACTTGGCGTACATCTTCAGCGCGGACTTGAGGGACGTGGCCCTGACCTTGCAGCAGGGCATCACCTCGCTGGAGAAGCGCCTAGGCAAGGGCCGGGCGCGTGAGGAGCATCTGCGACGCCATGCCTCGCGACTTCGTCGGGCGGTGGCGACCCAGCGGCGGCAGGGATGGATAGACCAGCCTTCCCTCCGTGACAGAAGTACCAGGCCGAGGGCTTACGAAGCCGCTAGCGTCATCGCGCGGACCTACGCGACGGATCGGCTGCCTGACGAAGTCGTTCTGCAGGGCGATTTGATGCATGCCGTCGACCTTCTTCGAAGTGCGGAGTTGGCCAACGAAGCGTGGTGGTTCGCGGACAGTAGTCAGACCCTTGAGGTTGGCTATGACGTATCGAGCCACGATGGCAGCGATGATCCATTGGCTGGGTTCAAGCCGAAGGACAGTTCTGACTACGTGGCCAACATCAAGGCTAAGCAGCAGGTGAAGCGGCGTAGTCATGAGAGGCTCATCAAGGACTTCGCCATCCACTCCGCATCGTGCGGGTATGCCGCGAAGACGGATGGCCAGCACCCCAAAGACCTCGTTCTCTCACGGCGTGGGGCGGGGGCTGAGGGTGCCGACGAATGGTTGGTCGAGGCGAAGGTTGTTCGGAACGGCAACCCTACGGAGGCCGTCCGGCAAGCGGTTGGGCAACTCCACGAGTACAGATACTTCTTGTATCCGGAACAGCGGCGTCCCCGCCTCATTGGTCTGTTCTCGGAGGAGATAGGGGTGTACTCGGGATATCTAGAGGACCACGGCATCGCCTCTATCTGGCAGACGAGTGAGGCGTGGGGTGGGTCTCCACTGGCCCGCGAGTGGGGTCTGGCTAGGTAGCTGGCTGCCGACGAGGCGGCCGGTGGTTTGGACTCACCGGCCGCCCCCAGGGTCTTTAGTCAGCCCCGTGGCAGTCCCCATAGTTGACCCCCGACCCGCACCAGCAATCCGCCCCCCGCCCCGGCGGCCACGCCACGGCTCGGCCTCGGGCTGCCAGGGTCGTCGCGTACTGCGGTAGTAGGTCCGCGTTTGCCGGGGACGAGGATTCCGAGGCTGCGAAGGCCTCGTACGAGGGGACCGTTGCCGTCACGATGCCCAGGTTCGGGGTGCCCGCTGCCGCCAGTTCGCGCAGGGATGCCTCGATGTCCAGCAAGTGGGCGGCATGCGTGGGGTATTCGGACTGGAGCTCCGGGTACGCCGTCAGGAGTTCGTCCAGTTCTGGTTCCGGCCAGTGCAGGACCGCTACCGGGAACGGGCGGGACAGAGCCGCCCGGTAGCTGCCCAACTCCGCTCGCAGGCGGGCCAGTTCGGCCTGGAGCTCGGCCGGGTCCTCCGAGCCCAGGGACCACAGGCGCTTCGGGTCGTGGAGTTCGTCCAGGGTGATCGGCGCCGTGTGCAGCTCGTCGGCCAGGGTGTCCCACGTGTCGTGGGCCAGGGCCAGCAGGCGGCGCACCCGGTGACGAGTCGTCAGCAAGGACTGCGTGCTGTACGGGATTCCTGTCGTGTCCACCGCCTCCTCTCCAACTCCCAGCAGTGTCAATGCTGTTGTCAGGGAGGCGTGGGCCAGGTCCAGTTCGTCGTGGGCCTCCAGCGTCTCGGCGACGATCTCCCACGCCGCCGGGTCCAGCGGGGCCGCCGCCCGGATGCCCTCGATGATGGCGCGGGCCTCCGGCTCGTGGCCGTACTCCCACAGGTTCGCGGCCTTGAACGCCTTCACCAGGTGGGGGTGGTCCACCTTCGAGGCCAGCAGGCGGTCGTAGAGCGTGGTCGCCTTCGGGCGGTCGCCGGCGAGTTCCAGGTGGGCCGCGGCCTGTAGCAGCAGGGGCTCGTGGTCCTCCGGGTACTGCGCCGCGGTGCGCAGCAGACGCTCGGCTTCGGCAGTGTGATCGGCAGGCGTGTCGGGGCGCATGAGGGACACCGTACTGCTGTACGGGGGCCCGGCGGAGGGCGCTTCCGGCCCTGGTGGGTCGAGTCCGTCACGTTGCGGGCCTGGTGAGTTGTGGCGGCGGCACCTACCCTGCGCCCGTGCGCACAGGGATACCGGTGATGGTGCAGGGCGGACGCGCCCGGCGGGCCTGGGCGGCCCGGGGGCTGTGGGCCGGGGCCGAGCTCGCCGTGACGTTCGGGCTGCTTGTCCTGCTGCTCGTCGCGCACCAGCTGTGGTGGACCAATCGGGAGGCCCGGGCCGAGGCCGGGCGCACCGTCCATTCCCTGGAGGAGGAGTGGGGGGCTTCCCCTCATCCGGTGGCCTCCGCCACGACGCCCGACGAGCAGGTCGCCGTCGGGGACGACCCCGCCGCCGGCGCCCCTCACCCCTCCGGGGGTAAGGCCGCCTCCGGTGCGAAGATCACCCCGCACGGTGACCAGGCGTACGCCGTCATCCGGATTCCCCGCATCGGGGTCACCGCGCCCATCGCCCAGGGGATCAGCAAGGCCGGTGTGCTCGACAAGGGGTACGTCGGGCACTACGTGCAGAGCGCCCAGCCGGGGCAAGTCGGCAACTTCGCGCTCGCCGGGCATCGAAACACCCACGGGGAGCCCTTTCGCTACATCAATGAGGTGAGGGCCGGTGACCAGGTGGTTGTTGAGACTCGGGACACCGTCTTTACGTACGTTGTTGACTCCGTACTGCCCCAGACCTCCGCCCGCGACAGCGGGACCATAGCTGCCGTTCCCCGTAGTGATGTCAAGCCCTCGTACGGGTACAGCGCGCCCGGGCGCTACATCACGCTCACCACCTGTACGCCCGAGTTCACCTCCACCTATCGCCTTGTTGTGTGGGGCAAGTTGCAGGCGAGCCGTCCGCGCTAGCGTTCGGACATGCGTCGTCGTCGATCTCATGTGCTCTGGCTGGGGGTGCCCTACCTGCTGTATCTGGGGGCGCTGCCCTTCGTGAACAAGGTGCGGCCCGTGGTCTTCGGGTTGCCTTTCCTCTTCTTCTGGCTGCTGATCGCGACGCTGGTCACCCCACTCGCCATCTGGTTCACCTGGCGGGGCGACAAAGGCATGCGGGGCGACAAGAGCATGAGGGGGGCACGCGATGAGTAGTGCCGCTGTTGCCACCACCATCTTCGGGGTCTTCATGGTGGGCACCGTCGCGCTCGGGCTCTTCGCCGTACGTGGCCGCGGGGGCGGCGGGGGCGGGCTCGCCGAGTGGTCCGTCGGCGGGCGGAGCCTGGGGACCGTGTTCATCTGGGTGCTCATGGCGGGCGAGAGCTACACCAGTTTCAGCTATCTGGGTGCCGCGGGCTGGGGATACAACTACGGCGCCCCGGTGCTGTATGTGGTCGCCTACATGTCGTGCGGCTATGCCGTGGGATATGTCGTCGGGCCCATGTTGTGGGGCTACGCAAGAAAGCACGGGCTTGTGGGGATCACCGACATGGTGGCCCACCGGTACGGGCGGCCCTGGGTCGGGGCGCTCGTCGCGCTGCTCGCGACCGTCTTCCTGCTGCCGTACATCCAGTTGCAGATCACCGGCATGGGCGTGGTCGTGTCGACCATCTCGTACGGTGCCGTCTCGCTCAACTGGGCTTATTTCATTGCCTTCGCGGTCACCACAGGGTTCGTGGTCGTGAGCGGGCTGCGCGGCAGCGCCTGGGTGTCCGTACTCAAGGACGTACTCGTCATCGCCACCCTGGCCTTCCTCGCGATCTATGTGCCGCTGCACTACTTCGGCGGGTACGGGGACTTTCTCGACCGGGTCGTGAGCGAGAAGAGCGACTGGCTCACGTTGCCGGGGCACGGCGGGGCGTTCGGGGAGGCGTGGTTCGCCACCACGTCCGTGCTCAACTCCCTCACGGTTGTTATTTTTCCGACCACAGTCGCCGGGTATCTCGGGGCGCGCAGTGCCGATGCCCTGCGGCGCAACGCCATGCTGCTGCCCGCCTACAACGTGCTGCTCTTCGTGCCCATGCTGCTCGGGATGGCGGCGATCTTCGTCGTGCCGGGCCTTGCCGGGGCCGACTCCAACCTCGCGCTCTTCAAGCTCGTCGTCGACTCGCTGCCCGCCTGGACCGTCGGGCTCATCGGGGTGGCCGCGGCGCTGTCCTCGATCGTGCCGATGGCGGTGTTCATGCTGGTCATCGGCACGATGTGGGGGCGCAGTGTGCTCTCGCTCGTGCCCCGGCTGAGAGAGCGGCAGAAGGGTGCCTCGCAGGTCGTGGTGGTCGTCGCGGGGGCGCTCGCCCTGCTCATGACGTACACCGTGCCCAACACCCTCGTACGGCTCTCGCTCATCTCGTACGAGGGGATGGCACAGCTCCTGCCGATGCTGCTTCTGGGGCTTGTGTGGCGGAAGTTGACTCTGGTGGGCGGGCTCGCGGGGCTTGCTGTCGGGGTCGGGGTGGTGTGCGGGTTCGTGTTCACCGACCGCGATCCGGTGTGGGGCGTCAACGCCGGGATCATCGCGCTCGGCCTCAACCTCCTTGTGGCGCTTGCCCTTTCGTACCTCGGGCCCAAGGAGGCGCCGGCCGAGGGCGACGTACTGGCCCGCGATCCCATCTACGACGAGGAGCCCGCCTCCCTGTGAGCATGAGCGTCCTCAGCGGCGTGAGCGCAGGGCCACCGTCAGGGCCGCGGCCGCCAGCGCCAGGGCCGCCGACACCGCGATCACCGTGTTCGGGCCCGCCGGGGCCACCGCGATCGTGAGGGCGACGCCCGCCGACGAACCGATGTAGCGGGCCGTGTTGTTGGCGCCCGAGCCCATCGCCGCGCGCTCGGCCGGGACCGATTCGACGGCGAGGCGGGGGAGCGCGGCGTTCAGGAGGCCGCTGCCGGCGCCCGCGACCAGGAGGCCGGGGACGAGGCGGAGCAGCGGGCCGGAGGCGAGGGCGCCGAGCATCGCGAGGACTCCGGCCGCGTGCAGGACGAAGCCGATGGCCAGCTGGTGGCGGGCGGCGACCCGGCCCGCCAGGCGCCTGGCCTGGAGCGCCACCACGAACGCGGTGCCCGACCACAGGACGAACAGCCAGGCCGCGTTCATCGGCGAGGTGCCGAGCAACTGGCTGAGCAGGGCGGGCAGATAGCTGAAGAAGCCGATCACCGAGAGGCCGGTGAACAGGGCGCCCGCCGAGGACGCCAGGAACTCGGCGCGGCGGAAGAGCGCCAGGTCGATCATGGGGGCGGCGGCGCGGCGCTCGACGTATACGAAGGCGGTCGTCAGGACGGCGGCCGCCACTACCAGGGCGAGGACTGCCGGGCGCAGCCAGCCGTCGCGGCCCAGGGTCAGCGCACCGATCAGGGAGGTGAACGCGAGGCCCAGCATGACCGCGGCCGGCACGTCCGGGCGGCCGCCGCGCGGGGCCCGCGACTCGGTCAGCGCGCGCACCGCGAACCCGGCCGTGACCAGCGCCGGGACGGCCAGAATCCCGTATACCAGACGCCAGTTGAGGGTGGCCAGGCTGCCCGCGAGGAGCGGGCCGAGGGCTATGCCGCCGCTGACGAACGCGCCCCACACGCCGGTGGCGCGGATGCGGGCGGCGCCCGCGGGGAAGGCCGCGACCAGGAGGCCGAGGCTGCTCGCGAGGATGGCCGCGGACGCCATGCCCTGGGCGACGCGGGCGAGGGTGAAGGTCAGGGTGGTCGGGGCGAGGGCGCCGAGCGCCATGGTGAGGCCGAGGGCGAGGGTGCCGGCGAGGAAGACGCGGCGGCGGCCGTGGTCGTCGGCGAGGCTGCCCGCGATCAGGAGCAGCGCGGCGAGACCGAGCGGGGCGCCGTTGAGGAGCCAGGCCTGGGCGGAGAGCGCGGTGTGGAAGGACGCGGTCATGCCGGGCAGCGTCAGCATCGGGGCGGTGTAGTTCATCAGCGCGACGGCGGTGGCGGCGCTGGTCACGGCGAGCGTGGCGCCGGGCCGGCCGCCGGTCCCGGGGGCCTGGGCGGGCGGCGTCGTCGTGGTGGTGCGTACTGCCTGCGTCATGGGTTCCCTCACGGGGGCACGGGGCACGGGGCATTTGGGCATGGGGCATTTGGGCATGGGGACGGGGTATTGGGCGTCAGGTCTGCGGCCCGATCAAATACTGGTTCAGTGAATGAACCTTGATTTTCTCCGACCCTAGCACTGAAGGTTCGTTCAGTGAACCCACCCGGTAGACTCGGACGCATGGCTCTCGGCAAGGACTACGACTACGCCGCGCAGGAGTGCTCCATCGCCCGCGCGCTGGAGATCGTCGGCGAGCGCTGGACGCTGCTCGTCGTGCGGGACGCGCTCTACGGGGTGCGCCGCTACAACGACTTCCTGGTCCACCTCAAGATCCCTCGGGCCGTGCTGGCCGCCCGCCTCCAGTCGCTCACCGAGGCCGGGGTCCTGGAGAAGCGCCGCTACCAGGAGTCGCCGCCGCGCGACGAGTACGTGCCTACGGAACTGGGGCGCGCACTGTGGCCGGCGCTGCGGGCGCTCGGGCTCTGGGGGCGGGCGTTCAATCCGGACGCGCGGCCGATGCGGACCTTCCACCACGCCGAGTGCGGGACCGAGCTCGGGTCGTACGGGGAGTGCCGGGCATGCGGGCGGGCGGTCGACCCCGAGGACGTCGAGATGCGGCCCGGCGCGGGGCTCGGCCCGGCCGTGGACCCGGTGAGCCGCGCGCTGCGGGCGCCCCGGCGACTGTTGCAGCCCCTCGAAAATCAGCCGCTGTGACGTGATTCGCTCTGGTGGAGCCCCCTGCCGAAGCGTCGTGTATAACGGCTGGAGGGAAATCCGCAGCGCATGAGCGACTCCGTATGAGCGGCTCCGCATGAGTGACTGCGCATGAGTGACCGCACGTGAGTGGTTGCACATGAGTGACTGCGACTGAGTTGAGCGAGTGAGGGAGGGCAGCATGGACGGCGTCATCGCGCGTTCCGTACGGGTTGCCCGGCCGGTGCTCGGTCTCTTCCTCTTCCTGCTCGCCCAGGCCGTCCTCGTCGAGGGCGGCATGATCTCGGCCGCCGTCGCGCTCGCCGCTACCGCCGCCGCGGGCTCCGCGCTCGCCGTGTGCGCGACGCTCGCCTCGCGCGCGGTGCCGCAGGTGGCCCGCACCAAGGTGCGTACCGCGATCCGCGACCGGGAACGGCGTACCGCCTTCCTGCCGCAGCGCGACCCCGACGCCTCCGGGCGGCCCCGGCCCCGAGCGCCCGGGGCTCTCGTCCCGACGGCCGCGTAGGGGCACCCTCGTAACGCTCCGCCCCTCCCGGCTCGTCACGCCGACATGCACGTCACTCACGTGCGCTCACATGGCATTCCTGACGAGACGCCCCGGAGGGCCTCCTCATGCTCACATCCCTTTTCAGCGCTTTCGCGAGCCTCGCCGAGCACCTCGCGAGCCTGCTCGAACCGCTCTTCCACGGTGCTTCGACGGCCGCCGCGATCGTGCTTTTCACCGCTCTCGTACGTCTCGCCGTGCACCCACTGTCGCGGCAGGCGGCGCGGGGCCAGAAGGCGCAGGCCAAGTTGCGGCCGCAGATGGCGGCGCTGCGCGAGAAGCACGGCAAGGACAGCAAGGCGCTCCAGAAAGCGGTCATGGAGCTGCACGCCGCCGAGAAGGTGTCGCCGCTGTCGGGCTGCCTGCCCAGCCTGCTCCAGATGCCCGCGTTCTTCCTGCTCTACCACCTGTTCTCCAGCAAGCAGATCGGCGGGAAGGCGAACGCCCTGCTCGACCACACGCTCTTCGCCGCGCCGCTCGGCGGGAACTGGTCGCAGGCGCTCGCCGACGGCGGGATCTTCGGGGCGCGGGGCCTGGTCTACCTCGTACTGTTCGCGATCGTCGCGGCCGTGGCCACCTTCAACTACCGGCGGATGAAGCGGCAGATGGCGGCCACGCCGGTGCCCGTCGTCGCGCCGGGCGGGCAGGACGCGGTGCCCGGGATGGCGGCGATGACCAAGTTCATGCCGCTGCTGTCGTTCGCCACGCTGTTCACGGTCGGGGTGGTGCCGCTCGCGGCCGCGCTGTACGTCGTGACCAGCACCACCTGGACCGCCGTCGAGCGGGCCTTCCTCTACAAGGACATGCTGCCCGCGCCGGCCGCGCTGGCGACCGCAGCCTGAGCGCTCCGCAGGCAGGAGCGCATAGCACCCCGGACGCTGGTTACGGTCCAGTTTGTGAACGGGGTCTTGCGGAGTGGACGTCTTCCTTGGAGGATCGGACGATCCTCCGATGGCCGCTACCCATCGGCCGGGCCCGGCTCGACCAAGGGAGACTGACCATGAAGCTGCTGCGTGCAGGCAACGCCGGCGAAGAGCGTCCGGCGCTGCTCGACGCCGACGGGACCCTGCGGGACCTGTCCGGCCTGGTGTCGGACATCGACGGCGAGCTGCTCGCCGACGAGTTCGCCCTGGACCGGATACGGGCCGCCGCCGACACCGGCGTGCTGCCCGCGTTCGAGGACGCCGGGGCGCGCATCGGGCCGCCGGTCGCGCGGATCGGCAAGGTCGTGTGCATCGGGCTGAACTACCACGACCACGCCGAGGAGACCGGGGCCGCGATTCCGGCCGAGCCGGTCATCTTCTTCAAGGCGGCGGACACGGTGGTCGGGCCGAACGACACCGTGCTCGTACCGCGCAAGTCGGTCAAGACCGACTGGGAGGTCGAGCTCGCCATCGTCATCGGGCGCACCGCGCGGTACATCGGCGACGACGAGGATCCGCTGGCGTACGTCGCCGGGTACGCGGTCTCGCACGACGTGTCCGAGCGGGAGTTCCAGATCGAGCGCGGCGGCACGTGGGACAAGGGCAAGAACTGCGAGACGTTCAACCCGCTCGGGCCGTGGCTGGTCACCCGGGACGAGGTCCCGGACCCGCAGGCCCTCTCGCTCAAGCTCTGGGTCAACGGGGAGCTCAAGCAGGACGGCTCCACGGCGCAGCAGATCTTCCCCGTCGCGGAGGTCGTCCGCTACGTCAGCCAGTTCATGACGCTGTACCCGGGGGATGTCATCAACACGGGAACCCCTGCGGGGGTGGCCATGGGGCAGCCCGAGCCGAAGCCGTATCTGCGGGCGGGGGATGTTGTAGAACTGGAGATCGAGGGGTTGGGGCGGCAGCGGCAGCAGCTCAAGGACGCCTAGCCTGGCGTCATGAGGAGGCACCATGACCGTCCCGCAGTTCGGGCAGGCCGAAGTGGCGCTTGATGAGTTCGAGGCGTTCGATGCCGCGGCTCCGGAGGGCTTCCACGTCGAGCTGATCAACGGGAGGGTCCTGGTGTCCCGGGCTCCGGACGGTGACCACGACGAGAGCGTGATGTTCATCGGGGACCAGGTGCGGGCGCGCCGTCCCGAGCTGCGCATGTACCAGGAGCGCGGGTTGACTGTGCCCGCCTACCGAGCCGGGCGGGCGCGCGTCGACGGCGCGGTTGCCCCGCTCGGGTATTTCCGAGGGCAGCCGTCCTGGTCGGATCCTGAGGGCGTCCTCATGGTCGTCGAGGTGACTTCGGGATCCGAGCAGGACGCTGACGTGGACCGTGTCGACAAGCGCGACGCCTACGCTCAAGCGGGGCTCCCTGTCTACCTGCTCGTCGACCGCCACCGCGGCGAGGCCGTCGTGCACTGGGACCCGGAGGGCGGCACCTACCGGCACTCGGCGACAGCCGCCTTCGGTGCCAAATTGGCCCTCCCCGAACCCTTCGGCTTCGACCTCGACACCTCCGAGCTCGCCTGACGGCTCAGTCGGCCGGTGCGGCTCCGCGCCCCCGCACCGGCCCTCACCCCTGCTTCAACCTGCGCAACCCCTCCACCACCAGCGCATGATCCTCAGCCTGGGGCAGCCCGGACACCGTGACCGTGCCCACGACGCCGACCCCCTCCACCGTCACCGGGTATGAACCCCCGTGTGCGGCAAAGGAGTTGGGGTCCAGGCGGGACGACTCCTCGAACGTCGTGCCCTTCGCGCGGAAGCGGGCGCCGACCAGGAACGATGGGGCCGCGTAGCGTTCGGCGACGCGGCGCTTGCGGTCGATCCAGGCGTCGTTGTCGGCGCTGGAGCCGGGCAGCGTGCAGCGGAACACCTGCCGGGTGCCGTGCTGTACGTCGATGGCGACCGGAGCTTCGCGCTCCACGGCCAGGGAGCGCAGCAGCATGCCGAGCTCCCAGGCGTCCTCGTACGTGAACTGCCGCAGAACCAGGCTCTGTTGCTCGGCCTCCAGGACGGACACCGGGTCCGCCGCCGGGGCCCCCTCCGCCGCCTCGCGGTGTGCCGCCGTGTCCCGGGCCCTCACAGTGCCAGCTCCACGGTCACGCCCTCGCGGGCCGAGCGGCGGGCCGCTTCCAGGACGTCCAGCGCGGCCGCCGCCTCGTGCGCGGTGACCGGGGGTTCGCCGCCCTCGCGCAGGGCCTTCGCGATCGCCGCGTAGTACGCAGGGTAGTCGCCCGGCACCGTTTCGAGGGGGCGGCCGCCGCCGGTCTGGGGGGACTCGCCCGAGCCCACCCGGCCCCACATCGACTCCGGCTCCACGCCCCACGGCTCGTCCGCCGAAGGCCGCTTGCCCTCGCGCAGGGCCGCCTCCTGAGGGTCGAGGCCGTACTTCACATAGCCTGCGGCAGAGCCCAACACCCGGAAGCGCGGGCCGAGTTGGGCGGTCGTCGCGCTGACGTACAGGTGCGAGCGGACGCCGCCGGCGTGCGTGATCGCGATGAAGGTGTCGTCGTCGGCCTCGGCGCCGGGGCGGCGCACGTCGGCCTCCGCGTAGACGCGAAGGGCCGGGCCGAACAGGACGAGCGCCTGGTCGACGACATGGCTGCCCAGGTCGTACAGCAGCCCGCCGATCTCACTCGGGTCGCCCGACTCGCGCCAGCCGCCCTTGGGCTGCGGCCGCCACCGCTCGAAGCGCGACTCGAACCGCTGGACCTCGCCGAGCTCGCCGTCCGCGAGCAGCGCCTGGAGAGTCAGGAAGTCGTTGTCCCAGCGGCGGTTCTGGAAGACGGAGAGCGGCAGGCCGCGCTCCTCGGCGAGGGCCGCCAGGTCGCGCGCCTCGGCGGCGGTGCCGGCCAGCGGCTTGTCCACGACCACCGGCAGACCCGCCTTGAGCGAGGCGGTCGCGATCGGGACGTGCGTCTTGTTCGGCGAGGCGATCACGACCAGGTCGAGGCCCGCGTCGTACAGCTCCTCGGGGGAGGCCGCGACGCGCAGCGAGTCGCCGTGCTCGGCGCGGGCCTGCGCCTGGCGCTCGGGGTTCGAGGTGACGACCGTGTCGAGGACGAGGCCGTCGGTCGCGGCGATCAGCGGGGCGTGGAAGACGGAGCCCGCCAGGCCGTAGCCCACGAGTCCCACGCGGAGGCCGTCGGTCTGGGGAGCGTTCATGGGATCCTTCATGCCAACCACTTAAGCAACGCTGTTGCCAAAGTGCAAGCAAGAGGGACAATGGGTCGGTGAACAGGAGCAATACGGGTGCGAACCTGCCGGCGCTGCGCGACCACAACGCCGCGCTGGTCCTCGACCTGCTGCGCGCCGCGGGCGGGGCGGGCATCAGCAGGCTGGAGCTCGCCGAGCGCACCGGGCTCACCCCGCAGGCCGTCAGCAAGATCACCGCGCGGCTGCGGGACGAGGGCACGGCCACCGAGGCGGGCCGCCGCGCCTCCACCGGGGGCAAGCCGCGCACCGTGCTCAAGCTGGTGCCGTCCGCCGCGCACGCCATCGGCCTCCACCTGGACCGCGACGAGCTGACCGCGGTCCTCGTCGACCTCGCGGGCACCCTGGTCGGCGCCAGGACCGTGCCGCTGGACCTCGGCGCACAACCCTCGTGCGTGGTGGAGGCGGCGGCCGCCGAGGCGGAGGCGCTGACCGGCGGGCGGCGGGTGCTCGGCGTCGGCGTCGCCATGCCGGGCCCGCTCGACCACGACAGCGGGGTGCTGCACCGCGTCACCGGCTTCCCGCACTGGAACGGCTTCCCGCTGCGCGACGCACTCGCCGAACGGCTCGGCCGGAAGGTCTTCCTGGACAAGGACACCAACGCCGCCGCCCTCGGCCTCGCCCTGCGCGCCGGCACCCGGGCGGGCTCCTTCGCGTACCTCCACCTCGGTACGGGACTCGGCGCGGGGCTCGTGCTCGGCGGGGCGCTGCACCGCGGCGCCCGTACGGGAGCGGGCGAATTCGGGCACCAGACGATCCTGCTCGGCGGGCCGGTGTGCGGCTGCGGCGGGCGCGGCTGCATCGAGGCGCTGTGCCTGGCGGCGGTCGCCCGCGGGGACATCGCGGCGGCGGCCCGCTTCCTCGGCGTGGGGGCGGCCAACCTCGTCGGGCTGCTCGACATCGACGAGATCCTGCTGGGCGGCCGCACCGTCACCGCCGACCAGGACACGTTCGTACGGGGAGTGGCCGCGGTCGTCGAGGAACGCGCCCGGCGCGGCGGCGCCCCCGAGGTCCCGGTCCGCCCGGCCGCGGGCGGCCCGCACGCCGTGGCGGAGGGCGCGGCCCAACTGGTCCTGGTCCCGGTCTTCGGGCGGGCGAATGTGGCGTATCCACAGCCGACGTATCCACAGCCGTAGGGCCGGCACACCCTGCCCGGGGCGCACCCGACCGCACACATAAGACGGCCTGATATTGGGCTGATAGGGCGGTCTTCACCGGCGTGTCCTGGCGTACCCGGGCGGGGCGCGCGAGGCGGGCCGCCGACGCGTGGCAGGCTCGCGGCCCACGACCGGGTCCGACCGGGAGGCGCCGACGCCGGACGGGCAGCGGCCGCCGAGCCCCGAACGCCGCGAGCAGCAAAGGCCCCTCATGCGACTGCGCACTGCCCTCGTCACCGCAGTGGCCGCCGCCGCCATCGCCCCGCTCGCGGGGCCGGCCGCGGCCGACGACGGCGGGTTCCCGTCCGGCCGGCACAACGTCGCGCCGCTCAAGCCGGTCGTCACCGCGGTGCCCGTCGAGCCGCCGCTCAACCTGAAGGTGCCCTACTGCGCCGGCCGGACCGGCTCCGCGTTCCCGCTGGACACGAAGATCCACGGCGGGCCCGCCGAGTACCACCCCGGCGGCGGCAGCCGGTCCTGGTCGCTCGACCTCACCAACACCTCGCACGAGACCTGCGACAGCGTCCACCCCGTTCTCGTCCTGGTCGACCGGGACCACACGCTCAAGAACGACCAGCTCCGGATGGAGTTCGACGACCCGGCCACCGGCCGCAGGCACCCCGTGACGTTCCTCAAGACCGACGAGGACGAGCACATCGGCGTCTTCGACGACGGCTTCCCCGGCTTCGTCGTCGGCGCGGGCAAGACCCTCACCGTGCCGGTACGGCTCGGGTTCACCGCCGACGCGGTGCCCGACCAGATCACCGCGAACGCGGCGATCGTGCAGCGCCGCGGCAGCAACGGCCAGTGGGTGGGGGAGTCCGCCGACTACCGCTTCGACGTCGTCGCCGAGGGCGACCTCCTGCACGAGATCGACACCGAGCTCGCCGAGACCGGCCGGGGCAGCGCGCTCGCCCGCCTCGGCCTCGCCGCCGCCGTACTGCTCCTCGCGGGCGGCGCCCTGGTGACCGCGCCGCGGCGGTTCCGTGTCCGGCGCCGCCGCTGAGCAGGGCGTCGACCCCGGCTGTTCACGTGCTCATGCGAGCATCGCCCCTGTGGAAACCCCGAACGACGCCCTGAACGACTCCTTGAGCTCGCTGAGCGACACCCCGTACGACTCCCTGACCGGTTACCCCGAGAATCAGGCCCCCGGCGCCCCCATCCGCTCCGGCATCCCGGAGCACGGGCGCATCCCCAAGTACTACGCCGTCAAGGCCCAAGTCGCCCTGCTCATCGACGAGTTGGGGGAGGGTGACCTGCTGCCGACCGAGCGCGACCTGGCGCTGCGCTACGAAGTCGCCCGGGAGACCGTCCGCCAGGCGCTGCGCGAGCTGCTCCTCGAAGGGAGGCTGCGCCGCCAGGGCCGGGGCACGGTGGTGGCCGGCGCCAAACTGGAACAGCCCCTCTCGCTGGCCAGCTACACCGAAGGTGTGCGCCGCCAGGGCCGTACGCCCGGACGCCACCTCATCACCCTCGAACGTTTCCCCTGCCCGCCCGCGCTCGCCGCCGAGACCGGGCTTGAGCGGGGCGAGCCCGTCTGGCACATGGAGCGCGTCCTGCTCGCCGACGACGAGCGCATGGGCCTGGAGAGCACGTACGCGGCGGTGGCGCGGATGCCCGACCTGGACAAGGAGTTCACGCCGGACTCCTCCTTCTACGCCTACCTGCGCGACCGGCTCGGGGTCACGCTCGGGGACGTCGACGAGCGCATCGAGACGGTCCTTGCCACGCCGCGGGAAGCCCTGCTCATCGGCACCCCGCCCGCGCTGCCGATGCTGCTCATCCATCGGGTTTCGCGGGATGCGGGCGGTGGCCCCCTGGAGAGGGTTCGCACGCTGTACCGGGGGGACCGGTTTTCCTTTACGACTCACCTCGGGCGATAGCGCTCTGCTGGGGGTGCGGGGGTTTCGACTGCGGGCCGTCGGGGGCTTTTGCGCAGTTCCCCGCGCCCCTAAAACCTGCTTTCGGCCGCGGGCCGTGGGTGGTTGCTCGCGCCCACGCGGCGGAGCCGCACATGTCACAGCCCCGCGCCCCTGGATGCCATGCGCTGCGCGCATGTGCCTGTCCTTTGGCTGCGGGCTGTGCGTGGCTGGTCGCGCAGTTCCCCGCGCCCCTAGCAGGGTCGGTTCTGGGGGCAGCACCGAGCATCTTCAGCCTGTCCGGCGTTTGAGGACGAGCGCCCTTCAGGCGCGATCGGGGTCTGGGGCGGAGCCCCAGGAGGTTAGGTGCCACGAGCCATTCGGTAACGGGAGCATAACGGGTCTAGGCCAAGCTTGGGAGGGCGTTCACCGTCCCGTTGCCGTACGGACCGGTGCGGGACACCCGCCCCGAGGAGCGTTGCCGCCGTGAGAGTCATCGTCGTTGGAGCCGGCGTGGTGGGAACCATGCACGCCTGGCACGCAGTGGAACGCGGCCACGAGGTCGTACACATCGAGCGCGAGAGCGAGGCGCGCGGGGCCTCGCTCCGCAACTTCGGCCAGATATGGGTCAGCGGCCGCGCGGGCGGTGAGGAGCTGGACACCGCGCTCCGCGCCCGCGAACTGTGGGAGGGGATCGGCGAACGCGTCCCCGGGCTCGGCTTCCGGCCCAACGGCTCGCTGACCCCGCTGCGCACCGACCTCGAACTTGCCGTCGCCGAGGCCGCGTTGAGCCGAGAGGACGCCGCCGCCCGCGGCTACAAGCTCCTCACCGCCGACGAGGCCCGCGCCCTCAACCCCGCCCTGCGCGGCGAATTCGCCGCCGCCCTGTGGTGCGAGCGGGACGCCGCCGTCGAGCCCCGTACCGCTCAACTCGCCCTGAAAACAGAGCTGTTGGCGTCCGGCCGGTACACGTACCTCGGTGGCCGGGAAGTCCGTGAGGTCCTCGGCGGTACCGCCGTCCGGGACGACCACGGCGATGTGCACCGCGGTGACTTCGTCGTCCTCTGTACGGGAGCGTGGCTCGGCGGGCTCGTGCGGGAGCTCGCGCCCGAGCTGCCCGTGCGGCGCGTGCGGCTCCAGATGATGCAGACCGCGCCGCTCGGCGAGCCGCTCACCACCTCCGTCGCCGACGCCGACAGCTTCCGCTACTACCCGGCCTACGCGAGCGACGCCCTCGACGCGCTCAACGCCGGGCAGGCGCAGGACCCGACCGCCGCCGCGCACAAGATGCAGCTCCTCATGGTGCAGCGCGAGGACGGCGGGCTGACCATCGGCGACACCCACGAGTACGAGCACCCCTTCGCCTTCGACGTCCTGGAGGAGCCGTACGAGCACCTCGTCCGGGTCGTCGAGTCCTTCCTCGGCCGGCCGCTGCCCAAGATCCAGCGCCGCTGGGCCGGGGTCTACGCCCAGTGCACCGACACCTCGCGCGTCGTGCACCGCCAGCAGGTGCGGGACGGAGTGTGGCTGGTGACCGGGCCCGGCGGACGCGGCATGACGTGCTCCCCGGCCATCGCCGAGAAGACCGCCAACGAGCTGGGCTGGTAAGGGAGTTGACCACCATGAAGTTGACCACAACGAACGCGTACAATTTGGTCGTGCTCGACATGGCGGGCACCACCGTCGCCGACGGCGGGCTCGTCGAGCGGGCCTTCGCGAGCGCCGCCGGGGCGCTCGGCGTCGAGGCCGGCTCGGCCGAGCACGCCACCATGCTCGACTACGTCCGCGCCACCATGGGCGAGTCCAAGATCTCGGTCTTCCGTCACCTCTTCGGCGACGAGGCCAAGGCGCGGACCGCGAACACCGCCTTCGAGGAGGCGTACGGAACGCTCGTCGACGACGGGCTCATCGCGCCGGTCCCGGGCGCCCGCGAGGCCATCGAGCAGCTCGCGGCCCAGGGCCGGACCGTGGTCCTCTCCACCGGCTTCGCCCGTGTCACCCAGGACGCGATCCTCAAAGCCCTCGACTGGCAGGACCTCGTCCCGCTCACCCTGTGCCCGGCCGACGCGGGGGGCCGCGGCCGCCCCTACCCCGACATGGTGCTCAGCGCCTTCCTGCGGACCGGCGCGGTCGACTCGGTGCGCGACATCGCAGTGGCCGGCGACACCTCGTACGACATGCTCAGCGGCGTACGGTCCGGGGCGGGCATCGTCGCGGGCGTACTGACCGGCGCCCACGGGAGCGAGGCCCTCGCCGAAGCGGGCGCCTCCCATGTCCTCGGATCTGTCGCTGAACTCCCCGACCTGATAGGTGAGTTGGAGGCCGAAAGGTGAGCGGCGCCGCCCCGCCGGGTGCCGCGCGCAGCGGCATCCGCTTCGACGGCGTCACCGTCGCCTACCACGGCAACGTCGTCCTCGAATCGCTCGACCTCACGATCGAACCCGGCGAGGTCATGGCCCTGCTCGGGCCCTCGGGCTCCGGCAAGACCACCGCGCTGCGCGCCGTCGCCGGGTTCGTCCAGCCCGTGCGGGGCCGGGTGTTCATCGGCGAGCGCGACGTGACCCACCTGCCGCCCCACCAGCGAGGCATCGGCATGGTCGTCCAGCAGTACGCGCTCTTCCCGCACATGCGGGTCGAGGACAACGTGGCGTTCGGCCTGAAGGCCCAGAAGGTGCCCAAGGGGCAGATCCCCGGGCGGGTCGCCGAATCCCTCGCCATGACCGGCATGGACGCCTATGCCAAGCGCTATCCGCGCGAGCTCTCCGGCGGGCAGCAGCAGCGCGTCGCCATCGCCCGCGCGCTCGCCATCCGGCCCGACGTCCTCCTCCTGGACGAGCCGCTCTCCGCGCTGGACGCGCAGCTGCGCTCCGGCATGCTGACCGAACTCGCCCGGCTGCACCGGGAGTTGCCGGACGTCTCCATCCTGTACGTCACCCACGACCAGGTCGAGGCGCTCACCCTGGCCGACCGCATCGCCGTCATGGACAAGGCCCGCCTCCAGGACTGCGGGAGCCCGCAGGACCTGTACCGGCGGCCGCGTACGGAATTCACGGCGTCGTTCGTGGGCAACGCGAACCTGCTTCCGGTGCGGGTGGGAGCCGGGTCGGTGCTGTTCGGGGACACCGAGCTGTCCGTCGCGACCGAGGACGCCGCCTGGGGGGCGATGGCCACGCTGTGCGTGCGGCCCCACCTGGTCGGGCTCGGGCCCGGGCCCAATGCCTTGCGCGGGCGCGTCGCGGAGGTGCAGTGGCGGGGGGCCACGCATCGGTTGTACGTCGACGTAGCTGGTGAGCGCATCAAGGCCGACGTCCGCGAGCTGCGGGTCACGCCGGCGCTGGGTGACGAGGTGACCCTGCACTTCGCCCGCGAGGACGCGGTGCTGCTGGCCGCAGGGGTGTCGGGTGGCTAGCCCGGGGCGGCCGGGGTTCGCCAGTGACCCGGCACTGGGGGCTGTGCCCACCCTCCCCCAAGGCCTTAAGGGCCAGGGAGGGACCCCCATCGCCCTGCGGAACGACTGCCCACAGCTGGGGGAAAGGGATCGGGGAGCAGGAGCGCCCGGCGGGGGCGGTGGGCCCGGGACAAGCGGTGGCCGCAGGCCAGACGAGGGATCCGGGCTGGGCGGCAGGCATCAACTGCCCACCCTGCTATGGGCGTTGCCCCCAGTCGTCGTACTGGCTGCCGTCTTCCTGTACCCGCTCACGCTGGTGGTGCGGCAGTCCATCTCCCCCGACTCCGGCGGCACCTCCCTCCAGCCCTACGCCGACGTGTTCGCCTCCGCCGCCTTCCGGGACGCGCTCGGCACCACCGTCTGGCTCGCGGTCGGCGCGACCGTCGGATGCCTCCTGCTCGGGTTCGCGCTCGCGCTCGTCATCGCGTTCGTGCCGTTTCCCGGCGGGAAGGCCGTCGCGAAGTTCATCGACGTGTTCCTCTCCTTCCCGTCCTTCCTGATCACGCTCGCGCTGCTGTTCATCTACGGCACCGTCGGCATGGCCAACGGGCTGTGGACGGATGCCACCGGCGCGCACAGCGGGCCCTTCCAGTTCCTGACCACGCCCTGGGGCGTGCTGCTCGCGGAGATCACGTACTTCACGCCCTTCGTGATGCGCCCGCTGCTCGCCGCGTTCTCCCAACTGGACACCGCCCAGCTGGAAGTGGCGTCCTCGCTGGGCGCGCGGCCGGCCAGGATCGTACGGCGGGTGATCCTGCCCGAGGCGCTGCCCGCGCTCGCGGCGGGCGGGTCGCTGGTCCTGGTGATGTGTCTGAACGAATTCGGCATCGTGCTGTTCACCGGCGCCAAGGGGGTCACCACGCTGCCCATGCTCGTCTACAGCAAGGCGATCCTGGAGTCGGACTACCCGGCCGCCTGTGTCGTCGCCGTCGTCAACATCGCGATTTCCGTGGGCCTCTACGGCCTCTACCGGGTGGTGAGCCGTCGTGTTGGTGCATAGCCGGGGCGGCCGCTGGGCCACCTGGACCGTCTTCTTCGCCCTGTTCCTGCCGGTCTTCGCGCTGCCGCTGCTGGTCATCGTCACCGCGTCGTTCGCGACGAGCTGGTCGAGCGCGTTTCCCTCCGGGTTCACCGCCGAGCACTACAGCGCGGCGACCACCGGAGACTCCCTCCAGGCGCTCACCACCAGCCTGGTCACCGCCCTCGCGGCGAGCGTCCTCGCGCTGACCGTGGGTTCGTGGGCGGCGCTGGCCGCGGCGGCCCTGAAGAAGGGCGGACGGCGCTTCATGGACGCCCTGTTCGTGCTGCCGGTCGCCGTGCCGTCGGTGGTCGTCGGCCTCGCGATCCTCGTCGCGTTCTCCAAGCCGCCGGTGCTGCTCAACGGGACGCGCTGGATCGTGATCCTCGCGCACACCGTTCTTGTCATGGCGTTTGCCTACCAGTCGGTTTCGGCTGCCATCCTGCGCCTCGACCCGATGTACGAACAGGCCGCCGCCAGTCTGGGCGCCCGGCCGCATCTGGTCCTGTGGCGGGTGAAGCTGCCGCTGCTCCTGCCGTCCCTGACCGCGGCCGCAGGCCTCTGCTTCGCCCTGTCCATGGGCGAGTTGAGCGCCACCATGATGCTCTACCCGCCGGACTGGACCCCGCTGCCCGTGCAGATCTTCGCGGCCACCGACCGCGGCTCCCTCTTCACCGGCGCGGCCGTCGCCGTGGTGCTCATGGGGACGACGCTGCTCGTCCTGCTCGCCGTTTCCCGCATCCGTACCAAAGCCTCCTTCCGATGACCAGCTGACCCGAGAATCTCAGGAGTCCCGAACGTCATGCACAGAAACACCTTCACCGCAGTCAAGCCGATCGCCGCCGTCACCGGCAGCCTCGTCCTCGCCGCCACCCTGTCCGCCTGCGGCGGCGACTCCTCGGCCGACTCGAACGCGAAGACCGTCACCGTCTACAGCGCCGACGGCCTCAAGGGCGAGAAGGGCGACGGCTGGTACGACAAGGTCTTCAAGGACTTCGAGGCGAAGACCGGCATCAAGGTCAAGTACGTCGAGGGCGGCTCCGGCGAGATGGTGCAGCGCGCCGTCCGCGAGAAGTCCAACACCCAGGCCGACCTGCTCATCACCCTGCCGCCGTTCATCCAGCAGGCCCAGGACAAGGGGCTGCTGCAGAAGTACGTACCAGCCGGCGCGGACAAGGTGGACGGCGGCGCCAAGTCGCCCGACGGCATGTGGACTTCGGTCGTCAACAACTACTTCGGGTTCGTCTACAACAAGAAGGAGCTGACGGAGGCCCCCAAGAACTGGGAGGACCTCCTCGACGCCAAGTACAAGAACAAGATCCAGTACTCCACGCCGGGCGTCGCGGGCGACGGCACCGCCCTCGTGATCAAGGCCATGCACGACTTCGGCGGCAAGGAAGCCGCGATGGAGTACCTGCGCAAGCTCCAGGCCAACAACGTCGGCCCGTCCGCCTCCACCGGCAAGCTCGCGCCCAAGGTCGACAAGGGCGAGCTGCTCGCCGCCAACGGCGACGTGCAGATGAACTACGCCCAGGCCAAGACCATGCCGAACCTCGGCATCTGGTTCCCCGGCACCAAGAGCGGCACCAAGCCGTCCTCCTTCGGCCTGCCGTACGCGGCCGGCCTGGTCAGCAAGGCCCCGCACAGCGCCAACGGCAAGAAGCTCCTCGACTACATGCTGAGCGAGGAGGCGCAGAAGGAGGTCAGCGAGATCGGCGGCGGTTTCGCGGCCCGCACCGACATCAAGGCCACCGACGCCAACGCCGTCGCGCTCGGCAAGCTGATGCAGGGCGTCGACGTCTTCCAGCCCGACTGGCTGGACATCTCCAAGAACCTGCCGGCGTACGTGGACGCGTGGAAGTCCGCCACCGGAAGCTGAACGGTCCCGGAAACCGAACGGTCCGGACGCTGATCGACCAGGTCGGGATCGGCGGATCCTGACTAGGCTGGGGGCGTCGGCAACGCACAGCGCGGTGCGCCGACGTCCCCAGCTCATCGCTCAGCAGCGCGCGAAGACCGCGCAGAACGCAGGAGTCCGCACCCATGGCAGAGCGCAAGCCGATCGAATCCTGGCTCACCGACATGGACGGTGTCCTCATCCACGAGGGCACCCCCATCCCCGGTGCGGACGCCTTCCTCAAGACGCTCAAGGAGTCGGGCCGCCCCTTCCTCGTCCTCACCAACAACTCGATCTACACCCCGCGAGACCTGCACGCCCGGCTGCTGCGCATGGGCCTGGACGTGCCGGTCGAGAACATCTGGACCTCGGCCCTCGCCACCGCGAAGTTCCTCGACGACCAGCGCCCCGGCGGCACCGCGTACGTCATCGGCGAGGCGGGCCTGACCACCGCGCTGCACGACATCGGGTACGTCCTGACCGACCACGAGCCGGATTACGTGGTCCTGGGCGAGACCCGTACGTACAGCTTCGAGGCGCTCACCAAGGCGATCCGGCTGATCAACGCCGGGGCCCGGTTCATCTGCACCAACCCGGACGAGACCGGCCCGAGCCAGGAGGGCCCGCTGCCCGCCACCGGCGCCGTCGCGGCCCTGATCACCAAGGCCACCGGCAGGAAGCCGTACTTCGCGGGCAAGCCCAACCCGCTGATGATGCGCACCGGCCTCAACGCGATCGGCGCGCACTCCGAGACCAGCGCCATGATCGGCGACCGGATGGACACGGACGTGCTGGCCGGTCTTGAGGCGGGCATGCAGACGTTCCTGGTCCTGACCGGGCTGACCCGGCCGGAGGACGTGGAGTCGTACCCGTTCCGCCCGTCCAAGATCGTCGACTCGATCGCGGACCTGGTGAAACTGATCTGACCCGTCCGGGCGGATGGCGCCTCCGTCCGGCTCAGCCGCCACGCCCTCGGGGTGCGGAATGCGGGCCCGCGCGGGAATCTCGGGTAACAGGAGGTTCACCATGCGCATCCGTTCCATCACATTCTGTGCGGCAGTGGCGGCCGCCGCCCTGACCGTGCTGCCCGCGTCCCCGGCGGTGGCCGAGTCCGAGCAACACGGATCGGTGCGGGTGGCCCCGAGCGCCACGGCCCCCGGCGGGGAGGTGGATCTGCGTGTCAGCGTGTGCAGCGGCCGCGAGGCGATCGGCACCTCCGACGCCTTCGTGTCGGAGGCCCGCTTCTCGCCCGCCGCCGGCGGCGCCCTGTTCGCCCGGGCGCGGATCCGCTCCGACGCACAGGACCGCGACTACGACATCTGGGTCAACTGCAAGGACAGCTCCGGCAAGGCGAGCGGCCGCCTCACCGTCGTCCACGGCAACGGGCGCCGCGACAACGACAGCGACCGCGAGCACTCCCACGCCACCCCGTACAGACCCGTGCACGCGGGCGGCGGCGGTGCGGCGACGGTTGCCGCGGGCGGGGCCAAGGAGCAGGGCCCCGGCACCCGGCACGCGGTGATCGGCCTCGTGCTCGCGGCCGTCGCTGCGGTCGCCGTGGCGTCCCGCAGCGTGCGGCGCCGGCGCGGCGGCGGCGACTGAGATGTCCTCGGCGCGGGGTAGCGGGCGGCCGATCACGGGCCTCGCCTGGGCCGTGCTGCTGCTCGGCCTGTGGCTGTGGGGCCGGGACGCCTCCAGCGGCTCCGTCAGTACGTCGGCGCCCACCGCGGGCGACATCGCGGCGGTGGGCCGCCCGCTCGGTGTGCCGCTGCCGCCCGCGCACGACCCGCTGAAGGGCGCGTCGCCGCAGCGCGTGGAGATCCCCTCCGTAGGCGTCGCCGCGCCGGTCGTGCCGCGCGGCCTGGACGCCGACGGCGCCGTCGACCCGCCGCCGTACGACCGGCCCGGCACGGTCGGCTGGTTCGGCAGCGGGACCCGGCCCGGCGAGGCGGGCGCCGCCCTCCTGGTCGGGCACGTGGACACCCGGAGCAAGCCGGCCGTGTTCTACGGCCTGAGCGCCGTCCGCACCGGCCAGCACATCAAGGTGACCCGCACCGACGGCTCGGTCGCCGAGTTCACCATCGACGACGTCCAGGTCTTCCCGCGCAGCCACTTCGACGCGGCGAAGGTGTACGGCCCCCGGCGGCGCGGGCGGGCCGAGCTGCGCCTGATCACCTGCGGCGGAACGTACGACCACCGGACGAAGGCCTACACCGCCAACGTGGTGGTCTCGGCCTATCTGACCGACGCGAGGGACGCGGCCCCTGCGAAGCCGCCGAAGCCCTGAGCGCCCCGCGCGGGAGGCCGGGCCCGGACCTCGGGCGGCCACCCGGCACCTGGCCCGGCCGACGGCCCGCTCCCCCCGGAGCCGCCGACCGGGCTGGTCCTCGACCGCCGGCGCACGGGCTGCGGGAGAAGCCCGGCACCGCCGCGGGAGGTTCGGGGCCCGTGTCCGAACACAGGCCGACAGGGCGGTCGGGGGCTCGTGGGGCGACCGGGGCGACCGGGGCGGGGGGCGGCGCCCCCACTCTAGAACCGATCGGCGCCCTGGGCCTAGGTCCAGTTAACGCCAAGTCCCTTTGCCGACACGCTGAGTTGAGAGCCGACAGGGGTGGCCGGGCCGTGACGCGACAGATCAACTCGGCCTGGATTCAAGGGAGTTTGGCCCTGCCGGGCGTGCGGTCCTGCGCGGTGGCCGCCGCGACGGCTCTCCTCGCTTCGGGCTGCGGCGGCGCCGGCAAGGGTCCGGCCCCGAGCCCGACACCCTCCGAACCGTCCCGGCCCCCGCCCGCCACGGGCCGGTTCTGGGTGGACCCGGACACCAGCGCGGCGCGTCAGCTGGCCGCGTACACGAAGGCCGGTGACGGTGCGAAGGCCGCGCTCATCAGGAAGATCGCCGAGCAGCCGGTGGGCGAGTGGATCGCCGGGAGCGACCCGGAGGCGGTGGTGCGCGGCTACACCGAGGCCGCCGCCAAGGCCGGTCGCACGGCACTGCTCGTCCTCTACAACATCCCGCACCGCGACTGCGGGCAGTTCTCCAAGGGGGGCGCCCCCGACGACGACGCCTATCGCGGCTGGGTCGACCAGGTGGCCCGCGGCATCGGTGACCGCCCCACCACGGTCGTCCTCGAACCGGACGCCGTCCTGCACCTCGTCGACGGCTGCACCCCCCGCGCGTTTCACGCGGCGCGCTACGCGCTCCTGAAGAGCGCCGTCGAGCGGCTCAAGCGGCAGCAGACGGCGAAGGTGTACGTGGACGCGGGCAACGCGGGATGGCACTCCCCGGACAGCTTGGACGAAGCGCTGCGGCGGGCGGGCATCGAGAGCGCCGACGGATTCGCGGTGAACGTCTCCAACTTCCAGACCACGCGGGCGAGCCGGGAGTTCGGGGAGCGCCTGTCGGCGAAGGTCGGCGGCAAGCACTTCGTGATCGACACGAGCCGCAACGGCAACGGCCCCTATACGCAGGGCGACCCCGCCGAGAACTGGTGCAACCCGCCGGGCCGGGCCCTCGGCGAACGTCCGACGACGGATACGGGGGGCGGCCCGGTCGACGCCTACGTCTGGGTGAAGCGCCCGGGGGAGTCGGACGGCCCGTGCCGCGGCGGCCCTCGGGCAGGCGCGTGGTGGCCGGAATACGCCCTGGGTCTGGCGAGCAATTCTCGCTGAGCGATGCGTCGGGGCGCCGGGAGCGGCGGGCACGGGCGGTCGCGCCGGACTTCGGGAACGACCGAGGCCCCCTCGCGCTGGGCGAGGGGGCCTCGGTGGTGCGTGCGCCGCCAGGGACTCGAACCCCGGACCCGCTGATTAAGAGTCAGCTGCTCTAACCAACTGAGCTAGCGGCGCCTGCTGACCCGGAAAACTTTACCGGACTCCAGAGGGTGGTTTTGACCAGCGCCACGCTGTCAGATGTTCGTTTTATCCCTTTCGTTCCGTCAAACTGCCACTCATTATGACAATCGCGACACTGCTGTCCGCGCGGAAGTGCGGAAAAGATCTTCGAAGTCTCCTAGAGCGGAACGAACGGGAGGGGGAGCGGATGAAGGCCAGCGCACCGGGGCCGGTGTTCGAGGACTACGAGCCCGCGAGGGAGTGCGGCTGCTCCGGCTGCGCGGACCGCCGGCGGCTGCGACTGCTCCCGGTGCGCGACGGCGGCCACCCCGCGGCGAGCGGCGGCGCCCGGCGCGCGCTGGTGGCGGCCACCGCGGCCTCGGTGGTGCTCGGCGGCTCGGGGCCGGCCGCCGCCGTCCCCGTCCCGCTGCCCGGCGGAACCGGCGCCAGCATGCCCGCCGACCCCGGGCCGCCCACCGAGCAGGGCGGCCCCAGCGGGCTGCACGGCGCACCGGGCCAGCCCGCGCACGGGCCCGTCAAGCCGCGCCCGATCACCCGGGCCGAGATCATCAACCGGGCCAAGACCTGGGTGGCCGCGTCGGTCCCGTACGACATGGAGGCGTACTGGGCGGACGGGTACCGGCAGGACTGTTCCGGCTATGTGTCGATGGCGTGGAACCTCGGCACCAACGAGTGGACGGGGAGCCTGGACGAGTTCGCCGTGCGGACGACGCGCAACCAGCTCCAGCCCGGCGACATCCTGCTCTTCCACAACCCGAGCAACCCCAACAAGGGCTCGCACGTGGTGATCTTCGGCGGCTGGACGGACCACACGCACAACTACTACACGGCCTACGAACAGACCCCGCCCGGCACCCGCAAGCAGGCCACCCCGTACGCGTACTGGAAGAACTCGGCCAAGTACCTGCCCTACCGGTACAAGGCGCTCGCCTCCGGCAGTGGCGGCGGGGAGACCGTCACGGAGCCCCCCACGGAGCCCCCCACGCAGCTCCAGAGCCTGGCGTTCCCGGGCACCGCGCAGTTCGGGCCCGGCGCCGACAACAGCTATGTCACCCGGCTCGGCCAGATGCTGGTGCTGCGCGGCGGAAGCCGCTTCTACAGCGAGGGGCCGGGGCCGCGCTGGACCTCGGCCGACCTGAACGCGACCCGCGCCTTCCAGGAGGCACAGGGCTGGACCGGCGACGGCGCCGACGGGATCCCGGGGCCGCAGACCTGGGCGCTGCTTGTGAAGGGCGGCGGCAAGGACATCGCCCCCGACGGGACGGGCCCGGCCCCGGCCAAGCCGCAGGTCCCGGCGCCTGCCAAGCCTCAAGCCCCGGCCCCGGCCAAGCCTCAGGTTCCTGCTCCGGCCCAGTCCCAAGTCCCGGCGCCGGCCAAGCCTCAGGTTCCTGCTCCGGCCCAGTCCCAGGTCCCGGCGTCGGCCCCGACTACGGCCTCGGCTCCGGCCACGGCTCCGGCTCCGGCCACGGCTCCGGCCACGGCTCCGGCTCCAGCCACGGCCCCGACCACGGCTCCGGCTCCGACCACAGCCCCGACCACGGCCCCGGCTCCGGGCGGCTCGCAGGCCGTGCGGCCCGCGTACCCGGGCCTGAGCTACTTCCGGCCCGGCCAGGGCAGTCCGTTCGTCACCCGGCTCGGCCTGCAGCTCGTGAAGAAGGGGTTCGGCAGGTACTACACCGCGGGGCCCGGGCCGAGTTGGAGCGAGGAGGACCGGCGCAACGTCGAGGCGTTCCAGCGGGCCCAGGGCTGGTCCGGCGCGGAGGCCGACGGCTACCCCGGCCCAGAGACCTGGCGGCGGCTCTTCGCGTGACGGCGGGACGCCACGACGGGAATGACGGCCTCACGGAATGACGCCGTGAGGGCACGACGGAATAACCGCACCACGGAATAACCGCACCACGGAACAACCGCACCACGACATCACGACATGACGGCATGACGGCATCACGGAAGGAACGACGAGCATGCAGACCCCCACCCCGACCCCGCCCGACGGCGCCGAGCCGCCCCGGATCCCTGCCATCGCGGCGCCGGGCTCCGGGCGCCGGGTGACCGTGATCAGCAGCGAGAGCACCGCCGCGATCCCGGTCCACCTGCTGTTCCGCGAGGCCACCGGGCCCAACCGGGTCGTCCCCGCAGCGGATCAGGCCGTCCCCCGGCCGATCGCGAGGCCCCCAAGACAGGCGGGCGCGCGCACGGTCGTCGCGGCCCCGGCCAGGCCCGCGCCCCCGGTCGACCCGCGCATCGCGGAGCGGCCGGGGCCGGTGCTGCCCGGCGGGGCGGCCGTCGCCGCCGGGCTGCTCGCGCTCGCGGGCTGCGCGGCGCTGATCTGGCGGATCGGCGCCCTGCCCCGACTGGTGACCGTGCTGCTGCGGCTGCCCTCGTACCCGTACCACGGGATCGGCCTCGAACACTGGGGGCTGCTCGCCCTCGGGGTGACCGTGGTGGTGCTCGCGTTCGGCGGGCTCGGGCGCGGGCGCGTCGGGTACGCCTGGGTGCTCTCGCTGTTCGGCGACTACCGGGGGACCGTGCGGCGCACCGGCCTGGTGTGGATGAGCCCGCTGATGCTGCGTCGCCGCGTCGACCTGCGGCTGCGGCACTGGCGCAGCGAGCCGATGGGCGCGGTCGACGCGAACGGGACCGCGCTGCGGGTGGTGGTCATGGTGGTGTGGCGGATCCGGGACACCGCGCGGGCCGCGCTCGCCGTCGCCGACCACGAGAGGTATCTGCGCGAGCAGGTGGAGGCGGCGATGGTCCGGATCCTCTCGCAGCTCCCGGCCGACGCCTTCCACGAGGACGCGCCCACCCTGCGCAACGCGGAGGCCGTCGGCGACGCGCTGACCCGCCTGCTGAAGTCGGAGGGGGAGGCGGTCGGCATCGAGCTGTACTCGGCGCAGCCGACCCGGATCGAGTACGCGCCCGAGGTGGCGGCGGCGATGCGCCGGCAGCGGGTCGCGGCGCTCGACGCCCGCCACCGCGACCTTGTGCTGACCTCGGTGGTGGACGCGGTCGAGGACACCGTGCACCGGCTGACCTCGCGGGGTCTGGTGGAGCTCGACGACTACGAGCGCAAGGCCCTGGTGAAGGACCTGACGGTGGCGTTCTACACGGGACGGGGGACGGGGGAGGGCGGCTGAGGACGCAGGGACGCAGGGACGCAGGGACGCAGGGACGCAGGGACGCAGGGGGAGCGCCGCAATCTCATGCGGCGCTTGGCCTGGACACGCTCAACTCCCGTCAATAGTCTGGGAGTTGGTCTAGACCGGAACATGAGATACCGCACGCGTGCAGCTCCATCCAAGGAACTCCCCCACGTTCTCCAGGAGTGGTCAGCATGCGAAAGAAGCAGCGGCTCGGTGCCGCTGTGGTGGGGCTCGCCGTCGTCGGCGCGTCCCTGCTCGCGACCGGCAGCGCGAGCAGCCACGGCTACACCGACCAGCCGATCAGCCGGCAGAAGCTCTGCGCCAACGGCACGGTCACCAACTGCGGTGACATCCAGTGGGAGCCGCAGTCCGTCGAGGGCCCCAAGGGCTTCCCGGCGGCTGGCCCCGCCGACCAGACGATCTGCGCGGGCGGCAACAGCAGATTCGCCCAGCTCGACGACCCGCGCGGCGGCGCCGGCTGGCCCACCACCAAACTGACGGGTGGTCAGACCTACACGTTCCGCTGGCAGTTCACCGCCCGCCACGCCACGACCGACTTCCGCTACTACCTCACCAAGCAGGGCTGGGACCCGACCCGGAAACTCACCCGGGCCGCGCTCGACACCCAGCCGTTCCTCATCGTCCCGTACGGCGGGAAGCAGCCCCCGGCCACGCTCTCGCACGACGGCACCATCCCCACCGGCCGGACCGGTCATCACGTCATCCTGGCCGTGTGGACGATCGCGGACACCGGAAACGCCTTCTACGCGTGCTCGGACGTTCAGTTCTGACAGTTCGTCAACTACGGTGCGGCGCCATGACCGCCATCAAGAAGAGTGCGTCGACCGCATCGATCGCATCGACCGTGTCGGAGTACGTGCGGCGCCAGTGGGGCGACGGGCGGACCGGACTGCGGTACGGCGATCTGGAACTCACCCACCACCAGATCGCCGCGGGCGCCGCCGCCCGCGCCGCGCTCCTGACCGAGCTGTTGCCCCGAGGTGTCGAGCCGCACCTCGGGGTCCTGCTCGACAACACCCCCGAATTCCCGCTCTGGCTCAGCGCGGCGGCTCTGGCCGGGGCCGCCGTGGCGGGTATCAACCCCACCCGGCGCGGCCCCGAGCTGGCCCGGGACATCCTGCACACCGAATGCCGGGTCCTGGTCACCGGGCGCGTACACCTTCCCCTGCTCGACGGTCTCGAACTGCCGGGCGTACGCGTTCTGGTGACGGACACGGAGGCGTACGAGCAGCTCCTCGCGCCGTACGAGGGAGCGAAGCCGGGCGAGTCGACGGTGGGTGGCCCGGTCGGCCCCGCCACCCGGTTCCTCCTGTACTTCACCTCGGGCTCGACCGGCGCCCCCAAGGCCGCGATCTGCAGCCAGGGCCGGCTTGCCGCGGCGGGCGAGTCGCTGGTGAGCCACTTCGGGACGGGCCGGGACGACGTCCACTACATCTGCATGCCGATGTTCCACGGCAACGCGGTGATCGCGAACTGGGCGCCGGCGCTGACGGCGGGCGCGACGGTGGCGCTGAGGGACCGCTTCTCGGCGTCGGGGTTCGTGGCGGACGTACGGGCGTACGGGGCGACGTACTTCACTTACGTGGGCCGGGCGATCCAGTACTTGCTCGCGACTCCCGAGCGGGCGGAGGACCGGGACCACTCGTTGCGGATCGGGTTCGGGACCGAGGCGGGGGCGGTGGACGCGGACCGGTTCGCGCAGCGGTTCGGGGTGCGGCTCGTCGAGGGGTACGGGTCCTCCGAGGGCGGGGCCGCGATCCAGCGCACGCCGGGGACGCCACCGGGGGCGATAGGCAGGCCCGCGCCGGGCGGCGACCTGGCGGTGGTCGACGCGTCGGGCCGTGAGTGCGAACGGGCCCGCTTCGACGGCTCGGGCCGCCTCCTCAACGGGGCTGCCGCGATAGGAGAGTTGGTGAACAGGGGGCCCAGCCCCTTCGAGGGCTACTGGCGCAACGCCTCCGCGGACGCGGAACGCCGCCGGGGCGGGTGGTACTGGACGGGCGACCTCTTCTACCGCGACACGGAAGGCTTCCTGTACTTCGCGGCCCGGGCGGACGACCGCCTCCGGGTGGACAGCGAGAACCTGGCCGCGGCGATGATCGAGAACATCCTGGCGCGGTGGGAGCGGGTGACGGGGGTGGCGGTGTACGCGGTCCCCGACCCGGTCACGGGCGACCAGGTGATGGCAGCACTGTCCCTGCGGGGCGGGCTCGACCCGGGCTTCGACCCGGCGGCCTTCCTCGAATTCCTCTCCACCCAACCGGACTTGGGTACGAAGATGGCGCCGCGGTTCGTGAGGTTGCTGCCGGGGCTTCCGGTGACGGCCACGAACAAGGTGCACCGGGCTGTGCTGCGGCGGGAGGGGTTCTGGGAGGGGGCGGGGGAGGTGTGGTGGCGGCCGCCGGGGGCGGCGTCCTACCGGAGACTGTCGAAGGAGGACGCCACCGGGCAGTTGCCCCGGGCCCCGGGGGGCCCACCCACCCGCCCGTGACGCAGCGCTGGATGAGCCGAGCCCCAGGGATCCGGCTTCGCTCTTCCTCACCCTCGGAGGCCGCGCGGCGGAGCCGCAGATCCGGGGTCCTGGGGCGGAGCCCCAGGGCGGCCCCCCGTCGGGGCGGGCAGAACCGGCCAGCCCAGTCGCACCTGATCCCGCGCCCGGGTGAATCATCGGCCAGGGTCCCCCGACACCCCGCCCCGCAATGGGTGGATAGGCGCGTGAACCCCCGCCTCCTCCTCACCGCCCTCGCCCTCACCACCACCCTGCTCGCCGGCGCGGCCGCCCCCGCCGCCCCGGCCCCCGTGACGGCCGCGTCCCGTACCGCGCCTGCCGGTCGGGCAGCCCACAAGGCCCCCCGGTTCCATGAGTACGTCGCCCTCGGCGACTCCTGGTCCGCCGATGTCACCTTCCTCGGCATCGATCACACCTACGCCCCCGTCGGCTGTGCCCAGAGCAGCTGGAACTACCCCAAGCAGGTCGCCGCCCGGCTCGGTGTGGCGGCGTTCCGGGACGCGACCTGCGGCGGCGCCACCACCGCCGAGATGACCGCGCCGCAGAACGTCGGCCAGGCGCTGCTGCTGTCGCAGGGGGTGAACCCGGCCCAGTTCGACCGGCTGACCCCCACCACCGACCTGGTCACCGTCGGCATCGGCGGCAATGACGCCGGGCTGGAGGGCGTGGTGCTCGGCTGTATCAACCCGCTGCCCGCCCCGCTCGCCGGCCCGTGCCGGACCAGGTTCGCCAGGCCCGGCGACAGGGACCTGATGTCGCAGCAGATCGCCGCCGCCAAGTCGCGGATCACCGGCGTACTGGAGGGCATCCACGAGCGCTCGCCCCACGCCACGGTGCTGGTCGTCGACTATCTGGCGGGGGTCGCCACCGACCGCGGCTGCTATCCACGGGTGCCGATCCTCGACGAGGACCTGACCTGGTTCGGCGCCCGGCTCAAGGAGCTGAACGCCATGCTCGCCTCCGCCGCGGCGGAGGGCGGGGCCCGGTTCGTCGACACGTACCGGGGAAGCCTCGGGCACGACATCTGCAAGGCCGCCGATACACGCTGGGTCGAGGGCTTCATGCCGGTGTCCAGCAACCCGCCGGGGCCCGCCGTCCCGTTCCACCCCAACCGCCTCGGTGCCGACCATCAGGCCGCAACTGTCCTTGCGGAATTGGGTAGTTGACCCGCGTCGTCTTTGTCGAGCGCCCCGAAGGGCCGGCCATCGGGAGATAGATGGCCGGCCCTTCGGTGACACAGGGGGTACGCGTACGTACCGGGTTCACATCGCCGGTTCCGAGATCCTGGCCGGGGCCACCTCGCTGCCGTCGCCCTCGGCGCCCTGTGCCTGAGCCGCGGCCTTCGCCGCCGCGGCCGGACCCCGCAGCATCCCCGCCGCAAGCACCGCCGCGATCACCAGGATCAGCGTGCCGCCGACCGCCGCGTACTGCATGCCGTGCACGAAGGCCTGCTGGGCGAGGCCCGCCAGCGCCCGGTCGGTGCCGGCGACCGCCGCGCCCAGGGTTTCGCGGGCGGCGGCCGGGGCCGAGGCCGGCAGGTCGGAGCGGTAGACCGCGGTGCCGATCGAGCCGAGCACCGCCATGCCGAGCGCCCCGCCGAACTCCTGCCCCGTTTCGAGCAGCGAGGCCGCAGAGCCCGCCTTCTCGGCGGGGGCCGAGGCCAGCGCCATGTCGGAGACGAGGGCCATCACCGTCACGATGCCCATGCCGATGACCGCCGCACCGGCCAGCACGGTCCACAGCGAATCGGTCCCGGCGAGCGCCAGGAGTGCGTAGCCGGCGGCGCCGATCACGAAGCCAGCCGCGATGACGTACGCCCGGTTCACCTTCTGCGCCACGGCAGTTGCCGTGGGAGCGGCGGCGCCGATGGCGAGCGAGGGGGCGACGCTCCACAGCGCGGCCCGCAGGGTGCTCATGTCGAGCACGGACTGGAGGTACTGGGTGGTGAAGTAGGCCGAGCCCATCATGGCGAACGCGGCGATGGTGTTGAGCGAGATCGCGGCGCCGAACCCCCGGCCGGGGCGGAACAGTTCACGGCTGATCATCGCGTCGCGCCGGGTGAGCTGACGGCGTACGAAGACGGTCCCGAGGACGAGGCCCACCGCGACGCAGATCACGCTGAGCGCGGAGAAGCCGTCGGCCGCGAACTCCTTGAGGCCGTACACCACCGGCAGCACCGCGCCCATCGACAGCGGCACGCTCAGCAGGTCGAACCTGCCGGGCGCCGGGTCCTTGAACTCCGGGACGAGCAGCGGCGCCAGGATCAGGAGCAGCACCATCGCGGGTACGTTGATCAGGAAGACCGAGCCCCACCACAGGTGCTCCAGCATGATCCCGCTCATCACCGAGCCGAGCGCGACACCGCCCGCCATGGCGCCGGACCAGATGCCGATCGCCTGACCGCGCTGCTTGTCGTCGCGGAACATGTTGCGGACCAGGCCCATCGTCGAGGGCATCAGGGTGGCCCCGCCGATCCCGAGCAGCGCCCGTGCGGCGATGAGCATCTCGGCGCTGGTGGCGTACGCGGCGGTCACCGAGGCGACGCCGAAGGCGGCGGCACCGAAGAGGAGCAGCTTGCGGCGGCCGATCCGGTCGCCGAGCGAGCCCATCGTGATCAGCAGCCCGGCGAGCGCGAAGGCGTACACATCGATGATCCACAGCTGCTGGGTGGCGGAGGGGTCGAGCTCGCGGCTGATGGAGGGGAGCGCGAAGTAGAGGACGGAGACGTCCATCGAGACGAGGAGGAGGGGCAGCAGGAGGACCACGAAGGCGGTCCATTCCCTGCGCCCGGCGCGGAGGCCCGCCCCGCCGGTGGTGCTCGCTGTGGTGCTCGTCGAGTTCGTCATGACAGCAATGTACGAGCGTCTTAAACGTCTGTCTAGTACTGGCGTTTAAGACGTCCGTATAAATTTCTGGATCGCTCGAAGAGTCGCGCTGTCGTGGGTCGGCGGCTGTCGTGGGTCAGCTGTCGTGGGTCAGCTCCCCGGCTCCCACGGCGGGGTCTGGTTCCACCCCCACTTCGGCACAGGGGCGTCGGGGGAGGGAGTGGGCGGGTTCGGGCCCGAGTACAGCAGCGCCATCCGCGTGCCCCACTCGATGTAGTACGCGAAGACCGCGCGGAACTCGGGATCCCGCGGCAGCTCCGCCTCGTCGGCGGCGTCCATCAGGAGGGCGATCCAGCGGCGGCGCTGCTCCTCGGTGATGCCCCGGCCCAGGTGCATCGTCGCCATGTGGGCGTGCCCGCCGTGGTGCGCGCTGTACTCGGCGGGGCCGCCGAACACCTCGGCGAGCCAGATCGCCACGTGGTGGGGGTGGTCGGGCCCCGCGTTCGCGAAGACCTCGGCCAGGACGGGATCCTTGTGCACCTGCCGGTAGAACACCTCGGTCAGCCGGTCCAGGGCGGCCTGACCGCCCATCCATGCGTACGGGGTCTGGGTCATGCGGGGTCCCTCCGGGAAGCGGCGGCATCCAACGCCTCCCAGCCTCACACGGCCCCCGCGCACCCGCCCGCACGTACGAAAAAGCCCCCCGCTTTCGCGAGGGGCTTTCTCCGTCTGTGCGCCGCCAGGGACTCGAACCCCGGACCCGCTGATTAAGAGTCAGCTGCTCTAACCAACTGAGCTAGCGGCGCCTGCTGACAGAGAAAATACTACCTGGTCCCTCGGGGTGCTCCTGACCACCTCGGGACCGGGCTGCGCCGGGACGGTCAGATGGCCAGCGAGAGCACCACCGGGGCGGCCCTGCGGTTGAGGGTGTCGGCCGCGGCGCGCAGCCGGTGGGCGTGCTCGATCGGCATCGACAGGGCCAGGCAGCCCACGGCCGAACCGGCGGTCAGCGGGACGGCCGCGCAGACCGTGCCCACCGCGTACTCCTGGAGGTCGAGCACCGGCACGGTGGCCGGCTGGCTGTCGAGCTTCGAGAAGAGCACCTTCTCGCTGGTGATCGTCCGCGAGGTGAGCCGGGCGATCTTGTGGCGCGAGAGGTGATCGCGGCGGCCGTTCTGGTCGAGCTGGGTCAGCAGGCACTTGCCGACCGCGCTCGCGTGCGCCGCCGACTTGAAGTCGACCCACTCGTTCACCTTCGGGGCGGTCGGCCCGTCCGCGTACTGGGTGATCTTGACCTCGCCGTCGATGTAGCGGCTGATGTAGACGGCCGCGCCCACCGAGTCGCGCAGGGCCATGAGGGTGTCCTGGAGTTTGGTCTCCAGGGCCTGCTGGCGGGCGGCGCCCGAGCCGAGCAGGACCATCGAGTCGCCGATCACATAGGCGCCGTCGGCCACCTGCTCGACGTATCCCTCGCGCCGCAGCATGAGCAGCATCGAGGTCAAATGGGCGGTGGGGAGGCCCGTCTCGCGCGCGATCTGGACATCGGTCACACCGCCGCCGTGCCTGGAGATCGCCTCCAGGACTCGGAGGACGTACTGCACCGAATGGAACGGCGCGGTCGGCTCTGGCTTCAGCGCCACGGTTTCCCCCTAGCAGGTCGAACTGCGAAGGTGGCAGGTCTGCTGTTCCACGATAGCCGCCAAGACCCCTTTCCGGTGGGGGTGTTGACAAGATTGATGGCGCGTTCCAGGGCCATAAGCTGGGACGCGCCACCGTGGCATATGCCAGAGTCACGATCGGGGGGCGCTCGGATGGCCGGAACGTGAGGTCAGGGTCGTGCACGGCGCGTGCTCAGGCGATTGCGCCGAGGAACTCACGCGTACGCTCGTGTTCCGGATCGCCGAAGATCTTCTCGGGCGGACCCGACTCGATGACCTTGCCCGCGTCGAACATCATCACCTCGTCCGAGATGTCCCGCGCGAAGCTCATCTCGTGCGTGACGCAGAGCATCGTGATGTCGGTCGTACGGGCGATGTCGCGCAGCAGGTCGAGGACGCCGGCGACCAGTTCCGGGTCGAGCGCGGAGGTCACCTCGTCGAGGAGCAGCACCTGCGGGCGCATGGCCAGCGCCCGCGCGATCGCGACGCGCTGCTGCTGCCCGCCGGACAGCTGGGTGGGCTTCGCGTCGCGCTTCTCGCCCAGGCCCACCAGGTCGAGCAGCTCGCGCGCCCGCGCCTCGGCCTCGTCGGGGGACAGGCCGAGCACCCGGACCGGGGCCTCGGTGATGTTGCGCAGCACGCTCATGTTGGGGAACAGGTTGAACTGCTGGAAGACCATCCCGATCTTCTTGCGGGCCTCCCGGCGCTCCTTCTCGCCGGCCGGGTGCAGCCGCGTCCCGTTGACCTGGATGATGCCCGAGTCGGGCGTCTCCAGGGTCATGAGCAGCCGCAGGATCGTGGTCTTGCCGGAGCCCGACGGGCCGATCAGGGTGACGTGCTTGCCCTTGCGGGCGGTGAAGCAGAGGTCGTCGAGGACGGTGTTGTCGCCGAAGCGTTTGGTGACGTTCTCGAAGCGGATCAGCTCGGTGCTGCTCTGCTTCTTCACGGGCAGGTCGATCTGGGTGTCAGCGGACAAGGCGGCGCTCCAGGGCTCGTACGAACAGCGAAGCCGGATAGGCGATGAGGATGAAGGCGACGCCGACGACGGTCAGCGGCTCGGTGTACTGGAAGGTGCTCGCCCCCGCCAGGCGGGACTGCTGGAGCATCTCCAGGACGCCGATCCCGGCGAGCAGCGGGGTGTCCTTCAGCATGGAGATGACGTAGTTGCCGAGCGCGGGCGCGATGCGGCGGACCGCCTGCGGCAGGATCACCGCGAACCAGGTGCGGTGCGCGGGCAGGCTCAGCGCGGTCGCCGCCTCCCACTGGCCCTTGGGCACGGCGTCGATGCCGGCCCGGTAGACCTGCGCGGTGTACGTCGAGTAGTGCAGGCCGATGGCGAGGACGCCGGTGGTCAGCGCGGAGAACTTCACGCCCCACTCCGGCAGCACGAAGAACAGGAAGAACAGCTGCACCAGTAGGGGCGTGGTGCGGATGAACTCCGTGATCAGGTTGACCGGCCAGCGCACGAAGCGGGTCGGCGCCCGGAAGGCCAGCGCCCACACCAGGCCCAGGCTGAAGGAGATGAGGGAGCCGAGCGCGAGGATCTGCAGCGTGGTGAGCACGCCGTCCCCGAAGCGCGGCATGAAGTCCCAGACCGCGGACCAGTCCCAATTCACTTGGCCACCCCCAGATTCGCCTTGGTGCGGCGTTCAAGTGCCTTCATGCCACGGGTGATTCCGAAGGCGAGGACGAAGTAGATGACCAGCGTGATGGAGTAGATCTGCGCGCTGTCCTGCGTGGCGAGCCGCACCAGGTACGCCGCGAACGACACGTCGCCCACCCCGAGCAGCGAGACCAGGGCGGTCCCCTTGAGCAGTTCGACGAGCAGGTTGCAGAACGGCGGGATCATCTCCGGCACCGCCTGCGGCAGCAGCACGAGACGCATCCGCTGCCAGGGCGTGAAGCTCAGCGCGATGCCGGCCTCGCGCTGGGCGGGCGCCACCGAATTCAGCGCGCCGCGCACGATCTCCGCGCCGTACGCACCGTAGGAGAGGCCGAGCGCGAGCACCGCCGCCCACATCGGGACGAGCTGCCAGCCCGCGAGCGGCGGCAGCACGAAGAACAGCCAGAACATCAGGACAAGGGCCGAGGTCCCGCGGAAGATCTCCGTGTACGCGGCCGCAAGGAAGCGCACCAGGCGCGAGCGGTGGGTGCGGGCGATGCCGACGCCGAACGCTACCGCTGCCGCCAACACAGCGCTGTACACGGTCAGTTGGACCGTGATCCAGATTCCCGGCAGCACCCAGTGCTGCCACAGTCCCGCCGTCATCGGCACAGCTCCTTGGCGGTCAGGGTGGTCATCTCGGCCTGCGTGAAGCCGAACGGCCGCAGGATCCGGAACAGCTCGCCGCTCTGCTTCATGCGGTGGATCTCGGTGTTGAAGGCGTCGCGCAGCGGGCCGTCGGTGGGCCGGAAGGCGAAGCCGCCGCCGTCGATCTTCTTCTTGCCGTCGACGACCGCCGCGAACGGCTGGGTGGCCTCGGCCTTCGAGCTCTTCTTCACCACCTCGCGCACGGTGAGCGAGGTCCCGGCGAAGACGTCGACGCGGCCCGACTCGACCGCGTTCAGGCCCGCGACCTGGTCCTGGAGGATGACGATGTCGCTCTCGGGGTAGCCGGCGGCGGTGGCGTAGCCGATCTCGGCGTAGCCGGTGCCGGTCGCGAACCGCGCCTCGCCGCGGACCACGTCCTCGTAGCTGTGCAGGTTCTTCGGGTTGCCCTTGCGGACGATGAACGCGTCCAGCATCTGGTACTCGGGGTCCGCGAACAGGACCTGCGCGCAGCGGTCCTTGTTGATGTACATCCCGGCGGAAACGACGTCGAACTGTTGGGAGTTGAGCCCGGGTATCAGCGAGGAGAAGTCGGTCGCCACGGGCTGTACGCGGCCGATGCCGAGCCGCTTGAAGATCACCTTGGCGAGTTCGGGGGCCTCGCCGGTGAACTCGCCCTGGTCGTTCACATACCCGTACGGGACCTCACCGGCGATGCCGAGGCGTACCGCGCCCTGCGACTTGAGGCGGGCCAGCGCGCCGCCCTGGGGGACGCGGGAGCAGGCGGCGGCGCCGGTGAGGGCGACGGCGGCGGTGCCGGTGAGCAGGGTTCGCCTGGGTATGGAGGGTCTGGGGCGTGAGGTAGCTCGGGCCATGGCGGCGCGGCTACCCCCCTTTACTCGGCCCATGCCCCCTATTTTTCGGGGCGCCGCCCGGGCCCGCCCGTCGGGCTCACTCCATCGGGCGCTCCGGGAAGGCCGCGGCGGCCCGCAGCACGACCCCGTCCCGGTAGCGCGCCGCGATCAGCTGGAGGCCGATCGGAAGGCCGTCCGCGTCCATGCCGACCGGGACCGTCGCTGCCGGCTGCTGGGTCAGATTGAACGGGTACGTGAACGGGGTCCATCCGGTCCAGCGCTGCAGGGCGGAGCCCGTCGGAGCCTCCCGGCCCGCTTCGAAGGCGGTGATCGGCAGCGTCGGCGTCACCAGGACGTCGAACCGCTGGTGGAAGCGGGCCATCCGGCGGCCGAGCTCCAGGCGGGCCGTCTGCGCGGCGAGCAGCTCCAGCCCGGAGAGCCGCGCACCGCGCACCGCCATCTGCCGCAGCCCCGGATCGAGCAAGTCCCTTAGCTGTGCGCCCAGTTGATCGACCAGGCGAGCCGTTCCGGCGCTCCACAGGGTGTGGAAGACGTCGACCGGGTCCGCGAAGTCGGGGTCGGCCTCCTCCACATGCGCGCCCAGGTCGGCGAGCCGGGTCACCGCGGCCCGTACCGCCGCCGCGACCGCCGGGCGTACTGCCACCTGCCCGCCGAAGGAGGGGGAGTAGGCGATGCGCAGTCCCTTGACGCCCGCCTCCGCGTCCTCGGCGAGGGCCGCCGCGTACGAGTGGGCCGGGGGTTCCAGGGCGGTCGGGTCGCGCCAGTCCGCGCCGCTGATCACGTCGAGGAGCAGCGCCGCGTCCGCCGCGTCCCGGGCGATGGGGCCCACGTGGGACAGGGCGCTGAACGAGCTCGCGGGGTACAGCGGGACCCGGCCGTACGTCGGCTTGAGCCCGAACGCCCCGCAGAACGAGGCCGGGATGCGGATCGAGCCCCCGCCGTCCGTGCCGAGCGAGAGCGGCGCCGCCCCGGCCGCGACGGCCGCCGCGCTGCCCCCGCTGGAGCCGCCCGCCGTGCGCGTCGGGTCGTGCGGGTTGCGGGTGACGCCGGTGCGGGGGGAATCGGTGACGCCCTTCCAGCCGAACTCGGGGGTCGTCGTCTTGCCGACCAGCACCGCCCCGTGCTCGCGCAGCCGGGCCACGGCAGGGGCATCCTCGTTCCAACTCCCTTGTTCCGACGTGGTGTTGGACCCTCTGAGCGTGGGCCCGCCGGCTTGCAGGAGCAGATCCTTCACGGACACGGGCACCCCGTCGAGAAGCCCCTTGGGCTCCCCGGCACGCCACCGTTCGGTGGATGCGCGGGCCTGGGCCAGGGCGGGTTCGGTGTCGATGCGCACGAACGCGTTGAGGCGGGGCTGGATCGCCTCGATCCGGGCCAGCACGGAACGGGTCGCATCGAGAGGGGAGAAGGTGCCTGCCCGGTAGCCGGCCAGGAGTTGACGTGCCGTCAGGTCGAAGAGTTCGCTCGGCTCGGTCATGAATGGTGTCGTACCCATGTTTGTGCCGGGCCACGTGGCTGGGCAGGATCGGCTTCCCCGAGCGGGGCCAGCCCCAGCTCCGCCAGGGGCGCGGGGCTGTGACATTGTGCGGCTCCGCCGCGCCCGCCCCGGGGTCGGTTGGGAAGCCGCTTCCGCATGTGTATTGGTCGACTGCAGGCCGTCGTGGGCTGGTCGCGCAGTTCCCCGCGCCCCTGGCGGGGTTCGGTTCGCCGGGGGTGACCCGGCCACGCCATTCGTGGCGCGGGAATAAAACGGAGTCACCCTCCTGTTTGGCTTCGCGTACGCAGAACGCGTACGACCTGACGAGCTGGAGGCGCGGACCGGTGGACGTGGATGCGATTCGAGGGACGGCGGTCGGAACCGCCCCCGTACCCCTGTCCGTACTCGACCTGGTGACCGTCGGCAACGGTTACACCGCGAACCGTGCCCTGCGCACCAGCGTGGAGATCTCGCAGCTCGCCGAGCGGCGCGGCTTCCACCGGCACTGGGTCGCCGAGCACCACTCCATGCCGGGTGTCGCCTCGTCCGCGCCGGCCGTGATCCTCGCCCACCTCGCCGCGCACACCTCGCGCATCCGGCTCGGTTCGGGCGGTGTGATGCTGCCCAACCACGCCCCGTTGGTGATCGCCGAGCAGTTCGGCACGCTGGAGGCGATGGCCCCGGGCCGCATCGACCTCGGGCTCGGGCGGGCGCCCGGCACGGACGGCGCGACGGCCGCCGCGCTGCGCCGCACCGACAGGCTCAACGAGGGCGCCGAGGACTTCCCGCAGCAGCTCGCCGAGCTGACCCGGTTCCTCGACGACGACTTCCCCGACGGGCACCCGTACGCCCGCATCCACGCGGTGCCGGGTCCCGTTCAGGGCCCCTCGGCCCGGCCGCCCATCTGGCTGCTCGGCTCCTCCGGTTTCAGCGCCCGCCTGGCCGGCACGCTCGGTCTCCCCTTCGCCTTCGCGCACCACTTCTCGGCGGCGAACACCGTTCCGGCGCTGGACCTGTACCGGGATTCCTTCCGGCCGTCGCAGGTCCTTGACGCGCCGTACGCCCTGATCGGAGTCTCGGCGCTGGCGGCGGACGACGAGAAGGAGGCTCGGCGCCAGACCCTGACCAATGCGCTCTCGATGGTCCGCCTGCGCACCGGCCGGCCGGGCCTCGTGCCGACCCCGGAGGAGGCCGAGTCCTACCAATTCAGCGCGCTGGAGCGGGAGTTCGTGGACAGCTGGCTGGCGAACGTCGTCTCCGGGACGGCGCAGGAGGTGCGGGTGAGGCTGGACGAGCTCCAGAAGCGCACCGGTGCGGATGAGCTGATGATCACGGCCAACGCGCATGGGCCCGAGGTGAGGGTGCGCTCCTACGAGCTGATCGCTGACGAGTACGGGTTGCCCCAGCTATAACCCCCTAGGGGCGCGGGGAACTGCGCGACCAGCCCACGACGGCCTGCGGTCGACCGGACAGAGGCGGAAGCGGTTGTTCCCAACTGGCCCTGGGGTGCGCCGGGGTCTGCTCCCGCCGGTTTCCCGCCGTCTGCGGACCGTGCGTGGCTGGTCGCGCAGTTCCCCGCGCCCCTTGGCGGCATGGGGCTCAACTCCGCTCTGGAGCGCGCGGGTTCCTCCCCAGGGCCCCCAAAGGCAAGGGGGGTTGGGGGCCCAACTAGCCCTCAAATCAAGCCGGTTCCGCATTCAGTAGGGTGCTGACCACCCCGGTCAGAGCGTTCCGCAGCGCCACGTCGGCCACCAGGCCCGAGCCGGGGTCGATCGCGTCCCGCGGGACCGGGACATGGGCGGCCGCCGCGTCCACGACGAACGCCCCCGTGTAACCCAGCACCGTACGCAGCGCCGCATGCGCCCCCGCCGCGCCCGTCGGGGCGACCGACGCGTTGATCCAGCCCACCCGCTTGTCCGTGATCTCGACGCCGCCCACCGTCCAGTCGAGCAGGTTCTTGAAGGAGCCCGGCAGGTCGCCCGCGTACTCCGGGGTGCAGATCAGGATCGCGTCCGCGTCCGCGATCAGGGCGCGCAGCCGCACCACTTCCGCGGGCAGCGGCTCGGTGTCGTCGTCCGGGTTGAAGTGGGGGAGTGCGCCCATGCCTTCGTAGGTGACGGCCCTCGCGCGCCCGGCCGCCAGTTCCGCGAGCGTGCGGACCACGGCCGAGTTGGTGGAGGCGGCGCGCAGGCTGCCGCTGATGAGGACGAGGGTCGGGATGCCGGTCATGCCGCCGATGCTACGTCGGTAAAACCTGGGTTACCGGAGAGGACTGGTCCAGCCCGTCCCCCGACGCCCCCGCGGCCGCGCATGGCCAGTCATCGCCGGGTGCGGGCGGCCCGAGGCGCCTCAACTCCGCCCCTGACAGGCGCATTCACCTCCCGATTGGTCTAGTCCTCAATTTGGTTCAGACCATTGACGTGGCCGGGATCCGATCGCTATCACTTCCTCAACCGCCGTCACCCGCACCCCCTGTGCCGCATCCCCCGGAGGCCGTCTTGCACCGCCGCAGACCCCTTGTTGCCGCCCTGAGTACCGCCGTGCTCGCCGCCGGCGCCCTGGCCGCCTTCGCGGGCCTGGGCACCGCATCCGCCGCGACCGCCGCCCAGAGTGCCGCGCCTTCGACGGGCGGCGTGAAGATCGCGTACTACGACCAGTGGAGCGTGTACGGGAACGCCTTCTACCCCAAGCACCTCGACACCCGCGGCATCGCGGGCAAACTGGACGTCCTCAACTACTCGTTCGGCAACATCGACCCCACCAACCTCACCTGTTTCGAGGCGAACAAGGCGGCGGGCGACGACAACAACCCCAACGCCGGTGATGGCGCGGGCGATTCGTTCGCCGACTACCAGAAGTCGTTCTCGGCCGCCGACAGCGTCAGCGGCGCCGCCGACACCTGGAACCAGCCCATCGTCGGGGTGTTCAACCAGTTCAAGCAGCTCAAGGCCAAGTACCCCAAGCTGAAGATCAACATCTCCCTCGGCGGCTGGACGTACTCCAAGTACTTCCACGACGCGGCCCTCACCGACGCCAGCCGCAAGAAGTTCGTCTCCTCCTGCATCAACCAGTACATCGCCGGAAACCTGCCGGTCGACGGCGGGTACGGCGGCGACGGAACGGCGGCCGGGATCTTCGACGGCATCGACATCGACTGGGAGTACCCGGGCTCGCCCGACGGCCACCTCGGCAACCACTACGGCGCCGAGGACAAGGCCAACTACACGGCTCTGCTGGCCGAGTTCCGCTCGCAGCTGGATGCGTACGGAGCCGCGCACGGCGGCAAGCACTACCTCCTGACGGCGGCCCTCCCGGCCGGCCAGGACAAGATCAAGAACATCGAGACGGACAAGATCGGCGCGTCCCTCGACTACGCCAACATCATGACGTACGACATGCACGGCGCCTGGAACGCGACCGGGCCCACCTACCACCAGTCCCCGCTGGTCTCGCCCGCGAACGACCCGACGGACGTGATCAAGCCCGGCACCCAGAAGTACTCGATCTCCAACGCGATCGACTCCTGGATCGACGGCAACGCGGCCTACGGCATCGCGGGCGGCTTCCCGGCCAACAAGATCACGCTCGGGTACGAGTTCTACTACCGCGGCTGGAAGGGCGTCCCGGCGGCCAACAACGGCCTCGCCCAGACCGCGACCGGCCCGTCCAATGCCCGGCCCACCAGCCAGGTCGCGGGCACCGCGCTCTACAAGGAACTCGGCGGCATCGTCGACAACCCGGCGACCACGTTCTGGGACGCCGACGCGAAGGCCTCGTACTTCTACAAGGACGGCGAGTTCTTCACCGGCCTCGACAAGCAGTCCATCCAGGCCCGCGCCGACTATGCCCACCAGCGTGGCCTCGCCGGCGCCATGATGTACAGCCTGCTCGGCCTCGACGACAACACCACGCTGCTCAACGAGATCGTGGCCGCGGTCGGCTCGTCCCCCTCCTCCTCCCCGGACCCGACGCCGACGGCCACCGGCTCCCCGTCGCCGACCGCGACCAACAGCCCGTCCCCGGCCCCCGGCGGCTGCACCGCCACCGCGTGGGACAAGGCGGCGGCCTACGGCGGCGGTACGCAGGTCTCGTACGGCGGTCACACCTGGAAGGCCAAGTGGTGGACGCAGGGCGAGCAGCCCGGCACCACCGGCGAGTGGGGCGTCTGGCAGGACCTCGGCGCCTGCTGACCTGAGCGCCCCCGCACACGCGGCCGCCCCGCTCCTCGCCCTGTGGCGGAGCGGGGCGGCCGTCCACGTACCGGCGCTCAGACCTTCTGCGGGCTCAGCGCGACCATCTCGGCGATCCGGTCCGGCGCGACCGCCCGCGAGTAGAGCCAGCCCTGGCCGGTGTCGCAGCCGATCCGGGCGAGCCGGGAGGCCTGTTCGACGGTCTCCACGCACTCGGCGGTGACGGTGAGCCCGAGCCGGTGGGCGAGCTGGACCATCGCCTCGACGATGGTCTCGTCGGCCGGGTTGGGGTGGGCGCCGCCCTCGTCGTACTGGAAACCGCGCACGAACGACCCGTCCAGCTTGAGGACGGAGACGGGCAGCCGGCTCAGGTAGGCGAGGTTGGAGTAGCCGGTGCCGAAGTCGTCGATCGCGATGTGCACGCCCATGTCGGACAGGGCCTGAAGGGCCTGGAGCGGGCGGCCCGCCGAGCCCATCACCGCGGACTCGGTGAGCTCCAACTGGAGCAGGTCGGGCGGGAGCCCGGTCTCCGCGAGGATCTCCGCGACGTCCGCCACCAGGTCGGAGTCCCAGACCTGGCGCACCGCGACGTTGACGCTGACGAAGACCGGCGGCACGTCCGGGTGCTCGATCTGCCAGCGCCGCGCCTGCCGGCACGCGGTGCGCAGCACCCAGCGGCCGAGCTGGACCACCGAGCCGTCTTCTTCAGCAATTCCGATGAACCGATTCGGCGGGAGCATCCCGAACTGCGGATGGTTCCAGCGCACCAGCGCCTCGACGCCGTGCACCACCCCGTCGGCCATGCCCACCAGCGGCTGGTACTCCAGCGTGAACTCCCCGCGCTCGACGGCCGGCCGGAGCGTGGAGGACAGCGCCTGCCGGGTCATGCGGTGGGCGTTGCGCTCGGGGTCGAACAGCGTCCAGCGGGCCTTGCCGTCGGCCTTCGCCCAGTACAGCGTGGTGTCGGCGGCCTGCATCAGACCGGTCGCGGTGGTGCCGGCGCCGGCCCGCTCCACCACCCCGATCGACGCCGACACCGACAGGCGCTGGCCCGCCAGGTCGAACGGCTGCTGGAGGGCTTCCAGTACGGACCGGGCGAGCTCGGCCAGCTGCTCCGTGCCCGTGGAGTCCTCGACCAGGACGGCGAACTCGTCGCCGCCGAGCCGCGCCACCAGGTGCCCGCCGCTGCGCGCGTACCCGGCCTGGTCGGCGCACTCGGTGAGGCGGGCCGCGACCGCGCTGAGCAGCCGGTCGCCGACCCGGTGGCCGAGCGTGTCGTTGACCGCCTTGAACCCGTCGAGGTCGAGGTAGCAGATTCCGATGCGGCCGGTGCCGCCGTCGTAAGTGGACGCTTCGAGCGCGGAGTTGAGGCGCTCGAAGAAGAGGGTGCGGTTGGGCAGCCGGGTCACCGGGTCGTGCATCTGGAGGTGGCGCAGGCGCGCCTGGAGCTCGCGCCGGTCGCTGATGTCCGCGATCGAGAGCAGCACGCTGGAGCTGTCGGGCACGGGCGCGACGGTGACCTCGGCCCAGAGCGAGTGCCCGTCGGGGTGCTTGAGGCGGCGGGTGCAGCGGAACCGGTTGCGGGCACCGCGCAGCACCTCGCGGTAGGCGTGCCAGGTGCGGTTGTCGGCGGCCAGATCGACGAGGCCGGCGGCGTCCTGCTCGTGCAGCGCGGCCGGGTCGGTGCCCAGGAGTTCGGCGAGCGCGTCGTTGGCGGCGACGACGGTGCCCTCGCGGTCGACGACCGCCATCGCGAGGTGGGCGGCGTTGAACGCGGCCCGGTAGTCGCGCAGTTCGGAGGCGCTGCGCCCCGCCGCGTACTGGGTGGCCTGCTCGGCGCGCTCGGCCCGCAGGGCGGCCAGGAGCTCGGCGGCCCGGTCGGCGAGCGGGCCCGCCGGCTGCTCCGCGGGGGAGTCCGGCGCGGGGCCGGTCGGTTCCGGCGGATGTTCGGGCGGGGGGTTTCCGGCAGGTTCCGGAGGGCGCTCGGCCAGGGCGCCTCCGAGCCGGTCGATATGACGCTCTGTGATCGGCGACCGGGTGGTCGCGGGTGCTGGACCCGGTCCTTCGGAGGTTCCGCTCACCGCTGGCTCCCGCAGTGCAATCGAGTTGTGCAGAGGTAGTACGGAGTTGCTCTGGTTCTTCGGCCGGGGTGGACGACAGCCTTGTGAGCCGGTTCCACGCAGGAAAGTGTGCCGATCATAGAGGCTGGCGCGCGGCGCGATCCAGCTTCGTCGTCGTGATCAAGGGCACCAGGAGTTCCGGGGCGATCGTTGACCGATCGTTTCTGCGCGGGTGTGGCCGGGCTCGGGCCCTCGGTGATCGGTCGTGACTTTCCGTAAGTCATCGGGGTGTCGCCCCCCTTCACCTTTCTGGGGCAGCAAAACAGGGCGTATCTGAATAGACCTGCACAAAGTGGGTGGGATGTCCCGCATCCCGCTCCCGGAGGTCGACGTGCAGCGTCAGCAGACACCCGGGGGAGTGGAGCGTGTCCGGCTGCGCAGTGCGGCGGCGGCGCTCACCTCCCTCTCGGCGCTCGCCGCCATCTCGCTGGCGTCGGGTCCCGCCGTCGCGGCGAACGCCGCGGTGCCCTGCGCCCTGCCCCGGACCAAGGCCCACCACTCGCTCGGCCTCGACACCTGGAACGCCGCCTATCCGCGCCCGGTCCGCGCCCTGAACGCGGTGATGATCTTCCTGTCCTTCCCGGACTCGAAGCCGGCCACCACCCCCAAGGACCTGGCCGCCGACTACTTCCCCGCCACCAGCCGCTTCTTCGAGCAGGCCTCGTACGGCAAGTTCCGGCTGAACGCCGAGCCGCAACAGCGCTGGGTGCGCATGCCGGCCGCGTCGACCTCGTACCGCATAGCGCGCGACTGGGACCCGGACCAGCGCACCCGCTATCTGCAGGACGCGATCCGCGCGGCCGATCCGACCACCGACTTCTCGAAGTACGACATCGTCTATCTGGTCGCCGACCCGGACGCGCCCGGTGTCGACGCGGACGCCACGAAAGTCGTCAACTTCGACCGGCCCGTGCGCGCGGACGGGCGGGACGTCAACCGTGTCGTGACCGTCTTCGAGCACCACCCGCCGGACCGCAACGTGCTGGCCCACGAGACCGGGCACGTCTTCGACCTGCCGGATCTCTACCACCGCCCCCAGGACGGGAAGAGCGGCGACTGGGACACCTATGTCGGCGACTGGGATGTGATGGGCAGTCAGTTCGGCACGGCGCCCGACCTGTTCGGCTGGCACAAGTGGAAGCTCGGCTGGCTGGACCGGCAGGAGGTCGCCTGCGTGACCGGCGACGGCACGAGCAGGCTCACCCTGGAGCCGCTGTCCGCGTCCCCCGCGAAGGCGGGCGCGGCTGGCAAGCGCCTCGCGGTGGCGCGTACCGGCGAGGACAGCGCGATCGTCATCGAGGTGCGGGACTCGGGCGGCCTGGACCGGGCGAGCTGCAAACAGGGACTGCTCGTCTACCGGGTCCGCAGCGGGTCCGCGTCCGGCGGCGGCCCGGTCGAGGTGCTCGACGCCCATCCGGGCACGGACGCGTGCTGGGAGAGGTCGGTGTACCCGGCGCTCGCGGACGCCCCGGTGGCGCTCGGCGAGACGTTCACGGTGCCCGGCGAGGGCATCAGGATCGAGGCCGAGGGCCGGACGAAATCGGGTGCCTGGACGGTCAAGATCTCCCACTGAGCGGTTCCGGCAGTGGGCATGACCGGCCCTCGCCGCGGACACGAAGAAGCCCCCCGCTTCCGCGAGGGGCTTCTTCCGTCTGTGCGCCGCCAGGGACTCGAACCCCGGACCCGCTGATTAAGAGTCAGCTGCTCTAACCAACTGAGCTAGCGGCGCCTGCTGACGTCGTAGACATTAGCATCCTGATCGGCGCGAGGAAAAATCGATATCCGGGGAAGGTCCGCGGGCTTGTTCTTGGCCGCCCGGACACAGGCCCACAGCAGTACGTCGGGCCCCGGCAGCCAGGGGCGGCGGGTGTCCGGGGCCACCAGCCAGCGGGCCGCCCCCGTGTTCTCCCGCTGCGGGCGGACCAGGGCCGGGACGGTCACGGCGTCGCCCGCGCCGTGACAGAGCAGCGGCGGGACCGGGACCTCGGCGCCGTGCCACTCCTCCCACGCCAGGAGCGAGGGCAGCCGCTGCGCGGTGCCGGGCGCGGCGAACAGCAGCATGCGCCCGCGGTGGATCGCGACCGGCCCGGAGCCCGGCCCCTCGGCCCACAGCCGGTCGAGCATCCGGCGCCCGAAGATCGACGGCACGTTCACGACGTCGAAGACCGTGCCGCAGGGCAGCACGCCGGGGGCGGTCGGCCGGGCCTCCCAGAGGGAGAGGGTGCTGCGCGCGTGAGTGGTCGCGGACGACAGCCAGGCGGCGCCCGCGGCGGTCACCTCGCCGACCTGCTGGTCGTCCTCGTCGCGCAGCGCCCGGAAGATGTCGTACGCGTCCTCGCTCCCGGCCGGTCCGCCCCGCCCGCCGACCGCTGTGAGCGGGCCGCTGCCCGTCCTGGTCTCCCGGACCCCGCTGCCCCTGCCGTTGTCGCTGCTCATGCTCTACGTCTACCGGCTGGCCAGGTTCCGGTTCGGTGACTTGGCGGAAACCGGGACAGGGCGGGGCGGGAGGGGGTATCTTGCGCCCCGGCATATGCCCGGGGCCCGTGGCCGGGGTGGTGCGGGCGGTCGGGATGCTCTAGGGGAGTTCTCCCGCGCGCATCAGATCGCGGCCGAACTCGATCATCTTCTTCGCGTAGTCCTCGGTCCACTGCGCCCGTTCCGCCACGTCGGCGGGGGTGAGCCGGTCGAAGCGGCGGGGGTCGGCGAGCTGGGCCGCCGCGATCGCCTGGAACTCGACCGCCCGGTCCGCCGCCGCCCGGAAGGCGAGGGCCAGCTCGGTCGCGCGCGAAAGAAGCGCCCGGGGATCCTCTATGGACTCCAGGTCGAAGAAGTGCTCCGGGTCGGCGGTGGCCTCGGAAGGCTCGAAGAGCAGCGGCGCGGGCCTGAGCCGCTGCCGCTCCTCTTTCCGCTCGTGCTCCGGCATGTCTGTCCTCCCAGGGGCAAGTTCGACGGTCACGGTCCGGGCGCCCCGGGCCACCGTCCATTCTCCCGCGCGTACGCAAGGGGGCCTTCGCGGGGCCGTGAGCCGGTGCGGCTCAGGGCTGCCAGACACTGCGTCCGTTGGCCGCCTCCGGCGGCATGCCGGACTCCGTCCGGCGGTGGGCCTGTCCTGGTTCAGGGCTGCCACACCACCCAGTGTTCGGCGAGATGAGAGAGCACCGCATGGTTCGCCTCCCACCCATCGGGGCTGTTTCCATTGGCCGCCTCCGGCGGCATGCCGGACTCCGTCCGGCGGTGGGGCCGTCCCTGGCTCACGGCTGCCAGCTGATCCGGTGTTCCGCCAGGTGGGACAGGACCGCATGGTTCGCCTCCCACCCATCAGGAAACTTCACCGTCACGCCCAGCTGGACCGGTTCCGTCGACGGGTGGTCGTCCAGGAGGTCCGTCACGCCCGCGCGGCACACCACGACGCAGGCGTGCCGGTGGCGCGAGGCCAGCACGCACAGGCGGCCCGTCTCCAGGTGGAAGGCCGTCGCGTCCGGGCGGCCCGAGAGCGGGTGCAGGACGACCGTCACGTCGAACTCCCTGCCCTGGAGCCGGTTCGCGGTGTCGACCGCCACCCCGCTCACGCCAAGGTCCGCGAGCGCCGCCCGGACCGCGGCGGCCTGGTCGCGGTGTGCGGTGCCGACCGCGATCCGGGCCGCCGTGAGCGGGACCGGCTCCGGCGAGCGCTCGCTGGTCGCGGCCCCGCCCCGGTCCAGGAGGCGGCGTACGACCTGGGCGACGGCGCGGACCGCCTCCGGGTCGGTGCGCGGGGTGTGCCGGGCGGGCAGTTCGAGCAGGGCCCAGCCCGACTCGGCCGCCTCGTCGAGCGCGCGGTCCGGCGCCGAGCCGTCCGAGGCGACGCCGAAGGCGAGCCGCCGGTCGCCGTGATCGGTGCCGCTGCGGAACGGCGTGAACGGATAGAACGCGTCCGAGACCAGCGGCGCCGCCGACGCCGGCAGCCGCCAGGAGACGGGCAGCCGGTGCTGCGGCAGCTCCGGGTTGTGCGCGAGCAGTGTCGAGACGGCGCTCGCCGACGGGTCGTAGGAAAGCCCCGCCCACTGCTCGGCGTCGGCGATCGCGAACGGGTCGAGCTGCCCCGGATCTCCCACGAACAGCGCCCGTTCGAAGAGCCCGGCGACCGCGAGCAGCGCGTCGGAGCGCATCTGGTACGCCTCGTCCACGATCGCGTGCCGCCAGGGCCCTCCCGTGTCGGTGGACTTGACGTGCGCCCACTTCGCCGCCGTCGAGATCACCACGTCCAGGCCCGCGAGATCGCCCGCCTTCGACGACTTCCGTACGTTCTCCAGCTCGTCCAGGGCCTTGTCGTACGGGTCGCTGTCGCTGCTGTGCAGACGGCCGACCGGCAGGTCCGGGGCCTTTTCCGCGAGGCGTACCACCAGGTCGTCGACCTGCGAGTTGGTCTGCGCGACCACCATCAACGGGCGCCCGGCGGCGGCCAGTTCGAGGGCGGCGCGCACCACGAGCGTGGACTTGCCGGCGCCCGGCGGCGAGTCCACGACGACGCCGCGGGAGACGCCGTGCAGGGTGTCGGCGAGGATCGCGTCGGTGGCCGAGGCCGCGGCCGCGCCCGGATCGAAGGCGGTCACAGAATGTCCTCGGAGGTCAGCGGGTCGGGCTGTTCGGCGCCGCTGCCCGGCGGGCCGCCGTGGGTCCACGGGGTGGCTTCCGGGTCGGGCAGCTTGGGGGCGCCGCGCTGCTCGTGCTCGAACAGCGTCCAGCAGATCCGGTCGCCCTTCTCGGGGACGGAGCCGGGCGCCGGGTCCTTGGCGCGCCCCATCTTGTCCAGGATCCGCAGGACGAGGGCGCCTTCCGGTTCGTACGTCACGAACTCGGCCTTCTGCGGTTTGCCGTCCAGGGTGCGGTAGACCTTCGCGCCCTCGGCGAGATGCGGGGCGTCGTCCGTGCGCAGGGTGACCAGGGGGCGCGGGCTGGGGCGCTTGGACTCCGTCCAGGCCGGGGTCACCTCGACGACCTCGCCCGCGAACGCCTCGCCCGCGAGCCGGCGGCCCGCCATCACGAGCGGGTCGTCCAGCGCCTCGCCCGCCTCAAGCTCGGCCTGCGCGCGCTCGCGCCGCAGCAGCTTGGTGGCGGCGGTCACCGCGTCGTCGCGGCGCGGCTGCGGCGGCTCACCCGCGGTGATGCGGTCCCGGTGGCCGGTGAAGGACCAGCGGTCGCTCGTCCAGCGCGCGGCGGCCCGCTCGCCCTCGGGGAGCTCCCGCAGCAGGTCCAGGGCGCGCCACACCGCCGCCCAGGTGGGCATGAGCTGCGCCGCGAGCAGACGCCGTATCTCCCGTTCCGCTACGGTCAGTTGACCGAGCCGCTCGTCCGCTACGAGGCCGTCCTCGGCCGCCTGCAACGCCTGGCGGGCCCGGTCGTAGCGCTCCACGGCGGGAGCGAGCAGGCGGTTGTCGAACGCCGGGTCGGTGGCCGGGCCGGCCGGCGGGCAAAGGAGCTGGCCGTCCGCGCCCCGCGCCAGCTCGGCCCGCAGCGCCGCCTGAGCCCCCGACTCGCCGTCGGGCGGGTCGATCCAGGCGAGCAGCGCGCCCAGGTGCTGGTCCTCCAGGCTGGACTGGCCGGTCGCCCAGTGCCGGTTCAGGAGGTCGGTCGCGGCGAGCAGCAGCGCGGCCCCGGGGGTGCGGGCACGCTCGGCGTAGTGCGTGAACCAGCGGCCGAGGAGCGGGACGCGGGGCGGCGCCGGATGGGGCGCGTCCGGGTCCTGCTCGGCGGCGCGGCGGAACCGCATCGAGCGGCCGAGCAGGCGCACGAAGTCGAGGCCGGCCCGGCCCGGGACGATCAACTGCGGCGCGTCCGCGCACAGTTCGACCTCGACCTTGGTCTTCTTGCCCGTCTCCGGATCGGTCTCGGAGCGCTCGGTGAGCTCGATGTCGTGGGCGTACGCGTCCAGGTACGGCAGTACGGCCTCGGCGAGATCGGCCAGGAAGCCGAAGCGCAGGTCGCGGTCGCGGGGCTGGGGGACGACGAGCAGCGTCGGGGCCGCGCGGTCGGCGCCGACCAGCGCGCCGAGCGGGGCGCCCGCCTCGCCCGCCGTGGTGAGCGGCACGAAGGCGAGGGGCCGCTCGGACAGATGGCGGTGGCGGACGGTGGTCAGCGGCTGTGCCCGGCCGGACTCGACGGCCTCAAGGCGGGCCAGGGTGGAGATCAGCGACACGGGGCGCCCGCCTCCGCGCGCAGGGCGGCCGCGCGGCGTACCGCGGCCACCGTTGGATCGGCGGGGTCGCCCGACTCGCCGCGCGCGGCCGCGAGGACCTCGCCGATCGTGGTCAGGCCGCCGAGCTCGCCCCGCAGGGAGCGGCCGAGCGCGGTCACCGCGCCCTCCTCGCGGGCCCGGCCCCGGCAGTGGAAGGCCAGCTCGCAGGCGGCCAGGCACTCCGGCGCGTACACCGCGGGCACCGCCTCGACGGCCGAGGCCAGGGACTCGCCGGACTGGCCGTCGAGGTCGAAGGTGAGGTCCGGCGGCAGGGCGTCCGCGATGTCCTCGATACGGGCCAGGCGCGTCAACTGCCGCCGGGTGACGGAGAGTTGCTTGCGCACGTCGATGACGGACGCGGTCGGCAGGTTCGAGAAGTCCTTGGGGCAGACCAGCAGGACCGAGTGGTCCACCGAGGCGCCGTCGGTGAGCGCCGCGACCCGCTCAAGGGCCAGGACGTACACCGCGGACTGGCGGGCGGCGGCGCCCACCTTCGACGGGTCGGCGGCCGCGTCGATCATGGGGAAGGACTTGATCTCGACGACCGTCCAGCGCCCGTCGGGGTGCACCACCACCGCGTCCGGCTCCAGGTAGGCGGGGGAGCCCGCCACTTCCAGGGCCAGCATCGGATGGTCGAGCAGCGTCCAGCTTCCGGCCGCGGTGGCTTCGCGCAGGGCGAGCGCGGTGCGGGCCGCGCGGCCCTCGGGACCGGCCGCCGCGAGATCGGGGGCGATGGCGTCGCCGGGCGGCTCGGCGCCCGCGCCCATCCGCTCGTGCAGCAGACGGAGCAGCTCGGTGCCGCCGTCGCCCTTCACCTTCGCCTCGAAGGCGTTGCCCCGCATGAACGCGAACTGGGACTGGCCGAACGCCGCCGACGGCGAGCCGATCGCCTCGGCGAGCGCGCCCTTGTCCACCCCGGCGCCGTCCAGGAGGGCGCGTCTGCGGCAGCCCGGGTTCGCGGCGAGGGCCGCGAGCGCCCGTGCGTCCAGCGGCCGGGCCGGGAGGGCCGGGCCGCGCAGCTCAGCGAGCCTTCGACGGAGTGCTGTCGTCGGCTTCTGCGGGGGTGTCGGAGGACTTCCGCTGCCCAGGGATTCGCTCACCCACGGAAGTCTCGCATCCGGCACCGACAATCGAGGCGCCCGTGGCGGAAGAGGCGGGCGCGAAGCGGGCGCGCACGCGCTCCGCGAGCCGCAGTACGGGCCTGGAGAGCCACAGGCCGAGGCCCATCACGGCGACGCCCGCGACCGCGTCGAGCAGGTAGTGGTTGGCCGTGCCCATCACCACGAACGTAATGGTCAGCGGATACGCGACGGCGGCGATCTTCGTTATTCGGCTGCCGCCGAACTTCCACAGCATCACCCCGCACCACAGGGCCCACCCGACGTGCAGGCTGGGCATCGCGGCGAACTGGTTGGTCATGCTGCCGAGCCCCCGGGGCGCGCTCGCCTCGCCGCCCCACCAGCCGTACGAGCCGTACTGGGCCATCGTGTCGGTGAAGCCCTGCACCGCCGGGAGCAGCCGGGGCGGGCAGGTCGGCAGGAACGTGAAGCCGATCAGGCCGAGCAGGGTGGAGGTCATCAGCCAGCTGCGGGCCGCCCGGTACTGGGTGGGGCGGCGGCGGAACAGCCAGATCAGGACGGCCGGCGTGACCAGGTAGTGCAGCGAGGCGTAGATGAAGTCGGCGGGTATGCCGACCGCCGGGGTGTGCGTGAACAGCCTGTTCAGCGGGTGTTCGGCGTTGAGGCTGAGAGCCTTCTCGATGCGCAGGATGGACAGGCCGTGCTCGACGGCCCGCGCCTCGTCGCCGCGTACGATCAGTCGTCCCAGGGAGTAGACCGCGTACACGATCGCGATCAGCGGGAGTTCGGTCCACCAGCGCGGTCGCGTGGCTTGCTGCGGCGGCTGCATCCGGCGGGTTCCTCCAACTGGTCCTCGGGTTGCCCGCGGGGGGCCTCCGGGTTTTTGGCGTGCATTCAACCGTACGGTGTAAGTGATCGCTCTCACGCAGCACCCCGGCGTTCCGGTCAGACGCCAAGATCCGACTCGGGGTTGCTTCGGCGGGTGCGCGATGATGGTTACCGGAATTACCGGAACATTTCGTACGTGATCGGGAGAGAACACCCATGGCAGCCGCCGCACCGCGCATCCTGCTGGCCCGGCACGGGCAGACCGAGTGGTCGCTCGCGGGCAAGCACACCGGCCGGACCGACATCCCCCTCCTGGAGGAGGGCCGGCGCGGCGCGAAGCTCCTCGGCGAGCGGCTGCACCGGGAGCCGTGGGGCGGGCTGCCCGGCGTCGAGGTCCGCACCAGTCCGCTCGTGCGGGCGGCCGAGACGTGCGAGCTGGCCGGGTTCGGGGACCGGGCCGAGCCGTGGGACGCGCTCATGGAGTACGACTACGGGGCGTACGAGGGCATGGCGCCGCCCGAGATCCAGGCGCTGCGGCCCGGCTGGTTCATCTGGCGGGACGGGGTGCCGGACGGGGAGACCCTGGCGCAGGTCTCCGCGCGGGCGGACGAGGTCGTGGCCTGGGCGCGCTCTGCCGGGCGGGACGTGCTGGTCTTCGCCCACGGGCACATTCTGCGGTCCATCGCGGCGAGGTGGCTGGGCGAGGAGATCTCCTTCGCGGCCCGCATCCGCCTCGACCCGACGTCGCTGTCGGTCCTGGGGTGGGCGTACGGGGCGCCTGCGCTGGAGCGGTGGAACGACACGGGGCACCTTGAGCGGTGAGCTGATCCGGTACGGGGCGGACGAGGTTGCCCGGGGCTCCGCCCCGGACCCCGGGGGTTGGTTGGCTCGGCTCCTGGGGATTCGCCCCAGACCCCGGCCAGCCCCCCCGGGGGGGTCGGTTGGCCCGGCGCCCGGGGCTCCGCCCCGGACCCCGGCGGGCTTCCCACCCGCCCACCCGTGACGGGAGTTGAGAAGGCTGAGCCCTGGGGCTGCGCCCCAGACCCCTGCGGGGACTTCGTCCCCTGCACCCCTTTCGGGGGCTGCGCCCCCCGACCCCGCGGGGACTTCGTCCCCTGCACCCCTTTCGTGGGGCTGCGCCCCAGACCCCCCGCGGGGACCTCGTCCCTCCAACCCCTCTCGGGGGCTTCGCCCCCGGACCCCCGTTCGCGCCTGAAGGGCGCTCGTCCTCAAGCGCCGGACAGGCTGGAAGTGGGCTGACGTCCGTATATGCCCGCCCGGCCGGGGGTGGGCTGACGTCCGTGTATGGCCGCCCGGGCCCGGGGGTGGGCTGACGTCCGCGTATGTCTCCTCGGCCAGGAGCGGGCCGGCGTCTGTGCCTGGTCGGTCCCAGGGGTGGGCCGGCGTGCGTCATCGGCTGGATGGCTCGGGGAGCGCGTACCGCATGCCGCCAGGGGCGCGGGGAACTGCGCGACCAGCCACGCACGGTCCGCAGGTGACAGCCCTCCGCACCGGCCTCCGCACAGCCGTCCGCACCACCAGCCCCTCCGGCGCTTGAGGAGCGGGGGGAGGAGGCGGGGGCGGCGCCCCGGGGAAGCGGGCCTCAGCCCATTTCCGCCCCCGGAGGGTCTCGGGAAGGGGCGGGGTGGGGGACAACCGGCTACACGGCCACCGCCGCCCGGCGTTCCAGGAACGCCGCCACCTCCGGCGAAGCCCTGTGCGGGGCCAGGATTCGGGACGTGTCCGCCAGCATCGCCTGGATTCGGGTGGACTGGACCTGGTTCAGGAGGTCCAGGACCTGCTGACCCGCCGCCGCGGATTCCGCCGGCGCCCCCGCCCGCGCGAGGTCGTCCGCGAGCTCGGCCCGGTACAGCGCCAGGTTCCGGGCGAAGTGGGGGTCCTGCACGGTCGCCGCGCGGTGCGCATGGCGGGCCGCCCGCGACCAGTCGCCCAGCGCCGACCAGCACTGCGCCTGGAGCATCTCCAGCTCGGCCTCGACGAAGAAGGTCATCCACTCCGGGTCGGCCGGCGAGGCGCCCCGCGCGAAGTGGGAGTGGGCCCGCGTCAGGGACTCCTCGCACGCCGAGCGGTCGCCGAGCCCCGCCCAGCCGCCGGCCTCGCGCAGCGCGAGCAGGGACAGCAGCCGGGGCGAGCCGAGCGCGTGCGCCGCGCGCTCGCCCGCCTGCGCCGCCCGCATCGCCTCGCGCGGCCGGCCCATGTCCCTGGCCAGGAACGACATGTTGCAGAACGCGTGCGCCTCAAGACCGGCGTCGCCCGCGAGCCGGGCCGTGGCGAGGGCCTCCGCGTAGTGCGAGCGGGCCTCGCCGAAGCGGCCCGAGTCGTGCGCCAACCAGCCTACGGAGATGGCCAGTTCACCCGCGCCCGTGTGCAGCCGCTCCTGCGTGGAGCGCCGCGCCGCGCTCGCGTCGAGCAGAGCGTACGCGGTGCGCAGCGGCTGGGCGGCCCGCTGGTAGAGCCCGTCCGCGCCGTGCCGGTCGTCGAGCAGTCTGATCCGGCGCACCGCCTCCTCGACGGCGCTCACCTCGGCCTCGCCGACGCGCTGGACGGGATGTGCGGATGCCGGGCCGAGGCCCAGCGAGACGGCCGCCACCGTGGCGGTGGAGCCCGTCATGAATGCGCGACGCAGCACGTCGCTCTCCTCGTGGTTCTGGTGATTGCGGTTGTGGATCTGGTTGGGGTGGATCTGGATGTGGATGCGGTCCGGCGGTTGGCCGGTGCTTTGGCCGGTGCCTTGGCTTGGACCTTGGCCGGACGAACCGTCGCGTGGATGGGCGGGGCGGGGCGTGATGTGGAGCAGGGGCGCGGCGGAAAGCGGGCGCGCCCCCCGGCCCCGTACCGTCTCTCTCGCCGAGAACCCCAAGTCGGCCAGGGTCAAACCCGGGAACATGTGCCGGAAGACCCTTTCGTACGCGTAGTTGGGGCAGCGGATCTCGCCGTTCTCCACGCGTCCGATGTAGCGGGCGTCGCAGGCGACCTGTTCGCCGATCTCGCGGGCGGCCCGGCGGACCGCGGCCGCGAACTCGCCCGGCGAACGGGCGCCCCTCAACTGCCGGAAGGCCACGTTGGGTTCCCGCGTCTGCCGGCGCGGCGTCTGCGGAGTCCGCTCGTTCACCCGGGGGTCTTCCTGGGGATCTGGTGACGGCGCCATGGCTCGACAGCTCTCTCTGGCGGGGTGGTGCGGAGCAAGAACGTACCTGCTGTGACGAGTCGTTCACTCAGTGTTTGGCTACAAACCGGATATCTCACCCACGATCCGCCATGAACTGCCATCCTTTGCGGCGGCGTGGTGCCGTTCCCCTTGACGCGCAAGGGCGTTGAACCATGTGGAGAGCGCCAGACACCGCAGAGACGCGGAGGGCTTGCCTTGTTGGAGGACTGCGTGAACACCGACACCGACATCGACTTCACAGGCTCCGGTACGCAGACGACGGCCGTCCGGCATCCGCATGCACCGCAGCCGAGCGCCCCGCCGGCCCTTGCGTGCGCCGTCGAGGAACCCTGCGACCTGGTCACCGTGCCCGCCCGCCAGGGGCTGGAGGCCGTCGACATCATCCGGCGCGGCTCCGCCCCGGCCGCCGTCGGCCCCGTCCTGCACGACGGGACCTGCGACACCCTCGGCTTCCTCGTGCCGTCGGGCACCGCCGCCGCCTGGGACGTGCCGGGCAGCGCCTGTACGGAGACCAACGGGCGCGGCCTTCGCATCGAAGGCCTGCCCGTCGAGCCGCCCGTCACCGGCTCGGGCTGGCTGCTCCCCCCGAACACCACCGAGGTCACCGACCCGGGCCTACTGCGCGCCGCCCTCGGTGAGGCGGCCCGGATGATCGAGGCCGCCGACGGGATCAGCGAGGCCGACGGCCGTTGATAGCCTGCGTCCGGAACTCCGCGCGGAACTCCGTCCGGAACCCCGCCCGGATCAGACACGGGCTCTGAGCGCCGCCACCGCGCGGGCAGGCGGCACCCGCTCGGCCGGTCGATAATGGCCGGATGGCGAAAAGCAGCAGGCGGCGCGGGCCCGAGCCCGTCGTCGAGACGGTGGACGGCGGCCTCGCCGAGCTCATACCCGACCGGGACCGGACCGGCGGGTGGACGCTGCTGCTCGACGGGGCGCCCCAGTCGCACGTGGACCTGGCCGCTCCGGACCGGCTGACCTTCGAGTACCAGCGCCGCCTCGGCCACGTCATCGATCTCGCGGCCCCGCCCGGCCAGGCTCTGAACGTCCTGCACCTCGGCGGCGGAGCCTTCACGCTGGCCCGCTACATCGCGGCCACCCGGCCCCGCTCCACCCAGCAGATAGTCGAGCTCGACGCCGCGCTCGTCCAGCTCGTACGCCGTGAGCTGCCGCTCGACCCCGGGGCCAGGATCCGGGTGCGGGGCGGCGACGCGCGCGCCGGGCTCGGCAAGCTCCCCGACGGCTGGGCCGACCTCGTCATCGCGGACGTGTTCAGCGGGGCCCGCACCCCGGCCCATCTGACCAGCACCGAGTTCCTCGCCGACGTACGCAGGGTGCTGAAGCCGGGCGGCACGTACGCCGCGAATCTCGCCGACGGGCCGCCGCTCGCGCATCTGCGGGGCCAGATCGCGACGGCCGCCGGAGTCTTCCCCGAGCTCGCGCTCGCCACCGATCCGACGGTGCTGCGCGGCAAGCGGTTCGGGAACGTGGTGCTCGCCGGCTCGGCCGTGCCGCTGCCCGTCGCCGAGCTGACCCGGCGCATCGCGGGCGACCCGCACCCCGGCCGCGTCCTGCACGGACGTGAGCTCGCCGACTTCACGGGCGGGGCCCTCGCGGTGAGCGACGCGAGCGCGAAGCCCTCGCCGGCGCCGCCGGCCGGGGCATTCCGCTGAGCGCACAGGTCCTCAGGTGTTGTTGATCTCCACCGAGGGCGGGTGGCCGTTCCAGGTGCAGAACACCGAGACGGTCTCGCTGCCCCGGGTGAAGGTGACCCGTATCCACTCCGACTGGATCCAGCGCTCCATCTGCCAGCCCGACGCGGGTGTCGCCGACACCAGCTGGGCCGAGGTGTCGCCGAGGTCGAAGACGACCCGGCCGCCCGAGACGTTGTAGCCCTGCACCGCTCCGGAATTGGCCGGGTCGCCCGAACTGCCGGACGGCGAGGGCGACTTGGTGCCGGACGGCGCGTGGCTGCCCGGCGGCTTGCCGCTCGCGGCGCCCTTCGACGGCTTCTGGGAGGGGGAGGACGACGCGGAGGGCGGGGTCTCCCTGGGCCGCTGGGTGGACGAGGCGTCCGGCTTCGCGCCTTGGGCGGTGTGCGCGTCGCCGCTGATCGGCAGGGCGCGCGGCGGGTCGTACACCGTGCCGGCGAGCACCGTGTGGACGCCCCACCAGGAGAGCGTGACCGCCGCTCCAGTGGCGAGCGACCACGCCAAACCGTGTACGAGTCCTCTGTGCATCCGGGCCATACTGCACCACGAGCCCCACCCGTGTCCCGCCGCTGTCGACTCCACTCCCACGGGGGACTCCGGTCCTCCGCATGGCGTACGGTGCGGGCCATGGCAAGTGTGCTCGTGGTCGAGGACGACCAGTTTGTCCGCTCCGCCCTCATCCGCCACCTCACCGAGGCCTCCCACACGGTACGGAGCGTCGGCACGGCACTTGAGGCGCTGCGCGAAGTGGCCCATTTCCGGTTCGACGTGGTCATCCTGGACCTCGGACTGCCCGATCTGGACGGGTCCGAGGCGCTGAAGATGCTGCGCGGCATCACCGACGTGCCGGTGATCATTGCCACCGCGCGGGACGACGAGACGGAGATCGTCCGGCTGCTCAACGACGGCGCCGACGACTACCTCACCAAGCCGTTCTCCGTGGAGCACCTCTCCGCGCGGATGGCCGCCGTGCTGCGCCGGGCGCGCGCCACGGCCGGGGCCGAACCGCCGTCACGCGTGCTCCAGGTCGGCGGGCTCTGCATCGACCCGCTGCGCCGGCAGGCCGAGCTCGACGGCGTACAGCTCGACCTGACCCGGCGCGAGTTCGACCTGCTCGCCTTCCTCGCCGGGCGGCCCGGCGTGGTCGTGCCCCGCAAGGAGCTGCTCGCCGAGGTGTGGCAGCAGTCGTACGGCGACGACCAGACCATCGATGTGCATCTGTCCTGGTTGCGGCGGAAGTTGGGGGAGACGGCCGCGCGGCCGCGCTATCTGCACACGCTGCGGGGTGTGGGCGTGAAGCTGGAGCCACCGCAGTGAGGTGGGCCCTGGTCAAGGTCTGTCTCGCCGTCACCGTGATGGTCGTGGTCGCCTTCGCGGTGCCGCTCGGCATGGTCATCAAGGAGATGGCCCGCGACCGGGCGTTCTCCAACGCCGAGCGGCAGGCCTCGGCGATCGGGCCGACCCTGTCCATCACCACCGACCGCGACGCGCTGGAACGCGCCGTCGCCTCCACCCAGTCCGGCGCCGAGGACCGGATGGCCGTGCACGTCCCGGCGGACCCGGCGGTCGCGGGCAGCGCGCCGGTGGAGATAGGCAGGCAGCGGGCGGCGGACAAGGACCTCCAGGCAACCCGGAAGATCATCAAGGCCTCCATCTCGGACGTCTCGGGCGGCTCCACGCTGCTCCAGCCGACCGCGCTCAGCTCCGGCCAGATCGCGATCGTCGAGGTCTTCGTGCCGGAGGCCGAGGTCACCAACGGCGTGACGACGGCCTGGCTCGTCCTCGCGGGCGTCGGCATCGGCCTGATCATCGGCTCCGTGGCCGTCGCCGACCGGCTCGGCGTACGCATGGTCCGCCCGGCCCAGCGGCTCGCGGGCGCGGCGCAGGACCTGGGCGAGGGCAAGCTCGGGGCGCGGGTCCCCGAGGAGGGCCCCACCGAACTGCGCTCCGCCGCCGTCGCCTTCAACTCGATGGCCGACCAGGTGGTCCAACTACTCGCCAACGAGCGGGAGTTGGCGGCCGACCTCTCGCACCGGCTGCGTACGCCGCTCACCGTACTCCGCCTGAACGCGGCCTCCCTCGGGGACGGGCCCGCGGCCGATCAGACCCGGGCCGCGGTCGAGCAGCTGGAGCGGGAGGTCGACACGATCATCCGCACCGCGCGCGAGGCCAAGCCGAAGACCCAGCCCGCCGGGCCGGGGGCGGGATGCGACGCCTGCGAGGTCATCCTCGACCGGATGGAATTCTGGTCGGCGCTCGCCGAGGACGAGGGGCGCGAGGTGCGGCTGGCCGGGGTGGACCGGCCCGTGCGCATCCCGGTCGCCCGGCCCGATCTCGTGGCCGTGCTCGACGCACTGCTCGGCAATGTGTTCCGGCACACGCCGGAGGGGACGGCGTTCTCGGTGGACGTCCACAACGGGGAGGACGCGGTGATCGTGCTCGTCTCCGACGCGGGGCCGGGGATCGCCGACCCGCGGGCGGCGCTGGAGCGGGGCAACAGCGGGGGCCGTCCCGGCTCCACCGGGCTCGGCCTCGACATCGTCCGCCGGGTCGCCGAATCGACGGGCGGCGACGTCCGGATCGGCCACTCCGTCCTGGGCGGGACGGAGGTCCGCCTCTGGATCGGGCTGGGCGTTACGCCTCCGGGGCGGCGGGGGCATCGGGTACGGGGGCGGGGGCGGGCCCGGCGGGGCGCGGAGGCCTGAGATTTCCCCCACCCCGCCCCTTCCCGAGACCCTCCGGGGGCTGTGGGCGGGCTTCAGGTCCGTTGCCGGGGGCGCTGCCCCCAGGCCCCCGCTCCTCAATCGCCGGAGGGGCTGCACGCGCGGACAGTTTTCGGCTGCGGACCGTGGGTGGCTGGTCGCGCAGTTCCCCGCGCCCCTAGCAGGGCTGATCCTGGCAGGGCGCATTCCTAGCCGGTCCGGCCTCCCGCGCGCCGCCCGTACAGACACTCACTCCCAGCGCGTGCAGCGATGACGGACGTCAGCCCACTCCTAGCCCGTCCGGCGTTTGAGGACGAGCGCCCTTAAGGCGCGAACGGGGTCTGGGGCGGAGCCCCAGGCAGCGACTACCGGGCCGCAGCCGAATGACATCCCCCGGCGGGTTTCGGGAAGGGGTGGGGTGGGGCCAACGGGGTCTGGGGCGGAGCCCCAGCGCACCCCGGCGGGCCGCACCCCACCCCCGGAGGCCGCGCGGCGGAGCCGCAGAGTGTCACAGCGGGAAGGGGCGGGGTGGGGGAACAGCCGGGCTTAACCTCCCCCCATCTCACCCTTAAGCCGACCCTAAGATCCCCAACCCCCGCCCCGAACTGGGCATTTGTCCGATTCCGCATCGCTAGCGTGCTGCCGCACCCCCGAATTCCCCCGCAACGCAGAGGCAGGCACGGCATGGGCAGCAGTACGCACCGGCGCAGGGCGAGTGGCAAGACCAAGGTGATCGGCGGGGTGGCCGCCGCCGCGGTCGTCGGCGGCGCGGCCTTCGCGCTCACCGGCACCGCGCAGGCCGCCTCGGTCGGCGCGGCGTACACCAAGACCAGTAGCTGGACCGGTGGTTACACCGGGCAGTACGTCATCACCAACGACACCGGCAAGACCCTCGCCGACTGGACCCTGGAGTTCGACCTCCCCGCCGGCACCACGCTGTCCTCTCTCTGGAACGGCGACCAGACCGTCAGCGGCCGGCACGTCACCGTGAAGCCCCCGAGCTGGGACAAGGCCGGGCTCGCCGCGGGCAAGTCGGTCACCGTCGGCTTCGTCACGTCGGCCGGCGGCACCGCGGGCGACCCCACGGGCTGTCTCATCGACCAGGAGAAGTGCTCCGTCGACACCGGCGCCACCCCCCAGCCCAGCGGCCGGCCCACCGAACAGCCCAAGCCCACCGCCAAGCCCTCCCAGTCGGCGAGCACCAAGCCCACCACTCAGCCCTCCAAGTCGGCCACCGCGATACCCACCCCCACCAAGAGCACGGGCACCTCCGCCGGCGCCGGGTTCGCCCCGTACGTCGACACCTCGCTCTACCCCACCTACGACCTCGCGGCCACCGCCGACAAGACCGGCGTCAAGCAGTTCAACCTCGCCTTCGTCACCTCCGGCGGCAGCTGCGCGCCGCTGTGGGGCGGGGTCACCGATCTCCCGAGCGACAAGGTCGCCTCGCAGATCGGCGCGCTGCGCGCCAAGGGCGGCGACGTCCGGGTCTCCTTCGGCGGTGCCTCCGGCTCCGAGCTCGGCCTCGTCTGCAAGAGCGCGGACGATCTCGCCGCCGCGTACGGCAAGGTCGTCGACGCCTACAAGCTCACCAAGGTCGACTTCGACATCGAGGGCGCGGCTCTGCCCGACACCGGCGCCAACACCCGCCGCGCGCAGGCCATCGCGAAGCTCCAGCAGTCCCACCCCGGGCTCGACGTGTCGTTCACGCTGCCCGTGATGCCGGAGGGGCTCACCCAGCCCGGCGTCGACCTCGTCGCCGACGCCAAGAAGAACGGCGTGAAGGTCTCCGCCGTCAACATCATGGCGATGGACTACGGGCCCTCCTACAGCGGCGACATGGGCGACTACGCCATCCAGGCGGCCACCGCAACTCAGGCCCAGATCAAGGGAGTTCTCGGTCTGTCCGACGCGGCTGCCTGGAAGGCCGTCGCCGTCACGCCGATGATCGGCGTCAACGACGTCAACGTGGAGAAGTTCACCGTCGCCGACGCCACCAAGCTCGTGGACTTCGCCAAGTCCAAGGGCCTCGGCTGGCTCGCCATGTGGTCCGGCGCCCGCGACCAGCAGTGCCCCGGCGGCGCCAAGAACTCCGCCGACCCGACCTGCTCCTCGATCGTCCAGGAGCCCCTGGCCTTCACCAAGGCCTTCGGCGCCTACAAGTAGCCGATCGAGTAGTCGACCAAGGCGTCGACCGAGTAGTCGATCAAGTCGTCGGTCATGTAGCCGATCGGCAGTCGATACGGGCTGTCGATACGGGCTGTCGATACGAGCAGGCCTCCTGACCAGCGTCCCGGCCGGATCGCACCTTCCCCCACGTCGGCCGGGGCGCGCTCAGCGCGTGGTGGACCTCGCGACCGCCTTCGCCACCAGCGCAAGCACCCCCACCGCGATCACCACCGCCGGCACCACGCCCCACCCGATCACCCCGAATCCCGCGAGCACGCACACCAGCGGCACGGCGATCAGCAGGAACGGCAGGAGCGAGTACTTGTTGATCATGACGCGCGGTTCCCTCCTCATCACTTCGACCTCTCTCGGGCCGCGTCCAAGTAGTCCGTCAGGCCGTCCCACTGGCCCGGCCGTGCCGACGCGTCCCCCGACAGCGCCGCCGGGTCCTCGCGCCACGCGGTGCGTACGCCCGCCGAGAGCGTTTGGTCGCCGCCGCTGAACAGGGCGCCCAGCTCGTCCATCCGGGCCGCCAGCTTGCGTACGCGCGGATCGGTCGGCGGGGTGCCGGAGAGCCTCAACTGCTCGGCCCGGCGGTACAGTTCGGGCCACTCGACCTCCAGCAGGTAGTGCGCGGCCGGGCCGATGGCCGCGGCGTGGGTGCCAAGGGCGCGTAGCTGGTCGTCGTCCAAGTGACGGCGTACCGCCTGTTCGGTGGCGGGGCTCGCGGCGCCGGTGGCGCGCAGCGCGTCGAGGACCGCGGAGGTCGTCGGCGCCCGGCCGTCCGCCACCTCCTGTTCGATGTGGACGAGCCGGTCGCGCAGGCCGGTGAGCGCCGCGAGGTGCGCCTCGACGCTCTCGCGGTGGTCGCGCAGGACCCGCATCGGGTCGACCCCGGAGTCCAGGCACACGGCGATCGTGTCGAGGCCCAGGCCCAGGCCGCGCAGGGCGAGCACCTGGTAGAGGCGGGCGATGTCGTCCTCGGTGTACTCCCGGTGGCCTCCCGACGTACGGCGGGACGGAGAGAGCAGGCCGATGGTGTCCCAGTGGTGCAGCGTGCGGACGGTGAGCCCGCTGGCCTCGGCCAGGGGACCCACCTTCCAGGTGGATTCGCTCATGGAGCCACTGTGCATCCTCACGCCGCGTGAGGTTCAAGCCCCGCGCGCCCTCATGCGCGGGACGCCTGCCACTCCTCGGCGTAGTCGTGGAAGATCGCCCGCAGATGGTGGCCGATCTTGAGGTAGTCGAGGTCGTCCAGATTGGCGAGCGAGACTCGGACCGACCACTGCGGGCCCCGGAAGCCGCCGCCGTTGAGCAGCACCACGCCGGTCTGCTCGGCCAGCCGGAACAGCGGGTCGGCGGGCTCGTACGCACTCTCCAGGAAGTCCGCGAAGCCCTTGCCGTGGACGCGTTCGGCCTCGGCGAGCAGATCGAGCTCGATGTAGTACCCGGCCCGCTGCGGATCGTCCGCGATCTTCATCTGGGCGCCCTCAAGGAGGAGTTCGAGGCGCCGGCGGACGATCGCGCGGATGCGGTGCTTGTACGCCTGCCCCTCGTCCAGCATCGCGAACAGCGAGAACAGCACCATCATCACCTGCTGCGGCAGCGAAAGACCGGCGGTGTGGTTGAGGGCGACCTGGCGCGAGTCGGCGACCAGGCGGTCGATGAAGCGGAGCATCTCCGGCTCCAGGGTCAGGGTTCCGTAGCGCCCGTTCAGGCGCTCCCGCTCGGCCTCGGGCAGCCCCGCGATCAGCTCGTCGATCACGTTGTCGTCGTGCAGGCCGATCACGCCGAGCCGGTGCCCCGTGCAGCCGAAGTGCTTGGAGTACGAGTACACGAGCAGCGTGTTGCGCGGCAGCTCGGCGGCGATCGAGCGGAAGCCCTCCACGAACGTGCCGTACACGTCGTCCGTGACGATCAGCAGATTCGGATTCGGCCCGGCGACGATCTCCCCGATCTGGTGCGCGACCCGCCCGCTCAGCGCCAGCGAGGGCGGGTTCGACGGGTTGACCAGGCACACCAGCTTCACGCCCGGGTCGGCGAGCTTGGCGACCTCCTCCGCCGGATAGCGCCACTCGCGCACCCCGGTCTCGGCGAACAGGCTCGCCTCGACGCGCACCACGTCGAACTCGTACGTGTCGAGCTCGGGGATTTCCACGTACGGGGTGAACACCGGCACCATCAGGGCGATCCGGTCGCCCTTCGCCAGGAGCCCGTTCTTCATCAGCGAGTCGAAGACGTAGCACATGGCCGCCGTGCCGCCCTCGGTCGCGAACAGCGACATCTCGCCCTCCGGGGGCCGCCGGTCGAACAGCTCGTCGGTGAGGTAGCCGCGCACGATCTGCTCGGCATGCGTCAACATCCGGTCCGGAACCGGGTAGTTGTCGCCGATCGAGCCGTCGGTGAGCTCGTGCACGAACGCGTCCCGGTCGAAGCCGAAGCGCTCGACGGCGTACGCGATGGACCGCTGGAGGAGCTCGATGCCGGGCAGGCCCGGGTGCCGGCGGGCGAAGGAGTCGAAGCGGCCGGCCGCGTCCCTCTTCTCCGGCATGCCGCCGAGGTCGTCGGCGGTCCACACCCGGCGGGACTCGGCGAGGGCGAAGCAGCCGAGGGCGTGGAAGGCTTCGCGCGGTCCGGTGGCGACCCAGTTCGGGTTGCCGCGGCCCGCGTTCAGCATCTGCCGCGCCGACTTCTCCTTCTGGCCGGGCTCGTCCTCCTGGACCGCCTGCGCGATCTCGATGAACCTGTCCTTCAGCTCGAACGGCGAGAGCCGCGCGAACGACTGGATTTCCGCACGGGTGAACCTGGTCCTGGGCACGGGGCTTCCTTACGTACGGCAGCGGAGCTCAGGGATGAGGTGCCCGCCCTCGCCCCGCCGCCGCGTCACGCCTCGGGTAGTTCACCCGTCCGGGCCAGCTCCGCGTACCAGCGGGCGCTCGACTTCGGGGTGCGGGCCAGCGTCTCGTAGTCCACGTACACCGCGCCGAACCGCTTGCCGTACCCGTACGACCACTCGAAGTTGTCCATCAGCGACCAGAGGTAGTAGCCCCGCACGTCCGCGCCCGCCTCCATCGCGCGGCGCACCGTCGCGAGGTGGTCGCGCAGATAGCCGATGCGGTCCGGGTCGTGCACCGCGCCGTCGGGGCCGGGCTTGTCGTCGCAGGCCGCGCCGTTCTCGGTGACCAGGAGCGGCAGGCCGGGCGCCTCCTTGGTGTAGCGCAGCAGCAGGTCGTACAGGCCCGACGGGTCGATGGCCCAGCCCATCGCGGTGCGCTCGCCGGGCGGCTGGTGGAAGGCGACCGAGGCGGCGCCCGGCCAGGGCGAGTGCGTGCTCGCGCCGTGGCCGTCGGCGCGGCCGTCCGCCCGCTCCGGGTCGGCGGCCGACACCAGGGACGTCGTGTAGTAGTTGAGGCCGAGGGCATCGAGCGGCTGGTGGATCGCGCGGAGATCACCGTCGTGCACGAAGGCCCAGTCGGTGACGGACGCCGTGTCCGCGAACAGGTGCTTCGGGTACGCGCCGTGCAGCATCGGCCCGTGGAAGACGCCGTTGGCCAGGTCGTCGATCCGGCGGGCCGCCTCCAGATCCGCCGGATCCTGTGAACGTGGCCTGATGACCGCAGAGTTGAGGCTCACCGCGATCCGGTTGCGGGCCGGCATCACGGCCCGCAGGGCCGAAGTCGCCTGCCCGTGAGCCAAGTTGAGGTGGTGGGCCGCTCGCAGCGCGGCCGCCGGGTCGGTCCGTCCTGGCGCGTGCACCCCCGACCCGTACCCGAGGAAGGCGCTGCACCAGGGCTCGTTGAGGGTGATCCACCGCTCGACCCGGTCGCCGAGCGCGGCCCCCACCAGGGCCGCGTACTCGGCGAAACGGCAGGCGGTGTCCCGGGCCGGCCAGCCGCCGGCGTCCTCAAGCTCCTGCGGCAGGTCCCAGTGGTAGAGGGTGAGCGCGGGCTCGATGCCCCGGTCGAGCAGCTCGTCGACGAGGCGCCGGTAGAAGTCGAGACCGAGCTGGACGGCGGGCCCGCGGCCGGTGGGCTGCACCCGCGACCAGGAGACGGAGAAGCGGTAGGAGGTGAGGCCGAGCTCCGCCATCAGCGCGATGTCCTCGCGCATGCGGTGGTAGTGGTCCACCGCGATGTCACCGGTGTCGCCGCCGGCGGTGCGGCCCGGGGTGTGGCTGAAGGTGTCCCAGATCGACGGGGTGCGCCCGTCCTCGGCCGCTGCCCCCTCGATCTGGTAGGCGGAGGTGGCGGCGCCCCAGAGGAAATCGGGGGGAAAGCGGTCGGACATGTTGCGCTCCCAACGTACGGATGGACAGAGGGAATTGGCCGCCTTTTGGCCGCAGCGGCCTTGGAGAAGCACGCTGCGCAATACCAGTACTGGCAGGGGCGCGGGGAACTGCGCGCCCAGCCCCCACCGGCCCGCAGGTGAAGCACAACAGAGGCGCCCCTCACCCTTTAACCGCGCCCTGCATGATCCCGCCCACGATCTGCCGTCCGAACAGCACGAACGCGAGCAGCAGCGGCAGCGTGCCGAGCAGGGCGCCGGCCATGATGACGGACTGGTCGGGGATGTAGCCGCGGCCGAGGCCGGTCAGGGCGACCTGGACGGTGGGGCTGCCGTTCTGGGTCAGCGCGATGATCGGCCAGAAGAAGTCGTTCCAGGCCATTACGAACGTCAGCATCCCGAGCACCGCCATCGCGGGCCGCGCGACCGGGAACACGATGTGCCACACCACCCGCCAGCTGCTCGCCCCGTCCACCCGGGCGGCCTCTATCAGCTCGGTGGGCAGCGCCCCCACCAGGTACTGCCGCATGAAGAACACCCCGAACGCGCTGACCAGGGTGGGCAGGATGACGGCCTGGAGCTGGTCGGTCCAGGACAGCTTGGCGACCAGCATGTACAGCGGTACGACGCTGAGCTGGGGCGGCACCATCATCGTGCCGATCACCAGGAGCAGCAGCAGGTTCTTGAAGCGGAAGCGCAGCTTGGCGAAGGCGAAGCCGGCCAGCGTGGAGAAGAAGACCGTGCCGGCCGCGATGGAGCCCGCCACAATCGTCGTGTTGAGCAGGGCCGTGCCCATGTTGGCGTCGGTCCAGGCGATCCGGAGGTTCTTGAACAGGTGGGAGCCGAACCAGAACGGCGGGGGCGTCTGGGCGAGCCGGGTGTTGGTGCGGGAGGCGGCCACCGCCGTCCAGATCAGCGGGAAGAGCGATCCGGCGGTGAACACGATCAGGACGGCGTGGGTGAGGCGGCCGCCGTGCAGTTGGCGGCCGGCACGCTGAGCTCTCAACTCGTCATCCCCTTGCGCAACTTGTGGGAAATGAGCCAGTTCACCGCGCCGATGAGGAGCAGGATCAGGAACATCGCCCAGGCGATCGCCGAGGCCCGGCCCAGGTGCAGATTCACCCAGCCCTGTTCGTACAGGTAGAGGCCGAGCGTCTGGAACTGGTGGTCCGAGCCGCCGGTGGCGCCCGCGGAGCCGTTGAACAGGAGCGGCTCGCCGAACAGCTGGGTGGCGCCGATCGTGGAGACGACCGCGGTGAACAGGATGGTCGGGCGCAGCGACGGGATCGTCACATGGCGGAACTGCTGCCACCGCGAGGCCCCGTCGAGCGCCGCCGACTCGTACAGGTCGGCGGGCACCGCCTGCATCGCGGCCAGGTAGATCAGCGCGTTGTAGCCGGTCCAGCGCCAGATGACGATGGTGGACACGGCCAGCTGCGAGCTCCAGCCGCCGTTCTGCCAGTCGATGTGCTCGAAGCCGACGAGCCCGAGCGCCCAGTTGATCATTCCGTAGTCGCGCCCGAAGAGCAGCACGAACACCAGCGTCGCGGCCGCCACGCTGGTGGCGTACGGGGTGAGGACGGCGACCCGGAAGAACATCGAGCCGCGCAGCTTGTAGTTGAGCAGATGGGCGATGCCGAGCGCGACGAGCAACTGCGGCACGGTGGAGAGGATCCCGATGGTGACGGTGTTGCGCAGCGCGTTCCAGAAGAAGTCGTCCGAGAGCAGGCGCGAGAAGTTCCTGAGGCCCACCCACGTCATGTCGTCCGGCGAGGTCAGCTCGACCTGGTGCAGCGAGGCCCAGCCCGTGTAGAGGAGCGGGAAGAGGCCGAAGGCCGCGAAGAACAGGAAGAAGGGCGCGATGAACGCGTACGGGCTCCAGCGCACATCGCGCCGGTAGCGGCGGCTGCGCCGCTCTTGTGCACCGGCCCGGGCGGGGGCCGTGCCCTCCTGCCCGGGACCGGGGGAGGGCACGGCGGCCGTGGTGTCGCTCGCCATCGTCACTGGTCCAGCGCGTTGTCGATCGCCTTCACCGCGGCGTCCCAGCCCTGCTGCGGCGACTTGCCCTTCTGCTCGACCTGGAGCATGCCGATGTCGGAGAGGTTCTGCTGGATGATCTGGTCCTTCGGGCCGAGGGTCTGCACCGGGGTGCCCTCGGCGGCCTGCGCGAAGATCCGGCCGATGGGCGCGTTGCCGAAGTAGGCGTGCTGGGCGTTCGCCACCGCGGGCAGTCCGTACGCGGCCTTCGCGCTCGGGAAGCTGCCGCGCTTCTCGAACAGGACGGCCTGCTGGGCGGGCGCGGTCAGCCAGGCGGCGAGCTTGGCGGCCTCCGCCGTGTGCTTGCCGGCCGAGGGCACGGTGAGGAAGGAGCCGCCCCAGTTGGACGGCTTGGGGGCCGCGGCCACGTCCCACTGGTCCTTGCCGGCGGCGCCCGCCTTGTCCTGGATGTAGCCGAGCATCCACGCCGGGCAGGACACGGTGGCGAAGGAGGCGTTGGCGAAGCCCTGGTCCCAGGTCGGCTGGAACTGCTGGAGCTTGGCGGTGAGCCCGTCGGTCGCGAACGCGGCCGCGGTGTCCCAGGCCTGTTTTATGGCCGGGTTGGTCTTGTAGACGACCTTGCCGTCGGCGTCGTAGTAGCGGGTGGCGCCGGCCCCGGTGATCGAGTTCAGCACGCCGGAGGCGGAGTCCACGAAGGCGGTGCCCGCCGGGGCCTTCGCCTTGTACTGCCGCCCCACCTCCAGATACTTGTTCCAGTCGCCCGCCCACAGCTTGCCCACGGCGTCCCGGTCGGTGGGCAGGCCCGCCTTGGCGAACAGGTCCTTGCGGTAGCAGATGCCGGTCGGCCCGGTGTCGGTGCCGAGGCCGACCGTCCTGTCGCCCTTGGCGGTGCCCTCGGCCCACTTCCACGGCAGGAAGTCGTCCTTGTTCACGCCGGGCGCCTTGGACAGGTCCTGCAGCTTGCCGCTCTGGGTCGCGGTGACCTCGGCGATGTTGCTGACCTCGACGGCCTGGATGTCGGCGAGCCCGCTGCCCGAGCCGAGGTGGGTCAGGAGCTGCGGGTAGTAGTTCTCGTTCCGCTCGATCGAGGTCTGCTTGATCTCGATGTCCGGGTGGAGCTTCATGTACGCGTCATAGAGCCCGGCCTCCTTCAGGCCGAACGCGCCGAAGACGCCGACGGTGAGGGTGGTCTTCGCGCCGCCCCCGCCGCCTCCCGCCGACGATCCGTCGGCCGCCGGGGACGTGCCGTCGTCGGCGCAGCCGGCGAGCAGCCCGGTGCCCAGCGCGGCCACGGCCGCGAGGGCCGCGAGGCGCCTGGACATACGTGTACGCGTGCGCATTGCTTCCTCCAACTGTCGTCCGGGCCAAGCCAGTTGAGGCGCGTCGGCGCGGGCGGAAGGTATGCGAAAGGTGTAGTGACCTACTAGTGTGGGAGCGCTCCCAGCCGTGATGTGTTGAAGGGTTGCGGCTCCCTGTTGGACTGTCAAGGGACCGCGCAATGGCAGCGGATGAGGTTCCCCGTCCGGCCGGGACTGTTACTTTCACCGGAGTTGCGCGAGTTGGGGAGGCAGACGTGACAGCAGCCCGCACGGTCAGGGGCCGCGGTGCCGGACGGCCCACGCTCGAAGAAGTGGCGGCCAGGGCCGGGGTCGGCCGGGGCACCGTGTCCCGGGTGATCAACGGCTCGCCCCGGGTCAGCGACGAGACCCGGGCCGCCGTCGAGGCCGCCGTCGCCGAACTCGGCTACGTACCCAACCGGGCGGCCCGCGCCCTTGCCGCGAACCGCACCGACGCCATCGCCCTGGTCGTCCCCGAGCCCGAGGCCCGCTTCTTCGCCGAGCCGTACTTCTCCGACATCGTGCGCGGGGTGGGCGCGGCGCTCGCCGACACCGAGATGCAGCTCCTGCTCACCCTGGTCGGCGGCGACCGGGAGCGGCGCAGGCTCGCCCAGTACCTCGCGTCCCACCGCGTGGACGGCGTGCTGCTCGTCTCCGTGCACGCCGACGACCCGCTGCCCGACCTGCTCGAACAGCTCGGGATCCCGGTCGTCATCAGCGGCCGCCGCCGCGAGGACGAACCGCTCGCCTCGGTCGACTGCGACAACTACGAGGGCGCCCGCACCGCCGTCGCCCACCTCGCCGCCCGCGGCCGGCGCTCCATAGCGACGATCACCGGACCCCTGGACGTGTACGGAGCCCGCCGCCGCCTCGACGGCTACCGGGCGGCTCTCGCGGCGGCGGGCCTGGACGAACTGGCCGCGCACGGCGACTTCACCGAGGAGGGCGGCCGCCGCGCGATGACCGAGCTCCTCGAACGCGCCCCGCACCTCGACGCGGTCTTCGCCGCGTCCGACGTGATGGCCTCCGGCGCCCGCCAGATCCTGCGCGAGGGCGGCCGCCGCATCCCCGAGGACACCGCCCTGATCGGCTTCGACGACTCGGCGATAGCCCGCCACATGGACCCGCCGCTGACCAGCGTGCGCCAGCCGACGGAGGAGATGGGCCGCGCGATGGCCGAGCTGCTGCTCGCCGAGATCACCGCCACCGAACCGGCCCGCCCGAGCCTGATGCTCCCCACGGAACTCGTCGTACGGGCATCGTCGTAAACAGAGGCATCGAGGGCCCGGAACAAGAAGAAGGGCCGGAACAAGAAGAAGGCCCGAACCGCTTTCGCGGCCCGGGCCTTCTTCCATCAGGGTGAGTAACGGGACTCGAACCCGCGACATCCTGGACCACAACCAGGTGCTCTACCAGCTGAGCTATACCCACCATGCATGACCGGACTGTTGTGGTCTTGGGAAGTCCCTGGGGGCTTCCCTACCGGCCGAGAAAAAGTGTACAGGGTCCGGGAGGGTGCTCGCGCACATGTTTCGAGGCACCCTCCCGGACCCCCTGCGAAGGGCTACTCCGCAGGCAGGACGTACTTCGCCGCGATCGACTTCGCGGTGTCCGAGTCCGGGCCCGGCTGCGGCACGAAGACCGCCTCCCGGTAGTAGCGGAGCTCCGCGATGGATTCGCGGATGTCCGCCAGCGCCCGGTGGTTTCCGTTCTTGTCCGGGCTGTTGAAGTACGCCCGCGGATACCAGCGGCGGGCGAGCTCCTTCACGGAGGAGACGTCCACGATCCGGTAGTGGAGGTGGGACTCCAGGCTCGGCATGTCCCGCAGCAGGAACCCGCGGTCGGTGCCGACCGAGTTTCCGCACAGCGGCGCCTTGCCCGGCTCCTTGACGTGCTCACGTACATACGCGAGGACCTGCTCCTCGGCGTCGGCCAGCGTGGTGCCGCCGGCCAGCTCGTCGAGGAGCCCGGAGGCGGTGTGCATGGTGCGCACCACCTCCGGCATGGTCTCCAGCGCGGCGTCCGGGGGACGGATCACGATGTCCACCCCTTCACCGAGTACGTTCAGCTCCGAGTCGGTGACCAGTGCGGCCACCTCGATGAGTGCGTCGTCCGCCAGCGAGAGCCCGGTCATCTCGCAGTCGATCCACACCATGCGGTCGTTCATGCGTCTTACCCTACGGGGCGCTCCGCTGACCGGGCAGACTCGGACGGCCACCGGTGTAGCCGGAGGCGTACAGATCGGAGCTGGGTTTCCCCGGCTCCGCCGCGGTGTGCGAGGTCGCACCCGGCCCCACCACCGCGCTGGCCGCCGCCGTCCGCCGGGCCTGGGGGAGCGCCTGGGGCAGAACGGTCTCCGGCACCGGAGCCGGCATGGGCACCGCGACGGGGCCCGCGCTGGGTTCCGGTTGTGGCCGCCGCGCCCGGTAGGCCGCCCGGTACGACGCCGGGGACGAGCCGAGCTGGCGGCGGAAGTGCCCGCGCAGCGCGACCGGGGAGCGGAAGCCGCAGCGGCCCGCCACCTCGTCCACGGAGTAGTCGGACGTCTCCAGCAGGCGCTGGGCCTGCAGGACCCGCTGGGTGATCAGCCACTGGAGGGGGGCCGATCCGGTCAGCGAGCGGAAACGACGGTCGAAGGTGCGACGGCTCATATACGCCCGCGCGGCCAGGGTCTCCACGTCGAACTGCTCGTGGAGGTGCTCCAGCGCCCAGGCGACGACCTCGGCCAGCGGGTCGGAGCCGATCTCCTCAGGTAAAGACCTGTCGAGATAGCGCTCCTGCCCGCCGCTGCGGCGCGGCGGCACGACCAGTCGGCGGGCCAGCGCGCCGGCCGCCTCGCTGCCGTGGTCCGTCCGCACGATGTGCAGACAGAGATCGATTCCGGCCGCGGTTCCGGCCGAGGTGAGGACGTCCCCGTCGTCGACGAAGAGCTCCCTCGGGTCCACGTGTACTGATGGATAGCGTTTGGCCAGTGTCGGCGCGTACATCCAGTGCGTCGTCGCCGGGCGGCCGTCCAGAAGACCGGCCGCGGCGAGCACGAACGCGCCGGTGCACAGCCCGACGATCCTTGCCCCTTCCTCGTGTGCCCGGCGCAGCGCGTCGAGCGCGGCTGCCGGGGGCGGCGAGGTGATGGAACGCCACGCGGGCACCACCACCGTTCCCGCCCTGCTGATTGCTTCCAGACCGTAGGGCGCGGTGAGTTCGAGTCCCCCTGTGGTCCGCAGGGGTCCTTCCTCACCGGCACACACCAGCAGTCTGTAACGCGGAACTCCCGCGTCCTGACGGTCGATTCCGAACACGGAGAGCGGAATGGAACTTTCGAAGATGGGGCCGCCACTGAACAGCAGTACGGCGACGACTTCCCGGCGTCGGCGGCCGGCCAGCTTCCTTGCGGTCTCCGGTGATGCGGCAGCGGAGTCCTGGCTCATGGCGCTAAGCCCCCCTCGGTGTTCGCGGCTCCCCGTTCTTGTCGGGCCTGTCGCTCCTGCACTTTTCCCCTCGGTTTTGCACGAGTCCCCAGCCTTCGATACGCATGATCGAATCTACTGCGTCCCGTGGCGCCGGCGTGACAAGTCCGGCACCCAGCGCTATGTCGACAAGGCAACTTGGCGCGAAGCTTTCGATCACGAAGCGTTTCACTCGTGGGCCCTGCAGGGGAAGTGCGCCTCATGGGGATGGCCCGTACCCGTATGGTGCCAGAGGCCGCAATGGTCCTTTCCTCCCTGGTGGCAAGGGGGTTGGCAGGCCATTTGGCCAAGGAATACGCCACCGGGGGAAGTTGGCCGAAAACATACGGGTCCAGGTGTGCGATCGGCTCACCTCCCGGGTGTACATCCCCCCGCGTGACGCCCACCGCGACGCGCTCCCGGAGCCGGTCGGGCGTGCCGTCCGGACACCGGAAGCGACGGCCGTGCCCGTTCCTCGGCGGCCGCCCGCTCGGACTGGCGCAGCAGCAGCCGGCATACGGCGGTCACGGCCGTCAGGCCGAGGGCGGAGCCGAACGCCCCCGCGAACGAGGACCCGTACACGATGAGCACCACCGGCACGAGCACACAGCTGAACGCCGCCCAGCGGACGACGTCGCCCGCCGGGTCGGCCGGGGGGCGGGCGGCCGCCCAGAGTGGTTCGGCGTTCACGGACCGGTTGGTACGTACGGATTCAGCCGCGGACGATACTCCGGACGGCCGGAGACGGGGGCCGGGCGGGGCGGCGGGGACGGGCGGGTGGGTGGCCGGGGGAGCGGGCACGAGGGGGTGCTTCCTGATCGAGGTCGGGCGAGATCACGCCTCTAACGCGGAAGCGGTCCGTCCAGTAACTGAAAGATCATCGGTGCGGAGGCGGAGAACGGCCGCGGGGGACCGCTGTAAAGGGCACCGGGCATTGCCATCCGGGGCGGGCTCGTGCATGCTCCGGGGAACGCCGAGTAGGTTCGGCGGCTCTGGGCAGGAGAGGAGTGTCGCCGTACCCTTGGGGGTATGGGGTTGGGAAGATGATTCCCGGACACAGCTCCGCCGCCGACTCGTTGTTGCTCACTTGTCCCCGCTGTCCCCCGACTGAGGACCTCCTTCGCCGAGACACCCATGGCCGGTCACGAATTCTCCGAACCCGCGGACCGCAAGCAGGTAGCCGACCCCACGTCGGACCTCCAGGCGGTGCCAGAACCACGACATTCCTGCGATCCCGCGTTCCGGCACGGCGTCGTCGTCGGCTTCGACGGCTCGACGTCCAGTGAGCGGGCCCTCGCCTACGCCATCGGCATGGCCAAGCGGTCCGGCTCGGGGCTGATCATCGTCCATGTCGCCAACCGGCTGCCCACCACGGTGTGGGCGGGCTGCGAGCCGCCGGTCTTCGTCGATGTCCCCGACCACCGCACCGAGGTGCTCGGGCTCGAACTCGCCTGCGCCGACTATCTCGCCGAGGTGCCCTGGATCCTGGTCGAGCGCGGCGGCGACATCTGCCACGAACTGGAAGAAGTCGGGCGCGAGTACGCGGCGGACGCGATCGTCGTCGGCTCCACGCACGGCATCGTCGGGCGGATCTTCGGCTCGGTCGCGGGCCGGCTCGCGCGGCGGGCGCAGCGCCCCGTCGTCGTCATCCCGTAATCGGGCGTTGTCCCAGTTGGGACCGGCGTGATGTTTCGCTGATGAAGCGTCAACTTCCTTTGTGCGCAGGCGAATCTACCCATGCGTAGGGGTGGATTGTGCCCTTGTGAAGGGTAGATAAGCCTCGCTGGGAAGCAGCACAACCGCACATGAAGGGAGCCCGCCGTGGACAACGAAGTTCCCGCGGGAAGCACCACCTCCACTCTCGGTCACCTCGCACTCGGACTCACTCTGCTGGCCTTCGGCCTCGGCAACACCCGCGTGATCGACGGCGTGACGGTGGCCGACTCGGTCTCGGTCGCGACCTACGTCGGCGGCATCGGCCTGTTCGTCCTCGGCGTCCTCGCCTTCCGCGATCAGGACGCGTTCACCGGCACCGCCTTCGCGGGCCTGGGCGCCTTCTGGTTCACCTGGGCCGCGGGCGCGAACACCAAGTTCTCGGCCAACGCGGCCGGCCTCTTCCTGGTCCTCTTCGCGCTCCTGGCGCTGAGCCTGGCAGCGGGTTCGGCCGGCTCCGGGCTCTTCCGGCAGGGTACGTACGGACTGCTCTTCCTCGCCCTGGTGCTCCTGGCCATCGGTCAGTTCGCCGACAGCTCCTCGCTCGGCAAGGTGGCCGGCTGGGTGGCCACCGTCGCGGGCGCCGCGGCCTGGTACGGGGCGACGGCCTCGCTCGCCAAATGGCCCACCGCCCTGCCCCGACGCGCTGCCGGCCGGGGGGTGACGGCCACCGGCTGAACGGCAGCCGCAGGCCGGTGCCTGGGCAGCACCGGCACGCAGAAGGGCGACCCCCGCCGATGGCCGGGGTCGCCCTTTTCTGCGCGTAGGGACTACGCGTACGGACTACTCGACGGTGACCGACTTGGCCAGGTTGCGCGGCTTGTCGATGTCGCGGCCCATCGCCAACGCCGTGTGGTAGGCGAAGAGTTGGAGCGGGATGCCCATGAGGATCGGGTCCAGCTCGTCCTCGTTCTTCGGCACGACGATGGTGTGGTCGGCCTTCTCCTGGTTCTGGTGCGCGACCGCGAGGATGCGGCCGCTGCGGGCCTTGATCTCCTCCAGGGCGGCGCGGTTCTTCTCCAGGAGGTCGTCGTTCGGGACGATGGCGACCGTCGGCAGCGCGGGCTCGATGAGCGCGAGCGGGCCGTGCTTCAGCTCGGAGGCGGGGTAGGCCTCGGCGTGGATGTAGGAGATCTCCTTGAGCTTCAGGGAGGCCTCCAGGGCGACCGGGTAGCCGCGCACACGCCCGATGAACATCATCGACTGGGCGCCCGCGTACTCCTTGGCCAGCTTCTCGATCTCCGGCTCCATGGCCAGGATCTCCTCGATCTGGCCGGGCAGCTTGCGCAGGCCCTCGATGATCCGCTTGCCGTCGGCCACCGACAGGTCGCGGATCCGGCCGAGGTGCAGCGCGAGCAGCGCGAACGCGACGACCGTGTTGGTGAAGCACTTGGTGGAGACGACGCAGACCTCGGGCCCGGCGTGCACGTAGGTGCCGCCGTCCGCCTCGCGGGCGATCGCCGAGCCGACGACGTTCACGACGCCGAGCACGCGGGCGCCCTTGCGCTTGAGCTCCTGCACCGCCGCGAGCACGTCGTACGTCTCACCGGACTGCGAGACCGCGATGTACAGGGTGTCGGGGTCCACGACCGGGTTGCGGTAGCGGAACTCGGAGGCCGGCTCGGCGTCCGCGGGGATGCGGGCCAGCTCCTCGATGAGGCCGGCGCCGATCAGGCCCGCGTGGTAGCTGGTGCCACAGCCGAGGATCTTGATGCGGCGCACGCCGCGCGCCTCGCGGGCGTCCAGGTTCAGGCCACCGAGGTGAACGGTCGAGAACCGGTCGTCGATGCGGCCGCGAAGCACGCGGTCGACGGCCTCGGCCTGCTCGCTCATCTCCTTGTGCATGTACGTGTCGTGGCCGCCCATGTCGAAGGAGGCGGCCTCCCACTCGACGGTCTCGGGGGTGGTGTTGGTGAGCGTGCCCGAGGTCGTGTACGTCCGGAAGTCGTCGGCCTTCAGGGTCGCCATCTCGCCGTCGTTGAGGGTGACGACCTGGCGGGTATGGGCGATCAGAGCGGCGACATCGGAGGCGACGAGCATCTCCTTCTCGCCAATGCCGAGGATGACCGGGGAGCCGTTGCGGGCGACCACGATGCGGTCGGCGAAGTCGGCGTGCATCACGGCGATGCCGTAGGTGCCCTCGATGACCTTGAGCGCCTCGCGGACCTTCTCCTCAAGGGAGTCGGCCTGGGAGCGGGCGATCAGGTGGGTGATGACCTCGGTGTCGGTCTCGGAGGCGAAGACGACGCCCTCGGCCTCCAGCTTGACGCGCAGCTCGGCGGCGTTGTCGACGATGCCGTTGTGGACGACGGCGACCTTGTTCTCGGGGTCGAGGTGCGGGTGCGAGTTCACGTCGGAGGGGGCGCCGTGGGTGGCCCAGCGGGTGTGGGCGATGCCCGTGGTGCCGGCGAAGCGCTTGGGGACGCGGGCCTCCAGGTCGCGGACGCGGCCCTTGGCCTTGACCATCTTCAGGGCCCCGGACTTGGGGGTGTTGACGACCATGCCCGCGGAGTCGTAACCCCGGTACTCCAGCCGCTGCAGGCCTTCCAGCAGCAGCGGAGCCACATCACGCTTGCCGATATAACCGACGATTCCGCACATAGAGTCTCTGCCCCTCCATCGATGTACAAAAGTTCCTGCGGTGCTCGAAGCCTGCTCAGCCGTAGACGATGCGGCGCAGCTGCCGGAGCGAGAGCTCCGGTGGCGCCACGGCGCGGTGCGGCAGCTCTGCCGCGATCCGCTCGAAGATCTCCGCGTTCACCGCGCCCCCGGACTGCAGTTCACGGTGGCGCCGGCGGACGAATTCCTCGCACGTCTCGTCGAAGTACGCCAGCACCTCAAGCACCACCCGGGCCGCTTCACCGCGCTGGAGCGCGGTGCTGCGCACCAGATGATCTACGAGGTCGTCGTGGGACGACGGGTTGCGGCGTTCGAGCACCCGTCGATATTGCGGGCTATCGGGCCCGCACGCAAGAATCCTGCCCGATTCCGGGCAGGATTCACATGATCACGCGTCTGGTCTGGACCAGAACGGCTTCACAGGCGCTTGAGGACCGCCTGCTTGGCCGCCGAGAACTCCTCGTCCGTGAGGATGCCGCTCCGGTGCAGGTCGCCGAGCTCGCGCAGGCGGCGGAGCAGTACGTCGTGGTCCTCGGCGGCCGGGGCGGCGGGCGCCGCTTCCAGGGACTTGGGGGCCGCGGCCGCCAGTTCCCGGTGCGGGGCGTGCGGGTGCGGCATCCGGACCACCACCGCCGAGGCGAGCAGCGCCATCAGCGGGTCCTTCTTGAAGCCGTTCAGCTCGACCGCCATCGGGTCGTGGCCGGGGGCGAGCCGCGGGGCGTTCGGGCTGGTGACGAAGCGCAGACAGCCGTCGCTCAGGCCGCGCGCGGGCTGCCAGACCACCCCCGTCAGCTCGTCGAGGGGGAGGGTGACCGGCCCGGCCGCCGTCTTCTTGTCGTCGGTGTGCCAGGTCCACTCCAGGTGCACGGTGCGCCCGTCGAAGGTGACCGTGGCATCGCCGGCGCCCACCGTCATCGGCACCGCAGGGCCCGGCATGAGGTAGGTGTCGACGGGCCCGTCCGGCACCTCGTCGAGCAGCAGCGCGTTGCGCACCTCGTCCACCATGTATTCGGCCACGGCCGACGTCCGGGTCTCCACGGTCAGGACGTACGGGTCCGAGGCCTCCGGCAGCTTTCCGCCGGTGACCTGGAGCAGCGGATCCGCCCCGTCCCGCAGCCGCAGCCTGAGCCGCCCCGTCTTGCGCCCCGGCTCGTACGCGATGCCCGCCACCGCGCGCAGCGGCACCGCTATCTCCCCGAGCGTCCGCTGGAGCAGACCGACCGACTTGTCGCTGCCCGGCACGATCCGCAGCGTCTCGCCGTCGAAGACCCAGGTGCCGTCCTTCTGGATGATTTCCGCCATGCGGGGATTGTTTCACCGGCCTCTGCCGTGATGATCGACTTGCGGACATCGGGCGGTTCCGGTACTCCCTGCGGTGCCGCTCTTCACCTTGACCCCGGGTGGGATCCCCGGTCCCATGGGAAGTGTTCGGTTGCTCAGCCCCCACAGTTGCGCGACCCCTTGGAAGGGAACCGCTTGTGAGACAGAGACAGCGCAGGACATTCGCCCGGCTCCTCGGCTCCCTGGTTCTGGTCGCGGCCGCCGGGCTCACCAGTATCGGGGCCTCCGCGGCCCCCGCGGCGGCGGGCGCACCCCGCCCGCTGGGCCAGATCGTGCCCGCCCCCGCCTCCGTTTCCACGGGCGGCTCCGCGTACACCATCGGCTCGGCCACCAAGATCAGGGTCGCCCCGGGCTCGCCCGACGCCCAGCGCATCGGCGACTACCTGGCGGGCGTGCTCCGCCCCTCCACCGGGTACGGGCTGCCCGTCACCAGCGCGGCCGGCAGCGACGGGATCCGGCTGCTGCTCGGCGCCGGTGACCAGGGCCTCGGCGACGAGGGCTACCGGCTCTCCTCGGGCGGCGGCTCGCTCACCATCACCGCCAACAAACCCGCCGGCCTCTTCCACGGCGTACAGACGCTGCGGCAGCTGCTGCCCGCGGCCGTGGAGAAGCGGACGAAGCAGACCGGTCCCTGGAAGATCGCGGGCGGCACGATCGCCGACTCCCCGCGCTATGCCTACCGGGGCGCGATGATCGACGTCTCGCGGCACTTCTTCAGCGTCGACCAGGTCAAGCGGTACATCGACCAGCTCGCCCTCTACAAGATCAACGAACTGCATCTGCACCTCAGCGACGACCAGGGCTGGCGCATCGCCGTCGACTCCTGGCCCAGGCTCGCCACGTACGGCGGCCAGACGCAGGTCGGCGGCGGCAAGGGCGGCTACTACACCAAGGCCGACTACCAGGCGATCGTCGCCTACGCCTCCTCCCGCTATCTGGAGGTCGTCCCCGAGATCGACACCCCGGGACACACCAACGCGGCCCTCGCCTCCTACGCCGAGCTCAACTGCAACGGCGTCGCGCCCCCGCTGTACACGGGCACCAACGTGGGCTTCAGCTCGCTGTGCGTGCCCAAGGACGTGACGTACAAGTTCCTCGACGACGTGGTGCGCGAGGTCGCGGCCCTCACGCCCGGGCGGTACGTCCACATCGGCGGCGACGAGGCGCACTCCACCTCGCACGACGACTACGTCAGCTTCATGGACAAGGCCCAGCCGGTCGTCGGCAAGTACGGCAAGACCGTGATGGCCTGGCACCAGATCGCCGGGGCCACGCCCGTCAAGGGGGCCGTCGCCCAGTACTGGGGCACGCTCGGCAACGAGACGGACGTCGCCGCGGCGGCGCAGGCGGGCACCCGGCTCGTGATGTCGCCCGCCAACCACGCCTACCTCGACATGAAGTACGACGCGAAGTCTCCGCTCGGGACCAGCTGGGCCGGATACGTCGACGTCGACAAGTCGTACGCGTGGGATCCGGACACCTTCATCGCGGGGGTGCCGGCGAAGGCCGTGCTGGGCGTCGAGGCGCCGATCTGGTCGGAGACGCTGACCAATTCCTCCCAGATCGAGTACATGGCGTTCCCGCGGCTCCAGGGGATCGCGGAGATCGGGTGGTCGCCGGCGTCCACGCACGACTGGGCGTCGTACAAGACCCGGCTCGCGCAGCAGGGGCCGCGGATGGCGGCGCTGGGGATCAACTTCTACCGGTCGCCCGTGGTGCCCTGGGTTTGATCCCCCGAAGCCGGAGGGGATCGGTCCTGCCGGAACCGATCCCCTCCGGCACGTAACGCGTCAGGCGATGGGGTTGCTCAGCGTTCCCACCAGTTGCAGCGCGCCCGCCGGATCCGCCAGGTCCACCATCTGTTCGTTGTTGCGGAGCTGGAGGCGGTTCAGGCAGGACAGGGCGAAGTCCGGGGCGAACAGGTCGTACTGCTTGAATTTGTCGGCCAGTTCGGGCTTCGAGGCCTGGTAGGCGGTGACGCAGTCCGTCACCGTCCGCCAGAACGCGGACTCCTCCAGTACTCCTTCCGTCACCAGCGCCGCGTTCAGGAAGCGGAAGAAGCAGTCGAAGACGTCCGTGAACACGGAAAGGAGCTTCATGTCCTCGGGGACGTCCGCGCGGATCCGCTCCACGGCCGGCGGCAGCGCCGCGTCCGGGTCCATGACCGCGATCTCCTCGGCGATGTCCTTGAAGATCGCCCGCGAGACCGTGCCGTCCTCGGCGAGGACCAGGATCACGTTCTCGCCGTGCGGCATGAACACCAGGTCGTACGCGTAGAAGGAGTGCAGGACCGGCACCAGGTACGCGTCCAGGTAGCCGCGCAGCCACTCGGCCGGGGTGCGGCCCGACTCGGCGATCAGGGCGCCCGCGAAGGACGCGCCCTCGTGGTCGGTGTGCAGCAGCGAGGCCATCGTGGCGAGGCGCTCGCCCGGCCGGAGCGAAGGCACCGGGCTCTCGCGCCACAGCGCGGCCAGCATCTTGCGGTACGGGGAGTAGCGGTCGGTGGCCCGCTCGTACTGCTCGTGGCGGTAGCCGATCGCCGCCCGCTCGCGGATGATCGAGAACCGGGCCGCGCGGAACGTGTCGTCCGCCGCGATCAGCCCCGCCAGCCAGTCGTTGATGGCTGGCGTCGCCTCCATGTAGGCGGCCGAAAGCCCGCGCATGAAGCCCATGTTGAGGACCGAGAGCGCCGTTTTGACGTAGTGCTTGGCCGGGTCGCTCGTGTTGAAGAAGGTACGGATCGACTGCTGGGCGAGGTAGTCGTCGTCGCCCTCGCCGAGCAGCACCAGGCGCTCCTGGGCGATCTCGGCGGCGAAGGTCACGGACAGCTTGTTCCACCACTGCCACGGGTGCACCGGCAGGAGGAGGAAGTCGGCCATGTCCAGGCCGCGTTCGGCCAGCCGTGCGGCGAACCGGTCGAGGGTGTCCCGGCCGAGTTCGGTGCGCATCAGCGCCTCGTGGTCCAGGCCCGCGCCCGCCGTGAAGGTGGCGCGGTCGCGGCGGGCCGCCAGCCACAGCAGCCGTACCGGGCTCGCGGTCTCGGGGGCGTACGCGAGGTATTCGTGGACGCCGAAGCCGAGCCGGCCGTTGTTGGCGACGAAGCAGGGGTGGCCCTCGGTCATGCCCGTCTCGATGGCCTGGAAGCCGGAGCGGACGAGCTCGGTGGACGATATCTGAGGCTTCGTCAGTTTGTATGCGGTGCCGGACAGGGTGGAGGAGATCTCCTCCAGGTACACCGGAAGGATCGCGTCGCTCAGGCCCAGCGAGCCGCGCAGTTCGAGGAAGAAGTCCAGTGCGTCCAGCGGGAGTTGGCCATCGGAGCCGTGCCGGGATATCGACTCGGCGAACACCTGCCAGTGGTCGAGGGAGAGCCGGGACGCGGTGAAGCGGTACTCGATCGAGCCGTCGTCGGAGCGGACGGCGTACCGGTCGTCGCCGAGCGGCTCGGGGGTGAGGAGGCGCTCGTGGGCGAACTCGGCGAGCGCCTTGCGGATCAGGAGCCGGTTGGCCTCGGCCCACAGCTCGGGGGTGAGGTGGGTGACCGCGGTGTCGGTGGTCATCGTGCTGCTGCCCCTAGGGTCGTACGGAACTGCTGTCGGGTGCAGAAGGACAGGTAGGCGTCCTTCTCGGGCTTGGCGATCCGCTCGGCGATCTCGAAGCCGACGGCCGCGTTCAGCGCGTGCACCGCCTTGTTGTCGACGTCGGGCTCGACGACGACGCGCTCGGTGGCCGGGTCGGTGAACAGCTCCTCCATCACGGCGGTGATGACGGCCCGCGTGAAGCCGTGCACCGGGGTGTCGGTCGGGGCGACCAGGAAGTGCATGCCGACGTCGCCGGGCAACGGCTCGTACAGGCCGACCAGTTCGACGTACGCCGGGTGGTAGTGCTCCATCAGGAACGCGGGCTCGCCGTCGTGCAGGCCGACGAGGGCGTGGTGGTGCGGGTGGGCGGCGATCGCCATGTACTCGCGCTCGACGTCCTGGAGTTTCGCGTCCTGCATCAGCCAGAACGCGGCCTTGGGGTGGGTCACCCAGGAGTGCACGAGCTCGGCGTCGGACAGCGGGTCGAGCGGCCGGAAGGTGAAGGACCCGAGGGTGGTCTGGTGGCTCATATGGCGAACTCCTGGAAGGCGATGGACTTCTCGACCGGGTAGTACTCGCGGCCGAGCAGCTCGCCGATGATGTACGCGTTGCGGTAGGCGCCCATGCCGAGGTCGGGCGAGGTGATCGAGTGGGTGTGCACGCCGGCGTTCTGGAGGAAGACGCCGTGGCCGGTGGTGTCGATCGAGTAGTTGCGGGCCACGTCGAAGCGCCCGCGCCCGTCGCGCCGCAGCCGGTCGGTGACGGGCGTGAGGAACTCCGGCTCGGCGTACTGGTAGCCGGTGGCCAGGACCAGGCCCTCGGTGCTGAGGGTGTAGTCCTTCTCCTGCTCCTCCTGGCGCAGGCCCAGCGTGTACGTACCCGTCGTGGTGTCGTAACTGGCCGAGCCGAGCGCGGAGTTGGTGAGGAGGCGAGTAGGAACGGGCCCCTTGAGGTTCTTCTGGTAGAGCAGGTCGAAGATGGCGTCGATCAGCTCCGAGTCGATGCCCTTGAAGAGCCCCTTCTGCGCCGATTCGAGCCGGTAGCGGGTGGCCTCGGGCAGCGCGTGGAAGTAGTCGATGTACTCCGGGGACGTCATCTCCAGCGTGAGCTTGGTGTACTCAAGGGGGAAGAAGCGGGGCGAGCGCGTCACCCAGTTCAGCCGGTAGCCGTGGACGTCGGCCTCGGAGAGCAGGTCGTAGTAGATCTCGGCGGCGGACTGCCCGGAGCCGACGATCGTGATCGACTCCTTCGCCTGGAGCGCCTCTTTGTTCTCCAGGTAGCGGGAGTTGTGCAGGAGGTCGCCGCCGAGGCCCCGGCAGGGCTCGGGGATGTGCGGCGGGGTGCCGGTGCCGAGCACGAGACGGCGGGTGCGGAAGGTGTCGCCGGTGGTGGTGGCGACGGCGTACAGCTCGCTCTTCTCGTCGTACGTCACCGACTCGACGGTCCGGCCGAAGCGGATCGAGCTCAGCTTTCCGGCGGCCCAGCGGCAGTAGTCGTTGTACTCGGTGCGCAGCGGATAGAAGTTCTCGCGGATGTAGAACGAGTACAACCGCCCCGATTCCTTCAGGTAGTTGAGGAAGGAGTACGGCGAGGTCGGGTCGGCGAGGGTGACCAGGTCGGACAGGAACGGGGTCTGGAGGTGGGCGCCCTCCAGGAACATTCCGGAGTGCCACTCGAAGTCGGGCTTGGTCTCAAGGAAGAGCCCGTTCAGCTCGTCGATGGGCTCGATGAGGCAGGCGAGCCCGAGGTTGAAGGGGCCGAGCCCGATCCCGATGAAGTCGTACGCCTCGGACGTGCCGGGGGCTTCAGGACGCGTGGACAAGGTTCTCTCCCAGGTACTGCTCGGCGTGGCCGGCGATCAGGTCGAGTACGGCGGCGATGTCGTCGACGCTCGTCTCGGGGTTGAGCAGGGTGAATTTCAGGTACTGGCGGCCGCCGGACTTGGTCCCGGCGACGACGGCCTCGCCGGACGCGAAGAGCGCCTTGCGGGCGTAGAGGTTGGCACGGTCGATCTCGGCGGGCGAGGTGACGGTGTCGGGGATGTAGCGGAAGACGAGGGTGGAGAGCGTGGGCTGCACGACGACGTCGTAGCGGGGGTCGGCGGCGAGCAACTGCCAGCCCTGCTCGGCCAGTTCACACACTTCGTCGAAGAGCGAGCCGATGCCGTCGGCGCCCATGGTGCGCAGGGTCATCCACAGTTTCAGGGCGTCGAAGCGGCGGGTGGTCTGGAGCGACTTGTCCACCTGGTTGGGGATGCGCTCCTCGGCCGCGCGGCGCGGGTTGAGGTAGTCGGCGTGGTACGTCGCGTGGCGCAGCGTGCCCCCGTCGCGGACCAGGACGGCGCTCGAACTCACCGGCTGGAAGAACGACTTGTGGTAGTCGACGGTGACGGAGTCGGCGCGCTCGATGCCGTCGAGCAGGGCGCGGCGGGCGAGGGTCGGCGAGGCGAGCAGCCCGCAGCCGTAGGCGGCGTCCACGTGCATCCAGGCGCCGTACTGGGCGCAGAGCTCGGCGATGCCGGGCAGCGGGTCGATGGAGCCGAAGTCGGTGGTCCCGGCGGTGGCGACGACCGCCATGGGTACGTTGCCCTCGCTCACGCAGTGCTCCAGGGCGCGGGCCAAACCGAGGGTCTGCATGCGCTTGTCGTGGTCGGTGGGGACGGCGACGACCGCGTCCCGTCCCAGGCCGAGCAGTTGGGCCGACTTCTGCACGCTGAAGTGGCTGCACTCGGAGGCGAAGATGCGCAGTCTGGCGAGGTCGGTCGTCTTGGCCTCCTCGCGGGCGAGCAGCAGCGACTGGAGGTTGGACTGGGTGCCGCCGCTGGTGAACACGCCGTCGGCGGCGGGGCCGAGGCCTATGCGCTGTGCGGTCCAGTCGATGAGCCGGCGCTCGATGAGGGTGCCGCCGGCGCTCTGGTCCCAGGTGTCGAGCGAGGAGTTGACGGCCGAGAGCACGGCCTCGCCGAGCACGGCGGGGATGACGACCGGGCAGTTGAGGTGGGCGAGGTAGCGGGGGTGGTGGAAGTAGACGGCGTCGCGGAGGTAGACGTCTTCGAGCTCGTCCAGGACGGCGGAGGCGTCGCCGAGCGGGGCGTCGAGGTCGATGCCGTCGATGACCGGGGCGAGCTCGTCGACGCCGACGCCGCTGAACGGCTGCCGGGTCGTGGCGAGTTTGCGCGCCACCCGCTCGACTCCTTCGGTCACGGAGCGCCGGTAGTGCTCCGCGGTCGTGTCGTTGAGCAGATGCGAACGCATGGGGGTGTCCTCCGGGTCGGGAGCGGCGGGCCCTCCGGGCGGGAAGGGGGGTGTTGCGAGGGCCGCGATCTCGTAAGTGAGGTTAGCCTAACCTTAGTGGTGGGCTCAATGCGGGGGGCGGGGGTTCCCCACCCTGCCCACCCGTTCTGCTGGGCCGGAGGGTTCGGGCGCCAGTAGTGGGTGCCTCGCCGTTGGCGGCCGCGGGCCGGAGGGGTGGGCTCCCGCCCGCACCTCCGGCGAGATCGGGTTGGTCCGGCGCCTGATGGCCTTGCGGGTTCGGTGAGTTGGAGGGTGGGCGGCGTGGCTCGTGTCCACGCAAGTGATGTACGGCGCTGAGCAGGCCGCCCGGCCCCGCGTATGTCGGCTCGTGTGTCGGAGGTTGGGCGCCCAAGATCGGTACGCCACGTCCGTGGACGTGACCGGCGGCGTCGGGTGTTGGCGAGGCGGGCTCGCAGGGATTGGTGGCCCGGGGGGTGCCCCGAAGGGGGTGCAGGGGGCGTAGCCCCCCCCGCGGGGGTTTGGGGCGTAGCCCCAGGGGGCGAACCTTTCGACCTCCGTCACGGGCGGGAGGGTGGGCCAGTGCCCCTGGGGCCCAGCCCACCCAGCGCTGGGTAACGGGCGGTTGGGTGGGAAACCTCCGGGGTTCGGGGCGGAGCCCCGAGGGGTGCCTGACCTCCGAGGGGTGCCCGGGGCTCGGGGGGCGGCATCCCGGCCCCGGGTGGAACGTGGGTGGGTGAGCCTCCCCAGGGGTCGAGCCGAACGGCCCCGCGCAGCGGGTGGATGAAGTGAACCCCGCGCACGCCAGCCCCCCCCCGGCACTCAACACCTACGCCGCCGCCCGAAGCTCATCCTCCGACCGGCCCCGGCGCCAGTACCCCACGAACGTCACCCGCCCCCGGTCCACCCCGCGCTCCCCCACGAAGTGCCGCCTCAGCGAACGTACTTGGGATGCCTCGCCCGCGATCCAGACGTACGGGGAGGCGCCGGGCAGGGGCGCGGAGTCGATCGCGTCCAGGGCGGAGGCCGAGGCCTCCGGCAGCCACGTCACCTCCGCGTCCGCCGCCGTCGGCAACGGCATCGCGTCCCCGGCGGACGGCACCGTGATCCAGACCCGGGCCGGCATGCCCGAGGGGAGCCATTCGAGGATGGCCGCCGCGGCCGGCAGCGCCGTCTCGTCGGCCCAGATGACGACGGAGTCGGTCCCGGCCGGCGGTCGGAAACGTACCGCCGTGTTGTCCGCGACGGCCGGGCCGAGGACCGTAACCCGGGCGCCCGGCCGCGCGGAGCCCGCCCAGCGGCACGCGGGCCCGCCGTCGTCGTGCAGCGCGAAGTCGATGTCGAGTTCGCACGCCCCGTCAGGAGCGCGGCGCTGCGCGCGGACCGTGTACGAGCGCATGACGGCCCGTACGTCGTCGGGCAGCGCGCGGTACGCGCCCCACCAGCCCTCCGCGCCATCGGTGGGCGGCAGGACGGGCGCCTCCTGGCCGGGGTGTGGCAGGAAGAGGGACAGGCTCTGGTCGCGGCCTCCGGCGGCGAACGACGAGAGGTCCTCGTCGCCGAAGCCGCCGAAGGTGACCCGCATCAGCGACGGGCCGAGCCGCCGGGCCCGTACCACGCGCAGATCGAAGAGGCGGAAGGGGGCAGTGGCGTTCTCGGCCGGTGCGGGCATCGTCAGGCGACCTTCTTCGCGTTCTCGATGGCCTTGGCGAGCGCGTCGACGATGGGCGCGACGCGCGCGTAGGAGTAGATCGGCTCGGTCAGGCGCGGCACGACCTGGTTGGCCTTGACGGCGGGCAGCTGCCCCCACGTCGGCTTGTTGCCGAGGTCGCCCGGCTGCAGGGTGCCGGTGCGGTTGTCCATGAGGATCAGGTCCGCCGGGTACTTGGCGACGTTCTCCCAGCTGAGCGACTCGAAGAAGCCCTGCGAGTCGACCTTCGGGGTGACGAACCGGACGCCCAGCTCCTGGAAGTACCGGGTGTCGCAGCTCCGCTTGGCCTCGGAGACGTAGAACAGGTCCGGGCTCGCCGAGCCGAGCAGCACCCGGATCCCGGGGTTCGCCTTCGCGGCGGCGCGCAGCCGGGCGGAGGCCTTCTCGAAGGCGGCCTTCGCGTCGGTGACCTTCTTCGCGTTGACGTCGGCGCCAAGGGACTTGGCGAGGTCCACGCGGCGCTGAAGGGCCGCGGGCATGCTCTGGTCGGCCGCCCAGAGGGCCACGCTCGGCGCCAGCGCGAGGATCTTGTCCTTGCTGTTGTCCGGCACGTACCAGAGGACGTCCTTCTGCCACATGTCCGTGATCAGCACGTCGGGCTGGAGCGCCGCGTACTTCTCGACGCTGAACTCGCCGTAGGTGTTGCCGATGATCTCGACCTTGCTGATGTCGAGGTCTCCGGCCTGCACATCGGCCTTGCCGTCCTTCGTCTTTGTGGGCCCGAAGACGCCCTTGACCTGGATCCCGTAGTCGAACAGGGCGGCCGCGGTGCCGGTGTAGGCGACGATGTTCTTCGGCAGCGCCTTGGTCTCGGCGGTCTTCCCGCGGTCGTCCTTGAACGACCAGGGCCCGGACTTGGCCGTCTTGCCGCTGTCCGCCGAGCCGCTCTTCTTGTCGCCGCCGCCGCAGGCGGTGAGCGCGGCGCCGATGCCGATCGCGCCGCCCATGGCCAGCAGGCCGCGACGGGTGGGCAGGGACGCTCGGGCGAGGGGCATGACGGTGTCCGCTTTCATACGTACGTGCCGGGGACCGGCCACTGGCTGGTTGCGAAGATAGGTTAGCCTAACCTCATCGCCTGTCCAGTGGCTGGTTCCGACGGCCGGTCCCGAGCGGCCCTCCGCACAGCCCTCCGGGGGCCCGCTACACGCCGAACTCGGCCCGGCACGCGTCGAGCCCCACGACCCGTACGTCCACCGTGCGACGGTGCTCCCACTCCGCGCGCTCCAGGCGCAGCCGTCGCAGGGTGACCGGGCGGTCCCGTACGACGGCGGTCGTGAGGCCGTTGTCCCGGTAGCCGAGGCGCCGCGAGACGCCGAGGGAGCGCGGGTTGTCGGTCATCGCGGCCGAGACCGCGGCGCGGGCGCCGAGCCCGGCGAACGCCAAGTGCAGCGCGGCCGCCCGCATTTCGGTGCCGATGCCCCGGCCCTGATGGGCCAGACCCAGCCAGGAGCCCGTCTCCGCCTCGCGGGTCACGGCGTAGGAGCTCGCCATCAGGTCCTGGCGGCCGACCACCTTGCCCTCGTGCAGTACGGCGAGGCTCAGCGTCCAGTCGCCGGGGGACCAGTTCGCGATGGTGGCGAGCACGTGCTGGTAGACGGCGCGGCCGCGGTCGGCGGGGGAGCCGTCGGTCCAGGGGAAGGTGAACGGCATGCGGTCCGGCGCGTGGACGCCGTCCGCCGCCACCTGGGCGAGCTCGGACAGCAACTCCGTGTCGGGCAGGCGCAGTTCGAGGCGCGGGGTGCGTATACGGAGGCCGTGCAGCGGCCACCAGGCGTGGGGTTCCATGGGCCGACTCTGCCGGGCGGCCCCCGCCCTGTCGATCGAATTGGCCGAGGCGACGGCGCTACCGCCCCAGCAGCGACGCCTGCCGGGCCAGCGGCGCGTACGTGAACCGCACCTTGTGCGAGGGGCTCGGCTCGTACGTCCGCAGGCAGGCCGCGCAGTGCCAGTGCCAGCGGTCGGCGGCGCCCGGCGCCGTGGCCGAGGTGTCCTTCCACAGCGGTGGACGGCTCGCGCAGCTGGGGCAGTTCGGCGGGTTCACCCTGACAGGGTGCGGCCCCGGGCACCCGAGGGCGGGGACGACGCGAGCGTCACCACTCCTTCGGGGGACCCGGGGCGCAGGGGCCGGGTCCTGCGGGGACCCGGGGCACAAAGGTCAGGAAGACAGCCCCAGTTCACGCGCGATCAGCATCCGCTGCACCTCGCTCGTGCCCTCGCCGATCTCCAGGATCTTGGAGTCGCGCCACATGCGGGCCACCGGGTACTCGTTCATGAAGCCGTAGCCGCCGAAGATCTGCGTGCCCTCGCGGGCGTTGTCGACCGCCACCGTCGAGGAGTACAGCTTCGCGAGCGCCGCCTCCTTCTTGAACGGCTCGCCGTGCACCAGGCGGGACGCGGCGTCGCGCCAGCCGACCCGGGCCATGTGGGCCCGCAGCTCCATGTCGGCGATCTTGAACTGGATGGCCTGGTTGTCGCCGATCGGCCGGCCGAAGGCGTGCCGCTCCTTCGCGTACTTCACCGACTCGTCCACACAGCCCTGCGCCAGACCCGTCGCGAGTGCCGAGATCGCGATGCGGCCCTCGTCCAGGATGCGCAGGAACTGGGCGTACCCGCGGCCCTCTTCGCCGAGCAGGTTCGCCACCGGGACGCGCACGTCCGAGAAGGCCAGCTCGCGGGTGTCCGAGGCGTTCCAGCCGACCTTCGAGTACGGGGCCGCGACCGTGAAGCCCGGGGTGCCGGACGGCACGATGATCGAGGAGATCAGCGGGCGGCCGTCCTCCTTGCGGCCGGTGACCGCGGTGACGGTGACCAGGCCCGTGATGTCCGTACCGGAGTTGGTGATGAAGCACTTCGAGCCGTTGATGACCCACTCGTCGCCGTCGCGCACCGCCGTGGTCCGGGTGCCGCCCGCGTCCGAGCCGCAGTCCGGCTCGGTCAGGCCGAACGCGCCCAGCATCTCCCCGGAGCAGAGCTTCGGCAGCCACTGACGCTTCTGCTCCTCCGTACCGAACCGGAAGACCGGCATCGCGCCCAGCGAGACGCCCGCCTCCAGGGTGATGGCCACCGACGAGTCGACGCGGGCCAGCTCCTCCAGGGCGATGCCGAGCGCGAGGTAGTCGCCGCCCATGCCCCCGTACTCCTCGGGGAACGGCAGCCCGAACAGGCCCATGCGGCCCATCTCGCGGATGATCTCGTACGGGAACTCGTGGCGCTCGTAGAAGTCGCCGATCTTCGGGGCGACGACGTCGTGGGCGAACTCCTCGACGGTACGGCGGAGTTCCTCGTGCTCGGGGGTGAGGCGGTGGTCGAGGGGCATGGCTACGACTCCTGGTGGGAGAGGGCACGTACGGTGCGGGAGGGGCTGGGGCGGCCCAGCTGGTCGGCCATCCACACGCTGGTGGCGGTGAGCCGGCCGAGGTCGACCCCGGTGTCGATACCGAGGCCCTGGAGCATCCACACGAGGTCTTCGGTGGCGAGGTTTCCGGTCGCGGACTTGGCGTAGGGGCAGCCGCCGAGGCCGCCGGCCGAGGCGTCCACGGTGCTCACGCCGTGCTGGAGGGCGGCGAGCGTGTTGGACAGGGCCTGGCCGTAGGTGTCGTGGAAGTGCACCCCGATGGCGCTGGTGCGCACGCCCTCCTCGTTGAGCTCGGCGAGCAGCGTCTGCACGTGGGCGGGCGTGGCCACGCCGATGGTGTCGCCCAGGCTCAGCTCGTCGCAGCCCATGTCCATCAGGGCTTTGGCGACCCGGACGACCTGGTGGACCGGCACCGCGCCTTCCCACGGGTCGCCGAAGCACATCGACAGATAGCCCCGCACATGGGCGCGGTCGGCCTTGGCGCGGGCGACGACCGGCTCGAACATGGCGAGCGACTCGTCGACCGTGCGGTTCAGATTGGCCTTGGCGAAGGACTCGGTGGCGCTGGCGAACACCGCGATCCGGTGGGCGCCGAGCGCGAGCGCCCGGTCCAGACCCCGCTCGTTCGGCACGAGGACGGGGAGAGCGACGCCCGGCAGATCGCCGAGCATCGGGAACAGCTGCTCCGCGTCGGCGAGTTGGGGCACCCACTTGGGGTGCACGAAGCTCGTCGCCTCGATGGTGGTCAGGCCCGCCGCGGCCAAGCGGTGCACGAACTCCGCCTTGACCTCGGTCGGCACGACCGACTTCTCGTTCTGCAGCCCGTCGCGCGCCCCGACCTCGTGGATGCGGACGTGGGCCGGGAGGTCCTGCGCCGGAACGACCATGGGGAGGGTCATGAGGTCTTCTCCTCGGGGGTCTCCTGGACCGTCTCCTGCGCGGCCGGTGTGACGACGGCCAGGACCTGGTCCATGGCCACGGTCGAGCCGGGGGTGACGTCGAGCTCGGTGACCGTGCCCGCGTGCGGGGCGGAGATGACGTGCTCCATCTTCATGGCCTCGACCACCAACAGGCTCTGCCCGGCGTCGACTTCGTCGCCGACCGCCACCTTCACGACGGTGACCGTGCCCGGCATGGGCGCGGCCAGGGTGTCGGCGCCGCCGTGCACCTTGCCGCTCAAGGCCGCCTCGACGGGGTCGTGGTCGGTGACGTGCCAGCTGTCGCCGTCCCGGCCGAGCCAGCTTCCGGCCCGGTGGAAGGTGTGGGTGACGCCGTCCAGCTCGACGGTGACCCGGTCCCGCTCGACCCGGCCGGACCCCGAGGCCCGCACCGGCTCGTTGCCGGGCACCTTCAGCCAGTGGGCGAGCGGCGCGGGTTCGCCGCCCATCCGCCACCCGCTCGGCACCGAGAACGGGTCGGTCCAGCCGTCGACCGGGGCGGGCCGCAGCGCGTCGAGCCGTACCGCCGCGGCAGCCGCGTACACCTCGTCCGGTACGCCGTCCGGGACCAGCGAATCCGCCTCGCGCTCCACCAGGCCGGTGTCCAACTCGCCCGCCACCACGGCCGGATGGGCCAGCAGGCGGCGCAGGAACCCCGCGTTGGTGGGCACGCCGAGCGTCACCGTGTCGGCGAGTGCCGCGCGCAGCTTGCGCAGCGCGGTCGCCCGGTCGGGCCCGTACGCGATGACCTTGGACAGCATCGGGTCGTACAGGCTGCCGACCTCGGTGCCCTCGCTCAGGCCCGAGTCCGTACGGACTCCGTCGCCCTGCGGCTCGCGCAGGCTCAGGACCGTACCGCCGGAGGGCAGGAAGCCGCGGGAAGGGTCCTCGGCGCAGATGCGGGCCTCGATGGCGTGGCCGGTGAGGGTGATGTCCTTCTGCTCGTACGGGAGTCGCTCGCCCGCGGCCACCCTGAGCTGCCACTCCACCAGGTCGATGCCGCCCCCGGCGGCAGCCGGACCGATGGATGCGACGAGTTCGGTCACCGGGTGCTCGACCTGGAGGCGGGTGTTCATCTCCATGAAGTAGTACGAGGACGGGTCTTTGCCCGGGACGATGAACTCGACGGTGCCCGCTCCCGCGTAGCCGCACGAGCGGGCCGCCTGGACGGCCGCCTCGCCCATCGCGGCACGGGTCGCCTCGTCGAGCAGGACGCTGGGCGCCTCCTCGATGATCTTCTGGTGGCGGCGCTGGAGCGAGCACTCGCGCTCGCCGAGGTGGATCACGTTGCCGTGGCCGTCGGCCAGGACCTGGATCTCGATGTGGCGCGGCCGGTCGATCCACCGCTCCACGAGCAGGGTGTCGTCGCCGAAGGAGGCGCGGGCCTCGCGGCGGGCGGCCGCGATCTCGTCGCCGAGCAGCGCCTCGTCGCGGACCAGGCGCATGCCCTTGCCGCCGCCGCCCGCGCTCGGCTTGAGCAGCACGGGCATGCCGATCTCCCGCGCCGCGTCGGCCAGTTGACTGTCCGTCAGGCCGCTTCCCGAGGAGCCCGGCACGACCGGAACCCCGGCCGCCTGCACGGTCTCCTTGGCGCGGATCTTGTCGCCCATCAGGGAGATCGCCTCGGCGGGCGGCCCGATGAAGACCAGGCCGGCGTCGGCGCAGGCCTGGGCGAACGCCGCGTTCTCCGCGAGGAAGCCGTAGCCCGGGTGGACGGCCTGGGCGCCGGTGCGCAGCGCCGCCTCGACGATCCGCTCGGGGCGCAGATAGCTCTCGGACGCCGCCGCGGGGCCGATGCGTACCGCCGTGTCCGCCTCCCGGACGTGGCGCGCGTCGGCGTCCGCGTCGGAGAAGACGGCGACCGAGCGGATGCCGAGCCCGCGCAGCGTGCGGATGACGCGGACCGCGATCTCGCCCCGGTTGGCGACGAGCACGGTCGTGAACATGGGAGCCATGGGAGCCCTCACCGTAGAAGTCGACATGGACGTCGTCATATCCGTCACGTCCGTCACATCCGGAAGACGCCGAAGGCGGGGTCGGCGAGCGGGGCGTTGGCGCAGGCGGTCAGGGCCAGGCCCAGGACCTGGCGGGTGTCGACCGGGTCGATCACCCCGTCGTCCCAGAGCCGGGCGGTCGCGTAATAGGCGTTGCCCTGCGTCTCGTACTGCTCGCGGATGGGAGCCTTGAAGGCCTCCTCGTCCTCGGCGCTCCAGTCGTCGCCCAACTGGTCGCGCTTGACGGTCGCGAGAACCGAGGCGGCCTGCTCGCCGCCCATCACCGAGATCTTGGCGTTGGGCCACATCCACAGGAAGCGCGGGCTGTAGGCCCGGCCGCACATCGAGTAGTTGCCCGCGCCGTAGGAGCCGCCGACGACGACGGTCAGCTTCGGCACGCGCGTGCAGGCGACCGCCGTCACCATCTTCGCGCCGTGCTTGGCGATGCCGCCCGCCTCGTAGTCACGGCCGACCATGAAGCCCGAGATGTTCTGCAGGAACACCAGCGGGATGCCGCGCTGGTCGCACAGCTCGATGAAGTGGGCGCCCTTCTGGGCGGATTCGGAGAACAGGATGCCGTTGTTGGCGACGATCCCGACCGGGTGGCCGTGGATCCGGGCGAATCCGGTGACCAACGTCTGCCCGAACTCCGACTTGAACTCCTGGAAGCGCGAACCGTCGACGACCCGGGCGATCACTTCCCGTACGTCGTAGGGCGTGCGCGAGTCGACCGGCACCGCGCCGTACAGACCGAACGGGTCGGCCTTCGGCTCCTCGGCCGGCTCGACCGACCAGGGCAGCGGGCCGCGGTCGGGAAGCGTGGCCACGATGTTGCGGACGATCCTCAGCGCGTGCGCGTCGTCCTCGGCCAGGTGGTCGGTGACGCCCGAGACGCGCGAGTGCACCTCGCCGCCGCCGAGCTCCTCGGCCGTGACGACCTCGCCGGTCGCCGCCTTCACCAGCGGGGGGCCGCCCAGGAAGATCGTGCCCTGATTGCGGACGATCACGGCCTCGTCGCTCATCGCCGGGACGTACGCCCCGCCGGCCGTGCAGGATCCGAGCACGGCGGCGATCTGCGGAATCCCGGCACCCGACATCCGGGCCTGGTTGTAGAAGATCCGCCCGAAGTGCTCGCGGTCGGGGAAGACCTCGTCCTGCATCGGCAGGAAGGCGCCGCCCGAGTCGACCAGGTAGAGGCAGGGGAGGCGGTTTTCGAGCGCCACCTCCTGGGCCCGCAGGTGCTTCTTCACCGTCATCGGGTAGTACGTGCCGCCCTTGACCGTGGCGTCATTGGCGACGATCACGCACTCGCGGCCGCTGACCCGGCCGATCCCGGCGATCACGCCGGCGGCCGGCGCCTGCCCGCCGTACATGCCCTCGGCGGCCAGCGGGGCCAGCTCAAGGAAGGGCGAGCCGGGGTCGAGGAGGGTGTCGACGCGTTCCCTCGGCAGCAGCTTGCCGCGCGCGACATGCCGCTCGCGGGACCGCTCACCCCCGCCGAGCCGGGCCGCGGCGAGCTTCGCCCGCAGCTCCTCGCCGAGCGCGCGGTGCGCCGCCTCGTTGGCCCGCCAGGCCTCGGAGGCGGGATCTTCCGCACTCCCCAGGACCGGTGCCTGCTGCATCGTGTCGAGCCCCCTTGCCCGTACGCGGCGACGTCAACGGATGTTAATGACCGTTAACTCGTTTCCCTCAGGTTAACGAGCGCTAACCGCATTGTCTAGAATGAATTCCCATGAGCACCCGTACCGACGCCCCTACCCGCCGCGAGCAGATCCTGCGCGAGGCCGCCCGCCTCTTCGCCGAGCGCGGTTTCCACGGCGTCGGCGTCGACGAGATAGGGGCCGCCGTCGGCATCAGCGGCCCCGGTCTGTACCGGCACTTCGCGGGCAAGGACGCGATGCTGGCCGAGCTGCTCGTCGGCATCAGCGGGCGGCTGTACGACGGCGGGCGCAAGCGGGCCGCCGAGGCCGCGGGCGACCCCGAGCGCCTGCTCGGCGCGCTCATCGACGGGCACATCGACTTCGCGCTCGACGACCGGGCGCTGATCACCCTGCACGACCGCGAGCTCGACCGGCTCCGCGACAGCGACCGCAAGCTGGTGCGCCAGCTCCAGCGGCAGTACGTCGAGCTGTGGGTCGGCGTCGTGCGCGAGCTGTACCCGCCGGTGCCGGAGGCGGAGGTGCGCGGGGCGGTGCACGCGGTGTTCGGCCTGCTCAACTCGACGCCCCACCTGGGCACTTACGGCAGCGGACTGCCCGGCCGCGCGGCCACCGAGGCGTTGCTGCGCCGCCTGGCGCACGGGGCCTTCGCCTCCCTGGACACGCTCTGAGCCTCTTCCGCCGCTCCGGAAAGCCCCGTCCGGTGCGCGGGACGGCCCGGCCGGGGGCGGCGCGGGCGGGGCAGAATGGCCGCATGCCGATACCCAGCCGTGCCGCCCTCGTCGACCACCTAGTCCGCACCCGTATCGCCGGTGACGTCGCGACCCCCCGCGACAACAACCTCTCCCACTACCGCAAGCTCGCCAATGGCGACCGCCACTACTGGCTGGGCCTGGAGCTGGGGGACCGCTGGAGCGACGAGCAGGACGTGCTTGCCGTCATGGCCGAGCGCTGTGGGGTCGTCGACGACCCGGGGCACCGCACCGGCCAGGACACCATCGACCCCGAGCTGACGGTGGACGCCCTGGACCGCATGGCGGCGCGGCTGCGCAAGGCCGCGGCCGGGCGGGAGCGGGTGCTGTTCGCGACCGGGCACCCGGGCGCGCTCATCGACGTGCACAGCCGTACCGCCGCCGGGCTGCGGGCGGCGGGCTGCGAGATCGTACGGATCCGCGGCGGGCTCACCGCCGACGAGGGGTACGTCGTCCAGTTCGCGGACGTGGCCGTCTTCGAGCGGGGTGCGTCCTTGTGGCACACCCACTCGCCGGAGCCCATGCGGGCGATCCTGGACGCGCTGGAAACCCCGCCGGACCTCGTGGTCGCGGACCACGGGTGGGCGGGGTGCGCGGGGCAGCGGGGGGTGGACTCGATGGGGTACGCGGACTCCAACGACCCCGCGCTGTTCCTGGCGGAGGCGGAGGGGACGCTCCAGGTGACGGTCCCCCTGGACGACCACGTCCTGGACCCGCGCTTCTACGAGCCGATGACGGCGTATCTGCTGGACGCGGCGGGCCTGGAGGCCTGACGCGCCGGGGCTGCGGCCCGGGCCCCGGCTCCGAGCGGGGTCGTGCGCCGCGTCAGCGCGGGACGCGGACCACGCCCTCCTGGATGACCGTGATCGCGAGGCGGCCGTCCTGCGTGTAGATCCGGGCCTGGCCCAGGCCCCGCCCGCCGGACGCCGACGGGGACTCCTGGTCGTACAGGAGCCATTCGTCGGCGCGGAAGGGGCGGTGGAACCACATCGCGTGGTCAAGCGAGGCGCCCACCACGTCGCCGACCGCCCAGCCGCCGCGCCCGTGGGCGAGCAGCACCGAGTCGAGCAGCGTCATGTCGGAGACGTACGTCGCCAGGCACACGTGCAGGAGCGGGTCGTCGGCCAGCTTGCCGTTGGTGCGGAACCACACCTGCGAGCGCGGCTCGCGCGGGGTGCCGACGGTGCCCCACGGCGGCACGTCCACGTACCGCAGGTCGACGGCCGCGCGGGCCTCCAGCATGCGGTCCACCACGCCCTCGTCGAGGAAGGCGTCCGCGTAGCGCGGCAGCATCTCGGCGGCCGTCGGCAGCGACTCCGGTTCCGGCGCCGGCGGCATGTCGGCCTGGTGCTCCATGCCCTCCTCGTACGTCTGGAACGACGCGGAGAGGTGGAAGATCGGCTGGCCGTGCTGGATGGCGACGACGCGGCGGGTGGTGAAGGAGGCGCCGTCCCGGATCCGGTCGACGGTGTAGACGATCGGCGCGCCGGGGTCCCCCATGCGCAGGAAGTACGCGTGGAGGGAGTGGGCCATCCGGTCCGCGGGGACGGTGCGGCCCGCGGCGACCAGCGCCTGGGCCGCGACCTGGCCGCCGAAGACGCGCGGCACGACCGCCGAGCGGGACCGGCCGCGGAAGATGTCCTCCTCGATCCGCTCAAGGTCGAGCAGATCGAGGAGGCTCTGAAGTGCCTGATGCATGAAGGTAGTTGTACAGGTCGGTCGGTGGCCGGCCCCTACAGCCCCATGTCCTTCGCGATGATCGACTTCATGATCTCGCTGGTGCCGCCGTAGATCCGGTTCACCCGGTTGTCGGCGTACAGACGGGCGATCGGGTACTCGTTCATGAAGCCGTAGCCGCCGTGCAGCTGGAGGCAGCGGTCGATGACGCGGTGCGCGACCTCGGTGCAGAACAGCTTCGCGGACGCGGCCTCGGCCGGGGTCAGCTCGCCCGCGTCCAGGGCTTCGAGCGCGCGGTCGGCGACCGCCTCGGCGGCGTCCACCTCGGCCTGGCAGGCGGCCAGCTCGAACTTGGTGTTCTGGAACGAGGCGACCGGCTTGCCGAAGACGGTGCGGTCCTGCACGTACTCCTTGGCGAACCGGACGGCCGCCTTGGCCTGGGCGTACGCGCCGAACGCGATGCCCCAGCGCTCGGAGGCGAGGTTGTGGCCGAGGTAGTAGAAGCCCTTGTTCTCCTCGCCGAGCAGGTCCTCGACGGGCACCTTCACGTCGACGAACGCGAGCTCGGCGGTGTCGGAGGTTTTCAGGCCGAGCTTGTCGAGCTTGCGGCCGATCGAGTAGCCCTCGGACTTGGTGTCCACCGCGAAGAGCGAGATGCCGTGGCGGCGGTCCTCGGCGGAGGGGGCGTCCGTGCGGGCGCAGACGATCACGCGGTCGGCGTGCACGCCGCCCGTGATGAAGGTCTTGGAGCCGTTGAGGACGTAGTGCGAGCCGTCCTCGGACAGCTTGGCGGTGGTCTTCATGCCCGCGAGGTCGGAGCCGGTGCCCGGCTCGGTCATCGCCAGCGCCCACATCTCCTCGCCGGAGGTGAACTTCGGCAGGAAGCGCTTCTTCTGCTCGTCGTCGGCGAGCATCTTGATGTACGGCAGGCCGAGCAGCACGTGCACGCCGGAGCCGCCGAACTGGACGCCCGCGCGGGCCGTCTCCTCGTACATGACGGCCTCGAACTTGTACGAGTCGATGCCGGCGCCGCCGAACTCCTCGTCCACGCGGATGCCGAAGATGCCGAGCTCGGCGAGCTTGTAGTAGAACTCGCGCGGCACGATGCCCTGCGCGAACCACTCGTCGTAGACCGGGACGACCTCGGCCTCGATGAAGGCGCGCAGGGTCTCCCGGAACGCCTCGTGGTCTTCGTTGAATACCGTACGGCGCACGGACGCCCTCCTCGGCTCGCAAATTTGGCTAAGCGCTTGCTCAGGTTGAAATACGAAGTTACCCGGCAGTCACCGGCACTGTCCAGAGTGAGACTCAGCACTTCTGAGCGCCAGCCAGAGCTCGGTGCGCACGTCCATGTCGTCGAGGTCGACGCCGAGCAGCGCCGCCGCGCGGCCGATCCGCTGGCGCACGGTGTTGCGGTGCACCGCCAGCGCGACGGCGCTGCGGTCCCAACTGCCGTGCAACGAGAGCCAGGTGCGCAGGGTGGTGCGCAAGGGGTCGCTGAGCGGGGCGAGCATGTGGTGTGCGTACGCGGCGGCCTCCTCCGGGTTCATCAGAGCCCCGAATCCGGCGGGGCGGTGCCGGGTCAGGGGGGTGCGGGTCGCTTCCGCGCGCTCCAGGGCCCGGGCGGCCTGGGTGTCGGCGACGGCCAGCCCGTCGAGCCCGGCCGGTGCGCTGACGCCGAGGGTCCAGCCGGGGTGCGTCGTGACCTCGCGGCCGGCGGGTACGAGGGCTCGTACGTGCTGCTCGCCCGCGTCGACCAGGGGAGTCCCGAGCTCGGGCGGGGCCCCTTGACCCCGGGCGTGCACGACGACCCACGGCCCTTCGCCGAGCAGCGGTTCGGCCTCCTCGGGGGTGCCGCCGAGGAGGAGTCGCACCAGTGCGGCCGAACGGGCGGCTTCGTCCGCGCCCTGCCGCTCGGCGGTGAGCAGGGTGAGGAGTACGGCTGCGACGCCGGCGATGGTGTGGTCGCCGGGGGCGCGGTGGGGGGTGGCGAGGGCGAGCACGCGGGGCCCTGCGAGGGCGTAGGCGGCGAGGTGGGTGCCGCCGAGGGTGTCGGTGGCGGTGAGGGCATGCGCCTTCGGCGAAAGTTCCCCACCCCGCCCCTTCCCGAGACCCTCCGGGGGTGAGAGTGGGCTGATGTCCGTTACCGGGGGCGCTGCCCCCGGGCCCCCGCTCCTCAAACGCCGGAGAGGCTGGAATTCCGGCGGGCTGTCTGTCGGCTGCGGCCCGGTGGGAGCGCTGGGGGCGCTGCCCCCGGGCCCCCGCTCCTCAAACGCCGGAGGGGCTGAAGGTGGCCGGGCGTTCAGCCCCTGCGGCGATTGAGCAGCGGGGTCCGGGGCGGAGCCCCGTGCCCACCGGCCGACAGCCGGATCACCATCCGCCGGAGGCTTTCGGGAAGGGGCGGGGTGGGGAAAGTCCGCCGGAGGCGCCACCACCCGCACCAACCCCCGTACCGCCAACTGCACTTCCGCCGACGGCTCCGCCCCGCTCTCCGCCAGCACCGCGCCCTCGGCCGTGAGTACCCCCGCCCAGCCGCCCAGCCGCGCCGCGAGCTGGCGGAGGACCGCCGGAACCGGGTCGGAACGGGACGCCCCCGCCGCCAGCGCCCGCTGCGCCTCGCCCACCCGCCGCAGCTCGTCCTCGCCGGCCCGGGCCATCAGGAGCCACACCGCCCGCGCCACCCCGGAGAACGTCGTGCGCGGCGGCACCTCCAGCAAGGGGAGGCCGTGGCGGGAGCAGGCCTCCACCAGCGCCGGCGGCACCGCGTCGTACACCGGGGCCAGACCGAAGCCCAGCGCCGCCGCCCCCGCCGCGACCACCCGGGACACGTACAGCTCGGGGTCGGGGAGCTGCACCCCCGCGGTCATGAGGAGCTCCCCGCCGAGCAGATACGGGTACGGGTCGGCCATCTCCGAGGTGTGCACCCAGCGGATGGAGGCATCGGCGGGCCCCGCGATCTGGCGGAGGCCCAGGTCCGCGCGGGCCAGCAGCGCGGCCAGTGCGATGGGCGGAGTGGGCGGAGCGGTCGGTTCCGGCATGGTGGACGATCCATCCATCGGCAGCGTCAGGAGTGGAGGAAACGTACACTTCAGCGTTGCTTTCCGGCCACCTAAGGTCAAGTCGAACCGGCGGCCGCGGGTACGGGCGGATGTCCCCGCGAACAGCCGCCGACCACTCCATCTGCACGACACGCCACCGAGTGAGCGCGAAGGAGGGCCCCGCATGGCCGTCGACTACACAGTGATCGTCGTCTATCTGGCCGGGATGCTGGCGATGGGCTGGTGGGGCATGCGGCGCGCCCGGTCGAAGTCCGAATTCCTGGTCGCGGGGCGGCGGTTGGGGCCCGCGATGTACTCCGGCACCATGGCTGCCATCGTCCTCGGCGGCGCCTCCACCATCGGCGGCGTGGGCCTCGGCTACAAGTACGGCCTGTCCGGCGCCTGGATGGTCCTCACCATCGGCCTCGGCCTGCTCGCGCTCTCCGTCTTCTTCTCCGCCCGCATCGCCCGGCTCCGCGTCTACACCGTCTCCGAGATGCTGGACCTGCGGTACGGCGGCCGCGCCGGCCTCATATCCGGCGTCGTGATGTGGGCCTACACGCTGATGCTCGCGGTCACCTCGACCATCGCGTACGCCACCATCTTCGACGTCCTCTTCGACCTCGACCGCACCGTGGCGATCGTCCTCGGCGGTGCCATCGTCGTCGCGTACTCGACCCTCGGCGGCATGTGGTCCATCACCCTCACTGACATGGTCCAGTTCGTCGTCAAGACCATCGGGGTGCTGCTTCTCCTTCTGCCCATCGCCGTCGTCAAAGCCGGCGGCTTCAGTGAGATGACGGCCTCGCTCCCCACCTCCTACTTCGACCCGCTCGGCATCGGCGGCGAGACGATCTTCACGTACGTGCTGATCTACACCTTCGGCATGCTCATCGGGCAGGACATCTGGCAGCGCGTGTTCACCGCGCGCAGCGACAAGGTCGCCCGGCTCGGCGGCACCGTCGCCGGGACGTACTGCCTGGTGTACGCCCTCGCGGGGGCCGTCATCGGCACCGCCGCCAAGGTCCTCTACCCCGAACTCGCCAGCGCCGACGACGCCTTCGCCACCATCGTCAAGGACGAACTCCCCATCGGCGTAAGGGGGTTGGTGCTCGCCGCCGCCCTCGCCGCCGTCATGTCCACCTCCTCCGGCGCCCTCATCGCCTCGGCCACCGTCGCCAACAACGACATCTGGGCGAGGATCAAGAGGATCAAGGGGGAGACCGGGGGAGGCGAAGAGCAGGACGAAGTGAAGGGCAACCGCGTCTTCATCCTCGTCATGGGGCTCGCCGTGATCGTCATCGCGACCCGGCTCAGCAGCGTCGTCGAGGGGCTCACCGTCGCCTACGACCTGCTCGTGGGCGGGCTGCTCGTGCCGATCCTCGGCGGGCTGCTCTGGAAGCGCGGCACCGCCTCGGGCGCGCTCGCCTCCGTCGTCGTCGGCGGCCTCGCGGTCGTCGGCCTCATGGTGCGGTACGGCATCCTCGCCAACGAGCCCGTCTACTACGGACTGCTCGCCTCGCTCCTCTCGTACGTCCTCGTGTCGTACGCGACGAAGCCGACCGACGCCGCGGTGCTCGCCGTCTGGCGCGAGCGGCTCGCCGGTGCCGGGGCGGAACCCACCGAGCCGGTGGCCGCCGAAGCGGCGCCGGCGCACAGCTAGAGTCACACTGATAAAGCGCATAAACGCTGAAACGAAGGGCAATTCAGATGAGCAGCAACGAAACGCCGCGCGGTCCGATCGACTCGTCCCGCATCCCGCGGTACGCCGGGCCCGCGACCTTCGCCCGGCTGCCCCGCCTCGACGAGGTCGGCACCGCCGATGTCGCCGTCGTCGGTGTGCCCTTCGACAGCGGCGTGTCCTACCGGCCCGGCGCCCGCTTCGGCGGCAACGCCATCCGCGAGGCCTCCCGCCTCCTTCGCCCGTACAACCCGGCGCAGGACGCCTCGCCCTTCGCGCTCGCCCAGGTCGCCGACGCCGGTGACATCGCGGCCAACCCGTTCAACATCAACGAGGCCGTCGAGACCATCGAGGCCGCCGCTGATGATCTCCTCGGGACGGGCGCCCGCATGATGACACTCGGTGGTGACCACACCATCGCGCTGCCGCTCCTCCGCTCGGTCGCCAAGAAGCACGGCCCGGTCGCGCTGCTCCACTTCGACGCGCACCTCGACACCTGGGACACCTACTTCGGCGCCGAGTACACCCACGGCACCCCGTTCCGCCGGGCCGTCGAGGAAGGCATCCTCGACACCGAGGCGCTCTCCCACGTCGGCACCCGCGGCCCGCTGTACGGCAAGCAGGACCTGACCGACGACGAGAAGATGGGCTTCGGCATCGTCACCTCCGCCGACGTCTACCGGCGCGGCGCCGACGAGGTCGCCGACCAGCTGCGCCAGCGCATCGGCGACCGTCCGCTCTACATCTCCATCGACATCGACTGCCTCGACCCGGCCCACGCGCCCGGCACCGGCACCCCCGAGGCCGGCGGCATGACCTCGCGCGAGCTCCTGGAGATCCTGCGGGGCCTCGCCTCCTGCAACCTGGTCTCCGCCGACGTCGTCGAGGTCGCCCCGGCCTACGACCACGCCGAGATCACCAGCGTGGCCGCCTCGCACACCGCCTACGAGCTGACGACGATCATGTCCCGCCAGATCGCGGCGTCCCGGACCGCCTGATGACCCACGACCACGACGTGGTGCTGCGCCCGACCGAGGCGCAGACCGCTGCCGCCCTCAGTCCTCCCGCCGGGCGGGGCGGCGGTGACCTGGTCGTCGAGACCCTCGCGGGGCTCGGCGCCACCACCGTGTTCGGACTGCCGGGCCAGCACGCGCTCGGCATGTTCGACGCGCTGCGCCGCTCGGACCTCAGTTATGTCGGGCTGCGGGTCGAGAACAACGCGGGCTTCGCCGCCGACGCGTACGGCCGGATCACCGGCGAGGCGGCCCCGCTGCTGCTCTCGACCGGCCCCGGCGCGCTGACCTCCCTTGCCGCGCTCCAGGAGGCGGCGGCCGCCTCGTCCCCGGTCGTCGCCATCTCAAGTCAGGTCCCCACGGCGGGACTTGACGGGGGGCGGCACGGCTATCTGCACGAGCTGCGCGACCAGAAGGCGTCCTTCCGCGACGTCGTGAAGTCCGTCCACACGGTGCGCAGCCAGTCGCAGATCCCCTCCGCGATCGCCGCGGCCTGGGAGTCGGCGCTGACCGCGCCGCACGGGCCGGTGTGGGTGGAGATCCCGCAGGACGTGCTCCTCGCGGAGACGCTCCTGCCCGTCGTCACCCCCATGGACGCCTTTCCCGAGGACATCGTCCCGCGCCCCGAACTGACCGCTGTGGCGGCCGAGTTGATGGCCAACGCGGCCCGCCCGGTGATCATCGCGGGGGGCGGGGTCGTACGCGCCGACGCCTCGGGCAAGCTCCGCGCGCTCGCCGAGAAGCTGGACGCGCCGGTCGTGACGACCTTCGGCGGCAAGGGCGCCTTCCCCTGGGAGCACCCGCTCTCGCTCCAGTCCTGGCTGGAGGACCGGCACACCACGGACTTCCTTGAGGACGCGGACGTCCTGCTCGTGGTCGGCTCCGGGCTCGGCGAGCTGTCGTCGAACTACCACACCTTCCAGCCGCGCGGCCGGATCATCCAGATCGAGGCCGACCTCGGCAAGCTGGAGTCCAACCACCCGGCCCTCGGCATCCACGCGGACGCCCGCATCGCCCTCCAGGCCCTGCTCGAAACGGTCCCGGAGCGTACGGACGCGACGGCGGCCGAGCGGGTACGGACCGTCCTGGCGAAGGTACGGGCCCGTATCGACGCACAGGACCTCGGCGAGGAACGGCGTATCCTGGCCGCCGTGCGCGAGGCCCTGCCCGCGGGGGCGCCCAGCTTCTGGGACATGACGATCCTCGCGTACTGGGCCTGGTCCGCCTGGCCGGGCGCGATGCACTCGGCGCAGGGCGCGGGGGGCCTGGGCTACGGCTTCCCGGCGGCGCTCGGCGCGGCCGTCGCCGACCCCGGCCGCCCGGTCCTCGCGGTGTCCGGCGACGGCGGGGCCATGTACTCGATCGCCGAGCTCGCCACCGCCAAGCAGTACGACCTGCCGGTCACCTGGCTGATCGTCGACGACGGCGGCTACGGCATCCTGCGCGAGTACATGACGGACACGTTCGGCGAGGCCACCGCCACCGAACTGGCCCGCCCGGACTTCGTCGCCCTCGCCGAGTCCTTCGGCGTCCCGGCGGTCCGCACAAGCGCGGACACCCTGACCGCCGACCTCTCCAAGGCGCTGGCCGCCCCGGGCCCCTCGGTGGTCGTGCTGCCCGCCCTCCTGAAGATGTTCGCGCCGACGCACCTGTAGCGCGCTGGGCGTGGTCCTAGTCCTTACGTCCCGTATTTGTTGCGGCGGGATGAAATCCGCAGGCCCCCGTGTTGGGGCTTGCGGCAGGACAGGTACCAACGGGAGGAATCACGTGACGGAGGGTGCGCAACAGGGGTGGGGGCGCAGGCTGACCGGGTACGCCTGGCGGTACCGGCGCAATGTCGTGCTGGCCCTCGGCTCGTCGCTCGGCGGCATGGCCGTCATGGCGCTCGTCCCGCTGATCACCAAGGTGGTCATCGACGACGTCATCGGCCACCACACACGCTCCCTCGCCGTCTGGACCGGGCTCCTCATAGCCTCCGCCGTCGTGGTGTACGGGCTCACGTACATACGGCGGTACTACGGAGGGCGGCTCGCCCTCGACGTCCAGCACGACCTGCGCACCGAGATGTACGGCACGATCACCCGGCTCGACGGGCGGCGCCAGGACGAGCTGTCCACCGGGCAGGTCGTCGGGCGGGCCACCAGCGACCTCCAGCTGATCCAGGGCCTCCTCTTCATGCTGCCGATGACCATCGGCAACGTCCTGCTCTTCATCATCTCCGTCGTGATCATGGCGTGGCTCTCGCCGCTGCTCACGCTGGTCGCCCTCGCCGTGGCGCCCGCCCTCTGGTTCATCGCCAAGCGCAGCCGCACCCGCCTCTTCCCCGCCACCTGGTACGCCCAGGGCCAGGCCGCCGCCGTCGCCGGGGTCGTCGACGGCGCCGTGTCCGGGGTCCGGGTCGTCAAGGGCTTCGGCCAGGAGGACCAGGAGACCGGCAAGCTGCGGGAGGTCGGGCGGCGCCTCTTCGCCGGGCGGCTTCGCACGATCAAGCTGAACTCCCGCTACACCCCGGCCCTCCAGGCCGTCCCCGCACTCGGCCAGGTCGCCATGCTGGCGCTCGGCGGCTGGCTCGCCACACGCGGTGAGATCACCCTTGGCACGTTCGTCGCGTTCTCCACCTACCTCGCCCAGCTCGTCGGCCCCGTCCGCATGCTCGCCATGGTGCTCACCGTCGGTCAGCAGGCCCGGGCCGGCGTCGAGCGGGTCCTGGAGCTCATCGACACCGAGCCCTCCATCGAGGACGGCAAGAAGGAGCTGTCGCCCGACGCCCCCGCCACCGTCGAATTCGACGACGTGAGCTTCGGCTACGACGACGAGCGGCCCGTCCTGAAGGGCTTCTCGCTCGACATCCGGCCCGGCGAGACCGTCGCCGTGGTCGGCTCGTCCGGCTCCGGCAAGTCCACCGTCTCGCTGCTCCTGCCCCGCTTCTACGACGTCTCGCACGGCGCCGTCCTCGTCGGCGGCCACGACGTGCGCGAGCTGACCCTGGCCTCGCTGCGCGCCGCCATCGGACTCGTACCGGAGGACTCCTTCCTGTTCTCCGACACCATCCGCGCCAACATCGCGTACGGAAAGCCGGACGCCCCCCAGGAAGAGATCGAGAAGGCCGCGCGCGCCGCCCAGGCCGACCGGTTCATCGCCGAGCTTCCGGGCGGCTACGACACCGCCGTCGGCGAGCACGGCCTCACCCTCTCCGGCGGCCAGCGCCAGCGCCTCGCGCTCGCCCGCGCCATCCTCACCGACCCCCGCCTCCTCGTCCTGGACGACGCGACCTCGGCCGTCGACGCCCGCGTCGAGCACGAGATCCACGAAGCCCTGAAGTCGGTCATGGCGGGCCGCACCACCCTGCTCATCGCGCACCGCCGCTCCACCCTCGGCCTCGCCGACCGCATCGCCGTCCTCGACGGCGGACGCCTCGCCGCGATCGGCACCCACGAGGAACTCCAGCGCGATAGCGCCCTGTACCGCCGCCTGCTCACCGACCCCGACGAGCTGGGCGCCGTATCGCCCGGCCACCTCCCGGCCGCCCCGCTCGCGGACGAGGAAGACCACTCCGTACGGGACGAACTGGACGCGGAGTTCGACGTCGAGCGCGGCATCACCCCGCCACTGTGGGTGCGGGAGGAGAAGGCGGATTCGGCGGCCCCCGGCGGCATGCCCGCCACGCCCGAGCTGCTCGCCCAGGTCGAGGCGCTGCCGCCCGCGACCGACACCCCCGGCATAGACGAGGCGAAGGCCGTCCAGGCCGAGGACTCCTACGGCCTGCGCAGGCTGCTGCGAGGCTTCGGCCTTCCCCTGCTCGTCAGCCTCCTCCTCGTCGCGATCGACGCGGGCGGCTCGCTGGTCCTGCCGGTCCTGATCCGGCACGGCATCGACCAGGGCGTCACCCAGCTCGCGCTCGGCGCGGTCTGGGCCGCCTCCGGGCTCGCCCTGGTCACCGTCGCCATCCAGTGGCTCGCCCAGACCGGCGAGACCCGGATGACCGGCCGCACCGGCGAACGCGTCCTCTACACCCTGCGCCTGAAGATCTTCGCGCAGCTCCAGCGGCTCGGACTCGACTACTACGAGCGGGAGTTGACCGGCCGGATCATGACCCGCATGACGACAGACGTCGACGCGCTTTCCACGTTCCTCCAGACCGGCCTGGTCACCGCGTTCGTCTCCGTCGTCACGTTCTTCGGCATCATGGTGGCGCTGCTCGTCATCGACATCGAGCTCGCCCTCGTCGTCTTCGCGACGCTTCCGCTGCTGATTGTCGGCACGTACTTCTTCCGCAAGAAGAGCGTGCAGGCCTACGAGCTCGCCCGCGAGCGGGTCAGCGCCGTCAACGCCGACCTCCAGGAGTCGGTGTCCGGGCTGCGCATCGTGCAGGCGTTCCGGCGCGAGCGCGACGGGGCCGAGCGGTTCGCGGACCGCAGCGACCACTACCGCCAGGCGCGGGTGCGCGGCCAGTGGCTGATCTCGGTGTACTTCCCGTTCGTGCAGCTCCTGTCGTCGGTGGCCGCGGCCGCCGTGCTGATCGTGGGCGCGGGCCGGGTCGACAACGGCACCCTCACCACGGGCGCCCTGGTCGCGTACCTGCTGTACATCGACCTGTTCTTCGCCCCCGTACAGCAGCTCTCGCAGGTCTTCGACGGCTACCAGCAGGCGGCCGTCTCGCTGGGGCGCATCCAGGAACTGCTCCAGGAGAAGACCTCCACCGAGGAGGCCGCCGAGCCGCTCGACGTCCTGTCGCTGCGCGGCGAGATCGCCTTCGAGAACGTCGACTTCGCGTACGGCGACGACGAAGAGGCGCTGAGCGGGGTCGACGTCCGCATACCCGCGGGCCAGACCGTCGCGTTCGTCGGCGAGACCGGCGCCGGGAAGTCCACCCTCGTCAAGCTGGTCGCGCGGTTCTACGACCCGACGGGCGGCCGGGTCACCGCCGACGGCACGGACCTGCGCGACCTGGACATCACCGCCTACCGGCACCGGCTCGGCGTCGTCCCGCAGGAGGCGTACCTCTTCGAGGGGACGGTCCGCGACGCCATCGCGTACGGGCGCCCCGACGCGAGCGACGCCCAGGTGGAGGCGGCGGCCCGCGCGGTCGGCGCCCACGACATGATCGCCACGCTCGACGGCGGCTACCTCCACGAGGTCGCCGAGCGCGGCCGCAACCTCTCCGCGGGACAGCGGCAGCTGATCGCGCTGGCCCGCGCCGAGCTCGTCGACCCGGACATCCTGCTGCTCGACGAGGCGACGGCGGCCCTGGACCTCGCCACCGAGGCCCAGGTCAACCAGGCCACCGAACGCCTCACCGGCCGCCGTACGACGCTGGTCGTCGCGCACCGCCTGACGACGGCGGCCCGCGCGGACCGGGTGATCGTGATGGACCACGGCCGGGTCGCCGAGGACGGCACGCACGACGAGCTCCTCGCCCTGGACGGCAAGTACGCCCGCCTGTGGCGCACGTTCGTCGGCGAGGCGGAGGCAGGCGCCGTGGCCGTCTGACGGCCGTCTCACCCTGTGGGCCGCCCGGAGAACCATTCGGGCGGCCGGGCGCGTCCATCCCCACACATACGCTCAAGTGGCTGAAGGGTGCAAGCGTGTTCGGTGGGGTGGGCAACAGGAGGCTCCTGGGACCGGCGCTGGCCGTGCTCGTGGCGTCGGGCGGGCTTGTCGTGTTCGGGCCGGGCGGCGGCAGCGCGGACGCGGCGGCCGCGTGTGCGGGGCGGCCCGTGAAGACGGTCGGGTTCAGTACGGGCGAGCTGCGGCTGTACAAGGGCAACGGGTACGCGTGCGCGGTGACCGAGGCGAAGACCCCGGGCGCCCGGCGCCAGATGTCGGTGACGATCCAGGCCCGGGGCGGCGCCCCGGCCGGCGACTCGGGCGCGTACACGAGGATGGCGGGCCCGGTCACCGTGCACTCGGGCAGCCGGTGCGTGCGGGCGACCGGGGCGATAGCGGGGAGTTCGGCGGAGACGGGCTGGGTCTGCTGAGCCCTCCTGGACAAGAGGCCCTTGTGAAGGTCAACCGGGTCTGGCGGGGCGGGTGTTGCCCCCGCTAGGTTCGCGGGGCCACGATCCATGCCCACAGGGGCCCCACAGGGGAGTGTGAATGCGCAAGGCGCTCAGATGGCTGCTGTCGCTCGTCGTGCTGATAGGCACGATGACCGCGACGGGAGCCGCGGCAGGGGCGGCCACCGCCGCCGAGCCGGACATCAAGGACCGCATCCTGGCGATACCCGGGATGAGCCTCATAGAAGAGAAGCCGTACAGCGGCTACCGCTACTTCGTACTGAACTTCACGCAGCCCGTGGACCACGCCAATCCGTACAGCCGGGCCACCTTCCAGCAGCGAATCACCGTGCTGCACAAGGACGTTGACCGCCCGACGGTGATGTACACCAGCGGCTACGAGGTCTCCACGACGCCCAGCCGCACCGAGCCGACGCAGATCGTCGACGGCAACCAGGTCTCCGTCGAGTACCGGTTCTTCGCGCCGTCGCGGCCCACGCCCGCCGACTGGTCCAAGGACGACATCTGGCAGGCGGCCGGCGACCAGCACGCCATATTCCAGGCCCTGAAGCCGATCTACACCAAGAACTGGCTGGCCACGGGCGCCTCGAAGGGCGGCATGACGGCCACGTACTACAAGCGGTTCTACCCGCGCGACATGGACGGCGTCGTCTCGTACGTGGCCCCCAACGACGTGGTGAACAACGAGGATTCGGCCTACGACCGGTTCTTCCGGACGGTCGGCACCAAGGAGTGCCGCGACAAGCTGGAGGGCGTGCAGCGCGAGGCGCTGGTGCGGCGGGGGTCCCTGGAGAAGAAGTACCAGGACTACGCGACCGCGAACGGCTACACCTTCGACACGGTGGGCACTCTGGACAAGGCGTACGAGGCGGTCGTGCTCGACTACGTCTGGGGCTTCTGGCAGTACCACCTGCTTGCCGACTGCTCGACGATCCCGGCGGACGCGGCGCACGCCACCGACCAGGCGATCTGGGACTCCGTCGACACGATCTCCGGCTTCTCCTTCTACACCGACCAGGGCCTGTCCCCGTACACGGCGTACTACTACCAGGCCGGTACGCAGCTGGGCTCGCCCACCATCAAGCAGCCCTGGCTCGGCAAGCTGAGCCGCTACGGCTACCAGCCGCCGCGGAACTTCGTGCCGCGGGACATCCCGATGCGGTTCCAGCCGTGGGCGATGCGGGACGTCGACACGTGGGTCAAGCACCACGCGGACCACATGCTGTACGTGTACGGCCAGAACGACCCGTGGGGTGCGGAGCGATTCGCTCTGGGCGCAGGGGCACATGACTCCTACGTCTACACGGTGGCGGGCGGCAACCACGGCTCGAAGGTGGGCCTGCTGGCGCCGGACGCGAAGTCGGCGGCTACGGCGTCGATCCTGCGCTGGGCGGGGCTGAGCGGAGCGCCCGTGAAGCCGCAGGCCAGCTTTGACGCGAAGCTGGACGCGGCCCCGCTGCAGCGCGAACCGGCACTGCGCCCGTAGCCCTGGGGTGCCGGTTGCCCCGGGGGCTCCGCCCCCGACCCCCGGGGCAACCGGCCCACCCACCCGCCCGTCGCGCAGGGTTGGTTGGCCCGACCCCTGGGGCTCCGCCCCAGACCCCGCTCCTCGAACGCCGGAGGGGCTAAGAAGGTGGTCGGTTATCTGCGGCCCGTGCGTGGCTGGTCGCGCAGTTCCCCGCGCCCCTAGCAGCACTGACCCTGGCAGGGGCGAGCATCTTCAGCCCGTCCGGCGTTTGAGGACGAGCGCCCTTAAGGCGCGAACGGGGTCTGGGGCGGAGCCCCAGGGAACCGGCTTCACCCCTTCCCAACCCCCGGAGGGTCTCGGGAAGGGGCGGGGTGGGGAAAGACTCACACCCGCCTCGCGCACCCCACCACCCCCTGACCCCCCGTCAGCTGGACGTACAGCGCCGTCGAAGAAGGGCACGCCGCACGGCTCGGAACCGCCGACACCACCCGGTACTGCGCCGCACGCACCCCCGACCCGTCGCACGCCGTCTCCTTCACCTGGTCCGCGCCCGCCGCGTAAACGCAGTCCCCCACCACCGTGTACGGCCCGCCTCCCATCCCGGGGTCGCCCGGATGCGGCGCCTCCAGGTTGCGCATGCACGCGTAACCCCGCGACACGCTGCCGTCCCCGCTCGCCGCCGCCGACGGCACGCTCTCGGCCACGTACAGGACGAAGTCCGTGTACAGCGGGCAGTCCACGGCCGCCCCCTTCGGCACCGCCCCGTCCCGGCGGGCCAGGACCTTCGCCACCGCCCGCTCGCTCGTGCAGGGCGCCTCGTGGAAGTCCTTCGTGTCGCCCACCGCCCCCTCGCGCGAGGCGCACCCGCCCGTGGCGAGGAACGGGCCCGACGAAGGCAAGGACGAAGCCGAGGAAGAGGACGAAGCGGAACCCGAACCCGACGGTGACTCCGTCGACAGCTCCGTCGCCGAGCCGCCGCCCCCCACCCCCCGGCACCCCAACGCCGTGAGCAGCAACAGGCACACCAAACACGCCAAACGGTACGTACGCATACGACCCCCCAGAACCCCCCGGATACGACCCAAGCGTGACCCGTCGGAGCGGGTGCACGCCAGGTGTCCGGGGGGCTTTGCGTCACTTGGGGGTGGTGCGCCGGGGTCGCGGCGTACGGCTAGTACGACAGGCCGTAGCCGATCGGATAGAGATCTTGCGTAGGGTCGTCGGCGCGGGGGACCGCGACCGGGAGGCGGCCGGTTGGGCGGACTCGGCCAGCCAACACCCTTGCCGCCGACCGGAGTTCGACGTCCGTCCAGCAGTACGTCGCCAGCGAGGCCGCGTACCCGGTCGCCAAGTACGCGATGTCGTACGGGTTGCGGAGGGCGAGGTGGATCACCGGCACGCCCGTGGCGACCAGCGCCGCCACCAGCCTGCTCTGCGCGCCTCCCGCCCCCGCGTCGTACGTGCCCACGATCACCGCGTCCTGGCCCGAAGCGGCCGCGGCCGCCGCCTCGATCTGGGCCGGCGACGGCAGCGTGCCCGTGGGCAACACCGTTGTGAGGAAGCCCAGTTTGTTTAGGGCCGAGGAGAGGACCGCCGTCGGAGGGCCCGTTGTGCCCGACGGGGAATCCGGGTCGGCGCCCACGATCAGAACGCGGTCGCGGCTGGAGAGGGGGAGCAGGCCGTGCGGGTTGGCGAGCAGGGTCGTCGTGCGTTCGGCGATCTCGTCGGCCGCGGCCAGATGCGCCCGCCTGCCGACCGTCCGGTCCACGCCCCGCGCGGTGACGTACGGGCGGGTGAACAGACCTCGCCGGTCCTTCAGCCGCAAGATGCGGAGGATCGATTCGTCCAGGCGGGATTCCGGCAGTTCGCCGCTGGCCACGGCCGCGCGCATCCCGTTGACCGCCACGTCCAGCTTTGGTGGGTCCAGGAGTTGGTCCACGCCCGCCTTCAGGGCGAGCACCGGCACCCGGTCGTCGCCGTACTTGTCGCGCACGCCCTGCATGCCCAGCGAGTCCGTGATCACGACCCCGTCGAAGCCGAGCTGTTCGCGCAGGATGCCGGTCAGGATCGGGTGCGAGAGCGTGGCCGGGTCGTTGCTCGGGTCCAGGGCCGGGAACTGGATGTGGGCCGTCATGATCGCGTCGATCCCGGCGTCGATCGCGGCTTTGAAGGGCGGCGCGTCCAGCCGCTCCCACTGCTCCCGGGTGTGAGTGATCACCGGGATGCCGGTGTGGCTGTCGACGCTGGTGTCGCCGTGCCCCGGGAAGTGCTTGGCGGTCGCGGCGACCGAGGAGTCCTGATAGCCGCGCACCTCGGCCGCGACCATGCGGGCCACGGCCGCGGGATCCGCGCCGAAGGACCGTACGCCGATCACTGGGTTGGCCGGGTTGATGTTCACGTCGGCGTCGGGGGAGTAGTCCTGCCGGATGCCGATCGCCGCGAGCTCCGCGCCCGAGATGCGGCCCAGCGTGCGGGCGTCCCCGGTCGAGCCGCCCGCGCCCATCGCCATCGCGCCGGGGAAGAGCGTGGCCGGCCTGCCGACCCGGCACACCGCGCCGTGCTCCTGGTCGGTCGCGATCAGCAGCGGCACCGGGACGCGCTGGGCGAGACCGGCGGCCTGGATGCCGTTGGAGAGGTCGGCGATCTGGTGCGGGTCGCGGGTGTTGTGCGCCCAGGTGAAGTAGATGATGCCGCCGACGTGGTACTTCGCGATCAGCTCGGCGGCGTCGCGCACCCCGAGCTCGCGGAGGTTGGCGTCGATGTCCGCCTGGTCGGGGGCGGTCGCGGAGTGCCCGTACACCCGCATCACGAAGAGCTGGCCGATCTTCTCCTCGACCGACATGCGGGCGATGATCGCGCGAAGCCGGCGGTCGGTGGCGGCGGCGTCCGGGGCATCCGAGGCGCGGGCGGGGAACTGGGAGCCGAGGGCGGTTATGGCGGCCACTGCGGCGGCGGTGGTCAGGAGGCTGCGTCTTGAGGTGCGGTGCTGCACGTGCGCTCCTTCCAGCGGTGTTGCCCAGGGAAGTGGAAAAGACTTCCGTAGCGGAAGCGACTTCCGTAGCGGAAGCGACTCCAAAGCGGAAGAAACTTCCAAGGCGAACCGTTATCCGGAAAGTTATTGCCAGTCAAGGCTATGCGCACAAGGCCGCACGGCGTGGCTCTGCCATCAGAGGGGCATCAGGAGGGCACCAGAGGGAGGTGCCGCCACCGGTGCAGTCGGAGGGGTTCGCACCGATGGCGGCGTGCTGCCGGCCGCAGGCGGCTGGAGAGGGGGTCGGCGCTCGCGGCCAGCGGCGATGCCGACACCGCTCTGCGGAGACTCACCGGCAGTACGTACGTTGGACGGAGGCGGCCCCGGGTGGGTTCCCTTCACGTCCCCAATTAGCCGAATTGGTGGGGAAGTTGACAGGGTGGCGGACGTTCGCCCCGGCGGGCCGATGAAACGGCAGGTCGACGGTCTGGCGCCGCTCGCGGCGATGCGCAGCACCCCCGTGGCGCGCATCGCCTCGCACCGGTGTGGCTACCAGGCCGCGCCCGCGATCTGCCGCGTCGTGGCGTTGAGCCGGTTGAAGAGGTTGGTCACGCCGATCATGAGGACCAGCGAGGCGAGCCCCTTCTCGTCGTAGTGCCGGGCCGCCTCGTCCCACACCTCGTCGGACACCGCGTCCGGGCGGTCGGCGAGCCGGGTGGCGGCCTCGGCCAGCGCGAGCGCCGCCCGCTCGGCGTCGCTGAAGTACGGCGCCTCCCGCCACGTGACGACGGTGGCCAGCTGGTCCTCGCTCACCCCGTTCTTGCGGGCGCTCGTGACGCCGCCGTAGACGCACGGCGCGCACCCGTTGATCTGGCTGGCCCGCAGGTGCACCAGCTCCAGGGTGGCCTCGTCCACCCCGCCTTCCTTGGCGGCCTTGAGCACGCTCAGAATGGCCGGCATCGCGCTGGGGATGACCTGTGCGGGGTTCGTCATACGTGCCTGCATGGCTGCGACTCCTGTATCTGGCGGGCCTGCTTCGTCCTTCGCTTTCACTGCCCTGACACGCGGGGGTACGGGGATGTGACAGCCGCGCCGAATCTCTTTTTCGGGCCCCTGCATGGCCTCCCGCCCGGGGCGCGGCATGACGTACGGCTCCCACGTCCGCCCACCGTCCCGCGACACCCGCAACGCCAGCGCGGGCCCCGCTACCAGTTGCCCCCCATGTCGGACGGCCTTCTCCCTCAGCCATGCGCGCACTTCCCCTTCTTCCTGCGGAGAGGCCGTGCGCAGATCGCCCACGGCGACGGTCGCGACGAAGTACACGAACCGGACGCGCCGCCAGTCACCGTCCGTGCCGATCACCTTGCCGGGTCCGTACACGTCCGTACCGGTGTGGGCGACATACGCCCCCATGGCGTGGGCTCCCATACGACTGCCTCTCACTGTGTGTGGTGTTCCGCTTACAGCGTGGGGTCACGTTCCGTACGCTGACTAGTGCACAGAGCGTGACAACGCAGCCTGCACGCAAGGGAGTTGGTGTCGTGGCGATCGAGGACAACCCCGTATCCCGCGTCAAGTACGGCGAGGAACTCAGGGCCCGGAGGGAAGCGGCCGGGCTCACCCAGGAAGAGCTCAGCCAACGTGCGGTGATGTCGCGCGCGCATATTGCCCACATCGAGGCGGGGAGGCGGAGGCCGAGTCTGGATGATGCGCGCCGGTTGGACAAGGTGCTGGGGACTGATGGGTTCTTTGAGCGGTTCCTGCCTACGTTGGATGGCCGCAATGTTGCTGAACACTTCGCGGAGGCCTTGGAGTTCGAGCAGCAGGCGACGCTGATTCGCCAGTACGCACCCAAGTTGGTGCCGGGGTTTCTGCAGACGGAAGCGTATGCGCGCGAGGTGCTCGGCTCGGGTCATCCGCCCAAAAGCGACGAGGAACGTGACCGGCTCCTTGGCACAAGGCTGGAGCGTGCCCGTGTTCTTCATGACTTCGACAAGCCCGTGGTGTGGACGATGCTCGATGAGGCGGTGTTGCGGCGACCCATCGGCGGACCACTCGTGATGTGCGAACAGCTTCGGCACCTGCTGGCGCTGGGCGAAAGCCGTCGCATCCGCTTCCATGTGCTCCCGTACGAGGCCGGCCCGCATGCCCTGTTGGAGGGGCACGTCTCGCTGCTGTGGTTCAGCGACCTCCCGCCCATCGCGTATGTGGAAGGCCTCAAGACCGGCAGGGTCTGGGAACTTCCGTCCGTGGTGCGGCAGTGCCAGGAGGTCTACGATCACGCCCTGGGTGACGCGTTGTCGCACCATAGGTCTCTGGCGCTGATGCGGTCAGTGGCGGAGGATTACGAGCATGAAGCGCAGTGAGTACATCGTGCCCGACGCCTCGGTCCTGACCGGTTGGCGGAAGTCCAGCTACAGCGGCGGAGACAGCGGCGAATGCCTCGAAGTCAGCGAGGCGTACGCGACCTGGCGGAAGTCCTCGTACAGCGGCGGAACCAGTGGCGACTGCCTGGAGTTCAGCGACTCCTGCTCGGGGTGCGTGCCCGTGCGGGATAGCAAGAACCCGACCGGGCCCGCTGTTGTATTCGGGGCGGCGGCGTGGACGTCGTTCGTCGGGGCGGTCAAGGCTGACGACCTCAGCGGCTGAGGTTGGCCCACGCTTCCCGGAGGGCGTGAACCGTTGCCGTGATCGCCGGGCGGCGGGCCGCTCCGGTGCGCCACAGGGCGTACAAGTGACGGGTCGGGACCGGGTCTAGGCGTAGGGCCACGACGCCCTCGGGAAGCGGGCCCCGGCCCAGTCGCGGGATCAGGGCGATGCCCAAACCGGCTGCCACCAGGGCGAGTTGGGTGTGGTACTCGGCCGCCTGGTGGCGCAGATCGGGCTCGTGGCCGTCGGCGCGCAGGGTGCGTACGAGCCAGTCGTGACAGACCGAGCCAGGTGGCTGGCAGATCCAGGGCTCGTGGGCGAGGTCGGCGCGGCGGATCGCGGGGCGGGCGGCCAGGGGGTGGCCTGCCGGGACCAGTACGTCGCAGTGGTCGTCGCCGATGGATGCGTGCTCGACGCCCTCGGGGGCGGGCAGCGGGGCGATGTCCCAGTCGTGTGCGACGGCCAGATCGATGACGCCCTTGGCCACCAGGTCGACCGAGACGTGCGGGTCGACTTCGGACAACTTCGTTTCCAGGGTGGGGTGTTGGCGGGCCAGGGAGGCTAGGGCTGCCGGGAGCAGGCCGCGCGCCGCTGTCGCGAAGGCGCCCACCGTGAGGTGTCCGGTGGGCAGTCCGCGCCGCTCTTCGAGCGTGATCTCCGTACGCTCGACGATGTCCATCAACTCCCCTGCCGCTGAGGCGAGATGGAGTGCGTCCTCGGTGAGGGCGATGCCCCGGCCGCGTCGCTCCAGGAGGGTCGTACGGGTCTCGCGTTCCAGCTTGGTGATCTGCTGGGAGATCGCGGACGGGGTGTAGCCGAGCGCGGTGGCAGCGGCGGCGACCGAGCCGTGGACGTGGACCGCGTGCAGTGCGCGCAGCCGAGCCAGATCGAGCACGAGCCCTCCCGTGGATGCCAGGTTTCGGGATTCGGGATCCGGTACCCGAGTTTCCGGGTTTCTGGATTAAGTGTTGCTTCATCCCATCATCAAGGAATCCGCGCTGGTGCTGAATGGTCGGGGGCGGTGATCCTCGACGCATGCGTCCCGTACACATCGCCCTCGCCGTGCTTGTCACTGCCGTCTGGGGGGTCAACTTCGTCGTCATCGACGTGGGCCTCGGCCACTTCCCGCCGCTGCTGTTCTCCGCCCTGCGCTTCCTGGTCGCGGCGCTGCCCGCCGTGTTCTTCGTGGGGCGGCCCAAGGTGGCCTGGAAGTGGATCGTGGCGGTGGGGCTGGTGCTGGGGGTGGCGAAGTTCGGGCTGCTGTTCATCGGAATGAGCCAGGGAATGCCGGCCGGTCTGTCGTCCCTCGTCCTTCAGATCCAGGCGGTGTTCACGGCGGTCGTGGCGATGGCGGTATTGGGTGAACGGCCGGGCGGTGTACGGCTGTTGGGGATGGGCGTGGCGCTGGCGGGGATCGTCGTGGCAGGGGTGGACGAGGGGTCGGGCGGCCCGCTGCTCGCCTTCGCGCTGACGGTGGGGGCGGCGGCGTGCTGGGGCGTGTCGAACGTACTGACCCGCAAGGCGGCCCCGCCGGACGCGCTGAACTTCATGGTGTGGGTGTCGGCGGTCCCCGTACTCCCGCTGCTGGTCCTTTCGCTGCTCTTCGAGGGGCCGGGGCGGGATGCCGAGGCGCTTGCGGGGTTCGACTGGAGCGGGGCGGGGGCGCTGGTGTACGTGGCGTGGATCAGTACGGTGTTCGGCTTCGGGGCGTGGGGGATGCTGCTGCGCCGCTACCCGGCGTCGTCGGTGGCGCCGTTCAGCCTGCTGGTGCCGGTGTTCGGGATGTCGTCGGCGGCGGTGCTGCTGGGGGAGTCGGTGACGCCGCTGAGGTGGTGTGCGGCGGCGCTGCTCGTGGGCGGGGTGGGCCTTACTTCGCTGTCCCGGCCAGCAGTTGCGTCAGGTACTCCCGTCCGGCTTGGAGCAGCCCCGGGAGGGGGGCGGCCTCGGGATACCAGCGCTTCTCGTACTCCCAGCAGACCCAGCCGTCCGGCGGCAGCAGAGCGAGGCACTCGCTGAGGGGGAGTACGCCCTTGCCGAGGGGGAGGGGGGTGGTGTCCTCGGCGGACGCGATGTCCTTGACCTGGGTGTAGCCGAGGTGGGGTGCGAGGTGTCCGTAGGACTCGGCGGGGGTCTCGCCGCCGAGCCAGGTGTGCATGACGTCCCAGAGGGCGCCGAGGTTGTCTTTGCCGTCTTCGTCTCCGACGCGGTTCAGGACTCGGGCGGTTGCTTCGCCTGTGCGGTGGGAGTCATGGGTTTCGAGGAGGATGCGGATGCCGGCGGTGCTTGCGTGGTGGGCGGCTTCGGTCAGCCGTTGGACGGCTGTGTCGTCGGCGTTGCTGGCATCGGGGTTGTCCGCTCCGCCGGTCGCGCCGGGGAAGACGCGGATGTAGCTGGCTCCCAAGTCCCTTGCCAGGATGAGGAGTTGGGGGAGGTTGGTGTCGTCGTCCGGGTCTGCGACTCGGGCGTAGCCGGCGATGGAGAGGATCTCGATGCCGGATGCCGTGAACTCGGCGGTGATTTCCTTGCGTTGGGCGGGGTTGAGATCAGGGTGGATGTGGGATTCGGGGTGGGCGCGGAGTTCTACGCCGTCGTAGCCGGTGCGGGCGGCCAGGCGGGCGACCTCGGGGATCGGCATGCCGGGGAGGCCTAGGGTGGAGAGGGCGAACTTCATGGGGCGGGTCCTTTCGGCTCGGGGGGATTTTCCCCCACCCCGCCCCTTCCCGCTGTGACACTCTGCGGCTCCGCCGCGTGGCCTCCGGGGGCGGGGTGCAGGTCGGGCGGGGTGTGCTGGGGCTCCGCCCCAGACCCCGGGAGGCCCCACCCCACCCCTTCCCGAAACCCTCCGGGGGTTGTCGTTCGGCTGCGGCCCGGTGGTCGTTCCCTGGGGCTCCGCCCCAGACCCCGTTCGCGCCTGAAGGGCGCTCGTCCTCAAACTCCCCCAAGGCCTTAAGGGCCAGGGGGGACCCCCATGACGGGCTGAAATGCTCCGGTGCGGGCCAGCACCGACCCGCTAGGGGCGCGGGGAACTGCGCGACCAGCCACAACGGCCCGCAGCCGAAGGACAGGCACCTGCGCGCAGCGCATGGCATTCAGAGGCGTGAGGAACGGCGCGAGCAACCACGGACAACCGGCGGCCGAAAGCGGGGTTAGGGGCGCGGGGAACTGCGCAAACAACCACCCACGGCCCGCAGCCGAGGCGCGCGCAACGGGCCCCACCGCTCACGCGATGGGGCCCGGGATCAGTATCGTCTTGGGTCAGTCGCCCTGGCCCGCGCTGCCGATCGGGCCGACCTTCACCGGGGAGCCGGTGCCGTCCGTGACGGGCAGCGTGGCGGCGCCTGGCCAGGCGAGGGTGACCGTCTTCGTCTCGTTCGGCGGGGTCACCAGGAGCCCGGTGATGCGGATGCCGGAGCCGCCCGACTTGTTGAGCGGGTAGGTGATGCCGAAGGACACCGACTTCCCGCTCTTGAGGACGCCGGGGCTGGGCTTCTCGGCGGTGCGCTTCGCTGACAGCGACCCCGCGTTGGTCTTCAGGTCGACGCCCGCGAACCCGGATATCGCACAGTCGTGGCCGCCGATGTTCTTCAGCGTCACCGCGACCGTGCCTTCGGGGTCGCCGGTGATGGTGCTGTCCTGCGCCGTGATCTTCAGGTCGGCGGTGCGGCAGTTGCCACCGGACTTGCCGTTCCCACTGGAGCCCGACCCGGCGGTCGTGCCCTGCCCGCCGGAGCTCTTCCCACCGGAGTCCTTCCCGCCGCCCTGGCTGCCGCCCGTGGCCGACGAGCCGGACGTGGAAGCCTCCTTGCCGCCTGGCGTGGCCGTCGAAGGAGCCTGCGCGGAGCCCGAGTCCGCGTCCGAGTCCTGGCACGCCGTCATCAGCAGAGCGCCGCCGACGATGGCTGCGGAGACGAGAATGGCCTTGCGACGGTTGCCGGACATGAAAGAGCCCCTTGTTATCCAGTGGTTGAGGCCGAAGCGGGTTCGGCTCCTCGATACTTGCTCGATCACTATGAGGGGGCTGTGAGCCGCGGGGATACGGGCGTCGTCGTTCCACGACATCGCTGTCACCGACTGGTGACATGATCACGACGTGAGGGGGCGGGGCTGGTGGGGGGCTCTGGCACGCTTTCGGCTGCGGGCCGCTTGGGGCTGTTTGCGCAGTTCCCCGCGCCCCTGGCAGCGCCGGGTATGGGCATCTTCAGCCCGTCCGGCGTTTGAGGACGAGCGCCCTTCAGGCGCGAACGGGGTCTGGGGCGGAGCCCCAGGGAACGACCACCGGGCCGCAGCCAAACGACAACCCCCGGAGGGTCTCGGGAAGGGGCGGGGTGGGGGATCAACCGGGCCCGCCCGCACCCCGCGCCGCGCGGAAATCGCGGGGCGTCACCCCGTACGCCGCCTTGAAGAGCCGGCTGAAGTGGGCCAAGTTCATGAACCCCCAGCGCGCCGCGATCGCGCCGACCGTGCGATCCGCCCCGTACGGCCCGGCCAACTCCCGTCGGCACCCCTCCAGTCGCCGCCCCCTGATCCACCCCGTAACCGTCGCCCCCTCCTCGGCGAACAGCTTCTGCAGGTGGCGGAGGGAGACGTGGTGGGCCCGCGCGATCCGCTCCGGGCACAGATCGGGGTCCGCCAGGTTCTGGTCGATGTACGCGCGGACCCGCAGCAGCGTGGTGCGGCGGGCGGCCCGCAGGTCGTCGTCCGGTGCGCGGACCCGTGAGGCCAGCATCGTGGCCAGCAGGTCGCCGACAGTCTGGGAGAGGCCGGCCGCGCTGTCCACGTAGTCGCCGGAATTCCGGGCGAGGCGGGTCAGGAAGGGGGAGAGCAGCGCCCCGACGCCCTCGCTCGCGGAGAAGCGGGTCGCCGTCACCTCGCCGGTACGGCCGCTGTCCAGGTGGGCGAGGCGGTGCGCAAGCATGAACTCCAGCATCGTGAAGTCCTCCCCGCAGATGAGGGTGTAGGGCCGGGAGGTGTCGTAACAGGCGATGTCCCCGGGGCGCAGCGCCGCCTCCCGACCGTCCTGCTGAACCACCGCGCTGCCTCGCTGAACCAGGCCCACCAGCAGGTACTCCGCGTCCGAGCGCGCGATCAGCCGAGGCGTTCGGTCGACCCGGCTCGGGTCGGCCGAGATCTCGGAGAACTGGACCGCGCCGAGCCGGTCCGCCCTGATCTCACCGCGGAACGGATCGTCGCGCAGCGGCCTGACCTGCACCGGAACGAAGCTGTCGCACACCACGTCCTGCCAGAATGCGCGCCGCTCCGACACGGCATGGTCCTGCGTCCGCAGAAGTACGGTCACGACGCCTCACCCTTCCCTCGCCTGCCCAGGGGGAACGCGGGGCCCGGTCGGCGGATTCCCGTGCGCGTACCGGCAACCGGGCGTGCGCCCAGGGACAAACCGGCCCCGCTCCCACCGGGCACCTTGGAGCCGTTCCCGATTCGACGAACCGTTCCCGTTCCCGTTCCCCGATCTCGACAGGAGAAGGCGCATGCCTTACGCATCCGTCAATGGCCAGCAGTTGTACTTCGAGGACACCGGGGGCGACGGCCCGGTCGTCGTCTTCAGCCACGGCAACCTCATGAACCGCCGGATGTGGGAGCCCCAAGTCCGCGCGCTGGGCGGGGAGTTCAGGTGTGTGGTGTGGGACGCGCGGCTGCACGGCCGTACCAAGGACGACGGCGAGCTGTACACGTACTGGGATTCCGCCGACGATCTGCTGGGGCTGCTCGACCATCTCGGCGTCGAGCAGGCGGCTCTGGTCGGCCACTCCCAGGGCGGCTTCCTGTCGCTCCGCGCGGCCCTGCGCGCGCCGGAACGGGTCAGGTCCCTCGTCCTGATCGACACCGCGGCGGTGGCCTGGCCCGGGGAGGCGCTGGCCCAGATGGGCGGGGTCAGCGAGGGTTTCCGCGCGGGTGGGCCGGATGCGGTGGCTCCGGTTCTTCTCGACCTGCTGCTCGGCAACCCGGACGTCAATGAGGAGTGGCTGCGGGAGTGGCGGGCGCAGCCGCGGGAACGGCTGGCCGACGCGGTGGCCGTGCTGATGGGCGTGGACGACATCTCCGCCCGCCTCGGGGAGATCAGGCAGCCGGCCCTGATCGTGCACGGAGAGGCCGACGGCCCGGTGCCGCTGCCGCTGGGGCGGATGCTCCACGATCGCCTGCCCGGCGCGGTGGGCCTGGCGGCGATCCCGGCCGCGGGCCACACCCCGAGCCTGACGCACCCCGGCGAGGTGAACGCGTGCTTGTCCGCCTTCCTGCGACACGGAGTCGTATCGCCGCCCGTCGACGATCCGGCGCTGCTGCCCGCCGCCTTCCAGGACGCGCTGAATGCTCACGACGCCGAGCGGGTTCTGGCGCTGTATGCGGAGGGGGCGGTGATGCGTACGGTCGCGGGGGAGGTCATCCGGGGAAGTGCCGCGCTGCGGGCGGAGGTTGAGGGGATGATCGCGGCGGATCCGTGCATCGCCAACACTGTTCGCCACGTGGTGGTGGGTGAGGGTACGGCGCTGGTGGTCGTGGACTGGAGGCTGTCCCTGGCGGGGGCGGGCGGGGAGCGGGTCGCTGCGTCCGGCACTGCTGCGAATGTCGCCGCCCGGGCCCATGACGGAACCTGGCGGTTCACGATCCTGAACCCGGGGGGTGTGGGATGAGCCCTTCCTGAGCGTCGCCGCTCGGCCGCGGGCTGGTGGGGGCTGTTCGCGCAGTTCCCCGCGCCCCTAAACCCGCTTTAGGCCTCGGGCCGTGGGTGGTTGCTCGCGCCGTTCCTCGCGCCCCTGGCCGGACTGGTGCCGGCCAGTCCTGGCATCTTTAGCCCGTCCGGCGTTTGAGGACGAGCGCCCTTTAGGCGCGATACGGGGTCTGGGGCGGAGCCCCAGCGCACCCCGCCCCCCGGAACCCCCCGCCCCCCGGATGGGCTAGGTCATTTGCGGCACATCCCCCACCCGCGTCCCCATGTCAATGACCGCAAACGCCGCCCCCTGCTGATCCGTAAGCGCCGCCATCCGCCCGAACGGGCTGTCCACCGGCCCGAAGTGGAGCCGGCCGCCCAGCTTCTGGGCCGCGGCGACCGCCGCGTCGCAGTCCGGGACCCCGAAGAAGACCTGGATGTGCGCCGGGATCTCCGGCGGGAACTCGGAGCCCATGGCCATCCGCCCCAGCGCCGGATGCCCAGCGTCGAGGCTGAAGACCTTGTAGTCCATGGCCGCGCCGGCGTCGCCCATCTCCATCTTCTGGACCTGGAACGGGAAGACCTTCGGCAGGAACCCGTCCACCTTCGCCGCGTCCCGCGTGAAGACCTCCGCCCAGGCGAACGACCCAGGCTCGCCGGCCTTCTCGAAGCCCTTGTGCTCGCCCGGCTGCCAGACGCCGAAGACCGCGCCGCTCGGCTCCTTCGCGATCAGCATCGTGCCGAACGTGCCGACCTGCATCGGCTCCATCACCAGCTCGCCGCCGGCCGCCTTGATCTTCTCGCCGGTGGCCGCCGCGTCGGGCGAGGCGAAGTACAGACACCACTGCGACGGGGCGTCGGCGCCCGGCATCGGCGGGACGACGGCCGCGACCGCCTTGCCGTCGGAGTACGCCTGCGTATAGTTGCCGAACTCGCTGGCCGCCTCGCCGAAGGTCCAGCCCAGCACCTCCGAATAGAAGGTCTTGGCACCTTCTACGTCAGCGAACATCGCGTCCACCCAACAAGGGGCGCCTTCGGGGTACTCGGTCATGTCGATCGACTCCTCTGTCCTGTCCTGTGCTGTACGACGGCCGGGCCCTTTGCGACGGCACTCTACGTGCGTGCCCGATGACACTCGGGCAGCGACTTCGCGACACGTACCGCGCGGGCTAAGCCAGCACCTCGCCGAAGCGCCGGGCCGTTTCTGCCAGCACGGCCACCCCGTCCCCCGCCCACAGCTCCTCGTTGAACAGCTCCACCTCGATCGGGCCCGAATAGCCCGCCGCATCCACCAGCGAGCGCCACCACGCGAAGTCGATCGAGCCGTCCCCCAGCTGGCCACGCCCATTCAGGACGCCCGCCGGCAACGGCGTGATCCAGTCCGCCAGTTGGAAGGCGTGGATCCGGCCGGCGGCGCCCGCCCGGGCCACCGCCGCGGGCGCGGTGTCGTCCCACCACACGTGGTACGTGTCGACCACCACCCCCACCTGCGACGCGGGGAAGCGCTCGGCCAGCGCCAGCGCCTGGTCCAGTGTCGACACCACGCACCGGTCCGAGGCGAACATCGGATGCAGCGGCTCGATCGCCAGCCGCACGCCCCGCGACGCGGCGTACGGGGCCAGGCAGGACAGCGCGTCGGCCACCCGCTCCCGCGCGCCCGCCAGGTCCTTCGACCCGGCCGGAAGGCCGCCCGAGACCAGCACCAACGTATCCGTGCCCAGGGCCGCCGCCTCGTCGATCGCCGCCCGGTTGTCGTCGAGGGCGGCGGACCGCCCGGCCGGGTCGACCGCCGTGAGGAAGCCGCCGCGACACAGCGAGGTGACCTCAAGTCCCGCTCCCCGCACCAATTTTGCCGCCGCGTCGAGCCCGTGGGCGGCGACGGGCTCGCGCCACAGGCCGACCCCGCGCACCCCGAGCCGTACGCACGCGTCCATCAGCTCCGGCAGGGAGAGCTGCTTCACCGTCATCTGGTTGATGCTGAAACGCGAGGGGATCGAGGAGGAGATCAAAGAGGAGAGCAAAGGAGTCGTCACTGGGGTACTCCGTACACGTTCAGAAGGGACTTCATGCGGGTCTCGGCCAGTCCCGGGTCCGGGAACAGCCCCAGCCCGTCCGCCAGTTCGTACGCCCGGGCCAGATGCGGCAGCGACCGCGCCGACTGCAGCCCGCCGACCATCGTGAAGTGCGACTGGTGCCCGGACAGCCACGCCAGGAACACCACCCCCGTCTTGTAGAAGCGGGTCGGGGCCCGGAAGAGGTGGCGGGACAGTTCGACGGTGGGGTCGAGGAGGGCGCGGAAGCCGTCGGTGTCGCCCTTGTCCAGGACGCGTACCGCTTCCGCCGCCAGCGGGCCGAGAGGGTCGAAGATGCCCAACAGGGCGTGGCTGAAGCCCAGTTGATCGCCCGCGATCAGCTCGGGATAGTTGAAGTCGTCGCCCGTGTAGCACCGTACGCCGGCCGGAAGGCGGCGCCTCAGCTCCACCTCGCGGCGGGCGTCGAGGAGGGAGACCTTGATGCCGTCGACCTTGTCGGGGTGGGCGGCGATGACCTCCAGGAAGGTTTCCGTGGCCGTGTCCAGGTCGGCCGAGCCCCAGTAGCCGTCGAGGGCGGGGTCGAACATGGGGCCCAGCCAGTGCAGGATCACCGGCTCGGCGGCCTGGCGGAGCAGGTCCGCATACGTCGAGAGATAGTCCTCGGGGCCTCGGGCCGCCGCCGCGAGCGCCCTCGACGCCATCAGGATCGGCTGCGCCCCGGCCTCCTCGACGACCGCGAGCTGCTCCTCGTACGCCGCCCGCACCTCGGCGAGGCTGCCGTCCGCGAGCTGGTCCGTGCCCACGCCACACGCGATGTGGCCGCCAACTGCCTTGGATTCGGCGGCACTTCGACGGATCAGCTCCGCCGCAGCCGGCCAGTCCAGGCCCATGCCCCGCTGGGCCGTGTCCATCGCCTCCGCGACGCCGAGGCCGTGCGCCCACAGGTGGCGGCGGAACGCGAGCGTGGCGTCCCAGTCGATCGCGGCGGGGGAGCCGGGCGAGGTGTCCGCGTACGGGTCGGCGACGACGTGCGCGGCCGAGAAGACCGTACGCGAGGTGGGCGGCGGGCCCGGGGGAAGCGAGAGCGGGGTCGCGCGGGGCTCGTACGCCCGCGTCGTGCCGTCGGGGCGCGGCAGCAGAAGGCTCACAGCGCGATCTCCGGCACGTCGAGGCGGCGGCCCTCGGCGGCGGAACGCAGCCCCAGCTCGGCGAGCTGGACGCCGCGCGCGCCGGCGAGCAGGTCCCAGTGGTACGGCTCGTCGAGCGCGACGTGCCGCAGGAACAGCTCCCACTGCGCCTTGAAGCCGTTGTCGAACGCGTCGTTGTCGGGGACCTCCTGCCACTGCTCGCGGAACGACTCGGTGGCGGGCAGGTCCGGGTTCCAGACCGGCTTCGGGGTTGAACTGCGGTGCTGGACACGGCAGTTGCGCAGGCCCGCGACCGCCGAGCCCTCGGTGCCGTCGACCTGGAACTCGACGAGTTCGTCGCGGTTCACGCGTACCGCCCAGGAGGAGTTGATCTGCGCGACCGCGCCGCCCTCCAGCTGGAAGATCCCGTACGCGGCGTCGTCGGCGGTCGCCCCGTACGGCTTGCCGTGCTCGTCCCAGCGCTGCGGGATGTGGGTGGCGGTGTGCGCGGTCACGGAGGTGACCCGGCCGAACAGCTCGTGCAGGACGTACTCCCAGTGCGGGAACATGTCCACGACGATGCCGCCGCCGTCCTCGCGGCGGTAGTTCCACGACGGGCGCTGGGCGGACTGCCAGTCGCCCTCGAAGACCCAGTAGCCGAACTCGCCCCGCACGGACAGGATCCGGCCGAAGAATCCGCCGTCGACGAGGCGCTTCAGCTTCAGCAGGCCCGGCAGGAAGAGCTTGTCCTGGACGACGCCGTGCTTGACGCCCGCGCCGCGTGCCCGCCGGGCGAGGTCGAGCGCGCCGGTCAGGCCGGTCGCCGTGGGCTTCTCGGTGTAGATGTGCTTCCTGGCCGTGATGGCCTTCCCGATCGCCTCCTCGCGGGCGGACGTCACCTGCGCGTCGAAGTAGATGTCGACGGTGGGGTCGGCGAGGACGGCGTCGAGGTCGGTCGACCACTCGGTGAGGCCGTGCCGGTCGGCCATCGCCTTCAGGGCGTGCTCGCGACGGCCGACCAGGACCGGCTCGGGCCACAGCGTGGTGCCGTCGCCGAGGCCGAGGCCACCCTGCTCGCGCAGCGCGAGGAGGGAGCGTACGAGGTGCTGGCGGTAACCCATGCGTCCGGTGACGCCGTTCATGGCGATCCGCACGGTCCTGCGTTCCGTCATGTGATCCCTCCGGGGGCGAGTGGGGTGAGGTGGGCACGGTGAAGCGGAATCCGGTAGAACGTTGATAGCAAGCGCTTTCTACAGGGCGGGACGCTAGCCTGCGCACAGCGCCTCGGACAAGAGGCCGAAAGCTTGAGAGCCGGTGCTTGAGAGCCGGTGTCCGGACCCCGCCCGGACACCGGCTCTGCACGGCGCGATCACGGCCCGACCGTTTCGGAGGCAGAGATGACAGCGACCCTGGCGGATGTGGCGGCTCGGGCCCGGGTGTCCCCGGCGACGGTCTCGCGGGTCCTGAACGGCAACTATCCGGTGGCGGCGGCCACCCGCGAGCGGGTGCTGCGCGCCGTCGACGAGCTGGACTACGTCCTGAACGGGCCCGCCAGTTCGCTCGCCGCGGCCACATCGGACCTGGTCGGCGTCCTGGTCAACGACATCGCCGACCCGTTCTTCGGCATCATGGCGGGCGCGGCCCAGGCCGCGATCGGTGAGGAGCGGGGTGCCCGCGAGAAGCTCTCCGTCATCTGCAACACCGGGGGCTCACCGGAACGCGAACTCACCTATCTGACGCTGCTTCAGCGCCAGCGCGCGGCCGCCGTCATCGTGACGGGCGGCGCCCTTGAGGACCCGAAGCACGCGGCGGCGGTCGGCGCGAAGCTCGCGCGGCTCGCGGACGCGGGCACCCGCATCGTGCTGTGCGGCCGGCCGCCGCTGCCCGGCGACAGCGTCACCGCGACCCTCGCCTTCGACAACCGGGGCGGCGGCAGGCGCCTGGCGGACCACCTCATCGGCCTCGGCCACCGCAGAATCGGCTACATCGCCGGGCCCGCCGAGCGCACCACGACCCGGCACCGCCTGGAGGGCCACGAGGCCGCCCTGACGGCGGCCGGACTCCGCCTCGGCCACCTCGTCGTCCACGGCTCGTACGACCGCCGCTCGGGCTACGACGCGACGCTTGAACTCCTGCGCAGGGAGCCGGAGTTGACGGCGGTGGTGGCGGCGAACGACACGGTCGCGCTGGGTGCGTGCGCGGCCCTGCGGGACCGGGGGCTCTCCGTCCCGGACGACGTCTCGGTAGCGGGCTTCGTGGACCTCCCCTTCAGCGCGGACGCGGTCCCGGCGCTGACGACGGTGCGGCTGCCGCTGTACGAGGCGGGCGCGAGGGCGGGCCGCCTGGCCCTGGGCATGGAACCGGCTCCGCCGGGGGGGATCGCGACGGTGCACGGGGAACTGATGGTCCGGGGCTCTACGGCGGCGCCGCGGGGCGTCTGAGGGGGGGCTGGGGGGGGGAGGGCTTTTGCGCAGTTCCCCGCGCCCCTGAATGCCGTGCGCTGCGCGCATGTGCTGTCCTTCGGCTGCGGACCGTGCGTGGTTGCTCGCGCAGTTCCCCGCGCCCCTATCGGGGTTGACGCTGGCCAGCACCGGCATCTTCAGCCCGTCCGGCGTTTGAGGACGAGCGCCCTTAAGGCGCGAACGGGGTCTGGGGCGGAGCCCCAGGAGTCCAGCCAGCCCATCCACACCCCCGGAGGCCACGCGGCGGAGCCGCAGAGTGTCACAGCGGGAAGGGGCGGGGTGGGGAATCAGCGCGGCCCGGCCGCCAGCGCCGCGCACCCCCGCAGGGAGGCGAGCCGATCCGTGACCGCCTTCCCCGCCGCGCCGTCCTGCGGCATCGGCACCCCCCGGTTGTCCACCACCGCCGGGGCGAAACCCTGCTTGACGACCTTGCCATGGGCGACCGTCAGCGTCGCAACCCCGCTGTCATTGGAGTGCGGATAAGGCGACGTCCCGTACCAAAGCAGGTTCCCCAGCCCGTAGTTGACGTAGGTCGGACCCCGCATCCCCGACCCCAGCATCACATGCGCATGCGTACCCACCACCGCCGTCGCCCCCGCCGCCGACAGCTTCGCGGCGATGGACTTCTGCTCGGGCCCCGGGCAGCTCTGCCCCTCCGTACCCCAGTGCAGATACACCACGACGACGTCCGCCTCCGCCTTCGCCCGCTTGACCGCCGCGACCAGCTTCGCGGGGTCGAGCGCGGAGGCTATGCCCGGCTTCTTCGGCCCGGCGCGGAACTTGTCGTTGGTCAGGTCCATGACCTGGCTCGCCGCGACGACGGCGAGCTTCACCCCGCGGATGTCCTTGACGTACGGCCGGTACGCCTCGGCCTCGTTCGCGCCGATGCCGAGTACCGGGATGGGGGCGTGGTGGACGGCGGCGAGGGTGTCGGCGAGGCCCGCGGGCCCGTAGTCGACGGCGTGGTTGTTGGCCATCGACACCGCGTCCACGCCCGAGTCCTTGAGCGCGGTCAGGGCGCTGGGCGGGGTGCGGAAGTGGTACAGCTTCGGCTCCTCGGAGCCGCGCGTGGTGATCGCCGTCTCCAGGTTGACCATCGCGAAGTCGGCACTCGCGACGGTCCTGGATATCGGGCCGAGGGCGGGGTCGGCGGGCGTGCTGTTAAGGCGGGGCGCGGTGCGCTCGGTGAAGTGGACGTCGCCCCCGAACGCGAGGGTGATCGTGCCGGGCGGAAGGTCCGGCGCGGGCTCGGCCGTGACGGCGGCCGCGGGGTCCGCGGGCGCGGGCTTCTCGGCGTCGGGAGCGGTCGAGGGCGCCCCGGAGCACCCCGCGGAGGCCAGCAGGACGCCGAGCGCCAGCGCGGAGGCCTTGGCGGTGGCGGGGCGGCGCGGGAGGGCGCGGGCGGGGGTGGTGCCGGGGGCGGGCATGCGGGCCAGAGTATTCGCGCGGACGTGCGAGCCGGGTCCGGGGGTGCCCTTTCCGACCTGCCCGCGCACCCGTTCCGCCCCCTCAAGAGGCTGAACAACCAATTGACGGAACCGACCGGACGGAACCGACCGGACCGGACCGGACCGGCGGACGGAACCGGCGGACGGAACCGACCGGACGGGCCCGATCGGGCGTACGCAGGAGCATGCGCGGCGGGGATGGGGGAAGTGATGCCGGGACACGATCGGAGGCACTAATGGCAGGTTTTCTCGACCGGGCCAAGGAGCAGGCCCAGAGCGCCCTGAACCAGGGCAAGCAGAAGGTGGACGACGTTCAGCAGCAGCGCGCCGGAAACGATCTGCTGAAGAAACTCGGCGCGGCGTACTACGCCGAGCGGCGCGGCAGCGGCACGCCGGACGTCACGCAACAGGCCCTCTCCGCCTTGGAGGCCCACATCGCCGCTCACGGGGACGGGTTCCTGCGCGGCTGAGCCTCACTCCCGTACGGGCCCGATCACGGTGTCCGTGCGGGAGTGCGCCGGTCCGCAGGAGCGGAACGGCGCACTGGGCGTGGCTACTTCTTCGCCCCGCCCAGGATCTGGGTCAGGAGCTCGCCCAGGCCGCCCCCGCCCGCACCGGGAGCCGCACCCGGAGCCGTCGCCGACTTCGATGCCGCCCGCTTCGTCAGGACCGCCAGCGCCACGGGCAGCAGCACCTCCAGGGCCCGCGCCACCGTCGCCGGAGGCAGCCCCGTCTTCTTGGCCACCGCGTTCGCGACCGGCCGGGCCACCTTCGCCAGCACCCCGGCCGCCAACCCGCCGCTCAGCATCCCGCCGAGCCCGCCGCCCAGCGTGGCCACGCCCTGCAAGGGGGCTTCCTCCGGTGAGGCTTCCGGCGGGGCCTCGGCCACCGCTTGGCGGACCTCCTCCGTGGTCTCCGGCGGCAGGCCGCCCGCCAGCGTCGACATCGTCGTACCGACCACGTCCTGCGCGCCCGCCGCATCCGTACCGAGCAGCCCGGCGATCTGCTGGAGCCCGTCGTCGCCCAGTTCGTTCAGGACGTCCTGCTCGAAGGACGGCTGAGACGGCGCGGCGGACTGCGGTGAAGGATTGTCGCTCATGCGCCAAACGCTACGTTCACCCCGCTTCGTCAGCACCTCGGCGGCCCGGAAAAATTACTGCCCGCAGTCGTGCAACCTTTCCAGGGTGACGGATGTCTAAGTGGCGTCAGTGCTTCAGGGGAGGGATCCGGGGGGATTTCGGGAAGTGCTGACGGGGAGGGAAAACAAGGGGCCCGGTCGACGGACCGGGCCCCCTTGAATGCGCCTGAATTCGCCCCCACACGAAGCGCCCGGTCCCGGACTCCCCTTGCACACAGCCGTGTTGTCCGCATTGTCAGTGCGGGGCGGTAGCGTCGGGGCATGTCGAGTCTCACGGGTGCGGCGGTTGTGGAGGGGGTCCTTGAGCGGATCACGTACGCCAATGAGGAGAGCGGATACACCGTCGCGCGCGTCGACACCGGCCGGGGCGGCAACGACCTCCTGACGGTGGTCGGCTCGCTGCTCGGCGCGCAGCCGGGGGAGTCGCTGCGGATGGAGGGCCGCTGGGGGTCCCACCCCCAGTACGGCAAGCAGTTCACCGTCGAGAACTACACGACCGTCCTGCCCGCCACCATCCAGGGCATCCGCCGCTACCTCGGCTCCGGCCTGATCAAGGGCATCGGCCCGGTCTTCGCCGACCGCATCACCCAGCACTTCGGCGCCGACACCCTCGACATCATCGAGCAGGAGCCCAAGCGACTGATCGAGGTCCCCGGCCTCGGCCCCAAGCGGACGAAGAAGATCGCGGCCGCCTGGGAGGAGCAGAAGGCCATCAAGGAGGTCATGGTCTTCCTCCAGGGGGTCGGCGTCTCCACCTCCATCGCCGTCCGCATTTACAAGAAGTACGGGGACGCCTCGATCTCCGTCGTCAAGAACCAGCCCTACCGGCTCGCCGCCGACGTCTGGGGCATCGGGTTCCTCACCGCCGACCGGATCGCCCAGGCCGTCGGCATCCCGCACGACAGCCCGGAGCGCGTGAAGGCGGGCTTGCAGTACGCGCTGTCCCAGTCCACCGACCAGGGGCACTGCTTCCTCCCGGAGGAGCGCCTGATCGCCGACTCCGTGAAGCTGCTCCAGGTCGACACCGGCCTTGTCATCGAGTGCCTGGCCGAGCTCATCGCCGAAGAGGGCGCCGTGAAGGAGAAGGTGCCGGGGCCGGACGGGGGCGAGCCCGTCGCCGCCGTGTACCTCGTGCCGTTCCACCGCGCCGAGCTCTCGCTGGCCGCCCAGGTGGGGCGCCTGCTGCGGACCGGCGAGGACCGGATGCCGGGGTTCGCCGGGGTCGACTGGGGCAAGGCGCTCGGCTGGCTCGCCGGGCGCACCGGGGCCGAGCTCGCGCCGGAGCAGCAGGAGGCCGTCAAACTGGCCCTGACCAGCAAGGTCGCGGTCCTCACCGGCGGGCCGGGCTGCGGCAAGTCCTTCACGGTCCGCTCGGTCGTGGAGCTCGCCCGCGCCAAGAAGGCCAAGGTGGTGCTCGCCGCGCCGACCGGGCGGGCCGCCAAGCGGCTGGCCGAGCTGACCGGCGCCGAAGCCTCCACCGTGCACCGCCTGCTCGAACTGAAGCCGGGCGGCGACGCGGCGTACGACAAGGACCGGCCCCTTGACGCGGACCTGGTCGTCGTCGACGAGGCCTCCATGCTCGACCTGCTGCTCGCCAACAAGCTCGTGAAGGCGGTGGCACCTGGGGCCCACCTCTTGATGGTGGGCGACGTCGACCAGCTGCCGTCGGTCGGCGCCGGGGAGGTGCTGCGCGATCTGCTCGCCGAGGGCGGTCCCGTCCCCAGCGTGCGGCTGACCCGGATCTTCCGGCAGGCCCAGGAGTCCGGCGTCGTCACCAACGCCCACCGCATCAACTCCGGTACGCAGCCCATCACTTCGGGCCTGGACGACTTCTTCCTCTTCGTCGAGGACGAGACCGAGGACGCGGGCCGCCTCACCGTCGACGTCGCGGCCCGGCGCATCCCGGCGAAGTTCGGGCTCGACCCGCGCCGCGACATCCAGGTGCTCGCCCCGATGCACCGCGGCCCGGCCGGCGCCGGCACCCTCAACGGCCTGCTCCAGCAGGCGATCACGCCCGCCCGGCCCGACCTGCCGGAGAAAAGGTTCGGTGGAAGGGTGTTCCGCGTCGGCGACAAGGTCACCCAGATTCGCAACAATTACGAGAAGGGCAAGAACGGCGTCTTCAACGGCACCGTCGGCGTGGTCACCTCGCTCAACCTCGACGAGCAGCACCTGACGGTCCTGACGGACGAGGACGAGGAGGTGCCGTACGACTTCGACGAGCTGGACGAGCTGGCCCACGCCTACGCCGTGACGATCCACCGCTCCCAGGGCAGCGAGTACCCGGCCGTCGTCATCCCGGTCACCACCGGCGCCTGGATGATGCTCCAGCGCAATCTGCTCTACACGGCGGTGACGCGCGCCAAGAAGCTCGTCGTCCTGGTGGGGTCCCGCAAGGCGATCGGCCAGGCGGTGCGTACCGTTTCCGCAGGCAGACGCTTTACCGCACTCGCTCACCGGCTGTCAGGGGGCACTTTGGTGTGAAAGATCACCCAGGACTTTCCTAACTGGGGCGAAGGGGGCAGGATGAGCAGGTTGAGCGGCACTGAGTGCCGTGAATAAGCCCAATGGGCGACCCCGAGTGCACTCTGCTGAGCCAAATGGGGGATGGTAGAGACAGTCAGGGCACCTCGAAGAAGAGGCACTACGTCGGTGAGGGATGACGTGAGCGAGAACGCGAACAACGCTGTAGTACTGCGGTTCGGCGATGGCGAGTACACCTACCCGGTGATCGACAGCACCGTCGGCGACAAGGGCTTCGACATCGGGAAGCTCCGAGCCCAGACCGGACTGGTCACCCTCGACAGCGGATACGGCAACACGGCCGCCTATAAATCCGCCATTACCTACCTGGACGGTGAGCAGGGCATCCTGCGCTACCGCGGGTACCCCATCGAGCAGCTGGCGGAGCGCTCGACCTTCGTCGAGGTCGCATACCTGCTGATCAACGGCGAGCTTCCGACCGTCGACCAGCTCTCCAGCTTCAAGAGCGAGATCACCCAGCACACGCTGCTGCACGAGGACGTCAAGCGGTTCTTCGACGGCTTCCCGCGTGACGCCCACCCGATGGCGATGCTGTCCTCGGTGGTCTCCGCGCTGTCCACCTTCTACCAGGACAGCCACAACCCGTTCGACGAGAAGCAGCGCAACCTCTCCACGATCCGGCTGCTGGCCAAGCTGCCGACGATCGCGGCGTACGCGTACAAGAAGTCGATCGGCCACCCCTTCGTCTACCCGCGCAACGACCTCGGCTACGTCGAGAACTTCCTGCGGATGACGTTCTCGGTGCCGGCCCAGGAGTACGAGCTGGACCCGGTCGTCGTCTCGGCGCTCGACAAGCTGCTCATCCTGCACGCGGACCACGAGCAGAACTGCTCGACCTCCACCGTGCGTCTGGTCGGCTCCTCGCAGGCCAACATGTTCGCGTCGATCTCGGCCGGTATCTCGGCGCTGTGGGGCCCGCTGCACGGCGGCGCCAACCAGTCCGTCCTGGAGATGCTGGAAGGCATCCAGGCCAACGGCGGCGACGTGGACTCCTTCATCCGCAAGGTGAAGAACAAGGAGGACGGCGTCCGCCTGATGGGCTTCGGCCACCGGGTGTACAAGTCCTTCGACCCGCGCGCCAAGATCATCAAGGCTGCCGCGCACGACGTCCTGTCGGCGCTCGGCAAGTCCGACGAGCTGCTCGACATCGCGCTGAAGCTGGAAGAGCACGCGCTGAGCGACGAGTACTTCGTCTCGCGCAACCTGTACCCGAACGTGGACTTCTACACGGGTCTGATCTACCGCGCCATGGGCTTCCCGACCGAGATGTTCACGGTCCTGTTCGCGCTCGGCCGCCTCCCGGGCTGGATCGCCCAGTGGCACGAGATGATCAAGGAGCCCGGCTCCCGCATCGGCCGCCCGCGCCAGATCTACACGGGCGAAGTGCTGCGCGACTTCGTGCCGGTCGAGGCTCGCTGACCTCACGGTCGCGGTTGACCCCTCGGGCAACCCCTCAGTCGCAGCCGAACCCCCGGTAACGCACGGGGAGTTCGGCGCCAGAAGTCGGAAAGCGCCCCGCTGCCGATCCCCCCACGGGTCGGCAGTCGGGGCGCTTCCCTGTTTCCCGGTGCGGATTCCCCCCACGGGATCCGAGCCGGGGGTCTAGGCGGTCTGCCGGGGTACGTACCTGTCGGGTGGGCCGCTCAAAGCTCCCGACGTACGTGCCCCGGCCAACGCGTTGCCTGGAACGTCCCCCAAGACATTCCATGGACGTCCCCCAAGACATCCGTGGCATCGCCCACTTAGACTCCCGACCCCTCCCGATGGTTACCTCGAAACCTCTGTGATCTAGATCTCTTTGTGGAGGTCAGGTGAAGGAACGCAACCGTAGGCTGTTGGTTACCACGAACACCGATGAGAACGCCATAGCCGCACCCGCGATCATCGGATTCAGTAGGCCCGCGGCGGCCAGGGGGACCGCGGCCACGTTGTAGCCGAATGCCCAGAAAAGGTTGCCTTTGATCGTGGCCAGGGTCCGGCGGGACAATCGGATCGCATCGGCGGCAACCCGCAGGTCACCGCGTACGAGGGTGAGATCGCCGGCCTCGATGGCGGCATCCGTGCCGGTGCCCATCGCGAGACCCAGATCGGCGACGGCCAGAGCGGCCGCGTCGTTGACGCCGTCCCCCACCATGGCGACCGTGCGGCCCTGTTCCTGAAGGCGCTTGACGACGGCCGCCTTGTCCTCGGGGAGGACCTCCGCGTACACATCGGCCGCCTCGATCCCCACTTCCGCGGCCACGGTTGTGGCGACGCTGTGGTTGTCGCCGGTGAGCAGGACCGGGGTGAGCCCCAGCGCCCGCAGCCGGGCGACGGCCTCGGCGCTGGTCTCCTTCACGGTGTCGGACACGGCGAGCACGCCCCGGGCGACCCCGTCCCACGCGACGGTGACGGCGGTACGCCCCTGGGCCTCGGAGGCGCTCCTGGCTGCGGCGAGCTCGGGCGGCAGCTCCGGGGCGCCGTCTCGGCCCACGTACACGCGGTGCCCCTCGACGACTCCCTCCACGCCCCGGCCCGGCAGCGAGCGGAAGTCCTCGGCCGGCGGCAGCGCCCCGGCCCGGTCCTCGGCGCCGGACGCGATCGCGCGGGCGATGGGGTGCTCGGAGGCGTGCTCCAGGGCACCGGCCAGGCGCAGGAGTTGCTTCTCGTCGATGCCCTCGGCGGGGTGGACCTCGTACAGGCTCATGCGTCCGGTGGTCACCGTGCCGGTCTTGTCGAGGACGACGGTGTCCACGCGGCGGGTCGACTCCAGGACCTCCGGGCCCTTGATCAGGATGCCGAGCTGGGCGCCGCGTCCGGTGCCGACCATGAGGGCGGTCGGGGTGGCGAGACCCAGTGCGCACGGGCAGGCGATGATCAGTACGGCGACGGCCGCGGTGAAGGCGGCGGTGGCGTCGCCGGTGACCAGGAGCCAGGCCCCCAGGGTGGCGAGCGCGATCACGAGCACCACCGGCACGAAGACGCCCGCGATGCGGTCGGCCAGGCGCTGCACCTGGGCCTTGCCGTTCTGGGCGTCCTCCACCAGGCGGGCCATGCGGGCGAGCCGGGTGTCGGCGCCGATGCGGGTCGCCTCGACGACGAGCCGGCCCCCGGCGTTCACGGTCGCCCCGGTGACAGGGTCGCCCACGCTCACGTCCACCGGCACGGACTCGCCGGTCAGCATCGACGCGTCGACCGCCGAGGCGCCCTCGACGACCGTGCCGTCCGTGGCGACCTTCTCGCCGGGCCGTACGACGAAGTGGTCCCCAGTACGCAACTGGCTTACGGGGATGCGCACTTCGGACCCGCCGCGCAGCACGGCGACGTCTTTCGCACCCAGCTCCATCAGGGCGCGCAGGGCGGCCCCGGACTTCCGCTTCGCGCGGGCCTCCAGATAGCGGCCCAGGAGAATGAACGTGACGACGCCCGCGGCGACTTCGAGGTAGATCGTCCCGGAGCCGTCCCCACGGTTGGTGGTGAGGCTGAAGCCGTGCCGCATACCGGGCATGCCCGCGGTGCCGAAGAACAGGGCCCAGAGCGACCAGCCGAACGCGGCGAGCGTGCCGGTCGAGACCAGCGTGTCCATCGTGGCCGCGCCGTGTTTGAGGTTGGTCCACGCGGCCCGGTGGAAGGGGAGGCCGCCCCAGATGACGGCGGGGGCGGCGAGGGTGAGGCTGAGCCATTGCCAGTTGTCGAACTGGATCGCTGGGATCATCGCCAGCGCGATGACGGGCGAGGAGAGGATGGCCGACACGATCAGCCGCCCTCTCAGCGCGGCCAGCCGCATCGTGCCGCGGTCGTCTTTCGGCTGCGGCCCGGCTGCCTCTGGGGGCTCCGCCCCCAGACCCCCGTTCGGGTCGTCTCCTGCCTGCGGCCCGGTGGTCGTTCCTGGGGCTCCGCCCCAGACCCCGTTCGCGCCTGAAGGGCGCTCGTCCTCAAACGCCGGACGGGCTGAGTTGCTGCTGGTCGGGGCTTCGTTCTGTGAGGCGGAACCCTGGCCGATCGGGGTCGGGTCCGCCTCAGACTCACGCTGTGGGCAATCGTTCCGCAGGGCGATTGGGGTCTCCCCTGGTCGAGCGAAGTCGAGACCTTGGGGAAGGGTGGGCACAGCGGACCACTGGGCCGCAGCCGGATCTGTGCCGGGGTCCGGGGCGGAGCCCCGGGGCTCCACGGGCTCCGCCGTGTACCCCGTTTTCACCACCGTCGCCACGAGGTCCGCCACCGTCACCCCGAGGTCGAAGGCAACCCGGGCCTTCTCGGTGGCGTAATTGACCGTGGCACGAACCCCCGCCATCCGGTTCAGCTTCTTCTCGACGCGGGCCGCGCACGACGCGCAGGTCATCCCGCCGATGGCGAGTTCGACCACGTGATCCGGGGTGGTGGTTTGCACGATGGGGCTCCAGAAAGGGGGCCGGGCCGCACGGTGCCGGCGGGAAGCCGGCCGGGTGCGGCCCGACGGGAAGAGGCGGAGGGGGCGGAGGGCGCCCTCCGGGTCAGGCGCGGCCGAGCAGTTCGTAGCCCGCCTCGTCTACGGCCGCGCGAACCGCCTCCTCGTCGAGCGGGGCCGCCGAGATCACGATGACCTCGCCGGTGGCGGCGACGGCCTTCACCGAGCTGACGCCCTCGATCTCGGAGATCTCGCCGGACACCGCACCCTCGCAGTGACCGCAGGTCATGCCGGAGACCTTGTAGACGGCGGTGACGGCGCCCACCTGGACGTCGGCCGCCCCGCCGCCCTGGCAGCCTCCGGCGGGCGAGCAGCAGGAACCGGTCGCTACGGGGGTCTCGATCTCGGCGGTCATGGCGTTCTCCTCTTCGCGGGCGTACGGATCCATGGTGCATCAGGGGGCCAAGCGAAAGCCGGGGCACCCTCACGCACCTCAGAATATACCCCTAGGGGGTATTAGGCGAGCCTACTCGGACGCGGTTCGGGTGATTCTGGGTGATAACGACTGAACTGCCCGCCACGGTGCGCCCGGGTCACTTCGTGCGGCGGCCTCTGTTGCCGGGCCGCTGGGCGACCCACGCCCGGATCGTGTCCGCGAACCAGTACGGCTTGCCGTTCTCCACGAGGTCCGGCGCCGGCAGGAGTCCGTGTTTGCGGTAGGAGCGCACCGTGTCCGGCTGCACCCGGATGTGTGCGGCGATTTCTTTGTAGGACCAGAGCCTGCGGTCGGTCATGTGGGGCACCTCCCTGCGTGCGCCGCAGCGGCGGCCGGAAGGCCGTCGGGGGAGCTGCGACGTGAACGCTTGGCGATCACTCAGCCTGTGCCCGTTGAACGACGGAGAGTGAGGCCGGATTAGCCCCTGTCGACCGTCTGTGACGCAAGACCCGCGTAATCGAGACATGTGTGACGGGAGCCGGATGCTTGTAACGCATGCGATGAACAAGGGCTGTTGGGACGAATGGGTGAACAGCCTCAAGAGGTGGCCGCTACTTGTACAGGGGCGGGCGGTCCGGCAGCTCCACCCGTACCCGCTCTCCCGACTGCTGCGCCCGCACCCCCGCCTCGCAGACCAGCGCCGCCGCGTAGCCGTCCCAGGTGCTCGCGCCCTCGGTGCGGCCCTGCCTCGTCGCGTCCACCCAGGCCTGCACCTCGCGGTCGTACGCCTCGGCGAACCGGACCGTGAAGTCCTGCGGAATGTCGTGGCCCGCCCGGCCCGCCGCCCGCGTGACAAGCCCGCCGCTCTCGCCGATCGAGGCGGTGCCGCGCTCGCAGACCGCCTCGCACCGCACCTCGTACCCGAAGCCGCAGTTGACGAAGATCTCGACGTCCACGACCACGCCGCCGGACGTCTCGAACAGGACCAGTTGCGGATCGCCGAGGCCCTGAGGCGCGTACGAGGTGGGGCGGGGGCGCAGGACCTGTACGGCGGTGATCTCCTGGCCGAGCAGCCAGCGGGTGGCGTCCGCCTCGTGCACCACCGAGTCGCGGATCAGCATCTCGGTGGTGAAGAAGGGGGGCGACGCCGCGTTGCGGTGGCGGCAGTGCAGCATCAGAGGGCGGCCCAACTCACCCTGTTCCAGGGTGAGTTGGAGGTCCTGGTACTCGCGGTCGTGGCGGCGCATGAAGCCCACCGTGACCAGGCGGTGGCCGAGGCGCTGTTCCGCCTCCATGACGCGCAGGGTGCCGGCCGGGTCGGGGGTCAGGGGCTTCTCGCACAGGACCGGCAGGCCGCGCGCGAACGCTTCGAGCAGGGCCGCCTCGTGGGCCGGGCCCGAGGAGGCGATGAGGACGGCGTCCACGCCGGGCGCGGCCATCGCGGCGGCCGGGTCGCCGTGGACGCCGCACCCCTCGATGCCCGCGGCCACCGCGCTCGCGCGCTCCAGGTCCAGGTCGGCGACGGCGGCCACGCGGGCGCCGCCGATGACGGAGTCGATCCGGCGCACATGGTCGGCGCCCATCCGGCCGGTGCCGATGACGGCGATGCCCAGGGGCATGTCAGGCCCCGCACGAGCGGAGGAAGGTGCGGGTGCGCTCGGCGATCGGCAGGGGCTTGTCCGGATCGCAGGGGTACATGTCCTGCTCGACGATCGCGAACAGGTCGACGTCCAGATTCTGGGCGGCGGCCAGGACCGGTTCGAGCGCGGGCACGCCGTGCGGGGGCTCGCACATCACGCCCCGCGCGACAGCGGGCCCGAACGGCGTCCCCTCGGCGCGGACTTGGGCGAGGACCGCCGGATCGACCTGCTTGAGATGGAGGTAGCCGATCCGCTCCCCGTACGTCTCGATCAGCTTGACGCTGTCGCCGCCGCAGTACGCGTAGTGCCCGGTGTCCAGGCACAGCGAGACCAGGTCGGCGTCGGTGGCGTGCAGGAAGCGGGCCACGTTCTCCTCGCTGTCGATGTGGGTGTCGGCGTGCGGGTGCACGACGACGCGCAGGCCGTAGCGGTCCCGCACCTCGCGGGCGAGCCGCTCGGTCTGACCGGCGAGATCGCGCCACTGCGTGGCGGTCAGCGTGCTGTCCTCCAGGATCTCGCCGGTCTTGTCATCGCGCCAGAAGGAGGGGATGACCACGAGGTGCCCGGCGCCGGTGGCCTGCGCGAGCGCGGCCACGTCCGCGACGTGCGCCCAGGTCTTCTCCCACACCGCCGGGCCGTGGTGCAGCCCCGTGAAGACGGTCCCGGCCGAGACCCGCAGATCGCGTACGGCGGTCTCCTCGGCGAGGCGCGCCGGGTCGGTGGGGAGATAGCCGTACGGTCCGAGTTCGATCCACCGGTAGCCCGCGCCCGCGACCTCGTCGAGGAAGCGCTGCCAGGGGACTTGGCGAGGGTCGTCGGGAAACCAGACGCCCCAGGAGTCGGGGGCCGAACCGATCCGGATGCGGGTCTTCGCCGTCGTCATGGGGGCCAGCCTTCCGGGGCCGCGGGAGGAGTGTCAAGGCTACGTCCGAATGTAAGGACAAAAGATTGACAGGGGTGGCGAACGGCGGCTAGACCTGGGTGCACCGGCGACCCGGCGACCCGAGGGGACGTGCATGGACGAGGCTCCGCATGGCACCGAGAACGGCAGTGAGCGCGACCCTGCGTACGACCTGATCACCATGGGCCGGATCGGAGTCGACCTCTACCCCTTGCAGACCGGGGTGTCGCTGGCGAAGGTCAGCTCGTTCGGGAAGTTCCTCGGCGGCTCGCCCTCCAACGTGGCGGTCGCCGCGGCCCGGCTCGGTCGCCGCACCGCCGTCGTCACCCGCACCGGGCGCGACCCCTTCGGCGAGTATCTCCGTACGGAACTGGGCGAGTTCGGGGTCGACGCGCGCTGGGTCACCCCCGTGGACGGGCTGCCCACGCCTGTCACGTTCTGCGAGGTGTTCCCGCCGGACGACTTCCCGCTGTACTTCTACCGGCTGCCCAAGGCCCCCGATCTGGAGCTGCGGGAGGGCGAGTTGGACCTCACGGCGATCCGGGCGGCGCGGATCTTCTGGGTGACGGGGACGGGGCTGTGCGCCGAGCCCAGCCGGAGCGCGACGCTGGCCGCGCTGGCGGCGCGGGGCGCCCCCGAGAAGGTGGCCACCGTCTTCGACCTCGACTGGCGGCCCATGTTCTGGGCCGATCCCGAGGAGGCCCGGGTCCACTATCGCGCCGCCCTCGCTCACGCCACCGTCGCCGTGGGCAACCTCGACGAGTGCGAGGTCGCCACGGGGACGCGCGAACCCCGGGCCGCCGCCGAGGCACTTCTCGCCGCCGGGGTCGAGCTCGCCATCGTCAAGCAGGGGCCCAAGGGCGTGCTCGCCGTGCACCGCGACGGCACGGTCGCCGAGGTGCCGCCGGTGCCGGTCGACGTGGTCAACGGGCTCGGCGCGGGCGACGCGTTCGGCGGGGCGCTCTGCCACGGGCTGCTCGCCGGATGGCCCCTCGAACGCGTCATGCGGTACGCCAACGCCGCCGGGGCCATCGTCGCCTCCCGGCTCGCCTGCTCCTCCGCGATGCCGTACCCCGCCGAGGTCGAGCGCGTCCTGGAAGGCGGCCGGGCGTGAGCGCCGAACTCGGACCCGGCGGGCTCGCCCGGCTGCGGGCCCGCCACCCCGAAGCCGTCGCCGAGGCCGCGGCCCGCCGGGTGCGCAGACCGCTGCTCCGCGGCGACGGCGGGCGGCTGATGGTGATCGCCGCCGACCATCCGGCCCGGGGCGCGCTCGGCGTCGGCGCCGACGGGCTCGCCATGGCCGACCGGGGCGACCTGCTCGACCGGCTCCGGCTCGCGCTCTCGCGGCCCGGCGTCGACGGCGTGCTCGCCGGCGCCGACGTCCTGGAGGACCTGCTGCTGCTCGGCGCCCTGGAGGACAAGGTCGTCATCGGCTCCATGAACCGCGGCGGCCTCGCCGGAGCCGCCTTCGAACTCGACGACCGCTTCACCGGCCACCGCGCCCAGGACCTCGACCGGCTCGGCTTCGACGCGGGAAAACTCCTGCTCAGGATCGACTATGAGGACGCCGGTTCGCTCGACACGCTGCACGCGGCGGCCCGCGCCGTCGACGAGATGGCCGAGCGCCGACTCCCCGTGTTCGTCGAGCCGTTCATCTGCCATCGACGCGAGGGGCGGATTCGTCATGACCTCTCCGCCGAGGCCGTCACCCGGTCCATCGCCATCGCCTCGGGCCTCGCCGGCACCTCCGCGTACACCTGGCTGAAGGTGCCCGTCACCGAGAACCCGGACGACATGGCCGAGGTCATGGCCGCCAGCACGCTGCCCGCGGTGCTGCTCGGCGGCGACATAGGGGACGACCAGGACGCCGCCTTCGAGAAGTGGCGCGGGGCGCTGCACCTGCCCACCGTGCAGGGCCTGGTCGCCGGGCGCTCGCTGCTCTATCCGGCCGACGGCGATGTGGCGGCGGCCGTCGATACCGCCGTCGGGCTGCTGTAGGGGGTAGGGATCGGACATGGATCACCAAGGACTGCTCGTACGGGCCGGGGACGCGGCCCGCGATGCGTATGCCGTCGACATCGACCCCGAGCGGGCGGGGTGGAGCCATTCCTCCCTGCGCGTGCTCGACCTGCCGCCGGGCGGCTCGCACCGCCTTGACTCCGGGGACAGCGAGTGGCTCGTGGTGCCGCTCGACGGCGGCTGTACGGTGCGCACCGACGGACAGGCCCTCGAACTGCTCGGCCGCAAGGGCGTGTTCGAAGGACCGACCGACTTCGCCTATGTGCCGCGTGACGCGGACACCCAGATCACCTCCGGCGCGGGAGGCCGTTTCGCCCTGGCAGGAGCGCGGTGCGAGCGACGACTCCCCGCTCGCCGCGGCCCCGCGCCGGAGGTACCCGTCGAAGCGAGGGGCTCCGGAAACTGTTCCCGTACGGTGCGCAACTTCGCCTCGGCGGACGCCTTCGCCTGCGACCGGCTCATCGCCGTGGAGGTGATCACACCCGGCGGCAACTGGTCCTCGTACCCGCCGCACAAGCACGACGAGCACCTGCCCGGCCGGGAGAGCGAGCTGGAGGAGATCTACTACTTCGAGTTCGAGCGCCCCGGCGGCTACGGCTACCAGCGGATCTCGCCGTCCCGCGACGGCGGCGCCGACCTCCTCGCCGAGGTGCGCACCGGCGACGCCGTGCTCGTGCCGGACGGCTGGCACGGGCCGTCCGTCGCCCAGCCCGGCAATGCCATGTACTACCTGAACGTGATGGCGGGCCCGGGGCAGGAACGGGAGTGGAAGATCTCCTTCCACCCCGACCACGTGGAGGGATACCAGTGACCGGTACGACGCGCCGCCTCACCACCGCACAGGCGCTGATCGCCTTCCTGGCCCGCCAGTACACCGCCCGCGACGGAGTCAACCACCGCCTGATCGCCGCCACTTGGGGCATCTTCGGGCACGGCAACGTCGCCGGGATCGGGCAGGCGCTCCTCGAATCCGGTCCTGACACGATGCCCTTCCACCAGGGCCGCAACGAGCAGGCCATGGTGCACGCCGCCGTCGGCCACGCCCGCCAGTCCGGCCGGCTCTCGGCGCACGCCGTGACCACCTCCATCGGCCCCGGCGCCACCAACCTGGTCACGGGCGCGGCCCTGGCCACCATCAACCACCTCCCGGTGCTGCTCCTGCCCGGCGACGCCTTCGCCGGCCGCCCCGCCGACCCGGTCCTGCAACAGCTCGAAGTCCCGTACGCGGGCGACGTGTCGGTCAACGACTGCCTGCGCCCGGTCTCCCGCTACTTCGACCGCGTCACCCGCCCCGAGGCGCTGATCCCGGCCGCCCTGAACGCGATGGGCGTCCTGACCGACCCCGCGAACACCGGCGCCGTCACGCTCGCGCTGCCGCAGGACGTCCAGGCGCAGGCGTACGACTGGCCGGAGGAGTTCTTCCGGGAGCGGGTCTGGCAGGTGCGGGCCCCGGCCGTCGACACCGATGAACTGGCGGGCGCAGTGCGGGAGTTGAGGCAGGCCCGGCGGCCGCTGATCGTCGCCGGCGGCGGGGTGCGGCACGCCCTGGCCCAGGACGTGCTCGGCGCGTTCGCCGAGGACACCGGCATCCCGGTCGCGAGCACCCAGGCGGGCAAGGGCGCGCTGCTCCACGACCACCCCCGCGACGTCGGCGGCATCGGCCACACCGGGACGGCCGCCGCCGACGAACTGGCCCGCACCGCCGACGTGGTGCTCGGCGTCGGCACCCGCTGGACCGACTTCACGACCGCCTCCGCCACCCTCTTCCAGAACCCGGACGTCCGCTTCGTCAACCTGAACGTCCGCCCCGCCGACGCGCTCAAGATGGGCGGCCGACAACTGGTCGGGGACGCCCGCACGGGCCTTGCCGCCCTGCACGAGGCGCTGAAGGGGTACCAAGTACCGGCGGCGTACGAGGCCGAGTGTGCGCGGCTGAAGGCGGCGTGGGAGGCGCGGGTGGACGCCGCCTACACGCCCGCGTCCGACGACGCGCGCCCCACCCAGGCCCAAGTCCTCGGCGTACTCGACACGTTGGTCACCGGGGACGACATCCTGATCAATGCGGCGGGCTCGCTCCCCGGCGACCTCCACAAGCTGTGGCGGACCCGCTCGCGCGACCAGTACCACGTCGAATACGGCTACTCCTGCATGGGCTACGAGATCCCCGCAGCCATCGGAGTCGCCCTCGCGGCGCCCGGGCGGCCGGTGTGGGCACTGGTCGGCGACGGCACGTACCTGATGAATCCGACCGAAATCGTCACAGCCGTGCAGGAGAACATCCCCATCAAGGTGGTGATCCTCCAAAACCATGGGTACGCCTCGATCGGCGGGCTCTCGGATGCGGTGGGGGGTGAGCGGTTCGGCACGGCGTACCGGTTCCGCGCGCCGGACGGGACGTACGGCGGTGCTCCGCTGCCGGTCGACCTGGCGGCCAACGCGGCCTCGCTCGGGATGCGGGTGCTGCGCGCCGAAACGGTGCGTGACCTGCGGGAAGCCCTCGCACAGGCGCGCCGCTCGGACGTTCCCACATGTGTCTACGTGGAGACCGAAACGCCCGACACAGTGTCGGGCCCGCCCCCGGCCCAGGCGTGGTGGGATGTGCCCGTGGCCGAGACCGCGACCCGCACGTCGGCGGTCACGGCCCGCGAGGAGTACGAACGGCACGTCACCGCCCGACGCCGCCATCTGTGAAGGAGCACTTGGACATGACGAAGACCGTCCACCACTGGATCGGTGGCAAGAGTGTCGAGGGCACGTCGGGCAGCTTCGGCCCGGTGACCGACCCGGCGACCGGCGCGGTCACCACGCAGGTCGCCTTCGCGTCGGTGGAGGAGGTGGACCAGGCCGTGGCCACCGCCAAGGCGGCGTACGCCACCTGGGGCACGTCCTCGCTGGCCCAGCGCACCACCGTCCTCTTCAAGTTCCGGGCGCTGCTCGACGCGAACCGGGACGCCATCGCCGAGCTGATCACCGCCGAGCACGGCAAGGTGCACTCGGACGCGCTCGGCGAGGTCGCCCGCGGTCTGGAGATCGTGGACCTGGCCTGCGGCATCACCACGCAGCTCAAGGGCGAGCTGTCCACGCAGGTCTCCAGCCGGGTCGACGTGGCCTCCATCCGCCAGCCGCTGGGCGTCGTCGCGGGCATCACGCCGTTCAACTTCCCGGCGATGGTGCCGATGTGGATGTTCCCGCTCGCCATCGCGTGCGGCAACACGTTCATCCTGAAGCCGTCGGAGAAGGACCCGTCGGCGTCGATGAAGATCGCCGAGCTGCTCGCCGAGGCGGGCCTGCCCGACGGCGTCTTCAACGTCCTGCACGGCGACAAGGTGGCCGTCGACGCGCTGCTCGCCCACCCGGACGTGGCCGCGGTCTCCTTCGTCGGCTCGACCCCGATCGCCCGCTACATCCACACCACCGCCTCCGCGAACGGCAAGCGGGTGCAGGCGCTCGGCGGCGCCAAGAACCACATGCTGGTCCTGCCGGACGCCGACCTGGACGCGGCGGCCGACGCCGCCGTCTCGGCCGCGTACGGCTCGGCGGGCGAGCGCTGCATGGCGATCTCCGCGGTGGTCGCCGTCGGCGCGATCGGCGACGAGCTGGTGGAGAAGATCCGCGAGCGCGCCGAGAAGATCAAGATCGGCCCCGGCAACGACCCGGAGTCCGAGATGGGCCCGCTGATCACCGCGGCCCATCGCGACAAGGTCGCGTCGTACGTCGCGGGCGCGGCCGCCCAGGGCTCCGAGGTCGTCCTGGACGGCACCGACTACACGGTCGAGGGCTTCGAGAACGGCCACTGGATCGGCCTGTCCCTCCTGGACCACGTGCCGACCTCGGCGGACGCTTACCGGGACGAGATCTTCGGCCCGGTCCTGTGCGTGCTGCGCGCCGAGACGTACGAGGAGGGCCTGGCGCTGATCAACGCCTCCCCGTTCGGCAACGGCACCGCGATCTTCACCCGGGACGGCGGCGCGGCCCGCCGCTTCCAGCTGGAGGTCGAGGCCGGCATGGTCGGAGTGAACGTGCCGATCCCGGTGCCGGTGGGCTACCACTCCTTCGGCGGCTGGAAGGACTCGCTCTTCGGCGACCACCACATCTACGGCAACGACGGCACGCACTTCTACACCCGGGGCAAGGTCGTCACGACCCGCTGGCCGGACCCGGCCGACGGCCCGTCGGGCGTGGACCTGGGCTTCCCGCGCAACCACTGACACCGCGTCGCCTTCGCGTGTTCCACCGCGGCCGTCGCCAGCCCCCTGATGAAGGGGTGCGGGCGGCGGCCGTCGCCCGTCGGCTCCGGCTGGAAGAGGGTGGCGAGGAAGAAGGGGTGGCCGGGGAGTTCGGTGACGCGTACGTCTCCCTCGGTGTCGGCGCCCGTGAAGGCCAGGCCGTGGGCGCGCAGGGTGTCCAGGTGCCGAGGAAGGGGATGCCCTCCTCGCGGGCGGTCCGCACCGCGGCCAGCGCCCCGGCCTTGCTGCGGTACGGGCTGCCAAGCAGCAGCCACACCGCGTCGAAGCCCCCGACCCCGTGCACCTCGGCCTCCTCCGTCGGGATCCAGTACGCGTCGAGGAGCAGCGGGACACGGGTGTGGGAGCGGACGTCGGGCGAGCGGTCGCCGACCAGGGCGATACGGGTCGTGGTCATGCGCACCAGACTGTCGGCGCCCCGTCGGTCCCACCGAGGCCGGGGAGCGTCTCCTGGAGCACGCCCGCCCGCTGCTGCTCCGCCTGGACGCGGCCCGTGCCGACATCGCGCGGCTCACCTCAGGTGCGGCCCTCGCGGCTCACCCTCGCCTGCGCGCCCGCCGCGCTCACGCCCGCTCTCGCCGACGCCCTCGCGACCGTGCGCCGGGCCGCCCCCGGCCTCGCCGTCGAGGTGCGTGTCCTCGGCCGGGACGAGGCTGTGCGGGCGGTCCTCGCCGGCGCCGCCGACCTGGGCCTGGTCACCGGCGCCGCCCCTCCCAGTGACCCTTTGCCGCTGCCCGACGCGGGCCCGATGATCACCCTCGCCGCCGAGGAGCCCCTCGCGGTGCTGCTCCCCGCCTCCCACCCCCTCGCCGGCCGCCCCGCGCTGCGCCTGGCCGACCTCGCCGACGCCCGCTGGATCGACGCCCCCGACACCGCCGTACCCCTGGCCCAGCTGCGCGCCGCCGCCCACACCGACGGCTTCGCGGCCCAAGTGACGTACGGCGGAACGGACTTGAGGGGGCTCGGGGCGCTCGTCGCCGCCGGGCACGGGCTCGCGGCCCTCGCGCCCGGGGCCGCCGAGGGGCTCGCGGGGACGGTGGCGGTGCGGGTCTCGGCGCCGCGCCTCGTGCACCGTACGGAGATCATTCACCCGCGCGGCCCGGCGGACCCGGTGCGCGCGCTGGTGGCCGCGCTGACCGGCTGAGGGCTGTCTGAACGGCCCCAGAGCGTCCGTACCGCGGAAAGTTACGGACGAACTTCGACGCGGGCGCTGCGGTTCCCGTACCGGCCGAACTTCATGGCTTGACGCGTTCTTGACGCCGAAAACCGGCGTTCAGGCGGGCCGGATCTTCGGATTCCGCAGGTAACCCGCTATTGACCTGCGGTTCTGCGAAGGATTCCATGACGTCCACCCGGGAGCCACCGAACCACTTCACCACCCCGCCTCTGGAGGCGATACCGCTCCCGCGCATCGGAACCGCACCAGTCGATCGGAACCGCACGATGACGGAAACGCTCAGCGCCCCCCAGGCGCTCGCCCCCGCGACCGGCCCCACCCCGCAGAAGCTCAAGCGTTCCATCGGCGTCGTGGGCGGCACCCTCCTCACGCTGTCCTGCGTGACGCCCGCCTCCACCCTGTTCGTCGTCGTGCCCGACCTCTTCGCCACCCTCGGCACCTACACCGCGCTCACCATCGCGATCGGCTCGCTGCTCTGTATCGGCGTCGCGTTCTGCTACTCGGAGCTGGGCACCCTCATCCCCAGCGCCGGCGGCGAGTACGCCATGGTGTCGACGATGGCGGGGCGGCTCGCGGGCTGGCTGGTGTTCGTCCTCTCGTTGCTCGTCGTGATGATCGTGCCGCCCGTCATCGCGATGGGCACCGCCGACTACCTCGCGCCGATCGTGCACATACCGGCGCCGCTGGCCGGCGCCGGCGTCATGCTGCTCGCCACCCTGGCCGGCCTGCTCGACCTGCGCGCCAACGCCTGGATCACCGGAATCTTCCTCGTACTCGAAGTCGTCGCGGCCGGAGTCGTCGCCGTACTCGGCTTCGCCCACAGCGAGCGCGGCGCCTCGGCCCTCGTGCACGGCTCGGTCGCCACGGACGGCGGTGCGCCGTCCACGGTCACCGCGATGATGGTGATCTCCGGACTCGCCATCGCCCTCTTCATCACCCAGGGCTTCTCGACCGCCGTGTACCTGTCGGAGGAGCTGGAGCACCCGCGGCGCAACGTCGCCCGCACCGTGCTCGCCACCCTCGCCATCTCAACCGCCGTGATCCTGGTGCCCGTCGTGGCCATCACGCTGGGCGCCCCCGACCTCGCGGCGCTCACCAGCGGCAACCTCAGCGACATGGTCGCCGCCTGGTCGAACTCCGCGGTCGGCACCTTCGTCAGCCTCTGCGTCGCGCTCGCCATCATCAACGCGGGCATCGTCATGGTCATCCAGAACTCCCGCGTCCTGTTCGCCTCCGCCCGCGACAAGGCCTGGCCCGAGCCGGTCAACCGGGGTCTGTCGCGGCTCGGCCGGTTCGGCTCCCCGTGGGTGGCCACCCTCCTCGTCGGCGTCCCCGGCGCGGCCCTGTGCTTCGTCAAGCTCGACACCCTCTACGGCGTCACCGGCGTCTCCGTCACCGCCATGTACCTGCTGGTCGCGGTCGCCGCCCTGCTCTGCCGGCGCGGCTCGCACAAGGACGTCCCGGCCTGGCGGATGCCGCTGTGGCCCGCGGTGCCGGTCCTCCTCATCGCCGTACTCGCCTACATCCTGACCCAGCAGGAGACCCAGTACCTGCTGTGGACCGGCGGCATCACCGCGGTCGCCACCCTGTACTGGGCGCTGTACCTGCGGCCGCGCCGCGAGACCCGCTGGCTGGTCAGCATCCCCGAGGATGCCCGGGTCTGAGGCATTGCCTAGGGTGGGGCCATGACTCTTGAACATGCGACGTACTGCGACGAACTCGTCCGACAGACCGCTGAGTTGAGGTCTCACCTGTCCGGCGCGGACCTCTCGGCGAAGGTGCCGACCTGTCCCGACTGGACCCTGCGCGAACTCGCCCGGCACGTGGGCGGAGCGCACCGCTGGGTCCACCAGATCGTGAGCACCAAGGCCACCGAGCCCGTCTCGCCGGAGCAGGTGGCCGGCCGCGGCGGGCCCGAGAGCGACGACGCGGCCGCCCTGGACGCGTGGCTGGCCGAGGGCGCCGAGCTCTGTGCCACGGCGCTGCGGGACGCCGGGCCCGACCTGGAGGTCTGGTCCTGGGCGGGCATGACGCCCGCCTCCTTCTGGTCGCGCCGGATGACCCACGAGACCGTCGTGCACCGAGCGGACGCGGCCGGCGCGGTGGGCGCGGCGTACACGCTGCCCGCCGATGTGGCGGCCGACGCCCTCGACGAGTGGCTCGGCATCATCGACTTCGCCCGGGCGTTCAAGCGCTCCGAGACCCCGCTCGGCGAGCCCGGCCAGTCCCTGCACCTGCACGCCACGGACGCCCCCGGCGCCGAATGGCTCATCGAGATCGGCGAGGACGGCTTCACCTGGCGCCGCGCCCACGACAAGGCGACGGTGGCGCTGCGCGGCCCGCTCGCCGACGTACTGCGCGTCTTCTACCGCCGGCTGCCCACCGACACCCCGACCGTCGAGGTCCTCGGCGACGCGGCCGTGCTCGACCGCTGGCTGAGCGGGGCGTCGTTCGGCTGAGCCCGTGCGACGGCGGCCGGCGCGTCGACCGGGGCACGCCCACTACTCCCGCTGCGGTACGGGACGGTGCGACCGTACTCCCCGGGTACAGCAGGCACTTCCACCCAGCGGCAGGCTCCGTTGTCGGTGCGGGCGCATACCGTTGGGGGATGGAGATCAGCATGCGCAGACGCCGATGGCGGCTGGCCGCGGGGGCGGCTGCCCTCGCCGCGCTCGCCGGGGCCGGCGTCTGGAGTGCCGCGGGCGCCTCGGGCGCCCCCGCCGTGCACCGTGAGGACCAGGTTCTCGACATGCCCGGAGCGAAGATCGACACCTCGTTCTTCACGGCGGGCAGCGCCAAGGACAAGCGGCCCGCCGTGCTGATCGGACACGGCTTCGGCGGCAGCAAGGACGAGGTGAAGGGCCAGGCCGAGCAGCTCGCGCGGGACGGGTACGCGGTCATGACGTGGTCCGCGCGCGGCTTCGGCAAGTCCAGCGGCCAGATCGGGCTCAATGATCCGCAGTTCGAGGTCAAGGACGTGTCGCGGCTCGTCGACTGGCTGGCCAAGAGGCCCGAGGTACGGCTCGACGGTGCGGGCGACCCGCGCGTCGGCGTCACCGGGGTCTCGTACGGCGGGGCGATCTCGCTGCTCGCCGCCGGATACGACAAGCGGGTCGACGCGATCGCCCCGGAGATGACGTACTGGAACCTGTCGGACGTCTTCTTCCCCGACGGCGTCTACAAGAAGCTCTGGGCGGGGATCTTCGTCTCCACGGCCGGCGGCTGCCAGAAGTTCGAGCCTCGGATCTGCGCGATGTACGACCGGGTCGCGACCGCCGGGCAGCCGGACGACGAGGCCGAGAAACTCCTTGAGTCCAAGAGCCCGTCCGCCGTCGGCGACCGGATCAAGGTGCCCGCGCTGATCATGCAGGGCCAGACCGACTCGCTGTTCCCGCTCGGCCAGGCCGACGCCATGGCCCAGCGGATCGCCGCCAACGGCGCCCCCGTTTCCGTCGACTGGATCGCGGGCGGCCACGACGGCGGCGACCGCGAGACCGGCCGCACCCAGGCCCGCGTCACCCAGTGGTTCGACCGGTACTTGAAGGACGACAAGGGCGCCGACACCGGGCCCGCCTTCCGCGTCACCCGCACCGGAGGCGTCAACTCCACTGATGGCGCAGCCCAGTTGAGGGGAGCGAGCAGTGGCAGCTACCCCGGCCTGGAGAGCGGGCGCCAGGCGATCGCGCTGACCGGCCGGGAGCAGAGCTTCGACAACCCGCCGGGCGGCGCACCGCCCGCGATCTCGGCGGTGCCCGGCCTCGGCGCGGGCCTGTCCGGCCTGTCCTCCCTCGGCGTCGGCCTCTCCCTCGACTTCCCCGGCCAGTACGCCAGGTTCGACTCGGCGCCCCTGAAGACCGGCGTCCACGTCACCGGCTCGCCCACCGTCAAGCTCAAGGTGAAGTCGAGCGGCGACACCGCCGTGCTCTTCGGGAAGGTGTACGACGTCGGCCCCGACGGCAAGCAGCAGGTCCTGCCCTCCCAGCTCGTCGCCCCGATACGGGTCGACGGCGCCAAGGGCGGGAAGACCGTCGAGCTGACGCTGCCCGCCGTCGACCACAACGTCGAGGCCGGCCACCGGCTTCGCCTCGTCGTGGCCGCCACCGACCTCGGCTTCGCCTCCCCGGCCGCGCCCGCCACGTACACCGTCTCGCTGGACGGCGGCGGCCTGAGCGTGCCCACCGTGCCCGCCGCGCGCACCGCCTCCGCGGGCCTGTCCTGGTGGGTGTGGGGGCTGCCGCTCGCCGGGGCCCTCATCGGCGGCGCGCTCCTGGTCACCCGGCGCACCCACACCCCCGCGCCCGACCCGGAGCTGGCCCAAGTGCCGCTCCAGATCACCGACTTGACCAAGAAGTACGCCAGGTCCAGCGATCGGTACGCCGTGCGTGAGCTGTCCCTCCGGGTGGAGAAGGGGCAGGTGCTCGGCCTGCTCGGGCCCAATGGCGCGGGCAAGACCACCACCCTGCGCATGCTCATGGGCCTCATCCGGCCCGACGGCGGCGAGATCCGGGTGTTCGGCCACGCCATCCGGCCGGGCTCGCCCGTCCTGTCCAGGGTCGGCGCGTTCGTCGAGGGCGCGGGCTTCCTGCCGCACCTGTCGGGCCGCGAGAACCTGGAGCTGTACTGGGCGGCGACCGGCCGCCCCGCCGAGGACTCCCGCATCGAGGAGGCCCTGGAGATCGCCGGCCTGGGCGACGCCCTCCAGCGAGCGGTCCGCACGTACTCGCAGGGCATGCGGCAGCGGCTCGCCATCGCGCAGGCCATGCTCGGCATGCCGGACCTGCTGATCCTCGACGAGCCGACCAACGGGCTCGACCCGCCCCAGATCCGCGAGATGCGGGACGTGATGATCCGGTACGCGGAGGGCGGCCGCACCGTGATCGTCTCCAGCCACCTCCTGTCGGAGGTCGAGCAGTCCTGTACGCATCTGGTGGTGATGGACCGCGGCCGGCTCGTCCAGGCGGGCCCCGTCGCCGAGATCACCGGCGCGAGCGACACGCTGCTCGTCACGACGGCCGAACCGGTGGCCGAGGCCGTCGTGGACAAGGTGGCGGCGCTGCCCGGCATCGGCTCGGCGCTGCGCACCGACGAGGGCCTCCTGATCCGCCTCGAAGGGGCGACCACCACCGAGCTCATCGCCGAACTCCTGCGCCTGGACGTGCAGTTGACCGGCGTCGGCCCGCACCGCCGCCTGGAGGACGCGTTCCTCACCCTGATCGGAGGTTCCGCATGACCACGCTGATGGAGTCCCCGTCGGGCGAGACGGCCCCCGGCTACCGCGCCCGGCGCACCCTGCCCCTGCGCGTCGAGGCCGTACGGCAGCTCAAGCGCCGGCGCACCCTGGTCATGGGCGCGGTGCTCGGCGCGCTGCCGTTCGTCCTGATCGTCGCCTTCGCCATCGGCGGCAGCCCGAGCAGCCGCAACGGCCGCATCACGCTGATGGACACGGCGACCGCGTCCGGCGCCAACTTCGCCGCGACCTGCCTGTTCGTGTCGGCGGGCTTCCTGCTCGTGGTGCCGGTCGCGCTGTTCTGCGGCGACACGGTGGCCTCGGAGGCGAGCTGGTCCTCGCTGCGCTATCTGCTCGCGGCGCCCGTGCCCCGGGCGCGGCTGCTGTGGTCGAAGCTGGCGGTGGCGCTCGCCTTCAGCGCGGCGGCGATCGTGCTGCTGCCCGTGGTGGCGCTCGCGGCGGGCACAGCGGTGTACGGCTGGGGGCCGCTCCAGATCCCGACCGGCGGCTCGCTGGGCTCGGGCGAGGCCATACCCCGCCTCGCGATCGCCGTCGCCTTCGTCTTCGTGTCCCAGCTGGTCACGGCGGCGCTCGCGTTCTGGCTCTCCACGAGGACGGACGCGCCGCTCGGCGCGGTCGGCGGCGCGGTGGGCCTGACCATCGTCGGCAACGTCCTGGACGCGGTGACGGCGCTCGGCGACTGGCGGGACTTCCTGCCCGCGCACTGGCAGTTCGCCTGGGCCGACGCCCTCCAGCCGCACCTGGAGTGGGGCGGCATGCTGAAGGGCTCGGCGGTGTCGGTGGCGTACGCGCTCGTGCTGTTCGCGCTGGCCTTCCGCGGGTTCGCCCGCAAGGACATCGTGTCGTAGGCCCGGGGTCCTTGCGGGCGGGGTTCTCGCGGGGCGGTCAGGCCGCCAGGAGCTTCTCGTACCCGACGAGCCGCACGCAGGCCGTGAGGCCCAGGATCGCCTGCTCCAGCTCCGCGAGGCCCGGGTAGCTGGGCGCGATGCGGATGACGGCGTCCTTCGGGTCGTTGCCGTACGGGTGCGTCGCACCGGCCGGGGTCAGCACGACGCCCGCCTCGCCAGCCCGCTTCACGACCTCCTTCGCGCAGCCCTCGGGGACCTCAAGGGTGACGAAGTAGCCGCCCTGGGGGAGCGTCCAGCTCGCGAGGCCGGTGCCGCCGAGCTCGCTCTCCAGGATCCGCTGGACGGTCTCGAACTTCGGCTGCAGCAGGGCGCGCTGGCGCTCCATGTGGGCCCGTACGCCGTCCGCGTCCCGCAGGAACAGGACGTGGCGCAGCTGGTTGATCTTGTCGGGGCCGATCGAGCGCTTGGAGTTGTTGGCGAGCAGCCACTGCACGTTGGCGGGCGAGGATCCGAAGAAGGCGACGCCCGCGCCCGCGGCCGTGATCTTCGAGGTGGAGCCGAAGACGAACGCCCGGTCCGCGTGACCGGCCGCCGCGCAGGCGCCGAGCAGGTCGGCGATCTCGGTGGGCTCGTCGGTCAGGTGGTGGGCGGCGTACGCGTTGTCCCAGAAGATCCGGAAGTCGGGGGCCGCGGTCTCCATGCGGGCCAGGCGCGCCACGGTCTCGTCGCTGTAGCTGACGCCGCTCGGGTTGCTGTACTTCGGCACGCACCAGATGCCCTTGATGCCCGCGTCCTCGGCGACCAGGCGCTCCACGACGTCCATGTCCGGGCCCGCGTCGGTCATCGGCACCGGGATCATCTCGATGCCGAAGCGCTCGCACAGCGCGAAGTGCCGGTCGTAGCCCGGCACCGGGCACAGGAACGCGAGGCGCTCCTGGTCCACCCAGTGGGACTCGGCGCCGGGGACGACGCTCAGCATCGCGTGCACGAGGCAGTCGTGCATGAGCTCCAGGCTGGAGTTGCCCGCGGCGAGCAGCTGCCCGGCCGGCACCTGGAGCACCTCGGCGAAGATCTCCCGGAGCTCCATGAGGCCCTGGAGGCCGCCGTAGTTGCGCACGTCCGTGCCGTCGGCGGAGGTGTAGCGGCCGCCGGGCAGGCTGAGCAGGTCCTCGGAGAGGTCGAGCTGCTCGGGTGCGGGCTTGCCCCGGGTGAGGTCGAGCTTGAGGCCGCGAGCCGCAAGCGCCGCGTAGTCCTGCCGGGCCTGGTCGAGCAGCCCGGCCAGGGCGTCGGAGCTCAACTCGGTGGTCATGGTGTTTCCTCTCGCGGGGCCGCGCGTGCGTGGAACGGCATCGGGTGGGTGCGCCCTGTCGAGCTTACAAAGAGCCCCCTGAGGGCCGGACGACCGGCTTCCTCCCGCCCGTACGGAAGCGGAATACGGGAGAATCTGGGGGCTGGAACTTCGGGGAGTGACAGAAGGGGAGCTGAACGCGACATGAGGTATCGCGAACTCGGCACCGGGGGCCCGGCCGTCTCGGCCGTGGGTCTGGGGTGCATGGGCATGTCGACGGCGTACGGGGTGCCGGACGACGCGGAGTCCGAGCGGGCCCTGGACCGGGCGCTCGACCTGGGCGTCACCCTGCTCGACACGGCGGACGCGTACGGTCGCGGCGCCAACGAGGAGTTCCTCGGCCGCTGGCTGCGGCGGCGCGCGGCCGACCGGGAGCGCCTGGTGATCGCGACGAAGTTCGGGCTGCGGCACGACCCCGGGACCGGCCGGGTGACCCGGGTGGACACCTCGGCGGCCCATGTCCGCAACGCCTGCGACGCCTCGCTGCGGCGCCTGGGCGTCGAGCGCATCGACCTCTACCACGTGCACCGCCGCGACCCCTCGGTCCCGGTCGAGGAGACGGTGGGCGCCATGGCCGAACTGGTCGCCGAGGGCAAGATCGGCCACCTCGCGCTGAGCGAGATCAGCGTCGACACCTTGCGCAAGGCGCATGCCGAACACCCCATCGCCGCCGTGCAGTTGGAGTACTCGCTGTTCACCCGGGACGTCGTCGAGGGCGCCATGCTGGACGCGTGCCGCGAGCTGGGGATCGCCGTGGTCGCGTACAGCCCGCTGGGCCGCGGCATGCTCACCGGCGGCATCACCTCCACGGCCGACCTGGACGGCGCGGACAACCGCAGGCGCTGGCCGCGCTTCGCCGAGGAGAACATCGAGCACAACCTGGCCCTCGTGGACGCGGTGCGCGCCGTCGCCGCCGACCTCGGCTGCACACCGGGCCAGGCCGCCCTGGCCTGGCTGCTCGCGCAGGGCGAGGACATCGTCCCGATCCCCGGCACGAAGAAGCGCCGCTACGTCGAGGAGAACGCGGCGGCGGCCGAGCTCACCCTGACCCCGGACCAGGCGGCCCTGCTGACCCGCGCCGTCCCCGAGGGCGCGGTCGCCCGGGGCCGCTACCCGGACGCGGCGCTGGCGAGGCTGGGGCACTGAGGGGGCGGGGCGCGCGGCTCGGGTGGTGCGGGTCGGCCGGATCTCGCGGTGCCGCGCCGCAGGTCGTACTGTCCAAGCCGGGACGATCTCTCTACCGTGGGTTGTCCAGTGCCGAGGTGGCCTCGGAACATCCGCTGACACCGTTCGCGTGCGCGACACAAAGGGGGCTCTGTGGAAGCCGAGTTGGCGACGCTCGCGGGAACGGCGGCGACCACGCTGATGGGGCTCATGGTCTCGGAGTCCTGGACGCAGGCCCGGGCCCGGGTGGCGCGCTTCTTCGCCCGCAGGGGCGGGGAGGGCGCGGCGGAGGACGAACTCCCGGACGCCCCGGACGAGTTGACGGTTGCCGCGGGCGCTGACGACGCGGCGGCCGTCGAGGGCGAACTGCGCCGCCGGCTGCGGCGGATGCTGGAGGAGGACCCGGGCGCCGCTCAGGAGCTGCGCATCCTGCTCGCCGAACTGACCGGAGCTGCGGGGCCGGCCCCCGATGGCCGGGCCGTCCCCGGCCGTCACGCGGGGATCGCCGCCCGTGGACAGCTGCCGTCCGAGAACCGCCCCGACGAGGTGCCGGCCCTGCGCACCCGGTTCTTCAACCGTACGGACACGCTCTCGGCGCTCGACGGCATCCTCGCCACCGGCGCGAGCGAGGCCGTCCACGTCGGTGTACTGGTGGTCGCGGGCCCGCCCGGGGTCGGCAAGAAGGCGACCGTCCGCCACTGCGCGCACCGCTCGCGCGCCTACTTCCCGGACGGGCAGGTCTACGTCGACTTCGCCGAGCTGCGCGGCCGGGCGGGCGGCGCGGACGTGTCCGCCGCCCTGGGGATGTGCCTGCGCTCCCTCGGCGTGAAGGAGGACTACCTGCCGCGCACCCTGCCCGAGCAGACCAGACTGCTGAGGGAGCGCACCGGCGGGCGGCGGCTCCTTTTCGTCCTGGACAACGTCGACGCACCGGCCCAGGTGCGCGCCCTCGTACCGAACGGCCCGGGCAGCGCGGTCCTGGTCACCAGCAGTACGTCCCTGGGTGAACTCGCCGTGGACGGCGCGCGGTTGATGTCCCTGGAGCCGCTCGGCACGCACAGTGCCCTGGCGCTCCTCGCCGACCGCTGCGGTCAGGAGGCGGTCGACGCCGACCGGGCGGCCGCCGAGCGGCTCGTCGAGCTGTGCGGCGGACTGCCCGTGGCCCTGCACGTGGTCGCGGCCCGGCTGCTCACCCAGCGCCGCCTGACGACGGCCGCCCTCGCCGCCGAACTGTCCGACGAGAACCGCCGGCTGTCCGCGATGTCCCTGAGGGGGGAGCACCCGGTGTCCGCAGTGTTCGATGCGTCCTACCGGCAGCTGGAGCCCGAGGCGGCCCGCTGCTACCGCCTGCTGAGCTGGATCCCCGGCCGCACCTTCGAGACGGGAACGGTCGCCGCCGCCCTCGGTGCGGACCGGATGGCCGCCGGGTCGCTGCTCGACGAACTCGTGGAGGCGAGCCTCCTGGAGGAGGCGGGCGAGGACCGCTACCGCTGCCATGAACTCGTACGGCTGCACGCGCGGGAGCGAGCGGAGTCGGAGGAGCCGCAGGGTGGTCAACTGGCCGTCGTGGAACGGGTGTTGACGCATTATCTGGCCCTGACGGCGTTCGCCGACCGGGCTGTCCGGCTCGACAGGCTGCGCATCGCGGACCTGGCCGAGCTGCTCGCCGACAACCCGGACCCGTTCGCGGCCGATGACGCGCCGGACCCGCTCGACTGGCTGGGGGCGGAGCGCGCCAACATCCTGGCCGTGCTGCGGGCGGCCGGTGACCACGGCCTCTGCATGCGGGGCTGGCAGCTGGCGGAGGGATTCACCGTCCTGTTCCTGCACCGCAGGTACGTCGCGGACTGGAAGGAATCGCTGGAACTCGGCGCGGCCTTCGCCTCTGCCGCACTGGAACCGGCCGCCGAGGCCCGCCTGCGCAGCCTCCTGTCCCGCCCGTTGATGGACCTGGGCGAGTACGAGCACGCCCGTGCGGAACTGAACACGGCGCAGGCGTGCGCGGAGGTGGCCGACCACACGCAACTGCGGGCATCCGTCCTGGAGTTCCTCGGCCGGTACTGGGACCGCTCCGACCCCGCGCGGGCCATCGAGGTGTACGAGGAGTCCGTGCGCCTCAACACCGAGGCGGGCCAGGCGCGGGGTGCGGCCATCGTGACCTTCTTCCTCGGCTGCGCGCAGGACGCGGCGGGCGACTCCGCGCTCGCCCTGGACACGCTGAGGCAGGCCCACCAGGCGCTGCTCGGCCTCGCGGATCCCGATGTGCGGATGGCCGCCCGAGCGACGGCCGCGATCGGCCGGGCCCACGGCCACCTGGGGCAGCGCGCGGAGGCGGAGCGCGAACTGCGCGAGGCGGTACGGGTCCTGCGCGAGCAGGACGCGACCCACTACGAGGCGCAGGCCCTCCTGGAACTCGCCGACATCGCCCAACGCGAGGGCGGCGAACGGGCGTTGCTGCGTGCGGACCTGACCCGCGCGCTGGAGATCCACGAGGCGGGAGGCAGCCCGCTGGCGGCGGAGATCCGGTCGCGGCTGGGGGAGTTGGGGTGAGTCCGGCTCCGCCGGTGCGAGAGGCGGCCCGCAGCCGCAGGGCTCCCGCTCAGCGGGACCAATGAGTGGCGCCCCGTACCCGCAGGGCTCCCGCTCAGCCGGATTGCTGGGCGGCCCGCACCCGCAGGGCGACGTCCTCCGTGCGAGCCGCCCCGATCCGCAACGCCACCAGCGCATCCGTCAAGGGCCCGCCCGCCCGCAGGCGCGCGTAGACAACAGCGGCCGCGAGGCCCGGGTCCACGGCCGCGCCGGTCGAGGTGGCCTCGACGATCCGGCCGTCCCGCAGCCCGACCAGGACGCCGCGCGAGTCCGTGGCGACGGCCGTCAGCAGGCAGCCGGGGAATCGCTCCAGGGCGTCGGCGATCCAGCGCAGGGCGCCAACTGCCGTACCCGCCCGGCCTTGTCGGACGATGACCGAAGCGCTCTCGGCCAGCCGCCGGTCCGGCTCGTCCTCCGCGCAGGCCAGGTGGGCGAACGTATCGGCGCCCTCCTCGACGGCGCCGGACACCGAAGCGGGATGGCGCCGGACGGTGACGACGGGCCCCGAGCGGTCGGCGGACACGGCGGTGGCGACCCGCCACGACCTGCACGGGACGGCGTCGACGTCCGCGCCGCCCAGCGCGGGCGCGCACGGCGCCGCGGTGGCCGGCTCGGGCAGCTCCATGAGGCCGTACAGCGCGCTGCGGAGCCGGGCGTGCGCCTGCCCAGGGTCCGCGAAGGCGCGCTCGGCGACGGGGGAGTAGCGCTGCGGCACGTGCGCGCGGACGGCTTCCTCGACCTGCCCGGCCAGATCGGCGCGCGGGTCGAGGCGCGGTGCGAGCCGGGCCAGGTCGAAGGCCGCCGTGCCCGGCACCGCGTCGGGGCCGAACGCGGCGAGCAGTACGGGGATGTCGAGGCAGGCCCCGTACAGCGTCACCGATCCGTGGTCGCCGATCACCAGGTCGGCGGCGACGAGCGCGGGCCGCCAGGCGTGCACCGGCGGCACGAGCAGCAGCCCCGCGTCGAGGGCGGCCGCCTGAAGCGTACGGATCTGCCAACTCCCGTGCCCTGCCCAGACATTGGGGTGGACGACCAGGGCGACCCGGTACTCGTCGTACGGCAGCGCGGCGAGCAGCCGGGCCGGCAGCTCCGGGTCCTGCCCGACGAGGGAGGTGGGCCCCCAGGTGGAGCTGACCACGACGAGCCGGCGCCCGTCGCCGACCCCCAACTCCCGTCGGTAGACGTCTCGTTGGCGCATCGCACCGAGGAGCTCGTCGAAGCACGGGTCGCCGACCGGGAGCGTGCGCCCGGCGGTCTTGGGGTGTGCGGCGAGCAGCTGCTCCTCCTGCTCCGGATGCGAAACGGCCAGCCAGGCCCGCCCGGCCTCAAGGAGCGCATCCGGTACGAGCCCGGAAAGCCGCTCCCGCGCACTACGGGAATCGGGCACCAGCTTCTGGAACCCCACCCCGTGCGGCAGCACAAGGACCGGGCAGTCGCCGTCCGGCACGTCGATGTTCTCGCTGGCGGTGACGATGAGGTCGGGGCTGATGCGGCCGAGCTGCTCCCAGGGCATGACCCGGCACCCGGCATCGTGGAGCAGTTGCAGCACGCCGTCGCTGAAGGCGGACGTCGGATCGTAGGCGAACACGACGGAGACACGGCTGTCGTCGCGCACCAGGGTGGGCAGGCACTCAAGGACGCGGACGGTCGACGTCACCGTACGGGCGGCCACGACCAGGGTCTTCTCGGCGCGGAAGGTGCGCCACCGGTGGGCATCGGGCCCGACCGGAACGCGAAGGGGCTGGCTAGCGTGCATGGCCACCCCGAAAAGCTACGCGCCGGCCGCCCCACTCGCGGCTCGCGGCTCGCGGCTCGCGGCTCGCGGCTCGCGGCTCGCGGCTCGCGGCTCGCGGCTCGCGGCTCGCGGCTCGCGGCTCGCGGCTCGCGGCTCGCGGCTCGCGGCTCGCGGCCATCGTCGCCCTATCGTCTTTCAAGCTGCGCCACAACCTTTCGGACGGACCTCGGCCGCACTGGCGCGCCTGACTCCCCGTCAACTGGCGCATGCTACCCGCCCGTCCCGCGAGACACTCGCCGGCCCGGCGCCGACCAGGGGAAGCCCGCCGCCGTCAGGCGACCCGCACGCCCCGGGCGACCGGGTGCAGGGCCGCGTACTCCAGCGGGGCGGACGGGTCGATGGAGACGTCCAGCGGGGCGGGTTCGGCGCCCGCGCGGACCAGCAGGTCGCCCACCGCCGCGATCATCGCGCCGTTGTCGGTGCACAGGCCGAGCGGCGGCACCCGCAGGGTGATCCCGGCGGCCGCGCAGCGCTGCTCGGCGAGGGAGCGTACGCGGGAGTTCGCGGCGACCCCGCCCACCACGACCAGGGTGTCGACCCCGTGCGTGCGGCAGGCGTCCACCGCCTTGCGGGTCAGTACGTCGGCGATCGCCTCCTGGAGGGCCGCCGAGCCGTCGGCGACGGGTAGTTCGGTGCCCGCGTGCCGCTCGGCCCAGCGGGCGGCGGCCGTCTTGAGCCCGGAGAAGGAGAAGGCGTACGGGTCGTCGCGCGGCCCGGTCAGCGGCCGGGGGAAGGTGACCGCGCCCGCGTCGCCGCCCCGGGCCGCCCGGTCGATGGCGGGGCCGCCCGGGTAGGGCAGCCCGAAGACGCGGGCGACCTTGTCGAAGCACTCGCCCGCCGCGTCGTCCAGCGTGTCGCCGAGATGCGTGATCGGGTCGCGCGCCAAGTCGCGTACGAGCAGGAGCGAGGTGTGGCCGCCGGACACGATGAGCACCATGCACGGGTCGGGCAGCGGACCGTGCTCCAGGGTGTCGGCCGCGACGTGACCGGCGAGGTGGTGGACTCCGTACAGCGGTACGTCCAGGGCGTACGCCAGTCCCTTCGCGCCCGCGAGGCCGACCTGGAGGGCGCCGGACAGGCCGGGCCCGGTGGTCACGGCGACCGCGCCGATGTCGGACATCCGCAGCCCGGCGTCCTCCAGCGCCCGGTGCACGACTGGGGTGAAGGAGTGGACGTGGGCGCGGGCGGCGATCTCCGGCACGACCCCGCCGTAGCGGGCGTGCTCGTCCATGCTCGACGCCACCGCATGGCCGAGCAGCCGCCCGTTCCGCACGAGACCGGCCCCGGTCTCGTCGCAGGACGACTCGATCCCGAGCACCACTGGAAACCCCACCCCGAACACCCCTTCCGCCTGCACCGCCGTTATTGCAAGTAGTTCGCAATAAGGATAGAGGCGCGCGGGAGGGGCAGGCCCCCGGCTAAATGGGGAAGTATCCCCGGTTAGTATTCGGGGCGTCGGCAAGGGAGTCGCGTGGTCAAGCCCTGCCGACGTCCGACGTGCGCGTCTTCAGCGAGGGCGCGCCGGAGCGAGGGGGTTCGGGATGGCAGGCCGTGGAGAGCGGGTCGCCGACTGGGCGGACGGGCGGGTGGGCCTCCACCGGCTCGCCAAGAGCAACATGCGCAAGATCTTTCCGGACCACTGGTCGTTCATGCTGGGCGAGATCTGCCTGTACAGCTTCGTCGTCATCATCCTGACCGGCGTCTATCTGACGCTGTTCTTCAAGCCGAGCATGGTGGAGGTCGTCTACGACGGCTCGTACGTCCCGCTCAACGGCCAGAAGGTCTCCGAGGCCTTCGACTCCACGATGCACATCAGCTTCGAGGTGCGCGGCGGGCTGCTGATCCGGCAGATCCACCACTGGGCGGCGCTGATCTTCATCGCGGCGATGTTCGTGCACATGATGCGGGTGTTCTTCACCGGCGCCTTCCGCAAACCCCGCGAGGTCAACTGGCTGTTCGGCTTCGGCCTGCTGTTCCTCGGCATGCTGGACGGCTTCTTCGGCTACTCGCTCCCCGACGACCTGCTCTCCGGCACGGGCATCCGCTTCATCGAAGGCGTGATCCTGTCGGTGCCGGTGGTCGGAACGTACATCCAAATGTTCCTGTTCGGCGGGGAGTTCCCGGGTGCGGACATCATTCCGCGCTTCTACAGCCTGCACGTCCTGCTCATCCCGGGCATCATGCTGGGCCTGCTCGTGGCCCATCTGATCCTGGTCTTCTTCCACAAGCACACGCAGTTCGCCGGGCCCGGCCGCACCGAGAAGAACGTGGTCGGCATGCCGCTCCTGCCGGTGTACGCGGCGAAGGCGGGCGGCTTCTTCTTCCTGGTCTTCGGGGTCACGGCGGTGGTGGCCGCGATCGCTTCCATCAACCCGATCTGGGCGTTCGGCCCGTACCGCCCCGACCAGGTCTCCACCGGCGCCCAGCCCGACTGGTACATGGGCTTCGCGGAGGGGCTGATCCGCGTGATGCCGGGCTGGGAGATCAACGCGTGGGGCCACACCCTGGCCCTCGGCGTCCTCATCCCGTTCCTCCTCTTCCCGACGATCCTCGGCCTGATCGCGGTCTATCCCTTCGTGGAGGCGTGGATCACCAAGGACCGGCGCGAGCACCACCTCCTCGACCGGCCGCGCAACGCCCCCGTGCGTACGGCGCTCGGTGCGGCCTGGATCAGCCTGTACGTGGTGACCCTGGTCGGCGGCGGCAACGACCTGTTCGCCACCCACTTCCACCTCTCGCTCAACGCGATGACCTGGACGGTGCGGACCGGCTTCTTCGTGGTGCCGGTACTCGTCTTCGAGATCACCCGCCGCTGGTGCCTCGGCCTCCAACGCCGCGACCGCGACCTGGTGCTGCACGGCAGGGAGACCGGCCGCATCAGGAAGCTGCCGCACGGCGAGTACGTCGAGGTGCACGAGCCACTGCCCGCGGAGCGGCTGCACACCCTGACCGCGCACGAACAGCCCGAACCGCTCGCCGACGGGAAGTCGCTGCGGGCCCGGCTGTCCCGCGCGTACTTCGGCGCGGGCGGCCAGGTCGCGAAGGCGACACCGCAGGAGCGCGAGAGCCTAGCCGCCGGGCGCGGGGGTGCCGGACATTGAACGGGGTGCGGACGCCGATGAGCGCCGGGGTCGGTCAACCGGCCCGCGCCCGGCTGCGGCACGGGCCGGCCGGGACGGTGGGGGCCCGATCGGCAGGGCCCGGCAACCGGGGAGGGGTCCTCGTTTCCCGTTGTAGGGTCTGGCCCCATGGCCCCGCCGGAGAATGAGCAGCAGAACCACCCAAAGCTGAACCATCAGCAACAGAACCATCAGAACCAGAAAAAGCCCGCACCCCTGCGGCGGGACGCGCTGCGGAACCGGGAGCTGCTGGTGGCGGCGGCGCGGGAACTGTTCGCTGAGCAGGGGATCAACGTCCCGCTGGACGAGATCGCGAAGCGCGCGGGGGTGGGCAACGCGACGCTGTACCGGCGCTTCCCGGCCCGGGGCGACCTGGTGGAGGCGGTCTTCCACGACGACCTGGCGGCGGTGATGGCCTCCGGCGAGAGGGCGCGTCTGGCGGACGACGCGTGGGGCGCGCTGACCACGTACTTGGAAGGCGTGTGCGCGCTGCTGGCCCGGGACCGGGGCGTCGGCGACCTGATGACCACGGGCATCGAGGGCGCCCCGACCCTGGACGCGATCCACGCCCACAACCACGCGACCCTGAGCGGGTTGATGCGCCGGGCCGCCGAGGACGGCGAACTGCGCACGGACGTGGTCACGGAAGACCTCCTCTTCGCCCTGAGTGCCCTGGGCACCTCGCTCCCCGCGACCGAATCAGTCCGCCCGGGCTCCTGGCGCCGCCACCTGGCCCTCCTTCTGGACGGCTTTCGAGCAGCGGCCCAACGCCCACTGCCGGAGCGGGCGTTGACGGCGGAGGAAACGAACCTCGTGCATCGTGAGCTGGGGGGAGAGCCGCCTCTGGTGTGACGCGGGCCCGGCCACCCCGTCGGGTAGCACGCTACTGGCCGAGCAGCCTGGCCTTCTGCTGTTCAAACTCGGCCTGGCTGAGGACGCCTTGGCTTCGCAGGGCGGCCAGTTTGGTCAGCTCGTCCGCCAGCGACGCGGGCGCTGCTGCGGACGGTGTCCGTGGTGAGTGCTGTACAGAGATCGCCTGGTCGAGGGCGGCACGGAGCTTTTCGAACTCCGGCTGCTGCTTTTTGGTGAAGACTACCGAGTTCTCGTCATGCGCCGCGCTGGTGGTCTGCCCGCCGAAGGCGGAGCGCCGCTCTTTTCCTCCTGGCAAAGTGAACTGGATGAAACCGTTCACAAACGGGCCGGCGGGCTTCCACTGGATAGCCGTGACCTGCGAAATGTGAAGACGCTTCTCGCCTTTGCCAATGGTGGCGCGGGCGAGAAATCCCTTGCGGGTGATGGTGAGGTACTGACCGTCGAACTGGATCTGTCCGCCGTAGCCACTGACTTCGATCATCTTGTGCCCCCTGGCCGCTGGGGGCATCGTGGCATGAGCCGGGTCCGGGCGTCAGTTGGTTTCGATATTTTCCCGCGATCCCTGGTGCGTACGCAGCATGACCTTTGCGTGCCGCTGCAATTCGGGCGGGCCCGCGCTTCAGCACTACTACGGGTCTGAGCTGTGATCGAAGCCATCGAGTGCCGGTGGAGGCCAGGCTCGTACCGCTGATGTGCGGCACAGCCGATCGCTCCATAAAGCCTCTTCGAGCACGGCGACCTGCCCTGAATGTGGCTGCCAATGGTTACGGAACGGCCACATCCTCATCCGCCTCCCGAACTCCACGTCATGATTCCTCGCAAAGGCAAGACAGGGGGAATCTGTGTCCAATTACAGCGACGTGCAGAGGGCTGTCCGGGTTGAGAAGTTTCGAATCTGGTTCGCCTGGGTCTCTGGCGGGGTCATCATGGCAATCGTTACGAACGCGACCCGACATGTCCCAGTCGTGGGAGTCATCACCGAGGTGTTGTTCTTTGCTCTGGGCATCTTGTTCACCATCGTGGCCGTGCGGATGACCAACGCCCTGAATCGCAGGGCCGAGGCCGCCCAGCGTGAAGTTCTCGGCGGCCTTTGATCGCTTACGCCCTTGCTACCGGCACCTCGCTAAGCTCCCCCGACCAGCCAAAAGGCCCTCCCGAAGGAGGGCCGGACGCCCGGTGAACGTGGGCGCCCCCGGCAGGACTCGAACCTGCGGCCAAGCGCTTAGAAGGCGCCTGCTCTATCCACTGAGCTACGGGGGCCGGATGGGGCCTCGGTGGCCTGGAGCCCCGGGCGGGCAAGGGCGGAGGTCCGGGACGGGTCCCGGGCCGATGACCTTGCCGGGGACAAGGATAGGGCTCCTGTCACCTCGTCCCGGTTGCTTCACCTGCGTGGCACGATGTGGAGGTTCGGTGAAGCGAACCGATAATCGCAGGCAGGTGCGAATCATGCAGCGCTTTTGACGCTCGCGGCGCAGGGTGTTGTGCACTCGTTATGCCTGCGTCCCACTCGTCCCGTGTGTCCCATCTGTCCGTTCGGCATGTCCCGGCGACCTACGGACGCGCGCGGAAGTGGCCATACGCTTCAAAAAGGCGCCAAAATTGGGCATTCTTCGCATGTGGTGACCATGGACGTACGGCCTCAGCTCATCGACGCACTCTCCGCCCTGCGCGACAGTGTCGCCGCCGTGCGTCTCCCGCTGCCCCTGCCGGGTGCTCCACGCGCCCGGCAGACGCGCAGCGAGCTGCTCGCACAGCTCGACGACTATCTGCTGCCCCGGCTCAAGGATCCTGAAGCCCCTCTGCTGGCTGTTATCGGCGGGTCGACGGGGGCGGGGAAGTCCACCTTGGTCAACTCCCTTGTGGGGAGGCGGGTCAGCCAGGCCGGGGTGCTGCGGCCCACCACTCGTACGCCCGTCCTCGTGTGCCACCCCGATGACAAGGACTGGTTCGCGGGGGTGCGGGTGCTGCCCGAACTCACCCGCGTCTGGCTGCCGCAGCAGCAGGACGACGCCGAGGCGGACGAGCTGCCCGGCGGGGACGACGACGGGGCCGTACGCGTCGAGACCGCCACCACGCTGCCCCGCGGGCTCGCGCTCCTGGACGCGCCGGACATCGACTCACTGGTCGTCAGCAACCGCATCCTGGCCGCCGAACTCATCTGCGCCGCCGACGTATGGGTCATGGTCACCACCGCATCGCGGTACGCCGACGCGGTGCCCTGGCACCTGCTGCGTACCGCCAAGGAGTACGACGCCACGCTCGTCACCGTGCTCGACCGGGTGCCGCATCCGGTGCTCGGCGAAGTGTCGCGGCAGTACGGGGCGTTGCTCACCAAGGCCGGACTCGGGGACGTGCCGCGGTTCACCGTGCCCGAACTGCCCGAGTCCGCCGGGGCCTCGCACGGGCTGCTGCCCGCCACCGCGGTCGCGGCCCTGCGAGCCTGGCTCACCCACCGCAGCCAGGACCCGGCCGCCCGCCAGCAGGCCGTGGCCCGTACCGCGTCGGGCGCCATCGAGTCGCTCAACGCGCGGATGCCGGAGCTCGCTTCGGCCGTCGCCGCCCAGTACGCCGCCGCCGTACGCCTCACCGGCGCGGTCGAGGACGCGTACGCAAAGGAAGGCGCCCGGGTGCGGCGGCGGTTGCAGGCCGGCGGGGTGCTCGCCGGGGACGCGCTCACCCGCTGGCGCGCCCACCCCGGCGGCGCCTCCTCCGCCGAGCTCCTGGACGCGCTCGTGGACAGCCTCGCCGAACTGCTGCGGTGCGCGGCCGCGGCCGCCGATGAACGCGTCCGTGAGGCGTGGGCGCGCGAGCCGGCCGCCGGGCGGTTCGACAACGACGTACGCCACCGGGACCCGGAGGACCGGATCGGGCTCGCCGTGCGGCGCTGGCGCAGGGTCCTCGAAGAGCTGGCCGAGGAGGAAGTGCGGGAGATGGAACGCTCGCTGGCCCCCGACCCCGAGACCGTGGCGGCGCTGCTCGCGGCCGCGCTGCTCGGCGGGCGGCGGGCCCGCAGGGCGGGCGAGCGGCTCGCCGAGCGGATCGGCGCCCAGGGCGCGCTGCGGCTCAGCGACAAGGGCGGCGAACTCGTCGCCACGTACATCGACCAGGTGCTCGGCGCCGAGCGCGAGCGCCGGCTCGCGCCGCTGGACGCCCTTGAGGTGACGCCCGAGCCGCAGGCCGGGCTGATCGCCGCACTGTCCATGGTGCAGAAGGAGAGGAAAGCGGCATGACGCAGCAGATCGACGACCAATGGGCCGACGGGTTGATCGCGCGGCGCGCCGCCGATCCCGGCGAGATGACCACTCCTGAGGACGAGGAACCCCAGGAGGACGATCTCGACTTCGAGCCCATTGGCGGGCCGTACGTCGGGGCGGTACGGGGCCGGCTCGACGCGCTGCGCGAACTGGTCGCGCTCTCCCGCACCCGGCTCGAAGCCGAGGCGCTCGCCGAGGCCGGGCGGGTGCTCGACGAGGCGTCCGCGCGCCAGCGGCTGTCCGCGCGGCACACCGTCGTCGCCGTCGCGGGCGCCACCGGAAGCGGTAAGTCCACTCTCTTCAACTCCCTTGCGGGAAGCCAGATTTCGGACACCGGTCTGCGCCGTCCCGCCACGGGCGCGCCCATCGCGTGCAGCTGGACCGACGGCGCCGCCGGGCTGCTCGACCGGCTCGGCATCCCCGGCCGGCTGCGCCGCCGCCCGCTCGACATCGTGGGCGGCTCGGGCAGCTCGGGCGGCGACCTGGAGGGCCTGGTCCTGGTCGACCTGCCCGACCTCGACTCGGCGGTCGTCTCGCACCGCCAGGCGGCCGACCGGGTGCTCGCCCTGGTGGACGCGATCGTGTGGGTGGTGGACCCCGAGAAGTACGCCGACGCCGTGCTCCACGAGCGCTATCTGCGGCCCCTCGCCGGGCACGCGGAGGTCAGCTTCGTCGTGCTCAACCAGGTGGACCGGCTGCCCGGCGAGGCCGCCGACCAGGTGCTCGACGATCTGCGCCGCCTCCTCGACGAGGACGGCATGGCGCTCGGCGAACACGGCGAGCCCGGCGCCACGGTGCTCTCCGTGTCCGCGCTGACCGGCCGGGGCGTGGGCGAACTGCGCGAACAGCTCGGCCGGTTCGTGCAGGAACGCGGCGCCGCCGCACGCCGCCTCGCCGCCGATGTGGACGCGGCCGCCGTCGAACTGCGCCCGCTGTACGTCGCGGACGGCCGGCCCGGACTCGACGAACGAGCCCGCAAGGACTTCGCGGACCGCCTCGCCGCGGCGGTCGGCGCCTCGGCCGCGGGCGAGGCCGCCGAACGCGAGTGGCAGCGCAACGCCCAGCACGCGTGCGGGACTCCGTGGCTGCGGCTGTGGCGCTGGCTCGACCGGCTCCGCGCCCCGGCCGTGCAGCGGCCGCCCTCCGATGCCGAGGTCGAGGATCAGGTCACCGCACGCCAGCGGGTCGAGCAGGCGGTCCGTACGGTCGCCGACGAGGCCTCGGCGGGGCTGCCCGCGCCCTGGGCGCAGGCCGTGCGTGAATCCGCGGTGCGCGGCGCCGAGGGGCTTCCCGAGGCCCTGGACGAACTCGCGGTACGGGAGGAACTGGAGCGCGGCACCTCGCCCCGGCCGCCCTGGTGGCCGGCCGCGGTGTTGGCCCAGATGGTCATGACGGGCATTCAGGTCGTGGGCGGGCTCTGGCTGGTCGGCCAGATCGTGGGCGTCCTTCAGCCGGGGCTCATCGTCCCCGCGCTGGTGATGCTGGCCGGCATCGTGGGCGGCCCGCTGGTGGAGTGGGCGTGCGCGGTGGCGGCGCGCGGGCCCGGGCGGCGCTACGGACAGGAGGCCGAACGCAGGCTCCGGGAGGCGGCCGCGGGCTGCGGGCGGGCCAGGGTCCTGGATCCGGTGGCCGCGGAGTTGCTGCGGTACCGCGAGGTGCGGGAGCAGTACGCCGCAGTCGCGGGGACGGGGTGATGCGGGGCGGCCCCGGCCGGGTGAGCGGGTTTTCCACAACGGGGCGGTAGTCCACAGGCTCCGGCAGGGACTCCCCGTCCGGTCCAGCATGGAGATCGACAGCGCAAGGGTTCGATCGAGTGCCGGGCCGGGCGGGGCTTTTCATTGCCTCGTTCCCGTTCCGGCGTACGAGAGGTCGGACCCACGGGATCTACCCGGTACGGGGGTTGAGGCAGTGAACGAGACGATGGTGACGCTGGTCGGCAATGTGGCGACGCAGGTGGAGTGGCGGGAATCGGCGACGGGCGGGGCGGCCAGGTTCCGGCTGGCGGTGACCGCGCGCCGCTTCGACCGGGAGAAGCAGTCCTGGGTGGACGGGGCCACCAGTTTCTACACGGTGTGGGCGGCGCGGGCGCTCGGGATGAATCTGACGGGCTCGGTCGCGATCGGAGAACCGCTGGTGGTGCACGGCCGGTTGAAGGTGCGGGACGAGGAGCGGAAGGACGGGCCGCGCCGCTTCTCGGCGGACGTCGACGCGGTGGCGATCGGGCACGACATGTCGCGGGGGACCACCGCGTTCCGCCGGGTGTTCAAGGGCGAGGCGGGTCCGGTCGAACGGGCCGGGGCTCAGGGCGCGGAGGGCGGCCCGGCACCGGGCCGCGAGCCGACCGCGTCCCAGGTGGGCCAGCCGATTTCGGCCAACAGTGTCCCGGCAGTGGTATGGGAATCGGCCACATCCACGGCTTCGGCGCCCGCTCCGATGGGCGTCTAGGCGGGGGCACTTGAGGAGGGAGGGAGTGGCGGTGGAGGGTTGGTTGAGCGGTAAAGGTGTCCCGAAACTCCCTTTCTGTACCGGGGATTTGTCGATAAGACCAGGTGGCACACCCGTTCCGGGATAACGATTCCGAATCAGAATGCTTATCTGATGTCATCGCTGCGGATCGTTGACTTCCGTATCCCTAGGATTCCCGCGTACTCACGGGGCACTTGAGTCTGCCGGTGAGGCACTTCCCCCACGCGCACCCCTGTGCACGCGCACCACATGCGAAAGTGCCTCGCCCGAAGGGGAATTCTGTGTTTTCAGCCGTTCACGGGCGTTCCGCCCGCAAGCGGGGTGCTCTGCGCCTCGCCACTGCCACAGCCGTCTCGGGACTCGTCGCGGCCGGTGCGATAGCCGGCGCCGGTGCGGCCGTCGCGGACACGCCCGACCAGCAGGGCCAGGGCGGCGCGACCGCCACCATCCAGGGTCTTGAGCCCGGCTCGTTCGCCGGCGCCGTCATCACGGGCGACAACGGCCACCAGGAGCAGGTCTCCGCCGGTCTGTTCCGGATGAACGTCGACGGTGGCGGCACGCTGCGCACGTACTGCATCGACATCCACAACCCGACGCAGCGCGAGGCCCAGTACCGCGAGACGCCGTGGAGCGGCACCTCCCTGGCGAACAACAAGGACGCCGGCAAGATCCGCTGGATCCTGGAGAACTCCTACCCGCAGAAGAACGACCTCGGCCAGCTGGCCAAGGACGCGGGCGTCACCGGCAAGCTCAGCAACGGCGAGGCGGCCGCGGCCACCCAGGTCGCGATCTGGCGCTACTCGGACCACGTCAAGGTCGACGCGGCCGACAAGGACGCGCAGACCCTGGCCGACTGGCTGTTCAAGAACGCCAAGGTCGTCGAGGAGCCCAAGGCCTCCCTGACGCTCGACGGCGCGTCGGTGGCGGGCAAGGCCGGCCAGAAGCTCGGCCCGGTCACGGTGCACACCAACGCCGACAAGGTGACGGTCACGCCGTCCCAGGAGCTCCAGGCCGCCGGGGTCAAGATCGTCGACAAGGCGGGGAAGACCGTAAGCTCCGCCGTCAACAACAGCCAGCTCTTCTTCGACGTGCCCGCGGGTGCCCAGCCGGGCTCCGGCTCGCTGCGCCTGTCGGCCACCACCCAGGTGCCGGTCGGCCGCGCGTTCGCGAGTGACTCCAAGAGCCAGACGCAGATCCTGGCCGGCTCCAGCGACTCGACGGTCAACGCCGAGGCCAAGGCGACCTGGGCCAAGCAGGGCGCCATCCCGGCCGTGTCGGTCAAGAAGGACTGCGCCAAGGGCGGCGTGGACATCACCGTCACCAACAAGGGCGACGAGGCCTTCCCGGTGACCGTCGGTGGCAAGACCATCGCGACGGTCCCGGCCGGCGGCTCGAAGTCCGTGCTGTTCCCCGTAGCCGAGGACCAGAAGTACGACTTCACCATCGCGGGCCAGCACTTCTCCGGTGTCCTCGACTGCAAGACCGCGGGCACCGGCCCGGCCCCGTCCTCGAAGCCCAGCCCCGCCTCGGCCGGTGGCAGCTCGACCGGGACCAACGGTGGCACCAACCTGGCCGAGACCGGCAGCTCCAGCGCCACCCCGATGATCGCCGGCGCGGCGGTCGTCCTGGTGCTGCTCGGTGGCGGCGCGGTGTTCTTCCTCCGCAAGAAGAAGGCCGCCGGTCAGTAAGCAGGACCAGTAGGCGAGCAGTACGAGCAAACACTGAGCTCAGTGTGAGCGCCCGGTGACGGGCAGCGGCCCCGGTACGCGATCGCGTACCGGGGCCGCTTCGTCGTGCCGGGCCAATTCCCGGCCGCGCGGGTCCGCCGGACAGGATCCGATACCGACGGCCCGTGACAGGCCGACTACAGCGGTGGCCCAACGCCGGCAGGTCAGCGGTGCACCGCGATACGGGTTTCCCCCCAGGGGTGGCCGTCAGGCAAGATGGGGTGTATCTGCCCACACATCGATTGCCGGACGGTTTCTCTTGGCTGAGTACATCTACACGATGCGCAAGACGCGCAAGGCGCACGGCGACAAGGTGATCCTTGACGACGTGACGCTGAGCTTCCTGCCCGGCGCGAAGATCGGTGTGGTGGGGCCCAACGGTGCCGGTAAGTCCACGGTGCTGAAGATCATGGCGGGCCTTGAGCAGCCCTCCAACGGTGACGCCTTCCTGTCGCCCGGGTACAGCGTCGGCATCCTCATGCAGGAGCCCAAGCTCGACGACTCCAAGACCGTCCTGGAGAACGTCCAGGACGGCGCCGCCGAGATCATGGGCAAGCTCAAGCGCTTCAACGAGGTCGCCGAGCTCATGGCGACCGACTACTCGGACGCGCTGCTCGACGAGATGGGCAAGCTCCAGGAGGACCTGGACCACGCCAACGCCTGGGACCTCGACGCCCAGCTGGAGCAGGCCATGGACGCCCTGGGCTGCCCGCCCGGCGACTGGCCCGTGGTCAACCTCTCCGGTGGCGAGAAGCGCCGCGTGGCGCTCTGCAAGCTGCTCATCGAGGCCCCCGACCTGCTGCTCCTCGACGAGCCCACCAACCACCTCGACGCCGAGTCGGTGAACTGGCTGGAGCAGCACCTCTCGAAGTACGCGGGCGCCGTGGTGGCCGTCACCCACGACCGGTACTTCCTGAACAACGTCGCCGAGTGGATCCTGGAGCTCGACCGCGGCCGCGCCATCCCGTACGAGGGCAACTACTCCACGTACCTGGAAAAGAAGGCGTCCCGCCTCAAGGTCGAGGGCCGCAAGGACGAGAAGCGCCAGAAGCGCCTCAAGGAAGAGCTGGAGTGGGTGCGGTCGAACGCCAAGGGGCGTCAGACCAAGTCCAAGGCCCGTCTCGCCCGCTACGAGGAGATGGCCGCCGAAGCCGACAAGATGCGGAAGCTGGACTTCGAGGAGATCCAGATCCCGCCGGGCCCGCGCCTCGGCTCCATCGTGGTCGAGGTCAACAACCTCTCCAAGGCGTTCGGTGACAAGGTCCTCATCGACGACCTGTCCTTCACGCTGCCGCGCAACGGCATCGTGGGCATCATCGGCCCGAACGGCGCCGGCAAGACCACGCTGTTCAAGATGATCCAGGGCCTGGAGACGCCGGACAACGGCTCCATCAAGGTCGGCGAGACCGTCAAGATCAGTTACGTCGACCAGAGCCGCGCCAACATCGACCCCAAGAAGACCCTTTGGGCCGTCGTCTCCGACGAGCTCGACTACATCAACGTCGGCCAGGTCGAGATGCCGTCCCGCGCGTACGTCAGCGCCTTCGGCTTCAAGGGCCCGGACCAGCAGAAGCCGGCCGGTGTCCTGTCCGGTGGTGAGCGCAACCGCCTCAACCTGGCGCTCACGCTCAAGGAGGGCGGCAACCTGCTGCTCCTCGACGAGCCCACCAACGACCTCGACGTCGAGACGCTCTCCTCGCTTGAGAACGCGCTCCTGGAGTTCCCCGGTGCCGCCGTCGTGATCTCCCACGACCGCTGGTTCCTGGACCGAGTGGCCACCCACATCCTCGCCTACGAGGGCGAGTCCAAGTGGTACTGGTTCGAGGGCAACTTCGAGTCGTACGAGAAGAACAAGGTCGAGCGCCTCGGTGCGGACGCGGCCCGCCCGCACCGCGCCACCTACAAGAAGCTCACCCGGGGCTGAGTGTCAGTGACCCGTCACATCTACCGCTGCCCGCTGCGCTGGTCGGACATGGATGCCTTCGGGCACGTCAACAACGCGGTCTTCGTCCGGTACCTGGAGGAAGCCCGCATCGACTTCATGTTCCGGCTGCAGCCGGGCGACGGGTCGCCGTCGTTCCAGGGCGGGTCCGTCGTGGCCCGGCATGAGATCGACTACAAGCGGCCCCTGGTCCACCGGCACGAGCCGGTGATCATCGAGTCGTGGGTGACGAAGATCGGCGCGGCGTCACTGACCATCTCCTACGAGATCAAGGAGCCCGGCGAGGGCGGCCTGGTGTACGTCGCCGCGGCCACCGTCGTCGTGCCCTACGACCTGGCGGCGGGCCGGCCGCGGCGGATCACCGCCGAGGAGAAGGCCTTCCTGCTGGAGTACCTGGACGACGGCTCGCGCGACGACGGGCAGGAGCGGGCCGCGGCATGAACGCCGTGCTGCGGTTCGACGACGCCAGGGAGGCGGCGGATCTCGCCGCCTTCCTCGGCCGGCTGATCCACTACGACCGGGCCGCCGCGGTCCGCCTCCAGGCGGGCGGCGGCGCCCTCGCCGTGTTCGGCCGGCCGCCCTCCTTCGAGGTGCTCGCGATCCGTACGGCCCGGCTCCAGGACGACTTGGTCGCCCTGGACGTGACCGTCTCCGCCGGTGAACTCCTCGAATCCCTCGACGAGTCGAGCGCGACCACGACCGTCCCCGAGGCCGTCACCGGGCCGCCGTGGGCCGGGGTGCTCCCGCCGCGCGGCGGCTGGCAGCCGGTGCCGGGGCTGCCCGAACCCGAACGGATGCGGGGCGCCGTCGCGGCCGCCGTCGCCGAATTCCGTGCCCGGGACGAGGCGTTGCCCGAAGAGCGGCGCACCCGGGCCGAGCGCGAGCTGATCGGGCGCGAGATCTGGTCGCGCACGCTCGGCTCCACCGAACTGCCGCTGCGAGCCGTGCACGCGGCCCAGTCGCTCGGCTTCCTGCGGCCCGTCCGCGCGCTCGCCTCGGCGGGCGCGCCCTCCGCGCCCGAACCGGTGGCGCTGTTCGCCTCGGGCCCGTGGCTGCGCCTTCGCACGCCGTACGGGTCCGTCGCGCTGCGCAGGGCCGGACTCGGCGGGCTGACCGTCACGCCCGCCTGAGGCGCCCGACTGTGCCGGGATACCCCAACTGCCTTGCTCTGTAAGGCGGTTACTGCTCGTCCGGCCAGATCTGGATGTGGTCGCTCTCCAGCTCCAGGGCCACCCGGTGCTCCATGCTCAGGGCGCGGGTGTACTCCGCGGGGAGCTGGAGGCGCCCGGCCCGGTCGAGCATCGCGTACTCGCGGGCGACCAGGGACTCCTCGCCCGTCGCCTCGTCCACCTGGGTGCGGCGCAGGACCTCCGTCGAGGTGCGGCCGTCGCGGATGGCCACGGTGCGGCGGACCTCGCTCGCCACGGCCTGGTCATGGGTGACGATCACGATCGTCGTGCCCAGCTCCTCGTTGGCCGTGCGGAACGCCGCGAAGATCTGCTCGCCCGTCGCCGAGTCCAGCTCGCCCGTCGGCTCGTCGGCGAGCAGCACGGACGGGCTGTTGGCCAGGGCCACCGCGATCGCGACGCGCTGCTGTTCGCCGCCCGACACCTGATGGGGGCGCCGGTCGCGGCAGTGCGCGACGTCCAGCATCGTCAGGAGCGAGTCGGCCCGCTCGGCCTTGCCGCGCTTGGAGAGGCCGCCCCCCAGCTGCATCGGCAGCGCCACATTCTGAATAGCCGTCAGATACGGCAGCAGGTTGCGGGCGGTCTGCTGCCACACGAAGCCCACCACGTCGCGGCGGTAGCCGAGCCGTGCCCCGGAGTCCATCGTCAGCAGGTCGCGGCCGGCCACCCTGGCGGCCCCCGCCGTCGGCACGTCCAGGCCCGCCAGGATGTTCATCAGGGTCGACTTGCCGCTGCCCGACGCACCGACCAGGGCCATCAACTCGCCCTCGGTGACCAGGAGATCGAGGCCCTGGAGGGCCTGCACCTCAACACCGTCGGTCGTGAAGACCCGTACCAGACGGTCGCAGGCGATCAGCGCGTCGTGGCCGTAGGCGGGCCGGTCGCGGTGGGCCGTGGCCCGGCGCTCCAGGTCTTCGAGCGATGTGGTCATCGAGCGTCTCCTGCCCTGAGTTCGGTGATGGATCCGCGGCGGCCGCTCCACCAGGCCTGCGCGGTCGCCACGCCCGCCGCGAGCAGCACCACGCACACGGCGGGCAGCAGCAGCGACAGCGGGTCCGCGCGCAGCTCGGAGCCGACCGGCGCCAGAGTGCTGCTGGTGGCGAGCGCCAGGCCCGCCAGGTCGATGCCGGGCGCGAGCAGCGCGATCGACGCCCAGCCGGTGAGCGCGCCGCCCACCGCCGCGAGGAACGCCGGCGGCAGTGCCTCCAGGACCAGGAGCGTGCGGCCCTGGCGGCGGGTGAGGCCCATGGTGCGAAGGCGGGCGAGCAGCGCGGAGCGTTCGGGGGCACCGCGCAGGAGCGAGAGGAGCAGCGCGAGCACGGCCAGGCCCGCGCCCGCCGCGACGGCCGCCGCGTAGATGTGTCCGGCGCCGCTCTGGAGCGGCGAGTCGGCGTACTCCTGCCGCGCCTCGGACCGCAGCCGGACGTTCGCATGGCCGCTCACGGCGGCCTTGCGCAGGGCCTTCGCGTCGATGGAGGTGCCGCCGACGAGCAGCGCGGTCGGGTCCTTCGCGCCGAGGCCCGCGGTGTCCACCAGGATGAAGTCGCTCTGCGGTACGGCCGCCGAGCCGTCCTGCGCGGCGACCACCTTGATCGTCACGTCGTAGCCCGCGACGCGCAGCTTCACCGGCTCCTTGCCGAGGCGCTGGGCGACCGAGGGCGAGGCCACGGCGGGCAGAACCGCCTTGCCCTGGGCGCCGGTCGGGGCCTTGAGCCGGTCCGCCGGGACGCTGAGGGCGGTGCCCGCCGTGAGCTTCGCGTACGTCGTGGGGTCCACGCCCGCGACCGCGGTCTTGTCGTCGTCCGGGAGCAGGACGGAGTACTCGATGTGGACGGGGGAGACGCCGTGGACGCCCGGGACCCGGGCGACGCGCCCCGGCAGGTCCCTGGGCAGCGACAGATCGCTGTCGACGCGGGCGTCGGTGCCGGTCGCGTACAGCGCGGCCAGGTCGCGGGCGTCGGCCGCGCCCGCAAGCACCGAGCCGCCGAACGCGGCCGTCGTCAGCGCCGTGAGCAGGGCGAGCAGCGGAAGCACGCCGCCGCCCGAGGCGCGTCCGGCGCGGGCGAGCGACAGGAAGCCGACCGTGCTGCGCAGCCGGGCCGCCGGGCGGGCCGCCCAGCGCAGCGGCAGCGGGTAGAGCCGGATCAGGACCAGCGCCGCGATCACCCCGATGAGCACCGGCGCAGCGCTGACCAGCGAGTCGGCGGAGCCCCCGGCGGTGCCGCGGCGGCGCAGCGCGAACACCGCGCCCGCCGCGAGCACGAGCAGCGTCAGCTCGGCCACCGTGCGCCGCGCGGAGGGCTTCTCGCGTACGAGATCGGCGCGTTCGGCGGCCGAGCGGACCGCGCGGTGGGTCAGGGCCGCGCGCACCGGCAGGGCGAGGCAGCCAAGGGTCGCGACCCCGCCCGCCGCGGCGAGCGCGGGGCCGAGGCGGCCGTGCGGCACGGCGAGCACCGCGAGGAGCAGGCCGAGGGCCGCGGCCGGGACCACCACGACCGCGCTCTCGGCGAGCAGCCGCCCGGCGATCTGGCGCAGCGAACCGCCGCGGGCCCGCAGCAGGGCGAGCTCGGCGGTGCGGCGCGCGGCGGCGAGGCCGCCCGCCATCAGGAGCACCACGGCCGCCACGGTCGCGGTGCCGAAGCCCGCGACCGCGACCACCGGGGTGATCGAGTCGCGCACGGTCGCGTACGAGAGGAGCACGCGGTCGAGTTCGGTGTAGACGTTGGTCGACATGGAGAAGGAGGTGCGGATCCGCGAGAGCGCGGGTCCGTTCTGCAGGCCCGCGACCGCCGTCTTCAGATCATCGAACTGACGGGCATTCAAATGCTGGCTGTCCGGGGCGAGTTGGGCGTACGCCTCGGGCTTGCCGGTGGTCGCGAGCAGGGCCGGGGCGGCGCCGGGGGCGAGCAGCAGGCCGCCGTGCCAGTACATCGGCGGATCCGGCTTTTTGCTGGCGGGCAGCAGTTGCGGGGTGCGGAGCACCGGCAGGACGGACCAGTAGCCCGCCTCCGGGAGTAGCGGCTCCACGATGCCGGTCACCTTGAACGCGAGGCGCGGGCCGCCGAGCGTGTCCACGTGCAGCACCGAGCCCGCCTTGATGTTCAAGGTCCGGGCGGTGGCCGTGGTGACGGCGGCCTCGGCCTCCGCCGACTTCTGGTCGGCCGACCCGCCGGGCAGCCGGCCCGACACCACGCGTGCGTGGGCGGCCAGGTCCGACTGGGTGGCCACGGTGAACCGCGGCGGCACCCGGTCCGGCTTCGGCAGGTACGGCTCGTCGGACTCCAGCTGCTGGGTGGTCCGCAGCCCGTACGCCGACTGGGAGAGGTCGGCCGTGAGCGGGGCCGGCACGTCCTTCACGACCGAGTCGAAGCGCCGCTTCGTCTCCTCGGGGGAGACCATCGCGGCCCGCTGGTCGTCGGGCAGGGCCAGGCCCGGTGCCCCCGCGACGAACTGGAGGGCGGTGCGGCCCGGCGCTGCCGTGGCGACGGTGCGGCGCAGCCCGTCGTCCTCGTACGTGTCGATCCCGCGCGGGTAGGCCGCGGCGAGCCACGCGGTCACCAGGACCAGGAGGGCGAGCGCGGCCGCGGCGCCCGGCGCGGTCCGCAGCCGGGTGCGCACCCAGGGCGCAACTGCCTTGCCGGACATGTCAGTTGCCCCCTTGGTGCCGCAGCGTGACGGCCGGATCGGTGCGGCGCAGCGCGATCGCCGCGACGATGAGCAGCGGCACGGCGGCGACCCCGGCGAGCAGCAGCGCCACCCGGCCGGCCGGCAGCTCGACCAGGACCGCGGGCACCGGCTGGGTCGCCTGGTCGGTCAGCACGATCAGCGGCACCACCGCCCTGGTCAGTACTTCGCCGAGGCCGAGCCCCGCCAGCAGGGCGATCGCGATCAGCACGCCCTGTTCGGCGGCGATCAGCCGGGCGAGCTGGCGGCGCGGGGTGCCGAGCGCGCGCAGCACGCCGAACTCCTGGCCGCGCTCGCGCAGCGACCCGGCGGCGCTCACCGAGAAGCCGACCGCGGCCAGCGCCGCCGCCACGATCGACACGGCCACGAGCGCCGACTGCGGGCCCGCGCCCAGCGGATCGTCGCCCAGCTCCTTGGCGATCTCCGCGCGGGACACGATCTGCGCGGGGTCGGCGTCGGGGCGGGCCTTCAGGGTCGCCACGGCCGCGGCCGAGCGGTCCGGCGCGGTGGTCAGCCACCACTCGGTGGGGAGCAGGGCGTCGCCCTTGTCCTGGAGGACCCGGTTGACGGCCCGCAGGTCGAGGAGCAGGCCTCCGCCGTCGGAGGCCGCGGTGCCCGCGGGCACCGCGGCCGGGCCGACCGCGCCGCTGCCGGTGGTCGGCAACTGCTTCAGGCGGGCGACGAGCTTCACCCGCAGACTCTGGCCCGCCAGCGGCACGTCGATGGTCTGCCCGACCTTGCTGCCACTGGACTGAAGGAACCTGTCGTCGGCGACGGCGGCCGGTGCGGGCGGCGCGGGGCGCGGCGCGGTGAGCCGCACGGTGCGGGTCACGGACGCGGAGCCCGTCTCCCAGTTCGTGTCCTTGGCGCTCTCGGTGTCCGCCTTCCACCGGCCGGCCGGCGGCACGGCGACGGCGGTCTCCTTCCCGCCGGGGCCGGTGGCGCGCAGCCCGTCCAGGGCGATCGCCTGCGGCTCGGCCGCGCCGTCGGGCAGCTCGCGCACGACGGAGAGGCCGGTCAGGAGCAGGGGTCCGGCGGGGCGTCCCGTCGGGCAGCCCGCGGCGACGGACAGATCGAGGCCGAGGGTGTGGGGCAGGCCGTCCGAGGCCAGCTTGCCGACAGTGAACGGGAACTGCATCCCGAAGCGGTCCTCCAGCGTCGCCGTCACCGCCCCGGGCGGCCCGCCCGGGGCCCCGCCGGTCAGCCGCAGGTCGAGGCCGATCCGCTCGGTGTCCTGGGGGAACGCGACACCGGCCGGGGCGTCCTGCTTCGGCGTGAGCGCGGCGAGCAGGTCCTTGGCGGAGCGGCCCGCGAGGTCCTCGCGCAGCAGGAAGCCGTCCGCGTGGTGGGTGTCGAGGGCGAGCACCGTGCCCGAGCGCCCGCCGCTCAGCGGCATCGAGCCGCGCGCGGCCGGGGCGACCGCGCTGACCCCGGGGACCGCGTCGTACGAGCCGGCCTGGCCGAAGGGGCTGATGGTGGAGCCGAGTACTCGGATGTCGGTGCCCGCGCGGAAGTCGGCCTGGTCGCTCTGCGAACGGTTCCAGGTGGACGCCTGGCCGAGGGTGAGCAGGCCCATCGCGATCGCGAGGATGAGCAGAAGGACGGGGCCCGCGCCGCGCAGCGGGCGGCGGCTGAACTGCCAGCCGGCCAGCGCCGTCGGCAGCCCGCGCCCGCCGGCCGCCCGGCGTTCGGCGAGCCTGGCCGCGGGCGGCAGCAGCCGCAGGACCAGGACGGTCCCGGCGAGCAGGGCCAGCGCGGGCGCCGCCACGAGCAGCGGGTCGACGCCGAGCCCGCCCGAGGCGTCGGTGTTGATCGCGCCGGAACCCGAGGTCTGCCGGTCCAGCTGCCAGTAGGCGACCCCGGCGATCACCAGGAGCCCGATGTCGGCGCCCGCCCGGACCGGCGCGGGCAGCGCCCCGTCCCGGCCGCCCCGGCCAAGGCGGCTCGCCGACAGCGCGGGCGCCACCACCGCCGCCGCGCAGCCCAGCGCGACGAGGGCCGCGACCAGCCACACCGTGGCGGTGGCCGAGGTGTCCAGACGCAGTCCGGCCCGCGCGAGCGCGCCCTGCCCGGCGAGCAGCCGGGTCAGCGGGCCCGCGAGGAGCGGGGCGACCAGCGCGGCCGGCACCGCGAGCAGCAGCGCCTCGGCGGCCGCGAGCCAGGTGATCTGGCCCCGCGATCCGCCCCGGGCCCGCAGCAGTTCGGTCTCGCCGGACCGCTCGCTGCTCAGCAGCCGGGCCACCAGGAGCAGCGCGTACCCGGCGAGCAGCACCAGCTGGAGCGCCACGATGAGCAGCGTCGAGCGGGACACGAGCAGGGAGCGCTCGGCCCGGTCGAGGATCTCCGGCAGTGAGGTCACCGCGGTCGCGTTGCCCCCGAACACGGGCTGTTTCACCAGGGACTTGGGCCCGTCGGTGGCGGCCGAGCGGAGCCGGTCCATGCGGTCGACGCCGATCCCGGAGAAGTCGGCGGAGGCCAGCCACGCGCTCTGGCCCGTACTGACCCGGCCGCCCGCGAGCACCGAGTCGTCGGCGAGCAGCGGCCCGTACGTGGTGAAGTCGAGCTTGCGCATGCCGCGGCCGCCGAGGTCGTCGAGGCGCCAGTACGCGTCCGAGACGTCAACCGCCTTGTAGATACCGGTGATCCGGGCGGTGACGGGCGGGCCGTCGAGCCGGTCGGTGAGGGCGAGCGTGGCACCCGGGTGCAGATCCAGCCGCCCGGCCGCGGACTCGGGCAGCGCGACCTGGATCTCTGGCGAGCTGTTGGCGGCGGGCCAGCCGCCCGCGGTGAGGCGGACGCGCGAGCGGTCGATCGCGGCGAACAGCGTGAGGTCGGGGTCGCCGCCGCGGGCGTCCGGCGGTTGCAGGGAGCGCGGCAGGGCGTACGGTCCTGATTCGGTCAACTCCCTTGTTGTGACCGGGAGTTGATCGAAGACGGCGCGGGCGCCGGTGCGCACCGCGTCGCCCGCGGCCCTGCGCTGGTCCGGCTTGACCTCGGACTTGACGGCGAGGGCCGCGGGCGCGGCGGAGCGGGTGGCCAGCGTGTGGCGCAGCGCCGCGTCCCCGATGGACCCGGAGAACGTTGCCAGGGCGGCGAGTACGGATGTGGTGAGCAGCACCGCGAGCAGCGCCGCGATCAGCAGCAGCCGGTGCGCACGCACCCGCAGAAAGACGAACCCCGGCACACGGCCCCCCTCGGCGGCTTTTAGGCCATCCCCCCGAAATGTGCCCAGATGCTTTCAGAGGGCATGAGGCCGTGGAAACCGCTTGCCGTATGAACTTGCCCGATCGTGATCGGAATGCGACCACGGACGACCGAATTCCGGTCGGAGGGGCAGTTTTCGAGGGTGCTTTCGGGCAGCTGGGGTGGTGCGGGGCGGCTCAGCCCTCGGAGTTGACCATCGAAGCGGCCGCGTACGTCAGATAGTTCCAGAGCGTCTGCTCGTGCTCGGGGGACAGTTCCAGGCCGTCGACGGCGGTGCGCATGTGGCGCAGCCAGGCGTCGTGCGCGGCCCGGTCGACCGTGAACGGCGCGTGCCGCATCCGCAGCCGCGGGTGCCCCCGGCCGTCGCTGTAGGTGCGCGGGCCGCCCCAGTACTGCATCAGGAACAGGGCGAGGCGCTCCTCGGCCGGGCCCAGGTCCTCCTCCGGGTACATCGGACGAAGCAGCGGGTCCTCGCCGACGCCCTGGTAGAAGAGGTGCACGAGGCGCCGGAAGGTCCGCTCGCCGCCGACCTGCTCGTAGAAGGTCTGCTCCGGCAGCGTGCCGCGCGGAATCTCGGTCACGTAGAACACCCTCGCAATGTCGTGTTGGCCTGCCCCGGAACGCGGCCCGGAGTCCAGGGGCCGTTCCCCGGGAAATGCAGCACGCTTCCATGGTCTCAGACCTCGTGGCCGAGGACCGGAGGCGTAGGACCGCTCGCCTCCCGGCCCCCGGCGCAGCACAGTGGACGTATGAGCGCGGACCTGGCACTGAGGCGGGCCCTGGTGCGCGGGATCGCGGCCGGCGGGGCGCTCGCCGACCCGGCCTGGCGAGCCGCCTTCGAGGACGTGCCGCGCCACCTCTTCGTGCCGTACTACTACGAGGGCGCGCCCGGCGGCCACGTCCGGCTGTGGGGCGAGGACCCGGACCCCGAGCAGCGCGAACGCTGGCTGACCGGGGCCTATGCGGACGCCCCGCTGGCCACCCGGATGCGCGACGGCGAGCTCGTCTCGTCCTCCAGCCAGCCCTCGCTCATGGCCCGCATGCTGGAGGCGCTGGAGATAGGGGACGGGGACCGGGTCCTGGAGGTCGGCGCCGGGACCGGGTACAACGCGGCGCTGCTGTGCCACCGGCTCGGCGAGGAGAACGTGACCACCGTCGACCTCGACCCCGAGATCACCGAGTCCGCGCGGACGCACCTGGCCACGGCCGGGTACCACCCCGCCGTGATCACCGGGGACGGGGCGCGCGGCGCTCCCTCGCGGGCCCCCTTCGACAAGATCGTGGCGACCTGCACGGTGGGCTCGGTGCCCCACGACTGGCCCGCCCAGTGCCGCACGGGCGCGCTGATCCTGGCCCCGCTGGCGACCGGCCTGATCCGGCTGCGCGTGACGGGCCCGGGCCACGCCGAGGGGCGCTTCCTGCACACCCCGGCCTACTTCGTGCCGCTGCGCGGCGCGGCCTCACAGAACCGGACCGTCCCCTACGCGGGCGGCCTGCCGCGCGAGAGCGTGGCGAACGAGCTGTTCCGCTTCCTGCTCGAACTGACGGCGGGCAGCCTCGACCCGTACGAGGCGCACCAGCTGTGGCGGCGCGAGCAGCGGCCCCGCCGTGAGCGGTTCGGGGTGACCGTGGACGACGGCGCCCAGTGGGCGTGGCTGGACGATCCGCAGGGGCCCTACACCTGGCCCCTGCGGGAGTGACCGGTCGGGCTCTCAGCCCCGGCGCACGGTGATCGTCGTCCAGGCGCCCACGTGCACCCGGTCGCCGTCCTGCAGCGGCACCGGAACGTAGGGCTGGATCGGCTCGCTGGAGCCGTTGACCGTGGTGCCGTTCGTCGAGTTCTGGTCGACGACCGCCCACGTGCCGTCCGGCTGCTGCACGAGCACCGCGTGCTGGTGCGAGACGCCCGGGTCCTCCGGCGGCACCGACAGGTCGATGTCGGGCGCCTCGCCGGTGGAGTGGCGGCGGCGGCCGATGGTGATCTGGTTGCCGGACAGCGGGCGCTGCTGCTCGGGCGAGTACGCCGGCAGGTTCAGACCGGCCGCTTCCGGGCCGCTGCGCTGCATCATCGCCAGGAAGTAGTCCCGGTCCGGGCCGATCGTGATCGCCCAGCCGGCCGGCGCGGGCGGCGGCACGGCCTGCGGCCAGTCGTCGCCCTGCTCCGGGGTGGACTGCGGCCAGTCGTCGCCGCCCCGCTCGGGAGTCGGCTGCGGCCAGTCGTCACCCCGGTCAGGGCCGGTGGCCTGCGGCCAGTCGTCGCCGCGGTCGGGCTGCTGGCGCGTCCCCTGGACGGGCTGGGACGGCGGCGGCAGCATCCAGTCGTCTTCGGCCCCCGGCTGCTGAACCTGCGGCGGAGCCGGCGGCGCCTGCTGCTGGAAGGCGGGCGGCGGCGGGGGCGGCCCGCCCTGGCCGCCGTTGAAGGGCCCGGGGGGCGGGGGCGGCTGCTGCTGGAACGCGTTCGGGGGCAGCTGCTGCGCGGAGCGCTGCGAGGGGTCGCCGGCCAGCGGCTCGGCGGGCCGGTTCACCTGCGAGGGCCGCGAGCTCTGGTACTCGTACGGGTCGCGCGCCGGCGGGGGCGGCGGCGGGCCCTGCTGGAAGGCGGGCGGCAGGTTAAGGCCGGGGCCGGGAGCAGGGCCGGGCCCGGGACCGGGGCCGTTCGCCGGGCCGGGGCCCTGGTTCGGCATCGGCTGCTGCGGGGCCAGCGGCGTGTACGAGGTCGCCGTGTTGGTGAGGAAGTTCCAGCGGCACTCCTCGCAGAAGGGCGCCCCGGCCTCGCGCGGGGTGCGGCACTGCGGGCAGAGCTCGGCCTGGGAGGTGGCGTTCGGATCCCCGGGGCCCGGGTAGCCGTACGCGGGCGGAGGCGGGGGAGGCGGCGGCACGGCGCCCATGCGATGGCCGCAGATCTCGCACCAGTCGTCGGAACCCGACTGGTGTCCGTTCGGGCAGGTCGGCATGGAGTCGCTTCCCCCTCTCGTCGTCCGGCCCGGCGGGCCGCGGTATTTCGGCGGTTCTTTGTACTCGCGTACTCGGTATTGCTGCTTGGTGCTTTTCGGGCGTAACCACGCACTATTCGGGCGTAGCCACTTCTTGTGCGCTTCTTGCTACTTCTTGACGCGAACGGTCTTCGTGGAGCGCGTTTCGAGGGTCATCTCGTCCGCTTCCGCGACCTTCGCCTTCAGTCGCACAGTACCCGTCGCCTCGTCGACGACGTCCACCACCTTCGCAAGGAGTTTCGCGGTATCCGCGTTCCCCGAGGCGGCGGCCAGCTGCACCGCCCGGCCGAGCTTCGCGGTCGCGCCGTCCACATCGCCCGACTTGCGGGCATCCAGACCCTGTTGGATGACCTGTGCCAGTTCGGCCTGGCCCGTGTAGTGCGCGACCTGGGGGTTGATGGAGGTGGAGGCCGCCATGTCGTCGGTCCACACCGCCCGCACCAGACCCTGCGAAAGGACCTGCGGCGCACCGCCCTCGCGGTCGGGCACGATCAGCGAGACGCGGGCGGCGAGCATCTCCTGGCCGATTCCGGCCTCGGGCACCCGCACGCACACGTGGTAGTCGCGGGACTCGTCGCCCCAGGAGCCGGTCGGATAGTCCCCGGCGCGCGGGCCCGCCTCGGTGCGGCGGTCCGTCAACTCCTCGACGGTGGGCGCCACTTGCTTGACGAACGCGATCTCCACGCCGACCGGGGTCCACAGCCGCAGGGCGACGTCCGCGACCTCCTTGCCCATCGCGTTCTCCATCATCTGCGTGAAGTCCGCGGCCAGATTGGCCGGATCCGCGACGATGTCCGCGGTGCCGAGCAGCGCGGAGGCGATCGAGGTGACCTCCTTGACCTCCCAGTCGGTCCCCACGCCCCGGGCGTCACAGGTGAACCGTCCGGCGCAGGCCGTCAGGGCGGAGCGCAGGTCCTCGGGCGACTCGTGCTCGTTGCGCCCGTCGGTGAGCAGGATGCCGTGCCGGATCGGGACGTCGGCCGCCCCGAGCAGCCGGTCGGCGAGCCGCAGCCAGGTGCCGATCGCGGTGCCGCCGCCCGCGCTCAGCTTGCGCAGCGCCTCTTTCGCCTGCGTACGGGTCTGGCTGTCGGCGGTGGCGAGGCGGCCGTTGCCCGGGTAGACCTCACGGGCGATGTGCGTGCCGGCGACGACCGCGAAGGCGACCCCGTCGCGCAGCGTGTCGATGGCGGCGGCCGTCGCGTCACGGGCGTTGCGCATCTTGGTCGGCGGGTAGTCCATCGAGCCCGAGCAGTCCACCATGATCACCACGGCCGCGGTGGGCGGCCGGCCGGGTATGTAGGACGGCGCGGTCGTGGCCGCCGTGAAGGGCGCGCCGCCCAGGGTGCCGCCGCCGGTGGAGGCCACCGTGACGATCGCGTTGACCTCGCGGCCGCCCTCCGGCAGGAACTCGTTCTGGTACACCTCGACGGAGAACTGCGGCACGTTGGACTTGGAGAAGTTGGCCATCGGAAAAGGCTCCTTGAGGCTCCATGGACCTGAAGTGAAAGAAGTGAGAGAAGCCGCGCAAGAGGGATGCAATGGGGACGGAGGCCTAGTTGTAGGCGGATCCTGCCCCTTGCTGCTCCACCGCGAACGGCAGCACGGCCACTGTTACGTTGTCGTGGCCCCCGCCGTCCAGGGCGTGCCCGACGAGCACCTGGGCGCTGTGCAGCGGCCGTTCGGCGGCGTCCGCCGGGATGACGCGGGCCATCTCCTCGGCGGCCTCCGCGTAGTTCCACAGCCCGTCCGTGCAGACCACCACCACGCCGGAGCGGTCCGGCTTGAACGAGGCGGTGTGCGGGTCCAGTTCGTACGCGTCGGCCCCCAGCCACCCGGTGATGGCGTGGGCGCGCTCGTCGGCGTAGGCGTCGGCCTCGCTCATCAGGCGGGCCGCCACCATCTGCGCGGCCCACGAGTCGTCCTCGGTGAGCCGGGCCGGGGCGGTCGTGCGGTCGTCCGGCACCCAGTACGCCCGGCTGTCCCCGACCCAGCCCACGACGAGAAGACCGCCCGCCGAGATCGCCCCGACCAGCGTGCAGGCCGGCGCGTTCTGATGGCGGTGCGGATCGTCGCCGAGGGCCGGACCGGGCTCGGCGGCAAGGGAGTTGACGGCCTCGGCGGCGGCCAGGATCGCGTCGTGCATGGCCTGCTGGGGGTGGGTGCCCTGCGGCAGGGCGGCGAGCAGCGCCTCGTTGGCGGCGGCGGCGGCCGCGGCGGACGCCTCGTCGGGGCGGGTCGCCGACGACACCCCGTCGCAGACGATCGCCACGACGGCGGGCGAGCCGTCGGGCAGCGCGGTCGAGGACAGCGCGAAGGAGTCCTCGTTGCGGTGGTGGCGCAGCCCGCGGTCGCTCACCGCGGAGACCGAGCCGAGCTCCTCCTCCATGTGGTCGCGCTCGCGCGGCTGGGCGTGCCCGCAGTTCTCGCAGTACCCGTCGCCGTCGACCCGGCCGGACCGGCAGGCCACGCACACCTTGGCGCCGGGCGCCGGGGGCCGGGCGACATGGGTGGCCGGGTCGGGCTCGGCCGCGCGCGGGTCGGGCGCCGGAAGCGGATACTCGTCCACCGCGTCGTCCGCCGTAACCGGCTCGTCCGTCCGTACCGCGTACGGGAGTTGAGGCTCCGGTCCCGCGGCGGCCGGGGACGCCATCTCGATGGTCGGATGGTCGAGCGGCGGCTCGGGCACGGCCGACAGGTCGTACCCGCAGGCCCCGCAGAACAGGTCCCCCGTCTCCAACGGCTCTTCGCAGCCGGGGCAGGCGGCCGGCTGATGCGTCTGCGACATCGTCACACCCAGGTCCGGGGGCGGAATCGGTTGGCCCGTTCCACCAGGTCGATCCTTTCCTCGCCACGCTGTGCGAGCCGGGCGAGCACCCGGTACGAACGTTCCAGACCGAAGCGCAGGCCCCGCTCGTCGACTTCGCTGCCGAGCAGTGCGGTCTTCGCCTGCCCGGCGCCGGTGCTCCCCGACAGTACCCAGTCCAGAGCGGTGCCCAGGACCTCGGTCGCCAGCTGTTCACGTCGCACCGCGTCCAGACCGAACCCGTCGAGCGCCTCGACCTGGGCCGCCGCGGCCGACAAGTCCTCGATCAGCGGGTCCTGCGGGGCGCGGCTGCGCAGCCGCGCCCGGACCGCCGCGACGCGCGCCGCCGTGTAGTGGATGGAGGACTCGGGCACCGACTCCAGGGTCCGTACGGCGCTGGTGCGGTCCCCGGCGGCGAGCCGCACCCGGGCCAGGCCGAAGGCGGCGCTCACGTAACTCGGGTCGGTCGTCCACACCAGGCGGTAGTACTCGGCCGCGTTGTCGAGCTGGCCAAGCACCTCCGCGCACACGCCGAGGGCGAGCTTGGGGGCGGGCTCGCCGGGGAACGCGTCGTAGATCGCGTCGAAGGACAGCGCCGCGTTCTCGTTGTCGCCCGCCGCCAGCGAAGCCAGGCCCCGGTACCAGACCACCCGCCAGTCGTCCGGGTGGTCCATCTCCAGGGATTCGAGGGCCTTGGCGGCGGACACTCGCTCGTTCATGTCGAGCCGGGCCCGCAACTCGCGCAGCCTGCGCTCGATGGAGTCGGCCGGTGCCGAGCGCAGCGCGGTGATCAGCTCGGCGGGCGCGGCCGCCATCAGGCCCGCCAGGAACCCGGCGTTGGGGTCGCTCGGGTCCACGTGCGGCACGGGCAGCGCGAGCGAGGTGCCGCGCGGGTCCAGGGGCGTGAGCAGCGGCGCGGCGTGCCCGCCGCCGGTCGAGCCCTCGGCGCGCGGCACGGGGATGGCGCCCTGCGTCGCCGGGTGGGGCAGGTTCGGGGTGCTCGGGGCGACGGCCGGGACGGGCGGGGCGCCCGCCGGAACAGCGGCCAGGGCCGGTGCCGGGGCCGCCGCGAGCGCCTTGCGGGCGCGTCTGCCAACCGGAGCCACCCGGGCTCCGAGCCGCGAGAAGTCCCCGTTCTGCTCGGCGAACAACTTCGTGTCCGTGACGCGCAGTTCGGTGCCGAACAGCGTCGAGAGGGCCGGTCGCGGGCGGCCCGTCTGGAGCGCCACGACCTCGCGGAGGACGCCCGTCAGCTGCTCCGCCATCTCCTGCGCGGAGGCGAACCGGCGCGCCGGATCCGGGTCGGTGGCCCGCACCAGGAACCGGTAGAAAGACTCGTACGTGCGGAACACGTCGATGTTGTCGGGGTCCGGCAGGCTGTCCGCGTAGACGTTCGTGTAGCCCTGGAAGTCGAAGGTGAGGACGGCCAGGGTGCGCGCCACCGTGTACAGGTCGGAGGCGACCGAGGGGCCGAGCTCGGCGACCTCGGGGGCCTGGTAGCCGACCGTGCCGTAGATCGCCGACTCGTCGTCGTCCATGCGGCGCACCGCGCCCATGTCGATCAGCTTCAGCTGGTCCTCGGTCTGGATCGCGTTGTCGACCTTGAAGTCGCAGTACAGCAGGTTGCGGCTGTGCAGATGGCCGAGCGCCTCCAGGGCCTCGATGCCGTACGCGCAGGCCTGCTCCACGGGCAGCGGGTCGCGCTTGCCGGCGGTCGTGCGCCGCTCGTTGGCTATCTCCTTGAGCGACTTGCCGCCGACGTACTCCATGACGATGTAGCCGTCGAGCGAGCCGGTGCGCTGGTCCAGGTGCTCGACGAAGTTGTAGATCCGCACGATGTTGGAGTGCTCGATCTCGGCGAGGAAGCGCCGCTCGGAGATCGCCGCCGCCATCGCGTCCTGGTCGCCGGTGTCGAGCAGGCCCTTGAGGACCACCCAGCGGTCCGAGACCGCGCGGTCCACGGCGAGGTAGACCCAGCCGAGCCCGCCGTGCGCCAGACAGCCCACGACCTCGTACTGGCCGTGCACGATGTCGCCGGCGTGCAGCTTCGGTACGAACGAGTACGGGTGGCCGCACTTGGTGCAGAAGCCCTCCGTGCGCCCCGTGCGCTCACCGCGCGAACGGCCCACCTGCGCCCCGCAGTCCGAACGCGAGCAGAACCGCTTCCGCTCGGGGACCTCGGGGTGCTCCATCACCGCCGAGCGCGGATCGGGCCGCGGCACCTCCGGCACCGACACCAGGCCCGCGCCGAGCCGGCTGCGCGCCGACGAGCTCGCCGCCTTGCCCGAACTGCGCACCGACACCGACCGCGAGGTGCTGCCACCGGTCAGCGAGGACAGCCGCCCGGAGACCGAGCGCCGCGACGTCGAGGACCGGGAGGTGGAGGACCGCGACGAGCGCGAGGACGAGCGCGAGGACTGCGAGGCCGAGCGGTGGCCGCCGCCGGTGATCCCGGTCGGGGGCGACGACACCATGCCGTTCGGTGAGACGACGGGCGCGAGCCCGCACGTGTCGCAGTACAGCTCGCCGCCGCCCATGTCCTCGTACGAACCCGCGCAACCGGGGCGCTGGCACTGGGTGTTCTCGCTCACGAATCCCCCCTCTGGTCAACGGGCCCGGGATGTCTCGGGACCAGTACGTCGGCCGCCGCCCGCTGGTAGCGGAGCACCGCCTCCTCGGCGACGCGCAGATCGCAGGGCGCGGACCACAGCATCCGGCGGGCCGCGTCGTACCGCTCGATCAGGAGCGGATCCTCGGCCATGCCGTGCCGGGCGACCTTCGCCTTGTACGCGTCGAGGCGGCCGCGCAGCTCCGCGCGGACCGCCAGCGGCGCGGTGACCGCCGTCAACGACTCGCGGGCGCGCAGCAGTTCGTCCTCGGCCTCCCGCTCAAGCGATTCGAGCAGGGGCGAGAGCCGGTGCCACTGCGAGTGCCTGCGGTACTCGGCGGCGGTCGCCAGCTGTTCCTGGAGCGCGATCGACGGGCCGCTCACGGCGGGCACCTCGCTCGCGGCGATCTTCGCGAGGACCTCGCCGCGCGCCGACCGGGCCTCGGCCAGCGTGCGATCCGCCCGTGACAGTACATCGCGCAACCGGACCAACCGCTGCTCAGCGTCCTGCCGGACCGTCAGGACTGCGTCAATTTCGCGGCGTACGTCCTCCAGGGCGCGAGCCGCCCGGTCGTAGCGACCGGTGTCGGGGCGGCCGCCGCCCGGCGCGGAGCTGCCCGGCGCGGGCACCCAGAACGCCAGCGGGTCGGAGATCACCTGGGCGCGCAGATCGGCCAGCTCGGCCGTGATCGACTCCAGGTCGTCGCCCGAGGGATGCTCCCCGGGCCGCACGCCCACCGAGTGCGCGAGGCCCCGGGTGCGGTGCAGCTCGGCGGCCAGGAGGTCTATCCGGGCGGGCAGCGCCGACCACACCGCGTCGGCGGCCACGACCAGGTCGAGCGCGTGCGCGTACAGCTCGTTCATCCGGTTCACCAGCTCGGCGAGGGTGAACCGCTCGGTCAGCCGCGCCGGGCCCCCGGCCAGCGTCGGGGCGCTGTGCAGGGCGGCGCCCGACAGCGTCACGGACTCGCCGCGCAGCCGCTCGGTCAGCTCCACCAGGTCCTCCCGGCCGAGCCAGCGCCGCCTCGCGCGCAGCTCGCGGGCGGACTCAAGGGCCGCCGTGTACGCGTCGAAGTACGCCCAGAGCAGGGAGATCGACTGCTCGGTGGACGCCCAGCGCTCCTTGGTGACGCCGGTGAGCCCGGCGCCTTCGAGGAGCCGGCGCCCGGCATGGTCCTGGAGGGCGAGCAGCGAGGTCTCGATGGCCTCGTGCTCGGCGCCGAGGCGTGCCAGCGCACGGTCCACCTCGTCCCGGTCCATGACCGGCTCCGGGGGTCCCCCGGTGGAGCTGGGGGAGGGTCCCGCGCCCATCGATCACCTCTCCGCTCTGTGGTACGACGCCGACGTCAACTCGCTCATCCTGTCCGGTACTTGGGGGCCGGTGGCCCGGATATGCCGGGCAGGTCGGCGGCGAGCCAGTGGCGGTACGCCGTCATCCACGGGCTGTTGGCCCCGCCGGCCCGGTAGTCCACCAGGACCTGGTTGATCCGCTGCACCAGGTCGGTGTTGCCGAGCTTGACGGCGACGCCGTAGTACTCGGTGGTGAACGGGCTGCCCTTCAGCTGGACCGCCGGGTCCTGGGCGGCCTGGCCCGCGGCGAGCGCGTTGTCGGTGACCACCGCGTCCACCAGGTTCTGCTGGAGGCGGACCAGGCAGTCCAGCTGGTTGGGGACCGTGAAGTCCTGGTAGTCCGCGCCGTGCGGGCCGGCCTTGAGCGCCTCCAACGCGGTGGAGCCCGCCGCCACACAGACCCGCTTGCCCTTCAGCGAGTCGTCGAAGCCCGTGATGGCGGAGGTCTTGGGGGCGAGCACCTGCTGGCCCGCCTCGAAGTAGGCGGTGGAGAACGAGGCCTGCTTGATGCGGGTGCAGTTGACCGTCATCGTGCGCACGACGACGTCGACCGTGCCGTTCTGGAGCGCGGGGATGCGCTGACTGGTCGGGATGGCGCGGTAGATGACCGCGTTCTCGTCGCCCAGGATGTTCTTCGCGATCGCCTTCACCAGATCGATGTCGAAGCCTTCGAGGGTGCGCGTCGTCGGATTGCGGTAGCCCCAGCGGAAGCTGTTCTGGTCGACGCCCGCGATCAGCTTGCCGCGCCGCTTGATGGCGTCGATGTTCGGCCCGTCCGCCGACGACGGGGCCAGGCTCGCCTCCGGGTCCTTGCAGTCGTCGGCCTTGGCCTGCACGGCCCGGGCGACCCCGGGGCCCGCGACGCCCGCCGCGCCGTCCTCGCCGCCGTGCCGGGTCAGCGGGATCAGCGCGCCCGCGGCGACCGCCAGCGCGAGCGCCATGCCGGCGACGCCGCCCCAGCCGCGCAGCCGCCCGGCCCCGCGCCGCGTGCGCCGGGCGCGGCCGGGCAGGTCGGTGCCGGGGGCGGCCGGGTGTGCCGGATCCGCCGAGCCGTTCGCGCCGCTCATCTCGACCCCTCTCGCCGATCCGCCGCCGGTGCCGCGTCCGTTGCCGCTGTCCATGCCGCTCACCTGTACTCCGCGAGCCGGCGGCTGATGCCGACGCCCGCGCCCGCCGCCGCGAGCACCGCGAGGACGGCCGCGCCCAGCGGCAGACCCGCCAGGGCGCCGCGGCCGTCGGAGGCGGCCGTGGTGAACTCGTGCTGCTCGTGGGCGATCGCCGAGTCAAGCTCCTTGTCCACCTGGTCGAAGCACTCGCCGGTGGAGCCCGTCGCGCCGATGACCTGCGTCAGCGCGCCGTCGTAGTCACCGCTGTCGTCGGTCTTGCGGGCCGCCGTGTGGCGCTTTTGCCACTCGTCCATGTCGCCGACGGCCTTCGTGACGGGATCCTTGCCCGCGGCGTCGTCGGCGAGGCTCTTGGCCGCGCCGAGCTTGCCGGACAGCGACGCCATCTCCTTGGTGAACGACGCCTCGTACAGGTCCTTGCCGTCGTCGTTGAGCACCGCGCCCCGGGCCACCAGCGTCAGGTTCTCGTTGGCGCGGGCCTGGAGCGAGCTGATCCGGGCGTCGTTGAGGACCTTCAGGGACTCCTGGCCGTGCGCGCGCGAGGTCGACAGGTCGGAGGAGGCCACCGCGTGCCCCACCACCAGCCAGAGCAGCACCACCGTGGAGGCGGCCGTCGCGGCCAGCAGGCCGTGGTTGAACACCCGGTTCGTCCGCAGGAAGTTGCGGCGCTGGACCCACGCGAGCCCGCCGAGCGCCACCAGGCCGAGCGCGGTCGCCGCGTACGGCCACGTGTCCGCCTGGTCGTAGTCGTCGTAGAGCCGGCCCGTCTCGGCCTCGTACAGCTTCTGCGCGGCGGGCAGCAGGCTGGTGCTCATCTTCTGGTTGGCGAAGCGCAGATAGGCGCCGCCGACCGGGAAGCCCTGGCGGTTGTTGGCCCGCGCCTGCTCGATGAGGCCGTTGTAGAGCGGGAGCTGCTCGTTCATGGTGGCTATCTGCTGGGCCGACTCGGCCGAACCCGTCGTGTTCGCGGCCGCCTTGACCAGCAGCCGGGAGGCGGTCGCGATGTCCGTGTCGTACCGCTTGCGCACGTCCAGGGGCTCCTGGCCGCCCGCGAGGAAGCCGCTCGCGGCGGCCGTGTCGGCGTCGGCGAGGGAGCGGTAGATGGAGGCGGCGTCCGCGCTCAGCGGCTGACTGCGGCTGACCACGTCGCTCGCCGCCGCCGAGCGGTCCGAGATCTCCCAGGCGGTGACGCCGCCGAAGGCGACGACGAGCAGCGCCACGACCGTACCGATGATCCACAGGCGGCCGGGCTCGGTCGTCGCGGCGGCGCGCAGCTGCTTGCGGGTCTCGGCCCAGCCCCGGTGTGTGCCGGGTCGCTGAGCCGCGACCCGGGCCGCGGACTCCCGCGTCTCCGGTTCGCGCACGTTCGGCGGATTCGCCACCTGACCTCCCCCTCGGTCGCTGCCTAGGCAGTATGGCCGCAGGGACCGACAACCATCCAGGGTTGTCTGGATCTTGTTACCTGCCGTACCGCGCCCCTGGCCCCCTGCCCCACGCCCCCACCATGTATACGCGTCGGCGATCCGTTCGGTTCCACAGGGCCCCGCCCGTCTCGCGACTACGCGTACTGGGCCCGCAGCCGCGCGTAGGCCCCGTCGGGCGCGCAGAGGTGGTCGAGGCCCAGAAGCCCCGCGCCGAGCACGGGCGATGTGGTCACCACCAGCGGCACCGCCTTGGGAGCCCGGTCCGCGAGCAACTCCCTTACCCTGTCGTCCAGTTGGGGATGCCTGGCCGCGAGCACGCTGCCGCCGAGCAGCACCGGCGTCTCCACTTCCAGGAGCCCGAGCCGGTCCAGGGCGACCGTCGCCAGGGCCACGATCTCCTCGGCCTGCCGATCGACGAGGGAGCGGGCCACCGGGTCGCCGGCCGCCGCGACCTCGAACAGGACCGGGCTCAGCTCGTGCCGGCGCACGGCCGGGATCTTCTCCAGGTGCAGCGCCTCGATCAGCTCGTACATCGAGGAGAGCCCGAAGTGGGCGGGCAGCGCCGCCGCGAGCGCGGTCGGACCGCCGCGGCCGTCCTCGGCGCGCGCCGCGAAGAACAGGGCCTCCTCGGCGAGCCCGCCGCCCCCGCCCCAGTCTCCGGAGATCTTCCCGATCGCGGGGAAGCGGGCGGTGCGCCCGTCCGGGGTCATGCCGACGCAGTTGATGCCCGCGCCGCACACCACCGCGACCCCGCGCGGGTCGGCGCCGCTGGGCAGCCCGGCGCGCAGGATCGCGAACGTGTCGTTGTGCACCCGCACGGAGTCCCCCCAGCCGCGGGCCTCAAGGGCCGCCGCCAACTCCCTTTCCTCGACGGGCAGATCGGCGTTGGCCAGACACGCCGAGACGTGCTCGACCCGCAGCGGTCCGGTCCGGTGCGAGGAGAGGTAGGCCTCCTCCACCGTGGTGGCCAGCATGTGCATGGCCACCTCGACGCCCACCGACGGCGGCCGGAAGCCGCCGCCCCTGGCGGTGCCGAGCACCGTTCCGTCCGCACCGATCAGTGCCACATCGGTCTTGCTGTTGCCGGCGTCGATCGCCAGCACACTCATGCCCACGCGAGGTGCTCCCGGTTGTGCTCGATCAGCCGGTCGGTGAGTCCGTCGGCGTATGCGTACTGCCCGACCAGCGGGTGGGCGAGCAGCGCCCGGAACACCCGGTCGCGCCCGCCGCGCAGGGCGGCCTCCAGGGCGAGGTCCTCGTACGCGGTGACGTGCGCGATCAACCCGGCGTACAGCGGGTCGAGTTCGGGCACCGGCAGCGGGACGGCGCCCGCGGCGTCCACCCGGGCCGGCACCTCGATGACGGCGTCGTCCGCGAGGAAGGGCAGCGTTCCGTTGTTGTACGTGTTGACGACCTGGACGGGGCTGCCGCCGTTGCCGAGGAGCGAGGCCGCGAGGTCGACGGCCGCCTCCGAGTAGAAGGCGCCGCCGCGCTTGGCGAGCAGCTCGGGCTTCTCGTCCAGGGCCGGGTCGCCGTACATCGTGAGCAACTCCCGCTCCATGGCGGCGACTTCGGCGGCCCGGGACGGCTTCGTGCCGAGCTCGCGCACCACCTCGTCGTGCGCGTAGAAGTACCGCAGGTAGTAGGAGGGGACCACGCCGAGCCGGTCGAGGACCTGGCGGGGCAGCCGCAGGTCGTCGGCGATGGCGTCGCCGTGCTCGGCGAGCAGCTTCGGCAGGACGTTGTCGCCCTGCGGGCCGCCGAGCCGCACCCCGAGCTCCCACGTCAGGTGGTTGAGGCCGACGTGGTCGAGGTGGACCTCGGCGGGCGTGACCTGGAGCAGGGCGGCGAACTTGCGCTGGAGGCCGATGGCCACGTTGCACAGCCCGACCGCCTTGTGCCCGGCCTGGAGCAGGGCGCGGGTCACGATGCCCACCGGGTTGGTGAAGTCGATGATCCAGGCGTCCGGGTTCGTGCGGCGGACGCGCTCGGCGATGTCGAGGACGACCGGCACGGTCCGCAGCGCCTTGGCGAGGCCGCCCGCGCCCGTGGTCTCCTGGCCGACGCAGCCGCATTCGAGCGGCCACGTCTCGTCCTGCTGGCGGGCGGCCTGGCCGCCGACGCGCAGCTGGAGCAGCACCGCGGCCGCGCCCTCGACGCCCGCGTCCAGGTCGGAGGTGGTCACGATCTTCCCCGGGTGGCCCTGCTTGGCGAAGATCCGCCGGGCGAGCCCGCCGACCAGGTCCAGGCGGTCGGCGGCCGGGTCGATCAGGACGAGCTCACTGATCGGCAGGGTGTCCCGCAACCGGGCGAAGCCGTCGATGAGTTCGGGGGTGTAGGTGGACCCGCCCCCCACTACTGCGAGCTTCATTCGTGGTCAGCCTTTCACTCCGGTCAGCGTGACGCCCTCGACGAAAGCCTTCTGCGCGAAGAAGAAGACGAGGATCACGGGGGCCATGACCAGTACGGTCGCGGCCATGGTCAGGTTCCAGTCGGTATGGTGCGCGCCCTTGAAGGACTCCAGGCCGTAGCTCAGCGTCCAGGAGCCCGGCGTGTCGGACGCGTAGATCTGCGGTCCGAAGTAGTCGTTCCAGGCGTAGAAGAACTGGAAGAGCGCTACGGCGGCGATGCCGGGGCGCGCCATCGGAAGGACCACCTTGATGAGGGTGCGCAGCTCCCCGCACCCGTCGACCTTCGCGGCGTCCAGGTACTCGTTGGGGATGGTCATCAGGAACTGGCGCAACAGGAAGATGGTGAACGCGTCGCCGAAGGCCAGCGGGATGATCAGCGGCCACAGCGTGCCGGACAGGTCCAGCTGCTTCGCCCAGAACAGGTACATCGGAATGATGATCACCTGTGGCGGCAGCATCATCATCGAGATGACCAGCATCAGCGACAGATTGCGGCCGCGGAAGCGGAACTTGGCGAGCGCGTATGCCACCGGTACGGACGACACCACGCTGAGCACGGTGCCGAGTCCGGCGTAGAGCAGCGTGTTCTTCCACCAGGTCAGAAAGCCCGGGGTGTCGAACACCTTGCGGTAGTTGGACCACGCCCAGTGGTGCGGGATCAGGTCCCGGGTGAGCGTCTGCTGACTGTCCATCAGCGAGGTCAGCAGCAGGAAGACGAAGGGCAGCACGAAGAACAGCGCGGCCGCGACGCCGAGCGAGTGCACGGCGATCCACTGGAGCAGCGCCTTGCGGCGGGCCACCTTGGCCGCCGGGGTGGCGGCTTTGGCCTCGGTTGCGTCGAGGGCGTACGTCATGTCACTCACCTGCCTGGATGAGTCCGCCGCGGCGCTTCATGAGGAGCGCCGTGAAGACCATGGAGAGGGCGAACAGGACGAGGGCGACCACGCAGGCGGAGCCGTAGTCGAAGCGCTGGAAGCCCAGGTTGTAGACGAGCTGAGGCAGCGTCAGCGTCGACTTGTCGGGGTAGCCGGGCTCGAACTGCTGGCCCGAGTTGCCCATGTGCCCGGAGGCGACCTTGCCCGCCACCAGCGGCTGGGTGTAGCTCTGCATCGCCTGGATGACGCCGGTGACCACGGCGAACATCACGATGGGCGAGATGTTCGGCAGGGTGACGTAGCGGAACTGCTGCCAGGCCGAGGCTCCGTCCAGCTCGGCGGCCTCGTACTGCTCCTTCGGCACGTCGAGCAGCGCGGCCATGAAGATCACCATGAGGTCGCCGACGCCCCACACCGCGAGCAGGGTGAGCGCGGGCTTGGACCAGGACGGGTCGGTGAACCAGTCCGGGGCGGGGATGCCCAGGTCGCCGAGGAGCGAATTGACCGGCCCGGTACCGGGGTTGAGCAGGAAGACGAAGCCGAGCGTGGCCGCGACCGGCGGGGCGAGGTAGGGCAGGTAGAACAGGGTGCGGAAGACGCCCACCCCCGTCTTGATCTTGGTGATGAGCATGCCCACGCCGAGCCCGAACACGACCCGGCAGGCGACCATCACGACCACCAGCCACAGGGTGTTGCGCAGCGCCGGCCAGAACAGCGGGTAGTCGTTGAGGACGTACGACCAGTTCTGGAGGCCGTCGAAGGTGGCCGCGCCGAATCCGTCGTAGTGGGTGAAGGAGAAGTAGACCGTGGAGATCAGCGGGTAGGCGAAGAAGACGCTGAAGCCGATCAGCCAGGGCGACAGGAACGCCAGGGTCCGCAGCATCGAGCGGCGGTGCTTGGAGCGCAGTGTGTACGTCGTGCTCATGGCGGGGCTACTTCGCCTGCGCGATCGCGGCGTCGATCTCCTGGGCGGTCTTGGCGAGCCCCGCCTTGATGTCGCCCTGCTTGCCGCTCTCGACGTCGTAGCCGAGGTTCTGCAGCGACACCAGGTACTGGCCGCCGTTGACGGAGGCCGGGGTGGTGGTGGAGTTCGGGTTCTGCGCGATGTCCAGGAAGGTCTTGAAGCGCGGGTCGGCCTGGAGCTTGGGTGACTTGAGGGCGTCGAAGGTGGACGGCACGTTGTGGATGGCGTTGGCGAAGTTGACCACCGCGTCGGTGTTGGTGGTCATGAACTTGACCAGTTCCCAGGCCGCGTTCTGCTTCTTCGAGGTCGCCGCGATGCCCGCGATGGTGCCGGTCAGATAGCCCTTGCCCCACGTGCCGACCTGGTCGTCGGGTACGGGCAGCGGGGCGACGCCGATCTCGAACTTGGGCTTGCTGTCCATCGCCATGCCGAGCCGCCACTCGCCGTCCATCGACATCGCGAGCCGGCCGGTGTTGAACGGGTTCGTGTCGCCGTACTCGTCACCGAACGACGAGCGGTACTTCTCCAGCTTGGTGAAGCCGCCCAGGTCGTCGACGAGCTGCTTCTGGAAGGCGAGGCCCTTCTCGAAGGCCGGGTCCTTGGCGATGTTCGACTTGCCGCTCGTGTCGAAGTACGTCGGCGACCACTGCGCGAGGTAGTGCTCGGTCGTCGTCTCGTAGGCGTGGTAGTTCGGCATGAAGCCGAGCTGCTCGTACGAGTCGCCCTTGGTCTTGGTCAGCGTCTTGGCGTCCGCCGCGAACTGGGACCACGTCTTGGGCGGGTCCGTGATCCCGGCCGCCTTGAAGGCGTCCTTGTTGTAGTAGAGCGCGTACGAATCGCCGAGTAGCGGCAGGGCGCACCGCTTGCCCTGGAACTGGGTGTACTCGTTCATGGTCTTGGGGAACGTCTTCGCCGGATCGATGCCGTCCTTCTTCAGGAACGGGGCGAGGTCGACGAAGGCGTTGGACGAGCAGAACTTGCCGACGTTGTTCGTGGTGAACGACGACACCACGTCGGGGGCGCTGGAGCCGCCCGCGCGCAGCCCCTGGTTGATCTTGTCGTCGTTGATGTCGCCGACGACCTTGACGTGGATGTTGGGGTGCGCCTTCTGGAAGGCGTCCACATTGGCCTGGATGGCCTTGACCTCGTTGGGGGCGTTCCAGCCGTGCCAGAAGGTGATCGTCGTGTCCTTGGACGCGTCGTCGCTCGCGCTGGTGCTGCTCTGGCCCGTGCAGGCGGAGGCGAGCAGGGCTATGGACGCGGTCGCGGCCAGGGCGGCGGCCGACTTCCGGCGGATTCTGGGCATGGCGGTGTCTCCCGGAGAGGGGGCGGAGGGGTGAGGGGGAAGGGCGGTTCAGCGTGTGGTGTCGAAGACCTCGTCGCGCGTGGTGGCGAGGGCGGCCTCCAACGCGCCGCGCAGTACGGGGAGTCGGTCCACCTCGCCGATGACGAGGCGGGGCCGGGAGGCGGCCAGCTCGCCGAGTTCGGTCTGGACGAGCTCGCGCAGCGGCTCGCCCCCGGCGGCGATCAGGGCGCCGGACAGGACGACGAGCTCCGGGTCGAGCACGGCGACCAGGGAGGCGAGGCCGGTCGCGAGCCCGGTGGCGAACGCGTTCAGAAGCTCTTTCTCGGGGCCTTGCCCGGCCGCGGCGCCCCGCGTGATCAGGGCGGCGGCCACTTCGTTGGGCGTCCCGGTGGGGATGCCGTCGACGCCGAGCTCCCGGGCGAGCCGGGGCAGCGCCTGCCCGCCGGCCAGCTCCTGGAAGCCGCCCGAGTTCGCCTTGGTGACATGCCGTACGAGGGGAGCGCCCGGCACCGGCAGGAAGCCGACCTCGCCCGCGCCGCCGGTGAACCCGCGGTGCAGCCGCCCGCCGATGACGAGCGCGGCACCGAGCCCGCCCTCGTTCCACAGCAGGACGAAGTCGTCGTGGCCGCGGGCCGCGCCCAGGCGCTGCTCGGCGATGGCGGCGAGGTTGACGTCGTTCTCGTACTCGACGGGCATCGGCAGGGCGGCGGCCAGCTCGTCGAGCAGCGTGGGGGAGTGCCAGCCCGGCAGGTGGGAGGCGTAGCGCAGCCGCCCGGTGCCGGGGTCGAAGGCGCCCGGGGTGCCGATGACGACCCGGTGCACATCGGCCCGCGCGAGCCCGGCGGCCTTGACCGCCCCGTCCAGGGCGTCGGTCACCTGCCGCACCACGGACTCGGCGCGCCGCCCGGGGGTCGCGACCTCGAACTCCCCGACGACATGGCCCGCCACGTCGGCGACGGCGGCGCGGATGCGCTCGGGCGTGACGTCAAGTCCCGCTACGTAGGCGGCAGTTGCGTTGACGGCGTACAACTGGGCGTTGGGTCCGGGCCGCCCGGCCGTGGTGCCGGTGGCGACGACCAGACCCGCCGCCTCAAGCCGCGCGAGCAACTGCGAGGCGGTCGGCTTGGAGAGCCCGGTGAGCTTGCCGATCCGGGTCCGCGAGAGCGGCCCGTGCTCCAGGAGCAGATCGAGAGCGGCCCGATCGTTCATGGCGCGGAGTACGCGCGGAGTCCCTGGGGTAGTGCTACCAGCCACGACAGATCCCCCTGCCCCCTCTGCCCTTCGGGCGCTTGCTTCTCCACGCCACTGTTAGGAAAGTTTCCTATTCGATGAGGGGAAACGTAGGGCGCGGGTCGGCGGCACGTCAATGGGCGGGGGCGTGGCGGCTACCAAAGCGTTACCTGCGCGACGCCCGAGGGGCACCCCGCGGAACGGTTTCCTGCGGGGCGCCCCTCGGGGTTCGCGCGTTTACTTCGCCAGATTCGGGTTCGGGATCGGGTTGGTGGCCAGCGACTGCGGGGAGGTCGGGTTGGCCAGGGCGGACGGGGCGGCAACGGCTGCCGACGGGTCCGTGGCTGCCGCTTCCTCCGTCAGGGGGAGGCCGCCCACGATGCGGATGCCCGCCGCGTCCAGGGCCACCTTGATCCGCCAGCGCAGTTCCCGCTCCACGCTCAGCGCCTTGCCCGGCATGGTCTTCGCCGAGACGCGGACCACCATGGAGTCGATCAGTACCTCGTCGAGGCCCAGGATCTCCACCGGACCCCACAGGCGCTCGTTCCACGGCTCGTCCTTCGCCATGGACTCGGTCGCCTCGTTGATCACCGTACGCAGCCGCTCCAGGTCCTCGGACGCACGGACGCGGACGTCCACCCCGGCCGTCGCCCAGCCCTGGGACAGGTTGCCGATGCGCTTGATCTCGCCGTTGCGGACGTACCAGATCTCGCCGTCCGCGCCCCGCAGCTTCGTCACGCGCAGGCCGACCTCGATCACCTCGCCCGAGGCGACGCCCGCGTCGATGGAGTCGCCGACGCCGTACTGGTCCTCCAGGATCATGAACACGCCGGACAGGAAGTCCGTGACCAGGTTGCGGGCGCCGAAGCCGATCGCCACGCCCGCCACACCCGCCGAGGCGAGCAGCGGGGCCAGGTCGATGTTCAGGACGCCGAGCACCATCAGGGCGGCCGTGCCCATGATCAGGAACGATGCCACCGAGCGCAGCACCGAGCCGATGGCCTCCGAGCGCTGGCGGCGCCGCTCCGCGTTCACGAGCAGTCCGCCGAGTGCGGTGCCCTCCACCGCCTGGGCGCTGCGGTTCATCCGCTCTATGAGCTTGGTCAGGGCCCGCCGGACCAGGACTCTCAGGACCGAGGCGATGACGATGATCAGGAGGATGCGGAATCCGACGTACAGCCACGTCGACCAGTTCTGCTCCACCCAGCCCGCGGCCTCGGTGGCCGACTTCTGGGCGTCTTGGAGCGTCGCGGGTGTGGGCGGCGGCGATCCGTCGGCCAGGACGGCGGACCAGTTCACGGCAGGAACCTCCAGCGTTGCGGTGCCGGCCGAAGCGGCGGCAGACCCACCACACTAACGGGGCAAGAGCTGTGCTCCGTTGACGTGTTCGAGGGAGAGGGGCGCCGCGCCTGGGAAAGTAGGGGGTGTGGTCGAAAACACTTCGGGCCCGTTACCTGGACGTGGTGGCGCTTCGACCAGCCATGAGGAGAGACTGGAGAGCAGATCGTCCCGGCGCGAGCCACGCGCCGCCGGCGTAATAGGAGGCACCCGTGCCGCATGTCCTGGTCCTCAATGCGTCGTACGAGCCCCTCGGCGTCGTACCGCTCCGTCGCGCGCTCGTCCTCGTCCTCGAAAACAAGGCCGTCAGCCTTGAGGAGTCCGGCGCCTTCATGCATAGCGCGACCCGTGCCGTCGCGGCGCCCAGCGTCGTGCGGCTCAAGAGATTCGTACGGGTCCCCTACCGGGGGCCCGTTCCGCTGACCCGCCGTGCCCTGTTCGCCCGGGACGGCGGCCGCTGCATGTACTGCGGTGGCGTCGCAACCAGCGTCGACCACGTCATCCCGCGCAGCCGCGGCGGCCAGCACGCCTGGGAGAACGTGGTCGCCGCCTGCCGGCGCTGCAACCACGTCAAGGCGGACCGCCACCTCATGGAGCTCGGCTGGCGCCTTCGCCACCAGCCCGCCCCGCCCACCGGCCTCGCCTGGCGGATCATCGGCACGGGGCACCGCGACCCGCGCTGGCTGCCCTACCTCCAACCCTTCGGCGCGGACGACGCCCTGGCCCGGATCGACGGCATCTCCGCCTGACGCGATCCGGGCCCTGTCGTCCACCCGGCTATGAACCGTCCCTGACGGCGTACGCCTCGACCGACCACAGCGCATAGCCGGACTCCGACGCCCGCCGCATCCCCTGGACCCGGATGAAGCGGGCGTCCTTCGCGTCCAGGTGGACGACCTCACGCCCGCCCTTCCCCTCGCCTACGGCCGCTGCCGTACGCCAGCTACGCCCGTCCGACGACACCTGCACCTCGTACCGCGCGGCACCGGCGCCCTGCCACTGGAGCACCACCAGGCCGACCCGGGCGGGCCCGGCGAGCTCGGCCTGCCACCAGGCGGCGTCGTCGGGGAGCGAGGCCCAGCGGGTCGCCGGGTCGCCGTCGGCCGCCGCGCGGGCCGGGAAGGACGGGTCCGCGTCGCCGGAAGAGGTCGCCTTGGCGCCCGCGATCAGGTCGGGGCCGCCGGTACGCGGATAGGCCCGCACGGTCAGCGTGGTCTGACGGCCCGCGAAGGACAGCGGCACCTCGTACGCGCCCGCGGGCGTGCCCTTCGCGACGCTCACCTCGACCGGCACGTCGGCGCTCGTGCCGCGGGCCACCGTCGTGTCCCGGGGGAGCCGCACCGTGATGCCCCGCGGGGGCTTCGCGGTCAGCGCGCCGCTCACGTCATCGGGCCCCATCGCCGCCACCGAGGCCGTGACGCGCCGCGCGGCTCCGCCGATCTCGGCGTCCGTCGAGGCCGGGTCCAGGGCCAGGTGGGCCCGCGGCTGGTCCGCGTACCAGGGCACCAGGCGATCCACCCCCGACGAGCCGCCGGACACCCGCACCGCATCGGCCCGCACGCCGTTCGCCGCGATCTGGGTCCACCCGGACGCGTCGAGCGGGCCCAGGGTGCGCCACTCGTCGCCCGGGATGTGCGCCTGGACCTCGCCGGTGGTGCCCGGCTTCGCCAGCACGGTCAGCGCCTGGACCGGGCGGCCGCCGCCGAGCCCGACCGTGTAGGCGTCCGGCGCCTCGGTGACGTTGGCCGCCGGATGGTCCGCGCCCGTCCAGGCGTCGGCCTCCCGCACCGCCCGGTCCAGGAACGCGCCCAGGACGCCCTCGCCGACGGTGACCGGGGCCCGAGCGGCCGCCTCGCGCACCGGAGCCAGGGCCAGCGAGGCCCGCCAGGCCGCCTCGCCGTCCCCGGCCGACTGGGCCTGGAGCAGATCGACGGCGAGCTCACCGGCCTGCCCGTAACGCGCCAACTGGTCGAGCCAGGGCCCCAGTTCACCGCCCACCGCCGAGTCCGCGAGGCGCTGCGGGGCCTGCCGCATCACCGTGAACGCGGCGCGCAGCTCCTTGGCCGCCCGGTCGCGCGCCACCGCGTCCGGGCCCGTGCGCGCGGTCCAGAACGCGTCCATGAGCGGGCGCAGGTACGCCGACTCGGGGCCGCCGAGCACGGAGGAGGCGTCGTTGCCGGCGAGCGCCGTCAGCGCCTCGCGGACCGACGGATCGCCGCCCGCCAGGTCGTCGACGGCGGCCCGCCAGGACTCCTGCGGCTGGTAGCCCTGCGGGTTCCACGCGAAGTCGGCGGCCGTGAACAGCGGGATGCGGGACGCGGCGGGCTGCTCCATCGCGTTGGCGAGCAGCGCCGCCGAGCCCGTCGCGACACCCGGCTCGCGGCCGGTGTAGGGGCCGAGGAAGATCCGGCCCGGCGCGTAGTCGTTGACCGGGTAGTTGTCCATCGTGACGAGCCGATGGCCCAACGCAGTGCGGGCGCCCGCGAGTTGGGAGCCGCTGATGGTGCGCGGCACGACCCCGACCCCGGTCCAGGCGACCTGCACCCCCGGAGCGAGCGCGGCCGACAGGGCACCGCGGTACTTGGTGGCGCCGTCCTGGTAGTACTCCGTCGGCATCAGCGACAGCGGCTGCGAACCCGGGTGGGCCGAAGCGAGATGGGCGGCGACCGCGTTGGCCACCCGGGAATGCGCCCTGGCCGCGGCCTCGGGCCCCGAGCCGAACGTTTCCGCGTCCGCGCCGCAGTGCCACTCGCTGTACGAGACGTCCTGGAACTGCAACTGGAACGCCCGCACCCCGAGCGCCCACATCGCGTCGAACTTGCGGTTCAGCCTGGCGACATCGGCGTCCGAGGACAGGCACAGCTCCTGGCCGGGCGCCACCGCCCAGGCCAGCGTCACGTGGTTGCGGGCCGCCCGGTCCGCGAGCGCCCGGAAGGCGTCCCGCTGCTCGGCGGGGTACGGGTCGCGCCACTGGGCCTGGCGGTACGGGTCGTCGCCCGGCGCGTACAGGTAACGGTTCTGCTTGGTGCGGCCCATGAAGTCCAGCTGGTCCAGGCGCTGTTCGAGGGTCCAGGACTGGCCGTAGAAGCCCTCGGTGGTGCCGCGCACGGCCGTGCCCGGCCAGTCGCGCACCGCGAGGCCCGGGATCCGCCCGTCGCCGTGCCTGTCCTTGCCGAGCAACTGGCGCAGCGTCTGCGCGGCGTGGAAGAGGCCGTCGTCGCCCACCCCGTCCAGCGCCACCGTGTCCCGCCCGGCGACCCGGCCGACCCCGATCCGGTAGCCGCCGGCCGGCAGATCGCCCCGCGCGGGCACCCGCAGCGCCCGCAGCGCGTCATCGGCGCCGGGCCCGCCGATCCTGAACACCGGCCCGCTGCCCGGCAGTTGGCGGTGCAGGGTGCGCACCCCGGCCGCCTTCAGGAGATCCGCCACGGCCTGCACGGCGTACGGATCGGCGCCGGGGTCCGCGAGCAGCACCGCCTCGCCGCCGAAAGCGACCGGCGACCCGGCGGGCGTCAGGGACTGTGGCCGAGGCCACACCTCGGGCAGCGGGCCCGCGTCCAGGGCCGGATCGGAGGCGGTGAGGGAGGGGCCGGAGGGGGCGGCGAGGGCGCCGGGTGCGGCGCCGATCAGGCCGCCGATCACGGCGATCGCAAGCGCTGTCGCCCTCTTCCCGCGACCGAGCTGCACGGGCCACTCCTCACCTGACACGGCGTGAGTCACGAGCCCACCACCCGTCTGCCGAGGGTGTCAATGCGAGTGGCCGATCTGTCTGATATGCCTGGTGCGATGCGTGCGGTACGAGCTTGTGAGCGGCGGTACGTCTGGCGGGCCGCCCGCTGGGTAGGGCACCTCTGTCCCTGCCGTCCACCGAACCTGGAGGCCCCCGTGGTCGCCCCCGCCCCCGAGCAGCCGCTGACCAGCGAGCCCCCGATGGCCGACGCCGAGCCCCTGATCAGCGAACCCCCCATGGCCGAGACGGCCCCCCTGACCAGCGAGCCCACGCCGGTGGCCGCCGCCGCCGCGGGGTTCTGAGGCCATGGCCCTGGCCCGGCTCGCCGCCCGGCACGGCGTGGCCACGTCGTACTCCCCGTCGGCGGGCGTCACCGTCGAGGTGCCGGACGCCACGGTGGTCGCCGTCCTCGCCGCACTCGGCGTGGACGCGTCGACCCCGGCCGCGCTGCGCCGGGCCCTGGCCGCCGCCGAAGCCGCCGAGGCGGAGCGTCTGCTGCCCCCGACGCTGGTGCGCTGGGGCGACGGGCCGGTCCCGGGCCTCTGCGACGAGCTGACGGTCATCGGCACGCCGGCCGATCAACTCCCGCTGGGTGTACACCAGTTGGAGGTCCGCCACCGAGACGGGCGCACGGCGACCGCGACGCTGATCGTCGCGCCGCACGGCGTGCCGCAGCCCCCGTCCCGGACCCACGGCTTCCTCGTCCAGCTCTACTCGCTGCTCTCCACCCGCTCCTGGGGCATGGGAGACCTCGGCGACCTCGCGGAGCTCGCGAGCTGGTCGGGCCGCACGCTCGGCTCCGGGTTCGTGCAGGTCAACCCGCTGCACGCGGCCGTACCCGGCGCCCCGACCGACCCGTCCCCCTACCGCCCCTCCTCGCGCCGCTTCCCCGATCCCGTACACCTGCGCATCGAGGACATCCCCGAGTACGCGTACGCCACCGAGCGGGCCGGACTCGACGGGCTGACCGTGCGCGCTGCCGCCCTGCGTCAACGGGTCCTGGTCAAGGGGGAGTTGATCGACCGGGACGCCGTGTGGGAGCTCAAGCGCGAGGCCCTGGACATCCTGCACCGGGTGCCGCTCGCGCCCGGCCGCCGGGCCGCCTACTGCGACTTCCTCGCCGGGCAGGGCCAGGCCCTGGAGGACCACGCCACCTGGTGCGCGCTCGCCGAGCGGTACGGGCCGCACTGGCGGCGCTGGCCCGAGGGGCTGCGCGACCCGAGATCCGGCGCGACCGCCCGCGCCCGCCGCGAGCTCATCGACCGCGTCGACTTCCACACCTGGCTCGCCTGGCTCACCGACACCCAGCTCGCCGCGGCCCAGCGCGCCGCCCGCGAGGCGGGCATGCCGGTCGGCCTCGTCCACGACCTCGCGGTCGGCGCGCACCCCGAGGGCGCCGACGCCTGGGCCCAGCAGGACGCGTACGCGCCCGGCATGTCGATCGGTGCGCCCCCGGACGCCTTCAACGCGCGCGGCCAGGACTGGGGCCTGCCGCCCTGGCGCCCCGACGTCCTCGCCGCCGGCGGCTACGCCCCGTACCGCGGACTGCTCCAGGGCCTCCTGCGCCACGCGGGCGCCCTGCGCATCGACCACGTGATGGGTCTGTTCCGCCTCTGGTGGGTGCCGGAGGGGCACCCGCCGACCGACGGCACGTACGTCCACTACGACGCGGAGGCGATGCTCGCCGTCCTCGCCCTGGAGGCGCACCGCGCGGGCGCGGTCGTCATAGGGGAGGACCTGGGCACGGTCGAACCGGGCGTGCGCGAGGCCCTGGCCGAGCGGGGTGTGCTTGGCACGTCGGTCCTCTGGTTCGAGCGCGACTGGACGGGTACGGGGCGTCCCCTGCCCCCCGAATCCTGGCGGTCGGGCTGCGTGGCCACCGCCACCACCCACGACCTGCCGTCCACGGCGGCCCGCCTCACCGGCGAACACGTCCAGCTCCGCCACCGCCTCGGCCTCCTCGCGACCCCGCTCGCCCAGGAGCAGCACGCGGCCCGCGCGGAGGTGGCCGAGTGGCTCGGCTACCTGGAACGCCTGGGCCTCCTCCCCGACGCCCCCGGCGACGAGGAGGCGGAGATCCGCGCGATCTACGGCTTCCTGCTGCGCACCCCGGCCCGGATGGTGGGCGTGTGGCTGCCGGACGCGGTGGGCGACCGCAGACCGCAGAACCTGCCGGGCACGTGGGACGAGTACCCCAACTGGCGCCTGCCGGTGGCGGGGCCGGACGGGCAGCCGCTGACGCTGGAGGCGATCGTGGGCTCGCCTCGGCTGCACGCGCTGATGCGGGTGTTCAGCGCTGTCGGTCCCCGTACGGCACCCCCGGGCGCGCGGCCCTCTTAGGCGTTCGCTACGTTTGCACCGTGGACAAGAAGAACGCCCTGCGCGCCGGCGCCGTAGCAGCCGGAACGACGCTGATGATGCTGCTCATGTCGTCCCCCGCGCTCGCGCTCACGCGCGACGACGGTGACGACCCGGGGCCCGGCCTGAGCGTGATCGACACGATCGGTCTGTTCGTGGTCGCGCCCATCGCGCTGTTCGCGATTATCGCCGGACTGGTCATGGTCCTCGACAAGTCCCGGAAGGCGCCGAAGAAGGCGTAGCCGGGTTGTCGGCCTGATCTTCCCGCCCGGCTCGCTCCGCCCCCTTTGAGGGCCGGGCGAGCCGGGCGGGTGTTTGCCGTCCGCCCGCCCCCTGCGGATGGCCCCGCGCCTCAGTGCGCCGCCAGCAACTTCCGCAGCAGCGCGGACAGTTGAGCCGCCTCCTCCGCATCCAGCGCGGAAGTGAGAAGCTCGGTCTGGGCGGCCAGCCCGGCCGTCACCGACTCCTCCACCAGGGCCAGCCCCTTCTCCGTGAGGGTCACCCGCAGACCCCTGCGATCCGTCGGATCGGGGCTGCGACGCAACAGCCCCGCCTTCTCCAGCTTGTCGAGCCGCCCCGTCATCCCCCCCGTCGTCAGCATCAGCGTCGCCGAAAGCTGCCGCGGCGACAGCGTGTACGGCTCGCCCGAGCGGCGCAGCGTGGCGATGACGTCGAACTCCCCGCGCCCGATGCCGAACTTCGCGTACTCCTTGTCCATCCGCTCGCCCATCGCGCGCGCGATCCGGTAGATCCGGCCGTACACCGCCATCGGGACCGTTTCGAGGTCCGGGCGGACCGCCGCCCACTGGTCGGTGATCGCGTCCACCGCGTCCGAGGGGGCGTCGGGCAGCGGCTCGGCGGGCGTCGGGGGAGCCGGGTGAGTCGTCTTCGCGGCAGTCATGAGACCCAGTATCCGAGGCCATTGAGTCGGACGCAAGAAAGTTGCTTGACGGAAAGTAGCTTACGAGTAAGCTACTTTCCATCGAGCTATCAGGCCGAACCATCCATCACCGCGAACCCCGAGCACCCCGGAGTCCCCATGCGTGCGTTCCGCAGCCGTACCCGCATCCCCCGCATAGCCGGGGAACGCCGGATGCTCGTCGCCATGGCCGTCGACGCGACCGGCTCCGGGATGTACGTGCCGTTCAGCCTGGTGTTCTTCCACCACGTCACCGGGCTCCCGTTCGCCACCGTCGGACTCGTGCTCACCGTCGTGGGGCTGCTCGGGCTGGGCGCGCTGCCGCTCGCCGGGGCCGCCGTCGACCGGTACGGGGCGAGACGCGTGCAGCTCCTGCTGTACGGAGTGCGGGGCACGGGCTTCCTCCTGTACCCCTTCGCCCACTCCCTCCCCGCGTTCGCCGCCGTCGCGCTCGCCACCGCCTTCGGTGACCGGGCCTTCCCCGCCGTACAGCAGTCGCTGCTCGGCGAGGTCGCCCAGGGCGCCGACCGGGACCGGCTCCAGGCCTCCTCGCGCGCCCTGCGCAACGGCGGACTCGGCGCCGGCTCGCTGCTCGCCTCGCTCGTCGTCGGGTTCGCCGGGGACGCCGGGTTCACCGCGGCGGCCTGGCTCAACGCGGCCAGCTTCGCGCTCGCGGCCCTGCTCATGCGGGGCGTACGGGCCGAGCGACGGGCACCCGTCGAGGGCGCGGCCCGGCCGTCCGCCGGCTACCGGCAGGTCTTCGCCGACCGGCCCTTCCTCGGGCTCACCGCCGCCAACTTCCTCAACGCGCTGGGGTATTCGGCCCTCTCCGTCCTCTTCCCGCTCTACATCACCACCTGGCTGCACGGGCCCCAGGCCATCACCGGCACCGCGTTCACGCTCAACACGGTGATGTGCGCGGCGGGCGGGGTCGTGGTCGCGGCGCGGGTCCGTTCCCGCGGCGCCCGGCGCACCCGCTCCTCGGCCCTCGGCTCGCTCCTCTTCGCCGCCGCGTTCGCCGCGCAGATCGTGCTCGGTACGTTCCGGCCCGGCTCGGGGGTCGTGCTCGGCGGGGCGCTGCTGCTCATCGTCGCGCTGTACACGATGGGCGAGCTCGTCCACAGCCCGTCCGCCGGGGCGCTGTCGGTGGCGGCCGCGCCGGAGGCGCTTCGGGGACGGTACTTGGCGGCGTACCAGCTGTCCTGGTCGCTCTCCGCGGCGCTCGCGCCGTCGCTCTTCACCGCGCTGATGTCGGTCGACGGGCGGCTGCCGTGGGCCGTGCTGGTCGGTACGTCGCTGGTGGCGGCGGGGGTGGTGGTGCGGCTTGAGCGGGTGCTGCCGGGCGGGGCGGTACGGGTCGCTCTCGCCGGGCGGGTTGCGTGCCCCACCCCGCCCCTTCCCCAAACCCTCCGGGGGTGAATGGGCTCCTGGGGCTCCGCCCCAGACCCCGTTCGCGCCTTAAGGGCGCTCGTCCTCAAACGCCGGACGGGCTGAAATGCCCGGTGCGGGCCCGCAGTCGACAGCGATCCGCACCTGCACGGACAGCACGTCCCACGAACCAGAACCGACAGGGAAGTCAGAAGTCACATGAACCAGAACCGGCTCGTCACCGTGGGCCTCACCGCCCTCGCCTCCGTCTCCTGGGGCTCCACCTACTTCGTCACCACTCAATTCCTGCCCGCGGACCGCCCGTTGTTCACCGGCATGATGCGGGCCCTGCCCGCCGGGCTCGCGCTCATAGCGCTCACCAGACGGCTGCCCAGAGGTGACTGGTGGTGGAAGGCGGTCGTGCTCGGGGCGCTCAACATCGGGGCGTTCTTCCCGCTGCTCTTCCTCTCCGCGTACCGGCTGCCCGGCGGCATGGCGGCCGTGGTCGGGTCGGTCGGGCCGCTGTGGGTCGCGGGGCTCGCCGCCCTGTTCCTCGGCGAGAAGCCCACCCTGCGGAGCCTGCTCACCGGCATCGCCGCAGCCCTCGGGGTCAGCCTCGTGGTCCTCAAGGCGGCCGGTGCCTTCGACGCGATCGGGGTGATCGCCGCGCTCGGCTCCTCGGCGTCGATGTCCGCCGGGACCGTGTTCACCAAGCGCTGGGGGCGGCCGGAGGGCGTCGGACCGCTGGTTCTGACCGGGTGGCAGCTCGCCGCGGGCGGGCTCCTCATCGCGCCGGTCGCCTTCTTCGTCGAGGGCGCCCCGCCCGCGCTCGACGGGCGCAACCTCGCCGGATACGTCTACCTCGCCCTGGTGAACACCGCCGTCGCGTACTGGCTCTGGTTCCGCGGCATCGGCCGCATGACCGCGACCTCCGTCACCTTCCTCGGCCCGCTCTCCCCGCTCACCGCCGCCGTCATCGGCTGGGCGGCACTCGGCCAGGCCCTCGCCCCCGTGCAGCTCCTCGGGATGGCCATCGCCTTCGGTGCCACCCTGGCCGGCCAGGCCGCCCCCAAGAAGCCCGCCGAGGCAGCGGACACGTCCGCTCGATCTTTCAGCTCTGCTGAAGATAAATCACTGAAACTTTCGATGGACGTGACAAGTCGCTCGGTGCGACGGTAAGGGCACATCAAGCGCCACACCAGGCGCCGGCAAACCCCACGCACCGAAACGGAGTCATCGTGACCGTCCTGGACCGAGTCCGCAGCACGCCGCGCGCCACCGCGGCCACGAGGGGGGGCGGGGCCTCCGGGCTCGGGCTCGTCTTCGCGGCCGTGGCGACGGTCGTCTGGTCCGGGAGCTTCGTCGCCTCCCGGGCCCTGCACGACTCGGTGCCACCCATCCAGGCCGCGTTCTGGCGCTGGCTGATCGCGATCGTGGCGGTCGCCCCCTTCGCCGTCCGGGAGGCCTGGCGCCAACGGGACCTGATCCGGCGCCACTTGGGATACCTGACGGTCGCCTCGCTGCTCGGCATCACCGTGTACAACACCCTCGTCAACCAGGCCGGAACCTCCACCTCGGCCGGCAACATGGGCATGATCATGGCTGCCTCGCCGGTCCTGATGGCCGTCCACGAGCGCCTCACCGGCGGCCGGCTCGGTGCCCGGCGCACCATCGGGCTGCTCGTCGCCGTGGCCGGAGTGCTGCTCCTGGTCAGCAAGGGCTCGCTCGATCTCGACCTCGCGCCCGGCGACCTGTGGATGGTCGCGGCCGCCCTCAGCTTCGCCTCGTACAGCGTGCTCCTCAAGCGCCGCCCGGCCGAACTCGGTCCGCTCGCCTTCCTGTTCACCACCTTCGTGCTCGGCGCGCTCATGCTGGCCCCGGTGTACGGGGCCAGCCTCGCGGTCCAGGGCGGCTTCGCCGCGACGCCCGGCACGGTCGGCCCGCTCCTCTACGTCGGCGTGCTCTCCTCCGCCGTCGCCTTCTTCGCCTGGAACAAGGCGATCGCGCTGATCGGCGCCGCCCGCGCCGGAGTCGTCTACTACCTCCAGCCGGTCTGCGTGGCCCTGCTCTCCTACCCGCTGCTCGGCGAGGCGATGGGCCCGGCGCAGCTGGTCTGCATGGCGCTCATCCTCGGCGGGGTCGTCCTCGGATCCCGCAGGTGAACCGCCCGGGGGAGGCGCCGGTATGTTGCGTCCCATGAGCGAGTGGGACATCAAGAAGCTGCACATCCTGCGGACCCTGCGCGAGCAGGGCACCGTGACCGCGACCGCCGAGGTGCTCATGATGACGCCCTCGGCGGTCTCGCAGCAGCTGTCCAACCTCGCCAAACAGCTTGGTGTGACGCTGCTCGAAGCGCACGGCCGCCGGGTCCGCCTCAGCGACGCCGCCCATCTCGTGCTGCGCCACGCCGAGGCCGTATTCGCCCAACTGGAGCGCGCGGACGCCGAGTTGACGGGCTACCTCCAGGGTGAGGCGGGCGAGGTGCGGATCGGGGCGTTCTCGACCGCCGTGCCCGCCCTCGTCGTACCGGCCGTGCAGCAGCTGCGCCGCAGCCATCCGGCCCTTGAGGTACGGGTGCGGGAGGCCGAGGCGGCCGAGGCGTACGAGCTGCTCTCGGCCGGGACCGTGGACCTCGCCCTCTCCCTCGCCGCCCATGCGCCGAGCGCCCGCGACCCGAAGTTCGCGCTGCTTCCGCTGCTCACCGACCCCCTCGACGTGGCGCTGCCCGCCGGGCACCCGCTCGCCGCCGAACCGGGCCTCAGGCTCGCCGACCTGGCACACGAGCCGTGGATCTTCGGCGGCAGCGGCCCCTGGTCGGAGATCACCACGGCGGCCTGCGAGGCGGCCGGATTCGTCCCCGAGCAGGCGCACAGCGCGGCCGGCTGGACCGCGATCCTGGCCATGGTGGAGGCCGGGATGGGCGTCGCCCTGGTGCCCCGGATGGCCGCGGCCGACCGGCGCGCGGGCGTCGTCATGCGGATACTCAGCGCGGACCAGCCTCGGCGTCACGTCGTGGCCGCCGTGCGGCGCGGCGCGGAGGAGGGCCCCGCCCTGGCCCGGGTGCTGGCCGCGCTGCGGGACGTCGCGAACGCACGCCCCGCCGGTTAAGCGGTTTTCGCGGGCGCGTCCAGGCGGGCGAGCTCGGCGTCGGTCAGGCGCAGGCCGCCCGCCGCCACGTTGTCGACGAGGTGGGCCGGGTCGCCGGTGCCGGGGATGGCCAGGACGTGAGGGCCGCGGTGCAGCGTCCACGCGAGCCGGACCCGCGCCGCGCTCACCCCGCGCTCGCGCGCGACGGCCAGCACCGCCTCGCTCTCCGCGCCACCCGCGCCCGTCTCGCGCCCGGCCCCCGCGATCGCGTAGAACGGCACGAACGCGATCCCCCGCTCGCCGCACAGCCGGAGCATCTCCTCCTGCGCCGCGGGCGCGCCGATGCCGTACGGGTTCTGCACGCACACGACGGGTGCGATCGCCAGCGCCTCGTCGAGGTGCGCGGGGCCCACGTTGGACAGGCCCAGGTGGCGGATGAGCCCCGCCTCGCGCAGCTCGGCCAGCGCGCCGAAGCGCTCGGCGATCGAATCGGTGCCGGTGATGCGCAGGTTCACCACGTCCAGGTGGTCGCGGCCGAGCTGGCGCAGGTTCTCCTCGACCTGCCCGCGCAGCGCCTCGGGCGTCCTGGCGTGCTCGCCCCACTCGCCCGACGGGACCCGGGTGGGCCCGACCTTGGTGGTGACGACGAGATCGTCCGCGTACGGGGCGAGGGCCCGGCCGATCAGCTCGTTCGCGGAACGCAGCGGCGAGAAGTAGAACGCGGCGGTGTCGATGTGATTGACGCCGAGCTCAACTGCCTTGCGCAGTACGGCGATTGACCGTTCCCGGTCGCTCGATGCGGCATCGGCGCGCAGGGCCGCGCCCTGCTGCGGCAGGCGCATCGCGCCGAAGCCGATCCGGTTGACGGTCAGGTCGCCGAGCCGCCAGGTGCCCGCGGCGGCCGCGGTGATGATTTCTGAGGTCGTGGTCATGGCGGGAGTCTGGCAGGGGCGGGGCGGCCCGCCGGAAGCTGGCAACAAGCTGCCAGGACCGTCCAGTCCGTTCAGTATCACTGAACAGACTGTGCGAAAACTTTCGATGGACGTGGAGGGTGGGGGCGGGCGAGAGTCGGGTCATGACTTCCGCCACCGAGAACATCGCCGACCACGCCTCCACCGAGGACCCGCACGCCAACGACGCCGCCCCCTATGGAGGTGGCGACCCGTACGCCGACTACCGCTCCGGTGACTTCGCGTTCACCGAGCTCGTCGACCTCGCGGACCGCCGGCTCGGCGCCGGAGTCATCGCCGCCAACGACGAGTTCTTCGCCGAGCGCGAGAACCTGCTCGTCCGCGAGCGGGCCGTGTTCGACCCGGAGCACTTCGGGCACAAGGGCAAGATCATGGACGGCTGGGAGACCCGCCGCCGTCGCGGCGCGGACGCCGACCACGTCTTCCCCGCGCCCGAGGATCACGACTGGGCGCTCGTACGGCTCGGCGCGCCCGGCGTGATCAAGGGGATCGTCGTCGACACGGCGCACTTCCGCGGCAACTACCCGCAGCGAATCTCCGTACAGGCCACGGCGGTCGAGGGCTCGCCCAGCCCCGAGCAACTGCTCGCCGACGACGTGAAGTGGGACGAGATCGTCCCGCCGACGCCGGTGCGCGGCCACGCCGAGAACGGTTTTGACATCACTACGGGCCGCCGTTACACCCACGTCCGGCTCTGCCAGCACCCCGACGGCGGCGTGGCCCGCCTGCGCGTGTACGGCGAGGTCGTCCCCGACCCGGAGTGGCTCGACACGCTGGGCACGATCGACCTCGTGGCGGTCGCCAACGGCGGTTCGTACGAGGACGCGTCGGACAAGTTCTACTCCTCGCCGACGCAGATCATCCTGCCGGGGACGTCGCAGAAGATGGACGACGGCTGGGAGAACCGGCGTCGCCGCGTCCGCGACACCAACGACTGGGTGCGCTTCCGGCTGGTCGCACAGGGGGCGATCAGGGCGGTCGAGATCGACACGGCGTACCTGAAGGGGAACTCGGCGGGGTGGGTCGCGCTGAGCGGGCGCAACGGCGAGACGGGGGAGTGGTTCGAGATCATCCCGCGTACGCGGCTTGAGCCCGACACGCTGCACCGGTTCCGCCTTCCGGCGCAGGCGGTGGCGACGCACGTCCGCCTCGACGCGTTCCCGGACGGCGGGGTGGCCCGGATGCGGCTGCACGGTGTGCTGACGGCGGCGGGAGCGGCCGAACTCCGCAGCCGCTACGCGGAGTTGACCGCCTGACCTCCGGTCCCTCCATCTCTACCTACCTCCTCTTCCGCCCGGCGGACGGCTGCGCATGCGACGCCCGTTCGCCGGGCGGGTCTCATTTCCCCCACCCCGCCCCTTCCCGAAAGCCTCCGGCGGCGAGAGGCGGGTTCTTGGGGCCGGTCCGTCGCGTGGGCGCGGCCAGCCACGCATGGTCTGCGGTCGAAGGCGGCTTTAGGGGCGCGGGGAACTGCGCGAGCAACCACCCACGGCCTGCAGGTACACCCCCACCCCAGCCCCTCCGGCGTTTGAGGAGCGGGGTGCAGGGGCGTAGCCCCGCCGGGGGTCTGGGGGCGGAGCCCCCACGGGGAAGTGCCACTCCTGTTACGGCCTCCCCCGGAGGGTTTCGGGAAGCGGCGGGGTGGGGGGCAGCCCCGCAGGGAACCGCCCCCCTCACCCCGCCCCCCGCTACGCGGCTTCCGCGTCGGCCACTCGGGCCCGCAGCGCCCGCTCCACGCCCGAGCGGGACTCCGAGATCAGGCGGCGCAGGGACGCGTTCGGGGCGGCCGAGGACAGCCAGGCGTCCGTCGCGTCCAGGGTTTCCTGGGAGACCAGGAGGGACGGGTACAGGCCCACCGCGATCTGCTGGGCGATCTCGTGCGAGCGGGACTCCCATACGGACTTCACCGCGGAGAAGAACTTCGCCGAGTACGGGGCCAGCAGTTCGCGCTGGTCCGTCTGGACGAAGCCGCCGATCACCGCTTCCTGGACGGCGTTCGGGAGCGTGTCGCCCTCCACCACCGACGCCCACGCCTCGGCCTTCGCCTCCGGCGTCGGGCGCGCGGCCCGGGCGGTCGCCGCGTGGCGCTCGCCCGCGGCCGTCTTGTCGCGGTCCAGCTCCGCCGCGATCTCCGGCTCGTCGAAGACGCCCGTCGCCGCGAGCCGCTCCACGAACGCCCAGCGCAGCTCGGTGTCCACGGCGAGGCCCTCGATGGTCTCCGCACCCGTCAACAGGCCCTGGAGCAGGTCGAGTTGCTGCGGCGTGCGGGCCGTCGCCGCGAAGGCGCGGGCCCACGCCAGCTGGTGGTCGCTGCCCGGCTCGGCGGTGCGCAGGTGCGCCAGCGTCGCGTCCGTCCACTGGGTCAGGCCCGCGTCGCGCCACTCGGGTGCCGCGTACAGGTCGATGGCCAGCTTCACCTGGCGGTGCAGGGACTGCACCACACCGATGTCGGACTCCTTGGCGATGCCCGACAGGACCAGCGCCAGGTAGTCGCGCGTCGCGAGCTCGCCGTCGCGGGTCATGTCCCAGGCCGAGGCCCAGCACAGGGCGCGCGGCAGGGACTCGGCGAAGTCGCCCAGGTGCTCGGTGACGACCCGCAGCGACTCCTCGTCGAGGCGGACCTTCGCGTACGACAGGTCGTCGTCGTTCAGGAGGACGACCGCCGGGCGGGACGTACCCGCGGGCAGCTCGACCTCGGTGCGGGCGGCGGCCTCGATGTCCAGCTCGAACCGGTTCGTACGGACCAGCTTGCCCGCCCCGTCCAGGTCGTAGAAGCCGATCGCGATGCGGTGCGGGCGCAGCGTCGGCTCGCCCTTCGCGCCGGCCGGCAGCGCGGGAGCCTCCTGCAGGACCGTGAACGACGTGATGGCGCCGGATGCGTCCGTCGTGATCTCGGGGCGCAGCACGTTGATGCCCGCCGTCTCCAGCCACGCCTTCGACCAGGTCTTCAGGTCGCGCCCGCTCGTCTTCTCCAGCGCGCCGAGCAGGTCGGACAGGCGGGTGTTGCCGAACGCGTGCGCCTTGAAGTACGCCTGCACGCCCTGGAAGAACTCGTCCATGCCGACGTACGCCACGAGCTGCTTCAGGACCGAGGCGCCCTTGGCGTACGTGATGCCGTCGAAGTTGACCAGGACGTCGTCCAGGTCGCGGATGTCCGCCATGATCGGGTGCGTCGAGGGAAGCTGGTCCTGGCGGTAGGCCCAGGTCTTCATCGAGTTGGCGAACGTGGTCCAGGAGTGCGGCCACTTGGAGCCGGGCGCGTACGCCTGGCAGGCGATCGAGGTGTAGGTGGCGAACGACTCGTTCAGCCACAGGTCGTTCCACCACTCCATCGTCACCAGGTCGCCGAACCACATGTGGGCGAGCTCGTGCAGGATGGTCTCGGCCCGCACCTCGTACGCGGCGTCCGTCACCTTCGAGCGGAACACGTACTGGTCGCGGATGGTGACCGCGCCCGCGTTCTCCATCGCGCCCGCGTTGAACTCCGGCACGAAGAGCTGGTCGTACTTGGCGAACGGGTAGGCGTAGTCGAACTTCTCCTGGAACCAGTCGAAGCCCTGCCGGGTCACCGCGAAGATCTCGTCCGCGTCGAGGAACTCGGCGAGCGAGGGGCGGCAGTAGATGCCCAGCGGCACCGACTGCCCGGCCGGGCCCTCGTACGAGGAGTGCACCGAGTGGTACGGGCCCACGATCAGCGCGGTGATGTACGAGGAAATGCGCGGGGTGGGCTCGAAGGCCCACACGTTCCCATCGGGTCCCTTGGGCTCCGGCGTCGGTGAGTTGGAGATCACCGTCCAGCCCGTCGGCGCCTTCACGGTGAACCGGAAGGTCGCCTTCAGGTCCGGCTGCTCGAACGAGGCGAACACGCGGCGTGCGTCCGGAACCTCGAACTGTGTGTACAGATAGGCCTGTTGGTCCACCGGGTCCACGAAGCGGTGCAGGCCCTCGCCGGTGTTGGTGTACGCGCAGTCCGCGACCACCCTCAGCTCGTTCGGGCCCGCTTCGAGCCCGGCCAGCGCGATCCGGCTGTCCTGGAACACGGCGGCCGCGTCCAGCGCGGTCCCGTTCAGGACGACCTCGTGCACGGTCGGCGCGACCAGGTCGATGAAGGTCTCCGCCCCGGCCTCGGCGGAGTCGAAGCGCACGGTGGTCGCGGACCGGTAGGTGCCGCCCTCCTGCGCGCCGCTCAGGTCGAGCTCGATCTCGTACGAGTCAACGGTGAGCAGGGCCGCCCGCCGCTGCGCCTCTTCACGGGTCAGATTCGTGCCAGGCACCCGGTCATCTCCTTCAGATGCTTCAGTTCCATCAGATCGTGACGTTCCGGCCATCCTTGCACGCAGGGTCCGCACAGCGCGATGTCCGTTTTCCGCCGGTGAACAGGGCCTCGCGCGACCACGCTGGTGCCATGACGATCTACACCGCACGTCCCATCGAGCCCGCCGTCCTCAAGCAGCTCCGCGACACGGACGACGCCGGGCGCCCTTGCGTTCCCTACGTCGACGAGGAGGGCGGCGATCCCCTGCGGTGCTGCCTGCGCCCCATCGCGCCCGGCGAGAAGGTCGCCCTGGTCTCCTACGCCCCGCTGCGGCGCTGGGCCGCGGACACGTCGGCGGCGCCGGGGGCGTATGACGAGCAGGGTCCCGTCTTCATCCACGCCGAGGAGTGCGACGGGCCGGCGGGTGCCGACCTGTACCCCTTCACACGGCCGGGAGCGATCCGGGTCCTGCGGCGCTACAGCGGCGACGGGCACATTCTCGGCGGGCGGCTCCTCGAATTCCCCGAGGACGCGGCCGCCGCCTTCGACACCGCCCTCGACGAGGCCTTCTCCGACCCGGAGGTCGCCCTGGTGCACGTCCGTGCCGTCGAATACGGCTGCTTCCAGTTCGAGGTGCGCCGCTAAGAGCGTTTGCTTGCTGTTCGGCTGCGGACCGTGGGCGCGACCAGCCCCCACCGGTCCGCAGCCGAAAGCAACGCGCCGGCAGGGTGCTCAGCCCTTGAGCTCGGCCGCCACCAGCTCGGCGATCTGGACCGCGTTCAGCGCAGCGCCCTTGCGGAGGTTGTCGTTCGAGAGGAACAGCGCGAGGCCGTTCTCGACGGTCTCGTCGTTGCGGATGCGGCCCACGTACGACGCGTCCTTGCCCGCCGCCTGGAGAGGGGTCGGGATCTCGGAGAGCTCGACGCCCGGGGCGTCCTTGAGGAGCTCGTACGCGCGCTCCACGCTGAGCGGGCGCTCGAAGCGGGCGTTCACCTGGAGCGAGTGGCCCGAGAAGACCGGCACGCGGACGCAGGTGCCGGAGACCTTGAGCCCGGGGATGTCCAGGATCTTGCGGGACTCGTTGCGGAGCTTCTGCTCCTCGTCGGTCTCGAAGGAGCCGTCATCGACGATGCTGCCCGCGAGGGGGAGCACGTTGAAGGCGATGGGGCGCTTGTAGACGCCGGGCTCGGGGAACTCGACCGCGTCGCCGTCGAAGGTCAGCTGGTCGGCCGCCTCGGCGACCTTGCAGGCCTGGGTGTGCAGCTCGGCCACGCCCGCGAGGCCAGAGCCGGAGACGGCCTGGTAGGTGGTGGCGACCATCGCGGTGAGCCCGGCCTCGTCGTGCAGGGGGCGCAGGACCGGCATCGCGGCCATCGTCGTGCAGTTCGGGTTGGCGATGATGCCCTTGGGGCGGTTCGTGATCGCGTCCGGGTTGACCTCGGAGACCACGAGCGGGACGTCGGGGTCGCCGCGCCAGGCGGAGGAGTTGTCGATCACGACGGCGCCCTGGGAGGCGACCTTCTCGGCCAGCGCGCGCGAGGTGGCGCCGCCCGCCGAGAACAGCACGATGTCCAGGCCCGTGTAGTCGGCGGTGGACGCGTCCTCGACCGTCACGCCGTCCAGGACGGTGCCAGCGGAGCGCGCTGAGGCGAACAGGCGCAGCTCGTCAGCCGGGAAGGCCCGCTCGACGAGGATCTTGCGCATGACCGATCCGACCTGCCCGGTGGCTCCGACGATTCCGACCCTCACGGTGACTCCCTTGCTGCTCACGTGCTTCACGTGCTCCTGTACGGCTCCGGCCCATCCATGATGCGTCGGATCCCGGCGGACTTGTCCAATCCATTGTCCGGGGTGTGGGACGCCTGCCCACTTGTGACAAGTCCATGGCATCCGTGTTGCATCCGCCCCGAAATGCCCCGCGGAGCCGTTTTTGCTGGCTACGGTCCTGGCAAGCCGGTCGATCATCGGCGACACCGCACCGTATTCCGGAGGATTTCCCGTGCCCGTATCCCGCCGCACCCGGGCCATAGCCGCCCTCGCCGCCGCCCCGGTGATCCTGTCCCTGGCGACGCCCGCCGTCGCCCGCGGGGGACACGACCAGCACCTCGCGAAGAAGCTGGTCAAGGAGGCGTCGGGGGAGAGCGCCTACCGCCATCTGGAGGCCTTCCAGAAGATCGCCGACGCCAACGGCGGCAACCGGGCGGCCGGCACCCCCGGCTACGACGCCTCGGCCGCCTATGTGTACGGGCAGCTGGAGCAGGCCGGGTACGACGTCTCGTACCAGGACTTCACCTTCTACGAGTCGAAGACGCTGCGGCAGAAGCTGACGGTGGGCGGGCGTCAACTGGCCTCCGCCGCCTACCTGTTCAGCAAGTCGACCCCGGCCGGCGGGCTCACCGCCGAGGTGAAGGCGGCCCGCGTCGACGACACCCCGGGCTGCTCGCTCGACGACTACGCCTCCGGCACCTTCACCGGGAAGATCGCGCTGGTGAAGCGCGGCAGCTGCACCTTCCAGGAGAAGGAGGCCGTCGCCGCCAAGGCGGGCGCGGCCGGCGTCATCGTCTACAACCACTCCGGGACCGACGCCGTGCACGGCACGGTCGGGGAGCCACAGAACGCGCACATCCCGGCCGCCGGGATCTCCCTCGCCGACGGCGAGGCGCTCGCCGGGCAGCTCGCCAAGGGCCCGGTCGAGGTCACCCTGGACGTGGCCACCGAGGCCGTCGCCAAGAAGACCCGCAACGTGATCGCCGAGACCCGCACCGGCAACCCGGACAGCGTGGTCGCGCTCGGCAGCCACCTCGACTCGGTCCCCGAGGGCCCCGGCATCAACGACAACGGCTCCGGCTCGGCGGGCCTGCTCGAAGTGGCCCTCAAGCTCGCCAAGGAGACCAAGCAGACCCGCAAGCACCCCAAGCAGCTCCCCAACAAGGTGCGGTTCGCCTGGTGGTCCGGCGAGGAGCTCGGCCTGCTCGGCTCGGAGCACTACGTCAAGAACCTCACCGAGCAGCAGCAGAAGCAGATCAAGCTCTATCTGAACTTCGACATGATCGCCTCGCCCAACGCCGCCCAGCTCGTCTACGACGGCGACGACTCCGACAAGAAGGGCGCGGGCCCGGGCCCCGCGGGATCGGCGCAGATCGAGGGCCTGATCAACAACTACCTCGACAAGCGGCACGTCCAGCACGAGGGCTACGACTTCGACGGCCGCTCCGACTACGGCCCCTTCATCGAGGTCGGCATCCCGGCCGGCGGCACCTACACCGGCGCCGAGGAGATCAAGACGCCCGAGCAGGCCAAGAAGTGGGGCGGCACGGCGGGCCAGGCTTTCGACCCCAACTACCACGCCAAGGGCGACACGTTGAAGAACATCGACAAGAAGTACTTCGACCTCAACATCGACGTCATCGCGCAGGCCGTCGGCACCTACGCCGTCGATCTCAGCTCGCTCAAGGGCTGAGCGCACACAGCACGAAGCGGGGCGGGGTGCTCTTTCCGAGCGCCCCGCCCCGCCGTGTGCGTACCAGCCGTTACTGCGTGACCTTCCCGATGATCACGCTGCCGGTGCCCGCCGCGGTGCCGCGCTCGTTCACCAGCTGGACCGTCCCGAAGAACTGGCGTCCCTCGGGAGCCGCGCCCGCCGCGACGACGTCCGCCGTCACCTGCGCCGAAGCGCCGCCCGCGAGCTTGACGGTCTTGCTCTCGTCGACCTTGACGGTGCCGAGCGAGGGAGCGAAGTACACGTCCTTGTAGGTGTACGTCGTCGAACCGGCCGGGACCGCGTAGCCCGCGACCTGGATCGTGTACGTGCCCGCGGCCGGCTTGACCAGGCTGACCGACTCGTCCGCGCTGCTCGTCGTCGACTGGGCGACCGTCCTGCCGTTCTGGTCCAGGACGTACAGGTCGAGGTCGGCGCCCGCGTCCGAGGTGCCGCCGATCGACACGTCCAGGTGCTCGACGCCCGCGCCGATGGTGACCGTGCTGGTCTGCGTCTCACCGGTCTTGATGGTGGGGGTCGCGACCTTCGCCGAGCCGAGCGAGCCGCCCTTCAGCTTGCCGTCGAGGGCGGCGAAGCCGTTGGTGACCTTCCACTGCACGGGGGCCGGGGTGCCGACCTTCGCCTCCGGCACCGACTGGGTGGCCGGGTCGAAGCTCACGCCGAGCACCGAGACGTCCAGCTTGTAGGAGTTGTCCAGGTACGGCGACGTACGGCGTGCCTCGACCTCGATCTCCCACACGCCGGGCTGCGGGTTCGCGTACGAACGCAGGTCCGGGCGGCAGGTGTTGGCCGGGTTGTCGTAGTTCGGGTAGCAGTTCGGCGTCGCCGTCGTGTCCAGGGCCACGCCGTAGGGGTGGATCGAGATGAAGCGGGTCTGGCTGCCCGAACGCAGCGCGCCCATGCGAACTTCCAGGTTCTTCGCGCCCGCCGGGACGTTCAGGAAGTACGACTTGGTGGAGTTGCGCTGCACCGTGGACGACGCCGAGAAGGTGTAGCCGGGGCCGGCGACCGGGGTCGCGACGATGACCGTGGCCATGACCTGCTGGTCGACGCCGACCGTCTTCGGGTCGTCGACCTGGAGGATCGCGCTGTGGACGCCGCCCGACTTCGGCTGCGCCTGCACCTTGACGGTGACGGGCTTGCCGAGCGGCAGGCTCACCTCGTCGTCGCCGAGCACCTTGAACGTGCCGTCGTCGTTCTTGAGCGACACCTTGTGCTTGACGTTCTTGTCGGGGCCCGTGGTGCGGGTGACCGTGACGTCGTACGTCTTCTTCTGCCCGGCCTTCAGGCCGCTCTCGCGGTCGTAGATGCCGGTGCCGACGTTCGGGGTCTTCAGGGCGAAGGCGAGCGCACTGGAGACCGGCGCGGTGACCGTGTACTCGTGGGCCGGGGCGTGCTTCTTCGCGGTCTGCTTGATCGCGTCCCAGGCGCCCACGATGTTGATGAGCCCGGCACCCTCGGAGTAGGCCTGAACTCCCTTGATGTGCTTGGCCGTTGAGGTCAGCGCGGTGCGCAGGTCGGCCGGCGGCAGGTCGATGCCCTGCTGCTTGGCGGCCGAGATCAGGAGCGCCGAGGCGCCGGCGGCCTGCGGGGAGGCCATCGAGGTGCCCTGGAGCATCGAGTAGCCGGCCGGCAGGGTGTAGCCCGACTCCTTGACCGGGCTGCCGGGCAGCCAGGTCTGGGTGGAGTTGATGGCCGCGCCCGGGGCGGTCAGCGTCGGCGTGAAGCCGCCGTCCTCACGCGGGCCGCGCGAGGAGAACGGCATCATCTGGTAGTCCGTGGAAACGCCGGAGCCGTAGTTGGCGGCCCAGGTCTCCTTGGAGATGCTCGCGCCGACGGATATGACGTGGTCGGCGAGGCCGGGGTCGCCGATGGTGTTGACGCCCGGGCCGTCGTTGCCGGCCGAGATGACCAGCTGGACGCCGTAGCTGTCGATGAGACGCTTGTAGAGCTCGGCGCGCGCGTTGTTGCCGTCGTTCAGCGCCGGCAGGCCGCCGATCGACATGTTCACGATGTCGACGTGACGGTTGGTGACGAGGTCGATCATGCCCTCGGTCAGCGCGATGTTGGTGCAGCCGCCGTCCCAGTTGCAGGCCCGTGAGGAGACGATCTTCGCGCCCGGCGCGGCACCGCTCATCTTGCCGCCGAACAGGCCGTTCGCGGAGGTGATGCCCGCGACGTGGGTGCCGTGCTCGGACTCGATGACGCCGATGTTGACGTAGTCCGAGGTGTGCCCGGCCGCGTCGTAGACGACGTTCTTGCGGATCTCGACGGTGAACGGGACGCGCTCGGCGACATCGGTCGCCGGGTTGTCCGTGCCGAAGTAGCCGACCTGGTAGCCGTCCTTGTACGGCTTCATCGGAGCGTCGTCCGAGAAGTCGTTGTTGTTGTTCAGGTCCACGCGGACCGTGCCGGCGACCGGGTCGTAGAGCACGCCCCAGCTGTCGGTGGTGTCGCCGTCCCGGTTCAGGTCGCCCTTCGCGTCGCCGCCCGCGGTGGCCTTCTCGGCGAAGGTGGAGAAGTCGTAGGACCCTGCCGGTGCCTTCCAGGTCTTGCCACCCGCCGTGAACGTGGGCCCGGAGACGGCGGTGTTGGCGCGCAGCCAGGTGCCGTCGTTGTCCTGCACCGGGTCGGTCGCGGTGACCCAGTCGACGATCTTGCGCTCGCCGGTGGTGGTCTTCTGGAGCGCAGGGTGGCCGAGGTCGACGCCCGAGTCCAGGATGCCGATGGTGACCCCGCGGCCGTCCGCCTCGGGGTGCTGCTTCACGAAGTCGACCGCACCCGTCTCGAAGTTCGGGTTGTACGGGTTCTTCACGGGCGTGTCCTTGCCCGGCGCCGGATAACTGCCCGAAGTACGCAGCTGCTTCGCGGACTTGGTGGTGTCCGCGGAGGGCGTCGGGTCGTCCAGCTGGATGTCCTGCTTGAGGTCGATGCCGTGCACCGAGGGCAGTTTCGCGGCCGCCTTCAGGGCCGCCTCGGCCCGCGCCGTCGGCAGCGTCGCGCGGACGTAGCCCAGCTTGTCGTCCAGCTTGCCCACGGTCGCTCCCGCGACCGCGTGCAACTGCTGGGTGACGGCGGAGGTGGCGCCCGGGGCGGTCGCCACCATCACGGTGACGCTCTTCTCGCCCTTGGCCTGCGCATCGGCGAGCCGCTGCTCGTCGGCCTTGCCGAGCTTGTCCTCGGCGGTCTTGGCCGGAGCGGTCTTGACCGGCGGCGCGGTCCACGGGTCGTCGCCGCCCGTCGCGGCGAAGGCGGGTGCGGCGCCCGCCGCGACGAGCGCGGCCACCAGGCCGGCCGCCGCCGCGATACGGGCGGTGCGTCTCGCCCCGGGTATGGAGCGCGGGGATTCAGTGGTCATTCAGCATCCCTATGAGGTGGGTAAGGGCCCGGCCGCAGAAAACGGTTCGACTTTCGGTGCCGGATGACCGCTGAGCATTGCGTATATGACTGTTGTTTGTGGAGAGTTGACCGTTACGTGATGTGAACATGGCGCTTTCCCGCCAAGGTCCGGGATCCGCCAGGTCGACCCGGCTCGGTCGTCGCGCCGGAGAGCGGCACCCCCGCGCACGCCGACCCGTAACCTCACCGGATGAACACGGAGTTGCGGGTGGCGGCCTACGCCGTATGCGTACGGGAAACCAGTGGTGTCCAGGAGGTCCTGCTCGCCCGCTGGGTGGCCGGGGACGGCACCAAGCGGTGGACGCTGCCGGGCGGCGGCATGGACCACGGCGAGGACCCCCTCGACACCGTGGTGCGCGAGCTCGACGAGGAGACCGGGTACGCCGTCGAACCGGTCCGGCTGCTCGGCATCGACTCGATCAACCGGCGCTACCCCCGAAAACTCGGCCGGTTCGCCGACTTCCAGGGCCTGCGCATCGTGTACGAGGCCCGCATCACCGGCGGCGAGCTGCGCCACGAGACCAACGGCTCCACAGACCTGGCCGCCTGGCACCCACTGGCCGAGGTGGCCGCGCTCGACCGGGTCGAACTCGTCGACGTGGGCCTGGAGTTGTGGCGCACCCGGCCGCCCACGGGCAAGGCCTCCCTGCCCGCGGGCTGAGAGCCTGTGTCACCCATTCCGAACGCGGGCGACGGGCCGTTCCCCTCCGAAGGCCCGCCGCCCGCGACCGGAGTCAGCGGGGGAGCACCACCACATAGGCGGCGGGCTCCCGGTCGGTGGACGCCATCAGCGCGGTCCGCACCACGGTCGCCTGCTGTTCGAGGGACTCGCGGAGCTTCCTCGGCGTGATGTGCACGACGGTGATCCCGAGCCGTTCGAGCGCCTCGCGCTTGCGCGTGTACTCCGACCACAGGGCATCGTCGTCCTGACGAGGGGCCCGGGTGTCCAGCTCCACCGCCACCGCCTGCTCGGGCCAGTACGCGTCCAGGCCGCCCAGGTGCGGGCCGCCCGGCAGGCGCAGGTCCACGTTCCACACCGGGTCGGGCAGGCCGAACCCGCGCACCATCGCGTACAGCCGCTCCTCGGCGATCGCGCGCCCCTCGGCGAGCAGCGCGTCCACCGCGTCCACGACATGGGCCCGGGTCAGCAGCCGGGCCTGGGTCAACTCCCGTACGATCGCGGCCGGTTCGGTGTGGCCGCGGCGCACCGCCTCGGTGAGCAGGCGGCGTACGGCCTGGGCGTCACCGACGACCGCGACCGCGTCCGCGAGGGCCCGCGGCACCGGCGCCACCGGCACCCCCGTGATCATCTCCGCGTACGGCATCGCGTGCGCCCGCACCAGCTGGACGCAGCCCGTCGAGCGCAGCCGCCGGGTGCGCGGCACCAGGATGTCGATCCGGTCGAGCGAGAGCAGCGGGGGAGCGGAGGAGAACCCGTGCAGCGCGAGCGCCGCGAGCCCCGTGACGATCGCCTGCGGCGCCTCGGCGGGAGCCTGGCCCTGCGCAGGGATGGCCTTGGCGCGCCCGGCGGCCGGCCACCCCGCGTACATCAGCGCGGCGTGCAGCCGCTCCTCGCTGGTGGCGGGGCCCGGGTGCAGCACGTACACGCCCGGAAGGAGCTGCTGCCACGGCCCGCCGGGCTGGCACTGGGCGGCGGTCCGCGCGGCCGAAACCCCGTGCGCGCGCAGCTGGTTGGCGGACAGGACGCGCCGCTGCACGTCGGTGAGGTGGCTCAGGGGGCGGGGGGAGAGCGGGGTGTTGTGGTTCATGCTGCGGGGTTTTCCGCAGCCGAACCGCCCACTAACCGCTGTTACATGCCCGTCGACAAATCCGGACAACCCCGTCCTAAAGTACGGGCGTTCGAGTGCCGATCAGGGGGCCCGTCCGCGGGCCCCCCGAACGGGCGTCAGCGCGCGGACGCTGCCGCGTCGCAGGTCTGGCCGCGCAGGGTGCGGGCCAGGTCGTCGCGGGCTTCGAGGACCAGGCGGCGCAGGGCCGGAGCCGCGTCCTCGTGCGCGGTGAGCCACTCGTCCGTGGCCGACAGCGTCGCCTCGTCGTCCTGGAGGCCGGGGAACAGACCCTTGACGATGTCCATGCCGATCTGGATCGAACGCTCGGCCCACACCCGCTCGATCGCCTCGAAGTACTTCGGGGCGTACGGGGCGGTCAGCGCGCGCTGCGAGGGCTGGTTGAAGCCCGAAATCGTGGCCTCCGCCAGCGCGTTGGACAGCGCGTCCGACTCCACGACCTGTGCCCAGGCCTGCGCCTTGACGGCCTCGGAGGGGCGCGCGGCCAGGCAGCGCACGTGGTGGCGCTTGCCGGACGCGGTGTCGTCGCGGGCCAGTTCCGCGTCGATCGCCGACTCGTCCACGACGCCGTGCGCGGCCAGCGGTTCGAGCAGCGCCCAGCGCAGCTCCTGGTCCACGTCGAGGCCGTCGATCTTCGCCGAGCCCGCGAGCAGCCCCTCAAGGAGCTGGAAGTCGGCGCCGGTGGCGGCCGTCGCGGCGAAGAAGCGGGCCCAGGTCAGCTGGTGCTGGCTGCCCGGCTCGGCGAGCCGCAGCTCGTGCAGGGCGCCCTCGGCGAGCAGCCGGCCGCCCTCCTCGCGCCAGCCCGGCGTCGCGTAGTGGACGACCGCCGACCGGGCCTGGGAGTGCAGCATCTGGAGCACGCCGATGTCCGACTCGCGGCCCGCGTGCGCGAGGACGAGGGCGACGAAGTCACGGGCGGGCATGAGCGCGTCCCGCGTCAGGTTCCACAGCGCGGACCAGCACAGGGCGCGCGCGAGGGGGTCGCTGATGTCGCCGAGGTGGGTGCGCAGGGTGGCGAGCGAGCCCTCGTCGAAGCGGATCTTGCAGTAGGTCAGGTCGTCGTCGTTGACCAGGATCAGGTCGGGCCGCTCGGCCCCGGCGAGCTCGGCGACGACCGTGCGCGGACCCTCGACGTCGACCTCGGCGCGGGCGTAGCGCACCAGGGCGCCCGCCTCGCTGCGGTACAGGCCCACGGCGACCCGGTGCGGGCGCAGCTCCGGGTGCGAGGCGGCGGCCTCCTGGACGATGGCCAGCTCGGTGAGGCGGTCGCCCGCGTCGTAAGTGGCCACCGGCGTAAGGGAGTTGACGCCCGCCGTCTGGAGCCAGGAGCGCGACCAGGTCGCCATGTCGCGCCCGGAGACCTCTTCGAGGACCGAGAGCAGGTCGCCCAGGCGGGTGTTGCCGTAGGCGTGCCGCTTGAAGTAGCGCCGGGCCCCTTCGAGGAAGTCGTCCCGGCCGACGTACGCGACCAGCTGCTTGAGCACGGACGCGCCCTTGGCGTACGTGATCCCGTCGAAGTTGAGCTTGGCGTCCTCCAGGTCACGGATGTCGGCCGTGACCGGATGCGTGGACGGCAGTTGGTCGGCCCGGTAGGCCCACGCCTTGCGGTTGTTGGCGAAGGTGACCCAGCTGTTGGTGAAGCGCGTCGCCTCGGCCTGCGAGAACGAGCCCATGAAGTCGGCGAAGGACTCCTTGAGCCACAGGTCGTCCCACCAGACCATGGTGACCAGGTCGCCGAACCACATGTGCGCCATCTCGTGCAGGATGACGTTGGCCCGGCGCTCGTAGGCGGCCTGCGTCACCTTGCCGCGGTAGATGTACTCCTCGCGGAAGGTCACCAGGCCCGGGTTCTCCATCGCGCCCAGGTTGTACTCCGGCACGAACGCCTGGTCGTACTTCCCGAACGGGTACGGGAAGTCGAAGTTCTCGTGGAAGAAGTCCAGGCCCTGCTTGGTGACCAGGAAGACGTCATCGGCGTCGAAGTGCCTGGCGAGCCCCTTGCGGCACATCGCGCCGAGCGGGATCTCCAGCTTGTGGCCGTCGTCGAAGGTGCGCGTGTAGGAGTCGGTCACGTAGTGGTACGGGCCCGCCACCACGCACGTGATGTACGTCGAGATCGGCTCGGTAGCGGCGAACCGCCACACCTTGTCCGCCTCTTGCCCGCCCGCGCCGTTCGACCACACCGTCCAGCCCTCGGGGGCCTGTGCCTCGAAGACGAAGCGGGCCTTGAGGTCGGGCTGCTCGAAGTTGGCGAAGACGCGGCGCGAGTCGGCCGGCTCGTACTGCGTGTAGAGATAGACCTCGCCGTCCTCCGGGTCGACGAAGCGGTGCATGCCCTCGCCGGTCCTGCTGTACGCGCACTGGGCGTCGACCACCAGGACGTTGTCCTCGGCGAGGGAGTCGAGGGCGATCCGGTTGCCGTCGAAGACCTGGGCGGGGTCGAGCGCGTGGCCGTTCAGCGTCACCGACGTCACCGACGGGGCGATCAGATCGGCGAACGTCGAGGCGCCGGGGCGCGCCGAGCGGAAGCGGATCGTGGTCAGGGACCGGAACGTGCGGGGCCCGTCCGGGGCGTCCCCGACCGCGGACCGCAGGTCGAGAGAGACTTCGTAGCCCTCGACGGACAGCAGCTCGGCCCGCTCGCGGGCCTCGTCGCGGGACAGATTCTCACCGGGCACGGGCACTCCTTCGTGTCTCGTTCGAACGGCCTCGATCCTCCCATGCCGCCCCGGCGGCGGCCGAGCGGGAATGAGATCGGCCGAATCGGACGGTGGGCGGAATGCTTTCGGCTGATGCCGGTGTTCGACCGTAGAGATGCTTGCCTGACTGACCTGCTTGCCTGACTGACCTTGCCCGATGTTGCCCGAGGAGAGACATGTCCGAGTCCGCCAAGACCCCCGTCGACTTCTGGTTCGACCCCCTCTGCCCCTGGGCCTGGATGACCTCGCGCTGGATGGTGGAGGTCGAGAAGGTCCGCGACGTCGAGGTCCGCTGGCACGTGATGAGCCTCGCGGTGCTGAACGAGGACCGCCTGGACGAGCTGCCCGAGGAGTACGCCGCGAACATGCGGCCCGGCGGCAAGTCCTGGGGCCCGGTGCGCGTCGTGACAGCGGCACAGCAGCTGCACGGTGACGAGGTCGTCGGCAAGCTGTACACCGCGCTCGGCACCCGCATCCACAACGAGGGCCTCGGCGTGACCCCCGAGTCCATCGCCGCCGCGCTGAAGGACGTGGGCCTGCCCGCCGACCTCATCGACTACGTCGACCAGGACACCTACGACGTCCAGCTCCGCGCCTCCCACAAGGAGGGCATCGAGAAGGTCGGCCAGGACGTCGGCACCCCCGTCATCGCGGTGCCGGGCGCCGACGGCGAGCAGATCGCCTTCTTCGGCCCGGTCGTCACCCCCGCCCCGCAGGGCGAGGCCGCGGCCAAGCTGTGGGACGGCACCCTGCTGGTCGCCGCCACCCCCGGCTTCTACGAGATCAAGCGCAGCCGCACCGTGGGCCCCGACTTCAGCAACCTCTGACCGGCGCCGGGCGCCCGTGCCCGTCCGCACGGGCGCCCACCGCTCACTCCGCGTGCAGCGCCGCTATCCGCGGCAGCCTGCGGGCCATCTCCGCGGCGTCGTCGAAGTCGAAGTCCCAGCCTGGGTCGAGATCCGGGTAGTCGATGGTGAAGCAGTCGCCGGGCAGCTCCTCGCCGGTCGCCTTGAGATGGGCGTCCCAGGCGATCGCGAGGACCGGCTCGCACTCCAGCTCCTCCCAGGTGACGGCCGCCTCCCGCACCGCGGCGAGCCCGGCCAGGCTGTCGGGATCGGCCACCGCGGCCTCGTACGCCTCGCGGCCCTGCGCTATGAGCCAGCCCCTGAAATAGTCGAACCCGTCGTCCGAGCAGCCGCCGTTGACCGTGTACGCGGCCGCCCACAGCGGGGCGGTGTACGAGCGGGCCATCAGGTCCCACAGGACCTGCTGGGCCGCGCGGATCCCACCGGCCGGCCGCTCCGCGAGCAGCGCCGAGGCCCGCGCGGCGACCGCCTCCGCGTCACCGCCGTGCGGCACTTGCGCGCGGGCGTCGTCGATCAACTGCCAGAGCTCTGCTGTGTCCATACGTCGAGCATGGCACCCACCACTGACAACGCCCCGGCCGCTCGGGGCAGTTGCCGGTACGCACGCGACCGGCCCCCGCGAGTCACGTCCTCGCGGGGGCCGGCCGTTTATTCCGCCTGCAAGTGAAGGTTGAGAAGACGATCACGAGCAGGACGTCAGGTGTCGTAAGGGCGTGCCTTACGGGGCCAGGATCAGGTTGTTGCCGGCCTGCTTGGCGGCGAGGTAACGCTTCGCCACGTCCTGCCAGTTGACGACCCGCCACATGGCCTCGATGAAGTCGACCTTCTGGTTCTTGTACTGGAGGTAGAAGGCGTGCTCCCAGGCGTCGAAGACCAGGATCGGGGTCGAGCCCTGGCCGACGTTGCCCTGGTGGTCGTAGATCTGCTCGACCACGAGGCGGCCGCTGATCGGCTCGTAGGCGAGGACGCCCCAGCCCGAACCCTGCGTCGTCGCCGAGGCCTTGGTCAGCTGGGCCTTGAACTTGGCGAAGGAGCCGAAGGACTCGGCGATGGCGTCGGCCAGCTCGCCGGTGCCGTCCTTCTCCAGCGGCTCGCCGCCGCCGTCGCCCGTCATGTTGTGCCAGTAGATCGAGTGCAGGATGTGGCCGGAGAGGTGGAACGCGAGGTTCTTCTCCAGGCCGTTGATCGAGCCCCAGGCGTCCTTGTCGCGGGCCTCCGCGAGCTGCTCCAGGGTGTCGTTCGCGCCCTTCACGTACGCCGCGTGGTGCTTGTCGTGGTGCAGCTCGATGATCTCCGGGCTGATGACGGGTTCGAGCGCCGCGTAGTCGTACGGAAGTTCAGGAAGCGTGTAAATGGCCATGTCCGAGCCCTCCGACTGCTCACTGCAAATGCTTATTGCAATTGATGTGCAAGTGCACGCTATCAGCAGCAATGCGGCTGTGCAGCTAAGGGTGACCTCAGCAAAAAGTCCTGCGTCCCGAGGCCTAGGGCCAAGGGACGCAGGACAGTTGAGAGGGGAGCGGGGCCGTTCGGTCAGGCGTCGATCGGGGTCTGGGTCGACGTGCGCTGACGGACGTAGCCGATGATCGCGAGGACCAGGGTGAGGCCGCCCGTGTAGTAGAGCTGCACCCGCGTGCCGTCCTCGCGGGCCATCAGCACGAAGATCACGGCCATGCCGAACAGCGCGATCCAGGTGAGCCACGGGTAGAGCCACATCTTCACGACGAGCTTCTCCGGCGACTCCCGCTCGATGCGGCGGCGCAGCAGCAACTGCGAGGCGGCGATGAAGAACCAGACGACCAGGATGATCGCGCCGATGGTGTTCAGGAGCCACTGGAAGATGTCGTCCGGACGCCAGTAGCTGAGCAGCACGCACACGAAGCCGAAGGCCGAGGAGACGAGCACCGCGACCCGCGGCACCCCGCCGGAGATCTTCCCGAGCACCTTGGGGCCCTGGCCGCGCGAGACGAGCGAGCCGGCCATGCGGGAGGCGCCGTAGATGTTCGCGTTCATCGCCGAGAGCAGGGCGACCAGGATCACGACGTTCATGATGTGGCTCGCGGCCGGGATGCCGAGGTAGTCCAGGGTCGCCACGTAGGGGCCCTTGGTGGCGATGTCCTTCGCGGTCCAGGGAAGGAGCGTCACGACGACCGCCATCGAGCCGATGTAGAAGATCGCGATCCGCCACATCGCGGTGCGCACGGCCTTCGCGACGCCCTGGACGGGGTGTTCGGACTCGGCCGCGGCGATGGTGACCGTCTCCAGGCCGCCGTACGCGAAGACGGAGGCGAGCAGTCCGACGATGAGGCCCTCGCTGCCGTTGGGCATGAAGCCGCCCTGGCCCGTGAGGTTGGTCAGGCCCGGGGCGCTCGTGTCCGGCAGTACGCCGATGATCGCGAGGACGCCGATGACCAGGAACAGGACGATCGCGCCGATCTTCAGCGCGGCGAACCAGAACTCGAACTCGCCGAAGTTCTTCACGGCCGCCAGGTTGGTGCCGCAGAACAGCAGCATGAACACGGCGACGAGCGCCCACTCCGGGACGCCCGGCAGCCAGCCGTGCACGATGCCCGCGGCGCCGATGCCCTCCAGGCCGACGGCCACGCAGAGCAGGAACCAGAAGGCCCAGCCCGCGGTGAACCCGGCCCACGGCCCGATCGCCCGCTCGGCGTGCACCGAGAACGAGCCGGACGCGGGATTGGCGGCCGACATCTCGCCCAGCATGCGCATGACGAGCATGACGAGCGCGCCCGATATCGCATAGGCGAGGATGATCGAGGGTCCGGCCGCGGCGATCGCGGTGCCGGATCCGACGAAGAGCCCGGCGCCGATGACGCCGCCGAGGGCGATCATCGAAAGATGGCGCTGCTTGAGACCATGGGTGAGCGGTGAGTCGGTCTGCGGCCGGCTGTCGTTCGGCGCGGGCGCGGTTGTCCGAGACATGGGCATGCCCTGTTCAGTAGCTGATCCACCGGGTCGGCGGCACGGAGCCCACAGTCTTAGGGCGGCCCCGCTCAGAGGGAACACCCGACCGCTATGCGGACACCCGACTCACACAGTGTGAAGGGCCGGGTGCGTTTTGTTTACGTAAACTTCACACGCGGCGCGTGCGCAACTCCCGTACCCCTGCCACCAGAAGCACCACCGTCGTCGCTCCGGCCGACCACAGCACCTGGGGCCGGGCCGAGTCGTCGAACAGCATCAGGACCAGCACCGCGGCCATCGCGGCGAGCGCGGCCCACGTGAGATAGGGGAACGCCCACATCTTCAGCGACAGGGTCTCGGGCGCCTCGCGCTCGATCCGGCGGCGCAGCCGCAGCTGCGAGAGGGCGATCAGCGCCCACACGAACAGGAGCACCGCGCCGACCGCGTTGAGCATGTAGAGGAACACCGAGTCCGGCCACTTGAGGTTCAGCAGGACGGAGACGAACCCGAAGGCCACCGACGCGAGCACGGCTCGGCGCGGCACCCCGCCGCCGGACACCTTCAGCAGGCCCTTCGGTGCCTCGCTCCGCTCGGCGAGCGAGAAGATCATGCGCGAGGACCCGTACAGATTGGCGTTCAGGGCGGAGAGCAGCGCCACGAACACCACGATGTTCATGATCTGGCCGGCCGCCGGGATGCCGATCGAGTCGAGGACCGCGACGTACGGGCCCTGGCCCGGCTTCATCGACGTCCACGGAAGGAGCGTCACGATGACCAGCATCGAGCCCACGTAGAAGAAGAGGATCCGCCACACCGCGCTGCGCACCGCGCGCCCGACCGCGCGGGCCGGGTCGTCGGACTCGGCGGCGGCGATCGTGACGACCTCAAGACCGCCGAACGCGAAGATCACGGCGAGCACCCCGGAGACCACCCCGCTCCACCCGGCGGGCAGGAAGCCGCCCTGGCCGGTCAGGTTGGACAGGCCCACCGCTGAAGTGTCCGGCAGCACGCCGAAGATCGCGAGCAGCCCGAGCGCCAGGAACGTGACGATCGCGAAGATCTTCAGGGCGGCGAACCAGAACTCGAACTCGCCGAAGTTCTTGACCGCGGCCAGGTTGGCGCCGGTGAACACCACCATGAAGACCAGCACCCAGGCCCACTGCGGCACCCCGGGCGCCCACCCGTTCGCGATCTTCGCGGCGCCGGTCGCCTCCACGGCGAGGACCACGACGAGCAGGAACCAGTAGAGCCAGCCGACGCTGAACCCGGCCCAGCGCCCGAGCGCCCGCTCAGCGTGCACCGAGAACGAGCCCGACGCGGGCATCGCCGACGACATCTCGCCGAGCATCCGCATCACCAGCATCGCGATCGCGCCCGCGATCAGATACGAGACGACGATGCCCGGGCCCGCCACCGCGATCCCGGCGCCCGACCCCACGAAGAGGCCCGCGCCGATCACCCCGCCGAGGCCGAGCATGGTCAGATGGCGCTGCTTCAGCCCGTGTGAGAGGGGCTCCGCGGGCAAGGAGTCGTGCATGGCCCTCGAACTTTCGGTTTATGGGGAACCTACAGTCTCGCGGAGTCCCGGCCTCCGGCGCAAAAGGGATACTCGACACCATCACCGCAGTGACGAGGGTCACGCCGGGCCACGCATGAATCCCGCCGTTTGTACGGACCCCACCAAGGCTTCAACGCCCGCTTTGTGGGCGGCTGCTGGTGATCCAGCGAGATTCAGTGGGCTAACGTCACCGTGTCCCCAGCACGTCCCGCTGCCCCAACACCTGCCGGAGTTCCGATGAGCACTGCGTCCGCCGCCGCCCCCCGCACCGGATCGGTACTCGCCGACCTGCTGCCTTCCTCCCGCACGAAGGACATCGCGCTCGTCGTCGGCGGCGCGGCGCTGACCGGACTCGCCGCCCAGATCGCCGTGCCGATCCCCGGCTCGCCCGTGCCGGTCACCGGCCAGACCTTCGCGGCGCTGCTCGTCGGCGCGGGCCTCGGCGCGGGCCGCGGCTTCCTCTCGCTCGCCCTGTACGCGCTGGTCGGCATGGCCGGGATGCCGTGGTTCGCGGACGGCACCTCGGGCGCGGGCGGCGCCTCCTTCGGCTACGTCCTCGGCATGCTGCTCGCCTCCACCGTCGTCGGCGCCCTGGCCCGCCGCGGCGCCGACCGCTCCGTGCCGCGCACGGCGGGCACGATGGTGCTCGGTTCGGCGATCATCTACGCGGTGGGCGTCCCCTACCTCGCCGCCTCGACCGGCATGTCCCTGACCGCGGCGGTCGCCGCCGGCCTCACCCCGTTCCTCCTGGGCGACGCCCTGAAGGCGGCCCTGGCCATGGGCCTGCTCCCGGCCGCCTGGAAGCTGGTCGGCCGCAGGGGCTGACCTCCGCACCACTGACCACGCGAAAGGGCCCGGCATCTGCCGGGCCCTTTGTGCTGCGGGTGGTTCCAGTGCGGTCGTCAGTGCCTAGTCATCCACCGCCGCCCCCGGGTCGTCCACCACAGGCCCGTGCCCCCGGCGATCAGGAACAGTGCGCCCGCCGCGGCCAGCGGCAGTACTCCGTCGTTGACGCCCGTCTTGGGGAGCTGGGGCGGTACGGAGGGCGAAGAGGGTGAGGACGGGGTCGGGGCCGTCGGGGTCGGCGTCGGCGAGGCCGTGCCCGACGGCGGGGCGGCGGGGACGTTGTCCGTGCCGAGCAGCAGCGGGGTGTCCGGCGCGTTCGGCGTCGGCCTGGTCGTGCCGAACGGCACCGGGCCCTGCTGCCACAGCACCTTGTCGCTGCTCCCCGCCATCACCGGCAGACAGACCTTGCCGGTCTTCGACAGGTCGTACGTCGCCGAGACGGTGTACGTCTTCGACCGGCCGGGCGTCAGGTCCGAAATCGCGCAGCCGAACCCGCTGTTGGTGCCTGCCGGCAGCTTGTTCTTCGCGACCGGCGCACAGCCCTTGACGCCGGTGATCTTCATGCCGTCCAGGCCGAGCACGGTCAGGGTGACCGGCCCGGTGGCCTTGCTGCCGTGGTTGGCGACCGTCGCCGTGAACGTGGTCCGGTGCGTCGAGTTGTTCACCTTGATCGTCGATGGCAGCTCGGTGGAGATCTTCAGGTCCGGCGGGGCGCTCGGCCCGGGTGTGCCGCCCTGGCTGCTGCCCGGTGTCGGATCGGCCGCGAACGCCGCCCCCGCTCCGAACGGCAAAATCAGCAGGGCGGCGAATACAGAGGCAAAAAGAGATCCTTTGTTTTTTCGAACGTGCATTTCCCATCCCCCTCACCCGCGGTGGGTGCATCTGTGCACAGAAGGGTCCCACAAGATTTCCAGGAATTATGCTGTGATGGTGTCACCGTCGTGAATCAGACCTGGTCACATGAGGTGCTGAGGGGGTGCGTGGTCATGCCGGGAACGCGGGGGCTATTGATCGCCGGGCGCTACCGCCTGGGCGAAACAATTGGCCAGGGGGGAATGGGGCGGGTGTGGCGGGCGGCGGACGAGATACTCGACCGGCAGGTCGCCGTAAAGGAAATGCGCATCAATGAACTCGATGCAGAGGACAGCCGAATTCGCCGCGAGCGCACCTTGCGCGAGGCTCGGGCCACCGCCCGGATCGACCACCCCAATGTGGTGCGGGTCTACGACGTGGTGGCCGAGGAGAGCGACCGGCTCTGGATCGTGATGGAGCTCGTCGAGTCCCGCTCGCTTGAGAAACTCCTGCTTGAGGACGGGCCCGTCGCCCCGCGCGAAGCCGCCCGCATCGGCGTCGGCCTCGCCGCGGCCCTCGTCGAGGTGCACGCGGTGGGCGTCCTGCACCGCGACATCAAACCCGGCAACGTCCTGCTCGGCCCCGGCGGCCGCGTCGTCCTCACCGACTTCGGCATCGCCGCCATCCAGGACGCGGCCGCCCTCACGGTGGTCGGCATGCTGGTCGGCTCGCCGGACTACATGGCGCCCGAGCGGGTTTCGGGCAAGCCGCAGGGCCCCGCGTCCGACGTGTGGTCGCTCGGCGCCACTCTGTGCGCTGCGGTCGCCGGCTGCTCCCCGTTCGCCCGCCCCTCCACCCTCGCCACCCTGCACGCCGTGCTCTACGAGGAGCCCGAACTCCCGGACACGGCAGGCCCGTTGGCCCCGCTCCTCGCGCAGCTCCTGGTCAAGGACCCCGAGCTGCGGCCGGGCCTGGACGAGATCGCCGCCCGCCTGATGCCGATCGCCGCGCCCCCCACCGTCCTCGCCGCGGGACCGGCGCCCGCGCCGCATCCCCCCACCCTCCAGGTGTTCGGCGACCCGCCGCCCTGGCCCGGCAGCCAGTCCGTACGGGAGGAACCGCCGCCCCCGCCAAGGGAGTTGCCCCCGGCTCCTCAGCCCGTACCGGAGGAGCCGAAGCCGCCGCCCCGGCGCCCGTGGGCACGTAGGCGGATCCTGCTCACGGCCGTCGTCGTGGTGGCGGCCGCCGTGGCCGCCGTCCTGATCTCCACGACCGCCAGCCAGCACGGCGGGAGCGGCGCAGCCGGCGGCTCCAGCAGTGCCGCGCCGCCCACCGTGGACGGCACCTCGCGCCCGCCCTCCGCGACCCCGCCGCCCGGCTCGATCGACGAGACCGGCTTCGCCTGGATCCCGCCCAAGGGCTGGACCCGTACCGCCAAGAGCCCGTCCAACATCCACTACCACGCGCCGGGCGGAAAACAGGAGATCGCCGCCTCGTACGCACTCGTACGCGGCGGCGATCTCATGACCCAGTGGCAGGAGGCCGAGGCGGGATCGCACGACGTGCCCGGCTACCAGAAGATCCGGCTCGACCGGACGACCTTCCACGACCAGCCCGCCATCATCTGGGACTACGACTTCACCCAGAACGGCATCCCGTGGAAGGCCCGCCAGATCGGCTTCAACGAGGGCGGCAAGTCCTACCAGATCAACACCTGGTACGAGGCCGACACGGAGTCCGCCGCCCTCGGCACCTATGACGCGGTGACGTCCTCGTTCACCCCGCTGTAGGCGGTGGCGCGGCCCGCGAGGACCTTCTCCTTGACCACCGCGATCACGATCACGATCGCCGCGACGAGCAGCGACAGGAGCACCTGCTCGCGCCCGGACTTGTCGAACAGCATGTAGACGAGGACGAAGGAGATCATCCCGATCGTCAGCCAGGTGAGATAGGGGAAGCCCCACATCTTCACGGTCAGCTTCTCCGGCTGCTCGCGCAGGATGATCCCGCGCATCCGCAGCTGCGTGAAGCAGATGACCAGCCACACGAACAGGGCGACCGCGCCCGAGGAGTTCAGGAGGAACGCGAAGACGGTGTCCGGCCACTTGTAGTTGAAGAAGACCGCGACGAAGCCGAAGACGACCGAGGACAGGATCGCGACCTGCGGGACGCCCCGCTTGTTCGTCCGGGCGAAGGACTTCGGCGCGTCGCCGCGCTCACCGAGCGAGAACGCCATCCGGGAGGCCGTGTACAGGCCGGAGTTGAGGCAGGACAGCACCGCCGTCAGGACGATCACGTTCATGATCTGGTCGGCGTGCGGGATGCCGATCGTCTTCAGGGCGGCGACGTACGAGCCGTCCGCGACGATCGAGGGGTCGCTCCACTTCAGGAGGGTGAGCACGATGAAGATCGAACCGAGGTAGAAGACCGCGATCCGCCAGATCACGCTGTTGGTGGCCTTGGTCACGGCGCGCCGCGGGTCCTCGGACTCGCCGGCGGCCAGGGTGACGATCTCGGAGCCCATGAAGGAGAAGACGACCATCAGCACACCGGTGAGGATCGCGCCGTAGCCCTTGGGGAAGAACCCGCCCGCGTCCGTGAGGTGCGCGAAGCCCGCGCCCGGGTTGTGGGAGCCGGGCAGCACGCCGAACACCGCGAGCAGACCGATGATCACGAAGCCGCCGATCGCGACGACCTTGATCCCGGCGAACCAGAACTCGAACTCGCCGTACGAGGACACCGAGGCCAGGTTGGTGGCGGTCAGGACCACCATCACGATGAGCGCCCAGCCCCACTGCGGAACCCCCGGCACCCACTCGTGCAGGATCTTCGCGCCGGCCGTTCCCTCGACCGCGAGCACCACGACCCAGAAGAACCAGTAGAGCCAGCCGATCGAGAACCCGGCCCAGCGGCCGAGCGCACGGTCCGCGTACGCCGAGAACGAGCCCGACGACGGGCGGGCCGCGGCCATCTCGCCCAGCATCCGCATGACGAAGACGACCATCACGCCGACGAGCGCGTACGAGAGCAGAATGGCGGGGCCCGCCGCGGCGATGCCGGAGCCGGAACCCACGAACAGGCCGGCGCCGATCACGCCACCGATGGCGATCATGGACAGATGGCGGTTCTTGAGACCGGCCTTGAGGCCGCTGTCGGGCACCTGCGAATCACCGGGTATACCGGGCAGGCTGTCTTCCTTCGCAAGGGACGGCTGCGAGGTCATGGACGCTTCCTTACCTTTTCGGAGCACTCGGGTTACGAGCCCGTGCATTCAAGCCTGGTCGGCTTCGGGACGGAAGACCTGAATCCGGATCGTTGTACTAGGACGAAAGTCCCAGGAGCCCGGGTCGAAAGGCTCCACCCCGCTCAGCCCTGCCCAGCCCCGCGCATGCCACACTCGGGGCATGCGCGTGTACCTCGGCTCCGACCATGCCGGCTTCGAACTCAAGAACCACCTCGTCGAGTGGCTCACGGCCCACGGCCACGAGCCCGTGGACTGCGGTCCGCACATCTACGACGCCCAGGACGACTACCCGCCGTTCTGTCTGCGCGCCGCCGAGAAGACGGCCGCGGACCCGGACTCGCTCGGCATCGTGATCGGCGGCTCCGGCAACGGCGAGCAGATCGCCGCGAACAAGGTCAAGGGCGTCCGCGCCGCACTGGCCTGGAGCGAGCAGACCGCCGCCCTCGGGCGTGAGCACAACGACGCCAACGTGATCTCCATCGGCGGCCGGATGCACACCGAGGCGGAGGCGACCAAGTTCGTCGAGATCTTCCTCGCCACCCCGTACTCGGGTGAGGCCCGTCACACCCGCCGCATCGAGATGCTCACCGAGTACGAGACCAGCGGCAAGCTCCCCGAGATCCCGGCCCACCACCCGCAGCAGGGCTGAGCGTCACTCATGCCTGAAGGGCACACGATCCACCGGCTGGCCGCCGACCACGACCTCATGTTCGGCGGCCGGCCGCTGCGCGTCTCCAGCCCCCAGGGCAAGTTCTCGGACGGCGCGGCCCTGGTCGACGGCCAGGTCCTGGAAGGCGCCGAGGCCCACGGCAAGCACCTGTTCCTCGGCTTCGGCCCCTCGGGCTGGGTCCACGTCCACCTGGGCCTGTTCGGAAAGTACGGCTTCGGCGACGCCCCGGCCCCGCCGGCCACCGACACCGTACGGCTGCGCCTCCTCAACGACACCGCGTACGCGGACCTGCGCGGACCGACGACGTGCGCGCTGATCACCGACGGCGAGAAGCAAGCGATACACGACCGGCTCGGGCCCGACCCGCTGCGGGCCGCCGACACCGGCGAGAAGGCCTGGCAGCGGATCTCGAAGAGCCGCACCACGATCGCCGCCCTGCTCATGGACCAGAAGGTCATCGCGGGCGTGGGCAACGTGTACCGCGCCGAGGTCCTCTTCCGGCACGGCATCGACCCCTACCGGCTCGGCAAGGACCTGACCCGCGCCGAGTGGGACGCCGTCTGGGCCGACCTGGTGGGGCTGATGCGCGAAGGCGTCCGGCTCAACCGGATCGACACCGTCCGTCCCGAGCACACCCCCGAGGCGATGGGCCGCCCGCCGCGCGTGGACGACCACGGCGGCGAGGTGTACGTCTACCGCCGCGCCCACCAGCCCTGCCACATCTGTGGCGGCGAGATCCGCACCGCCGATCTCGCCGCCCGCAATCTGTTCTGGTGCCCCGGCTGTCAGAAGCCGTGAGGCAGCCACGGCGCGAGCTCGCTGCCGAACGCCGTCGAGGCCTCCGTCAGCGCGCCGGGGCGCAGCTCGCGCACCCGGCCCGCGCCCGCCAGTGAGGCGAGCGTGACCCCGCCGAGGTAGGCGGCGCCCAACTCCCTTACGGACAGGGCCAGTTCGGCCGGGTCCTCGGTGCGCACGCACGACGCGCCCTTCGCATCACCGGTCAGCCGCCAGGTACCTGCGTTCCACGGACAGAACGCGTCCTCGACCTCCAGGACCACGTCGACGGGCGCCGCGTACGTACGCGCCTCAAGGGCCGCGCCCACCTCGACGAGGCGTACGTGCAGCGAGTCCCGAAGCCGGATCCCGCAGCGCCGCACATCGGACACCAGATGCTGGAAGGGGTCGTCGATCGGGCGGCTCTTCACCTTCAGCGTGGTGGTCAGGTCGATGCCGAACAGATAGCGCCACAGCGCCGCGGACACCGCCGGGTCCACGGCCTCCAGATCGTGCACCGTCACCGTGCCGTCCACGCCCGTCGGTCCCGACTTCGAGGCGACCCGGTAGCGGGCGTATCCGACGAGCTCCCCGTCGCGCTCGGCCAGCACGCACTGCAACGCCGAGGCGCCGTCCCGGTAGGCCTCCGGGTCGCACGTGGTGAACCGGTCCCAGCCGGGCTGCCTGGCCAGCATGCCGGGGCGCCCCGGCACGAGGCGCGCGTACAGCGCCTCGCACGCGGCCAGCGAATCCTTCACCTTCACGTACCGCAGCCGCACCTCGTCGGTGCCGGGCGGCACGTCGAGCCGGACCCGGGCCGTGTCGATCTCCGCGGACAGCGCCATCGTGGCGATGCCGTACCCGAACCGCCCGTAGATGGCCGGCTCGGACGCTGTCAGGACGGCCAGCGCCTCGCCGCGCTCCCGCAGGTCGTCGAGCTGGCGCCGCATCATCGACGTGAGGATGCCGCGACGGCGGTGGGTGCCCATGACGCCGACCCCGGTCACGCCCGCGGCCGGCACCACGGCGCCGCCCGGCACGCTCAGGCGGAACGGGAAGGTGCTGGTGCCGGCCACGCACTGCGAGCCGTCCCACACGGCGATCGTCCGCGCGGGATCGATCAGCTCGCGCCACAGCTCGACTTCCTCGGGGGCATCCTGATTCCCCCCGAAGGCCACCACCAGGGCCCCGTACCACGCGTCCCACTCGGCCGGGTCCAGAACCCGCAACTCCATCGTCATGGGCCATGACTAGCAGGCAGGACGCGGCTGGAGCGAACGGATTTCCGGCACGGCCCGCCCCGGGGGGCCACCGGGCCGCGGGCTGTGCCCCGGCGGGCCGTACGAGGCCCCGGGGGAACGGACTTTCCTCACACCCCCGCCGGGGGCACCCGCGCGGGGCGCGAGCGGCCCAGGCGCCGTGTCCGGCGGGCCGTACGCCTCCCTGGCTAACCGGTTTTCCACCGGACCGCCCCCTCCGGGCGCCGGGGGCCACCTGCACGGGGAGCCACCGGCTGGATAGGGTCCTCGGCAATGGCACGTGCGATGAGAGCGGACTCGTTCACCGCCCGGTGGCGCAAGGCGCTGCACCGGGTCCGCAACGCGGTGCGCAGATCCGGCGTCGACTACTTCCGCGGCGACGGCTCCGACTGGATCGCCCTGGCCGGCCTGCTCCTCACCGTCCCGGCCATCACCTGGGCCACCCTCGTCGCCCCCGTCTGGTGCGCCCCCTCCGCCCTGGTCCTGCCGATCGTGGCGGGCGGGCTCCTGCTGCGGCCCGCCAACCTCCTCGGCCTGTACGCGGCCGCCGCGACCGCGCTGATCGTGGAGTCGGTACGGCTCGGCCCCTACACGGCGGGGCCGTCGCGGGTCACCCCCGGCACGGTGCTCGTGGTGGCCGCCTGCGGGCTCTTCGGGCTGCTCATCGCGCAGTTCCGGGCCCGCGTCGGGGTGCCGTGGCGGCGCGGCGGCACCATGCTCTTCGACCTGCGCGAACGCATCCGGGTCCAGAGCGCGCTGCCCCGCCTGCCCAAGGGCTGGCACCGCGAGATGGCGCTGCGTCCGGCGGGCGGCCAGTCGTTCTCCGGCGACTTCGTCGTCGCGGCCCGCACCGGCGGCGGCCGCACCCTGGAGATCGTCCTCACCGACGTCTCCGGCAAGGGCATGGACGCGGGCTCCCGCGCCCTGCTGCTGTCCGGCGCGTTCGGCGGCCTCCTCGGCTCGCTGCCCCCGCACGCCTTCCTGCCCGCGGCCAACGGCTACCTGCTGCGGCAGGACTGGGACGAGGGCTTCGCCACCGCCATCCACCTGGTCCTGGACCTCGACTCCGGCGACTACGAACTCCTCTCGGCGGGCCACCCCCCGGCCCTCCAGCTCCACGCGGGCTCGGGCCGCTGGCACGAACAGGCCGCTGAAGGCCCCCTGCTCGGCGTGTACGACGGCGCCGAGTTCCACCCCGCGAAGGGCTCGCTGGCCCCCGGCGACGTCCTGATGCTCTTCACGGACGGCCTCGTCGAGACCTCGGAACGCGACATCGGCGAAGGCATGGACCGCCTGACGGGCGAGGCCGACCGCTACGTGTCGACGGGCTTCGACGGGGCGGCCTGGCACCTGATCGAGGCGGTGGCGAAGGATGTCAACGACGACAGGGCCTTGCTGCTGATCAGGCGCGAGGCATGATCGCCGGTCGTCCCCCCGCCCCGTGGTGGGGTCAGCCCCACCCTTGATCCACCGGCGACCGCCATGGTTCGTATCCGCCCCGATCCGTAGGTTCGAAGGGTCGGCGTGAGCGCGCCGGGCGGAACGAGCGGAAGGCAGGGGCCATGGCACTGCGACGGGCCAAGAACACACGGCGGACGACCGCGGACGCGGCGCCCGCCCACGACTGGGCCGTCGAACTGCGCGGGGTCCGGCGGCAGTACGGCCGCGGTGCCTCCGCCGTGCACGCCCTGCGCGGCATCGACCTCACCCTGCCCCGGGGCAGCTTCACCGCGGTGATGGGACCGTCCGGCTCCGGCAAGTCGACGTTCCTGCAGTGCGCGGCGGGCCTCGACCGGCCCACCGACGGCTCGGTCCGGCTGGGCGGCACCGAGATCACCGGCATGAGCGAGAACAAGCTCACCGAACTGCGCCGCTCCCGCCTCGGCTTCGTCTTCCAGGCCTTCAACCTGCTGCCCTCGCTCACGGTCGAGCAGAACGTCGTGCTGCCGATGCGGCTCGCCGGGGACCGCCCCGACCGGCGCCGCGCGGCCGAACTCCTGGCCCAGGTGGGCCTCGCAGGCAAGGGCGACCGGCGTCCCGGCGAGCTCTCCGGCGGCCAGCAGCAGCGCGTGGCGATAGCCCGCGCGCTGGTCACAAGCCCCGACGTGATCTTCGCGGACGAGCCGACCGGTGCCCTGGACACCACCACCGCGGCCGAGGTCCTCGCCCTCCTGCGCAACGCGGTGGACTCCCTGCACGCGACGGTGGTGATGGTCACCCACGACCCGGCGGCCGCCGCCTACGCCGACCAGGTCCTGTTCCTGGCCGACGGCTCGATCGTGGACGCCCTCGCGAGCGCGACCCGGGCCCAGATCGCGGAGAGGATGACAACCCTGACGGCGAGGCGCCCGTTCGCGGGGGTGGCAGCCTGAGCGCTCCGCGGGAACGGAGCGCTTCATCCTCGGCCCGGTGAGGGCCGCCCGCGCAGTTCCCCGCGCCCCTCGCGGGCCGCGTACACCGCCGCCCACACAGCCAAGCCCGCCTTGGCCCGGCCCCACCCCGCCAGCCGGCCACCAGCGAACTGGCACCACCCGCTGGTCCTCACCTTCCCAACCGAGCCGAACGGGCAGGTGGGTGACGCCCTCCGGCCAAAGGCCGGGCCCCATTGACCGGCCGGCGGCAGCCGACGCACCCGAACCACCCACTGGTCCCTAGCCCTCTAGAGCGGGCAGAACGGGCGGGCGGGTGGGAAACGCCTTCCGGCCGAAGGCCGGGCCCACCCACCGGCCGGCGGCAGCCGACGCACCCGAACCACTCCCTGGTCCTCAGCCCTCTCAAGCGAGCAGAACGGGCGGGCGGGTGGGAAACCTCACCGACCGAAGGCCGGGCTCACCCACCGGCCCGCAGCCGCCAACGCACCCGCACCACCCACAGGTCCCTCACCCTTCCGAGGGAGCAGAACGGGCGGGCGGGTGGGAGAACCCGGCACCACACCCCCCAGCACTCCGCAGGAGCCCCGCATGCACCGCCCCAACCGCCTGGCCCGCGCAGCACTCCGGTTCAAACCGTCCGCCTTCGCCGGCACCTTCGTCGCCCTCCTCATGGCCGCGATGATCGTCTCCGCGTGCGGCCTCCTGCTCGCGACCGGAATCACCGCCTCCGTCCCGGCCCAGCGCTACGCCGCCGCCCCCGTCGTGGCCGCCGCCGACCAGAGCTTCCACTACACCACCGGCTCCGGCGAGGACCGCGACACCCAGTCCGTCGCCTACCCGGACCGGGCCCGCCTGGACAACTCCCTGGTGGCGAAGGCCGCTTCGGCCCCCGGCGCGGCCGAAGCCGTCGCCGACCTCGCCCTCCCCGTACGTACGGTGGGTACGGACAACAACACCCCCGCCACCGCCCACAACTGGGCCTCCACCGCCTTCACCGGCACGAAGCCGGCCACCGGCACAGCCCCCCGCCCCGGCGAGGCGGTCACCACGGCCGGCGCCGTGGGGGAGCGGATCACCCTCGACACCCCCGGCGGCAAGCGGGAGTTCAGGATCTCCGGCACCGCGGGCGCCCCCGGCACCAACCAGGTCTGGCTCAACGACGCCGACGCCCGCGCCCTGTCCGGCCACCCCGGCAAGATCGACGCGATCGCCGTACTCCCCAAGCCCGGCACCCCCACCGCCACCCTCGCCGCGCAGGTCGAGCAGGCCCTCGGCGGCCAGGCCCAGGTGCTTACCGGCGACGACCGGGCCACCGTCGAGGACAGCGGCCTCGCCAAGGCGAAGGAGATGCTCACCGGGCTCGGCGGCTCCTTCGGCGGCGTCGCCGCGATGGTCGCCGTGTTCACCGCCGCCGGCACCGTCGCCCTCTCCGTCGGCCAGCGCCGCCGCGAGTACGCCCTGCTGCGCGCGATCGGCGCCACCCCGCGCCAGATCCGCCGCACCATCGCCACCGAAGCGCTCCTGGTCGCCCCGCTCGCCGGAGTGCTCGGCTGCCTGCCCGGCGTCGCGCTCGCCACCTGGTGGTTCGGCCAGCTCCGCGACAAGGGCGCGATCCCGGACACCGTCGACCTCGCCATCACCCCGCTCCCGCTGCTCATCGCCGTCGCCGCCACCGTGCTGACCGCCCTGTGCGCCGGAGCCGCCGCCGCCCGCCGGCCCTCGAAGATCAAGCCCGGCCAGGCCCTCGCCGAGTCCGCCGCCGAACGCCTGCGCCCCGGCTGGATCCGTACGCCGCTCGGCGTCGCCTCCCTCGTCGGCGGCTGCGTGTTCGCCGGGGTCGCGGCCTCGGAGACCGGCGAGAACGCCGCCAACGCCGCCCTCGGCGTCGTCATGCTCTTCATGCTCGCCGTCGGCCTGCTCGGCCCGCTGCTCGCCCGCGCCTGCGCCGCCGTCCTCGGCGTCCCGCTGCGCGCCGCGGGCGCCCCCGGCGCGCTGGCCGCCGCCAACTCCCGTACGAACGCACGCAGGTTGGCCTCCGCGATCACCCCCATCGTCCTCGCGATGGCCTTCTCGTCCGTCCTGGTCTTCATGCACACCAGCGAGGAGAAGGCGACCGAGGACCAGCAGCGCGCGGGCATCACCGCGAACCAGGTGGTCACCGCCCCCGCGGGCCTGCCCTCCGACGCGGTCGCCCGAGCCGCCGCCACCCCCGGCGTCGACACCGCCGTCGGCCTCACCCGCACCGCCGTCCTGATCCCGAACGCCGGCGCCGGCTCCACCCCGCGCGACGCCTCCGCGCAGGGCGTCACCGGCACCGGCACCGACCTCGCCAAGGTCCAGGACCTGGGCATACGCACCGGATCGCTGGCCTCCCTCGCCCCCGGCACCGCCGCGATCGACGCCTCCCTGGCCGACACCGCGGGCGTACGCACCGGAGACCGCCTCCCGCTGCTGCTCCCCGACGGCACCAAGGCCGCCCCGAAGATCGTCGCCACGTACGACCGAGGCCTCGGCCTGGCCCAACTCACCTTCCCCCAAGCCGACTTGAGGACCCACCTGACCTCACCGACCCCCACCACCCTGCTCACCAGGGCCACCCCCGCCGCGGCCACCCCCCTCGCCGCCCTCGGCCACGTCACCGACGCCGCCGGGTACGCCACCGCGCAGAGCACAGATCGCGAGGTCAACGCCTGGGCCAACGCCGTCATGGCCGCGGTCCTCGGCGGATTCGCGGCCGTCGCCGCCGTCAACACCCTGGTGATGACGGTCTTCGACCGCCGCCGCGAACTCGGCACCCTGCGCCTGATCGGCACCACCCGCCGCCAGGTCCTCAAGATGATCCGCTGGGAGGCCCTCCTGGTTGTCGCGGCGGGCGTCGTCATCGGCAGCGCGATCGCCCTGGCCACCCTCGTCCCGATGATGAACGGCCTGACCGGCCGCGCCCCCTACGTACCGCCGCTCCTGTACGCCTCGTTCGCGGGCGGCATCCTGGTCCTCGGCCTCGCGGCAACGGCCCTCCCGGCGCGGGCGGCGCTGAAGTGACCCGCACCCGGGCCCGTACAGTCGAAGCCATGCCGATGATGACCCTCAGTGAGGTCGAGACCGTCGCCCGAGCCGCCCACGAGGGCCAGACCGACAAGGCGGGCCGCCCCTACGCCGAACACCTGGCCGCCGTCGCCGAGGGCGTACGGGCCCGGGGCGGCACCGAGGACCAGATCAAGGCGGCCTGGCTGCACGACGCGATCGAAGACGACGCGCTGTCGATTCAGTGGCTGGAATCCGCCCAACTCCCGCGATCCGTCAAGGAGTTGGTGCTCGCCATGACCAAACGCCCGGGCGAGGCACTGGAGTCCTACACGCGGCGCGTCCTGGCCACCGAGGGCGCGCTCCTGATCAAGGAGTCCGACCTCGCACACAACGCCGACCCGGCGCGCCTCGCGGTCCTGGACGAGCCGACCCGCACGCGCCTGACGGCCAAGTACACCGAGGTACGCCGCCTGCTCGGCCTCTCGTAACCCCTTGAGCCCGGCTCGCGGTTGGCCGGATCCTTACCTTGGCGATCCGTCACCCGGGAACAACCACAGGGGTGTTGGTGGCACGATAGTCATTGTGGGGGTGTGCGCGGCATGTCCCCGGGCCGGCAAGGCGGACCGACCAAGGGTGTGTGATCAGTTGTGGCCATTTCACTGTCAGTGGTGCTGCTGTTGGCGGTCGTCCTCGTGGTGCTCATCCGCGGCGGCTCCATCAAGGCCGGGCCGGCCATCGTCGCGATACTTTTCGGCTTCTTCCTGGCCTCGACGGGCATGGCCCCCTCGATCCAGCGATTCCTGAACTCGATAGCGGACACGATCAACCAGATCAAGTTCTGACCACGCCGAAGGGCCCGGCAGCTCGGCTGCCGGGCCCTTCGGGATCACAAGAGCGGGCGACGGGAATCGAACCCGCGTAGCTAGTTTGGAAGACTAGGGCTCTACCATTGAGCTACGCCCGCAAGCACCGCGCCGCAGGTCATCGCGACCGCGGCACGTAGAGCATCGTAGCGGGTCACACCCCGGCCGTGCACACCGCGTTCTCCCGGCGCCCGCTCGCGAAACGATTCTGGCCACGCCCGCGCATTCCCGGTGACCCGTGCCCGCGCGATCCCGCCAGGCCGCGCCCCCCCCGAACGATCCGCACCGCACCGGCTGAACAAAGCGGCCGACGCGGTCCCCGCGGCCATGTACCCTACGTGTCGCACCGACGGGGTGTGGCGCAGCTTGGTAGCGCGTCCGCTTTGGGAGCGGAAGGCCGTGGGTTCAAATCCCGCCACCCCGACCAGCGTCACCGACGTCCGATCTCCGCGTACAAGATCACATTGTGGGTGGCATCCCGCTTGCGGTTACTATGCAAGCTGCGTGCCCGTGTGTCTGATGAATGATGTACCGGGCCCCATCCGCCAGGGACCGTCGGTCTTAGGCAGAACCCCCAAAGAAGTCAGCCACAAGGAGACCGAACCGTGAAGAGCGCCGTGGAGACCCTGAACCCGACTCGGGTTCGGCTCACTGTCGAGGTGCCCTTCGAGGAGCTCAAGGACAGCCTCGACGCGGCGTACAAGAAGATCAACCAGCAGGTCACGGTCAAGGGCTTCCGCAAGGGCAAGATCCCGGCCCGAGTGATCGACCAGCGGTTCGGTCGTGGCGCCGTGCTCGAAGAGGCCGTCAATGACGCCCTTCCGAAGTTCTACACCGAGGCGATCAACGAGGCGGAGCTGAACCCGCTGGGTCAGCCCGAGGTCGACATCACCGAGCTGAAGGACGGCGAGACGCTGAACTTCACCGCCGAGGTCGACATCCGCCCGACCATCGAGATCCCGGACTACTCCGGCATCGAGGTCACCGTTGACGCCGTCGAGGTCAGCGACGAGGACGTCGAGAAGTCCGTGGAGCAGCTCCGCGAGCGCTTCGCCTCGACCTCCCCCGTCGAGCGTGCCGCCGAGGACGGCGACGTCCTGACGATCGACCTGCAGGCCAAGGTCGACGGCGAGGTCCTGGAGGACGGCGTCGCCGAGGGTGTCTCGTACACCATCGGTTCCGGCGAGCTCCTCGAAGGCATCGACGACGCCGTCAAGGGCCTGGAGGCCGGTGGCGAGGCCACCTTCACCTCCGAGCTGAAGGGCGGCTCGGCCGAGGGCAAGGAGGCCGAGGTCACCGTCAAGGTCACCCAGGTCGCCGCCCGTGAACTGCCCGCCCTGGACGACGACTTCGCGCAGCTCGCGTCGGAGTTCGACACCCTGGACGAGCTCAAGGCCGACAGCCGCAAGCGCCTTGAGAACATGAAGCAGTACGACCAGGCCACCCAGGCCCAGGAGCGCGTCCTGGACGAGCTCCTGAAGCTGGCCGAGGTCCCGATCCCCGAGAAGCTCCTCGCGGACGAGATCCAGACCCGCAAGCACAACCTTGAGCACCACCAGCTCGGCCAGATGGGCATCGACCTCGCCAAGTACCTGGAGATCCAGGGCAAGACCGAGGAAGAGTTCACCGCCGAGACCGAGGAGCAGGCGGTCAAGGGCATCAAGACGCAGTTCATCCTGGACGAGCTCGTCAACAAGGAGAAGCTGAACGTCAACCAGGAGGAGCTCACCGAGCACCTCATGCGGCGTGCCGCCTCCTCCGGCATGAGCCCGGACCAGTTCGCCCAGGCCGTCGTCGAGGGTGGCCAGGTGCCGATGCTCGTCGGCGAGGTCGCCCGCGGCAAGGCGCTGGCCGTGGTCGTCGAGGCCGCCAAGGTCACCGACACCAACGGTGAGGTCGTCGACCTGGAGGACGACGAGGACGAGGTCGCCGAGGCCGTCGTCGCCGCCGCCGAGGGCGAGCCGGCCGAGGTCGTCGCCGAGGAGAAGACCGAGGCCTGAGCCTCGGCCTGACCCGTCGAGAAGGGCCCGTGCGCAGCCGCGTACGGGCCCTTCTTCGTACGTAATTCCGGTTCAACCACCTTGCGCTCCGAGCGAACAGTTCGGGAACCGGGATGGCGTTGTCCCACCTGCGCGTTAGGGTCCATGAATACGAGGGTGGTGGAGTCTGGCGAGCCGGAGCCCGCGCCCCCGGAACGAAGACGCTGAGACGGCCGAAGCCGTCAGAGACGAGCAGGTGGATACGTGACGAATCTGATGCCTTACGCCGCCGGTGAGCCGTCCCTCGGTGGTGGCCTCGGCGACCAGGTCTACAGCCGACTGCTCAACGACCGCATCATCTTCCTCGGCCAGCAGGTCGACGACGAGATCGCCAACAAGATCACCGCCCAGATGCTCCTCCTGGCCGCTGCCGACCAGGACAAGGACATCTACCTCTACATCAACAGCCCCGGTGGCTCGGTGACGGCCGGCATGGCGGTCTACGACACCATGCAGTACATCCAGAACGACGTCGTCACCATCGGCATGGGCATGGCCGCCTCGATGGGCCAGTTCCTGCTGACCGGCGGCACCGCGGGCAAGCGCTTCGCGCTCCCCAACACCGACATCCTGATGCACCAGGGCTCCGCCGGCATCGGTGGCACCGCCTCCGACATCAAGATCCAGGCCGAGTACCTGATCCGTACGAAGAGGCGCATGGCGGAGATCACTGCCGCGCACTCCGGCCAGTCCGTCGAGACGATCATCCGCGACGGCGACCGCGACCGCTGGTACACGGCGGAGGAGGCCAAGGAGTACGGCCTCATCGACGAGATCATCTCCGCTGCCTCGGGCGTTCCGGGCGGCGGCGGCACCGGGGCCTGAGCCCCGCCCGCACCGCCTCGACCCGCCCACTGAACGCCACCAGGATGGTGAACACCCCAATGAGCAACTTCTCCGGCCTCTCGGCCAACGCGAGCGGCCTCTACACCGGCCCCCAGGTCGACAACCGCTACATCGTGCCGCGCTTCGTCGAGCGCACCTCGCAGGGCGTGCGCGAGTACGACCCGTACGCGAAGCTCTTCGAGGAGCGCGTGATCTTCCTCGGCGTGCAGATCGACGACGCGTCCGCCAACGACGTCATGGCGCAGCTCCTGTGCCTGGAGTCGATGGACCCGGACCGCGACATCTCGATCTACATCAACAGCCCGGGCGGTTCCTTCACCGCCCTCACGGCGATCTACGACACCATGCAGTTCGTGAAGCCCGACATCCAGACGGTCTGCATGGGCCAGGCGGCCTCCGCCGCCGCCGTCCTGCTCGCCGCCGGCACGCCGGGCAAGCGCATGGCGCTGCCGAACGCCCGCGTCCTGATCCACCAGCCCTCGGGCGGCACCGGCCGTGAGCAGCTCTCCGACCTGGAGATCGCGGCCAACGAAATCCTCCGGATGCGTTCGCAGCTGGAGGAGATGCTGGCCAAGCACTCGACGACGCCGATCGAGAAGATCCGCGACGACATCGAGCGCGACAAGATCCTCACGGCCGAGGACGCGCTGGCCTACGGCCTGGTCGACCAGATCGTTTCGACCCGCAAGACGACGACCTCCGCGGCGGCCTGAGCTGCTTCGGCGACCTTGGCGCGGTCCACGTCAAAGTGAACCGCGCCAAGGGGGGCCCGAACGAGGGGCTCGGCAAGGTACCGTCGGTAGGGGGTCTGGGGGTGTCCCCCCGGAAAACGCAGTAGGCACCAGGAGGCGGCGCACATGGCGTCTCCCAGGCGAAGGGGAAGCACCTCGTGGCACGCATCGGTGACGGCGGCGACCTGCTCAAGTGCTCGTTCTGCGGAAAGAGCCAGAAGCAGGTGAAGAAGCTCATCGCAGGCCCCGGGGTGTACATCTGCGACGAGTGCATCGACCTCTGCAACGAGATCATCGAGGAGGAGCTCGCCGAGTCCTCCGAGGTGCGGTGGGAGGAACTCCCCAAGCCGCGCGAGATCTACGAGTTCCTTGAGGGCTACGTCGTCGGGCAGGAGCCCGCCAAGAAGGCCCTCTCGGTGGCGGTCTACAACCACTACAAGCGCGTCCAGGCCGGCGAGAACGGCGGCGCGCAGGGCCGCGACGACGCGATCGAGCTCGCCAAGTCCAACATCCTGCTGCTCGGCCCGACGGGCTCCGGCAAGACGCTCCTGGCCCAGACCCTCGCCCGGATGCTCAACGTGCCGTTCGCGATCGCGGACGCGACCGCCCTCACGGAGGCCGGCTACGTCGGCGAGGACGTCGAGAACATCCTCCTCAAGCTGATCCAGGCCGCTGACTACGACGTCAAGAAGGCCGAGACCGGCATCATCTACATCGACGAGATCGACAAGGTCGCCCGCAAGAGCGAGAACCCGTCGATCACCCGCGATGTGAGCGGCGAGGGCGTCCAGCAGGCCCTGCTGAAGATCCTGGAAGGCACCACCGCCTCCGTCCCGCCCCAGGGCGGCCGCAAGCACCCCCACCAGGAATTCATCCAGATCGACACGACGAACGTCCTGTTCATCGTGGGCGGCGCCTTCGCGGGCCTGGAGAAGATCATCGAGTCCCGGGCCGGCGCCAAGGGCATCGGCTTCGGCGCGACGATCCGCTCCAAGCGCGAGATCGAGGCCAGCGACCAGTTCCAGGAGGTCATGCCGGAGGACCTGGTGAAGTTCGGGATGATCCCCGAGTTCATCGGCCGCCTGCCCGTCCTGACCTCGGTCCACAACCTGGACCGCGAAGCCCTCCTCCAGATCCTGGTCGAGCCGCGCAACGCGCTGGTCAAGCAGTACCAGCGCCTCTTCGAACTCGACGGCGTGGAGCTGGACTTCGACCGCCCGGCCCTGGAGGCCATCGCCGACCAGGCCATCCTGCGCGGCACCGGCGCGCGCGGCCTGCGCGCCATCATGGAGGAGGTCCTCCAGTCGGTGATGTACGAGGTCCCGTCCCGCAAGGACGTTGCCCGAGTCGTCATCACCGCGGACGTGGTCCGCAACAACGTCAACCCGACGCTGGTCCCGCGCGAGCCGCGGATCGTGAAGAACGACGGGCGACACGAGAAGAGCGCGTAGCGCTGCGCTTGCCTATGCACGGCCAAGGGGCGCCCGGTCAACTTCCTTGACCGGGCGCCCCTTTGCTGTGTTCAGAGGGTGACTAGGCCTTCTGGCGGGCCGTGTTGTAGAGCGAGGCCGTCAGCTTGGCGACCTCGTCCTGGCTCGGGCCGCCACCGAGGGCAGCCTTGGCCATGTCCACCTCGTCCACGACGCCGTACGTGCTGTAGTCGGCCCAGACGCAGATCGGGATCAGGAACTCCTTGGGCCCCTTCGCTGCCGCCGCGTCACTGCCGGAGCTGGTGAGCTTCATGTTCTGGCACTTCATCAGCGCACCCGAGAACCCGGCCGGCTTGACCGCCTTGGCCTCGCCGACGAGCTCGGCCTTGACGCTCGGGTCCTTGCTGACGTTGTCCTTGGTGTTCTGGAACGACGCGTTGATCACCTTGGCGGGGTCGGTGATGTCGCCCCAGAAACCCTGGAAGGTGAGCGCCTTGCCGGCCAGCGGGTTCGCGCTGTCGCCAGACTGGTACTGCGCGCCGATCTGCTGTGGGTTCTTGACGCCGAGGGCCTCGGCCTTCGACTTCTGCTCGGCGGTCATCGGCGACGTCTTGTCGCCCGCAGCGGTCTTCTTGAAGTCCTCGACCGTGGCGGGCGGGGCGATCTTGTAGCCCTTCGTGCTCGCCGACACATCGCTGTTGCTCGCGCCGCCCTTCGTCAGGAACCACACGCCGCCGCCGATGACCGCGACCGCTACGACGACCGCCGTGATGATGACGCCCGTCTTCTTCTTCGGCGGGGCCGGGGGCGCGGGCTGCATCGGGGCGCCGTAGGGAGGCTGCTGGCCGTACTGCGGCTGCTGCTGCGGGTACCCGTAGGGCTGCTGCGGAGGCTGCTGCCCGTACGGTCCCGGCTGCTGCTGCGGCACGCCCTGCGGGGCCTGCTGCGGGTAGCCGTAACCGGGCTGCGGCTGACCGGGCTGCCCGTACGGCTGCTGCGGAGGCTGTTGGCCGTACGGACCGGGCTGCTGGGGCTGGCCACCGTACGGGCCCGGCTGGTTGTAGCTCATTGCTGGGTTCCCCCTAGGAATGCTTATCCGATCCGAACATCCTGACTGAAAGGGGGGTGGTCCGCAGTACCCGGGGTCGGTTGATGTCTAGCTGTTGACGACTTGTTCCTGTTCCTGCATGTACTCGTCGATCCAGCCGGAGGGATCGGCTCCAACGGAGGCCACGAAGTACGAAGGGGCCCAGACCTGCGACACACCGCTCTGCCGCAGGGTGCGTTCAGAGGCGGTTCTGAGCTTCCTGGCCAGGTCGGAGGCGGAGAGGCCAGCTGGATAGCGGACCATGGCACGAATGTGGTCAGGCGCTCCTGCGAAGCCCTCGACCTCAGCACCGGCCGCCCGTGCAGCCTCCCTCAGGGAGCGCTCCGCCAGGCGCAGCATCTCGGCGGTCAGCAGTGCCCGACGGTGCAGGGTGACGAAAGCGATGTGCGCCGCCAGGTCGTGGAACGCGGTGCCCGAACGGGGTCGTGTGGCCTCGATGCGCCGCTGTGGGCGCTGCCGCGGCCTCTTCGCGGGATGTTTCGCCCGCCAGGCGTCAAGCTCGGAGGGGAGCCAGGTCGGTGTCCGCCCGATGCGTTCGGGTTCGGGGAAGCCGTTCTGCGGCCGTGAGTTGAGTACGTAGACGGCCTGGACCGAAATGCCCAGGTGATCGGCGGCCTGCGCAGGGGTGAGCCGTGCTACTGACATGGTTCTCACCATATGACAGACAAGCTGAGATTATCTATGTAACGTGATTTGCGTCCGTTGATGGCTGAGCGGGAGGTGGGGCTGTGGGGCGCAGATCTGTCAGTCCGGCGGATGCTGGGCGCAAGTACCGTCTGTACCCGACTTCGGCACAGGCCGAGCGCCTGCAGCGCTGGGGCCACACCTGTCGTGCCGTGTGGAACCTCGCCCTTGAGCAGAGGATCTATGCGTATCGACAGCGGGGCCGGTGTCTGCGGGCCGATGAGCAATGCCGGTACCTGACCCAGGCGCGGCGGGACCTCGACTGGATCGGGGAACTGCCCTCTCAGACGCCGCAGCAGATCCTTCGGCATCTCGACCGGGCCTACGGCAATTTCTGGAATGTGAATCATCCCGCCAGATTCCCCCGGTTCAAGAACCGATCCGCGCGGCTCTCCATCCCCTTTCCCGGCCAGGCGGTTCGCGTAAGGCAGGCCAACCGGAAGTGGGCTTTCGTGCGGATTCCGAAGCTCGGCGAGGTCAAGTTCCGCCTGTCCCGCGCCCTCGGAGGCGAAGTCCAGAACGCGACGGTTCGCGCGGATGCCTCCGGGCGCTGGTACATCAGCTTCGCCGTATGCACGCGCAATCCGCCAGCCCCCGCCAACGAACTGCCGCCGGTCGGTGTCGACTTCGGGGTCAAACAGTCTGCCTATCTCTCCGACGAATCCCTGCCGCGACTAATGTCGCCGTCTCTCACCAACGGGGAGCGACGGCGGCTGGAGGGTCTGGAGCGGCGGAAGGCGCGTCAGGTGCGTCATGCGCGCAGACATCGAGGCGGCAGGTACGGCACCCGTCTGCGACGGACCCTGCGGGAGATCGCCAGTATCAAGGCCCGGCAGGCCCGTCGGCGGCTGGACTTCACGCACAAGCTCACCACCGACCTGGCCAAGAAGCACGGCCTGGTCGCGATCGAGGATTTGCGGGTGAAGTCCACGACGAAGAGCGCCAAGGGGGGTGCCGGGACCCCCGGATGCCGGGTCTCGTCGAAGGCGGGACTCAATCGCGGCATCCTCGACAACCTCCCGGGGGAGCGGAGACGTCAGCTCGCCTACAAGTGCCCGATGTACGGGGCGGCGCTGGTCGCCGTGGGGGCCGCCGGCACCTCGCAGACGTGCCCGGTCTGCCACCACCGCGACCCGGCGTCCCGGAACAGCCGGGATACCTTCCGCTGCACCAACTGCGGACACGTGGACGACGCCGACCACAATGCTGCCGCTGTGACGCTCCATCGCGCCCTCCGCACACCGGCGGGCGCAGTCTTTGCCGCAGGGCACTGCGGTGAACAGCACGCACCGGACGGCCGCACCCGGCCGCTCATGCCCGGGGCCAGAGTCGGGCGTACGCGTGAACCCCTCGCGTTTCCGTTCGTCGGGAGCGAGGAATCCTCGCAGGCCACTGCGGGGAGGATGCCAACAAACATTCCCGTTTCATCACAGGCTGCCGCCGCCTCTAAACTGACCCCGTGACCGAGAATCCTCAGCAGCAGAATCCAGCGCCCACCACCGAACTGCCGACCCAGTACGCGCCGGCCGAGGTAGAGGGGAAGCTGTACGAGCGCTGGGTAGAGCGCGGTTACTTCACCGCTGATGCCGGGTCCGAGAAGGACCCGTACACCATCGTCATTCCGCCGCCGAACGTCACGGGCGCGCTGCACCTCGGGCACGCCTTCCAGGTCACGCTCATGGACGCCCTCACCCGCCGCAAGCGGATGCAGGGGTACGAGACGCTGTGGCTGCCCGGCATGGACCACGCGGGCATCGCCACCCAGAACAAGGTCGAGCAGCAGCTCGCCGAGGAGGGCAAGTCCCGGCAGGACCTCGGGCGGGAGGCGTTCACCGAGCGGGTCTGGCAGTGGAAGGGCGAGTACGGCGGCCGCATCCTGGGGCAGCTCAAGCGCCTGGGCGCCGGGCTCGACTGGTCGCGTGAGCGGTTCACCATGGACGAGGGGCTTTCCAAGGCCGTCCAGACCATCTTCAAGAACCTGTACGACGACGAGCTGATCTACCGGGCCGAGCGCATCATCAACTGGTGCCCGCGCTGTCTGACCGCCATCTCGGACATCGAGGTGGAGTACCAGGACGACCCGGGCGAGCTCGTCTCGCTCAAGTACGGCGAAGGGGACGACACCCTCGTCGTCGCCACCACCCGCGCCGAGACGATGCTGGGTGACACCGCGATCGCCGTCCACCCGGACGACGAGCGCTACCAGCACCTCATCGGCAGGCTCATCAAGCTGCCGCTCACCAACCGCTCCATCCCGGTCGTCGCGGACACTCACGTCGACCCCGAGTTCGGCACCGGCTGCGTCAAGGTGACCCCGGCGCACGACCCGAACGACTTCGCCATCGGGCAGCGGCACAACCTCGACTCCATCACCGTCATGGACGAGCGCGGCATCATCACGGTCCCGGGTCCCTTCCAGGGGCTCGACCGCTACGAGGCCCGTTCGGCGATCGTCGGCGCGCTCAAGGAGCAGGGCCGCATCGTCGCCGAGAAGCGCCCGTACATGCACTCCGTCGGGCACTGCTCGCGCTGCAAGACGACCGTCGAGCCGCGCCTGTCGATGCAGTGGTGGGTCAAGGTCGGCCCGCTCGCGCAGGCCGCCGGTGACGCGGTCCGCGACGGCCGGGTCAAGATCCACCCCGAGGACATGTCGAAGCGGTACTTCGACTGGGTCGACAACATGCACGACTGGTGCATCTCGCGCCAGCTGTGGTGGGGCCACCGCATCCCGATCTGGTACGGCCCGGAGGGTCAGGTCGTGTGCGTCGGGCCCGACGAGGAGCCGCCCAGCGGTGAGGGCTGGCGTCAGGACCCCGACGTCCTGGACACGTGGTTCTCGTCCGGCCTGTGGCCGTTCTCCACGCTGGGCTGGCCGGAGAAGACCCCGGACCTGGAGAAGTTCTACTCGACCGACGTCCTGCTCACCGGCCACGACATCATCTTCTTCTGGGTCGCCCGGATGATGATGTTCGGCCTGTACGCGATGGACGGCGAAGTCCCGTTCAAGACAGTCGCGTTGACCGGTCTCGTCCGCGACGAGTTCGGCAAGAAGATGTCGAAGTCCAACCCGAACGCGGTCGACCCGATCGACTGGATGGACGCGTACGGCTCGGACGCCGTCCGGTTCACCCTCGCCAAGGGCGCCAACCCCGGCGCGGACGTGCCGATCGGCGAGGACTGGGTCCAGGCGTCCCGCAACTTCGCCAACAAGATCTGGAACGCGACCCGGTTCGCGCTCATGAACGGCGCCACGGTCGAGGGTGAACTCCCGCCCGTGGAGCAGCTGTCGGCGACCGACCGCTGGATCCTGTCGCGCCTGAACAAGACCGTGGCCGAGGTCGACGCGTACTACGAGGACTACCAGTTCGCGAAGCTCAGCGAGTCGCTCTACCACTTCGCGTGGGACGAGGTCTTCGACTGGTACGTCGAGCTGTCGAAGACGACGTTCTTCGCGGGCGGCGAGCAGGCCAAGGTCTCCGGCCGGGTCCTGGGTGAGGTCCTCGACGTGATGCTGCGGGTGCTGCACCCGATCGTCCCGTTCGTCACCGACACCCTGTGGACGACGCTGACCGGGGGCGAGTCCCTCGTGGTCGCCGACTGGCCGAAGGACAGTGGTTTCCGCGACGAGGCCGCCGAGCGCGAGATCGAGCTCGTCCAGCAGGTCGTCACCGAGGTCCGCCGGTTCCGTTCCGACCAGGGTCTCCAGCCCGGCCAGAAGGTTCCGGCCGAGCTCACCCTGACCGGCACCGCGCTGGCCCCGCACGAGGCGGCCATCCGTCAGCTGCTTCGTCTCCAGCCGGCCGGCGAGGGCTTCCACGCCACCGCCTCGCTGCCGGTCGCCGGCGCCACGGTCGCCCTCGACCTGTCGGGCACCATCGACGTCGAGGCCGAGCGCAAGCGCCTGACCAAGGACCTCGGGGCGGCCGAGAAGGAGAAGGCGGACGCGAACAAGAAGCTCGGCAACGAGGCCTTCCTCGCGAAGGCCCCGGACAACGTGGTCGACAAGATCCGTGGGCGGCTCGCCAAGGCCGAGGCCGACATCGAGCGCATCACCAACCAGATCGCCGCCCTGCCCAAGGGCTGATCCGGACGAACACACGGATAGCAGGAAGGCCCCCGGGATTCGATCCCGGGGGCCTTCCCCATGCGTACGGAAGAACAGGCGGTCAGAACAGCCGGTCGCCGAACTCCGCCCACACCAGCGCCGCCACCACCGCGTACATCGCGAGCGGCACCAGCCAGTGCGGGGTCACCCGGCGGACGAAGGAGCGGGGGCCGGCCACGTGCCGGGTCACGTACCAGAACAGCGGGATCATCACCGCCCACACCAGCAGGCACCACGGGCAAAGCGCCCCGATGACGTACAGGCACTGGCTGATCAGCCACACCGTGAAGGCGAAGCCCGCCGCGACGCCGGCCCAGATGCCGAGCCACAGCCGACGGGAGAACTCCGCGCCCCCGAGCAGGGCCAGGCCAAGCGCCGCGAGGGCCGCGAACGCGCCGACACCGAGCAGCATGTTGGGGAAGCCGAGCAGGTTGCCCTGCCAGGTGTCCATCACGTCGCCGCAGCTCAGGACCGCGTTGATGTTGCAGCCGGGGGAGAAGGCCGGGTTCTCCAGGGTGTGGATGCGGTCGGCGGTCAGGACGGCCGATGCGAGGGTGCCGAGCAGCCCGCCGATCAGCAGGAGCAGGGCGGTGCCGCGCGCCGGACGGCGGGAGGAGAGGGCAGGCATGGGAACAACGCTAGGGATCCACATGGCCACCGGGGCAGGGCCGAACGGCCAGGAGCCGCGTGCGACATATCACTAAATTTGGGCCGTTCGGCTTAGGCGTTCGGGTCCAAAGACCTTGGATGATGGAGGGCATGCACACGCCGCCCTCCCGCTCCGCGCCCCAGCGCGCGCTGGCGGCGGCGCGTGCCGCGAGCGCGCGCTGGGTGGGCGAGGAGCGCGCTCTGGACGTGCTGATCGCGCTGAGCTGCTTCGGCCTGATGATCCTGGACGTGCCGGGCCTGGCCAAGGCCGACAACTCCCTCAACAGCTACACCGCGCCGCCCGTCCTCGCCCTCGGCGCGGCCACCCTGCTCTTCCGCCGCCGCTGGCCGTGGCTGCCGTATCTGGTCTCGCTGCTCTATCTGGGCTGGCTGCACCAGCTGAACCTGGTGCAGTTTGCGCTGTACTCGCTCGGCCGCTTCCGGGGCCGGCGCGCGGGCATCCTCGCCACGTGCGGGTACATCGCGGTGGCGTACGCCCTGTTCAACCTGCCGGGCTGGCCCGACACCCGGGGCGAGACGCTGAGTTCGTTCCTGGCGATCGTGGTGCCGGTGGGGGTGCTCGCCTCGGGCGTCGGCATCTCGGCCTACCGCCACGACCTCGTACGCGAGCTGGAGACCCAGCGGGCCGAGCACGCGGCCGTGCAGGCCGTGCAGGTCGAGCGGGTCTCGGTGGCCCGGGACGTGCACGACATGGTGGGCCGGGAGCTGACGATGCTCGCGGTGCGCTCCGAGGTGCTCGCGATGCGGGCCAGGAACGAGCCGCACCACAAGGACTTCGAGGAGCTCGCCGACACCGCGCGCCGGGCCCACCTCATGCTGAACGAGATCATCGTGCGGCGTGCCGACGAGCGTACGGCCACGCCCGGCATCGACGGCCTGCACGCGCTCGCCGAGGAGAGCCGCGGGGCGGGCACTCCGGTCGGCCTGGACATCGAGCCGGCCGCCCACCGGGTGTCCCCGCTGCGCCAGGCGGCGGTCTACCGGGTGGTCCAGGAGTGCCTGACCAACTCGGTCAAGCACGCCCAGGGCGAGCCGGTCGCGGTGACGATCCGGCTCGCCGAGGGGGACCTGGTCGTGACGGTGCAGAACCCGCTGCCCCGCTCGGTGCCGGTGAAGGCCCCGGTCTCCACGGGGACCGGGACCTTCTCGATGCGGGAGCGGGTGGAGAGCATGGGCGGCTCGCTCGCCACGACCCGTACGGACACCACGTACGAGGTGCGGGCGACGCTTCCGGCCGGGGCGGTCGGCTGATCGGGCGGCCGGCCCGCCCTGGGGGCCGTCCTACGCGCTGGCCAGCAGTTTCTGCAGCTGGTCGAAGTCCTCCACGCACTTGCCCGAGCCGAGCGCCACACAGTCCAGCGGGTTGTCCGCCACGAACACCGGGATGCCGGTGGCCGATGCGAGGCGCAGGTCCAGGCCCGGCAGCAGCGCGCCGCCGCCGGTCAGCACGATGCCGTGCTCCATCACGTCGCCGGACAGCTCCGGCGGGCACTCCTCCAGGGTCACCCGCACCGCCGCGATGATCGACTCGATCGGCTCGTCGAGCGCGGCGCGCACCTCGCGCGCGGTGAGCTGGAGCGTCTTGGGCAGGCCGCCCACCTTCTCGCGGCCCCGGATCGTGAAGGTCCGCTCCTCCAGGTCGTCGTCACCCGGCACCGGCCAGGCCGACCCGATCGCGCACTTGACGTCCTCGGCGGTGCGCTCGCCTATGAGCAGCGCGTGCTCCTTGCGTACGTAGTCGGTGATCGCGGTGTCCAGGCGGTCGCCGCCCACCCGCAGGGACTGCGCGGTCACGATGCCACCGAGCGAGATCACGGCGACCTCCGTGGTGCCGCCGCCGATGTCCACCACCATCGAGCCGCGCGGCTCGGCCACCGGGAGCCCGGCCCCGATCGCCGCCGCCATCGGCTCCTCGATGAGGTGCACGGCCTTCGCGCCGGACCGCTGCGCGGCGTGCACGATCGCGCGCCGCTCCACCGGGGTCACCCCGCTCGGCACGCACACCACCATGCGGGTGCGCGGGCGGCGTCCGGGCACCGCCTTCTTCACGAAGTGGCGGATCATTTCCTCCGCAGCCTCGTAGTCGCTGATCACGCCGTCCCGCAGCGGACGGATCGCGGTGATCGAACCGGGCGTGCGGCCGATGGTCTCCTTGGCCTCCGTGCCGACGGCCAGTGCCGTGCGGCCGCCCTCCTTCATCGCCACTACGGACGGCTCGTTGAGCACGATGCCCTGCCCCCTGGCGTACAGCAGGGTGTTGGCGGTCCCGAGGTCGATCCCTATGTCCATGATCGCCAAGTTTGCCCGGGGAGTCTGTGGGACCCGGGGGCCGAACGTCCCGAAAGGGGCGGGTCCAAGGTCCTGTCGGTGCCCCTCCGTAGACTGGTCCCGTGACCGAGCAGCCCGACCGCAGTGAAGCCGATGACTTCGACGGAATCGTCGAAGCCGAAACCCATCGAGACCCCGACCTGGCGGTGATCGAGGCCGGCAGCCGCACCCTGCGCACCCACGGCGGCGTGCCCCAGGGCGACGCGGCCCCCGGCCGCCCCGCCGACCCCGAGGTGGACGCGGCGCTGCGCGCGGTCGAGACCGAGCTCGCGGGCCGCTGGGGCGAGACCAAGCTGGAGCCGTCCGTACGCCGCATCGCCGCCCTGATGGACGTCCTCGGCGAGCCGCAGCGCGCCTACCCGACGATCCACATCACCGGCACCAACGGCAAGACCTCCACCGCCCGCATGATCGAGGCCCTGCTCGGCGCCTTCGAGCTGCGCACCGGCCGCTACACCTCGCCGCACGTCCAGTCGATCACCGAGCGGATCAGCCTGGACGGCCTGCCGATCCCCGCCGAGCGCTTCATCGAGACGTACGAGGACATCAAGCCGTACGTCGAGATGGTGGACGCCAAGGAGGAGTTCCGGCTCTCCTTCTTCGAGGTCCTCACCGGCATGGCGTACGCGGCCTTCGCGGACGCCCCGGTGGACGTGGCCGTCGTCGAGGTCGGCATGGGCGGCAGCTGGGACGCGACGAACGTCATCGACGCCGGCGTCGCCGTCGTCACCCCCATCGACCTCGACCACACCGACCGGCTCGGCAACACGCCCGCCGAGATCGCCGTCGAGAAGTCCGGGATCATCAAGCAGGGCGCGACCGTGATCCTCGCCCAGCAGCCGGTCGACGCGGCGCAGGTCATGCTGAAGAAGGCCGTCGAGACGGATGCCACCGTGGCCCGCGAGGGCATGGAGTTCGGCATCGTCGGCCGCGAAGTCGCCGTCGGCGGCCAGCTCCTGACGCTGCGCGGCCTGGGCGGCGAGTACGAGGAGGTCTTCCTCCCGCTGTACGGAGCCCACCAGGCGCACAACGCGGCGGTGGCGCTCGCCGCGGTCGAGGCGTTCTTCGGCGTCGGCTCGCAGCAGGCGGGCCCGCTCGACATCGACACCGTCCGCAAGGCGTTCGCCTCCGTCGTCTCGCCGGGCCGCCTGGAGGTCGTGCGCCGCTCGCCGACCGTCGTCCTGGACGCCGCGCACAACCCGGCCGGCGCCCGCGCCACGGCGGACGGCCTGACCGAGGCGTTCGGCTTCTCGCGTCTGATCGGCGTGGTCGCGGCCAGCGCCGACAAGGACGTGAAGGGCCTGCTCGAAGCGTTCGAGCCGGTCTTCGCCGAGGTCGTCGTCACCGCCAACACCTCCAGTCGCTCCATGGACGTGGACGAGCTGGCGGCGCTCGCCGTCGAGGTGTTCGGCGACGAGCGGGTCGTGGTCGAGCCCCGCCTGGACGACGCCATCGAGGCCGCCATCACCCTGGCCGAGGAGGAGGACGAGTACGCGGGCGCGGGCGTCCTCGTCACCGGCTCCGTGTTCACGGTCGGCGACGCCCGGCTGCTGCTGAAGAGGGGCTGAGCCGATGCGTACGCTCTGCGCGTCCACCCTGATCGGTGAATTCTTCGTCATCGCCTTCGCGGGCCTGGTCGCCATGAAGGACCCGGACCTCGCCACCACCACCGTGTGGACGGTGTGCGGCATCGGCATGCTGCTCTCGGTGCTGCTGTGCGGGATGCTCGGCCGGCGCGGCGGGGTCGAGCTCGGCTGGGCGCTCCAGATCGCGCTGATCGCGAGCGGTTTCGCCGTCCCGCTGATGTTCTTCATGGGCGCCCTCTTCGCGGCCCTGTGGTGGGCCTCGGTCCACTACGGCCGCAAGATCGACGAGGCGAAGGCCAGATTCGCCGCCCAGGCGGAGGCCCAGCCGCAGGCGTAAGGGGCGGTGAAGGGACCGGGTGACAGCAGCTCAGCTACACCCGGTAATCTCGGCGGACCGCACACGTTTGCCAAGGAGCCGCACACCATGACGCAGCGCACCCTCGTCCTCCTCAAGCCGGACGCCGTCCGCCGCTCGCTGGTCGGCGAGATCATCGGCCGCATCGAGCGCAAGGCCGGCTGGCAGATCACCGCGCTGGAGCTGCGCACCCTGGATCAGGACACCCTTGAGCAGCACTACGGCGAGCACAAGGGCAAGCCTTTCTACGAGCCGCTCGTGGAGTTCATGTCCTCGGGTCCGGTCGTCGCCCTGGTGGTCGAGGGTGAGCGCGTCATCGAGGGCGTGCGCCAGTTGGCGGGTCCCACCGACCCGATCGCGGCGGCCCCCGGCTCGATCCGTGGCGACTTCGGGACCATCGTCCGGGAGAACCTCATCCACGCCTCGGACTCCGAGGAGTCCGCGGAGCGAGAACTGAAGATCTTCTTCCCGGGCCGCGGCTGAGCATTTCCTGACGCAATGTCAGCCATATAGCGCTCATGACCTGGGGCGACCGAAGGAATTTCGGTCGCCCCCTGGCATATGCGGGCCCACTTCGGGAACGCATCGCCCCGACAAGACGTCACCAATACTGAGGTGGACCAACGCGCCGTGTCCGTGCAGGCCGGACTACGATGGGGCCTCGCGCTCAACGCACCCACCTCGCCGACCTGAGAAGCCGTCAACGCTCGATTAGGGAAGGCCGGACGCATCCTCATGGGGAGCAACAAAATGTCGTTCATCGGCCGTGACATGGCTGTCGACCTCGGGACCGCCAACACGCTGGTGTACGTCAGGGGCCGCGGAATCGTCCTGAACGAGCCGTCCGTCGTCGCCATCAACACCAACACCGGCGGCATCCTCGCGGTCGGCGCCGAGGCCAAGAAGATGATCGGGCGTACGCCGGGCAACATCGTTGCCGTGCGGCCGCTGAAGGACGGCGTGATCGCCGACTTCGAGATCACCGAGCGGATGCTCCGCTACTTCATCCTGAAGATCCACAAGCGCCGGTACCTGGCCCGCCCGCGCGTCGTGGTCTGCGTGCCCTCGGGCATCACGGGAGTCGAGCGCCGCGCCGTCATCGAGGCCTCCACCCAGGCCGGTGCCCGCCAGGTGCACATCATCGAGGAGCCCATGGCCGCGGCCATCGGCTCGGGCCTGCCCGTCCACGAGGCGACCGGCAACATGGTCGTCGACATCGGAGGCGGCACCACCGAGGTCGCCGTGATCTCGCTCGGCGGCATCGTCACCGCGCAGTCCATCCGGGTCGCGGGCGACGAGCTCGACAACGCGATCATCCAGCACATCAAGAAGGAGTACTCCCTCCTGCTCGGCGAGCGGACCGCGGAACAGATCAAGATCACCATCGGTTCGGCGTACGACCTCGACAAGGACGAGCACACCGAGATCCGCGGCCGCGACCTCGTCTCCGGCCTGCCGAAGACCGTCGTGATCTCCGCCGCCGAGGTGCGCAAGGCGATCGAGGAGCCCGTCAACGCGATCGTCGACGCCGTGAAGACGACCCTCGACAAGTGCCCGCCGGAGCTGTCCGGCGACATCATGGACCGCGGCATCGTCCTCACCGGCGGCGGCGCCCTGCTGCGCGGCCTGGACGAGCGGCTGCGCCGCGAGACGGGCATGCCGATCCACATCGCCGAAGACCCGCTCGACTCGGTCGCCCTGGGCTCCGGCAAGTGCGTCGAGGAGTTCGAGGCGCTCCAGCAGGTGCTCGACGCCCAGCCCCGCAGATAGCCCTCGGGGCCTGCTGTCCGCCGTACGGGTCACTGCCAACTCGTACGGCGGATCGTTGATATACAGATCGAAGAGATCTTGTAGATCACCCACATTCCTACGAGGAAGGCACGGCCGCCGCACGTGAGGGACACACGAGAGAGCCGGCTGCTCCTGGTGCTGCTGATCGCCGTAGCGTTCGCGCTGATCACGGTCGATATCAGAGGCGGGGCGAATTCACCGGTGGACGGCGCCCGGCAGGCCGCCGCCGCAGTCTTCGGACCGGTGGAGAACGGGGTCGCGGCCGCCGTGGACCCGGTCGGCAACGCGATCGGCGCGGTACGCGACTCGGGCAAGCGCCACGACAAGATTTCCACCCTGCAGGCCGAGAACGAGGCGCTCAAGCAGAAACTCGGCAGCGACGCCCGCAACCGCAGCCGACTGAACCAGCTCGACGCGATGCTGAAGACCGCCGGCGAGGGCCAGTACGGCATCAAGGCCGCCCAGGTCGTCGCCATAGGAGCGGCCCAGGGCTTCTCCTGGACGGTCACCATCGACGCCGGGTCCAACGACGGCATCAAGCGCGACATGACGGTGCTCAACGGCGACGGCCTGGTCGGCCGGGTCACCACCGTCGGCCCCTCCACCGCGACCGTGCTGCTCGCCAACGACCCCGACTTCACCGTCGGCACCCGGATGGAGAGCAGCGACGAGCTGGGCTTCGCCACCGGCCACGGCGACCGGCCGCTGTCGGTGCAGCTGCTCAACGGCAAGGCCAAGGTCAACCCCGGCGACCGCCTGGTGACCTTCGGCTCGCAGGCCGACAAGCCGTTCGTGCCGGGCGTCCCGGTCGGCGAGGTCGTCAAGGTCGACCCCTCGGGCGGCGACCTCACGCGCACCATCTACGTACGCCCCTTCGTCGGCTTCACCAAGCTCGACATCGTCGGCGTCGTCGTCCAGGCCCCGCGCACCGACCCGCGCGACGAGGTGCTGCCCGCCAAGCCCAAGCCGACGCCGACCCCGACGGTCACCGTCACGGCCACCCCGTCCCCGACCCCCAACGGCCAGGGCAACACCAACATCGCCGACCAGAACGCGAACCCCGACGGCAACCCGGACCCGAACGGGAACCCGAACCCGCCGGCGGGCAACGCCAACCCCCCGGCCGCGAACGCCAATCCGAATCCGAATCCGCCCAATCCCAATGCGAACGGTGATCCCAACGGCAACGCCAACGCCGACGGCGACCAGTAGGAGCTGATCCAGATGCGTGTCAACAGGGTCATCCTCTCCGCCGCCCTGATCGTCGTCGCCCTCGTCATCCAGGTGAGCGTCCTCGCCCGCCTCCAACTCCCGGGCGCCGTACCGGACCTGGTGCTCCTGACCGTCCTCGGTCTGGCCCTGGTCTACGGCCACCTCGGCGGCGCCTTCGTCGGATTCGGCGCCGGGCTGCTCGCCGACCTCGCGCCGCCCGCCGACCACGCGGCCGGGCGCTACGCCCTCGTGCTGTGCGTGATCGGCTACCTCGCGGGCCTGGCCAAGCCCGACCACGGGCGGCTGCGCACGGCGGCCGGGCCGATGCTGGTGGTGGTCGGCGCCGCCATCGGCTCGACGCTGCTCTACGCGCTGGTCGGCGCGCTCGTCGGGGACACCGCGGCCCGCCATGTCGGCCTGCCCAGCCTGCTGTTCACGGCCGCCGTGTACGACCTGCTGCTCGCGCCCTTCGTCGTGCCGCTGATCATGGCGATCGCCCGGCGCGCGGAGAACGACCCGCTCGCCGAGACCACCGGCAACGGCAGTCCCAGGAGCGACATCACCTCCGGCTGGCTCTCCGGAGGCACCGGTCTGCGCATCGGCGGCCAGCGCGGCGGCCTGCGGGTCAAGGTGGCGAAGAACAGAGCGGCCCGCGCAGGCCGCATCAAGGGCGTCAAGCGACTGTGAACCAGGGGGTCGTCACGGCATGAGCAACATCCCTGAGACCGGCCGCACCCCCCGGGTGCAGATCCGGCTCATCATCATCCAGGTCCTGGTCTTCTCGCTCCTGCTGACGCTGGGCGGACGCCTGTGGTACCTGCAGATCCGCAACGGCCAGGAGTACGAGGACGAGGCCAAGAACAACCACGTCCAGCAGGTCGTCCAGCCCGCCGTGCGCGGCTCGATCCTCGATGCCCGCGGCGTCCCGCTCGCCGACAACGAGACCCGCCTCGTGGTCTCCGCCTCGCGCACCGACCTCTCGAAGATGCCCGACCGGGGCAAGGCCGTCCTGACCCGGCTCGCCGCCGTGCTCGGCATGAAGCCGCAGGACGTCATGGACAAGGTCAGGCTCTGCGACGCCAAGACCCCCAAGCCCTGCTGGAACGGCTCGCCCTACCAGCCGATCCCGGTCACCGACAAGGCCACCACCCAGCAGGCCCTCCAGATCCGTGAACGCTCCGAGGACTTCCCCGGCATCACCGCCGACCCCACCGCCGTACGCCGCTACCCCGCGCCCGGCAAGTCCAACACCGCCCAGGTCCTCGGCTACCTCTCGCCCGTCACCGACGACGAGATCACCAAGGCGAAGGACACCGACTCGCCCTACCTGCGCTCCGACCAGGTCGGCCGCTCCGGCCTTGAGCGCACCTACGACAAGCAGCTGCGCGGCAAGGCCGGCATCACCCGGTACGAGGTGGACAACCTCGGGCGGGTCATCGGGCAGGCGCAGAGCGACAAGGCGCAGCCCGGTGCCAACGTCGTCACGTCGATAGACGCACGCGTGCAGGCGGTCGCCGAGTTCGAGCTGAACAACGCGATGGTCGAGGCCCGCAAGCAGTTCGACAAGATCACCAACGAGAACTACAAGGCCGACTCCGGCGCCGTCGTCGTCATGGAGGCCAAGACCGGCCGGATCGTCGCCATGGCCTCGGCGCCGACGTACGACCCGAACGTCTGGGTCGGCGGCATCTCCGGCAAGGACTACCAGCAGCTCACCGGCAAGGACAGCGACTACCCGCTGCTGAACCGGGCCATACAGGGTCAGGCCGCACCCGGCTCGACGTTCAAGGTGGTCTCCACGGCCGCCGCGGTCGAGGCCGGCTACAAGTGGGACGGCGGCTACCCGTGCACCAGCTCCTACTCCGTGGGCGGGCAGGTCTTCAAGAACTTCGAGGGCGAGAGCTTCGGCCCCATCTCGCTCGGCCGGGCCCTTGAGGTCTCCTGCGACACCGTCTTCTACGGGCTCGCCGACAACGAGTGGAAGAAGGACGGGGGCATCAACCCGAAGAAGGGCCAGCCCAAGGACTTCTTCTACAAGGCGGCCCACCAGTTCGGCCTCGGCAAGGCCACCGGCGTGGACCTGCCCAACGAGGTCACCGGCCGCGTCCCGGACCGCCAGTGGAAGGAGAACCTCTTCACGGCCATGAAGGACAGCTGGTGCAAGTCCGGCAAGAAGAACGGCACTTACGTCGAGAAGATCGCGTACGAGAACTGCCTCGAAGGCAACAAGATGCGCGAGGGCGACGCGATCAACTACTCCATCGGCCAGGGCGACACCCTCGTCACGCCGATCCAGGAGGCCATGATCTACGGGGCGATCGCCAACGGCGGCACCATGCACGCGCCGACCATCGGCAAGGCGATCGTCAGCGCCGACGGCAAGACGGTCCAGGAGATCAAGCCGAAGGTCAACGGAAAGCTGCCGGTCAGCCAGGCCACCCTTGAGGGCTACAACAAGGCCCTCGCCGGCGTCGTCACCAGCGGTACCGCCGCCTGGAAGTTCCAGGGCTGGCCGCAGGACAAGATCGAACTGCACGCCAAGACCGGCACCGCCGAGGTCTACGGCAAGCAGACCACGTCCTGGCTGGCCACGTACTCCAAGGACTACACGGTCGTCATGACCATCTCCCAGGCCGGTACGGGTTCCGGTGCCTCCGGTGAGGCCGTGCGCAAGATCTACGAGGCGATGTACGGCGTCGACGACGCCGGAAACCAGGACCTCAAGCGCGCCATGCTGCCGCAGCCCGTGGAGTCCCTGCCCAAGATCCAGGCCGACGGCTCCATCGACGCCCCGACCGTCACCGCGTACGACCCGAACGCCGGCAAGGTCAAGGACAAGAAGGGCCCCGACGGCCAGCCGCTGCCCAGCGGACAGCCGCAGCCCAGCAACACCCCGGCCACCGACGTCGACAACCGCAACCCACGGAGGGACTAGCGCCATGGCAGGTTTCTCCGTCCAGCGCTACGCCCCCGAGCGCAGCGCGTTCGCCAAGCTGACCGCCCGCGACTCGGTCCTTCGCAGGCTCGACTGGCCGCTGCTCCTGGCGGCCCTCGCGCTCTGCCTCATCGGCTCGCTCCTGGTGTGGTCCGCCACCCGCAACCGCACCAACATCAACCAGGGCGACCCGTACTTCTTCCTGATCCGGCACATCATGAACGCCGGCATCGGGCTCTGCCTGATGGTCGGCACCATCTGGCTCGGCCACCGCACCCTGCGCGGCGCGGTGCCCATCCTGTACGGGCTCTCGATCCTGATGCTGCTCGCGGTGCTCTCGCCGCTCGGCGCCACCGTCAACGGCGCGCACTCCTGGATCGTGCTCGGCGGCGGATTCTCCCTCCAGCCCTCCGAGTTCGCGAAGATCGCGATCATCCTGTGCATGGCGATGCTGCTCGCGGCCCGGGTCGACGCGGGCGACCAACTGCATCCCGACCACCGCACGGTGGTGAAATCCCTCGGGATCGCGATGATCCCGATCGGCTGCATCATGCTGATGCCCGACCTCGGCTCGACCATGGTCATCCTGGTGATCATCCTCGGCGTGCTCCTTGCCTCGGGAGCCTCCAACCGCTGGATCTTCGGCCTGCTCGGCGCCGGTGTCGTCGGAGCGGTCCTGGTCGCCGCGCTCGGAATACTGGACAAGTACCAGATCAACCGCTTCGCCGCGTTCGCCAACCCCAAGCTCGACCCGGCCGGCGTCGGCTACAACACCGGCCAGGCCAGGATCGCGATCGGCTCCGGCGGCCTGACCGGCACCGGGCTCTTCAAGGGCTCCCAGACCACCGGCCAGTTCGTCCCCGAACAGCAGACGGACTTCGTCTTCACCGTCGCCGGCGAGGAACTCGGCTTCGTCGGCGCGGGCCTGATCATCGTGCTGATCGGCGTCATCCTGTGGCGGGCCTGCCGCATCGCCCGCGAGACGACCGAGTTGTACGGCACCATCGTCGCGGCCGGCATCATCGCCTGGTTCGCCTTCCAGTCCTTCGAGAACATCGGCATGACGCTCGGCATCATGCCGGTGGCGGGCATCCCCCTGCCGTTCGTCTCCTACGGAGGCTCCTCCATGTTCGCGGTGTGGGTCGCCATAGGGCTGCTCCAGTCGATCCGGGTGCAGCGGCCGATAACGGCCTAGCGCACAGGGCCCGGACCGGCCCGGGAGATGGCCGGTCCGGGGCCCTGCCGCCGAGACCCGATCGCGTCTAGATTCTGGTCATGGCGGACACGAAGCGCGAGATCGAGCGGAAATTCGAGTTCACCCCGTCCGACGGGGACCGGGACCGGCTCCCCGACCTGACCCGGGTCCCCGGCGTCGCCAGCGTCGTCGACAAGGGCGTCGTCGACCTCGACGCCGTCTACTACGACACCCAGGACCTGCGCCTGGACGCCGACTCCCTCACCCTGCGCCGCAGAACGGGCGGCTCCGACGCCGGCTGGCACCTCAAGTTCCCGGTCACCGCGGGCATCCGCGACGAGATCCGCGCCCCGCTCTCCGACCGCCTCCCGCCCGTCCTTGCCGCCCTGCTGCGCTCCCGCGTCCGCGACGGTGAACTGCGGCCCGTCGTCAGGCTGCTGTCCTCCCGCGACGTACGCCACCTGCTCGCCGCCGACCACACGCTGCTCGCCGAGCTCAGCATCGACACGGTCCGCGCCGAAGGGCTGCGCGAAGGGTCCTCGGCCACCATCTGGACCGAGATCGAGGTCGAGCTCGCCGACGGCGTGGCGGACGAGAGCATCCTGGACGGTGTGGAGAAACGGCTGCGCAAGGCGGGCATCCGGCCCTCGACGAGCTCCTCCAAGGTCGCCCGGGCCCTGCGGGAGACGGCCCCGAAGCCGCGCAAGGCGGCCAAGGCCGCGAAGAACGCCGGGCCCGCCGCAGGCACCGCGGGCGCCCACGTCCTCGGCTACCTGCGCGTCCAGCGCGACGCGATCGTCGCCCTCGACCCCGCCGTCCGACGCGAACTGCCCGACTCCGTCCACCAGATGAGGGTCGCGACCCGCCGCCTGCGCAGCGCGTTCAAGTCGTACGCCAAGGTCGTCGACCGGGCCGTCACCGACCCCGTCGGCGAGGAGCTCAAATGGCTCGCCGCCGAGCTCGGCGTCGACCGGGACCAGGAAGTCCTCACCGAACGCCTGCGGACCCGCATCGCCGCGCTGCCCCGCACCCTGCTCCTCGGCCCGGTCCGCGGCCGGCTGCGCATCTGGACCGCGGCCCGCCGCACCGGCTCCCGCCGCAGGACCCTCGCCGTACTCGACGGCAAGCGCTACCTCGCCCTCCTCACCACCCTCGACACGCTGCTCGCGGCCCCGCCGCTGCTCCCCGCGGCCGAGCGGCCCGTCGCCGACGTCCTGCCCAGGGCCGTGCTCAAGGACTACGACCGGCTTGCGGGCCGCGTCCACACCGCGCTCGGCCTCGCGCCCGGCCACGAACGGGACCTCGCCATGCACGAGGCCCGCAAGGCCGCCAAACGCGCCCGGTACGCCGCCGAAGCCGCGGTCCCCGCGCTCGGCAGGGCCGCCGAGAAGTTCGCCAAGCGCATGAAGGCCGTACAGAACGTGCTCGGCGACCACCAGGACAGCGTGGTCGCCCGCGACGCCCTGCGCACGCTCGCCGCCCAGGCCCACGCGGCCGGCGAGTCCGCGTTCACCTGGGGACTCCTGTACGGCCAGGAGGAGGCGACGGCCGACCGGCGGGAGCGCGAACTGCCCGAGGTCTGGGCCCGCGCCAGCGCCCCGAAGCTCCGGGAACGCCTCACCGCCCCATGATCGTCGTGCGAGGGGGCTACCCGGCTCGCGTTACGCTAGAGAGTCGCCCCCCTGCCAGCCCACGAAGGTCGAGATGTCTGCCGAGTCCGTCTTCCCACAGCTCGAAGCGCTGCTCCCGCATGTGCAGAAGCCGATCCAGTACGTCGGCGGTGAGCTCAACTCCACCGTCAAGGCCTGGGACGAGTGTGACGTCCGCTGGGCGCTCATGTACCCGGACGCGTACGAGGTCGGGCTGCCCAACCAGGGCGTCATGATCCTCTACGAGGTACTGAACGAGCGCGAGGGCGTCCTCGCCGAGCGCACGTACAGCGTGTGGCCGGACATGGAAGAGCTCATGCGCGAGCACGAGGTCCCGCAGTTCACGGTGGACTCGCACCGCCCGCTGCGCGCCTTCGACGTGTTCGGGCTCAGCTTCTCCACCGAGCTCGGCTACACCAACATGCTCACGGCCCTGGACCTCGCGGGCATCCCGCTGGAGTCCAAGGACCGCACCATCGACGACCCGATCGTGCTCGCGGGCGGCCACGCGGCCTTCAACCCCGAGCCGATCGCGGACTTCATCGACTGCGTGGTCATCGGCGACGGCGAGCAGGCCGTCCTCGACATGACCGAGATCATCCGCGGGTGGAAGGCCGAGGGCTGCCCCGGCGGCCGCGAAGAGGTCCTCTTCCGCCTCGCGAAGACGGGCAGCGTCTACGTTCCCGGCTTCTACGACGTCGAGTACCTGCCGGACGGCCGCATCGCCCGCGTCGTACCGAACAAGTCGGGCGTGCCGTGGCGGGTGTCCAAGCACACCGTCATGGACCTCGACGAGTGGCCCTACCCCAAGCAGCCGCTGGTCCCGCTCGCCGAGACCGTCCACGAGCGCATGTCCGTGGAGATCTTCCGCGGCTGCACCCGCGGCTGCCGCTTCTGCCAGGCCGGCATGATCACGCGCCCCGTGCGGGAGCGAAGCATCACCGGCATCGGCGAAATGGTGGAGAAGGGCCTCAAGGCGACCGGCTTCGAAGAGGTGGGGCTCCTTTCCCTCTCCTCCGCGGACCACACCGAGATCGGCGACATCGCCAAGGGCCTCGCGGACCGCTACACGGACGACAAGATCGGCCTGTCCCTGCCCTCCACCCGCGTGGACGCGTTCAACGTCGACCTTGCCAACGAGCTGACCAGGAACGGCCGTCGCTCGGGTCTGACGTTCGCCCCCGAGGGCGGCTCCGAGCGCATGCGCAAGGTCATCAACAAGATGGTCTCGGAAGAGGACCTCATCCGTACCGTCGCGACCGCGTACGGCAACGGCTGGCGCCAGGTGAAGCTGTACTTCATGTGCGGCCTGCCCACCGAGACCGACGAGGACGTCCTCCAGATCGGCGACATGGCGGTCAACGTGATCGCCAAGGGCCGCGAGGTGTCGGGCCAGAACGACATCCGCTGCACCGTCTCCATCGGCGGGTTCGTACCCAAGCCCCACACCCCGTTCCAGTGGGCGCCGCAGCTGAGCGCCGAGGAGACGGACGCGCGCCTCACCAAGCTGCGCGACAAGATCCGCGGCGACAAGAAGTACGGCCGCTCCATCGGCTTCCGCTACCACGACGGCAAGCCCGGCATCGTCGAGGGCCTGCTCTCGCGCGGCGACCGCCGCGTGGGCGCCGTCATCCGCGCCGTCTACGAGGACGGCGGCCGCTTCGACGGCTGGCGCGAGCACTTCAGCTACGACCGCTGGATGGCCTGCGCCGAGAAGACACTGCCCTCCTTCGGCGTGGACGTCGACTGGTACACCACCCGCGAGCGCACCTACGAGGAGGTCCTGCCCTGGGACCACCTGGACTCCGGCCTCGACAAGGACTGGCTCTGGGAGGACTGGCAGGACTCGCTCGACGAGACCGAGGTCGAGGACTGCCGGTGGACGCCCTGCTTCGACTGCGGCGTGTGTCCCCAGATGGACACGAGCATCCAGATCGGGCCCACGGGCAAGAAGCTGCTGCCGCTCACGGTGAAGAGCTGAGCCCGCGCCCCTCAACAGCGCTGGACGCATAACCGCCTGATCACGAAGGGCCCCCGCCGCAACGGCAGGGGCCCTTCGCGCGTCCTTGATCGTATGGAGAACCGACCGGCCCCGCAGGGGCCCGAAGGGTGTCTGACCGTCGCGATCCGCATACCGGTGCGGATCGTGGTGTTCGTCCTGGTCGTCCCCGTGCGGATGGTCTGGGACCTCCTCGCGGCCGGCGCGAAGGCGTTGCGCCGGGCGGTCCTCGCACCCCTGTGGCGCGCCCTGATCGTCACCCCGTCCAGGTGGTTGTACGCCCGCGTGCTGACCCCGCTCGGGCACGCAACTGCCTGGCTGGGAAGGGCAGTTGGGGCTGGAATCGGGTGGCTCGGGCGCGGCGTGGCGTGGGTCGCGGTGACACTGGTGGCCGTTCCCACGGCGTGGGTGTACCGCACGGTGCTGACCCCGCTCGGCCGGGGCGCCGCCCGGGTCGCCGGGGCGATCGCCCTCGGACTGTGCCGGCTGCTGTGGGCGCTGTTCGTGTGGCCGCCGGTCACGCTGTGGCGCTGGGTCCTCGCGCCGCTGCTGCGCTACGGCCTCCTCGCGCCGGGGGCCTGGCTGTACCGGTACGCACTCACCCCGGCCGGCCACGCGATCGCCCTCCTCGCCGGGCTGGCGGCGGCCGCTCTCGCCGCGGTGGCGCGGGGGCTCGCCGCGCTGGCCGTCCTGTTGCTCGTGGTCCCGGCGGTGTGGGTGTACAGGACGCTGCTCACCCCGCTCGGGCACGCGGTGGTGGTCGTCGCGCGGGAGATCGGTGACGCGCTCGGGCACGCCTGGCGGGCCGCCGGGTTCGTGTCGCGGGCGGTGGGGCGGGCCCTCAAGTGGCTCGCCCGGAATCTTGTCGGGCGGCCGGCGCGCTGGGCGTACGTCGTGCTCCTGACGCCGGTCGGGCACTGGGTGCAGGACGCCGTCCTGCGGCCGGCCAAGAAGGCGGCACTCGCGGCGGGGCGCAGCGCGCGGGAGGCGCTGGCGTCGGCGCGCGAGACCGTGCGGACCGCCCGGCGCGACGCCTGGCGGGCGCTGGTCGGCGGCCCGCCCCGGGAACAGGGCGGGCACCGGGCGCGTACTCTGGGTAGTACAACTACTGCCTCCGGCGCGGTGCCCGCCCCCGAGATCTCCCTCAGCAAGACGGAGGGATGAGCCGGGTGGCGCACCGGCCGTGACCGGAGGGGCCCCCACAGGACGGTGGGCGGCGCCCACCGCGCCCGCCCCGCACCGAGGAGAAGAACCACTGGGCAAGCGACAGCCCGAAGGCCCGCCGCCCGCACCTGCGGTGCAGCGCATCCGACTGCGCTACACCAAGCGCGGCCGCCTCCGGTTCACCAGCCACCGTGACTTCCAGCGCGCCTTCGAGCGGGCCCTGCGCCGCGCCGAGGTGCCCATGGCGTACTCGGCCGGGTTCACCCCGCACCCCAAGGTGTCGTACGCGAACGCCGCACCCACCGGCGTCGGCTCCGAGGCCGAGTACCTGGAGATCGCCCTCACCGCACAGCGCGACCCCGAGAAACTGCGCGCCCTGCTCGACGAGTCGCTGCCCGCCGGGCTCGACATCATCGACGCGGTCGAGGTCCGCACCTCGGGCCTCGCCGACCGGCTCACCGCCTCCGTCTGGGAGCTGCGCCTGGAGGGCGTCACCGTGGCGGCGGCCGAGAAGGCCGTCGCGACGTTCCTGGCCGCCGAGACCGTCGAGGTCCAGCGCAAGACCAAGAACGGCATGCGCACCTTCGACACCCGGGGCGCCGTCGCCGAGCTCCTGGCGCTCGCTCCGCAGGCTGATAGGCCTCTCGACGACGCCTGTGCGATACTGCGGCTGGTAGTACGGCACCTGACACCTGCCGTACGACCCGACGACGTCCTGTCCGGTCTCCAAGCTGTGGCCGACCTGGCGCCGCCGGTCCCCGCAGCGGTGACCAGGCTGGCGCAGGGGCTCTTCGACGAGGAGTCCGGCACGGTGACCGACCCGCTCGCGCCCGACCGCGAGGCAGCCCCGGCCGCTCCACAAACAGCCGCCGGGACCGTCTCTGCGACGGCGCCGGAAGGTCCCGCCGCGTAAGGGCAGTCGTTGTAGCGCAGCCCTGGCACTCGGGAGCCACCTGGGTCGGGCCGCGCACTGACCTGAAGACTTTCGCCAGGCCGTACGTACAACGCGTACGGAACCGGCGAGCCAGATATCAGCTCCCGTGCGGCGCCCGCGCCCCGGACGGCGGCACCCGCGCACATCACGCGGGCCGTGCCGCCGGACCGGAACAGGCGCGGCGCCCGGGAGCGTGACGGGAGCTACGCCCGCATGCTTGAGCAGAACGAACCCGGCACCACCGGGGACAACACCAACGACAACAACAGCCCCAGCGACACGCTGCCGCCGCGCCGCAGGCGCCGCGCGGCGTCGCGGCCCGCGGGGCCGCCGGTGGGCGCACAGAACGCGGAGCCCGCCGGGCAGACCGCGGAGCCGGTGGCACCGGCCGCCGAGCCGGCCGCACCGGCCGCCGCCGAGGCCGACGCCGCTCCGGCGCCGCGCACCCGTCGCCGTGCCACCCGCACGGCGACCGCTCCGGCCGCCGAGGCCCCGGTCGCAGCCGAGCCCGAGGCCGTCGAGGCCGACGCTGAGGCGCCCGCGCCTCGTACCCGCCGTCGTGCGACCCGTAAGGCGACGGCTCCGGCCGGTGCGCCGCGGGCCGCCGAAGTGGTAGAGGCCGTCGAGGCCCCGGTCGCGGCCGAGCCCGAGGCCGTCGAGGCCGACGCCGCTCCGGCGCCTCGCACGCGCCGTCGTGCCACCCGCAAGGCCACGGCTCCGGTCGGTGCGCCCGCGGCCGCCGAGGAGATCGTCGAGGTCGTCGAGACCCCCGTCGCCGCCGAGCCCGAGGCCGTCGAGGAGGCCGCCGAGGCGCCCGCGCCGCAGACCCGTCGCCGTGCGACCCGTAAGGCCACCGCGCCGCAGACCACCGTCTCGGCCCCGGTCGAGGTCGTCGAAGAAGAAGAGCTCGACGAGGACGAGGAGGCGGAGGGGACCGAAGAGGTCGCCGCCGTCGAGGCCCCGGTCGTCGAGGACGAGGCGCCGCGCGGCCGTACCCGCCGCCGTGCCACCCGGCAGGCCACCGCGCCCGCCGCCGCTGCCCCGCCCGCCGTCGAGGAGCCGGTCGAGGCCGCCGCCCCGGCCGCCGAGGACGAGGCACCCCGTGGGGGGCGTACTCGCCGCCGTGCCGCCCGGCCCGCGTCCACCCCGCAGTTCACCCCGGTCGAGCCGGAGGCGCAGCCCGCGGCCCAGGCGGAGGAGCCCGCCACCGGCCGTCGCCGCCGCGCCACCCGGCCCGCCGTGGCCGTGTTCCAGGCGCCGGTCTTCACCGAGCCGATGTTCCAGACCCCGGAGACGGCCGCGGCCGCCGCTGCCGCCGCCCGCGTCGAGGAGCCCGAGGCCGAGGCCGAGGAGACCCCGGTGGTCGAGGCCGCCGAGTCCACCGCCGAGCCGCAGGGCCGCTCGCGCCGTCGCCGCCGCCGTGGCGAGCCGACCGAGCCGGTCCAGGAGAAGCCCGCCGAGGAACCCCTCGACGAGCACGTCGAGGAGGCCGCCGAGGCCGAGGCCGAAGCGGAGTCCGACGAGTCCGACGACGACCGCCCCTCGCGCCGCCGTCGCCGTGGCGGCCGTCGCCGTCGCCGCGGCGAGCCCGCCGAGGCCGAGGACGCCGCGGAGGAGCAGACGTACGAGCAGGCCGAGGGCTCCGAGCCCGAGGAAGAGGACGACGAGGACGAGGACGCGGACGGCACCCCCTCCGCCGCCGGGACCAGCAGCAGCCGTCGCCGGCGCCGCCGCCGTCGCCGCTCCGGCGACGCGGGCCCCGAGGGCGAGCCGGGCTCCGACGACCCGGAGCGCACCGTCGTCAAGGTCCGCGAGCCGCGCCCGGCCCGCGAGCGCGCCGAGTCCGCCTCCACCTCCTCCGACGAGGTCCAGTCCATCAAGGGCTCGACGCGTCTGGAGGCCAAGAAGCAGCGCCGCCGCGAGGGCCGCGAGCAGGGCCGCCGCCGCGTCCCGATCATCACCGAGGCCGAGTTCCTGGCCCGCCGCGAGGCCGTCGAGCGCGTCATGGTCGTCCGCCAGAGCGGCGAGCGCACCCAGATCGGCGTCCTCGAAGACAACGTGCTCGTCGAGCACTACGTCAACAAGGAGCAGGCCACCTCCTACGTGGGCAACGTCTACCTGGGCAAGGTCCAGAACGTGCTGCCCTCCATGGAGGCCGCGTTCGTCGACATCGGCAAGGGCCGCAACGCCGTCCTGTACGCCGGCGAGGTCAACTTCGAGTCGCTCGGCATGGGCAACGGTCCGCGCCGCATCGAGGCCGCCCTCAAGTCCGGCCAGTCGGTGCTCGTCCAGGTCACCAAGGACCCGATCGGCCACAAGGGCGCCCGCCTGACCAGCCAGGTCTCGCTGCCCGGCCGCTACCTGGTGTACGTGCCCGAGGGCTCGATGACCGGCATCAGCCGCAAGCTGCCCGACACCGAGCGCGCGCGCCTGAAGACCATCCTCAAGAAGATCGTCCCCGAGGACGCGGGCGTCATCGTGCGCACCGCCGCCGAGGGCGCCAGCGAGGACGAGCTGCGCCGCGACGTCGAGCGCCTCCAGGCGCAGTGGACCGACATCCAGAAGAAGGCCAACCAGATCTCGACGTCCTCGCCGTCGCTGCTCTACGGCGAGCCGGACATGACCGTCCGGGTCGTCCGCGACATCTTCAACGAGGACTTCTCGAAGGTCATCGTCAGCGGTGACGAGGCCTGGGAGACCATCCACGGGTACGTCGCGCACGTCGCGCCGGACCTGACCGAGCGGCTTTCGCGCTGGACCAGCGAGGTCGACGTCTTCGCGACGTACCGGATCGACGAGCAGCTGGCCAAGGCCCTGGACCGCAAGGTCTGGCTGCCGTCCGGCGGCTCGCTGGTGATCGACAAGACCGAGGCGATGATCGTCGTCGACGTCAACACCGGCAAGTTCACCGGCCAGGGCGGCAACCTCGAAGAGACCGTGACGAGGAACAACCTCGAAGCGGCCGAGGAGATCGTGCGCCAGCTGCGGCTGCGCGACCTGGGCGGCATCGTCGTCATCGACTTCATCGACATGGTCCTGGAGTCCAACCGCGACCTGGTCCTGCGCAGGCTGCTCGAATGCCTGGGCCGCGACCGCACCAAGCACCAGGTGGCCGAGGTCACCTCGCTCGGCCTGGTCCAGATGACCCGCAAGCGGGTCGGCCAGGGCCTGTTGGAGTCGTTCTCCGAGACCTGCGTCCACTGCAACGGGCGCGGCGTGATCGTGCACATGGAGCAGCCGACCACGGTCGGCGGCGGTGCGGGCAAGCGCGCGAAGAAGCGCGGCCGCGGTGGCGCCGAGCACGACCAGCACACCCACGAGCACGAGGTCCTCGACAGCGAGGCCGTCGAGGCCGTCGAGTCCGAGGCCGAGGTCGCCGCCGAGATCGCCGCTCCCGTGGCGCTCGCCGAGCCCGAGTTCGTGCCCGACGAGGAGCTGTACAGCAGCGCCGCCGAGGCGGAGGCCGCGGCCCGTGGCGGCAGGTCGCGCCGTCGCGCCACCCGCAAGGCCTCGGCTCCGGCCGGTGCGCCCCGTACGGCCGCCGTCGAGACCCCGGCCGCGGTGGCCGAGGAGCCGGAGGCCGTGCAGGCTCCGGCGGCGGTGACCGTCGCCTCGTTCATCGAGGACGACGCGCCGCGCGGCGGCCGCACCCGTCGCCGCGCCACCCGCAAGGCGACCGCCCCGGCGGGCGCGCCGACCGCGGCCGTCGCCGAGCCGGTGGTGGTCGTCACGGAGCCCGAGCCGAAGGCCGAGGAGCCCAAGGCACAGGAGCCGGTCGCCGAGCCCGTCGCCGAGCCCGCTGTCGAGGAGGCGCCCGTCGCCGCCCCGCCGCGGGCCCGCCGCCGGGCGACCCGCAAGGCCACGGCCCCGGCCGGTTCGCCCTCGGGCGCCGAGGACGCCGCGGTCGTCGTGGTCGTGGCCGCCCCGGCCGCCGAGCCGGCCGAGGAGGCCGCACCGGCCAAGAAGGCGGCCCGCAAGACGGCGAAGAAGGCCACCGCGAAGAAGGCCGCCACCAAGAAGACGGCGGCCAAGAAGACCGCGGCGAAGAAGACGACCGCCAAGAAGGCCACCGCCAAGAAGACGGCGGCGGCCGAGCAGCAGCAGACGTCGGTCTCGGCGTCGACCGACAGCTGACGGACAGCCTGCGCTCAGACGACGTACACCAAGCGGTAGTTGGCTGCTGTACGGCCCCAGGAGCCCGCCCCCGGATCACCGGGGGCGGGCTCCGTCGTACGAAGGAGAGTCCGCCCCCGCATGAGTCCCCGCATGAGTGCGATCAGCAAAGCCGTCATCCCCGCCGCCGGGCTCGGCACGCGTTTCCTGCCGGCCACCAAGGCCACCCCCAAGGAGATGCTGCCGGTGGTCGACAAACCGGCGATCCAGTACGTGGTGGAGGAGGCGGTCGCGGCGGGGCTCTCGGACGTCCTGATGGTCACCGGGCGCAACAAGCGCGCACTGGAGGACCACTTCGACCGCAACCACGAGCTGGAGTCGGCGCTGACCCGCAAGGGCGACGCGGACCGGCTCGCGAAGGTGCGGGAGTCCAGCGACCTGGCGACCGTCCACTACGTACGCCAGGGCGATCCCAAGGGCCTCGGCCACGCGGTCCTGTGCGCCGCCCCGCACGTCGGCGACGAGCCCTTCGCCGTGCTGCTCGGCGACGACCTCATAGACGCCCGGGACCCGCTCCTGCGCCGCATGGTCGAGGTCCAGGCGCGCGAGGGCGGCAGCGTGATCGCGCTCATGGAGGTCGATCCCGAACAGATCCACCTCTACGGCTGTGCGGCCGTCGAAACCACCGCCGAGAGTGACGTCGTGCGCGTCACCGGGCTCGTCGAGAAGCCCGAGGCGGCCGAGGCGCCCTCCAACCTCGCCGTCATCGGCCGCTACGTCCTGGACCCGGCCGTCTTCGACGCGCTGCGCACCACCGGGCCCGGCAGGGGCGGCGAGATCCAGCTCACCGACGCGCTCAACCGGCTCGACACCGTGCACGGCGTCGTCTTCAAGGGGCGCAGGTACGACACAGGGGACCGGGCGGACTACCTGCGGGCCATCGTCCGCCTCGCCAGTGAGCGGGCCGATCTGGGCCCGGACTTCCGGGCCTGGCTGCGTGGTTTCGTCGCCGAGGAGTGCGGGTAACGACCCTGGTTTGACCCGCCACGCCCGGCCCCGTAGCCTTGACCCTCGGCGTGTTTATATACGCGCCTGCCCCTGAGCACCTCACCTCCCGGTCCGCCGGGGGAGGCCCCCTGCATTTCTGCGGGATGGCTGGCTTCAAGGGTTCCGTATCGAGCGAGAGAGAGATCCGCGTGTACGCCATCGTGCGCAGCGGTGGTCGCCAGCACAAGGTTGCTGTCGGCGACATCGTTGAGGTTGACAAGATTTCCACTGCCAAGGTTGGCGACACGGTCGAGCTCTCGACCCTGCTCGTTGTCGACGGCGACGCTGTGACCAGCGACCCGTGGGTGCTGGCCGGCATCAAGGTCACCGCCGAGGTCGTGGACCACCACAAGGGTGTCAAGATCGACATCCTTCGGTACAAGAACAAGACCGGTTACCGCCGTCGCCAGGGCCACCGCCAGCAGTACACGGCGATCAAGGTCACCGGCATCCCCGCGGCTGCGAAGTAAGGGACTGAGGAGACATGGCACACAAGAAGGGCGCATCGTCCACCCGGAACGGTCGCGACTCCAACGCTCAGCGGCTCGGTGTGAAGCGCTTCGGCGGTCAGACCGTGCTCGCCGGTGAGATCCTGGTCCGCCAGCGCGGCACCCACTTCCACCCGGGTGCGGGCGTCGGTCGCGGTGGCGACGACACCCTGTTCGCGCTGCAGGCCGGTGCGGTGCAGTTCGGCACCCACCGTGGCCGCAAGGTCGTGAACATCGTTCCGGCTGCCTGATCACTTAGGCACTCGTAGAGCGGTTTCAGCGGAGGCGGACCTCACTTCCCCCACGGGAAGCGGGTCCGCCTTTCGCGTGTTACTAGATAGACAATCCGTACTTTCCCTCAGCCTCCGGCCGGGGGCCCTCAGGAGGCACATCCCATGACCACCTTCGTGGACCGCGTCGAGCTGCACGTCGCCGCGGGTAACGGGGGCCACGGCTGCGCCTCCGTCCACCGTGAGAAGTTCAAGCCGCTCGGCGGGCCGGACGGCGGCAACGGCGGCCGTGGCGGCGACGTCACCCTGGTCGTCGACCAGTCCGTGACGACGCTTCTCGACTACCACCACTCGCCGCACCGCAAGGCCACCAACGGCCAGCCCGGCGCCGGTGACAACCGCTCCGGCAAGGACGGCCAGGACCTGATCCTGCCCGTGCCCGACGGCACCGTCGTCCTCGACAAGCAGGGCAACGTGCTCGCCGACCTGGTCGGCGAGGGCACCACCTACATCGCGGGCCAGGGCGGCCGCGGCGGCCTCGGCAACGCGGCGCTCGCCTCCGCCCGCCGCAAGGCCCCCGGCTTCGCGCTGCTCGGCGTGCCGGGCGAGGCCGCCGACATCGTCCTGGAGCTCAAGACCGTCGCCGACGTGGCCCTGGTGGGCTACCCGAGCGCCGGAAAGTCCTCGCTGATCTCGGTCCTCTCGGCGGCCAAGCCGAAGATCGCGGACTACCCGTTCACGACCCTGGTCCCGAACCTCGGCGTGGTCACGGCCGGCTCGACCGTCTACACCATCGCGGACGTCCCCGGTCTGATCCCCGGCGCCAGCCAGGGCAAGGGCCTGGGCCTTGAGTTCCTGCGGCACGTCGAGCGCTGCTCGGTCCTCGTGCACGTCCTGGACACCGCGACCCTTGAGTCCGACCGCGACCCGGTCTCCGACCTCGACATCATCGAGGAGGAGCTCAAGCAGTACGGCGGGCTCGACGACCGGCCCCGCATCGTCGTCCTCAACAAGATCGACATCCCGGACGGCCAGGACCTCGCGGACATGATCCGCCCGGAGCTTGAAGAGCGCGGCTACCAGGTCTTCGAGGCCTCGGCCGTCGCCCGTACGGGTCTGAAGGAGCTGTCCTTCGCGCTCGCCGGGATCGTCGCCGAGGCGCGTGCCGCGAAGCCCAAGGAGGAGGCGACCCGCATCGTCATCCGCCCGAAGGCCGTCGACGACACGGGCTTCACCGTCACCTTCGACGAGGCCAACGAGGTCTACCGGGTCCGTGGCGAGAAGCCGGAGCGCTGGATCCGCCAGACCGACTTCAACAACGACGAGGCCGTCGGCTACCTCGCGGACCGCCTCAACCGCCTCGGCGTCGAGGACGCCCTGATGAAGGCCGGCGCCCGCTCCGGCGACGGCGTGGCCATCGGGCCCGAGGAGAACGCGGTCGTCTTCGACTGGGAGCCGACGATGATGGCCGGTGCGGAGATGCTGGGCCGTCGTGGCGAGGACCACCGCCTTGAGGCGCCCCGTCCCGCTGCGCAGCGGCGTCGGGACCGGGATGTCGAGCGCGACGAGGCCGAGCAGGAGTTCAAGGAGTTCGGGCCCTTCTAGGGGGCGACGCTGCGACGCTGTGGCGGGGGTGCGGGATTCGACTGCGGGCCGTCGGGGGCTGTTTGCGCAGTTCCCCGCGCCCCTAACGCCGTCTTTCGTCCTCGGACCGTGCGTGGTTGCTCGCGCAGTTCCCCGCGCCCCTGCAGGCAGCCAGCATGTCCCGGTCGCGCCCACGCGGCGGGAGCCGCGCGATGCCTCAGTCCCGCGCCCCTAAAGGGCACCTGGTCCCTGGCCAGCACCGGAGCCCCCAGCCCTCTCCCGTAGGATTCGCCGGGTGAGCCAGAGTTCTGCCACCCCCCACGGGCCTACCGGCGTCAGCGTCGTCGTCATCGCCTTCAACGACGCCGAGCTGGTCGGTGACGCCGTCCGGTCGGCGCTCGCGCAGGGCTCGGCCGTCGCCGAGGTCGTGGCCGTCGACGACTGCTCCAGCGACGGCACGGCCGCCGTCCTGGACCAGCTGGCCACCACCGAGCCCCGGCTGCGCGTGGTGCGGCGGACAGAGAACAGTGGCGGGTGCGGAACGCCCCGCAACGACGGGATCGCCGCCGCCACCGCCCCGTACGTCATGTTCCTCGACAGCGACGACGTGCTGCCGCCCGGCGCCGTCGCCGCCCTGCTGGACGCGGCCGAGGAGCACGGCACCGAGGTCACCGTGGGCCGCGCCGTACGCCGCGAGCTGCCCGGCGGCCGCGACGTGCGCTGGCAGCCCGGCCTCTACAACGAGGCGGCCGTGCACGAGTCGCCCGAGGCCGCGCCCGAGCTCCTTCACGACACGCTCTGCGTCAACAAGCTCTACCGCCGCGACTTCCTGACGAACCGACAGCTGCGGTTCCCCGACGGCAGGTTCGTGTACGAGGACTTCGTCTTCACGGCCCGCGTGTACGCCGCGGCCCCCCGCATCGCCGTCGTGCCCGAACTCGTCTACATCTGGCACGTGCGCCGCGCCGCCGCCCAGGTCTCCATTTCGCTCGCCCGCAAGGACGTCGGCAACTGGCAGGCGCGCATCGCCGCCCACACCAAGGCCGTCGAGGCGTTCCGGGCCGCCGACCGCAAGGGACTCGCGGCCGCCTGCCGCACCAAGTTCGTCGACTACGACCTGTGCCTGTACCTGCGCGAGCTGCGCGTGCGCGACGCCGGGTACCGGGCCGACTGGTGGCGGCTGACCCGCGACCACCTCGCCACCTTCGAGGCCGCCGAAGTGGCCGCGGCCGCCGCCCCGGCCCGCTGGGCCGCCAAGGTGGTGCTCGCCGCCGACGAGCCCCGCGACCTCGACCGGCTCTCCCAGCTCGCCGCCGACCCGGCCCGCCTGATCCCGCCGTACGCCACCGCCGCAGCCGGCCCGGTCTGGGCCGACGACCTGGACGTGGTGCTGGACGGCCTGGACGCGCTGCCCGCCGACCGGCTGCCCGTCGCCGTCGACGCGACGCTGCTCGCCGGCCGGCGCGGCATCCTCAAACTGCGTGTGCACGAGCTGTACGGACGGCTCGCCGCGAGTGGCGCCCCGGCCGCCGCCGACATCGAGTTCGTGCCCAGGGACGGCGGCGAGAGCGCCCTGACCGTCACCGCGCCGCTGCGGGCCGCCGAGGGCGGCTGGAGCGGGCAGGTCCCCGTATCTCTGGCCCGGCTGGCGGCGGCGGGTGGCCGCGGCACCCAGATCTGGGACCTGAGGGTCCGCCTGAACACCGGCCCCGGCCGGGGCCCGCACACCACGCTGCGGGCCAAGGCGGCCGGGCTGCGGCGCACGGCCGTCCCCGGCAGCCGGTACGGTGTTCTGCTGGTGCAGCCGTACCGGACGTCGAGCGGATCGCTCGCGGTGCGGCTCGCGCCCGGAGTGCAGGGGGCCTTCGGGGTGGTCGGCGGGAAGCTGCGCAGACTGGCCCGGACGGTTCGATCAAGGCGACGATGAGGACGTGGACGCGCATATGACTTTTCTGATCACTGGCGGCGCCGGATACATCGGTTCCCATGTCGTGCGGGCCATGACGTCGGCGGGGGAGCGCGTGGTCGTCCTCGACGACCTCTCCAGCGGTGACGCGGCCCGTCTGCCACAGGGTGTGCCTCTGGTGGTCGGCTCCGTCCTGGACCGCGAGCTCGTGGACCGCACCCTGGCCGAGCACGCCGTCACCGGGGTCGTGCACCTCGCGGGCAAGAAGCAGGTCGGCGAGTCCGTCGACATCCCGCTGCACTACTACCGGGAGAACGTGTTCGGCCTGACCGTGCTCCTGGAAGCGGTCGCCGCGGCGGGCGTGCGCACCTTCCTGTTCTCCTCCTCCGCCTCCGTGTACGGCATGCCGGACGTCGACCTCGTCACCGAGGACACCCCGTGCCTGCCGATGAGCCCGTACGGCGAGACCAAGCTCGCCGGTGAGTGGCTGGTCCGCGCGGCCGGAAAGGCGCACGGCATCGCCACCGGCTGCCTGCGCTACTTCAACGTGGCCGGCACCGCCACCCCCGAGCTCGCCGACACCGGCATCTTCAACCTCGTACCGATGGTGTTCGAGAAGCTGGAGGACGGGGACCCGCCGCGCATCTTCGGCGACGACTACGAGACCCCCGACGGCACCTGCGTGCGCGACTACATCCACGTCGAGGACCTCGCCGACGCCCACCTGGCGGCCGCCCGCAAGCTCGCCGAGTCCGCGAAGGCCGGCGAGTACGGCGACCTGACGGTCAACATCGGCCGCGGTGAAGGCGTTTCGGTGCGCGAGATGGTCGACCTGATCAACGAGATCAGCGGCCGCGGCATCGCCCCCGAGGTGCACCCGCGGCGCGCGGGCGACCCGGCGCGCGTCGTCGCCTCCGCCGACCGCATCGCCGAGGAGCTCGGCTGGAAGGCCCACCACGACGTGCGCTCGATGATCTCCTCGGCGTGGCAGGGCTGGCGCCACCACCGCGACGCCGTCTGAGACCCGGACGGGCAAGGCTTGGATACGTAAAAGGAGGGGCGCCCCGGATTTCACCCGGGGCGCCCCTCCTTCGTCGTGGCTATGTCACGGCTTGTGGATGCGGTCCACGCCGTAGAACTTCGAGGTGCACTGGGCGACCCAGTCACGCTGGTAGTTCTTGGTGAAGAACGGCTCGGCGAGCGAACCGATGTACATCGGCTTGTACGCCACGTCCGTCTCGCCCTTGGCGATCTCCGAGCGGATCTTCGCGTTCTGCTTGTCCCAGGCGATGCTGCGGTACACCGTCGAGACGGCGAGCTTCTGCACCGACGGAACCAGCGCCGCCGTCGCCGACAGGGCGAACGCGCCGACCAGGACCGTCGCCACGATCGGCACCAGGCGCGGCGAGCGGCGCTCGGCGATGCGGCGCCCGGCCCAGTGGCCGAGCAGCACGCCGTACCCGCACAGCGCGATCACCAGCGGGATCATGAAGTTCATCCAGGTGCGCGCGTACGTCCAGCCCGTCGGGCCGTAGCCGCTGCGCAGCGCGTACGCCACGAGCAGCGTGCACAGCGCCATCAGCGGCACCGGAAGTACGAAGATCACGCGCAGCATCGCGGCCGGCGGGCGCGCGGCGGCGGACTGCTCGCGGCGCGGCGCGAGCAGGGCCACGGCGAGGCCGAGGAGCAGACCGGCGGCGATGGCACCCAGGTAGATCCACTGGTGCAGGATCGTGTCCCAGATGTGGAAGTAGTCCTTGAACACGTCGCCGACGCTCATCTTCGTCGGCGGCGTCTGCGCCCGGCGCCAGCGGGCGCCCGGCGAGGTGTACAGGAAGGTGAGGCCGATCACGGCCGCCGCGCAGTACACCGCGGACCAGGTGAACGGGTACCAGCTCCTGGCGACCTTCAGGCGCGGCAGGCACACCAGCGCGGCCGTGCCGACCAGCACGCAGCTGACCACCGTGAACGGCTCGCTCAGCGTGCCGATCGCGAAGCCCACCACGGCGGTCAGGACCAGCGCGCTGTTGCGCAGCGCCTTGCGGCCGGTGCGGAACGCCCAGATGCCGAACAGGAGCGCCCACAGGGCGATGATGAACGGCATCGTGTGCGAGATCGTCGCCGGGGTCCACAGGAGCACCTGGTAGGAGCGGGTGCCCGCGAAGAACAGCAGCGTCTCCAGGACCATCGCCACGGCGACCAGCAGCAGCAGCGGGGCCCGGGTGCCGAACGCCCGCAGGATCTCGCGGCCGATCAGCACCAGGCCGATGCCCATGGTGACCACCAGGATCACCGGAAGGATCTTGACCCCGGCCAGGCCGTCCGAGTAGATGATCCCGCTCAGGAAGGCGTTGGTGACCCGCCCGTTCTGGGTGTTGTAGAAGTCGGAGGTGATGCCGAAGACGCCCATGTCCCGGGACTTCCAGGCGGCGCACCAGTCGTCGGAGGTGGGCCGCACGTACAGGCCCAGGAACGAGCCGACGGCCAGGAGTATGCCGGTGGCGGCGGTGATGGTCCCCGCGGTCCACAGCAGGGCTCTGCGCGCCCCCGACCGCTCGGGGCGGTCCGCGGCGGCGCTCCGCGCCTCAGCGGCGCTGTCGTCGGCGGCCACAGTGGTCGATGAGTTCATGATTCCAGGGGGTCTCGGGGGCGGTCAGCGCTGGAGCAGATCGAAGAGCGACTCCCAGCGCCGGACGATCTCCTCGGTCCGGTAGCGCTGGATGTTCTCGCGGGCCGCCTCGCCGAGACGGTCGCGCAGCTCCTGGTCGGCCAGGAGGCTGCTGAGGCGGCGCGCGAAGACGTGCGTGTTGCCGGGCGGTGCGAGCAGGCCGTCCTCGCCGTCCCGGATGATCTCGTGGATGCCGGGGGCGACGTCGAAGGCGACGCACGGCACGGCCGTCGCCATCGACTCCATCAGCGACAGCGGGAAGCCCTCGCCGCGCGAGGCGAGCGTGAAGACCGAGCCGTCGCGCAGCGCGCCCGCCGGGTCGTCGGTGCGGCCCATCCACTCCACCGAGCCGTCCAGGCCCAGCTCGGTGCACTGGCGGCGCAGCGCCTCCTCGTCGGAGCCGGAGCCGTAGATCCGCAGCGTCCAATCAGGGTGCACCGTAGCCACCTCGGACCAGGCGTCCAGGAGCAGGTCGGTGCCCTTCTCCTCGTGCAGCCGGCCGATGCTGACCACGTGCTTCTCGGTGCGCGGCGAGGGCACCTCGGGGAAGAACGGCAGCGGGTTGGGCATGAAGCCCACGTTGTCCAGGCGCTGCAGCGCCCACAGGTCGGCGTCCTCGCGGGTCAGCGCGAGCATCCGGTCGACGTCCTTGTAGAACCGCTTGACCCGGTTGAAGCGCGAGGACTTGCGGCAGGTCTCGTACGACTCGTGGGTCATGCCGATGACGGTCACGTTCGAGGTGTCGGCGAGCGCCACCCACTCCATCGCCCACACCTGCGTGACGATGACGATCGCGCCGGGCCGGGCCTGCCGGAACAGCCGGGTCAGCTTCGCGGCCTGCGCGTGCATGCCGGCCGCGCGGGCGGCCCGGCGGCGGTGCTCGACGACGTTCAGCTTGCCCTTGATGCCGCGCGCGCTGCCCACCGACGGCGGATGCGCGTCGTACAGCGTGGTCGTCGCGTACGGCAGGTCGTCGTCCAGCTCGTGCGGGACCGACGGCGGGGTGATGCCGATGACGTGGACCTTGTTGCCGCGCTCCACGAAAAGCCGGGCCATCTGGTGCGACCAGGTGGTCACGCCGCCCAGCTCGTTGACGGCGTTGGAGACGAGGAAGATGTCACGGCCGCCGTCCGTGGCGGTCACTTCAGTCACTTACCGCTCCCGGGAGTGAAGAACTTGGCAACGATCTGCTGGGCCGCGGTGCCCTTGTCGTACTCGCCGAACTCGGTGGCGAACCGCTCGCGGGCCCCCGCGTAGTCGGCGTCCGCCGCCTTGAGGCCGTCCACCGTCGCGAACAGCTCGCTCTCGGTGGCGACGACCGGCCCGGGCGCCTTGTCGCGCAGATCGAAATAGGTGCCACGGGTTTCGTCCGCGTACTCCTCGTAGTCGTACGCGAAGAAGATCATGGGACGGTCGAGCAGAGCATAGTCGAACATCAGGGACGAATAGTCGGTGATCAGACCGTCCGCCAGGGCGAGCAGCGGCGTGATGTCGTGGCCCTGCGAGACGTCGATGACCTTGCCGCGCACCGAGGGCGGAAGGACCACCTGGTTCAGGTAGTGCGAGCGGATCAGGAGGGTGTAGCGGTCGCCGAAGCGGTCCGCGAACTCCTCGACGTCAAAGGGCAGTTCGAACTTCTTGACCGCTCCCGACTCCGAGGCGCGGAACGTCGGCGCGTAGAGCAGCACCTTCTTGTCCGCGGCGATGCCGAGCTGCTCGGCGATCGGGCCGCGGACCCGCTCGCCGCTCCCGGCCTCCTGCTCGCGCGCCGCGACGAGCGCGTCGTTGCGCGGGTAGCCGGTGCGAAGGAGCACCTCGTCGCGCAGCCGGAAGCCGCTCGCCAGGGTGCGCACATCGTGCTCGGAGCGGATCAGGAAGTGGTCGAAGCGGTCCAGGACCTTCTGGTGAGTGGCCTGCCCTGCCCGGTTGAGCAGCTTCATCTGCGGCACGTCGAAGCCCATCCGCTTGAGCGCGCTGCCGTGCCACGTCTGGATGTAGGTGGTGCCGGGCCGCTTGGTCAGCTTCATCGGGAAGCCCTGGTTGTCGATCCAGAACTCGGCCTGCGCCAGCGCCCGCAGATACGGGTAGCTCCACCGCTTGACCAGCGTGGCGTCCTTGGGGAAGCCGGCCGGCTTGGCGCCGTCGTAGGACCACACCGCGTCGAACTGCACGCCCTGGCGGCGCATCTCGTCGTAGATCGCCTTCGGGCTGTCGCTGAACTGCTTGCCCATGTGGCTCTCGAAGACCACCAGACCCTTGCGGATCGGCAGCTTGGAGAACGCCTCGTGGTAGACGCGGATCTTGGTGTCGCCCGAGTTGAGGTCCTTCTTGGCCTTGCGGGCCTTGCGCAGGCCCTTCTTGGCCAGCGAGGCGGCCTTGCTCTGCAGGGCCTCGCCGATCAGCTCCTGGGTGCGGACGGTGGCCTGGCCCTCGGCGGTCAGCAGGTACGACAGGTTGCCCTTCGCGGAGATCTCCGGCACAAGCCGGTCGGCGACCAGGCGGGTCAGGCGCGGCCGGATGCGCAGCGGGCGCGCCGACTCCAGCTCGATGCGGCCCGCGCCCAGGCGGGTCGGCACCTTCTCGCCGTCGACGTCCAGGTTGACCCACACGTCCCAGACCACGTCGATGATGCCGAGCGGCCGCAGCTTGCGGGCCAGATCGGCCTCGGCCGTCCAGTCGAGCGTCTGGCCCGCGTGCTTCAGCGAGGCCAGCGGGAACCTGAAGGACTGCAGGCTGGTGCGCCGGGCCCGGAACTCCAGGGTGCCGCTCAGCTTGGCCCCGGGACGGATCCGGCCCAGCGGATTGACGACCGAGCCGCCGAGCCGCACCTTGCCGCGCCCGTCGTCGGCGTACGAGGTCAGCCGATTGCCGAGCGCCAGCTGGGTCAGCGGGCGGGTGTGGTAGCCGAGCCCGGTCACGTCCAGGAACTTGGCGCCGTCGGCGGTGTCCAGGTGCTCGCCGCACCAGTAGATCCGGCCGTCCCGCTCGATCAGCGGCGACGTCACCGTGTTGCGGCGGATCAGCGCGTCCACGGCGGGCAGCAGATTGTCCCAGTCGCCCTGCTGGAGCAGGTAGGAGCAGATCGCCTGGATCGGCAGGACGCTGTCGTACGCCTCGGGAGAGAGGTCCGCCAGGTACTCGCGGGACAGCGCGGCGAACTCCGCCCGGTACTCCTCGTCACGGTGCGGCAGGTCACGCAGGTGCAGGACCAGGTCGTGCTTGAGGAACTTGACGTCCTTGGCGAGCCGCAGCCCGTGCAGGTCGTTGTGCTCCAGGAGCGCCTCGATCCGGCGGTGGATCTCCAGACGGTGCTCGTAGTTGGTCATCTCGTGGCGCCGGTTGGTGACCGACTTCACGGTCGCCTTCTCGTGCACGTTCCAGAAATAGACCTGGTTGGGGATGAGGGTGATGCGGTTCGCGGCGAGGTAGGCCTCGGCGATGAACATCAGGTCCTCGTAGAACATGCCCTTGGGGAAGCGCAGGTCGTTGTCGACGAGGAACTCGCGGCGGTAGCACTTGTTCGTGGAGAGGGTGTCCCACACGAACAGGTCGGGGAGCTCGGTGATCGACTCCAGGGTGCGCGTGGTCCGGTACAGCCACGGGTACCACTCGGTGCGCTTCGTGGTGCGGGTGCCCTGCGTGAGGCGTACGCAGAGGCCGGAAACGATGTCTGCCCGCGTCTGTTCCGCGGCCTCCAGAAGGTTCCGGCAGGCGTTGTGCTCCAGCACGTCGTCGCTGTCCAGGAACATGATGTAGCGGCCCGTGGCATGGCCGATGCCCACGTTGCGGGGCTCGCCGCCGGCGCCGCTGTTCTCGGGCAACTGGAAAGCGCGGATGCGGCCCGGGTGAGAAGCCTCCAGTGCCTGGGCGAGCTCGAAGGAACCGTCGGTGCTGCAGTCGTCGACGATCAGGACCTCGACGCTGTTCAACGTCTGGTCCAAGACCGATTGGACAGCCGTCGGCAGGCGATCTGCGTCGTTGTAAACGATGACGATCACGGAGACGTCAGGCACTGGCACCTCAATCCACTTGTTCTACTCGCAGGCGCTTCAACGCTACCTGGTATTCCTACCGTGCTCTGCAGCCGCCCGGTCCCGCCCGGCCGCCCGGCAAAAGGGACATCGTCAGGCCCGCCGGGGTTTGTCACCCGAATGTGTGGCGCGAAGGCAACCGTCGCGAGCCCACACCCCTCTATAGGGAGAAGCGGTGGACAACCGAGCCGAGCGCACGAGGGAGCCAGGGTGCCGAAGATCTCGCCCCGCTCCCCCCACCCCGGTCCTGCTGACGCCGAGTGCCGGCCCGGTCACCGTCGCGCTCCCGTGACGTTCCGCTCCGCCGACGCCGAGGACATCGCCCGCACGCCCCCGGACCGCTTCGCTCGTGGGACACTCGACAGGGCGGCCGACGCCGCGCGGGCCACCGGCCCGGCCCGGGGCACGGCCGCCGGCCACTCGATCCGGGCCGCCTCCCGCCCCGGCACCACCGGCACCCTCGGCGGGCCGATCGCCGTCAGGGCGGCCGGGAGCGGCTCCCGCGTCACCTGCTCGTACCATACTCCCGGGCTGACGTCCGGACCGGTGGTGAGCGGTCCGGCACTCGCCACCCTGCTCGCTGTCGCCATCGGTGGGGCGCTCCGCACCCGCACCTGCCGCTCCTCTACTGGAAAGCACTGATGATGAAGCTGTCGGTCGTCGTCCCCTGTTACAACGAAGAAGCGGTCATCGACCAATTCGACGCCAAGACCCGCAGCGTGCTCGACACCCTCGCGATCGAGTACGAGATCTGTTACGTGGACGACGGCAGCCGCGACAAGACGCTCGTGCACCTGCGGGCGCTGGCCGACAAGTACCCGGACGCCACCCGCTACGTCTCCTTCAGCCGCAACTTCGGCAAGGAGGCCGGCATGCTGGCCGGGCTCCGCGAGGCCACCGGCGACGCCGTGGTCATCATGGACGCCGACCTCCAGCACCCGCCGGAGCTCATCGAGCGGATGCTCGACCTCCACCAGCTGGGCCACGACCAGATCATCGCCCGGCGCACCCGCGAAGGCGACAAGAAGGTCCGCTCAGCCCTGAGCCGCCTCTACTACCGCGCGGTCAACAAGTGGGTCGACGTCGAGCTCACCGACGGCGTCGGAGACTTCCGCATGCTGTCGCGGCCCGCCGTGGACGCACTGCTCTCGCTCGGCGAGTACAACCGCTTCTCCAAGGGCCTGTTCTCCTGGATCGGCTTCGACACCATCACGTTCGACTACCAGAACGCGCAGCGCGAGGCCGGCGAGACCAAGTGGAAGTTCGGCTCGCTCCTGAACTACGGCATGGACGGCCTGATCTCCTTCAACAACCGTCCGCTGCGCCTCGCGATCTGGCTCGGCGTGATCCTCGCCGGCATCGGCGCGGCCTACGCCCTGTGGATCACCGTCGCCGCCATCGCGTACGGCGTGAGCACCCCCGGTTACGTCACCCTCGTCGCGATCATCGTCGGCCTCGGCGGCGTGCAGATGGTGATGCTGGGCCTGATCGGCGAGTACATCGGCCGCATCTACTACGAGACCAAGCGCCGCCCGCACTTCCTGGTCAAGGAGTCGCACGGCTTCCCCGGCAAGCCCGAGGGCGTCGAGCGGCGCGAGCTGTACCGCAACGACCAGCAGCACAAGGTGGTCTGATGCCCAGTCAGCTCGGGCAGGTCATCCGCTTCGGCTTCGTCGGCGGCGTCAACACCTGCACCTTCTACGCCTTCTACTGGCCGCTGCTGCACCTCGCGCACCTGCCGTACTTCGTGGCGTACACCATCGCCTTCCTGCTCAGCATGGTCGGCTCGTTCTTCCTGAACACCTACTTCACCTACCGCACCAAGCCGACCTGGAAGAAGTTCCTGCTCTTCCCGCTCACCAACGTCACCAACTTCGTGGTGCAGAGCGCCGGCCTGTTCGCCCTCGTGCACTGGGTCGGGATGAACAAGACCATCGCCCCGCTGGTCGCCGCCGTGGTGGCCATCCCGTTCACCTATGTGCTGTCCCGCAAGATCCTGGTGTCCGGGCACCAGGACCCCACGGGCGAGCCCGAGGCGGCCGCACCGAAGATCCCGGTGAAGTAGCGGCGCCGCGAGAACAACGAAAGGGGGCGGACACCACACGGTGTCCGCCCCCTTGGCCATCTCCTAGACGCGGCTGCCCGCGCTCTCCTTCGCCGCAGGCGCCCACTCACCGAACCGGGCCCCCGGCCTGGTCTGGCGGGACGCGTACAACTGGCCGTCCGTGCCCAGCACCGCGAGCACGGCCCGGCCCGAGGAATCCTGCGCCGCGCCCGGTATGCCCACGAACTGCACGCCCGGGCTCTCCCAGGCCGGCTGCGCCGACTCGTCCGAGGACGGCACGACCCGGCCCCCGTCGTCCCGGACCGCCAGGACCAGCGTGCCGCCGTTCCCGCCGAGCCGGTACGCGGCGACCCGCCCGTAGCCGCCCGCCGGGGTCCGCCGCGCCACCTTCCACGCGGCCCCCGGACCGCCCGGCGAGGCGACGGCCACCTGGGCGGTGCCCGCCTGGCGGTAGACGGCCGAAGCGCCGCCCCTGCCGTCCGCGACCAGGCTCACCGCGCTGCCCGCCGGCGTCACACCCGTCGGCGGCGACAGCTTCGGCAGCTCGCCGGGCGCCGGGGACACCCAGTGCAGCACCGTCTTGGCGACCGGTGCCGCCACATGGATCCGGCCCGACGGGTCGACCAGCGCGTCGATCCCCTCCACCACCAGCGGATGCGGAGGCTGCTTGCCCGGCGGATGGTCCAGGAGCTGCCAGGGCCCCCAGTCCTTGCCGCCCCGGCCGCTGCGCATCGCGACATCACCCGCCCAGTTCCGCGCCAGGACGTGCACCGTGCCGTCCGGGGCGAGCGCGGTCGCCGGATAGCCCGTCTCCAGGGACTTGTCGGGATTCGCGTCCGGCGTGCCGAGCGAGCTCCACGCGCCGAACTTGGGCACCCCGTCGGCGCCCACACCGCTCTGCAGGACGCACACCAGCTCCTTGTGGTGCTTGTTGCCCTTGAACGGCAGGACCGTACGCGTCGCGAACAGCTGAAGCGTCCCGTCGGCGTGGCGCACGACCTCCACCTGCGGGTCGAGCGGCGAGCCCGCGCTGCCCACCACATCGAACGGCCCCACCCACGGGTCCTGGCCGGCCGCCCGCTCCACCCAGCAGCGCACCGCGCCGTTCAGCACCGCGAACGCCGCGAGCCGGCCGTCCTTCAACGGCGCCAGCCAGCGCGACGTGCCCGGGGCGCGGGTGCGGGTGCCGCGCGCCCAGCCGGCGCCGCCCGCCTTCAGGCCGTTCGGGCCCACCTTGAGATCGCCGCAGCCCGACGGATCACCGCAGTCGCGGTGATCGACCCAGCCGTACGCGTTCAGGAGCTGGGCGGTGCGCCGGGTGGTCGCCGCGTCCAGGGACGGCGGCGTGTAGTTCGTCGGATAGCCGAAATAGTTGGACACCGACGCGGCACGGCCCTTGCCCGCACCCCAGTAACGCTCCATCGCGGCCTGCATGAAACGGGCCGACGCGGTGTGGTCCTGATGGTCCAGATAGCTGAGCCCGCGCAGTATCGTCGGCGCGCTCATCATCGCCACCGTCTCGCGCGGGGCGTGCAGAGGAGTGGGATCCAGGGTCCGTATCACCGTCGGATTCACCCGCGCGATCGCCGCCGCCAGCGCGTCGGTGAGCTGGTCGCGCGTGTAGGCGCGGGGCATCCGCACCGAACTCCCCGTGCCCGGCAGCGTCGGCAACTGCTCGATCGCGCCCAGCCACAGACCCCGCATGCTCACCGGACGCGGCACGCTCACATAGCGCGCCTCGCACAGCCCCATGTAGATCAACTGGACGTGCGGAGCGGCCTGCAGATAGTGCAGCTCGGAACGGAACCCCGGCAGCAGCTCCACCGGCTCCACCGACCACGGGCTGTTGTCGTCACCCGTCGCCATCAGCGCGTGGGCGGCGCGCAGCCCGTTTATCCGAGCCCGCGCGAAACCCGGCCGGTCCGTGGGCAACGACTTGAACTGCGGGGTCTTGGGCGCCGCGTTGCGGCCGTCCGACTCGCCGCTCGTCATGCACACCGTCACCGAGAGCGCGCCGCTGCGGATCGACTGCTCCAGGTCCGGGTTCATGAAGTAGATGCCGTCGTCCGCGTGCGCGATCACGTGCAGATACGACTGCTCCGACGCGGCCGACGCGGGCTTCCCCGTCGTCGTCCCGGCGGACGAGCCCTGCGTGCCCGAACCGCCCTGCGGCGCCAGCCACTGCCATCCCCCGTAGGCAAGAGGCGCCGCCACAAGCCCGCCACCGGCGACTTGCAACAGACGTCTACGAGACGGCGACGACGGCATCCGGCACGCTCCTAGTTGCATCCATGTGAGCCGAGTCCCGCCCTGCGCCCACCGTGGAGTTTGTTCGACTGGTCATCAGAAGGGAGGGCGAAGCGGCTGCGGAGGTTTCACTTCAGACGCTAAATTTGCCCCGCCGGTATGAAACAGCAAGGTACGGACGTGTGCGCTTCAGCACCCCATCGGGCCATGACTTCCCCAGTTTTCGTACTTTGTCGAACTTAAAGGTTCTCCGTGCGGTCACGTTGAGACTGTCCGCAGATTGGAACCTCCAAGCGCCGAGCGCCCGTCCTGACATAGATTTCACCGTGTGACAGTGGCAAGGCAGCAGGTGGCACAGGCCCGCAGAATCGTAGTCAAGATCGGATCCTCCTCACTCACCACCGCCTCCGGCGGCCTCGACGCGGACCGGGTCGACGCGCTGGTCGACGTGCTCGCCAAGGCACGCAGCGGCGGCGAGAAGGAGATCGTCCTCGTCTCCTCCGGCGCCATCGCCGCCGGCCTCGCCCCACTCGGACTGCGCCGCCGCCCCAAGGACCTCGCCCGCCAACAGGCCGCCGCCAGCGTCGGCCAGGGCCTCCTCGTCGCCCGCTACACCGCCTCCTTCGCCCGCTACGGCGTACGCGTCGGACAGGTCCTGCTCACCACCGACGACACCAGCCGCCGCGCCCACTACCGCAATGCCTACCGCACCCTCGACCAACTCCTCGCCATGGGCGCGCTCCCCGTCGTCAACGAGAACGACACCGTCGCCACCGACGAGATCCGCTTCGGCGACAACGACCGCCTCGCCGCGCTCGTCGCCCACCTGGTCCGCGCCGACCTCCTCGTCCTGCTCTCCGACGTCGACGGCCTCTACGACGGCGACCCGTCGAAACCCGGCACCTCCCGCATAGACGAAGTCCGCAGCCAGGCCGACATCGCGCACGTCCAGATCGGCAGCGCCGGCAAGGCCGGCGTCGGCACCGGCGGCATGGTCACCAAGGTCGAGGCCGCCCGCATCGCCGCCGCCGCCGGCATCCCCGTCGTCCTCACCTCCGCCAGCCAGGCCGCCGACGCGCTCGCCGGACGCGCCACCGGCACCCACTTCCACCGCACCGGGCGCCGCTCCGCCGACCGCCTCCTGTGGCTCGCCCACGCCTCCACCCCGCAGGGCGCCCTCGTCCTCGACGACGGAGCCGTACGCGCCATCGTCGAAGGCCACAAATCCCTGCTGCCCGCCGGAATCGCCGCCGTCGAGGGCGAGTTCGCCGCCGGCGACCCCGTCGAACTGCGCGACCCCCAGGGCCGGGCGATCGCCCGCGGCCTCGTCAACTTCGACGCCAAGGAAATCCCCCAGCTCCTCGGCCGCTCCACCCACGACCTCGCCAAGGAACTCGGCCCCGGCTACGAGCGCGAAGTCGTACACAGGGACGATCTGGTCGTCCTGCACCCCTGAAACGGCTGAAAGTCCAGCCATAAGACAGACACCTTCAGGAAAACCGCCCCGCGCCCGGCCTCGGGCTGGTCAACTTTGAAGCGGGGGTACACGCGGACCGGCAACCCGCGCAGTACCGCACCGCATCGCACACAGCAGCACAGGAGGCCGCCGGTGAGACGAGCGCGCCCCGGGGCGGCGCCCCGAGGGACGACGGCTGAGCGGACCCTGACCAGTGTGGGGACGGGGGCCGACGTCGAACGGAGAGAGGTACCCGAACAGCCGGGGGACACCCCCAGGCTGTGGCACATCACGCTCAGCGTCTCGGGAGCCGAGACCCCGCTGAAAGAGGTCCGCCGCGGCCTCGAACAGCTCGCCCACGACCACCCGTTCCTGCTGACCAGCCGCTACGCCAACGACCACGCCGAGATCCGCTACTGGGAAGAGGCCCGCGACCTGCACGACGCGGCCGCCGTGGCCCTGCGCCTGTGGGGCGAACACCGCTCCACGGCCAAACTGCCGCCCTGGGAGATCGTCGGCCTCGAAGTCATCGACCGCGGCACCTACCACCAGCGACTCGCCGAGGGATACGGCCCGCCACCGGCCGCACCCGTAGGCGTCCACCCTTTCTGACCCCGCTCCCCGGCACCGTCTCGGGGAGTGGAATACGGTCAGAACGACCTCCCGGCGCGCATTAGTCTGCGGACATGGCTTCGCACACCACGCCCTCCCCGGCCGCTCCCTCCGACGACATCTCCCCGGTCACCCGGACCGCCCAGCGGGCCCGCGCCGCGGCCGCCGAGATCGCGCCACTTCCGCGCGCCGTCAAGGACGAGGCACTGCTCGCCATCGCGGACGCCCTGGAAGCGCGCAGCGCCGAGATCGTCGAGGCCAACGCCGTCGACGTCGCCAAGGCCCGCGAGGCCGGCACCAGCGAGACCGTCATCGACCGGCTCACCCTGAACCCCGAGCGGATCCGCGCCATCGCCTCCGACGTGCGCGACGTGGCGGCCCTGCCCGACCCCGTCGGCGAAGTCGTCCGCGGCTCCACCCTGCCCAACGGCATCGACCTGCGGCAGATCCGCGTCCCGCTCGGCGTCGTCGGCATCATCTACGAAGCCCGGCCCAACGTGACCGTGGACGCGGCCGCCCTCTGCCTCAAGTCCGGCAACGCGGTCCTGCTGCGCGGCTCGTCCTCCGCGTACGCCTCCAACACCGCGCTCGTGGGCGTCCTGCGCGACGCCGTGCAAGGCGCGGGCCTGCCCGCCGACGCCGTCCAGCTCGTACCCGGCCAAACCCGCGAATCCGTACGGGAGTTGATGCGAGCCCGGGGCCTCGTGGACGTCCTCATCCCGCGCGGCGGCGCCTCCCTGATCCGCACCGTCGTCGAGGAATCCACCGTCCCCGTCATCGAAACCGGCACCGGCAACTGCCACGTCTACGTCGACGCCCAGGCCGACCTCGACATGGCCGTCGACATCCTGATCAACTCCAAGGCGCAGCGCCCCTCGGTCTGCAACTCCGCCGAGACCCTCCTCGTCCACCAGGACATCGCGGCCGCCTTCCTGCCGCGCGCCCTGGACGCGCTCGCCGACGCCGGAGTCACCGTGCACGCCGACGAGCGGGTGCGGGCCCACGCCGGCGCCTCCAAGGCCACCGTCGTCGCGGCCACCGAGGAGGACTGGGAGACCGAGTACCTCTCGTACGACATCGCCGCCGCCGTCGTCGACTCCCTGGACGCCGCCGTCGCCCACATCCGGCGGTGGACCTCCGGCCACACCGAGGCCATCGTCACCACCTCCCAGGCCGCGGCCCGCCGCTTCACCCAGCTCGTCGACTCCACGACCGTCGCCGTCAACGCCTCCACCCGGTTCACCGACGGCGGCCAGTTCGGCTTCGGCGCGGAAATCGGCATCTCCACCCAGAAGCTGCACGCCCGCGGCCCCATGGGACTGCCCGAGCTGACCTCGACGAAGTACATCGTGACCGGCGACGGTCACATCCGGTAAGCGACCGTAACTCCCGCTCCGGGACGGTGAGTTCGGCCACTCACTGCCCAAAACGACCGCCCGGGGCTACCCTGAACGGGTGCCGGACGACGTAGGGGGCGGGCCGTTTCCGGACGGCCGGGAGCCCGACGACGACCGCGGGGGCGCGGACGATGACTTCGCCTCCGTGGTGTTCGACGAGGACTTCGTACGCGCCGCCGAGATCCACGAACCCAGTGCCGTAGAGCGACTGCTCGCCGCCGCCCAGGCCCGCGCCGAGGCGGAGGCGGCCCGCGCCCGCGCGGGCGCCGGAGCCCCCGACGACGAGCCCTACGACGACGGCTACGACCCCTACCGCCCCGGCCGCGACCCGGACGACCTCGGCGGCCCCGGCCTGTCCGGCGGCGCCGAAGCGGGCCCCTACGGCCGCCACGGCGGCGTCCTGCGCCCCTACCGGGGCCGAGCCCGCTGGCACCGCCCCATCGCCTGGCTCCTCGCCGTGATCATGGGCATAGGCATGGTCGCCCTGGCCTTCTCCGCCGTCTACCGGGGCGCCACCTCCGACCACGAGGACAAGGCCCCACCCCCCGCCACCAGCAACGTCGACAACCCGACGAACGCGGCGGAGCAGGTGATGGGCCCGGCCCCCGGCGCCGCCGCTGCCTCCTCCAACGCCGGAGGCCTGGGACGGGGCGTGGGCGCGGGACCCGGCACAGACGCCCTACCCGTCCCCGCGGTCTCCGCCTCGGCCTCGGCCGACTTCGACGCCCCGGCCGTTTCGGCTGCACCTCGGGTGCCTTAGGGGGGCGGGGGGCGGTTTCTGCGGGGCATCCGGGGGTGGGGCCCCTCCCCCCCCCCGCCCACCCTCCCCTTCCCCTGCCCACTCCCCTGAGCAGCACCAGAAGCCCCCCGCAGGAACTCGTCAGAAGTTGACGTGTACCAGCGCGTTTACCTTTCCCTCACCAGACCTACCCTGAAGGTATGGCAGGGCGTGGAGAGCCACCCGAGGGGACACCGGAGGGCCTCCCCGGCGGTGGTGACGACGAGTACCGGTCCGTCGTCTTCGACGAATCGTTCGTCCGTGCTGCCCGCCTTCAGGAGTTTTCCGCCCAGGAGCGCATGCGCGAGCACGCGCGGGCCGTACGGTCCCGTCCGAGCTGGTCCTTCAGGGCTTCCTCCAAACCCGCCGTCGCGTTGGTCCTGCTGCTCCTCATCGCGTTCAGTACCGCCATCTACATGGGCATCCGGCACCCGTACCAGCCGCCCCCGACCAGCCACCCCGAGCCGCTGCGGATGGCCGTGGTGCCGCTGGCCCCGCAGGGCCCGGTGCCGGGCGGCGATGCGGAGCAGCTCTTCGCGCACAGCCCGGCCGCCCAGTTCCGGATCGGCGGGTCCGGGATCAACCTGCCCTCGGCCACCAAGACCGCGCACTTCTCCGAGGCGCAGGTGATGAACGCCCTGTCCATCGCCAAGGACTACCTGGTCAAGTCGTCCCTGGACCCCGATGTCCTGGCCGGCGGCCCGGTCCATGAGATCCGGGTGCTGCTCGACCCCGATCTGATGGCCCAGTTCGACCAGAGCGTGGCCACCCCGGTCGACGACGGCCGGCACTCCGCCACCGGCTGGCTGGTGCGCTTCGATCCGGCCAAGGTGGTCCTGGCCGACCCGCAGATCCGGGTCCAGGGCTCGATGAGCTACTCGGAGTCCGGATCGGACGCGCTCGACGTCGCCACCGACTACGTGTTCGTGTACGCCCTGCACCCGGTCGGGAACGGCCCGCACACCACTGACGCCTCGCTGTTCACCGTCCGCCGCGAGCTGCACTTCCGGCTCGACCGCGAGGATCTGCGGTTGAACCGTACGGAGCTGCAGGCCAGCACCGTCGAGGCCGGTCCGCAGGCCTGCTCGGCCGATGTCGCGGCCCAGCTGAGGCCGCTCCTCGCGGGGGAGCGGGCGAGCGCGCAGGGCCCGGCCGGCACCGACCCGTACGCGATCGGTCCCGCCCCCGAGGCCGTTTGCGGCACCCTGGCCTCCGGCGTCCAGCCGCCCCCCGCAGCCGGCTGATCCGGCTCAGCCCTGCTCGGCCTTCCTCCTCAGCCCTCCCTGTTCAGCCCTCCCCGTTGCCGTTCTGCTCCGGCTTGCCGTCGGTCGGCTCCGCGTCCGGTGCCGCCGCTTTGTCCGAGGGGCGCGTGCCCGTGCCCGTGAACTTGTCGCGCAGCTTGCCGCCCAGGTCCGCCGTGCCGCCCGCGATGTCGCCGACCAGTTTCATCAGCGGGTCCTTGCTGCTCTTGACCGCGTCGGCGTAGGAGGCCGCGGACTCCCGGAAGGAGTCGGTCACCGAGGTGTCCTTGTCCTCGTCGCGGCGCGGGTAGTGACCGTCCATGATCCGCTGGTAGTCGCGGGTCTCCGACCACTTCTTCAGCTCGGCGGCACGCACCGTGGTGAACGGGTGCGAGCGGGGCAGCACGTTGAGGATCTTCAGCACGGAGTCGCGCAGGTCGCCCCCGGTCTCGTACTCCGCGGCCTGCTCCAGGAACGCGTCCACGTTCATCTCGTGCAGGTGGTTGCCGCCCGCTATCTTCATCAGCCCCCGCATCGAGGCGTGCAAGTCCTGGCCGACCAGCAGCCCGGCCCGGTCCGCGGACAGCTCCGACTTGCGGAACCATTCGCGCAGCGCCGTGACGATCGCCATGATCGCGACGTTGCCCAGCGGGATCCAGGCGACCTTCAGGGCGAGGTTGGTGAGGAAGAGCAGGATCGTGCGGTAGACGGAGTGGCCGGAGAGGGCGTGGCCCACCTCGTGTCCGACGACCGCGCGCATCTCCTCCTCGTCGAGCAGCTCCACCAGGCCCGTCGTCACCACGATGATCGGCTCGTCGAGACCGATGCACATCGCGTTGGGCTGCGGGTTCTGCGTGACGTACATCGGGGGGACCTTCTCCAGGTCCAGGATGTAACAGGCGTCCCGCAGCATGGCGTTGAGGTGCGCGAACTGGGCGTCGCTCACCCGCACGGAGTCCGACAGGAAGAGCAGTCTGAGGCTGCGCTCGGGCAGCAGCCCGCTCAGCGCCTTGAAGACGGTGTCGAAGCCGGTGAGCTTGCGCAGCGCGACCAGCGCCGAACGGTCCGCGGGGTGTTCGTAGGCCCGGGAGGAGATCCCGGGGAACCTGCGCCGCTGCCTGCTCGGCACGTTGTCGTTGATGTCCTCGGTCATGGGTGCCCCCTGTCGTTCGAGTCGTCGGCCCGTCCCCCTGACGACATCCACATTAGGCGGTGGGGATACCGTGGCCCGGGGGCCTGTGGATAACTTCGAGGAGACCTGCCATGCCGGACGTCGTCACTGCTCTCGCTGCCGCTTCCGGCCAGGGGCCGGGCGCGCTGCTGCGGATCCTGCTGCTCGGCTCCATGGTCGGAGCGGGCCTGCTGGCCTGGTTCCTGCTGCGCGGATACCGCTCGAACGGTGGCGACGACAACAAGAACGACTGAGTCGGCGTGAGCGTGCCCGGACCGCCCGCATACGATGTGGGCGAAGTCTCCGCCCCGACTCCCGGATAGGTCCTGCCGAAGATGAGCCTCCACAGCACCGCCGCCAACCTGGTCACGCTCGCCGAAGGCGCCGAGCACGGTGGCAACCACGAAAGCCTGCAGCCCTGGATGACGGGCGGCGGCGCGCTGTTCGCCCTGCTCCTCCTGCTCTGGATCACCACCCGCTTCAACCGCGACCGCTGAGTCGGGGCCGAAAGCCGGGCCAGTAGGCTCTGCACGCATGGGAGAGCAGGAAGTGCCTACCGGTCCGGTGAAGCGACGCATCGGCGTGATGGGCGGAACGTTTGACCCGATCCATCACGGACACCTCGTGGCCGCCAGCGAGGTGGCCTCGCAGTTCCATCTGGACGAGGTCGTCTTCGTACCGACTGGGCAGCCGTGGCAGAAGAGCCACAAGCTGGTCTCCCCGGCCGAGGACCGCTATCTGATGACGGTCATCGCCACCGCGTCCAACCCGCAGTTCTCGGTCAGCCGCATCGACATCGACCGCGGCGGGGCGACGTACACCATCGACACCCTGCGGGATCTGCGCGACCGCAACAGCGACGCGGACCTCTTCTTCATCACCGGCGCCGACGCGCTCGGTCAGATCCTCACCTGGCGGGACGCCGAGGAGCTGTTCTCGCTGGCCCACTTCATCGGCGTGACCCGGCCCGGCCACGTGCTGACGGACGACGGGCTGCCCGAGGGCGGGGTCTCCCTGGTGGAGGTGCCCGCGCTGGCGATCTCCTCGACCGATTGCCGGGCGAGAGTCGCGCAGGGCGACCCCGTCTGGTATCTGGTTCCCGACGGTGTGGTCCGCTACATCGACAAGCGCCAGCTGTATCGCGGCGAGTGAGTCCAGCTGTACCGCCTGTACGTCGGCGAGTGAGAGAAGGCCACCGGTGAACGACCGCCAGTACGACCCGTACGCACCCCAGGTGCAATTGGTCGGGTACGACGAGTACGGCCGGCCGGTGTACCAGCAGGTCCAGCCGCAGCAGCAGGCGTACGACCCCTATGCGCAGCCCCAGGAACCCCAGCAGCAACAGCAGCAGGGGTATGGCTACGACCAGGCGTACGTTCCGCAGCAGTCGACGTACGACCCGTACGCGCAGCAACAGCCGCAGCAGACCCAGCAGTTCCCCCAGCAGCAGCCCGCGCAGTTTCCGCAGCAGAACTACGGGCGCGACTACGGCACCGCGCAGCAGCCGCCCGTCCAGGCGCCTCCCGCGCAGGAGCCGGCACGGGAGGCACAGGGCGCGCCCGTGCTGCCCCAGCAGCGGCGGGACGAGCACGGCGACGGCGCCGAACGCGACTACCGCACCGAGCAGTTCTCGTTCATCGAGGAGCCCGACGAGGACTCCGAAGACGTCATCGACTGGCTGAAGTTCACCGAAAGCCGCAGCGAACGCCGCGAGGAGGCCAAGCGGCGCGGCCGCAACCGCGTCGTGGCGCTCGTCGTGGTGCTGGCTCTGGTGGCGGTGGGCGGTGTCGGCTACCTGTGGTTCACCGGCAAACTGCCCGGGCTCTCGTCGTCCTCGGACAAGAAGAACGGCGGCGCCACCACGGCCGGGCCGCAGAAGCGCGACGTGATCGTGGTGCATCTGCACAACACCAAGGCGGGCGGCACCTCCACGGCGCTCCTCGTCAACAACGTGACCACCAAACAGGGCACTACGGTGCTGCTGCCCAACTCGCTCGCCGTCTCCAATGACGACGGCAGCCGCACCACCCTGGGCAAGTCGGTGGACGCGGACGGCTCGCAGGGCACCCGGGATTCGCTCTCCACCCTCCTCGGCACCAAGATCACCGGCACCTGGCGCCTGGACACCCCGTACCTGGAAAACCTCGTCGACCTCGTCGGGAACATCGACATCACTACGGATGCGGACGTTCCCGGAGCCAAGCAGGGCGGCGACCCGCTGGTGAAGAAGGGCGACGACCAGACGCTCACCGGCCAGATGGCCGTCGCCTACGCCACCTACCGCGGCCCCGGCGAGGCCGAGACCAAGCAGCTCCAGCGGTTCGGCGCGGTGATGTACGGGGTGCTGCGCAAGATCTCCGACGACCCCAAGGCCGCCACCGTCACCGTCCAGACGCTCGCGCAGATCCTCGACCCCTCGCTGCCCGAGAGCGACCTCGGCGCCTCCCTCGCCAAGCTCGCCGAGCACGCCAAGATCGGCGCGTACAAGACGGCGGTGCTGCCCGTGCAGCCCGACGGCACGCTCAGCCAGCAGGCCAGCGACAGCGTGGTCAAGGACGTCCTGGGCGGTCAGCTCGGCGGCGGGTCCGACCAGGGCTCCGCGGTGCGGGTCGGCGTCAAGAACGCCAGCGGAAACTCCAAGGCGGCCGAGGCCGCACGGGTCGCCCTGATCAACGGCGGCTATGCGTTCGTCGACGCCGGAAGCTCCGGCACCGAGGCCACTTCGCAGGTCCTGTACGCGGACGGGGCGCAGAAGGCGAAGGCCGTCGAGGTCGCCAAGACCCTCGGGCTGCTGGACAGCGCGGTCAAACAGGGCAAGGCGGCCGCCAACGCCGACGTGTCGGTCGTCATCGGAAAGGACTACAAGGCGCCACAGTGAGGTGCCCGGAGTAATCCTTTCGGGGCTGTCGGCGGTCCGTGAGATCCTGGAAATCGATCCGATTGGATCTGACCGCCGACGAAAGCCTGCTTGTGACCGCCACGGACCGTTCCATCGAGCTCATCACCGCCGCCGCTCAGGCGGCCGCCGACCGGCTCGCGCACGACATCATCGCGTACGACGTCAGCGATGTGCTGTCGATCACCGACGCCTTCCTGCTCGCCTCCGCGCCCAACGACCGCCAGGTCAAGTCGATCGTCGACGAGATCGAGGAGCGGCTCAACAAGGAGCTCGGCGCCAAGCCGGTGCGCCGCGAGGGCGACCGCGACGCCCGCTGGATCCTGCTCGACTACGTCGACATCGTCGTGCACGTCCAGCACAGCGAGGAGCGCGTCTTCTACGCCCTGGAGCGGCTGTGGAAGGACTGCCCCGAGCTGCCGCTGCCGGACGACGCCATGAAGACGCGTGGCAAGGCCGCCGAGCACGCCGCGCTGACCGGCGCCGACGAAGCGGACGGTGAGCTGAGCTGAACGGCACCACCAAGGGCGGCCGGGGCCGCCGGATAGTCCTGTGGCGGCACGGCCAGACGGCCTGGAACCTGGAGCGCCGCTTCCAGGGCTCCACGGACATCGAGCTGACCGAGACCGGCATCGGCCAGGCACACCGGGCCGCGCGCCTGCTGGCCGCCCTGAAGCCGGACGCGATCGTCGCCTCCGACCTTCAGCGGGCCGCCGCCACCGCCGCCGAGCTGGCGGCCGTGACCGGCCTGCCGGTCGAGCACGACTCGGCCCTGCGCGAGACGTACGCGGGCGCCTGGCAGGGGCTCACGCACGAGGAGATCGTCGGCCAGTACGGCGAGCAGTACGCGGCGTGGAAGCGCGGCGAGCCGGTGCGCCGGGGCGGCGGCGAGCTGGAGACCGAGGTCGCCGACCGGGCGGCCCCGGTCGTGCTGCGCCATGCCGACAAGCTGCCCGACGGCGGCACCCTCGTCGTCGTCAGCCACGGCGGCACCATCCGCACCACCATCGGCCGGCTCCTCGGTCTGGAGGCGCACCACTGGGAGGGCCTTGGCGGCCTCACCAACTGCTGCTGGTCCGTCCTCGGCGAGGGCGCGCGCGGCTGGCGCCTGCTTGAGCACAACGCCGGAACGCTGCCCGAGCCGGTCCTCGGCGACGACGACTAACCGCTGCTCAGGGGCGGTGACGGCCGGATTTCACTTTCCGGCAGGTCACAGGCTAGAGTTCTTCTTGTTCGCAGCGCGGGACCGCCGAAGAAGCGGAAACAAGGCGAACAGCGGGGCTATAGCTCAGTTGGTAGAGCGCCTGCATGGCATGCAGGAGGTCAGGAGTTCAATTCTCCTTAGCTCCACAATCGGATCCCGTCCCCTCGTGGGGGCGGGATCTTCTTGTTGTCCACCCCCGGTGGCCGGTCTCGTACGGCGACAGCACTGCCCCCCTTGCGAGGACATGGCAGAATCGGGACGGCCGGAGGGGGACGACGGACCGAACGGGAGGGAGTGCGCGATGCCCGCGAGTCGCGAAGAATTCCCGGAACCGCCCGGCGGGCCCGAAGCCGCGTCACCCGGCGCCCGCCTGAGCTGTCCCTCCTGTGGCTCCTCCCACGTCGCGCAGATGCTCGGCGACAACGGCGGGGTGTCCTACGTGTGCACGGCCTGCGGCCACAGCTGGAGCTGAACATGGGTGCACACAGGCGGAAATGCGACTGGTGCGGCAGCGGTACGCCCATCGTCAGGGACATGGATCCGGTCAACACCGACTATCAGTACTGGTGCGAGGAATGCGCCCGGGCGCTGATCATAAAGGGCGACCCGATCGAGACGTATCGGGAACTCGAAGGGGAGCCGATCTACGGCCGCCTCCTTGAGGCGCACTGCACGCTCAAGCGGTTCTACTCCTTCGCCACGGCCTGAGCGCCGCCAGGACAAGGAAGCACGTTCCGGCCAGCGGATAGAGCGCCGAGAGCGCCACCCGGCCGCCGCTCTGGGCGAGTTCGGGCCGGCCTGTGCCGCCGCTCCTCATCCGTACGACGGCGGTGATCAGCAGGAACAGTGCGAACAGGGCGGGTGTGAGCTTCAGCGCGGCGGCGAGGCCGATGCCGGCGCCCGCCCAGCGGTGGCCCTGTTCGCGGGTGAGGTCCTAGAGCACTGCCACGGCGAGCAGCAGATTGACCTGGCCGTAGCGCAGCGTGGTCCACACCGGCTCGCACCAGGCGGCGAGCGCGGCGATCCACAGTGCGGCTCCCGGCCGCGGCCTGCCCGCGAGCCGGAGCGACAGATGGGCAAGAGCGAGCAGCAGTACCAGGTTGGCGGCGGTTGCCAGGGCCCGCGGCGCCGGGACGCCCAGCAGGGTGAGCGGGGTGAACGCCAGCGCCGCGAACGGCGGGTAGGTGGTGGGCAGCTGGGCCTCGGTCGCGCGCATCGCATAGAGGTCGGCTCCGGCCCGTACGGTCTGGCCCTCCGCCCGGTAGGCCATCAGGTCAATCATCGAGACCCCGGCGGCCCGCTGAGCAGCCCAGAACACCGCGAAGGAGACCAGACAGACGGCTGCGGTGAGCGGCACGGGACGGCGGGCGGAGGGGAAGCGGGCAGCGGTGTGCGCGAGTACCTTCACGGTCACGAAGACGGACGTTACCGCCCTTCTTCGTACAGAACGGAAACCGATTTGGTGAAGCACCGGGGGGACCGTGTAATGTTCTCGATGTCGCCGCGGGAAACCGGGCGGCGGGAAAACAAGGGGCTATAGCTCAGTTGGTAGAGCGCCTGCATGGCATGCAGGAGGTCAGGAGTTCAATTCTCCTTAGCTCCACAGTGAAGGGCCGTTCTTGAGATCTCTCAGGTTCGGTTCCCGGGATCCCGTCTGATCGAGTCGATTGGGCGGGATCTTCTGGTTTTCGGGGGCGACTTGGGCGCCGGCCGGGGCTGAGTGGCGGTTCCGGGGGCGTGTGGGTCGGCTTCCGGGGGTGGCCGATGCCCGGATGCACGTGGTGGTGTGGCTGCGGGACCGGGGACGTCTCGTGGCGGCGGTTGGTGTGGCTGTTCACTTCCGGATCATCACGGTGCCCGGGGCGGGGGCCGTGCGTCGGGCCGCGGGCCGGACTCGTCGGGATCGGTCACAGGGGCGCCGTCGTCGTAGGCGTCGATGGGCAGGTGCTCGCCGCGGGTGGTCTGGCAGAAGACGTCCAGGATGTGCAGGTTCGCGACGGTGACCATGAGGGCGACCAGCAGGGTCTGGGCGACGCGGCCGTGCGCGAGCCGGTTCTTCGGCTCGGAAATATCGATCTTGTGGCCCTTGAGGATCCCGTTGATCCCTTCGTTCTGGGCTCTAACGACCTTGAAGGTGTCCCTCCAGGAGTCGGTGAGGTAGGGCAGGTCCTGCCGGAACTTCTCGATCGTGCCCAGGTCACCGGGGCGGATGGTGATCGTCTGCTGGCGGCAGACATCGGGCAAGGGGTCGGGCGGAGCCGGAGTGATCACGGTGGGGCGGGCCGCCGGATGGGCCTGCCGCTGCCGTGGATCGGTCAGATCAACGGTCCAGGAGGGGGTGCGGCGGGCTGGGCGGCGGGGGCAGTTGACGGTGGGCGAGGTGCCGGCGGCGGGGCAGGCGAGCCGGATCGCCCCGGCCGGGTCGGGGCCCTGCTTGAGGTGGAGGAAGTACGGCTTCCGGTTGTCGACGCGGGTCTGGGTGATCTCGTCCGGCCGGCGGGCGGCGGCGTCGTCGAGGTGGTGGGTGGCGTTCGCGAGGACGAGCGGGATGAGAGGGCAGGTCAGGGTGCCGTCGATGAGGACGGCGCCGCGGTGGACGCCCTGGGCGCCGCGCTGGTCCTGCTTGTAGTCCAGAGCGAGCCGGTAGCCGAGAGCGCGGGCGGGCAGGGCGAACGTTTCGGGGCGGGCGTCGGTGTAGAGGCGGTCGACGGCCAACGTGCCGATGGGAAGCTGGAGTTCGCCCAGCGGCTTGAGCAGGGCGATCGCGTTGGCTCCGGTGCGCATGCCGGGGTAGTCGACGACCAGGCCGAGCACGATCTGCGCCACCCGTCCCGGGCGCGGGTGGGCGGCGGCTGCGAGGGCGAGATGCCCGCTGTGCCCGAACGTCGGCTCACTCGCCCCGCCGCTGTAGTGCCAGCCTGCCGTGGGATCGAGAGAGGCCAGGTTCCGGCGGGTGCTGGGCGGCTTGTGCCAGGAGGCCAGTGCGGTGGCGTCGATGCCGACATCGCCGTGCCAGTGTTTGAGCGCCCCGCAACGGCGGGCGATCTTGACCGTGGCGGTGATCAGAGCGGTGCAGACAAGATGCAGCACGGTCTTCTTGCGGACGTGTTCGGGATCGGTGTCCTCCCAGGCCGCGGCGAACACGGCGGCCTGATCGAGTCCAAGGCGGCGCCGGCGGTCGCAGCGGGCCGGGTCGAGTGCCGTGGTGACGCGGTCGAAGGCACGGTAGAGGCGTCGGGAGAACGCCCACGCGCCCTGTGTCGCGATGTGGATGCCGAGCTTTGCCTGGGCCGTGGGCGACAGGCTGAAGGCGAGGATCCGCCAGGCTTCGGCCACGGCGGCCTTCCCGGTGTAGTGGACCGCCAGCAACAGGCCGGTCAGCACGGTCCGCGGCTCCAGCCCGGCAGGTCCCGGACGTCCTGTCAGTTCGGCGTCGATCAGGTCGAGGGCGCCGGAGCGGTCCAGCAACGCGGCCAGCTGGAACACCTTGGAGTCCGGGATGCGCGCCGGGGCGTCCGTCGTGGGCCTGGGGCGGCTCATGCGCGAGGCCGGATGACCGGGCGGTGGCGCTCTCATCGGCTGCCCCGCAGCAGCCGGGCCGTCTCGCTGTCGCTGAGCGGGGGCACCAAGTGCTGATAGCGGGCGAGCGAGGCAGCCGAGGCGAGCCCGGCCGCCGCCGCGATCACACCGTGATCGATCCGGCGACGCATCAGGGAGACGATCCAACTGGCCCGCAGGCGCCGGGCGCTCAAGCCCGGCAGTGGCGCCTCGGGGCGATGCTGCCAGGCCCAGGAGGCGATCAGGTTGTCCGGCGGCGGCTCACTATGGCCGGGACGGAACAGGAAGTCGCCCCCGGCTCCTTCGGCCAGATGCGCGAGATCGTCCTCCCATTCGGCGCGGGCCACCAGCAGACGCCCGAGCACCCGCGCGTCCAGCACGCAGGCTCCCGACCGGGTGCGGCGGACGTCCGTGCCGCGCAGCCGGGCGACCTCCCCGGGAGCCAGCCCCATGCCGTCGGCCAGCGCCATCAGCGCCAACGCGTCCGCCCTTGCCCTGGGCCGCAACTGACCGGCCCAGGTGCGCAAGGAGGCGATCTCCCGCTCTTCATAGGGTGGTGCGGGCGCCGGCGGAGCCGACAGGTGCAGCCCTTCGCTCTCACCGGCGTTGTCCCAGACGAGCACTTCGCGCACCCGCCGCAGCCATGTGCGGTAGGTGCGCAGCGTGCCGGGCTTGAGGCCCGCGCAGCCGGTCAGCACGAACGCGTCGATCGTCTCGTTGGTCAGCCAGGCCGCCGGTTCGCGGACCACCCCCCGGCCCTCCGCCCAGATGGCCAGGCGGGCCACCACGTGCAGCAGGTCCTCCACCGCGTAGGGGACGCGCTCGACGGTCGCGGCCACCACCGTCTTCACCAGCGGTCCGACCTCATCCCAGGCAGCCGCCGGCTCGCGCGGGGCGTACGCGTCGATGACCGAAGACGTTGCCGGATCGAGGGCCATGGACCACGAATAGCGGCAGGACAAGCTGCCACCCAAGTCGCGTACGACCTCAACGGACAGGAGCGTGGAAGCATGGTCGGAGGAAGCGCGCGCTCCCGCGCGCCGCGGGAATGTGCCCGTGATCCGCAAGCCTGGCCCGACGCAGTCGTCGACGACGTCGCCGCAGCAGTCGTCCAGGCCATCGCCCGCCGCCTCGCCGACGCCCTGCGTGAGCGCCACCTCAGCCGCCGCCAGGCCGCTGACCTGCTGGGCGTCAACCGGCAGACGATCGGCGACGTGCTCGACGGCCGGACCTGGCCCGACGTCGCCACCATCGCCCGCCTCGAAGCGAGCCTGAACACCCCGCTGTGGCCGCCGCTTGCGCGCCGGTAACGGTGCAGGCATCGTGCGCCCAGCCTTCCCGGCTCCAGCTCACGGTCTGCAATAACCGCAGGCCAGGGCCCAGTTACGGCCCGGCGAACCCAATACGCTGCAACAGCACTATCGTCGAGGACGCGCGAGCCTCTTCGTCACGATTCAAGGTCGCTCACGCAACCTGGGCGCCGTCGGGACTGATCCTCCCGGCGGCGCCGCCTCACACGTCCTCGATCACGGCGCCGTCCACCACCGCAGTGGGCTCGGCCAGCTCGCCGACCCCGGGCGCGATCGCGAACAGCCCCACCTCGTCCTCGGTCAGCCAGCCCTGCTTGACCAACCGCTTCAGCTTCACCCGCATCCTCTCCACCGGCCGGTGATCCGTATCCCAGCCGACCGCTTCACAGACCGGCTTGGCCCGCAGCGGCCGCCCCGCCGAGGCCAAAGCGAGGACCACGTCCTCGTTCGCCTCGGCCAGCACCTTGCCGTCCGCCCGCATCACCGGCGCCGACACGACCAGCCGCTGGGCCGCGGCAGCAGCCACCGGGGCCGGGCCCCGGCTGCCCGCATCCGCCGACGGTCCCCTCCCGGCAACCTCGTCCTCGCCCTCGGCCAGAACCTCCGCCACCGCCGCTTCGGCCGTCGACCACCGCTCCAGCTGTTTCTCCTCGTCAGCGAGCTCCTTCTCCAACGCTGCGATCTGGCTACGCAGGTCCTCCACCCGCGCCCGTGACACCGACGCCCTCGCCCGCAACCTGTCCAGCACCAAAGCCATCACCCGCCCCGAGACGGAACCCGTCAACTCACCACGCCTGACACCGAGTTGGCGGACACTTCATCCCACACTGTACGAGGTGATCATGAATTGGAGCAGAAGGATCCCCCGTACCCCCACGGCACCGGGCAACGATCAAGCCCACGCCGGGCAATGATCTCCGCACCCCTTCTCTCACCGCTGATCAGCGGCACTCAAGAACAGCCCACAGTGAAGAAGGCGGGCCATCCGATTCGGATGGCCCGCCTTCTTGTTGTGCTCCCTCTCTGATCGTTACAGTGCCCCCTCTAAGGGCGCTGTAACGATCAGAAACGGTCAACTCCGGCCGCTGCCCAGGGCTTTGCGGGGGATCTGGGGGAGCGCGGCCGGGGCCTGCTCGATCCGGAGCGCGAGCGCCGGGCAGCGGCGCACGGCCCGCTGGGCGCGCCCCCGCAGATGCATCGGCACAGTGGCGTCGGCGACGAGCGGGTAGCCGTCGGGGCCGAGCCTGATCAGCTCCGGCACGATGTCCGCGCAGAGCCCGTGGCCCTCGCACAGCGTCCAGTCGACCAGCACCTTCTCACCGCTCGGCACGCCCTCCTCCTGGTAGCCGGGCGAGGGCAGCGGCAGCACGCCCACGGTCGGCCGGCCGCAGCCCCCGGCCAGCACATGGGCCGCGAGGTCGTCCGTGAACGCCGCCAGCGTCGAGGCCAGGAAGCGGGCCGAGCCGTCCGGATGCTTGCAGGCACCGCGGCCCTTCACCGCCCCCGTCACCTCGCGCAGCGCCTCCAGGGCGGCCGGGCCGCCGCCGTTCAGGACATCGGCGAGCCCTCCCGCGGCGGCCGGCAGGCCCAGCCTGCACGGGCCGCACTGGCCGGCCGTCTCGGCCGCCAGCCAATTGGCGACCCGCAGTGCCTCGCCGAGCGCGCAGGTCTCCGCGCCGATCGGCAGGATCGCACCCGCCCCCAGGGCGCCGCCGAGCGCCGAGAGCGATGCCCGCGAGACGGCCGCGTCATGGGCGGCCACCGAGTTCAGCCAGCTGCCGTGATAGCCGCCGGTCAGCACGCCCTGGGGCGCCGAGGGCGCCCCGGCCAGCTGGAGTACGTAGCGCAGCGGCACCCCGGTGGGGACCTCGACGACCATCGGGCGGGCGACCGCCCCGGACAGCGTGAGCAGCACGGTGCCGGGCTCGGTCGGCTCCCCGGTGTTGCAGAAGCGGCGCGGGCCGAGCCGCGCGGCCACCGCGAGCTGGGCGTACGTCTCCGCGTTGGACAGCAGCGTCGGGGCGCCGCCCACGCCCGATTCGGCGGCCCGCTCGCGGCGGCCCGGCGGCAGGGCGGGGCCGCCGTCCACGGCCCGGATCACCGCGGAGGCCTCGCCGGACACCATGCGCTCGGGGGTGCGGACCACGCGGGCGCGCAGGGGGGAGCTGCGCTTGTCGGCGAGGCCCCGCTCGGCGAGGGCGGCGCGCACGGAGGCCTCCGTGGAGTCGCGCGTCACGGCGACGACCAGGGTGCGGGCACCGAGCGCCTCGGCGGCCAGCAGAGCGCCGTCCAGGACGAGATGGGGGGCCCGGCACACCAGGACGGTGTCCTTGCGGCAGGCGGGCTCGCCCTCGCTCGCGTTGACGACGACGACCGGGCGTATCCCGCGCCGGATCGCGGCGGAGGCGACCGCGCGCAGCTTGCGGCCGAAGGGGAAACCCGCGCCGCCGCGGCCGTTGAGGGCGATGTCGTCGGCGAGTTGGGCCAGGCGTTCGCCGTCGACCGGCTTCAGCGGGCCGTGCACCTTGCGGTGCATCGGCAGGGCGAGGCGCTCGACGAGATCGAAGCCCGCGGTCAGATGGGGCAGGCCGACGACGCGGACCTCGGGAACATCGGGGAGGGGGGTGTTCATGGTCGTACTCCTGCTGTTGCGGGCACCGTCACGGGCGTTCTCCTGAGGCGGAGCCCGGCTGGGAGTGCCAGGGCTCGCCGGCGGCCGGCGGCTGATAGGGTGAGGACGGCGCGGGGGAGGGCAGCGGCCCGGGAGGGCGCGGCGAGGGCGCCGGCCAGCGGGCGGCCGGGGGAGCCGACGGAGCCAGGGAGACCGCGCGGTAGGCCGCCGAGATGCCCGTGCCCGCATCGCCGCGGACCTCCTGACCGGCGGCCGGACGATAGCGGGGCAGCGCCTCGTGCGGGGGCTCGTACAGGGCGTGCGCCTCCTGGAACCGCGGCGCCTCTTCGAGGGCTTCGTACGTCGGCTGCGCACCACGTAGTGGTTGCGTCGGCCGCGCCTCATAAGAGGTCTCGTGAGAAGGCTCGTAGGGCGGCGTCTCGTAAGCCTCGTAAGAGGGCGGCGCGGAGGGCCGAGGCGGGATGGCGGGCTCTGCGGGCTCGCTCTCCGGGCGCGGCCGGAAGGGGGCGAGCCGGTCGGCGATCCGGCGCTTCACCGGCCGCGGCAGCGCGCGTACGGCCAGCGCGCTCGCCACTCCCGCCAGGGACAGGCCGTACATCGCGACCACCCAGGCGGCCGGCGGGCGCCCCGCGTACAGGCCGTGCACCAGGGCGAAGCACCAGGCCGGATAGGCCAGCATGTGCACCGCGCGCCAGCGTGCCGCGATGCGGCCCGGGGTGGCGAAGGCGCTGCGCATCGCCCCCGTGACGGCCGTGAGGACCATCAGGACCCCGGCGAGTGATCCGAAGCCGATCAGGCCGGAGGCGCCGGTGATGCCGAGCCCGAACGGGACCACCGCGCCGAGCAGCCCGACATGGCCGAGCGCGATCTTGACGGTGACGTGCAGCAGGAGGAAGCCGATCGAGGCGACGGCGGTCGCCCGGTGGACGGCCTGCGCCATGAGGCGGTGACGTGGAGTGAGGAGCAGCCGGTCGGTGGCGAGCAGGCCCCAGGCGACGGAGGCGGTCAGCGAGACCAGGGACAGGACGCCGGCGGTGAAGTCCAGGGCGGCGCGCAGCCCGTCCGAAGAGAGCAGTGCCAACGGCGGTATGAGCAGGGCGACGACGCCCAGTGCGGCCGCGGAAAGCCCGCCCCTGCGGGCCGGACGGCCCCGTGCCGGATTCTGGCGCGGGCGGTGCGGGTTGAGCGGATTGCGAGGTTTCATGGTGGGGCGACTCCGAATGGTTCGGCAAAGCGGTCCCGTGGCGGCATGCTAGGTCGCCCCATACCAGCCGGTACGGGGTTTGAGCGGTTGCCCCAGAAGAGGGGGGTACGCGGAGTAACCTCGCCCTCGGCACCCCCAGGGGGTAGCCCGGGGCGCCCCCATGTGCGCTCCGTGCGGGCCTTGCGGGGCCTGCGGTACCCTGACGCCATGCGTGCCGTACGCCTTCTGCTTAGCGAGCCGCGCTGAACACTCCCGACCGATGAAGAGATCCGGTCGGACTCGGCGCGGCGCCCCCTCCTGTGCGAGGGGTTTTTTCGTTTGGCGATTCGATGGCGGATCGACGGACGAACGCTCGTACCCGCTGGCAGAGACGATCGATGGAGCTTTGAGGACATGAGCGAGACGAACACCGCTGCCGCCGCAGAGACGGCCGCGCCGCACCGCTACACGGCAGCCATGGCCGCCGACATCGAGGCACGCTGGCAGGACTTCTGGGACGCCGAGGGCACCTACGCGGCGCCGAACCCGACCGGTGACCTGGCCGGGGATCCGGCGGTCGTCGCCCGGCCCAAGAAGTTCATCATGGACATGTTCCCGTACCCCTCGGGCACGGGCCTGCACGTCGGCCACCCGCTGGGCTACATCGCCACCGACGTCTACGCCCGCCACCAGCGGATGACCGGCCACAACGTGCTGCACACGCTGGGCTTCGACGCGTTCGGCCTGCCCGCCGAGCAGCACGCGGTCGCCACCGGCACGCACCCGCGGGTCTCCACCGAGGCCGCCATGGACAACATGAAGCGGCAGCTGCGCCGGCTGGGCCTGGGCCACGACAAGCGCCGGTCGATCGCGACGATCGACCCGGAGTACTACAAGTGGACCCAGTGGATCTTCCTGCAGATCTTCAACTCCTGGTACGACGCCGACGCGCAGCAGGCCCGCCCGATCGCCGAGCTGGTCGCCGCGTTCGAGAGCGGCACCCGCGAGGTCCCCGGCGGGCGTGACTGGGCCGCGCTGAGCGCCGCCGAGCGCTCCGACGTGCTGGGCGAGTACCGCCTGGCGTACGCCTCCGACGCGCCCGTCAACTGGTGCCCCGGCCTGGGCACCGTCCTGGCCAACGAGGAAGTCACCGCCGACGGCCGTTCCGAGCGCGGCAACTTCCCCGTCTTCAAGTCCAAGCTGCGCCAGTGGAACATGCGCATCACCGCCTACGCGGACCGCCTGATCGACGACCTGGACGCGCTGGACTGGCCCGACGCCATCAAGCTGCAGCAGCGCAACTGGATCGGCCGCTCCGAGGGCGCCCGCGTCGACTTCAAGGTCGGCGACTCGGACGCCATCACCGTCTTCACGACCCGCCAGGACACCCTGTTCGGCGCCACCTACATGGTGCTGGCGCCCGAGCACGAGCTGGTCGACACCATCGTCCCGGCCGCCTGGCCCGAGGACACCCACGACGTGTGGACCGGCGGGCACGCGAGCCCGGCCGAGGCCGTCGCCAAGTACCGCGCGTTCGCCGCCTCCAAGTCGGACGTGGAGCGCCAGGCCGACGCCAAGGAGAAGACCGGCGTCTTCACCGGCGCGTTCGCCATCAATCCCGTCAGCGGCGAAAAAGTTCCCGTCTTCATCGCCGACTACGTGCTGATGGGCTACGGCACCGGCGCGATCATGGCCGTACCGGCGCACGACACCCGTGACTTCGCCTTCGCGCGCGCCTTCGAGCTGCCCATGCGCTGCGTCGTGCAGCCCTCCGACGACCGCGGCACCGACGCCTCGACGTGGGACGACGCGTTCGCCTCCTACGAGGCCAAGCTGGTCAACTCCGCCAACGACGAGATCTCGGTGGACGGCCTGGGCGTCGTCGAGGCCAAGGCGAAGATGACCGACTGGCTGACCGAACGCGGCATCGGCGAGGGCACCGTCAACTTCCGGCTGCGCGACTGGCTGTTCAGCCGCCAGCGCTACTGGGGCGAGCCCTTCCCGATCGTCTACGACGAGGACGGCGTCGCCCACCCGCTGCCCGAGTCGATGCTGCCCCTGGAGCTGCCGGAGGTCGACGACTACTCGCCGCGCACCTTCGACGCGGACGACGCCGACACCTCGCCGGAGACCCCGCTGTCCCGCAACGAGGACTGGGTCAACGTCGAGCTGGACCTGGGCGACGGCGTGAAGAAGTACCGCCGCGAGACCAACACCATGCCCAACTGGGCCGGTTCCTGCTGGTACGAGCTGCGCTACCTGGACCCGCACAACAGCGAGAAGCTGGTCGACCCGGCCATCGAGCAGTACTGGATGGGCCCGCGCGAGGGCCAGCCGACCGGAGGCGTCGACCTGTACGTCGGCGGCGCCGAGCACGCGGTGCTGCACCTGCTGTACGCGCGCTTCTGGTCCAAGGTGCTGTTCGACCTGGGCCACATCTCGTCGGCCGAGCCGTTCCACAAGCTGTACAACCAGGGCATGATCCAGGCCTACGTCTACCGGGACAGCCGCGGCTTCCCCGTCCCGGCCGCCGAGGTCGAGGAGCGCGACGGCAAGTTCTTCTTCGAGGGCGAGCTCGTCAAGCGCGAGCTGGGCAAGATGGGCAAGTCCCTGAAGAACGCGGTCACTCCGGACGAGATCTGCACCGAGTACGGCGCCGACACCCTGCGCCTGTACGAGATGGCGATGGGTCCGCTGGACGTCTCGCGGCCCTGGGACACCCGCGCGGTGGTCGGCCAGTACCGGCTGCTGCAGCGCCTGTGGCGCAACATCGTCGACGAGACGACCGGCGAGGTCACCGTCACCGTCACCGACGCCGAGCCCGACGAGGCGACGCTGCGCGCCCTGCACAAGGCGATCGACGGCGCCGGCGGCGACCTGGCGGGGCTGCGCTTCAACACCGCCATCGCCAAGATCACCGAGCTGAACAACCACCTGACGAAGGCGGGCGGCCTGCTGCCGCGGCCGGTCGCCGAGCAGCTGGTGCTGCTGATCGCCCCGCTGGCCCCGCACATCGCCGAGGAGCTGTGGCGCAAGCTGGGCCACACCGACTCCGTGGTGCACCGCGACTTCCCGGTCGCCGACCCGGCGTACGTCGTGGACGAGGCCGTGACCTGCGTCGTCCAGATCAAGGGCAAGGTCAAGGCGCGCCTGGAGGTGCCGCCGACGATCTCCGACGACGAGCTGGAGAAGCTGGCCCTGGCGGACGAGGCCGTCGTCGCGGCGCTGGCCGGCGCGGGCATCCGCAAGGTCATCGTGCGCGCGCCGAAGCTGGTGAACATCGTCCCCGCGTAAGGGCCGAAACGGTACTGGGGGCTTTCCCCTACGGGCAGGTTGGGGGTTCCGCGGGAACCCACGGCCTGCCCGTTCCGTTTACGGTGGAGGGGACGATGCCGACCGACCGAGGGGACGTTCATGGAAGCCGCGATCCTGATCCTGGCGCTGCTGTTCGTCGCCTTCGTGGTGCTCGGCGTGTACGTGACGGTCAAGGTGGTCGGCGCCGCCAAGCGCGGAGTGGAGCGTACGGTCACGCAGGCCCGCAGGGCCGTCGAGGACACCACGCTGCGGGCGAAGAGCGTGGGCCAGCCGGGCGTCGCGGGCCAGCTCGCCCAGCTGCGGCTTTCACTGCGTACGTCGATGCGGGCCACGCAGGACGCGCTGCACGCCCGCCTCGCCGAGGACGAGTCCCTCAAGGAGTCCCTCGCTCTGTTCGAGCGGCTCAGCGGGCACGGCCGCGAACTGGACGACGAGCTCAGGCGCCTGGAGCGGGAGCCGGACAAGCGCAACACAGCGGCCCGGATGCCCGAGCTCCGCGAGCGCACCGAGCGGATCACGCACTCCGCGGACTCGCTGCGCTGGGCCGCGCGGGACCGGGCCCGGCAGTTCGCCGACGACGACCTGGCCTCGCTCAGCGAGCAGATCGAGATGGAGTCGGGGGCGCTGCGGGACTGGTCGACCAAGGGGCCGATCAACGGCGAGTCCGTTTCCTGGGGCGACCTTTCGGACAACCCCGCGCCTGCGCAGAGCAAGCCGACGTCCTCGCCGACGCCCGGGCGGGGTGCGGGGACGCGGCCCGAGCCGCCGGCCCAGGCGTCTCAGGCGATAGGCGCCGCCGAGCCGCCGGTGACGTACCCCTGGCAGAAGGCGCCGCACCCCAAAACCACGAGCTGAGCCGGCGAACACCAGGTCAAGGCGCTGGAACAGGGCGCCCGGCGCTGACCCGAACTGATCATTCCACCAGGGCCGGACTGCCGTCCGGCGGTCTTGGCGGGTAACCTCCCGCTCATGTCCCGCCATGTCGCGATCGTCACCGATTCAACGGCCTATCTGCCGCCGCAGACGATGGAGCGGCACAGCATCACCGCAGTGCCGCTGACCGTCGTCCTGGGGGACCAGGCGCTGGAGGAGGGCACCGAGATCTCGGCCCGCTCGCTGGCGCTCGCCCTGCAGAAACGACGCCCCGTCACCACTTCCCGGCCCAGCCCCGAGGTATTCGCGGCCACCTACCGCAAGGTCGCCGAAGCGGGGGCGACCGGGATCGTCTCGCTGCATCTGTCGGCCGAGTTCTCCGGCACCTACGACGCCGCGGTGCTCGCCGCCAAGGACGCCCCGGTGCCGGTTCGGGTGGTCGACACCGGGATGGTCGCGATGGCGCTCGGCTTCTGCGCGCTGGCCGCGGCCCAGGTCGCGGACGCTGGCGGCACCCTGGACGAGGCGGTGGCGGCCGCCGAGAAGCGTGCCGGTGAGACCTCCGCCTTCTTCTACGTCGACACCCTGGACTATCTGCGCCGCGGCGGCCGCATCGGGGCCGCCCAGGCGCTGCTCGGCTCGGCCCTGGCGGTCAAGCCACTGCTTCAGCTCGACGGCGGCCGGATCGACATGCTGGAGAAGGTACGCACCGCCTCGAAGGCCATCGCCCGGCTGGAGGAGATCGTGGTCGACCGGGCCGGAAGCAGCCCGGTCGACATCGCGGTGCACCATCTCGCGGCACCGGAACGCGCCGCCGCACTCGCCGACCGGCTGCGGGCTCGGGTGCCGGGCCTGGTCGACCTGTACACGAGCGAGGTCGGAGCGGTGATCGGCGCGCACACGGGGCCGGGGCTGCTGGGGGCGATCGTTTCGCCGCGCTGAGGCGGGGTGGCGGCCGGCGGCTCGGGCCCGGCCGGCCGGGGAAAGCCCGCAACAGGACCGTTTCGGCGGGTCCCGGTGCGGGGCCGCGCTGAGGGGCGTTCGCGTGCTGTGGCCCGCCCCGCTGGGCGCCTGGACCCGGCCGCACTCACTCGTACGGGTGGCCGGGTTATCCACAACTCGCCTGCTGTCCACCGGAATTGGGCCTGCTCAGCGGGCTCGCGCTCGGGTGCCTAACGTCTCGTGACATGGCACTCCGATCACCACGCACCGCTACGAGCGGACCGGGCCGGGCACCCGGCTCCGACGGTCGGGCCCGCCCGGGCCGCGGCCGCCGAAGCCGCACCGCCCAGGCCGACGTCTCCGCCCTGACCGCACGCACGCGCGCGGACGCGCTGTTCCTCCCACCGCCGCCGGGTACGGCGGCCCCGCCGCACGATCCTGCTGCCCCGACCGCGCGCATCCTCGGGGAGTCGACGCTGGTGCCTCCGCCCGTACCCGAGCGGGCGGTCCGGAGGCGGGCGGCCCGGCGGGAGGGAGGTCTTGCCACATCACGCTCTCGCGTCGCATCGGCGGCTCCCGCCGCACCGGCTGTCCCGGCCGCGCGCGGCATTCCTGCAGCACCGATCGACCCTGCTGTGCTGGTCGCTCCCGCAGCGCCGATCGACCTTCCAGCACCGATTGATCCGGTTCCGTGGGTCGATCCGGCTCCGCAGGCCGGCCGCGCTGGTCCCGGTGCATGGGAGCGGGGCCGGGTGGCGGTGCGGGAACGGCTGCCGGTGTGGGCCCAGTTGAGGTTCGGTCTCGCGCCGCGCAGCCTGGCCGCGCTGTGTGTGGTCCTGGTGGTCGCGGCGGGGTTCGCCGTGCACCACTTCTGGGCCGGACGCCCGCAGTCCGTACGCGCCCCCGACCTGGTCGACGGGCCGGCGCCGACGCTGCCCGCGGCGAAGGGCGGCGGACCGGGACGTGGCGCGAGCGCCGAGGCGACGCCCCGGCCGGTGGCCAACGCGGTGCCGTCGTCGGCCGGAGTGCTCGTGGTGGACGTCGGCGGGAAGGTGCGGCGGCCGGGGATCTACCGGCTGCCCACCGGATCGCGGGTTGCCGATGCCCTGACCGCGGCGGGCGGGGTGCGCGAAGGTGCCGATCTGACCGGCCTCAACCGGGCGCGGCTCCTCGCGGACGGTGAGCAGGTGCTGGCCGGAGTGCCGGGCGGAACGGGCGCCGGTACTGGCACCGGCACCGGTGGTGGCACCGGCGGCGGATCGAGCGGGCCGGTCAGTCTCAACTCCGCTTCGGCGGAGCAGTTGGACGGGCTGCCCGGCGTCGGTCCGGTGCTCGCGCAGCACATCGTGGACTATCGCGCCCAGCACGGTGGCTTCCGCTCGGTCGATGAACTGCGAGAGGTCAATGGGATCGGCGAGCGCAGGTTCAACGATCTGCAACCCCTGGTGCGGCTGTGAACCGCCTGGAGATCCACGCCGAGTCGGGCCACCGGCTGGGGGCGGCCAACCCGCACCGGGAAGGACCGGCGGACCTCCGCCTGATCGGCCCGGCGCTGGGGGCGTGGGGCGGCGCGGCCGTGGCAGTCAACTCACCATCAGATAGGGCGAGTTGGGGTGTGGTGGTGTGTCTGGCCGTGGCCGGGATGCTGGTGGCGCCGGTCGTTTGGCGGGCTCTGCCGGGATGGATCTCGGGCGCGGGGTTACGTGGACATCGCGAGCGGGACCGCGAGGAGGGCGGCCGTCATGTCGGTGTCGAGGGGGAGCGCAATGAGGCAGTAGGGGGTGGTGGGGTCTGGAGGTATCGGGGTGCCGTCGCGGGGGTGTTGGTCTGTGCGGCGGCCGGGATCGTGGCCGGGGGGCTGCACGCCGCCGAGGTGCGGAGGGGGCCGCTGCCGGGGCTTGCGCGGGAGTTCGGGCAGGCCGCCGTAGAGTTGGTGGTCCGCACCGACCCGCGTCCGACCAGGTCCGCGGGGTGGGGCGGTGCCTCGGTCGCGGTGGACGCCGAGGTGGAGCGGGTTTTCGGGCCGGGCGGCAGAGCCGAGCGGGTCCATACACCGGTCCTTGTGATCGCACCCGCGAGCTGGCAGGGGCTGCTGCCGTCCACCCGGGTGCGGGTGACCGCGCGGCTCGCGCCCGGTGACGGGAAAATCGCCGCCCTGCTCAAGGCTCCCCATGGGCCGCCCCGCATCACCGGGCCGCCAACTGTGCTGCAGCGCCTGGCCGGTGGGCTGCGGGACGGGCTCCGTGAGGCGGCCGAAGGGCTCGCGCCGGATGCGCGGGCGCTGCTGCCCGGCCTGGTTGTCGGCGACACGTCCCGGGTCACGCCCGAGCTGCGCGCCGCCTTCGAGTCGACCGATCTCATGCATGTCATGGCGGTATCCGGAAGCAACTTCGCGATCCTGCTCGCCCTGTTGATCGGATCGCCGGGTAAAGCCCTGCTGGCCGAGCGGGGCGGCCTCGCGCCACGGCTCGGGATCTCCCTGCGGGCGACCGCGCTGCTGGGCGGGGCGCTCACGCTGGCCTTCGTCGTGGTGTGTCGGCCGGAGCCGAGCGTGCTGCGGGCCGCCGCCTGCGGCCTGGTCACGCTGCTGGCGATCGGGACGGGCCGACGCAGATCGCTGATCCCCGCACTGGCAGCCGCCGTCCTGCTCCTGGTGCTGTACGCGCCGGAACTGGCCCGGAGTTACGGGTTTCTGCTGTCGGTGCTCGCGACCGGGGCGCTGCTCACCATCGCGCCGGGATGGGGCGCGGCACTGAGGCGGCGCGGGGTGCCGCCGCGGCTCGCCGAGGTGCTGGCGGCGGCGGGAGCGGCCCAGGCGGTGTGCGCTCCGGTGGTGGCCGTGTTCGCGGCGCGGGTCAGCCTGGTCGCGGTGCCCTGCAATCTGCTGGCCGAGCCGGCGGTGGCGCTGGCGACGGTCGCGGGCTTCGCCGCACTGGCCGTCGCGCCGATCGCGATGCCGGTCGCCAAGTTCCTTGCCTGGTGCGCGGGTTGGCCTACCGGCTGGATCGCGTCGGTGGCCCGCAACGGAGCGGCCCTGCCCGGGGCGGAGTCGGGGTGGCCGGGCGGCTGGCGCGGGGGAGCGCTGCTCGCCATCGCCACCGCGGTGGCGGTGCTCGTGGCTCGGCGGCTGCCCCGATACCCCTGGGCTGCCGCGGTGATCGCGCTCGTGCTGCTGCTCGCCGTGGTGCGGCCCGCCCCGCTGACCAGGATCGTCACCGGCTGGCCGCCGCCGGACTGGTCGTACGCCATGTGCGATGTGGGGCAGGGCGATGCCACGGTGCTGGCTGCCGGGGCGGGGACGGCGGTGGTGATCGACACCGGGCCCGAGGCGCTGCCGGTCGACCGCTGTCTGCACGAGCTCGGGGTGAGCCGTATTCCGCTGCTCCTGCTCACCCACTTTCACGCCGATCATGTGGGCGGCCTGGCAGGGGTGTTGCGGGGCCGGTCCGTCGGGCTGATCGAGACCACGGGGTTCGCGGAGCCGCCCGACCAGGCGGCGTTCGTGCGGCGCACCGCCGCCGCGGACGGGGTGCCGGTGGTGCCGGCCGCGTACGGGGAACGACGGGCACTGGGCGGCCTTTCGTGGGAGGTGCTGTGGCCACCGCCCGCGCCCGGGCCGGTGCCGGACGGGCCGAACGACGCCAGTGTCACCCTGCTCGTCCGCACCGCCGCCGGGCTGACTCTGCTGCTGCCCGGGGATCTCGAACCACCTTCACAGCGCGGGCTGTTGAGGCGGAACCCAGGGCTGGCGCGGGTGGACGTCCTCAAGGTCGCCCACCACGGCTCGGCACACCAGGACCCCGCGCTGCTCGCAGCCGTACGCCCGAGGCTGGCGCTGATCTCGGTCGGCCGGGGCAACCGGTACGGCCACCCCGCGCCCGGCACGATCGCCGTACTGCGCGCATGGGGCGCGGCTGTGCTGCGCACGGACACGGACGGGGCGATCGCGGTCACGGGTGTGGGGGACGGGCTGCGGGCCGTTCCTCGGGGCCGGGACCCGTGACGCGGCTCGTGAGGGGGTGCGACTCCGGGCGACCTGCGGTCTCGCGGTGTCAGACGAGCCAGGCTCCCTCGTGCATCAGGTCGCGGTCGGGGATTTCGTTGACCTCGCGCCAAGCCTGGATGCGTCGGGGGACGACACGGAAGTAGGTGTACGGGGGGCCGCTGGTGCGGGGGTCCCAGATGATTTTGGCCGCGAAGGCGTCGCCCGAGGCCGTGGGGAGTTCGGTGGTGGGGATCACGATGGCGGTGCCGGTGATGTGCACGACGTCCCGGGTATGGCCGAGCGTGACCTGGACCGGGCGGTCGCCGGACCGGAGGTTGCGCAGCGTGGGGTTGGTCATGCGGGTGCACATCAGCAGGGTCCCGTCCTCCCAGACGAAGGAGAGAGGCATGAGGTGGGGTTCACCGGAGGCGGAAGCGGTCGCGACCCAGGCGTCCTCGTCCTTTTCGAGGCGGGTCAGGACGTCCTGCTTACGCTGTTCGAGGCTGCGCGCCGGCTCGCGTGTCGTCATGTCCCGTTACGCTAGCGGGGGTTGGGGGCCGAGCACCTCGGGCGCCGGACCTAGGTCCGGCGGGGGAGAGCGGGGTGCGGAGGGGGCGGAACGCGGCCCGCTCGGCCCGGTGAACCGGAATGGCCAATTCGGGCCTCTGGTGACAGGTGCCTCAACAGTGCCCAGGCGCCGCGTTTGCCTCGAACGGCACAACAGTGATCGAATGCGTCTTCGTCAAGGGGCCGCAGTCCTGCTGTGGCGAGGACGGACGAGGATGTCTGCCCCCTGCGCGGCCCGGCAGATACTTCTTCGCACGGGGGTGCGTGCACAGTGTTCAGCCGCTGGTTCGGCAAGAGCTCGACCAGTTCTCCGCTTCGTACCGGGCCGCTGGCCGGCCTGTCCGTCCCGTCGACCGCGGGCGTGCTCAGTTGTCGGGTCCTCGACCCGGTCAGTGAGCCGGTGCAGCGGGCCGAGTTCGTGGTCAGCGACGCGTCGGGCCGCCGGGTCGTGGGCGGGGAGACCGACCCGTTCGGGACGGTGGTCACGACGGTTCCGGCGGGTGAGTACCGGCTGGCCGTCACGGCCGAGGGATATACGCCCTTCCACGGCAACGCGACCGTCGCCGCCGGCGGGCTCGCCGCGCTCGGCGACGTCACGCTCCAGGTCGCGGCCCCTCCTTCGCTGCCCGACCCGGGCGAGTGGGAGCTCGACCCGACGCACTCTCAGATCGGCTTCACCGCGAGCCATATCGGCCTGGCCCGGATCCACGGCCGGTTCAACACCTTCGCCGGGGCCATCCGGATCGGGGAGCGCATGGAAGGGTCCGCCATGCACGTCATCATCGACACCGCCTCCATAGACACGGGCGTCCAGATGCGTGACGACCACCTGCGGTCGGGCGACTTCCTGGACGTCGGGAGCTATCCGACGATGGAGTTCTACAGCGACCGGTTCGTGCACCGGGGCGGCGGCCGGTGGGCGATCATCGGCGGGCTCACGCTGCACGGCGTGAGCCGTACGGTGACGCTCGATACGCAGTACCTGGGGCTCGGCACCGGACTCGGCGGCGAGACCCGGGGCGCCTGCCGGGCCAGCACCGAACTGCACCGCGAGGACTTCACGCTCACCTGGCAGACCATGCTGGCGCGGGGCATCGCGGCGATCGGGTCCTCGATCTCGATCGACCTCGACATTCAGGTCGTGCCGAAGACGGGCTGACCGCGTACGGGTCGGCCGCGTACTGACTGATCGCGTACCGGTCGGCCACGGATAGTTGGCCCCGTACTGGAGGGCACGGGGCTCAATCGCCGTACGGGTCAGGGGGATTCGAGCCAGCCGTCGTGTTCGGCGGCCAGGGTGTCAAGGGCCTTGGGGTCCAGGCGGGCGCTGGGGTCCTCCACGACGACGAGCCACTGGGCGTCCTCGGCGTCGTCCTCGCCGGCCAGGGCGTCGCGGACGAGCTGGGGTTCCTCGGGGAGGCCGAAGAGGTCGGTCAGCTCGGTGGCAACGTCCTCGGCGGCGTCGCGGTCCGGGAGCACCAGTACGTGTCGGGTCACATCGTTCACCTGGCCATTCTCCGATATGGGGGCGGCGGGGAAGGGGGCGGGCCGGGGAGCGGGCCGGGACTGTCAGTGGCCCGTGGGATGCTGGAAGGCGATGGCCACCAGGAAGAATTCCACCGACGATCCGCTCGCCCCCGTCACGCTCGCCGTGGGCCAGGAGGACCTGCTGCTCGACCGCGCCGTGCAGCAGGTGGTGGCGGCCGCCCGGGCCGCCGACTCCGACACCGATGTGCGTGACCTGACCTCCGACCAGTTGCAGCCCGGCACCCTGGCCGAGCTGACCAGCCCGTCGCTCTTCGCCGAGCGGAAGGTCGTGGTCGTGCGCAACGCGCAGGACCTGTCGGCGGACACCGTCAAGGACGTGAAGGCGTACCTCGACGCGCCCGCCGAAGAGATCACCCTGGTGCTCCTTCACGCGGGCGGCGCCAAGGGCAAGGGGCTGCTGGATGCGGCCCGTAAGGCGGGGGCGCGGGAGGTCGCGTGCCCCAAGACCACGAAGCCGGCCGAGCGGCTGACGTTCGTGCGGCAGGAATTCCGGGCGCTGGGGCGTTCGGCCACGCCCGAGGCCTGCCAGGCGCTGGTCGACTCCATCGGCAGCGATCTGCGCGAGCTGGCCTCCGCGGTGTCGCAGCTCTGCGCGGACGTGGAGGGGACGATCGACGAGGCGGTCGTCGGCCGGTACTACACCGGGCGGGCCGAGGCCTCCAGCTTCACCGTCGCCGACCGGGCGGTGGAGGGGCGGGCCGCGGAGGCGCTCGAAGCGCTGCGGTGGTCGCTGTCCACCGGGGTCGCTCCTGTCATGATCACCAGTGCGCTCGCGCAGGGGGTGCGGGCGATCGGGAAGCTGTCCTCCGCGCGGGGGGGCCGGCCGGCGGATCTCGCGCGCGAGTTGGGCATGCCGCCGTGGAAGATCGACCGGGTGCGGCAGCAGATGCGGGGGTGGACGCCGGAGGGGGTCTCTTTGGCCCTGCGGGCCGTGGCTGAGGCGGATGCGGGGGTCAAGGGTGGGGGGGATGACCCTGAGTACGCCCTTGAGAAGGCCGTCGTCACCATTGCCCGGGCGGCGCGGTCCGGGCGGTAGCGCGGGCTGAGCTGCGCCCTGGGCCAGCTGTGGGGTTTCCCGGGGTTTCGCCCCGGGCCCCCTTGAACGGGGCTTCGTCCCAGACCCGGCTTTTTCGTCGGGTGCGGGCCGTGCGTGGCTGGTCGCGCCCGCGCGGCGGAGCCGCATGATGTCACAGTGCCGCGCCCCTGGAGGGCCTGGGCTGCGCCCGGCCCCGGCCCTCCTGGCCGTTGGCTGCGGGCCGTGCGTGGCTGGTCGCGCCCGCGCGGCGGAGCCGCATGATGTCACAGTCCCGCGCCCCTGAAGGGCCTGGGCTGCGCTCGGCCCCTAACCCCTGACAGGCCCGAGGCGAGGGGGGTGCTCCCGCAGTCGAAGGAAGGGCCGCCGAGCCAAGGGCCCCGCCTCAAGCAGTCGCCCGAGGGGGCCCACACTCGGCCGCCCCCCCCGCCCGCTACGCCGCCCTCCGCCAGCTCACCGGGGGCTCGTACGGCTGGCGGCGCCACGCGGCCAGGGGGATTATCGGGGCCAGATCCGTGGGGGGCTCCCCGGTCAGGGAGAGGAGGACCACTGCCAGCGCGGCCAGTTCCGCCTCCGTCGGGGTGCCTTTCAGTACCCGGAACAGGGGGTCAGTCGAATCGTTCGACACGCTCGCTCCTCACTGCGGGGGGTTGCCATGTTTGCGGGACGGCAGGTCTGCGTGCTTTGTGCGGAGCATCGCCAGGGCGGCGGCCAGGACCTTCCTCGTCTCGGCCGGGTCGATCACGTCGTCCACCAGGCCCCGCTCGGCCGCGTAGTACGGGTGCATCAGTTCTGACTTGTACGCCGCGATCTTCGAGGCGCGGACCGCCTCGGGATCGTCCGAACTCGCAATCTCCCGGCGGAAGATGACGTTCGCCGCACCCTCCGCGCCCATCACCGCGATCTCGTTCGTCGGCCAGGCGTAGGTCAGGTCGGCGCCGATGGACTGGGAGTCCATGACGATGTACGCGCCGCCGTACGCCTTGCGCAGGATCAGGGAGATCCGGGGCACCGTCGCGTTGCAGTACGCGTACAGGAGCTTCGCGCCGTGGCGGATGATGCCGCCGTGCTCCTGCGAGACGCCCGGCAGGAAGCCCGGCACGTCGACCATGGTCAGCAGCGGGATGTTGAAAGCATCGCAGAGCTGGACGAAGCGGGCCGCCTTCTCGCTCGCCTCGATGTCGAGCACGCCCGCCAGGAACTGCGGCTGGTTCGCCAGGATGCCCACCACGCGGCCGTCGATCCGGGCCAGCGCGCAGATGATGTTGCGGGCCCAGTGCTCGTGGACCTCCAGGAGGTCGCCGTGGTCGACGATCTCCTCCAGGACCTTGCGCATGTCGTACGGGCGGTTGCCGTCCGAGGGCACCAGGTCGAGGAGCACGTCGTTGCGGCGGTCCGCCGGGTCGTCGCCCGGGGGCAGCGGCGGGGGCATCTCCCTGTTGTTCGACGGAAGCATCGAGATCAGGTAGCGGACCTCCGCCAGGCACGTCTCCTCGTCGTCGTGGACGAAGTGGGCCACGCCCGAGACCCCGGCGTGCACGTCGGCGCCGCCGAGTCCGTTCTGGGTGATCTCCTCGCCCGTCACCGCCTGCACCACGTCCGGGCCGGTGATGAACATCTGCGAGGTTTCTCGCACCATGAACACGAAGTCCGTCAACGCCGGACTGTAGGCGGCGCCGCCCGCGCACGGGCCCAGCATCACGCTGATCTGCGGGATCACCCCCGACGCCTTCGTGTTGCGCTGGAAGATGCCGCCATAGCCCGCCAGTGCGCTGACGCCCTCCTGGATACGGGCGCCCGCGCCGTCATTGAGCGACACCAGCGGAGCACCCGCCGCGATCGCCATGTCCATGATCTTGTGGATCTTCGTGGCGTGGGCCTCGCCCAGGGCGCCGCCGAAGATGCGGAAGTCATGGGCGTACACGAACACCGTGCGGCCCTCGACCGTGCCCCAGCCGGTGACCACTCCGTCCGTGTACGGCTTCTTCGCCTCCAGGCCGAAGCCCGTCGCGCGGTGCCGGCGCAGCTGCTCGACCTCCTGGAAGGTGCCCGGGTCCAGGAGCAGGTCGATGCGCTCGCGCGCGGTCAGCTTGCCCTTGGCGCGCTGGGCCTCGGTCGCCTTCTCGCTGGGGCCGAGCTTGGCCTGCTCGCGCAGGACGTGCAGTTCGGCGACGCGCACCGCCGCGGTCTGCGGCGGCGGCTGCTCAGTCACGGTCACGGTCGGTCCCTTCCTGTCGCGAAGTCGAAGTAGTAGAAGTAGAAGAAGTAGAAGTAGAAGAAACAGGCGAAGTGGGCGACGTAGGGCGAAGGGAAGACGTCGCCCTCGCGCGCACCGCGTCCAGCAGGGTCGCCTGCTCCAGGCACTCCCCGGCGTCCGGCGACTCGACGGCCCCCGAACGCACCGCGCGCACGAACGCCTGGACGGTGGCGGCCACTTGGTCGTGCGGGGCCAGCGTCAGCTCGCGCGGGCCGTGCGCGTCCGTGATCCACACCGCCGGCTTGTGGTCGGCGGGCGGGGTGAACGCCGGTTCCACGCGGATCCGGCCCTCGCTGCCCCACAGCTCGTACGCGGAGCGGTACGCGTGCTCCATGCCGAACGCCAGCTGGCCGAGGACGCCGGCGGGGGAGCGCACCAGGACCGCGCCGGAGGTCTCCACCGCCGAGCCGCCCGTGCTCTCAAGGGCGGCGCCGACGATCTCCAGGCCCGCGCCGAGGAAGTACAGCGCGGCCCGCACCGGGTAGTAGCCGACGTCGAGGAGGGCGCCGCCGCCGAGTTCGGGGCGGTGCCTGATGTTCCCGGCGGGCAGCGCCGGGATCGCGAACGCGGCGCTGAACGCCCGGAGTTGACCGATCGCGCCGCTCGCCACCAGCTCCCGTACGACCGAGTGCTGGGGGTGGTGGACGAACATGACGTTCTCCATCAGCACCAGGCCCGAGGCGCGCGCGAGGTCGAGCAGCGCCTCGGTGGTCGGCCGGTCGGCGGTGAGCGGCTTCTCGGCCAGGACGTGCTTGCCCGCGCGCAGCGCCCGGCCCGCCCATTCGGCGTGCAGGGAGATGGGCAGCGGGACATAGACGGCGTCCACGTCGGCCCGTTCCAGGACCGCGTCGTACGACTCGACCGGCGCGCAGCCGAACTGGGCCGCGACCTCCTTGGCGCGCCCGCCGTCCCGGCTCGCCACCGCGGTCAGCTCGACGTCCGGGTCCGCCGCCATGGCGGGCAGCACCCGGCGGCGGGCGATGTCGGCGGTGCCGAGGACGGCGATGCGCAGGGGTCGTTCAGTCATCCGTCAGATGTCCCATGGCGTTGAGGCAGGCGAGGAGGGTCCTGGCCTGCACATTGACGTAGTGTCCGTGTTTGATCAGCGCCGTCAGCTGACTGATCGTTACCCACTGATAGCCGGTCGGTGGCTCGATGGGGGCTTCCTGCTCGTCGGCCTCGATGACCAGGTAGCGGTTCTCCGCGTACAGGAACCGGCCGCCCTCCTCCGAGTGGATGGCGTCGTAGCGGATGCGGTCGGGGGCCGCCTCCAGGACGAGATCCAGGAAGGGCGGGCGGACCTGGAGGCCCTCGAAGTTGTCCGGCGAGCACTGCACGGTGGGGGCCAGCTCGACCGTGTCGAGGAAGCCGCCCTCGACCTTGGCGTTGGCCAGGACGTGCAGCACGCCGTCGAACGAACGGGCCAGGAAGGCCGCGATGCCGCGGCTGCACGGCTCGATCAGGGGCTGTGTCCAGCTCGTCACCTCGCGGTTGCCGGCCTGTACCTCGACCGCGACCACGTTGAACCAGCGGCCGTCGTCCTTGCCGATGCGCGCCTCGTCCCGGGTCCAGCCCGGCACGTCGTCCAGCGGGATCCGCTCGGCCTGCACGTCGTAGCGCGAGCGCTCCGAGGTGAACCAGGACAGCAGGTCGACGTCCGTGAGCAGCGCGCCCGCCTCGGGGTCGCGCGAGCGGGCCAGGGACTGGCTGAAAACGTCCCCCCGCGCGGCGCCCGCACGATAGGCGGGCAGGCAGGCGAGGACCGTGCGCGAGTCCATGTTCACCAGGTTGTCCTGGTGCAGGAGTTCGGAGATCTGACCCAGCGTCAGCCAGCAGAAGTCCTCGTCGAGCGGGACGTCGCCGTCCACCTCGACGATCATGTTGCGGTTGCTCTTGTGGTAGAACCACGAGCCGTGCTCGGACTGGAGCACGTCGGCGAGGATGCGGCCCCGCCCGCTGCCCGTGAAGTACTCGATGTACTTCACGTCCGTGCCCTGGTGGACCTTGGTGTAGTTGCTGCGGGTGGCCTGCACGGTGGGGGAGAGCTGGAGCAGGTTGCGGTTGCCCGGCTCCATCTTGGCCTGCATCAGGAAGTGCAGTACGCCGTCGAACTCCTTCACCAGGATGCCGAGGATGCCGACCTCGGGCTGCTTGATGATGGGCTGGTACCACTCCTTGTGCGGGCCGTCGTCGGTCGTGACGTGCAGCCCTTCCACGCTGAAGAAACGGCCGCTGGAGTGCACCAGGTTCCCGGTGTCCGGCTCGAAGGACCAGCCGCGCAGCTTCGAGAACGGGATGCGCTCGATGTGGAAGCGGCCCGCCTTCCTGCGCTCGGTGAACCAGTGGTGGAACTCCCCGGTGGTCAGGAGCCCGCCGGCGGAGGCCGCGGACGCCGCGATCCGGTCGGCGACCGACACCGGCTCACGGGGCTGGACCACCGGCTGAAGCTCAGTCAGCTCCGCAAGTGTCGACGACATGTACGCTCTCTCCTCGTCAAGGGTGCTGTGGTGGAGGGGTGTCGGGGGCCGTCACCAGCCGGCGACGAAGTCCCGGATCGAGGACGTCATGAAGTCGGTGTGCTCGTCGGTGAGCCCCGGATAGACGCCGATCCAGAAGGTCTGCTCGGTGATGATGTCGGAGTTGGTGAGGTCGCCCACGATCCGGTGCGGGGCGTCCACGTAGGCGGGCTGGCGGGTCAGGTTGCCGGCGAACAGGTTGCGGGTGCCGATCTTCCGCTCTTCCAGGAAGTTCACCAACTCCTTCCGCTTGAACGGCGCGTCGGGGTCGACGGTGATGACGAAACCGAACCAGCTGGGCTCACTGCCGAGCGTCGCCTCGGGCAGGATCAGGTGCGGCACACCCTCCAGGCCCTCCCGCAGCCGCTGCCAGTTGCGGCGGCGGGCGGCGGTGAAGTCGTCGACCTTGTCGAGCTGGGTCAGCCCGAGCGCGGCCTGCAGGTCGGTGGCCTTCAGGTTGTAGCCGATGTGCGAGTAGATGTACTTGTGGTCGTACCCGGCCGGCAGGGTGCCCAGCTGGTACTCGAAGCGCTTGAAGCAGCGGTCGCTCTCGCCCGGCTCGCACCAGCAGTCCCGGCCCCAGTCGCGCAGCGACTCCACGATGCGGGCGAGCGCCAGGTTCGAGGTCAGCACGCAGCCGCCCTCGCCCATCGTCAGGTGGTGCGCCGGGTAGAAGCTGACCGTCGTCAAGTCACCGAACGTACCGGTGAGTTGACCGTTGTAGAGGGAGCCGACCGCGTCGCAGTTGTCCTCGATGAGGAAGAGGTCGTTCTCCTCGGCGATCTGCGCGACCTCGGCGACCTCGAACGGGTTGCCAAGGGCGTGCGCGACCATGATGGCCCGCGTCTTGGGGCCGACAGCGGCCTTGATGCGCTCGGCCGTCGTGTTGTACGTCTTCAGCTCGACGTCCACGAAGACGGGGATGAGGCCGTTCTGCAGGATCGGGTTGACGGTGGTGGGAAAGCCCGCGGCCACCGTGATGACCTCGTCGCCGGGCTTCAGGCGGCGGTCCTCCAGGTGCGGCGAGGTGAGCGCCGACATGGCGAGCAGGTTGGCCGAGGAACCGGAGTTCACCAGATGGGCCTTGCGCCGCTTCATGTAACGGGCGAACCGGGACTCGAACTTGCGGGAGCTGGTGCCGGCGGCTATCCGCATGTCAAGGGCCGCCTCCACCAGCGCCACTCTGTCCGCCGGCTCCAGGACCGCACCGGACGGCCAGATCTCGCTGACTCCCGGCACGAACTCGCGGGACGGCTCCTTCTCCAGGTGGTACTCCCGCACAGAATCGAGAATCCGTGCCTTGGTGTCACTCATTTTGGCTGCCTCCATGGTCGTCAGTTCGGCACGAAGCCCTCAGCGGTGATCCGACAGCGCCATCGTCGTGGGGGCGACTTGAAGGGCACTGGACAACGACTCGCGATGGGCCCCGGCACGGGCGTGGGCCAGCAGGTCGCGCAGCGAATCGTCCAGGCTGCGCCGTGGTGACCAGCCCAGAAGCCGCTTCGCACGCCCGATGTCCATGCGCTGCCACTCGGCCTCGGGCGGCCGCCCGCCCGCACTCGGCGCCTCGACGATCTCGGCCGCCGCACCCGCGAGTTCGGTCAGCCGCAGCACCAGGCTGCGCACCGAAGTCGCCTGCCCGCCACCGATGTTGAGGACCTGCCCGCTCGCCTCGGAGCACGCCGCGGCGAGCGCCGCATCGGCGACGTCCCGTACGTCCACGAAGTCGCGGTGGGCGAGCAGCGGGGCGAGCCGCAGCGGTTCGGGGGCGGACGTGGCGAGATGGTGCGCCACCATGCCGAGCAGGCTCGCCCGGTGAGTGCCGGGCCCCGACACGTTCGAGACGCGCAGGACCAGGCCCGCCGCCTCGCCCGACGCGGTCGCGTCGAGCAGCGCGCGGGCACCCGCCAGCTTCGAGCGGCCGTACGGGGTGACCGGCGCGGTCGGGGTGTCCTCCGTGATCCCGGTGCGCGGCACCGGGCCGTACTCGTGCACCGAGCCCAGCTGGATCAGCCGGGGCCGCGCGTCGAGCCGGGCGGTCGCGGCCACCAGGTGCTCCACGAGCTCGGCGTTGGCGCGGGTCATGTCGTCCTCGGTGGCCTGCCACACCGCGCCCGCCGCGTTCACCACCGCCCCCGCGCCGCGCTCGGCGAGCAGCCGGGCGATGTGCCCCGGCTCCGCGCTCACCACGTCAAGTGGGATGATTTCGTAAGGAGTTGACGGGTCCTGGGCGCCGCGGGCGATACCCGTCACCGTCCAGCCCGCCGCGCCGAACACCTCGCAGATGTGCCGGCCCACGAACCCCGTGGCGCCGAGCACCACCACCGACCCGGCTTCGCCGCCGCCCCTGCCGCCTGCTCTTCGGTCGCTCACCGACACCGTTGCTACCTCCTGTATGCGCGGTTTGAGCGGCACTGTGGCGCGTCTCGCTCGGGGACCGCTGGACAGGTGGTCATGCGGCGCTACCGGAACTTGAGTCGGGGCGCCTACCGTCCGGGAGCATGAGGATCGAAGAGACCGCCGTACCGGACGCGTACCGCATCATGCCGAAGCTGCTGACGGACCCCCGCGGCAGTTTCCACGAGTCATACCGCTACGACCTGCTGGCCGCCGAGACCGGGCACGAGTTCGTGCCGCGCCAGGTCAACTACTCGGCCTCCTCCCGCAACACGGTGCGCGGGCTGCACGGCGTGGCCATTCCGCCGGGCCAGGCCAAGCTGGTGAGCTGCGTGCGCGGGGCGCTGCTCGACGTGGTCGTCGACGTGCGCGTGGGATCTCCCACGTTCGGCGAGCACGTGACCACGGTCCTGGACGCGCGGGACGGGCGGGCGATGTTCGTGGCGGAGGGGCTCGCGCACGGGTTCGTGGCGCTGACCGACGACACGTGCATCAGCTATCTCTGCTCCACGGAGTACGTGCCGGGCACGCAGCTCGATCTGCGGGCGTTCGACCCGGAGCTGGGTCTGCCGTGGGCACGCTGGCTCACGGGGGACCCGGTGCTGTCCGAGAAGGATGCGGCGGCTCCTGCCGTCGCGGAGGCCTTGGAGCTCGGGTTGCTTCCTACGTATGCGCAGTGCCTTTCCCTTTACGGGAGGGGTTCTGAGCGCTCGCAGCACGCTGCCTAGGCGCTCCGCTGGTATCGCGTTCGGCTGCGGGTCGGCGGGGGCTGGTCGCGCAGTTCCCCGCGCCCCTGTAGGTGGACCGGAGCTCCTCGGTCGCGCCCATCGCGGCGGAGCCGCACGATGTCACAGCCCCGCGCCCCTTCGGGCGCTTCGCGCACACCAATTGGGCCCGCCACCGGACATTGTCCGAGGCGGGCCCAATTGGCGTTCTCAGTACGTCAGTTGACGGGATTCTGCCGGATGGATTCCCAGCGAGGTCAGTGCGGTCGACGGGGACTCCTTTGCTGTGCCTCTCGCGGCCAGGTAGCCGTCCGGGCGGATCAGGAGCCAGGTGCCCTCCGGGGCGCCCAGGGCCGTGGACAGGTGGCCGGCCGGGTCGGACAGGGTGTCCGGGCCGGGGGTGTTCACCGTGCGGATGCGTACCGAGGGGCCGTAGCGGTCCTCGGGGGCCTCGCCGAAGGTGAGCAACAGCCATTCAGAGCGCTGGAGTTCGGCGATCACCTCCTGCCAGCCGGGGCTGGTGGCCAGCACTGGTGCGGTGACACGTGCGACTCGCTCGCCGGGGCGTACGCCTTCCGAAGGGGCCGACGGGTGGGCCAGCGGGCCCGCCGCGTAGCCGAGGCCGAGCGCCGACATGCCGCCCATGATCTTGCGCTGGATGCGGCCCTTGACCGGGGGCAGCGAGCGCAGGACCGTGAACGCGGCGCGCAGGGCGGCCGCCGCCCTGCGGCTCTTGAGCTGGACCAGCATCGTCGCCATCTTGGTGGTGCGCAGCAACTCGGCGCCCACCGGGACCCGTTCGTCGCTGTAGCTGTCCAGGAGCGAGTCCGGGGCCTCGCCGCGCAGGACCGTGGCGAGCTTCCAGGAGAGGTTGACCGCGTCCTGGACGCCGGTGTTCATGCCCTGCCCGGAGGCCGGGCTGTGGACGTGGGCCGCGTCGCCCGCGAGCAGCACCCGGCCGTTGCGCATCTGGCCGATCATGCGCTGCTGGATGGTGAACACCGAGACCCAGGACGGCGATTCGACCACGGCGGGCCTGCCCGTGCCCGTGCTGATCTTCGCCGAGAAGCGCCGGGCCACCATCGCGTCGTCGCCCCCGTAGGACGTCTCCGCGGTGTCGAGCAGGCGCCACTTGCCGGGCTCCGGGAACGGCACCATCATCACGGTGCCGGTGGGCGTGCGCATCCAGTGGATGCTGTCCTTCGGCAGGTCGCAGTGGACGGTGGCGTCCGCGATCAGCCAGGTCTCGCTCGACTCCCCCTCCAGTTTCAGGCCGAGCTGTTTGCGGATGGTGCTGTGGCCGCCGTCGGTGCCGACCAGCCAGTCGGACGTGACGGTCTCGGTCGTGCCGTCGGCGTGGACGAGGTGGGCCCGTACGCCTTCGGAGCCCAGGTCCTCGAACTCCGTGAGGCGCACCCCCCATTCGACCTCCACGCCCCGGCGGGCCGTCGCGGTGCGCAGCACCTCCTCGGTGATGACCTGGTCGACCATCAGCGTGAACGGGAAGCGGGTGGGCAGCCGGCTGTAGTCCGTGTCGAAGCGGATCAGGCGGCGGCCGTTCTGGTGGAGCGTGAAGTGCTCCACCCGCTGCCCGCGCGGCAGGAGCTCGTCCAGGATGCCCATCTGGTCGTACGTCTCCAGCGTGCGGGCGTGCGTGGCGAGCGCCCGGCTGGTGGTGGCCGGGCCGGCCGCCGCGTCCACGAGCCGGACCCGCACACCGTGCCGGGCCAGCTCGTGGGCGGCGCTCAGCCCGACCGGCCCGGCGCCCACCACCAGCACCTGCGGTGCGGGCGCCGTCTCGTTGAGCAGTGTCACTTCTGGCCCTCCTGCGGCGCGTGCTTGACCGCCTTCCACCAGCCCGGGTTGTCGCGGTACCAGGCGGCGGTCTCGGCGAGGCCGTCCTCGAAGGAGATGCGCGGCGCGTAGCCGAGCTCCTCGGCGATCTTGGCCTCGCTGAGCGAGTAGCGCAGGTCGTGACCCTTGCGGTCGGCGACCCGGACCACCTTCGACCAGTCGTTGCCGGTCAGTTCGAGGAGGCGCTCGGTGATCTGACGGTTCGTCTGCTCGTTGCCGCCGCCCACGTTGTAGATCTCGCCCGCGCGGCCCTTGGTGAGGACGAGCTGGATCGCGCGGCAGTGGTCGTCGACGTGCAGCCACTCGCGGATGTTGGCGCCCTCGCCGTACAGCGGGACCGTCTCGCCTTCGAGCAGATTGGTGACGAAGCGCGGGATCAGCTTCTCGGGGTGCTGGTAGGGCCCGTAGTTGTTGGAGCAGCGGGTGATGGACACATTCAGGCCGTGGGTGCGCCAGTAGGCGCGGGTGATCAGGTCCGAGCCGGCCTTGGAGGCGGCGTACGGGGAGTTGGGCAGCAGCGGCCACTCCTCGGTCCAGGAGCCCTCGTCGATGGAGCCGTACACCTCGTCGGTGGAGACGTGCACGACGCGCTGGACGCCGGCGCGCAGCGCGGCCTCCATGACGTTCTGGGTGCCGCCGACGTTGGTGGCGATGAACTCGGCGGCCGACTCAAGCGAGCGGTCCACATGGGACTCGGCCGCGAAGTGGACGACCGCGTCGTGGCCGGGGAACAGCTCCAGGAGCAGCGGCAGGTCGCAGATGTCGCCCTCGACGAAGGTCAGGCGGGGGTGCGAGGCGGGCAGGTTCTCGCGGTTGCCCGCGTAGGTGAGCTTGTCGAGGACGGTGACCTCGGCGTTCTCGTACCCCTCGTAGCCGCCCTCCAGGAGGGTGCGTACGTAGTGCGAGCCGATGAAGCCCGCGCCGCCGGTGACCAGGATCTTGTTCATGCCGCTCTGCTCCGCGCTCCGGGTGTCGGTGTTCGTCATGCCGCGACCTCCACGCGGGTGTGGTCGCCGACCACCAGGCGGTGGTGGCGGCTCGCCAGGTCGATGCCCGTGACCGCGGCGGACCTGCCGAGCAGGGAGCCGTGCAGGCCCCGCACCGCGGAGATCGTCGCGCCGTCCAGGGCGATCGAGTAGTCGAGATGGGTGCCGGACAGGACGCAGTCCCGGCCGATGGACGTGTGCGGTCCGACGTGGCTGTCCTCAAGGACGGTGCCCGCGCCGATCACGACGGGGCCCTCCACGAAGGAGCGGGTGATCTTCGCGCCGGGCTCGACGACGACCGCGCCGATCAGCACGCTCTGGTCGTCGACCTCGCCCTCCACGCGGCGCTCGATGCCGTCGAGGAGCATCTGGTTGCATTCGAGGACGTCCTCGACGCGGCCGGTGTCCTTCCAGTACCCGCGGTACTCCTGGGCCCGGACGGTCGAGCCGTTGGTCACCAGCCACTGGATGGCGTCGGTGATCTCCAGCTCGCCGCGCGCGCTCGGCACGATCGAGTCGACGGCCTCGTGGATGGCCGGGGTGAAGAAGTAGACGCCGATGAGCGCCAGGTTGGAGCGCGGCACCGGGGGCTTCTCGACGAGCCGCTCCACGACACCGGTCGCGTCCACCTCGGCCACACCGAAGGCGCGCGGGTCCTCGACCTGGGCGACGAGCACCTGGGCGGCCGGGCGCAGCGCGTGGAACTCGGCGGACGCCTCGGCGATGCCCTCGGGGAGCATGTTGTCGCCGAGGTACATCACGAAGTCGTCGTCCCCGAGGAAGCCCCGGGCGAGCTGCACGCACTGGGCGAGGCCCTGCGGGCTCTCCTGCGGGATGTACGTGATCTCGACGCCGAGCCGGGACCCGTCGCCGAGCGCCTCGGCTATCTCCTCGACGTGGTTGCCGACGATGATCCCGATCTCGGTGACACCGAGGTCACGGATGTTGTCGAGCACCCGCTCAAGTACGGGCTTGTTGGCGATCGGGATGAGCTGCTTGGGCATGGAGTAGCTGAACGGGCGCAGTCGGCTTCCCGTACCGCCGCTCAGAACCAGAGCCTTCATGGGGTCCTCTTCTGTCGTGGTTACGTCGTGTTCGACACATCAACAGGCACATGAATGGGGGATGTTGCACAGCGGTTCGTCACACGTGACGCGTGCGCGGCGATCCGTGCACGGCGATTCCGGGTCAGGCGGCGGGCACCAGCCGGACGGTCGGGGTGGCGGCCTCGGTGAGGCTCTCCACCAGGTCGGCGAACTTGTCGGTGGCCTCACGCAGCAGGGCATCCGTGTCGGGCTCAAGGCCGGCGAAGCCGCCCGGTCCCCTGCGGATGCCGCCCGCGTGCACGAAGAAGCTCTCCGACACCGCCCGCGGCTTCATCGACATCAGCACCGGGCGCAGCCCGTAGTCGAGGGCCAGCACATGGGCGAGCGAGCCGCCGGTGGCCAGCGGCAGCACCACCTTGCCTTCGAGGGCGAACTGCGGCAGTACGTCGAGGAAGGACTTGAGCAGTCCCGAGTAGCCCGCCTTGTAGACCGGCGTGGCCAGGACGATGGCGTCCGCACTCGCGAACTGCTCGGCGGCGTGGGCCAGTTGGGGATGGTTCAGGTCGGCCCGCAGGAGCTCGGCCGCGGGCAGGGTGCGCACGGCGAGCGTCTCGACCCGGTGCCCGCGGTCGGCAAGGCGGTCCGCCGCGAGGGTGAGTACCTGGTGGGTGCTGGAGACCGGCGACGGACTGCCGGAGACGGCGAGGATCGTCGGCATGGACAACCTCCTGATAACGGATCCTGGTCAAGGATGAGGAGAGGCTCTTGCGTGGGGTCGGGGGCGGGTGCGCCGCCCATGGGTCAGGCGGCTGGGGTCAGGCGGCCAGCACCGGCTCGGCAGGGGCGGCGGCCTCGCGGCGGACCGCGGCGACGCGCTCCAGGGAGGCGAGCACCAGCTCCGGGTCGGCGACGAAGTCCACCAGGCAGGCGATCTCGTCGACGCCGGCCGCGCGCACCCGGCGGGCGGTTTCGGTGCACTCCTCGACCGAGCCGATCAGCGAGTTCCCGGACAGGTAGCGGTTGACGCCGAGCTCGGCGAGCTTGCGCTGGGCCTTCACCGCGGAGAGCACCTCGCGGCCCTGCTTGTTGCCGCTCATCCGGCCGCCGGCCTCGACCGCGAGGGCCTCCAGGTCGATGGCGGAGAGCAGGTAGTCGCGCAGGGCGCCGCCGCCCACCGCGCGGGCTTCGGCCGCGTCGTCGGCGACGTACGTGTGCATCATGACGGTGACCTTGCCCGAGCCGTCCCAACCTGCCTCGGCGCGGGCCGTCCGGTACAGGGCGATCTTGTCGGAGAGCGACTCGACGTCCTGGTTCTCCAGGTGGGTCAGGATGTTGCAGCCGAGCCGCCCCGCCTCGCGGAAGGTGCCCTCGCTGCGGGACGCGGTCACCCACACCGACAGGTCGTCCTGCACCGGGCGCGGGAAGACGGGCAGCGTGGTCTCGGCGCCCAGCGGGTTGGGGCCGGTCCAGTGACCGGTGCGCCAGGCGGTCCGGATGTCCGTGACATCCTTGATCATCTGCTCGCGCCGGGTCTCGTACTTCTCCGGCGCGATCACGAAGTCGTTGACGTTCCAGCCGGAGCCCACCGAGATGGCGACCCGGCCGTTCGAGATGCCGTCCACCATCGCGAAGTCCTCGACGATGCGGGCGGCCGGGTGCAGCGGCGTCACGACGCTGCCGGCCCGGATCTGGATGCGGCTCGTCACCGCGGCGATGGCCGCCGAGGTCACGGCCGGGTTCGGGAAGGCACCGCCGAAGCGGTGGAAGTGCCGCTCGGGCGTCGATACGAAACCGAAGCCGAGCTCGTCGGCGCGGCGGGCCGCGTCCAGCATCAGCCGGTAGGTCTCCTGTGCCCGGTCGCCGACCGCGGCGAAGAAGAAGACACCGAAGTCCAGCGGCCGCTCACCTGCCGAGCCGTCCGCACCCTGGCTGCCGGTCTGCCGGGAATCCGCGTTCATTTAGCGCTGCCTCCTTCCCCGTCGGACGTCGTCGCGGCGGGGTCGTCACCATGGGGGCTTGCTGCCCGGCGACACCATGGGGCGGCCTCCTCGCAGCGGACTTGAGTCCCGGGCAGGTCAAGAGCGCTCCAGCGCGGCTCAAGTCCCGTACGAGGAACGGGGGATGTGATGGATCCACCGGAATACGAGGGAGGCTCGAACTCGGGAGCGCGATCACTGCAACCCCCAGGGGCGCGGGGCTGCAACATTGTGCGGCTCCGCCGCGTGGGCGCGACCAGCCACGGACGGCCCGCAGTCGAAAACCGCACAACCCGAGGGGTGCTGGGTTCCGGGCTCGCAGGGCCAGCGTCCACCGACGCTCGATCCGGGGTCGAGGCAACCCCCTCACGCTCAGGGTGACCAACTTCCGTTCCGATGACCACGAGGTTGCTGGATGACGACTCAGACGCTGGTTGCCGCGGACACCGGCACCGATACCGTCCACGGACTGCTCGCGGCGGCCGTGGCCGCCCGGCCCGACGCCCCCGCGGTGCGCGACGCCTCGGGCGTGTGGACCTATGCGGAACTGGACGCCTGGTCACGGGCGTACGCCGACTGGCTCACCGCCCAGGGTGTGGGACACGCGGACCGGATCCTGGTCCGCGTGGGCAACACCCGCGAATTCACCGCCCTGATGTTCGGCGCGCTGCGCCGCGGCATCGCCTTCGTGCCGGTCAACCCGGCGATGAAGCGCTTCCACCTCAACACCGTCGTACCGGACTGCGACCCGGTCCTCGTGATCGGACAGGACGCCCAAGACACCGCGATTCTGCGGGAGTTGATGGACCGTCCGGTCTTCGAACTCGACGAGGTGCGGCGCGGCGCCGAGGCGCTGTACGACGCCGCGCCCGCCGGCGCCGAGACGCCCGTCGCCCCGGACGACCTGGGTCTGCTCATCTACACCTCGGGCTCCACCTCGGCGCCCAAGGCCGTGGTGAGCACGCACGCCCCGATCGTCTTCGCCGCCCGCGCCATCCAGGCCCGCCTGAACTACCACGAGGACGACGTCGTCCTGGTCGCGGTGCCGGTCTCCTTCGACTACGGGCTCTACCAGATCCTCCTCTCCGTGATCGCGGGCGCCCAGGTGGTGCTCACCTCGCCGGACCGCCACGTACGGCTGCTCGGCACGCTGCACGAGCACCAGGTCACCGTCGTTCCGCTGGTGCCCTCGCTCGGCGAGATGCTGCTCACGCTGTCCAAGCGGGACCGCCGCGCGGCGCCTCCGGTACGGCTCTTCACCAACACCGGCGCGGCCCTGACCGGGCCCGTCATCGCGCAGCTGCGGGCCGCGTTCCCGGCGGCCCAGGTGTCGCCGATGTTCGGCACCACCGAGTGCAAGCGCATCACCGTGCTCGAACCGGACGGCGACATCGCCCGCCCCGGCTCGGTCGGCCGCGCCCTGGACGGCACCGAGGTGCTGATCCTGGACGACGACGGCCGGCTCCTGCCGTCCAGCACGGTCGGCGAGATCTGTGTGCGCGGACCGCACATCATGACCGGCTACTGGCAGGCCCCGGAGCAGACCGCCCTGCGGTTCCGCCCCGACCCGGTCACCGGCGAGGTCACCCTGCACACCGGCGACTACGGCCACCTCGACACGGACGGCCACCTCTACTTCGAGGGCCGCCGCGACGACCTGTTCAAGCGCAAGGGCGTCCGCATGGGCACCCTGGAGATCGAGACGGCCGCGCTCGACATCAAGGGCGTGACGGCCGCCGCCGCCCTGGCCCCGGCCGAGGGCCACGACCTCACGCTGTACGCCGTCACCGAGCTGACGGCCGACGAGGTGCTCGCGCAGCTCACCGAGCGCCTGGAGGCCGCCAAGGTCCCGGCCGCCTGCCACCTGCTCGACGAGCTCCCGCTCACCCCGAACGGCAAGACCGACAAGCAGCGGCTGCGCCGCGAACAGAAGTGACCGAAGTGACCGACTCCCCGAGTCAGTAACCCCGTAATCCCGCATCCCGTAAGGAGATTGAGCCATGACCACCACTGACGTCTCGTGGGACGCCGGCTTCGAGCAGCTGCTGACCTCGGTCCTGCCGCGTGTCACGGGCCCGCTGGACCCCGCGCTCGACCTCAAGGCCGTCGGCCTCGACTCGATGGCCACCATCGAGCTCCTGGTCCGCCTTGAGGACCAGTACGACGTGGAGATCCCCGAGGACAAGCTCACGGCCGCGACCTTCGCGACCCCGGGCGCGCTGTGGGCGGTCCTCGCCGCGCAGCGCACCGCCGCCCACGCCTGACCGGCACCACAAGTTTCCGCCGCACCATCCAACCCCCCACCCACAACCGTCCTTTGGAGGACATCGTGAGCCACCTCATCATCGGTCTCGCCGTCACCGTCGTCGTCTGCCTCGTCGTCAAGTTCGGCGGCGACGCCCTCAAGAAGCGCCGCGGCTAGTCCGTACGAATGCCGACCCCGAAGGGGCCCGCCGACCACCCCGGTCGGCGGGCCCCTTCCGCGTGCGCGGGGCTGGCTGGCCCCAGGCCCTGGGGGCTCCGCCCCCAGGCCCCCGTTCGCGCCTTAAGGGCACTCGTCCTCAATCGCCGGACGGGCTGAAGATGCCGATGCGGGCCCGCACCGATCCCGCTAAGGGGCGCGGGGAACTGCGCGAACGCCACGCACGGCCCGCGGACGGAAGGGGGATCCGCAGGGCAGGCGCAAGGGGAAGGGCCCCTGCCGATGCGGCAAGGGCCCTTCTGTGTAAGGGAGTTGAGGCTCAGGCGGCGGCCAGTCGCTCCAGGTCTTCCACCACCCGGGCCGGGCTCGGCATGGCGGTCATGTCGGCGCGCAGCTCCTGGGCGCACTTGAGGTGGCGCGGGTCGTCCAGGACGTCCCGGATCGCCTCGCGGACCCGGCCGGGGTCGTTCTGCGGAGCCGCCTCGCCGAGCACCCGGGCCGCGCCGGCCGCGGCGAGCAGCTCGGCCGAGGCGAACTGGTCGACGATCTGGGGGAGGACCACCTGCGGGAGGCCGAACGCGCACGAGGTGAGCGTGGTGTTCGCGCCCCCGTGGTGGATCACGGCGTCGCAGTCCCGCAGGAACAGGTTCAGCGGGACGGGCTCAACCACCTTGACGTTGGAGGGGAGTTCACCGAAGCCCTCGTGGAAGGCGGCGTCCGCCGTCACCACCGCCTCGACGTCCTCCAGGCCCTCGAACGCCGCAATGATCGAGCGGTACAGGCCGGTGCCGTTGAGCACCAGCGTCTGGCGGCCCAGGCACACCACGACGCGGCGCACCCCGTCGGCGGCCGGCCGGTGCAGCCAGTCGGGCACGGTGCCGGTGCCGTTGAACGGCACGTAGCCGATCGGCGCGCCCGGCGCAGCGCTCGGGTGGTGCAGCGCGGGCGGGCACGGGTCGAGCAGCAGGTCGGGGTCGGGCAGGCCGTCCAGGCCGAGGCGCTCGGCGGTCCCGTACAGGAAGTTGCGGGCCGAGGCGCGCGAGGGGCCGCTCAGCGGGTCGACGCCCCAGCGGTGCTGCACGCTCGGGATGCCGAGCGCGCCCGCGACGAGCTGGCCCGCCAGTTCCATCTGCTCCGACACGATCAGGTCGGGCCCCCACTCCCGGGCGAACTCCAAGTAGGAGCTCACCAGATAGCGGGCGTGGGTCTCCCACAGCTTGGTCGTGCCCGCCATCTTCTCCGGCGGGGTCGGGCCCATCAGCTCCAACGGGCGTACCCCGTCCGGGAGATGGCGCTGGAGGACGTCGAGGCCGTGGAAGCGGTCGCCGATGTCGACGGCCGAGATCCCGGCGGCGCGGGCCGCGTCGGTGACGTCAGGCTGCGCGGCGACCAGCACCTCGTGGCCCGCTCCCATCAGCGCCCAGGCCAGCGGCACCATGGGGGTGAAGTGGGTGGGGAAGGGGGTGCTCAGCATCAGTACGCGCATCTTCGTCGTCCTCCTCGGACTGTGGGGCGGCCTCTTCGGCGGGTTCTTGGGTGGCGGCGGGCTCCTGCGAGGTCTCGTCGGACTCGCCGTCCGCCGCGGTGTTCACGTCGACGTCCTTCATGACCAGGGCCGTCACCAGCGCGAGCAGCAGGAGCCCCGCGGCCACCAGGAGCAGCGTGGACGTGGCGTGCGCGAAGGCGTCCGTCACCAGGTGGCGCCGTTCCGCGTCGAGCCCGGCGAGCTGGGCTGCCGCGGCGTCCGGGTCCTTGATGCCCGAGGCGCCGGCGGCCGAGGCGAAGCGCGCGCTGAGGACCGCGCCGAGCACGGTGCCGCCGATGGTGGTGCCCAGCATCGTCGCGAACCGCGAGGTGGTGGTGACCACGCCCAACTGGTCGGGCGCGGCGGCGGATTGGGTCATGAACAGCGCGATCTGGGTCACGCCTCCCAGGCCCACACCGAGCAGCAGGAGCAGCAGGTCGAGCTCCCAGACGGGCGCGTCGGCCACGGTGAACCCGAGCCCGGCGACGGCGGCGGTCGCCGTCGCCGTGGTGACCACCAGGACCGCCTTGCACTTCCCGGTACGGGTGATGATCTTGCCCCAGCCGAGGAAGACCAGGACCACGCCGACGGCGAGCGGGATCAGATGGAGCCCGACCGCGTCCAGCGAGACGCCCCGCACGATGTTCAGGTAGTTGATGAGGAACACCGGCAGCGAGAGCAGCGCGAAGCCGCCCACGAACTGGAGGATCGCCGCGGGCCGGAACACCTTGTCCTTGAACAGGGTGAGCGGCATCAGGGGATCGGCCGCCTTCAGCTGCCGCGCGACGAATGCTCCGGCCATCAGGAAGCCGCCGTAGAAGTAGGGCAGCACCGGACCGGAGAACGAGTTGTGCTCGCCGTACGCCTTCACGCCGAGCAGCAGCGCGCAGGTGGCGGCCGCGATGAGGACCGAGCCGAGGATGTCGACCTTCTGCTGGGTGCCCTTCACCGGGAGCCGCAGCGCCCAGGCCACACCGGCGAGCGCGAGGCCCGCGAGCGGCACGTTGAGCAGGAAGATCCAGCGCCAGGACAGGTTCTCGCTGAGCGGGCCGCCGATCATGGGCCCGGCGATGATGCCGGCCGCGATGAGCGCGCCGCCCGCGTTGGAGCGCCCGGCGCGGGACTTGGGCGGGTACAGGGTGGCGATCACGATCAGCGTCATGCTCATCAGGCCGCCGCCGCCGAGCCCCTGGACCGCGCGGAAGGCGATCAGCTGGGTGAGCGAGTGCGCGGTGGCGCACAGCGCGGAGCCCGCGAGGAACGTGCCGAGCGCGGCCAGGTAGATCCGGCGCGGCCCGTAGCTGTCGCTGAGCCTGCCGTACAGCGGCTGCGCGGCCGTCGCGGCAAGGAGGTACGCGGTGATCAGCCAGGGGAAGCGGTCGATGCCGTGGGCCGGGTCGAGGTCGCGCACGATCGGCAGGACGGCCGAGGAGATGATCGAGCCGTCGAGCAGGGCCAGCGTCATGGTGGCCATCGCGCACACGATGAACACCAGGACCTGGATGTCGCTCATCCCGTTCGGATTGGGCTTCTTCTCCTTGGTCACCTTTTCGTCGGCCTTGGTGTCCGTCTCGCTGGTGGTGGTTTCGGCGGTCACGTTTGTGCTCACGCCAGTACCTCCTGACGTGTCGTCAATTCTTCGAGCAGGGTGACGGTTTCGGCCGGGGCCGGCATGTCCTGGATCTCGGCGCGCAGCCGCCGGGCGCCCGACTGGTATGCGGGTTCGGTGAGCAACTGGCGGACGCTGTCGGCCAGTTCGGCGGCGCTGTTCTGCCGCTCTGCCGTGTCCAGGGTGATCCCGGCGCCCGCGGCGGCCACCTTGTCGCCGGCGAGGAACGTCTCGTCGAGCTGGGCGAGCACGAGCTGGGGGATGCCCAGCGCGGCCGCGGCCAGGGTGGAGCCGGGCCCGCCGTGGTGGACCACGAGGTCGGCGCCGGGGAAGAGCAGACCGGGGGCCGTCTCCTCGGAGTACGCCATGCCCGCGGGCAGGGTGCCGATCGCGGCCCGGTGCTCGGGGGCCGCGGAGACGACCGCCTCCACCCCGCCCGCCGAGGCCAGCGCGTCGACGATCCGGCGCACCAGCGGGGCGCCGTCGAGGTCGAGGGTGTAGCCGCCGAGCGCCACCGCGACCCGGCGCCCGGGCGGGGCGGCGTACGTCCAGGGCGTGCCGTCGCCGGTGTGCGGCACGGGGCGGATCGGCCGGGCGGCCGGGGCCTCCGTGCTCGCCAGGGTGGGCGGCGCCGGGTCGAGGATCAGGTCCGGCTCGGGGACGGAGCCGAGGCCGAGCCGCTCGCACAGCGGGCCGAGCCACATCCGGGTCTGGCCGAGCATGAACGTGGTGGTGGGGGCCACCCCCCAGCGGTGCCACACGCTGGGGATGCCGAGCACCTTCGCGACGACCGGGCCCGCGAACTCCATGTGGTCCGAGATCACCAGGTCGGCCCGCCACTCGCGGGCCAGCTCCAGGTAGTCGTACAGGAAGTACGGGGCGTGGTTGCGCCACATCTGGGCGGCGCCGTCGATCTGCTGGGCCGGCGGGCGGCCCACCACCTCGATGGGGCGCAGGCCCTCGGGCCGCCGGCCCCGGCGCAGGTCCATGTAGTGGAAGGCCTCGCCGAACGTGGCGGTGGCGAGGCCCGCCGCCTCGGCCGGCCCGGTGACGTCGGGCTGCCCCGCCACGAGCACCTCGTGGCCCTTTTCCGTGAGCGCCCGGATCAGCGGCAGCATGGGCAGGAAGTGCGTGTCGACGGGGGTGCTGGTGATCAGTACGCGCATCGGAGGTTCTCCAGGTCACGGACGACGGCGGCGGGGCTGGGCATGGCGGCCATGGTCTCGGCGAGGACGGTCGAGCCCTTGGTGATCCGCTCCGAGGCGAGCAGGGTGCGCACGGCCTCGGCCACCTGGGCCGGGTCGTTCTGCGCCTCGGCCGTGCGCAGGGTGAGACCGGCGTCGGCGGCGGCGAGCAGGTCGCCGCCCTCGAACTGGTCGACCAGCTGCGGCATGATCAGCTGCGGGACGCCGAAACTGGCCACGGCGAGCAGGGTGTTGGCGCCGCCGTGGGTGACCACCGCGTCCGTCTTGTCGAGGAAGCCGTTGAGCGGCGTCGGCGGGATGATGGTGACGTTCGACGGGATGGTGCCGAGCTCGTCGACGAACTCCTCCTGCACGGTCATCACCGCGTCGGTCTCCGGCAGGTCGCCGAAGGCCTGGACGATGCCGCGGAACATCGGGAGCCCGCCGAGCGAGATGGTCTGGCGGCCCATGGTCACGCAGACCCGGGGCTTGTCGCCCCGCCGGCGCAGCCAACTCGGCACGTGGCCGGTGCCGTTGAACGGAATGTGCCGGATCGGCGCGCCGGCCGGTGCGCCCGCCACGAGGAGCTGCGGCGGGGCCGGGTCGAGCAGCAGGTCGGGCTTCGGGAGGCCGCCCTCGATGCCGAGGCGCTCGCAGGTGCCCTGGAGCAGGTCCTCGGCGGTGGCCCGCATCAGGTGGCTCATCGGGTCGACGCCCCAGCGGTGCGAGACCACCGGGATCCTGTGGACGCCGCCGATCAGACAGGCGACCCAGTCGAAGATCTCCGAGATCACCAGGTCCGGCTTGAACCGCTCGGCGACCTCCAGGTACTTGGGCGCCATGTAGCGGGTGTGCAGGACCCACACCCGGGAGCCGATCATGGTCATCTTCGGGGTGAGCGGCCCGACGATCTCGATGGGCCGCTTGTTCGGCGGCAGCGGCGGGCTGAGCAGGTCCTTGCCGAAGAACTGCCGTCCCACGGTGACCGTGTTGAGGCCCGCCGAACGGGCCATCGGGATGATGTCGGGCTGGCCTGCGACCAGGACCTCGTGCCCGGCGCCGCGCAGCGCCCAGGCCAGCGGCACCATGCAGGTGAAGTGGGTGGACTCGGGGCTGCTCAGGATCAGTACACGCATGAGGTGTCCTCGGGTGTGATGGGAGCGGCGGGGCCGCGGCGCAGGCCCTCGGTGTACGCGATCACCACCCGGTCCGCGATCTCGGCCGGGATGCGGTCGGTGCGTACCGAGGCGGTGATCAGGGCGCCGTCCGCGGTGGTGCGGACGTCCAGCTCCAGCTCGGTGAACATGGTGGGCGCGCCGATGCGGGACAACTGGGCGGTGCAGTGGGCGAGTTCGAGCCTCGGGTCCGGGTCGTCCTGCATCAGGAAGCTCGGCATCGGGCGCAGGGACTCGCCGCCGCCGGTGAGCACCACGGTGCGGGCCAGCTGGGCGCCGCCGGTCTCCTGGGCGGCGAGGGCCTCGTCGACATGGGTCACCGCCTGCTCCAGGAGCCCGGAGCCGTCGTCCTTGTGCGGCGGCCAGAAGCGCAGGAAGAGCAGGTCGACCCGGCAGCTGACGGCGGAGGCGAGCACCTCGCTGCCCCGCCGGGCCACCGGAACCTTGACGGCGATGTCGCTCTGCCCGGTCAAGTCCCGCAGTACGAGGCCGAATTGGGCCGCGAGCATGGCGAAGCGGGTGGTGCCGAGCGCGCGGGCCCGCTCGTCCCAGCGGGCGAGCTCGGCGTTGGTCACGGTGCGCGCGGGGGAGTAGCCGGGCCCGGCGTTGCGGTCGTTGTCGGCGCGGCCCGGCAGTTCCAGGGGCTCCTGGAGCTCCAGGTGGTCCTCCCAGTACTCGGCCTGCGCCGCCAGGTCGACCCGGGCGATCACCCTGCGGTGGTCGGCGGACACCTCGGCGAGGGTCGCGGCCGGTGCGGGGAACTCGGGGGCGCGGCCCGAGAGCCGGGCGGCGTAGGCCAGCGACAGGTCGGCCGCGAGCACCGTCTCGGAGGCCCCGTCGAACGCGACGTGGTGGGCGACCAGGCCGAACAGGGTGCGCGCGGTGTCCTCGGCGCGCACGACCGCGCACCGCCACACCTCGGCGTCCCGGACGGCCAGCGGCGTGAGCGCGGCCGTCAGCCACGCGGTGGCCGCGGCCTCCTCGTCGGCGGCGTCGGGCAGCCGGATCACCTCGGCGTCGGCCGGGGCCGGCGGCACCACCGCGTACCCGAGCTCGTTGTCGCGGATCAAGTAGCGGGCGTGCAGGGCCTGGTGGCGCAGGTGGACGTCGCCGACCGCGGCCGTGAGGGCGTCGACGTCGACCGGTCCCTCGATCCACCAGGTCATCCGGCACAGACCGCCGAGGCCGTCCTTGTCGTGGGCGGCGGCGAACAGGAAGCCGGCCTGTTCGGGCGGCAGCAGGATCTCGCCGGGCTCAAGTCCCGGCACCGGGGCGTCGGCGGCCTCGGCCGAGCGCGCGGTGGCGTCCAGCCACGCGGCGAGCCGGCGCACGGTCGGGGTGCGGAAGATCTGCGAGGGCTGGACGGCCGCGCCGAGCACCGCGTCCAGGTGCTGGCACAGCTGGGCCGCCTCCAGGGAGCTGCCGCCGAGCTCGAAGAACGAGACGTCGCCCGGCACCCGCTCGGCGTCGAGGGCCGCCCGGAACCCCGCGGCGACCAGCGCCGCGGTGCCCTCGAACGACTCGGCGGGCTCCTCGGCGCGCTCCGGCTCCGGGCGGACCCGCGCGGCCAGCTCCCGCCGGTCGATCTTGCCGTTCGCCAACTGCGGGAACTGGTCGAGGAGTTGGACGCGGCGCGGCACCAGGTACTCGGGCAGCAGCTCGGCGAGCCGCTCGCGCAGCTCCTCCGGCCCGGCCCCGCCCTCGCCGCGCGTGTAGAACAGCGCGAGCCCGTGGTAGGAGCCGTCGGGCTTGGGCACCGGCACGACCGCGGCGCCGGTGACCGTGGCCACCCGCTCCACGGTGCGCTCGACCTCGGCGGGCTCGATCCGGTGGCCCCGGATCTTGATCTGGCGGTCGCCGCGGCCGGTGTAGTGGAACACGCCCTCGGCCGACCGGTTGCCCAAGTCGCCCGTACGGTAAAGGCGTTGGAGCCTGCCGTCGATCTCGGCCTCGACGAAGACCTCCTCGGTCAGCGCGGGGTTGCCGAGGTAGCCGCGGGCGAGGCCCGGGCCGCCCAGGCACAGCTCGCCGGTCTCGCCGGGCGCGCACACCCGGGTGCCGTCCAGGACGTACACATCCGTGTGCGCCAGCGCGTGGCCGAGCGGGATGCCGGCCGGGTCGTCGCAGTCCTCGGGCCGCACCTGGTGGGCGGTGACGACGGCGCCGCACTCGACGGGCCCGTACACGTTCACCAGACGGATGCCGGGGTGGGCGGCGAGGAAGGCGCGCACCCGGGTCGGGGCGGCCCGCTCACCGCCGATGGAGAGCCACTTCATCCCGGCGAAGGCCCCCACATCGGTGGTGACCAGCATGTTGAACAGCTGCGTCGTCATGAACGCGCCGTTCACGCCCTCCTCGGCGATCAGCGCGCGCAAGGTGCGCGGCACCAGGACCGTCTCGTCGAGCAGGACGGTCCGTCCACCGGTCAGGAGCATGCTCCAGCAGTCCAGGGTGAAGCCGTCCCACGTGGGGGGAGCGGTCTGCGGCATCACGGTGCCGGGGCCGAGCTCGGCGTAGAAGGCGCCGTCGAACAGGCGCACCGCGTTCTCGTGGCTGGACACCACGCCCTTGGGGGTGCCGGTGGAGCCGGAGGTGAAGAACACCGAGCAGGCGTCGGCGCCGGTCACCGCGACCGGCGCGGGGGTCAGGCCGCGCGCCGCGGTGAGGGTCAGGTCCTCGGCCGGCGGCGTCCAGGCGGGAACGGACCAGTCGCCGTCCACGGTGGTCACCAGGAGCGGCGCGCCCAGCTGGCCGATCACTCCTTCGAGCCGGTCGACGGGCCACCGGGCGTCCAGGAACGAATAGGCGGCCCCGCACTTGAACAGCGCGAGCAGGACCGCGATCAGCGGGGTGCCGCGCTCCATGAGCACCGGCACCAGCTGCCCGCGGCGCACGCCGTGGGCCTGCAGCAGCGCCGCGTACCCGTCGGAGGCGGCGTCGAGGTCGCGGTAGGAAACGCCGGCTCCCCGGTGGGAGACGGCGGTTGCCTCGGGGAAGCGGCGGGCCGCGTCCTGGAACAGGCCGTGCATCGTCTCGCCCCGCACGAAGCGGTTCGTGCCCGTCGTGGGCTCAAGGAGTACGGTCATCGTCTTCCTGTCTCCTCAGGTGTGGGAACGTCCGTGTGACCGGCTCTCACGCACTCCTCCAGGAAGCCCACGAGCTGGTCGGGGGTGGGCATCCGGTCGGTCTCGGCCCGCAGCGCCTTCGACCGCTCCCGGTAGGAGGGGCGGGTCAGCAGGTCCTGGACGGCCGCGCCGACCGCGCCCTCCTCGGCGTCGGCGGGCAGCGCGGTGCCCGCGCCGGACGCGCGCACCAGATGGGACCAGTGCTCCTGGAAGGCGTTGCGCGGCAGCAGGAGCTGGGGAAGGCCGTGGGTGACGGCGATGAGCCCGCTGCCCACGCCGCCGTGGTGGACGAGCGCGTCGCAGTGCGCGAGCAGCACGTCGAGCGGGAACGACTCCACCATCCGTACGCCGTCCGGGAGTTGGCCGGTGTTGGCCGCCTGCTCGGGGGTGACCGCGAGGACCACGTCGGTGTCCAGGCCGAGCAGGGAGCGGACCACGTGGTCGCGCACCTCGTCCAGGGCGGAGGTGGTGACCCCGCCGGTCACGCAGACCAGCGGCCGGCCCGAGGGGCGCTCGGCGCGCAGCCAGTCGGGCAGCGCGGCCGGGCCGGCGAACGGGATGTAGCGCATGTTGGCGCGGCGCACCCCGTGCGGCGGGCGAAGGCCCGGCGGGCACGGGTCGATCCACACCGAGGGGCCGACCACCGGGTCGGCGCCGAAGCGCTCGAAGAGCTTCGCGTAGGAGGGGCGCAGCTCCGCCTCGCTCTCGCAGTGCACGCCGAGCGAGACGCCCCAGGTGTGGCCGACCGCCGGAACCTTGATCGCGGCGGCGGCCACCAGGCCCGCGGCGGCCGCGGTGTCGTGCACCACGATGTCCGGGCGCCAGAAGCGGGCGAAGTCGACGAGGTCGTCGGTGAGGGTGTCGGCGACGGCGATCATCTTCTCGATGAGCGCCTCGCTCAGATCGGCGTCGAGGACGGCCACGGACTCGGCGGCCGCCTTCAACCGCCCGGGGCCCAGGCCCAGTTGACGGGCCGCGACCTCCGCGGTGGCGGCCTCGTCGCCGACGGGCACGGCCACCAGACCGGCCCGGGTGACGGGGGCCACGCACTGGGGCCGCACCGCTACCCGCACCTCGTGGCCCGCAAGGCGGCAGGCCCAGGCGAGCGGGATGATCCAGGGGACATGGGCCGGGCCGTGCCCCACGAACAACACGCGCATTCAGTTGCCTCACTCCATCGCGTACGGTCAGTGGCAGGGCAAGGGTGGGGGCACCCGCTCGAATGCGACTCGCGTCCGGTACGAACACGAAAGTGCCCGCAGGGGGAGTCCCTGCGGGCACTTCGGACGCGGTACGGATCAGGCGCGACGGCCGCCCCTGCGGTAGGCGAAGGCGGCGAAGGCCGCGAGCAGCGCCGTCCACAGGGCGAGCACGCCGAGCCCGGTGCCGCTCGGCGCGGAGTTGGCCGCCGCGTCCCAGGAGAGCTGGGCGTAGCGGTAGACCGGGGTCTCCTTCGACAGCGGCTGCAGCCACTGCGGAAGGCTGTCGGTCGGCATCATCAGGCCGCCGAGCAGCGTCAGGGTCAGGTACGAGACGGTGCCGGCGATCTGCGCGAGCTGTGCCTTGAAGAGGTAGCCGATGCCGATGCCGAGCATCGCGAGCGGGGCGATGCCGACCCAGAGCAGCAGGAAGATCTCCAGCCAGGTGCCGGGCGAGAGGTCGACGCCCCGGTAGAACTTGCCGATCAGGCCGATGACCACGATCGGCAGGATGCCGAGGCAGGTGGCGACCGCGCCGCGGGCGATGACCACCTGGACCGGCGAGAGCGGGGTGAGCCGCAGCTGGCGCAGCCAGCCGAGCGCCCGGTCCTCGGCGATGCCGGTGCCGTTGGTGATGACCACGCCGAGCGCGCCGAACGCGGCCGCGCCGACCATGGCCCGCACCAGGGACTCCTGGTCGGGGCCGCCGCCCGCGAGGGTGACGTACAGGCCGACCGGCATGATGAGGCTCATCATGAGGTAGCCGCCGTTGCGGACGAGCCGCAGGATTTCGAGGCGGATGTAACCGAGCATCAGTTGGTCCGTCCTTCCGGAGCGGCGGCCGCGTGGCGGGACTGGTGGGTGAGCGCGATGAAGGCCTCCTCCAGGCCCACGCCCGAGACCTCCAGGTCGGTGAAGGCGTCGGCGCGCGACAGTGCGTGCACCGTCGAGTCGGAGTCGCTGGTGCGCAGGTGGACGCGGCCGCCGCGGAACTCCACGGAGCTGACGCCCGGCAGCAGGTCGAAGCCGTTCTGGGCGCCGCGCGGCACGAAGCTGACCGTGCGGCCCTCGATCATGGACTTGATCTGCGAGGTCGTGCCGTCGGCGACGACCCGGCCCGAGGCGATGACGACGACGCGGTCGGCGCTGTCGTCGGCCTCTTCGAGGTAGTGCGTCGAGAAGAGGACGGTGTTGCCGCGCTCGGCGTACCGCTGCATCGCGGCCCACAGCTCGCGCCGCGACTCGACGTCGAGGGCGGCGGTCGGCTCGTCGAGGACCACCAGGTCCGGGTCGCCGGCCAGGGCGAGCGCGAACCGCACGCGCTGGGCCTGGCCGCCGGAGAGCCGGTCCACGTTACGGGTGGCGATCTTGGTGAGCTCGGCGAGCTCCAGGACCTCCTGGAGCGGCAGCGGCTTGCGGTAGGTCTGGCGCACGAAGTCGACCAGCTCGCGCACCGAGACCCGGGGAATCATCTTCCCCTCCTGGAGCATGGCCCCCAAGTGCCCTGCGCGCATGGCGAGTTCGGGCTTCTTGCCGAAGACCTCGATGGTGCCCTGGTCCGGCGGGAACAGTCCGAGGAGCATGTTGATGGTGGTGGACTTGCCGGCGCCGTTGGGGCCGAGGAGGGCGACCGTCTCACCGCGGCCGATCGTCAGATCGATCCCGTCGACGGCGCGGACGCTGCCGTACTCCTTGACGACACCCTTGAAGACGACCGCGGGCGGGCCGTGCTGTTCTGCCATGGGGGGTGGCACCTGTTCCCTTTCCTGTGTGAGTGAGCGCATGTCAGATCAGCCCTTCCAAGGTGTGGACCAGCTCCGTGGGGCCTGGCAGGCATTCGATCTCCGCGCGTACGTCGTGCGCGGCCTTGCGGTGACGCTCGTCCTCAAGAAGGCCGAGGAGAGCCTCCCGGACGAGTTGCGGGTCGTGCTGCTCGGCCTCGGTGGCGAGGCTGAGCCCGGATCCGGACTCCTGGACGAGCCGGCCGGTGGTCTGGAGGAACGGCTTGTCGCCGGGCAGCACCAGCTGCGGGACGGCCGAGGCGAACGAGGTCATGCTGGTGCCGCTGCCGCCGTGGTGGACGGCGAGGGCCGTGTGGCGCATCACCGGTCCGATCGGGAAGCGGTCGACGACCTTGACGGAGGACGGGATCCCGGCGAGCGCCGAGTGGTACTGGGCGTCGATCGGGAACAGCACGTCCAGGCCCTGCTCGGTGCACGCGTCCAGGACGTTCCGGAAGCCCAGCGGCAGTTCGCCCGTCTCGGCGAGCACCCGGCCGTGCCACATGCCCAGGCACAGCAGGGCCCTGGGCCGCTCGGGCCGTACGACCGCCCAGTCGGGCAGTTCGGCGGTGCCGCAGTACGGGACGTACCGCGAGAGCAGGCCCGGGGTGTTGTCGCCCTCGGGGAGCAGCGAGGCCGGGCTCGGGTCGATGATGAGGGCCGGGTCGGGGAAGCCGTCGGCCCCGAACTCGGCGCACAGGTCGTGCAGTTGGACCTTGGCCTGGCGAAGCAGCGGGCTGGTGAAGTCGTCGGGGCCCCAGCGATGGATGATGCCGGGCACGCCGAGGGCACCGGCGACGACGAGTCCGCCGAACTCCACCGGGTCGGTCACCACCAGGTCGGGCTCCCAGGCCCGGCCGAGGTTCACCAGGTCGTCGATGTAGCCGCCGAGCCGGGTGCGCCAGCGCTCGCCGACCGCGTCCCACTCGGAGTCCGCGCGGCGGTCCATGCCGGCCCGGTCGGGCATCGCCACGGCGCCGGGCCGGGTGAGCCGCTGGCGGGTCTCGCCGCCGCCGACGAGGCGGGTGTCGAGGCCGGCCGCGGCCGCGAACTTCACGAGCTCGGCGTCGCCGGCCACCAGCACCTGGTGTCCGGCCGCCCGCAGCGCCCAGGTCAGCGGCACCATCGGCACGATGTGGCTGGGGACCAGAGCGGTCACTAGGACGCGCATGTCTCCTCCTGGACCGCGTGCGCGGCGACGAGTTCTTCGAGGTCGGTGACCAGCTGTTCCACCGGCGGGCAGGCGAGGACCGAGCGCCGCACGGCGGAGGCCCTGCGCTGGAAGGAAGGCTCGGTGAGCAGCCGGCCGAGGGCTTCGGTGACGGTCTCGCCGGTGACCCAGTAGGCGGGCAGGTTGATGCCGCTGCCGACCTCGGCGACGTGCTCGGCCGAGTTGGGCTGGTCGTCGTACATCGGCGTGACGAGCATCGGCGTACCGCTGCGCAGGCCCTCGCGGATGCTGCTGTGGCCGCCGTGCGTGACGAACACGTCGGCCGCCTCCAGGAGCACGTCCTGCGGGACCCACTCGGTGAGCAGCCGCACGTGCGGGGGGACTTCGCCGAACTCCTCGGGGTCGCGGCCCACGCCGATCGAGACCAGCGCGGTGCAGTCGAGCCCCGAGACCGCCTCGATCACCGCGTGCAGCACCTCGTCGGACTTCCATGGCATCGACGGCGCCATCGTGCCGATGGAGGCGTACACCACCGGCTTGTCGTCGGGCAGCTCGGCGAGCCAGGGCAGGGCCTTGTCGTCGCTGCGGTACGGGGTGGTCTGGCGGTAGTGGCGCAGGGTGCGCGGGTCCAGGTCGTCGCCGGTGCACTCGGCCGGGAGCCAGCTGATGAGGCCGTGCCCGTAGGCGGAGTTGTCGTCGGGGTCGGCGGGCAGGCCGAGTTCGGCCCGCAGCTTGTTCAGCGGCTCGTGCGTCACGGCGGGAAGCAGCAGATGGGTCGAGCCGCCGGCCACCGCGATGTGCGGGATGCCGAGCGACTCGGCGGCGAGCAGGCCGCCCATCTCCTCGCCCTCGCGGACGATCAGGTCGGGCTTCCAGTCGGCGGCGATCTTCAGGATGTCGCGGGCCGCGGCCAGGGCGGGCGGCCCGAGCACACACTCCACGAGCCCCTCCTCGTACGCCTCCTGGTCGGCCCGGAACAGCGGAAGCGCGATCGCCTCGATGCAGAAGGGGTCCTTGGCCCAGTCGAACCCGGCCGGGAAGAACTCCAGGCCGTAGCTCACGCTCTCCTCGCGCATGGACTCGTCGTCGGCCACGGCGACGGTGTGCCCGGCCCGGACGGCGGCCTGGGCCAGGGGGATCAGCAGGCGCAGATGCGACTTGCCCGCATGGGCGGTGAACAGGATGCGCACGGCGGGTCTCCGATTGGGGGGTGGGGGCGGCCCTCACGGGCCGCCCGTCGGTATGGCCAAGAGCGTGACCCGCCCCACTCGAACTCCACTTGAGCCGCCATGGGCCGGGCTTTCCCCGCCCGCACTCAAGTCCTATTCGAGAGGCGGTGGCGACCTTGGGCGCATGCCGTATGCCCGAAGGAACCGACCGAACCGCCGAACAGGGGAGTAGCTGGATGCGTTGGAACGAGATCTATGTCGCCTCGCTCGGCAGCTGGCTGCCCGAGCCCGTCCCGGTGGCCGAGGCCGTCGCGGCCGGGGAGTGCGGCCAGGAGTGGATCGACGACTTCGGGTACGAGTCCGTGCGGATCGCCCGCGAGAGCGAGGAGGAGGGCTGGACGGCGCCGCCGGACATGGCCGTCGCCGCCGGCCGCACCGCACACGAGCGCTCCGGCCTGAACAAGTCCGCGTACTCCCTGCTCCTGCACGGCAGCACCTGGTTCCAGGGCCTCGACATCTGGCCGGCCGCGTCCTACATCGCCAAGCGGACCGTCGGCGCCACCGTGCCCGGCCTCGATGTGCAGCAGCGCTGCAACATCGGCATCAGCGGGCTCGACCTGGCCGCCGCCCACCTCAAGGCCGGCTACGGCAAGGGCAGCGCGGTCATGCTCACCACCGCCGACCGCTTCGGCGGCCCCGGCGCCAACCGCTGGCAGCTGCGGCACGGCAACGCCTACGCCGACGGCGCCACCGCCACCATCCTGTCCACAGAAGGCGGCTTCGCCCGCCTCAAAGCCACGGCGACCGTCGCGGACAACTCCCTTGAGCCGATGGCCCGCGGTGACGAGGAGTTCGGCCCGGTCTCGCGCGCCGCCGAGCGGCAGATCGACCTCACCGCACGCGGCGACGCCCAGAAGGCCGTCAGCGACGAGACGATGACCAACATCCGCTTCGGCAAGGTGATGCAGGAGGCCAAGCAGGCCGTCCTCGACGACGCCGGGCTTGAGATGGACGACATCGCGTACGTCATCATCCCCTCCACCGGCCGGATCAAGGGCCCCTTCCAGATCCACCACCTGCTCGGCGTGGACGAGTCCGAGACCACCTGGGAGTTCGCCCGCCGCAGCGGCCACATCGGGGCCGGGGACTGGGCCGCGGGCCTCGAAGACCTGCTGCTCACCGGCCAGTTGAAGCCCGGCGACCACGTGATGCTCTACGGCGGCGGCGCGGGCTACACCATCACCACCGCCGTGCTGGAAATCCTGGAGATCCCGGCCTGGGCCGAGCCCGCCGCAGCCTGAACAAGCCGCCCACCACAAGGAGTTGGCACACCCCATGGAGATAGTCGGCAGGGGCTTCCTGGCCGGACACCTGGCAGGCATCGCCGGACACCACCCCGACGTGGTGGCGCTGGCCGCCGGGGTCTCGGCCGCCGGTGACATTCCGCCGGAGCAGTACACCCGGGAGTCCAAGCGCCTGTACGAGGTGCTGCGGCACTGCGAGAAGACCGGCAAACGCCTGGTGTTCTTCTCCACGGCGTCCGCCGGGATGTACTCGGTGCCCGACGCCTCGCCCGGCCGCGAGGACGGCCCCGTCTACCCGGCGACCCCGTACGGCCGCCACAAGCTCTCCCTCGAAGCGGTCGTCAAGTCCTCGGACGTCGAGTACCTGATCCTGCGCCTGTCGCACGTCGTCGGCTTCAACCAGCCCGCCCACCAGCTACTGCCCGCCCTGGTACGGCAGTTGGTGAGCGGCGAGATCCGGGTCTACCGCGGCGCGCAGCGCGACCTGATCGACGTCGAGGACGTCATCAAGATCGTGCACACGCTGCTCGTCGACGGCCGCACCCGTGACGTCGTCAACGTCGCCTCGGGCCACGCCCCGCACATCGAGGACGTCGTCACGCACATGGAGCACCTGCTCGGCACCCGCGCCGAGAAGTCCTACGTGGAGGCCTCCGGCGCCCAGCCCGTCTCCATCGACAAGCTCTGCCGTCTCGTGCCGCCGGTGTACGGGCTCGGCTTCGGGCCCGACTACTACCGCACGGTCCTCGACAAGTACGTGCACGCCTATGCGCACCAGCCGGTCACCGCGTAACCACACACCCACTCAGATTCGGAGTCACACCCCATGAGCGAGAACAGCCCCGTCGTCGCGGTCGCCCACTTCGTCCTCAAGGAGAAGCACAAGGCGAAGGGCGCCGAGTTCGAGAAGGCCTACCTCAAGTACAAGGAGGCCGTCGCCGCCAAGGACGGTCTGCTGCGCACCGCGCTGCTCCGCGGCATCAAGGAGCCCGACAACTTCGTCATCCTGACCTGGTGGCGGGACGCGGACGCGCACCGCACGGTCGTCGGCGACTGGCAGTTCTTCACCGCCGTCAGCAGCCGCTTCGTCTACCTCGCCGCCATCACCAGCGTGCACGGCCCGGTCCTGGCCGGCCAGAACGCGGCCGACGGCCTCGGCGAGCTCGCGGTGCCGTCCGCGGACGGCCTCGGCGAGCTCGCGGTGCCGTCCGCGGACGCGGCCGTCGCGCTCACCACGTTCACCCTGCGCGAGGGCGCCGACCAGCAGGCCTTCGAGGGCTCCTTCCTCGGCCACCTGTCCTTCGTCAAGGGCCACGAGGGCTTCCTCGGCCACCAGCTGGTGCACTCCAACCGCGAGACCGGCGCCTACGTCAACATCGGCTGGTGGAGCGGCCCCCAGGCCTACCTGCCGGTCCTGCAGAGCCCCGAGATGGCCGCCGACGCCAAGACCATGGCCGTGCACGCCGAGGTCAAGGGCGGCCTGTACAAGGCGGTCGTCGACTCGGCCCGCACCGAGGTCGCCACCGTCTGAGCACCGCGAACCACCGCACACCGAAAGGCGGGCCGGGTCTTCGAGACCCGGCCCGCCTTTCGCGTCGCGTACTTTTCAACGGGTGGTGAACAGCCCCTCGGCCACCTCGATCGACGGGTTGCCGAACGCGATGGTGCGCAGCACCTTGCGGTAGACCGGGGTGTGCTTGACGACGGCCGCGAGCTTCGGGCGCACCCGCGTCGCGAACGTGCCGGTCGACAGCATCGCCTTGGACTGCATGCCCTGGAGCCGCATCATCGTCGCGATGTCGGGCGCCCGGCGCTCCTCGAAGCGGGCCAGGAACGCCGCGCTCGCATCCCCCCGGCCCACCGACTCGACAAGCAGCGGGTGCAGCACGACCGCGTCCTGCACCGACAGGTTGATGCCCTGCGCGCCGATCGGGCTGTGCGTGTGCGCCGCGTCGCCCATCAGGACCAGGCCGTCGGTGGCCCAGCGCTCGGCGCGCCCGGAGAACACGTCGAGCAGGCTGAGGTCGCGCAGCGAGGTGATCTGCTCCTCGATCAGGTCCGCGTACGCCGGCACCGCCTTCGACAGCTGCGCCTTGACGTGGCCGAGGCCCTCGGCGACCACGTTCTTGTAGCCGCCGTGCGGCAGCGTCCAGCCGACCTGGATCCGGTTGGGCCAGGACCCGTACGCCAGCACGGGGCTGGTGCCCGCGCTCCTGAACACCCGTACGTCGTGGCTGACTTCGGGCTCGTCCTTGGTCAGCTTGAACCACAGCACGTCCTGGTCGAAGGCCTCGCTGCGGCCCGCCTCGATGCCGGCGAGCCGGCGCACCTTGGAGAACCGCCCGTCGGCGCCGACCACGATCTTGCTGTGGAAGACGTGCCCGTCGGCGGCGGCCCCGGTGACCCGGCCCCGCTCGTCGCGCAGCAGCGCGTTGACGCGGCAGCCGTCCACGTACTCGAAGTCGGGGAACTCGGCGCAGCGCAGCAGGAGTTCGGTCAACAGGTGGGACTGCGGGATGGACAGCAGGTGGTCGTACGGGGCCGGCAGCGCCCGGTAGTCGATGTCCAGCAGGACCCGGTCCTGCTCCACCAGGCGGAAGCGGTCGTGCTCGTGGCAGCCGCGCTCGCGGGCCCCGGCGAGCACGCCGAGCCGGTCCAGGACCGTCATCGCGCCCGGCTGGAGGATCTCGCCGCGGAACTCCCGCTGGTGCGAGCGCGAACGCTCCACCACGCTCACCCGCACCCCGGACTTGAGCAGCAGCAGAGCGAGGGTCAGACCGGCGGGGCCCGCCCCGACGACGCACACGTCACTGCGGTGCTCCTCGTCGGTGCGGGCCCCCGCGCGGACCTCCTCGGCGGCCGCGGTCATCGCTGCCCGGCCAGCGCGAGCGCGGAGCGCACGTCGGTGGTGGCCATCTCAAGGACCCGGTCGCGGCCGGTCGGGGCGACGGCGAGCACGTCCGCCGTCACCAGGACCCCGCCGGGCGCCTCCACCAGACGCCAGCGGCGCCGGTAGAGCTCGGCCGGCGCGGGCGGCGTGAGCAGTTTCTGTACGAGGGTGTGGCCGCCGTGCTCGATCTGCACGGTCGGCGCGTCGTCCTGGGTGCCGAACCAGGCGCTCTCCTCGCCGTCGCGCCACGGCAGCGCGTCCAGGAGCCGGGCGTGCACCGAGGCGACCGAGCCGGACAGGACCGCGCTGTCCTCGACCCGGATCACGTCGGAGGTGAGCGAACCGGGCTGCTCCGTCTTGGACTTGAGGGTGCGCATCTGGAGCCCGCCGTGCCGGTCGAGCTCGCCCGCCGTCTCCGCGGGGTCCGCGTCCGTGGTGAACCAGTGCCCGGACACCACCCGGCAGCCGCCGTCGGGGCGGGGCAGGAAGTCCCAGGTGCCGCCGAGTTCCTTGATCGGGCCCACCGAGCCCTGCTGCGCGAAGTCCATGCGCAGCGCCACCGGGTCCAGGGTGCGCCGGGACGTCCAGATGCGCAGGCCGCCCTCGGGGCCCGGGCGCACCGCCCAGAACTTCACCTCGTCGTCCTGGCCCTGTTGGCTCAGGGTCTCGGTGTGCGCGATCCAGGGGTAGAGCAGCGGCCAGTCGGCCACATCGGTCAGCGCCCGGTAGACGGTGTCCGCCGAGGCGTCGATCTCGATGCCGGCACGCGTCCGGTGGATCTCCCTGTCGGTCGTGGAAGTGCTCATCGCAGTACCTCTCAGAGGATGGCGGGGGAGGGGGTGGCGGCGGCCTTCGCCCGGAGCATGCGGCTCAGGGTCAGCCCGGGGTCGGTGACCACGACGGGGCCGAGCGCCGCGTCGATGCGGGCGAGCAGCTCCGGGTCGAGCACGGCCTCGGCGGCCGCGAGGTTGCGGCCGATCTGCTCGGGCGCGGAGGCTCCGATGACGGCCGTGGCGACCTGGGTGTTCTGCAGCACCCAGGCCAGGGCGAGTTGAGGCATCGTCAGATCGGTCTCCGAGGCCAGCTCGGCGACGCGGCCGACGGCGGCCAGGACCTCGTCCGACAGGAAGCGGTAGCGCTGGATCGAGACGTCTCCGCCCTTGGCGGCCACCGCCCGGGAGCCCGCGGGCGCCTGCTGCCCCGGCTTGTACTTTCCGGTCAGTACGCCGCCGGCCAGCGGCGACCAGACCATCTGCCCGATGCCGAGCGGCGCGCACGCCGGGACGACCTCGGCCTCGATGACCCGCCACAGCATCGAGTACTGCGGCTGGTTCGAGACCAGCTCGATGCCGAGGTCGCGGGCGAGTTCCGCGGCCCGCTCGATCTCGTCGGCGGCCCACTCCGAGACACCGACGTAACGGACCTTGCCCGCGGCCACGGCGTCCGCGAAGGCGCTCATCGTCTCTTCGAGCGGCGTCGAATCGTCGTACAGGTGCGCCTGGTACAGGTCGATGTGCCCGGTGCCGAGGCGGCGCAGCGAGGCGTCCAGGCTCTCGGCGATACGGGTCCGCGACAGCGCGCCCGGGCCGGGCCCGCTGCCCCTGCCGACCTTGGTGCAGATCACGACGGCGTCCCGGTCGACGCCCGCGAGGGCCCGGCCGAGGTGCTCCTCGGCCCGGCCCTCGGCGTACGCGTCGGCGGTGTCGAACGTGGTGATGCCCGCGTCGAGGGCGGCCCGCACGCAGGCGGAGGCGGCCCGGTCGTCCAGCTGGTTGCCCGCGGTCAGCGAGTTCCCGAACGCGACCCGGCTGACCACCGGTCCCGAGGCACCGAGACGGCGGTACTCCATGGTGAATCCCTTCTGTTCTGGGCGGGGCCCGCCTCCCGAGCCGTCAGGCGCCGGCCGGGGCGAGCTCGGCGCGGTTGCCCGCGACGTGGGCGGCGGGCACGGTGCGCACCTCGGCGAGCGCGGCGAGGGCCGCGTACTCGGGCAGGGCGGTCGCCGCGAGCGCGGCTTCCGCGTCGCGCCAGCGGGTGAGCGCGGTGAACCCGCCGGGGCGGGCGAACAGCGACTTGGCGAGGTCGGAGGCGACGAAGCCGTCGACGGCGGCGGCCGCCTGCGCATGGGCGCGGTGGGCCCCGACAAAGACGTCCGCGTTGTCGGCCTCGACGGTGAAGAAGTCCACGAAGAGCACGTCGCCGGGCTCGCCCGCGACGCCGTCGAAGCGCGCGAGCCCCATCGAGGGGTCGGCCTCCACGGAGACGATCTTGTGGAATTCCTCGGCGTGCTCCTGGAACGTGGCGCTCGCGAGGACCTTCTGGAAGTCCTCGGGCCGCTCCCACCAGCCGAGGTTGACGTACACCTCGGGCCGGTCGGCCGAGCGGACCGCCTGGTGGGCGAGGAAGCCCGGCTGGGCGCGCATCCACTCCACGTGGGCCAGGAAGCGGGCCTCGAACTCCTCGGCGCCCGCCGGGTCGAGCAGCGTGAACGTGTTGATGACGGTGAAGGACATGCGGTGCCTCTCCGGCTCAGCTTGCGACGGGCTGACGATGTGTCAACTGCTCGGCAAGGACCCGTCGTTGGATCTTTCCGTTGCCCGAGCGCGGGATCGCGTCGAGCGTCATGGCGTCGCGTACGTGCTGGTAGTACGGCAGGGCGTCATTGGCCTGCGCGATGACATCGGCGAGGTCGTCCGGGTGGGCGCCGGCGAGCACCACGAGGGCGCCCGCGACCGCGCCGTGCTCGACATCGGCCAGCTCGACCACGACGACGTCGGCGACCCGCGGGTCGCGGCGCAGCACGCGCTCCACGTCCGAGGGCGCCACCAGGAAGTTGTCGCACTTGAAGACGTCCTTGAGCCGGTCCACCAGGAACAGCCGGCCGTCCTCGTCGATCCGGCCGACATCGCCGGTGCTCAGCCAGCCGTCCGGCTCAAGGCCGGTGCCGTCGGGCCCGCCCGCGTACCCCTGCATCACCTGCGGGCCGCGCAGCTGCACCTCGCCGACGCCGCCCGCCGCGAGCACCGCGCGCGAGTCGATGTCGACGACCCGGCACTCGGTCCCGGCGACCGGGGTGCCGACCGAGCCGTGCACCGGGTGGTCCGGGTCGTCGCTGTGGGTCAGCGGGGAGGTCTCGGCGAGCCCGTACCCCTGGAAGACCGGCACGCCGAACCGCTTGGACAGGCGGCGCGCGGCCGGCACCGGAAGGCCGGAGCCGCCGGAAGCGATCCGCCGCACCGACGTCATCGAGACGGAGTCCAGATCCGGGTCGGCCGCGAGCCGGGCGAGCCGCACCGGCAGGCTGTACAGGATCGTCGCCCGATGCCGGTTGGCGGTCATCAGAGCGGCGTACGGCTCCGGCGAGGCGCACAGGACCTGCGTGGCGCCCGCGGCGATCGCCGAGTTGAGGTGCATCGGATGGTAGGTCGGCAGGTGGTTCAGGCTGACCGTGTCGCCGTCGAGCCGGTGCGCCTGGGCGATCTGCGCCGCGTTGACGGTCACGTTGCGGTGGCTGAGCCGAACGGCCTTGGGGCGCCCGGTGGTTCCGCTGGTGAACTGGAGGGCGGCGGTGTCCTCGGGCCCCTTGCCGTGGGCGGCGAGGGGCTGCTCGGAGGCGAGCGCGTCGAGACCATCGGTACCGGCGCCGATCAGGACGACCTCGCGCAGCTCGGGGAGCCGGTCGCGGACCTGCTCCAGGCGCGCGTTCAGACCGGTGTCGAGCAGCGCCACGCGGGCTCCGCCGAGACCGAGCACGTGCAGCAGGTCGTCCTCGCGCAGCAGCGGGTTGACCACGGCCACGGTGTGCCCGGCCCGCACGGCCGCGTAGTACGCGACGGCGACGTCCGGGTGAAGGACGGTGCCCACCGCCACGACCGTGGGCTCGGGCGCGAGCGCCTGGAGCCCGGCGGCGACGGCGGTGACCCGGGCGTCGAAGGTGGCGTAGTCCATATCGAAGTCGTCGGTGACGACGGCGCGCCGCGCGGGGTGCGCGGCGGCGGCCCGGGAAAGCAGCTGGTCGAGCCGGTCGGGCACCTCGGGCAGGGTGTCAGCCACGGAGCGCCTCCGCGTAAGTGCGGGCCAGCTTAAGGGTGTTGGTGGAGTTGGTGGACAGGGCGCGGTGCACATAGGCACGCGCGTCGGCGACGGTCTTGCCCTCACCGAGGTACTTCTCGATGGTGTCGGTCCGCAGCGTGACGGTGTGCCGGGAGGTCACATCGACGCCGCCCTCGACCTCGACGATGGTCCAGCGACCGGTGTGGGCGGTCATGAGGCCGGGCACGGTGGTCTGCTTGTAGACGATGCGGTCCGGGGCGAAGACGACGCGGATCGACTCGGTGGTGTGCACCGAACCGTCGGCGGTGCTGGTGTCCATCGCCATGACCTGCACGCCCGGCTCGTCCTCGGTCAGGTCGAGACGCGCGACGTGCGGCAGGCGCTCGGGCCACAGGTCGGCCCGGTTCAGGAAGTCGAATACATCAGCAGCGTCGGCGTCCATGCGGACGGTGTCGTCGAAGGTGAAGACCAGGTCGTCCAACTGGGCGTGCTGCTCGGCGAGTTCCTTGATGTTGTTCAGCTCGGCCGCGCTGTTGCGGTCCACCGCCGAGTTGATCCAGTCCACGGAGTCCGGGGCGTCGTCGACGGCCTCGAAGTCGTGGTGGAGTTCGAGCAGCGAGGTCTCGGCGTCCACGGGGGAGACCACCCAGGCGCCGCCCATGCCCGCCACCGGCGGCGTCGAGACCTCCTGGCGGAAGTCGACCCGCAGGCGCTGCGGGTCGAAGGTGCGGCGCGAGATCCAGTTCTTGACGGCGCCGTTGGCGGTCGCCCAGATGTGGATGCGCTCGGCGCGGTCGTCCCGCTCCAGGTGCTCGACGTGCACGTTGGGGCCGAAGTACTGCGGCCACTTGGTGACATCGGCGACGATCCCGTACACGACCTCGGCGGGGGCGGCGACGGCGACGCTGTGGAGGGTGTGGTGCTTCGTTCCGGTCACGGACACGGGGTAACTTCCTTAAGCGATAGGGGAGTTGAGGGAGCCGTCGGGCTCGTCGTCGGGGTCGGTCGTCGACCCCTCGGGGTCAGAAGTTGCCGAGGCCGCCGCAGACGTTGAGGGCCTGCGCGGTGATCGAGGCGGCGGTGTCGGTGGCCAGGTAGCCGACCAGACCGGCGACCTCCTCCGGAGTGGAGTAGCGGCCCAGCGGGATCTTCGAGGTGAACTTGGCGAGGATCGCGTCCTCGGAGGTGTCGTACGCCTCGGCGTAGCCCTGCCGCACGCGCTGCGCCATCGGCGTCTCGACGTAGCCGGGGCAGACGGCGTTCACGGTGATGCCGGTCGGGGCGAGCTCGTTGCCGAGCGCCTTGGTGAAGCCGACCACGCCGTGCTTGGACGCGGAGTAGGGGGCGCCGAGCACCACGCCCTGCTTGCCGGCGGTGGAGGCGATGTTGATGATCCGGCCCCAGCCGCGCTCGCGCATGCCGCCGGCGTTGAGCGCCTCGCGGGTCACCCGGAACACGCTGTTCAGGTTGGTGTCGATGACGTCTTCCCACAGCTCGTCCGACACGTCGGCGGTCACGCCGCCACCGCTGCGGCCGGCGTTGTTGACCACGACGTCGACGCGGCCGTACGCGGTGACGGCGGCGGCCACGAGCTCCTTGACGGACTCGGGGCTGCGGACGTCGGCGGTCGCGCCGGACACCTCCAGGCCCTCCTCACGGAGCTCCTTCACGGTGAGCTCCACGGACTCGGCGCTGCGCGCGCAGATGAACACCGCGAGCCCGGCCGCGCCGAGCGCCCGCGCCGACGCCAGACCGATCCCGCTGGTCGCCCCGGTGATGAGCGCGACCCGGCGCTCGCTGGTGACCTTGGGCTGAGTCATACGAATCTCCTCGGGTGGGTTGGTGTACGGGGGCCAACGTGCGCCGGTGCACTCGAACGGGTATCGAGCGGGGCTGGACCCCTTCGCGGGGCTCCGGCCCCCCACCGGCGCACCAGCGCGGGTCGAGCGGGGGCCGTGATGCTCAGGGAGCAGGAAGATCCAGGAGGAGAGGACCCCCATGAGCGTCACCGAGCTGCCGCAGGCCGCCACCACCGCCGGGCTGTACACGGAGATCCAGCAGTTCTACGCGCAGCAGATGCATCTGCTCGACGACGGCAAGGTCGAGGAGTGGGCCCACACCTTCACCACCGACGGTGTGTTCGCCGCCAACGCGCAGCCGGTCCCGGCGGTGGGCCGTGAGGCCATCACCGCGGCCGCGGCCGCCGCCACCGAGGCGTACGCCAAGGCCGGCGTCCAGCGTCGGCACTGGCTGGGCATGGTCTCGGTCGAGGGCGTCACCGACGGCGCGGTGAACGCGCGTTGCTACGCCCTGGTCATCGAGACGCCGCGGGGCGGACGTCCCGAGATCAAGGCCAGCACGCTGTGCGAGGACCGCATCGTGCGGGTGGACGGTGCCTGGCAGATCGAGGACCGCCAGATCACCCGGGACGACCTGATCTGACCCACCCCAGAACCAGTGCCCGCACGCAATCCCCCGGCGTGCGGGCACTTCTGCGTGCGGCGGGCTTTTTCCCCACCCCGCCCCTTCCCTAGACCCTCCGGGGGTGTGGTGGTTCGGGTGCGGGCCGTGGGTGGTTGCTCGCGCAGTTCCCCGCGCCCCTAGCAGGGTTGATGCTGGCGGGGTCGGCACCTCCAGCCCGTCCGGCGATTGAGGACGAGCGCCCTTAAGGCGCGAACGGGGGTGCAGGGGGCGGAGCCCCCTGCGGGGGTTCGAGGGGCGCAGCCCCTCAGGGGGTCTGGGGCGCAGCCCCAGGGCTCAACCTCTCCAACCCCCTGCACGGGCGGGTGGGTGGGTGAACTCCCCGGGGTCTGGGGCGGAGCCCCAGGGGGTTGCCTCGCGGGCGCACCCCGGGCAACGCAAACGGCCGCCGCACCCCGTAAGGGATGGGCAGCCGTCGCAAGGGGCACCCCGCAGGGCTAGGCCGCCGCCGCCGTAGACGACAGGCACTCGTTGATGAACTCCAGCAGCAGCCGAGGCGTGGACGCCTCCGCAACCGTGTCGTCGGACAGCTGTATCTGGTAGTCCCGCTCGATGACCCCCGTCACCTGAAGGATCGCCAGCGAGTCGTACCCCAGGTCGTCGAACGGCACGTCCAGGACGTCACCGTCCAGGTCGATCCCCTCGCCGACACCGGCGCACTCGCGCAGCAGCGTGGTCAGTTCCTTGAGATTCATGAAGCTCGCCTCTCTCAATGCCAACAAATGGGAGTTCAGTTCGCCGCGGTCACGACGGCCGCGGCGTTGAAGCCGCCGGTCCCGCGGGCCAGGACGAGTGCGGTACGGACCGGGCCGCGCCGGGCCTCGGTGACCAGGTCGAGCGCGTCGGCCGCGACCGGGGACGTGACGTTCACGGTCGGCGGGATCACCGCGTCCCGGATGGAGAGCAGCGCCGCCGCCAGGTCCAGCGAGGCGCCGCCGGCCGACAGCCGGCCCGTCATGGTCTTGGGGGCCGTCACCGGCACGCCGCGGGGGCCGAACAGCGCGGTCAGCGCCGCCTCCTCCTGGCGGTCCAGCTCCGGCACCCCGGACGCGTCGGCGAAGACGACGTCCACATCACCGGCACTCAACCCAGCTTCCGCCAGGGCGAGTTCGGCCGCTCGGCGCAGGCCCGGCTCGCCGCCTCGGCCCGGTGCCGGGTCGAAGGTGGCGGCGTAACCCGAGAGCTGTCCGTAGATCCGGGCGCCGCGCTCGCGGGCCGCCTCGGCGTCCTCCAGGACGAGGATGGCGCCGCCCTCTCCGGCGACGTAACCGCTGGCCTCGCTGTCGAACGGCAGGAACGCGCGCGCCGGGTCGGCGACCGGGCTCATCCGGCCGCCGGCGAGCTGCGCCGTCCAGCCCCAGGGGCAGACCGCGCCGTCGACGCCGCCGGTGACGATGAGCTTGCTGCCCTTGCGCAGCTGGCGCCGGGCCTGGGCGACCGCGTCGAGGCCGCCCGCCTGCTCGGTGACCAGTACGCCGCTGGGTCCGCGGAGACCGTGCCGGATGGAGATCTGGCCGGTGTTGACGGCGTAGAACCAGGCGTACGACTGGTACGCGGAGACGTACTGGCCGCCCTTGCTCCACAGCGCCTGGAGCTCGCGCTGGCCGAACTCGAAGCCGCCCGCGGAGGCCGCGGTGACCGCGCCCGCCGAGTACTGCGGCATCTCGGCCGGGTCGGCGCCCGAGTCCTCCAGGGCCTCCTTGGCCGCGGTCAGCGCGAGCCGCGTCATGTGGTCGGTCTGCGGAAGGAGCCGGCTCGGGATGTGCGCCTCGGCGTCGAAGCCGGGCACCTCGCCCGCCAGCGTGGAGGGGTAGCCGGAGGCGTCGAAGCGGGAGACCGGACGGATGCCGCTCTCGCCCGCCACCGTCGCCCGCCACCAGGCGTCCGTACCGAGGCCGTTGGGGGCGGTGACGCCGATCCCGGTGAACACCGCGGTGGCGGAGCGCACCGCTGTACGTTCGAGCAGCTCGCTCGTCATGCCGTCTTCCTCCGCTCGGGCTTGGTGAGCACGATCGCGCTCTGGAATCCGCCGAAGCCGCTGCCCACGCTGAGCACCGTGTTGATGTCCCGCTCGCGGGCGTGGATCGGCGTGTAGTCGAGGTCGCACTTGGGGTCGGCCTCGTGCAGATTCGCGGTGGGCGGCACCATGCCGTGCTCGATGGCAAGCGCGGACGCGGCGATCTCCAGGGAGCCGATGGCGCCGAGCGAGTGCCCGATCATCGACTTGATGGAGGAGACGGGCGTCGCGTACGCGTGGTCGCCGAGGCTCTTCTTGAACGCGGCCGTCTCGTGCCGGTCGTTCTGCAGGGTGCCCGAGCCGTGCGCGTTGATGTAGTCGATGTCGGTGCCGGGGATCCCGGCCTCCTCCAGCGCCGCGCCGATGGCCTCGGCCATCTCCGCGCCGTCGGCCCGCAGGCCCGTCATGTTGTACGCGTTGGAGCGCGAGGCGAACCCGGCGATCTCGGCGTAGATGTGCGCGCCGCGCGACACGGCCTGCTCGTACTCCTCAAGCACGAACACGGCGCTGCCCTCGCCGAGCACGAAGCCGTTGCGGGACTTGTCGAAGGGCCGCGAGGCGGTCTCCGGCTCGTCGTTGCGGTTCGAGGTGGCCTTGATGGCGTCGAAGCAGGCGACCGAGATCGGCGAGATCGGCGCCTCGGTGGCCCCGGCGATCATGACGTCGGCGCTGCCCTCACGGATCAGCTCGACGGCGTGGCCGACCGAGTCCAGGCCCGAGGTGCAGCCGGTGGAGACCACGGCCGTGGGACCCTGCGCGCCGAACTCCCAGGCCACCTCGGCCGCGAACGAGCTCGGCACGAAGTAGTCGTACAGGTGCGGCACGGCCCGCTCGTGGTCGACGAGCCACTCGGCGCCGTTGTTGCTGACCGCCGCGTACTCGTAGTCGAGCCCGGTGGTCGCGCCGACCGCGCTGCCGATGGTGACGCCGGTGCGGAACGGGTCGATGCCGGCCATGTCCAGACCGCTGTCCGAGACAGCCTCACGGGCGCCGACCAGCGCGAACTGGGCGGCCCTGTCGAGGCGTCCGGCCTGCTCCTCGGTAAGACCCTGGGCGACCGGGTCGAAGTCCACCTCGGCGGCGATCCTCGACCGGAAGGCCGAAGCGTCGAAGAGCGAGACGGCCCTGGTCGCGGTGCGGCCCGCGGTCAGCAGGGACCAGTACTCCTTGGTGCCAACGCCCCCGGGGGCGACCACACCGATTCCGGTGATGACTACGCGTCGGCTCACCTGTCCCCCTCGTTGGGCTGGGCCTGGGGGTGCGCCCCGGGAATGTGCAGCACGGCTGCGTCACCTCTCTGATAGGTCCGCTGTGAGATCCGCTGTTGGAAGGAGTCTCGTCCCGCCCTCTTGACGCCCGCTCGACTCGCCGTCGTACTTCCCCTTGAGCGACTCCCGCAGCTCAAGGGCCACTTCGCGCAGCAGCTCGGGCACCACGCGCTCGCGTACGAAGAAGTGGCCGCCGGGCAGCGTCTGGAGCCGGAAGCGGGTCACCGAGTAGTCGGCCCACTCGGCCACCTCCCACAGCGGCGCGATCGGGTCGTCGCGCCCGGCAAGCGCCATCAGCGGCGTACCGACCGCCATGTCGGCGTTGACCTGGCAGAGCGCCTCGCCCAGGCGCAGATCGTCGCGGAGCGCCGGGATCACCTGGCGCTGCCACAGCGAACGGTCCCGCCCGGCGGCCTCGGGAGGCGCCGCCTCCAAGTCGACCAGGAGGTCGATGAGTTCGTGGTCGGGCAGGCGCGCCCCGCGCAGCAGCGTGTTGCGCAGATGCGGCGGCGGTACGGCGCCGATCACCAGGCGGGCCGGCGGCAGCAGCCCGTCGTCCTCCAGGGTCCGGGTCAGCGCGTGCGCGACCAGACCGCCGAGGCTGTGCCCGTACAGAAGGTAGGGCCGGTCGAGGAGCGGAGTGATCAACTCCCGCAGCTCGTTCATGAGTTCCGTGGCGTCGGTGATCCGCGCCTCCTTGGCGCGCGGCCCGCGGCCCGGAAGGAGCACCGGCACCACCTCGGCCGTGTCGCCGAGGATCTTCTGCCACTTGGCGAAGGAAGAGATCCCGGCGCCCGCGTGGTGGAAGCAGAACAGCCAGGGCGTCACGGTGTCTTCCCGTGCGGCGCTCTCGGTTCTCATTCGTCGATCAGGGCGACGGCCCGGGTCCAGCCCGCCCCCGCTCCGGCGATCTTCACGGGGAAGCAGGACACCCGGAAGCCGTGCGTGGGCAGCGTGTCGAGCTGGGCGAGCCGCTCGACCTGGCAGTACTCACGGCGCCGGCCCGCGAAGTGAGCCGGCCACAGGACCGACTTGTCGCCGGTCTCCTGGAAGGTACGGATCATGTGCCCGAAGGGCGCGTCCAGGCTCCAGGCGTCGGTGCCGATGACGCGTACGCCGAGGTCGAGCAGGTAGTCGGTGGCGGCGCCGTCGAGCCCCGCGAAGTCGGTGAAGTACCGCGGCGTACCGGAGTGTTGTGAGGCCCCCGTGTGCAGCATGACGATGTCGAGCGGCTGCGGGGTGTACCCGATCTCGGCGATCTGCTTCTCGATGCGCTCCACGCCGATGGCGCCGATGCCGACATCGCTCACGTCGAGCACGACGGCCGGACGCAGGAACCAGTCCAGCGGCATCTCGTCGATGTGCCGGGGCCGCCCGTAGTCGCCGACCGAGCCGTAGTGCGAGGGCGCGTCCACGTGCGTACCGGTGTGGCTGGTCAGGGTGAGGGTGTCCAGGGACAGGAGTTCGCCCCCGGGCAGGTCGGCCGGATCGAAGTCGAGCCCGAAGTGCTCCTTCATCTCCGCCGCCATGTGCGCGGCGCCCTCGGCGGGCGTCATGATCTCGTGGACGATCGGGTCCGGCTCCCAGCCGGCCGCGTCCACGGGCGACGACAGATCGATGACTCGCAAGGTAACCCCCAGTGTCGTTGGCGACGTTCGGGGGCACTGTGCGTCGATCGCCTAGAGGCCGGATCGAGCCACGCACGCGTCGGACCCCGCCCTGTGGGGGGAGAGGGCGGGGTCCGGACGCGTTGCTGCCGGGCGGTCGGGCCGCCCGCGCGCCGCTCAGGCGGCGAAGAGGTCGAGCACCGGGCGACGCCCGGCCAGGTGCGAGTCGAGCGCCGGGTCACCGGCGAGCACCGCGCGGTGCAGCTGCTGGAGCCGCGCCGAGGGGTCGAGCCCCAGCTCGTCGGCGAGCCCGCGCCGCAGGTTCTGGAACACGTCCAGCGCCTGCCACTGCCGGCCCGAGCGGTACAGCGCCACCATGCACTGGGCGTGCAGGCTCTCGTGCAACGGGTGACGGGCCGTCAGAGACGTGAGCTCGGCGAGCAGTTGCATGTGCCGCCCGAGCCGCAGGTCGGAGTCGATGCGCTGTTCAAGCACCCCGAGCCGGCTCTCCTCCAGGCGCACCAGCTCGATTTCGAGCAGCGGGCCGAGGCGGACGTCCACCAGGGCCGGGCCGCGCCACATGCCGAGCGCCTCGCGGTAGAGCGCGGCGGCGCTCTCGTCGTCACCACGCTCGGCGGCACCGCGCCCGGTGGCCACCAGACGGTCGTACTCGTGCACGTCCACCGCACCCGGCGTCACTTCGAGGAGGTAGCCGCCGTGCCGGGTGGCGAGCACCTCACGTGCGGTGTAGGGGCTGTCCGGGCCGAGCGCTCCCGCGATCAGCCGGCGCAGCTGAAGGATGTACGTCTGCAAGGTGGTCAGCGCGCTGCGGGGCATGTCGGCCCCCCAGATCTCCTCCATCAGCGTCGGCACCGGCATGACCTGGTTGGCGTACACCGAGAGCAGCGCCAGTATCTGCCGGGGCTTGCCGGCGCTCGGGACGACCGACGTGCCGCCCGACTCGGCCATGAGCGGACCGAGAACCTTGATCTCCATGGGATTCCTCCGGGGTCGGATCTGCCGGATGACCCGATGGTTTTCGGACCCGGCTCCAAGCACCCTCAAAAGCTGTCACCCAGCCCCGACTTACGGCAGTGCCGGGCTCCTGAACCCGGCATGTGAGTGTCCTGGGGCCGGGTATGAAAGTTTCATGTGCATCCCGTGACCGCGGCACTGGGGCGGATTCGGCCGACCCGGCAGAGTTCTGGACGTCGCCTCGACCAGAACTCAAGGGGCGACGGCCAGGGGGTCAGGTCCCCCTCGCCTTCAACAGCTGTCTGCCTGGGGGAAGACCTATGAACGCGAACATCGGCCTCGCAGTGTCCGTCAGTGATGATCTTGTGATCGAGGAGTTCGGGCGGTACGCCGTTTTGAGCCAGCCCGCATATGCCAGCTGGGGCTCCGGCGTCACTCAGGTACCGGTGTCGGCCACCGCCGAGACCGCCCGGCGCACCGCCTGATGGGGGCCGTCCAGACCGCCGCCCCGCTCCTGGGGTTCAAGCCGCACCTGCGGGTCGAGCAGGTGCCCGGTGAAGCGGTGTACCTGATCTCCGACCAGCGCGTCACCGCGCTGCACGGCGAGCAGATCGCCCGGCTCGCCCCCTTCCTCGACGGCACCCGCCCCCTGGAGCGCATCGCCCAGGACACCGCGGACGCGCTCCCCTCCGGGCAGGCCGCCCGGCTGGTGTCGCGGCTGACCGGCGCCGGGCTGCTGTGCGGCCGCGAGCGCCAGGTGACCGCGCAGGAGGCCGCCGAGCAGGCGTACTGGGAAGCAGCAGGACTGGACGGAACAAGGGCGGCGACCGCCCTGGCCCACGGCGCTGTACGCGTCACCTCGGTCGGCAGCGCGGACGCGGACGAACTCTCCGCGAGCCTCGCCGTCGCAGGACTCACCATCGCGACCGACCATGACCCCGCCGACCTCACGGTTGTCCTTTGCGACGACTATCTCGACCCCGAACTCGCCGTAATCGACGCGGAGTTCCGGGCCGCGGGCCGACGCTGGCTGCCGGTGAAGACCGAGGGCACCGAGATGTGGATCGGCCCCTTCTTCGGCGACCCCGACGGGCCCTGCTGGTCCTGCCTGGCCGAACGCCTGTGGCGGACCCGCCCGGTGGAGGCCCACGTCCAGCGCATGCTGGGCCGCTCGGGCCCGGTGCCCCGGCCCTCCTGCACGCTGCCCGCTGCCCGGCTCGCCGCCCTTCAGCTGGCCGGCCTCGAAGCCGCCAAGTGGCTTGCCGGATACCGCGATGCGAGCCAGCAGGCGCTGCGTACCCTCGACGGGCTCACCCTCGCCGGGGAACTCCACCCCGTCGTACGCCGCCCGCAGTGCCCGACCTGCGGCGAGCCTGCGATGACCACCGCCCAGGTGCAGGCCCCGGTCGTGCTGCGCTCGCGGATCAAGCGGGACACCAACGGAAACGGCCATCGCAGTCTCACGCCTCAGCAACTTCTGGACCGCTTCGGTCACTTGGTCGATCCGGTGACTGGGCTGGTGCGCGACATAGTGCGCAACGAATGCGGCCGGGGATTCTTCAACTCCTTCTCCGCGGGCCTCAACCCGGCTGCGGGGAACCAGGGTCTCGGCGCGATACGCGGCGGACTGCGTGCCTCCTGCGGCGGCAAGGGCGCCACCGAGATCCAGGCCAGGGTCAGCGCCCTCGCCGAGGCCCTCGAACGCCACTCCGGCCACTTCGAGGGCGGCGAGTCCACGGTCCGCGGCAGCTACCGAGAACTGGCCGCCGATGCCATCCACCCCGACTCCGTCCAGCTCTACGACGAGCGGCAGTTCACCGGCCGCGATGCGTGGAACGAGGCGCACGGCCCCTTCCAGTACGTGGCCGACCCCTTCGAGGCGGACACAGCCACCGACTGGACACCGCTGTGGTCGGTGACCGAGCAGCGGCACAAGCTGCTCCCGACCGCGCTGCTCTACTACGGGGTACCCCAGCCTCCCGGCGGCTTCTCCTGCCTGGCCACCTCGAACGGCACCGCAGCCGGGGGAACGGTGGAGGACGCCGTACTCCAGGGCTTCCTCGAACTCGTCGAGCGCGACGCGCTGGCCCTGTGGTGGTACAACCGCACCCGTCACCCCGCCGTGGACCTCGACGCCTTCGACGACCCGTGGATCAGTGAACTCAAGCGTGTGCACGCCTCGTTGGACCGCGAGGTGTGGGTCCTCGACCTGACCGCCGACCTCGGCATCCCGGTCATGGCCGCACTGTCGAGGATTGTCGGCGCCGAACCCGGGCAGCGGCAGGACATCATGTTCGGCTTCGGTGCCCACTTCGACCCCGCGATCGCGCTGCGCCGCGCCCTGACCGAGCTGAACCAGATGATGCCGCACGTGGTGGCACCCGACGGCAGCGTCTCCCGCGCGGCCGCCGAGGACCCCGACGTACGCGAATGGCTGCGTACGGCGACCGTGGAAGATCACCCGTATCTCCTCCCCGCGGACTGCGCCCCGACGGGCCCGGACACGCACCCCTACACTCCGAACGGCGACCTGTACGAGGACATCGAGGCGGTCGTAGGGCTGCTGCGTGGCAAGGGGATGGAACTCCTCGTACTCGACCAGACGCGGCCCGACGTCGGCCTGCCGGTGGTCAAGGTCGTGGTGCCCGGACTCAGACCCCACTGGGCCCGCTACGCCCCCGGACGCCTCTTCGACGTCCCGGTGCAGCTCGGCAGACTGGCCGCGCCGACCCCGTACGAGGACCTCAATCCGGTCCCGCTCTTCCTCTGAACCCGCTGAACCCGCTGAACCCGCACGCGAACCACACCCTGCCGGTGGAAGGACCCCCTCTCATGCGTATCGACCGCCTCGCGGCCCGTGAACTCGGTGAGTTCTGGTCGCTGCGCGAGGACGTCACGGTGCTGTTCGGCCAGAGCACCGTGCTGCGCACGCCGTGGGGGGAACTGCGTCTGGAACGTCCGGGGTCGCTGCTGTGCGAGGCCCTGCGCCGGATGCAGCTGGGGCCCGTGTCGCTCGCCAATGTGGTGCCCGGCTTTCCCGGCTACGACGTGCCCGAGGACGAGTGGAACGAGGCCTCGCGGGAACTGCTCGACGCCCTGGCCCCGCTCCAGCACGTGATCGTGCGCCACCTCGCGATCGGCGCCTCGCCGCTCCTGAGCGTGATCCCGCTCTCACCGCGGGCGTCGTTCCACCCGCCGCCGGTCGCCCCCGGAGGTGAACTCCGCGTGCCGAAGGAAGCGGTGCTGCGCAGGCCCGGACACGATCCCGTGCTCTCGTACGAGGGCTGCGACCACCGCATCGAGCTGCACGGCCCCGACGCTCCGCGGCTGCTGCTCCACCTGCAGGGAGGGAAGGGCGATTTTCGGTCACCGCTGGACGTTCCGCTTCCGGGGACCGTCGTCCAGGCCGCCCGCGCCTACGCGGTCGCCGCCGGAATGCTCTCCGCGGTGGATCTCAACGGTGCCGCCCGGCTGTGAGAACCGGTCGAGCACTACAGATTCGGCCTCCGGATTACCTATGATCCGGACCGGAGAGGTGCTTCTGACCGGGTGCCACGAACCATGGGGGACAGTTGAAAGCAGAAGTAGTCGACCGTACGGAAGGAATATCCGCGGACGTCGGCAGCGTGGTGCTTCCACCGCGTAAGGCAATAGCCGTGACCGCGGCCGCACTCCTCGGTTTTTTCGTGATCGACGCCGTCTTCATCTGGGCCGAGAATCCGCCATGGTGGGAACGCATCGTGGCCCTGCTCGGCTTCGTCGCGATCCTGGGTCTGCAACTCACCCACTCCTTTCCGCAGCTACTTCCCAGCGTCTACCGCTATCGGTACGCGACCTGGAGCCTCCAGGCGGTCCTGGCCTACGCCCCCCTTGCCCTGTTCGGTTTCGCGTGGGGCGGGATGACGGAGTTCCTGACCGCCTCCTCGGTCCTGATCTTCCCGGCGGTGATCGGCTGGCCGCTCTTCGGCGCCGGAGTGCTTACCTGCTGGGGTCTGTACAGCGGGCGCGATACCAACACCGTGCTCTACAACGTCGTCGAAGGCGCGCTGATCCCGCTGATCGTCATCGGGCTGTCGCGGATGTCCGACATGATCGTGAAGTTGCACCGTTCCCGCGAGGAGTTGTCGCGACTCGCGGTCGCGGGTGAACGACTGCGCTTCGCCCGCGACTTGCATGACGTCCTCGGCTTTAGCTTGTCGGCGATCTCCCTCAAGTGTGAGCTTGCCTACCGGCTGCTCGCGGACGCGCCGGCCAAGGCGAACGAGGAACTCGGTGAAGTGCTGCGCACCTCCCGCAAGGCGCTCGCCGATGTGCGTTCGGTCAGCCGGGGCTATCGGGAGATGTCGCTGTCCGGCGAGGCCGAAGCGGCAGTGTCGATGCTGTCCGCGGCGGGCATCCGCACGACGCTGAAGTTCGAGGTCGGCCAACTGCCCGCAGCGGTGGACACCGTCCTCGCGACCGCGCTGCGTGAGGGTCTGACCAACATGCTGCGGCACAGCAAGGCCGAGAAGTGCGAGATCCGGGCCGAGCGCGTGGGCGCCGGCGCCGTCCTGACGCTGGCCAACGACGGCATCGGCCGTGCAAGGCTCCCCAAGGGCGGTACGGACGGAGGCCTCGCCGCGCTCGACTGTCGCATCAAGAAGCTCGGCGGCACCCTCGGCCACGGCTCCGACGACCAGGGCTGGTTCCGCCTCGAAGCCGTCGTGCCGCTGCCAGACCGAGCCGGAGGGGATCGGGGCTCGGACCTCGTGACCGTCTCCGACACGGATGACGCCGAACAATCGCCGGTGCAACCCCACGGCCACCGGGATCTGGTGCCCCGGGCCGCCGCAGCGATCACACTCGCGGTCCTGGTGGGTTATTTCTTCGCGTATTCCCTGATCGCCATGTCCTACCAGCCGCCGTTCGCCAAGGCCGTGGTGACAGAACTCCTCATATTCGCAACTTTCGTGATCCAGCTCGCTGTCTCCTTCCAATGGCGATTCGCCTGGTCGACCCGCCACCCACGCCTGCTGAGCCACGGCGCCCTCGCTGGAATGCTGCTGCTTCAATGCGTGCCCTGGTTCTTCCTCGGCCCGACCTGGCTGGGAATGCCCGGCTTCGTCGCCGGCTCGGCGCTCCTCATGCTGCCGACGGCTGCAGGCTGGGGGCTGGTCACTGCTCTGACGGTGCTCACCGACATCGTCTTCCGCCAGGTTGACGGGACTCTCACGGATCTCATCTACGAAACGGCGTACACCGCCATCTGCGCCCTGGTCGTTTTCGGCCTGTCCCGCATGGCGCAGCTGGCCTCCGAACTGCACCGTTCCCGCGCGGAGATCGCCCGTCTGGCGGTGACGACGGAGCGTCTCCGCTTCGCTCGTGATCTGCATGATCTGCTCGGGTTCAGTCTGTCGGCGATCACGCTGAAGTGTGAGTTGGTGCGTCGCCTTGCGCAGAGTCGGCCGGTGCAGGCGCAGGCGGAGTTGACTGAGGTGCTGCAGATTGCGCGCCAGGCATTGGCCGATGTGCGGACGGTGGCCGATGGGCGCCAGCGCATGAGTTTGACCGCGGAGGCGGAGAACGCCACTGCGATGCTGGCCGGGGTGGGTATCAGGGCGACCGTGGATACGGACTGCGGTGAGCTGCCCGGCGACGTGGAGACGGTGCTCGCGACGATGCTGCGGGAGGGGCTGACCAACATGCTGCGGCACAGCAAGGCCGCCCACTGCGAGATCACGGCGGAGCGCACCGCAGGCGGCGTGCGGCTCACGCTCGTCAACGACGGGGTGGACGGGTGTGCCGCCCCGGGTCTTGACTCGAAGGTCGACGGCGGTAGCGGGATCGGCAATCTGACCACGCGGGTCAACGCGGTGAACGGCCGCCTGGAGGCGGGGGCCCGGCCCGACGGCTGGTTCGAGCTGAAGGCCGAAGTCGAACTCGTCACTGCGGCCGCCTGAACGACGGCACGGCACGCACGCACCATCAACAGACGCATCACACGGCACGAACCACGAACCACGAACAGCCAACAGCCAACAACCAAAGAAGCAAGCTCACGGGGGACACTTGAGGACCGATGCAGTCGGCCGAGCGGGCCGGAAACCGGTGGACCGGAATCCGGCGGACCGGAATCTGGCGGCCCGAGAACCGGTGGCCCGGAACCCGGCGGGCCGCGCCGCCGGGCGGGCGTTGCCGCGGCGTACCGCGATCGCCATCACCGCAGGGGTGCTGCTCGGCTTCTTCGTGATCGACGGCAGTCACGTCTGGGGTGAACACCCGCCGGTGTGGCACGCCGTGGCCGCCGTGATCGGGTTCGCCGCGATCATGGGGCTCCAACTGGTCCATTCCTTCCCGGGGTTCATCCTGCGGCTCGGCCGCTACCGGTATGCGACCTGGGTACTCCAAGGCCTGCTCGCCTATCTGCCGATCATCGCGTTCGGGGCCGCGTGGGGCGGGATGACGGAGTTCTTCGCGGCTTCCGCGGTGCTCGTCCTTCCGGCGGCGCTCGGCTGGCCGCTGTTCGCCTGCGCGGTCGCCGGGGAGCTCGCGCTGTTCGGCCACTTCGGCTTCGACGCCGGGGACTTCGTGTACGGGGCCATCGAGGCGGTGCTGATTCCGCTGGTCGTCATCGGGCTCTCGCGGATGTCCGACATGATCGACCGGCTGCACGCGTCGCGCGAGGAACTGTCCCGCCTTGCGGTGGCGGGGGAGCGGTTACGGTTCGCCCGCGATCTGCACGAGGTGCTCGGGCTCAGCCTCTCCGCGATCTCCCTCAAGTGCGAACTCGCGTACCGGCTGCTCGCGGACGCGCCCGAGAAGGCGTACGACGAGGTCGGCGAAGTGCTGCGCACCTCGCGCAAGGCGCTCGCCGATGTGCGTTCGGTGAGCCGCGGCTACCGCCAGATGTCCCTGTCGGACGAGGCGAACGCCGCCGTCTCGATGCTGTCGGCGGCGGGCATCGACACCACCGTGCGCCACCGCTGCGGCGAGCTGCCCGCCCCCGTGGACACCGTCCTCGCCACCGCGCTCGGCGAGGGCCTGACGAACATGCTGCGGCACAGCAAGGCCGAGCGCTGCGTGATCACCACCGAGTGCGGCGGTGGCGTCGCCGTCCTGGTGCTCGGCAACGACGGTGCCGGCCGCGGCCGCACGGCCAAGCCGGACCCGGGCAGTGGCCTCGCCGCGCTCGACTCCCGGCTGCGTGAACTAGGCGGCACCCTCACCCACGGCGCCGACGGGCGCGGCTGGTTCCGGTTGCGCGCGGTCGTCCCGCTCCGGCAGGACGCGCAGGCGCCGAGGCCGCGGCGGCGTACCTCGGCCACCGGCGACCGGAGCAGGGCGGCGCGCCCGGGCCACACCGACATGATGCCCCGGGCAGCGGGCGCGATCACCCTCGCCGTCCTTGTCGGCTACTTCCTGTCGTACTCGGCCGAGGGCTGGTCGTACGCGCCGTACGCGCACGGGCTGCCCGCCGTCGAGCTCTGCCTGCTCGGCTGCCTCGCGCTCCAGCTCGCCGAGTCCTTCCACCGGCGTTTCGCCTGGGGGCCGAGCTGGAAGGGCCGCCTGCGGTACGGGGCGCTGGGGGCGCAGGCGCTGCTCCAGTTCGTGCCGTTCCTGGTGTTCGGCAAGGCCTGGGCCGGGATCCCCGGCTTCCTTGCCGGATCGGTGCTGCTCGCCCTGCCCGCGGTGGCCGCCTGGCCGGTACTGGTCCTGGTCACCGTGGCGAGCGATGCCGCGCAGTACGCGGTGGGCGTCTCGACGCAGGACGTGATCTTCGAGACCGCGTACACGCCGATCTGCGCCGTCGTCGTGTTCGGCCTGACCAGGATGGCCCAGCTCGCCTCCGAACTCCACCGCTCCCGCGCCGAGATCGCCCGCCTCGCGGTGACGACGGAACGCCTCCGGTTCGCCCGTGACCTGCACGATCTGCTCGGCTTCAGCCTGTCCGCGATCACGCTGAAGTGCGAGCTGGTACGGCGGCTCGCGCCGACCCGGCCGGTGCAGGCGCGGCGCGAGCTGACCGAGGTGCTCGGCATCGTCCACGAGGCGCTCGCCGATGTGCGCACCGTGGCGGGCGGAAGCCGGCGGATGTGTCTGAGCGCCGAGGCCGAGCACGCCATGGCCATGCTCGCCGGGGCCGGCATCCACGCCACCGTCCGGCTCGACTGCGGTGAACTGCCCGGCGACGTGGAGACCGTGCTCGCCACACTCGTGCGCGAGGGCCTGACCAACATGCTGCGGCACAGCAGACCGGAGTGCTGCGAGATCACCGCCGAGCGGACGGCCGGCGCGGTGCGGCTGAGCCTCGTCAACGACGGGGCGGACCGGAGCGGCGATCCCTCGCTCGCCTCACGCCTTGGCGGCGGCAGCGGGATCGGGAATCTGACGACGCGCGTCGAGGCGGTCAACGGCCGGCTCACGGCCGGGCCGAGGCCCGACGGCCGGTTCGAGCTCAGGGCCGACGTCGAACTCCTCGCCGCCTGAGACCAGGGGCGGCAGGAACGTTTCGGCCGGGGCTGATGCGGCAGCTCCGGCCCGGTGCTCAGACCGAGTGCAGCCAGCCCGCCTCGCGGGCGATACGGATGGCATCGACCCGGTTACGCGCGTTGAGCTTGCTGACGGCCGAGGTCAGATAGTTGCGAACGGTGCCGGAGGAGAGGTGGAGGCGGGACGCGATCTGGCCGGCCTCCATGCCCTCCGAGGCGAGCTGGAGCACTTCCCGCTCGCGGTCGGTGAGCGGCGAGGGGCCGGAGTCGAGCGTGGCGAGCGCCAACTGCGGGTCGATGACCCGCTCGCCCGCCGCCACCTGGCGGATCGCGGCGCAGAGACTGTCGGGATCGGAGTCCTTGGGAAGGAAACCGGAGACGTGGGCGGCCAGCGCCCGTCTGAGGTTCCCAGGTCTGCCGAGGCTGGTCAGGATGAGCGTGCGGCACTCCGGTACCGCGGTGTGCAGCCCGGCGGCGGCGGTGATCCCGTCGGTGCCGGGCAGGTCGATGTCGAGAACGGCGACATCCGGCCGCATGGCCATCGCGGTCGGCACGATGTCCGTACCGGACGACAACTCGGCGACCACTTCCAGGTCGGACTCCAGTTCAATGAGTGACACCAATGCCTTGCGCAGCATATGCATGTCTTCGGCAATCAGAACTCGCACCATGGTGCCCCCCGTTGTGCTGGATCATGGGTCGGTTGCTAAGGATTATGCAATAGGCCGGGGCCAAGACCCGGGGCTGAGACTAATCCGGCACATGCCGTTTCAGGACCGGTACGAGCGGTTCCGCACCCGCGCCTTTCAGCCAGAACCCGACCACGGCTCAAGTGGTCGCTCCCATCCTCCCTCCACCCAGGCGCCGTCCGGCGGCCAGGGGGAAGGGAGAGGTGACGTGAACATGAACGGACACCCCAGCTCGGAAGGTGTTCACTGACATGGCCCGCCGGAAGAACCAGGACGTTCCGGACGGACGGGACGGCTCCGCCCGCCGCCGTCCCAAGGGCACATGGCGCCGCTTCATCGGCCGCTGCCTGCGACCCGTGGGCGAAGCCCTCATGGTGCATGGCGGTGTTGACATGTATCTGACCGCCGCCGACGGGAACAGGGCCCGGCTGCGCTCGCTCGACAGCGGGTTCCGCCTGATGCTGCGCACCGACGACGACGGCCCGCCACCGGGCCACCCCGAGCGGCTGCGCCCCGACGTCCCGCTCACCCGCCAGGAACTCCTGCTCCTGCAGGACCTGCTGAACGAGGTGCCCGGACGCAGGGGATGAGCGGCCCGGCCGCCCCCACACAGTTGATCTTCAAGTACCCGTCGAGGGCCGAGGCACAGAGTAGGAGGACGAAGCATCCGTCCGAGCACCAGGGAGCAGAGGATGACCCCAGCCAAGAGCTTCACGCGGGCACTGGCGGCGCGGTTCGCCGACCGGGCCGCACGGACCGCTCTGCTCTGCCTGGACGGTGAGGGCAACGCCGACCACCGCACCTACCGGGAACTCGACGTACGGGCCAGGTCCGTCGCGGCCGCGCTGCTGCGCCGCCGCGCGGCCGGCGCGCCCGTCCTGATCTCGATGGACGGCGGCCCGCACACCGTCGCCGCCCTCGTCGGCTGCCTGTACGCGGGCGCCGTCGCCGTGCCCGTGCCGCCGCCGGACAGCTCGCGGGCCGCCGCCGAACGTACCGCCGCGATCGCCGCCGAGACCGACGCCGCCGTCATGCTCACCGAGTCCGCGCACGCCCCCGAACTCTCCCGGCGCCTCGCGGAGGCCGGGCGTTCCGCGGTGGTGTGCCTGGCCGTCGACTGCCTGCCCGACGACGGTGCCGACTGGCAGCCGCCCGCCCCGACCGGCACCGATGTCGCACTCCTGCAGTACACCTCCGGGTCCACCGCCGCCCCGCGCGGCGTCCAGGTCACCCACGCCAACCTGCTCGCCACCATGGAGAGCCTGCGCGCCGCGCTCGGCACCGACGAGGACGCCCGCATCGGCGGCTGGCTCCCGCTCCACCACGACCTCGGCCTGATCGGCCAGTTGCTGCACCCGCTCTGGCTGGGCGCCACCGCCGTCCTGATGCCCCAGCGCCTGTTCGCCGCCTCCCCGCTGAGCTGGCTGCGCGAGGTGGCCCGGCACCGCGTCACCGTCACCGCAGCCCCCGACTCCGCGTACGCCCGCTGCCTCGCCGAAGCCGGCGACGACGACCTCGCGGACCTGGACCTGAGCGCGCTGACCACCGCCGTCAACGCCTCCGAGCCGGTCTCCGCCGTCACCCTCAGCGCCTTCGCCCACCGCTTCGCGGCCTCGGGCCTGCGCCCCGGCGCGCTCGCGGCCGGATACGGGCTCGCCGAGGCCACCCTCCTGGTCAGCCTCGCCGACGGGCTGCCGCCCGCCCCGGCCACCGTGTCCGCCGAAGGCCTGGAACACGGCGAGCTGAGACCGCCGGTGCCGGGCCACCCGGTGCGCACCCTGGCCGGCTGCGGACCCGCGCGCGGCGTCACCGTACGCATCGTCGACCCGGACAGCTCGGCCGTCCTTCCCGAGGGAGCCGTCGGCGAGATCTGGGTGCGCGGCGAGGCCGTCGCCGACGGCTACTGGCGCCGCCCCCTGGAGACCGCCGCCGTCTTCGGCCACGCCACCTCCTCGGGCGAGTACGGCTTCCTGCGCACCGGCGACCTCGGCGCGCTGCGCGACGGCGAGCTCTACCTCACCGGCCGCATCAAGGACGCCCTCCTCGTCGACGGCCGCACCCTGCACCCGCAGGAGGCCGAGCGCCAACTCGCCCAGTCCGGCGCCCCGTTCGGCTCCGCCGTGGTGCTCTCCGCGCCCGCCGAGCGCGAGGAGATCGTCGCCATCCAGGAGATCCGCGGCGCCGGCTGGAGCCGCGGCCAGCTCGCCGACCTCGCCGAGCGCGTCCGCGGCTGCCTGCACCAGGAGTTCGGCGCGTCCCTCGGCGGCGTCGTCCTGGTCCGCCCCGGCACCGTCCGTCGCACCACCAGCGGCAAGGTCCGCCGCTCGCTGATGCGCGAGCTCTACCTGCGCGGCGAACTGCGCCCGCTGTACGCGTCGGCGCCCCCGTACGCCGCAGAAGGAGGCTGAGTCCATGCCCATCGCCGCCGTCCGGGCCGCCGCCGACCCGGACGTACGCCACCGGGCCGAGCGGCTCGAATTCCGCTTCGGTGACCCCTGCGACCCGGCCAACCCGCTGGGCTTCAGGGCCCTGCTCGCAGCCGACGGAGACAGCGAACTCCTGGGCGCTGCCGAGGAGTTGCTCGACCAGGAGGGCTTCGGCGCCGAGCTGGTGCCCCTCGCGCTCGGCGGCCGGCTGTGCGACGCCGACCAGCTGATGCGAATGCTCCGGCCGGTCTTCCGCCGCGACGTCGCGCTCGCCTTCGGCTACGGCATCACCTCGCTGTTCGCGGCGGCCCCGGTGTTCGCCGCCGGGTCGCCGCGGCAGCGCGAGAGCGTGGCCCGGCTGCTCGTGGCGGGCGGCCGGGCGGCCATCGTGCACCGCTCGCTCGCCCACGGCACCGCCATGCTGCGCGGCGAACTCACCGCCATGGAGTACTCCGGCGGCTTCGTCCTGGACGGCCGCAAGGACGTCGTCATCAACGCCGAACGCGCGGGCGCCGTCGTCGCCTACGTCCGCACCGACCCCGCGCCGGGACCCGCCTCGCACTCGGTGTTCCTGCTCGACCCGGCCCAACTCCCGCCGGACGGCGTCCAGTTGCTCAAGCGACAGCCGACCACGGGCATGCGCGGCTGCCGCTTCGCCGGGTACGAGTTCGACGCGTGCGAGGTGCCGGGCGACGCACTGGTCGGCGAACTGGGCGCGGGCGTACGCCTTTCCCTGCGTACGTTCCAGCTCAACCGCACCCTCATCACCGGCGCCGTCATCGCCTCCGTCGACACGGTGCTGCGCGCCGCGGTGCGAGCCGCGCTCACCGGGGAAACCCTCGGCAGGCGCCAACGCGGCGTCCTGGCCGGGGTGTTCGCCGATCTGCTCGCGGGCGACGCCATGGCCACCGCCGTGCTGCGCGCCCTGTCCCTGCTGCCCGGGGCGGCCCATCTGGCCGCCGCCGAACTCAAGTACCTCGTACCGGACCTGCTCAGGGACGACCTGGAGGAGCTCGCCACCGTGCTCGGGGCCGGCGGCTACAGCCGCGACACCGATCAGGGCATGCTCACCAAGCTCCTGCGCGACCTGCCCGCCGCGGGGCTCGGCCACGCCGGGACCGCCTCCTGCCAGGCCGTGGTCATCCCCCAACTCCCCATCCTCGCGCGGCACTTCTGGGGCCAGGAGGCCGAACCGCCCGCCGCCCTGTTCCGCGGCACCGAACCCGTACCGCACCTCGACATCGGCGGCCTGGAAGTCGCGGGCGGCGGGGACTTCCTGGCCGCCTCCCTCACCGCGTCCGCCGCCCGCCTCGCCGGATCGGCGGCCACCGGACCGTACGGCGAAGTGCTCCGGACGATGGCCGCCGCCTTCCACGCCGACCTGCTCGCCGTGCGCGAGGCCTGCCTCCTGATCGAGCCCGGCGACCGGGCCGCGCTCGCGAGCCCCGCCACCGCCGCCCTCGCCGACCGGCACTCCGTCCTTGTCGCGGCCGGCGCCGCCCTCGCCGTGTGGGAGCGCCACCGGCACACCACCGGCTTCCTCGCCGACCCCGCCTGGCTGGTGCTCGCCCTGCACCGCTATGGGCGCAGGCTCGGCCTCACCCTTCCTCCGCTGCCGCCGGACTGCGTCGACCGGGTCGCGGAGGAGCTGCTGGCGCGCTTTCGGGCCGGCCGCAGTTTCGATCTTCACGACGCGCCTCTGGCGGAAGCAGGTACCCCATGAGCCCCCTCACAAGGACGGGCATCGCCGAACCCCTTCTGATGCCGGGACCGGACAGCCCATGGAGCCGGGTGCGGCAGTCCATGGCCTGGCACGGCCATGTCGTCGTCCACGCGAACTGGCGGGACTGGCTGCCCGCGGCCATCGCCGACCCCCAGCTGCGCCCCCTGCTCGGCGCCCGCGACTGGCAGCGCCTCAACAACCTCGCCGACCCCGAGGCCCGCGACCGCTTCGCCGCCTCCCGACTCCTGGTGAAGTACACCGCCGGCGCCGCCCTGCAGACCCCGCCCGAGACCGTCGAGCTCGCCTCCAAGGCGGGCGGGCGCCCCTATCTGCGCGGCTGCGACCAGATCGAGGTCAGCCTCAGCCACACCCGGGACCTCCTGGTGGTGGGCCTGAACCGGCGCGGCCGGGTCGGCGTCGACACCGAGCTCGCCGACCGCCGCATCCAGTACTCCGCGGTCCAGCGCCACCTGTGCACCCCCGCCGAGCGCCGCTGGCTCGGCGCCCTCGACGAGACCGAACGGCAGCGCCGCCTGGTGCGCACCTGGACGCTGAAGGAGGCGTACACCAAGGCGCTCGGGCAGGGCATGCGGATGGGCTTCACCCAGTTCGGCTTCGACGCCGAGGCCACCACGCTGCTCACCCCGCAGGGCGAGCCCGCCTCGCACGGCGAGTGGGCGTTCGACACCTTCGAGCTCGACGGCGGCTATCTGGTCGGGGTGGCCTGCCATGACGCGGGACTGCGCGACGAGGGCGACACCGCCGTCTCCACCATGCTCGACGAGGGCTTCCTCGGCGAGGTCGTCGACCTGGTCGGCCGCGTCCACCACTGATCCCGGGCAGCACGAAGGCCCCGTTTCCTCCTGGGGAAGGAGGGAACGGGGCCTTCGGGTTACTTATGGCTAGCGCCGCGCCCGCGTGGCGAACGCGTCCGCGCGCGGCACTGGGGTGCCGTCGGGGAGCGGTAGAGGGGCCGCTTGGTCCCGTCGGGCGGGTCGATCAGATGAAGCGGGGTGTTCAGCCCTGGAGGCCGGCCACCTTGTGCGCCAGCGCCGACTTCTTGTTGGCGGCGGCGTTCTTGTGGATGACACCCTTCGAGACAGCCTTGTCGAGCTGACGCGAAGCGGCGCGGGTCGCGGCCGTGGCCTTCTCGACGTCGCCGGCGGCGACAGCCTCGTTGGCCTTGCGGATGAAGGTGCGCAGGGAGGACTTGACGGACTTGTTGCGCAGGCGCGCCTTCTCGTTCGTCTTGTTCCGCTTGATCTGGGACTTGATGTTCGCCACGAAAGAGCCTTTGCAGGTTCGATGATTCGATCTTAGGTCGGCCCCGCCGCCACAAGGGTGACGAGACACAGCTGTCCACGTTACCAGCCGCCCCCCGACCAGCCCAAACCGAGCACAGGCCCGCAGGCGTGGGACCATAGAGGCGCTACTTACGTATCGAACCGTCGTCGACCCGAGACGAGGCGCCGCGATTTGACCGCGGGCCTCAAGAATCAGGACCCTGCGTGCCCGCGACTCCTCCCAACGTGCCCGAGCCGAGCCGTACCGACCCGGCGCTGATCCGCAACTTCTGCATCATCGCGCACATCGACCACGGCAAGTCGACCCTTGCCGACCGGATGCTCCAGCTGACCGGCGTGGTCGACCAGCGGCAGATGCGCTCCCAGTACCTCGACCGCATGGACATCGAGCGCGAGCGCGGCATCACGATCAAGAGCCAGGCGGTCCGGCTGCCGTGGGCCCCCACCGAAGGCCCCGACCAGGGCCGGGCCCACATCCTGAACATGATCGACACCCCGGGCCACGTGGACTTCACGTACGAGGTGTCGCGCTCGCTGGCCGCCTGCGAGGGCACCGTCCTGCTTGTCGACGCTGCCCAGGGCATCGAGGCGCAGACGCTGGCCAACCTGTACCTGGCCATGGAGAACGAGCTCACCATCGTTCCCGTCCTCAACAAGATCGACCTGCCGGCCGCCCAGCCGGAGAAGTTCTCCGAGGAGCTCGCCAACCTCATCGGCTGCCAGCCGGAGGACGTGCTGAAGGTCTCGGCGAAGACCGGCGTCGGCGTGGACGCGCTCCTGAACCGCGTGGTCCGCGACGTGCCCGCCCCGGTCGGCGTCGCCGACGCGCCCGCCCGCGCCATGATCTTCGACTCGGTGTACGACTCCTACCGAGGCGTCGTCACCTACGTCCGTGTGGTGGACGGCCAGCTCAACAAGCGCGAGCGCATCCGCATGATGTCGACCGGCGCCACCCACGAGCTCCTTGAGATCGGCGTCTCGTCCCCCGAGATGACCCCGGCCGACGGCATCGGCGTCGGCGAGGTGGGCTACATCATCACCGGCGTGAAGGACGTCCGTCAGTCCAAGGTCGGTGACACCATCACCAGCCTGCACAACGGCGCCACCGAAGCGCTCGGCGGCTACAAGGACCCGAAGCCGATGGTCTTCTCCGGTCTGTATCCGCTGGACGGCTCGGACTACCCGGACCTGCGCGAGGCCCTCGACAAGCTCCAGCTCAACGACGCCGCCCTGGTGTACGAGCCGGAGACCTCCGCGGCGCTCGGCTTCGGCTTCCGCGTCGGCTTCCTCGGCCTGCTGCACCTGGACGTGATCCGCGAGCGCCTGGAGCGCGAGTTCAACCTCGACCTGATCGCGACCGCGCCGAACGTGGTCTACCGGGTCGTCCTTGAGGACGGCAAGGAGGTCACGGTCACCAACCCGAGCGAGTTCCCCGAGGGCAAGATCTCGGACGTGTACGAGCCGGTCGTGCGGGCCACGATCCTCGCCCCGTCGGAGTTCATCGGCTCGATCATGGAGCTGTGCCAGACCCGCCGCGGCACCCTGCTCGGCATGGACTACCTCTCCGAGGACCGGGTCGAGATCCGCTACACCCTGCCGCTCGCGGAGATCGTCTTCGACTTCTTCGACCAGCTGAAGTCCAAGACGCGCGGCTACGCCTCGCTCGACTACGAGCCCACCGGCGAGCAGGCCGCCAGCCTGGTCAAGGTCGACATCCTGCTGCACGGCGACAAGGTCGACGCCTTCTCCGCCGTCTGCCACAAGGACGCGGCGTACGCCTACGGCGTGCGGCTCGTCGGCAAGCTGCGCGAGCTCATCCCGCGCCAGGCCTTCGAGGTGCCCATCCAGGCAGCCATCGGCTCCCGGGTCATCGCCCGCGAGACGATCCGCGCCATCCGCAAGGACGTCCTCGCCAAGTGCTACGGCGGCGACATCTCCCGTAAGCGGAAGCTGCTCGAAAAGCAGAAGGAGGGCAAGAAGCGGATGAAGATGGTGGGCTCCGTGGAGGTCCCCCAGGAGGCCTTCATCGCGGTGCTCTCCAGCGACGAGTCGGGCGGCAAGAAGAAGTAGTACGCCCTCGATCACCGGCTCTTCGCACCACCGCCACAACGGACCCCCGCGCCTTCGCGCGGGGGTCCGTTCGTTATGAAACCACTCTCCGTTGCCTCTTACGCGCCGGGCGACGGCGCTCTACTCTGATCACGGCCCGATGGTTACTCGCCAGTTAAACAAGCGTCGGACAGCCAGAGCACCCGGAGAACCAACCAGTCGCGCAGCCTTGCCGCAGGCCAGCCCGGAGGACGTCGTGAGCGACACACAGACCTTGATCGAGAATCGGCCGCCGTCCGTGGCGACCCTCTTCGTCCAGCGCGTGGACGCCACGCCCGACGCGGAGGCCTACCGCTACCCCGTACCGGGTGCGGGGCAGGCCCCCGACGAGTGGAAGTCGCTCAGCTGGGCCCAGGCCGCCGAGCGGGTCTACGCGATCGCCGCGGGCCTGGCCGACCTCGGGGTGCGCGGCGAGGAGCGGGTCGCGCTCGCCTCCGCCACCCGCGTCGAGTGGATCCTGGCCGACCTCGGGGTGATGTGCGCGGGCGCCGCCACGACCACGATCTACCCCTCCACCAACGCCGAGGAGTCGGCGTTCATCCTGGCCGACTCCGAGAGCCGGGTCCTGATCGCCGAGGACGCGGCCCAGCTGGCCAAGGCCCGCGAGCGCCGCGCCGAGCTGCCGAACCTGCGGCACGTCGTGGTCATCGACCCGGCCGGCGCGGAGGCGGCCGAGGGCGACCCGGAGGGCTGGGTGCTCAGCCTCGCCGAGCTTGAGGCGCGCGGCGCCGCCCTCCTGGAGAAGAGCCCCGAGGCGGTCAGGGAGCGGATCGCGGCCATCACCGCCGACCAGCTCGCCACCCTCATCTACACCTCCGGCACCACCGGCAAGCCCAAGGGCGTACGGCTGCCGCACGACAACTGGTCGTACATGGCCAAGGCGATCGCCGCGACCGGCCTCGTGACCGGCGAGGACGTGCAGTACCTGTGGCTGCCGCTCGCGCACGTCTTCGGCAAGGTGCTCACCTCGGGCCAGATCGAGGTCGGGCACGTGACCGCCGTCGACGGCCGCATCGACAAGATCATCGAGAATCTGCCGGTCGTCCAGCCGACCTACATGGCCGCGGTGCCCCGCATCTTCGAGAAGGTCTACAACGGCGTCGCGGGCAAGGCCCGCGAGGGCGGCGGGGCCAAGTACAAGATCTTCCAGTGGGCGGCCGGGGTGGCCCGCGAGTACGCGAAGGCCAGCCAGGACACCTTCCGCCGCACCGGCCGGCCCGGCGCGCCCTTCGCACTCTCGGCCAAGCACAAGGTCGCCGACGCGCTCGTCTACAGCAAGATCCGCGAGGCGTTCGGCGGCCGGCTGCGGGCCTGTGTCTCCGGCTCGGCCGCGCTCGCGCCCGAGATCGGCTTCTTCTTCGCCGGCGCCGGCATCCACATCCTGGAGGGCTACGGCCTCACCGAGTCCTCGGCCGCCTCCTTCGTCAACCCGGGCGAGGCCTACCGCACCGGCACCGTGGGCAAGCCGCTGCCCGGCACCGAGGTGCGGATCGCGGACGACGGCGAGATCCTGCTGCGCGGCCCCGGCATCATGCAGGGCTACCACGGGCTGCCCGAGAAGACCGCCGAGGTCCTGGAGTCCGACGGCTGGTTCCACACCGGCGACATCGGCGAGCTGTCCGCCGACGGCTACCTGCGCATCACCGACCGCAAGAAGGACCTGATCAAGACGTCGGGCGGCAAGTACATCGCGCCCGCCGAGGTCGAGGGCCAGTTCAAGGCGGTCTGCCCGTTCGTCTCCAACATCCTGGTGCACGGCGCCGACCGGAACTTCTGCACCGCGCTGATCTCCCTCGACGAGCCCACCATCCTCGGCTGGGCCAAGGAGCAGGGCATCCAGGGCACGTACGCAGAGATCGTGGCGGACCCGAGGACGGTGGAGCTGGTCGACGGCTACGTCAAGCGCCTCAACGAGGGCCTCCAGCGCTGGCAGACGATCAAGAAGTTCCGGCTGCTCCCGCGCGATCTCGATGTGGAGCACGGCGAGCTGACGCCCAGCCTCAAGCTGAAGCGGCCGGTCGTCGAGCGCCAGTACCGAGCCCTGATCGACGAGATGTACGCGGGCTCCCGCGAGGCCTGACCGTTCGGTTCACGTAATGCTGCGGGCCCGTCTGAGGGCCCGCAGGGCGTCCTCCAGGCGAGCCATCTGGTGGCCCAGCTCCGGCACTTCGGCGAGCCCGCCCCGAGCCAGCTCGTCCTCGATCGCGCCGAGCCGCTCGGCGATCAGGTCGAGCTGCTTCTGCTCGTCCGCCAGCATCCGCTCCAACTGCCGGTTCTTGCGGTGCAGTTCGAGGAAAACGTTTACCTTGGCGCGCAGCACCCAGGGGTCGAAGGGCTTGGTCAGGAAGTCCGCCGCGCCCGTGGCGTACCCGCGGAACGCGTAGCCGTTGTCGCCGTCCGTGCCGGTCAGGAAGATGATCGGCACGTCCTTCGTCTGGTCGAGCCGCTTGATGTTGGACGCCGTCTCGAAGCCGTCCATGCCGGGCATCCGCACGTCGAGCAGCACCACCGCGAACTTCCGCCGCAGCAAAGCCTTCATCGCCTCCTCACCCGAACGCGCCCTGACCAGCGGCTCGTTGAGGGAGCCGAGAACGGCCTCCAGGGCGATCAGGTTGTCCTCCATGTCGTCGACGAGGAGGATGCTCGCCCTCTCTCCGGGTGGTGTCTCTGTGCTCATGCCAGATCGCCTTACGCGCTCGGTGGTGCGGCCGCGGACTCCCCGGAGTCGCTCGGCTGCTCCAGGAAGGACGGGATGATGCCGTCAGCCTCCTCCCGCTGGCCCTCCGGGTCCAGCAGGGCGCAGACGACACCGAGGAGCAGGTCCACGTCCACGGGCTTGGGTACGTACTCGTTGGCGCCCTGGGCGATCGACTTCTCCCGGTCGCCGGGCATCGCCTTCGCGGTGAGCGCGACGATCGGCAGATCGGTCCACAGCGGGCTGCGCCGGATCGCCTCGATCGTCTCGTAGCCGTCCATCTCGGGCATCATGATGTCCATCAGGATGAGCTCGATGTCGGGGTTGCGCTCCAGGGTCTCGATGCCCTCCCGCCCGTTCTCCGCGTACAGGACCGGCATGCCGACCCGGCCGAGCACATGGGTGAGCGCGAACACGTTGCGGATGTCGTCGTCGACGATCAACACCCGTCGCCCGGGCAGGACTTGACCGGGCCGGCCCCGCTTCCACTCCTCCAGCTTGTTGGCGGTGGGCCAGCCGTCGTCCTGGTCGGGCAGCAGCAGGTGCTCGTCGGAGAGCCGGTCGGAGGTGTCGAGGGTGAGCTCGGGGCCCTGCTGCTCGGCCTCGCTGGGCACGTGACCCGGGTAGAGGACGGGGACGTACAGGGTGAAGGTGGAGCCGCGGCCCGGCTCGCTCTCGGCGATGATGCGCCCGCCGAGCAGCCCGGCGATCTCGCGGCTGATGGACAGGCCGAGGCCGGTGCCGCCGTACTTGCGGTTGGTGGTGCCGTCGGCCTGCTGGAACGCCTCGAAGATCACCGGGAGCTTCTCCGGCGCGATGCCGATGCCGGTGTCCCGTACGGCGAAGGCGATCAGGTCGTCTGCGCCGTGCAGCACCCCGTTCTCCGGGTCCTTGATGCGGCTGACGCGCAGTTCGACGCGGCCCGAGGAGGTGAACTTGATCGCGTTGGACAGCAGGTTGCGCAGGATCTGCTGGAGGCGCTGCTCGTCGGAGTACATCTCGCGCGGCACGTCCTCGCCCACCGCCACGTCGAAGGCGAGGCCGCGGTCGAGCGTGATGGGGCGGAAGGTGGCGTGGACGTAGTCGAGGACCTTGATGAGGGGGAGCTTCTTGGGGCGTACGTCCATGCGGCCCGCCTCGATCTTCGACAGGTCCAGGATGTCGTTGATCAGCTGGAGGAGGTCGGAGCCCGAGCGGTGGATCGTCGTGGCGAACTGCACTTCCTGGTCGGACAGATGGGCGTCCGGGTTGTCGGAGAGCAGCCGGGCGAGGATGAGCAGAGAGTTGAGCGGGGTGCGCAGCTCGTGCGACATGTTCGCCAGGAACTCCGACTTGTACTGGGAGCTGGTCGCCAACAGGGCGGCCTTTTCCTCCAGTTCGGCGTTGGATCGCTGCAACTCGGCCTGCTGGCGCTGGAGTTCGTCCGAGCGCTCCTGGAGCTGGACGGCGAGCCGCTGGGACTCGCTCAGGAGCGACTCGGTGCGGGAGTTGGCGATGATGGTGTTGATCGCGACGCCGATGGTGTTCACGAACTGGTCGAAGAAGGCCAGGTGGACATCGGAGAAGCGGGAGAAGGAGGCCAGCTCGATCACGCCGAGCAGCTTGTCCTCGAAGAGGATCGGGATGATGACGACGCTGGCGGGCGAGGCCTCGCCGAGCCCCGAGTTGATCTTGATGTAGTCCGGCGGGGCCTCTTCGAGCAGGATCCGCTTCTTCTCCAGGGCCGCCTGCCGGACCAGGCCGTGGCCCGGCATGCCGGTCGTGTCCACGGTCGCGCCCTGCGCGGAGCCGTACCCGGCGATGAAGGCGAGCCCCTTGGAGGTGCTGGTGGTACGGGACGGGGTGCCGTCGCCGTCCGGGTCCGCCAGGAAGAACGCGCCGTACTGGGCGTTCACCAGCGGGGTCAGCTCGCGCAGGATCAGGTCGGCGACCTCCATCAGGTCGCGGTGGCCCTGCATGAGCCCGGCCAGGCGCGCCAGGTTGGACTCCAGCCAGTCCTTGGCCCGGGTCGTCTCGCGCAGGTTGGACACCATCAGGTTGATGTTGTCCTTCAGCTCGGAGACCTCGCCCCGGGTCTCCACGGTGATCGAGCGGGACATGTCGCCCTGGGCGACGGCCGAGGCGACCTCGGCGATCGCGCGGACCTGGGTGGTGAGGTTCAGGGCGAGCTCGTTGACGTTGGTCGTCAGGCGCTTCCACGTCCCGTACACGCCCTCGACCCGCGCCTGGCCGCCGAGCTGGCCCTCGGAGCCCACCTCGCGGGCCACCCGGGTGACCTCGGAGGAGAACGAGGACAGCGTGTCCACCATGGTGTTGATGGTGGTCTTCAGCTCCAGGATCTCGCCGCGCGCGTCCACGTCGATCTTCTTCGACAGGTCGCCCTGGGCCACCGCCGTGGCGACCTGGGCGATGTTGCGTACCTGGGACGTCAGGTTGTCCGCCATGTAGTTGACGTTGTCGGTGAGGTCCTTCCACACGCCGGACACGCCGAGCACCTGGGCGCGCCCGCCGAGCCGGCCGTCCGTGCCGACCTCGCGGGCCACGCGGGTGACCTCGTCGGCGAAGGCGCGCAGCTGCTCCACCATCGTGTTGACGGTGTCCTTCAGCTCCAGGATCTCGCCCCGGGCATCGACGGTGATCTTCTTCGACAGGTCGCCGTTGGCGACGGCGGTGGTGACCTGGGCGATGTTGCGTACCTGGGACGTCAGGTTGGACGCCATGAAGTTGACGTTGTCGGTGAGGTCCTTCCAGACCCCGGACACGCCCCGCACCTGCGCCTGACCGCCGAGGTTGCCTTCCGTGCCGACCTCGCGGGCGACGCGGGTGACTTCGTCGGCGAAGGCGGAGAGCTGGTCGACCATGGTGTTGATGGTCGACTTGAGCTCCAGGATCTCGCCCTTCGCCTCCACCGTGATCTTCTTGCCGAGGTCGCCCTGGGCGACGGCGGTCGACACGAGGGCGATGTTGCGTACCTGCGAGGTCAGGTTGTCCGCCATGAAGTTGACGTTCTCGGTGAGGTCCTTCCAGACCCCGGACACCCCGCGCACCTGGGCGCGCCCGCCGAGGTTGCCTTCCGTGCCGACCTCGCGGGCGACGCGGGTGACTTCGTCGGCGAAGGCGGACAGCTGGTCCACCATGGTGTTGATGGTCGACTTGAGCTCCAGGATCTCGCCCTGCGCGTCGACGGTGATCTTCTGGGACAGGTCGCCGTTGGCGACGGCGGTGGTGACCTGGGCGATGTTGCGCACTTGGGACGTCAGGTTGGACGCCATGAAGTTGACGTTGTCGGTGAGGTCCTTCCAGACCCCGGACACGCCCCGCACCTGTGCCCGGCCGCCCAGCTGACCCTCGGTGCCGACCTCGCGGGCCACGCGCGTGACCTCATCGGCGAAGGCGGACAGCTGGTCCACCATCGTGTTGACGGTCAGCTTCAGTTCGAGCAGCTCGCCGGTCGCCTCGACCGTGACCGTACGGGTCAGATCGCCGCGGGCCACCGCCGTGGTCACCGCCGCGATGTCGCGGACCTGCGCGGTCAGGCGCGAAGCCATGGTGTTCACGGCCTCGGTGACATCGCGCCAACTCCCGCTCAGGCCCTGCACCTTGGCGCGCCCGCCGAGCCGCCCCTCGGTGCCCACCTCGCGCGCGACCCGGGTCACCTCGCCGGTGAACAGCGACAGCTGGTCGACCATCTTGTTGACCGCCCGGCCGAGCCGGCGCAGATCGCCGCGCAGCTGCCGGTTGCCGTCGTGCAGATCGACGCGCTGGGTCAGATCGCCGCCCGCCACCGCGTCGAGGACCCGCGTCGCGTTCGCCGCCGGCACCACCAGGGCGTCGAGCAGGGTGTTCGCATGGCCGATGCCGGCGGTCCAGGTGCCCTGCCCGGGGCTGGCCGCGAGCCGCTCGTCGAGCCGCCCGTGCCGGACCACCTCGCGGCGCACCCGCATCAGCTCGTCGGTGAAGTGCTGATTGCGCACGGCCACTTGGTTGAAGAGCGCGGCCAGCTCGGCCGGCACCCCCTCGTGGACCTCCTGGAGCCGCACCCGGAAGTCGCCGTCGCGCAGGGCCGTCATCGCCGCGATGAGGGGACGGAGCTCCGAGGCGCGGACCCAGCCGCCCTCGTCCGGTGGCATAGCACTGTCTTTGTTCATGCAGGCCCACTTCGGTGACTCGGAGCTAATGGGCCCGCTCAGTCTGTCACTCTGTCGGTGTCGTGAGCGGCGCATTCGCGAGAACGGTCAGGAGCCGCACCGTGGGACCCTTTCCAGCGCAGCGGGGGAGCATGAACCGCCCGTATTCCCCGACCTCCTACGACCCGGCCGAGGCGGCACAGGTACGGTCCGCCGCGGCGAAACCCGGCGCCTGCCCGACCGCCCGCACCAGCCTGCCCGGCAACCCGCTCGCCCCCTGCGCCGCCCGGCGATTCATACGGGCCGCGCTCGCCGACTGGGCCGGGCTCGGCCCTCCGGTGTCAGGTCAACTACCGGAATTCTCCGACCAGTTCACGTACGACGCGACGATCCTCGTCAACGAGCTGGTCACCAACGCGGTCGTCCACGCGGGCACCACCGTCGACGTGCTGTGCCGTCTGGAGAGCGGCGACGGCCAGGAACCGGCGGCCCTCGTCATCGAAGTCTCCGACCACCATCCCTCCCGTGCGGTACGCAGCGAGCCGCACCGGGCCCGGGACGAGCACGCGGCGTACGAGTACGGGCGCGGCCTGCACGTCGTCGCCGCCCTCGCCGAATGCTGGGGTATCACCTACCGCAGCGGGCTCAAGACCGTCTGGGCCCGTCTCACCGTGGACGCCGACGAGCCGCCCGAGCCGCCCGGCGGCCTCCGGGACGAGCTCCTCCAACGCGGCCTGCGCGCCGCCGAGATCCTCGCCCCGGCCCCGCACCGCACCCCGCGCCGGCACGACCGCGACTGGGTCAACCGGGGCGCCCTCTCCTTCCTCGCCGAGGCCTCCGACCTCCTGGCCGGTCAGTTCGACGAGGACATGATCGCGGCCCTGGCCGGCCAGCTCCTGGTGCCCCGGCTCGCCGACTGGTGCGCGATCTGGCTCGACGAGGACGCGGGCGGCCCGCTCGCCGCGCCCCGCCTGGCCCGGGTCTGGCACGCGAAGGAAGCCGCCATGGAGCCGCTGCGGGCCGCCGTGGAGAAGGAGCCGCCCCGGCTGCCCGCCTCCGCCCGCGGCGGCCCGGTGCCGATGCCCTGGCCCCGCACGCCCGAGCTCGGCGCGGACGGCGCGGCGCTCGCCTACCGCCTGGTCGCGGGCGGCAGCGAAGTGGGCGTGCTGCTGCTCGGCCGGGCCGGCCTGTCGCGCATCCCCGACGAGGTCACCGGCCTGATCGAGGACTTCCTGCGCCGGGTGGCCCTCGCGATCGGCGCGGCCCGCCAGTACACCCGGCAGGCGACCATCAGCAGGGTGCTCCAGCGCGGCCTGCTGCCCACCCGGGTCGCCGAGATCCCCGGCATCGACAGTGCCTTCGTCTACGAGCCGAGCAACGAGGCGCTGGCGGGCGGCGACTTCTACGACGTCTTCCCCGGCGCCGACGGACGCTGGTGCTTCGCGCTCGGCGACGTCCAGGGCAGCGGCCCCGAGGCCGCCGTGGTGACCGGCCTCGCCCGGCCCTGGCTGCGGCTGCTCGCCCGCGAGGGGTACGCGGTGCACGAGGTGCTCGACCGGCTCAACCAGCTGCTCGTCGACGACGCCACCGAGGCGGCCGAGGCGGCGGTCCGCCTCGCGACCGCCGAGCCCGTGGGGGAGGCCGAAGGCCCGCAGGCCCGCTTCCTCTCCCTCCTGTACGGAGAGCTCGTGCCGGACGCCCGGGGAGTGCGCTGCACCCTGGCCAGCGCCGGACACCCGCTGCCCCTGCTCCTTCGGCCCGACGGCTCGGTCCGGGCGGCCGCCGTCCCGCAGGTCCTGCTCGGCGTGGTCGAGGGCGCCCGCTACGAGAGCGAGAGCCTGCGCCTGACCTCGGGCGACACCCTGCTGTGCGTGACCGACGGGGTGACCGAGCGGCGCTCGGGCCCGCGCATGTTCGACGACGCCGACGGGCTCGCCACGGAACTGTCCGGCTGCGTCGGCCTGACCGCCTCCGGGGTGGCCGGCCGGATCAAGCAGGCGGTGTACGACTTCGGCGAGGCCCCGCCCGCGGACGATCTCGCGCTCCTCGTCCTCCGGGCGAACTGACCCGGCCCGCCCGCCGGCGCCGGGCGGGCCGGACCCATCTCTCTCTTGCTCTCAGGCGCTGGCGGCGGCGGTGCAGGAGGCGTCGCCGCCGCAGTAGGTGATGTCCCAGTGGGTGCCCTCGTTGGCGTAGACGTTGCCGGCCGAGGAGCGCCAGCGGGTGGCGCCGTCGCTACGGGTGGCGATGTGCGTGAAGCTGTTGGTGACGTAGGAGTCGATGCAGCTGTTGCGCGAGATGTCGGCCTTGTAGCCGTTGTAGTGGCTGTACGTGCCGGCCGCGTGACCCACCTCGGTGCCGCCGGTGACGTTGATCGCGCACTTGCTCGCGGACTTGAGCGTCCTGAGCCCGTCGACGGTGGCCTGGTTGATCTGCTCGTACGAGGTGCAGGTGGAGTTGGAACGGGTGGTGCAGCCGCCGCTGGAGGAGTGGGTCACGCCCGCCGCCGACAGCTGGGAGGCGGCCGCGGACTGGCTGAGCTTGACGACGGCGGCGCTCGCCGTCCCGGACAGGGCGAGCACGGAGGCGGCGGCGAGGCTGCCGGAGACGAGAAGAGTTCGCTGACGGATCATCATGTGCGGTTGCCCTTCGGGTGGTTGGGGCCGGATGCCCTTCGATGGGTTGAGGGTGTGGCTGTTCCGCGGGACACGATGGCGTACGGGCGGGGCCGGGAGGGAGAGGGGGGACGTGAACAGTGCGGCGTTCTTTGGGGGCCGGTGGGGTGCGGCTCTGCTGGGGTGGGGTCGTCATTGGGGTGTGGACCGTGGGTGGCTGGTCGCGCAGTTCCCCGCGCCCCTGACAGGGCTGTTCTTGGCGGGGTGCCCGTGCGGGCATCTCCAGGCCGTCCGCGATGGAGAACGATCTCAGGGTCGGGGTGGGTCAAGGCAATGGCGGGGGTGGCGGACAATGGGGGCATGCCTTCCGTACTGCCCGATGGTGAGCCCATGCCCGAGGACGGGTCGCTGCCCCGCGCTGCCCTGGAAGGCGCCGGGGAGCGGCCGCTCGGCTTCTACCTGCACGTTCCGTACTGCGCGACGCGCTGCGGCTACTGCGATTTCAACACGTACACGGCGAGCGAGCTGGTGGGCAAGGGCGGCGTCCTCGCCTCCCGCGACAACTACGCGGACATGGTCGTCGAGGAGGTCCGCCTGGCCCGGAAGGTCCTCGGCGAGGACCCCCGCCCGGTGCGGACGGTGTTCGTGGGCGGCGGCACGCCCACACTGCTCGCGGCGGCCGACCTGGTGCGCATGCTGGCGGCGGTGCGGGACGAGTTCGGCCTGGCCGAGGACGCGGAGATCACGACCGAGGCGAACCCGGAGTCGGTGAACCCCGAGTACCTCGCGGAGCTGCGGGCCGGCGGCTTCAACCGGGTCTCCTTCGGCATGCAGAGCGCCCGGCAGCACGTCCTGAAGGTCCTCGACCGTACGCACACGCCGGGCCGGCCGGAGGCGTGCGTCGCGGAGGCCCGCGCGGCGGGCTTCGACCACGTCAACCTGGACCTGATCTACGGGACGCCGGGCGAGAGCGACGAGGACTGGCGGGCCTCGCTCGACGCGGCCGTCGGCGCGGGCCCCGACCACATCAGCGCGTACGCCCTGATCGTCGAGGAGGGCACGCAGCTCGCCCGCCGCATCCGGCGCGGCGAGGTGCCGATGACGGACGACGACGAGCACGCGGACCGGTACCTGATCGCGGACGAGGTCCTGGGCGCTGCGGGCTACTCCTGGTACGAGGTCTCGAACTGGGCCACGGCGCCCGCCGGCCGCTGCCTGCACAACGAGCTGTACTGGCGCGGGGCGGACTGGTGGGGGGCGGGTCCCGGCGCGCACAGCCACGTGGGCGGGGTGCGGTGGTGGAACGTGAAGCACCCGGGCGCGTACGCGGCGGCCCTGGCGTCCGGCCGCTCCCCCGGCGCGGGGCGGGAGGTGCTGTCTCCGGAGGACCGCAGGGTGGAACGCATCCTCCTGGAACTCCGCCTGCGCGAGGGCTGCCCGCTGACCCTGCTGCACCCGACGGGCCTGACGGCGGCCCGCCGCGCGGCGGAGGAGGGCCTCTTGGATGCGACATCCTTCACGGAGGGCCGGGCCGTGCTGACCCTGCGGGGTCGGCTGCTGGCGGATGCGGTGGTTCGGGACCTGGTGGACTGAGCGGCGCTGGGGGCTGCGGGTCTGATTGCGCAGTTCCCCGCGCCCCTAGCAGCGTCCATGCTGGCCAGCCCCGGAGCATTTCAGCCCGTCCGGCGTTTGAGGACGAGCGCCCTTCAGGCGCGAACGGGGTCTGGGGCAGAGCCCCAGGGTCCTTCACCCCCGGAGGGTCTCGGGAAGGGGCGGGGTGGGGAAAGCCTACGGGGCCGTCACGAAGTCGATCAGGTGCTCCACCGACCCCAGCAGCGACGGATCCAGGTCCTTGTACGACCGCACCCCCGACAGGATCCGCTGCCAAGCCGCCCCCGTGTTCTCGAGCCACCCCAGCGCCCGGCAGACCCCCGTCTTCCAGTCCTGCCCCCGCGGCACGACCGGCCACCCCGCAATCCCCACGGACGACGGCTTCACCGCCTCCCACACGTCGATGTACGGGTGCCCGACGACCAGTACGTCCGGATGCGTCACGGACGCCGCGATGCGGGACTCCTTCGAGCCCGGGACCAGGTGGTCGACCAGAACCCCCAGCCGCGCGTCCGGCCCGGGGGCGAACTCGGCGACGATCGCCGGAAGGTCGTCGATGCCCTCCAGGTACTCGACGACCACGCCCTCGATCCGGAGGTCGTCCCCCCACACCCGCTCCACGAGCTCCGCGTCGTGGCGCCCCTCGACATAGATCCGCCCCGCCCGCGCGACCCGGGCCCGCGCCCCCGGCACGGCCAGCGATCCCGAGGCCGTACGGGCGGCCCCCGCGGGGGCCGAAGCGGAGGGGCGTACGAGCGTGACGACCTTGCCCTCCAGGAGGAAGCCGCGGGGTGCGAGCGGGAAGACGCGGTGCTTGCCGAAGCGGTCCTCCAGGGTGACCGTCGGCCCCTCGGCCGTCTTCTCGCAGCGGATCACGGCTCCGCAGAATCCCGTGGAGACCTCCTCGACGACGAGGTCGACCTCGGCAGGCACCTCAGGAACGGGCGCCTGCTTCTTCTTCCAGGGCGGGGTGAGGTCAGGGCTGTAATTGCGCATGGGCTCATTATTCGGGTCGGCCGAGGGGGAAGGGGGTTGGCCCCCGAGGATGCGGCGCGGCCGGGGCCGGACCAGGACTCGGCCTACAACACCCCGAACCGCACCGCGAGTTGATCCCGCTGGGCCCGTACGAAGGCCGCGTCCACCACCGCCCCGTGCCCCGGCACGTACACCGCGTCCTCGCCGCCCAGCGAAAGGAGGCGGTCCAGGGCGGCCGGCCAGCGCGAGGTCACCGCGTCGGAGCCCGCCTGGGGCTCGCCCGACTCCTCGACCAGGTCGCCGCAGAAGACGATCTCGGGCGAGTCGCCGGTCGCGGGGACCAGGACCGCGAGGTCGTGGCCGCTGTGACCGGGCCCGACATTCGCAAGCAGTACCTGGCGGCCGCCCAGGTCCAGCGTCCACTCGCCGCACACCGCGTGGTGCGGCACGACAAGCAGGTCGGCCGCCTCGGCCGCGTCCTGGGCGGACACCCCCTGGCGGGCCGCGTCGTCGCGCAGCTCGTCGCGTCCCAGCGCCCGCTCGATGCCGACGGCCCCGTACACCTCGGCGCCGGAGAAGGCGGCCGTGCCCAGGACGTGGTCGAAGTGGGGGTGGCTGAGCGCGATATGGGTCACACGGCGGCCGAAGAGGGCCTCGGCCTGCGTCCGGAGTTCGGCGCCCTCGCGGAGCGTCGCGCCGGTGTCGTACAAGAGGAGCGAGCTCTCTCCGGCGACCAGCGCGGCCGTGGCGTCCCAGACCGGCAGGCGCCTGCGCCCGACCCCGTCGCCGAGGCGCTCCCAGCCGAACTCTTCCCAACTGACGTCCATGACGCGACGCTATCCGCAATCGAGGAGCGACGCCGCACGGTAGCGTGGTCGGCCGCCCTTGCTAGGGGCGTACCGGTCGGCCGTACACTGGCCGGGGGATTGCTGGCACTCGAACACAGTGAGTGCCAAACGGACGGCAACTGGAGGTGTGCGCGATGCTCAGTGAACGCAGGCTGGAGGTGCTGCGCGCCATCGTCCAGGACTATGTCGGCACCGAGGAGCCGGTCGGGTCCAAGGCCCTGACCGAGCGGCACGCCCTTGGCGTGTCCCCGGCGACCGTGCGCAACGACATGGCGGTTCTGGAGGAGGAGGGCTTCATCGCCCAGCCCCACACCAGCGCCGGCCGGATCCCGACCGACAAGGGCTACCGGCTCTTCGTCGACCGGCTCGCGGGCGTCAAGCCCCTGTCGTCGCCGGAGCGCCGGGCGATCCAGAACTTCCTGGACAGTGCGGTGGACCTGGACGACGTCGTGGCCCGTACGGTGCGGCTGCTCGCGCAGCTGACCCGGCAGGTGGCGGTCGTCCAGTACCCGTCGCTGACCCGGTCCACGGTGCGGCATGTGGAGCTTCTCTCACTCGCGGCGGCCCGGCTGATGCTGGTGCTGATCACGGACACCGGGCGGGTCGAGCAGCGCATGGTCGACTGCCCGGCGCCGTTCGGCGAGGCTTCGCTCGCGGACCTGCGGGCCCGGCTCAACGCACGGGTGGTGGGACGCCGCTTCGCGGACGTGCCGCAGCTGGTGCAGGACCTGCCGGAGTCCTTTGAACCGGAGGACCGAGGAACCGTTTCGACGGTCCTCGCCACCCTCCTCGAAACCCTGGTCGAAGAGACCGAGGAGCGGCTGATGATCGGCGGCACCGCCAATCTCACCCGCTTCGGACACGACTTCCCGCTGACCATCAGGCCGGTGCTGGAGGCGCTTGAGGAGCAGGTCGTGCTCCTCAAGCTGCTCGGCGAGGCCAAGGAATCGGGCATGACCGTACGCATCGGGCACGAGAACAACGCCCACGAAGGACTGAACTCCACGTCCGTCGTATCGGTCGGCTACGGTTCCGGCGGCGAGGCGGTCGCCAAACTCGGCGTGGTCGGACCGACCCGCATGGATTACCCCGGAACGATGGGAGCGGTACGCGCAGTGGCACGTTACGTCGGACAGATCCTGGCGGAGTCGTAAGTGGCCACGGACTACTACGCCGTACTCGGCGTGCGCCGCGACGCATCACAGGACGAGATCAAGAAGGCGTTCCGGCGCCTCGCACGCGAACTCCACCCGGATGTGAATCCGGACCCGAAGACGCAGGAGCGCTTCAAGGAGATCAACGCCGCGTACGAGGTCCTGTCGGACCCGCAGAAGAAGCAGGTCTACGACCTCGGTGGCGACCCGCTGTCGTCGTCGGGGGGCGGCGGCGGTGCCGGTGGCTTCGGCGCGGGCGGCTTCGGCAACTTCTCGGACATCATGGACGCCTTCTTCGGCACGGCATCCCAGCGCGGCCCGCGCTCGCGGACCCGCCGAGGCCAGGACGCCATGATCCGCCTGGAGATCGACCTCAACGAGGCGGCCTTCGGCACCACCAAGGAGATCCAGGTCGACACCGCCGTGGTGTGTACGACCTGTTCGGGCGAGGGGGCCGCCCCCGGCACCTCCGCGCAGACCTGTGACATGTGCCGCGGCCGCGGCGAGGTGTCCCAGGTCACCCGGTCCTTCCTGGGCCAGGTCATGACGTCGCGGCCCTGCCCCCAGTGCCAGGGCTTCGGCACCGTGGTCCCGACCCCGTGTCCGGAGTGCGCGGGCGACGGCCGCATCCGCTCGCGGCGCACCCTCACCGTGAAGATCCCGGCCGGTGTCGACAACGGCACCCGGATCCAGCTCGCGGGCGAGGGCGAGGTCGGCCCCGGCGGCGGCCCCGCCGGCGACCTGTACGTGGAGATCCACGAGCTGGCGCACGACGTGTTCCAGCGCCGCGGCGACGACCTGCACTGCACGGTCACCATCCCCATGACGGCGGCGTCGCTCGGCACGAAGGTGCCGCTCCAGACGCTCGACGGCATGGATGAGGTGGACATCCGCCCGGGCACCCAGTCCGGCCAGTCCATCCCGCTGCACGGGCGCGGCATCACGCACCTGCGCGGCGGCGGCCGAGGTGACCTCATCGTGCACGTCGAGGTCATGACCCCGAGCAAGCTGGACCCCGCGCAGGAGGACCTCCTGCGCCAGCTGGCCAAGCTCCGCGGCGAGGAACGCCCCACGGGCCAGTTCCAGCCGGGGCAGCAGGGCCTGTTCTCCCGCCTGAAGGACGCGTTCAACGGGCGTTGAGCCGTGAGGGGGGGGCTCCGGGGGTGACCCCCGGAGCCCCTTTTTCTTTTGGAGCTGCGCCCCAAACCCCCGAGGCCTTCGGTCCGCGGGTTGAAAAGTGGACCTCAGCCAAAATTCCAGCCCCTTGGGGGTCCCCCCTGGACGAAGTCCTTGGGGGGAGTTTGAGGAGCGGGGGTTCGGGGGGGGGCGGAGCCCCTGAGCAGGGGGCCAGCCTCACCCACCCTGGGAGGAACAGGCGATTCGGTGCGAGAGCAACAGCGTGGCACGATGCGGGCATGGCTTTGACCGATCTCTGCCGGTATCCGATCGTGCAGGCGCCCATGGCGGGCGGCGCCTCCGGTCCGGCGCTGGCCGCGGCCGTCTCGGAGGCCGGGGGGCTCGGGTTCCTGGCCGCCGGGTACAAGACCGCCGACGGCATGTACCAGGAGATCAAGCAGATGCGGGGGCTGACGAACCAGCCCTTCGGAGTCAACCTGTTCATGCCCCAGGACCCGCACACCGACCCCGCCGCCATCGAGGTCTACCGCCACCAGCTGGCCGGCGAGGTCACCTGGTACGAGACCCCGCTGGGCGAGGCCGACGGCGGGGGCGACGACAACTACGAGGCCAAGCTGGCGATCCTGCGCGAGGATCCGGTGCCGGTGGTCTCGTTCACCTTCGGCTGCCCCGAGCGCCCGGTGTTCGACGCGTTCGCGAAGGTCGGTACGTACACGATCGTCACCGTGACCACCCCCCAGGAGGCGCAGGCCGCGCAGTGGGCGGGGGCGGACGCGGTGTGTGTGCAGGGCGTCGAGGCGGGCGGCCATCAGGGCACGTACCGGGACGATCCGCAGGTCGGCGGGGCCGGCATCGGGCTGCTCACGCTGATCGGGCTCGTCCGGGAGACGGTCCAGCTGCCGATCGTCGCGGCGGGCGGCCTGATGCGGGGCGCGCAGATCGCGGCGGTCCTCGCGGCGGGCGCGGACGCGGCGCAGCTCGGCACGGCGTTCCTGGCGTGCCCGGAGTCGGGCGCGAACGTGCTGCACAAGCAGGCGCTGACCAACCCCCTTTTCGTGCGTACGGAGTTGACGCGGGCGTTCTCCGGGCGGCCCGCGCGGGGCCTGGTGAACCGTTTCATGCGGGAGCACGGGCCGTACGCCCCCGCCGCGTATCCGCAGGTGCACCAGCTCACGGCGGGCCTGCGCAAGGCCGCGGCCGAGGCCGGAGACCCTCAGGGCATGGCGCTGTGGGCGGGCCAGGGCCACCGCCTCGCCAGGGAGCTCCCGGCGGGCAGGCTCGTCGAAGTCCTGGCCGCCGAACTCGACGACGCGGCAGCGGAGTTGACCCAGACACTGCAGAACCTGAAGAACATGAGGAGTGCGTCATGACCGCCCCGGTCTTCGTTGTCGACAAGGTGCCGGGCGGCGGCGAGTTCGTCCTGGACGGCGCGGAGGGCCGGCACGCCGTCTCCGTCAAACGGCTGCACGCGGACGAGGAAGTGACCCTCACCGACGGCGCCGGGAACTGGGCGGACGCGGTGGTCGTCGCGGCCGAGGGCAAGGACCGCCTGGTCGTACGGGTCACGGCCCGCGCCACCGAGGAGGAGCCCGCGGTACGGATCACCGTGGTGCAGGCGCTGCCCAAGGGCGACCGGGGCGAGGTCGCCGTGGAGACGATGACCGAGACCGGCGTCGACGCGATCGTCCCCTGGCAGGCCGGGCGCTGCATCACCCAGTGGAAGGGCGAGCGCGGCCTCAAGTCCCTTGCGAAATGGCGCAGTACGGCCCGGGAGGCGGGCAAGCAGTCCCGCCGGGTGCGCTTCCCGGACGTACGGGAAGCGATGACGACGAAGCAGGTCGCGGCGCTCCTCGCGCGGGCGGACCTGGCGGTGGTCCTGCACGAGGACAGGGCTTCCGGCTCGGCCGCCCTGTCCGCGGCGGACCTGCCCGCCCGGGGCGAGATCGTCCTGGTGGTCGGCCCGGAGGGCGGCGTCTCCCCGGAAGAACTGGCCACGTTCGCCGAGGCGGGCGCGAAGCCGTACCGCCTGGGGAGCAGCGTGCTGCGCACGTCGACGGCGGGGACGGTGGGGGCGGCGGTACTGATGGCGAGGACCGGGCGCTGGTCCTGACCCTCCAGCGCGGCAGCCGGGCCGCGACCGGGCCACCCCGAGACGCGACGGGATGGCCGCAAGGGGTCTACCGCACCCGGTGCCGCGGTGGCACCCTGGCGCTCATGGGGGCCAAGAGGTCGCACCGCCCAGCACGACACACCGCCCGCCGCAGGGCGTACCGAACCCTGCCGGCCGTGGCCACGGCCGCGCTGGCGATCGGCGGGGCCGCCGCCTGCGACCCGGTCGGCGGGCTCAACTCCGCCGCGGTCGCGGTCACCACGGACCAGACGGCGACCGCCGCGCTGCAGCACCAGCACGTCGCGATCAAGTGGCTGACCTGCACCGCCAACCTGAAGGGCGGCCCCAGTGCGACCCCTTCGGCCGCCAGCACCACCCAGCAGGTCGCCGACGTGGACTGCCAGGGCGAGACCAAGGACGGCAAGCCGATCACGGTCAAGGGAACGGTCACGCAGGAGGTCGAGGGCCGCTGCGTGAAGGGCGACCTGACGGCCAAGGTCGCCGGCAAGACCGTGTTCCACGCCAGTGTGCTCGGCAACTGCAACGCCCCCGCCCCGACTACGGGCCCCGCCACCCCCGCCCCCGGCGGCACCCCACGGTCACGGTGACCGTCACCGTCACGGAGTCCTTCCGCGGCAAGTAGCGCGCAGCGCACGAGCCGAGCCGCCCCGCCCCCACCATGAGCCGGAACGCCAGAACGCGTTGAGTAGCATGCGGTTACCTGATCAACGCGACCAAGGAGGACCGGACCGTGGCCGGAGAGCCGCAGGCCGACTGCCTGTTCTGCAAAATCGTCTCGGGCGATGTCCCGGCGACCGTCGTGCGGGAGACCGAGACGACCGTGGCCTTCCGCGACATCAACCCCCAGGCGCCCACTCACATCCTGGTCATCCCCAAGGTCCACCACCCCGACGCCGCGGCCCTCGCCGCCGCCGAACCGGCGATCCTCGCGGACGTGGTGCGCGAGGCCGGGGAGGTCGCCCGCGAGGAGAAGGTCGACGGCACCGGCTACCGGATCGTCTTCAACACCGGCAGCGGCGCCGGCCAGACCGTCTTCCACGCGCACGCACACGTCCTGGGCGGCCGCGGCCTCCAGTGGCCGCCCGGATAAGAGCCTGTTCGGACACCTGCTCCAACCACCCCGCACAGCCCGCACAGCAAGGCAACTCACCGTGTCCGTACGTGAATTGGTGGTGCTCGGCACCGCCAGCCAGGTCCCCACCCGGCACCGCAACCACAACGGCTATCTGCTGCGCTGGGACGGCGAGGGCATCCTCTTCGACCCCGGCGAGGGCACCCAGCGGCAGATGCTGCGGGCCGGGGTCGCCGCCCACGACATCAACCGGATCTGCGTCACGCACTTCCACGGTGACCACTCGCTGGGCCTGGCCGGGGTGATCCAGCGGATCAACCTCGACCGGGTCCCGCACCCGGTCACCGCGCACTACCCGCTCAGCGGCGAGCACTTCTTCGAGCGGCTGCGGTACGCCACGGCCTACCGCGAATCCGTGCGGCTGGGCCAGGAGCCGGTCGGGGGCGAGGGCGCGGTGCTGGCCACGACGGCCTCGTACACGCTGGAGGCGCGCAGGCTGTCGCACCCGGTCGAGTCGTACGGCTACCGGATCGTCGAGCCGGACGGGCGGCGGATACTGCCCGAACTGCTCGCCGAGCGCGGCATCAAGGGCCCCGACGTGGGGCGCCTGCAGCGCGAGGGCGAGCTGAACGGCGTCACCCTCGACGACGTCAGCGAGGTCCGGCGAGGGCAGCGGTTCGCGTTCGTCATGGACACCCGCCTGTGCGAGGGCGTGAGCACCCTCGCGGACGGCTGCGACATGCTGGTCATCGAGTCGACGTTCCTGGACGGCGACCACCAACTGGCCGTGGACCACGGCCACTTGACGGCTGGTCAGGCCGCTGCGGTGGCCCGTGACGCGGGCGTGCGCCACCTCGTGCTCACGCACTTCTCGCAGCGTTACTCCGACCCCGAGGAATTCGAGCGGCAGGCACGGGCCGCCGGGTACGAGGGCGAACTGACCGTGGCCGCCGACCTGGTCAGGGTCCCGGTCCCCAAACGCACGCCCTGAGGCGCCACCGTCGCAAGCCCCCTTTTGAAGCGTCACCGCCTGAAGCACCCCGCTGAAGCCCCCTGAAGCACGACCCCTGGAAAGTCCCCCCATGCCCCTCCCCATCCCCAAGGCCGAACTCCACCTCCACATCGAAGGCACCCTCGAACCCGAGCTGGCCTTCGAACTCGCCGCGCGCAACGGCATCGAGCTGCCGTACGCCGACACCGAGGAACTGCGCAAGGCGTACCTCTTCGACGACCTGCAGTCCTTCCTGAACCTGTACTACTCGCTGATGACGGTGCTGCGGACGGAGGAGGACTTCGCCTCGCTGGCCGACGCGTACCTGACCCGGGCCGCCACCCAGGGCGTGCGCCATGCCGAGATCTTCTTCGACCCGCAGGCGCACATCGCACGGGGCGTGTCCATCGGCACGGTGGTGGAGGGCCTGTGGCGCGCCCTGTCGGTGAGCGAGGAGCGGCACGGCATCTCCACTCGCCTCATCCTCTGCTTCCTGCGGGACGAGCCGGCCGAGTCGGCGCTGCTCACGCTGGAGGCGGCGCGGCCGTACCTGGACCGGATCACTGGCGTCGGGCTCGACTCGGCGGAGGTCGGCCACCCGCCGGCCAAGTTCCGCGAGGTGTACGAGCTGGCCGCGTCGCTCGGGCTGCGCCGGGTCGCGCACGCGGGGGAGGAGGGGCCGCCCGAGTACATCACCGAGGCGCTCGACGTGCTGGGCGTGGAGCGCATCGACCACGGCCTGCGCGCGCTGGAATCCCCGGAACTGGTGGCCCGACTGGCCCGCGACCGCATCCCCCTCACCCTGTGCCCCCTCTCGAACGTACGCCTGCGCGCGATCGACACCCTGGAGCAGCACCCGCTGCCCGCGATGATGGACGCGGGGCTGCTGTGCACGGTCAACTCCGATGACCCGGCTTACTTCGGGGGGTACGTGGACGACACGTTCCACGCGGTACGGGAGGCGCTCGGGGTGTCCCGCGAGCGCCTGAGGGAGCTGGCGCGGAACTCGTTCGAGGCGGCGTTCCTGGAGGGGGAGGAGGGGCGGAGGGAGCGGTACCTGGCGGAGGTGGAGGCGTACGACTTCGACGCGGAGTAGTTGGCTGGGGGCCACCCTGCACGCGGCCCAGCGCCGAGTGGCTGCGCCCCAGGCCCCGGCGGGTTTTCCCACCCACCCGCCCGTGCCCCGGCGTCGAGAGGCTGAACCCCTGGGGCTCTGCCCCAGACCCCGCGGGTTTGCCCACCCGCCCGCCCGTGACGGAGGTGGAGAACCCGAGCCCCTGGGGCTGCGCCCCAGACCCCCGGCGGGTCTCCCACCCACCCGCCCGTACAACGGGTCGAAAGGCCGCCCCCCGGGGCTCCGCCCCGGACCCCTGGGGGCTCCGCCCCCTTCACCCCTCGGGGGCTCCGCCCGCGGACCCCGGGCGGCTGGCCCACCCGGCCGCCCATGCCGGGGGTCGTAAGGGTTGTGCCCTGGTGGCTCCGCTCCAGCTTCCGCCCCTCAATCACCGGAGGGGGTGGATCCATGGACGGATTTCGGCTGCCGACCGTGGGTGGTTGCTCGCGCAGTTCCCCGCGCCCCTGGCAGCATGCGGTACTGGCATCTTCAGCCTGTCCGGCGTTTGAGGACGAGCGCCCTTAAGGCGCGATACGGGGTCTGGGGCGGAGCCCCAGGAAACCCCGCCCCTTCCAACCCCCGGAGGCCACGCGGCGGAGCCGCAGAGTGTCACAGCGGGAAGGGGCGGGGTGGGGAAAGCTCAGGACGCCAAGACCTTGCGGCGTCGCCTCGCCCGCGAGCTGATCGGGATCTCCGCGACCTCCTGCTCCGGCACCCCGATCTGCGGAAGCAGCGCGGACGAGGCCCCGGCCCGGCCCGCTGCCACGGCCGCCGCCGCACCACCCCGGCGCCGGATGGAGCCCGGCACCAGCGGCCGCCCGGCCGTGTGCAGTGCGACCGCCGTCAGCGGTACGGCGATCAGGAGCAGCAGGGTGCACAGCACCAACCCCATCCCCCGATACCCCGCGTACTCCGACAGCAGGCTGCCCGTGAGCGGCCCGCAGGCCACCCCGAGGGAGGAGGCCGAACCCGCGAGCACCGCCCAGCGCCCGCGCGGGTCGAGCGAGGCGGACAGGCCGATCAGGTAGGAGAGGACCACCGGGTAGAAGACGTTCCAGAGGATCTCGCCGGACGCGAAGGACACCAGGTCCCGCGCCGAGGAACTCGCCACGATGCAGCACCCGATGATCGCCGTGCCCGCCCCGATCGGCACCGCCCGCCCGAGCCGCGCGCCGAGCGCACCCGCGCCAAGCACGCCGAGCAGTCCCGCGCCGAGCCCGGCCGCGAAGACCATGCCGACGGTGACCTCGGTCAGCCCGGCCTGGGTGAGGCCGATCCGCCCGCTCACGCCCCACAGCGCGTTCTGCGCGAGGGACCAGCAGAGCATGGTGGCGGCCAGGACCGTACCGGAGCGGCGGTGGGGGAGCCGTACTCCCGTGGTCTCGACGGTTTCCACCGGGCGGCCCGAGTCGTACGCGTCCGGAAGCCGCCGCGTGGCGGGCCACACGAGCGCCGCCACGAGCGCGATCGCGGCGAGCGGGGTGGCGTGCCCGCCGCCGAGGTGAGGGATCGTCAGATAGAGCGCGCCCGCCGTCGCGGACACCGAGAGCAGGCCCAGCGTGGAGGCCCGGTGGGGGTCGCGCTGGGCTGCGATACCGGCCGCGGCCACCGCCGTGGCCGTACCGGAGCCGAGGCCGCCGACCACCGCGCCCGCCACGACGAGCGGGACCAGGGTGGTCAGGGCGGCGCCGCCGTACCCCGTGATCGCGAGGAGCAGACCGAGTCTGGCGAGGCGGCGCGGGCCGTGCCGCTCCACTCGGGAGGCGAGGGTGAAACCGGCCGTCGCCGAGCTCAACAGCAGGGTGGAGCCGACCAGTCCGGCTTGCGTGGGCGAGAGCCCGAGCCCTGCCGAGAGGCGGCCGACGACGGTGGGAAGGAGGTACGCGGCGAGGTAGCCGGCGGTGAAGACGGCGACCAGGGGCCAGGCGGCACGAGAGCGTGCGGACATGGGCGTTCCAAGGAACAGTGCCCGTGGGGCAGGGAGGTCAAAGAAGGGGGAGGCGTCCGGTGTCGTACGGGATCGCGGGCCCAATTTGTATCAAGCGTCCCGAGTGCGCGAAAAGCCGAGAGTCAGTGATCTGGGTCACATATTGTTTGGCCTGGGGTCGGTCGGGTAAACGAGCGAATTTCATTCGGGGGGAGGGGAGTTGGGGGTGGTCGCCGGAAGGCGGTTCCCTTGACGTCGGGTTGTTCACATATCTAGTCTCGATTTTTGTTGATGGACAAGATCGGATTACTTGTTGATGGACGAGATCGCATAGGGGAGATGTCGCCGTGCGCGGACAGCAGATCGCCGAGGTGCGGCTCACGCCGGTCCTCATCTCCGACCCCCCGCTCCTCAACGTCCAGGGTGTGCACCAGCCCTACGCGCCCCGCCTGGTCGTCGAGGTCGTCACGGCCGACGGCACCACCGGAATCGGCGAGACGTACGGCGACGGAAAGTACCTCGAACTGGCCCGCCCGTACGCCGGGGCCGTGCTCGGGCACGACGTCGCCGACCTCAATGGGCTGTTCACGTTGGTGAACAAGATCGGGGTGGCGGACTCCCGGGTCGACGACTCGGTCGACGTCGGCGGACTGCGCGGCGTCCAGACCGCCGACAAGCTGCGCCTGTCCGTCGTCTCCGCGTTCGAGGTGGCCTGCCTGGACGCGCTCGGCAAGGCCCGGGGCGTGCCCGTGCACACCCTGCTCGGCGGCAAGGTCCGCGACAGCGTGGAGTACAGCGCGTACCTCTTCTACCGCTGGGCCGAACATCCCGGCGGCGCGGGTGAGAAGGACGGCTGGGGCGCGGCTCTCGACCCCGCCGGGATCGTCGAGCAGGCCCGCCGCTTCGTGCGCGAGCACGGCTTCGCCTCCTTCAAGCTCAAGGGCGGCGTCTTCCCGCCCGAGCAGGAGGTCGCCGCGGTCCGCGCCCTGGCCGACGCCTTCCCCGGCCACCCGCTCCGGCTCGACCCCAACGGCGGCTGGACGCCGGGGACCTCGCTGCGGGTCGCCGCCGAACTCGCGGACGTACTCGAATACCTGGAGGACCCGGCGCCGGGCACCGCCGCGATGGCCGAGGTGTCGCGGGGCACGGGCGTGCCGCTCGCCACCAACATGTGCGTGACGACGTTCCCCGAGATCAGGCAGGCGTTCCTGACCGACGCCGTCCAGGTGGTCCTGTCCGACCACCACTACTGGGGCGGGCTGCGCAACACGCGTGAACTCGCCGCGATCTGCCGGGTGTTCGGGGTCGGCATGTCCATGCACTCCAACACCCACATGGGCATCAGCCTCGCCGCGATGACCCACGTCGCGGCGACCGTCCCCAACCTCGACTACGCCTGCGACAGCCACTACCCGTGGCAGACGGAGGACGTGATCACCGTCCGGCACGAGTTCCGCGAGGGCCGCCTGATGGTGTCCGACGCCCCGGGCCTCGGCGTCGAGCTCGACCGCACCGAACTCGCCCGCCTCCACCGGCGCTGGCTCGACGACGACGGCACCCTGCGCGACCGCGACGACGCGGCCGCGATGCGCCGGGCGCCGGAGCACGCGGACTGGACGGTTCCGGAGCTGCCGCGCTGGTAGCGGCCCCCGGCGGGCGTGCATCGGGCAGACTTGCCAGATCTGTACGCGAACGGAGAGCCCGCCGTGACGACACGACCCAGCAGAGAGCAGCCGCCCCACGAGCCCCAGCGGCCCGGCCCGGATTCCCCGTCCGACCCCGCCGGGCCCGGCCACGCACCGGCCGACTGGCGTCGCCCCGGCGGCTCCGACTCCTTGACCGAGCGCCGTCACGCCTCGGGCGCCGAGCCGCGCCGGCCCTCCCGGCTCGACCCGCTCGACGGACTGCGGGACCCGCGCGACCCGCCCTGCGACGTCTTCCTCACCGGCACGGTCTTCCTCGACATCATCTTCACCGGGCTCGACTCCGCCCCCGTCCGCGGCACCGAGTCCTGGGCTCGCGGCATGGGTTCGAGCCCCGGCGGCGTCGCCAACATGGCCACCGCGCTCGCCCGCCTGGGCCTGCGCACCTCGCTGGCCGCGGCCTTCGGCGACGACCACTACGGCGAGTACTGCTGGGACGCGCTCGAACAGGGCGAGGGCATCGACCTGTCGCTGTCGCGCACCGTGCCGGGCTGGCACTCCCCGGTCACCGTCTCCATGGCGTACGAGGGCGAACGCACCATGGTCACCCACGGCCACGAGGCGCCCCACGAAGTGTCCGCGCCCACCTGCCCGCCGCGTGCCAGAGCCGCCGTCGCCTCCCTGGTGCCGGGGCGCGGCGAGGGCTGGATCGCGGACGCGGCACGCTCCGGCGCGCGCGTCTTCGCGGACGTCGGCTGGGACGACACCGGCCGTTGGGACCTGGCCGGGCTCCCCGACCTCGAACACTGCGAGGCGTTCCTGCCCAACGCGGCCGAGGCGATGGCCTACACCCGCACCGACTGCCCGCGCGCGGCGGCCCGCGCCCTGGCCGAGAAGGTGCCGCTGGCGGTGGTGACGCTGGGGCCGGAGGGCGCGTACGCGGTGGACGGGGCGACGGGCGAGACGGCGGACGTCCCGGCCATCGAGGTGGAGGCCCTGGACCCGACAGGGGCGGGCGACGTCTTCGTGGCGGGCTTCGTCACCGGCACCCTGGCCGGCTGGCCGCTCGCGGACCGGCTCGCCTTCGCGGGGCTCACGGCGGCGCTGTCGGTCCAGGAGTTCGGGGGCTCGCTGTCGGCGCCGGGGTGGGCGGAGATCGCGGGCTGGTGGCAGAAGGTCCGCACCCTGGCCCACCAGGACCCGTCGGCCCTGCGCCGCTACACCTTCCTGACCGACCTCCTCCCGGGCGCCGCCCGCACCTGGCCCCTGCGCAGAGCAGTCCCCACCCTGGGCTTCCGCCACCCGGTCTGACCTCGCGACCCTGGGCCGCGATCCAGCCCAGCCCGGCAAAATCCAGCCCCTCCGGCGTTTGAGGAGCGGGGGCGCGGGGGCTGAGCCCCCGGACGCGGTCCGCAGACGAAGGACAACGGGGGCGGGGGCTCAGCCCTCAGCGGGGTCGGCGGGGGCGCCCCGGCCGGGAGCAGGGTGGAAAACCCCTCGGACGCCCGCGCAGCAAGTCGTACGCTTGGTATCCCAGAGGTTCCCGAGCAGCGAGAACCCTGCAACGGGAGGTATGTGCAGGCCACAGAGCCGGCCCATGACTCAGACACCCACACACCCGCAGGCGCACGCCCAGATCACCATCCCGGCCAAGCACCCCATGGTGACGATCCTGGGCTCCAGCGACTCCCTGCTGCGCGTGATCGAGAAGGCCTTCCCGTCGGCCGACATACACGTACGGGGCAATGTGATCAGCGCCGTGGGGGACGCGACGGAAGTCGCCCTCATTCAGCGGCTGTTCGACGAGATGATGCTGGTGCTCCGCACCGGACAGTCGATGACGGAGGACGCAGTGGAACGCTCGATCGCCATGCTCCGGGCAAATGGCAGCGCGAACGGCAACACGGCCAACGGGGACGGCAACCGCGAGACACCCGCCGAGGTGCTCACGCAGAACATCCTCTCCAGCCGCGGCCGCACCATCCGCCCCAAGACCCTCAACCAGAAGCGGTACGTCGACGCGATCGACAAGCACACGATCGTCTTCGGCATCGGCCCCGCCGGTACCGGCAAGACCTATCTCGCCATGGCCAAGGCGGTCCAGGCCCTGCAGTCCAAGCAGGTCACCCGGATCATCCTGACCCGACCGGCCGTGGAGGCCGGCGAGCGCCTGGGCTTCCTGCCCGGCACGCTCTACGAGAAGATCGACCCGTACCTGCGCCCGCTGTACGACGCCCTGCACGACATGCTCGACCCGGACTCGATCCCGCGCCTGATGGCGGCCGGAACGATCGAGGTGGCGCCGCTTGCGTACATGCGAGGCAGGACGCTCAACGACGCGTTCATCATCCTCGACGAGGCGCAGAACACCAGCGCCGAGCAGATGAAGATGTTCCTGACCAGGCTCGGCTTCGACTCGAAGATCGTCATCACGGGTGACGTCACGCAGGTCGACCTGCCGAACGGCACGAAGAGCGGTCTGCGGCAGGTCCAGGACATCCTGGACGGCGTCGAGGACGTGCACTTCTCCCGGCTCACCTCGCAGGATGTCGTACGGCACAAGCTCGTCGGCCGTATCGTCGATGCGTACGAGCAGTACGACAGCCGCCAGGGCCAGGACGGTCGGGGCGGCCGAAACGGGAAGTAGAGCAGAGCGCACCATGTCGATCGACGTCAACAACGAGTCCGGAACCGAGGTCGACGAGCAGGCGATCCTCGACATCGCCCGCTACGCCCTCACGCGGATGCGGATCCACCCGCTCTCCGAGCTCTCGGTGATCGTCGTGGACGGCGAGGCCATGGAGCAGCTGCACATCCAGTGGATGGACCTGCCGGGTCCGACCGATGTCATGTCCTTCCCGATGGACGAGCTGCGTCCGCCGTCGAAGGACGACGAGGAGCCCCCGCAGGGGCTCCTCGGTGACATCGTGCTGTGCCCCGAGGTCGCCAAGAAGCAGGGCGAGGACGCCGAGACGCAGCACTCCATGGACGAGGAGCTCCAGCTCCTCACCGTCCACGGCGTGCTGCACCTGCTCGGCTACGACCACGAGGAGCCGGACGAGAAGGCCGAGATGTTCGGCCTCCAGGCGGCGATCGTGGACGGCTGGCGCGCGGAGAAGGGCCTGACCGGTCCCTCCCCGGCGCCGACCGTCTCATGACCGGCCAACTGATCGCGGGCGCCGTCGCGCTGGTCGTCGTCGCCTGGCTCGCGGCCTGCGCCGAGACCGGCATCGCCCGTACGTCCTCCTTCCGCGCGGAGGAGGCGGTCCGCACCGGGCGGCGCGGCAGCGCCAAGCTCGCCCAGATCGCCTCCGACCCGACGCGCTATCTCAACGTGGCCCTGCTGGTGCGGGTCGCCTGCGAGATGGCGGCGGGGGTCCTCGTCACGTACGTGTGCCTCAACGAGTTCGGCGAGACCTGGGCCGCGCTGCTCGTCGCCATCGGCGTGATGGTGCTCGTCTCGTACGTCGCGGTCGGCGTCTCGCCCCGCACCATCGGCCGCCAGCACCCCCTGAACACCGCGACGGTGGCCGCGTACGTGCTGCTGCCGCTGGCCAGGATCATGGGGCCGATCCCGCAGCTCCTGATCCTGCTCGGCAACGCGCTCACCCCCGGAAAGGGCTTCCGCAAGGGGCCGTTCGCGTCCGAGGCCGAGCTGCGGGCGATGGTCGACCTCGCCGAGCAGGAGTCGCTGATCGAGGACGACGAGCGCCGGATGGTGCACTCGGTGTTCGAGCTGGGCGACACCCTGGTCCGCGAGGTCATGGTGCCGCGCACCGACCTCGTCTGCATCGAGCGGTACAAGACGATCCGCCAGGCCCTCACCCTCGCCCTGCGCTCCGGTTTCTCGCGGATCCCGGTGACCGGCGAGAACGAGGACGACATCGTCGGGATCGTCTATCTGAAGGACCTGGTGCGCAAGACGCACATCAACCGGGACTCCGAGGCCGATCTCGTCTCCACCGCCATGCGGCCCGCCGCCTTCGTGCCCGACACCAAGAACGCCGGTGACCTGCTGCGCGAGATGCAGCAGCAGCGCAGCCACGTCGCGGTCGTCATCGACGAGTACGGCGGCACCGCGGGCATCGTCACCATCGAGGACATCCTGGAGGAGATCGTCGGTGAGATCACCGACGAGTACGACCGCGAACTGCCGCCGGTCACCGAGCTCGCCGACGGCTGCTTCCGGGTGACCGCCCGGCTCGACATCGGCGACCTGGGCGAGCTGTTCGGCTTCGACGCGTTCGACGACGAGGACGTGGAGACGGTGGGCGGGCTGCTCGCCAAGTCGCTCGGCCGGGTGCCGATCGCGGGCGCCTCCGCCGTGGTGGAGCTGCCCGACGCGCGCCGGCTGCGGCTCACCGCCGAGTCCCCGGCCGGCCGCCGCAACAAGATCGTCACCGTACTGGTGGAGCCGACCAAGGACGACGAGGAGAAGGGGAGCGCGGAGTGAAACCCGAGCAACTGAGGGCGTTCTGCCTGGAGTTCAACGCGGCGACGGAGGAGTTCCCGTTCAACCCGGAGACCTCCGTCTTCAAGGTGCTCGGGAAGGTGTTCGCGCTCACCGCGCTCGACGGGAAGCCGCTCACCGTCAACCTCAAGTGCGACCCGGACGACGCGGTCCGGCTGCGCGAGGAGCACGCCGCGATCGTGCCGGGCTGGCACATGAACAAGCGGCACTGGAACACCGTGAATGTGGCCGGGCTCCCGGACCGGCTGGTCCGGGAGCTCATCGAGGACTCGTACGACCTGGTGGTCGCCGGTCTGCCGAAGGCCGAGCGGCTCCGGCTCGACCGGGCCTGACTCCTCAAGCCCGCTTGCGCAGGCCGAGGCCGACCAGGGTGGCCGCCGCGATCACGATCACCGCGTCGATCGCGAGCACCGTGCGCACCCCGTCGAACAGCGAGGCCTGCGTGGTGGCGAGCACGCCGAGCAGCGGGATGCCGACGGTCAGGCCGACCTGCTGGGTGGTGGTGACGAGGCCGGTCGCCAGGCCCTGCTCCTCGTTCGGCACGCCGCTGGTCACGGTCACGCCGTACGAGATGATCGCGCCGAGGTGGCACATGCTGGCCAGCGAGACGGCGACGGTCGCGAGCAGGGCGCCCGATCCGGTGCCGAGGCCGAGCAGGGCGGCGATGAAGACGCCCTGGCCGAGCAGCGAGCCGGCCAGGACCCGCCGGGCGCCGAAGCGGCCGATGAACCTGGCGGCGTACGCGCCGGCGACGGCCGAGGCGACGCCCTGGATGCCGAAGATCAGGCCGGTCTCGAAGGACGAGAGGCCCAGGGTCTCCTGGAGGTAGAGGGTCAGTACGAAGACGACCGTCGACATCATCGAGAAGGTGACCAGGCCGCCCAGGTTGCCCCAGGCCACCGTGCGGCGCTTCAGCATCGGCAGCGAGACCAGCGGCGCCGAGGCCTTCGACTCGACGACCACGAACGCGGCGAGCAGGGCGAGGCCCGCGAGCAGGGTGCCCCACACGTCCACGCCGCCGAAGCCGCGCTGGGCCGCCGTCGACAGGGCGTAGATCACCGCGAGCAGACCGCCGGTGACGGTGACGGCGCCGGGCACGTCCAGGCGCGGCCGCTCGGGGGTGCGGGACTCGGGCAGCAGGCCGGGGGCGAGGACGAGCACGATCGCCGCGAAGGCCACCAGCAGGCCCATCGTGGAGCGCCAGCCCAGGGTGTCGGTCATGATGCCGCCGAGGACCATGCCGATGGTGAAGCCCAGCGACAGCAGGGTGCCGGAGATGCCCAGCGCCTTGTCGCGCAGCGGGCCCTCGGGGAACGTCGTGGTCAGCAGGGACATGCCGGTCGGCACGATGACGGCCGCGCCCAGGCCCTGCAGCGCGCGCCCGGTCAGGAAGGACGCCGGGTCCCAGGCGAGGGTGGCGAGCAGCGAGGCCGCGCCGAACAGCGCGAGGCCGGTCAGGAACAGCTTCTTGCGGCCGAAGAGGTCGGCGATGCGGCCGAACAGGAGCAGGAAGCCGCCCGACGGCAGGGCGAACGCGGTGACCGCCCACTGGAGCGCGGACTGGCTCAGGCCCAGGTCCTTGCCGAGCGCGGGCAGCGCCACGTTCAGTACGGAGAAGTCGAGCGCCACCATGAACTGGGCGGCGCAGAGCACGAAGAGGACCAGCTTGGCCCGGCCGGTCAGCCGGTCCGTCTGGGGAGCCGCCGTGTGCGGCCCGGTGATTGTCGTCTGTGTATCGATCGCCATGGCCACTACCTTCGCGGCCCGGGAATGCCCGTGGAGAGTGGGAACTTATCCTGTTGGTGGCACCACCAGGCAGCCGACAGGGGGAGTTCGTGGCTACACCGATCGACAAGCACCGCCGCAGTGAACTGCGCGAGTTCCTGATGAGCAGGCGGGCCAGGATCACCCCCACGCAGGCCGGGCTGCCCGACGGCGGGGCCCGCCGCCGCACCCCGGGGCTGCGCCGCGAGGAGGTCGCCGTGCTCGCCGGGGTCGGGGTGTCCTGGTACCAGTGGCTGGAGCAGGGCCGCGACATCACGGTGTCGCCGCAGGTACTGGACTCGGTGGGCCGGGTCCTCCAGCTGACCAGCGCCGAGCGCCGCCACCTGTACGTGCTCGCCGGGCTGAACCCGCCGGCGCCGGAGGTCGACCCGGGGAACGTCGACATGTGCCACGGGCTTCAGCGCCTGATCGACGCCTGGATGCCGTTCCCCGCGCACATCATGGACGCGTACTGGAACACGGTGATGTACAACGACGCGGCCGCGCTCGTCCTCGGGATGCGCCCGGAGATCGTGCAGAACTGCCTGCTCGCGTTCTTCAGCGACCCCATCTACCGCGCCCGCGCCAAGCGTTGGGACGAGATCGCCTGCACCGTCGTCGCCCAGTTCCGGGCGGCCTGTTCGGAGCGGCCCGACGACGAGGGGTTCCAGGCGGTCGTCGAACAGGCCAAGGAACTCAGCCCGGAGTTCGTGGAGCTGTGGGAGCGGCGCGACGTCCAGCCCGGCGGGCTGCTCCGCAAGGAGATGGAGCACCCGGTCGTCGGCGCGCTGCACGTCGAGTCGACCCAGCTGCGCGTCCCGGCCCGCCCGGACCTGGTGATCGTGCTGCACACCCCGCTGCCGAACACGGACACCGCCGAGAAGCTGGAGTGGCTGACGTCGCCGGAGGGCCGACGGGGGTCGATGTATCCGATCGCGGGCTGAGAGCCTGAGCCCTCGCGGCCTCGGGGCCAGGCACTCCTTATGCTCGGGGCATGACTCAGAGCACCGAACTCGACCCCGAGGACCGCAAGATCATCACGCTGGCGCGCAGCGCCCGGGCCCGCAACGGCGTGGCCGAGGGCGCTGCCGTGCGCGACGAGACCGGCCGCACGTACGTCGCCGGAACGGTCGAGCTCGCCTCCCTGAAGCTGTCCGCTCTCCAGACCGCCGTCGCGATGGCCGTGGCCAGCGGCGCGAAGTCCCTGGAGGCGGCGGCCGTGGTGACAGAGGCACCCGGCCCCGCGGAAGCGGACCTCTCGGCGGTACGGGACCTGGGCGGCCCCGGCACCCCGGTCCTGCTCGCGGGCCCGGACGGGGAAGTACGGGCCAGGGCCTGAGCAAAGGGGGCGACGGACGCCCCGCCCCCCTTTCCTCCCCTGTCCCTTAAGAATCAAGGCGATGGCCCTTGCAATCCCGAGCCGCCCGCGCATCAATGGACGACAGTCGATCCGACGGTCCGTCAGATTCGCGGGCGGTCGGCACGGGGTGCAGAGCCGCAGCCCCGCGCCGGAGTCGGATGCGCTCCCTCCGCGCAGTTACCGCAGCCCCTGCAGAGCCATGCCCGCACGCCCGCGCACCCGTGCACGTGGGCCAACCGGGGGCCGCTGCGCGGTCGTGTGCCGATGACGCGGCAGGCGATCAACTCCCTGTAACGGGAAGGGGAATCATGCGTAGGAGCACCAGAAGGCCGGTCGCGCGGGCCGCACTCGCGGTGGGGGCGGTGGCCGTGGCGGGCCTCGCGTTCGCGCCGAGCGCGGCCGCCGTCTCGCCGGGCTCGGCGACCGCCACGTACGACTGCGGGACCTGGGGCGGTGGCGGTGCCACGCTCACCGCGACCCAGAGCGGTACGGCCGCGACCATCACGCTGACCTCGGCCGTCACCACGCCGGTCGCCGTCGGCGCCAACCAGATCAGCGCGAACCTGACCCTCGCCAAGGGCGCGGGCGGCACCACGGTGTTCAGCGGCCAGGCCAACCCCGCGCTCAGCGCGGGCGACCCGGTCACGATCGGCCCGCTGAACGGGACCGTCGCCTCCGGTGACAGCCTCGACTCGTACTTCGCCGGTACCGCCCTGTCGATGACGATCTTCGGGGTCTCGGTGAACTGCGACGCGACGACCTCGCAGGCGCCGGGCCCGTTCGTCTTCGACTGATCCGCGCGGAGGCGACAGCACGCACCACGCAGAACGAGCCGGTGCCGTCCCGGGCGGCGCCGGCTTTCGTGTGGCCGCAGCATGCCCAAGTGGCCTGAAATGCCAGGATCTTGACAGTATCTGATGGGTCATCAGTTGATGCGGCGGGAGGGCATTGACTTCTTTTCGCCCCGAGCCGTCAATGGCTCCCTGTCGGCGCAGCCGAGCCGCGCTGTGCCACTTCAGGAAGGGGGGCAAGCCCATGTCGGAACGTCGAAGACGGCGTCTGGCCGCCGTATTGGGGGCGGTCGCGTTCGCCGCGGGAACCGGCGCGCTCGCCGCACCCGCGAGCGCACTGGCCGCGACGCCGGTCGACTTCGCCACGCACTGCATCCCGCCGGCCATCGCTGGCATCCCGCCGATCGACGGCACCACGAACGCGACCATCACCGTCGACAACGCCGCACCCAAGGTCGGCGACAAGGTCACCGTCACCTACACGGTGAACAAGCCCGCCGCCGGCAACCCCGTCGACATCGCCCTGCCCGCCGACATCATGACCCCGACCGGAAAGGTCGTCCTCGCGGGCGCCCAGACCGGCACCGTGGACGTGGCGGGCCCGAAGAAGAACGACCCGGTGCCCGGCAAGGGCGCGTTCCCGGCGTTCTCCATGAGCGGCAGCTTCACCGCCACCAAGGCCGGCGCGATCACCCTGTCGCCCGGCGACTACAACATCCACACCAGCTACATCATGGAGCTGGACACCCCCTGCACCGTCACCAACCCGCCCGCCCCCGTCTCCGGGACGGTCAACGCCACGGACGGCGGCGGACAGGTCAACCAGCGCGCGATCACGGCCTCCCCGGCCGCGGGCAACGCCGGTGACCGCACGACGGTCACCGGGTCCAAGTTCACCCCCAACGCGGACGTCACCGTCGCGGGCTGGAACGGCACCGCCACCACCGCCGACAAGATCACCTTCAAGTCGGACGCCAACGGCGGCTTCACCGCCCGGCCGGCGATCACCGACCCGGCGACCACCGGGATCGTGGCCTACGAAGGGGCGGCCTGGGACCCGGCGAACGGTGCGGGCCCGGTGGCGTACAAGGTCAACAGCGGACCGCCGCCGACCGGACCGAGCCAGAAGCTCAACGCGGCCGTGACCGCGGGCACCCTCGCGATGTCCCAGGCCGGTGACAGCGTCGACCTGGGCGCGGTCGACTTCGGCAAGGGCGGCGCCTCCGCCGGCGATCTGAAGACCGTGACGGTCCAGGACTTCCGCGGCGGCCCCGCGGGCTGGTCCCTGACCGGCAAGGTCACCAACTTCACCGGCCCCGGCGGCTCCATCGACGCGGGCAAGCTCAGCTGGACCCCGGCCTGCGCCACCAAGCCCGGCTCCCCGTCCGTGTGTGCCGCGGGCTCGGCCGGCAGCGTGGGCAGCGCGGGCGCGACCCTCGCCTCCACCCCGAACGCGGCGCTCACCGGCGGCGAGTTCACCGTGGACGCGAAGCTCTCGCTGGACGTGCCGGCGTTCACCGCGCCCGGCGCCTACAGCGGCGTACTGACCCTCACCCTGACCTAACGTCCGCTCGTGGGCCGGGCGCGCACCCGGCCGGCCCACCCGTCCCCGGGGGTCCCGCACCGTGCGCAAGCTGTCCGCACTCCTCCTGGCCGCCGTGCTCGCCGTGCTCGCCGCGCCCGCGGCCCGCGCCGCCGACAACGGCAACTGGTCCGTCTTCCCCGCCTCCACGGGCAGCGCCCAGCGCCCGTACTTCTACCTCTCCGCCGACCCCGGCACCACCCTCGCCGACAAGGTGACCGTCACCAACAAGACGTCGGCGCCGCTGACCTTCCGGCTGTACGGGGCGGACGCGTACAACACCGAGCGCGACGGCGGGTTCGCCGTGCGCTCGGAGCAGGAGCACCAGAGCGGTGTGGGGGCCTGGGCCAAGCCCGCCCAGGGCGTGATCACCGTCCCGGCCCGTTCCTCGGTCACCGTGCCCTTCACGCTCGCCGTGCCGCCGGACGCCGAGCCCGGCGACCACGTCGGCGCCCTGGTCGCGCTCGACGACCGCGTCGCGCCGGGAGCGGCCGCCGACGGCAAGGTCGCCGTCGGCATCCAGCAGGCCGTGGGCGCCCGGATCTATCTGCGCGTCGGCGGCCCCACCGTCCCCGCCCTCGCCGTCGAGCACGTCTCGCTCGCCCAGCACCGGCCGCTGGTCCCCGGCACCGGGGAGAGCCGCACCGACATCACGTACACCCTGCACAACCGGGGCAACGTCACGCTCAACCCCAAGGTCGACCTGAGCGCGACCGGACTTTTCGGCCGCACGCTGCTCAGCCGCAACCTGACCAAAGTCCCCTCCGAGCTGCTGCCCGGGCAGCAGGTCACGCTCACCGAGGCGTGGCACGGGGCTCCCCAACTCGACTGGGGCGACGTCAAGTTGACCGCCAGCGCCAAGGACGCGCGGGGCTCGGCGGCAGCCTCCTTCCTGGCCCTGCCCTGGCTGGCCGGGGGAGTCCTCCTCGCCGCCGCCCTCGCCTTGGTAGCCCAGCGGATCGTGCGCCGTCGTATCGTGGCCCGGTCATGACACGTACGGCAGGTGAGGGGCAACCGTCATGTGGACGGGGCGCAGGGAAAAGCTGACGGGGTGCGCGGCGGTGCTGGCGGCGCTGGTCACGGTCGCGGGGTGCGGCGGCCCGGACGACGGGGCGTCGGAGAAACCCGCGTCGACCGCCCAGGGCGCCGCGAAGCCCGCCGTCGGGGGCAAGCCGTTCACCCAGGCGCAGACCGACGCGGCGCTGCTCACCGCGCAGGAAGTCGGCGCGGGCTGGGCCGAGGACCAGGACCCGGCGGACAGCCCCTCCGAGGACGTCAGCGGCGGCGACAACTCGGACGTCGGCGCCGAGGGCGGTACCGAGAGCACCAACAGCGCGCAGTGCGACACGTACATGGAGACGTGGAACGGGCCCAAGGAGGGCCAGGACGCGGCGAGTTCGACCCGCGACTACGCCAAGGACTCCGACACCGAGCACCTCACGTTCCGGGTCGTGGCGTATCCCTCCGCCGAGGAGGCGGCCAAGGCGGTCGCGGCCTCCCGCGCGCTGCCCGCCGCCTGCGACGGGGGCTCGCTCGACTTCAACTGGGGCGGGCCCGAGAAGAGCGAGGTCAAGCCGGAGAGCGTGGCGAAGCTGGGCGACGAGTCGGTGGGCATGCGGGTCACGGCGCCACTGGCCTCGGTGCCGGGCACCGAGCTCCACCTGCAGGTCCTCACCGTCCGCGAGGGCGCGAACGTCTCGACGGTGACCTTCGCCGCCCAGACCCCGGCGGACCCGGCCCTGCTCCCCGCGCTCCTGGCGAAGGCGGCCGCCCGCCTCCACACGGTGGCCCAGGGCGCTACACCCTAGGGGGTGTCCGGTGGGTCATGGCCGGGGCCGCGACGTCTGGCACGGCACCTCGCCGCGTTGCCGAAACGCCCCCATAGCTCCGCTATGAAGACGCTCCGGCGCCTTGCGATGCACCGCACCAGACGCCACGACCTATCCGACCCTGACCCACCGGACACCCCCAGCCGTAGGGGTACCGGGACGTGGGGCCGGGCCCCGCGCGGGGCCCGTTTCCGGCGGGCTGGGCGGCGGGGCCCCCGGGATCGGGGAGAATGGGCGGCATGAGCGCTCGTACCCCTGCCGCTGACACCGCCGCCGAACCCACCCACCGGGCCGGCTTCGCCTGCTTCGTCGGCCGCCCCAACGCGGGCAAGTCCACCCTCACGAACGCTCTGGTCGGGCAGAAGGTGGCCATCACCTCCAACCGCCCGCAGACCACCCGGCACACCGTGCGCGGCATCGTGCACCGGCCGGACGCCCAGCTGATCCTGGTGGACACCCCCGGCCTCCACAAGCCGCGCACCCTGCTCGGCGAGCGCCTCAACGACGTGGTCCGCACCACGTGGGCCGAGGTCGACGTGATCGGCTTCTGCCTGCCCGCCGACCAGAAGCTCGGCCCCGGCGACAAGTTCATCGTCAAGGAACTCGCCGGGATCAAGAAGACCCCCAAGATCGCGATCATCACCAAGACCGACCTGGTCGACTCCAAGACGCTCGCCGAGCAGCTCATCGCCGTGGACCAGCTCTCCAAGGAGCTCGGCTTCGAGTGGGCGCAGATCGTGCCGGTGTCGGCGGTCGGCGACCAGCAGGTCCAGCTCGTCGCGGACCTGATCATCCCGCTGCTGCCCGACAGCCCGCCGCTCTACCCCGAGGGCGACCTCACCGACGAGCCCGAGCAGGTCATGGTCGCCGAGCTGATCCGCGAGGCCGCCCTCGAAGGCGTACGGGACGAGCTGCCGCACTCCATCGCCGTCGTCGTGGAGGAAATGATTCCGCGCGAGGACCGGCCCGCCGACAAGCCGCTCCTGGACATCCACGCCAACGTCTACATCGAGCGCCCCAGCCAGAAGGGCATCATCATCGGCCCCAAGGGCAAGCGCCTGAAGGAGGTCGGCATGAAGTCCCGCAAGCACATCGAGGCACTCCTCGGCACGCCGGTCTTCCTCGACCTGCACGTCAAGGTCGCCAAGGACTGGCAGCGCGACCCCAAGCAGCTCCGCAAGCTCGGGTTCTGAGCACACCGACGCAGGCGAAGACCCCCGCCGAGGCCCTGCCCGGCGGGGGTCTTCGCGTCGCGGCGAGGGCTACGCCACCTTCGGCGCGCACCTCATGCCGATATAGCAGCAGGCCGTGCCGTCCTGGAGGGTGGAGAAGACGACCGGCATCCAGTCCGCGCTGTACGCGCCGGAGCCCGCGCCCGCGAACACCTTGTCCGTGACCGCGACGAGGTCCATCTCCAGCGGCGGCGAGAAGTCCTTCATGCCGCCGACGAACTCGTACACCAGGTGCGGCTTGCCGTCCTCCCGCCCGGAGACGGTGATGAGGACGCCCTCGCGCTCGTACGTGCCGGTGAGTGGCGCGAAGTCCACCTCGACCGGCTCGGCGGGCGGCCCGAACGGCGCGGGCATCCGGACGTCGGCCAGCTCGCCGAGGAGGTCGGCGAAGAGCTCCTCGTAGAGGCGGCGCGCGTCGCCGCCGTTGGTCAGGAGCACCACCGCGACACCGGCGCTCGGCACCACGCGCAGGAAGCCGTACTGGCCGATCGAGGCGCCGTCGTGGCCGAAGCCCGTGATGCCGTTCCAGTCGTACAGGGTCCAGCCCAGGCCCCAGCCGTCCGCGTGGACGGTCCACTTGTCGGGGGAGTCGACCTCGCGGGTCTGCATCGCGGTGACGCTGCCCGGGGCCAGCACCCGCGTCCCGTCGGGGGCGGTGCCGCCGGCGAGGTGCAGCTGCGCGAGCCGGGCCACGTCACCGGCGGTGGCGATGACGCGTCCGTACGGGCCCGCCGAGCGCGGCATCATGTCCCAGGCCGGTGCCGGGGCGGGGTCCTCGCCGTACTCGCCGAGGTGGCCCATCGCGGCCCGGAAGCTGAGCGCCTCCTCGGGCAGCGTCATCGTGTGGGTCACGCCGAGCGGGGCGAGCAGCAGGTCCTTGAGCGCCTGGTCCCAGGTGGTGCCGGTGATCACCTCGATCATGCGGCCGAGCACGTTGAAGCCGAGGCTGCTGTAGGAGCAGGCGCTGCCGGACGGGCAGTCGAGGGCAACCCCCTTGGCGGCGTCGACGTACAGTTCGAGGCAGTCGTCACCGCGCCCGGAGTCGAAGGTGAAGTCGCAGGTCAGGCCGCTGGTGTGGGAGAGCAGTTGGCGCGGCGTGATGGTCCTGCTCGCCTCTTCGTCGGCGACGGTGAAGTCCGCGAGCACCTCGCGGACCGGCGCGTCCAGGTCCAGCTTGCCCGCGTCGACGAGCTGCATGACCAGGGTCGCTGTGTACGTCTTGGCGAGGGAGCCGAGCTGGAAGACCGAATCGGTGGTGGCCGCCACGCCGGTGCCGGTGTGCAGTATCCCGCTCGCCAGCTCGTGGATCCTGCCGCCGGTGAGCACGGCGAGGGTGGCACCGGGCACGTGGTGGGTCCCGCGCAGCCGGTCGAGCTTCGCCTGCCACTGGTCGAGGTGGACGCGCTCACCGCCGGAGTCGTCGGCGCCCCACTCGCCCTCGGCCCGCCAGTTGCTCCGCTCGTCCCAGCTCACGTTCTTCGACATGCCGCTTCCCCTCCAGTGATGCGTACCCCGTGCTCCCGATGCGCACACTGTACGCATTGGGGTGCGGCGTGCGCAAGGGGAGTCGATCTACGTGCCGGGGGCCGCCCGCGCGGCCGGGCCGAAGCGCCGTTCGCGCGGCCCGGCTGAAGCGGGGCTCTCAACGGCCGTCAGGCGTCGGCCGGTTCGGCGATCAGGGCCGTGCCTGCCGGGCGGAACCCCAAGGTCGCGTACATCCGGGCCACGTCCGCGTCGCCCGCCGACAGGAACACCGTCGCCGCCCCCCGGGCCCGCGCGTCGGCGACAAGCGCCGCGGTGACCGCACGCCCAAGGCCCCGGCGCCGCGCGGCGGGCAGCGTGCCGACCCCGACGATCTCGGTGACCGGGCCCACCGGGTTGTGCATCCCGGAGCAGAGCGGAAGGCCGTCCTCGATCGCCGCCGCCAGCGCCGTGCGGCCCGCCCGGATCCGCTCGGCGACCTGGCTGGACCGGCCGTCGCCGGCGCGGGCGGCGATCTCGGCGGCCAGCTCGGCCGGGCCCGCCGGGCCAACTCCCGTACCGGGCGCGGAGAATGCGAGATGGGGCACGACCAGGGCCGCGTGCAGCAGCGGATCGGCCGGGCCGAGAACACGTACCCAGGGGTGGGGCTCGGCGGCCGGAGCCTGCGGGTCCAGCACCATCAGCGGGTGCTCGTGCACCGCGAGGCCCGACTCCTCGACCGCCGCGCGCAGCCCTGGGCTCACCTCGGCGACCCACTCGAAGGCCTCGGGCGCGCCCAGCTCGCGCTGGCGGGCCCGCACCCGGTCGACGTCGGCGGCCGTCACCGGCCCGGCGTGGCCGAGGGCGGGCCGTGCGTAGAAGGGCCAGCCCGCGCCCTCGCGGACGAAGAGGGTCAGCGGACCGAAGTCCTCGGCGCGGGCCGAACTCCTGGGCGCCGCATCGTAGTAGCGCTCAAGGTCGTCCAACCGGGTGCGGGCAGGCAGGCTCATGGTGCGCATCAAAGCAGCCGTCCGGCCGGCCCGCACCCGGGTTTCGGCGCCGGCTACGCGCCTTCCTTCAACACCCTGGTGATCAGGGCGCGTTGGGCCTCGGTCAGGCGCGGATCGGCGCAGTGCACCGTCCGGCCGTCCACGGTGATCTCGTAGTGGAAGCCGTCCGGCACGCCGATCGACGGCTCGGCGTGGCCCTCGTCGAGCGCCGCCTTCGCCAGGGCGTGCCATTCGGCGGCATCGGGCCGGCCCGAGGTGTCGACCTCGGCCCGGCGCTCGATGCCGGCGAATCCTCCTGTGCGGGAAACCTGGATACGCATGGCCTCTGTCTAGCAGCCCCTGTCCACTACGTCAGCGGGTACGCGTCAGGAGGTCGGGACCCCCACCTGCGACCAGGCCTTCTGCACCGACTGGTACTCCGCGCCGTCGCCGTAGCGCGCCTTGGCCGCGGCCACCGTGAGCTTCGCGAAGTCCTTGAACATCGCCTGCGTGCCGAGGTGCCCGCCGGTGAGCACGTCGTACCAGATCTGCCCGGCCCGCTCCCAGGCCTTGCCGCCGAGCGCGTCGGCGAGCAGGTAGAAGGCGTGGTTGGGGATGCCCGAGTTGATGTGCACGCCGCCGTTGTCGCGGCCCGTGGTCACGTAGTGGTCCATCGTGGCGGGCTGCGGGTCCTTGCCGAGCACGACGTCGTCGTACGCCGTTCCCGGGGCCTTCATCGAGCGGAGCGCGTCGCCGTGGACGCCGGTCGCGAGCAGCCCCGCGCCGATGAGCCAGTCGGCCTGGTGGGCGTCCTGGTCGAGGGAGTACTGCTTGACGAGCGAGCCGAAGACGTCCGACATGGACTCGTTCAGGGCGCCCGGCTGGCCGAAGTAGGTGAGGTTCGCGGTGTGCTGGGTGACGCCGTGGGTGAGCTCGTGGCCGATGACGTCCACGGGCAGCGTGAAGTCCAGGAAGATCTGGCCGTCACCGTCGCCGAACACCATCTGGGTGCCGTTCCAGAAGGCGTTGTTGTAGCTGTGGTCGAAGTGGACCGTCGCGTTCAGGGGCATCCCGTTGCCGTCGATCGAATGCCGCTGGTACGCCTTGAGGTACAGCTCGAAGGTCGCGCCGAGCCCCGCGTACGCGCGGTTCACGGTCGCGTCCTGGACGGGCTGCTCACCCTCGCCGCGGACCTTGTGGCCGGGCAGGGTGGTGGTGTGCTGGGCGTCGTAGACGGTGCGCTGCGGCTGGTCGGCGGCCCCGCCCGCGGGCGGGGGGACCGGCTCGGCGCCGAGGACGGTGGTCAGCCGGCGTTCGGTGCGCTGGGCGGCGTCCGCGATGAAGGTCCTGCGGGCGATGCGCGCGAGCGCGGGGTCCTCGGCCTCGATGAGCCGGTCGAAGACGTGAGGCGGAATGATGGTGCAGAAAACCGGGTTGGTGGTGGCGTCCATGCCGGGCAATGTGGCACTGGGTCATGGTGCTGTCACTAGTCGCCACCATGATTGTGAAGCGTGCTTTCTCTACGACTGTTCCCGGCCATTCGTGCCCACGGGATGCCGGTGGCGAGGCATACGTCACCTTTTGTCCGAATCGATTTCGGTGTCCCGCATACTGATACGGGACCGGCGCTCGCGCCGTCCCTCGGCTAGGCTGCGGCATCATGCGTATCGGGCTGCTTCTCCTTAGCTGCCGCGGCGAGGGCCTGTAGTCGTAGGCCGACCCCCTCCCCGCGGGATCTTGGTGTTGCGCTCGACAGTCGGCCGTCCCTCTCGCCAAGCATCGAGGAGCCGCACGCCATGTCTCAGCCCGTTGGTCGCCCGACCCCCGTCACCAACGCCACCCAGACGCAGAAGCCGTCCGGGATGCCGATCCACAAGTACGGTCAGTACGACGCCGTGGACATCCCCGACCGCACCTGGCCGAACGGCCGGATCACCAAGGCCCCGCGCTGGCTGTCGACCGACCTGCGAGACGGCAACCAGGCTCTGATCGACCCGATGAGCCCGGCACGCAAGCGCGAGATGTTCGACCTGCTGGTGCGCATGGGCTACAAGGAGATCGAGGTCGGCTTCCCCTCCTCCGGCGAGACCGACTTCAACTTCGTACGCTCCATCATCGAAGAGGGCGCGATCCCCGAGGACGTGACGATCTCCGTCCTGACCCAGGCCCGCGAAGAGCTGATCGAGCGCACGGTGGAGTCCCTGCGCGGCGCCCACCGCGCGACCGTGCACCTGTACAACGCGACCGCGCCCACCTTCCGCCGGGTCGTCTTCCGCGGCACCAAGGACCAGGTCAAGCAGATCGCGGTGGACGGCACCCGGCTGGTCATGGAGTACGCGGACAAGATCCTGGGCGACGAGACGATCTTCGGCTACCAGTACTCGCCGGAGATCTTCACGGACACCGAGCTGGACTTCGCGCTGGAGGTCTGCGAGGCGGTGTGCGACGTCTGGCAGCCCGAGGAGGGCCGCGAGATCATCCTCAACCTGCCCGCCACGGTGGAGCGTTCGACCCCCTCGACGCACGCGGACCGCTTCGAGTGGATGAGCCGCAACCTGTCGCGCCGCCAGTACGTGTGCCTGTCCGTGCACCCCCACAACGACCGCGGTACGGCGGTGGCGGCCGCCGAGCTGGCGATCATGGCCGGCGCGGACCGCATCGAGGGCTGCCTGTTCGGCCAGGGCGAGCGCACCGGCAACGTCGACCTGGTGACCCTGGGCATGAACCTGTTCAGCCAGGGCGTGGACCCGCAGATCGACTTCTCCCAGATCGACGAAATTCGTCGGACGAGTGAGTACTGCAACCAGATGGAGGTCCACCCGCGCCACCCCTACGCGGGCGACCTGGTCTACACCGCCTTCTCCGGCTCCCACCAGGACGCCATCAAGAAGGGCTTCGACGCGATGCAGGCGGACGCGGCCGCCGCGGGCAAGACGGTGGACGAGATCGAATGGGCGGTCCCGTACCTGCCCATCGACCCCAAGGACGTCGGCCGCTCGTACGAGGCCGTCATCCGGGTCAACTCGCAGTCGGGCAAGGGCGGAATCGCCTACGTCCTGAAGAACGACCACAAGCTGGACCTGCCGCGCCGGATGCAGATCGAGTTCTCGAAGATCATCCAGCAGAAGACGGACTCCGAGGGCGGCGAGGTCACCCCGGCCGCGATCTGGTCGGTCTTCCAGGACGAGTACCTGCCCAACCCGCAGAACGCCGCCGCTCGTTGGGGTCGCATCCAGCTGCGCTCGGGCCAGACGACGACGGACAAGGACGGCCGCGACACCCTGACCGTCGAGGCGGTCGTCGACGGCCAGGACACGGTCCTGACCGGCACCGGCAACGGCCCGATCTCGGCCTTCTTCGAGGCGCTGGCCGCGATCGGGGTCGACGCGCGGCTGCTGGACTACCAGGAGCACACGATGAGCGAGGGCGCGTCCGCGCAGGCCGCGTCGTACATCGAGTGCGCCATCGACGGGGTCGTGCTGTGGGGTATCGGCATCGATGCCAACACGACGCGGGCGTCGCTGAAGGCGGTCATCTCGGCGGTCAACCGCGCATCCCACTGACCCTGGCCCGGCCGGTGCGCTGGGGCTCCGCCCCAGACCCCGGTTGGGCCCCTCCCCGCCCCTTCCCTAGACCCTCCGGGGGTGGGGTGGGGCGGGATATGTGTGGTCGTTCGGGTGCGGACCGTGCGTGGTTGCTCGCGCAGTTCCCCGCGCCCCTAGCAGGGTTGATCCTGGCGGGGTCGGCATCTTCAGCCTGTCCGGCGTTTGAGGACGAGCGCCCTTCAGGCGCGAACGGGGGTGCAGGGGGCGGAGCCCCGGGGGTGGGTCTTTTCCACCCCGCCCCCCGAGGGTTTCGGGGAGGGGCGGGGTGGGGGGAACGCCGCCCGCAGGGCCGCCCTGAGCTGAGGGTTTGGGCGGGCCCACCCCACCCACCCCCGCGACAACAACGGCACGTTTTCGCCATCCGCCGACCTCTCCTCCTTCCGGGGTGCTGACGCCACATCATGGATGTGGCTAACATCACGTCAACGCGGCAACGTTGCCGGAGCGTTACGGAGGTGCGCGGTGCGGCCAGCACGGGGACAGAACGGCACGAACCCGACCGGGACGCCCGGTTCCCGCCTCCGGCCCCGCCTCTGGTCCGTCCGCACCCTGTGGCACACCGTCGGCGACGGCGAGTTCTTCTGCCCCGACTGCGGCGGCGACCGGAACTACCAGCGCCGCACCGGCCGCAGACGCCTCACGGTGCTCGGCATCCCGCTCGTCACCCGCGGCACCGCGGGCCCGGTGGTCGAATGCGCCGCCTGCCAGGGCCACTTCGGGACGGAAACCCTGGACCACCCCACCACGACCCGCTTCTCCGCGATGCTGCGCGACGCCGTGCACACCGTCGCCCTCGCCGTCCTCGCGGCGGGCGGCACCTCGTCCCGTACGGTCACCACGACCGCCGTCGCCACCGTCCGGGCGGCCGGGTTCGACGACTGCACCGAGGACCAGCTCGTCGCCCTCATCGAGGCCCTGGCGGCGGACACCGGCCGGTTCCTCGCCGACCCGGTCGGCGACACCGACCCCTGCGGTGCGGCCCTCGCGATCGAGCTCCACGAGGCCCTCGAACCGCTGGCCCCGCACCTCGCCCCCGCCGGCCGCGAGTCCATCCTGCTCCAGGGGGCCCGGATCGCGCTCGCGGACGGCCCGTACAGCCCGGCCGAACGCGAGGTGCTCAGCACGGTCGGCGGCGCGCTCTCGCTCTGCGCGGACGACACCGCCCGGCTGCTCGCGGCCGCCCGCACGCCCTCCTGAGGCCCGGCTAGTTCTTGAGCTTGTACTCGCAGAGCTTGTCCGACGCGCCGTTCTGGTTGTCCGCGACCTGCTTGCCGTCGACCTTGATGGTGCAGGGGGCGGCCTGAAGCATCCCGTCCGCGCGCTTGACGGAGCCCGGCACCACCGACACCGTGACGCCGACGTCCAGCTCGGCGTCCTCCAGCGTCACCGACTCGGTCTTCGTCCAGGGCAGCGTCACCTGCTCGAAGTGGTTGGTGTTGCCGACCCACATCACCTGCGACTTGCCCGTGCCGCCCACCTCGAAGACGACCTGGTGCGGCACGCCCTCGCGGTCCGGCGCCGAGCCCTTCGCGTCGCCGCCCGCCGAGGCGCTGGGTTTGGCACCGCCCGCCTTGGCCGCTCCGTCGTCCTTCTTCTCGCTTCCGCACCCGGTGAGCAGCGCGGCCGCCGCGAGCAGGGTGATGGCGAGGGTGGCTGTCTTGCTCATGTGCGTACGTCCCCGTTGCTGTGCTGATCGGTACTGGTCCCGCAGGAGACCGTAGATCATGCCATCGGGCGCCCGGACACCGCCCGCGGAGGCACGCGGCAGCGCGTTGATCCCCGTACCTCAATGCATTGTTGGGCATCCGGAACGCCTTGAACATTCGCTCGAAGAAACCTCTCTTTACGAGCCGTGCGGTCGATCCGGAGCGGAAACATCCAACTGCCGCTTGCGAATTGGCTGTTCGAAAGCGCGGGTGCGGCCACCCGATATATGGAGAGTGGGACGGGTGCCCGTCCGCCGCCCCTTCCTGGCTCCGGCCTGCTCCAACCCCTTGCGCCGCACCTTCGTAGGAGCAGAAATCGCGGCTGCGGAATCGGTCGCGGGTGAATTGCAGGATGCGCGCGCCCGGTCCTGAATTACGCGGCCATTGCTCCTGCTCGATCCAATGTGGTACCCGAACGAAAAACTGGGATCATGGAGCGGCCGGCGCCGCCCGGCACCCGATACTGCCCGTGGACCCAGTTCCGTAATGCCGGAGGGAAACCCATGACCGCAGTCCCGCCCGTGGGTTCGTACGTCGTCGACACCGGGAGCGGAAGACTGGGCCAGGTGATGGGGCGGGAGGGGCCCTACCTCCAACTGCGGCCGTTCGGCGGCGGGCGCGAGTGGGACTGCCTGCCGGAGGCCGTGCGGGCCGCGACCACCGCGGAGCGGCTCAGGGCGGCGACGGCGTACGCGAACGCGCGCAGCCGGGGCGAAGTGCCGTGAGCCGCACTCCCCGGGCGGGCGGCGCGCTACTCCCGGGGGAGTAACGCGGCCGGACGGGACGCCCGGGGAAGTACGGATGATCTCGGTCGCGGGCGGGACGAAAGGGGCCGCCGCGAGCCCGACGCTGGAAACAGCCGGGCAGGCCGCGAGGGCCTTCCGGAGTCCAGCCGGAGGGGGACCCGCCATGGGGTCGACGAGGTCAGCACCAATGAGGTCAGCGCCAGTGGGGTCACCGCCGGCGACGGGATCAACTGCCCTGAGGCGGCGGGCAGTTCCCTGGGGCGTGCTCGCGCTGTGGGTGATCGTGCTCGCCGTCGCCGGATCGTTCGCGGGGAAGCTCGGGGACGTACAGCGCGACCAGACCGCCGACTACCTGCCGGCCGGCGCCGACTCGACACAGGTGGCCAAGCTCCAGGACAAGCTGCCCGGCGGCGAGATCACCGGCCTGGTGCTCGTCTACCACCGCGACGGCGGTCTCACGGCCGCCGACCGGAACACCGCCGCGGGGCAGCTCGCCGTGATCACCGTCCCGCCGGGCACCGCGGCCGACAAGTCGCCCGCCGAGCTCGCCGCGGCCGACGACCCCAAGGACTTCGCGGCCACCCAGCACGGCCCCGGCGTGACGTCCAAGGACGGCGCCACCCTCATGTACGCGATCTCCACGGCCGCACCCGCCAAGAGCGACGATGCGAAGAAGGCCTTCGTCGACGACGTACGGGCCCGGGCCGCCGACGCGGACGGCATGACCGTCCGGGTCGGCGGCGACGGCGCCCTCGCGGTCGACGCACGCGGCGTGTTCGGCTCCCTCGACGGGACACTGATGCTGGCCACCGGCCTGGTCGTCGCGCTGCTCCTCATCCTCACCTACCGCAGCCCCGTGCTGTGGCTGGTGCCGCTGGTCGTCGTCGGAGCGGGCGCGGTCTGCGCACGGGCCGCCGTGTACGGCCTCGCCACCTGGTCCGGGATCACGGTGACCAGCCAGAGCGCCGGCATCATGACCGTCCTCGTCTTCGGCGCGGGCACCGACTACGCGCTCCTCCTCGTCGCCCGCTACCGCGACGAACTGCGCCGGAACCCCCTCCCGTACGACGCGATGCGCGCCGCCCTGCGCGGCTGCGGGCCCGCCCTGCTCGCCTCGTCCGGCACGGTCGTGGCCGGTCTCGTCTGCCTGCTCGCCGCCGACCTCAACAACATCAGGGGGCTCGGCCCGGTCGGCGCGATCGGCGTACTGTGCGCGCTCGCCGCGATGCTCACCCTGCTGCCCGCGATCCTGGTCCTGCTGGGCCGGCGGGTGTTCTGGCCGCTGATCCCGGCGTACGGCAGCGAACCGAAGCGGCGCCGACGCGACCTGTTCGCCGCGATGGGCAGCTCGGCGGGAAAGCGGCCAACTGCCGTGCTGCTCACGGGAGTTGTGCTCCTGGGAGCCCTCGCGCTCGGCGCGTTCAACCTGCCCGGCGCGCTCAAGCAGGAGGACAGCTACACCACCAAGCCCGAGTCGACCCTCGCCATGAGCACGCTCGCCGCCGCCTTCCCGGACCGCGGTAGCCTGCCCATCGAGGTCATGACCCCGACCGGCCGGGCGGACCGCACGCTATCCGCCGCCCGGTCCGTCGAAGGCGTCGCCGGCGCCGAACGGGGCCGCAGCGGCGGCGGCTGGACCGAGATCGCCGTCACCGCGAAGGCCGCACCCGAATCGGCGGACGAGAGCGGCACCATCGGACGGCTGCGGGCCGACCTCACCGGCGCACACGTCGGCGGAACCAGCGCCCAGGCCCTCGACCTCGCCGACACCAACTCCCACGACCGGCTGATCGTCATCCCCCTCGTCCTCGCCTCGGTCCTGCTCGTCCTCGCCCTGCTGCTGCGCAGCCTCGTCGCCCCGCTGCTGCTCGTCGCCGCCGTCGTCGCGGTGTGGGGAGCGGCCATGGGCATCGGCGGCCTGGTCTTCGGCCCGGTCCTCGGCTTCTCCGGCCTCGACCCCGGTCTGCCCCTGCTGACCTTCGTGTTCCTGGTCGCCCTCGGCGTCGACTACGGCATCTTCCTGATGCACCGCACCCGTGAGGAGACCCTGCGCGGGGCCGGGCCGCGCGAGGCCGCGCTGACCGCCCTGCGCACCACCGGCGGCGTGATCGCCTCGGCGGGCACGGTGCTCGCCGCGACGTTCGCGGTGCTCGCCTCGCTGCCGCTCGTGATGTTCGTCGAACTCGGCACGATCATCGCGGTCGGGGTGCTCCTGGACACCTTCCTCGTCCGCACCTACCTGGTGACCAGCGCCAACCTCCTGCTCGGCCGCCGGGTCTGGTGGCCGGGCCGCCTCTCCCGCACCCCGGCACCCGCCGCCGGAGAGCCCTCGGCACTGGTCGGCAGCCCGCGTTGAGGGCGAGGATGGCAGGGTGGCAGACGTGAACGTACCGACGGGCCCGCGCCTGGGGGAGCGGGTGACGGCGCTGCTGCACCGCGACCCCGGCGACAGCGCGCACCCGCTGCGCGCCGACGCGGCGCTCGCCGCCGGGGCCGGGCTGCTCGGCGCGGCCATCGCCTACGCCGACACCGCGCTGCGGCCGGACGCCCTCGGCTGGGCGCTGCTCGCCGGGGCGGCCCTCGCCCTGGCCGGGCGGCGCAGCCACCCGATGGCGGCCCTCGCCGTGATCGTGGCCTGCATCGTCCCGTACCAACTGCTCGACAACGCCCACATGGGGCCCATGCCGATCGCGATGACCGCGCTGTACACGGTCGCCGTGACCGGCACGCTCCGCCGGGCCGTGACCGTCGGCGCCTGCGTCGTGGGCCTCGCCATCACCGGCATGTCGTTCAACGGGGTCCACCGGGCCTTCGACGTGCTCCGGACCTCCGGCTGGCTGGTGGCCGCGGTCGTCTTCGGCGTCGCCCTGCGCAACTCCCGCGTCTACGTGGCCGAACAGCGGGCCGTCGCCGCCCGCGAGACCGAGCGCAAACTCACCGAGGAACGCCTGCGCATCGCCCGCGACCTGCACGACCTCCTCGCCCACAGCATCACCCTGATCGGGGTGCGCACCTCGGTCGCCGCCCACGTCCTGACCGCGTCCCCCGAGCGGCTCGACCGGGCGGCGGTCGCGGCCGCCCTCGACTCCATCGCCGACACCTGCCGCGAGGCCCGAGCCGAACTGCGCACCACCCTGACCGTGCTCCGCGCCGACGAGCACGGGCCGCTGCCCGACCTCAAGGGGCTGCCCGACCTGGCCCGCAGCGCCAAGGCCGAGCTGACCGTGGACACCGACGGCGTGCACGTCCCGCCGGCCGTGGGCGCGGCCGCCTACCGCATCGTCCAGGAGTCGCTGACCAACGCGGTACGGCACGCGGGCCCCGACGTCACCGCCCGGGTCCGCGTAGAAGCGGCGGGCGAGGCGCTCCGGGTCACCGTCACCGACGACGGCCTGGGCGGTGCGGCCGAGGGTTCCGGCTTCGGCATCGTGGGAATGCGCGAGCGGGCCCGCAGCGTGGGCGGCACTCTGGAGGCGGGGCCGCGCGCGGGCGGCGGCTTCCGGGTGACGGCGAACCTTCCGCTGGTACCGCGCCCTCTGGAGGACCGCCCCTTGGAGGCGACCGCATGAGCTCGCGGAACACAGCGACTCTCCCGCTCGTACCGCGTCCTTCGGGGGACCGTCCCCCGGTGGATCGTCCCTTGGAGGCGACCGCATGACAGCCGCTGTGCCGAACGGCCACATCCGGGTCGTCCTCGCCGACGACCAGACCCTGGTCCGGTCGGCCTTCGCGATGCTCGTGGAGTCGGCGCCCGACATGGCCGTCGTCGGCCAGGCGGGCACCGGCGCGGAAGCCGTGGAGCTCGCCCACTCGGCGCGGGCCGACGTGGTCGTCATGGACCTGCGGATGCCGGGCACCGACGGCATCGGGGCGACCCGGTTGATCGCCGCCGCCGAGGACCTCGCCGGGGTGAAGGTGCTGGTCCTGACGACGTACGACACCGACGAGAACGTCCTGGAGGCGCTGCGGGCCGGCGCCTCCGGCTTCCTGGTGAAGGACACCCGCCCCGCCGAACTCCTGGACGCCATCCGCACGGTGGCGGCGGGCGACGCGCTGCTCTCACCGGGCCCGACGGCGAGCCTGATAGCCCGAGTGCTGAGAGCCCCCCAGCCGGCGACAGGCAACGGCCCCGCCACCCTGACCTCCCTCTCCTCCCGGGAACGCGAAGTCCTCACGCTGGTCGCCCGCGGCCTCAACAACACGGAGATCGCGGACGCGCTGGCCCTGAGCCCGCTGACCGCGAAGACCCATGTGAGCCGGATCATGGGCAAGTCGGGGGTACGGGACCGGGCCCAGCTGGTGATCCTGGCGTACGAGTCGGGGCTGGTGGTGCCGGGCGCGTGAGCTCTGCGCGGGTTCAGCCCTGCCCGGGCCCGTCGGTGCCGTCGGCCGGCTTGATCAGGGAGTCCTCGGAGGGCCGGGTCTTGGTGGCGCCCTTGGCGGGATCCGAGGCGGCCGGGAGCGGGGCGAGCTCGGTGCCGTTCCAGCGCAGGGTGGTGTCGGACTCGCGGTTGCGGCCGCCCGCGGGCTCCGTGACGACGAGATCGGTGCCCAGCGTCGCGGCGCTCGTGCCGGGCCGCCCGGCGTACTCCAGAACGGCGTGGGCCTGCTCGCCGACCGCGGTGTAGACCCAGAGGATCGTGCGCCCCAAGTCGTCGTAGGCGAGCACGAGTTCACGCTTTCCGTCACCGGTGAGATCGGCGTACGCGGGCGGCCGCAGCCGGCACGAGGAGCCGTCCGGGCACCCCTTGAGGCCGCTCTGCACCGCGCGGTCGGTCGCCGGATCGGCGGCCAGGAGGCGCACCCCGTCGACCCGCGCGAGATCCCCGTCCGGCACGGTGACCCCCGGCACGGGCCCGCGCGCGTGGAAACCCTGGCCCGGCTTGGCGGGCACGACGGTGGCGGTGTGGTCGGGCCACAGCGGGGAGGCGGTCACCGAACCGGAGGGCGAGGGAGCCGGCCCGTCGTCCCGCACCCCCTCACCCGCCGAACACCCCGCAAGCGCCAGCACGGCGAACGCGCAGACCGCCGTGCGGGCACGGCGACCGGTGGTGGGCAGCGGCATTCCGGTCCGTCCAGGTGAGGCGAAGGGTTCAGTCACAGGAGAAGAGGGCCCTGCTGGCGCAATGGTGCCGCATCCCCCTATGTAAACGCCGTGAACCGGACCATACGCGGGCGCCCGGCGCGCCCGGACCGCTTGAGGGGCAAGGGGAGAGCCCCCCGGGGTGATCCGTGCCACGTCGCCCGGACGGGGGCGGCGCTTCCGGCGCAGACGGCCCGGCCCGTTCGGCGGCGCCCCCGACACCCTTTCACTTGCGGACCCGTGCGTGGCCGGTCGCGCGGTTCCTCGCGTCCCTTGCAGGATCGGTGCGGGCTCCCCTGGTGCGACCCGGCCGCCCCTTCGCCTCTTCGCCTGCGGACCGTGCGTGGTTGCTCGCGCAGTTCCCCGCGCCCCTGGCAGGGTCGGTGCTGGCCCGCACCGGGCATTTCAGCCCGTCCGGCGATTGAGGACGAGCGCCCTTCAGGCGCGAACGGGGTCTGGGGCAGAGCCCCAGGAGCGCCGGCCTGCAGCCGAACGAACTCCCCGGAGGGCCTCGGGAAGGGGCGGGGTGGGGAATCCGCCCAGATCCAGGGCCTCGCGCCGCACCGCTCGCTCCGTGCAGGACAATGGCCGCATGAGTCTGTTCCGTGATGACGGCATCGTGCTGCGCACCCAGAAGCTCGGGGAGGCCGACCGCATCATCACGCTGCTCACCCGCAACCACGGCCGGGTGCGGGCCGTGGCCCGCGGGGTGCGGCGGACCAAGTCCAAGTTCGGGGCGCGGCTCGAACCGTTCAGCCACGTCGACGTGCAGTTCTTCGCGCGCGGCAGCGAACTCGTCGGCCGCGGGCTCCCGCTGTGCACCCAGAGCGAGACCATCGCTCCGTACGGTGGCGGCATCGTCACCGACTACGCCCGGTACACCGCGGGCACCGCCATGCTGGAGACGGCGGAACGGTTCACCGACAACGAGGGCGAGCCGGCCGTGCAGCAGTACCTGCTCCTGGTCGGCGGGCTGCGCACGCTCGCCCGCGGCGAGCACGCCCCGCACCTCATCCTGGACGCCTTCCTGCTGCGCTCGCTCGCCGTCAACGGATACGCCCCGAGTTTCGAGGATTGCGCGAAATGCGGCATCCACGGCCCCAACCGGTTCTTCTCCGTCGCGAGCGGCGGCGTCATATGCGGTGACTGCCGCGTACCCGGCAGCGTCGTACCCTCTGCGGAGGCCATCGGACTGCTCAGCGCGCTGCTCACGGGGGACTGGGAGACGGCGGACGCTAGTGAGCCGAGGCATGTGCGGGAGGGCAGCGGGCTCGTATCGGCCTATCTGCACTGGCACTTGGAGCGCGGCCTGCGCTCCCTGCGGTACGTAGAGAAGAACTGAGCATCTAGGGAGAGAGCTCCACATGGCAGTACGCGGAATCCTGGGCGGGCGGTCGCGGCGCGACTACAAGACCCCCGAGCCGCACCCCTCGGGCGCGGTGCCGCCGAAGATCCCGGCCGAGCTGGTGCCCAGCCACGTCGCCTGCGTCATGGACGGCAACGGCCGCTGGGCCAAGGAGCGCGGCCTGCCCCGCACCGAGGGCCACAAGGTCGGCGAGGGAGTCGTCCTCGACGTGCTCAAGGGCTGCCTGGAGATGGGCGTCAAGAACCTCTCCCTGTACGCCTTCTCGACCGAGAACTGGAAGCGCTCGCCCGAAGAGGTCCGCTTCCTGATGAACTTCAACCGCGACGTCATCCGGCGCCGCCGCGACGAGATGAACGAGCTCGGCATCCGCATCCGCTGGGTCGGCCGCATGCCCAAGATGTGGAAGTCCGTCGTCCAGGAGCTCCAGGTCGCCCAAGAGCAGACCGTCGACAACGACGCCATGACGCTGTACTTCTGCGTCAATTACGGCGGGCGGGCGGAGGTCGCCGATGCCGCGCAGGCCATCGCGCGCGACGTCGCCGCCGGGAAGCTCGACCCGTCGAAGGTGAACGAGAAGACCTTCGCCAAGTACCTGTACTACCCCGACATGCCGGACGTCGACCTGTTCCTGCGGCCCAGCGGCGAGCAGCGCACCTCCAACTACCTGATCTGGCAGTCCAGTTACGCCGAGATGGTGTTCCAGGACGTGCTGTGGCCCGACTTCGACCGGCGCGACCTGTGGCGGGCCTGCCTGGAGTTCGCCTCCCGCGACCGCCGCTTCGGCGGCGCCATCCCCAACGAGGCGCTGGCCGCGCTCGACAAGAGCGGCGACCTGCCCCGGCAGTGACGGTGAACCGTACGGAACGGCTGTACGCCCTGGTCGAAGAGCTCCGCGCGATCGCGCCCCGGCCGCGCACGGTCGGCTGGCTCGCGACGCGCTTCGAGGTGTCGGGCCGCACCGTGCAGCGCGACCTCCAGGCGCTGATGGAGTCGGGGGTGCCGGTGCGCTGCGAGGCGGGACGGCGCGGCGGCTGGTTCATCGACCCCGGGATGACCCTGCCGCCGGTCAACCTCACCAGCGAGGAGGCCCTCGCGGTGGCCGCGGCGCTGGCCGGGGCGGAGTCCTCGACGCCGTTCTCCTCGGGCGCGCGGGGCGCCATGCGCAAGCTGGCGGCGGCGCTGTCCGCGGACGCGGCGTCCTCGGTACGCGATCTGGCCTCGCGCATCCACGTGCTGCCGGGCCGGACCTCGGCGGGGGTGCTGCGGACGGTCGAACTCGCCGTTCTGGAGCGGAAGTTGCTGCGGATTCGCTACGCGGATGCGGCGGGGTGCGAGTCGTCCCGGCTGGTCGAGCCGGGCGGGCTGTTGTGCGCGGAAGGGGGTTGGTACCTGGTGGCCTGGTGCCGTCTTCGGGGGGCCGGCCGCGGGTTCCGTCTCGACCGGATCCGGGCGGCGGAGCCTCTCGATGAGAGGTGCGAGCCTCGGCCGTTGTCCATGCTGGACGAGGGGCTCGCGGGGCGGGTGGGAAGCCCGGTGTCGCTGAGCTCGCTGGCGGCGGAGGGCTAACGGCTGTGGCTTTCCCCACCCCGCCCCTTCCCGCTGTGACACTCTGCGGCTCCGCCGCGTGGCCTCCGGGGGTGAAGGCCCCTGGGGCTCCGCCCCAGACCCCGTTCGCGCCTTAAGGGCGCTCGTCCTCAATCGCCGGACGGGCTAAAGATGCCGATGCTGGCCAGGACCAACCCAGCCAGGGGCGCGGGGAACTGCGCGAACAGGCGCCCGCGGCCCGCAGTCGAACGGCCAGCGCCCAGGGGGCTCGGGGCGGAGCCCCCTGGAGGACCGCCCCGAGGGGGTGGAGGGGGAGGCCGCCTACGAGTTCCCCGGGTTGGCGCACGGTGCGCACGTGCCGAAGATTTCCACCGTGTGGGCCACGTTCACATAGCCGTGCGCCGACGCGATCGACTCCGCCCACTTCTCGACCGCGGGCCCCTCCACCTCCACGGCCTTGCCGCACACCCGGCACACCAGGTGATGGTGGTGGTCCCCGGAGGAGCAGCGCCGGTACACCGACTCCCCGTCGCTGGTGCGCAGCACGTCCACCTCGCCCGCGTCCGCGAGGGACTGCAGCGTGCGGTAGACGGTGGTCAGGCCCACCGAGTCACCCCGGTGTTTGAGCATGTCGTGCAATTCCTGCGCGCTGCGGAACTCGTCCACCTCGTCAAGGGCAGCCGCCACCGCGGCACGCTGCCGGGTCGACCGGCCTCGTACGGGGGCGGTATTCGACCCGCCGAGTGGCGCTGTCGTCACAGGTGCCTCCAAGCCTTGACCCGTACAAACTCTCCTTGGGCCATTGTGCCAGCTCCCGCTCAGGCCGTGACCTCGCCGGCCTGAGGCTTTGCCGGGGCGGGCACGTCCAGCCCGCACTCGCCCTCGGCCGGCACGGCCGCCGCGGCCCGGGCCCGCCGCTTGGCGAGTGGCGTCGCGAGACCCGTCAGGACGATGAAGATCGCGATCGTGAACAGGACGATCACCGCGCCCGGCGGTACGTCCTCGTAGTACGTGACCACCGTTCCGCTCAGCGTCACCGTCACCCCGATCGCCACCGCGATCGCGAAGGTCAGGGCGAAGCTGCGGGACAGCTGTTGCGCGGCCGCGACCGGCACCACCATCAGGGCGGAGACCAGGAGCAGGCCCACCACGCGCATGGCCACGGTCACCGTGACCGCCGCCGTCACCGCCGTCAGGAGGTTCAGGGCGCGCACCGGCAGACCCGTCACACGTGCGAACTCCTCGTCCTGGCTGACCGCGAAGAGCTGGCGGCGCAGGCCGACCGTCACCGCGAGGACGAACGCTGCCAGGAGGCCGATCGCCCACACGTCCGACTGCGAGACCGTCGACAGCGAGCCGAAGAGGTAGGAGTTCAGGTTGGCCGTCGAGCCGCCCGGCGCGAGGTTGATGAAGAGCACGCCGCCCGCCATGCCGCCGTAGAACAGCATCGCGAGCGCGATGTCGCCGCGCGTCTTGCCGTACCAGCGGATCAGTTCCATCGTGACCGCGCCGAGGACCGAGACGAGCGTCGCCATCCACACCGGCGAGGTGGAGAGGAGGAAGCCGAGGCCGACGCCGGTCATCGCGACGTGGCCGATGCCGTCGCCCATCAGCGCCTGGCGGCGCTGGACCAGGTAGATCCCGACGGCGGGCGCGGTGATCCCGACGAGTGCCGCGGCGATCAACGCCCGTTGCATGAACGGGGAGTTCAGGAGTTCCATCATGGTCAGCTCAGCAGTCCCGTGCGTACCGGCTCGGCGGCCGTGTGCGGATGTACGTGGTCGTGGCCGGGCAGCGCGTGCTGGCCGACGGCCCTCGGCGGCGGGCCGTCGTGCACGACGCACCCGTCGCGCAGCACCACCGCCCGGTCGATCAACGGCTCAAGGGGCCCGAGCTCGTGCAGGACGAGGAGGACCGAGGCGCCGGCGGCCACCTGTTCGCGCAGGGTCGCTGCCAGGATCTCCTGGCTCTCCATGTCGACGCCCGCCATCGGCTCGTCCATGATCAGGAGTTCCGGGTCGGCCGCCAGGGCCCGGGCTATGAGCACGCGCTGGTGCTGGCCGCCGGAGAGGGCGTCCACGGAGTCCTTCGCCCGGTCGGCGAGGCCCACCGCCGCGATCGCCCGGTCGACGGCCTCGCGGTCGGCCCTGCGCAGGATCCCGAAGCGGGTGCGGGACAGCCGGCCCGAGGAGACGACCTCGCGGATCGTGGCGGGCACCCCGCCCGCGGCGGTCGTGCGCTGCGGCACGTAACCGACCCGCCCCCAGGCGCGGAAGCGCCGGCGGGGGGTGCCGAAGATCTCGACCGAGCCGCCGCTGAGCGGCACCTGCCCGATGATCGTCCGGATCGCGGTGGACTTGCCCGAGCCGTTCGCGCCGAGCAGCGCGACGACCTCGCCGCGGTGCACGGCCAGGTCGATGCCGCGCAGGACGGGGCGCGAGCCCAGCTCGGCCGTCACCTTGGTGAGCGATATGACGGGCTCCATGGCAGGTGCCTCCAAAGCGGGTGGACGGATGGTCACTTGGTGCCGAGCGCCGTCGTCAGGGCGGTCAGGTTGGACCGCATCACCGAGAAGTAGTCGGTGCCCTTCGACTTGTCGGTGATGCCCTCAAGAGGGGCGAGTACATCAGTCTTGAGCGAGGCGTCCGACGCCAGGGTCTTGGCGGTCTTGTCGCTGACCAGCGTCTCGTAGAAGACGGTCGTGACCCCGTCGGCCTTCGCCATCTTCTGGAGGTCCTTGATCCGGGCCGGGCTCGGCTCGGAGTCCGGGTCGAGGCCGTTGATGGCCTCCTCGGTCAGCCCGTAGCGCTCCGCGAGGTAGCCGAAGGCGGCATGGGTGGTGATGAAGACCTTCGCCTTGGTGTTCTTCAGCGCGGCCGCGTACTCCTTGTCGAGGCCGCCGAGCTTCGTCACCAGGGTGTCGGTGTTCTTCCGGTAGTCGGCCGCGTGGGCCGGGTCGGCCTTCGCCAGGGCCGCGCCGACGCCCTTGGCGACCTCGGCGTACTTCACCGGGTCCAGCCAGATGTGCGGGTCGTCGCCGCTCTCGGAGTGGCTGTGGCCGTGGTCGGCGTGGTCCTCCTCGCCGGCCGCGTGGTCGTGCGCGGCGGCGTGCCCGCCCACCTCGTTGCCGTGCTTCTCCATCGAGGTGAGCGTCGAGGCGTCGACCTTGGTCTTGACCTCGGCCTGCTTGACGGCCGCGTCCACGGCGGGCTGGAGGCCCTTGAGATAGACGACCGCGTCGGCGTCGTTGAGCTTCGCGGTCTGCTTGGCGCTGATCTCCAGGTCGTGCGGCTCCACGCCCGGCTTCGTCAGGCTGGAGACCGAGACGTGGTCGCCGCCTATCTGCTCGGTCAGGAACTGCAACGGGTAGAACGACGCCACCACGTCCAGCTTGCCGTCCTTCCGGTCCACCGCGGCCGAGCCCGATCCGCAGGCGGCGAGGGCCGTGAGACCGAGGAGGGCGGCGCAGGACAGGGCGGCCGTGGGTATGAGGCGTCGTACGTTCATGACATCCATTTTCAACAAAGATGGAAACGGTTGTCAATAATCGGGACCGTCAGCTCTCCGCGAGGGGCCGTGTGCGGGCCCCGCGCGGTAACCGATTTGATAGAGGGGGTGCGGCCGCCGCTAATCTGGGGCATTCGCTGTTCCCCCGTTCGTCGTCGTCGTTAATGAAGAGAGCACCGTGGCCGCCGACAAGATCGACACCATCGTCAACCTGAGCAAGCGCCGTGGCTTCGTCTACCCGTGCAGCGAGATCTACGGAGGCCAGAAGGCCGCCTGGGACTACGGGCCGCTGGGTGTCGAGCTGAAGGAGAACCTGAAGCGCCAGTGGTGGCGCTACATGGTCACCTCGCGCGAGGACGTCGTCGGCATCGACTCGTCGGTGATCCTGGCCTCCGAGGTCTGGGAGGCCTCCGGTCACGTCGCGACCTTCACCGACCCGCTCACCGAGTGCACCTCCTGCCACAAGCGCTTCCGCGCGGACCACCTCGAAGAGGCCTACGAGGAGAAGCACGGCGAGGCCCCCGCGAACGGCCTCGCCGACCTCAACTGCCCCAACTGCGGCAACAAGGGCACCTTCACCGAGCCCAAGAGCTTCTCGGGCCTGCTCTCCACCCACCTCGGCCCGACCCAGGACACCGGCTCGGTCGCCTACCTGCGCCCCGAGACCGCCCAGGGCATCTTCACCAACTTCGGCCAGGTCCAGCAGACTTCCCGCAAGAAGCCGCCGTTCGGCATCGCGCAGATGGGCAAGTCCTTCCGCAACGAGATCACGCCGGGCAACTTCATCTTCCGCACCCGCGAGTTCGAGCAGATGGAGATGGAGTTCTTCGTCAAGCCCGGCGAGGACGAGCAGTGGCAGGAATACTGGATGGAGCAGCGCTGGAACTGGTACACCGGCCTCGGCATGCGTGAAGAGAACATGCGCTGGTTCGAGCACCCCGCCGAGAAGCTCTCGCACTACTCCAAGCGCACCGCGGACATCGAGTACCGCTTCAGCTTCGGCGGCAGCGAGTGGGGCGAGCTGGAGGGTGTCGCCAACCGCACCGACTACGACCTCACCGCGCACTCCAAGGCCTCCGGCCACGACCTCTCCTACTTCGACCAGGAGGCCGGCGAGCGCTGGACGCCGTACGTCATCGAGCCCGCGGCCGGCGTCGGCCGCGCGATGCTGGCGTTCCTGCTCGACGCGTACAGCGAGGACGAGGCGCCCAACGCCAAGGGCGTCATGGAGAAGCGCGCCGTGATGCGCCTCGACCCGCGCCTGGCGCCCGTCAAGGTCGCCGTCCTGCCGCTGTCCCGCAACCCGCAGCTCTCCCCGAAGGCCAAGGGCCTCGCGGCGGACCTGCGGCAGAACTGGAACATCGAGTTCGACGACGCGGGCGCCATCGGCCGCCGCTACCGTCGCCAGGACGAGATCGGCACCCCGTTCTGCGTGACCGTCGACTTCGACACCCTCGACGACAACGCGGTGACCGTGCGCGAGCGGGACACCATGGCCCAGGAGCGGGTCTCCCTGGACCAGATCCAGCAGTACCTCGGCAGCAGGCTGCTGGGCTGCTAAACGGGGATCACCTCTGGGGGCGCTGCCCCCAGACCCCCGTTTTTGTTCGTCCGCGGGTGCGCTGTGGCTGGTCGCGCAGTTCCCCGCGCCCCTATAGGGCGCTGTGAAGCCCCGGGTTCCTTGGCTAGGAATCCGGGGCTTTCGCCTTGCCCAGTACGGGAGTTACGGCTTGCGCAGCGCCACCACCCCGCACGCCACCGCCATCGGCAGTTCCGCCGCCAGCGCCAGGGTCAGGGCGGTCGGCAGGTCGCCCGCGGCCGCCGTCGTCACGTCGAACCACGCGTCCATCACCAGGAGCGCCGCCGTCGCCGCGGCGAGCTGGCACGCTCGGGGGTCCTGTCGCTTCAGCAGGACTCCCGTGCCGGTCAGGCCCGCCGCCAGCAGGGCGTCCAGGCCGATCCACGCCGTCGACCAGTTGGAGACCTCCGTGGTCTGCGGCAGCGTCTTGGCGAGCACCACCATCCACGGCACCAGCGCTATCCCGGCCCCGGTCAGGACGGTCGCCAGGCGCGGCCGGCGGCGCAGGACTCCCGAAGTGCCCACGACGGTACGGGGCTTACGGCTCGTACGGATCTGGGGGGCGACGAGGGTCATGGCGGCGGGCTCCTTCCGGCCCGGCGGTCCCTCCGCCCGAGCACAGCAACAAGACTCGCGTCCGGGGCCGCTCCGGTCAGTAACGCGGCTGTCCGAACCGGGGGTGGTGCTGGCTACACCCCCGACCGGGCAGCAGCGTGATGGCAGGCCCGTGACCAGCCCAACTACGCTGTGTCCATGGCAACTCCCGGCCCGCTGCGGCGCGCGTACGACTGGACAGCCGCGCACGCGCCGTGGTCGGCGTGGGCCTGGCGCAACACCGCCCTCGTGGTCGCGTCCGTACCGGTCGCGGTGCCCGCGGCGCTCGCCCTCGCGTACACGTTCTCCAACCCCGGGCACATCCTCAAAACGCTGGGGTTCGTGCTGCTGCTCTGCCCGCTGCTCACCCGGCTCCAGCGCAGCCGCTTCTGGTCACTGACCGGCCTCGACATCCCGAAGATCCAGTGGGCCCGCCCCTGGTACCGCTGGGGCGGACTCATCCCGCGGCTGCGCGCCGAATCGACCTGGCGGCAGTACGGCTACCACCTGCTCGTCTCCCCGCTCGCCGGGATCGGCGGCGTCCTGGTCGTGCTCGGCTGGGCCGCGGGGGCCGCCTGCACCTTCGTCTACGCCTGGGTGTGGGCGCTGCCCGTCGACGACCGGCCCGCGGGCTGGACCGAGGCCTATGTCGCCTTCACCGTCCTCGGCGTCCTGCTGCTCATCGCCATGCCCTGGTTCGCGGCCCTCGTCGCCGCGCTCGACAGCCGCGCGGCGACCGTCCTGCTCGGCCCCAACCGGGCCAAGGAACTGGAACGCCGCGTCGAGGACCTCGCCGAGAGCCGGGCCGGCATCCTGGACGCCGCCGACCTGGAGCGCCGCCGCATCGAACGCGACCTGCACGACGGCGCCCAGCAGCGCCTCGTCTCCCTCGCCATGAACCTCGGCATCGCCCGCGCCACCCTCACCGACCTGCCGCCCGAAGCCCGGGCCGTCATCGACGAGGCCCACCGCGAGGCGAAGGAAGCCATCGAGGAACTCAGCAATCTCGTACGGGGCCTGCACCCGGCCGTCCTCGAAGACCGCGGCCTGGACGCCGCGATCTCCGGCATCGCCGCCCGCGCCCCCTTCCCCGTCGAACTCACCGTGGACCTCGCCGAACGCCCCTCGCCCACGGTCGAGGCCGTCGCCTACTTCGTCGTCTCCGAAACCCTCGCCAACGTCGCCAAGCACGCCCGGGCGACCCGCTGTTCCGTCCAGGTCCGCCGCCGCGCCCAGCGCCTGACGATCACCGTCAGCGACAACGGCGTGGGCGGCGCCGACCCGGCGGGCGGCACCGGCCTCCTCGGCCTGCGCAAGCGCGTAGGGTCGGTCGACGGAACCATCAGGATCAACAGCCCCCACGGGGGCCCGACCGTCATCACTGTGGAGCTGCCGTGCGGGCTGTGATCGCCGAGGATTCGGTGCTGTTGCGGATAGGACTCGTCAAGGTCCTGGAAATGGCCGGATTCGAGGTCGCCGCCGAGGCCGGAGACGCCGAGGGCCTGCTGCGGGCCGTCGAGGAACACCGGCCGAAACTGGCACTCGTCGACGTCCGGATGCCACCCGGCTTCACCGACGAGGGCGTACGGGCCGCCCTGATGATCCGGCAACAGTGGCCGGACACCGCCGTGTTGCTGCTCTCGCAGTACGTCGAGGAGCGGTACGCCGCCGACCTCCTCGCCACCCAGACCGGCGGCATCGGCTACCTCCTCAAGCAGCGGGTCGCCGACGTCGAGGAGTTCGTCGACGCCCTCAAGCGCGTCGCGGCCGGCGGCACCGCGCTCGACCCGCAGGTCGTCGCCCAGCTCCTGCTGCGCCGCGGCGGCGGGCCCGACCCGCTGGAACGGCTCACCCCGCGCGAACGCGACGTCCTCGCGCTCATGGCGGAAGGCCGCTCCAACGCGGGCATCGCCGCCGAACTCGTCGTCAGCGAAAGCGCGGTGGCCAAGCACATCAACAACATCTTCGCCAAGCTCGACCTGCCCGTCGCCGACGGCGACCACCGCCGGGTCCTCGCGGTCCTGCGGTTCCTGGACGGCGGACCGGCGTGAGCGCCACCGAGCAGCGCGAGGCACCGAAGGCGGCGGAGGCCGCGGGGGAGCGCCCCCGCCACCGCACCGCGTGGATCATCGTCGCGATCATCGGCGCCCTGGGCATCGTGGCCCCGTTCACCTTCTCGCTCGTGGCCGACGCCATCAGTAAGACCGATGCGTACGCGAGCCCCGACAACGGCCGCCCCCATGCCGTCTCGGCCGTCGAAGTGGACTCCGGGGCGGCCCAGATCTCCGTCTCGACCGGCGCCGCCGGGCAGGTGACGATGAGCGGCAAGCTCACCTGGTCGATGAAACGGCCCGTCATCGAGCGGACCTGGGACGGCGACACCCTCAAGGTGCACACCCGCTGTGACGGCTTCGTGGACGAGTTCGTCCAGAACTGCCAGGTCGACCTCAAGCTGACCGTCCCCGCAGGTGTCCGCCTCAAGGTGAAGAGCGGCTCCGGCCCGATCAAGGTCAGCAATCTGACGGGCCCCGTCGACCTCCAGGGCGGCTCCGGCAGCATGAAGCTGTACGGGCTCAAGGGCGCGGTCCGGGCCAAGGTCGGCTCCGGTGAGATCCAGGCGTCCCAACTCTCCTCGTCCGAGGCCGACTTGGACTCCGGCTCCGGGAGCGTGGACGCCGAATTCGTCGCCGCGCCGCAGCGGGTCAAGGCCACCACCGGATCGGGCAGCGTCTCGGTCACCGTGCCGGAGGGTGCCGGCTACCTGGTCAAGGGAAAGTCGGGATCGGGCGGCCGTAGCATCCAGCAGGAGCTGATCGACAACAACTCCGACCGGGTCCTCGATGTCTCCAGCGGCTCCGGATCGGCCACAGTCGGCTACCCGGGCTCCTGATCTTGGGGGCCTCGCGCAGCCTCCAATTCACCGTGGGAATCCTGCTGTTGATGTTGCCGGTGGGGCACACTGGGCCCGCCGCCACACACCGCGAAGCGAAGGCCAGGGAGCCACGGATGCCGTCCACGACGACCAGCACGGTCAGCAGATGGGACCAGCACGGCAGACGCCACGTCGTACGGGTCGAGCGGGCCGGCGTGCAACGCTCGCTGACCTGTGAGACCTGCGGCTGGCGCAAGGGCGCCCAGTTCCTGCCCTGGCTCAAGGCGGAGGAACACCTGACCGCGGCCCACCAGGCAACCGTCGACCCAACGGCGTCGACGGGCTGAGCCGCTCGCGGAGCGCTCAGCGTTTCTTCAGCCCCTGCAACAGCAGATCCACCACGGCCCCGAAATCGTCCACGATGGACCGGCGCGACCACTCCGCCGCGTACACCGGGTCGTGGAAGCGGCCCGTCGCGTCGAAGACGGCCCGTGCCGAGACGGCCGGCGACTCGTACGGAATCGTGAACTCGCCCCGCTCCAGGCCGAATTGGATGATCGTGGTGAGCTGGCCCACCAGCTCCGCGATGTGCTCCTCCACGACGCTGCTGTTCTCCCGGAGCAGCACCTCGTACGTCTGGAACAGCTCCGGGTCGTCGCCCGCCTTGTGCATCTTGGCCTGGAACAGCTCGCTCAGCCAGAGCCGGAGCACGACGCCCGACTCCAGGTCCTGGCGGGCCGCGATCTCCCGCAACAGGTCCGTCGAACGGTTCAGCCACCGCTCGGTGACCGCCTCGCGCAACGCGGCCTTCGTACGGAAATGGCGGTACACACTGCCGTGGCTCACCCCGAGCTGGCGCGCCACGTCGACGACCGTCGCCTTCGCCGGGCCGTACCGGCGCAGCACCTCCTCGGTCGCGACGAGGATGCGCTCGGCGGTCAGTGGTTCCGTACTCATGGCCATGACGTTACCTGCCGCTCGGAACGGCCCGGCCGGCCTGTGGACAACCCTGGTCACGGACTTGTCCACAGGCCACGGGCACGGGCAGGGGGCGTGGCGCGGGCTCAGTGCTCGCTGTCCAGGTGGGCCATCTGAGCCTGGGGGTAGCGGTCGCCCGCGGCCGCGTCGACCGGGATCGCCGCCTCGATCGCGGCGAGGTCGGCCGCGGTCAGGTCCACGTCCAGCGCGCCGAGCGCCTCGGCCAGCCGGTCCCGGCGGCGGGCGCCGACCAGCGGCACGATGTCCACGTCGTGCCGCGGGCCCTGCGCGAGGACCCAGGCGATGGCGGTCTGCGCGACCGAGACGCCCTTCTGCTCGGCGATCTTCCGCAGCGCCTCGACGAGGTCCAGGTTGTGCTGGAGGTTCTCGCCCTGGAAGCGCGGGCTCATGCCGCGGAAGTCGCCCGCCGACAGCTGCCGGTCGCGCGAGAAGTGCCCGCTGATCAGGCCGCGCGAGAGCACCCCGTACGCGGTGACGCCGATGCCCAGCTCGCTTGCGGTCGGCAGGATCTCGTCCTCGATGCCGCGCGAGATCAGCGAGTACTCGATCTGGAGGTCGGAGATCGGGGCCACGGCGGCGGCCCGGCGCAGGGTGGCCGCGCCGACCTCGGAAAGCCCGATGTGCCGTACATGCCCGGCCTGCACCAGCTCGGCGATGGCGCCGACGGTCTCCTCGATCGGCACGTTCTCGTCGACCCGGGCGATCCGGTAGATGTCGATGTGGTCGACGCCGAGGCGCTGCAGCGAGTAGGCGGCGAAGGTCTTGACCGCGGCGGGCCGCCCGTCGTACCCGAACCAGGCGCCGTCCGGGTCGCGGAGCGCGCCGAACTTCACGCTGGTCAGGGCCTGCTCGCGGGCCGCGGCGGGGGCGGAACGCAGCGCCTCGCCGATCAGCATCTCGTTGTGGCCCATGGCGTAGAAGTCGCCGGTGTCGAGAAGCGTGACGCCGGCGTCGAGCGCGGCATGGATGGTGGCGATCGACTCGCCCCGGTCGGCTTCGCCGTACAGCGCCGACATGCCCATGCAGCCGAGGCCGAGCGCGGAGGTGCGGGGGCCGCTGGTGCCGAGGGTGCGGGTTCGCATGAGGGGACTCCTTGGTGGTGGGGGTGTGCGTCCACGATGACATGACAGCTGACAGATTTCAATATCTGTCAGCTGTCATGTGTTGGTCGTCATCTGTGATCCGGTCCCCGGCGCCCCGGCCCTCCACGCCAATAACTGGTACGGCTCACCCTCAGGACCCGGGTACCGTCGCCCTCATGGCTAAGAGTCGTAACAACCTGCTCGGTGTCGGTGGACAGCGGAAGAAGGTGTCCCGCAACGGAGACCAGGGCTCCGTCCAAGGGAGCGCGGCCGACCGGAAGGCGGCCGTGGACAAGAAGGAGGAGCTGCTGCGCAAGATGCGCGAGCGCGCCAACCCCGCGACGACGGAGTCGAGCGAGAGCTGATCCGAGGAGTCCGGGGCATCCGGAACATCGGTACGGCGAAGGGCCCGGAACGTGTGACACGTTCCGGGCCCTTCGCCGTCGCGGCTCACCCGCTCACCGCATGGTGCGCGGCAGCCGCAGGCTCAGCAGGGTCGTCACCACGATCAGGCCGAGCTGGACGAGGAGCGTGACGACGAGCGCGTCGCGCATGCCCATCGACGGCGCGAGGGTGAGGAAGAGGGTGCCCAGGACGGCGACGCCGAGGGCGATCGCGGACTGCTGGGTGGTGACCATCACGCCGCTGCCCACCCCGGCCCGGTCGGCCGGTATGTCGGAGAGCATCAGGCGGATGAGGACCGGGAGTTGCAGGCCCTGGCCGAGGCCGGCGACGGCGACGCCCGGGGCGAGTTCGACGACGCTCAGGCCCGACCAGCCGTTCCGCACGGTCAGTACGAGCACGGCGATGCCCACCGCCTGGATCACTCCGCCCGCGGTCACCACGCGGGTGCCGAAGCGGCCGATGAGCCGGGGCCCGGCGAGCGAGGCGGCGAAGAAGGCGAGCGCCATCGGCACCAGGGCGAGACCGGCCGCGACCGGGCCCATCCGCAGTCCCTGCTGGAGCACCACGGCGACCACGAACATGAAGCCGCTGAAGCCGATCGAGAACGGCACCACCATCGCAAGGCCGCGCCGCAGCGAGGTCGTTTCGAGCAGGCTCGGCGGCACCAGCGGCGTCCGGCCGAGCCGGTCCGCGCGCCGCTCCACGAGGAAGAACGCGACGGCGGCGAAGGGGAAGACGCCGAGCGAGACCCACGTCCACAGCGGCCAGCCCGCGGCCCGGCCCTCGGTCAGCGGGAGCAGCAGCGAGATCAGGGACAGCGCGAGGAGCAGCGTGCCCGGCACGTCGATCGTGGCCGGCCGGTCCGAGCGGGTCTCCGGCACCGAACGGGCCGTGAGGAGGATGCCGAGGACGGCGACCGGCACGTTCACCAGGAACACCGAGCGCCAGCCGGACCCGGCGATGTCGGCCGCGACCAGGACGCCGCCGAGGATCTGCCCGGCCACCATGGAGAGGCCGGCGGTCGCGCCGTACAGGCTCATCGCCTTGGCGCGGCGTGGGCCCTGGGTGGTGGCCTGGATGGTGGCGAGGACCTGCGGCATCATCAACGCGGCCGCGGCACCCTGTGCCACCCGGGCGCCGACCAGCGTCCAGGCGCTCGGCGCGAGGCCGCAGGCCAGCGAGGTGAGGCCGAAGGCGGCCATGCCGATCAGGAAGAGCCGGCGCCGGCCGGCCATGTCGCCGAGGCGGCCGCCGAGCACGAGCAGGACGGCGTAGGCGACGCCGTATCCGGCGACGACGAGTTCCAGCAGGGCCGGACCCGCGGCGAGTTCGCTGTCCATGGACGGCAGGGCGACGTTGACGATGAAGAAGTCGATCAGGGGGAGCGCCGCGCCGAGCAGTACCGTGAACAGCCCGAGCGGCCCGATGACTGCCCCGTGCTGGGTGACCGGGACAGTAAGGGAAGAGGTGGAAGGGTTGGAGGTCGTCCGTACCGTTGTTTCACTCACGGGGAAGACGATCCTCTTCCGCTGAGCCTGGTACCAGAGGCTCCTTATCCTGGTACAAGCACTACCTGGCAACCGGCTGACAAGCATCGGCGGGTGCGGCACCCTGAAGCCATGAGCACTGTGGCCCCGGCAAGCGATGTCCGCCGTCATGAGCTGGCCGAATTCCTGCGCAGCCGCCGCGAGCGCATCACCCCCGAGCAGGTGGGGCTGCCGCCCGGCCGGCGCCGCCGCACCCCGGGGCTGCGCCGCGAGGAGGTCGCACAGCTCTCCGCTGTCGGTGTCACCTGGTACACCTGGCTGGAGCAGGCCCGCGACATCCAGGTCTCCCCGCAGGTCCTGGACGCTCTCGCGCGCGCCCTGCTGCTCGACCCCAGCGAGCGCAGCCACCTGTTCTCGCTGGCCGGCGCCCTCGACCCGGCGCCGAACGCGGCGTGCCCGAACGTGACCCCCGCGCTGCGCGCGATGCTCGACCAGCTGGGGCCGATCCCGGCCTGCATCCAGAACAGCCGGTACGACATCCTCGCGTACAACAGCACGTACGGGCGGCTGCTCTGCGATCTCGACGCGCTGCCGCCCGAGGAGCGCAACTGCCTGTGGCTGGCCTTCACCAACCCCGACTGGCGGGCCTCGGTGGTCGATGTGGCCGAGATGAACCGGGTGATGGCGGCCAAGTTCCGCGCCTCGATGGCCGAGCACCTGGCCGAGCCGGCCTGGAAGGCGCTGCTGGCCCGGCTCACGGGTGCCTCTCAGGAGTTCCGCGAGGTGTGGGCCCGGCACGAGGTGGTCAACCAGGGCGGCAAGACCAAGTACCTCCGCAACGCCCACGTCGGCCTGCTGTCCGTCGAGCACACCAATCTGTGGCTCGGGCCCTCGGCGGGCCCGCGCGTGGTGATGTACGTGCCGACGGACGACGAAACCCGCGGGCGTCTGGAGCGACTCCAGGAGTTGGCGGACGCCGATCAGGCGTTGGCGTCCGCCGGGGCCTGAACGGCCCGAGCCTCCAGGCACCGCGCGGTCCGCCGCGCCGACTCGCGCGCCTAGCGCCCGCTGGTCGCGAGCCCCACGCACAGCACGCTCAGACCGCAGCCCGTGATGATCCACCAGGCGGGCCGGGCGGCCCCGGGGAAGCTGTCGGCGTACGCACCGGAGGTGACGCCCGCCATGCCGCCCGCGAGCACCGCGCCGATCACGGCCACGCCCAGGGTCTGGCCGATCTGGCGGCTGGTGGAGGCGACCGCGGCGGCCACGCCCGCCTGGGAGCGGGGCATTCCGGAGACCGCGGTGTTGGTGATGGGCGCGTTCACCATGCCGAAGCCGAGGCCGAACAGGACGTACCCGGTGAAAAGGAGCGTCGTGGTCCGCTCGGCGTCGAAGAGCGCGAAGAGCAGCCCGCTCGCGGCCATCGCGACGCCGGCGACCAGCAGGGACAGGCGCGGCCCGCGGCTGCCGACGAGGCGGCCCGACAGGGGCGCGCAGACGAAGGTGAGCGCGGCCATGGGCAGCATGTAGAGCCCGGCGTTCAGTGCGCTCAGACCACGCGCGTTCTGCAGGTACAGGGTGTTGAGGAAGAGGAACCCGCCGAGCGCGGCGAAGGCCGAGATCGCGATGACGGTGGCGCCGCTGAACGGGGCGCTGCGGAAGAACCGCAGGTCGATGAGGGGTTCCGCGCGCCGGGGCTCGTACATCAGGAGGGCCGCGAGCGCGGCCACGGCTATGGCGGCGAAGGCCAGGATCTCCGGTGAGTCCCACCCGGCGCTGGGCACCTCGATGATCGCGTACGTCAGGGAGCCGAGCAGCGCGATGACCAGGAGCTGGCCGATGGGGTCCGGGCGGCGCGGCTTGGGGGCGCGGGACTCGGGGACGTAGCGCCAGGTCAGGAAGAGGGCGAGCAGCCCGATGGGCAGGTTGAGCCAGAAGATCGAGCGCCAGCCGACCGACTCGACGAGCACACCGCCGATGATCGGGCCCGCGGCCATCGAGATGCCCACGACACCGCCCCACACGCCTATGGCGCGGGCGCGTTCGCGCGGGTCGGTGAAGGTGTTGGTGATGATCGACATCGCAACTGGGTTGAGCATCGAGCCGCCGACCGCCTGCACCATCCGGAAGGCCACCAGGGAATCCAGGTTGGGGGCCAGCGAGCAGAGCACCGAGCCGATGGTGAACAGGACCAGGCCCGCCTTGAAGACCTTGCGGCGGCCGATGCGGTCGGCGGTGGAGCCCGCCAGCATCAGGAGCGAGGCGAGGACGAGGGTGTACGCGTCGATCGTCCACTGCAGGCCGGAGACGCCGGAGTGGAAGTCCTTCTGCAGGGAGGGGAGGGCGACGTTGAGGACGGTGTTGTCGAGGCTGACGATCAGCAGGCTCATGCAGCAGATCGCCAGGATGAGCATCCGTCGGCGGTGGTTCGGCTCGGACATGGCATCGATAGTACGCCTAACTAATGAACCGGATGGACGGGTCCCAGGTGGCGGCGGTCCTGGTACCAGTGGCACCGGTCTGCGCGCACCCGTTGTCCACAGCCCCGAAGGGGCACGGCCGGGATGCGCGACAATAAGCAGATGACCACGCTCTCCATCGGCCCGCACGCCGTGCAGCCGCCCGTGGTGCTCGCACCCATGGCCGGCATCACCAACGCTCCGTTCCGCACCCTGTGCCGCGAGTTCAGCGGCGGCAAGGGCCTGTTCGTCAGCGAGATGATCACGACGCGGGCGCTGGTCGAGCGCAACGAGAAGACCATGCAGCTCATCCACTTCGACGAGACCGAGACCCCGCGCTCGATCCAGCTCTACGGAGTGGACCCGGTCACGGTCGGCAAGGCCGTCCGCATGATCGTGGACGAGAACCTCGCCGACCACATCGACCTCAACTTCGGCTGCCCGGTCCCCAAGGTGACCCGCAAGGGCGGCGGCTCGGCCCTGCCCTACAAGCGGCCGCTGCTGCGCGCGATCCTGCACGAGGCCGTCTCCAACGCCGGGGACCTGCCGGTCACCATGAAGATGCGCAAGGGCATCGACGACGACCACATCACCTTCCTCGACGCCGGCCGGATCGCCGTCGAGGAGGGCGTCACCGCGATCGCCCTGCACGGCCGCACCGCCGCCCAGCACTACGGCGGCACCGCCGACTGGGACGCCATCGCCCGCCTCAAGGAGCACGTCCCCGAGATCCCGGTGCTCGGCAACGGCGACATCTGGTCGGCCGAGGACGCCCTGCGCATGGTCAAGGAGACCGGCTGCGATGGCGTCGTGGTCGGCCGGGGGTGCCTGGGGCGGCCCTGGCTCTTCGGCGACCTGGTGGCGGCGTTCGAGGGCACGGACTCCTTCGCGCGCCCCACGCTGCGCACGGTCTCCGAGGTGATGCTGCGGCACGCGACGCTGCTCGGCGAGTGGATCGGCGACGAGACCCGCGGTGTGATCGACTTCCGCAAGCACGTCGCCTGGTACCTCAAGGGGTTCGCGGTCGGTTCGGAGATGCGCAAGAGCCTGGCCGTCACCTCGTCCCTGGACGAGCTGGGCGCTCAGTTGAGCGAGCTGGACCTGGACCAGCCGTGGCCGGTCGGCGCCGACGGCCCGCGCGGCAGAACGTCCGGAAACAACCGGGTCGTCCTGCCGGACGGCTGGCTGAAGGACCCGTACGACTGCTCCGGCATCAGCATGGAGGCCGAGCTGGACACCTCCGGCGGCTGATCCGGGCCGGTTCGGATCGGCGCGGAACGGTCCAAAGAGTGGTCCGAGGGCTGGAATCCCGCTCGACTGAGCGCGTGATTCTCGCCACCCCTGATAGGGGTTGCGCTCAGATGAGCGATTTTCGGGTGGCTGCATCTCTGAAAGGGGTGGCACTCAGTGCCACCCCTTCTGTGTTCAAGTAGTGGACTCACTTGACGCCCGAGCCGCTCAGGTGAGCGGATGTTGGGTGATTCTTGACCCGTTCCCTTCAAGTGTTGAACGTAAGCCTCAGGTGTTCGTTACGCGCCAGTCACTTTCGATCTGGTGGCGGACGAGTGGTTACGCCCCCGTGACGCGCAAGTGGACGTACCCAGACGCCTTCGATCTGGGTATGTTCCTCGCCGTCAGGGCAGCCACCGCGGATTCGAGGAGTCGAGACCCGTGTCGGAAGACAAAGACCTCCAGCACACCCAGAAGTTCGTCTACGACTTCACCGAGGGGAACAGGGACCTCAAGGACCTCCTCGGAGGCAAGGGCGCGAACCTCGCCGAGATGACCAATCTCGGTCTCCCGGTCCCTCCCGGGTTCACCATCACCACTGAGGCGTGCAAGGTCTACCTCGACAGCGGTGACGAGCCGGCCGAGCTGCGCGACGAGGTCAGCGCGCACCTCGACGCCCTCCAGCGGACGATGGGCAAGAAGCTCGGCCAGGCCGACGACCCGCTGCTCGTCTCCGTCCGCTCGGGCGCCAAGTTCTCCATGCCCGGCATGATGGACACCGTCCTCAACATCGGGCTCTCCGACGAGTCGGTGGCCGGCCTCGCCAAGCAGTCCGGCGACGAGCGCTTCGCGTGGGACTCCTACCGCCGCCTGATCCAGATGTTCGGCAAGACCGTGCTCGGCGTGGACGGCGAGCTCTTCGAGGAGGCCCTCGACGACGCCAAGGCCGCCAAGAAGGTCACCGTCGACACCGACCTCGACGCGGGCGACCTGAAGAAGCTGGTCAAGCACTTCAAGAAGATCGTCAAGGCCGAGGCCGGACGCGACTTCCCGCAGGACCCGCGCGAGCAGATGGACCTCGCGATCCGCTCGGTCTTCGAATCCTGGAACACCGACCGCGCCAAGCTCTACCGCCGCCAGGAGCGCATCCCGGGCGACCTGGGCACCGCGGTCAACATCTGCTCCATGGTCTTCGGCAACCTCGGCCCCGACTCGGGCACCGGCGTCGCCTTCACCCGCGACCCGGCCTCCGGCCACCAGGGCGTGTACGGCGACTACCTGCAGAACGCCCAGGGCGAGGACGTCGTCGCGGGCATCCGCAACACCGTGCCGCTCGCCGATCTGGAGTCGATCGACAAGGCGTCGTACGACCAGCTCATGCAGATCATGGAGACCCTGGAGACCCACTACAAGGATCTCTGCGACATCGAGTTCACCATCGAGCGCGGCCAGCTCTGGATGCTCCAGACCCGGGTCGGCAAGCGCACCGCCGGTGCCGCCTTCCGCATCGCCACGCAGCTCGTGGACCAGGGCCTCATCGACGAGGCCGAGGCGCTCCAGCGCGTCAACGGCGCCCAGCTCGCCCAGCTGATGTTCCCCCGCTTCGACGACGGAGCCAAGAGCGACCTCATCGGCCGGGGCATCGCCGCCTCGCCCGGCGCCGCGGTCGGCAAGGCCGTCTTCGACTCCTACACCGCCGTCAAGTGGTCCCGCTCGGGCGAGAAGGTCATCCTGATCCGCCGCGAGACCAACCCCGACGACCTCGACGGCATGATCGCCTCCGAGGGCATCCTCACCTCGCGCGGCGGCAAGACCTCGCACGCCGCCGTCGTCGCCCGCGGCATGGGCAAGACCTGTGTCTGCGGTGCCGAGGAGCTGGAGGTCGACACCAAGCGCCGCCGCATGACGACGCAGGCCGGCACCGTCATCGAAGAGGGCGACCTCGTCTCCATCGACGGCTCCACCGGCAAGGTCTACCTCGGTGAGGTCCCGGTCGTGCCGTCCCCGGTCGTCGAGTACTTCGAGGGCCGCATGCACGCGGGCGCCGACGACGCCGACGAGCTCGTCCAGGCCGTGCACCGGATCATGGCGTACGCGGACCGGGTACGCCGGCTGCGCGTACGGGCCAACGCCGACAACGCCGAGGACGCCCTGCGGGCCCGCCGCTTCGGCGCCCAGGGCATCGGCCTGTGCCGCACCGAGCACATGTTCCTCGGCGAGCGGCGCGAGATGGTCGAGCGGCTCATCCTCGCCGACACCGACGACGAGCGCGAGACGGCACTCAGTGCCCTGCTGCCGCTCCAGAAGAAGGACTTCGTCGAGCTGTTCGAGGCGATGGACGGACTCCCCGTCACCGTGCGCCTGTTGGACCCGCCGCTGCACGAATTCCTGCCCGACATCACCGAGCTGTCGGTCCGCGTCGCGCTCGCCGAGTCCCGCAAGGACGCCAACGAGAACGACCTGCGCCTGCTCCAGGCCGTGCACAAGCTGCACGAGCAGAACCCGATGCTGGGTCTGCGCGGCGTACGCCTGGGCCTGGTCATCCCCGGTCTGTTCGCCATGCAGGTCCGGGCGATCGCCGAGGCGGCCGCCGAGCGCAAGAACGCCAAGGGCGACCCCCGCGCCGAGATCATGATCCCGCTGGTCGGCACCGTCCAGGAGCTGGAGATCGTCCGCGAGGAGGCCGACGCCGTCATCGCCGAGGTCGAGGCCGCCACCGGCACCGACCTCAAGCTGACCATCGGCACCATGATCGAGCTGCCCCGCGCCGCCCTGACGGCCGGTCAGATCGCCGAGGCCGCCCAGTTCTTCAGCTTCGGTACCAACGACCTCACCCAGACGGTCTGGGGCTTCTCCCGCGACGACGTCGAGGCCAGCTTCTTCACCGCGTACCTGGAGAAGGGCATCTTCGGGGTCTCGCCGTTCGAGACCATCGACAAGGACGGCGTCGGCTCGCTCGTGCGCTCCGCCGTCGAAGCCGGCCGCGCCACCCGCCCGGACCTGAAGCTCGGCGTCTGCGGCGAGCACGGCGGCGACCCCGAGTCGGTGCACTTCTTCCACGAGGTGGGCCTGGACTACGTGTCCTGCTCGCCGTTCCGCATCCCCGTGGCGCGCCTCGAAGCGGGCCGCGCCGCAGCCGAGTCCAAGGGCAGCGACTCGCGATAAGCCCCGGAGCCGCCGCCGGGTCCCCGACCCTCAACACCGATCCGGCGGCGGCTCCGGAACACCAAGAAGGGGCAGCAACCCTGTGCGGGGGTGCTGCCCCTTTTGCGTTGGCTCTTCCCGCCCGCCCCGGTAAGCGTTCGCCGGGCGCGTTCGCGGTACACGTCCCAGGTGTGCGGGCGCTTAATTCCTGTTGAATGGCGGACATTTAACGGGGTGGTGGCCGGAAATGCAGAGTGCGGTTCACGGATCCCCACCCGTGAACCGCACTCTGTCAACCGCGCCGAGCACGGAGCCGCCACCTACGCCCACCGCCGCCAGAACCTGTGAAGCCCCCCACGGTCTTCGCAGAATCTTTCCGGTTGGCCCGGTGTCGTGCCCGACGAGGTACAGCTTTTCGTCCCCGGGGCCCCTTGCGCGAGGCCTTTCAACTGTGGCTGAAAGGCCCGTGGTCACGGGCAGTGACGGGAGGCATACTCAGTCGAGTCGGTCGGGGGATCAATTGCGGATGCAACACAAGGCAACAGGTTGCAACACAGTGGACAGGTGGGGTTTCGGTGCTGCGCATTCATTTCACCGGCGAGGATCTGGCTCGGCTCCGTATGGCGCCGGGTCCTGACACGCTGTGGGAAACGATTCTCAGCTTTCACCGCTTAAGGGACCGGCGGGGTGCCTCCGTATTCGGTGAATGGCGACAGGAAACTCGCGGCCGGTTGAGCGGAGAGACGCGATTGCTCTCCGCAGTCGTTCCGTGTCGGGGATATTTCCCCGACTTTCTCACGCCGCCCAAGGGCCCGCATTCCCTGGAGACCGGACTGGAGCGAATTCGCGAGACGCGGCCCGAGCGGCTGCACGCCGAACTCTCCCGGCTCCCCGCGGGCCGCCCGACGACCGGCTGGGCGGCGTCGCTCGCGGACGGCTGCACCACCCAACTCGGCCGCCTCGCGGACGCGTTGGCCGCCTACCACCAGGCGGCCGTCTCCCCGTACTGGTCGCACATACAGACCCGGGTCGACGCCGACCGGGCGGCCCGCGGCCGGGCGCTCCTGGACGGCGGCGCCGACGAGCTCCTCGCCTCGCTGCCGCCGATGCTGCGCTGGCGCGCACCCGTCCTGGAGGCCGACTACCCGGTCGACCGCGAACTCCATCTGGGCGGGCGGGGGTTGCTGCTCCAGCCCTCCTTCTTCTGCCGCCGCACCCCGGTCGCCCTCCAGGACCCGAAGCTGCCGCCCGTGCTCGTCTACCCCGTGACGCACACTCAGGCGCCGTACGAATCCCCGCCGGGCCCCGAGCGCGGCACCTCGCTCGGCCGGCTCGTCGGCCACACCCGCTCCAGCGTGCTCCAGGCCATCGGCAACGGCTGCACCACCAGCGAACTGGCCCGCAGGGCAGGCGTCTCGCTCGCCTCCGCCAGCCAGCACGCGGGCGTCCTGCGCGACGCCGGGCTCCTGGTCACGCTGCGGCACGGCAACTCCGTATTGCATACGCTGACCCCGCTCGGCTCCGCGCTGCTCTGCGGCGGGACCCCGCGCGTGCCGAGGCCGCGTCAGTCGTCGATCCCCGAGCGCTCCACGCCGGCCACGATGTAGCGCTGGAGCAGCAGGAAGACCAGGACCAGCGGGACGATCGAGACGGCCGCCGCGACGAACAGCTCGTGCAGGTTGACCACCTGGGCGGTGGTGAAGGTGGAGAGCGCCACCTGCACCGTCCAGGCGTCCCGGTCCTGGCCGATGACCAGCGGCCACAGAAAGGAATTCCAGGCGCCGATGAACACAATGGTGCCGACGGCCGCGAAGACCGGGCGCGCATTGGGCACGACGATCCTCCAGTACGTACACCAATATCCAAGTCCGTCGACGCGGGCCGCATCCTCCAACTCACGTGGAAATCCCGTGAAGAACTGGCGAAAGACGAAGCACGCGAACCCGGAGAACAAGGTCGGGATGATCAGGCCGCGCAAGCTCGACACCCAGCCGAGGGACGAAACAAGAACGAAACTTGGTACGAACGTGACCGCCGCGGGAACCATCAGCGTGCCGAGCACCGCGTAGAAGACCTGGTTGGCGAACCGGTACGGGATGCGCGCGAGGCCGTACCCCGCGAGCGAGGCGAACAGCAGGGTGCCCAGCGTCGTCGCGACGGCGATCAGCGCCGAGTTGAGCAGCGAGCGGGCCATCGGGACCGCAGGGTCGTCGAAGAGTTCGCGCACGTTCGACCAGTGCAGGGTGGACGGGAAGAACGTCCAGTCGGGCGAGGTGATGTCCTGCTCGGCGGCCAGGCCGTTGCGGACCAGGAGGTAGAAGGGGACCAGGAAGAGCAGCGCGAGCGCGGCCAGGACCGCCCAGCGCAGGGCGCGGCCGACCCGTACGAGCGCCTCGTCGGGGCGGTTGTTCCTTCGGGCGCCGGGTCGGCGGGGCGCGGTCATCAGTCGGCCTCCTTCCTGCCCAGGCCGAACCAGCGGGCCTGGAACACCGTCACCACCGCGATGATCAGCGCGAGGATCACCGCGCCCGCGCTGCCCGCCCCCAGGTTCTGCCCCTGGCCGAGGGCGGTGTAGTAGAGGTAGACCAGCGGCGGGCGGGCGTAGGGCGGGTATCCGCGGGCGTCGGACAGCAGGTTGTAGAACTCGTCGAACGCCTGGAACGCGTTGATCACCAGGAGCAGCACCACCGCGATCGACGTGGTGCGCAGCTGGGGGAAGGTGATGTGCCGGAACACCTGCCAGCCGGGCCGGGCGCCGTCGACCGCGGCCGCCTCGTACAGCCGCGGGCTGATCCGCTGGAGCCCGGCCAGGAAGAGGATCATGTAGAACCCGGCCTGGAGCCAGAGCCGCACCGTCACGATGACCAGCCAGTACCAGGGCGGATGCGTCGTCGAGAGCCAGGCCGTCTGGTCGGCGCCGAACCAGCCGAGCACGGTGTTGGCGAGCCCGAACCGCACCCCGTTGAAGATCGACATCTTCCAGATCAGCGCGGCGACCACGTACGAGCAGGCCGCCGGCAGGAAGAACACCGAGCGGAAGAACGCCTGGAAGCGGCGGATCCGGTTCACCATCAGCGCGAGGCCGAGCGCGAGCGCGTACGTCGCCGGGACGATGAACAGCGAGAACACCGCGAACGTCCCCAGGCTGGACGTGAACGCGCCGTCGCGCAGCATCGCCGTGTAGTTGTCGAACCCCACGAAGTCGGTCGGCGAGACCGTGTTGTGGGCGTCGAAGAAGCTCAGATAGACGCTCCACAGCAGCGGGACGTACGTGAAGAGCGCGAGCCCCGCCGCGAACGGGCCGACGAAGATCCAGAACCAGAGGGTGTTGTCCGAAAAACGCCGTCGCATGACTGTCAGCTCTTCTTCACCCGCTGAAGTTCGTCATGGGTCTTCCGGACGACAGCCTTCAACTCGCTGTCAGGACTCGCCCCGTCCTTGATGATCCGGTTCAGCGCGTCCTGATACGCCGTCTGCAGCGTCGGCGTCCACAGCAGGGGCTGGGCGTAGCCGTGCTCCGTCGCGTACGTCACCGCGTCGGCCGCCGCGCCCTGCCGCAGCTTGGCCGCCTTCTTCGCGAGCGAGAGCCGGGCCGGGATGTGGAAGCCGTAGGACAGCGCGAAGTCCTCCTGGAAATCGGTGCGTTCCACCCACAGCCACTTCACGTACGCCTTCGCCTCGGCCTGGTGCTTCGAGCGGGTGGACACCGCGGCCGCGTACGCCCCGACCGGCACCGAGGGCTTCCCGTTCGGGCCGTCCTTGGGGAAGGGCAGCACCCCGAAGTCGTCGCCCAGCGCCTTCTGCACGGCGGGCAGCGCCCACAGCCCCGACCACTGCATCGCGGTCAGGCCCTGGAGGAACGCGGAGGGGTCCGACCAGTCGGAGGGCGCCCCGAGCAGCAGCGACTTGTCGGCGTACAGCTGATGCAGCTTGCCGAGCGTGCGGGCGGCGGCCGGGTCGTCGAAGCCCGCCCTGCCGTCGGCGGTGACCAGGCTCAGCCCGGTCGCGTACAGCGGCGTACCGCCGAGAACACCCGCTCCGCCGTCGTTGCCGAGGAAGAGCCCCTTGACCCTGTTGCGCGTCAACGCCTTGGCCGCGTCCACGAGTTCGTCCAGGGTGGCCGGCGGCTGGACGCCCGCGTCCTTGAGGAGGCTCTTGCGGTAGTAGAGGAACTGCGTGTCGACGACCTGCGGGATGCCCCAGACCTTCCCGTCGTACGTCTTGGGCGCGAGCACCGCCGGATTGAAGTCGTCCTTCACCCCGTCGAGCAGCGCGGTGAGATCGGCGACCTGGCCGCCCCGGATCTGGTCCAGGGTCGGCCCGTTGACCTCGAAGACGTCCGGGCCCGACGCCGTGAGCAGCGCGGCGGCGGTCTGCTGGTCGTAATTGCCGGGCCGCCACTGCACGGCGACCTTCGCCTTGTCGTACGCGGCCGCGTAACGGCGCACGGCGGCCTCGGTGCCGGCCTCGCCGTACTGGTGGTACCAGTGGTCGAGCGTGACCTTCCCGCCCGGTGAACTCCCTTTGTCCCGGCCGGTATTGGAGCCGCACGCGGTGAGCAGACCGAGTGCGGCCCCGGTACCGAGCAGTGTCCGGCGGCTGATCGTCATGGCGTACGCCCCCTGTTCGTCATTCCGCTGTACGCCTCAACGATCAACCATGCAGGGGGATTACGACAGCGATATTGCGGCGATGTGTCGGCCCGGACGGATGTGCCCGCCCGGTCAGGCCTCGACGCGGGCCGCGGTCGGGCCGAGCCGGAAGCGCAGCCGGCAGATCACCGCGTCGGTGTCCTTGCGGACGGCGTGGGCGAGGACGGCGCCGCGCTGGTTCTGCAGCATCCGCTGCCAGATGTGCGCGGGCTCCACCTCCGGTATCAGCACCGTGACCCGGGTGTGCGGGTGGTAGGTGTGGACGCGGCTCACGTAGTCGGCGACCGGACGGCCCAGGCTGCGGTGCTGCGAGGTCAGCTCGACCAGCTCCACGCCCGGGTTCCACAGCTCCCAGTCGCGGCGCAGCGCCTCCATGTCGCGCCGGTCCTCCTCGTCGGGGTGGCTCACCGTCACGGCCCGCACCTCGTCGCCCAGGGACACGGCGGCGTTCAGGGCCTCGCAGGTCAGCCGGGACAAGTGGGAAACCGGCACGATCACCAACGACCGGTCGCGGCGCGGCGGTTCGGGCACCCGGCCGAGGCCCAGGCGGTCCGCGATGCGTCCGTACGCCCGGTGAATGGCCTCGAAGACGAGCACCAGGAGCGGCAGCGCGATGACGATCAGCCAGGCGCCCTCGGTGAACTTGGTGGCGGTCACCACGACCGCCGAGATGCCGGTCAGGACTGCGCCGAAGCCGTTGAGGAGGGCCTTCCACCGCCAGCCGGGGGAACGCTCCAGGCGCCAGTGGATCACCATGCCGGTCTGGCAGATGGTGAAGCCGACGAAGACACCGATCGCGAAGAGCGGGACCAGCGTGTTGGTGTCGCCGCCCGAGAAGACCAGGAGCGCCGCGGACACGGCGGCAAGGGCGAGCACGCCGTGCCGGTGCACCTGCCGGTCGGCCTTGAGGCCGAAGACGTGCGGCAGGTAGTTGTCGCGGGCCAGCAGCGACATGAGGACGGGCAGCCCTCCGAAGGAGGTGTTCGCGGCGAGCGCCAGAAGGATGACGGTGGCGAACTGCACGACGTAGAAGGCCCAGTTGTGGCCGAGGGACGCGTCCGCGAGCTGGGCGAGGACGGTGACGCCCTCGACCGGCTGGAGGTGGAAGCGGCCGATCAGCACCGAGAGGCCGATCAGCATGACCCCGAGCAGCGCGCCGAGCGCCACCTCGGTGCGCTGGGCGCGCTTGGCGGCCGGGGCACGGAAGGACGGCACGGCGTTAGCGACGGCCTCGACACCGGTCAGCGCGGAACACCCGGACGCGAAGGCCTTGAGCAGCAGCAGGGCGCCGACGCTGGTCGCGTTGCCCGCCAGGACGGAGGCGTGCCCGTCGGCGGTGTACGTGGACGCGGGCGCCGAGCGGAAGAGGCCGACGACGACGATCGCGAGGATGGAGGTGATGAACACCGCGGTCGGGACGATGAACGCCTTCGCCGAGTCGACGATGCCGCGCAGGTTGATGGCGGTGACCAGGACGAGCACGCCGAGGCAGATGACGAGCCGGTCACCGTAGAGACCGGGGAAGGCCGAGGTCAGCGCGGCCACGCCCGCTGTGACGGACACGGCCACGTTCAGGACGTAGTCGAGGATCAGCGAGGCGGCGGCCACCAGGCCGGTGCGGGCGCCCAGGTGGCGGCGGGCCACCGCGTAGGAGCCGCCGCCGTTCGGGAAGGCCGCGATGACCTGTCGGTAGGAGGCGACGAGCACCGCGAGCAGCCCGGCGATGGCGAGCGTCACGGGAAGCGTGAAGCCGAGCCCGTACGCACCGGCCCCGGCGAGGACCAGGACGATCGCCTCCGGGCCGTACGCCACGGAGGCCATCGCGTCCAGGGAGAGAGCGGCCAGCCCCTGCGTGGCGGTGAGCCGGTGCCGGTCGACCGCTCCGGGAGGTTCTTCGGGGGCCGCGTCGCTGACGACGGCCTTCGACGTGGTGAGCATTGGCCCAGCGTGCGACCAGCCCCGCCCTTTGCCACGCGCCCTTGGCGCCCCCTTGTCGGAGGGCGGCCGCATCCATACGCGGTCTTGACGCGCGGCCCCGGCCATGACCCATAGGACACCTCCTGGGGCGCTTCGAGACGGCGGGCGCCACAGAGGAGAGGGCGCTCTGTCGCCGCCCGAAAAACAAACGCGGCACGGCGATGAGTTTTCGCGCGGGCCGCCGTCTACCCCTCGTAAGCAACGCCACCACCCACGAGGGAGCACGACATGCCCACCATGATCTTCGTCAATCTGCCGGTGAAGGACCTGGACCGCTCGAAGGACTTCTTCGGCAAGCTGGGCTACTCGTTCAACCCCCAGTTCACCGACGAGAACGCGGGCTGTCTGGTCATCAGCGACACGATCTACGCGATGCTGCTCACCGAGCCGTTCTTCAAGGGCTTCACGAAGCGGCAGATCGCCGACACCGCGACGACCGTCGAGTCGATCGTCTGCCTGAGCGCCGACAGCCGCGAGGAGGTCGACCGCCTCGTCGACACCGCGCTGGCCTCCGGCGGCTCGCCCGCCCAGGAGACCATGGAGCAGGGGCCCATGTACGGCCGCTCCTTCCTGGACCCGGACGGGCACCACTGGGAGGTCATGTACATGGACCCGGCCGCGATCAACGCCTGAGCCGGCCCCGCCGAAGGGGCGTCACAGCGTTTCGTACGTCACGCCGGTGAGCTGCTCGGAAGCCGCCCAGAGACGTTCACCGGCGACGTCGTCCAGTGTCCACTTGGCCCGCCAGGACTTGGCGGGCGCGCCGCGCCACATCATCAGGGACGGGCCCGTGAACGAGTCGGGCCGCACCCCGGGCGCGGTCGCCGCGTACAGCGTGGGCAGCGCGCCGGCCTCGGCGGGCTGGGCCATGACGCGGTTGCCCAGCTCGACGATTCGCTCGGCGACCGTGCGGCCCTCCATGCGTACGCCCCGCGTCTGGAGGCCGGTCGCGGCGTAGCCGGGGTGCGCGGCCGCCGCGACGATGTCCGAGCCCGCCGCCCGCAGGCGTCGCGCGAGCTCATGGATGAAGAGCAGGTTCGCCGACTTGGAGCGCCCGTAGGCGATCCAACGCCGGTAGTGGTGCTCGCTGTTGAGATCACCGAGGTCGATATTGGCCAGCGCGTGCATCCCACTGGACACGCTCACCACCCGCGCCGCCGCGGCCGCCCGCAGCCGGGGCAGCAGCAGTCCGGTGAGCGCGAAGTGCCCCAGGTGGTTGACGCCGAACTGCGTCTCGAACCCGTCGGCCGTCCTCCCGTAGGGGAGCGCCATCACGCCCGCGTTGTTGACGAGCAGATCGAGCTGTCCGTACGGGAACGTCGCGGCGAACTCCCGCACCGAGGCGAGGTCGGCCAGGTCGAGCCGCCTGAACTCGGCCTCCGCACCCGGGACTTCGGTCCTGATGAGCTCCTCGGCCTCCCGGCCGCGCGGCTCGCTGCGGCAGGCGAGCACCACCCGTGCGCCACGGCGGGCCAGCTCCCGCGCCGTGACGAGACCGATGCCACTGTTCGCCCCGGTGACGACGGCCGTGCGGCCGCTCTGATCGGGGATGTCCTGAACACTCCAGCCCTGAGCCATGCGCTCACCGTACCGGTGGGTATGCCTGGTGAGCGGGGTGGGGACGTGGTGGCGTACGGGTCAGGCGGAGGCGCCGCCGTCGATGACGAGGTCCGCGCCGACGACCGAGGCGGCGTCGTCGGAGGCCAGGTACAGCACGGCCGCCGCGGCCTCGGCCGTCGTCGAGACCCGGCCGAGCGGCTGGACCTCCTTCATCCGGGTCGCCCGCTCGGCCTCGCTCTCGCCCGGCCGCAGCGACATGGTGGTGTCGATGGGACCCGGGCTCACCGCGTTGATCCGCACCCCGTCCTGAATGTGGTCGAGGGCGGCGCCCCTGGTCAGCGCGCTGACGGCGGCCTTGGACGTGGCGTACGCGGTCACGCCGGGGCGGCGGCTGTGGGCGCCCAGGTTGGAGGCGATGTTGACGATGGCGCCGCCCGACTCCTGGGTGCGCATGTGGGCGATCTCGGCCTGGAGCGCGTAGAGAACGCCGGTGACGTTGACAGATATCAGCGTCTGCCAGTCACTCTCCGACAGCTCGACGACGGGGGCGCCGCCGCGGAAGACTCCGGCGTTGTTGACCGCCACGTCGAGGGAGCCGAACCGTTCGACCACGTCGGCCACCAAGCCGCGCACGGCCGCGGATTCGGACACGTCGGCGGTGAACGCGGCCGCCGTGCCGCCCGCCTGTGCGATCAGGGCGACCGTCTCGTCGAGGGTCGCGGCCGTACGCCCGGCGACGGCGACCCGGGCCCCCTCGGCGGCGAAGGCGAGCGCGACGGCCCGGCCGAGCCCGGAACCGGCGCCGGTGACGAGAACGGTCTTGTGCGCGAAACGAGCAGACATATTCTTGACCAATCGTTCTGTTATTGAAGTATGGGTGAGTCAGGTCGGGGGCGGGGGCGATCGCGCACCGGTCAGTCGAGCACCGTCAGGATCTGTTCGGCCGCATCCCGCACCCGGCCCGGCTCGCCGGACGCCTTGCCGACGATCCGTACTCCCTGGAGGAAGACGAGCAGCATCCGGGCGAGCCCGCGCGGATCGCGGTCCGCGGCCAGTTCGCCCTGTGCCTGGGCCCGTACGAGCGCGGAGCGCAGCAGGGTCTCGATGTGCTCCCAGCTGAGCTCGACCCGGCGGGCCGCGGCGTCGTCGTGCGGGGCGAGTTCCGCGGCGGTGTTGGTGACGAAACAGCCGGTCAGGCGGGATGTGCGGGTTGTCGACTCGGCGGCGAAGCGCCGCACCACACCGCGTACGGCGGGCAGTGCGGGGCCGGGCCCGGACAGCTCGGCGAGCAGTTCGGGGTCGCGGTGCTCGGCGTACCGGTCAAGGGCCTTGAGGTACAGCTCGTGCTTGTTGCCGAACGTCGCGTAGATGCTGGCGCGGCCGATGCCGAGGTGCTCGACGAGGTCCGCCATCGACGTCGCCTCGTAGCCGCGCCGCCAGAACAGCTCAAGGGCTGACTGGAGCGCGGCGTCGGGGTTGAATTCCTTGGTCCTGGCCACATGGCGACAGTAGAACTAATTGGAACGATCGGTCAAGTAAGTCCGGACGGTCTGCGCCTCGTCGTCCAGGCAGGTCCCGGTCTCCAGGTCGAAGCGGTGTTTCAGGAGCGGGGACGCGACATAGGGGCGGCCCTCCGGAGTGGAGCCGAGCAGTCCGCGGGAGAGGACGTAGGCGCCGGTGAACGGGTCGCGGTTGTCGATCGCGTACGTACGGCCGCGGCGGTCGCTGAAGACGGCGGCCTGGCGGCCGTCGGGGAGCAGCGCCGCCACCCCGCGCCCGGGGGTCAGGCGGGCGGCCTCGCAGACCTCGAACCAGCCTTCGTCCAGCTTGAGTTGGACCATCGTCATCGGGTCGCTCCCAGGGTGAGGAGGGGCAGTTCGGGCTTGATCTGGTCGCGCTCGGGGACGAACCTGACCGACGGGTCGGGTGCGCCGGGCGCGTTCACGAAGGACACGAAGCGGGCGAGCCGCTCGGGGTCGTCGAGGGTCTCGGCCCACTCGTCGCGGTAGCCGGCCACGTGCGCGGCCATCAGGGCTTCCAGCTCGGCGCAGATGCCGAGCGAGTCGTTCACCACCACGTCCTTGACGTGGCTCAGGCCGCCCTCGATCCGCTCCAGCCAGACCGAGGTGCGCTCCAGGCGGTCGGCGGTGCGGATGTAGAACATCAGGAATCTGTCGATCAGACGGACAAGTTCGTCATCGTTGAGATCCTGCGCCAGCAGATCGGCGTGGCGGGGGCTGGCGCCGCCGTTGCCGCCGACGTACAGGTTCCAGCCGTTGGCCGTGGCGATCACGCCGAAGTCCTTCGACTGGGCCTCGGCGCACTCGCGCGCGCAGCCGGACACCGCCGACTTCAGCTTGTGCGGCGAGCGCAGGCCCCGGTAGCGCAGCTCCAGGTCGATCGCCATCCGCACCGAGTCCTGCACGCCGTAACGGCACCAGGTCTGCCCCACACACGACTTGACCGTGCGCAGCGACTTCCCGTACGCGTGCCCCGACTCGAAGCCCGCATCCACCAACCGGGTCCAGATGGAAGGGAGTTGGTCGACGCGCGCGCCGAACAGGTCGATGCGCTGACCGCCGGTGATCTTCGTGTAGAGGCCGAAGTCCCGTGCCACCTCGCCGATCACGATGAGCTTGTCCGGGGTGATCTCGCCGCCCGGGATGCGTGGCACGATCGAATACGAGCCGTTGCGCTGCAAGTTGGCCAGGAAATGATCGTTGGTGTCCTGAAGTGCGGCCTGCTCGCCGTCCAGGATGTGTCCGTTTCCGAGCCCGGCCAGGATCGAGGCGATCGCCGGCTTGCAGATCTCGCAGCCCTCACCGCCGCGCGCCCGTGCGCGCCCGTGCCCGTCGAGGAGCTCGGTGAACGAGCCGATGCGCAGCGCCAGCGCGATCTCGTACAGCTCCTGGCGGGTCTGTGCGAAGCAGCCGCACAGGCCGCCGTCGCCGGACTTCGGGAGCAGCATGCCGATGGTCTTGACGCAACTGCCGCAGCCCGTACCGGCCTTGGTGCACCTCTTGACCTCGGGCAGCGAGGAGCACGCGGCGATCGCGCCCTTGGTCACGTTGTGGCAGGAGCAGATGACCGCGTCGTCCGGCAGCGCCTCCGGGCCGAGCGCGGCCGGCGCGCCGAGCCCGGCCGGCAGGACCAACTGCTCGGGGGAGACCGGCGGCACGTGCCCGGTGAGCGGCCGCAGCATGCCGTACGCGTCGGCGTCGCCGACCAGGACGCCGCCGAGCAGCACGCCCTCGGACGACACGACCAGCTTCTTGTAGATCCCGGAACGCGAGTCCGAGTAGACGACGTCGAGGCAGCCGTCGGCCGTGCCGTGGGCGTCGCCGAACGACGCCACGTCGACGCCGAGCAGCTTCAGCTTCGTCGACAAGTCGGCACCGGTGAAGGTGCGTCCGGAGGTGGCGGCGATCGCGTCGGCGGCCGTCTGGGCCATGTCGTATCCGGGCGCGACCAGGCCGTACACGCGGCCGTCCGAGGCGAGCGCGCACTCGCCGATCGCGAACACCGAGGGGTCGCTGGTGCGGCACCGCTCGTCGACGACGATGCCGCCGCGCTCGCCCACCGCGAGGCCGCAGTCGCGGGCCAGCTGGTCGCGGGGGCGGACACCGGCGGAGAAGACCACCAGGTCGGTCGACAGATGAGAGCTGTCAGAAAGTGTCATTCCATTGACGCGGCCCTCGTTGCCGGCCGTGATCTCCTGCGTGCCGACACCCGTGTGCACGGTGAGGCCCATGTTCTCGATGGTGCGAAGGAGTGCGGCGCCGCCGCCCTCGTCGACCTGCACCGGCATCAGCCGGGGCGCGAACTCCACGATGTGCGTGGCCAGTCCGAGCCCGCGCAGCGCGCCGGCCGCCTCCAGGCCGAGCAGCCCGCCGCCCACCACCGCGCCGGTCGTCGCGGTCTTCGCGTACTCCTCGATGGCGAGCAGGTCCTCGATCGTCCGGTAGACGAAGCAGCCGGGGGTGTCCTTGCCGGGGACCGGCGGCACGAACGGGTACGAGCCGGTGGCCAGGACGAGCGTGTCGTACGCGAAGGTCCGCCCCGAGCGCGCGGTGACCGTGCGCGCGGCCCGGTCGACCGACTCGGCGGGATCGTCCACGTACAGCTCTATCCCGTGCTGCCGCATGAAGTCGTCGGGCACGAGGCTGAGTTCGTCGGGTGTCCTCCCCTCGAAGTACGAGGTGAGGTGGACGCGGTCGTAGGCGGGGCGGGGCTCCTCGCACAGCACGACCACCCGGGTCCGCCCGGTCGCGCCGCGCTCGGCGAGCGCCTCCAGGAAGCGCTGGCCGACCATGCCGTGGCCGACGACCACGATCGTGGAAAGGTGTTCGGTGGACACGTCAGGAACCTCCGTCGTGGGTGAGCAGGTGGAGCAGGGGCGCGTCCGGTACGGGCTCGTCGCCCTCCCAGGTCCGGGCGAGCGCCCCGACCGCCCCGAGATCGCCGAGGAGCACGCCTCCGACCAGGCGGTCGCCACGCACGACGACCTTGCGGTAGGCGCCCCGGGTCGCGTCCGCGAGATGGGCCACGTCGTCGCCCGGGCGGGCCGTGGGCTCGCCGAACGCGGCGAGGTCCAGGGGACGCGGACCACCGAGCGTGAGCCGGGTCAGACCGCGCGTCCCGGAGTAGGAGCCGCGCCCGGTGGCCAGCAACGCGCCCAGCGCGTCGGCCTGTTCGAGCGCCGGTCCCGCGAGCCCGTACACCGTGCCGCGATGCTCGGCGCAGTCGCCGACGGCATGGATGTAGGGGTCCGAGGTGCGCAGCTCGTCGTCGACGACCACGCCTTGGCGCACGTCGAGCCCGGCGGCCAGAGCGAGGCCGGTCCGGGGGCGGACCCCGGTGGCGAGAACGACGAGTTCGGCGCCGAGGACGAATCCGTCGGCGAGCTCGACGTCGGTGCCGGCAGGACCGGTGAGACCGCGCACCCGGCACTCGGTGTGCACTTCCACACCGAGGAGTTCGAGATGGGTGCGGACCAAAGCCGATGCGGCGACGTCCAGTTGACGCTCCATCAGGCGCTCGCCCTGCTGGGCGAGGACGACCTGGGCACCGCACTCGGCGAGCGCCCGCGCGGCCATCACGCCGAGCAGCCCGCCCCCGATGACCACCGCCCGGGCCCCCTCGCGGGCCTTCTCGCGCAGGGCGAGCGCGTCGTCGAGGGTGCGGAAGGGGTGGACGCCGTCAGGGAGCCGGCCCTCGCGCAGGCCCCTGAGCGGCGGCAGCACCGGGTTCGACCCGGTCGCGAGCACGAGGCGCCCGTACGGGACGGCCCCGCCGTCGTCGCAGTGCACCACGCGGGCCGCGCGGTCGATCCGCACCGCCCGCACGCCGCGCCGCACCGGGATGGGGGGCAGCGATATCACCTCGGGCCCGTACCGCCCGGCGAGCACCTCCGCGAGGAGCACCCGGTTGTACGGTGCGTGGGTCTCCTCGCCGATGACGGTCACCGGGACATGCCGGGCCAGGCGGGCACCCGCTGTGCCGCCGCCGATCACCACGATGTCCGTACTCATGTGCCCAGCGTGCGCGGCGGCTGTTACCCGTCCGCATCCCGCCGATTTCCACGGGGGAACCTTGAGCTCAGCGGGGCGGGGGGTGGGGTGTGAGGGGAGCTGGTGCTTCAGCCCCTCAGGCTCGGGGGGTGGGGTAAACCGAACCATGAAGTTCCGTGCTGGCACGATCGAATCGGGAGACCGGGGGCGGGAGTCTTGACGCATGGACCTCGCGCAGCGACATTCCGCACCCGCACCTACACCCACACCCGCACCCACACCCGCACCGACCCGCCCCGTCGCGGGCCCGGCCGTCACCGACCAGCACGCCACGCACCGTGCGGCTCACCGCCCCGGCTGGAAGGGCATCCTGCGGGAGCCGTTCCGGGCCGGGATGTGGCTGCGGCTCGCCTATCTCCTGCTCGCCCTGCCCGTCGGCATCCTGTGCGTCCCGACAGCCCTGGTGGGCGGCCCGGCGGGCCGGATCCAGCGCGGGCTCGCCCGCAGGCTCCTGGGCGTGGAGGTGCCCGACCCCGGGCGCACGGGGCCGCTCGCCCTGGCCCACGCCGTGATCAGCCTGCCGCTCAACCTGATAGCGCTCACCGTGTCGGGCTACTTCTGGACGGTCGTCGTCATGAACCTGGCCTACCCGCTGCGGCCCGGCGGCGACCCGAGCGACGCGTGGGGCGGCCCCACCATGGCCGGCGCGTGGGCGGTGCACGGCATAGGCGGCGGATTGCCCTTCCTGCTCATCACGCCCTGGGTGATGAAGGGCTTCACCGCGCTCCAGGCCCGCCTGGTCAAGGGCTTCCTCGGCGCCGACCGCACCGGGCTGCTCAGGACCACTGGGATCGCCCTCGCCGTCGCCGCGATCTGCGCCATCCTGTCCATACCGGTGATCCACCAGCTCTGATCAGCGGCTCTAGGGTTGTTCCCCATGCACCGCCTGCGCTTTCCGGGCTCCCTGGAGTTCCCCTACCGGCGAGACCGGCTCGGCCCGATCGGCCGCTCCGCGCTCTACTCGCTCATCGCGCTGCCGCTCGCCCTGACCGGACTGGCCCTGGTCGCCGCGGTCCTGCTGATCGGCGCGGTGCTGTCGTGGACGGCGCTGGGGCTCTGGCTCATCGCCGCCGCCATCCGCGCGGCCCTGGCCCTCGGAGACTTCCAACGGGCCCTGGCCAAACGGCTGTTGGGGCTTGAGATCGACCCACCGGTACGGGCGGAGACGAGCGGCGTCTTCGACTGGCGGCGCGCTGTGCTCGGCGGCCGACCCGGATGGCGGGCGGTGGGCTGCGCCCTGGCGGCCCCGCTCACGGCCCTGCTGGCCCTGGGCTCCGTATACATCGGCTTTGTGCACGGGGTGCTCTTGACCCTGTACCCGGTGCTCAAGCGCTGGAACTACTTCACGATCCGGGAACCCGACGGTTCCGTACGGCACGTGGGAATGGCGGTGGGCGGAGTGGAGCTCGACAGCTGGCCCCGGTGGCTGCTGCCCTTCGCCGTCGGCCTGCTGCTCCTGTACTCGGCACCCTGGCTGGTCCGCCATGCCCTCACCCCGCACCGGCTGCTGCTCACCGCGCTGCTCGGGCCGGACCGGGCGGACCAGCGCATCCGCACCCTGGAGGAGACCCGCGCCCAGGCCGTCGACGACGCGGCCGCCACCCTGCGCAGGATCGAGCGCGACCTCCACGACGGCACCCAGGCCCGCCTGGTGGGCCTGGGCATGCACCTCACGATGATCCGCGAACTGGTGGCGGGCGGCGCCGGGCAGGACCGCATCCTGAAAGTCGTCGAGACCGCGCAGGGCAACGCCAAGCAGGCCGTCGCCGACCTGCGCCACCTGGTCAAGGGCATCCACCCGCCCGTGCTCGACCAAGGACTCGACACCGCCCTTGCCACCCTCGCCGCGGACAGCGCCCTGCCCGTCCGAGTGAGCTGCGGAATCGAGGGCAGACCGAGCCCGGCCGTCGAATCCATCGCCTACTTCTGCACGGCGGAACTGCTGGCCAACGCGGCCAAGCACAGCGGGGCTTCGGAGGTGACGGTCACCGTGCACGGCGCGGCGAAGATCCTGCTGCTCACCGTCGAGGACAACGGGCGCGGGGGAGCGGTGGTCGGCGCGGGCAGCGGACTGGCCGGCCTGCGGGCCCGGGTCCGTACCGTCGACGGCTCCCTGACCTGCGACAGCCCACCCGGAGGGCCTACGGTGGTGAGTGTGGTGCTGCCCTTCAGATGAGCAGCGGTCTCTGCCGAGTGCGGGCCTTTGAACACCGAGAACTCTGAACACCGAGAACAGGGCGGGTCATTCATGCGGGTCGTCATCGCCGAGGATTCCGCGATTCTGCGCGACGGGCTCGTCCAGCTCCTGGAGTTGCGTGGCGTGGAGGTGGCGGCCGCCGTGGGGGACGCGGAGGCGCTGCTTGCCGCGGTCGCCGAACACCGGCCGGACGCGGCGGTGGTGGACATCCGGCTGCCGCCGACACAGACCGACGAGGGGCTGCGGGCGGCCGTACAGATCCGCCGGACGGCGCCGGGCACCGGGGTGCTGATCTTCTCGCAGTACGTGGAGACCAAGTACGCGGCGCAGCTCATCGGGGACGGCGGGGCGGGGGTGGGCTATCTGCTCAAGGAACGGGTCGTGGACATCGGGGAGTTCGTGAACGCCCTGGAGCGGGTGGCGGCGGGAGGCACCGCACTCGACCCGGAGGTGGTGGCCCAGCTGTTCGGGGCCAGCCGACGGGCCGCCGCGCTCGACGCGCTCACCCCGCGCGAGCGGGAAGTGCTCGGGCTGATGGCAGAGGGCCGCACCAACCAGGCCATCGCCGGGTCGTTCGGGGTGTCGGAGCGGGCGGTGGAGAAACACATCGCGAACATCTTCGCCAAGCTGGACCTGCCGCCCTCCGAGTCGGGCCACCGCCGGGTGCTCGCCGTACTGCGTTACCTGGACCGGCAAGGCAGCTGAAGGCGGTCGGCGCCCGGGGCGGGGCAGGGCCGGCTTAATCGGCGGTCAGCCCATCCTCAAGGGCGCCTTAAGGATCCCGGATCCGCCTCTGACCAGGGCCTTTCGTGAGCCGCTCCGACCTAGGCTGCCGGGCGTGACGATCGAGGCCACCGACCCGCAGCTTGCCGCGTACCCAGCCCTGTCCGCCTATCTCACCCACCAGTCTCATCAGTCGTATCAGTCCCAACAGCAGCCTCAAGTAGGCGAGTTGGGCCCCAAGCGGCCGGGTCTGGACGCTGCCGGCCCGGCTACTGCCGAGGAGCGGGCCGCGGCGCCCGTACCCGTCGACGTGCGGGCGCTGCGCATCCGGCCAAAGGTCATGCGGCGGGGGATCGTCGGTGGGGCCGGGGGCGTGGGTCTGCTGTGGGGTGCGCAGGCGGCACCGTCCGCGCGCCTGGACGCGCTGTTCGGGAGCGGGGCCCACCTGTCGGGGCTGCTCGCGGGCTACGGAATCCTGGTGATGCTGCTGCTCATGGCCCGGGTCCCCGCCGTCGAGCACGGCGTGGGCGCCGACCGGCTCGCCCGCTGGCACGCGCTGGGCGGGCGTTACGTACTGAGCCTCGTCGGCGCGCACATCGTGCTCGCGCTGTGCGGATATGCCGCCCACACCGGCACCGATCTGCTGACTTCGGCCGCCCAACTGCTCGGCTACGGCGGGATCCTGGCCGCCGCGCTGGGGACGTTCGCGCTGGTGGTGGCCGGGGTCAGCTCGGTGCGGGCCGCTCGGGCGCGGATGTCGCAGGAGACCTGGCGTGCCCTGCACTTCCTCACCTACCTCGCAGCCGCGCTCGCCTTCGCCCACCAACTGGTCGGCCCCGACGTGTCCGGCAGCCCGCTCACCGTGTGGGTCTGGGCGATGCTGCACGCCACCGTCGCCGTGCTGATCGTCTGGTACCGGGGCGTCGTCCCCGTACGGCAGGCGCTGCGGCACGCACTCCATGTCGTCGAGGTGCGGGACGAGAGCCCGGACGTCGTCTCCGTCGTGATGCGCGGCACCGGGCTCGACGCGCTGCGCGCCGAACCCGGGCAGTTCTTGCGCTGGCGGTTCGTGCAACGCAGGCTGTGGCACACCTCGCTGCCGTTCTCGCTGTCCGCGCCGGTCAGGGACGACACCGTACGCATCACCGTCAAGGCGCTCGGTGTCCACAGCCGGCGGATCCGGCGGCTGCGGCCGGGCACCCGGGTCCTGGCCACCGGACCGTTCGGCGCGATGACCGCACACCGCCGCACCCGCCGCAAAGTGCTGCTCCTGGCCGGCGGGGTCGGGATCACGCCGATGCGGGTCCTCTTCGAGACGCTGCCCGCCGCACCCGGCGACCTCACCCTGCTGTACCGGGCGAGCAACGCCGCCCAGCTGGTGCTGCGCGACGAGCTGGAGGCCATCGCCGCCCAGCGAGGGGCCGCGCTGCACTACCTCCTCGGCCCGTCCGACGCGTCGTTCGACCCGCTCGCGCCGCAGGCCCTGCGCAACCTCGTCCCCGGCCTCGCCGAGCACGACGTCTACCTGTGCGGCCCCGGCCCGATGGCGGAGGCGGCGACCGCCTCGCTCATCAGGGCGGGAGTGCCCGAACAGCACATCCACACCGAGCAGTTCAGCTTCTGAACCCCGCTTCTGAACCCCGCCGGCCGACGCCCCCGCAACCACGCCCTCCGGCCGAACCGGCCGGCCGAACACCGCCGAACCGAGGAATCGCAGAGCCATGGCCCGTCACCGCAAGTGCGCCGCCCCCGTCCCCCTCGACCGCGCCCGGCGCCGGCTCGCGGCCGGGCTCACCGCCACCAGCGCCCTCGCCGCCACCTTCCTGGCCGTAGCGGTCACCCCGGCCGCGCCGCCCGCCCCCGACCGGACCCCGGCGGCCACAAGCTCAGATCTGGCTCAGGCATCCGGAAAGTAATAGACGAACCAGCCGATCGCTCCTTAAGGTCGCGATCATGCCCGACATATCGCTGACCATGCTCATCGTGCTGTGCCTCGCCGCGGGCGCGGCCGGCTGGATCGACGCGGTGGTCGGCGGCGGCGGACTGCTCATGCTGCCCGCCCTGCTCCTCGGCCTGCCGCACGTCCCCGCCGCGCACATCCTCGGCACCAACAAGGCCGTCGCCCTCGTCGGTACCTCGGGTGCCGCCGTGACGTATGTGCGCAAGGCGCCGGTGAACGTGAAGACGGCGGTACGGATCGGGCTCGCCGCGCTCGCGGGCTCCATGACCGGCGCGTTCTTCGCGGCCGGCATCAGCAGCGCGGTGCTGCGCCCGGTCATCCTGGTCGTGCTGCTCGGCGTCGCCGCGTTCGTCATGTTCAAGCCCGCGTTCGGCACCGGGACCAGCGGGCAGCCCGTCACCCGGGCCCGTACCGTCACCGCGATCGTGCTCGTCGGCGGCGGCATCGGTCTCTACGACGGCCTCTTCGGCCCCGGCACCGGCACGTTCCTCGTCCTCGCCCTCACCGCCGTGCTCCACCTCGACCTGGTGACCGCGAGCGCCACCGCCAAGATCGTGAACGTCTGCACCAACGTCGGGGCGCTCGCGATGTTCGCCTACCAGGGCAACGTCATGTGGCAACTGGCCGCGATCATGGCCGTGTTCAACCTGGCGGGCGGTCTGATCGGCGCGCGCATGGCGCTGAGCAAGGGCAGCGAGTTCGTGCGCGGAGTGCTGCTCGTGGTCGTCTTCTCGCTGGTCGCCAAGCTGGCGTTCGACCAGTGGAACGCGTAAGCGCTCCGCTTTGGGGGGAGTGGTCGTCGTTCTGGTGCGGGCCGGCGGTGGCTGGTCGCGCCCACGCGGCGGAGCCGCACGATGTCACAGCCCCGCGCCCCTAACCCCGCTTTCGGCCTCGGGCCGTGCGTGAGCCCGCTCAGGGAGCGCTGACCCGTGTCGCCCCGGCCACCCCCGTCAGGTGGGCGAAGGCGACCACGTTGCCCCGGTAGCCGGTCTGCTGCGAGAAGCCTCCGCCGCAGGTGATCAGGCGTAGTTCCGGGCGTGCGGCGGGGCCGTACACCTTCGTGTCCGGGAACGCGTCATTCTCGTAGACCTCGACCGCGTCGACCTCGAACACCGCGGTCCGCCCGTCCTCGCGGGTCACCTCGACCCGGCTGCCCTTCTTCAGCGCGCCGAGTGAGTAGAAGACGGCCGGGCCGCGGGAGTCGTCGACGTGGCCCGCCATCACGGCCGTGCCCCGGGCGCCCGGCGCCGTGCCGTCCTTGTACCAGCCGGCCATGTTCGTGTTCCCCGGCGGCGGCACGTCCAGGCTGTGGTCGGGGCCGAGCCCGAGCCGCATCACGGGCGCGTCGACCCGGATCGAGGGGATCTGGATCCGTACGGGTTCGGAGGGCGGCAGGCCCTCGGCGGGCGGGAGCTCGGTCACGGCCCGCGCGGCGGACCCGGATCGGGAGTCGCCCGTGATTCCGCTCCGTTGCGACGTCGGCCCCGCCGCGAACCTCTCGGCCACAGAGGGCTGCGGAGGCTCCACGGTCTCGAAGCCCCGCTCGATCAGCCACAGGCCGACGAACGCGGCGACCACCATCAGCCAGCCCGCGTTGCGTCGTGCGATCCGGTCCGACAAGGGCGGTCAGCCCCGGCCCTGCGCGCCGCTCGCCCGGCGACGCAGTAGCCAGGTGCCGCCCACGGCGGCCGCGGCCAGTACCGCCGCGCCCACCGCGATCTCGGTGGTGTCGGGGCCGATGCTGCCGCCGACCCCGGTCTTCACATGACCCCGCGGGTCGTTGGTGTCCCAGGACTTGTCGTGACCCCGCTGGTCGTTCCAGGCCGACGACTTGTCCTTGCCGCGCGGGTCGTTCCCGTCCCAGGACTTGTCCTTCTCCCGCTGGTCGCCCCAGTCCCACGACTTGTCCTTGCCGCCCTGCGGGTCGCCCGCGTTCCAGGACTTGTCCCTGCCCTTCTGGTCCCGGTCGCTGCCGCCGGTGACGGTCAGCTGGGCATCGGCCACCTTGCCGTTCTCGCAGCTCACCCTGATGCGGAACGAGCCCGGCTTGGCCTGCGGGGCCACCTGGAACTGCCCGGCGAGCACTTCCTTGTGCGTGGAGACCGACATCGGGAAGTCGCCCGAGCCCACCGCGTTCGCATCGCCCGTGGCCCGCCCCGCCGGCCCGCAGACGGTGGTGTTCGCGGTCACCGTGGTGCCGGGCGCGGCGCTCGTCGGCCACAGCTCCAGCGAACCGCCCGGCTCGCTGTTGGCGTACGCGAGCGAAGCCCCCGGACCCAGCACGGCGGCGGACGCCAGCAGGGCACTGGTCAGGAGTCGGGCTGTACGCATGGATCCTCCGGGGACGAGGCAGGGCTTCTGCCTTCGACCTAAGAGGCGCACGGGCCGCTCCGCCCGTCGGCGGGGGGCGAAAGAGTGACCCGGTGCGGGCCGTACGGGTGAACCGTCACCCCGGGGCGATCACATCCCAGGGCGCCTCCTCGTACGCTCGCCACACCACCTTCATCAGCTCCGCGTCGACCGCGAACGCACGCTCGTCGATCCGGCCCACCGGGGCGATGCCGCGCGAGTTCATGACGAAGGCCGCGCTGTACGCGTCGAGCCCGCCCAGGGTCACCTCGCGGCGGGCCGACTTCAGGCCGTACGCCGCGAGCCGGGGTTCGAGCACGGCCATCGTGATGCCGATCAGCGCGGGACGGTTCGGCCAGACCACCGAACTGCCGTCCCAGAACGCGATGTTGGTGATCGCGCCCTCGGCGACGGCCCCGCCGGGGCCGGTCAGCAGGGCCTCGGTGAAGCCCTGGCGTTCGGCGAGGCGGACGTAGTAGCCCTGGGCGAAGTGGCCGAGGTGTTTGAGGTGGGCGACCGGGCGCTCGTACGGCACGGAGAGCAGCGACTGCGCGGTGGACGGCATGTCGGCCGGCTCGTTCACGACGACCATCGGGGTCGGCGCGTCGGCCGGCCCGTACACGTAGACCCGTACCGCCGCGTCCGACCGGCCCGAGGCGCCGAGTGCCTGCCCTATCAGGGAGCGGATCCGTTCGCCGTCGAGGCCGGGGCCGAACAGCTCGCGGGTGGCCCGGTCCAGGCGGGTCAGGTGGTGGGCCAGGCCGCGGACGCGTCCGTCGCGCACCTGCAGGGCGGTGAAGTGGCCGTAGCCGCCGGTCAGCGCGGGAATGAGCAGGTTCTCGGCATCGGCGGGGCGGCCGTCGATCTCGACGTACGGAAGTGTCATGGGCTTCAAGATAGTTCGCCGCCGGTCCGCGCTTGACCTCAAGCGGACTTGAGGTTGAATCCTTCTCGGCATGGACATCACCACGGCCGAACCGGCCGCCTTCCCCGCTCTGAAGCTCACCGTTGTTGTCGCCTCCAACCGCGAGGGCCGGTTCGCGCCGGTCGTCGCCGACTGGTTCCTCGCCCGGGCCCGCGACCACCACGGCCTCGACATCGAGGTGCTCGACCTGGCCGAGGCCGAACTCCCGACCACCATCTCCCACCATCCCTCGCCCGCCGTAGCGGCCCAACTCGCGGTCATCTCACCGAAGTTGGCGGACGCCGACGCCTTTGTCGTGATCACTCCCGAGTACAACCACTCCTTCCCCGCCTCGCTGAAGAACCTGATCGACTGGCACTACGTGCAGTGGCAGGCCAAGCCCATCGGCTTCGTCTCGTACGGCGGCATCTCGGGCGGTCTGCGGGCGGTCGAGCAACTGCGGCAGGTCTTCGCCGAGATGCATGCCGTCACCGTGCGGGACACGGTCAGCTTCCACCAGGCGCACGGACTCTTCGACGAGGACGGCGAACACCGCGAGCCCTCGCAGGCCGACGCGGCGGTGAAGAAGATGCTCGACCAGGTGGCGTGGTGGGCGCGGGCGCTGCGCGAGGCGAAGGAGGTGCGTCCGTACGCGGGCTGAGGGGGAGCAGTATTGGGCGGTCGGAATCTGTCAGTCGACCATCGCCAGCTGATAGCTGATAGCTGATAGCTGATAGCTGATAGCGGTCAGCCGACCGCCCATCCCCCGACCGCCCATCTCTCAACCTTCACCCTGCCGGCAGCGACACCACCGCCGCCGCGCCCCCGCCCTCCGCGTTGCTCAGCGCCACCTCCGCGCCGATGACGTGGGCCTGGCCCAGGGCGATGGTGAGGCCGAGGCCCGTGCCCTGGCCGCGTTCCTTGGCGCCGGTCACGAAGCGCTGGGGGCCGTCCTTCAGGAGGCGTTCGGGGAAGCCGGGCCCGTGGTCGCGCACGCTGACCGACGTGCCGTCCACCGTCACCTCGACCGGCTCCGCGCCGTGCCGTCGCGCGTTGGCGATCAGGTTGGCGATGATCCGCTCCAGGCGGCGCGCGTCGGTGCGTACGAGGGTGTCCGCGCCGCCGGGGTCGTCCGCGGCCTGCTCGGGGCGCGCCAACTCGACGGACAGGCCGCACCGTTGGAGGATGCCCTCCACGGTGCGGTCGAGCGGGAGCACCTCCAGGTGGGGCTCCTCCGCGTTCGCGTCGAGCCGGGCGACCTCCAGGAGGTCCTCGGTCAGGGTGCACAGGGCCGAGACCCGGTCCCGCACCAGCTCGGTCGGGCGGCTCGGAGGCAGCAGTTCGGCGGCCGTGTGCAGCCCGGTCAGCGGGGTGCGCAGCTCGTGCGCCACGTCCGCGGTGAAGCGCTGCTCGGCCTCCAGGCGGCGCTGCAACGACGCGGCCATCGTGTCGACCGCGCAGGCCAGTTCCGCCACCTCGTCCTGGCGGCCGGCCGGGGCCGACTGGCCGATCCGGGCGTCGAGTTCACCCCGGCTGATCCGGCGGGCGGTGGCCGCGGCCGTACGCAGCTCACGGCTCAGCCTGCTGGCGAGCCCGGCGCCGCCGAGCGCCGCGAGCCCGACCACGACCGCGCCCCAGGCCACCAACTGGCCGTCCAGCTCCTGGAGTTCGTCCACCGCGGCGTCCAGCGGCTGCCGCACCGAGAGCACCCGGTCGCCCACCGGCCGCGCGGCCCACACCGCCGGATGCGGTCCTTCCAGGTCCAGGAAGGTGCTCCGCTTTCCGTCGTGGGCGGACTTCCGCAGCGGCGCGGGCAGGTCCGGGTGGTCGAGCGCGGCCTCGGTGTCGCCGTGGTCGACCTGGCCGGTCAGCTCGTACAGCTGACGTACGCGAATGAGCTGCGCGGTCGCGGACTCGCGGGCGGTCGCGGCGACCTGCGCGGCGCGCGACTGGTGGATGAGCAGGCCGATGGTGACCGCCACCAGGGCGCAGCCCGCCGCGAGCAGTGCGGCGATCTTCCAGCGCAGACTCAGGCCCTGGGTCAGCCCGCGGGCGCGGGCGAGCAGGGCGCGGCACCGGCGCCGCGCGGCGCGCATCACGAGGCACCCTTCCCGGTGTCCGAGCCGCTCGTCCACGTCTTCGCCGCTCCGCCCGTCTTCGCCCCGCCCGTCTTCGCGGCTCCGCCCGACTTCGCAGGCCCCGGCGTCTTGCGCGGCCCGGGGGTCTCGGGCTCGTCCGTGGTGTCCTTCGTGTCCGGGCCCTTCGGGGCGATGCCCTTGTACGTCTTGATGTCGCTCACGGGGGAGAGGCGGGCCCCGTCCCAGCGGTAGCGGACCGCCTGCTCGGCGCCGTCGTCCGCGGCGCCCCGCGTCACCAGATCGGTGCCGACGGCCTCCACCGCGAGGCGGGTGCCGACGGTGTAGAGGATGGGAACGATCCGGCCGTCGCGGACCGTGTAGACGATGACGACCGTGCGCCGGGTCTCCAGATCCGCCGCGACGATCAGTTCGGGCGAGCCGTCGTGGCCGGTCAGGTCGTGGAGGACCGGCGGGCGGATGCCGGGCCGCCCCGGGTGGTCGATCACGGGCAGCCGGACGAGGGTCTTGGCGCGCGGGTCGGCCTTCAGGATCGCCATCGGGTCCATGCCGCGCAGCCCCTCCTTCGGCACCTTCAGCGATTCGGGGAGCGGGACGGGAGCCTCTCCCCGGCCGGACGCCGTCGCGCCGTCGCGCCGCGCCTCGCTCTCGTACCAGGCGGGCCACAGCTCCTGGGGACTGGGCTGGAGGGCGACCGTGGAGGCCCGGGCGCCCTCCACGAGACCGGAGCGCGAACCGCAGCCGGAAATGGCGAGCACCACCGCGGCGATGCCGAAGGCGGCGATGCCCGCGATGGCGGCGGCGCGGAGAATCCGGAAGGTCTGGATCATGGTGGGATGCCGGGGGTAGGGAAGGCGGCCGGAACACCGGCCCGCCCGTCGACACTAGGAGCGGATCATCACGGAAACCGGGACAACATGTAACAGCCGTGCGTACGCTCCGCACCGGCCGGCGGGTTCGGGACGTAGGACCCTGCCGGACGACTCTTGCCATCCCGGCCGGACCCGGCCGAACCACCGAGGGAGGACGCCGTGACATCGGCCGATCGGCTGACCGCGCAGGCCACGACCGCGCAGGCCACGACCGCGCAGGCCACGACCGTGCAGACCACGACCGACAGCGCCGACAAGGCGGCGGCGCTCGCCCGCGGCGCGGTGGAGGCCCGCCTCGCGGCCTGCGCGCAGATCGTGGGCCCCGTCACCTCCGTCTACCACTGGGCGGGCGGCATCGAGACGACGCAGGAATGGCAGGTCCTCTTCAAGACCACGGCCGCCCGCTACCCCGAGCTCGAACGCCACCTCCTGGCGGCCCACGACTACGACACCCCCGAGATCATCGCGACCCCGGTGGTGGCAGGCAGCCCGGCCTACCTGTCCTGGATCACGGCCGAAACGGTCGCCCGATGACCGCCGCCGAGCCGCCGCTCCCCTTCTTCGTGTACGGCACGCTCCGCCCCGGCGAGCGCTACTACCGGAGCTTCCTGCAAGGCCGTACGGTCTCCGAGCGCCCGGCGCTGCTGGGCGGCGCCCTCCTGTACGACGGCCCCGGCTACCCCTACGCCATAGCCGGGGACGGCACCATCACCGGCACCCTCATCGAGGTCGACCCCGCCACCTGCCCCGAACTCCTCGCCGCGCTCGACGAGTTGGAGGAGTACGTCGGACCCGGCCACCCCCGCAACCTCTACGACCGCCTGGTGCGCGAGGCCCTGGTGGACGGCCGGCCCGTACGGTCGTGGACCTACCTCGCCGCGCCCCGCCTGGCCCGCGAGCTGATCGCCGGCGGCACCCCGATCCCCGGCGGCGACTGGCTCACCTGGCAGGACCGGCCCGCTCCACCCGTACCGCGCACGCCTTGAACTCGGGCATCTTCGAGACCGGGTCGAGCGCCGGGTTCGTCAGGTTGTTGGCCCGGCCCTCGCCCGCCCAGTGGAACGGCATGAACACCGTGTCCGAGCGAATGGCACCGGTCACCCGGGCCGGCGCGGTGGCCCGCCCGCGCCGCGAGGTCACCGTCACCGCGTCGCCGTCACCCACCCCGATCCGGCCGGCGAGCAGCGGATGCATCTCGACGTACGGGCCGGGCGCGGCGGCGTTGAGCTCCGGCACCCGGCGGGTCTGCGCGCCCGACTGGTACTGGGCGAGCACGCGGCCCGTCGTGAGCACCACCGGATAGTCGGCGTCGGTCTCCTCGTCCGGCTCCCGGTGGGTGACCTCCACGAAGCGGGCCCGCCCGTCCTTAGTCGCGAACCGGTCGAGGAACAGCCGGGGCGTGCCCGGATGCCCCTCCTCGGGACACGGCCAGAACACCCCGTCCTCCGCCTCGATCCGGGCATAGCTGATGCCCGAATAGTCCGCCGCCCCGCCCGCCGACGCGAGCCGCAGCTCCTCGAACACCTCCTCGGGATCGACCGGAAACCCCTTGGCGGCCGACTCCGAACCAAGCATCCGCGCAAGGGAGTTGAGGACTTCGAGATCGCTGCGTACGTGCTCCGGGGGCGTGATCGCCGCCCGCCTCAGCAGCACCCGGCCCTCCAGATTGGTCATCGTGCCGGTCTCCTCCGCCCACTGCGTCACCGGAAGCACCACGTCCGCGAGCTCGGCGGTCTCCGAGAGCACCACGTCCGCGACGGCGAGGAAGTCCAGCGCGCGCAGCCTGCCCTCGATGTGGGCCGCGCGCGGCGCCGACACCACCGGGTTCGACCCCATGACCAGCAGCGCCTTCACCTCACCGCCCAGCGCGTCGAGAAGCTCGTACGCGCTGCGCCCCGGCCCCGGAAGCGAGTCCGCCTCGACGCCCCACACCCCGGCGACGTGGGCGCGCGCGGCAGGGTCGGCGAGCTTGCGGTAGCCGGGCAACTGGTCCGCCTTCTGGCCGTGTTCGCGGCCGCCCTGGCCGTTGCCCTGGCCGGTGAGGCAGCCGTACCCGGACAGCGGGCGGCCCGCCCGGCCGGTCGCGAGACAGAAGTTGATCCACGCACCGACCGTGTCGGTGCCCTTGGCGTGCTGCTCGGCGCCGCGCGCGGTGAGCACCATGCCGTCCGGGGCATCGCAGAACATGGCCACCGCGGCGCGGAGTTGGGGCACGGGAACGCCGGTGATCTTCTCCACGAGCTCGGGCCAGTGCGCCATCACCGCCGCCCGCGCCGCCTCCCACCCCGACGTCCGCTCCCGTATGAACTCCTCGTCGGCGCGCCCCTGGGCCACCACCAGGTGCAGCAGGCCGAGCGCGAGGGCGAGGTCGGTGCCGGGGCGGGGCGCCAGATGCAGGTCGGCCAGCTCGGCGGTCTTCGTGCGGCGCGGGTCGATGACGATCAACTTGCCGCCGTTCTCCCGCAGTTCGCGCAGGTAGCGCACCGCGGGCGGCATGGTCTCGGCCAGGTTCGACCCCGCCAGGATCACGCATCCGGTCCGTGCCACGTCCGCCAGTGGAAACGGCAGCCCCCGGTCGACGCCGAACGCCCGCTGATGCGCGGCCGCCGCCGACGACATGCAGAACCGCCCGTTGTAGTCGATCTGGGAGGTGCCGAGCACGACCCGCGCGAACTTGCCCAGCGCGTACGCCTTCTCGTTCGTCAGCCCGCCGCCGCCGAACACCCCGACCGCGTCGGCCCCGTACCCCTGGCGTACGGAGCCGAGCCGCTCGGCCACGAGCTCCAGGGCCTCCCCCCAGGTGGCCGGTTCGAGCAGGCCGGTGGCGGCGCGCCGCACGAGCGGTTCGGTCAGCCGCAGGCCCCGGGAGAGCAGCGCGGGCGCGGAACTCCCCTTGCCGCACAGCGCACCCCCGTTCACCGGAAAGTCCCGCGCGACGACCTCCAGCCCGCCGTCCGACCCGCCCGCGGCCCGCAGCCCCATGCCGCACTGGAGCGAGCAGTACGGGCAGTGGGTGGGGGTCACAGGGGCGGACGCGGAGGCATCTATGAGCATGCCCTCCAGGCTGCGACCGGCGTGTTACGCCCGCGTCCGCCCCCGGGTTACGCGGGCGGGGCGGGGGGCTCATTCTGGTCATTGGGGAGCGGTGAGGGGGGAGCAGTGAGGAGGGGCAGCCGTCAGCCGCCCGCCAGCGCCCTCGCAACCCCTGGCTCCTTGGGCCCCAGGAACGTCGGGTCGGGCCGGAACACCACGTCAAGGAGGGCCTTGCCCGCGGCGAAGACCTCGCGGGTGCCGCCGTAGTACCAGGTCGCATCGTGGACGGCGTCGACGCCGACCCCGTAGGACCGGACCCCCGCGGCCTCGCACAGCGCCACCGCGCGCCGGATGTGGAAGCCCTGGCTGACCAGGACGGCCCGGTCAACGCCGAAGATCTTCTTGGCCCGTACGCACGAATCCCAGGTGTCGAACCCCGCGAAGTCGCTGACCACGCTCTTGTCCGGCACCCCGTGCTGGACGAGATAGCCGCGCATCGCGTCGGGCTCGTCGTAGGTGGGCCGGCCGTTGTCGCCGGTGACCAGGACCGCCTTCACCTTGCCGGCCCGGTACAACTCCACGGCCGCGTCGAGGCGGTGGGCGAGGTAGGGCGAGGGCTTGCCGTCCCACAGGCCGGCCCCGAACACCACGGCCACCCCGGACGCCGGGGCGTCGGCCACCGTGCCGACGCGGCCGCTCGTGCTCGCGTACATCCAGGTGGCGGGCGCGAGCCCGAGCACGCACGCGGCGGCGACGCCCTGTACGAGGCGGCGCCGGCCCGCGCGGGTGCGCGGCAGACGCGGTCGCTTCAGTCGGATGCGCGGCACGTGGTCCCCCTGGTGAGCTGCGTACTGGTGATCTTCGTCGGCGTACGAGGGGATGGACGTCGCGGGCGGAGAACCGGTTCGCCGCCGGGCACGCTCCGTACATCTCTGTGACATGAAAAGACCTGTGACATGACCCTGCCTCTCGCGGGTGTTCCGCCGACGGCCCGGAGCCGATGCACCCCGCCGCACCCCGTCCCCGCCGCCTCCGTGAGGCCATGGAAAACACCCGTCACCGCCGCGCAACGACCCGGCAACGTGCGCCCGGCAGGATCGGTTCATGACGGAGCCGGAGACGAGCCACCTCTTTCCGCACGACCACCTCTTTCCGCAGAGCCAGCTCCCGCGGGACCAGCCGTTCTCGCAGAGCCGGCCCTTCCCGCAGAGCCGGCCGCCCCTTCCGCTCGACAGCACCGCGCAGCTCCTCACCCGCATCACGGCCCAACTGGGCAGCCAGCTCAGCCACGTACGACTGAACGGAACCCCCACCTCCATGCCGCCCCCCGCCCGCCCCGCCCTCGTCGCCGTCGCGCACGGCAGCCGCGACCCCGGCGCGCTGCGGACGGTCACCGCCCTCCTGGAACGGGTCCGCGAACTGCGGCCGGGCCTCGACGTCCGGCTCGGCCACATCGAGTTGGACCGCCCGCTGCTGCCCGACACCCTGGCCGGCCTTGAGGGGGAGGCCGTCGTAGTGCCGCTGCTGCTCGGCCGCGGCCACCACGTCAAGCACGACATCCCGCACGCCCTCGCCACGGCGGGCCGGCACCTGAGCGCCCGTGTCGCGGCCCCGCTCGGCCCCCATCCGCTGCTCGTGGAGGCGCTGTACGGGCGGCTCGTCGAAGCGGGCTGGGACCTCGACGCCCGTACCGTGCGCGGCAGCGGGGTCGTGCTCGCCGCGGCCGGATCGCGCGACCCCGACTCGGCCGCCGACACCCGCCGCACCGCCATGCTGCTGAGCGAGCGCCTCGGCGGGGTGCCCGTGCTGCCCGCGTACGCCTCTGCCGCTTCTCCCACCGTGCCCGAGGCGCTGCGCGCCCTCGCCGCGCGCGGCAGGCACCGGGTCGCGGTCGCCTCGTACTTCACCGCTCCGGGACGTTTCGCGGCCGAAAGCGCGGCAAAGGCGCCGTGGATCGCGGCCGCCCCCATGGGCGCGCATCCGGCCATGGCCAGGCTCGTACTGCACCGCTACGAAGAGGCGTTGACGCGCACGCCGACGACGGCGCGTGACGCCGAACTCGCCCCCCTCCTCGCCCCCGCACTCACATCCGCCCTCGCCTCCGCCTGAGGCGAGCCCCCGCGCCGAACCGGTCTCCACCCGTGTCCGCACATGGCGAGCTTCGACGCCCCCTTGAGCCCACTTGTCAGTGACTCCGTTTACTGTCGGTGCATGGAGTTCTATGCCGAGGCCGACACCGAACGCTGGGCCGCCGAGCCCGACAAGCGGCCCGGCCGCACCGCCTTCCAGCGCGATCGCGCGCGCGTGCTGCACTCGGGGGCGCTGCGCCGCCTGTCCGGCAAGACGCAGGTCGTCACGCCGGGCTCGCGGAGCCAGGCCTGGGACGCCAGCCCGCGCACGCGGCTCACGCACTCGCTGGAATGCGCCCAGGTGGGCCGCGAGCTGGGCGCGGCGCTCGGCTGCGACCCGGACCTCGTCGAAGCCGCCTGCCTCGCCCACGACATGGGCCACCCGCCGTTCGGACACAACGGCGAGCAGGCGCTGAACGACTTCGCGAAGGACATCGGCGGCTTCGAGGGCAACGCCCAGTCGCTGCGCCTGCTGACCCGGCTCGAACCGAAGCGCTTCGTCCGCTCGTCGGTGACGGGGGAGCCGGTGAGTGTGGGCCTCAACCTCACCCGGGCCGCCCTGGACGCGGCCACCAAGTACCCCTGGGCGCGCGGCGGCCACCCCACCGACCCGGCCTCGGTGAAGTTCGGGGTGTACGAGGACGACCTGCCGGTGTTCGCCTGGGTCAGGGAGGGCGCGACGCCCTACCTCAAGTGCTTCGAGGCCCAGGTCATGGACTGGGCGGACGACGTGGCGTACTCGGTGCACGACTTCGAGGACGGGCTGCACGCCGGCCACGTCGACCCCCTCGCGCTCGTCTCCGAGGCCGAGCGGGCCGACATCTGGCGCGTCGCGATCGGCCGGTACGTGCCGGCCGACACCGATCCGCAGGAGCTGACCGAGGCCCTGGAGCGGCTCATCGAGCAGGACTGGTGGCCGCACGGCTACGACGGCACGGCGGTCTCCCAGGCCCGCCTCAAGGACGCCACCAGCCAGCTCATCGGCCGGTTCTGCCTGGCCGCAGAGGGCGCGACGCGCGCGGCGTTCGGCACCGGGCACCTCACCCGGTACGGCGCGGAGCTGGTCGTGCCGCGCGAGGCCCGCAACGAATGCGCCGTGCTGAAGGCGGTGGCCGACCGCTATGTCATGCAGCGCGACGAGCAGGAGCGGCTCCGCGCCGACCAGCGCGTCGTGCTGGCCGAACTCGCCGACGCGCTGACGTCCCGGGCCCCCTCCGAGGGGCTCGACCCGCAGTTCCGGGCGCTGTACGACGAGGCGGGCGACGACCGCACGAAGAAGCGGGTGATCGTCGACCAGATCGCCTCGCTCACCGACGCGGCAGCCCGCTCGCTTCACTCCAGACTCACCGTGCACCACCGGTAATCCCAGCCGCCGCCGCGTCCCAACGGAGCAAGCCCTCTTCCCCCATCACGCTCCGTGCGGGACGCTCGCAGGTGGCGGCGCCGCGCAGCAAGCACCGAGGAGGCATCAAGTGGTCGACGCAGATCGGACATTCGTCATTGTCGGAGGCGGTCTCGCGGGGGCGAAAGCCGCCGAGACCCTCCGGTCCGAGGGTTTCAACGGGCGGGTGATCCTCATCGGCGACGAGCGCGAGCACCCCTATGAACGGCCGCCCCTGTCCAAGGGGTTCCTGGCCGGCAAGGAGGAGCGCGACAGCGTCTTCGTGCACGAGCCCGCCTGGTACGCGCAGAACGACATCGAGCTGCACCTCGGCCAGATCGTCACCACCATCGACCGCGGCGCGAAGACGGTCCGGCTCGGCGACGGCACCGTCATCCAGTACGACCGGCTGCTGCTCGCCACCGGCGCCGAGCCACGCCGTCTGGACATCCCCGGCACCGACCTGGCGGGCGTCCACCACCTGCGCCGCCTCGCCCACGCCGAGCGCCTGAAGCACGTCCTCAAGGCGCTCGGCCGCGACAACGGCCACCTCGTCATCTCGGGCGCCGGCTGGATCGGCCTGGAGGTCGCGGCCGCCGCCAGGGGGTACGGCGCGGAGGTCACCGTCGTCGAGCCCGAGGCAACGCCGCTGCACAACGTGATCGGCCCCGAGCTCGGCCAGCTCTTCGCCGACCTGCACGCCGAGCACGGCGTCCGCTTCCACTTCGGCGTCCGCCTCACCGAGATCATCGGCCAGGACGGCATGGTGCTCGCCGCCCGCACCGACGACGGCGAGGAGCACCCGGCGCACGACGTGCTGGCCGCGATCGGCGCCGCCCCGCGCACCTCGCTCGCCGAGAACGCGGGCCTGGCCATGGCCGACCGCGCACACGGCGGCGGCATCGCGGTGGACGCCTCGCTGCGCACCTCGGACCCCGACATCTTCGCGGCGGGCGACGTGGCCGCCGTCCACCACCCGCTGCTCGGCACCCGGCTGCGCGTGGAGCACTGGGCGAACGCCCTCAACGGCGGCCCGGCCGCCGCCCGCGCGATGCTGGACCAGGAAGTCAGCTACGACCGCGTCCCGTACTTCTTCTCCGACCAGTACGACCTCGGGCTCGAATACTCGGGGTGGGCGCCGCCGGGCTCGTACGACCAGGTGGTGATCCGGGGGGACACGGGCAAGCGCGAGTTCATCGCGTTCTGGCTCAAGGAGCGCCGGGTCCTCGCCGGGATGAACGTGAACGTGTGGGATGTCACAGAGCCGATCCAGGCCCTGATCCGGGGCGGGGCCCAGGTGGACACCGAGGCGCTGGCCGATCCGGCCGTCGCCCTCGGCTCCCTCGCACCCTGAGTGTCGTAGCGTCCCCGTAGACTTCATGCGTGGCAGGCAGGATCAACGATGACGACGTGAAGGCGGTACGGGACGCGGTCCCGATCGACGCCGTCGTGTCCGAGTACCTCCAGCTGCGCAACGCCGGGGGAGGCAACCTCAAGGGCCTCTGCCCCTTCCACGACGAGAAGTCCCCGTCCTTCCAGGTCAGCCCGAGCAAGGGTCTCTTCCACTGCTTCGGCTGCCAGGAAGGCGGCGACACGATCGCCTTCATCCGGAAGATCGACCACCTGTCGTTCTCCGAGGCGGTCGAGCGGCTCGCCGCCAAGGCCGGGATCACGCTGCGCTACGAAGAGGGCGGCTACAACCCCTCGCACCAGCGCGGCGAGCGCATCCGCCTGGTCGAGGCGCACCAGGCGGCCGCCCAGTTCTACATCGAGCAGCTCGGCAGCCCCGAGGCCGAGATCGGCCGCAAGTTCCTCGCCGAGCGCGGCTTCGACCAGGCCGCGGCCGCCCACTTCGGCGTGGGCTACAGCCCGGCGGGCTGGGACCATCTGACGCGTTTCCTGCGCGGCAAGGGCTTCAGCGACAAGGAGCTCCTGACGTCGGGCCTCGCCCAGGAGAGCCGCCGCAACCCCATCGACCGCTTCCGCGGCCGCCTGATGTGGCCGATCCGCGACGTCTCCGGAGAGGTGGTCGGCTTCGGCGCCCGCAAGCTGCGCGACGACGACAACGGCCCGAAGTACCTGAACACCCCCGAGACGCCGATCTACAAGAAGTCGCAGGTCCTGTACGGCATCGACCTGGCGAAGAAGGACATCGCCAAGTCCAGCCGCGCGGTGGTCGTCGAGGGCTACACCGACGTCATGGCCTGCCACCTCGCCGGCGTCACCACCGCCATCGCGACCTGCGGCACGGCCTTCGGCGGCGACCACATCAAGATCCTGCGCCGCCTCCTGATGGACAACGGCTCGGCCCGCGTGATCTTCACCTTCGACGGCGACGCGGCCGGCCAGAAGGCGGCCCTGCGCGCCTTCGAGGACGACCAGAAGTTCGCCGCCGAGACGTACATCGCGATCGCCCCCGACAACATGGACCCCTGCGACCTGCGGCTCGCCAAGGGCGACGAGGCGGTCGCGGACCTCGTCCAACCCCGCACCCCGCTCTTCGAGTTCGCGATCCGCCAGATCGTGGGGCGCTACGACCTGGAGACCCCGGCGGGCCGGGCCGCGGCCCTCGACGAGGCGGCCCCCATCGTCGCCCGCATCAAGAACGTCGCCTCCCAGCACGAGGTCGCCGTCCAACTCGCCGGAATCCTCGGCATTCTGGACACCCAGTTCGTGGTGAAGCGCGTCGCCCAGCTCGCCCGCTGGGCCCGCGACCGCGGCGGCAAGGGCCCCGCGCCCGCCCAGAACCGCCGCCAGCAGTACGAGAGCGCCGCCCCCCGGGCCGCCGCCCCCGGCCCCGCCCTGAACCTGCGCAGCCCGGCCCACCGCACCGAACGCGAGCTCCTCAAGCTGGCGTTGCAGCACCCGCACCTGGTCTCCCCGGCGTTCGACGCGTACGGCATCGACGAGTTCACCGCCCCGCCCTACGCGGCGGTCCGCCAGTGCATCCAGGAGGCGGGCGGCGCCACCGACGCGCCCTCCGACTACCTCCCGGCCGTCATGGACTCCGCGCCCAACGACGTGGTGCGCGCCCTGGTCACCGAGCTCGCCGTGGAGGCCATCCACGCCCGCACGGTCGACGAGGCGTACGCGGGCGAGCAGCTGGTGGCGGTCCGCCGCCGGGCCGTCGACCGCCGCCTCCTGGACATCCAGGGCACCCTGGCACGCCTGGGCCAGCACGGCGACCCGGCCCAACTGGCCGCAGTCCAGAACGAGTTGTGGGTCCTCCAGCAGTACGGCCAGGCCCTGCGCAACAAGGGCGCGGCGGCACTTTAGCGCCTGTGTCTTAACCCCGCCCGACCTTAACCCCGGCCGTCCTGGGTAGGCGTCCAGGAGAAGGCCTTCGTCCCAACTACCGGCATCCGGTTGGGCGTTCGCGGTCCGAGAGGCGCGTGAGCGCGTCCGCGGCGGCATATCCATCCGGGTAACCACCCGGTCACACACCGGCTTCAAAAAGTCCCCGCACGCCCGTCGCGGCGACCATGTGTCGTGCCCCACACTGGGTTGCGGTGCCTGAGTCCTCGGAGCGCGGCCGGCCCACCCTCGGGGGTGGGCACCTCACCCCCGCGGATCCGCTCATCGTGTACGGGACGGAATGCGGCCCGGCCGCCCCCGTCCCGCTGCCGCAATCCCCCGATCCGGCAGCGATCACCCTGGAGGTCGCCCCCGTGCAGACCCAGACCCTGACCGACAACGACGTCGTCACGGCCGTACCGCCGCAGTCTCGGGCCGTACACCACCCGGAGGCGGAGCCGGTCGGCCCGGACGCCGGGCCGCAGGCCGGCCCCGTGCCCGAACAGGCCGCCGAGGAAGAAGCCCCCGAACCACCCGACCCGCAGCCGGGCAGGGTGGATACCGGCGGCCCGTCCTCCGACCTCTTCCGCCAGTACCTGCGCGAGATCGGCCGCATCCCGCTGCTTACCGCAGCCGAGGAGGTCGAGCTCGCCCGGCGCGTGGAAGCCGGCCTGTTCGCCGAGGAGAAGCTGGCCAACACCCCCGACCCGGATTCCCAACTCGCCGTGGATCTCGACAAGTTGGTCGTCATGGGCCGGATGGCGAAACGCCGGCTCATCGAGGCGAACCTGCGCCTGGTGGTCTCCGTCGCCAAGCGGTACGTCGGCCGCGGGCTCACCATGCTCGACCTCGTCCAGGAGGGAAACCTCGGACTGATCAGGGCGGTCGAGAAGTTCGACTACGCGCGCGGCTACAAGTTCTCGACGTACGCGACCTGGTGGATCCGCCAGGCCATGTCGCGGGCGCTCGCCGACCAGGCCCGCACCATCCGCGTCCCGGTCCACGTCGTCGAGCTCATCAACCGCGTGGTCCGCGTCCAGCGCCGGATGCTCCAGGAACGCGGCTACGAGCCGACCCCGGACGAGGTCGCCGCCCACCTCGACCTGACCCCGGAGCGGGTCGGCGAAGTGCTGCGCCTCGCCCAGGAACCGGTCTCGCTGCACGCGCCGGTGGGGGAGGAGGACGACGTCGCGCTCGGCGACCTCATCGAGGACGGCGACGCCGCGTCCCCCGTCGAATCCGCGGCGTTCCTGCTGCTCCGCGAGCATCTGGAGGCCGTGCTCTCCACGCTCGGCGAGCGCGAACGCAAGGTCGTCCAGCTGCGCTACGGGCTCGCCGACGGGCGGCCGCGCACGCTGGAGGAGATAGGGCGGATCTTCGGCGTGACCCGTGAACGGATCCGCCAGATCGAGTCGAAGACGCTGAACAAACTCCGCGATCACGCGTTCGCGGACCAGCTGCGGGGGTACCTGGACTGAGCGCCCGCCGCCCCCCGCTGTGGGCAATCGTCCCGCAGGGCGGGACGGGTGGGCACAGCGGGACCCGGCGCCGGGCAGGCGTACCAACGCCGCCCCGCGCCGGGCAACCGCTAGTCCACCTCCGCCACCGCCTGGGCGAACTGGGCCGCGTACAGCCGCGCGTACGCGCCCTCCGCCGCCAACAGCTCGTCGTGCGTGCCCTGTTCGACGATCGAGCCGTTCTCCATCACCAGGATCACGTCCGCGTCCCGGATCGTGGAGAGCCGGTGCGCGATGACGAACGACGTGCGCCCGTGGGCGAGCCGCGCCATCGCCTTCTGGATCAGCACCTCGGTACGGGTGTCGACCGAACTCGTCGCCTCGTCGAGGACCAGGATCACCGGGTCGGACAGGAACGCCCGCGCGATGGTGATGAGCTGCTTCTCGCCCGCGCTGACCCCGGTGCCCTCGTCGTCGATGACGGTGTCGTAGCCCTCGGGGAGCGTACGGATGAAGCGGTCCGCGTGCGCGGCCTTCGCCGCCTCCTCGATCTCCTCGCGGGTCACGTCCTTCGCCGCGCCGTACGCGATGTTGTCGGCGATGGAGCCGCCGAACAGCCAGGTGTCCTGGAGCACCATGCCGATCCCGGAGCGCAGTTCCTCGCGGGTCATCCTGGCCGCGTCGACCCCGTCCAGGGTGATCCGGCCGCCGGTGACCTCGTAGAACCGCATGAGCAGGTTCACCAGGGTCGTCTTGCCGGCGCCCGTCGGGCCGACGATCGCGACCGTGTGCCCGGGCTCGACCGTCAGTGAGAGGTCCTCGATGAGCGGCTTCTCCGGCTCGTACCGGAAGGACACGTTCTCCAGGGCGACCGCGCCGCGCAGCACCTCCGGGCGCTCCGGCGACGCCGTGTCGGGGGCCTGCTCCTCGGCGTCGAGCAGCTCGAAGATCCGCTCGGCGGAGGCGACCCCGGACTGCACCAGGTTCGCCATGGAGGCGACCTGGGTCAGCGGCATCGAGAACTGCCGCGAGTACTGGATGAACGCCTGCACGTCACCGATGGACAGCGAGCCGGTCGCGACCCGCAGCCCGCCGACGACCGCCACCAGGACGTAGTTCAGGTTCGACACGAACATCATCACCGGCTGCATGACGCCGCTGTTGAACTGCGCCTTGAACGAGGCCTCGTACAGCGCGTCGTTCTGCTCGGCGAAGGCGTTCGCCGACTCCTGCTGGCGGCCGAACACCTTCACCAGGGCGTGCCCGGTGTACATCTCCTCGATGTGCGCGTTCAGCTTGCCGGTCGACTTCCACTGCTGGACGAACTGGGGCTGCGACCGCTTGCCGACCTTGGTGGCCACGACCACCGACAAAGGCACCGTGACCAGCGCCACCAGCGCGAGCAGCGGCGAGATCCAGAACATCATGACCAGCACGCCGACGATGGTGAGCAGCGAGTTGATGAGCTGGCCCATCGTCTGCTGCATCGTCTGCGAGATGTTGTCGATGTCGTTGGTCGCGCGGCTGAGCACCTCACCGCGCTTGGCCTTGTCGAAGTACGACAGCGGAAGCCGCGACAGCTTCGTCTGGATGTCCTCGCGCAGCCGGAACACGGTCTTGTTGATGGCCCGGTTGGCGAGCCGGGTCGCCACCAGCATCATGAGCCCGGCGCCCACGTACACCGCGAGGGCGGTGAGCAGGACGGTGCCGACCGCGCCGAAGTCGATGCTGCCGCCCGGGGTGAAGTCCACGCCCGAGAGCATGTCCGCCAGGCCGCCCTGGCCCTTGTGCCGCAGGGCCTCCAGGGCCTGCGCCTTGCTCATGCCGTCCGGGAACCGCGGACCGATCACACCGGCGAAGACCAGGTCGGTGGCCTTGCCGAGGATCTTCGGCCCGACCACCGAGAGGCCGACGCTGACCACGACCGCGAGCAGCATCACGCTCAGGATGGCCTTCTCCGGCGCCAGCCGTTTGACCAGCCGTTTTCCGGATTCCTTGAAGTTCATCGACCGCTGATCCGGGCCGCCGCCCATCATCATGCGTCCACCGGGCCCGCTCATGCCGCCTCAGCCTCCGTCAGCTGGGAGAGCACGATCTCCCGGTACGTCTCGTTGTCGGCCATCAGCTCGTGATGGCGGCCGGTCCCGACGACCCGTCCCTCGTCGAGGACGATGATCCGGTCGGCGTCCCGGATGGTGGAGACCCGCTGGGCGACGATCACGACCGTGGCCTCGGCGGTCTCGCGGCCGAGCGCGGAGCGCAGCGCCGCGTCGGTGGCGTAGTCGAGCGCCGAGAAGGAGTCGTCGAAGAGGTAGATCTCCGGGCGCTGCACCAGGGTGCGCGCGATGGCGAGCCGTTGGCGCTGACCGCCGGACACGTTCGTGCCGCCCTGCGCGATCGGTGCGTCCAGGCCGCCCTCCAGCTGGGAGACGAACTCCTTGGCCTGCGCCACTTCGAGCGCGTGCCAGAGCTCCTCGTCGCTCGCGTCGGGGTTGCCGTAGCGCAGGTTGGTGGCCACGGTCCCCGAGAACAGATACGGCTTCTGCGGCACCAGCGACACGGTCTTGGCGAGCAGGACCGGGTCGAGCGTGCGGACGTCCTCGCCGTCGACGAGCACCTGGCCGTCGGTGGTGTCGATCAGCCGGGGCACCAGGCTGAGCAGCGTCGACTTGCCGCTGCCGGTCGAGCCGATGATCGCGGTGGTCTCGCCGGGCCGGGCCGTCAGCTCGACGCCCCGCAGTACGGAGGCCTCCGCGCCCGGGTACTTGAAGTCGGCGCCCCGCACTTCGAGATGGCCGTGCCGGCGCAGTTCGAGCACCGGGCTCTTGGGCGGCACCACGCTGGTGTCGGTCCCGAGGACCTCCTCGATGCGCTCGGCACAGACCTCGGCGCGCGGCACCATCATGAACATGAAGGTGGCCATCATGACGGCCATCACGATCTGCATGAGGTACGCGAGGAACGCGGTGAGCTGGCCGATCTGCATGTCGCCGCTGTCGATGCGGTGCGCACCGAACCAGACCACGGCCACCGACGAGACGTTCACGACGGTCATGACGGTCGGGAACATCAGCGCCATGAGGCGGCCGGTGGCCAGGGAGACGTCGGTGAGCTCGGTGTTGGCGCCCCGGAAGCGGCCCTGCTCGTACTCGTCGCGTACGAAGGCGCGGATCACGCGGTTGCCGGTGATCTGCTCGCGCAGCACCCGGTTCACGGTGTCGAGGCGGGTCTGCATGGTGCGGAACAGCGGCCGCATCCTGCGCACGATCAGCGAGACCGCGATGCCGAGGACGGGAACGACGGCGAGGAGGACCGCGGACAGCGGAACGTCCTGGCCGAGCGCCATGATGATGCCGCCGACGCACATGATCGGCGCGGACACCATCAGCGTGAACGCCATGAGCACCAGCATCTGGACCTGCTGGACGTCATTGGTGGTGCGGGTGATCAGGGACGGCGCCCCGAAGTGCCCGACCTCGCGGGCCGAGAAGGACTGCACCCGCGCGAAGACGGCGGCCCGGACGTCGCGTCCGAGGGCCGCCGCGGTCCGGGCACCGTAGAAGACGGCACCGATGTTGCAGAACACCTGGACGAGGCTGACGGCGATCATGATGCCGCCGTGTCCCAGGATGTAACCCGTGTCCCCGTTCACGACACCGTTGTCAATGATGTTCGCGTTGAGGGTGGGCAGATAAAGGGTGGCGCTGGTCTGCAGCAGTTGCAGCAGGACCAGCAGGGCTATCGGTTTCTTGTACGGCCCTAGATGGGACCGCAGGAGTCGTATGAGCACGCGCAGGCTCTCCGGGTCGGCAAGATCGGGGGTTCGACCCCCCATCTTGCGACACTCCACCCCTGGAAGCTCAAGCGATTATCGGGGTGAAGTCAAAAGGAATAGCAAAGAGCGTATGTCGGTCCGAGTCAAGAACCCTGGCCGAAGGCACCCGGGTGGATCTCGTCACGCGTCGCGATGTACTGCTGACGCACCGCCTGCCCCACGGCGAGCTCCTCGCCGGGCTCGAAGATCTGCGCCGCGGCGCCCTGCCAGGCCGGCGGGGTGTGCGGGGCGAGCGTGCCCTGCGAGACGCCGAGCGCCCAGGCCGCCTGCCGCGCCGCGCCGAGCGCCGCGTACTCGGCGGGCTGCGGCACCACGACCTGCGTGCCGAAAATGGCCGGCGCGGCCGCCTGCACGGCGGGCAGTTCGGCAGCGGCGCCGAGCAGGAACACCCGCCGGACGTCGACCCCGCGCATCCGCAGCACGTCCAGGGCGTCGGCCAGCGAGCAGAGCATCCCCTCGAAGGCGGCCCGCGCCAGGTGCTCGGGCTTCATCGACTCGCGCCGAAGCCCGGACAGCGTCCCGGCGGCATGCGGAAGCCGGGGCGTGCGCTCGCCTTCGAGATACGGCAGCAGGACGAGACCGCAGGCGCCGGGGGTGGACTTGAGGGCCAGCGTGCTGAGTTCGGCGAGGTCCTCGACGCCGAGCATCTCCGCCGTGCCGCGCAGGGTCCGCACGGCATTGCTCGTATGGACGACCGGCAGATGCATTCCGGTGGCGTCGGCGAAGGACGTAATCATCCCGCTCGGGTCGGCCAGCGCCTCGTGATGCACGGCCATGACCGAGCCCGACGCGCCGAGCGAGACCACCGCGTCGCCCACGCCGACGCCGAGCCCGAACGCGGCCGCCATCGTCTCGCCCGTACCGGCGGAGATCAGCAGCCCCTCGGGGGTGGTGCCGGCCGCGTCCGAGGGCCCGAGCACCTCGGGCAGCGCGACCTGGTGGCCGAGCGCGAGCTCGATCAGATCGGGGCGGTAGAAGCCGGTGGCGGCTGACCAGTAGCCGGTGCCGGAGGCGGCGCCGCGGTCGGTGGTGCGCCGGGCGGGCCGGCCGAGCAGCTGCCACACCAGCCAGTCGTGCGCCTGGAGAACGCCGGCCGTGCGCTGGGCGGCGTCCGGCTCGTTGCGCGCGAGCCACCGCAGCTTGGCCACGGCCTGAGCGGCCTGCGGCACACACCCGACGGCCTGCGCCCAGGCCTCCCGGCTGCCGAGCCCGTCGATGAGATCGGCGGCGGCGACCTGCGCCCGCTTGTCGTTCCCGGTCAGCGCGGCGCGTACGAGATTGCCCTGGCCGTCCAGCGGTACGAGCCCGTGCTGCTGGGCCGCGACGCCGATGGCCTGGACCCCTTCGAGCAGCCCGCCGGTCGCGGCCTCGCCGAGCGAGAGCAGCCAGGCCTGTGGATCGACCTCGGTCGCCTTCGGTTCGACCGGGTGCGGGGCGTACCCCTGCCGCAGCACGGCACCCGTGTCCGTGTCGCAGACGACGATGCGAGTGAAGGCGGAAGAGCTGTCCAGCCCGGCGACTATCCCCATGGTTGAAGATTCTGCCGCACGCGAGGGACTCCTGGGACGGCGGTGGCCGGGACAACGCTGTCGGGAGGCCCCTGGATACGTGCTCGCCGGTGTTCGCGGGGGCTCGCGGGTGCTCGTGGGTCAGGTGTTGCTGGTGCCCCAGTCGTCCTCGGCGCCCTGGCCGCGTTCGCGCAGGGAGCGCATCCGGTCGGCGACGGAGGCGGGCACCCTGTCCCCGACCTTGTCGCTCACCGCGTGGAAGGCCTTGCCCGCGACCTGGCGCGAGGTCTGCGCGGCCGACTCGGCGGTGTTCCGCACCGCGGGGTTCTGCGCCACCTGACGTGCGGACTTCTTCAACTGCTCGTAACGCTCGCGCCCTGCCCGGGTTCCGAGCACGTATCCGAGAGCCAGTCCGGCGGCGAACGTGAGCCGGTATCGCATGGCGGTCACCCTTCCCTAGCGTGTGTGCCGCGCCTACCCGCGCAGCCCCGTGATCACCCGGGGCGGAACCGATTGGCGGAGCACCCCCCTGCTTGCGCTAATGTATGTGTCGCAGCGAACGCACGCCGCCCGGGTCACCCGAGGTGGGTACGTTCGAAGCAACGAGGCATTCCCCTGTAGCTCAATTGGCAGAGCAGCCGACTGTTAATCGGCAGGTTACTGGTTCGAGTCCAGTCGGGGGAGCTCGATCTCCTGTAGCTCAATTGGCAGAGCAGCCGGCTGTTAACCGGCAGGTTACTGGTTCGAGTCCAGTCGGGAGAGCAGCGGAATCGGACCCTTCGGGGTCCTTTTTCGTATCCCGTGGAACCGCTGGGATCCCCCGCGAAGTCCTCATGGGCGTGCGAAGCCGACCATCCGAGGCAGGAGATCGTATGAGCGGCTATGCTGCGGCAGACGGCGCGCACAAATGTGCGCGACGCGCCGTTAGGGGCGGTAGCTCAGCCGGTTAGAGCAGCGGACTCATAATCCGTCGGCCGTGGGTTCGAGTCCCACCCGCCCCACTACGAGGCGCAGGTGCAGAAACGATCTGGCCTGCGCCTTTGGCGTTTCTGGTGAGCGGTGCGGCTTCCGCCGGGGAGGGCGCGACGGTCTCGCCGGGAACGGCTGGGGCACCTCGTTCGAGCGATCACCCGCACGGCCCCCTTCGCCCTGAGGACGCGTGTCGCACCGCCGCCGGGCGGCGCCTCACGACCCCGCCCGGCGCCCCTCTCCAGGGCTACGGCTCAGCCGTCATCCGCACATCGGTGCACCCGCGTTGCTTCGCCTCGTTGTCCACGAATGCCTTCAGGGCGGTGTTCGCGAAGTCGGGGGAGTAGTGGGGCACGGGGTAAGTGACGCCGTTCCCGTTCACCTCCGTGAGTCGGGTGATGAGGAAGTCGGCGGGCTCGGTGGACTGGGGGCACTTCGCGGTGGCCCAGGCGTAGTCCCTCGGCTCGTCCGGCGTCTTGAGGGAGGAGGGCACGCCGCCTGCCCGGACTGCCTTCGCGCTCGCGCCGTAGAAGGCGAACAGGCCGTATCCGGGCTTCTGGGACGACGTGGCGAGGTAGCAGTTCACCTGAGGTGCCTGTGCGTCCGCCGGGAACTCCATGGCCTGCTGGACGCCGTTCTGCGTCGCCGTCGGAGCGAGGCCGCGCAGGGCGGCGCAGGAGCCCTGTGACTGGTCCAGCGGCTTGGTCGGGTCGGGCTTGGGGCCGTAAGGCGGCAGCGTCACGTCCGTCAGCCTTTCGCCGCCGCTCGCCTGACAGCCGTACTTCGCGGCGGCCTTCTGGGCGGTCTCGGCGGTTACCCGGCCCAGCCCGGCCAGATCGGCAGCGCTTCCTGACGGGGCGCCGCCCGGAGGCGCGAAAGACCCGTACGCGACGAGAGCCTTGTTCCTGTCGTTGTGGCAGTCGAGTGCGATCTGGACACCGGGGAATTCGCCATTCCGTACGATGCCCGGCCATCCCTTGCCGAGCGGCGCGGCCTGCCCCCTGACCCCGTTGGTGATGTCGAAGGAGCGGGGGAAGGTCTCCAAGGCGGAGGGCTTGGTGCTGCTCCAGCGCAGGGACATCTCCAGAGAACCGTTCCTTCCGGAGTCGGCCCGAAGCACCAGGCAATGGGCCAGGTAGCCATCATCGAGCTCAAGGGATTTGGCGCGGAGTTCCGAGGACTCCAGAGCCGTATCGAGTTCGCCCTGGGCCAACATCCCGCCGCATGCCCGGTCCACCGATCGGCTGTCGCGCCAGGAGTCGTATATCCCTGTGCTGTAAAGGACTTGGGCCACTATGGCCAGAACCACGACGAAACTCCCGGCATACCAGCCTGGGTGGATTCGTCGGAGTCTGGAGATTTTCTGCATGGTGCTCATTCTGTCGAGAGCCGTTTCCCGGGACGTCAGCGGTCGGCTCGGAGGTAGCGGAGCGAGTCGTTGCGGCTGAGGTCGTACTGGTCCTGGCCGGCGTGCAGGAAGTACTTGGTGTAGTCGCTGTCGATGTCGTGGCCACGGCTCTGGCCCCACATTCTGACCATGTGGTCCACGTCGCGCTGGCCGGCGTCATAGCTCTTGGCGTTCGCATCGGTCGCCGCGAGATTCGCCTCGGCCGTGTGTTCCTTGTTGGACTCGTACGCCCACACGTCGACGGTCTTCGTGGCCAGGTCTCCGACGGGGCTGAGGTCGGACACAGGGTTGAACATCAGCGCGGTGCTGAGCGAGGTGCCGAGTCCGTGGTTGAAGTCGGCGGCCCACTGCGTTTTCTTGAAGCGTTCGTCGAAGATGATGTCCGCCCGCACACCGTCATAGGAGCCCATGGCGCGAGAGGATTCGACGATGCGATCGTGGACCGTCTTCTCCCCCGCGTCTTGAGGGAGAGCGGCCAGGACGTCGTGCGAGTACTTCTGCTCCGCCCCGTAAAGATGCCCGAAAGCCTCCGGGTCGTCGGCGATTCCCCGCATGATCTTGGTCAAGTGGTCGGGCGCCAGGGCGAGATGCGCCCCGTCCTTGCCCTCCCAGACAGTTCCGTTGCTGTTGTAGGGAATGTCGTAATGCGAATCCGACTTCGCGAACGTCTGGTGCGTGTCCGGCGTGTATGACGTCATGATGTGCGCCAAAGGCTCGGTCAGGTTCTTCGGCAGCTGCTGGGCGTGGTTGTCCGCGTTCAGCGTGTCGATGGTCTGCTGCAGAATGCTCGCCTGGGCCGCTGTGTGGTGTCCGACGGGGTGATACGCACCCGGTGCGTTCCCGGTCGTCGCGGCCTCCAGGGCGGCGCCGAAGCCCTTGCGGACGTCGCCGTCCTCCACGGTGACCGGCATGCCCTGGGTGGTGCCGCCGGGCGGCGTCGCGAAATGGTCCACCACGGTGTCCCAGTCCCGGCCGTGGAGCAGGTAGTTGAGATTGTCGCCGTGGGCCGGGTCCAGGTACGCGGTGCTGGTCGCCGGGTCGTGGGACATGATGCCGAGAACGCCGTCGAGCGGGTCGTTGGCGAACCAGCCGCGGTCGCCGCCGCTGAATTTGTCCCGCAGGGCCCAGACGGAATCGAGCTTCCCCTTGGCCGTGTACGACACCTCCGCGTGCCGGATGTCGTCCGCGGTGTCCTTGAGGAACTGGCCTGAATAGCCGTCCCCGTGCTGCATCAGGGTGACCAGGCTCTGGTAGCCGCGGACCCGCTCGTTCGGGATCTTGCTGAGGCCGTCCAGTTTGAATTCTTCAGTGCCGGCCTTCTGCATCTCAGTGCGGAAGTGCTTGTAGAAGGCGGAGTTGGGGTCCTTGGTTGCCGTGGACAGTGTCGTGGCGAGGCCCTTCTGGAGGTCCAGGTACTGGCCGCTCTGCTTCTGGTCCTTGTAATAGGCGAGACTGTCGAGGGAGTTGGAGAGCTTCAGGGTCCCGTCGGCGCCCAGGTTGTCCAGCAGGGTCTGGCTGAACACCTTGTCACCGGAATTGTCGCGGAAGAGGCGCTGCAACTCCTGGTAATCGTGAGCGGTCGCATCGCCCGAATCGACGCGCAGCGCGATGTCCTTGCCCTCGTCCGCCTCGTACTGCTCGATGTCGCCCTTGGCCTGCCCGTTGAACCCGTTGTTGGTGCCGTCGGTGATGACGGAGTCCTTGACGACCTGGGTGAGGGCCACCTCGAACCCCTCGTCGGCGTCGCACACGCTCCGTACGGCATTGTCGATACGGGTCTGCCAACTGCCCGCCTTTTCCTGCGCGGACCGCTGGTAGTCGGGGTCGTGGTGGTAGGCGCTCAGCTCTGACTGGTCGAGTTTGCTGGTGTCGAACGTGACGTATCCCGTGGATGAGACGGTCATGCCGTCCTTGACAGCGGCATCCCGTTCGGACTCCACCTTCTTTCGAAGGTCCACGAACTGGGTGTGGGCGTCTCTCAGAAGCGAGGCCATCGCCTTGGCCTCGGTCTGGGCGTTCTTGTACTCGTTGAGTGTGATGCCGAACATGGCGTTCGCGGCCTGTGAACTCTCACCCACCCAACTCGTGGGGAGCGTGATGGTGTGCACCTTGTCGTGGTACAGCGTCTCGTGTTCCTTGAACTTCCCCGCCATTTCATCCCACTTCGTCGCCGCCGTGGTCAATGTGGACAGGTCGGTTGCCAATATCTCTTGGTACGTGGGCATGTGTGGGGTCCTGTATGTCGGTGAAATGCGAGGGGGATCAGAAGAGGTCCAGAGGGGAACCGGGGCGCGCGATGCCGTGCTTGATCCCGAAGTCGGTGTTGTGCAAAAGCGTTTTGGCGCCGACCAGCGCGGACTTCTCGTAACCCAGGCGGTTCATCAGGGCCTGCACCTGTTCGCCCCAGGTGTGGTGGGCCTTCTTCAGGGCGCCGGACGTCACCCAGCCGTGGCCGTCGTGGGGCCCAAATGCCTTGACGATGTTGGCTGTTGACTCGTCGGCGTGGGTGCCGGAATCCTTCGTGCCATGTTCGAGGTGGTCGATGGTGTCGGCGGCGGACTTCTTCGCCTCGGGGGTCGAGACGAGGTCCGACTGGCCTGTTCCGGTGAAGAGCGGGGGCGGCGGAGGCTGGTGGTCCAGACTCATGCGGGACGGGCCGCCGTGCTCACCGGTTGTATCCATGGACATGCGAGATCTCCTGAGTCCGTTGGCGGCGGCCGACCGGCGTGCCGTTTCGGGCCGAGGCCGCCTCATGACTGACAGGTTCTTGATCCTATGGAGGGCGGGGAGCAGCAGGCAGGGGTCGACGGTGCGGGCGCGGCATGTGGGGGATTCGTGTGGGTGGCACGGTTAAGGCCCCCGGTGGGTCGCACGGGGCGTGCGGTTGCCGGGGGCCTCTGGGCTGGGGCCGTGGGTTACGAATCTTTCACAGGGCGGACTGGAAGGCCGACGCGCTCGGCGCGTTGCCGGCGGTCGTGGTGATGCGGTCGAGGGCGGCGGGAACGTGGCCGGCGTGCTGTGCTGCAGCCCGTGCGGTGAGCGGCACGCGGTGGGCGGTCCCCGGGGTGGTGGTGCGGCGGGCGGCGGCGGAGATCAGGGTGTTCATGGTTGGCCTTCCGGCGAGATGCGTCGCCGCCCCCGCCTGATGAAGGCGGGGGCGGCGACGACGCTGACTGATCGGGGGAAGCCTAGCGGCGCCCAAGGGCTTCGGCTCGCGCCTGTCGGCGTGGCATAAGGATGGTCCCGGCAACCGGATCGGGCCGCCGCGCCCCCGACCTGAGGCGATGTGCGACCGGGGGCATGTCCACTGCCCAGGTGCGGTCCCGGATACCGGGCTCCGGCACATTGACCCGCTCGGGGTACGACGCTCGCGGCGGGGTGCTCGCCGGGGCGCGCCGCCGTCGCGGCCATGGCCGGCGGAGTCGGCGGAGTGCGGGGCACCGGACGGCCCCGCTGTGAGGTCGCCCCTACCTGGGCGCTTGCCGTCGGAGTTAGCATCCCGCGTGACCGAACAAGCCGAGCAGCCCACCGAGACCTCAGCACCGACCGGATCCGATACCGGAGCGAACCGGACGAACGCCCCCGGCGCGGGAGGGACACGGGCGGGCGGATCCGCGGCCGGGGAGCTACGGGCGAAGGGATCCGGCGGCGGGGAGATGCGCGCGGCGCGGCGCCGGATATTCGCCGACCTCACGCCGTTCCGCATATCGGCGGACTACCGCAGGCTCTGGTTCGGCAACATGGTGTCGTGGGTCGGCAGCGGCATGACCGCGCTCGCGATCTCCCTCCAGGTCTACGACCTCACCGGCTCCAGCTTCTACGTCGGCCTGGTCGGCATCTTCACCCTCGTACCGCTGGTCGCGTTCGGTCTGTACGGCGGCGCCATCGCCGACACCGTCGACCGGCGCAAGCTCGGCCTGCACAGCGCGCTCGGATCCGCCGCGCTCTCGGCGGCGCTCGCGGCCGGGACCTTTGCCGGGGTCGCGAACGTCTGGTTCCTGTACGCCGTCATCGCGCTCCAGTCGGTGTGCCAGGCACTGAACGCCCCGGCCCGTTCGGCGATGATCCCGAAGCTGTTGCCGCCCGAGCAGCTGCCCGCCGCCAACGCGCTCAACTCCATGATCATGACGACCGGCACGCTCGTCGGGCCGATGCTGGGCGGGCTCGTCGTCGGCTTCGCCGGGTACAAGACGGCGTACCTCATCGACGCGATCACCTTCGCCGCCTCCCTGTACGCGATGTGGCGGCTGCCCGCGATGTTGCCCGAGCGGACCGGGGCCAAGCGCGCCTCGATCCTGGACGGGCTGCGGTTCCTGGCGACCCGGCCCAATCTGCGGATGACGTTCTTCAGCGACTTCTGCGCGATGATCCTGGCCCACCCCCGCGCCCTGTTCCCGGCCGTCGCCGTGCTCTGGTACGGCGGCGATGCCCGCACCACCGGCCTGCTCGTCGCCGCCCCCGCCGTCGGCGCGCTGCTCGGCGGGGTGTTCTCCGGCTGGCAGGGGCGCATCCACCGGCACGGGCTCGCGGTGCTGATCTCGGTCGGCGGGTGGGGCGCTGCCATCGCCGTGTTCGGGCTGACCCGGCAGCTGTGGCTCGGCCTGTTCATGCTCGCCGTCGCCGGGTTCTCGGACACCGTGTCCATGGTGTTCCGCAACACGATGATGCAGGTCGCGGCCCCGGACGACATGCGCGGCCGGCTCCAGGGCGTGTTCATCGTGGTGGTCGCGGGCGGGCCGAGGCTCGGCGACTTCCTCGCCGGTACGGTCGCCGACCTCACCTCGCCCGCCGTGATGGTGGTGGGCGGCGGCATCGCGTGCGTCCTCGCGGTGACGGTGCTCGGCCTCAGCCGCCGGGGCTTCGCGCGCTACGACGCCCGCAACCCCGTCCCGTAACGGGGGGCCACTCCCGCGCCCTGATAGGCGCCGATGTTCGGCGGGGAGGCGATGGGATTGCCGAAGCAGTCCTGTACGACCCCGTCGGCGATGGGGGTGCCGGACCTCAACGCCGGTGAGTTTGGGCGCAGTTGTATGTCGTACGGGCCTGCCGGGGCCGGGGCGGTGAACGCGGGGTCGGCGGTCACGGGGGAGTGGTCGGAGGCGGGCGCCGCGCCCACGCCCCGGTACAGATTGTGGTCGTAGGTGTTGCGGGGGTCCGAGAAGGGGGCGCCCCCGGCCGCGTTGGACACGAAGACGTTGTTGCGGAAGGTGACGTTCCCGGGCCCGTTGTCGCTGACCATGGCCGTGCCGGACTGGTTGGTCACGATGGTGTTGTCGTACACCTGGGTGCGCGTCGAGGGCCCGCACACCACCGACACGATGCCGTAGGGCGCGCTGCGGTTGCGGTCGTTGACGCTGATGTTGTGGCGCACGGCGTTGTCGGCGGAGGTCATGCCGGCACCGTTGCAGACGAGCAGGAAACCGCCCTCGTTGTCGTGGCTGTAGTTGTACTGGTAGACGTTGCCGTTGTTGCCGCCGTCAATGTCGAACGCCATCGAGTCCCGGGTGCCGTGGCCGTGCGCGACCTCGTTGTACTGGTAGCGGACGTGGTCCGAATTCCACGCCCACAGACCGGCGTTGTAGCCGGCGGAGCGCATGTTGAATCCGTCGACGGTGTTGTGCTCGGCGAGCGCGCCGTCCGCGTTCTGGACGACGATGCCGTCGCCGCCGGCGTCGGTGACGCGGTTGTTCTCGATGCGGAGTGCGGTGATCGGTACGAAGCCGGTGCCGGGGCCGTCGGGGTACTCGGGGCGGCGGCCCCAGGTCGACGAGGTTCCGATGCCGGTGCGGTCGACGTGGGTCACGGTCGACCCGGTGACGGCGACGTCGTCGAAGCCGGTGGGGGTGGCCGCGCCCTGCACCGCGAAGAGAATCCCGCCGGACGGGTCCGGGTCCTTGAAGTCGGCCCCGTTGACGTCGTGCACGTCCACGTCGCGTACGGCGTAGTGGTGGCCGGTGCCGAAGTCGGTGAGCCGGACCAGGATGCCCGCGCGGCGGGCGGTGGTCGTGGCGGGGCCGGTGTCGGACACGTCCAGGTCGTGCAGTTCCCACTGCTGGACGTTGTCGAGGAGCACGGCGGCTCGGCTGCCGTTGCCTTCTATGTGCGGCTTGCTGCTGGTGCCGGTGCCGGTGCCGCTGCCGTACGCTCCGGCCGATATGGGGCTGCCGGGGGCGCCCGAGCCCCTCGGGGCGAACGTGCCCGTGCAGGTCGTGCCGCGTTTGAAGAGGATCTGGTCGCCCGGGCGGTACGTTCTGGCGCTCGCCTTCGCGAGGGTGCGCAGCGGTTTGGTGGGGGTGGTGCCGGGGTTGGTGTCGTTGCCGGCGCGGCAGTCCACGTAGTACGTGGTGGGGGTTTGGGGGGTGGCCGCGGCTTGGGCGGGGGTGGTCAGCAGGGGGAGGGCGGTGAGGGCCCCCAGGGCCAGGAGCGGGGGTGTGTGTCGTCGCGTCATGCGGGTGAGGATCCCCTCGGGGGGCGGTTCCGCAACCGGGCGCTCGCGAAAGTCCAAGGGGTCGGTTGGTTTGTCCGGGGGGCTCTGCGAAGGCGGGGCGGGGCGGGGGTGGGTGCGGTGACCCGGGGTGGGATGGCTGGCCTCCCGGGGCTCCGCCCCGGACCCCGGGGGGTTTGCCCACCCGCCCGCCCGTGGCGGGGGTCGGATGAGCTGAGCCCTGGGGTTGCGCCCCAGACCCCTTGAGGGGCTCCGCCCCTCGGGCCCCCGCGGGGACTTCGTCCCCCGCACCCCTTTCGGGGGCTCCGCCCCTCGGACCCCCGGGGAGTACGCCCACCCACCCGTGCAGGGGGTTCGATGAGCTGAGCCCTGGGGCTCCGCCCCAGACCCCGGTGTGCCCCACCCCACCCCTTCCCGAAACCCGCCGGGGGTGGGTGGGCCGGGTGCGGCCCGGTGGTTGCGCCTGGGGCTCTGCCCCAGACCATGGTCGCGCCTGAAGGGCGCTCGTCCTCAAACTCCCCCAAGGCCTTAAGGGCCAGGGGGGACCCCCATGACGGGCTGGGGATGGCCGAATGGGCAGCGCGCAGGCTGACGGTCGGGCTGACGGGGCACCCTGCCAAGGGCGACCCAGCCAGGGGCGCGGGGAACTGCGCGACCAGCCCCGTACGGTCCGAGGTCGAAGGAGGGTTCGGGGTGTGGAACTGCGCCACTAGCCGCCCACAGCCCGGGGCCGGATCGCAGGGTTGGGGGCGCCGGGAACTGCGTGAGCAATCCCGTACGGTCCGAGGTCGAAGGCGGGTTGGGGGCGCGGGGGACTTCGTGGGCAGTCGTCCGCCGTCCGAGGCTGGGCGGCGTGGTCAGGGGCGCCGGGGACCGCGAGTTGCGGGCGCTCGCACCTCGCGGTCCCCGGCGGCCAGCCCCTCCGGCGTTTGAGGAGCGGGGGCTGGGGAGGGCGGAGCCCCCGGCATCGGGTGCCGGGCCGCAGGTGACCCCACGCCCCCGGAGCCACGCGGCGGAGCCGCAGAGTGTCACAGCAGGGAAGGGGCCGGAGGAAGGGCTACTCGCCCAGTACCCCCCTCGCCACCCCAAGCTCCACCAAATCCTGTGGGCGCAACCGGAGTTGGGAGGCGGTGCTGCGTACCTCCGATTCGGGCCGCTTCAAAATCGCCGCCGCCAGTTCCGGGGCGATCACGGAGAAGTAGCTGTCCGCCGTCACCCACGTGCGGTCCGGGGACGTCAGGGCCAGGGCTCCGCCCGAGCCGCCCTCGCCGATGACCAGGGTGGTCACCGGCACCCTCGCGGAGGCCAGGGCCGCGAAGGCGTTGGCGATCGCGGCGCCCTGGCCCGCGCGTTCCGCCGCCGCGTCGTTCGCCGCGCCCGGGGTGTCCACCAGGGTCAGGACCGGGATGCCCAGGCGGTCGGCCAGGCGGATGAGGCGGGCCGCCGTGCGGTAGCCCGCCGGGGTGGTCGCGGTGCCGGTCTGGGCCGCGTACGCGTAAGGGATCCCCGCGTGCAGGCCGAACCCGCACAGCATTCCCGGGTCCACGCCACCGCACCTGTCGCCCGACAGGGCCTGTCGGTGCGGGAAGTACGCGTCCAGGTAGGACTCGGCCCTCGGCCGGCCCGTCGCGCGGGCGCGGGTCACCGCCTCCCAGCCGTCCGCCGGGAGGCCCGACTTCCCGAAGGGGGCCGGCACCGGGGCCGGTTCGGACCGGCCCGCCCCGCCCAGCAGGGTCAGCCAGCCGGCCAGCACGCCCCGCAGCTCCTCCTTCCGTACGATCGCGTCGATCTGGCCCGCCGCCAGTTGGCCCTCTGCTCCGTACGCCGCCGGGTCCGCGTCCGCCGGGCGCACCCGGGAGCCCGCGAAGCCGATCTGGGCGCCCGGCAGGGCCAGGATCACATCCGCGCCCGCGCCCAGCGTGGCCCAGCCGCCGCCCGTCGTCGGGTCGCGCAACACCGCGATCTGAGGCAGCCCCGCCTCCCTCAGCAGCGCCGACTGCCTTGCCACGCGCTGGAGTTGGGTCAGTGCCAGCATGCCCTCCTGCATGCGGCTGCCGCCCGTGGCGATCAGCGAGACCAGCGGAAGCCGCCGCTCCCGCGCCGTCTCGTACGCCGCCTCCAGACGGTCACCCGTCCGCTGCCCCAGCGACCCGCCCAGGAAGCCGAACTCGAAGGAGAGCAACACGCATGGCCGTCCCCCGACGTTCGCCACGCCGCAGAGCACCGATTCCGTCTCGCCCGTACGTTCCGTCGCACGCGCCCGTGAAGCCCCGTAACCCGACCATGCGAGGGGGCCGTCCTCCGGGAAGTCCCGGTCGGGGACCCCCAGTTCCACGAATGGTTCCTCTAGTTCCTCGAAATCGCTCGCCACCGTCGCGATCGCCTGCCTCGCCGTCATTCGCTCAGACATCCGCTCAGGCATCGGCTCAGGCATGCAGGGCTCGCTTCATGATCTTCCCCATGTCGTTGCGGGGGAGCTCGGGGAGGTAGTGCACCACGCGGGGGCGCTTGTGGGGGGCCAGTTGCGTCGCCACGTGGTTCGCCAACTCGGCCTCGTTCGGCGGGGATTGGGGGTCCGTCGGGACCACCCATGCCACGATGCGCTCGCCCAGGTCCGGGTCCGGCTCGCCCGTCACCGCGGCCTCGCGGACGCCCGGGTGGTCCAGCAGCGCGTTCTCGATCTCGCCCGCGCCGATCTTGTAGCCGCCGCTCTTGATGAGGTCGGTGGCCTTGCGGCCGACGATCCGCACCTGGCCGTCCGCGTCCAGGCTCGCCATGTCGCCGGTGCGGAACCAGCCGTCCTCGGTGAACGCGGCGGCCGTCGCGTCCGGGCGGTTCAGGTAGCCGCTGAACAGGTTCGGGCCGCGCACCTGGATCTCGCCGATGCCGTCGGCCTCGTCCGCGAGGCGCAGGTCGACGCCGGGCAGCGGCACGCCGACCGTGCCGGGGCGGGCCCCGCCGTCCGCCCGCGCGGCGCACAGCATGAGGGTCTCGGTCATCCCGTACCGCTCGATCACCGCCCGGCCCGTCGCCTCGGCGATGCGGCGATGGTCGGGTGCGGGGAGCGCCGCGGAGCCGGACACCAGTAGGCGGGCGCCCGCCAGCGCCTTCGCCAACTCCCGGTCCTGGCTCACTACTTCGGCGATCCGGTGGTACATCGTCGGCACCCCGAACAGCATCGTCGCGCCCGCCGCCAGCTCCCGCGTCACGCCCTCCACCGAGAACCGGCCGAGGTGGCGCACCGAGCCGCCGCGGCGCAGCGGGCCGAGGATGCCCAGGATCAACCCGTGGACGTGGAACAGCGGCAGCCCGTGCACCAGCACGTCGTCGGCCGTCCAGCCCCAGGCGCCCTGCAGCGCGTCCAGCGTCGCCGCGAGCGCGCGCCTCGGCAGCACCGCGCCCTTCGGCGGGCCGGTCGTCCCGGAGGTGTACACGATCAGCGCGGCCGATTCGTCGGCGGGTTCGGCGGGCAGATCCAGGTCTGTGCCGGTCAGTGGTACGTCGATCCTCGTCAACTCGGCCAGCGTCGGCGGGAGTTGATCGTCCTGCGAGGCCAGTACCACCGTCGGCTCGCTGTCGCCCACGATGTGGGCCAGCTCGCGTTCGCCCGTCTTCGGGTTCAGCGGCACCACGGGGACGCCCGCGACGAGCGCCGCCACCACGCCGACCACCGTCTGCGGGGTCGGCGTCGCCCAGACCGCGACCCGTCCGGCGTCCGCGAGCCGGCGGGCCAGGGAGCCTGCCGCGCCGGCCAGTTCGGCGTGGGTCAGCGACAGCTCGCCGAAGCGGATCGCCTCCCGGGGCTCGGCGGCGTACAGGGAGGGGAAGAGAGGGGACACGTACGGGACTCCTCGATCTCGACGGCGCGGGCGGGGCCCGAACCGTGCCGGGTCCCAGGTCGTCGACCCTACGCGGCGCCGTCCGGACGCATGATCCGCATCCTGCCGTACGGGTCCCCGCGTTCCGCTGGAGCGGGTCGTCGCCCGAGGGGGCTCAGGGCAGTGGGAGCGCGACCTTCACCGCGTACAGCACGACCAGTCCGTACCCGGCGCGGAACGTCCAGGCTCGGGCGGCCGGGGAGATCCGGGCCCCGGCGAACCCGCTCGCCGCCACCAGGAACTGCTGCCAGAGCAGCGAGGCCACGAAGACCCCGGTGACGAATGCCGTGCCCGCGGCGCCGCCGCTGAGGGAGGCGCCGCGGGCGGTGGTCAGGGCGGCGAAGCAGAGGGCGGTGGTGGGGTTGATGAGGGTGAGCGCGGCGAAACGGGCGAAGGCGCGGGCCGGGCCGTCCTTGCTCGCCGAGTTCGCATGTCCTTCTGCTCCGGCGTGCCTTTCCGCCCCGGCATGTCCTCCCGCCCCGACATGCCCTTCCGTCCTGGCATGCCCTCTCGCCGCCGGGCCCGCCGGCTCGGCCGGTCCCGCACGCACCGCCGAGTCCGCAGTAGCCCGCTCGTGCCTCGCCCCCCGAGCCCCCCACAGCCCCCGCGCCGCGATCCCGGCAAGGACCAGCGCCGACACAAGGCGCACCCACGCCTCCACGCCGGACAGTGCCTCGGCGACCAGGGAGCCGAGCGCGGTGGCCAGCGCCGCGTAGGCGAGGTCGACCGTGGCTACGGCCGCCGCCGCGGCCATCGCGCCCCGGCGCTCGCGCATCCCCTCCTGGATCAGCAGCACGCCGACCGCGCCCACCGGCACGGCCACCCCGAGGCCCGCCGCCGCGCCCGCCATCGCTGTCGTCCAGAGATTGGTCATGGCAGTCACTGTGGGGTGCCGTGCGCGCCGTACGCAGCCGATTTTCCGCGCGCGGGCCCGGCGGACACCCCCTAGTGCAGCGGGGCCTGCCAGGTCAGGGTCGTGCCGCGGATTCCGTCGTCGCGCATGCCGTTGTCGATGACGGTCAGGCGCACCCCGGGCCGCCCGTCGGGGAGTTCGGCGCCCGCGTCCACGACGACGCGTACCGACGACACCCCGGCCCGGCGGTGCGCCGCCGCCAGCGCGCCGCGCAGGGCCGCGATCAGCTGGGTGTCCACCGGCTCGGCGACCAGTGTGTCGACCGCGCCCTCGAAGCGCACCGAGGGCCGGAAGCCGAGCAGCGCGCCCGCGCCGGCCGTCTCGCGCAGGACCCGGCCGCGCAGGGTCGTCGGGGCGTCGGCGGGCGGCTGCTGGAGGGCGAAGATCGCGGTGCGGACCTCCTGGATCGTCGAGTCGAGCTCGTCGACGGCCCGGGTCAGCATCTCGTCGGTGTCGTCGGCCGCGGCCTTCTCGGCCCGGCGCCGCGTCGACTCCAGCATCATCTCGGTCGCGAACAGGCGCTGTACGACGAGGTCGTGGAGGTCGCGGGCGATCCGGTCGCGGTCCTCGTACACCGCGAGCTGCTCGCGGTTGTGCTGGGCGTCGGCCAGGACGAGCGCGAGGGCCGCCTGCGAGGCGAACTGGGCGGCGAGCAGCCGGTCGACCGCCGTGTAGGGGCGGTCGCCGCGCCGTCGGGGCAGCGCGAGCGTGCCGATCAGCTTGCCGCCGCTCTGCAGCGGCAGCATCATGCTCGGCCCGAACCGGGTGCGTACGTGCGTGGTCATCCGCGGGTCGGTCGCCGAGTCCTCCAGGAACACCGGCTCCCCGCCCAGGAGTTGGACCAGGACCGGCGAGCCGGGCTCGATCGTCGTGCCGACGATGTCGTCGGGGTCGTCCGGCGCGGAGGCGGCGACGATCTCCATGCCGCCGGCCGCGGTGGGCTGGAGCACCACCCCGGCCGCCGCGTCCGCGAGCAGCCTGGCCCGCTCGGCCACCGTCATCAGCGCGTTGGCCGCGGTCTCGCCGGTGAGCAGGGAGGTGGTGACGGCGGCGGCGCCCTCGATCCAGCGCTCCCGCAGCCGTACGGTCTCGTAAAGGCGTGTGTTGCCGATGGCGATGCCCGCCTGTGCGGCGAGGACCCGAAGGAGCGCCAGGTCCTCCTCGGTGAAGGGGCCGCCGCGCTTCTCGGTGAGGTAGAGGTTGCCGAAGACCTGGTTGTGCACCCGCAGGGGTACGCCGAGGAACGAGGTCATCGGCGGGTGGCCCGGTGGCAGACCGGCCGAGCGGGGGTCGGTGTGCCGGTCGGCGAGGCGCAGGGGCTGCGGGTCCTGGATGAGGGCGCCGAGCAGCCCGGTGCAGCCGTCGGGCAGCGCGCCGATGCGTTCGCGTTCGGCGTCGGTGAGCCCGGTGGTGTACAGCTCGGTGAGCAGGCCGCGCTCGGGGTCGACCACTCCGAGCGCCCCGTACCGGGCGTCGGTCAGCTCGGTCGCCGTGTCCACGATGTGCTGGAGCGTGGTGCGCAGTTCGAGGTCGGTTCCGACGCCGAGCACCGCCTCCAGGAGCATCGGCAGCCGGGGCGCGGTGCTGTCCGGACTCTCCGCTTCACTCATCCTTCGAGGATCTCTCACGGCGGCCGCCCGGCCCGGCAGGGGCGACTGTCGCGCCGCTCACTCGGCCAGCGGGTCGAGGACCATGGGGTGGATCTGGCCCTCCAGCATCGCGCCGACGCCGAGGATCGCGCACACGTCGGGCCGTTCCGCGATGCGCACCGGCATGCCCGTGGAGTCGCGCAGCATCTCGTCGAGGCCGGGCAGCAGCGCGCTGCCGCCGACCATCATGATGCCCCGCTCGGCGAGGTCGGCGACCAGGTCGGGCGGGCAGTCCCTCAGCACCTTGCCGATGCCGTCGAGCACGGCGGTCAGCGGGGTGTGGATGGCGTTGCGCACGGCGGCCGTGTCGACCAGGACCGAGCGGGCGAGGCCGGTGGCGACGTCGCGGCCGTGGATCTCGGTGGACGAGGGGCCCTGGGGGGTGAGGCCGTTGTCGCTCAGGGCCAGTTGGAGCGGGCGCACGGACTGGCTCGGCACCATCAGTTCGTGCTGGTGGCGCAGGTGCTGGATGACGGCGTGGTCGATGGCCTCGCCGCCGACCGGGAGGCGGACGGCCGTGACGATGGCGCCGAGCGAGAGCACGGCGATCTGGGTCGTGGCGGCCCCGCACACGACGATCATGGTGGCGGTGGGCTGCTCCACCGGGAGCCCGCAGCCCACGGCGGCCGCGATCAGGGTGTCGACGAGCTCGACCCGGCGGGCGCCGATCCCCATCAGGGTTTCCTTCGCGGCCCGCTGGGCGAGCGGGTCGCTGTCGTGCGGGGTGCAGGCCGCGGCGCGCAGCCCCGGCTTGCGGCGCAGCTGGCGGCGCAGCTTCTCGCCGAGGAGGTGACGCAGCATGCGCTGGGCCATTTCGACGTCGACGACCGTGCCGCCGGTGACCGGGCGGGCCACCCGGATGTAGTCCGGGGTGCGGCCCGTCATCTGTTCGGCGAAGGTGCCGACGGCGATGAGCGCGCCGGTACGGGTGTTGACGGCGGCCACGCTCGGCTCGTCCACGACGAGCCCGGCTCCCTTGATGAAGACACGGGTTCTGGCTGCCCCGAGGTCGACGGCTACATGGCAACGGCGCAACTGCTCAAGACTGACGGTCACGGCAGATCCTCCCGAGAGCGGTACTTAGTTCGCATTTTGCGACCGCCCGGTGACCGGCGCGCGTTGGGATGCGCCGGTCGGGGAGCCGGGAACTGACGCCCAGCCAGAAGGCCCCCGCCCTGCAGGTCAACCCTCCTCTCTTCGAGCTTGGCCGGTGCCTGGCCGGTGCCTGGCCGGGGGCAGGTCGCCGAGGCGTCGGCCGGCGCCTGTCGTCCGGCCGGGGCGGGTGGTGCCGCCGGCCCGTCGGCCGAGCGGGTTGCCCTCGCGGCGGCCCGCGAACCTCACGGCAGGAGCCGTTGCAGCAGCCCCCAGGTGAACTCCGCGACGCGTGTCCCGCCGCCGGGCAGGGTGACGGCCAGCTGCCAGCGCGTCGGCGCCGAGCCCTCCATCGGGCGGGCCGGGGCGAAGGCCCGCGCCACCTCGTCCACCGTGCACGACCAGGGCCGCAGATCGTCCTCCCCGCGCAGCTCGGGACCCGGTATGCCGGGGGCTCTGACCAGCCATTCGTTCCACACCGCACCGCCGGGCCCGGCCAGCACCTCGAACCATAGCCCCGGCCAGAGCGGCACCGGCCACAGCTGGGCCTCGCAGTCCAGGTCCCCGATCCTGCGCGGCACGACCGACTCCGGCGCCCCGAGCACCGAGCGGTAGCGGGACAGCGCGCCGCGGGAGCGGGCCGAGCGGGCCATCGCCTGCCAGCGTTTGTTGGCCTCGCGCATGTCCGCGATCGAGGCGCCCAGCTCGTGGCGGGCATCCTCGACGAGCCCCGGCTGATGGTCGGCCATCCGCCGCAGCAGCACGAGTTGGAAGTCCAGCGGGCCGAACGGCCGCGGCGCGTTTTCCGTCATGACGTCCATCCTGCCCGGCCCCACTGACAACGCCCCGGTCCATGGCGATTCGTCACGCCGCCACGCCCCGGAGGCGGCCCTTCCGCACAAGATCCACACATCTCCGGCCCCTTTTGTTGCCCGGCTGCCGCATAGCCTCCCTGGGCCATGGATTACTGCCACTCCTGCCGACGGCACCTCAACGGCGCACTGGCCTGTGCCGGATGCGGAACCCCCGTGGAGGCGCTGGCGCCCGCGCCCGAGGACGAGCTCCTGGTGTACGCCGGGGCCCCGTCCCGCCGCGCGGAGGTGCTCGCTCCTTCCGGCCATCGCCGTGCCCGCAAGGGGCGGCGGGCCCGGCGCAAGCGGGGCAAGGTGATCCTCTTCGGCTCGGCCGGGCTCGTCCTCGTGGCCGGGGCGGTGGGGTTCGTGCAGATGGCGATGGAGCCGCCGCCGGGGAACGACCGGGCCTCCGCCGTGCGGGAGGACCAGACGATCTCCGATCCTCAGCCGCTGCCGTCCGGCTCGGCGGCGGGGGTGCCGTCCAGGCCCACGGCCAAGCCGGTTTCCTCCCGGGGGCGGGGTTCCGGCAGGGCTTCCGGGAAGCCGGGCCCGGGGGAGGCGGGCCCCGGGGAACCCGGTCCCGTGGAGTCCGGGCCTCGCCAGAGTGCCCCTGCTCGACCCTCGAGCCCGGCCGCGCCCGATCCCGGGCCCTCGGGGGACGTACCCTCTGCTCCCTCATCGCCCGGTGGGCCCGGGACCCCTGCGCCCTCCGCACCTCCTTCGAAGCCCCCGGCCCCTGCCCCTGCTCCGCCGAAGCCCTGCAAGCCGTTCCTGTTCTGGTGCATCTGACCTGCTGCGCAGGGCATACCGGTGCCTGTGTTTCGGCTGCGGGCCGTCCGTGGCTGGTCGCGCCCACACGGCGGAGCCGCACAATGTCACAGCCCCGCGCCCCTTCAGGGCGCACCAGGATTGGCTAAGCGCCCAGCATCCGCCGAAGCAGATCCCGCAGCACGGTCCGCTCCTCGGCCGAAAGCTCCGCCAACGGCTCCCTCGCGAAGTTCAGGGAGTCGCGCAGGTGGGTCGCGGTGGTGAGGCCGTCGGCCGTCGGGGCGGCCAGTTTGACGCGGCGGTCCGCCGGGTCCGGGCGGCGCTCCACCAGGCCGCGCGCTTCGAGGCGGTCGACGATGCCCGTGATGTTCGACGGCTCGCACTTCAGCTTCTGGGCGATCCGCCGCATCGGCATCGGTTCGAGGGCGAGCAGCCCGAGGACCCGGGCCTGCGCGCCGGTGAGGGAGTGCTCGGCGGCGGCCCGCTCGTACTCCTCGTAGTAGCGGCCGACGACCGTGCCGATCAGCTCGACGACTTCGAGGCTCAGGGGATCCATTCGGGGGGCCATACCCCTCAGCCTACCGAGTTACTTGACAATCTCAAATATCTGGGCGCATTGTTCTTTCAGTACCTGAAGTATTCGGGGCGCTCGACCTACTGCGCCCCCGTATCGGCGTACTCGACGTATTGATCAGCATGTGATTCGCAGGAGGACGCACCCCATGGCCACCTCGCCCGCACTCCCCGCCACCAGCCGTGAATGGCACCTCGTCGCCCGCCCGAACGGCTGGCCCGTGCCGTCCGACTTCGCGCTGCGCGAGACCCCCGTCGCCGCGCCCGCGCCGGGCCGGATCCTGGTCCGGAACCTCTTCATGTCGGTCGACCCGTACATGCGCGGCCGCATGAACGACACGAAGTCCTACGTCCCGCCGTTCCAGCTGGAGCGGCCGATGGACGGCGGCGCGGTCGGCGAGGTCGTCGCCTCCAACGACGAGCGGTTCGCGGTCGGCGACCACGTGCTGCACGGGCTCGGCTGGCGCGAGTACGCCGACCTCGACGCCAAGCACGCCACCAAGGTCGACGGCGGGCTCGCTCCGCTCTCCGCCTACCTCGGCGTCCTCGGCATGCCGGGCCTCACCGCGTACGCGGGTCTCCTGGAGGTCGCCTCCTTCAAGGAGGGCGACGCCGTGTTCGTCTCCGGCGCCGCCGGTGCCGTCGGCAGCCAGGTCGGCCAGATCGCCCGCCTCAAGGGCGCCTCGCGCGTCATCGGCTCGGCCGGCTCCGACGAGAAGGTCAAGTGGCTGGTGGAGGAGCTCGGCTTCGACGCCGCCTTCAACTACAAGAAGGGCCCGGTCCTGGAGCAGCTGCGCGCGGCCGCCCCGGACGGCATCGACGTCTACTTCGACAACGTCGGCGGCGAGCACCTCGAAGCGGCCATCTCCACGCTCAACGTGCACGGCCGCGCCGCCATCTGCGGCGCGATCTCGGCCTACAACGACACCGAGCCCACCCCCGGCCCGCGCAACATGGTCATGATCATCGGCAAGCGGCTGCAGCTCAAGGGCGTCCTGGTCGGCGACCACTACGGCATGCAGCAGCAGTTCGTCGGCGAGGTCGCCGGCTGGCTGGCCTCGGGCGAGCTCAAGCACAACGAGACCTTCGTCGACGGCATCGAGAACGGCGTCGACGCCTTCCTCGGCATGCTGCGCGGCGAGAACACCGGAAAGATGGTCGTCTCCCTCGGCAAGTAAGGGCTCGGGCGGGCAGCTCCTCGGCAGGCTGGGTACGCGGCCCGGAGTGACCCAGCGCACACTCCGCCTCACGGTTTCCGCGATCCGATAAGGTTTTTCCACATCCCGGCGGCCGTGAGGCGCGAGCGGCCGCGAACCCAGGAGGAGCACCCCAGCATGTCCATACAGAAGTCCGAGGTCCTCTACACCGCCGTCGCCACCGCCGAGAACGGCCGCGACGGCCGCGTCTCCACCGACGACGGCCAGCTGGACGTCGTCGTGAACCCGCCGAAGGAGATGGGCGGCAGCGGCGCGGGCACCAACCCCGAGCAGCTCTTCGCGGCCGGCTACAGCGCCTGCTTCCAGGGCGCCCTCGGCGTCGTCGCGCGCAACGAGAAGGCCGACATCTCCGGCTCGACCGTCACCGCGCACGTCGGCATCGGAAAGAACGACGACGGCTTCGGCATCTACGTGGAGATCACCGCGACCATCCCGAACGTGGACCGCGCCACCGCCGAGGACCTCATCGAGAAGGCCCACCAGGTCTGCCCGTACTCCAAGGCGACCCGCGGCAACATCACGGTGAACCTCGCCGTCGCGTAACCAGCGCTCCGCGAAACGAAGGACCGCGCCCCGACAGGCGCGGTCCTTTCGCGTGCCCGGCCTTCCCGCCCGCTTCCCGCCGGGTGCGGTCCTTCGTCATGCGGCCCGCGCGACCTTCCGGCCGGGCGGGCCCCTTTGCCATGCTGGCCCGCATGACCTTTCCCGAGACGGCCCCGTACGACCACGGCACGCTCGACACCGGTGACGGCAACCTCGTCCACTGGGAAGTCTGCGGAAACCCGGACGGAAAGCCCGCCGTCGTGGTGCACGGCGGGCCCGGTTCCGGCGCGGGGCCGTTCTGGCGCCGCTACTTCGACCCGGCCCGCTACCGCGTCGTCCTCTTCGACCAGCGCGGCTGCGGCTGCTCGACGCCGCCCGTCAGCGACGCGGCGACCGGCCTCGAAACCAACACCACTCACCACCTGATCGCGGACATGGAGCAGCTCCGCGAGCACCTCGGCATCGCCAAGTGGCTTGTGTTCGGCGGCTCCTGGGGCTCCACGCTCGGCCTGGCGTACGCGCAGACGCACCCGGAGCGGGTCAGTGAGATCGTCCTCTTCTCGGTCGTGACGACCAGCCGCGCCGAAGTGGACTGGATCACCGAGGGCGTCCGCGTCCACTTCCCCGAGGCCTGGGCGGCCTTCCGCGACGCCGCCCGGCCCCGCGAGGGCGAGCGCGTGGTCGACGCGTACGCCCGGCTGCTCGCCGACCCCGACCCGGCCGTGTGCGCGGAGGCCGCCCGGAACTGGTGCCGCTGGGAGGACACCCACGTACAGCCGGCGGGCGCGCAACTCGTCGACGACTTCGGCGATTCGCGCTACGCCGACCCGGCCGTCCGGATGACCATCGCCCGCCTGGTCACCCACTATTGGCGCCACGCGGCTTGGCTGGATGACGATCAACTCGTCGAAGGCATACGCAAGTTGACAGGAATCCCGGCCGTCCTCATCACCGGCGGGCAGGATCTGAGCTCGCCGCCCGACCCGGCGCGGGCACTTGCCGCGGCCTGGCCGGGCTGCGAACTCCTTGTGATCGACGAGGCCGGACACGGCCTGGGCCACTCCGGCATGAGCGGGGCGGCCCAGGCGGCGCTCGACAGGTTCGCCCGTCACTGAGCGATCCCGTACTGAGTGATCCGGATTCGCCCTCTACTGGGCGATCGCCGCGTCGTAGACCGCGCGCGACAGCTCCACGTTCTCCGGGGCGCCGCCGCCCGGGAAGGCGAACCGGCGCCGCGTGTAGCCGTAGGCGAGGCCCGAGCGAGGGTCGCCGAAGGCGAGGGAGCCCGCGGCGCCGCTGTGCCCGAACGTCTCCGCGCCCAGCGCCGGGTAGGAGACGCCGAGTGCCTCGAAGCCGAGCCCGAAGGCGGACGTCACGCCCAGGACCAGGTCGGCGCCGTGCGAGTGGATGCGGGCGAACTCGCTGACCGTGTCCGGCTTCAGGAGGGGACCCTGGCCGTTGAACTCGCCGAGGACGGCCGCGTACATCCCGGCGATGCCACGCGCGTTGCCCGAACCGCCCACGGAGGTGGGGCCCTTGGCGAGCGAGGCGGGCGAGTTGACGAAGCCCACCAGGTCGAACGACGGGTCGGCGCTCGTATTGAACGCGATCGGCAGGCGGTTGTAGCGGCCGTACGGGCTCGCCGCCAGGACGGCCTGCTGCTCGGGCGTCGGGAGCATCGGCAGCACGTCGCGGTAGCGGGACCGCTCGGCCTCGGGCAGGCCGAGGAAGAAGTCCAGGCCGTACGGGGCGCGGACGCGCTCCTCGTAGATCTCCTGGATGGAGCGGCCGGTCGCCCGCCGCACCACCTCGCCGGTGAGCGCGCCGATCGCGAGCGCGTGGTAGCCGTGGCCCGCGCCCGGCTGCCAGAACGGCCGCTGGCCCGCGAGCCGTTCGGCGATCACGCGGTCGTCAGCCAGCTCCTCGGGGCTGAAGCCGCCGTCCGAGCCGATGACGCCTGAGCGGTGCGAGATGAGCTGCCGCAGGGTCACCGATCCCTTGCCCTCGGCCGCGAACTCGGGCCAGTAGTACGCGACTTCGCGGTCGAGGTCGAGTACGCCGTCCTGGACGAGCAGCGCCACCACGAGGTGGGCCGCGCCCTTGGTGGTGGAGAAGACGCCGGTCAGCGAGTCCCCGGCGACGCCCCCGGACCACAGGTCCACGACGAGACGGCCGTTCTTGTACGCGGCGAGCTGGGCCGCCGGGTCGTGCGCCTCGCCGGCCACGAACGCCGCGAACTCCTCGCGCACGGCCTCGTAACCCTCGGCGACGGTGCCCTGCACGGTGGCGGCGGTCGTAGTGCTGATGTCGGTGCTGCTGATGGTCGACATTGAAGTCCCCCCGGGATCGTTGCTGTTGACGGGCACAACCCATTGGTTAGCGCCATGCATTCCCGCAGCGCTGAGAAATTTTTGAGGCGGCTGGATCTGGCTCCGCGGCGGCCGGATAAGGTCGGTGTCATGCGTGATCTAGGGGCGGGCTTCGGATATCTGGTCAAGGGGCAGCGATGGGCCGCCGGCCACGGCAGATCGCTGGGCGTGGGGCTGCTGCCCGGCCTCATCACCCTGGTGATGTACGTCGGCGCACTGGTCGGACTCGCTTACGGTGCCGACGACTTCGTCGACTGGGCGACGCCCTTCGCCGACGGCTGGTCCTCGCCCTGGCTCGGCCTCTTCCGCGGCTTCCTCGCCGCGCTCGTCTTCGCGCTCGGCCTGTTCCTCGCCGTGATCTCCTTCACGGCGGTGACCCTGCTCGTCGGCCAGCCCTTCTACGAGAAGCTGTCCGGGGACGTCGACCGGGCCGAGAGCGGCGGCGAGGCCCCCGAGTCGGGCCTGCCGCTCTGGCGCGAACTGTGGATCTCCGCCCGCGACTCCCTGCGCATCCTGGTCAGGGTCGCCCTCTACGGCATCCTGCTCTTCGGCCTCGGCTTCGTTCCGGTGATCGGCCAGAGCGTGATCCCGGCGATCGGCTTCTGCGTCACCGGCTTCTTCCTCGCCGAGGAGCTGACCGCGGTCGCCCTCCAGCGCCGCGGCATGGAACTGCGGCCCCGCCTGGCCCTGTTGCGCTCGCGCCGCCTGATGGTCCTGGGCTTCGGCGTGCCGCTCGCCCTCGCCTTCGTGGTCCCGCTGGTCGCGGTCTTCCTGATGCCGGGCGCGGTCGCGGGCGCGACGCTGATGGTGCGGGACCTGCTCGGCGAGTCGGCCGATTCCGATGCCGATTCCGGTGGTGACGGCGACGGCGTTGGCGAAGCGAACGGGTCCGGAAGGGGCGTCGGCGCCGGTCAAGGATCGGTCCGCATCCCGGAAAGCCCTTGATCCCGGGGGCGGTCGCGGTCAGCATCGCGGCATGACCGAATGCGCCGGCGTGGCCGGATGAAGCCCCTCAGGCTCCTCAAGCCGCTCAACCTGCTGCTGATCTTCCTCCTCGAAGTGGCGGTCCTCGGGGCGGCCGGCTACTGGGGTTTTGCCCGCGACGCGGGCTGGCCGCTGCGGATCCTGCTCGGCATCGGCGCCCCGGCCGTACTCGCCGTCCTGTGGGCGCTGTTCGGGGCGCCCGACGCGAAACGCAAGGCGCACGGCACGGTACGAGTCCTCTTCGAGCTCGCCTGGTTCGGCAGCGGCGCGGCCGCGCTGGCCGCCGCGGGGCGTACCGGTGCGGCGCTGGTGTTCGCGGCGGTCGCCGTGGTGAGCAAGACGCTGGCCGTCATCTGGCGGCAGTAGCGGCCGTCACCTGCCGCGCGGGCCGTTGGCCGTCAACTCCGTTGCTGTTTCCCTCAGTTGGGCCAGGAAAGCGGCCGTCGCGGGGGATTGGCCCAGGCCGCGCGGGGTCGCCGCGTAGATCGCCCGGTGGGGTACGTCGTCGGGGTGGATGGTGACCAGAGTGATGTCGGCACGTACCGAATCCGCTGCCAGCGCGGGCAGCAGCGTCACGCCGAGACCGGCCGCGACGAAGCCCTGCTTGGCGATCCAGTCCTGCACGACGTACGCGGTGCGCGGCCGGAAGCCCGACTCGGCGGCGGGTCGCATCAGGGTGTCCTCCGGCCGCGTCGACCCGGCCACCCACTCCTCGTCCGCCAAGTCGGCGAGTCTCAACTCCCTTCTGCCCGCGAGCAGATGGCCCTCGGGCAGGGCGACGTACATGGGCTCGTCGAGCAGGTGGTGCAGGGTGCAGCCCGCCAGGTTCCGGCCCGCCGTGTCGCTGACCACGGCCACATCGAGGTCCCCGGCGGCGAGCAGGCGCAGATGCTTGCCCGAGGAGCCTTCCGTGCGGGCCACGCTGACGCGTGGATGCAGTGTGCGGAACGCGGCCAGGGTGCGGGGAACGAGCGCCGCGTCCGCGGTCGGGAACGCGCCGACCCTGAGGAGCCCGCCGTCCAGGGTGCGCAGCGCGTCGAGCTCCGCGCGGGCCGCCGCGAGCCGGTCCCGTACGGCCTCGGCGTGCGGAAGCAGCACCCGCCCGGCCTCGGTGAGCCGGACGCCGCGGGGCAGTCGGTCGAACAGAGCCACCCCCAACTCGGCCTCCAGGGACTGGACTTGGCGCGAGACGGCCGACTGCGTGTAGCCGAGCGCGGTGGCGGCCGAGGTGAGGGACCGGTCGGCGGCGACCCGCAGGAACACCTCATACAGGCTATGCGTAGGGAGCATGACAGTCATGATAGACATTCGCTTGTTTCATGTCAGGGCGCCTCGTAGCGTCGAAGCCATGACACCGAAGATCGCTTTTCTCGGGCTCGGCGGCATGGGTACGCCGATGGCCACCCGGCTGCTCGCCGCGGGCCACCCGCTGACCGTCTGGAACCGTACGCCCGCCAAGGCCCAGGTTTTGGCGGCCTTGGGGGCGGTTGCCGCGGCCACCCCCGGTGACGCCGTCCGGGAGGCCGATGTCGTCATCAGCATGCTCGCCGACCCGGCGGCCGTGACGGCCGTCGCGGACAGCGCGGCGCCCCAACTCAGGCCGGGTGCCCACTGGTTGGAGATGTCGACGATCGGCCCGGACGCCGTGCGCGACCTCGCCGACCGCCTGCCCGACGGCGTGACGTTGCTCGACGCGCCCGTGATGGGCAGCGTCGGCAAGGCGGCCGCGGGCGAGCTCGGCATTTTGGTGGGCGGCGACGTCGACGGGGTCGAGAAGCTGCTCGGCGACCTCGGCACGGTCACCCGGTGCGGGGCGCTCGGCTCGGCCGCCGCGCTCAAGCTCGTCCTCAACACGGCGGTCATCGGCGGGGTGGTCGTCGTCGCCGAGGCGCTGGCCCTCGCGGACTCGCTTGGCATCCCGGCGGCGACCGCCGAACACGCCCTGCTGGGCAGCGCGTTGGGTGGCGCGGCGCGGCGGGCGTTCGCGACGGACGCGGCCTTCGCCACCGGCCTCGCCGCCAAGAACGTCGGCCTCGCGACGTCGGCGGCCCGGCTTCCGGTGCTCGCGGCGGTGCGCGATCGGCTCACGGCCCACCCTGATCTCGCGCCGCAGGACCTCGCTCTTGCGGCCGAGCGCATCCGCGGCGGGGGCGGAGCCGGTAGTTCCCCCACCCCGCCCCTTCCCGAGACCCTCCGGGGGTGAGATGTCCGGGTGCGGCCCGGTGGCTGCTGGGGCTCCGCCCCAGACCCCGTATCGCGCCTAAAGGGCGCTCGTCCTCAAACTCCCCCAAGGACTTCGTCCAGGGGGGACCCCCACGGGCTGAAGATGCCCGCCCGGGCCAGTACCGATCCCGCTAGGGGAAGAGCTGAAGATGCCAACCCCGCCGGCACCAGTGCTGCTAGGGGCGCGGGGAACTGCGCGAGCAGCTACGTATGGTCCGCGGTCGCAGGCGGGTTTAGGGGCGCGGGGAACTGCGCGAGCGGCCACGTACGGTCCGCGGGCGAAGGGAGAGCGGGGGTCGGGGCGCAGCCTCGGGGGTGCCCGCGCCGCGGCCTGGTGCCGGGCCAGGCACCCCCATCGCCACGCCCGCCTGCGCAAATGGCATGATCTGGCCGTCATGACGAATGCCCGGTCGCCGCTGCGCACCCTGCGGGCCGCGATGTTCGCGGCGTTGTGCGTCGCTTTGGCTGCGGTGGGGCATTCGTCCATGTCTGGGCATGACATTCCGCTGCCCGTGCTACTCGCCGCCTTCGTCGCCACGGGAGCGGTCGCCTGGTGCGCGGCCGGGCGGCAGCGCGGGGTCGCCGCCATCGCGGGCGGCCAGGTCGCGGCCCAGGGTGCCCTGCACGTCCTCTTCGCCAAGACCCAGCCGATGGCCGGGATGCCGGGGACGGCGCACGGGTCGGATTCGACGGCCGCGCCCATGCCCATGCCGACGATGACGTGCGGCGCCCGGTACGTCCACCTCGTGCCGGACCCGCCCGACAGCCACGCGATGCAGGACATGCCCGGTATGGCGGGCATGGCAGGCATGGACTCCATGGCCGGGGCCGCCGGCCAGGCGCACGACATGGCCATGGACGCCGCCGCGCACACCATGTCCGGCGGCATGCTCGCCGCGCACCTCCTGGCCGCCCTGATCTGCGGCATCTGGCTGTGGCGCGGCGAGGCCGCCGCGTTCCGGCTGGCCAGGGCCGTCGGCGCGCTCGGTGTCCTGGGCGCGCGGCCACTGCGCCGCGCCCTCGCTCTCGTACGCACCTGCGTGCCCGCGCCGTCGCGGCCCGTACGCAGGCCGCGCCCGCACCACCGCCCGCGCCCGAGGCTGCGCGGCGCGGTGCACAGTCACGCCTTCATCCGGCGGGGTCCGCCGGCCCGGGGAGTCACCCGAGCCACGGCCCCCGGCCGGCTCGCCCTCGCCTGATCCGGCGCGGGGCGTGGCCAGGGGTCCCTTCACCCATGCCCACGCCGATCGTCAGGATTCAGGATCCTCATGTCCGTCGACACCCCATCGCGGGAAACCGCGCCATCCAGCACCCCACAGCCTTCCGTCTGGGGCGCACTTCGCCCCCTCGTCCTGCGGCTGCACTTCTACGCGGGCGTCCTGATCGCCCCGCTCCTCTTCCTGGCCGCCGTCACGGGCCTGCTCTACGCGCTGTCCTTCCAGGCCGAGAACGTCCTGTACCGGCACGAACTGCGGGTCCCTGTGGGCGAGGCCACCCAGCCGCTCACCGCCCAGGTCGCCGCCGCGAAGGCCGCCCACCCCGAGGGCTATGTGACCGCGGTCTGGCCCTCGCCCGAGGAAGGCGCCACCACCCGCGTCCTGATGAAGACCCCGGGCCTCGCCGAGGACGAGTCCCTCGCCGTCTTCGTCAACCCGTACACCAATGACGTACGCGGCGCCCTCACCAGCACCGGAAGCTCGGGCGCGCTCCCGCTGCGCAGCTGGCTCTCCTCCTTCCACGCCGACCTCAAGCTCGGCGAGTTCGGCCGCAACTACAGTGAATTGGCGGCCAGTTGGCTCTGGGTCGTCGCCTTCGGCGGACTCGCGCTGTGGGTCGGGCGGCGCAGGCGGGCGAGGCTCCTTCGCCCCGAGCGCGGGCTCACCGGCCGTCGCCGCACCCTGTCCTGGCACGGCTCGGTCGGCCTGTGGGCGGTGGTCGGCCTGGTGCTGCTCTCCGCGACCGGCCTCACCTGGTCGCGGTACGCGGGCGAGAACATCGCCGACCTCAAGGACCGGCTCGGCGGCGCCACCCCCACCGTCGCGGCGGCCACCGCCGGAGGCATGAGCGGGGGCCACGAGCACCACGAGGGCATGGTCATGCCGCCCGCCGCGCCCTCCACGCTCACCCTGGACCAGGTCGCCGAGACCGCCCGTGACCAGGGCGTACGGGCGAGCATCCAGATCAGCCTGCCCAGTGCGGGCAAGGGCTTCGTGGTGCGCGAGCGCGACACCGAGTTCCCCGTGCACCTCGACGCGGTCGCCATCGACCCCGCCGACGGCAAGGTCATGGACGTGCTGCGCTTCTCCGACTATCCGGTCCTCGCCCAGCTGACCCGGTTCGGCATCGACGCGCACATGGGCGTCTTCCTGGGCCTGCCCAACCAGCTCGCCCTGGCCGTCCTCGCCGTGGCGCTGATGGCGCTCATCGTCTGGGGCTACCGCATGTGGTGGCAGCGCAGGCCCACCAAGGGGCGGGCGCTCGGCGTCGGGCGCCCGCAGCCGCGCGGCGCCTGGCGCAAGGTGCCGCCGCCGGTGCTGCTCCCGCTCGCGGTGGTGACCGCGGTGGTCGGCTGGTTCGTGCCGCTCCTCGGGATCAGCCTGCTGGCCTTCCTGGCCGTCGACGCGCTGCTCGGCCTGCGCGGCAGGATCGTGAAGCAGTACTGAACTCCCTTGGGCCCGCCCGGAGTTGATCCGTGCGGGCCCTTCGGGGGGGGGGCTATTCCGCCGCCACTCGTACGATCGCCCGCAGCTGCGCCACGATGTCCAGCCGGTTGCGTACGAACTGGGGATCCGTCACCGTGCCTGTCGCCGGATCGGTGTTGCCCGGCCCGAACTGCAGGACCGGGGTGTGCACATGGCCGCCCGGGATGCTCAGGCCCAGGCGGTCGCGGAGCAGGGTGGCGCGGTAGGCGATCTCGTTCGAGAGGTAGTCGCCGCCGCCCCCGGCCCGCGCGGTGGAGCCCGGGGTCGGCCCGTCGGGGCGGTCCACCGGGGCCGTCGCGCCGGCCGGGATCTCGGTGACGTCGGTGTGGTCGTACACCGGGAAGCGGCCGGTGTTCGCGGCCACGATGTCCTGGTACGGCAGGGTCGTCCGGGTCCACTGCGGCTGGGTCGCCGGGTCGCTCACCGGGACCTGCCCGGTGCTCGACGCGTTGTCGTTGTCCGGGAAGCCGCCCCGCCAGGCCCCGTTGAACCGCTCGACGTCGATGCGGCCGACCCGGCCCTGGCTCACCGTCGTGAAGGCGTCCACCTTCGGCAGCACCGGCGCGAGTGCCTTCTCGACCACACCGTCCGCGAAGTCCTGCCAGCGCACCGGGAAGGTGACGGTCTCGATGCGCGCGAGCTGCCCGTCGGCGGTGCGGATCCAGGTGCCGTCCAGGGCGAGCGCGGTCGCCCCCGACGGATTGCTGATCCGGATGTCGCTGTCCAGCGTGAACGGGTCGAAGCCGGTCAGCAGGATCTTCTTGAAGCCCTTGCCGTCGGGATAGTCGACGCTGCTCTGCCCGCGCGAGGTCTGCTCCAGGCGGTCCATGAGCTTGCCGCGGTCGGCCTCCGAGAGGCCGAACTCCGGTTCCCAGAGCCGGAGTTCACGGGTGAGGCCGAGCCGGGCCCAGTACAGCGGGCGGTCGTCGTCGCGGCTCAGGTCGCCGCCCGCCGGGCCGCGCCCCTGCACCCGGTCCACCGCCCGCTTCCACAGCCGCGTCCCCTCGCGCTCGACGAGCCGCTGGGCCGCACCGTAGGACCGGGCGGCCGCCAGCTTCCGCGTGAACTCCGGTGCCACGTCGGCGAATCCGCTGCGGGCCAGGATCTCCTTCGGCACCGCCTCGTCGAGGCGCTGCTCCTCGACGGTGGCCTGCCGGGGCGCGGTCGCGGCCTGCGCGGGGGCCGGGCCGAGCACCGTACAGAACGTCATCGCCGTGCCCACAAAGGCGAGCCCCGCCACCCGTACACGTCGTCGCACCACAGATCCTTCCGTCGAAGTCCGGTCGCCGCCCAGTATTCGCACGGAAGTCCGGTGTGGATAGAGGGACTTATGAGCCGTCAGTGCCGTCCGGGATCCCGAGCAGTGCCACGAAGTCGTGGAAGGCGGCCGCCATGTCGACCGATTCCGGGTCGAGCAGCCACTGGTACTGGAGGCCGTCCATCACCGCGACGAGCAGCGGGGCCGCCCGCTCCGGGGTGAGCCCGCCGGGCAGCCGGTCGCCGAACTCGGCGCGCAGCACGCCCGCCATCTCCTCGCGGACCTGCGCGTAGCGGCGGGTGAAGAAGGGGCGGGCCGGATGCTCGTCCGTCACCGATTCGCCGAGCAGCGCCGAGAACGTCTGGACGACGCCGGGCCGCATCGCGTTGTACTCGACCAGGGAGGCGAGCAGTTCCAGGCGCCAGCCGTCGGTGGACGTCCGCCGCCCGCCGGTGTCCCACTGGTCCCGCTCCTCCAGTACGGCGACGAGCAGGGCCTCCTTCGTGGGGAAGTAGTGGAGCAGGCCCTGCTGGGTGAGGCCCACGCGCTCGGCGACCGCGCCGAGGGAGGCGCCCCGGTAGCCGCGTTCCGCGATGACCTCCAGGGCGGCGCGGAGAATGTCTGCGCGCCGCTCCTCGCTTCTGGCGCTCCTGGTCCTCGCCATGTCTGCCCCCGCTCCGTGCCGGTCCGTCGGTGTTCCGAGAGGACCGTACGGCATTCGATTATCACGGACAGGTAACTAACCCTACCGCTCTACAGGTAGACCGGTCACCATGGTCCCACCAGCGGACTTCTACGAGGAGGTACGGCCGTGGCAGGCGCACCCGTTTCCACCCCCGACTACAGCGAGGCCGTCGAGACGGCCCTCGGCAAGCTCGATCTGGAGGCCAAGGCCCGGCTGCTCGCAGGCCAGGACATGTGGTCGCTGCCCGCACTGCCCCAGATCGGGCTCGGCTCCCTTGTGATGTCCGACGGCCCGATCGGGGTGCGCGGGGTCCGCTGGACCGCCGACGATCCCTCGATCGCCCTGCCGTCCCCGACCGCGCTCGCCGCCACCTGGGACCCGGCCCTTGCCCGCCGGGCCGGCACGCTGCTCGCCCAGGAGGCCCGCCGCAAGGGCGTCCACGTGCTGCTCGCGCCGACCGTGAACCTGCACCGCTCACCGCTCGGCGGCCGGCACTTCGAGTGCTACTCCGAGGACCCCTACCTCACCGGCGAGATCGCCTCCGGCTACGTGGGCGGCGTCCAGGGCGGCGGTGTCGGCACCACCGTCAAGCACTTCGTCGCCAACGACGCCGAGACCGACCGCTTCACCGTCGACAACGTCATCGCCCCGCGCCCGCTGCGCGAGCTCTACCTCGCCCCCTTCGAGGCCATCGTCGAAAACGCCCACCCCTGGGGCATCATGGCCGCGTACAACCAGGTCAACGGCGTGACGATGACCGAGCACCGCTACCTCCAGAACGAGGTCCTGCGCGGCGAGTGGGGCTTCGACGGGTTCATCGTCTCCGACTGGATGGCCGCCCGCTCGACCGTCGGCGACATCCTCGGCGGGCTCGACGTCGCGATGCCGGGCCCGAAGACCGTGTACGGCGAGGCGCTGGCCGCCGCCGTCCGCAAGGGCGACGTGGACGAGGCGGTCGTCGACGACGCGGTGCGCAACGTGCTGCGGCTCGCCGCGCGCGTCGGCATCCTCGACGGCGTCGACGCCGCCGTCACCGAACTCCCCGCCGCCGTCGACGGCCAGGCGCTGGCCCGCGAGGTCGCCCGCCGCGCCTTCGTCCTCGTACGCAACGAACGCGACACCCTGCCCGTCGACCCGGCCCGCGTCCGCAAGGTGGCGCTGATCGGCGCCGCCGCCCGCGACGCCCGCGTCCTCGGCGGCGGCTCGGCGACCGTCTTCCCCGAGCGCGTGGTCTCCCCGCTCATCGGCCTCACCGCGGCCCTGCCCGAGGGCGCGCTGACGTACACGGTCGGCGCCGACCCGAGCGACGAACTCGCCCCCGCGGACCAGGGGTTCGAGCTCCACGCCGTCTGCCGCGACGCCGACGGGAACGTCCTCGGCACGGGGTCCCTGCCGGGCGGCCAGGTGCAGTGGATCGGCGACGACCTGCCCGCCGGGGTGACCCGCGACGCGCTGCACTCCGTCGAGGTCACCGGCACCTTCGCCCCGCGCGAGAGCGGCGAGCACACCTTCGGCACCCGGGGCATCGGCGCCTACACACTCACCGTCGGCGGCCGCCTCCTGTGGGACGGCACGCAGACGATGAGCGACGCAGCCGACCCGTTCGAGGCGTTCTTCGGCGCCCCCGCCGAACGCGGCCGCGCCCACCTCACCGAGGGCGTACCCGTCGAGGTGTCCCTGCGGCACACCGTGCACAAGGCCGCCGGCGCGCCGCTCACCGCCGTGATGTTCTCGCTCACCCACCTCGGGCCGCAGCGCGACGCCGACGAGCTGATCGCCGAGGCCGTCGAGGCCGCGCGGGCCGCCGAGCTCGCCGTGGTGGTGGTCGCCACCACCGACCGCGTCGAGTCCGAGGGCTTCGACCGCCGCGACCTGCGGTTGCCCGGCCGCCAGGACGACCTGGTGCGCGCTGTTGCCGCCGCCAACCCGAACACCGTGGTGGTCGTCAACTCCGGCTCCCCGGTGGAACTCCCGTGGCGGGGCGACGTCGCGGCGGTGCTCCTGAGCTGGTTCCCCGGCCAGGAGGGCGGCGCCGCCCTCGCCGACGTCCTGCTCGGCCACGCGGAGCCCGGCGGCCGCCTCCCCACCACCTGGCCGGCCCGCCTCACCGACGCCCCGGTCACCGAGGTCCGCCCGACGGAGGGCCAACTCCCTTACGAGGAAGGCCTGTTCATCGGCTACCGCGCCTACGACCGGGCCGAGGTGGCGCCCGCCTACCCCTTCGGGCACGGGCTCGGCTACACGAGCTGGGAGTACGAGTCCCTGGAGGCGACCCCCGCCCACGCCAAGGTCCGGGTCCGCAACACGGGTGCGCGTGCCGGGCGCGAGACCATCCAGATCTACCTGGCGCCGGTCGCCGACGCGGTGCCGCGACCGCGCCGCTGGTTGGCGGGGTTCGCCTCGGTGGAGGCCGCGCCCGGAGACGCCGTCGAGGTCGAAATCCCCCTGCGGGGGCGGGCGTTCGAGATCTGGGACGAGCTCGCGGGGGCGTGGAGCTTCGTCCCGGGCCAGTACGAGGTGCGGGCCTGCCACTCCCTGGGGGATGCCCGACTCAGCGCGACGCTGGAGGTCTGAGCGGAGCCCTGCGGGGTGCGGTCCAGTTATGGGTGCGGGCCCGCTGCGGCTGGTCGCGCAGTTCCCCGCGCCCCTAACCCCGTTTTCGGCCGCGGGCCGTGCGTGGTGCTCGCGCAGTTCCCCGCGCCCCTGGCGGGATCGACCCTGGCCCGCACCGGAGCATTTCAGCCCGTCCGGCGTTTGAGGACGAGCGCCCTTCAGGCGCGAACGGGGTCTGGGGCGGAGCCCCAGGAAACCGGCTTCCCACCTCTTCCTCACCCCCGGCGGGTTTCGGGAAGGGGCGGGGTGGGGCAGCCTCCGGGGTCTGGGGCGGGAGCCCCAGGGTTCTTCGACCCCGCTGGTCAGCCCGCCGCCGTCACCTTTCCGTACGCGATCTCCGCCAAGCGGCCCTGCCCGTTCTTGCTCGGGTGGAACCAGTCCCAGGGGCTCAGCTGGTCGCCGCCGAAGTCGTAGTCGAAGACCGCGCCGCCGTCGTAACGGCAGGCGCGGTCCTTCGCGCACACGTCCTTGAGGACCTTGTTGTACGACACCACCCGGTCGTACACCTCGGTGCGCCGCTCGGTCGCGGCCGCGCCCAGGTCGTCGGCGTCGGCCAGCATCGACTGGCAGATGCCCAGCTTCCAGATCTGCTTGCCCAGCGGGCTGCCGCGCCCGGTCGACCAGAGCCGTTTCAGGTCGGGCACGCTCGACACGTACACCTGGGACTTCGGCGACACCGCGCGCAACCGCCGCAGGGACGTCTCGAACTCCGTGCGGAACGTGTTCACCGGTGTCATGTCCGACACATCCCCGCGGCAGGCGTCGTTGGCTCCCGCCATCACCGTGACCAGACCCGGGTGCTGGGCCGCGGCCCGGTCCATCTGGGCCGGCAGATCGGCCATTCTGGCGCCGGTTTTGGCGTAGTTCCAGCTGTTGGCGGGGGCCGCCGCGCCCAGGAGGCGGACCGCGAGGGAGTCGACCTGGGCGTCGCTGCCGGTCGCCCAGGAGACCTCCGGGCAGTCGGCGAGGACCGTGCAGGCGTCGAAGCCGCGGGTGATCGAGTCGCCCACCGCGGCCACCGACTTCGGGCTGCGGTCCCAGGCGGGGGAGGGGCTCGGCGAGGGCTTCTTCGAGGCGGCCGGGCTCGCGGAGGAGTGGCCGCCGCCGGACTGGCAGCCGGCGGTCAGGGCGAGGGCGGCCGCCGCGAGGAGGGCGGCCGTGGTGCGGGCAGGACGGCTCCGGCGGCTGTCCGGCATCCCGGGTCCCCCTCCGTGCGGCGGTCGTTCGGCTTTCGCGGCGTCCTCGCGAGTGAAAGCTTGGTGTTCGAAGGCGCTCCGACCGACATTACGACACCCTTGGCACAGCTCCGCGCGGTAGCTTTGGCCCGTCCAGCCAGAGGAACCACGCCAGACGTCTCCGGTAAATTACATCACGTCACATACTGTCCCATTTCAGGAGATTAGCTCCCGATGCTGTTTACTGTTGAACCCAGGGGCAGAATGTCAGGTGCTGTCCTGACCGGGAACGGCAGGGGCGCGAGGCCGCTGGGGAAGGCGAACCTCGAACCGCACTGGAGGTCCCGGTGACGACACGTGGAGTTCTCTACGTCCACTCCGCCCCGCGCGCGCTCTGCCCGCACGTCGAATGGGCTGTGGCCGGCGTCCTGGGGGTGCGCGTCCAGCTCGACTGGATCCGCCAGCCCGCATCGCCCGGCACGTGGAGAGCCGAATTCTCCTGGCGGGGCGAACCCGGCACCGCCTCCAAACTCGCCTCCGCGCTGCGCGGCTGGCACCTCTTGCGCTTCGAGGTCACGGCCGAGCCCTGCGCGACGGCCGAGGGCGAGCGCTACAGCGCCACGCCCGACCTCGGCATCTTCCACGCCGTCATCGGCATCCACGGCGACATCATGATCCCGGAGGACCGGCTGCGCGCCGCTCTCGCCCGTTCCGTCCAGGGCGAGACCGACCTGGAGGCCGAGATCGCCAAGCTCCTCGGCAAGCCATGGGACGACGAGTTGGAGCCCTTCCGCTACGCGGGAGAGGGCGCCCCGGTCCGCTGGCTGCACCAGGTCGTCTGAACCGCGCCCTCTGAACCGCGTACGCGAAAGGGCCCCACCGGCCACGGTGGGGCCCTCCGACGTGCGTACGGAGCGCGCTCAGACCGAACGGAAGGCGAGCACCACGTTGTGGCCGCCGAACCCGAACGAGTTGTTGATCGCGGAGATCGAACCCTCGGGGAGCTTGCGGGGCTCGCCGCTCACCAGGCCCGGGTCGACCTCTTCGTCGAGCTCGTCGATGTTGATGGTCGGCGGGGCCGTGCGGTGGTACAGGGCGAGGACCGTGGCGACGGTCTCGATGCCGCCCGCGCCGCCGAGGAGGTGGCCGGTCATCGACTTCGTCGCGGAGATCGCCACATGGTCCAGGTCGTCGCCGAGGACCTTGCGCAGCGCCTTGATCTCGGCGATGTCGCCCTGCGGCGTCGAGGTGGCGTGCGCGTTGAGGTGGACCACCTCGGACGGCTTCAGGTCCGTCGAGTCGAGCAGGTTCTGCACCGCGGCGGCGACGCCACGGCCGGTCGGCTCGGGCTGCGCGATGTGGTGGCTGTCGGCCGAGAGGCCCTGGCCGAGCACCTCGCAGTAGACGCGGGCGCCGCGATGCTTGGCGTGCTCGGCGGACTCCAGGATCACCACGCCGGCGCCCTCGCCCAGGACGAAGCCGTCGCGGGCCTTGTCGTAGGGGCGCGAGGCCTGCTCGGGGTGGTCGTTGTTTTTGGACATCGCCATCATGTTGGCGAACGCCGCGATGGGCAGCGGGTGGATGGCCGCCTCGGTGCCGCCGGCGACCACGACATCGGCGCGGCCGGTGCGGATCATCTCGACGGCGTACCCGATGGCCTCGGCACCCGAGGCACACGCGGAGACGGGGGTGTGGACGCCGGCGCGGGCGTTCACCTCAAGGCCGACGTTGGCCGACGGGCCGTTCGGCATGAGCATGGGCACGGTGTGCGGGGAGACGCGGCGTACGCCCTTCTCCTTCAGCACGTCGTACTGGTCGAGCAGGGTGGTGACACCGCCGATGCCCGACGCGATGACCGTGCCGAGCCGCTCCGGAGTGACGCCGGACTCGTCGCCCGCAGGGGCGGAGAAACCCGCGTCCGCCCAGGCCTCCTTGGCCGCGATCAGCGCGAACTGCGCCGAGCGGTCCAGCTTGCGGGCCAGCGGGCGGGGCAGCACCTCGCTCGGGTCGACCGCGGCCGGGGCCGCGATCCGGACCGGCAGTTCGGCGAAGCGCTCACCCTCCAGGGGGCGGACACCGGAGCGTCCCGCCAGCAGACCTTCCCAGGTCGAGGCGGTGTCGCCACCCAGCGGTGTGGTTGCGCCGATACCGGTGACGACCACGGTGCGATTGGTCGAGCTCACAGGAAGTTTCTCCACGTGTGTAAGGGACGTGAATCAGCGGCGCCACCGCTGGGTGGCAGCCCGAATTCAGGTCCTGAATCAGGCCTGGTGCTTCAGGATGTAGCTGGCGGCGTCGCCAACGGTCTTGAGGTTCTTGACGTCCTCGTCCGGGATCTTGACGTCGAAGCGCTCTTCGGCGGCGACGACGACCTCGACCATGGACAGCGAGTCGACGTCCAGGTCGTCGGTGAAGGACTTGTCCAGCTGGACGTCCTCGACCGGGATACCAGCGATCTCGTTGACGATCTCGGCGAGACCCTCGACGATCTCTTCCTGCGTGGCGGCCATGTTGGCGCTCCTTCGGTGTTAATGCTTCGAATTACGGGCTTCCGGAAGATCCGGAGTGCCTAGGGGAGGGTAACGACCGTCGCGGCGTACACGAGACCCGCCCCGAAGCCGATGACGAGCGCGGTGTCGCCGCTCTTCGCCTGTCCGGTCGCCAGGAGCCGCTCCATTGCGAGCGGGATCGAGGCGGCCGAGGTGTTGCCGGTGGTCTCCACGTCACGGGCGACCGTGACGTGGTCCGGCAGTTTGAGAGTCTTCACCATCGAGTCGATGATCCGCATGTTGGCCTGGTGCGGAATGAAGACGTCCAGGTCGTCCGGGCTGATCCCGGCCGCGTCCAGCGCCTGCTGGGCGACCTTCGCCATCTCGAACACGGCCCAGCGGAAGACCGCCTGGCCCTCCTGCGTGATCGCGGGGAACTTGCCCGAGCTGTCGTACTCGGTCCACGGCACGGTCTGCTTGATGGTCTCCGACTTGTCGCCCTCGGAACCCCACACCGTGGGGCCGATGGCCGGCTCGTCCGAGGGGCCCACGACGACCGCGCCCGCGCCGTCGCCGAACAGGAACGCGGTGGCGCGGTCCTGGAGGTCGGTCAGGTCGCTGAGCCGCTCCACGCCGATGACGAGCACGTACTCGGCGGAACCCTCGACGATCATGCCCTTGGCCAGGGTCAGGCCGTAGCCGAAGCCCGCGCAGCCGGCCGAGATGTCGAACGCGGCCGCCTTGCCGGTGCCCAGCTTGTCGGCGATCTCGGTGGCCACGGCCGGGGTCTGCTTGAAGTGCGAGACGGTGGAGACGATCACGCCGCCGATCTGCTCGGCGGAGATGCCGGCATCCGCGATCGCCTTGCCCGAGGCCTCGATCGACATCGCGGCCACGGTCTCCTCCGGGGAGGCCCAGTGGCGGGTGGCGATGCCGGAGCGGGAGCGGATCCACTCGTCGGAGGAGTCGATCGTCTCCAGGATCACCTCGTTGGGCACCACGCGCACCGGACGGTAGCCGCCCACGCCCATGATGCGCGCGTACGGGGCGCCCTTGCTGGGCCGGATCTTCGACATGGCTCTCGGCTCCTTAGGCGGATGCATGCTCGGCGATGAGCGCACGAGCCGCGTCGAGGTCGGCGGGGGTCTTCAGGGCGACGGTCTTCACGCCCGGCATCGCGCGCTTGGCGAGCCCGGTCAGGGTGCCGCCCGGGCACAGCTCGACCAGCGCCGTCGCGCCCAGGTCCTTGAAGGTCTCCATGCACAGGTCCCAGCGGACCGGATTGGAGACCTGGTTGACCAGGCGGGCCACGATCTCCTGGCCACTCGCCACGGTCTTGCCGTCCGCGTTCGAGACGTACGTGACCTTCGGGTCGGCGATGGCGAGCGACTTGGCCGCCTCGTCGAGGGCCGCCACGGCCGGAGCCATGTGGTGCGTGTGGAAGGCGCCGGCGACCTTGAGGGCCACCACGCGGCGCACGCCCTCGGGCTTGTCGGCCTCCAGGGCCGCGAGCTGCTCGGCGGTGCCGGCGGCCACGATCTGGCCCGCGCCGTTCACGTTCGCCGGCGTCAGGCCCAGCTTCTCCAGGTGCGGCAGCACGTTCTCGGGCTCGCCGCCGAGCAGGGCGGCCATGCCGGTCGGCGTGACGGCGGCGGCCTCGGCCATGCCCAGGCCCCGCTTGCGTACGAAGCCGAGCGCGGCTTCCTCGGAGAGGACGCCCGCGAAAGCGGTGGCGGTGATCTCGCCCACGCTGTGCCCCGCGACGGCCCCGGGGGTGATGTCACCCAGTGCCGCGGCGGACAGCAGACCCGCGGCGACCAGCAGGGGCTGGGCCACGGCGGTGTCGCGGATCGCGTCGGCATCCGCCTGCGTGCCGTAGTGGACGAGGTCAAGACCGATGGCGTCCGACCACGCGGCGAGCCGGTCGGCAGCGCCGGGGAGGTCGAGCCAGGGGGTCAGGAAGCCGGGCGTCTGAGCGCCTTGGCCGGGAGCGACGAGTACGAGCACTCTCACACTCTCTCTTGTGGACGGCTCCGCGCGCCCGTGGGGACAGGGACGAAGAACCGTCGGGGGAATTGTGGGTGTCCGACAAAAGTCTAGGACTGCGAATCTCCGTCGGCCAGGCGCCCCAGGATCAGCGCGATCCTCAGCGTGAACGCCGAGCGCACATCGGAGGGTGACCACCCGGTGACGTCCGTCACACGTCGGAGCCGGTAGCGAACGGTATTGGGGTGGACGAACAGCATCCGGGCCGCGCCCTCCAGACTGCTCGCCTGCTCCAGATAAACGCTCAAGGTTTCCAGGAGCGCCGAGCCCGCCTCCTCCAGCGGTCTGTAGATCTCCTCCACCAGCTGCTCGCGCGCGGCAGGATCCGACGCGATCGCCCGCTCCGGCAGCAGATCGTCCGCCAGAACCGGCCGGGGCGCGTCCTGCCAGGCCGAGCACGCCTTGAGCCCTGCCGCCGCGGCCTGCGCGGACCGGGTCGCGGCCAGCAGGTCCGGGACGATGGGGCCCGCGACGACCGGACCCGCGGCATACGGCCCGATCAGGCTCTTCGCCACCGCCAGCGGGTTGTCGCTGCCGCCCGCGATGACGACCAGGCGGTCGCCGAGCACCCCGGTGAGCACCTGGAGCTTGGCGTGCCGGGCGGCCCGCCGGATCGCCTCCACGGTGAGCTCGCTGTCGCCGTCCGGCGCCGTGCCGAGGACGACACACACGTGCTCCGGCGAGTTCCAGCCGAGCGCCGCGGCCCGGGACACGGCGCCCTCGTCGGCCTCGCCGGACAGCACCGCGTTGACGACCAGGGATTCGAGCCGGGCGTCCCACGCGCCGCGCGCCTCGGCGGCCTGGGCGTACACCTGGGCCGTCGCGAAGGCGATCTCGCGGGCGTACACGAGCAGCGCCTCGCGCAGGATCGACTCGTCGCCGGGGGCCGCGACCTCCTCGATCGCGGTCTCCATGACCTCGATGGTGGTGCGCACCATCTCGACGGTCTGCCGCAGCGTGATGGCCCGCGTCAGTTCGCGCGGGGCCGTGCCGAAGACGTCGGTCGAGATCGCCTGCGGCGTCTCGGGATGCCGGAACCACTCGGTGAACGCGGCGATACCGGCCTGGGCGACCAGACCGATCCACGACCGGTTCTCCGGCGGCATCGCCCGGTACCACGGCAGCGTCGCGTCCATGCGGGCGATCGCGTTCGCGGCGAGCCGCCCCGAGGACTGCTCAAGACGCTTCAGGGTCGCGGCATGCGGATGGGCATTCTTCGCGGGGTGTACGGGATCGGGTGCTGGCACGGGGACAAGACTGCCTTATCGGGAACCCTCGCCGCCGGGCCGGGGTGAGACCTAGCGACAAATGGGGGGCGGCGTCGCGGGGCTGGGGCACGCACCTCGCCGCGTTGTCGTCGGTCGCCGATGCTCCGCGTCGACTCCCTCCTCCGCCTTGCGATGCACGCACCCCAGCCCCGCTCCTTCTTCCACCCCCCATCTGCCGCTAGGTCTACCGTGGTAGCCGTGATTTCTGTCAGGCGCGGCGACGAGCGCTACCCGGGCGGCGACCCGGACGCCGGTATCGAGTCCCTGCACGCCTTCTCCTTCGGCCGGTTCTACGAGCCGGACAACCTCCGCTTCGGCCCGGTCCTCGCCTGCAACGAGGAGCGGCTCGCGCCCGGTGCGGGGTTCGACGAGCATCCGCACAGCCACACCGAGATCCTCACCTGGGTCATCGCGGGCGAGCTCACCCACCGCGACTCGGCGGGCCACACCACGCTGGTGCGCCCCGGCGACGTGCAGTGCCTGAGCTCCGCGGGCGGCGTGCGGCACGAGGAGCGCAACGAAGGCGATGCCCCGCTGGTCTTCCTCCAGATGTGGCTCGCCCCGAAGAAGCCCGGCGGTGAGCCCGCGTACGACATCGTGCGCGGCATCGCGGACTCCACGCCCTACGCGGTGCTGCCGGCGGGCGCCATGCTGTACGTCCGCCGCCTCGCCCCCGGCGAGCGCACCGCCGTGCCGGACGCGCCCGGCGTGTACGTCCATGTCGTGCGCGGCCGGGTGCGCCTGGCCAAGGAGGAGCTCGGGCCGGGCGACTCGGCGCGGATCACCGGGGCGCTCGGCCTGGAGCTGACGGCGGCCGAGGGCGCCGAGGTGCTGTTCTGGGAGCTCAGCTCCGTGTGAATTCGGCCAGGACCGTGTCGGTGAACACCGGCCACACCTCAGCCGCCCAGGGGCCGAACTGACGGTCCGTCAGGGCGACGCAGGCGAGGCCCGCGTCCGGGTCGATCCACAGGAACGTACCGGCCTGGCCGAAGTGGCCGAACGTGCGCGGGGAGGACGAACTGCCCGTCCAGTGGGGGGACTTGGAGCCGCGGATCTCGAAGCCGAGGCCCCAGTCGTTGGGGTTCTGGTGGCCGTAGCCGGGCAGTACGCCCTTGAGGCCCGGGTACTGGACGTGCATGGCCTCGGCGACCGTGGCCGGGTGCAGGAGCTGCGGCGCCTGCACCTCCGCGGCGAACTTCGCGAGGTCCTCGACGGTCGAGACGCCGTCCTTGGCGGGCGAGCCCTCCAGCGTGCTGGACGTCATGCCGAGCGGTTCGAGGACGGCCTGGCGTACGTAGTCGGCGAAGGGGATGCCCGACTGCTTGGCGATGTGGTCGCCGAGCGCCTCGAACCCGGCGTTGGAGTAGAGCCTGCGTTCGCCGGGCGGCGCCATCACCCTGTGCTCGTCGAAGGCGAGCCCCGAGGTGTGCGCGAGCAGGTGGCGGACGGTGGCGCCGGCGGGCCCGGCCGGCTCGTCGAGCTCGATCGCCCCCTCCTCGTACGCGACGAGGGCCGCGTAAGCGGCGAGCGGCTTGGTGACGGAGGCCAGCGGGAACCGGTGGGACACCGGCCCGTGCGTGCCGGCAAGCGTTCCGTCGGCCCGCACCACGGCCGCCGCCGCGGTCGGTACGGGCCAGGTCTCGATGATCCGCAGGCGCTCCATGCGTACGAGCCTATGCGCTCCGCCGGGTCGGGGGTGCGAGAGCTGCGGGGCGGAACCAGGCTGGGAACAGGACACGAAACAAGACACGGAACACGACACCCGGAATACGACACGGAATACGCAGGCGAATTCGCTTGCTTGGAGTGCACTCCAAGGTCCTAGCGTGGAGGTCATGACGGTGATCGAGAGCACAGCGGTGACGGTGGAGCGGGTCCGGCAGGGCCTCTGCGCGACGCAGCCGCTCCACCCGCGCCCCGACGGTCAGGACCGCTACACGATCAGCGAGGTCGTGGCGTGCACCGGACTCACCGCGCACACCCTTCGCTGGTACGAGCGGATCGGCCTCATGCCGCACGTGGACCGCTCGCACACCGGCCAGCGGCGGTTCAGCAACAAGGACCTGGACTGGCTGTCCTTCGTCGGCAAGCTCCGGCTCACCGGCATGCCGGTCGCCGGCATGGTCCGTTACGCCGAACTCGTCCGCGAGGGGGCACACACCTTCGAGGCGCGCCAAGAGCTCCTGGAGCAGACCCGGCGCGATGTCATCACGCGCATGGCGGAGCTCCAGGACACGCTCGCCGTACTCGACTACAAGATCGACTATTACGCCGACGCCCGCAGGGTGTCGGAAGCGGACGTCCGCAGGGCGTCGGAAAGGGCCTGAACACCCATGAGCAACAGCCCGATTGAGAAGATCAGCACCGTCCGGCTCGGCACCGAGGGCCCCCAGATCGGCGTCCAGGGCTTCGGCGCCATGGGCATCAGCGAGTTCTACGGCGACACCGACGAGGCCGCTGCCCGCGACACCCTGGAAGCCACCGTCGAGGCGGGCGTCACCCTCATCGACACCGCGGACGTGTACGGCTCCGGGGCCAACGAGGAGTTCCTCGCCCCGTTCCTCGCCGCCCACCGCGACGAGGTGACCCTGGCCACCAAGTTCGCCATCGAGCGCCGCGCGGACGACCCGCACTACCGGGCCATCAACAACAGCCCCGCGTACATCAAGAAGGCCGTCGAGGCGAGCCTGCGCCGCCTTGGCATCGAGACCATCGACCTCTACTACATGCACCGCCGCGACCCGCGGACGCCGCTCGCCGAGTCCGTCGGCGCGATGGCCGAGCTGGTCCAGGAGGGCAAGATCAAGTACCTGGGCCTGAGCGAGGTCACCGGCGCCGAGCTGCGCGAGGCGTACGCCGTGCACCCGATCGCCGCCCTCCAGTCGGAGTGGTCGGTCTTCAGCCGCGACGTCGAGCGCAGCGCCGTGCCGGCCGCCGCCGAACTCGGCGTGACCTTCGTGCCGTACTCGCCGCTCGGCCGCGGCTTTTTGACCGGGGCGTTCGCCGACGCGAGCAAGGACCTCTCCGGCGGGGACTTCCGCCAGTTCCAGCCCCGCTTCACCGGGGACAACGCCAAGACCAACGCGGCCCTGCTCGAACCGCTCCACAAGATCGCGGCCGCGCACGGCGCGACGACCGCGCAGATCGCGCTGGCCTGGGTGCAGCAGCGGGCCCAGGTGCACGGCCTGACCGTCGTCCCGATCCCGGGCACCCGCAAGCGCACCCGCCTCCTGGAGAACACCGGGGCGACCCGCATCACGCTGAGCGCCGAGGAGCTGGCGCTCCTGGAGCCCGTCGCCGGGCAGGTCGCGGGCGACCGCTACCCCGACATGTCGTCCACCTCGGCGGCCCGCGAGCAGTAGGCCGCGCGAACAGCGGGGGCTCACGCCAGCCCCAGGGCGAACACCGCGAAGCCCGCCGCGAGCAGCCCCGCCGCTGCCCGGCGGGCCTTCGTCGCCTTCGTCCAGGGCGCCTCGAAGCCCCGCGCGTAGCGGGCGATCAGCACGAGAAGCACCGCGAACACCGGCATCCAGGCGAGCCGTTCAGCGATCCAGGCGAGTGTGTCGGGCGCTGTGGTGAGCCCCGGCACCCGCCCGGCGAACGAGGCAGGGACGGCCGCGGCGAGCATGGCCGTCTGGTGCCAGCACAGGATGGTCATCGCGGACAGGTTGACGACCACGACCGGAGCCCAAAGGGCAGGCTGCTTGAGCCAGTTGGCGATGCGGTCGCGCAACAGGATCGCGGCGCCGGACTGGGCCGCGGCGAGCGCGAGCACGAGCAGCGACGGCGGATGCGAGTTGGTACGTGCCTCACCGGGGACGCCGACCATGGACGCCGGGTAGTGGAAGAGGACGAGCAGCGCGGCGAAGAGCAGTGCCCCGCCCGCGAACAGCGCCCACCCGCCCCTGCGCCCGATCCTCTTCTCCCCCCAGGAGACGCCGAGTTGGTACGCGAACATCCAGCCGGGCAGGATGTTGACGATCGACAGCCAGGACGGCATGGAGTCGGCGTACGGCCCGTACCGCAGGAAGTCGACGACGGCGACGACGCCGAGCAGCGGAGCCGCGGCCCAGCCTCCCATCCTCCGGGCGGCGCGTACGCAATAGGGCGTGAGCGCGGTGACGCCGACGTACACCCCCACGAACCACAGGGGCTGGATCACGAGCGTGGATCCGGTACGCAGGGTGTCGCGGGACACGCCGAGCGCGTAGAGCACCGGGATCATCGCGGCCCAGACGGCGGTGACGCCGAGCACGGGCCGCCCGAGCCGGGCCACGCGGCCCCTGAGCCACTCGCCCGTGGATCCCTTCCGGCGATGGAAGGACAGGACGGACGCGTAGCCGCCGACCAGGAAGAAGATGCCGAGCATCTGCAGGATCCAGCTGGCCGGGGCGAAGCCGCCGAAGGTGGAGAGCGGGCTGGCGTTGTGCAGCGCGCCGCCGCTGTCGCGGGTGAACCCGCCGAGCAGCCAGTGCCCGGTCGGCACGGCCAGCAGCGCGAGGGCGCGCAGCCCGTCGATCGCGCGGTCGCGGTGGGCGGGGGTCGCGCGCTCGATGTCCGCGACGGCCCTGGTCAAGGCACTCATCGAACATCTCCCGTGGCGATGGCGGCGAAGGCGGCGAGGGACTCGGTGCCGGGGGCGAAGTAGCCGGTGTGCCCCTTGGCGTCGGCGGCGGGCACGCGGCGGGCGCCGAAGGACGGGTCGGTGGGGTCGGCGCCGTGGCCGAGCCCCGCGAACTCGACGTGCGGTACGTCGTCGATCCAGTCCGTGGGGTCCTTGGCGGCCCACACCCGGGCGTCGGTGCCCAGGTCGTCGACGGTGTCGGCGCGCATGCCGGGGGAGCCGAGCGCGACGATGTCCGAGGCGTCGGTGTCCTTGGCGGCGAGCCCGCAGACCACGGAGCCGTAGCTGTGGCAGAACAGCACCGGGTCGGGCGCGCCGACCGCGTCGAGCCCCTCGGTGAACCGGCTCAGCCGCTTGGCCCCCGCCTCGGCGAGCCCCCCGGTCGCGGCGTCGAGCCCGACCCCGACGGGGGTGGTGTACCCGGCCCAGGCGATCACGGCGGTCGCGTCGTGCGTGGCGTCCCGCAGCGAGGCGGCCATCCCGGCGGGGGTGCCGTAGGGATCGTTCGTCCGGTCGAAGGTGGCGGCGTCGATGTCGGAGCCGGGGACGATGACGGAGACATGGGCGGCGTCGTCCAACTCCCCGTAGACCTCGGCGACTTGACCCCGCCCCCGGGGGTCGAACGCGAGGATCTGCCGGGACGGCTCGGCGAGCCGCGCGAACCGGGGGTCGTGGGACTCCGCTATGGCCCGCCGGTTCGCTTCGTACCGCAGGTGTACGGGGGCGCCGTCGAGGTTCCCGACGGTCTCGGGGTGCCGCCGGACGAGCGTCTGCTGCTCTGCCTCGCTCAACCCGGCGAAGAACAGGGCGACTTCGCGGGGCGTCGCGCTCGCGGGGTCGGGCAGGGGCCGCCCGATCACGGTGTCGGCCCGCCAGGCGGCGGCGCCGGGGGGCGGCCCGGTGACCGCCTGCTGCGCATCGGCCGTGGCCCACCCCGCCGTGCCCGCGATGGCGGTGACCACCAACGCGGAGGCAACCATCGCCCTTCGCAACCGATGCATGCCGCGGCTTCCTCTCCTCGGGTCTGTCCCTTGACGGGGAGGAAGGTAGGAAGGGGGTGGGGCGCGGGGCGTCACACTGGGGGGCCAGGTGTGGGGTGGTACCTGGGTAGGGGGCGGGTGGGACTTTCCCCCACCCCGCCCCTTCCCGAGACCCTCCGGGGGTGAAGGACCCTGGGGCTCCGCCCCAGACCCCGTTCGCGCCTGAAGGGCGCTCGTCCTCAAACGCCGGACGGGCTGAAATTGCCGGTCCTGGCCAGCACCGACGCTGTTAGGGGCGCGGGGAACTGCGCGACCAGCCGTCCACGGTCCGCAGCCGAAAACCGTCCGCGCAGCGGGGGTCCGGGGGCAGTGCCCCAGCGGACCTGCCCCGGTGCAACCCGCCCCGGAGCCACGCGGCGGAGCCGCAGAGTGTCACAGCCGGGAAGGGGTGGGGTGGGGCCGTTCGGGGTCTGGGGCGAGCCCCGGGGTCGGCCCGCGTGGCCCCTGAGGGGGTCGGGGCTAGCCCGGGTCGCCAGGTCGGACCACGCCCGCCTCGTAGGCGAAGATCACCGCCTGGGCCCGGTCCCGGAGGTCCAGCTTCGCCAGGACCCGGCCGATATGCGTCTTCACGGTCTGCTCGGCCAGCACCAGCCGCCCCGCGATCTCCTGGTTCGAGAGGCCCCGGGCGATCAGTTCCAGCACTTCCGTCTCCCTGGGCGTCAGCCCGTTGAGACGCAACGCCGCCGTCCCCTTGCGCGGCGCCGGCCGCTGCGCCGCGAAGTCCGCGATGAGCCGCCGCGTCACGGAGGGGGCGAGGAGGGCTTCTCCCGCCGCCACGACCCGTACCGCCCCGATCAGGTCGGCGGGCGGCGCGTCCTTCAGGAGGAACCCGGATGCCCCCGCGCGCAGCGCCTCGTACACGTAGTCGTCGACGTCGAAGGTGGTCAGCATCAGCACCTTGGGCCGGTGGACGACTCCCACCGGCGGGTCCAGGATCTCGCGGGCCGCGGCGAGCCCGTCCATCTCGGGCATGCGGACGTCCATCAGGACCACGTCCGGGTGGGTGGAGCGGGCCACCTCGACCCCCTGGCGGCCGTCGGGCGCCTCGCCCACCACGTCGATGTCGGCCTGCGCCGAGAGCAGCGCGGCGAACCCCGCCCGCACCATGGCCTGGTCGTCGACGATGATCACGCGGATGGTCAACTAACTTCCTTATGAGGGGAGTTCGGGTGCCGAAGCACAGTCCAGTGGCAGGCGCGCCGCGACCCGGAAGCCGCCGTCCGGCAACGGCCCCGTATCCAGCGACCCGCCGGTCAACCGTACGCGTTCACGCATGCCGACAAGCCCGTGCCCCGTACCGGAGGCCTCCAGCGGTGAAGTGCGGCCCGCTGCCGGGCCGTTGACGACGATCACCGTCAGATGCCGGTCGTCGCACGTGACGGAGATGCGGGTCGTGGCGCCCGGCGCGTGCCGTACGACATTGGCGAGCGCCTCCTGCACGATCCGGTACGCCGACAGGTCGACCGCGGGCGGCAGCGCCGGCAGGTCCGCGGCCAGCGAGAGGCGGGCGGGCAGTCCGGCCCGTACCGTCGCCTCGACGAGCTGCTGGAGGCGGTCCACGCCGGGCTGGGGAGCCCGCTCACCGCCCTCCTCGCCGCTGCCGTCGCTCCGCAGCACCGCGAGCAGGCGCCGCATCTCGCTCAGCGACTCCCGGGCGCTGGACGCGATGGACTCGAACTCCCCGCGGGCCGCCTCGTCGAGCCCGGTCAGCCGGTACGGCGCCGAATCGGCCTGCACGGTGATCACCGACATGTGGTGGGCCACCACGTCGTGCAGCTCGCGCGCGATCCGGGCGCGTTCCTCCAGGAGGGTGCGCCGGGCGCGCTCGCCCTCGCTGATCGTCTCCTGCTCGGCGAGCGCCCGCTCGGCCTCCTTCCGGCTGCGTACCGCGCCCGTGAAGGCCAGCATCACGCCGGTGAGCACGAAGAGCAGGACGTACGTGCTGGTGGAGCCGCTCGGCGGGAAGATGCCGAGGGCGAGGCTGGCCGCGCCCGTCGTCAGCCACACCGCGACGAGCGTGCGGGTCGTCTCGCGCAGCCCGAGGCAGGCCATGAGGGCCAGGTAGCCGACGATCACCGTGGGCGTCCAGGGCCAGGCGCGGCCCACCGTATCGGCGTCGAGCAGCAGGAGCGCGCCCAGCACGTCGAAGGCCAGGACGATCACCCAGGCCAGCATCGGCCGGGTCACGGCGAGCAGCAGCGGCACCGTCTGGGCCACCCCCAGCGCCCCGGCCCAGCCGCCGCCGAGCCGGTAGTCGCCGGCGAGCACGGTGATGGTGATCGGCAGCAGCGCCACCACGAAGCAGCCGACGACGACGTACGGGCTCCAGCGCTGCCAGCGCTTGGGCGCCTGCGAGAACAGCGGCCGGGTGGCTTCGGGCGGTGGCCGCAGCAGGGCGAGCGCGCGGTGGGGGATGGGTGCGATCTTCATGACCGGGCCAGCGTAGGCAGGACCGGGGCTCCCGCGCGTCATACCGGGGTGCCACCCGCACCCCGGACCCGGGTATCAGTGCGGCGCTCTACAGCTCCGCGAGCAGCTCCGTCTTCTTCGCGGTGAACTCGTCGTCCGTGACCAGGCCCGCCCGGTGCAGGTCACCCAGGTGGCGGATCCTTTCCGCGATGTCCGCGGGGTCGCGCCTGCCCGCCGCGACCGGGACCGGCTGGTGCGGGATGGCGGGGCCGCCTCCGCCCCGTACGGCCGCGAGGACCGCCGCCGCGAAGGGCAGGGACTCGTGCACCGGGCCGTAGCCGAGGCCGAAGACCACGGACGCCGGGTCCCGGTCGGCCTGGGCGGCGGATCCGTCGGCCTCGCGGCGCAGCAGGCGCAGGTGGCCGTCGAAGACCTCGGGGGAGCGCCACTCGACGCCGCTGAGCGCCGCGACCGGGAAGGTCTGGTCGCCGGCCTTCCACTTCTCGGAGGACGCGCCCGTCCAGAACCAGCGGAAGGTGACCTGCCGGCCGTCGAAGGCGGCCCTGCCGTCGTACGCCTTGAAGCTCAGCGGGGCCTCGGGCGCCGCCACCAGATGGCATTCGGCGGGTCCGGAGGCGTCCGGCGGCAAGGCGTCCCGCAGCTCGTCCGCGTAGTACTCGGCGAGCGTCTCGCGCTCGGCCGGAAGGACCAGGCGGTAGGGGTCGCAGGACTCCTTCAACTGGCCCGCGGCGGCATCCATCAGCGGGTCGGCGCCCGGTCTCGGCACCGCGTGCAGCACCACCGTGCCGCGTTTGCCCGGGGCGAGCGTCACCGACTCCAACGCCTCGTGGGGGATACGTCGTTCGCGCAGCGCCTGGAACAGCTTCGGCGCACGGATCCCCCGTTCGAAGCGGATGAGCACGGAGTCGGACTCGAACTCCCAGGTGGCATGAATTCCGGCCAGCACATCACCCATGCGCCTCATCGTAGGCGGCGCACGCCCGCGCGTCCCCCCTCGGAGAAAACCCCGCCATCGCGCGACCGCTCCGGCGATCACGCGGTGTCTACGCGTGTCAGCCCGTCACAGTGCCCGTCAAGCCGCCGGCCGGTCGGAAATCCCGCTGCCACAGCCGGCCCCGCCGTCGGCGCAGCCGACCGTCTGATACGCGCCAACTCCGATGGCGGCGAAGTTGGCGAGGCTCTTGGTGCCCGGCTCGAAATAGCCGGTGTGGCCGATGGCTCCGGCCGCCGACAGGACCCGCGCCCCGAAGGCAGCCGAGACCGGGTCGGCGCCGTGGCCGAGGCCCGCGACGTCCAGGTACGGCACGTCCTGGATCCAGTCGTCCTTGTCCCGCATCGCCCAGACCCGCGCCGAGGTGTCCAGCTGGGCGGCGTTGCGCACCCGCATGCCGGGGCTGCCGGCCACCGCGATGTCGCTGACCCGGGGCGGCAGCTGACGCGACGAGACGCCGCACACGACCGAGCCGTAGCTGTGGCAGAACAGCTCGACCGAGGACTTCCCGGGCAGCGCGCGCACCATCGCCGACAGCCGTACGGCACCGTCCTCGGCCAGTTTGCCGATGGCCGCATCCATGCCGAGACCGGCCGGTGCGGTGTAGTCGGCCCAGGCGATGACGGCGGTCCGGGTGTCCGGCGCGGCCGCCTGCTCGGCCGCGTACAGCGACTGGGCCATGCCGACCGGGGCGGTGTTCTTCTTGCTGGTCTTCTCGAAGGTCAGGACGTCGGTGTCGACTCCGGGGACGATCACCGAGACCCGCTCCGCGTGGTCCAGGTCGCCGAAGACCTCCGCGACCCGGCCGGTGTCGGAGGGATCGAAGGCGAGGATCTGGCGGCCGTCGTCGAGCAGCGAGTCGAACCTGTGCATCCGGCGGCCCGCGTCCTGGCGGCCGTCGGCCGAGAGCCTGGTGTCGACCATGCGTTTTTCCTCGACCGCGCGTGCCTCGGTGAGCGCGACACGGTTGGCCCGGTAGCGCAGCGGTACGGGGGCACCGTTCAGGTTGCCCACGACCAGCGGGTACTGGTGGGCGAGCGTGCCCTGCTCGGCGGGGGTGAGCGAGCCGAAGAACTGTGCCAGCTGCTGGGCGGTGGCGTCCGCCTTGGGCAGCTTGTGGCCGTCTATCGTGCCCCGCGCCCAGGCGGCGAGCGCCTTCGCACGCGGTTCGGAGTCGCCTGCGTGGCCGCGGATCGCCGTCCAGCCGGAGGTCGCGAGCATGACGAACACGACGGCGAGCGCGAGCAGCGCGCGCCAGGCGTTCAGTGTGGGGGAGGAGTCGAAGGAAGTCACTGCTGACCACAGTAGGAGACCCTGGAGGTCCACCGGGCTGACAGTGACTCAGATCACGTTTGACCGGGGGGTGGTCTCACCAAGAGCGCGCGCGGGCGCACGCTCCGTACGTCCGGGGTGCGGTCCTGGCGTGTCGGCCGTCACCCTCGCGGCGTGAGTCAGGCGCGCCAGTCGTCGGCCAAGGCAGGGCCGAGATGGTCCAGGTAGCTCGCGGTCAGCTCGCGGATCGCGGCCACGCTGGGGTCCTCGCCCTGGCCCCAGAGCCCGCCCGCCACCCGCATCACGCCGGTGAAGGCGGCCACGGCCACCCGAGGGCGCGGGTCGGTGTCGATGTCGAGGCCCTCGCGCTCGGCGATGAGCCGCGCGACCTGCTCCTCCACCTCCGCCGAGCGGCGCAGATGGACCGCGAGCAGCGCCGGGGTCGACTCGATCACCTGGTACGTCCGCATGTACAGGGTGACCGGCACGACGGGGGACAGGAGCTCCTCGATGGTGTCCCAGGCCGAGAGCGCCGCACGCCGCATGGCGGTGAACGGGCCCTCTGCGGGCGGCCGTTGGCGCAGCGCGTCGACGAAGTGCGACTCGATGGCGTCCTGGGCCGCGAAGACCACGGCTTCCTTGTTGGCGAAGTAGCGGAAGAAGGTGCGCTGCGAGACGTCGACCGCGTCCGCGATCTCGTCGACGGTCGTCTGCTCGTACCCCTTGGTGGTGAAGAGTTCCAGGGCCACCCGCAGCAGTGCGTCCCGGGTGCGCTGCTTCTTCAGCTCGCGCAGGCCGCCGCTCGGCGCCATGGGCCGCTGCTCCACCGTCACTTCGTGGTCCTCTTTCAGTCAATTCGGCGTGTTCAGTTTAGCTGTGAGCCACGTGACAGCTACCGACTTGTGAAATGGTTTGTCAACTGTCAGCGGCTGACATTAGCCTGGATCGCATGACTAGTCAGACCACCGTCGAAAAGGCGCCACAGGACGAGATACCGGCGCCGGCCAAGGGGCTGCGCGGCCACCCCTGGCTGACGCTCTTCGCCGTGGCCATCGGCGTGATGATGGTCGCGCTCGACGGCACCATCGTGGCGATCGCCAACCCGGCCATCCAGCACGACCTCAATGCCTCGCTGCAGGACGTCCAGTGGATCACCAACGGCTACATGCTGGCCCTGGCCGTCTCGCTGATCACCGCCGGCAAGCTCGGTGACCGGTTCGGCCACCGCCAGACCTTCCTCATCGGCGTCGTCGGCTTCGGCGCCGCCTCCGGGGCCATCGGCCTCTCCCACAGCGTCACCTTCGTCATCGCCTTCCGTGTCCTGCAGGGACTGTTCGGCGCGCTCCTGATGCCGGCCGCGCTCGGCCTGCTGCGCGCCACCTTCCCGGCCGAGAAGCTGAACATGGCGATCGGCATCTGGGGCATGGTCATCGGCGCCTCCACCGCGGGCGGCCCGATCCTCGGCGGCGTACTCGTCGAGCACGTCAGCTGGCAGTCCGTCTTCTTCATCAACGTGCCGGTCGGCGCGATCGCCCTGGTCCTCGGCCTGCTGATCCTGCTCGACCACCGCGCGGAGAACGCGCCGAGGTCGTTCGACATCCTCGGCATCGTGCTTCTGTCGGTCGCGATGTTCTGCATGATCTGGGCGCTCATCAAGGGCTCGGAGTACGGCTGGGGCAGCGGCAGGACGCTCGCGTTCATCGCGGCCGCTGTGATCTGCTTCGTCCTCTTCGCCCTGTGGGAGACCAAGGTCAGGGAGCCGCTCATCCCGCTCGGCCTGTTCCGGTCCGTACCGCTGTCGGCGGGCACGGTCCTGATGATCCTGATGGCGTTCGCCTTCATGGGCGGCCTCTTCTTCGTCACCTTCTACCTGCAGAACGTGCACGGCATGTCGGCCGTCGACAGCGGGCTCCATCTGCTGCCGCTCACCGGCATGATGATCGTCGCCTCGCCCATCGCGGGCGCCCTGATCACCAAGCTCGGCCCGCGCGTCCCGCTGGTCGGCGGCATGGTCTGCACCGCCGTCGCGATGTTCGGCATGTCCCGGCTGACCGTCGACACGGGCACCGTCACCATGTCGATCTGGTTCGCGCTGCTCGGCCTCGGCCTCGCCCCGGTCATGGTCGGCGCCACCGAGGTCATCGTCGGCAACGCCCCCATCGAGCTGTCCGGCGTCGCGGGCGGTCTCCAGCAGGCAGGCATGCAGGTCGGCGGCTCGCTCGGCACCGCGGTGCTCGGCGCCGTGATGTCCTCGCAGATCAGCTCCAAGCTGCCGGAGAACTGGTCGGCGGCCGGGCTCGGCAAGCTGGAGGGCGAGCCGCTGTCCCAGGCGTCCTCGGCCGTGTCGGTCGGCGCCGCCCCGGTCGCGCCGGGCACTCGGCCGGAGGTCGCCGCCAAGATCGCGGGCGTCGCGCACGACACGTTCGTGTCAGGCATGAGCAGCGCGTTCACGGTCGCCGGGATCGTCGCGGTCGTGGCCGCCGCGGTCGCCATGTTCACCAAGCGCGGCGAGAACGCGGAGGCGGCCGCGGGCGCGGGCCACATCTGATCCCGTCAACTCCCGTACGTGAAAGCCCCGTCGGCCCGGTCCGGCGGGGCTTTCACCTATCCGGATGATCTCGCCCCACGTCCCCGGGAACCCGGAACCGCCCCCGCCGGCCCCGCGTTCCCATGATCCAACGGATCGAATCGACACGGGAGTTGACCTCATATGCGTACGACGACGACCACGGTGGCCCTGCTCGCCGCGACCGCCTTCCTGCTGCCCACCTCCGCCCACGCCGCCTCGGGCCCGCGCCTCGGGGACTGCGCGGCGGGCGAGCTCTGCCTCTGGAGCAAGGCGGGCTTCAAAGGAGCACGGCAGGTGTACGACCTGACGCACATCGACATGGAGAGCTGCACCACGCTGCCGCCGGGCACCGACGCCCAGTCCCTCGCCGACCGCATGGGGCGCCCGGTCACGACCTACCAGTCCGCCGAGTGCGCGGAGACGGCCGAGTTCGACACGCATCCGGGCGCCGGGACCTGGATGCCCCAAGTCCCTTATCGCGTACGGGCGTTCAAGGTGTGGGAGAGCTGAGGAGTAGTACCCGCCCGCATCGACACCCTGCCGGCCATCAGCTGGCTGGCGGGCGCGGCGAGCGTGGGCAACGGAGTCTTCTGACGTAGCCGTGAACAGGTGGAGGGGGCGGCTTCCCACAAGGGAACCCGCCCCCTCCACCTGTCTGTGCGGGGCCAGCTAAAGGTCTGTGCGGGGTCACCTGCCAGGGGCGCGGGGCTCTGACATTTTGCGGCTCCGCCGCGTGGGCGCGACCAGCCACGGACAACCCGCACCAAACACACAACAGGCGGAAGCGATGGGGCCCGGGGAAAACCCCCGCAGCACCCACCGCACCCCGCACTACTACGCGTCGCCGCCAGCCGCACCGGGGTCAGCCGCAGCCACATCCAGCAACCGGTACCGATCAACCGCCTGCTTGAGCGCCGACCGGTCGACCTTCCCCTCGCGCGCCAGCTCCGTGAGGACGGCCAGCACGATCGACTGGGCGTCGATGTGGAAGAAGCGGCGGGCAGCCCCCCGCGTGTCCGCGAAGCCGAAGCCGTCCGCGCCGAGCGACTGGTAGGTGCCCGGCACCCAGCGCGCGATCTGGTCCGGAACGGCCCGCATCCAGTCGGAAACGGCCACGAACGGACCCTGCGCGCCCTGGAGCTTCCGCGTGACATAGGGGACGCGCTGCTCCTCCTCGGGGTGCAGGAGGTTGTGCTCCTCCACCTCGACGGCTTCGCGGCGCAGCTCGTTCCAGGAGGTCGCCGACCAGACGTCCGCCCGTACGTTCCACTCCTCGGCGAGGATCCGCTGCGCGTCGAGCGCCCACGGCACGGCCACGCCGGACGCCATGATCTGGGCCGGAATGGCGCCCGAAGTGCCTGCGCTGTAGCGGTGGATGCCCTTGAGGATGCCGTCCACGTCGACGTCCGCCGGCTCGGCCGGGTGCTGGATCGGCTCGTTGTAGACGGTGAGGTAGTAGAAGACGTCCTCGCTGTCCGGGCCGTACATCCGGCGCAGACCGTCCTTGACGATGTGCGCGATCTCGTAGCCGAACGCCGGGTCGTAGGCGACGCAGCCCGGGTTCGTCGAGGCGAGCAACTGCGAGTGGCCGTCCGCGTGTTGCAGACCCTCGCCCGTCAGAGTCGTACGTCCCGCGGTCGCGCCGAGCACGAATCCGCGCGCCAACTGGTCGGCCATCTGCCAGAACTGGTCGCCGGTGCGCTGGAAACCGAACATCGAGTAGAAGACGTACACCGGGATCAGCGGCTCGCCGTGCGTGGCGTACGCCGAACCCGCGGCGATCAGCGAGGCGGTGCAGCCGGCCTCGGAGATGCCGTCGTGCAGCATCTGCCCGGTCGGCGACTCCTTGTAGGCGAGCAGCAGTTCGCGGTCGACCGCCTCGTACTGCTGGCCCAGCGGGTTGTAGATCTTGGCGCTCGGGAAGAACGCGTCCATGCCGAAGGTGCGGTACTCGTCGGGCGCGATGAGGACGAACCGCCTGCCGATCTCCTTGTCCCGCATCAGGTCCTTCAGGATGCGGACGAACGCCATCGTGGTGGCGATCGACTGGTTGCCCGAGCCCTTCTTGGCGACCGCGTACGTCTTGTCCTCGGGGAGGGCCAGCGGCTTCGAACGCACCACGCGGGTCGGCACGTAGCCGCCGAGCCCGAGTCGGCGGTCGTGCATGTACTGGATCTCCTCGGAGCCCCGTCCGGGGTGGTAGTACGGCGGCGCGCCGGACTCCAGCTCGGCGTCCGTGATCGGGATGTGCAGCCGGTCCCGGAAGCCCTTGAGGTCGTCGACCGTCAGCTTCTTCATCTGGTGGGTCGCGTTGCGGCCCTCGAAGTTCGGGCCCAGCGTCCAGCCCTTGACGGTGTGCGCCAGGATCACGGTCGGCTGGCCCTTGTGCGCCTTGGCCGCCGAGAACGCCGCGAAGATCTTCCTGTGGTCGTGGCCGCCACGCCCGAGGTGCAGGATCTGCTGGTCGGTCATGTTCTCGACCATGGCGCGCAGCCGCTGGTCGTCGCCGAAGAAGTGATCCCGGATGTACCCGCCGGTCTCGGTGGCGTACGTCTGGAACTGGCCGTCCGGCGTGGTGTTCATCTTGTTGACCAGGATGCCGTCGCGGTCCTGCGCGAGCAGCGGGTCCCAACTGCGGTCCCAGATCAGCTTGATGACGTTCCATCCGGCACCGCGGAACTGCGACTCCAGCTCCTGGATGATCTTGCCGTTGCCGCGCACCGGGCCGTCCAGGCGCTGGAGGTTGCAGTTGACGACGAAGGTCAGGTTGTCCAGGTTCTCGCGGGCCGCGATGGACAGCTGGCCGAGCGACTCGGGCTCGTCCATCTCGCCGTCGCCGAGGAACGCCCACACGTGCGACTTGGAGGTGTCGGCGATGCCGCGCGCCTGCATGTAGCGGTTCATCCGCGCCTGGTAGATCGCGCCGAGCGGGCCGAGACCCATCGAGACGGTCGGGAACTCCCAGAAGTCCGGCATGAGGCGCGGGTGCGGGTAGGAGGAAAGCCCGTACGGGGCCTTCGACTTCTCCTGGCGGAACGCGTCGAGCTGCTGCTCGCTGAGGCGGTCGAGCAGGAAGGCGCGGGCGTAGATGCCGGGCGACGCGTGGCCCTGGAAGAAGATCTGGTCGCCGCCGTCGCCCTCGTCCTTGCCCCGGAAGAAGTGGTTGAAGCCCACGTCGTACAGGGAGGCGGAGGAGGCGAACGTGGCGATGTGGCCGCCGACGCCGATGCCCGGGCGCTGCGCCCTGGACACCATCACGGCCGCGTTCCAGCGCGTGGCGTTGAGGACCTTGCGCTCGATCTCCTCGTTGCCGGGGAAGAACGGCTCGTCCCTGGTGGCGATCGTGTTGACGTAGTCCGAGCTGCGCATCTCGGGCACGGCCACGCGCTTCTCGCGCGCCCGCTCGATCAGCCGGAGCATCAGATAGCGGGCCCGTTCGCGGCCGCGCTCGTCGACGGCGGCGTCCAGGGAGTCGAGCCACTCCTGGGTCTCTTCGGGATCGAAGTCCGGGACCTGGCTCGGCAGGCCGCCAATGATGATCGGGTTGCGATCGGATCCGGAAGCCACGCTGTTCCTTCACTGTCGGGGGATGCGGAAGACAGCCAATTCTGCGCCGCATCCCATCGTGTACCGCTGGGGCGCAAACGTCATCTCTACTGAGAGGTAACCGAGAGGTAACCGTCACCCGAGCAGGAAGTAGGCTCAGGGCCTGGACGGGTCGGGCCAAATCGCAACCTTACGCTCAACCCGGCCAACCGTTCCCGAAGGGTGTTCGGGCCCGATTGGAGTACCCAAAGGAACAGAACGGCGCAAACAGTCACCAATGGTGTGGGATGAATCACCGACGGGGATGCGGATGTCCCTGAACACCGCCACACTGACCCCCAAAGGGCGGGTTCGGAGGCCGGGTACTTGCGAGATTCGTCCCGCCCGTGTGGACTACGCCCAATGCCACGCGTATGCGCGCGGCTGCAGAACTTACCGAATCAAGATCAGGAGGCAAGCCGTGAGCGCGACCGCGGACCACGCGGAGGAGCGGACCAACCCGGCCATGAGGCTGGGGTTCGAGCCCGGACAGGTGGTCCAGGAGATCGGTTACGACGACGACGTCGACCAGGATCTCCGCGAGGGCATCGAGTCCCTGATTGGCCAGGATCTCGTCGATGAGGACTATGACGACGTCGCCGACGTCGTGCTGCTGTGGTTCCGCGACGAGGACGGCGACCTTACGGACGCCCTGGTGGACGCCATCGGTCTCCTTGAGGACGGCGGCGCGGTCCTGCTGCTGACCCCGAAGACGGGCCGGGACGGATACGTGGAGCCCAGCGACGTCAACGACGCCGCGCAGACCGCCGGACTGTCGGCGGCCAAGAGCGTCAGCGTCGGGAAGGACTGGTCGGGCACCCGCCTGAAGTCCCCCAAGCGCTGATCCACCCTCACGCCCCACAGGGCCCCCTCAGGCACAGCCTGAGGGGGCCCTGTGCATAGGGGGGTGCGTAGGGTGGGGTTCACCAGATCGGCCCATTGAAGGGAAGGCGTTTCCATGGCTATCGAGGTCGGCACCAAGGCCCCGGAGTTCGAGCTCAAGGACAACCACGGCCGGACCGTGAAGCTCAGCGACTTCCGCGGCGAGAAGAACGTGGTGCTGCTCTTCTACCCGTTCGCCTTCACCGGCGTGTGCACGGGCGAGCTGTGCGAACTGCGCGACAACCTGCCGAAGTTCGTCAACGACGACACCCAGCTGCTCGCCGTCTCCAACGACTCCATCCACACCCTGCGCGTCTTCGCCGAGCAGGAGGGCCTGGAGTACCCGCTGGTCTCCGACTTCTGGCCGCACGGCGAGGTAAGCCGCGCCTACGGCGTCTTCGACGAGGACAAGGGGTGCGCGGTGCGCGGCACCTTCATCATCGACAAGGAGGGCGTGGTCCGCTGGACCGTCGTCAACGCCCTGCCGGACGCCCGCGACCTGAACGAGTACCTCAAGGCGCTCGACACCATCTGACCGCGGCACCGTGCCCGGTCCCGCCCGGCCGACACCCGATGATCGTTCGGCCGAATCGTCTGTTTGACCCGGGAACCGGTTACTAGGATCCATTCGTTGATCCGATGCCAACGCACGACGGGGACGCTGTCCAAGCCGGCCCCTCACACCATTGGGAGGACTCGTGGGAGTCAGCCTCAGCAAGGGCGGCAACGTCTCGCTGACCAAGGCCGCCCCCAACCTGACCGCGGTCATCGTCGGTCTGGGCTGGGACGCACGCACCACCACCGGGGGTGACTTCGACCTGGACGCCAGCGCCCTGCTGACCAACGACCAGGGCAAGGTCACCAACGACGCGAACTTCGTGTTCTTCAACAACCTCAAGAGCCCCGACGGCTCCGTCGAGCACCAGGGTGACAACCTCACCGGTGAGGGCGAGGGCGACGACGAGGTCATCAAGGTGAACCTGGCCGGGGTCCCGGCCGACGTCAACAAGATCGTCTTCCCGGTCTCGATCTACGAGGCCGAGAGCCGCCAGCAGTCCTTCGGCCAGGTGCGCAACGCCTACATCCGCGTCGTGAACCAGGCGGACAACAGCGAGCTCGCCCGGTACGACCTGAGCGAGGACGCCTCGACGGAGACCGCGATGGTCTTCGGCGAGCTGTACCGCAACGGCGCGGAGTGGAAGTTCCGCGCCATCGGCCAGGGCTACGCCTCGGGCCTGCGCGGCATCGCGCAGGACTTCGGCGTCAACGTCTGAGCCGACCGCTCGTGTGTCCGGCGCCGCACCTCTTGTGGTGCGGCGCCGGACGCGCTCACCACCTGTTCCACTTCTCGGGGAGGACACGAACATGGGCGTCACGCTCGCCAAGGGAGGCAATGTCTCCCTCTCCAAGGCCGCACCGAACCTCACCCAGGTGCTCGTCGGTCTCGGCTGGGACGCGCGCTCCACCACCGGAGCCGACTTCGACCTCGACGCCAGCGCCCTGCTGTGCGCGAGCGGGCGGGTGCTCGGCGACGAGTACTTCGTCTTCTACAACAACCTCAAGAGCCCCGAGGGCTCGGTCGAGCACACCGGCGACAACCTGACCGGTGAGGGCGAGGGCGACGACGAGTCGCTCATCGTCGACCTGACGAAGGTGCCCGCCGCCTGCGACAAGATCGTCTTCCCGGTCTCGATCCACGACGCGGACAACCGCGGCCAGACCTTCGGGCAGGTCGCCAACGCCTTCATCCGCGTCGTCAACCAGGCCGACGGCCAGGAACTCGCCCGGTACGACCTGAGCGAGGACGCCTCGACGGAGACCGCGATGATCTTCGGTGAGCTGTACCGGTATGGCGGCGAGTGGAAGTTCCGTGCAGTTGGTCAGGGGTACGCATCGGGTCTGCGGGGCATCGCTCTAGACTTCGGGGTCAACGTCTCCTAAAGAGATCACCCGGTTGCCTTCAAGTCGAGCGCCGTCCGGGGCGGTCCCTGCCAGGGGCCCCGGGGGCCGCCCCCGGGAGACAGCAGCGTAAAGCCGTGCGCGGTGCGGGGGGAGACCCGCTCTTCGTCGGGTCGGCCCGCTCTACACGATGGGGAAGTCAGTGCTTCTGAAAACCTTCGGCTGGTCGTTCGCGATCACCGCGATCGGCCTGGCCCTGGCCGTGCTCTACGACGGGTGGACCGCCTTCGGGGTCGTGGCCATCCTGGCGGTCCTGGAGATCTCGCTGTCCTTCGACAACGCGGTGGTCAACGCCGGAATCCTGAAGAAGATGAACGCCTTCTGGCAGAAGATCTTCCTCACGGTCGGCGTCCTCATCGCCGTCTTCGGCATGCGCCTGCTCTTCCCCGTCGTCATCGTCGCGATCAGCGCCAAGATCGGCCCGGTCGACGCGGTCGACCTGGCGCTGAACGACGCCGACCGCTACCAGCAGCTGGTGACCGACGCGCACCCGTCGATCGCCGCGTTCGGTGGCATGTTCCTGCTGATGATCTTCCTCGACTTCATTTTCGAGGACCGCGACATCAAGTGGCTCGCCTGGCTGGAGCGCCCGCTCGCCAAGCTCGGCAAGATCGACATGCTGTCGGTCTGCATCGCCATGATCGTCCTGCTCGTCGCCTCCATGACGTTCGCCACCCACGCCCACCAGCACGGCGGCGCGCACGTCGACAAGGCGCAGACCGTGCTGGTCTCCGGCATCGCCGGCCTCATCACGTACCTCGTGGTCGGCGGCCTCTCCGGCTACTTCGAGAACCGTCTCGAAGAGGACGAGGAGCGTGAGCACGAGGCGGAGGAAGAGGCCGAGCGCACCGGCAGCAAGGTTTCTGCGGTCGTCATGGCCGGCAAGGCCGCGTTCTTCATGTTCCTCTACCTGGAGGTCCTGGACGCGTCGTTCTCCTTCGACGGCGTCATCGGCGCCTTCGCCATCACCAACGACATCGTCCTGATGGCGCTCGGCCTCGGCATCGGCGCGATGTACGTGCGGTCGCTGACCGTCTACCTGGTCCGCCAGGGCACCCTCGACGACTACGTCTACCTGGAGCACGGCGCGCACTACGCGATCGGTGCGCTCGCCGTGATCCTCCTGGTCACCATCCAGTACGAGATCAACGAGGTCATCACCGGCCTCGTCGGCGTGATCCTGATCGCCTGGTCCTTCTGGTCCTCCGTGCGCCGCAACCGGCGCCTCGCGGCGGACGGCGGCGAGGATTCCACCGAACCGGCCGAAGTCGGCTCCGGGGTGTGACCCCGGTGCTTCCGGAGCGCACGCCCTCGGGCGTGTGATCCGCCTTGGATTGAGGAACGCTCTCTGCGGGGCGGTCACGAGGCCTCGGCCTCGCCGGCCGCCCCGCAGGGCTTTGTGTGCGGGGACAGTTCACGGACCTATGGGGTGGGGGCAATGGCGTTCTGGGACGGCGTGTGGCGGGGCAGGGCCTCACAGTTCGACTCGGGCAGCGCGGCGACCAACACGATCGAGCTGACCCGACGGCACAACACGGTCTCGCTCGGGAAGCAGGGCGCCAACACCGGCAGCCTGCGGGTCAACCTGTCCTGGCGGATGCGCACCTCGGACTTCGGGGGCAAGCCCGACCAGAGCGGGCGGCTGCTGCGTCACCCGCTGAAGTTCTTCAAGCCGGAGATGGTCCAGGGCCACACCCAGTCCATGGTCAACGTCGACCTCGACCTGGGCTGCCTGTACGAGCTCCAGGACGGCACCAAGGGCGTCGTCCAGCCGCTGGGCAACTTCTTCGGCGCCACCAACAAGGCGCCCTACGTGGAGTGCAGCGGCGACGACCGGTTCGGCTCGGCGTCCGGCGAGACGATCTTCGTCAACCTGGACCACCGCGACGAGATAAAGCGGCTCCTCGTCTTCGTCTACATCTACGACCAGACCCCGGCCTTCGACCGCACCCACGCCAAGGTGACGCTCTACCCGAGCAACGGCCCGCGCATCGAGATCGAGCTCGACGAGCGCGCCCCCGAGGCCCGCTCCTGCGCCGTGGTCTCCATCGAGAACATCAAGGGCGACATGGTGGTGCGGCGCGAGGTGAAGTTCGTGTACGGCTTCCAGGCCGAGCTGGACCGCCTGTACGGCTGGGGCCTGCAATGGGGCCGCGGCTACAAGACCAAGGCCTGAGCCGCCGCCGTCCGTGTTCCGCCGGGCGGTCTACTGGCGGATGAACTGCGGCCCCATGGGCGGCAGTACGAACGTGGGGTCGGGCGCGGGCGCCGCGGGCTGGGGGTAGCCGTAGGCGGGCTGCGGCGAGGCCGGCTGCGGATAACCGTAGGACGGCAGCGCGGGGGGCGGCTGGGCGGGAGGTGCGGGATGCGGATAGCCGTACGAGGGCGCGGCCGCGTGCTGCGGCAGCGGCTGGGGCACGGACGGCGCACTGGGCGCACTCCGCGCGCTGTCGGTGCCCTCGCCGTCGTCCACGGAGATGCCGTACTCGGTGGCGAGGCCGACCAGGCCGGTCGGGTAACCCTGGCCCACCGCGCGGAACTTCCAGCCGTCGCCGCGGCGGTACAGCTCGCCGCAGATGATCGCCGTCTCCTCGCCGGTCTCCGGCTTCACGTCGAACTGGGCGACCGGTTCGGCCCCCGAGACCGCCGCGTCGAACAGCAGGATCCGCAGATCGCGTACGGCACGGAAGGTCGCGCCGTCCGACGAGGCAGTGATCAGCACCCGGTCCACGGAGCGGTCGAGGGCGGCCAGATCGGCCTCGACGGTGTCGGTGAGGCCTTCCGCGACACGCTTCTTGGGGAGCCGGCGCACCAGGCCCGAAGGGTGGCGCGGCTGGTTGTAGAAGACGAAGTCCTCATCCGAGCGCACCCGGCCGTCGGCGGCGAGCAGCAGCGCCGAGGCGTCCACGTCCGGGACGTCGGCGCCGGGCGACCAGCGGAGCACGGCCCGTACGGCCGGGGCTTCCAGCGGGACGTTCGATCCCTTCAGCATCGCGTGCGTCATGCCCGTCATCCTGCCTTCCCGCAGGGCCCGCGGACAACGCGGGGCCCGGCCGGGTACGTCCCGCGACGTACTCGCGGAGTGTGCACGGGCCGAATGATGCAGACGAGTTACCTGGATTTCACGCACTTGGGGAACTCTTGACACGTGTTCCTACGTACTATTACCGGCCACCCAAATTCTCGGCCGTCCGGCAGTACGGGGGATGTATATGCGGCATTTCGGGCACGTCCCGCCGGCTGCGCGGAAGAACCTCTTCCATCGGGAGCCCTGCGAGTTCACCGCGGGCTCGTCCGCGCGCGTGCTGTCGGCCGCCCTCGGCGCGACCCTGTACAGCCCGGCGACCCGGCCCGCCCTCGCCGACGACGTCCTGAAACAGGCCGGCCGCGGTGTCGTGTCCATGGTGCTGTGCCTGGAGGACTCGATCGACGACGCCGAGGTGGTGGCCGCCGAGGCCAATCTGGTCCGCCAGTTCGCCGATCTCGACGCCCGGGGCGAGGAGGTCCCGCTGCTCTTCGTGCGGGTCCGCGAGCCCCTCCAGATTCCCGACCTGGTGCACCGCCTCGGCGACTCCGCGCGCCTGCTCTGCGGCTTCGTCCTGCCGAAGTTCACCGAGGAGCGCGGCATCGACTTCCTGGAGGCGCTCACCGCCGCCGAGTCCGCGAGCGGCCGCCGCCTCTTCGCCATGCCCGTCCTCGAATCGCCCCAACTGCTCCACCTGGAGACGCGGGCCGAGACCCTGGCCGGAATCGCGCGCACGGTGGAGAAGTACCGCGAGCGCGTCCTCGCCCTGCGCCTCGGCGTCACCGACTTCTGCTCCACCTACGGACTGCGCCGCTCGCCCGACATGACGGCGTACGACGTGCAGATCGTGGCCGGAGTCATCGGGGACGTGGTGAACGTGCTCGGCCGGGCCGACGGCAGCGGCTTCACCATCACCGGCCCGGTGTGGGAGTACTTCCGGGTTCAGGAGCGGATGTTCAAGCCCCAGCTGCGCCGCAGCCCCTTCCTGGAAGGCCGCGCCGAGGAACTGCGCACCGCGCTGATCGAGCACGACCTGGACGGGCTGCTCCGCGAGATCGAGCTCGACCGGGCCAACGGCCTGCTCGGCAAGACCTGCATCCACCCCTCGCACGTGGTGCCCGTGCACGCCCTGTCGGTGGTCAGCCACGAGGAGTTCAGCGACGCCCAGGACATCCTGCGGCCCGAGCGGGGCGGCGGCGGGGTGCTGCGCTCGTCGTACACGAACAAGATGAACGAGGTGAAGCCGCACCGGGCCTGGGCCGAGCGCACGTTGCTGCGGGCCGAGGTGTTCGGCGTCGCCGCCGAGGACGTCGGCTTCGTGGACCTGCTCACGGCCGGCCTGGCCGGCTGACGCACGAACCACCGGCACGAACGACGACTGCGAACGACGACTGCGAACGACGAGTGCGAACGACGAGTACGGACGATCAGTGCGAACGAACAGAGGGACACAGCAACGTGGTTGAGTGGTCGGGAACGTGGGTCGCCAAGCGGCTGGGAGTCGAGCTCGTCGGGGACGAGGACCTGAGCGGCCTGCTCGGGCTCGCCCTGCGCCGCAACCCGAAGCGCGCCCATCTCCTCGTCTCGAACGTGCTGGGCAAGCATGTGCCGCAGAGCCCCTCGGTCGTGTGGCGCGCCGGATACGAACTCGGCCTGCGCGTACGGGAGTTGCTCGGTGCGCGGGCGGCCGCGCGCGCCGTGGTGCTCGGGTACGCCGAGACCGCGACGGGCCTCGGCCACTCGGTCGCCGACGGCCTCGCGCTCGCCCCGTGCCTGCACTCCACCCGCCGCCCGGTCGACGGCGTGGCGGCGGCGGGCGGCTTCGAGGAGTCCCACTCCCACGCCACCTCCCACCTGCTGCTGCCCGAGAACCCCCAACTCCTGGCAGGGCAGGGCCCCTTGGCTCTGGTCGACGACGAGTTCTCGACCGGCAACACGGTCCTCAACACCATCCGCGACCTGCATACGCGTTATCCCCGCGACCACTACGTGATCGTGGCGCTCGTCGACATGCGTTCCCCGCAGGACCGCGACCGCCTCACCGCTTTCGCGACGGAGATCGGCGCCCGCGTCGACCTGATCGCCTCGGCATCGGGCACGGTACGGCTGCCGGAGGGGGTCCTTGAGAAGGGGCGGGCGCTGGTTGAGCAGTACGAGGCGACAGACCGGGGGCAGCTGCTTCGTGAGAGCAGCGCTCCACCCCTGAGCCACGCACACCGCGTCGACCTCCCATGGCCCGCGGGCCTTCCTGACGGCGGGCGGCACGGGTTCACCCCGGCCCACCGGGCCGAGCTGGAAGCGGCCCTGCCGGAGATGGCGGCCCGGCTGGCCGACGCGGTGGGCGCCATCGCCCCCGACGAGCCCCGCGTACTCGTCCTCGGCTTCGAGGAGTTGATGTACGCGCCGCTCCGCCTCGCCGTCGCCCTCGAAGAGCTCGGCGGCGCCGAGGTGCGCTACTCGACCACCACCCGCTCGCCCGTGCTCGCCGTGGACGACCCCGGGTACGCGATCCGCACCCGCCTCGCCTTCCCCGCGCACGACGACCCGGCCGACGGGCCCGGCGAGCGGTACGCGTACAACGTCGCCGGCAACGGCTTCGACGCGGTCATAGCCGTCGTGGACTCGGCCGCCGACACCCCCCAACTGCACGCCCCCGACGGCCTGTTGGCCCAGCTCGCCGCCCACATACCGCACGTCGTGCTCGCCGTGCTGCCCTCGTACGTACCCGAAGGTGCCCCCATGCCCGAGCCGCTGCCCGAACCCCTCAGGGGGCCCGCCTTCTCCTCCTACGCGCCCGACGAGGTGGGCTGGCTGCTCAAGGACCTCTCCGGCGTCGAGCTCGAAGCTCCCACCGAGGAGCGCGAGGAGGCCATCCAGGGCGGCGGCGCGCACTACGCGGAGTCGCTGCCGGTCGAGTACCAGCCGAGCCCGCAGTACCAGGAGCTGTTCCGCGCCGCGCTCGACACCTCGGCCGCTCGGATCGCGCAGGCCGTCGGCGTGGTCACGGAGACCGTCCTCGCCGAGCGGTCGCCCCGCCCGGTGCTGGTCTCGCTGGCCAGGGCCGGCACCCCCGTCGGCGTGCTGATGCGCCGCTGGGCCCAGTACCGCCACGGCCTCGACCTGCCGCACTACGCGGTGTCCATCGTGCGCGGCCGGGGCATCGACCCGAACGCGCTGCGCTGGCTCGCCGCCCACCACGACCCCGCCGACGTCGTGTTCGTCGACGGCTGGACGGGCAAGGGCGCCATCACCCGTGAACTGGCCGCAGCCATCCGGGAGTTCCCCGAGTTCGCGGGCTTCGACCCGGAGATCGCGGTGCTCGCCGACCCCGGGTCCTGCGTGCGGACGTACGGCACCCGCGAGGACTTCCTGATCCCGTCGGCCTGCCTCAACTCGACCGTGTCCGGGCTGATTTCGCGCACCGTGCTGCGCCAGGACCTCATCGGCCCGGGCGACTTCCACGGCGCCAAGTTCTACCGCGACCTGGCCGGAGCCGACGTCTCGGGCGACTTCCTCGACGCTGTCGCCGCCCGCTTCGACGAGGTCGCATCCGACGTGGACCGCGAGGCCAAGGCCCTGCGGGACGCGGACCGCACGCCGGGCTGGGAGGGCTGGGCGGCCGTCGAGCGGATCAGCGAGGAGTACGGCATCCACGACGTCAACCTGGTCAAGCCCGGTGTCGGCGAGACCACCCGGGTGCTGCTCCGCCGGGTCCCGTGGAAGATCCTCGCCGGGCGGGGCGCCGGGGCCGACCTCGACCATGTCAGGCTGCTCGCCGAACAGCGCGGGGTGCCGGTCGAGGAGGTGGACGGCCTGCCGTACAGCTGCGTCGGCCTGATCCACCCGCAGTACACCCGGGGCGCGACCGGCGCCGACGGCAAGGCGGTGGCGGCCAAGTGAGCACCACCCTGGTCGCCAGCGACCTCGACCGCACGCTGATCTACTCGGCCGCGGCCCTCGCCCTCACCATGCCCGACCACCGGGCCCCCCGGCTGCTGTGCGTCGAGGTGCACGAGCACAAGCCCCTCTCGTACATCACCGAACACGCGGCCCTGCTGCTCGCCGAGCTGAAGTCGGCCGCCGTGTTCGTGCCCACCACGACCCGTACGCGCAAGCAGTACCAGCGCATCCAACTCCCGGGCCCGGCCTCGGAGTTCGCGATCTGCGCCAACGGCGGACACCTGCTCGTGAACGGCGTGTCCGACCCGGACTGGGCGCGCGAGGTGACCGGCCGCATCGCCGCCGAGTGCGTCCCCCTCGACGAGGTACGGGCCCACCTGAGGGCCGTCGCCGACCCGCGGTGGCTCCGCAAGGAGCGGATCGCCGAGGACCTCTTCGCGTACCTTGTCGTCGAGCGGGAGCTGTTGCCCGAGGAGTGGGTCAAGGAGCTCACCGCCTGGGCCGAGCCGCGCGGCTGGACGGTCTCGCTCCAGGGCCGCAAGATCTACGCCGTGCCGAAGCCGCTCACCAAGAGCGCGGCGGTCCGGGAGGTCGCCCGCCGCACCGGGGCCGAACTCACCCTGGCCGCCGGGGACTCGCTCCTCGACGCCGACCTCCTGCTCGCCGCTGACCGGGGCTGGCGCCCGGGCCACGGCGAACTCGCCGAGGCCGGCTGGCAGGGCCCGCGCACCGAGGCCCTGGCCGAGTGCGGCGTCCTTGCGGGCGAGGAGATCCTGCGCCGCTTCCTCGGTGCCCGGGATTGGGTACGGTCGCCGCATGAGCAAGGGAAACAGCACCAAAATCACTGACGAGTTGTACGCGTACATGCTGGCCCACAACCCGCCGCTCGACGCGGTGCAACAGGGCTTGGTGAAGACGACGTACGAGCGCCTCCCGGACTTCGCGGGCATGCAGTCGGCCGAGGAGCAGGGGCCGCTTCTCGCGTTCCTGGTACGTCTGGTGAACGCCCGCCATGTCGTCGAGGTGGGCACCTTCACCGGGTTCTCGGCGCTGGCCATGGCGCAGGCGCTGCCGGCCGACGGAAAGCTGATCGCCTGCGACGTCTCCGATGAGTGGACGGCGTACGGCAAGGAGGCCTGGGCGAAGGCGGGCGTCGCCGACCGCATCGACCTGCGGATCGCGCCCGCCCTCGACACCCTGCGAGCGATGCCGGCCGAGCCGCACATCGACTTCGCGTATCTGGACGCGGACAAGGGCAACTATGTCGCGTACTGGGAGGAGTTGGTGCCGCGGCTCCGGCCCGGCGGGGTCATCGCCACGGACAACGTGCTGTTCCACGGGCGGGTGCTGGACCCGGAGGCGACGGGGGCGGCCGCCGCGATCCGGGCGTTCAACGAGCATGTCGCGGCGGACGAGCGGATGGACAGCGTGATGCTGACCGTCGCGGACGGTCTGACGCTGTCCCGCAAGATCTAGCCGGGCTCAGCCGCAGCAGCCGCCTCCGCAGCACCCGCCGCCACCGGCGGACGGGGCCGGGGCCGACTTGGCGGAGCCTCCCACGGCCACCGTGGAGAGCAGCTTCACCGTGTCGGCGTGGCCTGCCGGGCAGGTTGCCGGGGCGGAGGACTCGGCCATCGGGCGGCTGAGCTCGAACGTGTCGTCGCAGGGGCGGCAGCGGTATTCATAGCGAGGCATGGCCCCAGCGTATGCGGTACCCGGGGCCGGAGGTCCGTCCACCTCCGGCCCCAGGGGCAGGCCTCCGGGCCGGGCCACCGCCGCGGCCCGACCCGGAGGGGTCCCAAAGGCGCCTCAGCGCATCCCCGCGCCGAGCAGGGCCAGTTCCGCCCGGGTCGGGGCGCCCTCCCAGTGCCCGGGCGAGGTGGCCGCGAAGGCCCAGGTCGCCGTCGCGCGCTCCAGGCGGGCCGCGGTGGCGGCGCCGTCCAGCAGCGCCGACAGATACCCCGCCGCGAAGGCGTCCCCCGCGCCGGCCGCGTCCACGGCCCGCACCGCGCGGGCGGGACGGTGGAGCCGGCCCTGCGCCGAGTGGGCCGTGGCCCCGGCCGCGCCCAGCTTCACCACGACCTCGCCGACGCCCAGCGCGAGCAGCTCCTTCGCCCTCAGCTCGGTGTCGTCCGGGCCCTCGGGCAGGCAGAGCGCGAGCTCGTCGTCCGAGGCGATGAGGACGTCCGCCTTCGGCGCCCACTCCCGCATCACCTCGGCCGCCTCCTGTGAACTCCACAGCTGGGAGCGGTAGTTGACGTCCAGACAGGCCATCGTCGATTGTTCGGCGGCCAGTTGGAGCGCGAGGCACGCGGCCGAGCGGGCGGTGCGGCTGAGCGCCGGGGTGATCGCGGTCAGGTGCAGCACCTTGGGCCGGGCGGCTGAGAAGGCCTCGGCGACCGCGCACGCGGTGATGCGGGAGCCTGCCGAGCCGGCCCGGTAGTCGTGCACCCGGGTCGGCTCGGGCAGCCTGGGTTCGAAGAGGGCCAGGCCGGTCGCCGCTCCGCAGTCGCGGGAGGCGGCCGAGACGTCGACGCCCTCGGCCCGCAGCGTACGCAGCACGAGTTCGCCCGCCTCGTCGTAGCCGACCGCGCCCGCCCAGCTCACCTCGTGCCCGAGCCGGGCCAGGCCGATGGCCACATTGGACTCGGCACCGGCGATCGAGACGCCCATGGAGCCGCCGAGCCGGAGCGGCCCGCTGCCGCGCAGCGCGATCGCCGTCTCGCCGAAGGTGAAGACGCTCATGCGCGGCTCGCCTCGCAGTTCATGGGGTTCCTCTCGGGCTCGTGGAGATCGGGCTCGTGGAGATCGGGCTCGTGGAGATCAGGGTCGTGGGGATCAGGGTTGGTTGCGCAGGGACAGGTCGAGGAGTTCGAGCACGGCCATGTACGCGCCGTCCACATCGACCTCCCGTACGGAGCGGACGACCACGGCGTGCGCCGGTACCGGGTCCTCGTGCCCGTCGGCGCGCCCGTGCCGGCCCCGCGCCACGAGCGCGGGCACGATCACCCGGCGCAGCTGGACGAAGAACCGGTTGTGCGAGGCGCTCAGGAGCGCGGTGTGGAACGAGGTGTCGGCCCGCACGGCGAGCACCGGATCGCTCCCGGCCGCCCGCATGGCGTCGAGCGCGCCGGCCAGGGCCGCCAGATCCTCTTCCGTACGGTGCTCGGCGGCGAGGGAGGCGGCGGCCGGCTCGATGGCGCGGCGCAGCTCCAGGACGTCGGCGAAGAAATCGTGCGGCGCCCCGGCGGCCAGCTTCCAGCGCAGGACGTCGCTGTCGAGCAGGTTCCAGTCGGCGTGCGGCCGCACGAACGTGCGGGCCAGGCTTTCGACGGCGGTCCGATGGACCCCGCGCCCGATGTAGGCGGCCTCGCTCACGTGGTGCACTCCGGGCGTCTCGGACAACCCGGGCGGGCTGTGCGCCCCGTAAACGGACCAGCGTCAGCGAGAGTGATCGGCGTCGATGCGACCGATGCGAATCGATGTGAGCCGATCAGGACTGTTCGTCGGCGTGCTCGTGGCGCGCTTTCCAGTACGGGTTGTCGTGCGGCAGGAAGCCGGTGACCCGTCCGTACATCCCGAACACCATCAGGAGCAGCCCGACCACGAAGCTGAACAGCACGTTCTGCATCTTGAAGGCCAGGAAGTTGCGCGAGGTGTCGAGCAGCGCGAGGTTCACGAACCCGCTGATCAGGAACAGGACGCCGAGCACGATGTTGAGCGTCGAGGCGAAGTTGCCGCCCTTGACCATCCCGTACAGGAGCAGCAGACCGACGACGATGGAGATCACGCTCAGCGCGCCGTTGGTGTTGAGCCCGACGACCCGGTCGCCGCCGGTGTCGAAGAACCCGATCTGATGGACAAGTCCGAGGATGCCGAAGACCAGCAGTACGACCCCCATGGCGCCGGCGCCGAAGCGGTAGACGCGGTTGAGGCGGTGGTCGACCGGCAGATGCTCGTTGAGCGAGACCCGGCTGTGATTGAGGCGCTGCGAGATCGTGTGGGTGGCCATGGGGCCCTCCTCATCCCTATCGCTGGGCACGCAGGGCGTACGTACTCCAGCATCCGCCGGGTTATGGCCCGCATCAACTCAGCGGCCGGCCACTACCGGCCCGCACCCCAATACCCGCCCCCGCCGTCGGAGCGCTCACGCTCCGTGGCCGAGCTCCTCGCGGATGCGGGAGACCACATCCGCCACGGTCCGGCGCACCGCCTCGGTCTCCGTCAGGAAGTGCCAGTAGTCGGGGTGCCTGCCCTCCAGCGAGGCGATCGCCCGGTCCAGGCGGGCCACCGAATCGTCCAGGGGCCTGGCGTGCCGGGGGTCGGGGGTGTTGCGGCCGGACATCGCCAGGCGCTGGGCGTCGCGGATCGCGAACCGGGTGCGCTGGATCTCCTGCTGCGGGTCCTTCGCGACGGCGTTGAGCCGCTGGAGCCGGTCGCCGGCGGCGGAGACGGCCTCGTCCGTGGAGTTGAGCAGCGCCCGCACCGTACTGAGGCGGGATGTCGCGTCCGCCCAGCGCTGCTCATCGCGCGCCTTGGCCGCCTCCTTGAGCTTCTCCTCCGCCTGCCGCACGGAGACGGCGGCCTGCTCGGGCACCTGCTGGAGGTCCTGCCAGCAGGCGGCGGCGAAGCGGCGGCGCAGCTCGCTGAGCACCGGGTCGACCCCGCCGGCCCGGGTGGTGAGGGCCTGCGCACGGGTCCGCAGCGAAACGAGCCTGCGGTCGATCTCGGCGGCCTTCGCGGGCAGCTGCTCGGCCTCGGCCCGTACGGCCTCGGCGTCGCGCAGCACCCGGTCGGCGCGCTGGAGCGTCTCGGGCACGCCGTGCTGACCGGCACCCTGGTTGAGCTTGGTGAGCTCCGGCCCGAGCGAGGCGAGCCGCGCCGCGAGCTCGTCGGCGCGCAGGCCGGAGGCCCGTACGGCATCCAGCGCGGTACTGGCGCCCAGCAGCGCGTGCCGGGCGCGCTCGACGGCGGGGGCGAGCCGGGCGAGCTGCGTCTCGGCGGTGTCGAGGAGCGGCCGCAGACTCTGCTCGAAGCGGTCGAGTTCGCCCTTCACGCGGACGAGTACGTCCTTGGCGGCGGTCAGCTCGGCCCGCGCCCGCGAGGCGACGGAGGCGTCGAGGTCGTCCCGGTCCAGGTCGTGGGCGTCGACGGCGTTGATGTACTGGTTGGAGACCTCGTCGATGCGGCGCCCGAGGGCCGCGAAGTCGTCGACGGCTCGGCGCGCACCGGGCGAACTGTCCACGGCCGTGATCGTCTCGATGGAGATCCGCAGGTCGCGCTGGGCGGTGTCGAGTTCGTAGAAGGCGGCCGCCGCGGCGTCCTTGGCCGCCTGGGCATCGGCGCGCAGGCTCTCGCCGCGCCCGCCGAACCAACGGCGCGTCCCGCCTCCGGCGAAGGCGCCGGGCAGCACCGCGGCGCCGAGCACCACGGGGAACGCGATGAGCACCAGCACGTCCCGGACGGTGGCACCCGCTCTGCTGTACGGCCGCGCGTGTGTCGCCGTCACATCCCTCTCCCGTGCTGTGTCGCCCTGCTGGTCCATTCTCCCACCAGGTAAGGACGAACACACGGCCCGGTTAGTTCATGCTTCTCCCTCGGTTCTCACGGTTCTCACGCCGTCGGGCTCGTCCGGCTGCTGTGAACGCCGACCAGGCGGGTGCCGCGCGGACGGTCGGCGCCTCGCGGCGGAGGTTCTCGTTCAGGAGTCGTGGACGCCGACCCGGCCGTTGTCGCTGCGCGCGGTGATCACGTGCGTACTGGAATCGGAGCGGCCCACGCTGACATCGACGCGGCCGTCGTCGGCGCGGGCGGCGACCTTGTACGTGTTCTTGGGTACGCCCAGATCGACCCGGCCGTCGTTGCTGGTGGCCAGCACGCTGTCCGGCACGACCGCGAAGGTGAGCGCCACCCGCCCGTTGTCCGAACTGGCCCGCACGCTCTTGGCCCGGATCCCCTGCCCGTCGATGCGTCCGTCCCGGGAGGTGAGGTCCAGCGGCCCGGAGGAGTCCTTGACGCTGATCCGCCCGTTGTCGGAGGCGATGACCAGCGGGGTGTCGAACCCGCTCGCCTCGACGCGCCCGTCGTCGTTGTGCACGGTGACCGCGACCCCGCGCGGGACCTTCACCTCGTGCCGGGCACCGCAGTTCTTGATCATCCCGCTGCACTTCACGCCGAGACTCAGCGTGCTGTTGCTGAGCTCCCAGCTGGCGTCGGGCCCGTTGCCGAAGGCGACCCACCCGTTGACCTGCCGCGAGACCTGGACGTCCTTCACGTCGGCGGGCGTAACGACGAGGGTGGAGTTCCCGGCGTCGATGGTCAGCGCCTTCCCGCCGAAGGCGAAGTCCTTGTGCTCGACGGGCGCGTCCCCCGGATCCGAACTCCCACACCCCGAGAGCGCGAAGCAGAGGACCCCGGCCCCGGCGGCAGCGAACAGCGCGGTGCGACAGCGAAATGCCATGGTGATCTTCCCCCGGTTATGTGGCGATGGCCGTGCCGCCACGGTACGAACCGGCACGGCTCGCGCGCGCTGGAGCCTGCTACCGAAACGGTGGTGGTGCTAACCCCACCCCGGATCGGGTTTGCGGCGGCACCCCATGGGCCATGTACGCTGTTCCCTCATCCACGGGTGTGTAGCTCAGGGGTAGAGCGCTGCTCTTACAAAGCAGATGTCGGCGGTTCGAAACCGTCCACGCCCACCAGAAGTTTTGCGAAGGCCCCTCGCCGATCATGGCGGGGGGCCTTTGACATCCCGGTCTAACATCAACGTTCATGGTCATCCGTGCTCGGGACGCCCCCTGAGCAGCTGGTCCATGTGGCTGACAGCTTCGCGCTGCGTGTCCTGGACACCGGATGACCCGGAGCCCGGCGTCCTTGGCGACACGGGTGAACGAGCGGTGGAGGTTCCGGGGCTCGATCGGCTGCCCGGTCCGAGTCGTGAACACGTACCCGGTCTCCTGCCACTTGCCCCCCAGCGCGCTCGGGCAGGGGACCTGCATAGTCGCTGCCAGCGCAGGGGAGCGACGCAGATCATGGGCAGGGACACGGAAGCCGAGCGCGATCGCGTTGATTCGCCAGCTCAACGACCGAGGGCTCGCATCGAAGCGCGCGCGTACCCATCGCATAGCATCCCGCCCATGATCGCAACGGTCGTCACCATCGCTTTGGCATTCGTCGGCTACCTCGCTACCTACCTCAACAACCTGCGACTGTCGCAGCGGCAAGAACGACTCTCACGCGTGAACCGACAACTCAGCGACTTCTACGGGCCCATGCTCGCTCTCTCGGAGACCGGCACGCAAATATTCAACGCATTCATGGAGCGTGCTGCGACCCGTCCTGACGGTCGATCACCCTTCGCTGTCGGCGGGGAGCCCCCAACGAGTGAGGAGTTGGCGGAGTGGCGACTGTGGGTGACTACGGTGTTCCTGCCGAGCATCCAAGCCATGCGTGACATTGTGGTCACCAAAGCGGACCTCCTTGCTGAGCGGCAGGTACCGCTGGTGTTGCTTGAGCTGAGTGCGCACGTCTCCGGGTATGAAATCACTGCAGCCAAATGGGCAAACGGCGACTACACGCAGCACCTCTCCGTCGCACCGTTTCCTGGCGAGGAGCTCACACGCTACGTGCGAGCCAGCTTCACCCGGCTCAAGGAGGAGCAAGTCAGTCTTCTGGGCCGCCGTCGGAGATGGTCACGCAGCCCGGTATCTGGCAGCGACCCGGTTCCACGGGCTGGTTGGCATCGCCTCGATTCGGCACCAATGACATCACTAGGTGACATCAACAGCCGCCGATAGCAGCGAGACTGAACGTACGGGGTGGCCACACCTAAGCAGTGCAGGGGTACAACAGCCCAACTGGGGGGCCTGGCGGCACTCGGGGTCACCTACGTACTCGGGGTTCGTACCGTGGTCACGACTCGCTCCCACTCATCAGCCCGTCCGATCCAGCTGCGAGCATTCCGTCCACCCGGATCGGGTCGCACAGGTCGCCGGGCCGGAGCATGGGCGCTGCCCAGTAGCTCGACAGGAACTTGCTGGGCTCCGTGTTCTCGACGCGGGGGACGCCGACGAAGTGGCCGAGGCCGAGGTAGGTCGCGTACGGGCCGAGGCTGCCGCTCGATGGCGAGGGGGGCACCAGGGCGTAGGAGCGCTGCCCGCGCGGGTCGTGGATCACGGGCCCGCGCAGGACGTCGCGCAGGACGCGGGCCACGGTGGCGGGGACCGTGCTCGCGATGACGGCGTACACCAGGTCTTCCGTGACGCGTACAGCGGAGAGGCGGCGACCCAGGGCGAGGATCGCGATGCCGTTGGCCGTCCATTCCTGGCGGGCGTTGGCCGGCCTGTTGAGGCTGCCCGCCAGCCAGCGGGAGGTGGTTTCCCTCTCCGACTGGGTGAGGGAAGTGGGCCGGGATGTGTCAGGGATGTTCATGGTGCCTCCGCCATCGGCTGCCTGTGAGCTGGACGGTAGGGAAAGCCGTTCAGGCGCCGCTTGCGGATTGCGCCGGATTGCGTGTGTCCATGAGGCAGTTGGCGCAGATTGCTCACGCGGGGTGCGTCTGGGCTCTGGCGCGTGCGATCAGCCTGTGTGCGTGCTGGCCGTACGCGGCCGCCTCGTTGAGCCCGTCCCATACGCGGCCGTACAGGGAGACGTCGTCGGCGGACTCGAATTGCAACTCCGTGTTGATCGTCTCGACGACGACACGCTCCTCATCGAAGATCCAGAACCCATGCTTCGGGGTGAGCCTCAGCAGGGCGCCGAACGGCACGATCCCCAGTTCCACCGTGCTCATCCCGATCAGCCCGACGAGCCGGTCCAGTTGGCCGGCCATCACCTCGCGCGGACAGATCAGGGCGTGCAGGGCGCCCTCCATCCGCGCTGGTTGAGAGACCAGGATGCGACGGACCACCCCCGCCCCGCTCGGCGATTGCGGCAGATTGCGCAGGGGAGGTCCCGGGGGCCGGTTGTGCGCAATCTAGGGGCGGCGGGGGCGGCCATGGCGAGCCGCTCCATCCAGCGACAAAATGGGGGGCGCGCCGCGTTCAGCGGGAAGCCCCGTCGGGGTGCGGACGGGGCTTCTCGGCCGGGGCCACAGCGCGCTCGGGGATGCGCTCGGCGCCGGAGTTCCGGCGGGTCAGGAGCGGGGAGGACTCCGCCGGATGGCTGAGATTACGCCTGTGGTTGGCTGAAACGTAACCCCTGTGCAGGATGGGGTCCCGGCGGATTCATGGGGCCCCGGGGGCTTGGTGGTTCGGGTGCGGTGCCGTGTGGTTTCGGGATGGAATGTGGTGCGGGGTGAGCACATGGTCGGCGTGAAGCGGAGTCTGCGAGGGGCCTACCGCCGTGCCCTCGCCACGGAGCCCAGTTACGCCGAGGTCGGCGCGACGGAAGGCCTCGTGCTGCCCGGCGGATATCGGACCTTCCGGCGGCGGATCAGCGTCGGGTACGGGCAGGACACCTTCGAGCGGGCCGGGGCGCACGTGCTGGCCTGGGGCGCGCAGCGCGGCGCCGGGTTCGGGGTGCGGCCCGCCGCTCCCGCCGTGCCCGGCGCGACCGCGCTCGTTGCCCTGCGGCTGCCGGGGCTGCCCTTCCCGCGCCTCGTCATCCCGTGCCGCGTCGTGTGGACCGTACGCGCCGCCGAACGCATCGGATTCGCCTACGGCACCCTGCCCGGGCACCCCGAGTGCGGCGAGGAGTCGTTCGTCGTGGGGCGCGAGCCCGATGGGCTTGTCTGGTTCGAAGTCGCCGCTTTCTCGCGGCCCGCTCGCTGGTACTCCCGCCTCGGCGGGCCCCTCACGCGGCTGCTCCAGGACCTGGCCACCCGGCGCTATCTCGTGGCGGTGGCGGCCGCCGTCCGCCGGGGAACGTAGGCGGGGCCCGCCTCGTCTCCCAAGGAGGGCGCCTGCCAGGTGGGCCCCTCCTGGCCGGGGCGTCTCCCGGCCAAGGCGCCTCCCGATGAGGTGCGTACAGGAGACGGTGGCACACTGGCCGCTCGTTCGGTGACGGGGAAGGGAAGCTGGTCGTGGCGATGATGCGGAATCTGCGGAGGGCGGTGCGCCGCGCCTACCGGCGGACCGTCGACCTCAGCCATCCGGCGCGCTCGCCCCTGGGGAGCGCCGTCGTCAACTGTGCGGTGTACGTCGACGGAGTGCGGCAGAAGGACGACTGCCCCGTCGACGAGGCGCTGCGCCGGGTGCGCAAACTGGGCGACGGGGCCTTCGTCTGGATCGGGCTGCACGAGCCGACCCAGGAGGAGTTCGCCGGGCTCGCCGAGCTGTTCGCGCTGCACCCGCTGGCCGTCGAGGACGCGGTGACCGCGCACCAGCGCCCCAAGGTCGTGCCGTACGACGACATCCTGTTCTCCGTCTTCAAGACGTGCCGGTACGTCGAGCACGAGGAGCTCACCGCCAGCAGCGAGGTGGTGGACACCGGCGAGCTGATGGTGTTCACCGGATCCGACTTCGCCATCACCGTGCGGCACGGCATGCACGGTTCGCTCGGCCCGCTGCGGGAGGAGCTGGAGCAGGAGCGCGAGCGGCTCGCCAAGGGGCCCTCGGCGGTGCTGCACGCCATCGCCGACCACGTCGTCGACGAGTACCTCGCCGTCGTCGACGCCATGCAGAGCGACATGGACGCGGTCGAGACGGCCGTGTTCGCCGAGAACGCCGGACGCGGCGACGCGGGCCGGATCTACCAGCTCAAGCGCGAACTGCTCGAACTGAAGCGGGCGGTGGCCCCGCTGGACCGGCCGCTGCAGAAGCTCGCCGGTGAAGCGGTGCCCTCGGTCGCCCCGGAGGTCAGGCCGTACTTCCGTGACGTCGCCGACCATCTGCTCCGCACCACCGAACAGATCTGCGCTTTCGACGGGCTGCTCGACTCCATCCTCCAGGCCCACCTCGCCCAGGTCACGGTGGCCCAGAACGAGGACATGCGGAAGATCACCGCGTGGGCGGCCATCGTCGCCGTGCCGACCATGGTGTGCGGCATCTACGGCATGAACTTCGAGAACATGCCCGAACTGCACTGGCGGTACGGCTACTTCATGGCACTCGGGCTCATGGCGGCGGCCTGTTTCGTCATCCATCGCGGGTTTCGGCGCAACGGCTGGCTGTAGTCGGCCGGCCGTTGCGCGCGCTCGGTCAGTTGCGGTGGCGGGAGAACAGGCCCTGGCGTTCGCGTCGGTAGCGGCGCTCCCAGCGGTCCATCCGGTCCCGGCGGGCACGGTAGGCGCGGTAGTCGGCGTCCATGCGGCCGGCCCCGCCGCCTCCGCCTCCGCCGCCCGACCCGGAGGCCGGGCCGCCGCCGGGGCGGCGTCGCAGGACGGTGAGCAGTACGGCCACGACGGCCACCCAGAAGATGATGCTGCCGAGGCTGAGGCCGAATCCGTACAGGATCAGAGCGAGAAGGATCATCCAGAGGATCATGGTGGGTCCTTGAGGGACGGATCGGGGGCTTCCCCTGGCCCCCGGTTCAAGCCACCAAGCTACTCCGCAACAGGGGAAGTTGGCCCCTGAGTTAATCGGCGCGGAACTCCGGCCGGCGCCCTCAGCCCGCCGTGCGGCGGCTCTCCGCGAGGCCGCGCAGGCGCTCCATCTCGCGCCGGTCGCGCTTGGTCGGCCGGCCGAGACCCCGGTCCCGAACGCCGGCCGCGAGCACGTCCGCGCGGGCGGGCGGCGGCGGGCTGTTGTCGATGTACGCCTCGACCGCGACCGGGGCGCCGACGCGCTTGCGGAGCAGCGTGACGACCTTGACGATGCGCTCCCGGCCGTCCATGCGCAGCCGCACCTCGTCGCCCACCCTGACCTGGTGGGCGGCCTTCACGCGCTCGCCGTTGACCTGGACGTGACCGGCCCGGCAGGCCGTGCCCGCCTGGGAGCGCGTCTTGGTGAGCCGGACCGACCAGATCCAGCTGTCGACGCGTACGGGGCCGGTGCCTGTGCCGTTCGCCTGTTCCGCCATGCCTTCGACTTTAGACGGATGCCCTGGCGGAACCTCGCGTATTTCGGACGCGGACCCACGGGGGAGCGGACGGCTCCCAGGCGCCCGGGGCCGTTGTCAGTGGCGTCGGTCACACTGGGGGCATGTGCAGAAGTATCAAGACGCTCAGGCCGCCGGCCATGCCGGAGGAGGCCACCGACGACGACATCAGGGCCGCCGCCCTCCAGTACGTACGCAAGGTGTCCGGCTTCCGGGCGCCCGCCGCGCACAACCGGGAAGTGTTCGAGCGTGCGGTCGACGAGATAGCCGAGGCGACGCGTGAGCTCCTTGCCGGCCTTGAGGTGCGGGGAGCCGCCGCGAGGAAGCCCGCGTAGCCCGCGCGATCCGGGCGCCATGCGTGCCGGGGCGTGCGCCCTCGTCAGGACGCCGAGGCCGTCGCCGGGGCCGGGCGCTTCATGACGTACGCCGCGAGGCCGCCCGCCGCGAACAGGGCGAGCACCGACACCGCCGTGCCCAGCCAGGTGGCGCCCAGCCACCGCCCGCCGAAGTAGCCGAGCCCCACGCTGTACGTCGCCCAGGCCACGCCCGCCAGCGCAGACCAGGGCAGGAACTCGCGGACCTTGCGGTGCGCCGCGCCCGCGCTCAGCGAGACGACCGATCGCCCGGCGGGGGCGAAGCGCGCGATGACGACGAGGCCGCCGCCGCCCCGGCTGAGTGCGATGCCGAGTCGTTCCTGCGCCCGGGTCAGGCGGCGGGAGCGGGCGATGGCGCGCTCCAGGCGGGCGCCGCCGCGCCGCGCGAGACGGTATGCGATCAGGTCGCCGAGGACGGAGGCGGTCGCGGCGCACGCGGCGAGGGCGAACAGATCGGCGTGCCCGGTCTGCGTGGCGGCGCCGGCCCCGGCGGACCCGGCCGCCGTGGTCGCCGCCGTGATCACGAGCACGCCGCTGGGCAGCACGGGAAGGAACACGTCGAGCAGCACGGAGAGCGTGACCACGGCGTAGATCCAGGGGCTGGACGTCAGCGCCCCCACACTCTCCAGCACGTTCGCTCCTCTGCGGCTTCGTCGGTTCCCCGGGACCCGGAATACCGCGGTGTCGCGGGGAAGCGGCAGGGGCAGCGGTACAGCCGTACAGCGTACGCCCGGGCCCATGTGCGTTTCTTTCAGGGGTGGGTGGTGGCACAGCACAGGGGGAGTCGAGCGGGTCGTGATCGCCAGGAGCGGCGACCGGGAAGCCGACGGGTGACGGCATGCCGCTGCCCGGAGTTCGGCGGCTGAACTCCGGGCAGCGGAGCGGGCGTTGGGGGCATGAGCCTCAGGGTGCCCGCTCGGGCGGTGATCGTCGGTCCGCTCAGGCGGTGACGGTCTCGCGCTGGGTGTCGGCGGCCGGGCGGGCGGTGCGGCGGGCGCCCAGGAGCTGGTCGAGCGCGAGCGCGCCGGGACCGGTGAAGACGAGCAGCAGGAACGCCCAGCAGTACATCGCGGAGGCCTCGCCGCCGTTCTGCAGCGGGAGCAGCGCGTTGGACTGGTGGACGCTGAAGTAGGCGTACGCCATCGAGCCGGACGAGACCAGGGCCGCCGGGCGGGTGAACAGGCCGGTCAGGACCAGGACGCCGCCGACGAGCTGGATCACCGCGGCGTACCAGCCGGGCCAGGTGCCCGCGGGGATCGAGCCGCCGCCCATCGCACCGCCGAAGACGCCGAACAGGGACGCGGCGCCGTGGCAGGCGAAGAGGAGGCCGATGACGATGCGGAACAGGGCGAGCGCGTAGGGACGCGCGCGCTCGGCATCGAGCGTGGGGGAAGCCATGGGGGGCTCCTTCGGTTGGGGACGTGACCGATGGGGTCCACAGGTTAGGCAGCCCTCAGTAGTGCTTGCAAGTTCAACATTCTAAATGTCTTGTTTCAGTCGGGTGAATTGAGCCAGCTGTGGCGTCGGGGGTCAGTGGCCGGTCCGAGATGGTTTTCAGTTGGACTGGACCAATCCGCAGGCCTCTCGGGCGACGCGCCCGGTCGAGCCGCAGGCGTGCCGAGCGGCCGTGCAGCGTAAGGGTCATGAGCTGATTGCCGAACCATGGTCCACCGGTCCTGCGCCAGTCGAGCGGCGGCCGAACCACCCGCCCGTGCCGGGCCAGGGCGCGCCCGAGCCGGCGGCCGAAACGGCTCCAGCCGAAGCGGAATCCGGCCCGCACGGGGGCCGGAACGGAGTTGTGGACCGGCGAACAGGTCAACTGGGCGATACGCGCGGTGAGTTGGGGCACGGAATTTGGCCAGAAGGGCTCCGCCACGTATGCGTGGTGCACATCACCCGACAGGACGCTGATGGTGGCGGGCGCGCCGGGATCCGAGCCCGCGCGGACGATCAGCTCGGTGAGGAACTCGAACGAGGCGGGGAACGCGGCCCAGTGCTCCAGATCGGCCCGGCGCCGCAGCTTCTCGCCGATCCGCGCCCAGCGCGGGCCGCGCGAGCCGGCGCACAGCGCCGCGTCCCAGCCCTCCGCGTCGTGGATGAGCGGCGGGAGCAGCCACGGCAGCGAGGTCCCGATCAGGAGGTGGTCGCAGCCGCCCGGCGCCGGCAGCTGCACCCGGAGCCACCGCGCCTCGCCCTCGTCGAGCATCGCCCGCCGCCCCTCGTCCAGGACGCGGGCCGCCCGGGTGTCCACCATCAGCAGCCGGGTGCGGCCGAAGTCGCGCCGGTAGCTCCAGCGCACGGCCGCCGGGTCCGCGTCGGCCAGCGCGGCGAACGCGCGGAGCGCCTCCGTGCCGTCCGGCGTGCCCCGCACCGCCGCGTACAGCGGGTCGGCGGCGAGCTCGGCGGGGGAGAGGTTGCCCAGGTGCTGGTGGACCCAGTACGACATGAGGCCGCTGATCACCCGCTCCTGCCACCAGGGCGTGGCGCGCATCTCGGCGAGCCAGGCGGCGCTGGTGTTCCAGTCGTCGATCACGTCGTGGTCGTCGAAGATGTGGCAGCTCGGGACGGTGGAGAGGAGCCAGCGCACCTCGGGGTCGAGCCAGGACTCGTAGTACAGCCGGGTGTACTCCTCGTAGTCCGCGACCTGGGCGCCCGGCGCGTCCCGCAGGTCGCGGCGCGCGCCGAGCCAGCGGCGGGTCCGCGCCGAGACGCTGTCCGCGTACACCTGGTCGCCGAGGAGCAGCAGCACGTCCGGCCGCTCGGCCTCCGGGTCGGCCGCCAGGCCCGCCGCGAGCGCGTCCAGCGCGTCCGTGCCCCCGGGCTCGGGCGCGCGCCGGCACGAGCCGAAGGTCACGCGGAGCCGCGCGGAGCCCGGGACCGGGATCGTGCTGGCCGGGAAGCGGGAATCCGGCGGTGGCCAGACCGGCCGCCCGTCGAGCAGCACCTCGTACGCGGTGGCCGTGCCCGGCGTCAGGCCGGCCAGCGGGACCAGGGCGTAGTGGTGCCCGGCGATCTGGAACGTACGCGAGGAGCCCGCGGTGCCGTCCGCGCAGCGCACCCGGGCCGTGCAGGGCCGGTCGGCCTCGACCCAGACCGTGGCGGCCCCTCGCTGATCCACGTACCGCAGCAGCGGCCCCAGGCGAAGCCCGGCCATGTGGTGCCCCCTCCGTCGCCGGTCGTTCGTACGGTACGGAACGACGGAGGGGTGCGACAGGTTTCAACAGCCGCCCAATTCAAGGCAGTTGGGGTCAGGCTGTCAGCAGCCGTTGAGGATGCCCTGCAGCGCGGACTTCTCGGCGGAGTCGACCGTGAGGTTGTAGTAGTGCTTCACGTCGACCCACATCCGGGCGTACGTGCAGCGGTAGGAGGTCACCGAGGGCAGCCACTTGGCCGGGTCCTTGTCGCCCTTGGCCTGGTTGACGTTGTCGGTGACCGCGATCAGCTGGGGGCGGGTCAGGTCGTTGGCGAAGCCCTGGCGCTGGGGGGTGGTCCAGTTGTTGGCGCCCGAGCGCCAGGCCTCGGCGAGCGGCACGAGGTGGTCGATGTCCACGTCGGAGGCGGCGGTCCAGGTGGCGCCGTCGTACTCGGAGTACCAACTGCCGCTGGTGGCCGCGCAGCTGGAGTCGGTCGTGACGTTCACGCCGTCCCGCTTGAGGACGACCTCGCGGGTGTTGCAGGTGCCGGACTGGGTGATCCAGTGCGGGAACTTGTCGCGGCTGTAGCCGGTCAGCGAGCCCTCCGCCTGCACGGTCAGCTGGCCGAGGTAGGTGCGGGCGGTGGCGGCGTCGACCGGGGTGGGCGGCGAGGCCACGGCGGCCGGGGCGGTGATGAGGGCGGCGCCCGCGGCGAGCGCGGCAGCGGCGGCGAGGACGGCCGTGCGACGCGCGTAGATGCGGGGCGTACGGGTTCCTATGGCGGCTGACATGCGAACTCCCTTGAGGTGGGGGGAACTTGACCGGCCATGGGATGGGCGGCCCGGCCAGCGTGACGGCGCCAGGTTTCCTTCGGGTGGGCGCCAGGTAACAGCGTGGCGACATGGGCACGTCAGATCAAGAGTCCGGACGGCACTGGAAAGGAGGGGAACTGACGGCCCGTTCGCGCGACGACGTCCTGCCGGGCCGCACCGCCCCCGCGAGGGGTGACGCCCCGGCGAGGCGCCCGTCGTACGGTTGGCGCGTGCTGCTGCCGGTGAATGTCACGCTCGGAGTCGTCCTCGTCGCCCTGCTCCTCGTCGCCGCGGGCGTCGCCGCGGCCGCGCACCTGGGGCGGCACCGCGAGATCCTGATCGCCGGGGTCCGGGCGGCCGTTCAGCTCGCCGTGGTCGCCCTCGCGATCCACTGGGTGGTCGGCTCGGTGCCGCTGCTGCTCGGATTCCTGGCGCTGATGTACGCCGTCGCCGTCCGCACCGCGGGGCGCCGCATGACCGCCAACACCACCTGGTGGTGGGCGGCCGCGCCCATCGCGGCCGGCGTCGTCCCGGTGGTCGCGGCGCTGCTGCTGACCGGGCTCGTCCCCGTCAAGGGCATCGCGCTGATCCCGGTCACCGGCATCCTCATCGGCGGCGCGCTCACCGCGACCGTGCTCGGCGGCCGCCGAGCGCTCGACGAGCTGACCGCGCGGCGCGGCGAGGTGGAGGCGGGCATGGCGCTCGGCCTCCTCGACCGGGACGCCCGCCTGGAGATCGCCCGGCCCGCCGCCTCCGACGCGCTGCTGCCCGGCCTCGACCAGACCAGGACGGTGGGCCTGGTCACCCTCCCCGGCGCGTTCGTCGGCATGCTGCTGGGCGGCGCATCCCCCGTGCAGGCGGGCGCGGTCCAGCTCTTCGTCCTGGTCGCGCTCATGGCCGTACAGGCGGTCGCGGTGTCGGTCGTGCTCGAACTGGTCGCGCGCGGCAAGGTGCACCGGGACGTACGGGACCAAAGTCCCTGATGGGGTGCGTACGGCATGCCGTACCCTTGAGGGCGCAGAAGGGGAGTAGCTCTTCGCCGGAACGTCGACATACTGCCGAGTCCCTCAGGGGTTCTTGGCCGGCGCCCGGAGGCGAGTGCCCGCGAGGGACCCGCCAGCGAGACCTTCGGCCGCAGTGACGTGACCATTCATGGCGCTGCCGTGCCGAAGCGACCCCGGATTCTGTCCGAACTGCTCTCGGTGCGGCCGTGCCCGACCGATTGAGGAACTCCTTCCGTGCTCAGCTTCACGATCATGGCGATCACCTTCGGTGTGATCTTCCTCGCCGAACTCCCCGACAAGACCGCGCTCGCGGGCCTGATGCTCGGCACCCGCTACAAGGCCTCGTACGTCTTCGTCGGCGTCGCGGCCGCCTTCGCCGTCCACGTCGTCCTCGCCATCGCGGCGGGCAGCGTCCTCACGCTGCTGCCGCACCGGCTGCTCCAGGCGATCGTCGGCGTGCTCTTCCTCGCGGGCGCGGCGATGCTGCTCTTCAAGAAGGGCGAGGACGACGAGGAAGTGAAGGCGCCCGCCGACCAGTCGTTCTGGAAGGTGTCGGGGGCGGGCTTCATGCTCATCCTGGTCGCCGAGTTCGGCGATCTGACCCAGATCATGACGGCCAACCTGGCCGCGCGCTACGACAACCCGCTCTCCGTCGGCCTCGGCGCGGTGCTCGGCCTGTGGGCCGTCGCCGGGCTCGGCATCGTGGGCGGCAAGGCCCTGATGAAGCGCGTGCCGCTGCGCCTGATCACCAAGGTGGCAGCCTGCCTGATGCTGGCGCTCGCGGGCTTCAGCCTGTTCGAGGCGATCGCGGGCTGAGGTCCCTCTCGTAGGCAGACGGATGTGAAAACGGCCCCCGTGGTAGGACGGGGGCCGTTTGTTCTTGGGGCTGTACCGGGCGGGTGGGTCAGCCGTTGATCTCCAGGCGGAGGGTGCCGTCCGCCTGGGCGGTGACCGTGAGGTGCGTGAGGTCGGGGACGTACGCGGTGGGCTCGTGGGCGTTGGCACGCGGGCCGACACCCACGACGCGCATCCCCGCGGCCTTGCCCGCCGCGATGCCGGCCTCCGAGTCCTCGAAGACGATGCAGTCCGCCGGGGCGAAGCCCAGCTCGGCCGCGCCCTTGAGGAAGCCCTCCGGATCCGGCTTGCTCGCGCCCACACTCTCGGCGGTGACCCGCACCTCGGGCATCGGCAGGTCCGCGGCCGTCATCCGGGCCCGGGCCAGCGCGGCGTCGGCCGAGGTCACCAGGGCGTGCGGCCGTCCGGCGAGGGCGGCCATGAAGGCGGGCGCCCCGGCGACCGGCACGACACCGTCGGTGTCCGCGGTCTCCTCGGCCAGCATCACCTTGTTGTCGGCGTGGTTCTGCTCGACCGGCCGGTCCGGGAGCAGCACGGCCATCGTGGCGTAGCCCTGGCGGCCGTGGACGACCTTGAGCGCCGCCTCCGGGTCGAGGCCGTTGCGCTCGGCCCAGCGGCGCCAGCAGCGCTCGACGACGGCGTCGGAGTTCACGATCGTGCCGTCCATGTCCAGCAGGAAGGCGCGGGCGGTCAGGACGGTGGTGGTCGTGCTGCTGGCCGACATCGGCGGACTCCAGGGCGCGGGAGCGGGGGCACAGAAACACAAAGGTGATCCCCGCCCGCCGGTCAGGGAGTACAGGCAGGGATCACTTTGTTCCACCACGATACAAAACGCGGAGGGGGTTGTGCCACCCGGCCCCCTTTTGTTGCTCGGGAAGGGGTTGGCCGGGGGCCGGCACGAGGCGTTTCGGGGGCGCCTTCCGCCCGGCCGGAGGCGGAAGCCGCCTACGGCCGGTCCGTCATCGACTCCAGGGCGCGGCGGGTCGCCGGGCCGTAGACGCCGGCAGGGTCGCCGTCGACGCCCGTGTACGACTGGAAGTCGCGCACCGCACGCTCCGTCCGGGACCCGAAGCTGCCGTCCGGGGTAGCGGTGTAGAGCCCCAACTGGCCGAGCCGCTCCTGGAGTTCGAGCACCGCGGGCCCGCTGTCTCCGCGCCGCAGCGTCGTGCTCGGCGGCGGCGCGAGCGGATGGCCGTCGGGGGAGTTCGAGGGCGGCCCGGACGCGGGGGCGGATGGTGTGGGCGCGGACTTCGACGGGGCCGGCGACGCCGGCTTGGACGCGGACGGCGTCGGCGAGGGCCGTGCGGAGGGGGAGCGGCTCGGGGCCGCCTTCCTCGTACGGGAAGGAACGGCCGAGGGGGCGTCGGCGGAGGCGCTGTCGGTGCCGCTGTACGGGACGCCGGTGTCCGCGACGTCCGGCAGCGCCTGCTTCGGCGTGGCGTCCCCCGCGAACAGGGTGCTCGCGAACGCCGCCGTACCGACGACGACCGCGGCGGCGGCACCGATGGTCAGCGCGGCCAGGCGGCGCCGTTTGCGAGGCGCCACTGCGGGGCTCGGGTGCCCCGGATCCGCGGCCGGGGCTTCCTCCGCGGGGACCGCCCCGAGCCGCATGGTCTGCTCGGAGACGGCCTCGGGGGCGTGGGGCGGTCCCTCCGGGGAGTTCGGCAGCATCACGTACGGCCGGATCCGCAGCGGGTCGAAGTCCTCCGCCGCGGCGGCCTCGGCGGCGCGTTCCGCGTGCAGGGTCTCGGCGGCGCGCTCGGCGCAGGCGCAGCCGGGTCTGCCGTCCACCCCGCGTTCCGCACCGCATTCAGGACAGCCGTGTCCGGTCATCGTCGGGTCCCCTCCCCATGGACTGCGAGCGATTATGCCCGGCGGCCCGCGGGCACCCAGGGTGCGCGGGCGACTCCGGCAGGCCATTTCCGTACATTCCGATCAAGATGGTGGGAGCGAGTCGGAGCACACACACGGATGGGACGTGGCCATGGCTCAGGGAATCGCTCCCGCCACCGTCGCCCCCGGCGCGGGGCAGGATCGGCGGACCGTACGGGTCGCCATCGGCGCGCTGCTGCTCGGCATGCTGATCGCCGCGCTCGACCAGACCATCGTCTCGACCGCGCTGCCGACCATCGTCAGCGACCTGGGCGGAATGGAGCACCTGTCGTGGGTCGTCACGGCCTACATGCTGGCCGCGACCGCCGCGACACCGCTCTGGGGCAAGCTCGGCGACCAGTACGGCCGCAAGAAGCTGTTCCAGGGCGCGATCGTCATCTTCCTCATCGGCTCGGCGCTGTGCGGCCTGGCGCAGAACATGGGGGAGTTGATCGGCTTCCGCGCGCTCCAGGGGCTCGGTGGCGGCGGCCTGATGGTGCTGTCCATGGCGATCGTCGGCGACATCGTCTCGCCGCGCGAACGCGGCAAGTACCAGGGCCTGTTCGGCGCGGTCTTCGGCGCGACCAGCGTGCTCGGCCCGCTGCTCGGCGGGTTCTTCACCGAACAGCTCAGCTGGCGCTGGGTGTTCTACATCAACCTGCCCATCGGGGCGATCGCCCTCCTCGTCATCGCCGCCGTGCTGCACATCCCGGCGCGCGGGACCCGGCACACCATCGACTACCTGGGCACCTTCCTCATCGCCTCCGTCGCCACCTGCCTGGTCCTGGTCGCGTCCCTCGGCGGCACGACCTGGGCCTGGGGATCGGCGCAGATCATCGGGCTCGCGGTGCTCGGCGTGGTGCTGCTCGCGGCCTTCATAGCCGTCGAGCGCAAGGCGGTCGAGCCGGTGCTTCCGCTGAAGCTGTTCCGGATCCGTACGTTCACGCTCGTCGCGGTCATCAGCTTCATCGTGGGCTTCGCGATGTTCGGCGCGATGACGTACCTGCCGACGTTCCTCCAGGTCGTGCGGGGCATCTCGCCGACGATGTCCGGCGTGCACATGCTGCCGATGGTCCTCGGCATGCTGCTGACCTCGACGGCGTCCGGCCAGATCGTGTCGCGCACGGGCCGCTGGAAGGTGTTCCCCATCGCGGGTACGGGGGTCACGACGATCGGCCTGCTGCTCCTGCACCGGCTCACCGAGACGAGCCCCACCTGGGAGATGAGCGTCTACTTCTTCGTCTTCGGCGCGGGCCTCGGCCTGGTCATGCAGGTCCTCGTCCTGGTCGTCCAGAACGCGGTCGACTACGCGGACCTGGGCGTCGCGACCTCCGGCGCCACCTTCTTCCGCTCCATCGGAGCCTCGTTCGGCGTCGCCATCTTCGGCACGATCTTCACCAACCGGCTCACCGGCAAGCTCGCCGACGCGCTGGCCGGACAGCAGCTGCCGGCCGGCGTCGGCCCCGGCACCATCGCCGCCGACCCGCGCGCGATCGGCCAACTCCCGCCCGCGGCACGGCAGCCCGTGCTGCACGCGTACGCGTCCTCCATCACCGACGTCTTCCTGTACGCGGCGCCGGTCGTGCTCATCGCCTTCGTGACGGCGTGGTTCCTGAAGGAGGACAAGCTGCGGGGTGCGGTCACCGCGCCCGACACCAGCGAGACCCTCGCCTCGAACCCCGTCCAGCGGTCCTCGTACGACGAGTGCGCGCGGGCCCTCTCGGTCATGGGTACCCGCGAGGGCCGCCGCAAGATCTACGAGACGATCACGGCCAAAGCGGACCTGGACCTCCTCCCGGCCGCGAGCTGGCTGCTCCTGCGCATCAAGAAGTACGGGTCCGCCGACCCCGGGGTGCTCGCCGAGCGTGTCACCGTTCCGCTGCACGTGATCACCGAGGCGGCCCGCCAGGTCGAGGAGCGCGGGCTCGCCCGGCGGGACGGCATGCCGCTGGTCCTCACGGACCAGGGCCACGAGGTCGCGGTCCGCCTGGCGACGGCGCGGGAGGAGTCCTTCGCCGAGCTGCTCGGCGACTGGTGGGGCCCGAACCGCCCCAGGGACCTGGAGAAGCTGGTGGCGGAACTGTCGTCGGAGCTGTCGGGCTCGGACGGGGAACAGCCCACGGGGCCCCCGGCTCCGAGGGACCACGCGGCGTGAGCCCGCCGGGGCGCTGGTGCGCTCACAGCTCCTTGGCGAACCACCGCTCGCTGTACGGGCCCTCGCTGTACGCGGCCACCTCGCGATAGCCGTGCTTGGCGTAGAGCCCGCGGGCCTCGACGAGGTCGTGCCGGGTGTCGAGGGCGAGCCGCCGGGCGCCGAGGCGGCGGGCCGCGTCCTCAAGGGCCGAGAGCAGCGCCGCGCCGCCGCCGGTGCCGCGCGCGAAGGGGCGGACGAACACGCGGGTGAGCTCGGCCGTGGCCGGGGCGGTCCCGTCGATGACGGGCGCCTCGCCACAGAGCAGCACACCTCCGCACGCCGCGGGCCGCCCCTCGTACCGCCCGACCACGAAGTCCCCGGTGGGCGGCCGCAGTTGATCGGCCCCGTCATCGGTGAGCCCCTGCTCGATCTCCTCGACGGTGGCGGGCCGGCCGTACCACCGGCTCGCCACCTCGTCGTAGTAGTCGCGCCGCAGCAGGCTCGCGTCGGGGGTGTCGGGCCGCTCGGTAGCCATGATCCAACTCATGGCCACTACCTATCCCGGGTGCGGTGGTCCTGGCCACCGAATTAAGCGGGCCGCCGGGCTTCAGGCCTTGGGCGCGGCCTGCTGCACGACCTCGAAGGACCACAGCTCGGACCCGGAGGCGGCGGGCTTGGGCCGCTCGCCGCCCTCGCCCTGGGCGCCGCCGTGCGCGCCCCGCATGGAGGTGGCCATCCAGTTCTGGAAGTCCTCCTCGCTGCGCCAGCGGGTGTAGACGAGGTACTGGTCGGTGCCCTCGGCCGGCCGAAGCAGCTCGAACCACTCGAACCCGTCCGAGTCCTCCACCGACCCGGCCCGAGAGGCGAACCGCTTCTCCAGCACCTCCCGCTGCTCTTCGGGCACGGTCAGTACGTTGATCTTTACGACGCTGGGCACAGGGCACCTCTCAGGAACACGGGCCGGGCACTGCGCCCGGCCTTGACCATCTGCGTGCAGTCTCCTACATCCGTCGGTCAAAGCGCCGTGAGGACGATTCCTGCAAGAGGCGTCAGCCGAGATAGGGCGCGGGGCGCCGCTCAAGGAAGTGCTGGAGCCGTAGCCGCTGGGTGTGGTGCATGGGCAGCGCGTCGAGTCCGGCCGGCTCCACGAAACGGAGTTCGGTGCTCTCGTCCGAGAGGGACAGGGTGCCACCGACTACTCGCGCGGTGAAGCACACGTTGAACTGCCGGCGCACCTCCCCGTCGCTGTACGCGATGATGTGACGGGGGTCGGTGTACGTGCCGACAAGACCCGTGATCTCGACATCGAGTCCGGTCTCTTCCTTCACCTCGCGGACAGCCGTGCCGGGCAGCGAATCGCCCATGTCCATGCCGCCGCCGGGCAGCGCCCACAGGTCGTTGTCCCGGCGCCGTTGGAGCAGGATGCGACCGTGGTCGTCGGTGACGACGGCGGAGGCTGCCACGACCAGGCTGTTGGGCTTCGGTGCGTTCGGGTCGTCGTAGTACTCGGTCCGTGCCATCGGCTCACCCTTCCACGGGTCGGGCTGTGTCCCACGCGGCGTTGAAGCTCTCCGCGTATGTGTCGAAGATGCCCCCGCCGCCACTGCGCCGAAGGTGCCACACGGGTGCGGCGTAGGCATTGACGCCCCAGACATGGGCGTTGACCAGCACCTGGTCATCCGCGCGGTACAGACTGTTGTAGAGCGTCGTCCCGTGCGTCCGCAGATCGATGCCGGGAACGCCGGCCAGGGGCCGGTAGTGCATGAGCGCGAGACGGCAGCGCGACTCGATACCGTGGCCGAACCGCTCTTCCTGACCCCGCTGTTGGACACGGACGCCGTCCGCGTCCCCCACGGCGATTCGGACCGCGCACCCCTTTGCGGCCCGTTCGCGCAGTAGGTCGTTGAGGCGTGGGAAGGCCTCGTGCAGGAAGACGGCCGCGTACACGAGCACGTCGATCTGCTGGCGGGCCTCGCCGAGGAGTTCCACGAAGACCGACACCGGGAGATCGGCTCGCTGGTCGTACAGCGCGACGAGTTCGGGGCTGACGGCCCGCGCCGCTTGTGCCTGCCGGAGTTGCGGCCACAGTGCGTGCACGTCTTCCCCCAACGTCTGGGCGGCCTTGAGCGCCGTCGCGCGTCGGGGTGTCCGTCCCAGGTTGACCCACCGTTCAACGGACTTGGGATCGATGTCCACCGCGCGGGCCAGGTCCGTGTGCGTCCACCCTCCGGCCGCCATGACGGCCCGTAAACGCTCGTTCGGCATGTCAGTGTCTCCCTGCGGTCCCGGACGTTGCCAGGGACGTTCTACCCGTTGTGGGACGTCCCGAAGTGGGGAAACGTACGAGGTTCCTGCGTCCTGGCGACCGGCGAGACGATCGCCTGACAGGACGAGGGAACGGCGGTACGTGATGGCGGGCGAGACCGAAGCAGCCGCAGGGGCGTGGGAGTACGTGACGTACGCGCCCGCTGGTAGTCGCTGTTCCGCGTGCGTGGAGCCGATCAAACCTTTTGAGCCGGTACGCCGGGGCTCCATGGCGCCCGTATCGGGCCCGCCCGTGGTGATCTACCGGCACGCTGCCAAGTGCCCTGGGGCGACGCGGTGACCGTGAGGAAAGTCGCCGAGCGTCCGTTGATGACGATCCGGATCTCTCGGGACGGCGGAAGGACGTACGGCCCGCAGCGAGCCGTACGCAGCTCAGACGATCTTCCCCCGCTGGTGTCCGCCGCATGGCCCCCGTGCCGGTGCGATCGGTGTGCAAGCAGTCTGCTGGACGGCCAGGTCAAAGCGGTGTGAGGGGACTGGGGTGGGCGCTGGCCCGGCGTCTGCGGTGGGCCCACAGGGCGAGGCCACCCCCCACCCCCAGCGCCGCCAGCACACCCCCCACCGTCAAGAGCCAGGCCGGCACCCCGCCCACCGTCATCAACTCATCGGTGTACCAGGCCCGTTGGAAGGGAGTGTCGTCCGGTGCTGCCTTCAGCTCGTGGTCGCCGGTGATTTCGGGCGGGTGCTGGAAGTACTGGGTCAGCGTCGTCAGGTAGACCGGGTCGGTGCGGCCCGCCAGGTCGGCCAGGGAGCCCGAGGGGTGCTCGATGCGGCCGGCGAACAGGGTCTCCGGGGTGGCGCCGCCGATCGGCGACGCCGTTTCCATGCGGTGGGCCGCCAGTACGTACAGGTTCAGGGTCTGCGGGGTCTTCGCCAGGCGGGACAGGCGCATCGGGTAGACCAGGTGGTCGCTGGTGAAGGTGAGGCTCAGGGGGTCCAGGGGGCCGCCCAGGGTCTGGCCCGGCTGTTCGGGAGCCAGGCGGATCGCTACGTACTCCCACTTCTGCTCGACGTACGGGCGCAACTCGGTGGCCAGCGCGGGCGGGAGCTGGAAGCCGTTGCGGGTCAGCCAGTCGCGCAGGGCCGTCGGGTCGGTGGCGGTGAGGCGGGCCACGTCGAACGGGCCGAGGCGCTCCCTGCCGACCACTTCGACGGGAGGCTTCGCCGCCGCGTTCGGGGCGCCGTCGCCCACACTGCGGCTCTTGGCGAACGGCCAGTCGCCGTCCCTGGGCCAGAAGTACGAGCGGGTGCGGTGCACCGGCTCGGACAGTTCAACCAACTCGTCGAAGAGGTGGCGGTCACCGAGCTTCACCGTCGCCCGGCTCGGCACCGGCATGATCCACGCCGCCTTCGGCGCGTTCCCGTCGACGGTGAGCCGCATGACGATCTGTTCGGTGTGCCCGTCCCAGCGCACCGCCGACGTCTCCTGCTTCACGCTCAACTGCCGCCCGCTCTGCGGCACCATCGCCCCGCAGCCACAGGCGTACGCGGGCGCCACCAGCGAGCCCAGTTGCAGCGCCACCAGCGCCAATGCCACCAGCAGCGCCCGCCGCCAGTGTCTCTGACCGTCCCGCATGTCCGCGTACCCCCGTGTTGATCGATCGACGGGAGCTACGACGGCGTTGCGGGGTCTTCGGTTCCGGTACGTTGCCCGTTCCGGCCACATCCGCGTGACAGTCAGGCGAAGAGGCGGTTGACGGAGTCTTCATTCCCGGGCGGTGCCAAGGTGGGGAAACAACCCAACGGTTCGGTGGGAGGTTCGGCGGGGCGTGGCGAATGCGGAGCACGGCGGCGGACGTGACAGCGCGGTGGACACCGGCACGGTGGACCCGGGAATCCGAACGGCCCGCGTGGTCCTGTGGCTCCTCGCGGGTGTGCTCGCGGCAAGACAGATCGCCGCCGTACTGAGCCTGTCACCCGGCGAACGGCTGACCGACCTGGAGACCTGGACCCGCGCGGGCGGCGCCCTCCAGGCGAAGGGCTCCCTCTACGGAGCCGGCACCGATCACTTCACCGGCACGCCCTTCGCCGGACTCGTGCTCAAGCCGCTCGCGCACGCCGCCGAGCAGGCACTCGGCGTCGGCTGGACGTTCGGCACGCTGCTGCTCGTCGTCGTCCTCGGCCTGGTCGTGGCCCGCGCCCTGCCCGGCCCGGTCCCGCGCCGCAGCTCGCTGCTCGCCGCGCCCGTCACGATCAGCCTGCTCATGGTGTCGCTGCCGGTGCGCAACGCCTTCCACCTCGGCCAGACCGGCATCATCCCGGTCCTGCTCGTGCTGCTCGGCCTGTTCGTCGTGCGCGGCGAACGCTTCTGCGGAGTGCTCGTCGGCCTTGCCGCCGCCCTCCAGCCCACCATGCTGCTCTTCGTCCCGCTGCTCTGGCTGACCGGCCGCAGGCGCGCGGGCGCCGCCACCCTCGCCACCTTCGCCGCCGCCACCGCGCTCGCCTGGGCCGCCCTCGCGCACGACTCGTGGACGTACTGGGTGCACCACGTGGCCGGGGCCGGGCTCGGCGGCCCGGCCGACAGCCTCGCCAACCAGTCGCTGCACGGGGCGCTCCTGCGCCTCGGCGTGCACGGCCCGCTGGAGATCGCCCTCTTCCTCGCCCTTGCCGCGGCCGTGATCACGCTCGGCCTGCGCCGCGCGGTCCGCTACGCGCGCGACGGCCAGCTCCTGCTCGCCGTCGCCCTCACCGGCTGCGTCGCCGTCGCCGTCTCGCCGACCGCCTGGCAGCACCAGCTCCTCTGGGTGCTGCTCGCCGCCGTCGGCCGCGCCGGGCGCCGGGCCGCCGACCGCAAGGTCTGGCCCGCCCTGGTGATCCTCACCCTGACGCTGCCCGCCGACGTGACCCTGCCGTACATGACAGTCCTCCAGCCGCTGCGCGACAACCTGCTGCTCATCGTCGCGCTCGCCGCGGCCTGCGCCGTGCCGTTCGTGCCGCGCGCCGACGAGCGCTTCCGCACCCCGGTCCCCGCGACGTACGTCAAGCCCGTCCCGGCCCGCTGGGCACGGCTCCCGCTGCTGCCGTTCTGGCACCGCGCGCTGACCCGCCCCAACCTGATCCTCGAACTCGTGGTGATCCGGGTCGGCTACTCCGGCTACTCGTCCATCAGGTCCGCCGTCGACGGCAGCCGCGCGACCGCAGAGGCGCACGGCCACACGGTCGTACGCCTGGAACGGGCCCTGGGCATCAACATCGAGCACTGGGCCAACTCAGGCTTACAGCACGTGAGTTGGCTGAAGAACTTCTTCGACTTCTACTACGAGTCGTTCCACTTCGTGATCCCGCTGGCCATCCTCGCGGTGCTGTACGTGCGCCGCCCCGCCGACTACCGCTGGGCCCGCGCCGCGCTCGGCTTCGCCACACTGCTCGGCCTGGTCGGCTTCTGGTTCTTCCCGCTCGCCCCGCCGCGCCTGATGCCGGGCCTCGGCTTCGTCGACACGGTGCACGGCCCGCAGGACTTCGGCAAGCCCGACTACGGCGTGATGACGGACGTGACGAACCAGTACGCGGCGATGCCCTCGCTGCACTTCGGCTGGGCGCTGTGGTGCGGCGTCGTCATCGTGCTGTGCGCGCCCAAGCCGTGGATGAAGCTGCTCGGCGTGCTGCACCCGCTGTTCACGGTCTGCGCGATCCTCGCCACCGCCAACCACTGGGTGCTCGACGCGGTCGGCGGCGCGGCGGTCGTCGCGGCCGGCTTCGGGCTCGTGTACGTCCTCGCCGGCCCGCGCCGCGTTCAGCTCCCCGGGCTGCCGTCGCCCAGAGCCGCGACGTGGTCGGGCACGGCGATGCCGGCGGGCAGCGCGGGGTCGGCCTCGGGCGCCCCGAAGTAGCTCCGCAGCGGCACCACCCCGGCCCACAGGCCGAGTTCCGCGTCGGGCCCGTCCCCGTCGTCGGGCGGGCCCGCGGCCACCTTCACGGACGCCTCCTCCAGGGAAAGGGCGAGCAGTGAAGTGGCCGCCAGTTCACGGGAGTTGGGCTGCCGCGCGTAGTCCCACTGGCCCGGCGCGCAGTGCTCGGTGACGACCCTGAGCCCGTGCAGGAGCTCGTCCCCGCCGGTGATGAGCCGGGGCACGGCGTAGACCATCGCGCTGCGGTAGTTGACGCCGTGCTCGAAGACCGAGCGGGCGAGCACGAGCCCGTCGACGTGTGTGACGCTCACGCAGACCGTCGCCGTCGGCGCCTGAACGATGCTGCGGCTGGCGACCGAGCCGTGCACGAACAGCGTCCGGCTCTCGAAGTCCACGCCGTACACGGTCGGCACCACCATCGGCGTGCCGTCGACGACGACCCCGAGGTGACACACGAACCCGGCCCTCAGGATCGCGTCGAGATCCGCGACCCGGGTACTGCCCTGGTCACGCAGCCGCCGGTGCCGGGTCCGCTCGGTGACAGCCAGTTCCACCGGTGTCGGCTGATTGTGTTGATCCGGTCGCTCTACGTCCATTTTCCTGCCGATTCAGTTGCGGGGGTGCTCCAGATCAACTGTTTCAGCAGGAAGGGCGGTCTTCAAGAGGCGACGGCCTCCCGTGTACAGAGGTCGAGCACGGCCTGGAGATACGCCTCCAGGCGCTCCTTGACGAGGTCCGGGGTGAGGTCCGTGCGGCCGAGGGCGCGCCACGGGTCGGCGACCTTCTCGGCGTCCGGGGCGAAGGCGAGGGCGTCGAGGAGGCGCCAGTACAGGCGGTCGTGCGGGTCGGGTGCGAGCTGTCCGCCCGCCGCGACGTACTGCTCGGCGAAGGCCAGCCCGGCCGGGGCACCGTGGAGCAGCGCGAGGTTGGTCGAGCAGTGCGCCACGTCGAGGTCGGCCGGACCCCAGGACGTCTCGACCCAGTCGACCACGCCGCTGACGCGCAGCTCGGGGCCGGCACCGGTGAACAGGACATTGCCGGGATGGAAGTCGCGGTGCAGGAACACCGGTTGATAGGGGGGTGGTTGGCGCCGGATGGCGTCGACGGCGCGCCGCCAGACGTCGGGCCGACGGGTGCCCGAGGGCACCCGGACGCGGTCGGCCGCCGTCCAGGCCTCGTAGTCGCGGGGCCGCTCGGACGCGCCGACCTCGACGCGGTGGATGTCGAGGAGCTGGCGGGCGAGCAGCGGAGCGCGCTCGTCGGCCCCGGACGCGTCGAGGCGTACCTCGCCCGGGAGCAGCGACATGAGCAGCGACGGGTGGTCGCAGTGCGTGCCGTCCGGGTCGCCGGCGATGAGCTCGGCGGCCGGTACGCCGGTGCGGGCGAGCAGGGTCAGGACGGCGGCCTCGCGCGTGAGCAGCCCGGGGGCGTGCCGTACGTAGAACTCCTTGACGAAGGAGCGGAGCACGGCCGAGCGGGGCCGCTCCCCGCCGATGTACAGGCGCCGCATCTCGGAGGTCCACCCGCCGCGCAGCGCGACCGCCCGCTCGATGCGCGCGCCCAGGCTCTTCTCCGCCCACAGCCGGGTCGCGCCCCAGCCCTGATCTGTGTCGTCCACCCCGTTGATCATGGGGCGAGCGTAACGGGGCACCCGGGAGGAGACAGGGGCGGGGCGTAGGGGGGATGGCCCCTGCCTCCCGGTTCCGGGTGGGTCAACTCCGGGTTACCTGAAGGCCCTTGATGCCGTTCAGCCAGGCCGAGCGGAGCCGGCGGGGGTCGCCGGCCAGGCGCAGGTCGGGCAGGACGTCGGCCACCGCGTTGAAGATCAGGTTGATTTCGAGGACCGCCAGGGACTTGCCGAGGCAGAAGTGCGGGCCCCCGCCGCCGAAGCCGAGGTGGGGGTTGGGGTCCCGGGTGATGTCGAAGCGCTCGGGGTCCTCGAAGACCTCGGGGTCGTTGTTGGCGGAGGAGTAGAAGATGCCGACGCGGTCGCCCGCCTTGATCTTCTGGCCGCCGAGTTCGGTGTCCTGGGTCGCCGTCCGCTGGAAGGAGACGACCGGGGTCGCCCAGCGCACGATCTCCTCGGCCGCGGTGTCGGGGCGCTCGCGTTTGTAGAGTTCCCACTGATCGGGGTGGGTCAGGAACGCGTGCATGCCGTGGCTGATGGCGTTGCGGGTCGTCTCGTTGCCCGCCACCGCGAGCAGGATGACGAAGAAGCCGAACTCGTCCGAGAGCAGGTTGCCCTCGCCCTCGGCCGCGACCAGGGTCGAGACGATGTCCTTCGCCGGGCACTCCTTGCGCGCCGCCGCCAGGTTCATCGCGTACGAGACCAGCTCCATCGCGGCCTCGGCGCCGATCTCCTCGGTGATCGCGTACTCGGGATCGTCGTACGCCGCCATCTTGTTGGACCAGTCGAAGATCTTGGTCCGGTCCTCCTGGGGGACGCCGATCAGTTCGGCGATGGCTTGGAGGGGGAGCTCGACGGCGATGTTGGTGACGAAGTCGAAGGTGCCGTTGTTCTTGTTGGCTTGTGACAGTGCCGCGTCCACGATGCTGCGGGCGCGGTCGCGCAGGGCGCCCTCCAGGGAGCGGATCGCGCGCGGGGTGAAGCCGCGCTGGACGATCTGGCGGACCCGGGTGTGCTCGGGCGGGTCCATGTTCAGCATGATCAGCTTCTGGACGTCGATCTGCTCGCGGCTGATCGACTCGTTGAAGCGGATGACCGCGGTGTTGGTGTTGGAGGAGAACAACTCCGGGTGCGTGGAGACGTACTTGACGTCGGCGTGCCGCGTCACCGCCCAGTAGCCGTCGTCCTGGAAGCCGGCGATGCCGGCCGGCTGGGCGCACCACCACACCGGGGCTGTCTTCCGCAGCTCGGCGAACTCCGGGTGCGGCACGCGGGATTGGAGCAGGTCGGGGTCGGTGAAGTCGAACCCGTCGGGCAGGTGGGGGCAACGCATTGGCCACTCCATGTCTGACGGTCCATCAGAAGTTGTCCGAAAGGTAGTAACGGGTTCTAGAAGAGGCAAGGGTCGCGGCAGCATCTGTTGCGCACTGAACTCCCTACGCGGGACGTGCACAACCCTTGCGTACCCGGGGTAGCTCTCATAAGACTGCACTCAGAACTAGAACGCGTATCAGTTCGTGGCCGTGCGGTGCCGGGACACCCAGCGGCTGTGTCAGGAGAGGACGAGCTCATGGCCGCGGAACCCGTCATCGTCGAAGCCGTACGCACGCCCATCGGCAAGCGCGGAGGCGCGCTCGCCAATCTGCACCCCGCCTACCTGCTGGGCGAGACGTACCGCGAACTCCTCGGCCGCACCGGCATCCACGCCGACTGCGTCGAGCAGATCGTCGGCGGTACGGTCACGCACGCCGGCGAACAGTCCATGAACCCGGCGCGCAACGCCTGGCTCGCGGTGGGGCTGCCGTACGAGACCGCCGCGACCACCGTGGACTGCCAGTGCGGATCCTCGCAGCAGGCCAGCCACATGGTCGCCAACATGATCGCGGCGGGCGTCATCGACGTCGGGATCAGCTGCGGGGTCGAGGCGATGTCACGGGTGCCGCTCGGGTCAGGATCCAAGCACGGCCCGGGCAAGCCCTGGCCGGACGAGTGGAACGTGGACCTGCCGAACCAGTTCGAGGCGGCGGAGCGGATCGCCCGCAACCGGGGCCTGACGCGCGAACGCGTCGACGCGCTGGGCCTGTTGTCGCAGGAGCGGGCGGCGGTCGCCTGGGGTGAGGAACGCTTCAAGCGGGAGACGTTCGCGGTTCAGGTGCCCACGACGGAGGAGGAGCAGGCGGCCGGGCAGGGCATGTGGCGGCTCGTCGACCGGGACGAGGGGCTGCGCGATACGTCCCTGGAGGCGCTCGGCCGGCTCAAGCCGGTCATGCCGACCGCGGTGCACACGGCAGGCAACTCCTCGCAGATCTCGGACGGTTCGGCGGCCATCATGTGGGCCTCCAAGCGGATGGCCCGCGCCCTGAAGCTCAAGCCCCGGGCGCGGATCGTCGCCCAGGCGCTGGTGGGGGCCGACCCGCACTTCCACCTCGACGGGCCGATCGACGCGACGCGGGCGGTGCTCGGCAAGGCGGGCATGTCGCTGCGGGACATCGACCTCGTCGAGATCAACGAGGCGTTCGCGTCCGTGGTGTTGAGCTGGGCGCAGGTCTTCGAGCAGGACCTGGAGAAGGTGAACGTGAACGGGGGCGCGATCGCTCTGGGGCACCCTGTGGGGGCGACCGGGGCTCGGCTGATCGCAACGGCGTTGCATGAGCTTGAGCGGCGGGACAAGGAGTTTGCGCTGGTGACTATGTGTGCGGGTGGGGCGTTGGCTACGGGGACGATCATTCAGCGGCTGTAGGTGGCCCTGCGGGGCTTTCCCCACCCCGCCCCTTCCCGAGACCCTCCGGGGGTGAGGGTGGGCTGAGGTCGGTTTCCGGGGGCGCTGCCCCCGGGCCCCGCTCCTCAAACGCCGGAGGGGCTGAGTGTGGTCCGCTTTCGACTGCGGGCCGTCTGTGGCTGGTCGCGCAGTTCCCCGCGCCCCTGGCCGGGTTGTGGCAGAAGCCCCGCCGCTCCTAATGGAGTTGGAGTGGCGGGGCTCGGAGGGTCAGCTCTGGGTCTGAGCGAAGCCTGCGAAGCCGGACCACTGGCCGTCCAATGGGTTGAACTCGCCTCCCTGCATGCCGAGTTGGGACACCCGTGGGATCGCCGGCTGGCTCGGTAGGGGGTCGGGGCGGGGGAAGGGGCCTCCCCATGGTGGGCCTAGGCACCCTTCGGGTTCGGGGGCTGGTCGGATGGTCCCGGGCGGGTGGGACCGGCCAGGGTTTACGTATGACGAAGTCAATCGCTCGGGTCGCCGTTGCAACTGCCTTGCTGGTCGGCACAGTTGGGGCTGTCGCGCCGCTCGCCCAGGCCCGCACCCAGGAACACCGCGGCGACCTCCTGTCCCTCACGCCCGTCTCCGACCTCACCCCCGCCCAGGTCTCCGGCTTCCTCAAGGACGCCGGTGTCGACAGCGCCACGGTCCGCTACGGCGTGCGGGGGTACCGGGTCACGTACCGGACCATCACCCCGCAGGGGCGCCCCACCACCGCCACCGGCCTGCTCGTGCTGCCCGTCGACGGCCGGCACGGGCGGCTCGATCTCGTCGCGGACACCCACGGCACCATGGTCGACCGGGACTACGCGCCCTCCGTCGGCGAGGACGACGGCCGGCTCTCGCCGTATCTGCACGCCTCCGACGGGCGAGCCGTCGCCGCGCCCGACTACCTGGGGCTCGGGAAGGGGCCCGGCCGGCACCCGTACATGGACACCGCCTCGTCCGTGTCCGCCTCGCTCGACATGCTGCGGGCCACCCGCACCGCCGCCCGCGAGCTGGGCCGGCCGCTGACCGGGGACGTGTACGGCACCGGATTCTCACAGGGCGGGCAGGTCGCCATGGCGCTCGGCAAGGCGCTCAGCCAGGGGGCCGACGCACACTTCCGGCTGAAGGCGCTGGCGCCGGTCTCCGGACCGTACGACCTCGCGGGGCAAGAGGTGCCTGCCCTCTTCGACGGCCGGGTCAATGACACCAGTGGGGTGCTTTACATGTCCTACTGGCTCACTGCTCAGAATCGGCTCCACCCCCTTTACAAGCAGCCCGGGGAAGCCTTCCGCGCGCCCTACGCCCGGGTCGTCGACGGGCTCCTCGACGGGAACCACACCGAGGAGGAGATCCTGGGCGCGCTGCCGGGCAATGTGAAGGACCTGCTCACGCCCGCTTTCTACGCGCGGCTCCAGCATCCGCGCGGTGCCCTGCTCGACGCCATGCGGGACAACGATCACACCTGTGACTGGAAACCCGCCGTGCCCGTGCGGCTCTACACCGCCACCGGGGACACCGACGTGCCGATCGCCAACACGCTCAGCTGTGCCCGGCAGCTGGCCGCACACGGAAAGAAGGCCCCGGTCGTCGACCAGGGAGCGGTCGACCACAACGGGGCCTTCAAGAAGTCGGGGCCGCAGATCGTGCGGCTCTTCGACTCCATTGCCGGTACGGCTTAGTACCAGCTGTTCTGCTGCCAGAAGTTCCAGGCGCCACACGGGCTGCCGTAACGCTCGTTCATGTAGCCCAGGCCCCACTTGATCTGGGTGGCCGGGTTGGTCTGCCAGTCGGCGCCGGCCGAGGCCATCTTGTTGCCGGGCAGGGCCTGGACCAGGCCGTACGCGCCGGAGGAGGCGTTCTTGGCGGACGGGTTCCAGCCGGACTCGTGGTTCACGATCTTGCTGAAGCACTGGAACTGCGCGTCCGGCATCATCTGCTTCGCAATCGCCTGGGCGCTCGTCGGTGCGGCCTGAGCCGGGACGGCGGCCATGGCGACACCGGCAGCGGCGAGCAGCGTGGCGCCGGCGGCGGCAATGGACTTCTTGCGAGCGGTGAAACGGGCGGCGAAAGACAAGGCGATACCTAACTTCGGGGACATTGGCCGTCGCGCTCCGCCGGAGGTTCGAAGACCTCCACGGCGAGGGAACCCGTAATGAATCAGCCCGGCGAGCGGACCGGGCGGTTCCGGCGACTCGAACAGTTGTAACTGGCTCGATGGGTGGCCGCAATGACCCCATTTACTAGTGGGAGTCGCACGACAGGTGAAACGTCCCTGGGGGTGTAAGGGACGGATAAATGCAGGTCAGTGCGGGCGCGAGGGGCCCTGTGGATCATGTTCTGGGGCCACTATCCCGCCTCGTAGGGGACCAAGGTCCTGTGGGCGGCCTCACCCCGGCAGGACCCTTTTCAGGCCTCGAATGTGACCTGGGCCTCGAAGGCGGCGCGCCTCGTCGCACGCCTCAACGCCTTGAGCAGAGTGGCGCCGAGGGTGAGGGTCAGTACGACCGTGAGCGCCGCCCGCCCCAGGTCCCAGCCGAGCGAAGTGGCCGCGCAGTACGCGAAGAAGCGGATCAGGTTGTCGTGGAGTGCGTCGCCGGGGTGGAAGGAGATGCCCGAGGACATGCCGCCGATGAAGGTCCAGCCCTGGAGGTTCATGACCGTGCCGTACGCGAGTGAGGCCAGCGCCCCGTACAGCGCGAGCAGGGCGAGCTCGGCCCGGCCGCGCAGGCGGTGCGGGCCCGGCAGCAGGCCCGCGCCCATCGTGAACCAGCCCATCGCGAGCATCTGGAACGGCATCCACGGGCCGACCCCGCCGGTCAGCAGGGCCGAGGCGAACATCGTCACCGAGCCGAGTACGAAGCCGAAGCCCGGGCCGAGCACCCGGCCGCTCAGCACCATCAGGAAGAACATCGGCTCCAGGCCGGCCGTGCCCGCGCCCAGCGGGCGCAGCGCGGCGCCCACCGCGGCGAGCACGCCGAGCATCGCGACGGCCTTGGCGTCCATGCCGTCGTCGGCGATCGTGGCGATCACCACACCCACGAGGAGGGGGAGCAGGGCGGCGAAGAGCCAGGGGGCGTCCTGGGCGTGCGCGAGGCCGGAGTCTGCGTCGGCGAGCAGCGGCCAGCCGAAGGCCGCGATGCCGATCAGGGTGATGAGGGAGAGGGAGATCACCGCGCGGGGGCCGAGGCGGACGGGTCTTGCGCTCCCCTTCATGACGGGGGCCATGACAGGGTTCATGACAGGGCCTCGCGTACCTGCGGGACGGTGAGCCAGTGCTGCGGGGCGAGGATCTTGGCGACCTGCGGGGCGAAGGCGGGGGAGGAGACGACGACCTCGGCGGTCGGGCCGTCCGCCACGACCTCACCGCCCGCGAGGATCACGACACGGTGCGCGAGCTCGGCGGCCAGCTCCACGTCATGGGTCGCGAGCACGATGGCATGGCCCTCGGCGGCGAGCGCCCGCAACACCTCGACCAGGCGGGCCTTCGCCGCGTAGTCCAGGCCGCGGGTCGGCTCGTCCAGGAGGAGCAGGGGAGGGCGGCCGGTCAGGACGATCGCCAGCGCGAGGGCCAGACGCTGGCCCTCGGAGAGGTCGCGGGGGTGCGTGTCGTTCCGTACGCCCGGGAGCAGCGCGGTCACCAGGTCGCGGCAGCTCCCCGGGGTCGCCCCGGCGTCCTCGTCCGCGGCGGTGCACTCCGCGGCGACGGTGTTCGCGTACAGCAGGTCCCTTGGTTCCTGCGGTACGAGGCCGACCTCGCGGATCAGTTCCCTCGGCGGGGTGCGGTGGGGGGTGCGGCCGCCCACGGTGACGCTGCCCTGGGTCGGCTCGATCATCCCCACGAGGGTGCCCAGCAGGGTCGACTTTCCGGCGCCGTTGCGGCCCATCAGGGCGATGGTCTCGCCCGGGGTGACCTTGAGGTCCACGCGGCGCAGCGCCTCCACACGGCCGCGGCGTACGCCCAAGGCGGTGGCGGTCGCTGTGGCGGGGGCGGTGGGGGTGCCCGGGGGGCGGCGGAACAGGTTGGCCAGGGTGCGCTTTGCGGCTGCGGGCCGGTGGGAGTGCGCCCGGCCTGCGGCCGGGCTGTCTTTCCCACCCGCACCACCCGTGCTTGTGGGTGGATACGTGCGGGTCTCCTCGTGGGGCGTTCCCGCCGTCGGCGGCTGCGGGTCGTGGGTGGAGGGCGCGCCGGTCGTGCTGGCGGGTGGGGTGGTGCGGGTCTCGCCGTGGGGAGTACTCGCCGTCGGCGTCCGACTGCCGTCGGTGGGGGCCGCCTGCGGCGGGTGGCCGTACGTGGCGGGAGCTGCCTGCGGCTGGCGGCCGTGGGTGGTGGAGCCCGCCTGAGGCTGGCGGCCGCGGTGGGAAGGCGGCTGCGGCGGATGGCCGTGGGTGGTGGAGTCCGCCTGCGGCTGGTGGCCGTGGTGGGGAGGCGGCTGCGGGGGGTCACCGTCGGTTTGGGGTGTCTGCGGGGGCCGCGGGGTGTGGGTGGCCAGTTGGTTGCGCAGGGTGGTGGCCCTTCGGCGGGCGTCTCGTACCGACAGGGGGAGCGGATCCCAGCCGGCCAGGTGGCCCAGGGCCACCACCGGGGGGTGGACGGGGGAGATCTTCATGATGTCCGCCGGGGTTCCCATCACCGGGGGCGCGCCGGGGGCGGGGAGGAGGATGACCTGGTCCGCGTACTGGACCACCCTTTCCAGGCGGTGTTCCGCCAGCAGGACCGTCGTGCCCAGATCGTGCACCAGGCGCTGGAGGACGGAGAGGACGTCCTCCGCGGCGGCCGGGTCGAGGGCCGAGGTCGGCTCGTCCAGGACCAGGACCTTCGGGTGCGGGGTGAGGACCGAGCCGATCGCGACGCGCTGCTGCTGGCCGCCGGAGAGGGTGGCGATCGGGCGGTCGCGCAGCTCTGCCAGGCCGAGCAGGTCCAGGGTCTCCTCGACGCGGCGGCGCATCACCGCCGGAGCCAGGCCCAACGACTCCATTCCGTAGGCGAGTTCGTCCTCGACGGTGTCGGTGACGAAGTGGGCGAGGGGGTCCTGGCCCACCGTGCCGACCAGGTCGGCGAGTTCGCGCGGCTTGTGGGTGCGGGTGTCGCGGCCGTCCACGGTGACCCGGCCGCGCAGGGTGCCGCCGGTGAAGTGCGGGACGAGCCCGGAGACCGTACCGAGCAGCGTCGACTTGCCCACCCCGGACGGGCCGACCAGAAGGACCAACTCCCCCTCGGGGATGGTGAGTTCGACGCCCCGTACGGTCGGCTCCTCGGCGGAGTCGTACGTGACCGACACGTTCTCGAACCGGATCACGGGGACTCCTTCGGTGGAACGGGTGCGACGAAAGCCGGGAGCAGACCGGCGAGCAGCGACAGCGCGGGCCACAGCGGCAGGCCCGGCGCGGTCAGCGGGACGACCCCGAGGGTGAGGGCCTCCGGAGCGTACGTACCCGCCCAGACCATCAGCGCCGCGACCGCCGCGCCCGAGCCGGCCACCAGCCAGGACCGGGGGCCCCAGCGGTCGGGCCGGTAGCGGGTACGGATCTGGCGGCGGCCGCCGAGGCGGAGCCCGGCGAGCGAGGCGAGCAGGCCCGCGGCGAGGACGGGAAGGCCGTACCCGGCGCCCTCGGAGGCGAGCAGTCCGTACGTTCCCGCGCAGACTCCCAGGAGTCCGCCGAGGGTGAGGACAGTGGTGGTGAGGCGTACGGGGGCGGGGACCTGGGCGGTGCGGCCGTAGCCGCGCGCGTCCATCGAGGCGGCCACGGCGACCGAGCGCTCCAGGGCGCCTTCGAGCACCGGCAGGCCGATCTGGGCGATCGCCCTGATGCCGCCGGTGGGGCGGCCGCGCAGCCTCCGCGCGGTACGCAGCCGTACGACGTCGGCGACCATGTTCGGCGCGAAGGTCATCGCGACGACGACCGCGACCCCGGCCTCGTACAGGGCGCCGGGCAGGGACTTGAGGAGCCGGGCCGGGTTGGCGAGGGCGTTCGCCGCGCCCACGCAGATCAGCAGCGTGGCGAGGCGCGCCCCGTCGTACAGGGCGAAGAGCATGCCCTCCGCGGTGACCCGGCCGCCGACGCGGATGCCCTTCGCCCAGTCGGGGAGCGGGAGTTCGGGGAGCGTGAGCAGCGTGTGGCTGCCGGGGATCGGGGAGCCGAGGACCAGGTTGAAGGCGAGGCGCAGGCCGACGACGAACAGGCCGATCTTGATGAACGCGGTGTACGAGCGGGCCCAGGGGGCGTCCGTCTTGCGGGCCGCCACGACGTATCCGGCGACGCCGACGAGGAGGCCGAGCAGGAGGGGGTTGTTCGTTCTCGACGCGGCTGTGGCGAGGCCCAGCGCCCAGAGCCACCAGGCGCCGGGGTGCACGGCGTTGCTCCGGCTCGCCTCGGGGGCGGTCAGCCTCCGGCTCGGGGTGTTTCGAGAGCGGGGGGTGCGAGTTTCGGCTGCGGGCCGGTGGGCGGGCGCCCGGCCTGCGGCCGGGCCGTCTTTCCCACCCGCACCACCCGTACTACTGAGTGGGTACGTGCAGGCCTCCCCGTGGGAGGTTCCCGCCGTCGGCGGCTGCCGATCGTGGGGGCTGGCCAGGGGGCTCGGGGCCGCGCCGGGTGCCGCGTTCGCCGGGGTCGGGCTCGGCGGAAGGGGCTTCTCGTCGGGCATCCCGGGTCAGTTCTTACGGCGGCGGGATTGCCAGATCGCTGCCGCGCCCAGGGCCACGACCGCTGCCACTCCTGCCAGGAGGCCCACCGAAGGGCCGCTGTCGTGCTCGGTCTTCGCGGGCTCGGCGGGCTTGGCCGCCGACGGGTTGGCCACCTGTTCGCCGCAGCCCGTGCGCGGGTAGTCGGCGATCGCGCACAGCAGGGCCGCGCTGTTGTAGCGGAGCGGCTTGGCCACGGCGGCCAGGGCGTCGGCGCTGGTGGCGTCGGGGGACACCTGGGCGCAGGCGGTGCGCGGGGCGGGCGGGGTCTCGCCCTGGTTGGCGTCCTGGGGCGTACCGAAGTCGATGACCAGCGCGACCCGCTTCGTGCCGTCCTTGGTCGGCGTCGCAGCGCACACCGCCTCGAAGGACGGCGTCGTACGCGGCTGGGACGCGTCCTTGGAGTCCGCGCTCACCGCGAAGCGGAAGCCCTGGACCGAGCCGTCGCCGGGGTGCGCGGACGCCGGGCCCTGGGTGGCGTACGTCCAGTTGTCACCGGCCAGGTCCCAGAAGGACCAGTACCGGTACCCGGCCGCCTGCGCCGAGCCCGTACCGGCGGCAAGGGCCACCAGCGTGAGGAGCAGGGCCGCGAACGAAGCGAGTCGCGTCCGCATCACAGCTGCTGGTTCTTCTTGCGGCCGCTGATCAGGAAGCCGACGCCGATACCGGCGACCAGGCCGACGCCGACGATCCACCAGACGGAGATTCCGTCGTTCTTCTTTTCCTTGGACTCCGCGGCGGGGGCCGATGACGGGGCCGCTTGGGGGGCCGGGCCCGTGGCGTTCAGGGACTGGATCAGGTTCGTGCCGCCGAAGTTCTTCGGGTCCGCGCCGGTGGCGTCGGCGGCGAAGACGAGCTGGGCGTAGGCGGCGGGGCCGTTCTCCTTGGCCCAGGCGGCGGCGTTCTTCGACAGCCAGTCGGCGGAGGCCTTGGCCTGCTGGGCCATGCCGTCGGCGGCCAGGGCGACGACCGCGTCCGCGGTGTTGCCGAAGTCGGGCTGGTCGGCGGCGCCCGGCATCGTGGACTTCAGGAACCCGGTCGGGGCCAGCGTCTTGGCGAGGTAGGCGGCGCCGTTGTGCGCGGCCTGCTCGGGGGTGGTGGCCTTCTCGCAGGCCGCGCCCTTGCCGTCGGCCTGGCCCGCGGTGGCGGTGAGGCCCTTGCCGAGCGAGCCGGTCACGGCGGCGGCGGTCGCATCGGCGTTGGCGTACAGCTTCTGCGTCTTGGGGTCCGGCTGGAAGGCGAAGGCGCCGGCGCCGGTGGGGTCCTCGCAGGGCAGCGCGAAGGTGAGCAGCGCGTCGAAGGGGGACTTGCCGCCCTTCGCGGACTTCACGGCGGCGGGCTTCTCGCCGGCGGCGGCGAGCGCGCCGATCACGATGCCGGTGGAGTTGGCGTCGCTGCCGCCCATGCCCGGCGTGTACGGCCAGCCGCCGTCGTCCTGCTGCACCGACTTCAGCCAGGTGATGCCCTTCTTGACGGCATCGGTGTGACCGCCGACCGCGACGAGGGCCTGCACGGCGGCGGAGGTGGCGTTGGTGTCCAGCTTCGTCGCGTCGCAGGCCTTGGCGGTGTCCGCGCGGAACGACATGAAGGAGCCGTCGGCGCACTGCTGGCCGGCGAGCCAGGCCACGGCCTGCTCGGCGGGCTTGACGTTCGCCTTCTCCTGGGCGAGGAAGGCGAGGGACTGCCGGAAGACACCGTCGTACTGGGGGTCCTTCGTGCCGTACAGGCCGGGCGGGACCGCCGCGGGGGACGGCGTGCCGTCGGCGAATGCCGCCGGGGCGGCACCGCCAAGGACGGCGGTGGCGGCGGCGAGCGCTGCGGCGCAGCGGCGTACGGTCATGGCGGGCGGTGCCTCTCCTGCGGGGGAGCGCGGGCACGGGCGCGCTGGCACCCGGCTCCGGCTCCGTATGCCTCGACGGTGCCGGTCACCTGCGGTGTGCGGGTGACGTGTGAGCCGGTCATGCGGTGACGGGGCATTCCGGCTCACCGCGCTTCTGCGGTTTACGGATTGGGGTCTCCCCTGCTCAAGCGGAGCCGAGAGCTTGGGGAAGGGTCAGCGCCGGAATTGCACCGGCTTCCCCCCGTACGGGCATGACGACGACGCGACCACCCTACCGGGCGGGGGCCGGGCGCCCTGCGGGGCCTTCCCCGCCCCGGGCGGTGATGCGGCCCGGCGGGATGCACTGGGGCTCCGCCCCAGACCCCGTTGGGACAGGTTTCGGCTGCGGGCCGTGCGTGGCTGGTCGCGCAGTTCCCCGCGCCCCTAGCAGCGTGGACCCTGGCCAGCACTGGCATCTTCAGCCCGTCCGGCGTTTGAGGACGAGCGCCCTTCAGGCGCGAACGGGGTCCGGGGCGGAGCCCCAGGGTGACGACGGGCCGCAGCCGATCGACATCCCCCGGAGGGTCTCGGGAAGGGGCGGGGTGGGGAAAAGCCACCCTAAACCGCCCGGTACCGCACCACCCCGCCCCCCACCACCCGCTCCGCCCGCCCCAGCTTCTCCAGGCGCCGCACATGCGCCTCCGCCTCCGACACCGCGATCGTGCGCGACCCGTACGGGATCTGGGACCACGGCCGGTTCCACTCCATGCGTTCCGCGAGTTGCCAGGGGGTGAGGGGGGTGGAGAGGAGGGCCAGCAGGCCGGTCAGGCGGTCCTCGTGGTGGGTCAGGAGCTCCCTCACCCGCGAGGCCGGCTCGGTGAAGGCGTGCTGGTGGGCCGGGAGCGCCTCGGCGACTCCGAGGCGGCCGATGCGTTCGAGGGAGTCGAGATAGTCGCCGAGGGGGTCGGCCGCGCCGCCCTCGTCAGGGTCCTCGTACAGGCCGATGTGCGGGGTGATGCCGGGCAGCAGGTGGTCGCCGCTGAACAGGCGGCCGTTTCCCGGGAGTTGGGAGGGGTGGGCCTCTTCCAGGTGGAGGCAGACGTGGCCCGGCGTGTGCCCCGGCGTCCAGATCGCGCGGAGCCGGCGCCCGGCGAGCGGCAGCAGGTCGCCGGGCACGATCTCGCGGTCGGGCAGTGCGGCGCGCAGCCCCGGCAGGGTCCGCATCCGGCCCGAGGCGCGGGCCTCGCGCAGCGGGGCGATGTGTTCCTCGGGCGCGCCGACCCCGGCCAGCTTGGCGCACAAGTAGTCCAGCCAGACGCCCGGTTCGGCCTCGCGGGTGCGGCGTACGACGGCGGTGTCGGCGGCGTGCATCGCGATCCACGCGCCGGAGGCCTCGCGGACCTGGCCGGAGAGCCCGTGGTGGTCGGGGTGGTGGTGGGTGATGACCACGCCGTGGACGGCCGAGACGTCCGTGCCGAGCGCGCGAAGGCCGGCGGCCAGAGTGTCCCAGGAGGCCGGGTCGTCCCATCCGGTGTCGACGAGCACCGGGCCCCGGTCGGTGTCGACGAGGTGGACCAGGGTGTGGCCCAGCGGATTGTCCGGGATCGGCACCTTGATGGAGTGGACGCCGCCACCGTGGTCGGTCACCTGAGGCGCGGCTGGCTCCTGCGGCATGGAGTCCTCGTCTCTCCGGGAGTCCCGCTGGGCGCACGGAATCCCTCTGGGTGCACGCCCGGCGGCACGCTTCCCCCTCACTATAACTAGAACTGGTTTCAGTGGTTGGTTGGGTCAACCAGTTTTCGGCAAGCGGACACGGCCCAACCGGTGATACCGCCGCGTTGCTCAGTCCGTGGACTCCTGCAACTAGAACTGGTATCAGTTCTGAAACGAAGTCAGGCAAACGAAGTCAGGCAAACAGAGTCAGGCGAACAGAGTCAGGCGAACGAAGTCAGGCAGCCGTCAGGAAAAGCCCCGCAGGAGGCACCAGGCATGACCGAGCTCGTGGAACACGGACAGCTTTTCATCGGCGGGGAGTTGACCGACCCCCTCGGCTCCGACGTCATCGAGGTGATCTCGCCCCACACCGAGCAGGTCATCGGCCGCGTCCCGCACGCGTCCCGGGCGGACGTGGACCGGGCCGTGGCCGCCGCGCGCAAGTCCTTCGACGAAGGGCCCTGGGCGCGGGCCGCGCCCGAGGAGCGCATCGAGGTCGTGACGCGGATCAAGGACGCGATCCTGGTCCGGCACGAGGAGATCGCCAGATCGATCAGCTCGCAGAACGGCTCCCCGTACTCCTGGAGCGTGCTCGCGCAGGCGCTCGGCGCGATGATGGTGTGGGACTCCGCCATCACCGTCGCCCGTCAATTCCCTTACGAGGAAAGGCGATCCGGGGCGCTCGGCCCGATCCTCGTGCGGCGCGAACCGGTCGGCGTGGTGGCGGCCGTCGTGCCGTGGAACGTCCCGCAGTTCGTGGCCGCGGCCAAGCTCGGGCCCGCGCTGCTCACCGGCTGCTCGGTGATCCTCAAGCCGTCCCCCGAGTCGCCCCTGGACTCGTACATCCTCGGCGAGATAGCGGCCGAGGCCGGGCTTCCGGAGGGCGTCCTCTCGATCCTGCCGGCGGACCGCGAGGTCAGCGAGTACCTCGTCGGGCATCCCGGCATCGACAAGGTGTCCTTCACCGGGTCCGTCGCGGCCGGCAAGCGCGTGATGGAGGTCGCCGCGCGCAACCTCACCCGCGTCACCCTGGAACTCGGCGGCAAGTCGGCCGCGGTGATCCTGCCCGACGCGGACCTGGCGGCGACCGTCGCGGGCGTCGTCCCGGCAGCCTGGATGAACAACGGCCAGGCGTGCGTGGCCCAGACCCGCATCCTGGCGCCGCGGAGCCGTTACGACGAGATCGCCGAGGCGTTCGCGGCAGCGGCCGGCGCGCTCGTCGTCGGGGATCCGCTGGACGCCGCCACCCAGGTCGGGCCGCTGGTCGCCAAGCGGCAGCAGCAGCGCTCGCTCGACTACATCCGGATCGGACAGGAGGAAGGCGCCAAGATCCTCACCGGCGGCGGCCGTCCGGCCGGGCTCGACCGGGGCTGGTACGTCGAGCCGACCCTCTTCGGCGGGGTCGACAATGCGATGCGCATCGCCCGCGAGGAAATCTTCGGCCCGGTCATCTGCCTGCTGCCGTACGGGGACGAGGCCGAGGCGCTCAGGATCGCCAACGACTCCGAGTACGGGCTCAGCGGCAGCGTGTGGACCGGGGACGTCGAGCACGGGATTGATTTCGGTCGCAAGGTTCGTACCGGGACCTTCAACGTCAACACCTTCAGCCTCGACATGCTCGGGCCGTTCGGCGGCTACAAGTCATCCGGCCTGGGGCGGGAGTTCGGGCCCGAAGGCTTCAGTGAGTACCTGGAGCACAAGATGATCCACCTGCCCGCCGGGCACGGAGGCGAGTGATGGGCGACCGCTGGCACGTCGAGGTCGACCGGAGCGTGTGCATCGGCTCCGGCATGTGCGTCAACCACGCCCCGGCCGGCTTCGAACTCGACACCGCACGTCAGTCCCACCCCCGCACCCCCGACACCGACGCCAACGAACAGATCCTGGCCGCCGCCGAGGGCTGCCCCGTCGAGGCCATCTTGATCACCCTGCACGACTCACGCGAAACGGTGTTCCCGCCCGAGGAATAGCCCCGGAACAGTCCTGTTTGCCCCCTCCCGTTCGATCCCCTGCGAACACAGGTTGATCCATGCGTAGCGCACGGCGACCTCATGACAGGCGTGACTGTCCGGGCCCGTCGGCGGCGTGGAAAAGTCGTCCACGCCGTCGAGGGGGGAGCGCCAACTCGATGTCATGACGTCGAGGGGGAGGCACCATGGACAAGCGGTACGAGGTCTTCTGTCTGGCGGACAGGTATTTCTACGAGACCCCGGACCGCTTGTCCTCCTCGCGCACCGACGACAGCACCGGCGACGGCACCGGCGACGGCGCCAGCAGCGGCCGGGTGCCGCTCTTCGAGGCCGCGCAGCGCACCGTCCCCGAGGGCTGGACGGCGCAACTCGCCGGAGACTGGCTGCACTTCAGCCCCGACGGCATACCGGGACGCAGAGTGCGGCCCCAGCAGGGCTGGAAGATCCACGTCTCGGCCTGTCTGGACAACGCCGAGAAGACGGCGTCGTACGTGTGGGACTACTGCGTGGCGCGCGCCATACCGTTCAAGTTCGTGCCCGGACGCCGGCCCCTGCACCTGCGCAACTCCAAGTACGCGGGCCGCGGCTCCAGCGGCAAGTTCGCCACGATCTACCCGGCGGACGAGGCCGAATTCCGGCTGATACTGGAGGAGTTGGGCGCCCTGCTCGCGGGGGAGCCGGGGCCGTACATCCTCAGCGATCTGCGCTGGGGCCAGGGTCCGCTCTACGTCCGCTACGGCGGCTTCACCAAGCGGCACTGCGTCGATGCCAACGGCACCCTGGTGACCGCGATCGAGAACGGCGACGGGGTGCTCGTGCCCGACCGCCGCGACCCCGTCTTCCATTTGCCCGACTGGGTCGCCCTGCCCGAGTTCCTGGCGCCGCACCTCGCCGCCCGCAACGCGACCACCACCGGCGACCTGCCCTACCGCATCGAGCGCGCCCTGCACTTCTCCAACGGCGGCGGCGTCTACGCCGGGACCGACACCCGCACCGGCGAGAAGGTCGTCCTCAAGGAGGCCAGGCCCCACGCCGGGCTCGCCGCGGACGGCGCCGACGCGGTGACCCGCCTGGAGCGCGAGAAGGCCGCCCTGGAACAGGTCGACGGGCTCGGCGTCGCACCCGCCGTACGCGACTGGTTCACCCTCGGCGAGCACCGCTTCCTCGTCATGGACTTCCTCGAAGGACGCACCCTCAACTCCTTCTTCGCGCACCGCCACCCGCTCATCGGCGCCGAGCCGGACCCGGACGCGGTCGCCGAGTACACCCAGTGGGCGCTGCGCGTCCTCGGGGCCGTCGAGGACGCGGTGGCCGCCGTGCACGAGCGGGGCATCGTCTTCAACGACCTGCACATGTTCAACATCATGGTCGACCCCGACGAACAGGGCGTACGGCTCCTCGACTTCGAGGCCGCGCTGCCCGTCGACGACCACCGCGGCCAGTCCATGGCGCACCCCGGCTTCATCGCGCCCCTGGACCGCAAGGGCTTCGACGTGGACCGCTACGCGCTGGCCTGTCTGCGGCTCGCGCTGTTCGTGCCGATGACGAGCCTCCTGGTGATCGACCGGTCCAAGGCCGCCCACCTCGCCGAGATCGCCGCATCCCAGTTCCCCGGCCTGCCCGCCGGCTACCTCGACGAGGCGGTCCGGGTCATCGAGGGGGAGAGCGCGCCGATGGGCGGATGCGTGCCCGTCGAGCCGGGCGACTGGCCCGCCAGCCGCGACTCCATGGCCCGCGCGATCCTCGCCTCCGCGACCCCCGAGCGCGACGACCGGCTCTTCCCCGGCGACGTCGCCCAGTTCGCCGACGGCGGCGGGCTCGGCCTCGCGCACGGCGCCGCCGGAGTCCTCTACGCGCTCGCCGAGACCGGCGCCGCCCGCTACCCCGAGGGCGAGGAGTGGCTGCTCGCGCACACCGCGCCGCCGCCGTCCGGCACCCCGCTCGGCCTGTACGACGGGCTCGCGGGAGTCGCCTTCGTCCTCGACCGGCTCGGCCACACCGAACGGGCCCACGAGCTCATCGAGTCCGTACTGTCCGAAAATTGGCAGCGTCTCGCACCCGAACTCCACGGCGGAATAGCCGGATTGGGCCTCGTACTCGATCAACTCGGCTTCAAGGAACAGGCGTTGGAGGCGGCCGAGCTGCTCGCCGCCCGCACCGACGGCGGCCGCCGGGCCGGCCTCCTGCACGGCGCGACCGGCCCCGCCCTGTTCCTGCTCCGCCTGTACGAGTCCACCGGCGACCCCGCGCTGCTCGACCGGGCGGCCGAGGAGCTGCGCCGCGACCTCGACCGCTGCGTCACCAACCCGGCCGGCACTCTCGTCGTCAACGACAGCACGCGCACCCTGCCCTACCTCGGCGGAGGCAGCGTCGGCATCGCCGCCGTGCTCGACGACTTCCTCGCGCACCGCCCCGACGAGGCGTTCCGCGAGGCGCGGGACAAGATCCTGCCCGCCGCGCGCTCCCGGTACTACGGCCAGTCCGGCCTGTTCAACGGGCGTGCCGGGATGGTCCTCCACCTGGCCAGGACCGGGGCGCCGCCCGCCTGGCTCGCCGAGCAGATCGACGGCCTCGCCTGGTACGCGCTGCCCTATCAAGGCCGACTCGCCTTCCCCGGCGACCAGATGATGCGGCTCTCCATGGACCTCGCGACCGGCACGGCGGGCTGCCTCCTGGCGCTCGGCGCGGCCCTCGCCGACCGGCCCGTCGGACTGCCCTTCCTGGCCCCCACCCCTGCCGCCCCACCGGGCGGCCCCACAGACGGCCCCACCCGGGGCTGAAACCCCGTCCCCCACGGACGGCATCGCACATCGCCGACAAAGGAGAATGCAATGTCCCTTCTCGACCTGCAGAACCTCGACGTTGAGCTCGACATCGACGAGGGCGACGGCGGCGGTCACGGCGGTCACGGCGGCGGAAGCTCGCTCAGCCTGCTGCTCTGTGACAGCGTCGCCAGCCTGACGCTCTGCCTGTAATTCACCGCGTGATCAGGTGATGCAGTGAACGACGCGGCCCCGCCCGGCACCGCTCGCCGGCCGGGGCCGCCGCATGCGGGAGGCCGCCTTGCTGTTGCGTGAGACCGTCCGGCAGAGCGCCGGCCCCGGCACCCTGATCCTGCTCCTCAGCTGCGCGTCGGCCGGCGCCGGGCTCGCCCTGCCCGCGGCACTCGGCCGCGCCCTCGACCTGGTCCTGGTCGGACGGCAGGCCGAAGCAGGACCCTCGATCACCCTGTGCGTCGTCCTCACCGTGCTCGCGGTCCTGATCGGCGCCTACGAATCCGCGGTCACCGCGACCGCCACCGCCCGCAGCGCCGCCTGGATCCGGCGCCGGGTGCTCGGCCACGTACTGGACGCGGGCGCCCAACAGGCGTGTTCCGAGGGCGAGTTGGTGGCTCGCCTCACCGGCAACGCCGTCCAGGCCGCGACCGTACCGGTGTCGATCGCGGGCACCCTCGCGGCCGTCGTCACCCCGGTCGGCGGCCTGATCGCGCTCGCCCTGACCGACTGGTGGACCGCCCTGGTGGTGCTCGCGGGGATGCCCCTGTTCGCCCTGCTCCTGAAGGTGTTCGTACGCGGCTCCGGCGCCAGCAGCGCCGGGTATCTGGGCACCCAGGGCGAGATCGCGGGCCGCCTCCTCGAAGCGGTGCGCGGCGCCCGTACGATCGCCGCCGCCGGACACCCCGAGCGCGATGCCGCCCGCATCCTGGCCCCGCTGCCCGAACTCTCCCGCCAGGGCCACCGCATGTGGGAGGTCCTCGGCCGCTCCACCGCCCAGGCCGCGATCCTCCTGCCGCTGCTCCAGCTCGCCGTCCTCGCGGTCGCCGGACTGCGCGTCGCGCACGGCGACCTGAGCGTCGGCGGCCTCCTCGCCGCCTGGCGGTACGCGGCCCTCGCCACCGGCACCGGCGCCCTGGTCGGCATGGTCAACACCCTGACCCGCGGCCGCACCGCCGCCGCCCGGCTCCAGGACGTCCTGGGCGCCGGGACGACAGCGTACGGAAGCAATGAACTCCCCAGCGGTCATGGCGAGTTGACGCTCCGAGGCGTTGTGCACGGACCCCTGCGCGGGGTCGATCTGACGGTGCCGGGCGGGGTCGTGGTCGCCGTCGTCGGGCGCTCGGGCAGTGGCAAATCGGCGCTCGCCGCTGTCGCGGGCCGCCTCGCCGACCCGGAGTCGGGAGCCGTCGCCCTCGACGGCGTGCCGCTGCCGTCCCTCACGCGGGCCGAGCTGCGCCGCGCCGTCGGCTACGCCTTCGCCCGGCCGGTCCTGCTCGGCGGCACGGTGGGCGGCACCATCGCGTACGGGGCCGAAGAGCCCGGCGAGGCCGGGGTGCACGCCGCCGCCCGCGCCGCCTGCGCCGACGACTTCATCCGTACGATGCCCGACGGCTACGCCACGCCCTGCGCGAGCGCCCCGCTGTCCGGCGGAGAGGCCCAACGCCTGGGTCTGGCAAGGGCGTTCGCGCACCCCGGCCGACTGCTGATCCTGGACGACGCCACCTCCAGCCTCGACTCCGCCACCGAGCTCAAGGTCTCCCAGGCGCTGCTGCACGGCGCCGGCACCCACCTGATCATCGCCCTGCGGGCCTCGACGGCGGCTCGCGCGGACCTCGTCGTATGGCTGGAGGACGGGCGGCTGCGCGCAGTCGCGCCCCATCACGATCTCTATCAACTCTCCGACTACCGCGCTGTGTTCGGGGAGGCCGACGCGTCGTGCTGATGAGTCTGCTGCGGCGGCGCAAGCGGGTGCTGCTGCGCCTCGCCGGATGGTCGCTGCTCGAATCCGCCCAGACCTTCCTCCTCGGCTTCGCCCTCGCCCGCGCCCTGGACGACGGCTTCCTCGCCGGCCGCGCTCCCACGGGGATCGGCTGGCTCGCGGCGGCCGCCGTCGCCGTGTTCGCCGGGGCCTGGGGGACGCGCCGGGTGTACGGGGCGGTCGCCGCGTTCGTCGAGCCCGTACGGGACGAACTCGTGCGGGCGGTGGTGACGCGCGGGCTGCGGGAGGCGGACGACGCCGCCCTGTCCCGCCTCACCCAGCAGGTGGAGCTGGCCAGGGACACCCTCGCCGGGCTCGTGCTCGTCGCCCGCACCTTCGTCTTCACCGCCGCCGGGGCCCTCTTCGGCCTCTTCGCCCTCGCGCCCGTCCTGCTCCCGGTGGTCGGCGGCCCGCTGCTCGTGGGGCTCGCGCTCTTCGCCCTGACGCTCGGCCCGCTCGCCCGCCGCCAGGAGGAGTTCCTGGCCGCCGACGAACGCCTGGCCGCCGAACTCGGCCTGATCACAAGCGGGTTGAGGGACATCGAGGCATCGGGCGCCCACGAGCGCGCGGCCAAGAGCGCCGGGGAACGCATCGACGACGAGTACCGCGCCGCGCGCTCGCTCGCCCATTGGGGCGTGGCCCGCACCTTCGCCGTGGGCATCGGCGGGCGGCTGCCCCTGGTGCTGCTCCTCGCCACCGCGCCCTGGCTGCTGCGGCACGGGGTCACCGCGGGCGGCCTCGCGGGCGCGCTCGCCTACCTCACCCAGTCGCTGCTGCCCGCCCTCCAGGCCCTGGTGCAGGGCCTCGGCACCTCGGGCGCCCGCCTCACGGTCGTGCTGCGCAGGCTGACCGCGGGGGAGGAGGAGCCTCCGGCTCGGGTGCGGTACGAGAGTGAGTCCTGGCCGGTGCGGCTGCGCGAGCTCGTCTTCGCGTACGGGCCCGGCGCGGCCCCGGTCATCGACCGGCTCGACCTGGCCGTACCGGCCGGCGAGCGGCTCGCCGTGGCCGGGCCCAGCGGCATCGGCAAGTCCACCCTGCTCGGGCTGATCGCCGGGGTGCTCCGGCCGGACGCCGGAGAGGTCGCGACGGGCTGCGACCGCGTGCTCGTACCGCAGGAGGCGTACGTCTTCACCGCCACCCTCCGCGAGAACCTCGGCTACTTCTGCCCCCAACTGCCATCGGAGCAGGCCCTGTTGGCGTCGGCCGAGGCGGTCGGGGCGGGGCCGCTCCTGGCGCGGCTCGGCGGGCTCGACGCCGTGCTCGACCCCGCCGCGCTCTCCGCCGCCGAGCGCCAGCTCATCGCGCTGGCGCGGGCGCACGTCTCGCCCGCGCCCCTGGTGCTGCTCGACGAGGCGACCTGCCATCTGGACCCGGCCGCCGAGGCGCGCGCGGAGCGGGCGTTCACCGGACGCACCCTCGTGGTCGTGGCCCACCGCACCGGATCGGCCCGGCGCGCGGACCGCGTACTGCTCATGGACGGGGCCCGCGCCGAACTCGGCACCCACGAGGAACTCCTGGCCCGCTCCGCGTTCTACCGCGACCTCACCGGGGCCGGCCCCTCACACCCACCCCTCCCCCTGGGAAATCCGTATCGCGTCGACCCGGTTGCGCGCGCCGGTCTTGCGGGTGATGGCGGCCATGTAGTTGCGCACGGTGCCGTTGGAAAGGTGGAGCCGGTGCGCGATGTCGGAGACCGAAGCTCCTTCCGCGGCGAGTGAGAGAACGCTCAACTCCCGCCTGGTGAGCGGCATTTCGGCCGCCCTGAGGAAACTGAAGCCGAGCGAGTCGTCGACGAACCGTTTCCCCTCGGCCACCTGTCTGATGGCGAAGACCAGGTGCTCGGGTGTGCCCCCCTTGTCCACATAGCCGCGTGCGTTGGCATCGGCGGCTCGTTTCAGTGGCCCCGGACGGTGAGCGTCGGCCAGCACCAGGAGTCGGCATTTGCCGGTGCCGGGACGGCAGCCGGTGAGTTCGCCGAGCGGTGCGATTCCATAGGACTCCGAACAGTCCAGGTCGGCCGCGCAGACGTCCGGGCTCCATAATCGCGCCAGCGCCGGGGCGCCGCGCCAAGCCGAATGCTGAACCTCCAGGTCGGGTTCGCGTGCGAGTCGTTCGGCCAGGGCCGACCTCAAGAGGCACGCGTCGTGCACGAGAAGTACCCGGATCACGTTTCCCAGCTCCTTCCAGACTTACCGCTACCGGCGCCTTCGTTGGGCACGCATCGATTCTGGGCGGCGGTTACCCCTGTCATGGTCCGGGCGAACAGATCGGTGGGGAGCACTGGGGGCGCGCACCCGCGCACGCAGGGCGCGCTGCGCGCTGGTGGGGCGCATGTCCTGGGGGGTGAATCTGCCCCCAAATCCCCCTTCTGGCCAGGGAGTTGAGCCTACCTGGGCTCGCGCGACGGGGGAGCGCGTGCCCTCTGCGAGGCGGGCTGCTGTTCATCTGCGGGCCCGGTGGGGGCTGAGCGCGCCCACGCGGCGGAGCCGCAGAATGTCACAGCCCCACGCCCCTTAAGGTGCTGGGCCTGGGCGGGACTGTCAGGCGGGCCGCGCTGCCTGTGGGGTCTGGTGCGGCTCAGCGCCCTATTGGGGCGCGGGGAACTGCGCGACCAGCCACGCACGGTCCGCAGTCGAATAGCCACGCACCCGGGGGTGTCGCGCCACCTCGCCGAGGCACAACACCCTAGGGGCGCGGGGCTGTGACATTGTGCGGCTCTGCCGCGGGGCGCGACCAGCCCCCACCGGCCCGCAGCGAAAGGCTTCCGCGGGGTGCTACCCCTTCGGGGGTGCGGTGAGGTCGATCAGCTTGCAGACCGTTTCGATGTCGATCTTGACCTGGGCGATGGACGCACGGCCCGAGAGCCAGGTGATCAGGGCCGAGTGCCAGGTGTGCTCGATGACCCGGACCGCCGAGAGCTGCTCCGGGGTCGGATGGTCGAGGCCCATCGCGTCCAGGATGATCGCCGTGGTCTGCCGAGAGACCGTGTCCACCTCGGGGCTCACCGAGCGGTCCGCGAAGGTGAGGGCCCGCACCATCGCGTCCGCCAGGTGCGGCTCGCGCTGGAGCGCGCGGAAGGCCCGCATGAGGGTTTCGGCCACCCGCTCCGCGGAGCCCTCGCCGGACGGCGGATGCTTGCGCAGGGTGGAGTGCAGGTGCTGGAGCTGGTCCTGCATCGTGGCGACCAGGAGATGGATCTTGGAAGGGAAGTAGCGGTACAGGGTGCCGAGCGCGACGCCCGCGGCCTCGGCCACCTCGCGCATCTGGACCGCGTCGAAGCCGCCCCGGCTGGCCAGCTGGGCGCTCGCGTGCAGGATGCGGCGGCGCCTGGCCTCCTGGCGTTCGGTCAGGGGAGGGGTGGCCGCGGTGGCCGCCTTGACTTCCGCTGTCATGTGTCCCGTTCTGTTTGTCCGGTTCTCTGCCACGGTGTTCGGCGGCCCAGCATGGCAGGGGCCCCGTCGTGGCGCGAATCACCTGATCCGGCTCTTACAGTCGCGCTACCTGCCGGTAGATTCGAAGCTCCTTGAGTGATCAAAGAACGCTCAAGAAGGATCAAGTCTGGAACTTGTTCTAGATTAGCGCGAGCGGTTACGCTCCGGCGAAACGCAGTGATGAAGGGGGCCGCGAGTGACCGCTGAGGCCATAGAGGCAAGCCCCCGCACCGGGGACGCCGGCCGTGAGGGCGAGCGCCCGCTGCGGATCGCGCTCCTCACCTACAAGGGGAACCCGTTCTGCGGCGGCCAGGGCGTCTACGTCCGCCACCTCTCGCGCGAGCTCGCCCGGCTCGGGCACAGCGTCGAGGTCATCGGCGCCCAGCCCTACCCCGTGCTCGACGAGGGCGTCCCGCTCACCGAGCTCGCCAGCATGGACCTCTACCGCTCGCCCGATCCGTTCCGCACGCCGTCCAAGGACGAGTACCGGGACTGGATCGACCGCCTGGAGGTCGCCACCATGCGCACCGGCGGCTTCCCCGAGCCGCTGACCTTCTCGCTGCGCGCCCGGCGCCACCTGGCCGCCCGGCGGGGCGAGTTCGACGTCGTCCACGACAACCAGACCCTCGGGTACGGGCTGCTCGGCGACGTCGGCGCACCCCTGGTCACCACGATCCACCACCCCATCACGGTCGATCGACAGCTCGAACTGGACGCGGCCCCCGACTGGAAGCGCCGCGCCTCCGTGCGCCGCTGGTACGGCTTCACGCGGATGCAGAAGCGGGTCGCCCGCCGGCTGCCCTCCGTACTCACCGTCTCCGGCACCTCCAAGGGCGAGATCGTCGACCACCTCGGGGTGCGCGAGGACCGCATCCGGGTCGTGCACATCGGCGCCGACACCGGCCTCTGGTCGCCGGACCCGGCCGTCGCCGAGGTGCCAGGACGCATCGTGACCACCTCCAGCGCCGACGTGCCGCTCAAGGGCCTGGTCTTCCTCGTCGAAGCCCTCGCCAAGCTGCGCACCGAGCACCCGGCCGCCCACCTCGTCGTCGTCGGCAAGCGCGCCGAGGACGGCCCGGTCGCCCAGGCCATCGAGAAGTACGGGCTCGGCGACGCCGTCGAGTTCGTCAAGGGCATCACCGACGCCGAGCTCGTCGACCTCGTACGGTCCGCGCAGATCTCTTGCGTCCCTTCGCTGTACGAGGGCTTCTCGCTGCCCGCCGCCGAGGCCATGGCCACCGGCACCCCGCTGCTCGCCACGACCGGCGGCGCCATCCCGGAGGTCGCCGGCACCGACGGCGAGACCTGCCTCGCGGTGCCGCCCGGCGACGCGGGAGCGCTGGCCGCGGGCCTCGCCAGGCTGCTCGGCGACGCGGCGCTGCGCCGCCGGCTCGGCGCGGCAGGCCGCGAACGGGTCCTGGAAAAGTTCACCTGGGCCCGCGCCGCCCAGGGCACCGCCGAGCTCTACCGCGAGGCGATCGAGGCCCAGGGCCGTGTCCCGGCCCGGAAGCCCGCCAGGTGACCGGGCGCCCCGCGCCCACGACTACCGGCCGCTCCGCGGCCACAGGTGATCTCCATTGGAAAGGGCAGACCCCGTGCTGACCGTCGACTTCTCCCGCTTCCCGCTCGCCCCGGGCGACCGCGTGCTCGACCTGGGCTGCGGCGCGGGCCGGCACGCCTTCGAGTGCTACCGGCGCGGCGCCCAGGTCGTGGCCCTCGACCAGAACGGCGAGGAGATCCGTGAGGTCGCCAAGTGGTTCGCCGCGATGAAGGAGGCCGGTGAGGCGCCCGAGGGGGCGACCGCCACCGCCATGGAGGGCGACGCGCTCAACCTGCCCTTCCCCGACGAGTCGTTCGACGTCGTGATCATCTCCGAGGTCATGGAGCACATCCCCGACGACAAGGGCGTGCTCGCCGAGATGGTCCGGGTCCTCAGGCCCGGCGGCCGCATCGCGGTCACCGTGCCGCGCTACGGGCCCGAGAAGGTGTGCTGGGCGCTCTCGGACGCGTACCACGAGGTCGAGGGCGGCCACATCCGGATCTACAAGGCGGACGAGCTCATCCGCAAGATGAAGCAGGCCGGCCTCAAGCCGTACGGCACCCACCACGCGCACGCGCTGCACTCGCCGTACTGGTGGCTCAAGTGCGCCTTCGGCGTCGACAACGACAAGGCGCTGCCGGTCAAGGCGTACCACCAGCTCCTGGTCTGGGACATCATGAAGACGCCCGGCATCAGCACCGTCACGCGGCTCGCCGAGCGGGCGCTCAACCCGGTCGTCGGCAAGAGCTTCGTGGCGTACGCGACCAAGCCGCACCTTCCCGCGCTCGCGGAAAAGAGCGCCGCCAAGTGACCTCTCCGGAGCGCACCGAACACCTCGTCCTGCCCGGGGTGCTCACCGCCGGGCAGGCCGGGCAGACGGTCGCCACCCTGCTCGGCGCCCAGCGCGCCGACGGCGCCATCCCCTGGTTCCGCGGGCACCACCTCGACCCCTGGGACCACACCGAGGCCGCGATGGCCCTTGACGCGGCGGGCGAACACGCCGCCGCCGAGCGCGCCTACGACTGGCTCGCCCGGCACCAGAACGAGGACGGCTCCTGGTACGCCGCCTACCACGACGGCGAACACGACCGGGTCACCGACCGCGGCCGCGAGTCCAACTTCGTCGCCTACATAGCGGTCGGCGTCTGGCACCACTACCTCGCCACCGGCGACGACACCTTCCTCGACCGCATGTGGCCCGCGGTCTACGCGGCCGTGGAATGGGTCCTCGCCCTCCAGCAGAGCGGCGGGCAGATCGGCTGGAAGCGCGAGGAGGACGGCAGCGCCGTCGCCGACGCGCTGCTCACCGGCAGCTCCTCCGTCCACCACGCGCTGCGCTGCGCGCTCGCCATCGCCGAAGAGCGCGAAGAGCCGCAGCCCGACTGGGAGTTGGCGACCGGCGCGCTCGCCCACGCCGTCCAGCACCACCCCGAGCGCTTCCTCGACAAGTCCCGCTACTCCATGGACTGGTACTACCCGGTCCTCGGCGGCGCGGTCACCGGAGCCGGCGCCAAGGCCCGCATCGAATCGATGTGGGACGACTTCGTGGTGCCGGGCCTCGGGGTGCGCTGCGTGCTGCCCAACCCGTGGGTCACCGGCGGCGAGAGCTGCGAACTGGCCCTGGCGCTCTGGGCGATGGGCGAGTCCGACCGGGCCCTGGAGATCCTCCAGTCCATCCAGCACCTGCGCGACCCGGCGACCGGCCTGTACTGGACGGGCTACGTCTTCGAGGGCAACCGCGCGGTGTGGCCGGAGGAGCTCACCACGTGGACGGCGGGCTCCCTGCTGCTCGCGGTGGCGGCGCTGGGCGGGGACGAGGCGACGACGGCGGTCTTCGGCGGCGACCGGCTCCCCAGGGGCCTCGCGCCCTACTGCTGCGGCTAGGACGACACTGCTGCGGCTGGGACGACCCGTACGGAGTCGCCCGAGTGGCGCAGTGCGGCGGGCCGGGTGAGGCTGCCGGGGAGGCCGAAACATCCCCCGGAGGTCATCGTGCCCAGTACGTTCCCCATCCGCCGCATAGTCGTGGCGGTCGTCCTTTCCTGCACCGTCCTGGTGTCGACGACCGCCTGCGGAGGAGAGACCAGAACCACCCAGAGCACCAGCCAGAACGCCGCTGAGAAGGCCGCCGCCCCGGTCGCGGCCCAGAGCAGCGCGTCGCCGACCGCGTCGGCCGAGCGGCAGAGGCTCGCCAAGACGCGCTTCGTCGCCAACGCGGGGCTCGCGGCGGGTGCCGCCTACCAGTGGATCGTGAAGCCCTTCAAGGCCGGCAAGTTCAAGAAGGGCGCCAAGGGCCGTACGTTCGCCCTCGTCAAGGCGGGCCTGGCCGGCGCGTTCACGTACAACCGCCTGAAGGCCGCCACCGAGAACGCCAAGGGCGACCCCTTGCTCTCCAAGGCCCTCGCGCCCCTGTCCTCCGGCATCGACTCCCTCAAGGACCTCGGCGGCAAGCTCCGCAAGGGCGACGCGAGTGACGCCGATGTCGGCAAGTTCGAGAACGTGATCGGCGGCGTCAAGGACGCGGGCCAGAAAGCGGGCGCGCCGGTCACGGACCAGGTGCCCTCCGCCGGTCAGCTCAGCGGCGGCTAGGAGTTCAGGTCCGCGAGGACGCGCAGCGTGTTCGGGTCCGGTGAGGTGACCAGCAGGTCCGTCACCGGGCCCTTGCGCCACAACTCCAGGCGTTCCGCGATGCGTTGGCGGGGGCCCACCAGGGAGATCTCGTCGGCGAAGGCGTCCGGCACGGCCAGGACCGCCTCGTCGCGGCGGCCCGCCAGGAACAGGTCCTGGATGTGGCGGGCCTCGTCCTCGTACCCCATGCGGGCCATCAGGTCGGCATGGAAGTTGCGGGCGGCGTGGCCCATGCCGCCGATGTAGAAGCCCAGCATCGCCTTCACCGGGAGCAGCCCCTCGGTGACGTCGTCGCACACGTGGGCCCGCACCATGGGGGCGACCAGGAAGTCGTCGCGCAGCCCCGTCAGAGCGGCGGCGTACGCGTCCGTGCGGGTCGGCGACCAGTACAGCGGGAGCCAGCCGTCCGCGATGCGGGTCGTCTGGGCGATGTTCTTGGGGCCCTCGGCGCCCAGCAGCACGGGGATGTCCGGGCGCAGGGGATGGGTGATGGCCTTGAGGGGCTTGCCCAGGCCCGTACCGTCCGCGCCGCCGTACGGATGCGCGTGGAAGCGGCCGTCGAGCTCGACCGGGGCCTCGCGGCGCAGCACTTGGCGGATGACGTCGACGTACTCCCGGGTCGCGGTGAGCGGGCTGGAGGGGAACGGGCGGCCGTACCATCCCTCGACGACCTGCGGCCCCGAGAGCCCGAGGCCCAGCATCATCCGGCCGCCCGAGAGGTGGTCCAGGGTGAGGGCGTGCATGGCGGTGGCGGTGGGGGTGCGCGCGGCCATCTGCGCGACCGCGGTGCCGAGCCTGATGCGGGAGGTGTGCGCCGCGATCCAGGTCAGCGGGGTGAAGGCGTCCGAGCCCCAGGCCTCCGCCGTCCACACCGAGTCGTAGCCGAACTCCTCGGCCGCGCGGGCGAGTTCGAGGTGGCCGGGGTTCGGGCCGCGCCCCCAGTAGCCGAGTGCCAGTCCCAGGCGCATGTGCCGTCCCCTCCCAGTGATCTGACGATCCGTCAGGGGACTGTAGGGCAACGGCCCCCCCGCCCGGAAGGGGCGGGGGGCCGTTGAAGTGCCGGGCGGATCAGCCGCGCTGGATACCCGTCGTGTCCTGGAGGACGCCGCGGCGGCCGTCCTGCGTCTGGGCGACCAGGCCGGGACCGCGCTGGTCGACGGCCAGGTACCAGGTGCCGGGGGCGAGTTCGGCGATCGGGGTGGGCGAGCCGTCCTCCGCGTACAGCGGGCGGGCGACGGGGACCGCGAACCAGAACGGGGCGAAGTCGCCGGCCGGGGCGGCCGCGGCGGGCTGCGCCTGGCTGTCCGTGTTCAGGTCCGCGGCCGGAGCCGGAGCCGGGGCCTGCGCGCCGAACGGCTGGGCCTGGGCCTGCGGCTGGCCGCCGAGGCTCGGGTCACCGGGCTGCGCGCCGTACGGCTGCTGGGCGCCGGGGTAGCCGTAGCCACCGGCCGGCTGGGCCGCGCCCGGGTAGCCGTAGGGCTGCGGGGCGGCCGGGCTCGGGGCGCCCATCAGCGGCGCCTTGAGCGCGGCGACCAGCGGCGAGGCCACGGCGGCCGCGGCGAGCGCCAGCGTGGCGATCAGGCCGAGGATCATGCCGGCGCCGGAGCCGTGCGCGTCGATGATCGTCCAGAACGCGGTCCACGCGGCGAAGACCGTGAACGCCACGCCGAACTGAGTGAGGTCCAGACCCGCGACCTTCTTCGGCTGCGGCAGCGAGCGGCCGACGACCACAAGCACCGCACCGATGATGCCTGCCAGGTACATGCTCATCAGGAGCGAGAGCGAGTCCCAGGCGTTCGGCGCGTCCACGCTCGGGCAGAACTGGCCGGAGCAGCTCGGAGCGGACGTGAGATTCAGGAACGAGGCGATGAACAGCACCACCGCTGCACCGATCACCACGCCGTCGCCTCGTGTGAGGGAGCGGATGTTCACGTAAAAGTCCTCTTTTATGTCGTCTCGTCGGGGCGGTCATCGCTGCCGCCGGTGTACGTGCACACGGCGTGAAGCTCTAGGTGGTTCCCCCTGTGCGGAAGAATCTATCGTCTGGCTCTGTGGGCCGTACGGCGGGTCGGGAGCCTACCCGTTCAGGAACGCCATAATGCCGTCGGCGATCCCCTGGGCCGCCTTCTGGTGCCAGTCCGCACTCTTGAGAAGTGCCGAATCCCGGGAATCGCGCATGTTGCCGCACTCGATGAACACCTTCGGGACGGTCGACAGGTTGAGGCCGCCGAGGTCGCTGCGGACGTCCAGGGCGGTGCCGTCGCCCACGTAATTGGACGCGTTCATGCCCGTGTCCTGGGCGAACTTCCCCGCGATCCGCACACCGAGTTCACGCGAAGGCCCCACGATCGGGGCGGTGTCGGCGGCCCCGCCCTTCACCTTCGCGGGCAGGATCACATGGAAGCCGCGCTGGCCCTCGTCCGCGCCGTCCGCGTGCACCGACACGACGGCGTCCGCCTTCGCCTGATTCCCGATCCGGGCCCGCTCGTCCACACAGGGCCCGAATGTCCGGTTGCCGTCCTGGGTGAACACGACCTTCGCGCCCTGCTTTTCCAGGATCGCCCTGATTCGGTGCGACACATCGAGCGTGAACTCGGCTTCCGTATAACCGTCGTTGGTCTCGGTGCCGGTGGTGTCGCATTCCTTCTTGTTCGTTCCGATGTCCACCGGCTCATTGATCTCTTCTGTATGCCGGAAATTATTCGGATTGTGACCCGGGTCGATGACGACGGTCTTTCCGGCCAACGGTCCGACGCCGGAGCCGCTCTTGGACGCGGCGGGCGCCGAGGGGGTGCCGGGGCCGCCGCTCGGCGGGGAGGAGGCCGTCACGGTCACCGTCGCGGTGCCGGCCCCCGGCAGCGCGGACGGTGCCGAGTGGCTCGGCAGGGGGAGCACCTTCGGCGGCTTGTTGTCCTGGCCGCCGGGGCTGCTCATCGCCTGCCAGACGAGCCAGCCCGCGAGGGCGGTCGGCGCGAGGGCGGCGAGGGCGACGAGGGCCCGGCCGCGCACACGGCGCGACCGGCTGTCCGGATTCGATGACTCGCTGTCGTACGACACGGGAGCGATGCTAGCGGCGGGGACCTGTCAAGCCCGGGCACTCGGCGTCCCGAAGTGTCACAGCGCGGCGGTCGTGCGGCGCAGCACCCGCAGCGAGTCGGTCGCCGAGACCTCGGTGAACGCGCCGGACTCAAGGGCCCGCAGGTAGATGCGGTACGGGGCCTGGCCGGTGAACTCGTCCACCGGGTCGGGGAAGACGTCGTGGATGACCAGCGTGCCGCCCTCGGCGAGCTTCGGCGCCCAGCCCTCGTAGTCGGCCGTGGCGTGCTCGTCGGTGTGCCCGCCGTCGATGAACACGAAGCCGAGCCGCCCGCCCCACACCCGCGCCACCTGCGGCGAGCGCCCGACCACCGCGATCACGTGGTCCTCCAGACCCGCCGCGTGCAGGGTCCGCCGGAAGGTGGGCAGCGTGTCCATCCGCCCCACCTCCGGGTCGACGACGGTCGGGTCGTGGTACTCCCAGCCCGCCTGCTGCTCCTCGCTGCCGCGGTGGTGGTCGACGGTGACCGCGACCGTGCCGCTCTCGCGGGCGGCCTCGGCGAGCAGGATCGTGGAGCGCCCGCAGTAGGTGCCGACCTCCAGGAGCGGCAGTCCGAGCGCGCCGGCCGCGGCCGCCGCCTCGTACAGCGCCAGGCCTTCCCGTACGGGCATGAAGCCCTTGGCCGCCTCGAAGGCGGCCAGGATCTGAGGCTTGGGAGTGGCCACGGCCCGGCTCCTTTGGGTCGTAGGTGTGTGGGCGGTCCATGGTGCCGTACGCCGCCGGAGCCGCCCCCGGCGGGCGGGGTCCCGAAGGTCACGTCGATCTGACCTTCCGTCAGATTGAAACGTGTTCTACTCTTGCGCCGTTCCGGGACCGGCGACGGGTGAGGGCGTCCATGGGCATCGCGATCACGCAAGAACAACGGGAGCTCGCGGAGGCGGTACGCGGCTGGCTGGCGCGGGCCGTGCCCGTCGAGGAGGTACGCAAACTCCTGGACGCGCCCGAGGCGGCCGGGGCCCGCCCGCCGTTCTGGGACGGGCTCGCCGAACAGGGGCTGCTCGGCATCCACCTCGGCGAGAAGTTCGGCGGGGGCGGCCTTCCCGAGCTGGCCGTCGTCCTGGAGGAGGCCGGGCGCGGGCTGCTGCCGGGGCCCTACCTGCCCGGGGCGCTCGCCGCCGAGCTGCTGCGCCGCGCCGGGCGGCACGAGGCCCTGGTCGCGGACATCGCCGAGGGCCGCAGGACGGCGGCCGTGGCGCTCGGCGCGGGCACGCTCACCGCCGTCGACTGCGAGGGCGGCTGGCTGCTCGACGGGACCGCGCCGCCCGTACTGGCCGCCGGGCAGGCCGAGTTGGTGGTTCTCGCGGCCAAGGCGCACCACCGGACGGTGTGGCTCGCGGTGGACGCCGAGGACCTGCGCATCCGCACCCACGCGAGCACCGACCCGACCCGCCCCACCGCAGAGGTGCGGGCCGAGGCCGTCGTGGTCGACGCGAGCCGGGTCCTGGACGTGGACTCCGCGCTGGTCCGCGACCTCGCGGCTGTCCTCTTCTCTGCCGAGTCCTGCGGCACGGCGGCCCGCGCCCTGGACATCGCGGCCGAACACGCCAAGGTCAGGGAGCAGTTCGGCCGCCCCATCGGCCGGTTCCAGGCGATCAAGCACCTGTGCGCGGACATGCTCGTACGCCTCGAACAGGCCCGCGCCCTGGTGTGGGACGCGGCCCGCGCCATGGACGAGCCCGCCGAAGTGCGGGGCCTGGCCGCCTCCCTCGCCGCCACGGCGGTGGAGACCGCCTGCACCTGCGCCAAGGACTGCGTCCAGATCCTCGGCGGCATCGGCTTCACCTGGGAGCACGACGCCCACCTGTATCTGCGCCGGGCCCTGGTCGCCCGCCAGCTCCTCGGCGCCGGGGACGCCCACCGGCTGCGGGCGGTCCGCCTCGCGAGCGGCGGCGCCCGCCGGGAGCTGCGGATGGAGCTGCCGCCGGAGGCCGAGAACTTCCGCGGCCCCGCCCGCGCGGTGATCGAGGGCGTACGGGACCTGGACCCGGGCGCGGTGAGGCGAGCTCTCGCACCCACCGGATACGCGGCCCCGCACCTGCCGGCCCCGTACGGTCTGGGTGCGGGACCGGTCCAACAACTCGTCATCCAGGAGGAGTTGAAGCGATCCGGGGTCAAGGTGAGCGACCTGGGGATAGCCACCTGGGTGGTCCCCTCTCTCCTCGCGTACGGGACTGGCCCCCAGCAGGACCGCTTCCTCGGCCCCACCCTGCGCGGCGAACTGCTGTGGTGCCAGCTGTTCTCCGAACCCGGCGCGGGCTCCGACCTCGCCTCGCTGCGCACCAGGGCCGAGCGCACCACCGACGGCGGCTGGCGCATCACCGGCCAGAAGGTGTGGACGAGCGGCGCGCAGTGGGCGGACTACGGCATCCTGCTGGCCCGCACCGACCCCGACGCCCCCAAACACAAGGGCCTCACGTACTTCCTCGTCGACATGAAGCGGACGAACGGGATCGACATCCGCCCCCTGAAGGAGATCACCGGGGACTCCCTCTTCAACGAGGTGTACTTCGACGGGGCGCTGCTGCCCGCCGACGCCGTCGTGGGCGAGGTGAACGGAGGCTGGCGGGTCGCCCGCAACACCCTGGGCAACGAACGCGTCCACATGGCCGACCAGTTGACCTTCGACACCGGCCTCGAAGCGCTGATCGCCCGCGCCGGGGAGCTCGACGGGGCGTACCGGGCGCGGATCGGCGCCCTGGCCGCCGAGGCGCACGCGCTGGCCTGCATCGGCCTTCGCACGACCATGCAGCAGACCTTGGGCCTGGAGCCGGGCGCGGGGGCCAGCGTCCGCAAGCTCGTCCAGACCCCGCACCAGCAGAAGATCGCCGAGCTCGCCCTGGAGCTCCTCGGCCCCGACGGCGCGGTCGCCGAGGGCCCCGGAGAGCGGGCCGTGCATGGCTTCCTCATGTCGCGCTGCCTGACCATCGCGGGCGGCACCACCCAGGTCCAGCTCAACGTCGTCGCCGAGCGCATCCTCGGCCTGCCCCGAGACTGAAGGGTCCCCCTTGACATGAAGAGCTACATCGTCGGTGTGGGCATGACCAAGTTCGAGAAGCCGGAGTCCCGGGACTGGCAGTACTGGGACATGGTGAAGGAGGCGGGAAGCGCGGCGCTGGCGGACGCGGGCATCGACTACGGCTCGGTGGAACAGGTCCCGGTCGGCTACTGCTTCCAGGCGTCGACCGCGGGCCAACGGGCGGTGTACGAACTGGGGTTGACGGGCGTGCCGGTCTACAACGTCAACAACAACTGCGCGACGGGGTCCAGCGCGCTGATGCTGGCGCGGCAGTTCGTGGAGGGCGGCATCTCGGACTGCGTACTGGCACTGGGCTTCGAGAAGATGAAGCGGGGCGCGCTGGGCGGCGGCTCGGACGGCGGCGACTTCAAGACGTCCCCGGTCGCCCGCCACTACGGCATCATGGCGGCCCGCCACGGCTTCGAGATGACGCCGCCCACCGCGCAGATCTTCGGCAACGCGGCGCGCGAGCACATGGAGCGGTACGGGACGACCGCGGCGCAGCTCGCCGCGGTGGGCGCCAAGAACCACCGGCACTCGGTGAACAACCCCAACGCGCAGTTCCAGGACGCGTACTCGGTGGAGGAGATCCTCGCCGCGAAGGAGATCCACCGCCCGCTGACGAAGCTGCAGTGCTCGCCGACGTCGGACGGGTCGGCGGCGGCGGTCGTGGTCTCGGAGCGATTCGTGGACCGAAATGGCTTGAGGGGCAAGGCAGTTGAGATTGCGGGCCAGTCGATGGCGACGGACACGGAGGAGTCGTTCGCCTCGGGGAGCTGTATCGACGCGGTGGGGGCGCCGATGTCGCGATCGGCGGGGCGGCAGGCGTTCGCCGCGGCGGGCCTGGGCATCGAGGACGTCGACGTGATCGAGCTGCACGACTGCTTCTCGGTCAACGAGCTTCTGACGTATGAGGCGTTGGGGATGTGCGGGGCGGGAGAGTCCGGGAAGCTGATCGAATCCGGGGCGACGACGTACGGCGGGCGCTGGGTCGTGAACCCGTCCGGAGGCCTGATCTCGAAGGGCCATCCGCTGGGAGCGACGGGGCTCGCACAGGCGGCGGAGCTGGTGTGGCAGTTGCGGGGGGAGGCGGGGGCGCGGCAGGTGCCGGGGGCACGGGTGGGGCTCGCGCACAACATCGGGCTGGGCGGGGCGGCGGTGGTGACGCTGCTACGCCGGTAGCCTTCCCCACCCCGCCCCTTCCCGAGACCCGCCGGGGGTGAGTGTGCTGGGGCTCTGCCCCAGACCCCGTTCGCGTCTTAAGGGCGCTCGTCCTCAAACTCCCCCAAGGCCTTAAGGGCCAGGGGGGACCCCCATGACGGGCTGAAGATGCCGGTGCCGGCCAGGATCGATGCTGTTAGGGGCGCGGGGCTGTGACATGTGCGGCTCCGTCGCGTGGGCGCGACCAGCCATCCACGGTCCGCAGCCGAACGACACTCGTACTCAGCCCCCCACCCCCGGAGGCCACGCGGCGGAGCCGCGGAGTGTCACAGCGGGAAGGGGCGGGGTGGGGGAAAAGCGTGTAACAGGCACCCGGCCCATGCGACCATGACCCGCATGTCCCAAGCCCCCGCTGACACCCACATATCCGCCCCCACCCGAACCCCCCGCACCTGGCCAATCGTTCTCGCCGCCTGCGCGGGCCAATTCCTCGTCGTGCTCGACGTGTCCGTCGTCAACGTGGCTCTCCCCTCCATGCGCACCGGCCTCGGCATGAGCGCCGGGGGGCTGCAGTGGGTGGTCAACGCGTACGCCATCGCCTTCGCCGGGTTCATGCTGCTGGGCGGTCGCGCGGGCGACCTGTACGGGCGCAAGCGGATGTTCCTCGTGGGGCTCGGGCTCTTCACCGCGGCCAGTCTCGGCGGGGGGCTCGCGCAGGAGGGCTGGCAGTTGTTGGTGGCCCGGGCCGCGCAGGGGCTCGGGGCGGCCGTGCTCGCGCCCGCCACCCTCACCATCCTGACCGCCGCCGTCCCCGAGGGTGCTGCCCGCACCCGGGCCATAGGGACCTGGGCCGCCGTCGGCGCGGGCGGCGGTGCGGCGGGCGGGCTCGTCGGGGGCGTGCTCACCGACGCCCTGTCGTGGCGCTGGGTGCTCCTCATCAACGTGCCCGTCGGCGCCCTCGTGCTGCTCGGCGCCGCACTCTGGATCACCGAGTCCCGGGCCGGGCAGCGTCACCGGCTCGACCTGCCCGGCGCCGTCCTCGTCACGGCGGGCCTCGCCACTCTCTCGTACGGCATCGTCCAGACGGAACAGTCGGGGTGGGGTGCCGTCGAGACCCTCGCCCCGCTCCTCGGCGGCGTGACCCTGCTGCTCGTCTTCCTCCTCGTCGAAGCCCGCACCGCCGCGCCCCTCATGCCGCTGCGGCTCTTCCGGCTGCGGGCCGTCTCCGCCGCCAACGCCGTGATGTTCGTGTGCGGCTCCGCGATGTTCTGCACCTGGTTCTTCATGACGCTGTACGCCCAGAACGTGCTCGGCTACACCCCGCTGGGCGCCGGGCTCGCGCTCATTCCCAGTTCGCTCAGCGTCGTCGTCGGCTCGAAGCTGGCGCCGCGCATCATGCCCCTGACCGGCGCGCGGAACCTGACCGTGCTGGGTGTCCTGGTGACCGCGGCCGGGTTCGGGTGGCAGTCCATGATGCGGGCGGACGATCCGTACTGGATGTCCATCCTCGTGCCCGGCATCCTCATGATGACCGGCGCCGGGCTCGCCACGACTCCCCTTGCCGCGCTGGCCACTTCGGGCGCTGCTCCCAGCGAGGCCGGGCTCGTGTCGGGGCTCATCAACACGTCCCGGACGATGGGCGGGGCGCTGGGCCTTGCCGTGCTGTCCACCGTCGCCGCGTCCCGGACGGGCCTCGTGCAGAGCCCCGAATCCCTCACCGCCGGGTACGCGCTCGCCTTCCGCGTCGGCGGATTCGTACTGCTCGGCAGCGTCGTACTCGCCCTGGTGTGGCTGCCCCGGGCCGCGAGCCCCGTCAAGCGCTGAGGCCTACAGCCAGCCCTGCTGGCGGGCCGACCGCACCGCCTCCATGCGGTTGCGGGTGCCCGTCTTGCCGATCGCGGACGACAGGTAGTTGCGCACCGTCGACTCCGACAGGTGCAGCTTGCCCGCGATGTCGGAGACCGTCGCGCCGTCCACCGAGGCGTTCAGGACGTCGCGTTCGCGGGCGGTCAGCGGGCTCGGGCCCGCGCTGAGGGCGGCGGCCGCGAGCGCCGGGTCGATGACCGTCTCGCCGCGCAGCACCCGGCGGATCGCCTCCGCGAGGTCCTCGACCGGGCCGTCCTTCACGAGGAACCCGGCCGCGCCGGCCTCCATCGCACGGCGCAGATAGCCGGGGCGGCCGAACGTGGTGAGGATCAGGACCCGGCAGTCCGGGACCTCCTCGCGCAGGGCGGCGGCCGCGTCCAGGCCGCTCATGCCCGGCAGTTCGATGTCGAGCAGGGCCACGTCGGGGCGCGAGACCAGCGCCTCGGGGACGATCTTGTCGCCCGCCGAGACCTGGGCGACGACCTCCATGTCCTCTTCGAGGCCGAGCAGCAGGGCGAGCGCGCCGCGCATCATTCCCTGGTCCTCGGCGAGCAGCACTCGTACGGATTTGGCAGGTCGGTGATCCTGGGGCATCTCGTCCACGGGGAAAGGGTATGCGCGGCCGGGCGTCAGCGGTGGCCGGGGGCGCTGGTCAGTTCGTCGTCCAGGGCCGCGTCCGCGGGGTCCACCGGGAGTTCGGCGCTCACCTGGAAGCCGGCGCGGGGCGCGGGGCCCGCGGTCAGCGAGCCGCCCGCCGCGGCGAGGCGCTCGGTCAGGCCCTTCAGGCCCGTGCCGCCGATCCGGGGCGTGGGAGCCGGCGCGGCGGGCGCGCCCTTGCCGTTGTCGGTGACCGTCAGGGTCACCCGCTCCGGCGTGCCCTCGACCACGATCTCGCAGCGCGACGCGGCACTGTGGCGTACGACGTTGGTGACCGCCTCGCGGACCACCCAGCCGAGCAGCGCCTCGGCCTGCGCGGGCAGCGGCGGGCCCGACTGGCGTACCACCGGCTCCACTTCGGCCGCGCTCAGCGCCGAGCGGGCCCGGTCGAGCTCGGTGGCGAGGCTGCCCTCGCGGTATCCGGTGACGGCCTCGCGGATCTCGGTGAGGGCCTGGCGGCCGACCGACTCGATGTCGGCGACCTGGCCGAGCGCCGCGTCCAGGTCGCGCCGGGCGATCCGGCGGGCGGCCTCCGACTTCACCACGATCACGGACAGCGTGTGGCCGAGCAGGTCGTGCAGGTCGCGCGAGAAGCGCAGGCGCTCCTTCTCGACCGCGGTACGGGCCAACTCCTGCCGGGTGTCGCGCAGTTCACGCACCGTCTCGGAGAGGGAGAGCAGGGCCGAGATCACCAGGCCCGACAGGAACGTGCCGTACGCGATGGTCATGTTGTCCCAGGGGTCGCCCGTCTTGATCCCCGAGATCACCCCCACCGAACCCGCGAGCGTGATGATCACGAAGCCGAGCCGCCGGTCCCGCAGCGCCGCGCCCGAGGCCAGCGAGGCCAGCGGGAAGAACAGCAGCCAGACGCCGCCGTAGCCGATCCCCATGGCGTAGGTGACGGCGGCGAGCGCGCCGAGCAGGACCAGCGTCGCCCGCTCCTCGCGCCGCCGCTTGTCGAGCGCGCGGAAGGCGACCAGCGCGTACAGGACGGCGAAGGCGACGATGGCGAGGCCGCCGAGCGCGGGGTGGGCCACCTTGCCCTTGGCCACCTCGACGACGGCGCCGGTGCCCATGAGCAGCCACGGCAGGAAGGTGTAGCCGTTGGCGGGCGGGCCGGGGAACTCGTCGGCCTTCTCGCCCCGCGGCGGCAGCTTCGGCAGCAGTGATGGCATCGCGTTCTCCCCGTACTGATGGTTCATGAGCTCACCCGGTCCCGGTGTCCGGCGCTCACGCGGTCCGCGCGGACCGACGGTAGGAAACCACGGCGTACGAACCGAAGACCACCAGCCAGGCTGCCATCAGCGCGATGGTGGCCGCACCCGGGGCGTGGCCCTGCGAGGTGGCCCAGCCGAGGTCGGCGAAGCGGTGGGTCGGAGTGTACTCGGCGATGTGGCGCAGCCAGCCGGGGAAGGCCGAGACCGGGAACCACAGGCCGCCGAGGATCGCGAGCCCCATGAGGCAGGCCACGTTGACCACGCCGGTGGCCTGGGCCGAGAGCCGGTAGCCGTTGCCGAGGCCGAGCATCGTGAAGGGCAGCGCCCCGATCCACAGGAGCAGCGTGAGGACGCCCCACTGCCAGGCGTCCAGGCGCACGCCGTTGATCAGCGCCCCGGACAGGAACACGGCGAGGATGCCGGGCAGTACGGTCACCGAGCCGCTGATCGCCCGCCCGGTCACCACCCGGGTCGGCGCGAGCGGGGCGATCCGCATCTGCCGCAGCCAGCCGATCGACTTGTCCGAGGCGACCCCGGTCCCGACGCCGAGGGCCGAGCCGAGCGCTCCGTAGGCCGCCATGCCGATCATCGACTGGACCTTCCAGTCGTCGCCGTTGCCGGCCCCGCCGATGTTGGTGAAGAGCAGATACATCAGCACCGGCATCCCGATACCGAAGATCACGAAGGAGGCGTCACGGAGCGTGCGCCGCATCTCCAGCTTGATGTACTCGAACATCAGACGGTCTCGCTTTCGCGTGCGGTGAGGGAGAGGAAGGCGTCTTCGAGGCTGGCGGGGGCCACTTCGAGGCGGCGGACGGCGCCCATGGAGGCCAGGGCGACGACGGTGGCGTCCGAGTCGTCGGTGCGCAGCCGGGCCCGGTCGCCGTGGATCTCGACGGAGGCCACGCCGGGCAGCAGCGACAGGCCCTCGGTCGGCATGCCCGCGAGGTCGAAGGAGACGAGGCTGCCGCCGGCCGCCCGCTTGACGGTCTCGCCGGGCCCGTCGGCGACGATGCGGCCCTGGTCGATGACGACGATCCGGTCCGCGTTGTCGTCGGCCTCTTCGAGGTAGTGGGTGGAGAACATGACCGTGTTGCCGCGGTCGGCGTACGTGCGCATCGACTCCCAGAACGCGCGGCGCGCCTCGACGTCGAGGGCAGCCGTCGGCTCGTCGAGCAGCAGCAGTTCGGGGTTTCCGGCAAGCGCCATGGCGAACCGGACCCGCTGGGTCTGGCCGCCGGAGAGCTTGTCGACCCGGCGGTCACCGAATTCGGTGAGCCCCGCGAGGGCGAGCGCCTCGGCGACCGGCATCGGCTTCGGATACATGCTGCCGATGAAGAACACCAGCTCGCGCACGGTCACCCGGGGGATCGGGCTGCCCTCCTGGAGCATCGCCCCGACCAGGCCGGCCCGTACCGCCCGCTCCGGGGGCCGCCCGAAGATCCGCACCTCGCCCGCGTCGGGCTCGTTCAGGCCGAGCAGCAGGCTGATGGTGGTGGACTTGCCGGCCCCGTTGCGGCCGAGCAGCGCCACGGTCTCGCCGCGCCCGATGCTCAGCTCGGCCCCGTTCACGGCCCGGACCGCCCCGTAGGACTTGACCACCCCGCTGAAGCGGACCGCGGTCGCGTCGCTGTGTGTCGTCGTCTGCGTCATGCCAGAGACGCTACGGAGCGGGAGGGCCCCCGCCCCAGATGCGCTTGTACGGACCTGGGCAGGACAAATGTCATGGGGTACCCCCGCCGAAAGTGGCACGGGGCGGCCTCGCCAGCAGATCTGACGCAACGTCAGGAGCCTTCACAACTGCCGGGGCGTGCGCTATACCTAGGGGCCATCGGCCTAGAACGCGTTCTAGAACGACGAACGGGTCCTCGGTCCGGTCCAGTACGACCTCGGTGCGGCCGACGGTGCGGACGGCCGCACCGAGGTCTTTTCCCGTGCCCGCACAACGCTCAAGGAGCAGCATCCACATGCCCATTGATGCCGCGAAGGCGGTCGCCGCCGAGCCCCGGTCCACCGAGATCACCTGGGACCACAAGGACGTACAGCTCTACCACCTGGGGCTGGGCGCCGGCGTCCCGGCCACCGACCCCGACGAGCTGCGCTACACCCTGGAGTCCCGGCTGCACGTGCTGCCGTCCTTCGCGACCGTCGCGGGCGCCGGCATGGGCGTGGTCGGCGGGCTCTCCGCGCCCGGCATCGACGTGGACCTCGCGGCGGTCCTGCACGGCGGGCAGACCATCACCCTGCACCGGCCGATCCCCGTACGGGGCAAGGCCACCTCGACCTCCAAGGTCGCCGCCGTCTACGACAAGGGCAAGGCCGCCATCCTGGTCCTGCGCACCGAGGCCGCCGACGCGGACGGCCCGCTGTGGACCAGCGACGCGCAGATCTTCGTGCGCGGCGAGGGCGGCTTCGGCGGGGACCGGGGCCCCTCCGCCCGCCCCCAGCAGCCCGACCGGGCGCCGGACCACACCGTCGAGCGCCCGGTCCGCGAGGAACAGGCGCTCCTCTACCGGCTTTCGGGGGACTGGAACCCGCTGCACGCCGACCCCGACTTCGCCAAGCTCGCCGGCTTCGACCGGCCGATCCTGCACGGGCTCTGCACGTACGGCATGACGCTCAAGGCCGTCGTGGACACGCTGCTCGGCGGCGATGTGACCCGGGTGCGCTCGTACGCCACCCGTTTCACCGGGGTCGTCTTCCCGGGCGAGACCCTGCGCATCCGGATGTGGTCGGGGCCCGGCCGCGTCCAGGTGTCGGTGACGGCCGTCGAGCGGGACGACGCGCCGGTCCTGGCCGACACGGTCGTCGAGCACAACTGAGCTTTATTTTCCGGTACTTGAGGGGACTTCGAGGGGAGCCGCACCATGCGCGCAGCCGTACTGCACGAGATAGGCCAGGACAAGCTCGACGTGCTCGACGACGTGGAGGCGACCGGCTTCGGCCCGGGGAAGGTCAAGCTCCGCGTCCGCGCCACCGGGCTCTGCCACTCCGACCTCTCGGCGATGAGCGGCGTGCTGCCGCAGCCCGCGCCGTTCGTGCCAGGCCACGAGGGGGCCGGGGAGGTCATCGACGTCGGCGACGGGGTGACCGGCCTCAAGCAGGGCGACCGGGTCCTGATGTGCTGGCTGCCCGCGTGCGGGGAGTGCCCGTCCTGCAAGCGGGGCCAGACCCAGCTGTGCCTGGCCGGCTTCATGAACGCCGGGACCCCCAACTTCAAGCGGCCCGGCGGCGACGTGTTCGGCTTCGCCGGCACCGGCACCTTCGCCGAGGAGGTCGTCGTCGCGGCCGGCTGCGCGGTCCCGATCCCCGACGACGTGCCGTACGAGATCGCGGCCCTGATCGGCTGCGGCGTGACCACCGGCCTTGGCGCGGCGATCAACACCGCGAAGGTGGAGGCCGCGTCGTCCGTCGCCGTCATCGGCTGCGGCGGGGTCGGCATCTCCACCATCCAGGGCGCCCGGGTGCAGGGCGCGGCCCAGATCGTCGCCGTCGACCCGGTCGCGTCCCGGCGCGAGGCGGCGCTCAGGTTCGGCGCCACGGAGGCGGTCTCGCCCGAGGAGTTCGCCGACGCCAAGCAGCGCGTCACCGCGGGCGAGGGCTTCGACTACGTCTTCGAGGTGGTCGGCCGCTCGGCGACCGCCCGCACCGCGTACGAGAACACCCGGCGCGGCGGCACCCTGTGCGTGGTCGGCGCGGGGGCCATGGACGACTTCTTCCAGGTCAACATGTTCGAGCTGTTCTTCGACGAGAAGCGCATCCTGCCGTCCATGTACGGCGGCGGCGACGTGCTCCGGTCCTACGAGCGGGCCATCGCGCTGTGGCGGGCCGGCCGGATCGACCTGGAGGGCCTGATCACCCACCGGGTGCAGCTCGCCGGGATCAACGACGCGCTCGACCAGATGCGCAGCGGAGAAGCCCTCCGTACGTGCATCGAGATCTGACCCACCCGCCGATCCACGGTCTGATCCACCCCACCTGATCCATCCCACAGCGAGAGGATCCAACCGGCATGGCAGCACTGCCACTTGAAGGCCTGTCCGCGATCGTCACCGGGGCCGGGCGCGGGCTCGGCCGGGCCGAGGCGCTCGAACTCGCCCGGCTCGGCGCGGCCGTCGTCGTCAACGACTTCGGGCAGCCCGGGCGGGACGGCTCGGGCCAGGCGTCGAAGGGCCCGGCCGAGGAGGTCGCCGCCGAGATCCGGGCCGCGGGCGGGCGGGCGATCGCCCACACCGGGGACGTGGCCGACCACCAACAGGCCCGTGAACTGGTCCAGTTGGCGATCGGCACGTACGGCAAGCTCGACATCCTGGTCAACAACGCGGGCATCCTGCGGGACCGGATGATCTTCTCGATGAGCGAGGCCGAGTGGGACTCGGTGATCCACGTGCACCTCAAGGGGCACTTCAACACCACCCACTTCGCGGCCGCGCACTGGCGCGAGCGGTCCAAGGCGGCGGGCGCCCCGGTCTACGGCCGTATCGTCAACACTTCCTCCGAGGCCTTCCTCGCCGGTTCCGCGGGCCAGCCCAACTACGCGGCGGCCAAGGGCGGCATCGTCGGCCTCACCACCTCGACCGCGCTCGCGCTCGGCAAGTACGGGGTCACGGCGAACGCGATCTGCCCGCGGGCCCGTACGCGCATGACGGAGGACGTGTTCGCCGGGTTCGCCGAGCCGGGGGAGGGGCAGCTCGACCCGCTGGCGCCCGAGCACGTCTCGCCGCTCGTCGGCTATCTGGCGTCGCCCGCCGCCGCCAAGGTCAACGGGCAGCTCCTGGTGGTGCACGGCGGCATGGTCGCCATCGTCGAACGGCCCAGGGTGGCCGCCAAGTTCGACACCGCGAAGGAGGCCTTCTCGTACGAGGAGCTCGACGAGCTGATCTCCCCCTACTACGAGGACAGGCCCCCGAACGAGACCTTCGCGGCGGCCGAGGTGCTCGGGCTCAAGCGCGGCTGACGCGCGGCTGACATGAACGGGAAAAGGCGAGGCCTCCGGGGTTGAACCACCCCGGGGGCCTCGCCCGTTCGCCCGCTCAGGCGTTGCTGCCCGCGGTCTCCTCGCGCCGGTGGCGTCCGTGGGCCGGCGTCATCGAGTCCTCGGTGGAGGCCGCCCCGCCCCGGTGCCTGCCGTTGCTGTCGGTCCCGCTCCCCGTCTCCTGCGGACGGGTGTCGGTCTGGTTGGACATGAGCTGTGGTCACCCCGTAGTCGTCTTCACTGTGCCTCGTACAGGGCGCCGATTCTAACGATCTCCCGACAGCGGCCGACGCCCGGTCAGCGGTGCCTGCCCGAGCGGTACGGGCTTGGCCGCGGCGGGCTTGGCGGGGGCCGGTGGCGGGGCGGGCGGGGCGGGTGCCGGGTCCGGTGGCGCGGGCAGGTCGAGCAGTGCGCACGGGGTCGCGTCCGTGACGTACGGAAGCCGCAGGACCCCCTCCGGCGTCCATAGCCCGGCTCCCGCCAACCACCCTTGTGGCGCTGCCAGTTGATGAAGGCGGCGGCCCGCCGGGCGCCAGATGCCGACCCAGGTGCCGCCCGCCGCGTCGATGCGCAGGGCCACCGCGCAGGACTCCGGGGTGAGGACCTGGCCCGGCTGTATGGCGAACGGTGTGACCGCCGCGTCCGCCAGGCGCAGGCATTCGGGAAAGCGGACCGGGAGGGCGGAGCCGAGCACGCCCCAGCCGAGCCGGTCGTGGCCCGGGGCGTCCGAGCGGATCAGGAGGAGCCCGCTGTCGGCGTCGGCGAGCAGCAGCCGGTCGTTGCTGTCCTCGGTGATCTGGAGCAGCTCGGTGACCTCGCCGCCGCGCTCCAGGTCGACGGCGACGGCCTTGGTGCGGCCGTCCAGTTCGCGGTCCAGGGAGAGCATCCGGCCTGTCCGGTCCAGCCACGCCCCGCCCGAGCAGCGCCCCTTGATCCGCGCGACCAGCTCGGGGCCGAACGCGCCGCCCGCCACCAGCCACAGCGCCGTGCCGTCCGGGCCCGCCGCGAGCGCGTAGGCGCAACTGCCGTCCGGGGACGGCGGGAGCAGCGTGAGCTCGCCCGCCCCGGCGTGGACCGCGCCCAGCGGCAGCTCGCCGGTCGCGGGCCCGGTGGGGTAGAGCAGTGCGAAGGCGTGCCGGTCGGCGATCCTGCGGTGGATGAGCACCCGGCCGTCCGCCATGGGCAGCACCCCGGCGTCGGGCTCCTCCGGCTGGTTGCCGGGCAGCGGCACCGCGTACGGCTCGGGGCCGTCGAGCGTCCAGCGCTCGGGGAACCAGGCCGCCCCCGCCCCCTCGTCGCGCACCAGCCTCGCGGCGTACGAACCGTTCGCGGTGATCGCGAATCCCGTACTCCTGACCGCGCCGCCCTCGGCAGCGGTCTCGATGGCCAAAGCCGTCATCAGATGGCTCACCTCCGGCCCCCGAAGCTAGTTTTCGCACTTCCTGCCGAACAACGCGAGACCACTCGCTTCACACCAAAGGGTGGCTGTCGGGCGATTCGCCTGTGGAGGGGGAGACGGATGTGCAGGAACGGTTTATGTAAGGTTAGGCGAACCTAAGCCACGCTGGCCGGATGCTTTCGGTCGGCGATCCCCCGCCGTACAGGAGCCTGTGATGTCCCTACGCCGCCGCGGCACCGCCGCCGTAGCCCTCGCCGTGGCCGCCGGACTCTCCCTCGCGGCCTGCTCGGGCGGCGACGGCGGCGACGGCGGCGACGGCGGGGACAAAGCCTCCGCGTCGGCCTCGGGCAAGGCGGACGCGGGCGGCAAGAAGTCCGTCGCGCAGGGCGGCAAGGACTTCGCGGCGGCCGCCGACAAGACGGCCAGGATGGGCACGGACGCGGCGCCCGGCCACTTCCCGCGCACCGTCAACCACGCCATGGGCGCCACCGAGATCAAGGCCCGGCCCCAGCGCGTCGTCGTCCTGGACGTCGGCGAGTTCGACAACGTTGTTTCGCTCGGCGTCCAGCCGGTCGGCTACGCCCCCACCGAGGGCGACGAGGGCATCCCCAGCTACCTGAAGAAGGGCGCGGGCGACCCGAAGAACGTCGGCACGATCAACAGCCTCAACCTGGAGGCGATCGCCGCCCTGAAGCCGGACCTCATCCTGGGCAGCCAGCTGCGCGCCGCCGACAAGTACAAGGAACTCTCCAAGATCGCCCCGACGGTCTTCTCGATCCGCCCCGGCTTCCCGTGGAAGCAGAACTACCTGCTCAACGCCGCCGCGCTGGACAAGACCGCCGAGGCCAAGGCGAAGCTCGCCGCGTACGAGACGAAGGCCGAGCGGCTCGGGGCCGACCTCGGCGCCAGCAAGCCGACCGTCACGATGCTCCGCTACATGCCGGGCAAGGTGCGCCTGTACGCGAAGGCCTCCTTCATCGGCACGATCCTGGACGACGCGGGCATCCCCCGCCCCAAGAACCAGCAGGCCGTAGACCTGGCGACCGAGGTCGGCCCGGAGACCGTCGACCAGGCCGACGCCGACTGGATCTTCACGGGCGTCTACGGCGACCCGAAGAAGTCCAAGCGGGACAGCGCCGAGTCGAACCCGCTGTGGAAGAACCTGAAGGCCGTCAAGGCCGGGCAGGCCAAGGACGTCAGGGACGAGACCTGGTACCTCGGCCTCGGCGTCACCGCCGCCGACTCCGTCCTGGACGACCTGCGCGGCTTCCTCGTCAAGAAGTAGCCCCCGGCGGCCGACCGGCGAGAACTCAGGGGGTGCGCCCGCGGCCGACCTGCGGGGTGCGGAGCGCAGGTAACCTGTCTCCGTGCCCCGTCTGTCTGAAGTCATCGCCGCGCTCGACGCCCTCTGGCCGCCCGAGCGGGCCGAGGGGTGGGACGCCGTCGGCACCGTCTGCGGCGACCCGGACGCCGAGGTCAGCCGGGTCCTGTTCGCCGTCGACCCCGTCCAGGACGTCGTCGACGAGGCCCTCAAGCTGGGCGCCGACCTGGTCGTCACCCACCACCCGCTCTATCTGCGCGGCACCACCACGGTCGCCGCCGGTCACTTCAAGGGCCGCGTGGTGCACACCCTGATCAAGCACGACATCGCCCTGCACGTCGCGCACACCAACGCCGACACCGCCGACCCGGGCGTGAGCGACGCCCTCGCGGGCGCGCTCGACCTGCGGGTCGTACGGCCCCTCGTGCCCGACGCGAGCGACCCGTCGGGCCGCCGCGGCCTCGGCCGCATCTGCGAGCTCGACCCCCCGATGACGCTCGGCGAGTTCGCCGCCCGCGCCGCCGCCCGGCTGCCCGCCACCTCGCAGGGCATCCGCGTCGCGGGCGACCTCGAAGCGACGGTGCGTACGGTCGCCGTCAGCGGCGGCTCCGGCGACAGCCTCTTCGACGCCGTACGCGCCTCGGGGGCCGACGCCTTCCTCACCGCGGACCTGCGCCACCACCCGGTCTCCGAGGCCACCCAGCACTCACCGCTGGGCCTGGTCGACGCCGCGCACTGGGCCACCGAGTGGCCCTGGTGCGAGCAGGCCGCCGCCCAGCTCGGCGAGATTTCCGACCGCCACGGCTGGGACCTGAGGGTCCACGTCTCGAAGACGGTCACCGACCCGTGGTCCGCCCACCACACCTCCCCTTCTATTGATGGAGCCCCCAACTGAACGCCGCGCCCGCCGACCAGATCCGCCTCCTCGACGTACAGGCGCTGGATGTCCGCCTGTCGCAGCTCGCCCACAAGCGGAAGTCGCTGCCCGAGCACGCCGAGATCGAATCGCTGAACAAGGACCTCACGCAGCTGCGTGACCTCCTCGTCGCCTCGCAGACCGAGGAGAGCGACACCGCCCGCGAGCAGACCAAGGCCGAGCAGGACGTGGACCAGGTGCGCCAGCGCGCCGCCCGCGACCAGCAGCGCCTCGACTCGGGCGCCGTCTCCTCGCCGAAGGACCTGGAGAGCCTCCAGCGCGAGATCACCTCGCTCGCCAAGCGCCAGGGCGACCTGGAGGACGTCGTCCTCGAAGTCATGGAGCGCCGCGAGTCCGCCCAGGAGCGCGCCGCCGAGCTGACCGGGCGGGTCTCCTCCGTGCAGGCCAAGACCGACGACGCGACCGCCCGTCGCGATGCCGCGCTCGCCGAGCTCGACGCCGAGGCCGCCTCGGTGACCAAGGAGCGCGAGATCGTCGCCGGTTCCGTACCGGCCGACCTGCTCAAGCTGTACGACAAGCTCCGCGAGCAGCAGGGCGGTGTCGGCGCTGCCCGCCTCTACCAGCGCCGCTGCGAGGGCTGCCGCCTGGAGCTCAACATCACCGAGGTCAACGAGGTCAAGGCGGCCGCCCCCGACACGGTCCTGCGCTGCGAGAACTGCCGCCGCATCCTGGTGCGCACCTCGGAATCGGGTCTGTAAGTGCCTGACGCGGTACGGCAGTTCGTCGTCGAGGCCGACGGCGGCTCCCGGGGCAACCCGGGTCCCGCCGGCTACGGCGCGGTCGTCCTTGACCCGGCGACCGGCGAGACGCTCGCGGAGGCCGCCGAGTTCATCGGCGTCGCCACGAACAACGTCGCCGAGTACAAGGGGCTCATCGCGGGGCTGCGCGCCGCACGGGAGCTCGACCCGGCGGCGCGGGTGCGGGTCCGCATGGACTCCAAGCTCGTCGTCGAGCAGATGTCGGGCCGCTGGAAGATCAAGCACCCGGACATGAAGCCGCTCGCGGCCGAGGCCGGCCGCATCCTGCCGTCCTCGCAGGTGTCGTACGAGTGGATCCCGCGCGAGCGGAACAAGCACGCCGACCGGCTCGCCAACGAGGCGATGGACGCGGGCAAGCGGGGCAAGCAGTGGTCGCCGTCGGCGTCCACGGCCGACCTCTCCGCCTCCGCCGACGCGAGCGCGGCCCGGGTGGTCGGCGACGCGGCGGCGGGCGCGGCCAGGGCGCGGGCGGCGCTCGCGGGTGCGTCGGCTTCGGCGGGGGTTCCCGCCACCGCCGGGGTCTCTCCCTCAACTTCCGTACCGGACAAGCCCGTTGAGACGGCGCCGACCGTCGGCTGGGGGGCGTCCGCCGATCTGGGCGCTCCCGCCACGTTCGTACTGCTCCGGCACGGTGAGACGGCGCTGACGCCCTCGAAGCGGTTCTCCGGGAGCGGCGGATCCGACCCCGAGCTGTCGGCCGTCGGGCGCGGCCAGGCCGAGCGGGTCGCCGCCGCGCTCGCCGAGCGCGGCACCATCCAGGCGATCGTGTCGTCCCCGCTGCGGCGGTGCCGCGAGACCGCGGCGGCCGTGGCGGCCCGGCTCGGACTCGACGTCCACATCGAAGAGGGCCTGCGCGAAACGGACTTCGGGGCGTGGGAGGGGCTGACCTTCGGGGAGGTCCGCGAGCGGTACCCGGACGACCTCGATGCCTGGCTCGGCTCCGCGAAGGCGGCCCCGACGGGCGGCGGCGAGAGCTTCGCCACGGTGTCGCGACGCGTCTCGGCGGCCCGGGACCGGCTGATCGCCGCGTACCCCCGGCGCACGGTGCTCGCGGTGACCCATGTGACCCCGATCAAGACCCTGGTGAGGCTGGCCCTGGGGGCGCCGCCGGAGTCCCTGTTCCGGATGGAACTCTCGGCGGCCTCGCTGTCGGCGGTGGCGTACTACGCGGACGGCAATGCGTCGGTGCGGCTGCTGAACGACACGGGGCACCTGCGGTAGCGCTCCGCTGGGGGTGCGGGTTGTTTGGGTGCGGGCCCGCTGGGGCTTTTTGCGCCCGCGCGGCGGAGCCGCACAATGTCACTGCCTCGCGCCCCTGACCTCGTTTTTGGCTGCGGGCCGTCGTGGCTGGTCGCGCAGTTCCCCGCGCCCCTAGCAGGGTCGGTGCTGGTCTGCACGGGCATCCTCAGCCCGTCCGGCGTTTGAGGACGAGCGCCCTTAAGGCGCGAACGGGGTCTGGGGCGGAGCCCCAGGAAACCGGCCACCCCCGGAGACGTCAGCGGACTCGCAGTGCTGCCGCCTCGCGGGCCAGGGTCTCGACCCGGGGCCAGTCGCGGGCCGTCATCGCGTCCGGCGGAAGCATCCACGTGCCGCCGACGCAGCCCACGTTCGGCAGGGCCAGGTAGTCGGGGGCCGAGGCCAGGGAGATGCCGCCGGTCGGGCAGAAGCGGGCGCGGGGGAGCGGGGCCGCGAGGGACTTGAGGTAGGCCGTGCCGCCCGCCGCCTCGGCCGGGAAGAACTTCATCTCCGTCACGCCCTGTTCGAGCAGCGCCACGACCTCCGACGCCGTCGCGACCCCGGGCAGGAACGGCAGGCCGGACGTCTTCATCGCGTCCAGGAGGTCCTGGGTCCAGCCCGGGCTCACCAGGAAGCGGGCCCCGGCGTCCACCGCGTCGCGGACGCCGCCCGGCGATATCACGGTGCCCGCCCCGACCACCGCGTCCGGCACCTCGGCCGAGATCGCCCGGATCGCGTCCAGGGCGGCCGGCGTGCGCAGGGTCACCTCGATCGCCGGGAGCCCGCCCGCCACCAGCGCCCGCGCGAGCGGCACCGCGTCGCCGGCGTCGTCGATCACCACGACGGGGACGACGGGGGCGAGATCCAGGACGGAGGCAGTGGCGGGGAAGGGCATGGCGGAGGACGTCATGCGCCCCATCCTGCCGGGGGCGTGTGGACAGTGCAACGCCCGTTGCGCATGCTGCAACTGGACGCGGCTGCGGGCTAGTGAATCTGCGTCACGACCACGTCCAGGGCCCAGGCGCGGCCCGCCTTGGCGGGGGACCCACCCTCGACCACGTAACCGAGGTCGCGCAGTGCCGTCACGAGCTCGGCGGGGTCGGCGGGGGCGGCCCCGGCGGTGAGGAGGTCGCGGACGAGCCGGCCCTTCGTCGCCTTGTTGAAGTGGCTGACGACCGAGCGCTTCTCCACGCCGTCGACCAGCTGGGAGTGCAGCACCCGCACGGTGGCCGTGCGGCCCGCGACGGCGCCCTTCGGCTTCCAGGCGGCGGCGTACGCGGAGGAGCGCAGGTCCAGGACCAGGCCCTCGCCCGCGGCCTCGGTCATGACCGGGTCCATCACGGTCCGCCAGTACGCCCCGAGCGCGCCCAGACCCGGCAGCTTCACGCCCATCGAGCAGCGGTAGGAGGGAATCCGGTCACCGGTGTGGACCGCGCCCCACAGCCCCGAGAAGACGAGCAGCGCCTTCCCCGCGCGGCGCTTGGCGGCGGCGTCGAGGGTGGCGAGGCCGAGGGCGTCGTACAGGACGCCGGTGTAGATCTCCCCGGCCGGGCGGGTGCCCGCGGTGCGCAGCTCGACGTTCTTGGCGACCTCGCCGCGCAGGCCCTCGCTGAGCCCGAGCACCTCGCGGGCCTTGCCCTCGTCACCGACGCACAGCTCGACCAGCTCGTCGAGGACCGTCGCGCGGGCCCGGGCCAGCCCCGGCAGGGACAGCGACTCCGCCTTCAGGGGCACCCCGCGCCCCGAAGCGGCCTTTCCTTCGGAGGGCGGCAACAGCACCAGCACGGCGATTCTCCTTCTTGTACGTACGGGGAGGGGGTGCGGCCCCTCGCGCCAGGGTACGGGGTGGCCGGGTACCGCCCGGCCCGGCTGTTTCGTGCCCGGAGCGGCCCGGCAGGGCAAAACGTGCCTCACCCCCCGCCCGCCCCTACGCTCAAGACATGCCCCGCCGCCGCCTCCACGTGACCGGCGCAGCAGAGGCCCCGCTGCGTGCCGCGCTCACCGCACTGCGTACGACGCTCGACGTCCCCGCGGACTTTCCCGCCGACGTCGTCGCCGAGGCGGAGCGCGCCGCACGAGACCCGCGCCTGCCCGCCCACGACGCGACAGGCATCGAGTTCTTCACCATCGACCCGCCCACCTCCACCGACCTCGACCAGGCCATGCACCTGGAGCGCAGGCCGGGCGGCGGGTACCGGGTGCACTACGCGATCGCCGACGTCGCCGCGTTCGTCACCCCGGGTGGCGCCCTGGACGCCGAGGCGCACCGCCGCGTGACCACCCTCTACTTCCCGGACGAGAAGACCCCGCTGCACCCCGTCCTCCTCTCCGAGGGCGCCGCGAGCCTGCTCCCCGACCAGACCCGCCCGGCTCTGCTCTGGCGGATCGACCTGGACGCGGACGGCGCGACCACCGCCACCGACGTACGCCGCGCGCTGGTCCGCAGCCGCGCCAAACTCGACTACGAGGGCGTCCAGAAGCAGATCGACACCGGCACCGCCCCCGCCTCCCTCGCCCTGCTCCGCGACATCGGCACCCTGCGTGAGCAGCAGGAAGTCGCCCGCGGCGGCATCTCGCTCAACGTCCCCGAGCAGGAGATCGTCGAGCACGACCACCGCTACGACCTCACCTACCGCGCCCCGCTGCCCGCCGACGGCTGGAACGCCCAGATCTCCCTGCTCACCGGCATCGCGGGCGCCCAGCTCATGCTGGCGTACGGCACCGGAATCCTGCGCACCCTGCCCAGCGCCCCGGACGGCGCGGTCGCGCGGCTGCGCCGCTCGGCGACGGCGCTGCACATCGACTGGCCGCACCACGTCCCGTACGCCGCCGTCGTCCGCTCCCTCGACCCGCGCCAGCCGAACCACGCCGCCTTCCTCCAGGAGTGCACGACGCTGCTGCGCGGCGCCGGGTACACGGCGTTCACCGGCCACGCCGCGCCCGAGCTCGCCGTCCACGCCGCGGTGGCCGCCCCGTACACCCACTGCACGGCCCCGCTGCGCCGCCTCGTCGACCGGTACGCCGGTGAGCTCTGCCTCGCCGCGGTGGCGGGCCAGGACCCGCCCGACTGGGTGACCGCCGCGCTCGAAGAGCTCCCCAAGGAGATGGCGCAGGGCACCAGCCGGGCCAACACCGTGGAACGCGAGTGCGTGGACATCGTCGAGGCGGCCCTGCTCAAGGACCGGGTGGGCGAGGTGTTCGACGCGACGGTCGTCGACGTGAAGGAACAGCAACCGGCCGTCGGCACCGTCCACTTGACCGACCCGGCGGTGGTGGCCCGCATCGAGGGCGGCGACAAGCCGCTCCCGCTGGGCGAGCGCCTGAGGGTCCGCCTGACCCAGGCCGACCCCGGCAGCGCCAAGGTCCTGTTCGCCCCCGCGTGAGGGCCGACAGTTCCTAAGCGACCGCTGCCGTCAGCGCTTTCGCCAGTTCCCCCGACTCGTCCGCGTGGAACCGTACGACCGTCACCTCGCGGCGCCTTCCCAGGAGTTGTACGTGGGTGATCGGCTCGGTCAGCTCCACCGTCAGAGAGGTCTGCGAGCCGACGGACAGTTCCAGGACGTCGTCGGGCACCGTCCCGCCCGCGCCCTGGAACTTCAACTCCCTGCGGATACAGGCTATTTGGGACAGTGGGATGACCAGGTCCACCCGGGCTCCCGCGCGCATGCGCAGGGCGTCCGGGGTCAGGACGTGCGGCCGGGTCACGGCCGCGACCTGTATGCCGAGGACCTGGACGACCGTGTACACGTCCAGGAACAGAAGGACCGCGTGCACGGCCGGCCAGTCGCGGACCATGAACGACACCGCGATCGTTTCGACGACGCACACGAAGGCCAGCCCGTACACCGTCGCCGCCTGCGGGCTCGCGTATCCGAACGCCCGGTCACCCGGCCCCACTTGATGCCGTCGCCGGACGATCCACAGGACGAAGCTCCTCAGGACCCGCGCCTCGTGCGCGGCAAGTCGGCGGACCGAGCCCGGGAGGAAATCGCGCGTCATTCCGCCGCCCCGCTCTTCTCCACCTTCTTCGCCTTCTCCGCTTTCTTCGATACCTTCGATTTCTTCGAAACCAGCAGCATCGCTCGGCGCACCGCCTCCGCCTGGGCGGGGGCGAAGTCGGCGAGGAAGGCCTTGAGGAAGGTCTGGTCGGCCGGGGCCGTGGTCGCCGCGATCTGCGCCGTCAGCTCGGGCGGGAGCAGGTCGGCGAGTGCCCGCGCCGCCGCGTCCACCCGGGGGTCCGCGAGGTCCGCGTCCGCCAGCGCGTCGAGCAGCGCGTACACCTCGTGTGCCCGCTCGGCGGCGCCCGGCGCGGCGGCCGTGGACCGTACGGCGGCCATCAGCCGGTCCCGCTCCTCGGGGTCCGCGGCGGTCTCCATGAGGGCGAGCAGCTCGCGGTCCTTGGCGGCCATCGGCGAAGTGGTCTCCCGGGTGCCCAACTCCGCGAAGAAATCGGCCAGTTCGGGGGAGAGCTCGTCCTCGGTCGTCAGGCGGCCCTCCCTGGCGCGGGCGAGCAGCGTGGCGAGGCGGGCCCGACGGCCCCGGATCTCCGCCTCCTGGCGGGCCAGGTCGGCGTCCAACTCGCCCAGTACGTCGACCAGTTCGTGCCCCGCGTCGTCGGCGATCACGTCCCGCACCTCGTCGAGGCCGAGGCCGAGCTCGGTCAGCCGCCGGATGCGGGCGAGCGCGACGGCGTCCCGCACCGAGTACTGCCGGTAGCCGTTGGCAAGCCGGGCCGGTTCCGGCAGCAGGCCGAGGTGGTGGTAATGCCTGACCGCCCGCGTGGTCACCCCTACCAGCGCGGCGATCTCCGAGATCCGCATGGCTCCAGTAGAAACGTTGACGCTGCGGCAGGGTCAAGCCCGGTCGTCCTCGATCACTTGGCGCGGGGGCGGCGGCCGCTCCGTCGCTCCGCGCCGGGTAGCATGGTCGGCACGGCAGACGAGCCGGGCGGGCGGCCGCGTGGAGATCTTCTGGATCTTCCCGAGGAACGTCCGGGCTCCACAAGGCAGGGTGGTGGCTAACGGCCACCCGGGGTGACCCGCGGGACAGTGCCACAGAGAACAGACCGCCGGGGATTTCGGTCCCAGGTAAGGGTGAAACGGTGGTGTAAGAGACCACCAGCGCCTGAGGTGACTCAGGCGGCTAGGTAAACCCCACCCGGAGCAAGGTCAAGAGGGGCCGCCGTAAAACGCGGCTCTGCGCGGACGATCGAGGGCAGCCTGCCCGAGTCCGCGGGTAGACCGCACGAGGCCGGCGGCAACGCCGGTCCTAGATGGATGGCCGTCGCCCCGACGACCGCGAGGTCCCGGGGTACAGAACCCGGCGTACATGCCCGACTCGTCTGCCCCACCTCTCCCACCGGGTTTGGATCGGCGGCATCTCCCGCCCGCCGTGACTCGCGCCTTGCGCCTCTCCCACCGGGCCTGGAATGGCGGCATCCCCTGCCCACCGGTGACTCGCGCCTTCCGCTTGCCGGTGGCCCGGCGTGTCTTCCGCTGCCGCCGGGGCGCAGGCCTTCCGCCCGGAAACCGCACGGCGTCGCACCCGTCCCACCTGCCCCCATCACCCCACGTAATCCCTCGCTCATCCTCCGTGTGGCGGAACGCGTATCGCCGTCGTAGCGTGATCTGCGGTACCGACCGGAAGCCCGCGCGCCGTTCGAAGCGGCGGGGGTGCCGCACAGTTCGACTCGGGGACACGAGGAGAAACGCCGTGCCTTCCTTCCACTTTCCCGTGATGCTGGCGCTCGCGGCGAGCGCCTTCTTCCTCTGCCGCAAAGGCGGCACCAAGATCTCCCACGCGCTCATCTGCGCCGGGTTCGGGTTCTATCTCGCCGATACGGCGGTCGCCCCCTCGCTGCACAACGCGCTCAACTCCGTCACCGGCATGCTCGGGCAGCTTGGCTGAGCGCGCCGGCCCCGACCACCGCCCCGCGCGGTGGCTCCTCCTGGCCGGCTGCCTCGTCGCCGTACTGACGGGCTGCGCGGACATGGAGGGGCTGCACCGCGACGGGGCGGCGGCGAGCGTGGCTCCGCCGGAACCGCTGTGGCCGCAGGCCCGGCCCTCCCCGCCCGGCCCCGAACAGCAGCGCGGCCGGCCCTTCGCCGTGCCCGGCGTGCCGAAGGTGACCTCCGGCGACATGCGGGACGCCGACCCGCTCGCCGTCGTCAAGGCCGACCTCACCGCCACCGAACGCGAGGACCAGGGCACCGGCCGACTCGTGGACCGCCGGGCCGCCGAGCGCGTCGCGGGCTGCGTCCGGGCAGCCGACTGCGGGGTGCGCGAGCCGGTGCTGCGGGACCTGACCGGCGACGGGCGGGCAGAGCTGATCACCGCCGTCGACATCGACGGGCGGGCGAGCGAGATGCGGGTCTACCACGTGGTGGACGGCGCCGTCACCCGCGTCTTCTCACGGCGCGCGGTCCTCGAAGGCGTCGAGCTCGCCGCCGGGCACCTCGCCATCCGCGAACCCACCTCCAACGACCGGTTCGTGTACGTCTCGCACTACGGCTGGGACGGCCGGATGATGGCCCTCATCGAGCTCAAGCTCGACACCTGCCGCGCCCTCAAGCAGACGTCCGGCCTCCCCTGCGTCACGCCCTCGCCCACACCCGGCGGCCCCTCGTGACGGCCTGGCAGGAGCGGCTGCGGCCGGGCTGGACGTACGGCCTGCGCTGGAAGATCGTGCTCACCGTGGCCGGGGTGGCCTGCGCGGTCGCCGCGATCCTAGGCGTGCTCGTGCACAACGTGCTGACCCGGCAGCGGGTGGACGAGGTCCGCAAGGAGGCGCGGCAGGCCCTGGACGCCGCGCTCAAGGAGTACGCGTACGGCACCGAGACCACCGACGGGCACGGCGCCATCCTCGACCCGGTCGAACTCCCGGGCGCGCTACGGAAGTTGGCGATAGGCGGCGGACGCGGGCTGATGGTCGGCGAGCAGGACGGCAAGGCGGTCATGTGGGCGGCGGCTCCGGCCGGCGGGCACGTCCTCGCGGTGTCCATCCCGTACGCGAGCACCCGTGACCACCTGCGCCAGATGGACACCGCGATCCTCGGCTCCGCGCTGCTCGCGGCGGGCAGCGTCACGCTGGCCGGGACCTATTTCGCCGGGCGGATCAGCCGGCGGCTGCGTCACACGGCCACCGTCGCGCGCCGGATCACCGAGGGCGACCTCGATGTGCGCACCGGCATCCCGCCCGGGGGCAAGGCCGCCGAACGCGACGCGGTGACGGCGGTCGCCGTCGCCCTGGACTCGATGGCCGCGTCGTTGCAGCGCCGCCTGGAGTCGGAGAAGCGCTTCACCGCCGACGTCGCCCACGAGCTGCGCACCCCGCTCACCGGGATGCTGGCCGCCGCCGGGCTGCTGCCCGAGGGCCGCCCCAAAGAGATGATCAACGACCGGCTCAAGGCGCTGCACACCCTCACCGAGGACCTCCTGGAGATCTCCCGGCTCGACGCGGGTGCCGAGCAACCCGAGCTGGCCGAGCACGAGTTGGGCCCGCTGGTGGAACGCGCGGCCCGCGCCACGGCGCTGGACTGCGACGTCCACGTCGTACGCGATGCGACCGTACGCACCGACCGGCGCCGGCTCGACCGGATCATCGCCAACCTCGTCGTCAACGCCCACCGGCACGGGGCGCCGCCGGTGACCCTCACGGTGAACGGCCCGGTCGTCGAGATCCGCGACCACGGCCCCGGCTACCCCGCGGAGCTGATCGACCGAGGCCCCCAGCGCTTCCGCACCGGCGACCCCGGCCGAGGAAGGGGCCACGGCCTGGGCCTCACCATCGCGGCCGGCCAGGCGGAGGTCCTCGACATCGACCTGCGTTTCACCAACGCCGCGACGGGCGGGGCGGTGACCACCCTGCGCCTGCCGGCGGCGTAGGCGCGCTGGGGTCCCCTACAGACTGGGTGCCCTACAGGGGCGCGGGGCTGTGACATGGTGCGGCTCCGCCGCGTGGCCGCGACCGGCGGTGCTGGGTCCCCTACAGGGGCGCGGGGAACTGCGCGACCGGCCCCCACCGGCCCGCAGATGAACACCCGCCCACCGTGCCATCCGGCGGCGTACCGATGGCGCACCGGGGCGAGGTGGGGTGTCCTGGGGGGTGAATCGTTCCGTACCGACCGGGAGAGAAGACCGTGACCATCGCCCTCGACAAGCTGACCGAACCGGCCGTCCGTGCCTTCGTCGGCGCGCTCAACTCCGGTGACCGCCAGGCCTTCGCCGCTGCCCTGACGCCCGGGGCCACCATGTCCGACGACGGTGCGGACCGCGACATCGCCGACTGGACCGAGCGCGAGGTCTTCTCCTCCGGCGGTCACATGGACATCGAGAACCAGACGCACGACGGGCTCGGCCTGGCCGCCAACTACCGCAACGACACCTGGGGCGAGATGCGCACCGCCTGGCGCTTCACCGTCGACGGCGGCAAGGTCAGCCGCTTCGAGACCGGGCAGGCCTGAGCCCGCCCGGCCGCCGCGTCACGCCGGGATGCGGGCGCCCGCGCCGCTCACCCGCACCCGGGCGTCGCCCGCGCGCAGCGTCACGGTGAGCACGCCGGGGCGCCCGAGGTCCTCGCCCTGATGGAGCGTCAGCTCCGACTCCTCGGCGACCAGGCCGAGTTCACGCGCGTACGCCCCGAACGCGGCCGCCGCCGCGCCCGTCGCCGGGTCCTCGACGACCCCGCCGACCGGGAACGGGTCGCGGACGTGGAAGACCGACTCCGATGCGCGCCAGACCAGTTGGACGGTGGTGAGGTCGAGGCGGTGCATCAGCGCGGTCAGCCGGTCGAAGTCGTAGGAGAGGTCCGCGAGGCGCTCGCGGGTGGCCGCGCCCAGGACGAGGTGGCGGGCTCCGGCGAAGGCGATCCGGGGCACGATCGCGGCGTCGAGGTCCTCGGCCGGCCAGTCGAGGGCGGCCAGCGCCTCGGCGAGATCCTTCTCGTCGACGGCCTCGGAGTGCGGCTCGACGCTGGTCAGGGTGGCGCGCAGGCCGCCGGTCGCCGCGTCCTCGGCGACGGTCACCGGAACCGTACCGGCGGGGGTCGCGAACACCAGCTCCCCGGTGCCGATCCGCTCGCCGAGCGCGATCGCCGTCGCCACGGTGGCGTGCCCGCAGAACGGCACCTCGGCCTTCGGGCTGAAGAACCGCAGCGTGAACGCCCGCCCCGGCTCCCCGAGCCCCTCCGGCGGCGCCGTCAGGAACGCCGACTCGCTGTAGCCGAGCTCGGCGGCGATCGCCAGCATCCCGGCGTCGTCGAGCCCCGAGGCGTCCAGGACGACCCCGGCCGGATTGCCCCCGGCGGGGTCGGCGCAGAAGGCGGTGTAGCGGAGGATCTCGGGCTGAGCGTAGGACTGCGCATCGTTCGTCATGATCGCCTCAACTGCCGTACCGGACCGCCTATTCCGGCCACCCGGGAACGGCTCGGCCCCGGCCGATGTGGGCGAGGTCGGTTCAGCCCGGCCGATGTGGGCGCGGCGGGCTCAGCCCCGGCCGATGTACGGCATCGCCGTGGCCAGCACCGTGGCGAACTGCATGTTCGCCTCCAGCGGCAGCTCCGCCATGTGCAGGACCGTCTGCGCCACGTCCCGCGCGTCCATCACCGGCTCCACCGCCAACTCCCCGTTGGCCTGCGGGATCCCGGTCCGCATGCGCTGCGTCATCTCGGTCGCCGCGTTGCCGATGTCGATCTGCCCCACCGCGATCCGGTACCGGCGCCCGTCCAGGGACAGCGACTTGGTGAGCCCCGTCATCGCGTGCTTCGTCGCCGTGTACGCCACCGAGTCCGGCCGCGGGGCGTGCGCCGAGATCGAGCCGTTGTTGATGATCCGCCCGCCCTGCGGATCCTGCTCCTTCATCGCCCGGTACGCCGCCTGCGCGCACAGGAACGCGCCGTTCAGGTTCACGTCGACCACCGAGCGCCACGCCTCGTACGACAGGTCCTCGACCGGCACGCCGCCGGGCCCGAACGTGCCCGCGTTGTTGAACAGCAGGTCCACCCGCCCGTACGCGGCCCCGGTCGCGGCGAACAGCGCGCCGACCTCGTCCGGCGAGGTCACATCCGTACGGACGCAGAGCACGTCGGCGCCCTGGCCGGCCAGGGCCGCGGTCTCCTCCAGGGCCTCGGTACGGCGCCCGGCCAGGGCCACCGACCAGCCCGCGCCGGCCAGCGCGAGGGCCACGGAACGGCCGATGCCGGACCCGGCACCGGTCACGACGGCAGACTTCCGGGGCTTTTGCGAGGTGATGTCCATGAGCCCGGAGCGTACGGGAGCGGCCCGTGCGTGAGACGGCTCGTCCGCGATGTGGGAGGTGCCTGCCACTCATGAGGGAGCCGTGTGACCCGTTCCTCCTTTCCCGTGCCTCCCGGGTGGTCCCGTCATCCGGGTCCGGCTGAGAACATGGTTATTCGATTCAACTTTCAGGAGAGAAACCGATGCCGGAGAGCGGCGGCCAGGACACCCAGGGCCACATATCGACCACGGCCGACGCGAAGGCACCCGGTGCCGTCGCGAGCGCGGCCGTCCGCCGCACGAGTCTCCTGGTCACGCTGGTGCTCGGCGGGCTCACCGCGCTCCCGCCGCTCTCCATGGACATGTACCTGCCGGCCCTGCCGGAGGTCACCGACGCGCTGCGCTCACCCGCCGCCACCGTCCAGCTCACCCTCACCGCGTGCCTGGCCGGCATGGCGCTCGGCCAGCTCGTCGTCGGCCCGATGAGCGACAAGTGGGGACGCCGCCGGCCGCTCCTCATCGGCATGGTCGTGTACGTCCTGGCCACCGCGGTCTGCGCCTTCGCGCCCGACGTCGAACTCCTCATCGGCTTCCGGCTGTTGCAGGGCCTGGCCGGCGCCGCGGGCATCGTGATCGCCCGCGCCGTGGTGCGCGACCTCTACGACGGTGTCGAGATGGCCCGCTTCTTCTCCACCCTGATGCTGATCTCCGGCGTGGCCCCCGTGGTGGCCCCGCTGATCGGCGGACAGGTGCTGCGGCTCACCGACTGGCGCGGCGTCTTCGCCGTACTGACCGTGATCGGCGTGCTGCTCACCGCCGTCGTGTGGAAGTGGCTGCACGAGACGCTGCCCGCGGAGCGGCGCCACTCCGGCGGCGTCGGAGAGGCCCTGCGCACCATGGGCGGCCTGCTGAAGGACCGGGTCTTCACCGGCTACATGCTCGCGGGCGGCCTCGCCTTCGCCGCCCTGTTCGCCTACATCTCCGCCTCCCCCTTCGTGGTGCAGGAGATCTACGACGCCTCCCCGCAGACCTTCTCCCTGCTGTTCGGCCTGAACTCGGTCGGCCTGGTCGTCGTCGGCCAGATCAACGGCAAGCTGCTCATCGGCCGGGTCAGCCTGGACAAGGCGCTCGGCTTCGGGCTCGCCGTCATCACCCTGGCGGCGACGGCGCTGCTCCTCATGACCTCCGGCGTGTTCGGCGAGGTGGGCCTCGCGCCGATCGCGGCCGGTCTGTTCGTGCTCATGTCGGCGATGGGTCTCGTCCTGCCGAACACCAACGCCCAGGCCCTGATGCGCACCCCCAACGCGGCCGGTTCCGCCTCCGCGCTGCTCGGCACGTCCTCGTTCCTGGTCGGCGCGGTGGCATCGCCGCTGGTCGGCATCGCGGGCGAGGCGACGGCCGTGCCCATGGCGGTCGTCCAGCTCGCCTCGGCCGTCGCCGCGCTGCTCTGCTTCCTGCTCCTGTGCCGGCCCTGGCAGCGCAAGAACGAGTCCCTCACCGCGGCGTCCGGAGACCCGGCGCGGCAAAAGTAGACTCCCCCGGTGAACCACTCCCTCCCCGTCCCGGACGCCCTGCGCTCGGCGCTCGCCGGACTGCTCGACGGCCTCCCTCCCTCGCAGACCGCGGGCGCCGTCGACCGGCTGATCAGCCACTACCGCGGCGTCGTCCCCACCCACGCCCCGGTGCTGCGCGACCGCTCCGACGTCGCCGCCTACGCCGCGTACCGGATGCCCGCCACCTTCGAGGCGGTGCGCTCCGCGCTCGACGCGTTCCGGGACGCGACCGGACCCTGGACCCCCGCCACGCACACCGACATCGGCGGCGGCACCGGCGCCGCGAGCTGGGCGGTCGCCGAGGCCTGGGAGGACGCGGACACCCCCGTCGCCACCACCGTCCTGGACTGGGCGGAACCCGCGCTGGCCATCGGCCGCGAACTCGCCGAGGCCTCCGGGCTGCCCGGCCTGCGCACCGCCCGCTGGGAACGCGCCCGCATCGGCTCGGCCCTCACCCTGGGCAACTGTGACCTCGTCACCGTCTCGTACGTCCTGAACGAGCTCACCCCCGACGACCGCCGCACCCTGGTCGACGCGGCAGCCGCGGCGGCGACCGGCGCCGTCGTCATCGTCGAGCCCGGCACCCCCGACGGCTACGCCCGCATCATCGAGGCGCGGGACCGCCTCATCGCGGCGGGCCTGCGCGTCGCCGCGCCCTGCCCGCACAGCGCCGCCTGCCCCATCGAGCCCGGCACCGACTGGTGCCACTTCTCGGCCCGGGTCAGCCGCTCCTCGCTGCACCGCCAGGTCAAGGGCGGCTCACTGGCGTACGAGGACGAGAAGTTCAGCTACGTCGCCGCCACGCTCCCCCAAGCTTTCAAGGAGCAGGGAGGGACCCCCATCACCCCGGAACCCGCCCCGGCCCGGGTCATCCGGCGGCCGCAGATCCGCAAGGGGCAGGTGCTGCTCGACCTGTGCACGGCCGAGGAGCAGCTGCGCCGCGAGACGGTCAGCAAGCGGCACGGGGCGCTGTACCGGGCGGCCCGGGATGCCGAGTGGGGCGACCCCTGGCCGCCCCACTCCACTCAGTCGCCCTCCTAGTCAGGAACGCAGTTCCTGGGTGCAGCACTTCACGCTGCCGCCGCCCTTGAGCAGCTCGCCCAGGTCCATGCCGATCGGCTCGTACCCGCGGGCGCGCAGCGGGTCGAAGAGGCCGATGGCACCGTGGGGGAGCAGGACGTGGTGTCCGTCGCTCACCGCGTTGAGCCCGAGCGCTGCCGCGTCCGGCTCCTCGGCGATCAGCGCGTGCGGGAACAGCCGGGACAGCACCGCCCGGCTGCCGGGCGAGAAGGCCGGCGGGTAGTACATGATCTCGTCGGCCGAGTCGTCCAGGACGCACAGGGCCGTGTCCAGGTGGTAGTAGCGCGGGTCGACGAGATCCAGCCCGATGACCGGGCGCCCGAAGAACTCCTGGGCCTCGTCGTGCGAGAGCGGGCTGGACCGGAAGCCGCGCCCGGCCAGCAGGTACGAGTCGGTGACGGCGAAGTCGCCCTCGCCCTCGTTGATGTGCGAGGGCTCGTGGACGGCGGTGAAGCCGTGCGCCCGGAACCAGTCGAGGTGGACCTCGGCCTCCGCCGCGCGCTCGGGATGCGCGAAGCGGGCGCCGAGCACCCGGTTGTCGATCACGGTGGCCCCGTTGGCGGCGAAGACCATGTCGGGCAGCTCGGGACGGGGGTCGAGCAGCTCGACGGTGTGGCCGAGCGAGCGGTAGCGGTCGCGCAGGTCCTCCCACTGGGCCAGGGCCAGCGGCAGATCGACCGGCTTCTCGGGGTCCATCCAGGGGTTGATGGAGTACGTGACCTTGAAGTGTGCCGGTGGGCACATCAGATAGCGCCGGGGTCGGGCGGTTCTCGGGGTGCTGAGGTCACGGGCTTCACGAGGCAATGAGGGCTCCTCACGGGCGACTTGGGCCGCACGGGTGCGCGGCCGCGTGCAGCCCATGGTCCGCCGTGACGGGCGTCCGCGCAGTGAACCGTCCGGGTATTTTTCCCCTGGCCCACCTCCTGGCCCACCCCCTGGACGGCCTCCTGGGGCTCCGCCCCGGACCCGCCGCGGAATCGACCCGCGCCGCTCACGCGGAGGTCGTCCGATGGTCACGGGCGGGTCATGTCACACACCCCGGATGTCCGGTGCGGTCACCCGGGGAGCAGGATGGTGGGACGATGTTCCTCGTGGACAAGAGTCCCTAGTGGATGAAAGTCCCTCGGGGTCGACGGTGAGGTGAGGGGATAGATGGGCGCTGAGTTCGGCCGTTCCCGCGGCGAGGAGAGCAAACTGTCCCGCTGGCTGCGCAGGCGGCCCAAGGACGCTCCGGGCGCGGACCAGGGCCGGCTCGGCCTGCTGCTGGCCGTGGCCGCCGCCGACCTGCCCCTGGCGCCCGCCGCGTACCCCGTCGGCTACTCGTGTTCCTGCGAGCGGATGGGGTGTCCCACGCCCGCCCGCCACCCCGTCTCCTTCGCCTGGCAGACGCAGTCCACCACCGACCGCGCGCAGATCGAGCGCTGGGCGCTCGGGCAGCCCGAGGCCAACTTCATCACCGCGACCGGCATGGTCCACGACGTGCTCGACGTACCGCTCGAAGCGGGGCGCGAGGCGCTCGCCCGGCTCCTGTCCGAGGGGATCGACGTCGGGCCCGTCGCCGAGGCCGCCGGAGACGGCGACCACGGGCGGATGCTCTTCTTCACCGCGACCCGGGGTACGCCCGAGGACGAGGACGAGTGGTGGCCCTGCGAGCTCGACTGCCACCCCGAGACGATGGACGAGCATCCGGGGCTGCGGTGGCACTGCCGGGGGAGCTACGTCCTCGTGCCGCCCGCGCGGCTGCCGGGGGAGCTTGAAGTGGGGTGGGTCCGGGGGCCGGAGCACGCGCTGGTGGATCCGCTCACGTTGCTTGAGGCGCTGACGGACGCGTGTGCGCGGTACGCGGGGGATGCGGGCCCCCACGCGGCAGCTTGGCCCCTGGGCCGGTAGGCCCCGCCCCGCCCCTTCCCTAAACCCGCCGGGGGTGGGTGAGTAAGGGAAGCTCCGTCTCCTGGGGCTCCGCCCCAGACCCCGTATCACGCCTGAAGGGCGCTCGTCCTCAAACACCGGACGGGCTGGGTATGGCCGTAAGGCATGCTGTTAGGGGCGCGGGGAACTGCGCGACCAGCCACGCACGGTCCGCAGCTGAAGGACCTCAGGGGTCTGGGGCTGAAGCCCCGGGAAGCCCGCTAGCACACCCTGCCAGGGGCGCGGGGAACTGCGCGAGCAAGTACGCACGGTCCGCAGTGGACATCGGGTTTAGGGGCGCGGGGAACTGCGCAATACGCCCCTCGCGGAGTGCTACTCCCCCTTCATCGCCACAACCCCCTGCACCCGGTTCGCCACCAGGACCTTGCCCTGGGGCGGGACCAGGGCCAGTTCGTTGGAGATCCACTCCCTGGTCAGGGAGGATGTGACCTGGCCGGTCAGCAGGGCCTTCTCGTCGGGGGAGATGTCCAGGCGGACGCCCTTCGCGGCGGTCTGGCGCTCGAAGTGGCGGGCCGCGAAGAAGACCAGGGCGCGGTTGTCCGTGGTGCGCAGGCCCAGCGGGGCGAAGTCGCCCTCGGTCAGGGGCTGGTCGAGGAACTGGCTGATCCGGCCGGACCGTACCGCGTTCTTCTGGCGGGCGTCGCGCCAGCCGCTGGTGTGCTCGCCGTCCGCGAACACGGGCGGTTTGCCGTCCTGGAGGTAGGAGGCGTAGTCCGCGCTCAGGTCCTTGGGGGCGACCGCGAGCGAGGGGTCGTCGGGGCTCACCGGCTCGGCCCAGCCGTCCTTGTCCGTCTTGAAGGCGGGGACGTCCTTGACGCCCAGGATGGAGAGGTAGGCGAGCTTCCACACCTGCTCGGGGCCGCTGCGTATGAAGAGCAGCAGCCAGCGGGTGTCGTTCGGGCCCTTGTCGTCCTGGTCGCGGTTGGAGTCGGTGTCGGCGACGAACCAGCGCGGCCAGCCGGCCTGTTTGGGGATGGTGTACTTGGCGTCCGTCAGGGTCAGCGTCGAGTGCCGGGCGTTGCCGCCCGGGTTCGTCGCATGTGCGGCCGTGAAGCCCGCCTGCGTGGTGGCGCCGAACGCGCCGGTGACCCGGCCCGCGTCCAGGGCCGGGTCGTACGCCTTGTCCGCCTTGTTGTAGGCGTCGGTGAACGCGGTGAGCGCCTCGGCGGCCTCAGCCTTCGTCGCCGACGGTACGACTTCCCGCTCCCCGTGCACCGTCACGCAGCCGCTCGCGGTCACCGTCAGTACGGTCGCCGTCACGAGCCCCGCCGTCAGCCGACTCACCCTGCTCATGAACCGCCTTCTGCCCCTCGACCCTCGTCGTCCCCTCGGACTTCCGGAACCCTACCGGGGCGAAGAACAACACGAGCGTGGGGATCAGGTACAGCGCCCAGACCACGACCTGGACGACGGTCGGATCGGGCTGGAAGTTGAAGACGCCCTTGAGCAGGGTGCCGTACCAGCTGTCCGGCTCGATCGTCGAACTGATGTCGAAGGCAAGGGAGTTGATGCCCGGCAGGAAGTCCGCCTCCTGGAGGTCGTGCACTCCGTACGCGAGGACGCCCGCCGCGACGACCACCAGCATGCCGCCGGTCCACGTGAAGAACTTCGCCAAGTTGATCTTCAAGGCGCCGCGGTAGAACAGCCAGCCCAGGAACACCGCGGTGGCCAGGCCGAGCAGGGCGCCGATCATGGGCTCGGAGGTGCCGTTCTCGGAACCGGCGGCGTGCACCGAGGTCCACACGAACAGCGCGGTCTCCAGGCCCTCCCGGCCGACCGCGAGGAACGCGGTCGCGACCAGCGCGCCGGTGCCCATGCGCAGCGCCGAGTCGAGCTTGCCGTGGAGCTCGGTCTTCAGGTGCCGCGCGGTGCGCCGCATCCAGAACACCATCCAGGTGACCAGGCCGACGGCGACGATCGACAGCGAACCGCCGAGCGCCTCCTGGGCCTTGAACGTCATCTCCTGGGAGCCGAATTCGAGCCCGGCGCCGAACGCGAACGCCACGACGACGGCCACGCCCACACCGATCCACACCGGCTTCAGGGCGTCCCGGCGGTCGGTCTTCACCAGGTACGCGACCAGGATGCACACGACCAGGCTCGCTTCGAGACCCTCGCGCAGGCCGATCAGATAGTTGGCGAACATGTCTCCCTCTCAGCCGAAGAGTCCCCGGCCCCACCAGTCGCCCTTGTCGCGGACGCCCGGCGGGACCGCGAAAATCGCCGAACCCACGTGCTGGATGTATTCGTTGAGCGCGTCGTGGCGGGCCAGAGCGCGCTGGATCGGCAGGAACCCTTTGCGCACGTCGCGCTGGTAGGCCAGGAAGAACAGGCCCGCGTCCAGGCGGCCGAGGCCGTCCGTGCCGTCCGTGAAGGAGTAGCCGCGGCGCAGGATCCGGGCGCCGTCGTTGGAGTCGGGGTGCGCGAGGCGGACGTGCGCGGTCGGCTTCATCGCCTTCAGGAACGGCTCGTCGCGCTCCTTGGCCTTGCCGACCGGGGCGCCCTCGCCCTTGTCGCGGCCGAACACGTCCTCCTGCTCCTGGAGCGAGGTGCGGTCCCAGGTCTCGATGTGCATCCGGATGCGGCGGGCCACCAGGTAGGAGCCGCCGGTCATCCAGTCGCCGCCGTCCTTGGCGCCGACCCAGACGTGGTCGTCGAGGGCCTTGGCGTCGGTGCCCGAGACGTTCCGGGTGCCGTCCTTGAAGCCCATCATGTTGCGCGGGGTCTGCGCGTCCGGCGTCGTCGAGGACGTCTTGCCGAAGCCGAGCTGCGACCAGCGGATGGCGACCTTGCCCATGCCGATGCGGGCCAGGTTGCGGATCGCGTGCACCGCGACCTGCGGGTCGTCCGCGCAGGCCTGGACGCACAGGTCGCCGCCGCTGCGCGCCGCGTCCAGGTTGTCGCCGGGGAACTGCTCGATGTCGACCAGCGCCTCGGGCCGCTTGCCTTCGAGGCCGAAGCGGTCCTTGGCGAAGAGGGAGGGGCCGACACCGAAGGTCAGGGTCAGCCGGGACGGCTTGAGGCCGAGCGCCTCGCCGGTGTCGTCCGGCGGCGCCTCGGCGAGCCCGCCGTAGGCGCCCTCGCCGACCGGCTTGCCCTCGGTCATCGCGGCGGCCGCCGCCGTCCAGTCCTTGAGGAGCTGGACGAGTTCGGCGCGTTCCTTCGTCGTCACGTCGAAGGCGGCGAAGTGCAGCCGGTCCTGGACGGCGGTGGCTATGCCGGCCTGGTGGTCGCCGTGGAAGGGCACCGCGGCGCCCGTGTCCGCGGCGGGCACCGCGTCGCTGCCACCGCCCTTGACGAGGGCGACAGTGCCGCCGGCCGCAGCCGCGCCGAGCGCGAGCCCCGCGCCGCCCCAGCCGAGCAGCGCCCGGCGCGAGGGGGCCCTGCCGGGGCCGGTGACCTCGGTCGTTTCGCTCATGACGGATCTCCTCCTGGCTCCGGGCGTTACTTCGTGACGGCGGCGGCGAGCTTCGACAGCGGCTCGGCGAGCGCGTTCACCGTGTCGGAGAGCTGCTTGCGGTCACCCTCGCCGACCTTGTCGTACGAGGTGAAGTCGTAGGAGGTCTTGTCCGTGCGGTACTTGTCGAGCAGCGTGTTCAGGGCCGCGAACTGCTTGTCCAGCTCGGTGGTGAGCGCCGCGTCGTTCTTCGAGGCGACCGGCTTGAGCAGCTCGTACGCCTTCTGCGCGCCCTCGACGTTGCCCTTGAAGTCGGACAGGTCGGTGTGGCTGTAGCGGTCCTCCTCACCGGTGATCTTCCCGGTGGCGACCTCGTCGAGGAGCTCCTTGGCGCCGTTGGCCATCGAGGTCGGGGTGATCTCGGCGGTGCCGACCCGCTTCTGCCAGTCCGCCAGGTCCTTGTCGAGCTGGGTGGCGAGGCCCTTCTCGTCCGGGCCGATCTTGTTGTCGGCCCAGAGGGACTTTTCCAGACGGTGCCAGCCGGTCCACTTCTGGCCCTTCTCCAGGCCGTCCTCGCGGGTGTCGGTCAACGGGTCGATGTCACCGAAGGACTCGGCGACCGGCTCGGTGCGCTCCCAGCCCAGGCGCGAGGGGGCGAACGCCTTCTTGGCGGCCTCCAGGTCGCCGGCCCGCACCGCGTCGGTGAAGACCTTGACCTTGGGCAGCGTCTCGTCGGCCTGCTCCTGGGCGTACTTGCGGTACTCGGCGACGGCCGTGTCCAGCTGCGGGTTGCGCTTGACGGCGGCGCCGCCGGTGACGTTGACCTTCTGGCGGATGCCGTCGCCCTTCATGCCGGGCTTGCAGGCGACCTCGTAGGAGCCGGCCTTGACCTCGGCGGTGAGCTGCTGCTTGAGGCCCGGGCCTATGTTCTCGCGCTCGGCGACGATGCGGTCGTCGGGGAAGAGCAGGTAGACCTCGGTGACCTTGGAGCCCTTGTTCTCGATGTCGAACTTGACGTGACCGGCCGGGAAGTCCGTCTTCGAGAGCTTGCAGGAGCTGTCGGTGGCGGTCACCTGGATCGCGTCACCGGCGCCGCCCGACTTGGCGTCGCTCTTGTCGGCGCAGCCCGTGACGGCGGTCAGGGCCGCGACGGCAGCGGCGGCGGTGACTACGGAGGTACGGACGGGTCGCATGCGGGCTCCACGCTGAGTTCAGGGTCGAACAGGTCGACTGAGGCGGACCTAACTTAACCGAGCCTTACCTCACCGATACCCACTGGGTGCGTGATTCAGCTCTCACCGGTCACGGCCTGGTCACGGGTCGCGCCGGGGCACGACCAGCGGCGTGCCCGTGCGGGGATGCGCGAGCACCTCCACGGGCTGCCGGTAGACCCGGCCGATCAGCTCCGCGTCCAGCACCGCGCGGGGCGGCCCCTCGGCCGCGAGCCGCCCGTCGTGCAGCACGACGACCCGGTCCGCGTACGCCGCCGCCAGACCCAGGTCGTGCAGGACGACCACGACGGCGTCCCCGGCGTGGGCCCGCTCGCGGCAGTTCCGCAGCACCAGCTCCTGGTGGCGCAGGTCGAGCGCGGCCGTCGGCTCGTCGAGCAGCAGCACCGGGGCCCGCTGGGCGAGCACCCGGGTCAGCGCCACCCGGGCCCGCTCGCCGCCGGACAGCGCGTCGAAGGGCCGCCCGGCGAACCCGGTCACCTCGGTGGCCGCCATCGCGTCCGCCATCACCGCGTCGTCCTCGTCCTCGCGTACGGTCCCGGCCCACGGCGCCCGGCCCATCCGGACGACCTCCTCGACCGCGAAGGGGAAGGAGAGCGAGGCCTGCTGTGGCAGTACGGCCCGGCGCAGCGCGAGTTCGGGCGCTGGCCAGTCCGCGAGCGGCCGCCCGTCGATCCGTACGCCCCCCGAGTTTGCGGGCACATCGCCCGCGAGGGCGGCGAGCAGCGTCGACTTGCCCGCCCCGTTGGGCCCGACGAGCGCCACGACCTCGCCGGCCCGGACCTGGAGGCCGACCCCGTCGAGCACCGGACGCCCGCCGAGCTCCACCCTCAACTCACTTGCCTCCAGGGCTACTTGACCAGGTTCGGGCGGAACGGGAAGGGCCCGCGGGCCGCGTACGGAGAAGAGGGATTTCAGGGCGCTCATGCCCAACCGCCTTGCTTGCGCCGGGTCCTGCGCAGGAGCCAGAAGAAGAACGGGCTGCCGAACAGGGCGGTCAGGACGCCAAGGGGCAGTTCGGCGGGCGCGGCCACCGTGCGGGCCGCGAGGTCGCCCGCCATCAGTACGACGGCGCCGCCGAGCGCGCTGCCAGGCACCAGGAAGCGGTGCCCGGGGCCGGCCGCCATGCGCAGCAGATGCGGCACGAGCAGTCCGACGAACGTGATGATCCCGGCCACCGCGACGGCGGCCGCGGTGAGCAGCGCGACGACGAGGACGAGCACGATCCGCAGCCGCTCGACATCGACACCGAGATGACGGGCGGGGCGTTCGCCGAGCGCAAGGAGGTCGAGCTCGCGCGCGTGCAGCGGGGCGATGGCCAGCCCCGCCAGGGCGCACGGCAGTACGGCGAGGACCTTGGGCCAGGTGGCCTGGGCCAGGGACCCCAGCTGCCAGAAGGTGATCTGTGAAATCTGCGCGTTGTCCGCGAAGAAGATGAACAGGCCGATCAGAGCGCCCGCGAAGAAGATGAACAGGCCGATCAGAGCGCCCGCGAAGGCGTTCACGGCGATGCCGGTCAGGATGAGCGTGACGACCTCGGTGCGGCCGCCCGACCGGGACAAGACGTACACGAGCAGGACGGTGACCAGGCCCGCCGTGAACGCGCAGAACGTGATGGTCCGGTTGCCGAAGAAGCTCAGGCCGAGCGCGATCGAGCCGACCGCGCCGGCCGCGGCACCCGCCGAGATCCCGATCACGCCGGGCTCGGCGAGCGGGTTGCCGAACACGCCCTGCATGAGCGCGCCCGCACAGCCGAGCGAGGCGCCGACGAGCAGCGCGAGCACGACGCGGGGGAGCCGCACGTTCCACAGCACGCTCTCGCCGACCCGGCCGAGCGGCTGCCCGCCGAGCCCGGCCCGGTGCCGCACCGAGCCGAGCACGTCGCCGAGCGGGATGTGGTACGCCCCGAGCCCGGCGGAAAGCAGCGCGAGCACAAGGAGGGCGGCAAGCAGAACTGCCGTGAGGAGGAAGGGAGTTGAGCACTTCGCCGTCCGCTGCGGTGGCGCGGGATCGGCCGTGACGTCGGGAGCCTCGGTCGTCGCCGTCACTTCTTCGGCTCCGCGTACAGCTGGTCCACGAGGGACCCCAGGACCTGGTCGGTGCGCGGGCCGTAGTTGAGCAGCACGCCGTCGTCGATGGAGACGACCCGGCGGTCGAGGCCCGCCGGAGTCTCGGCGACACCCGGCACCTTCAGGAGGCCGTCGATGCCGCCGACGGATGCGAGTCCCTTGCTCATCACGAGGATGGCGTCCGGGGCAGCTTTCGCGAGAGCCTCGCTGGTGATCGCGGTGAAGTCCTTGGCCAGGCCGGACTCCTTGCCCGCGTCGACGCCACCCGCGGCCTCGATGAGAGAGGCGGCACCGGAGTCCGCCCCGCCGAGCAGATAGACGGAGGCCGAACCGCGCAGATAGAGAAAGGCGACCCGGGGCTTCGCCCGGCCCTTGGGCGCGGCGGCCCGTACCGCCGAAATCATCTGATCCGTACGGGACTTGAGCTCGGCTCCGGCACCGGGCACGCCCAGGGCTGCGGCCACCGCCCCGATCCTGCGGTCCACGTCGGCGAGGCTTTTGGCGGGCTCGACCACGACCAGCGGTATCCCGGCGGCCCGGATCTGATCGACCGCCTCGGCCGGTCCCGTCGTGGTGTCGGCGAGCACCAGCGTCGGCCTCAGGGACAGGACGCTCTCGGCCGAGACGTCGTGCGCCCGCGTCACCACCGGCAGCTTCGCGGCCTGTTCGAAGGTGGCCGTGATGTCCCTGGCCACCACGTGTTCGCCGAGCCCGAGCGTGAACACGAGCTCGCTGAGGGAGCCGGTGAGCGGCACGATCCGGTCGGCGGACCTCACCTCGACCTGCTTGCCGTCCGCGGACTTCACGGTGACGGGCAGCCGGGGCGCGGGAGTTGTGGCCAGCGGCTCGACCCGGTCCGCGGCGGCCTTAGCCCCGGCGGCCGGGGCGGCCGTCCCCGTACTCGAACCGCCGCCGCAGCCGGTGAGGGTGAGGGCGAGCGCACAGAGCAGCGCACCCGCGAGAAGTCCTGGTCTGCGCACCGGGTGCACCGTCCTTCGCTCGGTCGTGGTGGGCGGTGCACGGGACTTCCGGCACGGCCTGACATAGCTTAGGTTAGCCTTACCTAAGCCGCCAAGTCTTGTGGCCTGCCCTTTCCCGGAGGGATCCCTCATGCCTTCGTCCAGACCCGCCCGGGTGCTCGTCCTCGCGCTGCTCGCGGCCGTGCTCGGGGCGCTGCTTCCGGCCGCCGCCGCGCATGCCGCGGAGCGCACGGTGCGGGGCGGCCGGCTCGACTGGGGGATCAAGTCGTCCTTCCAGAGCTATGTCACCGGGCCGGTGGCGCACGGCAGTTGGAGCCTGACGGGCGGCGCCGCCACGGTCGGCGACAGCCGGTTCCGCTTCCATTCCGCGACCGGCGCCTACGACCCGGACAGCGGGGACTTCCGGTCCGCCTTCTCCGGCGGCGTCCACTTCACCGGCCACCCGAAACCCGACGGCACCCATGAGCTCGACCTCACCGTCGCCCGGCCGTCGGTCCGGATCGAGAGCGGCAAGGGAACCCTCTATGCCGACATGACCAGCAAGGCGAAGGGCGGCGGGCAGGCCACCACCCGGCCCCAAGTGCCGCTCGCCTCGCTGGCGCTCGCCGGGATCAACCTCAAGGGCGGTTCCACCCCCATCGCCCTCGACAACATCCCGGCGACGCTGACATCCCAGGGCGCCGCCGCGTTCGCGGGCTACTACCCGGCGGGCACGGCACTCGACCCGGTGAGCCTGTCCGTGGACACGGAGGGCGCACCCGAGGCCTCCAACTCGGCCGCGGGAGTCGCTTTCGTGCTGGTGCGCAGGCGCGGGGCGGCCGCCGCTGATGAGCCCGGCCGCTGATGAGCCCGCTGACAACTGACGGCTGACAACTGACGGTCGACAGATGGCAGATGCCAATCGACAACTGACAGATTTCCGCGCCCCCTTTCCCACCTCCCACCTCCCTCCCTCACTCCCTTCCCCGAAGAGCACTCTCAAGGAGACCCGGATCATGCCCGTCACCCCTCGTCGACGACGCTCCGTGGCCCTCGCGGCCGCCGTCGCCACCGCAGCCTCGCTGGGCAGCACCGTCCCCGCCTTCGCGGCGCCGGTGGCCGAAGGCGCCCCGCCGAAGCTGGAGTTGAAGGACGGCACCCTCGACTGGGGCTTCCGCGAGAGCTTCCGCAAGTACGTCGGAGCGGCCGGGCGGATCACGGTCGCGGACGGCGCGAAGCAGGCCGCCGCCAACGGCGTGTTCACCTTCACCGGCGGTACGGGCACGTACGACACGACCACCCACAACACCAGCAACACCTTCAAGGGCGGCGTCCGCTTCGAGGCGCACGGCGGGGTTCTCGACATCAAGCTGTCCGACCTGAAGGTCGCCACCACCAGCACCAAGGGGGCGGTCACCGCCGACATCACCACCAAGGACCCGGCGGGCAAGGACCGGGTCCAGGACGACGTGGCGCTCGCCGACCTCGACCTGTCGAAGGTGCGGCCCGGCGGTGGCGCGGGCGGCGCGATGGTCTTCAAGGAGATCCCGGCCGCGCTGACCAAGGCGGGGGCCGCGGCCTTCAACGGCCAGTACAAGGAGGGCGATCCGCTCGACCCGGCGACCCTGACGGTGACCCCCGTGGCGACGCCGAGCAAGCCGGATCCGGGGAAGCCCGGCCCGGGTAAGCCGAAGCCGTCCAAGGAGCCCGAGCCCGCGCCCGCGCCCGGCGCCGCCGCCCAGGGCAAGGCCGTCGACGGCCGGCTCACCTGGGGCCTGAAGGAGTCGTTCCGCCGCTACGTCAACAGTGGTGGCGCCACCTCGGCGGCCGACGGGGCGAGCAAGAAACGCGAGCTCTTCGACTTCTCCTTCGGCAAGGCCGACCTCGACACCAAGGCCCGCACGCTCGACGCGGCCTTCAAGGGCAGCGTCAACTTCCGCTATCCGGCACACCAGTTGGAGATGAAGTTCAGCGACCTCAAGGTCAAGGCCACCGGAGACAAGGGGACCCTGGTGCTCGACGTCACCACCCCGAAGGGCAAGAAGGACGACATCGCCTTCGCGACGCTCGACCTCGCCAAGGCCGACTACACCGCGAAGAACGGCGTGGTGCGCCTGGCCGCGGTCCCGGCCGCCTTCACGGCCGAGGGCGCGGCCGCGTTCGCCAACGACACGACGGGTTCGATGTACAAGGCGGGCGAGGCGATCGACCCGCTCGACCTCGCCTTCACGGTGCGGGACGGCGCGACCCTGCCCGCGGGCTCCGGCACGGGGTCCGGCTCCGGTACGGGAACGGCGTCCACCACCCCGTCCGGCACGGTCGGCGCCTCGGTCGGCGGGAGTGCCGCCCTTGCCGCGACCGGCGCCGACATCCCGACCGGCGCCCTGCTGGGAGCGGCCGGTGCGGTGGCCGCCGTCGGCGGCGCGATGCTGTTCGCCGCGAGGCGCCGCCGGGCCTGACCCTCTCGACGGGCAGGGCCGCACCCCCGACCGGAGGGTGCGGCCCTGCCTGCTGCTTCAATGCGTCCGTGAGTGAACGAGACGTACTGATCGACGTGCTCAGGGTCTTCTGCGGCCCCGACGGCCGGCACGGCAACGCCCTCGCAGTGGTGCGCGAAGGCGCGGACGTGCCCGGCGAGGCGGCCCGGCAGGAGCTGGCGCGTCAACTCGGCTTCAGCGAGACCGTGTTCGTGGACGACCCCGAGCGCGGCACCGTCGACATCTACACCCCGGGACTGCGCCTTCCGTTCGCCGGGCATCCGGTGGTGGGCGCCGCGTGGCTCCTCGACCTGGACGTCCTCGAACTCCCCGTGGGTGACGTCTTCGCCCGCCAGGACGGCGAGTTCACCTGGATCACGGCCCGAGCCGGCTGGGCCCCACCGCGCACCCTGCGCCAGTACGCCTCGGCTGCCGAGGTGGACGCGCTGGCGGTCCCCGAGCCGGGGGAGTGGATATACGCCTGGTCCTGGCAGGACGAGGCGGCAGGCCGGGTGAGGGCGAGGGCCTTCCCGGGCCGGGGCGACGGAATCGACGAGGACGAGGCGACAGGAGCGGCCGCCCTCCTGCTGACCCACCAGTTGGGCCGAGCCCTGAACATCACCCAGGGCCGGGGCTCCCAACTCCTGACAGCCCCGGGCCCGGACGACACGATCGAGCTAGGCGGCCGGGTACTACTGGAACGCGCCATGCCCCGCCCCCCGTCCTGACATCGCCCGGCTCAGCCAACGGGTACTGGGCGCCCTGCAGGGGCGCGAGGAACCGCGCGAGCAACCACGCACGGCCCGCAGGTGACATGGGGTTTTAGGGGCGCGGGGAACTGCGCGAGCACCACGCACGGCCCGAGGTCGAAAGAGGGGTTAGGGGCGCGGGGAACTGCGCAAAAGCCCCCAACCGCCCCGCACCCAAAACTCGCCCCCCTCGCGGAGCGCTACGCGCTGAGCGGGAACTCCTCCCCCAGCTCCCTGAACACAGCCGTGTTCAAAGCAAAAGCCCGCTTGCACTCCTCGACAACCCGCCGCTTCTCCAGCTCATCCGCGCGCAGAGCGTCGAGCAGTACGCGATAACCCCGCTTGAACGCCGCCGGGTTGGCGATCCCCTCGAAGACGTAGAACCGTACGCCGTCGCCCTTGCGGGCGAACCCCCACGTCCGCTCCGCCTTGTCGCGAATGATCTGCCCGCCCGACAGGTCGCCGAGATAGCGCGTGTAGTGGTGCGCCACATATCCGGCGGGCCAGGTCCGCGCGCATTCGGCGACGCGCGCCGCGTACGCGGCCGTCGCGGGCAGCGGGGTCGCGCCGCGCTGCCAGTCGGTGCCGCGCAGGTGGGCCAGGTCCCGCTCAAGGGAGGCCGTGCGCATCAGCTCGGGCCGTATGAACGGCCCCGCCACCGGGTCGGCGGCGAGTGCGGAGGCGCCCTCCTCCAGGGCCCGGTACACGAACCAGAGCTGCTCGGTGTAGCGGGCGTACGCGTCGACCCCGAGCCGGCCGCCGAGCAGATCGCCCATGAACGTCGACGTCTCCGCCTCCGTGTGCTGCTCGTGCGAGGCAGTACGGATGAGGGTGGAGAAGGGCGTGGTCGCGGTGGTGGTCAAGGCGGGCCTCCGGGGACCGAGGGGTGCGGGAACCAGTTGGATCGTCTCAAGTTAGGGTTACCTAAGTCAACTGGTTCCCGACGTCCTGTCGGTAAAAACGTACCCCGTGGGGCCGGGGCGCAACACCCCATCAAAAAATCCCGCCCGGCCCGGGTCCGGCGGCACGGGACTACGGCAGCGTGAGGATCTCCGCGCCCGTCTCCGTGACCACCAGCGTGTGCTCGAACTGGGCCGTGCGCCTGCGGTCCTTGGTGACGACCGTCCAGCCGTCCTCCCACATGTCGTACTCGTGGGTGCCGAGCGTCAGCATCGGCTCGATGGTGAAGGTCATGCCGGGCTTGATCACGGTGGTCGCGTGCGGGGCGTCGTAGTGCGGCACGATCAGGCCGGAGTGGAAGGCCGTGCTGATGCCGTGGCCCGTGAAGTCCCGCACGACGCCGTAGTCGAAGCGCTTGGCGTACGACTCGATGACCCGGCCGATGATGTTGATCTGGCGGCCCGGCCGGACCGCCTTGATCGCGCGGTTGAGGGACTCCCGGGTCCGCTCGACGAGCAGCTTCGACTCCTCGTCTACGTCGCCGCAGAAGTAGGTGGCGTTGTTGTCGCCGTGCACGCCGCCGATGTACGCGGTGACGTCCAGGTTCACGATGTCGCCGTCCTTGAGGACGGTCGAGTCGGGGATGCCGTGGCAGATGACCTCGTTGACCGAGGAGCACAGCGACTTGGGGAAGCCGCGGTAGCCGAGCGTGGAGGGGTAGGCGCCGTGGTCGCACATGAACTCGTGCGCGACCCGGTCGAGCTCGTCCGTCGTCACCCCCGGCGCGATGTGCTTGGCCGCCTCCTCCATGGCCCGCGCCGCGATCCGGCCGGCGATCCGCATCAGCTCGATCGTTTCGGCGGTCTGCACTTCGGGGCCGGTGTACGGCGTGGGCATGGGCTTCCCGACGTACTCGGGACGCCGGATACGACCCGGGACGGAACGGGCCGGAGAGATCTCCCCGGGCACGAGCAGGGACTGCGACTTCGGCTGGCCAGACATGCCGGCGAGTCTATCGAGCGGGTGTGGGGCAGCATGGCCTTGAGGCACCCGGCCACCGTCCCAGGGAAGAGGCACCCATGGCTCTGTTCAAGAAGCGCACGGTCGGCAAACCCGGCGAGTGGTTCTACTGCCTGGTCCACCACAAGGTCGAGGAGGGCCCCGAGTGCCCGGCCAAGGACCGCTTCGGGCCGTACGCGACGCGCGAGGAGGCCGAGCACGCCATGCAGAGCGCGCAGGAGCGGAACCTGGAGTGGGAGAACGACCCCAAGTGGCACGACAAGTCGGCGCCGCAGGACGGCGAAGAGTGAGCCGCCGCTGACCCGCTGACGGTTACCAGCGGGCCGGTGGCGGCGCCGTCAGGTGGTCGGCGAGCTGGCTCAGGCGGTCGCGGAAGCGGCGCGGGCCGCGCTGCGGGGGCAGGGTGTTCTCGCCCGCGGCGGCGCTGACCAGGTGCTGCACGGTGTCCAGGTCGAGTTCCGCGTCCGGCGTCACCGTCAGGGACTCGTGGACCAGCCCCTGCACCTCGCGGTCGCCGCCGTCCAGGGCGAGCACGGTCGCGCCCGCCCGGCGCGCGTCGTGGACGCGTTCGAGCAGGCCTTCGGCGGGCCGCTCGGGCGCCACCACGAGCAGCGTCTCGCCGCGCCGGGCCGCCTCCAGGCGGCCGAGCCCGACGGACAGATGGGGCGGCCCGCCCGGCTCGACGCGGTGGCGCACCAGCGTCGGGCTCAGCTCCAAAAGGCCCGACCAGGCCGCCTCGTCGGTGAGGTGGGCGGCCAGGTGCCAGGGCTCGTAGCGCTCGGTGCCGACCAGGAGCAGCCCGCCGCCGTGCGGTAAGACGGACGAACGAAGGACGCCCCCGAAGCGGCGGGTGGCCCGCAGCCACTCCGTCCCGGCGAGCACTTCCCGCAGCAGTGCGACCCGTACGGCATCCATGGCCGGCAGCCTGCCGCATCCGGCGCGGCCGCGGGCCGGAACCGGGCTTCGTCATCCGAATGAAGGGCCCCGCTACGGCCGAGTAGGGTCGCCCTCATGACTTCCACTGACAACGCCGGTACCGCATCGAAGCCCGCCGTGAAGGACCCCTGGGAGCTTCCGGACGTCTCCGGCCTCGTCGTCGGCGTGCTGGGCGGCACCGGCGACCAGGGCCGGGGCCTGGCCTACCGGCTGGCCCGGGCCGGCCAGAAGGTGATCATCGGCTCGCGGGCCGCCGAGCGGGCGCGGGCCGCCGCCGACGAGCTCGGCCTCGGCATCGAGGGCGCCGACAACGCCGAGTGCGCGCGGCGCAGCGACATCGTGATCGTGGCCGTGCCGTGGGACGGCCACGCCAAGACGCTGGAGTCGCTGCGCGAGGAGCTGACCGGCAAGCTCGTCGTCGACTGCGTGAACCCGCTCGGCTTCGACAAGCAGGGCGCGTACGCCCTCAAGCCCGAGGAGGGCAGTGCGGCCCAGCAGGCCGCCGCCCTGCTGCCGGACTCCCGGGTGACGGCGGCCTTCCACCACCTCTCCGCGGTGCTGCTCCAGGACGAGTCCGTCGAGGAGATCGACACGGACGTGATGGTGCTCGGCGAGGTGCGCGCCGACACCGACCTCGTGCAGGCGCTGGCCGGCCGGATCCCCGGCATGCGCGGGGTCTTCGCCGGGCGGCTGCGAAACGCCCACCAGGTGGAGTCGCTCGTCGCCAACCTGATCTCGGTGAACCGCCGCTACAAGGCCCACGCGGGGCTGCGGGTCACCGACGTCTGAGGACGCCCGGGCATGGTGGACACTGGACGGGTGGGTGCCGAGGGCACCTGCCCGTCCCTTTCGTTTCGCTCGACCGCAGTGCCGAAAAGCAGCCGTACCCGACAGGAGCCGACCTCCATGCCCCGCCTCGCTCTGTACGCCCTCGTCGTCTGTGTCCTCGCCGTCGCCGCGGCCGTGGTCTCCTTCGCCCAGGGCAGCTGGCTCGGAATCATCTGGGTGCTGCTGGTCGGACTCTCGTCCAACATGTGCTGGTACTACCTGCGCCGGGGGCGCTCGGCTAGCGCTGCGGAGTGAGCGAGAGGTCCGGCCAGAACTGGTAGAGGCTGCGGCCCGTCGCCGCGTCCACGTCGGACACCCCGAGCGCGTCCAGGATCGCGTAGACCAGCCGGAAGAACTCCTGGTTGATCTGGGGGATCCAGAGCATCGCGAACACCGCGAGCAGCCCGAACTGCGCGAACGGCTCGACCTGGCGCCGGGCCGCGTGCGAAAGCCACGGCTCGACGATCCCGTACCCGTCCAGGCCCGGCACCGGCAGGAAGTTAAGGAGCGCCGCCGTCACCTGGAGCAGTGCCAGGAAGGCCAGCGCGCTGCGGAAGTCGGCGGGCACCCCGTCGAGCGCGTGCAGCCAGAACGGGGCCGTGCACACGATCGCGAACAGGACGTTGGTGAGCGGGCCCGCCGCCGAGATCAGGCTGTGCTTCCAGCGGCCCCGGATGCGGCCCCGCTCGATGAACACGGCGCCGCCGGGCAGGCCGATGCCGCCCATGATCACGAAGATCACCGGCAGCACGATCGACAGCAGCGCGTGCGTGTACTTCAGCGGGTTGAGCGTGAGGTAGCCCTTGGCGCCGACCGTGATGTCCCCGCCGTGCAGTGCGGTGCGGGCGTGCGCGTACTCGTGCAGGCACAGCGAGACGACCCAGGCGGACGTCACGAACAGGAACACGGCCAGGCCGCGGGAAGCGGCGTAACTCGTCCACACCGCCCACCCGGAGACCGCCATGACGGCGACGATCCCGAGGAAGACCGGGCTGATCCGCCGGTCGTGGTGGCGGGAGGTTGCGGTGGCCATGCGGTGGGCTCCAGTGGCTGGTGGGACGGTCGAGCGGGACGCGCCCGACCGTACAGGGGCTGAGAGCCCGTGTCTGGATCGCGTCCGGATCGGGCTCGGGCTCCGCGCGTCAAACGTCTCGGGAGCGGGCGGGAGTTCCACCCCCAAGCCCCGGGCCTTGCCGCGTCGATGAGAATGGGGGCGTGCGCTACCGGATTCTCGGCAACACCCAGGTCCACCACCTCGACGGCAGCCCCGTCGCCCTCGGCGGTGCGCGGCTGCGCGCGCTCCTGACGGTGCTCGCGCTGCGGCCGGGCCGGGCCGCCCCGGTGGGCGTCCTCGTCGGCGAGGTGTGGGGCGACGAACCGCCCGCCGACGCCCCGGCCGCGCTGCAGGCGCTGGTCGGCCGGCTGCGCCGGGCACTGGGCCACGACGCGGTCTTCTCCGCGGACAGCGGCGGATACGGGCTCGCGGCCCAGCCCGACGACATCGACCTCCACCGCTTCGAGCGGCTCACCGCCGACGGCGCCCGCGCCCTGGAGGAGGGCGACCCGGCGAAGGCCGTGACCCTGCTCGACGACGCGCTCGCGCTGTGGACGGGCCCCGCGCTCGCCGACCTGCCCGACCCCGGCACCCTCGCCTCGCGCGCCGAGGCCCGCAGGCTCGACGCCCGGCGGCTGAGGCTCGCCGCCGCCCTCGCGCTCGGCCGGGCCGGCGAGACGCTGGCCGAGCTCGCCGCGCTCTGCGGGAGCCACCCGCTCGACGAGCCGCTGCACGCCCTGCGCATCCGCGCGCTGCGGGCGGCGGGCCGCCCCGCCGAGGCGCTCGCCGCGTACGAGAGCGTGCGCACCACGCTCGCCGAGGAGCTCGGCGCCGACCCCGGGCCCGAACTGCGCGCCATCCACGCCGAGTTGCTGAACCCGGCCGCTGTCCCCGCACCCGCCGCCCCGGTGCACGGCAATCTGCGGGCCCGGCTCACCTCCTTCGTCGGGCGCGAGGCCGACCTCGCGGACATCCGCGGCGACCTCGAATCCGCACGCCTCGTCACCCTGCTCGGGCCCGGCGGAGCCGGCAAGACCCGGCTCTCGCAGGAGGCCGCCGACGGCGCCGCGGAGTGCTGGCCGGACGGGGTGTGGCTGGCCGAACTCGCGCCCGTCGACGACCCGGCCGGGGTGCCCGCCGCCGTGCTCACCGCCGTCGGCGCCCGCAAGACGGTGCTGCACTCGGCCGGCGCCGAGGAGCTCAGGGCCGCCGACCGGCACGCCGACGACCCCGTGGTCCGGCTCGCCGAGCACTGCGGGCCGCGCCGCATGCTGCTGCTCCTGGACAACTGCGAGCACGTGATCGGCGCCGCCGCCGAACTCGCCGAGTACCTGCTGGCCCGCTGCCCGCACCTGGTCGTCCTCGCCACCAGCCGCGAACCGCTGGGCGTGCCGGGGGAGTTGGTGCGGCCCGTCGAGCCGCTGCCCGCGCCGTACGCGCTGCGGCTGCTCGCCGAGCGCGGCGCCGCGGCCCGGCCCGGCTTCCGCGTCGAGGACGATCCGGACGCCGCCGCCGAGATCTGCCGCCGCCTTGACGGGCTCCCGCTCGCCATCGAGCTGGCCGCCGCCCGCCTGCGCATGCTGACGCCTCGTCAGATCGCGGACCGCCTGGACGACCGGTTCCGCCTGCTCACCAGCGGCAGCCGCACGGTGCTGCCCCGGCAGCAGACCCTGCGGGCCGTCGTCGACTGGTCCTGGGACCTCCTGGAGGCGCCCGAACGCGCGGTGCTCGGCCGCCTCGCCGTCTTCGCGGGCGGCTGCGACCTGGCGGCGGCCGAGGCGGTGTGCGCCGAGGACGGCGGCCTGGACGCCCCGGACGTGCCCGCCGTGCTCGGCTCCCTCGTCGACAAGTCGCTCGTCGTGGCCGCGCCCGACGACACCGGCGAGATGCGCTACCGGCTGCTCGAAACCGTCGCCGAGTACGCGACGGAGCGGCTCGACGGCGCAGGCGACCGCGCCGCCGCCGAGCGCCGCCACCTCACGCACTACCGCGAATTCGCCCGCCGCACCGACGCCGGGCTGCGCGGCCCCGGGCAGCGGGCCGCGATCGACGCCTTCGAGCGCGAGTACGAGAACCTGCGCACCGCGCTGCGCCGCTGCGTCGCGCTGCGCGACGAGGAGGAGGCGCTCTGCCTGGTGCACGCCCTGCTCTGGTACTGGCAGATGCGCGACCTGCGCGCCGAGTCGCGCCACTGGGCCAAGGAGACGGCGGCGCTCGGGCCCGACCCGTTCGCGCCGCCCGTGACGCCCGCGCCGCCGGTCTACGTCCAGTGCACGGACGCCCCGCCGCCGCTCGACCCCGAGGTGCTCCAGGAAGCGCGGCGCGGCGTGCGGCTCGTCCAACTGGCCGCCATGGACCACGAGATGGACCAGTGGACGACCCCACAGGCCGCCGAACGGCTCCGCGCGATCGTCTCCGCCTACCGCCCCGGCCTGCCGCAGACCTGCCGCATGCCGGGCTCGCTCTGGTTCTTCCCCGTGGTGCTCACCGGCGACCAGGCCCGGCTGAAGGAGGTCCTCGACGCGACCGTCGAGGCCAGTGAGGAGCTCGGCTACGAGTGGGAGCTGGCCGCCGCCCTCCAGATGCGGGCCAACGTCTTGGCCAACCGGACCGAGTGGGCCGGTGACGCGACCGCCGACGCCGACGCCAGCCTCCTCATCTTCCGGCGTCTCGGGGATGCCTGGGGCTCGGCCGAGGCACTGGGTGCCAGGGGCGAGGCGCGCGAGAAGCGGGGCGAATTCGGCCCGGCCGCCGAGGACTACACCGAGGCCCTGCGCTACGCCGAGCAGCTCGGCGCCCAGGCCCAGGTCACCCTCCTCAAGGCGCGGCTCGCCTCCGTCCTCCTGGAGATGGGGGAGGGCGAGCGCGGCGAGGCCATGCTGCGCGAGATCCTCGCCGACGGGAACCGGGCGGGCGTCGAGGCGCGGCCCGCGGCCCGGCTCTTCCTCACCATGTGGCTGGGCCGCACCGGCCGGATCGACGAGGCGCGCGAGCATGCCGAGGTGATGCTGAGGGAGTTCAGCTCCGCCAGCCTCGTCCTGTTCGAGGGGTTCGTCGTGGGTGTACGGGCCTGGCTGGACAACGTGCAGGGCCGGTACGCCGACGGGCTCGCGGGCGCCCTGGTCGCGCTCGACCGAGCCCAGGGGCCGCTCTCGCGGATGGTCGCGCCCGAGATGATCGCCGTCCACATGCTCACCGCGGCCTGCGCGATCGCCGGACTCGGCGGCCACGGCGACGGCGAGGACGCGGCCCGGCTTGTCGGCGCGCACGACGTGCTGCTCCCGGTCGGCCACTTCGTGCCGCCCGTGCAGGTGGAACAGCGGGCCGAGGCCGAGCGGGCCGCTCGCGCCCTGCTCGACGACGGGGCGTACGAGACCGCGTACGCCGAGGGCGGCGGCCTCTCCGTGGAGGAGGCCACCGCCCTCGTGCGACGCGATCGCAAGAACTGACGTACCGTCAGGCTCAGGTGCGCTTGCGGAACTTGGCGACCGCCAGCGGAGCCATCACCAGCGTGATGCCCACCGACCAGGCAAGGGTCATCAGCGCGGAGTGGGCGACGGGGCCGCCGGTCATCAGGCCGCGGGCCGCGTCCGCGAGGTTGGACAGCGGGTTGTAGTCGGTGAAGGACTGCAGCCAGCCCGGCATCGTGGTCGGCTTGGCGAAGATGGACGAACCGAACTGCAGCGGCATCAGCACGAGCATGGCCACTCCCTGGATGGCCTGGACCGTCTTCATGGTGAGTCCGAGCAGGATGAAGATCCACATGAGGGACGCGCCGAACGCCAGCGACAGGCCGACCGCCGCGAGCAGGCCCCACACCGAGGTGCTGATGCTGAGGCCCAGGATGAAGCCCATGATCAGCAGGATCGTGGTGGCCACCAGCATGCGGCCGACCTCGACGACCATCTTGGCGATGAGGACGGACGACCGGGCGATGGGCATCGTCCGGAAGCGGTCCATCACCCCCTTCTTGAAGTCGTCGTTGACGCCGGTGCCGACCGCCATCGCGATGTTGAGGCCCATCATCGCCATCAGACCGGGCACCAGGTAGTTGACGTACGCCTCCTGGTTGCCGCTGCCGAACATCGCGCCGCCGAAGACGTACACGAACAGCAGGATGAAGATGATCGGCATCAGCACGGCGTCGAACATCGACTCCGGGTCGGCCTTGATCTGGAGCATGTTGCGGCGCGCCAGGGCGCCGATGTGGCGCAGGTTCGCGCGCATCCCGATCCGTACGTCGTCGGACCCGGTGGCCCGCCGCGGACGCGAAGGGGTCTGCTGGGCAGGCGCTTCGACAGTGGTGGTGGTGCTCATGCCGCGACCTCCTCGGTCTCACGGTGGATGTCCTGGGCGTCGCCGGTCTTCTGGCCGGTGATGGCCAGGAACACCTCGTCCAGGCTGGGCAGGTGGGTGCCTATGTGGGCGATGCCGTAGCCGCGCGCCCCCAACAGGCCGACCACGGCGGTCAGTTGCTCGTCGCTGAGGATCGGCACGTTGAGCACCCCCTCGTCGGGGATGACCTGGGTGCCCGAGACGCCGTCCAGGCCCGCCTCGGTGACGGCCCGCGCCATCGCGCCCAGCTGCTCGGGGTCGGCGGGCCGGATCTGCAGGGTGCGGCCGCCGACCTTCGCCTTCAGCTCGTTGACCCCGCCGTTGGCGATGACCTTGCCGTGGTCGATGACCGTCAGCTCGCTCGCCAGCTGCTCGGCCTCCTCCATGTACTGCGTGGTGAGCAGCACGGTGGCGCCCTCGGCGACCATGCGCCGCACCTCGTCCCACACCTCGTTGCGGGTGCGCGGGTCCAGGCCCGTGGTCGGCTCGTCCAGGTAGAGGATGGCCGGGTGGCCGATCATGGAGGCGGCCAGGTCGAGCCGGCGGCGCATGCCGCCCGAGTAGGTCATCGCGGGCCGCTTGGCGGCGTCCGTGAGCGAGAAGCGCTCCAGGAGCTCGTCCGCGCGGGTCCGCGAGTCCTTGCGGGACAGGTCGAGCAGCCGGCCGATCATGTACAGGTTCTCGCGGCCGGACAGCTTCTCGTCGACCGAGGCGTACTGCCCGGTCAGGCCGATGGTGCGGCGCAGCTGGCGGGGCTGCTTCACCACGTCGAAGCCGGCGACGGTGGCGCTGCCGGAGTCCGGCACGAGCAGGGTGGACAGGCAGCGTACGAGGGTGGTCTTGCCGGCGCCGTTCGGTCCGAGGACACCGAGCACGGTGCCCTCGCGGACGTCCAGGTCGACGCCGTCCAGCGCCTTGGTGTCGCCGAAGTGCTTCACCAGCCCCCGTACGGAGACGGCGGTGCCGGCGGCGACGCCGGTCCCGCTGTCGATGGGGTTCTTGTCGATTCGCGTCATGTCCATCAAGGTGCCAGCCGCCACCGACAATCCACCGACAGGGCACCGACAGCATGGGGACAACCGGCCTACAGGCGCCTACGGCCCTGTGGACAACCGGGCCCACAGACGACGGACAGCCCGCCGATGGGGGAAGTCGGCGGACTGTCGTCGTGACCGCAGTGGCTAGTGGAAGGTGTGCTCCTCGGCCGGGAACGCCCCGCCGACGACCTCGCCCGCGAAGGCCTTCGCGGCGTCCCCGAGCGACTCGCGCAGGTTCATGTACTGCTTGCTGAAGCGGGGGGTCTTTCCGCTGGTCAGGCCCACCATGTCGGTGTAGACGAGCACCTGCGCGTCGCACTCGACACCCGCGCCGATGCCGACGGTCGGGATGTGCAGGATGCGCGTGACCTCGGCGGCGAGCTCGGCCGGGACCAGCTCCAGGACGATCGCGAAGGCGCCCGCGTCCTGCACCGCCTTGGCGTCGCGCAGCAGCTGGTGCGCCGCCTCGTCGCCCCGGCCCTGCACCCGGTAGCCCAGCGTGTTCACGGACTGCGGGGTGAGGCCGATGTGGCCCATGACCGGGATGCCCGAGTCGACGAGCAGCCGGATCTGCTCGTGGCTGCGCTCGCCGCCCTCCAGCTTGACCGCGCCGACCCCCGCGTCCTTGACCAGGCGCATGGCGCTGCGCAGCGCCTGCACCGGACCCTCCTGGTACGAGCCGAAGGGCAGGTCGGCGACCACGAGGGAGCGCGAGGTGCCCCGTACGACGGCCGCGGAGAGCAGGGTGATCTCGTCCATGGTGACCGGGACGGTCGTCTCGTAACCGAGGTGGCAGTTGCCCATCGAGTCGCCGACCAGGAGGACCGGGATCCCGGCCTCGTCGAAGACGGACGCGGTCATCGCGTCGTAGGCGGTGAGCATGGGCCACTTCTCGCCGCGCGCCTTGGCGGCGGCGATGTCGTGCACGGTGATGCGCCGGGTGCCCTTGCCTCCGTACAGCGCCTTGGGATTGCTGCTGTCGGGTGCCTTGGGGGCAGCCTGAAGTTGTTGCGTCATCGCAACGGCTCCTGTTCGTCATCTCGAAGCGCCCTTACGGCGTCTCCGGACCACATCCATGGTGGCATCCCGTGCCCTGTGCCGGGAAGGGTGTCCCAGGAAGCCGTATCGGCCACGAACACGAACCGGTGTCCGAAAAGCAAAGACCTTGCTATACGAGACGGTCTCGTATCGAAATCGCTCTAGGCTGGACGGCATGTCAACCACGCCTGCCGCGTCCGGCGCCCCGGCCGCACCTCGGATACCCGAAGCCGTCCACCGCCGACGCTGGGCGATCCTCGCCGTCCTGATGCTCAGCCTGCTGATCGTCGTCCTCGACAACTCGATCCTGAACGTCGCCGTCAAGACGATCGCCAGCCCCGCCCCCACCGGCCTCGGCGCCACCCAGAGCGAGCTGGAATGGGCGATCAACGCCTACACGCTGGTCTTCGCCGGGCTGCTCTTCACCTCAGGCCTGCTCGGCGACCGGCTCGGCCGCAAGAAGATCCTGCTCTTCGGCATCACGGTCTTCGGTCTCGGCTCGGTGCTCGCCGCCTTCTCGAACTCGCCGGACCAGCTCATCGCGTTCCGCGCCCTGATGGGCCTCGGCGGCGCCTTCGTGATGCCCGCCACCCTCGCCGTCCTCATGAACGTCTTCGAGCGCGAGGAGCAGCCCAAGGCCATCGGCATCTGGGCCGGCGGCGTCGGCCTCGCCATCGCGATCGGCCCGATCACCGGCGGCGTCCTGCTCCAGCACTTCTGGTGGGGCTCGGTCTTCCTGGTCAACGTGCCGGTCGTGATCATCGCTCTGATCGCGATGGTCGTCCTCGTGCCGGACTCCAGGGACCCCAACCCCGGCAGGCTCGACCCGGTGGGCGTGCTGCTCTCCGTGGTGGGCCTCGTCCTGCTGGTGTACGGCATCATCCACGGCGGCCAGCTGGCGGACTTCACCGATACGACGGTGCTCGCCACGATCCTCGGCGGGGTCGCGGTCCTGGTCGGCTTCGTCCTGTACGAGAAGCGCGTCGACCACCCGGCCATCGACATCGACTACTTCAAGAAGCCGGCGTTCTCGGCCGCCGTCGTCGCCATCGCGCTGACCTTCTTCGCGCTGATGGGCGTGACATTCTTCTCCGTCTTCTACATGCAGAGCGTGCGCGGCTACAGCGCGCTCCAGTCCGGCCTGCTCATCCTGCCGCTCGCCGCCGCTCAGATGATCTTCGCGCCGCGGGCCCGGCTCGTCGTCGACCGGTTCGGCGCCCGGGCCGTCTGCACCGCCGGACTGATCCTGGTGGCGATCGGCCTCGCGGCCTTCGGCCTGTTCGACGCGAACACGCCGATCTGGGTCATGGAGGTCGTGTTCTTCATCCAGGGCGCCGGAATGGCACACATCATGCCGCCCGTCACCGTGTCGATCATGCAGGCGCTGCCGCGCGAGAAGGCAGGTTCGGGCTCGGCCGTCAACAACACCTTCCGCCAGGTCGGCGGCGCACTCGGCGTCGCCGTGCTCGGCTCGCTGCTCTCCACGGTCTACCGCGGTGACATCCAGGGCCACCTCGGCGCGGTCCCCGCAGGGGCGCGCAAGGCGGCCGGCGAATCCATCGAGGCGACCCTCGGCATCGCCGAGAAGATGGGCCCCGCGGGCAAGGCCCTGATCGCCCCGGCCAACGACGCCTTCATCCACGCCATGCACGTCACGGCCCTCGCCTCGTCCGGCGTGGCCCTGCTCGGCGCGGTCGTCGTCGCCCTGTTCCTGCCGCCGAAGCCGCCCGCGGCCCCGGCGCCCAAGGCCGAGGAACGGCCCACCGAGGCCGCGCGCAGCTAGGAGGCCGGGCCTCCGGGACAATCGGCGGGACGGCGAGAAGAAGCGGAGCGGGCGTGACCCTGATGGACAAGCAGCACAAGGCCGGCGAACCACGGCGCGGGCGGCCCCGCTCCGAGGCCGCGGAACGCCAGATCCTGGAAGCCGTGATCAAGCTGCTTGAGGAAGGCGTCTCGCTCGCCGACCTCTCCATCGAACGCATCGCCCGCACCGCGGGCGTCGGCAAGGCCACCATCTACCGGCGCTGGGCCGGCAAGGAGGAGCTGTACGTCGAGGTCGTCCAGTCCATGGAGTCGCCGGCCCCGCCGCTGCCCGGCCACTCCCTGCGCGACGACCTCGTGTGCATGGTGGAGAACGTGCGCCGGCGCAGCGTCGCCAAACAGTCCTCCGCCCTGCTGCACAACGTCTTCGCCCAGATGCAGAGCTATCCCAAGCTCTGGTCGAAGTACCACAGCACCGTCATCGACCCCCGCCGCGAGCTCCTCGACGAGGTGCTGCGGCGGGGCGTCGAGAACGGCGAGCTGCGCGCCGGGCTCGACCTCGACATGGCCGCCGACCTCTTCGTCGCCCCGATGCTGGTGCGCACCATGATGCGGCCCGGCAACGAACTGCCCGGCCCCGAGCTCGCCGCGCGCATCGTGGACGCCGTCCTCGAAGGGCTGCGCCCGCCCCGCTGAATATGCGCGTTGTGTCACAGGGGCCCTGGCTGGGGCCCCGCCCCGGAACCCGCCGCCCCGCCCGGTCGTCCTGCGGGGCGTACGGATGTCGTACGGGCAGTACGGCAGCAGGGAATCCCACCCGTTTTCGCCTAGGGTCGAACGGCGGGGACGATGTGCGGAAACAGCAGTGAGGACAGCGGAATGGCGCGGGCGTACATGACGGAGACGGGCGACGGCAGCGCGGAGGGCGAGCGCACCGGGTCCCGGTTCCGGCGCCTGGTCGGCAACTGGCGGGGCGATCCCGGCATCTGGCGCCGCGGCCTGATCCTCGCGGGGCTCGCCGTGCTGATCGCCCTGGTGATGCTCCTGCACGCCCGGATCCCCAACTCGGTGGGCAACCTCGGCTCGCTCTCAGAAACCTTCCTGCCGTGGCTCGGTGTGTTCCTGCCGGTCCTCCTCGGGCTCGCGCTGTGGCGCCGCTCGGCGACCGCGCTGATCGCGCTGCTGCTTCCGGTGATCGTCTGGCTCAACGTGTTCGGCGGCCTCCTCACCGACAAGCAGGGCTCCGGCGGCAACCTGGTCGTGGCCACCCACAACGTGAACGCCGAGAACGCCGACCCGGCCGGCACCGCCCGCCAGGTCGCCGCCTCCGGCGCGCAGGTCCTGGCCCTGGAGGAGATCCCGGGCGACAAGGTCGAGACGTACAAGAAGGCGCTGGCCGACCTCTACCCGTACCACTCGGTGCAGGGCACGGTGGGCCTCTGGTCCAAGTACGAGCTCAGCGACAGCAGGCCCGTCGACATCAAGATGGGCTGGACGCGCGCGATGCGCTCGACGGTGAAGACCCCGACCGGCGACGTCGCGGTGTACGTCGCCCACATGCCCTCGGTACGGGTCAAGCTGAACGCCGGGTTCACCGCCAACCAGCGCGACAACAGCGCCTACACGCTGGGTGAGGCGATCTCCGCCGAGCCGATCAAGAAGGTGGTCCTGCTCGGCGACCTCAACGGCACGATGAACGACCGCTCCCTGAACAACATCACCGCCCAGATGCGCTCCACCCAGGGCGCCGCGGGCGACGGCTTCGGCTTCACGTGGCCGGCCGCGTTCCCGATGGCCCGCATCGACCAGATCATGGTCAAGGGCATCGAGCCGAAGTCGTCGTGGACCCTTCCGGAGACGCAGAGCGACCATCTGCCGATCGCGGCGCGGCTTCAGGTGTAGCCGCCCGGGCCCCCGGCCTCCGGCAGCTCACCCCAACTCGCGCCAGCGGTTGGTGATGGGCAGCCGGCGGTCCTTGCCGAACCCCTTCGCCGAGATCTTCGTACCCGGCGGATACTGCCGCCGCTTGTACTCCGCCGTGTCCACCATCCGCAGCGTCTTGCCCACCAGCTCCGGGTCGTACCCGGCCGCCACGATCGCGTCCGCGCCCTGGTCCCGGTCGACGTACATCGCCAGGATCGCGTCCAGGACCGGGTAGTCGGGCAGCGAGTCCGTGTCGACCTGGCCCGGGCGGAGCTCGGCGCTGGGGGGCTTGGTGAGGGAGTTCTCCGGGATCGGCGGGGTCTGGCCGCGCTCGGCCGCCGCGCGGTTGCGCCACTCGGCGAGCCGGAACACCGAGGTCTTGTAGACGTCCTTGATCGGCCCGTACGCGCCTGCCGAGTCGCCGTACAGCGTCGAATAGCCCACCGCCAGCTCGGACTTGTTGCCCGGGGCGAGCACGATGTGGCCCTCCTGGTTGGAGAGCGCCATCAGCATCGTGCCGCGCAGCCGCGACTGGAGGTTCTCCTCGGCGAGCCCGGTCAGGCCGAGCGAGCCCATGTAGGCGTCGAACATCGGCTCAATGGGGACGGTGCGGAAGTTCAGCCCGGTGCGCCGCGCCAGCTCGGCCGCGTCGCCCCGGGAGTGGTCCGAGGAGTACTTCGACGGCATGGACACGCCGTATACGTTCGCCGCGCCCAGCGCGTCGCAGGCGATCGCGGCGACCAGCGCCGAGTCGATGCCGCCGGACAGGCCGATCAGGACGGACCGGAAGCCGTTCTTCGCGGCGTACGCGCGCAGGCCCACGACCAGCGCCGAGTAGACCTCCTCCTCGTCGTCGAGCCGCTCGGCGTAACCGCCGGTCAGCTCCGGCTCGTACGCCGGGACCGGCTCGTCGGAGACCACCACGTGGTCGATGCGAAGACCGTCGTCGACCACGCCGGACGGGGCCGGGCCCGCGGCCGGGAGCTCCAGGTCGAGGACGACCGAGCCCTCGCTGAACTGCGGTGCCCGCGCCACGACTTCGCCGCTCGCGTCGACGACGATCGAGTCGCCGTCGAAGACCAGCTCGTCCTGGCCGCCGATGGTCGCCACGTACGCGAGCGTGCAGCCGGCCTCCTGGGCGCGCTTGCGGACCAGGTCGAGCCGGGAGTCGTCCTTGTTCTGCTCGTACGGCGAGGCGTTGATGGAGATCAGGAGCCCCGCGCCCGCCGAGCGGGTGGCCGGGACGCGGCCGCCGTCCTGCCACAGGTCCTCGCAGATGGCGAGGGCCACGTCGATGCCGCGCACCCGCACCACGGGCATGGTGTCGCCCGGCACGAAGTAGCGGAACTCGTCGAACACGCCGTAGTTGGGCAGGTGGTGCTTGGCGAAGGCCAGCACGACCCGGCCGCCGTGCAGCACCGCCGCCGCGTTCTGCGGAGCGCCCGCCGGCTGGCCGAGCCGGGGGCTCGCGACGGGGGAGCGGTCCAGGTACCCGACGACCACGGGGATCTCCCCGAAGCCCTCCGCCGCCAGGCGCGCCGCGAGCGCGGTGAGCGCCTGCCGGGACGCCTCGACGAAGGACGATCTGAGGGCCAGATCCTCGACGGGGTAGCCGGTCAGCATCATCTCGGGGAACGCGACGAGGTGCGCCCCCTGCTCGGCGGAGTGCCGTGTCCAGTGCACGATCGCCTCGGTGTTGCCGGAGATGTCCCCGACGGTCGAGTCGATCTGATTCAGGGCGAGACGTAGTTGAGGCACGCGGCCCAGTGTAATCGTCAATGCGACGCGATGGGGTGGGGAGCGGCGATACGGGGCGCCGTTCGGGGGCGCCCCATGGGCCGGGCGGAGGCTCGGTCAGTGCCCCTCCCACGGCAGGGTCAGTCGGTGACCGGGCTCGGGTCGGTGTCGGTGCCGCTTCCGGTACCTGGGCTGCTTCCCGCGGCGACCGGCCCGCTCCACACCGTCTCGTCGTACTTCAGCGTCTGCGGCCCGATCTGGAAGTCCACGGTCTTGGACCCGGGCGGCATCGAGAAGGCGAACTCGCCCCTGGCGCGGCCGCCCGGCTCCAGGGCGCCCGCGAACATGCTCGTCGCGTGCTCGTCGTCGTATATGGCCTCGACCTCGATGCCGTCCGAGCCGCGCGCGGTCGGCACCGCCGACGTGACGTCGATCGACGCGTCGCTGTCGTTCACGATGGTGACGGTGAAGCGGATCGCCCGGTTGCCCTTGCGATGGCCCGACGCGGACGCGTCCGGCGCGTAAGGGGCCGGCCGGGAGACGGTGACCTGCACGCCGTCCGGGTAGGTGTGCGTCGCCCCGAACGGCTGCGGCTTCTGGGCGGGCGGGGCGCTAGGCGACGGCTTCGGACCGGGCGCCGAGGGCGAGGCGGCGCGCGGCGGCGCCGCGGATATGCCGCCGCCCGCACCCTTGGCGGCGTCCTTCACGAACACCACGGTGACCAGAAGCCCGAAGATCCCGAGCACGGTCGCGACGCCACCGAGCACGCTCCCGGCCAGCGGCACGCCCTTGTTGGTGGCCCGTCTCTCGCGCGCCCGCCGGTGCCCCACGAGCCCGAGGACCACGGCGAGGACTCCGAGCGTGCCCGACAGCCAGAACAGGAAGGGCACGAGCCCGAAGGCCACCCCGAGGACGCCGAGGACCAGGGACGCGGCGCCGAGACCGTTACGGGCCTGCTGCGCGGGGGCCTGCGGCGGACCCGGGCGGCCGGATGACGGCGGCCCCCACTGCGGCTGGCCGGGGGAGTTGACGGGCACGGTCATGGGGAGTCCTTCGGTGATCCATTTTTTCGGATCACCCTACGGCCCGACGTGCGGGACCCCGCCGCCGAGCCGAGGATGGGCGCATGACGACCACGGATGCCTCCGATGAAGAACTCGTCGCGGACGGAGGGACAAAACGGCAGTTCGTCTCGTGGGTGACGCTGGGCCTGATGACGACGGCATCCGTCGCGAGCCTGCGCCCCTCCCCGTCCATGGCCATCTACGGCCTCGCCGCGATCTTCCTCTACCTCCTGCCGGCCCTCGTCTTCCTGCTCCCGACGGCGCTGGTCGGCGCCGAACTCGCCTCGGGCTGGACCGGCGGCATCTACCGCTGGGTGAGCGAGGCGCTGGGCAAACCGCTCGGGTTCCTCGCGGTCTGGTGCCAGTTCGCCATGACGATCGCGTACTACCCGAGCCTGCTCGCGTACGTCGCCTCGACCTTCGCGTACGTCATCAACCCGAAGCTGGCCGAGAACGGGCCGTACGTCGCGATCGTCATCGTCGTCATCTACTGGACCGGCGTGTGGATCTCCTCGCGCGGCACGAAGACGGTCGCGGGGCTGAGCTCTCTGGGGCTCGTCATCGGCACGCTCATCCCGGGCGTGGTCCTGGTCGTCCTCGGCTTCGTCTTCCTCGGCCAGGGCAACCCGTCGGCGGCGCCGATGAGCGCCTCGCACTGGCTGCCGCCGTGGACCGGGCTCGCCAGCCTGGTCCTGATCGTCAACAACTTCCTGTCGTACGCGGGCATGGAGATGAACGGCGTCCATGTGTCCTCGCTGCGCGACCCCAAGCGCGAGTACCCGAAATCGATGTTCCTGGCGACCGGCCTGGTGCTGCTGATCTTCATCCTTCCGGCCCTGGTGATCTCCTGGGTGATGCCGTCGTCGGAGCTGAGCCTGACGGCCGGTCTGATGCAGGCCTTCCAGGCCTTCTTCGGCCACTTCCACATCGGCTGGATGACCAGGGTCGTCGGCGTGATGCTGGTGGCGGCCGCGCTCGGCGGCATGCTGACCTGGCTCGCGGGACCCGCCAAGGGACTGGTGCTGCTTTCGCGCCAGGAGGGCTATCTGCCGCCGGTGTTCCAGCGGTTGAACAAGTACGGCACCCCGCAGAACATCATGGTCGCGCAGGGCGTCATCACCACCCTGATCGGCATCCTGTACGCGTTCAGCGGCGACGTGTCGAGCGCGTACTGGATGTTCTCCGTCATCACCGTCCAGATCTATCTCATCGCCTACCTGCTGATGTTCGTGGCGGTGGTCAGGCTGCGCAGGACCCGGCCCGAGGTGGAGCGGGGGTTCCGGGTGCCCGCGGTCGCGTGGGTCGCGGGCATCGGGTTCGTGGCGTCGGTGGCCGCGCTGTGCATCGGGTTCGTACCGCCGGACCAGTTCGGCAACCAGCCGCTGTGGCGGTACCTGCTGATCGTCGGCGGCGGCCTCCTGGCGCTCGGCATCCTCGCGCCGCTGGCCTTCCTGAAGTTCCGCAAGCCGAGCTGGGTGCATCCGGACCACCAGTAACCGCAGCCGCCCCCGTAACATTGGCCCCACTATGTCCCGCAGTGGTGTGCGAACCCGGCCCGTGGCGGTCCTGCTCGCGCTCGGCGCCCTGGCGTACACGGCCTGGGTCCTTGAGCTCGTCTTCCAGACCGGCCTCGACCCGATCCAGGCGTACGTGAGTGAACTCGCCGCGGCCGACCAGCCGCTGGGCGGCCTCTTCCGCGCCACCGACCTGACGGCGGGACTCCTGGTCCTGGCCGCCGCGGTGTGCGCGCTCTGGCGCTGCGACCGGCGGCGCTGGTCGCTGGCGGGCTGGTCGGGCCTCGCGCTGTTCGGCGCGGCCACGGCGGTCGACTCCCGCCTCCCGCTGAGCTGCGCCCCGACCGCCGACCCGGTGTGCGCGGCCCGCGAAACGGCGGGCCTGGTCCCGGCGACGCACACCGCGCACGCGGTGAGCAGCAGCCTGGCGATGCTGGGAGCGCTGGCCGGCGTGGTGGCCCTCACCGTCGCGGCCCGCCGCTACGGCTGGTGGCCCTGGCTCGCGGCGCGCCTCGGCCCGGCGCTGGTGGCCCTCGAACTGGCCGCCACGGCTTGGACGCTGGCATCGGTGGCGGCCTTCCAGGCGGGCCGCGGCACCTGGGCCCTGGGCGCGGGCCAGCGGCTTCAGGTGCTGGTGGTGGCGGTCTGGCTGGGGGTGCTGGCGGTTTGCGTGGCGCGGGACGGGCGGGCATGGCGTTCCTGAAGGTCGGCGGGGTGCCGCACCACGTCGTGGTCGAGGGGGCCGGGCCGATGGTGGTGCTCAGCGCCGGGCTCGGCATGAGCTGGTTCGACTGGGATCCGGTGGTGCCGCTGCTCACCCCGGACCACACGGTCGTACGCTTCGACCGGCCCGGGCACGGGCTCTCCGGGCCGGCCGTGGTGCCGCCGACCGCCGCGGGGGAGGCGCACCGGATCGCGGGGCTGCTCGACGCGCTGGGTGCGGCCGGTCCGGTGACGGTGGTCGGCCACTCCATCGCGGGGTTCCATGCGGAGGCCTTCGCGCGGCTGTACCCGGCCCGTACGGCGGGCCTCGTCCTGGTCGACTCCAGCATCGAGGAGGTGGCGCGCCCTCCGGCCGCCCCGGGTTTGCGGCTCGCCTTCGCGCGGGCGGTGGGGGCGGCGCTGTGCGGCACGGGAGTGCCCGCCGCGCTCGGCCCCGCGGTCCGCCGGGCCACGGTCCGCGCCTCCCGCACGGGCGGGGGCGATCCGGCCCCGCGCGCCTTGGTACGGAGCTGCTACGGCACGTCGCGGGTGCTGCGCGGAATGATCCTGGAGAACGCGCGGTACGGGGCGGTGGCGGCGGAACTCCTGTCCCTGCGGCGCCGGTTGAGCCTCCCGGCGGCACCGGTCACCGTGCTGGCGGGCGGCGCCGGTGGCGAGGCCTGGATCCACCGCCAGCGCGGCCTGGCGGCGACGCTGGGTGCGCGCTTCCAACTCGCGTCGGCTGCGGGCCACTTGGTGATGCTGGACGACCCGGGGGCGGTGGCGCGAGCGGTACGCCCTGGGTAACCGGCGCCCTGGGGCTCCGCCCCAGACCCCGAAGGCCCCCACCCCGCCCCTTCCCGAGACCCTCCGGGGGTGTAGGTGGGTGACGGTGGCTTCTGGGGCTCCGCCCCAGACCCCGTTCGCGCCTGAACGGCGCTCGTCCTCAAACGCCGGACGGGCTGAGAATGTCCATGCGGACCAGCATCAATACTGGTGAGGGGCGCGGGGAACTGCGCGAGCAACCACGCACGGTCCGCAGCCGACCCACCCCCGGAGGGGCTCGGGAAGGGGCGGGGTGGGGAAACGCAGAACCCCGCCCCCGGCCAGCGCGTGGCCGAGGGCGGGGTGGGACCCCGGTGAAGGGGTCAGCGGCGGAACGGGAAGCCGTACGACGCCACGTAACCCGGCGCGGGCGAACCCACACCCGTCACGTCGTCGTACCCCTTCGTCGCGGACAGCGAGCTGTCCTTGCCGAGCGATCGGACCGACGTCAGCAGGCCGCCCGACGCGTCCACGCTGTTCGCGAAGTCGACACGCGCGACCGCGAGGTCACGCTTCGCACCCAGCGGGTGGTCCGTCACGTCGTGGAAGAGCGGCGAGCCGAAGCGCGCGTAGATCGACGGGTTCGCGAACCCGATCGGGAAGTGCTGGGCCTGCTGGGCCAGCGCCTGGATGCCCGCGGTGACCGGGGCGGCGAGCGAGGTGCCGCCGATGCGGTACTCGTCGTACTTCACCGACTTGTCGGGCCAGGTCTGCGTCTGGCCCACCAGGAAGCCGGTGTTGGGGTCGGCCACGGCCGCGATGTCCGGAACCGTGCGCATCCGGGTCGCGCCGTTCGCCTTCGCCAGCGAGTCCGGCACGATGCCGTGCTGGTAGAACGGCTGCTTCACGGTGGAGCTGGTGCCGCCGCCCGCGCCGCCGGTGTAGGCGCCGGGGAAGTTCGTCCAGCTCTTGCCGTCCGCGGCGAGGGCGGCCTTCTCGGTGCCCCAGCCGGTCTCGAACTGGTACTTGTCGTTCTTGCCGACCGCCAGCGAGGTGCCGCCGACCGCCGTCACCCAAGCCGAGTTGGCCGGGGTGTCGACCTGCTTCTTGCCGGTGTTGGCGACCTCGTCGCCGTTGTCGCCGGAGGAGAAGTAGAAGCCGATGCCCTCGATCGCGCCGAGCTTGAACGTCTGGTCGTACGCCGCCGCGATGTCCGGGGTCTCGTTGGCCTCGATGTCGCCCCACGAGTTGGAGACGATGTCGGCGAGCCGCTTGTCGACGACCTTGTTGAGGGCGTCGAGCAGATCCGGGTCGTTGCAGGACGCGCCGCCCACGTACACGATGTTCGCGTCGGGCGCGACCGCGTGCACGGCCTCGACGTCCAGGGACTCCTCGCCGTACCAGCCGGACGCCTTGCAGTCGTCCACGCTGTTGTAGGCCGCCGGAAGGACCTCGGTGTACTGGCCCTTCTTGTAGGCCTTGTCACCATTGCGCTTGGCGTACTGGGCCGCGTCCGACGCCATGGTCGGCGAGGCGTACGCGTCGGTGATCGCGACGGTCACGCCCTTGCCGGTGTACTTGCCCGCGCCGTACGCGGCCCGCAGCTGCTGGCCGGTGTAGCCGTGCACGGCGTACGGAACCTTCGTGCCGTACGCGTCCGGCAGCGTCTTGGCGACGTTCTGGCCGTAGTAGCTGGAGGACGGACCCGCGTTGCGGAAGCCGGCGCCCGGCCCCGGCAGGGTGTCCTCGTGCGTCGACTGGTGCGGCGCGTTGTCCAGGCCGGTCACCGTCAGAACGGCGCCCGCGAGCGCGTTCGGCGCGGACGCGGCCTTGGACGGGGCGTGGTAAGTCCGGCCGCTCTTGCGGTAGTTGTGCAGCTGCGTGGCGAACGCCTTCTGCGCCGCCGCAACGTCACCGGACACCGATATGTAGTGCTGGGTGGAGCCCGTGATGGTCAGTCCGGACGACTTCAGCCACTTGGTGACCGCGTCGATCTGCTCCTGGGTGGCGCCGAAGCGCTGCTGCGCCTGGTCGGCGCCGAGGTACTTGCCGTACGACGCCGACTGCGGGTCGGACACGGCCGCGGCGTACGCGTCGAGGCCCTTCGCGTCCCGCCCGGCGAGGTACACCCGGGCGTTGACCTTGGTTGCTGCGGCGGTGGCACCCTGGTCGGCGGAGCCGGTGGCCCAGACGGGCTGGGTGCCCGCGAGGGCCGCCCGTCCGCTCGGGACCGGATCGGCCGCCTGGGCGGACGGTATGCCGAGGGCGAGCGCGCCGGCGAGCAAAGGCAGTGTCGCTGCCATGCTCACACCGGCGCGCCGCCTGGCGCGGCTGGTTCTCATGTAACCCCCTGCGTGAGGTCTTCGCATGCTGTACGTGCGCTGTCTGATGCGCGCACGTAATGCGTCACTCTTGTCAGGAACAGTTCATGCGGGGGGCATGTGATCGCCAAGAAACGCCAAAGAGCGTTTACTGACGGCCAGTTGGGTCGTCAGTCGGTACGTGCCGTAGCGCCCCTCTTCTTCAGCATTTGTGCCATCAAGTCGATTTCCGACTGCTGCGCGTCGACCATGCCCTGCGCCAACCGCTTCTCCGGTCCCACCGTGCAGCGCTCGACACAGCCCTGAGCCATGTGGATGCCGCCCTTGTGGTGCTCGGTCATCAGCTGGAGGTAGAGCACCTCGGCGTCCCTGCCGCTGAGCTTGCGCAGCTTGTCCAGATCGGTGTTGGTGGCCATGCCGGGCATCAGCGCGCCGTCGGCGCCCGGCTCCATGCCCGTGCCCATCCACGCCATCGGCAGCTGGGACGCCTCGTTCTTCGGCAGCCCCCACAGGTCCAGCCAGCCGAGCATCATGCCCCGCTGGTTGGCCTGAGTGTTGGCGATGTCGTACGCGAGGCGCCGTACCTCCTCGTCCGAGGTGCGGTCGCGCACGACGAAGGACATCTCCACCGCCTGCTGGTGGTGCGTCGACATGTCGCGCGCGAACCCCGCGTCCGCCGAAGTGGCCGTCGGCGTACGGGACTTGGCCTCGGCGGTGGCCCGGCTGCCGCCGGAGGAGACGAGCACGGCGGCCGCCGCGAACACCATCGCGAGGGCGAGCGCGGCCGCGAGCCCCCAGTAGCGGCGGATCACTGCTCGCCCAGCCCGCCCGTGCACGGGGCACCTGGCTCGGGCGTCTGCGGACCCTGCACGTACTTGGTGAAGAACTCGCTCACCCGGGGATCGTCCGCGCCGTTCACGGTGACCTGCTTGCCCCAGGCGCTCAGCATGATCGCCCCGGCCTGGTCCTTGTACGGGCTCATCAGCGAGTACGGCGTCTTCGACACCTTGTCGGCGAGCTTCTTCACATCGGCGGCCGACGCCTTGTCGGTGTACGTCACCCACACCGCGCCATGTTCCAGGGAGTGCACGGCGTTCATGTCGGGGACCTGCTTGGAGTAGACGTCGCCCCCGCAGTTCATCCACACCTGGTCGTGGTCGCCGCCCACCGGCGGCTTCATCGGGTAATTCACCTTGGTGGTCACGTGGTTGCGGGTCAGCTTCTTGGGATCCCAGTCCTTCTCGCCCGCGATCTGAGCCTTGGCGTCGGTGCCGCCCTGAGCCTGAGCTTCCGTCTGCGTCTTGTCGGCGGCCTTGCTGCCGCTGTCGCCCGACTTGCCGAACTCGTACACGCCGAATCCGACCAGGCCCGCGACCGCGACGACGGCGGCGGTGACCGAGGAGATCACCACGATCCTGCCGCGCCGCTGCCGGGCCTGCTCGACGCGGCGCAGCTCCTCTATACGCGCTCTGCGGGAGGTGTTGGGGTCGTCCTGAATGGCCATGTGTCCGTAACGTCCTTCTGGGGATGGGGAGTTGAGGGCAGGAGCAGCCGAGCGTGGCTGCGGTGCCCCCTAGGTCCGCAGCACCTGAAGGACGTGCAGGTCCGGCGCGCGCGGCCGGGCCCCGAACCGTACGGGGGCGGCGCCCGCGCGGGGCGTCACCGGGCGTACGTCATGAACCGCGGCCGGGGCCGGCGCGTCCGTCGGGGGTGTGGTGAGCACGGCCGGGCCGGTGTGCGGGAAGAGCCCGCAGTCGCCCTGTTCGTACGGGCAGACGTACCGCGCGGACCCGTCGGCCGTCGGGCCGATGGGGGTCCCCCCTGCTCGAACGAAGTTGAGAGCTTGGGGGAGGCGGGCCGGGCTCTCGCCGCCGCCCGCCGCGAGGCAGATGAAGAGCGCGGCGAGCAGCGTCGCCATGGCACTCAGCAGCGCCACGGGACGCGTGATGCGCGTGAGCCGCACTCCCCCCATGGGCGCAGATGGTAGGGGAGGGAGTGCGGCTCACGGCAGGCCGGGTGCCTCACCGGCCGAAAACAGCGGGCACGAAAGGGGACGCTCAGCCCACGTGGACCCGGGGACGGCGGCGCAGGTCCGGCTCGGCCCGGCGCAGCACCTCGCGGGTGACCGGGGCGACCTCGCCGTCGCCGAACACCAGGAAGCGCAGCAGATGGCTGAGCGGGTGGCCCTCGGTCCAGTTGAAGTAGGCGTGCGGCACCTCGCCGGTGCGGTCGCGCAGCTCCATCATCACGGCGGCGATGGTGTTGGGCACGACCGCGCCCTCGACGCGCAGGCGGCGCACCCCGTGCTTCTCGTCGCCGTGGACGGTGAGCTCGGTGGTGAAGTCGGAGGAGTTCTGGATGAACACCTCCAGGAACAGCACGGGCCGGCCGTCCGGGATGTGCGTCTCCTCGCGCTGGCTGTACTCCTTGGCGCGGTACTCCCGCGTCGAGTGCTCCTGCGGCTCGTTGGCGATGATCCGCAGCGGCCCGCTCTGCGCCGCCTCGTCCACGAACCGGGCGGCGCACTCGTCGAAGGTGACCGCCGTCGCCCGCAGTTCGAAGGCGCGGTGCACCCGCGAGGCGAACGACGACACCACGATGCCCACGATGAACAGCAGCGCGATCTTGATGCCGTCCGGCCGCTCGATCACGTTCGTGACCAGCGTGTACGCGAAGACCGCGGTGACCACCCCGAAGCCGAGGGCCGCGGCCCGCTTGCCGCGCCGGTGCACGGCGACCGTCGAGGCGAACGAGGCCGAGAGCATCAGGACCAGCACACCGGTGGCGTACGCGCCGCTCTGCGCGTCGACGTCGGCGTCGAACCACCACGTGATGAAGAAGGCGATCGCCGTGAAGATCAGGACCAGCGGCCGCACCGCACGCGTCCACTCGGGTGCCATGCCGTACCGCGGCAGATAGCGCGGTACGAGGTTGAGCAGGCCCGCGGTCGCCGAGGCCCCGGCGAACCAGAGGATGGCGATGGTCGAGATGTCGTACACCGTCCCGAAGCCCTCGCCGAGGTGCTGGTGGGCGAGGAAGGCCAGCGCGCGGCCGTTGGCGCCGCCCCCGGCCTTGAACTCGGACTCCGGGATCAGGATGGTCGTCGCCAGGCTGGAGACGAGCAGGAAGCCGCTCATGATGAGCGCCGCCGTGGTCAGCAGCTTGCGGGTGTCACGGACCCGGCCGGCCGGGTTGGCGTACGTGTCCGAGTCGTCGCCCTGGATCTGCGGCATGACCGCCACGCCCGTCTCGAACCCGGACATGCCGAGCGCGAGCTTCGGGAAGACGAGCAGCGAGACGCCGATCATCGCGAGCGGCGAGGAGTGCTCGGCGGTCATCGCGTCCCACCAGTTGCCGATCACGACCGGCTCGGTGGCGATCTTCCAGACGGCGGTCGAGAGGACCACGAGGTTCAGCGCCAGATAGACGCCGACGAGCGCCACCGCGATGCCGATGGCCTCCTTGAACCCCTTGAGGAAGACCGCGCCGAGGGCCGCGACGAGCGCGAGCGTGATCCAGAGGTTGGAGCCGTGCAGGAAGCTCGGGGCGAAAGGATTCTCCACGACGTGCGCGGAGGCGTCCGCGGCCGAAAGCGTGATCGTGATCATGAAGTCGGTGGCGGCGAAGCCGAGCAGCACCAGGACGAAGATCTTCCCCGCCCACCAGGGCAGCAGCCGCTCCAGCATGGCGATCGAGCCCTCGCCGTTCGGCGACTCCTTCGCGACCCGCCGGTACACCGGCAGAGCCCCGCCCAGCGTCAGCGCGATAAGCACCAGTGTCGCGAGCGGCGAGAGCAGCCCGGCGGCGAGCGCCGCGATGCCGGGCTGGTAGCCGAGCGTGGAGAAGTAGTCGACACCGGTCAGGCACATGACCCGCCACCAGCGGTGGCCCTTGTGCTCGGCCGGCGGGGTGCCGTGCGGGCCGGGGTGGCGGGCGGAGCGCTCGCTCAGCCCGTCGAGCAGCCAGCCGCGCCAGCGGCGCCGGTCGGGGGTTGCGACGGCGGTATCCGGAGGATCCACCTGGGTGCCGGTCATGCGAGGTTCTCCTAAGCCGTTCTGCCGAGCCGTGGTGCCGGACTGTTGTGCCGGGCCGTTGTGCTGGGGCCGTTCTGCGGGCAACGAGGAGCGAGTATCCACCACATCGTCACGTACGAAGCCCGCAGGGGCACCCACGGGGAGGGGACGTGCTGTAGGTCATACCGGGTGCGTAATGTGGAGGTAATCCCGCGCCTCGATACTGAGGATCCGCCCGTCGTCCCCGTTCTTGATGGGGTCATGGTGCACAGGCCGTCTGAACTGCAAGGATGTGGCTATGGACAAGCAGCAGGAGTTCGTGCTCCGGACTCTCGAGGAGCGCGACATCCGGTTCGTGCGCCTGTGGTTCACCGATGTGCTGGGCTTCCTCAAGTCGGTGGCGGTCGCCCCGGCCGAGCTGGAGCAGGCCTTCGACGAGGGAATCGGCTTCGACGGCTCGGCCATCGAGGGCTTCGCCCGCGTCTACGAGTCCGACATGATCGCCCGGCCCGACCCGTCCACCTTCCAGATCCTGCCGTGGCGCGCGGAGGCCCCCGGCACGGCCCGGATGTTCTGCGACATCCGGATGCCCGACGGCTCCCCGTCCTTCGCGGACCCGCGCTTCGTCCTCAAGCGCATCCTGGCCAAGACCTCCGACCTCGGGTTCACCTTCTACACGCACCCCGAGATCGAGTTCTTCCTCCTGAAGGACAAGCCGCTCGACGGCACCCGCCCGGTCCCGGCCGACAACTCGGGCTACTTCGACCACACTCCGCAGAACGTCGGCATGGACTTCCGCCGCCAGGCGATCACCATGCTCGAATCGATGGGCATCTCGGTCGAGTTCAGCCACCACGAGGGTGCGCCGGGCCAGCAGGAGATCGACCTCCGCTACGCGGACGCGCTCTCCACGGCCGACAACATCATGACGTTCCGCCTGGTCATGAAGCAGGTCGCCCTCGAACAGGGTGTCCAGGCCACCTTCATGCCCAAGCCGTTCTCGGAGTACCCGGGCTCGGGCATGCACACCCACCTCTCCCTCTTCGAGGGCGACCGGAACGCGTTCTACGAGTCGGGCGCCGAGTACCAGCTCTCGAAGGTCGGCCGCTCCTTCATCGCGGGCCTCCTGAAGCACGCCGCCGAGATCGCCGCGGTCACCAACCAGTGGGTCAACTCCTACAAGCGCATCTGGGGCGGCTCGGAGCGCACGGCGGGCGCCGGCGGCGAGGCTCCCTCGTACATCTGCTGGGGCCACAACAACCGCTCGGCCCTCATCCGCGTCCCGATGTACAAGCCCGGCAAGACCGGTTCCGCCCGCGTCGAGGTCCGCTCCCTGGACTCGGGCTGCAACCCGTACCTCGCCTACGCCCTCCTCCTGGCAGCGGGCCTGAAGGGCATCGAAGAGGGCTACGAACTCCCGGCAGGCGCCGACGACGACGTGTGGGCCCTCACCGACGCCGAACGCCGAGCGATGGGCATCGAACCCCTCCCGCAGAACCTGGGCGAGGCGATCACCCTGATGGAACGCAGCGAGCTGGTGGCGGAGACGCTGGGGGAGCACGTCTTCGACTTCTTCCTGCGCAACAAGAAGCAGGAGTGGGAGGAGTACCGGTCCGAGGTGACCGCCTTCGAGCTGCGGAAGAACTTGCCTGTGCTGTAAGGGAGTTGGCAGGGGGTGAGGGGCTCGCAGGGCCCCCTTGTTGATCGCCGGGGTCGGTCAGGCGAAGTACCTCTGCGCCGCCCGCACCCCCTCCGCCAGGGCCGTCACCTCCTCCGGGGTGTTGTAGACGTAGAAGCTCGCCCTCGTCGTCGCTGCCAGGCCGTAGCGGCGGGTCAGGGGGCGGGCGCAGTGGTGGCCCGTGCGGACGGCCACTCCTCGGTCGTCCAGGATCTGGCCCACGTCGTGGGGGTGGATGTCCTCGACCACGAAGGACACCGCCGAGCCTCGGTCGGTCAGGTCCGCGGGGCCGATGATCCGGACCCCAGGGATCTCGCCCAGGAGGTTCAGGGCCAGGGCGGTCAGCGTGGCCTCGTGGGCCGCTACCTCCCGCATTCCCAGGGCCTCCAGGTAGTCCACCGCCGCGGCCAGGCCCACTGCCTGGGCGGTCATCGGGACGCCCGCCTCGAAGCGCTGCGGGGGCGGCAGGAACGTCGAGCGCTCCATCTCGACCACCTCGATCATCGAGCCGCCCGTCAGGAACGGGGGCAGTTCGTTCAGCAGGTCGGCGCGGCCCCACAGGACGCCCACGCCGCTCGGGCCCAGCATCTTGTGGCCGGAGAAGGCCAGGAAGTCCGCGCCCAACTCCCTTACGTCCACCGGTCGGTGGGGGACCGACTGGGCGCCGTCCACCACCACCAGCGCGCCCACCGCATGCGCCCGGTCCGCGATCGTACGGACAGGGTTCAGCGTGCCCAGGACGTTCGACTGGTGGGTCAGGGCGACCACCTTCGTCGACTCGTCCACCAGGTCGTCGAGGCCGTCCAGGTCGAGCCGGCCGTCGTCGTTCAGGCCGAACCACGCGAGCCGCGCCCCGGTCCGCTCGGCGAGCTGCTGCCAGGGCACCAGATTCGCGTGGTGCTCCATCTCCGTCACCACGATTCTGTCGCCCGGCCCGAGCCGGCCCGCGTTCCCCAGCGCGTACGCCACCAGGTTGATGCCCTCGGTGGTGTTCTTGGTGAAGACGATCTCGTCGTCCGCCGCGCCGACGAACGCGGCGATCCTGCGGCGCGCGCCCTCGTACGCGTCGGTCGCCTCGACCGAGAGCTGATGGGCGCCGCGGTGCACGGCCGCGTTGTGGTTGAGGTAGAAGTCCCGTTCCGCGTCCAGGACCTGGAGCGGCTTCTGGGTGGTGGCCCCCGAGTCCAGGTAGATCAGCGGCGCCCCGCTGTCGAGCGTGCGGCCGAGGATCGGGAAGTCCTCGCGGACCCTGTCCACGTCGAACTCCGTCACGGTGGTCACGTCGGTCGCGTCGGTGTACGTCATCTTTCGGCGCCCCCTGCTTCTCACGCTGTATCTATTGTTTTGCCGTGAGAGGAACGTAGACCTTCTCACGGATAACGGCAAGCGTTAGCATGAGAGGCGTGGATCATGACGCGCCGCACTACCTCCATCAGCTGCCGGTTCCCGGCGAGGAACGCTTCCTCTCCCTCGCCCTGGTGAACACCCGGTTCGCGCTCAGCCACGGCCAGGTGGACCTCCTGGAGGACGCCGGCGCCGCGCGGCTCTGGCTCGTGCGTCATGAACTCCTCGCGGACCAGATAGTTCTGAGTGGCCGTCAGGCGGGGCGGCTGCGCGCGCTCCGCGAGGCGCTGCGGGAGCTCTTCGGGGCGCGGGCCGAGGGGATGCCGCCGCCCGCGCCGAGCCTGGACGCGCTCAACGCCGCGCTGGCCGCCGCGCCCCCCACGCCCCGCCTCGTCTGGACCGGCCGCGCGCCGCACCGCGCCGACGAACCCGACACCGCGAACCCGGTCGGCGCCGCCCTCTGCTCGCTCGCCGAGGACGGCGCCGACCTGCTCACCGGGGCGGACGCCGGCCAGCTCGCGCCCTGTGGGGCCCAGGGCTGCACCCGCTGGTTCCTGCGCTCCCACGCGGCCCGCCGCTGGTGCACCACCAAGTGCGGCAACCGCGTACGGGCAGCCCGCCACTACGCCGCCCGCAAGGCCGCCGACTGAACACCTCGACCCGTCAACTCACCTGCCACAGCAAGGGAATCGGTCATGCCATTCGTCACCGTCGAGTACTCCGAGCGGCTCGCCGCCACCTTCGACCGGGAGGCCTTCGCCCGTGAGGTGCACGAGGTCGCGCCCGCGTCGATCAACGCCTCCACCGAGGCCTTCAAGACCCGGTTCCGGCGCATCGAGGAGTCGTACTTCGGCGCCGCCGAGGACGACATCGACGCCGTCTTCATCCAGGTCGCGATCCTCTCCGGGCGCACCCCGAAAGCCATCGAGGAGCTGAGCGAGACCGTCCTGGAGATCGCCCGCAAGCATGTGACCGGCATCGCGGGGCGGCGGCTGCACGTCATGGTCGAGACCCGGGAGATGGAGCGGGATTTCTACCGCGCCCACAAGGAGTAGCCCGTGAAAGGGGCGTGCGTCAGCCCAGGTACGCCGGGGCAAGCCCCGCCGTCAGCAGGCGGCGGGGCTTGCCCGTGCCGTCGGCCGGGACCGTGTACAGGTCGCTGCCGTAGTCGCCGGCCAGGGAGTAGGCGACCGTGTGGTCGTCCTGCCAGACCGCCTGGTCGTCCACGCTCCTCGGCTCCGCGAGCGCGGTCTCGCGCATCGTCGCCAGGTCCAGCGCGTACAGGTGCCAGGGCGCGTCGGCGGGCCGGCCCGGCACCCGCTTCTTGTAGATGATCCGGGTGCCGTCGGGGGAGAGGGAGGGGCACTCGACGTTCGCGTGCAGAGAGGTCACCGTGCGCGCCGCGAGGTCGCCCCGTACGAGATAGGTGTGGCCGCCCGTCGCCATCGTCGCGTAGAAGTGCTGGTCGTCGGCGGCGAAGGTGACGCCCCAGAAGTTGGTGTCGGCGGCGTGGTGCTCCTTGCCGTCCAGGTAGGCCTTGAAGTCTTCGAGGGACGAGGTGAGTCGGCCCGTCCTGGTGTCGAGGACGGCGGTGCGGGTGGAGAAGTTCGTGCCCGCGTACGAGTCGCCGCCCACGAACACCGTCCAGGCCACCCAGTGTCCGCTGGGCGAGACCCGGGCGCGGGTCGGGATGCCGGGGAGGCTGTAGTGCGCGCGTTCCTTCAGCTGGGCGTCGAGGACGACCGCGCGGTACGAGTCCTGCATAGCGCCGCGCTCGGCCTGGAGGCAGATGCCCGTGCCCGCCGCCGCGTAGAAGCGCAGGCACTTCACGCCGGAGGCCGTGCGCGAGCCCGCCGGGTCGGCGGCCGGGACCGTGGCCAGCTCGTCGCGGTGCGGGCCCCATGCCATGTTGCGGAACACGATCTTCCGAGTGGCATCGGGCGTCAACGACACCTTTCCGGCGGACACCGGGGGGCCGCCGGCCTGCGTCTGGTTCTTCCGGTCCTCGCGGCCCGCCGCGTGCAGCACGGACGCGGTCGCGACTCCCGCGAGGACGGCGAGCGCCGCCACGAGGACCAGGATCTTGTTGCGCAGGGTCAAGGCCGGTCTTCTTTCGGGGAGTTCGAGGGGCGGAGCAGGAACGCGCCCACCGCGCACGCGGTCAGGACCGCCGCCGCGGTGCCAAGGGCCGTCCTGTCGCCCCACGCCGTCCAGGCCGCGCCGAACGCGATCGAGCAGACGAAGCGGGCCGTGGCCTGGCCGGTCTGGATCAGCGCGAGCCCGGAGGAGCGGAGTCCGGCCGGGACGGAACCTGCGGCCGCCGCCATCAGGACGCCGTCGGTCGCCGCGTAGAACCCGCCGTGCAGGGCCAGCGTGAGGAAGGGGAGCGCCGGGCTCTGCCAGCCGGTCAGGAGCAGGACGTACGCGAGGAGCAGGGCCGCGTGGCCGCCGAGGAACACCTGCCAGCGGCCCACCTTGTCGGCGAGACGGCCCAGCGGTACGGCGAGGAGCAGGAAGGCGGCCGCCGTGCCGAGGGGGAGCAGCGCGAACCAGCGGTCGGGCACGCCGAGCCGGTGCTGGAGCAGGAGGTAGACGAAGGAGTCGCTCACCGTCGCCAGGCCCAACAGCAAGGCTGCCAGGGTGAGTTGACGTACCGTCCGGACACGGAGAAGCGCCAGGGCCGCTTTCAGGGAGGCGCGCGGGGCGCCCTCCGGGAGGGCGGCGACGGGGGTGCGGGAGGGGACGAAGAGGAGCAGGACCAGGACGCCGACGGCCGCCACGCAGAAGCTGACCGTGAACACCGCGTCGTAGCCGTCCGCCGCCTGACGCAGGATCAGGAAAGCGGTCAGCGGGCCGAGCATGGCTCCCGCCGTGTCCATGGCCCGGTGCACCCCGAAGGCCCGGCCGCGCGATTCCGGCGCGGACGCGAGGGAGATCAGGGCGTCGCGCGGCGCGGTGCGCAGCCCCTTGCCGGTGCGGTCGGCGGCGAGCACCGCGCCGATCAGCGGCAGCGAACTCGCCACCAGGAGAAGGGGTTTGCACAGCGCGGAGAGGCCGTAGCCGAGCACCGCGACCGTCTTGTGCCGGCCGCCCCGGTCGGCGAGGTGGCCGCCGACGAGCCGGACAAGCGCGCTGAAGCCGTTGTACACGCCGTCGAGCAGGCCGAAGCCGAGCGGGGACAGGCCGAGGCCCGTCACCAGGTACAGGGGGAGCACGGCGGTGACCATCTCCGAGGAGACGTCCGTGATGAGACTGACCGTGCCGAGCGCGAACACGGTGGGGGCGATCGCCGAACGCCGCCCGGAAGTGACCCGGGCGGCGTCGGCAGCGGCAGCAGGAGTGCCGCGACTGTCCGCTACGTACACGTCAGCTTGCCCAAATCCCCGTGATGTCGGTGGAGTTGGCGGCCTGGCCGGCGTGCGAGGTGCCGTACATGTCCTCGATCGTGCGCAGCACGTTGTAGTGGTTGTACGTCGTCGAGGACGAGGAACCCGGCGTCACCGGCTGGCCGTAGAAGACCGTCGGGATCTTGTTGCCGGAGAGCTTGTTGTCCTCGTCGAAGGTGACGACGAGCAGGCTGTTGTGCGTCTTGGCCCAGGTCGCGTACGCGCCCAGGTTGTTCTTCAGCCAGGTGTCACCCGTGGAGACCGAGCAGTCGTGCATGTCGCTGCACAGGTTCGGGGTGACGTACGAGACCTGGGGGAGCGTCGAGTAGTCGGTGGGGAACTGGGCGAAGGTGTACGCCGAGGAGGTCGGCACGTTCGAGAAGCCGAACCACGGGTTGTGCTTCTGCGCGTACTTGCCGCTGGAGCAGGTCGTGGAGCCCTGGCTGGGCAGCGACTCGTTGTAGCTGGCCCACGTCTTGCCCGCCGCGATCAGCTCGGAGGCGAGGTTCGGCGCGGAGGAGAAGCCGGGGGTCACGCAGCTGTCGTCGGTGACGCCCTGCGTGGAGCCGGAGAACATGGCGTAGTAGTTCGGCTGGCTCGGGTGGGTCTCGGCGTACGAGGCCGACAGGTTCGCGCCGCCGGACTTCAGCGAGTTGATGTACGGGGCGCTGGAGCTGCCGATGACCTGGTTGTAGGCGTGGTTCTCCATGACCACGACCACCACGTGGTCGGGGGTGGGGACGCTCGCCGCGGAGGCCGCGGAGGACGTGCCGCCGAGGCCGGCCCACAGGCCGGCGGATGCGGCCACGAGGCCCACGGCGGAGAAGAGGGCGGTGCGGGTGCGGCGCGGTTTGGTCTCGCCGGACACGGCTACCTCCGGATTGAGGGGGATTGGCTGCACCCGGAGGCCGGGTGCACCCGGGGGGCGGGTTGCGGTGCACCCCGGAGGTTAGGGGTGTGCATGTCAACCCGGAAGGTGAAAGTGGGTGAAGACCCGGGGAACGTCCCGTGCCCAAAGCTGTGGCAACCCCAATAGCGACCCCTGTCCCCCTACCTTGGGGTGGATGACCAGTTCCACCCCCCACCACGGTCCTCCCGCTCCATCCGCCCCCGACCGCAGGCCCTTCTTCGACAACGCAAAGTTCCTGCTCATCGCGCTGGTCGCGCTCGGCCACAGCTGGGAGCAGGTGTTCTCGCCCCACACGCACGGACTCAGAGCCGTGCACAACCTGGTCTACGGCTTTCACATGCCGGCCTTCATCCTGCTCTCCGGCTACTTCTCGCGCAGCTTCACCGGCCGTCCCGACCAGATCCGCCGACTGCTCACCGGGGTCCTCGCGCCCTACCTGATCTTCGAGACCCTCTACAGCCTCGTCTACCACTGGCTGCGCGGCTCGGAGTTCGCGATCACGCCGACCTCGCCGACGTATCTGCTGTGGTTCCTCATCGCGCTGTTCGTCTGGCGGCTGTCCACCCCGATCTGGAACGCCGTGCGCCACCCGGTCGCCATCGCGGTCGTCGTCTCGCTCGCCGCGGGCACCACCGTGATCGGCGAGGACCTGGCGCTGCCCCGGGTCCTGATGTTCCTGCCCTGGTTCGTCCTCGGGCTCAGGCTGCGCCCCGAACACTTCGCCCGGCTGCGCACCCGCACGGCCCGCCGCATCGCGGTGCCGGTCTTCGTCGGCGCTCTCGCGCTCGCCTATCGCCTGTCACCGGCCCCGAGCGACGACTGGCTGTCGATGGACGTCGGCAACGGCGCGCTGCACGTCTCGCCCGTCCGGTATCTGCTGCTCAGGCTGGCCCTGTTCGCGGTGAGCGCGCTGCTCGTGGGGTCGTTCCTGGCGCTGGTGCCGGGGCGCCGGATGTGGATCACGGCACTGGGCGCGGTCACCCTCTACCCGTATCTGCTGCACGGGATCCTGATCCGGGTCGCCCAGCACTACGGGTACTTCCGCGTCGTACGGGAGTCGGGGCTCGCGGGCCAGCTGGTGCTCAGCGGGCTCGCGGTGGGGGTGGTCGTCCTGCTGTCGACGCCGCCGGTGCGGGCGCTGGCCCGGCCCCTGGTGGAGCCGCGCCTTCCGGGGTGGCTGGTGCCCAGGACCCAGGCGCCCGTGCCCGCTCCCGTCCCGAAGACGGCCGCCGAGCGCGAGAAGACGCTGGCGCGCTGAGTGGTTGCCGACGGCCTTGCCGAACAGTCCGCCGCGGTCAGTTCGCGGCGGGCTTCCAGGGGGAGGCCGGGCCTTCGGCGCCCGCGGTCTGCGTCCAGTACAGCCGGCCGTCCAGGCCGATCGCGGCCGCCGCGGTGTCCTCGCCGTCGGCGACGGACGAGGGCGAGCCGGTGAACAGGATGCTGCCGTCGGACTTCCACTGCGGGTCCTCCGCGCCCGGCTCCAGGGTGGCGAGCGCGCCGGACGCGGTACGGCCGGTGAGCAGTGGGCCCGCCACGCCGACCGTGCCGTAGCCGGACGTGTCGCCGAGGTCGGTGGCCGCGGACGGGGTCACGCCGGTGAACAGCACGCTCTGGACGTTGCCCGAGTCCACCTTGCGGAAGTACACCCGCACCCCGTCGCCCTCCGGGCGGGCGGACAGGCCCGTCGTGTTCGGCGGCAGCTTCGTTTCGGTGGCGCGCGCCGGCACCGGCTCGCCCGCCTTCGGCTGCGCCCAGGTCAGCACCGTCTTCGGGGTGCTGGAGAAGACGTGGACGCGGCCCGCGCCGTCGGTGGTGGCGACCGGGTCGCCCGCCATGTTGACACCGCCGTGGACGGCCCACGGGGTCCAGGCGCCGTCCTCGGCCAGGTTCGCCGAGTACAGCTGGCGGTCGCCGCCGCGCAGGAACACCGAGAGCTTGCCGGTGCCGTCCACCGCCGCGGTCGGGGTGGACATGTCGAACACGCCGTTGGTGCCGCTGTGGTCGGGCGAGCCGAGCGAACGCCACGGGCCGAAGTCCCCGCCCGGCGTCGTCTGGACCGCGGCCACGACCTCGCGGCGGTAGTCGGTCAGCTCGGCGCCGAACAGGGTGCGGGTGCCGAACACCGCGAGCCGGCCGTCCGGCAGGCGCGTCGCGCTCACACCGGAGTCCATGCCGTCGCCGGGCAGCATCCTGGGCTCGCCCCAGGATGCTGCGCCCGGCGCCTTGTGCCACACCGCGAGGCGCTGGTCGAGCACGCCGAACGCCCACAGGCTCCCGTCCTTGCCGGACTGCAGCCAGGAGGTGGAATTGGTGCGGGAGTAACGGACCGACTGGGCCCAGCCGTTGCCGTACGGGCGGACCGACACCTTGCGGTCGCCGCAGCCGGCGGCGCTGTCGCAGTAGTTGTCGTTCGGGTTCATCCAGGCGTACGTCTTGACTATGTCGGCCTTGGCGTCGGCGGCCGGCTTGGCGAAGGTGTGCGGCAGGTAGCTGGTGTTGTAGCCGAAGTACGTCTGCACGCTGAAGTTCGGGTGGTTCACGGACTTCGCGTACAGCTGGAGCGCGGCCTGCGCGAAGCGGGCGCTGTAGATGTGGTCCTGGTGGTCCACGATCTTGTGCAGCTTGCCCTCCTTGCCCGGGGTCGGGTCGAGGGTGCGCACGTGGGTGGGGCGGAAGCGCTCCATCAGACCGGCGAGGGTCTTGACGACCTGCTCCTTCGTGTACGTGAAGGGCTTGGCCGGGCTGCCGGAGGCTATCTGCGAGGTGAGCGTGTCGACCTGGCCGTTCCACAGGCCGCGCAGGCTGTGCGGCTGGTTGCCGTTGATGCTGCCGGCCTCGCGCAGCTGCACCCACACCAGGTGGATGTCGGGGCGGGCGTTCAGGGTGTCGACCTCGGCGGTGCCGCCGCCTGCGGTGGCTATGGAGGTGCGGGTCCACGAGCTGCCCCGGTCGCCGGTGGCCATCTGCGCGTACGCCCCGCGTATGCCGTTCTGGCGGGCCTCGGAGTACTTCGCCTTGTCGACCAGGGGCTTGGGGCCGCCCGGCTTCTTCGGCGGAGGCGCGTTCACGCCGTCCGCCTCGCCGGCCGTGACGTACACCGACGTCATGGGGCGGCCCGAGCGCAGCGACTGGCCGGTGTCCGGGTTCATGAAGAACAGGTCGTCGTCCGGGTGGGCGATGACCTGCATCACCGAGCCGGTCGCGGGCCGCACCGGTCCCGACGCGGCCGCCGCGGGCGTGCCCGAGGCGTGGCTGCCGGGGGTGTCCGAACCCTCGGTGTCGGACATCGCGAATTCAGCGAAGACGCCGCCCGTGATGAGCACGGCGGCGAGCGCGGAGCCGGCGACGGCGCCACGGCGGGACAGCAGCGCGGAGCGCAGCGGCAGCCTGGACTTCATGGGTACGGTCTTTCGGTGCGGGCGGCCTGGGCGGCCGAGGTCGGTGCGTGAGCACTGCCTCGCCGAAAGCCCGGTCGTGAGTGCTCGATCAGAGCTGGTCAGAACCTGATCGGCAAGGAAGACGAAAGGTCCAAGAATCGGGTTCATTTGGACTCGATGGCAAATCGTGTGGCCTCGATCACCCCGAATTACCCCTATATCGCCTCAAATCCGACACATGCCCTCGTGAACTGGGCGTGAGGAGGGGGCGGTTCGCCTGCGAAATGTCCGGAACGTTGCCCTATGTGGATGGGGCGTCACCTGTGGTGAGGGACGTTGGGGGTGGCCGTCAGGGCCGAAGGTCCTGTGCCGCCCGGCCCTCGCTCCGGTGCCGGACGCCCCTTCCGGGGCCGGGAGGACGACCCCGCGAGCCGCCCCGACGAACGGCCCCGGTCCGGCCACCCGGGACCACCTCGCCGGGGCTCGGCGGCCCCACTGGGGCTAGGGTCTGTCCGGTGGATCCGGCCGCCCTCGGTCCTGAGCATGGTTGTGGTTCTGGTGTGCGGGGGTCTGGTGCGTGCAGCTGCAAGGCGGAGGAGGGCGGCGACGCGGAGCGTCGGCAACCGACGACAACGCCGCAGATGGGCGTGCCAGGGCCACGCGTCCCAGGCGGGATCCACCGGACAGGCCCTAGGCTCGGAATCCGGGTCTTGATCGGGTGGGCCGGTTCCGGGAACCCCCGGCCGGGCGTGCGGGCGTACGTACACGTGGGAGGCGGCCAGATGACGGTGCCGGGGCGCAGGAGCAGTACCTTCACGCGGCTGCTGCGGCATGGCTTCACCGACCCCTCGGCCTCCGAGCGGCTCCTGGAGACCCCCGAGCTCGCCCCCGTACGGTCCGACCCGGTGCTCCTGGACGCGCTCGGCGCCACCGCCGACCCCGATCTGGCCCTGCTCGGGCTCGTCCGCGTCGTGGAGGCGCAGGACGCCGACGAGCGGCGCGCCCTGCTGGACACCCTGGTCACCGCGAAGCCGCTGCGCGACCGGCTGCTCGGGGTGCTCGGCGCCTCCGAGGCGCTCGGCGACCACCTGGCCCGCCACCCCCGCGACTGGCACGCCCTGGTCACCTACGAGGCGGCGGACCTGCACCCCGGGGTCGCCGAGTTCGAGCGGGGCCTGGCCGAGGCCACCGACCCCGTGACGCTGCGCGTCGCCTACCGGCGGTGCCTGCTCGCCATAGCGGCCCGCGACGTGTGCGGGACCACCGACATGGCCGAGACCGCCGCCGAGCTCGCCGACCTCGCCACCGCAACGCTGCGCGCCGCGCTCGCCATCGCCCGCACCGCGGCCCCCGCCGACGCCGCCCAGTGCCGGCTCGCGGTGATCGCGATGGGTAAGTGCGGAGGGCACGAGCTCAACTACGTCTCCGACGTCGACGTGATCTTCGTGGCCGAACCGGCCAACGGCGGCGACGAGGGCAAGGCGATGCAGGCCGCCTCCCGCCTGGCCGCCCACCTCATGCGGATCTGCTCCGAGACCACCGTCGAGGGCGTCATCTGGCCCGTCGATGCCAACCTGCGCCCCGAGGGCCGCAACGGCCCGCTGGTGCGCACGCTCTCCAGCCACCTCGCCTACTACCAGCGCTGGGCCAAGACCTGGGAGTTCCAGGCGCTGCTCAAGGCCCGGCCGGTCGCGGGCGACCCCGAGCTCGGCCAGGACTACGTCGAGGCCGTCTCACCGCTGGTGTGGCAGGCGGCCGAGCGGGACAACTTCGTCGCTGACGTGCAGAAGATGCGGCGCCGGGTCGTCGACAACATCCCCGCCGCCCAGGTCGAGCGCGAGATCAAGCTCGGCCCCGGCGGGCTTCGCGACGTCGAATTCGCCGTCCAGCTCCTCCAGTTGGTGCACGGCCGCAGCGACGCCACCCTGCACAGCGGCACCACCCTGGACGCGCTCGCGGCGCTCGCCGCCGGCGGCTATGTGGGCCGGGCGGACGCCGCGCAGATGGACGAGGCGTACCGCTTCCTGCGCGCCATGGAGCACCGCATACAGCTCTACCGGCTGCGCCGCACCCACCTCGTGCCCGAGGACGAGGCCGATCTGCGCCGGCTCGGCCGCTCGCTCGGCCTGCGCACCGAGCCGGTCGTCAGCCTCAACAAGGAGTGGAAGCGGCACGCGTCCGTCGTGCGCCGCCTGCACGAGAAGCTCTTTTACCGGCCGCTCCTGGACGCCGTCGCCCAGCTCGCGCCCGGAGAGACCCGGCTCAGCGCCCGCGCGGCCGCCCACCGCCTCGAAGCGCTCGGCTACGCCGACCCGGCGGCCGCCCTGCGCCACCTGGAGGCGCTGTCCTCCGGGGTGAGCCGCAAGGCCGCCATCCAACGCACCCTGCTGCCCGTCCTGTTGGGCTGGTTCGCGGACTCCGCCGACCCGGACGCCGGACTGCTCGGCTTCCGCAAGGTCTCCGACGCGCTCGGCAAGACCCCCTGGTACCTGCGGCTCCTGCGCGACGAGGGCGCCGCCGCCGAGAACCTGGCCCGCGTCCTGTCGGCCGGCCGGCTTGCCCCCGACCTGCTGCTCCGCGCCCCCGAGGCGGTCGCCATCCTGGGCGACCCGGACGGGCTCGTACCGCGCGGCCGGGACCACCTGGAGCAGGAGGTCCTCGCCGCGGTCGGCCGCGCCGAGACCGCCGAGGGCGCGGTCGCCGCCGCCCGCGGGGTGCGCCGCCGCGAACTGTTCCGCACCACCGCGGGCGACCTCATCGGCTCGTACGGGACCGAGGACAGCCCCGCCGAGGAGGACCCGGGCGCGCTCGTCGACCGGGTCGGCAACGCGGTCACCGACCTGAACGCGGCCACCCTCGCGGGCGCCCTGCGCGCCGCCGTGCGGGCCGAGTGGGGCGACACCCTGCCCACCCGGTTCGCGGTCATCGGCATGGGCCGCTTCGGCGGCCACGAGCTGAGCTACGGCTCGGACGCGGACGTCCTGTTCGTGCACGAGCCCCGCGAGGGCGTCGACGAGCAGGAGGCCGCGAAGGCAGCCAACCGCGTCGTCGCCGAGATGCGCCGGCTCCTCCAACTCCCCACCGCAGACCCGCCGTTGCTGATCGACGCCGACCTGCGGCCGGAGGGCAAGTCCGGGCCGCTGGTCCGCTCGCTCAAGTCGTACGAGGCGTACTACCGGCGCTGGTCGCTGGTCTGGGAGAGTCAGGCGCTGCTGCGCGCCGAGGTGATGGCGGGCGACGCCGACCTCGGGGCGCGCTTCATCGACCTGATCGACCCGCTGCGGTACCCGGTGGAGGGCCTCGGTGACGACGCGGTGCGCGAGATCCGCCGCCTCAAGGCCCGCATGGAGTCCGAGCGGATGCCGCGCGGCGCCGACCCCACCCTGCACACCAAGCTCGGCCGCGGCGGCCTGTCCGACGTCGAGTGGACGGTCCAGCTCCTCCAGATGCGGCACGGCTGGGACGAGCCCGGCCTGCGGACGACCCGTACCCGACAGGCCCTGGCCGCCGCGCACGCGGCCGGGCTCATCGGCACCGAGGACGCCTCGATACTGGACGAGGCGTGGGTGCTGGCCACGCGGGTGCGCAACGGCGTCATGCTGGTGCGGGGCCGGGCCGGGGACACGTTCCCCTCCGACGGGCGGGAGCTGGCGGCGGTCGGCCGTTACCTGGGGTACGAGCCGGGGCACGTCGGGGACATGCTGGAGGACTATCGGCGGCTCACGCGCAGGGCGCGGGCGGTGGTGGAAGAGCTGTTCTACGGGGCGCACCTCTAGCGTGCGGCGGGGTTGCTGGGGGCTCTGCCTCCAGCAACCCTCAGACGCGGGACGCGCTCGGTTTCGGTTCCCGGCGCCGAGGAACGGAGCCCCCTCGCTTCGGCTCCACCAGCCTCGGCAGCTGGTGCGGCAGGGCGCCGTACCAGGTGCGCGAGACCAGGACGCCGAAGGTCAGGCAGAGCAGGCCGCCCACCGCGTCCAGCCAGAAGTGGTTCGCCGTGGAGACGATCACCACAAGCGTGGCCGTCGGGTACAGCAGGCCCAGGATCTTCGCCCAGGGCGCGGACGCAAGGGCGAAGATCGTCAGGCCGCACCAGGTCGACCACCCGATGTGCATGGACGGCATCGCCGCGTACTGGTTCGACATGTTCTTCAGGTCGCCCGAGGCCATCGAGCCCCAGGTGTGGTGCACCAGGACCGTGTCGACGAAGCCCCCGCCGTTCATCAGGCGGGGCGGCGCAAGCGGGAAGAAGTAGTAGCCGACCAGGGCGACGCCCGTCGTCGCGAAGAGTACGAGCCGTGACGCCGCGTAGCGGCCCGGGTGGCTACGGAACAGCCACACCAGAACACCGATGGTGATGATGAAGTGCAGTGTCGCGTAGTAGTAGTTCATGCCGATGATGAGCCATGTCGCCGAATTCACGGCGTGGTTGACCGACTGCTCCACCGCGATGCCGAGGTGGTGCTCGACGCTCCAGATCCAGTCGGCGTTCTTGAGCGCCTGCGCCTTCTGTTCCGGCACCGCGTTGCGGATCAGCGAGTACACCCAGTAACTCACCGCGATCAGAAGCACTTCGAACCAGATGCGAGGGTTGCGCGGCGAGCGCACACCTCTCAACCGGGCGGAAAATCCGGTTCGTCCTGGTTCGGGGCTGTTGGGTGAGGCCGACGGCTCGTTCGTTGGAGCGGCCGTCCGGCCTTCCAGAGTCTTCACGGTCATTTCACCCATGGGAAGAGAGTCTGCCAGATGCACATACCCTCCGCCGATCATCCTCCGGTCGGGTTCGCTCCGCACCTGCTACTCCCTGAGGACGACGTTTCCCGGCGTACGTCAGGGTCGGCTTCGGGGTCTGGCTCCGGAGGTTGAACCGCGTACGACCAGCTCGGGCATGAACACGAACTCGCTGTGCGGGGCGGGCGTGCCCCCGACCTCTTCGAGGAGGGCGCGGACGGCTGCCTGACCCATCGCGGTCACCGGCTTGCGGATGGTGGTCAGCGGCGGGTCGGTGAACGCTATCAGCGGAGAGTCGTCGAAGCCCACCACGGAGACATCACGGGGCACATCCAGGCCGGCCTGACGCGCGGCCCTGATCGCGCCGAGCGCCATCATGTCGCTGGCGCACACCACCGCGGTGCAGCCCTGCGCGATGAGCGCGGCGGCGGCAGCCTGGCCGCCCTCCAGGGTGTAGAGCGAGTGCTGGATCAGGGATTCCGCCTCGGCGACGGTGAGCCCGAGCCGGTCCTGCATGCCGGCCGTGAAGCCCTCGATCTTGCGCAGGACGGGAACGAACCGCTTGGGGCCGACCGCCAGGCCGATCCGGGTGTGGCCGAGCGCCGCGAGGTGGGTGACCGCCAGGCGCATCGCGGCCCGGTCGTCGGGGGAGATGAACGGCGCCTGCACCTTCGGCGAGAAGCCGTCCACCAGGACGTACGGGACGCCCTGGGCGCGCAGCTGCTCGTAGCGCTCCATGTCGGCGGTGGTGTCCGCGTGCAGCCCGGAGACGAAGATGATCCCGGAGACGCCCCGGTCCACCAGCATCTCGGTGAGCTCGTCCTCGGTGGATCCGCCGGGCGTCTGGGTGGCGAGCACCGGCGTGTATCCCTGCCGGGTCAGCGACTGGCCGATGACCTGGGCGAGGGCGGGAAAGATCGGGTTTTCCAGTTCCGGCGTTATCAGGCCGACGAGCCCCGCGCTGCGCCGGCGCAGTCGTACGGGCCGCTCGTAGCCCAGCACGTCGAGTGCGGCGAGAACGGATTCGCGGGTGCCCGCGGCCACACCGGGCTTGCCGTTGAGCACGCGGCTGACTGTGGCTTCGCTGACCCCCGCCTGGGCTGCGATGTCGGCGAGCCGTGCGGTCACGGGATTGGACTGTACCGGTCGCACGTCAGATTGCCCACCAGACCGCGGATTCGGCCGGCAGCAGGGCGTTCGCGCCGTCGAACTCGACGGCGCCGCTGGTGAGCAGCGGCTGCCCGGGGAGCGGGAGTTGGACCTCGTGGCCCAGGGTGTTGAGGGTGCAGACGAAGCCCGGCCGGGCGAAGGCGAGCACGCCCTGCGGCGCCGCGATCCAGTCCATCGTGCCGTCGCCGAGGCCCGGCAGCTCGCGGCGCAGGGCGAGCGCCGCGCGGTAGAGCTCCAGGGTCGAGTGCGGGTCTCCCGACTGGGAGGCGACGCTGAGCCCGCGCCACGCGTCGGGCTGCGGCAGCCAGGGCGCGGTCTCGCCGAACCCGTAGCTGGGGCCTTCCGCGGTCCACGGGATCGGGACGCGGCAGCCGTCGCGGAAGCCGTCCTGGCCGGCCGCGCGGTGGAAGGCGGGGTCCTGGCGCAGCTCGTCGGGCAGGTCGGTGACCTCGGGCAGGCCGAGCTCCTCCCCTTGATAGAGGTAGGCGGAGCCCGGCAGGGCCAGGGTGAACAGGGCCGCGGCGCGGGCCCGGCGCAGGCCCTGCTCGCCGCCGCCGTAGCGGGTCACATGGCGTACGACGTCGTGGTTGGAGAGCACCCACGTCGTGGGGGCGCCGACCGCGCCGGTCGCGGCGAGCGAGGCGTCGACCGTCTCGCGCATCTGACCCGCGTCCCAACTGCACGTCAGGAACTGGAAGTTGAATGCCTGGTGCAGTTCGTCGGGGCGTACGTACAGGGCGAGGCGCTCGGGGGAGGGGGCCCAGGCCTCGGCGACCGCGATGCGCTCGCCTTCGTAGCTGTCGAGCAGCTCGCGCCAGGCGCGGTGGATCTCGTGGACGCCGTCCTGGTCGAAGAAGGGGAGCACCTGGCTGCCGATGAGCTTGGCCTGCTCGCTCGCGCCGATGTCGGGCAGGCCCGCCGCCTTGACCATGCCGTGGGCGACGTCGATGCGGAAGCCGTCGACGCCGAGGTCCAGCCAGAAGCGGAGCACCGAGTCGAATTCGGCGCGCACCTCGGGGTGGTCCCAGTCGAGGTCGGGCTGCTCGGGCGCGAACAGGTGCAGGTACCAGTCGCCGTCGGGGGCCCGCGTCCAGGCGGGCCCGCCGAACACCGACTCCCAGTCGTTGGGCGGGAGTTGACCGTCCGCGCCCTTGCCGGGGCGGAAGTGGTAGCGCGCGCGCTCGGGGCCGCCGGCCAGCGCCGCGCGGAACCAGGGGTGCTGGTCGGAGGTGTGGTTGGGGACGACGTCGACGATGACGCGCAGGCCGAGCCGGTGGGCCTCGCGCACCAGGTCGTCCGCGTCGGACAGCGAGCCGAAGAGCGGGTCCACCGTCCGGTAGTCGGCCACGTCGTAGCCGCCGTCCGCCTGCGGCGAGAGATAGAAGGGGGTGAGCCAGACCGCGTCCGCGCCCAGGTCCTTCACGTGGGGAAGGCGGGCGGTGATGCCGGGCAGGTCGCCGATTCCGTCGCCGTCGCCGTCCGCGAAGGAGCGGACGTACACCTGGTAGATCACGGCGTCGCGCCACCAGCCGGCCCGGGGGGCGGGGTGCTCCTGGGCGACGGCGGCCGTCGTCAGCTCCTGCGTCATGTGTGGTCCCTCTCGAAAACCCTGCATCTACGGGATCAACGCCGATGGCCCTCGAAAAGTAACAGCCTTGCAAGGTCTTGCGGAACCCTTGCAGCGTCTCCGCAGACGCACATGGACCAGGCGCACCGGCTTTGACAAGGCGCACAACGGCAACCGTGCGGACACGCTGACGTAACGATCACCCGGCCTTGCAGAAATTCTTCGCAAGGTCTTTCGGACTCCTTTCATCCTTGTTACGTTCCTGGCGATCCGGCGCCGTGATGGAGCGGCACCCAGTGAAGGAGTTCTCATGCGACGTGGCATAGCGGCCACCGCGCTCGCGGCGACCCTCGCGCTCGCGGCGACGGCCTGCGGTGGCAGCGACAGTGACGGCGGCAAGGCGGACGGCCCCGTCACCATCACCTGGTGGGACACCTCGAACGCCACGAACGAGGCGCCGACCTACCAGGCGCTGGTCACGGAGTTCGAGAAGGCGAACCCGACGATCAAGGTGAAGTACGTCAACGTCGCCTTCGACCAGGCGCAGAACAAGTTCGACACCGCCGCCGGCGCCAAGGGCGCCCCGGACGTGCTGCGCGCCGAGGTCGGCTGGACGCCCGCGTTCGCGAAGAAGGGCTACTTCCTGCCGCTGGACGGCACCGAGGCCCTCACCGACCAGGCCAAGTTCCGGCCGAACCTGATCAAGCAGGCCCAGTTCGACGGCAAGACCTACGGTGTCCCGCTGGTCACCGACACCCTGGCCCTCGTCTACAACAAGGCGCTCTTCGCCCAGGCCGGCATCACCAAGGCTCCCGCCACCTGGGACGAGCTGAAGGCGGACGCCGCCCTCGTCAAGCAGAAGGCCGGCGTCGACGGCTACTGGGGCTCCACCGCCGGGTACTACGCGCAGCCGTTCCTGTACGGCGAGGGCACCGACACGGTCGACACCGCCGCCAAGAAGGTCACCATCGCAAGTGCGCCCGCGGTCAAGGGACTTGAGACCTGGAAGGGCCTGTTCGACGGCCCCGGCCTGCACAAGGCGGACGTCACCGCCGACGCGTACGCCCACATCCAGGACGCCTTCGTGAACGGCAAGGTCGCCGCCATCGTCCAGGGCCCGTGGGAGATCACCAACTTCTACAAGGGCTCCGCGTTCAAGGACAAGGCCAACCTCGGCATCGCCACCGTCCCGGCCGGCTCGGCCGGCAAGGCGGGCGCCCCGACCGGCGGCCACAACCTGTCCGTGTACGCGGGCTCCGACAAGGCGCACGCGGCCGCCGCGATGAAGTTCGTGGGCTTCATGACCTCGGCCAAGAGCCAGGAGACCATCGCGCTGAAGAACTCCACGCTGCCCACCCGCGAGGACGCCTACACCGCGCAGGTCAAGGCCGACCCGGGCATCGCCGGCTTCCAGGGCGTCCTGGCCGCCGCCCAGCCGCGCCCCGAGCTGCCCGAGTACAGCTCGCTGTGGACCCCGATGGACACCACGCTGCCGAAGGTCGCCGACGGCAAGGAGTCCGTGGCCGACGCCACCAAGAGCCTCCAGCAGGACATGGCCAAGCTGGTCCCCGACTTCACCAAGTGAGCCCCGCCGCCGGGCCGTTCCCCCCCCCAGGGAACGGCCCGGCGGCACGCACGTCCGCCGAACTTCCCGGAAAAGGTGTCGAGATGACCGTTGCCGTCGATGGCGCGGCCCCCAAGAGCGCGGCCAAGGCGCGCCGGGGGCCGCTGGAGCGCCTCAGGCAGTCCTGGCAGAAGCACTGGTACGCGTACGCGATGGTCGCGCCGATCGTCGTCGTGCTCGGCGTGCTCGTGCTCTATCCGCTCGTCCAGGGCTTCTACTACACGCTCACCGACGCCAACAGCCTCAACTCGGCGCGCACCATCGGCGCCAACCACATCGCCGCCACCTACGAGTTCGTCGGGCTGCACAACTACGCGGACGTCCTGTGGGGGCCTACCGCCTGGGACCGGTTCTGGTCGCACTTCATCTGGACGATCGTGTGGACGGTCGCCTGTGTGACCCTGCACTACGTCATCGGGCTCTCGCTCGCGCTGCTGCTCAACCAGAAGCTGCGCGGCCGCACCTTCTACCGGATGGTGCTGATCCTGCCCTGGGCGGTCCCCACCTTCGTGACCGTCTTCTCCTGGCGCCTGATGCTCAGCGACTCGGGCATCGTGAACTCCGTACTCGGCACGCTCCACCTGCCGCAGCCCCAGTGGCTGGAGGAGCCGCACTTCCAGCAGCTCGCCGCGATCCTCGTCAACACCTGGGTCGGCGTGCCCTTCATGATGATCTCGCTGCTCGGCGGCCTCCAGACGATCCCCGCGGAGCTGTACGAGGCCGCCGAGATGGACGGCGCGAGCGCCTGGCAGCGCTTCCGCCACGTGACCCTGCCGGGTCTTCGCCCGGTCAGCGCCACGGTCGTACTGCTCGGCATCATCTGGACGTTCAACCAGTTCGTGATCATCTTCCTGCTTTTCGGCAACGGCGGCGCCCCGGACGCCCAGATCCTGGTCACCTGGGCCTACCGGCTCGGCTTCGGACAGCAGCCCCGCGACTTCGCGCAGTCCGCCACCTACGGCGTGCTGCTGCTCTCCATCCTGATCGTCTTCACCTCCTTCTACCGGCGCTGGCTGGCCCGCAATGAACAGGTCTGATGCCCCCATGGCTACCAAGGTCGTTTCCCGGGACCACGCCCGACGCCGCACCGCCGTCCTGTCACACCTGGCGCTGAGCGTCGCCGGCCTCGTCGCCCTCTTCCCGATCGTCTGGCTGCTCTTCATCTCGCTCGGCCCGGACAAGGACGACTACCTGCACCCCGACCGGATCTGGTCGAAGCTCTCCTTCTCCAACTACGCGTTCGTCACCGAGCACACCAGGTTCTTCACCTGGCTCGGCAACACCGCCCTGATCGCGGGCCTGACCTGCGTCATCGGCGTGATGTTCGCGGCCACCACCGGCTACGCGGTGTCCCGGATGCGCTTCCCCGGCTACAAGAAGCTGATGTGGGTGCTGCTCGTCACCCAGATGTTCCCGATCGCCGTACTGATCGTGCCGATGTACCAGATCCTCGGCGACCTCGGCCTCATCGACACCTACGGCGGCCTGATCCTGGTGTACTGCTCCACCGCGGTGCCGTACTGCGCGTGGATGCTCAAGGGGTACTTCGACTCGATCCCCATCGAGATCGACGAGGCGGGCCGGGTCGACGGCCTCACCCCGTTCGGCACCTTCTTCCGGCTCATCCTGCCGCTGGCACGCCCGGGCCTGGCGGTCGCCGCCTTCTACACCTGCCTCACCGCGTGGGGCGAGGTGGCGTTCGCCTCCACGTTCATGCTCGACGACGGCAAGTACACGCTCGCCGTGGGCCTGTTCAGCTTCGTCAGCCAGCACGACGCCCAGTGGAACTACATGGCCGCCACCGCCGTACTCATCGCCATCCCCGTCTCCGCCGTGTTCTACCTCGTGCAGAAGCACCTGGTCACCGGCATGACCGCGGGTGCGACCAAGGGCTGAGCCGGGTCCGCCCCGGCCGCCCATCCCACCGGTTTCCGGGGGTTGACCACCCCCGGACCCCCCTTCTAAGGACGACATGACCCAGCACTTCACCGCCCCCGACCGCCTCACCGGGAAGACCGGCACGCAGTGGTGGCGGGACGCCGTGATCTACCAGGTCTATCCACGCAGCTTCGCCGACGGCAACGGCGACGGCATGGGCGACCTCGAAGGCGTGCGCGGCCGGCTGCCGTACCTGCGCGACCTCGGCGTCGACGCCGTCTGGCTCTCCCCGTTCTACGCGTCCCCGCAGGCCGACGCCGGCTACGACGTCGCCGACTACCGGGCCATCGACCCGATGTTCGGCACCCTCCTCGACGCGGACGCGCTGATCCGCGACGCCCACGAGCTGGGCCTGCGCATCATCGTCGACCTCGTACCGAACCACTCCTCCGACCAGCACGAGTGGTTCAAGCGCGCCCTCAAGGACGGCCCGGGCTCGCCGCTGCGGGCCCGCTACCACTTCCGCCCCGGCAAGGGCGCGGACGGCGAACTCCCGCCCAACGACTGGGAGTCCATCTTCGGCGGGCCCGCCTGGACCCGCACCGAGGCGCCGTCAGGCGATGGGGGCACCTCCCAGCCGGAGGCTGGGGGAGAGTGGTACCTGCACCTCTTCGCCCCCGAGCAGCCCGACCTGAACTGGGACCACCCGGCCGTCGCCGACGAGTTCCGCTCCATCCTGCGCTTCTGGCTCGACATGGGCGTCGACGGCTTCCGCATCGACGTCGCGCACGGCCTCGTCAAGGCGCCAGGCCTGCCCGACATCGGCGGCCACGACCAGCTCAAGCTGCTCGGCAACGACGTCATGCCGTTCTTCGACCAGGAGGGCGTCCACGAGATCTACCGCTCGTGGCGGACCATCCTCGACGAGTACGACGGCGAGCGCATCGCGGTCGCCGAGGCGTGGACGCCCACGGTCGAGCGGACCGCGAACTACGTGCGCCCCGACGAACTCCACCAGGCCTTCAACTTCCAGTACCTGGGCGCCCCTTGGGACGCGGCGGCACTGCGCGAGGTCATCGACGTCTCCCTCGCCGCGATGCGCCCGGTCGGCGCCCCCGCCACCTGGGTCCTGTCCAACCACGACGTCACCCGGCACGCCACCCGCTTCGCCAACCCGCAGGGCCTCGGCACCCAGCTGCGCACCCCGGGCGACCGCGAGCTCGGCCTGCGCCGGGCCCGCGCGGCCACCCTCCTGATGCTGGCCCTGCCCGGCTCGGCGTACGTCTACCAGGGCGAGGAGCTCGGCCTTCCCGACGTCACCGACCTGCCCGACGAGGTGCGCCAGGACCCGTCGTTCTTCCGCGCCGCCGGCCAGGACGGCTTCCGCGACGGCTGCCGCGTCCCGATCCCGTGGACCGTCGAGGGCAGCTCGTACGGGTTCGGCAGCGGCGGCAGCTGGCTCCCGCAGCCCGACTCGTGGGGCGGGCTCAGCGTCGAGGCGCAGACCGGCGACGCGGACTCCACGCTTGAGCTCTACCGCAGGGCCATCGCGGCCCGCCGCGCCCACCCGGGCCTCGGCGCCGGGGACGACGTGGGGTGGCTGGACGCCCCTGACGGCGTGCTCGCCTTCGCCCGCGAGGGCTTCGTGTGCACGGTGAACCTGACGGGAGAGCCGGTGTCGCTGCCGACGCCCGGCCGTGTCGTCCTGGCCAGCGCCCAACTGGCCGTAGCAGACGGGCAGTTCGAGCTCCCTGCCGACACGACGGTGTGGTGGACGGTGTGAGTCATGCCGCGCAGCAGGCCGGGCCGCGCCTCGCGGACATAGCGGCCCAGGCCGCCGTCAGCGAGGCCACCGTCAGCCGCGTGCTCAACGGCAGGCCCGGGGTCGCCGACGCCACCCGGCAGCGCGTCCTCGCAGCCCTGGACGTGCTCGGCTGGGAGCGCCCGGCCCGGCTGCGCCGGCGCAGCGAGGGGCTGATCGGCCTGGTCACCCCGGAGCTGACCAACCCGATCTTCCCCGCCTTCGCGCAGGCGGTGGAACAGGTCCTCGCGGGTCACGGCTACACGCCCGTGCTGTGCACCCAACTGCCGGGCGGGGCAACGGAGGACGAGCTCGTCGAGCAGCTGGAGGAGCGCGGTGTCAACGGCATCGTGTTCCTGTCCGGCCTGCACGCGGACACCTCCGCCGACCCGGCCCGCTATCTGGCCCTGGCCGAGCGGGGCGTGCCGTACGTGCTGGTCAACGGGTACAACGAGGCGATCCGCGGCCCCTTCGTCTCCCTCGACGACCACGCGGCGATCCGGATGGCGGTGGGGCACCTGGCCGACCTCGGGCACACCCGGATCGGGCTCGCGGTCGGACCGCTGCGGTACTCGCCGTCGCGCCGCAAGACCGAGGGGTTCGCGGCGGCCCTCGGCGAGCGCCTCGGGCTGCGCGAGGAGGAGGCGGCGGCCTACATCAAACCGACCCTGTACAGCGTGGAGGGCGGCCAGGTCGCCGCGGGCGCGCTGCTCGACCAGGGCTGCACGGGCATCGTCTGCGGCAGCGACATGATGGCCCTCGGCGTGGTGCGCGCGGCCCGCGAACGCGGCCTCGACGTGCCGGGCGACGTCTCGGTGGTGGGCTTCGACGACTCCCAGCTCATCGCCTTCACCGACCCGCCGCTGACCACGGTGCGCCAGCCGGTACAGGCGATGGCGGCGGCCGCGGTGTCGGCCCTCCTGGAGGAAATCACCGGAACCCCCGTCCAGCGAACGGAGTTCGTCTTCCAGCCGGAGCTGGTGGTACGGGGGTCCACGGCGGGGGTGCGGGGGTGACCCTGCGGCCACCCCGGGCCGGGTCAGAACGGCTTGGTCGGCAGGTACTTGCCGTCCAGGGTGATCACGGCCCGCTCGCCGCCCTCCGGGTCGGCGACCTTCTTCACGTCCAGCTTGAAGTTGATCGCGCTGATGATGCCGTCCCCGAACTGCTCGTGCACCAGGGCCTTCAGCGTCGTGCCGTACACCTGGAGCATCTCGTAGAAGCGGTAGATCGTCGGGTCGGTGGGGATGCCGCCCGGGATCGAGCCGCGGCTCGGGATGGTGGTCAGGAGCAGCGCCGCGTCGTCGTCGAGGTCGAGCAGGGCGGCGACGGCCCGCGCGGACTCGGTGGGCAGCGGGTGCTGGCCGAGCACGGCCGCGGTGACGAAGGCGACCGAGAGGCCGGCCGCGTCGGCGATCTGCTGCCACGACAGGTCCTTGCGGACCTTCGCCTCGACGGCGGCGGTGGCGATGGCCTGACGGGCGGTGGTGTCGAACGTGGCGTGGGTCATGGGGGTAACTCCTTTGAGGGTGAGGTCACTTGAGGCGGGGGGCTGGTCAGGCTTCGAGTCGCTCGACCGTGCCGGTCGGGATGTCGTAGACCCAGCCGTGCAGGGTGAGCCGGCGTTCGGTCAGGGCGCGGGCCACCGAGGGGTGCGTCGCGAGGTTCGCGAGCTGGGCCCGTACGTTGCCGCGCACCAGGGCGGCAAGGTCCGCGGCGTCCGCGCGGGCCGGGGCCGCGTCCGCGTGCCGCAGCCAGTCGGCGATGGCCGGCATGCCGGAGAGGTCGTGGTGCTCGGCGAGCGCGGTCATCGCACCGCAGGCGGAGTGGCCGCAGACCACGACGTCGCTGACGCCGAGGACGGCGACGGCGTACTCGATGCTGGCCGCGACACCGTCCGGGCCCGGGGTGTGGGCGGGCACCAGGTTCCCGGCCGTGCGGATCACGAACAGCTCGCCCGGCTCGCTCTGGGTGATCAGTTCGGGGACCACCCGGGCGTCCGAGCAGCTGATGAACAGCGTCCTTGGACGGTGGGTGGCGGCGAGGTGGGCGAAGAGGTCCGCCTTGGCGGGGAAGACGCCGCGCTGGAACTGCGCGACGCCCTCGGCGAGGTCTTGCATGGTCACTCCCTTCGGTGGTGGCCGGCCCCGAGGGGCTGACGAGATCCACCATGCATGACCAGCGGCTATAGCGTCCAAGACGCAATTTCGATGTCTGCTATCGACTGCATCTATAGTTGAGTCCATGGCCCCGGAACTGCGTCATCTGCGCTATCTGCTCGCCGTCGCCGAGCAGGGCAACTTCACCCGCGCCGCCGAAGAGCTGCGGATCTCCCAGCCCACCCTGTCCCAGCAGATCAAGCAGCTGGAGCGCACGGTCGGCGTCCAGCTCCTCGACCGCACCGGCCGCTCGGTCCGGCTCACCGACGCGGGGGAGACCTACGCCCACTATGCGCGGCGCGCCCTGCGGGACCTGGCCGCCGCCGAGCGTGCCGTCCTGGACATCGCCGACCTCTCGCGCGGCAGCCTGCGCCTCGCGGTGACCCCGACCTTCACCGCGTACCTCGTCGGCCCCCTCGTCGCGGAACTGCACACCCGCCACCCCAACATCACCCTGGACGTACGGGAGTTGGCACAGGACCGCATCGAGGCCGGGCTGCTCGCCGACGAACTCGACCTCGGCGTCGCCTTCGACGGCCCGCACCTGCCCGGTATCGAAGCGACGGCCCTGTTCACCGAGACCCTCGGTCTGGTCGTCGGAGCCCCGGGCCCGGAGGGAGCGCTCACCGTGCACGAGCTGGCTGGCCGTCAACTCGCCCTGCTGAGCGGAGACTTCGCGACCCGGGGTCACATCGACGCCTATCTCGGCCACCATCGCGTCACCCCGAGCATCGCCGTCGAGGCCAACTCCATCCAGGCGCTGACCGAGATCGTGCGCCGCACCCCGCTCGCCACCGTCCTGCCCGACGCCGTCACGCACGACCACCCGTACCTGGCGCCCGTCGCGCTCGATCCGCCCCTGCCCGCCCGCACGGTCGCCCTGCTGCGCCGCGAGAGTGCGTACCGCAGCGCCGCCGCCCGGGAGTTCACCCGGCTCACCGAGGACCTCGTCCGCGCCCGGGGCTACGCCCCCGCCTGAAGCGCGCTCGCGCCGCGCTCACGTGCGGCGCAACTCCTTGCAGACGAGCAATCTCACGCTCCGGATTCTGCCCAAACCATTGACCTGATCCTTACGCCCTCCTACGGTCACCTGCTCAGAAGCGCTTTCAGTCTTGCAGCAAGAACATTCAAGCCACGCTGAATCGCCTCCCTCAGAGCCGCAGGAGGACCCGCCCCCCATGAAGCCCCCCAACCGGATATCGAGAACCGCAGCAACTCTCGCCTTCGTCACGGCCGTCTCGGCGGCCTTCCTGGCCGCGCCCGGCGTCCCCACCGCCGTCGCCTCGGCCCCCGGTGACCGGGACGTCACCGCCGAGCTCTTCGAGTGGAAGTACGACTCGGTCGCCAAGGAGTGCAAGGACACCCTGGGCCCGGCCGGTTACGGCTACGTCGAGGTGTCGCCCGCCACCGAGCACGTCCAGGGCAGCCAGTGGTGGACCTCGTACCAGCCGGTCAGCTACAAGATCGCCGGCCGGCTCGGCGACCGCACGTCCTTCAAGAACATGGTCGACGCCTGCCATGCGGCCGGAGTGAAGGTCGTCGCGGATGCGGTCATCAACCACATGGCCGCCGGCTCCGGCACCGGCACCGGCGGGTCCTCGTACACCAAGTACAACTACCCCGGGATCTACCAGTCCCAGGACATGGACGACTGCACCAGCCAGGTCAGCAACTACAGCGACCGCTGGAACGTGCAGCACTGCGAGCTGGTCGGGCTCGCCGACCTCGACACCAACGAGCCGTACGTCCGCACCCGCATCGCCCAATACCTCAACGACCTGCTCTCGCTCGGCGTCGACGGACTGCGCATCGACGCCGCCAAGCACATCGCCACCGAGGACATCGCCGCCATCAAGGCCCAACTGACCAACCCGTCGGCCTACTTGAAGCAGGAAGTCATCTACGGCGCGGGCGAGGCGGTCCAGCCCACCGAGTACCTGCCGAACGGCGACGTCCAGGAGTTCCGGTACGGGCGCGACCTCAAGCGGGTCTTCACCTCCGAGAAGCTCGCCTACCTGAAGAACCTCGGCGAGGCCTGGGGCTATCTGCCCAGCAGCCAGGCCGGGGTGTTCGTCGACAACTGGGACACCGAGCGCAACGGCTCCACCCTCACCTACAAGGACGGCGCGAACTACACCCTCGCCAACGTCTTCATGCTGGCCTGGCCCTACGGCTCGCCCGACGTCCACTCCGGCTACGAGTTCACCGACAACGACGCGGGCCCGCCGAACGGCGGCACCGTCCAAGCGTGCTGGACGGACGGCTGGAAGTGCCAGCACAAGTGGCCCGAGATCCAGAGCATGGTCGCCTTCCGCAACACCGCGCGCGGCCAGTCGGTCACCAACTGGTGGGACAACGGCAACAACCAGATCGCCTTCGGTCGCGGCGCCAAGGCGTACGTCGCCATCAACCACGAGCCGTCCGCGCTGACCCGCACCTTCCAGACCTCGCTGCCGGCCGGCGCGTACTGCGACGTGCAGAGCGGAAAGGGCGTGACGGTCGACTCCACCGGACAGTTCACCGCCACGCTCGGCGCCAACACGGCCCTCGCCCTTCAGGTCAACTCCCGTACGTGCGGCGGTAGTTAACCTCATTAGTTAGCTCCATCCCCGAGAACCGGGCCGCCCGGCGCCCCCTTCCGTCCCGCCGGGTGCCGGGCGGCCCCGCCGTTCCACCCCGAATGCCGAGAACCCCGTACGACTGAGGAGCACCCGGTGATCCCCCTGCGAAGAACGGCCGTCGCGCTCGCGGCCGCCCTGTGTGCGGCGCTCGTGCCCGCGCTGCCCGCCACGGCCGCGCCGAAGCCGCCCGCGCCGCCCAGTGACGCGCGGCTCGCCGCCGAGCCGGCCCGGCACGACGCGACGCGCGAGCAGTTCTACTTCGTGCTGCCGGACCGGTTCGCCAACGGGGACACCTCCAACGACCGGGGCGGCCTCACCGGCTCGCGCCTCGACACGGGCTACGACCCCACCGACAAGGGCTTCTACCAGGGCGGCGACCTCAAGGGGCTCACCCAGAAGCTCGACTACATCAAGGGGCTCGGGACCACCGCCATCTGGCTCGCCCCGATCTTCAAGAACAAGCCCGTGCAGGGCACCGGCAAGGACGCCTCGGCCGGGTACCACGGGTACTGGATCACCGACTTCACCCAGGTCGACCCGCACTTCGGCACCAACGCCGACCTCGCCGGGCTCATCGCGGGCGCCCACGCCAAGGGCATGAAGGTCTTCTTCGACGTCATCACCAACCACACCGCCGACACCGTCGACTACGCCGAGAAGCAGTACGGCTACCGGCCCAAGGGCGCCTACCCCTACCTCGACACCAGCGGCCGCCCCTTCGACGACCGTACGGGCATGAAGAAGGTCGACGCCAACTCCTTCCCCTACACGCCCGTCGCGAAGGAGAAGAAGGTCCCGGCCTGGCTCAACGACCCGACGATGTACCACAACCGGGGCGACTCGACCTTCGCCGGCGAGAGCGCCGAGTACGGCGACTTCTCCGGGCTCGACGACCTGTGGACCGAGCGGCCCGAGGTCGTCTCCGGCATGGAGCAGATCTATGAGAAGTGGGTCCACGACTTCGCCGTGGACGGCTTCCGCATCGACACCGTCAAGAACGTCGACCTGGGCTTCTGGACCCAGTGGGCGACCGCCCTCGACGCGTACGCGAAGAAGCGGGGGCGCCCGGACTTCTTCATGTTCGGCGAGACCTACTCCGCCGACCCCGCCGTCACCTCCCCGTACGTCACCCGGGGCCGCCTGGACGCGACCCTCGACTTCCCCTTCCAGGACGCGGCCCGCCAGTACGCCTCCCAGGGCGCCCCGGCCACCAAGCTCGCCTCCCTGTTCGCCGACGACTACCGCTACACCACCGACAAGGCGAACGCCTACGAGCAGGTCACCTTCCTCGGCAACCACGACATGGGCCGCATCGGCACCTTCCTCAAGCAGGACCACCCGGGGGCCGGTGACGCAGAGCTGCTCCAGCGCGACCGGCTTGCCAATGAGCTGATGTTCTTCAGCCGGGGCAACCCGGTCGTCTACTACGGCGACGAACAGGGCTTCACCGGCGCGGGCGGCGACAAGGACGCCCGCCAGCCCCTGTTCGCCTCGAAGGTCCCCGACTACCTGGACGACGACGAGCTGGGCACCGACCGCACCCACGCCTCGGACGCCTACGACCCCACGCACCCGCTCTACCGCACCATCGCCGACCTCTCCCGCCTCACCAAGGCCAACCCGGCGCTGCGCGACGGCGTCCAGACCGAGCGCTACGCCAAGGACTCCGTCTACGCCTTCTCGCGTACGGACGCGGGGACCCGCACCGAGTACGTCGTGGCCGTGAACAACGCCACCGAGCCGAAGACGGTCTCCGTGCCGACCGGCTCCGCCGACGCCGACTTCGGTGTGCTGTACGGGGGTTCGGGCACGGTCCGCAGCGGCTCGGACGCCACCGTCGAGGTGACCGTGCCCGCGCTGTCCTCGCTGGTCCTGAAGGCGGCGGCCCCGCCGCCCGCGCCCGCCGCCAAGCCGTCGATCACCCTGAAGGCCCCCGCTCCCGGCGCCACCGGCACGGTGGAACTCTCCGCCGACGTGCGGGGCGGGCAGCTCGACCGGGTCGTCTTCGCCGCGCAGAGCGGCAACGGAAGGTGGCAGACGCTCGGCTCCGCCGACCACGCCCCCTACAAAGTCACCCAGTACCTGGACCTGGCAGCCGGAACTCCCGTGCGCTACAAGGCTGTTGTGGTCGACAGCGCAGGACGCACCGCGAGCGCACTCGCCTCCACGACGGCGGGGCAGAATCCTCCGCCGGCCAAGCCGACGGCCGTCGAGCGCGACTACGCCGTCGTGCACTACCGCCGCCCGGCCGGCGACTACGACGGCCGGCAGCTGAAGGCCGACGGCCAGAGCGCCGCCTTCACCGGGCGGGACGCCTACGGCGCCTTCGCCTGGATCAAGCTCCCGCAGGGTGCCTCCTCGCTCGCGTACACCGTCGCCAAGGGCGACAGCGCCGACGGGCCGCAGCGCACCATCGACCTCGGCCGCACCGGCGAGGTGTGGGTGGAGCAGGGCAAGGACGGCCAGTTGGAGCAGGCCCCGCCCGGCGCCCACCCGCCGCAGGACACCTCCAAGGTGGTCCTGCACTACTCCCGGCCCGACGGCGACTACGACGGCTGGGGGCTGCACACCTGGACCGGCGCCGCCTCGCCCACCGACTGGTCCAAGCCGCTGATGCCGACCGGCCGCGACGCGTACGGAGTGACCTTCGAGGTGCCGCTCACCAAGGGCGCGACCTCGCTGAGCTACATCCTGCACAAGGGCGACCGGAAGGACCTGCCCGACGACCAGTCCCTCGACCTCGCCACCTACGGCAACGAGGCGTGGCTGCTCGCCGGAGAGTCCAAGTACCTGCTGCCGCAGGCGAATTCGGGCGTCTCGCTCGACCTCGGCAAGTCCGAGGCGCAGTGGATCGACCGGAGCACCGTCGTGTGGAAGGTGAAGGCGACCGACGCGACCAGCGAGCAGCTCGTGTACGCGCCGGGCGGCGGCATCACCGTCAAGGACGGCGCGCTGTCCGACGAGGGCCAGTGGCTGCGGCTCGCGCCCGCCGCGCTGAGCGACGCGCAGAAGGCCAGGTTCCCGCAGCTCAAGGACTATCCGGCGTTCACCGTGGACGCCCGTGACCGGTCCCGTGTCCGCGAGTCCCTCAAGGGGCAGCTCATCGCGACCCAGCGGGCCGCCAACGGGGCGCTGCTCGCGGCGACCGGCGTCCAGACCCAGGGCGTCCTCGACGACCTGTACAGCGGCGCCGCCGCCAAGGCCTCGCTCGGCCCGGTCTTCGACCACGGCCGCCCCACCCTCTCCGTGTGGGCGCCGACCGCACAGCAGGTGTCCCTCGAACTCGACGGGCACACGGTCGCGATGCGGCGGGACGACACCTCCGGCGTCTGGTCGGTGACCGGGCCCGCGTCCTGGTCGGGCAAGCCGTACCGGTACGCCGTGAAGGTGTGGGCGCCGAGCGTGCAGAAGGTCGTGACCAACCTGGTCACCGACCCGTACTCGACCGCCCTCACCGCCGACTCGGCGCGCGGCCTGGTCGTCGACCTCGCCGACCCGAAGCTCGCCCCCAAGGGCTGGGCCACGCTCAAGAAGCCGCCCGCCGTGCCGCTGCGCGACGCCCGGATCCAGGAGCTGCACATCCGCGACTTCTCCATCACGGACCCCACCTCGCACCACCCCGGCCAGTACCTGGCCTTCACCGACGCCGGCTCCGACGGCATGAAGCACCTCGCGCAGCTCGCCAGGTCCGGCACGTCCTACGTCCATCTGCTGCCCGCCTTCGACATCGCGGGCATTCCCGAGAAGAAGGCCGAACAGGCCACGCCCGCCTGCGACTTGAAGGTGTACGCGCCCGACTCGGAGGAGCAGCAGGCCTGCGTCGCCAAGTCGGCCGCGAAGGACGCGTACAACTGGGGCTACGACCCGCTGCACTACACCGTCCCCGAGGGCTCCTACGCCAGCGACCCCGACGGGACCCGCCGCACGGTCGAGTTCCGGCAGATGGTGCAGGGTCTTGGCAACGCCGGCCTTCGGACCGTCATGGACGTCGTCTACAACCACACCGCCGCGAGCGGGCAGGCCGACGACTCGGTCCTCGACAAGATCGTGCCGGGCTACTACCAGCGGCTGATGCCCGACGGCAGCGTCGCCAACTCCACCTGCTGCGCCAACACCGCGCCCGAGAACGCCATGATGGGCAAGCTCGTCGTCGACTCGGTGGTGACCTGGGCCAAGCAGTACAAGGTCGACGGGTTCCGCTTCGACCTCATGGGCCACCACCCGAAGGCCAACATCCTGGCCGTGCGGAAGGCGCTGGACGCGCTGACCCTGGCGAAGGACGGCGTCGACGGCAAGAAGATCATCATGTACGGCGAGGGCTGGAACTTCGGCGAGGTCGCCGACGACGCCCGCTTCGTGCAGGCCACCCAGAAGAACATGGCGGGCACCGGCATCGCCACGTTCTCCGACCGGGCCCGCGACGCGGTGCGCGGCGGGAGCCCCTTCGACGCCGACCCGGGCGTCCAGGGCTTCGCCTCCGGCCTCTACACCGACCCCAACTCCTCGACGGCGAACGGCACTTCGGCCGAGCAGAAGGCCCGCCTCCTGCACTACCAGGACCTCCTCAAGGTGGGCCTGACCGGCAACCTCGCCGCGTACACCTTCACCGACAGCTCCGGCCGCGGCGTCAAGGGCTCCGAGGTCGACTACAACGGGGCCCCGGCGGGCTACGCGGCCGCCCCGGGCGACGCGCTGGCCTACGCGGACGCCCACGACAACGAGTCGCTGTACGACGCGCTCGCCTACAAGCTGCCCGCGGGCACCTCGGCCGCCGACCGGTCCCGCATGCAGGTCCTGGCGCTCGCGACCGCGGCCCTCTCGCAGGGCCCGGCCCTGTCCCAGGCGGGCAGCGACCTGCTTCGCTCGAAGTCCCTCGACCGCAACTCGTTCAACAGCGGCGACTGGTTCAACGCGCTGCACTGGGACTGCCGGGCGGGCAACGGGTTCGGGCGCGGGCTGCCGATGGCCGCCGACAATCAGTCCAAGTGGCCTTATGCCAAGCCCCTGTTGGTGAATCCTTCGCTGACCCCGGGCTGCGCCCAGATCAACGCGACCTCGGCCGCCTACCAGGACCTGCTCGCGATCCGGGGCGGAGAGAGCGCCTTCGGGCTCGCCACGGCGGACCAGGTCCAGTCGGCGCTCTCGTTCCCGCTCTCCGGCACGAGCGAGACCCCGGGTGTGATCACCATGCGGCTCGGCCCGCTGGTCGTCGTTTTCAACGCGACCCCGCAGGCTCAGACGCAGCGGGTGGCCGCCCTCGCGGGCACCCCGTACGCGCTGCACCCGCGCCAGGCGGGCGGGGCCGACCCGGTGGTGAAGACGGCCACATACGATCAGAGTTCGGGGAGCTTCACAGTCCCGGCCCGTACCGTTGCGGTCTTCAAGCAACACTGAACCGATCATTCCGGGTCGTTCGGTGACCTAAATCGGTTGTTCCCCGCCGCGGGTTGAGGCAAGGGCCGCACTGTGGTCCAGACTGTGCCCGTGGTGGGGAATCTTCCTGCGGAGAGCACGAGTTTCATCGGTCGGTCGGTCGAACTGGCCACCCTGGACGGCCTCCTGGAGCGGCACAGACTCGTGACCGTCACAGGGCCCGGCGGGGTCGGAAAATCCCGGCTCGCCCTGCGGACCGTCCGGCGCGTCGAACGCCGCTACCCCGACGGGGTCTGGTGGGTGGAGCTGTCGCCGCTGCGGGACCGGAACTTACTCGCCGCCACCGTCGCCGACGCCTTCGACGTCTTCGACCAGAGCCTGCGCACCGCCTGCGAGGCACTCTGCTCCTGGCTCGCCGACAAACGCCCGCTCCTGGTGCTCGACACCTGCGAACACCTGATCAGCGCCTGCGGCCACCTGATCGGCGAACTCCTGCAGACCTCGCCGGGGCTCACCGTCCTCGCCACCAGTCGGCAACCGCTGGGCCGGCCGCAGGAACGTGTCTTCCCCCTGGAGCCGCTGCCCGTCGCGGTGGAGGCGCTGGCGCTGTTCAAGGAACGCGCCACCGAGGCCGTGCCCCACCTCAGCTTCGAGGACCCGGCCCGCGCGGCGGCCGCCGCCGACGTCTGCCGCCGCCTCGACGGCATCCCGCTCGCCCTCGAACTCGCGGGCGCCCGGCTGCGGTTGTGGTCGGTCGAGCAGCTCGCCACCCGGCTCGGCTCCCGCTTCGAGGTGCTCGCCGACACCCGGGTCGCGGCGCTGCCCCGCCACCAGACCATGCGCACCGCGATCGGCTGGAGCCACGAGCTGTGCGAACCGCTCGAACGGCTCCTGTGGGCCCGGCTCTCCGTGTTCGCGGGCGAGTTCGACCTCGCCGCGGCCCAGGACATCGGCGCGGGCGGCCCGCTGCCCGCGTGCGCCGTCGAACAGGCCCTGGCCGGCCTCATCGACAAGTCGGTCGTCCGCACCCGGCTCGAACCCTCCGGCCGGTTCGGCCACCGCATGCTGGACACCATCCGCGAGTACGGCCTGCGCTGGCTCGACGAACTCGGCGAGACCCCCGAGGTCGCCGACCGGCACGCCGGCCGCTTCCGCCGGATCGCCCACGAGGCCGACGCGGCCTGGATGGGCCCCGGTCAACTCGACTGGTACGTACGCCTGGAGGCCGAGCACGCCGATCTGCGCACCGCGCTCGAACACCTCCTGGCGACCGACCCCGAGGCCGCCCTCGACATGGCGGGCTCGCTCTGGTTCGTCTGGTTCTGCTGCGGCCGCCTGCGCGAGGGCCGCGGCTATCTGCAACGCGCCCTGGACGGCTGCCCGGGCCCCGGGCCGTACCGGGCCACCGCCGTGTGGGCGCTCGGCATGTGCGCCTTCCTGCAGGGCGACTTCGTCATGGCGCACCGGCTCGGCGAGGAGTGCGCCCGGACCGCCACCGACCCCGAACTCCGCCGGCGCGCCGCTTACTTGTACGGCGGCAGCGTCCTCATGCCGGGCGACCCCCAGCGGGCCCTCGCGATCGTCGATCCCGCCCTCGCCCAGGACACCGGCTTCTCGGCGGGCCGCGTGCTGTGCGCACTCGCCCGGATCTATGCCCTCGCCAACCTGGCCCGCCACACCGAGGCGTCCGCCGAAGCCGTGCTCCTTCGCGACGAGTGCGCGGCCCGGGGCGAGCGCTGGATGCGGGCGTACGCCGACTACATGCTGGCGGTCAGCGCGCTCGCCCTCGACCGGCCGGCCGAGGCCGCCGCCCACGCCCGCGCCATGCTGGCCGGCAAACGCCTCCTGCACGACAGCTTCGGCATCGCGATCGGCCTCGACCTGCTGGCCTGCGCGGTGACCGCGCAGGGCGACGGCGAGGACGGCGCGCTGTTCCTCGGCGTCGGCCAGGAGTGCTGGCGCACCGTCGGCAAGGCGCAGATGGGCGCGCCGGAACTGACCGCCGTGCGCGAGCAGTGCGAGCGCCGGGCGCGCGCCGCGCTCGGCGACGGGGCCTTCGACTCGGCCTTCGACCGGGGCGTGGCCACCGGCCTCGACGACGGCCTCGCGCTGGCTCTCAAGGGTGACTCGCCGGACGGGAGTTGACGAAAGCCGCATGTGGCCGCCCCTGTCCACGCTGCGGCGCTACGGTGGGTGGCGGCCGGTGCCACAGAGCGACACCCCTTGACCGGCGGGCCTTCGGAGACGATCGGCGGTGAGTACGACGATGCCCACGACCCGCGACACGACCGTCCTGGTGGTCGACGACGTCGACGCCAACCGCTGTGCGATGGGCGCCGTCCTCAGCCGCGCGGGCCACCGCGTCGTATCGCTCGGCACCGCCTCGGCCGCGCTCGTCGAACTCGACGCGCGGCTGCGCGCGGGAGCGCTGCCCGACGCCGCCCTCGTGGACGTGGGCCTGCCCGACATGGACGGCTTCGAACTGTGCCGCCGCCTCAAGTCGCACCCCGGCATCGCGCCCATGCCCGTCGTGCACTTCTCGGCGGCCTCCATCACCCCGCACGACCGCAGCCGGGGCCTGGACGCGGGCGCCGAGGCCTACCTCACCGTGCCCGTCGAGCCCGAGGAGATCCAGGCCGTCATCCGGGCCGCGCTGCGCGGCGCCCGGCTGCGCCACGAATCGGCCGCCCGGGCCGGCCGGCTGAACCACCTCGCCGAGGCGACCGCCGCCCTGCACCGGGCGCGCTGCCCCCAGGAACTCGCGGACGCGGCCGCCGCGGCGGTCATGCCGCTCACCTCGGGCCCGGTCACCGCCTTCGTGTTCGGAACCGACGCCTTCCTCCACGCGGGCGGCGCCGCACGCCCGGCCCGCACCACCGAGATCCCCGCGCTCGCCGTGCTGCTCCGCCGCGCCATGGCGGGCTGCACCGGCGTACGATCCGTGCTCGCCCCGGCCCCGCTGTGGCCACCGGAACTCTTCGGCAGCGAAGGGGCCCGGCTCGTGCTCGCCCGCGGCCAGGCCGACCAGCCGCCCGTCTGCCTCGCCGTCCCGGCCCGCCTGCCGTACGGCCAGGAGACCGAGGCGCTGCTCTCCCGGCTCGCCCAGTCCCTCGCCGTCGCCGCCGAATCCCTGCGCACCTACGCGGAAGAACGCCACATCGCGCTCACCCTGCAACGCAGCTTCCTGCCGCAGCGCGCACCCCGGCTGCCCGGCGCCGACATCGCCCTGCGCTACGTCCCGGCCTCCAGCCGCGCCGAGATCGGCGGCGACTTCTACACCGCGCTCACCACGCCCGCGGGCCTCCTGGTCGGCGTCGGCGACGTCGTCGGGCACTCCCTGGACGCGGCCACCGTGATGGTCGAACTCCGCCATGCTCTGCGCGCGTACGCCACCGACCACCACGAACCGGCCGCCCTGGTCCGGCGCCTGGACCGGATGCTCCAGCTCTACCACCCCGAGGCGACCGCGACCCTGTGCCTGGCCCTCATCGACCCGGACACGGGCGAGGCCCGCATCGCCAACGCCGGGCACCTGCCGCCGCTGCTCCTGCCCCACCGGGGCGAGGCCTCGTTCATCGAGACGCGGGGCCCGCTGCTCGGCCTCGGCCTGCGTCACCCGCCCTCGACACGGCTCCAACTCGGGCCCCGCGACGGCCTGTTGATGGTCACGGACGGCCTCATCGAGCGCCGCGGCACCGACCTCGCGGACTCGCTGGAACACCTCAGGCACACCGCGGCCGCCGCCGGGCCCGACACCGAGGCACTCTGCGACACCCTGCTCGACCGGTTCGGCGACGACCTGGAGGACGACGTGGCGCTGCTCGCCCTGCGCCTCAACGCGGGCCGAGGCCCTTCTCCATCAGCGTGACCGCGTAGGGGCTGCCCCCGCCGTCGGTCTTCGCCGCGAGCTCGCCGACCACGACGTACCCCGCGCCCCGGTAATAACGCAGCAGGCCCGGGTTGTCGGAGCGGCAGTCCAGGCGGCACAGCGGCCGGCCGCTCTCGGCGATCCGCCGCTCGGCGTGCGCGAGCAGGGCCTTTCCGGTGCCGGGCGGCGCGGCCGCGCGGTCCACCATCAGGCGGTGCACATACCCGGCCACCGGCGGCTGCGGGCCCCAGGCCGGCTCGTCGTCCCACCACAACTCGTAGGCCCCGACGGCCTCGCCACCGGCGGTGCGGGCGAGCCACACCTCGCCCTCCTTCATGCGCAGCCGGAAGTGCTCGGCGTCCTTGCCGCCGGGCTGCCACTGGTCGATGCCGTTGTCGAGCATCCAGCGCGCGGCGCCGTCGTACAGCGAGGTCAGGACGGGCACATCGGAGTCGGCGGCGAGATCGAGGACGAGTTCGGACGTCATGCCGTCGATCATGCCGCAGGGCTCAGCCCACGCGCGGCGCGGGCACCAGCGGGAGCAGGGCGCCTAGCCGGTCCACCAGCTCGCCGAACGGCCCGTCGGCGGGCTCGTCCGCCAGCATGGGCAGCACGATCGCGGCCATCTCCGGGTCGTAGGCGGCGCTCACCGCGGCGAGCGCCGCGAAGTCGTGCACCAGCTGCAACTCCAGCTCGCCGCGCGGAATCCGCCGCCCGTCCAGCCAGATCAGCGCCGTCGACTCGGCGAGCGAGACCCAGGACCGTACGACCAACTCCAGCCTGGCGGGCGGGTGTTGGACCCCGAGGTGCGCCAGGATCTGGAGGTGGGCGGCGTTGCGCACCTCGTCGATCATGGCGTTCGCGGTGCTTGAGCCGACCGCCGGGCCGCCCCGCATCAGCGCGGAGAAGCCGGGCCCGTGCTCGTCGACGAAGTCGAAGAACCGCCCCATCACCCGCAGCAGCCGGGCGCCGAGCGGGCCCTCGTGCGGCTCCATGAAACGGCCCGCGAGCTCGTCCGCGGCCCGGCGCAGCGCGGCCTCGTACAGGCTCTGCTTGCCGGGGAAGTAGTGATACACCAGCGGCCGCGATATCCCCGCGGCCGCCGCTATCTCGTCGATGGACACATCGTCGGGCGAGCGGTGGCTGAACAGCTCCAGGGCGACCCCGATCAACTGCTGCCTGCGCTCGTCGACGCCCATCCTGCGCCGTACCCCGGTCGTCATGCGAACAGAGTACCCAGAGGGTGGCCGGGCACCCCCTACAGGTCGAGCACCAGCTTCTTGCCCAGGCACCTCGATACACAGACCAGCATCGAGTCGTCGCGCTCCGCATCCGTGAGCAGCTCGTCGCGGTGGTCGATCTCGCCCTCCAGGACCCGCTGTTGGCAGGTCCCGCAGAAGCCCTGCTCACAGGAGTACGAGACGCCCGGCAGCTCCTCGCGCAGGGTGGCGAGCAGCGACTTGTCCGCCGGGACGGCCAGCGTGCGCCCCGAGCGCCGCAGCTCGACCTCGAACGCGGCGCCCGCCACGGCCGCGCCGGGCGCGAACCGCTCCAGGTGCGGGGTGCGCCCGGGGCCGAGCGCGGCGGTGACCGCGTCCATCAGCGGATCGGGCCCACAGCAGTAAACGGCCGCGTCAGCAGGGGAGTTGGCGAGGAAGGAGGCGAGATCCGGCAGTCCGGACTCGTCCTCCGGGACGACCGTGACCCGCCCGCCCAGCTTCTCGATCTCGTCGAGGAAGGGCATGGTGACCCGCGAACGGCCGCCGTACAGCAGCCGCCAGTCGGCGCCCGAGGCTCCAACTGACTTGAGCATGGGGAGAATTGGCGTGATCCCGATGCCGCCCGCGACGAACACGTACGAGGTGCTCGCCGCCAGCGGGAAGCGGTTGCGCGGCCCGCGCACCGACACCTCGACCGCCTCCTGGAGCTGCTCGTGCACCTCGCGCGAACCGCCCCGGCCGTCCTCGATGAGGCGGGTGGCGACGGTGTACGAGGTGCGGTCGGCCGGGTCGCCGCAGAGCGAGTACTGCCGTACGAGACCGGACGGCAGCACCAGATCGAGGTGCGCGCCGGGCTCCCAGGCGGGCAGCTCGGCCCCGTCCACGGCATCGAGGCGCAGCCGTACGACGCCTTCGGCGGGCTCGGTCCGCTCGGTGACGGTCAGCTTCAGGGTGATGGTGGAACGCCGGGTGCCGCGCCCCGAGACGGGCTCTTCCAGGGCGGGCATCGGCCACAGCGGCGAGGCGGCGATGCGGCGGCGCAGCGCCCGCCGGGTGAGCAGCGCGGCCCCGGCGGCCAGGGCGAACGTGGTGGCACGGCGCATGTCAGCGGCCTCCGTTGGCGCCCGGCGATGCGGCGAGATAGGCCACGGCCTGGGCCGTGCTGCCCTCCTGCGAGGGGTGATAGGTGCGGCTCAGATAGCGCGGGATGGACTTGAGCATGGCGGGGGTGGAGGGCAGCATGCCCTTCTTGCCGGCCCGGTAGAACTCCCCGAAGCTCGCCCTGCCCTGCGCCAGAGTCGGATCGTTCGCCATGAAGAAACGGGCCCCGCGCTGCCAGAGGAAGGCGAGCGCGGTGAACGCGGTCGCCCAGGTGCGCACCCGGCGCCGGTACCCGCCGTCGACGTGCATGAACAGCTCGAAGGCCACAGACCGGTGCTCGACCTCCTCGGCGCCGTGCCAGCGCAGGAGGTCCAGCATCATCGGGTCGGCGCCGCGCCGGTCCAGGGTTTCGGCGTTGAGGATCCAGTTGCCGAGGAACGCGGTGTAGTGCTCGATCGCCGCGATGGTGGCGACCCGCTCCATCAGCCACCACTCGCGCGCCCTGCCCGGCGGCAGCGTACGGTCCCCGAGCAGCTTCTCGAAGAGCCAGTCGACCTGCGCGGTGTACGGCGTCGGGTCGAGGCCGAGCTTCTTCAGATGGGGGAGCACGTCGTCGTGCGCGGCGGAGTGCATCGCCTCCTGCCCGATGAAGCCGATGACGTCCTCGCGCAGCCGGTCGTCCGTGATGTGCGGAAGGACCTGCTTGTACACGTGCACGAACCAGCGCTCACCGGCCGGCAGCAACAGGTGCAGCACATTGATGGTGTGGCCGGTGAACGGGTCGCCGGGTATCCAGTGGAGCGGCGTCTTCTCCCACTCGAACGAGACGTTCCGGGCCTTGAGCTCGATGCGCTCCTCCGCGACCGGAGCGGGCTGCGGCGTATTAGACATGGCGTCAATGTACTGACGGGTACGCCGCAGCGACAGGGGTGCGTACCGGATTGTTGGGCGGATCGGTCAGCCGCGGGCTCTCAGCGCAGGGTGCTGATCGGAGTCCCGTCCGTGAGCCGTCCGTCGAGCTCGGCGCGCGCCCCCTCCTTGGCCCGTACGGCAAGCAGGTTGCCCCGCCCGCTGCCGGTCATCCCGCCGGACAGGGTCACCGACGCCACCTGCTCGCTGCCCGCCGCGAGCACGAACCAGTTTCCGCCGCGCGACTTCCACAGCACCCCGGCGAGGACCCGCGCCTCGCGGAGCCCGCAGGCCGCGGAGTTCTCGGCGCGGGCCGCGATCGCACCCGGCGCGAGTTTGGCGGAGGGCGCCTGGAACTGGGCGAACACCCGGCTGCCCGCGCCCCGCCAGGTCTCGGCCCGGGTGCAGATCCAGTCGGCAGTGCCGTTGTTCTCGGGCAGCGCCTGCTGGGCGAACTGCCAGTCGTTGACGGAGCGCACCCCGTGCGAGCGGACGGTGGGCAGCAGGCACGCGGTCCGCGCCCAGCCCTGGCGCGCGGAGCGGTCGTCGACGTCGCGGGCGTCGTGGGGCGGCCCCCACGTCAGCCGCGCGGGAGCCAACTCGCCGAGGTCGGTGACGAGCCGCACCCCGCTGTCGTCGTGGAATTCGAGCGCCTCCCAGGACGTGCACTGCTGGGCCTGGGCGGGCGAGACGACCGGGTCGGTCACCCCGTCCTTGTCCCGGTGCAGCGGCCGCGCGGAGGCGTCCGGAGTCAGCAGATCGCGTACGGAGGCCTGGCGCACCCAGGGCGCGGTCAGATAGCGCACGTTGCCATCGGTCCGGCCCACCACGAGCGCGCTCGCGGACGTGGTGTCGGCGGCATCCACGCGCGCGAAGTCGAGCGCGGCCCCGGCCGTGCCGTCGCGCGGCTCGGCATAGCGGGCGACCCGCAGCCCGTCGTAGAGCAGCACGACCCTGGCCCGGTCCACCTCGCCCGCGAACAGGAGTTGGGGTGCGCCCATCGGCGGACCCGACGGGGTGCCCGGCGTCGCCGAGACCTGCACGGACTCGCCCGGCCGCGCCCATACCGCGAGCGCCCGCCGCAGCAGCGCCGAGTCGCCGAGCAGATCGCCCCGGGCCGGCCACACCGAGAAGTCCGTACGGGTCGCGGTCGTCCACGCCGTGGGCTCGACCCGCAGCAGATGGCCGGGGTCGAGCGCGGCCTGGGCCGCCGGGTTCTGCGCGTAGGGCGGCGCGGCCGCGCCGTCGGGCCCCCAGTCGTCGCCCGGCAGGCCGATGAGCGCCCCGCACACCACGAGCGCGGCCACGGCGGCGAGCGCGGCACGGCCGTGCTGGCGGCGCCGCATCAGATCGGTGGGCCGGGCCTGGAGCGAGCAGGGGTCGAACTCGGCGGATTCCAGCAGCCCGGCCTGCGGCTCGGTGGTGTCGGCCTCGGCGAGCGCCCGGCGGGCCTCGGTGACCCCCGCCGCGTTCAGCTCCGCGCACACCTCGTCGTCGCCGAGCCGCTCAAGACCGCGCAGCACATAGGCCGCCCGGGCGGGCCCGGAGAGGGCGGAAAGGCGCTGGTCCAGGGCGAGTTCATCGGCGCCGCCCGAACGCGGGAACAGCCTCAGGCCCCAGACCTGCGGCAGCAGCGGCGGGAACTGCGCCCGCTTGGGCCAGGCCTTGCGGCGCAGCGGAAGCCCCGCTTCGAGCGCCTGGCGCACCACGCGCCGCCGCACGTACACATACCCCGGGTCGCCGCCGGCCTCGGCCCGCCGCGCCCCGGGGATCAGCCCGTCGTCGGGGCCGTCGCCGGAGCCGCTCCGGCCGCGCGGCAGCGAGCGCTGCACGATCGCGTGCGCGGTCACCACGCGGCGGTTGCGCCCGAGCGATGGCGGAAGTACGAGATAGGCGAGCCGCACCAGTCGCGGATAGTGCTCGACGAGCGCGGCCTCGGCCTGCTCGACGCCGACGGAGGGGGCGGGTGGGTTGAGGATGTCCTGCTCTGGGGCCACGTTCAGCAAAACGAGCGAATGTGGAGATGGTCACCCCGTACCCAACCGGCTGACCCATCAGGCGAGTTGACGCCGATGCGAGTCGATCACGCGATGAGCCGTTCGCGCAGCCGGGCCACCGCGTCGTCCGGCACCCCGAGCCCCTCGCGGGCGTACTTCTCCACCGAGCCGTACTTCGCGGCGACCTCGTCGAGGGCCGCCGCCAGGTACTCCGGTACGACGCCGATGATGGCCTGCGCGATCTCCGGGTCGCCGCCCTGCGCGGTGAACCCCTCGACGAGCGGGGCGAAGGCCTGGCGCACGGCCGGGTTGACGGACAGGTACTCGCGCTCGACGGTCGCCTCGTCGGCGCCGAGCAGCGTCAGGATCACCGTCGCCGCCCAGCCGGTGCGGTCCTTGCCCGCCGTGCAGTGGAAGAGCAGCGGGCCCGCGTCGTCGGCGGCGAGCTCCGTCAGGAGCGCGCGGTAGGCGGAGCGGGCCGACTGGGACGAGACCAGCGAGCGGTAGGTGTCGGCGAACAGGGCCTGCGCCTTGCCGCCGCCGAGGTGCTCCTCGGCCACGACCGGGTCGGCCAGGATGTGCTTGAGCTGGGCGGCGGCGGGTGCGCCGGTCGCCGAGATCTTGTCGGCCAGCGCGTCGGCGACGACGAGCCGGGCCCCGGCCGGCACCCGGTCGGGGTGGTCGGCGCGCTCGGCGTCGGTGCGGAAGTCGAGGATCGTACGCAGCCCAAGCGCGGCCACCGCCGGATCGGCCGCCGGGTCCATGCGGTCGAGCTGACCGGCGCGGAAGACCAGGCCGGAGCGGACCGTGCGGCCGCCGGACAGCGGGGTGTCGCCGAGGTCGCGCAGGTTGGCGACGGTGGTGGCGGGGATCGTGATCATGTGCGGGCGGCTCCTGGCGGGTGAAATCTACCGGTTTCGATCCGAACGGTAGTCCACGGCCGCCGCCACTCCGAGACCGAGCCCCAGTGCCGCGAAATGTCCCGCGTCCGTGAAGCCGCGACCCTGCCGCCTCTTCGCGTTGTAAAAATCGCCAAGTCGCCTTGTTTATAAGGGAGTTGGAGGCAAGATGGGGTGATGCGAAACAATGCACGAGTGGCCCTTGGGGTGGTTGTGGCCGTCGCGGTGGTGACCGGCTGCGGTACGTCGTCCCACGCGCCCACGACCGCGAGCGGAACCCTGGAGCAGCTGGCCGCCCGGGCCGACTGCACGCCCGTCGTCTCGACGAATTCGGCCGAGCTGCGGCAGGCCAACTGCACGACCAAGGACGGCCGTTACGTGCTCGCCACCTTCGCCACCGACCGCGGCCAGCGGGAGTGGATCAACGAGGCGCGGGACTACGGCGGCGTCTATCTGGTCGGGCGCAAGTGGGTGGCGGTCGGCGAACAGCCGGTGGTCACGGCACTGCACGGCCGGCTCGGTGGCAGTGTCGAGACCGGGACCATGCATTCCGGACACTGACCGAGGCGGCCGCGCAGCGGCAGTTGCCTCCTCGCGCGCTCGCGCGCAGGGGGTCAGGCGCAGGAGCGCCCGGTGTTGATGCAGTTCACCGCCTTTCCCATCAGCTGGTCGCTGAAGACGTCGATGAAGTCACCGTGATCGGTGACGGGCTTGTGGAGCTGCTCGGGGAACGAGTCCACGGCGAAGGCGCCGGCCTTGGCCGGGACGTCGTAGACGATGCGCTGCACGAGCTGGGGAATCGCCTTGAATCCGGCGGGGCAGGCACCCCTTTTGTCCACGAAGGCGACATGGGTGCGGTGATTGGCGCTGTCGGTGTTCTTTCCGTCCCAGCAGCTCTGGAATTTAAAGGTACGGACCACCTGGCTGCCCTGCGGGCACAGCGGATATTTGTCCTTGAGCTGGCGGTTCTCGAATCCGGTGCAGCTCCAGGAGGCATTGGCATTCGCATTGCCGTTGGTGAACGCCTTGGCGTCACCCGTGATGATCCGCAGGAACCGGGGCATCGCGGTGACCTTGCTCACCGGACTTCCGACCAATTGGATCGTGGCCTGCGCCGGGGTCTGAATCTTTCCGACGTTCTTGTCCTTGCCGCCGCCGTCCGCGTTGGCGTCGATGTCGTTGCCCTGGTTCAGGATCCGTACGACCGGCCAGTAATAGGTAGACTTGTCGCCCTGATTGCGGCAGCTGGTGTTGCCCCGGGCGAGATCGGCATCGCTGGAGAAGGCATCCGTCGCCTGGTTTCCGATGTAATCGTGCATATGGTGGGCGCCATTGCTCACGCCCGGCGCGACGATGACGTTGTCGGGGTTGCGTTTTCCGTTCTGGTTGCGGCCGCAGTCGCTGGTGAAGGTGCCGGTGGAGGCGCCGCGCCCGGGCTGCGGGGTCGCGACGTTCGGCCGTACGGACCGGATGTCGACGAAGTCGCTGCGTGCGGGGCCGGAGGCGGTGACGTTGTCGGCGGCGTTCTGGCCGTCGGCCTGGTTGCCGTTCTGATCATTGGACGCCGGGGCGTCCGCGGCCCGCATCGTGCAGGCGGCGAGGCCCTTGTCGTTCAGGTCCGGCTGACCGGTGGCGTCCGCGATCTGGCCGATGGAATCGGTGCGTTGCCGTTTCAGCGGGTTGAGCACCATCGTGTCCGCGAGGCGGGGATCGCGCTGGATGCGGTCCTTGTTGTCGGCGAACTTCGTATAGGCGTCGGTGATCTGCGTATCGAGGTCGGCGAGTCGGCGGTCTACGCGCGATTTCGCGGAATCGGGCACGGTGGACAGGGAATTGCCCACATCCGGGCAGTCGATGGTCGACAACATCCGCATCTGAGCCATGTCCTGCCCGGACGACCCTTGGCCGCCCGCATCGCCTTCACTGGCGGAGGCGTAGAAATTGACCGCGACGAGCCCGCCTCCGCCCAGGATGAGTGCGGCCGCGGCCATCATCATCCGGCGGGGGAGAGCCTGCCGTTTTCGTGGTGAGCGTGAGATGCGTCCCATGGAACTCCTTCGCTTGAAGCGCGCAGTTCCATACGGATGGGAAGGGTGGGGTGTTCAACGCCTCAGGAGATTCACGGGAGTTGAGACTCCCTCAGGATTTACCGCGCCCGCTTCACCGCGCGCAGCACCACGAACTTCGGGTCGGACGCCATGAGTTCGCAGTTGCCGAACATGCGGCGGAGCTTCTCGTGGTAGCCGAGGTGCCGGTTGCCGACCACCCACAGCTCGCCGCCCTCGCGCAGCGCCGTGCGGGCGTCCGCGAACATGCGCGAGGAGGTGCGGTCCGTCGTCGCCTGGTGGGTGTGGAACGGCGGGTTGTTCAGGACCAGGTCGGCCGTGCCGGGCTCGAAGTCCGCCAGACCGTCGCCCAGCCGGAACTCGGCCTCGCGCGCGGGCCCCGCGCACATCCGGAAGGTGGCCTCGGCCGAGGCCATCGCCGGGTGCGACTCGTCTACGAAGGTGATCCGCGCCTCGGGGTTGGCGAGCGCCGCCGCCGTACCCACGATGCCGTTGCCGCAGCCCAGGTCCACCACGTGGTCCGGGCCGGTGCGCTCGGGCAGGTGCTGGAGCAGGAAGCGGGTGCCGATGTCGAGGCGGTCGGCGCAGAACACCCCGGCGTAATTGGTCACGGCGAGCCCGGAGGCGGGGCCGATGCCCAGCTCCAGGGAGTACGTCAGCGGCCACGGGTTCTTGGGCCTGGCCGGCGCCGGGTCCGGGGTGGTGAAGATGAGGCGGGCCTTCTTCTCGGCCAGCGAGGTCTTCGTCGGGCCGAGGATCCGCTCGAACAGGTTCAGCGTCGAGGTGTGGATCTCCTTGACCATGCCGGTGCCGACGACGACCGTGCCCGCGTGCACCGAGGGCGCGATCCGGTGCAGCTGGTCCTCCAGGAGCCCCAGGCTCTTGGGTACCCGCACGAGCAGCACGTCGACCCGCTCGGGCACCTCGTCCCGCGTCGACAGAAGGCGTACGGAATCCGGCGCGGAGCCCGCCCGCGCCAGATTGGCCCGGGTCGCCTCCTGGGCCAGGAACGAGTCGCTGATCTGGACGGGGCCGTGCTCGGCAAGCGCCGTGGTGAGCGCGCCCCAGCGGTCGCCGGTGACGACGACGGTCCCCGAGAGGTCCAGGTCCGTGATCCCGGCCAGGTGCCGCAGCAGATAGTCGTCGGCGGCGTCCCAGGCCCGCAGCGGGTCGCGGGGGTCTTCGGGGAATCGGGTCAGGTCGTGCTCGCCCCAGGGCGTGATCATGCGGTTCATTGTTTTGCCAGGCTAACCCGAAATCGCCGCGGAACCCCGCAGTCGCCGCCCAGGCCCCCGCCCGCCTCAGCCGCGGTCGAGGTAGGCGAGCACTGCGAGCACCCGGCGGTTGTCGTCGTCGGAGACCGGCAGGCCCAGCTTCGCGAAGATGTTGGACGTGTGCTTGGCGATGGCCCGCTCGGTCACGACGAGACGCTCGGCTATCGCCACGTTCGAGCGGCCCTGCGCCATCAGCTCCATCACCTCCAGCTCGCGCGGGGTGAGCCCGCCCATCGGCTCGTCCTGCGCGCGGCGCGACAGGAGCTGCTGGATGACCTGCGGGTCCATCGCGGTGCCGCCGCCCGCGACCCGGCGTACCGCGTCGACGAACTGCGCCGCGTCGAACACCCGGTCCTTGAGGAGGTAGCCGACCCCGCCGTTGCCGTCCGCGAGGAGCTCGCGCGCGTACAGCTGCTCCACGTGCTGGGACAGGATCAGGACCGGCAGGCCGGGCCGGGCGCGGCGGGCGGCGAGCGCGCACTGGAGGCCTTCGTCGGTGTGCGACGGCGGAAGCCGGACGTCGACGATCGCGACGTCCGGCTCCAGTTCCGCCAGCGCCCGGGTCAGCTCGGGGCCGCTCTCCACGGCGGCGAGGATCTCGAAGTCGAACGCCTCCAGCATTCTGACCAGGCCGTCGCGGAGCAGGAACAGGTCCTCGGCTAGGACAACTCGCAAGGGATCTCCATGGTCACCAGGGTGGGACCGCCCGCGGGGCTGCTGACGGCCAGGACGCCGTCGAATGTACCGAGCCGGCGCTCGACCCCGGTCAGGCCGGTGCCCGCCCCGGTCCTCGCGCCGCCCTTGCCGTTGTCGCCGACCGACACGCGCAGCGCGCCCGACTCGTACGACAGGTCGACCCAGATGCTGTCCGCGTCCGCGTGCTTGACCGCGTTGGTGAGCGCCTCGCTGACCGCGAAGTACGCGGCCGACTCGACCGGCGCCTCGGCGCGGGCCCGCGGCGGCAGGTCCACCGACACGTCGGTCGGCACCGGCAGCCGCAGCGCCAACGCCCGTACGGCGTCCGCGAGTCCGCGCTCGGCCAGGACCGGCGGGTGGATGCCGCGCACCAGGTCGCGCAGCTCGGCCAGCGCCTCGGCGGAGGACGCGCGGGCCATCGCGAGGAGCTGCTTGGCCTTCGCCGGGTCCGTCTCGACGAGCGCCTCGATGGTGCCCAGGTTCATGCCCATGGCGACCAGGCGGGCCTGCGCCCCGTCGTGCAAGTCCCGCTCGATGCGGCGCAGTTCGGCCGCCGAGGTGTCCACCGCGTCGTGCCGGGTCTCGGTGAGCCGGTCGACGCGCCGCGCCAGCTCGGCCTCGCGGGACGGTGCGAGCAGCGCCCGGGCCAGCTTGAAGTGGCCGCGCAGTAGGGCCGGGTTGACGAACATGGCGAGCACGAACATCGCGGTGCCGAGCGCCGCCGCGGCGTTCGCGCTCTGCTGGCTGACGACGTGGACGAACAGGAACCAGTCGCCGCCCGCGTCCGCGATCGGCCGCCACACGCCGAGCGCGAGGACCCAGCCGTACGCCATGTACAGGATCAGCGTCGGCGGCAGCAGCGCGGTGACGAACCCGGCCGTCATGTCGGCGAGCATCCAGCGCAGGTCGTGCCAGGTCGCCGGGTCGCGCAGCATGACCGTGCACCGCCCGACCCAGCCGGTCGGACCCCGTCGGTGCGGCAACGGCCGGTACGCCGACGGGATCCGCACCCCGCTCCAGCGGGCGGCCAGCTCGCGCCGGAAGTTCGCGTGGGCCCGCACCCGCCCGATGACCAGCGGGGTGGTCAGCACGCCGATGCCGATGGGTATGAGGGCGATGGAGACGACGCTGAGCGTGAACAGCAGGATCGACCCGACGATCGAAACGAGGCTCAACGCGAAGCCCCGAACCCCCGCGAGCAGCGCGTCCCGTGCTTTGGCGGCGTTCATGTGCGTCCCCGTCTCCCTAGTACCCGGCCTCCAGTGTCGCCGGGCCGACCGCCGCCGGTCACTGGGCTCCGCCCCCGCTTCCGGGGTGTTGCCGGCAACACCCCCGACCTCGCGCTTCGCCCGACCGGCGAGGCACCGTACGAAGGGAGACGGGGACGCCGGACACAAAAGGGCGGGGCGCCGGTCGACGCCCCGCCCTCCAACTCCCTTGTCAGGGCGCGTACTTGTACCCCACGCGCCGCACCGTCTGGATCGCCCCGCGATGCTCCGCGCCCAGCTTGCGGCGCAGCCGGGCGACATGGACGTCGACCGTGCGGCCGTCGCCGACGTGGCCGTAGCCCCAGACCGTGGTGACGAGCTGGTCGCGGGTGTGCACCCGGTGCGGGTGCGCCACCAGGTGGGCCAGCAGCTCGAATTCGAGGTAGGTGAGGTCGAGCATGGCCCCGTCCACCTCGGCGGTGCGCCGCACGGTGTCGATCCGCACGAGCGCGTCCCCGCCGAAGGAGGCGGACCCGACCGGGACCGGCGTCAGGGGCTCGGGCGCCGCGGCGAGCAGCGCGGGCTGCTGGTCGGCCGGGACGAGCACCAGATAGCCGACCATCGGCGGCTGGCCCGGCAGCGCGGGCAGGGTGTGCTGGGGGGCTGGCAGCCAAGTGGCGCCCGGCGGAAGGAAGTCGATGACCTGGGACGGGGCAGGACGGGCCACCTCGTCGCGGTCCACGGCCCGCAGTCGGTGCCGGCCGAGCGGCAGGGGGGTGTGGGCGTCGGCGGAGGGGAGGGTACGGGTGTTCGCCATGAGGGGTCAGCTCTTTCGCGCGGAGAGTCGTCGGCAGGAGACGTACGTCGTTGCGCGCGGGCCGAAGGCCTGGAGTGGATCGAGGCGTTAGAGGGCCGGCGCGTTCGTCGCGCGGCAACACACCCGGTCGAAGTCGTGGTCCTGACGGGACGGCCAGAACGGCTCAAGGTCGCTGCGACCTGTCACGGGGTTCTGGATGCTGGCCATGTCCCCATTCAACCAGACGATCCGCCCGGTGCAGCAGCCCCTCCCACGGACTGATACGGATCCTTGGCGGAGCGTGACCGGAATCCACCCCTCCACGGCGGAACCCCGAAGGGCGCCCGCCGCACCAGCGGCAGACGCCCTTCAGAACCGGGGTGGACGGCTCAGACCTGGCCGGCCTTCTCCAGGCCGGTGCAGCAGGTGTCGACGATGAGGCGGGTCACCACGTACGGGTCGACGTTGGCGTTGGGGCGGCGGTCCTCGATGTAGCCCTTCTGGTCCACCTCGACCTGCCACGGGATGCGCACCGAGGCGCCGCGGTCGGAGACGCCGTACTTGTACTGGTCCCACGGGGCGGTCTCGTGCAGGCCGGTCAGGCGGTCGTCGATGCCGGCGCCGTAGTTCTTGACGTGGTCCATGGGCTTGGAGCCCTCGCCGAGCGCCTCGCACGCGGTGATGATCGCGTCGTAGCCCTCGCGCATGGCCTTCGTCGAGAAGTTGGTGTGCGCGCCCGCGCCGTTCCAGTCGCCCTTGACCGGCTTGGGGTCGAGGGTGGCGGAGACGTTGAAGTCCTCGGCGGTGCGGTAGAGCAGCCAGCGGGCGATCCACAGCTGGTCGGAGACCTCCAGCGGGGCGAGCGGGCCGACCTGGAACTCCCACTGTCCTGGCATCACTTCGGCGTTGATGCCGGAGATGCCGAGGCCCGCGGCGAGGCAGTGGTCGAGGTGCTTCTCGACGATTTCGCGGCCGAAGATCTCGTCCGCGCCGACGCCGCAGTAGTAGCCGCCCTGCGCGGCCGGGAAGCCGCCGACGGGGAAGCCGAGCGGGCGGTCGCCGTCGAAGAAGGTGTACTCCTGCTCGATGCCGAAGATCGGCTCCTGCCCCGCGAACCGCTCGGCGAGCGGACGCAGCAGGGCACGCGTGTTGGACTCGTGCGGGGTGCCGTCGATGTTCAGGACCTCGCACAGCACGAGGACGTTCTCGCCGCCGCGGATCGGGTCCGGGCAGGAGAAGACCGGCTTCAGGACGCGGTCCGAGGCGTGGCCCTCGGCCTGGTTGGTGCTGGACCCGTCGAAGCCCCAGATGGGCAGCTCGGCGACGGCGACGGGCGAACCGGCCATGATCTTCGTCTTGGAACGGAGCTTGGCGGTCGGCTCGGTGCCGTCGATCCAGATGTACTCGGCCTTGTACGTCACGGAAGCCATCCTTTGCGGGAGCTGCGGGGTGCCTGCGCGCTGCCACGCTGCGGCGTTGCTGTCTGCCCGGCAGCCTCACACCCCGGCATTTCCCGTCCGTTGCCCGTTTGTGAACCCGGTGTTACCTGGGGTGCCGCAGCAGTGCCGCGAAGCCCGCATTGCGGATCCGCCTCGTCAGTTCCTCCGGTACGGTGCCCAGCGCCTCGGCGGTTCGTACCGGGTCCCAGTCGTGGGCGGCCAGGCTCTGGAGCAGATGACCGCGCCGCACCTGGTTCTCGGAGAGCCGGAACGTCTTCAGATACGCCACCCTGCCCTTGCGGTCGGTGATCGCCTCGCCGATGTGCTGGGCGGCGCCGCCCCGGTGGAACGGCGGCAGGAAGCGCCACAGGTCGAAGCCGCCCATCCGGTACACCCGGCTGAAGGCGTACGAGGTGTCGTACAGCTCGGCGGCCATGACCGTGTCGTGCGCCTCGCGCCAGGCCCGCTCCTGAGCGCGGGCCGCCGCGCGCAGGTCCGCGAGGGTGCGCACGTGCCGTTCGTCGACGCGGGCGGTGAACTCGGCGACCGGGCGCCCGTACTGCGCGTACTGGTGGATCAGCTCGCCGAACAGGTCCTGGAGCAGGGTGGCGTGCAGCGCCCGGTAGTCGTCCGGGTGCGGCACCGCGAAGGCGGCACCGAGCGCGTCCGCCGCGTACACGAGGACACCGCACTGGCCCGGGTGGATCTCGAACACCCGCAGTGCGTCGGCGAGCTGGGGCACGTCCGCGCCGAGGTAGGCGCTCTCCACGCGCGGCGAGAGCCCGCCGCGCAGCGCCTGGCGCGACCAGGTGTCCCACTGCACGCAGGGGCCGCCGAAGTGCAGCGCCAGATAGCCCTCAAGGGCCAGGTGCAGCGGCAGGAAGCGCAGCCGGTCGCCGGGCCGCCGCTTCGCCATCCGGTGCAGCGGCAGCCGGCTCGCCGGCGCGTCGCCCAGCGCCGTGCCGTACGCGGCCGAAGGGCCCTCGCCCGACCAGTCGGCCACGAAGCCGTGCGGGATGTAGGAGGTGTAGCGGGTGGTGTCGTTCAGGCGCACGTCCGCGCCCACCGGGTCCCGGTACACCTCCCGGCTCAGCCGCAGCCCCGCCACCGGCTCCGCGCGCAGCAACGGCACGAGCCGGATGCCGCCCCACACCTGGGCGGGCCCGGCGCTGAGCCCGGTCAGATCGAGCGAGGTCATCGGCTGCCCCCGGTGAAGTCGGCCGTGCGGCGGTCCAGATACGTGTACAGCTCGGCCAGGCCTGTGCGTCCCTCGGCGAACTCGGCGATCTCCACCAGGGCGGGCAGGTCCTCGGCGTCGCGGATGCCGGCCGTGGGCACCGAGGGGGCGAGGCGGCGCACGTCGAAGCCGTCCGCGTCGTATACGGGGTTCACGTGGACGACACGGGTGCGGCGGTCCGGGGCGAGCCGGGTGCGCCACACCCGCAGCACCTCGCCCGCCAGGCCCGGCGGCGCGTTGTCCCAGCCGTCGGAGACGATCACGAGCCGCTCGGGGGAGTCGTCGAGCGCGTCCAGGACGCACGAGCCGAGCGGGGTCGCGCCGGACGGCCGGACCAGCAGCGGATCCGTGCCGCCCGAGGTCCACCGGCCGCGGTACGCCCCCGCACCGGCCAGCGCGGCCAGGAGGAAGTGGCAGGCCAGGGCCACCGCGAGCGGGCGGCGCCGCTTCTCGCCGGAGCCGCCGGAGGAGTAGCTGTCGTCGAGCACCGCCGAGACGCGGCCCCAGCTGCCCGCGTGCGGCCCGGCCGCGCGCAGCGCCGAGGCCCGCAGCGCGCCCGTCAGCTCGGCCCGGCGCCGCGCCCGCTCGTCGAGGCCGAGCGAGAGGACGTACAGCGCGAGCCGGGTCAGCGGCATGGTGGCCAGGTCGGCGGGCGCGGCCCCGGCCCGCGACTGGATGCGCAGCCGCTCCAGGCGGGTGGTGCGGGGCGCGATCCGCTCCAGGAACACCTCGCGCGGCACCCCGTGCCGGGCCGCGAACCCCTCGGCCACGGTGAACGGCAGCTCGTACAGGGCGGCCTGCTCGTAGTGCGCGCGGCGGTGGGCGTCGAGCAGGGGGTGCTCGTAGCGGGGCCGGCGGCCGGGCCGGAACAGGAAATCCCCCAACTCCCCACCACCGTAAGGGAGATGGGCGTGCCGGGCCGCGGACTTCAGGCCGCCGCGGTACTTCACCGCGTCGAACGCCGGGTCAGGGCGGGCCGCGAGCCAGTCGCGGAAGATGGCGCGGGTGCGCCGGTTGTTGACCTTCGCCGCCCGCAGCGCGCGCAGCAGCCGGTACACCCGCTGCGGCGGGAGCACCGCGAGCCGGGCCGCGATCAGCTGCCCCTCGGTGCGCTTCTCCTCGGCGCTCGCCTCGCCCGCGCTCTCCAGGAGGTGGCGCACGATCAGCGCCGCGTTGTGGTCGTTGATGTCCAGGGCGAGCACCGCGGCGTACACCCTGCGGTAGTTGACCCGCACGTACGCGTGGAGGAAGTCGAGCGAGAGCCGCTGCTCGGCCGCGCCCGAGCGGAATTCGCGCTGCCCGGTGGCGGTGACGGCGGCATTGACGAAGAGCAGTACGTCCTCGGCCGCCACGAGGTCGGCGTAGCTCTCCTGAGCCATGGAGGTCCCCCGTGCGTGAAGTGGAAGCCGGCCGGGGAATGGGGGCGCGAGCAGCGAAATGTTTGCTGTAGAGGCAAGTCCCGGAAGTCGCGCCGGAGTCCCGCGGCCGGCCCCGGAAACGTAACATTCCACCCCCCTCGCCCCGCCACCGGAATTCGTGCCCGGCAGACTGACCCCCATGAACCAGACCGCCGGCACCACCCGCATCGGCCTCCTCGGCACCGGCCCCTGGGCCGTCGCCACGCACGCCCCGGCGCTCGCCGCGCACCCCGGCGTCGACTTCGTAGGTGTGTGGGGGCGGCGGCCCGAGGCAGCGGCCGCGCTCGCGGAGCAGCACGGGGTCGCGGTGTACGAGGACGCCGACGCGCTGTTCGCGGACTGCGACGCCGTCGCCTTCGCGCTGCCGCCGGACGTCCAGGCGCCGCTGGCGATGCGGGCCGCCGGGGCGGGCTGCCACCTGCTCCTGGACAAGCCGGTCGCGACGAGCGTGGCGGGCGCCCGCGAGCTGGCCGACGCGGCCGAGCGAGCCCGGGTCGCCTCCGTCGTCTTCTTCACGCTGCGGTTCGCGAAGGAGACCGCCGCGTGGCTGGCCCAACAGGCCGCCGTGGACGGCTGGTTCAGCGGCCGCGCCCAGTGGTACGGGTCGCTGTTCACTCCGGGCGCCGAGCGCGGCCCGTACGCCGCCTCGCCCTGGCGGGGTGAGAAGGGCGCGCTCTGGGACGTCGGCCCGCACGCGCTCGCCGTGCTGACCCGGGTGCTCGGCGAGGTGACCGCGCTGACGGCCGCACCCGGCCCCGGCGACACCGCCCACCTGATCCTGCGTCACGCCTCGGGCGCCTCCAGCACCGCCGACCTGAGCTTCACGGCGCCCCCGGCGGCCGCGGGCGTCGAGGTCTCGGTGCTGGGTGAGGCGGGCCGGGCGGTCATGCCGGGGTGGGGCGGCGCGCTTGACGCGTTCGGCGCGGCGCTTGACGCGCTCCTCGAAGCGGCCCGCACTGGGGTGCCACACCCTTGCGACGTACGGTTCGGGGCGCGGGTGACCGAGCTCCTGGCGGACGCCGAGGCCCAGCTGGACCGGGGTTAGCCCGACCCGCGTTACCGCGACAGAGCGTCGCGCACGGCCTCGTCGGTCCGGGCCACCAGCGCCGTCCCGTCGTCCGCCGTGATGATCGGCCGCTGGATCAGCTTGGGGTGCTCGGCGAGCGCGGAAACCCAGCGCTCGCGGGAGTCCGCGTCACGCGGCCAGTCCTTGACGCCGAGCTCCTTCGCGGCGGCCTCCTGCGTGCGCGTGATGTCCCACGGTTCGAGGCCGAGCCGGTCGAGCACGGCCCGGATCTCGTCGGGCGAGGGCACGTCTTCGAGGTAGCGGCGCACCGTGTACTCGGCGCCCTCCGCGTCCAGCAGGTCCACCGCGCTGCGGCACTTCGAACAGGCCGGGTTGATCCAGATCTCCATGGCCGCCAGGCTACCCGCGATCCGCCCCCCAAAGCCCGGCTGGCCAGGGCCGATTGTCAGTGCCTCCCAGTAAAATTGAGTCAGTAAGTGAGGGTTCCCGACTGCCCAGGAGGATGCCCATGACCGCTGCCGTACTCACCTCGCACGCCCCGAAACAGTTGTCCCTCAAGCCTCTTCACAAGGTGCCGCTGCCCGCCGGGCGTCCGCGCGTGTGGTACGAGTCCCACAACCGGCGTCTGAAGGCCATGCGCCTGGCCATCGCCCTGCTCGACACGGGGGTGTACCGGCCGGAGCAGGCGCCCGACCGCAAGATACGCACCGTGGCCGCGCTCATCGGAGTGCGCCCGCCGTCGGAGACGACCTGCCGGATGGTGCGCGCGCTGATCTACGACGGGCGCTGAGCCCCGCACCACGGCCCGGGTCATGCCCCCGCGATGCCGGGAGACGTGACCCGGGTCCGCCCCGGGGCGTCCGGTGGGCCGAGCCCCCGTGCCCCGTGTGATCTTCGATACCCGCACGGGGGTGCGGTTGGGCAGGCAACTCCCCAGCGTCTAGGGTGACGGCGCCGTGGTGTTCGGGAATTCCGGTGCGAAACCGGAGCGGCCCTCGCCACTGTGATCGGGTTCCCCGGGTTCCGGGGAGCCGCCGTCCCCTCGCGACGCCACTGGCCAGGATCCACCTGCCCGGGAAGGCCGGGACCAAGGCACCCGCCCGTCAGCCAGGAGACCGGCCGCGGCATCTCACGAAGTGATCCACGAGGTGCTGGAGCGTGACCCGCATGACCCTGCCCGTTCGCACGTCCCCCGAGACGGGCGCCCCCGCCGCGCCGTCCTTCCACTGGCGGCGCGAGGACACCGTCCGCACCGCCGTCCTGCTCGCGGTGATAGCCGCCCTCCATGTCGTCGCCTTCGGCGTCCTGTTCCTGCTCGTGGCCCCCGAGCACTACGCGGTCGGCACCAAGACGTACGGCATAGGCCTCGGCATCACCGCGTACACCCTCGGCATGCGGCACGCCTTCGACGCCGACCACATCGCGGCCATCGACAACACCACCCGCAAGCTGATGGCCGACGGCAAGCGGCCGGTGTCCGTGGGCTTCTGGTTCGCGCTCGGCCACTCCAGCGTGGTCGTGGTCCTCACGGCGCTGGTGGCGGGCGGTGCCCAGCTCGCGGGCACGCTGATGAACGAGGACTCCACCACCCACCAGGTGATGGGCGTGGTAGGAACGACGGCCTCCGGTTCCTTCCTCTATCTCATTGCGGCGCTCAACCTGGTCGCCCTGTTCGGCATCCTGAAGGTGTTCCGGGCAATGCGCGCGGGTGCGTACGACGAGAAGGAGCTCGAAGCGCACCTGGACTCGCGGGGCTTCATGAACCGCATCCTGGGCCGCTTCACCAAGTCCATCTCGCGGCCCGGCCAGATGTTCCCGCTCGGCTTCCTCTTCGGCCTCGGCTTCGACACCGCGACCGAGGTCACCCTGATGGTGATGGCCGGCACGGGCGCCGCCGCCGGACTGCCCTGGTACGCGATCCTGTGCCTGCCGCTGCTGTTCGCCGCCGGGATGAGCCTGTTCGACACCCTCGACGGCACGTTCATGAACTTCGCCTATCAGTGGGCCTTCTCGAACCCGGTCCGCAAGGTCTACTACAACCTCACCATCACCGGCCTGTCGATCGCGGTGGCCTTCTTCATCGGCACCATCGAGCTGGTCGGCGTCCTGCACGAGAAGCTCGACCTCACCGACCCGGTCAGCGGCTGGATCGCCGGCCTCGACCTGGACAACGTCGGCTTCGTCATCGTCGGCCTGTTCGTGGTGGTGTGGGCGGCCGCGCTGGCGTACTGGCGGCTGGGCAAGGTCGAGCAGAAATGGGCGGCGGGCTCGGGCGCGTGAGGGGCTGCCCTTGTGCGCACCCCCGTGCGGCCCCCGCCCGAGAGGGCCCGTTCACGCACCCTCCCGCGGCCCCGGCACTCCTGCCCGGTCGTTCTGCAGCGTCCACAACTCCCTGAACAGGCCTTCTGCGGCGACGAGTTGGTCGAAGGTGCCCTCCTGGATGACCCGGCCCCGGTCGAGGACGACGATGCGGTCCGCGACCGCGACGTTCGCGAGGCGGTGGGTCACCAGGACCACCGCCCGGTCGCGGGCGACCGTCCGCAGGCCGGTGAAGATGCGGTGCTCGGCGCGCTCGTCGAGCGCGCTCGTCGGCTCGTCCATCACCAGCAGTCCGGCCGGACGGTGGAAGGCCCGCGCGATCGCGATCCGCTGCCACTGCCCGCCGGACAGCTCCACACCCCCGAACCACTCCCGCGCGAGCAGCGTGTCGAGCCCGCTGCGCAGCCCGTCGACGACCTCCGCCGCGCCGGAGTGGGCGGCCGCGCGGCGTACCGACGCGTCGCCCCCGTGCGGCTGCCCCAGCGTGATGTTGTCGCGCGCGGACATCGGCCAGTGCGCGAAGTCCTGCGGCACGACCGCGGTCTGCCGCCACAGGGCCGGCGGATCGCACCGCTCCACCGCGACCCCGTCCCACGTCACCGCCCCTTCGCTGGGCAGATAGAGCCCGGTGAGCAGCTTGCTGAGGGTGGTCTTGCCGGACCCGTTCTCGCCGACGAGCGCGAGCACCTCGCCCTTGCGCACCTCGACCGTCACCTTCTCCAGGGCGGGCCGCTCGCTGCCGGGATAGCGGTACGTCAACGACTCGGCCCGCACGACCTCCGGCGCGGGCGGCGCCACTTTGCCGCGCGCCATCCGGTGCCCGCCGGCCTCCTCGATGAACTCGGCCCAGTCGTCGAGGTAGAGCCCGGTCCTGAAGAGCCGCGTCCCGTACCCGACGACACCGCGCAGCGACGAGGCCACCGTGCGCAGCGCGAACACCGCGGTGCCCGCGGACGCCACCGACATCCGCCCCGACCCGAGCAGCCAGGCGAGGGCGCCCCACACCACCCCGGCCGCGACCCCGCCCACCAGCGAGCCGAGCACGGAGTAGCGGGCGCCCTGGTGCACGGCCTTGTCGGTCGCCGCGTCCACCCGCCGCCCGATCGCCCGGTACCGGTCGAGCAGGAAGTCCGCCATCGTGCAGGACCGCAGCTGATCGGCGGTGTCCTTGTCGATCACGAACCACCGCAGCAGACTCAGCGTGCGCCGCTCGGCGCTCATCGCCCGCGACGCCTCGTAGTGCACCCGCGCGGCCTTCACCCCGGCGATGCCCTGCGGCAGCGCGGCGAGCAGGAGCAGGGGGAGCAGCGCGGGATGCAGCACGGTCACGACCCCGGCCGCCGCGACCAGCGAGGCCACGCACGCCATGAGGTCCTGCGAATCGGTGAGGAGCTGCTGGGCGACCTCGGCGCCCCGGTCGGCCGCCTCGCGCTTGTCGTTGAACCCGGGCTGGTCGTACGCCGACAACTCGGCCTGTACGGCGGCCCCGAGCATCTGCATCTCGGCCTCGCGGGAGATCCGCGGCGAGAGCCGGCCGGAGATGTTCACCACCACGATCCCGAGCAGCGCCCGCAGCCCGGCCGCCCCGGCGAGCACCGCGATCGACGGCAGCGCGTCGCGCATCCGGTGCGCGATGTCGCCGCTCGCGATCAGCGCGGTGATCGTACGCGTCGTGGCGAGCAGCCCGAACGCCTCGAAGAACCCCGAGAGCGCCTGACAGCACAGCAGCACGAGCACGGCCCGCCGATCCACCCGCCAGGCCAGCGCCAGCGCCTTCCGCACGAGCTGAGGCAACCGCCGCGCCATGGTCCGGGAGGTCACCGGCCGCCGCCGCGCCGCCTCCAACGAGCTTGACCGGTACCGCAGTTGCTCATCAACGGGCTGCTCGCCCAACACCTCCGCCATGCCGCCCCCTAGCTACTTGCCCCTGAAGAAGTCGCGGCCTCCGGTGGGGTGACTTGGGCGGAGAGCTGGTGCGGGCTGCCCGTGGCCGTCACAGTGGGGTTGGGTCGGGCCGGCTGGGGGTGGTGGCGGTGCTGCGTGTCGCGGGCGTGCAGGACGCGTGGTGGGAGGTGCTGCCGGAGCAGGCGCGGCAGCTGCCCGTCGAACTTGCCAGGGTTGACGCTTTCTTGGATGACGAGCGGTTCATCGCTCCGTGGCGGGCGGTGTTTGCCGAGCGGCTGGGTCGGCCGTCGGTGCCGGTCGAGACGTTGCTGCGGCTGCTGTACCTCAAGCATCGTTACCAGCTCGGCTACGAGACGCTCTGCCGTGAGGTGGCCGACTCACTGAGCTGGCGGCGGTTCTGCCGAATCCCGCTGATGTCGCCGGTGCCGCATCCGACCACTTTGATCAAGCTTGTCCGGCGCAGTGGCGGTCAGGTCGTCGAACAACTCAACGCCGCACTGCTGGGCAAGCTCGTCGAGGAAAAGCTGCTGCGGTGCCGCAAGTTGCGGATCGATACCACGGTGATCGAGGCCGACATCGACCACCCCACGGACGCCGACCTGCTGGCGCACGGGGTACGCAGGCTGGGCCGGCTGGTAGGCCGGATCAAGGCCGCCGGCGCGGCCCGGCGTACCCGATTCCGCGATCGCAGCCGGTCGGCGGGCCGTCGTCTGAAGGAGATCTCGCGCACCCTGCGGCGGCGTACCGGAAAGGCTCTGGGCGAGATCGACCGGCTCACCGGTGAGGTCGCCGCCATCGCCCGCGCGGCGCTGCGGGACATGGTCGCCGTGGAACGCAACGCTCGCCGCGCGCTGGGCAACCGGCCGTCGGGACGGCTCAGGGGCCTGGTCGGCGAGCTGGCCGAGACCGTGGCTGGCACCCGGGTCTGCTGGAGCAGACCAAACTGCGGCTGGCCGGCATCCGCACGATTCCCGACCGGCTGGTCTCGTTGGCCGACCCCGATGCCCGGCCGATCCGCAAGGGCAAGCCCCAGCACCCCACCCAGTTCGGCTATACCGCGCTGGTGGCCGAGGACGAACATGGCTTCGTCGTCGACCACCAGGTCCAGCGCGGGAACCCCGCCGACGCGCCGCAGTTGGTACCCGCGGTCGAGCGGGTGACCGCGCGGACAGGCCGGGTGCCGGCAACCGTGGTTGCCGACCGCGGCTTCGGCACCGCGGCCAACGACCGGGCCCTGGCCGAACTCGGCGTCCGGCGGATCGGCCTCCAGCGCAAGGGCACGTTGGGAAGAGCTCGCCGTGAGTACGAAAGCAGCCGCCCCTTCCGGCGCATGCGTAACTGGCGGGTTGGCATCGAAGCCCGGATCAGCCATCTCAAGCGCAGCTTCGGCTTCCGCCGCACCCGCCTGCGCCGCCTGACCGGCGCCCAGACCTGGGCCGGACTCGGGATCTTCGCCTACAACCTCCAGCGGATGGCCGTCGTCAGCCACTGACGCGAAGCCACCCGCAGGCGACATCACCACGACCCGCCCCCGGCACCGCCCCTCAGCTGGACGAACCCTTTTTCAGGGGCAAGTAGCTAGGAATCCGCCCACTTTCCCGCAAAAATCCCCCAACTGCCCGGCCGTGTACGGCGATCCACCCGATGGAGGGGAACGCAGCGAGCCCCGCCGCCCGGGAGGGGCAGCGGGGCTCGGGGTGTCGCGGAGCCGCGGGGGCTTAGGGGTCGAAGTACAGCACGGAAGCCATTCTGACCTGCGAGTATGTGACCTTGATGACGGGCCTGGTGCACAACGGGTGCACACTGTGCACCCGCCGGGGCTGCGGACCGGAGGGGCACCATCCGAGCGGTAGTCCACCTACCGGGAGTCCCCCGGGCGCCCATGCGCACTTGCGTGCGCCCGCTCTCCCCTCCATACCGTGACACTCCATGTCAGTACCTGCGGAAAGCACCCTCGCACTACTGCGTCACCAGATCCCCGTACGCGTCAATTCGACAGCCTCGCTGGTGATGGACACCGACAAGGCAGCCACAGCCATCGCCCGCAAACGTGCACGTGAGCGAGGCGAGGAGGAACGAGTTCCTCGTAAGCCCGGGCTGGAACCGCTACAGACGGCCGAACGGAACGATCTCGCCACCACGCCTTGGGAGTTGCTCGGCGTCTTCGCGCGAGCGGCCACTCTGGCTCGTCATGGGCGCGGAAGAGGCTTGGCCGAGCACTGGCAGGCCCTGAAGTACTGCCAGGCCCTGGGAGCCGGTGCCAGTGGCTACCTGGCTCTCACCGAGGAGGGGCAGAACCCAGAACTCTCCTACAGGGGGATGCAGGCCCGGGAGTTGGGACGGGCACTGGGGTTGGCAATCGCAGAGCGCACGGTGCGGGCCCGCTTCCCGGATTATCTGGTCTCGACTGTCGATGCCGAGTCGGTGCTGCTGGCTGGATTCGCGCGCTCCGGCCCGCGGCCTTCCCTGGGCGCTCGACCACGGCCTGACTTCTTCATCGAGGCATGGAAGCCCGGCGAACCGTCCCGGCTCTTCGTGGTGACGGTCAACGGAAATCACCAGAAGACGACCAAGAGCACGGGGAAGACTGACCGCTCAGCCTTCAAGCAACTGGCCAGGGCCAGTGAGCGCGCTGAACATTTTCACCTCGCCGAATGGAACACCACGCCCTGCCTCTTGATGTCCACCGAACTGCTAGCCAAGGAGGGCATCACAGTCCACGCTCTGCAGGCACCGGGCCAGGGGCTGTTACCTGAGCGATCGATTACGGGACGCGACAGTGCGGACGTCGTGCCGTCGAAGCGGAACCCTCCGTATGTCAACGCTGTGAGGGTGCCTGCCCGCGCTGGCGAGGAAGGCTTCCATGACGGCTTCCTCATTCCACGAAAAGATCGCGCATGGTTTGGTCAGGTACTTGCCCGAACCGGTGCCGCGGGCCAACTGGCATTCGCCGGCGCTGGTATGGAGATCGCGCAGTACTTGACCAGCGATCAGGGTCGCAAGTACTACGAACAGCGAACATTCGCAGGATCATCCAGTGTCCGGGACGCAGAGCATGGCTTCGGCGCGACACGCTTCTTCGGTACTGACCAGGTCTTCAGGTTGAACAGGACCCGCGTCGAGGCGTTCTCAGGGATGGCAGAGGACCTGTATCAGCTTCTGGTTGAAGGGAGGGTCGAGGCGTACCGGCGCCGTGCATACGAGCTCCGCTCCACGCTGCCGAATGGTGCGACCGCTCCGAAGTGGGGCGCGGTCTCCTTCGGCGAGGATGGCACTGTCATGGCTTTGCGTATTCTCCCGGAAGGAGACAAATGATGTGCTCCGTGAACCAGACCCGGTATGTCCGCGCACTGGTGACATCGCCGGAGACTGACTCAAAGCCCTGTCAGAGGTCGCCCGTAAGCTCTGGAGCATGGGGAGCACTGGAATCACTGAAGCCGATGTCGACATGGCGATGGCCGTCGTCGAAAGCAGCAGGCAGTCACTTCGGCGGGATGATCCCGCCGTCCAAGCACTCGCCGCAGCGGTATCCGTGCGGCGCCGCTTACAGGGAGAAGAGGCGGTCACGGACGACGAGCTGCTTGCGGCGCATGATCAGTTGTACGCAAAGGTGCCTCACAGGAACGGCGGCAGCCTGGAGGCACTTGCCGACACGCTACTGGGCCGCGGGATGGTGCCCTCGCCCGGCGACTACGACGGCGACTGGTGGCTGTGGTGGCCCAAGAAGGGCTATGGGCCGTGTCGTGACTGCCGAGAGAGTCGCTCACTGACGCGCTACTCCGCCAAGTGGGGTAAGCCGTACAGATACTTGTGCGCACGCTGCCGCAAGCAGGAACTGGCAGACGATACGGCGTATCTCAACAGCGTCACCGGTGTCACCCCGGAGGAAGGTGAGTCGGCCGAATCGCTCTTCAGCAGACGTACGGCAGCTCTCATCGGCCAGTTGGGCAGCCAGGCAGCAGCACCCGAGAGGCAAGTGGGTCGCCCGGACACCGAACAGTGGGGCGAGTACGTAGACCGGCTCATGGAAGTGCTCGGCCCGCTCGACTGGGCTGGCTGGGAGGTCCCGGACGAATACGATTCGGACTGGGATGCCGAAACTGGCCCGATGCTCTTCGCCACGCTGTGGCGTACCAGCGCCGCGCTGGACATTGAGTACTACCCGCGTGAAAGCCGGCTCCGATTTCTTCCCTATGAAGACGTGTGCGGCGATTTCCCGGAGTCTTTTTCCGCACTCGATGAAGAGGTCGAACTCACGGTCACCCTCCAGGGCGACGAGGCGGTCACGGTGGTCCAACATCGAGCCGGCGCGTTGGGATTGCTCGATGCAACTCGCGTCCGTGTGGTGGAGGGGGCTGATCCAGAAGCCGCGGAGGCGTTCGAAGCAGAATCGCTACTGTCCCTCTTCGGCCCGGCAGCCTCCTACCGGAAGATCCCGGTTGCAGACATCGTCAAGGAAGCTGTACAGCACCCCGATCTCAGCACCTATCTGCGCTGGGTTGTCGGTATGGCGGGCCGCAACGTGCACCCGGATCCGGTGCCCGATGCGGCGGCTCTGGGTATTGCGGCCTGGTGCTGGCGCAATGAAACGGCTGTGGAGGCTCACCATCTTCCCTCGGACGTGCTGATGGCTCGAGTGAACATGGCGGTGACTCGCGCGGTGCTGCCTCATGTCTGCCCGTACGAAGGTATCGACTGGGACGGGATCGAGCAGTCACTGACTGATACAGACTGGGAACTCCCCAACGGTCGGACTGTCTCCTCCTTGTTCCGCGACGGATGGCCGGAGGTGCAGTCGACGGTGCGTGAGCAGATCCGTAAATGGCAACGCCTCGACAGCGAACTTCTTGGTCCGGATACGACTTTGAGGCTGATGACGATCGGGGGCTCGACAAGCTATACGTGTCATTGGTGGGGCCAGGGACGGTGGCGTGCGATCTGCGAAGAGATTGTCCGCGATGCTGTCGAAGCTGGTTTCACGCTGCCACAGCCGTACGACTCCCGTGGTCCTGATGCCTTGATCGACGGCTTGGAACACCCGGACATGCAGTCCGATGCCGTGCTGGACTGGCTTATCGACATGCCCGAAGCCCCCGTTTCAGGGCCTCACGGTTTGCGCCACCATCCAGCTACCCAGCCGCTCGTGCGCGAATACGATCCGTGGTGGGTAACGCCGGAGGGAGACTGACTCTGCAGCCGTCGGCAGCCCAGTGCCCCTACGAGCAGATCGAGCGTCTGCCTCCAGCAGGTCCTGCTGGAGGCAGACGCTCGGGGGAGTCCTTCGGCCAACTACCCGCCGAGTTCGAGCTTTACTTTCTAGATGTCGAAGTACAGCTCGAACTCGTGCGGGTGCGGGCGGAGCTGGATCGGGGCGATCTCGTGGGTGCGCTTGTAGTCGATCCAGGTCTCGATCAGGTCGGAGGTGAAGACGCCGCCGGCCTGCAGGTACTCGTTGTCGGCCTCCAGGGCCTCCAGGACGGCCGGCAGCGAGGTCGGGACCTGCTGGACGTTGGCGTGCTCCTCGGGAGCCAGCTCGTAGAGGTCCTTGTCGATCGGCTCGGCCGGCTCGATCTTGTTCTTGATGCCGTCCAGGCCCGCGAGGAGCAGCGCGGAGAACGCGAGGTACGGGTTCGACGACGGGTCCGGGGCGCGGAACTCGACGCGCTTGGCCTTCGGGTTGGAGCCCGTGATCGGGATGCGCATGGCCGCCGAGCGGTTGCGCTGCGAGTACACCATGTTGACCGGCGCCTCGAAGCCCGGGACCAGGCGGTGGTACGAGTTGACGGTGGGGTTCGTGAACGCCAGCAGCGACGGGGCGTGCTTGAGGATGCCGCCGATGTAGTAGCGGGCGGTGTCCGAGAGGCCCGCGTAGCCCTGCTCGTCGTAGAACAGCGGGTCGCCGCCGGCCCACAGGGACTGGTGGACGTGCATGCCCGAGCCGTTGTCGCCGAAGATCGGCTTCGGCATGAAGGTCGCGGTCTTGCCGTTGCGCCAGGCGACGTTCTTCACGATGTACTTGAAGAGCATCAGGTCGTCGGCTGCGGCGAGCAGCGTGTTGAACTTGTAGTTGATCTCGGCCTGGCCGGCCGTGCCGACCTCGTGGTGCTGGCGCTCGACCTGGAGGCCGGACTTCTCCAGCTCCAGGGAGATCTCGGCACGCAGGTCGGCGAAGTGGTCGACCGGCGGGGCCGGGAAGTAGCCGCCCTTGTAACGGACCTTGTAGCCGCGGTTGTCCTCGACCGCACCGGTGTTCCAGGCGGCGGCCTCGGAGTCGATGTGGTAGAAGCCCTGGTTCGCGGAGGTCTCGAAACGTACCGAGTCGAAGACGTAGAACTCGGCCTCGGGGCCGAAGTACGCGGTGTCCGCGATGCCGGTGGAGGCGAGGTAGGCCTCGGCCTTCTTGGCGATGTTGCGCGGGTCGCGGCTGTACTGCTCGCCCGTGATCGGGTCGTGGATGAAGAAGTTGATGTTCAGCGTCTTGTCACGGCGGAACGGGTCGAGGCGGGCCGTCGACAGGTCCGGACGCAGCGCCATGTCGGACTCGTGGATGGCCTGGAAGCCGCGGATCGACGAGCCGTCGAAGGCGAGCTCCTCCGTCGCGTCGAACGCCTTCGCGGGAATCGTGAAGTGCTGCATCACGCCCGGCAGGTCGCAGAACCGGACGTCGACGAACTTCACGTCGTTGTCCGCGATGAACTTCTTCGCGTCGTCGCCGTTCTGGAACATCCAACTCCTCCTACTCCCACCCGGGGAGGGGCGGGGTTGCAGCTTGGTCGTGCGGCCAGTGCGGTGGCACACGCTGGAGCCGACCATAGGCAGGCGGGATTTCTCAAGCGTGACCCGTTTGTTTCGCCCAAGTTAACCGGGCTGGTGACGAAGCTGCCAAGACTGACCCGGGCCGAAGTGATCGAAAACGGGCGCAGTACCGTTGGATCCGTGGACAACAGGCAAGCAATGGGATCGTGGCTCTCGGGGCCCCGCGCGGCCGCCGAGGAGATGGGCGTCGACTTCGGCTACCGGGGCGAGCGGCTCGGTCTGCCCAAGGACGGGCCCGGCTCGGTGGCGCCCCTTGGCCGGCGCTTCGGCGCCATCTTCATCGACTGGGGCCTGTGCGCCCTGATCGCGTACCAGTTGATCGCCCGCGGCAACACGCACAGCGCGAGCAACTGGGCGCTGCTCGTGTTCCTAGTGCTCGGCGTGCTGACGATCGGGACCGTCGGGTTCACGCCCGGCAAGCGGCTGCTCGGCCTGCGCGTGGTCGCCGAGGAGGGCGGCCGGCTCGGCATCGTCCGGGTCACCGTCCGCACCGTACTGCTGTGCCTGGCGATCCCCGCGCTGATCTGGGACCGCGACGGCCGGGGCCTGCACGACCGCCTGGCCCGCGCGGTGCAGGTCAGGATCTGACCGGGGCCCCACGAACGTCAGAAGGCGGCCCGGACCATGTCGGTCCGGGCCGCCTTCGTTCGTCCACGAGGTGAGGGTCAGCGCATCTTTCCGCCGCGCGGCATCCGCATGCCCTTGGGCATCGGACCCTTCGGCAGCGGCATGTTGCTCATCAGGTCGCCCATGGCGCGCAGCCGGTCGTTGGCCGCGGTCACCTGCGGGCCGGACAGCACGCGGGGGAACTTGAGGAGCGTGGTGCGCACCTTCTTCAGCGGCACCTGGCCCTCGCCGTCACCGACGATCACGTCGTGGACCGGTACGTCCACCACGATGCGGGCCATCTTCTTCTTCTCGGCGGCCAGCAGGGACTTCACCCGGTTCGGGTTGCCCTCGGCCACAAGGACGACGCCGGCCCGACCGACGGCCCGGTGGACGACGTCCTGGCTGCGGTTCATCGCCACGGCCGGCGTGGTGGTCCAGCCGCGCCCGATGTTCTGCAGCACGGCGGCCGCCGCACCCGGCTGGCCCTCCATCTGACCGAACGCCGCCCGCTCGGCACGCCGTCCGAAGACGATGGCCATCGCCAGCACGGCCACCAGGAGGCCCAGAATGCCCAGATAGACCGGGTGCCCCAGCAGGAAACCGATCGCGAGGAAGACGCCGAGGACGACGATTCCCACGCCGGCGATGACAAGTCCGATCTTGGAATCGGCCTTGCGGGTCATCTTGTAGGTCAGGGCGATCTGCTTCAGTCGCCCCGCATTCGCATCGTTCGCAGCGCTCTCTGCGGTTGCCTTCCTCGCCATACCAGGAAGTTTACGTGGCCTAGGAGCGGCGGGTGGCCACGGCCTCCAGTACGTGCTGGGCCTCGACGCGGTCCTTGGCCCGGCGCCGGTCCTCCAGCACCGCGGTCCAGGCGTTGCGGCGGGCGGTGCGCTGGCCGGAGCCCATGATCAGCGACTCCATGGCGCGCAGCGCGCCGGTGACGGACGGAAGCGTGGTGGCTCGCACGGTCTGCGGAGCGGTAGCGGCCTGCATCGTCGAGGTCCCCCCTCGGGACGGGAAGTCAGAAACGGGCGATGGGTGTGGGGGCATGCGCGGTGCGTAAAGCCAGGGTCACTGATTGGTGTTACCAGGGCGTGTCCGAGCGGTCAAACGCCAATGAAACATTGATGCGGACCGGCAAAACACTGACGCGGCCCGTACGCATGCCCCGACCTGCGGGGGAGGTACGAGCCGCGTCGAATCGGCCATTACTGATCAGTAGCCGCTTGTGAGCGGGTTCACGCAGTCCGTTCGGTACGCGACCGGGCTCACGCGGTGGTGGCGGCGCTCCGGGCTTCCATCGCCTGCTGGTAGAGGCGGCCCGCACGGTAGGAGGAGCGGACCAGCGGACCCGACATCACACCGGAGAAGCCGATCTCGTCGGCCTCCTCCTTCAGCTCCACGAACTCCTGCGGCTTCACCCAGCGCTCGACGGGGTGGTGGCGCACGGAGGGGCGCAGGTACTGGGTGATCGTGATGAGTTCGCAACCCGCGTCGTGCAGGTGCTGCAGCGCCTCGCTGACCTCCTCGCGGGTCTCGCCCATGCCGAGGATCAGGTTCGACTTGGTGATCAGGCCGTAGTCGCGGGCCTTGGTGATCACGTCGAGGGAGCGCTCGTAACGGAAGCCGGGGCGGATCCGCTTGAAGATCCGCGGCACCGTCTCGACATTGTGCGCGAAGACCTCGGGGCGGGAGGAGAAGACCTCTTCCAGCTGCTCGGGGACCGCGTTGAAGTCGGGGGCCAGGAGCTCGACCTTGGTGCGGCCCTCGGCGCGTTCCGCGGTCTGCGCGTGGATCTGGCGCACCGTTTCCGCGTACAGCCAGGCACCGCCGTCCGCCAGGTCGTCGCGGGCGACGCCGGTGATGGTGGCGTAGTTCAGGTCCATCGTGACGACCGACTCGCCGACGCGGCGGGGCTCGTCACGGTCGAGCGCCTCGGGCTTGCCCGTGTCGATCTGGCAGAAGTCGCAGCGCCGGGTGCACTGGTCGCCGCCGATGAGGAAGGTCGCCTCGCGGTCCTCCCAGCACTCGAAGATGTTCGGACAGCCCGCCTCCTGGCAGACCGTGTGCAGCCCCTCGCTCTTCACCAGTTTCTGCAGCTGGTTGTACTCGGGGCCCATCTTCGCCCGGGTCTTGATCCACTCGGGCTTGCGCTCGATGGGGGTCTGGCTGTTCCGGACCTCCAGGCGCAGCATCTTGCGTCCGTCGGGTGCGACTGCGGACACGTCCGGCTCCCTGTGACTTCGATTCTTCGGCGAACCTAGGGTACGCCCGTTGTTTGCTTGGGTGGAGTGCGGCTCCCGCCGGGGGTAACCCCTGCGGGGTGCTCTGGCATTCCCTTGGCGAGGGGACCCTGGGGGCTCTGCCCCCAGACCCCCGTCGCGCCTTGAGGGCGCTCGTCCTCAAACGCCGGACGGGCTGGATGTGCCCGCACAGGCAACTCTGAGGGCTGAGCGCTCCTACGCGGAGGCCCGCTCGATCTCTCGCGGAGCGAGTTCCGCGTTTTCCAGGATGTCGCGCAGGTGCTTTTCGGCCACCGGGAGGACCTCCGCGATGGTCACCTCGCGGCCCAGCTCGTACGAGAGCGATGTCACACCCGCGTCGCGGATCCCGCACGGCACGATCCGGTCGAACCAGGTGTTGTCGGGGTTCACGTTGAACGAGAAGCCGTGCATCGTGACGCCCTTGGCGACGCGGATGCCGATGGCTGCCAGTTTGCGGTCCTCGCGGCGCTGGCCGGCGTTGGAGGGCGCGTACTCGGGGCCGTTGAGCCGGGCGTCGAACTCGTCGTCGTTCAGGCGCGGGTCGAAGTCGAGGGAGAGGCCGCCGAGCTTCGGGCGCTGCTCCACCGGGTCGCCGAGCACCCAGACCCCGCTGCGGCCCTCGACCCGGGTGGTCGCCAGGCCGAAGTCGGCGGCGGTACGGATCAGGGCCTCTTCGAGGCGGCGTACGTGCGCGACGACGTCCACCGGGCGGGGCAGCTTCTGGATCGGGTAGCCGACGAGCTGGCCCGGCCCGTGCCAGGTGATCTTGCCGCCGCGGTCGACGTCGATGACCGGCGTTCCGTCGAGAGGGCGCTCGCTGTCCTCGGTGCGCCGGCCCGCCGTGTAGACCGGCGGGTGCTCCAGAAGCAGGCAGGTGTCCGGAATCTCGTCGGCGAACCGGGCCGCGTGCACCCGGCGCTGCTCGTCCCAGGCCTCCTGGTACTCGACCGAGTCCTCGCCGAATCCCAGCCGGACAAATCGCAGCTCGTTCACGCCAGCTCCCCTGTCGAACTTCTCGGATGCAATGCGGTGCACGCCCGCATTCACTGTACGACCGTGTTCGAGGGCCTCCGCACGGCCCCCAGACCCGGGCAGAAACGGCACGTCACCACACGATCGGATGAATGCGGGGCGAAGGTGGCGGCACCGGCCGTATTGACCGCTAAATTCTCGCCGTTCCATGAGGGCTGCAAGATTGGCCCGGAAGGCAGGAGAACGCAGAGCTGATGACGGAACGACCCTCGCAGCGCACCCCCAACCGCCAGCTCGCCGCACTGATCGCAGAAGCCGGGTTCTCCAATGCCGGGCTCGCCCGCCGCGTTGACCAGCTCGGTCTGGAGCACGGCCTGGATCTGCGCTACGACAAGACCTCGGTGACGCGGTGGCTGCGCGGCCAGCAACCGCGCGGCACCACGCCCGCGCTGATCGCCGAGGTGTTCACCCGGCGGCTAGGCCGCAGACTCTCCGCACAGGACCTCGGCCTCGACGCGTGCGCTCCCGTGTACGCGGGCCTGGAGTTCGCGGCGACGCCCGAGGAGGCCGTCGACATCGTCAGCGGGCTCTGGCGCAAGGACTCGGGCAGCCACGCCGAACTCCGCAAGATCGCGTTCACCCCGGCGGGTCTGGTGGTCCCCAGCAGAGACTGGCTGATCGGACGGGCCGACGACCGGGTGAGCCGCGGCGAGCCGAACCCGCAGGGCAACGTGACCCGCATCCCGGTCCAGGGCCGCCCCTCCGTGCCCCGCCAGCGGACCACCGACCGCGGCCCCGGCCAGCGGGTGACCAGCGGCGACATCGCGGCGCTCCGCTCGGTCGGCGAACTGTTCCGCACCCTCGACCACGCCTACGGCGGCGGGCACGCCCGTCAGGCGCTGGTGCGCTACCTGGAGCACGAGGCCGAGCCGATGCTGCGCGGCACCTACGGCGAGAACGTGGGGCGCCGGCTCTTCGCGGCGGCCGCTGACCTGACCAGACTGGCCGGCTGGACCTCGTACGACATCGCCGCGCACGGGCTCGCCCAGCGGTACTTCGTGCAGGCGCTGCGGCTGTCCCAGGCGGCGGGGGACCGGGCGTACGGCTCGTACGTGCTTGTCACCATGAGCCGGCAGGCCGTCTACCTGGGGCACGGCCGCGAGGCCGTGCAACTGGCCCGGGTCGCCCAGCAGGGCGTCGGGTCGGCGGCGCCGCCCGTCGTGCAGTCGCTCCTGAACGCGGTGGAGGCGCGCGGGCACGGGGTGCTCGGCGAGGTGCGGGCGTGCACGGCCTCGCTCGTACGGGCCGAACGGGCCCTGGAGAGCGCGCGGCCGGGCGACGACGTGCCGCACTGGGCGCGCTTCTTCGACGAGGCGCAGCTCGCCGACGAGTTCGGCCACTGCCACCGCGACCTCCAGCAGTACCGCGCGGCCGCCCAGCACGCCGAGCGCTCGCTGCAACTGCGCGCGCCCGGCTACGCCCGGTCCCGGCTGTTCTGCCGGGTCGTGCTCGCCACGGCCCGGCTCGGCCTCGGCGAGCTCGACCAGGCGTGCGCGCTGGGCGCGGAGGCGGCCCAACAGGCCAGCGAGATGCGCTCGGCGCGCGCGGTCGAGTACGTACGCGACTTCGAGCGCCGCCTGGAGCCCTACCGGGACGCGGCCGCCGTGCGCAACTACCGGGACCGGGTGGCCGCGTTGGGGTGAGGCAGGCGGGGGTCAGGCCGCCTTGCGGATCACCTCCGGGGCCGCGTGCCAGGACTGGACGCCCAGGTCGGCGAGGATCGCCTGGGCGGCGCGGCGGCCCGAGTACAGGGCGCCCTGGACGGTGCTGGTGTCGCGGTGGTCGCCGCACACGTACAGGCCGGCGAGCAGCCGGACCGGGCGGCGCAGATCGTGCGGGGCCGGCATCGACGGCACGGCCTGCGGGGTGTGGTGCACGGCGAGCAGCTCCCAGCCGTCCGTGGACGTGGCGTAAAGGCGCGCCAGTTGGCGGCGTACGGCACTCTCCAGGTCGGCGGGCGGGGTGCCGAGCACGGTCGAGGTGATCAGCGCCCGGCCGCGCGGCGCCCGGCTCGGGTCGACCTCGCTCATCACCGAGCTGTACGCCACCGGACCGCTGCGGTCCGCGTCCAGGAGCAGCGCGGGGTCGGCGAGCGGGGAGCGCGGTGCGGCGTGGTGCACCACGGTGAGCGGGTGGAACGCGGGGACCCGCAGGCCGGGCAGCAGCTCGGCGGCGGCCGGGGCGTCGGTGGCCAGGAGCAGCGAGCGGCAGCCGAGTACGCCGTGGTCGGCGGTGGTGACAGAGGTCGTGGCGACGGCCGTCACCTTCACGTCGGTACGCACCGTGCCGGGCGGCAGGGCGGCGGCGAGCAGCTCCGGCAGGGTCGCCGCGCCGCCCGCCGGAACGCACAGCCGGCCGCGTGCGAAGCCGCGCAGCGCGAGGTCGGCGCAGCGGCTCGACGTGGTCAGGTCCGGGTCGCAGAGCAGCGCGGAGAGCAGCGGGCGTACGAAGCCGTCCAGGGTGCGGGCGGGCAGGCCCCGGCCCAACAGGGCCTGGCGGATGGGGAGTTCGGGCCGGGCGACGATCCGCTCGACCGAGGTCGCGGCGAGCTTGGCGAGTGCCTTGCCGAGCCGGGCCTGGTCGAGTGCGCCCCCGAGCGGGGTGACCGTGCCACGAGGGGCGCTCGCGCGGGCGCGTGCGGCGGCCAGTGCGCCCCTCGCGCTCCCTGTCGCGCCCGCCCGGTAGTGACGGCCCCCGCTGTGCACGAGGACGCCGGGCGAGAACGGGCGCAGCGGCAGGTCCTCCAGGCCCGGGGTGCGGGTCAGTTCCGGGTACGAGGTCGAGAGCAGCTGCCCGATCCGGTCGAGGCGGAAGCCGTCGACCGTGCTGGTCGACATGCGGCCGCCCACGCAGGGGGCTGCCTCCAGGACGCTGACCGTGACTCCCGCGCCGGTCAGCTGATGAGCCGCTGACAGGCCCGCGAGCCCGGCCCCCACGATGAGTACGTCCGCATGGTGTGCGGTGCTGAGCACGTGGCCCTCCCCGAGGTAGGCGCGGTAGGTGGAAGCCTCATGCCCCCAACTGGCCCACGAAATGCGGCAGTTCGAGGAGAGAGTAGGTACGTTCTGGGCGGGCGGGCCCATGCGCGCGGGGGTGGGCGTCGAAGCATGGCGGGCGCACGGGTGCCCTCCGGGGGTGGGCGGGGGAGGGGGTTTCCCTCGCGGGACCGGCCCTCCTGGGGCTTCCGCCCCAGCCCCCCGGGGGTTCGCCCACCCACCCGCCCGTTGCTCGGCGTCGGATGAGCCGACCCCCTGGGGCTGCGCCCCAGACCCGCCGGGGGCCTGGGCCTGCATATACCCGCGGGCCGTATGTGGGTCGCGCCCGCGCGGCGGAGCCGCAGATGTCACAGCCCCGCGCCCCTGGCGGGGTTGATCCTGGCAGGGTGGGAGAACCCCCTACCTCGCCGCCGCCCCGATCGCCCCCTCCACGCTGGGGAACGCGAACTTGAAGCCCGCCGACAACAGGCGTGTCGGGAGGACGCGTTGGCTAGACAGGGCGTCTCCGGCCGCCTCGCCCACCGCGAGCCGCATCGCCGCCGCCGGGACGGGCAGGACGGCCGGGCGGTGCAGGGCCCGGGACATCGCCGCCGTCACCTCCCGGTTCGTCACCGGGGACGGTGCCGTCAGGTTCACCGGGCCGGACAGCTCGTCCGTGTCGACCAGGAACCGCAGCGCCGCCACCTCGTCGTGCAGGGCGATGAACGACCAGTACTGGCGCCCGCTCCCGAGCCGGCCCCCCAACCCCGCCCGGAACAGCGGGAACAGCTTCGCCCAGGCCCCGCCGTCGCGGGCCACCACCAGACCCGTACGCGCGAACACGGTCCGGATGCCCGCCTCCTCGGCCGGGGCCGCCGCCTCCTCCCACTCCACGCACACCGAGGCGAGGAAGCCGTCGCCCGGCGGCGCCGACTCGTCCACCGGACGGCCGCCCGTGTCGCCGTAGTAGCCGATCGCCGACCCGCTGACCAGCACCTTCGGCGGGGTGTCGAGCGAGGCCAGGGCCTCTGCGACCGCGGCCGTGCCGAGCACCCTGCTGTCCCGGATCTCCTTCTTGTACGCGGCCGTCCAGCGGCGGTCGGCCACCCCCGCCCCGGCCAGATGCACCACCGCCTCGCATCCCGCAAGGCCCGCCGCGTCCACGTACTGGCGCGCCGGATCCCACTCGACCTCGTCCGGCGTCTCGGCCTCGCGCCGTACGAGACGTAGCACCTCGTGCCCGTCCGCCCGCAGCGAGCGCACCAGCTCCGCACCGATCAGTCCTGTCGAACCCGTCACCGCGATCTTCATGGATCCCATCCTCGCGCCCCACCGCCCGCATGGCACAGTGGCCGCATGCCCGAGTCGTACACCCAGCCCAGTACTTCTCCGCCTGTGCTCATACGCCCGGCCCAGCGCTCCGACGGCGAGCCGCTGGGCGCGCTCACCCGGGACGCCTGGTCCCCGCTGCACTCCGTACAGCCGCGGCCGACAGCGCCGTACGAGCCCTTCTTCGACGAGCGGCACGAGCCCTCGCACTACCTGGTCGCGGAGACGGGCGGCCACATCGTCGGGTTCATCCGGCTGGTTCCGGCCACCGCGCTCGCCTGCAACCGGCACGTCCGGCAGATCCAGGGGCTCGAAGTCGCCGAAGCCGCGCGCGGCCGGGGCGTCGCGCGCGCCCTGCTGAGAGCCGCCTGCGACGCCTCCCGCCGCCAGGGCGCCACCCGCATCACCCTGCGCGTCCTCGGCCACAACGCCCCGGCCCGCGCCCTGTACGAGGCGGAGGGCTTCGCCGTCGAAGGCGTACTGCCCGGCGAGTTCCTCCTCGACGGCGCGTACGTGGACGACGTCCTCATGGGCCGTTCCCTGATCGACAGCTGACGACCGACGACCGAACCTCCGAAAGCAGGGTCCCGTGTCTCACTCCAGCCCCTTGACCAATGCTGCCAAGGCCGCCGCGGACGCTGCCGGCATCGCCCTGCGCGGGCTCGACGCCATCCGCGCCGACCTCGCCGCCCTCTACCGCGATCTGCACGCGCACCCCGAGCTGTCCTTCGCCGAGCACCGCACCGCCGCAGAAGTCGCCGACAGGGCAAGGGAGTTCGGCTGCGAGGTGACCACCGGGGTCGGGCGCACCGGGGTCGTCGCCGTCCTGAAGAACGGGCCCGGGCCCACCGTGCTGCTCCGGGCCGACTTCGACGCGCTGCCGGTCAGGGAGCGGACCGGGCTCGACTACGCCTCCACCGTCGACGGGGTCATGCACGCCTGCGGGCACGACATGCACGTGACCTGCCTGCTCGGCGCGCTCAAGCTGCTCGCCGACTCCCGCTCGCTGTGGAGCGGCACCGTCCTCGGCGTCTTCCAGCCCGCCGAGGAGATCGCGCAGGGGGCGCGGGCCATGCTCGACGACGGGCTCTACGAGCGGTTCGGGACGCCCGACGTCGTGCTCGGCCAGCACGTGGGCCCGTTCCCGGCCGGTCTGGTCGGCGCGCACGCGGGCCCCGCCTTCGCCGCCACCGACGGGCTCAAGGTCGTCATGTACGGCAAGGGGGCGCACGGTTCGCGCCCCGAGACGTCCGTCGACCCGGTGGTGATGGCGGCCTCGACCGTGCTGCGGCTCCAGACGATCGTCTCGCGCGAGATCCCCGGCGGCGAGACGGCCGTCGTGACCGTCGGCGCGCTGAACGCCGGGACCAAGGACAACATCATCCCGGACGAGGCCGAGCTGAAGATCAATATCCGGACGTACAAGGAGGACGTGCGGGCCAGGGTGCTTGCCGCCGTCGAGCGGATCGTGCGGGGCGAGGCCGCCGTCGCCGGGGCCGAGCGCGAGCCCGACATCACCGGGATCGACTCCTTCCCGGTGGTCGTCAACGACGCCGACGCGGTGGCGCGGACGATGGCCGCCGTCGGCGCGGTCATCGGCGAGGACAAGGTGCTCGACCCGGGTCCGGTGACGGGCAGCGAGGACGTCGGCCTGTTCGGTACGGAGGCCGGGGTCCCGGTCTGCTACTGGCTGTTCGGGGGCGCGGATGCCGAGGCGTTCGGCGCCGCGTTCGCCGCCGGCACCCTCGACCAGGACATCCCCTCCAACCACTCGCCCTTCTTCGCCCCGCTGGTCGAACCCACTCTGACCACCGGCGTCACGGCCCTGACGACCGCGGCGCTGGCCTGGCTCGGCGAGGGCTGAGCGGGCTCAGTGGCCCAACAGCCGCATCCCGCCCGTGAGTTCGCGCAGGCAGCGCACGGCGAGCTCGGCGGGGGAGCCCGGGCCCGTGGCCGGGGCGTCGGTGGCGGACCACGCCTCTAGCGCCACCCGGATCGCGTCGGTGGCCGCGGCCGCCGCAAGGCGTACCTCCAGGGCGTCGGCCCCCGGCCCCGCGAGGCGGGCGAGCGCGGGCAGCAGGCGCTCCTCGGAGTCCTGGTTCACTCGGTACCAGACCGCGCGCAGCGCCGCGTCGTGCTCGGCCGCGCGCAGCAGCCCCCGGGTCCACCTGAACTGCTCGGCCGCGTGCGCGTCGGGCACCGCGAGGGCCTCCCGGACGGCGACCTCCAGGGTCTTCGCCAGGGGGCCGGGCTCGGCCGCTTCGAGCAGCGCCCGCCAGCGTTCGGCGCCGCCCGAGAGCAGCGGGCCGACCGCGTCCTGCTTGGAGCGGAAGTAGCGGTAGAAGGTGCGCAGCGCGACCCCGGCGTGCCGGGCGATGGCCTCGGCGGTGGTGCCGTCGGGCCCGTGCTCGGCGAAGAGCGCGGCCGCGGCGCGGGCGATGTCGAGCTGGGTCGCCGCCTTGCGGCGCTCGGTGAGCGAGGTCTTGGGCGGGGGGACGGGCTGCGGTACGGGCTGGGTCACTTCGCAAGCGTACGCCCGGAGCCGGTTCGTCTGCATGGATTGACTTCATGGCAAATCGTGCCACTAAGGCGTACGGTGGAAACATCCACACGGAGCCCCTCACCGGCTCCCCCCGCGTCGAGAAAGCTGGACCGCGATGAGCGTGAACACCGTCACCGACCGCTACGAAGGACGCCGCGCGCTGGTCACCGGCGGTGGCTCCGGCATCGGGCAGGCCACCGTGCTGCGCCTGCTCGCCGAGGGCGGCCACGTCGTCGCCGCGGACGTCAGCGAGGCCGGCCTGAAGGACACCGCCGAGAAGTCGGGCGCCACCATCGGCCGGCTCACCACCCTCGGCGTCGACATAGCCGACGAGGACTCGGTGCGCGAGGGCGTCGCCGCCGCGGTCTCCGCGCTCGGCGGCCTGGACGTGCTGGTCAACGCGGCCGGCATCCTGCGCTCCTCGCACACCCACCGGACGAGCCTGGCCGACTTCAACAAGGTCGTCGCGGTCAACCTGACCGGCACCTTCCTGATGATCCGCGAGGCGATCCCGGCGCTGCTCGAAGGCGACGGCGCGGCCGTCGTCAACTTCAGCTCGACCTCGGCGGTGTTCGCCCACCCCTACATGGCGGCGTACGCGGCCAGCAAGGGCGGCATCCAGTCGATGACGCACGCGCTCGCCGCCGAGTACGGCAAGCGGGGCATCCGGTTCACCGCCGTGCAGCCTGGCTCGATCTCCTCCGGCATGACCGACGGAACAGGCGCCTCCAAGGCGAGCGTGGGCCCCGGCCTGCCCGCCGACGCCGACATGTCGCTCTTCATGAAGCTCGCCCCGGCCATCGGCGAGGGCTTCGCGGGCCCGGAGACGGTGGCATCCGTGGTCGCGATGCTGGCCAGCGACGACGGCCGCTTCATCACCGGCACCGAGATCCGCATCGACGGCGGAACGCACTACTGAGCCGATGGAGCCCGGGTGACCCGCTGACCCGCCCGCTCAGCCCGCCCCGAATCGCTCCCACAGGCGGGGGAAGCGGGCCGCCAGCGCCGCCTCGTCCTCGAAGTCCAGCGCGGTTCCCTGCGGCTCCTCGGACTGGCCCGGGATGCCCAGGTCCGGCGCCACGACGCCGGTGAGCTGCTCGTACGCCTCGTCCGCCGCGTAGCCGAGCTCCTCGCCGTCGCCGTCGACCTCCTCGTCGAACTCGCCGAGGAGGTCGGCGAGCGCGTCCGGGTCGTGCAGCGCGCCCTCGAAGACCTCGCGGCCCTGGCCGATCAGCCAGCAGCGGAAGTAGTCGAAGGCGTCGTCGCTGGCTCCGTCGAGCAGCACGGCCGCGGCGCCCCACAGGTCCCAGCGGTAGGCGCGGTTGTAGCGCGCCTCGAAGTGCCGGGCGAAGTCGAGCACGGAGTCGGGGTCGTACTGCAGCAGCCGCTCCACGAGCAGGTCGGCCTGTTCCTCGGGGTCGCCGTCGGCGGCCTCGCGGGTACGGTCGACGATCTCCCAGAACTCCGTCTCGTCCATCACGGAACCAGCATCGTGGGTAGGGGGAGGCGGCGCACGCGGAGCGGCGCTTTTCGTCCGGTTGCCGCTCCCGGCTCACCCCTGGCACACCTGTAGCCATTCGCTCGCCGCGCGTTCGCCATCCGTTCGTCACTCGTCTCGTCACTCGTCGAGGGGCAGCGCGGTCGCGACCATCTCCCAGCGCGAGTCGAACCACGTTTGCACCTGCTGGAACTCCGCGCGCTCCAGGGACCGCGCCCCGTTCCCTTCGAGCGTGGCCGGGAACAGGGTGTCGCTGTGCAGTTCGAGCACCTCTATGGCCTCGGCGTCGACGAGGATGCGGGTCCTGCGCAGGAAGTAGTAGCCGGTCAGCATCTGGCTGCCGTTGATGAGGTAGCGCTTCTCGCCGGGCACCGTCGGCAGGCTCCGGATCTCCACGGACACCGAGCCGACCGTGCCCTCCTCGGCCAGCTGGGTGAGCGAGTGGTGCAGCGCCTCCGTGTACATCCGGATGACCCGGCGAAGGCGTCGCAGCGGGCGCAGGTCCGACGGGTCGTCGAGGTGGCGCGGGTAGGGGTGGTGGGTGTCCAGATCCGGCACCAGGACCCGTACCCGGACCGACCGCGGGGCCGGCCGGTCGCCGAGCCGGATGAGTTCGGCCTGCTGCTGCACGGCGCGGGAGAGCTCCTCGGTGTGCAGCGACCAGACGTCAAGGGAGACATGGGGTGCCTCGAACGCGCGGGAAATGTAATAGACCAATGGCCGTCCGATGGCAGCCTGGCGGGCCACCACGGCGCCCCGGCCCCGCACCCCTTCCTCCAGGAGCCCCTCGTCGCGCAGCAGCTGGAGCGCCTTCTGTACGGTGCCGCGCCCGACGTCGAAACGGCGCATGAGCTGCTCCTGTTTGGGCAGCGCCTCGCCGGGCGCCCGGACACCGTTCTGGATGTCCTGGCGCAGCGCGTCGGCGACCGATCGGTAGCGGGGGGTCTCCCCGGCGTCGTCCCGGTCGGCCCCTGATATGTGGGTCGTCACCCAGTGAGGCTACAACTGGCGGTCAGCACAGGACAGATGGCTGCGCCAACCGGTCAACTCCACTTGTTGACCGGTTGGTTGAGGCAGTTGGCCGTCCAATTCCCCATTGGTATAGCTGTGTTGCCCAATATGCAGCGCGCTGACCATAGATGGCCACCATTCAGGCCGGGTAGGAGGAGGGAACACAATCGCCTGCCAATGAAGGTACCGAGCTCAGTACTTGCGGTCCGCGGCGGCGACAACCGGAGGAGGTGTTCCATGGGACTGGAGACGCGCGTGCAAATCGTCCTCGAACTGCTGTCGAACGTGGGTGTGGTGTCCCTGCTCGGCCCGTCGGGTCTGCTGGTGCTCGCCCTGGGCGTGCTGCTCGCGAAGGGCGGCGGTGGTGGTGGCGGCGCGGTCCGCCGGGAGCCGGGGCCGGTTCCGGCCGGGCCGCGCACGAACCTGGTGTGCGTGGCGGCCGTGCTCCTGGTGTTCCTGCTGATCGCGGCACTCTGAACGCGGCAGCCCGATCGCCCGCGCCCTGAACGCGCAGTTCGACCGCCGGCCTCCGTGCGAGGTCGGCCGAAGGCGGCCCGCTCCGGATCCGGCTCAATTCGGGTCCATGGGGCGGGCGATGGTGTTCCACAGCGAGTCGAACCACTGCTGGGTCTGCTCGACATAGCTGCGGGTGACCTGGTCGTCGTCCACCACGGTGTGCCGGAAGAGCATGCCTTCCACGCCGAGCATGTCGTAGATCTCGATCGGGTTCCGGTCGAGATCCACCGTGCGCTCGGTCACCTGATAGTGGCCGGCGAGCACCTCGCGGCCGTTGAGGATGTAGACCTTCTGCGTCGGGGTGATCGACACCTTGCGGGCCTCGACCGTCACGTCCGGCACCAGGTCGCGGACCTTGAGCATGCGCAGCGAGTGCCGCAGCGATCCGTAGATGTGGTTGCTGGTGATCCGCAGCCGCTCCCGCGGCCGGCCGTTCTGCAGGTCGCCGATCACCTGGGGCAGGGCGAGCGGGGCCTCGGCGTCGGGCAGCAGGATGCGCACCGCCACCCGGCGCGGGCCCGAGCCCTCGGCCTGCACGGTGACCAGCGGGCCCGCGAGCGCGGAGGCCAGCGTCTCGCCATTGAGGCAGTACGCGTCGATGGTCACCTCCTCCTGGCGGAAGCACTGCGCCACCCGCTCGCCCAGGAAGATCCCCGCGGGCCGCGGCGAATGGCGGCGCGCGCCGGGCACCTCGCGCCGGTTGTTCGCGGGCGCCTGGATGGTCGCGGGGCGGGCCACGGTCGGCGGGGTGCCCTGTTGGGCCCGCCTGATGAGGCCTTCCCGCTCCAGGAGTTCGACGGCGCCGCGGACCGCGCCGCGCGGCACGGCGAACCGCTCGCTGAGCTGGGCCTGCGTCGGGATGTGCTCACCGACCCGAAGCTCACCGCCGGTGATGAGCGCACGCAAGCCGTCCGCGACCACATCCCGCGGACGACGCTGTCCATCGGTCGAAGCGCTGCTACCAGGCACGCCGCCAGCCTACAACTTCCTGCCAATGACGGCGAGTTGTCCGCCGGAAACCGTCAGTATCTGCCAATGCGGCTGGTTCACTCGTAGAGTTGGCGCATGGCGCGGGCCGCGTCGGCGACACGGTCGCGCAGCTCGACGGGCTCCATGACTTCCAACTCCGGCCCCAGTCCGAGCAGTTGGCCGCACGCGATGTCCTGCGACTCGACCGGCAGCGTGAGCGTCAGCCAGCCGTCCTCGTCCGGGCCCTCCCCCTTCTCCAGGGCCTCGCGCACCGCACCGTGGTCACCGGTGGCGTACGGCAGCCGGGCGGCCCCGGCGGGCGAGACCCGTACGACCACCGTCTCGCGGAGCACCGAGCGCGCGAACTCCTCGGCCCGGGCCTCCCAGAAGCGCGGCAGGTCGAAGTCCTCCTCGCGCACGAAGCGGTCCTCGCCGACCGCGACCGCGGTGAACCGGTCGAGCCGGTACACCCGGAAGCCGCCCTCGTCGGCCGCCCGGGCGCACAGGTACCAGACGCCCGCCTTCAGGACCAGGCCGTACGGCTCCAGCTCGCGCTCCACCTCCGAGCGGTCCGGGCGCCGGTAGCCGATCCGGATCCCCCGGTCGTCCCAGACCGCCTCGGCGACGGCGGGCAGCAGTTCGGGGGTCTCGGGCTCCTGCCACCAGCCGGGGGCGTCCAGGTGGAAGCGCTGGGCAGCGGCGGACGGGGCGTCCTTGAGGGAGGGCAGCAGGGCCGCCGACACCTTCAGGCGGGCGGCCGAGGCGGCGTCCTCAAGGCCCATCTCCCGCAGCGCGCCCGGCACTCCGGACAGGAACAGCACCTCGGCCTCGGAGCGGGCGAGGCCGGTCAGGCGGGTCCGGTACCCGCCGATCAGGCGGTACCCGCCGGCCCGGCCCCGGTCCGCGTACACCGGCACCCCGGCCTCCGCCAGCGCCTGCGCGTCCCGGGTCACGGTCCGCTCCGAAACCTCCAGCTCCCGGGCCAGCTCGGCGGCGGTCATGGCGGGCCGGGCCTGCAGCAGAAGCACCATCTTGATGAGCCGGGCAGCACGCATGTGTTCATGATGCAGGGTGGCTGGCGGAGTGCCCCGAAGGGGCGCGGGGCTGTGAGGTGCTGGGTGCTCTACAGGGGCGCGGGGAACTGCGCGACCAGCCCCCACCGGGCCCGCGCCCGAAAGCGAAACCGAATGCGCTGCGCGCAGGTGCCAGTTCGTCGGCTGCGGACCGGCTGTGGCTGATCGCGCAGTTCCCCGCGCCCCTAAACCCTCTTTCGGCCGCGGGCCGTGCGTGGTGCTCGCGCCCGCGCGGCGGAGCCGCAGATGTCACAGCCCCGCGCCCCTGTAGGGCACCCAGTGCCCGCGCTTACCGATGCGTCTCGTCCAGCGCGATGACCGAGAACACCCCGCCCTGCGGGTCCCGCAGGAGCGAGAACCGGCCCGGCGGGATGGTCGTGGGCGGCACGTGGACCTCGCCCCCCAGCTCCCGCGCCTTCGCCGCGGTGGCGTCGCAGTCCTCGACCTCGACGTACACCATCCAGTGCGGCGGCACCTCCGGCGGGAAGTCCTCGTTCATCCGCATCATGCCGCCGAAGCTCTCGCCTTCGAGCGTCCACTCCGTGTACTCGGAGCCGCCGTACGGCTCGGTGTCGCCGTCCCAGCCGAAGACGGTTCGGTAGAAGGTCTTGGCCTGGTCCGAGTTCCGGGTCAGGAGCTCGAACCAGCACATGCTGTACGGCTTGTCGGCCACCCCGAAACCCTTGTGCTCCTTGGGCTGCCAGACGCCGAAGACGGCGCCCTCGGGGTCGGTGAACACCGCGAGCCGGCCCGACTCGAAGACGTCCATGGGACCGGCCACGATCGAGCCGCCGTTGGCCGTCACCGCCGCGGCCGTCGCATCGGCCGAGTCGACCTGGTAGTACGCCAGCCAGGCCACCGGCTGCCCCGGCGCCATGCAGGGCCCGTACCCGCCGACGTACTGGTCGCCGAGCAGGAACATCCCGTAGCCGCCCGCCTCCTCCATCGGCACGTCCGCGCCCTGCCAGCCGAAGAGCCCGCCGTAGAAAGCCTTGGCGGCGGCCACGTCGGTCGTCGACAGGTCGGCCCAGGCGGGCGCGGACGGGCGGTTGTAGATCTTCATGCAGTGCTCCCGGAACGGTGGCGCCCCCGGTCGACCATTCACGCACGCGTGCCCCGCCCCGGCAATCGGGACGGGGCACGCGTGCCTGCCGGATGAGGCCTACAGGCCGTAGCGCTCGCGCGCTTCCTTCACGGCCGTGACCGGGACCTCGCCGCGCTTGGCGAGCTGGGCCAGGGCCGCGACGACGATCGACTGGGCGTCGACGCCGAAGTGGCGGCGGGCCGCCTCGCGGGTGTCGGAGAGGCCGAAGCCGTCCGCGCCGAGCGAGGAGTAGTCCTGCTCGATCCACTGCGCGATCTGGTCCGGGACCTGGCGCATGTAGTCGGACACCGCGAGGACGGGGGAGTCCACGCCCTCAAGTGCCTTGCGGATAAAGGGAGTTCGCTCCTCGCCGCGCAGCAGGGCGGCGTCCGCCTCAAGGGCGTCACGGCGCAGCTCGGTCCAGGAGGTGGCGGACCACACGTCGGCGGCCACACCCCACTCCTCGGCGAGCAGCTTCTGCGCTTCGAGCGTCCAGTGGATCGCCGTGCCGGAGCCGAGCAGCTGGATGCGGGAGGCGTTGACCGGGACGGTGAGGCCCGCGGTCTCCGCCGTGTTGAAGCGGTACAGGCCCTTGACGATGCCCTCGTCGATGCCCGCGGGCTTCGCCGGCTGCGGCATCGGCTCGTTGTAGACCGTCAGGTAGTAGAAGACGTCTCGGTCCTCGCCGGGGGCTGCCTCGCCGTACATGCGGCGCAGACCGTCCTTGACGATGGCCGCGACCTCGTAGGCGAAGGCCGGGTCGTACGACATCGCCGCCGGGTTGGTGGCCGCGATCACCGGGGAGTGGCCGTCCGCGTGCTGGAGGCCCTCACCGGTCAGCGTGGTGCGGCCGGCGGTGGCGCCCACCAGGAAGCCGCGGCCGAGCTGGTCGCCGAGCTGCCACATCTGGTCGGCCGTGCGCTGCCAGCCGAACATCGAGTAGAAGATGTAGAACGGGATCATCGCTTCGCCGTGCGTGGCGTACGCGGACGACGCGGCGATGAAGTCGGCCATCGAGCCGGCCTCGGTGATGCCCTCGTTGAGGATCTGGCCGTCCTTGGCCTCGCGGTAGTACATCAGCTGGTCGCGGTCGACCGGCTCGTACGTCTGGCCCTTGGGCGAGTAGATGCCGAGCGAGGGGAACAGCGACTCCATGCCGAAGGTGCGGGCCTCGTCCGGGACGATCGGGACCCAGCGCTTGCCGGTCTCCTTGTCGCGGATCAGGTCCTTCATCAGCCGGACGAACGCCATGGTGGTGGCCATGGACTGGTGGCCGGAGCCCTTGTCGAAGGCCGTGAACGACTTGTCGGCCGGGGCCGGCAGCGGGGCGATCGCGTGGCTGCGGCGGGCCGGGGCCGGGCCGCCGAGCGCCGCGCGGCGCTCCTGGAGGTAGCGGACCTCGGGGGAGTCGGCGCCCGGGTGGCCGTAGGGAACGACACCGTCGACGAACTGGGCGTCGGAGATGGGGAGTTCAAGAAGGTCACGCATGTTCTTGAACTCGTCGTTCGTGAGCTTCTTCATCTGGTGGTTCGCGTTCTTGGACGCGAAGCCGTCACCGAGGGTGAAGCCCTTGACGGTCTGCGCCAGGATCACGGTCGGCGCGCCCTTGTGGGACAGGGCGGCCTTGTAGGCGGCGTACACCTTGCGCGGCTCGTGGCCACCGCGCGAGAGGTGGAAGCACTCCAGGATCTTGTCGTCCGAGAGCAGCTTCGCCATCTCGACGAGCGCCGGGTCCTTGCCGAAGAAGTCCTCGCGGATGTAGGCCGCGTCACGCGTCTGGTACGTCTGCACCTGGGCATCGGGAACCTCGCGCAGGCGGCGGACCAGGGCGCCGGTGGTGTCGAGCTGGAAGAGCTCGTCCCAGGCGCCGCCCCACAGCGACTTCACGACGTTCCAGCCGGCGCCGCGGAACTGGGCCTCCAGCTCCTGAACGATCTTGAAGTTGGCGCGGACCGGGCCGTCGAGGCGCTGCAGGTTGCAGTTGATGACGAAGGTCAGGTTGTCCAGACCCTCGCGGGCGGCGAGCGCGAGGGCCGCCGTCGACTCGGGCTCGTCCATCTCGCCGTCGCCGAGGAACGCCCACACGTGGGAGTTAGAGACGTCCTTGATGTTCCGGTTGGTGAGGTACCGGTTGAAGCGCGCCTGGTAGATGGCGGAGAGCGGGCCGAGTCCCATGGAGACGGTCGGGAACTCCCACAGCCAGGGCAGCCGGCGCGGGTGCGGGTAGGAGGGCAGGCCGTCGCCCGCGGACTCCTGGCGGAACTTGTCGAGGTGCGCCTCGGTGAGGCGGCCGTCGAGGAAGGCGCGGGCGTAGATGCCGGGCGAGGCGTGGCCCTGGATGTAGAGCTGGTCGCCCGAGCCGTCGCCCTCCTTGCCGCGGAAGAAGTGGTTGAAGCCGGTCTCGTACAGCCAGGCCGCGGACGCGAAGGTCGCGATGTGGCCGCCGACGCCGTACTTCGAGCCGCGGGTCACCATGGCGGCCGCGTTCCAGCGGTTCCACGCGGTGATCCGGCGCTCCATCTCCTCGTCGCCGTCGATGACGGGCTCGGAGGAGGAGGGGATGGTGTTGACGTAGTCCGTCTCCAGCAGCTTGGGCAGGGCCAGGCCCGCCCCTTCGGCGTGCTGCAGCGTGCGGCGCATCAGATACGCGGCCCGGTGCGGGCCGGCGGCCTTGGCGACGGCATCGAGGGAGGCCGCCCATTCGGCGGTCTCCTCGGTGTCACGGTCCGGGAGCTGGTCGAGCTCGCTCGGAAACTTGGCTACGGGGTCGATCATGATCGCCGCCTTCCGGACAGGAGGGGGGTGGAGAAAAGGGGGCCTTTGTCTGGCAGGACGGGGCCTTGGACCGGTGAGTCCGCCGTCGACTGTAAGCCGCCGATCGATGATCGATCAAAGTGCGGAGCCAAAAACTTCTTCGAATTACGAAAGTCGGCACAGGGTGCCGCGAAAATGGGCACCGGGTGCCTTGCTTTTGAAGGGGTCCCGGTGCTCTGCCGCGCAGGTCAGGCGCTACGTGGCGCGCACCCCAGGACATGGGCCTTCACCAGCGCCCCGATGGCCGGATCCCGCCGCCGGAACGCGGCGACCAGGTCCTCGTGCTCCTCCGCGTAGGACTTCTGGACGGTGCCGAGCCAGCGGATGGACAGCGCCGTGAACACCTCGATGCCGAGGCCTTCCCATGTGTGCAACAGCACACTGTTGTCGGCCGCCCGCACCAGCTCCCGGTGGAATCCGACGGTGTGCCGCACCTGCGCGGTGCCGTCGGCCGCCCGGTCCGCCTCGTACAGCGCGGCCACGTGCGGCTCAAGCGTCGAGCAGTCCTCGGCGAGCCGCTCGGCCGCCAGCTCGGCCGCGATCTGCTCCAGACCGGCCCGCACCGGGTAGCTCTCCTCCAGGTCGGCCGCGGTCAGGTTCCGCACCCGTACGCCCTTGTTGGGCGCCGACTCGATGAGGCGCAGGCTCTCCAGCTCCCGCAGCGCCTCGCGCACCGGCGTCTGGCTGACCTGCAGCTCCACCGCGATGCGCCGCTCCACGATCCGCTCACCTGGCTTCCAGCGCCCGCTGACGATCCCCTCCACGATGTGCTCGCGGATCTGCTCGCGCAGCGAGTGGACGACGGGCACGGTCATGAGGGCTCCTCCAAGGGGGCGGTGACCCCCAAACAATACGGCCGCGCCCCCGTCCGGAAGAGTCCGAACGGGGGCGCGGCCGCTGGTGAGACGAGTCTTACAACCGCCCCACGGTGCCTCTGGGAGCCTTACAGGCCGAGCTCGACCTCGAACTCGCCGGCCTCCAGGATCGCCTTGACGGCCGTCAGGTAGCGGGCCGCGTCGGCGCCGTCCACCAGACGGTGGTCGTAGGAGAGCGACAGGTACGTCATGTCGCGGACGCCGATGACGGTGCCCTCGGCGGTCTCGATGACCGCCGGACGCTTGACGGTGGCGCCGATGCCCAGGATGGCGACCTGGTTCGGCGGCACGATGACCGTGTCGAACAGCGCACCGCGCGAGCCGGTGTTGCTGATGGTGAAGGTCGCGCCGGACAGCTCGTCCGGGGTGATCTTGTTGGCGCGGACCTTGCCGGCCAGGTCGGCCGTGGCCTTGGAGATGCCGGCGATGTTCAGGTCGCCCGCACCCTTGATGACGGGGGTCATCAGACCCTTCTCGGAGTCGACGGCGATGCCGATGTTCTCCGAGTCGAAGTACGTGATGGTGCCCTCGTCCTCGTTGATCCGGGCGTTGATGACCGGGTGGGCCTTCAGCGCCTGGGCCGCCGCCTTCACGAAGAACGGCATCGGGGACAGCTTGACGCCCTCACGGGCGGCGAAGGAGTCCTTCGCCTGGCCGCGCAGCTTCATCAGCTTGGTGATGTCGACCTCGACGACCGAGGTCAGCTGGGCCTGCGAGTGCAGGGCCTTCATCATGTTGTCGCCGATGACCTTGCGCATGCGGGTCATCTTGACCGTCTGGCCGCGCAGCGGGGACGCCTCGACGGACGGGGCGGCCTTCTTCGCGGCGGGAGCGGCGGCCGGGGCGGGAGCCTTGGCGGCCTCCGCGGCGGCGATGACGTCCTGCTTGCGGATGCGGCCGCCGACGCCGGTGCCCTTGACCGCGCCCAGGTCCACACCGGACTCGGAGGCGAGCTTGCGGACCAGCGGCGTGACGTACGCACCGTCGTCACCGGAGGTGGCGGCGGGAGCCGGAGCCGGGGTGACCGGAGCCGGAGCCGGAGCCGGAGCGGCCACCGGAGCCGGAGCGGCGGGCGCGACCGGAGCAGGGGCGGCCGGAGCAGCCACAGGCGCCGGGGCCGGGGCAGGGGCCGCAGCCGGGGCGGGCGCCGGAGCGGCGGCCGGGGCCGGAGCCGCCGGGGCCGGGGCGGCGGCCGGAGCAGCGCCCGGGGCACCGATGACGGCGAGCTTGGCGCCGACCTCGGCGGTCTCGTCCTCGGCGACCACGATCTCCAGGAGCACACCGGCGACCGGGGCGGGGATCTCGGTGTCGACCTTGTCGGTGGAGACCTCAAGCAGCGGCTCGTCCTCGGCCACCTCCTCGCCGACCTCCTTGAGCCAGCGCGTGACGGTGCCCTCGGTCACGCTCTCGCCGAGCGCGGGGAGGACGACGTCGGTGCCGGAGGCACCACCGGCGGCCGGGGCGGCCGGAGCAGCGGCGGCCGGAGCCGGAGCGGCGGGGGCCTCGGCGACCGGAGCGGCCGGGGCGGGGGCGGCGGCAGGGGCCTCGGCCTGGGCCGGAGCCGGGGCGGCAGCGGGCGCGCCCGTGCCGTCGTCGATGATGGCGAGCTCGGCGCCGACCTCGACGGTCTCGTCCTCGGCCACCTTGATGGAGGCCAGGATGCCGGAGGCGGGGGCGGGGATCTCGGTGTCGACCTTGTCGGTCGAGACTTCGAGCAGCGGCTCGTCGGCCTCGACGCGCTCGCCCTCGGCCTTCAGCCAGCGGGTGACGGTGCCCTCGGTGACGCTCTCGCCGAGCGCCGGAAGGGTTACGGAAACCGACATGGTTTCGGTTGCTCCTTACGAATTGCGGAAGTGGTCGTCGCGCCCGAGGGGCTACTAGTCGTGGGAGTGCAGCGGCTTGCCGGCCAGCGCCAGGTGGGCCTCGCCGAGCGCCTCGTTCTGCGTCGGGTGCGCGTGGATGAGCTGCGCGACCTCGGCCGGCAGGGCCTCCCAGTTGTAGATCAGCTGGGCTTCGCCGACCTGCTCGCCCATACGGTCACCGACCATGTGGACGCCGACCACGGCGCCGTCCTTGACCTGGACGAGCTTGATCTCGCCCGCGGTCTTGAGGATCTTGCTCTTGCCGTTGCCCGCGAGGTTGTACTTCAGAGCGACGACCTTGTCCGCACCGTAGATCTCCTTGGCCTTGGCCTCGGTGATGCCCACGGAGGCGACCTCGGGGTGGCAGTACGTCACCCGGGGCACGCCGTCGTAGTCGATCGGGACGGTCTTGAGACCGGCCAGACGCTCCGCCACCAGGATGCCCTCGGCGAAGCCGACGTGCGCGAGCTGGAGCGTCGGGACGAGGTCGCCGACGGCGGAGATGGTGGGCACGTTGGTGCGCATGTACTCGTCGACCAGGACGTAGCCGCGGTCCATCGCGACGCCCTGCTCCTCGTAGCCGAGGCCCTGGGAGACCGGGCCGCGGCCGATGGCGACGAGGAGGACCTCGGCCTCGAACTCCTTGCCGTCGGCCAGCGTGACCTTCACACCGTTGGCGGTGTACTCGGCCTTCTGGAAGAAGGTGCCCAGGTTGAACTTGATGCCGCGCTTGCGGAACGCGCGCTCCAGGATCTTCGAGCTGTTCTCGTCCTCGACCGGCACGAGGTGCTTGAGGCCCTCGATGACCGTGACGTCGGTGCCGAAGGACTTCCACGCCGAGGCGAACTCGACGCCGATGACGCCGCCGCCCAGGATGATCGCGGACTGCGGGACGCGGTCCAGGGTCAGCGCGTGGTCGGAGGAGATGATGCGGTTGCCGTCGATCTCCAGGCCCGGCAGCGACTTCGGCACGGAGCCGGTCGCGAGCAGGACGTGGCGGCCCTGGATGCGCTGGCCGTTGACGTCCACGGAGGTCGGGGAGGACAGGCGGCCCTCGCCCTCGATGTAGGTCACCTTGCGGGAGGCGACCAGGCCCTGCAGACCCTTGTACAGGCCCGAGATGACCTCGTCCTTGTACGCGTGGACCGCGTTGATGTCGATGCCCTCGAAGGTCGCCTTGACGCCGAACTGGCCGGCTTCGCGCGCCTGGTCGGCGATCTCGCCGGCGTGCAGCAGGGCCTTCGTGGGGATGCAGCCGTTGTGCAGGCAGGTGCCGCCGAGCTTGTTCTTCTCGATCAGTGCGACGTCCAGGCCCAGCTGCGCTCCGCGCAGGGCCGCGGCGTAGCCGCCACTGCCACCGCCGAGGATCACTAGGTCGAAAACGGTGCTGGCGTCGTTCGCCACGTCACGTCCTCCATGCATGTGCGCCGGGCGCGGTCGTCGATGACCGGCGGCGGCTGGTGTTCGGCCGCTTGTCTTCGGCCCTGTGGTGGGGGCCCTGTCCTGCCGAGAACCCATCTTCGCACTTGTTGACGGAAGGCGGGACGCGGGGCCGGGGTCTGAGACGCCCGATCGTCGGACTCGGCGCTTCTCAGGGGTGACTCCACCGCATCGCGGCGGCGTACGGATTTCATCGACAGCGAAATCCGGCCGAAGCGTGACGGTACGGAGCGTGAACACGGGCGGCCCCGGGATCCATACCCGGGGCCGCGCCGTGTGTCGGCTGTGCGGGGGCTGTCAGCCGAGGTCGCCCGAGGCGGTGCGCTCGGCGAGCCGGAGCAGGGTGCGCACCGAGGAGCCGGTGCCGCCCTTGGGGGTGTAGCCGTGCGGGGCGCCGTCGTTGTAGGCCGGGCCCGCGATGTCCAGGTGGGCCCAGGTGATGCCCTCGCCGACGAACTCCTTCAGGAACAGTCCTGCCACCAGGCCGCCGCCCATCCGCACGCCCATGTTGGCGAGGTCGGCGGTGGGGGAGTCCATGGTCTTGCGCAGGTTGGCGGGCAGCGGCATCGGCCAGGACTGCTCGCCGGACTCCTCCGCGATCTCGTGGATCGCGGTGCGGAAGGCGTCGTCGTTGGCCATGATCCCGAAGGTGTGGTCGCCGAGCGCGAGGACCATGGCGCCGGTCAGCGTCGCCACGTCGACGATCGCGTCGGGCTTCTCCTCGGAGGCCTTCCACAGCGCGTCGGCGAGGACCAGGCGGCCCTCGGCGTCGGTGTTCAGGACCTCGACGGTCTTGCCGCTGTACATGCGGAGCACGTCACCCGGGCGGGTGGCGGAGCCCGACGGCATGTTCTCGGCGAGCGCCAGCCAGCCGGTGACGTTCACTTCGACGCCCAGGCGCGCGGCCGCGACGACGGCGGCGAACACGGCGGCGGCGCCGGACATGTCGCACTTCATCGTCTCGTTGTGGCCGGCCGGCTTGAGCGAGATGCCGCCCGAGTCGTAGGTGATGCCCTTGCCGACGAACGCGAGGTGCTTGGCGTTCTTGGCGTGCGTGTACGAGATCTTCACCAGGCACGGCGGGTTCTCCGAGCCGACGCCGACGCCGAGGATGCCGCCGAAGCCGCCCTTCTCCAGCGCCTTCTCGTCCAGGACCTGGACCTTGAGGCCGTGCTCCTTGCCGGCCGCCGAGACGACCGCCGCGAAGGCCTCGGGGGTGAGGTCGTTCGGCGGGGTGTTGATCAGGTCTCGGGCGCGGTTCATCTCCTCGGCCAGCGCGAGCGAGCGCTCGGCGGCGGCCTTGTGGGCCTTGTCGCGCGGCTTGGCGCCGAGCAGCGCCACCTCGGCGAGCGGGCCCTTGGCGTCGGCGCCGCGATCCTGGTAGGCGGTGAAGGCGTACGCACCCAGGAGGGCGCCCTCGCCGATCGCCTCGATGTCCTCGGCGGCCTCGATCGGCAGCGCGAATGCGGCCTTCTTGATGCCGTGCAGGGCGCGCGCGGCGTTGCCGGCGGCGATGCGCAGCACCTCGGAGGCGTACGCCTCGTCGTCGGCGGGGGCGGAGCCGAGGCCCACCGCGAGGACGAACGGGGCCTTGAGACCCGAGGGGGAGACGGCCTTGGTCACCTCACCCTCGGCACCACTGGCGCCGAGGGTCGCCAGGACAGCGGCGAGCTTCCCGTCGAACGCCTTGTCCACGGCCTCGGCGCCGGGCGCGACGACCAGCCCACCCTTGGGGCCGGCGGCCTTGGCGACGCCGACGACGAGGGCGTCGGCGCGCAGCGTCGCCGCACCGGCAGTGCTGAGAGTCAGAGCAGTCACGGTGGTGAGATCTCTCTTCCTTGAGAATCCTGTGGAGTGTTCGACCGTCGGATGGTCCGGCCGGGACCGGGGACATCGTATTTCGGACGGGTCGACCACCAGTCACCGAGCCTACGCGCGGTGACGGCGTTCGATCGCGGTGGCCGTAATTCACTCATCCGTGGTGTCTCTTTCACGTTTGGCCCGCACGCTTCGTGAGAGCTCCGTCACACTCGCCTCGATCGGGCACAGGGGGCACCGTGCTCGTTTGCATCATCACCACAGGTTCTCCATGCGCAGTCCGCGCGCGGAGGCTCTCTTTGGGGGGACAAATGAAGGCTAAGGCCTTGAAAATGGGAAGAACCAGGCTTGCGCTCACGGCGCTGATGGCTGCCGGACTGCTCACCACGGCCATCCCGGCCGCCAACGCGGCGGCCACCGTCGCGCCGCGCATCGATCTGAAGGTGCTGGTCCTCGACGACGGCGGAAGCGCGGTCGGAGCGCTCGTCGCCGAGCTGAAGAACACCGGAGTCCCGTACCAGACGGTCGAGTTGGGCGCCGCCGGCCGGCCGACCGTCAACGCCGCCTTCCTCAGCGACACCGTCAGCGGGCGGCCGCGCGCCAAGTTCCAGGGCGTCGTCGCGCCCAACGAGATCCCGTTCGGCTCCGCGGCCGCCCCCGAGCAGGCCGCTCTCGCCACGTACGAGACGACCTTCGGGATCCGGCAGATCGACGCGTACACCTGGGCGCACCCCGAGGTCGGGATCGACTACACCGACCAGAACGGCGGCTGGTCCGGCGTCCTGGACGGCGCCAAGTCCCAGGTCACCACGGCCGGCAAGGCCGGGCCCTTCGGCTACCTCGACGGGCCGCTCACCTTCGAGGACAACGACCCGACGGTGCCGGAGAGCTACGGCTACGCGGGCCACCCCAGGGACGGCTTCACCAGCTACCTCGACGCGCCGACCGGCGGCACCCTGCTCGGCCAGTACGCCCACGACGGCCGCAGCGAACTGGTCGTCACCTTCGCCTACAACCAGTACCAGGAGCAGTTCCAGGCGCTGGCCAAGGGCATGGTGGAGTGGGTGACCCAGGGCGTGCACCTCGGCCAGAGCCGCAACTACTTCACGGTGCACGTGGACGACGTGTTCGCGCCCGACTCGCGCTGGGACAGCGTCCACAACTGCACCCCGGGCGACTTCGACTGCCCCGCCGGCGGCACCACCAACCCGGACATCCGCATGACCGCGGCCGACGCCCAGTACGCGGCCCAGTGGGAGCAGGCCAACGGGTTCACGCTCGACATGGTCTACAACGCGGGCGCGGGCGAGGAGTGGAAGGCCGAGAACGGCGGCACCGACGCGCTGGCCACCCAACTCCTCGCCGACAAGGCCAAGTACCGCTGGGTGAACCACACCTACACGCACGAGTTCCTCGGCTGCGTCCAGGACAACACCGTCGTGCCGTGGCAGTGCAAGAAGAACGCCGACGGCTCCACCCAGTGGATGAGCCGGGCCGACATCTCCGCGCAGATCTCGCAGAACAACACCTGGGCCGCCCAGAAGGGCCTCCCGGTCGACAAGAGCGAGCTCGTCACCGGTGAGCACTCCGGCATGAGGGTCCTGCCGCAGCAGCCCGACGACAACCCGAACCTGGCGGGCGCGCTCGCCGACAACGGCGTCAAGTGGACCGGCAGCGACGCCTCGCGCGAGCCCGACCAGCGCGCCGTCGGCGCCGCCCAGACCGTCCCCCGGCACCCGATGAACGTGTACTACAACGTCGGCAAGGCCGCCGAGATGACCGACGAGTACAACTGGCTGTACACCTCCAAGGCCGACGGCGGCAGCGGCGTCTGCGAGAACAACCCGGCCTCCACCTGCATGACCGCCCCGCTCGACACCGCCACCGGCTACCAGTCGTACATCGTGCCCAGGGAGGCCAGGACCGCCCTTTCGCACGTGCTGTGGAACGACCCGCGGCCGCACTACGTCCACCAGTCCAACCTGGCCGAGGAGCGGATCCTCTACCCGGTCCTGGACAAGGTCCTCGGCGGCTACAAGGCCCTCTACGCCGACAGCGCGCCGATCGTGAACCTGCGTGAGAAGGACGGGGGAACCGAACTCAGCCGCAGGGCGTCCTGGGACAAGGCGCTGGCGTCCGGTTCGGTGACCGCCTACCGGATCGGCGACACTGTCACCGTGCAGGCTCCGAAGGGGGTGGCCGCACCGATCACGGCACCGGAGGGCACCCGCAAGCAACTGCTCCTCGGTACCACCGCGTTCGGGACGCCGTACGCGGGTCAGCGCTCCGACTGGTCCTCGCCCGAGCTGCTCCAGTCGGCCATCACGCTGAAGCTGCCGGCCTGACCAGCCGCCTGATCGCTCGTCACGCACGACCGCTTGTCCTGGGGGGACATCCATGCCGAGCAGTGGCCGTCATGTCACCATGCTCACGGAAGGCACATATCCGCATATACACGGGGGCGTCAGCACCTGGTGCGATCAGCTCGTACGCGGCATGCCGGAGGTCGACTTCAACGTCGTCGCCCTCACCGGCAGCGGCCGCGAGCCGGTCGCCTGGGAACTGCCGGCCAACGTCTACCGGCACACGGCGTTCCCCCTGTGGGGGCCGCAGCCCGGCAGGCGGCGACCGCTCCTCGGCAAGGAAAGGCGCCGGTTCACCGACACCTACGAGCGCTTCCTGCTCGCCATGCTCGACCCGGAGTCCGGCTGCGACTTCGCCTCGGCCCTGTACGGCCTGGCGGAGCTCGCCCGGGCCGGGCGGCTCTCGGCGGCGCTCCGCTCGGAGGCGGCACTGAAGTCGCTGATGTGGATCTGGACCATGCCGCACCTGGCACTGTCCAGGGCGAAGCCCACCGTGCACGACGCCCTGACCGCGACCGACCTCCTGGAACACGCACTGCGCCCGCTGTCCGCCCGCATTCCGGCGGACAGCGTGGCGCACGCGGTCAGCAGCGGCCTCGCCACGCTGCCCGCGCTCGCCGCCCAGCACTTCGACGGCGTGCCGTTCCTGCTCACCGAACACGGCATCTACCTGCGCGAGCGCTACCTCGGCTACCGCACCGGCGAGCAGAGCTGGCCGGTGAAGGCGGTGCTGCTCGGCTTCTACCGCGAGCTCAACACCATGGGCTACCGCCAGGCCGACCTCATCACCCCGTGCAACCAGTACAACCGACGCTGGGAGGAGCGCGGCGGCGCCCCCACCGAGCGGATCCGCACCGTCTACAACGGCGTCGACCCCGACCTCTTCCCGCACGCCGGACCCGACCCGGCGGTCCCCACCCTGAGCTGGTGCGGACGCATCGACCCGATCAAGGACCTGGAGACCCTGATCCGCTCGTACGCCATCGTCCGCGCCGAACTCCCCGAGACCCGGCTCAGGTTGTACGGAGGAGTGCCGGCCGGCGGCGAGGACTACAAGACCCGCCTGGAGAAGCTGGCCGCCGAACTCGGCGTCACCGACGGCATCTCCTACGAGGGCCGGGTCAGCGACGTGGCGAGCGCGTACGCCTCGGGCAGCGTGGTCATGCTGTCCAGCATCAGCGAGGGCTTCCCGTTCTCGCTGATCGAGGCGATGTCGTGCGGGCGCGCCACCGTGTCCACGGACGTCGGAGGCGTACGGGAGGCGGCCGGCGAGGCCGGTCTCGTGGTGCCGCCGCGCGAGCCCGCGGTGATGGCCGAGGCGACCATCGGGCTGCTCCGCGACCACGAGCGGCGGGCCGAACTCGGCGCCGCCGCCCGCCAGCGCGTGGTCGACAAGTTCACCCTGCACCGCTCGGTGGACGGCTTCCGGCGCATCTATCTGGAACTCGCCGGATGCCCCGAACCCGACCCCGCCCTGGCCGGGTTCACGCCCGAGGACGACTGGACGCTGCAGCTCACGGACCCCTGGTACCGCGAGCTGTCCGACGACCCGCAGCCCAGCACCCTCGGCGGGGCGCCCCGGTGAGCGGTTCCCTGTGGGTCGGCGGGGACGAAGGGCAGGACACCCTGCCCTTCATCCCGCGCCAGCGCCTGCCCAGGCCGCCCGAGGACGACCCCCTTACCGAACTCGCCCTGCGTCTGGAGGACTTGATAGCGGCTGCCGTCCATCCGGATGAAATAGCCGCCATTATCGAGTCCGACGGCATGTCGGACGCTCAGATAAGAGCTGTGTACGGGCACCCCGACTCCTTCTCGCTCGCCGAGGAGCTCTACGGCCGCGTCGAGCGCCGCTACCCCGAGCCCCCGGCGCCACCCGCCGAACCCTGGCACACCCACCTCGGCTCGTGCCTGCTGCGCGGGCTCGTCTTCGCGCTGCCCGGGCTCGCCTACGTCCTGGGCGCGCCCCTCCTGGCCGGCCCCCGCACCGCGCTCGGCCTGCCTGCCGGAACCATTCCGCTGCTCGCCGGGGCCGTCACCGGCTGGGTGTGGAACCAGTCGCTCTCGCACCGCGCCCACTCCTGGCTCAGCCTCGCCGACCGCCCGGCCGCCGTCCGCGCGCTGCGCCTGGGAGCCCCGCTCGGCGCCGCGCTCAGCTCGCTCACCGCACTCGCCGCGACCGGCCCGGGCGAGCTGCCCGCCGCCGCGTTCGCCGCCGGGCAGTGCTGCTATCTCGCGGCGGCCACCGCGCTGCTCGTGCTCGGCCGTGAACGCCCGCTGTTCTGGGCCCTGTTGCCGCTGACCCTCGGCGTCGTACCGGGGCTGCCGTCCTTCGTCGGGCCGGTGCTGCTGCTCGTCTCGCTGATCGCGGCCGTCACACTGGCCGTGCTCACGCTGCGCGGCGAGGCGGCCGGGCCCGGGCCGCGCGGCGCCGTCTCGCCCCGGGTCGCCGCCTCCGTGCCGTACGGCCTGTTCGGGCTCGGCGCGGGCGTCCTCGTGCTGTACGCCGCCCTCGGCGACATCTTCCGGCACGGCTCGGCGGGCACGGTCGCAGGTCCCTCCGCCGTCGCCCTCACCCTCAGCATGGGCCCCGCCGAATGGCTTCTGCACCGCTTCCGCGCCGAGAGCCTGGCGGGGCTTCGGACCACGTCCAGCGCGCGGGGGTTCCGCGGTTCGGTCGCCGCCACCGTGACCGTCTGCCTCGGCGCGTACCTGCTGATCCTGGCCGGGCTCGCCGAGGCCGGCACCCGGCTGTGGCCGGACGCCCCGGCGGTGAGCGGCCTGAGGCTGGCGACGCTGCTCCTGATCGGCGCGGTGCTGTGGACCGGGCTGCTGCTCCAGTCGTTCGGGGCGGCGCCGGGCGCGGCCCTGGTGTGCTGCGCGGCGGCCGTCGCCCAGACCCTGGCGCTGCTCCTGGGCGCGCCGCCGCCGACCGGTCTCGTCGTGTCGGGGACGGCGGCCGCGCTGCTTGCCATGCTGGTCTGCGTCCTGGTGGGAAGGGCGACCGCCCACCGGCCATGATCAGACCGAGGACCCCCGAGTACCCCGAACGCGCTGCGAGGAAGCACATGAGCAAACTCCTTGTGCCCTACTACGAGCACCCGGCCGAACAGCCGGAGGCCTGGGACGCGCTGATCGCCGCCGCGCCCTCGCTGTACGGGGTCGTCCTCAACCCGGCCAACGGATCGGGGAGTTCACCCGACGCGTCCTTCGCCGAGGTGGCCGACCGGCTGCGCTCGGCGGGCGTGCGGGTGCTCGGCTACGTGGACACCGCCTACGGCGCGCGCCCGCCGCAGGACGTGGTGCGCGAGGCGGCCCGCCACCGCGCCTGGTACGGGGTGCACGGCCTCTTCCTCGACCAGGCGGCCACCTCCGCCCTCCAACTGCCGTACTACGCCGACCTGCGGGCCGCCTTTGCCGCCTCGTACGACACGTACGTCACGCTCGTCCTGAACCACGGGGCCGTCCCGCACCCCGGCTACGCCCGGATCGCCGATCTCCTGGTCACCTTCGAGGGGCCCTGGTCCGCCTACCGGCCGGCCGGGCCGACCGGGCCCGACACCTGCCATCTGGTGTACGGGGCCCCGCCCGACGCCGTCGCCCAGGCCCCCGTCCACTGCCTCGTACCCGGTCAACTGCCGCACCCCTGGGGCACGTTGCCGCACCGCTTGGAGCCCGCCCGGTGAAACGCTCCCTCTGGCTGCTGCTTCCGCTGCTCCTGCTCGCGGCGTGCACCAGCTCCCCGGACGGCCCCGATGACGGGGACGGGGGCGGCGGCGACACCGTGCCGCCCGCCCCCTCCGGCCCGCACTGGCAGCCCAAGCCGGGCCTGACCTGGCAGTGGCAGCTCAAGGGCACGCTCGACCCGGCCGTCGACGTCCAGGTGTACGACATCGACGCCGTCGACCAGGACGCGGCGGCCGTCGCCGATCTGCACCGCCGGGGCCGCAAGGTCATCTGCTACGTCTCGACGGGCGCCTGGGAGAACTGGCGGCCCGACGCCAAGCAGTTCCCCAAGGAGGTGCTCGGCAAGGGCAACGGCTGGGACGGGGAGCGCTGGCTCGACATCCGCCGTACCGACATCCTCGAACCGCTGATCGCCAAGCGCTTCGACCTGTGCAGGGCGAAGGGCTTCGACGCGGTCGAGCCGGACAACATGGACGGCTACGACAACGACACCGGCTTCCCGCTCAAGGCCGGCGACCAGCTCACATACAACGAACTCATCGCCCGGCTGGCCCATGACCGGGGCCTGGCCGTCGGCCTGAAGAACGACCTCGACCAGATCCCGCAGCTGCTCGCCCACTTCGACTTCGCCGTCAACGAACAGTGCGCCCAGTACGGCGAGTGCGACAAGCTCACGCCGTTCGTGCGGGCGGGCAAGGCCGTCTTCCACGTCGAGTACGAACTCCCGCCGGCCAAGTTCTGCGCCGAGTCCAAGAAGCTGGGGCTCAGCTCGATGGGGAAGAAGTACGACCTGCTGGCGTGGCGCGAGCCCTGCTGAGGCTCAGCCGAGGGTGAGCGCGACCAGCGTCACCGTCGCGGAGGTCTCCGCGACCGCCCCGAACACGTCGCCCGTCACCCCGCCGAACCTCCCCACGCAGCGCCGCAGCAGCACCTGCGCGACGGCGAGCCCGGCCGGCACGGCGAGCGCGAAGTGCAGCGCGGACCAGGGCCCGAACAGCCACCCCGCCGCAGCCGAGGCCCCGGTCACCAGGGCGGCGACCGCCGCGGCGCGCCGACCCGGCACCGTGCCCGCCACCACCGCGCCGAGCCCGTCGGGACGGGCCGCCGGGACGCCGCGCCGGGAGGCCAGCGTGAGGGCGGTGCGGGCGGCGACGGCCGAGACGACAGTCGCCACGGCACCCCGGGCCCAGCCGTCCTCGTACAGCCGGGACAGGGCGGCGATCTGGGCGAGCAGCAGGAAGAGCAGGGCGACCACGCCGAACGGGCCGATGTCGCTGCGCTTCATGATGCGCAGCGCCTCCTCGGCGGGCTTGGCGCTGCCGAGCCCGTCGGCGACATCGGCGAGCCCGTCCAGATGCAGCCCCCGGGTCAGCAGGGCGGGCGCGGCCACGCTCACCACCGCCACGAGCAGCGACCCGGCCCCGAGCCCCCAGAACCCCGCGCCCGCGGCCGCCGCGCACAGGCCGACGGCGAGCCCGGCCAGCGGCGCGAGCGTCATCCCCGCGCGGGCGGCGGCGCGGTCCCACCGGGTGATGCGGGCGGGGAAGACGGTGAGGGTGCCGAAGGCGAAACGTACGCCGTGCAGGGCCTTGCTGGGGTTCACCCGGCGCAGGATATCCCGAGCACTCCACCCCTCGGCGGCGGTAAATTGCGCATACCAGCGCAAACAAGGGCGGGTGGGATGGGTCACTGGTTCTACCGGAACATCACGGAGCCGGGCAAGCTCCCCATGCTGCTCGCGCTGGCCGCGTTCGTCGTGACGTTCCTGGTCACGCGCTCCATCACGCGCCTGATCCGGGCCGGGCGCGGCCCGTTCCGGAACATCAAGCCCGGCGGGCTGCACATCCACCACGTGGTGCCCGGGGTCATCCTCACCATCGTCGGCGGCTTCGGGGCGGTCGGCAGCGGCCGGCACGGGATCGCGGCGGCCACCTTCGCCGTCCTGTTCGGGATGGGCGCGGGCCTGGTCCTCGACGAGTTCGCGCTGATCCTGCACCTCGACGACGTGTACTGGAGCGAGAGCGGGCGCAAGAGCGTCGAGATCGTGGTGATGGCGGCCGCCCTCATGACGCTGGTGCTCGCGGGGTTCTCACCGCTCGGCGTCAACGACGTGTCCCCCGGGGAGCGGGAGAGCCGGGGCTCGTTCATCACCACGATCGCGATCAACTTCTGCTTCGTGCTGATCTCGCTGTTCAAGGGCAAGGTGCGGCTTTCGATGATCGGCACGTTCGTGCCGTTCGTGGCGCTGTTCGGCGCGATCCGGCTCGCCCGGCCGGGCTCCCCGTGGGCCCAGCGCTTCTACCGCAACCGGCCGCGGGCCAGGGCGAAGGCCGGGCTCAGGGCCTACCGCCACGACCGGCGCTGGTCACGGCCGCGGCGCCGCCTTCAGGACTGGATCGGCGGCGCGCCCGACAGGCTCCCGGTGCGCCGCCCCTGATCATGGCGGTCGCGTCGGCGCCTTCGCCGTTCATGGGTGATCCAGCAGATCACGGCGACCACGACGAGCGCCGCGATGTGCTCCTTGCCCGCGAGGTTGTTCTTGAGCACCACCTCGACGACCATCGCGAGCGCCACGGTCCCGGCCGTCCAGTACGCCCGGTAGCGCCAGCACACGTACACCGCGAGGGCGACCACCGCCGCCGAGGGGCCGGTGTCGACCATCTTGGCGGCGGAGGCGGGCAGTCCGAAGACGCTGTCCGGGCCGATGTGGATGCCGACCCGCGCGTACAGGGTGCCGGCCAGCGTCGCCGCGTAGGCGATGAGCAGCATCCGGCCCCGCCCGACGCAGATCTCCGCGATGCCGAACACCACGAGGACCTGGCCGAGCGCGCCCCACACCGGCAGGTCGAGGGCCGGCACGAAGAGCGAGAACGGGGTGCGCAGGAGCGAGATCCACAGCGGGTACTCGGCCTTCACGGAACCGATGATCTGGATCGGCCGGAAGCCCCAGGACTGGTTCTGGATGACCTGGAAGACCGAGGTGAGCAGGACCGCCGAGATCGTCAGGGGGATGGCCCGCCAGCGCTGGGTGCGCAGCGCGTACTTCACGGTCTTGTACAGCGGCCCCCACTCGCGCTCGGTGAACCGGCCCACGACGCTCCTGCGCGGGCTGTTCATCTCTGTGATTCCAGGTGCCTGCGGTGCAGCCACTTGGGCAGTCCGGGGGCCTCCAGGAACCCTTCGGCGCGCGCGGACGCGATGGCGATCCGCGGCAGATCAGCACTCTTCTCGAACAACGTGAACCGTGGCTCCCAGATCGGCCGGTACTTGGCGTTGGACCGGTACAGCGACTCGATCTGCCACCAGCGGGAGAAGAAGCTGAGGAGCGAGCGCCACAGCCTCAACACGGGTCCTGCCCCGAGCTTCGAGCCGCGCTCGAAGACGGAACGGAACATCGCGAAGTTCAGTGAGACCTGAGTGATCTTGATCTCCTTGGCGCGCTGCAGGAGTTCGATCACCATGAACTCGATCAGGCCGTTCTCGGAGTCCCGGTCACGGCGCATCAGGTCGAGCGAGACACCGTTCGGGCCCCAGGGCACGAAGCTGAGCAGCGCCCTCAACTCGCCCTCGCCGTCGAAGCATTCGAGCATCATGCACTGGCCGTCGGCGGGGTCGCCGAGCCGGCCGAGCGCCATCGAGAAGCCGCGTTCGGTGGCGCCGTCGCGCCAGTCGTCGGCCTTGCGCAGGAGTTCGTTCATCTCCTCGGCAGGGATGTCCGCATGGCGGCGGATCCGCACCTCGTACCCGGCCCTCTTCACCCGGTTGTACGCCTGGCGCACGGTCCGCATCGCGCGGCCCTCCAGGGTGAACTCGGCGGTCTCCACGATCGCCTCGTCGCCCATCTCCAGGGCGTCCAGGCCGTGCCGGGCGTAGATCTGCCCGGCCTCCTCGCTGGCGCCGGTGACGGCCGGGATCCAGCCGTGCTCGCGGGCTTCGGCCAGCCACGGCTCGATCGCGCCCGGCCAGGCCTCGGGGTCGCCGATCGGGTCGCCCGAGGCAAGGGAGACGCTGTTGATCACGCGGTAGGTGACGGCGGCCTTGCCGGTCGGCGACCAGATGACGGCCTTCTCGCGGCGCAGCGCGAAGTAGCCGAGGGAGTCGCGCTCGCCCTGCTTGTCCAGGAGCGCGCGCAGCTTCTCCTCGTCCTCGACGGTGAGCGGGTCGACGGCCCTGCGGTTGCGGAAGGCGGCGTAGATGACGGCGATCAGGAGCAGCGTGGCAAGCACGTTGATGGTGACGTTGACCCAGCCCGGGGTGGTGATGCCCTGGGTGTGCCGGTCGTCGGGGACCAGGAACACCAGGCGCATCACGCCGTAGCGCCAGCGCTGCAGGAACGTCGAGTGGTCGGTGCCGTCGTAGGTGTTGGTGGCGCTGACCAGGACCGCCGCGATCAGCGAGGTGACCAGCAGGCCGCCGATGGCGGTCGCGACCGCGGCCAGCGGGTTGGAGCGGTCGCCCTTGGCGTAGAACTCGCGGCGGCCGATCAGCAGCGCCAGCACGAAGGCCGCGGTCAGCGCGAGCGAGACCCAGTTCTGCGCGTAGCGGTTGATGTCCGGGAAGGCCATGGCCAGCGCGAACAGCGCCAGGAACAGCCCGCCGAGCACTATGTTGAGGATCCAGGCGGCCCGCTTGCGCCGGCGCATGGTGACGGCGAGGAACAGCGTGACGACGCCCGAGGTGAAGCCGGCTTCGAGCAGGTACGGAGTGAAGTAGTCGTCCGTGTTGTGCCGCCGAAGCCCCTGGCCGAGGGTGACCCAAACGGCGCTGAGGAAATTGATGAACGTCACGATGCGCAGGTACCAGACGGCGAATGCCGCCCCGCGCCGCGACCGGGGCGTGCTCCGGTTCGTTCCTTCGGTGGTGCTCAAGCGGACTTCTCCCATGAAACGCGATGATATGGCGGCATAGCGTTCCACAGTGGTCGCGGGCGGAGCCGAGGGGGGAGCCCCCTCCGGCTCCGGCGCGGCTCACGCGTCGCTGCTCTCCTCAGGGCTCTCCGCGCGCTGGTCGGTGCGCTCGGGCAGCTCCGCGGCCAGTGCGGCCGCGGCTTGTACGAGGGGAAGAGCGAGCAATGCCCCGGTTCCTTCGCCCACTGTGACGCCATGATCGAGCAGAGGGTTGAGCGCCATCCGGTCCAGCGCCTTCGACTGGCCCGGCTCGCCGCTCAGCTGGCCCGCGAGCCACCAGTCCGGAGCCCGGAAGGCCGCCCGCTGAGCCACCAGCGCACAGGCCGACGAGACGACCCCGTCCAGGATCACCGGCAGTCTGCGCACCGCACACTGCAGCAGGAAACCGGTGGTCGCGGCAAGGTCCGCGCCGCCCACGGCGGCCAGAAGTTCGAGCTGATCGCCGAGAACCGGCCGCGCCCGGCGCAGCGCGTCCCGGATCGCCGCGCACTTGCGCATCCACGCCAGGTCGTCGATCCCGGCGCCACCGCGGCCGGTGACCACCGAGGCGTCCGTGCCGCACAGCGCCGCGATCAGCACTGCCGCCGGGGTGGTGCCGCCCACGCTGAGGTCGCCGAGCACCACCAGGTCGGTGCCGGAGTCGGCCTCCTCGTCGGCGATCCTCATGCCGAGCCGTACGGCCGCCTCCGCCTCGTCCACGGTGAGCGCGTCCTCGACGTCGATCCGGCCGCTGCCGCGCCGCACCCGGTGGCGTACGACGTCCTCGGGCAGCAGGGCCGGGTCGCAGTCCAGGCCCGCGTCGACGACGCGGACCGAGGCGCCCTGACGGCGGGCGAGCACCGCGACCGGGCTCTCGCCTTCGAGGACGGCGCGTACGAGCGTGTGCGCGGAGGCCGCCGGGCGGGCCGAGACGCCGAGCCCCGCCACGCCGTGGTCGCCCGCGAAGAGGATCACGCGGGGCCGCTCCACGGCCCGGACCGGGTTGGCGCCCTGCGCCGCGGACAGCCAGGTGGCCAGCTCGTCGAGCCGGCCGAGGGCGCCGGGCGGCACGGTGAGCCGCTCCCGGCGTTCCTCGGCGTCCCGCCGCACACCGTTGTCGGGGCGTTCGATCAGATCGGAGAAGTCGTCCAGGTTCAGCCTGCTCATTTGCCGAACAGTACCGCCAGCTTGTCCGCGTCAGCCGCGCAGCGTGAGCGCCTGCCCCGCGACGACGAGCAGGACCTGCTCGCACTCGGCCGCGAACAGCGCGTTCAGGCGCCCCAGTTCATCCCGGAACCGCCGCCCCGACGAGGTGGCCGGCACCACTCCGGACCCCACCTCGTTGCTCACCGCCACCAGCGTCCGCGAGGTGCCCCGCACCGCCGCGACGAGCTCGGCCGTGCGTTCCCGCAGCGCCCGCTCGCCGCCCGCCGCCCACTTCTCGTCGTCCCAGGCGCCGACCCGGTCCATCGCGTCGGTCAGCCACAGCGCCAGGCAGTCGATCAGGAGCGGCGGCCCCGACTCGTCGAGCAGCGGCGCGAGTTCGCAGGTCTCCTCGGTGCGCCAGGAGGAGGGCCGGCGCTCGCGGTGCAGGCCGACGCGGGCGGCCCACTCCGCGTCGCCGTTCCGGGCGCCGCCCGTCGCCACGTACACGACCTGCGGGAAGCCCGCGAGGCGCCGCTCGGCCTCCACCGACTTGCCGGAGCGCGCGCCGCCCAGGACGAGCGTGCGGCGCGGCAGGTCGGGCACCGCGTGGTACTCGCCGACGATCAGCGTCGTGCCGTCCGGCACCGCCCGCGCGCCGAGCGCCGCGAGCCGGCGCTCCAACTCCCGCCCGGGCGGCACGTCGTGGTCGAGGTGGACGGCGATCACATCGGTCGCGGGACCGATGCCGCCCGCGGCCCGCAGCCGCGCGAGCGCGTCGGGCCGTCCGGCGACATCGGCCACCACCATGTCGTACGGCTGCACCTCGGCGGGCCCGGCGGGCGCGCCGCCCGGCGGCAGGTAAAGGAGCCGCTCGCCCTCCGGCGAGGTCACCTCGTACCCGGTCCCCGGCGAGTCCAGCGGCACCGCGAGCACCCGGTGGCCGCTGATCAGCGTCAGCCGGCGGCCGTCCGGCACCCGCCCGGCCGCCGGGAGCCCGGCGGGCAGCTCCACGGCGGGCCCGTCGTGCGGATGGGTGAGCAGCACCTGGCGCACGCCCGCGAGGGTGTGTCCGGCGCGGGCGGCGGCGAGCGCCGCGCCCGGGGTGAGGTCGAGCAGCAGCGCGCCGTCGACGAGCAGGGCGGTCGCGGCCCGCACGCCCGCGCCGCGGGCGACGGCGCACGCGGCGCAGGGACAGTCGGGGCGCGGCAGGCCGGTGGGGGCCCCGGTGCCGAGGAGAGTCAGTTCCACAGGGACGATCCTCCCGCGTCACCGGCCCTCTTGCGCGCCCGGTTACGCTGCGGGCAGCAACGTGACCCAGGAGGCGGACATGGCGTGGACGTGGCGTTTCGAGAAGTCGGACGGTACGGAGGTCGAGCCGGCGGTGGCGCCGGAGGAGTTCACGACCCAGGGCGATGCGGAGTCCTGGATCGGTGAGGTGTGGAAGGACCTGCTCGAAGGCGGGGCCGACCAGGTCTTCCTGTCCGAGGACGGCACACGGATCTACGGCCCGATGAGCCTGCACGCCGACCAGGCCTGACGGCCCGGCCGGGGGCGCACGGCGCGCCCCCGGCCCGGCTCAGATCTCGCCGAGGGCGACCTCGGCCGTCCTGTTCGCACCGTCCCGCGTATACGTGACCTGCACGTTCTGGCCGGGCTTGTCCGCGGCCAGCGCCTCGGTGAGCGAGGTGATGGTCGAGATGCCGGTGTCGCCGAGCTTGACGATGATGTCGCCCGGCTTCAGGCCCGCCTTCGCCGCGGCGCCGTTCGCCGCGACCTGCACGACCGCGACGCCGGCCGGCTGGTAATTCGTGTCGACCACGGTGCGGCCGGTGATGCCGAGCGCCGCCCGGCCGGAGTCGGTGACCTTGCCGCTCTTGATGATCTGGTCGGCGACCGTCTTCACCATCGACACCGGGATCGCGAAGCCGATGCCGGGAGCCGCGCTGCCGCCCATGTCCGGGTCGGTCGCGGCGAGCGTCGGGATGCCGATGACCTCGCTGTCCAGGTTGACCAGCGCGCCGCCGCTGTTGCCGGGGTTGATCGCGGCCGAGGTCTGGACCATGTTGGCGATGGTGGCGCCGGTCCCGCCGCCGCCCTGGCCCTCGGAGACGGTGCGGCCGGTCGCGGACACGATGCCCTGGGTGACGCTGGAGGACAGCCCCAGCGGGGAGCCCATCGCCAGCACGATCTGGCCCATCTCGACCTTGGCCGAGTCACCGAACCTGGCCGCCTTCAGACCGCTCGGCACCGAGTCCAGCTTGATCACCGCGAGGTCCTGCTCCGGATAGGCCGCCACCAGCCGGGCGGTCACCGCCGAGCTGCTGCCCGACGTCGTCACCTTGAAGCTCTTCTCGTCACCCACCACATGGGCGTTGGTGACGATGTGCCCCTGGCCGTCGTAGACGATCCCCGACCCGAGGCTGTTGGACGCCTCGATCTGCACGACCGACGGCAGCACGTTCTTGATCACGCGCTGGTAGTCGCTCTGCAGGCTGTCGGTCCCGTCGGAGCCGCCCCGCCGGGCCGTCGAAGAACTCGCCGACGTAGCTGCGGACGTACTGGGTGATGCCTTGACCGCCGCGGCGCCCGTGTCCGAACAGCCGCCGAGGAGAAGGGCGGTGGCGACGACGGCGGTCAGGGGCAGGGCAGCACGGCGCACCCGGCCGGGGCGAAGAGACGCATCCATGGCAGGATTATCCCTTTGGTCCGATTTGACGGCCTGTCGGTGCACCCGATCAGGTACCGGGGTCCCGGGCCCGATCGGCGGATACCCCTGGCTCAGTCCCGTACGCCGAAGAGGTGCAGCAGCGCCGCGACCTGGCGGTAGGGGTCGGTGCGGCCGGCCCGGTCCTCGGCGGCGAGCAGCCGGTCCAGCTCGTCGGCGGGCGGCAGCGGCGTCTCGTTCGGCACGTTGTCGGTGAACACCCGCACCCCGTACCAGGCGTGCAGCGGCGCCGCGATCCCGTCCAGCGTGCGGGTCAGCGCGGCGAGCCTGTCGGCCCGGACCGGAAGGCCGAGCCGGTTGGTGTACGAGTCGGTGTCGAAGGCCGACAGGGCGCCCGGCCAGTCACCGGCGAGCCCGGGCCGCACGGCCAGCGCGTCGGCGTTCCGTACGAGCAGCGAGAGCAGGCCGCCGGGGGCGAGCATCCGGGCCAGGCCCGCGAGCATCGCGTCGGGCTCCTGGACGTACATCAGGACGCCGTGGCAGAGCACCACGTCGAAGGAGCCCGGCAGGAAGTGGACCCCGGTCTCGCGGCCGTCGCCCTCGATCAGGCGGACCCGCTCGCGGATGCCCTCGGGCTCGGTGGCCAGCGACTCGCGGGCCACCTTCAGCATCCCGGGATCGGATTCGAGCCCGGTCACCGAGTGCCCGGCGCGGGCCAGGCGCAGGGCCTGGGTGCCCTGGCCCATGCCGACGTCCAGCACGCGCAGGCGCTGGCCCACCGGGAAGCGCGCGGCTATCTGCTCGTCGAGCTGACGGGCCACGAGCTCCTGGCGGACGACGTTGCGCAGCCCGGCGAGGCCCTTGAGCCAGGCGCCGCCGGCGCCGGTGAAGCCGGACGGCCGGCCGCTCAGGGCCGCTCTCCGCGCTTGACCTGCGGCTTGGGCAGCCGCAGCCGGCGCATCTGGAGCGTGCGCATCAAGCCGTAGGCGACGGCGCCCTTCTTCGGCTCGTCCGGGAAGCGGGCGGCCAGCGCCTTCTTCAGACGGAAGGCGAGCCCGATCGAGTCGAGCACGATCAGCACGATCACGACGAGCCACAGCAGCAGCGAAAGGCTCTGCAGGCTGCCGATCCGGATCATCGAGAGGACCAGGATGATCACCGCGAGGGGCAGGAACATCTCGGCGACCGAGAACCGGGAGTCGACGAAGTCGCGGACGAACCCTCGCACCGGGCCCTTGTCACGGGCCGGCAGATAGCGCTGGTCGCCATTGGCGAGCGCCTCGCGCTGCTTGGCCATGTCGACCCGGCGGGCCTCGCGCTGGCGCTTGGCGGCCTCCTTGCGGTCGGTCGGCACGGTCGAGGCACGGCGGCGCTGGGTCTGGGCCTCACTCCGCTTGGGAGTGGGGCGCCCCTTGGGGGCCTCGGGGTCGCGGGGCGCTTTGGAGAGGTCCGCCGTCACCTTGTCGGTGGGGGCCTTCTCTGCGTTGGAACGGCTACGGAACACAATCCCCAAGGGTACGGGGTAACGGGAATGGACCCCAGGCCGGTGGGGAACGATCCCACAACGCCTTGCGTCTCTAGAGGCAGCAGATGCACGGTTCCCCGAGGTTCACCTACTCCCTGCGCCGGATCAACGCGGGACGCAGTCGTCCTTGGGGATGAGCGCATCGTTGCCCGAACAGTGCGGTAATGGATGCAGGGCCCGTACTGTGGGTCCTGTTGCAGCAGCTGGAGCTGGAGTCCGTCAGAAGGGGGCGCGCGAAGCCCATGAGCGGTGTCATGAAGCGTATGGGGATGATCTTCCGCGCGAAGGCGAACAAGGCCCTTGACCGGGCCGAGGACCCTCGCGAGACCCTCGATTACTCGTACCAGAAGCAGCTTGAGCTGCTCCAGAAGGTGCGCCGGGGCGTCGCGGACGTCGCGACCTCCCGCAAGCGTCTGGAGCTGCAGCTCAATCAGCTCCAGAGCCAGTCCTCCAAGCTGGAGGACCAGGGCCGCAAGGCCCTCTCGCTCGGCCGTGAGGACCTGGCCCGCGAGGCCCTGTCCCGCCGGGCCTCGCTGCAGCAGCAGGTCACCGACCTGGAGACGCAGCACCAGACGTTGCAGGGCGAGGAGGAGAAGCTCACCCTCGCGGCCCAGCGCCTCCAGGCCAAGGTCGACGCCTTCCGCACCAAGAAGGAAACGATCAAGGCGACCTACACGGCGGCCCAGGCCCAGACCCGCATCGCCGAGTCCTTCTCGGGCATCTCCGAGGAGATGAGCGACGTCGGCATGGCCATCCAGCGGGCCGAGGACAAGACCGCGCAGCTCCAGGCGCGGGCCGGCGCGATCGACGAACTGCTCGCCTCCGGCGCCCTCGACGACCAGTCGGGCCTCGCCAAGGACGACATCCAGACCGAGCTGGACCGGCTGTCCGGTGGTACGGATGTAGAGCTGGAACTGCAGCGGATGAAGGCCGAGCTGATGGGTGGCCCGGCCAACGGGAAGCAGGCCATCGAAGGCGGCACCGCCGCTCCCGAGGACAAGGCCCCGCAGCAGAGCCCGCGCTTCGACAAGCAGTGACGAGCGGCAGGAGACGTTCATGATCGTCCGGATCATGGGGGAGGGGCAGGTGAAGCTGGCGGACAGCCACTTCACCGAGCTCAACAAGCTCGACGACGAACTCCTCGCCCAGATGGAGGACGGTGACGAGGAGGGCTTCCGCCGCACCTTGAACGCGCTCCTCGACGCGGTGCGCCGGTTGGGCGAGCCGCTGCCCGACGACTCCCTGGAGCCGTCCGAGCTGATCCTTCCGAGCCCGGACGCGAGCCTGGACGAGGTCAAGGAGATGCTCAGCGACGACGGGCTCATCCCGGGCTGACCGGGGGCCGGGGTCCCGGCCCCTTTACGGTAGGTGACCGTGACCCCCATCGACCGTGCCCGCCCGTGGCTCAGGGCGCATCCGCTGGCCCTGGACGCCGTCCTCGCCTTCGGCGTACTGCTCTGCATGGTCGTCGGCTCCTTCGCCGACCCGCACGGGCCGAACGGGCCCACCTTCGGCACCCGCACGCCGGGCCTGCGTTCCCTCGTCCTGATGACACTGGGCGCGGCCGTCCTCGTCCTGCGGCGGCGCAGGCCCATGGCCGTGCTCGGCTGCGCCAGTGCGCTCACCATGGTCGAGCTGAGCCTCGGCGCGCCGCCCGCGCCCGTCGCGATGAGCGCCGTCGTCGCGCTGTACACGGTCGCCGCCCACACCGACCGGCCCACCACCTACCGGGTCGGCGTGCTCACCATCGTCGTGCTCACCGGTACGGCGATGCTCCTCGGCACCCCGCCCTGGTACTCCCAGGAGCACCTCGGGATCTTCGCCTGGACCGGCATGGCCGCGGCCGCCGGAGACGCCGTGCGCAGCCGGCGCGCCTTCATCGACGCGATCAGGGAGCGTGCCGAGCGGGCCGAGCACGGCCGCGAGGAGGAGGCCCGGCGCCGGGTCGCCGAGGAACGGCTGCGGATCGCCCGCGACCTCCACGACGTGGTGGCCCACCACATCGCGCTGGTCAACGTCCAGGCCGGGGTCGCGGCCCACGTCATGGACAAGCGGCCCGACCAGGCCAAGGAGGCCCTCGCCCATGTGCGCGAGGCCAGCCGGTCGGCGCTGGACGAACTCCGGTCCACCGTCGGCCTGTTGCGCCAGTCCGGCGACCCGGCCGCCCCCACCGAGCCCGCCCCCGGACTCGCCGTCCTCGACGACCTGCTCGGCGGCTTCCGGCGCGCGGGGCTGCCCGTCGAGCTCGCGCGCGTCGACGACTCCCCGCTGCCCGCCTCCGTCGACCTCGCCGCGTACCGGGTCATCCAGGAGGCGCTCACCAATGTGCAGAAGCACGCGGGACCCGGCGCCAAGGCCGAGGTGAGCGTCGTACGGGTCGGCCCGAACACCGAGATCACCGTCATCGACAACGGCACCGCCGCGGGCGACGGGACCGGCGGCGGTGACGGCGGCGGGCACGGCCTGCTCGGCATGCGCGAGCGCGTCACCGCGCTCGGCGGCAGCTGCACCGCCGGGCCCCGCTACGGCGGCGGCTTCCGCGTACAGGCGATACTGCCGGTCAAGGCCGCGGAGACCGGGGCCACGGGGGAAGGCGCGTCATGACGATCAAGGTGGTACTCGCCGACGACCAGGCGCTGCTGCGCTCGGCGTTCCGCGTACTGGTCGACTCCGAGCCGGACATGGAGGTCGTCGGCGAGGCCGCCGACGGCGCCGAGGTCGTCGACGTGGTCCACCGGACCCTGCCGGACGTGGTCCTGATGGACATCCGGATGCCCGGCACCGACGGCCTCGCCGCCACCCGCGCGATCACCGCCGACCCGGCGCTGGCCACCGTCCACGTGGTGATGCTGACGACCTTCGAGGTCGACGAGTACGTGGTGCAGTCGCTGCGGGCCGGCGCCTCGGGCTTCCTCGGCAAGGGCGCCGAGCCCGAGGAACTGCTCGGCGCGATCCGGATCGCGGCGGCCGGTGAGGCGCTGCTCTCGCCGGCCGCGACCAAGGGCCTGATCACCACCTTCCTCGCGCAGGGCGGCAGTTGGGACGGCCGCGGTGAGGACCCGGGGCGGCACGGCGAGCGCCTCGCCGCCCTCACGGTCCGCGAGCGCGAGGTCCTGGTGCAGGTCGCGGGCGGCCACTCCAACGACGAGATCGCCGAGCGCCTCGCGGTCAGCCCGCTCACCGTGAAGACCCACGTCAACCGCGCGATGGCCAAATTGAGCGCCCGCGACCGGGCCCAATTGGTGGTAATCGCCTACGAATCCGGCCTTGTCCGCCCGCGGGTGGACTGAAGGGTGGAGTGCGGCGTACTGCGGCTGCGGTATGCGCGGGATAAGGAAAGGGACCTGGGAGCGAGGAATTGCACCCGCCCCATGGCCGAGGGTTATAGGCGGGGGCCGGGTCTTCCCGGGTGATGCGCCGCGTGATCACGGGCCGGTCCCGCCTGCCCCCTGCCGGGTACCGCCGCTCGCACGCCACAGAAGAGAGACCCCACCCATGTCCTGGCTGTCCAGATTCAGCCTCGCACAAAGGGCCCTGATAGGCCTGATGTCGATCGTCGCGATCGTCTTCGGGGCGATCGCCATTCCGCAGCTCAAGCAGCAACTGCTGCCCACCATCGAACTGCCGATGGTGTCGGTGCTCGCCCCCTATCAGGGCGCGTCCCCCGACGTGGTCGAGAAGCAGGTCGTCGAGCCGCTCGAAAAGAACATCAAGGCCGTCAGCGGAGTCAAGGGCATCACGTCCACGGCGTCCGAGGGCAACGCCGTGATCATGGCGACCTTCGATTACGGCACGGGTACGAAGCAGCTCGTCGCCGACATCCAGCAGGCCGTCAACCGGTCCCGCACCCAGATCCCCTCGGAAGTCGACCCGCAGGTCGTGGCCGGCTCCACCGACGACATGCCGACCGTCGTCCTCGCCGTGACCTCCGACAAGGACCAGCAGGCGCTCGCCGACCAGCTGGACCGCACGGTCGTCCCGGCCCTTGAGGACATCAAGGGCGTCGGCCGCGTCAGCGTCGACGGCGTCCAGGACCTCCAGGTCAACGTCACGCCCGACCCGAAGAAGCTGGCCGCGGCCGGCCTCAACACGATGACGCTCGGCGACGCCCTGAAGGCGGGCGGCGCCACCATCCCCGGCGGCTCGTTCTCCGAGGACGGCAAGAGCCGCACGGTCCAGGTCGGCGCCCCGTACACCTCGCTGAAGCAGATCGAGGACCTGCGGATCAAGCCGCAGCAGGGTGCCACGGTCCGCCTCGGCGACATCGCCACCGTCAAGCAGCAGCCCTCCCAGCGGGTCTCCATCACCCGCACCAACGGCAAGCCGAGCCTCGCTGTGATGGCCACCATGGACCACGACGGCAGCGCCGTCGCGATCTCCAAGGACGTCAAGGACAAGCTGCCCGACCTGAAGAAGGACCTCGGCTCGGGCGCCGAGCTCACCGTCGTCTCGGACCAGGGCCCGCAGGTCTCCAAGGCCATCTCCGGCCTGACCACCGAGGGCGCGCTCGGCCTGCTCTTCGCGGTGCTCGTGATCCTGCTCTTCCTGGCGTCCATCCGCTCGACGCTGGTGACCGCGGTCTCCATCCCGCTGTCCGTGGTCCTCGCGCTGATCGTGCTGTGGACGCAGGACCTCTCCCTCAACATGCTGACCCTGGGCGCGCTGACGATCGCGATCGGCCGGGTCGTCGACGACTCGATCGTGGTCCTGGAGAACATCAAGCGCCACCTCGGCTACGGCGAGGAGCGCCAGTACGCGATCCTCACCGCGGTCAAGGAGGTCGCCGGCGCGGTCACGTCCTCGACGCTGACCACCGTGGCGGTCTTCCTGCCGATCGGCCTGGTCGGCGGCATGGTGGGCGAGCTGTTCGGCTCGTTCAGCCTCACCGTCACGGCGGCCCTGCTCGCCTCGCTGCTCGTCTCGCTCACCGTCGTCCCGGTCCTGTCGTACTGGTTCCTGCGCGCGCCCAAGGCGATCGCGGGCATCGACCCGGACGAGGCGCGCCGCAGGGCCGAGGAGAAGGAGAACAAGGCCCGCCTCCAGCGGATGTACGTTCCGGTCCTCCGCTTCGCGACCCGGCGCCGCCTCACCAGCGTGCTGATCGCGGTCGTGATCCTGATCGGCACCTTCGGCATGGCCGGCCTCCTGAAGACCAACTTCTTCGACCAGGGCGAGCAGGACACCCTCTCGATCAAGCAGGAGCTGGCCCCGGGCACCAGCCTGGACGCGGCGGACGCGGCCTCCAAGAAGGTCGAGCAGATCCTCGCCGCCGACCCGGCGGTCAAGAGCTACCAGGTCACCGTCGGCTCCTCCGGCTTCATGGCCGCCTTCGGCGGCGGCACCGGCGCCAACCAGGCCTCGTACACCGTGACGCTGAAGAGCGCGGGCGACTACGACAAGGCGCACGACCGGCTTGAGGCGGCCCTCAAGGGCCAGCCGGGCAACCCGGCCATCTCGACCGGCGGCGGCTTCGGCAGCCAGGACCTGAGCGTGGTCGTCAAGGCGGCCGACGGCGACGTCCTGAAGAAGGCCTCGGAGCAGGTCCGCCAGGCGGTCGCGAGCCTCAAGGACGTCAGCGACGTCCAGAGCGACCTGGCGCAGAGCGTGCCCCGGGTCTCGGTGCAGCCCAACGACAAGGCGGCCGACGCGGGCTTCAACCAGACCACCCTCGGCATGGCCGTCGCCCAGCAGGTGCGGGGCACCCAGGTCACCAAGGCGATCATGGGCGATTCCGAGCGTGATGTGTACATCACCGCGGCCGACCCGGCCACCACGGTGGACCAGCTCAAGAACCTCGTCCTCGGCCCGGTCAAGCTCGGTGACATCGCCGACGTGAAGCTCGTGCCAGGACCGGTCTCGATGACCCGGATCGACGGCGCCCGCTCCGCGACCATCACCGCCAAGCCGGTCGGCGACAACACCGGCAAGGTCAGCACCGACCTCCAGGCCAAGATCAAGGACCTGAAGCTGCCCTCCGGCGCCACCGCCTCCATCGGCGGCGTCTCCTCGGACCAGTCGGACGCGTTCAAGAACCTGGGCCTGGCGATGCTGGCGGCGATCGCGATCGTCTTCATGCTCCTGGTCGCGACGTTCAAGTCGCTGATCCAGCCGCTGATCCTGCTCGTCGCGATCCCGTTCGCGGCCACCGGCGCGATCGGCCTACTGATCGCGACCGGCACCCCGATGGGCGTCCCGGCGATGATCGGCATGCTCATGCTGATCGGCATCGTGGTCACCAACGCGATCGTCCTGATCGACCTGATCAACCAGTACCGCAAGCAGGGTCTCGGCGTCGTCGAGGCGGTCGTCGAGGGCGGTCGCCACCGCCTGCGCCCGATCCTCATGACGGCACTGGCGACGATCTTCGCACTGCTCCCGATGGCGCTCGGGGTCACGGGCGAGGGCGGCTTCATAGCCCAGCCGCTCGCGGTCGTGGTGATCGGCGGTCTGGTGACGTCGACGCTCCTGACGCTGCTCCTGGTGCCGACGCTCTACGCGATGGTCGAGCTCCGCAAGGAGCGCAAGGCCAAGAAGAAGGCGGCCAAGCGCGCCAGGAAGGCGGGGCTCCCGGCCCCGTCGGACGACTCCGACCAGCTGGAGCCGGTCAACGCCTGACCCGGGCCAGCGACAACGCCCGGCCAGGTCCCGCAACGACGAAGGCCGCCCCTCCGACCGGGGGGCGGCCTTCCGTCGTGTTCCGGGCGGCTACGGCAGCGCCAGCATCCGCTCAAGGGCCAGCTTCGCGAAGCTCTCGGTCTCCTTGTCGACCTGGATCTGGTTGATCAGCTTGCCCTCGGCGAGCGATTCCAGGGTCCACACCAGGTGGGGGAGGTCGATGCGGTTCATGGTCGAGCAGAAGCAGACCGTCTTGTCGAGGAAGACGATCTCCTTGTCCTCGGCGGCGAACCGGTTGGCGAGGCGCCGCACCAGGTTCAGCTCGGTGCCGATCGCCCACTTCGAGCCGCGCGGGGCGGCCTCCAGGGCCTTGATGATGTACTCGGTCGAGCCGACGTAGTCCGCCGCGGCCACGACCTCGTGCTTGCACTCGGGGTGCACCAGGACGTTCACGCCCGGGATCCGCTCGCGCACGTCGTTCACCGAGTCCAGCGAGAAGCGGCCGTGCACCGAGCAGTGCCCGCGCCACAGGATCATCTTGGCGCCCCGCAGCTCCTCGACGGTGAGCCCGCCGTTCGGCTTGTGCGGGTTGTAGAGCACGCAGTCGTCGAGGGACATGCCGAGCTCGCGCACCGCGGTGTTGCGGCCCAGGTGCTGGTCGGGCAGGAACAGAACCTTCTCTCCCTGCTCGAAGGCCCAGTTCAGGGCGCGCTCGGCGTTGGAGGAGGTGCAGATGGTGCCGCCGTGCTTGCCGGTGAACGCCTTGATGTCGGCCGAGGAGTTCATGTACGAGACCGGCACGACCTGCTCGGCTATGCCGGCCTCGGTCAGCACGTCCCAGCACTCGGCGACCTGCTCGGCGGTGGCCATGTCGGCCATCGAGCAGCCCGCGGCGAGGTCCGGCAGGACGACCTTCTGGTCGTCACCGGTCAGGATGTCCGCGGACTCGGCCATGAAGTGCACACCGCAGAACACGATGTACTCGGCCTCGGGCTTCGCGGCGGCGTCCTTGGCCAGCTTGAACGAGTCGCCCGTCACATCGGCGAACTCGATGACCTCGTCGCGCTGGTAGTGGTGCCCGAGGATGAAGACCTTGTCCCCGAGCTTCGCCTTGGCCGCGCGGGCGCGTGCCACCAGGTCCGGGTCGGAGGGCGAAGGAAGGTCGCCGGGACATTCCACGCCCCGCTCGCTCTTGGGGTCGGCCTCGCGGCCGAGCAGGAGCAGCGCGAGCGGCGTCGGCTGGACGTCGAGCTCGACGCGGCCGGCGGTGTCCTGGCGGGGCTGGGCGGTGGTCACGTCACGCACCCTTTCTGTTTCCTGAGCAGTGCGGCGGAGCCGCTCCAGTGGCCCCGGTGTTTCCACCGAGGGGTTTTCGTCTAAATGACGCTATCTATCATAACTGCTTCACGTCACTTTGACGATGGCCATAGCGTCGATGTGACGCACCCGGCCCGCGCCCGCTCCCGTGAGGAGTTGTCCACAGGCCTTTCCTCGCCCGCCGCCTCGTGTGCGAGCATGAAAGGGAAGAACCCGGAATGAATCCGGGGCTCCGCCGGTTGCAACCGTCGGCAAGCAGTCTCCGTACAACCCGGGAGAGAAGCAGATGTCCGTATCGGACGAGACCACCACCGTGAGCGACGGCATCCTCCTGTCCGACGCCGCCGCGGCCAAGGTCAAGGGCCTCCTTGAGCAGGAAGGCCGGGACGACTTGGCGCTGCGCGTCGCCGTTCAGCCGGGCGGCTGCTCCGGCCTGCGCTACCAGCTGTTCTTCGACGAGCGCTCGCTCGACGGCGATGTCGTCAAGGACTTCGACGGCGTCAAGGTCGTCACCGACCGCATGAGCGCCCCGTACCTGGGCGGCGCCTCGATCGACTTCGTCGACACGATCGAGAAGCAGGGCTTCACGATCGACAACCCGAACGCGACGGGCTCCTGCGCCTGCGGCGACTCCTTCAGCTAAGCCGCGCGGCAGCCGAAAGGCGGGTGTCCCCGGTCGCCGGGGGCACCCGCCTTCGCCATGTCCGAAAGCGTCGGCGCTACTTCTTCGGCAGCTCCTTGCCGGTGTCCGCGTCGAGCACCTTGCGGGCCCCGAGCGACTCGTGCAGCTGCACCGAGACCGTCTGCTGCTTGGCCAGCATGATGCACATCTTCTTCGGGTCCTTGACCTGTCCGGTCACCTTGACCCGCACGCCGTCGCCGCTCTCGTCGGCGGTCGCCGTGTACGTGCTGCACACCCCGCCCCAGAACGTCACGTTCAGGGTCCGCCCGTCCGGCGCGACGGCGTACGACTCAAGCGCCTGGCCGTGCGTGCCCGGCGCGGTGGCCGACCCCGAAGGCGGCGGCACGGGAGCGCCGGTCGGCGGCTTGGCGATGTACTGAGGTGCCACCGCCGGAGCCGTGATCGTGAACGGCTGGCCGGCGTCCGGCTTCACCTGGAACAGCCACGACGGTACGAGGCTCGGCGTGCCGTCCACGAACTGCGCGGCGAGCCCGAAAGTGGCACCGTCGATCGTCACGGTCGAGGGCGTGGGCTGCTTGCACGGCTGGATGTTGCCCTGCGGATCGCTCGGCAGCCGCCCCTTGGTCGGCTGGCCCTCCACCGGCACCGGCCCCGTGCAGTCCTTGGTCTTCGGCCGCTCGGTGACGTGGCTGTTGAGCTGCGCCAGCGTCTGGTCCGCGCTGATCACCGGATACGTGACGCCCTTGTCCGGCGTCTTCAACTGGCCGCTGCCGCCCACCACTTGACCGTCCGGGCCGACCTGAATGCCGGTCGTCCAGCCGTAGGTGGGAAGCCCGTCGACGACCGGGTCGGCGTTCACCACCCGGGCCGAGGCCAGGATCTCCTTGGCGTCCAGCTTGGCGTCGTCCTGGCCGAGCGCCTTGAGGACCGGCGCCGCGGCGGCCTTCGCCGCCTGCTCACTCACCGGGCTGCCGGAGCCCGTGTCGCCGCCGTTGCCCGCACCGCCTCCGGTGTCGGCGCCCGTCGTGTGCATCGGACACATCTTGCCCTTGGGGCAGTTGTCCGAGCCACCGGCTCCGTACCGCGCGAACGTCCAGGTGCCCGGCGCCTTCTGACTGACCATCAGGACCGGGCCCGAGCCGTCCTTCGTCACGCCCGCCTTCCAGCTGTCGCCTTCGAGGCGTACCGCCCCGTCGACCCCCAGCGCCCGGGCGAGCCGGGTCACATCGGCCTCGCTCACCGTGCCCCGCGGCTGGTGGACGGACGCCTTGCCGGGGCCGTCGGGCAGCTTGACCGACGCCCGGTAGACCACCCCGTTGGGGTCCGGCTCACCGGGTGCGATCCCGTTGCCGCCGCCACTGCCGCCGGTGCCCCCGCCCGGGGTGCTGTCGAGTGCGAGCGGCGGAGGCGCTCCGTTCCCGCCGGGCGTACCACCACCGCCCGAGGACGCCGTCGAGGCCCAGTACGCCCCACCGCCACCCGCGGCCAGTACGGCCACGGCGGCCGCGGCGAGGATCAAGGGAGATCGTCGCGAACGCCGCTGCTCGGGCTCGTCCTGCGTGTGCTCGCTGCTCACCAGATCGCTCCTGTCCAGTCGTATCCCGCATCCTCTTTACGAGGGACGGCGGTTGGACGGAGCGGGGGAGCGCACGGTTCCATCCCGTGCGCCGCACCCGTGCGATCAGGCCGTTTCAGTCCCCGTATTCGGACATGTCCGCGATCAGCCGTACCGAAGACGGCGGGATCGTCACACCGTGGATCCGGGACGGCGGCACCGGCGCGGGAGCGTTCCGCGCGGGCACCACCCAGTGCGGAGCCATCCGCGCACAGTCCCCGCGCAGCTCCTCCAGACCAGGAAGATCGGCCGCCACCCCGTGCCCGCTGCTCAACTTGGTTTCCATGCTTCGCACCGTACGCATCGGGAAGCGTGCGCAGAAAGACCTACTATTGGGTAGTTTCCGCCGGTCGGCCCAGTGGGGCCGACCCGGTAGCGTGAACCGTCAACGCCCGCCCCTCCGCATTCTCATCAGGAGCGCCCCCGCCGTGCGTATCGCAGTCACCGGCTCCATCGCCACCGACCACCTCATGACCTTCCCCGGCCGATTCGCCGACCAGCTGGTCGCCGACCAGCTGCACACGGTCTCCCTCTCCTTTCTGGTCGACAACCTCGACGTACGCCGTGGCGGTGTCGGTCCGAACATCTGCTTCGGCATGGGCCAGCTCGGCGGCCGGCCGATCCTGGTCGGGGCGGCAGGATCCGACTTCGACGAGTACCGCGCCTGGCTCGACCGGCACGGCGTCGACACCGGCTCGGTGCGGATCTCCGAGGTCCTGCACACCGCCCGCTTCGTGTGCACCACCGACGCCGACCACAACCAGATCGGCTCCTTCTACACGGGCGCGATGAGCGAGGCCCGCCAGATCGAGCTGAAGGCCGTCGCCGACCGCGTGGGCGGCCTCGACCTCGTGCTGATCGGCGCGGACGACCCCGAGGCGATGCTGCGCCACACCGAGGAGTGCAAGGCGCGGGGCATCCCCTTCGCCGCCGACTTCTCGCAGCAGATCGCCCGCATGTCCGGCGACGACATCCGCACCCTGCTCGAAGGCGCCACGTACCTCTTCTCCAACGAGTACGAGAAGGGGCTCATCGAGAACAAGACCGGCTGGAGCGACGAGGAGATCCTCGCCAAGGTCGGCTACCGGGTCACCACGCTCGGCTCGCGCGGCGTGCGCATCGACAAGGTCGGCGCCGAGCCGATCGTCGTCGGCGTCCCGGAGGAGGAGGCCAAGGTCGACCCGACGGGCGTGGGCGACGCCTTCCGCGCCGGGTTCCTGACCGGCCTGTCCTGGGGCGTCGGGCACGAGCGGGCCGCCCAGCTCGGCTGCATGCTGGCCACCCTGGTCATCGAGACGCTCGGCACCCAGGAGTACACCCTGCGCCGGGCCCACTTCATGGACCGCTTCACCAAGGCGTACGGCGACGAGGCCGCCGCCGAGGTGCGGGCCCACCTCCAGTAGGACTCAGCTGACGCGGCGCACCCGGTAGGCGGTTCCGCCCTCTGCCGGGTGCTCGCCCAGGTACTCCTGGCCCCGCATCTCGCACCACGCCGGGATGTCGAGGCGGGCCGCCTCGTCGTCGGCGAGCACCGTCACGACACCGCCCACGGGCACGTTCCCGATCGCCTTCGCGAGTTCGATGACCGGGATCGGGCAGAGCCGGCCGAGCGAGTCCACCACGAACTCCTCGGCGTCGGCGGGCCCGGCCGCCGCGACCGGCGCCCCGAGCTTCGTCCGCACCGACGCGACCACCCCCGGCAGCACGTCGAGGAACCGCTCGACCTCCTCCGCCGCAGTGCCGAGCGGCAGCGACACCCGGACGTTTCCCTCACTCAGCACCCCCATGGCGCGCAGCACATGGCTGGGCGTCAGAGTGCTGCTCGTGCAGGACGAACCGGAAGAAACGGAGAATTCCGCCCGGTCGAGCTCGTGCAGCAGGGTCTCTCCGTCGACATAGAGACAGGAGAAGGTGACCAGATGCGGCAGCCGCCGCACCGGATCGCCGACCACCTCGACATCCGGCACCAGCTCCACGACCCGGGTGCGGATCCGCTCCACCAGGCCCCGCAGCCGCGCCGATTCGGCCTCGGCCTCCGCCCGTACGGCCCGCAACGAAGCGGCCGCCGCCACGATCGCCGGGATGTTCTCGAAGCCGGCCGCGCGCCCCGACTCCCGCTCGTCGGCGGGCCCTTGAGGCGCGAACCGGACGCCCTTGCGCACCGCGAGCAGCCCGACTCCTGCCGGACCGCCCCATTTGTGGGCACTCGCCGCGAGGATCGACCAGGCACCCTCGACCGGCCCCCAGGCCAGCGACTGGGCCGCGTCCACGAGCAGCGGCACGCCCGCCGCCCGGCACGCCTCGGCCACCTCGGCCACCGGCTGGAGGGTGCCCACCTCGTGGTTGGCGGACTGGAGGCAGGCGAGCGCGGTGTCGGGCCGCAGGGCCGCGGCGTACGCGTCGGGGGAGACCCGGCCCGTACGGTCCACCGCGACCTCCGTCACCGCACCGCCGCCCGCCTCGTGGGAGGCGGCCGAATGGAGGACGGAGGAGTGCTCGACCGCGGACACCGCCAGATGCCGCCCGACACGCCGACGCCCGGACAAGGATCCGTAAATTCCGGAGTGCACCGCACGCGTCCCCGAACTGGTGAAGCTGAGCTCGTCCGGGCGGCAGCCGACGGCCTCCGCGGCGGCCTCCCGCGCCGCGTCCAGGAGCAGCCGGGCGCGCCTGCCCTCCCGGTAGAGCCGGGCCGGATCGGCCCACCCCTCGTCCAAGGAGGCTTGCAGGGCCTGGCGGGCGACGGGGTGCAGGGGGGCCGAGGAGGCCGCGTCGAAGTAGGGCACCCGGCCACGCTAACCCCGGCCCGGCGTGCGGGCCGCGGGGGACGGGGCGAGGGGTCGTCAGATGGCGCCCGGAGGCCGGGATTCCACCGCGGCTCCACCCCTTCGGGGACTCGGACGGCGCGTTGGGCACCCTCCCCGCGCGACCCCAAATAGCGTCCAGTAGGGTTTGGTCCGCATAAACATCCAAACCCCTGCCCGTGTGCCAGGGCGGCGACCGACCAGCGAGACGGCCGTAGCCGACCACCGCGGGCGAGACTCTCGGGAAGGCGCTACGTGAGTCCCAACGGCTCCGACCGCTCGTCGCGGCGCCCGATGCGGCGGAAGCTGCCGCAGGTGCTGACTGCGGGCCTGGTCCTGGCGACAGCATCCGGTTGCTCGTACAACTGGAAAGACTTCCCTCGACTTGGTATGCCCACTCCGGTGACGGACGAGGCTCCCAGGATCCTGTCCCTCTGGCAGGGCTCGTGGGCGGCTGCGCTCGCCACGGGCGTGCTGGTCTGGGGCCTGATCCTGTGGAGCGTCATCTTCCACCGGCGCAGCCGCACCAAGGTCGAGGTACCCCCGCAGACCCGGTACAACATGCCCATCGAGGCGCTGTACACCGTGGTTCCGCTGATCATCGTCTCCGTGCTCTTCTACTTCACGGCACGCGACGAGACGAAGCTCCTGACTCTGTCCCCGAAGCCCGCCCACACGGTCAACGTGGTCGGCTATCAGTGGAGCTGGGGCTTCAACTACGTCGAGGACGTGCCCGGTGTTAAGGGCGACGCCAAGACGGACAAGAACCTGGCAGCGATCCCGGACCGGTTCAAGAAGGACTTCCCCGCGAACGCGGGCGGTGTCTACGACGTCGGCATTCCCGGCACCCGTAACCCGCAGACCGGAAACCCGGGCCCGACCCTGTGGCTGCCGAAGGGCGAGAAGGTCCGCTTCGTGCTGACTTCGCGCGACGTCATCCACTCCTTCTGGATCGTGCCGTTCCTGATGAAGCAGGACGTCATCCCGGGGCACACCAACTCGTTCGAGGTCACGCCGAACCAGGAAGGCACCTTCCTGGGCAAGTGCGCCGAACTCTGCGGCGTCGACCACTCGCGCATGCTCTTCAACGTGAAGGTCGTCTCCCCGGAGCGCTACCAGCAGCACCTCAAGGAGCTGGCGGCGAAGGGCCAGTCCGGCTACGTGCCGGCGGGCATCGCCCAGACCGACCCCGCCAAGAACGCGGAGACGAACAAACTGTGAGCATCCTCAACGAATCTCAGGGTGCCGCGGCAGCAGACGACTCGTACGAGAACGAGCTGCCGGTCCGGCGCAAGCAGCCGGGAAACGTCGTCATCAAGTGGTTGACCACCACTGATCACAAGACGATCGGCACGATGTACCTGGTCACGTCGTTCGCGTTCTTCTGCATCGGCGGGATCATGGCGCTCTTCATGCGCGCCGAACTCGCCCGCCCCGGCACGCAGATCATGTCGAACGAGCAGTTCAACCAGGCGTTCACGATGCACGGCACGATCATGCTGCTGATGTTCGCGACGCCGCTGTTCGCCGGATTCGCGAACTGGATCATGCCGCTGCAGATCGGCGCGCCCGACGTGGCGTTCCCGCGGCTGAACATGTTCGCCTACTGGCTCTACCTGTTCGGCTCGACCATCGCGGTCGGTGGCTTCCTCACCCCGCAGGGCGCGGCCGACTTCGGCTGGTTCGCCTACTCCCCGCTGTCGGACGCGGTCCGCTCGCCGGGCGTCGGCGCCGACATGTGGATCATGGGTCTGGCCTTCTCCGGCTTCGGCACGATCCTCGGCTCGGTCAACTTCATCACCACGATCATCTGCATGCGCGCTCCCGGCATGACGATGTTCCGTATGCCGATCTTCGTGTGGAACGTCCTGCTGACCGGTGTGCTGGTCCTGCTGGCCTTCCCGGTCCTCGCGGCCGCGCTGTTCGCCCTGGAGGCGGACCGCAAGTTCGGTGCGCATGTCTTCGACGCCAGTAATGGCGGCGCGATTCTCTGGCAACACCTCTTCTGGTTCTTCGGCCATCCAGAGGTGTACATCATCGCGTTGCCATTCTTCGGAATCATTTCCGAAGTGATCCCAGTGTTCAGTCGAAAGCCGATGTTCGGCTACAGCGGACTGATCGGCGCCACCATCGCGATCGCGGGTCTGTCCGTGACCGTGTGGGCGCACCACATGTACGTCACTGGTGGCGTGCTCCTGCCGTTCTTCTCCTTCATGACGTTCCTCATCGCCGTGCCGACGGGCGTGAAGTTCTTCAACTGGATCGGCACGATGTGGAAGGGCTCACTGTCCTTCGAGACACCCATGCTGTGGGCGATCGGCTTCCTGATCACCTTCACCTTCGGTGGTCTGACCGGCGTCATCCTGGCCTCGCCGCCGATGGACTTCCACGTCTCCGACTCGTACTTCGTCGTCGCGCACTTCCACTACGTCATCTTCGGCACCGTGGTCTTCGCGATGTTCTCCGGATTCCACTTCTGGTGGCCGAAGTTCACCGGAAAGATGCTGGACGAGCGGCTCGGCAAGATCACCTTCTGGACGCTGTTCGTGGGCTTCCACGGCACGTTCCTCGTCCAGCACTGGCTGGGTGTCGAGGGCATGCCGCGTCGTTACGCCGACTACCTGGCGGCCGACGGCTTCACCACCCTGAACACGATCTCGACGATCTCCTCGTTCCTGCTCGGTCTGTCGATCCTGCCGTTCTTCTACAACGTCTGGAAGACCGCCAAGTACGGCAAGAAGATCGAGGTCGACGACCCGTGGGGCTACGGCCGTTCGCTGGAGTGGGCGACCTCCTGCCCGCCGCCGCGGCACAACTTCCTCACGATGCCGCGCATTCGCTCCGAATCGCCGGCGTTCGACCTCCACCACCCCGAGATCGCGGCTCTCGACCAGCTTGAGAACCACGGCGACGTCCACGGTGACCACATGCTCACCGGTGGCAAGGAGGCCGGGAAGTGAAGATCCAGGGCAAGATGTTCCTGTGGCTGGCCGTCTTCATCCTGATCATGGCCGTCGTGTACGGCGTGTGGTCGAAGGAAGCGGCCGGAACCACCGCGCTCGTCATGGCCTTCGGCCTGAGCGTCATGATCGGCTTCTACCTGGCCTTCACGGCCCGGCGGGTCGACGTGGGCGCCCAGGACGACATGGAGGCCGATGTCGCGGACGACGCCGGTGAGGTCGGCTTCTTCGCGCCGCACTCCTGGCAGCCGCTCTCGCTCGGCATCGGCGGCGCCCTGGCCTTCCTCGCGATCGCCATGGGCTGGTGGCTGCTGTACTTCTCGGCTCCGCTGATCCTGGTCGGTCTCTACGGCTGGGTGTTCGAGTACTACCGCGGCGAGAACCAGAACCAGTAGTTCCGCGCCCGCCGCACCGCGCCATGAGGGGCCCTCCATCTCGCTGAGAGATGGAGGGCCCCTCGTTTGCAGTCACCCGGCGCGCCGGAACTGACGAACCTTCATACCGTGTGCTCATGAGCCACGCACCGCGCATCCGCACCGTAGTGAGCTGCACCCTCCTTGTCCTGTCCCTCGGTGTGGGGGCCACGGGGTGCGGCGGGTCAGACGCCAACCCGCTTTCGGCCAAGCCGTACGACGCGGCCGGGCAGGTCCTCTACAACGGCCCGGCGGGCAGTCAGAAAGCCGATCCCAACAAGCCCCTTGAGATCACCGCCAAGGGCAAGGAAGCCCGCCTCACGGACGTAGCGGCCGTCGACGGCAACGGCCGCTACCTGGCGGGCGAACTGGCCGCCGACGGCAGCCGCTGGCACTCCACCGCCCCGTTGGTGGCCGGCGCGCACTACACCGTCAAGGTCTCCACGGAGAACGAGGACGGCTCCCCGGGGCTGCGCACGCTGACGTTCGACACGGCGGCGGTCACGGATGCCGTGGAGGTCGAATTCGGCCCGGACGCGGGCAAGTACGGCGTCGGACAGCCCATCACCGCGGAACTCAGCAAGCCGATCAAGGACAAGAAGGCCCGGGCGATCGTCGAACACGCCCTGATCGTCGAATCGACGCCCAAGGTGGAGGGCAACTGGTACTGGGTGGGCGACAAGGTCCTGCACTACCGCCCCAAGGAGTACTGGCCCACCCACGCCACCATCAACGTCCACTCCAACCTGGAGGGCGTGAAGATCGCCGACAAGCTGTACGGCGGCCCCGGCAAGCCCCTGAAGATCACCACGGGCGACCGCGTCGAGGCCATCACCGACGCCGCCGGGCACTACATGACGGTCAAGCGCAACGGAGAAGTGATCAATACCATTCCGATCACCACCGGAAAGCCCGGCTTCTCCACCCGCAACGGCGTCAAGGTCGTCCTGGGCAAGCAGTACTTTGTACGCATGCGCGGGGAGACCGTCGGCATCTCCTCCAGCAGCTCGGACGGCTACGACCTGCCCGTCTACTACGCCACGAGGGTCACCTGGAGCGGCGAATACGTGCACGCCGCGCCCTGGTCCGTGGGCTCGCAGGGCTACGAGAACGTCAGCCACGGCTGTACGGGCATGAGCACCGGCAACGCGGCCTGGTTCTACGAGAACATCAACGAGGGCGACATCGTCAAGGTCGTCAACAGCATCGGCGAGGACATGACGCCCTTCGACAACGGGTTCGGCGACTGGAACGTGTCGTGGGACGAATGGCGCCAGGGCAGCGTCCTGCAGGACGACCTCAAGGCCGGGCAGAAGCGAGTGAACTCCGCCCGGCTGCGGCCGGGAGTGTGAGGTCAGGCACCCACGGCAAGCCGCTTGCGCAGCAGGGCGGCCAGGGAGTCCGCGAACTCGACCGGCTCGACCGGGAGGGTCACCGCGGCGTCCGCCCGGCTCCAGGTGGCCAGCCAGGCGTCCTGCGGGCGGCCGATGAGGAGCAGCACCGGCGGGCACTGGAAGACCTCGTCCTTGATCTGGCGGCAGACTCCCATGCCGCCCGCCGGAACCGCCTCGCCGTCCAGGACGCAGGCGTCGATGCCGCCGCGGTCCAGCTCCTTGAGGACCGCCGGCAGCGTCGCGCACTCCAGGAACTCGACCGGGGGCACGTCGGAGGCGGGCCTGCGGCCGGCCGCGAGCCGCACCTGCGCGCGGGTGTTCGCGTCGTCGCTGTAGACCAGAACGGTGGCGCTCGACTGCATGGATCCTCCGAAGGTCCGGCGGATTCGCCGGCGTTGGCTCATGAACCGATGCGCGGATGCTACTCCGTCCGACTGCCCGTCAACACCGGTTCGGACAGCCCTTCGATGGGCCGTTCGGGCCCTGCATACGCCGCTGACACACCGAACGGCACCCCCCGGAGTGAGGGCGGGATAAGCGACCGACATAATGTCGGTCGTGGCGACAGCAACGACAGTAGAAACCGGGCACGCGCACCCGTCGGTCAATCGGCCGAACCTCACCAGCGTCGGAACCATCATCTGGTTGAGTTCCGAGCTGATGTTCTTCGCGGCCCTCTTCGCGATGTACTTCACTCTGCGATCGGTAACGGGTGCCGCGCACTGGTCCGAAATGGCCTCGTCCCTGAACCTTCCGTTCTCGGCGACCAACACCACGATCCTGGTGCTCTCTTCCCTCACCTGCCAGCTCGGCGTCTTCGCCGCGGAACGCGGCGATGTGAAGAAGCTCCGCACCTGGTTCATGATCACGTTCGTGATGGGTGCGATCTTCATCGGCGGCCAGGTCTTCGAGTACACCGAGCTGGTGAAGAAGGACGGCCTCTCGCTGTCCTCGGATCCTTACGGCTCGGTGTTCTACCTGACCACGGGCTTCCACGGACTGCATGTGACGGGCGGCCTGATCGCCTTCCTGCTGGTTCTGGGCAGGACGTACGCGGCCAAGAGGTTCACCCACGAGCAGGCGACCGCGGCCATCGTCGTGTCCTATTACTGGCACTTCGTCGATGTCGTGTGGATCGGCCTCTTCGCCACGATCTACCTGATCCAGTAACCGGGCCCGTAGGTCCGCACCACATCCAGCATCGACGCAGAAGATCCTGACACCGGGGTAATCCGTGAAAAAGCTCTCCGCACGACGACGCCATCCGCTGGCGGCGGTCGTCGTCCTACTCCTCGCGCTGGCGGCCACCGGGGGGCTGTACGCCGCGTTCGCGCCCGCGGGCAAGGCTCAGGCTGACGAAACCGCCCAGTCCCTCGCCATCGACGAGGGCAAGAAGCTCTACTCCGTCGGCTGCGCCAGCTGCCACGGAACCGGCGGTCAGGGCACCTCTGACGGCCCCTCCCTGGTCGGCGTGGGCGCCGCCGCGGTGGACTTCCAGGTCGGCACCGGCCGCATGCCGGCGCAGCAGCCCGGCGCGCAGGTGCCGAAGAAGAAGGTCATCTACTCGCAGGCCGAAATCGACCAGCTCGCCGCTTACGTGGCTTCGCTGGGCGCCGGTCCGAGCGTGCCGACCGACTCGCAGTACAACCCGAGCGGTGCGGACATCGCCAAGGGTGGCGAGCTGTTCCGCACCAACTGCGCCCAGTGCCACAACTTCACGGGTGAGGGCGGTGCCCTGACGAACGGCAAGTTCGCCCCCAGCCTGGAGGACGTGGACCCCAAGCACATCTACGAGGCCATGCAGACCGGCCCGCAGAACATGCCGTCCTTCCCGGACACGACGATGCCGCAGAAGCAGAAGCAGGACATCATCGCGTACCTGCACGCTGTCAACAGCGACAAGTCCGCGAGCCCCGGTGGCCTCAAGCTCGGCGGGCTCGGCCCGGTCAGCGAGGGTCTGTTCGGCTGGATCTTCGGTCTGGGTGCCCTCATCGCAGTAGCCATCTGGGTCGCGGCCCACACCGCTAAGGCCAAGAAGTCATGAGTAGCCAAGAGAATTCCGAGAGCCTGTCTGAAGCGCAGGCCACCGCGCACGGCGCGGTAGAGCACGCGGGCGACCCCTTCGCCGACCCGGGACTGCCGGCCCACAAGCCGCGCATCCAGGACATCGACGAGCGGGCGGCCAAGCGCTCCGAGCGCGCGGTCGCGTTCCTGTTCTTCCTGTCCATGGTCGCGACGGTCGGCTTCATCGCCTCGTACGTGATCTTCCCGGTCGACAAGATCGTCTTCATCTTCCCGTTCGGGCACGTCAGCGTCCTCAACTTCGCTCTGGGTCTGACCCTGGGCGTGGCGCTGTTCTGCATCGGCGCGGGCGCGGTCCACTGGGCCCGCACCCTGATGTCGGACGTCGAGATGCCGGCCGAGCGGCACGAGATCGCGGCCCCGCCGGAGGTCAAGGCGCAGGTCCTGGCCGACTTCAAGCAGGGCGCGGCCGAGTCCGGCTTCGGACGCCGCAAGCTGATCCGCAACACCATGTTCGGCGCGCTCGCCATGGTGCCGCTCTCCGGTGTGATGCTGCTGCGCGACCTGGGCACGCTGCCCGAGGACAAGCTGCGGCACACCATGTGGTCCAAGGGCAAGGCCCTGATCAACATGAACACCAACGAGCCGCTGCGTCCCGAGGACCTGACGGTCGGTTCGCTCACCTTCGCCAAGCCCGAGGGCCTGGAGGAGACTGCGGAGGACTTCCAGACGCAGATCGCCAAGGCCGCCCTGATGCTCGTCCGGATCAAGCCGGAGGACATCAAGGACAAGCGCGAGCTCGAATGGTCGCACCAGGGCATCGTCGCGTACTCGAAGATCTGCACCCACGTGGGCTGCCCGATCTCCCTGTACGAGCAGCAGACGCACCACGTGCTCTGCCCGTGCCACCAGTCCACCTTCGACCTCTCCGACGGCGCCCGCGTCATCTTCGGCCCGGCCGGTCACGCCCTTCCGCAGCTGCGGATCGGCGTGAATGACGAGGGTTACCTCGAAGCGCTCGGCGACTTCGAAGAGCCCGTCGGTCCTGCCTTCTGGGAGCGCGGATGAGCACCACGACAGACGCACGGCGCGAAGCGCCCGCCGGTGAGCGGATCGCGGACTGGGCGGACGGCCGGCTCGGGATCTACTCCCTGGCCAAGGCCAACATGCGCAAGATCTTCCCGGACCACTGGTCCTTCATGCTCGGCGAGATCTGCATGTACAGCTTCATCATCATCATCCTCACGGGTGTGTATCTGACGCTGTTCTTCCACCCGAGCATGAACGAGGTCGTCTACGACGGCTCGTACGTGCCGCTGCAGGGCATGCACATGTCCGAGGCGTTCAACTCGACCATGCACATCAGCTTCGATGTGCGCGGTGGTCTGCTGATCCGGCAGATCCACCACTGGGCGGCGCTGATCTTCCTCGCCGGCATGTTCGTGCACATGATGCGCGTGTTCTTCACGGGCGCCTTCCGCAAGCCGCGTGAGGTCAACTGGCTGTTCGGCTTCCTGCTGTTCGTCCTGGGCATGTTCACCGGCTTCACCGGTTACTCGCTCCCGGACGACCTGCTGTCGGGCACCGGTGTCCGCTTCATGGAGGGCGCGATCCTGTCCGTGCCGATCGTCGGCACGTACATGTCGTTCTTCCTCTTCGGTGGCGAGTTCCCCGGCGGGGACTTCGTGGCCCGGTTCTACTCGATCCACATCCTGCTGCTGCCGGGCATCATGCTCGGCCTGATGGTGGCTCACCTGATCCTGGTCTTCTACCACAAGCACACCCAGTTCGCGGGTCCGGGACGTACGAACAAGAACGTCGTCGGCATGCCGCTGCTCCCGGTGTACATGGCGAAGGCGGGCGGCTTCTTCTTCCTGGTCTTCGGTGTCATCGCGGTGGTCGCGGCGATCGCCTCGATCAACCCGATCTGGGCGATCGGCCCCTACCGGCCGGACCAGGTGTCCACCGGCGCCCAGCCCGACTGGTACATGGGCTTCTCCGAAGGCCTCATCCGTGTGATGCCGGGCTGGGAGATCAACCTGTGGGGCCACACGCTCGTCCTGGGCGTGTTCATCCCGCTGGTGATCTTCCCGACGGTCCTGGCGGCCATCGCGGTGTACCCGTTCATCGAGTCCTGGGTCACCGGGGACAAGCGCGAGCACCACATCGCGGACCGGCCGCGCAACGCGCCGACGCGTACCGCGTTCGGTGTCGCGTGGATCACCTGGTACATGGTGCTGCTCATCGGTGGTGGAAACGACCTCTGGGCGACCCACTTCCACCTCTCGATCAACGTCATCACCTGGTTCGTGCGGATCTCGTTCTTCGTGGCCCCGGTCCTCGCGTTCATCGCCACCAAGCGGATCTGCCTGGGTCTGCAGCGGCGCGACGCCGAGAAGGTGCTGCACGGACGCGAGTCCGGCATCATCAAGCGGCTGCCGCACGGCGAGTTCGTCGAGATCCACGAGCCGCTGGACGCCAACGCGCGCTACAAGCTCACCGCGCACGAGCAGTACAAGCCGGTCGAGATCGGCCCGACGGTCGACGAGAACGGTGTCGCCCGCAAGGTCTCGCGGACGCAGAAGCTGCGCGCCAAGCTCAGCAAGGGCTACTTCGGCGAGGGGAACCAGATCCCCAAGCCGACGGCCGAGGAGTACGAGGAGATCACGAGCGGCCACGGCCACCACTGATCTCCGCTTGATCTGACGGTCGCCACAACCGAGGCTCCGGCCCGGCCCCTTCGCGGGGGCCGGGCCGGAGTCTTTTGCGTACGCGTTTCTCTACGGCGTCCGCAGTGCGGGCACGGGCGCGGGGTGCCCCGTCGCTGTCGATAGGCTGGCGGGCGGTATCCAGTCCCTTGACCACCAGGAGCGAGCATGAGCGCTGTTACCCCCACCGGAGGCGACACCGTGGCGGCCCACTCCTGGCCGGGCGTCCTGGACGCGCTCCTGAGCGGCACCGACCAGAGCGCGGACGTGACCGCGTGGGCGATGGACAGGATCATGCGCGGGGAGGCCACCGACGCCCAGATCGCCGCCTTCGCGGTGGCCCTGCGGGCCAAGGGCGAGACGGTCGCCGAGATCACCGGCCTGGTGCGCACCATGTACGAGCACGCCAACCTCATCGAGGTACCGGGCCCCAGCGTCGACATCGTCGGCACCGGCGGCGACAACGCCAAGACCGTCAACATCTCCACCATGTCGGCGATCGTGGTGGCCGGCACCGGCGCCAAGGTCGTCAAACATGGCAACCGGGCCGCCTCCTCGGCCAGCGGAGCGTCCGACGTACTGGAGAAGCTCGGCGTCAACCTCGACCTCAGCCCGCAGCGGGTCGTCGAGGTCGCGGAGGAGGCCGGCATCACCTTCTGCTTCGCGGTCAAGTTCCACCCGGCGCTGCGCTACGTCGCCGCGGCCCGCCGCGAGATGGGGATCCGCACCACCTTCAACTTCCTCGGCCCGCTGACCAATCCGGCGCGGGTACGGGCCCAGGCGACCGGCGTCGCGGACGCGCGGATGGCGCCCATCGTGGCGGGCGTGCTCGCCGAACGCGGCTCCTCCGCGCTGGTCTTCCGCGGTGACGACGGCCTCGACGAACTGACCACCACCGGGACGTCCCGGGTGTGGGTGGTGCGCGACGGCCGGGTCCGCGAGGAGAGCTTCGACCCGCGGGATGTGGGCATCGAGATCGTGCCCATCGAGGCGCTGCGCGGCGCGGACTCCTCGTACAACGCCGATGTCGCCCGGCGCCTGCTTGCGGGGGAGCGCGGGCCGGTGCGGGACGCGGTGCTGCTCAACTCGGCCGCTGCCCTCGTCGCCCTCGAACCGGGACAGGGCCCGCTCGCCGGGCAGCTCGGCGCCGCCATGGCCCGGGCTGCCGAGGCCATCGACTCCGGGGCGGCCCAGCGCGCCCTGGAGCGCTGGGTCGCGGCCAGCAACGCGTAGCCCGTACCTGATGTGACGCAAGGCGCAGTCCAGATCGCGGACTGTGCCTTGCGCACGCCGGGACGTGTGGCAGGATGCTGTTCAAGGTCATGAGTGACAGCGATTTAGGCCCCGGCTCGCTGTCCGGCAACCCTCCGTCCGTGGCGGGGTGCCCCGGGTGAAGACCAGGTCGTAGGCAGCAAGGCCTACGGCAAGCGCGGACCCCTGGACATCGTTGGATGTCACAGCCCTGGGGTCCTGGTCCTCAAGGGAGCAGTCTCGTGAGCAAGCGAATGCGATAGGGCGTACCGCCCCTTCTTCACAACCCTCCGCGCACCCGTCTCGGGCTGCGTGTTCGAGGTCAACACCCGTACACGGCAAGGCAGTTGAGCCCTCTCGATCGCAGCAGGGTCGCGCCGCCGTACCCGGGGTCCGAAGTCAACTCGCCTTTTCCTGCCAGGAGATACCGCCATGTCCGCACGCCCTGCCGCCACCACCACTGCTACCGCCGTCGAGTCCGCCGACCCCTGCTGTGCGGCGCCGCTGCCGGTGCTCGGCCGCGATGTCACCGTGCCGCTGGTCACCGGCGGCGAGGTGACCTACGCCGCCCTCGACTACGCGGCGAGCGCACCCGCCCTCCAGCGGGTCTGGGACGACGTCGCCGCGTACGCCCCCTACTACGGCAGCGTGCACCGCGGGGCCGGCTACCTCTCGCAGCTCTCCACCGACCTGTTCGAGAACAGCCGCGAGACGGTGGCCGAGTTCCTCGACTGCCGCCCCGGCGACCAGATCGTCTTCACCCGCTCCACCACGGACTCGCTGAACCTGCTCGCCCAGGTGATCCCGGCTAACTGCGAGGTCTTCGTCTTCGAGACCGAGCACCACGCCTCGCTGCTGCCGTGGCGCGACGCCCGCGTGACGTACCTGAACGCGCCGCGCACCCCGCAGCAGGCCGTCGAGACGCTGGAGCGCGCGCTCGCCGACCGCGACCCCTACGGCCCCGCCCTCGTCTGTGTCACCGGCGCGTCCAACGTCACCGGCGAGCTGTGGCCGGTACGGGAACTCGCCGCCGCCGCGCACGCCCACGGCGCCCGCATCGTCCTCGACGCCGCCCAGCTCGCGCCCCATCACCCCGTATCCGTACGGGAGTTGGACGTCGACTGGATCGCCTTCTCCGGGCACAAGCTGTACGCGCCCTTCGGCTCGGGCGTGCTCGCCGGGCGCGCGGACTGGCTCCAGGAGTCCGAGCCCTACCTGGCCGGCGGCGGCGCCTCCAAGAAGGTCGCGCGGCGCGCCGACGGCGGCGTGGACGTGGAGTGGCACACCACGGCCGCCCGCCACGAGGCCGGATCGCCCAACGTCATCGGCGTCTACTCCATCGCCTCCGCCTGCAAGGCGCTGACCGAGGCGGGCTTCGACTCGCTGGTCGAGCGGGAGCGGCACCTGATCGCGAAGGTGCGGGCCGGCCTGGCGGAGGTGCCCGAGGTCCGGGTCCTGTCGCTCTTCGGCGACGACGCGCCCCGGGTCGGCGTCATCTCGTTCGTCGTCGACGGCTGGAACAGCTCGCACTTCGCGGCGGCGCTCTCGGCGGAGTACGGCATCGGCGTGCGCGACGGCCTGTTCTGCGCCCACCCGCTGGTGCGCACCCTGCTCGGCAGCGACCCGCAGGACCCGGGCGAGTGCGGGGCCCCCGAGGCCGAGCCGGGCGAGCGCTCCCTGAACGCGATCCGGGTCAGCTTCGGGGCGGGGACGCCGGACGAGCACGTGGACCGCTTCGTGCGGGCGGTGCGGGAGCTGGTCACGCAGGGTGCGAAGTGGCAGTACCGCACGGAGTCGGGCCGCTGCGTCCCGGCGGTGTAACCCCGCCGGGCCACGCCTCCCTGGGGCTCCGCCCCAGACCCCGGGGAGTCTGCCCACCCGCCCGCCCGTCGCGCGGGGTTGGTTGGTTCCGCCCCTGGGGCTGCGCCCCAGACCCCATGCGGGGGCTTCGCCCCCTGCACCCCCTGTCGCGCCTCAAGGGCGCTCGTCCTCAATCGCCGGACGGGCTGAAATGCCCGGTGCTGGCCAGCACCGATCCTGCTAAGGGCGCGGGGCTGTGACATTGTGCGGCTCCGCCGCGTGGGCGCGACCAGCCAAGCACGGTCCGCGGTCGAACGACGTCGGAAGTGGGGGTTCGGGGGCGGCGCCCCCGAGCAGGGTGGGTCAGGAGTCCAGGCCGATGGCGAAGGCCGCTTCCAGGTCGTGCTGGGAGTACGTCCGGAACGCCACATGCGTATCCGTGCCCTCGACACCCGGGATCTTGCTGATGCTGCCCGGGATGATGTCCGCCAGATCGTCGTGGCGGGCCACCCTGACCAGCGCGATCAAGTCGTACGTACCGGTCACCGAGTACACCTCGCTGACGCTGTCGAGCGCCGCGATGGACTCCGCGATCTCGGGAATCCGGTCCACGCTGGTCTTGATGAGCACGATCGCGGTGATCACGGCTGGCTTTCTCCCTCGGTGGCGGCCGGACCCGCGGGCTTCACGGGCTTTCGGCGTTTCACTCTATCCGCCCCGCGGAAACGGGCCCACGCGTAGAGGAAGCCGAGGCCGAAGCCGATGAGATGGGCGAGGTAGGCCACCCCGGGCCCGGCCGGCGCGCTCCGGATCGCCAGCCACTGCAGGGCGAACCAGAAGACCAGCACCATCCAGGCGGGGAACCGCAGCGGCAGGAACAGCAGGAACGGGAAAATGCTGGTCACCCTGGCCCTGGGGAAGAGGCAGAGGAAGGCGCCGAGCACCGCCGAGATGGCCCCGGACGCCCCCACCAGGGTCTGGTCCGAATCCGCGTGCGCCGCCGCGTACCCGAGCAGCGCCAGATAGCCCGCCACCAGGTAGAACAGGACGAACTCCGCCCGGCCCATGCGCTCCTCGGCCATCGCGCCGAAGACGTACAGGAACAGCGTGTTGCCGAGCAGGTGCAGCCAGCTGCCGTGCACGAACAGGGCGGTGAGCGGGGTGAGCAGGGTGGGTGGCCGCCCCGTCATCAGCTCTTCGGGGATGACGCCCCAGCGGGCGAAATAGTCGCTCTGGGCGCTCAGGACCGCGTCGCCGGTCCCGTAACCCGGGTCGAGGCCGGAGACCGGGCTGAGGACGAAGAGCAGGCAGCAGGCGGTGATCAGGCCGTACGTCATGGTCGGGCCGTGCACCACGCCTTTGAGGATCGCCGCTCCCCGCCACTTGATCATGGGGAGAGAATGGCCCAAAGGGAGCTTTCGGTACAGACCGCCTCGCCGTGCCGGTGGCGGACGGGTAGGCCGTAGGGTTGCGGGCAGTACTCCCGCAGTTCGACGGCGCACCGCGAGATCCTGGACCATGGAAGTGGAAAGAGGACGGCACCACATGACCACCGTTCCCCAGCCGACCGCCGACACCCGGTGGCGCTGCACGCTCTGCGGAAACCTCACCCGTTTCGATGTCACCCGCTCGTCGAAAGTGATCGAGTACGTGCATCTGGACCTCGCCGGAGAGCCCAAGGTGGAGGAACGCGAGGTGGTCAGTGAGACCATCGAGTCGGTCCGCTGCCGCTGGTGCAACGCGGTGGACCAGATCGAGCTAGTGGACCGGCCGGGTACCGACGCCGCGACCGCCTCCTGAGGGCGGCCGCCCGAGCGGTACGGATGACAGTTGGGGTGACGGATTGTGGAGCATGCAAGCGGTGCTGAACCGGCCGCTTCGGCCGGCGACGGCCCCGCCGAGGTGCTCGACCGCCCGCTGCCCGAAGGGGTGCGGCGCCGGGTCGTCGCCTTCGTCTCGGAGGCGTTCGGCGGCCTGACCGTCGCCGAACTGCCCGGACAGCTGCGGCAGTACGCCCGTTTCACCCCGACCCGGCGCGCCAAGTTCGCGGGCAACGCGATGGCCGCCGCGCTGGAGAGCGACCCCGTGTTCCGCCAGCGGATCGGCGAGCGGCTCAAGGAGTCGCAGCCCGAGCTCGCCGGCGCCGTCGAGGCCGGCTCGCCGCCCGCGGCCGCCGATCCCGTGGACGTGGCGGCCGCCGCCTATGTGCTGCGCCCCACCGGATGGGTGAAGCTGGTCGCCGCGGCCGGCGAGGAGGCCCAGCGGGCGTTCGCCGAGCGGGCGGACGAGGAGGGCCGGCGCGAACTGGAGCGGCTGCGCGAGGAGCTCGCCGAGGCGCGCGCCCTGGTCAAGTCAGAGAACGAGGCGCTGCGTACGGAGCTGCTCGCAGCCCGCAAGGAAGCCGAAACGCTCCAGCGCAAGCTGCGCAGCGCCCAGAGCGATGTGAAGCGCGGCGAGGCCGCGCTGCGCCGGACCACCTCCGAGATCGACGGCATCAAGTCCGAGGCGGCCGCCCAGGTGGCCGCCGCCGAGAGCGAGACCCGTCGGCTCAAGACGCGGCTCGGCGAGGCCGAGGCGGGCCTGGAGGCGAGCCGGCGCGCGGTCCGCGAGGGGCGTTCCGTCGAGGACATGCGGCTGCGGCTGCTGCTCGACACCGTCCTGGAGAGCGCCCAGGGCCTGCGCCGCGAACTGGCCCTGCCGCCCGCCTCCGTACGCCCCGCCGACACCGTGGACGCGGTCGCGCCGGGCAACATGACGCCCAAGGACATCGCGGCCCGGGCCCTGTCGGAGACCGATCCGGCGCTGCTCGACCAGCTGCTCGGGCTGCCCCAGGTGCACCTGGTCGTGGACGGCTACAACGTCACCAAGACCGGCTATCCGACAATGCCGTTGGAGAAGCAGCGCCTGCGGCTGCTCGGTGGCCTGTCCGTGCTCGCCGCCCAGACGGGCGCCGAGGTCACCTGCGTCTTCGACGGTGCGGAACTGGCGGCTCCGGTGCTCCTCGCGCCGCCCAGGGGCGTACGGGTGCTGTTCTCGAAGCCCGGGGTGACCGCGGACGAGCTGATCCGTCAGCTGGTGCGGGCCGAGCCGTCCGGGCGGCCCGTGGTGGTCGTCTCGACGGACAAGGAAGTCGCGGACGGCGTCGCGAAGGCGGGCGCCCGCCCGGTCGCCTCGCTGCTGCTCCTGAAGCGGCTTTCACGCGTCTGACGCATTCAGGGTGTTTGGCAACTCCTGTGTTCAATGCCCGAATTCGGGTGATCGCTGACCAGCGCTCCGTCAAGTGTCAACTACTGCGCGTGGGATGACAGTAAAGAAACGCCTCGGTCGCGGAAGTTTTTCCTATCAGGATTTGAACTGATCACAGGAAGGTCACTAGGGTCGGGCCTCGTACCTTCACGCGTTGATCACTCGCCCCGGGGTGGCCGTGAAGGTCCCGCCGAGTGTGCTCTGTTCGGCGGCTGAGGAAGAAGGAGCTCGCCTTCGTGGGGTCCCACCGTCGTCCCAAGCCCGCGAGCCGCACCCGCGTGACCGTGCTCAGCGCGACCGCCGCCGCTGTCGTCGCCCTCACCTCGCAGGCCGCCCAGGCCGACCCGAAGCCCACCAAGGACGAGGTCAAGAGCAAGGTCGACAAGCTCTACGACGAGGCCGAGCAGGCGACCGAGGCGTCCAACGGCGCCAAGGAGAAGCAGGCCACCCTGGAGAAGGAGATCGGGCAGATCCAGGACAAGGTCGCCCGTGGCCAGGAGGAGCTCAACACCCTGCGCAGCGGCCTCGGTTCGATGGCCTCGGCGCAGTACCGCTCGGGCGGCATCGACCCCTCGCTCGCGCTCTTCCTCTCCTCCAACCCGGACGACTTCCTGGACAAGGCGTCCGCCCTCGACCAGCTGAGCGCCAATCAGGCCGAGGCGCTGCAGAAGATCCAGGGCAAGCAGCGCACCCTCGCGCAGGAGCGCAAGGAAGCCCAGGACAAGCTGAAGGACCTCGCCGACACCCGCAAGGTGCTCGACGACAAGAAGAAGGAAGTCCAGGGCAAGCTCAGCGACGCCCAGACGCTGCTCAACTCGCTGACCGCGCAGGAGAAGGCCGCGCTCGCCGCCGACGACGCGCGCGCCAACCGCTCCGACGCGCGGCCGGACCTCGGCAACGTGCCCGCCTCGGGGGTCGGCGGCGCCGCCCTCGCCGCGGCCCAGACGATGATCGGCCGGCCGTACCAGTGGGCCGCCACCGGCACCGCGTCCTTCGACTGCTCGGGTCTGACGGGCTGGGCCTACCGCCAGGCCGGCGCCAACCTGCCGCGTACCTCGCAGGAGCAGGCCAACGCGGGCACCCGGGTCAGCCGCAGCGAACTCAAGCCCGGCGACCTGGTGCTCTTCTTCGGCGACCTGCACCACATCGGCCTGTACGCCGGCAACAACATGGTGCTGCACGCGCCGAGGACCGGCACGGTCGTGCGCTACGAGTCGATGGACAACATGCCGTTCCAGTTCGGTGTGCGCATCGGCTGACGCGCCTTTCGCTCCGTCAGCCGCCGACACCGCCCAAACGGGCGAATTCCGGCAACTCGCGCTGACGCCACGCCCCGCCGGTGACCTGTGCTCTCCGGTGGGGCGTCACTTTGCGTAGGCGGCCGGGTCGTTGGCCGCCCGGTGTGCGCCCGGTTACTGTCCGGCGTGCGGTTCCCCCGGTGACTCGCCGCCCGCCCGGGCGGCAGGGGCCGCACGCAGTGCAAGGGAGTGCGGCATACGTGGCGTCCCATCGCCGGCCTTCGCAGTCGGGCCTGACCCAGAGCGCCCGCGTCACCGTCCTTTCGGCCGCGGCGGCAACGGCCGCGGCAGCCCTCGCGGCCCCCGCGGCGAGCGCCGACCCGCGCGAGCCGGCTCCCTCGGGGCAGGCCAAGGTCGACCGCCTCTTCGAGGAGGCCGAGCAGGCCACTGAGCAGTACGACAAGGCCGACGCGCACGCGCGTGAGCTGCGCGAGCAGGTCAAGCAGGCGCAGGACGGCGTCGCGCGCGGCCAGGACAGGATCAACCGCATGCGGGGCGCGCTCGGCGCGATCGCCGGGGCGCAGTACCGCTCGGGCGGCATCGACCCCGCGCTCGCGCTGCTCCTGTCCTCCAACCCGGACACCTATCTCGACCGGGCCGCCGCCCTCGACCGGCTGAGCGAGCGTCAGACCGGCGCGCTCCAGGACCTCCAGCGCGAGCAGCGGCGCCTGTCGCAGCAGCGCGCCGAGGCGAGGCGCAAGCTCGCCGAGCTGGAGCGCAGCCGCACCGAGGTGGCCCGGCACAAGCGGACCGTGGAGTCGAAGCTCGCCGAGGCGCGCCGGACGCTGAACGCGCTGCCCACCGCCGACCGCGCCGCCTTCGACCGCGCCTCCCGCTCGGGCCGCACCGAACTGCCCGGGCTCCCCGACTCGGCGCCCGCCTCCGCGCGGGCCGCGGCGGCCGTGATGGCGGCTCGCGCGGCGATCGGCAAGCCGTACATCTGGGGGTCCAGCGGGCCCGCCGGGTTCGACTGTTCGGGCCTGATGCAGTGGTCGTACGCCCAGGCGGGCCTGGGTCTGCCGCGCACCTCGCAGGAGCAGCGGTACGCCGGCCACCAGGTGCCGCTCTCCGAGGCGAAGCCGGGCGACCTGATCACGTACCGGCACGACGCCAGCCACATCGCCATGTACATGGGGAACGGCCAGGTGGTGCACGCGCCGTATCCCGGGGCGCCGGTGCGCTACGACCCCGTGGGGATGATGCCCATTTCCTCGGTGACGCGCGTCTGACCGTACGATCGGCGGCGTGGCAGGTCATGGACGTGGTCGACGGGTGTGGCGCGGGCGGGCGGCGGGATGCGCGCTCGCCGCGCTGCTGCTCGCGGCCGGCTGCTCGGCGCCCGGTTCGGCCCCCGACGCCACGGCGAGCCAGGTCCAGCAGGTCCTCGACCGGCGCGCGGCCGCGGTCCTCAAGCACGACGAGGTCGGCTATCTGGCCGCCGTCGACCCGGCCGCCACGGGCCTGCGGGTGGCTCAGCGCACCGAGTTCGGCAACCTCGCGCAGGTGCCGCTGAGCTCCTGGACGTACCGGGTCACCGGCGTGGACCGGCACGGCGCGACGGCGACCGCCAAGGTGGAACTGCACTACCGCATCGAGGGCTACGACACCGCGCCCGTCACGGCCGCCCGCACTCTTACCCTCGACCGGCGCGGCGGGAACTGGTACGTCACCGACGACCGGCCAGCCCAGGGCGACGCGCAGCTGCTGTGGCAGCAGGGCCCGGTCACGGCCGTACGCGGCATCCACAGCCTGATCCTCGGGGTCGGCCAGGACTTGGCGAAGCTGCACGGGATCGCGGTCGCGGAGGACGCGGCGGTACCGGCGGTGTCGGCCGCGTGGCCGGGCACATGGGCAGGCCGAGTCGTGGTGCTCGTCCCGCCCTCCCTCGACGGCATGGCCGCGTTGCTCGGCGCGCCCGCCGCCTCCTACCGGGGCATCGCGGCGGTGACCACCGGCGAGGCGGGTGGCGCGGCGGCGGCCCCGGCGGACCGGGTGATCGTCAACCCGGACGCGTACGCGGTCCTCGGCGACCTGGGTCGCAAGGTCGTCCTCACCCACGAGACCACCCACGTGGCCACCCGCGCCCACACCTCGCCCGCCACCCCGATGTGGCTCTCGGAGGGCTACGCGGACTGGGTCGGCTACCGCGACACCGGCCGCACCGCCCCCCAGGCCGCCCCCGAACTCCAGAAAGCCGTCCGCGCGGGCGACCTCCCCGCCGACCTCCCCTCGGACGCCGACTTCGGCTTCGACGGCGGCGCTGACCGCCTGGCGAAAGCGTACGAAGGCGGCTGGCTGGCCTGCCGCCTGATCGCCACCCACTGGGGCGAGGCGACGCTGGCCCGCTTCTACACGAAGGTGGGCGACCAGCCCCACCGCGAGGGCGCGGTGGAAAAGGCGATGAAGGAGGAACTCGGCCTGTCCCCAAGGGAGTTCACGGCGCGGTGGCGGGAGTATGTGCGGGGGCAGCTGGCTTGATCAGGGCTTGTCCAGCTCCTTGATCGCCTCGGCCAGCCACTTCTTCTCCGCCGTGCCGGTGGCGCGCGCGATCCGCAGCATGCCCTGGCGGAACAGGTCCGGCGCCTGCTCGGCCGTGACGGGCTCGCCCTCCCGGTAGAAGAAGCTCGCCGGTGTTTCGAGGAAGGCCTGCCGCCGCCGGAGGACGGCCGCCTGCTCGGCGGGGTCGGGCAGGTGCCGCAGGAAGGCGAGCAGGGTGAAGAACCGCTGCCCGTCGGTGATTTCGACGTCCTTGGGGTGCCGCAGCCGCTCCAGGAGCCCGGCGCGGCCCGCATCCGTGAGGGAGAGGATGCGCCGGGGCGCGGCCCCGCTGCCCGGCTCGGTGCGCTGCTCAAGAGCGCCCGCCTTCACCAGGCGGGTGATCGCCGGATACAGCGCCCCGTCGCTGACCGGCCGGATGTGTCCGCTGAGTCCCTTGATGCGCTCCTTGAGCTCGTAGCCGTGGAGGGGTTCCTCGTAGAGGAATCCCAGGATCGACAGCTCCAGCATGGGCGCCCCTCGTCTTGTCCGGTTGCCGCGTCTCATGGTACCTCTTATCGAGTTACCTCGAATCGAGGTATTGCATAGCGGGGGAGAGGGCAATGGGTCCGAAGGCTCATCGCAGGGCGCTGGTGTCGCTCGCGTATCCGGTCTACTTCGAGCTCCTGGCCGGGGTCACGGCCGGAATCATCAACACGGTCTGGGTGGCCCGGCTCGGCGGCGACTGCGTGGCCGCGGTCGCCGTGGCCACCAACGTGGAGAACGTGCTGCTCGGGGTCGTCCTGATGGCCGGGTCGGGCACGACCGTGCTGCTCGCCCGGGCCAGGGGCGCCGGAGATCCGGGCGGGGTGCGGGCGGCCGTGCGGGGCGGCTGGGCGCTGTGGGCGTTGCTCACCCCGGTCGTCGCGGTGGGCGGATTCCTGTGCCGGGAGCCGCTGGCCCGCCTGGTGCTGGGCGCGGACGCGGGCGCGGCCCTGAATCTGGCCACCGGCTACTTCTCCGTCGCACTGCCCGGCACGGCGGTCTTCTTCGCCACCAACGTCGTGGACGGCATCCTCAAGGGCACGGGCGACACCCGCACCCCGATGCGTCTCGCGCTGCTCTCCAACGGGCTGATCCTGGTCCTGGACCCGCTGCTCATCCTGGGCTGCGGCCTCGGCGTGCGGGGTGCGGCCATCGCCACCGTGGCCGGGCGTGGGGCCGCCCTGGCGTGGGGCCTTGTGATGCTGCGGCGGAGCGCCGTGCTGCGCGCGGCCGGGCCCTCGCCGCGCGCCCTGTCCGCCGATCTGCGCCGCACGGTGCGCACCGGACTCCCCATCTCCGCGGACTTCGTCGTGCGCATGGGTGGAGCACTCGCCCTTGTCGGCGTCGTCGCCCGGATCGGTGTCGCCGAGGTCGCCGCGTACGGCATCGCGACCAAGGCGATGTACGTGGCGACCATGGCCTTCTACTCCGTACGCCAGGCCGCCGCGATCCAGACCGCGCGCCTGCTCGGGGCGGGGCGGGACGAGCGGCGGGCCGTTGGGCGGGCGGCGCTGCGCGTCTCGGGGGCGGTGGGGATCGCAGCGCTCCTCGTGCTGCTCGCCGCCGCGCCCTGGATCATGGCGGCGTTCGGCGCGCACGGGGAGGTGGCCGCGGCCGGGGCGCTGTATCTGCGCTGTCTCGGGCCCTACCTGGTGCTGCTCGCCTGCTTCATCGCGGTGGGCGGGGTGTTCGAGGGCAGCGGCGGCAGCCCGCTCCTGGCGCGGATCACCGGATGCGGAGTGGTTCTCCAACTTGGGCTCGCCCACGGCCTGTTGGGGCTGGGCCTGCCCGGCATCTGCCTGGCGGCGGCGCTGGCCACGGCCGCCCAGTGCGCGGCCCTTGCATGGCTCTGCCGACGTACGTCGAAGCGTCAGCAGGTGGTGGACGGCTCGGTCCTGCGGGTGGGCTGAAGGGGCACCGGCGGGAGGTTGCGGGTCGGGGAGGTCGAGTGCCACAGGCGGTGGCAGGCCAGGAGTGAGGCGGTCAGGAGGAGGCCGTTGCGTACGACCAGGAGGAGTACGCCCAGCCAGTCGCTCGCCACCACGTGGGAGAACCAGATCGGGAACTCCAGGAGGGTCACGCCCGTCGCGGCCAGGACCAACTGGGCCGGGCGGGTCATCGGGGTGCGGCGGAAGGCCAGGCACACCGCCGCCAGGCCCACCAGCCACAGGAGGTACTGGGGGCTGATCACCCGGCTGGTGGTCGTGAAGAGCAGTACGGCGGTGAAGGCCGTGTCCGCCAGGGTGCTCGGGTGCAGCGGGCCGCGGGATCTGAGGCGCCACAGCAGCAGCCAGCCGAAGGCGAGCGCGGTCAGGGCCATCGCGAGGGCGGACACCAGCGGAACGTACGGGCCCAGGAACTCCACCGAGCCGTAGTTCAGCTCCACCCGGCCGTGCCAGCCGAAATGCCGGGCCGCATGGAAGACGAGCCCGCCGAGCGACTCGACCTCCGTGCCCCGCTCCCGCTGGAAGGTGAGGAAGGCGAGCGCGCCCGGCGCCGCCGCGACGCACGCCACCAGGATCGCGGCGGCGCTCACCACGGCGGTCGTCCAGGACCGGCGCGGGGCGCGGATCAGCAGGAGCACCGGCCACACCTTCAACAGCGCCCCGAACGCGGCGAGCGCGCCCAGGATCCGCGGGTGGCGGGCGCCCGCGAGCAGCGCCGCGACCGCGACCGCGGTCACCATCACGTCGTAGCGGGCGTACGCGGTGGGGCCGAGCAACGGGACGCCGACGGCCCACATCCAGCCGCCGTTCAGGGACTTGCCCGGGCGGCCCGCCGCGTACATCAGGAGGCCGAAGACCGCCGTGTCCGCCAGGAAGGCGAGCAGGAAGAACGCCGTCGCGTAGTCGAGGAAGGGCAGCGCCGCGGGGGAGAGGATCGCGAGGGCCGCGGCCGGCGGGTACTGCCAGGTCACGTCGTCCAGCGGATACGTGCCGGTCGCGAGCACCTGCGACCAGCCCTGGTAGATGACGTGGACGTCGCTGGTGACGTCCGGGCCCGGCAGGGCCAGCACCCTGAAGACGCCGAACAGCAGCAGATAACGCGTCGCGGCCCAGGTGGCCGCCACCGCGAAAGGGCGCCGGAAGATGCTCATGGTGTCCGTCTCGTCCTGATTTAGGGGGCCGGAGCCATGATGCCGGGTACCTGGGCGCCTCGGCCGTCAGGCGGGGCCCTTTCGGTTCCGTGGCGCCGCCCCGCGGCCTCCCTTCGGCCGCGCGCCCCGGGTTCGGTACTGTCGGCGGCGATGCACAAGACCTTGATCGTGACCAATGACTTCCCGCCGCGCCCCGGCGGGATCCAGGCGTTCCTGCACAACATGGCGCTGCGGCTCGATCCCGAGCAGCTCGTCGTCTACGCCTCGACGTGGAAGCGGAGCCGGGAGGGCATCGAGGCGACCGCCGCGTTCGACGCCGAGCAGCCGTTCACCGTCGTGCGCGACCGCACCACGATGCTGCTTCCGACGCCCCGGGTCACCCGGCGGGCCGTCTCCCTGCTGCGCGAACACGGCTGTTCCTCGGTGTGGTTCGGGGCGGCGGCGCCGCTCGGCCTCATGGGGCCCGCGCTGCGCAGGGCCGGCGCGGAGCGCCTGGTGGCGACCACGCACGGGCACGAGGCCGGATGGGCCCAACTGCCCGCCGCGCGCCAGCTGTTGAGGCGGATCGGCGAGGGCACGGACACGATCACCTACCTCGGCGAGTACACCCGCTCCCGGATCGCCGGCGCGCTCACCCAGCGGGCCGCGGCCCGCATGGTCCAACTCCCGCCCGGCGTCGACGAGAAGACCTTCCACCCCGGCTCCGGCGGCGACGCCGTACGCGAACGGCTCGGGCTCGCCGACCGGCCCGTCGTGGTCTGCGTCTCGCGGCTCGTGCCGCGCAAGGGCCAGGACACGCTGATCCTCGCCATGCCGGCGATCCTCGCGCAGGTGCCGGAGGCGGTACTGCTCATCGTGGGCGGCGGGCCGTACGAGGCCGACCTGCGCAAACTCGCCCTGGACACCGGGGTTTCGGCCTCCGTCCGCTTCACCGGGGCGGTGCCCTGGGCGGAACTTCCCGCGCACTACGGGGCGGGCGACGTCTTCGCGATGCCGTGCCGCACCCGGCGCGGCGGCCTGGACGTCGAGGGCCTCGGCATCGTCTACCTGGAGGCCTCGGCGACCGGCCTGCCCGTGGTCGCGGGCGACTCGGGCGGCGCGCCCGACGCGGTGCTCGACGGCGAGACGGGCTGGGTGGTGCGGGGCGGCTCCCCCGAGGACTCGGCGGACCGCATCGTGACCCTGCTCCAGGACGCGGAGCTGCGGCGCCGGATGGGGGAGCGGGGGCGGGAGTGGGTCGAGGAGAGGTGGCGCTGGGATCTCCTGGCGGAGAAGCTGCGGGGTCTGCTTTAGCGCGCACGGCTTCGCTCGGCGGGGGTGCGGCTATTCGACTCTGGGGGCCGTCGGGGGCCGTTTGCGCAGTTCCCCGCGCCCCTGAACCCGCTTTCGGCCTCGGGCCGTGGGTGGTGCTCGCGCGGTTCCTCGCGCCCCTTAAAGGCCGGATGTCGTCCGCGGGCCGTGCGTGGCTGGTCGCTCCCCCACGTTCTCGGCTTCGCTCGAACAGGGGGTACCCCCACCGCGGCGGAGCCGCACTATGTCACGGCCCCGCGCTCCTAAAACCCGTCTTCGTCCGCGGGCTGTGGGTGGTGCTCGTGCAGTTCCCCGCGCCCCTAGCGGGGTGCACCCTGCCAGGATGCATCCCCCAGCCCGTCCGGCGATTGAGGACGAGCGCCCTTCAGGCGCGAACGGGGTCCGGGGCGGAGCCCCGGGCCACCGGCCTGCGGGGGACGAAAATTGAGCCCCTCCGGCGATTGAGGAGCGGGGTTCGGGGCGGAGCCCCGAGTGCGGCGGGCGGGCCGGAGGGAGGGGGTCGGGGGCGTAGCCCCCGAAAGCCCGGGCCGCTGCGGGCTCAGCGGGTGTAGATCGCCTCGATCTCGTCCGCGAAGTCCTTCGCCACAACGTTCCGCTTCAGCTTCAGCGAAGGCGTGATGTGGCCCGCCTCCTCGGTGAACTGCGCGCCGAGAACGCGGAACTTGCGTACCGACTCCGCCTTGGAGACCGCCGCGTTGCCGTCGTCCACGGCCCGCTGCACCTCCGCCAGGAGATCCGCGTCGTCGCGCAGGGCGGCCACCGTCGCCACGGACTTGCCGTGCTCCTCGGCCCAGCGGCCCAGGAACTCCTCGTCCAGGGTGACGAGCGCGCCCACGAACGGCCGCCCGTCGCCGACCACCATGCACTCCGCCACCAGCGCGTGCGCGCGGATGCGGTCCTCGATGACCGCGGGGGCGACGTTCTTGCCGCCCGCCGTCACGATGATCTCCTTCTTGCGGCCGGTGATCGCGAGGTAGCCGTCCTCGTCGAGGGTGCCGATGTCACCGGTGTGGAACCAGCCGTCGGCGAGCGCCTCGGCGGTGGCGGCCTCGTTGTTCCAGTAGCCCTGGAACAGGTGCTCGCCGTGCAGCAGCACCTCGCCGTCGTCCGCGATCCGTACGACCGAACCCGGCAGCGGCTGCCCGACCGTGCCGATCTTCGGCCGGTCCCAGGGGTTGAACGCGGTCGCGGCGCAGGACTCGGTCAGGCCGTAGCCCTCAAGGACCGTGAAGCCGATGCCGCGGAAGAAGTGGCCGAGCCGCTCGCCGAGCGGCGCGCCGCCGGAGATCGCGTACTCGCCGCGCCCGCCGAGCACCGCCCGCAGCTTGCTGAAGACGAGCTTGTCGAAGACCTTGTGCTTGATCTTCAGGCCGACCGAGGGCCCGGCGTCCGTGCTGAGCGCCGTGCTGTAGGCGATCGCGGTGTGCGCGGCCTTGTCGAAGATCTTGCCCTTGCCGTCGGCCTGCGCCTTGGCCCGCGCCGAGTTGTAGACCTTCTCGAAGACGCGCGGCACGCCGAGGATCAACGTCGGCCGGAACGAGGCGAGTTCATCGGTCAGGTTCTTGATGTCCGGTACGCAGCCGAGCTTGATCGGCGCCATCACCGAGGCCACCTCGACGAGCCGCCCGAAGACGTGGGCCGCGGGCAGGAAGAGCAGCACCGAGCACTCGCCCGTACGGAAGAGGGGCTTGAGCCGCTCGACCACGTTGCCGCACTCCGCGAAGAAGGCGCGGTGGGTCAGCACGCAGCCCTTGGGGCGGCCGGTGGTGCCGGAGGTGTAGACGATGGTCGCCGGGTCGTCGGCGTGCGCCGAGGACATCCGCGCGTCGAGCAGCTCGTCGGAGACGTCCGCGCCGGTCGCGGTGAGCCGGCCCACCGCGTCGGTGTCGAGCTGCCAGATGCCCTTGAGGGCGGGCAGGCCGGCCTGGACCGAGGTCACGGAAGCCTCGTGGGCCGCGGACTCGACGATGGCGAGCGTCGCGCCGGAGTCGCCGAGGATCCACTGGATCTGCTCGGGCGAGCTGGTCTCGTACACCGGGACGGTGACGGCGCCCGCGCTCCAGATCGCGAAGTCGAGCAGCACCCACTCGTACCGGGTCCGGGAGAGCAGGGCCACCCGGTCGCCGGCCTCGACGCCCGAGGCGATCAGGCCTTTGGCGACGGCGCGCACTTCGGCGAGGAACTGGCGGGCGGTGACATCGGCCCAGGCACCGGCGATCTTGCGGCCCATGACCGCGACATCGGGATGCTGAGCGGCATTGCGGCGGATCAGATCCGTCAGGTTGCCGTCCGAAGGGACCTCGTACAGGGCCGGAAGGCTGAACTCGCGCAAGACTGCTGCTCCTCATCGGGCGCCGGTGCCACGGCTCTGTGTGATGCACCGGCTGCGGTCCAAGATCGGGCAGGTGCCCGGAGGCTTCCGTGGGGGGCGGAACTCCGAGCACGACTGGACTGCCCGGACGTTACCCATGGGTAGTGGGTTCCCGATAGGGGGTTCTGGCCAGATGTTCGGTGCGTCACACATGTTTGACACTGCTTCGCGCACAGTAGTCCACACCTTCGGGCACCCGGAAGTAACCGCAGGTCCGACGGCCTAAGGTGACCCTCATGCGAGTTCATGTGGTCAGTGACGTGCACGGGAACACCGAGGGCCTGGCCAAGGCGGGCCACGGGGCGGACGCCCTCGTCTGCCTCGGTGACCTGGTGCTCTTCCTCGACTACGCCGACCACTCGCGCGGCATCTTCCCCGACCTCTTCGGCGTCGAGAACGCCGACCGGATCGTCGCCCTGCGCACCGCCCGGCGCTTCGAGGAGGCCCGCGAGCTGGGGCGATCGCTCTGGGCCGGACTCGACCGGGAGGCTGCGATCGAGGCCGCCGTCCGCCGCCAGTACGCCGAGATGTTCGCCGCCTTCCCCACCCCGACGTACGCCACGTACGGCAACGTCGACATGCCGGACCTCTGGCCGCAGTACGCGGGACCGGGCACCACCGTCCTGGACGGCCAGCGCGTCGAGATAGCCGGGCGCGTCTTCGGCTTCGTCGGTGGCGGGCTGCGGACCGCGATGCGAACGCCCTATGAAATCTCCGACGAGGAGTACGCCGCCAAGGTCGAGGCGCTCGGCGAGGTCGACGTGCTCTGCTCGCACATCCCGCCCGAGGTCCCCGAGCTCGTGTACGACACCGTCGCCCGCCGCTTCGAGCGCGGCTCGCGCGCCCTGCTCGCCGCGATCCACAAGATCCGGCCCCGCTACTCGCTGTTCGGCCACGTCCACCAGCCGCTGGCCCGCCGGATGCGGATCGGCCGCACCGAGTGCGTGAACGTCGGCCACTTCGCGGCCACCTCCCGGCCCTTCGCCCTGGAGTGGTGATCCGGCCACTGGATTGGCGGGCGGCCCGTACGCGATAGCCTGCACGCACACCTCCCCACCGCCGTCGCCCTCGTGCGGGCGGGGGAGAGAACAGACCCGGACCGCGCACTGGAGGAGCCACGACGATGGCGGAACACACCAGCTCGTCTATCACCATCGAGGCGGCCCCGGCCGACGTCATGGACGTGATCGCGGACTTCGCCCGCTACCCGGAGTGGACCGGCGAGGTGAAGGAGGCCGAGGTGCTCGCCACCGACGCCGCCGGCCACGCCGAGAAGGTGCGGCTGCTGCTCGACGCGGGCGCCATCAAGGACGACCACACCCTCGCCTACACCTGGAACGGCAACCAGGTCAGCTGGACGCTGGTCAAGTCCCAGATGCTGCGCACCCTCGACGGCTCGTACACCCTGGCCGACGCCCCGGGCGGACAGACCGAGGTCACCTACCGGCTGACCGTCGACGTCAAGATCCCCATGCTCGGCATGATCAAGCGCAAGGCGGAGAAGGTCATCATCGACCGCGCGCTGGCCGGCCTGAAGAAGCGCGTCGAGAGCGGCCCGGGCGACGCCGAGGCCGGTTCCGCCGACGGGGCCGAGAAGCTCTAGACGTGCGTACGGTCCTCGTCACCGGCCCCGGCGGCGCGGGCCGCACCACCGTCGCGGCGGCGACCGCACTCGCCGCCGCCCGCAGCGGCACCCGGGTCACCCTGCTGACCTCGGACCGGCTCCCCGGTGAACTCGCCGGAGTCACCGTCCGGCGAATCGATTCGGCCGCCCATTTCCGCGCCGAATTCCTCGCCTTCCAGGACCGCGCGGGCGTCGCCCTCGACCTGCTCGGCGCCTCCCGCCTGGACGCCGAGGAACTCACCGAACTCCCCGGCGCCGAACAGCTCGCCCTGCTCAGCGCCCTGCGCGAGGCCGCCGCCGACGAACCCGGCCTGCTCGTCGTCGACCTCCCGCCGGCCGACCGGGCCCTCGCCGCCCTCGCCCTGCCCGAGCAGCTGCGCCGCTATCTGCGCCGCCTCCTGCCGCCCGAGCGCCAGGCGGCCCGCTCGCTGCGCCCGGTCCTCGCCCAGCTCGCCGGGGTCCCCATGCCCGCGCAGTGGCTGTACGAGACCGCGGCCCGCTGGGACCTCGAACTGGCCGCCGTCCAGGCCGTGATCGAGGACCCGGGCACGACCGTACGGCTCGTCGCGGAACCCGGACCGGCCGCGGCCGAGGCCCTGCGCACCGCCCGGCTCGGCATCGCCGTGCAGCGGCTCGCCCTCGACGCGGTGGTCGCCAACAGGCTGCTGCCCGTCGAGACCCCCGACCCCTGGCTCGCCGGCCTCGTCGCCCAGCAGCGCAAGCACCTCGACGAACTGGCCGGGGAGTTCCCCGTCGTGCGCGAGGTGGCGCACCTCGGGCGCGATCCGCGGGGCGACGACGATCTGGAGCGGCTCGGCATCGCAGCCGGGCCGGACGAAAGCCCGGTCCCGCAGTGGACCATCGAGGACCGGCTCGCCGAGGACGACGTCCTGGTGTGGCGCCTGCCGCTGCCCGGCGCCGTCAAGGACGGGCTCGCGCTGGTGCGGCGCGGCGACGAACTCCTGCTCACCGTCGGCCCGTTCCGGCGCATCGCGGCGCTGCCGTCGGCGCTGCGCCGCTGCACCGTCACCGGGGCCCGCCTGCACGACGGCGTACTGGAGATCCGGTTCGCCCCCGATCCCGAGCTGTGGCCCCGCGGTCGCTGAACGCGCTACCCCCGTTCGGGTAACGTCGAAGGAAACAGCCCGTAGGAAAACCAGCCGCTGGAGTCCGCCATGAGCGAAGCCACCGAGCGCCCCGCCCCCGACGCGGATGCCTGGGCCGAGGCCTGCGCCGAGGACCTGGCCGCCGAGAAGGCGCGCCGCCGCGCCGAGTACGGCCCCCCGCCGGGATCCGCCGCCGAGGAACTGCGCAAGCTGCTCGACGCGGTCACCGACAAGGTCGCCGGCATCTTCGACGGCCCCTCCTCGCTGTCCGGCCTGGCGACCCAGGGCGCCGTGCAGCAGCTGATCAGCCAGGCGAAGTCCGCCGTCGAGCCCGTCATCGAGCGCAACCCCGAGGTCTTCGACCACCTCGCCGCGGCGGGCAACGAGCTGCTCGCCGCCTACCGCTCCGCCGTCGAGGGCCACGAGCGCCGCTGGACGTCGGCCGACGACAGGAAGCGGGACGGGGACACGGGCCCCACCGAGCACATCGACCTCGACTGAGACCCATACCGGGACCAGGTGTCAGCAAGGCACCGGACCCGGCCTCACACCCGGCGCCAACACGGGCTCGGCACGCTGAGCGCCGCCCCGGCTCGGGTACGGTTGGCCGTAGCGGGGCTCGACCGAACTGAGGGATTCATGGGACTCACCATCGGTGTCGATATCGGCGGCACGAAGATCGCGGCGGGCGTGGTCGACGAGGACGGAAACATCCTCTCGACCCACAAGGTGCCGACCCCCGGCACGCCCGATGCCATCGTGGACGCGATCGCCTCGGCCGTCGACGGCGCACGCGCCGGACACGAGATCGTGGGCGTGGGGATCGGGGCCGCCGGTTACGTCAATCGCCAGCGGTCCACCGTCTACTTCGCGCCCAACATCGACTGGCGCCAGGAACCGCTGAAGGAGAAGGTCGAGCAGCGCACCGGCCTCCCGGTCGTCGTCGAGAACGACGCCAACGCGGCCGCTTGGGGCGAGTACCGCTTCGGAGCCGGCAAGGGCCACCGGAACGTCATCTGCATCACGCTCGGCACGGGCCTGGGCGGCGGCATCATCATCGGCAACAAGCTGCGCCGCGGCCACTTCGGCGTGGCCGCCGAGTTCGGCCACATCCGGATGGTGCCGGACGGCCTGCTGTGCGGCTGCGGCAGCCAGGGCTGCTGGGAGCAGTACGCCTCCGGCCGTGCCCTGGTCCGCTACGCCAAGCAGCGCGCCAACGCCACCCCCGAGAACGCCGAGTTCCTGCTCGGCCTCGGTGACGGCACCCCCGAGGGCATCGAGGGCAAGCACATCTCGATGGCCGCCCGGCAGGGCGACCCGGTCGCGGTCGACTCGTACCGCGAACTGGCCCGCTGGGCGGGTGCGGGCCTGGCCGATCTGGCCTCGCTCTTCGACCCGTCGGCCTTCATCGTCGGCGGCGGGCTCTCGGACGAGGGCGAGCTGGTGCTCGACCCGATCCGCAAGTCCTACAAGCGCTGGCTGGTCGGCGGGAACTGGCGCCCGGTCGCCGACGTCATCGCGGCCCAGCTCGGCAACAAGGCCGGCCTGGTCGGCGCGGCCGACCTCGCGCGGCAGCCCGACCCGATCATGTAGGTCCCGTACCACCGACGGCGCCCGCCGAGTCCGCCCCGGACCGGCGGGCGCTGTCATACGTTGTGGACCATGACGACCCCTGCCGGCCAACTGCCCGCGTCCGCCACGGAGAACGGCTCGGCCGTGATCCGCGTCCTCAGCTACAACATCCGCTCGATGCGCGACGACAACGCGGCCCTTGCCCGGGTGATCCGCGCCTGCGAGCCCGATCTCGTCCTCGTCCAGGAGGCGCCCAGATTCTTCCGCTGGCGCAAGGCGGCGGCGCGGCTGGCGGCGGCGACCGACCTGGTCATCCTGAGCGGCGGCGCCACGGCCGCGGGCCCGATGCTGCTCTGCTCGCTGCGGGCCACCGCGGAACGCACCGAGGACGTGCTCCTTCCGCTCACCCCCGGCCTTCACCGGCGCGGTTTCGCGACCGCGGTGGTACGGATCGGCGGGGCCAGGATCGGCGTCCTGAGCGCCCACCTCAGCCTCCAGGCGGCCGAGCGGTACGAGCAGGCGGGGGCGCTGCTCGACCGGCTCGCCGCGATGGGCGTGGAGCACGCGATCGCGGGCGGCGACCTGAACGAGCGGCCCGGCGGGCGCAGCTTCGGCCGCCTCGCCGGGGCGCTCCAGGACTGCTGGGACGCGGCGCCGTGGGGCGGGGAGTCGACCTTCACGCCGAAGGACCCGCAGCGGCGGATCGACGCGATCTTCGCGACCCGGGGCGTCGAAGTCCTGGGCTGCGGCGTGCCGTTGGGGCTGGCGGACCCGGAGGACCTGACCGCGGCCACCGATCATCTGCCGGTGCTCGCGGCCCTGCGAGTGCGGGCGGGGTAGGGGCTCGGGGGCGCTGCATACCAGCGCCCCACGCCCCGCTCCGCGCAGGAGCTCAGACGACGGCGCCGCGGCCCGGGTCGTCGTCGTCCTCGTCGTGCTGCATGCGGGCGAAGAGCGTACCGATGCCGCCCAGGAAGCCGCCCACGCCGAGCGTGGTGAGCCACCACGTCATGTCCCAGCCGAAGATCGCCGCGAGGATCAGCAGCAGCGGACCGCCGACCACGCCCAGCCACGCGAACTTCGCCGTGACGTCGGCCTCCGGGAGCGGGGGCGGCTCCGGCGGCACGAAGTGGCCCTCGTCCGAGGCGTCCAGGTCGTCGTCGGACGGCTCGGCGGGCGCGAAGTCGCGCGGGCCGCCCACACCGGGCGCGAACACCACCGAGCTGCCGAGCGCCGGCTTGTCGGCCCCCTTGCCGGCGCTCTTGTCCAGGCCCTTGTCGGGGCCCTTGTCGGCTTCGGGCGCCTTGCCGGTCTCATCGCTCTCGTCGGGCTCGTCCTCGATCAGGGCGAGGTCCTCCACCGATCGATACGGTCTGCTGCCCGGCGGGTCGGCCGGCTCCTCGCCGTACCCCGCCACGATCGCCGCCCAGGCCGCCTCTTCGTCGATCGGCTGCGGTTCGCGGTCCGCGTCGTGCTCAGCCACCGGTCGTGCTCCCCTTCTTCCCGACGCTAGGAGCGAGGCGGCCGATGAACGAGTAGCTCTCCTCGAAGATCCGCTCCGCATCGTGGTCCAACGTCGCCACGTGGTAGCTCTGTTCCAGCAGGATTTCCTCGACGTCCGTGGAGGACACCCGGCTGAGGATCCGCGCCGAGTCGACCGGCGGCACCACATGGTCCTGCGGGCTGTGCAGGACCACCAACGGCTGGGTGACCTGCGGCAGTTCACCGTCCACGATCTTGAAGAAGTTGCGCAGCGAGTTGGCCGCGTGCAGCGGCACCCGGTCGTAGCCGACCTCCTCGGAGCCCTCCTTGGCGATGTCGCTGGCGATGCCCTTCGTGGACCGTACGAAGTGGCGGACCAACGGCAGCGCCTGGGCGGCCGCGCCGTGCACCTTGTTGCCCGGGTTGACGAGCACCAGGCCGGTGACCGCGTCGCCGTGCTTCGCGGCGAGGCGCAGCGACAGGGCGCCGCCCATGGACAGCCCGAAGACGAAGACCCGGGTGCAGCGCTCGGTGAGCTCGCGCAGGGCGCGGTCCACCTCCGCGTACCAGTCCTGCCAGCCCGTGAGCTGCATGTCCTGCCAGCGGGTGCCGTGCCCCGGGAGGAGCGGCAGCGAGACCGTGAGGCCGCGCTCGGCGAGGTAGTCGGCCCAGGGGCGCAGCGACTGCGGGGAACCGGTGAAACCGTGACAGAGGAGGACGCCGACCTCTCCGCCCTCGTGGCGGAACGGCTCGGCTCCAGGGAGGACCGGCACCAGGGGTCTCCTGTTCATGAGCAGGGGCGGGGTTGTGCGGGGGAGTCGTACTTCACGGTACGCGACCGGACCGACACCGACCAGGGCCGTCGCGCGGGAGGCCGGGCCCGGCACGGGTTAAGGTCTGTTCGACAAGCACAGGAAGGCATCCGAGTTGATCTACGGCGCAATGAAGTTCTCCATCGGCGGGTCGCTGAAGCTCGCCTTCAGGCCGTGGGTGGAGGGCCTGGAGAACATTCCCGCCGAGGGTCCGGCGATCCTCGCGAGCAACCACCTCTCCTTCTCGGACTCCTTCTTCCTGCCGGCCGTCCTGGACCGCAAGGTCACCTTCATCGCCAAGTCCGAGTACTTCACCTCCCCCGGGGTCAAGGGCAAGCTGACGGCCGCCTTCTTCAAGGGCGTCGGCCAGCTCCCGGTGGACCGCTCGGGCGCCCGCGGGGCCGGCGAGGCCGCGATCAACGCGGGCATCGACGTCATCAAGAGCGGCGGCCTCTTCGGCATCTACCCGGAGGGCACGCGCTCGCCCGACGGCCGCCTCTACCGCGGCAAGCCGGGCGGTCTGGCCCGGGTCGCGCTTGCCACCGGCGCCCCCGTGATCCCGGTCGCGATGATCGACACCGAGAAGATCCAGCCGCCGGGCAAGGTCGTCCCCAAGCTGATGCGCCCCGGCATCAGGATCGGCAAGCCGCTCGACTTCAGCCGCTACCAGGGCATGGAGGGCGACCGCTTCATCCTGCGCTCGGTGACCGACGAGGTCATGTACGAGATCATGAAGCTCTCCGGCCAGGAGTACGTCGACATCTACGCGACGGCCGCCAAGCGGCAGATCGCGGACGAGGCCAAGCGGATCGCCGACGAGCAGAAGGCCGCCGAGAAGGCGGAGCGGGCCCGCGAGGCCGAGCAGGCCAAGCGGGCGGAACGGCCCGGCGACTAGCCGCGTCCGTCCAGGGCCGGGCCAGGGGTGGGGAACATGGCGAAACGCGAGCGAGTCGTACGGATGTCGGTGGAACTGCCCCTGTGGCGGGCCCTGACCGGCTACCGGGTGCTCACGACGCTCTACGCGTTGGCGATCTTCGCCAACGGCTACCACAAGTTCGAACGGCCCTGGGTCGGCGTCGGGTACCTCTCGGTGCTCACCGTGTGGAACTTCGCGACCCTGCCGAGGGTGGCGAACGCGGCCGCGTGCACCAAGCGCTTCCTCGCCGTCGACCTCACCGTGGTGCTCACCGGCATCCTGCTCACGCCGCTGGCCGACGTGGACGCCCAGTACGTCGACGGCCCGACGCTGCCGACGATAGCGGCGGCCGGGGCGGTGCTCGCCTTCGCGATCAAGGGCGGCTGGCGCTGGGCCGGGTTCGCCTCCTCGCTGGTGGCCGTCGCCAACATCGTGGAGCGCGGCCACCCCACCCGGGACACCTTCCACAACGTGATCCTGGTGTGGATCGCCTCCATCGCGATCGGCTACATCGTCGAGGTGGCCCGGGCCAGTGAGGCGACGCTCGCCCGCGCCCTGGAGATCGAGGCGGCCACCCGCGAGCGCGAACGCCTGGCCCGCGACATCCACGACAGCGTGCTCCAGGTGCTCGCCATGGTGCAGCGCCGCGGCAGCGCGCTGGGCGGCGAGGCCGCCGAGCTCGGCCGGCTGGCCGGCGAGCAGGAGGTCGCCCTGCGCACCCTGGTCACCAGCGGCCTGGTGCCGCCGACCCGGGCCTCCGAGGACTTCGCGAACGGCGCCGTCGTACGGGCGGTCGAGGTGGACGACGAGCCCGGCGAGAGCGGCGAGATCGACCTGCGCTCGCTGCTCGCCCGGCATGCCGGATCGAAGGTCTCCTTCGCGGAGCCGGGCGCTCCGGTGCTGCTCGCACCCCCCGCCGCCAGGGAGCTCGCGGCCGCTGTCAGTGCCGCACTGGACAATGTCCGTATGCACGCGGGGGAGTCCGCCCGGGCCTGGATCCTGGTGGAGGACTGGGGGGACGAGGTGATCGTGACGGTGCGGGACGACGGGCCCGGAATCCCGGCGGGCCGGCTCGACCAGGCCGAGGGGGAGGGACGCATGGGCGTCGCCCTCTCGATCCGGGGCCGGCTGCGCGACCTGGGCGGCACGGCGGAGCTGATCTCCGTGCCGGGCCAGGGCACAGAAGTTGAACTGAAGGTCCCACGGGGGAAGGCAGGACGGCACGGATGACGCAGCAGCAGACGGCGCGGGCGGATGCGACGGTGAAGGTGATGGTGGTCGACGACCACCCGATGTGGCGCGACGCGGTCGCCCGCGACCTGGCCGCCGCCGGCTTCGACGTGGTCGCCACCGCCGGCGACGGACCGCAGGCGGTGCGCCGGGCCCAGGCCGCGGCGCCCGACGTCCTGGTCCTCGACCTCAACCTGCCGGGCATGCCCGGCGCCCAGGTCTGCAAGGAACTGGTCGCCGCCAATCCGGCGTTGCGGGTCCTGGTCCTGTCCGCCTCGGGCGAGCACGCGGACGTGCTGGAAGCGGTGAAGTCCGGCGCGCTCGGCTACCTCCTCAAGTCGGCCAGCACCGAGGAGCTGACCGACGCGGTGCGCCGCACGGCCGTGGGCGACCCGGTGTTCACGCCGGGCCTGGCCGGCCTCGTCCTCGGCGAGTACCGAAGGCTCGCCAAGGACCCGGCGCCCGCCACCTCCGACGAGCCCAAGGCCCCGCAGCTCACCGACCGCGAGACCGAGGTGCTGCGCCTGGTCGCCAAGGGCCTGAGCTACAAGCAGATAGCCGAGCGCCTGGTCATCTCGCACCGCACGGTGCAGAACCACGTCCAGAACACCCTGGGCAAGCTCCAGCTGCACAACAGGGTGGAGCTCGTGCGGTACGCGATCGAGCGCGGCCTCGACGACGCCTGACCGAGCCATCCCCCGTACGGGTGAACGACGAGTCGTCAACTCCCTTACGGATCAAGTGAATTGACCCTTCGCCCCATCCCGGAGTGACATGCGTCACCACTAGCGTGGACCGCGTACGTCACTCCCAGGTGAAGGGACCATTCCATGCGGGTCGGAGTACTGACCGGAGGCGGTGACTGCCCCGGACTCAACGCCGTCATCCGGGGCATCGTCCGCAAGGGTGTGCAGGAGTACGGATACGAGTTCACCGGGTTCAAGGACGGCTGGCGCGGTCCCCTGGAGGGCGACACCGTCAAGCTGGACATCCCGGCGGTGCGCGGCATCCTGCCGCGCGGCGGCACCATCCTCGGCTCCTCGCGCACCAACCCCCTCAAGGCCGAGAACGGGGTTCGCCGCATCAAGGAGAACCTCGCCAAGTACGAGATCGACGCCGTGATCGCGATCGGCGGCGAGGACACCCTGGGTGTCGCGGCCCGGCTCAGCGACGAATACGGCATCAACTGCGTCGGCGTCCCCAAGACGATCGACAACGACCTGTCCGCCACCGACTACACCTTCGGCTTCAACACGGCCGTCGGCATCGCGACCGAGGCCATCGACCGGCTGCACACCACGGCCGAGTCCCACATGCGGGTCCTGGTCGTCGAGGTCATGGGCCGGCACGCGGGCTGGATCGCGCTGCACTCGGGCCTGGCCGGCGGCGCCAACGTCATCCTCATCCCCGAGCAGCGCTTCGACGTCGACCAGGTCTGCGGCTGGATCACCTCCCGCTTCAAGGCCTCGTACGCCCCGATCGTCTGTATCGCCGAGGGTGCCATGCCGAAGGACGGCGAAATGGTGCTCAAGGACGGCACGCTCGACTCCTTCGGGCACGTGCGGCTCTCCGGCGTCGGCGAGTGGCTGGCGAAGGAGATCGAGAAGCGCACCGGCAAGGAGGCCCGCACCACCGTGCTCGGCCACGTCCAGCGCGGCGGCACCCCGAGCGCCTTCGACCGGTGGCTCGCGACCCGCTTCGGCCTGCACGCCATCGAGGCGGTGCGCGACGGCGACTTCGGCAAGATGGTCGCGCTGCGCGGCACCGACATCGTGCGGGTGCCGATCGCGGAGGCCACCTCGAAGCTGAAGACCGTGGACCCCGCGCTCTACGCCGAGGTGGGCGTCTTCTTCGGCTGACCGCTGCTGACCCCGGCCGACCAGACCGGGCGGGTCCGGGCTGTGGGCCGTATATTCGCGATATCCGGCCCATAGCCCTCATGACTGGCCTGAGAGCCTGTGTCTAAACCCCGCCCGGGCCCGCGACGCCTGGCACGCACGCTCGCCGCGTTGCCGAAACGCCCTAGTAGCTCCGCTACGAGGACCTTCCGGCGCCTTGCGATCGCACGCGCCAGACGCCGCGGCCTGATCCGGACGGGGTCTAGACACAGGCTCTGATGGCCAGGAAGCGCCCATAAGGGGAAAGTCGTGGAAATCCTGGCATTCGGCGTGCAGACCGACGAGAAGCCGCTGATCGAGAAGGCCTTCGCGGGACTGCACGACATCCGCTGTCTGGACGTCTTCCTCACCGAGGACACCGCGCCGATCGCCGCCGGGCACGAAGTGGTCTCCACCAGCGTCAACGCCAACCTCAACGCCCACGTGCTGCAGAGCCTGGCCGCCGGCGGGACGCGGATGATCGCCCAGCGTTCCACCGGCTTCAACAACATCGACCTGGACGTGGCCGCCCGCCTCGGCCTCACCATCGCCCGGGTCTCCTACTACTCGCCGTACTCCGTCGCCGAATTCGCCTGGACCCTGGCGATGGCCGTGAACCGCCGCATCGTGCGGGCCTCCAACCGCACCCGCGACTTCGACTTCCGCCTGGACGGGCTGCTCGGCCGCGACATGCGCGGCCGCACCGTCGGGGTGCTGGGCACCGGCAAGATCGGCGAGGCGTTCACCCGGATCGCCCATGGCTTCGGCATGAACCTGCTCGGCTGGGACGCGGCGCAGAACCCGGCCTGCGTCGAGCTCGGCATGAAGTACGTCGACAAGGAGGAGCTCCTCGCGAACGCGGACGTGATCAGCCTGCACGTGCCGCTGCTGCCCTCGACCCAGCACCTCATCGGGCGCCGGGAACTCGCGGCGATGAAGGACGACGCGATCCTGGTCAACTCCAGCCGGGGCGGGCTCATCGACACGGACGCGCTGGTGGGCGAGCTGCGCAAGGGCCGCTTCGCCGGCGTCGGCCTCGACGTGTACGAGGCCGAGGCGGGGCTCTTCTTCCTCGACAAATCCCTGGAGGCCGTCCAGGACGACACCCTGGCCCGGCTCGTGACCTTCCCGAACGTGGTGGTCACCTCGCACCAGGCGTACTACACCCAGGACGCGGTGGGCCAGATCATCGCGGCGACGGTGGACAACGTGGCGGCCTACAAGGCAGGCCGCCACACCGAGAACGTCCTGGTCCCGGCTGCGCCGTAAGCGCCTCAGCGCACCGCGGCCACCCCCGCGAGCAGGTCCCTGACCACCTCCGGGCCGCGCAGGGTGAGCACCGACTCCGGGTGGAACTGGATGCCCGCGTACCCGGGGCCGCGCAGCGCGTGCACCTCGTGGGTCACCGGGTCGCGCGCGATCTCCACGCCCGGCAGCTCCCCTTCGCAGCGCGCCGCGAAGCTGTTGTAGAAGCCCACCGTCTCCTCGCGGCCGAACAGGTCGATCCGCACCTGCGCGCCCTGGTGGGGCTCCCGCTTGCGCACGATCTCCAGGCCGAGCTCCGCCGCGATCAGCTCGTGGCCCAGGCACACGCCGAGCAGCCCGTGCCGGTGGGAGCGCAGGAGCTCCGCGGCCAGCGGGCGAAGCAGCGCCATCTTCGGGTCGGCCGCGTCCGCGGGGTCGCCCGGACCCGGGCCGAGGATCACCGGGCCCTCGTGGCCGAGCACCCGCGCGTGCAGCCCGGGGACGTCGTAGCGGAGCACCGAGACCGCGAGGCCCGCCGAGCGCAGCACATGCGCGAGCATCGCCGTGAACGTGTCCTCCCCGTCCACCACGAGCGCCGACCCGCTCGGCTCGGCCGGCCGGTCCTGCATCCGCAGCCAGAACGGCGCGAGGTCGGCCCGCCGGGCGTCGAGCGCGGCCCGCACCCGGGGGTCGTCGGCGAGCCGGGGGCGTACCGCCCCGGTGGCCGGACGGCCGGGCCGCACCCCGAGCGCCGCCAGGACACCGGCGGCCTTGGCGTGCGTCTCGGCGACCTCGCTCGCCGGGTCCGAGTGGCGTACGAGGGTGGCGCCGACCGGGACCCTGAGGCGGCCGTCCGGCGAGATGTCCGCGGTGCGGATCAGGATGGGCGAGTCGAGGGTCTGGGAGCCGCCCGCGTCCCGGCCGAGCAGCGCGAGCGCGCCCGCGTAGTAGCCGCGCCCGCCGGCCTCGTACCGCTCGATGACCCGGCACGCGTTCTGCACCGGCGACCCGGTGACCGTCGCCGCGAACATGGTCTCCCTCAGGACCTCGCGGACGTCGAGCGAGGAGCGGCCCCTCAACTCGTATTCGGTGTGCGCGAGATGGGCCATCTCCTTGAGGCGGGGGCCGATCACCACGCCGCCCATGTCGCCGACCGTGCACATCATCTTGAGCTCCTCGTCGACGACCATCGACAGCTCGTCGGTCTCCTTGCGGTCGGCGAGGAAGGTCAGCAGGTCCTCGGGGGTGGGGCCGCCCGCCGGGTAGCGGTAGGTCCCGCTGATCGGGTTCATGACGACCGTGCCGCCGGACATCCGGACATGGACCTCGGGGCTCGCGCCGACCAGAGTGCGGTCGCCCGTGTGCACCACATACGTCCAGTACGCGCCCTGCTCACCCACGAGGAGGCGGCGGAACAGCGCCAGCGCGTCGGCCCGTCCGAAGCCGGGGATCTCGCCGGTGAAGGTGCGCCGGATGACGAAGTTGGCGCCCTCGCCGCGGCCGATCTCGTCGTCGATCACCCGTCGCACGATTCCCGCGTACTCCTCGTCGCCGACGTCGAAGCCGCCGCCCTCGACCCGCACCTCGTGCGCGGGCAGCTCGCCGAGCACGTCCGCGAGAGGGAGCTCGTACGTCTCGTCCGCGACCAGGACCGAGAGCGGCGTCCCGTCGTCGCGGACGTCGAAGCCGCGCTCCCTGATCTGCCGGAACGGCACCAGGGCGAGCGCGGGCCGGTCGCCGACGGGCAGGTCGGCGAGGTGTTCGGCCTCGTGGACATCGCCGATCAACAGCTCGACGACGTCGTGATCATGACCAGGGGTGCGCCTGCGCAGCAGCGCGAACGGCGGGCAGTTCTCGTCCAACAGCCTCTGGATGAGCATGAGTTGAGTGGTTCCTTCCGGTGGTGAGCGGGAGGAACAGCCCGGGAAACACTGAAGGCCGCCCCTCGGGGCGGCCTTCGCGAGTCTGTGTACGCGCAGAAATCAGCGGGCCGCCGGATGAGCGGTCCACCACCAGTTCTGGGTCGAGTGCGCGAACATGCCGGGCACTCTACCCGATGGCACCGCGAGGTCGCGGTGCCATCGGACAGCCGGCTCGATCAGAGCAGCGCGTTGTAGATGTTCCAGCCGGTGCCGATCTGGCGGCGGTCGCCGAACGGCTGCACCGAGCCGCCGTTGCCCGGGTAGAACCACAGCTTGCCGTCGGCGTCGCGGCCGGTCAGGTCCGGCTTGCCGTCCCCGTCCAGGTCGCCCGAGCTGACGATCGCGTTGTAGATGTTCCAGCCGGTGCCGACCTGGTGGCGGTCGCCGAAGGGCTGCACCGCGCTGCCCGTGCCCGGGTAGAACCACAGCTTCCCGGACGGCTCGCGCGCCACGAAGTCGCCCTTGCCGTCGCCGTCGAGGTCGCCGGTGCTCAGGATCTGGTCGTAGATCTGCCAGCTGCTGCCGATCTGCGTGCGGTTGCCGAAGGCGGGGCCACCGGTGCCCGGGTAGAGCCAGAGCTTGCCGGCGCCGTCGCGGGCGATCAGGTCGGCCCGGCCGTCACCGGTCAGGTCGCCGGCGCCCACCAGGGAGGTGAAGGCGCCCCAGCCCGCGCCGAGCTTGACCCGGTCGCCGAACGGGGCCGCCGGGTCGCCGCTGCCCTTGTAGTACCAGGCCACCCCGGAGGTGTCCCGGGCGATCAGGTCGCCCTGGCCGTCGGCGCGGAAGTCCGACAGGTCCGTCATGGCGTTGTAGATGCCCCAGCCGCTGCCGATCTTGAACCGGGTCAGGAAGGGCTGCGCGATGTCGCCCGAGCCCTGGTACTGCCAGAACCCGCCGTTCGCGTCCCGCGCGAGCAGGTCGTAGCGGTTGTCGGCGCGCACGGGACCGGCCGGGGTGACCTGCTCGACGTCGGCCGTCTTCACCCAGGCGATCCGGTGGTTGTACCGGATCGGGTAGAAGGTCTGGGTGCCCTTGACCAGGGTGCCGAGCGTGGTGCCGCCGTAGTAGTAGTCGCCCGCGACCGGGGCGCCCGCGGCGACGTAGGCCTGGCCCGCCGGGATGCTGTACTTCGTCAGCGAGGCGGAGTTGCTGCCCTGCACCGGCACTCCGGTGCCCGCGTACGCCGCGTCCTCGGGGTAGGAGCGCCCGTAGACCTGGACCGGGTCGGTGCCCTTGGCCTTCAGGACGACCGGGGCCGAGGGGGACACGACGGCGGTGTACTGGCCGCCCGGGTTGTAGAACCAGGCCTTCTGGCCGCCGTACCAGATCGCCGTCCAGTCGCCCTGCCAGTCCGCGACGACGTACTGACCGCCCGCGACGACCTTGTTGGCCCAGTTCGGGCCCTCGGTCGCGACCTGCGTGCCCAGGTACGGGTCGGCCAGCGGGTCGCCGCCGGTCGACGGGGTCGCGTACAGGTAGCCGAAGTTGACCGGCTGGTCGAACGTGGTGCGGACCTTGGTGTCGGGGTCGTAGTACGTCGTCGTCTGGGCGCTGAACGGCGGGACGACCTTGACGACCTGCCCGGCCGTGAGCGGCTGGCCCGCGCCACCGACGCCGGTCGGGGCGCCGAGCAGGGACATGTAGTGGTTCCAGTCCCAGAACGGACCCGGGTCCCAGTGCTGCCCGGCGACGTACGAGTCCAGCGGACCGGGCACCTCGTCGTGGCCGATGATGTGCTCGCGGTCCAGCGGAATGCCGAACCTGTCCGCCAGGTACTTGACCAGCGTCGCCGACGAGTCGTAGAGCGGCTCGCCGTACCAGCTGCCCGCCTTCATGGCGAAGCCCACGTGCTCGATGCCGAGCGCGTGCATGTTCACGGTCTTGTTGCCCGCGTGGTACGACTCGTCCTTCGTCGCCACCAGCTGGGTGACGAGACTGCCGTCGTCCTTGACGATGTAGTGCGCGCTGGCGCTGCTCTGCGGGTCCTTGAAGTGGTCGACGGCGGCCTGGTAAGGGGACTCCGTGTCGTGGATCACGATCTGCCGGATGTCGAAACCGTTGTCCGGCCGGTTCGCCACGTTGTAGTTGTTCGCGTTGGCCGGAATGAAGTCGCAGTTGAGGCCGGACGGGCACTCGGGCGTCGTGGCGTCCGCCGCGGCCGCACCCGGCGTGGCCGCCGCCAGCGGCATCTTCGACGGCTTGACGGGCTTCACCGCGGGGTCGGCGGGCAGCGCGAGGCGCTGGCCGTCCGTGGTGAGGCGGCTCTGGCCGGAGCGCACCGAGTCGAAGACGCGGTCGGCGAAGGCGCCGGCGCCCTTGGCGTCGGAGGCCTGGCTGTAGCGGGCCACCGCGGGGTACCAGGCGCCCGGGGCGGCCGGCAGCGAGCCGGTGGCCGCGCGCTGGTACTGCGCGAGCAGCGCCGCGCCCGCCCGGATGCTCTGGGCGGCATCGGTGCGCACCGCGTCCACCGGCTCGCCGATGAGCTTCGCGGCCGCGTCCAGCGTGTGCAGCGCCGGGTCGTCGGTGTCGACGGAAGGCTCGGAAGTCGGCGCCTTCTTGGCGTCGAACTTCTTCATGACCGCCGGGTCGCCGCTCATGTTGAGGTGCGCCAGCTGCTCCTGGGCGCTGGGCCGCGCCACGTCACCGGGCATGACCCGGGTCAGGCCCATGACGTTGTACGCGCCCGACGTGCTGGGCTTGCCGTTGTGGTCCTCCCAGAGCGTCTGGCGGTAGGAAACCGCCATAAGAACGCTCTGGGGAACCTTGAACTCCTTGGCCGCTTCGGCGAATTGGGCCTGCAGCGCCGAGCCCGGCTGCCCCCCGCCGTCCTGCGCCGCCCCCACGGTCCGCGGCGCCGCCACGGCCACCGAGCCGAATGCGGTGACGGCCACGGCCCCGGCCACCCCATAGGCGAGGAACTTCCTGGTCACACGTCTCTGCTGCCTACTGCTCACGCTTCGGCTCACACCCACCCCTGGTCACTTTGCCCTGTATTCAGTAAGTGGCGTGAGATTAACAGGGGGTGACGTGCGGGGGGAGAGGTGGGAGGGACTTCAGCCTTCGGCTCTTGAGCCACCTCGTCGTGGCCGGTGTCTCATTTGGTGGTCGCGGGGGTGGACGGCTTGGCGGACCCCGTAATGTGGGTGCGGTGACCGTGAACGAAAACACCTGGCGTGACCTTCCCGCGGCGCAGCAGCCCGAGTACCCCGATGCCGAGGCTCTGCGCGATGTGATCGCGGACCTCGAATCGTATCCGCCGCTCGTCTTCGCGGGCGAGTGCGACCAGCTGCGCGCCCGTCTGGGAGCCGTCGCCCAGGGCGAGGCGTTCCTGCTCCAGGGCGGCGACTGCGCGGAGGCCTTCGACGCCGTCTCGGCCGATCACATCCGGGCCAAGCTGAAGACCCTCCTCCAGATGAGCGCCGTCCTCACCTACGCGGCCTCCGTGCCCGTGGTGAAGGTCGGCCGCATCGCCGGCCAGTACTCCAAGCCCCGCTCCAAGGGCACCGAGACCCGCGACGGCGTGACCCTGCCGACCTACCGGGGCGACTCCGTGAACGGCTTCGCCTTCACGGAGAAGGACCGCGTGCCGGACCCCGAGCGCCTGAAGCGGATGTACAACGCGTCCGCCTCCACGCTCAACCTGGTCCGCGCCTTCACCACCGGCGGCTACGCCGACCTGCGCCAGGTGCACGCCTGGAACCAGGACTTCGTGAAGTCGTCCCCCTCCGGCCAGCGCTACGAGCAGCTCGCCCGCGAGATCGACAACGCGCTGAACTTCATGAAGGCCTGCGGCACCGACCCCGCCGAGTTCAAGGCCGTCGAGTTCTACGCCTCGCACGAGGCGCTGCTGCTCGACTACGAGTCGGCGCTGACCCGCACCGACTCGCGCACCGGCCACCTGTACGACACCTCCGGCCACATGGTCTGGATCGGTGAGCGCACCCGGCAGCTGGACGGCGCGCACATCGAGTTCGCCTCCCGGATCCGCAACCCGATCGGCATCAAGCTCGGCCCGACGACCACCGTCGACGAGGCGCTCACCTACGTGGACCGCCTCGACCCGGACCGTGAGCCGGGCCGGCTGACCTTCGTCGTCCGCATGGGCGCCGACAAGGTCCGCGACAAGCTCCCCGAGCTGGTCGAGAAGGTCACCGCGTCCGGTGCGGTCGTCGCCTGGGTCACCGACCCGATGCACGGCAACACCTTCGAGGCGGCCTCCGGCCACAAGACGCGCCGCTTCGACGACGTCCTGGACGAGGTCAAGGGCTTCTTCGAGGTCCACAAGGGCCTCGGCACGCACCCGGGCGGCATCCACGTCGAGCTCACCGGTGACGACGTCACCGAGTGCGTGGGCGGCGGCGACGAGATCTTCGTCGACGACCTGCACCAGCGCTACGAGACGGCCTGCGACCCGCGCCTGAACCGCAGCCAGTCCCTGGACCTGGCGTTCCTGGTCGCCGAGATGTACCGCGACCAGTAGTCCCGTGCGCACCACAGTGGGGCGCGGATCCATGTGATCCGCGCCCCACTGGCGTATCCGGGGCTTTTCCGCACCCGGGGTGCCGGGTAAGGTTAGGTTAGCCTCACCGAGGATCGGGAACCGGTCGATCGGGACGGGCCTTACCCATCGACCTCGCTCGATCGTTCTGGGAGGTGAACCGCGTGTACGTATGCAACTGCTTCGGTGTCACCGAGGAGCAGGTCAAGAAGCACGCGGACGGCGGTGCCTGCACCCCCCGCCAGATAGCTTCCGCCTGCAAGGCCGGCACCGACTGCGGTTCCTGCGTACGCCGCATCCAGGCGCTGCTCGGACGCGGCGCCTGCCCCCGACGGGAGCTGGTGGAGCAGGGCCGGCCCGCGCTGACCGCCGTCGCCCCGGAGCTGGACCCGGTCCTCGACGAGGCCGCGTAGCCCTCCGGCCGTCTCAGCTCTCCGGCTGCTCGATGAGCTGCGCGATGTAGAGCGCCTCGCCGAGCTTTTCGACCAGCTCCAGCTGGGTGTCGAGGTAGTCGATGTGGTGCTCCTCGTCGGCCAGGATCGACTCGAAGATGTTCGCGGACGTGATGTCGCCCTTCGCCCGCATGACCTCGATGCCCCGCTTGAGGCGGTCGATCGCCTCGACCTCGATCTGCCGGTCCGCCTGGAACATCTCGGTGACCGTCTGCCCGATGCGCACATGGAAGAGGCGCTGGAAGTTCGGCAGGCCGTCCAGGAACAGGATCCGGTCGGTCAGCACCTCCGCGTGCTTCATCTCGTCGATCGACTCGTGACGCGTGTACTTGGCCAGCTTCGTCCAGCCGAAGTTGGCCTGCATCGCGCTGTGCAGCCAGTACTGGTTGATCGCCGTCAGCTCGGCACTCAGCTGCTCATTCAGGAATTCGATGACCTCGGGGTCGCCCTGCATCGCAGAGGCTCCTTCCAAGCGGTAACTGGGCAGGTTTCGCGCATCCTTGCACCGTGATCACAGGCCGTCCAGTAAGTGCATGCTTAGTACGAGTTGCCCGAATCGGGACGTCCCTGGTCATCACCACCCCTCGGGGTCTGTCACCATGGAGTCATGGGTCAGCCGGAGAGCCGGGAGCGGCGGGGAGCAGCGCAGACGGAGCTTCCGCCGGGGCAGCGGCTCCAGCGCGGCTGGCCGGTCACCCACTACGGCCCGGTCCCCAAGTTCAAGCCGGAGCGCTGGGAGTTCCGGGTCTTCGGAGCCACCGCCGACGGCGACAAGCACTGCTGGAACCACGAGGAGTTCTCGGCGCTGCCGTTCGAGACCGTGGTCGCCGACCTGCACTGCGTCACCAAGTTCTCGATGGTCGGGGCCGAATGGGGCGGGGTGAGCACCCGCACGATCGCCGAACTCGCGCCGCCCGCACCCGAGGTCACCCATGTGATGGTCTGGGCCGAGTACGGCTTCAGCTCCAACCTGCGCCTGGCCGACTTCCTCGCTGACCGTACGCTCTTCGCCACCCACAACGGCGGCGAGCTGCTCACCGCCGAACACGGCTTCCCGCTGCGCCTGGTCGTCCCGCACCTGTACGCCTGGAAGGGCCCCAAGTGGGTCCGCGGCATCGAGTACATGACGGCGGACCGCCGGGGCTTCTGGGAGGAGCGGGGCTACCACAACATCGGCGACCCCTGGCGCGAGCAGCGCTACTCCTACCAGGAGGAGCCCGGGGACGGCCCCGAGCTCTGAGCCTGCCGCTGGGGGCTAGACCCGCAGTGACTTCAGCAGGGCCACGTCCGCCGCGTGCCCCTCCTTGCCGCCCGGGGTCTCGATGACCAGCGGTACGCCCTCGGTCGCCGGGTGCGCGAGCAGCTCGCGGAACGGCTCCTCGCCGATGTGCCCGGAGCCGATGTTCTCGTGGCGGTCCTTGTGCGCGCCCGCCACGTCCTTGGAGTCATTGGCGTGGATCAGCTTGAGCCGCCCCTCGCCGACGGTCTCCACCAGCAGATCCAGGGTCTGCCGCATGCCGTCCGGCCCGGCCAGGTCGTGCCCGGCCGCGTAGATGTGGCAGGTGTCGAGGCAGACGCCCAGCTTGGGGTGGGCGTCCAGGGCCTCGAAGTACGGGCCGAAGTCCCAGGTGCGCGAGCACAGTGAGGCGCCCTGCCCGGCCGTCGACTCCAGGAGCAGGAACGGGTCGTCGTCGTGGGTCAGTTCGTCGAGCAGCGGCAGCAGATGCGTACGGACCTGCGCCAGAGCCTGTGCGCGCGGGCGTCCGCCGGTCGCCGAGCCGGTGTGCACGACCACGCCGAGCGCGCCGATCTCACGGCCCCGGCGCAGCGAGTGCCGCAGCGACTCCGCCGACTTCTCCACCGTCGCCTCGGTGCTCGAACCGAAGTTGATCAGGTACGGGGCATGGACGTACGCCGGGATCGAGGCCTCGGCGCACTCGGCCCGGAACTTCTCGTCCTGGGCCGGGTTCCCGGTGGGAGTGGCCCAGCCGCGCGGGTTGGCGGCGAAGACCTGCACGGTCTCGGCGCCGATCTCGCGCGCGTAGGAGAGCCCGGTCGTGGCGAGGCCGCCGGCCACGGGGACGTGGCCGCCGATGGGGTTGCGCATGGGGTGACTACCTACAGTCCCTTGGTGGTGATGGTGATGGTGGAGCCCTCCGGCGCCTGGACCCCGGCGGCGACGGACTGGCCCGACACCTCGTCGCTGAGGAACGGGAAGCCGCGGTCGACCTTCACCTTGAAGCCGGCGGCTTCCAGGCTCTTCTGGGCGTCGGCGGCCTTCTGGCCGGTCACCTGGGGCACGGGGATCATCCGGGGGCCCTTGGACACGGTCAGCGTGACGCTGTCGCCCTTGGCGAGCTGGGCGTGCTCGGCGGCCGACTGGGCCGCGACCTTGCCCGCGTCCTGCACCGAGTTGACCTGGTCGGGCGCGACGGTGACCTGGAGCCCGGCGTTCTGGAGGGCGGCGGTGGCATCGGCCACCGAGTCGCCGACCACGCCGGGCACGTCGACGGGTGCGCCCTTGCTGATGACCATCGAGACGCCGGTGTCCGTGTGGCGCTTGACGCCCGCGGCCGGGTCGGTACGGATCACCGAGCCCTGCGGGACGCTCTCGTTGAACTCGCTGGAGGTGTCACCGGGTGCGAAGCCCGCCTTCTGCAGCTCGCTCTTCGCCTGGTCGAGCGGCATCCCGTCCAGCTTGGGCACCTGTGCCGTCTCGGGGCCGCGCGAGACGACCAGGGTCACCGAGCCGTTGCCGCGGATGCGGGCGCCGGTGGCCGGGTCGGTCGAGATGACCTGGCCCCGCTCGACGGTGTCGCTGAACTGCCGGTCGATCTTCTTGACGCCGAGTCCGGCACCCGACAGCTTCTTCTTCGCCGCGTCCTCGCTCTGCCCGATGAGGGCCGGAACCCGGGTGAACTGGCCGGAGTTGATGTACCAGACGCCCGCGCCGACCCCGAGGATCAGCAGCAGCGCGGCCACGACGGCGATCAGGCCGCGCCGGTTGTTGATCCGGCCGCGCTGCCTGCGGGGCGCGGGCTCCGGCTCGTCCTCGATGCGCTGCGGCATGATCAGCCGGCTGGTGCGGTTGACGGGCTCGTCGCGGACGGACTCCGCAGGCATCGGCCCGGCCGCCGGGGTGACCGGCGTCGTCAGGGCCCGCGGGATCACGCTCGTACGGTCGTCGGCGCCGCTCTGCCCGGCCGAGGAGCGCGCGCCCGGCGGGACCGCGTCCAGCTGCTCTTCGCCGAGGGCCGCGCGGGCGGTACGGGTCTGCGCGAGCAGGGCCACCGCGTCGTGCGGGCGGACGTCGGGGTTGCGGGCGGTCGCCGAGGCGACCAGCTCGTCCAGCTCCAGGGCGAGGCCGGGCACGGCCGCGGACGGCGCGGGCACGCCCTCGTGGAGGTGGGCGTACAGGATCTGGGCGGGGGTGTCCCCGTGGTGCGGCTTGGCGCCGGTGAGCATCTCGTACAGGACGACACCGCACGCGTACACGTCGGCGCGGGTGTCCGCGGTGCCGTGCTCGATCTGCTCGGGGGCCAGGTAGGAGACGGTGCCGAGGACCGAGCCGGTGGTGCTGGTCACCGAGTCCACGGCCCTGACCAGGCCGAAGTCGGCGACCTTGACCCGGCCGTCGTCCCCGATCAGGACGTTCTCGGGCTTCATGTCCCGGTGGACGAAACCGGCCCGGTGGGCGGCGCCGAGGGCCGCGAGCACCGGCTCCAGGATGTCGAGGGCCGCGCGCGGCTGGAGCGCGCCGCGCTCGCGCAGCACGTCGCGCAGGGTGCAGCCCGCGACGTACTCCATCGCGAGGTAGACGTACTGGTCCTGCGCGCCCTGGTCGAAGACGCCGACCACATTGGGGTGCGCGAGCCGGGCCACCGACTTGGCCTCGCGGATGAAGCGCTCCACGAAGGAGGCGTCCGCGGCGAGGCTCGGGTGCATCACCTTGAGGGCGAGCACGCGGTCGAGGCGGGTGTCGACGGCCCGGTAGACCGTGGCCATACCGCCGACGGCGATGCGCGCGTCGACGCGGTAGCGGCCGTCGAGCACCTGCCCGACGAGGGGGTCATGAAGGGTCGTATCCACGGGGGAGAGTTTACGAGCGCCGTCCGGCCCCCTTCACGCCGCGTGCGTTGCGGGGGCCGGACTGAAGCCGAGCTGTGACGCGGACCCGACCGGAAAGGGCCGGGAAAGGCCAGGTGGGGCTAGAACGCGGGGCGCTCCGGGTCGAGCGCGGCCCGGCCCGCCATCGTCGAGGACGCCTCGGCGAAGTGGCGGCGGGGGATGCGGCCCGCGCGGTGGGCCAGGCGGCCCGCCTCCACCGCGTGCCGCATCGCCTCCGCCATCAGGACCGGCTCCTGGGCCCGCGTCACCGCCGAGGCCAGCAGCACCGCCGAGCAGCCGAGCTCCATCGCGAGCGCCGCGTCGGAGGCGGTGCCCGCGCCCGCGTCGAGGATCACCGGGACGCTCGCCCGGTCCACGATCAGCTCGAAGTTGTGCGGGTTGCGGATGCCGAGCCCGGAGCCGATGGGGGAGCCGAGCGGCATGATCGCCGCGCACCCGACGTCCTCCAGCTTGTGCGCGAGGACCGGGTCGTCGTTGGTGTAAGGCAGCACGGTGAACCCGTCGTCGACCAACACCTCGGCGGCGTCGAGCAGTTCGATCGGGTCGGGCAGCAGGGTGCGCTCGTCGGCGACCACCTCCAGCTTCACCCAGTGCGTGCCGAGCGCCTCGCGGGCGAGCCGCGCGGTAAGGACGGCCTCGCCCGCGGTGAAGCAGCCCGCGGTGTTGGGCAGCACCCGGATGCCGAGCCGGTCCAGGACGGACAGGACCGAGCCCTGCACGGTCGGGTCGAGGCGGCGCATCGCGACGGTGGTGAGCTCGGTGCCGGAGACGGCGAGCGCCCGCTCCAGCGTGTCGAGGCTGGGCGCCCCGCCGGTGCCCATGATCAGGCGGGAGTCGAAGGTGGTGTCGGCGATGGTCAGCAGGTCGTCGGCCATGGGTCAGCCCCCCTGCACGGCGGTGAGGACCTCGACGCGGTCGCCGTCGCCGAGCGTGGTGGTGGGCCAGGCGCTGCGCGGCACGACCGCCTCGTTGACGGCGGCGGCGACCCCGGAGCGGGACGGGGTGAGGGTGGCGACGAGGACGTCGAGGGTGGTCCCGGAGGCGAGCGCGCGGGGCTCGCCGTTGACGGAGATGGTCATGCGGTCGTCAGCTCCCAAGGTGCGGAGGCGAAGCGTCGGGGGGTGAACGGGCGTGCCTCGTCGGGCAGTTCACCGGTGGTCAGGACGTGCGCCATGACATCGCCGGTGACCGCGGTGAGCAGCACGCCGTTGCGGTAGTGGCCGGTCGCGAGCAGCAGCCCGGGCAGCGCGGTCGGGCCGAGCAGGGGCGCGTTGTCGGGGGAGGCGGGGCGTAGCCCGGCCCGGGTCTCGGTGAGCGGCAGCTCGGTGATCCCGGGCACCAACTCGTGGGCGTCCCGCAGCAGTTCGTAGACCCCGCCCGCGGTGACCGTGGTGTCCCAGCCGAGCTCCTCGCTGGTGGCGCCGACGACGAGCTCGCCGTTCTCGCGCGGTACGAGATAGACCTCGCTGCCCCGCACCACCGCCCGCACGGTCCGCGACAGGAAGGGCGCGTAGGCGGGCGGCACGGTCAGCCGCAGGACCTGGCCCTTCACGGGACGTACGGGAGGCAGGAGCTCTTCCGGAACGCCCGCGAGGCGGCCGCTGAGGCTGCCCGCGGCGAGTACGACCTGGTCGGCGGCGAGCTCGGTGCCGTCCGCCAGGACGACGCCGACGGCCCGCTCCCGTACGACGGAAAGCCGCTCGACCCAGCCGTGCGCGAACCGCACCCCGGCCTGTGCGCACGCGCTGACCAGCGCCTTGGCCAGGCGGCGCGGGTCGATCTGATGGTCGCCGTCGACCCGAAGGCCGCCGCGCACGCCGGGCGCCAGCATGGGCTCAAGGCGGCGGCAGTCGCGCCCGGACAGCCACTCCGACTCCAGGCCGCAGCGGACCTGGAGCGCGTGCAGGTCACGCAGGTGGGCGCGGTCGTCGGAGTCGAGCGCCACGGCCAGGGTGCCGCAGGCGCGGTAGCCGGTGTCGAGGCCGGTGACCTCCGCCAGCTCGGCCGCGAAGGCCGGGTAGCGGCGGGCGGACTCGACGTTGAGGGCGAGCAGGGTCTGCTCGCCGTAGTGGAGTTCGGTGACGGCGGCGAGCATCCCGGCCGCGACCTGGGCGGCGCCGCCGCCCGGCTCGGGGTCGGCGAGCACGACACCGAGGCCGCGCTGGGCGGCCCGCCAGGCGGTGACGAGCCCGATGATGCCGCCCCCGACCACGAGGACGTCGGACCCGTTCCCGGACCCGTTGTGTGAAGAACGCATGGGCGTCCAGCCCCTCCCTTCGCCGGCATGACCCGGATCAGGTTCGTACGGTCGGAGGCCGCCAGCCTCCCTCTCAGCCCGGTGCGTCCGGGCTCCCGCGAGTGCTTTACGCCTGCCACCATAGCCCGAGCCCCCGGCCCCGAGTAAGGGAGCATCCGGGCGACCCGGGGGCGGCCGCGTTGACCGGACCCCTTACCTGACGAATAGTCAGCTGCTTATGGTGATCGGGTGAGCGAACAGCAGACGCATTCCGAAGCGCGGCACGTGGTCGTCGTCGGCGCGGGCATGGCCGGCGTGCAGACCGCGGTGGCCCTGCGCGAACAGGGCTTCGCCGGAGCCATCACCCTCATCGGCGCCGAACCCCACCAGCCCTACGACCGGCCCCCGCTGTCCAAGGCGGTCCTGCTCGGCAAGGCCGAGGGCTCGGCCTTCGAGGTGGACTTCGAAGCACTCGGCGTCGACCTGTGCCTGGGCCTCGAAGTCACCGGGGTGCGGCCCGCCGAGCACGTGGTGGTCACCGAGGCGGGCGAGGTCGGCTACGACACCCTGGTCATCGCCACCGGCGCCGAACCGCTCACCCTGCCCGGCAGCGGGGGAGTGCCCGGCGTCCACCTGCTGCGCACCCTCGACGATGCGCGGCGCCTTCGCCCGGTCCTCGACCAGCGGCACCGGATCGTGGTGGTGGGCGCCGGGTGGATCGGCGCGGAGTTCGCCACCGCCGCGCGCGACGCGGGCTGCGAGGTCACCGTCGTGGAGGCCGCCGACCGCCCGCTGGCCGGGGTGCTCCCCGCCGAGGTCGCCGCCCCGATGGCCGGCTGGTACGCCGAATCCGGCGCCGAACTCCTCACCGGCGCCCGGGTCCAGGCGGTCGTGCCGGGCGAGGTGCTGCTCGCCGACGGCCGCCGGCTGCCCGCCGACGCCGTGGTCATCGGCATCGGCGCCCGCCCCGCGACCGGCTGGCTGACCGGCTCGGACATCGCGCTCGGCCCCGAGGGCGCGATCACCGCGGACGCCCGCCTGCGCACGTCGCTCCCCGACGTGTACGCGGTCGGCGACTGCGCCTCGTTCCCCTCGGCCCGCTTCGGCGAACGCCTGCTGGTCCACCACTGGGACAACGCGCTCCAGGGCCCGCGCACGGTGGCCGCCGACATCGTGGGCGAGGCCGCCGCCGACTACGACCCGGTCCCGTACTTCTGGTCCGAACAGTTCGGCCGCTTCGTCCAGTACGCGGGCCACCACACGGACGCCGACGACGTGGTCTGGCGCGGCGACCCGTCCTCGGCCCCGTGGTCGGTCTGCTGGCTGAGGGACGGGGCGTTGGTGGCGGTCCTGGCAGTGGGCCGCCCAAGGGACCTGGCCCAGGGCCGCAAACTCATCGAATCGGCGAAACCACTGGACGGGGCGAAGGTGGCTGACCCGTCGGTCCCGCTGAAAGCGGCGACCCAGGGGTAGCCGGGGCGGCGCGGTCCTGTTCGGCAAGCATGCCCTTTGGGGGCGCGGGGAACTGCGCGACCAGCCACGAACGAGCCGCAGTCGAACTCAAGTCAAGCCTCTCCGGCGTTTGAGGAGCGGGGGTCCGGGGGCAGCGCCCCCAACGGGGGGCTGGGGGCGCAGCCCCCAGGAAGGGGCCCGGGGGCACAGCCCCCGAGGGACCACCCCGGTACCGAGTGTCAGTGCGAGATGGCACGCTTGTGACCGTGACCGAGATTGACGCAAAGATTGATGCTCTCGTCCCCGCCTGGCTCTACCTCCCCGACATCGCGGAGATGCTGGACGTGGAGGTGACGCGCGTACGGCAGCTGGTCAAGGAGGGCCAGCTCATCGCCGTACGCCGCGGTGAGAACAGGGCGCTCCAGGTGCCGGCCGCCTTCATCGACACCGACAAGGTGGTCAAGGGGCTGGTCGGGACGCTGACGCTGCTGAGGGACGACGGCTTCTCCGACGAAGAGATGCTGGAGTGGCTCTTCACCCCCGACCCGAGCCTGCCCGGCACCCCCGCGCAGGCCCTCAGTGAGAATCGCGGCACGGAGGTGAAGCGCCGCGCCCAGGCGCTCGCCCTCTGAGCCGAGAGCCCACCCGACAGCGCCGACAAGCCCGCGGTGTACGGTCCGGTCCACCCGGCCCGTACACCGCGCGGCCCGGCCGAAGACGAACACAACGGGGGACCTTCCATGCCCACGGCCCGTGAGCAGCTCGCCGACGCCCGCCTCTACCTGTGCACCGACGCCCGTAAGCGCCAGGGTGATCTGCCCGAGTTCCTGGACGCCGTCCTTGCGTCGGGCGTGGACATCGTGCAGCTGCGGGACAAGGGCATGGAGGCCGCCGAAGAGCTGGAGCACCTGGCCGTCTTCGCGGACGCCTGCCGCCGGCACGGCAAGCTGCTCGCGGTCAACGACCGGGCCGACGTGGCGCACGCCATCGGCGCCGACGTGCTGCACCTGGGCCAGGGCGACCTGCCGGTGCCCGCCGCCCGGGCGATCCTGGGCGAGACGGTGCTGATCGGCCGCTCCACGCACGCGAACGAGGAGGCCGCCGCGGCCGCCGCCGAGCCGGGCGTGGACTACTTCTGCACGGGGCCCTGCTGGCCCACCCCCACCAAGCCGGGCCGGTACGCGCCGGGTCTCGACCTGGTGCGGTACACCACCTCGCTCGGCACCGACCGGCCGTGGTTCGCGATCGGCGGGATCGACGCGGGCAACCTGGACGAGGTCCTGGACGCGGGCGCGGACCGTGTCGTCGTCGTGCGGGCGATCACCGAGGCCGCCGACCCGGCCGCGGCCGCCGCCGACCTCGCCAAGCGGGTCCGGGAGCGGCTCGCGTAGCTCGGGGCCGGTCAACGGCGCTGGTCACCGGGGGTGTCAACCGTGATCAAAAACCCCGGGCGAGGAGTCCGCTGTCCGAGGGGTGGACAGAAGTCCGGCAATCGAGACATTTAACCCCCGTTTGGTTGGGGGTCAAGGCACCCGTGGCTAACCTGCGAGTATGGCCCTTGGCACAGCTTCCACCAGGACTGATCGAGCACGCACCGTGCGCGACATGCTCGCGACCGGCGAGACCACGTACTCCTTCGAGTTCTACGCGCCCAAAACCGAGAAGGGCGAGCGGAACCTCTGGAACGCGCTGCGCCGGGTCGAAGCGGTCGCCCCCGACTTCGTCTCCGTGACGTACGGGGCCGGCGGCACCACCCGTACCGGAACCGTCGAGGCCACCCAGCAGATCACCGAGGACACCACCCTCACTCCGGTCGCCCACCTCACCGCCGTCGGCCACTCGGTCGCCGAGCTGCGCCACACGGTGGGCCAGTACGCCGACGCCGGGATCCGCAACATCCTCGCGGTGCGCGGCGACCCGAAGGGCGACCCCATGGGCGAGTGGGTCAAGCACTCCCAGGGTGTGACCTACGCGGCCGAACTCGTCGCGCTCATCCGGGAGTCGGGCGACTTCTGCGTCGGCGTCGCGGCCTTCCCGGAGATGCACCCCCGCTCCGTGGACTGGGATTCCGACATCCGGCACTTCGTGGACAAGTGCCGCGCGGGCGCCGACTATGCCATCACCCAGATGTTCTTCGAGCCCGAGAACTATTCGCGGCTGCGCGACCGGGTCTCGGCGGCCGGCTGCGAGACCCCGATCATCCCCGAGGTCATGCCCGTGACCAGCGTGAAGCAGCTGGAACGACTGCCCCAACTCAGCACCGCGGCCTTCCCGGAGGACCTGCGGGACCGGATGCTTGCCGTCAAGGACGATCCGGCCGCTGTACGCTCCATTGGCATCGAGTTCGCCACGGAGTTCTGCTCACGGCTGCTCGCCGATGGCGTACCCGGGTTGCACTTCATTACCCTCAACAACTCCACGGCGACGCTCGAAATCTACGAGAATCTCGGCCTGCACCAGCAGGCGTAGCCGAAAACCGGCCCGGGTCAGGGGACAGCTGCACCCGGGACAGGAGAATGAGGGGCGTACATGGGCTGGACGGTCCTCTACATCGCGTTCGGAATCGTCGCACTGTGGCTGCTCGGCGAGGTGCTGCTGCAGTACAAGGCGCGGCTGCGCTGGCGGTTGCTCGCCTTCACCGGATTCGTGGGCGTGGTCCTCGGCGTCCTCATCCCGTCCGTCTTCGTGATCATCCTGGGCGCGATCGCCTTCGCGGTCGGGCAGGTGTACGTCACGCTCTCCTTCCGGCGCGGCTTCTCCACCGGCTGGGCGCTCGGCGGCAGGCCGGGCGCGAGCCGCCGCCGCAGGGCGAGCCGAGGCAAGAGCGCCCCCGCCGCGGAACCCGTACTCGAAGTCTCCGACCTCCAGTACGAGGACGCGGCCGCCGCCGGCTCCCTGGACGCGAACGGCGAGCCGCTGCACGCAGATTCGGCCCACGCCGACTCGGTCTACGAGCCGCAGCCGATGCCCGACGAGACCGGCCAGTACGGCATCTACACCCCCGCCCAGCAGCCCGAGGCACAGCCCCAGTACGGCGCGTACGACCCGCAGCAGCCCTACGCCGACCCCTACGCCCCGCAGTACGACGACGCGGGCGCCGGGCAGCAGCAGTACGCCGCCTACTCGGACCCGTACATCGGCAACGGCGGCCAGGCATACGGCACGTACAGCGGCTACGACAGCTTCGGCGGCCAGCAGTCCTACCCCGACCCGCTCACCGCGCAGTACGCGACGGACACCCCGCCCGGCGGTGTCTGGGTGCCGCAGCAGCGCGACGGCGAGTACATCCCGTACGAGCAGCAGCAGGTCCAGCAGCCGCAGCAGCCGTACGACCCGAACCACCCGGACCAGCCGCACCACCCCGAGCAGCAGCCCTACCGCTACTGACCGATCCCCGGGCCGGGTGCCCGGCCGGGGCTCACTGCGAGCCCCGGAAGTCGTCCCCCTCCACGATCAGCCCGGCCACCAGCGCGCCCGACATCCCGGCGTGCGCGAGCCCGCCGCCGGGATGCGCCCAGCCGCCCGCCAGATAGAGGCCCGGCAGAGCGGTGGTGTTGGACGGGTGCAGGAGCGCGGCCTCGGCCCCGGCCAGTGAGGGCGCGGGCACCGAACCGCCCCGGGCGCCGGTTGCCTCCGCTATGTGCACAGGGGTGCGGGACTCGTGCCACAGCAGCCGCTCCCGCAGCTCGGGCACGGCCCGCGCGGCGGCCGTGATCAGCTCGTCGGCGTACCGCTGGACCAGCGCCTCGTCCGTCCAGTCGACCGGGCCGTCGGGCGCGACCGTCGCCGTCAGCGTCATCGCCTCGTGGTCGTCGTCGGGCCGCACCGCCGGATCGTCGGGACGCAGCACCGTGACCGTCGGCGGTGCGTCGTGCGTTCCCGCGAAGGCCGCGCGCGCCTCGGCCGTGGCACTGGGGGAGTGCACCACCGTGCGGTGCGCGGCGTCCGAGGGGCGGGCGCCGCGCAGTGCGAGCAGCACCGTGAAGCGGCTCGGCCGGGCCGTGGCGGCGGGCCGGACCGTGCCGGGCGCCCACAACTCCCGGCCGGGCAGCATCCGTTCGAGACCGCGCGGGTCCGCGCCGCACGCCACGTGGTCCGCCTCCACGGCCGTGCCGTCGGCCAGCTCGACGCCGGCCGCCCTGCCGTCCTTCTCGCGGACCCGCGTCACCTCGGCGTCGAAGACGAACTCGACCTTCCTCGCAAGACAGCGCTCGTACACCGCGCGCGCCAGCTCCCGCATGCCACCGCGGACGTACCAACTGCCGAAGGTCTGCTCCATGTACGGCAGCACCGCCGCGGAGGCGGGGGCCGTGCTCGGGTCCAGGCCGTACTCCAGGGCGTAGCTCTCCAGGAGCGCGCCCAGGTGCCCGCCGCCCAGCTCCCACTCGGCGACCTCGCACAGGGTGGCCGCCTGCCGGGGCGCGCGGAGCAGCCGGCGCTGCTTCGGCGCGGGGTACGGCTCGCGGGCGAGGACCTGCCAGTTGGGCCACAGGGGCTCCTCCAGGAGCGGCCGGCGCGTGCGGTCCCAGGCCTCCCTGGCTCGGATCAGAAACGCGCCCCAGCGCTCGCCCGCGCCCGCCCCCGGAGCCGCGTCGAGGGCCGACATCACGCCCGCGCGCGAGGCGTTGGGCAGCGACACTTCCGTACCGTCGGCGAAGAGATGGCGCGAGGCAGGGTCGACCGGGGCGAGCTCCACGAGGCTCTCCAGGGGCTCCTTGCCGGTCTTCACGAACAGGTCGCGGTAGACGGCGGGCAGCCGCAGCAGACCGGGGCCGGTGTCGAAGACGAACCCGTCCCGCTCGAACCGCCCCAGTGCGCCGCCGTACGTCGACGAGCGCTCGTACACCGTCACCCGGTGGCCTGCCACGGCCAGCCGGGCAGCAGCCGCCATGGCGCCCACACCAGCGCCGATCACCGCAATCCGTGCCATGTCTGCGACTGTATCCGCCGCCACTGACAACTCAGTCCGGCGGCTCGTGGACCCCCGCCGCGGCCAGCCGCTTCTCCTCCCGGCGCTGCGCCCTGCGCCGCCGGAAACGGCGGATCCTGCGCCACAGCACGACCAGTATCACGATGCCGAGCACCAGCAGCGTGCCCGCGATCACGGCCGCCGCGAGAGGGTGGAAGATCGCGAAACTTATGATCCCGGCGACGCCCAGGTCCTCCGCCGTGCTCAGCGCGATGTTGCTGAACGGCTCGGGCGAGGTGTTCACCGCCATCCGCGTCCCGGCCTTGACCAGATGGCTCATCAGCGCCGTCGAACCGCCCACCGCGCCCGCCGCGAGATCCGGCAGCGAACCGTTCTGCCCGGCGAGCAGCGCCCCGACGACCGCGCCCGCGATCGGCCGGATCACCGTGTGCACGGAGTCCCAGACCGAGTCGACGTACGGGATCTTGTCCGCGACCGCCTCGCAGAGGAACAGGACGCCGGCGGCGATCAGGACGTCGGGGCGCTGGAGCGCGTCGGGCACGTCGTCGGTGAGGCCGGTGGCGCCGAAGATGCCGAGCAGCAGGACCACCGCGTACGCGTTGACCCCGCTCGCCCAGCCGCTGGTGAACACGAGGGGGAGTACGGACACGGTCGCGATGTTAACCAGATCCGGCCGTTCACGACTGGGGTTGAGCACGGACGTCTGAGTATCCGTACCTAGGAGGTGAGATGAGTACCTGCACGGATGGGCTCCCACCTGCGCGGACGGGAAGGTGGAGACCACGGAAGGGGCGCGGCGCCGGCACCGCCGACACGGGGCGGCGGAACCGGCGCGGCTCCCTGGACGTAACGGGGTACGGGGGATACCCGGGGGGACGTTCGGGGGAAACGCCGGGCCGGTGCGGTTCATGGGGGATTGAACCGCACCGGCCCGGCGTATTTCCGTCTCCGGGGTCAGGGCCTAACGGCCGCTGACTCTGCCGTGCAACAGCCTTGACAGCGCCGCGTGGACGTCGTCCAGGGAGCGCTCGCTCTGGAAGGCCTGCCAGTCCAGCGCGGCCACGAGCACCATGCCGACCAGGGCCGCCGCCGTGAGCGGGATGTCGATCTCCTCGCTCAGCTCGCCCGCCGCCACCGCGTCCCGAAGCACCGTCTCGACGACTGCCACCGCCTCCCGGCGCACCACCAGGAGCGTCGACTGCCAGGCGCGGTTGGTGCGCCACAGCTCGGCGACGTACAGCTGGGTGAAGGCCGGGTAGCGGTGGATGAAGTCCAGGCCGGCCCGGATCATCGCGTCAAGCGCCTCGACCTTGGTTCCACCTCGCTCGGCGGTTTCGTCCGCGGCCGCCTGCAAAGACGCGGTCAGCAGGCCCACGCCGTGCCGCAGCAGCTCCTCGAACAGCTCGGTCTTGCTCTTGAAGTTGTAGTAGACCGTGCCCTTGGCGACGCCGGCCCGCTCGGCGATCTCGTCGACCGTGGTGGCCGAGAACCCCTGTTCGGCGATGAGCGTCACGGCGGCCTCGTAGAGCTTCTGCCGGGTCGCCTGCCGTCTGGTGCTGCTGCTGTCCATGGCGTCGATTCTCACAGGCTCAGCTCGGGGTGCAGCCGGTCGAGCGACCACACCTGCTTCTGCCGGGCGGACAGTGCCGTCAGCGCGAGGGCGCCCACGGTGAAGGCCGCCAGGACCGCACACCCCTGCCACACCACGCCCAGGTCGCCGCCGGTGATCAGCCTGCGCAGCCCGTCCACGACGTAGCTCATGGGCAGGTAGGGGTGGATGGCGTTGAAGAACGCCGGGCTCGTCTGGACGGGGTAGGTGCCGCCCGCCGAGGTCAGCTGGAGCATCAGGACGGCGAGCACCAGGATGCGCCCGGCCGCCCCGAACTTGGCGTTGAGCCACTGCACGATCGCGGCGAAGCAGCAGGAGGTCAGCGCCAGATAGCCCAGCGTGCCGGCCGTGCGCTGCATTTCGAGCCCGAGCCCGAAGTGCAGCACCGACATCAGCGCGGCGATCTGGAGCACCCCGACGGTCGCCACCGGCAGCCAGCCCGCGAACGCGATCCGCCAGGCCGAGGCCCCGGCGGCCAGGGCGCGCCGGTTGAGCGGCTGGATCAGCATGTACGCGACCATCGCGCCCACCCACAGGGAGAGCGGGATGAAGTACGGGGCGAACCCGGTGCCGTAGTTGGGCGCCTTGTGCATCGCCTGCGAGGCCAGCTTGACCGGGTCGGCCATCACGTCGGTGCGCTGGTCGCGCTGCTGCTTGTCGTAGTCGGGGATCTTGCCGACGCCGTCGTGCAGGCCGGTCGCCAACTGCACGGAGCCGTCGGAGAGCTTGACGATCCCGCCGTCCAGGGCGCTCGCGCCCTCCTTCAGCTTGCCGACGCCCGTGTCGAGGTCGGTGGAACCCGTCTTGGCGCTGCCCAGACCGGCGTGGATGCCGGCCGCGCCCTTGGCGACGTCGTGCGCGCCCTTGTTGAGCTTGTTGATGTCGGCGACCTTCGTCTCCAGGTCGGTGGAGAGCTGCGGCGCCTTCGCGGCCAGGTCCTTGGCCTTGGTCTGGAGGTCTTCGAGGCTCTTGTCGAGCTTCTTGAAGTCACCGCCCTGGTCCTTGACGAGGTCGTTGACGTCCGCGGTAAGGGTCGCGCCGGTGGCCATCGCCTTCTTGGCCCTGTCCAGCGTCGGGCACACCTGTCCCTCGGTGGACTTGTCCACGCAGAGCTGCTGGTAGAGCGTGTTGACGTCCTGGGAGGCCTTGCGGGTGCCGGTTGCCGCCTCGGGGGCGAGGGCGATGATCTTCTTGAGGTTGTCGCGCACCGGCGGGATCGAGTCGGCGAGGAGCTTGGCGGAGTCCCCGACGGTCTTGCCGTTGTCCTTGAGGTACGGCCGCGCCTTGCCGGCCGCCCCGTTGGCCTCGTCCGCGATCCGCTGGGTGCCGTCGGCGACCTGCTGGGCGCCGCCCGCCAGGGTGCCCGCGGCCGTGTCGAGCTTGGTGATGCCGCCGGCCAGCTTGCCGCTGCCGTCCTTGGCGTTGTCGAGCCCGTCGGCCAGATCCTTGGAGCCGTCCTTGGCCTTGCCGAGCCCGTCCTTGAGGTCGCCCGCGCCCTTGGCGGCCTTCTCGGTGGCGTCGTGGAGATCGCCGAACGAGATGAAGATCTTGTCGAGGAAGGACCGCGAGGCCTTGCTGGAGGCGGCGGCGCGCACCTCGGAGAACACCGTCTTGGAGATCGACCCCACGATGTAGTTGTTCGCGTCGTTGGTCCGCACCTGGAGCGCGCCCGTCTCGGGGGTGTCCCCGGAGCTGGACGCGATCCTCTTACTGAAGTCGGCGGGCATCGTCAGCGACAGGTAATAGGTGCCCTTCTCCAGGCCCTTGCGCGCCTCCGCGCCGCTGACCTCGTGCCACTCGAAGGTCTTGCTGTCGAGCAGCTTCTTGCTGAGGTCGTCGCCCACATGGAGCTTCTGCCCGGCGGCGTCGGCCCCCTTGTCGTCGTTGACGAGCGCCACCGGAATCCGGTCGAGGCGGCTGTAGGGGTCCCAGAACGAGCACAGGTAGAGCGCGCCGTAGAGCAGCGGCAGCAGGAGCAGCGCGACCAGCGCGGCCCGCGGCAGCTTCCCCCTGCCGAACCGCTTCAGCTCAAGCGCTGCCAGTCGTGGCGAACGCATCCGCCGCCCCCTCCTTGCTCGTGGCCCCGTCCTCGGCGCCGGCTTCGGTCGTCACTACGGTGATGTCGGCCCCGGCGGGCGCCTCGCTGCACACCGCGAGCACGGTGGTGCCGGCGTCCGCGACCGAGCGCAGCAGCGCCCAGGCGGCGGCCCGTTCGGCGTCCGACAGCTTCAGGTCGGTGTCGTCGACCGCGAGCAGCAGGGGCCGCTGGATCAGCGCGAGCGCGACCGTGAGCCGCAGCGCCTCCAGCCGTTCGAGATCGCGTACGGAGGTGTGGTCGCGCTTGGGCAGCGAGGCGAGGTCGAGGCCCGCGGCGGCCAGCGCCTCGTCGATCCGGGCGCGGGACTCGGCCCGGCGCTGGGCGGGGGAGCGCAGCAGCGCCCGCACCGAACCGTCGTAGCGGCGCTGCAGCATCACGCGCTCGCGCAGGTGCTCGGCGACGGTGAACGCCGGGTCGAGCTCGCTGACCCCGGGCACATGGCCGAGCGCGCTGATCCGCCGCACCGCGGCCATCTTGCGCGGCAGCTGATGGCCGGCCACCCGCGCCCAGCCCTCGGCCGGCTTCATCCGGCCGGTGAGGGCGAGCAGCAGGCAGGTCCGGCCGGAACCGGAGGGCCCCGCGACCGCGACGAGCGAGCCGGGGGCCGCGTCGATGGCGACCCCCCTGAAGGCCCAGCCGCGCGGTCCCTTGAGCCCGAAGCCCTCGGCGCGGATCGCCGCGCCGGTCACTTCCGAGTGCGGGCTGTCCACATTCCCCCCTGCTCTGCGCGTCCCCCGGGCCGGAACTCCGGTCGCATTCTTTTGAACTGACTGGTCAGTACAAAAGATAGCCCGAACCCGTATGCGAGGCAAAGTGGCAGGTCAGGGGGTGATTCGGGTCGATTGTCAGTGGTGGGCCCCACGATGGACACATACGGCCACTGTGCCGTCACACGACGACAGGAGGTTCGTCATGGCCAGCTCACCCGCAGCAGCCGCACCCCGGCGCCGCGCCAGCAGCCCTGCCCCCTCACTGAACGGCGCCCCGAACGACGTCCACCCCGTACTGCGCCGGGCCGGCGCGCCACCCGCCGCGCTCGACCTGCTCGCCCAGGCCCGCGGCGGGCTGGACGAGGCGGCCGTCCTCGACGCCCCCAACGAGCGGTACGCGACGGCCCATCTGGCCGCCCTGCGCACCGCGGCCGCCGTCCTCGCCGCGCGCGGCCGGCCCGAGACCAACCCGCGCCGGCGCCGGCGGATCCGCAGCGCCTGGGAAGTGCTGCCGGAAATAGCGCCCGAACTGACCGAGTGGAGCGCCCTGTTCGCCTCGGGGGCGGACCGGCGGGCTCGCGCCGAGGCCGGCATCCAGGGCGCCGCCACCACCCGGGACGCCGACGACCTGCTCCGCGACGCGGCGATGTTCCTGCGCCTGGTCGAGCGCCTCCTCGTCCTCCAGCCCGTGCTGCCCCAGCCCAGGACCCGCGAGCCGGAGGCGGAGCCGGAACGGGGGGCCGGCTGACGGCGCCCGGCCCGCCCCGGCCACGGTCGGCCCGCGGCCGACCCCGGGCGGCCCGGGGACGCAACGAGGGATGACGGGTCGCCGCTTCACCTCCCATTAGGGTGGACGCGTCGCAACCCCTTCCCACGCCGCGTCCGCGGCGGCACCGCGCCGAGGAGTCAACTGCCGTGTCGGACCCCATGCGCCCCCGCGCCTCCCTCCGTACCGCCGTGGTCTGGGAGGTCCTCAAGGAAGCGCTCGACCGCCGGGTCAAGGCGACCGGTCGCGAGGCCCTGGACGTGCTCGACACCGGTGGCGGCTCCGGCAACTTCGCGGTGCCGCTGGCCGCCCTCGGGCACCGGGTCACCGTGGTCGACCCCAGCCCCAACGCGCTCTTCGCACTGGAGCGCAGGGCCGCCGAGGCCGGGGTGGCCGAGCGGGTCCAGGGCGTCCAGGGCGACGTGCTCGGCCTCTTCGACGTGGTCGAGCGCGGCGGCTACGACGCGGTGCTGTGCCACGGGGTCCTGGAGTACGTCGAGGACCCGGCGGAAGGCGTGCGCAACGCGGTGGACGCGCTGCGTCCCGAAGGCGCGCTGAGCCTGCTCGCCGCGGGCGTCGGCGGCGCCGTGCTCTCCCGCGCGCTCGCCGGGCACTTCACCGAGGCCCGCCACGCGCTCTCCGACCCGGCGGGCCGCTGGGGCGCGGGCGACCCGGTCCCGCACCGGTTCACCGCCGAGCAGCTCACCGAGCTCGTCGGCGGCGCCGGGGCCACGGCCGGGTCGGTGCACGGCGTGCGGGTCTTCGCCGACCTCGTCCCCGGCGTCCTGGTGGACACCGAGCCGGGCGCCCTGGACGCGCTCCTCAAGCTGGAGGCCGCGGCCGCCGAACTGCCCGCCTTCCACGCCGTCGCCACCCAGCTGCACGTACTGGGCGAGAAGCACGGCTGACCCCGCTCCCGCCGTCCCCGGCGGGCTGATCAGCGACGCTGTGCCGCATGGAGTACGCCACAGGCCCCCCGATCGGCGGCTTCGCCCCGTATGATCGGTGGACACCGTCCGGCATGACGGATCGGCTCTTGGGGAATTGAATCTCCACAGCCGAGCCGCCGTGGCGGCCCGGCTGGCGAATTGGCGTAGAGGGCGGGTTTCACGGGGGCGATTCCCTGCCTATCCTGAAGGGGCCGCATCCGGTCGCCCCCCGCGACCGACGAGTAGGAGGACTCCGTGCCGCTCTCGGAGCACGAGCAGCGCATGCTCGAGCAGATGGAGCGAGCGCTGTACGCCGAAGATCCCAAGTTCGCGACAGCGCTTGAGGGAAGCGGGCTGCGTACGTACACCCGGCGACGGGTCTACCAGGCGGTCGCCGGCTTCCTGGTGGGTATCGCGCTCCTCATGGCAGGAATGGTCGCGCAGCAGATCTGGATCAGTGTGGTGGGATTCCTCGTCATGCTCGGATGTGCGGTGCTCGCGGTCACCGGCTGGCGCAAGGCGCCGCGTCCCGGTGAACAGGCGCGTGCGGGCGGTTCCGCCGCGCCGCGGCAGGCCCGGCAGCGGCGCTCGATGATGGACCGGATCGAGCAGCGCTGGCAGCGGCGCCGCGATGAGGGGCGCTAGCCCCGCCCCGTTCTGACCTGACCTGAGGGGCGGTCACCTATACCGGGTGCCCGCCCCTTCGACATACCCCGGCTCTCCGAGGCTCCGCCCCGGACCCCGTTTGCGTCGTCTGCGGACCGTGCCGGGCTGATCGCGCAGTTCCCCGCGCCCCTATAGGGCACCCGGCACCGCCCACTCGCGCCCCCTGCGGCGAAGAGCCGCGCAATGTCACAGTCCCGCCCCCCTGCCGGTGGTGGCCGGCATAGGTTCCGCCAGGGGCGCGGGGAACTGCGCGATCAGCCACGCACGGTCCGCGCACGAAACGGGGTCTGGGGCGGAGCCCCAGGGTTTGGTCAGGGGGTGGATGTCGGTTCCGGCGGGGGCTGCTGGCGGCCGGGTCGCAGGCGTTCGGTCAGGCCTCGCGTGCGTACCGCCACCCCCGCCCTCGCCCGCTCCCAGCGCCGCGAAAGCGACCAGATCACCCGGACAGATGAGCGCGGGGCGAGAATCGCTCGCAGGGACGGCCAGCGGCCCGCCGCCGCTTGCAGGCCGGCCGCCACCCGGGTCACGTCGTCCGCGAGACCCGGCGTGGGCCGGGGCTCGGGCGCGTACAGGACTTGTTCCACCGCGCCCGCCGCGCGGTGGACGGACTCGGCCGCCGGGCCGTCCAAGCGGCCGAGGCGGACCACCCGGGCCGCCGCCTTGCGGGGCGTCTGCGAGTCGTCGGGCGGGATGCCGTAGTCCCAGGCCGTGTCGGTGATCTCCTGCCAGGCCGCGAGCGTACGGGCCACCGCGTCGGCCGGGGTGCGCCCGCCGGAGCCGAGCCGCCGGGCCCGGACCCGCCTGCGCCACAGCAGGGGCAGCAGCGGAAGCACCAGCAGCGCGGCCACTCCCAGGGCCGTACCGACCAGGGCCGAGGCCGAGGGGCCGCTGTCCGTCGGGCCCGCGACGCCCGCCGCGGCCGAGGGGCCGCAGTCGCCCAGGCGCCGTGCGCTGGGCGGGCAGGAGTCCGGGGCGGACGGCGCCGCCGAGGGCTGGGCCGAGGCGTTCTTGGACGGCGCGGCCGGGCTGCTCGGGCCGCCCGCCGGGGCCTGCTGCCGCGTGTATTCGGGGACGGAGCCCCGCGTAGGCGTCGGTTCGAAGCGGGTCCAGCCCACGCCCTCGAAGTACAGCTCGGGCCAGGCGTGCGCGTCGCGCAGGCCCACCGACATGGTGCCGTCCGGGCGCGCCGCGCCGGGTGTGAAGCCCACCGCGACCCGGGCCGGGATGCCCAGCGTGCGGGCCATCGCGGCCATCGAGAAGGAGAAGTGGACGCAGAAGCCCTCTTTTTCCTTGAGGAAGTTGGCGATCGCCTCGGTGCCGCTGCCCGACTGGACATGGGTGTTGTACGTGAAGCCGCCGCTGGTGGAGAACCAGTCCTGGAGCTTGACGGCCTTCTCGTAGTTGTTCGCGGCGCCACTGGTGACCTGCCGCGCGGTCGCGCTCACCACGGAAGGCAGCGAGTCGGGGACCCGGGTGTACTCCTTCAGGAGGTCCGCGGACGGGCGCGGGGCATCCGCCAACTGGGCCGCCGTCGGCCGCACCAGGAGGCTGGAGACCGTGTACTGCGCGCCGCGGGTCGTCTGCTTGCGGTCGCCGACCAGGGTCCGCCCGACCGGCTCGAACCGCCAGTCGCCCTTGATGTTCACCCGGGTCGCGGGGAACGGCATCGGCAGCCAGCTCTGCGCGTACCAGCCGGCCGCCGAAATGCTGGTCTGCACCTCGGTGGTCGCGACCGCCGGGCTCAGCCCGTCCGGCCTCGGCAGCGGATCCGGTACGTCCTTGATGTGGCGCTCCGAGGACTTCCAGGAGGCCCCGTCGAACTCGTCGAGCGCGACGATCCGCAGGTACATCTCCTTGGTGTCCTGGGCGTTGGTGTTGTACCGCATCACCTCGCGGTCCTCGGGCTGGTTCAGGCTGTTCTGCAGCGACACCAGCGGGTTGACCGCGGAAATGGTCCCTCCGGTTCCGTCCCCGCCCCCACCGCCGCCGGCGCCGCCGAGCAGCCCGCTGTCCAGCGCGGGCAGCATCGCCGGGATCACCAGCGCGATCCCGAGCGCGAGCACCCCGATGCGCCGCCCGGTACGGACCGGGGCCAGCGGCGCGTTGTTCTCGAACACGCTCTGCTGGGGCCGGCCGGGCGCCCGCGCGGCGCCGCCGAAGACCCGCCCCCACTGCGAGAGCCGGTCGCGGCCCTCGGCGAGCAGGAGCAGCAGATAGCCGGCGGCCGCGAGCACGAACCAGAGCCAGCTCGCGCCGCCCCCGGAGAGCCCCGCGGCCACCGAGTACAGCGCGAGCAGCGGCAGGCCCGCCGGGGCCGCGCTGCGGAACGTCACCGCGAGCGCGTCCACCGCGAGGCCGATGATCAGCACCCCGCCGACCATCATCAGCCGGATCCCTGGGGTGGCCGGCGCCGGGATCGCGTACTGCCCGACGTCCGAAGCGCCTTGCTGCAGAAGGGAGTTGAGCCGCTCGAACGCCTCGGGGCCGGGCAGCACCCCGCCGATCGCCTGCTGACGCGCGAACACCAGGGTCAGCACCAACAGGGCCACCACGGCCTGGGCGAGCACGGTCAGCGGCCGGGCCAGCGGCACCCGCCGGGCCAGCGCGCCGACCCCGCTCAGGATCGCGAGCAGGAACGCGGCCTGGAGGATCCAGCTCGCCGGGTCGACCAGCGGCAGCATCGAGCACGCCGCCATCACCGTGGCCGCGTAGGCGCACAGCGCCAGCCGTCCGCGCCCGCTCATGACCATCCCCCTGCCGTGCCGGCCGCGCCGCCGGGCGCCGTTCCCGCGTTCGTACGTTCCTGGCCCGCCAGGCGCCACAGCTCGGGCAGGGCCGCGCCAGGCCGCACCGCGAGCGCCGTCCAGCCCGCCTCGCGCAGCAGCCGCAGCCGCTCCTCGACGGGGCCGCACTCCTCGGAGCCGTGCATCCAAAGACCGCTGTCGAGCACGAAGGCGACCGCCGCCCCGCTGCGCCGGCGCATCTTCGCCGCGACCGCCGCCTGCTCCTCGTCGAGGTCGCCGAAGAACCCGATGAGCAGCCCTTCGTTGCCGCCGCGCAGCACGTCGTACGCGCGCGAGAGGCCGCCGCCGTCGGAGTGGTCGACGACCGCCAGGGTGTCCATCATCAGCCCGGCCGAGTCCGAGGAGTCCTGGGTCGAGCCCGCGAACCCGCCCGCGCCCTCGCCGGGCACCGAACTGCCGGTGTCGGTCAGAAGCCGTACGGAGAAGCCCCGTTCCAGCATGTGCACCAGGGCGGAGGCCGCGCCCGCGACCGCCCACTCGAAGGCCGAGTCGGGGCCCGCGCCCGCGTACGCGATGTCCCGGGTGTCGAGCAGCACCGTGCAGCGGGCCCGCTGCGGCTGCTCCTCGCGGCGCACCATCAGCTCGCCGTAGCGCGCGGTGGAGCGCCAGTGCACCCGGCGCAGGTCGTCGCCGTGGCGGTATTCGCGCGGAATGACGTCGTCCTCACCGGCGAGCGCGAGCGAGCGGTGCCGCCCGTCGCCGTATCCGGCGGCCTCGCCGGACAGCCGCACCGGTGGCAGCGGCTCGGTCCTGGGGATGACGGTCAGCGTGTCGTACGCGCTGAAGGCGCGGGTCAGCTCGCACATCCCGAAGGGGTCGGTGAGCCGCAGCTGCAACGGCCCGAGGGGATAGCGCCCACGCAGGTCGGAGCGCACCCGGTAGGACACCTCGCGCTTGCCGCCCGCCTCGACCCGGTCCAGTACGAAGCGGGGGCGCGGGCCGAGCACGTACGGCACCCGGTCCTGGAGCATGAGCAGGCCGGTGGGCAGCCGCGAGACGTTGTCGATCCGCAGCTGGACCCGGGCCTCGCCCCCGGCCGGGACCCGGCCGGGGGCGAGCCCCCGGCTGCCCGCGACGCGGTAGCGGGTGCGGTAGAGCACGACCGTGCAGACCAGCGGCAGCACGGCGAGCAGCAGCCCGACCCGCAGCAGGTCCTCCTGGCCGAGTACGAAGGCGCAGATCGCGGCGGCGATGCCGGCCGCGAGGAAGGAGCGGCCGCGGGTGGTGAGGCCGGACAGGGCGGCCCACAGCCCGCCCTTGGCCCCTTCCTCGGCGGGCTCGGCGGGGAGCCCCCCGGCCGCCATCACAGCCGCCGGGCGCCGGGCGGCTGCTGGCCGTACAGCGGATTCCCGGCCTGCGGAACGGGCGTGTGCTGGAGGATCTCCAGGACGACCTGCTCGGCGGTGCGCCGGTTGAGCTGGGCCTGTGCGGTGGGCAGCAGCCGGTGTGCGAGGACGGCGACGGCCAGGGCCTGCACGTCGTCGGGGAGCGCGTACTCCCGGCCGCTGAGGGCGGCGGACGCCTTCGCTGCGCGCAGCAGATGGAGCGTGGCGCGCGGCGAGGCGCCGAGTCTGAGATCCGGGTGGTTGCGGGTCGCGCCGACCAGCTGCACCGCGTACCGCCGCACCGAGTCCGCCACGTGCACCTTGCGGACCGCGTCGATCAGCTTGGCGATGTCGTGGGCGTGCGCCACCGGCTGGAGGTCGTCGAGCGGGGAGACCGCGCCGTGCACGTCGAGCATCTGGAGCTCGGCCTCGGGCGTCGGGTACCCCATCGAGACGCGGGCCATGAACCGGTCGCGCTGGGCCTCGGGCAGCGGGTAGGTGCCCTCCATCTCGACCGGGTTCTGGGTGGCCACGACCATGAAGGGGCTGGGCAGTTCGTAGGTCTGCCCGTCGATGGTGACCTGCCGCTCCTCCATGGACTCCAGGAGCGCGGACTGGGTCTTGGGCGAGGCGCGGTTGATCTCGTCGCCGATCACGATCTGGGCGAAGATCGCGCCGGGCTTGAACTCGAAGTCCCGCCGCTGCTGGTCGTAGATCGACACACCGGTGATGTCCGAGGGCAGCAGGTCCGGCGTGAACTGAATGCGCCGGACCGAGCAGTCGATGGACCTGGCCAGTGTCTTGGCCAGCATGGTCTTGCCCACGCCGGGCACGTCCTCGATCAGGAGGTGCCCCTCCGCGAGCAGTACGGTCAGCGAAAGCCGTACGACCTCGGGCTTGCCCTCGATCACACTCTCCACCGACCTGCGGACTCGCTCCGCTGTGGCGGTCAGATCTGTGAGGCTCGCTCGATCGTCATAGGTCGTCACCCGGCCCTCCTCGGCCCTTTCATACGGGCCGATGCACTGCGAACGGCCCGGCCCACCCCGGAATACGGACAGCGCGGCCGAACGGTTCGGACCGGTGTCACTTCCGCATTCTTGTTGCCGTTACCGCGTCGTGTCACTCGCCTGTGGACAACTGCGGGGGATTGATTGTGAGTTGTCCCCCTATTTCCGTTCCTGTGATTCTCAGCCGGCCGGATCGATTTCCCGCAGCAGGCCCGTCGTCACATCGAAGACGAATCCGCGGACGTCGTCGATGTGCGGCAGGAACGGAGAGGTCCGCACCCGCTGCATGGACTGGCGTACGTCCTGGTCGACGTCGCGGAACGACTCGACCGCCCAGGCCGGCCGCTGCCCGACCTCGTCCTCCAGCTCGTGCCGGAAGTCCTCGGTGAGCGCTTCGAGACCGCAGCCGGTGTGGTGCACGAGCATGACGCTCGTCGTGCCGAGGGCCCGCTGGCTGATGGTGAGGGAGCGGATCACGTCATCGGTGACCACACCGCCAGCGTTGCGGATGGTGTGGCAGTCGCCGAGTTCGAGACCGAGCGCCGCGTGCAGGTCGAGCCGGGCATCCATGCAGGCCACGACGGCGACGTGGAGGACGGGGCGGGCATCCATGCCGGGGTCGTCGAACGCGGCGGCGTACCGGCGGTTCGCCTCGACGAGCCGGTCGGTCACCGTCCCTCCGCTCTGGACGGTCAGGTGCGGACGGCGGGCAGGAGGCTCTGCGGGTATGTGCGCAGGAGTCGACATGTATACGACGGTAGCCGCCACTGATCGTCCAGTCGCGTCATGGGGGCGGAAAAAGACTGTCAACTCGGACGTCTGTGAGGTAACCCACAGGCCCTGCCAGGCGTCACCCGAACGAGTGAAAAAAGTGCTCGGCGGCGCGCTGGAGGGTTGATTGACCCGAAGGACCAGTGGACTAAAGTGGCGCGAAGTGGGAGGCGTGACACACGGTCTCCCCCTTTACGGAATCCCAAGCTTCCGGGAACCACTGTCTCCCGGACCTACGTTTACCCGCGTGCGCGGCGCACGTACGGCTCGGCCTCCTCCCGCTCTCCGGTCGGCTGACGCCCCTTCCCCGGCGCCAGCCGTTCGTCCCCCCACCCCGGGGGAGCGGGGATCCGGCACGTATGCGCGACGCTGCGCCGGATCCTTGAGAGGGCGGCTTTGAGCCAGCGACACGTCCCGGTGATGCTCCAGCGATGCTTGGACATGTTGGCCCCGGCCCTGGCCCAGCCGGGTGCGGTCGTCGTCGACTGCACCCTCGGCCTCGGCGGCCACAGCGAGGCACTCCTGACCCAGTTCCCCGAGGTGCGCCTGATCGCCCTCGACCGGGACAAGGAGGCGCTGCGTCTGTCCGGCGAGCGCCTGGCCCCCTTCGGGGAGCGCGCCACCTTGGTGCACGCCGTCTACGACGAGCTGCCCGAGGTGCTCGAACGTCTCGGCACCCCCCGCGTCCAGGGCGTCCTGTTCGACCTCGGCGTCTCCTCCATGCAGCTCGACGAGGCCGACCGGGGCTTCGCCTACGCCCAGGACGCGCCCCTGGACATGCGCATGGACCAGTCGACCGGGATGAGCGCCGCCGAGGTGCTCAACACCTACCCGGCCGGTGAACTCGTGCGGATCCTGCGGGCGTACGGCGAGGAGAAGCAGGCCAAGCGGATCGTCTCGGCGGTCGTCCGCGAGCGCGAGAAGGAGCCCTTCAGCAACAGCGCCCGGCTCGTCGAGCTGATCCGCGACTCGCTGCCGCAGGCCGCCAAGCGCACCGGCGGCAACCCCTCCAAGCGCACCTTCCAGGCGCTGCGCATCGAGGTCAACGGCGAACTCGCCAGCGTCGAGCGGGCGATCCCCGCCGCCGTCGAGGCCATCGCGGTCGGCGGCCGGGTCGCGGTGCTCTCCTATCAGTCCCTCGAAGACCGCATCGTCAAGCAGGTCTTCGCAGCCGGCGCAGCCAACACCGCGCCGCCCGGGCTTCCGGTGGTGCCCGAGCGTTACCAGCCGCGGCTCAAGCTCCTCACCCGCGGTGCCGAACTCCCCACGGAGGAGGAGGTCGCCGAGAACCGGCGCGCGGCCCCCGCCCGGCTCCGGGGGGTCCAGCGGATCAGGGAGGACGTGTGAGCAAACCGGCCAGGCAGCTGCGCGGCACGGCCGCGCGGCTCGGCAGGCTGATGCCTTCGCAGGGGGCCAACAGCGCCGCCCGCACCCCGTTCGCCCTCCTCGTCGTCGCCCTCCTCGGCGGCGGGCTCATCGCACTCCTGGTGCTGAACTCGGCGCTGAACGCGGGCTCGTTCAAGCTCAGCGAGTACCACAGACAGACCACCGAACGCACCGACGAACAGCAGGCGCTGCAACGGGACGTGGACGACCTGTCCGCCCCCGACGCGCTGTCCCGCCGGGCCGCCGACCTCGGCATGGTCCCCGGCGGCACCCCCGTCTTCCTCGGCCCGGACGGCACCGTCAAGGGCGTCCTCGCCTCGGCCGGCGACGCCTCCCCGGCCGAGGCCGCCGAGCCCACGCCGCTGCCCCTGGCGCAGAGCCCGGCCTCCGCACGCCCCAAGCACCACACCCCGGCCTCCCAGCCCCGGCAGCCCGCGAAGACCTCCCCGACCCCGGCCCCCGGCAGGTGACGCAGTGAGCCCCAAGGAACCCCCGCGCCGCCGGGTCCCCCCGCCCGCGCGCTCCCGGCCGGCGGCCCGCCGCCCCGCGCCCGCCAAGAAGCTCAAGCTCGGCAGCCCCCGGCCCCGGCTGCGCCTGGTCAGCCTCGGGCTCACCCTGGTCATGCTGGCCTTCGTCGTACGGCTGCTCCAGGTGCAGGCCGTCGATGCCAGCGCGTACGCCGCCAAGGCCGACAAGAACCGGTACGCCAGCTACGCGCTGCCCGCCGAGCGCGGCCGGATCACCGACCGGGCCGGCATCGCCCTCGCCACCAGCGTCGACGCCTACGACATCACCGCCGACCCCACCCTCTTCACCCCCGAGGCCACCAAGATCCCCGACGCCGCCGCGCAGGCGGCCGCGCTGCTCGCGCCGCTGATCGGCAAGGGCCAGGCGGACCTCACCAAGAAGCTCAAGACGCCCAAGACCCGCTACGTGGTGCTCGCCCGCCGGCAGACCCCGCAGGTCTGGAACCAGATCAAGGACCTGAAGAAGGTGCTCGGCGAGAAGGCGTCCGCCGACCGCGCCAAGGGCGGCCCCGGGGCCAATGTGCTGGCCGGCGTCCTCAACGAGTCCAGCACCAAGCGCGTGTACCCCAACGGCGACCTCGCCGCCGGGATACTGGGGTACGTCAACGCCGAGGGCAAGGGCGGCGGCGGCCTGGAGTCGTCCCTGAACAAGGAGCTGGCCGGCACCGACGGCAAGATCTCCTACGCCCAGTCCGGGGGCCGCCGGGTGCCCACCGCCGGTACCCACGAGACCCCGGCCGTGCCCGGCTCCGACGTCGAGCTGACCATCGACCGGGACATCCAGTGGATGGCGCAGAAGGCGATCTCGGACCAGGTCGCCACGTCCGGCGCCGACCGGGGCTACGTCATAGTGCAACGGTCCGACACCGGCGAGGTCCTGGCCATGGCGAACGCGCCCGGCTTCGACCCGAACAACATCGCCCAGGCCAACTCGGCCGCCATGGGCAACGCCGCGCTCCAGGACGCCTTCGAACCCGGATCCACCGCCAAGGTCATGTCCATGGCGGCGGTCCTGGAGCAGGGCGTCGCCACGCCCGGGACCCATGTGGTGGTGCCCAACCGGCTCCAGCGCGGCGACCGCCTCTTCAAGGACGACATCGACCACCCCACCTGGAACCTGACGCTCAACGGCGTGCTCGCCAAGTCCAGCAACATCGGCACCATCCTCGCCGTCGAACAGCTGGGCAAGACCGACGCCGAGGCCGACAACGTCCTGTACTCCTACCTGCGCAAGTTCGGCATCGGCTCGCCCAGCGGGCTCAACTTCCCCGGCGAGACCCCGGGCATCCTGGCCCCCGCGAGCAAGTGGTCGACCTCGCAGCAGTACACGGTCCGGTTCGGCCAGGGCCTCTCGCTCAACGCGATGCAGGCCGCCTCGGTGTACTCGACCATCGCCAACGGCGGCGTACGGGTGGAGCCGACCCTGGTGCGCGGCACCAAGGGCCCGGACGGGCGGTTCACCCCCGCTCCCGCGCCCAAGCAGTCCCGGGTGGTCAGCGAGAAGACCGCCAAGACGCTGGCCCAGATGCTCGAATCGGTCGTCGGCGACGCCGAGGGCACCGGAACCAAGGCCGCCATCCCCGGCTACCGGGTCGCGGGCAAGACCGGCACCGCCAACCGCATCGACCCCAAGACCGGCACCTACCGGGGCTACACCGCGTCCTTCGCGGGCTTCGCCCCCGCCGACAACCCCAAGATCACCGTCTACTGCGCCATCCAGAACCCCACCAGGGGCAGCTACTTCGGCGGCCAGATCTGCGGACCCATCTACAAGCAGGTCATGGAGTTCGCCCTCAAGACCCTCCAGATCCCGCCGACCGGAGCCCAGCCTCCCAACCTGCCCGTCACCTTCGGCGGCAACGACTGAATCCGGAAGCCTCAGTGACAACCATCACCCAGGGCCCTGGGAACCAGGACGGGACCCAGGACGCCGTGCCCCCCTCTTTTGGCGACCCGGCGGGTGCGCCCGGTACGCTCACCGCCGTGCCACACGCTGATCAGTACCGAACCGCCCAGCAGGACGCCCCCGCGAAACAGCCGGGAGCGCCCCGACCGGAACAGGCCCGTCCGACCTCGCTCGGCGCGCTGGCCGAGCGACTGGGGACGAGCAACCCCGGATCGGGAGAGGTCACCGGCATCACGCACGACTCCCGGGCGGTACGCCCCGGAGACCTGTACGCCGCTCTGCCGGGCGCCAACGCGCACGGCGCCGACTTCGCCGCCCAGGCCGCCAGCCTCGGGGCCGTCGCGATCCTCACCGACCCGGCGGGCCGCGACCGCGCCGCCGCGACCGGCCTGCCGGTCCTGGTCGCGGGCGACCCGCGCGGCCGGATGGGCGAGCTCGCCGCCGAGATCTACGGACACCCCGGGCGCGAGCTCCTCCAGCTCGGCATCACCGGAACCTCCGGCAAGACCACGACCGCCTACCTCGTCGAAGGCGGCCTGCGCGGCGCCGGACACGCCACCGGCCTGATCGGCACGGTCGAGATGCGGATCGGCGACGAGCGCATCAAGTCGGAGCGCACCACCCCCGAGGCCACCGACCTCCAGGCGCTGTTCGCGGTCATGCGCGAGCGCGGCGTCGACTCGGTCGCCATGGAGGTCTCCAGCCACGCCCTCGTGCTCGGCCGGGTCGACGGCTGCGTCTTCGACGTCGCCGTCTTCAACAACCTCAGCCCGGAACACATGGAGTTCCACTCCGGCATGGAGGACTACTTCCGGGCCAAGGCGCAGCTGTTCACCCCCGAGCGGGCCAAGCGCGGCGTCGTCAACTTCGACGACGAGTACGGCCGCCGCCTCGTGACGGAGGCGGGGATCGAGATCACCACGTTCTCCGCCGAGGGCCACCCCGACGCCGACTGGCGCGCCGAGGACGTCCAGATCCGCCAGGACAGCAGCACCTTCACCGTCGTCGGCCCCAAGGGCGAGCGGATCTCGGCCACCGCCCCGCTGCCGGGCCCGTTCAACGTGGCGAACACCCTCGCCGCCATCGTCACGCTGGCCGTCGCCGGCCTCGACCCGCAGACCGCCGCCGACGGAGTGGCCGCCGTACCCGGCGTGCCCGGCCGCCTGGAGCGCGTGGACGCAGGCCAGCCCTACCTCGCCGTCGTCGACTACGCCCACAAGACGGACGCCGTCGAGTCGGTCCTTCGCTCGCTGCGCAAGGTCACCGAGGGCAAGCTGCACATCGTGCTCGGCTGCGGCGGCGACCGCGACCAGACCAAGCGGGCCCCGATGGGGGCCGCCGCCGCCCGGCTCGCCGACACCGCCGTACTGACCTCCGACAACCCCCGCTCCGAGGACCCCCTCGCGATCCTCGCCGCGATGCTGGCGGGCGCCGCCGAGGTGCCCGCGCACGAGCGCGGCGAGGTCCAGGTCTTCGAGGACCGTGCCGCCGCCATCGCGTCGGCCGTCGCCCGCGCCGAACCCGGCGACACCGTGCTGGTCGCGGGCAAGGGCCATGAACAGGGCCAGGACATCCACGGAGTGGTCCGCCCCTTCGACGACCGACTGGTGCTCCGCGCCGCCATCCAGAAAAGTCAGGGATGAAGTAGTGATCGCCCTCTCCCTCGCCGAGATCGCCGAAATCGTCGGCGGGCAGCCGCACGACATACCGGATCCGTCCGTCACGGTCACCGGCCCCGTCGTCATCGACTCCCGCCAGGTGGCGGCCGGTTCGCTCTTCGTGGCCTTCGCCGGCGAACACGTCGACGGCCACGACTACGCGCGGCGCGCCTTCGAGGCGGGCTGCGCGGCGGTCCTGGCGGCCCGCCCGGTCGGCGTGCCCGCGATCGTCGTCGACGACGTACAGGCCGCCCTCGGCGCCCTCGCCCGCGACGTCGTACGCCGCCTCGGCACCGAAGTCGTCGCCCTCACCGGCTCGTCCGGCAAGACCTCCACCAAGGACCTGATCGCGCAGGTGCTCCAGCGCCACGCGCCGACCGTGTTCACGCCGGGCTCCCTCAACAATGAGATCGGTCTGCCGCTGACCGCGCTCACCGCCTCCGCGGAAACCAGACACCTGGTCCTGGAGATGGGCGCGCGCGGCGTCGGTCACATCCGCTACCTCACCGGCCTGACCCCGCCCAGGATCGGTCTCGTCCTCAACGTCGGGACCGCCCACATCGGCGAGTTCGGCGGCCGGGACCAGATCGCCCTGGCCAAGGGCGAGTTGGTGGAGGGCCTGCCCGAAGACGGCTGCGCCGTCCTGAACGCGGACGACCCCCTGGTGCGGGCCATGGCGTCCCGCACCAAGGCGCGCGTGCTGCTCTTCGGCGAGGCCAAGGACGCGGACGTACGGGCCGAGAATGTCCGGCTCACGGCGTCCGGACAGCCCTCCTTCAGCCTTCACACACCCTCCGGGTGCAGCGATGTGACGTTGCGCCTGTACGGTGAGCACCACGTGTCGAACGCGCTCGCCGCGGCCGCCGTCGCCCATGAGCTGGGCATGTCCGCAGACGAGATCGCCCGCGCGCTCTCCGAGGCGGGCACCCTCTCCCGCTGGCGTATGGAGGTCACCGAGCGTCCGGACGGTGTGACGGTCGTCAACGACGCCTACAACGCGAACCCCGAATCCATGCGAGCCGCTCTTCGCGCGCTCGCGGCCATGGGTACCGGGCGCCGCACGTGGGCGGTGCTCGGTCCGATGGCCGAGCTCGGCGACGACTCGCTCGCCGAGCACGACGCGGTCGGACGGCTCGCCGTCCGGCTCAACGTCAGCAAGCTCGTGGCAGTCGGGGGCCGGGAAGCGTCCTGGCTGCAACTGGGCGCATATAACGAGGGTTCGTGGGGTGAGGAGTCGGTGCACGTGTCCGACGCACAGGCGGCCGTCGACCTGCTGCGCAGTGAACTGCGGCCGGGAGACGTCGTGCTGGTGAAGGCATCCAGGTCGATCGGCCTGGAGCGGGTGGCACTGGCGCTGCTCGAAGGCGCCGTCGAGGGTGAGGTCGCCGCCCGATGAGGCAGATCCTCTTCGCGGGAGCCATCGGCCTGTTCCTGACCCTGGTCGGGACCCCGCTGCTCATCAAGCTGCTCGCCCGCAAGGGCTACGGCCAGTTCATCCGGGACGACGGCCCGCGCGGCCACGCCGGGAAGAAGGGCACACCCACCATGGGTGGCATCGCCTTCATCCTGGCCACGCTGATCGCGTACGCGCTGACCAAGGTGATCACCAGCGAGGACCCGACCTTCTCGGGCCTGCTCGTGCTCTTCCTGACCGCCGGCATGGGCATGGTCGGCTTCCTCGACGACTACATCAAGATCGTCAAGCAGCGTTCGCTCGGCCTGCGGGCCAAGGCCAAGATGGCCGGACAGCTGATCGTGGGCATCGCCTTCGCGGTGCTCGCCCTCCAGTTCGCGGACGCCCGGGGCAACACCCCTGCCTCCACCAGGCTGTCGTTCATCAACGACTTCGGCTGGTCCGTCGGCCCGGTGATCTTCGTGGTCTGGGCGCTGTTCATGATCCTCGCGATGTCGAACGGCGTGAACCTGACGGACGGTCTGGACGGCCTGGCCACCGGCGCCTCCGTGATGGTCTTCGGCGCGTACACCTTCATCGGGCTCTGGCAGTTCCAGGAGTCCTGCGCCAACGCGCAGACCCTGACCAACCCCAACGCCTGCTTCGAGGTGCGAGATCCGCTCGACCTCGCGGTCGTCGCCTCGGCCCTGATGGGCTCCTGCTTCGGCTTCCTGTGGTGGAACACCTCGCCCGCCAAGATCTTCATGGGCGACACCGGTTCCCTCGCGCTCGGCGGCGCGCTCGCCGGCCTCGCGATCTGCTCCCGTACGGAGTTCCTGATCGCCCTGCTCGGCGGCCTGTTCGTACTGATCACGATGTCCGTGGTCATCCAGGTCGGTTCGTTCAAGATGACCGGCAAGCGGGTCTTCCGGATGGCGCCGCTCCAGCACCACTTCGAACTCAAGGGGTGGTCCGAAGTCCTTGTCGTGGTCCGGTTCTGGATCATCCAGGGCATGTGCGTGATCGTGGGTCTCGGACTCTTCTACGCGGGATGGGCAGCCGACAAGTGAGCACCACCTGGCAGGGCAAGCGCGTGACGGTGGCCGGTCTCGGTGTCTCCGGGATGCCGGTGGCCCGGGTCCTGAACGGGCTCGGCGCCGCCGTCACGGTCGTCAACGAGGGCGCCGACGAGCGCTCCCGCACGCAGGCCGCGGAGTTGGAGGCGCAGGGCATCACCGTGCGCCTCGGCGACGGGGCCACCCTGCCCGAGGGCACCGAGCTCATCGTCACCACGCCCGGCTGGCGGCCCGACAAGCCGCTGTTCGCGGCCGCCGCCGAGGCGGGCGTGCCGGTCTGGGGCGACGTGGAACTGGCCTGGCGGCTGCGCGACCTGGACGGCCGTGAGCCGGCCCCCTGGCTCGCGATCACCGGCACCAACGGCAAGACCACCACCACCCAGATGCTCGCCTCCATCCTGCGCGCGGCGGGCCTGCGTACCGCCGCCGTCGGCAACATCGGCGTCTCGCTGCTCGACGTGGTCCTCGGCGAGGAGCGGTACGACGTCCTGGCCGTCGAGCTCTCCAGCTACCAGCTGCACTGGGCGCCCTCGCTGCGCGCCCACTCGGCCGCCGTCCTCAACCTGGCGCCGGACCACCTCGACTGGCACGGCTCCATGGAGGCGTACGCCGCCGACAAGGGCCGCATCTACGAGGGCAACACCATCGCCTGCGTCTACAACGCGCAGGACAGGGCGACCGAGGACCTGGTGTGCGAGGCCGACGTGGAGGAGGGCTGCCGGGCGATCGGCTTCACCCTGGCCACACCGGGCCCCTCGCAGCTCGGCGTGGTCGACGGCATCCTCGTCGACCGGGCCTTCGTGCAGAACCGGCAGAAGAACGCCCAGGAGCTCGCCGAGGTCGCCGACGTCTTCCCGCCGGCCCCGCACAACATCGCCAACGCCCTCGCGGCGGCCGCCCTGGCGCGCGCCTTCGGCGTCGAGCCCAAGGCCGTACGCGAGGGACTGAAGGCCTTCCGCCCCGACGCGCACCGCATCGAGCACGTCGCGGACGTCGCGGACGTCGCGTACATCGACGACTCCAAGGCCACCAACACCCATGCCGCCGAGGCCTCCTTGGCAGCGTACGACCCGATCGTCTGGATCGCCGGGGGGCTGGCCAAGGGCGCGTCCTTCGACGAGCTCGTCCAGCGGTCGGCGAAGCGGCTGCGCGGGGTCGTCCTGATCGGCGCCGAGCGCCACCTGATCGCCGAAGCCCTGGCGCGACACGCGCCCGAGGTCCCGGTGGTCGACCTCGACCGGACCGACACTGGGGCGATGCCGGCGGCGGTCCGCGAGGCGGCGGGGCTCGCCCGGCCGGGAGACACCGTCCTGTTGGCCCCGGCCTGCGCCTCGATGGACATGTACGCGAACTACAACAAGCGCGGCGAGGCCTTCGCGGAAGCGGTCCGCGAACTCGCCGCAGGGCGCGCCTAGCCGGACCACCCGTTCCACGGACCGGCGGCGCCGGGCACGACTGGAGGGGTCAGCACACATGGCGGCCGATGTTCTTGGCGGCTCCGGGGACGCCCCGCGCGGCGTCCCCGCACTCGCCGGTCTTCTCCTGCGCAGCCGCACCGCCGGACCCGTGCGCGGCCCGTCGGCCCGCGGCGGCCCCGCGGGCGCTCCCCGGCGGCCCGGACCGCGCGGCCCCGGGCGCCTCATCGACCAGTTCAGGAGGGCCTGGGACCGCCCCCTGACGGCGTACTACCTGATCCTCGGCAGCGCCCTGCTCATCACCGTGCTCGGCCTGGTGATGGTCTACTCCGCCTCGATGATCAAGGCCCTCGAACTGTCGCTGCCGGGCTCGTACTTCTTCCGCAAGCAGTTCCTCGCGGCCCTCATCGGCGGCGGCCTCATGATCGCCGCGGCCCGGATGCCCGCCAAGCTGCACCGGGCGCTCGCCTACCCGATACTGGCCGGCACGGTCTTCCTGCTGATCCTCGTGCAGATCCCCGGGATAGGGAAGTCGGTCAACGGCAACCAGAACTGGATCTACCTCGGCGGCCCCTTCCAGCTCCAGCCCAGCGAGTTCGCCAAGCTGGCGCTGCTCCTGTGGGGTGCCGACCTGCTCTCCCGCAAGCAGGACAAGCGGCTGCTGACCGAGTGGAAGCACATGCTGGTGCCGCTCGTGCCGGTGGCCCTCCTGCTGCTCGGGCTCATCATGCTCGGCGGCGACATGGGCACCACGATCATCCTGACGGCGATCCTGTTCGGCCTGCTCTGGCTGGCCGGCGCCCCCACCCGGCTCTTCGCGGGCGTGCTCGGCGTCGCGGCCATGCTGGCCGCCCTCTTCATCAAGATCAGCCCGCACCGGATGGGCCGGCTCAACTGCATCGGCGCCACCGACCCGGGCCCGCAGGACCAGTGCTGGCAGGCGGTGCACGGAATCTACGCGCTCGCCTCCGGCGGATGGTTCGGATCCGGCCTGGGCGCAAGTGTGGAGAAATGGGGTCAACTCCCCGAGCCCCACACCGACTTCATCTTCGCCGTCACGGGCGAGGAACTGGGTCTGGCAGGGACGCTGTCGGTCGTCGCCCTCTTCGCGGCTCTAGGCTATGCGGGTATCCGCGTGGCCGGACGCACGGAGGACCCCTTCGTGAGGTACGCCGCGGGAGGTGTGACCACCTGGATCGTGGCGCAGGCCGTGATCAACATCGGTGCGGTGCTCGGCCTGCTGCCGATCGCCGGTGTCCCGCTCCCGCTGTTCTCCTACGGAGGGTCTGCGCTGCTGCCGACCATGTTCGCCGTGGGGCTGCTGATCGCGTTCGCGCGGGACGACCCCGCTGCGCGGGCGGCCCTTGCCATGCGGCAGCCTCGGGTGAGTTGGAAGTCGATGAGACGGCGCGTCAAGAAGCGTCCGTCCGGAGAGCGGTGAATTTCGGTGCATGTCGTACTCGCCGGTGGGGGGACCGCCGGCCACATCGAGCCCGCGCTCGCCCTCGCGGACGCCCTGCGCAGGCAGGACCCCACCGTGGGGATCACGGCACTCGGTACGGAGAAGGGCCTGGAGACCCGGCTCGTGCCCGAGCGCGGCTACGAGCTCGCGCTCATCCCGGCCGTCCCGCTGCCCCGCAGGCCCACCCCTGAGCTGATCACCGTCCCCGGGCGGCTGCGCGGCACCATCAAGGCCGCCGAGCAGATCCTGGAGCGCACCAAGGCCGACTGCGTCGTCGGCTTCGGCGGCTACGTGGCGCTGCCCGGCTACCTCGCGGCCAAGCGGCTCGGGGTGCCGATCGTGGTCCACGAGGCCAACGCCCGGCCCGGCCTCGCCAACAAGATCGGCTCGCGGTACGCGGCCTCGGTGGCCGTCGCCACCCCGGACAGCAAGCTGCGCAACTCCCGCTACATCGGCATCCCGCTGCGCTACTCGATCGCGACCCTCGACCGGGCCCGGGTCCGCCCCGAGGCGCGCGCCGCGTTCGGGCTCGACCCCGGCCTTCCGACGCTGCTCGTCTCCGGCGGCTCGCAGGGCGCCCGGCGCCTGAACGAGGTCATCCAGCAGATCGCCCCGGTGCTCCAGCGCTCCGGCATCCAGATCCTGCACGCGGTCGGCCCGAAGAACGAACTGCCGCGTGTCGACAACATGCCCGGGATGCCGCCGTATGTCCCGGTACCGTACGTGGACCGGATGGATCTCGCGTACGCCGCGGCCGACATGATGCTCTGCCGCGCGGGCGCGATGACCGTCGCCGAACTCTCCGCCGTCGGGCTGCCCGCCGCCTACGTCCCGTTGCCGATCGGCAACGGCGAACAGCGGCTGAACGCCCAGCCGGTGGTCAAGGCCGGCGGCGGCCTCCTCGTCGACGACGCCGAACTCACCCCGGAGTGGGTGCAGGGCAACGTCCTCCCGGTACTCGCCGACCCGCACCGGCTGTACGAGATGTCGCGCTCCGCCGCCGAGTTCGGGCGGCGCGACGCCGACCAACTCCTCGTGCAGATGGTGTACGAGGCCATCGCAGGACGCTGATCAACTGACGGAAGGCAGGGACCGTGGCCGGACAGGCGACCGCTCAGCGCGGTGGCGGACAGACCAAGAAGTCCGTGAAGTCCGGCCGGTCCGGCCCCCGTCCCCAGCGCGGCCGCCGCTTCCGGCTGCCCCGTCGGCGCGGTCTGATCGTCCTCGGCATCGCCGCCGCGCTGCTCGGTGCGGGCGCCATCTGGGTGCTTTACGCCTCCACCTGGCTGCGCGTCGAGCACGTGAAGACCATCGGGACACAGATTCTGACGCCCGATGAGGTGGAGGCGGTGGCCGCGGTGCCGATCGGTTCGCCGCTGATTTCCGTCGATACAGGCGCGATTGAGGCGCGATTGCGCCAGAAGCTGCGGCGTATCGACTCCGTCGAGGTGGTCCGTTCGTGGCCGCACGGGATCGGTCTGAAAGTGACCGAACGCAAGCCCGCGCTGGTCATGAAGAACGGTGCGAAGTTCGACGAAGTGGACGCGAAGGGTGTGCGTTTCGCCACCATCCAACAGCCCCTGGGTGGCCTCCCGCTGCTCGAATTGACCCCCTCGAAGTCCCCGAGCCAGCGGCGCTTCGGCACCGACCGGCTGGTCCTCGAAGCGGTACGCATCACGGGCGAACTCCCGCCCGCCGTCGCCAAGGAGACGCGTTCCGTCAAGATTTCCACGTACGACTCCGTCACGCTGGAGTTGACCGGCGGCCGCACCGTCCTGTGGGGAAGCGACGAGGAGGGTGAGCTGAAGGGACGTACCCTCAGTGCACTGATGAAAGCGCGGCCGAAGTCGGCCCGCTTCGATGTGAGCGCCCCCACCGCCCCTGCGGTATCGGGTAGTTGACGGACATACGCGCTGGCCAGCACCCTGGTTGGTCAGCGACACGGGTGATCACATAGGGTGAAAAGAAAAACGGGAGGTTCGGCGTGTTCGTTGAACGCGCGCCACTTGTCGACTTAGTGTCCTGTTCGGAAGAGTCCAGCGAACAGACACACTGGTAACCCTAAACTTCAACGTTAGGGTTCGGGCCGGCGATACGGACCGTCCCAATCGGCATTCGTCGTCACCTTGCGGCAACCGCGAAGTGACGACCCGTAACTCGAGGCGAGAGGCCTTCGACGTGGCAGCACCGCAGAACTACCTCGCAGTCATCAAGGTCATCGGTGTCGGCGGCGGTGGTGTCAATGCCATCAACCGAATGATCGAGGTCGGCCTCAAGGGCGTCGAGTTCATCGCGATCAACACTGACGCACAAGCACTGTTGATGAGCGACGCCGACGTCAAGCTCGACGTCGGCCGTGAACTCACCCGCGGTCTCGGGGCCGGAGCCAACCCGGCAGTCGGCCGCAAGGCGGCAGAGGACCACCGTGAGGAGATCGAGGAGGTCCTCAAGGGGGCCGACATGGTCTTCGTCACCGCCGGCGAAGGCGGCGGCACCGGCACCGGCGGCGCCCCCGTCGTCGCCAACATCGCGCGCTCGCTCGGCGCCCTGACGATCGGTGTGGTCACCCGCCCGTTCACCTTCGAGGGCCGGCGCCGGGCGAACCAGGCGGAGGACGGCATCGCCGAGCTCCGCGAAGAGGTCGACACCCTCATCGTCATCCCGAACGACCGGCTGCTCTCCATCTCCGACCGCCAGGTCAGCGTCCTGGACGCATTCAAGTCCGCGGACCAGGTGCTGCTCAGCGGTGTCCAGGGCATCACGGACCTGATCACCACGCCGGGCCTCATCAACCTCGACTTCGCCGACGTCAAGTCGGTCATGTCGGAAGCCGGTTCGGCGCTCATGGGCATCGGCTCGGCCCGCGGCGACGACCGCGCGGTGGCCGCGGCCGAGATGGCGATCTCCTCGCCGCTCCTGGAAGCCTCCATCGACGGCGCCCGCGGCGTGCTCCTGTCCATCTCCGGCGGCTCGGACCTCGGTCTCTTCGAGATCAACGAGGCGGCCCAGTTGGTCAGCGAGGCCGCCCACCCCGAGGCCAACATCATCTTCGGCGCGGTCATCGACGACGCCCTGGGCGACGAGGTGCGCGTCACGGTCATCGCGGCCGGCTTCGACGGCGGACAGCCGCCGGCCCGCCGGGAGAACGTGCTCAGCGCCTCCGCCGGCAAGCGCGACGAGCCCGCGCCTTCGCGCCCGTCCGAGGTGTCCCGCCCGCTCGGCGGACTCGGCACGGTCCGCGAGGAGCCGCCGGCCCCGGTCGAGCCCGCCCCGGTCAACGAGGCCCCGGCCCCCTCGGCCATCCCGACGGCCCGTCCCTACCCGGACAGCCAGGCCGAAGAGCTGGACGTCCCGGACTTCCTCAAGTGACTGAAGTGACGTTTCGAAGCGATCTCTTGAAGTGATACGAGAGCAGGGCACTGTGAGCGGCGCGCACTTCGCCTTCACCGACCGGTGGGGCGGGGTGAGCGCCGTTCCGTACGAGGAGCTCAACCTCGGCGGCGCGGTCGGCGACGACCCCGCCTCGGTCCGCGCCAACCGCGAGCTCGCCGCCGGGTCGCTCGGTCTTGACCCGGCCCGGGTGGTCTGGATGAACCAGGTGCACGGCCGCGAGGTCGCCGTCGTCGACGGCCCCTTCGGCCCGGGTGACGCGACCGCGGTGGACGCGGTGGTGACGGGCCGTCGCGACACCGCGCTCGCCGTACTCACCGCGGACTGCACCCCGGTCCTCCTCGCCGACCCGGTGGCGGGGGTCGCGGGCGCGGCCCACGCGGGCCGGCCGGGAATGGTGGCGGGCGTGGTGCCCGCCGCCGTCGAGGCGATGGTCTCGCTCGGCGCCGACCCGGCCCGGATCGTCGCCCGCACCGGCCCCGCCGTCTGCGGACGCTGTTACGAAGTGCCCGAGCGGATGCGGGCCGAGGTCGCCGAGGCCGAGCCCGCCGCCTGGTCCGAGACCAGCTGGGGCACGCCCGCCGTGGACGTCACCGCGGGGGTGCACGTACAACTGGCGGCCCTCGGCGTCACCGACGTCGAGGCCTCACCGGTCTGCACGCTCGAATCGCTCGACCACTTCTCGTACCGCCGCGACCGCACCACTGGGCGGCTCGCCGGATATGTCTGGCTGGACTGACGACTCATGACGGATCGCAAGACGGAACTCGCCGCGAACCTGGCACGGGTGGAGGAACGTATCGCCTCAGCCTGCGCCGCGGCCGGGCGCAAGCGGGCGGACGTGACCCTCATCGTGGTCACCAAGACCTACCCGGCGAGCGACGTGCGCCTGCTGCACGAGCTGGGCGTACGCCATGTCGCGGAGAACCGCGACCAGGACGCGGCCCCCAAGGCGGCGGCCTGTGCGGACCTCGACCTGACCTGGCACTTCGTGGGCCAGTTGCAGACCAACAAGGTTCGTTCTGTTGCTGGTTATGCCGATATGGTGCAGTCGATCGACCGGGCCAAGCTGATCGGCTCGCTCTCGACCGCGGCCGTCCGGGCCGGGCGGGAGCTGGGCTGTCTGATCCAGGTCGCCCTGGACGCCGAGTCCGGCGCGCGGGGCGAGCGCGGAGGCGTCGCCCCCGACGGAATCGAAGAGTTGGCCGCGCTGGTCGACCGGGCGCCCGGGCTCCGGCTCGACGGTCTGATGACGGTGGCGCCGCTGGCCGGTGAGTACGCCGGCCGGCAACGGGCCGCCTTCGAGCGGCTGCTGGAATTCTCATCCCGCCTGCGCGCGGACCATCCGGCTGCGAACATGGTGTCAGCAGGGATGAGTGCGGACCTCGAAGAGGCCGTTGCGGCCGGAGCGACACATGTACGCGTCGGAACGGCGGTACTCGGAGTCCGACCCCGGCTCGGGTAACGTCGCGAAGCAAGTCGGACCACAGCAGAAAATATGGTCATTCCCACTCTTCGGTGGGCAGACCGCGTGGATCGTGGGCCCTTGGTGACGCTGCCACTTGGCGACAGGAGCGATCCACCACAGAGCGGAGGAATCTGAGCATGGCCGGCGCGATGCGCAAGATGGCGGTCTACCTCGGCCTCGTGGAGGACGATGGGTACGACGGCCGGGGATTCGACCCCGACGACGATTTCGAGCCCGAGCCCGAACCGGAGCGCGACCGTCGGCGGCACCAGCCCCCGCACCAGTCCCCGCTCCAGGACGAACGGGACGAACCGGTACGAGCAACTCAGCCTCCGGCGCCGAGGGAACCGGTTCAGCTATCGGTAGAAAGCGGGCGTCCGGCGCGAATTGCACCCGTGGCGTCCATCACACCTGAACGTCCGAGCCTGGAGAAGAACGCACCGGTGATCATGCCCAAGGTCGTGTCCGAGCGGGAGCCGTACCGCATCACCACGCTGCACCCGCGGACCTACAACGAGGCCCGTACCATCGGGGAACACTTCCGCGAGGGCACCCCGGTGATCATGAATCTCACGGAGATGGACGACACCGACGCGAAGCGACTTGTCGACTTTGCCGCCGGACTCGTCTTCGGCCTGCACGGCAGCATTGAACGGGTGACGCAGAAGGTGTTCCTGCTGTCTCCTGCTAACGTCGATGTCACGGCGGAGGACAAGGCCCGCATCGCAGAGGGCGGATTCTTCAACCAGAGCTGAGACACGACACCGGGAACGAACCGGCCGGGAACGGGCCGGGGCTTGTGAAGCAAGGGGAGAGGGAAGCGCGAGATGGGCGTCGCACTACAGGTGGTCTACATCGCGCTGATGTGCTTCCTCATCGTGCTGATCTTCCGGCTCGTCATGGACTACGTCTTCCAGTTCGCCCGTTCATGGCAACCCGGCAAGGCGATGGTGGTCATTCTTGAGGCCACCTACACTGTCACCGATCCACCGCTCAAGCTTCTGCGGCGGTTCATTCCGCCGCTGCGTCTCGGGGGCGTGGCACTCGACCTGTCCTTCTTCGTTCTGATGATCATCGTCTACATCCTGATCAGCATCGTGGTCAGGTTGTGAACGATACGGTCCTGCCGACTGCCGACGACTACGTAGAGGTGAAGAAGAGATGCCGCTGACCCCCGAGGACGTGCGGAACAAGCAGTTCACGACGGTCCGCCTCCGAGAAGGCTATGACGAGGACGAGGTTGATGCCTTCCTCGACGAGGTCGAGTCGGAGCTGACGCGACTGCTGCGCGAGAACGAGGATCTGCGCGCCAAGCTGGCCGCCGCCACCCGCGCCGCCGCGCAGAACCAGCAGCAGGGCATGCGCAAGCAGGAGCCGCAGGACGGCCGAGGCCCGGGTGCCCCCGTGCCCGCCGCCATATCCGGTCCGCCGCAGGTCCAGCAGCAGCCGCAGATGGGTCCGCCCCAGCTGCCCAGCGGTGCGCCGCAGCTGCCCGCAGGACCTGGCGGCCACGGCCCGCAGGGCCAGCACGGCCCGGGCCAGATGGGCCAGGGCCCCATGGGTCAGGGTCCGATGGGCCAGAACCAGCTGGGTCAGGGCCCCATGGGCCAGAACCAGCTCGGTCAGGGCCCCATGGGCCAGATGGGTGGCCCCATGGGCGGCCATGGTCCGCAGATGGGACAGCCGGCCCCGGCTCCCGGTGGCGACAGCGCCGCCCGGGTGCTCTCGCTCGCGCAGCAGACCGCCGACCAGGCGATCGCGGAGGCCCGTTCCGAGGCCAACAAGATCGTCGGCGAGGCCCGGTCCCGTGCCGAGGGTCTGGAGCGCGACGCCCGTGCCAAGGCGGACGCCCTGGAGCGGGACGCGCAGGAAAAGCACCGCGTCGCGATGGGCTCCCTGGAGTCCGCCCGCGCCACGCTGGAGCGCAAGGTCGAGGACCTGCGCGGCTTCGAGCGCGAGTACCGCACGCGGCTGAAGTCCTACCTGGAGTCCCAGCTGCGTCAGCTGGAGACCCAGGCCGACGACTCGCTCGCGCCGCCGCGTACCCCGGCGACCGCGTCGCTGCCGCCGGCCCCGCAGATGAGCGGGTCCATGGCGTCGGCCGGTGCCGGTGCGATGGGGCACCCGATGGGTGGCCAGCCGTCCATGGGCGGCCAGCAGTCCATGCCGAGTGCGCCGTCCTACGGTGGCCAGCAGCAGATGTCGCCGGCGATGACGCAGCCGATGGCGCCGGTGCGGCCGCAGGGGCCTTCGCCCATGCAGCAGGCTCCTTCGCCGATGCGCGGCTTTCTGATCGACGAGGACGACAACTGACGGGGTCTGCGCGCGTGACCCGCGCGTAGCCGTCGGCAGGCTGCGAGGGCCGGTACCGGGGTTTCCCCCTGGTACCGGCCCTTTGCCGTGCCCCTGGACGGGGGCGGTCGGCCGGCTGCGGGTGGTGGACGCCTGCGGCGGGCTTTGCCCCCACCCCGCCCCTTCCCGCTGTGACACTCTGCGGCTCCGCCGCGTGGCTCCGGGGGCGGGTTTGCGTCCGGGCGGGATGCGCCGGGCTCCGCCCCGGACCCTGTTGGCCCCTCCCCGCCCCTTCCCTAAACCCTCCGGGGGTGGGGATGGGCTGAGGTCCGTTGCCGGGGCGTTGCCCCCGGGTCCCCGCGGTCCGACTTCGGCTGCGGGCCGTTCGTGGCTGGTCGCGCAGTTCCCCGCGCCCCTAGCAGGTTGATCCTGGCCAGCACCGGCATCTTCAGCCTGTCCGGCGGTTGAGGACGAGCGCCCTTCAGGCGCGAACGGGGTCCGGGGCGGGGCCCCGGAGCGGGGGCGCGGGGCGGCAGCCCCCGTCAGGAGGTCTGGGGGCGCAGCCCCCAGGAAACGACCCTCCCCACCCCCACCCCCGGAGGGTCTCGGGAAGGGGCGGGGTGGGGGAGACAAACGCGACGGCCCGCCCCCGGGATTCCAGGGGCGGGCCGTCGGTGCGAGGGGGCCGTTACGCCTTGCGGAGGCGGAAGGTCAGGGAGAGCGGCTCGTCCTTGAACTCCTCGCCGTACGTGGCGTCGGCAGAGCCCGCTGCGTAATCCGTCGCCAGAACCTCGTCCGCGATCAGCGACGCGTGGGCCGTCAGGGCCGAGGTGACCTCCGGGTCGGTGGACTCCCAGCGCACCGCGATCCGGTCCGCCACGTCCAGGCCGCTGTTCTTGCGCGCCTCCTGGATCAGCCGGATCGCGTCACGGGCCAGGCCCGCCAGGCGCAGCTCCGGGGTGATCTCCAGGTCGAGGGCGACGGTCGCGCCGGAGTCCGAGGCCACCGACCAGCCCTCGCGGGGGGTCTCGGTGATGATGACCTCGTCGGGCGCCAGCGATACGGGCTCGCCGTTGACCTCGACCGATGCCGTGCCCGTGTCGCGCAGCGAGGCGGACAGGGCCGCCGCGTCGGCCGCCGCCACCGCCTTCGCCACGTCCTGCACGCCCTTGCCGAACCGCTTGCCCAGGGCTCGGAAGTTGGCCTTCGCCGTGGTGTCGACCAGCGAGCCGCCGACCTCGGAGAGGGAGGCCAGGGAGGAGACGTTCAGCTCCTCCGTGATCTGTGCGTGCAGTTCGGTCGAGAGGGTCTCGAAGCCCGTCACCGCGACCAGGGCGCGCGAGAGGGGCTGGCGGGTCTTGACGCCCGACTCCGCGCGGGTGGCCCGGCCCAGCTCCACCAGGCGGCGTACCAGCGCCATCTGCGAGGAGAGCGCCGGGTCGATCGCCGCTGTGTCCGCCTTCGGCCAGGACGTGAGGTGGACGGACTCCGGGGCGTCCGGGGTCACCGGCACCACCATGTCCTGCCAGACGCGCTCGGTGATGAACGGCGTCAGCGGGGCCATCAGACGGGTCACCGTCTCGACCACGTCGTGCAGGGTGCGAAGGGCCGCCTTGTCGCCCTGCCAGAAGCGGCGGCGCGAGCGGCGTACGTACCAGTTGGAGAGGTCGTCGACGAAGGAGGAGAGCAGCTTGCCCGCCTTCTGGGTGTCGTACGACTCCAGGGCCGAAGTGACGCCCTCCACAAGGGAGTTGAGCTCGGAGAGCAGCCAGCGGTCCAGGACCGTGCGGTCGGCCGGGGCCGGGTCCGCCGCGCTGGGCGCCCAGTTGGACGTACGGGCGTACAGGGCCTGGAAGGCGATCGTGTTCCAGTAGGTCAGGAGCGTCTTGCGCACGACCTCCTGGATCGTGCCGTGGCCCACCCGGCGCGCGGCCCACGGGGAGCCGCCGGCCGCCATGAACCAGCGCACCGCGTCGGCGCCGTGCTGGTCCATCAGCGGGATCGGCTGCAGGGTGTTGCCGAGGTGCTTGGACATCTTGCGGCCGTCCTCGGCCAGGATGTGGCCCAGGCACACGACGTTCTCGTAACTGGACTTGTCGAAGACCAGGGTGCCCACGGCCATCAGCGTGTAGAACCAGCCGCGGGTCTGGTCGATGGCCTCGCTGATGAACTGCGCCGGGTAGCGGGACTCGAAGAGCTCCTTGTTCCGGTGCGGGTAGCCGTACTGCGCGAACGGCATCGAACCCGAGTCGTACCAGGCGTCGATGACCTCCGGCACGCGCACCGCGGTCAGGGCGCAGCCCTCGTCGGTGCAGGTGAACGTCACGTCGTCGATGTACGGGCGGTGCGGGTCCAGGGCCGACTGGTCCGTGCCCGTCAGCTCGGTCAGCTCCGCGCGCGAGCCGACGCAGGTCAGGTGGCCCTCCTCGCAGCGCCAGATGGGCAGCGGGGTGCCCCAGTAGCGGTTGCGGGACAGCGCCCAGTCGATGTTGTTCTTCAGCCAGTCGCCGAAGCGGCCTTCCTTGACCGAGTCGGGGAACCAGTTGGTCTTCTCGTTCTCCCGCAGCATCGCGTCCTTGACGGCGGTGGTGCGGATGTACCAGGACGGCTGCGCGTAGTAGAGCAGCGCGGTGTGGCAGCGCCAGCAGTGCGGGTAGCTGTGCTCGTACGGGACGTGGCGGAAGAGCAGGCCGCGCTCCTTGAGGTCCTCCGTCAGCTTTTCGTCCGCCTTCTTGAAGAAGACGCCGCCGACCAGCGGGACGTCCTCCTCGAAGGTGCCGTCGGGGCGGACCGGGTTCACGACCGGCAGTCCGTACGCCTTGCAGACCAGGAGGTCGTCGGCGCCGAAGGCGGGGGACTGGTGGACCAGACCCGTACCGTCCTCGGTCGTCACGTAGTCGGCGTTCACCACGTAGTGGGCGGGCGCCGGGAACTCGACCAGCTCGAAGGGGCGCTGGTAGGTCCAGCGCTCCATCTCGGCGCCGGTGAAGCTCTGGCCGGTCACCGACCAGCCCTCGCCGAGCGCCTTCTCCAGGAGCGGCTCGGCCACGACCAGCTTCTCTTCGCCGTTCGTCGCGACGACGTACGTCACCTCGGGGTGGGCCGCGACCGCCGTGTTGGACACCAGGGTCCACGGGGTCGTCGTCCACACCAGGAGGGCCGCCTCGCCCGCGAGCGGGCCGCCGGTGAGCGGGAAGCGGACGAAGACCGAGGGGTCGACGACCGTCTCGTAGCCCTGCGCCAGCTCGTGGTCCGAGAGGCCCGTGCCGCAGCGCGGGCACCAGGGGGCGACGCGGTGGTCCTGGGTGAGCAGGCCCTTGTTGAAGATCTCCTTCAGGGACCACCACACGGACTCGACGTACTGCGGGTCCATGGTGCGGTAGGCGTCGTCCAGGTCGACCCAGTAGCCCATCCGGGTCGTGAGGTCGGCGAAGGCGTCGGTGTGGCGGGTCACGGACTCGCGGCACTTGGCGTTGAACTCGGCGATGCCGTACGCCTCGATGTCCTTCTTGCCGTTGAAGCCGAGCTCCTTCTCGACCGCCAGCTCGACGGGCAGGCCGTGGCAGTCCCAGCCGGCCTTGCGGGCCACGTGGTAGCCCTGCATCGTGCGGAAGCGGGGGAAGACGTCCTTGAAGACGCGGGCCTCGATGTGGTGCGCGCCCGGCATGCCGTTGGCGGTGGGCGGGCCCTCGTAGAAGACCCACTCGGGGCGGCCCTCGGACTGTTCGAGGCTCTTGGCGAAGACCTTGGACCGCTCCCAGAAGTCGAGCACGGCGTGCTCAAGGGCGGGCAGGTCTACCTGGGCGGGCACCTGGCGGTACTGCGACATCCGTTCATCCTCCGGCGGATCGTCGTGCGGTTCCGTCGGAGGGACGAGAGGCGGCCCTCGTGGGGCGCTTCCCGCGGTACCACCCTCCTTGGCGGTGTGCGGAACACCGCCCCCTCATTGGGGTCGCGAAGCCGGTTCTACCGGACTCCCCGGTGGGGAGCCTTTCTTCCGGCGGCTCGGGGGTGATCTTCACCGCGCGCTCGCCTCCGGGCTCACACCGTCCCCGGATCGCTCTTGGCTGCGTACGCCGCTACTCGTCCCGTCCACGCCTCTCGCTTCGGCCAGTGTACGGGGCCCGGCGAAGGGCGGCAGACCGGTTTTCGCCGGGCCGTGGCAGAGGGCGCGTACATGACCCGAATGGCCATACGGCCCCCGGCGGAGTCCGGCTCCGCCCGTCCGGCGGATTACCGGGCCGGGAGCTGGGCACAACGGATGCAGGTTCGTCTTGCCGCCGGTCCGGGGCGGGGCGAACCGGCGGCGTGCCCCGTTGCCGCGGGCCTGGGGTCGATTTATCGTCCCAGCACGATTCGCGTGCAAGATCACAATATGTGAAGGGGCCGCGGCCATGGTGGCGAAGAAGACCGCCGTAGAGACCACAACGGCGTCCAGGAGAGCCGGTGCCACACGTGCTGCCGCAGGTGCCACCACGGGCTCGGCGGCCAAGGACACGAACGGGAAGAAGAGCACCGCAGCCAAGAAGACGGCGGCGAAGAAGACCGCTGGTGCCAAGACCGCAAAGGCCACCAGGACTGCCGAGACCGCTTCGGCGGAGGCGGCCGAGGCCGAGGAGACGACGGCTGAGGAGTCAGCCGCCGAGGAGACGGCCGAGGCGGCGCCCGTCAAGAAGACGGCCAGGAAGACGGCCAAGAAGGCCGCGAAAAAGGCCGTCGCCAAGAAGGCTGCGGCCGGCAAGGCAACCGGGACGGCGCGGGCCGCGTCCGACAAGGCGACCGACAAGACGGCGCCGGCGAAGTCGGCCGGGGCGGGCGCCAGGAAGGCCGCGACCGCGGCCCAGGGGGCGGCTGCGGCCGCGGAAGAGACGGGAGCCAAAAAGGTGGTTGCGAAGAAGACTGCGGGAGGGGCAACGGCGGCCAGGGCCGCCGCGGCGTCGGCGGTGCCGGCGGCCCGTGCCGTCGCCACGACCGCCCCGGGGGAGCTTCCGGTCCGGCCCGGCGAGGACCCGTGGACCCCGGAGGAGGTCGCCGAGGCCCGCAACGAGCTGACCAGCGAGGTGCTGCGGCTGCGCAGCGAGATCGCGGCCTCGGAGACGGCACTGAGCGGCCTGATGCGTGACTCGGGCGACGGTGCGGGCGACGACGACGCCGACACCGGGACCAAGAACATCACCCGCGAGCACGAGATGGCGCTCGCCGCCAACGCCCGCGAGACCCTGGAGCAGACCGAGCACGCCCTGGAGCGCCTGGACGCCGGGACGTACGGCTACTGCGAGGTCTGCGGGAAGCCGATCGGCAAGGCCCGGATGCAGGCGTTCCCGCGCGCCACCCTGTGCGTCGAGGACAAGCAGAAGCAGGAACGGCGGGGCTGACTCCGTACAGGTGTGCCGTACCCTCGTGCTCAGTCAGGCACCTAGTCGGTTGAGGGACTCACGTGGCAGAGGCGGAGCGCATCATCGGTACGCCGGATGTGGAAGGGGCCGACGAGCAGGCGGCCCCTGCCGAGCAGCCGAAGGGCAAGCGGAAGATCGCCGTGCTGTTCGCGGTGGCACTCTGCGCCTACCTTCTCGACCTCGGCAGCAAGATGCTCGTGGTGGCCAGGCTGGAGCACCACGAGCCGATCAAGGTCATCGGTGATCTGCTCCAGCTGAACGCGATCAGGAACGCGGGCGCCGCCTTCGGGATCGGCGAGGCGTTCACGGTGATCTTCACGATCATCGCGGCGACCGTGATCGTGGTGATCGCGCGGCTCGCGCGCAAGCTCTACAGCCTGCCGTGGGCGATCGCGCTCGGCCTGCTGCTCGGCGGTGCGCTCGGCAACCTCACCGACCGGATCTTCCGTTCGCCCGGCATCTTCGAGGGCGCGGTCGTCGACTTCATCGCCCCCAAGGGCTTCGCGGTCTTCAACCTCGCCGACTCGGCGATCGTGTGCGGCGGCATCCTGATCGTGATCCTCTCCTTCCGCGGCCTCGACCCGGACGGCACCGTCCACAAGGACTGAGCACCTCGCCCGGGGCCCCGGCGCCGGACGCGCGGCGGGGGATGTCGGCGGGGCAAGGCATACTCGACGGGTGAGCACGATTCCCGAGATCCGCACCCTGCCCGTTCCCGACGGCCTCGAAGGCGAGCGCGTCGACGCCGCCATCTCCCGCATGTTCGGGTTTTCCCGTACCAAGGCGGCCGAGCTTGCCGCGGCGGGGAAGGTCCAGGTCGACGGCGCCGTGGTCGGCAAGTCCGAGCGGGTGCACGGCGGGGCCTGGCTTGAGGTCGAGATGCCGCAGGCGGCGGCCCCCGTCCAGATCGTCGCCGAGCCCGTCGAGGGCATGGAGATCGTCCACGACGACGACGACATCGTCGTGATCATGAAGCCGGTGGGCGTCGCCGCCCACCCGAGCCCGGGCTGGACGGGCACCACGGTCATCGGCGGCCTCGCCGCGGCCGGTTACCGCATCTCCACCTCCGGCGCCGCCGAGCGCCAGGGCATCGTGCACCGCCTCGACGTCGGCACCTCCGGCCTGATGGTCGTCGCCAAGTCCGAGCGGGCCTACACCTCGCTCAAGGCGCAGTTCCGCGAGCGGGTCGTCGACAAGCGCTACCACGCGCTCGTGCAGGGCCACCCGGACCCGATGAGCGGCACCATCGACGCCCCGATCGGGCGCCACCCCAACCACGACTACAAGTGGGCCGTGACCGCCGAGGGCAAGCCGTCGGTCACGCACTACGACCTGATCGAGGCCTTCCGCGCCGCCTCGCTGCTCGACATCAAGCTGGAGACGGGCCGCACGCACCAGATCCGCGTGCACATGTCGGCCCACCGCCACCCCTGCGTCGGCGACCTCACCTACGGCGCCGACCCCACCATCGCCAAGCGCCTCAAGCTCACGCGCCAGTGGCTGCACGCGGTGCGGCTCGGCTTCGAGCACCCCTCCGACGGCCAGTGGGTCGAGTTCGAGAGCCAGTACCCGGAGGACCTCCAGTACGCCCTCGACACGATCCGGGCCGAGAGCGAGTGACCACTTACCGGGTCCGCATCGCCGAGGACGCCGCCGACCGGGAGGCCTGCTTCGCCGTGCGCAAGCAGGTGTTCGTGGTCGAGCAGCAGGTCCCCGAGGACGTGGAGTACGACGCGTACGACGCGCGTGCCCTGCACGTCCTCGCCGAGGGCGACCAGGGACCCCTCGGCACCGGGCGGCTCCTGTACGGGCCCGACGTGCTGCACAAGACGGGAGACGCGGGCGTCGGCTCGCTCGGCCGGCTCGCGGTCACCGCGGCGGCCCGCGGGCTCGGCGTGGGCGCGGCCCTGGTGCGCGCCATCGAGGACGCCGCCCGTGAGCGCGGCCTCACCGCGGTCGACCTGCACGCGCAGACGCAGGCGCTGGGCTTCTACGAGCGGCTCGGGTACGAGGCGTACGGCCCGGAGTTCCAGGACGCGGGGATCGAGCACCGCGCGATGCGGCGGGCGCTCCCGTAGCGCCGCTCTCCGAGCGCTTTGCCCCTCGGTGGGCGGTTCGGGCAGGTTGCGTGGCACGCTGGAGGCCTTGATCGTCCAGGCCGCCCAGGCCCGCACCGCCCCGGAGGGCATCCGTGGATCAGCTGGCCCTGCTGCTCGTGCTCCTTCTCGGCGCGGTGGTCACGGTCCCGTTGGGGGACCGCCTCGGGCTGCCCGCGCCGGTGCTCATGACGATCGGCGGGATCGTGATGGCGCTGCTGCCGTTCGTGCCGAACGTGGACGTCCCGCCGGAGTTCATCCTTCCGCTGGTGCTTCCGCCGCTGCTCTACGCCTCCGTGCAGCGCACTTCCTGGCGCCAGTTCACCGCCAACGTCCGGCCGATCTTCCTGCTCGCGGTGGCGCTGGTCTTCGTGACCACGGCCGCCGTCGCGGCCGTCGCCAGCTCCATCGTGCCGGGGCTGCCGATCGCCGCGGCCGTCGCGCTCGGCGCGCTCGTCGCACCGCCCGACCCGGTCGCAGCGACCGCGGTCGCGGGCTCGCTCGGGCTGCCGCGCCGCCTGGTGTCGATCCTGGAGGGCGAGGGCCTGTTCAACGACGTCACCGCGATCGTGCTCTACCACGTGGCGATCGCGGCGGCCGTGAGCGGGAGCTTCTCCTGGGCGTCGGCGGCCGGTGAACTGGTGCTGTCCGCCGTGGTCGCGGTCGTCGTCGGCCTCGCCCTCGGCTGGGCCGCCAACAAGCTGATGGGCCTGCTCGGCGACCCCACCCTCCAGATCGGGCTCACCCTCCTGGTCCCGTTCGTCGGCTACGTACTGGCCGAGGAGTTCGGCGGCTCCGGCGTGCTCGCCGTGCTGACCGTGGCGCTGTTCCTCGCCGAGCACACGATGGACGCCGACGACGTACAGGGCCGGCTCGCCGGGGCCACGTTCTGGCAGATCGTCGACACCCTGGTCACCGGCGTCGCGTTCGGCCTCATCGGGCTCGAACTCCACAACGTGTTCGGCACCGCGACCGGCCGCGAACTGCACATGTTCGGCTGGGCGGCGGCCGTGGTCGGCGTCGTCGTGGGCGTACGGCTGCTGTGGCTGCTCCCGGCGACCTGGCTCGCCAAGCGGCTGCACACCAAGCGCGACTACGACGAGGAGATCCCCACGTCCTGGCGGGAGACCATCGTCATGTGGTGGGCCGGGATGCGGGGCGTGGCCTCGGTGGCCCTCGCGCTCGCCATCCCGCTGAAGACGGACGACGGCTCGCCCTTCCCCGGCCGCGACGAGATCGTCTTCATCGCCTTCGCCGTGATCATGACCACCCTGGTCTTCCAGGGGCTCACCCTGCCCTGGCTGGTCAAGACGCTGGGCGTACGGGCCGACACGGACGCCGAGCGCGGCCTGGAGCGGGACCTGGCGATCCGGGCCGCGAAGGCCGCGAAGCGGCGCCTGAAGGAGATCGAGGACGTCGAGGAGCTGCCCGAGGACGTCATGGAGCAGTTGCAGCGGCGGGCGTACGACGTGGGGGCGCGGATCAGTCCCGACATGATCGATGAAGAGCGGCGGGAGTCGTACGCCAAGCGGGTGGAGCGGCTCCGGGCCGTTCAGCGCATCCAGCGCGAGATGATGTCCGCGGCTCGGCACGAGGTGCTGTCCGCGCGCAGCGAGCCGGGGGCCGACCCGGAGATCGTGGACAGGGTGCTGCGGCAGCTGGACGTGCGCAGCCTGCGGTGACCCCGGGGGCGTGTCAGCCCGGCGGAGGGGACGGGGGCCGGTCCTGGGTCGTGATCCTCGGCAGCGCGTACGGATGCTCCGCGTACAGCCACGCCACCATCTGCTCCCGGACCGTCACCCGCACCTTCCAGATGTCGTCCGCGTCCTTGGCCGTCACCGTCGCCCGCACCTGGATCGTGGACGGGGTCGTGTCCGTCACCGCGAGGGAGGAGTCGCGGCCGTCCCAGGCCGGGCACTCCTTCAGGATCAGGGCGAGGCGTTCGCGCATCAGGGGGAGCGGGGCCGAGTGGTCCAGGTGGAAGAAGACCGTGCCGGTCATCTGGGCGCCGCCGCGGGACCAGTTCTGGAAGGGCTTGCTGGTGAAGTACGAGACCGGCATGGTCAGGCGGCGCTCGTCCCAGGTGCGTACCGCGAGGAAGGTCAGGGTGATCTCCTCGACGACGCCCCACTCGCCGTCCACCACCACCGTGTCGCCGATCCGCACCATGTCGCCGAAGGCGATCTGGAGCCCCGCGAAGAGGTTGCCGAGGGTGGACTGCGCGGCCACACCGGCGACGATGCCCAGGATGCCCGCCGAGGCCAGCAGGGAGGTGCCCGCCGTGCGCATCGCGGGGAAGGTGAGCAGCATCGACGCGACGGCGACCACGGCGACGATCGCGCTGACCACCCGCTGGATCAGCGTGACCTGCGTGCGGACCCGGCGGACCCGGGCCGGATCGCGCGTCGAGGCCGCGTAACGGGTGTACGAGGACTCCACGACGGCCGTCGCGATCCGCACCACCAGCCAGGCGCTCGCGCCGATGAGGACCAGCGTCAGGGCCTGGCCGAGGCCCGCCTCGTGGTCCTGCACCGGCCGCCACTTGATCGCGTCGTACGAGCCGCGCAATATCGCGGTGAGCAGGACGAGGCGCAGCGGTATGCGGCAGCGCCGCAGCAGGCCCCACAGCGGGGTCTCGCGGTGCCGGGCGTCGGCTCTGCGCAGCAGCCGGTCGGCCAGCCACCCCACCACCAGCGTGAGCACGACCGAGCCGCCGATGACGATCAACGGACGCAGCACGTTCTCCATGCCTTCGACCGTAACTGGCACGATGGCCCCATGAACATCATGCTTTTCCATTCGGTCTACGGTCTGCGTCCCGCCGTACAGGAGGCGGCCGAGCGGCTGCGGGCCGCCGGCCACCAGGTGCACGTCCCCGACCTGTACGAAGGCCGCACCGTGGAGACCGTCGAGGAGGGCAGGGAGGTCAAGGACGAGATCGGCAAGGACGAGCTCCTGAAACGAGCCATTCTCGCCGCCGCCCCTTACTCCGAGCGCGGTCTCGTCTACGCCGGGTTCTCGCTCGGCGGGTCCATCGCGCAGACCCTGGCGCTCGGCGACGAGAGGGCCCGCGGCCTGCTGCTGCTCCACGGCACCTCGGACATGGCGGAGAACACGGCCGTGGACGAGCTGCCGGTCCAGCTGCACGTCGCGGACCCGGACCCGTTCGAGTCGGCGGACTGGCTCAACTCCTGGTACCTCCAGATGCAGCGGGCCGGCGCGGACGTGGAGATCTACCGCTACCCGGGCGCCGGTCACCTCTACACCGACCCGCAGCTCCCCGACTACGACGAGGCGTCAGCCGAGCTGACCTGGCGCACCGCCCTTGGGTTCCTCGACGGCCTGGCCGGCGAGTAGACGCGCGGAAACGCCGAACGGGCAGCGCGGACCCGGAGGTTCGCACTGCCCGTTCAACGGCTGTCGGGGGATCAGCCCTTGAGTGCCTTGTCGATCGCGGCCGTGAAGGAGGCCGGGTCCGACGGCGCGTTGTCCGAGCCGTCCGCGGTGATCTTCTTGCCGTCCATCTTCAGCGTGGGCGTGCCCTGGACGCCGCTCTTGTTGAACTTGTCCGACATGACCAGCGCCCACTTGTCGTAGGTGCCGTCCTTGACCGCCTTGTCGAAGGCCGCGTTGCCCTTGAGCGCCGGAACGGTGTCCGCGATCGTGATCAGGTAATCGCGGTCCTTGAACTTGTCGGTGGTCTCCTCGGGGTGGAACTTGGCCGAGTAGAGCGCCGACTTGTACTCCAGGAACGCCTCGGGGCTGACGTTCAGCGCGGCGCCGAGCGCGCTCAGCGCGGTCTTGGAGCCGGTGCCCGGGCTGCCGTTGTCGATGAACGTGGCACCGATGAACTGGATCTTGTACTTGCCCGCGTCGACGTCCTTCTTGATCGTCGGGCCGACGGCCTGCTCGAACTGCGAGCAGATCGGGCAGCGCGGGTCCTCGTACATCTCCAGGGTCTTCTTCGCGTCGGCCTTGCCGATGACGACGGTCGTGCCGTCGCTGCCCGAGTTGGCGGGCTTCACCAGCGTCTTGTCCTTGGCGGCCTCCCACGCGGTGGGCTTCATGGCCTGCATGATCGCGTAGCTGGCACCGCCCACGACGGCGAGGACGCCCACGGCGGACACGGCCACGATGATCTGCCGGCGGGTCTTGGCCTTCTTCGCCTCGCGCTCGCGCTCCGCTCGCAGCCGCTCGCGGGCGGCAGCCTTGTTGGCCTGGCTGTTGCGGGAACTCATGATCTTTTTCTCCGGATGGCAGGTGGGAAAGGTGACGGGGGACTGCTGTGCTCGGATCCCGGACCTCAGACGAGGCCGGGCGACGGGCAGGGCGGTCCCCTTCGTGCCACGGAGTGCACCAGGAGGCGGGTGTGCGACGGGCCGGGCCTGCCGTGTGCCGGGCGCGCGAGCGGGCGCTCGGCGCCGACGGCGGCGCGCACCACGGCGGCCGCGACGAGCAGCGGCCGGAACGCGAACGCGGCGACCGCGCGCAGCAGCCGGGCCAGCGCCGCCTCGCCCCGGCGCAGCCACAGGGCGGCGAGCAGCCCGACCGTCAGGTGGGCCGCGAGCAGCAGCCAGGGCACGGCCGGGCCCGGGTGGGTCAGCAGGGTGGCCGCGTTCGCCGGGGCGCGCACCGCGCCCAGCGTGCCGCCGCCGCACAGCACGTCGAAGCCGACCGCGCGCAGGGCGCCCGCGACGGGCCCGCCGGCCGGGCCGTAACAGACGTGCTGGCCGGTGGTGAACAGGGTGTCGGCGGCCAGCTCCAGCGGGACGAGCGCCCCCGCGATCGCCCAGTAGCCGCGCTCGCGGCCGGCCAGCGCGTACGCGATGACGAACACCGCGCCGGCCGCCGCGGCCACCAGCGTGAGAGGCAGCGGGACCTGCGAGAGCAGCACGTGGGACGCGGCGGAGAGCGTCACGACGAGCGCCGTGAAAAGCGCCGCGCGTGCCGCTCTGAGCTGCGTCCCGGATATGTCCATCGCGGGTGAGTGTGCCATGTCCGGCCGTCTGCTGTGCCTAAGAGTTCGGTGAGACCGGGGACTGCTCGGCGGATCTCGCCCCGGGCGCGGGCACCCCGACGGCGACCGGACCCGCCGGGCAGGCCCTAAAGACCCGGAATCCGACCGTTGCGGAACAGGTCGACGAAGATCTGGTGGTCGGCCCGGGCCCGCGCCCCGTAGGAGTGCGCGAAGTCGACGAGCAGGCCCGCGAAGCCCTCCTCGTCGGCGGCGATCGCCGCGTCGATGGCGCGCTCGGTGGAGAACGGCACCAGCTCGGAGTGGCCGCTCTCGTCGTCCGCCGCCGCGTGCATCGTGGCCGTGGCCCGGCCGAGGTCGGCGACGACCGCCGCGATCTCGTCGGGGTCGTCGATGTCCGACCAGTCCAGGTCCACCGCGTACGGCGAGACCTCGGCGACCAACTGGCCCGCCCCGTCCAGCTCGGTCCAGCCCAGCCACGGGTCGGCGGCGGCCTGCAGCGCCCGCTGCGAGATCACCGTGCGGTGCCCCTCGTGCTCGAAGTAGCCGCGCACCGCCGGGTCCGTGATGTGCCGGGACACGGCCGGGGTCTGCGCCTGCTTGATGTAGATCACGACATCGTTCTCCAGGGCGTCGCTGTGCCCCTCCAGAAGGATGTTGTACGAGGGCAGCCCGGCCGAGCCGATCCCGATCCCGCGGCGCCCGACGACGTCCTTCACGCGGTAGGAGTCGGGGCGGACCAGGCTCTCCTCGGGCAGCGTCTCCAGGTAGCCGTCGAAGGCTGCGAGGACCTTGTAGCGGGTCGCCGCGTCCAGCTCGATCGAGCCGTCTCCCTCGGTGAACCGGCGTTCGTACTCCCGGATCTCGGTCATCGAGTCGAGCAGCGCGAACCGGGTCCTGGCGCGGGCGTCGCGCAGCGCGCCGAGCAGCGGGCCCTCGGCGGTGTCCAGGGTGAAGGGCGGCACCTCGTCGTCCTTGGCGCCCGAGGCGAGGGCGTGGATGCGCTCGCGGTAGGCGGCGGCGTAGGTGCGCACCAGGGAGGTGATCTGCTCGTCGCTGAACGCCTTGGTGTAGCCGATCAGGGCGAGCGAGGCGGCGAGCCGCTTGAGGTCCCAGGTGAAGGGGCCCACGTACGCCTCGTCGAAGTCGTTGACGTTGAAGATCAGGCGGCCGTTGGCGTCCATGTACGTGCCGAAGTTCTCGGCGTGCAGGTCGCCGTGGATCCAGACCCGGCCGGTGCGCTCGTCCAGGTAGGGGCCGCCGTGCTGTTCGCGCTCCAGGTCGGCGTAGAACAGGCAGGCCGTGCCCCGGTAGAAGGCGAACGCCGAGGCCGCCATCTTGCGGAACTTGACCCGGAAAGCGGCCGGGTCGGCGGCCAGGAGCTCGCCGAACGCGGTCTCGAAAACGGCGAGTATCTCTTCGCCGCGCGTCTCCGCGCTGGGCTGCGGGACCGACATCGCTGGGTGCCTCCTGGTGCGTACTGCCTGCGTCACGATCGGGACGGGGTGTGCCCCTTCCAACGCGCGACCGTACCTCGGAGTGCCCGCCCGCCGCCCGGCCGCCGCCCCTCGTCGGGGCGCTTCGCGCCGCGGTTCCCCCCTCGGCTGTCAGCGGGGCGACGTAGACTCCAAGGCTGTCCCCCCTGCTCCGCGAACCCCCTCTTGCCGTTGGAGGCCCCACCCGTGACTGGCACGTCCAAGACACCGTTCACGCACCTTCACGTCCACACCCAGTACTCGCTGCTGGACGGTGCCGCGCGGCTCAAGGACATGTTCGACGCCTGCAATGAGATGGGCATGTCGCACATCGCCATGTCCGACCACGGCAACCTGCACGGTGCCTACGACTTCTTCCATTCGGCGAAGAAGGCGGGCGTCACGCCGATCATCGGCATCGAGGCGTACGTGGCCCCCGAGTCGCGGCGCAACAAGCGCAAGATCCAGTGGGGCCAGCCGCACCAGAAGCGCGACGACGTGTCCGGTTCGGGTGGTTATACGCACAAGACGATCTGGGCGCACAACAAGACGGGCCTGCACAACCTGTTCCGCCTTTCCTCGGACGCGTACGCCGAGGGCTGGCTGCAGAAGTGGCCGCGGATGGACAAGGAGACGATCTCGCAGTGGTCGGAGGGGCTGATCGCCTCCACCGGCTGCCCCTCCGGCGAGGTCCAGACGCGGCTGCGGCTCGGCCAGTTCGACGAGGCGGTGCAGGCGGCCTCCGACTACAAGGACATCTTCGGCGAGGGCAAGTACTTCCTGGAGCTGATGGACCACGGCATCGAGATCGAGCGCCGGGTCCGCGACGGGCTCCTGGAGATCGGCAAGAAGCTGGGCATCCCGCCGCTCGTCACCAACGACTCGCACTACACCTACGCCCACGAGGCGACCGCGCACGACGCCCTGCTCTGCATCCAGACCGGCAAGAACCTCTCGGACCCGGACCGCTTCCGCTTCGACGGCACGGGCTACTACCTCAAGTCCACCGAGGAGATGTACGCGGTGGACTCCTCGGACGCCTGGCAGGAAGGGTGCGCCAACACCCTCCTCGTCGCGCAGCAGATCGACACCGAGGGGATGTTCGCCGAGAAGAACCTGATGCCGAAGTTCGACATCCCCGACGGATACACCGAGGTCACCTGGTTCCGCGAGGAGATCGCGCGCGGAATGAAGCGGCGCTACCCGGCAGGCGTCCCCGAGGACCGCCAGCGGCAGGTCGAGTACGAGATCGGGATCATCCTGGAGATGGGCTTCCCCGGGTACTTCCTCGTGGTCGCCGACTTCATCATGTGGGCCAAGAACAACGGCATCGCGGTCGGCCCCGGCCGAGGCTCCGCCGCCGGTTCGATCGTCGCGTACGCCATGGGCATCACCGACCTCGACCCGATCACGCACGGCCTGATCTTCGAGCGGTTCCTCAACCCCGAGCGCGTCTCCATGCCCGATGTCGACATCGACTTCGACGAGCGCAGGCGCGTCGAAGTGATCAGGTACGTGACGGAGAAGTACGGCTCCGACAAGGTCGCCATGATCGGCACCTACGGAAAGATCAAGGCGAAGAACGCCATCAAGGACTCCGCGCGGGTGCTCGGCTACCCGTACGCGATGGGCGACCGCCTCACCAAGGCGATGCCCGCCGACGTCCTCGGCAAGGGCATCGACCTCTCCGGCATCACCGACCCCAAGCACCCGCGCTACAGCGAGGCGGGCGAGATCCGGGCGATGTACGAGAACGAGCCGGACGTGAAGAAGGTCATCGACACCGCCAAGGGCGTCGAGGGCCTGGTCCGGCAGATGGGTGTGCACGCGGCCGGCGTGATCATGTCCAGCGAGCCGATCGTCGACCACGCCCCGATCTGGGTGCGGCACACCGACGGCGTCACCATCACGCAGTGGGACTACCCCCAGTGCGAGTCGCTCGGCCTGATCAAGATGGACTTCCTGGGCCTGCGCAACCTGACGATCATGGACGACGCCGTCAAGATGGTGAAGTCCAACAAGGGCGTCGACCTGGAGCTCCTGGAGCTGCCGCTGGACGACCCGAAGACGTACCAGCTGCTCTGCCGCGGTGACACGCTGGGCGTGTTCCAGTTCGACGGCGGCCCGATGCGCTCGCTGCTCCGCCAGATGCAGCCCGACAACTTCGAGGACATTTCCGCCGTTTCGGCCCTGTACCGGCCGGGCCCGATGGGCATGAACTCGCATACGAACTATGCCGAGCGCAAGAACGGCCGCCAGGAGATCACGCCGATCCACCCGGAGCTCGAAGAGCCCCTGAAGGAGACGCTCGGTCTGACCTACGGCCTCATCGTGTACCAGGAGCAGGTGCAGAAGGCCGCCCAGATCATCGCCGGGTACTCGCTCGGCGAGGCCGACATCCTGCGCCGCGTGATGGGCAAGAAGAAGCCCGAGGAACTGGCGAAGAACTTCACGATCTTCCAGGCGGGTGCCAAGAAGAACGGCTTCTCGGACCAGGCGATCCAGGCCCTGTGGGACGTCCTGGTGCCGTTCGCCGGCTACGCGTTCAACAAGGCGCACTCCTCGGCGTACGGCCTGGTCACCTACTGGACCGCGTACCTGAAGGCCAACTACCCGGCCGAGTACATGGCGGCGCTGCTCACCTCGGTGAAGGACGACAAGGACAAGTCGGCCGTCTACCTCAACGAGTGCCGGCGCATGGGCATCAAGGTGCTGCCGCCGAACGTGAACGAGTCGGTGCACAACTTCGCCGCCCAGGGCGACGACGTGATCCTGTTCGGCCTGGAGGCCGTCCGCAACGTCGGTACGAACGTGGTCGACTCGATCATCCGCTCCCGCAAGGCGAAGGGGAAGTTCGCCTCCTTCCCCGACTACCTGGACAAGGTCGAGGCCGCCGCCTGCAACAAGCGCACCACGGAATCGCTCATCAAGGCGGGCGCCTTCGACACGATGGGCCACACCCGCAAGGGCCTGACCGCCCAGTTCGAGCCCATGATCGACAACGTGGTGCAGGTCAAGCGCAAGGAGGCCGAGGGCCAGTTCGACCTCTTCGGCGGCATGGACGAGGACAGCAGCGAGCCGGGCTTCGGCCTCGACGTCGAGTTCGGCGACGTGGAGTGGGAGAAGTCCTACCTGCTCGCCCAGGAGCGCGAGATGCTCGGCCTGTACGTCTCCGACCACCCGCTCTTCGGCCTGGAGCACGTCCTGTCCGACAAGGCGGACGCGGGCATCGGCCAGCTCACCGGCGGGGACTACGCGGACGGCTCGATCGTCACCATCGGCGGCATCATCTCGGGCCTCCAGCGCAAGATGACCAAGCAGGGCAACGCCTGGGCGATCGCCACCGTCGAAGACCTGGCCGGCTCCATCGAGTGCATGTTCTTCCCGGCCACCTACCAGCTGGTCTCGACCCAGCTCGTCGAGGACGCCGTGGTGTTCGTCAAGGGACGCCTCGACAAGCGCGAGGACATCCCGCGCCTGGTCGCGATGGAGCTGATGGTCCCCGACCTGTCGTCGGCGGGCACCAACGCGCCGGTCGTCCTGACCATCCCCACGGTGAAGGTCACCCCGCCGATGGTCAGCAGGCTCGGCGAGATCCTGGGGCACCACAAGGGCAACACCGAGGTGCGGATCAAGCTCCAGGGGCCGCGCTCGACGACCGTGCTGCGGCTCGACCGGCACCGGGTCCAGCCGGATCCGGCCCTTTTTGGTGACCTGAAGGTGCTGCTCGGCCCGTCCTGCCTGGCCGGCTGACCTCCGAAGACGTTTCCGGTACGAGAAAGGGGCGCACCCATCGGGTGCGCCCCTTCTTCACGCAATGACGGCTAGTTATGACCGAAGCGACGCTGGTGCTTACGGGCAACATCTGCCGGGCTGCCCTGGGCCTGCGACTGCGGCACGGCCTGGGACTCGAAGGCGGCGGACTTCGACTGCTCCTGTCCGCGCTCGGCGTCCTGGGAGCGGTCCTGCTGACTGCCCGACTTGCGGTTCTTGTTCTTGGCCATGGTGCTGCCTCCTGTGGGGGAACTCGGGGCCAGGGCCGCTGTCAGACTCACACAGATGAACAAAGGGCGCATTTCGGATCATTACCGTGTGTGACGGAGAAGTGACCCGCCAATCCGCCACGCCGATGATCGAGTTCCGGTGCTCAACCCTTGCGCGGTCGGGCAGACTCGAAGGAAACCCGAAGTTCATTGGGTGATCTCCCGTACCCCCGCTCCTGTTATTTCTTTTTCTTCGGCTTTTCCGTTCCCGAAAGAGGGTGGAACGCATGGACCGCTGCGTCGTCCTGGTGGATGCCGGTTACCTGCTCGGTGCCGCCGCGAGTCTGCTCGCCGGGGAACCGGCCCGTTCCCGCATCACCGTCGACCATGCCGCCCTGATCCAGGGGCTCCGCGAGCGCGCTGAGGCCGACACCCAGCAGCCCTTGCTCCGCATCTACTGGTTCGACGGCGCCCCCGACCGGGTCCCGCAGCCCGAGCACCGCCGGCTGCGCGTGATGCCCAGGGTGACGGTCCGGCTCGGCGCGCTGACCCGCAGCGACGGCCGCTGGGCGCAGAAGGGTGTGGACGCCGCGATGCACGCCGAGCTGACCGAACTCGCCCGCAACCGCGCCTGCTCGGACGTGGTCCTGGTGACCGGCGACGGCGACCTGCTGCCCGGTCTGATGTCCGCGAAGGAACACGGCGTCGCCGTCCACCTGTGGGCCGTGCAGGCCGCCGACGGCGACTACAACCAGTCCGAGGACCTGGTCGCCGAGGCCGACGAGCGCCGGGTGCTCGACCGCGCCTGGATCACCCAGGCCGTCCGCGCCAGGGACCTCACCGGCATCTGCTCCCCAGCCCCCGCGCCCCGCCCCGAAATCGCCGCGATCCTCTCCGCGCCGCTGCCCGAATCCGCCCTCGCCGCCTCCGCCGAGCGGGCCGCCGAAGCCCAGGCCGCCTCCGTGCGCAACGGCACCGCGCCCCCCGAGGCCCCCGGCGAGAACGGCGCGGCGGTGCCCGCCCCGAGCGGCGTCAAGGGCGTACCGACACCGAAGGACCTGGCCTCGCTGCGCGGGCCCGGCAGCGCCCCGGCCGCCCCCGCGCCCGCCTCGGCCGCCACCCTGCGCTGGTCCTCCGACAAAGGGTGGGTCGAGCGCCCCGGCGCGGCCCTCGGCGAGTCCCCCGAGACCGCCTCCCTGCCGACCCTGGCCCAGCTGACCAGCGCCGAGCAGCGCTGGGCCGACCGCGAGGAGGACATCACCACCGTCGGCGGCGACCCCTACGAAGTCGGCCAGGTCTTCGCCCGGCGCTGGATGGAACGCCTCCCCGAGCCCTCGCACGTACAGAAGCTCTCCACCATGTACCCGCGCATCCCGCACCGCATCGACGGTGAACTCCTGCGCTACGCCGCCCGGTTCGGCCTCCTCGCGCACAAGGACGACCAGATCGACGAGCACGACCGGTACGCGATCCGGGCCGGCTTCTGGCGCGAGATCGACGTCCGGGCCGCCGCCGAACGCCAGCCGGCCGGCGAGTAGCCCACGACAAGGGGGCGGCTTATGACCGCCCCCGGGGCCGGGTGGGTCCTTCGACCCCTTAGGCTCGTTCCCCGTGAGTACCGGCACAGCAGCGGCGCGGGCCGGCACCGTTTGCGCGGTGCGGGGCCTGGTCAAGACGTACCCCGCGACCAGGGGCCGCCGAGGTGCGCCCGGTACGCCCGAGGTCCGGGCCACCGACGGAATCAGCCTCGACGTGCGGCGCGGCGAGATCTTCGGACTGCTCGGGCCCAACGGCGCCGGCAAGTCCACCCTCGTACGCCAGCTGACCGGGCTCCTGCGGCCCGACTCCGGCTCCGTCGAGGTGCTCGGCCACGACCTGGTGCGCCACCCCGAACGGGCCGCCCGCCTCATCGCCCACCTCGGCCAGGAATCCACCGCGCTCGACGAGCTGACCGTCGCGCTCGCCGCCGAGACCACCGGCCGGCTGCGCGGACTCACCCTGCGCGACGCCCGCGCCGAACGCGACGCGGTACTGGCCGAACTCGGTCTTGACGAGATCGCCGGGCGGCCGCTCAAGAAGCTCTCCGGCGGCCAGCGGCGCCTCGCGTGCTTGGCCGCCGCCCTCGTCGGCGAGCGCCCCGTCCTCGTCCTCGACGAGCCCACCACCGGCATGGACCCGGTCGCCCGGCGCGCCGTGTGGGCCGCCGTCGACCGGCGGCGGGCCGAGCACGGCACGACCGTCCTGCTCGTCACCCACAACGTCATCGAGGCCGAGACCGTGCTCGACCGGGTCGCCGTGATCGAACGCGGCAAGGTCATCGCCTGCGACACCCCCGCCGGGCTCAAGGCCCGGGTCGCCGACGAGGTGCGGGTCGAGCTCGTGTGGCGCGACCGCGCCCCCGTCGAGGTCCCCGAGGTCGCCGCGCTGCGCGCCGAGGCCCAGGAGGCCGGCCGGCGCTGGACGCTGCGGCTCAGCCCCGAGCGGGCCCGCGCCGCCGTGGCCACCGTCACCGGCGGCCCCGCCTTCGCCGCCCTCGACGACTTCACCCTGGCCACGCCGAGCCTTGAAGACGTCTACCTCGCGCTCGGCGGCCGCACGGAAGGCCTGGTGAAGGCGTGAGCGCCATTCCTCTGGAGAGCAGCGTGGAGGCCGTGGCCGGCCGGGCTCCGGTCGGCGGCGCCGCCCAGCGCCCCGGCGCCGCGGACGCCGCCCCGCTCGCTCCCCGCGCCCGGCTGCTGCCCGCGCTCGCCGCCGTCTACCGCGCCCAGCTCTCGCGGGCCCGCGTCGCGCGGATCCCGCTGCTCTTCGTCGCGACCTTCCAGTCGGTCGGCATCATGATCCTGATGCGTGGGGTGGTGGACGGCGGGAGCGAGGCCCGCGCGGTGGTCGCCGGATCGAGCGTGCTCGTCGTCGCCTTCGTCGCGCTCAACCTGCTCGCCCAGTACTTCGGCCAGCTGCGGGCCGGCGGCGGCCTCGACCACTACGCGACGCTGCCCGTGCCGCCCGCGTCCGTGGTGCTCGGCACGGCCGCCGCGTACGCCTCCTTCACGGTGCCCGGCGTCGCCGTCACGGCCGTGTTCGGCTGTGTCCTGTTCGGGCTTCCGATGGCGCACCTGTGGATCCTCGCCGCGGTGATCCCGCTCGCCGGAGCCGCGCTCGCCGGACTCGGCGCGGCCCTCGGGCTGCTCGCGCCGCGGCAGGAACTCGCCACGCTGTTCGGCCAGTTGGGGATGTCGGCGGCGCTGCTCCTCGGCGTGCTCCCGGCCGGCCGGATGCCGGGACCCATCGCGTACGCCCGTGATCTGCTGCCCTCCACGTACGGCGTCGAGGCGTTCGCGCACAGCTTCGACGCGCACCCCGACTGGTCTCTCGTGGGGCTCGACCTCGGGGTGTGCGCGGCCGTCGGCGTCGTCTCGCTGGCCGTGGCCGCGTGGGCCTACCGCCGGGCGGCGGTCCGGTGAGGCAACGCACAGACACGCCTGGCACGATGTCAGGGTGACCGCACCTCTGACACCGCCCCATCAGCAGCCCCCGGGCAACGACCCGTGGCAGACGAACACCGGGGGATCGCACCCCGGGCCCGTCGAGGAGGCGCCCGCGATGAAGAAGGACCTGCGGGACGCGGTGCTCGTCGCCCTCGCCGTGACACTGGCAGGGGTGGCGCTCGGGCTGCTGTGGCTGTGGCTGGCGCCGAAGGTGCCGCTGATCGCCGACGACAAGGCCGTCTTCCTCAAGGACACCGAGGGGGAGGAGGCGATCGGCGGTGACGGAACGTTCATCTTGCTCGCGCTCGGACTCGGCGCGCTCAGCGCGGCCGCGGTCTTCCTGTTCCGCAAGAAGGGCGGCATCGCCCTGGTCGTCGGCCTCGCGGTCGGCGCGCTGCTCGGCTCGGTGCTTGCCTGGCGCCTCGGCATCTGGCTCGGCCCGAACCAGGACGTGGTGGCCGCGGCGAAGGCGGCCGGCAAGGGCGTCACGTTCGACGCCCCGCTGAAGCTCGACGCGAAGGGCGCGCTGCTCGCCTGGCCGATCGCCGCCATGGCCGTCCACCTGGGCCTCACGGCGCTGTTCGGGCCCCGGGACCCGGATCCGGCGTGGCAGGTGCCGCCGCTGGAGGACCCGGGACCGGGAAGGCCGGACTCGGCCGGCCCCTGACGGTGCGTCAGGCCGGGCGCCTCCCGTGGTTGGCCCGGCCCTTCTTGATGCGCCACTTCCGCTTGCGGGTCCGCTTCGACATGGGCGTACCTCCCGCCCACGGGTTCTAGTCGAGGACCGGAGGTACGTCGAGACCCCAGGGCCCGCCCGGCGGAGCTTGTCCGGAACGCGGGGGTATCTAGACACGCCCGATCGGGGCGAGCAGGGCCCCCGTGAGAGCCGCCAGGTCGGTGGGGGACAGCTCGACCTCCAGGCCGCGGCGGCCCGCCGAGACGCAGATCGTGGCGTGCCCGGACGCCGAGTCGTCCAGGACCGTCCGCAGCCTCTTGCGCTGGCCGAGCGGCGAGATGCCGCCGCGCACATAGCCGGTGGTGCGCTCGGCGGCCGCAGGGTCCGCCATCGCGGCCCGCTTGCCGCCGACCGCCGAGGCCAGCGCCTTCAGGTCGAGCGATCCGGCCACCGGGACCACCGCGACGGTCAGCTCGCCGTCCACGTCGGCGACCAGCGTCTTGAACACCCGGTCCGGAGTCACTCCCAGAGCCTGCGCCGCCTCCTCGCCGTACGAGGCGGAGGACGGGTCGTGCTCGTAGGCGTGCACGGTGAACGCGGTGCCCGCCTTAGTCAGGGCCACCGTCGCCGGAGTCCCCCCGCTCTGCTGCTTCTTCTTGGCCAACTCGGCTCTCCGGTACGTCAGTTGGGGCTGGTCGGGGCGCGCGTCAGGTCCACCGCCGGGAGCGAGGGCAGGTGGCGGATGACCGCGGTCTCCGCGCGAAGCAGCTGGAGCTCCTCGCGCAGCCGGGTCGCCGTGTCGGGCGCCTGGAGCAGGCGCTGCTTGGCCGGCACGTCCAGGACCGCGGCCGCGGCGACCAGATAGGACACCACCGACGGCTCGTCGGGCAGGTCCGCGGTGCCGGCCAGGGAGCGTTCCCGGGCTCCCGCGAGCCGCTTCTGGTACGAGCGGAAGGCGCGCAGGACGCCCTCGGCGAGCGCGCCCGCCTCCTCGCCCGGCTCCTCGGGGATCTCCTCGAACTCGGCCGTCAGATACGGCCCGCTCGCGTCCACCGACAGGATGCGGATCCGGGTCGTGCCGGTGGCGAGCACCTCGAAGCTGCCGTCCGGGCGCTCCCGGATGGTGGCCGCGTCCGCGACGCAGCCGACCCGGTGGAAGGCCTGGATCGGGTCGGACCCGAAGCCCGCCGCCGGGCCCTTCTCGGGCTGCGCGGTCTGGTCGGGCAGCCCGGGGGCGGTCGGCGCGACCTCCCGGCCGTCGCGGATCGCCACGACGGCGAAGCGGCGCGGCTCGTCGCCGGCCTCGTCGCCGGAGTCGGAGGGGCCGGAAGCGTCGGTGCCGGTCTTCAGCAGATCGCGCATCATGGCGCGATAACGCTCCTCGAAGATGTTCAGCGGCAGGACGAGCCCGGGGAACAGGACCGAGTTGAGCGGGAAGAGCGGAAGGCGTGCGGTGGTCACAACGCTCAAGCGTAATGGCCGTCGGACCGGGCTCGTCCGGGCTTCTGGCGGTCCCGTCCCCACGGCATGCCCGCGGCGACCTCGGTTCCCACGAACTCGCGCAGTTCGAGGAACTGCCCCAGCGGGTCGGCGGCGAGATGCAGCCACGGGAAAGACGTGGCATACGGCCCGATACGCCGGAATTCCTCCAGTGTCTCCGGCCAGCGTCTGCGCACGACCAGCACATAGGCGAGCAGATTGCGGACCTCGGCCGGCCACGGGTCGCCCGGCTCGTAGGCGGCGGACAGCTCGATGCCGAGGTCGGCCGCCGCGTCGATCCGCTCGTACGGGATGGCCCGGCCCGCGCCGCCCACGAGGTAGGCGAAGGCCGCGCGGGCCGGGAGCGCGCGGATCAGGGAGCCCGGCAGGGAGTCCTCGGCGGCCCGCTCGGCGAAGTCGAAGCACTCGCGGTGCGAGCCGTACCACTGGGCGGAGAGGTACTGGAGTGCCGCCACATGACAGCCGTAGTGGTGCGAGGAACGGCGTATGGCCTCGCCCCACAGTTCCTCGAAAACGGTGTGCGGCGCATGGGTGCCGCGGGCGTGGTCGAGCGCGATCCGCCAGGGCACCGGGTCCGCCGGGTCGCCCTCGGCCGCCGAGTGGATCAGCGGCGCCACCTCGCGCAGCCGCTCGGCCCGGGCCGGCGAGCCCCAGGCCCGGACGATCGCGAGCTCCGCCTTGACGAGCAGCGCGTCCGGGTCGCGGGGCGCGACGGCCAGCCAGTTGGCGAGCCAGTCCGGTCTGCCGACCGCGAAGGCCGCGAGCCGGACCGTGTAGCGGTCCCGGTTCTCCCACTCGGCCAGCTCGCGGGTGGTGGCGAGGAGTTCGGCCGCCGCCTCGTACTCGCCGAGCGCGGCCGAGACCAGCGCGGGAGCGAGCCGGGCGTCGGGGGCGTCGAGCAGCACTTCCCGGCCATCGGGCAGGCCCGTGGCGAGAACAGGCGTATGCCTGGCCCGCCGTGCGGTGCGGATCAGCGCGGATACGAAAGTCATGGTGTGGACCATTGAAATCCGCAGGTGGGGGCGGCGCCAGGGGGGCCACTGTGAAGCTTCTGTATCGGTGGTGAGGGTTGTACGGCCCGGGGTCAAGGCCCGGCAAATTCAGTCAGCGCGGGCTCGCGCGGAGCGCGTGAAGACCCTGCGCGGAGCCCGCGAAAACCCTGCGGCCCGCGTACGGGAACCTTCGGCTCGGACCGCCCGGGAACTCACCCCCTCCGCAGCAGCCGGGAGGCGCCCGCCGCCACCGTCGTCGCCAGGATCCAGCCCAGCATGATCAGCAGGGCCGCCCACCACTGCCAGGCGCCGGTGAGTTTCCAGTAGCCGTCCTGGCCCAGGTTGACCACCGGGATGAGGAGGTCGAGCGCGTACAGCGACGCGTTCCACTGGGGGTGTTCGTCGGCCTTGATCGGCTGGGGGTCGTAGTGCGAGAAGGCGAGGGTGCCGGCCGCCCACAGGACGGCCATCCACAGCGCGGCCCGGCCCGGCCGGTAGCCGTACGCCACCGTCAGGTCCTGGAGCACGCCCCATGCCTTGGCGGCCAGCGGCAGCGTCTCGCGGCGCCTGCGCTGCTTGGCGAGCAGCACCTCGCGGGCGTCCGCGTCCTCGCCGCTGCCCCGCAGCACGGCCGCGAGCCGCTCGTACGGTTCGGGCGCGTACTCGGGGGTCGCCGCCGTCACCCAGTCCAGGCGCTCGGCCAGCGTGAAGGTGCCGATCGGGATGAGGTTCTCGTAGGCGAAACCGTTCATCGTCAGGTGGCCGGGACCGGGCCAGCTGTCCGCCATGTCGACCAGGTTGCCGACCCGGGCCCCGGAGAGCACCACCTTGCCGCGCTCGGGACGCTGCCCGGTGAAGCGCAGCTCCGGCGTCTGGATGCGGCGCAGCGACAGCTCCTGCGCGTCGGTCATGACGACCCGGGACTGCGCCAGGTCCACCGCGTCCCCGAACCGCCCGTCGTCGAGCCGCAGCCCGCCCCGGCATTCGAACGGCTGGATCAGGGTGCCCCGCACGGGCGTGTTGGTGTAGTTCGTCCCGTACGGAGGAGTGGTGCCCGCCTGGTTGCCGCTCGGGTAGACGGCCGCCGAGGTCAGGTACAGGGTGCGCTCGACGATCAGCTGCGGGGCGTTCAGCGCCCGCTGGCCGTCCGGGTTGATCAGCCTGCTGCCGCGCAGGCTCAGCGTCACGCCGACCTTCGCGGCGCGCAGGCTCAGCTCTCCGTACGACTCGATCAGATCGGCCTGGAGGTCCTGCGCGACCGAGAGCCCGTCGGCGGCGATCGAGCGGCCGTTGCGGTCGCTGTGCACCACGGCCTGGCTGATCAGGAGGTCGGTGCCGATGTGCGCGTCGGTCAGCCGGATGCCGCCCGCGACCCGGCAGCGCGGCAGGTGCAGATCGCCCTCGGTGGTCAGCCGGGCCGCCTCGATCCGCGGAATCGAGCAGCTCACCATGCGTACGGTCGTGAAGTGGGCCTCGGGGAGCAGGAGTTCGTTCTCGAAGCGGCAGTTGTTCAGCTCGACGTACGGGGTGATCGTGCCGCCCGACAGGTTGAGCGTGCCGGTGATCTGCACCCCGTTCAGCTTCAGCGCCGCGACCCGCCCGGGCAGCGCGGGCGGGCCGCTGAGCAGGAGCAGCGCCACCACCCGGGCCCGCACGCTGCGCTCGGGCCCCCAGGGGCGCGCCGCGAACGGATCGTCGCGTACCGGATTGCGGGTGCGCAGATCGTAGGTACTGCCGTTGCGGAAGGCCTGCCACATGCCCAGCTCCGCCGGGCTGAGCCAGTCCGGAGCCTCACCAAGATCGGGCGCCTCGGTCAATGCCGTCCCCCTCGCCGTCCACCCTGACAGGAGGAACGCTAGTGGCCACGGGTGACAGCGGGTGACCCCTGGGTTGCGTATCAGCCACTGATACAGGCGTCCAGTGCTCCGGAGCCGTCTGAGAGAATTGGATACGTGATCTCCCGAATCGATCTGCGCGGCAACACCCTCCCTGAGGGTGGCGCCCTGCGCGACCTGCTGCCCCGTGCCGAGTTCGACGTGGAAGCCGCCCTGGAGAAGGTGCGGCCCATCTGCGAGGACGTGCATCATCGCGGCACGGCGGCGCTGATCGAGTACGCGGAGAAGTTCGACGGCGTGAGGCTTGACCGGGTCCGCGTGCCCGCCGAGGCGCTCAAGGAAGCCCTGGCGGAGCTCGACCCGCAGGTCAGGGCCGCCCTAGAGGAGTCCATCCGGCGGGCCCGCATCGTCCACCGCGAGCAGCGCCGCGACCCGCACACCACCCAGGTCGTATCCGGCGGCACCGTCACCGAGAAGTGGGTGCCGGTCGAGCGCGTGGGCCTGTACGCACCCGGCGGCCGCTCGGTCTACCCCTCCTCCGTGATCATGAACGTGGTCCCGGCGCAGGAGGCGGGCGTCACCTCCATCGCGCTCGCGTCGCCGCCGCAGGCGGACTTCGGCGGCCTGCCGCACCCGACGATCCTGGCGGCGTGCGCGCTGCTCGGCGTCGACGAGGTGTACGCGGCGGGCGGCGCCCAGGCCGTCGCGATGTTCGCGTACGGGACCTCGGGTGCCGACGGATGTGCACCCGCGAACATGGTGACCGGGCCCGGCAACATCTGGGTCGCCGCCGCCAAGCGCTACTTCACCGGCCGCATCGGCATCGACACCGAGGCCGGACCGACCGAGATCGCCGTCCTCGCCGACGACACCGCCGACCCGGTGCACGTCGCCGCCGACCTGATCAGCCAGGCCGAGCACGACCCGCTCGCGGCCGCCGTCCTGGTCACCGACTCCCTCGCGCTCGCCGAAGCGGTCGAGAAGGAGCTTGAGCCGCAGGTCGCGGCCACCAAGCACATCGAGGACCGGATCAAGCCGGCGCTCGCCGGGCGCCAGTCCGCGATCGTCCTGGTCGACTCGCTCGAAGACGGCCTCAAGGTCGTCGACGCCTACGGCGCCGAGCACCTGGAGATCCAGACCGCCGACGCCGCGGCCGTGGCCGACCGGGTCCGCAACGCGGGCGCGATCTTCGTCGGCCCCTGGGCCCCGGTCTCGCTCGGCGACTACTGCGCCGGCTCCAACCACGTGCTGCCCACCGGCGGCTGCGCCTGCCACTCCTCGGGCCTGTCCGTCCAGTCCTTCCTGCGCGGCATCCACATCGTCGACTACACGCGCGACGCGCTCGCCGAGGTCACCCACCACGTGGTGACCCTGGCCGAAGCAGAGGACCTGCCCGCCCACGGGGCTGCTCTGAAGGCGCGTTTCGGCGGAGCCGAACCAAACGGGCACAGTGGTTGGAAGGTGCCGACGGAATGACTGGCATTGACGACCTCCCCGTACGGGACGAGCTACGCGGCAAGTCCCCTTACGGCGCGCCCCAGTTGGACACCCCCGTCCAGCTGAACACCAACGAGAACCCGTACCCGCTGCCGGAGCCGCTGGTGGAGCGGATCGCCGAGCGGGTCGCAGAGGCGGCTCGGAACCTGAACCGCTACCCCGACCGCGACGCGGTCGAGCTGCGCACCGAGCTCGCCAAGTACCTCACCCGGACGGGCAAGCACCCGGTCGCGGTCGAGAACGTGTGGGCGGCCAACGGATCCAACGAGGTCATCCAGCAACTCCTCCAGACCTTCGGCGGCCCCGGCCGCACCGCGATCGGCTTCGAGCCCTCGTACTCGATGCACGCTCTGATCGCCCGTGGCACCGGCACCGGCTGGATCTCCGGGCCCCGCAACGACGACTTCACCATCGACCTCGCCGCCGCCGAGCAGGCCATCGCCGAGCACGCGCCGGACGTCGTCTTCATCACCTCGCCCAACAACCCCACGGGCACCGCGGTCGCCGCCGAGACGGTCCTCGCGCTGTACGAGGCCGCCCAGGCCGCCAAGCCGTCGATCGTGATCGTGGACGAGGCGTACGTCGAGTTCAGCCACCGCGACTCGCTGCTCCCGCTCATCGAGGGCCGCCCGAACCTGGTGGTCTCGCGGACCATGTCGAAGGCCTTCGGCGCGGCCGGGCTGCGCCTGGGCTACCTCGCCGCGCACCCCGCGGTGGTCGACGCCGTCCAGCTCGTCCGCCTGCCCTACCACCTGTCCGCCGTCACCCAGGCGACCGCGCTCGCGGCCCTGGAGCACACGGACACCCTGCTCGGCTACGTCGAGCAGCTCAAGCGGGAGCGGGACCGGCTGGTCGGCGAGCTGCGCGCGATCGGCTACGAAGTGACCGAATCGGACGCCAACTTCGTCCAGTTCGGCCGCTTCGACGACAGCCACACCGTCTGGCAGCAGATCCTCGACCGGGGCGTCCTGGTCCGGGACAACGGGGTACCGGGATGGCTGCGGGTCACCGCGGGCACCCCGGCCGAGAACGACGCGTTCCTCGACGCGGTCCGTCAACTCAAGAAGGAGCAGAGCGCATGAGCCGCGTTGGCAGAGTGGAACGCACCACCAAGGAGACGTCCGTCCTCGTCGAGATCGACCTCGACGGCACCGGAAAGGTCGATGTGTCGACAGGCGTCGGCTTCTACGACCACATGCTCGACCAGCTCGGCCGGCACGGCCTGTTCGACCTCACGGTCAAGACCGACGGCGACCTGCACATCGACACCCACCACACCATCGAGGACACCGCGCTCGCGCTCGGCGCCGCCTTCAAGCAGGCGCTCGGCGACAAGGTCGGCATCTACCGCTTCGGCAACTGCACCGTCCCGCTCGACGAGTCGCTCGCCCAGGTGACCGTCGACCTGTCGGGCCGCCCCTACCTCGTGCACACCGAGCCCGAGAACATGGCGCCGATGATCGGCGAGTACGACACGACGATGACCCGGCACATCTTCGAGTCCTTCGTCGCCCAGGCCCAGGTCGCGCTGCACATCCACGTACCGTACGGGCGCAACGCGCACCACATCGTGGAGTGCCAGTTCAAGGCGCTCGCCCGGGCGCTGCGCTATGCCTCCGAGCGTGACCCGCGCGCTGCCGGAATCCTTCCTTCCACCAAGGGTGCCCTGTAAGCATGAACGGTCTCAACACCATCCTGATCGTGGTCGGCCTCTTCCTGATCGGCGGAATCATCTCCTTCGTCAAGCAGGGGATGCCGAAGAGCCTGATCGTGCTCCTGTCCATCGGCGCCGTGATGTGCCTGGCCGCGGGCATCCTGCGACTGGACGTCTGGTCATGAGCGCGGCAGCCAAGAAGGTCGTCGTCTTCGACTACGGCTTCGGCAACGTACGGTCCGCCGAGCGGGCCCTGGCCCGCGTCGGCGCCGACGTCGAGATCACCCGGGACTACGACCGGGCCATGAACGCCGACGGGCTCCTCGTCCCCGGCGTCGGCGCCTTCTCCGCCTGCATGCAGGGCCTTCGCGACGCACGCGGCGACTGGATCGTGGGGCGCCGGCTCTCCGGCGGCCGCCCGGTCATGGGCATCTGCGTCGGCATGCAGATCCTCTTCGAGCGCGGCATCGAGCACGGCGTCGAGACGGAGGGCCTGGACGAGTGGCCCGGCGTCGTCGAGCCGCTCAACGCCCCGGTCGTGCCGCACATGGGCTGGAACACGGTGAAGGCCCCCGAGGGCAGCGAGCTGTTCGCGGGCCTGGACGCCGAGGCCCGCTTCTACTTCGTGCACTCCTACGCCGTGCGCGACTGGAGCCTCGAAGTCACCAACCCCAAGATCCGTGCCCCCAGGGTCACTTGGGCCACCCATGGCGAGCCGTTCGTCGCCGCGGTGGAGAACGGTGCGCTGTGGGCCACCCAGTTCCACCCCGAGAAGTCCGGCGACGCCGGAGCCCAGCTGCTCACCAACTGGATCGGAACCCTGTGATGGCCCCCAAGCTCGAACTCCTCCCCGCCGTCGACGTCCGCGACGGCCAGGCCGTACGCCTGGTCCACGGCGAGTCCGGCTCCGAGACGTCGTACGGCTCGCCCCTGGAGGCGGCCCTCGCCTGGCAGCGCTCCGGCGCCGAGTGGCTGCACCTGGTGGACCTGGACGCCGCGTTCGGCACCGGCGACAACCGCGCGCTGATCGCCGAGGTCGCGGGCGCCATGGACATCAAGGTCGAGCTGTCCGGCGGCATCCGCGACGACGCCTCCCTGGCCGCCGCCCTCGCCACCGGCTGCACCCGCGTCAACCTCGGCACGGCGGCGCTTGAGACCCCGGAGTGGGTCGCCAAGGTCATCGCCGAGTTCGGCGACCGGATCGCGGTCGGCCTGGACGTGCGCGGCACCACGCTGCGCGGCCGTGGCTGGACCCGCGACGGCGGCGACCTGTACGAGACGCTGGCCCGCCTGGACTCCGAGGGCTGCGCGCGCTACGTCGTCACCGACATCGCCAAGGACGGCACGCTCCAGGGCCCGAACCTGGAGCTGCTGCGCAACGTCTGCGCGGCCACGGACAAGCCGGTGGTGGCCTCCGGCGGCGTCTCCTCCCTGGACGACCTGCGGGCCATCTCCGAGCTGGTCCCGCTCGGAGTCGAGGGCGCGATCGTGGGCAAGGCCCTGTACGCGAAGGCCTTCACGCTGGAAGAGGCGCTCAAGGCGGTTGCCGCATGAGCGACGAGGTCCGCAAGATCTCCTCCGGCGCCCCCTGGGAGGAGCGCTTCGGCTACTCCCGCGCCGTGGAACTCCCCAACGGCCTTGTCCTGGTGGCCGGTTGCACGTCGGTGACCAACGGCCGCATCGACGAGGGCGGCCCGTACCAGCAGGCGGTGAACGCGTTCGGCGTCGCCATCAAGGCGCTGGAGTCCATCGGCCTCGACCGCGCCGATGTGGTCCGCACCCGTATGTACATCACCCATGCCCGGGACGTGGAGGATGTGGGCCGAGCCCACAAGGAACTGTTCGACGACGTGCGCCCCGCGTCCTCGATGCTGATCGTGTCGGGCTTCGTGGACCCGAGCCTGGTGGTAGAGGTCGAGGTAGAGGCGTACAGGGGAACGGTGGCGTCATGACCTTGGCCGTACGAGTGATCCCCTGCCTGGACGTGGACAACGGCCGGGTCGTCAAGGGCGTGAACTTCCAGAACCTGCGTGATGCCGGCGACCCCGTCGAGATGGCCAAGCTGTACGACGCCGAGGGCGCGGACGAGCTGACGTTCCTCGACATCACGGCGTCCTCCGGCAACCGCGAGACCACGTACGACGTGGTGCGCCGCACGGCGGAGCAGGTCTTCATCCCGCTGACGGTGGGCGGCGGCGTCCGAAGCACCGACGACGTGGACAAGCTCCTGCGGGCGGGCGCGGACAAGGTGGGCGTGAACACGGCCGCCATCGCCCGCCCCGACCTGATCCGCGAAATCGCGGAACGCTTCGGCCGCCAGGTCCTGGTCCTCTCGGTGGACGCCCGCCGGACCGCGTCGGGCACCTTCGAAGTGACGACCCACGGCGGCCGCAGGGGCACGGGCATCGACGCGGTCGAATGGGCGCACCGGGCGGCCGAGTTGGGGGCGGGGGAGATCCTGCTCAACTCGATGGACGCGGACGGCACGAAGGACGGCTACGACACGGAGATGATCGCGGCGGTCCGCCGCCACGTGACCGTCCCGGTCATCGCCTCGGGCGGCGCGGGCCGCCTGTCCGACTTCCCCCCGGCCATCGAGGCGGGCGCGGACGCGGTCCTGGCGGCGTCGGTCTTCCACTTCGGCGACCTGCGCATCGCAGAGGTGAAGGAAACCCTGCGGAAAGCGGGCCACCCGATCCGCTGAACCCTGTCCCCACCCCACCCCTTCCCGAAACCCGCCGGGGGTGGGATGCCCGGCTGCGACCCGGTGGCTGCTGGGGCTCCGCCCCAGACCCCGTATCGCGCCTGAAGGGCGCTCGTCCTCAAACGCCGGACGGGCTGAAGATGCCCGTACTGGCCAGCATCAGTCCTATTAGGGGCGCGGGGCTGTGACATTTGCGGCTCCGCCGCGTGGGCGCGACCAGCCACGCACGGTCCGCACCTGAATCACCCCCGGAGGGTTTCGGGAAGGGGTGGGGTGGGGGCTCAACGGGGTCTGGGGCGGAGCCCCAGCGGTGCCGGCCCACCCACGACACCCCTGCCAGATACGCAGCACTTCTTGCGCAAATTTTATTGCGCAACATTCCTTTCCTATCTACGCTCGATGCCATGGCACCCAAGGGCAACCGCAGGATCACCGACGTCGACACCCTCAAGGCATTCGGCCACCCCCTGCGCATGAAGCTCTACCGCGCGCTCTACAACGCCCGCTCCGCCACCGCCTCCCAGCTCGCCGACCAGGTCGACGAGGCCGTCTCCCTCGTCAGCTACCACCTGCGCAAGCTCGCCGACCACGGGCTCATCGAGGAGGCCGAGCCCAAGGGCAAGGACGGGCGCGAGCGCTGGTGGCAGCCCGCTTCGGACGGGATCAGCTACCGCCACGAGGACTTCAAGGACGCCCCCGAGAAGGTCGCCGTGCACACCTCGGTGACCCGGCTCCTCCTTGAGCAGCGGGTCGAGCTGTACCGCGCCTTCCTCGACGCCATGTCCGCCTGGCGCGAGGACTGGGTGACCGCCTCGTTCAGCAGCGAGTACACGGCCCACCTGACCCCGGCCGAACTCACGGCGCTTGACGAGGAGTTGGACGCCGTGCTCGGCAAGTACAAGCAGCGCGGCGAAGCCGCCGTCGCGGCGGGCGACACCGAGGGGCGCGAGAACGTCGCGGTCCACCTGTACGGCTTCCCCTTGCGCGCCTGAGAGGACTTCCGTGTCGATGAGAACCCCGGCCCGGCCGGAAGCCGCCACCCTCATACCGGCCGCCCCCGCCCGCCCCGCCCACCGCGACGGCAACGTGCTGCGGTGGCTCGCCGCGTACACCTCGTCGCTCGTCGGCGACAGCGTGTACTACATGGCGCTGGCCTGGGCCGCGGCGCGTTCCGGGAGCCCCGGGCAGGCCGGGCTCGTACTCGCGGTGGGCGCCGTGCCCAGGGCGCTGCTCATGCTCGGCGGCGGCGTGGTCGCCGACCGGTTCGGACCGCGCCGGGTCGTGATCGGCAGCGACGCCGCCCGCAGCCTGATCATCCTGGGCATGGCCGCGACCCTGCTGGTCACGGGCCCCGAACTGTGGCTCCTGATCGTGCTCGCGCTGGTCTTCGGGGCCGTGGACGCGGTGCTGCTGCCCGCGCTCGGCGCGCTGCCGCCCAGGCTCACCGGCCCCGGCGAACTCGCCCGGGTGCAGGGGCTCAAGGGGATCGGTGCGCGGGTCGCCAACATCGCCGGGGCCCCGCTCGGCGGGCTCGCCGTGGCGCTCGGCGGGACCGCGGCCACCTTCGCCGTGGCGGGAGCCCTGTTCGCTGTCTCGACCGCCCTGCTGGTGCGCGTACGCATCGCCCGGCTGCCCTGTGACGACGAGAAGGCCGAGGAGCCCGCGCTGCGGGAGCTCACCGACGGGCTGCGCTACATCCGCCGCCACGCCCTGCTCGCCCCGCTGATGCTGCTCATAGCCGTCGGCGAGCTGGGTTTCGCCGCCCCGCTCAACATCGGGCTCACCCTGCTCGCGAAGGAGCGGGGTTGGGGCGCGGCCGGCATGGGATGGATCGTCGCCGCGTTCGGGGCGGGCGCGGGGGCCGCCTCGCTGCTGCTCTCGGTACGCGGCCGGATCCCCCGCGCCGGGTTCGTCCTGCCGGTGTCCCTGCTCGGCGGCGCGACCGCCATAGGCGCCCTGGCGTACGCCCCCTCGGTGGCGCTCGCCGCAGCCGCCGGGGTCCTCATCGGACTGCTCGCCGGGCTGAGCGGCGCCCTGTGCGGGGCGCTGGTGCAGACCGCGACGGAGCCCGCCTACCTCGGCCGGGTCACCGCCGTGTCGTCCCTTTTCACGATGGGCATCGCGCCGCTCGGCTATCCGCTGGCGGGCGCCGCCATCGGCGCCTGGGGCACCACGCCCGTGTTCCTGGCCAGCGCGGCGGTGTGCGCGACGGGCGCGGTGACCGGACTTGCCTCCGGCCACCTGCGCCGTACCGAGCTGCCCAAGACCGCGGTCTAGATCCCGAGCTTCGCCTCCAGCGCCCGCGTGGACGCCTCCTTGTCGCCCTCCAGCTCGACCTGCGCCGCCTCCTGGCGGCCGTGCGCGAACAGCGTCAGCTCGCCCGGCTCGCCGGTGACCGTCACCACCGGGGTGCCCTTGTGCGCCACCGCCGTCTGGCCGTCCGGGCGGCGCAGCACGATGCCCACCGGCGACTTGCGGCCCATCAGCCGGGCCGCCTTCTCCAGGCGGGACCACAGCGCGTCCGAGAACACCGGGTCGAGCTCGCGGGGCGTCCAGTCCGGCTGCGCCCGGCGGACGTCCTCGGCGTGCACGTAGAACTCCACCGCGTTGGCGCCCTCGTCGACCTGCTTGAGGTTGTACGGGGAGTACTTCGGCGGGCCGGTGCGGATGAGCTGGATCAGTTCCTCGTACGGCTTGGCGGCGAATTCCGCCTGGACCCGGTCGAGGCGGTTCTTCAGGGCCGGGATCACGATCCCGCCCGCCGCGTCGAGGCGCCGCTCGCGCACCACGACATGGGCCGCGAGTTCGCGGGCCGTCCAGCCCTCGCAGAGGGTCGGTGCCTCGGGGCCCGCCGCCTCCAACAGGTCGGCGAGCAGAAGCCGTTCACGCTTGGCATGGGTCGACATGTCCGCCAGCGTACGGCCGCGGCCGTCGTCCGGACAGTGGACGCACCGCCCGAGGGCCCCGTCGGCCACGGCAGAATGGGGGCATGACCAGCAATCTCGACCCCGCCATCGCCGCCCGCCTCAAGCGCAGCGCCGACGGTCTGGTCCCGGCCATCGCCCAGCAGTACGACACCGGTGAGGTGCTCATGCTCGGCTGGATGGACGACGAGGCCCTGCACCGCACCCTGACCACCGGCCGCTGCACGTACTGGTCGCGCAGCCGTCAGGAGTACTGGGTCAAGGGGGACACCTCCGGGCACGTCCAGCATGTGAAGTCGGTCGCCCTGGACTGCGACGCGGACACCGTCCTGGTCAAGGTCGACCAGGAGGGCGCGGCCTGCCACACCGGGGACCGCACCTGCTTCGACGCCGACGTGCTCGACCTCGGGAAGTAGTCATGGACCTCGACACCTTCCGCAAGCTCGCCGTCGACCGCCGCGTCATCCCCGTCCACCGCCGCCTGCTCGCCGACGGCGACACCCCCGTGGGCCTCTACCGCAAGCTCGCCGCCGAGCGCCCCGGCACGTTCCTGCTGGAATCCGCCGAGAACGGCCGGTCCTGGTCGCGGTACTCCTTCGTCGGCGTGCGCTCCGACGCGACGCTCACCGTGCGCGACGGCGAGGCCCACTGGATCGGCACGCCGCCGGTCGGCGTCCCCACTTCGGGTGATCCTCTGACGGCCCTCAAAGCCACCGTCGAGGCCCTGCACACCCCGCGCGACCTGGTCGCCGGAATGCCGCCCTTCACCGGCGGCATGGTCGGCTACCTCGGCTACGACATCGTGCGCAGGCTCGAAAAGATCGCCGAGCACGGGGGCGACGACCTCCGGCTGCCCGAGCTGACCATGCTGCTCACCTCGGACCTCGCCGTGCTCGACCACTGGGACGGCTCGGTCCTGCTGATCGCCAACGCGATCAACCACAACGACCTCGACACCGGCGTCGACGAGGCGTACGAGCACGCCGTGGCCCGGCTCGACGCGATGGAGGCCGACCTCGCGAAGCCCGCCGAGTACGCGCCGGTCGCACTGCCCGCCTCCGAGCTGCCCGAGTACGCCGCGCTGTGGGGCGGCAAGGCCTACCAGGACGCCGTCGAGGACATCAAGGAGCGCATCCGGGCCGGCGAGGCCTTCCAGGTGGTGCCCTCCCAGCGCTTCGAAACCCCGTGCGCGGCAAGCGCGTTGGACGTCTACCGGGTGCTGCGCGCGACCAACCCGTCGCCGTACATGTACCTGTTCCGCTTCGACGGCTTCGACGTCGTGGGATCGAGCCCCGAGGCGCTCGTCAAGGTCGAGGACGGGCGCGCCATGCTCCACCCGATCGCCGGGACCCGGCCGCGCGGCGCCACCCCGCAGCGCGACCAGGCGCTCGCCGACGAGCTGCTCGCCGACCCCAAGGAGCGCGCCGAGCACCTCATGCTCGTCGACCTCGGCCGCAACGACCTGGGCCGGGTCTGCGAACCGGGCTCGGTGGAGGTCGTGGACTTCATGTCGATCGAGCGGTACTCCCATGTGATGCACATCGTGTCGACCGTGACCGGCCGGGTCGCCGAGGGACGCACCGCGTTCGACGTCCTGACGGCCTGCTTCCCGGCCGGCACGCTCTCGGGCGCCCCCAAGCCCCGCGCCATGCAGATCATCGAGGAGCTCGAACCCAGCCGCCGCGGGCTCTACGGAGGCTGTGTCGGCTATCTCGACTTCGCCGGGGACTCCGACACCGCCATCGCGATCCGCACCGCACTGCTGCGGGACGGCACCGCGTATGTGCAGGCCGGAGCCGGCGTGGTCGCCGACTCCGACCCGGTCGCGGAGGACGACGAGTGCCGCAACAAGGCGGCTGCCGTCCTGCGCGCGGTGAACACGGCCAATCTGCTCAGCCAGTGAACGCGGCGGTCCCGTTCGGGGTGCCGAGCCCCGTCGGGCCGTCGTAGCCGCTGCCGCCCCTGCACAGGTAGGCCGGCGAGCAGCTGCCGTTGGAGCCGCTCGTCACATCGTTGAGCGAACCGGTGTGGGCGTACGGGAATGAGGCAGGCGTGGAGCCCGAGGACGGGGTGCCCGCCAGCGCGTACACCGCGGCGATCAGCGGCGCGGAGGCGCTGGTGCCGCCGAACACCTCCCAGCCCGGGTCGCCGCCGTAGGTGTCGTACACCGCGACACCCGTGGCCGGGTCGGCGACCGCCGAGACGTCCGCGACGGTCCGCTTCGCGCAGCCGGTGTCCTTCTGCCAGCTCGGCTTCGCGTCGTAGGCGGAGCAGCCGGAACCGGCGTCGCTCCAGGCGCTCTCGGTCCAACCGCGGCTGTTGGACGAGGAGTTGAGCGAGGTGCCGCCGACCGCGGTGACATAGCGGGAGGCCGCGGGGTACTCGGTGCCGTAGCCGCCGTCACCGGAGCTCACCGTGATGGCGACGCCGGGGTGGTTGAAGTACTTGGTGTCGTACGAGGTGTCGGAGGAGGACTCGCCGCCGCCGTAGCTGTTGGAGACGTACTTCGCGCCGAGCGACACCGCCGTGTTGACGGCCGTGCCCAGGTTGGCCATCGACGACGACTTCGCCTCGACCAGCAGGATCTTGCAGTTGGGGCAGGCCGCGCTGACCATGTCGAGGTCGAGGGATATCTCCTCGGCCCAGCCGGCGTCGGCGCTCGGCAGGGTCGAGGTGCCGGTCTGGCCGACCTTCTGGAAGCAGCCGTTGGCGGTCGTGCAGGCCGGAAGCCCGTACTGGGAACGGTACTTGGCGAGGTCGGCTGCCGCGTTGGGGTCGTCGTACGCGTCGACGATCGCCACGGTCCGGCCCGAACCGGCCGTCGAGGACGGCAGCTTGTACGCGGACTGGATCGAGGCGGGGCCGTAGCCGGAGGGCGCGGCTGCGGCGGTCAGCGCGCGCTCGGCATTGGCGGACTTCACCGTGCCGCCGGTCACCTTCAGCGCCTTGCAGGCCATGACGTCCAGTCGCGTCGGGGCCGCGCAGGAGCGGACGGTGGTGACGTGCGCCGCGGTCGAAGGGGTGGCCGCCTGGGCGAGGGGAGTTGCCAGGGCGAGCGCTGCCGCGGCCAGGGTGGCGGCCAGGGCGGTGGGGGAGAGGGATCTGCGCAACTTACTTCCTCCGTGAGGTGGGTTGACCAGGAGACGTGCGGGTGCGCTGTGCAGGCCGTGCCGCGTGGTGCGCGACTCGGACCGGCGGTGAACCTAGGGGTGACCCGGCCATGCCAACAAGGAGCGGAGGGGAATCTCTATCGCCGCTTTGCCTTCGAGGGCCGTTCGGGGACAGTTACCGGGCGGTTCGGGGGCAGCCGATGGTCGATCGATGGCGGAGCGCTTGCCCGCCCTTGGTTCCCCGTGGGCCGCTCCGGGTGGGAAGGACGCGGGCCCCGGGTGCGGCGCCGGGCCGCGCGCAGGCGATAGTGGAGTACGTGAGTGCCGCATCCGTACCCCAGCCCCGTGCCGAAGCAGCCGCGCCGTCCGCCCGCGGCGGCGGCCGCCGCAGCCTGGCCGCCGCACTGCTCGCCGGCGCCGTCGGCGCCGCCGTCGTCCTCATGGCCTCCGGGCAGACCTGGGCCCACGGCCAGGCCGCCGTCGGCGGTGGCGCGCTGCCGCTGAAGGCCTCCGGCGGCGACATCACCGGCGTGCCCTCCGCCCTCGCGATCGTCGGCCTCGCCGCCCTGGTGGCCGTCTTCGCGGTACGCGGCCCGGGCCGCGTCCTGGTCGCCGTGCTGCTCACGCTCAGCGGCGCCGGGGCCGCCGTGACCGCCTGGCTCGGCGTCGGCGACAGCGCCGCTCTGGACGAGAAGGCGGCCAAGGCCAGCGGCGACGCCGCGGCCACGATCAACGCGCTCACCCACACGAGCTGGCCCTACGTCGCCGTCGCGGGCGGCGCCCTGCTGCTGCTCGCCGGGCTGCTCGCCCTCCGCTTCGGCGCGTCCTGGCCCGCGATGGGCGGCCGCTACGAGCGCGACGGCACCCCCCGCCCGCGCAAGGCCCGCACCGCGCCCGACCCGGAGCGCCCCGAGGAACTCTGGAAGGCGCTGGACCGCGGCGAGGACCCGACGCGCGAGAGCTGACCCCCGCACCCGGGCATCCGTTCCGGTGCGGGACAATGGCGTGGAGCGTCGGGCTCGACGACAGCGGTGGCAGCGGAAAAGACGCCGACAGCAGCGCCGACAACGACAACAACACGGAAACACCTACGAGGAGCAACCCCCATGGCGAAGAGCGGCCACGGCCACACCCCGGCAGCCTGGACCGGTGTCATCATTGCCTTCATCGGATTCTGCGTGACCTGCGTCTTCATAGTGGCCGCCAACCCGGTGGGCTTCTGGGCCGGCATCGCACTCCTCGGCATCTCCGCCGTCGTCGGCGGCGTCATGAAGATGGCCGGCCTCGGCACCCCCAAGGACACGCCCGAGATGCAGCGCATGCGCGAGGACGCCGCCGCCAAGGTGCGCGCCCGTCTTGAGGCCCAGGCAGGCTGAACCGCCGGCCACCCTGTTGGGCGCAGCCCCCGCACGGGCTGCGCCTTTTCATGTGATCGGGGGACAATCACCCAGTGGACGCAGCCCAGCCGAACCCCGCCCCGGCGCATCCGGCCGCCACGCCCGCCACCCCGGCCAAGAGGCTCCTGGTGCCGCTCGGCACGCTCGGCGCGGTGGCCTCCGCGTTCGCGTACGTGGGCCTCGTCGACCCGAACCATCCGGGGCACTATCCGGTCTGCCCGCTGTACCGGTTCACCGGCGTCTACTGCCCCGGCTGCGGCGGGCTGCGCAGCGCGCACGACTTCATCACCGGGCACTTCGCGGCGGCCGTCCACTCCAACGCCCTCGCCGTCGCCGGCTATCTGCTCTTCGCCGCGGGCTGGGTCCTGTGGGCCGTCCGCTCGGCCCGGGGGCTGCCCGTGCGATTCACCCCGAGCGATCGCCAGTGGTGGTTGATCGGATCGGTCGTGTTGATCTTCTCGGTGGTCCGGAACCTGCCGTTCGGCTCAGTACTCGCGCCGTGACGGAATCAGTAAATCCGCAGGTGACGTCCCAATTATTGGGACGCCGGTCAACCGGATGCGACCCCTTCGCTCCGGTGCGGATACCATCGTCATGGCTGATCGTGACCGTTTGCGCGGTCACCCTCGTCCTGACCGACATCACCGTCCCGGAAGGGGGCCGCTCGCGTGAGTGTGCTCGACGAGATCATCGAAGGCGTCCGCGCCGACCTCGCAGAGCGGCAGGCGCGTGTCAGCCTCGACGAGCTGAAGGAGCGCGCCGAGAAGGCGCCCCAGGCCCGGGACGGGGTCGCGGCCCTGCGCGGCGACGGCGTGAAGGTCATCTGCGAGGTCAAGCGCTCCAGCCCCTCCAAGGGCGCGCTCGCCGCCATCGCGGACCCCGCGGCCCTCGCCGCCGACTACGAGGCGGGCGGCGCGTCCGTCATCTCCGTACTGACCGAGCAGCGCCGCTTCGGCGGCTCGCTCGCCGACCTGGAGGCCGTCCGCGCCAAGGTCGACATCCCGGTTCTGCGCAAGGACTTCATCGTCACGGCCTACCAGCTGTGGGAGGCCCGCGCGTACGGCGCCGACCTCGCGCTGCTCATCGTGGCCGCCCTGGACCAGCCGGCCCTGGTGTCGCTGATCGAGCGCGCCGAGTCGATCGGTCTCACCCCGCTGGTCGAGGTGCACGACGAGGACGAGGTCGACCGGGCCGTGGACGCGGGCGCCAAGATCATCGGCGTCAACGCGCGCAACCTGCAGGACCTCAAGGTCGACCGCACCACGTTCGAGCGGGTCGCCCCGGAGATCCCGAACCACATCGTGAAGATCGCCGAGTCCGGCGTCCGCGGCCCGCACGACCTCATCGCGTACGCCAACGCGGGCGCCGACGCCGTCCTGGTCGGCGAGTCCCTGGTCACCGGCAAGGACCCGCGCGCGGCCGTCGCCGACCTCGTCGCCGCGGGCGCCCACCCGGCCCTGCGCCACGGGCGGGGCTGACCGACCCCATGTCCATCGCCGTCCGCCTCGCACCCGGCTGTCGCCCCCGCGGCTGCCGCGCTCCGGCGCGCCGGGTGCACGGACGGCGCGTGCGGTACGTGATCGGCTCGGAGCCGGGTCAGGTCAACGGCATGCGATGGCGCGGTGCCCTGAGCGCCGCCTGAGTGACGTACCGCGCGACCGGCCCTTCGCGGCCCGTGGTCGCGCGCCTCGCTCATCACCTGCGGCGCCTGGGCGCATCCGTGCCAACACGCCAACCCAGGACCGGGGCTGCGACGCCCCTGCGAGGTATCCGCATGTCCAACGAGAACGAGTTCTTCGTACCCGACCCCGAGGGTCAAGTCCCGAGCCCCCAGGGCTACTTCGGCGCCTTCGGAGGCAAGTTCATCCCCGAGGCGCTGGTCGCCGCGGTGGACGAGGTGGCCGTCGAGTACGAGAAGGCCAAGCACGACCCGGCCTTCGCGGCCGAGCTCAACGACCTCATGGTCAACTACACCGGCCGGCCCAGCGCCCTGACCGAGGTGCCCCGGTTCGCCGAGCACGCGGGCGGCGCCCGGGTCTTCCTCAAGCGCGAGGACCTGAACCACACCGGCTCGCACAAGATCAACAACGTGCTCGGCCAGGCGCTGCTCACCAAGCGCATGGGCAAGACCCGCGTCATCGCCGAGACCGGGGCGGGCCAGCACGGCGTCGCCACCGCCACCGCCTGCGCCCTGTTCGGCCTCGAATGCACCATCTACATGGGCGAGATCGACACCCAGCGCCAGGCGCTGAACGTCGCCCGGATGCGGATGCTCGGCGCCGAGGTCATCCCGGTCACCTCCGGCAGCCGCACCCTCAAGGACGCCATCAACGAGGCGTTCCGCGACTGGGTCGCCAACGTGGACCGCACGCACTACCTGTTCGGCACGGTCGCCGGCCCGCACCCCTTCCCCGCGATGGTGCGCGACTTCCACCGCGTGATCGGCGTCGAGGCCCGCCGCCAGATCCTGGAGCGCGCCGGACGCCTGCCCGACGCGGCCGTCGCCTGCGTGGGCGGCGGCTCGAACGCGATCGGCCTCTTCCACGCCTTCATCCCGGACGCCTCCGTACGCCTCATCGGCTGCGAGCCCGCGGGCCACGGCGTCGAGACCGGCGAGCACGCGGCGACCCTGACCGCGGGCGAGCCCGGCATCCTGCACGGTTCACGGTCGTACGTCCTCCAGGACGAGGAGGGCCAGATCACCGAGCCCTACTCGATCTCGGCGGGCCTGGACTACCCCGGCATCGGCCCGGAGCACTCCTACCTCAAGGACATCGGCCGCGGGGAGTACCGCGCGGTCACCGACGACGCGGCGATGCAGGCCCTGCGGCTCCTTTCGCGCACCGAGGGCATCATCCCGGCGATCGAGTCGGCGCACGCGCTCGCGGGCGCGCTCGACGTGGGCAAGGAGCTCGGCAAGGACGGGTTGATCGTGATCAACCTGTCCGGCCGCGGCGACAAGGACATGGACACGGCCGCACGCTACTTCGGCCTGTACGACGGTGGACACGAGGGGGACGCGAAGTGAGCGGGAACGTAGAGCTGCTGAACGACACCCTCGCCAAGGCGAAGGCCGAGAACCGGGCCGCGCTCATCGCCTACCTGCCGGCCGGCTTCCCGACCGTCGACGGCGGCATCGAGGCGATCAAGGCCGTGTTCGACGGCGGCGCCGACGTCGTCGAGGTCGGCCTGCCGCACAGCGACCCGGTCCTGGACGGCCCGGTCATCCAGACCGCCGACGACATCGCCCTCAAGGGCGGCGTGAAGATCGCCGACGTGCTGCGCACGGTCCGCGAGGCCCACGCGGCCACCGGCAAGCCGGTCCTGGTCATGACGTACTGGAACCCCATCGACCGCTACGGCGTCGAGCGCTTCACCGCCGAGCTCGCCGAGGCGGGCGGCGCGGGCTGCATCCTGCCCGACCTGCCGGTCGAGGAGTCCGGCGTGTGGCGCGAGCACGCCGAGAAGCACGGCCTCGGCACGGTCTTCGTGGTCGCCCCGAGCAGCAAGGACGCCCGCCTCGCCACGATCACCGCGGCCGGTTCGGGCTTTGTGTACGCGGCCTCGCTGATGGGCGTCACGGGCACCCGGGAGTCGGTCGGCGCCTCGGCCGAGGACCTGGTGCGCCGGACCCGGGCGACCACGGAACTCCCGGTCTGCGTGGGCCTCGGCGTCTCGAACGCGGTCCAGGCCAAGGAGGTCGCGGTCTTCGCCGACGGCGTGATCGTCGGCTCGGCCTTCGTCAAGCGCATGCTGGACGCGCCGGACGAGGCCGCGGGCCTGGTGGCCGTACGGGAACTGGCGGCCGAGCTCGCCGAGGGCGTTCGCCGGGCGTCGTAGCGCGTTCATCGCACGGATAATCCGTACGAGTGGAAGTGGGACCGGGGAGGCACGAGCGTGCCTCCCCGGTTCGTTGCTGCGGGTGTGAGTGACAACCGTGATGCGAAGCGGGCCGCGCGAGACCGGCTCATCCAACAACGCGAGCAGCAGAAGGCGGGCGAGCGCCGCCGACGGCAGCTGATCGTGGCCGGAGCCGTGGTGGGCGTGCTCGGCCTGGCCGCCGTGATCGGCGTGATCGCCGCGAACGCGGGTGGCAGCGAGAGCGCCAAGAGCGCGAGCACGGCGGGCCCCGCCGTGCCCCCTGCCGGAGCCGACGACAAGGGGAAGCTGGCCATCCCGGTCGGCGCCGCCGACGCACCCTCCACGCTCACGGTGTGGGAGGACTTCCGCTGCCCGGCCTGCGCCGCGTTCGAGAAGGGCCTGAGGGCCACCATTCACGAACTGGAGAACAGCGGCCAGGTGCGCGTCCAGTACCACCTGGTCACCCTCATCGACGACAAGACCCGGGGCGGCGGCTCGCTGCACGCGGCCAACGCGGCGGGCTGCGCGCAGGACGCGGGGAAGTTCTCCGCGTACCACGACGTCCTCTACACCAACCAGCCCGACGAGATGGACGACGCGTTCGCGGACAACGCCAAGCTGCTCGATCTGGCCAAGAAGGTGCCGGGCCTGGACACGCCCGCCTTCCGCGCCTGCGTCCAGAACGGCACGCACAACAGCTGGGTCGTGAAGTCCAACGAGGCGTTCCAGGCCGGCAAGTTCAGCGGCACGCCGACCGTGCAGCTCAACGGTGAATCGATCTTCCCGGCGAAAGGCAACGAGCCGATCACCCCGGCCAACCTGAAGAAGTGGGTGACCCAGGCCAACAAGGGCAAGCGGGCCGGAGAGGCGAGCCCGGCCTCCTGAGCCACGGGGCCCTCGTTACTCATAAGTTGCCGGGCGGGTTGCCGCTGCGCCCGCCCGGCACGGTAGCGTCGACCCTGCCATGGAACTTGCCTTCATCCCCAGCCCGTCGACCGGTGTGATCCACCTCGGACCGATCCCGCTGCGCGGCTACGCCTTCTGCATCATCATCGGTGTCTTCGTTGCCGTCTGGTACGGCAACAAGCGGTGGGTCGCCCGCGGCGGCCGCTCCGGCACCGTCGCCGACATCGCCGTCTGGGCGGTGCCCTTCGGGCTCGTCGGCGGCCGGCTCTACCACGTCATCACCGACTACCAGCTGTACTTCAGCGACGGTGAGGACTGGGTCAACGCCTTCAAGATCTGGGAGGGCGGCCTCGGCATCTGGGGCGCGGTCGCGCTCGGCGCGGTCGGCGCCTGGATCGGCTGCCGCCGCCGCGGCATCCCGCTCCCCGCCTGGGCCGACGCGCTGGCCCCCGGCCTCGCCTTCGCCCAGGCCATCGGCCGCTGGGGCAACTGGTTCAACCAGGAGCTGTACGGCCGCCCCACCGACGTGCCCTGGGCTCTGAAGATCAGCGAGGGTCCGAACCGGATCGCGGGCACCTACCACCCGACGTTCCTGTACGAGTCCCTGTGGTGCGTCGGCGCCGGCTTCCTGGTCATCTGGGCCGACCGCCGCTTCAAGCTGGGCCACGGCCGGGCGTTCGCGCTGTACGTCGCCACGTACTGCGTGGGCCGCTTCTGGATCGAGTACATGCGGGTCGACGAGGCCCACCACATCCTGGGCCTGCGCCTGAACGACTGGACCGCGGGCGGCGTCTTCGTGCTGGCGGTCGCCTACATCGTGATCTCGACGAAGCTGCGGCCCGGCCGCGAGGAGATCGTCGAGCCGGGTGCGCAGGACGACGCGGCCGAGGAGAAGGACGGCGAGTCCGTGTCCCTGGACAAGGGCGACCCCGCCGAACCCACGGACGAGCTCCCCGACGAGCCCAAGGCGGAGTCGGTGGCATCGGAGCCGGAGCCGAAGAAGGCCTGACGCCCTCCCCGTACATGGCTGAGCCCCCGCTGGTGCCGGAACCCCGGCCACCGGCGGGGGCTCGCTCGTGAAAGCCCCGTACGACCCCTTACGCGTCGATCTCCGTCCTGTACGGCATCGACGTGGCCGCCCCCGGCCGCTGCACCGACAGCGCGGCGGCGCTGGACGCCCAGGCCAGCGCGTCCAGCATCGGGCGGCCCTCGGCCAGGGCCACCGCGAGGGCGCCCACGAAGGTGTCGCCCGCGCCTGTCGTGTCCACGGCGGTGACCGGCGGGGCAAGCACGGCCACCGGCTCCGGCTGCGCCCGGGACGCGTACAGACAGCCCCGCGCGCCCAGCGTGATCACGACCTCGGGCACGTGCGCGAGGAGCGCGACCGCGGCCCGCTCGGGGTCGCCCGAGATGCCGGTCAGCGTCGCGGCCTCGTGCTCGTTGGGCACCAACAGGTCGGTGACGGCGAGGAGTTCGGGGGGCAGCGGCCGGGCGGGCGCGGGGGTCAGGATCGTACGGACCCCGTTGCGCCGGGCCGCTTCCGCGCCGGCCAGGACCGCGCTCATCGGCAGTTCCAGCTGGATCAGCAGGGACCGCGCCTCGGCGATCATCGCGCGGTCCGCGTGGCTGAGCGAGGTGACCGAGCCGTTGGCGCCCGGGATGACGACGATCGCGTTGGCGCCGTCGCCGTCGACCACGATGTGGGCGGTGCCGGAGGGGCCCTCGGTGGTGCGCAGCAGGTCGATGTCGACGCCCGAGTGTTCGAGCGTGGCACGCAGCCGGTCGCCGAACTCGTCCGTACCGACCGCGCCGATCATCGCCACCTCCGCCCCGGCCCGGGCGGCGGCGACGGCCTGGTTGGCGCCCTTGCCGCCGGGGACGGTGCGGAACTCGTGGCCGGTGACGGTCTCGCCGCTGCGCGGCGCGGTGGTGACGTACGCGACGAGGTCCATGTTGGTGCTGCCGAGCACGGTGATCCGGGTCATGCCGGGATTGTCCACCCTGGGCGGCCGGTTCCGTGGGTGCGGGGTGCCCGGCGCGTTCGACGGGGCTGGCCGAAAGGGTGTCCGGCACGTCCTTTTCGCTCCGTCAGGAAGGCCTTACTTACTGAGCCCAACCTCACTAAGTAAGGCCTTACTTGCTGGCGCGGCCCTTACATCGGGCGTAGTTTCAACGGTGTTGAGGGGGCGCGGGACGTGAAGTGCCCGCTGCCGGAAGCAAGGGGATAGCTGTGTCCATCATCGATACCGAAGCGACGCTGCACGAGGCGCACCGCGACAACCACACCCACCGCGATGTCAACGGTGGCTGGCTGCGCCCGGCCGTGTTCGGCGCGATGGACGGCCTGGTCTCCAACCTCGCCCTGATGACGGGCGTCGCCGGCGGCGCGGTCTCGCACCAGACCATCGTCATCACCGGCCTCGCCGGCCTCGCGGCCGGCGCCTTCTCGATGGCGGCCGGCGAGTACACCTCGGTCGCCTCGCAGCGCGAGCTCGTCGAGGCCGAACTCGACATCGAGCGGCGGGAGTTGCACAAGCACCCGGCCGACGAGGAGCGCGAGCTCGCCGAGCTCTACATGTCGCGCGGCGTCGAGCCGAAGCTCGCCCGCGAGGTCGCCCGCCAGCTCTCGCAGGACCCCGAGCAGGCGCTGGAGATCCACGCCCGCGAGGAGCTCGGCATCGACCCGTCCGACCTGCCCTCGCCCACCGTGGCCGCGGTCTCCTCCTTCGCCTCCTTCGCCCTCGGCGCGCTGCTGCCCCTGCTGCCGTACCTGCTGGGTGCGACCGCGCTGTGGCCCGCGGTGCTGCTCGCGCTGATCGGCCTCTTCGGCTGCGGTGCGGTGGTCGCCAAGGTGACGGCCCGCTCGTGGTGGTTCAGCGGTGTGCGCCAGCTGGCCCTCGGCGGCGCCGCGGCCGCCCTCACCTTCGGCATCGGCTCCTTCTTCGGTACCGCCATCGGCTGACGAACGCCGAGGTCGTGACACGGGGCGGTGCCATTCGGCGCCGCCCCGTGTGACGTACGTCCTGCGCGCTTCGCCGCCCCGGGCCGTAGGATGGCGGAGTATGCATGAGGCCACATAAGTAATCGTTACTCGGCGGTTTCGGATCTTTTACCGCCGGGCATAGGCCGTACACACCCAAACCGCACGCCCGCGTGCGCCCCCGTGGGCAATGAAGCCCGCACCCAGGGTGTCCGCATGCTGGAATGCGCTATCCGGTTCCCGAGATACGTTCCATCATGTAACCTGCACGAAATTTCGCAGAGGGCCAACGTCGCCCCTCGGCTACGACTCCCCAAGCTCTCTCCCCCAAGCCCTCGACCTCGTTCGAGCAGGGGGACCCCCAGATCGAGCAGGGAGCCCCCAATGCCACTAACGACGACGGGAGAGCCGATGCGTTCCGACGCCTGGTCGCCCATGGACGGTCGCCCCGCCCAGCAGGGGATGTACGACCCCCGTAACGAGCACGACGCCTGTGGCGTCGGGTTCGTGGCCACCCTCACCGGTGTTGCCAGCCATGAGCTGGTCGAGCAGGCCCTGACCGTACTGCGCAACCTGGAACACCGCGGCGCCACCGGCTCCGAGCCGGACTCCGGTGACGGCGCCGGCATCCTGCTCCAGGTTCCGGACGCGTTCCTGCGCGAGGTCAGTGACTTCGAGCTGCCCGAGGCGGGCTCGTACGCCGTCGGTATCGCCTTCCTGCCCCTGGAGGAGACCAGCGAGGCCGTCTCACGGATCGAGACGATCGCCGGTGAAGAGGGGCTCACCGTACTGGGCTGGCGTGAGGTCCCCGTCACCCCCGCACTGCTCGGCAACGGCGCCCGCGCCACCATGCCCGCCTTCCGCCAGCTCTTCGTGAGCGACGGCAGCTCGTCCGGCATCGCGCTCGACCGCAAGGCCTTCGTGCTGCGCAAGCGCGCCGAGCGGGAGGCCGGTGTCTACTTCCCGTCGCTCTCCGCCCGGACCATCGTCTACAAGGGCATGCTGACCACCGGCCAGCTGGAGCCGTTCTTCCCGGACCTCTCCGACCGCCGCTGCGCCACCACCGTCGCCCTCGTGCACTCGCGGTTCTCCACCAACACCTTCCCGTCCTGGCCGCTGGCCCACCCGTACCGCTTCGTCGCGCACAACGGCGAGATCAACACGGTCAAGGGCAACCGCAACTGGATGGTGGCCCGCGAGTCCCAGCTCGTCTCCAACCTGTTCAACTCGGGCGCCGGCAAGCTCGACCGGATCTTCCCCGTGTGTACGCCGGACGCCTCCGACTCCGCGTCCTTCGACGAGGTGCTCGAACTCCTGCACCTCGGCGGACGCTCGCTGCCGCACTCCGTCCTGATGATGGTCCCCGAGGCGTGGGAGAACCACGAGTCGATGGACCCGGCACGCCGTGCCTTCTACCAGTTCCACGCCACGATGATGGAGCCCTGGGACGGCCCGGCCTGCATCACCTTCACCGACGGCGTCCAGGTCGGCGCGGTCCTCGACCGCAACGGCCTGCGCCCGGGCCGGTACTGGGTGACCGACGACGGCCTCGTGGTCCTGTCCTCCGAGGTCGGCGTGCTCGACATCGACCCGGCGAAGGTCGTCCGCAAGGGCCGCCTGCAGCCCGGCAAGATGTTCCTCGTCGACACCGCCGAGCACCGCATCATCGAGGACGACGAGATCAAGGCGTCCCTCGCCGCCGAGAACCCGTACAAGGAGTGGCTGGAAGCCGGCGAGATCGAGCTGGAGGACCTGCCCGAGCGTGAGCACATCGTGCACACCCACGCCTCGGTCACCCGCCGCCAGCAGACCTTCGGCTACACCGAGGAAGAGCTCCGCGTCATCCTCGCGTCGATGGCCCGCACCGCCGGCGAGCCGCTCGGCTCCATGGGCACGGACTCGCCGATCGCCGCGCTCTCCGAGCGTCCCCGGCTGCTTTTCGACTACTTCACCCAGCTGTTCGCGCAGGTCACCAACCCGCCGCTCGACGCGATCCGCGAAGAGCTCGTGACCAGCCTGCGCTCCACGCTCGGCCCGCAGGGCAACCTCCTTGAGCCGACCGCCGCCTCGTGCCGCAGCGTCACGCTGCCCTTCCCGGTCATCGACAACGACGAGCTGGCGAAGCTGATACACATCAATGCCGACGGCGACATGCCGGGCATGAAGGCCGCCACGCTCTCCGGCCTGTACCGGGTCTCCGGCGGCGGCGACGCGCTGGCCGCCCGCATCGAGGCCATCTGCAAGGAGACCGACGCCGCGATCGAGGACGGCACCCGCCTGATCGTCCTGTCCGACCGGCACTCCGACGCCGAGCACGCGCCGATCCCCTCGCTGCTGCTCACCGCCGCCGTCCACCACCACCTCATCCGTACGAAGCAGCGCACCCAGGTGGGCCTGCTCGTCGAGGCCGGTGACGTCCGCGAGGTGCACCACGTCGCGCTGCTCATCGGTTACGGTGCCGCCGCGGTCAACCCGTACCTCGCCATGGAGTCCGTCGAGGACCTGGTCCGGGCCGGCACCTTCATCGAGGGCCTGGAGCCCGAGCAGGCCATCCGCAACCTGATCTACGCGCTCGGCAAGGGCGTCCTGAAGGTCATGTCGAAGATGGGCATCTCGACCGTCGCCTCCTACCGCGGAGCCCAGGTCTTCGAGGCCGTCGGTCTCGACGAGGCCTTCGTCCAGAAGTACTTCATCGGCACCGCGACGAAGATCGGCGGTGCGGGCCTGGACGTGGTCGCGCGCGAGGTCGCCGCCCGGCACGCCAAGGCATACCCCGCCTCCGGCGTCCCCTCGGCGCACCGCGCCCTGGAGATCGGCGGCGAGTACCAGTGGCGCCGCGAGGGCGAGCCGCACCTGTTCGACCCGGAGACGGTCTTCCGCCTCCAGCACGCGACGCGCAACAAGCGCTACGACATCTTCAAGCAGTACACGGACCGCGTGAACGAGCAGTCCGAACGCCTCATGACGCTGCGCGGCCTCTTCGGCTTCACCAGTGAGCGCGAGCCGATCTCCATCGACGAGGTCGAGCCGGTCTCCGAGATCGTCAAGCGCTTCTCGACCGGCGCCATGTCGTACGGCTCCATCTCGCGCGAGGCCCACGAGACGCTCGCCATCGCCATGAACCAGCTGGGCGGCAAGTCCAACACCGGCGAGGGCGGCGAGGACGCGGACCGCCTGTACGACCCGGCGCGCCGCTCCTCCATCAAGCAGGTCGCCTCCGGCCGCTTCGGGGTGACCAGCGAGTACCTGGTCAACGCGGACGACATCCAGATCAAGATGGCGCAGGGCGCCAAGCCCGGCGAGGGCGGCCAGCTGCCCGGCCACAAGGTCTACCCGTGGGTCGCCAAGACCCGGCACTCCACCCCGGGCGTCGGCCTCATCTCGCCGCCGCCGCACCACGACATCTACTCCATCGAGGACCTGGCTCAGCTGATCCACGACCTCAAGAACGCCAACCCGGCCGCGCGCATCCACGTGAAGCTCGTGTCCGAGGTCGGCGTCGGGACGGTCGCCGCGGGTGTCTCCAAGGCGCACGCGGACGTCGTCCTCATCTCCGGCCACGACGGCGGTACGGGCGCATCGCCGCTGACGTCGCTCAAGCACGCCGGTGGACCGTGGGAGTTGGGCCTCGCCGAGACCCAGCAGACCCTCCTCCTCAACGGCCTGCGCGACCGCATCGTCGTGCAGACCGACGGCCAGCTCAAGACCGGCCGCGACGTCATCATCGCCGCGCTGCTCGGCGCCGAGGAGTTCGGTTTCGCGACCGCGCCGCTCGTCGTCTCCGGCTGCGTCATGATGCGCGTCTGCCACCTGGACACCTGCCCGGTCGGCATCGCCACCCAGAACCCGGTCCTGCGCGACCGCTTCTCGGGCAAGCCCGAATTCGTCGTGAACTTCTTCGAGTTCATCGCCGAAGAGGTCCGCGAGATCCTGGCCGAGCTCGGCTTCCGCACGATCGAGGAGGCCGTCGGCCACGCCGAACTCCTCGACACCGACCGGGCCGTGACCCACTGGAAGGCCCAGGGCCTCGACCTGGAGCCGCTGTTCTACGTGCCCGAGCTGCCCGAGGGCGCCGTGCGCCACGCGGCGATCGAGCAGGACCACGGCCTGGCGAAGGCGCTGGACAACGAGCTGATCAAGCTCGCCGCCGACGCCCTTGAGGCCGAGTCCGCCGAGGCCGCCCAGCCGGTCCGCGCGCAGATCGCGATCCGCAACATCAACCGGACCGTGGGCACCATGCTCGGCCACCAGGTGACGAAGAAGTTCGGCGGTGCGGGCCTGCCCGACGACACCATCGACATCACCTTCACCGGCTCGGCCGGCCAGTCCTTCGGCGCCTTCCTGCCGAGCGGAGTGACCCTGCGCCTGGAGGGCGACGCCAACGACTACGTCGGCAAGGGCCTCTCCGGCGGCCGCGTCATCGTCCGCCCGGACCGGGGCGCCGACCATCTCGCCGAGTACTCGACGATCGCCGGCAACACGATCGCGTACGGCGCGACCGGCGGCGAGCTGTTCCTGCGGGGCCGCACCGGCGAGCGCTTCTGCGTCCGCAACTCGGGTGCCACCGTCGTCTCGGAGGGCGTGGGCGACCACGGCTGCGAGTACATGACCGGCGGCCACGCGGTCGTCCTCGGCGAGACCGGGCGCAACTTCGCGGCCGGCATGTCCGGCGGCATCGCCTACGTCGTCGACCTGGACCGGGACAACGTCAACTCCGGGAACCTGAACGCCATCGAGACACCGGGCGACACCGACAGGCAGTGGCTGCACGACGTCGTGCGCCGCCACTTCGAGGAGACCGGCTCGACGGTCGCCGAGAAGCTGCTCGCCGACTGGTCCGTGAACGTGGACCGCTTCAGCAAGATCATCCCGACCACGTACAAGGCCGTGCTCGCCGCCAAGGACGCCGCTGAGCTCGCCGGTCTCTCCGAGCAGGAGACCACCGAGAAGATGATGGAGGCGGCGACCAATGGCTGACCCCAAGGGCTTCCTGACCACCGGGCGCGAGGTCGCCAAGACCCGCCCGGTGGGCGAGCGCCTCAAGGACTGGAACGAGGTCTACGTTCCCGGTTCGCTGCTGCCGATCATCAGCAAGCAGGCCGGGCGCTGCATGGACTGCGGCATCCCGTTCTGCCACAACGGCTGTCCGCTGGGGAACCTGATCCCCGAGTGGAACGACTACGCCTACCGCGAGGACTGGCAGGCAGCCTCCGAGCGCCTGCACGCCACGAACAACTTCCCGGAGTTCACCGGGCGGCTGTGCCCGGCTCCCTGCGAGTCGGCGTGTGTGCTCGGCATCAACCAGCCCGCCGTCACCATCAAGAACGTCGAAGTCTCGATCATCGACAAGGCGTGGGACACCGGCGACGTCAGGCCGCAGGCGCCCGAGCGCCTCTCCGGCAAGACCGTCGCGGTCATCGGCTCGGGCCCGGCGGGCCTGGCCGCCGCCCAGCAGCTGACCCGGGCGGGACACACGGTCGCCGTGTACGAGCGCGCCGACCGCATCGGCGGCCTGCTGCGCTACGGCATCCCCGAGTTCAAGATGGAGAAGGTGCACATCAACCGCCGCATCGAGCAGATGCGCGCGGAGGGCACCAAGTTCCGTACCGAGGTCGAGATCGGCCGCGACATCGACGCAGCGAAGCTGCGCAAGCGCTACGACGCCGTCGTCATCGCGGCCGGCGCCACGGTCTCCCGCGATCTCCCCGTCCCTGGACGGGAGTTGAACGGCATCCACTTCGCGATGGAGTACCTGCCGCTCTCGAACAAGGTGCAGGAGGGCGACTTCGTCACCCCGCCGATCACCGCAGAGGGCAAGCACGTCGTGGTGATCGGCGGCGGCGACACCGGCGCGGACTGCGTGGGCACCGCCCACCGCCAGGGCGCGGCCTCCGTCACCCAGCTGGAGATCATGCCGAAGCCGGGCGACGAGCGGAACCCGGGCCAGCCCTGGCCGACGTTCCCCATGCTCTACAAGGTGACCTCCGCGCACGAGGAGGGCGGCGAGCGCGTCTACTCGGTCTCGACCACCCACTTCGAGGGCGACGAGGACGGCAACGTCCAGTTCCTGCACCTCGTCGAGGTCGAGTTCGTCGGCGGCAAGCTGACCCAGAAGCCGGGCACGGAGCGCAGGATCCCCGCCCAGTTGGTCACCCTCGCCATGGGCTTCACCGGCACCGACCAGGCCAACGGCCTGGTGGCGCAGTTCGGCCTGGAGCTCGACGAGCGCGGCAACGTCGCGCGTGACGCGGACTTCGCGACCAACGTCGACGGCGTGTTCGTCGCCGGTGACGCGGGCCGCGGCCAGTCCCTGATCGTCTGGGCGATCGCCGAGGGCCGCTCCGCGGCGCGCGGCGTCGACCGCTACCTGACCGGCGCGAGCGACCTGCCCGCCCCGATCCGCCCCACGGACCGCGCGCTCACGGTTTAGCGCCCCAGGGTCCAGGACCCCTCATACGTCCCGTACAACGACGTGCGGAACTGACCGGCGCCCGCCCCACTGTCCCCGACCGGACGACTGGGCGGGCGCCGCGGCGTGTTCGGGCCACGGCCGGCGCCACGTATTGACTATTAGTCAATTGCGCTCCACCCTCGGGACGAGCCGCCGTCCGTCACCGGGAGGTCCCGTGAGCAACGAAGCGTTGTCGCAGTTGAGTACGGAGCTTGGGGCCGCGCCCCCGGACTCCCTGGCCGAGCTGACGACCGATCAACTCTCTTTCCTGGCAGGCGCGTTGCGCAAGGAGCGCGAGAGCCGGGCGGCCGGTCTCGGCGAGGCCGCCGAAGAGGCCCTGAAGCTCGTGCCCGCCCTCGCCCGCGGCCCCGTCCGCCGCATCCTCTTCAAGTGAGGCCGGTCATGGACACCCGCGACAAGCTCCGCAACCGTGCCGAGACCGAGAAGATCGCGGCCCTGCTCGGCGAGCGCCCCGAGCGCCTCGCCTTCCTCGAAACCCTGCCCGCCGAGGACCTGAAGAAGCTCCGCGAACAGGCGGTGGCCGCCCTGTTCGACGGCATGCCGGACATGCTCGACCGCATCGCGCGGGCCACCAAACTCGTCCCTGCCGGGGTCGCCGCCGCCATCTCGCAAAAAGCCCTCGGCCCGCGCCTCGCCGCCGCCGTAGCGGGCCGGCTCGAACCGGCCCGGGCCGCCGACATCATCGAAAAACTCCCCGTGGCGTTCACCGCGGCGTCCTGCGCCCACCTGGACCCGCGCCGCATCGCGGGCATCGTCGACCGCCTCGACGAGAACCTGCTCGTACGGATCTCGGTCACCCTCGCCGAACGCGGCGACCACCTCACGATGGGCCGCTTCGTCGGCCACCTGCGCGACTCGGCGCTGACCCGCATCCTGCCGCAGGTCGACGACGCGGTGGTCCTGAGGACGGGGTTCGCGGTGGACCAGCCCCAACGCCTCGGCAGGATCGTCGAGTTGATGGGCGACGAGCGCCTGGCCCAGGTCATCGCGTCGGCGGCCGACGGCCTGTGGCCCGAGGCCCTGGCGGTCGCGGGCATGGTGACGGGGGACCAGCGCGCCCGCATCGCGACGCTGGCCGCGCGCCAGCCCCAGGACCGACTGGACACGCTGGTACGGACGGTGGCCGACCAGGACCTGTGGGAGTCGCTGCTCCCGCTGGTGGCCCTGCTTGGCGAGGAGGACCGCCGGGCAGTGGCCGTACTGCCCTCCCTGAGGGACCCGTCGGTCCTGGCCGGCATGGTCCCGGCGGTGGTGGCGACCGCGTTGTGGGCGGAGTTCCTGCCGCTGGTGGAGCTGCTGCCCGAGGAGTCCCGCAAGGTGGTGGCGGACGCGGCAGGCGCCCTGACGGACGAGGACCTGGACGCCCTGACGAGAGAGGTGGACAAACAGAACCTGTGGGAACTGGTGCTGCCGCTGGTGGAGTTGATGGCGGACGCGGCGAAGGAGCGAATCTTCGCGCTGCCGGCTTTCCAGGACCAGGCCCCGTAGCACTCGGCGCGGGCGACCAAACCCCGTAAAGGGCGCGGGGCTGTGACATGGTGCGGCTCCGCCGCGTGGCGCGCCCAGCCACGGATGGCCCGCAGACGAACACCTGCACCGCCAGTGGAGCGACCCCGCATCGCGGTACCCTCGGCACTCCCGACCCCGTCGGAACGGAGACGAGGCGCATGCCCGCACTGTCCCTCCGAAACGTGGAGGAGACCGCGCCCGCGCTCGTCTCCCTCTACAAGAGCGCCGCCGTGTCCCTGGAGAAGCACGGGCTCGACGACGAGACCGCTGCTGTCTACCTCGTCGTCGACTACTCCGGCTCGATGCGCCCGTACTTCAAGAACGGCAGCGTGCAGGCGCTCGCCGACCGAGTGTTGGGCCTCTCCGCCCATCTCGACGACGACGGCCGGGTGCCGGTGGTCTTCTTCTCCACCGGCATCGACGCCGAGACGGAGATCGCCCTGGAGAACCACCACGGGCGCATCGAGCGCATCGTGGCCAACCTCGGCCACATGGGCCGGACCAATTATCACGTGGCCATGGACGCGGTCATCGACCACTATCTGGAGAGCGGCGCGAGCGCCCCCGCGCTCGTCGTCTTCCAGACGGACGGCGGCCCCAGCAGCCGCCTCGCGGCCGAGCGGTACGTCTGCAAGGCGGCCACGCTGTCGATGTTCTGGCAGTTCATCGGCTTCGGCGACCCCCGCGGCCACCAGTTCGACTTCCTGCGCAGGCTCGACGAACTGGCCGTCCCCCGATACCGCTGCGTCGACAACGCCGGGTTCTTCGCCGCCGGGACCGACCCGCGCAGGGTGAGCGACGCCCAGCTGTACGACCGGCTGCTCGGCGAGTTCCCGCACTGGCTGCGCGCCGCCCGGGCGGAAGGGATCGTACGGTGAGGACGCTGCGGGCCGCCGAACGCAGGGCCGTGCCGTGGAAGAACGGTGGCGGGGTGACCCGGAGTGTCGCCGCCCACCCCGAAGGGTCGGGGACGGCGGAGTTCGAGTGGCGGGTCAGCCTCGCGGACGTCGGCGCGGACGGCCCGTTCTCCGGGTTTCCGGGCGTGGACCGGATCCTCACCGTCGTCGAGGGCGCCGGAATGGACCTCACCGTGAACGGTCAACGCCGCCTGGTGGACGAGCGGTTCGTGCCCCAGCACTTCCCCGGCGACGCCCCCACCGACTGCCGGCTCCTGGCCGGTCCCGTCGTCAACTTCAACGTGATGTTCCGCCGGGGCCGCCCCGCCCCGGCGGTCGCCGTGGTGCGGGGCGGCCTGACGATCACCGGGCCCGCCCTGGTCGTCGCTCTCGACGCGCCCGCCCGCGTCGACGGCGTACGCCTGGGTCCGTACGACGCGGTGCTCACCGAGGAGGGCGGTGCGGTGGTGCGGGCCGAGGGGCACGCGGCCGTCGTCACCCTCCCGGCGCGGCAATCCGGACAGGAGATGTCGGGTATCTGAGGTTTCCTGGAGCCATGGCAACCAAGGAGACAAGAACCACGGCGGTCGGCTGGAGCGAGTTCCGGCGGGCCGAGGCGCAGTTCGCCGAGCGCGTCGAGGCGCGGTTCACGATGTACAAGCACCATGTCCTGGCGACGCTGCGCAAGGACGGCTCGCCCCGGGTGACCGGCCTGGAGGTGGAGTTCCAGGGCGGCGAGCTCTGGCTCGGCATGATGCCGAACTCGATGAAGGCCCTCGACCTGCGCCGCGACCCGCGCTTCGCCGTGCAGGCCAACCCCGGCCCGGACGCAGAGATGGCGGACGGCGACGTGCGGGTCAGCGGCCGCGCGGTGGAGGTCACGGACCCCGAGGTGATGGCCGCCTTCGCCTCGCAGGTCGAGCCGCCCGAGCCGTTCCACCTCTTCCGCGCCGAGCTGACCGAGGTCGTCTGGACGGGCCTCGACAACGACGAACTGGTCGTCCGGGCCTGGCGGCCCGGTGCCGCGCTGCGCACGCTGCGGCGCGGCAATGACGACGGAGTCCGCGAGGACGCCTGAGGCGCCAGGAGTTACAGTCGCCCTGGGCATGCGACGGATTCGAAGATCCAGGGGAATTCATGAGCAGCGAGCACAACAACGGCCCGGTCACCCTCGTCACCGGCGGGGCGAGCGGGATCGGCGCCGCTACCGTCCGGCGGCTCCTGGACGGCGGCCACCGGGTCGCCGTCACCGGCCGCGACCAGGCGAGGCTGGACGCCTTCGCGGCCGAACTCGGCGCGGGGGAGCGGGTGTTGGCGGTCGCCGCCGACACCACCGACCTCGCCTCGATCGGCGCCGCGGTCGAGGCGACCGTCAAGGACTTCGGGCGGCTCGACCACGTCGTCGCCAACGCCGGGTTCTCCACCCACGACAACCTCGCCGACGGCGACCCCGAGCACTGGCGCGAAATGCTCATGGTCAATGTGCTGGGCCCGGCCGTCCTGGTGAAGGCCGCGCTGCCCGCGCTCACCGAGAGCGGCGGCCGCATCGTGATGGTGGGCAGCACGGCGGGGATCAAGAACACGCCCGGCAACATGTACTCGGTGACCAAGGGCGCGCTGACCTCGCTCGCCGAGAACACCCGGGTCCTGGTCACCGGCTCGGGCGTCGGCGTGACGCTGGTCGCGCCGGGCCGGGTGGACAGCCCGTTCTGGTCGAGCCACCCGACGGGCGTCGTCCCGGACGGCCCCGCGATGACCCCGGAGGACGTGGCCGAGGCCATCGTCTGGGCGCTGGCCCAGCCGGCCGGGGTCGAGGTGAACCAGGTGGTGGTCCGCCCCACGGGGCAGGTCCACTGAGCCGCTCGGATCAACCCTGCGGGGCGCATTGCCCCGTTCGGATCGGCGCTGGAGAAACAAGCCCCTCCGGCGATTGAGGAGCGGGGGTCCGGGGGCGGAACCCCCGGTACCCGAGCGTGAACCCCGCTCAGCCGTCCAGTACTGTCGCGCGGCACGCCGATGGCGAACCCCACGCATCCCTCAGCGGACGCGCCTTCCGCAGCCACAGCGACAGGTCGAGCTCCTGGGTGTAGCCCACCGCACCGTGCAGTTGCAGCGCGGTGCGGGCGGCGGCGTACGCGGCCTCGCCCGCCGTCACCTTCGCCGCGGCCACATCCCCCGGCGCGAGCGACAGCGCCGCCCCGTACAGCAGCGGCCGCGCGAACTCCACCGCGACCAGCGTGTCCGCGAGGCGGTGCTTGACCGCCTGGAACGACCCGATGGGCGCCCCGAACTGGGTGCGCTGCTTGACGTACGCCACGGTGCGGGCAAGCAGCGCCTCCGCGATCCCGAGGCACTGGCCTGCCGCGGCGAGCCGTGCCCGGACCGTGGCGTACGCGACGGCCTCTGCCAACTGGGGCCCGGTGGCGAGGAGTTCACCGCCGGGCAGCGGGCGGGAGAGGCGCCGGGCCGGGTCGGCCGAGGGCTGGACGGGGCCGTGGCCCGGCGCGAGCCGCACCTCCTGGCCCGTGACGGCGAGCACCACGTCCGCCGCGTCCGCGTCGAGCGCGTACGGGCTCGCGCCCGGGAACAGCACGCTCGCCGCGCACGCACCCGACGCGATCGAGGGCAGCAGCCGCTTGGCCGGGCCCTCCTCGCCGAGCTCCGCGAGCCGGCCGAGCAGGGCGGCCGCGGCGACCGTCTCCACGAGCGGGCCCGGTACCGCGTGCCGCCCCAACTCCATGCAGGAGAGGGCCAGTTCGACGGGCAGCGGCCCGACCCCCTCGTACGCCTCGGGCGTGGCGAGCGCGAACACCCCGGCCTCGGCGATGCGGGACCACAGGGCGCGGCCCGGCCCCGCGTCCCCCGCGCCCCAGGCCCGCACCGCCGAGGGCGTGTCGGCGGCGGTCAGCATCGCGTCGAGGGAGCGGGCGAAGGCGAGCTGTTCCGGGGTGAGCAGGAACCTCATCGGCGGCCCTTCGGCAGGCCGAGCAGGCGCTCGGCGATGATGTCGCGCTGGATCTCGTTCGTCCCGGCGTAGATCGGACCGGCCAGCGAGAAGACGTGGTTCTCGGCCCAACTCCCGTATTCGAGAGCCTCGTTGGCATCGTCGGACAGTTCGCCGTACGGGCCGAGCAGGTCGAGGGCGGTCTCGTGCAGGGCGATGTCGTACTCCGACCAGAACACCTTGTTGAGGCTCGACTCGGCGCCGATCGTCTCGCCCGCGGCGAAGCGGGCGGCGCCCGCGCAGGTGAACAGCTGATAGGCGCGCGCCCCGATCACCGCGTCCGCGACCCGGTCGCGCAGCGCGGTGTCCGCCGGGTCTCCCTGCGCGCGCCACAGCTCCACGAGCCGCGCGGCCGAGGCGAGGAAGCGGCCGGGGGAGCGCAGCATCAGGCCGCGCTCGTTGCCGGTCGTGGACATGGCGATCCGCCAGCCCGCGCCCACCTCGCCGATGACGTCCTCGTCGGGTACGAAGACGCCGTCGAGGAACAGCTCGGCGAAGGCCGGCTTGCCGTCGAGGCGCCCGATGGGCCGGACCGTCACACCGGGCGCCCGCAGGTCGAACATCAGGTAGGTGAGGCCCTGGTGGGGCCTCGCCGCGTCCGGATCCGTACGGAAGATGCCGAAGGCGCGGTCGGCGAACGCGGCCCGCGACGACCAGGTCTTCTGCCCCGAGAGCAGCCAACCACCCTGCGTGCGCACGGCTTTGGACCGCAGGGACGCGAGGTCGGAGCCGGCCTCCGGCTCGGACCAGGCCTGCGCCCAGATCGTGGCGCCGCTCGCCATGTCCGGCAGGATCCGCGCGCGCTGCTCGGGCGTGGCGTGGTCGAACAGGGTGGGCGCGAGGAGGTTGATGCCGTTCTGGGAGACGCGCCCCGGGCCGCCTGCCGCGAAGTACTCCTCCTCGAAGACCAGCCACTTGAAGATGTCGACGCCCCGGCCCCCGTACTCCTCGGGCCACGACACCACCGACCAGCGGTCCGCGGAAAGGCGCGCCTCCCACTCCCGGTGCGCGGCGAAACCCGCCTCGGTCTCCAGCGAGGGGAGTGGCGTGGCAGGGACGTGCGCCGCGAGCCAGTCGCGCGCCTCGGCCCGGAAGGCCTCCTGATCGGGCGTGGGGTCCAGGTCCATGGGTACGGCACACCATCCTTCCCTAACAAGTGTTTGGTAGGTTAACGTGGCGCCGTGACGGACAACAAGGCTCAGTACGTGCCGGGCCACGGCCTCCTCGACGGCCGCACCGCCGTCGTCACGGCGGCGGCCGGCGCCGGGATCGGCGGCGCCACCGCCCGCAGGCTCCTCGAAGAGGGCGCCCGCATCGTCATCGGCGACGCCCACGCCCGCCGCTTGGGGGAGACCGAGCGGGCGCTCGCCGCCGAGTTCGGTGCGCACAACGTCGCCTCCCTCCCCTGTGACGTGACCGACGAACAGCAAGTCACCGCGCTTTTCGAGCTCGCCGCGCGCGAACACGGCGGACTTGACATCGTCGTCAACAACGCGGGCCTCGGCGGCACTTGCTCCCTCGTCGACATGAGCGACGAAGCCTGGTCCAAGGTCCTCGACGTCACCCTGAACGGCACCTTCCGCTGCATGAGGGCGGCCCTGCGCGCCTTCGAGGAGTCCGGCCGGGGCGGCGTCATCGTCAACAACGCGTCCGTCGTCGGCTGGCGCGCCCAGGCGGGCCAGGCCCACTACGCCGCGGCCAAGGCGGGCGTCATGGCGCTCACCCGGTGCGCGGCGGTCGAGGCCGCCGCGCTCGGAGTGCGGGTCAACGCGGTCGCGCCCAGCCTCGCCATGCACCCGCACCTGGTGAAGGTCACCTCCGCCGAACTCCTCGAAGAGCTCACCGCCCGCGAGGCGTTCGGCCGGTACGCGGAGCCCTGGGAGGTCGCCAACGTCATCGTGTTCCTGGCCAGCGGCTACTCCTCGTACCTGACCGGCGAGGTCGTCTCCGTCAGCAGCCAGCACGCCTAGGGGGCAGCACAATGGGCGGGTGCCGACGAACAAGAAGAAGACGCAGGTGACCGCCTCGCCCGAGCGGCGGCGCGAACTCCTGGCCACCGCGGCCGAGGTGTTCGCCGCCCACGGGTACAACGCCACCACCGTCCGGAAGATCGCCGACGAGGCGGGCCTGCTCGCGGGCAGCCTCTACTACCACTTCGACTCCAAGGAGTCGATGCTCGACGAAATCCTCTCGACCTTCCTGGGCGAGCTCTGGGAGGGCTACGACGCCGTGCTCGCCGCCGGGCTCGGCCCGCGGGAGACCATCGAGGCCCTCGTCACCGAGTCCTTCCGCGAGATCGACCGGCACCGCGCCGCCGTCGCGATCTACCAGAAGGAGTCCAAGCACCTGGCCGCCCTGCCCCGCTTCCACTACCTGACCGACTCGCAGCAGAAGTTCGAGAAGGCATGGCTGGGAACCCTTGAGCGCGGGGTCGCCTCGCACGCCTTCCGCGCCGACCTGGACATCCGCCTCACCTACCGCTTCGTGCGCGACACGGTGTGGGTGGCCGCGTCCTGGTACCGCCCCGGCGGCCGGCACAGCCCGGAGGAGATCGCCCGCCAGTACCTCTCGATGGTCCTGGACGGAATCGCCGTACGTACGTAACTCGCTTACCTGATTGGGGAGTTGGCATGTCCGAGGCCTACATCGTCGAAGCGGTGCGCACCCCGGTGGGCCGGCGCGGGGGAGGGCTCTCGGGGGTCCACCCCGCGGACCTCGGCGCCCACGTCCTCAGGGCGCTCGTCGAGCGCGTCGGCGTCGACCCGGCCGCCGTCGAGGACGTCGTCTTCGGCTGCCTGGACACCGTGGGCCCGCAGGCCGGCGACATCGCCCGTACGTCCTGGCTGGCGGCGGGCCTGCCCGAAGAGGTCCCCGGCGTCACCATCGACCGCCAGTGCGGCTCGTCGCAGCAGGCGATCCACTTCGCGGCGCAGGGCGTGCTCTCGGGCACCCAGGACCTGGTGGTCGCGGGCGGCACCCAGAACATGTCGATGATCCCGATCGCCTTCGCCTCCCGCCAGGCCGCCGAACCGCTCGGCCTGACCGACGGCCCCTACCTCGGCAGCGAGGGCTGGCGCGCCCGCTACGGCGAGGCGCCGGTGAACCAGTTCCACGGCGCACAGCTGATCGCCGAGAAATGGGGGATCTCGCGCCTCGACATGGAGGAGTTCGCGCTGCGCTCGCACCGGCGGGCGGTCCGCGCCATCGACGAGGGCCGCTTCGGGCGGGAGACCGTCGCGTACGGAGCCGTCACCACGGACGAGGGGCCGCGCCGGGACACCACCCTGGAGAAGATGGCGGGCCTCAAGCCCGTCATGGACGGCGGCACGATCACCGCGGCCTGCTCCTCCCAGGTCTCCGACGGTGCGGCCGCCCTCCTCATCGCCTCCGAGCGCGCCGTCGCCGAGCACGGACTGACCCCGCGCGCCCGCATCCACCACCTCTCGGTACGCGGCGAAGACCCCATCCGCATGCTGTCCGCCCCGATCCCGGCCACCGCCTACGCCCTGAAGAAGACCGGCATGAACATCGACGACTTCGACCTGGTCGAGATCAACGAGGCGTTCGCGCCGGTGGTGCTCGCCTGGCTGAAGGAGACCGGCGCGGACCCGGCCCGGGTCAACGTCAACGGCGGCGCGATCGCGCTCGGCCACCCGCTCGGCGCGAGTGGCGTCAAGCTGATGACGACGCTGCTGCACGAGCTGGAGCGCACCGGCGGCCGCTACGGCCTCCAGACGATGTGCGAGGGCGGCGGCCAGGCCAACGTGACGATCATCGAGCGGCTGTAGGCGCGGGGGACGCAGCCGCGACAAGGGGACGCCGCCGGCTGCGTCCCCCCGGCGACGAGTACGTGACGAGCCACACGGACGTGCCGCACGGCGGCGTGCTATCGTGGTGGCTGTTGCAGTTTTGGTACCCATATACTTTATGTGCGCCTGACGGGAATGATCCTCAGGCGCATTATTTGTTTCCGGGGTTTCTCCGGATGGGCTCAATGCGGCGACGAGGAATCCGTAAATCCGCGGATTTCCGGAACTGCCCCTGTCTTAGGAGAAATGACATGGCTACTGGCACCGTGAAGTGGTTCAACTCGGAAAAGGGCTTCGGCTTCATCGAGCAGGACGGCGGCGGCCCCGACGTCTTCGCCCACTACTCCAACATCGCCTCCTCCGGCTTCCGTGAGCTCCTTGAGGGCCAGAAGGTCTCCTTCGAGGTCACCCAGGGCCAGAAGGGCCTGCAGGCGGAGAACATTCTCCCCGCCTAATCGCCGACGAGGCGTATTTTGCAGCCGCGGATTTAGCGGCTCGCGAATTTCGCAGCCGGGGCCCGCACCCTCAGGTGCGGGTCCCGGCTTGTGCTGTCTTGTCCCAGGAAGGCAAATCCGTATGACGCGCATGACCAGCAAGCGCTCCGGTGCCGGTTCCGGTGCCGGTACCGGCTCCCGTTCCGGTTCCGGTTCCAGTTCCGGTGCCCGCAGGGGTTCCGGCCGGCCCGCCGCCAAGTCCACGAAGCCCGCCAAGGGCCGGACCATGGCGCCGCAGGGCGAATTCAAACTGCCCGAGACCCTCACCCCCGCGCTGCCCGCCGTCGAGGCCTTCGCCGACCTGGACATGCCCGCGGCGCTCCTCAAGACGCTCGACGCGCAGGGCGTGACCGAGCCGTTCCCGATCCAGGGCGCCACCCTGCCGAACTCGCTCGCGGGCCGCGACATCCTCGGCCGCGGCCGCACCGGCTCCGGCAAGACCCTCGCCTTCGGCCTCGCCCTGCTCGCCCGCATCGCGGGCCGGCGCGCCGAGCCCAAGGCGCCGCTCGCCCTCGTCCTCGTACCGACGCGTGAGCTCGCGCAGCAGGTCACCGACGCGCTCACGCCGTACGCGACGGCCGTCAACCTGCGCCTCACCACGGTCGTGGGCGGCCTCTCCATCACCAAGCAGTCCAATGCACTGCGCCGCGGCGCCGAGGTCATGGTCGCCACCCCGGGCCGGCTCAAGGACCTCATAGAGCGGGGTGACTGCTCACTGGAGAACGTGGGCATCACCGTCCTCGACGAGGCCGACCAGATGGCCGACATGGGCTTCATGCCGCAGGTCACCGCGCTGCTCAAGCAGGTCGAGCCGGACGGCCAGCGGATGCTGTTCTCGGCGACCCTGGACGCCAACATCGACCGCCTGGTCCGGATGTTCCTCACCGACCCGGTGGTGCACTCCGTCGACCCGTCGGCCGGCGCGGTCACCACGATGGAACACCACGTCCTGTACGTGATGGACGAGACCGACAAGAAGGCCGTCACCACGCGCATCGCGGCCCGCGACGGGCGCGTGATCATGTTCCTGGACACCAAGCGGTCCGTGGACCGGCTGGTCAAGCGGCTGCTCTCCAGCGGTGTCCGCGCGGCGGGCCTGCACGGCGGGCGCTCGCAGCCGCAGCGCAACCGCACGCTGGACCAGTTCAAGAACGGCCAGGTCACGGCACTGGTCGCGACGAACGTCGCCGCGCGCGGCATCCACGTCGACGACCTGGACCTGGTCGTCAACGTCGACCCCCCGACGGACCACAAGGACTACCTCCACCGCGGTGGGCGTACCGCTCGCGCGGGCGAGTCGGGCAGTGTCGTCACGCTCGTGCTGCCCGAGGAGAAGCGCGAGATGACCAAGCTCATGTCCTTCGCGGGCATCCGTCCTCGGACGGCGGAGATCAAGTCGAGCTCCGAGGAGCTCGTACGGGTCACGGGGGCGCGGGAGCCGTCCGGCGTGCCGGTGGTCATAGAGGTGCCGGCTCAGCCGGAGCCGAAGCGGGCTGCGTCCGGGCGTAGTCGGGGTCGCCGCGGCGGGCAGGGTTCCCGCGGGGGCGCGGGCCAGCCCTCCGCGTCCCGCTCGCAGGGTTCGGGTCAGCCTTCCGGGGCTCGTACGCAGGGTTCGGGTCAGCCTTCCGGGGCTCGCTCGCAGGGTTCCGCTGCTGGCAGGCAGGGTGCGGCTTCCCGTTCGCAGGGTTCTGGCTCTGCTCGGCAGGGTGCGGCTTCCCGCGCGCAGGGTGGGCGCGGGCGCCGGTCCGGGGCCTGATTCCTTCCCCACCCCGCCCCTTCCCTAGAGCCTCCGGCGGTTGGAGGGAGAAAGGGGGTTTCCTGGGGCTGTGCCCCAGACCCCCTGCGGGGACTTCGTCCCCTGCACCCCTGTCGGGGGCTCCGGCCCCGGACCCCCGTTCGCGCCTGAAGGGCGCTCGTCCTCAATCGCCGGACGGGCTGAGGATGCCTCTGCGAGCCAGCACCGCCCGTGCCCCGGTCCCGCTAAGGGGCGCGGGGAACTGCGCGACCAGCCATGTACGGTCCGCGGTCGAAGGCGGGGTTCAAGGGGCGCGGGGAACTGCGCAACCAAGGGGCCCGCACCCCGCAGGCGGACCCCGCACCCAACCCCTCCCGCGAAGCGGAGCCGCGGGGTCTGGGGCTCGGCCCCGAGAGGCATCGGGGTGCCAAACCTCAACCCGCCGCCCGCAGAGGGCACCCCGTGCCGGCCCGTGCCTCAAGCTCGGCGCGCAGGGCCGCGAGTTCGCTCATGCGGGTGTCGATGACCCTGATCTTCTCCTCGAACAGCGCGGACAGCGCCCCCGCACTGTCCGGCGCGTCCCGCAACTCCTCGCCGGTCCGGGCGATCTCGGCCAGCGAGAACCCCAACGCCTGGGCGGTGCGCACGTACTGGAGCCACGGCACCGTCTCCGGCGGGAAGTCGCGGTAGCCGTTCGGCAGCCGTCGGCCCGTGACGAGGCCGACCTTCTCGTAGAAGCGGATGGCGTCCCTGCTCAGCCCCGCCTGCGCGGCCAGCTCCCCGATGCGCACGGCTCTCCTCCGGATTGCGAACTGCGAAACGCGAAACGCGAACTGCGTAATTCCTACTGCGGACTTGACCTTGGACAGTACTCCACTGTTTAGCGTCGAGGCGTTCATGCAGGAGACCGCCAGCAGGAGACCCGCCGTGATCCGTTCCACGACCCGTTCTGTGCCCCGTTCCGTGCCTCCCTTCCGTCCCAGCTATCTGCGCGCCGTACGCGCCAGCGCCTGGTACGACCTCGTCGTCACCGCAGGATTCGCCACCCCCTGGACCTACACGCTGGTGCACGACGCGCTGTCGAAGCTCGGGGGCGGGCTCGGGCTCGGCACCCTGCCCGCCCTGGCTCCGATGGAGATGCTCTACGCGAACCTCATGGGGTCGGTGGTCGTCGTCTGGGCGCTGCTGCGGATCGTCAGGCCGTTGGCCGTGCACGGGCTGTTCGACGGGGTCGCGCGTACGCTCTTCGCCTCGTGGCAGGCGTACGCGCTCGCCCACGGCGCCCCGCGCTGGCTGTGGCTGTTCTTCGTGGTCGAGGTCTCGTTCGGTGTCGTCGAGCTCGCACCCTGGGGGCGGGCCCGGCGCGCCGACCGCGTGCGTGCCTCCGCCTGAATCAGCTCACCAGCCTGGACCGCAGCGCCGCCAAGTCGCCGAGGCTCAGGCCCAGCCCCTGCGTCAGGTACCCGTACAAGTCACCGTACTGGGACGACAGTTGAGCGAGTGCCGCGTTCAGGTAGTCGAGGCGCACTTCCTGCAGCGGGATCAGCAGGTCAGGGTTCTGCATCATGCCCGACTGCTTCAGGCCCGCCCGCAGTGCCGCGTCCGCCGCCGCCCGGAAGCCGTTGGACGCCAGGTAGTCCTGCTGGGCCGTCGCGTCCGGCACCCCGAGAGCGCGCAGGAGCACGTAACTCTCCCAGCCCGTACGGTCCTTGCCCGAGGTGCAGTGGAAGAGCAGCGGCCCCCGCCCCGCCGCCAGATCCTTCAGTGTCGCTCCGAACTGCGCGCGGCTCGCCGGGTCCGAGACGAAGTCCTGGTACACCGTCCGCATGAGGGCCTCCGCCTTGCCGTGGCCCAGCATCGCGTCCTGCTTCGCCGGGTCCTTGGACCCGATCGCCGCCAGCATCTGCGCGTACAGGCCGCTGTCGGAGACCGGGCGCGCGGTCGGGGCGAGCCCGGCGGGGAGGCGGTCGGGGCCGTCGTACTGGAGCTCCAGCGGCACCCGGAAGTCGACCACCTCGCGCAGGCCGAGCCGCGAGAGCGTCGTGATGTCCGCGTCTGTTGTCTTGTTCAGGGCGTCCGCCCGATAGACGAGCCCGTACCGGACCCGCTTGCCGTCGTACGTCCCATAGCCGCCCAGATCACGGGCGTTGACCGCGCCCTGCAGGACGACCTGGTGGATCGGCGACGCCGCCTGCCGGTGCGCGCCGCCGACAGCCACGGCCGGCGCCGCCGTCGGCATGCCCACCGCCAGGATCGCGGCGACCACGGCGGCCGCCACCCTGGCACGTGTCACCTTGCGGATGGAGTGGTGATGGTTCATGGGGGATCGATCAACTCCCTTGCGTCTAAGGGGGATTCGTCCAAATGGGATTGAAGGGATTTACTCTGCCGTCGGCAGGGTGGCCAGCACGTGCGCGGCCTCCATCAGCACGCGGGTGATCAGTTCCTCGCAGCTCGGGAGGTCCTCGATCAGCCCGGCGACCTGGCCCGAGGCCATTACGCCGAGATCGGTGCGGCCCTCGACCATCGACGCCCGCAGCAGCATCGGAGTGTTCGCGGCCAGGAGCGTCTGGCTCCAGGTCAGGTTCTTGCCGCGCTTCATCGCTATGCCGTCCCTGACCAGTTGGGGCCAGCTCAGGCCGGAGATCTTCCGGAAGCCGGATGCCCGGCGCACCGCCTGCGCCAGCGCCCTGACGCGGCCGGCCCCTTCCAGCGACGCGACGAGTTCCGTACGGAGCATGCGATGCGGCAGCCCGTCCACGGCCGTCGTCACGGTGACGTCCTTGACCGTCGCTTCCAGGTACTTCGCCTTGACCGCGTCCGGGACCGTGGAGTCCGAGGTAAGGAGGAAGCGGGTGCCCATCGCCACGCCCGCCGCGCCGAAGGCGAGCGCCGCCACCAGGCCCCGGCCGTCGTGGAAGCCGCCCGCCGCGATCACCGGGATGTCGACCGCGTCCACAACCTGCGGCAGCAGAACGGTAGTTGCCACCTCACCGGTGTGGCCGCCGCCCTCGCCGCCCTGCACGATCACCGCGTCCGCGCCCCACGCCGCGACCTTCTCGGCATGCCGCCGCGCGCCGATGGAGGGGATCACGACGACGCCCGCGTCCTTCAGCTCGGCGATGAGTTCGCGGGAGGGGGCGAGCGCGAAGGACGCCACGCGCACGCCCTCGTCGATGATGATCCGGACCCGCTCGCGGGCATCGGCGGCATCGGCCCGCAGATTGACCCCGAACGGCTCCTCCGTACGGGACTTGACCTCCCGCACCGCCAGACCCAACTGCTCGGTCGTCATCGTGGCGGAGGCGAGGATGCCCAGGGCGCCCGCGTTCGCGGTGGCCGAGACCAGGCGGGGGCCCGCGACCCAGCCCATGCCGGTCTGCACGATCGGATGCCGGACGCCGACCAGCTTCGTCAGCGCCGTCTCCAGGCGGGGCGTCGTCACGGCTTGACCTCGCGGTCGCGCAGGTCGTCCGGGTCGATGACCTCTCGGATGAGGCGGAGTTCCTCGGGGGTGGGTGCGCGGGTGTACGCAGGCTCGTCGAGGCCGGACAGGTCGAACGCCGTCGCCTCCCGCACCTGGTCGACCGTCACTCCCGGATGCAGCGACACCACCCGCATCGAGTGGTCCGGCGTCGCGAAGTCGAAGACGCCCAGGTCGCTCACGACACGCGGGATGCGGTGGTAGCGCGTCGCGGACGGGCCCGCGGCCGCCGCGCTGTCGTAGCCCACCCCGCTGATCAGGTCGACCTTCGGCACGAAGACCCGGGTCGAGTGCTTCGGGACCCAGTAACTCACGGGATTATTAAGGGTGTTGACCGGTGCGCCGCGTACGCCGAGGAGCTGGCGGGCGGGCTGCTTCCAGTCGCCGATGCAGGAGATGTTCTGGTTGCCGAACCGGTCGATCTGGCTCGCGCCCATCATGACGTGCCGCCGGCCGCCGGTGACCATCGCGAGGTGCTGGCGGTACGGCAGCCAGCCCTCGGGCTCCCCGTCGAGGCCGACCAGCATCGCCTCGCCGTCGGTGAGCAGCAGGTCGGGCGAGAAGGTGCGCCGGGCGAGCCGCGCGCCGACCGACGGGATCAGACCCATGGGGCTCGCCAGGACCTCCCCGTTGTCGCGCCAGGCCTCGGCGCAGGCGATCACGCAGTACTCGGCGCGGCTGACACGCACGGTGCTGGTCGTCATTTTTGCTCCTCGTGCCAGCTCTGCACGGCCGACTGGTAGGACTTCTCGTCGGGCCCGGACAGGAAGCGCTCGGCGAACTCGGGCCAGGGCGTGCTCGCGTACAGCTTCTGGAACGGCTCGTCGCGGCCGTAGTCGGGGACGCAGGACGTGAAGTGCGCGCCGTTCGGACTCTCCACGACTCCGGTCACCGCATACCGCTTGACCAGCAGGGACTGCGGCACGGCGGCCCCGAAGCCGTCCACGATCCGCTCGCAGGAGACGTACGCGCTGTCGGCGGCCTCGCAGAACAGGTCGTCGAAGTACGGGTCGGGTCCGAGGTACTGGCCGTTGCCGAGCCGGTCCGCGCGGTTGAGGTGGACGAGCGCCGCGTCCATGCGCAGGGCCGGCATCGCGACGAACGTCTCGCCGTCCTCGTACGGTGAAGTGACCGTACGCAGCGCCGGGTTGACCCGCATCACGTCGGAGCCGATGCCCGCGCGGACCGGCAGGAACGGCAGCCGGTTGGCGGCCGCGTGCAGCCCCCACATGAACATCGCCTCGTCGACCTCCATCAGCTCGAACGCGCCCGCCTGGCGGGCCGCGCGGAAGTGCGGCTCCAGGGGGATCGAGTCGAGCGTGGCGAAGGGCGCGACCAGTTTGCGGATCCTCCCGGTGGCGGCGAGCAGGCCGACGTCGGGGCCGCCGTACGAGATCACCGTGAGGTCGGTGACAGGGGAGCGGAGCAGGGCGCGCACCAGCGCCATCGGTTTGCGACGCGAGCCCCAGCCGCCGATGCCGATGGTCATGCCGCTGCGCAGCCGCGCGACGACGTCCTCGGGCGTCATGGTCTTGTCCGTCACGGGGAGGCCTCCTCGGTGGCCGGTGCGCGGGAGGTGTCGGGTGCTCCGAAGGTGTCGCGGACGCGGTCGGCGACGCCGCTGAGGTTGGCTTCGAAGGTGAAGCCCTGCTCGAAGCGGTAGCTGCGGCGTATGTCGACCGGGTCGATGCCGTTGATGGCGGCCTTGGCGAGCCGGATCAGCGTGCCGTCCTTGCGGGCGATCTCCCGGGCCAACTCCAGTGCTGCATGCGGGAGTTCATCGCGGGGGACCACCTTCCACACCGAGCCGTGGGCGTGCAGCTCCTGGGCCGTCGCCGTGCGCGAGGTGTAGTACAGCGCGCGCATGAGGTGCTGCGGGACCAGGCGGGCGAGGTGGGTGGCGGCGCCGAGTGCGCCGCGGTCCAGTTCGGGCAGGCCGAAGACGGCGTCGTCGCTCGCCACGATCGCGTCCGCGTTGCCGGCCAGGCCGATGCCGCCGCCGAGGCAGAACCCGCCGACCGCCGCGACGACCGGCACCTCGCACTCGTACACGGCGGCGAAGGCCTCGTAACAGCCCCGGTTCGCGCCGATGAGGGCGGTGTGGCCGGGGTCGCGCTGCATCTCCTTGATGTCGACCCCGGCGTTGAAGCCGCGGCCCTCGGCGGCGAGCACCACGCAATGGTTCTCGGGGTCGCGCCCGGCCGCGCGGACCGCGTCGGCGAGGTCGTACCAGCCCTGCACGGGGAGGGCGTTGACGGGCGGGAAGTCGACCGTGACGTGGCAAATCCCCTTCTCGGGGCTTGAGGTGGAGACACCCATGGGCGGATCAGCTACCTTTCCACCAAACATTTGTTAGGTCAGGTGTTAGCTCAGGAAGGTAGCAGCGGATGGAGCTGGCCGGGAAGGCAGTCGTCGTCACCGGTGGCACCCGGGGCGTGGGCGCGGGGATCGCGAAGGCGTTCCTCGGAGCGGGCGCGGACGTGGTCGTGTGCGCCCGCCGACCGCCCGACGAGCCCGTCGAACTCGGCGGCCGGAAAACCGAGTTCCGCCCGCTCGACCTGCGGGAACCCGACGCCGTACGAGCCTTCTTCGCCGAGGTCGCCGCCGACTACGGGCGCCTCGACGCGCTGGTCAACAACGCGGGCGGCACCCCGTACCGGCTGCTCGACGAGGGCGAGGCCGAACGCCACGCGCGGGTCGTCGAGCTGAATCTGACGGCCCCGCTCACCGCGTCGCTCGCCGCCCGGCCGTATCTGCGGGCGGCCCGCGGCTCGGTCGTGATGATCGGCAGCGTGAGCGGGGGGCGGCCCTCGCCGGGGTCGGCCGCGTACGGGGCCGCGAAGGCGGGCCTGGAGAGCCTCGCCCGCTCGATGGCGGTGGAGTGGGCGCCCGAGGTCCGGGTCAACACCCTGGTGCTCGGGATGGTCCGCACGGAACTGAGCGAGCTGCACTACGGCGACGCGGAGGGCGTCGCGCGGGTGGGCGCGACCGTGCCGCTCGGCCGGCTCGCCGAGCCCGAGGAGGTCGGGGCGGCCGCGGTCTTCCTCGCCTCGGCGAAGGCGTCCTACATCAGCGGCGCGTCGCTCCTTGTCCACGGCGGCGGGGAGCGCCCGGCGTTCCTGGCGGCGGCCACGGTCAATCAGCGTGATCAACTCACTTGAAGGGAACGGAAGATGAGCGGTTTGTGCGAGGGCCGGATCGTGATCGTGACCGGCGCGGGGCGGGGGCTCGGGCGCGCCCACGCGCTGGCGTTCGCCGGGCAGGGGGCGCGGGTCGTGGTCAACGACCTCGGGGTCGGCGTCGACGGGCAGGGCGGCTCGGCCGGCCCCGCCCAGTCGGTGGTGGACGAGATCCAGGCGGCGGGCGGCGAGGCGGTGGCGCACGGCGGCGACATCGCGACGACCCGGGGCGCGGCCTCGCTGATCGCGACGGCGCTGGACGCGTTCGGCGCGCTGCACACCCTGGTCAACAACGCGGGGTTCCTGCGCGACCGGATGCTGGTCAACCTGGAGGAGGACGACTGGGACGCGGTCATGCGGGTCCACCTCAAGGGCCACTTCCTGCCGCTGAAGCACGCCGCCGCGTACTGGCGCGCCGAGGCGAAGGCGGGCCGCGAGGTCGCGGCCCGGGTGATCAACACCAGCTCCGGAGCGGGCCTTCTGGGATCAGTGGGCCAGGGCAACTACAGCGCGGCGAAGGCCGGGATCGTGGGGCTCACCCTGGTCGCGGCGGCCGAGATGGGCCGGTACGGAGTCCAGGTCAACGCGATCGCCCCGGCGGCCCGCACCCGGATGACGGAGGGGACCTTCGCGGAGGCGATGGCGGCGCCGGGGAAGCCGGGGGCCTTCGACGCGATGGCCCCCGACAACGTCTCGCCGCTCGTGGTGTGGCTGGGCTCGGCCGCGAGCGAGGGCGTCACCGGCCGGGTCTTCGAGGCGGAGGCGGGCCGCATCACCGTGATGGAGGGCTGGCGCCCGGGACCGACGAGCGACAAGGGCGCCCGCTGGACCCCGCGCGAGGCAGGCGAGGCGGCCCTGAAACTCCTTGCGGAGGCGGAGACTCCGGGGGTGGTGTACGGATCGCGGTAGGGCAGCGGATGATCTTGGGTTGCGTCCGGCTTAACCTCCCGTGACGTTTTCATTACGCAGCTGACCGCTTGGGTTAACAGGTAGAAAAATCAACGGTGTTGGCGTTGACGGCCTCCGCTCTACGCGCGTCATCATGGTGCACATGACAATCCCCCCACGTTTCGCAGCCCTCGGCGGCGCCTTCGCCGTAGCCGCCGCTCTCCTCGCGGGGCCGGTCGCCGGCACCGCGTCGGCCGCCCCCACGGCCACCGCCGCCTCCGCCTCCGTGTCCGTGAAGTCGGTCGGCAACGTCTGTTACTCCGCGCTGCCGTCCCAGGCGCACGACACGATCAGCCTCATCGACCAGGGCGGCCCGTTCCCGTACCCCCGGGACGGCATCGTCTTCGACAACCGCGAGCACGCGCTGCCGAGCCAGAGCACCGGCTACTACCACGAGTACACCGTGATCACCCCGGGCGCGCCGACGCGCGGCACCCGCCGCATCATCACGGGCGAGCAGACCCACGAGGACTACTACACCGCCGACCACTACGCCACGTTCAGTCTGGTCGACTTCGGCTGCTGAGCCGGGAGTTGACCGGTAGTTGACCGGGAGCCGCCATACGACGAGGCCCGCCTCGCCCCTTCCGGGGGTGGGGCGGGCCTCGTCGTATGGCGCCGCCGCGGCTGGGCGGGGGTGGCTCGGATGGGCCTCGGCCGCGTGCCGCCCCCTCATTGGGACGCTTCTTACTGGGACGCCTCCGCCCTCGCGCCGGTCTGCTTCTGCGCGGTGCGCCGGAGGTGGCGGTTGACCGCGTCGATCGCGACGCACGAGCCCTCGCCGTCCTTGACGCGCTGCCGGTAGTCGGACCAATCCGCGTCGGTCCAGCGGTCGAGGCTGGCAGGGAACGACGTGTCCTCGCCGGTCACTGGCCCTCTGGCGGGTCCATGCCCGGGGTGACCGGCTCCGGGTCGGCGAGGCAGTACAGGCTTGTCGTCCACTCCCGGCCACCGCCCACTGGCCGCAACCATGCGACCGGCTGCGCCGCCAAGTCCGGTGCGATGGCGCGGAGTTCGCCGTGCCGCTCGGTCGCGGTGTCCGTGACGATCTGGCCGAGCCAGAGGTGGCTCTCGTGCAGTAGGCCCAGATCCGCGCTCACTGCCGGCCGCCGTGGATCGGGCACCCGCAGGGCGGCCACTCCCCGATCTTCTTCGCCGCCGTGCGCTGCGCGTACTCCATCGCCTGCTCCGTGCGCTCCACCGATTCGGTGGTCGTCGCCTGTTGCTCCTGGTGTTCCTGTGTGGGCATGGGGGCCTCACCTGATCGGGGACGGAACGGAGTGGCACGTACCCCGCCACACGCTGGGGTGTGGAGTGAGATACGCAGCCAACTGACCTGGAGAAGCGCCTAGTTGGGGTAACTCACAGTCAACGATCACTGACCGCTGTGAGACCATCACGCATGCGGCACCCGCATACGGATATGCGCTCGGCGGGTACGGGAAGGCGCTCCAAGCCGCGTCGGCTCTTAGCGTGGGGGGTATGCCGTGGACTTCCAGACGGGGTCGGTTCGGGATGCTTCCCGGGCCGGGGACTACGGGCGAGTGATCGAACTCGTCCGGCAGGACCGGCGGATGACGCAGACCGCCTTGGGCCAGGCCCTCGGCATGAGCCAGTCCGCCGTCTCCCGTCTGGAGAAGAAGGGCCGCGGCGCTTACAGCACGGACGTCCTAGCGGCGGTTGCGGCGCATCTGGAGATTCCGCCGGCATGGGTGGGGTTGGCCGGTAGCCGTCCGTCGGGGCCACAGAACGATGGTGACGACGTGAATCGACGCGAGTTCCTCGGTGGGGCAGTGGCCGCTGCCGCAGTCCCCGTCCTGGCGATCCACCCGGATTCGGCCGAAGCGGCCGGAGGGCGGGCGGCCGCGCTCCGGCTGTCCACCACGGCGTATCGCAAACTCGACGGTGCCACGCCCAGCCGTGACCTGTCGGAGGCCGTACGCGCGCACATGCGCCTGATCCAGACCATCACGAGCACCACGACCGGTGACGCGGAGCGGGGCCGTCTGGCGGCGGTCGGCAGCGAGGCGGCCAGCTTCGCAGGGTGGCTCGCGTGGGACATGGGTGACAACGGGTCGGCCCGCTCCTGGTACGGATCGGCGGTCAAGGCGGCACGGTCGGCCGGCAACCCGCTGCTGACCGCCTACCAGGCCGGAAGCCTCGCCCAGTTCGAGGCGCACGCCGGGAACGGTGTCGAGGCCCTGAACAACACGCGCCGGGCCCGGCGCGTGCTCGGGGAGGGCCGTCCGGCCGTCGCCGAGGCGTGGCTGTCGTCGGTCGAGGCACTCGCGCATGCCGTTGCCGGTGACCGGCGCGCCGCAGACAAGGCGCTGACGGCGGCCCGCGCGGGCGCCGAGAACCTGCCCGAGGAAGCCCCCCCGTGGCCGTGGGTATTCACGTTCACCCCGACCAAGGTTGCTGCCGCCCGCGTCGCCTGCGGGGCCCGGCTCGGCCTCGCCGACTGGGTCCTGTCCGAGGACGCCGACGCCCTCGCGACCGGCCACGACAAACAGCGTGCCCTGCTGGTCCTCGACATTGCGGCCGGCCACCTCGCCGCCGGACGCGTCGACGCCGCGTTCGCTCTCGCCACCCGGGCCGTGGAAACGGGACTCCGCTACCGTTCCGGTCGGATCGTGGAAAGGGCGCGCTTCGTGCGCCGGTTGCTGACCACCGGTTCACCGTCCAAGGTGGTGCGCGAGTTCGATGACCGGTTGCACGGTGTCTATCTGTAGGAGGACAGGCATGCGGGTGGGGATCACTGGTCACCGCGGACTGAGTACGGACGTCGAGGTGCAGGTGCGCGCGCTCCTGGCCGAGGCGGTGAGCGGGTACGACGCGGGGGAACTGGTGGCTGTCTCGTGCATCGCGGACGGCCCCGACGCCTGGTTCGCCGAAGCCGCGCTGTCCGCCGGCGGACACCTGGAGGTCGTCGTCCCGGCCGCCGAGTACCGGGCGAAGCTGCCGGAGTGGCACCACGCCACGTACGACGCGCTGATGTCCCGCGCGAGCGACGTGCACGAGACCGGCATGACCGACTCCGACGCCGACGCGCACATGGCCGGCTCGGAAGTCCTCGTCGGCCTCGCTGACGAGCTGGTCGCCGTGTGGGACGGGAAACCGGCGTGGGGATACGGCGGCACAGCGGATGTCGTCGCCTACGCCGAGCGCAACGGCGTTCCCGTGCGCGTGCTGTGGCCGGAGGGCGCCACCAGGTGATGGGGGACCGCGACATGAACACGGTAGCTGTCGAACTCCGCGCGCTCATGGGGCTCAACACCGCCTGAGGCGACCTCATCGACGTCTGCTCCGAGGTGCGCCCGCAATGAGTTCCGGCTTGGTCGCGGGCCACCCATTGACCAACGCCCCTCCCGGGGCGGGGGGCGGACCCCGCCGAAAACCCCCGCCTCACTCCTCCCCGAGCTGCCGCCCCAGCGCGCTCGTCGCCGTCGAGTTGTGGACCGTGAACGCCACCGTCCCCGGCAGATAGCGGTCCTCCGACCACTCCACCGGGGTGCCCGCCGGGTCGGTCGAGCGGCGGCGCTCGCGCAGCAGGGCGTGGCCCGCGCGGCAGTCGAGCAGCTGCGCGTCGTCCGCGTCCGCGAGCACCACGTCGATGGTGTGGTGCGCGTCCGTGAACAGGACGCCGTGCAGCTCCAGTTGGTGGGAGTGCGACACCTCGTCGACGGCCATCGCGGCCACCAGCTCGCCGATCCGCTCCGGGTACGTCGAGCGCTCCACCATCACCGGCGCGCCCGACAGGGTGCGGACCCGGCGGACTCTGAACACCCTTGTACCGGAAGGGAGTTGGAGGTGGTGGGCCTCCTCCTCCGTCGCCTCGGCCGGGTCGACGGCCACCGTCCTGCCGCCCGGCTCCTCGCCGAGCGAGCGGGCCCAGCGGGCGAACGAGCGCAGCTCCCCGAAGCTCTGCAACCGGGCCGCCCCGCCGAGCACCACCCGGCGGGCGCCGCGGCGCGAGGTCACCAGGCCGTCCGCGCGCAGCGACGCCAGGGCCTGGCGGACCGTACCTCTCGACACGCCGTAGCGGCGGGCGAGTTCGTCCTCGGCGGGCAGCCGTGCGCCCGAACCGTACTCGCCCGCCGCGATGGCGGTCCGCAGATCACCGGCCACTTTCCGGTAGAGCGGCGACTTGCTGGACACCCCGGGCCCCCTCAACTGCCTATCAGTGAGCGGAGCAAGGTGAGGTCCGCCTCCTCCAGACTAGTCAGCACCGTGCGGCCGGCGGCGGGCGCTATCGGCTCCACCGACGGCACCGCGAGCACCGCACACCCCGCGGCCTCCGCCGACGCGACGCCCGTCGCGGTGTCCTCGACCGCCACGCAGCGCGCCGGGTCCGCGCCGAGCGCCGCGGCCGCCGCCAGGTACGGGTCGGGCGCGGGCTTGGTGCGCTCGGTGTCCTCGGCCCCGTACACCGCGTCGAAGCGGTGGCCGTCGAGTGACGTCGCGACTCTGCGTACGATCGCGCTCGGCGATGCCGACACCAGTGCCGTCAGGACCCCCGACTCCCGCAATGCGCGCAGGAGTTGGAGTGCGCCCGGTCGCGGCTCGGCGCCGTCCGCCAGGCGCGCCGTGAAGTCCGACCCCAGTTCGGCGGCCAGCTCCTCGCGCCGGGCGCCCAGCGACACGTACAGGAGCTCAGCCGTGTCCTCCACCGAGCGGCCGTACACCGAGCGGCGCTCCTCGCCCACCAGCGCGTGCCCGTAGCGGGCCGCGACCTTCTCCACGACCTCGACCCAGGCCTCCTCGGTGTCGACGAGGGTGCCGTCCATGTCGAACAGGACCGCCCGCAGCCCGCTCACGCCGCCTCACCGGCCGCGAGCACGGGACGCTGCTGCGGCCGTACGGTGACGCTCGCGCCCGCGCCGAAGGAGCCGGCGGCGTGCGAGGGCAGGTCGGCCTTGACCACGGTGGCGTCCGCGAGCCGCACGGTCAGGCGGGTGCTCGCGCCGTGGAAGGAGCAGCCCGTCACCGTGTCGGGGCCGCCCTCCGTCACCTCCAGGGCTTCGGGGCGCAGCAGGAACACCGAGCCCGTCGCCGGTCCGTCCACCGGCAGGCGTACGCCCAGCACCTCGGCGAGGCCGTCGGAGGTGAGCCTGCCCGGGATGCGGTTCATCGTCCCGACGAACGCCGCCACGAACGCGGTCGCCGGACGGTCGTACAACTCGGCCGGGGCCGCGCACTGTTCGAGCCGCCCGCCGCGCATCACCGCGACCTTGTCGGCCATGGAGAGGGCCTCCTCCTGGTCGTGGGTGACGAACACGGTGGTGATGCCGAGCTCCAGCTGGAGGCGCCGGATCTCCTCGCGCAGCTGGACGCGGACCTTGGCGTCCAGGGCCGAGAGCGGCTCGTCCAGGAGCAGCAGCCTTGGCTGGAGGGCGAGCGCGCGGGCGAGCGCCACGCGCTGCTGCTGCCCGCCGGAGAGCTGGTGCGGGAAGCGGTCGCCGTGCTCGGGCAGGCCGACCAGTTCCATCAACTCGGCCGCGCGGGCCCGGCGTTGGGGCGCCGGGACCTTGCGCATCTTCATGCCGAAGGCCACGTTGTCGGCCGCGCTCAGATGCGGGAAGAGGCTGTACGACTGGAAGACCATGCCGGTGTCGCGCCGGTTGGCCGGCACCGGCACGATGTCCTCGCCGTCGAGCAGCACCTCGCCCGCGTCGGGCCGCTCGAAGCCCGCGAGGACCCGGAGCGCGGTGGTCTTGCCGCAGCCCGAGGGGCCGAGCAGTGCCAGGAGTTCACCCGGCGCGACATCGAGGTCGAGCCCGTCGAGGGCCACGGCGGACCCGAAGGTGCGGCGAAGGCCCCGGATCGTGAGGGCGGTGCCGGTGCCGGTGCCGGTGCCGGTGCCGGTGCGCGGCGGTGCGGTGGTCATCAGACGGCTTCCTTCTTACGAGACTTGCGGGTGCCGCGGGTGCGGGCGAGGCCGGTCACGACCAGGAGCAGCCCCCATGTGAGCAGCAGGCTGAGCAGCGAGACCGCCACCGACAGCTGGGCGTTGTCGCCCGAGGCCTGCACGATCCACACCGCGAACGGCTGGAACCCGAGCAGCGAGGCCACGGTGAACTCGCCGAGCACCAGGGCCAGTGCCAGGAACGAGGCGTTCAGGATCGCGGTGCGCAGATTGGGCAGCACGACCGCGAACAGCGCCCGCGGCCAGGACGCGCCCAGATCGCGGGCGGCCTCCACCAGGGTGCGCACATCGACGGCCCGCAGCCCCGCGTCCAGCGAGCGGTACACGAACGGCAGCGCCATCACGACGTACGCGAACACCAGGACCAGCGGGAACGACGGGTTCTGGACCGCGACGAACGTCTGGTACAGCGGGGTCGTGGCGAGATGGTCCGGGCCCCATTTGAGGACCGTGCCCAGGCCCGCGACCAGCGCCACCGGCGGCACCACAAGGGGCAGCGTGCACACCACTTCGAGCACCGCCCGCAGCCGCCCCGAACCGGACAGGCGCACCGCGAGCGTGGCCGGCAGCGTCAGGAGGAGAGCGAGCGCGACCGTGCACAGGGCGAGCCCGACCGACCTGAGCAGGGCCGCGGTGAACCCGTCGGCGCCGAAGATCTGCGTGTACGAGGAGAGGGTGAGGCCCTGCCCGGGCACGTCCACGGTGAACACGAGGGAGGCGAGCAGCGGCACCAGGAAGTAGGTGCCCGCGACCAGCAGGACCGCGCCGCGCCACGGGCGCAGGGGATACGTCAGGCGAGCCATCGGGCGCTCCTTCGCTGAAGCGGCAGGTGCACGGCCATCACAAGCAGGGCGACGATCACCATGTCGAGGCTGAGCGCGAGCGCCACGTTCTCCTGGCCGACCAGCACGTTGCCCGACAGGGCGTCCGCGATCTGCATCGTGACCAGCGGCACCGAACTGCCCACCATCGAGGCGGCCGTGGCGTACGCGGCGAACGCGCTGCCGAACAGCAGGACGAAGCCGCCGAGCAGGGTGGGAAGCAGCACCGGGACACCGACATGGCGCCAGTACTGCCAGGCGTTCGCGCCGCTGCTCTGAGCCGCCTCGCGCCACTGCGGGCGAAGGCCGTCCAGGGCCGGTGCCACGGTGAGCACCATCAGAGGGACGAGGAAGTACAGGTAGGTCAGGGCCAGGCCCCAGAAGCTGTAGAGGCTCCAGCCGTGCTCGGCCAGGCCCAGCTTGGTGGTGAGGACGCCCGCGTTGCCGAGGGTGGCGACGAAGGCGAAGGCGAGCGGCACGCCGCCGAAGTTGGCGAGCACCCCGGACGCGGTGAGCACGGCCTCGCGCAGCGCCTTGCCGCGCGAGGTGACGACGGCCTGCGCGAGCAGCAGGCCGAGCACGGCGGCGATGGCGGCGGTGGTGGCCGCGAGCTTCACGCTGCCGAGCAGGGCCGTCCAGTACGCGCCGTGCACGGACTGGCTCATGTTGCCGAGCCCGTACGAGCCGTTGACGGACAGCGCGCCGTTCAGCATGGCGAGGGCCGGGACGCCGAAGGCGAACGCGACGAAGGCGAGCAGCGGAACCGCGGCGAGCCAGGCGCCGGGGCGCCTGCGGCCCCGGCGCTGCGTCGGTCGCTCAACTGCCGTGACAGCGGCCGGAGTTGAGGTGGTAGTGGTGAGGGTCATGGAGTGATCAGCCCGAGATCGCCTTGGCCCAGCCATTGGCGAGGACCGTCTTCGCCTGGGTGTTCTGCGCCTCGGTGGGGAAGGTGGGGGTGCCGGCGACCTGCGGGAGCTTGGCGGCCGCGGCCTTGTCGAGCGTGCCGTCCTTGTCCATGGCGGGCATGAGCGCCGGGCGGGCGTACCCCTTCAGCCACAGGTTCTGGCCCTCGGTGGAGTACAGGTACTCCTGCCACAGGCGGGCGGCCGCCGGGTGCGGGGCGTCCTTGTTGACGGCCTGCGAGTAGTACTGGGCGTAGACGCCGTCGGTGGGGACCGCGGTCTTCCAGTCGAGGCCCTTGCCCTTGAACTGGTCGGCGTAGCCGGCGTTCAGGTAGTCCCAGTCGATGGAGATGGGCGTCTCGCCCTTCTCGACGGTGGCCGGGGTCGACTCCACCGGGTTGTAGTTGCCGGCCTTCTTCAGCTTGGCGAAGAAGTCCAGGCCGGGCTGGATGTTGTCGAGCGAACCGCCGTTGGCCAGCGACGCCGCGTACACCCCGGCGAACGCCGAACCGGACTTGGTGGGGTTGCCGTTGAGCGCGACCTGCCCCTTGTACTCGGGCTTCAGCAGGTCCGCGAACGTGGTCGGGCACACCTTGACGCGCTTGGCGTCGCAGCCGATCGAGACGTAGCCGCCGTAGTCGTTGAACCAGCGGCCCTGCGCGTCCTTCTGCGCCGCGGGGATCTTGTCGAAGCCCTCGACCTTGTACGGGGCGGTCAGGCCCTGGTCGCCCGCGGACTGGGCGAAGGAGGCGCCGAGGTCGAGGACGTCGGGGGCGCGGTCCTGGCCCTTGCGGGTCTTGACCGCGTTGATCTCGTCCGCGCTGGTGCCGTCCGGGTTCTCGACGGACACCTTGATGCCGTACTTCTTCGTGAAGCCGTCGATGAGCGCGCCGTAGTTCGCCCAGTCGCGCGGGATGGCGATCGCGTTGAGCGTGCCCTCCTTCTTCGCGGCGGCGATCAGCGCGTCCATGCCGCCCGCGTCCTTCGCGGAGGTGGCGGCCGCGGGGCTCTTGCCGCCCTTGCCGCCGTCGGCCGCGCTGGTCGAGGCGTCGGACTTGGCGCCGCAGGCGGCGAGGGCGAACGCGGAGGCGGCCAGGGTCACGGCGAGGCCTGCGGTGCGTATGCGGGGGGCGATCACGGGAGCTCCAAGTTGTACGGACAACTGTTGTACAGACAACTCCATTACGCGGGTGGCGGGTGTCCCTGCGGTGAACGCGGGGCGAAGTGCGCGATGCGGTTGGCGGGCGGATCCGGTCACCACCTTTCAGCCACCCTGGGGCTCCGCCCCAGACCCCGGGAGCCCCAGCCCACCCCTTCCCGAAACCCTCCGGGGGTGAAGGTGCTTCTGGGGCTCCGCCCCAGACCCCGTTCGCGCCTGAAGGGCGCTCGTCCTCAAACGCCGGACGGGCTGAACATGCTCGACCTGCCAGGATCGACGCTGCTAGGGGCGCGGGGCTGTGACATTTGCGGCTCCGCCGCGTGGGCGCGAAGCCCTTCGACGGGCCCGCACTCGAATACCCCCACCCCCGCGGAGCGCTACGTGTCGCACTCCAGCGCCGCCCCGCACAACCCGCACCGCGCCCGGACCCGCCCCCGTACCGGCACCCGGATCCGCTGGCAGCACGTCGGGCAGGCGAAGCGCACCCGCAGGCCGTCCGGGGCGGGCTCGAAGGAGTAGGGGGAGCCGGGCTCCGCCCAGGCACCCCCGTGCTCAGAGGCGTACCGCCGGTCCTTCGCGTAGCGCCGCCGCCCCGTCCAGCCCGCCGCGACGAGCGGAGGCTGCTGCCCGTCCCGGCGTGCCTGCGCCGCGCCCGCCGTGTACGCGGGGTACGCCTGCGGGCTGGTGAACCAGGGCGAGGGGTCCTCGCCGAACAGTTCGGCCCGCTTGGCGAGGACGTACCCGAACTCCTCCGGGGTCAGATAGCCCAGCTTCTGGCTGGACACCCCGTCCTCGCGGAACGCGTCGAGCAGCAGCCAGCCCGCACCCAGGTACGTGGTCGCGGTGTCGGTGAGGATCTCGTTGTCGCGGGTGCCCGGGAACGTCAGGTCCAGGCGGTGGAGCAGCACGTGGGTGATCTCGTGGGCGAGCGCCGCCCCGATGTCCCGGCGGTGGCTGCGGAACCGGTCGTTCAGCTCGATGAAGTACTCGGGCCCCGCGGCCAGTTCGACGCTCGCCGCGTGCTGCATCTCGCGGAAGCCCACGATCATCCGGGCGTCGGGAAGGTGCAGGTGCTGGACGAGAGCGCGGGCCACCCGCTGGGCGCCCAGGTGCAGGTCGTCGTGGTCGGCGAAGGCCGCATCGGCGGGGAGCACGCTGGTCGCGTACCCCTGGAGCCCGTGCCGGGACAGCCGCTTGTGCAGCGCCGTGATGGCCGCGCGCACCGTGGCGAGGTGCGGATAGCCGTGGACGACCGGGCTCGACGTGCCCACGCTGCCACCCCCGTTCCGAACCGCGGACCGGATTCCACTGTAAGGGCGCCGGGCGGTGGCGGCCCCGTCCGGGCGCTGGCCGGAAAGTGGCCCTTGTGAGCGGCGCGGAGGCTTCCGCATAATCCCCGCAACGCATTGACGCGCCCATGACAGAACGGGGTGCCCGTTCGTGCGTATGACAGCCAACCCCCCACGAGAGGCAGTCAGTTGAAGAAGATGATGCGAGTCCTGCGCAGATGTCTGGCCGTGACGGCCGTCCTCGCCGCCGCGTTCAGCCTGCCCGCCACCGACGCCTTCGCCTCGCCCGCCTCGCCCGCCTCGCCCCGGCCCGTCGTCGGCGGGACGCAGGCCGCCCAGGGCGAGTTCCCGTTCATGGTCCGGCTCTCCATGGGCTGCGGCGGCGCCCTGTACACCCAGCAGGTCGTCCTCACCGCCGCCCACTGCGTCGACGGCAGCGGCGCCAACACCTCCATCACCGCCACCGGCGGCGTCGTCGACCTGCAGAGCTCAAGCGCGATCAAGGTGAAGTCCACCAAGGTCCTGCAGGCCCCCGGCTACAACGGCAAGGGCAAGGACTGGGCGCTGATCAAGCTGGCCAAGCCCATCAACCAGCCCACCCTCAAGATCGCCACCAGCACCGCGTACAACAGCGGCACCTTCACCATCGCCGGCTGGGGAGCGACCAGCGAAGGCGGCGGACAGCAGCGCTACCTCCGCAAGGCGACCGTCCCCTTCGTCTCCGACGCCGACTGCACGAAGGCCTACGGCAGCGACCTCACACCCGGCGACGAGATCTGCGCCGGCTACGTCGCCAAGGGCGGCGTCGACACCTGCCAGGGCGACTCCGGCGGCCCCATGTTCCGCAAGGACGACGCGGGCGCCTGGATCCAGGTCGGCATAGTCAGCTGGGGCAACGGCTGCGCCGAGCCCGGCTACCCCGGCGTCTACTCCGAGGTCTCGACCTTCGCCACCGCGATCGCCCAGGCCGCCTCGACGCTGTAGCGCGCAGAGCCCCTGACCCCGGCCCGGCCGGGCGCCCCGAATTTGCGGGCGTCCGGCCGAACCTGCTCATATAGGGGCATGTCGATCACAGTGGTCATCGCGGACGACCAGGAAATGGTCCGTACCGGCTTCCGCATGATCCTGGAGAGCAGGGACGACATCGAGGTCCTCGCCGACGTCGTCGACGGGCACGCCGCCCTCGAAGCCGTCGAGCGCCTCCAGCCGGACGTGCTGCTCCTCGACATCCGGATGCCCGGCCTCGACGGCCTCGAAGTCACCCGCCGCCTCTCCGGCCGAGACCGCCCCCGCATCGTCATCTGCACCACCTTCGACCTCGACGAATACGTCCACGCGGCCCTGCACGGCGGCGCCTCCGGCTTCCTCCTCAAGGACGCCAGCCCCGAAATGCTCGTCGAAGCGGTGCGCGCCGCGGCCGCCGGGGACTCGCTCGTCTCACCCGCGATCACCGTGCGGCTGTTGAAGGAACTCGCCTCGGCCCGCCCCGCCGAAGGCGTACGCAAACCGTCCGAGCCGCTCACCGAACGCGAACGCGACGTCGTGCGCTGCCTCGCCCGCGGCGCCACCAACGCCGAGATCGCGCGCGAGCTGTACGTCTCCCTGTCCACCGTGAAGACCCACCTCGCCAACGTCCAGGGCAAACTCGGCGCCCGCAACCGCGTGGAGATCGCCGCCTGGGCCTGGGAGAGCGGACTCGCCACGAGCGCCGCGTGACGCGCCCGTGAGCCCCGTACGCCGCTGGCTCGGCCACCATCCGCGCGTCGCGGCCACCGCCCGGCCCCTGCTCGCCGCCGTCCTCGTCGCCCTCGTCACCTACGAAGGCGTGGCCCTGGCCCGCCAGCCCACCCGGCCGCACGCCATCGTGTGGAGCGCCGGGATCGTGGTGTGCGTCTGCGCGGTGCCCTGGACGAGGATCCCGCTCGTCCCGCGCGCCTGGACCGCGGCCGTCGTCAGCTGGACCGCGACCGCCCTGCTCTTCACCGGCCGCCCCGAGATCGTCTGGGGCATGGGCGAGGCCATCGCCCTCCTGGTACTGCTCTCCTCGGTGCTCCTGTACGCGCCCGCCCGCACCGCCGCCGTCCTCGGCCCGGTGCTCGGCCTCGGCTGCGTGGCGGCGCCGGTACGCGACGCACAACCCGGCCGGTTCACCCTCCTGTTCACCGTCCTCGCCGTCGTCGTCAGCGCCTACTCGCTGCTCCTGCGCGCCCAGTCGGGCCAGCGCGTCCGCGACCTGGAGGCGGTACGCACCGCCGAGCGCATCGAACTCGCCCGCGAACTCCACGACTTGGTCGCCCACCACGTCACCGGCATCGTCGTCCAGGCCCAGGCCGCCCGCTTCACCGCCGTCTCCGGTGAACGCGCCGCCGAGTCCTTCGCCCGCATCGAGGAGGCGGGCGGCGAGGCGCTCGGCGCGATGCGGCGCCTGGTGCGGGTGCTGCGCGAGGGCGACGCGGAGACCGAGCCGGTGGCCGGCCTCGCCCAGGTCCGCGAGCTCGCCGCCCGCTTCTCCCGCGCCGGACCCCCGGCCGTCCTGTACATCGAGACCGGCCTGGAGGAACACCTGCCCGGCGACGCCGCCGCCCTCGCCCACCGGGTGGTGCGCGAATCCCTGACCAACGTACGCAAACACGCGGCCGACGCCACGGCCGTACGCATCGGCATCCGCACCACCCGCGGCCGCCTCGAAGTGCGCGTCAGTGACGACGGGTCCAGCGCGGCCACCCTCGCCGAACAGGCCCGCGGCGGCGGCTTCGGACTTGCGGGCCTGACCGAACGGGTCACCGCGATGGGCGGCGACCTCGCCGCGGGCCCCACCCCCGAAGGCGGCTGGCAGGTCACCGCGGTCCTGCCCCTCGAAGAGGAGTAGGGCGCGCCCGCCGGATCCCGTCCGCCGGACGCGCCCCGGCCCCGGCCACCGATGCGGAGGCGGCCGGGGCGGCTCAGGACCCGCTGGTCACACCGCGAGGACCCGGATCGAGGGGTGCTCCACGGTGTTCAGGTACAACTTCTCCTTCTTGCCGTCCTGCTCCAGCTCCACCACCAGGCGATAGCGGTACACGCCCGGCCGCGTGGTGCTCAGGATCGTGCCCGCCCAGTAGTAGTAGACCGGCGTGAACGGGTCGCGCATCCGGTCCGGCATCCCGTAGATCTTCAGCTCCGTACAGATCTTCCGCTCGATGACGTCCTCCTCGTCCCCCCGCTCGGTGTCGAGGAAGACCAGGCTGCTGATCTTCGGCATCGGCGGCCAGGTGCCGTCGGGGCGCTTCTCCATGTCGACCGGCCGGATGATCCAGTTCAGGACCTGGCCCTGCTTGCAGACCGTCTCAAGGCGGTGGGTGCCCTGCCCGGTGCCGCCCACGCTGTTGTCCATCATGTACATGGAGTCCTTCAGCGAACCCGTCGCCGCCGCCCGCCCCATGTTCACGAGCGTCACGACATTGAGCTGCACGGAGTTCAGCTGACCCGGGTTCTGCTTCTCCACCTCGCTGGTGCGCGTACTCGTACTCAACGCTCCTCCTTCGGGCACGCCGGTCAGCCGAACAGGGCCGGCGACAGAGTGGTCGTGATGGGATCGGTGCTCGTGCCCACCCTGAACCTGATCTGGTACGGCACGGACTGGACGTCGTCCTTCTTCACCGTCCCGATCCAGTACGCGACATCGGTACCCGGATAGATCTTCCGCTCCGGCTCGATCACGTCCTTGTCGATCACGATGTCGTCGATGCTGACGAACGCCTCGCACTCCAGCGCGAGCACGTTCCACAGCAGCTGGTCGCCGCGCTTGACCTTCGTCCGCAGCTCCTCGGTGCCGAACCCGGTCGAGCCGCCCGCCTTGTTGGTGTCGTACAGATACAGGTGGCCGTGCACGCTGTGGGAGGCGAGCGCCCCCACGCAGTCCACCACCGCGGTGATCGAGATCGGCCGCTTGGCGCCGGTCCCGGTCTCCCGCAGCCTCGGTTTCGTGGTCATCTGCTCCTCCTCGTTCTGGCTGGGTCAGGGGTCCTGCGAGCAGGCGCCGCTACGAGAACGGGCGCGGCGGGACGGGCAGCAGACCGAGCCCCGCCTTGGTGAAGGCGTTCCGCTTGGGCTCGGTGACGATCCTGATCCGCGACTCGCACGTCAGGTTCACCGGCTCCCACAGCGACTCGCCGCCCTGCTGCACGAGCCGGTGCAACTGGATCCGCATCGTGTACGCGTAGGTGCCCGGCCGGGACGTGTCGACCGTCGCCGACCAGTACCAGCCGTCGGTCACCAGGTCGGGCGAGCCGTACTCGGCGGGATAGATGACCTTCTCGTCGACGGCCTGGCCGTAGATGTCGGTGATCACGGGCGCGGGGTAACTGTGCGCCCCCGTAGAGCCGTTGGACACCACCTTGCCCGTGACGTCCAGGACCTTCTGGCCCGAAAGGCGGCCCCGGGTGCGCCGCGTCGTCTTCACCCGCCGGCCCGCGGTCTGCCGGATCCGGATCAGCTCGGCCGCCGCGTCCACCCCGGCCGCACTCGACTTCACCGCCAGGTCGTCCAGCTCGGCCAGCGCCTGCTCGTCGGTCTGCCGCGCCCGCTCGGCCTCGTAGCCCCGCGGCACCGTCGGCGGGATCGAACCCAGGCTGTAGGGCAGCCAGTTGAGGACCTGCTCGCTGGCCTGCGAACCGTCGCTCCAGTACGAGCCGTTGATCGCGGTCACCAGGTCGCCGGTGCCCTGGTTCTCCGAGCCCTGCAACTTCATGTTGTCGAACAGGTACGTGTTGCCGTCCAGGGTCTGGGACTCCAGCGCGTTGCCGACGTCCACGAGCACGATGACCGCTAGCTGCTGGGGCATGAGCCCACCTTCCTCGTCTCTCGTTTCCCGTTGGGGGGTTCCGCTCGTCGGCTGCCGGCTACAGACACATCAGCGCGGGCGACTCGATGTGCAGCGTGCTGAACTCGCCCTCGTACATCTGCACTTCGAGCCGGTACTGGTGGGCCACGCCCGGCGCCAGGTAGGGCACCACGCCGCTCCACGCATCCAGCTCGGGGTTGTGCCGCTCCTCGGTGTGCCCGTTGTGGCCGTGCTCTACGGGGGCCCGGTGCTCGGGGGCCCGCGCGGCGGGGGGCGCCTGCCCGTCCTCGTGCCCGCCGTCGGCGTCCGGGCCGAGGAAGGTGATGCTCTTGATCTCGACCGGGGTCTGGAGGTCGACGGCCAGCGCGGACCAGGTGACGACCTGGCCGGGCTTGACGACCGTGACCAGCTCGGGGGTTCCCTGGCCGGTGCTCTGCAACGAACCGTCGTCGATCATGCAGAGGTTCCCGTTGCGCAGGGTGCCGTCCGAGAGCGCTCCGATGACGTCCACGACCACGACGATGTTGACCTTCGGGTTCATCCTCACTCCTGTTCTCGTGTCCTGCCGATGCGCGTGCGTGTCGTCAACCCCGGTCCCGCACCAGCGGCACCTTGCCCACGGCCGTCCGCTCGATCTCCGGCGACGCGTGGGGGACGAACTTGAGGTGGAACCGGTAGCCGGTCTTCTCGACCGACAGCGGGTTCGCCTCGCCCTGGTTGAACAGCGAAAGCGCGCGCGGCACCGCGTTGACGAACACGCTCTGCAGCCCGTACGGGCCGAGCGTGGTGTCCATCCGGTAGGTCAGGCCCGGTACGTCGTCCACCGAGGCGACCAGCGTGATCGTCCGCCCCTCGCGGTGGTTGACGAACTGCACCTCGTGCGCCACCTCGTCCAGGTCCACCGCGGTCGCCGTCCGCAGCTCCTCGCGCAGCGCGTCGTAGGCGCGGGCCGCCGAGTACTGGCTGTCGGCCAGGTGCAGGACGTCACCGGTGCGCCCGGCGAACTCGAACTGCTGGGTCTTCAGGCCGGGCCCGTCCAGGCGGGGCCGCCGGATCATCCGGTCGCCCAGCTTGAGGCGGAGCAGCGGCGCCTCGTGGGCGTGCAGCCGGGTGACGACCAGCTCGCCCTCCTCGCCCTCGCCGACCCAGCGCCCCCGCTCGTCCACGATCTCGACCAGGTGCAGGCCCGGCACGGACGCCAAGTACGGTGATTCGGCACGCAGTTGGAGCCCGATGGTCTCGGCCTGGGTCGCCGCGAAGTAGCTGAGGATCACCAGGTTCGGGTAGACCGCCTGGAGCTCGGCCCGCTTGCGCTGGGCCAGCACCCCGCTGCCGTACAGGGCGACCCGGAAGCTGTCCCGGGCCTCACGGCTCATGCCCGCGCCCAGCTCGCTGAGGATCGCGATGCCCGCGGTGATGCCCATCAGCGCCTTGGGCCCCGGGTAGGAGAACATGTGCTCAAGGACCCCGGCGGTGACCGGACCCGCCCCGATGTAGTTGACGCCCGGCACGTTCTGCAGGACACCGCCCACCATGGTGCCGCTGCTCCACATCTGGTAGTCGGCCAGCGTGGTGTACAGCCACTTGGGGTCGGCGCCCCGCAGGTATTCGCCGAGCTGATAGGTGCCCATGAAATGGCCGGCGATCTCGTACGTGTCCCGCAACTCGCGCAGGGAATACACGATTTCGAGCGGGCGTCCGCCGCTGGTGCCGCCGCTCGCCACTATTTCGAATCCGCCGTGGCCGAGCGGGACGACCATGCCGGGCCGGTCGCCCATGAAGAAGTCGCGCTGGGTGTCCTTGTCGGACAGCGGAATGCGCTGCCATTCCTCGAACGTCGCCGGAGCGCCGGTGACCCCGGCTTCGGTGAGCCGGTCCCGCCACAGCGGATTCAGCAGCGTCGTGTTGACCATTTGCTGAAGCCGGCGCAGCGTCAACGCGTCCTGGACGTCGTGCGCCATCTCGCTGTACGGGCTCTGGCAGACCCGTTCGCATTCGCGGATCTTGCTCGCGAACGAGGCGAGATGCGGCACGGCCGCCACGGAATCCGGTTTCACCTCCCAGTCCGGGATGAGCCAGCCCGCCAGCTCTCCGGCATCCCCGGGCGCCACCCGGGCCTGCGGCTCGTGCACTGAACTCATGGACGACCCCTTTTCGTCGGTGGTCCTTACCGGCTTTGCTGTGCCTGGCGGAGCAGGTCCTGGCCGACCCGCCGGATTTCGCCGAGCAGCATGCGGAAGTGCTCGGAGGTGACCTGATGGTTCATCATGACCACGCGCAGGGCGGCGACTTCACCCACGTTCACCTTGGAGATGAAGAAGTTGCCCTCGAATTTGATCCGGTTCCTGATCTCCACCTGGAAGTCGTGCACATCGGCCTCATGGAGCCCCGCGGGGCGATAGCGGAAGCACAGGATGTTGGCTTCGGGACGGTGCAGGGTCTCGAAGTCCGGCTCGCCTTCGAGTATCCGGTGGACGTCTCCCGTCAGGCGGCACAGATACTCGATCTTCTGGGCGAACAGGGCCCTTCCGTGGATGGCCCACAACGTCCAGAGCGGCATGATCATCGGGCGCTTGGTGCATTCGAAGTTCTTCTCGCCGCTGTCGAGCGCGGTATAGATGTCCGGCTCCTCGTCGAACACGTAACTCGCCTGCTGGCGGAACGCGCCGAGGCTGTTCTCCTTTTTCCGGTAGAACAGCAGCGTGCACGGCGCGGGCGTGAACATCATTTTGTGCGCGTCCCAGGTCAGGGAATCCACCTGCTCGACGCCCCGCAGCTTGTGCCGCAGTTCGTCCGACACCAGCAGGCTCGCGCCGTGCGCGCCGTCGACGTGCAGCCACAGGTCCCGCTCGCGGGCCAGACCCGCGAGTTCGTCCAGCGGGTCGAAGGCGCCGACCGGCGTGGTGCCCGCCGAGGCGACCAGGCAGAACACCTTCAGGCCGCGCCGCTCGGCCGCGTCCAAGACCGGGCGGGCCCGCTCCACACAGATCTGGTGCTGCTCGTTCAGCGGGAGCCGCACGATCTGGGCGTCGCCGATGCCCATCACCCCGGCCGCCCGCGCCACGCTGTAGTGGACGTCGTCGCCGACCGCGATGGCGGGCCTGAGCTGCCCCGGAAGACCCGACCCGCCCTGCGACCAGTATCCGGGGAAGGCCTTGTTGCGGGCCGAGAGCAGCGCGGTGAGGTTGGCGAGCGAGCCCCCGGAGGTGGTCACCATCGCGAAGCTGTCCGGGGCCCAGCCGATGAAGGCGTTCAGCTCCTCGGCCATGATCCGCTCGGCCACGTTGGGGAGTTGGGCGGCCTCGTAGAACGAGGACGGCTGGTTGACGACCGAGCTCACGAAGTCGATGACCCCGGACAGCGGCACGACACCCGAGAACTGGCGCCCCATGTATCCGGGCGAATGCACCTGGATCCCGGTCTTGATGTACAGGTCGACGATCGCGGCCAGCTTGTTCTCGTCGAACGCCGCGATCTGTTCGCTTTCCGTGGTCATCAGGGCCCTGGCCGCGTCGATGAGGATCGCGGGGTCGGTCAGGTCGAGCCCCCTGATCGAGAGGTCGGCCAGGTGTTTCTCCAGCTTGGCGACGACCGTCTCGGACTGTTCACGGAAAAGCTGGGCGTCGAACGCCTCCAGTAATAAGCCACTTTCGAGCGTTCCTGTCGCTTGAGGCGGCGAGGCAGCGGCCCCCGCCTGGGCGGAGAACGGCTCCGTGCCGTCGTGCCGCACACCGAAAGGGTTCTCCGACCGGTATTCCGTCAACGGGATCTCCTCTGAAGAATGTGGCGCGTCCGGGCATGGCGGTGTCCAGAGGCTGCCGAGGCAATCGGGAAAGGTCCGGGGAAAGGGCCCGGCACACCTGGTCGAGGCGCGATGGTGGCCCTGGGCGCGGAACGGCCAGCAGGGTTGACGCGGGCCCGCGTCCGCCATGGCACGCAGGGAGGGAAGAAAAGATCGGCGCAACCGCGGGAAGGAATTAATCCGGGCCGCTCCCGCACGGGGCGGCACGTGTCAACGAAATGGCCGCCGACATCCCGGCGAATTTCTCATGAACGCTTACGGAGCCGGAAGTTCACTCACTCGTCATGCTCGCAGGCCAGGGCCGCCCTCGTCAGGGTTCCGTGGAATGTGGCCCCGCCCGCATCTGTTCGTCGTGAGCGGGCTCGTAGTGAAGAGACGCGCAGCGAAGAGACGCGTGGTGAAGAGGCCGGCACGGCCCGATGTCCCCGTTCTGTGATACCTGTCAGTACGGCGGTCATGAACTCCGCGCCACAGTCCGGCGCACCGTGCGACGCCCGCATCCATACCGTTCCGTTTCACCCGCACCATCGGCGTTCCGCCCCCTCTTGCTCCCCGAAGGCGAAGAACTCCACGGCCATGGTGCCGAGCCCCCATTCGGCCAAGCACGCGGCGGCCCGCCGCGCGCTTGCTTTCGATCATGGCCAGCGCTTCGCAGGAACAACAGTAGGGGCTCACATTCGGTAGCCGAACCGTTCCGGAGAGTCTGTCCGAAAAGAAACAAGAGGCCCCCTGCCGACCGGCACCCTTTTCGGACAGCGCGCTTTCCACAATGCGCGGGCGGGCGCCACGGGCAACAGGCGATTCATCCGCTGGCATAGACCAGGGGCAGATCCTTTCTGCCATGGAGCACGGCCGCCGACCCGCCACCGCTGCGGCCGGTAAGCGCCAACCGGGCCGTGCGGGCCCCACTCCCACCCGCCACCGGAACCCGTTAGTCCAACACGTCCCACTCCTTTGTCCATGGGCGCACCCGCCCCGCGCGGCACATCGTGACCCGCACCGGAAGCCGCCACGACAAGGAGCGAGCGTGAACGCCGAACAGCACGGGCCGAAGCGGAGGACAGTGGTCGCGGCCACCGCCCTGGCAGGCGCCGGAGCCGCCCTGGGCATCCCCTCGACGGCGCTCGCCGCAGCGCACCCGGCGGGGGAGACCGTACTGCGCTCCGCCGCACTCGACGTCCGCGTCGACACCGCGTTCCCGCGCGTCGTGACGTACACCGACCGCGCCACCGGCGCCGTGCTGCACGGCCAGGAGGACCCCGTCACCGACGTCCTCATCGACGGCGCCCCGCACACCCCCCAGGTGACCGCGCACCCCGGCCGGGACCGCATCGCCTACACGCTCGCCTTCGACGGCGGCACCGAGATCGCCGTGGAGATCCGGGTCACCGACCACCGCGTCGACTGGCGGGTCACCCGCATCGACGACACCGCCGCCCTGCGCGTCGGCACCCTCCAGATCCCCGGCCTCGCCCTGCTCTCCGTACGCAGCGACCAGCCGGGCGCCCAACTCCTCGCCGCCCAGCTCCAGTTGGACAAGGCCAAGAGCGGCGACACCCTCGTCACACCCACCGCCACCACCGCCCCGGACGCGCGCCCCACCGGCTGCGCCTACGCGGTCCTCGCCCACCACGCGCTCGGCGGCGCCATCGAGACCAACACCGTCTACGACAATCCCGCCACCACCCCCGGAGCCACCTGGGAGAACGGACGGCTGTGGCGCCAGACCGTCAAGAAGGACGGCTACGTCAAGGCCCAGCTCGTGCCGGGCCAGTGGACCCACCGCGCCGCGACCGCGCCGACCGGCGCCACCGAGCCCCTCCCGTACGCCACCGTCGTCGTCACCGGCGACCGGGGCGGCGACGGCGTCGTCGACTGGCAGGACGCCGCCATCGCGTTCCGCGACATCATGGTCACCCCGCTCGGCGCCGACGACCAGCACCTCCGCGTCGTCGCGCACATCCCCTTCAACTTCGCATCGCAGGCCACCAACCCGTTCCTGGCCACCCTCGACAACGTCAAACGGATCTCGCTCGCCACCGACGGACTGCGCCAGTACACCCTGCTCAAGGGCTACCAGTCGGAGGGCCACGACTCCGCCCACCCCGACTACGCGGGCAACTACAACCAGCGCGCGGGCGGCCTCACCGACCTCAACTCCCTGGTCCGGGAGGGCAAGAAGTGGAACAGCGACTTCGCCGTCCACGTCAACGCCACCGAGTCCTACCCCGTCGCCAACGCCTTCTCCGAGACCCTCGTCGACAAGAACAACCGGCAATGGGACTGGCTCGACCAGTCCTACCGCATCGACCAGCGCCGCGACCTCGTCTCCGGCGACGTCATCAAGCGCTTCGCAGACCTGCGCCGCGACACCGACCACGGACTCGACGCGATCTACCTCGACGTGTTCCGCGAATCCGGCTGGACCTCCGACCGCCTCCAGCGCGCCCTGCGCGACCAGGGCTGGCTCGTCGCCTCCGAATGGGGCCACGGCCTGGAACGCTCCTCCCTGTGGTCGCACTGGGCGAACGAGACGGACTACGGACCCGACACCTCGCGCGGCATCAACTCCCAGCTCATCCGCTTCGTCCGGCACCACCAGAAGGACGTCTTCGCCAACAAGTGGCCCACCCTGCTCGGCCACGCCCACATGGGCAACTTCGAGGGCTGGACCGGCAAGACCGACTGGACGACGTTCTACGACCTGATCTGGACGGAGTCCCTGCCCGCCAAATACCTCCAGGCCCACCCCATCGAGCGCTGGACCGACCACGAGGTCACCTTCGCCGGCCCCACCCGCACCTCGGTCTGTGACGCGACGGGCGCGCGCCGCATCACCACCGACGGCCGCCTCGTGTACGACGCCGGCACCTACCTCCTGCCGTGGGAACCCCGCAACGCCACCGACCCCGCGAAGCTGTACCACTACAACCCGCGCGGCGGGACGAGCAGTTGGCGCCTGCCGCGCGGCTGGACGGGCCTGCGCAAGGCGTTCCTGTACCGGCTGACCGACCAGGGCCGGGCGTACGTCGGGGACCTCCCGGTCTGGGCGGGCCAGGTCACCATCGCGGACGCGGTCGCGGGGCAGCCGTACGTGGTGTACCGGGAACGGGCGCGAGCCCAAGGGGACCCGTCCTGGGGCCAGTTCACCCCCGTCCACGACCCCGGGTTCAACTCCGGCACTCTTGAGGGCTGGCAGGTGACCGGCACGGCGAAGGTGGCCCGCAGCCCGCTCGGCGACTACGAACTCGTCCTGCCCGCAGGAGGCGCGGCCACGGCCGGCCAGCGCCTGGCCCGCCTCGCACCCGGCACCTACTCCGCGTCCGTCCAGGTCGAGGTCGGCGAGCAGCCGGGGCAGCGGCGCCGGGCCGCCCTCGACATCCGCACCGCCGACGGCGTCACCGCCACCAACTGGACCGACGCCTCCACCGCGGGCAACTACGTGGCCGCCGACCGCAAGCACGACACCCGCTTCCAGCGCATGTCCGTCCCCTTCACGGTCCCGGCAGGCGGCGGCCCGGTCACCCTGACGCTCCGCGCCGACGAGGGGCCGGCACGGATCCGCTTCGACAACGTACGAGTGGTACGGGTCGAGGTGACGGTACGGCCGGGCACACTCGCCCACGAGGACTTCGAGAACGTCCCGTCCGGCTGGGGCGTCTTCGTGAAGGGCGACGCGGGCGGCTCCACCGACCCGCGCACCCACATCGCCCAACGCCACGCCCCGTTCACCCGGCGCGGCTGGAACGGCAAATCGATCGACGACGTGGTCGACGGCACCCAGTCCCTGAAATCGCGGGGCGAGAACGAGGGGCTGGTCTACCGCACGGTGGACCACACGGTCCGCTTCCTGCCGGGGCGCCGGTACCGGGTGTCCTTCCGGTACGAGAACGAGAAGGCGGGGCAGTACGCGTGGGTCACGGGGGTGGACGATCCGGCGCCGCGCGAGCTGACCAGGGTCGCGCTTCCGGCGGCCCCGGAACCCGCCCTGTTCACCTACGAGTTCACCGCGCCGGCGGTGGGGGTGGCCTGGGTGGGCCTGCGGAAGGTGGGGGACGACGGGGTGGCGGAGGTGGCACTGGACACGTTCGAGACGAGGGAGCTCTAGCCCTACCCCGCCCCTTCCCGCTGTGACGGTGGTCGCTGCTGGGGCTCCGCCCCAGACCCCGTTCTCGCCTGAAGGGCGCTCGTCCTCAATCTCCCCCAAGGCCTTAAGGGCCAGGGGGGACCCCCATGACGGGCTGAAGATGGCGGTGCTGGTCAGGGGCGATGCTGTTAGGGGTGCGGGGCTGTGACATTGTGCGGCTCCGCCGCGCGGGCGCGACTGGTGGTGCTGGGTGCCCTACAGGGGCGCGGGGAACTGCGCGACCAGCCACGCATGGTCCGCAGTCGAAGGTGCCAGGGTCTGCCGCCCGGTCGGGCCGGGTGTGCCCGCATCACATGCGGCTAGGGGCGCGGGGAACTGCGCGACCAGCCACGCATGGTCCGCAGACTGAAGGGCGTCGGGGTTCGGGGCGCAGGCCCGAGGGGGGCCCGCACCGCACCCGGCCAGGGGTGCGGCGGGCTGCGCGAGCAGGCACCCACGGCCCGCGGCCGGCAGCGTGCCGGGCCCCGCCGCCCAAGCCGCGCGCACCCTGCAAGTGATCAGGCATTCGCGGGAGCATGGCCGCATGAGCGACAACCACAGCACCGAGACGCACCCCCACAGCCACCAGGAGAGCTTCTCTCCCTGGCCGCCCAGTGGGGCCGATCTCCCGGACTACCCCGTGACGCGGCGCCCCGCCCACACACCGTCGTGGGCCCACCCCGACTCGGCCGTCCCACCCCCGGAGGGTCTAGGGAAGGGGCGGGGTGGGGGATGAACCCAGCGTGACCGCCTCACCCGCGCTGTCCAGCTCAAGCACCCACACCTCGTTCGACCCCGCCCGCAGCACCGGCCCCGGCACGTACAGGCCCCGCTGCGGCCCCACCCCCCAGTACCGCCCCAGGCAGAACCCGTTCACCCACGCGAACCCCCGCCCCCAGTAAGGGAGTTGAAGCCAGGCGCAGGACGCGGCCGTCCCCGGCGGCAGGTCGAGGCCGCCCCGGTACAGGCCCGGAGCACCGGACGCCGCCGGCGTACGGAAGGGCACCTTCCGCACCCCCTCCGGCGAGGCGAACGCGTCCAGGCGGAGCCCCCGCGCCCGCACCCCGTGCAGATACTGCCGCTCATGCAGCACCCCACCGGTGATCCCCTTCGGTTCCCCGCTGCGCGGCCCGTAGTTGACCCGGCCGAGCGACTCCACCCACAGCTCGACCTCCGCGCCCCCCGGGACCGGATCCGGCAGCGTCGCGTCCTCGGTGTCCAGGACCCCGGCCCGCACCCCGTCGACGTACACCGTCGCCACATCGCGCAGCCCGAGCACGCCGAGCGGATACGGCTGCCGAGGCCCGGGCACGTCGAGGCGGTAGCGGACGAGACCCCGGTCCACGTCCAGCTCCTCGAACGTCGGCGGGACCGAGGACTCGCTCTCCTCCCCGCCCAGCACGTCCAGGACGTCCGACAGGGGCGCCCACTCGCCGACATCAGCCGTGAAAGCCCCCGTCAACTCGACCGGTTCCGGCGGGAGTTCGGGCAGCGGGCCGTCCTGGTACCCCGCAAGGACCTCACGGAAGCGCCAGAACTTTTCCGTCGGCCGGCCCGCCTCGTCGATCGGCGCGTCGTAGTCGTACGACGTCGCCGTCGGCTCCAGCGCGCCCACGTGCAGGTCACCCGCCCGGTTCGCGCCAGACCAGCCCGCGAAGTTGGTGCCGCCGTGCGCCATGTAGATGTTGACCGACGCCCCGCACTCCAGGATCTCCCGCAGGGTCGCCGCCGCGTCCACCGCGTCCCGCACCACATGGTCCGCGCCCCAGTGGTCGAACCAGCCGCACCAGAACTCCATGCACATCAACGGCCCCAAGGGCTGGTGGCGGCGCAGGACCGCGAAACCCTCGCGGGCGTCGCTGCCGAAGTTCGCCGTGGCCAGGACGCCCGGCAGGGAGCCGCCGGTCAGCATGTGGTCCTCCGGGCCGTCCGAGGTGAACAGCGGCACGGTGATGCCGCACTCGTGCAGCAGGTCGGCGAGGTGACGCAGATAGCCCCGGTCGCTGCCGTAACTGCCGTACTCGTTCTCCACCTGCACCATGAGCACCGGCCCGCCCCGGTCGAGCCGGCGCTCGGCGACCTGGGGGAGCAGCCTGCGGAACCAGCGGTTCACATGGACCAGGTACTCCGCGTCGTCCGTCCGCACCCGGCGTCCGAGCCGGCCCGTCAGCCAGTGCGGAAGCCCCCCGTTCTCCCACTCGGCACAGATGTAGGGCCCGGGACGGACGATCGCCCACAGGCCGGCCTCGTGCGCCGCGTCCAGGAAGCGGCCCAGCGCCCCCACATCCTCGTACCGGCCCAGGAACGGCTCGTGCAGGTTCCACGGCACGTACGTCTCGACGCAGTTCAGACCCATCGCCCGCAGCATCGCGAGCCGGTGCCCCCACTGCGCCTCGTGCACCCGGAAATAGTGCAGCGCACCCGACAGGAGCCGCACCGGCCGCCCGTCGAGCAGAAAGTCCTCGTCCCCCACGGTGAAGTCGCCCACCGGCCCGCCCATCTCTCTCGATCACTGTGCCGGGCCACTCTCGCCCCTGGCGCGGCGGGGGTCCATGGACAAAGATCGGCGCTGATTGGACGCAAGGGGGACCCGGGAGGAAGCGGAAACCGGTATGTATCACACCTGGATGCGGTATTTCACCCCGAGTCCGGCCCACCACCGGCTCGGCCTGGTCTGCCTCGGGGTGGGACTCCAGCACGGCACGCTGCCCACCGTCGGGCCCCGCACCCTCGACCACCACGTCGCCGTCGTCATCGGCGCGGGCGGCGGCTGGTTCCGCGGCCCCGACGGCCGCAGGATCCCCGTCACCGCGCCCGCCCTGATCTGGCTCACCCCCGGCGTGCCCCACCACTACGGGCCCGACCCCGCCACCGGCTGGGACGAATCCTTCGTCGACTTCACCGGGCCCGCCGCCGCCACCTACACCGAACTCGGCTACATCGAACCCGACCGGCCCGTCGTACCGCTCAGCGACACCGTGGGCGCCCGCGCCGCCGTCGCCCGCATCGCCAGGGCCGCCCGCCGCGGCAACCCGCTCCTGGAGGTCGAGACCGCGGCCGCCGTCCACGAACTGCTCGTCGCGCTGCGCCGCGCCCGCGCCGACGTCGCCCCCGACGGCGACCCCGTCCTCGACGCCCTGGCCCGCGACGCCTTCCAGCCCCTGTCGGTGGCCGAACACGCCTCCCGGCACGGCATGACCCCCGCCGAACTGCGCACCGCCGTACGCCGGGCCGCCGGCTGCAGCCCCAAGGACTACCTCCTCGGCATCCGCCTCGGCCGCGCCAAAGAACTCCTCGCCGCAACAGAACTGCCGGTCGCGGCCGTCGCCCGCCGCGTCGGCTACGACGACCCCGCCTACTTCTCCCGCCTGTTCACCCGCCGCGTCGGCATCGCACCCGTACGCTTCCGCGAACAGCAGAGCCGGTCCGTGCCCGGCGGCTGGAGCCGGCAGATCCCGGATCCTGAACACCCGCCCACGATCGCGGGCCACGCCACGTAAGCTCGATGACCATGACCACGATCGACGCCTCCGTGCAGGCAGAGCTGTCCCGGCTCCGCGACAGCATCGACAACATCGACGCGGCTGTCGTGCACATGCTGGCCGAGCGCTTCAAATGCACCCAGCAGGTGGGCCACCTCAAGGCCGAACACAAGCTCCCCCCGGCCGACCCCTCGCGCGAAGCCGAACAGATCGCCCGGCTGCGCAGCCTCGCCGAGAACGCCAAACTCGACCCGGCCTTCGCCGAGAAGCTCCTGGGCTTCATCATCGCCGAGGTCATCAGGCACCACGAGACCATCGCCAAGTCGGCCTGACCGCCGCGGCCCGGCTCGCCACCCGCACCACGCCAGAGCCCGCGCCCGAACCCCGCGGACCGGACGCCGGCTCCGGCACCGCGCGAGCCCCGCCGCCCCTGTGCTCACCCGTCCCCTTCGGGCAGCATGGGCCCCATGTCCGTACTGACGCGCGACGAAGCGCAGACCCGAGCCCAGTTCCTCGACGTACAGCGCTACCGCATCGAACTCGACCTGACCACCGGCGGCGAGGACACCTTCACGTCCCGCACCGTCATCCACTTCACCGCACGCACCGCCGGGGACACCTTCGTCGAGGTCAAGCCCGCCGTGCTGCGCTCGGTCACCCTCGACGGGCAGCCCCTGGACCCCGAGGCCCTCGCCGGGAACCGCCTCGCCCTGACCCACCTCACCGCGGGCCCCCACGAACTGCACGTCGACGCCGTCATGAACTACTCGCACACCGGCGAAGGACTGCACCGCTTCACCGACCCCGCCGACGGCGAGACCTACACCTACACCCAGCTGTTCATGGAAGACGTCCAGCGCGTCTTCGCCGCCTTCGACCAGCCCGACCTCAAAGCCGCCTTCGACCTCACCGTCAAGGCCCCCGACGGCTGGAAAGTCCTCGCCAACAGCATCACCGAACAGCAGGACGACGGCCGCTGGAAAGCCGCCACCACCCCCCTCATCTCCACCTACCTCGTCGCCCTCGCCGCCGGCCCCTGGCACTCGGTGACCACCGAACACGCAGGGCTCCCCTTCGGCCTGCACTGCCGCCGCTCCCTCGCCCCCCACCTCGACGCCGACGCCGACGAACTCTTCGAGATCACCCGGCAGTGCTACGACCGCTACCACGAGAAGTTCGACGAGCCCTACCCCTTCGACTCCTACGACCAGGCCTTCGTCCCCGAATTCAACGCGGGCGCCATGGAGAACCCCGGACTCGTCACCTTCCGCGACGAGTTCGTCTACCGCTCCGCCGTCACCGACACCGAACGCCAGACCCGCGCCATGGTCGTCGCCCACGAAATGGCCCACATGTGGTTCGGCGACCTCGTCACCCTCCAATGGTGGGACGACATCTGGCTGAACGAGTCCTTCGCCGAATACATGGGCTACCAGACCCTCAACGAAGTGACCCACGGGGGGTCTGGGGGGTGTCCCCCCAGGTGGAGGGGCACGGACACGTGGGTCGACTTCGGCATCGTCCGCAAGGCCTGGGGCTACGACGCCGACCAACGGCCCACCACCCACCCCGTCGCCCCCGCACCCGAAGCCGTCCCCGACACCGCCTCCGCGATGCTCAACTTCGACGGCATCTCCTACGCCAAGGGCGCCTCGGCGCTGCGCCAACTCGTCGCCTGGCTCGGCGAGAAGGACTTCCTCGCCGGCATCAACACCCACTTCAACCGGCACAAGTTCGCCAACGCCACCCTCGCCGACTTCATCGACTCCCTCGCCTCCGCCACCGACCGCGACGTCCACGCCTGGGCCCGGCAATGGCTCGGCACCACCGGAGTCGACACCCTCACCCCCACCGTCACCGAAGCCGACGGCAACTGGCACCTCACCGTCACCCAGCACGGCGAGCGCCCCCACCGCCTCACCGTCGGCGCCTACGACCGCGACCTGAACGACGGCCGCCACCTCGTCCTGCGCGAACGCTTCGACATCGACGTACCCCAAGGCGAAGCCACCACCGCACGCCCCGGCCGGCGCCCCGCCCTCCTCGTCCTCAACGACCAGGACCTCACCTACGCCAAGGTCCGCCTCGACGAAACGTCCACCGAAACCGCACTGCGCTCCCTGTCCGGCGTACCCGACGCACTCACCCGCGCCGTCCTGTGGAACACCCTGCGCGACATGGTCCGCGACGGCGAACTCGAACCCGCCGCCTACCTGGAGACCGCCCGCGCCCACCTCGCCGACGAAGCCGACCTCGCCGTCGTCCAGGGCGTCCTCACCTTCGCCTCCCACATCACCGACCGCTACCTGCCCGCCGGCGAACGCCCCACCGCCCTCGCCCTCCTCACCGACCTCACCCGCGCCCTCATGCGCCGCACCGAGGACGGCAGCAACCCCGGCCTGCGCCTCACCGCCGTACGCCACTTCATCGACGCCGCAGCCCAACCCGACACCATCCGCGGCTGGCTCGACGAAGGCAGCGTCCCCGGCGGCCCCGAACTCGACCCCGAACTGTGCTGGCGCATCCTCACCCGCCTCGCCGTCCTCGGCGCCACCGACGAGCAGGAAATCGCGGCCGCCCTCACCGCCGACCCCAGCGCCACCGGCGAAGAAGGCGCCGCCCGCTGCCGCGCCGCCCTGCCCACCCCCGCCGCCAAAGAAGCCGCCTGGACCGCCATGTTCCAGAGCGACACCCTGTCCAACTACCTGTTCACCGCCACCGCCCAAGGCTTCTGGCAACCCGAACAGGCCGACATCCTCCAGCCGTACGTCGCCCGCTACTACCAGGACGCCGTCCCCCTCGCCAACCGCCGAGGCCCCGCCATCGCCGAAGCCGCCGGCCGCTACGCCTTCCCCATGCCCGTCGTCGACGCGGACGCCGTCCACCTCGGCGAAACCTGCCTCGACCAGGCCGACCTCCTGCCCGCCCTGCGCCGCAAACTCGCCGACCAGGTCGACGACCTGCGCCGCGCCCTGACCGTACGCGGCTGAACCACCGGGGCGAGCCGGGGACGCGGGCCATAGCAGCAATCGCCCGCCCCAACTCGCGCCCACCGTAAGGCAATACCACTTTCGGGTAGAGATCGTCGTGAACAGCGGCTTCACCAGCAGACACGGGACCACGCTGGTGCAGCCGCTGCCCACACACCCGAAGGAACCCCATGCACAGCCCGCCCCTCGCCGGAGGCACCGCAGGGCCCGCGGCCCTGCGCCCCCTCCTCGACGTCGTACTCGACGCCCTCCATCAAGGGGCGAAAACCCGGGGCGGCCCGCTGCCCCGAGGCGGCCCCCACACCGTCGCCCGCCGCGTCCACGACGCCGCCCACGACATCCTCCCCACCCACGGCACCGGCGCCGAAGAAGCCCTCAACACCGTCGTACGCACCCTCGCCGAAGGCGCCGCGGACCCCGCCGAACCGAACTGCGCCGCCCACCTCCACACCCCGCCCCTCGCCCTCGCGGCCGCCGCCGACCTCGCCGCATCAGCCCTCAACCCCTCCATGGACTCGTGGGACCAGGCCCCCGCCGCCTCCGCACTCGAAACACTCGTCACCCGCACCCTCGGCCAGGAAATCTGGCCCCACGGCGACGCCCTCATCACCACCGGCGGCACCGAGTCCAACCAACTCGCCCTCCTCCTCGCCCGCGAACACCACGGCCCCGTCCAAGTCGTGTGCGGCGCCCACACCCACCACTCCATCCACCGCGCCGCCTGGCTCCTCGGCCTGCCCGAACCCGTCGTCGTACCCGCCCCCACCGGCACCACCGACCTTGCCGCCCTCGACGACGCCCTCACCCACCTCCACCACCCCCTCCTCGTCGTCGCCACCGCCGGCACCACCGACACCGGCGCCATCGACCCCCTGCCCGCCATCGCCGACCTCTGCGCCACCCACCACGCCCCCCTCCACGTGGACGCCGCCTACGGCGGACCCCTCCTGTTCAGCGACCAGCACCGACACAAACTCGCAGGCATCGAGCACGCCCACACCGTCACCCTCGACCTGCACAAACTCGGCTGGCAACCCGTCGCCGCCGGCCTCCTCGCCGTCGCCGACCCCCACCACCTCACCCCCCTCGGCCACACCGCCGACTACCTCAACGCCGACGACGACACCGACGCCGGCCTCCCCGACCTCCTCGGCCGCTCCCCGCGCACCACCCGCCGCCCCGACGTCCTCAAAATCGCCGTCACCCTCCGAGCCCTCGGCCGCGACGGCCTCGCCCACCTCGTCGACCGCGTCTGCGCCGCCGCCCGCGAACTGGCCCAACTCATCGACGAACACCCCCAGTTGGAGCTCTACGAACACCCCGCCATCTCCACCGTCCTCTTCCGCCCCCAAGGCGCCACCGACGACGCCGTCGCCCACATCCGCCGCACCCTGCTCACCGACGGCACCGCCGTCCTCGGCCGCGCCCGCGCCGACGGCCGCCTCTGGCTCAAAGCCACCCTCCTCAACCCCCACCTCACCCCCCACGACCTGCACACCCTCCTCGAAACCACCCTCAGCGCCACCACGGAAGGCACCCCCCGATGACCCCCCAACCCCCCACCCCCGAAGAACGCCCCCACGACGTCGTCGGCATCGGCATCGGCCCCTTCAACCTCTCCCTCGCCGCCCTCGCCCACGGCCTACCCGGCGGACTCGACACCGCCTTCTACGAACAACACCGCGCCTTCCACTGGCACCCCGGCCTCCTCATCGAAGGCGCCACCCTCCAAGTCCCCTTCCTCGCCGACCTCGTGACCCTTATCGACCCCGCCAGCCCCTGGTCCTTCCTCAACTACCTCAAGCACCGCGAACGGCTCTTCCCGTTCTACTTCGCCGAAAAATTCCACATCCAGCGCACCGAATACGACGCCTACTGCCGCTGGGTCAGCGAAAACCTCACCTGCCTCCACTTCTCCCACCAGGTCGACGCCGTCCGCTGGAACCCCGAACACGCCCTCTTCGAAATCGACTTCACCCAACTCGACGCCCACGGCGAAGCCGAAGCACTCGGCCGCTCCTACGCCCGCAACCTGGTCGTCGGCGTCGGCACCGAACCCCACGTCCCCGAACCCCTCAAACCCCTCGCCGACGCCCCCGCCGTCCCCGTCATCCACTCCGCCGACTACCTCGACCACCGCGAACGACTCCTCACCGCCGACCACATCACCGTCATCGGCTCCGGCCAGTCGGGCGCCGAAGTCTTCCTCGACCTGCTCCGGGCCCGCCCCGCCGGCGCCGAAAAAATCACCTGGCTCGCCCGCACCGAAGCCTTCGCACCCATGGAGTACTCCAAGCTCGGCCTCGAACACTTCACCCCCGACTACACCCGCTACTTCCACGCCCTGCCCGAAGCCGTACGCGACCAGCTCCTGCCCCGCCAATGGCAGCTCCACAAAGGCATCGACGCCGACACCATGGCCGCCATCCACGACGAGCTCTACCGCCGCACCCAGCACGGCGGCTGGCCCGACGTCACCATGACCCCCGGCGTCTGCGTACGCACCGCAGGACGCGTCGCCACCACCAAGGTCGAACTCCACCTCGAACACACCCAGCAAGGCGTACGCGACCGCCTCACCACCGACGCCGTCGTCCTCGCCACCGGCTACCGCGAACGCCCCCTCGGCCACCTGCTCGCCGGACTCGACCCCTACATGCGCTACGACAGTTCCGAACGCCCCTGCATCGACGAAGAGTTCAAACTCCTCCTCGACAACTCCGTCACCGGAAACGTCTACATCCAGAACGCCGAAAAACACACCCACGGCGTCGGCGCCCCCGACCTCGGCCTCGCCGCCTGGCGCAGCGCCACCATCCTCAACTCCCTCACCGGCAAAGAGCCCTACCCCCTGCCCACCCGCACCTCATTCACCACCTTCGGCCTCGGAAAAAAGAACCAGGCCCGCCCGGCACAACAGCCAGGGGGCCTGGTACCGCTCGTCGAACAGCGGTGACACACAACGAGCCGACGGCTCAGAACACGGCAACACCGTTCTGCGTCAGCTTCCAGTCCACCGAAGCGAACTCCGCCTGATCGATGACACCCTTCGCCCTCACCCACGCGATCATCGTGTTACGGATCTCGTCGGAGTTCGCCCACAACTGCTTGGCGGTGGCCACCCCCGGGAAATTACCGCCACCATTGGCCCGGTAATTGTTCACTGCCAGCACGAACTGCGCCTTGTCGTCCAACGGCTTGCCGTCGAACATCACCTTCGAAACCCGCGAACCGGCCGGCTTCGCGATGTCCACCTCGTACGACACACCACGCACCACGTCGTAGTTGTAATCCGGCGTGTTGTCCGCGTTCGTGATCTTCGCAGGATCCACCGCGCCCGTCGTCTGCACGTAGTAGTTCGCCGAGAACTCCAGATACGCCCGCACCTGAGCACCCGTCAGAAGCCGCGCCTCCAACGTGTTCTCGTACACATACAGACCCGCCACATCCTTGATCGTCACCTGGCCCGCCGGAATCACCGCCGACCGGGAGAAACAGGCGGCCTGCGACAGCACGGGCAGCGACTTGTACTCGGTCGACGCCAGCGCCGCCTTCACCGTCTCCGCCTGAATGTGATTGATCAGATCGATGATCGGCACATCCTTGTACGGAGCCTCCGCCGACCGCATCTGGGCACCATTGGTGCCCACCACCTGGTTCACATACGCCACGACCTTGTCGTGCTCCGCCTTCACCAGCCTCGACACCACCGGGTCCTCGGCCACCGCATTGGCGTTCCGCACATCCGCCGTCACCGACGTCACATGCCAACGCCCCCGCGAAAACTCAAGCGCGAAATCGAAGACACTCAGCCGCATACCCCACATGTACGGCTCGGAAAGCACCACCGACTTACCGGTCTCCTTGTTCACCACCGTCCGCGACGCCACCTCCTTGTGCGTGTGACCCACCAGAATCGCGTCAATACCCGGCACCTGCTCCGCCACCAACGACGACGCGTTCTCCGGATACGGCAACGCGTCCCCGTACGACGTACTGCCGTCAAGACCCGAATGATCCGTACAGATCACCACGTCACAACCCAGCGCCCGCAACTTCGGCACATAGATCTTCGCCTGCTCCACAAGACCCGGGAACGTCATCTTCCCCTGCACATTGGCCTTGTCCCAGATCGCGATCCCCGGATTCGTCAGACCCAGGATCCCCACCTTCACATCCGGCCCGTGCGGCACCTTCAGACGGCACACCGTGTACGGAGGAAACGCCGGCTTCAACGTCTTCGCATCCAGCGCATTCGCGCCAAGCAGAGGGAAGTTCAACTGCTCCTGGAACGCCCGCAGCGTCGGAATGCCGTAATTGAACTCGTGATTGCCGAGCGCGGCCGCGTCGTAGCGCATGTGGTTCATCGCCAGCGCCATCGGATGCTCCGGGCCCCGCTTGCCGCCCGAACCCGTGATCGGCTCCACCCGCGCGTAGTAGTACGACAGTTGCGTGCCCTGGATGATGTCACCCGCATCGATCAACAGCGTGTTGTGACGGCCCTTCTCCTTACGGACCTGATCCACCAACGTCGAGATCTTCGCCAGACCCACGTCGTTGTGCCCCGCGTCGTCGTACTCCTTGTCCGTGAAGTAGTCCCAGTTGAAGACATGGCCGTGCAGATCCGTCGTGCCCATCACAGAGAACGCGTACCGCTTCGGCGGACGTCCGTGCCCATGGGCCGCCACATCCTGGCCACGAGCCTCGGCCTCGGCGGGCAACGCCGTACCCCCCACAACGGCCACCCCGGCCCCTGCGGCGGCCGTAGTGCCCAGGAACGTCCTGCGGTTCAGCGGCATGGTCTTCTCCCTGAAGTCGTGTGACGCGCGTAGAAGTTGCACCCAGCGGCGACGCGCGTAGACCCACGGATTCTGACGCAACAGCAACCACCCGCAACACCCCCCGCAGGTTTCGATTCGATGACCGGCACCTGACAGAACGGGATGTCACAGTGAAGCCATGACCAACCCCCAGCCCTACGGCACACCCGACCAGCCACGCCTCGCCGTCCACGGCGAAGCCCACCTCGAAGTCGACCCCGAAATCGCCCGCATCAGCATCGCCATCACCACCCGCGGCCCCGACCGCCGCGCCACCCTCGACGACCTCACCCGCCGCAACACCCACGTCATCAACCTCATCAAAAGCTACGGCGACGCCATCGAAAAACTCGAAACCGGAGCCTTCTCCCTCACCCCCGAACTCACCCGCCACGGCCGCGGCGAACGCGTCCGCACCTACCACGGCACCGTCTACATCACCGCCGAACTCACCGACTTCACCGCACTCGGCGAACTCACCACCCGCCTCGCCGACCTCGAACTCACCCGCGTCGACGGCCCCTGGTGGGCACTGCGCCACGACTCACCCGAATACGGCAAAGTACGCCGCCAAGCCGTCCAACAAGCCGTCGTACGCGCCCGCGAATACGCCGATGCCCTCGGCGCCACCCTCGCCGCCCTCGTCGAACTCTCCGACCCCGGCGCCGAAACCCCCACCACCGGCTACGGCCGCCCCACCGGCGGCATGGCCTTCCGCGCCGCAGCCCCCGGCGCCGCCGAACCCGCCCCCGCCCTCGACCTCGAACCCCAACGCCAATCCATCCACGCCCGCGTCAACGCCCGCTTCATCATGACCCCGCCAAAACTCTGACACCCGAACACACCCCGTAGCGCGGACACACGCCGGGCGCCCCGAAATGCTCATCGGAGCGCCCCCGCGCACAATTCAACACTTGTCAACCACCCTTCACGCAAAGGTTGTTGAGCAGTAACCCCAGCCCAAATCCCTACCCACCGGTAAGCCCTAGGCTCAAACCATGCGCCGAGCCAAAATCGTCTGCACCCTAGGGCCCGCCACCAACACATACGACCAGATCAAAGCCCTGGTCGAAGCCGGAATGGACGTAGCCCGCTTCAACCTCAGCCACGGCACCTACGCCGACCACGAAGAGCGCTACCAACACGTCCGCAAAGCCTCCGACGAAACCGGCCACAACGTCGGCATCCTCGCCGATCTTCAAGGCCCGAAGATCCGCCTCGGACACTTCACCGAAGGCCCCGTACTCCTTGAACGCGGCGACCAGTTCACCATCACCACCGAACCCGACACCCAAGGCGACCGCCACCTCTGCGGCACCACCTACCCCGGCCTCGCCGCCGACGTCACCACCGGCGAACGCATCCTCGTCGACGACGGCAAAGTCGCCCTCCAAGTCACCGGCATCGACGGACCCCAAGTCCACACCCTCGTCACCGAAGGCGGCATGGTCTCCGACCACAAAGGCCTCAACCTCCCCGGAGTCGCCGTCTCCGTACCCGCCCTCTCCGAAAAAGACCAGGACGACCTCCGCTGGGCCCTGCGCACCGGAGCCGACATCATCGCCCTCTCCTTCGTCCGCAGCGGCCGCGACATCGAAGACGTCCACCGCATCATGGACGAAGAAGGCCGACGCCTCCCCGTCATCGCCAAAATCGAAAAACCCCAGGCCGTCGACAACATCGACGACATCGTCGCCGCCTTCGACGGCATCATGGTCGCCCGCGGCGACCTCGGCGTCGAAATGCCCCTGGAACTCGTCCCGATCGTCCAAAAGCGAGCCATCAAGCTGGCGAAACGCAACGCCAAGCCCGTCATCGTCGCCACCCAAATGCTCGACTCAATGATCGACAACTCCCGCCCCACCAGGGCCGAAGCGAGCGACGTCGCCAACGCCGTCATCGACGGCACCGACGCGGTGATGCTCTCCGGCGAGACCAGCGTCGGCAAGTACCCCGTCGAAACGGTGCGCACGATGGGCCGCATCGTAGAAGCGGCGGAAGAAGACGTCCTGGCCAAGGGCCTGCCCCCGCTCACCGAACGCAACAAGCCCCGCACCCAGGGCGGCGCGGTGGCCCGAGCGGCCGCCGAAATGGGCGACTTCCTCGGCGCGAAATTCCTCGTCGCCTTCACCCAGTCCGGAGACACAGTCAAGCGCCTCTCCCGCTACCGCTCCCCGATCCCGCTCCTCGCCTTCACCCCGGTGCCGGCCACCCGCTCCCAGCTCAACCTCACGTGGGGCGTGGAGACGTTCCTCGGCCCGCACGTCGAATCCACCGACGAGATGGTGGCCCAGGTCGACGAGATGCTCCTGAAGGTGGGCCGCTGCAAGAAGGGCGACGTGGTCGTCATCACGGCGGGCTCCCCGCCGGGGGTTCCGGGCTCGACGAACCTGGTCCGCGTCCACCACATCGGCGAGGACGACAGCCCCAAGTAACCCTGGGCCACGGCCCCTTGCCCCACCCTTTGCAGGGGGCCCTCGTTAGTATTTGGGACCTATGTGCTGGTCCATGAGCTCTACTGAGTGCCGCTTCGCGACGGATATGTTGTACGGCTGCCCCTGACGAGTGCAGTGCCGCCACTCGATGCCCAGTCGATCGAGGGTGTCGGTATAGAGCTGCCGGATGTCGTCCGACATGTTGGTGAACCAGTAGCGCGGGTACTCGTAGCGCTTCTTCTCGCCGCCGACTATGCGGGTGGTCCAGTTGGTGGCGCGGCAGCCGTCGGAGTGGATGAGGCCTCGGACGAATTCCCAGGGATGGGCGTCGACGATGTCCTGCTGCCAGGGTTGGAGCGCGATGCGCCGCTCGTGCTTCTTGCCGGGGCCGTGCTGAGGAAACATGCAAGTCCAGTGCCGCGTAAAGGACTTGACCTCGACACACCCCTGCCTCTGTCTCCTCTTGACGCTGGACAGGGGCATGACCGACCGCATTGCCTGTTCGGCAGCATCGATCAGGCCGGTCTGGGCGGCGTTGCAGAAGATGGACAGGTGGTGCTGCTTGGGCTTCGAGATGATGTGCCCGTCGCCCAGGTAGAGGCCCAGCAAGTAGGCGTACGCCACGCGATCGAAATCCCGCCCCGTGCATTGCGGGCAGTCAGTGGGGGGCTTGTACGTTTCGCCGCGGCGTCGGCGGTCCTCGTGGCGCCACCACCCGACCGTGCCCCGGGGCACACTCAGATGTTCGGCCACGGCTCTGTTGGCCATGCCCTGCCGCAGCAGAGTGACGGCTTCGTTACGTATCGAAGAGGTGTGCTGCTCCATGGCTGCGACATTTGCCGCATGCACCGCTTACGGCAGCGATTCGACCACGTGTTCACTAGGTCGAGTGAAGATCCCCAAGTATCTGGTGAACCTGGAAATCGAAGGAGAAGTGCCCCGAGTCGGATTCGAACCGACGCTGTATGGGTTTTGAATCCATGGCCTCTACCGCTGGGCTACCGGGGCCCCTTCGAAACGAAGGATACCGGAGACCCCTCGTGTCTCAAACATACAGGAGCTAGGTAGGCTCATGCAGCAGCACCTGCCTTAAATAAGGAGCCCCCGTGACCGCCCCCGAGTCGCCCCAGCCCATCGCAGACGACGACGATGCGACGCACGTCCCCCCGCTGACGACCCGCGTCGTCATCGCCGAGGACGAGGCCCTCATCCGGCTCGACCTCAAAGAGATGCTCGAAGAAGAGGGCTACGCGGTCGTGGGCGAGGCCGGTGACGGGCAGCGGGCCGTCGAGCTGGCCCGGGAGCACCGGCCGGATCTGGTGATCCTGGATGTGAAGATGCCCGTCCTGGACGGGATCTCCGCCGCCGAGCTGATCGCGAAGGAGTCGATCGCCCCGGTGCTCATGCTGACGGCGTTCAGTCAGCGGGACCTGGTCGAGCGGGCGCGGGACGCCGGTGCGATGGCGTACCTCGTGAAGCCGTTCTCCAAGAGCGATGTCGTGCCGGCGATCGAGATGGCGGTGTCGCGGTTCACGGAGTTGAAGGCGTTGGAGCAGGAGGTCGCGGACCTCTCGCAGCGTTTGGAGACGCGGAAGTTGGTGGATCGGGCGAAGTCGGTGCTGCAGACGCAGTACGGGTTGTCGGAGCCGGCAGCGTTCCGGTGGATTCAGAAGACGTCGATGGATCGGCGTATGTCGATGCAGCAGGTGGCCGAGGCGGTTATTGAGGACGCCGAGGAGAAGAAGGCGGCGAAGGGCCAGTAAGCCCCGAGTACTGAAAAGAGTGGCCCGTATCCGGCACCCCGGATGCGGGCCACTCTCGTGCGTACCCGGAATTCAGTCTTCGCCGAGGTAGGCCTTGCGGACGGATTCGTCGTGGAGGAGGTCCTGGCCGGTTCCGGAGAGGACGATTTTGCCGATTTCCATGACGTGTCCGTGGTCGGCGAGGGAGAGTGCGGCTTGGGCGTTCTGTTCGACGAGCAGGATGGTGGTGCCTTGTGCTTTGAGCTCGGTGATGGTCGCCATGATCTTTTGCATCATGATCGGGGAGAGGCCCATCGACGGTTCGTCGAGCATCAGGAGCTTCGGCTGGGACATGAGTGCGCGGCCCATGGCGAGCATTTGTTGTTCGCCGCCGGAGAGGGTGCCTGCGGCTTGCTTTCGGCGTTCTCCGAGGATGGGGAAGAGGTCGTAGGCGCGCTGGATGTCTTTTTCGATGCCTGCTTTGTCGTCGCGGAGGTAGGCGCCGAGGCGGAGGTTGTCCTCGATGGTCATGCGGGGGAAGATGTGGCGGCCTTCGGGGGAGTGGGCCATTCCGAGGGCGACGATTTTGTGTGCGGGGACGTTCTTGAGTGGTTTGCCGTCGAATTTGATGTGTCCGGCGAGGGGTTCGAGGAGGCCGGAGAGGGTGCGCAGGGTGGTGGTTTTGCCGGCGCCGTTGGTGCCGATGAGGGTGACGACCTGGCCTGCTTCGACGCTGAAGGAGATGCCTTTTACGGCTTCGATTTTGCCGTAGGCGACCCGGAGGTCCTCGACTTCGAGGAGTGCGGTCACGGGGTGTCTCCTTCGGTGCTGGTGGTGCTCTGCGCCGTTTCTGCTGCTTCTACTTCGGCGAGTTCCTCGTCTCCGGGTGCGCCTTCGAAGGGGGTGCCGAGGTAGGCGGCGATGACGCGTTCGTCGGCTTGGACGATGTCGGGGGTGCCTTCGACGAGTTTTTCGCCTTGGACGAGGACGGAGACGCGGTCGCAGAGGTTCATGATGAAGCGCATGTCGTGCTCGATGACGAGGACGGCGATGCCTTGGTCGCGGATGGCGAAGATGAGTTCTTCGGCGGCGCGGGTTTCTTGGGGGTTCATGCCGGCGGTGGGCTCGTCGAGGAGGAGGAGTCCGGGTTCGCTGGCGAGGGCGCGGGCGATTTCGAGCTTGCGTTGTTCGCCGTAGGGGAGGTTGCGGGAGAGGTGGTCTGCTTTTGCGGCGAGGCCGGTGAACTCCAGGAGTTCCATGGCTCGTTCGCGTGAGGCGTTCTCCGCTTTTTTGAATCCGGGGAGCCTGAGGAGTGCGGACCAGAGGCCTTCTTTGGTGCGGGTGTGGCGGCCGACGAGGACGTTTTCCAGGACGGTCATGTTGGGGAACAGGCGGATGTTCTGGAAGGTGCGGGCGACGCCGGCTTTGGTGACGAGGTGGGGCTTTGGGGGGAGGACGGTGTCCTTGTACGTCACCTTTCCTTCGGTGGGGACGTACAGGCCGGTGAGGCAGTTGAAGAAGGTGGTTTTGCCTGCGCCGTTGGGTCCGATGAGGCCGATGATTTCGCCGCTGTTGACGGTGAGGTCGACGTTTCGTACGGCGGTGAGTCCGCCGAAGCGCATGGTGACGCCGCTGGCGTGGAGGACGGTGTTGGTCGTGGTGGTCATGCTGGTCACGCCCCCGCCTTGGTGACGCCGACGGGTGTGTCGGTGAGGCCCTCGTCGGGTACGTCGAGTTGGCCGGTTTCGTGGAATTCGAGCTTTTTCCTGCGGTCGGCGACGATGCCTTCGGGGCGCAGGCGCATGAGGACGATGAGGGCGACTCCGAAGAGGAGGAGCTGGTAGTCCTGCATGAATTGGAGTTTGGCCGGGATGAGGTAGAGCAGTGAGGCGCCGATGAGGGGTCCGCTCATGGTTCCCATGCCGCCGAGGATGACGGCGGCGAGGAGGAAGGCGGAGTTGGGGGGTACGGATCCGGCGAATTGGTACTGCTCGGGGGTGACGGTGCTGGTGAGGTGGCCTTGTACGGTGCCGGCGAGTCCGGCGAGGGTGGCGCCGAGTGCGAAGGCGATGAGTTTGACGCGGAAGCCGTTGATGCCCATGGCGGTGGCGGCGGTTTCGTCTTCGCGGATGGCGACCCAGGCGCGGCCGATGCGGCTGTCGGCGCTGCGGCGGAAGACGGTGACGACTACGAGGGTGATGACGAGCATCAGGAGGTAGTAGTTGCCGGGTTTGCCGAGGGTGAAGCCGGCGACGTCGTGGGGGACGCCGAGGTCGTATCCGAAGATGGTGATGTCGGGGATGGCGGGGATGCCTCGGGAGCCGTTGGTGACGTTGGGTCCGCTGTTCCCGTTGAGGTTGTTCATGGTGATGCGGAAGATCTCACCGAAGCCGAGGGTGACGATGGCGAGGTAGTCGCCGCGTAGCCGCAGGGTGGGGGCGCCGATGAGGACGCCGAAGATGAGGGATGCGCCGGCGCCGACGAGGATGGCTGCCCAGAACGGGAAGTGGACGCCGAGGCTGGATTGGCTGGCGCCGGAGACGAGGGCTGCGGCGTAGGCGCCGACGCCGAGGAAGGCGACGTAGCCGAGGTCGAGGAGTCCGGCGAGGCCGACGACGACGTTGAGGCCGAGGGCGACGGTGGCGAAGATGAGGATGTTGGCGCCGATGAGGGCGTATTCGTCGCTGTTCTGGGTGAAGGGGAAGCAGATGGCGGCGACGAAGGCGGCGCTGAGGGTGACGGTGCGGTGTTGTGCGGTGAGTGCGGAGAGGCGGGCGATGAGGCCTGCCTGGGTGAGGGCGGCGAACGTGAACGCGGCGGTGATGAGGAAGCCGATGAACAGTTCGGTGTATTCGGTGTCGATGCCGTAGGCGAAGACGTAGAGGCCGATGGCGAAGGCGGCGACGATGATGAGGATGCCGGCCCAGTCGGGGATGGTTTTGGCGGGGCGGGGGCTGGGGGCGGCGAGGGTGTGGCGGATGCGTTGCCAGGCGTTGTCGCCGGTGGTGTCGGTGCCGGGTGTGTCGCCGGGGAGGGCGAAGGCGCCGAGGGCGGCGATGAGGGCGCCGATGCCGGAGACGTAGGCGCCGGGTTCGAGGTTGACGATGCCGCCGAGTTCGCTGGAGATGGCGCCGAGGGTGTAGCCGGTGGTGCCGAGGGTGGCGAGGGCGAGCAGGCGCAGGGGTGCGTTGGTGGCGGCGGGGGTGAGCCAGCGCAGTCCTTGGACGCCGTATCCGGAGAGGGCGAAGAGGATGGTGAGGGCTGCGGTGGTGAGGGTGAGGAGTTGGAGGCCGCCGGGGTAGCCGGTGACGGTGAGGTCGCCGGGGAAGTCGCTGGTCCAGGTCCAGGCGAGGAAGGTGCCGATGAGGGCGATGGCGGCGCCTGCGGTGACGGCGTGCCGGGCGAGGGTGGTGGGCAGCAGCGGGATGAGCGGGGTGCCGCTGTCGTTGGCGTGGGTGGTGTTGGTGGTCATGGTGATCACGCCCTGTCCGCGACGCGTTCGCCGAGCAGGCCTTGGGGTCGTACGAGGAGGACGACGATGAGGAGGACGAAGGCCCATACGTCCTTCCAGGCGCCGCCGCCGAAGAGTTCCATGCTGGGGATGTTGCCGATGTAGCCGACGGCGAGGGATTCGGCGAGGCCGAGGACGATGCCGCCGAGCATGGCTCCGTAGATGTTGCCGATGCCGCCGAGGACTGCTGCGGTGAAGGCTTTGAGGCCCATGATGAAGCCCATGCGGAAGCCGACTTGGCCGTTGTGGAGGCCGTAGCCGACGGCTGCGATGGCGGCGAACGCGGCGCCGATGGCGAAGGCCATGACGATGATGCGGTCGGTGTTGATGCCCATGAGCTTGGCGGTGTCGGGGTCCTGGGCGGTTGCTTGCATGCCGCGGCCGGTGCGGGTCTTGGTGACGTAGAACCCGAGGGCGATCATGCAGACGGGGGCGGCGATGAGGATGAAGAGGTCGCCGCGCTGGATGTTGGCGCCGAGGACGTGGAAGGGGCTGCCGTCGAATTGAGGGAAGGAGCGGTCCTTCTTGGCGTCGGGGTACCACTTCCATACGGCCTGCTGGAGGGCGAGGGAGAGGCCGATCGCGGTGATGAGCGGGGCGAGCCGTGGTGCGTTGCGCAGGGGCCGGTAGGCGAAGCGTTCGGCTGCGGTGGCGACGAGGACGGAGACGATGACTCCGCCGATGATCATGAGGGGGATGGCGGCGAGGAGTGAGAAGCCTGCCGGGAGTGCGAGGAAGACGGTGAGAGCCCCGAAGCCCCCGACCATGAATATCTCGCCGTGGGCGAAGTTGATGAGCTGGACAATGCCGTAGACCATCGTGTAGCCGATCGCGATCAGTCCGTACATCGCGCCGAGGATGAGTCCATTGGCCAGCTGTTGCGGCAGTTCGTGCACCGCGGGGCCTCCGTGAAGTGATCGGATATGGCACCGCGCGGGAGCGCTGGTGGCGCTCCCGCGCGGTCCTTGTCAAGTGCTGGGGCGGGATGTCGCCGGGTTACGGCTTGTAGGCCTCGCTGAGCTCGGGCTTCCAGGCGCCGTCGGTGACCTTGTAGGCGGTCATCATGGTGTTGGTGGTGTCGCCGTACTGGTCGAAGGAGACGGGGCCGGTGACTCCGTCGAACTTGACCTTGCCGACGGCGTCGAGGACCTTGGCGCGCAGGTCGCCGCTGGGGAGCTTGCCGTTGTTGGCGGTGGCGACGTCCTTGACGGCCTGGATGATGGCCCAGGTGGCGTCGTAGGTGCCGCCCCCGTAGGCCTCGTAGGCGTCCTTGTAGTTGGCTGCCTTGTAGTTGGCGATGAAGCTCTTGGCGGAGTCGAGCTGCTCGACGGGCTTGCCGACGGAGGTGGCGAGGTCGCCGGCGGCCTTCTTGTTGAGCTTGATGAAGTCGGCGCTGTAGATGCCGTCGCCGCCCATGAGCGGGATGTTGGTGCCGCTGTCCTTGAGCTGCTGGCTCAGGGGGCCGGCGGCGGGGTATTCGCCGCCGTAGTAGAGGGCCTTGGCTCCGGTGTTCTTGACCTTGGCGACGATGGCGTTGAAGTCGCGGTCGTCGGGGTTGATGTGGTCGGAGCCGACGATCTTGCCGCCGAGCTTGGTGAAGGTGTCCTTGAAGGACGCGGCGAGGCCGGCGCCGTAGGTCTTCTGGTCGTCGATGAGGTAGACCGAGTCGATCTTGGCGTTGTTGAACAGGTACTTGGCGGCGAAGGCGCCCTGGACCTGGTCGGTGGTGGCGGTGCGGAAGAAGGTCTTGTAGGGGCGGACCTTGTTTCCGGTCTTCCAGCCGTCGCCCTGGGTCAGTTCGGTGCCCGTGTTGGCGGGGGATATCTGGGTCAGGCCCGCGTCGTTCAGCGGCTTCTGCATGGACTGCGAGACGCTGGAGTTGAGGGGGCCGACGACGCCGACGACGGTCTTGTCGCCGATGAACTTGGTGGCGTTCTGCTGGCCGACGGAGGGCTGGGCCTGGTCGTCGAGCGGCTGGGTCTTGAACTCGACGCCGGGGACGAGGTTCTGCTTGTTCGCCGTCTGTGCGGCGAGGTCGGCGGAGTTCTTGATGCCGAGGCCGAGGGCGGACAGGTCACCCGTGAGGGGTGCGTCGACGCCTATGACGACGGTCTGCTTCTTGCCGCTGCTGTCGTCGCCGCTTTTGTCGCGCGAACCGCAGGCGGTGAGTGTGAGTGCGCCTGTGGTGAGCACTGTGGTGAGGATGAGCAAGGAACGGTGTCGCACGATGGGTCCTTTCCCTGGCGCGGCCTCCTCGTATGCGAGGTGCCGTGTCGGTCGCCGGGCCGTACTGGGTGGTAAGGGCCGTGCAGCAGTCGCACCCGGCGGCGCGGTGACTGGCCGTGACTCTAAGCGCAGCCGACGGGGGTGGGGAGCGGCCGGGACAGGATGTGACTTTCTTGTTATGCCAAGGCCAAACCTTGATGGTGCAGGGCGGACAATTTGTACATTCTGGGGCACTGGGATTTCTCGCATGATGAGAACGCCCAGTTCCGCTAAGGGGCTTGAGGGGATCATGGTGCTGACAGGCCGTGGTGTGTCCGGATGCCGGTCGGTGGCCGACAAGGCCCTGTCCGGTGGCCGGATCCCGACTCCCGACATCCGGCGCGATTGTCACTCTGCGTTACGACGATCCGGAGGGGGTCGGCTGCTTCGTCTGGGCCCAAGGGTCCGTCGTCGGGGTGCCGTTGCGGTAGCGCTCGGCACAACCCTGCTGCGCCTGCTGCTCGATGAGCCGGTCGCCGGCGGCCGCGCCGTGCGCCGCGCGCTCCTTGCGGGCCGCGGCCAGGGTGGCCAGGAGGATCTCGTTCTGCCCGTCGGACAGGCCCTTCTCCTGGTAGTCGAGCCCGGAGCCCTGCCCTGCGTCCAGCTCCTGCTTCGCCCAGTACGTGATCAGGTGCGTGCAGAGCTCGGCGGGCGAAGTGGTGTGCGGGGAGGGGGAGTTGAGGGTTGAAGGGGACTGGCTCGGGGTGCTGGCGGGCGTGGAGCCGTGCCCGGCCGAGCAGCCCGCGAGCGCGGCCGACAGGGCGAGCGCGCCCGCCGCCGCGAGCCGTATCCGTACTCGGGGCCGCGCTCGGGTCCTCATGACACGACGTTAGGACCCGGTCCGCGACATGACAATGGCCGGTGAGTCATCGACTCACCGGCCACCGGATACTCAACTCGCCTGCGGCGAACTGGACTTGAAGCGTCCGCGGCTGTGCCGCCGTGGGCCGCCCCGCACGAGCCGGTCGTGCTGCCGGAGCTCAGCCCTTGAGGCCCTCCGCGTCGCGCAGCAGGCACGTCAGGCGGGCCGTGCAGACCCGCTTGTCCTGCTCGTCGGTGATGACGATCTCGTACGTCGCCGTCGAGCGCCCGCGGTGCACCGGGGTGGCGACGCCGGTGACCAGGCCGCTGCGCACCCCGCGGTGGTGGGTGCAGTTCAGGTCGACACCCACCGCGATCTTGGTGATGCCGCCGTGCAGCATCGAGCCCACCGAGCCGAGTGTCTCGGCGAGCACCGCGGAGGCGCCGCCGTGCAGCAGCCCGTACGGCTGGGTGTTGCCCTCGACGGGCATGGTGCCCACGACGCGTTCCGCCGAGGCCTCGATGATCTGCACTCCCATGCGGGTGCCCAGGTGTCCGGCGGAGAACATGGCGGGCAGATCGACGCCGAGGGCCGCGTACTCGTCGACGACTTCCTGCGGGAACTTCACGCTGCTCTGCTCGCCCATGGGCTCCGGCTCCGTTCATCTGCGGTCACTGTGCTGGTGTCCGCACCGTCATACCAGATGCCTGAGCAAACGCTTAGGACCCAGCTCTCATTCCCCGCCCCCGCCCTCCCGCCCGGCGCTCTCGAAACGTACGATCACCGACTTGCTGGCCGGGGTGTTGCTGACGTCGGCCGTCGCACCCAGAGGCACCAGGACGTTGGTCTCGGGGTAGTACGCGGCGGCGCAGCCCCGGGCCGTGGGGTAGTGGACGACGCGGAAGCCGGGCGCACGCCGCTCCACGCCGTCCTTCCACTCGCTGACCAGATCCGTGTACGAGCCGTCGGCCAGACCCAGTTCACGGGCGTCCTCGGGGTTGACCAGGACGACGCGGCGGCCGCCCTTGATGCCGCGATAGCGGTCGTCCAGGCCGTAGATGGTGGTGTTGTACTGGTCGTGCGAACGCAGGGTCTGGAGCAGCAGCCGGCCCTCGGGAAGCTCCGGGGCCTCGACGGGGGCGGCCGTGAAATTGGCCTTCCCGGTCGCGGTGGGGAAGCGGCGCTCGTCGCGCGGCGCGTGCGCCAACTGGAAGCCGCCGGGGTGGGCGACCTTGGCGTTGAAGTCCTCGAAGCCGGGCACGACGCGCGCGATGCGGTCGCGGACGGTGGCGTAGTCCTTCTCGAACTCGGCCCAGCCGACCGCGGACTTGGCGCCCAGCGTCGCCTGCGCCATGCGCACGACGATCGCCGGCTCCGACAAAAGGTGGGGGCTCGCGGGCGTGAGGTTGCCGCGGGAGGCGTGCACCATGCCCATGGAGTCCTCGACGGTCACGAACTGCCGCCCGCTCCTCTGCACGTCCTTGTCGGTGCGCCCCAGGGTCGGCAGGATCAGGGCCCGCCGGCCGGTCACCGCGTGCGAACGGTTCAGCTTGGTCGACACGTGCACCGTCAGCGAGGCCCGGCGCATGGCGGCCTCGGTGACCTCCGTGTCCGGAGTGGCGCCCACGAAGTTGCCGCCCATCGCGAAGAACACCTTGGCCCTGCCGTCGCGCAGCGCCTCGATGGACCGTACGACGTCGTAGCCGTGGTGGCGCGGCGGGGCGAAGCCGAACTCCTTCTCCAGGGCGTCCAGGAAGGCGGGCGCGGGGCGTTCGAAGATGCCCATGGTGCGGTCGCCCTGCACGTTGGAGTGGCCGCGCACCGGGCAGACCCCGGCGCCCGGGCGGCCGATGTTGCCGCGCAGCAGAAGGAAGTTGACGACCTCACGGATCGTCGGCACAGCATGCTTGTGCTGGGTCAGGCCCATCGCCCAGCACACGATGGTGCGCCTGGAGGCGAGCACCATGGCGAGGGCCTGCTCGATCTCGGTGCGGGTCAGGCCGGTCGCGGCGAGCGTCCGGTCCCAGTCCGCCTCCCGGGCCGCGGCCTTGAACTCCTCGTATCCATGGGTGTGTTCGCGCACGAACAGCTCGTCGACGGCGCCCTCGGTCTCCACGATCAGCTTGTTCAGGAGGCGGAACAGGGCCTGGTCGCCGCCGATACGGATCTGCAGGAACAGGTCGGTCAGCGCCGCGCCCTTGATCATGCCCTGCGGTGTCTGCGGGTTCTTGAACTTCTCAAGTCCCGCCTCCGGCAGCGGATTCACCGAAATGATCTTCGCTCCGGCGGACTTCGCCTTCTCCAGGGCGGACAGCATCCGAGGGTGATTGGTGCCCGGATTCTGCCCGGCCACCACGATCAGATCGGCCTGGTGGAGATCCTCCAAAGAGACGCTGCCCTTGCCGACGCCGATGGTCTCCGTCAGCGCCGAACCGGACGACTCATGACACATGTTGGAGCAGTCCGGCAGATTGTTCGTGCCGAACTCGCGGGCGAAGAGCTGAAGCAGGAACGCGGCCTCGTTGCTGGTGCGCCCCGACGTGTAGAAGAGAGCCTCGTCGGGAGAGTCGAGCGCCGTCAGCTCCTCGGCGATGACCTCGAAAGCCCGCTCCCAGGTGACCGCCTCGTACCGCTCGGCGCCCTCAGGCAGATACATCGGCTGCGTGATACGGCCCTGCTGACCCAGCCAGTACCCACTGCGCGTCGCCAGGTCGGCCACCGGATGCGCGGCGAAGAAGTCGGGCGTGACCCGGCGCAGCGTCGCCTCCTCGGCCACGGCCTTCGCCCCGTTCTCGCAGAACTCCGCCGTATGCCGCTTGTCGCCCTCCGGCCACGCGCAGCCAGGACAGTCGAAACCGTCCTTCTGGTTGACCTTCAACAACGTCTGCGCCGTGCGCCGCAGACCCATCTGCTGCTGGGCCATGAGCAGCGTGTGACCGATCGCGGGGAGCCCGGCGGCAGCGTGCTTGGGCGCCTCGACCTGCGGCGCGTCCTGGACCGGATCACCTGTGGGCGGCTTGCTGGCCATGGCGCTGCTCCCCTTCGAGCGAACACGTCGTGCGGGTACGAGGTGTGTATGTACTCGATCCTGCCACGCGGCACCGACAGCCGCGCCGGGCAGGTCGGACCCGTCCGGGCCGGGCGGCCGGGGCCGGCACTGGCCAGGATTGTCAGTGGGGCGTGGCAGGATCGGGGGCATGGCTGAGACAGCATCGAAGAAGACCCCGGACAACCGACCGCGCCTGCTCCTCATGGACGGGCACTCCCTGGCGTACCGGGCGTTCTTCGCGCTGCCCGCGGAGAACTTCACCACCGCGACGGGCCAGCCGACCAACGCGGTCTACGGCTTCATGTCCATGCTCGCGAACACACTGCGTGACGAGGCGCCCACACACTTCGCGGTGGCGTTCGACGTGTCCCGCAAGACGTGGCGCTCCACCGAGTTCCCCGACTACAAGGCGAACCGGTCGAAGACCCCGGACGAATTCAAGGGCCAGGTCGAGCTGATCGGCGAGCTCCTCGACGCGATGCACGTGGACCGGTTCGCCACCGACGGCTTCGAGGCCGACGACATCATCGCCACCCTCGCCACCCAGGCCGAGGCGGCCGGCTTCGAAGTCCTGATCGTCACCGGCGACCGCGACTCCTTCCAGCTGGTCTCCGACCACGTCACCGTCCTCTACCCCACCAAGGGCGTCTCCGAGCTGACCCGGTTCACCCCGGAAAAGGTCGAGGAGAAGTACGGCCTGACCCCGCAGCAGTACCCGGACTTCGCGGCGCTGCGCGGCGACCCGTCGGACAACCTGCCGGGCATCCCGGGCGTCGGCGAGAAGACCGCCGCCAAGTGGATCAACCAGTTCGGTTCGTTCGCGGAGCTCGTCGAGCGCGCCGAAGAGGTCAAGGGCAAGGCCGGACAGAACTTCCGCGACCACCTGGACGCGGTGAAGCTGAACCGCCGCCTGACCGAGATGGTCAAGGACGTCGAGCTCCCCAAGGGCCCCGCCGAGCTGGCGCGCGCCCCCTACGACCGCACCGCGGTGACCGGCGTCCTGGACGTCCTGGAGATCCGCAACCCGTCGCTGCGCGAGCGCCTCCTCGCCGTCGACCCCGGCGCCGGCGAGCAGGAGGCCCCGGCGCCCGCCGCCGGCCTGGAGCTCGACGGCACGGTCCTCGGCGCGGGCGAGCTCGCCCCCTGGCTGGCCGAGCACGGCGGGCAGCCGCTGGGCGTGGCCACCGTCGACACCTGGGCGCTCGGCACCGGCAGCGTGACCGAGATCGCGCTGGCCGCGGCCGACGGCGCCGCCGGCTGGTTCGACCCCGCGCAGGTCGACGAGGCCGACGAGCAGGCCTTCGCCGCCTGGATCGCGGACGCCGACCAGCCCAAGGTCATGCACAACGCCAAAGCCGCCATGCGGGTCTTCCCCGAACACGGCTGGTCCATCGCCGGCGTCACCATGGACACCGCGCTCGCCGCCTACCTCGTCAAGCCGGGCCGCCGCTCCTTCGCCCTCGACGCCCTGTCCATCGAATACCTCGGCCGCGAACTCGCCCCCGCCGGAGCCGCCGACGGCCAGCTCGCCTTCGGCGCCGACGACGAGGCCGAGGCCGACGCCCTGATGACCCAGGCCCGCGCCGTCCTCGACCTCGGCGGCGCCTTCACCGAACGCCTCAAGGAAGTCGGCGCCGCAGACCTCCTGCACGACGTCGAACTCCCCACCTCCCTCCTCCTCGCCCGCATGGAGCGCCACGGCATCGCCGCCGACCGCGCCCACCTGGAAGCCATGGAGCAGCAGTTCGCGGGCGCCGTCCAGCAGGCCGTCAAGGAAGCACACGCCTCGGTGGGCCACGAGTTCAACCTCGGCTCGCCCAAGCAGCTCCAGGAAGTCCTCTTCGGCGAACTCGCCCTGCCCAAGACGAAGAAGACCAAGACCGGCTACACCACGGACGCCGACGCACTGGCCTGGCTCGCCGCCCAGACCGAGCACGAGCTGCCCGTCATCATGCTGCGCCACCGCGAGCAGGCGAAGCTGCGGGTCACCGTCGAGGGCCTGATCAAGACGATCGCGGCCGACGGCCGCATCCACACCACGTTCAACCAGACCGTCGCCGCGACCGGCCGCCTCTCCTCGACCGACCCCAACCTGCAGAACATCCCGGTCCGCACCGACGAGGGCCGCGCCATCCGCCGGGGCTTCGTCGTCGGCGAGGGCTACGAGTCGCTGCTCACCGCGGACTACAGCCAGATCGAACTGCGCGTGATGGCCCACCTGTCCGAGGACGAGGGCCTCATCGAGGCGTTCACCTCCGGCGAGGACCTCCACACCACCGTCGCCTCCCAGGTCTTCGGCGTCGCCAAGTCCAAGGTCGACCCCGAGATGCGGCGCAAGATCAAGGCCATGTCGTACGGCCTCGCCTACGGCCTGTCCGCCTTCGGCCTCTCCCAGCAGCTGAACATCGAGGCGGGCGAGGCACGCGGCCTGATGGACACGTTCTTCGAGCGCTTCGGCGGCGTACGGGACTACCTCCAGCGCGTCGTCGAGGAAGCCCGCGCCACGGGCTACACGGAGACCATGCTCGGCCGGCGCCGCTACCTGCCCGACCTCAACAGCGACAACCGCCAGCGCCGCGAAATGGCCGAGCGGATGGCGCTCAACGCCCCCATCCAGGGCACCGCGGCGGACATCGTGAAGGTCGCGATGCTGAACGTGGACCGCGCCCTCACCGAAGCGGGTCTCACCTCCCGCCTGCTGCTCCAGGTCCACGACGAAATCGTCCTGGAAATCGCCCCGGGGGAGCGCAAGAAGGTCGAGGCGCTGGTCCGCCACGAGATGGCCGGAGCGGTGGAGCTCCGCGCCCCGCTGGACGTCTCGGTGGGCGCGGGCGACGACTGGGAGTCGGCGGCGCACTAGGGTCTGTCCGGCGGTCAGGCCCTAACGCGTGCCTCCGCCCCGCTGGGCCCGGGTGACTTTTCGCCCGGGCCCAGCGGGGTCGGGAGCCGCGGGGTTCGCGGTTCGGCCGAGGCGGCCCGACCTCCACACCGCCGCATAGGCCAGCAGGCCGAGGGTCAGCCCCGTACCGCCGCCGAAGCAGGCGCTCGGGATGAGGCCCAGGACGGACGCGTCGCCGTAGAAGGCGTACCAGCGCAGACACCGGTACACCGCGACGGCTGCCGCGCACAGCGCCAACAGGCCCAGAACGACCGGGAGTTGGCGCGGGGTGAGGCCGGGTGGGACCGCTGCCGCGTTCGTGGGGGCGGGGTTGGCCCGGCGCAGTGCCGTCGCCGTGAACCAGCCGATTCCGGTCAGCGCCAGCGCCGACCCGCCGTACTGGGCATACCAGTACAAAGGGAACCCTGCGAGCTTCTCGCCGAGCACGGGCAGCGCCCGCATCCCCCAGCGGTCGAAGTGGGTGAACGCATCCCACACCACATGCGTGGCGGAACCGATCGCCGCCGACAGCGCGAACCAGCCGGCCGGCGCCCAGGGCCCGGGCCGCCGCCACACCTCGCCGCGCACGACCGCGTACACCCGCGAACGCCAGGACGCCCTCGGCAGCAGCGCGAGCAGCGGTTCGCGCAGCAGCACCCACAACGTGACCAGCACGCATGTCGTCGCGACATCCACGGTGACGACCCCGAGCGCGGAGTGCGTGACCCGGCCGAACGGCATCGCGGCCGGCACGACCGTCGCCACGTAGTACGTCACATCCGGCGCGAACGACCCCGCGACGAGAGCGGATGCGACCAGCCGGCCGCGGCCGGTGCCGTCCCTTCGGATGCCCGGCAGTACGGCCGCGGCGTGGCTCAGCGTGAACGGCATGCACGTCCCCTCGATTGATTGGGCTGTCTGTCCGCAGTTGTCATGGTTCGTCAGCTGCCGGTTGTCGGCCGATACCCGTTAGCCGTCCGTTAGCCGTTGACGGTTAGATGTCGGTCGGCACCTGGAAATCTGATGGCCCATGACCACAGGCCGACGGCAGACGACAGATGACCAATCGCCAATGACAGATTTCAACCTTCAGCTGACAAACACCATTTACCCGTCAGTGATCATCAACGTTCGGTATTCGGCACCCGTTCCCCCACCACCAACCGGCAACGCGCAAGTGGCGAATCAATGAAAACCGGTCAACCCGCGGTGTCCTGGCGCCGGCGGTTGCCGTAGTGTCACGTGAGTCTCGCGCTGGGGAGTGCGGACAGCCGAGTACGGGGAGGGACTTGACGTATGGCACCGCACATGGGCCGACGACTGCGCAAGGGAGCGGGCACCACGGCGGTGGCTGCGCTGGCGGTGGCGGCGCTTTCCGCCTCGCAGGCGCCGGGAGTCGTGCACGCGAGCACCCCGACGGACCAGGCGGCTTCCGATGTGACGCCGCCCCCCGCCCCCGACGCCCCGGCCTCCGGCAACTCCCCGTACTACACGGACCTTCCGCCGCTAGCGTCGCCGACGCCGCCGCCGAACGCGTCGACCGGCACGCTTCCGATCGGCGACCAGCAGGGCATACCGGCCACCGTGCTCGACGCGTACAAGAAGGCGGAGGCGGCGCTCGCCACGGACCGGCCCAACTGCCACCTCCCGTGGCAGCTGCTCGGTGGCATCGGCAAGGTCGAGTCGGGCCATGCGAACGGCGGCCGGGTCGACGCCAACGGCACCACCCTCACCCCGATCCTCGGCCCCGTGCTCAACGGCGCCGGGTTCGCCAACATCACCGACACCGACGGCGGCGCGTACGACGGTGACAAGGTGCACGACCGGGCGGTCGGGCCGATGCAGTTCATCCCGTCGACCTGGGCGACCTCGGGCCGCGACGGCAACGGTGACGGGGTCAAGGACCCGAACAACGTCTACGACGCGGCGCTCGCCGCCGGGTTCTACCTCTGCGGCAACGGCCGCGACGTCGCGGTGAAGGCCGACCTCGACAAGGCGATCCTGAGCTACAACCAGTCGCAGGAGTACCTGACCACGGTCACCACGTGGTTCGACTTCTACCGGCGCGGCACCCACGAGGTCCCCGACGGCACGGGCTCGCTGCCCAGCCGCCGCAGCGACCAGACCTCCCCCAAGCAGCCGCCGGTCACCCCGAAGGCGCCGCCGAGCCAGAAGCCGTCGCCGAAGCCGACGCCGACCCCGCCCGCTCCGCCGGTGAAGCCGACGGTGCCGCCCACCAAGCCCGACGGCGGCGGCACTCCGACGCCGACCGTGCCGCGGGCGACGACGTTCGAGGGCGTGGGCGCCAAGGAGCTGACGGCGTTCGCCGGCGGCGCGTTCGGCGGGCAGCCGACGGCGCGGGTGAAGGACGCGTCCGGCAAGGCGATGGCCAAGGTGTCGGTGACGTTCGAGATCATCGGCGACACCGACACCCGCTTCACCGGCGGCGCCACCACCGTGACCGTGGCCACCGCGGCCGACGGCACGGCCGCCGCCCCCGCGCTGAAGGCGGGCGAGAAGACCGGCACGTTCACCGTGCGGGCCACCGTCACCGAGGCCGGCCTGTCCGCCGTCGAGTGGAAGGCGACCGTCGTCGCCCGGCAGGCCGACGCCCTGGTCCGCAGCGACACCAAGGAGCTGACGGCCGCGCCCAGCGGCGAGTTCGCGAACCCGGTGTCGGTCAAGGCGACCTACAAGGGCGCCGTCGCCTCCGGTGTGGCGGCATCCGCGACCATGATCGTGACCCCGGCCGCCGGCGCCGACCCGAAGGCCGAGCCCAAGGTCAACGACAAGGGCCCGTACTTCAAGGACGCCAAGGGCAACCCGGTCCGCGAGCTCACGGACCTGAAGACCGACGCGAACGGTGTCCTGGTCCTGCCGAAGATGTACGCGGACGCCCAGACCGGCACGTTCCTGCTCCGCCTCACCACCGAGGGTGGCGCCACGCTCACCCTCGAACTCAAGGTGGCCGCCGCCTCCTGAGGAGCGCCCCGGTCCCGTTGTCCCCAGCAGCCCCTCTGCCGCCCGACGGCCGAGGGGCTGTTCCACGTGTTCTCATCTCGGCCGCGCGTTGCTACGGTGCCCACTCCTGACGACCCATCAGCTCTACGGAGGCCGAGCATGCGTGCCCTCATAGCCGCCGCGATCGGTCTTGCCGCCGCCCTCGCCCTCGTCCTGACCGTCTCGGCCATCGGCGCACCCGAGGGCAAGACCTCACCGAAGCCGCTGCTCACCACCGTCCCCAGCGCCCCGGGAAAGATCACCCAGACCAGGTAGAGCCAGCCAGGAGAGCCGGGCCGAGCAAGACCAAGCAGTGCCCAAGCAGCACCCCAAGTAGAGGGAGAGCAGGTCCATGCGACGCAAAGCCAGTCTCGTCCTGCTCGCCCTTGCCGTGTTCTTCGGCGCCCTGTCGCCCCTGTTGCGCTGGTACGCCTTCCCCCGGCTGGCGAAGATCCCGCCCAGCCAGTACCAGGAGGCGGTCCTCGAAGCGAAGAACGCCACCCTCATCGACTACGGCACCATGCAGTCCAAGACGGTCCCCAAGGTGACGGTCGTCCAGACGCTGAAGGGCAACGTCGAGGCGGCCAAGGAGATCGAGAAGAGCGCCGGCAGGGACGTCGTGGTGTGGGACACCCTCTCCTATGTCCAGGGACCCGACGGCAAGATGGTTTCCCAGATACCCGAGCGCTACATCTTCGACGCGCACAGCCAGGCGCCCGTCCACGCCACCGGCGAGATGGTCGACGGCGACCCCGTGCAGCGCAAGGGCATCGAGTTCAAGTGGCCGTTCCTGACCGAGAAGCGGGACTACGAGTACTTCGACTTCCAGGCCCGCACCTCCGCGCCCATCCACTACAAGGGCACCCAGAAGTTCCACGGCCTCGACGTGTACTACTTCGAGCAGACCATCCCGTGGACCAAGGTGCCCTACCCGAAGAAGATGCCGCTGCCCGGCATCGACTCCAGCACCCTGGAGAAGACCACCGGCACCTCCCTCTGGTACACCACCACCCGCAAGTTCTGGATCGACCCCGTCACCGGCGCCCCGGTCAACGGCGAGGAGCTCAACCAGGAGGAGATGCGCGGCGGCACCCTCCTCGGAGGCCGCGACAAGGTCACCGTGTTCGCCGGAGACGTCAAGATGCGCGACGACTACGTCAACTACACCGTCGACCTGGTCAAGAAGAACCGCGTCCTGGTCCTGCTGCTCACCTCCTATCTCCCCTGGGGATTCCTCGGCCTCGGGCTCGCGCTGCTCGCGCTCTCCCTCTGGCTGGAGGCGCGCAGCCGCCGCCCCGGAAATCCGCCTCCCGCCGTCACCGAGCAGCTCGCCCCCGTCATCGCCTGAGCCGCTCCCTATGAGCCGCTCCCTACTGTTTGAGCCGCGCCTTCGTGAACCGGGTCGGCTCCGCCACCGTCGGATCCTCGGGCCACGGGTGCTTGGGGTAGCGGCCGCGCAGCTCGGCGCGGACCGCCCGGTACCCGTCGCGCCAGAAGTTCGCGAGGTCCGCGGTGACGGCGGCGGGCCGTCCCGCGGGGGAGAGCAGATGGACCAGCACAGGCACCCCGGCCACCTCCGGTGTGCCGTCCAGGCCGAACATCTCCTGCAACTTGACGGCGAGGACGGGCTGTTCACCCCCGTACTCCACCCGTATCCGTGAGCCGCTCGGGACCTGGATGCGTTCGGGGGCCAGCTCGTCGAGGCGGGCCGCCTCCCCGGTCGCCCACGGCAGCAGCCGGCCCAGTGCCGCGCCCGCCTCGATCCGCCCGAGGTCGGCCCGGCGCCGGGCCCGCGAGAGCTCGGGCTCCAGCCACGCGTCGGCCCGGGCGAGCAGCGCCGCGTCGGACACGTCCGGCCAGGGCTCCGCGAGCACCCGGTGCAAGAACGCGAGCCGCTCGCGCAGGCCCTGCGCGTCACGGGTCCAGCGCAGCAGGCCCAGCCCGTCTCGCGCCAGGCCGTCGAGCAGCGCGTCGCGCACCAGCGCCGGGTCCGGGTTCTTGAGCGGGCGTACGGACAGCTCGACCGAGCCCAGCCGGGCCACCCGGCGGGCCACCACATCACCGTCCTCCCAGTGCACCTCCTCGCCTTCCGCCAGCAGATGCCCCGCGGCGAGCCGGGCGGTCGCCTCGTCGATGACGGCGGCCAGGCGGACCCGGGCGGAGGCCGCCTGCACGGGCCGGTCGGCGACGGCCACCGCCAGCCAGCCCGCCGTGGCGAGGCCGGAGCCCTGGGCCACCTCGGCGCCGGTGCCCGACGCCATGAGGAACGAGCCGCCACCACGGGCCCGCGCCACCCGCTCCGGGAACGCCAGCGCCGCGACGAGCCCGGCGGCGGCCTCGGCGGAGCCCTTCTCGGGATGGCTCCCGGCGGACGAGGCCAGGCGCCGCACCTCCTGGAGCCAGCGGCCCGCGTACCCGTCCCCGCCCCGGCGCGCCGTGCGCCAGGCCGCCGCCAGGTCGTCCCCGTACTCCCGCGGAGGCTCCTCGCTCAGCAGGGCCACCACTTCGGCGGCCCGCCGGCCGCCCACCTCCGAAGCGCCGTCGAGGAGCGCCCGGGCGAGCCGGGGATGCAGCCCGAGCCGGGCCATGCGGGCGCCGCGGTCGGTGGCGCGGCCCTGGTCGTCGACGGCGCCGATCGCCGTCAGTACGGCACGAGCCGCGGCCATCGCGCCCGCCGGTGGCGCGTCGAGCAGGGCGAGGCCCTCGGCCGACGGGTCGCCCCAGCAGGCGGCCTGCAGGGCGAAGGCAGCCAGGTCGGCGACCTTGATCTCGGGGGCCGGGAAGCGGGGCAGGCGGACGTTCTCCGCCTCGGTCCAGCAGCGGTAGACCGCGCCGGGGGCCTCGCGCCCGGCGCGGCCCGCGCGCTGGCGGGCCGCCGCCTGCGAGGCCCGTACCGTCGTCAGCGCCCCGAGCCCCCTGGCGTGGTCCACCCTCGGCTCGCGGGCCAGGCCGCAGTCCACGACCACCCGCACCCCGGGCACGGTCAGCGAGGACTCGGCGACCGCGGTGGCGAGGACCACCCGTCGGCCGTCGGATCCGGCGAGCACCGCGTCCTGCACGGAGGCCGGGGCCCGGCCGTGCACCTGGAGCACCTCGATCCCGGGCAGATCGCCCAACTGCCGTGCCACGCGGGCGATTTCACCCACGCCGGGCAGGAAGCAGAGCACGTCGCCGTCCCGCTCGGCCAGCGCCCGGCGCACCGTGGCGGCCACGTGCGAGAGCAGGGCCGGGTCCACGCGCATGCCGTGCGGCGGCCGGACCGGCTGCGCGGGCGGCGCCCACACCACCCCGACCGGGTGCGCGACGCCGGCCGCCTCGACGACCGGTGCGTCCCCGAGCAGCTGGGCCCAGCCCTCGGCGTCCGTCGTCGCGGAAGCCGCCACCAGGCGGAGCTCGGGCCGCAGTGCGGCCCGTACGTCGAGGAGGAAGGCGGCGACGGTGTCCGCGTCGAGATGGCGCTCGTGGCATTCGTCGAGGACGACGACGTCGACCCCGGTCAACTCCTGGTCGCGCTGCAGGCGTTGGAGGAGCACACCGGTGGTGACGACCTCGACGACGGTGTCCGGGCCGACGGACCGCTCGCCCCGCACGGTGAAGCCGACCTTCGCGCCCGTCCGCTCGCCGAGCAGCCAGGCCATCCGGCGGGCGGCCGCCCGGGCCGCGATCCGGCGCGGCTCGGCGACTATGACCCGCCGCGCCGGGCCGTCCCCGACCAGGCCCGCGAGGACCAGCGGTACGAGGGTGGTCTTGCCGGTGCCGGGCGGGGCGCACAGCACCGCCGTCCCGTGCTCGTCGAGCGCGGCCAGCAGCTCGGGCACGGCCTCACGGACCGGGAGAGCGTCGAGTGCGTCGGTTCGGATCATGCGCTCAGTGTCGTACGTCCCGCCGGACCGTGTGACGCTCTGTCCACAGGGACGGTGGGCTCGTATGACTAATCCCGGGAGGCGCCTGCCCGGGCCAGGTCGGGCCCGAGGTGCGCTCAGCCTCGTACGGGCGTCAGGCCGGCACGCGCCTCAGTCCCGCACCGGCCTCAGTCCCGTACGCACACGAAAATCGCGGTCCCCGGGATCAGATTGCCCCGCAGCGGGGACCAGCCGCCCCACTCCTGGGCGTTCCAGGACGGCCATTCCGGCTCGACCAGGTCCGCCAGGCGGAAGCCGCCCGCGACCACGTCCCGCACCCGGTCGCCCAGCGTGCGGTGGTGCTCCACGTAGATGGCACGGCCGCTCTCGTCCTGCTCCACGTACGGCGTGCGGTCGAAGTAGGAGGCCGCGACGGACAGGCCCTCGGGGCCCGGCTCGTCGGGGAAGGCCCAGCGGATGGGGTGGGTGACCGAGAAGACCCAGCGGCCGCCGGGGCGCAGCACCCGGCGCACCTCGCGGAAGACCTTCACCGGGTCCGCCACGAAGGGGACCGCGCCGTAGGCCGAGCACGCCAGGTCGAAGGAGCCGTCCGCGAAGGGCAGGGCGCCGGCGTCCGCCTCGACGAGCGGGAAGGTGCCGCCGTCGATGCGCAGCGCGTGCTGGAGCTGGCGGTGCGAGAGGTCCAGGGCCACCGGGCGGGCGCCCTGGGCGGCCAGCCAGCGCGAGCACTGGGCCGCGCCGGCGCCGATCTCCAGGATGTCGAGCCCCTTCAGGGACTCCGTCGGGCCGAGGAGTCGGGCGTCCGCCTCGTCCAGGCCCTCGGGGCCCCACACGAACCGGTCGTCCCCGAGGAACGCTCCGTGATCGGTCTGGTACTCGTCGGCGTTCCGGTCCCACCAGCCGCGGCTGGCCCGGCTGCTCTCCGTGTCGTCGGCGGTACGCCTGGTCGCCTCGGGCTCGGAATCGGACCCGTTCTCGGACTCGTACGCTTGGATCTCTTGGCTCATCGTGTCCGTCGTTGTAGTTTGCGCGGAACGCGACCTCGTGTTCCGAAGGTTCTCGAAAGAGGTCCGCGGGCCCCATCGTGGCCTCGGGGAACCTTAGTTGTGCCGGGAATGCGGGGATCCGCCCCGGGTGTGCGCCTTCGCGCATTGACCGTGTCCGGCTGCCCCCGTATGCTACAAGTTGCGCTGCGAGCCTGCGCACCTCAGACGTAGCAGGCGCGCTTCCATCTGTTGTATGTCCCCTCGGTTCTCGAGGCGCCATCCGGACCGACCCGGATCGGCGCTTCCCAGGCTGTCCGGCTTCTGCAGAGGCGATACGGGCTCTCGGCGTGGCAGTACCTACGACTTTCTGTCCGTAACCGGAGCCCTTACCCACATGACGAGCAGCACCGAGACCACCGCCACCACCCCGCAGGTTGCGGTCAACGACATCGGTGACGAGGAAGCATTCCTCGCCGCGATCGACGAGACGATCAAGTACTTCAACGACGGCGACATCGTCGACGGCGTCATCGTGAAGGTCGACCGGGACGAGGTCCTGCTCGACATCGGTTACAAGACCGAAGGCGTGATCCCGAGCCGTGAGCTCTCGATCAAGCACGATGTCGACCCGAACGAGGTCGTCAAGGTCGGCGACGAGATCGAGGCCCTGGTTCTCCAGAAGGAGGACAAGGAAGGCCGTCTGATCCTGTCCAAGAAGCGCGCTCAGTACGAGCGTGCCTGGGGCACGATCGAGAAGATCAAGGAAGAAGACGGCATCGTCACCGGTACCGTCATCGAGGTCGTCAAGGGTGGTCTCATCCTCGACATCGGCCTCCGTGGCTTCCTGCCGGCCTCTCTCGTCGAGATGCGTCGTGTCCGCGACCTCCAGCCCTACGTGGGCAAGGAGCTCGAGGCGAAGATCATCGAGCTGGACAAGAACCGCAACAACGTGGTCCTGTCCCGCCGTGCCTGGCTTGAGCAGACCCAGTCCGAGGTTCGCCAGACGTTCCTCACCACCCTGCAGAAGGGTCAGGTCCGCTCCGGCGTCGTCTCCTCGATCGTCAACTTCGGTGCCTTCGTGGACCTGGGTGGCGTCGACGGTCTCGTCCACGTCTCCGAGCTGTCCTGGAAGCACATCGACCACCCGTCCGAGGTTGTCGAGGTCGGCCAGGAAGTCACCGTCGAGGTCCTCGACGTCGACATGGACCGCGAGCGTGTCTCCCTGTCGCTGAAGGCGACGCAGGAAGACCCGTGGCAGCAGTTCGCCCGTACGCACCAGATCGGGCAGGTCGTCCCCGGTAAGGTCACCAAGCTCGTTCCGTTCGGTGCGTTCGTGCGCGTCGACGAGGGCATCGAGGGCCTGGTCCACATCTCCGAGCTGGCCGAGCGCCACGTGGAGATCCCGGAGCAGGTCGTCCAGGTCAACGACGAGATCTTCGTCAAGGTCATCGACATCGACCTTGAGCGTCGCCGGATCTCGCTGTCCCTGAAGCAGGCCAACGAGTCCTTCGGTGCCGACCCGGCGTCGGTCGAGTTCGACCCGACCCTGTACGGCATGGCCGCGTCCTACGACGACCAGGGCAACTACATCTACCCCGAGGGCTTCGACCCCGAGACCAACGACTGGCTCGAGGGCTACGAGACCCAGCGCGAGGCCTGGGAGGGTCAGTACGCCGAGGCGCAGTCGCGCTTCGAGCAGCACCAGGCCCAGGTCATCAAGTCCCGCGAGGCCGACGAGGCCGCCGCTGCCGAGGGTGCTGCCGCCCCGGCCGGTGCCCCGGCGGGCGTCTCCGGCGGTTCGTACTCCTCGGAGTCGGACGACAACTCCGGCGCCCTGGCGTCGGACGAGGCGCTGGCTGCCCTGCGCGAGAAGCTGGCGGGCGGCCAGAGCTGACGCTCTGACCCCAGCTGGTAGATAGCTGAAAGTAAGGCCCGCTCCCTATTGGGAGCGGGCCTTACTTCATTCCCGGCCGCCATCCTCGCTTCGTGAACTCGGCTCCTGTGTCGCCGAGTTGACCGATGTCGCGGCCAGAGCCGGGTTCCGCCCGGCAGACTGGAAGTCCGTCCCCGCGAAGTCTGCCCGGCCCGGCAAGGCTTTCCGTGAAAGCGGCGGCGACGGGAATGCCCGCGTCCTGGCGGTCGTTCTTCCTGATGAACACGAGGAGGAGCGGTAATCGTGCTTGATCCGCAGGGTTTGTACGAATGGGAGCCGAAGGGCCTGGCCGTCGTCGACATGGCGCTCGCGCAGGAGTCGGCCGGCCTGGTCATGCTGTACCACTTCGACGGCTACATCGACGCGGGTGAGACCGGCGAGCAGATCGTCGAGAAGCTCCTTGACACGCTGCCCCACCAGGTGGTGGCCCGCTTCGACCACGACCGGCTCGTGGACTACCGCGCCCGCCGCCCGCTGCTGACGTTCCGGCGCGACCGCTGGACCGACTTCGAGGTGCCCGCGCTGGAGGTCCGCCTGGTGCAGGACGCCACGGGCGCGCCGTTCCTGCTGATGTCGGGCCCCGAGCCGGACGTCGAATGGGAGCGCTTCGCGCTCGCCGTGCGCCAGATCGTCGAGCGCCTCGGCGTGCGCCTCTCGGTCAACTTCCACGGCATCCCCATGGGCGTGCCGCACACCCGCCCCGTCGGCCTCACACCGCACGGCAACCGCACGGACCTGATGCCCGGCCACCGTTCGCCGTTCGACGAGGCACAGGTGCCCGGCAGCGCCGAGTCGCTGATCGAGTACCGCCTGATGGAGTCCGGCCACGACGTCCTGGGAGTCGCCGCGCACGTCCCGCACTACGTGGCGCGCTCGGCCTACCCCGACGCGGCGCTGACCGCCCTGGAGGCCGTCACGGCAGCAACGGGCCTGGTCCTGCCGAGCGTTGCGCACGGCCTCCGTACGGAGGCGCAGCGCACCCAGACCGAGATCGAGCGGCAGATCGGCGAGGGCGACGAGGAACTGGTCAGCCTGGTCCAGGGCCTTGAGCACCAGTACGACGCGGTGGCGGGCGCCGAAACCCGCGGCAACCTGGTCGCCGAACCGGCGGACCTCCCTTCGGCGGAGGAACTGGGCCGCGAGTTCGAACGCTTTCTCGCCGAGCGGGAGGGCGACGCATAGGGCGGGCAGCCTAAGCTTCCGCTCATGCTGAAGGTGGGCCTGACCGGCGGTATCGGCGCCGGCAAGAGCGAAGTGTCACGGCTGCTCGTCTCCTACGGAGCCGTACTGATCGATGCGGACAGGATCGCGCGGGAAGTCGTCGAGCCCGGAACTCCGGGCCTGGCGGCGGTCGTCGAGGCGTTCAGCCCCGGCATCCTGTCCGCGGACGGCACGCTCGACCGCCCCAAACTGGGTGGCATCGTCTTCTCCGACCCCGAGAAGCTCGCGACCCTGAACAAGATCGTGCACCCGCTGGTCGGAGCGCGCTCCGCCGAACTGGAGTCGGCGGCGGGCCCCGACTCGGTGGTCATCCACGACGTACCCCTCCTGACGGAGAACGGCCTCGCGGCGCTGTACGACCTGGTGGTCGTCATCGACGCGACGCCCGAGACCCAGCTCGACCGGCTGGTGCGCCTGCGCGGCATGACCCCCGATGAGGCCCGCGCCCGCATGGCCGCCCAGGCCGACCGCGCCCAGCGCCTCGCCGTCGCCGACCTCGTCATCGACAACGACGGCCCGCTGGAGGCGCTGGAGCCGCAGGTGCGAAAAGTGTGGGAGGAACTGGTGGAGCGGGCCGCTGCCTGAAGGGCGCACGGGGCTGTCTGAGGGCGGCGGCGGTGTGCGGCCGTCAAGAGCGCCTCGTGGACCGCGACCCGCGACCCGCGACCCGCGCCCCGGGCTCACCGGGGGCGCGAACCCGGTGTGCCGATGAACCGGCGCGTATCCGAACCGTACGGATTCCCTCATCATGCTGGGTTTCCACGGCTTGGCCCGCGGCATATGGCCCGGGCGGATTACGATCCGACTGTGCTCTTCGTACTGGCGGGATTCACAGTGCTCGGCGGCCTGGTGGCGCTGCTCGCCGGGGCGTACGGGCTGCGGGAGACCCGGCGCGTGGAGCGGGCGGGCGCGTTCGCGTGGGCGCTGGTGAAGCCCGCGCCGCAGGGCTCGGCGCGGCCCCTCCTGCAGTTCGAGACGGCCGACGGTCACGTCCTCGAACTCCCTTCGCCGGTTCCCCCGAGCCGCCGCGAGCCGCTCCCGCCGGGCGCCAGCGTCCGGGTGTCCTACGACCCGGAGGACCCGCGCACCATCGTCCTGCTCGGCCGCCAACGCACCGCCCTGGACCGGGCATTCATGGCGGCGGGCGCGGCGATCGTGCTCCTCGGGCTGACCCTGGCGGCGGCCTCGCTCTGAGCATGCGGCTCCGGGCGCGGGCGTGTCCGGATGCGTACGGAATACCGGAGCTGGGCATGGCGTTGACAACGCGCAGCGAGGGAAAGGACAGGCACGTGGCCCAAAGCAACCCCGAGACGCACGTGATCGACTTCCGCGCGGCCGAGCACCTCCTGGCCGCCCGGGACCCGCGCGGTGCCGTCAAACTTCTCGACTCGGTCGTCGCCGCCCACCCCGAGAACACCGCGGCCCGGCTGCTGCGGGCCCGCGCCTTCTTCGCCTCGGCCCAACTCCGGGCCGCGGAGCTGGAGTTCCAGCTGGTCCTGGAGCGCGAGCCGGACAACGCCTTCGCGCACTTCGCCCTGGCCCGCACCTACGAACGCCAGGCCCGCCCCGACCAGGCCAAGCGCCACTTCCGGCTGGCCGCGGCCCTGGACCCGAAGCCGGAGTACCTGGCGTCGGCGCGGTTCGAGGACGAGGCCGAGTAGCGCACGAGATCACCGCCGGCGGCTCACGGCCGGCGGGTGCGCGGCGGCTCGTACGGCGGGATGTCGCGGCCCGGCTGATAGTGCGGGCCCTGCCGGATATGGCGGATGATCATGAACAGGTCGACGATGATCACCGCGGCCAGGGCCGCGCAGGCAGCCATCCAGCCCGGCCGCCCCTCCAGGGCGAAGCCCACCGTGCCGCCGACGGCCCAGATCAGGCCCCAGATGCTCAGCCACAGCCGCATCCGCAGGGGGCTGCGGGCGGTGATCGGTTCGTTACCGGTGCGCAGCATGATGATCGCCTCTATAAGGGGGTGTACCCGCTGGGGCGCAGGTGAAAGCCACAGGGTGCGGCGAATCCGTACGCCGCGCCACGGGTGCGTCCGCGAGAACGCGGTGCGCGCCGCGTCCCCAAATGCGGCGGCGCAGGAGGAACGGGGTGGCTAAGGTGACGCGCATGCTGCTCCTCGACGACCTTCCCGAGACGCTGCTCGACCTCGCCGTACCGCACGAGGACATCAACGAACTGACCTCATTGGCCGCCCGGTTCACCGCCGAACCCGAGCTCGGCGAGCTCCTGGCGGAGTCGGTGCGGGTCCTCGTGCAGGACATCGGAGCCGTCGGCATCCATCCCGAACTGCCCGCCCTGCCCGAGAGGTTGGGGGACATCGAGCGCTGGTTCCCCGTGTACGTCGCCGTCGCCGCGCTGCCGCACATCAGGGCGTACCACCGGGAGCGAGGCATCCCCGAGGACATCGCCCGCCGTACGCTCGCCGACCTGGGGCGGCACATCGCGCTGCACCACAGGCGGCGCGGAAACGGCGGTCTTTCCGTGCCCGGCTGGCTGCGGCTGCACTTCCGGGGGGAGATCTACCAGCTGGGCCGGCTCCAGTTCCAGCGCTCACGGCTCGGGGAGCGTACGGGCCGGGCCGTCCGCGAGGCGGGCATCGACGCGGAGCCCGGCGACCTCTGCCTGGACCTCCATATCCCCGACTACCGGGGCCCGTTGACGCCCGAGGCGTGCGCCGACTCCATCGCCCGGGCCAGGGAGTTCTTCGCACGCCACTTCCCCGAGGAGCGCTACCGGGTCGGCGTCTGCCACTCCTGGCTGCTCGACGAGCAGCTGCGCGACTACCTTCCCGAGAATTCCAACATTGTGCGCTTCCAAGGTTTGTTCCGTACCGCCTACAAAGACGACGAGCCGTCCGACCGCGAACCCGTCGGCTTCGTCTTCGGCGACCGGGAACTGTCCGTGGCGGACCTCCCGCAGCACACCGCCGTGCAGCGCGCCGTCACCCGGCACCTCCTGGGCGGCGGCCACTGGTACCTGGGCCACGGCTGGTTCGAGCTGTAGGAGCGGCCGGCTCAGTGCACGAAGCTGTAGCTGCGCCAGGGCGCGGCCTTCGGGGCCACGTTGTTGGCGAGCCTGCTGCCGATGTACGTCGTGTCCTTGCCGGTGCAGTCGGGCGTCCGGTACATGACCATGTCGACCAGCGTGTTGTTGTAGAGGCCGGTCGTCCCGGACGGCGGGAGCTTGTGGCAGCCCCGCACTTTCGGGCTGGTCAGCATGATGGACGTCTGGGGGCCGATCGAGTAGGTGATGGTGCCGATCGACGTCCGCCCGAGGCTGGAGCAGGCCGTGGTGGCGAGGGCGAGCAGCACCGCCCCGGCGGCGAGCCGCGTCCGGCGACGGCGGCGCGGCGTGCGGGCGGGGGACTGGGACGCGGGCACGGACATGAGCGGTCCTCGTCTGTACGGCAGGGCAGCGGCGGTCAGTGCCGCCAGCCTGCCCCTTGCCCGCTGTTCCGGCATCCGGTGTGCGCCGTGGATAGCCCGCCCGGGCGAAGGGACCCCGACCCACCACATTTCCCCATCGCCTTGTGTGGTGCGCACACATCACCCCGGTGGGCGCGCGCTGCCTAGCGTCTACGCGGACAGAGACAGCCTGTCCGCGGTGATGTGTTGCCTTGGCGAGGCTGGGGGGATCGGATCGTGCGCTACAGACGACGTACCGGGTGGGGAGTGATCGCCGCCGTCACGGCGGTACCGGCGGGGCTGCTGGGCGGGGGCGCCGCCGCGTACCCCTCCTGACCACCTGCTACGTCAAGCCTCCGGTGCGCCCCGCCCGCGAGGACGAGTTGGTCGCATCGATGCTGACGACCCGTGTGGGCGACGACCACTATCCGGGCGACAGCCGTGTGTGCGACACCTGGCCGGGCGTCGCGCCCGGCACCCGCGGAGTCCTCAACTGTCTTGCCCCGACCCACTTCCGCATCGACGACCTGCACACACTGCCCGTGCTGCCGCCGGTCACCTGGATCCGGGGCGAGGACGACGTCATCGTCTGCGACACCTCGCTGTTCGACCTCGCCCACCTCGGCGCGCTCGGCGCCGTGCCCGGCTGGGACGGCACCCCGGCCCAGCCGATGCTCGACCAGACCCGCCACGCGCTGGGCCTGTACGCCCGGGCCGGTGGCAGGGTACGAGAGATTGCGGTGCCCGGAGCCGGGCATGCGGTCCATGTCGAACGTCCCGAGGAATTCGGCGCGGCACTGCTCGAAACCCTGTCGGAAGGCGCACGAACCTGATGGAACCCATTCGTACGACCCACCAGGGTGCGGTGCGAGGCCGGCTCGTCGCCGACGACGTAGCCGCCTTCCTCGGCATCCCGTTCGCCGCGCCCCCCTTCGGGGAGGCACGCTTTCGCGCGCCGGGACCGGCCGCCCCCTGGGACGGCGTGCGCGAAGCGCTCTCCTATGGAGCGAGCGTGCCCAGAGCCCCCTACGCGCCGCCCTTCGACGCCCTCATCCCGGACGACGGCCCCCAGGGGGAGGACTGCCTCAACCTGAACATCTGGACCCCGCACCCGGCCTCCGGTGGCCTGCCGGTGATGGTGTGGATGCACGGCGGGGCCTTCGCCAATGGCTCCGGCGCCACGTCCGCGTACGACGGAAGCACCTTCGCCCGCGACGGTGTGGTGTACGTGAGCATCAACTACCGGCTCGGCGCCGACGGCTTCCTGAAGCTGCCCGACCGGCCGGACAACCGCGGGCTGCTCGACCAGATCGCCGCCCTGGAGTGGGTCCGCGACAACATCGAGGCCTTCGGCGGCGACCCCGGTCAGGTGACCGTCTTCGGCGAGTCGGCGGGCGCCATGAGCATCGGCGCGCTGCTCTCGATGCCCCGCGCGCGCGGCCTGTTCCGCCGCGCGATCCTGCAGAGCGGCGCCGCCCACCACTTCCTGCGGCCCGCCTCGGCCGACCTGATCACGGCCAGGCTCGCCGAAAAACTCGGCATCAAGGCGACCGCGGAGGAGTTCGCCGCCGTCCCCCTCGACGCGCTGCTGCCCGCTCAGGCCGGGCTGCGGGGCGAGATCGGTGCCCGCCCGGACCCCGCGCTGTGGGGCGAGGCGGCGCTCAACATGATGCCGTTCGAGCCCGTCCTCGACGAGTTGCCGCTGCCCGCCGCGGACTGCGGCGTGGAGCTCCTGACCGGCAGCAACCGCGAGGAGTACCGCCTTTTCCTGGTGCCGACCGAACGCCTCCACGTCCTGCCGCGGACCAAGCTGCGGACCGTGACGGCGGCGTACGGCCTCGATCCGGACACAGCGCTGCCCGTGTACGCGGCGCGTCGCCCGGACGCCGTGCCCGGCGAGCTGTTCGACGCGGTCACCACCGACTGGTTCTACCGGATCCCGGCGCTGCGCGTCGCCGAGGCGGTGCCCGGCAGCCACGTGTACGAGTTCGCCCGGCGCTCCCCGGCCCTTGGCGGCCGGCTCGGCGCCAGCCACGCCTCCGAGCTCGGCTACGTCTTCGACCGGCTCGACGACCCGGCCTACGCCCCGATCCTCGGCGAGAAGCCCCCGCAGTCCCTCGCGGACGCGATGCACGGTGCCTGGGTGGCCTTCGCGAAGACGGGCGACCCGGGCTGGCCGCCGTACGACCGCGAGACCCGGACGACCATGGTCTTCGACACCGTGCCGAGCGTCGAGTCCGATCTTCGCGGCGAGGAACGTGCCTTGTGGGAGGGGGTGCGCTGAGGGCGTGGGACCCATTGTCAGACCTCGCCCGTAAGGTCGTAGATCAGTCGCGGACCACGCGACGCGTCATGACCGTGCGGACGAAGGGAGGTGACCGGCGATGGACCGGCCGACACCGATGCGACGCCCCGAGCGGGAGCCGGTGGCCTCGTGGATGCCCGCGTCCGCCTGGCGTGAGCATCGCGAGCACGCCCACCCGCCGGCGGAGCCGGCGCGGCCGCACGAGGCCGCGAGCGCAGCGGCGCCCGCGCCGTCCACGGGCCCCGCGCTGTCGGCGGCCGCCGTGTTCCTGCCCGCCGGGCTGCCGCGCGACGGAAAGGTCGCCTTCTGGGACCCGGACCAGGGGCCGGTGCCCCAGGGGCCGCCCGGGGCGGAGGTGACCGAGCTGACCGTGGTGCGCCGCCACGGCGGGGGAGCCCGCAGCCGCAAGGTCGCCGCCCTCCTCGTGCCCGTCGCCGAAGCCCTTCCGGCGCTGGTCAAGGCCCGCCGGCACCCCGCCGCACACCCGGCGGCGGCCTGCTGGGGCGCCGCCGCGCTGCACGCCCTGCACCTCGTCGCGCGCGGCAGACTGCTGCCCGGGCTCACCTCCACCCACCACGACGCGTGGCGGGCCGGGCCGCTGGACGCCGACGACATCGCCCAGCTCCGTGCCATCGCCGCCGCCATGCCGTACGAGGCGTACGCCGTCCCCGTCCCCGGCCGGGGCGCCCTCCGGCTCCCAGAGCCGGAGGCCCTGGTACGCGCCTTCCTGGACGCGGTCGCGGACACCCTGCCGCGCACCCCGGCCGCCGCCCACGCGGCGGGCGCGCCCTTCGCCGCGGCCGCCGCCCAGCACCTACCCGCCGCCCGCGCCTGGGCCGCTGAGGCGGCCGCCGGCATGGACGCCGGCGTACGGGTCTCGCTGCGCCTGGACCTGTCCGGGTACGAGCTGTTCGACACGGCGTCCGAAGAGGAGGGCGAGGCCCGGCGCGCGGGCTCGGCGATCGTCCAGGTGCACAGCCTCGCCGACCCGACTCTGGTCGTCGACGCGGCCCACCTCTGGTCGGACGACGAGGGCGAGAGCGGGGGCCGGGCGTCAACGGGCAGCGGGCGAAGTGGAGTTGACGCCTTCGGGCCGCGTGCCCGGATCGACGCGCTGCTCGCGCTGCGCCGGGCCGCCCGCGTCTGGCCGCCGCTCGGACTGCTCCTGGAGCGCAGCGTTCCGGACGTCCTGCCGCTCACCGAGACCGAGCTGTACGAGCTGCTCGGCGAGGCGTCGGCGCGCCTCGCCGCGGCGGGCGTCGCCGTGCACTGGCCGCGCGAACTGGCCCGTACGCTCAGCGCCACCGCCGTCGTAAGGCCGGCGCCCGGCTCGGCGACCGACGGCACGTCCTTCTTCGACGCCGAGGAACTCCTCGCCTTCAACTGGCAGTTGGCGCTCGGCGGCGAACCGCTCAGCAACGCGGAGATGGATGTCCTCGCCGAGTCCCACCGCCCGATCGTGCGGCTGCGCGACCAGTGGGTGGTGGCCGACCCCGAACTCGTCCGCAAGGCCAGAAAGCGCGACCTGGGCCTGCTCGACCCGGTGGACGCGCTGTCCGTCGCGCTCACCGGCACCGCCGAGGTCGACGGCGAGACGGTCCAGGCAGTCCCGGCCGGAGCGCTCGCCGTGCTCCGCGACCGGCTCCTTCAGGGGCCCGCCACGGCCGAACAGCCACCGGGCCTCGATGCCACCCTGCGCGACTACCAACTGCGGGGCCTGGCCTGGCTGGAGCTGATGACCTCCATGGGCCTCGGCGGCTGCCTCGCCGACGACATGGGCCTCGGCAAGACCATCACCGTGATCGCCCTGCACCTGCGCCGGAGCCGCACCGAACCCACGCTGGTCGTCTGCCCGGCCTCGCTGCTCGGCAACTGGCAGCGCGAGATCGCCCGGTTCGCGCCGGGCGTCCCCGTGCGCCGCTTCCACGGCAGCAGCCGCAGCCTGGAAGGCAGCGGGGGAGGCTTCGTCCTCACCACGTACGGCACCATGCGCGGCAGCGCGCCCCAACTGGCCGCCCACTCCTGGAACATGGTGGTCGCCGACGAGGCGCAGCACGTCAAGAACCCGTTCTCGGCGACCGCCAAGGCGCTGCGCACCATCCCGGCCCCGGCCAGGATCGCGCTCACCGGCACCCCCGTGGAGAACAACCTCTCCGAGCTGTGGGCCCTGCTCGACTGGACGACGCCTGGGCTGCTCGGCCCCCTCAAGGCGTTCCGGGCCCGGCACGCCCGGCTGGTGGAGAACAGCGAGGACGAGGACGCGGCGGCCCGCCTCTCCCGCCTGATCCGCCCCTTCCTCCTCCGGAGGAAGAAGTCCGACCCGGGCATCGTGCCCGAACTGCCTCCGAAGACGGAGACCGACCATCCCGTGCCGCTGACCCGCGAACAGGCCGCCCTCTACGAGGCGGTGGTCCGCGAGGCGATGGCGGCCGTCGAGGCCTCCGAGGGCATCGCCCGCCGCGCCCAGATCATGAAGCTGCTCACCTCCCTGAAGCAGATCTGCAACCACCCCGCCCAGTACCTGAAGGAGGATGCCCCGCGCCTGCCGTCCCGCTCGGGGAAGCTGGCGCTGCTCGACGAGCTGGTGGACACCATCCTCAGCGAGGACGGATCGGTCCTCGTCTTCACCCAGTACGTCGCGATGGCCCGCCTGCTCTCCAGCCATCTGACCGCCCGCGGCGTGCCTTCCCAACTGCTGCACGGAGGAACGCCGGTGGCCGAGCGGGACCGGCTGGTCGACGCCTTCCAGAGCGGCGAGGTGCCCGTGTTCATCCTCTCCCTCAAGGCGGCCGGCACCGGCCTCAACCTGACCCGCGCCGGCCATGTCATCCACTACGACCGCTGGTGGAACCCGGCGGTCGAGGAACAGGCCACCGACCGTGCCTACCGCATCGGCCAGAACCAGCCCGTCCAGGTCCACCGCCTGATCGCGGAGGGCACCGTGGAGGACCGCATCGCCGACATGCTGGAACAGAAGCGCCGGCTGGCCGAGGCCGTCCTCGGCTCCGGCGAGAGCGCCCTGACCGAACTCACCGACCGCGAACTGGCCGACCTGATCTCCCTGCGGAGGGCCCCATGACCCCCCGCCCGTCCATCGGCACCCCGCGCCACGACGACCGCCGTCGCACCTACCCCGCGCTCGGCGCCCGCTCCGAGCGGACCGGCACCTGGTGGGGCGACGCCTGGGTGGCAGCGCTTGAGGAACTCGCCCTGGACTCCGCCCGGTTGGCGCGTGGCCGCGCCTACGCCGAAGCCGGAAACGTCGACGCGATCACCGTCACGCCGGGCCGCATCACCGCCTACGTACACGGTTCCCGCCCCCGCCCCTACCGTACGGAGCTGCGGCTGCGCACCCTGCCCGACCAGGTGTGGGAGGACTTCCTCGACACCGCGGCCCAGGAGCCCGCCCACATCGCCGCGCTGCTCGACAAGGACCTGCCGCACGCGCTGGCCGACGAGGCGGCACTGCTGCCCGCGTCGGGCGACCTGATCCCCGACTGCTCCTGCCCCGACGACGGCTATCCCTGCAAGCACGCGGCGGCGCTCTGCTACCAGACCGCCCGTCTCCTGGACGAGGACCCGTTCGTGCTGCTCCTGATGCGGGGGCGCGGCGAACAGGAGGTGCTCGCCGCGCTCACCCGGCGCAACGCCACCCGCATGGCCGTGGAGCGGGCGGCGCCCCTCCCTCAACTCCCCACCGTCCAGGCCCGTGTGGCGGTCCAGCCGTGTACCCTCCCGCCCCTGCCGCCGCCGTTCCCCACGCCGCCGCGGCCGGGCCACCCGCCCGCCTTCCCCGAGGTGCCCGGCGGGCCCGACCCGCTGTCCCTCGACCTCCTCGCCACCGAGGCAGCCATCCGCGCCCACACGGTCCTGGCCACCGGAGAGGATCCGATCGCTCCCCTCTCGCCCTGGCAGGACGCGGTCCGCCTCGCCGCCGCGCACCCCGGCTCCGGCCTCACCTCGGCCACCCGCGCCCTCTACACCTCCCTGACCCGGGCCACCGACCGCACCCCCACCGATCTGGCGCGCGCGGTGGCCGCCTGGCGGCAGGGCGGCATCGAGGCGCTCGCCGTCCTCGAACTGCCCTGGGACCCGCCGGCGGGCCCCTTCGACCGGGCCCGCCCGGCGCTGAGCGCCGCCGGATTCCCGGACTTCCGCCCCAGCCGCAACCGCCTCTCCACCCCCACCACCCAGCTCCGCTACGGCCGCGACGGGCTCTGGTACGGCTACGAATCGGACCCGGGAAGGGAGGACTGGTGGCCGCGCGGCACCCCGGACGCGGATCCGGTGGGGGCGCTCACGGCCCGGCTCGGCGGCTGACACCAGGAGGGGGCGACCCCGAGAGCCGGCGGACGACCCCGGGCCGGTCAGGGGCGCGGCCCGAGGAGCAGTCGGCGGACGGACCGGCCCCGAGGAGGCCCAACGGGGCCTCAGCCGCAGGCCGGGACCGCCTTGGCGCGCTGTGCCGGGCGCGGCTGTTCCAACTGCCTGACCACGTAGGCGTGGAACAGGTCGACGGCCGCGTCGACACCGCGGATGAACCCGGTCTCGGCGTTGCCGCGCGTACTGCCCACGCCCCTGGAGAGCGACAGCCGGAACCCGGTGATCCGCTCGGACCCGCGTGGCAGCAGGTCCCCGGGCTCGGGGCGCAGCCTCTCCAAGGTGCCGCGCGGGCCGACCGCGTCCCCGTCGAGGAGGGCCTGCACATGAAGGTCGGCCGGCGCCTCGCCGAGCTGCTTCAACAGCTTCTTCACCCAGGTGAGCGGATAGCCCTGTTCGGGCGCGGGGACTTCGATGGAGGTCCTGAGCCGCCCCATCCGCAGATCGGCGACGATGGCGAGGTTGCCGGGTGCGCCCTCGACCCGGATCTCCGCGTGCAACTGGCCGTCCACGCAGAGCCGGCCCGCCAATTGCGCCCGCCGCGACTGCGGGTCGGTGCCGCGCTTGGCGCGCTGCACGGGCACCACCTTCGTGCCGAGCTCACCGCCGAGCCGCAGACAGACCTGGCGGATCAGCCGCTCCCAGCTCTCGACGACCTGCACGGTGCGCGGATCGCCCGGCGACAGGGTCTCCTCGTCGATCCCGTGGCGGACCGGGACCCACGCCGGGCCCATGTTCTGGAAGCCGTGGCAGCCGGAGTTCTCGTGCTGGAGGTAGTGCAGGAGCTCCTGGAGGAGCCAGGCGTGCGCCTCGTTGCGTACGCCCTCGTGCCGGATGAGGAGCTGCGCCTGGTGCGTGACCTCGGCCCAGGACAGATGCCACAGGGCGACCTTGTGCTTGAGCCGCCCGTCGGTCTTCACCTCGACCGGGGAACTTCCTTCCAGGGCAACGTCGTTGGACAGGGTGATGACCGCTTCGTAGCCCCGGCGGGCGGCGATGTCCATGTAGTCCTGGATCTGCTCGCTTTTGAGGGCGTTGCCGTTGGTCTTGGTCTCGACGAGCGCCGTCCACAACTTCCCCGCGCGCTCCACGCGGATGACCCCGTCGGGCCGCTTGGAAGTGTCGCCGTTGGGGAGCGAGACCTCGGTGAAGGTCTCCATCCGCCCGGCGGGCGAGCCGAAGGCGGCGGTCAGCCGACGGCCGAACTCGGGAACCTGCGTCATCACGGACAGCAGCACGGACGTCGCCCGCATCTCGCGCTCCCGGTCGCTCTTCAGCGAGGACGCGGGGAACAGCCGGGCGGCGCGCCACGCCTCGTTCTCCGCGAGCGAGACCTTGGGCGCCTTCGGCAGCGTGACCTTCTTCTTGGCCGTACGGAGCCGGCGCGCGGGCGCGGCGGCGGGCGCCTCGGCCGCGACCGGGTCGGCGCCGCGCTGAACGGGCACACCGGCAAGAGGCGACGCGAGTGCCACAACGGCGGCCTGGGGCAAGGGAGTTGCCATTACCGTCTCGACGGCGAGGCCCCCGCCGTTCTCGACCGCGGAGGCAGCGGAGGCAGCGGGTTCGGCGGCGGCACCGGCTTCGCCGTCCTGGTCGCTGTCGTCGTCCTCGTCGATCTCGATGCCGTAGTCGGTGGCGAGTCCGGCCAGACCGGAGTCGTACCCCTGGCCGACGGCCCGGAACTTCCAGGCCTCCTCGCGCCGGTAGATCTCGCCGAAGACGAACGCGCTCTCCGTATGGGCGTCCGCAATGGAGAAGCCGAGAAGGCTCTCGCCCGAGCCGTCCGTCAGGGCGAGCCTAATGTTCTCCAACTCGCTGAATTGGGCCCGCTGATGGCGACTGGCCGCGATGATGATCCGGTCGACTTCACCGGGAATTGCAGTCAGATCAAGCTGAATTCTGTCCTCGCTGCCGTTCTCCGTCGGAGCCGGGCCGAGGAGTTGCACCGTGCCGTCCGCCGCGGCCGGGTTGTTGTAGAAGTAGAAGTCCCCGTTGCCCCGCACCTTGCCGTTCGCGCCGAGCAGCAGTATGGAGACATCGGCGTCACCTTCACCGCTCGGGCTGCTCCAGCTCAGGCTGACGATGACGGAGCCAGTGGTCTCGCTCAAAGACGCCAGGCCCACGTTGGCGCCTTTGATCATTTCGTGCATACGAAATTCCCCCTCCCCACGGGATGGAGGGCTGCACGGGCATGACCGAACTGCCCTCTGTCCACGGAAAGTTAATGCTTTCCCCGGAAACGCGAAATTCAGCCTACTCGTCGATGGGCTTGCCGCTAGGGGAAGGGGCAAAGGCGTAGAAGAAACGGACGCCCTGGCAGGAGTGTGGGGTTCACGTGGTGGCTGCCCACTGGGTCAGTTTCCTGAAGTCCCTCTCCCGCAGCCCCCGTCGTGGATGCACGCGCACCATCAGCGCGGGCGAATCATGGTTGTCGCGCACATAGGTCTCGTCCAGATCGGTGATCATGTCGTCGACCCAGGCGAACGGGCGGCCCGCGGCCCATTTCAGCAGCGGTCTGGTCTTCCAGTACAGGCCGTCCGGGTCGGTGGCGAAGAGTTCGGGCCAGGCGATGAACGGGAGGTCCGGCGGGAGGCCGATGGCGGGGGCGATCATTTCGTTCGCCTCGTTCATCCACGTGGTGGCCCAGGCCAGTTCGTACGGCAGGGAACGCAGCCGGGGGCCGTGGGCCGGGTTGAGGTAGACGCGCAGGCCGCGCCGGTGCCGTCGGGAACCCGGGGTCTGGCGCGAGAGCCAGCACGACGGGTGGAGCCGGTGGGTGCGATAGCCGCGCAACTGGGGGAGGCGGGCCCCGTACGGGTTGAGGGGGCCGTCCACGTCGAGGAGCAGCAGGGGGCGGTCCGGCGCAGTCGTCATGGGGGATGGATACCCATGCCGGTGGCCCAAGTGGCCGGCTGCGCCGGGCAGTTGTGGAGGTCAGGCGTCCGCTGGCGATACCGACGAGGCCCGCTCCGTGCCCTCGGCCGCCCGAGTTCGTCACCGACTCCCGCCTCCCTGGGGGCTCGGCCGCCCCCGTCCGTCGCCGACTCCCCCCCTTCCCGGGGGCTCAGCCGCCCGAAGTCGTCACCGACTCGCGCGTCTCCGGGGCCCACGCCAGCGACACCAGCATGCCGACGAGGAGGACCGCCGCCAGCCAGTACATCGAGCCGCTCAGGCCGAGGTGCTCCAGGCTCACCGGCAGGATGAACGTGCCGATGGCCGAGGCGATGCGGCTCGTTCCGTTGAGGAAGCCGACGCCGGTGGCGCGCAAATGCGTCGGGTAGAGCTCGGCGGGATACACCTGGGTGAGGTTTGAAGCGCCGGCCATCACAAAGGTGTAGACGAGGAACGGCACCATGAGCGCGATCGTCGACGCATGGGCGAAGGCGCCCATCAGGGTCAACGCCGCCGTCATGATGCCGAATGTGACGATCGTCAAGGGGCGGCGGCCGGTTTTCTGGAGGAACCAGAGACCCATGACGCCGCCGCCGAGCAGGAAGAGGTTGAGCAGCAGGTTCTGCAGGTCGGGGTCCGGGACGTGCAGCGCGGCCAGGATCGTCGGCATGAAGGTGTAGATCGCGAAGTACGGGAGCACCTGCGCGCTGTAGAAGACCGTGCCGAACCAGGTGCGCCTGGCCTGGCCGGGCGAGAAGAGCTCCCGGTACGCCCCGGTCGTGCCGGTACCCCGCTCGGCCGGCGCGGCCTCGGCCGGGCCCAGCTCCGCCTTCAGGTACTTCCTGGCGATGTCCCGCGCCTCGGCCACCCGGCCCTGGCTGATCAGCCAGCTCGGCGACTCGGGAGTTCCGATGCGGAGCAGCAGGACCAGGAGCGCGGGCACCGCGCCGGACGCGAGCAGCAGGTAGGCGGCGCCCTCCGACTTGCCGAGGTAGGTGCCGAGGATGCCCGCGATGACGTAACCGACGGTCCACATCACGGTGAGGGAGCCGAGGAGTACGCCTCGGAGCCTGCGGGGTGCGAACTCCGACAGCATCGTCGGGCCCACCGCGTAGTCCGCGCCGAGCCCGAAACCGATCAGTAGGCGCAGGGTGAACAGCAGCGCCGGATCCCTGGCCCAGAGCTGGAGCGCGGAGGCGATGGTGATCAGGACGAAGTTGTAGATGTACAGCTTCTGGCGGCCGATGATGTCGCCGACCCGGCCGAGCACGATGCTGCCGAAGAAGAGGCCGATCAGCGCCGATGCGCCGAGCAGGCCCTGCCAGACGCCGGAGAGGTGCCGGGCGTCGGTGAGGGTGGCGAGGACCGCGCCGATCATGCCGAGCGCGTAGCCGTCGGAGAAGTTCGCCCCGAACGTCGTCGCCGTCACCCGCAGGTGGAACGGGCGCAGCGGGGCCTCGTCGAGCGACGGGGCGAGCTGCTCGGATGTGGTGGGTGCCACGGTGGCCGGCTTCGGCATCGGCTGCTACCTCGCCTTGTGCGTGGGCCCGCCCGGGGTGGCGGGGGATGGACGGCTTGGGTCGAGCGCAGCCATCCTGCCCTGCCGGAACGCCGCGGGGGAATCGTTCTATGCGAAAGAACTGTGAGTGAATGGAATTATTACGTAAGAGGAGGCTGGTCTTCCGCGACCCTGGAGGCTACCTCGTCGCAGCCGTCCGCCGCCCACGAGGCCAGTACGGCGTCGATCGCGGCGGCGACCCGGGCCCGCGCCCGGTTGTGCGGCACCCGCGCCATGAGCAGCGCGTCGTACTCGGTGTCCAGATGGCGGACGGAGGCGCGCACGGCGGCCGTCACCGCGAACTCGTCCAGCGCCCGGCCCGCCGCCGACCGGCCCACCCGGCCGCTGCCGCGCACCGAGCTGTGCTCGGCGATGTCGCGGGCCCGCTCGGCAGGGCAGCACGGAAACAGGCGCAGGATCTCGGCGGTCAGCGCCGCGGTGAACCGCACGTCCTCGGCGGCCCGGCGTCCGGCGTCCCGGGCCCGCCGCCGGGCCCGGGCCTCCGCGTCGGCCAGGCACGCGGCCTCCGCCGCGGCGAGGGCTGCCTCCTCGACGAAGACGCCCTGGCGCTCGTAGCGCCGGCGGCGCCGATTGAAGCGGACCACGACCGCGGAGAGTGAACTGCCCGCGCGGGCCCGGCGGGTGAGCGCGGTGTCGCCGCGCGGCAGGAAGACCAGATGGCCCAGATCCGCGCAGTCCAGGCAGAGCGGGACGCCGGACTCCAGCACGATGTGTCTGAGCGGGGCGCGATCGCAGTCGGCGCAGCCATGGTGGCGCCGGGGTTGTATGACGAGAATGTGGCAGCCCTCCGTGCCGTAGTCCCGGGGTGTGTCCTTCCCTTCTCTGATTCCCCGCTCAATAACCCGTGGAACAAGGCGGATTGGGCTTGCTACGTTTCCACACGTGGCGAAACTCAATCAGATCATCGCAGTCGAAAAGGGAATCAAGTCGAAGTCCCACCAGGACCTGACGGCTGCTCAGCACGGGCTGCAGAAGCCCGCGTTGCTGGCCGGAATCTCCCGTACCTATCAGCCCAAGGACGAGGAGGGCGAGCAGCTGCCGCCCGAGTCCACCCGGGTGCAGGTCAGGTCCGAGGACGTGCTGCGCGAGACGGCCGCCACGCTGACCCGGCTGTTCGACGTGACCGCCACCAAGGACTGGGCGAACTGCGAGGCGCGGGCCGACGTCACCGTGGACGGGCGGGTCCTCGTGGCCGCCGTACCGGTCTCGTACCTGCTCTTCCTCGAAAAGCAGCTGACCGACATCAACGCCTTCGTGCGCCGGCTTCCCGTGCTGGACGCCGCCGAGTCGTGGGTGCAGGACCCTTCCACCGATTCCTGGAAGACCGAGCCGGTACGGACGCTGCGCACGAAGAAGGTGCCGCGCAACCACGTCAAGGCGGAGGCCACCGACAAGCATCCGGCGCAGGTCGAGGTGTACTACGAGGACGTGCCCGTCGGCTACTGGACGACCGTGAAGTTCTCCGGCGCGCTGCCCGCACGGCGCATCAACGAACTCATAGGACGCGTCGAGAAGTTGCAGCAGGCCGTGAAGTTCGCGCGCGAGGAGGCCAACGGCATCGACGTCACCGACCAGCGGGTGGGCGACGCCGTATTCGGCTACCTTTTCGGGTGAGCGCGCATTACCCATTGAACTCCCGGCCGTGCTCAGCGCGGCCGGGTGCGCGAGGAGCGCAAAGCTGAAGCTGAAGCTTGTCGTGACGGTGCGGCCGCACCTCAGCGTGCCGCCATCAATCTCAGACTCTCGCTCCAGACTCAGCATGCGCCACCGATCGCCGGAACCAACCGGGCCCAGGCCCATGTGCGTCGAATTGCCGGTTCGAGTCCGGCCCGCGGAGCTCCAGTCGAGTTCCATCCCGATCCGCGGTGGTCCAAAGGCAGGACGCGACGGCTTAAGACTGACCTGGGTTCTCAAGCGGACCGGCGTGTGCAGTCGCGGTGGCATCACTCAGGGCCCGGGGGCCGGCTACGCCTCCGGGCCCGCTCCCGTTCACGGACCCGCTCCGGCCGGGACGTTCGTGCTCCGCGCATGATGGGGGCGTGCGATTCGAAGCGATCACCTGGGAACGGCTGACCGACGCCCTCGCCGAACGGGCCATGGACCTGAAGGCCGCCGACGGCAGCCCCTGGCTGCGCATCGGCATCGACGGCGCCCCGGCGGCCCGCCCCGAAGAGCTGGGCCGACGCATCGCGGAAACGCTCCGGCTGCGCGGCAGGTCCGTCCTCGCCGTCTCCACCGAGGGCTTCCTGCGGCCCGCCTCGCTGCGCTACGAATTCGGCCGCGAGGACCCGGACACGTACTACGACGGCTGGTTCGACACGGGCGCGCTGTGGCGCGAGGTGTTCGGGCCGCTGGAGCCGGGCGGCACCGGCCGCGTGCTGCCCGACCTGTGGGACCCGGCGACCGACCGGGCTACCCGGAGCCCCTACCAACTGCTCCCGGAGGGAGGCGTGTTGGTGCTGTACGGCCCCATGCTCCTGGGCCGGTGGTTCCCCTTCGACCTCACCGCGCACCTGCGTCTGTCGGCGCCCGCCCTGCGCCGCCGAACCGAAGCGAGCGCCCGCTGGACGCTCCCCGCGTTCGAGCGGTACGAGACGGAGGTGGGGCCGGGCGAGGCGGCTGACGTCGTGGTGCGGGTCGACGATTTTCGGCATCCGGCGTGGGGAGTGGCGGACAGAGGCTGACGGATTTCAACTGGCGGATGATGTCCGGCGCTTGAGCCGCCTTGAGCCACCCTGAGCCCTTGGGCTCATGAGCCCAAGCGCCGTGACAGATGACGGCCATCGGCTGACAGGCTCTGATGTCTGACATCTGTCCGTCAATCGTCACCGCCTCTATTCCACCGCGGGCCGCCCTCCCACCACCCCCACCGCCAGCGCCCCCGCCCGGCACCCCGCCTCCGCGGCCTGCGCAGGGGACGCGCCCCTCAGGCGGGCGGCGAGGAAGGCGCCGGTGAAGGCGTCGCCCGCGCCCGTGGAGTCCAGGGCCGTCACCTCCGGCGCCGCCACCCTCGCGACGACCTCCCCGTCCGTGGCCACCAGTGCCCCGGCCGCGCCCAGCGTGACCGCGACCAAGGGGAACTGCCGGCTCAACTTGGCCGCCGCGTCCGCCGGCTCGGGCAGGCCGGTCAGGAAGGCCGCCTCGTCCGCGTTGGGGAGCAGCACGTCCACCCCCTCGGTCATCGTCAGGAACCGTTCGACGCCCAGGTCCGCGATGAAGCCGGTGGAGGCCGGGTCCAGGCTCACGGTGACACCGGCCCGCCGGGCCGACTCCCGTGCTGCGACGGCCAGTTGGCGGCACTGGTCGGCGAACAGCAGGTAGCCCGAGAGGTGGAGGTGGGCGACGCCGTCGAGCAGGGCGGGCGACCAGTCGGCGGGGCTCATGCGGTGGACGGCGCCGCTGTCGGTCAGGAAGGTGCGCTCCGCCGTCGCCGTGTCGACCAGCGCGATCACGGTCGCGGTGGGCGCGTCGGCATCCGGGATCAGCAGGGGACGTACGCCGCAGCGGCGCAGCCGGAGGTCGTGCCAGGCGGCCGCGTCCCGGCCGACCCGGGCGAGCAGGCGCACGTCCGGGCAGCCCGAATGGGCCGCCCAGCAGGCCGCGTTGGCGCCGGCCCCGCCCGGCACCGTACGGATGTCGGCCGCGGTGTCCGTGGCGGGTGCGAGCGGGCCGCGGTGGCGGGCGACCACGTCGGTGACCACGTCCCCGACGACGAGGAGCCCGCCGCCCGCGCGGCCGCCCCCGGCACCGCTCACAGCGCCGCCGCGATGTCCGCCGCCAGCCGGACGTTTCCGCGGACCGCCGCCACGTTGGCCTCCAGGGACGCGCCGCCCGTGTGCTGGACCACGTAGTCCAGGAGGAAGGGCGTGACCGCCTGGCCCGTGATGCCCGCGGCGCGGCAGGCGGCGAGCCCCGAGGAGAGCACCTCGTCGTGCACCCGGGGATCGAGCTGCTCGGCCTCGGGCACCGGATTCGCCACGATCACCGCCGAGTCGAGCGCGAGCGAGCGATGGGCCCGCAGCACGTCCGCGGCCTCCTGCGGTGTCCGTACCGTCCAGTCGACCGGCTCGCCGGAACTGGACAGGTAGAACCCGGGGAAGTGGTTCGTGCCGTAGCCGACCACCGAGATCCCCATCGTCTCCAGGCGCTGGAGCGTGGCCGGTACGTCGAGGATCGACTTCACGCCCGCGCACACCACCGCGATCGGCGTCCTGGCGAGGAGCCGCAGGTCCGCCGACTCGTCCTGTGTCTCGGTCCACTCGCGGTGTACGCCGCCGAGCCCGCCGGTCGCGAAGACGCGCAGGCCCGCCCGCGCGGCCAGGAACGCGGTGCCCGACACGGTCGTCGCCCCGCTCGCCCCGGTCGCCAGGGCCATCGGCAGATCGCGGTGCCCGAGCTTGCGCAGCTCCTCGTTGGCCACCCGCTCCAACTGCGCCTTGTCGAGGCCCACCCGGGGCTGCCCGTCGAGTACGGCGATCGTCGCGGGAACGGCGCCCCGGGCCCGTACCAGCTGCTCCAGTTCGGTGGCGACCCGCAGATTGCGCGGCCGGGGGAGGCCGTGCGAGATGATCGTCGACTCCAGGGCGACGACCGGCCGCCCCTCGTCAAGAGCCGTCCGTACTTCTTCCGACACCTTGGTCTGATCAGGTACGTCGTCAAAGGGCATGTCCCATCCCTGGCACGCCCGGAAGCCGAGTAAACGTTCTGCCGGACGGACCGGCCCAGGCGGTGCGCGCAGCCGGGACGTGCGCCGCGACGGCTCAACTCGGCTTCGGCGCGGCCGGTTTGAACGGCGGGGTACGAGGTGAGGGGACGCGCTGGACAGACTGTCGCGGGAAGGCGCCCAGACTTGGCCGGACTGTCGGTCAAGAGCCGCTGCCCGGCGCGGCTAGATTGACCGGCCATGAGCACCATGGATCAAGCCTCCGCCACCCCCACCGGCCCCGCCCCGCTCGGCCCGGGCCCCCTCGCGCCCGCCTCCTTCGCCGTGCGCGTCCTTGACGCCGAACTGGAGCCGGAGCCGCTCGATCCGGAACAGATCGTGTCCGGCGCCCCCGAGGTGACCGGGAAGGTGCTGTGGGAGTCGGCGGACGGGAAGCAGATCCGGGGCATCTGGCAGATCACGCCGGGCGTGGTGACCGACACCGAGGCCGACGAGCTGTTCGTCGTGGTCAGCGGGCGCGCCACCGTCGAGGTGGCGGGCGGCGACACGCTGGAGATCGGTCCTGGCGACGCCTGTGTGCTGCGCGAGGGCGACCGCACCACCTGGACCGTCCACGAGACGCTGCGCAAGGCCTACCACATCAGCTCGTAGGCGCGGCCGGGCCCGCTTTCTCCGTCCTGTGCCGACGGGACGTGAACAGGGCGAGGCCTGCCATCGGCAGCAGCAGCGAGGCGCCCGCCGCGTTCAGCCAGCCGTAGCCCGCGCGGGCCACGATCAGGCCGGCCGTGAGGCCGCCGAGGCCCGCCGCCATGTTCATCGTCAGGTCGCACAGGCCCTGCACGGCGGCGCGGGCGGGGCCCGGCACCGAGTCGGTCAGCAGGGCCGAACCGGACACGAGCCCCGCCGACCAGCCGAGGCCGAGCAGGAAGAGCCCGGCCATGGTCTGCCCGTGGCTCGCGCCCGCCGTGCCCGCCAGCAGGGCCGCGCAGCACAGCAGTCCGGCCGCAAGGCCGATCACGGAGAGCCGCCCGAGCCGGTCCGCGAGCCAGCCCATCAGCGGTGAGAACGCGTACATCCCCGCGATGTGGATGCTGATGACCAGGCCGATCAGCTCGATGTCCGCGCCGTGACGGGTGAGCGCGACCGGCGTCATCGACATGATCGACACCATGGCGGTGTGCGACACGGCGACGGTGACGAGCGCCAGGCGGGCCCGCGGGGACTCCCTGACCGCCCTGACCCCGGCCCGCAGCGAGCGGGCCGCCGCGGACTGCGCCGCGCCGCCGTCCAGCGCGCGGGCGGTCAGCAGCGGATCCGGCCGGAGCAGTACGCCGACGAGCACGGCGGACAGCAGGAACACCCCGGCCGCCCACACGAACGGGCCCGCGGCCGCCGGTATGCCGAAGCGGGTCACGCTGTGGCCGGCGGGCGCGGCTATGTTCGGCCCCAGCACGGCGCCGATCGTCGTCGCCCAGACCACGGTGGAGATGGCCCGGGCCCGCCGTTCCGGCTCGGCGAGGTCGGCGGCGGCGTACCGGGCCTGGAGGTTGCCCAGCGAGCCGGCGCCGAAGACGGCCATGCCGAACAGCAGCAGCGGGAAGCTGGCGAGCACGGCGCCGGTGACCACGACCGCGGCGCCGACCACCCCGAGGAGATAGGCGAGCACCAGGCCGGGGCGGCGGCCGCGCCGGGTCATCAGCGCGGCCAGCGGCATCGCGAGGAGCGCGGGCCCGACCACCATCGACGCGGAGGCGAGCCCCGACAGGGCCTGGCTGCCGCTGACCTCGGCGGCAAGCACCGCGGCCAGCGCGATCCCCGTGGCGTTCGCGAGCCCGCCGAGTATCTGGCTCGCGATCAGCACGGCGGTGATGCGGCGGCGCAGCGCGGGCAGGGCCGCCGGATCGGGCACCGCACGGCCGGTGTCGAAGGCGTCGGGGAGCGTAGTCACCGGCGCAGTGTGCCAGCCCTTGTCCGCGTGCGAAACGGGTGGGTCGGGGCAACGGCGCTGCTCAGAACAGCGGCTGGGGCAGCACCCCTTCGAGCGCGAGCAGCTGCCGCTTGGTCTCCAGGCCGCCGCCGAATCCGCCGAGGCCGCCGTCGCTCTCCACCACGCGATGGCACGGCACCACCACCGGCAGCGGGTTCGACCCCATGGCCGCGCCCACCGCCTGGGCCGCCCCGGGCTGGCCGACGCGGCGGGCCAGATCGCCGTAGCCCACCACCGTCCCGTACGGCACTCCAGCCGACAGCTCGCGCAGCACCTGCCGGTTGAACCCGGACGACAGCGACCAGTCGAGCGGCAGCGTGAACTCCCGCAGCCCGCCCGCGAAATAGGCCTTGATCTGGCGTATGGGTTCCTCCAGGGGGCCCGCCCGGCCGGGCACCGCCGGGGCCGGCTCGGTGGCGAACCGGGTGGCGAGCGCCCGCACGGCCCGGTCGCGGACCGCTTCATCGGCGTGGAACACCACGTTCACCAGACCCTGCCCGGTCGCGGCCAGGAGCAGCGGGCCGATGTCGCTCTCGACGACGGCCCACTCGACGAACTGCGCATTGCTGTCCATGGCGACCACCGTACGACCGCCCACTGACAACGCGGCCCGCCCGCCGGGCCCGCCGGGCGGGGAAACCGGCCCCGCCAGGGCAGTGAAACGGCGGCACCAAAGCGCACGAATCAACCCACAAGGGATCGCCCCGCCTGCCGGGAGTCGATAAATTGCCCGGAAAATGTTTGCCTGTCGCGCAGCGAGCCCTAATGTCGCCCCGAACCAGGGCCGCAATCAGGAGTAGGGCCTCTTCAGTCGGTACGGGGTGAAGGGCACAGGGGTATGCACGGGACGGTCGACGGATTCAGCTACGGCCTTGTGACGCCGGTGGCGGCGTTCATCATGGCCTGCCTCGGTGGAGCGCTGGGCCTGCGCTGCACCGCCCGGTCCGTGCGGACCGAGCGCTCCTTCAAGGCCGCCTGGCTGGCCCTCGGCGCCACCTCCATAGGCTCGGGCATCTGGACCATGCACTTCATCGCGATGATGGGCTTCGCGGTCCACGAGGTGCCGCTCGGCTACGACCGGGGCATCACCTTCGCCAGCCTCGCCGTCGCGATCGTGATGGTGGGGATCGGCATCTTCATCGTCGGCTACCGGGGTGCCACCCCCATGGCGCTGGTCACCGGGGGCACCATCACGGGTCTCGGCGTGGCCACCATGCACTACCTGGGCATGGCCGGGATCAGGATGAACGGGGAGTTCGAGTACAACACCGTCGTCGTCAGCGTCTCCGTGGTGATCGCCGTGGTGGCCGCCACCGCCGCGCTGTGGGCCGCCGTCTCCGTGCACGGCTTCCTGGCCAGCCTGGGCGCCAGCCTCGTCATGGGCGTCGCGGTCAGCGGCATGCACTACACGGGGATGGCCGCGCTCAGCGTCCGGCTGCACGGCGGCGCCGCCACTGCCGCCACCACCGCGGCCGGCGGGGAGTCGCCCGCCTCCCTGCTCGGGCCCATGCTGATCGGGCCCGTCGCCTTCCTGATCCTGGCGGGGGTGGTCGTGATGTTCGACCCGCTGGTGGTCATGGGCAAGCCGGACTGGGAGAAGCGTCCGCCGCGCGCGATCCCCGCGCCCCGGCACCGCCCGTCCTTCCCGGAACGCACCAGCTGGGCGGCGTCCGAGCCGCCGCGCGAGGGCTCCGCATCGCCGCACGACTGGTGACCGGAGCGCGATCGGACCCCGGTTGTCAGTGGCGGGTCGTACGGTGGTTGCATGCGGCCCGTTTCCAAGATCGAACGTACGGTGGCGCCCTTCGAGGTCGTCAGTCCCTACCAGCCCAGCGGTGACCAGCCGGCGGCCATCGCCGAGCTGGAGAAGCGCATCCGCGCAGGTGAGAAGGATGTCGTCCTCCTCGGCGCGACCGGCACCGGAAAGTCGGCGACGACTGCCTGGATGATCGAGAAGCTCCAGCGCCCCACGCTCGTCATGGCGCCGAACAAGACCCTGGCCGCCCAGCTGGCCAACGAGTTCCGCGAGCTGATGCCCAACAACGCCGTCGAGTACTTCGTGTCGTACTACGACTACTACCAGCCCGAGGCGTACGTCCCGCAGTCGGACACCTACATCGAGAAGGACTCCTCGATCAACGAGGAGGTCGAGCGGCTGCGCCACTCGGCGACCAACTCGCTGCTCACCCGCCGCGACGTGATCGTGGTCGCGTCCGTGTCCTGCATCTACGGTCTGGGCACGCCGCAGGAGTACGTCGACCGGATGGTGCCGCTCAAGGTCGGCGACGAGATCGACCGCGACCAGCTGCTGCGCCGCTTCGTCGACATCCAGTACACCCGCAACGACGTGGCGTTCGCCCGGGGCACCTTCCGGGTGCGCGGTGACACCATCGAGATCTTCCCGGTCTACGAGGAACTGGCCGTCCGCATCGAGATGTTCGGGGACGAGATCGAGGCGCTCTCGACCCTCCACCCGATCACCGGCGAGATCATCAGCGAGGACCAGTCGCTCTACGTCTTCCCCGCCAGCCACTACGTGGCGGGCCCGGAGCGCATGGAGAAGGCCGTCAACGGGATCGAGAAGGAGCTGGAGCAGCGCCTGGCGGAGCTGGAGAAGCAGGGCAAGCTCCTGGAGGCCCAGCGGCTGCGCATGCGCACCACGTACGACCTGGAGATGCTCCGCCAGATCGGCAGCTGCTCGGGCGTGGAGAACTACTCGATGCACTTCGACGGCCGCGAGCCCGGCACCGCGCCCAACACCCTGATCGACTACTTCCCCGAGGACTTCCTGCTGGTCCTCGACGAGTCGCATGTGACCGTGCCGCAGATCGGCGCGATGTACGAGGGCGACGCCTCCCGCAAGAGGACGCTCGTCGACCACGGCTTCCGGCTGCCCTCCGCGCTGGACAACCGGCCGCTGAAGTGGGAGGAGTTCCTCGGCCGCATCGGCCAGACCGTCTACCTGTCGGCCACCCCCGGCAAGTACGAACTCTCCCGCGGCGACGGCTTCGTGGAGCAGATCATCCGCCCGACCGGCCTGGTCGACCCGGAGGTCGTGGTCAAGCCGACCGAGGGCCAGATCGACGACCTGGTGCACGAGATCCGGCAGCGCACCGAGAAGGACGAGCGCGTCCTGGTCACCACGCTGACCAAGAAGATGGCCGAGGACCTCACCGACTACTTCCTCGAACTAGGCATCCAGGTGCGGTACTTGCACAGTGACGTCGACACGCTGCGCCGTATCGAGCTCCTGCGCGAACTGCGGGCCGGCGAGTACGACGTGCTGGTCGGCATCAACCTGCTGCGCGAGGGCCTCGACCTGCCCGAGGTCTCCCTGGTGGCGATCCTCGATGCCGACAAGGAGGGCTTCCTGCGCTCGGGCACCTCCCTGATCCAGACCATCGGCCGTGCGGCACGAAACGTCTCCGGCCAGGTCCACATGTACGCCGACCGCGTCACCCCGGCGATGGAGAAGGCCATCGAGGAGACCAACCGGCGCCGCGAGAAGCAGATCGCGTACAACAAGGAGAAGGGGATCGACCCGCAGCCGCTGCGGAAGAAGATCAACGACATCGTCGCGACCATCGCGCGCGAGGAGATCGACACCGAGGAACTGCTCGGCAGCGGATACCGCAAGGGCAAGGACGGCAAGGCGGCCAAGGCGCCGGTGCCCTCGCTCGGCGGCAAGGCGGCGAAGGCCGGCAAGGGAGCCAAGAAGGAGCTCACCGACCGGCCCGCGGCCGAACTGGCCGGAATCATCGAGGAGATGACCGACCGGATGCGGGCGGCGGCCGCGGACCTGCAGTTCGAGGTGGCGGCCCGGCTGCGCGACGAGGTCGGCGAGCTGAAGAAGGAGCTCCGCCAGATGAAGGAGGCGGGCCTCGCCTGACCGGCCGGCCGCGGGGGCCGATTCCGTGCGTGGGCGGTGTGTTGCAAGACCGCCACAAAAAGCCCCCGCGTGGTGGCGGGGCCCCCGCCACTGCGTAGGGTCGGGCGCGAGAACGTACAACAACGCAAAGCATGTCAAGAACGACACATGGGGAGAGGGGACAGCGCGTGACGGTCAATCTGTCCAAGGGTCAGGCCATCAGCCTGGAGAAGCAGGGTGGCGGCACCCTGACCGCGGTGCGGATGGGGCTCGGCTGGCAGGCGGCACCGCGCCGGGGCCTGTTCGGCAAGCGGACGCAGGAGATCGACCTGGACGCGTCGGCGGTGCTCTTCGCCGACAAGCAGCCCGTCGACGTGGTCTTCTTCCGCCACCTCGTCAGCGACGACGGCTCGGTCCGGCACACCGGTGACAACCTCGTGGGCGGCGCGGGCCAGGGCGGTGACGACGAGTCGATCCTGGTCGACCTCTCGCGCGTGCCGGTCCACATCGACCAGATCGTCTTCACGGTGAACTCGTTCACCGGCCAGACGTTCCAGGAGGTGCAGAACGCGTTCTGCCGCCTGGTCGACGAGACCAACGGCCAGGAGCTGGCCCGCTACACGCTGGACGGCGGCGGCCAGTACACCGCGCAGATCATGGCCAAGGTGCACCGCGCGGGCGCCGGCTGGCAGATGACCGCCATCGGCAACGCGGCCAACGGCCGCACCTTCCAGGACCTGATGCCGGCGATCCTGCCGCAGCTCTGACCGCGCCGCGGTACAGAACACCGCAGTACTGAACAACGCAGTACCGAACACCGCAGCTCCCGGAGGCACGAGGCCGCCGGGAGCCGCACCGCAACCGCATACGCAGCACACGCACCACCATCAACTCGACGAGGGGACAGAGGCGATGACGGCCGAGCTGGTACGGGGACAGAACCATCCCCTGCCCCAGACCCGACTGGAGATCCGGGTGTCGGCCGGCACCCCGATCGTGGCCGGCGCCACGCTCGGCGACGAGCAGGGCAGGGTGCGCGGGGCGGAGCGGGTCGCCCACCCCGGCGCGCCGAGCCTGCCCGGCCTGGAGGTCTCCCGGCAGGCCGCGGCCGACCATCGCCTGGCCGTGGACCTGGAGGCCCTGGGCGAGGGCGTGCACCGGGTGAACGTGCTCCTCGCGCTGCCGCTCGGGACGCCGGGGCCCAGCCGGTTCGCGGGGGTCGCCGCCCCCTTCGTCGCCGTCACCGGCCTCGACGGTACCGAGATCGCCAGCTACACCATCACCGGGCTCGGCGCCGAGTCCGCGGTCGTGGCCCTGGAGCTCTACCGCCGCCAGGGCGCCTGGAAGATCCGCGCCATCGGCCAGGGGTACGCGGGCGGCCTCGCCGACATGCTGGCCGACCAGGGTCTGGCCGAGGCGGGGCAGCTGGCCGCCGTCATCCAGGACGCGATCGCGCTCGGCGTCTCCCGTTCGGTGGCCGCGCCCCCGCCCCGTACGAGTGACGACGCCCGGGTGCGCGCCGCCGGGCCGGGAGCGTCCGGCGGGGCCGCACCGGCCGATGCCGAGGCGCCCGTCACCCCGCCCCAGCAGGCGGTCGGCGACGGCGGCCCCATCAACTACGCGCACCCCCGGCGCCAGACCAGCACGCCCCCGCCGCCGGCTCCGGTCGCACCGCCCGCCGCCCCCGGCGAGCCCGCGCAGCCCGTCGCGGGCGATGCCAGCGGCTGGTCCATGGACGAGCGGCTCTACAACCAGGTGTGGGGCATGTTCGAGGACCTGGCCCGCGCCGTCGCCGCCTACCGCAGCGCCGTCGACTTCGCGGATTCGCGCATGGAGCAGGAGCTCGACCGCGCCCTGTCCGACCCGCGCGGCCGCATGGGCTCCGCCGGCGACCAGGCGCGCGAGCAGGCCCGCGCCAAGCGGGAGGAACTGGTCGACAGGGCCAGGGCGGCCCTCGACCGCGACCTCACCCAGCTGATCGCCGAGTCCGAGGTCGTCGAGCCCGCCCTGCCGCCCGCGTACGCCCGCTGGGACAACCCGGTGTGGCACGCCTACCGGGTCCCGATGGAGCTCCCCATGGCCCTGCGCATCGGCGATCTGCAACTGCCCGAGCAGCCGGAGCTGCGCATTCCGATGCTGGTCCGGCTGCCCCTGGAGCGCGGCCTGTGGATCGACGCGGGCCGCGGCGGCTCCGAGGCAGCCGCGTTCATGGACTCCGGCCAGGTCAAGGGCCTGGCGGTGGACACCGCGGTGGCGGTCGCGGCCCGGCTGCTCGCGGTCTACCCGGCCCATGAGTTCGCCGTCCACGTCATCGACCCGGCGGGCTCGGCCGCGGCCCGGCTCGCCCCGCTCGTGCGGGCCGGAGTGCTCGCCGCGCCCCCGGCGGCGGGCGCGGCCGGGGTGGCCGAGGTGCTGACCCGGCTCACCGAGCGCGTGGACCTCGTACAGATGGCGGTACGGGCAGGGGCGGGCGCCGACGCGCTGCCGCCCGGCATGGACACCGCCGAGCAACTCCTGATCGTCAACGACTTCCCGCACGGCTTCGACGACCGCGCCCTGAACCAGCTGCGCTACCTCGCCGACGAGGGGCCCTCGGTCGGCGTGCACCTCCTGATGGTCGCCGACCGCGAGGAGGCCAGTGAGTACGGACCGGTCCTCCAGCCGCTGTGGCGCTCGCTCCTTCGGCTGACCCCGGTGCCCGACGATCACCTGGCCGATCCCTGGGTGGGCCACGCCTGGACGTACGAGCCGCCGCTCGCGCCGCCCGGCAGCCGCGTCCTGGAGCAGGTCCTCGGCCAGGTCGGCGAGGCCCGCGCCGCCTGGCCCCGTTAGCGCCCCCGCCCGGTCCGGAACGGCGCGGGCGGCTCGGCCATAAGGACCAGACCAAACGCCCATGACCTGGTCTTTTGGTCGACCTTTACCAATCCCTTTACCTTCTCTTGGTTATTCGGGTAGGCTGCCTCCAGCGGAGGGGAGTACTCCCGACTGCGGCGTTCCCGTCAATACGGACCCACGGGACGGGTCCCGGGGCGCCGGCCCGCGGCGCGAGGGAAGGCGCCCGGGTGGAAGAGACCTCCGGCAGCGACGACGCTGATCAGTAGCCGTACGACGCCGGAGGCGCAGTGGACGTTTCAATGACCCTGTGGGTACTGACCATTCTTGGTCTGTGTGCCCTGATCGCGGCCGACTTCTTCATCGGGCGCAAGCCCCATGACGTGTCGGTCAAGGAAGCCGGCATCTGGACCGTGGTCTGGATCGTGCTGGCCGCGCTCTTCGGCCTCGGCCTGCTGTTCTTCGGCAACAGCCAGGCGTCGGGCGAGTTCTTCGCGGGCTTCATCACCGAGAAGTCGCTCTCCGTCGACAACCTCTTCGTCTTCATCCTGATCATGGCGAAGTTCTCGGTGCCCTCGCACCTCCAGCAACGGGTGCTGCTGTTCGGCGTGTTGATCGCCCTCGTACTGCGCGCGATCTTCATCGCGGCCGGCGCAGCGGTGATCGCCAACTTCTCCTGGGTCTTCTACATCTTCGGCGCGTTCCTGATCTACACCGCCTGGAAGCTCATCCAGGAGGCGCGCTCCGGCGAGGAGGAAGAGGAGTTCGAGGAGAACCGCCTCCTGAAGTCCGTCGAGAAGAAGTTCGGCGTCGCCGACAAGTACCACGGCACCAAGCTGTTCGTGGAGAAGAACGGCAAGAAGATCCTGACGCCGCTCATGGTCGTCATGCTCGCCATCGGTACCACCGACGTGCTCTTCGCGATGGACTCGATCCCCGCGATCTTCGGCCTCACCCAGGACCCGTACATCGTGTTCACCGCCAACGCCTTCGCGCTGATGGGGCTGCGCCAGCTGTACTTCCTGATCGGCGGGCTGCTCAAGAAGCTGGTCCACCTCAGCTACGGCCTGTCGGTGATCCTCGGCTTCATCGGCGTGAAGCTGGTGCTGCACGCCCTGCACGAGAACGGGGTGAACGTTCCCGAGATCTCCATCCCCGTCTCGCTCGGCGTGATCTGCGGCGTGCTGGTCATCACCACGATCACCAGCCTCATCGCCGCCAAGAAGCAGACGGCGGCCGAGGAGCCCCAGAAGGACAGCATCGGCGCCTGACCGGCGCGGAGGAGGCCCCTTACACCGGGGCCGCCTCCGGCTCCGCCCCGGGACCCGGCTGCGCCACCGGCGCGGGCCGGGTCTCGGGGAGCAGCACGAAACAGCCCAGGCTCAGCAGCCCGATCCCGGTCAGATACGCGGCGACACCCCAGGGCGGTCCGTCGCCGCGGGCCAGCGCCGTCGCCACGATCGGGGTCAGCGCGCCGCCGAGCACCCCGCCCAGGTTGTAGCCGACCGCGGCGCCCGTGCAGCGCACCCTCGGCTCGTACAGCTCCGACAGATACGCCGCGATCACCGCGAACATCGAGATGAACGCCAGCATCGTGCCGAGGAACCCGGCGAACATCCACAGTGGCTCGGCGGTCGAGAGCAGCGCCACCATCGGGAACATCCACACCACCGTCGCCGCACAGCCCACCAGGCACAGCGGCCGCCGTCCGTAGCGGTCGCCGAGCAGCGCCGCGAACGGCGTCAGCGCACCCATGATCGCGACGACCGCCATGATGACGACGAGCATCACCGTGCGGTGCACCCCGAGCCGTTCCGTCGCGTACGCGAGCGACCAGGTGGACACCGTGTAGAAGACGGCGTACCCGATCGAGAGGGCGCCCGCGGTCAGGAGCACCAACCGCCAATGGCCGCGCGCCACTTCGAGCAGCGGCAGCCTGGCCGGCTCGCCCATCTCGCGGAACTGCGGCGTCTCGGCGAGCGAGGTCCGCAGCAGCAGCCCGCCAAGGGCGAGCAGCCCGGCGCCCCAGAACGGCACCCGCCATCCCCAGTCGCGGAACCGGGCGTCGCTCAGCCCGGCGGACAGGGCGAGGACGATCCCGTTGGCCAGCAGGAAGCCGATGGAGGGCCCGATCTGCGGAAAGCTCGTCCACAGCCCGCGCCGGTGGGCGGGCGCGTGCTCGGCGGTGAGCAGCACCGCGCCGCCCCATTCGCCGCCGAGCCCGAGCCCCTGGAGGAAACGCAGCGCCAGGAGCAGCGAGGGAGCCGCGATGCCGATCGAGGCGTACGAGGGCACACAGCCGACGGCCACCGTCGCGAGCCCGGTCAGTGTGAGCGAGGCGAACATGACGGGGCGACGCCCGTAGCGGTCGCCGATGTGCCCGAAGAGGACCGAGCCGAGCGGGCGGGCCAGGAAGCCGATACCAAAGGTGCCGAAGGCGGCCAGAGTTCCCGCGAGCGCGGAGAACGTCGGGAAGAACAGCGGGCCGAGGACCAGGGCGGCCGCCGTCCCGTACACGAAGAAGTCGTAGAACTCGATGGCGGTGCCCGCGAGCGAGGCGGCCGCGAGACGGATCATCGAGGGGGGAGCGGGAGGGACCGGGGGAGTTGTGGTGCTCATGTCGCGCCAACTACCCGCGGTGATCATCCGTTACGGGGGCGCGCGGAAGCTCACCGGACGGCGGGCGGGCGCACGCGCGGACCCTCGATTGTCAGTGCCGGGTGCCACGATCGAGGCATGGACTTCCACGGCGCACCGAACGGACCGGCTCCTCCGACGGGACCGGCGGCCCGGCGCGCCGCCGGGTGGCGGCTACCAGCCCCGTGCGTGCCACTCCGGCAGGTGCGGGCGCTCGTCGCCCAGGGTGGTGTCGTTGCCGTGGCCGGGATAGACCCAGGTCTCGTCCGGCAGGGTGTCGAAGAGCTTGGTCTCGACGTCGCGGATGAGGCTGGCGAACGCCTCGGGGTCCTTCCAGGTGTTGCCCACGCCGCCCGGGAACAGGCAGTCGCCGGTGAACAGGTGGGGGTGGCCGTGCGGGTCGTCGTAGACCAGGGCGATCGAGCCCGGGGTGTGCCCGACGAGGTGGCGCGCGGTGAGCTCGACGCGGCCGACCTTGATCGTGTCACCGTCCTCGACGGGGACGTCGGTCGGGACCGGGATGCCCTCGGCGTCGTAGCGGCCCGCGTAGGTGCGGGCGCCCGTCGCGGCGACGACCTCGGCGAGCGCCTGCCAGTGGTCGCCGTGCCGGTGGGTGGTGACGACGGACGCGATGCCGTCGTCACCGATCAGCGTGAGCAGCGTCGCGGGGTCGGCCGCCGCGTCGATGAGCAGCTGCTCGCCGGTGGTCCGGCAGCGCAGCAGATACGCGTTGTTGCTCATCGGCCCGACCTCGACCTTGGAGATCATCAGGTCCGTCAGCTCGTGCACATCGGCCGGACCGCCGGCCTTCACCGCTCCGCTGTACGTCATGGGCTCAGCCTATCGCCGGGATCACAGCGGAGGCAGGGCGGGCAGCGCGCCGCCGGTCGTCTTCAGGGCGGCGCCGTCGCGCCGGCCCGCGAGCCAGCCGACGAGGTCCGCGGCGGGGCCGCTCACGCCGAGGGGCTCGCCTTCGGCGCCGCCGCCGGTGGTCCAGGTCCGGCCGGCGTCGTCGGTGAGGCCGATCGAGGGGAGGTTCTTGTGCCCGGCGAAGCGCTCGGCGAGGAAGTCGATCTCGCGGCGGACGAAGTCGTCCGAGAGATCCTCCAGCTCATAGCCGATCCCGAGGTCCACGTGGTGCAGCTCGACCTCGACGAGGCGGCGGAAGGGCACCCGGGCGGCGGCGTCGGTGACGCCGTTGCGCAGTTCGACCGTGCGCGACCAGTCGGCGGGCAGCTCGCCCTGCGCCTGGAAGCCGGCCGCGCTCTCGCGCACGTCCGTGAGCTGGGCGTCCAGCGGGCGGGGCGCGTCGCGGTCGATGTCCGCGTCCCGGGTCTCGGCGCTCGGATACATGGGCCGCCCGGCCAGCACGTTGACGAGCGCATCCGCGTTCCGTGCGATATGGGCCAGTACGTGGCCGCGGCTCCAGCCGGGCAGCCGTGACGGCTCGGCGACGGAGGCGTTGTCCAGTGCGGAGGCTGCGGTGAGCAGCCGCTCGGTGGCTTCGCGTACAGAGACCAGGTCGCGCGCGTGATCAATCATGGCGCCGACGATAGCTCCGCCACTCGTCCGGGTGAAGGTGGCTGGACGAGTCCGTAAATCGAATGCGCGTGCTATACGCTCGTAGTCGGTTCCCTTCTCCGGATCCGGTTCGGAACGTGTCCGGATTCATCCAAGAATCAACAACATCACCGAGGCGTCCCCCATACCCTGGGACGGGGGCTCCTGGAGCTCCCTCGCTCTCTCTAGAAAGGTGCGGACCGGCGTGGCCGACCGTCTCATCGTCCGTGGCGCGCGCGAGCACAATCTCAAGAACGTCTCGCTCGACCTGCCGCGCGACTCCCTCATCGTCTTCACCGGGCTCTCGGGGTCGGGCAAGTCCTCCCTCGCGTTCGACACGATCTTCGCCGAGGGGCAGCGCCGCTACGTCGAGTCGCTCTCCTCGTACGCCCGCCAGTTCCTCGGCCAGATGGACAAGCCGGACGTCGACTTCATCGAAGGTCTCTCGCCCGCGGTCTCCATCGACCAGAAGTCGACCTCGCGCAACCCGCGCTCGACGGTCGGCACCATCACCGAGGTCTACGACTACCTGCGCCTGCTCTTCGCGCGCATCGGCAAGCCGCACTGCCCCGAGTGCGGCCGGCCGATCTCCCGCCAGTCGCCGCAGGCCATCGTCGACAAGGTCCTCGAACTGCCCGAGGGCAGCCGCTTCCAGGTGCTCTCGCCGTTGGTGCGCGAGCGCAAGGGCGAGTTCGTCGACCTGTTCGCCGACCTCCAGACCAAGGGCTACAGCCGAGCCAGGGTCGACGGCGAGACCATCCAGTTCGCCGAGCCGCCCAAGCTGAAGAAGCAGGAGAAGCACACCATCGAGGTGGTCATCGACCGCCTCACGGTGAAGGACAGCGCCAAGCGCCGGCTCACGGACTCCGTGGAGACCGCGCTCGGCCTGTCCGGCGGCATGGTCGTGCTCGACTTCGTCGACCTGGCGGCCGACGATCCCGAGCGCGAGCGGATGTACTCGGAGCACCTGTACTGCCCGTACGACGACCTGTCCTTCGAGGAGCTGGAGCCACGCTCCTTCTCCTTCAACTCGCCGTTCGGCGCCTGCCCCGACTGCACCGGCATCGGCACTCGCATGGAGGTCGACCCCGAGCTGATCATCCCGGACGAGGACAAGTCCCTCGACGAGGGCGCGGTCTCGCCGTGGTCGCTCGGCCACACCAAGGACTACTTCGCCCGCCTGGTGGGCGCGCTCGCCGACGAGCTGGGCTTCCGCACCGACATCCCCTGGGCCGGGCTTCCGCAGCGCGCCAAGAAGGCGCTGCTGTACGGCCACAAGACCCAGATCGAGGTCCGCTACCGCAACCGGTACGGCCGCGAGCGGGCGTACACCACCTCCTTCGAGGGCGCCGTGCCGTTCGTCAAGCGGCGTCACTCCGAGGCGGAGAGCGACGGCGCCCGCGAGCGCTTCGAGGGCTACATGCGCGAGGTGCCCTGCCCCACCTGTGAGGGCACGCGCCTGAAGCCCCTGGTCCTCGCGGTCACCGTGATGGAGCGGTCCATCGCCGAGGTCTCCGCGATGTCGATCAGCGACTGTGCGGACTTCCTGGCCGAGCTGAAGCTCAACAGCCGCGACAAGAAGATCGCCGAGCGGGTTCTGAAGGAGGTCAACGAGCGGCTGAAGTTCCTGGTCGACGTCGGCCTGGACTACCTCTCGCTCAACCGCGCGGCCGGCACGCTCTCCGGCGGCGAGGCCCAGCGCATCCGGCTCGCCACCCAGATCGGCTCGGGCCTGGTCGGCGTGCTCTACGTCCTGGACGAGCCGTCGATCGGGCTGCACCAGCGCGACAACCACCGCCTCATCGAGACGCTCGTACGCCTTCGCGACATGGGCAACACCCTGATCGTCGTCGAGCACGACGAGGACACCATCAAGGTGGCCGACTGGGTCGTCGACATCGGCCCCGGCGCCGGTGAGCACGGCGGAAAGGTCGTCCACAGCGGCCCGTTGAAGCAACTGCTCAGCAACAAGGAGTCGATGACCGGCCAGTACCTGGCGGGCAAGAGGTCGATCCCGCTGCCCGACATCCGGCGGCCCATGGACCCCACGCGCCGGCTCACCGTGCACGGCGCGAAGGAGAACAACCTCCAGGACATCGACGTCTCGTTCCCGCTCGGCGTGCTGACCGCCGTCACCGGCGTCTCCGGCTCGGGCAAGTCGACGCTGGTCAACGACATCCTCTACACGCACCTGGCCCGCGAGCTGAACGGGGCGCGCAGCGTGCCCGGGCGGCACACCCGGGTCGACGGCGACGACCTGGTCGACAAGGTCGTGCACGTCGACCAGTCGCCCATCGGCCGCACCCCGCGGTCCAACCCGGCGACGTACACGGGCGTCTTCGACCATGTGCGCAAGCTCTTCGCGGAGACCATGGAGGCCAAGGTCCGGGGCTACCTCCCCGGGCGGTTCTCCTTCAACGTGAAGGGCGGCCGCTGCGAGAACTGCTCGGGCGACGGCACCATCAAGATCGAGATGAACTTCCTGCCGGACGTGTACGTCCCGTGCGAGGTCTGCCACGGGGCGCGCTACAACCGGGAGACGCTGGAGGTCCACTACAAGGGCAAGTCCATCGCCGAGGTCCTCGACATGCCGATCGAGGAGGGTCTGGAGTTCTTCGAGGCCGTCCCGACGATCGCCCGTCATCTGAGGACGCTGAACGAGGTCGGGCTCGGGTACGTCCGGCTCGGGCAGTCCGCGCCGACCCTGTCGGGTGGTGAGGCCCAGCGCGTGAAGCTCGCCTCCGAGCTCCAGAAGCGGTCCACGGGGCGGACGGTGTACGTGCTCGACGAGCCCACCACCGGGCTGCACTTCGAGGACATCTCGAAGCTGATCAAGGTGCTTTCGGGCCTGGTCGACAAGGGGAACTCGGTGATCGTCATCGAGCACAACCTGGACGTCATCAAGACGGCGGACTGGGTCGTCGACATGGGGCCCGAGGGCGGCAACGGGGGTGGCCTCGTCATCGCCGAGGGCACACCCGAGCAGGTCGCCTCGGTGCCGGCCAGCCACACGGGCAAGTTCCTGCGGGACATTCTGGGGGCGGACCGGATCAGTGACGCGTCCGTTCCGGTGCGCAAGCCGGTGAAGAAGGCGGCGGCCAAGAAGGCGGTTTCCGCGGCGAAGGCCGCGCCCGCGAAGAAGACGGCCTCTGCTCGGACGGCCTCCGCGGCGAAGAAGGCGGCCCCGGCGAAGAAGGCGACCCGGGCTCGCAAGGCCTGAGTTCCCCACCCCGCCCCTTCCCGAGACCCTCCGGGGTCGGGAAGGGGCGGGGGAGGTTCGCCTCCTGGGGCTTTGCCCCCAGACCCTTCTGGGGGCTTCGCCCCCTAGACCCCCACGGGGACCTCCGCCCCTCGAACCCTGCGAGGGCTCTGCCGGCTGCACCCTCTCTTCGAGGGCTGCCCCAGGCCTCTCCTGCCGGGCCGAGCGCCTTCACGGCGGCTGGACTCGCTGCCGGGGTGGCTGGCAGTCGCTCCCCGGAATCCCCGGAAGGGGGTGGGCTCCGGCGCGATGCTCAGGCCCTTTCCAGCTCCTCCGCGGTGGGCGGCTGCGCGCCCTCTCTCGTGCAGGTCAGGCCCGCTGCCCTCGCCGCGTGGCGGAGCACCTCCGGCCAGTCCGCCGAAGCGAGCGCGTCCAGGTCCGCAAGCCGGTGCAGCAGCGCGGCGTTGACCGTGTCGCCCGCGCCGATCGTGTCCGCCACCGCCACCCGCTCGGCGGGGACCGAGTGCTCGGCGCCCTGCGACGTGAAGGCCGTCAGGCCTGCCGCGCCCCGCGTGACCACCACCGCTTGTGGGCCCGCCGCCAGCCATTCCGCCACCTCGCCGCCCAGCCACGCCGCGTCCTCCTCCGAGAGCTTCAGGAGGGACACGTACGGCAGCCAGCTTCTGAAGCGCGACCGGTAGGCGTCCGGGTCCGGGATCAGGCCGGGGCGGACGTTCGGGTCGAGGAGGGTGAGGACGCCCCGGGCGGATTCCCTGCGGAGCAGCGCCTCGTACGCGGTCGCGCCCGGTTCGAGTACCAGGGAGCACGTGCCAAGGGCCAACGCGCTTGCCTCGGGCGGGAGTTGAGGGGGCAGTTCGAAGAGGCGGTCGGCGGTGCCGTCCGCGTAGAAGCCGTAGCGCGCGGAACCGTCCGGCGCGAGGCTCGCCACGGCCAGCGTCGTCGGTTCCGGGCCGCGCTGCACCAGGGACGTGTCCACCCCGGCCGCGTGCAGGCCGCCCAGGAGGGCCTCGCCGAAGCCGTCCGTGGACACCCGGGAGCAGAAGGCGGCCCCCGCTCCGAGCCGGCCCAGGGCGACCGCGGTGTTGTACGGGCCGCCACCGGGCCGTGGCGCCAGCGGCCCCAGCGGATCCTCGGGGTGCTGCGGCACCAGGTCGATGAGGGACTCTCCGGCGACGACGATCACGGCCCAGAACGTAACCCATCCCACCACCGCTCCGGCAGCCCCGGCGGAGGGCGGGCGATCTGCGCCGGTATCGTCGATGGCGCAACCCGGGTCGGTTGCGCGCGACGACAGCGTCGGCCGCGCAGGCGACCGGCCAGACCAGTGATCAGTGGAGTACCCATGACCGGCCAGCCCGCCGCCCGTCGCACCGTGCTGAAAGGCGCCGCCCTCGCCGGGGCCGCGGGGGTCGGCGTAGCGGCCTGCTCCACCGAGTCCAAGCTCGGCCACGCCGAGACGCCGACCCCGACCGCGCCCGAACCGCTCGGCTCGCCCGACGCGGTCCCGGTCGGCGGCGCCAAGCTCTACCGCGAGCAGCGGGTCATGGTGTCCTGCCCGGCCAAGGGCGAGTACCAGGCGTTCAGCGCCCAGTGCACGCACGCCGGCTGCCTCCTGGAGAAGATCGAGGACGGCCACGCGAACTGTCCCTGCCACGGCAGCCGCTTCAACGTGATGACCGGCAAGCCCGTCCAGGGCCCGGCCACCGTGCCGCTGCCCAAGGTGCCGGTGAAGGTCAAGGACGGCCAGCTGGTCGCCGGGCCGGACGCGTAAGACGCCCGGCCCCCTCAAGCGCTCACTCCCAGTCCCAGTCGATCCCCAGGATCCCCGGCCGCACCCCCTGCTCCACCAGGTGCACCGAGCGGTGCCGCCCGCTGAGGGTGAGGTCGCTGCGGCCGGAGCGGGTGGCGCCCGTGGAGGTCTGGGCGAAGCGGCGGCAGCGGGCCGGCAGGGCCCGCTCGTCGAACCGCACCTGAAGCACGTACTGGCCGCCCGCGAAACTGAAGCCGCGCACGTACTCCCGGCTCGGACCGCCCGTGCCGTCCTCGAAGCCGTATCCGAACAGGTACGTCTCGCCGGCCCGCAGCCGGGTGTCGAAGAGCAGCTCGGCGACCAGGACCCCGGTGGCGTCGTCCCAGCGGACGCGGCCGGTGCGGCAGTTCTCGCCCGCGCGCACCTCGACCCGGGCCGGATCGCAGCCGGCGTCCCCGCGGTGGATGGCCAGATAGCGGTCGACGCCGTCGCGGTGGGCCCGTACGACGTGCTGCGAGTCGCGGCCGAGCAGTTCCCGGGCCGCGCCGATGCGGATCCGCTCGTGGTGGCCGACGGTGTGCAGCCCGCCGTCCACCGGGGACTCCAGCTCGCCGATGAGCTGCTCCACCACCCCCGATGCCTCGACGAGGGAGCGGTAGGAGCGTCCGGCGGGGCGCTCGACCTCGGCTGCGGAGGTGTCGTCGAGGAGGCGCAGCAGGGAGTTCGCGGGCAGGCCGAGCACCTCTTCCAGGCCCCGCACGGCGCGCAGCGACTCGGGCCGCTGGGGCCGGCGCGCCCCCTGCTGCCAGTAACTCAGGCTGGTCACGCCGACCTTGATGCCGCGCCCGGCGAGATGGTGCTGGACCCGCTGGAGCGGCAGGCCCCGGACGGACAGCGCAGCGCGCAGTGCCAGGTGGAACGGGCCGGTGTGCAGCACCTGCGTCAGATCGGCCTCGGTGTGGAGCATGGGGGACTCCTCAGTGAACGTTCACGGTGGGGGGTGGGCGCGAGGCGGCGTCAGGTCGGGGAAAACCTGGTGGCGGCAGGGGAGTTGTTCACACTCCGGCCACTTCGTTCACACCCGCGTCCCACCCCGCATTGAAGCGCGTTGACCTGTTCTCGACAACGTCCGATGCTCAACCACAAGCGTCCGGACGCGATCCTCCACCATCCCCAACCCCCCACCCCGCCATGGGAGGAACGCGATGCGCAGCAAGAAGAGACGGCTGTCCGCCCTCACCCTCGTGGTGGCGGCCCTGTTTGCCGCCCCCACGGCAACGGCCACCGCCGCCCCGCACAGCGACAAGCCGGTGCCCGCCGCAGCCGCCGCGGCGAGCTCCAAGAGGCTCAACATCACGATGCAGTCGCAGCAGAAGGACAACTGGTGCTGGGCCGGCAGCGGCAACACCATCGCCACCTGGTTCGGCCGCAACTACACCCAGAACCAGTTCTGCAACGCGGCCTTCGGCCGGGCGCAGGGCTACGACTGCCCCAACTGGCAGGCCGACCTGGGCAATGTGCAGAACGCCCTGGACTGGGCCGGCATCAACTCGGGCTCGTACGTGACCGGTTGGCTGCGCTACTCGACCGTACAGACCGAGATCAACAACAACCGTCCGATCGAGACCCGCATCCAGTGGTCCAGCGGCGGCGGCCACATGCACGTCGTGTACGGCTACGACGACGCCAGCAGCTGGGTGTACTGGGGCGACCCATGGCCATCGAGCACCCGCTACAACTGGGCGTCGCACGACTGGTACGTCAACAACAACTCCTTCTCCTGGACCCACTCGCTGTACCGGATCGGGGCGTGACGACGATGAAGTTGACCCGCCTCGCTCCCGCGGCCGTCGCCGCCGCGCTGATCGCTCTCGCCGCCCCGCACGCCTTCGCCGACCAGGCGCCGCTCGCCTCCGCCGAGTCGAAGGCCGCGGCCCGCCAGGCCGCGTCCGCCCCCGCCACCCTCGACACGCTCTCCCGCTTCTTCGCACGGGACGGCAAGGTGGCGCTGAAGGCCGCCGCCCCGCACATCGAGGGCGACGCGGTGCCCGTCTACGCGCTCTCCCCGCAGTTCGTGGCGGGGAAGGCGGGCGCACCCGTCGCACAGCTGGAATACCTGGCCTCGACGGCCGTCTCCTCGGACGGCCAGAAGGCCTCGCTGTGGACGGTTCAGCAGGGCGCCTCCTGGAAGGTGGTGAACATAGCCACCGGCGACGACGAGTCCCGTTACGCCGCGGCCGGGGCCGCGAAGCTCCCCGGCGGCACCGTGTTCCAGGAGCCGCAGATCAACGCCTGGTACGTCGAGAAGGGCAGCGAGGTGCTGCCGCTCGACGAGGACGCCGTCAAGGCGATCGGCGCGAGGGGCACCACGCTCGCCGCCTACCAGAAGCGCGTCGCCAAGGCGTACGGCGACAAGCTGCCGGGCTCGGCCTACGACAGGTCGGGCAAGGCCGGCGGCTACGGCGAGACGGCCGCGGAGACCAAGGCCCAGGCCGCCCAGGCCGCGGCCGTCGCGTCCGGGCACCACGACGGCTCGTTGCCGGTGGTCTCCACCGTGGCCGGCGCGGGCGCGCTCCTCGCGCTCGGCCTCACCGGCACGGCGGCGCTGCGCAGGCGCCGCCGCCCGGCCGGGCAGGCGTAGCACCCGGACCGGTGCGGGGGGCTGCGACGGCGCGCCTCCCGCACCGGTCCGTTCACCGCCCGACCCCATGGGAGAGGCCGCGTTGTCAGCCCCCGCCAGTAGGGTGGTGGACATGGCAGACCCCTCCAGCTACCGCCCCAAGCCGGGACAGATCCCCGACTCGCCGGGGGTCTACAAATTCCGCGACGAGCACCGCCGGGTGATCTACGTCGGGAAGGCGAAGTCCCTGCGCCAGCGCCTCGCCAACTACTTCCAGCCGTTGACGAGTCTGCACCCGCGCACGGCCACGATGGTCACCACGGCCGCCTCCGTGGAGTGGACCGTCGTCGCCACGGAAGTGGAGGCGCTCCAGCTCGAATACTCCTGGATCAAGGAGTTCGACCCGCGCTTCAACGTCAAGTACCGCGACGACAAGAGCTATCCGTACCTCGCGGTGACGATGAACGAGGAATTCCCGCGCGTCCAGGTCATGCGCGGCGCCAAGAAGAAGGGCGTGCGCTACTTCGGTCCGTACGGGCACGCCTGGGCGATCCGCGAGACCGTCGACCTGATGCTCCGCGTCTTCCCGGTACGCACCTGCTCGGCGGGCGTGTTCAAGCGCTCGGCGCAGATCGGCCGGCCCTGTCTGCTCGGCTACATCGGCAAGTGCGCGGCTCCCTGCGTCGGCCGCGTCACCCCCGAGGAACACCGCGAACTGGCCGAGGGCTTCTGCGACTTCATGGCCGGCCGCACGGGGGCGTACCTGCGCCGTATCGAGCAGCAGATGATGGCCGCGGCCGAGGACATGGAGTACGAGCGGGCGGCCCGCCTCCGCGACGACATAGAGGCGCTCAAGAAGGCCCTGGAGAAGAACGCGATCGTCTTCAACGACGCCACCGACGCCGACCTGATCGCGGTCGCCGAGGACGAGCTGGAGGCGGCCGTCCAGATCTTCCACGTGCGCGGCGGCCGGGTCCGTGGCCAGCGCGGCTGGGTCACCGACAAGGTCGAGGCGGTCGACACCGCGGGCCTGGTCGAGCACGCGCTCCAGCAGCTGTACGGCGAGGAGACCGGCGACTCCGTGCCGAAGGAGGTCCTCGTCCCGGCGCTCCCCGAGGACGCGGAGGCGGTGAGCGGCTGGCTGGCGAGCCGGCGCGGCTCGGGCGTCTCGCTGCGCATCCCGCAGCGCGGCGACAAGAAGGACCTGATGGTGACGGTCGCGCGCAACGCCCAGCAGGCCCTCGCGCTGCACAAGACCAAGCGCGCCTCCGACCTGACGACCCGCTCGCGCGCCCTGGAGGAGATCGCCGCGGCCCTGGAGCTCGACAGCGCGCCGCTGCGCATCGAGTGCTTCGACATCTCCCACCTCCAGGGCGACGACGTCGTGGCGTCCATGGTGGTCTTCGAGGACGGCCTGGCACGCAAGAGCGAGTACCGGCGCTTCCAGATCAAGGGTCGTGTCGGAGACACGCAAATCTGGCACGGCGAGGGCCAGGACGACGTCCGGTCCATACACGAGGTGATCAGCCGCCGCTTCAGGCGCTACCTGGCCGAGAAGGCGCGCACGGGGGAGTGGGTCGAGGACGAGGGCCAGGACGGCGGCGAGGCACCCGGCCAGGAGGCCGGCGCGGTGTCCGGCGAGGTGTCCGCGCTCCAGGAGGAGGACGGCCGCCCCAAGCGGTTCGCCTACCCGCCGCAGCTCCTGGTCGTCGACGGCGGGCAGCCGCAGGTCGCCGCCGCCAAGCGGGCCCTGGACGAGCTGGGCATCGACGACATCGCGGTGTGCGGGCTCGCCAAGCGGCTCGAAGAGGTCTGGGTGCCCGAGGAGGACGACCCGGTGGTCCTGCCGCGCTCCAGCGAGGGGCTCTACCTCCTCCAGCGGGTGCGTGACGAGGCTCACCGGTTCGCCATCACCTATCAGAGGGCCAAACGGACGAAGCGCTTCAAGGCGGGGCCGCTGGATGCCGTGCCCGGCCTCGGCGACACCCGCAAGCATGCTCTGATCAAGCATTTCGGCTCGGTGAAGAAGCTCCGGTCGGCGACAATCGACGAGATCTGCGAGGTCCCCGGCATAGGCCGCAAGACGGCCGAGACCCTGGCCGCGGCCCTCGCCGAAGCGGCCCCGGCCGCGCCCGCCGTGAACACGGCGACAGGAGAGATCATTGAAGAGGACGACGGGGGCACGCCATGACTGAGCAGCACGAAGAAGACCGAGAAGCGGGAGTACACGTGAGTACGGGCACGACGATCGAGGCCGGCGGGGCCGATGCGCCCATCCCCGAGCTGGTGATCATCTCCGGTATGTCGGGCGCCGGGCGCAGCACCGCCGCCAAGTGCCTGGAGGACCTCGGCTGGTTCGTCGTCGACAACCTGCCGCCCGCGCTGATCCCCACCATGGTGGAGCTCGGCGCCCGCTCCCAGGGCAACGTGGCGCGCATCGCCGTCGTCGTCGACGTGCGCGGCCGGAGGTTCTTCGACAACCTCCGCGAGTCGCTCGCCGACCTCGACGCCAAGGAAGTCACCCGGCGGATCGTTTTCCTGGAGTCCTCCGACGACGCCCTGGTGCGCCGCTTCGAGTCGGTGCGCCGCCCGCACCCGCTGCAGGGCGACGGCCGGATCGTCGACGGCATCGCCGCCGAGCGCGACCTGCTGCGCGAGCTGCGCGGCGACGCCGACCTGGTGATCGACACCTCCAGCCTCAACGTCCACGAGCTGCGCGCCAAGATGGACGCCCAGTTCGCCGGCGACGAGGAGCCGGAGCTGCGCGCCACCGTCATGTCGTTCGGCTACAAGTACGGCCTGCCGGTCGACGCCGACCTGGTGGTCGACTGCCGCTTCCTGCCCAACCCGCACTGGGTGCCGGAGCTGCGTCCGTTCACCGGCCTCAACGAGGAGGTGTCGGGCTACGTCTTCAACCAGCCCGGCGCCAAGGAGTTCCTCGACCAGTACAGCGAGCTGCTCCAGCTGATCGCGACGGGCTACCGCCGCGAGGGCAAGCGGTACGTGACGATCGCGGTGGGCTGCACCGGCGGCAAGCACCGCTCGGTCGCCATGTCCGAGAAGCTCGCCGCCCGTCTCGCCTCCGAGGGGATCGAGACCGTCGTCGTCCACCGGGACATGGGGCGCGAGTGAAGGTGTACCGCCGGCGCACCGCCGGACCGGTGCTGCGCACCGGCCGCAAGCGGGGCGCCCAGCCCAAGGTCGTCGCGCTCGGCGGCGGCATGGGCCTGTCCGCCTCGCTCGCCGCGCTGCGCCGGATCACCGGCGACCTGACCGCCGTCGTCACCGTGGCCGACGACGGCGGCTCCAGCGGCCGCCTCCGCGACGAGCTGGGCGTGCTGCCGCCGGGCGACCTGCGCAAGGCGCTCGCGGCGCTGTGCGGCGACGACGACTGGGGCCAGACCTGGTCCCGCGTCATCCAGCACCGCTTCCAGTCCAAGGGCGACCTGCACGAGCACGCGGTGGGCAACCTGCTGATCGTCGCCCTGTGGGAGCAGCTCGGCGACCATGTGCAGGCGCTCGACCTGGTCGGCAAGCTGCTCGGCGCCCAGGGCCGGGTCCTTCCGATGTCGGCGGTCCCGCTGGAGCTGGAGGCCCTCGTACGGGGTCACGATCCGGAGCGTCCCGACGACGTGGACACCGTGCGCGGCCAGGCCACGGTGGCGCTCACGCCCGGCGAGGTGCTCTCCGTGCAGCTGGTCCCGCACGACCCGCCGGCCGTCCCCGAAGCGGTCGCCGCGGTGCTCGACGCGGACTGGGTGGTGCTCGGTCCGGGCTCCTGGTTCTCCTCCGTCATCCCGCATCTGATGGTGCCCGAACTGCTCGACGCGCTCACCGAGACCAAGGCCCGCAAGGTCCTCTCGCTGAACCTCGCGCCACAACCGGGTGAAACCGATGGCTTCTCTCCGCAGCGTCATTTGGAGGTTTTGGGACGACACGCCCCTAAACTCGCCTTCGACGTGGTGCTGGCCGACGAGGCCGCCGTGCCCGACCGGGGGAGCCTGACCGATGCCGCGAAACGGCTCGGAGCCGAGGTCGAGCTGGCGCCGGTGGCCAGGCCCGATGGTTCTCCGAAGCATGATCCGGAGCTGTTGGCCGCCGCGTACGACCGTATTTTCCGGATGCATGGAAGGATCGGCCCATGGCGATGACGCCGGCGGTGAAGGACGAAATTTCCCGGCTGCCCGTCACCCGGACCTGCTGCAGGAAGGCGGAGGTCTCGGCGATTCTTCGGTTCGCGGGCGGGCTGCACCTGGTGAGCGGCCGCATTGTGATCGAGGCGGAGCTGGACACCGCGATGGCGGCACGCCGGCTGAAGCGGGACATTCTGGAGATCTTCGGGCACAGCTCCGAGCTGATCGTGATGGCTCCGGGCGGCCTGCGCAGAGGCTCTCGCTTCGTCGTGCGGGTCGTGGCGGGCGGCGACCAGCTGGCCCGCCAGACCGGGCTCGTCGACGGCCGGGGCCGGCCCATCCGCGGCCTGCCGCCCCAGGTGGTCTCGGGGGCCACCTGTGACGCCGAGGCCGCCTGGCGCGGCGCGTTCCTGGCGCACGGCTCGCTGACCGAGCCGGGCCGCTCCTCGTCCCTGGAGGTGACCTGCCCGGGCCCGGAGGCGGCCCTCGCCCTGGTCGGTGCCGCCCGTCGGCTCCAGATCGCGGCGAAGGCCCGCGAGGTGCGCGGTGTGGACCGGGTGGTCGTCCGCGACGGCGACGCGATCGGCGCGCTGCTCACCCGCCTCGGCGCGCACGAGTCGGTGCTGGCCTGGGAGGAGCGGCGGATGCGCCGCGAGGTCCGCGCCACCGCCAACCGCCTGGCCAACTTCGACGACGCCAACCTGCGCCGCTCGGCCCGCGCGGCGGTGGCCGCCGGGGCCCGCGTCCAGCGCGCCCTGGAGATCCTCGGCGAGGAGGTCCCCGAGCACCTGGCGGCGGCCGGCCGGCTGCGCATGGAGCACAAGCAGGCCTCCCTGGAGGAGCTGGGCGCGCTCGCCGACCCGCCGCTGACCAAGGACGCGGTCGCGGGCCGGATCCGCCGTCTGCTCGCGATGGCCGACAAGCGGGCCCAGGATCTGGGGATCCCCGGGACCGAGTCCAACCTGAGCGAGGAGATGGCGGACGGCCTGGTCGGCTGATCCCGCCCGCTCCTCAACTCGGCTCGCCCGGCGCCCACTTGGTGGGCGCCGGTTCCGTTTTCGGCCCGGACCGGCGCGGAGCTCCGCGGTATTGACATGATCATGAAGTGTCATGAGCCTGGCGTCTGTCCACTTTCGTGGCAGACAACTGCAAGGGGGGCTCATGAGACGCAGAGCGAGAGCGATCCTCGCCGCCGCATCACTGCTGACGGCCGGACTGGTGGCGGCACCCGTCGCCCAGGCCAGTCAGAGCGGAGCGGACGGCGAGGGCATCGTCGTCTGGAACGCCCAGGTCAGCCGGGCACAGCTGCCGCTGCTCCTGGAGGCCGGTGCCGACGCCCAGGAGCTGGGCGCCCAGCTGCCCGCCAAGGGCTCGGCCGGAGTCGAGCTGTACCTCACCAAGACCCAGGCCGCGGCGCTGAGCGGCAAGGGCGTGAAGCTCACCGAGCACAAGGTCTCCGCCCAGGCCCAGAGCCGCCTCAAGGCCGCGGGCGACGGCGTGTTCCGCCCGTACAGCGGCCCGAACGGGCTGAAGCAGGAGATCCTCGACACCGGCAGGGCCAACCCGTCCCTCACCAAGGTCGAGTCGATCGGCAAGACCGTCAACGGCCAGGACATCCTCGCCGTGAAGCTCACCAAGGGCGCCAACAAGTCCAAGGACGGCTCCAAGCCCGCCACGCTCTACATGTCCAACCAGCACGCCCGCGAGTGGATCACCCCCGAGATGACCCGGCGGCTGATGCACTACTACCTCGACAACTACGGCAAGGACCCGCGGATCACCAAGATCGTGGACTCCACCGAGCTGTGGTTCGTGATCTCCGCCAACCCGGACGGCTACGACTTCACGTTCACGCCCGGCAACCGGCTGTGGCGCAAGAATCTCCGCGACAACAACGGCGACGGCAAGATCACGGCCGGCGACGGCGTCGACCCCAACCGCAACTTCCCCTACAAGTGGGGCTACGACAACGAGGGTTCGTCCCCCGATCCGGCGAACGAGACCTACCGCGGCCCGAGCGCGGGCAGCGAGCCCGAGACCAAGGCGCTCGACTCCTTCGAGAAGCGGGTCCACTTCAACTACGCCATCAACTACCACTCCGCGGCCGAACTGCTGCTGTACGGAGTGGGCTGGCAGGTCGCCACACCGACCCCCGACGACGTCATCTACAAGTCGCTCGCGGGCACCCCCGACAAGCCGGCCATCCCCGGCTACCTCTCCGAGGTCTCCTCCGCGCTGTACACCACCAACGGCGAGGCCGACGGCCACGCGGCGAACGTCAACGGCACGATGATGTTCACCCCCGAGATGTCGACCTGCACCACCGCCTCGAACGTGGACCCCAATGACGAGTGGAACGCGGCGGACTGCCCCTCGGACTTCAACTTCCCCGACAGCGAGAAGCTGATCCAGGGCGAGTTCGAGAAGAACATCCCCTTCGCGCTCTCGGTCGCCGAGACCACCGCCCACCCCGACCAGCCCTCCTCCTCGGTCGGCATCGACGCCCCCGACTTCACGCCGGACACCTTCGCCACCTCGTACACCCGCGACGACGACCAGGAAGTCGCCGTCACCGTACGCAAGTCGGTGCGCGACAAGACCCTCAACTACCGCATCAACGGCGGCCGTACGCAGACCGAGGACCTGGAGCCCTGGAAGGGCGGCGAGGTCTACGGCGGGCACGACAACCTGCGCTTCGACCAGTACCGCGCCAAGGTCGAGGACGCCGACGCCGGCGACAAGGTCGAGGTGTGGTTCACCGGGCGGACCGCCGCGGGCAAGAAGACGGCCAGCACGCCGTTCACGTACACCGTGGCCGACCGGCCGAAGGCCGACACCCTGGTGCTCGCCGACGAGGGCGGCACCGCCCCGGCCAAGAACGCCGCGCTCTACACCAAGGCGCTCGCCGACAACGGCAAGAAGGCCGCGGTCTGGGACGTCGCCACCCAGGGCACCCCGAGCGCGCTCGGCGTCCTCAGCCATTTCAAGAACGTCGTCTGGTACACCGGAAGCGCCCAGCCCGCCGCCGCCACGATGTTCGCCGTACGCGACTTCGTCAACGAGGGCGGCAAGCTGGTCAACGCGGGTGAACAGGCAGGCGGCAGCGTCGACTTGGGCGGCGGCGCCCTGTCCGACGACTTCTCGCAGTACTACCTCGGCGCCTACAACAAGGCCGGCCTCAAGTCCCCGCCCGCCTTCGCCGGCACCGGACAGCTCGCCGGCGCCAAGGCCTCACTGGCCGCCGCCCCCGGCAGCCCGCTGACCGCGGCCGGTGCGTACACCGTCACCTCCGACACCCTCAAGCCGCAGCAGTTCCCGCAGTTCAAGAGCGCGGCGGCCGGTGACTACCCCGGGGTCCGCTCCCCGTTCGAGCCCGCCGAGGGGTCCTGGTTCGCCGCGGCCAAGCACCAGGACAACGCCTACATGCGGCTCGCCCGCACCGTCGACCTGACGGGCACGGCCGCCACCGCGAAGCCGAGCCTGGACTTCCAGCTCAGCTACGACACCGAGCCCGGCTACGACCAGGTGATCGTCGAGGCCCACACCGTCGGCCAGGACGACTGGACGACCCTGCCGGACGCCAACGGGGGCAGCACCACCAGCGTGCCCAGCCAGTGCGAACAGGGCTTCCTGCTCCAGGAGCACCCCTTCCTCGCGCACTACCTCACACTCGGCTCGCCCGCCTGCACGGCGACCGGAAGCAGCGGGAGCTGGAACCGCTTCACCGGCTCCTCCAACGGCTGGCAGCAGGTCGCCGTCGACCTCAGCAAGTACGCGGGCAAGCAGGTCGAGGTCGCCGTCTCCTACGTCTCCGACCCGGGCACCGGAGGCCTCGGCGCGTTCGTCGACGACACCCGCCTCGTCATCGGCGGCACCGCGCAGGGGGCCGAGGGCTTCGAGACCTCGCTCGGCCCCTGGAGCGTGCCGGGACCGCCGGCCGGCAGCCCCGGAACCAGCGGCGACTGGGCCCGCTCCCAGGCGCTCTTCCACTCCTCGGCCGCCGTCACCACCCGCAACACCGTCCTCCTCGGCTTCGGCCTGGAGAACGTTCCCGCGGCCGCCGACCGCAAGCAGGTCATGGGCAAGGCGCTCAGCGCACTGCACCGCTGACGCCGCGTAGTGGGGCCGAAAGTCCCTGGTGGCCCGTACCGGCAGGTAGGTACGGGCCTCCGGGCTCGCCCGGGCGGCATTTCGGAACCATCCGGACGCGCTCGATGTCACCCGGGCGTCCCCGGGGAGGTAGGGTCGTAACCGGTCGGGGACATCCCATACAACTCGCCGGCGTCGAGAAACCCGGCGTACCTAACGAGGAGATCGGTTCGTGACGATCCGCGTAGGCATCAACGGCTTTGGCCGCATCGGGCGCAACTACTTCCGCGCGCTCCTTGAGCAGGGTGCTGACATCGAGATCGTGGCTGTCAACGACCTCGGTGACACCGCGACCACTGCGCACCTGCTGAAGTACGACACCATTCTGGGTCGTCTGAAGGCCGAGGTCACCCACACCGCCGACACCATCACGGTCGACGGCCACACCATCAAGGTCCTCTCCGAGCGCAACCCGGCCGACATCCCCTGGGGTCAGCTGGGCGTCGACATCGTCATCGAGTCGACCGGCATCTTCACCAAGAAGGCCGACGCCGAGAAGCACATCGCGGGCGGCGCCAAGAAGGTCCTCATCTCGGCTCCGGCCAAGGACGAGGACATCACCATCGTGATGGGCGTCAACCAGGACAAGTACGAGCCGGCGAACCACCACGTCATCTCCAACGCCTCCTGCACCACCAACTGCGTGGCGCCGATGGCCAAGGTTCTCGACGAGAACTTCGGCATCGTCAAGGGCCTGATGACGACGGTCCACGCGTACACCAACGACCAGCGCATCCTGGACTTCCCGCACTCGGACCTGCGCCGCGCCCGCGCCGCCGCCGAGAACATCATCCCGACCACGACCGGTGCCGCGAAGGCCACCGCTCTGGTCCTCCCGCAGCTCAAGGGCAAGCTCGACGGCATCGCGATGCGCGTGCCGGTCCCGACCGGTTCGGCCACCGACCTCGTCGTGGAGCTGCAGCGCGAGGTCACCAAGGACGAGGTCAACGCCGCGTTCAAGAAGGCCGCCGACGACGGCGACCTCAAGGGCATCCTTTACTACACCGAGGACCCGATCGTGTCCTCGGACATCGTGAGCGACCCGGCCTCCTGCACCTTCGACTCCTCCCTGACCATGGTCCAGGAGGGCAAGTCGGTGAAGATCCTGGGCTGGTACGACAACGAGTGGGGCTACTCCAACCGCCTCGTCGACCTGACCGTCTTCGTCGGCGGCCAGCTCTGACCTCGGTCCGGTAGGCACCTGATGTGAGCTACAGGGCTCGGGCAGCGCAATGACGCGCTGTACGGGCCCTGTTGCCTGTCCAGACCGTCCGTCACGTACCTCCCAAGGAGTCACCCTTTATGAAGACGATCGACGAACTTCTCGCCGAAGGGGTCGCCGGCAAGCGGGTATTCGTCCGCGCCGACCTCAACGTGCCGCTGGCAGAAGGCCTCATCACCGACGACGGCCGCATCCGCGCCGTGCTGCCGACCGTCAAGGCGCTCGTCGCCGCCGACGCCAAGGTCGTCGTGGCCTCGCACCTGGGCCGCCCCAAGGGCGCCCCGGACCCGCAGTTCTCGCTCCTTCCCGCAGCCGAGCGGCTCGCCGAACTCCTGGGCGCCCCGGTCGCGTTCGCCCAGGACACCGTGGGCCCCGCCGCGCACGACGCGGTCAACGGGCTGCAGCCCGGCCAGGTCGCGGTCATCGAGAACCTGCGTTTCAACGCCGGTGAGACGGCCAAGGACGACACCGAGCGCGGCGAGTTCGCCGACCAGCTCGCGGCCCTGGCGGACGTGTACGTCGGCGACGGCTTCGGAGCCGTGCACCGTAAGCACGCCTCCGTCTTCGACCTGCCGGCCCGCCTGCCGCACTACGCCGGCTACCTCATCGCCACCGAGGTCGGCGTCCTCAAGAAGCTCACCGAGGACGTCAAGCGCCCCTACACCGTCGTCCTCGGCGGTGCCAAGGTCTCCGACAAGCTCGCCGTCATCGACGAGCTCCTCGGCAAGGCCGACCGCCTCCTCATCGGCGGCGGCATGGCGTACACCTTCCTGAAGGCCAAGGGGTACGAGGTCGGCATCTCCCTCCTTCAGGAGGACCAGATCCCGGTCGTCCTGGAGTACATGGAGCGCGCCGAGAAGAACGGCGTCGAGCTCGTGCTGCCCGTCGACATCCTGGTCTCCAAGGACTTCCCCGACCTGAAGACCAAGGCCCCGGCCGACTTCGAGACCGTCGACGCGGACAAGATCCCCGCGGACAAGGAGGGCCTGGACATCGGCCCCAAGTCCCGTGAGCTGTTCGCCTCGAAGATCACCGACGCCGAGACCGTCTTCTGGAACGGCCCGGTCGGCGTCGCCGAGCACCCCGACTACGCCGGCGGCACCACCGCCGTCGCGCAGGCCCTGCTCGACAGCAAGGGCTTCACCGTGGTCGGCGGCGGCGACTCCGCCGCCGCCGTCCGCAACCTGGGCTTCGACGAGTCGAAGTTCGGCCACATCTCGACCGGTGGCGGCGCGAGCCTCGAATACCTCGAAGGCAAGACGCTTCCCGGCCTCGCCGCACTGGAGGACTGAACACCCGTGAGCACCCGTACCCCGCTGATGGCGGGCAACTGGAAGATGAACCTCAACCACCTTGAGGCCATCGCGCACGTCCAGAAGCTCGCCTTCGCGCTCGCCGACAAGGACTACGAGGCCGTCGAGGTCGCGGTCCTGCCGCCCTTCGTCGACCTGCGCTCCGTGCAGACCCTCGTCGACGGAGACAAGCTCAAGATCAAGTACGGCGCCCAGGACATCTCGGCGCACGACTCCGGTGCCTACACCGGCGAGATCTCGGGCCCGATGCTGTCCAAGCTGAAGTGCACCTACGTCGCCGTGGGCCACTCCGAGCGCCGGCAGTACCACGCCGAGAGCGACGAGATCTGCAACGCCAAGGTGAAGGCCGCCTACAAGCACGGCCTGACCCCGATCCTCTGCATCGGCGAGGGCCTGGACATCCGCAAGGCCGGCCAGCAGGTCCAGTACACGCTGGCCCAGCTCGACGGCGGCCTCAAGGACATCCCGGCCGAGCAGGCCGAGTCCATCGTGATCGCGTACGAGCCCGTGTGGGCGATCGGCACCGGCGAGGTCGCCACTCCCGAGGACGCCCAGGAAGTGTGCGGAGCGATCCGCGGTCGCCTGGCCGAGCTGTATTCGCAGGAGCTCGCCGACAAGGTGCGCATCCAGTACGGCGGCTCGGTGAAGTCCGGGAACGTCGCCGCGATCATGGCCCAGCCCGACGTGGACGGCGCCCTGGTCGGCGGTGCCGCACTGGACGCCGACGAGTTCGTCAAGATCGTCCGCTTCCGCGACCAGTAAGTATGCGGTAGCGCGGATCCGTCGTACCCTTGCGGGGGCCGGGACAGGGATTGTGGAATGTCCCCCCGGCCCCCGTCGCCATATCAGTCCTAGGAAGTTGGTCCAGCCGTGATTGTCGGGTTCTCGATTGCCCTGATCGTCTTCAGCCTGCTGCTGATGCTGCTGGTGCTGATGCACAAGGGAAAGGGTGGCGGCCTCTCCGACATGTTCGGCGGTGGCATGCAGTCCTCCGTCGGCGGCTCCTCGGTCGCCGAGCGCAACCTCGACCGCATCACCGTCGCGATCGGTCTGTGCTGGTTCGCGTGCATTGTCGTACTTGGTCTGCTGATGAAGCTCAAGTAAGCCGTCGTCGTTCGGCGTTTCGGGGGTGGGGTGTAACTCCAATCACTGGACGCGCGTTGGGCCTTACGTAGACTGGGGCATCTTCGAGCACCATCACGCAGGGAGTTACGACCGTGGCAAGTGGCAACGCGATCCGGGGAAGCCGGGTCGGAGCGGGGCCGATGGGGGAGGCGGAGCGCGGCGAGTCCGCGCCACGCCTCCGCATCTCCTTCTGGTGCTCGAACGGGCACGAGACGCAGCCGAGCTTCGCCAGTGACGCACAGGTTCCGGAGACGTGGGACTGCCCGCGCTGCGGATTCCCCGCAGGACAGGACCGGGACAACCCGCCGGACCCGCCGCGCACCGAGCCGTACAAGACGCACCTCGCGTACGTGCGCGAACGGCGCAGCGACGCGGACGGCGAGGCGATCCTCGCCGAGGCGCTCGCCAAGCTCCGGGGCGAGATCTGACAGTTGAAGGGCCCACAGGGTGAACTCGGTTCATCCGGAGGGCCCTTCGGTGTATCCGGGCTCGCACCGCGTCCGCTCCAATGGGTGAAACCGCAGGTCAGCCCCGATTGTCAGTGGCGCCCTCTACCTTGTGAAGCAGCCGATCACGAGGGGGAGTTGTGGCAGCAGTGGGGGTCGTGGAGGGCGCTCCGCCGACGAAACCGGCCTGGCGCGGGGGATTCGGCAGGCTGTGGACGGCGGCCGTCGTCAGCCGTTTCGGTGATTCGCTGCGCACCGCCGCGCTGCCCCTGCTCGCCACCACCCTCACCACCGATCCGTTCCTCATCGCGCTCGTCACGGCCTGCGGCTATCTGCCGTGGCTGCTGTTCGGCCTCCTCGGCGGGGCGATCGCCGACCGGGTGGACCAACGCCGCGCCATGTGGGCCGTCGACCTGGTCCGGGGCGCCCTCGTCGCCGCCTTCGCGGTGGCCGTCGGCGCGGGCCACGCCTCCATGCCCCTGCTGATGGCGCTCGCCTTCGCGCTCACCACCCTGGGGACCCTCTTCGACAACGCGGCCACCGCCCTGCTGCCCTCGCTCGTGCCCAGCGGCGCGCTGGGCAGCGCGAACGCCCGGGTGATGACCGGGCAGCAGATAGCGGGCGGCTTCCTGGCGGCCCCGCTGGTGCCGGTGCTGCTCGCGGTCTCCGTGGCGGCGCCGTACGGGGCGGACGCGGCCAGTTACGTACTCGCCGCGGCCCTCGTCGCCTCGCTGCGGCCGGCCGCCCCGCGGCGGGCGGCCAGGAAGCCCGGGTCCACGCTGCGCGCGGAGACGGCCGAGGGGCTGCGGACGCTCTGGGCCGACCGGGCGCTGCGCGGCCTGTGCGCGGCCACCACCGTGTGCAACATCGGCATGGGCGCCCTCATCGCGACCCTGGTCCTGCACATCACCGGCTGGCTGGGCGCCGGACACAGCAGCTATGCCGCGACCATCACGGCCTACGGGGCCGGGAGCGTGGCCGGCGGGCTGCTCGCGCAGCTGCTCGCACGACGGCTCGGGCGAATACGGAGCGTGCTGGTCGCCGGGGCCGTCCAGACCGGCTGTCTGGCGGCCATGGGCACGGTCCGCGCGCTGTGGGTGACGCTCGCAGCCATGGCGCTGTTCGGGCTGATGGGCATGGTGTGGAACGTGAACCTGACGACGCTGATGCAGGAGCGCGCGCCGGAGGCGATGCTGGGACGGGTGAGCGCGGCGTTCCGCACGCTGGCCGTGGCGGGCGCCCCGCTGGGCGCGCTCGTGGGAGGCGCCGCGGCGGCGTCCTGGGGCCTCAACACCCCGGCCCTGCTGGCGTCCGGCTTGTTCGCGGCCGCCGTCGCCGCGCTGATTCCTGCCCGCACCGCCTGATCAATTAGGTTGGAGGGGCAGCGGGGCAGGTACGCAAGTACGAGAAGAAGTGGGCTGATGTCGGAGATGAACGCAGGAAGCCGTACCAGGCTCAACCAGATGCCCGAGTGGATCGCGCTGGGCAAGCACCGGGAGCAGTTGGGCGACACCCATCTGCGTCAGCTGTTCGCCGCCGAGCCCGGCCGCGGCACCGCATACACCCTGCAGGTCGGCGATCTCTATCTCGACTACTCCAAGCACCTGGTGACCGACGAGACCCTCGCGCTCCTTCGCGAGCTGGCCGCGGCCGCCGACGTCGCCGGACTGCGGGACGCCATGTTCCGCGGCGACAAGATCAACACGACCGAGGACCGCGCCGTGCTGCACACCGCGCTGCGGGCCCCGCGCGACGCGGTGATCGAGGTCGACGGCGAGAACGTGGTGCCGGACGTGCACGACGTGCTCGACAAGATGGCCGCGTTCTCCGGGAAGATCCGCTCGGGCGAGTGGACCGGCCACACCGGCAAGCGCATCAAGAACGTCGTCAACATCGGCATCGGCGGATCCGACCTCGGTCCGGCGATGGCGTACGAGGTCCTGCGGTCGTTCACCGACCGGGAGTTGACGGTCCGTTTCGTGTCCAACGTGGACGGCGCCGACCTCCACGAGGCCGTGCGCGACCTGGACGCCGCCGAGACGCTGTTCATCATCGCGTCCAAGACGTTCACCACCATCGAGACCATCACCAACGCCACCTCGGCGCGCGACTGGCTGCTCACCGAGCTGAAGGCCGGTCAGGACGCCGTCGCCAAGCACTTCGTGGCGCTGTCCACCAATGCCGACAAGGTCGCCGAGTTCGGCATCGACACGGCCAACATGTTCGGCTTCTGGGACTGGGTCGGCGGCCGTTACTCCTTCGACTCGGCCATCGGCCTCTCCCTGATGATCGCCGTGGGGGCGGACCGGTTCCGCGAGATGCTGGACGGCTTCCACCTGGTCGACGAGCACTTCCGCACCGCCCCCGCCGAGTCCAACGTGCCTTTGTTGATGGGCCTGTTGGGCGTGTGGTACGGGGCGTTCTTCGACGCCCAGTCGCATGCGGTGCTGCCGTACTCGCACTACCTGTCCAAGTTCACCGCGTACCTCCAGCAGCTGGACATGGAGTCCAACGGCAAGTCCGTGGACCGCGACGGCAACCCGGTCGAGTGGCAGACCGGGCCGGTCGTGTGGGGCACCCCGGGCACCAACGGGCAGCACGCGTACTACCAGTTGATCCACCAGGGCACGAAGGTCATCCCGGCCGACTTCATCGGTTTCGCCGAGCCGGTCGCCGACCTGCTGCCGGGCCTGGTCGCCCAGCACGACCTCCTGATGGCCAACTTCTTCGCCCAGACGCAGGCGCTGGCCTTCGGCAAGACGCCGGACGAGGTGCGCGCCGAGGGCGTGGCCGAGGAGCTCGTGCCGCACAAGACGTTCCAGGGCAACCACCCCACCACCACGATCCTCGCCAAGGAGCTGACCCCCTCGGTCCTCGGCCAGCTGATCGCCCTTTACGAGCACAAGGTGTTCGTGCAGGGCGCCATCTGGAACATCGACTCCTTCGACCAGTGGGGCGTCGAGCTCGGCAAGGTGCTCGCCAAGCGCGTCGAGCCCGCCCTGACCGAGGGCGCGGACGTGCCGGGCCTCGACGGGTCGAGCAAGGCGCTGGTCGCCAAGTACCGCTCGCTGCGCGGCCGTTGAGACCCTGAGGGCGCTCGGAACGCCCGGTGAACACTCCGGCCCGGTCCACCCCGAAAGGGGCGGGCCGGGCCGGATGCGTCAGGCGTCAGGCGGACGCCGGGGGGTACAGCGACCGCGGCAGCTGGGACGCGGCGGCCGCGTCCAGAAGCCACAGGGTGCGGGCCCGGCCGTAGGCGCCGGCCGCCGGGGCCTGCACCTCGCCCGCGCCCGACAGGGCTATCGCCGCGGCGTGCGCCTTGTCCTCGCCGGCCGCGAGCAGCCAGACCTCGCGCGCCGCCCGGATCGCCGGGAGGGTGAGCGAGATCCGGGTGGGCGGCGGCTTCGGCGCGCCGTGCACCCCGACGACCGTCCGCTCGGTCTCCCGCACCGCGGGCAACTCCGGGAAGAGGGACGCCACATGGGTGTCCGGGCCGACGCCCAGCATCAGCACGTCGAACGTCGGCACCGGACCGTGGTCCTCGGGACCGGCGGCGGCCGCGAGCTCCGCCGCGTAGGCGGCTGCCGCGGCGTCCGCGTCCTTGCCGTACGCCCCGCCCGATGCGGGCATCGCGTGCACCCGCTTCGGGTCGAGCGGCACCGCGTCGAGCAGCGCCGCCCGCGCCTGCGTGTAGTTCCGCTCCGGGTCGTCCTCGGGCACGAAGCGCTCGTCGCCCCACCACAGGTCCAGGCGCGACCAGTCGATCGCGTCCCGGGCCGGCGACGAGGCAAGGGCCGCCAGCAGCCCGTTGCCGTTGCGGCCGCCCGTGAGGACCACGGACGCCGAGCCGCGGGCGGCCTGGGCGTCCACGACCTTCGTGATCAGCCGGGCCGCGGCGGCCTGCGCCATCAGCTCCTTGTCGCGATGGACGACGAGCTGAGGCGTGCTCACTTGGCCGCTGCCTTCTTGGCCGGAGCCGCCTTCTTCGCGGGAGCCGGCTTGGCGGCCGAACCCTCCGCGTCCTCCTTGGCGGCCGGTACGACCGTGGCCTCGACGCCCTCGCCGAGCCGGTCCACGCCGAACTTCAGCGCCGAGGCGTAGGTGTCGTCCGGGTCGAGGCGGCGCAGTTCCTCCGCGATGAGCTCGGAGGTCTCGCGGCGCTTCAGCGCCACCGCGCGGTCCGGCTGGCCCTGCACGGAGAGCGTGGCGAGCGAGCCGTCGGCGCGGTCCAGGACGATCGGGCCGCCGGACGTCTCCATGCGTACGGCGGTGAGGCCGGGGCCCGAGGACAGGGAGCGCTTGACCGGCACGTCCAGCCGGTCGGCGAGCCACATGCCGAGCAGTTCACAGCTCGGGTTGAACTCCTCGCCCTCCACCTCGACGCCGGTCACCTTGCAGGCGATCTGGTCGAGGGCCGCGGCCAGCATCGAGCGCCACGGCGTGATGCGGGTCCACGACAGGTCGGTGTCGCCGGGGGTGTACGCCTCGGCGCGGGCGGTCAGCTCCTGGATGGGGTGTTCGGCCGCGTAGGTGTCGGTGACACGGCGCTGGGCGAGCGCGCCCAGCGGGTCCTGCGCCGGGTCGACCGGCGCGTTCACCGGCCACCAGACGACGACCGGCGCGTCCGGCAGGAGCAGCGGCAGGACCACCGACTGGGCGTGGTTGAGCACCTCGCCGTACAGCCGGAGGACCACCGTCTCGCCGGTGCCCGCGTCCGCGCCGACCCGTACCTCGGCGTCCAGGCGCGAGGTCGTGCGGTCGCGGGGCGAGCGCGAGACCCGCTTGATGACGACGAGGGTGCGCGAGGGGTGCTCGCGCGAGGCGTCGCTGGCGGCGCGCAGGGCGTCGTAGGCGTTCTCCTCGTCGGTGACGATGACGAGGGTGAGCACCATGCCGACGGCGGGCGTGCCGATGGCCCGGCGGCCCTGGACCAGCGCCTTGTTGATCTTGCTGGCCGTGGTGTCCGTAAGGTCGATCTTCATGGCCGCCGCCAGCTCCGTCCGTCTCGTGCGAGCATTTCGTCCGCCTCGTGAGGACCCCAGGTCCCCGAGGGGTACTGGGCGGGCTTGCCGTGGCTGTCCCAGTACTGCTCGATCGGGTCGAGGATCTTCCAGGACAGCTCGACCTCCTCCACGCGCGGGAAGAGGTTGGAGTCGCCGAGCAGGACGTCCAGGATGAGGCGTTCGTAGGCCTCGGGGCTCGACTCCGTGAAGGACTCGCCGTACGCGAAGTCCATGGAGACGTCCCGGACCTCCATCGAGGTGCCGGGCACCTTGGAGCCGAAGCGCACGGTCACGCCCTCGTCCGGCTGCACCCGGATGACCAGGGCGTTCTGGCCCAGCTCCTCCGTGGCGGTGTGGTCGAAGGGGGAGTGCGGGGCGCGCTGGAAGACCACCGCGATCTCCGTGACGCGCCGGCCGAGCCGCTTGCCGGTGCGCAGGTAGAACGGGACGCCCGCCCAGCGGCGGTTGTCGATCCCCAGCTTGATCGCGGCATAGGTGTCGGTCTTCGACTTGGGGTCGATGCCGTCTTCCTGGAGGTAGCCGACGGCCTTCTCGCCGCCCTGCCACCCGGCCGCGTACTGCGCGCGCACCGTGTCCTTGCCGAGGTCCTTGGGCAGCCGCACGGCGCCGAGGACCTTGGTCTTCTCGGCCGCGAGCGCGTCCGCGTCGAAGGAGGCGGGCTCCTCCATCGCGGTCAGCGCGAGCAGCTGGAGCAGGTGGTTCTGGATGACGTCGCGGGCCGCGCCGATGCCGTCGTAGTAGCCGGCCCGGCCGCCGATCCCGATGTCCTCGGCCATCGTGATCTGCACGTGGTCGACGTAGGAGCGGTTCCACAGCGGCTCGAACATGGTGTTCGCGAACCGCAGGGCCAGGATGTTCTGAACGGTCTCCTTGCCCAGGTAGTGGTCGATCCGGAAGACCTCGTTGGGCGGGAAGACCTCGTGCACGACCTGGTTGAGCTCCTTGGCGGAGACCAGGTCGTGGCCGAACGGCTTCTCGATGACCGCGCGGCGCCAGGAGCCGTCCTTCTGGTCGGCGAGCCCGTGCTTCTTGAGCTGCTGGACGACCTTGGGGAAGAACTTCGGCGGCACCGAGAGGTAGAAGGCGAAGTTGCCGCCCGTGCCCTGCGCCTTGTCGAGCTCCTGGATCGTCGACTTCAGCGTCTCGAACGCGTCGTCGTCGTCGAAGTCGCCCTGGACGAAGCGCATCCCCTGGATGAGCTGCTGCCAGACCTCCTCGCGGAACGGCGTACGGGCGTGCGCCTTGACCGCGTCGTGGACCTCCTGCGTGAAGTCCTCGTCCTGCCACTCGCGGCGGGCGAAGCCGATCAGCGAAAAGCCCGGCGGAAGCAGACCCCGGTTGGCGAGGTCGTAGATGGCGGGCATCAACTTTTTACGGGACAAATCGCCCGTGACGCCGAAGATCACCAGGCCCGACGGCCCCGCGATGCGCGGGAGCCGTCGGTCTGCGGCGTCACGCAGCGGATTGCTGCTTGACAAGATTTACGCCTCCGAGGGTGCGAGGCGCTTGAGCTCCGCCTCGGTGGACTTGAGCAGGTCGTTCCAGGCGGCCTCGAACTTCTCGACGCCCTCGTCCTCAAGGAGCTGCACGACCTCGTCGTAGGAGATCCCCAGCTTCTCGACGGCGGCGAGCTCGGCGCGGGACTGCTCGTAGGTGCCGGTCACCGTGTCGCCGGTGATCTGCCCGTGGTCGGCGGTCGCATCCAGCGTGGCCTCCGGCATGGTGTTCACCGTGTTGGGCGCGACCAGGTCGTCCACGTACAGGGTGTCCTTGTACGCCTTGTCCTTGACGCCCGTCGAGGCCCACAGCGGGCGCTGCTTGTTGCCGTGCGCCTTGTCGAGCGCGGCCCAGCGGTCCGAGGAGAAGACCTCCTCGTACGCCTCGTAGGCGAGCCGCGCGTTGGCCAGACCGGCCTTGCCGCGGGCGGCCTTGGCCTCGTCCGTGCCGAGCGCGTCGATCCGCTTGTCGATCTCGGTGTCCACGCGGGACACGAAGAAGGACGCCACGGAGTGGATCTTCGAGAGGTCCAGGCCGCGCTCCTTGGCCTTCTCCAGGCCGGTCAGGTAGGCGTCCATGACCTCGCGGTAGCGCTCAAGCGAGAAGATCAGCGTGACGTTGACGCTGATGCCGAGGCCGATGGTCTCGGCGATCGCCGGCAGACCCGCCTTGGTGGCCGGGATCTTGATGAGCGTGTTCGGGCGGTCCACCAGCCAGGCCAGTTGCTTGGCCTCGGCCACCGTCGCCCTGGTGTTGTGCGCCAGGCGCGGGTCGACCTCGATGGAGACCCGGCCGTCCTGGCCCTCGGTCGCGTCGAAGACCGGGCGCAGGATGTCGGCGGCGTCCCTCACGTCAGCCGTCGTGATCATGCGGATGGCTTCTTCGACGGTGACCTTGCGGGCGGCGAGGTCGGTGAGCTGCTGCTCGTAACCGTCACCGCTGCTGATCGCCTTCTGGAAGATCGACGGGTTGGTCGTGACGCCCACCACGTGCGACTGGTCGATCAGCTCGGCCAGGTTGCCGGACGTGATCCGCTTGCGCGACAGGTCGTCGAGCCAGATCGCGACGCCTTCGTCGGAGAGGCGCTTGAGTGCGTCTGTCATGAGAATTGCATCTCCTACTAGTTCGTATACCGGCGTCAGCGCGCTGCGGCGGCGAGAGATTCCCGGGCCGCGGCGGCCACGTGCTCGGCGGTGAAGCCGAACTCCTGGAAGAGGACCTTGCCGTCGGCCGAAGCGCCGAAGTGCTCCAGCGAGACGATGCGGCCCGCGTCACCGACGTAGCGGTGCCAGGTCAGACCGATACCGGCCTCGACCGCGACCCGCGCCTTGACCGAGGGCAGCAGGACGCTGTCCTTGTACGCCTGGTCCTGCTCCTCGAACCACTCGACGCACGGCATCGAGACCACGCGGGTCGGGATGCCGGCCGCCTGCAGCTGCTCGCGCGCGCCGACGGCGAGCTGGACCTCGGAGCCGGTGCCGATGAGCACGACCTGAGCGTCACCGCCTTCGGCGTCGAAGAGCACGTAACCGCCCTTGGCGGCATCCTCGTTGACCTCGTACGTCGGCACACCCTGGCGGGTCAGCACGAGGCCGTGCGGGGCCCCCTTGCCGAACACCTTGGTGTAGCGCTTGAGGACCTCGCGCCAGGCGATGGCCGTCTCGTTGGCGTCCGCGGGGCGGACCACGTTGAGGCCCGGGATCGCGCGCAGCGAGGCCAGGTGCTCGACCGGCTGGTGGGTCGGGCCGTCCTCGCCGAGGCCGACCGAGTCGTGCGTCCACACGTACGTCACCGGCAGGTGCATCAGCGCGGACAGGCGCACGGCGTTGCGCATGTAGTCGGAGAACACCAGGAAGGTGCCGCCGTAGATGCGGGTGTGGCCGTGCAGCGCGATGCCGTTCATCTCCGCGGCCATGGAGTGCTCGCGGATGCCGAAGTGCACGGTGCGGCCGTACGGGTCGGCCTCCGGCAGCGGGTTGCCGGCGGGCAGGAACGACGACGTCTTGTCGATGGTCGTGTTGTTCGAGCCCGCGAGGTCGGCGGAGCCGCCCCACAGCTCGGGCATGACCGCGCCGAGCGCCTGGAGGACCTTGCCCGAGGCGGCACGGGTGGCGACACCCTTGCCGGTCTCGAAGACCGGGAGGTGCGACTCCCAGCCCTCGGGCAGCTCGCCCGCGTTGATGCGGTCGAACTCGGCGGCGCGCTCCGGGTTGGCGGTGCGCCACGCGGCGAACGACTTCTCCCACTCGGCCTTGGCCTCACGGCCGCGGTCGAGCGCCTCGCGCGTGTGCGCCAGGACCTCGTCGGCGACCTCGAAGGTCTTCTCCGGGTCGAAGCCGAGGACGCGCTTGGTGGCGGCCACCTCGTCGTCGCCGAGCGCCGAGCCGTGCGCGGCCTCGGTGTTCTGGGCGTGCGGCGCGGGCCAGGCGATGATCGAGCGCATCGCGATGAACGACGGCTTGTCGGTCACCGCCTTCGCGGCCTCGATCGCGTTGTACAGCGCCTCGGGGTCCAGGTCGCCGTCCGGCTTGGGCGCCACGCGCTGGACGTGCCAGCCGTACGCCTCGTACCGCTTGAGGGTGTCCTCGGAGACGGCCGTCTCGGTGTCACCCTCGATCGAGATGTGGTTGTCGTCCCACAAAAGGACCAGGTTGCCGAGCTTCTGGTGACCGGCCAGCGAGGACGCCTCGGAGGAGATGCCCTCCTGGAGGCAGCCGTCACCGGCGATCGCGAACACGAAGTGGTCGAACGGGGAGGTGCCGGGGGCGGCCTCCGGGTCGAACAGGCCGCGCTCGTAGCGGGCGGCCATCGCCATGCCCACCGCGTTGGCGACACCCTGGCCCAGCGGGCCGGTGGTCGTCTCGACGCCGGTGGTGTGGCCGTACTCCGGGTGGCCGGGGGTCTTGGAACCCCAGGTACGGAACGCCTTGAGGTCGTCCAGCTCCAGGCCGAAACCGGCCAGGTACAGCTGGACGTAGAGGGTCAAGGACGAGTGGCCGGCGGACAGGACGAACCGGTCGCGGCCGACCCAGTCGGCGTCCGCCGGGTCGTGCCGCATCACCTTCTGGAAGAGGGTGTACGCGGCCGGGGACAGGCTCATCGCCGTACCTGGATGGCCGTTGCCGACCTTCTGTACAGCATCCGCGGCCAGTACGCGGCCGGTGTCTACGGCCCGCTGGTCCAGCTCGGTCCACTCGAGGTCTGTGGTGGTCGGCTTGGTGCTCACCCTGAGTCAGGGCTCCTCTCCACATGTCGAATCCCGGTGACTGAGGGCGCACCGGGCGCTGTCGAGCCTACCCCCGCCGGAACGCTCATTTTTTCGACTGACTGCACGTTGAGACAGACACCTCCAGGGTGCCGGGGAGGGGTGAAATCCGCCTCCCGGCGAACCACCCCCAACACGACCCCACCCCCGGGGATGGCGGCGTATGGGCAACGTCTAGAGTGGCGTGGTACGCGCAAGTCTTTACCGGGCCTTCACGTCCGGGAACGTCCCGGATCCCCGGGGACTTGCTGGGAATTTCTCTGTCAGGGGTGTGCGTGACGGCCGTCGAGTCCCGACCCGCAGGGGTCATCTTGACTCCCAGCCCGGGGGGCCATCGGCCATTCGGGGCCCGCGTCAAGGCCTTTGTGATGCTGACCAAGCCGCGGATCATCGAACTGCTCCTCATCACCACCATTCCGGTGATGTTCCTGGCGGAGCAGGGCGTTCCTCCGCTGTGGCTGGTGTTCACCACCACCCTTGGCGGTTACCTCTCCGCGGGCGGCGCAAACGCGCTGAACATGTACATCGACCGCGACATCGACGCGCTGATGGACCGCACCTCCCAGCGTCCGCTGGTGACCGGCATGGTCTCGCCGCGCGAGTGCCTGGTCTTCGGCCTCTCGCTGGCCGTCGTCTCGACCCTGTGGTTCGGCCTGCTGGTCAACTGGCTCTCGGCGGCCCTGTCGCTCGGCGCGCTGCTCTTCTACGTCGTCGTGTACACGATGATCCTCAAGCGTCGGACCTCGCAGAACATCGTGTGGGGTGGCATCGCGGGCTGTCTGCCGGTGCTGATCGGCTGGTCCTCGGTCACGAACTCCATGTCGTGGGCGCCGATCATCCTCTTCCTCGTCATGTTCTTCTGGACGCCGCCGCACTACTACCCGCTGTCCATGAAGGTCAAGGAGGACTACGCGCGGGTCGGCGTGCCGATGCTGCCGGTGGTCGCCTCCAACAAGGTCGTGGCCCGCCACATCGTCCTCTACAGCTGGGTGATGGTCGCCGTCTCGCTGCTGCTCACCCCGCTCGGCTACACCGGCTGGTTCTACACGGCCGTGGCGCTGGCCTCCGGCGGCTGGTGGCTGTGGGAGGCGCACGCGCTGCAGAACCGCGCCAAGTCCGAGGCGACCGGCACCAAGCTGAAGGAGATGCGGCTGTTCCACTGGTCGATCACCTATGTGTCGCTGCTGTTCGTGGCCGTCGCGGTGGACCCGTTCCTGCGCTGACCACACCGTTGACGCGACAAGAGGGGCCAGTGGCGCAAGCCACTGGCCCCTCTTGTCGCTCCCGGGGCTACCCGCTAGTAGCATCGCGGCATGGCAGACACCCAGGTTGACGAGAAGCAGGCCGCCAAGGCCGAACGGCGGGCGGACAAGCTGGCCCGGCAGATCGGCTCCTTCGCCAAGGAGCACGGCGGCGCCGAGGGGCAGATCGCGTACATCGGCCAGCGCGGCGCCCGCATCGTGCTCGTCGGCGAGGACGGCGGCTGGGGCGACCTCGTGGCCCCGAGTCACGCCGTCGCCAAGAGCGCGGTCGAGAAGTCCGGGATCACCGTCCACGAGGACTTCGACGGGGAGTTCGCGGCCAAGGTCAAGACCGGCCCGTACGAGTGGACCCGCATGGCCGGCATTCAGCTCGGCGGCCCGAAGAACGGCTGAGCGGCCCGCCGAGCAACACCGATCCGGGGCTCACCCGTTAGGAGTGGTGGAATCGCGTCCACCGCTGGGAGCCCCGGATGATCGACACCCCGACCCTGGTGGACCAGTACTGCCACGGGGTCCTGCGCACCGAGCTGGGCCTGGGCACCTTCGAGACGGCGCTCGGCCGCACCGGAACCCTGCCCGCGACCGGCACCACGTTCTTCGACACCCAGACGGGCTTCGCCGTACGCCGCTGGTGTCCCCCGCTCCTCGGCCTCGAACCGCACTGCCCCCCGGCCCGCTATCTGGCCCGCCGCCGTGAACTCGGCGTACTCGAATCGGGCAGGCGCCTGCTGCGGGGCTCCGGGGTCTCCACCTATCTGGTGGACACCGGGCAGCCCGGGGACCTCACCGCCCCGCACGAGATCGCCGCGGCCGGCGCGGCCGACGCCCACGAGATCGTCCGCCTCGAACTCCTCGCCGAGCAGGTCGCCGACACCTCCGGCACCGTCGAGTCCTTCCTCGCCAACCTCGCCGAGGCCGTGCACACCTCGGCCGCCTCCGCCGTCGCCTTCGCCTCGGTGGCGGGCGTGCGCGAAGGACTCGACCCGGAGCCGCCGGGGCCGGGGGAGGTGCGCGGGGCCGCCGGGCGGTGGCTGGCGGGCAGACGCAAACACGGGCGCCTTGAGGACCCGGTGCTCCTGCGCCATCTGCTGTGGAGCGCGGTCGCGGCCGGGCGCCCGCTCCAGCTCCAGGTGGGCATGGCCGACCCGATGCTGCTCGCCGGATTCGCGTCCGCGACGGCCGGGCTCGGCACCGATCTGGTGCTCCTGCACGGCTATCCGTACCACCGCCAGACCGCCCATCTGGCGAGCGTCCACCCGCATGTGTACGCGGATGTCGGGCCCGCCCTGGTGCGGACGGGGGCGAGGGCGGCCGCCGTGCTCGCGGAGATCCTGGAGCTGGCCCCGTTCGGGAAGCTGCTCTACTCCAGCGGGGCGCGCGGGCTGCCCGAACTGCACGTGGTGGGCGCGCGGCTGTTCTCGGAGGCGCTCAGCCGGGTGCTTGGCGGCTGGGTCGGCGACGGCGCGTGGTCACGCACGGACGCGCAGCGGGTCGCCGGGATGATCGCGGCGGGCAATGCCCGCCGCGTCTACGGACTGTCAGGCGTGGCTGAGCGCTGAGTCGGACCGCGCCGGGACCTCGGCCGAGACCTCCGGGCGCTCGCGCAGCGAGAGCAGGACGCGCAGCACCGCGATCCACACCAGGCACGAGCCGAACATGTGCAGGCCGACCAGGATCTCGGGCGTCTTCAAGAAGTACTGGACGTAACCGATCACACCCTGGCCCATGAGCACCAGGAACAGATCGCGGGCCCGGGCGCGCGGCCCGGCCGGGGCGTCGACGGCCTTCAGGACGAACCAGAGCGCGACGGCCAGCGCCACGACGACCCACGCGAGGTCCGCGTGCAGCTGCGTGATCATCGTCCAGTCGAGCGGGATGCGCGGCACGTCCTTGGAGTCGCCGGGGTGCCGCCCGGTGCCGGTCACGACCGTGCCCACCGCGATCAGCGTGGCCGAGGCGGCCACCAGGAGCCAGGTCAGCTGCACAACTGCCTTGCCCACCAAGGGCCTTGGCGCGCCGTCGCCCTCCTGGGTGCGCTGCCAGGTGACCACCGCGACCGCGATGAGCGCGCTGGAGAGCAGGAAGTGGGCGGCCACCGTGTACGGGTTGAGGCCGACCAGGACGACGATGCCGCCCAGGACCGCGTTGCCCATGACCACCCAGAACTGCACCCAGCCGAGCCGGGTCAGCGGGCGTCGCCAGGGCTTCGCCGAGCGGGCGGCGATGATCGCCCAGCCGACCGCGGCGCACAGCACGTACGTCAGCATCCGGTTGGTGAACTCGATGGCGCCGCGGAAGCCCATCTCGCTGGTGGCGGTCAGGCTGTCGCTGGTGCACTTGGGCCAGGTGGGGCAGCCGAGCCCGGAGCCGGTGAGCCGGACCGCGCCGCCGGTCACCACGATGGCGACGGACATGACGAGGGCGGCAAGGGCCGCGCGCCGCACGATCGTTGGGGAGGCGGTCCACCGCTCCGCGATGTAGAGGAGCGGATTGCGGGCCGCCGCTGTCACATCGGCACGGGTCACTTTCGGCATGCGCCCTATCGTAGGCGCCCGTTTGTGCATGTTTTCACGAGGGGGGTCCGCCCGGCCGGGCCGAGCCCCCGGCCTACTCCCAGCGGAAGAACTTCGCGGCCGCGCCCAGGCCGAGGACCGCCCACACGGCGAGGATCCCGAGGTCCCCCCACGGCATCGACGCGCCGTCCCGGAGAACGTCGCGCAGCCCGTCGGAGAGGGCCGAGATGGGGAGCAGGTTCAGCGCGGACTGCACGCCGCCGGGGAACTTGTCCATCGGCACGATCACCCCGCCGGCCACGAGCAGCAGCAGGAACACCAGGTTGGCGGCGGCCAGCGTCGCCTCGGCCTTCAGCGTGCCGGCCATGAGCAGCCCGAGCCCCGAGAACGCGGCGGTGCCCAGCACCAGCAGGAGCAGCACCGCGAGCGGGTTGCCGTGCGGGGACCAGCCGAGCGCGAAGGCGATCACGGTGAGCAGGACGACCTGGAGCACCTCGGTGACGAGGACGGCCAGTGTCTTCGACGTCATCAGCGCCCAGCGCGGCAGCGGCGAGGCGCCGAGCCGCTTGAGCACCCCGTACCGCCGCTCGAAGCCGGTCGCGATGGCCTGGCCCGTGAACGCGGTCGACATCACGGCGAGCGCGAGAACGCCCGGCGCGAGGAAGTCGACGGACCTGCCCTTCCCGGTGTCGATGATGTCGACGGTCGAGAACAGCACGAGCAGCAGACTCGGGATGATCACGGTGAGCAGCAGCTGCTCACCGTTGCGCAGCAGCATCCGCGTCTCCAGGGCGGTCTGCGCCCCGATCATCCGCCCCAGCGGAGCCGCCCCCGGCTTCGGCGCGTACGTACCGGCGCTCATGCGCGCAGCTCCTTACCGGTCAGTTCCAAGAAGACGTCCTCAAGCGTGTGGCGCTCGACCGAGATGCCGTCCGGCATCACGCCGTGCTGGGCGCACCAGGAGGTGACGGTGGCGAGCAGCTGGGGGTCGATCGTGCCGGTGATGCGGTACGCGCCCGGGGTCAGCTCGGCGGCGGCCGAGCCGTCCGGCAGGGCCTTGAGGAGCGAGCCGAGGTCGAGGCCGGGGCGGCCGGTGAAGCGCAGCGTGTTCTCGGCGCCGCCCTTGCAGAGCTGCTCGGGGGAGCCCTGGGCGACGACCTTGCCCGCGTCGACGATGGCCACGTCGTCCGCGAGGGCCTCGGCCTCGTCCATGAAGTGCGTGGTCAGGACCACCGAGACGCCGTCGGCGCGCAGCTCGCGCACGAGGTCCCAGGTGGCGCGGCGGGCCTGTGGGTCGAGGCCCGCGGTCGGCTCGTCGAGGAAGGCGAGTTCGGGGCGGCCGACGACGGCCATCGCGAGCGCGAGGCGCTGCTGCTGCCCGCCGGAGAGCCGGCGGTAGGTCGTACGGCCGCAACCGCCGAGGCCCAGGCGCTCGATGAGGGCGTCCACGTCCAGCGGGTGCGCGTGCAGCCTGGCCATGTGGCGGAGCATCTCGTCGGCGCGGGCGCCGGAGTAGACGCCGCCGGACTGGAGCATCACGCCGATGCGCGGCTTAAGCCGCTCGGTGTCGGTGACCGGGTCGAGGCCGAGGACGCGGACGGTGCCCGCGTCCGGTCTGCGGTAGCCCTCGCAGGTCTCGATGGTGGTGGTCTTGCCGGCGCCGTTGGGGCCGAGGACGGCGGTCACGGCGCCCGCGCCGACCGTGAGGTCGAGGCCGTCCACCGCGGTCTTGGGGCCGTACCGCTTGACCAGGCCGCTCACCTGGACGACGGGCTCGCTCTTCATGACCGGCAAGTCTAGGCGGGGCCCAAGGTCCCTCCGGCGCGGGGGCCCGGGTCCCCGCACTGGTGACCTTTTCGGACGGTCGCGGTCGTTTGCGGGCCGTAGCGTCGAAGGGTGATAACCCTCGCGGAGAACGTCGAAGAGACCATGGGACAGGCCGCCCACAAGGCGCACGACCTGGGGAATCCGCCGCGCTACTTCGTCTCCGCGATGCTGGCGGGCGCCTACATCGGGATCGGCGAGGTGCTGCTGCTCGTCGCGATCTCGCCGTTCGTCGCCGCGCACTCGGCGGCGACCAGGCTGCTCGAAGGGGCGGTCTTCCCGATCGCCCTGACGATCGTGATGTTCGCCGGGGCGCAGCTCTTCACCTCCAACGTGATGGTGATGCTGATGGGCGCCCTGTCGGGGCGTACGGGGCCGAAGGACCTGGTGGCGAGCTGGGGGCTCTCGCTTGCCGGGAACCTTGTCGGGGCGCTGGCCTTCGGCGCGATGGTGCATGCCTCGGGGGTCACCTCGGCCGGCTCGGCCCGCGCGATGCTCGCCGAGATGCTGGCCGCGAAGAACGCGCTGGACGGCGGGCAGCTGTTCTGGCGGGCGGTGCTCTGCAACATGCTGGTCTGCCTGGGCATCTGGATGTTCTCGCGGGCCAAGGGGGACGGCGCCAAGGTCTTCGTGCTGTGGCTGCCGGTCCTTGTGTTCGTGGCCGTGGGCTTCGAGCACTGCGTGGCCAACATGGCGCTGTTCGGCCTCGGCGTCTTCGAGGGGAGCGCGAGCTTCGGGGAGCTGCTGCGGAACCTGGCGTTCACCGTGCCGGGCAACATCGTCGGCGGCGGGGCCCTGGTGGCGGGGACGTACTGGTTCACCAGCGGGTCGCGCCGGGCCTGACCGTCCCACTCACTCCTCGCGGGGGCGGTGGATCGCCAGCCACCGCTCGGCGTAGGCGACCGCGTCCCGGACCGGGAACAGGCGAGCGGCGGCGGCGCCCACCGTGCCCCGCACCACCTCCTTGTCCCGCTCGAAGTCCGCGCCCAGCTCGTCGAAGCGCTCGCTCGTGATGGACGTGTCCCGGATGGTCAGCCACTTCCGGCCCTCGGGAGTCATCGCCGCGAAGGAGACCTCCGCCGGCGGCCCCGGTATCCGGTATTCCGCCAGGTGGAAGGACGTACACGAGTCGTATCCCGCGCCGAGCAGCAGCACTCGGGCGCCCGCGTCCTCCAGGCGGGCCAGTGGGCTGCGCTCGCCGAGGAGGCAGTCGAGGGCGTGGCCCTCGGTGATCCGCGCCGCGCCCGGGCCGACCGCCGCGAAGGAGGTCTGCGGATGGGCGCTGCGCAGGGCGCCGGGCCAGGTGCGGACGGCCTCCGGGATCACCCCGATGCCCCGGCTCGGAGTGGTCAGCGGGTCGTAGGCCGGCGTCGTGGCCCGGATCTCCTCCCACCACTCCTCGGGCACCGGAGGGCGCCCCCAGTGCGCGGGGTCGGAATTGTCGCCGGAGTGCGTGGGGACCACGAGCGTGCCCGTTTCGCCCAGTGTGTCGAAAAATGCCTGAACGACCGCGACGGCGCCTCCGCAGACCCAGCCGAGCGACTTCAGGGAGGAGTGCACGAGGAGGGTCTCGCCGGGTCGCACACCCAGCTCGCGCAGGTCCTCGGCGAGCGAGCCGCGCGTACACAAAGGGCCGGTCACAGGGGGTGTGGGCATGGCAGAGGAGTCTGCCGGAAGCCCGTTCGGGGGGCCAGCGAATTCACAGTGAAACGATCGATCAAAGATCGTTTCCGCAGGTCAGCTTAGGTATGCCTAAGTGATGCACCGCACCGGTCGGTGATCGGGACGTGGGTTGTCAGGCTCTGAGGAATTACGCAACAATGGCGTTGTGAAAAACATCGGCGAGGCTCCGCAGGAGGAACTCGCGACCGGTGAGCGGTCCACCCGCAACCGGGTCGCGCGATCCATCCTGGACCACGGGCCCTCGACCGCCCTGGACCTCGCGAACCGCCTCGGCCTCACCCAGGCCGCCGTCCGCCGCCACCTCGACGCGCTGGTCGCCGACGAGGTCGTGGCACCGCGCGAACAGCGCGTGTACGGGGCGCGGACCCGCGGCCGACCGGCCAAGGTCTTCGCGCTCACCGACTGCGGCCGGGACGCCTTCGAGCAGTCCTACGACAAGCTCGCCGTGGACGCCCTGCACTGGATCGAGCAGTCGGCGGGCGGCGGCGCGGCCGGCGAGGAAGCCGTCGCGGCGTTCGCCCGGGCCCGCATCGAGGCTCAAGCGGGGGCGTACAGGGACGCGATCGAGGCCGTGCAGCCTGAAGAGCGCACCCAAGCCCTGGCCAAGGCCTTGAGCGCCGACGGGTACGCTGCTACGGCGCGCAGCGCGCCCCTTCCGCAGCGGGGTGAGCAGCTGTGCCAGCACCACTGCCCGGTCGCCCACGCCGCCGAGCGGTACCCGCAGCTGTGCGAGGCGGAGACGGAGTTCTTCTCCCGCCTCCTGGGAACGCACGTGCAGCGCCTGGCGACCATCGCCCACGGCGACGGCGTCTGCACCACGTTCATCCCGCACGGCGCGCCACCACAGACCACACATCAGCAAGCATCTGCAAGCACGGCCGGGAGGAACCCCGCATGACTCTCCCCACGGAGACTGCCCACCCTGAGCTCGAAGGCCTGGGCACGTACGAATACGGCTGGGCCGACTCCGACGCGGCGGGCGCCGCTGCCAAGCGCGGTCTTTCCGAGGCTGTCGTGCGCGACATCTCGCAGAAGAAGAACGAGCCCGAGTGGATGCTGAAGCTGCGCCTCAAGGGTCTGCGGCTCTTCGACAAGAAGCCCATGCCGAACTGGGGCTCCGACCTCTCAGGCATCGACTTCGACAACATCAAGTACTTCGTCCGGTCGACGGAGAAGCAGGCCGCTTCCTGGGAGGACCTGCCCGAGGACATCAAGAACACGTACGACAAGCTCGGCATCCCCGAGGCGGAGAAGCAGCGCCTCGTCGCGGGCGTCGCGGCCCAGTACGAGTCCGAGGTCGTCTACCACCAGATCCGTGAGGACCTGGAGGAGCAGGGCGTCATCTTCCTCGACACCGACACCGCGCTGAAGGAGCACCCGGAGCTCTTCCAGGAGTACTTCGGCACGGTCATCCCGGTCGGCGACAACAAGTTCGCGTCGCTGAACACCGCCGTGTGGTCGGGCGGCTCGTTCATCTACGTGCCCAAGGGCGTCAAGGTCGACATCCCGCTCCAGGCCTACTTCCGCATCAACACGGAGAACATGGGCCAGTTCGAGCGGACGCTGATCATCGTCGACGAGGACGCCTACGTCCACTACGTCGAGGGCTGCACCGCCCCGATCTACTCCTCGGACTCGCTGCACAGCGCCGTCGTCGAGATCATCGTCAAGAAGGGCGGCCGCTGCCGCTACACGACGATCCAGAACTGGTCGAACAACGTCTACAACCTGGTCACCAAGCGCGCCGTGGCGTACGAGGGCGCGACCATGGAGTGGATCGACGGCAACATCGGTTCCAAGGTCACCATGAAGTACCCGGCCGTCTACCTGATGGGCGAGCACGCCAAGGGCGAGACGCTCTCCATCGCGTTCGCGGGCGAGGGCCAGCACCAGGACGCCGGCTCCAAGATGGTCCACATGGCGCCGAACACCTCCTCCAACATCGTCTCCAAGTCGGTGGCGCGCGGCGGCGGCCGCACCTCCTACCGAGGCCTCGTCGAGATCGGCGAGGGCGCCCACGGCTCCAAGTCGAACGTGCTCTGCGACGCGCTCCTGGTCGACACGATCTCCCGCTCGGACACGTACCCCTACGTGGATGTCCGCGAGGACGACGTCTCCATGGGCCACGAGGCGACCGTCTCCAAGGTCTCCGAGGACCAGCTCTTCTACCTGATGAGCCGCGGTCTGACCGAGTTCGAGGCGATGGCGATGATCGTGCGCGGCTTCGTCGAGCCGATCGCCAAGGAGCTCCCCATGGAGTACGCCCTGGAGCTCAACCGGCTGATCGAGCTGCAGATGGAGGGCTCGGTCGGATAACGACCGTCCCCCGTACGGCAGTTGAGCAGATTCTGATCTAGGAAGAGAGCACTACGACAGCCATGGCTGAGGCTCAGAACTCCCCCAAGTCCTCGAACAAGCTCGGACAGGGGGCGCCCCCACCGCTGGGTTCCACCACCGCAGGCTCCATCGCGGTGGCCGCCGAGTCGACCGTCGCCACCCGCATGAGCGCCCCCCCGTCCTTCGACGTCGCGGACTTCCCGGTCCCGCACGGCCGCGAGGAGGAGTGGCGGTTCACGCCGCTCGATCGGCTGCGCGGGCTGCACGACGGCACCGCCGTCGCCACCGGTGACGGTGTGAAGATCGTCGTCGAGGCCCCCGAGGGTGTCGTCGTCGAGACCGTCGGGCGCGACGACGCCCGGCTCGGCAAGGCCGGCACGCCGGTGGACCGCGTCGCGGCCCAGGCGTACTCCTCCTTCGCCAAGGCCTCCGTCGTGACCGTCCCCAAGGAGACGGTGCTCACCGAGCCGATCCGGATCGCCGTGCACGGCGAGGGCGGCGTGGCCTACGGCCACCAGGTCATCGAGCTCGGCGCGTTCGCCGAGGCCGTCGTGGTCATCGACCACACCGGCGACGCGGTGCTCGCCGCCAACGTCGACTACCTCCTCGGCGACGGCGCCAAGCTGACCGTGGTCTCCGTACAGGACTGGGACGACAAGGCCGTCCACGTCGCCCAGCACAACGCGCTGATCGGCCGCGACGCCACCTTCAAGTCCTTCGTGGTCACCTTCGGCGGCGACCTCGTGCGGCTGCACCCGCGGGTCGCCTACGCGGGCACCGGCGGCGAGGCCGAGCTCTTCGGCCTGTACTTCACCGACCAGGGCCAGCACCAGGAGCACCGGCTCTTCGTCGACCACAACACCCCGCACTGCAAGTCCAACGCCGTGTACAAGGGCGCCCTCCAGGGCGCCGACGCGCACGCCGTGTGGATCGGTGACGTCCTCATCCAGGCCGCGGCCGAGGGCACGGACACCTACGAGATGAACCGCAACCTGGTTCTGACCGACGGCGCCCGCGTCGACTCGGTGCCGAACCTGGAGATCGAGACCGGCGAGATCGCCGGCGCCGGTCACGCGTCCGCCACCGGCCGTTTCGACGACGAGCAGCTCTTCTACCTGATGTCCCGCGGCATCCCGCCGATGGAGGCCCGCCGCCTGGTCGTGCGCGGCTTCTTCGCGGAGCTCGTCCAGCAGATCGGTCTGCCGGACGTCGAGGAGCGCCTGCTCGCCAAGATCGAGACGGAGCTGGAGGCTTCCGTCTGATGGCCTTCGTCAAAGCCTGTGCGCTGAGCGAGCTGGAGAGCGACACCCCCAAGCGGGTGGAGATCGACGGCACGCCGGTGTCCCTCGTCAAGACCGAGGGCGAGGTGTTCGCGATCAACGACATCTGCTCGCACGCGAACGTGTCGCTCTCGGAGGGCGAGGTGGAGGACTGCTCCATCGAGTGCTGGCTGCACGGCTCCAGCTTCGACCTCCGCACCGGCAAGCCGTCCGGCCTTCCCGCGACGCGCCCCGTCCCCGTGTACCCCGTAAAGATCCAAGGGGACGATGTGCTCGTCTCCGTCACCCAGGAGTCCTGAGTTCCCCATGGCAACGCTTGAAATCCGCGACCTGCACGTCTCCGTCGACACCGAGAACGGTACGAAGGAGATCCTCAAGGGCGTCGACCTGACCGTGAAGCAGGGCGAGACCCACGCCATCATGGGCCCCAACGGCTCCGGCAAGTCGACCCTGGCGTACTCGCTGGCCGGTCACCCCAAGTACACGATCACCAGCGGCACCGTCACGCTCGACGGCGAGGACGTCCTGGAGATGTCCGTCGACGAGCGCGCCCGCGCCGGCGTGTTCCTCGCCATGCAGTACCCGGTCGAGGTCCCCGGCGTCTCGGTCTCCAACTTCCTGCGTACGTCGGCGACGGCGCTCCGCGGCGAGGCCCCCAAGCTGCGCACCTGGGTGAAGGAGGTCAAGTCCGCGATGGAGCAGCTCCAGATGGACCCGGCCTTCGCCGAGCGCAACGTCAACGAGGGCTTCTCCGGCGGTGAGAAGAAGCGCCACGAGATCCTCCAGCTGGAGCTCCTCAAGCCGAAGATCGCGATCCTCGACGAGACCGACTCCGGCCTCGACGTCGACGCGCTGCGCCAGGTCTCCGAGGGCATCAACCGCGTCCGTGAGAACGGCGAGGTCGGCACCCTCCTGGTGACCCACTACACGCGCATCCTGCGCTACATCAAGCCCGACTACGTCCACGTCTTCGCGGGCGGCCGCATCGTCGAGTCCGGCGGCGCCGAGCTCGCCGACAAGCTTGAGGCCGAGGGCTACGAGTCGTACACGAAGGGCGGCGCTTCCGAGTGACGTTTCTGCCGGGCCTCCTCACTGGGACATCTCAACTACTCGACGAGGCGATCCGCAAGGACTTCCCCTTGCTGGACCGTGTGGTCCACGACGGGAAGAAGATCGTCTACCTCGACTCCGCGGCGACGTCGCAGAAGCCGCGCCAGGTGCTCGACGCGCTCAACGAGTACTACGAGCAGCACAACGCCAACGTCCACCGTGGCGTGTACCTGGTGGCCGAGGAGGCCACGGCGCTGTACGAGGGCGCCCGTGACAAGGTCGCCACGTTCATCAACGCGCCGAGCCGCGACGAGGTCATCTTCACCAAGAACGCCTCGGAATCGCTCAACCTCGTCGCCAACATGCTGGGCTGGGCCGATGAGCCCTATCGCGTGGACAGCGACACCGAGATCGTCATCACGGAGATGGAGCACCACTCCAACATCGTGCCGTGGCAGCTGCTCGCGCAGCGCACGGGCGCGAAGCTGAAGTGGTTCGGCCTGACCGACGACGGCCGGCTCGACCTGTCGAACATAGACGAGATCATCAACGAGAAGACGAAGATCGTTTCCTTCACGCTGGTCTCCAACCTGCTCGGCACCCACAACCCGGTCGAGGCGATCGTCCGCCGCGCGCAGCAGGTCGGCGCGCTGGTCTGCATCGACGCCTCGCAGGCCGCCCCGCACATGCCGCTGGACGTGCAGGCGCTGCAGGCCGACTTCGTGGCCTTCACCGGCCACAAGATGTGCGGCCCGACGGGTATCGGCGTCCTCTGGGGCCGCCAGGAGCTCCTGGAGGACCTGCCGCCGTTCCTGGGTGGCGGCGAGATGATCGAGACGGTCTCGATGCACTCCTCCACCTACGCTCCGGCGCCGCACAAGTTCGAGGCGGGCACGCCCCCGATCGCGCAGGCCGTGGGCCTCGGCGCGGCCGTGGACTACCTGTCGGCGATCGGCATGGACAAGATCGCCGCACACGAGCACGCGATCACGGAGTACGCGGTCAAGCGCCTCCTGGAGGTGCCCGACCTGCGGATCATCGGCCCCACCACGGCCGAGGACCGCGGGGCGGCGATCTCCTTCGTGCTCGGCGACATCCACCCGCACGACGTGGGCCAGGTCCTCGACGAGGAGGGCATCGCCGTCCGCGTCGGCCACCACTGCGCGCGCCCGGTCTGCCTCCGCTACGGAATTCCTGCGACCACGCGAGCGTCTTTCTATCTGTACTCCACGCCCGCCGAGGTCGACGCCCTGGTGGACGGCCTGGAGCACGTACGAAACTTCTTCGGCTAGGGGTTAAGCGACGTGAAGCTTGATTCGATGTACCAGGACGTCATCCTGGACCACTACAAGCACCCGCACGGCCGGGGCTTGCGGGACGGTGACGCCGAGGTGCACCACGTGAACCCGACGTGCGGCGACGAGATCACTCTCCGGGTGAAGTACGACGGTTCGCGGATCGAGGACGTCTCGTACGAGGGCCAGGGCTGCTCCATCAGCCAGGCCAGCGCCTCGGTCCTGAACGACCTGCTGGTCGGCAAGGAGCTGGAAGAGGCTCGTCAGATCCAGGAGACGTTCCTGACCCTGATGCAGTCCAAGGGCCAGCTGGAGCCCGACGACGCGATGGAGGAGGTCCTGGAGGACGCGGTGGCCTTCGCCGGCGTCTCCAAGTACCCCGCCCGCGTGAAGTGTGCTCTGCTGAGCTGGATGGCCTGGAAGGACGCGACGGCCCAGGCTCTGGGCGAGCTCGCCGAAAGGAAGACGGCATGACCGAGAACGCAGAGGCGGCGATCAAGCCGGCGACCGAAGAAGAGATCCGCGAGGCCCTGTACGACGTCGTCGACCCCGAGCTGGGCATCGACGTCGTCAACCTCGGCCTCATCTACGGCATCCACATCGACGACTCCAACGTCGTCACGCTGGACATGACCCTGACGTCGGCGGCCTGCCCGCTGACCGATGTGATCGAGGACCAGGCGAAGTCCGCGACCGACGGCATCGCCAACGAGCTGAAGATCAACTGGGTCTGGATGCCGCCGTGGGGCCCGGACAAGATCACGGACGACGGCCGCGAGCAGCTGCGCGCGCTGGGCTTCAACGTCTGAGCCCCGCTTGCCAGTTGAGGCCCCCGGCACCGATGGTGCCGGGGGCCTCTTCGCGTTGCGGCGCATCCGGGGATGTGCCTCTGATCGGCTGACGTTCGCCTGCCGTACGGATTTCGTACGCCTCCCATTGGCGGGGTGACCGGAACCTACTCGACGACACCCCGCCGACGAGAGGCCAGCCCCGTGCCGCATCACCCATCGCTCCGCCGTGCCAGGACCCTTGCCGCCGCGTCCGGAGTGCTCACACTGGCTGTCATGGGACTCAACTTCCCCGCGCAGGCGGCGAGTTACGGGACGCCGACCATCGGGCTCTCGGCCTCCTACCTGTCGGGGGCCGTCGGCGCCACGGGTGACCCGGTGGTCACGGTCACCGTCGGGCAGAGCGGGGCCGACGCCTCGGCGCTCACCGTGGCCGCCTCCGCCAGCTCGAAGTCGTCCGTCGCCGGGACCGGGGACGTTGTCGTCAGCGGGAGCGGGGCCAGTCGGCAGCTGAGCGTCGCCGCGCACGCTCGTGGCTACACCGACCTCACCATCAAGGTCACCGGGCTCGGTGGGAAGACCGCCACCAAGACGCTGCACTACGCCGCCTCGGCCGCGGTGCAGAACGCCGCCGACACCCGCTACTTCACCGGCTCCAGCGACGCCTCGGCGGCCGTGGACGTGGGCGGCGGGTACGTGGTCGTCGCCGACGACGAGTCCAACACGCTGCGGATGTACGACCGTTCGGCCTCCGGCGCGCCCGTGCGGACCTGGGACTTCAGCTCCCAGCTCGGGGTGTCCAAGGAGATCGACATCGAGGGCGCGGCCCGCGTCGGCAACACGATCTACTGGACCGGCTCGCTCGGCAACAACAAGGACGGCGAGTACAAGGCCGACCGGAACACCGTCTTCACGACCACCGTGAGCGGGTCGGGTGCGAGCACCCAGCTCGCGCTCGGCGGCTCGTACAAGAAGCTGCGGGACGACCTCGTCGCCTGGGACCACGCCAACGGCGACCGGTACGGGTTCACCGCCGCCACCGCCTCGGGGCAGGTGCCCAAGCAGATCGACGGGTTCAACGTGGAGGGCCTGGAGTTCGCACCCGGCTCCACCAGCACCGCCTACATCGGGTTCCGGGCGCCGCTCGTGCCGCCGAAGACCGGCGGCAAGGCGCTGATCGTGCCCGTCACCAACTTCGACAAGGTGGTGGACAGCGGGGCGAAGGCCGTCGTGGGCACGCCCATCGAGCTCGACCTCGGCGGGCTCAGCATCCGCGACATCCGCAAGAACGCCGCCGACCAGTACCTGATCGTCGCCGGATCCTGGGCCGCGGACGACAACTCCGACCCGTACGCGGTCTACTCGTGGGACGGTGTCGCCGGGCACGCCCCCGTCAAGCGGGCCGACCTGCCGACCAGCGACCCGGGCGGCTGGGAGGCAGTGGTCGATGTGCCCGACCTGAACCAGGCGGGCGCCCGGGCCCAGTTCATCACCGACGACGGGTCCGCCGACCTCTACGGAGACGGCACCGAGGCCAAGGACCTCACCCACCCCGAGTGGAAGAAGTCCCGGGCCACGTGGTTCACCGTCACCAACTGATCCGGCGCTACCAGGTGCCCACCGGCGGGGCTCCCACCGGCGGGGCTCCCACCGGTGGGACACCGGCCGCGTCGGCCAGCGCGGGGGCGAGGTTCTCGCGGCGGATGCGCTGGTCGACGTAGAGCAGGCCGGTGGCGAGCTGGGGCAGGGTGGTCGACAGGAACTGGCTGATCACCGTGCCGATCAGGTAGAGCACCGCCATGATGACGATGGCCGTGATCTTGGGGCCGACCGCGTCGTCGCTGGACAGGGCCAGCGGCATGGCCGCGAAGATCCCGCCGTAGGTGAACGGTATCTGGACGAAGTAGCCGATCATCCCGCTGATCATGCCGACGAGGAGCAGGCTGCCGAAGGTCCGCCACCAGGCGTCCTTCACCAGGCGGGCCGAGCGGCGCAGCGCCTCGACGGGCCGCTGGTTCTCCAGGACCGCAGCCGCCGGCGCGAAGCCGAAGCGGATCCACAGCCAGATGCTGACCGGGACAAGCGCGAGGAAGACGACCACGAAGACCGCGATCAGCGCGGGCGGCGGCTCGTGATGCGAGCTCGACAGGATCGTCACCAGCATCAGGGTCACGAACAGGAGCAGCGCGCCGATCATGGCCGCCCACTGGAGCGCCAGCGCGCCGAGCACGGCCGGGAACCGGGACCAGGCCTTGCGCCACACCGGGCCGAACGTGGTGCGCCGGCCGAGGACCGCGTCCTGGAGCACGGCCGGGACGGCCGCGTACACCAGCGCCATCGCGACGAGCCACATGGTGATCGCGACGAGGAACACGGCGAAGCCGGCGATCACCACCGGCTGCACGTCGGCGCGGACCGGGTCCACTCCGTGGGGCTGGTTGAAGACGGGGTCGAGGTGGTCGTGCACGGCGGCCACCGCGATCGCGACCGTGCCGCCGACGGCCAGCGCGGCGATCCCGTACGCGACGAGGGCCACGCCGAAGAGCTGCTTCCAGTGGCGGCCCAGGGCCGAGAAGGCCCCGCCGAGTATGTCGCCGAGCGTCAGCGGCCCGAGCGGAATCACGCCCGGCTTGGGCGGCGGCGGCATCCAGCCACCGCCCCAGCCGGGCCCCCACCCCGGCGGCGGTCCGGGAGGCCCGCCCTGGGCACCCGGGCCCCACCCCATGTCCTGCGTCACGGCAACCTCGCACTTCCCGTACGTTTCCGCACGTCCCGTCCCCTGATCGATCAGCTTTACCGTAGCCCGCACGGCCCACGGGTACGGTCGGGGGCATGCTCTGTGACCAGGCCGGAACAACCGGAAGCCGCTGATGGCCCGCCGTTACGACCCCGACCGGCGCCGACGCATCATCGACGCGGCGATCCGGGTCGTCGCCGAGCGCGGCATCGCGGGGCTCAGCCACCGCACCGTCGCCGCCGAGGCCGATGTGCCGCTGGGCTCGACCACCTACCACTTCAAGACACTCGACGAGCTGCTCGTCGCGGCCCTGCGCCAGGCCAACGAGGGCTTCGCCACGGCGGTGCGCGACTGTGTGCGGCTGGAGGACCCCGACGCGGATCTGGCCGTCGAACTGGCCCGGCTGATGGGCGAGTGGCTGACCGGGGACCGGGCCCGCGCCGAGCTGGAGTACGAGCTCTACCTGGCGGCCCTGCGCCGCCCGGCCCTTCGCCCGGTCGCCGCCGAGTGGACCGACTCGGTCGCCGAACTGCTCGCCCGGCACACCGACCCGGTCACCGCGCGCGGACTCGTCGCCGCGATGGACGGCATCTGCCTCCAAGCCCTGCTCACCGGCGGCGCGTACGACGAGCGGTACGCGCGGGACCTGCTGGGCAGGCTGCTGCGGTAAGGCCGGGGCAGATCGCGGCCACCGCGTTATGTACGGGCGTACGCATCCCCGGATATCCTGGGCCGCATGCCCTACGTTCTGCTCGCCTGCGCCATCGGCTCGGAGATAGCCGCCACCTCCGCGCTGAAGTACAGCGAGGGCTTCACGAGGCTCTGGCCCTCGCTGATCACCGGCGCCGGGTACCTGCTCGCCTTCTTCCTGCTGTCGCTGACGCTGAGGTCCATGTCGGTGGGCACCGCGTACGCGATCTGGTCCGGCGTGGGCACGGCCGTCATCGCCGCCGTCGGCATGCTGTTCATGGGGGAGGCGATGACCGCCGCCAAGATCGCCGGGATCGCCCTCATCATCGGCGGAGTGGTGCTGCTCAACCTCGGCGGCGCGGCGCACTGAACGCGGGTTCAGGCACGGCCCGCGAGCGCGGGTTCAGGCACCCGCCCGGAGCACCGCCGCGAGGGCGGCCCGCACGCTCGCCTCGATGTCGGTGATCGGATAGAGCGCCTCGATCACCGTACGGTCCCGGTCGATCACCAGGGTCAGCCGCTTGAGCCGGCTCACCCCCGCCGTGCGGAAGGTCGGCAGGCGCAGCGCCGCCGTCAGGTCGAGCCCGGCGTCCGAGAGCAGCGGGAAGCGCAGCGCCTCCCTGTCGGCGAACGCCCGCTGCTCGTCCGGGCGTTGGGTGGAGACGCCGTGCACGGTGGCTCCCGCGTCCGTGAAGTCGGCCAGCTGGTCGCGGAAGGTGCAGGACTCCAGGGTGCAGCCGCGCGCGCCGGGAATCCCGGCCCAGCCGGGCGGGTACGACTCGGCGCGGGCGTAGGCACCGGGGAAGCAGTACAGGACCGTATACGGCGTGGACGCGGCGACCGGGTCCCTCAACTCGCCGTCGAAATCGGTCAGTTGGAGCTCCGGGACGCGGGTCCCGATCAGCTCGCGGACCCGCTCGGTCTCGCCTGACGTCTCGGTCGAGGTGGCCATGGTCTCTCCTTCCCCCAGCGCCCAGGTGTCTCCCCAGTCCTGGAGTGCGATCAGCACGGGCAGTAGGGCGCGGCCGCGCGGGGTGAGCCGGTACTCGTGGCGCACCGGGCGCTCCTGGTACGGCTCGCGCACCAGGACCCCGCACTCCACGAGCAGCTTCAGGCGTTCGGCGAGGACCTTGCGGGACATGCCGAGCTCCCGCTGGAGCGCGTCGAACCGGTGCACGCCGCGGGCCGCGTCGCGCACGATCAGGAGGGTCCACCAGTCGCCCACCACGTCCAGGGCCTGGGCGATGGCGCAGTGTTCGTCGTCCAGTCGGGTGCGTTGGGGCATGGGCCCATCCTCTCGCGACGCAGGCAGGTCAACCGACCCCCGTCCGGTTGACCTGCCGGCACCTCATGCTGCCATAGTTAGTTCCCATAGGAAACTCGCTCGGTCTACGGGCTCGGAGGGAGCGGGATCTATGTGCCGTGCTCCTGGCGCATGTGCCGCCTGATCTTCACCCGGGCGTCGACCTCGGCCGACTGGTCGCGGTCCTGTACGGCCTGGCGGAGCTGCGCGATGAGGAGGGAGCAGGGGCCGCACCCTTCCGTGCCTCGGACCGGCGGTGCGGCGGGCGGCATGGAGTAGTGGCCGTTCCCTGGTGGTTGGCTCGCGAACATCGCGCTGCTCCCCTCGTCCCCAACTCGTCTGTGTACTAGTTCAGTCTTCGGAGTGTTAGAAGCACTCCACAAGGGTGATCAGTGCACTAGTGTGCCGAGTGCCAGGAGAGCTCAACTCCCGTGAGGAGAACGGCAGATGCCCGGAGAGAAGACGTTCACGAAGATCGCCGACCACTTCCGCGAACGGATCATGTCCGGGGAGCTCGAACCGGGGGCCAGGCTTCCGACCAACCGGGAGATCGCCGGCAGCTGGCAGACCGCTGCGGCCACGGTGTCGCGCGCGCTGCAAGCGCTCCAGGTGGAGGGGTACATCAGGACCACCCCGCGCGGGACGTTCGTCGAGGACGACCCGGTGTGGACCCTGACGCCGAAAGACCGGCTGGAGCGTGTCCAGCGGGTCAAGAGCTTCCTCGCCGAGGGCGAGACTTCGCGCGTGACGGCGGCCGAACTGGTCAAGCCGCCGCTGTACGTCGCGGACATCCTGGACCTTGAGGCCGGGGACCAGGCTGTCCGGCGGGAGTGGCTCGCCGGACGCGGCAAGACCCGCACCGTGTTCGCCGTGACCTGGTACCCGGCACCGTTCGCGGCCCTGGTGCCGGATCTGCTCAACACGTCGCCCGGCCGGAACCACGGGCTCACGGCCAGGGTCCTGGAGGCCACGGGGCGCACGATCACGCACGCCCGGGACGACATGCACGCCCGTGAGGCCGACGCCCGTGAGGCAAGCGCCCTGGCCCTCCCGGTGGGTGCTCCGGTGCTGGCGGGCGCCCACCGCTGGTCCGACGCCGAGGGGATCATCGAGTACGGGGAGTGGTGCCTCCCGCCGCAGTTCACGATCGGCTACGAGTACACACCCTGACCGGGGCATCGGGGGCGCGAGGCACCCCGCCATCGCGACGGCGGGGTGCCGAGACCAGGCGCCCGCTGCCAGGGCCTGAAAGCGGGTGCGTGCTGCGGGGGCTGCCCCGGTGCGCCGGCCGGGGCGGACACGGGACCGGCACTTGAGACCGGTTCGCCGCGGCGGGCCGCGGCCGGTTAGGTTTTGGGGCATGACCGACACGACTACTGCTACGACCGGCGCCGCGGCCGCCGGCCTCGCCACCATCGCCGCCGACGGCACCATCCTGGACACCTGGTTCCCCGCCCCCGAGCTCGTGACCGTCGCCGAGCCCGGCCCCGCCGGAACCGAGCGCCTCTCCGCCGAGCGGGCCGCCGAACTCCTCGGCGCGGGTGCCCTCAAGGCCGTCGGCGCCGACGAGCGCCGCGGGGTCGAGGTCGTCGCCGTCCGTACGGTCATCGCCTCCCTCGACGACAAGCCCCTGGACGCGCACGACGCCTACCTGCGCCTGCACCTCCTCTCGCACCGGCTCGTCAAGCCGCACGGCCAGAACCTGGACGGCCTCTTCGGGCTGCTCTCCAACGTGGCGTGGACTTCGCTGGGCCCGGTCGCGGTGGACGACGTGGAGACCGTCCGTCTGAACGCCCGCGCCGAGGGGCTGCACCTTCAGGTGGCGTCCATCGACAAGTTCCCGCGCATGACGGACTACGTCGCGCCCAAGGGCGTACGCATCGCCGACGCCGACCGGGTGCGCCTCGGTGCCCACCTCGCCGAGGGCACCACGGTCATGCACGAGGGCTTCGTGAACTTCAACGCGGGCACGCTCGGCACGTCCATGGTCGAGGGCCGCATCTCCGCCGGCGTCGTCGTCGGCGACGGCTCCGACATCGGCGGCGGCGCGTCCACCATGGGCACGCTGTCCGGCGGCGGCAACGTCCGCATCGTCATCGGTGAGCGGTGCCTGGTCGGCGCCGAGGCGGGCGTGGGGATCGCGCTGGGCGACGAGTGCGTCGTCGAGGCGGGGCTGTACGTCACGGCCGGCACGCGGGTGACGATGCCGGACGGGCAGATCGTCAAGGCCCGGGAGCTGTCCGGGGCGTCCAACATCCTGTTCCGGCGGAACTCGGTGACGGGCACGGTCGAGGCTCGGCCGAACAACGCGGTGTGGGGCGGGCTGAACGAGGTCCTGCACGCGCACAACTAGCCGGGGTCGCCCGGCGGGCCGGGGTCACCGGGGGCTCGGCCCCCGGACCCCCGGCGGTTTGCCCACCCTCCCCCAAGCTCTTAAGGAGCAGGGGGGACCCCCATCCCGTGCAAGGGGTGGGATGAGCTGAGCCCTGGGGCTGCGCCCCAGACCCCCTGCGGGGGCTCCGCCCCCTGCACCCCCCGTCAGGGGCGCCGGTCCGCGAACCCGGCCTCACCCCCCGAGCAGCGCATCCCGCGCCGCCCGCAAGCGGGACACCTCGTCCGGGGTGGCCGGCTGCAAGGGTGCCCGCACCGGGTAGCCCAGCAGCGCCTTCGCCGTCACCGTGCCCGGCAGGCCCGACGCCATCATCAACTCCGTCAGGGGGGTGGCGAGTTGGTTGAGGCGGGCCGCCTCGGCGACGGCCCCCGCGTCGTGCGCGTCGAGGACCGCCCTCAGCTCGCGCGGCGCCACGTTCGCCACCGTGCTCACATAGCCCGCCCCGCCCACCGCGTACAGCGGAAGGTTCAGCTCCTCCGCGCCCGAGTAGTACGCCAGCGACGTACTGCCGATGACCTTGGTCGAGCCGAGCAGGTCGTACGCGCAGTCCTTCACCGCCACGATCCGTTCGTGCTCCGCGAGCCGCAGCATCGTCGCGACCTCGATGCGCGTGCCCGTGCGGACCGGGATGTCGTACAGCATCACCGGCAGCGCGGTCGCGTCGGCCACCGTGCGGAAGTGGGCCTCGACGGCGGACTGCGGGGGCCGGCTGTAGTACGGGGTCACCACCAACAGGCCGTCCGCGCCCGCCCGTTCGGCCTCCCGGGCCAGTGCGACGGTGTGCGCGGTCGAGGCGCTGCCCACCCCCGCCACGACCGCCGCCCGGTCGCCGACCGCCTCCACCACCGCCCGTACGAGCGCGGTCTTCTCCTCGTCGGAGGTCGTCGGCGACTCCCCGGTCGTGCCGTTCAGGACCAGGCCGTCGCACCCGTTGTCGACCAGGTGCGCGGCCAGCTTCTGCGCGGCCCGGAGGTCCAGCTCGTGCGACTCCGTGAACGGCGTGACCATGGCGCACAGGGCGCGCCCGAAGGGACGGGAGGGGCGGAGCGGGCTTGATGTCGTCATGCGACAGTTTTGCCCGGGCCGAGAGTTAACGTCTACTTAGAGTTTATGGCGGATGGCCGTAGCGCTGCTGAATCAACAACTCGGCCCGTCACTGCGAAGTGGTGTGCTCCGGGCGTACGACCAGGACGACCCGGTGCTCGGCGTCGCCCACCGGGGCCTCGTACTCAAGCCCGTACCGCTTGGCCAGGACGTCGAAGAACGCGCCCGTCGGGTCCGGCTCGATGCGCTCGACCGTGCCCCGGACCTCCAGGTAGCGGTAGGGCTGGTCGGGGTCGTTGACCGAGACGGAGACCCTGGGGTCGGCGGTGACGTTCTTGCACTTGCGGCGGGTGGTGGTCGTGGTGAAGCGCAGGAACTCGCCGTCCCACTCCTGCCAGACGGGGTTGACGTGCGGGGTGCCGTCCGGGCCCTTGGTGGCGAGGTGCACGAAGAGGGGGCGGGTCAGCAGATCGGCGTGGCCGGCCGGGACAACGGGTTCGTTGATCGTGGCGGCGGCGTCGTTCGGGCTCGTCTTCTTCGATGTCGTCATGGTGCTGAACGTTATCAATGTATTGATGATGCGCAAGCTTTTTATGGCTGCGTCGTATTCTCGGAGCATGACCATGCCGCCCGAGGAGCGCCTCGGCTTCGACATCAAGCGCGCCGAGCAGGAGCTGATCGCCGCGAAGAGCGCGGCGGTGAAGGTGGCCGGGCTCACCGTGCCGCAGTACGCGGCGCTGTTCGGGCTCTCCGGCGCGCCCGGCATCTCGGCGGCCGCGCTGGCCCGGGCCTGCCTGGTCACCCCGCAGGCCATGAACGTCGTACTGAAGAACCTCGAAGAGCGCGGCCTGGTCGAGCGGACCCCGCACCCCTGGCACCGCAACGTCCTGGAGACCCGGCTCACCGACGAGGGGGCCGCGGCACTGGCCACCGCCGACGAGCGGGCGGTGGCCATCGAGCGCCGCATCGAGCGTGAATTCACCGCAGGGGAGCGGGAGTTGCTCCGTTCGCTGCTCGGCCGGGCCGTCGCCGCGATCCGGGGCGACAGGACCGAGTGAGCCAGGGCCGGACGGGGTGACGTACCGCCTCCCCGGCCGGCTCGGCGGCCGCTACGGGTGGAAGCGGATGATCTGCGGGTCGTGGTCGCTGGTCTGGTTCGCGAACTCCGCGTTGATGTGCACGCTGTCGTAGTCGAAGTCCCGGATGGCGGGGCTGGTCAGGACCTGGTCAAGGACCTGGGTGTTGCCCTGGTAGACGTAGGAGTAGCGCTCCTTCTTCGGCAGGGTGCGGTAGGCCGAGCGCAGCGCGCCGCCGTCCTCCAGGGCCTTGGTCGTGCCCGAGAAGTCGAAGTCGTTGATGTCGCCGACGGCCAGCACGTCCGCGTGCTTGTCGGCCGCGAGCAGCTGCTTCACGAAGGCGTTGACGGCCTGCGCCTGCTGGAGCCGCTTGGCCTCCGAGGAGCGCGGCACCGGCTGGTGCTGCGAGAGAAGGCTCTCGTCGCCGCCCTTCGACGCGAAGTGGTTCGCGATCACGAACACCGTCTTGCCCTTGAAGACGAACTCGCCGGCCAGCGGCTTGCGGCTGTCCGTCCACGCCTCATTGGCCGGGTCGATCCGGCCGGGCGAGAGGGTGAGCGCCGGGTGGCCCTTGGTGCCGGTGACGCCGACGGCGGTCTTGTAGTCGCCGCCGGGACGGTCGGTGAAGGAGACGCGGGCCGGGTTGAAGAGGAAGCCCTGGCGGATGTTGCCGCCGGGCTCGCCGCCGTCCTTGTCGTTCTCCGGGTCGATCGAGCGCCACTGGTAAGCAGGGCCGCCCGCCGCGAGGATCGCGTCCGTGAACTTCTTCACGGTCGCCGAGGCGTCCACCGTGCCGTCGTTCTTCGCGCCGTTGTTGTCCTGGATCTCCTCCAGGGCCACGATGTCCGGCGAGGCGAGGTTGGTCACCACGCCCTGCGCCAGCGCGTCGAACTTCGACTGCGGGTCGCTCGGGTCCAGGTTCTCCACGTTGTACGTGGCGACCGCCAGCTCGCCCGTGCGCTGCTTGCGGGTGACCTCGCGCTTGAGGCCGTTGTCCTTGACCGTGCCGAGCGTGCGCGCGGTGATCGTGTAGCCGCCGAACTGGTTGAAGTCCAGCGGGCCTTCGGTGGTCCCGGTCAGGGTGTCGCCCACGTTCGCGGTGGGGAAGGCCTGCTGTGCGGTCGGGATCAGGCTCTGGATCTGGAGGCGGCCGGTGTTCTGGTCGTTGTACGAGGAGTAGAGCGAGCCGCCGCGCGCGGTCCGGTTCTCCTGCGGCTTCACCGTGACCCACAGCTCGGAGTACGGGTCCGTGGCGCCGACCACCCGCGAGGTGCCGATGCGGACGTTCATGCCCTCCAGGGACTCGTAGTAGTCCGTGGCGTACTTCTTCGGCTGGAGGGTCAGGCCGTTGACGCTGCCCGCGGCCGCCGGGTCGCCGTTCGGCGTGTAGCGGTCGGGCACCGAGCGGGCCGTGATGACGACCGGCGCGGGCACCGCGTTGCCCGAGGAGACGACCGTGACGGTCGGCTTCGAGAGCTCGGTCACCGACTGGTTGCCGGAGGCCGGGCCGCCGGGCACGTACTCGGTCACGGTGGCGGAGACGCTCACCGCGTCGCCCACCGCGACGGTCGGGTTCGAGCCGGTGAAGACGAAGACGCCCTCGCTGGTTGCGGGGTTCTTGTCGGGCGCCGTGTCCTGGAACCAGAAGCCCTTGGAGGAGCCGTAGGCGCGCACGCCGGTGACGACGCCGGTCACGCCCGTGACCTGCTGGCCCGCGAGCGGGGATATCCGGGTGGTGCCCTGGATGTCATGGATCTTCGCCTGCACGGGGGCGGCGGTGGCCGCCTGCGAGGAGGCGGCGCAGACCAGGCCGGCGGCGAGTGCGGTGGCGACCACGGCGGACACGGCGGCGGTTCTGGGAACGGGCATTCAGGTACTCCGGAGGTGATGAGGGAAGGAGATGAGAGAAACGTGCGTGCGGCGGTGCGGTTCTACGCGCGTCAATCTCTTGTCTGGGGTGGGGAGTTGTCAAGACTTCCCGGGTGGACGAAAACTGACGGGTACATGAACCCCCGGGGATGGGGCGCGGCCGACGCCCAGGGCGCGCCGCGGCGGAGCCGGGGGAAGCGGGGGCGGGCGCCGGGCGCGCACGACCGGCGCAGCGAAACCCGGTGAAATGCGTCTACGCTGGGTGCCGCTCAACCATCGCTGACCCAGCGCGACACAGAGCGCCCAGACCGTACGGCCGAGGAGTACCCCCAGATGTCCGGAGACCGCCCCACCCTGCCGCCGGTACGGCTGAACTCCGAGGCGGAGCTGGCCCGGGACGCACTGTCCGCCCCGCTGCTCGCCCGCGCGGTGCGGCTGGCCCGCTGGGCCGGGCCCGACACCCGGGTCGGCGCGGGCGGCGAACTCGTCGAGGAGCAGCTGCCCGCGGCCGCCGCCGAACTCGGCCTGGGCGACGACCAGGACGGCCCGGCATACGCGAGCGAGGCCTGGCGGGTCGCGGTCGACACCGGCCTCGTCGACATCGAGGACGCCCCCGAGACGCCGAACTCCGCGGGTGAGGACGACGAGGACGCCGAGGGCACCGCCTCGCCCGGCGACAACCTCTCCGTGCTCGCCTCCGGCTCGCCGCACGACGTGCTGGCCCTCTGGCTCGACGCCTTCGACGTCGTCTTCGCGGACGCCACCGCCCCGATGATCGACGACTTCGCCGACCTGGTCGGCGAGAACGGCGAGATCGACTTCGACCGCCTCGAATGGGACCCCGAGGAGGAGGCCGACTTCCTGGAGGGCGTTCTCGGCAACCTGTACCTGCTCACCGTCAGCGAGGGCGGCACCCCCGAGGGGCCGGTGCCGCTGCCCGCGCTCGCCGCCTCGATGATCGTCCCCGACGACATGGGCGAGCCCACCGACGACATCCTGGAGCAGGTCTCCGACGCGATGATGCGCCTCGACGACCAGTTCCGGCTCCTGGAGCCGATCGGCCTGGTCGAGTACGAGCCCGTCGACGAGGCCCTGATGGCCGAGGTCGGAGACGAGCCCGCCCCGCCGGTCGACGACGAGGACGTCTCCCGCTACGGCATGGTCCGCCTCACCCCGCTCGGCCTCTACGGCGTGCGCGCCCGGATGCTGGAGGCCGGCGTGGACGCCCCGGCCGTCGGCGACCTGGCCGACAAGGGCGCCGACACGCTGCTCGACGGCATCGCCTTCTTCCCCGAGCTCTCGGCCCGCGCCGAGACCGAGCAGTGGCTCGCGCGGCGCGAACCGGCCGAGGCGGCAAGGGAGTTGCTCACCGCGGCCCGGGGCGGCGACGAGGGCGGCCCGCTGCGCCGGCTGCACTGCCAGCAGGCCCTCGCCCTGACCGGCGCCTTGGCCGAACCCGCCGTGCGCGAGGTGCTGCCCGACCCGGAACTGGGCGGTCTCGCCCGGGTCTGGCTCGCCGAGCGCGGCGCCCCCGACGTGCCGCCGCCGTCCGAAGCGATGATCTTCTGGCTGGCCATCGACACCATCGCCGCGCAGCTCGCGGTGGAGGGCGATCTGGAGGAGCTCCAGGAACTCGTCGAGGGCCTGGTCGGCCAGCACAGCGGGTTCTTCGACGCGGCCTGGCGGGTGGAGCACCCCGCGACCGCCGACGTCCTGGAGGCGATGGGCCGCCTCCACCCGGACAAGTCCACGGCGAAGGAGGCCCGCAAGGCTGCCTTCAAGGCCCGCTCCCGAGCCTGATCCCACACCACACTCCATCCGCCCGGAGGCCGCATGGCCTCCGGGCGGCGCCATGTCCGACACTCCGTCACTTCTCCAACTGCACCTGAAGAGCGGCCAGTTGACGCCCTGAGCTCCTGCCGGGCCACGTACTCCCGTGAAAATGCTTGGCGTGCCGTCCGGGCCGCCGCCTAAGGTCGAACTCGTCCGGACGGGCAGGCAGGACCTGCTTCCGCGGCACCCACACCTCATCAATTCGTGCACCTCCCGGTGCGCAGGCAACGGCTCCTTCTTCCACGACAGCGCCGTCGCCGAATTCGATCTCGGGAGGCCATCCACCATGGCTCGGTTCAACCTGCGCGCCACCAAGGCGCGTACCACTTCGCCCGTGGCGTCCACCGGCGCCACCGCCCACACCCACGAGGGCGGCCCCGGCCACCTGCGGGACGCCCGGTCCGAGCTCTTCCTGCTCGCGGTCGCCAACTTCGTTTCCCAGCAGACCTTCTACGAGACCGGCGAGGCCCGCGACGACCGGTTCGCGGCGCTCGTGCGGAAGCTCGCCGTCGAGGACGCCGAGTGGACCGCGGGCCTGCTCGGCTGGCTGCGCGGCGAGGGCGGGATGCGTACCGCCTCGATCGTCGGCGCCGCCGAGTACGTCGGGGCGCGCCTCGACGCGGGCGCCGCGACCGGCCCGTCGAACCGGCAGGTCGTCGCCTCGGTGCTGCTCCGCCCGGACGAGCCCGGCGAACTCCTCGGGTACTGGACCTCGATGTACGGGCGGAACGTGCCCAAGCCCGTGAAGCGCGGGATCGCCGATGCCGTACGCCGCCTCTACAGCGGGAAGTCGCTGCTCAAGTACGACACCGCCTCGAAGGGGTACCGCTTCGGCGACATCCTCAACCTGGTGCACGCGGCGCCCGACCCGGCCAAGCCGTGGCAGGGCGAGCTCTTCCGGTACGCGCTGGACCGTCGGCACAACCCCGACACCGCGGTGCCGCCGGCCGGCGACCGGGTGCTGACCGCGCACCGCGAGCTGATGGCGCTGCCGGTCGAGGAGCGGCGCGCGGTCGTGCTCGCTCCGGACGGGGCGGAGCGGCTGGCAGCCGCGGGCCTGACCTGGGAGGCGCTCGCGGGCTGGCTGCAGGGGCCGATGGACAAGGAGGCCTGGGAGGCGGTCATCCCGTCGATGGGCCCGATGGCCCTGGTGCGCAACCTGCGCAACTTCGACGAGGCGGGCGTCTCGGACGAGGTGGCGGCCGAGGTCGGCGCGAAGATAGCGGACCCCGAAGTCGTCGCGAAGTCCCGGCAGTTCCCGTTCCGCTATCTCGCCGCGTACCAGCACGCGCCGTCGCTGCGCTGGTCGTACCCGCTGGAGAAGGCGCTCGGCCACTCGCTGGCCAACGTGCCCGCGCTCGGCGGCCGCACCCTGATCCTGGTCGACCGCTCGGGCTCGATGTGGTCGCCGCTCTCGGACCGCTCGAAGCTCAACCGGGCGGACGCGGCCGCGATCTTCGGTACGGCGCTGGCGCTGCGGGCCGCGGACGCGGACCTCGTGGAGTTCGGTACCGACAGCGCTCGGGTGAAGTACAGGGCGGGGGAGTCCGTCCTGAAGATCCTGGAGCGCTTCGGCGACCTGGGCGGCACCAACACCGCGGAGGCGGTCCGCAAGCACTACCGCCGCCACGACCGGGTGCTGATCGTGACGGACGAGCAGGCCTCGTACCACTACGGCGGCGACCCGACGGCGCTGGTCCCGGCGGACGTGCCGGTCTACACCTGGAACCTCGCGGGGTACCGGGTGGGGCACGGCCCGTCGGGCACGGACAACCGCCATGTGTTCGCGGGCCTGACGGACGCGGCGTTCCGCATGGTGCCGCTGCTTGAGGCGGGCCGCTCGGTCAACTGGCCGTGGCTGTAGGGCTGAGAAGCCCGGGTCTCATTCCGGTGGCCCCCTGATCGCTTGATCGAGGGGCCACCGGGCTGTGTGCGGCGCCGCCTCAAGTCCGCAGGTGGGACGCCCCGTTGAGGTCGAGCACCGCGCCCGACGACCACTGGGCGAGCGGCGAGGCGAGCCAGCGCACCGCCTCCGCGATCTCCTCGGCACAGGCGACCCGCCCGAACGGCGACTGCGCCCGGATCGCCTCGCCCTCCGCCCCGCCGAGCCGCCCCGCGACGCGCTCCGTCTCGAAGAACCCGGGCGCGACCGAGGCGACGCCGATTCCGTACGGGGCCAGCGACACCGCGAGCGACTGGCCGAGCGCGTGCACCGCCGCCTTGGTGGCCCCGTAGGCGGGGTGGTCGGGCTCCCCGCGGAAGGCGCCGCGCGAGCCGATGTTCACGATCCGCCCGCCGGTGCCCTGCGCGATCATCCGGGACGCCGCGAGGTGGCTGAGGTTGGCGGTGGCGAGGAGGTTCACGCTCACGTGCCGCTGCCACAGCTCGGCCCACTCCTCGTACGGGGTGTCGGCGAGGGGATGGGGGAGGTTCACGGCCGCGTTGTTCACCAGGACGTCGATGCCGCCGAGCGCGTCGGCGGCGGCGTCGGCGACGCGACGGGCCCCGGCGGGGTCGGTGAGATCGCCGCCGACCAGCGCGTGCCCGTCCCCCTTCAGCGAGTCGAGAGTCTCGCGGGCCTCCTCCTCCCGGGACCCGAAGTGCACGGCCACGCGGTCCCCCTGGGCCGCGAACGCCTGGGCGACGGCGCGGCCCAGTCCGCGGGAGGCTCCGCTGACGAGGACGCGGCGGTCGGTGGCCGACAGATTCATGAACTCTCCCCGGGGTCACGGCGGTTGCACTGCCGTTCAGCTGCACTGCCGTTTATACGTGGTCACCCGTGGCGGGCGCTCGGCGGTGTCCCCGGGGTTCTTCACAGGCTCTCAGGCCCGCCCGAGCACCAGGCTCACGTTGTGCCCGCCGAACCCGAAGGAGTTGGCGAGCGCCGCGTCCCAGGAGCCCTTGCGGTTCTCACCCGCGGCCACGTCGAGCCGGACCGCCGGATCGAGGTGGTCCAGGTTGCGGGTTGCGGGCACGATGCCGTCGCGCAGCGCGAGCAGCGCCGCGATCGCCCCCACCGCGCCGGACGCGCCCAGCATGTGGCCGGTCATCGACTTGGTGGCGGTGACCACCGGGTGTGTGCCGATGGCCTTGGCCACCGCCTCCGCCTCGGCGAGGTCGCCCGACGGCGTGGAGGTGGCGTGCGCGTGCACCACGCCGATGTCGGCGGGGCCCAACCCGGCGTCCCGCAGCGCCGATTCGACGGCCCGCACCTGGCCGGCCACGTCCGAGGCCGTGATGTGGTCCGCGCTGGACGTGACGGCCGCCCCGGCCACCGACCCGTACACCCGCGCTCCCCGGGCCCGCGCGAACTCGGCCCGCTCCAGGACGACCATCCCCGCGCCCTCGCCCATCACGAAGCCGCTGCGGTCCCTGTCGAACGGCCGGGACACCGACGCCGGGTCCTCGGCCTCGGTCGACAGCGCCTTCATCTGCGCGAACGCGGCGATCGTGAACGGGTGCAGACAGGCTTCGGTGCCGCCGGCCACCACCACATCGGCCCGGCCCAAGCGGATCAGGTCCAGGCCCATCGCGATGGCCTCGGCGCCCGACGCGCAGGCGCTGACCGGCGTGCGGGCGCCGCCCTGCGCGCCGAGCTCCATGGACACCCAGGCGGCGGGCCCGTTCGGCATGAGCATCGGCACGGCGTACGGGGAGAGCCGCCGGGCACCGCTCTTCTCGAAGGTGTCGTCCTGGCCCAGGGTGGTCAGCACGCCGCCGGTGCCGGTGCCGATCACCACGGCGAGCCGCTCGGGAGCCACCTCCGGGGTGCCCGCGTCCTGCCAGGCCTCGCGGGAGCTGATCATCGCGAGTTGTTCACAACGGTCAAGCTTGCGTGCCTCGACCCGGTCGAGCAGCGAGAGGGGGTCCACACAGAGCCCGGCGGCCACCCGGACCGGCAGGTCGGCGGCCCACTCCTCCTCGATCAGGCCCGCCCCGGACGTACCGGCCAGCATCCCGGCCCAGGTGGTCGCGGTGTCGGCGCCGAGCGGGGTGATCGCGCCGAGCCCGGTGACGAGTACTTCTCCAAGATCGCTCATGCTCCGACTCTGCCAGGGGAGGTGGCTCCGCGCGAATGGTAAGGAGGCAGCGATTTGCCCCGGGGGTGTTGTGGGGTTCCGACAGGACGGTCGCGTGAGAGGGGCAGGGGGCCGCATGAGAGGAGGGCGGCGGGGCCCGTAACCCCGCCGCCCTCACACACCAGTGGTGGGCGCGCTACAGCGCCTCGGCCCCCGGCTTGACCATGCCGCGGGCGGTGCGGGACTTCACGAACGAGCCGAGCGCCGTCATCTCCCACTCGCCGGAGAACTGCTTGACCAACTTCGCCATCATGACCCCGGTCTGCGGCTCGGCCCCGGTCAGGTCGAAGCGCACCAGCTCCTCGCCGCTCGCCGCGTCGATCAGGCGGCAGTACGCCTTGGCGACCTCGGTGAACTTCTGGCCGGAGAAGGAGTTGACGGTGAAGACCAGGCCGGTGGCCTCGGCGGGGATGCGGCCGAGGTCGACCACGATCACCTCGTCGTCGCCCGCGCCCTCGCCCGTCAGGTTGTCGCCGGAGTGCTTGATCGCGCCGTTCAGGATGGAGAGCTTGCCGAAGTAGCAGCTGTCCAGGTGGTTGCGCTGCGGGCCGTACGCGAGCACCGACGCGTCCAGGTCGATGTCCTTGCCGCGGAACGCGGGCTCCCAGCCGAGGCCCATCTTGACCTGGGAGAGCAGCGGGCGGCCGCCCTTGACCAGCGAGACCGTCTGGTTCTTCTGGAGGCTGACCCGGCCCTTGTCCAGGTTGATCTTCCCGCTGCTCGCGGGGGCGGGCGCGGGCGCGGCCGGTGCGGCCGGTGCTGCGGGGGCCGCCGGGGCCGGGGCGGCGAGGCGCGGGTCGGCCGGCGGGGCGGACGGCATCGGGGGCGCGGCGGCCGGTGCCGCGGGCTCCTCGACCGAGACGCCGAAGTCCGTGGCGATCCCCGCCAGGCCGTTGGCGTACCCCTGGCCCACCGCGCGGGCCTTCCACGCGCCGCCGCGCAGGTAGATCTCCATGACCACCAGGGCCGTCTCGGCGCCGAGACGGGGCGGGGTGAAGGAGGCGATCACGCCGCCGTCGTCGCCGTTGCGCAGGGTGGCCGTGGGCTCGATGCCCTGGAAGCTCTGGCCCGCGGCGTCCGGACTCGCGGTCACCACGATCTTCTCGATGCCGGGCGGTACGGCGGCGGTGTCCACGACGATCGCGTCGGGCGCGGTGCCGCCGCCGGGGCGGTAGGTCACACCAGGGCCCTGCGGCTGGTTGTAGAAGATGAAGTCGTCGTCCGAGCGCACCTTGCCGTCGGCGGTGAGCAGCAGGCCCGAGACGTCGAGCCGTACGGGAGCGGTCACGTCCACCGTCACCCGGGTGGTCGGGAGCGGAAGGTTCGAGCCGGGGGTCATTGCGGTCATGTCCCGGAAACGACCGGCGTCGCTTTACGGTTCCTTGAACCTCGCCCGAATGTCGGCGCCGCGTTCCACGTGCTCCACGCGGTCTCAGTGCGGCCAGATCGGCGGGTCGGTGGTGAAGTGACCGCCGAGGCAGGCGTGCTCGGGCTCGTCCGGGTCGGGCTCGCCCTGCTCGGCGAGCAGCTTCTCGGCGTACTGCTCGGAGTCGTCCCGCGGCTCGTAACCGAGCGCCCGCGCCGAGGAAAGGTCCCACCACAGGCGGGTGTTGGCGGACGATCCGTACACCACGCTGTGCCCGACCCGCTCGGCCGTGAGCGCGGCGTGGAAGAGCCGGGCCCCGTCGCCGGGGCTCAGCCAGATCGACAGCATCCGTACGGAGGTGGGCTCCAGGAAGCAGGAGCCGATGCGGACCGAGACGGTCTCCAGGCCGTGCCTGTCCCAGTAGAACTGCGCGAGGTCCTCGCCGAAGGCCTTGGAAAGCCCGTAGAAGGTGTCGGGGCGGTGCGCCGTGCCGACCGGAATCAACGGGTCGCCCGCGCCCCGGGGGCGGGGCGTGAAGCCCACCGCGTGATTGGACGAGGCGAACACGATCCGCCGTACGCCCTCCTGGCGCGCGGCCTCGTAGAGGTTGTACGTGCCCTCGATGTTGGCCTTGAGAATCTTGTCGAAGGAGGCTTCGAGGGAGATTCCCGCGAGGTGGAGGACCGCGTCGACCCCGCGCACCGCCTCGCGCAGCGCGTCCTTGTCGGCGAGGTCGGCGGTGATCGCGTCCGGCTCACCGGGGATCGGCAGCACGTCCAGGAGCCGCAGCTCGTATCCGTACGCCGGGAGCAGCCCGCGCATCAGGGTGCCGAGCCCGCCGGCGGCGCCGGTGAGCAGGACGGTGCGGGGACCTGGCATGGGTTCTCCTCGGGGGTGCGGGGCCGTCCATGGGGACGCCGATGGAGGGGGTGACGGGTTGACGGATCGCCGCATCCATAGACGTCATTCACATGTGTGGACACGCTAGGGAGCGCGGTCGGACCTCGTCAAGGGGGACGCGAAAGTGTCGAATCCGCCCGTGCGCCAAGGTTGTTCACCTTGACCGCCGCCTGGGCGCGGGCTTAGCGTGGCGCTGTTCAGAAATATAGACGACAGTCAGAATTGTGCACGACGGTCCTTGCCCAGGGAGCAGCCCGTGACCTCAGCCCCGCTCGCCGCCCGTCTCACCCACGTCAGCGGACCGCTGTTCTTCCCCGTGACCGCGTACGGGCCGGACGGCGGCCTCGACCTCGACGTCTTCCGCGTGCACGTGCGCGACGGCATCGAGGCGGGTGCCGCCGCGGTGTTCGCCTGCTGCGGCACGGGGGAGTTCCATGCCCTGACCCCGCAGGAGTTCCGGGCCTGCGTCGCCGTCGCTGTCGAGGAGAGCGCGGGCCGGGTCCCGGTGGTCGCGGGCGCCGGGTACGGCACGGCCCTCGCCGTCGAGTACGCCCGCCTCGCCGAGGAGGCCGGTGCCGACGGGCTGCTCGCGATGCCGCCCTACCTCGTCGTCGCCGACCAGGCGGGCCTGCTGCGCCACTACACCGAACTGGCCGCGGCGACCTCGCTCGACGTCATCGTCTACCAGCGCGACAACGCGATCCTCACTCCCGACACGGCCGTCGCGCTGGCCCGCGTCGACGGCATCATCGGCTTCAAGGACGGCCTGGGCGACCTCGATCTGATGCAGCGGATCGTGAGCGCCGTACGCTCGGCGGGCCTGAGCCCGCTGTACTTCAACGGTCTGCCCACCGCGGAACTGACCGGCCTCGCCTACCGGGGCATCGGCATCACCCAGTACTCCTCCGCGGTGTTCTGCTTCGCACCGGACATCGCGCTGGCCTTCCACCGGGCCCTCGAATCCGGCGACGACGCCTTGGCCAACCGGCTCCTCGACGGCTTCTTCGTGCCGCTCGTCGAACTGCGCAACCAGGGCCGCGGGTACGCCGTTTCGCTGGTCAAGGCGGGGGTGCGGCTGGGTGGCCTTGAGGTGGGCGAGGTCCGGCCGCCGCTGAGCGAGCCGGATGCGGACCACATCAAGCGGCTGGCCGCGCTGATCGAGCGGGGACGGGGGCTGTTGGCTTCGGGGGAGGGCGGAGCGAGTGGAGGTGCGGCTGGTGAGTCCGGGGCCGAGGGCGAGGCCGGCCCGTCCGGGGCGGGCGCGTGAAGGCGTCCGCGTTCCTCTATCCCTGGGACGTGCTCGGCGACCCGGACGCCCCGGCCCGGATCGCGGACCTCGGGGCCGGGCAGGTGACGCTCGCCTGCGCCTACCACTCGACCCGCGCCGTGACGCCGCGCCACCCGCGCCACCGCATCGTCACGGCCGAGCACGCGGCGGTGCTGTACCCGCCCGATGAACTCGCTTGGCAGGGGCGGGAGTTGAGACCGTACCCGGCTGGGGCCTGGGCGCCGGGCGACGCCTACGGTGAGGCCGCCGAGGCGCTGGCGGGGGCCGGGCTCGACGTGCACTCCTGGGTGGTGCTCGCGCACAACTCCCGGCTGGGCGCGGAGCACCCCGGCACGTCGGTGGTCAACGCCTACGGCGACCGCTACCCCTGGGCGCCCTGCATCGCCCAGCCCCGGGTCCGCGCGTATCTCGTCGCCCTGGCGGCGGAGGCGGCGGTACGGCCCGGCGCCTGCGGCACCGAACTCGAATCCTGCGGCTGGTACGGGCTCGCGCACCTGCACGGCCACGACAAGATCGCGGGGGTGGCGCTGGACGACATCGCGGAGTATCTGATGTCGCTCTGCTTCTGCGCGTCCTGCGAGCGGGGGTACGGCGAAATCGGCCTGGACGCGGGCGAGTTGAGGGTACGGGTGCGAGAGGCGCTGGAGCCGGTGTGGCGGGGCGGGGCGGTGCGCGCGTCCGGTGCGGAACTGCGCGCGGGCACGCTGGAGTTCCGTACGCGGGTCGCTCGGGAGCTTCAAGAGGCGGTCGTCACGGCGGTACGGGGGCGGGCCCGGGCGGGGTTTCGCGTGCTGCTGCACGCGGATCCGCGGCCGGAGCGGTGCGGGGCCAACGTGGGGGTCGAACCCGCGCACATCCTAGGTGTGGCCGATGGGGTGGTGGTGCCCTGTGCGGGCGGCACGGAGCTTCTCGAACCCTTTGCCGCGCGGGGCCCTTCGGGGGCTGTGATTGCCGCCAACTTCACGGTGGTGTCGGGGATGGGGGGCCGGCCGGCGGCGCTGGCGGAGGATGCGGCCCGGGCGGCGGCCCTGGGGGCGACGGAACTCCGGCTGTACCACGCGGGGTTGGCGTCGGGGGCGGACCTTGAGGCGGTGCGGAAGTCGGGGGCACTGGGGTAGCCGCCTGCGGCGCGCTTGCCCATCCGGCAGCCGCGGGCCGACCCCCGTATTGCGGGTGGACATTGCAGGCGGACGGAATGGACGGCTACGGCTCCGGCGCGAGTTTCTGCCCCCCCTTCCGCTCGGCGGTGAGAGGGGAAGGGGGCACCCCCTTGGGCGCCCCTTGGGCAGAACGGCCGAAGGCCGTCGGCCGCACGCCGTGATCGCGCCTCGGCGGCGAAAGCGACGAACTGATTGTGCGCGATCCCGCCGTTATGGCGGCGAGCACCCGGCGAACGCAGATGCTTAACGGTTTCACGGCTCTTGTTCACTGCGCCTCGATGCTTCTCGCGGCGCCCACCGTGGACGGCTCGGGGCACCCAGGGACAGAACAAGGGGAGGGCGGGGGCATCCGGGAATGGGCGGGATCGTAGCCCAAGGGGCGGAGGGGCCATTTCATCTTCCACGGGCGGGTGAAGACGAGCGTGTCCATTTGATGGGTCAGGCAGTTACAGGGGTGGCTCGAACGAGGCGTCGAGCCGGTCAAACTCCATTTCACAGCAGGGAGATCACTGTGCCAATTCTTGTCGTCCTTGGTGCTGTCGTGGGCGGGCTTCTCCACGTCGTAGGTGCCCTCCTCAAGGCTCTGCTCGGCTAGCGAGAGAGCCGGGAGAGGCGTACTCGAACCGCCTCTGTCGCCCGTTTGGGCCTGGTCACGAGCCAGGGCAACTCAGGGCAGGGTCCGGCACCCGCACCGCATCGCCGCCCCGGTACGTGCCGACTCGGCCCGCACCGGGGCGGAGCCATGAAATCAGCGAGACGGAGTCATGCCGGAATTCCGCAGACTTCGGAGTCGAGGCCTATCGAGCTCTGCGAGAAAAGCGGGGGGCGCCAGGCGTTCGGCCGTACGAGCGGTTAGTTCGATGAGCGGTTATTCAGGGTGAATGCCGGGGTAGCTTGGCGGCGACTTGTTGTCCTGGATGAGGAGAAAGCCATGCGCGTACGCAGAGCCCTGGCCATTGTGCTCGCCACACCTGTCCTACTCGCCACCATCGGAATGAATGGCGCTTCCGCGGCGCCTCCGCAGAGGGATACGACCGGGGGTTCAACCACCCGGCTTGAGCCTATCCCCGGCAGCGGGCATCGCGACGCCTCCGACCGTAAGCACGGCAGGGTCAAAATGTCGCCCGATGACGAAATGGACGGAGGCGTCCTCGGTAATATCGCAGGTGAACTCCTGGGCCGCGTTTAAGCGCCGCTCCGGCACTTCTTGAGCTCGGCAATTCCCGACCCGGGCGGGCGCACGCGGCCCACATTCACCAGCGCTGCCCGTCGGCCCGATATCGCGGGGTGCGTGATGCACGGACGGTGAATTGGGCAGGCCTGTTGTATCGGGTGTCGTGGACTCCCGGCCGCGCGGACCGGGTGGACCACTGTGCCGGGGGCGCGGCGGGGTCCGGGGCGGGCCCCTACCCCCGGTAGGACACAGTGCGGCAAAGATTTCCGCATTTCCCCTGGCGGGGCGCCATGTGATGCGCGTAGACAATGCCCATGCGCACTCTCACCAAAGCCGCAACCACCGCCGCCGCACTCGCCGTCACCGGCGTCGCCTTCTACGGCGTCGGAGCGGCCTCCGCCGACAACGCGGCGCCGAAGTCGGACCGCGAGATACCGAACATCACCAAGGTCGAAGACAAGATCAACGCGTACTACGGCGGTACCGCCGACGCCTCCGGGAACTTCCAGGCGTCGCCCAAGAGCAACTACGCCAAGCAGGTCGCCGACATCGAGGCCCGCGCCAAGCGGCAGATAAAGCACGCCGCCGAGCACCCCGGGCGGGACGGCCGTAAGCCCGCCATCGTGCTCGACGTCGACGACACGACGCTGCTCACGTACGACTACGAGAAGAAGAACGGCTTCGCCTACAACGCCGCCGCCTTCGACGCCTATGTGCAGAGCGCGCAGTCGATCGCGGTGTTCGGCATGCCGGACCTGGTCAACTACGCGGCCAAGAACGGTGTCACCGTCTTCTTCCTCACCGGGCGCGACGCCTCCCAGCGCACCGCCAGCGCCGCCAACCTCACCAAGGCGGGCTACAACGTGCCGGTCGACGCGGCGCACTTCTTCCTCAAGGACAAGGCCAACCCGCCGGCCTACCTGAGCTGCGGCAAGCCCACCTGGACCTGCTCGACCGTCGACTACAAGTCGGGCACCCGCAAGCACATCGAGTCGCTCGGCTACAACATCGTGGCCAACCTCGGCGACCAGTACACCGACCTCTCGGGCGGCTACGCCGACAACACGTACAAGATCCCGAACCCGATGTACTTCCTGCCGTAACTCGTAGTCCGTAACCACTCCGGTCCGGGGCGCCCGTCCGTCCGCGCGCGCCCCGGGCCGGGCTTCACTGCGAGGCCAGGGCCGCCTTCATCATCGCCTGGGCGACCGGGCCCGCCAGGCCGTTGCCGCTGACCTCGGAGCGCTCGGCGTCGGAGTCCTGGATGACCACGGCCACCGCGACCTCCTTGCCGGTCTTCGCGTCCTTGGCGAACGAGGTGAACCAGGCGTACGGCTTCTTGGAGTTGTCCACTCCGTGCTGGGCCGTGCCCGTCTTGGCGCCGACCTCCATGCCGTCGATCTTCGCGTTGGACCCGGTGCCGTCGGTGACGACCGAGACCATCGCGCTGTACATCTGCTGCGCCGTCTTCGACGACATGATGCGCTTGCCGTCGGAGTCCGCGTACGACTGAAGGGTGCTGCCCTTCGAGTCCGTCACCTTGGACACCATGTGCGGCGACGACATCACACCGTCGTTGGCAATGGCGGCCGACACCATGGCCATCTGCATCGGCGTCGCGGTCACGTCGAACTGGCCGATGCCGGACAACGCCGTCGACGACGCGTTCATGTTCTTCGGGTACACACTCGCCTGGGCGCGTACGGGAACGTCCAGCTCCGCGTCGTTGAAGCCGAACTTCTCGGCCATCGCCCGCACCTTGTCCTGGCCCAGGTCCACGGCCATCTTGCCGAAGACGTTGTTGCAGGAGTATTCGAGCGCCGTACGGATCGAGGCGTTCTCGCAGGGCGCGGACGCCGACTCGTTGCGCAGATCCGTCGTCGTGCCCGGCATCCGGTACGGGTTGGGGCTCGTGGTCTTGTCGTCGATCGAGGAGTAAAGGCCGTTCTCCAGCGCCGCCGACGCCACCACCAGCTTGAAAGTGGAGCCCGGCGCCAGCGGCTGGCGCAGCGCCCGGTTGAGCATCGGCTGGCTCTTGTCCTCGGACAACTGCTTCCACACGTCGCCGTCCACCGACGAGGAACCCGCGATCTTCGACGGGTCGTACGACGGCGTGGAGACCATGCCGAGGATGCGGCCGGTCTTCGGGTCCATGGCGACGGCCGCGCCCTCCTTGTCGCCGAGCGCCTGGAACCCGGCCTTCTGCACCGCCGGATCGATCGTCGTCAGGACGTCGCCGCCGGGCGCGCGCTGCCGGGTGAGCGCGTCGAACGGGTTCTGCATGCGCGGGTCGCTGCCGTCGAGGACCTTGGAGTAGATCCCCTCCAGCTGCGTCGATCCGTACACCTGCGAGGCGAAGCCCGTGACCGGCGCGTACATCGGCCCGTCCTTGTAGCTGCGCTGGTAGGCGAGGTCGCCGCTCTTCGTCCTTTCCGAGCCGGTGACCGGCGAGCCGGCCACGATGATGTCCCCGAGCGGCTGCGAGTACTCCGCGATGGTGTTCCGCCGGTTCAGCTTGTCGTCCGCGAGGGCCTGGCCTTTGTAGAACTGCACATAGGTGGCTCGTCCGAGGAGGGCGAGCACCATCAGCAGACAGAAGACCGAGGCGCGCCTGATTGTCTTGTTCATCCCGTACGCAAGACGGACGGGCCCGAGCGCGGAGTTCCGGTTGTCCCGGTTTCTCAGGAAACCTTCATCGGGAAACCGTCATCGGGGCCGCACGAAGCCCGACTCGTACGCCGCGATCACCGCCTGGGTGCGGTCGCGGGTGCCCGTCTTGGCCAGGACCGAGGCGACATGGGTCTTCACGGTGGCGGGTCCCACGCCGATGCGCCCCGCGATCTCCGCATTGGTGAGGCCCGTCGTCATCAGGCTCAGGACCTCCGCCTCGCGCTCGGTGAGCCGGGCGGTCCAGGCGGCGGTGCGGGCGGACGAGTGGCGGGCGGCCAGCTCGCGGACCTGCGCGGGGAACAGGAGCGAGTCGCTGCGGGCGACCAGGCGGACCGCCTGGATCAGCTCCTCGGCGGCGGCCCGCTTCAGGAGGAACCCGCAGGCGCCCGCGCGCAGCGCGTCGTACACGTAACTGTCGTTCTCGAAGGTCGTGACCACCACGACCTTCGGCGGTGCGGCGAGCGTGGCCAGGATCTGTTCGGTGGCGCGGATACCGTCGATCTCCGGCATCCGGACGTCCATCAGGACGACGTCGGGGAGCTTGGCGCGGACGACCGAGACGGCCTCGGCGCCGGTGGTGGCCTCGCCGACCACCTCCAGGTCGGGCTCGGCGTCGAGGATCACCCGCAGCGCCGTGCGCACCATCCGCTCGTCGTCGGCGACCACCACCCGGATCGCGCCGCTCATCGCGCACCGCCGAGCGGGAGGCGCGCGCCGAGCCGCCAGACGTCACCCTCCGGGCCCGCCGAGGCGCGCCCGCCGAGCAGCACGGCCCGCTCGGCGATCCCGCGCAGACCGCGTCCGCCGCCCGGCCGCACCACCGGCGCGGCCCCGGACAGGGGGTTCTCCATCACAAGGACCAACTCTCCATCGCCTATGGCGACTTGCAGGGTGACAGGTGAACTCCCGCCGTGGCGAAGGGCGTTGCTCAGGCCCTCCTGGACGATGCGGTACGCCTCCCGGGAGACGAGCTCGGGCACCGAGGCCGGATCGCCCTTCAGGGAGTACGTCACCTTCAGGCCGGTGCGGGACAGCAGGCCCTCCAGGGCGGCGAGGTCCGGGGTCGCGAGATCGCCGTCGTCCTGGCGCAACAGGCCGAGGACGGAGTCGAGTTCGCCGACCGTGCGCCGGGTGGTCTCCTCGATGGCGGCGAGCGCCTCGCGTACGAACTCGGGGTCCGAGTCCAGGACGCGGCGGGCCGCGCTCGCCTGGAGCGTCACCGCGCTCAGGGCGTGGCCCACCGAGTCGTGCAGCTCGCGCGCCAGCCGGTTGCGTACGGCGAGCTCCGCCGCGCGCTGCTCGGCGGCGGCCAACTTGTCGGCCGGCGACGGGCCGAGCAGCACCGGCGCGAGCCGGGCGAGCAGCGCCCCGGCCGCCGCCGAACAGGCCGCGAGGCCCAGCAGCATCGCGATCCCGGCGACCGGGGCGCACGCCATGCCCCAGCCGGTGGCGAGCGGTCCGCCGGTGCTGTACACGGTGTGGCGCAGGCCGGGGAAGGCGGGCAGCGCGATCAGGAACACCGTGAACGGGGGCAGCGCCAGGCTCATCCCGCTCAGGATCCCGCCGAGCGCGACATGCAGCGTGTACCAGGCGGAGGCGCGAAGGCGGGCGTCGCGGGAGCGGGCGGGACCGTCGGCGAGCGCCGAAGGATCGACCCCGCACAGCGCCCGCGCACCGAACACGAGCAGCGGCCGGGCGATCGGCACCAGGCCGGTGACGGCGGCGAACGGCAGCGCGACGGCGAAGGTGACGAGCGCACGCGGGAACGAGTCGAAGGAGCTGACCCCGGGCGCGGAAGAGCCGACGATGACCGAGCCCACCAGGAAGTACGGCATCAACAGGGCCCCGCCGATGACCAGATGGACCCAGCGGTGCCGGGCCCGTATGCCGAACAGAGCCCGCATCACGGGGTACGGCCCGGGTGGCGGCGCTCGGCGAAGAACCGGGCGCCCAGGGTGACGACCAGCGTCCCGACGATCATCTGCACAGCGTAAGTGAGGTCCATCAGCGCGGTGGGCCCGTCCGCCGCGCGGTCCGTGACCGTGAGAGCGGAGAGCCACAGCCAGCCGCCCCAGCAGGCGGTGGCGCCCGAACCGAGCCACGCCAGGGCCAGCGGCACCCGGAGCGGCAGCGACCGCCCGAGCCCGAACGCGACCATCAGCACACCTGCCGCGCCGAGCACGGCGAATGCCGCGAACACCGCCTCCACGACGTACTGGTCGGCCGTCCGCCCCTCGGCCATGGACGGGCTCAGGCCCGCCGCCGAACCCGTCGACCACAGCAGGTGCATCCCGGCCGGAAGGAGCGAAAGCACCGCCACGGCGCCGGCGGCCGTCCGCAGCGCGGGCCGCACCGTGACGTGCGGGAGCTCGCCGAGCCGGCCGCGCCACAGGTGGCCCCAGCGGTCGCGGGCATACAGCGCGAACAGGGTGCCGAGCGCGAGGCCCTGGATGATGAAACCGGTGTAGACGACGCCGAAGACCCACTCGTCGAGGAACGGAGCGCTCGCCGGGTCGGAAGGCTCACCGATGGCGGTGCCGCTCAGCGCGCGCACCAGGAGCTGGAGGGGGTATCCGGTCATGACCGGCGCGAGCAGGCCGGTGGCGAGCCACATCGGCAGCGCGAGCAGCCAGGCCTTCACCCGCAGCCCCCACGGCCGGGTCAGGAGCAGCGCGAGGACGATCACGCACGAGTCCATGAGCACCGAGGCGCTGTTGGCCGCCGCCATCGAGGCGCGGTGGGCGAGCAGGACGCTGTGGTCCGGGATGCCCAGGTGGCTGCCCGCGACCCAGGCGATCTTGAGGCAGAGGTAGGGCAGGCAGGCGGCGATGGCGGCGGCCCGCAGAGCGGGTCGAAGGGCGGGGCGCGGCGGGGCGACGGTGGTCATGCCCTCACGCTCCCGCGCGGCCCCGCCCCACCGCGTCGTGCGCCCCGACGATCCGCCTCCGCCGCGCGGGGGAGGCGGGGCGAGCCTGGTCAGAGGCGGCGGGTCGCCAGGGTCAGGCGGTCCCGCGCGTCGAACAGGGCGTCCTTCACCATCTGTTCGTGGGCCGGGGTGAGCCGGGCCACCGGCACCGAGCAGCTGATCGCGTCGCGGGCCGGGGTGCGGTACGGGATCGCGACGCCGAAGCAGCGCAGGCCCAGCGTGTTCTCCTCGCGGTCCACGGCGTAGCCCTGCTCGCGGATGAGGTGCAGCTCCTCGATGAGCTTCTCGCGGTCGGTGATGGTGTGCTCGGTGAGCTGCTGGAGGGTCTCCGGGAGCAGCTTGCGCACCTGCTCGTCGCTGTGGGTGGCGAGCAGCGCCTTGCCGAGCGAGGTCGAGTGGGCCGGCAGGCGTCGGCCGACCCGGGTGAACGGGCGCAGGTAGTGCTGGGACTGGCGGGTGGCGAGGTAGACCACGTTCGTGCCGTCGAGGCGCGCGAGGTGGATCGTCTCGGTGGTGTCGTCCGAGAGCCGGTCCAGGGTGGGGCGGGCCGCCGCGACCACCTCGTCGCCGTCGATGTACGAGGTGCCGACCAGCAGGGCCCGCACGCCGATGCCGTACCGGGTGCCCGTCGCGTCGGTCTCCACCCAGCCGAGCTCGACCAGGGTGCGCAGAAGCATGTACAAACTGGACTTCGGGTAGCCAACCGCTTCCTGGACCGCGGCGAGGGAGTGCATTCCGGGCCGCCCCGCGAAATACTCCAGCAACTCGACGGTCCGCACCGCGGACTTGACCTGTGCTCCACCTGAATCGGCAGCCGACATCCAGCACCCCGCTCCTTCTCGCCGAGGCTTCTTGCCAAGGCGGAACGCCCATCAATAGAGTCCCAGCATATTCAGCATCGGGAACTCTGTTCAGAATACCGAACAAGTCCTGGTGGGCGGCAGGAGCGGACCGGCAGTGGAAGGACAACGCGGTGAGCGCAGCAGCACCAGTCTGGAGTGTCGACCCCCGAACGGGGAAGCCGCGTGAAGAGGTTGCGGTCGAAGCCACGCCCGAAGAGGTCGACCAGGCCGTCCGGGCAGCCCACGCCGCGCGCGGTGCGCTGGCCGGCCTGAGCGTACGCGCCGTGTTCCTGCGGACCGCGGCCGACCTCCTGGACGCCTCGGCCGAGCACGTGGTGGAGGCCGCCGACGCCGAGACGGCGCTCGGCCCGGTCCGCCTGAAGGGCGAACTGGCCCGGACCACCGCCCAGTTGAGGGCGTTCGCCGAGGCCGTCGAGGACGGCTCCTTCCTCGACATACGCATCGACCACGCCGACCCGGCCCGCACCCCGCCGTGGCCGGACCTCAGGCGCGTCAAGATCCCGCTCGGCGTCGTCGCCGTCTACGCGGCCTCCAACTTCCCGCTGGCCTTCTCCGTGCCTGGCGGCGACACCGCGAGCGCGCTCGCGGCCGGCTGCCCGGTCGTCGTCAAGGCACACCCCGACCACCCGGCGACCTCGGAGCTCTGCGTCTCGCTCCTTCGCCGCGCGGCAGCTAGGGTCGGCCTCCCCGAGGACGTCGTGGTCCTGGTGCACGGCTTCACCGCGGGCGTCGAGCTCGTACGCCATCCGCTGGTGTCGGCCGCCGGGTTCACCGGGTCGGTGCGCGGCGGGCGGGCGCTGTTCGACGCGGCGGCCGCGCGGCCCGTGCCCATCCCCTTCCACGGCGAGCTCGGCTCGCTGAACCCCGTCGTGGTGACGACCGCCGCCGCCGAGGAGCGCGGCGAGCGGATCGGGGCCGGGCTCGGCGCCTCGATGACCATGGGCGTCGGCCAGTTCTGCACCAAGCCGGGCTTCGTGCTCGCTCCCGGGGGCGAGGCGGGCGACGCCCTGCTCAAGGCCCTGACGGCCACCGTCAGCGACACCGAAGCCGGGGTCATGCTCGACCACCGGATGCGGGACGCGTTCGTCGCCGGGGTCGCCGAGCGGGCCGCACTGCCGGGCGTCGAGGCCCCGGTGACGCCCGGCGCGGGCGGCGAGCACACGGTGAGCGGCGGATTCCTGACCGTACCGGCGGCGCTCCTTGCCACGGAGGGCGAGCACGACCTGCTCCTGGAGGAGTGCTTCGGCCCGGTCACCGTCGTCGCCCGGTACGCGGACGAGTCCGAGATCGGCGCGGTGCTCTCCCGCCTGCCGGGCAACCTCACCGCGACCCTCCAGCTGTCCTCCGCCGAGGCGGCGGGCGAGGGATCCGGGCCTCAACTCCTCGCGGAACTGACCAAGTTGGCCGGTCGCGTGCTGGTCGACGGCTGGCCCACCGGGGTCGCGGTCGCCCCCGCCCAGCACCACGGCGGCCCCTACCCGGCGACGACCTCCACCTCCACGTCGGTCGGCGCCACCGCCGTGGAGCGCTGGCTGCGCCCGGTCACGTACCAGAGCACCCCCCAGGCCCTGCTGCCGCCCGAGCTGCGCGACGACAACCCGCTGGGGCTGCCCCGCCGCGTGAACGGCACGCTCGGATGACGCTGCGCCTGCCCGAACTGCCCTTCCCGCTGGAGCAGTTCGGGCCGGTCGTGCCCTGGACGTACGACGACGGTGTCCTCTCGGTACGCGCCGGAGCCCGCCAGGACCGGTTCGTGCCGCCGGCCGGGGAGGGCCTGGAGCCCGCCTCCGACGCGCCCCGGCTGCTCGGGACCGCCCCCGCGGGAGACTTCCAGCTGATCGCGCGGGCGACCGTCTCGTTCGAGGCGCCCTTCGACGCGGGCGTCCTGTACGTCCATGTCGGCGAGCGGCAGTGGGCCAAGCTCTGCCTGGAGCTCTCGCCGCGGCGGCCGACGATCTGCACGGTCGTCACGCGGGGGCTCTCCGACGACGCGAACTCCTGGGAGGTGGAGGGGGACAGCGTCTGGCTGCGGGTCAGCCGGACCGGCAAGGCGTTCGCCTTCCACGCCTCGACGGATGGCGAACGCTGGATCTTCGTCCGGGTCTTCGCGCTCGGCACGGCTCAGGAGAGCGGGGTGGCACGGGTCGGGTTCCTGGCGCAGTCGCCTGCGGGCGAGGGGTGTGCGGTGGCGTTCGACTCGGTGGAGTTCCGGGGGTACGCCCCGAAGGCCCTACGGGACGGAACCTGACCCGGGGAGGCCGTTTTCCTGGGGCTCCGCCCCAGACCCCGGTTGAACCCCCACCCCACCCCTTCCCGCTGTAACACTCTGCGGCTCCGCCGCGTGGCCTCCGGGGGTTGAAGGACTCCTGGGGCTCCGCCCCAGACCCCGTTCGCGCCTGAAGGGCGCTCGTCCTCAAACTCCCCCAAGGCCTTAAGGGCCAGGGGGGACCCCCATGACAGGCTGAAGATGTCGGTGCCGGCCAGGATCAACCCTGCTAGGGGCGCGGGGAACTGCGCGACCAGCCACGCACGGCCCGCAGCCGAACCTCCCCACCCCCGGAGGGTCTCGGGAAGGGGCGGGGTGGGGATCACTCGGCCGGCCGCAGCCGCAGCGTCGCCAGCGCCGACAGCGCGAACAACCCCGCCGCAACCAGCAGACTCGCCCGCAGCCCCGGAACGAAACCCCCCTCGCCCGCGACCATCGTGCCGAACACCGCGATGCTCAGCGCCCCCGCGACCTGCCGGCCCGCGTTGAGGACGCCCGCCGCAAGACCCGCCCGCTCCTGCGGCAGCGCTTCCATCATCGCGGCGGTCAGCGCGGGAACCGAGATGCCGCAGCCCAGCGCGAGCGGGACCATCAGGAACGCGGCGAGCAGCGCGGGGGTGTGCTCGTCGGCCAGGAGGAGCACCAACAGCCCGGCCAGGGCGAGGAGTTGGCCGATCAGCATCGGGACGCGCGGCCCGTACCGGTTCGACAGCTTCCCCGACAGCACGTTCACCACCGGGATCAGTGCGGTCATCGGGAGGAACATCAGGCCGGCCGTCAGGGCGGATTCCCCGCGCACCCGCTGGAAGTAGAGGCTGAAGACGAAGATCACCCCGTAGAAGGCGACGCTGGCCGCGGCGCCCGCGCCGATGGCGACGACCACCGTCCGGTTGCGGAACAGGCCGAGCGGCACCACCGGGTGCGCGACGCGGCGCTCGATCAGCCAGAACGTCACCCCGGCGGCCAGCGCGAGGGCGCCCGCCACGATCCGTACCGTGCCCTGCTCGATCACCGCGAAGGCGAGCGCGGCGAGCGCGATCGCCGCCGCCAGCTGGCCCGGCAGGTCGAGCGGCGCGGGACGGCGCTCGGTGCGCGGGGCGCGGGCGGTCAGGGCGAGCGCGGCGAGGCCGAGGGGCAGGTTGATGAAGAAGATGCCGCGCCAGTCCCACACCGTGGTCAGCGCGCCGCCCGCGACCGGGCCGAGCGCGACCGCGACCGAACCTCCGGCCGCCCAGAGCGCCACCGCCCTGGCCCTCCGCGCCGGGTCCGGATAGGCCTGGCGGACCAGGGCGAGGGAGGCCGGCAGCACCACCGCCGCCGCCACGCCCTGTACGACTCGGGCGCCGATCAGTACGTCCAGGTTCGGGGCCAGGCCGCAGGCCGCCGAGGCCAGGGTGAAGACGACCGTGCCCAGCGCGTACGCCTTCGCCGAGCCGACCCGGTCGGCGAAGGCCCCCGTCGAGAGCATCAGCGCGGCGAACGCGAGGGTGTAGGCGTCCACCACCCACTGGAGCCCGGACATGCCGCCGCCGAGGTCGCTTCCGATCGCCGGCAGCGCCACGTTCACCACGGACGCGTCCAGGGTGATCAGCGCGAAGCCCAGCAGGGAGGCGGCGAGAGTGAGGGCGGGGGAGGCCCCGCGCGGCGGCTTCGGGGTCAACCGGTGGTCGGCGGGCGGGGCTTGGAGTGCGGCGTTCGGTGACATGCCCCCAGCCTGGCGAGGGCGAGCCGCGTACAGTAGTGGCCTGAATGCCATACGTCCGGAGGTTCTGGCCATGCCGCTGCACCGGGTCGCCGTCATCGCGCCCTCGCCCGTCTCGATGTTCAACCTCGCCATCCCCGAGCTGCTCTTCAGCAAGGTCGAGGTGGACGGCGGGCCCGGGTACGAGGTGGTCGTCTGCACCCCCGAGCCGGGCCCGATCGCCACGACCGCCGGCCTCGACCTGTACGTGGGCCGGGGCCTGGACGCGGTCGAGGGCGCCGACACGATCCTCGTCGCCGGTACCGGACAGCGCTACGAGCCCGACCCGCGCACGGTGGCCGCGGTCGCGAAGGCGGCCGCCGAGGGCGTGCGCATCGCGTCCATCTGCAGCGGCGCCTTCGTGCTCGCCGAGGCCGGGCTGCTCGACGGCCGCAGCGCCACCACGTACTGGGAGCTCGCCGAGGAGCTGCGCAGGCGCTACCCGGCGCTCGACCTCAAGGGCGACGTCCTGTACGTCCAGGACGGCAATGTCATGACCTCGTCCGGGTACGCGGCCGGGATCGACCTGTGCCTGCACGTCATCCGCACCGACTACGGCGCCGCCGTCGCCAACACGGTGGCCCGCCGGACGCTGGTCGCACCGGTGCGGCCGGGCGGGCAGACCCAGTTCACCCAGACCCCGCTGCCCGCCGAGCGCGGGGCGGTCTGCGCGGACACCCGGGGCTGGGCGATGCGCAACCTCGACAAGCCGCTCACCCTGACCGACCTGGCCCGGCACGCGGGCGTCAGCGTGCGCACCCTGACCCGGCGCTTCCACGCCGAGAGCGGGGTGAGCCCGCTCCAGTGGCTCCTTCACCAGCGCATCGAGCGGGCCAAGGAGCTCCTGGAGACGACCACCCTCGCCATGGACCAGGTCGCCGACGCCAGCGGCCTGGGCAGCGCGGACTCGCTGCGCGGCCACCTCGTACGGCGCACCGGGCTGACGCCGAGCACCTACCGGGCCACCTTCAGCAGGCTGACGGCGGCGGCCTGAGCCGGGAGGGCCCTGCGGGAATGGGCCGGGCACCCCGCGCGTTGGCGTAAAACGTACGACCTTCAACAAACTGAGAGAAGTGACATGCGCGTCGAGATCTGGAGCGACATCGCCTGCCCGTGGTGCTACATCGGGAAGGCCCGCTTCGAGAAGGGCCTGGCGGAGTTCGCCCACCGCGACGACATCGAGGTGGTCCACCGCTCCTTCGAGCTCGACCCGAACCGGGCCAAGGGCGACGTCGGCCCGGTGATCCCGATGCTGGCCAAGAAGTACGGCCGCACCATCGAGGAGGCTCGCGACATGGAGGCGCACGTCGCGTCCAACGCGCACGCCGAGGGCCTGGGGTACCTGGCCGACGGCCGCGACCACGGCAACACCTTCGACATCCACCGCGTCCTGCACCTGGCCAAGGCCCGCGGCCGCCAGAGCGAGCTGCTCGACCTCGCCTACCGGGCCAACTTCGCCGAGGAGCGCTCCGTCTTCGACGCCGAGGTCCTGGTCGAGATCGCGGTCGCGGCCGGCCTGGACGCCGACGAGGTCCGTACGGTCCTCGCCGACGAGGACGCCTACGCCGACGAGGTGCGCGCGGACGAGCGGGAGGCGGCCGAGCTCGGCGCCAACGCCGTCCCGTTCTTCGTGCTCGACCGCAAGTACGGGATCTCCGGCGGCCAGCCCGCCGAGGTCTTCACGCAGGCCCTCGATCAGGCCTGGCAGGCGCACACCCCGGCCCTGAAGACCATCGAGGGCGACGCCGAGGCCTGCGGCCCCGAGGGGTGCGAGGTTCCCCGCTGAGGGCCCTTTCATAAGGGTTGCTTAGGGGCATCAGTCAATTTTGCCCAATTGACTTGGGGTTGGCGGGGATTCAGGGTGGAGTCATGGAACTGGACTCCCTCGCGCGCGGCGAATTCGCGCCGCAGACCACCTACCTCAACACCGCGAGCACCGGGCTGCTGCCCGCCCGGACCGTGGCGGCCATGGGCGAAGCCGTGGCCGCCTCGGCCGCCGGGGCGCCGACCGACATGTTCGGCGACGTGGAGGCGGCCCGCGCCGCCTACGCCCGGATCGCCGGCGTGCCCGTGCGGCGCGTCGCGGCCGGTGCGTCCGTCGCCGTCTACACCGGGCTCGTCGCGGCCTCGCTGCCCGAAGGCTCCGAAGTCCTGGTCGCGGAGGCCGACTTCAGCTCGGTGGTGAACCCGTTCCACATGCGCCGCGACCTGAAGGTGCGCACCGCCCCGCTGGAGCGGCTCGCCGAGGCGGTGCGGCCGGGCACCGCGCTGGTCGCGGTCAGCGCGGTCCAGTCCGCCGACGGGCGCATCGCCGACCTCGCCGCGATCCGCGAGGCCGCCCGCGCCCACGGCACCCGGACCCTGGTCGACGTGTCCCAGGGCGCGGGCTGGTACCCGGTCGACGCCGACGCGTACGACTTCACGGTGACCGTCGGCTTCAAGTGGCTGACCACCCCGCGCGGGGTCGCCTTCCTCACCGTCCCCGACGACCTCGGCGGCCTGAACCCGATCTTCGCGGGCTGGGTGGCCGGCGAGCACCCGTGGGACAGCTGCTACGGGCCGGTCGAGGAACTCGCCCACTCCGCGCGGCGGTTCGACGAGAGCCCGGCGCTCTTCTCGTACACCGGGGCCCGGCATTCCCTCGCGCTGGTCGAGGAGCTGGGCACCGAACGCATCCGCGCGCACAACACCGCGCTCGCCGACCGCTTCCGCGCCGGGCTCGCGCCTCTCGGATACGAGCCGGTGGCCGCGCCGGGCTCGGCGATCGTCGCGGTGCCGGGGCTCGGCCACCGCCAGGAGGAGCTGAGCCGCTCGGGCATCGAGCTCTCCAACCGGGCCGGCAACCTGCGTGCGGCCTTCCACCTCTACACCTCGGCCGAGGACGTCGACCGGCTGCTCGACCTGCTGCCCGCCCGCTGAGCCGGAGTCGCGGCCGCGGCCGGGGCCGCGTACGGCCGGGGGGGGGGCTCCCCGGCCGCCCCGCCGTCAGCAGCCGGCGCCGTCACCCGCCGTAGGGCACAGGTTGGCCTCGACCTTCCCCAACAGCCGTGTCAGCTCGGCCCGTTCGGCCGCGTCGAGGCCGGCCAGGGTCTGCTGCTCCAGCTCGTTCCAGGCCGCCTTCACCCGCTCGTGGAGTACGAGGCTGTCCTCGGTCGCCTCGACCAGCGAGGCGCGCCGGTCCTTCGGGTCCGGGCTGCGCCGCACATAGCCCGCCTGCTCCAGGCGCTGGAGCATCTTGGTGACCGTCGAGGGGTCGAGATCGAGCAGCCTGATCAACTCGGACTGCCGGGTCGCCCCCGCGTCCCACAGGTGCATCATCAGGAACTCCTGGCCCGGGTAGAGCCCGATGTCGCGCAGCAGGCGGCCCGCGGTGAAGCGGTGGAGGCGGGCCACCCGGGAGACCGCGTGACTGAACGGGCCGCAGCTCGCGGCGCTCGGCAGGCGGGAGTACTCGGTACAGGCGGGGTCTTCGGAGGTCATGCGTCAAGATTACCTTGGTCGGCCAAGTATTGCGCTACAGTGGCTCTCGGCGGCATTACTTGGCCGACCACATATTCGCCCGTCATGTCTCCCTGGAGGCCGTTGTGACCACCGCTTTCGATCCGATCGACCTGGCCGGCACCCGGCTCGCCAACCGCATCGCCCTGGCGCCGATGACCCGCAGCCGCGCCCACGGCCCGGGGAACTCGCCGACCTCCTCGACGGCTGAGTACTACGCCCAGCGCGCCTCGGCGGGGCTCGTCATCACCGAGGGCGTCCAGCCCTCCGTGGTCGGCCAGGGCTACCCCGACACCGCCGGACTGCACAGCGCCGAGCAGATCGCGGCCTGGCGCAAGGTCGCCGACGCCGTGCACGCCAAGGGCGGCCGGATCTTCGCCCAGCTGATGCACACGGGCCGGATCGGCCACCCCGATCTGCTGCCCGACGGGCTGATCAACGTGGCCCCGTCCGCGGTGGCCGCCGAGGGGCAGGTCTACACCCACGAGGGGCCGAAGCCGTTCGTCACCCCGCAGGCGCTGAGCGAGGACCAGATCCAGGTCACCATCGGCGAGTTCGTGTCCGCCGCCCGCAACGCCATCGAGGCGGGCTTCGACGGGGTCGAGCTGCACGGCGCCAACGGCTACCTCATCCACCAGTTCCTCGCGCCCAACTCCAATGTGCGCGACGACGGCTGGGGCGGCTCGGTCGAAGGCCGCATCCGCTTCGCCGTCGAGGTCGCCAAGGCCGTCGTCGCCGAGATCGGCCCCGAGCGCACCGCCATCCGCCTCTCGCCCGGCAACCCGTACAACGACATCGCCGAGCCCGAGCCGCAGCCGACCTACACCGCGCTCGTCGCCGCCCTCGAACCGCTGGGCCTCGCCTACCTGCACCTCCTCGAAGGCAGCCCGGAGCAGCGGGAGTTCACGCTTCAGCTGCGCAAGTCCTTCTCGGGCACGTTCATCCTGAACGCGGCGACCGCTGGGCCGACCGGGCCCGACGCGCTCGCCCTCGTCGAGGACGGCACCGCCGACCTCATCTCCTACGGCGCCCTCTTCCTCGCCAACCCGGACCTGCCGGCCCGGCTCAGGGCGGGCGGCCCCTACAACACCCCCGACCGCTCCACGTTCTTCGGCGGCGACGACCGCGGCTACACCGACTACCCGGCGCTCGACGCGTGAAATCCGCTGGTCACGGCCCGGGAGGAGTATGCAGGATCGGGCCGTGACCATGGACACCAGTGACACCGGGCGCGTGCGCGAAGCCGTCCGCAACAACGCCGAATGGTGCGCCGCGCTCTGCCGCGCGCACGGCATCGCGGGGGAAACGGGACCGTACGCCTGGACCAGCCCGCGCAGAACCCCGCTCTACTATCCGGACGCCGTGACGCTCACCCCCGAGGCCTCGCCCCGCGACATCGTCGGCCGTATCGACCTCGCGGCACCGGGCGCCTCGGTGAAGGACAGCTTCGCCTCGCTCGACCTGACCGGCGACGGCTTCGAGGTGCTCTTCGAGGCTGAGTGGATCCATCGCCCGGCCCCGCGAGCCACCGGCGAGGGGTGGCAACTCCTGCGTGCCGAGGGCGAGTTGGCCGAGTGGGAGCGGGCCTGGTCCGACGGGGACAGCGAAGGGCTCTTCCCGCCGGGACTGCTCGCCGAATCCGCCCACACCTTCCTGGCGGAGCGCGACCGGGAAGGAAAGGTGGTGGCGGGAGCCGTCGCGAGCAGGAGCGGACAGGTGGTGGGCATCTCCAACCTGTACGCGGTCGACGGTGACCAGGACGCGGCCTGGGCAGGCTGCCTCGCCACCGTCGCCCGCGTCTGGCCCGGCCTCGCCGTCGTCGGCTACGAGAGCGGCGACGACCTGGCCGCGGCGCTGCGCGCGGGCTTCACCACGACCGGACCGCTCAGCGTGTGGCTGCACCAGGGCTGAGCGGTCCGGTCGTGCGAGTGACTGGTGTCAGCCGAGCGGTTCGCCGTACCAGCGCCACTTGTCCGGGCGGGCCCGCCCCGGCAGATCCGCCCGGCCGGTGGCCCAGAGCAGCACCCGCCAGCGGTCCTGGTCGTCCGGCACGTCCCGGAAGAGCCGGGCGAGCACCCGGTCGCACAGTCCGGCCGGCGGGGCCCAGGCAAGACCGAGCCCCTCGGCCACGTCGTGCGTGTGCAGCAGGGTCTCCACGATGCCCATCGCCCCGAATCCCTCCGGATCCGAGACGCCGAAGCCGTGGTACGCCCGCACCTCCGGCGAGGTGGTGCGGACCATCGCGGTGAGCAGGGCGCCGCTCGCCTCCAGGGCCTGGAGCAGCCCGGCCGGCCCCGCCGCGCGGTCCGCGTGCACCGCGTTGCGGGGGCCGCCGGGACGTTTCGCCTCCCACAGGTACGGCACCTCGCCGTCCAGCGGCGGCTGGGCGGGACCGAGCTGCACCGCGTAGGCGAAGAGATCGTCCGAGAGGTGCTCGACGGTCTCCCAGCAGTCCCACTCCAGCGTTCCGGCCTTCACACCCCAGTCCGCCGCGAGCCCGGCCCGCAGCGCGGTCACCGAAAGGCGCACGGCGTGCTCGACGTCGGCGGCGGTGACGGGAGTTCGCGAAGATTCATCGACCATGGACATGGGGGGACCGTACCAACGATCTCTGTGGGCGGGGCCCCCGGCCGGGGGCAGTTCGGCGTACCGGGAACCCCTGGCCGGGAAAGCGCTTCACCTCACCGGAGTGCTGTGTCTTCCGGGGGCAACCCCCGGACCCCCGGCCGGGAAGCGCTTCACCTCACCGGCGTGAAATCCCTCGCCCCGATGAACTCCGGTCGGCGGATCGGGGCCGCGAACGGATCCTGCGCCGCGTTCTCCACGCTGTTGAAGACGATGAAGACGTTGCTGCGCGGGTACGGGGTGATGTTGTCCCCGGAGCCGTGCATCGCGTTGCAGTCGAACCAGGTGGCCGAGCCCGCCCGGCCGGTGAACAGCCGGATGCCGTGCCGGTCGGCCATCTTCGTGAGCGCCTCGTCGGACGGCGTCCCCGCGTCCTGCATCTGGAGGGACTTCTTGTAGTTGTCCTTCGGGGTGGCGCCCTCGCAGCCGAGGAAGTCCCGGTGCGAGCTGGGCATGATCATCAGGCCGCCGTTGGTGTCGTGGTTCTCGGTCAGCGCGATCGAGACGGACACCGCCCGCATCCGCGGCAGGCCGTCCTCGGCGTGCCAGGTCTCGAAGTCCGAGTGCCAGTAGAAGCCCGAGGCGCCGAAGCCCGGCTTCACGTTGATCCGCGACTGGTGGACGTACACGTCCGAGCCGAGGATCCGCCGGGCCGTGCCCACCACCCGCTCGTCGTGCACGAGCCGCCCGAAGAGCTCGCTGATCCGGTGCACCTCGAAGACCGAACGCACGGACTGCGACTGCGGTTCGATGATCGACCGCTCATCGGCACGTACGGAAGGATCGGCGATCAATCGCTCAAGTTCCGAGCGATAGAGCGATACTTCGTCGTCCGTGAGCAGATCTTCGATCGCGAGGAAGCCGTCCCGCTCGAACGATTCGAGCCCGGCGGACGGGCCCCAGACGACCGGGTCCTGGCGGGGCGTGATCACCTCGGCGGTGCCACGGGTGGGGTAGAGATCCTGGGCGGTCATGGTCAGCCCTCCTCGGGTTCGGTCAGCAGGGGGTAGACGCCGTTCTCGTCGTGGTCCTCCCGTCCGGTGACGGGCGGGTTGAAGACGCAGACGCAGCGGAAGTCGGTCTTGGGGCGCAGGGTGTGGCGCTCGTGGCCGTCGAGGAGATACATCGTGCCCGGCGCGATCCAGTGGGTCTCGCCGGTCTCGTCGTCGGTGAGCTCGGCCTCGCCCTCGGTGCACAGCACGGCCTCGATGTGGTTGGCGTACCACATGGAGGTCTCGGTGCCCGCGTACAGGACGGTCTCGTGCAGGGAGAAGCCGACCTTCTCCTTCGCGAGCACGATCCGCTTGCTCTCCCAGGTGCCGGAGGCGGCCTTCACATGGCGGTCGGTGTTCTCGATGTCCTTGAACGAGCGGACGATCACGGTGAGTTGGTGCCTTTCTCTCTTCGCTGTCTGCGCAGGCTGGGTACGCAGGCTGTGTATGTCGGTGGGGTGCGGGGCCGGTCAGACGGTCGCGGCGACCGCGCGGGCCAGCGTCCGCAGGCCCTCGTCCAGTTCGTCGGGCGTGATGGTCAGCGGCGGCAGCAGCTTGACCACCTCGCTCTGCGGCCCGGAGGTCTCCAGGAGCAGCCCGAGCTCGAAGGCGCGGGCGCAGACCTCGGAGGCGCGGGCCGGGTCGGCGAACTCCAGGCCCCAGACCAGGCCCCGGCCCCGGTAGCTCGCGCCGAGCCGGCCGTGCTCGGCGCACAGCGCGAGCAGCGCCTGCTCGACCTGCTCGCCGCGGGCCAGGGTGTGCTTCTCCATCTGGCCGTCGGCCCAGTACGCGTCGAGCGCGGCGGTCGCGGTGACGAACGCCGGGTTGTTGCCGCGGAAGGTGCCGTTGTGCTCGCCGGGCTCCCACACGTCGAGCTCGCCCTTGAACAGGCAGAGCGACAGGGGGAGTCCGTAGCCGCTGATCGACTTGGAGACGGTGACGATGTCCGGCACGATGCCCGCCTCCTCGAAGGAGAAGAACGCGCCGGTGCGCCCGCAGCCCATCTGGATGTCGTCGACGATGAGCAGCATGTCGCGGCGCCGGCACAGGTCGGCGAGCGCGCGCAGCCACTCGGCGCGGGCCACGTTGATGCCGCCCTCGCCCTGCACGGTCTCCACGATCACGGCGGCCGGCTTGTTGAGGCCGGAGCCCTGGTCCTCCAGGAGCCGCTCGAACCACAGGAAGTCGGGCACCCGGCCGTCGAGGTAGTTGTCGAACGGCATCGGCGTGCCGTGCACCAGCGGGATGCCGGCCCCGGCCCGCTTGAAGGCGTTGCCGGTCACCGCGAGCGAGCCGAGCGACATGCCGTGGAAGGCGTTGGTGAAGGAGACGATCGACTCGCGGCCCTTCACCTTGCGGGCCAGCTTCAGCGCGGCCTCCACCGCGTTGGTGCCGGTCGGGCCGGGGAACATGACCTTGTACGGCAGGTCGCGCGGGCGCAGGACCACGTTCTGGAACGTCTCCAGGAACGCCCGTTTCGCGGTCGTCGCCATGTCCAGGCCGTGCGTGATGCCGTCCCGCTCGATGTAGTCGATCAACGCCCGTTTCAGTACGGGGTTGTTGTGGCCGTAGTTGAGTGATCCGGCCCCGGCGAAGAAGTCCAGGTAGCTGTGGCCGTCCTCGTCGGTGAGGCGGGCACCCTGCGCGCGGTCGAACACGGCGGGCCAGCCGCGGCAGTAGCTGCGCACCTCCGATTCGAGCGACTCGAAGACACTGAGGGCGGGCGGGGTGATGGTCACAGCGATTCTCCCTGGGGGTGGAGGGGGCCGATGCGGTAGAGGACTTCGGGCTGGTGCCCGTCGTCGGGGAACAGGCCCGCATCGAAGAGGAGTTCACGGTCGAGAGTGGCGCCGCGCCGCTTGGCGTACGAGGTGAAGAGCCGGTCGGAGGGGGTGTTGTCCGGCGACACCGTCGTCTCGACGCCGGTGATCCCGTGCGAGGCGGACACCTTCGCGGTCAGCGCTTCGAGCAGCAGTCCGGCGAGCCCGTGGCCCCGGTGGGCGTGGTCGACGGCGACCTGCCAGACGACCAGGGTGCCGGGACGCTCGGGCCGTACGTAGCCGGTGATGAACGCGATCGGCTCGCCGGCGTCGTCGCGGGCGACGGCGGAGGTCCCGGCGAAGTCGCGGCACCAGAGCAGATAGCTGTACGAGGAGTTGAGGTCGAGTACCTCGGAGTCACGGGCGATGCGCCAGATCGCGGCTCCGTCCTCCACTCGTGGGCTTTCGATACGGACTGCTGTTTGCGCGGCGGTCATGCCGAGGGAATTTACCGACCGGAAATTGAAATCGCATTCCCGTGAGGGGGTGTGCCAGAAGGTCATCCGTGTTATCACGCGAGCATGCGCGCGAACCGGTTTGTCCGGGAATTACCGGACAAAAGGGCAGGGTTGTGGAGTCGATCACACCCCTGTGACGGCCCCGGAACCTTGTTGAAACCTTTGCGTTTGAGGTCGGAAAGTCGGGGCAGAAGAAAACGGGAAGCTGCGATGGATAGGCAGCTTCCCGTTGTGTGGATCGTTTTGCGGAATTCAGTTGTGATTTACCCGCCGGAGGAACGCGGAAAAAGTGTCACCAGGTTTCGGAAACGGCCTTGCGGGCAGCTTCCAGGTCCACCGCGATTCCGTACTCGCCGAGTGCCGCCCCCAGCGCCGCGAGCGAGGACTGGACGACGCCGCGGGTGGCGTCCACGCCGTAGTGGTTGACCCGGATCATCGTCGAGGCCAGCGCCCCGCCACCGGCGATCAACGGCAGCGAGGGGTCGGAGGCGAGCGCCTTGGCGACCAGCTCCGAGGCGTCGACTCCGGCCGGGGCGCGCAGAGTTGTGGCCACCGGGGCGGCGTCCGCGGCCTCGTGGACGTACGGGGTGAGCCCGCCGCCCAGCGCCACGGAGCCCGCCCGGGTCGCGGCGGCGGCCGAGGCGTGCCGGGCCGTCACCGCGGCCAGGCCCTCGGACTCGATGCGCTCCACGCACGCCTCAAGGGCGAGCATCTCCAACTGCGCGGGCGCGTGCAGCAGGGCCTTGCGGCCGCCGTCGATCCAGCGCTGCTTCCAGTCCAGGAGGGAGAGGTAGGAGCGGCGCGGTGCGTTCGGGTTGGCGGCGATCCGCTCCCAGGCACGGGCGCTGACCGAGACCGCCGAGACGCCGGCCGGGCCGCCCATCGCCTTCTGTGCGCCGATCACGCACAGGTCCACGCCCCAGGCGTCGGGCAGCAGCGGCTCGGCGGCCACCGAGGCCACCGCGTCCAGCATGAACAGGGCGCCGTGCCGGCGCACGACCTCGCCGATCTCCGCGACCGGGTTCGTATTGCCGGTCGCCGCCTCCGCATGAACGAGCGAAACGAAATCGATCTCCGGGTGTTCGGTGAGCGATCGATCGATCTGCTCCGCGGTGACCGCCGCATGGAACGGCACCTCCAGATCGATCACCTCGGCCCCGCAGTCGCGCAGCCAGTTGCCGAAGGTCTGCCCGTACGGCCCGGTCACCACGTTCAGCGCGGCGGAGCCGGGGTGCGCGGCGCCGCGGATGCAGCCCTCCAGGGGGAGCAGTGCCTCGCCCTGCATGATCACCACGTCCTGCCCGGTGTCGAGCAGGGCGGCCACGCGGCGCTCGATCGCCGCGAAGTGGTCGGCGGCCAGCGGGGCCAGATCCAGGAGCGGGTGTGTCACGGCGATGCCTTCTTCGATCAGGTCGGGGGTCGAGTCGGGGGTCGAGTCGGGTGTTCGATCCTCTGGATGGAGACTACCCAGCGCCTCGTACAGTGCTGACCATGAGCGATCGCACGGTGCTGCATGTGAAGGGGCGCGTCCTCGCGGGACCCGAGGATGTACGGGACGAGCTGTGGGCGGTCGACGGGCGGATCACCTACGAGCGGCCCCCGGGGGAAGCCCTCACCGTGACCGGCTGGGTGCTGCCGGGCCTGGTCGACGCGCACTGCCACGTCGGGCTCGACAAGCACGGCCCGGTGCCGGACGAGGTGAGCGAGAAGCAGGCCCTCACCGATCGCGACGCCGGGACGCTGCTGCTCCGCGACGCGGGCTCGCCCTCCGACACCCGCTGGGTCGACGACCGCGAGGACCTACCGAAGATCATCAGGGCGGGCCGGCACATCGCCCGCACCCGCCGCTACATCCGCAACTACGCCCACGAGATCGAGCCCGGCGACCTCGTCGCCTACGTCGCCCAGGAGGCGCGGCGCGGCGACGGCTGGGTCAAGCTGGTCGGCGACTGGATCGACCGGGACGAGGGCGATCTGACCGCGTGCTGGCCGCGCGGCGAGGTCGAGGCCGCGATCGCCGAGGCCCACCGGCTCGGCGCCCGGGTCACCGCGCACTGCTTCGCCGAGGACTCGCTCAGGGACCTGGTCGAGGCGGGCATCGACTGCGTCGAGCACGCCACGGGCCTGACCGAGGACACCATCCCGCTGTTCGCCGAGCGCGGCGTGGCGATCGTCCCGACGCTGGTCAACATCGCCACGTTCCCGCACATGGCCGACGGCGGCGAGGCCAAGTTCCCCGACTGGGCCGCCCACATGCGGCGGTTGTACGAGCGCCGCTACGACACGGTGCGCTCGGCCTACGACGCGGGGATCCCCGTCTTCGTCGGCACGGACGCGGGCGGCTCGCTCGCCCACGGCCTGGTCGCCGCCGAGGTCGCCGAGCTCGTGAAGGCGGGCATCCCGCCGGTCGACGCGCTCTCGGCGACGGCCTGGGGCGCCCGGGCGTGGCTCGGCCGCCCCGTCCTCGAAGAGGGCGCCCCGGCGGACCTGGTGGTCTACGACCAGGACCCGCGCGCGGACGTCCGGGCCCTTGCCGCGCCGAGCCGGATCGTGCTCAACGGGCGCGTTGTGGGCTGACCAACTCCCGTTCCGGGATGGTGAGTTCACGGGCGCGCCGGCGGGCGGCCAGCTCGGGCAGCAGGCTGAGGACGCCGAGCGCGGCAAGCCCCGCGCCGAGCCACAGCGGCGCCCGGAGGCCGAAGTGGGTGACGCCGACCCCGCCGAGCGAGGAGCCGATGCCGACGCCGAGCGTGATGAACGAGGCGTGCACCGAGTTCACCAGCGGCCGGGCGTTGGCGATGCGCTGGACGCGCGTGACCATCGCCGGGTTCATGGTGACCCCGACAAGGCCGATGCCCAGCATGAACACCACGGCGGGCAGGGCGAGGTGGGCGAGCAGCGCGAACCCGGTGAGGAAGAGCAGGTTCAGCGCGAGCCCGGCCGCGAGCACGTTCAGGGCGTACCGGTCGGCGAGCCGGCCGACCACGTGGTTGCCGATCACGGTCGCGGCCCCGTACGCGATGAGCAGCACCGGGACGGCCCCGCTGCCGAACCCGGTGACCTCGGTCAGGATCGGATTGAAGTAGCTGAACGCGGAGAAGGTCGCGCCGATGATGAACGTGCTGGTGACGAGCGCCAGCCACAGCCCGGGGCGCCGGAAGACCGCCAGCTCCTTGACGAAGCCCCCGCCGTCCTCGGCCCGGCCGAGCCGGGGCACCCCGGCAAGGGTGCACAGGGCGGCGGCCACGGTCAGTACGGTGATGGCCCAGAACGCGGTGCGCCAGCCCAGGTGTTCGCCTATCAGGGTGGAGAGCGGCAGCCCGAGGAGGGTGCCGAGCATCAGCCCGTTGAGCGCGACGGACGTGGCCCGGCCGCGTTCCTCGGGGCGGGCCAGCTGGGCGCAGATCGACAGCGAGACACCGAAGAACGCCTGCGAGGCCGTGCCCGTGACGATCCGGGCGAGCAGCATGACCGCGTACGTGGTGGCGGTCGCGGCCAGCACATTGCCGACCAGGAAGACGCCGAACAGCACCATCAGCGCCTGTCTCTGCGGCAGCCGCATCACGGTCACGGTCAGGAACGGGCCTCCGAACGCCATCGCCAGCGCGAACGCGGTGATGAGATAGCCGATTTGGGGGACGGTGACATCGAGGCCCGCCGCCATCTGCGGCATCAGTCCGGCGACGACGAACTCGCTGGTGACCATGGCGAAGATCCCCAGGGCCAGTACGTAAACGGCGCGAGGCATGACAGGTGTGCTCCTGTTCGGGGGTGTTGCTGGTTATGGATTGTTCAGTACAAAACTGGGGCGTGCGTCAACTGGGCGGAATTCGGCGGGACTTGACGGGAGTTGACGGAGGGTCAGTGGCTCAGTGGGCCAGGGCGTCCATGGCCGTGTCGATGATGCCCTCCAGGTCGGCGCGGTCGGCGCCGCCCTGGCCGGCCACTCGCAGCCCGGCGATCACCGAGTTGAGATAGCGGGCGAGGGTGAGCGGATCGCGCCGGGAGGTGATCTCGCCGGCGCTCCGGCCGGTGGCGATGACCGTACGCAGTGCGTCGAGACGCCGGGCCAGGTCGCGTTCCAGGAGGGCGGCGGCCCTGGCGTCGCGGCGGGCGAGCTCGACCGTGGCGTTGACCGCGAGGCAGCCGATGCCGCGCCCGTCCCGGCGCTCCTTCATCTCGCCGTCGACGACCGTGGCGAACAGGGCCCGGATCCGTTCCAGAGGGCCGAGCCGCTCGTCCTGGAGGAGTTCGAGCTGGGTCGCCGTCATCATGTCGACATAGCGGCCGAGTGCCCGCTCGAAGAGGTCGTGCTTGCTGACGAACGTGTTGTAGATGCTGCTGCGGCCCAGTCCGGTGGCCTCGCACAGGTCCTGGGTCGAGGTGGCCTCGTAGCCGTTCGCCCAGAAGGCGCGCATCGCCGCGTCCAGGGCCCGCTCCTCGTCGAACTGTCTCGGTCGGGCCATGGTCGTACCGTAGCACCGTTTTGAATCGAGCTGTCCAATACATTGCCCGGTTGACCGGACGTTACGCGTGGCGCGGCTGGGTCGTTGAAGTTCTTCATGCGTACGCCGGGGTGGTGGGGCGGCGTATGGGGTGCGGGGCGATGTCGGGGGTGACGGAAGGGAACGCCCGTGTCGAAAGAATCGAATATGGGAACGGAAACCACCCTTTGGGATGAACTCGCGCCAGGTGACCGCCAGTTCACTCTCAGTGCGTAAAGATTCGGTGTCCCAAGTCGCCGGTGCGCCCCTCGATTCGCAGGAGTCCCACGAGTCCCCGTGGCGGGCGTCCGGCCAGTCATGTCTCCTGTGGGGGTTCCACCACTTTGAACAGCAACAACTTCGGCCTGCCCTTCTGCCTGCCCGCGAACGGTCCGGCCACCCGTCGTCCGGCGGGCCGCCGCTCCGCCGCGGTCGCGGCCTGCGTGGCGCTCGCCGCCGGGCCGCTGCTGCTCGCCGCGCCCGCGCGGGCCACCGGCGTCGAGGGTGGGGGCGGCGGCCGGGCGAGCGCCGTCGTGCTGCGCACCGGGCTCGATGTGTCCCTGCTCGACAAGGCCGTCGACGTACCGCTCAAGGCCACGCTCAACGAGGTGCAGGCGCCGGCCGGTGCCGAGAAGACCGCGCTGACCGTGAAGCTGGACGGGGTCGGCGGCGGGCAACCCGTCGATGTCCTGAAGGCGGACGTGGCCACGGCCGGGGCGAGCGTCGACGCGAAGCGGGCGGAGGGGTCGTCGCGGCTGGTCAACGCCCGGCTGCACGTGCCCGGGCTTCCGCTGCTCTCCCTCGTCGAGGTGCGGGAGGTGACCTCAAGCGCGGTCTGCGAGGCGGGCCGTACGCCGGTCGCCAAGTCGAATGTGCTGGGGGCGGTGACCGTGCTCGGCAGGAAGGTCACGCTGTCGGCGGGCGGGGCCACGAGGGTGCGGGTGCCGGGGGTCGGCGAGGTCGCCCTCGACCTGTCGAAGGCCACGACCACCTCGCGCACCGCGGCGGCCGTCGCCCTTCAGCTGAAGGTCTCGGTCAACCCGCTCCATCTGAACGTCGCCGTCGTCAAGGGCGAGGTCACCCTCGCCGAGGCGACCTGCGAGTCGCCCAAGGCGCCCGCGAAGCCGACACCGGCCGCGGCGGACCCGGACGCGGGTCCCGTCTCCACGGCGGTGAAGACGCAGAGCGTCGCGGCGGATACGAAATTGGCGGAGACCGGGGGGAGTTCTGCCACGCCGTACCTCGCGGGTGGGGCGGCGGTGCTGCTCGTGGGTGGGGCGGGGGCGCTGGTGCTGACCCGGGTGCGGGCGCGGGGCGGCCGGGACTGACCCCTCCGGGGGGCGGGCGGTGCGAGGGGATGCGTGCCGCCCGCCCTCCGGTCCCCGGCAGGATGCGGCGAGGGCTTCCCCGGGGCTGCGCCCCGGACCCGCGATGTCCTTCGGCCTGCGGGCGGTGGATGGCTGGTCGCGCAGTTCTCCGCGCCCCTAACGCCGCCTCTGACCGCAGACCGTGCGTGGTTGCTCGCGCCCACGCGGCGGAGCCGCACAATGTCACAGCCCCGCGCCCCTAGCAGCGTCCATGCTGGCCAGCACCGGAGCATTTCAGCCCGTCCGGCGTTTGAGGACGAGCGCCCTTCAGGCGCGAACGGGGTCTGGGGCGGAGCCCCAGGAAACCCGGCTTCCCCCCTTTCACCCCCGGAGGGTCTCGGGAAGGGGTGGGGTGGGGGCATCCGGGGTCTGGGGCGGAGCCCCAGGGTGGGCTCCCGGGCTCAGCGGGCCGTCAGGGTCAGGGACTGGTCCAGGGCCTGGAGGAAGCGGTTGGTGGTGGCGCGGTCGCGGACCGCCAGACGCAGCCACTCGGGCCCGAGCCCCGGGAACGTGTCGCCGCGCCGAGCCGCGAACCCGAGCGTGCGCAGTCGTTCCCGGACTTCCGCCGCGCCCTCGATCCGTACGAGTACGAAGGGGCCCTCGGCCGGCTCGACCGCCGTCACCTCGTCGAACTCCGCGAGCCCGGCCAGGAGATGGGCCCGGTCCTCCGCGGCACCCACGGCGGCCGCCTCGGCCTCCGCCAGCGCCCGGGGCTCCATGCAGGCGCTCGCCGCGACCAGCGCCGGAGTCGACACCGGCCACAGTGGCTGGGCCCGCTGGAGGGCCGCGATGGTCTCCGGGTCCGCCAGTACGTAACCGATCCGCAGCCCCGCCAGACCCCACGTCTTGGTCAGGCTGCGCAGCACGACCAGGCCGGGCAGGTCGGTGCGGCCCGCGAGGGCCTCGCGCTCGCCCGGCACCGCGTCCAGGAACGCCTCGTCCACCACCAACGTCCGCCCGGGACGGGCGAGTTGGGCCAGGGTACGGGCCGGGTGCAGTACGGACGTGGGGTTGGTCGGGTTGCCGACCACCACCAGGTCCGCCTCCTCGGGGACGGCCGCGGGGTCGAGCCGGAAGCCGTCCTCGGCCCGCAGCAGAACCCGCCGCACCTCGTGCCCCGCATCGCGCAGCGCCGCCTCCGGCTCGGTGAACTGCGGGTGCACCACGATCGGGTGACGGAACGTCAGGGATCGGGCGAGCAGGACGAATGCCTCCGCGGCCCCCGCCGTCAGCAGCACCCGCTCCACCGGGAGGCCGTGCCGCGCCGCCACCGCCGCGCGCGCGGAGCGCCCGTCCGGATAGGCGGCGAGGCCGGTCAGCGAGTCGGCGATGCGCTCCCGCAGCCAGGCCGGGGGAGTGCCGGTGCGGACATTGACCGCGAGATCGGTCAGCTCGTCGCCGTCGTCGCGGACCTCGGCGTCGCCGTGGTGACGCAGATCGTGCTGGGCCTCGGTGGCAGGCATGGACATGGCTTCGCTCCTGGTGGGGGGTCCGTCGCGTCCGTCCGCGAACGGCCGGAGGCGGGGTCGACGTACGATCGCACACGTCGCCATGGCGGCACGGCCGGCGGGGCTCGACTTCCGCTTGGGCACGAGCAGTTCACCACCCCCGGCAAGGGCTGCGGCCTCCGCCACGGAGCCGGTGCCGACGGCGGCACGTACGTCGTCCGAGCCGTGCGGCACCGGGACGGCCGCGAGCTCGTCGGCGGCGTACGCGACGAGCGGAACCCCGAGCTTCGCCGCGGCTTCGACGACGCTCGGCTCCCTCGACCTGGCATCCAGGGTGGCCAGTTCGGCGACGGCGCGCGGATCGAGGCCCGCGTCCGACAGCGCCGCCTCGATCAGCCCGAGCACCTCGTCCTCGGACACGCCCTTCGAGGCGCCGACGCCCACGACGAGCGGCGCCCCGGCGTGCTGGGGGATGCTGATGCGGACGGCGTCGGCCATGGAGGGATCCTCGCAGGCCGATCCGGAGTGGCGGCGGGGCCGGAGATGGACGTGCGGAGTGCGGGCCCCGTCGGTTAGCAAGGGCGCATGGCGGTATTCGTCGCGCTCGGCGCGTTCCTGATGACCCTGGTCGGCGGCTGGACCGCCCAGCGGGTCACCGACCGGCGCCACCTGGTGCTCGGGCTCGCGGGCGGACTCATGCTCGGCGTGGTCGGGCTCGACCTGCTGCCGGAGGCCCTGGACGCGGCCGGCGACGACCTCTTCGGGGTGCCCCGCGCGCTGCTCCTGTTCGTCGGCGGCTTCCTCTTCGCGCACGTCGTCGAGCGGGTCCTCGCCGTGCGCCAGGCCGCCCACGGGGCGGGCGAGCACCGGGCCCCGCAGGTCGGCGTCACCGTCGCCTCCGCGATGGTCGGGCACAGCCTGATGGACGGCATCGCCATCGGCGCGGCCTTCCAGGTGGGCGCCGGCATGGGCGTCGCCGTGGCGCTCGCCGTCATCACCCACGACTTCGCCGACGGCTTCAACACGTACACGATCACCAGCCTGTACGGGAACGAGAAGCGCAAGGCGGTGGCGATGCTGTTCGCCGACGCGCTCGCCCCGATGGTGGGAGCCGCCTCGACCCTGCTGTTCACTCTTCCGGAGCAGCTGCTCGGCAGCTATCTGGGCTTCTTCGGCGGCGTGCTCCTCTACCTCGCCGCCGCCGAGATCCTCCCCGAGGCCCACCACGAGCACCCCGCCCTGTCGACGCTGCTGTGCACCGTCGCGGGCGTGGGGTTCATCTGGCTGGTGGTGGGCATCGCCGGCTGAGTGCGTCACCTGGCGCAGCCCGCGGTGAAGCGGCGGGCGACCTCCGGGTGGGCCGCCCAGTGCGTGTGCAGATAGCTGGCGTGCACGCCCTGCCGCACGAAGCCCTCGACGCGGCGCTCCGGGTGCACGATGCCCCACGCGGGGTCGGCGCCCGCGCCCGGCTCGATGACGGTGCGGTGGAACTCGTGGCCGCGCAGCCGCGTCCCGGCGACGGCCAGGCTGTTGTCCCGCACCGCGACGGCCTCCCGGTACCCGAGGGTGAGCCGCCCCGACATCCGCGCGTCGGCGTCGAGCACCCCGCACATGGGCTCCCCGTCGAGCGACCGCGCGAGGTAGAGCAGCCCCGCACACTCGGCGGCCACGGGCGCCCCCGACCGCGCGAGCTCGGCGACGGCCTTGCGGAGCCGTTCGTTGGCCGAAAGCTCGGCGGCGTACATCTCGGGGAAGCCCCCACCTATCACCAACCCGCTTGTTTCCGGGGGGAGTTGCTCGTCCCGGAGCGGATCGAAGGTGACGACTTCCGCGCCGGCGGCGGTGAGGAGTTCGGTGTGCTCGGCGTACGAGAACGTGAAGGCGGAGCCACCGGCGACGGCGATGAGGGGCCGCTGCGCGGAGCCTTTCCCCACCCCGCCCCTTCCCGCTGCGACACTGTGCGGCTCCCCCGCGTGGGGGGCCTTGCCCCCCGGCCCCCAGTCCTCAATCGCCGGACGGGTTTGATTTCGCCGAGCCTGAATCTCGGCCTCAGCCGCAATATCCAGCCCTTCCGGCGCACCATTCAGCCCCTCCGGCGTTTGAGGAGCTGGGTCCGGGGCGGAGCCCCGTGCCCACCGGCCCGAGGCCGACGATCCATCCGCCGGAGGCTTGCGGGAAGGGGCGGGGTGGGGGAGCTCAAAGGTCGGATCCCACGCCTGCGCACCCAGCCGCGGAGCCGACCGCGCCAGAGCCAGGAGCGCATCCAGATCGCACCCCGCCCGCACCTGCTCCCCCATGGCCGCCACCGCGTCCACCGCATCGGCCCGCCGCTCGGCGACCGGCACCAGACCCAGGTGCCGGGACGGGGTGTCGACCTGAGGGGCGCGGCGCAGGGCGCCGAGTACCGGGACGCCGACGTCGTCCATCGCCTCGCGCAGCAGCGCCTCGTGCCGGTCCGAGCCGACCTTGTTGAGGATCACCCCGCCGATCCGCACCTCCGGGTCCCACGACGCGAAGCCGTGGACCAGGGCGGCCACCGACCGGGACTGCGACGAGGCGTCCACGACGAGCACCACCGGGGCGCGCAGGAGCTTGGACACCTGGGCGGTGGAGGCGAGTTCGCCGAGCCCGCTCGCCCCGTCGTACAGGCCCATCACGCCCTCGACCACGGCGAGGTCGCAGCCGCGCGCCCCGTGCGCGAACAGCGGGGCCACCAGCTCGGGCCCGCACATGTACGCGTCGAGGTTGCGGCCCGGCCGCCCGGTCGCCAGGGAGTGGTACCCGGGGTCGATGTAGTCGGGCCCCACCTTGTGCGGGGACACGGCGAGCCCGGACCGCGCGAACGCGGCCATGAGGCCCGTCGCGACGGTGGTCTTCCCGCTGCCCGACGACGGGGCGGCGATGACGAGACGTGCTACCACTCGATGCCCCGCTGGCCCTTCTGCCCGGCGTCCATCGGGTGCTTGACCTTGGACATGTCCGTAACGAGGTCCGCGTAGTCCAGCAGTTGCTGCGGCGCGTTGCGGCCCGTGATGACCACGTGCTGGGTGCCCGGCCGGTCGCGCAGCACCGAGACGACCTCGTCGACGTCGACCCAGCCCCAGTGCAGCAGGTAGGCGAACTCGTCGAGGACGTAGAACTTGTACGTCTCGGCCGCCAGGTCGCGCTTGACCTGCTCCCAGCCCTCGCGGGCCTTCTCCTCGTGGCTCGGCTCGCCCTCGGCCGGCTCGCGCTGGATCCAGGACCAGCCCTCGCCCATCTTGTGCCAGTCGACGGGGCCGCCCTCGCCGGACGCCCCGAGCACCTTCAGCGCGTTCTCCTCGCCGACCTTCCACTTCGCCGACTTCACGAACTGGAACACCCCGACCGGCCAGCCCTGGTTCCAGGCGCGCAGCGCCATGCCGAACGCGGCCGTCGACTTCCCCTTGCCGACGCCCGTGTGCACCATGACCAGCGGCCGGTTGCGGCGCTGACGGGTCGTCAGACCGTCCTCGGGTACGACACTGACCTGTCCCTGCGGCATTAAGCGGCCCTCCTCGAAGTTCCAGTTGCGTCCTTGACGAGACCGGCGATGGAGTCCGCCCGCAGCTCGTCCAACGTGACGGCGGTGCCGCCGAGTTCGCGGGCAAGGTCCCCGGCGAGCCCCAGCCGCACCATGCCCGACTCGCAGTCCACGACCACCGACGCGGTGCCCTCGGCGGCGTGCAGCCGGGCCGCGCGGGCGCCGAGCGCCACCGGCTCGGGGCCGCCGGTGGCCCGGCCGTCGGTGACGACCACGAGCAGCGGCCGCCGCGAGGGATCGCGCAGCCGCTCCACGCGCAGCACGTCGTGGGCCTTGAGCAGCCCCGCCGCGAGCGGGGTGCGCCCGCCGGTGGGCAGCGTTTCGAGCCGGGCCGCGGCCGCGTCCACCGACGAGGTGGGCGGCAGCGCCAGCTCGGCGTCCTTGCCGCGGAAGGTGATCAGGCCGACCTTGTCGCGGCGCTGGTAGGCGTCGAGGAGCAGCGAGAGCACCGCGCCCTTGACCGCGCTCATCCGCTGCCGGGCCGCCATCGACCCGGACGCGTCCACCACGAACAGGACGAGGTTGCCCTCGCGGCCCTCGCGGGTGGCCTGGCGCAGATCGTCACGGCGCACCACGAGACCGCGGCCCGATCGCCCGCGCGCCCGCTGGTGCGGGGCCGCCGCCTGCACGGTCGCCGTCAAGTGCAGCTTGGTGAGCGCACCTTGGGGGCGGCGCGAACCGGTCGTCCTGCCGTGGTCGGTACGGGCCCGCGAGCGCCGGCCCGCCGCGCCCTCGCCGAGACCGGGCACGCTCAGCATCTTCGTACGGAACGGCTCGGCGGCCTTCACCGCGGCCCGCTCACCGGGACCGCTGGGGGCGGGGGCGGCCGGCGGCTCCACGGCGTCGGAGGATTCCGACGGCTCGGGGGATTCGGCCGGGCTCTCCGGGGAGTCGCCCTGCGGCGGCACCCCACCGCCTCCGCCACCGCCACCGGGGCCTTCGGGGCCCGGGTCCGGATCGTCGTCGCCCTCGTCCTGGAACTGCTCCAGGGTCTCGTCGAGCTTGTCCTGGTCGAGGCCCGGCGCGTCGAACGGGTTGCGCCTGCGCCGGTGCGGAAGCGCGAGCAGCGCGGCCTGCCGGACGTCCTCACTCGTCACCTCGGTGCGCCCCGCCCACGCGGCGAGCGCGGTGGCGGTGCGCGCCATCACGATGTCGGCGCGCATGCCGTCCACCTCGAACGCGGCGCAGGTGGCGGCGATCTGGAGCAGCACCGCGTCCCCGAGCGAGACGGAGTGCAGGAGCTCGCGCGCGGCCACGATCCGCCCGCGCAGCGCGCCCTCCTCGTCGGCCCAGCGTGCGGCGAACGCGGCCGGGTCGTCGTCGTACGCGAGGCGGCGGCGCACGACCTCGACCCGCTGCTCGGGCTCGCGCGAGGCGGCGACCTCGACGGTCAGGCCGAACCGGTCGAGCAACTGCGGCCGCAGTTCGCCCTCTTCGGGGTTCATCGTGCCGACGAGCAGGAACCGCGCGGCGTGCCGCACCGATACGCCCTCGCGCTCGACGTAGGACGAGCCCATCGCGGCGGCGTCGAGCAGCAGGTCGATGAGGTGGTCGTGGAGCAGGTTGACCTCGTCGACGTACAGGATGCCGCGGTGGGCGTCCGCGAGCAGGCCCGGCTCGAAGGCCTTCACGCCCTCGCCGAGCGCGCGCTCGATGTCGAGGGCGCCCACCAGACGGTCCTCGGACGCGCCCACCGGGAGCTCGACCATGCGCGCCGCGCGGGCGGTGCCGGGACCGCTCTCGTGCGGCCCGTCCGGGCACTGCGCGTCGGGCGCGGCCGGGTCGCAGCTGAAGCGGCAGCCCGCCACGACCGCCACCTCGGGCAGCAGATCGGCGAGCGCCCGTACGGCGGTGCTCTTCGCGGTGCCCTTCTCGCCCCGGACAAGCACGCCGCCCACGGCCGGGCTCACCGCGTTCAGGAGCAGCGCGAGGCGCAGGTCGTCCATGCCGACGACGGCGGTGAACGGATACCGGGTGCTCATGTGCCGATCTCTCCTTCGAGTAGTGCTGTACGCCGCGGGCTCGCGGGGGTGTTCATGGCGCCCCCGGCGGGATGAAGGGCAGCCCGGCGGGCGGGCCCTGCTCGATCAGCCGCAACAGGGCGTCGGTGTCCGCGTGTTCTTCGATCAGGTCGCCGAGCCGGTCGAGCTGCTCCTCGCGCAGCGCGCCGAACGAGGTGTCGGGCGCGGGCACGAACCGGCGGCCCGCCGCCCGCGCGACCTGCTCAAGGAACCGGCGCCGGAACCCGTCGCTCTCCAGGGAGCCGTGCCAGTGGGTGCCCCAGACGGAGCCCACATGGCATCCGTCCAAGAAGGCTTCTCCGCCGAGGACTTGGGCCACGCCGTGGTGGATCTCGTACCCCTCGACGGGTTCCCCCAGGGCCTCGCCGACGGGCCGCGCCAGGGTCTTCTCGGCGGCGAACCGCACCCGTACCGGAAGGAGGCCGAGCCCGGTGACCGAGCCCGCCCTCGACTCGACCTCGTCCTCGATGTGCTCGCCGAGCAGCTGGAACCCGCCGCAGATGCCGAGCACCGGGCGGCCCCCGGCGGCCCTGCGGGCCAGCTCCGCCGCGAGGCCGCGCTCGCGCAGCCACTCAAGGGCGCGGACCGTGCCGCGCGTGCCCGGCACCACCACGAGGTCCGCGTCGATGAGCTCCTCGGGCCGGTCCACGAACCGCACGACCACGCCGGGCTCGGCCGCGAGCGCGTCCACGTCGGTGAAGTTGGACATCAGCGGAACGGCGCAGACGGCGACCCGCAGCACGTCCTCGCCGACCGGCGGCGTCACCACGGACTCCCGCACGGCGCCGCGCAGGGAGACCCGGAGCCCGTCCTCCTCGTCGATGCCGAGGCCGTGGGCGTACGGCAGGATCCCGTAGGTGTGCCGTCCGGTGAGGCCGCGCAGCATCTCGATGCCCGGCTCCAGGAGCGTCACGTCGCCCCGGAACTTGTTGACGACGTAGCCGGCGACCAGCGCCTGGTCCTCGGGGGCGAGCAGCGCCGTCGTCCCGAAGAACGAGGCGAAGACGCCGCCCCGGTCGATGTCGCCGACCACGACGACGGGCAGCCGCGCGGCCCGCGCGATGCCCATGTTGACGATGTCGGTACGCCGCAGATTGATCTCGGCCGGGCTGCCCGCCCCCTCGCAGATCACGGCGTCATACGTGCCCCGAAGCTCCTCCAGGCACTCCAGGACGGTGCCGAGCAGCGCCTGCCGGTGCCCCCCGTGCAGCGTCTTCCCCGAGGACGGGCCCCCGGACCCGCCGAAGAACCCGCGCGCGCTCATCTCGCCCACCGGCTTGCCCATGAGCACGACCTGGCTGGAGCGGTCGCTGCCCGGCTTGAGCAGCACCGGGTTCATGAGCGCGCTCGGCTCCACGCGCGCCGCCTGCGCCTGCATCGCCTGCGCCCGGCCGATCTCCGCGCCCTCGCGCGTCACGAACGAGTTCAGCGACATGTTCTGCCCCTTGAAGGGCGCGACCTTGACGCCCTGGCGCACCAGCCAGCGGCAGATCCCGGCCGTGACGACGCTCTTGCCGGCGTCCGAGGTCGTGCCCGCGATCAGCAGCCCGCCACCCATGTACGTCCCTTCCTCACAGCGGCCCTCGTCGCGACGGAGGCGGCCAGCGTCAGCCAGCCCACCCTGCGCGAGAGCCGTACCGCCCGTTCGATGTCCGCGACGCCGACGGCCCGCCCCGAGCCGTTCAGGACCGGCCGGTGCTCGACGCGTCCGGCGTAGGAGAGAGTGCCGCCGAGCCGTACGCCGAGCGCCCCCGCGAACGCGGCCTCGACCGGGCCCGCGTTGGGGCTCGGGTGCCCCGCCGCATCCGCGCGCCAGGCCCGTACCGCGCCCTTGGTGTCCGGGCCCGCGAGCGCCGCGAGGACGGCGGTGAGGCGGGCGCCCGGCCAGCCCGCCACGTCGTCCAGGCGCGCCGAGGCCCAGCCGTACCTGCGGTACTTGGCCGACTTGTGCCCGACCATCGCGTCCAGCGTGTTGACCGCTCGGAAGCCCACGAGGCCGGGCACGCCCGCGAGCGCGCCCCACACCAGGGCGCCGACGACCGCGTCCGAGGTGTTCTCGGCGACCGACTCGACGACGGCCCGCGCGATGCCGTCCGCGTCCAGGGACTGCGGGTCGCGCCCGCACAGGTGCGGCAGGCGCTCCCGGGCCACCTCCACGTCGCCCGCGGCCAGCGCCCCGCCGATGGCCCGTGCCTCGCGGCCGAGCGAGGTGCCGCCCACCACGGTCCAGGTGGCGGCGGCGGTCAGCGCGAGGGACGCGGCGGGACGGCCTCGTACGGCACGGGAAAGGAGCGCTGCCGCGCCCGCGGCGCCGCCCGCGCACACCAGGGTGTGCAGCGCGCCCCAGCCGCGGTGGTCACGCCACAGGGCGCGTTCGACGGCGCCGGCCGCGCGGCCGAACGCGGCGACCGGATGCCCGCGGCGTGGATCGCCGAGCAGGAGGTCGCCGAGGAGCCCGGCCGTGGCGCCGTAGGCGAAGGTGCGATCGGCCCGCATGCGCTCAGCCCGCCAGGGCGTCGCGGGTAGGGCCGGAGAGTCTCGACGGGCAGGCGCGCATGGCGGTATGTCCTCACTCAGGGTGTCCGCGCCCTGGTACGACGTGACCGGCGGTGAGAGTTCCTGGCTCGCGGGGATCATTCCCCGGTGACAGTGGCGGGACCGCGCCGGATTCGCACCGGCTTCCTCTGCTGCCGCCGTAGCTGGCCGGTGCAGTCCACCACGCTGCGAGAACACCCGTCAACTTGCTGTTGACCTGCGGCGGGGGAGAGTGCGCGGTGCCACACAGAACCGCCCTCCGGCACGGGCCGGAGGGCGGTTCGGGTGATGCCTGTGGGTCAGGCGACGATCAGATAGATCCCGTACGCGACGGCCGCCGCGCAGGCCGCGAAGCAGGCGTACGCACCGGTGCGGGCCAGCGCCACGTTGCCGGTGCCGGATGCCGCGGCCTCCCGCTTGGTGAGGCCGACGATGCCGAGGGTGAACAGGCCCACCAGGCCGACGGTCACCGCGAGGCTGACGCCGAAGACGGAGCCGAGAGCTGCCCAGTCGATGTGCATGAGGATTCCTTAGCTGTGCCGGAGAACCGGGGTCAGACCGTCGCCGGGGTGGGCGGGTCGGCAGGCGTCACCGGGGCCGGGGCCTGGATCGTGGCCTTGAGGTCGATGGCCGCGGCGGCCGCGGCGGTCGGCGGCGGGGTGACCGCGGCGATCGCGGTGGTGACGACACCGGCGGGCTCGGCCGCGGGGGCCTCGCCGATCTCGTCGGCGGTGACGTTGTGGTGGTCGACCGGCTGGCGGCGCGACAGCTTCCAGATGGTGCCCGAACCGGCGATCAGGAGGATCGCGACGGCGACGATGCCCCAGGTGCCCTGCTTGGTGAGGAACTCCGCGCCCGCGCCGACGAGTCCGGCGGCCGGCAGCGTCAGAACCCAGGCGACGGCCATCCGGGACGCGGTGGACCAGCGGACCACACCGCCCTTGCGGCCGACGCCCGCGCCCATCACGGAGCCCGAGCAGACCTGGGTGGTGGAGAGCGAGAAGCCGATGTGCGAGGAGGCCAGGATGACGGTGGCGGCGCCGGTCTGGGCGGCGAAGCCCTGCGGCGGGCGGAGCTCGGTCAGGCCCTTGCCCATGGTGCGGATGATGCGCCAGCCGCCGAGGTAGGTGCCCATCGCGATGGCCAGACCGGCCGAGACGATGACCCACAGCGGGGGGTTCGCGCCCGGGTGCAGCACACCGCCGGTGACCAGGGCGAGGGTGATGATGCCCATCGTCTTCTGGGCGTCGTTGGTGCCGTGGGCGAGCGAGACGAGGCCGGCCGAGGCGATCTGGCCCGCGCGGTAGCCCTTGGCGGTCGCCTTCTCGTCGGTGTTCCGGTTGAGCCGGTACGTCAGCCTGGTGGCCAGCATCGCGGCGATGCCCGCGACGATCGGCGCGGCGACGGCCGGGAGCAGCACCTTGGTGACCACGGTCGAGCCGTTGACCGAGGACCAGCCCGCCGACATGACCGCGGCGCCGATGAGGCCGCCGAACAGGGCGTGCGAGGAACTGGAGGGCAGACCGAGCAGCCAGGTCAGCAGGTTCCAGAGGATGGCACCGACCAGGGCCGCGAAGATGACCTCGGTTCTGATGCCTTTTTCGTCGATGATCCCGCCGGAGATCGTCTTGGCGACCTCCACTGACAGGAACGCGCCGACCAGGTTGAGCACGGCGGACATGGCGACCGCCGTCTTGGGCTTCAGGGCGCCGGTCGAGATGGTGGTGGCCATCGCGTTGGCGGTGTCATGGAAACCGTTCGTGAAATCGAACACGAGAGCTGTCACGATCACAATCGCGAGCAGCAGCGTGATGTGTTCCATTTACCCAGGCAATCGTTCGACGTCAGTGGCTGGACGAACGTAAGTAACCTGAGTGAACGGAAGATGAACTGGGGCGGGCGTGTCGGTGTCTGTGGCCGTTTCTCGCCCCAAGTTGGCCCACGGGGGCCGGTCAGCTGCCCGCCGCGAACCGCTTCAACTGCCCAAAAGTCCCATTGAAGAGATTCTGGTCACCCGGCAGGCTCCCGCTGCCGTTCTGGTACTGCCAGAACGTCCAGTACGACCAGCCCGCCGGCAGCGCGCCCGGCGTGTCGGCGTACCGGGCCAGCCACAGGGCGTGGGTCGCGGCGAAGGCCCTGCTGTGGCCGGTGCAGTCGTTCCACCAGCCCGCGGTCGTGTAGATCACCGGGCGGCGGCCGGTGAGCAGCCGCACCTCGTCGCTGAACTCCGCGATCCACGACGTCATCGCGGCCGGACTCAGGCCGTAGCACTTGGCGCTGCTGCCGCCCTTGGCATCCTTGGCGTCCTTGCCGTACGGGTTGCGCTCCAGATCGACCGCGGGCGGCAGCGTCCAGCCGTCGTCCGACCAGTCGCCGCCGTGCCGCACGAAGAACTCGGCCTGCGCCCGGCCGGACGCCTGGTCGGGCAGCGCGAAGTGGTAGGCCCCCCGCACCAGACCCGCCTGCCGGGCGCCGTCGTACTGCTGCCCGAAGTAGGGATTGTGGTACGTCGTCGACTCGGTCGCCTTCACGTAGACGAACGAGGCGCCCAGGCCCTTCGCCGAGGCCCAGTCCACGTTCTTCTGGTGCGAGGACACGTCGTGGCCGAGCGGCTTGTCCGCGGCCGACGCGGCGGGCAGCGCCGCGAGCCCCACACTGCCCAGCGCCAGTGCGGCCAAGCCCCCCGTGAGCGCGGCCCGCACCCGGGCTCGGCGCGGGAGCGGATTGCGGTCGCGAGCCATGACGTCCCCCCCAGAATTCCGATGATGTACGGAACAAAGCACCCAGAGGCTAGTTGAAGATCGCCGTCCAACTCCCGTGTCGCGGCCGTTGCGCCCTGGCAGGATCGGCCGCATGAGCGACGACGAGGCGGCGACCGCCGCGGCATGGGCCGAACTGATCGACACCGCACGCAGAACCGCCGCGGCATGGGCCGAACTGATCGACACCGCACGCAGAACCGCCGCGGAAGGGCTGGTCGTCGGCACCTCGGGCAATGTGTCGGTACGCGTCGGCGACCTGGTCCTGGTCACCCCGACCGGCGTCCCCTACGACCGGCTCGGCCCCGCCGACACCGTCGCCGTCGACCTCGAAGGCCGCCAGGTCATGGGCACGCTCCGGCCCACCAGCGAGATCCCGATGCACCTCGCGGTGTACCGGAACACCGACGCGCGGGCCGTCGTCCACACCCACGCCGTGCACGCCACGGCCGTGTCCACCCTCGTCACCGAACTGCCCCTGGTCCACTACATGGCGGCCGCGCTCGGCGGCCCGGTCCGGGTCGCCCCGTACGCCCTGTACGGCAGCGAGGAGTTGGCCGGGAACATGCTGCGCGCCCTTGAGGGCCGCACCGGATGTCTCCTGCAGAACCACGGAACCGTCACTTACGGAACCGGCCTAGCCCAGGCCTACGACCGCACCGCCCAGCTGGAGTGGATGTGCCGGCTCTGGCTCACCGCCTCGGCGCTGCCCGGCCGGGCCCCCTCGCTGCTCAGCCCCGCCCAGCTCGACGAGGTCGCCGAACGGCTGCGCGGATACGGGCAGCCGTAGGCGCGCCGCCCCGATGGGCTCCGCCCACTGGCACCCCGGCGGCCCCGAGCCGAGACTGGAGGGGTGCGCCCCGCTACGAAGACGGCCGCGGCCGTCACCACCCTCCTCGGCGTCGGCGCGGCAGCGGTCGTCGCCGGACGCTACGCCAGCGACGCCGCCCTCAAGGCGCCGCCGGGCCGCCCGCTGCCCACCGACCCCCGGCTGACCGTGCACGCCACGGCCCCGGGCCGGATCACCCTGACCCGCTCGCTCGTGTCGCTGCGCCCGGGCACGTACGGCCTGGAGGGGAGGGGTGCCCACGTCGCCGTCGGCGAGGTCCTCGACGGCGCCCCGCACACCGCCGACACGGTGGTGCGCCGTCTGGAGCGGGTCACCCACGGCAGCCTCGCGGCGGGGGACCGGGTACGGCTCACGCCCCAGGTGCATCGCGGCACCCCGGGCACCGCCCTGGGCATCGAGTACCAGGACGTCGAGATCGCGGCCGAACTCGGGCCGCTGCCCGCCTGGTTGGTGCCCGGCCCCCGCACCACCTGGGTGATCGCCGTCCACGGCCTCGGCACGACCCGCGAACACCCCCTGAACATCGTGGAGTTCCTGCACCGCCAGCAGCTCCCCGTGCTTCTCCTCGCCTACCGGGGCGACGAGGGCGCACCCCGCTCGCCGGACGGGCTCGGCCACCTCGGCGACTCCGAGTGGCGCGACCTCGACGCCGCGATCCGCTACGCCCTGCGGTCCGGGGCCCGGCGGGTCATCCTGCACGGCTGGTCCACCGGCGCCACGATGGCCCTGCACGCCGCCACCCACTCCGCACTGCGCGAGCGCATCGGCGGCATCGTGCTCGACTCGCCCGTACTGGACTGGGAGTTCACCCTGAAGGCCCTCGCCACCGCCCACGGCACCCCGGGCGCGCTCCTTCCGCTCGCCGTCCGGGCCGCCCAGGGCCGCACCGGCCTCCACGGCGACCGCCTCCAGGAGGCCGTCGACCCCAAGGCCCTGCGCGTCCCGACGCTGCTCTTCCACGGCCCCGACGACACGCTCGCCCCCTGGGGCCCCTCCCGCGAACTGGCCGATCGCCGCCCGGAACTGATCACCCTGCACACGGTCCCGCACGCCCCCCACGCCTCCATGTGGAACGCCGACCCACGGACCTACGAAGAAACCCTGCGCCGCTTCCTCACCCCGCTCATGTGACACCCCGCAGCCCCGGTGCGGCATGAGGGGCGGATTCCGTTTGAGCTTTCGGGCAGCGCCGGAGCCGTGTCCATCCGGGGGCGACCTCGGACCCCCGGCGGTCCCCGCAGCCCCGGTGCGGCGTGAGGGGCGGATTCCGTTTGGGTTTTCGGGCAGTGCCGGGACTGTGCCCATCCGGGGGCGACCCCCGGACCCCCAGCAATCCCCGTGGCCTCCGGCGTGGCGATCGTGGCCGATTCCGTTTGGGCTTTCGGGCAGTGACGGGGAAGACTGCCTGCGTGACGTCCCGGAAGCCTGAAGAGAAGTTGCCGCGCGACTCCAGACTGCGGCTTGTCCGCGCTCCGCACCCGATGCAAGCCCGACCCCTTGCCACCGCCCGCAGGGCCGTGACCGACCGGCGTACCCGGCCGGCGCCCCGGCCGCCCGCGGGCACCCCGGCCGCCGCCGAACTGGCCCGCCAGGCCAGGGCGGTGCTCGCCGACGCCGTACGCGTGGCCCGCTGGACCGACGCCGAGCGCGCCCGCGGCGGCGCCTGCGGTCCCGGCCGGCCGGGACCGCTGCCCGCGCCGGTCGCCGAGCGGGCCGCCGCCGCACTGGGTCTGACGCCCGGTCAGGTGCGGGCCGGCTGGGACCGGGCCCGGCTGGCCGGTCTCGTCGAGCTCCACGGCGCCACGGTGCGGCCCGGCTGGCGGCTGCGCGCCTGGGACCGTGACGACGCGGCCGTCCTGCGCGGCTGGGTCGCCCTGTTCGACGCCTGGTCCCTCGTCCACCCCGCCCCGGACGACATCGCCCCCACCGCGGTCGCCGAGGTCGTCGAGGCCGTCCCCCAGGTGCTCTCCCTCCTCCAGCTCTCCAACGGGCCCGTCCTCGTACCGGCGCTGCTCGACCTGCTCGGCCAGCGGGTCGCCGAACTCCGAGAGGAACGCTGCGAGGTCCCCTACGGGCCCCAGCCCGACCCCGTGTCCCTGCCTCCGCTCCTGCCACACCTCCTCGGCTGGGCCCTGGCCGGCCTCGCCGCCGTCGGCGCGCTCGTCCTCGGCGAGGGCCAGGCCACCCTGACCCCGCTCGGCAACTGGGCGGTCTGGGTCAAGCTGGAGCAGATCTGCGTCGCCGCGCAGAGCCCCGCCGGGAACATCGAGCAGTCCGCCGACGACATGCTGCGCGGCTGCGCCGGCCTCACCCCGGGCCCGGCCCGAGCCGAGTACCGGGCCTGGACCGCCGCCCGCACCGTCGGCAGCGCCGTCACCGAACTCCTCGACGTCGCCCGGGGTGACGACGCCCTGCTGCGCGGACTCGCCTTCGAGGCGCTGCGGGTCGTCGGAGCACCCGCCGAGGCCGGGGTGCGCGCCGCCGCCGCGGAAACCTGCCTGCGCCCCTACGCCCTGCTGTGGCTCGCCGAGTACGAGGGCGGCGACCCCGAGGACGTGCTCGGTGTCCTCACCCGCGAGGAGTCCACCTGGCTGTGGGTCGACACGGCCGCCGCCGTGGCCGATCACGGCGAGAGCGAACTGCTCGTACGCCACCTCGACTCGGCGGTGCAGGGCACGGTCCCGGCACTGCTCGACGAGGTGCGTGCCGTCGGGCATCCGCGCACCGTGCAGGTCCTGGTGGCCCTGGCCGCGGCTCACCCCGACCCGGCTCTGGCCAAGGCGGTCCGCCGGGCCGCCTTCCAGGTTCACACGGGTTCCGTATAGCGACGCGCGTAGCGACACCGCCGCCCGCCCCCAGGGGCGGCACGCCACGCCCTCAACTCCCGTTCCCTGCCGACCCGTTGAGCAGCCCCGAGCCGCCCACCCCCGAGCCCCCGCGCCTGAGCTCCCGGTGCCGGCGGGGTCAGGGGCCAGGCCCCTACCCCCTCACTCCGCGCCGCCCGGCGCATACGTGCCGAAGCTCCACACGTTGCCCTCCGCGTCCCTCGCCATGTAGTCCCGCGAGCCGTAGTCCTGGTCCGTCGGCTCCATGAGGATCTCCACGCCCTGCTCGGCGGCCCGCTTGTAGTGCGCGTCCACATCGCTCACCACCACGTACACCCCCACCGGGCCCGCGTCGGCCATCACCTTCGCGAAGAGGCCCGCGCGGCCCTTGGAGCCGAGCATCACCGCGCCCGTCCCGTACGACAGCTCGGCGTGCATCACGCTGCCGTCCTCACCCTCGTACGCACACACCTCGGTGAAGCCGAAGGCGTCCTTGAGCTGGCGGATCGCCGCTTTCGCATCGCCGTAGAGAATCGTCGGGTACATGCTCATGCCGATCACTCCTTCCGGGTCCAAGCCGCTGACTGTGACCTGGATCTCAGTCTCGCACCCGGCACTGACAACGCCCCTCGGCGCCCGGATTCACCGCGCGAAGGTGTTGCAGCGGGCCATGTCGCCCGTCTGGTAGCCGGTGTAGAACCACTGCTGGCGCTGCTGCGCCGAGCCGTGCGTCCAGGTCTCGGGGGTGACCCGGCCCTGGAACTTCTCCTGGATCCGGTCGTCGCCGACCGCGGCCGCCGCGTCCAGGCCGTCCTTGATGTCCTGGTCGGTGAGCTTGGTGAAGAGCGGGCGGCCCCCCGGCTTGTCGGGGGTCGTCGTCGCATGGTGCGCCCAGACCCCGGCGTAGCAGTCGGCCTGCAACTCCACCTTCACCGCGTTGCTGTTGGCGCCCTGCTGCCCGTCCTGCGCCTTCTGCAGGGTGCCCATCAGGTTCTGGATGTGGTGCCCGTACTCGTGCGCCACCACGTACGCCTGCGCGAACGGGCCGCCGCTGGAACCGAACTTGGTGCGCAGTTCGTTGAAGAAGCCCAGGTCGAGATAGACCTGCCGGTCACCCGGGCAGTAGAAGGGCCCGACGGCCGAAGTCGCCGCGCCGCAGGCCGTGTTGACCCGGTTCGTGAAGAGGACCGTCTTGGCGGGGGAGTACTTGCCGCCGCGCCGCGGGAACTCCTGGCTCCAGTAGTCCTGCACGCTGTTGACCACCGCGACGATCCGGCAGTCCTCCTTGGTGTTGGCGTCCGAGCCGGTGCGGCAGCTCTCGCTGACCTGGGCCTGCGACGACGAACTCGCCCCCGGTGTGGTGTCGCCGGACGAGAGCCCGAGCTCCTCGGGCCCCACGCCGAAGAACAGGCCCAGGAGCAGCGCGATGACGCCGACGATTCCGCCTCCGACCGTGGCCCGGCCGCCCGGGATCCGGCTGCCGCGCACATCCTTGACCTCGGACGTGTCCAGATCGGCGTCGTCGTCGAACTGCATGGGCGCACCACTCTCTGTTCACCCGGGCCGGCGTGAGGGGCCGCCCGCTCAAGGTCACCCCGAGTATCAGGAAAGTCACCCCGAGTATCAATCGGTTCATTGCGCTACGCCCGTTTTATTACGTCGGCCGATACGCTCTGCGCGTCATGGACCGGGCCAGTCTCGCGCTGACCGCAGTCGCCGCCGTACTCGCTCTGCCGCTGGTCACCGCGGCCCGGCACGCCGACCGGACCCCGTGCGGCGACCGCTTCGACAGCTTCGCCGGGTACCCGGCGGGACCGGCCGCCGTCGACGGGCTCGGCAAGATCACCCCTGGCCGTACCCCGCTGGGCGACGAACTCCCAGGTGAGCGGCCCACGGACCGCGGCGGAAACCGGGTTGCGCGACCCAGTTAGAATTGGCCCATGGCAATTCTCCTTGTGCATTAGGCGGCGTCGACCTCCGCGACCCCCGTCCCGTCCGCCGTCCATACCGCCCTGGAGTCTTTCCGTGATCACCGCCACCGGCATCGAGCTGCGCGCCGGCGCCCGAGTCCTCATCGAGTCCGCATCCTTCCGCGTCGCCAAGGGCGACCGCATCGGCCTCGTCGGCCGCAACGGAGCCGGCAAGACCACCCTCACCAAGTGCCTGGCCGGCGAGGGCATCCCGGCCGCCGGCACCATCACCAGCTCGGGCGAGGTCGGCTATCTGCCGCAGGACCCGCGCACCGGCGACCTCGACGTCCTCGCCCGCGACCGCGTCCTGTCCGCCCGCGGCCTCGACGAAGTCCTGCGCAAGATGCGCGAGAACGAGGAGCGCATGGCGAACGGCAAGGGCGCCACGCGCGAGAAGGCGATGAAGAAGTACGAGCGCCTGGAGACCGAGTTCCTCACCAAGGGCGGGTACGCCGCCGAGGCCGAGGCCGCCACCATCGCCGCAGCCCTCGGCCTGCCCGACCGCGTGCTCGGCCAGCCGCTGCACACGCTCTCCGGTGGCCAGCGCCGTCGCATCGAGCTCGCCCGCATCCTCTTCTCGGACGCCGACACCCTGCTCCTCGACGAGCCGACCAACCACCTCGACGCCGACTCCATCGTCTGGCTGCGGGACTACCTCAAGACGTACCGCGGCGGCTTCATCGTGATCTCCCACGATGTCGACCTCGTCGAGACGGTCGTCAACAAGGTCTTCTACCTGGACGCCAACCGCGCCCAGATCGACGTCTACAACATGGGCTGGAAGCTCTACCAGCAGCAGCGCGAGGCCGACGAGAAGCGCCGCAAGCGCGAGCGCCAGAACGCCGAGAAGAAGGCCGCGGCCCTCAACTCGCAGGCCGACAAGATGCGCGCCAAGGCCACCAAGACCGTCGCCGCGCAGAACATGGCCAAGCGCGCCGAGCGCCTGCTCTCCGGCCTTGAGGCGGTCCGCGTCTCCGACAAGGTCGCCAAGCTGCGCTTCCCCGAGCCCGCGGCCTGCGGCAAGACGCCGCTGACGGCGGAGGGCCTCTCGAAGTCGTACGGCTCCCTGGAGATCTTCACCGACGTCGACCTGGCCATCGACAAGGGCTCGCGCGTCGTCATCCTCGGCCTCAACGGTGCCGGCAAGACGACCCTGCTGCGGCTGCTCGCCGGCGCCGAGAAGCCGGACACCGGCGAGGTCACCCCGGGCCACGGCCTCAAGATGGGCTACTACGCGCAGGAGCACGAGACGCTCGACCCGGAGCGCACCGTCCTGGAGAACATGCGCTCCTCCGCGCCGGACCTGGACCTCGTCGAGGTGCGCAAGACGCTCGGCTCGTTCCTCTTCTCCGGCGACGACGTCGACAAGCCCGCCGGGGTCCTGTCCGGCGGCGAGAAGACCCGCCTGGCCCTTGCCACCCTCGTCGTCTCGTCCGCCAACGTGCTGCTCCTCGACGAGCCCACCAACAACCTCGACCCGGCCAGCCGCGAGGAGATCCTCGGCGCGCTGCGCACGTACAAGGGCGCCGTCGTCCTCGTCACGCACGACGAGGGCGCCGTCGAGGCGCTCCAGCCGGAGCGGATCATCCTGCTGCCGGACGGCGTCGAGGACCTGTGGGGTCCCGACTACGCGGACCTGGTCGCCCTCGCCTGACCGGACGCCTCCGGCGCGGGATTCCGTGCATGATCCATCCGCTGATCCACTCGGTATGGATCATTCGGCTTACGCGTGATCCTCAATCTGAGTGAGTGCGTCTCGTACCCCGGTGTGTCATGTGCGGGATCAAGGTCCGCCCCTTGTGGGGCGGGCCTTTTTCCATGTGTGACCCGGAACACAGCGCTGACCTGGCGCTTCGCCTCGACTTTCGGCCCGGGATATGTCCGGGCCCAGCCGGAATGTGGAATTCCGCCCCGCTCGGCGGCAGTCCGGGCCCCGAAGCTTGTTGTACGGACCTTGCCGAATGGGTGGCCAGGAAGCCCGGGAGGGGTGATCATGAGAAGTCCAGAGCGCACTTCCCATGAGGAGGCACGGGTGGCCGAGACTCTGAAGAAGGGCAGCCGGGTTACCGGCGCCGCGCGCGACAAGCTCGCGGCAGACCTGAAGAAGAAGTACGACTCCGGTGCGAGTATCCGGGCGCTGGCCGAGGAAACCGGCCGGTCCTATGGATTCGTCCACCGGATGCTCAGCGAGTCCGGGGTCACTCTCCGTGGACGCGGTGGGGCGACACGGGGCAAGAAGGCCGCCTCGGCCTGACCGAGGCAGTTTCCGGACAGCTCCTGTGGCCCACCGGGTCCGGTGGTGGCCACCCGGTCGGCCGTGCGGTCGACCGGGTGGTTACTGTGCAGTCACTTAATGACCGCCGACGCGGTCATTCGATGACGGCCACTGACCCGGAGGCGCCCCATGGCTACGCCCGCATCCGCAGCTGAGGTATTCGACAAGGACGGCGTCCGGCTCTCCGTCGACGACGCGGTCGCCACGGTGACCCTGACCAATCCGGCCAAGCGCAACGCCCAGTCTCCCGCTCTGTGGCGGGCGTTGACGGACGCCGGACGGTCGCTTCCGGGCAGCGTCCGCGTCGTCGTGCTGCGCGGTGAGGGCAAGTCCTTCTCCGCCGGCCTCGACCGCCAGGCCTTCACCCCCGAAGGCTTCGACGGCGAGCCCTCGTTCATCGACCTGGCGCGCGGCTCCGACGCGGACCTCGACGCGGAAATCGCCGCGTACCAGGAGGCGTTCACCTGGTGGCGCCGCAACGACATCGTGTCGATCGCGGCCGTCCAGGGGCACGCGATCGGTGCCGGCTTCCAGCTCGCCCTCGCCTGCGACCTCCGGGTCGTCGCGCAGGACGTGCAGTTCGCCATGCGCGAGACCAGCCTCGGGCTGGTTCCCGACCTCACGGGCACGCATCCGCTGGTCGGGCTCGTGGGCTACGCCCGCGCGCTCGAAATCTGTGCGACGGGACGCTTCGTCGGCGCCGAGGAGGCCGAGCGCGTCGGCCTGGCCAACCTCGCCGTTCCCGTCGAGGAACTCGACTCCGCCGTACGGGACTTGGCGGGGGCGCTGCTCGCCGCTCCGCGCGACGCGGTGGTCGAGACGAAGGCGCTGCTTCGCGGTGCCGGCGGGCGGGGTTACGAGGAGCAGCGGGTCGCCGAGCGTGCGGCTCAGGCCCGGCGGCTTCGTGACCTGGCCGGGCTTTCCGACTGAGCTCCGCCCGGGGCTGTCAGCCCGCCCATGTGATCAGTACGGCCACTGAATTCGCCTCCGGCGCCGCCCGGGCCACCGCGTCCCGTACGGCTCTCGCCACCTCCAGGGGGTGGCGGGTCGTGGCCAGCTCCACCCGCAGGTGAGCCTGCGTCGCATGGATCGGCGAGCCCAGTTCCGCCGTCAGATGAGCCACCCCCGGCGTCCCCAGGGCCGCTGCCGCGGCTGCTGTCGCCGGGGGTTCGGCGGGGCCGGGTGGGGGGCCGCCGGGCTGGGGATCCGGGAGGGCGTCCAACAGGGACGTCACGCTCAGGTCGATGTCCGAGACGGGCAGGCCCAGACGGTCGTCCGCCGCTGTGAAGAGGGCCTCTCGCAAGGTCGCCGTCAGCTCCGGCAGCGGGTGGCCGCCCAGGGCCGCCAGCTCGGCCGTGATCCGCAGCGGGCCCGGGGGCAGGGCGGTCGGCGGGGGCGGAACCGACGGCTCGATGCGGGATTCGGGGTCGGCAGGGGCGAGCCTCAGGGACGTCACCGCCAACCCCGGCAGCGTCGCCGACGCGGCCCTCAGCACCGATACCGCCGCCCGTTCGGTGATCCACGCGCCGTCCCGGACGTCACCCAGGGCGAGCAATCGGCCCAGGCCCAGCCGACGGCGTACCGCGGAACTCCAACTGTCACCCGTCATTGCTCCAGCCTGCCGCATCGCAGGCGCGAGTCGGGGCAACCGCACTTAATGTGGGCAATGGAGTCCAAGGGCGAAGGGACAGACGGTCATGAGTGACACCGCACAGCGCAACCGGCCCGGCACACCCGCGAACGACCCGCTGGGCGAATCGGCCGAGCAGGCCAAGAAGACGTCCGTCACCAAGCGTGGCGGCGGCGATCCGGCGGGGCGCGGCCGCACCACGATCGCCGACGGCGTGGTCGAGAAGATCGCCGGGCTCGCCGCCCGCGACGTTGTCGGCGTGCACGCCATGGGCAGCGGCTTCTCCCGTACGCTCGGCGCGGTCAGGGACCGGGTGCCCGGCGGCAAATCGGCCGTCACGCGCGGAGTGAAGGCCGAGGTGGGCGAGGTACAGACCGCGCTCGACCTCGAAATCGTCGTCGACTACGGGGTGTCCATCGCCGAGGTGGCCCGCGACGTGCGGGAGAACGTCATCTCCGCGGTCGAGCGGATGACGGGGCTCGAAGTCGTCGAGGTCAACATCGCGGTGAGCGATGTGAAGCTGCCCGACGAGGAAGACGAAGAGCCGGAGTCCCGGCTTCAATAGGTCACCCGCAGGTCACCCGCAGGTCACCCGCAGGTCACCCGCAGGTCCCCGCAGGGCACGGCTTTTCGTAGATATCGGATCACGTACCGGATCACGTGTCCGACCACGTATAGGACCACATCGGAACTCATCGGACCGAGGAGCTCGGCATGAGCATGGCGGTGGTTGGCTTGATGGCCGGCATGGCACTCGGCTTCGCCGGATACTTCGGCGGCTTCGGGGCCTTCCTGCTGGTCGCGGCACTCGGCGCGATCGGCTTCGTGGTGGGCCGGTTCCTGGAGGGCGACCTCGAACCCGGCGACTTCTTCCGGCCCCGCGACCGCGGCGACCGGCGGCGCTGACCCATGGCGGTGGCCGGACGGATCGAGCCCGCCGAGCGCGGCGCCACCCGGATCGCCGACCGGGTCGTCGCGAAGATCGCCGCACAGGCGGCCAGAGAGGCGCTCGACGAGATCCCCGAGGGCGGCGCCCCGCCCCGCGCCACCGTCACCGTGCACCAGGAATCCGCGCGGGTACGGGTCAGCGTCGAGCTCGGCTACCCCGGCGATCTCGGCGGCCAGTGCCGCGCCGTGCGTCGCCAAGTCGCCGAGCGGGTAAGGGCGTTGGCGGGGATGGAGGTGCCCGAGGTGGCAGTGCAGATCGAGCGTCTGCACGCGGCGGACGCGGGCGCGGCGGACCGGGGGAGGATCCGATGAGCCAGCCGCACGAAGGCGACGACGGGACGCAGCGCCTGCCCGTGATCGAGCAGAGCCCCGATCCGGCGGCCGCCGCCGGGGCCCCCGGGCTCGACCAGTCGGTCTCGGCCGCCGACTACGACCCCGTGCCCGTTCGCGCGGACGGCGAGGGCGGCAAGGCCGGGCGCTTCTGGTCGGTGCGCCGGGTGCCCGCCGCACTGCTCGCCCTGGTGCTGCTGGCGGCGTCCGGGCTCTTCCTCTACGACATCGCCGCCGTACGCGCCCACCGCTCCGCGATGCGCTGGCGGGTCCGGCTCGCCGACTGGCTGGCGGGGCACCCCGTCGACGACGTGGCGGTGCTCGCGGGCGCGGGCGCCGTGGCGCTGCTCGGCATCTGGCTGATCGTGCTCGCCGTGACCCCGGGCCTGCGCGGCATCCTGCCGATGCGGCGCGAATCCGCGGCCGTACGCGCCGGGCTCGACCGGGCCGCGGCGGCGCTCGTGCTGCGCGACCGGGCCATGGAGGTGGCCGGCGTCCAGTCGGTCCGGGTCCGCATGGGGCGCACCCGGGTCGTGGTGCGCGCCCTGTCGCACTTCCGTGAACTCGACGACGTACGGGCCGACTTGGACGCGGCACTGGGTACGGGAATCCGGGAGCTGGGCCTTGCCGGGCCGCCCGGGCTCGCGGTCCATGTGAGCCGCCCGGTACGGAAGGGCTGAGCCATGCTGAGGACGGTCAACCGGGTGGTGCTCGGCCTCGCGGGGCTCGTGCTGTTCCTCGCGGGGGGCGCGGCTCTGGCCGCCGGGTTCGGGCTTGACGTGCCGTCCTGGTGGCCCTGGCGCGGCAAGGCCGACGTAGTCCTGAGCCGTTCGCGCCGCGACCACTGGAACGACCAGGGCTGGTGGTGGCCGGTCGTCATCGCCGTACTGGCGCTGCTCGTGCTGCTCGCCCTGTGGTGGCTGCTCGCCCAGCTGCGCCGGGCCCGGCTCGCCGAGGTTCTGGTGGACTCCGGTGACGGGGAGGGGGCGTTGCTGCGGGGGCGGGCGCTGGAGGCGGTGCTCGCCGGCGAGGCGGAGGGGCTTGACGGGGTGTCCCGGGCGCAGGTCGTCCTGGTCGGCCGGCGGTCCGCCCCCTCGGCCCGGGTGGAGCTCCTCCTGGAGGCACATGCGGAGCCTGCGGTCGCGCTGGCCCGGCTTGAGGGGGAGTCGCTTGCGCACGCTCGGGACTCGGCGGGGCTTGCGGAGCTGCCGGCGGAGGTTCGGCTGCGGGCGGTCAAGCATCGGGCGCGGCGCGTGAGTTGACGCTGGGAGCCCTTTCCCCACCCCGCCCCTTCCCCAGACCCTCCGGGGGAGTTCGTTCGGCTGCCGGTTGGCGCTCCTGGGGTTCCGCCCCAGGCCCCGTTCGCGCCTTAAGGGCGCTCGTCCTCAAACGCCGGACGGGCTGAAATGCCCTGGTGCGGGCCAGCACCGACCCTGCTAGGGGCGCGGGGAACTGCGCGACCCGGCGCGGCGTGGTGGGGCCCCTCGCAGGGAAGGGCCCGGCCCTCAGAAGCCGTGTCGCGCACCCCCGTCCACCGGCAGCATCACGCCCGTCAGGTACGACGCCGCCGGCGAAAGGAGGAACGCGGCCGTGCGGCCGAACTCCTCCGGGGTGCCGTAGCGGCGCAGCGGGATGCGGGACTCGTTGGCCGCTCGGGTCGCCTCCGCGTCGCCGGACAACTCGTCGAGCTGGCGCACCCGGTCCGTGTCGATGCGGGAGGGGAGGAGTCCCACGACGCGGATTCCGCGCGGGCCCAGCTCGTCGGCCAGTGACTTGGCGAAGCCCGCCAGGCCCGGGCGGAGCCCGTTGGAGATGGTCAGGCCGGGGATCGGTTCGTGGACCGAGCCCGACAGGACGAAGCCGATCACGCCGCCCTCGTCGAGTTCGTCCGCTGCCGCGCGGGCGATGCGGACCGCCCCGAGGAACACCGAGTCGAAGGCCGACTGCCACTGCTCGTCGGTGTTGTCGGCGACGAAGCCCGGCGCCGGGCCGCCCACGCTGATCAGTACGCCGTCGAAGCGCCCGAAGCGCTCGCGGGTGGTGGCGATCAGCCGCGCCGCCGCTGCCGGGTCGGCGTTGTCGGAGGTGACCGGCAGGGCGTCGGGGCCGAGTTCGGTGGCGGCCTCCTTCAGCGTCTTCACGTCGCGGCCGGTGATGACCACCTTCGCGCCGTCCTCGACGAGCGCGCGGGCGGATGCGAGACCGAGGCCCCGTGAAGCTCCGGTGACGACGTATGCACGGTTCTTCAGTCCAAGATCCATGCGCCTATCCTGCCTCTTCCCCGCACTCCAGCGCGCAGGCGGTCGCGACCAGGCCGATGTGGCTGAAGGCCTGCGGGAAGTTGCCGAGCTGGCGCTCCCCCACCGGGTCGTACTCCTCGGCGAGCAGCCCCACGTCGTTGCGCAGGGCCAGGAGCCGCTCGAAGAGTTCCCGGGCCTCGTCCTCGCGGCCGGTCAGGCGCAGCGCGTCCGCCAGCCAGAACGAGCACACCAGGAAGGTGCCCTCGCCGCCGGGCAGCCCGTCCACGGTCGTGCCGTCCGTGCTGTAGCGGCGCAGGAAGCCGTTCACGCCGAGCTCCGCGCGCACCGCGTCGACCGTGCCCACCACCCGCGGATCGTCCGGCGGCAGGAAGCCGACCCGGGGGATGAGCAGCGTCGCCGCGTCCAGCTCCGTCGAGCCGTACGCCTGCGTGAAGGTATTGCGGACCGGGTCGAAGCCCTTCTCGCACACCTCCTTGTGCACCTCGTCGCGCATCTTGCGCCAGCGCCCGGCGGTGCCGCGCAGCTTCGGGTCGGTCTCCAGGGTGCGCACCGCGCGGTCCGCGGCCACCCACGCCATGACCTTCGAGTGGACGAAGTGCCGGCGCGGCCCGCGCACCTCCCACAGGCCCTCGTCCGGCTCGCGCCAGCGCTCCTCAAGGAAGCCGAGCAGGGCCAGCTGGATGTTCCAGGCGTGCGACTCGCTCTTGAGGCCCGCCTCGCGCGCCAGATACAGCGAGTCGACGACCTCGCCGTACACATCGAGCTGGAGCTGGTCGACAGCCGCGTTGCCGATCCGGACCGGAGCGGACCCCAAGTGGCCCTTGAGCCAAGGGAGTTCGGTCTCGGGCAGCCTGCGTTCACCCGCGAGCCCGTACATGATCTGGAGGTCGGCCGGGTCGCCGGCGACTGCCCGAAGGAGCCAGTCCCGCCAGTGCGAGGCCTCCTCCAGATAGCCGGCCGCGAGCAGTGCCTCCAGGGTGAGGGTGGAGTCGCGCAGCCAGCAGTAGCGGTAGTCCCAGTTCCGTACGCCGCCGATCTCCTCGGGCAGCGAGGTCGTGGCGGCGGCCACGATGCCGCCGGTGGGGGCGTAGGTGAGGGCCTTGAGGGTGATCAGGGAGCGGATCACGGCTTCCCGGTAGGGCCCCTGGTACTGGCAGCGGTCCGCCCATTCCTGCCAGTCGGCCACCGACTGCTCAAGTGCCTCGTGCGGGTCGCAGAGGTCGGGGCGCGGCTGGTGTGAGGCGTGCCAGGTGAGGACGAAGGCGACCTTCTCCCCCTCGCCGACCGTGAACGACGAGCGCGTACTCATGTCCTGGCCCCATGTCTTGACCTCGGGCTCGCTGCGCAGCCACACCGAGTCGGGCCCCGCGATCGCCACCCGGTGCCCGTCCGAGCGCCGCATCCAGGGCACCACATGGCCGTAGTCGAAGCGCAGCCGCAGGACGGAGTCCATCTCGACGGTGCCGCTCAGGCCCTCCACGATGCGGACGACATCGGGGGCCCGGTCGCGCTGCGGCATGAAGTCGACGACCTTCACCGTGCCGGTGCGGGTCTCCCAGAACGTCTCCAGGATGAGCGAGTCGCCCAGATAGGCGCGCCGGTCGCACTGTCCCAAGTGGCCCACCTCGGCCGGGGCGATCCGCCAGTGGCCGTTGTTCTCGTCGCCGAGCAGCGCCGCGAAGCAGGCGGCGGAGTCGAAGCGGGGCAGACAGAGCCAGTCGACCGACCCGTCCCGGCCGACCAGGGCCGCGGTCTGCAGATCGCCGATGAGGGCGTAGTCCTCGATGCGCTGAGTACGTTGTGTCACGCCATGGCGTGTTCCCGGCCGGACAAAATGCTAAGCAGTCGCGGGTTCGGGCGCCGCCTGAGGCGCGGCCGCCGCCTCCTCGCGGTCCTGCTTCTCGCGCCGTACGAGGATGAACCAGCCGACCGGCACGGCGGCCGAGAAGAGCCACCATTGAACGGCGTACGCCATGTGCGGGCCGATCGAGCTGTCGTCGGGGGCCGGGATCAGCTCGGGGGAGTCGTCGGGCGACTCGGGGGCGGTCTGCTCGATGTAGCCGCCGAGCACGGTGCGGCCGAGCGCCTTGGCCTGCTGGGCGCTGCTGATCAGCATGACCTGGCGGGGCGGCAGGCCCTTGACGTTCTTGATGCCGCTGGCCGCGGTCGTCTGGTCGGCCATCAGCCGGCCGGTGATCGTGACCTTGCCCTTGGGCGGCGCGGGGATCTTCGGGAAGTCCAGCTGGTTGCCGTTGTCGGCGATCCAGCCCCGGTTGACCATCACGGTCGGGCCGCTGTCCAGGATGAACGGGGTGAGCACGTGGTAGCCGACCCGGCCGTCGGCCGCGGTCCTGCGCCGTACGACGACCTCGTGCGCGGTGTCCCAGGTGCCGGTCGCGCTGACCCGGCGCCAGTAGTCCGACTGCGGGACCGTGTGGCCCGGCGAGGTGAGGTCGGTCACCGGGAGGGGCTTCGCCTTGAGGTTGTCGGCGATCAGGGTGTTCTGGGCGACCTTGTGCTCGTGGCGGTGCAGCTGCCAGAAGCCCAGCTCGATCATCGTGGGGATGAGGGCGAGGGCCAGAAGGGTGACGAGCACCCACTGCCGGGACAACAGGAAGCGGTACACCCCATGACCGTACAACTCGGGTCACGGGGTGCGCTGAGTGGGGTGGCGGGAGGCCGGGTGGGTGGCGGGAGCAGGAGGGGAGTGGGTGGCGGGAGGAGGAGGGGAGAGGTCACACCTTGTCGACGATGCCCACCTTTCCGTCCGCGCGGGCGCAGTGCGCTCCGCAGTACCACGCCCCCTCGACCTCGACGCCCTGGCCGATGATCTGGACCCGGCAGTGTTCGCAGATGGGCGCCATGCGGTGGATGGCGCACGAGAAGCAGTCGAAGACGTGCACCGCGCCCTGCGCGTGCACCTCGAAGGACATCCCGTAGTCGTTTCCGCAGACCTCGCAACGTGCCATGCGCCACAGGGTGAGGGGTGCGCGGCACGCACGGTGGGCGCCGCGCCCGGCACTCACCCGTCTGCCGGTGTCACGTCCCGCAGGAGTTGGGTGAAGGCGGCCTCGTCGACGACCGGTGTGCCGAACGACTTGGCCTTGACGGTCTTGGACGTCGCCGAGTCCGGATCGTTGGTGACGAGGAGGCTGGTGAGGCGCGAGACGCTGGTCGCCACGTGCAGCCCCGCCTCGATCGCCCGGTCCTCCAGGAGCTCGCGGTCTACGGAGGTGTCGCCGGAGAACGCCACCCGCATGCCCTGCTTCAGGGGCCGGTCCGGCTCGTAGCGGCCGGGGTTGGGGTGCGGGCAGGCGGGGCGCTTGCGCGAGGCCCGCCAGGTGCCCGAGCCGCCGCGGTAGGAGGCCTGGTAGCCGATGCGGGGGGTCGCCGGGGAGTCCGTCCACTCGGTGAGCGGGCGGCATTCGAGCAGCGGGAGGCGCACCCCGCCGGCCGCGGCCGCGTGCAGGCTCGGCCGGAACGCCTCGGCGAGCACCCGCGCGTCGTCCAGGGCGTGGTGCGCGCGCTGCTGCACGACGCCGTAGTGCGCGGCGAGCGACTCCAGTTTGTGGTTGGGCAGCGGCAGCGCGAGCTCCTTGGACAGCGCGATGGTGCACAGCCGCTGCCTGACCGGCGCGGTGCGCTCGGCCCGCGCGTACTCGCGCGCGATCATCTGCCAGTCGAAGATCGCGTTGTGCGCGACCAGGACCCGCCCGTCGAGCCGGGCCGCGAACTCCTCGGCGATCTCCGGGAAGAGCGGCGCCCCTTCAAGGACGTCACTGGTCAGCCCGTGGATCCACACCGGGCCCGGGTCGCGCTCGGGGTTGACCAGCGTGTACCAGTGGTCCTCGACGTTGCCCTGGGCGTCCAGCCGGTAGACGGCAGCCGAGATTATCCGGTCGTCGCGGGCGAGGCCGGTGGTCTCCACGTCGACGACCGCGTACCCCGGTGGGTAGGCGGCCGGCCACGTCGCTGCTGTCGTCAGGTCGTCGAGCATGGTCACAGAGAATACGGGGCGACACTGACACTCCGGGCCGGGGCCGGGTGGGCGACCCGGTTCGCGGTGCCGGGCCCCGCCGGTCCGGAGCGGCCAACCGGCCCTGGTATCGGCCGATTTGGGGCTGTCGTGGACCCGCTCGGGAGCCACCCCTCCGTGTACCCGGGCCGGGGCCTCACGCGCCGCCCCCGGCCAGCAGCCCCGCCACGAGCGCCCGGACCGACTCCGTGAACAGCCGGTCCTGGTCCACCGGGGCGGCGAGCGCGCGGGCGAGGGACGGGTCCTGCTCGGCCGCCGCGGCGTGCCACAGCTCCTCCTCGGCCGGGCGCTGCACCGGCGCGCGCTCCCGGTTGCGCTCGACCAGGACGTACCCCACCACCTGGAACTGGATCGCCCGCACCGCCTGGGCCGCCCGGGCGCCGCGCAGGCCCGCCGCGTGCATCTCGTGGACCAGGGCCTCCTGTGCGGGCAGGAACATCCGCTCGGTCAGGCCGCGTTCGTGGACCATCGCGATCAGGTGCGGGCGCGCGCGCAGCTCCCGGCGCAGGGTGCGGGCCACCGACACGACGCGGGCGGCCGGGGTGCGCCCGCGCGGTCTGATCTCGCCCAGCTCCTCGACGGTCCGCTCGACGAGCGCGTCCAGGAGGGACTCGCGGTTGCCGACGTGCCAGTAGATCGAGGTGACCGCGGTGCCGAGCTCCGCCGCCAGCTTCCGCATGGTGAGGGCGGCCGGGCCGTGCTGTCTGACCAGGGATCCGGCCGCGGCGAGCACCTCCTCGCGGGTGAGTGACGTACGCGTCATATCTGACTCTCCATCAATTCCGGTGCGTGCACGGGTCTTTACCCTTCATCGGACGCGGTGTAACTGTGTTACAGAACCCCTGGAAGGGACAGCCTGCCGAGAACAGCCTGCGAAGGGTGGTACGACATGGCACGCGTACGGTACGGGGCGCGCACCGAGGACGAGATCCAGGCGGCGCGCACCGCGAGCTCCAAGCTCCCCGACATCTGGTCGACCGGCGTGGTGGCGGTCTGGGAGAGCGACCCCGACGCGGTCGCGGCCGTGCTGCCGCCGCCGCTCAAGCCCGCGCAGCGCCCGCTGGTGCGGGCCAACATCAGCAAGGTCGACCTGCCCGGCTATCCGCTCGGCGCGGGCTCGGTGGCGGTCGCCGCCGTGCACGACGGGCAGGAGGGCTGGTATCCGCTGGTCATGCCGATGACGCACGAGCGGGCCCTGATCGGCGGGCGCGAGGTGTTCGGCGAGCCGAAGAAGCTCGGCGAGGTCCTCGTCGAGCGCGACGGCCTGGCCGTGAAGGCCTCGCTGGCCCGGCACGGGATCGCGTTCGTGGAGGTGCGGGGCGCCGTCGAGGGCGCGCTGCCGCTGCCGGAGCCGACCCGGAAGACGGACTTCTACTTCAAGTTCCTGCCCGCCGTGGACGGCGAGGGCTTCGACGCCGACCCCGTCCTCGTCCACTGCGTACGCAACGAGAAGGTGCGCAAGCTGGAGAAGATCACCGGCGATGTGGTGCTGCGCGAGTCGATGTACGACCCGGTCGCCGACCTTCCGGTGCGCCGCGTCGTCGAGATCACCATCGGCGAGAAGACCACCGACCAGAAGGGCCGGGTGGCCGAACGGGTCAGCGCGCAGGCCCTGTTGCCGTACATCCACCAGCGCTACGACGACCCCCAGCAGATCCTCGACGGGCCGCCCGAGGGGAGCGTCTGACCATGGAGCTCGGGCAGGGGCAGGTCGCCGTCGTCACGGGTGCGGCGAGCGGGATCGGTCTTGCGATGGCCCGGCGGTTCGCCGCCGAGGGCCTCAGGGTCGTCCTCGCCGACGTCGAGGAGGGCGCCCTGGAGAAGGCCGCCGGGCAACTGCGCGAGGACGGGGCGCAGGTGCTCGCGCGCACCGTCGACGTCAGCGAGCGGGACTCCGTGATCGCGCTCGCGGACGCCGCGTACGAGACCTTCGGCGCCGTGCACGTGCTCTGCAACAACGCGGGCGTCGGCTCCGGCGCCGAGGGCCGCATGTGGGAGCACGAGGTCAACGACTGGAAGTGGGCGTTCGCGGTCAATGTGTGGGGTGTCTTCCACGGCATCCAGGCCTTCGTGCCCCGCATGATCGCGGGCGGCGAGCCCGGCCGGGTCGTCAACACCTCGTCCAGTGACGGCGGGATCGCCCCGCTGCCGACCGCGTCCGTGTATGCCGTCACCAAGTCGGCCGTCGTCACGATGACCGAGTCCCTGTACGCGCATCTGAAGGCGGAGGGCGCGGCGCTGGGCGCCTCGGTGCTCTTCCCCGGGCCGCACATGCTGCGCACCGGACTGTGGGAGTCGCACCGCAACCGGCCCGAGCGGTACGCGAAGGAGCGGCCGCGCCGGACTCCGTACCGCAGCCTCGACCAGTGGGAGGCGGCCATGAAGGCGGCCGGCCAGGAGATCGAGTTCACCCCGGTCGAGTCCGTGGCCGCCGAGGTCGTCGACGGGATCCGCGCCGACCGGTTCTGGATGCTGCCCGCGAGCGAGCACAGCGACCGGCAGATCAGAGCGCGGTCGCAGGCAATGCTCGACCGGGCGAACCCGGCGTACCTGGAAAGCTTCATCCTGGACTGACGAGGGACGTGCGATGACAGCACAGAACACGGCGCGGCACGCGGCGCAGAACGACCCGTACCTGATCATCTCCTCCGACTGCCACGCCGGGCTGCCCACCGAGCGGTACCGGCCCTATCTGGACGCCCGGTTCCACCGGGACTTCGACCAGTTCCTCGCGGGGCGCGACCGCCGCCGCGAGGAGATGACCCGGCTCGGCGTGCGCAACGAGGCGTTCGCCGACAAGTGGTTCAGCGACAACGAGGAAGGCCTGCGCGGCGGTTGGGACGCGGCGCAGCGGCTCAAGGAGCTCGACGGGGACGGCGTGGCCGCCGAGGTCGTCTTCCCCGACGCGGACGCCGTCGACAGCCAGACCGCCGCGCCCTTCGGCGTGGGCCTCGGCCTCTCCGGCGACCAGGACCCCGAGCTCGGCATGGCGGGCGCGCAGGCGCACAACCGCTGGCTCGCCGAGTTCGTCGGCCAGAATCCCGAACGGCACTGCGGGGTCGCCCTGCTGCCGGTCACCGGCGAGGTCGACCGGGTGGTCGCCGAGATCCACCGGGCCAAGGAGTCCGGGCTCGGCGCGCTGATGATCCCCTCGATGTGGGTGGACCGCGCCCCCTACCACGACCGCCGCTACGACCCGGTCTGGGCGGCGGCCGCCGAGAGCGGGATGCCGCTGGTGACCCACTCGGGCGCGGCCCCGCGCCACGAGTACGGCGACCACCTGGGGATCTATGTGTCCGAGGTGACGTTCTGGCCCGCCCGGCCCCTCTGGTTCCTGCTGTGGTCGGGCGTCTTCGAGCGCCACCCGGGCCTGAAGTTCGGGGTGGCGGAGTCGGGCTGCTGGTGGCTGCCGAACCTGCTGTGGTTCATGGACCGGCTCTACCTCGGCGCGCACGGCGGCAAGAAGCTCTCCCCGTTCGCCGAGCTGAAGCGCCCGCCGAGCGAGTACCTGGACCGGCAGATCTTCATCTGCGCCACCAACACCAAGCGCCGCGAGCTGGCCCAGCGCTACGAGATCGGCGTCGACAACATCCTGTGGGGCTCCGACTTCCCGCACCCGGAAGGGACGTGGCCGAACACCCGCGAGTGGCTGCGCAACACCTTCCACGACATTCCGGTGGCCGAGACCCGGCGGATGCTGGGCCTGGCGGCGGCGGAGGTCTTCGGCTTCGACACGGAGAAGCTCGCGCCGATCGCCCGCCGGATCGGGCCCACCCCCGCCGAACTCGGCCAGAGCGACGACCAGTTGGCGGTCGAGGAGTCCTGGGCGCGCTCGCGCGAGGTGGGCCGGCACTGGCTCACCGAACACGACTTCCCGGTCCTGGGGGTGTCGTCATGACGGACCGCTACACCGTCATCTCGGCGGACTGCCACGCCGGGGCCGACCTCCTGGACTACCGCCCGTACCTGGAGTCCAAGCACCACGAAGCCTTCGACGCGTGGGCGGCGACCTACGTCAACCCGTACGAGGACCTGATGGCGGACACCGCCGACCGCAACTGGAACTCGGCCCGGCGGCTGGCCGATCTTGAGGCGGACGGCATCGTGGCGGAGGTCGTCTTCCCGAACACGATCCCGCCGTTCTTCCCCTCCGCCTCCCTCATGGCGCCCGCGCCCACCCGCGAGGAGTTCGAGCAGCGCTGGGCGGGCCTGCGCGCCCACAACCGCTGGTTGGCCGACTTCTGCGCCGAGGCGCCGGGCCGCCGGGCGGGCGTCGCGCAGATCCTCCTGAACGACGTCGACGAAGCGGTACGGGAGATCCGCCGGGTCAAGGAGGCGGGCCTGACCGGCGGCATCCTGCTGCCCGGCGCGCCGCCGGGCTCGGGCGTCCCCGAGCTCTACTCCTCTGCGTACGACCCCATATGGGCGATCTGTGCGGAATTGGGCGTGCCGGTCAACCATCACGGGGGGGCCGCGTCCCCGCCGCTGGGGGAGGAGCCGGCGGCCCGGGCGGTGTTCATGGTGGAGACGACGTGGTTCTCGCACCGGGCGCTGTGGCACCTGATCTTCGGCGGCGCCTTCAACCGCCACCCGTCCCTCAAGCTCATCCTCACCGAGCAGGGTTCGGGCTGGATCCCCGGCGTCCTCGACATGCTGGACTACTACCACGCCCGCCTGGTGGCGGCCGCGACGAAGGCGTCCACGGCGGAGTCCAAGTTCGGCGCGGGCCTCGCGGAGTCCATGGGCAGGGGCCCGTCCCAGGTCTGGCGGGACAACTGCTTCGTCGGCGCGAGCTTCATGCGTCCGCACGAGGTGCCGCTGCGGGACCGGATCGGCCTCGACAAGATCATGTGGGGCAGCGACTACCCGCACGACGAGGGCACGACCCCGTTCTCCCGGGAGGGGCTGCGGATCGCGTACGCGGGCCTGCCGAGCGACGAGGTCGCGGCCATGGTCGGCGGCAACGCGGCCCGCGTCTACGGCTTCGACCTGCCCTCTCTCGACAAGGTCGCGGCCCGGGTCGGCCCCACCGTGGCGGAGATCGCCGAGCCGCTGAAGGAGATCCCGCCGCAGGCGACGAGCCCGGCGTTCGCGCCGGGTGGGTCGGTGCGCGTGTGGTGAGGGGCGGGGTGAGACCCTCCCCGCATGAGCTCAACCGACCAGCACGACGAGGCGCACAACGGGGCGCTCGGCTCGCGGCTCAACTGGCTGCGGGCCGCGGTCCTGGGCGCCAATGACGGCATCGTGTCCACCGCCGGCCTCGTCGTCGGCGTGGCCGGCGCGACGGACGACCGCTCGGCCCTCCTGACGGCGGGCCTGGCCGGACTGCTCGCCGGTTCCATGTCGATGGCGGCCGGCGAGTACGTCTCCGTCTCCACCCAGCGCGACTCGGAGAAGGCCGCGCTCGCGACGGAACGCCGCGAACTCAAAGAGTTCCCCGAGGCCGAACTGGCCGAGCTCACCGGCCTGTTGGCGGATCGCGGCCTCAGCGAGGAGGTGGCCCGCGAGGCGGCGCTCCAGCTCACCGAACGCGACGCCCTGCGCGCGCACGCCCGCGTCGAGCTGGGCATCGACCCCGACGAACTCACCAACCCCTGGCACGCGGCGTGGGCCAGCTTCTTCGCCTTCACAGCGGGCGCGCTGCTCCCGCTCCTGGCCATCGTCCTGCCCCCGGCCTCGGTCCGCCTGTACGTCACGGTCGGCTCGGTCCTGGCCGCACTGGCCCTGACGGGCTGGTGGAGCGCCCGCCTGGGCGCGGCCCCGGTGAGCCGCGCGATCCTGCGGAACGTGGGTGGGGGTGCGGTGGCCATGGGGGTTACTTATGGGGCGGGGGTGCTTTTGGGGGCGGTGGGGGCGTGACCCCGCGGAGGACCTTCGCGAGGCGGTCCGGCGACGCGGGCTTCGGCAGGGGGCGCACCGGTCCGGCCACCCCATTGGCAGAACTCACCAAAGCCTGCTGACAACACGTCTCGCATACTTGTGGGTAACAACATCTAGCCGGACCTGCCACCCCGCCCCTACGGTGCAGGCATGTCGCCGAACCTGCCCGATGTCGTGCTGTGGTCGATACCCGCCTTCGTGCTGCTCACCGTCATCGAGATGGTGAGCTACCGGCTCCATCCGGACGAGGACGCCGCCGGGTACGAGACGAAGGACGCCGCCACCAGCGTCGGCATGGGCCTGGGCAGTCTGGTCTTCGACGCGTTGTGGAAGATTCCGATCGTCGCCATCTACACGGCGGTCTACGCGCTGACCCCGCTCGCGATCCCGGTCCTGTGGTGGACGGTGCCGCTGATGCTGCTCGGGCAGGACTTCTTCTACTACTGGTCGCACCGCGGCCACCACGTGATCCGGATCCTGTGGGCCTGCCACGTGGTGCACCACTCCAGCCGCAAGTTCAACCTCACCACCGCGCTGCGCCAGCCCTGGACGAGCTGGACCGTGTGGCCCTTCTACGTGCCGCTCATCGCGCTCGGCGTGCACCCGGCAGTCCTCGCGTTCTGCTCGTCGGCGAACCTCGTCTACCAGTTCTGGGTGCACACCGAGCGGGTCGACAAGCTGCCCCGCCCGTTCGAGTTCGTCTTCAACACGCCCTCCCACCACCGGGTGCACCACGCCTCCCAGGGCGGCTACCTCGACCGGAACTTCGGCGGCATCCTGATCATCTGGGACCGGATGTTCGGCTCGTTCACGGCCGAGACCGAGCGGCCCGTGTTCGGCCTCACCAAGAACATCTCCACCTTCAACCCGCTGCGCGTCGCCACCCACGAGTACGCCGCCATCGCCCGCGACGTACGCGCCGCCCGCACCTGGCGGGAGCGGGCCGGGCGGGTCTTCCGCGGCCCGGGCTGGCAGCCGCAGCCCCCGGTGGCGACGGCCGCCGAGCCCGCCGCCGTGGCGGAGCGCGCCGTATGACGCAGCCCGGCGCGGACGCCGTCCCGCGCGGGCTGACCGCGAAGGCCGCCACGGTCCCCCCGCTCCTGATCGCCTTCGGCCTCGCCTCGGCCGTCGATCTGGTCTCCCTCCTCGCGGGCTGGCACACCGGGCACCTCGTCGCCAAGCCGCTGCTCATGCCGCTGCTCGCCGGGCACGTGTACGCGCGGGGCGGGCCCCGGCTGCTCATCGCGGCGCTGCTGTGCGGCTGGGGCGGCGACGTGTTCCTGCTCTCCGGCGCCGATGCCGCGTTCCTGCTCGGCATGGGCTGCTTCGCCGCCGGGCACGTCTGCTACCTCGTGCTGTTCGGGCGGGGCAGGACACATGCCGGGCTCGGTGCCGCGTACGGGATCGCGCTCGTCGGGACCGTCGCCGCGCTCTGGCCGGACCTGCCGGGCGGGCTGCGGATCCCGGTCGCCGGATACAGCCTGCTGCTCACCGCGATGGCCTACCGCTCATCGCGGCTCGGGCCGCTCGTGGGCCTCGGCGGGGCGCTGTTCCTGCTCTCCGACACCCTCATCGCCACCGGCGTCGCCCACTGGCCGCAGCCGCCGCGCCCCGACTTCTGCGTCATGCTGACCTATCTCGCCGCGCAGGCACTTCTCGCACAGGCGTACCGTGAGGAGTCCCGTACCACCCCCTGACCGGCAAGGACCAGCAGCATGCGCGCCACCGTCATCCACGCCCCCCACGACATCAGGGTGGAGGAGGTGCCGGACCCGAAGGTCCAGGTGCCCACCGACGCGGTCGTCCGCGTCCTGCGGGCCTGCATCTGCGGCAGCGACCTGTGGGCGTACCGCGGCGAGTCCGCCCGGCAGCCCGGGCAGCGCATCGGGCACGAGTTCCTCGGCATCGTCGAGGAGGCCGGCCCCGAGGTGCGCGGGTTCAGCAAGGGCGACCTCGTCGTCGCGCCCTTCGTCTGGTCGGACGGCACCTGCGACTTCTGCTCCGAGGGCCTGACCACCTCCTGCCCGCAGGGCGGGTTCTGGGGCTCGGTCGGCTCCGACGGCGGCCAGGGCGAGGCCGTACGTGTTCCGTTCGCCGACGGCACCCTCGTCAAGCTCCCCGCCGACGCGGCATCCGACGACCACCTGCTGACCGCGCTCCTCGCGCTGTCCGACGTCATGGGCACCGGCCACCACGCGGCCGTCGGCGCGGGCGTCACGCGCGGCTCGACCGTCGCCGTCGTCGGTGACGGCGCCGTCGGCCTGTGCGGGGTGCTCGCCGCCAAGCGGCTCGGCGCGGAGCGCATCATCGCGCTCGGCCGCCACCAGGTCCGTACCGACATCGCGAAGCTCTTCGGCGCCACCGACGTCGTCGCCGAGCGCGGCGAGGCAGCCGTCGCCGCGGTGCGTGAGCTGACCCGCGGCCAGGGCGCGCACTCGGTCATCGAGGCCGTAGGCACCGAGCAGTCCATGCGCACCGCCGTCGAGATCACCCGCGACGGCGGCGCCATCGGCTACGTCGGCGTCCCGCACGGCTCCGGCACCGGCCTCGACCTCGGCGTCATGTTCGACCGCAACATCGCGCTGCGCGGCGGCGTCGCCCCCGTGCGCACCTACATCCCCGAGCTGCTCGCCGACGTGCTCGACGGCACCATCGACCCGTCCCCGGTCTTCGACCTCACGGTCGGCATCGAGGGCGTGCCGGGCGGCTACCGGGCGATGGACGACCGCACCGCGCTCAAGGTCCTCGTCAAGCCGTAGCACGCACGCCGAAGGGGCCGCCCGCAGAACGGACGGCCCCCTCAACTCCCTTGCTACTTCACGGCGTTGAGGGCATTGGCGATGCCCGCACCGTAGAAGCCGTTGTAGAACGTGCCGCCCTGGCAGACCGCGTCCGCCTTGCCGTCACCATCGATGTCGTACGGCGTCGTGCACGGCGTCCGGTCCGCCTGCAGTGCGAGCAGCGCCTTGATCTGAGCCGCCGAGGCGTGCGGGTGCTGCGACTTCAGCAGGGCCGCCACACCCACCACATGGGGCGTCGCCATCGACGTACCGGCCATGTAGGCCCAGGTGCCGCCCGGGACCGGGCCGAGGATCAGGCCGCTGGTGGCCGGGGCCTGCGGCGGCTGGTACGCGGTCGAGTCGCCGCCCGGGGCCGCGATGTCGATCACGCCGAGGCCGTAGTTGGAGAACGACGACTTGAGGCCCTTGGCGCCGGTCGAGGCGACCGTCACCACACCGGGCAGCTGGGTCGGGATGTCCAGGCACTCACGCGGGTTGATCACCCGGCTGCCCGGAGTCGTGTCGTTGGGGCTCGAAGGGTCGGTGAGGGAGTCGGCCGCGAAGTCGTTGTTCTCGTTGCCTGCCGCCGCCACGTTGACCGTGCCCTTGGACTCGGCGTACTTCGACGCCCGGGTGATCGCGTCGACCAGCGCCTTCTGGTCGGGGTCGTTCTTGCAGTTGAAGTACCAGGGGTCGGTGTAATAGCTGTTGTTCGTCACGTCGATGTGGTGCTCGGCCGCCCACACGAAACCGCAGACCACGGCCTCCGTGTAGAAGAAGCTGCCGCCCTGCGTCGACACCTTGACGGCCGCGACCTTCACGCCGGGCGCGACCCCGGTGATGCCGACGCCGTTCTTGGCGCCCGCGATCTCACCCGCCACATGGGTGCCGTGCGGGGAGCCGCCGGTGGTGAACGGGCGCCAGGCGCCGTCCGTGGTGTCCGGCTTGCCGGTGATGCAGCTGACCGACTTGGCCCGGTCGAAGTTGGGCGCGATGTCGGGGTGGGTGTCGTCGACGCCGGTGTCGATCACGCCGACGGTGACCTTGGAGCTGCCCAGCGTCTTCTCGTGCGCCTTGTCCGCCTTGATCGCCTTCAGGTCCCACTGGAGCGGCTCAAGGGGATCCTCACCCGGCGCGGCCTTCGCGGACGCGGCCTTCAGGTCCTCGGCGGTGAGCTTCTTCGGCGTGCCCACATCGGTGGTGGACTGCGCGGGCAGCGGCGCCGTCCGCGTCGCCCCCGCCGAATCGACGCCCTTGACCTCGCGGATCGTCTTCGCGAAGTCCGCGTTGGCGGAGTGCACGACGAGCACGCCGATCTGGTCGTACGCCTGGAGCACCGAGCCGCCCGCATCGGCGACGGCTCTCTGCACCCGGGCCGAATTCCCGTGCCCGGGGCGGATGTTGACGATGTAGCTCAGCTCGGGCCCGGCCGTCTGCGCGGCCTTCGCGCTCGACGGACCGATGTCGAAGGAAGCGGCCGAAGCCGTGCCGGGAAGCAGCGCCAGAGCGGCGGCGGTGGCCAGGCCCGCCGAGGCGGCGACGGCGCGGCGCGTACGGGAGATGTGCAACGGCATGGGGTCTCCATGGGGTTGGCGGAACTCTCGATGCGTACGTGGGTGAAGAACCCGGGAAGGGCGAAGACAACTGCTCCGGCACCGGAACCGCCCGGGGCATTGAGCAGTGAAGCTATCGCCGATCATCTCGACGGATCAACGTTTTGTGCCGAGTCCGCGAAGAAAGTCGCGTACTCGACCCGGCGGGCGCGCGGAACGCGCCACGCGCCGGCAGGGGATGCGCCACGGAGAAAAAACGGCCGGACTGAACCGAGACGCCCCGCGCTCCGTGCCGTTGTCAGGGGGACCGCATCCAGCCCCACAGCGAGGACCCCTATGTCCGAACTTTCCGTTCCCGCCGCATCCGCACCGCGAGGAGATTCCGTGGCCACCGACGCGCCGCCGCCCGAAGCCGGGACGGACCCCCGTCCCGCCCAGCCCAGCACCGAGGCGTTCACCGCGGTGCAGCAGAGCGCGGAATTCGGCGAACTCCGCCGCGCCCACCGCTCGTTCGCCTTCCCGCTGACCATCGGCTTCATCGTCTGGTACCTGCTGTACGTGCTGCTGTCCAACTACGCGGGCGGCTTCATGGGCACCAAGCTCATCGGCAACATCAACGTGGCCTTCGTCTTCGGCCTCGCCCAGTTCCTGACCACGTTCCTCATCGCCTGGTTCTACTCGCGGCACGCCGCCGCGAAGCTCGACCCCAAGGCCGAGGCCATCAAGTCCCGCATGGAGGCCGACGCATGAGCCCCGCCCTCGTTCCCCTCGCCGCCTCCGCGACCACCGAGCACCGGCCGCTGATCATCACCCTGTTCGCGGTGTTCGTCGCCGCGACCCTCGCCATCACCGTCTGGGCCGGCCGGCAGACCAAGAACGCCTCCGACTTCTACGCGGGCGGCCGCCAGTTCACCGCCTTCCAGAACGGCCTCGCCGTCTCCGGCGACTACATGTCGGCCGCCTCGTTCCTCGGCATCGCCGGAGCCATCGCGCTGTTCGGCTACGACGGCTTCCTGTACTCCATCGGCTTCCTGGTCGCCTGGCTGGTGGCGCTCCTCCTGGTCGCCGAGCCGCTGCGCAACTCCGGCCGCTACACGATGGGCGACGTGCTCGCCTACCGGATGCGCCAGCGCCCGGTCCGCACCGCGGCCGGCGCCTCCACCATCGTCGTCTCGATCTTCTACCTGCTCGCGCAGATGGCCGGCGCGGGCGTGCTCGTCTCCCTGCTGCTCGGCATCACCACCGACGCGGGCAAGATCCTCATCGTCGCCCTGGTCGGCGTCCTGATGATCGTGTACGTCACCATCGGCGGCATGAAGGGCACCACCTGGGTCCAGATGGTCAAGGCGGTGCTGCTCATCGCGGGCGCGATCCTGATGACCTTCCTGGTGCTGCTCAAGTTCCACTTCAACATCTCCGACCTGCTCGGCACGGCCGCCGAGAAGAGCGGCAAGGGCTCGGCGTTCCTGGAGCCCGGCCTGAAGTACGGCGCGAACGGCACCTCCAAGCTCGACTTCATCTCGCTCGGCATCGCGCTGGTCCTCGGCACCGCGGGCCTGCCGCACATCCTGATCCGCTTCTACACGGTGCCCACCGCGAAGGCCGCCCGTAAGTCCGTGAACTGGGCGATCGGCATCATCGGCGCCTTCTACCTGATGACGATCGCGCTCGGCTTCGGCGCGGCCGCCCTCGTGGGCCCCGCCGCCATCAAGGCGCAGAACCCGGCGGGCAACACCGCGGCCCCGCAGCTCGCCGAGTACCTGGGCGGCGGCGTCGGCACCACGGGCGGGGCGACGCTGCTCGCGGTGATCTCGGCGGTCGCCTTCGCGACCATCCTCGCCGTCGTCGCCGGCCTCACCCTCGCCTCGTCCTCCTCCTTCGCGCACGACATCTACGCCAACGTCATCCGCAAGGGGAAGGCGACCGAGAAGGAGGAGATGAGGGCCGCCCGTTGGGCCACCGTGTTCATCGGCGCGATCGCGATCGTGCTCGGCGCCTTCGCCCGCGACATGAACGTGGCCGGTCTGGTCGCGCTCGCCTTCGCGGTCGCCGCATCGGCGAACCTGCCGACCATCCTGTACAGCCTGTTCTGGAAGCGCTTCACCACCCAGGGCGCGCTGTGGTCGATCTACGGCGGCCTGTTCAGCTCGGTGTTCCTGGTGCTGTTCTCGCCCGTCGTCTCCGGCAACCCGAAGACGTCGATGTTCAAGGGCGTCGACTTCCACTGGTTCCCGCTGGAGAACCCGGGCCTGATCTCCATCCCGCTCGGCTTCCTGCTCGGCTGGATCGGATCGCTCCTGTCCAAGGAGGAGCCCGACGCCGGCAAGTACGCCGAGCTGGAGGTCAAGTCCCTCACGGGCGTCGGCGCCCACTGACGTACATCCGCACCGCGCATGGCCGAGGCCGTGTCGTAGAGTCCTACGACACGGCCCCGCCGCACCTCGTGACAATCGGCCCCTCCAGTTGTCGGACGCAACGCGTAGGCTCGGGTGTATACACATTCGACGGATGTGCGACTGACCTTCGACGGACAGGGGAGGGGGCCCACAGTGCTCATCGACACCTACGGCCGAGTGGCCACTGACCTGCGTGTCTCACTCACCGACCGGTGCAATCTGCGGTGCACGTACTGCATGCCGGAAGAGGGTCTGCAGTGGCTGGCCAAGCCCGATCTGCTGACCGACGACGAGATCGTCCGCCTCATCCGCATCGCCGTCACCGACCTCGGTGTGAATGAGGTCCGCTTCACCGGCGGCGAGCCGCTGCTGCGCCCGGGCCTGGTCGGGATCGTCGAGCGCTGCGCCGCCCTGGAGCCGCGCCCCAAGATGTCGATCACCACCAACGGCATCGGCCTCAAGCGCACCGCGACCGCCCTGAAGGCCGCCGGGCTCGACCGCGTCAACGTCTCCCTTGACACCCTGCGGCCCGACGTCTTCAAGACACTGACCCGCCGCGACCGCCACAAGGACGTCATCGAGGGCATGGAGGCCGCCCGCGAGGCAGGCCTCACCCCGGTCAAGGTCAACGCCGTCCTGATGCCGGGCCTCAACGACGACGAGGCCCCCGACCTGCTCGCCTGGGCCGTCGAGCACGACTACGAGCTCCGCTTCATCGAGCAGATGCCGCTCGACGCCCAGCACGGCTGGAAGCGCGACGGCATGATCACCGCCGGCGACATCCTGGAATCGCTGCGTACGCGCTTCACGCTCACCCCCGAGGGCGACGACGAGCGGGGCTCCGCGCCCGCCGAGCGCTGGGTGGTCGACGGCGGCCCGCACACCGTGGGCGTCATCGCCTCGGTGACCCGCCCGTTCTGCCGGGCCTGCGACCGCACCCGGCTGACCGCCGACGGCCAGGTGCGCACCTGCCTGTTCGCCCGCGAGGAGTCCGACCTGCGTGCGGCCCTGCGCTCGGACGCCGGTGACGAGGAGATCGCCCGGCTGTGGAAGCTGGCGATGTGGGGAAAGAAGGCCGGTTCCGGTCTGGACGACCCCTCGTTCCTGCAGCCCGACCGCCCGATGTCAGCGATCGGCGGCTGAGCCGGCCGACTCCCACTCGGCGAGCGTCACGACATCCTTCAAGAAGCCCCGTACGCCCAGGAATTGGGAGAGGTGCTCGCGGTGCTCGTCGCAGGCGAGCCACGTCTTGCGTCGCTCCGGCGTGTGGATCTTCGGGTTGTTCCAGGCCAGGACCCACACGGCGGCGGCACGGCAGTCCTTGGCGGAACAGCTGGGGGTCTCGTCAGTCGTCTCGTCACTCACAGAGACATTGTCCGTCATGCGACCCCGTACAAAAGGCGACGCCGAGCAGCCACGGGGGGAGCTGCCCGGCGTCGGTCCGTCGCTCCGACGGGGGATGCGGAGCGCCTACGAAGTATGTCATGGGGGACCCGGTGTGGTGCACCGGAACTTCATGATTGATCTGAGGTTTTCCTGAGCTTCGCGGACGGTGACGGGTCAGCCTTGTTCGCGTGAAGGCCACTCCTGGTCACCGGCCGTGGGTTCCGTGGGGGATTCCGCGGAGCCGCCCGTCGGGGCCGCGCCCAGCGCCGGCCGGCTCGGGGCGGGGATGAAGGTGGAGGGCAGCGAAGTCACGTTCTCCCGGCCCGCGTTGGCGAACACGACCGCCACATAGGGCAGCAGCGCGCCGAGGACCAGCGTCACGATGGCGACAGGACGCTCGATGTTCCACAGCACCGCGGTCAGCACCACCGAAACGGTGCGGACCGACATCGAGATCACATAGCGGCGCTGCCGGCCGCGGACGTCCTCGGCGAGCCCCTGACGGGCCCCGGTGATCCGGAAGACCTGGCCGCTGCGCTGCTTCCGCATCACGTTCCACCACCCGAGTTCCACGGCGGGCTCTCCCCGGCCCGCACCTTTATCACCGTACGCCGGGGCTCCGCCGGGTTCGAGACCGGGGCGGCTCTTACCTGCGCGGATGCCACAGTACGTACCACGTAGGGAGGTGTCCGACATGCGCCGTACGGAGTACGGGCTGACACTGGCTGAACCTGCTCACGTCGAGCCGTACTAGGAGGCAGCCATGGGCTGGTTGTGGGCCATCATCGTGGGATTCGTGCTCGGTCTCATCGCCAAGGCGATCATTCCCGGCAAGCAGCACAGTCCGCTCTGGCTGACCACCATCTTCGGCATCATCGGCGGCATCGTAGGCAACTCGATCGCCCGGGCGATCGGGATCGCCGAGACCAAGGGCATCGACTGGGGCCGGCACGGCCTGCAGGTCGCGGCCGCCGTCGTCATCGTCTTCCTCGGCGACATGCTGTACATGGCGCTGCGCGGCAACAAACAGCGAGCCTGACGAGCAGGACGAAGGGGCGGTCCCGCAGCGGAACCGCCCCTTCGTACGTGTGCGAACCTCAGGCGCCGGTGACCTCGACGGCCGCCAGGTTCTTCTTGCCCCGGCGCAGCACCAGCCAGCGCCCGTGCAGGAGCTCCTCCGCCGTGGCCACCGCGTCCTCGGCGGTCACCTTCACGTTGTTCACGTAGGCGCCGCCCTCCTTCACGGTGCGGCGGGCGGCCGACTTGCTGGCGGCCAGGCCGACCTCGGCGAACAGGTCGGTGACCAGGCCGAGTTCGGACACCTGGGCGTGCGGCAGCTCGGACAGGGCGGCGGCCAGCGTCGACTCGTCCAGCTCGGTGAGCTCGCCCTGGCCGAACAGCGCCTTGGACGCGGCGATCACGGCCGCGCACTGGTCGGCGCCGTGCACCAGAGTGGTCAGCTCCTCGGCGAGCGCGCGCTGCGCGGCCCGAGCCTGCGGCCGCTCCTCGGTGAGCTTCTCCAGCTCCTCGATCTCCTCGCGGGACTTGAAGCTGAAGATCCGCAGGAACTTCGAGACGTCCCGGTCGTCCGCGTTCAGCCAGAACTGGTAGAAGGCGTACGGCGTGGTCTTCTCGGGGTCGAGCCAGACCGTGCCGGACTCCGTCTTGCCGAACTTGGTGCCGTCCGCCTTGGTGATCAGCGGCGTGGCCAGCGCGTGCACGTCGGCGTCGGGCTCGACCCGGTGGATCAGGTCGGTGCCCGCCGTGAGGTTGCCCCACTGGTCGCTGCCGCCGGTCTGCAGCGTGCAGCCGTACCTTCGGTTCAGCTCCAGGAAGTCCATGCCCTGGAGGATCTGGTAGCTGAACTCGGTGTAGCTGATGCCCGCGTCGGAGTTGAGCCGCCGCGCGACGGCCTCCTTCGCGATCATCTTGTTGACCCGGAAGTACTTGCCGACGTCCCGCAGGAAGTCGATGGCCGACAGGCCCGACGTCCAGTCCAGGTTGTTGACCATCGTCGCGGCGTGCGGGCCCTCGAAGTCGAGGAACCGCTCGATCTGGCCGCGCAGCCGCTCGACCCAGCCCGCCACGACCTCCGGCGCGTTCAGCGTGCGCTCCGAGTTCGGCTTCGGGTCGCCGATCAGGCCGGTGGCGCCGCCGACCAGGCCCAGCGGCCGGTTCCCCGCGAGCTGGATCCGGCGCATCGTGAGGATCTGCACCAGGTTGCCGAGGTGCAGGCTGGGCGCGGTCGGGTCGAAGCCGCAATAGAACGTGACGGGACCGTCCGCGAACGCCTTGCGCAATGCGTCCTCGTCAGTGGAGAGGGCGATCAGCCCACGCCACTGCAGTTCGTCGACGATGTCCGTCACGGGTCTCTTGTCTCCTTCAGACGTGCTTACTGACAGCACCGAGGTTATACGCCCCGGCTGACCGAACTCATGTTGAAGTCCGGGATGCGCAGCGCCGGCATCGCCGCCCGCGTGAAGTAGTCGCTCCACTCCCTGGGCAGGGTCTTCGCGGTGCGGCCGGCCTCGGTGGCCCGGGACAGCAGGTCCACCGGGGACTCGTTGAAGCGGAAGTTGTTCACCTCGCCGACCACCTCGCCGTTCTCGACGAGGTACACGCCGTCCCGGGTCAGACCGGTGAGCAGCAGCGTCGCCGGGTCCACCTCGCGGATGTACCAGAGGCAGGTCACCAGGAGGCCCCGCTCGGTGGCGGCGACCATCTCGTCCAGGGTGCGCTCGCCGCCGCCGTCCAGGATCAGGTTCCCGGGGGAGGGGGCGACCGGCAGGCCGGTGAGAGCGGCACTGTGCCGGGTGGTGACCAGGTGCTCCAGGCGGCCCTCGCGCATCCAGTCCGTCGCGGTGAGGGGAAGCCCGTTGTCGAACACCGACTCCGTGTCGCCCGAGGCGTGCGCCACCATGAACGGCGCGTACTCCAGGCCCGGCTCGTTCGGGTCGCTGCGCAGCGAGAGCGGCAGCCCGGAGAGGGTCTCGCCGATGCGGGTGCCGCCGCCCTGCTTCGAGAAGACGGTCCGGCCCTCGGCCGCGTCCCGGGCCGCCGCCGACCACAGCTGGTAGATCAGCAGGTCGGCCACGGCGGTCGGCGGCAGCAGCGTCTCGTACCGCCCGGCGGGCAGCTCGATGCGCCGCTCGGCCCAGCCGAGCCTGCGGGCGAGCTCCTCGTCGAGGGCCGCCACGTCGACGTCCTTGAAGTCGCCGGTCGCTCGCCCGGCCCAGGCCGAGCGGGTCCGGTCCGGAGACTTGGCGTTGAGCTCCAGGGTGCCGTTGGGCTGGTCGTGGCGCAGCCGCAGGCCCGTCGACGTACCGAGGTAGGCGGAGTTCAGCTCGTGGTTGGCGAAGCCGTACAGCTCGCGGCCGCCCGCCCTGGCCCGCGCGAAGGCCTCGCCGAGCGCGGGCGCGAAGTCGGCGAACACGGCGGAGGTGGTCTCGGCCGGGGCGTCGGTGAAGTCCGGGGACAGGGGCACCCCGGTGACCAGCGGCTGCGCGTCCTCGGCGGGCCCGGCGCCGCGCGCGGCCGCCTCCGCGGCCCGTACCAGCGGCTCCAGGTCGGCGGCGGTGACGGCCGAGCGCGAGACGACACCGGAGGCGGTGCCCTCGGCTCCGTCGACCGTCGCGATCACGGTCAGGGTGCGCCCGCGGGTGACGCCGTTGGTGGTCAGCGCGTTGCCGGCCCAGCGCAGGTTCGCCGAGGAGTGCTCGTCGGCGATGACGACACAGCCGTCGGCGGTGGACAGCTCCAGGGCCCGCTCGACGATCTCGTGCGGCTTGACGGTCGTACGGGAGCTCATCGCCCGGCCTCCTGCGTGGTGTTGAGGATGTGCTTTCCCGGGGGGCGACCCCCGGACCCCCAGCCGGGGGCGCTGTTGTCGGACCCGTGCTTCATCGACCCGCCTCTTGCGTGGTGTTGAGGATGTTGACGCCCCGGAACAGGGCCGACGGGCAGCCGTGGGAGACCGCGGCGACCTGGCCCGGCTGGGCCTTGCCGCAGTTGAAGGCGCCGCCCAGGACGTACGTCTGGGGGCCGCCGACCTTCTCCATGGAGCCCCAGAAGTCCGTGGTGGTCGCCTGGTAGGCGACGTCGCGGAGCTGGCCCGCGAGGCGTCCGTTCTCGATGCGGAAGAAGCGCTGGCCGGTGAACTGGAAGTTGTAGCGCTGCATGTCGATCGACCAGGACCGGTCGCCGACCACGTAGATGCCGCGCTCGACCCCGCCGATCAGGTCCTCGGTGGAGAGCCCGCCCGGGTCCGGCCGGAGCGAGACGTTCGCCATCCGCTGGACCGGAACGTGCCCGGGGGAGTCCGCGTAGGCGCAGCCGTTGGAACGGCCGAGGCCCGTCAACTTCGCGATGCGGCGGTCGAGTTGGTAGCCGACGAGCGTGCCGTCCTTCACCAGGTCCCAGGACTGCGCCTCGACGCCCTCGTCGTCGTAGCCGATGGTCGCGAGCCCGTGCTCGGCGGTCCGGTCGCCGGTCACGTTCATGACCTGCGAGCCGTACGCCAGCTTGCCCAGCTGGTCGAAGGTGGCGAACGAGGTGCCCGCGTACGCGGCCTCGTAGCCGAGCGCGCGGTCCAGCTCGGTGGCGTGGCCGATCGACTCGTGGATGGTCAGCCACAGGTTGGACGGGTCCACCACCAGGTCGTAGAGGCCGCTCTCGACGCTGGGCGCCCGCATCTTCTCGGCCAGAAGCGAAGGGATCTCATCCAGTTCCGCGTTCCAGTCCCAGCCGGTGCCGGTCAGGTACTCCCAGCCGCGCCCGACCGGCGGCGCGATGGTGCGCATCGAGTCGAACTCGCCGGTCGTGCGGTCCACCGCGATGGCCGTGAGCTGGGGGTGCAGCCGCACGCGCTGCTGGGTGGTCACGGTGCCCGCCGTGTCCGCGTAGAACTTGTTCTCGTGCACGGTGAGCAGCGAGGCGTCCACGTGCTCGACCCCGTCGGCGCCGAGCAGCCGCGCGCTCCAGTCGGCGAGCAGCGCGCTCTTGTCCTCGTCCGGCACCGAGAACGGGTCGATCTCGTAGGAGGAGATCCAGGTCTTCTCGGAGTGCACCGGCTCGGCCGCCAGCTCCACTCTCTCCTTGGACCCGGCGGCCGCGATGACCTGCGCGGACAGCTTGGCCATGGCCACCGCCTGGGAGGCGACCTTGGCCGCCGCGTCCATCGTCAGATCGACTCCGGAGGCGAACCCCCAGGCCCCGCCGTGCACGACCCGGACCGCGTAGCCGAGGTCGGTGGTGTCGGAGGAACCGGCGGGCCGGGCGTCGCGCAGGCGCCAGGCGGCGCTGCGCACCCGCTCGAACCGGAAGTCGGCGTGGTCGGCGCCGAGCGCGCGGGCCCGCGCGAGCGCCGCGTCGGCGAGCGCCCGCAGGGGCAGCGCCGTGAAGGCTTCGTCGATGGAATGGGTCCCAGATGGCACAGCTGTCTCCCTGTCGTATGAGACCGGTCGCCCCGATCATGTCGCGCCGACGGGCCTTGTGACTACGGCTTTCTGTAGGGACCCGACAGCGCTCGTTCCACGCCACTGTCAGGGCTCGATTCCTCGTAAGTCGGGCCGTACCGATAGTTTGCGTGGAGTACGAATCCACCTATCGAAAGGGTGATCCGTTGAGCCGCTCGGTTCTCGTCACCGGAGGCAACCGGGGCATCGGCCTCGCCATCGCCCGCGCTTTTGCCGACAGCGGCGACAAGGTCGCGATCACGTACCGCTCCGGAGAGCCGCCCGAGGCCCTTACCGCATTGGGCTGCCTGGCCGTCAGGTGTGACATCACCGACACCGAGCAGGTGGAGCAGGCCTACAAGGAGATCGAGGACAAGCACGGTCCCGTCGAGGTCCTGGTCGCCAACGCGGGCATCACCAAGGACCAGCTCCTGATGCGCATGTCCGAGGAGGACTTCACGTCCGTCCTCGACACCAACCTGACCGGCACCTTCCGCGTGGTCAAGCGCGCCAACCGCGCCATGCTGCGCGCGAAGAAGGGCCGCGTGGTCCTGATCTCCTCGGTCGTCGGGCTGCTCGGCTCGGCGGGCCAGGCCAACTACGCCGCCTCCAAGGCCGGTCTGGTCGGCTTCGCCCGGTCGCTCGCGCGTGAGCTCGGGTCCCGGAACATCACTTTCAACGTCGTCGCACCCGGTTTCGTCGACACCGACATGACCAAGGTGCTCACCGAGGAGCAGCGCGCGGGCATCGTGTCCCAGGTGCCGCTGGGCCGCTACGCGCAGCCCGAGGAGATCGCCGCCGCGGTGAAGTTCCTCGCCTCCGACGACGCCTCGTACATCACTGGAGCCGTCATCCCGGTTGACGGCGGATTGGGCATGGGTCACTGATCACCATGAGCGGAATTCTCGAAGGCAAGCGCATCCTGATCACCGGTGTGCTGATGGAGTCCTCCATCGCCTTCCACACCGCGAAGCTGGCTCAGGAGCAGGGCGCCGAGGTCATCCTGACCGCCTTCCCGCGCCCGACCCTGACCGAGCGCATCGCCAAGAAGCTCCCCAAGCCCGCCAAGGTCATCGAGCTCGACGTGACCAACCAGGAGCACCTGGACCGGCTTCCGGGCCTGGTCAAGGAGGAGCTCGGCGGCCGTCTGGACGGCATCGTCCACTCCATCGGCTTCGCCCCGCAGGACGCCCTCGGCGGCAACTTCCTGAACACGCCGTTCGAGTCGGTCGCCACCGCCATGCACGTCTCGGCGTTCTCGCTGAAGTCGCTGACCATGGCCCTGCGCGAGCTGCTCGTCCCGGGCAGCGCCGTCGTCGGCCTCACCTTCGACGCGCAGTTCGCCTGGCCGCAGTACGACTGGATGGGCCCGGCCAAGGCCGCCCTTGAGGCCACGTCCCGCTACATGGCCCGTGACCTGGGCAAGGACGACATCCGCTGCAACCTGATCTCGGCGGGGCCGATCGGTTCGATGGCCGCCAAGTCCATCCCGGGCTTCGCGGAGCTCGCGGACGTGTGGAACCACCGTTCCCCGATGGAGTGGAACATGGCCGACCCCGAGCCCGCGGGCAAGGGTGTCGTCGCGCTGCTCTCGGACTGGTTCCCGAAGACCACGGGCGAGATCATCCACGTCGACGGCGGTCTGCACGCCGTGGGTGCCTGACCCCGCACAGCACGAATCGCGGCCGCCCACCGGACCTTTTGGTGGGCGGCCGCCGTGCGTGGACCGCGACTTCCCCGCAGACTGATCAAACGGACATGTCGGGCAGTCGGCCGGGGAAGAGGTGGGGTGTGCGTCCGCTGCGTACGGGTCCCCGTGTGCGTCCCCTGAGCGTCGGGCAGCGCCGGGCCCTGGCCCTGTTGTTCCTCCTGCTCGCCACGGCCGCCGGGCTCGCCGCCCCCTCCGTGGTGCGCGCCGCCACCGCGCCCGACCCGGCGCCCGCCGTGGCGCCGCCCGAGCCGTTCGGCGCCGCGTGCCGGACCTCCGTGCAGGGCTCGCACGTCACCGCGTACTGCCACAACCCCTACCCGGACGCCGACCTGGTGCGCCTGCACACCGACTGTGCGAACTGGTGGGACCTGGACGCGGACGCGGCGCCGGTGGAGGTGGGCCCCGGCCAGACCGTACGCCTGGGCGACCGCTGCTGGAAGGACGTCCGCGCGGTCTGGGTGACCCACCAGAAGGCGCCCTGACCGCAGCAGAGTGCCCCGGCGGAGCAGCGCCCGCTCAGCGGGCTTCGAGCCGGTCCGGCAGGCAGATGAAGGCGTGGGCGGCGGCCTCGGAGGCGGCCGTCTCCGCGTCGCCGGCCCGGATCGCGTCGACCATCCGACCGTGGTCCATGTGGTTCTCCGGGGTCATCTCCAGTGCCACGTCGTCGCGCAGCCAGTCGCGCAGCAGATGGCCGAGGTCGGCGTACAGCTCGGTCAGTACGTCGTTGTGCGAGGCCGCGACGACCGCCAGGTGGAGCGTGGCGTCGGCCGCCACGAAGGCCTCCCGGTCGCCCGAGGCCCACGCCTGCTCGCGCCGCTCAAGCAGCGTGTCCAGCTGCTTCAGCTCGCGCTCGGTACGCCGCTCGGCGGCCAGCTTCGCCGCCGACGACTCCAGCGTGGAGCGCAGCTCGGCCACGTGGCGCGGGTCCGCGTCGGCGAACCGGCGGTGCATCACCCCGGCCAGCTCGCTGGTCGCCACGACGTAGGTCCCCGAGCCCTGGCGGATGTCGAGCAGGCCGTTGTGCGCGAGGGCGCGGACGGCCTCGCGGACGGTGTTGCGCGCCACCCCGAGCTGTTCGACCAGCTCCGGCTCGGTCGGGATGCGCGAACCCACCGCCCACTCGCCCGAGGTGATCTGGTTGCGCAGCTGCGCGATCACCTGGTCGGCGAGGGCGGACCGCCGGGGAGAGCTGAGGGTCATGGTGCTCCAGTCCGAGAGGGAGTCGTCAGTGACGAGAATCGATTGGACAACCAATCATCCCATGATTCTATGATGGCACCATGCCCGACGAAGAGACCACCACGCTGAGCCCGACGCCCGCCGTCCGCACCGAGCCCCTCGAAACCCCCGCCGACGCGGGCCGGGTGCCGTCGTGGACGCGCTGGCTCGTACCGCTCGCGCTGGTCCTCGCCGCCGTCAACCTGCGCCCCGCCATCACCAGCCTCGGCTCGCTGATGAAGGAGGTCACCGGCGGGCTGCACATGAGCGGCGGCATCGCGGGCGTCCTCACCTCGGTCCCGGCGTTCTGCTTCGCCGTGTTCGGCGTCATGGCGCCGCGGCTCGCCCGCCGCTTCGGCCCCGGCGCCGTCGTGTTCGCGGGCATGGCCGCCATCACCGCCGGCCTGCTCCTGCGCCCCTTCGCGGGCGGCACCGTCACCTTCCTCGCGGCCAGCGCGCTCGCCCTGATGGGCATAGCCGTCAGCAACGTCCTGATGCCGGTGATCGTCAAGCGGTACTTCCCCGACCGGGTCGGCTCCATGACCGGCCTCTACTCGATGGCGTTGGCCGCGGGCACCTCGCTCGCCGCGGTCACCACCGTGCCCCTCACCGATGCGCTGGGCGGCAGTTGGCGCCAGGGGCTCGGCATCTGGGCACTGCTCGCCGTCGTCGCGGTGGCCGCCTGGATCCCGCTGACGCGCGACCGTTCCGGGAGCGCGGGCCCGGCCCTCAGCGCCAAGGAAGAGGCCGCCCCCGCCCTGCGCATCACCCGCAGCGGCACCGCCTGGGCGCTGGCCTGCTTCTTCGGGCTCCAGGCCACCGGCGCGTACATCACCATGGGCTGGATGCCGACGATCTTCCGTGACGCGGGCGTCTCGGCCGGCACCGCGGGGCTGTTGCTCTCCATCACCATGGTCATGGGCGTGCCGCTCGGCTTCGTCATCCCGTGGCTGGTCAACCGGCTGCGCAGCCAGGGCCCCATCGTCGTCGCGCTCGGCAGCTGCGGCCTGGCCGGCTACGCGGGGCTCTACCTCGCGCCGGCCGCCGGCGCCTGGGCCTGGGCGCTGCTGCTCGGCATCTCCAACTGCGCCTTCCCGCTCGCCCTCACGATGATCGGCAAGCGGTCGCGGACCGGCGCGGGCGTCGTACGGCTCTCCGCCTTCGCCCAGTGCGTCGGCTACCTGCTCTCCATCCCGGGGCCGCTCCTGGTCGGCGTCCTGCACGACCGCAGCGGCGGCTGGGACCTGCCCATCGCGCTGATGGCGGCGCTCATGGTGCCGCAGATCGCCGTCGGCATCCTGGCGGGCCGCGACCGTACGATCGAGGACGAGGCCGGGGCCCGGCGATAGCGGCCCGAACCCGGATGCGACACTGGCCGCATGCCAGTGCTCGAACCCAATCCGCAGAACAGCCACAAGAAGCTCCTGCTCGTGCTCGGCGCGATGCTCGCCGTCACGGTCGTCGTCGCCGTCATCGCGACGCTCGCCTCCCCCTGACCGAGGCACTGACCGGGGCTCCGGCCGGTGCCCCCGGACGGGGCCATGGTGGTGCTAGCCCCACCATCCCCTAGGGGGTCAGGGTCAGGGTCAAGTAGGTGGGTCACCGGATGGGATGACGCCCGCCGGATCCGTAGGTTTTGAGGTACCGCGACGGACACCCCGTTCGCCCCGCGGCACTCGAACCCGGAACCCACACGGAGGCGGTCATGTCGGCCCACACCCACCCCAGGTCCCCCCAACCGACCGCCGGTGGCGTCGACTTCAAGCTGCCGTGGTGGGGTGTCGTGCTGCCCGCGGTCGCGTTCTTCGCGCTGCTCGCGCTCGTCATCGGATCGGGCGACACCCACGCCGTCTCCGGTGACGGCACCCTCACCCACCTCGTCGACCGCATCCAGCAGAGCATCTCGCGTTAGCGGGCAACAGCCCCCGCGAGCACAGGCGTCACCCCCCTGGCGGAGCCCTTCGACACCCTGCGCCCGATGGCGCGATTCATGCGAAGCTGGGGAACATGAGCGTCGATACACCCCGCAGGATCGTCCTTCTGAGGCACGCGAAAGCCGACTGGCCCCAGGTGTCCGACCACGACCGGCCGCTCGCCGAACGGGGCAGGGCGGACGCCCCCGTCGCCGGCCGCTGGCTGGCCGGGGCCGGCGTCGGCCCGGACCTCGCCCTCTGCTCCAGCGCGGCCAGGACCCGCGAGACCTGGAAGCTCGCCGTCCAGGAACTGCCGCAGCGCCCCAAGACGGTGTACGAGGAGCGGCTGTACGAGGCCTCCCTCGGCGAACTGATCGCGCTGGTCAACGAGACCCCCGACGACGTCGCCGACCTCCTGCTCGTCGGGCACAACCCCGGGATGCACGCCCTTGCCGACGCGCTCGCCGGTGACGCCGAGGGCGACCTGCTGGCCCGGATGAACCGCAGCGGCTTCCCCACCTGCGCCGTCGCCGTGCTCACCTTCAACGGCTCCTGGAAGTCCGTGGAGCACGGGGTGGGCAGGCTCGTCTCCTTCTGGTCCCCGCACGCCTGACCTCGCAGGCGGACCCCGGTACGCGACGAAGGCCCCGGTACGCGATGCGCGCCGGGGCCTTCGCCACAGGACGACAAGGTTCAGTCGATGAGGCCGTCGGCCGCCTCGACCTCTTCCCGGGTGATGCCGAGCAGGTACAGCACGGTGTCGAGGAAGGGCACGTTCACCGCGGTGTGCGCGGCCTCGCGGACCACCGGCTTGGCGTTGAAGGCGACGCCGAGGCCCGCCGCGTTCAGCATGTCGAGGTCGTTGGCGCCGTCGCCGATCGCCACCGTCTGGGCCAGCGGCACCCCGGCCTCCGCGGCGAACTCCCGCAGCAGCCGCGCCTTCCCCGCCCGGTCGACGATCTCGCCCGTGACCCGGCCGGTGAACTTGCCGTCCTCGATCTCCAGGGTGTTGGCGGAGGCGAAGTCGAGGCCGAGCCGGTCCTTGAGGTCGTCGGTGACCTGGGTGAACCCGCCCGAGACGACGCCCACTTGATAGCCGAGCGCCTTGAGCGTACGGATCAGGGTGCGGGCGCCGGGAGTGAGCCGGACCTCGGCCCGCACCTTGTCCACGACCGAGGCGTCCAGGCCGCGAAGGAGCGCCACCCGGGCGTGCAGGGACTGCTCGAAGTCCAGCTCGCCGCGCATCGCGGCGGCCGTGACCTCGGCGACCTCGTCCTCGCAGCCGGCGTGCGCGGCGAAGAGCTCGATCACCTCGTCCTGGATCAGCGTGGAGTCCACGTCCATCACGACGAGCCGCTGGGCCCGCCGGTGCAGCCCCGCCGAGACGACCGCCACGTCCACGCCGAGGGCGGCCGCCTCGGTCGCGAGCGCGGTGCGCAGCACCCCGGTCGCCACGCCGGACACGGCGAACTCCACAGCCGTGACCGGGTACTTGGCGAGCCGGAAGATGCGGTCGATGTTGCCGCCGGCGCCGGCGATGCGAGCCGCTATGGCCGCCGTGGACTCGGCGGTCAGCGGGTGACCGAGCACGGTGACGTGCGAACGGCCGCTGCCGCGCGGCCTGTTGTCGCCGATGCCGGAGATGATCTCGGCTTCGAGCTTGAGCGATTCGGCCCAGCTGTGCACGGTGGCGCGCAGCTCGCCCTGGGAGGCCACGGTCGGCTCGGTGACGAGTACGCACAGCACGAGACGGCCACGGGAGACGACCTGTTCGATGTCCACGACATCGACGGAGTAGGCGGCGAGGGTGTCGAAGAGCCCGGCGGTGATGCCGGGGCGGTCCTTGCCGAAGATCTTGACGAGGAGGGTCGGTACGTCAGAGCTCTGACCGGCGTCGGAGTTCTGGCCGGCGGGGGGCAGGGGCGATGGCGTCATGGTGATCCCACCGTATCCGGCCGCGGCTCGGCCCCGGCACGCCGTCCCGCCCTGCGGACAGCGTGCCGGTGTACGGCCGCTCGGCCCGCGTGCCGCTCAGCGGCGGCCCCGCGGCGCCCCGGGGGGAGGCGGCGGGTCCTCCTTCGGGGGCCGGTACGGGCGGGGCCTCGGCCGGGGGCGGCCCGGGGGGCCCGGCAGCGTGGGGGAGCCGTGCAGGCCCGGCGGCAGCTTCAGATACGGGTTGGTGTCGGGGTTCGGCGGGCGGTAGGAGGGCGCCGGGTTGTACGGCCCCGGCCCCGTCTCCTCGCGGGGCCCGGGCACCCCGGGTGCCGAAACCCGGGCCAGGGCAGCGGCCCGCCGCCCCGCCGCCCCCGCCGCCCGGGCGAGCAGCGCGCCCGCCGCCCCCGCCGTGGCCCCCCACCCGGCGCCGAGCGCGAGCGCGAGCCCCGCGTCGCCGTGCAGCTCGACGCCCGCCCCGAACGCGTCGAAGCCCAGGACCGACAGGGAGGCGTTCGCGGACACCCCGGTGAGCCACACCATCAGGGGCAGCGCCACCGCGGTGGCCGCGGCCAGCGACAGCGCGCACCGCCCCACGAAAGCGCCGAGCGAACCCCTGCCCACCGGCGTACGGGCCGCGGCGAGCACCCCCGCGTACAGCATGAGCACGCCCGTCGCGACCGCCAACAGCCATACCCGGTGGTCGAGTTGGGCGAGCCGCCCCAGCGTCACCGACTCGTCGCTCTTCGCCCCGATGAGCTGGTCGAGCGGGTCGGGCAGGACGGTGGCGAGCGCGCCCGTGGCATGGCCGTGCCAAGGCACGAAAAGGCCGAGCGGGATCGCCGGCCACACGCCGTTGGGCGCGCCGAGCAGCGCCGCGCCCGCGATCCGCTTCGGGTGGGCGTCGCCGATCGCCGCGTACGCCGCCGCCGCGAGCCCCGCCACGACCGCCACCAGGACCACCGTCACCAGCGCGGACACCGCGGGCCGCACCACCCGGTGCAGCGCCGACCAGGAGCGCGGCAGCGGGGTGCGGCGGGAGGCGAGCAGGGCGATCACCAGGACCGCGAGCACCCAGCACGCCGCCCCGACCAGCGAGCGGGTCGTCCGGACGCTGAAGCCGACCTTGGCCTTGGCGTCCGCGAGGTCGGCGAGCCGGCCCGGCAACAGGCCGCCGACGTCCCCGATGCCGGGGATGCTCGGCACGCCGGGCACCTTGACCTGGCCCAGGCCCAGCTGGGATCCGTCGAGCGTGATGAGGTCGTGGCCGGCCCAGGCGAGCCCGCCGATCACGGCGACGAACAGGACGGCCACCGCGGCCGCGCGGGCCGTGAGTTCCGCGCCGGAGATCCAGGCCCCGGCGGCCCGCAGCGAGCGCAGGAAGAAGAAGGCGAGCAGCAGGGCGCCCGCGAGCCCGACGCCCAGTGGCGCGAAATCGACGGCCGTCTTCGCCTCCGCTCCGGTCAGCCCGAACGCCGAGACGTCGCCGGACGGGGTGACCGAGCCGCCCGCCCCGAGCACCACCACGGCCGCGGTCATCGGGCCGAGCGCCCCCGCCGCGTCCGCCCCGAGCAGATGCAGTCCGAGGGCGGCCGTGCCCGCCATCGCGACCAGGGCCCAGCTCACCGAGGCGATCGAGGCGAGCACGACGTCGCCCCACCGGATCGCACCTCGGACGTCGTTGTCGCCCACGCTCATCAGGACCCCCCGATACGAGCCGACTTGCCCCCATTCATACGGAGAGGACATTTTCATCCGCTGTCATGTTCCTTTATGCGCGGACATCATGATCCGTATGCACTCATGGGTGCTTACTACTCTCGGGGGGTGTTTGGTCCACGTCAACGGGCGGGCCCCGGGCGCCTGTTGCACGACCGCGACCGGACTGTGCCGCGTCTGTGCACGTAATTCACGAGGCCCGGGTTTCGGATACGAGCCCGGGCCTGAAATAGTTCCCCACGATGTTCACCATCCCTAGACTCCCTGTGTCGGGAGTCACAGGCCTCCGGTGCGGAGGTCTTTCGGGGGACGATAAGTGGGGCTGGAGTGCCGGAACTCGTACTGGAATTGAATGGCAGCACCTGGACGCTCGATCCGTCCAGGTCATACACCCTCGGGCGTGATCCGCAGGGTGACCTCGTGGTCGACGACGCCAGAGTCTCGTGGCGCCATGCCACGATCAGCTGGGGCGGCCGCAGTTGGGTCATCGAGGATCACGGATCGACCAACGGCACCTATGTGCAGGGCCAGCGGATCCACCAGATGGAAATCGGCCCCGGCTCTTCCGTCCACCTCGGCAACGCGACCGACGGCCCGCGGCTGAATCTGACCGGTGCCGCCGCGGCCGCCTACGCGCAGCCCGCCCCGGCCCAGCAGGCGCAGGCCGCGCCTGTCCACCCGCAGCCCCAGCAGGCCCCGCCGCAGCAGGGCGGCTGGGCGCAGCCGCCTCAGCAGCCCCAGCAGGCGCAGGTCCCGCCGCAGCAGCAGTGGCAGCAGCCCCAGCCGCAGCAGCCGCAGTTCCCGCAGCAGCAGGGCGGCGGCGCCGCGGGCGCTCCGCCGGTCTACGGCGACCGCAGCCCGACCACGTTCCACCAGGTCGCGCTCGGCCGCGTCATGCGCATCGGCCGTGCTCTGGAGAACGAGCTGGTGGTCTCCGACCTCCAGGTCTCGCGCCACCACGCCGAGTTCCACGCGACGCCCGACGGCCGGATGGAGATCCGCGACCTCGGGTCCCACAACGGCACGTACGTCAACGGTCAGCCGGTCGCCAAGGGCGGCACCGCGCTGCTCGGCCCCAACGACATCGTCGGCGTCGGCCACTCGACCTTCCGCATCGTCGGCGACCGGCTCGAAGAGTTCGTCGACACCGGTGACGTCTCCTTCTCGGCCCGCCACCTGACCGTCACGGTCGACGGCGGCAAGGACATCCTCAAGGACGTCTCCTTCGGCGTCCCCGAGAAGTCCCTCATCGCGGTCATCGGCCCCTCGGGCTCCGGAAAGTCCACCCTGCTCAAGGCGCTCACCGGCTACCGGCCCGCCAACAAGGGTGACGTCCTCTACGACAACCGGAACCTGTACAAGCAGTTCGCCGAGCTGCGCCAGCGCATCGGTCTGGTCCCGCAGGACGACATCCTGCACAAGGAGCTGACCGTCAAGAAGGCGCTGAAGTACGCGGCCAAGCTGCGCTTCCCCGCCGACACCACCGAGAACGAGCGCCAGCAGCGCATCGACGAGGTGCTGCGCGAGCTCAAGCTGGACATCCACAAGGAGAAGAAGGTCACCTCCCTCTCCGGTGGCCAGCGCAAGCGCGTCTCGGTGGCCCTGGAGCTCCTGACCAAGCCGTCGCTGATCTTCCTCGACGAGCCCACCTCGGGCCTCGACCCGGGCATGGACCGCGACGTCATGCAGCTGCTCCGGGGCCTGGCCGACGACGGCCGCACGGTTCTGGTGGTCACCCACTCGGTGGCCGAGCTCGCCATCTGCGACAAGCTGCTCGTGATGGCGCCGGGCGGCTCGGTGGCGTACTTCGGTCCGCCGGAGGAGGCGCTGAACTTCTTCGGCTACAGCACCTGGGCCGACGTCTTCTCCGCCTTCGAGAGCTACCGCGACTACGACTGGGCGGGCCGCTGGAAGGGCTCGCAGCACTACCAGATGTACGCCGCGGACATCGACGCGGTGGCCCCGCAGTCCGTACAGATGCCGCCGGCCCAGGCGATGAAGCCGCCGAAGCCGCAGGGCTGGGCCTCCCAGCTGTGGACCCTGATGCGCCGCTACGTCTCGGTCATCGCCTCCGACAAGGGCTTCCTCGCCCTGTCGGTGGCCCTGCCCGCGGTGATCGGCTCGGTCAGCGTCGTCATCCCGGCGAAGTTCGGCCTCGCGCCGCCCACGCCGCCGTCCCGGTTCAACGGCGACGCCGGCACGATCATGCTGATCCTCGCGGTCGGCATGTGCTTCTCGGGCGCGGCCAACTCCGTACGAGAACTGATCAAGGAACGGGTCATCTACGAACGCGAACGGGCCACCGGCCTGTCCCGTTCGGCGTACCTGATGTCCAAGATCCTGGTGCTCGGCGTCATCACGGCCTTCCAGGGCGTGATCCTCTGCGTGATCGGCTTCTCGACCCGCAAGCTGCCCGCCGAGGGCCTCGTGATGCCGCCCGCGATCGAGATGTGCCTGGTCGTGATCGCGCTCGGCTTCACCTCGATGATGTTCGGCCTGATCATCTCCTCGCTGGTGAAGACCTCCGAGAAGACGATGCCGCTCCTGGTCATGTTCGCCATCGTGCAGGTCGTCTTCACCGGCATCCTGTTCAAGGTGTACGACTCGGTCGGCCTGGAGCAGTTCGCCTGGCTGATGCCGTCGCGCTGGGCCATCGCGGGCGTCGGCACGACGCTGGACCTGTCCCACCTGATGGGGCCGATGGACCAGAACGACCCGACCAACCTCGACCCGCTGTGGAAGCACGAGGCGTCGCAGTGGTTCATCAACATCTCGGTGCTGCTGTTCATCGGCGTCGTCCTCGGCTTCTTCGTCGCGCGCCTGCTGCGCCGCCACGAGCCCGAGGTCATGCGCAAGTAGCCCGCGCCTGACAACGCGAGAAGGGCGGCACCCCCATGGGGGTGCCGCCCTTCTGCTGCGTCCGGAGAGATCAGCCGTCCGGAGAGGACCAGCGGTCCGATGCGGATCAGTAGGCGCTGTTGACGTTGTCCATCGAGCCGTACTTGTCGGCCGCGTAGTTGGCGGCGGCGGTGATGTTCGCGACCGGGTCGTAGATGTTCCACGAGGTGCCGGACACGTGGTACGCGTTGAAGGTCGGCTGGATGACCTGGAGCAGACCCTTCGACGGGACGCCGTTGATGGCGTTGATGTCCCAGCCGTTGATGGCCATCGGGTTGCCGGTCGACTCGCGCATGATGTTGCGGTGCAGACCCTCGTACGAGCCCGGGATGCCCTTGCTCTTCATGATGTCGAGGGACTGGCGGATCCAGCCGTCGAGGTTGTTGGCGTACACCGGCTTGCGGGCGGCGGAGCGGCTGGCGGCGGCCGCCTCGTCCCGCTTCTTCGCCTCGGCCTGGGCCTTCGCCTTGGCGTCCGCGGCGGCCTTCGCCTTGGCAGCGGCCTTGGCCTGCTGGTCGGCGGTGGCGTGCTGCTTGGAGACGGACTCCGAAACGGTCTTCGTGCTCGCGACGGTCGCCGAGAAGGCGGCGGGCTCGGCAGCCATGGCGTTGCCCGACTGACCCGTCCCGGGGAAGACCGAGAGGGCGAGAGCGGCGGCGCCGAGGGCGGCGACACCGGCAATCGAGATCTTGTGCGTCTGGGTGAGACGACTGTGACCAGGGTTGCTGGACTCGGGCATGGCTGTGGACCTCTTCCGAATGACGTGGACGGCGCATCGAAGCGCCGCGGCGATTGAGCCGCAGCGCTGTGCGACGGGAGCCATTGTTAGCGGCCGCAAAATCTGGTGGCAAAGGTGCTACATACGAAGCCGGGTAGTGGATCACGCCCGGGCGAAAGTCGGCTCGTACCCACTCTCGCCCCGCTCACACCGGCTTTATTTGTCCACTAAACGGCTTCGTAAGTGATGTGCGTCCTATGCGCGGGCTCACATCGGACACGTAACAGTCTCACCAAACGTTGCTGGAGCAATGCGCATAGTGAGGGTTCTCGTCCGGAAGTAGGAGGTGGACGTCGCCGAACTCGTGCCACAGGTAGAGCCGGCTCAGCGCCTGGTCGTAGGCGACGGCCAGCGCCTCGCGCCCCGCGATCGCCTCCAGCATCAGAAGGTGGGAGGCCTCCGGCTCGTGCAGCCCGGTCAGCAGGCCGTCCACCGCCCGCACCCCGCGCTGCGGGGTCACCACGAGATCCGTCCAGCCCGCGGCCTCGCGCACCACCCCGTCGGTCCCGGTCGCCGACTCCAGGGCGCGCACCGCCGTGGTCCCCACGGCCACGATCCGGCCGCCACCCGCTTTGGCCGCGTTCACAAGGCGGGCCGTCGCCCCCGGCACCTGGAAGCGCTCCGGGTACGGCGGCTCGTGCGCCTCCGCCGAGGCCACCCCGGTATGCAGCGTGACCGGCGCGAACTGCACGCCGCGCCGCACCAGCTCCACGACCAGCTCGACCGTGAAGGGCCGCGCTGCACTCGGCATCTCCGCCGAGCCGAGCCCGCCTGGCGCAGGCAGCGCGAACACCGTCTGGTAGGCGGCGAGCGGCTGGTCCCGCTCGGTGTAGGCGTACCGGATGGGCCGCCCGTGCCGGTGCAGCAGCCCGGGCACATCGGCCGCGGAGACCCGCGCCCACCACAGCCGGTCCGGGCTCAGCGCCTCGTCGAGCACGAGCCGTGCCCCGCCGGGCAGCGCCACCACCGCCCCCGCCCGGTCCCCGGTCCGCCGCTCGGTACTCCCCGACGCCGTCGGCGTACGCAGCTCCACCGCCCAGCGCCCGTCCGGCCCCCGGGTCGAGAAGTGCACCACCACCGGCCCGCCCTCCACCGTTCCGTCGACCGCCGCTGGCATCGTCTGCGACGTATTGACGACGAGGACGTCACCGGCCCGCAGCTGCTCCGCCAGATCGCGGAAGGCGTGATGGGAGACCCGCGTGCCGCGCGACACCATCAGCCGTACGTCGTCGCGCCCGGTCCCGCGCACCTCCGCGGGCACCGAGGCGAGCAGATCGTCGGGCACCCGCACCACCATGGGCACGGTCATCGCGCCACCTCCGCAGGGGCCTCCACGAGACCTTCCGTAAGAGAGGGGGCGCTGTAGCGCCCGCTCGCCGGCCGCTCGTCCAGGAGCCGCAGGAACCCCGGCACCGCCGTCGACGGCTCGGGCCGGCCCGAATCGTCGTCCGGCACCGCCGCCGCGTACAGGTCGGTGCGCATGTCGCCCGGGTCCACCGCCCACACCCGGAGCCCCGGCTCCTCCACGCCGAGCACCGCCGCCAGCCGGTCCAGGGCCGCCTTCGAGGCCCCGTACCCGCCCCACGTCTCGTACGCCTCGGCCGCCGCGTCCGAACTGACCGCGACCACTGCGCCCACGGGCGACTCCCGCAGCAGCGGCAGCGCCTCCTGCACGAGGCCCAGCGCCGCGACCACATTGGTCTCCAGGGCCGCCCGCAGGCCGGCCAGATCCAGCTCCTCCAGGCGTACGAGCGGCTCGGCGCCCAGCGCGGAGGCGTTGTTCACGAGGAGGTCGAGCCCGCCGAGGTCCCAGGCCGCCGCCACCAGTTCCGCCCGGTGCCCGGCATCGGTGACGTCCCCCGGCAGCGCCACGACCTTCGTGCCGTACGCATCGAGCCCGCGCGCCGTCTCCTCCAGTACGGGAGCGGTCCTGGCATCGAGGACGAGGTCCCAGCCCCGCCCGGCCAGCGCCCCGGCGAGCGCCCGCCCGAGCCCCTTCGAGGCCCCCGTGATGATCGCAACCGGCATGATGACCAACCCCTCTGTCACGTCGAACCGTCCGTCGATGCGTTCAGAGTGGCTCCGGGTGCGCCCCCGCCGCCTCGGACGCGGGCCCCACCCCGGCAAGGCACTTCGACCTAGGCCCGGCGACCTAAGCGGTGGAGGTCCACAGCCCGAGGCGCGCTGTCACACCCCGCCGGTACGGTGACGACATGAGCCGCTCCCGTCCCGCGCACGCCCCCGGACCAGGGGAGACCCCGTCACCGAGCGCGGGTCTCGCCGCCGTGAGCACCGCCCTGCTCGCCATGAGCAGGCACCTGGAGGTCGGCGACGTCCTCAAGACGATCACCGCGTCGGCCCGCGAACTGCTGGACGCGGAGTACGCGGCGCTCGGCGTCCCCGACGACCACGGCGGCTTCGCCCAGTTCGTGGTCGACGGCGTCAGCGACGAGCAGTGGCGGGCGATCGGTCCGCTGCCCCGTCAGCACGGGATCCTCGCCGCGATGCTCCACGAGGAGAAGGCCGAGCGCCTCGCCGACGTCCGCAAGGACCCCCGCTTCGAGGGCTGGCCGTCCGCCCATCCCGACATGTCCGACTTCCTGGGCATGCCGATCCGCGACGGCGAGGAGACGCTCGGCGCCCTCTTCCTCGCCAACAAGCGCTGCCCCAAGCCGGACGGCGGCTGCGGCTTCACCGAGGACGACGAGGAACTGCTGCGCCTGCTCGCCCAGCACGCCGCGATCGCCCTCACCAACGCCCGCCTGTACGAGCGCAGCCGCGAGCTGACCATCGCCGAGGAGCGCTCCCGGCTCGCCCACGAGCTGCACGACGCGGTCAGCCAGAAGCTCTTCTCGCTGCGCCTCACCGCCCAGGCGGCCGCCACCCTGGTGGACCGCGACCCGGTCCGCGCCAAGGGCGAGCTCCAGCAGGTCGCGGCCCTCGCGGCAGAAGCCGCCGACGAACTGCGCGCCGCCGTGGTGGAGTTGAGGCCCGCGGCCCTGGAGGAGGACGGCCTGGTGCACACGCTGCGCACCCAGATCCAGGTCCTCGACCGGGCCCACGCGGCCCGCGTCACCTTCGACAACCAAGGAGTGCGCGCGCTGCCCCCGGCCCAGGAGGAGGCCCTCCTGAGGGTCGCCCAGGAGGCCCTGCACAACGCGCTGCGCCACTCCGGCGCCGGCCGGGTCGACGTCGTCCTGGAGCGCAGCGGCCAAGGCGCGGTGCTGCGGATCACCGACAACGGCCGCGGCTTCGAGCCGAGCCGGGTCCGCCGCGCGGGCCGCCACCTCGGCCTGGTGTCGATGCGGCACCGGGCGAGCGGCGTCGGCGGCAGGCTCACCGTGCAATCGGCACCCGGCGAGGGCGCCACGATCAAGATGGAGGTCCCCGGTGGCTGACAAGGTGATCAGGGTCCTGCTCGTGGACGACCACCAGGTGGTCCGCCGAGGACTGCGTACGTTCCTGGAAGTACAGGACGACATAGAAGTGGTGGGGGAGGCCTCCGACGGCGCCGAGGGCGTGGCCCGCGCCGAGGAGCTGAAGCCGGACGTCGTCCTGATGGACGTCAAGATGCCGGGCATGGACGGCATCGAGGCCCTGCGCAAGCTCCGCGAGCTCGCCAATGGAGCCAAGGTCCTCATCGTCACCAGCTTCACCGAGCAGCGCACCGTGGTCCCCGCCCTGCGGGCGGGCGCTTCCGGCTACGTATACAAGGACGTCGACCCGGACGCGCTGGCCGGAGCGATCCGCTCGGTGCACGCGGGCCATGTGCTGCTCCAGCCCGAGGTGGCGGGCGCCCTGCTCAGCCAGGACGACGGGCACGGCGGCACCGGCCGTGGCACGACCCTGACCGAGCGGGAGAAGGAGGTCCTGGCGCTGATCGCGGACGGCCGCTCCAACCGCGAGATCGCCCGCCACCTCGTGCTGTCCGAGAAGACCGTCAAGACGCACGTCTCCAACATCCTGATGAAGCTGGACCTCGCCGACCGCACGCAGGCCGCGCTGTGGGCCGTACGGCACGGCGTGACGGGCTGATCCGACTGTCTGACATACGTAAACCGGATCGTCACCGTACGGTGCGAGATTCATACCGTCGTGTGGATGTCACCCACATAGCGCATCCCCTGGCGGCGGTGAGCGTTCTCCAGGCATGCCGCGGCGGCTGGTCGCGGCGAAGACCAGGAGGATCCAGAACATGAAGCTCAACAAGGCTCTCGCCGTCACCGTGCTCGCCGGCGGCGCCCTCGCCGCCGCGACCGGCGCTGCCTCCGCCGACGGGGTGGCCAACGGCAAGGCCGAGCACTCCCCGGGCATCGTCGCCGGCAACCTGGCGCAGGTCCCGGTGCACATCCCGGCGAACGTCACGGGCAACACGCTCAACGTGGTCGGCCTGCTCAACTCGGACTTCGGGAACGAGAGCTCCAACAACTGACCGGCCCCGCGCCGACGCAGTGACCTCCGGCCCCCGGGTTCCACCCGGGGGCCGGTCCCTTGCCCGAACCGTTTCGGCCCGCGCGACCTCAGAGCCTGTGTCCAAACCCCGCCCGGGTCCGCGACGCCTGGCACGCACGCTCGCCGCGTTGCCGAAGCGCCCTAGTAGCTCCTCCCCCAAGGTCTTGAAGACCAGGGGGTACCCCCATCGAGGACGCTCCGGCGCCTTGCGATCGCACGCACCAGACGCCGCGGCCTGATCCGGACGGGGTTTGGACACAGGCTCTCAGCCCCGCTCCCGCTCCTCCACATACGCGTTGTACGCGGCGACCCTGGCCCGCCGGGCCACCCGCTCCACCGGGCGCAGCACCTCGCCCCGCGCCGCGATCTCCGAGGCGCTCACCGCGCCCCCGTGCCCGCTCTCGTAGGCCAGCGACACCAGCAGCCCGACCCGCCGGGCCAGCTCCAACACCCGTACCGCGCGCGGCGGATAGCCCGGCGCGAGCACCTCCTCGTCGGGGCCCTCGGCCCGCGCCCGGTACGCGTCGATCGCGGCGGCCGCGGCGGGGCCCGAGCCCGCCACGTCGAGCCGGTTGAGCGCCGCGGTCGCCTCCCGCAGCGCCTCCGCGAGCTCACGCTCGGCCTCCCCGAGCGAGGGCACGTCCGCGGGCGGCGCCTCGCGCACCGCCAGGCAGTGCCAGACGACCTCCGCGTGCACGTCCCCCGCGGGCCCGGCCTCGTACAGCTCGGGAACGAGACCGTACGGGGCGCCGAACCCGACCACGGCCTCCTCGGCCTCAAGGGCGCGCGCGTTGAACTCCGGGGGGCCGCTGAGCCCCAGCGGATGCCCCGCCGCCGGGAGCGCGACCCGCCAGCCGTTCACCCCGAGGGTGCGCAGCCGGCCGAGCGCCAGCGTGAGCCCCACCGGCGCGGACTCGCCGGGCAGCCCTTCCACGCGGTGCACCGCGTCGTCCCCGACGATCGCGAGCGCCGCGTCGTCCGGCGAGACATATCCGGCCAACAGGGCATTTCCCCAAGCGGCCAGCCGACCTGAACGTGGTTCCGAGAACATGCCTCCAGCCTAGGGAAGCCGTACGACCGGACCTAGGGCCTGCCCGGCGGATCTTGTCTGGGACGCGCGGCCCTGGTGCGCCCTCCCCCAAGGCCTAATGGGCCAGGGGGGGACCCCCACCGCGTTGTCGTCAATCGCCGACGCTGCGCGTCGCCTCAATCCTCCGCCTTGCAGCTGGACGCACCAGGCCCCCGCTCAACGGCGCCGCAGAGCGAAGGCATCTCGCGGGCGACCAGATCCGCCGGACAGACCCTAGAGGCGGGATCACTTCGCCAGTGGCGTAGGTTTTCCCTGGGGACCGCGCCCACAGGCGCCCCCGGCAAGCACTCGCGAACTCAAGACGATGGCATGGGGAGACAACGCGCTCATGAGCGATGTACTGGAGCTGGTGGACGTATCCGTGGTCCGCGACGGACGCGCTCTGGTGGACGACGTCTCCTGGTCGGTCAAGGAAGGCGAGCGCTGGGTCATCCTCGGCCCCAACGGCGCCGGCAAGACCACCCTCCTCAACATCGCCTCCAGCTACCTCTTCCCGAGCACCGGCACCGCCAAGATCCTCGGTGAACAGCTCGGCAAGGTGGACGTCTTCGAGCTGCGCCCACGCATCGGCATGGCCGGCGTCGCCATGGCCGACAAGCTCCCCAAGCGCCAGACCGTCCTGCAGACCGTGCTCACCGCCGCGTACGGCATGACGGCCACCTGGCAGGAGGAGTACGACGCCGTCGACGAGGACCGCGCCCGCGCCTTCCTCGACCGGCTCGGCATGACGGACTTCGTGGACCGCAAGTTCGGCACCCTCTCCGAGGGCGAGCGCAAGCGCACCCTGATCGCCCGCGCCATGATGACCGACCCCGAGCTCCTCCTCCTCGACGAGCCCGCCGCCGGCCTCGACCTCGGCGGCCGCGAGGACCTGGTCCGGCGCCTCGGCCGGCTCGCCCGCGACCCGTACGCGCCCTCGATGGTGATGGTCACCCACCACGTCGAGGAGATCGCCCCCGGCTTCACCCACGTCCTCATGATCCGTCAGGGCAAGGTCCTCGCCGCCGGCCCCATGGAGACCGAGCTCACCTCCCGCAACCTCTCGCTCTGCTTCGGCCTCCCGCTCCTCGTCGAGCACCGCGGCGACCGCTACACGGCGACGGGGCTCCCGCTCGGCTAGGGCCTTTGTGCACTGTCGGTGAGGGGACGCCCGGACCTACCATGACCTTGTGGACATCGAGGCATGGGTTTGGTGGCTGATCGGCGCGGCAGCTCTGGGCATTCCCCTCGTCCTGACCACCATGCCCGAGTTCGGCATGATGGCGGTCGGCGCGGTCGCCGCCGCCATAGGCGCGGGCTTCGGCCTTGGCCCCGTCGCCCAGGTCCTCGTCTTCGTGGTCGTCTCGGTCGCCCTCGTCTCCGTCGTACGCCCCATCGCCGCCCGCCACCGCGCCCAGCGCCCCCAACTCGCCACCGGCACCGAGGCGTTGAAGGGCCGTCAGGCCGTCGTCCTGGAACGGGTCGACGCCGACGGCGGCCGGATCAAACTGGCGGGCGAGGTCTGGTCGGCCCGCGCGCTCGACCAGGACGGCGTGTTTGAGCCCGGCCGTCAGGTCGACGTCGTCGAGATCGACGGAGCCACTGCCATCGTCATGTGAACCATGCCAGGATCATCGGGTCCGGTAACTACCAACGTTTCCAGGGCCATCCGAGAGCAAGAAGGGCACGGGGTACGCGATGCAACCGATCATCATCGTCCTGATCATCCTGGTGGTGCTGGTCTTCATCGCCCTGATCAAAACGATCCAGGTGATCCCGCAGGCCAGCGCCGCCATCGTGGAGCGCTTCGGCCGCTACACGAGGACGCTGAACGCGGGTCTGAACATCGTCGTCCCGTTCATCGACTCGATCCGCAACCGCATCGACCTCCGCGAGCAGGTCGTCCCCTTCCCGCCCCAGCCGGTGATCACCCAGGACAACCTGGTCGTCAACATCGACACCGTCATCTACTACCAGGTGACCGACGCCCGGGCCGCCACCTACGAAGTCGCCAGCTACATCCAGGCGATCGAACAGCTCACCGTCACCACGCTCCGCAACATCATCGGCGGCATGGACCTGGAGCGGACCCTGACCTCCCGCGAGGAGATCAACGCGGCCCTGCGCGGCGTCCTCGACGAGGCCACCGGCAAGTGGGGCATCCGCGTCAACCGCGTCGAGCTCAAGGCCATCGAGCCGCCGACCTCCATCCAGGACTCGATGGAGAAGCAGATGCGCGCCGACCGTGACAAGCGCGCGGCCATCCTCCAGGCCGAAGGTGTACGGCAGTCGGAGATCCTGCGCGCCGAGGGCGAGAAGCAGTCCGCGATCCTGCGCGCCGAAGGTGAGGCCAAGGCGGCCGCCCTGCGCGCCGAGGGCGAGGCTCAGGCCATCCGTACCGTCTTCGAGTCCATCCACGCGGGCGACCCCGACCAGAAGCTGCTCTCCTACCAGTACCTCCAGATGCTCCCGAAGATCGCCGAGGGCGACGCCAACAAGCTCTGGATCGTGCCCAGCGAGATCGGCGACGCCCTCAAGGGCCTCTCCGGCGCCTTCGGCAACCTCGGCGGCGGCATGCCCGGCTTCAACACCGGCGGCAACAACGGCAACGGCGCGACCGAGCGCCGCGAAGAACCCCCCGTGGACTGACGACCCATCGGATGAACTGCCTGTGGACCGGGGCTAGTTGACTGCCCCATACACCCTTCATGCATGATCAGTGCGGCCCCTCGACCCCCACGGCGGGGAGGCGACTCACTGAACGTGTAAGGAGATGGCCTTGTCCATCTGGGAAGCACTCGCGGTCTTCGCGGCCGGCATCGGCGCGGGCACCATCAACACGATCGTCGGATCCGGCACGCTCCTCACCTTCCCCGTGCTCCTGGCGACCGGCCTGCCACCGATCACCGCCAACGTGTCGAACGCGCTCGGCCTGGTCCCCGGCTCCATCAGCGGGGCCATCGGCTACCGCAACGAACTGCGCGGCCAGACCCGGCGGGTGCTCCGCCTCGGCGCCGCCGCCCTGCTCGGCGGGCTCGCCGGGGCGATCCTGCTGCTCGCCCTGCCGTCCTCGTCGTTCGACGCGATCGTCCCGGTCCTGGTCGGCGCGGCGCTCGTCCTCGTCCTGTTCCAGCCGCGCCTGGCCGCCGCGATCAAGCGCCGCCGCGAGGCCCGAGGCACCGAGGCCCACCCCGAAGGCGGCGCCGCACTCCTCGCCGGCCTCTTCCTCGCCAGCATGTACGGCGGCTACTTCGGCGCCGCCCAGGGCGTCCTCTACCTCTCCCTGATGGGCCTGCTCCTGTCCGACAGCCTGCAGCGCGTCAACGCCGTCAAGAACATCCTCGGCGCCGTCGTCAACGGCATCGCGGCCGTCTTCTTCCTCTTCGTCGCCGAGTTCAACTGGACCGCCGTCCTGCTCATCGCCGTCGGCTCGACCATAGGAGGCCAGATCGGCGCCAAGGTCGGCCGCCGCCTCAAGCCCGCGGTGCTGCGCGGAGTGATCATCGCCGTCGGCATCGTCGCGATCCTCCAACTGACCCTGAAATAGCGGACGTACGCACATGCCGTACGCACATGAAGAAGCCCGCCTCCATTCGAAGGCGGGCTTCCCACAAGGAAGTTGACCCCGTTACGCGGCCGGTGCGGCGCCCGAAGCCAGCCACTCGGGCAGCTCGGACCGGGCCCCGGCCGCCATCGCAAGCAGCATCGCATCGGCCGGCGACGGCACGAACGGCTGCCGAAGCAGCGGCATCCCCGCCTCGTCCGGCGTCCGGTCCGCCTTGCGGTGGTTGTCCTCGGCGCAGGACGCCACCGTGTTCAGCCAGCCGTCCCGGCCGCCCTGCGCCCGCGGCACCACGTGGTCCACGGTCGTCGCCCGCCGCCCGCAGTACGCGCACCGGTGCTGGTCCCGGATCAGCACCCCCCGTCTCGACCACGGAGCCTGTCTTCGGAACGGCACCCGCACGTACCTGCACAGCCTGATCACCCGGGGCGCCGGTATGTCCATGGTGGCTGCACGCATCCGCAGACGGGGATGGGACTGCTCGACCACGGCCTTGTCCTGGAGCACCAGCACCACGGCACGGTTGAGCGTCACCGTCGACAGCGGCTCGAAGCTCGCGTTCAGTACCAGCGTGTCCCGCATCCTGCCCACCTCCGTAGTGCCGGCCCACTGACTGGCGGGCTGGGATCAACTCTGGCCGGGCTCGCCACGATGGACAACGCAATATCGGCGCCGGCGCGGGCGACGAACCCGGCCGACAACAGAAAAATGCCCTGCCCTGATCTCTCCAAGACCAGGGCAGGGCAAACGGAAAACGAACGATCAGCTCTGTGCGGGACCCGTGTACTCACCAATGAGCTGCGCCCGCCCGAGCGTGTGGAACCGCAGGTTGAAACCGACCACGGCAGGCGAGGCATCGGCATCCGGACCCAGCTTCTCGCTGTCGACCGCGTACACCGTGAAGACGTACCGGTGCGTCTCCCCGGCCGGCGGCGCCGCACCGCCGAAGTCCTTCGACCCGTAGTCGTTACGGACCTGGACGGCCCCGGCCGGCAGTCCCTCGAACTTGCCGCTGCCGGCCCCCGCGGGCAGCTCGGTCACCGACGCCGGGATGTCGAACACCGACCAGTGCCAGAACCCGCTGCCCGTGGGCGCGTCCGGGTCGAAGCACGTCACCGCGAAGCTCTTCGTCCCGGCCGGAAACCCTTCCCACCGCAGCTGCGGCGAGGTGTTCCCGGCCGCGTAGACCTGGGCGTCCTTGAGCACGGCACCCGGCTCGACGTCCTCGCTCACCACGGTGAACGACGGCACCTCGGGGTGGAAGTCGTGGGGAAGCGGCGGCCTCTTGAGCTCGCTCACGTCGGCACCTCCTGATTCGGCATCAACTGGTGGGACCGAGCCTAGGGCGTCCTCGCTCAGAACCAGTTCCGCCGCCCGCCGACCTCGGCCAGCCACTGATTGAGGTACGCCGCCCAGTCGGTCCCCCGGAAGTCGTGGAGGCCGACCTCGAACGAGCGGTAGGAGTCGCTGCCCTCGCTGAACAGACCCGGCTTCTTGTCCATCTCCAGGACCACGTCCATCGCGCGGTCGTCCGCGACGAACGACAGCTCCACCTGGTTCAGACCCCGGTACTGCGACGGCGGGTAGAACTCGATCTCCTGGTAGAAGGGCAGCCGCTGCCGCGTCCCGCGGATGTGCCCCTTCTCCATGTCCGCGCTCTTGAAGCGGAAGCCCAGCTGGATGAACGCGTCGAGGATCGCCTGCTGGGCCGGCAGCGGATGCACCTGGATCGGATCCAGATCGCCCGAGTCGAGCGCCCGGGCGATCTCCAGCTCGGTCGTCACGCCGATGTGCATGCCCCGCAGCTGCTGCCCGGCGACGGCCGTGACCGGCGTCTCCCAGGGAATCTCCAGACCGAACGGCACCACGTGCACGGCCCCCGCCTTCACCTCGAAGGCCCCGCCGAGCCGCACCTTGGTGAACTCGATGTCCTGCTTGTGCTCGTGCTCGCCGCCCTCGACCTCGACCCGGGCCTGCAGCCCGACCGAGAGCCCCTCGATCCGCTGGTCCACCGACCCGCCCTGGATCCGCACCTCACCCTGGACGACCCCGCCCGGCACCACATTGGTCTCGGTGAGCTCGGTCTCCACCGAAGCCCCGCCGGCTCCCAAGCTCGCCAGCAGCCGCTTGAACCCCATGCCAGTCCTTCCCGTACGACTTCTCGACCTCGACCCCTACGAACGCGCAACCGCCGTGTCCGGTTCCGCCCCGCCGTCCACTACCCTCGGACGCCATGATCGCGGGCACCGAACGTACGCCACTGGCAAGGGACTTCTTCGACCGGCCCGTCCTGGAGGTCGCTCCGGACCTCCTGGGCCGCACGCTCGTACGCCATACCGAGGCGGGCCCCCTCGAACTGCGCCTGACCGAGGTGGAGGCCTACGACGGCCCGAACGACCCGGGCTCCCACGCCTTCCGGGGCCGCACCCCCCGGAACGAGGTGATGTTCGGGCCGCCAGGACATGCGTACGTCTACTTCACGTACGGCATGTGGCACTGCCTCAACCTGGTGTGCGGTCCCGAAGGCCGCGCGAGCGGTGTTCTGCTCAGGGCGGGCGAGATCCGGGTGGGCGTCGATCTGGCCCGCAAACGTCGAATCTCGGCCCGTCATGACAGAGAACTGGCCAAAGGCCCGGCCCGCCTGGCCACCGCACTGGACGTGGGACGGGCCCTGAACGGCACCGACGTGTGCGACGGCCCGAAGGCCCCCCTCTCCGTACTGACTGGCACCCCTCCCACGCCCGACCAGGTACGCAGTGGACCGCGCACCGGAGTGGGCGGCGACGGTGCCCCGCACCCGTGGCGCTTCTGGATCTCCGAGGACCCCACGGTGAGCCCGTATCGGGCGCATCAGCCCCGCAAGCGCCGAACTTGACTCGGCCTCAAGCGGCGCCTAACGTAGCCCGAGCCGCTTGAGACGGGCCCTGCTGTTCAGCAACCCCAGGCGGCCATCCACTACCTACGATCGAACCTCAACGGGTCTGTATTTCGGCATGCCGAAATTCGAACTCGAATGACTCGATTATGAAGAGGCGGGGAAACCCGCTAAAGTAGTGGACACGCCGAAAGGGAAACGCGAAAGCGAATACCTGAAAGCGAACCCCAATTCGACGGGGAATCGGACACGAAAGAGTCTGATAGAGTCGGAACACGAAATACCGAAGGGAAGCGCCCGGAGGAAAGCCCGAGAGGGTGAGTACGAAGGAAGCGTCCGTTCCTTGAGAACTCAACAGCGTGCCAAAAGTCAACGCCAGATTGACAACCCCGTATCCGCTTCGGCGGATCGAGGTTCCTTTGAAAAGTCCACTCGCCCCCTTGGGGTGTGGGTGGCGATTACACAGCGAGGACGCTGTGGACGACCGGCCTCATTCCGGCCTGGTCGTCCCGCTCTTACGTGATGTGTGCACCCGATTACGGGTAAACATTCATGGAGAGTTTGATCCTGGCTCAGGACGAACGCTGGCGGCGTGCTTAACACATGCAAGTCGAACGATGAAGCCCTTCGGGGTGGATTAGTGGCGAACGGGTGAGTAACACGTGGGCAATCTGCCCTTCACTCTGGGACAAGCCCTGGAAACGGGGTCTAATACCGGATAACACTTCCTGCCGCATGGTGGGGGGTTAAAAGCTCCGGCGGTGAAGGATGAGCCCGCGGCCTATCAGCTTGTTGGTGGGGTGATGGCCTACCAAGGCGACGACGGGTAGCCGGCCTGAGAGGGCGACCGGCCACACTGGGACTGAGACACGGCCCAGACTCCTACGGGAGGCAGCAGTGGGGAATATTGCACAATGGGCGAAAGCCTGATGCAGCGACGCCGCGTGAGGGATGACGGCCTTCGGGTTGTAAACCTCTTTCAGCAGGGAAGAAGCGAAAGTGACGGTACCTGCAGAAGAAGCGCCGGCTAACTACGTGCCAGCAGCCGCGGTAATACGTAGGGCGCAAGCGTTGTCCGGAATTATTGGGCGTAAAGAGCTCGTAGGCGGCTTGTCACGTCGGATGTGAAAGCCCGGGGCTTAACCCCGGGTCTGCATTCGATACGGGCTAGCTAGAGTGTGGTAGGGGAGATCGGAATTCCTGGTGTAGCGGTGAAATGCGCAGATATCAGGAGGAACACCGGTGGCGAAGGCGGATCTCTGGGCCATTACTGACGCTGAGGAGCGAAAGCGTGGGGAGCGAACAGGATTAGATACCCTGGTAGTCCACGCCGTAAACGTTGGGAACTAGGTGTTGGCGACATTCCACGTCGTCGGTGCCGCAGCTAACGCATTAAGTTCCCCGCCTGGGGAGTACGGCCGCAAGGCTAAAACTCAAAGGAATTGACGGGGGCCCGCACAAGCAGCGGAGCATGTGGCTTAATTCGACGCAACGCGAAGAACCTTACCAAGGCTTGACATATACCGGAAACGGCCAGAGATGGTCGCCCCCTTGTGGTCGGTATACAGGTGGTGCATGGCTGTCGTCAGCTCGTGTCGTGAGATGTTGGGTTAAGTCCCGCAACGAGCGCAACCCTTGTTCTGTGTTGCCAGCATGCCCTTCGGGGTGATGGGGACTCACAGGAGACTGCCGGGGTCAACTCGGAGGAAGGTGGGGACGACGTCAAGTCATCATGCCCCTTATGTCTTGGGCTGCACACGTGCTACAATGGCCGGTACAAAGAGCTGCGATGCCGCGAGGCGGAGCGAATCTCAAAAAGCCGGTCTCAGTTCGGATTGGGGTCTGCAACTCGACCCCATGAAGTCGGAGTTGCTAGTAATCGCAGATCAGCATTGCTGCGGTGAATACGTTCCCGGGCCTTGTACACACCGCCCGTCACGTCACGAAAGTCGGTAACACCCGAAGCCGGTGGCCCAACCCCTTGTGGGAGGGAGCTGTCGAAGGTGGGACTGGCGATTGGGACGAAGTCGTAACAAGGTAGCCGTACCGGAAGGTGCGGCTGGATCACCTCCTTTCTAAGGAGCACTTCTCACCAGGTTCGCCTGGTCAGAGGCCATTTCGTCGGCAAACGTCCGACGGTGGTCAGCTCATGGGTGGAACGTTGACTATTCGGCACGATGCTTCAGGGTCACCAGTACTGCTTCGGCGTGGAACGTGAACCAGGGAGGATCGGGTCGGGCACGCTGTTGGGTGTCTGAGGGTACGGACCGTGAGGTCTGTCCTTCTGATGCCGGCCCCAGTGAACTCACCACGATGTTGGTGGGGTGATGGGTGGCTGGTCGTTGTTTGAGAACTGCACAGTGGACGCGAGCATCTGTGGCCAAGTTTTTAAGGGCGCACGGTGGATGCCTTGGCACCAGGAACCGATGAAGGACGTGGGAGGCCACGATAGTCCCCGGGGAGCCGTCAACCAGGCTTTGATCCGGGGGTTTCCGAATGGGGAAACCCGGCAGTCGTCATGGGCTGTCACCCATACCTGAACACATAGGGTATGTGGAGGGAACGAGGGGAAGTGAAACATCTCAGTACCCTCAGGAAGAGAAAACAACCGTGATTCCGGGAGTAGTGGCGAGCGAAACCGGATGAGGCCAAACCGTATGCGTGTGATACCCGGCAGGGGTTGCGCATGCGGGGTTGTGGGATCTCTCTTCTGTCGTCTGCCGGCGACAGGACGAGTCAGAAACCGTTGGTGTAGGCGAAGGACATGCGAAAGGTCCGGCGTAGAGGGTAAGACCCCCGTAGCTGAAACATCAACGGCTCGTTTGAGAGACACCCAAGTAGCACGGGGCCCGAGAAATCCCGTGTGAATCTGGCGGGACCACCCGCTAAGCCTAAATATTCCCTGGTGACCGATAGCGGATAGTACCGTGAGGGAATGGTGAAAAGTACCGCGGGAGCGGAGTGAAATAGTACCTGAAACCGTGTGCCTACAAGCCGTGGGAGCGTCGCTGGCAGCACTTGTGCTGTCAGTCGTGACTGCGTGCCTTTTGAAGAATGAGCCTGCGAGTTAGCGGTGTGTAGCGAGGTTAACCCGTGTGGGGAAGCCGTAGCGAAAGCGAGTCCGAACAGGGCGATTGAGTTGCACGCTCTAGACCCGAAGCGGAGTGATCTAGCCATGGGCAGGTTGAAGCGGCTGTAAGAGGTCGTGGAGGACCGAACCCACCAGGGTTGAAAACCTGGGGGATGACCTGTGGTTAGGGGTGAAAGGCCAATCAAACTCCGTGATAGCTGGTTCTCCCCGAAATGCATTTAGGTGCAGCGTCGTGTGTTTCTTGCCGGAGGTAGAGCACTGGATAGGCGATGGGCCCTACCGGGTTACTGACCTTAGCCAAACTCCGAATGCCGGTAAGTGAGAGCGCGGCAGTGAGACTGTGGGGGATAAGCTCCATGGTCGAGAGGGAAACAGCCCAGAGCATCGACTAAGGCCCCTAAGCGTACGCTAAGTGGGAAAGGATGTGGAGTCGCAGAGACAACCAGGAGGTTGGCTTAGAAGCAGCCACCCTTGAAAGAGTGCGTAATAGCTCACTGGTCAAGTGATTCCGCGCCGACAATGTAGCGGGGCTCAAGCGTACCGCCGAAGTCGTGTCATTCCAGCATATAGGGCCAACGCCTGCTGGGATGGGTAGGGGAGCGTCGTGTGCCGGGTGAAGCTGCAGCGGAAGCTAGTGGTGGACGGTTCACGAGTGAGAATGCAGGCATGAGTAGCGATACACACGTGAGAAACGTGTGCGCCGATTGACTAAGGGTTCCTGGGTCAAGCTGATCTGCCCAGGGTAAGTCGGGACCTAAGGCGAGGCCGACAGGCGTAGTCGATGGACAACCGGTTGATATTCCGGTACCCGCTTTGAAACGCCCAGTATCGAGCCCATTAATGCTAAGGCCGTGAAGCCGTTCCGGACCCTTCGGGGAATGGAAAGTGGTGGAGCCGCCGGCCCAAGGTGGTAGTAGGTAAGCGATGGGGTGACGCAGGAAGGTAGTCCAGCCCGGGCGGTGGTTGTCCCGGGGTAAGGGTGTAGCCCGTCATCTAGGCAAATCCGGATGACATATAAGGGTGAGACCTGATGCCGAGCCGATTGTGGTGAAGTGGATGATCCTATGCTGTCGAGAAAAGCCTCTAGCGAGTTTCATGGCGGCCCGTACCCTAAACCGACTCAGGTGGTCAGGTAGAGAATACCGAGGCGTTCGGGTGAACTATGGTTAAGGAACTCGGCAAAATGCCCCCGTAACTTCGGGAGAAGGGGGCCACGTCCGGTGATGAGTCTTGCACTCTGAGCTGGGGGTGGCCGCAGAGACCAGCGAGAAGCGACTGTTTACTAAAAACACAGGTCCGTGCGAAGCCGTAAGGCGATGTATACGGACTGACGCCTGCCCGGTGCTGGAACGTTAAGGGGACCGGTTAGTCACATTTCGGTGTGGCGAAGCTGAGAACTTAAGCGCCAGTAAACGGCGGTGGTAACTATAACCATCCTAAGGTAGCGAAATTCCTTGTCGGGTAAGTTCCGACCTGCACGAATGGCGTAACGACTTCTCGACTGTCTCAACCATAGGCCCGGTGAAATTGCACTACGAGTAAAGATGCTCGTTTCGCGCAGCAGGACGGAAAGACCCCGGGACCTTTACTACAGTTTGATATTGGTGTTCGGTTCGGCTTGTGTAGGATAGGTGGGAGACTTTGAAGCGGCCACGCCAGTGGTTGTGGAGTCGTCGTTGAAATACCACTCTGGTCGTGCTGGATGTCTAACCTCGGTCCGTGATCCGGATCAGGGACAGTGTCTGATGGGTAGTTTAACTGGGGCGGTTGCCTCCTAAAGAGTAACGGAGGCGCCCAAAGGTTCCCTCAGCCTGGTTGGCAATCAGGTGTTGAGTGTAAGTGCACAAGGGAGCTTGACTGTGAGACCGACGGGTCGAGCAGGGACGAAAGTCGGGACTAGTGATCCGGCGGTGGCTTGTGGAAGCGCCGTCGCTCAACGGATAAAAGGTACCCCGGGGATAACAGGCTGATCTTCCCCAAGAGTCCATATCGACGGGATGGTTTGGCACCTCGATGTCGGCTCGTCGCATCCTGGGGCTGGAGTCGGTCCCAAGGGTTGGGCTGTTCGCCCATTAAAGCGGTACGCGAGCTGGGTTTAGAACGTCGTGAGACAGTTCGGTCCCTATCCGCTGCGCGCGCAGGAACATTGAGAAGGGCTGTCCCTAGTACGAGAGGACCGGGACGGACGAACCTCTGGTGTGCCAGTTGTCCTGCCAAGGGCATGGCTGGTTGGCTACGTTCGGAAAGGATAACCGCTGAAAGCATCTAAGCGGGAAGCCTGCTTCGAGATGAGTGTTCCCACCTCCTTGAGAGGGTAAGGCTCCCAGTAGACGACTGGGTTGATAGGCCAGATGTGGAAGCCCGGTAACGGGTGGAGCTGACTGGTACTAATAGGCCGAGGGCTTGTCCTCAGTTGCTCGCGTCCACTGTGTTTGTTCTGAAGCAACGAACAGTTGCTGGTTGAGCAGAACCCACTTAATTGAAAAGTGTGCTTGTTCGCTCGAAACCGATAGGGTTTCGGTGGTCATAGCGTTAGGGAAACGCCCGGTTACATTCCGAACCCGGAAGCTAAGCCTTTCAGCGCCGATGGTACTGCAGGGGGGACCCTGTGGGAGAGTAGGACGCCGCCGAACAATATTTCAGGACCCTTGGTCCCAGCGTTCATGCTGGGACCAAGGGTTCTTTTGTTTTTCCGCTTTGCTTTGCCGAAGCGCGTCGGGCAGCCGACTGCGCGAGAATGACTGCAGTACCCGAAGACTAGGAGTCACGATGTCCACCAACTCTCCCGACGATCGTCCGGAGCGCGAGCCGCGCCGTCAGGACGGTGGTGACCGGGGCGGCTACCGCGGTGGTCGAGACGACCGCGGTCCGCGTCGTGACAACGACCGTGGTGGTTACGGCGGGCGTCGTGATGACAGCCGTGGTGGCTCCTCCGGCGGTGGTTACCCCCGCCGTGACGACCGTGGCGGTCGCCCCGCCGGCGGTGGCAGCTCGTACGGGCGTCGTGATGACCGTCCCGCCCCGCGTCGCGATGACGACCGCGGTGGGTTCCGCCGCGATGACAACCGTGGCGGCGGTAGCTCCTACGGGCGTCGTGATGATCGTCCGGCTCCCCGTCGTGATGACAACCGTGGCGGTTCCTCCGGCGGTGGGTACGGGCGTCGTGATGATCGTCCGGCTCCGCGTCGGGACGATGACCGTGGTGGGTTCCGCCGCGATGACAGCCGTGGTGGCTCCTCCGGCGGTGGTTACCCCCGCCGTGACGACCGTGGCGGTCGCCCCGCCGGCGGTGGCAGCTCGTACGGGCGTCGTGATGACCGTCCCGCCCCGCGTCGCGATGACGACCGCGGTGGGTTCCGCCGCGATGACAACCGTGGCGGTGCCGGTGGCTTCCGCCGTGACGACAGCCGTGGCGGTTCCTCCGGCGGTGGGTACGGGCGTCGTGATGATCGTCCGGCTCCGCGTCGGGACGATGACCGTGGTGGGTTCCGCCGCGATGACAGCCGTGGTGGTTCCTCCGGCGGTGGTTCGTCGTACGGGCGTCGTGATGACAACCGTGGTGGCGGCAGCTCGTACGGGCGTCGTGATGACCGTCCCGCCCCGCGTCGGGACGATGACCGTGGTGCGTTCCGCCGGGACGACAGCCGTGGTGGGTCCTCCGGCGGTGGTTCGTCGTACGGGCGTCGTGATGACAACCGTGGTGGCGGCAGCTCGTACGGGCGCCGTGATGACCGTCCGGCCCCCCGTCGCGATGACGAGCGCGGTGGTGGCAGTTCTTACGGGCGTCGTGATGACCGTCCCGCCCCGCGTCGGGACGATGACCGTGGTGGGTTCCGGCGCGATGACAGCCGTGGCGGTGGTTCGTCGTACGGGCGTCGTGATGACAACCGTGGTGGCGGCAGTTCTTACGGGCGTCGTGATGATCGTCCGGCTCCGCGTCGTGATGACGACCGTGGTGGGTTCCGGCGTGATGACCGGGGCGACCGCGGTGGGTATCGCGGGCGGGACGACCGGCGTGATGACCGGGGTGGCTACGCGTCGCGCGACGACCGTGGTGGCTTCGGGCGTCGGGACGACCGGGACCGGGATCGTGACCGCGAGCCCGTCAAGCGGCTGCCGATCGACGAGGACGTCACCGGCGACGAGATCGACGCGGATGTGCGCCAGGAGCTGATGAGCCTGCCCAAGGGCCTCGCCGAGGAGGTTGCGTGCAACCTGGTGATGGTGGCGCGGCTCATCGACGACGAGCCCGAGCAGGCCTACGCCTACTCCCGCATCGCGCTGCGGCTCGCCTCCCGTGTGGCCGCCGTTCGCGAGGCCGCCGGCTTCGCCGCGTACGCCACGCAGAAGTACTCGGAGGCCCTCGCGGAGTTCCGTGCCTCGCGTCGGATGACCGGCTCCGTCGAGCTGTGGCCCGTCATGGCGGACTGCGAGCGCGGGCTCGGCCGTCCCGAGCGGGCGCTGGCGATGGCCGGCGAGCCCGAGGTGGCCAAGCTGGACAAGGCCGGCCAGGTCGAGATGCGCCTGGTCGCGGCCGGGGCGCGGCGGGACATGGGGCAGCTGGACGCCGCCATCGTGACCCTGCAGAGCCCTGAGCTCGCGTCGAACTCCGTACAGCCGTGGACCGCGCGACTGCGTTACGCGTACGCCGACGCGCTGCTCGCGGCCGAGCGTGAGGACGAGGCCCGCGACTGGTTCGCCAAGGCGCTTGAGGCGGACAAGGACGGCACGACCGACGCCTCCGACCGGCTCGCCGAGCTGGACGGTGTCGACTTCGTCGACGCCATGATCGAGGACGATGTCGAGGCCGATGGTGACGTCGAGGCCGACGGTGATGTCGATGGGCCGCGCGACGAGGTCGAGGACGAGCCCGACTTCGCCGACGAGGGTGAGGAAGAGGACGACTTCGAGGGCGACGACGCCGAGATCGTCCGGGCTGCCGAGGTCGTCGACGCCGACCTGGTGGAGCCCGCGCCGGGCGAGCCCGTCCCGCCGGTCGAGAAGGACGCCTGACAGCCGGAAGGTGACGGCTGACAGCTGACGGTGTCTGATATCTGGCGTTCGGCGTCTGATGTTTGACAGTTGACGGTTGTAGAGACAGAAGAGAGGCGGTGCCCCGGCCGGGGCACCGCCTCTTTTTTGTTTTCAGTTCACGGTCAGGCTGCGCAGCACCAGGCCCGTCGCCGGCTTCGGGCCGAACGAGGTCGACTTGCGGGGCATCGTGACGCCCTGGCGGGCCAGGTCCCGGACGACTTCCTCGCGTACGGGGTGCATCAGGACCGCCGTCTTGTTGTGGCGCTCGGCCTGCTCGACGGCCGCTGCCGTGTCGTGGATGTACGCGATGTCGTCGGGCGTGTCCGGGATGCGCCAGATCTCGTCGAGCAGCGTCGAGTGCAGGACCGTCGCGTCCAGCGAGCGCCAGGCCGGCGGCCGGTCCGCCCGGATCGTGCGGGCGAGCAGTGCCTCGTCCGGGCGGTCCAGGAGGTGGAAGCGGCCGTCGCCCGCGAGCAGGAAGGCGTTGCTCTCGGACGCCGCTTCACCCAGCGCCTCCAGGGCGCGGGCGAGCGGGACTTCGAGGGTGCGGACGCGGAAGGCACCCGATTCGGTGACCGCGGCCAGCGCCTCGGACACCGGCAGGCGGTGCAGGAGGCGGTGGATCGCGCGGACCCGCAGCGGATAGCGAGCGGTGTCGACGAGGAGGACCAGGCCGAAGTCCCAGGGGCCCGGCGAGGTCTGTTCGTCGCGCAGGCGCAGGTAGGTGGCCCAGCGGTGGTGGCCGTCGGCGATGACCGCCTGGTGCGCCGTGAGGTCCGCCTGGGCCTCCGCGAGATCGGCCGGATCCGTGAGCGCCCACAGACGGTGGCGGAAACCGTCCTCCGTGGTGGTGCGCAGGAGCGGTTCGCGCAGGATGGTGCGGTCGATGACGGCGGTCGCGCCGGTGGGGGCGTTGCTGCCGTGGTAGGTCAGGAGCAGCGGTTCGAGGTGGGCGGCGATGGTCCGCATGAGGGCCGCGCGGTCCTCGACGACATGCGGCATCACGTCCTCGTGCGGCAGGACGATGCCCTCGGCCGGTTCGGAGAGGGCGAGCGCGCCGATCAGCCCGCGCTGCAGTATGCCGTCGCCCTCCTGCTCGTAGACGTACAGGGCGGGCTCGGGGTCCGGGGCGAGGACGCCCTCGTCGAGCCAGTCGTCCAGGGTGAGGGCGGCCTTCCGGTTGCGGGCGGCCGGGGAGGACGCCTGCGGGAGGATCAGCCGGACGATGTTGTACGGGTCCGCCGACTCCAGGTGCAGCAGCCCGTCGGGGCGCACGACCACGTCGTACGGCGGCGAGGTCACGGCGGCGAGGCTGCCCACCCGCTCGGGAACATAGCGCAGTCCGCGGAACGGGATCAGGCGCAGCCCGAGGTCCGCACGCCCAGTTGTGCTCATCTGTGCATCGTATGTGGGCGACGGGCATGCGCGATGATCGGGGGGAGAGCATCGAACGAGGAGTGGATGAAGATGAGCCAGATCGGCCGGATCATGCCGAGCGGCAGCGAGCGGGCGCTGAACGAGGCGTACGACACGGCCCTGCTGGATCTGGACGGGGTGGTCTACGCGGGCGGTGCGGCGATCGCGCACGCCGTCGACGCGCTCGCCGTGGCGCGGGACGGCGGGATGCACCTCGCCTACGTGACCAACAACGCGCTGCGGACGCCGGACGCGGTGGCCGCGCACCTCACCGAGCTCGGTGTGCCCGCCGAGCCGGCCGATGTGATCACCTCGGCGCAGGCGGTGGCCCGGCTCATCGCCGATCAACTCCCGCAGGGATCAAGGGTGTTGCTCATCGGTGGCGAGGGGCTGCGGGTCGCGCTGCTTGAGCGCGGGCTCGTGCCGGTGGAGTCGGCCGACGACGATCCGGCGGCCGTGGTGCAGGGCTACGGCGGTCCGGACATCACCTGGTCGCGGTTCGCGGAGGCCTCGTACGCGGTGGCCCGCGGGGTGCCGTGGTTCGCCTCCAACACCGATCTGACGATTCCGAGCGGGCGGGGGATCGCGCCCGGGAACGGCGCGGCGGTCGAGGTCGTCCGGATCGCGACCGGCGCCGAGCCCCAGGTGGCCGGCAAGCCGCTGCCCCCGATGCACCGCGAGACGGTGCTGCGGACCGGTGCCCAGCGGCCGCTGGTGGTCGGGGACCGGCTCGACACGGACATCGAGGGCGCGTTCAACGGCGGCGTCGACTCGCTGCTCGTGCTGACCGGGGTCACCGACGGCGCCCAGCTCCTGGCCGCGCGGCCCGAGCACCGGCCCACCTTCGTCGACGCGGATCTGCGCGGCCTGCTGACCGGGCAGCCCGAAGTGGCCGAGAAAGAGGGCGGGTTCGGGTGCGGAGGGTGGACCGCGTCCGTTGCCGACGGGGCGTTTGCGCTCGACGGGGGCGGGGAGGCGATGGACGGGCTGCGGGCGCTGTGCGCGGCCGCCTGGACGTACGCCGGCGACGGGGCGTGCGAGCTGGACGCGTCGAAGGCGCTGGAACTGCTGGGGCTTTGAGCCCGGGACGTGTTCGGTCGAGTGCAGGGTAGGCTAACCTAACTTGCGTGTTGGTAGACAGTCCTCCTCAGCCGCGCGACGGGACCACGTCCGCGCCCCCGGCCCCGACCGCGAAGCGCCGGACGCTGCGCGCCGCGGGTCTGCTCGTGTCCGTGGGCGCCCTGGCGCTCGTCGCCGTCGCCAGCATCGCGGTCGGCGCGAAACCCATGCCGCTCGGCGACGTCTGGCACGGCCTCTTCCACGCCTCCGGCACCGCCGACGACGTCCTCATCCATGACGTACGGGTGCCGCGGACGCTGCTCGGGCTGCTCGTCGGGGCCGCGCTCGGGATCGCCGGCGCGGTCATGCAGGCGCTCACCCGCAACCCGCTCGCCGAACCCGGCATCCTCGGGGTCAACGCGGGAGCGGCGGCCGCGGTGGTCTCCGCGATCAGCTTCCTCGGCGTCAACTCCCTCACCGGATATGTGTGGTTCGCGTTCCTGGGCGCGGGCGTCGTGTCGGCCGCGGTGTACCTCCTCGGTGGCAGCCGGGCCGCCACCCCCGTGCGGCTCGCGCTCGCGGGGACGGCGGCGAGCGCCGCGCTCTACGGCTACATCAACGCCGTGCAGCTCACCGACTCCGCCGCCCTCAACCAGCTGCGGTTCTGGCAGGTCGGCTCGCTGGCCACGGCGGACATGGCGACCGTCACCAAGGTCGCGCCGTTCATCCTCGTCGGCCTCGTCGTCGCCCTGCTGCTCGCGCGGCCGCTCAACGCGATGGCCATGGGCGACGACACCGCCCGCGCGCTCGGCGCCCATCTCACCCGGACCCGCGTCACGTCGATGGTCGTGATCACCCTGCTGTGCGGGGCCGCGACCGCCGCGTGCGGGCCCATCGTGTTCATCGGGCTCATGGTCCCGCACATCGTCCGCGCCATCACCGGGCCCGACCTGCGCTGGATCCTGCCGTACGCGGCCGTGCTCTCGCCCGTGCTGCTGCTGGGCTCCGACGTGGTCGGGCGGGTCATCACCCGGCCCGGCGAACTCCAGGTCGGCATCGTCACCGCGCTCATCGGCGGGCCCGTCTTCATCTACCTCGTACGGCGCAAGAGGATGGCCCAGCTGTGAAGGCGATACGTATTCCCGGCGGCCTCTCCTTCCGGGCCGAACCGCGCGCCCTTGCCGTGGTCTGCGGGCTCGCCGTCCTCGCGCTCGCGGCCGGCGTCGTCCTGATCGGCACCGGTGACTTCACCATCGCCCCCGCCGACGTCGTGCGCAGCCTGCTCGGATCCGGCACGCCCGCGCAGGACTTCATCATCAACGAACTGCGGCTGCCGCGCGTGCTGGTGGCGCTGCTTGTGGGCGCCTCGCTCGGGATCTCCGGGGCGCTGTTCCAGTCCATCTCCCGCAATCCGCTGGGCAGTCCGGACGTCATCGGCTTCGGGCAGGGCTCCTCGGTCGGCGCGCTCACGGTCATCGTGTTCTTCCACGGCAGCGCGGTCGCGGTCTCGTTCGGCGCGCTGGTCGGCGGCCTCGCGACCGGTATCGCCGTCTACCTCCTGGCCTGGAAGAAGGGCGTGCACGGCTACCGGCTCGTGCTCGTCGGCATCGGCGCGGCCGCGATGCTCACCGCCGGCATCCACTACCTGCTCACCAAGTCCACCCTGGTGGACGCCACCCGTGCGATGGTCTGGCTCACCGGATCGCTCGACGGGCGCGACTGGGCCCAGGTCTGGCCGCTGCTCGTGCTGTTCGTGGTGCTCCTTCCGGTCGTCCTCGCGTACGGGCGGCCGCTTCGGATGCTGGAGATGGGCGACGACGCGGCGTACGCGCTGGGCGTGCCGGTGCAGCGGACCCGTACCGTCCTGATGCTCTCCGCCGTCCTCCTCAACGCCTCGGCCACCGCGGCCGCCGGGCCCATCTCCTTCGTCGCGCTGACCGCGCCGCAGCTGGCCCGCCGCCTCACCCGCGCGACCGGGCCGAACATCCTCGCCTCGGCGTGCATGGGCGCGGCGCTCCTGGTCGTCGCCGACTGGGCGGCGCAGCGGCTGTTCGGCGGGAGCACGCTGCCGGTGGGGGTCCTGACCGGCATGGTCGGCGGCGTCTATCTGCTGTGGCTCCTCGTCACCGAGCGCAGGGCGGGCCGGATATGAGCCGCCGGGCGACGCCCGTCACCACCAACTCCCTTGCGGATTACGGAACTTCACCCAGGAGTACGAGCATGCAGCGCCTCAGCGCCGAATCGGTCACCCTCGGCTACGACCAGCGGGTGATCGCCGAGGACCTGTCGGTCGACATCCCCGACAACTCCTTCACGGTGATCGTCGGGCCCAACGCGTGCGGCAAGTCGACCCTGCTGCGCGCCCTGTCCCGGATGCTCAAGCCGAGCCAGGGGCGGGTGCTGCTCGACGGGCAGAGCATCCACTCGCTGCCCGCGAAGAAGGTCGCCAGGACGCTCGGGCTGCTCCCGCAGTCCTCCATCGCGCCGGACGGCATCACGGTGGGGGACCTGGTGGCGCGCGGGCGCTATCCGCACCAGGGCCTGCTGCGGCAGTGGTCGCCCGAGGACGAGCGCATCGTCCAGGAGTCCATGGACGCGACGGGGGTCGGCGGGCTCGGTGAGCGGTACGTCGACGAGCTGTCCGGGGGGCAGCGCCAGCGGGTCTGGATCGCCATGGCGCTCGCTCAGCAGACGCCGCTGCTGCTGCTCGACGAGCCGACGACGTTCCTGGACATCCAGCACCAGATCGAGGTCCTTGACCTGTGCGCGGAGCTCCATGCGTCGCAGGGGCGGACGTTGGTGGCCGTGCTGCACGATCTCAACCAGGCGGCTCGGTACGCGTCTCACCTCGTTGCCATGAGGGAGGGGCGGGTGGTGGCCGAGGGGGCGCCCTCGGAGGTGGTGACGGCGTCGCTCGTCGAGGAGGTCTTCGGGGTGCGGTGTCAGGTGATTCCGGATCCGGAGACGGGGACGCCGTTGGTCGTGCCGGCTGCTCCTCGGCGGGCGGCTCTGGTGGGCTGAGTTTCCCCACCCCGCCCCTTCCCGAGACCCTCCGGGGGTGAAGGACCCTGGGGCTCCGCCCCAGACCCCGGATCGCGCCTTGAGGGCGCTCGTCCTCAAACGCCGGACGGGCTGGATATGGCTGATGTTCATTCTCGGCATCCCCCGGCGGGCTGAAGATGCCTGCACCCGGCGCTGCCAGGGGCGCGGGGAACTGCGCGGAAGGGGGGGCGGGGGTCAGAGCAGGGTGCGGAGGCGGAGGAGGTCTCGGAAGCTCGCTTCCAGGCGGATCCTGCCCGAGGCCCAGGCCTTCGCGAAGTTCAGTTCGCCGTCCACCATCGCCACCAGGTCGTCGCCCTTCATCGCCAGGCGGATCTGGGCCTTCTCCCGGGGCGGGCCGGGAGCCGTGTCGTGGACCTCGATGCGGCCGGACCGGAGGCGGCCCGCGAAGGTGACGTCCAGGTCCGTGATGTGGCAGCTCAGCGAGCGGTCCAGCGCGGCGGCGGCACGCACGTCGCCCTCCGCCCGGGCCAGATTGTCCGAAAGTTTGTCGAGTGCGCTGCGGCACTCCTCCATGGTCGCCATCGTGATCGACCGTACCCCAGGGCTTCGCGGTAGCGTCTTGGCATGAGCGACTCGATGCCGGGCCCCGAGGCGGAACCCGAGGTGCAAGCCGATGTGGAATCCGAGGTGGTCGGCCCCTCCCCCTTGGACGTACCCCGCGGCCCCACCGGCGACGCCGGGATCGACGCCCTCGTCGAGCGGCTCGGCGACGTCGACCACCTCGGTACGGACGGCCACCTTGAGGTGTACGAGGATGTACACCGGGGGCTGCGCGACTCACTGACCGCGCTCGACGCCCGGCAGGGGCCTTCTCCCGCCCCGGGGGCGGCCCTGGGAACCTCCGGCCGGACCCGGCCGTTGGGCGACCAACGGCCCTAGCGGTCCGCCGGGCAGCCGACAGAACTACGACTACAGGAGCTGAACCGAACGTGGCAGGAGTGGCACGCCGCCGCCTCGACGCCGAGCTGGTGCGCCGGAAACTCGCGCGGTCGCGGGAGCACGCCGCCCAGCTGATCGCCGCGGGGCGGGTGAGCGTCGGCAAGACCGTCGCCACCAAGTCCGCCACTCAGGTCGAGACCGCCGCCGCGATCGTGGTGGTGGACGACGACAGTGATCCGGACTACGTCTCGCGCGGTGGGCACAAGCTCGCCGGCGCCTTCGCGGCCTTCGTTCCGCAGGGGCTGGAGATCGAGGGCCGGCGGGCGCTCGACGCGGGCGCCTCCACCGGCGGATTCACCGATGTGCTGCTGCGCGCCGGAGCCGGGCACGTGGTCGCCGTGGACGTCGGCTACGGGCAGCTCGCCTGGTCCCTCCAGAGTGACGACCGGGTCACCGTGAAGGACCGTACGAACGTACGTGAGTTGACGCTCGACGACATCGACGGGCAGCCCGCCGACATCGTCGTGGGTGACCTCTCCTTCATCGCGCTCGGCCTGGTCCTGCCCGCCCTCGTGCGCTGCTCGGCGCCCGACGCGGACCTGGTCCTCATGGTCAAGCCGCAGTTCGAGATCGGCAAGGAACGGCTCGGGAGCGGCGGCGTCGTGCGCAGCCCCGAGCTGCGGGCCGAGACCGTACGGACGGTGGCGGCCCAGGCGGCCACGCTCGGCCTCGGGGTCCTCGGGGTCACCGCGAGCCCGCTGCCCGGGCCCTCCGGCAACGTCGAGTACTTTCTGTGGCTGCGGGCCGGGGCGCCCGCGCTCGATCCCGCGGACGTGGAGCGCGCAGTGGCGGAGGGACCTCGTTGAGCTCGTCGGAGAACAACCCGGAGAACAGCACGGCGGCACGCACCGTATTCCTGCTCGCGCACACCGGAAGGCCGGCCGCCATCCGCAGCGCGGAGCTGGTCGTACGGGGCCTGCTGCGCAGCGGCATCGGCGTACGCGTGCTGCGGGCGGAGGCGGCCGATCTGCCGCTGCCCGCCGAGGCGGAGATCGTCGAGGAGGCCACCCCCGAGTGCCTGGATGCCTGTGAACTGCTCATCGTCCTCGGCGGTGACGGCACCCTGCTGCGCGGCGCCGAGCTCGCCCGGGCGTCCGGCGTGCCGATGCTCGGCGTCAACCTCGGCCGCGTCGGCTTCCTCGCGGAGGCCGAGCGCGACGACCTCGACAAGGTCGTCGACCGGGTCGTGACACGGGCCTACGAGGTCGAGGAGCGGATGACCCTCGACGTCGTCGTGCACAACAACGGCGACGTGGTGCACGAGGACTGGGCCCTCAACGAGGCGGCCGTCCAGAAGGTCTCGCCCGAGCGGATGCTGGAAGTCGTCCTGGAGATCGACGGCCGTCCCGTGACCGGGTTCGGCTGCGACGGCATCGTCTGTGCCACCCCGACCGGCTCGACCGCTTACGCCTTCTCGGCCGGCGGGCCCGTGGTGTGGCCCGAGGTCGAGGCGCTGCTCATGGTGCCGATCAGCGCGCACGCGCTGTTCGCCAAGCCCCTGGTCACCTCGCCCACCTCGGTGCTCGCCGTCGAGGTGCAGCCGCACACGCCGCACGGCGTGCTGTGGTGCGACGGGCGCCGCACGGTCGAACTCCCTTCGGGCGCGCGGGTGGAGGTGCGGCGAGGGGCCGTTCCGGTACGGCTCGCCCGGCTGCACCACGCCTCGTTCACCGACCGGCTCGTCGCCAAGTTCGCCCTGCCGGTGTCGGGTTGGCGCGGCGCGCCGCACTGACCGGTCCGCGCGCGGCGGGCCTCAGGACGCGGCCAGCGTCCTGATCGCCCGCCTGCGCAGCGCCGACCGCACAGGTATCCCCGTGGCCAGCAGGGTCAGGACCAGCGTGCCGCCCGCCATGGCGAGCACGGTCGGCCACGGCAGGTACGGGATCCACGAGCCGAACGCGGCCGTCAGCATCGGGGCCAGGGTCGCAAGGGCGACCACCGCGCCGAGCACCAGGGCCGTGGCCGCGACGATGCCCGCCTCCCATGCCGCCATCGAGCGGACCTGGCCCGGCAGCGTGCCGACCACCCGGAGCAGGGCTATGTCGCGGCGCCGCTCGAAGGAGATCATCGCCAGGGTGTTGGCCGCGGCGATCGCGGCGAAGCCGGCGTAGAGACCGGTGCCGAAGTAGTCCAGCCAGACCTCGCCCGCGCTGCCCGACGAACCCGTGTAGTGGGCCGCCGTCGTGTGCATCGCGATCTTGGTGAGCCCGAAGCCGGTGACCAGGACCAGCGGCACCACCGCGGCCGAGAAGCGGCGCGGCTGCGAGCGGACGTTGAGCATCGCCAGGCGTGCGCTGCCGCCGAACCGGCGGGCCGGCGCCGAGACGAGCCGGGCGGCCGGGCCGACCACCTTCGGACCGAGCAGCCCCGCCCCGACGCAGAACAGCAGCAGCACCAGGAACGACGCCTGCGCCGCGTCGTCGGACGACTGGTGGGCCAGCGAGACCGACAGGGCGCCGCCGCCCGCCACCGCGATCACACCGAGCGGGGCCCGGACCCTGCCGAGCCCGCGCCGGCCCGCCGACGCCTCGTCCAGGGCCCGTGCCGGGCGCAGCATCGAGAAGCGCAGCGAGGCGAGGAACGCGGCGAGCGCCGAGGTCACCACGGCGACCGCCAGACACACGGGCAGCGCGAACCACGTGAAGCGGTACGCCACCTCGGCCGGGACGAGCCCGTGGTCGCGCAGCCCCGCGAACCAGACCCGGCTCAACAGGCCGCCGCCGAGCAGGAACCCGGCCAGCGCGGCCGGCACCGCGGCGGCCACCGCCTGGACCACCACGGCCCGCCGCACCTGCCGGGGCCGGGCGCCGATGGCCCGTACCAGCGCGAGCTCGCGGTGCTGCTGGGTCACCGCGGTGCCCATCGTCGAGGCGATCACGAAGATCGACATGTAGATGGAGCCGATGAGCATCACGACCGCCATGTCGCCGATGTCGTTCGCCGCGAGCGCGCCGCGTGCCTGCGCGGACAGTCCCTTTGTCGACGTGCTGACCAGGAGGGTCAGCGACGCGCTCACCACGGTCGCGGCGAACAGCGCGGCCACGAACGTCCCGACGAACGCCGGGCGGTGGCCGCGCAGGGCGGAGTGGGCCAGTCCTGTGCTCATGCGTCAAGCCTGGCGGGCAGGGTGGTGCCAGGACCATCCGGCAGGCCCCATGATCTTGCTGAGGTTTTCCCCCGCACCGCCGGTTCGGGCACCACGAGAGGGTGACGGGCCGGGGGGCGTCGCACACAGGGCTGTGGACCTCGTAAGGTCGTGTCCGTGTTGGAGGAGATGCGGATACGGTCGCTCGGGGTCATCGACGACGCTGTCGTGGAGCTTTCGCCCGGTTTCACCGCGGTGACCGGCGAGACCGGCGCGGGCAAGACCATGGTCGTCACCAGCCTGGGGCTGCTGCTCGGCGGACGTGCCGACCCCGCGTTGGTGCGGATCGGCGCCAAGGCGGCGGTCGTCGAGGGGCGGATCGCGCTGCGGCCCGGCACCTCGGCGGTGCTGCGGGCGGAGGAGGCCGGGGCCGAGCTCGACGACGGCGCGCTGCTCGTGAGCCGTACCGTTTCGGCGGAGGGCCGCTCGCGGGCGTTCCTCGGCGGGCGGTCGGTGCCGGTCGGAGTGCTCGCCGAACTCGCCGACGAACTCGTCGCGGTGCACGGCCAGACCGACCAGCAGGGCCTGCTGCGCCCGGCCCGGCAGCGCGAGGCGCTCGACCGGTACGCCGGTGACGCGGTGGCGGGTCCCCTCGCCAAGTACGCCGGGGCCTACAAGCGGCTGCGGGCCGTCGCCGTCGAACTGGACGAGCTGACCACGCGGGCGCGCGAGCGCGCCCAGGAGGCCGATCTGCTGCGGTTCGGTCTCGGCGAGATCGCCGCCGTCGAGCCGCTGCCCGGCGAGGACGCCGAGCTCGCGGCCGAGGCCGAACGGCTCGGACACGCCGAGGCGCTCGCCTCCGCGGCGGCCCTCGCGCACGCGGCTCTGGCCGGCAACCCCGAGGACCCGGAGAGCGTGGACGCCGCGACCCTGGTCGCGGGCGCGCACCGGGCCCTGGAGGCCGTACGCTCCCACGACCCCGCGCTCGCGGCGCTCGCCGAACGCATCGGCGAGGTCGCGATCCTGCTCGGCGACGTGGCGGGCGAACTCGCCGGATACGCCGACGACCTGGACGCCGACCCGCTGCGGCTCGCCGCCGTCGAGGAGCGCCGGGCCTCGCTGACCGCCCTGACGCGCAAGTACGGCGAGGACATCACGGCCGTACTCGCCTGGGCGCAGGACGGGGCCGCGCGGCTCACCGAACTCGACGGCGACGACGACCGGATCGGGGAGCTCACGGCCGAGCGGGACGGGTTGCGCGGTGAACTGTCCATCCTGGCCCAGGAGTTGACGGACGCCCGCACCGAGGCCGCGGCCCGGTTCGCGGAGGCCGTCACCGCCGAGCTCGCCTCCCTCGCGATGCCGCACGCACGGGTGTCGTTCGCGGTCGGCCAGAGTGACGATCCCGAGGGGGTCGAGGTCGGCGGCAGGACGGTGGCGTACGGGCCGACCGGCGCCGACGAGGTCGAGCTGCTGCTCGCCCCGCACCCGGGCGCGCCGCCCCGGCCCATCGCCAAGGGCGCCTCGGGCGGTGAGCTCTCGCGTGTGATGCTCGCGGTGGAGGTCGTCTTCGCGGGCACGGACCCGGTGCCGACCTACCTCTTCGACGAAGTCGACGCGGGCGTCGGCGGCAAGGCGGCGGTCGAGATCGGGCGTCGGCTCGCCAAGCTCGCCAAGTCCGCTCAGGTCGTGGTGGTCACGCACCTGCCGCAGGTGGCGGCGTTCGCCGACCGCCAGCTCCTGGTCGAGAAGACCAATGACGGCACGGTCACCCGCTCCGGCGTCACGGTCCTGGAGGGCGAGGACCGGGTGCGCGAGCTGTCGCGCATGCTGGCCGGCCAGGAGGACTCGGAGACGGCCAGGGCGCACGCGGAGGAACTCCTGGCAACCGCCCGCGCGGACGGATAGCCCTTGGCGCTCAGGGCGGCCGGCCTCGCCGTGCGCGCCGCCGCGCTGCTCGCCGCGGCCGCCCGGGCGGAGTCCCGCATTCCGCGCTGACGGCCTCCCGCGCGCCTGTCCCGGACCGGCGTGGGCGGAGTCCCGGATTCCGCGCTGAGGGTGTCGCGCTGCCCTTGCCGAAAGGCCTGGCGCACATGTTCGTTCACCCATGGGGGTGTTTCGGGTGCGGCGATCTTCCCGGCGCGACACGGAAGGAACCCCCGGACGGTCCCGGAACGCCCGTACGGACTGGCATCCTTGGCCGGGAACCACCGACCTCCACCGCCGACTCGGCCGCTCCGGGAGCCTGTTCACGTGACTCAGCTGCGTACGGTCCAAGTGCTGGGCGGCGGCAGCGCGGGCAGCAGCGCGCATGTCAGGTCGCTCGCGGCCGGTCTGGTCGCGCGGGGCGTGCGCGTCACCGTCTGCGCGCCCGCCGAACTGGAGCGGGAGTACGACTTCCTCGCCGCCGGGGCTCATTTCGTACCGGTCTCGCGGCGCGGCGACCCGGCGGCGGTCGGCGCGCTGCGGGCCGCCTGCGCCGACGCGGACGTCGTCCACGCGCACGGGCTGCACGCGGCCGTACGCGCCGCCCTCGCGCTCCGGGGCCGCAAGGGCGTGCCGCTGGTCGTCACCTGGCACACCCGCTCGCACGCCGAAGGAGCCCGCGGCCAGATCCTGGGCCTGCTCGAACGCCGGGTCTCGCGGGCCGCGGCCGTGGTCCTCGCCACCTCGTCCGACCTCGTGGACCGGGCGCGCAGCCGCGGCGCGCGGGACGCCCGGCTCGCCGCGGTCGCCGTCCCCGCGCCCCGCCTTCCGTCCGGGCTCCTCGACGGCAAGGCGCGGGCCGAACTCGGCGCCGTGGACCGGCCGTTGCTGATGGCCGTGGGCAGCCTCGTCGAACACCGCGGCTACGAGGTGCTCCTGGACGCGGCCCGCACCTGGCGCGATCTCGACCCGGCGCCGCTGCTCGTCATCGCGGGGGAGGGGCCCGGCCGGGCCGCGCTGCAGCGCCGGATCGAGGCGGAGGCGCTGCCGGTCCGGCTCGTCGGGCGGCGCGACGACATCACCGAGCTGCTCGCCGCCGCCGACATCGCGGTCCTGCCCAGCCGCTGGGAGGCCCGCTCGCTGCTCGCCCAGGAGGCGCTGCGCCTCGGCGTGCCGCTGGTCGCGACGGCCGTGGGCGGGGTGCCGGAGCTGGTGGGGGACGCGGCCCTGCTCGTCCCGTACGGCGACGCCGGGGCGCTCGCGGAGGCGGTCGTACGCCTCCTCACGGACGCCGAGGCGTGCCGCACGCTGGCCGCGGCCGGGCGGGCGCAGGCCGAGACCTGGCCCACCGAGGACGAAACGGTTGCTCAAGTCCTCGCCGTCTACGACGAGTTGGCGGGATCCTAGGCGCTAGCCCGCCACGTGCCTGCGGGCCCGCAGCGCGAGCGACAGGGCGAGGACCGTCTGCGGGTCGTCCAGATCCGTGCCGAGGAGGTCCGCGATGCGGGCCAGGCGGTTGTACAGGGTCTGCCGGTTGAGATGGAGCTCGCGGGCGGTCTCCGCCTTCCGGCCCGCGTGCGCCAGATAGGTCGCCAGGGTGGGCAGCAGGGGCGGCCGGGAGGCGCGGTCGTGGGCCTGGAGCGGGCCGATCGCCCGCTCCACGAACGCCGCGAGGTCGGGGTGTTCGCGCAGCCGCCAAAGGAGCAGGTCGATGTCGAGGCGCCGGGCGTCGTACCAGGGCCGCTCGGGCAGCCCCTGGGCGGCCGCCGCGGTTTCCGCCGCGTGCCTGAGACCGGCGCCCGCCGCCGCCCAGCCGCCCGCCACCCCCACCACGACCACCGGCTGCGTCCCGGCCCGCGCGCCCATCAGGCCGGCCCGCTCGACGCCCGCCCGCAGGGCCGCCGCGACCCGGTCGGCCACGGCCGTACGCTCCGACTCGGAGCGCAGCCCGAGCAGCAGCGGCACCCGGCCCTCGACCGGGCGTACGCCGAGCAGGACCGGCACGCCCACCGAGGACAGCTCTTCGAGGACCGCCCTCGCGAGGACCGCCCAGTTGCCCGTCGGGGCGAGCTCCGAGGCGAGGCGCATCACCACCGGGAGCAGCGGCCCCTCGCCGGGCTTGAAGCCGAGGACCTTGGCCTGGCCGGGCGCGTCGTCGGGGGTGATGCGGCCCTCGGCGAGGTCGGTCAGGAAGTCGCCCCGGCCGCGCGCGGCCAACTCCTCCTCCTGGCGGGCCTGCATGAGGACGACGGCCAGGATGCCCGCGGCCCGCTCGGCCGCCATCCGGTGCACGGGAAGGAGCGGCGGGCCGACCGCGAGCAGCGCCAGGCGGGCCCGTACCGCGCCCGCGCCGTGGCCGCCGCCCGGCACGTCCACCAGGACCGCGCCCGTCGGCGGCCCCGACGCGCGGGCCTCGCGCTGGCCGCGCAGCCCCTCCCAGACCTGCAGCGGGTCGGCGGCGGCCTCGCCCGCCTCGCAGGCCGCGGCGTACAGGAGCTGGCCGTCGGGGGTCTCCAGGAAGACCGGGTTGGCGGTGAAGTCGGCCAGAATGCCCAGGACTTGGGGGATCCCGCCGCCCCCGAGCAGTGCGCCCGTACACCGCTGGTGGACTTCCTCGGCGCGTTGGAGCAGGGCGTAGTGGCCGTTGACGATCTCGGTGTGGATCTCCTCGGTCACCGCGACGAACGGCACCTCGCGGTGCAGCTGGACGAGGGGGAGCCCGGCGGCCCGCGCGGTCTCCACGATGGTGGCCGGCAGCCGGGCGAAGCGCGGGCCGAGCTCCACGACGAGGGCCGCGATGCCCCGGTCCGCGAGCCTGCGTACGAAGGCGCGCTGCTCGGCGGGGCGGGTGCCGAGGCCGAGCCCGGTGGTCAGGAGCAGCTCGCCGCCCTTGAGCAGCGAGGCGATGTTGGGCACCTCGCCGGCGTGCACCCAGCGCACCGTGCGCTGGAGCCGCTCGGCGCCCGCCACGACCTCCGGGAGACCGCCGCGCAGCCCCGGCAGCTCAAGCGCGCGCTGCACGGTGATCCCGCCCTGCGTGTCCACTGCGCCCACCTCTCGTCCCGCGGGACCCGGAGCCCGCCCCCGGGACGACACCGCATGCGCCGGACGCTACCTGCGGTTACGCGCCCGGACCCGCTCGTTGTGGCGTACGTCACCCCGATATGCGGACGGGCCGCCTCCGAGAACCCGTGGGAACTCGGAGACGGCCCGTGGGCCGGCCCGGCCGTCAGCCGCCGTACGCGCCCGAAGCGGTAAGGCGCAGGGCCGTGTCGATCAGCGGAACGTGGCTGAAGGCCTGCGGGAAGTTGCCGACCTGGCGCTGGAGGTGCGGATCCCACTCCTCCGCGAGCAGCCCCAGGTCGTTGCGCAGGGCCAGGAGCTTCTCGAAGAGCTTGCGGGCCTCGTCGACCCGGCCGATCATCGCGAGGTCGTCCGCCATCCAGAACGAGCAGGCCAGGAACGCGCCCTCCTCGCCCAACAGGCCGTCCAGGTTCTCCCCGTCGCCGCCCGTGGTGGGGTAGCGCAGGATGAACCCGTCCGGCGTGGACAGCTCGCGCTGGATCGCCTCGATCGTGCCGATCACGCGCTTGTCGTCCGGCGGCAGGAAGCCCATCTGCGGGATGAGCAGCAAGGAGGCGTCCAGCTCCTGCGAGCCGTAGGACTGCGTGAAGGTGTTGCGTTCCTTGTCGTAGCCCTTCTCGCAGACGTCCCGGTGGATGTCGTCGCGCAGCTCGCGCCACTTGTCGAGCGGGCCGTCCGCGTCGCCGGACTCGATGAGCTTGATCGTGCGGTCCACGGCGACCCAGGCCATCACCTTGGAGTGCACGAAGTGGCGGCGCGGGCCGCGTACCTCCCAGATCCCCTCGTCCGGCTGGTCCCAGTGGCTCTCCAGGTAGCGGATCAGCTTCAGCTGGAGCAGCGAGGCGTAGTCGTTGCGGGCCAGGCCCGTCATGTGCGCCAGGTGCAGCGCCTCGGTGACCTCGCCGTACACGTCGAGCTGGAGCTGGTGGGCGGCGCCGTTGCCGGCCCGTACCGGCGTCGAGTTCTCGTACCCGGGCAGCCAGTCGAGCTCGGTCTCGCCGAGCTCCCGCTCGCCGGCGATCCCGTACATGATCTGGAGGTTCTCGGGGTCGCCCGCGACCGAGCGGAGCAGCCACTCGCGCCAGGCGCGGGCCTCCTCGCGGTAGCCGGTGCGCAGCAGCGAGGACAGGGTGATCGCGGCGTCCCGCAGCCAGGTGTAGCGGTAGTCCCAGTTGCGCTCGCCGCCGATGTGCTCGGGCAGCGACATCGTGGGGGCGGCCACGATGCCGCCGGTCGGGGCGTAGGTGAGCGCCTTCAGGGTGATCAGGGAGCGGACCACGGCCTCGCGGTAGGGCCCGTGGTAGGTGCAGTGCTCCACCCACTCCCGCCAGAAGTCCTCGGTCGCCATCAGGGACGCCTCGGGCTCCGGCAGCGCGGGCTCCTCGCGGTGCGAGGGCTGCCAGCTGATGGTGAACGCGACCCGCTCGCCGGGCGAGACCGTGAAGTCGGAGTACGTCGTGAGGTTCTTGCCGTACGTCTCCGCATCGGTGTCCAGCCACACCGAGTCGGGGCCCGCGACGGCCACCGTACGGTTGTCGACCTTGTGCACCCAGGGGGTGATCCGGCCGTAACTGAACCGCATGCGCAGCATGGAGCGCATCGGGACCCGGCCGCTGACGCCCTCCACGATGCGGATCAGCTGCGGGGCTCCGTCGCGCGGCGGCATGAAGTCGGTCACCCGGACCGTGCCGCGCGGGGTGTCCCACTCGGATTCCAGGATGAGCGAGTCGCCCCGGTAGCGACGGCGGTCGGCCGCCGGTGGCGGTTCCTCGGCACCATGTGCCGGGCCGACCCGCCAGAACCCGTGTTCCTCGGTGCCGAGCAGTCCGGCGAAGACGGCGTGCGAGTCGAAGCGGGGCAGGCAGAGCCAGTCCGCCGTGCCGTCCCGGCAGACCAGTGCCGCGGTCTGCATGTCTCCGATGAGTGCGTAATCCTCGATGCGCCCGGCCACGTGCAATCTCCAGTCGAACGGCCACGTCCGCCCCTGGGGGCGCTTACAGCGACAGCGGTCAAGGGTTCGCCAACGAGCGCATGTTCCGGATGACGGACGGGGTGTTCCCGTGCTACCAGGTGGCTCGGCAAGCGAGTGTCCGAGCAGGATACGACGCACCCCAGTGATCCGCTGGAGCCTTCCTTGAACGCCATTGGGCCGAACGAGTGAGGCTCGTACTCAGGGCTGACCGGCCGCATACGGAGCGTGGCCGGACGCGGTCTCCCGCTGTCGCTGATACCCTGGTAGCCCGTGGCCGGGTGCTGAAAAAAGCCCCGAACCGCAGCGACGGCACCCCTGGAAACGCGTACGGATTCCGTACAAGATCCACACAGGGTGACCGGCACGCACTCCACACAGCGACCACGGGAGCCCCCTCTTGGCCATGCAGCCCAAGGCTTTGCGAAACAGCGCAGCCACGACGACCAAGCACATCTTCGTCACCGGGGGTGTCGCCTCTTCCCTCGGCAAGGGTCTGACTGCCTCCAGCCTGGGTGCGCTCCTCAAGGCGCGGGGCCTGCGGGTCACGATGCAGAAGCTCGACCCGTACCTGAACGTCGACCCGGGCACGATGAACCCGTTCCAGCACGGCGAGGTGTTCGTCACCAACGACGGCGCCGAGACCGACCTGGACATCGGCCACTACGAGCGCTTCCTCGACGTGGACCTCGACGGGTCCGCCAACGTGACCACCGGCCAGGTCTACTCGCAGGTCATCGCCAAGGAGCGGCGCGGCGAGTACCTCGGCGACACCGTTCAGGTCATCCCGCACATCACCAACGAGATCAAGCACCGCATCCGCCGCATGGCGACCGACGACGTCGACGTCGTCATCACCGAGGTCGGCGGCACGGTCGGCGACATCGAGTCGCTGCCGTTCCTGGAGACCGTCCGCCAGGTCCGCCACGAGGTCGGCCGCGACAACGTGTTCGTCGTGCACATCTCGCTGCTGCCCTACATCGGCCCCTCGGGCGAGCTGAAGACCAAGCCGACCCAGCACTCGGTCGCGGCCCTGCGCAACATCGGCATCCAGCCCGACGCGATCGTGCTGCGCGCCGACCGCGAGGTGCCGCTGTCCATCAAGCGCAAGATCTCGCTGATGTGCGACGTCGACGAGGCGGCCGTGGTCGCCGCCATCGACGCCAAGTCGATCTACGACATCCCCAAGGTGCTCCACACCGAGGGTTTGGACGCCTACGTCGTCCGCAAGCTGGACCTGCCGTTCCGCGATGTGGACTGGACGCAGTGGGACGACCTGCTCGACCGGGTCCACAACCCGCTGCACGAGGTGACCGTCGCGCTGGTCGGCAAGTACATCGACCTGCCCGACGCCTACCTCTCGATCACCGAGGCCATGCGGGCCGGCGGCTTCGCCAACAAGGCCCGCGTCAAGGTCAAGTGGGTCACCTCGGACGACTGCAAGACCCCGGCCGGCGCCAAGAAGCACCTCGGCGACGTCGACGCGATCCTGGTGCCCGGCGGCTTCGGCGACCGCGGCGTCAACGGCAAGATCGGCGCGATCCAGTACGCCCGTGAGAACAAGGTGCCGCTGCTCGGCATCTGCCTCGGCCTGCAGTGCATCGTCATTGAGGCCGCGCGCAACCTGGCCGGCATCCCGGACGCCAACTCCACCGAGTTCGACGCCGCCACCGCCCACCCCGTCATCTCGACGATGGAGGAGCAGCTGGCCTACGTCGAGGGCGCCGGCGACCTGGGCGGCACGATGCGGCTCGGCCTGTACCCGGCGAAGCTCGCCGAGGGCTCCATCGTCCGCGAGGTCTACGACGACCAGCCCTACGTCGAGGAGCGCCACCGCCACCGCTACGAGGTGAACAACGCCTACCGCGCGGAGCTGGAGAAGAAGACGGGCATCGTCTTCTCGGGCACCTCCCCGGACAACAAGCTCGTCGAGTACGTCGAGTACCCGCGCGAGGTGCACCCCTACCTGGTCGCCACCCAGGCGCACCCGGAGCTGCGCTCGCGCCCGACGCGCCCGCACCCGCTCTTCGCGGGCCTGGTCAAGGCCGCCGTCGAGCGCAAGACGGGCAAGCCCGCCAAGTAGTCACCACCGGTTAACGTTGCCGGGGTACGGACCTTTCCGAAGGATTCGTACCCCGGTTCTGTTTTGCGCGCGCACTGTGGGAGGACGCCGTCATGGCCATCGAGGACACCGCCGAACACTGGCAGGTCGTGGCGAGTGCCACCCCTTTCACCGGCCACAAGACCGGGGTGCGCACCGACGACGTCGTGATGCCCGACGGCGCGGTCCACCAGCGCGACTACCAGACCCACCCCGGCTCGGTGGCGATCCTCGCCCTGGACGACGAGGGCCGCGTCCTGGTGCTGCGCCAGTACCGCCACCCCGTACGCCAGAAGCTGTGGGAGATCCCGGCCGGGCTCCTGGACGTGCCCGGCGAGAACCCGCTGCACGCCGCCCAGCGCGAGCTGTACGAGGAGGCGCACGTCAAGGCCGAGCGGTGGCACGTTCTGACCGATGTGTACACGAGCCCGGGCGGCAGCGACGAAGCCGTACGGATCTTCCTGGCGCGGGACCTGTCCGAGGCGGAGGGCGAGCGCTTCGAGGTCTCCGAGGAGGAGGCCGACATGGAGCTGGCCCGGGTCCCGGTCGCCGATCTCGTACGGGGCGCCCTCGCGGGGGAGCTGCACAACACCTGCCTGGTGGTCGGCGCCCTCGCGCTGGCCGCGGTCCTGAACGGGGACGGCTTCGACGCGCTGCGCCCGGCCGGGGCGCCCTGGCCGGCCCGCCCGTTCGAGGAGTGAGCCCACCCCTCCCGCATTCGATCTGAAAATCCGCTGATCCGATCGGGCGACATCCCCGCCGTGCTCCGCCCAAACGGTCACGAAGGGTGAACTACGCTCGGACTGCCCGTGCGGAGACCCGCACGGTCTCCAGGTGCGCAGGCGGACGGAGCGTGGCCCGTGACGGATCAGGCGGTGGACGTGGGCGGCGCAGCCGTCGGGCAGCGCACGGAGCAATTCCTGGGCAGGCAGCGGGAGTTGAAGGAACTACGGGCCGACATCGAACGGGCCGGACTTGACACTCTGTCAGGAAAGAAGTCGCCCCGGGCCAGGGTCCTGCTGATCGCCGGCCGGCCCGGATCCGGTCGCACCGCGCTCGCCGCCGAACTCGCCCGCCAGGTGGCCGGCGACTACCCGGACGGGATCCTGCGGGCCACGCTCACCGAACCCGGCGGGGTCCGCGTCCCGGCCGACCGGGTCGCCCGGGACCTGCTCGACGCCCTGAGGGTCCCGGCGCCGCCCGGAGCCGGCCAGGACGAGCTGACCGAACTGGTCCGCACCGCGCTCGCGGGCCGCCGGGCGATCGTGCTGCTCGACGACGCGGCCGACGCCGAACAGGTCGGCCCGCTGCTGCCCGACACCTCCAAATCCCTGGTCGTGGCCACCGCCGAGGGACCGCTCACCGGAATCCCGGACGTGCGTCCGTGCACGCTGGGCGGCCTCGACGTGAAGTCGGCCGTCGAACTCCTGGAGGGCTTCACCGGCGCGGTGCGCGTCACGGTGGACCCGCGCGCCGCCGAGACCCTCGCCGAAGAGTGCGGCGGACAGCCCGCCGCTCTCGTCCTGGTCGGCGGCTGGCTCCGCGCCCGCCCCAAGGCCGCCATCTCCGACGTGGCCAAACAACTGCGCTCCATGTCCGACGAAGAAGCCGAACTCCCCAGCGCCGCAAGGCCGTTGGCACGTTCCTTCCGGCTCGCGTACGACTCCCTCTCGCAGCCGGCCGCGCGGATACTGCGACTGCTCGCGCTCGCCCCCGCCGGGGTCGCCGACGCGCACACCGCCTCCGCCCTTGCCGGCTGCTCGGTCTCGGGCGCCCAGGCGGCGCTCGCCGACTTCGTGACGTTCGGACTGCTGCGGCGCGACCCGGACGCCCCCGAGCAGTACCGGGTGCCCGGCGCCCTCGCGCCGCTCCTTCGCACGCTCTGCGAGAGCGTGGACCGGCCCGGCGAGATCCAGCTGGCCCGGGCCCGGATGCTGGAGCGGACCGTTCGGCTGCTCCAGTCCTGCCGGGCGGTCACCGAGCCGGAGGGCTCGCCCGCCCGCAAGAAGCTCGCGGGCCTGCCGCGGGCCCTGCGCTTCCCCAGCGCGGCCGTCGCCGACGCCTGGCTGAGCGGCCGCCGGCCCGCGCTGCTCGCCGCCGCCCGGATCGCGGTGGAGGACGGCGAGCTCGACACGCTGGCCCGGCGCCTGGTGGCCGCGCTGGTCCGCGCGCTCGCCGCGCACCGGGGCGCCGAGGCCGCGGCCCCCGACCTGTACGGCCTGCACCAGCTCGTCCTGGACGTCGCCGAGCGCCGCGAGCTGCACCGCGAGAAGGCCGCGGCCCTGCTCAACCTGGGCGACCTGGACGCCGGGACCGGGCGGACGACCGCGGCCCTTGCCCGCTACCGGGCCGCCCTGGACGCGGGCCGCGCCGCGAACGACGCGTACGCGACCGGCCGCGCGATGGAATCCGTAGGCGGCGCCCACCAGGAGCTGGGCGACTGGCAGCGGGCCTCCGACTGGTACGGGCGGGCCCTTTCCCAGCGCCTCGCGCGCGGCGAACGGGCGGACGAGGCCCGGCTGTACGGGAGGCTCGCCGCCGTGCACACGTACGCGGGCCGCTACGGCGAGGCGCTGCGCAGCTGGCGGGCCGCGGTGGCCGGATACCGGCGGCTCGGCGATCTCCCCAGCCAGGCAAGGGCGTTGAGCGAGGCGGCCCGGGTCCAGGAGTACGCGGGGCGCCCCGAGGAGTCGCTGCGCACCTGCCGCGAGGCGGTCGAGTCCGCGCGCAGGGCCGGTGATCTGCGCCTTGAGGCCGCGCTCCAGCTCAGGCTCGCCGACACCCTGGACCGGCTCGGCGACCCCGCGGCCGCGCGGTTGCACCGGGGCACGGCGGACAGATTGCTGGAAGATGAGCCGTCAAGCGCAGGGGACCTGCGAAATCCGTAGTCCTTCGGCCAAAGATTAAAGCTTTGTAAGGGTAGACAGCGGGAAGACCTTCATTAGACTGGGTGAGCCGCAACATCCTGCGGTGTCTCCCGGTGCGCCCGTGTGTGTCCGGGTATGTATGGCATTGCCCCCGTTTTCCCCTGAGTCAAGGACCGTGATCGACGTGAAGGTCGGCATCCCCCGCGAGGTCAAGAACAACGAGTTCCGGGTGGCCATCACCCCCGCCGGTGTGCACGAGCTCGTGCGCCACGGCCACCAGGTCTTCGTCGAGCAGAACGCCGGCGTCGGCTCCTCGATCACGGACGCCGAGTACGTCTCCGCGGGTGCGGAGATCCTCGGCAGCGCCGACGAGGTCTGGGCCACCGCCGACCTGCTGCTGAAGGTCAAGGAGCCCATCGCGGAGGAGTACCACCGCCTCCGCAAGGACCAGACGCTCTTCACCTACCTGCACCTCGCCGCCTCCCGCGAGTGCACGGACGCCCTCCTGGAGTCCGGCACCACCGCGATCGCGTACGAGACCGTCGAGACGGCCAACCGCCAGCTGCCGCTGCTCGCCCCGATGTCCGAGGTCGCGGGCCGGCTGGCCCCGCAGGTCGGCGCCTACCACCTGATGCGCTCGGCCGGCGGCCGCGGCGTGCTGCCCGGTGGCGTCCCCGGCACCCACGCCGGCCGTGCCGTCGTCATCGGCGGCGGTGTCTCCGGCTGGAACGCGGCGCAGATCGCCGTCGGTATGGGCTTCCACGTGACCCTGCTCGACAAGGACATCAACAAGCTCCGCGAGGCCGACAAGATCTTCGGCACCAAGGTGCAGACGATCGTCTCCAACGCCTACGAGCTGGAGAAGGCCGTCATCGAGGCCGACCTCGTCATCGGCGCGGTGCTCATCCCCGGCGCCAAGGCCCCGAAGCTGGTCACCAACGAGCTCGTCGCCAAGATGAAGCCCGGAAGTGTCCTTGTCGACATTGCGATCGACCAGGGCGGCTGCTTCGAGGACTCGCGTCCGACCACCCACGCCGAGCCGACCTTCATGGTCCACAACTCGGTCTTCTACTGCGTCGCCAACATGCCGGGCGCGGTGCCGAACACCTCCACCTACGCCCTCACCAACGCCACGCTGCCCTACATCGTGTCGCTGGCGAACAACGGCTGGGTCGAGGCGCTGCGCCGCGACGCCGCGCTCGCGCTCGGCCTCAACACCCATGACGGCCAGGTCGTTTACGGCCCGGTCGCCGAGGCCCACGGCCTGGACCAGGTCGAGCTGCACGCGCTTCTCGGCTAGTAAAAAGCCGGTTCGTCAACGCGGACCGTCAACCTCGTACATCCGGCCGGACCTTGTCGACCAAGGTCCGGCCGGATGTGTATCGCGACACTTCCGCCCACCTGTGCCAGGCTCGCTCAACTCGCCTCGAACGTAACCCTTTAACCGTTTCGCGCACCGGTGAAACGCGCGTCTGAGTGCCCGTACGCCCTTGACAGAGTGGTGTTCGGTTGCCGACACATCGGGCCGGGTCCGGCGGATTGTGTTGCTGCGGACCGGTGACACGCCATAGAGTCGCCAACCGTCGGCATGGTGCCACGCTGACCTATCGATAAAGTTTCCTGGTCACGTCCAAGGAGGTAAGACGACTTGTGAATGAGTCGACATTTACTCCCGGAGGTGGTCAGTCAGGAATCCCTGCGGGGATGTCCGTACGGGGCCAGAGCCCTTCGGGGCCCGAGGCTGTCGGCTCCGTCGCGGTCCGCACCTTCGAAACCACCCAGCACATGACGACAGCCCCACGGATGATGGACGGCCTACACGTGAACGCCACGGCCGGCAACGAGAGCGGCCGGGAGACCGCCGCTCTCGCCGACTTTGACGAAGTGCCCCAGGGGCACTTCTACGACCCCGACGCCGAGTACGAGCCCGACCCCGAGTACGCGGCCACCCTCGCACCCGACGCCGCCCGCCAGCGCCGCGAGCGGATCGGCCCGACCGGACGGCCGCTGCCGTACTTCCCGATCCCGGGTCCGCTGACCGACCACGGTCCCGCGAAGATCATCGCGATGTGCAACCAGAAGGGCGGCGTGGGCAAGACGACGTCGACCATCAACCTGGGTGCCGCGCTCGCGGAGTACGGACGCCGCGTGCTGCTCGTCGACTTCGACCCGCAGGGTGCCCTGTCGGTCGGCCTCGGCGTGAACCCGATGGAACTCGACCTCACCGTCTACAACCTGCTCATGGAGCGGGGCATGTCGGCCGACGAGGTGCTGCTCAAGACCGCGGTCCCCAACATGGACCTGCTGCCGAGCAACATCGACCTGTCCGCCGCCGAGGTGCAGTTGGTGAGCGAGGTCGCGCGCGAGTCCACGCTCCAGCGGGCGCTGAAGCCGCTGATGCAGGACTACGACTACATCGTGATCGACTGTCAGCCCTCGCTCGGCCTGCTCACCGTCAACGCCCTGACGGCGGCTCACAAGGTGATCGTGCCGCTGGAGTGCGAGTTCTTCGCGCTGCGCGGTGTCGCGCTGCTCACCGAGACGATCGAGAAGGTGCAGGAACGCCTCAACCCCGACCTGGAGTTGGACGGCATCCTCGCCACGATGTACGACTCCCGCACGGTGCACAGCCGGGAGGTCCTGGCCCGCGTGGTCGAGGCCTTCGACGACCACGTCTACCACACGGTCATCGGCCGCACCGTGCGCTTCCCGGAGACCACCGTCGCCGGTGAGCCGATCACGACGTACGCCTCCAACTCCGTCGGCGCGGCCGCCTACCGTCAGCTCGCCAGGGAGGTGCTCGCCCGGTGTCACGCCGAGTGAGTCTGCCCGGGGCCGACGAGCTGTTCCGTACGACCGGGGGGATGGCGCTCTCGCCGTCCGCCCCGAGGCGAGGGGCCAACGGCGAGGCGAGGGTGCCGGCTCCGGCGGGCGAGAGCGAGCCGGTCACGGCCGAGCCCGCGCCCGAGACGGAGCACACCGCCGCCGAGGAGGACTCCGGCTCGGCCGAACAGCGCAGCCGCGGCGCCGCCGAGGCGGAGACCGCCAAGGCCCGGCGCACGCCCGCGCAGGGCGGCTCCTCCTCCGGCTCCGGCACCGCCCAGCAGCGGCGCCGGCAGCGGGCGGCCAACCGGCGGCCCAGCGGGCGCGAGCGGCACGACGAGAAGATCACCGTGTACGTCTCCGCGGAGGAGCTCATGGACCTGGAGCACGCGCGCCTGGTCCTGCGGGGGGAGCACGGGCTCGCGGTCGACCGCGGGCGGATCGTCCGTGAGGCCGTCGCCGTCGTCCTCGCGGACCTGGAGTCGCGGGGCGACGCGAGCATTCTCGTACGGCGTCTTCGGGGGCGGTAGCCGTTAGCCTGCGGCGTGCGGCCGCGTGCCGCCCCGCGCTTCGTACCGCCCGCTCCGCACCCCCTGGAACGCCTCTTGCCCGCCGCCGACGAACCGAATGCTCCCGCTGCGCGGGGGGCTCGCCGTGCGCTCGGGCGGGGGCCGGGTGGTTCTTCCCCCACCCCGCCCCTTCCCGAAAGCCCTGGGCGGGCCGCCGCGGGAGTGGCTGAGGGCCCTGGCGCTGCGCCCCCGGATCCGGCGTCCGCCCCCGTCGACGCACCGGACCTCTTGTCGGCGGCTGCGGACCGTCCTGGGCTGGTCGCGCAGTTCCCCGCGCCCCTGGGGGTGCAGGCGGAGGCCGACGATTCCGGGCCTGCCCCCGAACCCCGCGACGGCAGGTTCACCGTTCGGCTCGCCAACTTCGAGGGGCCCTTCGACCTTCTCCTTCAGCTGATCTCCAAGCACAAGATGGACGTCACCGAGGTCGCCCTCTCCAAGGTGACCGACGAGTTCATGGCGCACATCCGGGGCATGGGGCCCGACTGGGATCTGGACCAGACGACCGAGTTCCTCGTCGTCGCGGCCACTCTGCTCGACCTCAAGGCCGCCCGGCTGCTGCCCGCCGCCGAGGTGGAGGACGAGGCCGACCTCGCGCTCCTGGAGGCCCGGGACCTGCTGTTCGCGCGGCTGCTGCAGTACCGGGCGTACAAGCGGATCGCCGACATCTTCAGTGAGCGGCTGGACGCGGAGGCCCGCAGGTATCCCCGTACCGTCGGCCTGGAGGCGCAGCTCGCCGAGCTGCTGCCCGAGGTCGTCATCAGCATCGGTGCCGAGGGGTTCGCCAAGCTGGCCGTGAAGGCCATGCAGCCCAAGGCGAAGCCGCAGGTGTACGTCGATCACATCCACGCCCCGCTGGTGTCCGTGCGCGAGCAGGCCGAGATCGTGGTGGCCCGGCTGCGGGAGGCCGGGGAGGTCAGCTTCCGGGTGCTGGCCGAGGACGCCCCGGACACCCTCACGGTGGTCGCCCGGTTCCTGGCCCTCCTGGAGCTGTACCGCGAGAAGGCCGTCGTCCTGGACCAGGACGAGGCGCTGGGGGAGCTGATGGTGCGCTGGAGCGGCGGGGACGGCGACGGGGCGCCGACGGTGACCGACGAGTTCGACCAAGTGGTGACGGAGGAGGAGAACGCGTGACGGAGGAGCTGGAGCTGAAGCCCGCCCTGGAAGCCGTCCTCATGGTCGTCGACGAGCCCGCCACCGAGGAACACCTCGCGAAGGTCCTGGAAAGGCCGAGGCGGGCCGTGGCGGACGCCCTGCGGGAGCTGGCGGACGAGTACACCGTCCAGGGTCGCGGATTCGAGCTGAGGCTCGTGGCGGGCGGCTGGCGGTTCTACAGCCGGGCCGCCTACGCGGACGCCGTCGAGGGCTTCGTCCTGGACGGCCAGCAGGCCCGGCTCACCCAGGCGGCCCTGGAGACCCTGGCGGTCGTCGCGTACCGCCAGCCGGTGAGCCGCTCGCGGGTCTCCGCGGTGCGCGGAGTGAACTGTGACGGGGTCATGCGGACCCTGCTCCAGCGGGGTCTGGTCGACGAGGCGGGCACGGAACCCGAAACAGGTGCGATCCTGTACAGGACGACGAACTACTTTCTGGAGCGGATGGGCCTGCGCGGCCTGGACGAGCTCCCGGAGCTCGCGCCCTTCCTCCCCGAGGCGGACGCGATCGAGGCCGAGACGCTGGAGGGTGTGCCGTCGTTCGATCCGGACGCGCCGGACGCGCCGGAAACCCCCGCAGACGACAAGACGGAAATGTGATGCGAAGCAGCAGCGGCAGGAACAGCAGCGGAAACAACGGCGGGAGCCGTGGTGGCAACAGCGGCGGCCGCGGCAGCAGCAGTGGCGGTGGCGCCGGTGGCCGGGGCGGCAACCGCGGCGCCGGTGGCGGGCGCGACGACCAGCGCAAGGCCGGCGGCCCGCGCCAGAGCGGCAGCGGCAAGCCGCGCCCGCTGCGCCCCGAGGAGCGCACCTACGACGTGGGCGGCGACGCCCCCCGCAGCGGTCGCGGCGCCTCCGCGCGCGGCGGCGCCAAGGGCGGCCCGAAGTCGCCCCAGGGCGGTACCCCGGTGCGCCGCGGCCCGCACGGCCAGCGTCTGGGCCAGGCCCGCCCGCGCGAGCTCGACGCCAAGATCGAGCAGCGCAACCGCGACCGGTACGCCGACAAGCCGGACGTGAAGACCCCCAAGACCTTCCCCGGCGCCGAGCAGGAGGGCGAGCGGCTGCAGAAGGTCCTCGCCCGGGCCGGCATGGGCTCGCGGCGCGCCTGCGAGGAGCTGATCGAGCAGGCCCGTGTCGAGGTCAACGGCGAGATCGTGCTCGAACAGGGCAAGCGCGTCGACCCCGAGAAGGACGAGATCAAGGTGGACGGCCTGACCGTCGCCACCCAGTCGTACCTGTTCTTCGCCCTGAACAAGCCGGCCGGCGTCGTCTCCACCATGGAGGACCCGGACGGCCGCCAGTGCCTCGGTGACTACGTCACCAACCGCGAGACCCGGCTCTTCCACGTCGGCCGGCTCGACACCGAGACCGAGGGCATCATCCTGCTCACCAACCACGGCGAGCTGGCCCACCGTCTGACCCACCCCAAGTACGGCGTGAAGAAGACCTACCTGGCCGCCATCACGGGCCCGCTGCCGCGCGAGATCGGCAAGCGGCTCAAGGAGGGCATCCAGCTGGAGGACGGCTACGCGCGGGCCGACGCCTTCCGCGTCGTCCAGCAGACCGGCAAGAACTACCTCGTCGAGATCGAGCTCCACGAGGGCCGCAAGCACATCGTGCGCCGCATGATGGCCGAGGCCGGCTTCCCGGTCGAGAAGCTCGTGCGGGTCGCCTTCGGCCCGATCGGGCTCGGCGACCAGAAGTCCGGCTGGCTGCGCCGCCTCACCAACACCGAGGTCGGCATGCTGATGCGCGAGGTCGACCTCTAAGCACGCCGAACACCCGCTGAACAGAGCCCGGTTCCCCGTTTCGTACGGGGAGCCGGGCTCTTTCGTCATGGGCGCCCGCGAAACTCATGGCCGTCCCCGAAACCTTGTGCGGTCGCCCCGAACGCCTTTATAGTCATAGTGACCATTAAGGAGGTACGGGCGTGAGCCTCACCTGGACCGAGATCCTCGGCTTCGCGACCGGCGCGCTCTGCGTCTGGCTGGTGGCCCGGCAGCACATCGCCAACTGGCCGGTGGGACTTGCCAACAACGTGTTCTTCATCGTGCTGTTCCTCCAGGCGGGCCTGTACGCGGACGCCGGACTCCAGGTCGTCTTCATCGCCCTCGCCGGGTACGGCTGGTGGACCTGGGCCCACGGCGGTGGATCAGGTTCCGGCGCGCTTCCGGTCCGGCGGACGACCCGCACCGAGTGGCTGTGGCTGCTCGCGGCGGGGGCGGTGGGGACCGTGGCGCTGACGTTCCTGCTCGGCGCGGCCACCGACTCGACCGTCCCGTTCTGGGACGCGCTCACCACCGCCCTGTCCCTGACGGCGACGTACGGGCAGTGCAAGAAGCTCGTCGAGTCCTGGTGGCTGTGGATCGCGGCGGACGTGGTCTACATCCCGCTCTACGCCTACAAGGAGCTCTATCTGACCTCGCTCCTGTACGCCGGGTTCCTGACCCTGTGCCTGGTCGGACTGCGCGGCTGGCGGCGCGAGCTCGGCGCGCGCCCGGCCCGGCTCGCGGCGGTGGCGGCGTGAAAGCCCGCAAACGCTACGAACACGGCCTGGTCCTCGGCAAGTTCTATCCGCCGCACGCCGGCCACCACCACCTCGTACGCACCGCCGACGACCGGTGCGAGCGGCTCACCGTCCTGGTGTGCGCGGCCTCCGTCGAGACCATTCCGCTGGCCGAGCGGGTCCAGTGGATGCGCGAGGCGCACCCGGACGCCCGGGTCCTGGGCGCCGTCGACGACGTGGAGATGGACCTCAACGACCCCGACATATGGGACGCACACATGGCCGTCTTCCGGGGCGCCGTGCCCGAACGCGTCGACGCGGTGTTCACCTCCGAGTCCTACGGCGACGAGCTCGCCAGGCGCTTCGGCGCCGAGCACGTCCTCGTCGACCTCGACCGCACCCTGTTCCCGGTGTCCGGCACGGCCGTCCGCAAGGACCCGGTGGGCAGCTGGGACTTTCTCGAAGAGCCTGTACGGGCCTGGCTCGCCCGGCGCGTGGTCGTGCTCGGCGCCGAGTCGACCGGCACCACCACCATGGCCCGCGCCCTCGCCGAGCACTACCGGGAGCGCGGCGGACCCTGGGCGCGCACCCGGTGGGTGGCGGAGTACGGGCGCGAATACAGCGAGGGCAAGCTCGCCGCCCTGCGCTCGCGCTACCCGCAGGCGCAGTGGGAGGACGTCGAGTTCGGCTCGGACGAGTTCCCGGTGATCGCCGAGCGGCAGAACGAGCGCGAGAACCGGGCCGCTGGGCTCGGCTCGCCCGTGCTGTTCTGCGACACCGACTCCTTCGCCACCACCGTGTGGCACGAGCGCTACATGGGCCGCCGTAACCCGCGCGTCGAAGCCGTCGCCGAACGGGCCGCCGCCCACCACCTGTGGCTGCTCACCGACCACGAAGGCGTGCCCTTCGAGGACGACGGACTGCGCGACGGGGAGGAGCTGCGGCCCTGGATGACCGACCGGTTCCGGGCCGAACTCGCCCGTACTGGACGGGAGTTCATCGAGCTGCGCGGCCCGCACGAGGAGCGGCTCGCCACCGCCGTCGCCGCCGTCGACGCGCTGCTCGACCGGGGCTGGGACCTCGCCGACCCGCTGCCGGAGCGACGATGACCGCCGTCGGCCCCTGGGCCCTGGAGGGGGGCGCCCGGGGGCCGGCGGGAAACGTGCCCGAGGGGTACGACCCGCACGCCTTCGAACCGTTCGCCGTCACCGTCGACCTGGCCGTCTTCACGGTCCGCGGCGGCGCCCTGCACGCGCTGCTCATCCGGCGCGGCCAGGACCCGTACGCGGGGGCGTGGGCGCTGCCGGGCGGGTTCGTGCTGCCGCGCGAGTCCGCCGAGCTCGCGGCCCGGCGCGAACTGGCCGAGGAGACCGGCCTGCCCGACGACGTCGTGGCCGGGCTCCACCTGGAGCAGCTGCGCACCTACAGCGAGCCGGACCGCGACCCCCGCATGCGGGTCGTGTCGGTCGCCTACACCGCGCTCGTGCCCGACCTGCCCGAACCGCGCGGTGGAGGCGACGCGGCGCACGCCGAGTGGATCGCCTTCGGCACGTACGGACAGCTCGCCTTCGACCACGCCGACATCCTCGCCGACGCCCGTGAACGCGTCGGCGCCAAGCTCGAATACACCTGCCTCGCGACATCGTTCTGCCCGCCCGAGTTCACCCTCGGCGAGCTGCGGCAGGTCTACGAGACGGTCTGGGGCACCGCCCTCGACCGCCCCAACTTCCGCCGCAAGGTCCTTGCCACGCCCGGCTTCGTCGAGCAGGTGGCAGGTGCCTCGCGGCTGACCGGCGGCCGGGGCAAACCGGCCGCGCTCTACCGGGCGGGTCCGGCCACCGCGCTGCATCCGCCCCTTCTGCGCCCGGAGGGACGACAGACATGAACCGTGCTGCGCGACAGACGGCGACCGGTGCCTTGATCGGCCTCGCGCTGGGGGACGCCCTCGGCTTCCCGACCGAGTTCAGCGATGTGCCCGCGATCCTCGCCAAGTGCGGGCCGTGGCGCGAGATGGCGCTGCCGAACCCCGCGTTCGTCACCGACGACACCCAGATGACGCTCGCGCTCGGCCGCGGCATCCGTACCGCCATGGACCGCGGGCTGCTCGGCCCGGACCGGCTCGAAGGCCCGGTCCGCGCGGAGTTCGTCGACTGGTACCACTCGCCCGAGAACAACCGTGCCCCCGGCCGGACCTGCCTGGTGGCCTGCGCGAAGCTCGACAGCGGGCTGCCCTGGCAGCAGGCGAGCCAGCTGGGCTCCAAGGGCTGCGGCGCCAACATGCGGGTCGCGCCGATCGGCCTCGTGCCGGGTCTGAGCGAGGAACAGCGGGCGGGCGCCGCCCAGTTGCAGTCCGCGCTCACCCACGGCCACCCGACCGCCCTGGCCGCCTCCGACCTCACCGCGCGGGCGGTGTTCCTGCTCGCCCAGGGCGCCGACCCGACGGGCCTGGTCGGCCAGCTGCGCTCGTACGCGTACGAGAACCGCAACCGGTACCACGACCGCTGGCTCGGCGACCTGTGGACGCACGCGCAGGACCCGACGCCGGGCCACTTCATCGCGCGCGGCTGGGACGAGTGCCTGGACGCGCTCGACCGGGTGCTCAAGGCGCTCCGCAACCCCTCGCCCGAGACCGACCCCTGCCTGGAGACCGGCGACGGCTGGATCGCCGAGGAGGCCTTCGCCACGGGCCTGCTCTGCTTCCTGCTCTTCCCCGACGAGCCGCTCACGGCGCTGCGCCGGGCCGCCTGCACCCAGGGCGACTCGGACTCCATCGCCTGCCTGGCCGGCGCGTTCGCGGGCGCCCACCTCGGGGCCGCGGCCTGGCCCAAGGAGTGGGCCGAGCGCATCGAGTACCGCGGCGAACTCCTGACCCTGGGGGCCCTCTGGGACGCCTGAGCCCGGGCTACCGCCCGACGCGCCGCACGACCTCGTCGTACCCGTCCGCCTTCAGGGCCGACTCGCGGCGCACCCGGAACAGGAACTCCGCCACCCGGGCCCGGTCGGGCCCGGGTGGCAGGGGCGAGGTGGCGGCCGCCTCGTCGGAATCGGTGACCAGGCGGGCCATCCAGGACTCCACCTCGGCCCAGGAGATCTCGCCCCGCTTGACCGCGAGCAGCCGCTCGCGCTCGGCGCCGACGTCGATGGTGAGCACGCCGGTGCGCAGCAGATCGCGGCAGCTCATGAGCAGCCGCAGCAGATGCATGGCGTGCTTCCACCGTGGCGCGCCGTGTTGGCGCACATCCGCGTCGAGCTTCTTGCGCTGGCCCAGCGCGTAGCGCGCGAACGTCACGTGGGCCTGACGGGAGAGGAACGCCCCGCGCAGGGCCAGGAGTTCCCGCCCGATGTCGTCGATGTGCTCGACGAGCGGGGAGTGCAGGCACTCCAGGACGTTCGGATTGGCGCGCAGGGCCAGCTCGCAGAACCGCTCCAGCTCCCAGCTGAACTGCTCGTCGGCGGGACCCTCGACATGCGTCGGGGGCTTCTCGAAGCGCCAGAACAGCTCGGTCGGCGCCAGGTAGATCCCGCGGACGTCGGTGTCGCTGTCCTCGGTCGCGAGACCGAAGGCGCGCGAGCCCATGACGCAGGAGTAGACGGTGTGGCCGGCGACGAGTTCCTCTGGCGTCATGGCTCCATCGTCGCTGGTCAGGGCAGCAGGATCGAATCCTTTTCGACGGTGATCGGCTGTACGGGCAGCGGACGCGTGGCGGGCCCGTTGGCGACGGAGGCGTCCGCGATCCGGTACTTGCTGCCGTGGCAGGGGCAGTTGATGGTGCCCCCGGACACGCTGGAGACCGTGCAGCCCTCGTGGGTGCAGATCGCCGAGAAGCCCTTGAAGGTGCCGGCCTCCGGCTGGGTGACGACGACCTTCTGGTCCGCGAAGACCTTGCCGCCGCCGACCGGGATGTCCGAGGCTTTGGCGAGGACCTTGCCGGCCTGGGCGGGCCCGCTGGGCTGGCCGGACATGCTGGCGGGGCTCGCGGGCGGGTTCGCCTGGCCCGGAGCGGCGGAACCGGTGGCCGTCGGAGGCGGCGTCGAACTTCCGCCGCCCCCGGAGTTCGAACAGCCCGCCAGGGCCGCCGCTCCGGCCGCGGCCACGAGTACCGTCCTGCGGCTGTTGACTGCGTCCATCGTGTGCTCCTCAAGTCGTCACGCCGAACGTGAAGCCGTCACGCCGGACATCGGCAAGGTCGACGGTCCGCCCGGAAGAACGTCATGGGTTCCGTCCGGAAGTACGCGCGGCAGGAGCATCCTGGCGTCGAATGCCCCCGGGGCGAAGCACCGACGGCCCGGATGTTCCCGCGCGTTCCCACTCAACTCCCGCGCCGGGGGTGGGAACAGGCCCGCCCAGGTCACATCCGGGGCGTGAGACCCAGCGCGCGCCCCTCGGCGTCCCGGCGCACTTCGAGGACCGCCGTCACGGCCGCCCGCTCGACGGGCCCGTACACATGGGGGAACAGGACGTCCCCGGTGCCTTCCCAGCGGACCTCCGCGGCCAGCGCCGACTCGTCGATGCGCAGCACCAGGAGCGGGTCGGGCACGGCGCGGTAGTGGGCGTCGGCGATGGACAGGGCGGCCGCCTCGTCGGCCGAGCAGTGCACGAAGCCCTCGGCGGCCAGGGAGGGCGGGGCGTAGGGCAGGCCGGGTGCGGCCGACCACTCGTCCAGGGGAACCACGTGCAGGATCATCCGTCGGTTCTACCGCAGAGACGGCCCGGCCGGGTCTCCGGGGCGCGGTTCGCCCAGGTGGCGGAGCCGGACCGACGGGCCACCGCAGGACCTGATCCGGCAGCTCAACCCGGGGCGCGGACCGCCCCGCGACGGCCGTCCTGTCCCGGAGGGCGGCCGCCGCGTCCGCGATGTCGGTGGCGCTGACTACGCTGAACGGGAACGAAAGCCGAAGTCCGAAGTCCGAGGAGTACGTCGTGGCGGTACGAGCGGTCCGTGGGGCCGTCCAGCTGGAGCGGGACGAGGCCGGACACATGGACGAGCAGGTCGGCGCGCTGCTCACCGAGATCCTGGAGCGCAACGGGCTGACCCCGGACGACCTCATCAGCATCTGGTTCACGGCCACCCCCGATCTGCACAGCGACTTCCCGGCCGCCGCCGCGCGCCAGCTGGGCATCACCGACGTGCCCCTGATCTGCGCGCAGGAGCTCGACATATCCGGCGCCATGCCCCGCGTGGTGCGGATCCTCGCGCACGTCGAGACCTACCTCGACAAGGCCGAGATCGCCCACGTCTACCTCGGCTCCGCCGCCGCCCTGCGCAAGGACATCGCCCAGTGAGAACCGCCCTCGTCATCGGTACCGGCTTGATCGGCACCTCCGCCGCCCTGGCGCTCGCGAGCCGCGGGATCACCGTGCACCTCGCCGACCACGACCCGGGCCAGGCCCGCACCGCCGCCGCGCTCGGCGCCGGCACGGACGAGCCGCCCGAGGGCCGGGTCGACCTCGCCATCGTCGCCGTGCCGCCCGCGCACGTGGCCGAGACCCTGGCCGAGGCGATCCGGGGCGGGACCGCCCGCGCCTACATCGACGTGGCGAGCGTCAAGGGCGGCCCGCGCCGCGAGCTGCTCGCGCTCGGCTGCGACCTGAGCTCCTACATCGGTACGCACCCGATGTCGGGCAAGGAGCGCTCGGGCCCGCTGGCCGCGACCGCCGACCTCTTCGAGGGCCGGCCCTGGGTCCTCACGCCGACCCGCGACACCGACACCGAGGTGCTCAACCTGGCGCTCGAACTGGTCGCGCTCTGCCGCGCCGTGCCGGTCGTCATGGACGCCGACGCCCACGACCGGGCCGTCGCCCTGGTCTCGCACACCCCGCAGCTGGTCTCCTCCATGGTCGCCGCCCGCCTCGAAGAGGCCGACGAGACGGCGGTACGGCTCTGCGGCCAGGGCATTCGCGACGTCACCCGCATCGCGGCCTCCGACCCCGGGATGTGGGTCGAGATCCTCTCCGCCAACCCGGGCCCGGTCGCCGATGTCCTGTCCGGGATCGCCGCCGACCTCGACGAGACGGTGCGCGCCCTGCGCTCCCTGGAGTCCGCCGACGACGACAAGCGGCGTGTGGGAACCGCCGGCATCGAGGACGTGCTGCGGCGCGGCAACGCGGGCCGCGTCAGGGTGCCCGGCAAGCACGGGGCGGCGCCCGCCACGTACGAGATCGTCGCCGTGCTGCTCAGTGACGAGCCGGGCGGGCTCGCGCGGCTGTTCGCGGACGCGGGCCGGGCCGGGGTCAACATCGAGGACGTCCGCATCGAGCACGCCACCGGCCAGCAGGCGGGCCTGGTCCAGCTGATGGTCGAGCCGGCCGCGGCCCCCGGCCTGACCGCCGCGCTGCGCGAGCGGGGCTGGTCGATCAGGCAGTGAGGCGGTGAGACACCCGGGCGGGACGGGAGGCTCGCACGAGCCAGTAACCTTGTACGGGGCGGATTTGCGCCCCGAGCAAACCCCGCCCCGTACCAGGAAGGTGTCCGTCACCGTGGAAAGCGCCGCCCGGACCGCTCCGGCAGCAGTGATTGTCGCCATCGACGGCCCCTCCGGCACCGGCAAGTCCAGCACCTCCAAGGCGGTCGCCGCCAAGCTGGGGCTGAGCTACCTGGACACCGGAGCCCAGTACCGGGCGATCACCTGGTGGATGATCAGCAACGGGATCGACATCGACGACCCGGCGGAGATCGCCGTCGCGGCCGCCAAGCCCGTGATCGTCTCCGGCACCGACCCGTCGGCGCCGACCATCACGGTCGACGGCGAGGACGCCTCCGGGCCGATCCGCACCCAGGACGTCACCTCCAAGGTGAGCGCGGTCAGCGCCGTCCCCGAGGTGCGGGCCCTGATCACCCAGCTCCAGCGCGACATCGCGGCGGCCGCCGGGCAGGGCATCGTGGTCGAGGGCCGCGACATCGGCACCACCGTGCTGCCCGACGCCGACCTGAAGGTGTTCCTCACCGCGTCCCCCGAGGCGCGTGCGGCCCGCCGCAGCGGCGAGATCAAGGGCTCCGACGTGGCGGCCACCCGGGAAGCCCTGATCAAGCGGGACGCGGCCGACTCCGGCCGCAAGACCTCCCCGCTGGCCAAGGCCGACGACGCGGTCGAGGTGGACACCACCGAGCTCACCCTGGACCAGGTCATCGAGTGCGTGGTCACCCTCATCGAGGAGAAGCGGGCCGCCAAGTGACAGCAGTTCCTGTCTCCGAGCGGGGCGCGGAGATCGGGCGCCGCATCGGTGTCGGCCTGATGTACGGGCTGTGGAAGCCGCGCGTGCTGGGATCCTGGCGGGTCCCGGCGGCCGGGCCGGTGATCCTCGCCGTGAACCACTCGCACAACATCGACGGCCCCATGGTCATGGGCACCGCCCCGCGCGGCACCCATTTCCTGATCAAGAAGGAAGCCTTCGTCGGGCCGCTCGGCCGGTTCCTCGAAGGCATCGGCCAGCTCAAGGTGGACCGGGCGGTCGCCGACCGCGCCGCGATCACCGACGCGCTGGCCGTGCTCGACCGGGGCGGCGTCCTCGGGATCTTCCCCGAGGGCACCCGGGGCGACGGCGACTTCGCCTCGCTGCGGGCCGGCCTCGCCTACTTCGCCGTACGGTCGGGGGCGCCCATCGTCCCGGTCGCGGTGTTGGGAAGCACCGAAGCCCGGGGACGGTTGATAAAGGGGCTGCCGCCGCTGCGCAGCCGGGTCGACGTCGTCTTCGGCGACCCGTTCGAAGCGGGCGACGGCAGCGGACGCCGCACTCGCAAAGCCCTGGACGAGGCCACCGTCCGCATCCAGGACCGGCTGACCGGCCACCTGGAGAACGCCAGGCGCCTGACCGGGCGCTAGGCCAGACTTTCAGTAGTGGACCGCCCGATCGCGGTCCACCGATCACCACGATGAACGAGGTACGGACTTCATGAACGACCAGCACGAACACGGAGCACTCGGCGACGCCGAGTTCGCGGAGTTCATGGAGCTCGCCGCCGAAGAGGGCTTCGACATCGACGAGGTCGAGGACGCGCTCGGCGAGGCCGGCCACGGCCCGCTCCCGGCCCTCGCCGTCGTCGGCCGCCCGAACGTCGGCAAGTCGACCCTGGTGAACCGCATCATCGGCCGCCGCGAGGCCGTCGTCCAGGACAAGCCCGGCGTCACCCGTGACCGCGTCACCTACGAGGCCGAATGGGCCGGCCGGCGCTTCAAGGTCGTCGACACCGGCGGCTGGGAGCAGGACGTCCTCGGCCTCGACGCCTCCGTCGCCGCCCAGGCCGAGTACGCCATCGAGGCCGCCGACGCCGTCGTCTTCGTCGTCGACGCCACCGTGGGCGCCACCGACACCGACGAGGCCGTCGTCAGGCTCCTTCGCCGGGCCGGCAAGCCCGTCGTCCTCGCCGCCAACAAGGTCGACGGCATGTCCGGCGAGTCCGACGCCGCGGCCCTGTGGTCGCTCGGCCTCGGCGAGCCCTACCCGATCTCCGCGCTGCACGGCCGCGGCACCGGTGACCTGCTCGACGAGATCCTCAAGGCGCTGCCCGAGGCCCCGCCGCAGCGCTTCGGCACCGCGGTGGGCGGCCCGCGCCGCATCGCCCTCATCGGCCGCCCGAACGTCGGCAAGTCCTCGCTCCTGAACCAGGTGGCGAAGGAGGACCGGGTCGTCGTCAACGAGCAGTCCGGCACCACCCGCGACCCCGTCGACGAGCTCATCGAACTCGGCGGAATCACCTGGAAGTTCGTCGACACGGCCGGCATCCGCCGCCGCGTCCACCTCCAGGAGGGCGCCGACTACTACGCCTCGCTGCGTACCGCCGCCGCCGTCGAGAAGGCGGAGGTCGCGGTCGTCCTCATCGACACCAGCGAGTCGATCTCCGTGCAGGACCAGCGCATCATCACGATGGCCGTCGACGCCGGGCGCGCGCTGGTCATCGCGTACAACAAGTGGGACACCCTCGACGAGGAGCGGCGCTACTACCTGGAGCGCGAGATCGAGACCGAGATGCAGCAGGTCGCCTGGGCGCCCCGGGTCAACGTCTCCGCGCTGACCGGCCGCCACATGGAGAAGCTGGTCCCGGCGATCGAGACGGCCCTGGCGGGCTGGGAGACCCGGATCCCGACCGGCCGTCTCAACGCCTTCCTCGGCGAGCTCGTCGCCGGCCACCCGCACCCGATCCGCGGCGGAAAGCAGCCGCGCATCCTGTTCGGTACGCAGGCGGGGACCAAGCCCCCCCGGTTCGTGCTCTTCGCCTCCGGCTTCATCGAGGCCGGCTACCGGCGCTTCATCGAGCGCCGGCTGCGCGAGGAGTTCGGCTTCGAGGGCACCCCGATCCACATCTCGGTGCGGGTGCGCGAGAAGCGCGGCCGTAAGAAGTAACTCCCTTGCGGGAGAGGGCCCTTCGCGAGGGGGGCTAGAGGCCCCGGCGGGGGCCGGGCGGCAGTGCTGCCGGGAGCTGGTGCCCGGCGTACTGCCGCCCGTGCGCGTTCATGGCGGGGTGCAGATGCCAGTTCCCGGCGTACGTGACCGGGAAGTGCTGGGTCTGGTGGCCGGACTGCTGGCCGACACGGTTGCCGTGCGTCGCGGTGAACCCGCCCCCGAGCGCTCCGAACGCGATGAACCCGAGATCCTCCTCGCCGGACCGGTCACCGGGGAGGGTGCGGAAGGACCGGAGGAACTCCGAGTACAGCGCGTCGTAGATCGGCGTGAGGGACGTGGGGGAGTGGGTTCCCGATGCGTCGCCCGACGGGCGCATGGCAGGGATCTGGGCCTGGTACGGCTGGCGGGACGCGTCGTATGTGTGCACGTATGTGCCAACGACCCCGTAAGGCCGGGGATGCGGGGTGTTTCGGCTTATCGGTAGCACGTGGCTCGATGCCCTACGCCCCTTTTGCGCCCACCCCGTACCGGCCGGGGTGGGCGCGCGGGAAGTCTCAGGTGCCGGCCAGCGGCATGGCGGCGGCGACCAGGCGGCCGTCGGCGGCAGCCTTCTCCAGGGCGTCCCTGAGCAGATCCTCGCGCGGCTGCTGGCCGATCATGCCGACCGGGGCCGCGAAGACCAGGACGCGCTGGGACTTGTTGGCCGCCGCGCGCCAGCCGTCCGTCACCTGGAGCGGCTGGTGTGCCTGCCACCAGGAGACCGAGCTGCTGCCGCCGCCGGTGCCGGGCTGCAGGACCGCGTGCAGCTGGCCCATCGCGAGCAGCACGGACCAGCCCGGAAGCACCGAGGGCAGCCGCCCCATGTCGGTCACCGGCACGAAGCCCTGCTCGATGAGGAGCGGGAGGAATTCGTCGGTGCTGCCGCCGGAGCCGGGCCGGGCGATCGGTCCCGTCGGCTCGACGACGAGCGCGGGGTGCAGCTCGCCCTCGATCAGCACCAGACCGCTGGTGATGCCGAGCACCGCCTGCTCGGGTGCCCTGCCGCCCGGCTCCGCGCCCGTGATGGAGCGGACGGCGCCCTGGAGCTGCTCCTCGGCGACCTGGACGACCTGGGAGGGGATGCAGCTGGCATGGGCGAAGGCGAGGACGGCGGTCTCCTCGCCGACGAACAGGACGGTGCTGGTGCGCTCCTGCTCGGAGTCGCCCGGCGTGCGGCAGGAGGTGCAGTCGTAGCTGCCCGGGGCGTTCTCGCCGGCGAGCAGCCGCTCGGCTTCTTCGTCGCCGATCTCGGCGCGGACGTCCTCACTGACGTCGAGCATGCGCGGCACGGGTGGCTCCTAGGAACTGAGTGGATGCGCCGGGCGGTTCCCGGCTTCTCTCGTACAAACGACAACGGACGATCTGTGGCCGGGGTCACGCGCGAAGGCGAACGGAATCGAACCGTCCCCAGCGGAGGGTGAATTCACCCGCGGAACCCCTCACTCCCCGTCAACACCTGTGGGCCGCATGGAAGTTGGGTCGGTGAGCTGAGTCACAGATCACTTCGGAGACAGGTCGACAAAAGGCGATATCCGCGCATCAAGTGGGTGTCCGGAAATCGCCGATACTCCCGGTAACGGGCAACTGGCCTCGAATGACGGGGCATCGGTTGATGCCGGAGCGTGCGGGTCCCTAGATTCCAGCGCCGTGTGCATCGAGCACCGCCCGGGAACGCCCGCCGGCCGCACAGCCAGCTACGACCTTCCGGTGGGCGGGGGCGGCACGGAACGAGGCGCCGGACGCGCCGAAGGCCGCGCAGCCAGGGGGACCCCGGGTCCTTCGAGAGGGATTTCATGTCTGTTGGTACCAGTGGTTCCAGCTCCATACGCAGGCGTGGGACGGCAGTGCTGATCGGAGCCGCAGTCGCGGCACCGCTCGCCCTGCTCGGCGTCGCCGGTCCGGCCTCGGCGGCGGACAGCGGTGTGTGGGACCGCATCGCCCAGTGCGAAAGCGGTGGAAACTGGCACATCAACACCGGCAACGGCTACTACGGCGGGCTCCAGTTCGCCGCCGGGACCTGGCGGGCGCACGGCGGCGGGGCGTACGCGTCCACCGCCGACAAGGCCACCAGGGCCCAGCAGATCGCCGTCGCCACCAAGGTCCAGCGCTCGCAGGGCTGGGGCGCCTGGCCGGCCTGCTCGCGCCAGGCGGGGGCGTACGGCAGCGCCCCGGCGGCGGGCGAGCCCGCCCGGCAGAAGCCCGCCCAGAAGCCCGCCCAGAAGAAGGCCGGGAGCGGCTCGCAGCAGGCCGCCCCGAAGCCGCACAAGGCGCCCGCGCCACAGCCGCGCACCGCCCCGCTCCGCACCGAGAGCGCGCCCGCCACCCCGGCAGGCGGCTCCTACACCGTCAGGAGCGGCGACACCCTGTCCGCCATCGCGGCGGCCCACGGCACCGGGTGGGAGGCGCTGTACGCGGCCAACAAGGCCGTCATCGGGGGTGACCCGGATCTCATCCTCCCCGGGCAGCAGCTGAAGATCTGAGGCCCAGGGCCCCGTCCGGCCGTCCGGACGGGGCTCGCCGCTGCCCGGGAACCGCCCACGCCGCGCTGCCCGCCCGCGTCCCCGGGTGGACCTGGGGTGATCCGCCCGGGGAATACAGGTGACGGGCAACCCAAGTACAGTCCGTTCCTGACCGGAGGGTGTCGGTCCCGACCGAACCGGCCGGCCGAATGATCAAGCGCATGATCGACCGATCGAACGACCAAGGGGACGCGTGGCGCATGCACATCTCATTCCTGCTGCACAACGCGTACAGCCTGGGCGGCACCATCCGGTCGACCTTCAACCTCGCCGGTGAGCTCGCCCGGCGGCACGACGTCGAGATCGTCTCCGTCTTCCGCCACCACGACGAGCCCACCCTCGCCGCGCCCGAAGGCGTCCGGCTGCGGCACCTCGTCGATCTGCGCAAGAGCGGCCCCGGGTACGAGGGCGACCACCCCCAGCACCTCCGGCCGGCCAAGGTCTTCCCGCGCGGCGACGGCCGCCACAGCCAGTACAGCCGGCTCACCGACGCCCGGATCGGCGCCCACCTGCGGGAGACCGGGGCGGACGTCGTCATCGGCACCCGGCCCGGGCTCAATGTGCACATCGCCCGCGAGACCCGGCCCGGCGTGGTCCGCATCGGCCAGGAACACCTGACGCTCGCGGGACACAGCTATCGCCTTCGCAGCGAGATGGCCCACTGCTATCCGCTGCTCGACGCGATCACCACCGTCACCGAGGCCGACGCGGCGGCCTACCGGGCCCTGCGACTGCCCGGCGTCCGCATCGACGCGGTGCCCAACGGCGTACCCACGCCCCGTGTCGAACCCGCCACCGGCGACGGCCGGCTGGTCGTGGCAGCGGGCCGGCTCACCCCGGTCAAGCGGTACGACCTGTTGGTGAAGGCGTTCGCGCAGGTCGTCGCCGTACGGCCGGACTGGAAGCTGCGGATCTACGGCTCCGGCGACGCCTTCGGCAACGAACGCGAGGCTCTGCGCAACCTCATCGACGATCTTGGCCTCTACAACCATGTGTTCCTCATGGGCCTGGCCGGCGATCTCGACAGCGAGTGGATCAAGGGCTCCCTCGCGGCCGTCACCTCAAGCCACGAGTCCTTCGGCATGACCATCGTCGAGGCGATGCGCTGTGGACTCCCCGTCGTCTCCACGGACTGTCCACAGGGGCCACGCGAAATCATCAACGACGGGGTGGACGGCCGGCTCGTCGAAACCGGCAACGCCGACGCGGTGGCCGCGGCCCTGCTCGAACTGATCCAGGACGACGGGCTGCGCCACCGCATGGCCAAGGCGGCCCTGGAGAGCTCCGAGCGCTTCGACCCGGCCCGGATCGCCGAACGCCACGAGGCGATCTTCGGCGAGCTGCACGCCCAGGGCGGCGGCAGCCGCTCCGCCGGGGTGGTGCGCGACTCGCTGCACCGGGCCCGCAGCACCGCCCTCGACGGGGCCTACGCCCTGCGCCACAAGGCCGCCTCCGTGCTCCGGAAAGGGCAGACCGCATGACCACCACCGCCGAGTCCCCGGACACGGGCAGCGCCTCCGCGGCCCCGCGCGCCGACTGCATAGCCGACTCCGCGGGCGGGGTGACCTTCGACGTCACGGGCGCCGGACGGCCGGGTGCCGCCCTCGTCCTGCGCCGCCGCGGCACGAACCCCGGCGCGGATGTGCTGCTGCCGCTCACCCCGGCCGCCGAGGGCCTGCTCAGGGCGGTGCTGCCCAGCACGGTCGACCTCGTCGAGGGCGTGTGGGACGCGTACCTGCGCTTCGGCGAGGGCGCCGAGCAGCGCCTTGAGCCGGGCACCCGGGACCTGCGCGCGCTCGTCGACAGGGAGCCCGGCCCGGACGCCGACCGGTTCGCGGTGCGCATCCCCTACCCGGGCCGCTCCGGCGAGCTCGTCGTCCGCAGCTGGCTGCGCAGACCGCACGCCGAGACCGGCACGATGGGCTTCGGCGCGGGCGGCGTCACGGTGCACGGGCGACTGTACGGAGTGGAGCTCGGCCCGGACGCGATCGTCGAGGCGCGGCTGCGGGGCGGGGGCGGCCGCGTCCACCGGGTGCCCGCGACCGCCGACGGCGACGGCTTCGCCTTCACGCTGCCGTACGCCCCGCTCGCGGAGGGCCTGGACGCCAAGGAATGGCTCTGGGACCTGTGGCTGCTCACCGGCAATGGCGGCCCGGCCGTCCGCCTCGCCCGCATCCTGGACGACGTCCCGCTGAAGCAGGTGATCTTCGTGTACCCGGGGTCGACGGTCGGCCCCGGAGTGGTGCGCCCGTACTACACGGGCGCCAACGACCTGAGCGTGCGCGTCGACGCGGTGCGGGCCTAGGCCCCGGGCTCCGCAGCACCGGGCTCCTGCGTGGACGGCACAGCCACCGGCTGCTCACCGGGCGGCAGGTCGTCGCGGAACGGGGCGAACTCCGGGTGGTGCAGGTCGAAGGCCGGGGACTCGGTACGGATGCGCGGGATGGTCACGAAGTTGTGCCGGGGCGGCGGGCAGGAGGTGGCCCACTCCAGCGAGCGGCCGAACCCCCAGGGGTCGTCGACCTCCACCTTCTTGCCGTACCGTGCCGTCTTCCACACGTTGTAGAAGAACGGCAGCGTGGACAGGCCGAGCAGGAACGCGCCGATCGACGAGATCGTGTTGAGCGCCGTGAAGCCGTCCGCCGCCAGGTAGTCCGCGTACCGCCGGGGCATTCCTTCCGCGCCCAGCCAGTGCTGGACCAGGAACGTGATGTGGAAGCCGATGAACAGCGTCCAGAAGTGGATCTTGCCGAGCCGCTCGTCGAGCATCTTGCCGGTGAGTTTCGGCCACCAGAAGTAGAAGCCGCCGAAGGTCGCGAAGACCACCGTGCCGAACACCACGTAGTGGAAGTGGGCCACCACGAAGTACGAGTCGGTGACGTGGAAGTCCAGCGGGGGCGAGGCGAGGATGACGCCCGTGAGGCCGCCGAACAGGAAGCTCACCAGGAAGCCGACCGCCCACAGCATGGGTGTCTCGAAGCTCAGCGAGCCCTTGAGCATGGTGCCGGTCCAGTTGAAGAACTTCACTCCGGTGGGCACCGCGATCAGGAAGGACATGAACGAGAAGAACGGCAGCAACACCGCTCCGGTCGCGAACATGTGGTGGGCCCACACCACGATGGACAGGCCGGTGATGGCCGCCGTCGCCCCGATCAGGGTCATGTAGCCGAAGATCGGCTTGCGCGAGAAGACCGGGATGATCTCCGTGATGATGCCGAAGAACGGCAGCGCGATGATGTAGACCTCGGGATGGCCGAAGAACCAGAAGAGGTGCTGCCACAGCAGCGCCCCTCCGTTCTGCGCCTCGAAGACCACCGAGCCGAACCTGCGGTCCGCCTCCAGGACGAGCAGCGCCGCCGCGAGCACCGGGAACGCGATGAGCACCAGGATCGAGGTGAACAGGACGTTCCAGGTGAAGACCGGCATCCGGAACATCGTCATGCCGGGCGCGCGCATCCCGATGATGGTGGTCACGAAGTTGACCGCGCCGAGGATGGTGCCGAAGCCGGCGAGCGCGAGGCCCATGATCCAGAGGTCGGCGCCCGCGCCGGGGGAGCGGGTCAGCGAGTTGAGCGGTGCGTAGGCGAACCAGCCGAAGCTCGCGGGCCCGGTGGGCAGCAGCACCGAGCCGAGCACGATCAGGCCGCCGAAGAGGAACAGCCAGTACGCGAACATGTTCAGCCGCGGGAAGGCCACGTCGGGGGAGCCGATCTGCAGCGGCATGATCGCGTTGGCGAACCCGGCGAAGGTCGGCGTCGCGAAGAGCAGCAGCATGATCGTGCCGTGCATCGTGAAGAGCTGGTTGTACTCCTCGTTGGTCATGATCTGCAGCCCCGGGCGGGCCAGTTCGGCCCGCATCAGGAGGGCCATCACGCCGGCGATGAGGAAGAAGACGAACGACGTGATCAGGTAGAGGTGCCCGATCTTCTTGTGGTCGGTGGTGGTCAGCCAGTCCACGATCACCGCGCCCGGCCGTCCGACCCTGGCGGGCTTCGCCGCCGGGGTCACCGTCTCCGTACCCATTGCACCCCCAGAGGTGTCTGGCGTCAGGCCAGGGGCCATGATGCTCGCGCTCGGGCCCGCCGCAACAGGGGGCGTACGCCATCCGGCCGAGCTTCGCCGGGCCCCGGTCACGGGGTTGCGGGTAGGGATTGTGTAAGGGTGCGGTGAATTACCTATGCGTCGTCAATTTCCTGTGGCGGGCTGCCGAGTGAGAATTACCCAAGTGTCCGGCGTAAGAATTCTGTCAATTCCAGTAATGCGTTCGACTGGCCGGAAGTGTGGCATGCGATAACCGGGCAAGGGGTCAGGAACTGCCCGTACGAGTGACAGAGTTCGAAGCCGACCGGGGCCCCGATCCTGTGACAGAAGTGTGACTGGTGGGGTACCGGGGGCGGACAACCAGCGGGTTCCCGGCGGTCCCGCGGGGCCCGGCGGGCCCCCACTTCCGTCGTCGGGGCGGCACGCCTACGGTGGGTGGCATGGCACCGATACCGTCCCACCCCGCACATCCCGACGACGCCCCCGAGTCCTATGTCGGCCTCGACGCCGAGGGCGCCGAGCGGCTCGCCAGGTCGCGCGGCTGGTCCACCGTCAGGTCGCTCCCGCCGGGCTCGATCATCACCATGGAGTATCTGGCGGGGCGGCTGAACTTCGAGGTCGAGAACGGCACCGTGACCCGCTGCTGGCACGGCTGAGCCCGCCCCCGAGCGCGCGTACGACGAAGGCCCCCGGTGAACACCGGGGGCCTTCGTGCTGTGTGCGTACCGTGCGGGTCGTCCGCGGGGCCGTCAGCCGCCCAGGGGGCGGGCCGGGGCGGTGCGTGGCGTCCGCTCGGTGTGCGGGGGGCGCCGGGTGCCCGCGGGGACGACCGGGGGCCGCTCCGAACGGGCCGGCTGGTAGGGCCTGGCCGGGAGCGGCCGGCCGGGACCGCGCCCGCCGGCGACGCCGACCGGCTCGCGCACGGGGGCGTCGTCCTCGTCGTGCCCGCGCTGGGGCGGCATCGCGGGCACCGCCGGGGCGGGCACCGGGGCCGGGACGCTCGCGCGGGACCGCCTGCGCTCGCGCACCTTCTCGCGCACGGCGAAGACGAAGGCCTCCGCGCGGGCGATCAGCGGCTCGAACCAGGGCAGGGCGAGCAGGATGAGCAGCCCGGCCGCCCAGCCCAGGAGCACGTCGCTCACCCAGTGCGTGCCGAGGTAGACGGTGGTCGCGCCGACCCCCAGGGCCACCATGGCCGAAATGACCGAGAGCCAGCGCCGGGCGCGCGGCGTGGTGGCGAGGTAGGCGAGGATGCCCCAGGTCACGACCGCGTTGGCGGTGTGCCCCGAGGGAAATATGTCGCCGCCGGCGAAGAGCTCGGCGGACCCTATCTGCGTCGCGTAGTGCGGGCCGAGCCGGCCGAGGCCGAGCTTGACCGAACCGACCGTCATGTTGAGCAGCAGAAGGGCCGCCCCGAGGGTCAGGAGCGGCCGGAGTGTGTGCTGGCGCCAGGAGCGCCAGCCGAGCCAGGCCATCACCATCACCGCGGTGGGTCCGCGCTGGCCGAGGACCACGAAGTAGTCCAGGAAGGCGTGCAGCTGCGGCCACTGCTCGTACGGCCGGTACAGCATGACCTTCCAGTCCAGCTCGACGAGCCAGGAGGAGCCCAGCACGGCGACGACGATGGCGAGGTAGAACGCCATCGTCGCGCCGAAGAGGACCACGCGGTGACGGCTCATCCGCGGGATCTCTATCTTCGGTGGCTCGGGCTCCCGGTCCAGGCGGGCGAAGATTCGGTCAGTACGCACTCAATCGACGTTACAGCGAGTGAGTGAGCGCCCAGGCCGATCCGGGGTCTTTGTGATGACGATGTGATGTGGAGTATGTCTCACGCCCACCTTTATTCCCGGGCGCCGTGAAATACCTCGGGGCCTTGTCCTCTATTCATTCGACTCGGGGCCGGAAGGCTTGTTTGTATCCATCGGAATTACGTTTGCCGGGTGGGGGAGCGGAATTCACGCTTCGGTCACCGGTCCGGCACGGAGCGTAAAGATCACCCCATGGGTGGACCCCGCGTGGCGCACGCCACACCTCGGCGTCGTTCGCCGTGAGAGGTGGACCACGCGCCACATGGGTGAACTCGCGTAGTCTGACGAATCACTCGCCCGTCGATGCCGGGCCTCGGGGATCCCGATCAGGGCTGGTCACTGGTCCGCCGGGCCCACCGACCGCGAGAGTGGTGGTGGCACGGTCCGTCGCGACCGCACCGTCCCGGACCCGGAGGGTCCGCAGTACTGGGAGGTACGTACATGACAGGGACGACCATGACCGGTGCGCGACCCGGTGTCCGCGCCGGCGGCGCCAACCGCTGGGTCATCCTCGTCGTCCTCTGTGTGAGCCTGCTGTTCGTGGCGCTCGACGCCACCGTCCTGCACGTCGCGATCCCCTCGGTCACCGAGGACCTGCGGCCCGGCTCCGTGGAACTCCTCTGGATCGTCGACGCCTACCCCCTGGTCTGCGCCGCCCTCCTCATCCTCTTCGGCACCCTGGGCGACCGGGTCGGCCGGCGCCGGGTCCTGCTGCTCGGCTACGCGATCTTCGGCGCGGCCTCCGCGGTGGCGGCCCTCGCCGAATCGGCGCCCGTACTGATCGCGGCCCGCGCGCTGCTCGGCATCGGCGGCGCGATGATCATGCCCGCCACGCTCTCCATCCTGCGCGTCGTCTTCCCCGACCGCCGCGAGCGGGCCACCGCCATCGGCATCTGGACGGCGGTCGCCGCGATCGGCGCCGCCGTCGGGCCGGTCCTCGGCGGCTTCCTCGTCCAGCACTTCTGGTGGGGCTCGGTCTTCCTCATCAACATCCCGCTGATGGCGCTGATCCTGCCGCTCGGCCGCTGGATCCTGCCCGAGTCCAAGGGCAGCTCCGACGGACCCTGGGACGTGCTGGGCGCGCTGATGGCGGCCGGCGGCATACTCGCCGTGGTCTTCGGCGTGAAGCGGCTCGGCGCCGGACACGGCATATTCGACGGCCGCACCCTGGCCACCCTCTGCCTGGGCACCGCCCTGCTCATCCTCTTCGTCCGCAGGCAGCGCCGCCGCGCGCACCCGCTCATCGACATCCGGATGTTCTCCAGGCCCGCCTTCGCCACCTCGGTCGGCTGCATCATCGTCGCCATGCTGGCCCTGGTCGGCCTGGAGCTCATAGCCGTCCAGTACCTCCAGCTCGTCCTCGGGCTCTCCCCGCTCCAGACCGGTCTGCGCATGCTGCCGCTCACCTTCGCCGCGATGGCGGCGGGCGCGACCGGCTCGTACACACTGCGCAGGCTCGGCCCGCGCCGGATGGTCTGTACGGGCTTCGCGCTGACCGCGGGCGCCGTGCTGCTGCTCGTCCTGATGGGCCAGACCGACTGGCCGTCGCTGATGATCGTCTCGTTCGTCATGCTCGGCTTCGGGCTCCAGACCACGCTCTTCGCGGCGTACGAATCGATGCTCAGCGAAGCCCCGCCCGAGCGGGCCGGCGGCGCGGCCGCCATCGGCGAGACCTCCTACCAGCTCGGCGCCGGCATGGGCATCGCGCTGCTTGGCAGCGTCATGAACGCCGCCTACGCACCGGGCCTCGCATCCGTCGGCGGGGTCCCCGCCAAGGCGTCGGCCGCCGCGTCCAATTCGCTCGGCGAGGCCTACGAGGTCGCCGGCCGCCTCGGCGGCCCGGCCGGCGAGGCGCTGCGCACCGCGGCCCGCACCTCCTTCGTGCACGGTCTGCACGTCACCCTCTTCGTCAGCGCCGCGCTGCTGCTCCTCGGCGCGGTGGCCGGGCTGCGGCTGCCGCGGATCATGGACTGCTCGGTGGCCGGGCAGGAGCGGGAACCCGAGCCGGAGGTCCCGTTGGGACCCGAGCCGCGCCACGCACAGCAGCTGAGCGTGAAGCTGCCGTCCCCGGCGCGGCCCGGCGATGTGGCGACCGTGGAGTCTGGACGCACGGGACACTGACCCGTAACGTCAGCGCTCAGGTAATAACTATCACTGCTAGTTTTAGTTGAGCGAGAGCCGCGGAGGCGCCCTCATGTCCGCTCCTTCCTCCACGCTGCCCCCCTTCGACCCGGCCGACCCGCTCGGCATCGACGACCTGCTGAGCCCCGAGGACCTCGCGATCCGCGACACCGTCCGCGCCTGGGCCGCCGACCGGGTCCTGCCGCACATCGCCGAGTGGTACGAGAACGGCGAGCTGCCCGGCATCCGTGAACTGGCCCGCGCGCTCGGCTCGATCGGCGCGCTCGGCATGTCCCTGACCGACTACGGCTGCGCGGGCGCCACCGCCGTCCAGTACGGGCTGGCCTGCCTGGAGCTGGAGGCCGCCGACTCCGGCATCCGCTCGCTCGTCTCCGTACAGGGCTCGCTCGCCATGTACGCGATCTGGCGGTTCGGCTCCGAGGGGCAGAAGCGGCGCTGGCTGCCCGGGATGGCGGCGGGCGAGATCATCGGCTGCTTCGGCCTCACCGAGCCCGACCACGGCTCCGACCCGGCCGGGATGCGCACGTACGCGAAGAGGGACGGCACCGACTGGGTGCTGAACGGCCGCAAGATGTGGATCACCAACGGTTCGGTGGCCGGGGTCGCGGTGGTCTGGGCCCAGACCGACGACGGCATCCGCGGCTTCGTGGTCCCCACCGACAGCCCCGGCTTCTCGGCCCCCGAGATCAAGCACAAGTGGTCGCTGCGGGCCAGCGTCACCAGCGAGCTGGTCATGGACGAGGTGCGGCTGCCCGCCGACGCCGTACTCCCCGACGTGACCGGCCTCAAGGGCCCGCTCAGCTGCCTCTCGCACGCGCGGTACGGAATCGTGTGGGGCGCGATGGGCGCGGCCCGCGCCTCCTTCGAAGCGGCCGTCGACTACGCCAAGACCCGCGAACAGTTCGGAAAGCCCATCGGTGGCTTCCAGTTGACCCAGGCCAAGCTCGCCGACATGGCCCTCGAACTGCACAAGGGGATCCTGCTCGCCCACCATCTGGGCCGCCGCATGGACGCGGGGCGGCTCCGGCCGGAACAGGTCAGCTTCGGCAAGCTCAACAACGTGCGGGAGGCGATCGAGATCTGCCGCACCTCGCGCACCATCCTCGGTGCCAACGGGATCTCCCTGGAGTACCCGGTGATGCGGCACGCCACCAACCTGGAATCGGTGCTGACCTACGAGGGCACCGTCGAGATGCACCAGCTGGTGCTGGGCAAGGCGCTCACCGGACTCGACGCGTTCCGGTAACCCCGGCGAGCGCCCTGCCCCAGCTCTGATCGCCGTGTCTTCCCGGGGGTGCCCCCGGACCCCCGGCCGGTGGGCATCTTCGACTCAGCTCTGGTTGAAGAAGCCACCGGTCCGACGGCCGGCGGGCTCGCCGTTGACGATCTGGGTGTCGGCGGGGGTCAGCAGGAAGACCCTCGTCGCCACGCGCTCGATGGAGCCGCGCAGACCGAAGGTGAGCCCGGCCGCGAAGTCGACGACGCGCTTGGCGTCACCGGCGTCCATGGACGTCAGGTTCACGATGACCGGGACGCCCGCGCGGAACAGTTCCCCGATGCCCCGCGCGTCCCGGAAGCCGTCCGGTGTGACGGTGGCGATCCGGCGGCCCTGGTCCTCGGCCGTCTCGGAGGCCACCCGCACCCGCGGGTCGGTCACCCAGGCCTCGCCGGACTCGGCGGCACCTTCGGTGTACTCGTCGTCGTAGTAGCGGTCGTCGTTGTCCTCGACAAGCCCCAGCCAGGCACTGGCCTTGCGCACCGATCCCATGGACGCCTCCTCTCACTGCGGTCTTCTTCTTGCTGCTTCTTCAGTCTCGTGTCCCTATGGTCGTCCATGATGCGGATACCGCGCCAAGTGGATAGTCGCCGTGCAGGTGATTCGTGACGGTACTGGCACAGATCATGTGGCGATTCGTCAGGAATCCTCTGGGATACGCCCGGTACGTGAAGTCCGGCGTAACAAAATTATGTATGTCCCTCCACATGAGTGACACAGGGCTCGTACGGGTGAACGGATCAATCGATACGATGCCTGCCGCACTGAAGAACGAGGCGTTGGGCGGGGTGCCCAACGTCACTCGGGGGAGAGCCGCGTTCGGAATCGACGGGCCCTGTTCGCCTCGGTTCTGACGGAGGCTCAGGCCGAGCGGAGCACCGACTGGCGGGGCACCGCGGGGCCGCCCATGTCACAGCCCCGCGTCTCTTGAGGGCACGGCGGCGCAGCGGCGCTCAAGATGCGTGCCCGGCATGGCTACTTGTGTTCCGGCGGTGAGATCTCGGACCGCTCTATGCCCGACCCCGTCGTGCCCCACTTCGCCAGGATCCTGTCGTACGTCCCGTCCTTCTTCAGCTCGTTCACCGCAGCCTGGAAGGCGGGGGCCAGGGGGGTGCCCTTCTTGAAGGCGAAGCCCACGTCCAGGCGGTGGAACTCGTTGAGGAACTTCAGGCCCTCCTGTTGGCCCACCGCGTACCGCAGGCCGTTGATCGTCGACATGACGACATCGCTGCGGCCCTGCTGGAGCGAGATCCACAGCGCGCCCTGGTCGCTGTAGGTCTGCACCTCGTACGGCTTCTTGCCGGCGGCCCCGCACTTGGCCCTGTTCTTCTCCAGGGTCGCCTCGAACGTGGTGCCCGCGCCGGTCGCCACGTTCAGCCCGCAGAGCTGGGCGAGGTCGGTGACGTCGGTGAGCTTGCTGTCCTTGCGGACGGCGAAGCCCTGGCCGTCGTTGATGTAGGTGACGAAGTCGATGGTTTTGCGGCGCTCGTCGGTGACGCCGAAGTTGCCCGTGCCCAGGTCGTACTTGCCGCTGTCGAGCGCGGGCAGGATCACCTCGAACGAGGCCACCTCGCGCTTCAGCTTCAGGCCGAGCACCTTGGCGACGGCGTCCGCGAAGTCGACGTCCTGCCCGGCCACCGTCTTCCCGTCCTCCAAGTAGGTGGCCCCCGGCGGGGTCCCGACGCTGGTGGCGATGGTGAGGGTGCCCGCCTTGCGGACGCTCTCGGGCAGCAGCGCGGCCGCGGCCTCGTCCTTGTGGACGGCCGACACCACGTCGGCGGTGGGGATCTTCCCCCGCTGCCCGGCGGGCGCGGCGTTGCCGGCCGCCCCCACGTCGGCCGGGTCCCCTGACCCGCAGGCGGTGAGGCCGAGTGCCGCGGCGGTGATCAGGGCGAACGCGGCGTAGTTGCGCGATCTGGTCAGGCTTGGGGACCTGCTCATGACGGGGTGCGCTCCAGGGATTTCGGGCAGGCGGAAGTGCCGACGGGGGCACTGAGGTACGGCGAGGGGAGGGGTGCGCGAGTGATCAGTGAGGTGAAGGCGCGGGGACGCGGCGCGACGGCGCGCGCGGGACGCGGAAGAACAGGCCGTGCAGGGGGTCAGCTCAACAGGAAGAGGACCACACTCGACCGAAGTCGATGTGGGAGCGCGTGACCAGCCACTGCTGCGGATGCATGGCCCAAGTGGAACAGGCATCCGTTTCCGCGTCAACCACGCTGAGACGTAACGCCCACAGTGCGGACAAGCTTGACAACCTCCAGCATGCAGCGCATAGCCTCAGGAACGGAACCCGTGCTGAGGGGCTCGGTTCCGCACCACCTCGCGCCATGTGTTCGTGAAGGCCAATCCCGTGTTCGATCTCTGCATCCACGGAGCCTTCGCATGTCCCTCGCCCTGTCCAAAAGCCCGTCCATAGCTCCCGAGGACGGCACTCCCGAAACCCTGCGCATCGTTCCCCTGCGCCGAACAGGCCAGCGGATCACGGCAGTTGTCGTCGTCGTGCTGCTCGGTCTCGCGCTCGACTCCGTCGTGCGCAACGAGGCCTTCCAGTGGGGTGTGGTCGCCGACTACTTCGCTACCACCGCCGTACTGCGCGGGCTCTGGCTCACCCTGTGGCTCACCGCCGCCGTCATGGCGCTCGGCTTCGCGCTCGGCACGCTGCTCGCGGTCATGCGGCTGTCCGCCAACCCTGTGCTGAGAGCGGTGAGTTGGGGCTACGTCTGGCTGTTCCGGTCGACGCCGATCCTGGTGCAGCTGCTCTTCTGGTTCAACATCGGGGCGCTCTACCCGCAGATCCTCGGCGTGCGCACGGTCGACCTCATGGGCCCGGTGACCGTCGCCGTCGTCGGGCTCACCCTGCACGAGGCCGCGTACGCCGCCGAAGTCGTGCGCGGCGGCATCCTCTCCGTCGAGCGCGCCCAGATCGAGGCCGCCCAGTCACTGGGCCTCGGACCCTGGCGCCGACTGCGCCGCATCGTCCTGCCCCAGGCCATGCGCTCCATCGTGCCGCCTGCCGGGAACATGCTGATCGGCACCCTCAAGGGCACCTCGATCGTCTCCATCATCGCTGTCAACGACCTGCTGTACTCCGTGCAGTTGGTCTACCACCGCACCTACCAGGTGGTCCCGCTGCTCCTGGTCGCCACCATCTGGTACGTCGTGGTGACCTCGCTCCTGTCCATCGGCCAGTACTACGTCGAGCGGTTCTACGCGCGCGGCTCGGCGGGTGCCCGGTGAGCGCGTCCATCGTGGTGGTAGGAGCCGGTCCGCGGGGGACCGGCTTCCTGGAGCGGCTCGCCGCCAACATCCCTTCCCTGTACGGAGACCGGGCCCTCGACGTCCACCTGGTGGACCCGCATCCCGCGGGCGGCGGACGGATCTGGCGGGCCGACCAGTCGCCGCTCCTTTGGATGAACTCCATGGCCGAGGACGTCACCATGTTCACCGACGACACCGTCCAGCAGGACGGCCCGGTGCGCCCGGGGCCCACCCTCGCCGAATGGTCCGGCCTGGACGCCCGCACCTTCCCCAGCCGGCGGGCGCAGGGCGCGTACCTGCGCTGGGTGTACGAGGACGCCGTGGCCGCGCTGCCGGCCACCGTCACCGTGCACGAGCACCGCACCCGCGCCACGCGGGTCAGCGGGCCGCGCGAGGGGCGGCAGCGGGTGTGGCTCGAAGGCCGCACCGAGCCCCTCGTCGCCGACCTGGTGGTGCTCACCCTCGGCCACCTGGACGCCGAACTCGACGAAGAGCAAAGGGAGTTGGCCGACTTCGCCGACCGGCACGGACTGGTGCACCTGCCGCCCGCCTTCACCGCCGACAGCGACCTGTCGGCCCTGCGCCCCGGCCAACCCGTCATCGTCCGCGGCTTCGGACTCGCCTTCGTCGACCTCATGGCCCTGCTCACCGAAGGCCGCGGCGGCCGCTACGACGCGGACGGCGTCTACCACCCCTCCGGCCGGGAACCCGTCCTCCACGTCGGATCCCGGCGCGGGGTGCCCTACCACTCCAAGATCGGCTACACCTGGACCGGCGAACGTCCGCCGCTGCCCCGCTTCTTCGGCCCCGCCGAGGTCGACGAACTCCTGAGCCGCCCGCACCGGCCCGACTTCCGGCGCGACCTCTGGCCCCTGATCGACAAGGAACTGGGCTTCGCCCACTACCACCGGCTTTTCACCGCCCACCCCGAGCGCACCGCCGTCGACTGGCCCGACTTCGAGGAGAAGTACGCCGCCGCCGACCCCGGCAGTCCCGAACTCCAGGCCCTCGTCGCCGCCTCCGTCCCCGACCCCGCCGACCGCCTCGACCTCGAAGCCCTGGACCACCCGCTCGACGGGCTCCGCTTCACCTCGTACGAGAGCCTCCAGGACGGCCTTCGTTCCTACATCCGGGCTGATCTGACTCGGCGTCATGATGCTGGTCACAGCGAGGACTTGGCAGTTTTTCTCGGGTTGTTGTCGGTCTACGGGCAGCTGTTGCGCGTCGGGGACGTGGGTTCCTGGTGGCACGGGTTCTTCAGCTTCCTCGCCTCCGGGCCGCCCGGGCCCCGGCTCCGGCAGTTGCTCGCGCTGTCGGACGCGGGCATCGTGCGCTTCCTCGGCGCGGGCGTCACCGTCGAGGCCGACGAGGCCAAGGGCGTCTTCCGGGCGGGCAGCGCCAGCGTGCCCGGGCAGTGGATCGAGGCGGCGGCCCTCGTCGAGGCCCGGCTGCCCGAGCCCAGCGCGGAACGCCCCGGCAGCCCGCTGCTGCGCGCGCTGTACGAGGAGGGTGCGGGCGCCGCCGACACCGGCCTGCTCCACGTGGACCCCGCCGACGGGCGCGTCACCGGACGCGACGGCCGGGCCCACCCGCGCCGGTTCGCGCTCGGCCCGTTCACCGTCGCGCGCGCGTCGGGGGCGTTCACCAGGCCACGCACCGGAGGCGCGGCCTTCGGACAGAACGACGCCACGGCCCGCGCCGCGCTGACCTTCCTGCGCGACCTCGCGTGTCGTCGCCTCAGCGCCTGACCGCCGCCCCCGTACCCCCTTCCCGAAGGACGCCCATGTCGCTCACCAGCGATCCACCCCTCGACACGGCCGCGCCCGCACTGCGGCCCGACTACGCCTCGCTCGAAGTGGTGCCCGTGCGCCGGCCCTGGCGCTGGGCCGCGGTCGCCGTCACCGCCGTGCTCGTCGCCCAGTTCGGGCACGGGCTGCTCACCAACCCGGCCTGGGAGTGGGACGTCTTCGCCCGCTTCTTCACCACCGAGACCATCCTCAAGGCCGTCTGGATCACCCTCCAACTCACCTTCTACGGGACGGCACTCGGCTTCGCGCTCGGCATCGTCCTCGCCTTCATGCGCCTGTCGGGCAGCCCGTTCCTGAAGGCGGTGGCCTTCGGCTACATCTGGGCGTTCCGCTCGATCCCGCTGATCGTGCAGCTGTTGTTCTGGTTCAACCTGGCCTATCTGTACAAGGAGTTGTCGTTCGGCATCCCCTTCGGTCCTGGCCTGTTCACCTTCGACACGGTGGGGCTCGTCGGCGCGATGAGCGCGGCCGTCCTCGGGCTCGCCCTGCACCAGGCGGCGTACGCGGCCGAGATCGTGCGCGGCGGTGTACTGGCCGTCGACGGCGGCCAGTTGGAGGCGGCGGCCGCCCTCGGCATCCCGCGGCTGCGGCAGATCCGGCGGATCGTGCTGCCGCAGGCGATGCGCTCGATCCTGCCGAACGCCGCCAACGAGATCATCTCGCTCTTCAAGGGCACCTCGATCGTCTCCGTCATGGCGATCGGCGAACTCTTCTACCAGGTCCAGGTCATCTACGGCCGCAACGGCAGGGTCGTACCGCTCCTCATGGTCGCCACCGTCTGGTACGTGCTCCTCACCACCGTGCTCTCCGTCCTCCAGCACTACGTCGAACGCCACTACGCGAAGGGGGCCGTGCGATGAGCACCTCCATGGTCGAAGTCCGGTCCGTGCACAAGAGCTTCGGCCCACTCGAAGTCCTGCGGGGCATCGACCTGGACGTCCGGGCCGGCGAGGTCGCCGTCGTCCTCGGACCGTCCGGCTCGGGCAAGTCGACGCTCCTTCGCACCATCAACCATCTGGAGAAGGTGGACAGCGGCTGGATCACCGTCGACGGCACGCTCGTCGGCTACCGCCGGTCCGGAAGCAAGCTGTACGAGCTGCGCGAGCGCGACGTCCTCAAGCAGCGCACCCAGATCGGCTTCGTCTTCCAGAACTTCAACCTCTTCCCGCACCTCACCGTCCTCGACAACATCGTCGAGGCGCCGGTCGCGGCCCTGAAGCGGCCCCGGAAGGACGCGGTGGCCGCGGCTGAGAAGCTGCTCGCCCGGGTGGGGCTCGCCGACAAGGCGGACGCGTATCCCAAGCAGCTCTCCGGCGGACAGCAGCAGCGCGTCGCCATCGCCCGCGCGCTCGCCCTCGAACCGAAGCTGCTGCTCTTCGACGAGCCGACCTCCGCGCTCGACCCCGAGCTGGTGGGCGAAGTCCTCGACGTCATCAAGGACTTGGCGGCCTCCGGCACCACGATGATCGTCGTCACGCACGAGATCGGCTTCGCCCGTGAGGTCGCGGACACCGTCGTGTTCATGGACGGCGGGGCGATCGTCGAGCAGGGCCCGCCCGCCGAAGTGCTCGACGCCCCCCGGCACGAGCGCACCCGCGCCTTCCTCTCGAAGGTCCTGTGATGTCCCTTCCCAGCAGTTTCAGGAGTACGTACGTGTTCTCGCGCCGCACCCTCGCCGCCGCACTCGCCACGCTGGCCGCCGCCGGGCTCCTCACCGCCTGCGGCACGGGCGACGCCGCGACCGACGAGGTCGCACCCAGGGGCGGCAAGGGCACCGGCATCAACCTCGGCCCCGACCAGTACCGCATCAGGGAGCAGAAGGTCGACGCGATAGCCGCCGAGCTCCCGGCGGGCGTACGCGACCGGGGCACCCTCAGCGTGGGCGTGGCCACCGGGTCGGTGCCGCCGCTCAGCTTCTACGCGACCGACGACAAGACGCCCATCGGCGTGGAGCTCGACATCGCCACGCTGGTCGCCGACACCCTCGGTGTGAAGCCGCAGTTCCAGCCCGTCTCCTGGGAGAACCTCTTCGTCGGGCTCGACAGCGGCAAGTTCGACGGGGTGTTCTCTAACGTCACCGTCACCGAGGAGCGCAAGGACAAGTACGACTTCGCGACCTACCGCAAGGACCAGCTCGCCTTCGAGGCGAAGAAGGGTTCCGGTTGGAAGGTCGGCGGGCCGCAGGACGTGGCGGGCAGGACCGTCGCGGTGTCCTCAGGGACCAACCAGGAGAAGATCCTTCTCGACTGGAGCGAGCAGAACGTGAAGGCCGGGCGCAAGCCCGTGTCCATCAAGTACTTCCAGACGGCGACGGACTACTACCTCGCCCTCCAGTCCGGGCGCATCGACGCCTACCTCGGGCCCAACCCGTCGGCCGCGTACCACGTGGCGTCGGCGGGCCAGACCGAGATCGTCGGCACGTACTCCGGTGGCGGCGCGGGGCTCCAGGGGGAGATCGCCGCGACGACGAAGAAGGGGAGCGGGCTCGTGGCCGCCTATGCGGCGGCTCTGGACCACGTGATCCAGGACGGGTCCTACGCGAAGGTGCTGGCGAGGTGGGGGCTCTCCGCCGAGGCGGTGCCGCGGTCCGAGATCAACCCGCGGGGGTTGCCCAGGGTCGCGAAGTGACCCGGGTCTGGGGGCGCCGCCCTCAGACCCCTGCTCCTCGAACTCCCCCGAGGACTTCGTCCAGGGGGACCCCCAGGGGCTGACCTGCATCCTCCAGAAAGGTTCACCCATGTCCGCACCACTGGTCCGCGGCCCCGTGCACCTCGCCGTCTCCCTCGACGGGGCCGGGCACTACGACGCCGGGCACTTCGTCCGGCTCGCGCGCCTCGCCGAGCAGGGCACGCTCGACTTCGTCACGCTCGGGGACTCCTTCGCCCGGGCCGGGCTCGACGCGCTCGCCGTGCTGTCCCGGGTCGCGCCCGCCACCGAGCGGATCGGGCTCGTCCCGGTCGTGAACACCACCCACACCGAGCCGTTCCACGTGTCCTCGGCCGTGGCCACCCTCGACTGGGTGAGCCGGGGCCGGGCCGGGTGGAGTCCCGAGGTGTCCACCTCCGAGGCCGAGGCGCGGCTCTTCGGGCGGCGGCCGGCGGCCAGAAGAGCCGAGGTGTGGCACGAGGCGCGCGAAGTCGCCGATGTGGCGGCCAAGTTGTGGGACTCCTGGGAGGACGACGCCGAGATACGCGACGAGCCGACCGGGCGGTTCATCGACCGCGACAAGCTGCACTACGTCGATTTCGAGGGGCGTGGATTCTCGGTGCGCGGACCGGCCATCGTGCCCCGGCCGCCCCAGGGGCACCCCGTCACCGTGGTCGACGCGACCGCCGCCGAGCCGAGGGCCGCAGCCGTCCGGCACGCCGACGTCGCGCTCGTACGCACCCAGGATCCGCTCGCCGCCCGCACCGCCCGCGGGGAGTTGCGGGACCGGGCCCGCGCGCACGGCCGGGACCCCGAGCGGCTGCGGGTGCTCAGCTCGATCCCGGTGGCGCTTGCCACCACCGCCGACGCCGTGGAGCTGGCCGGCCTCATCGGCGACTGGCACGAGGAGGGCGCCGTCGACGGCTTCCACCTGCGCCTCGCCGACCCCGAGCGCGACCTCGCGCTCGTCGTGAAGGCCACCGTCCCGGTCCTCCAGCACCGCTGTCTGCTGCGGCGCTTCTATCCGGGCGCCACCCTCCGCGAACACCTGGGCCTGGCACGGCCCGTCAACCAGTACGCCACCGCAGGGGGAGGCCGCCATGAGCGCAGCTAAGAAGCAGATCCATCTCGCCGCCCATTTCCCCGGCGTCAACAACACCACCGTCTGGGCCGACCCGCGCTCCAAGTCGCAGATCGACTTCTCCTCGTTCGAGCACCTCGCCCGGACCGCCGAACGCGGCAGGTTCGACTTCTTCTTCCTGGCCGAAGGGCTCCGGCTGCGCGAGCACAAGGGCCGCATCCACGACCTCGACGTGGTCGGGCGGCCCGAGTCGATCACCCTGCTCAACGCGCTGGCCGCCGTCACCGACTGGCTCGGGCTCGCCGCCACCGTGAACGCGACCTTCAACGAGCCGTACGAGATCGCCCGCCGCTTCGCCTCGCTCGACCACCTCAGCGGCGGCCGGGCCGCCTGGAACGTGGTCACCTCGCCCGACGCCTTCACCGGCGAGAACTTCCGCCGCGGCGGCTTCCTCGACCGGGCGGACCTCCCTCAAGGTCTCGACTCCGCTCGACCAGGGGGGACCCCCATCACCCGCGCCGCCGAATTCGTCGCCACGGCACGGGAGTTGTGGGACTCCTGGGGGCCGGACGGGGCGCCGCGGCCCTTCGCCCACCACGGGCAGCACTTCTCCATCGAGGGGAAGTTCGGCGTGCCGCGCTCCCCGCAGGGGCACCCCGTCGTCATCCAGGCCGGCGACTCCGGCGAGGGGCGCGAGTTCGCGGCCTCGGCCGCCGACGTCATCTTCACCCGGCACGGCACCCTGGAGGCGGGCCGCGCCTTCTACGCCGATGTGAAGGGGCGCCTCGCCCAGTACGGCAGGGAGCCCGACGACCTCAAGATCATGCCCGGGGTCACCTTCGTGCTCGGCGACACCGCGGCCGAGGCCCAGGAGAAGGCCGCCGAGATCCGCCACCAGCAGGTCTCGCCGCAGAACGCCATCCTCGCCCTCGAACAGATCTGGGGCCGCGACCTGTCCGCCTACGATCCCGACGGGCCGCTGCCCGCCGTCGACCCCGACCCGGACTCCGCGCTCGTCCAGGGCCGGGTGAAGATCACCAACGCCTTGGAGATCGCCGCCAAGTGGCGTGCCCTGTCCGAGGCCAAGGGGCTCTCCATCCGGCAGACCGTCATCGAGACCACCGGCCGCCAGTCCTTCATCGGCACCCCGGACACGGTCGCCGCCGAGCTCGACGCGTTCGTGCAGGGCGGCGCCGCCGACGGCTTCATCCTCGTACCCCATCTCACCCCCGGCGGCCTGGACGACTTCGTCGACCAGGTGGTGCCACGGCTCCAGGAACGCGGCGCGTTCCGCACGGAATACACCGGGTCCACGCTGCGCTCGCACCTCGGACTGCGCACCCCGGTATGGAAAGGTTGATCGCATGACCACGCAAGCACCGCAGGACCCCCGGTCCGACCACGCCCTCGACTGGAAGACGTGGCACGAGCACCGCATCGCGTCGGTCTCCGCGCCCTACGGACCGCTCGCCCTGACCGGCACCCACTGGCTCGCGGACGGCGTGCCCGAGGAGCTCGGCCGGTGGCGGGAGGACGGGGACGAGGTGGTGCTCAGTGCCGACGAGAGGTACCAACTGCGGCTGGACGGAGCTCTGTTGACGGGGGAGGCGCGGCTCGGCGCCGACGTCGGGCCGGCCGCCGGGTCCCGGCTCGCGCAGGGCGACCGCAGGCTCGTGGTCCTGCGCCGCGAGGGGCTCTGGGCGGTACGGGTGTGGGACCCCGAGTCCCCGGCGCGGCAGGCCTTCGCGGGCATCGACGCCACCCCGTACGAGGAGCGCTTCCGGCTGCCCGGCACCTTCCGCCCGTACCAGGGGCGGCAGGTGAAGGTGGCGAACGCCGACGGGGTCGAGCGCGGGCTCGAACTCGCGGGGGAGATCGCCTTCACGCTCGGCGGGCAGGAGCACACCCTTCAGGTCTCGGTCGAGGCCGACGGTTCGCTGTGGGCCGTGTTCGCCGACGGGACCAGCGGGAAGTCCACCTTCCGGTTCCGCTTCCTGCGGCCCGAAGCGCCCGGCGAGGACGGCACGGTGACCGTCGACTTCAACCGGGCGCAGCTGCCGCCCTGCGCCTTCGCCGATCACTTCATCTGCCCCTTCCCGCCCCCGGGCAACACCCTCCCCATCGACATCCCGGCGGGGGAGCGGAACATCCGCACCAGCTGACCCCGGCGCGCGCCTCCTCGCGGAGCCCGGCCTGAAGGCGCTCTTGCGCGCCCCGGCCGGGCCCCCGAATACTCCTCCGCAGCGCTTGTCAGGAGCACGGCTTGCGCCTTATTGGGCTGCCGTGGTCCTTGGCTGCGCCTCACGGGGTCCCCCCTTGCACGGGCCCCTCGATTCCCCTCGGGAGGAACAGAAGTGAGGATCAAGCGCACCACCCCCACACCCCCCACCGGTCTCGCGAGACGCACCAGGCTGGCCGCCGTCGCCACCGGCCTGCTCGCCGCGGTGGCCATAGCCGTCCCCAACGCCAGCGCCACCCCGGCCCATACGTTCGGCGTCGCCGCCCTGACCGCCGCGAGCGACGCCGTGCGCGGAGCGGACGTCGCCGGAACCGCCTGGAGCGTGGACAGCGCGACCGGCAAGGTCGTCGTCACCGCCGACTCGACCGTCTCGGCGGCCGGCCTGGCGAAGATCAAGCGCGAGGCCGGGGCCAACGCGGGCGCCCTGCGCATCGAGCGGACCCCCGGCCGGTTCACCAAGCTGCTGTCCGGCGGCGACGCCATCTACACCACCAGCTGGCGCTGCTCACTGGGCTTCAACGTCAAGAAGGGCTCCACCTACTACTTCCTGACGGCCGGTCACTGCACCCAGGGCAAGCCGAACTACTACACCAACTCGTCGCACTCGACGAGCATCGGGCCGACCGTGGGCACCAGCTTCCCGGGCAACGACTACGGTCTCGTGCAGTACACCAACACCTCCCTCGCGCACCCGAGCGCCGTGGGCAGCCAGCACATCTCCAGCGCCGCCAACCCGACGGTCGGCCAGACGGTCACCCGGCGCGGTTCGACCACCGGCGTGCACAGCGGCAAGGTCACCGCGCTCAACCAGACGGTCAACTACGGCAGCGGCGACATCGTCTCCGGCCTCATCAGGACCACCGTGTGCGCCGAGCCCGGCGACTCCGGCGGCCCCCTCTACGCCGGCTCCACCGCCCTCGGCCTCACGTCGGGCGGCAGCGGCGACTGCGCCTCCGGCGGAACGACCTTCTTCCAGCCGGTGGTCGAAGCGATGAACGCCTATGGCGTGAGCCTCTTCTGACGATGCGTCACTGAACGTCGGCCGACCGCAGGCCAAGGCCCCCGCCCGGGCGAACCGGGCGGGGGTTTCCGGCTGGACGCGATGCGCTGTTTTGAGAGGATGTGCAAGGGCACGACGTAGAACAGGTCCGTCAGTGACCGGCGCCGGACACACGGGGTGAGACGCATTGAAGCGCATCGGAGTGACCGGTCACCGCGACATCCCGCCCGACGCCTTCGAGGAGATCCGCGACCGGCTGCGCGCCCTGCTCGGCGGCCACGAGGGCTCCCTGGAGGCGCTGTCCAGCCTGGCCACCGGCGCCGACCAGCTCTTCGCCGACATCGCCCTGGACTGCGGCGCCGCCCTCACCGTGGTGATCCCGAGCGGCGACTACGAGACGGGCTTCGCGGACGCGGCCGAACTGGCCCGCTACCGGGGCCTGAAGCGGCGCGCCAGCCAGGAGATCGCGCTCGGCTACCCGCACTCCACGGACGAGGCCTACTACGCGGCCGGGGCCTACATCGCGGACAACTGCGACCGGCTGGTCGCCGTCTGGGACGGCCTGCCGGCCCGCGGCCTCGGCGGCACCGGCGACATCGTGCAGTACGCCCGCAGCCTCGGCAGGCCCGTCACGGTCATCTGGCGGGACGGCAGCCGCAGGGCGTGACGCGGGCCGGGGCAACGGGGGTCAACTGCGCAGCCGGGCGAGCCAGTCCGTGTGCTGGGGCGAGACGATCCGCTCGGTCTCGTACACGGCCTGCGGCCACTGCCGCTCGGTCACCATGTTCTCCATCGCCACGTGCATCTCCATCAGGTCCTGCTCGACCAGCGCATGTGCCGAGATCAGGGGCTGGTGGCGGCGGATCTCGCTCCAGGCGAGACAGGCCGCGGCCGATGCTGACAGAACACCCGCCATGTTTACCTTCTCCACGACCGAGAAGGTTTGGAGAGTGGCGGAAAAAAGGGCGAGAAGGGTCAACAGTGTGATCGCCGTCGACCACAGCCTGGTCGCGCGCCGCGAGGTCTCCTGGCGGCGCCGGTACCAGTTGCGCTGCTCGATGAGCCGGTCGCGTACGTATGTCTCCTTGCGCACGTTGAACGACTTGCCCCGCAACTCCCGCATGCTCGCGGTCACAAGCCCTCCCGAAGCGAGCTCGCCGTCCTCGCGGGGGTCGCGCCAGCCGACCTTCTTCAGCTCCCGCAGGCCCTCCTCGACGCGGGTGACGAACAGCGCGTCCGGGTCGGGAGCACTGAGGTCGAAGGGGGCGCCGTGAACGGCGTAGCGCCAGCACATCGACTTGATGAACTCGGCGGCGGAACGGTTGAGCTGCCAGTGCGAGGCGGCGTGCCGACGGGCCGCCCCGAAGCTCGCGAGCAGCACTCCCGCGTAGGCGAGCGCACTCAGCGCGCCGAGTACCTGGAAGTCCTCGCCGACCCGGACCTGCGGCAGCGCCGCCGCGAGCGCGCCGACGACGAGGAGCGAGAGCTGGGTGCGGGTCAGCTTGACCGCCGACTGCTGCCGGCCGATCGCCAGCGCGTCCGCGTGGTGGAAGAGGCCCGGCAGATCCGCGTTCCGGAAGACCATGCTCTGCAATGGGCCGGGAATCGCCGTCACATGCACCCCCGTCTGCGGTTTTGCCTTCATTCTTTCGTAGGGATGGCAGGTGTGCGCTCTGTTTGCGTGCTCCATCCACTGGTTGGGATGAGAGTAAAGTCGTCCCGCCGGTACTGCAACGGTGCATGTGCCGGTGCCACTGTCCACGTGCGGTTATCACTCACCCCAGGGACGAACGTGAACCCCACCGTAAATTCAGCAAATTCAGCCTCATTCGCCGCCGCGAAGAAGGACCGGGTGCCGCTGGCCGAACTGGCCGCGAAGGCCGCGGACCGAACCTCCGAAAGGAGCCTCAGCAGGGTCCTGGCCCCCCGGGAAGGCAGCCGCCCGGTCACGGTGGCCACCTTCAACTCGGCGATCTGACACGGGAGTTGGTGGTCGGCCCTGCCGGGTGCGCCCGGTGGGGGCCATGGGGCAACAGGGCAGGGCGGGGGCTCCGGGGCATTCCCGGGGAACTCTCGGGCCGGGCGCCCGAATTCCCGCCCTCGCTAAACTGGTGGAATGACAGGACCGCTGGTCCCATTCCGCGAGATCGTGCTCAAGGTGCACAGCAGGTGCGACCTGGCCTGTGACCATTGTTATGTGTACGAAGCCGCAGACCAGAGCTGGCGGCAGCAGCCCAGAGCGGTCTCCGACGACGTCATAGAGCACACTGCCCGACGGCTGGCCGAGCACGCCGAAAAGCACCGCCTGAGTTCCGTTTCGGTGATTCTGCACGGCGGCGAACCGCTGCTCGCCGGGCCCGAGCGGCTGCGCCGGGTCTGCGAGGTGCTGACCGCCGCCGTCGCACCCGTCGCCGAGCTCGATCTGCGCATCCACACCAACGGTGTGCTGCTCAGCACGCGCCACCTCGACCTGTTCGGCGAGTTCGGCGTGAAGGTCGGCATCTCGCTCGACGGCGACCGCGCCGCCAACGACCGCCACCGGCGCTACGCCGACGGCCGCAGCAGCCATCCAGAGGTCCTGGCCGCCGTCGCACTGCTCCAACAGCCGTGCCACCGGCGGCTGTTCGCCGGGCTGCTCTGCACCGTCGACCTCGCCAACGACCCCGTCGCCGTGCACGACGCGCTCGTCGCCCTCGACCCGCCCCGCATCGACTACCTCCTGCCGCACGCGACCTGGGAGAGCCCGCCCGCGCGACCCGACGAGATCCCGGCGCCCTACGCCGATTGGCTGCTCGCCGTCTTCGACCGCTGGGACGAGCAGGGCCGGACCGTCCCGGTGCGCCTCTTCGACTCGGTGCTCTCCACCCTGCACGGCGGCCCCAGCCTCACCGAGTCCCTGGGCCTCGCCCCCACCGACATCGTCGTGGTGGAGACCGACGGCTCCCTCGAACAGGTCGACTCGCTCAAATCCGCCTACGAAGGCGCCGCCGCCACCGGATTCTCCGTGTTCCAGGACGACTTCGACGCGGTCGCCGCCCACCCGGGAGTGCGCGCCCGCCGGCGCGGCCTCGCCGGGGTCGGCGAACAGTGCCGCCGCTGCCCGGTCGTCCGCTCCTGCGGAGGCGGCCACTACACCCACCGCTACCGCGCGGACCGGGGCTTCGACAACCCGTCCGTGTACTGCCCCGACCTGATGGCCCTGGTGCGCGGCATCGAGGCCCGCACGCCGGTCCCCGAACTTCCCGATCCTCATCAACTCACCGATCGCGGGCTTGAGTTGAACCGGCTCCTGCTCGCCCGGCTGCACACCGGGCTCGACGGGCGGGGCGGCGCCGAGTGGGCCCGGATCTGGGAGCTCACCACCTCCGTCGACGGCCCGGGGCTCGACACCGTACTGGCCCACCCCTACGCCCGCAGCTGGCTCCTCGCCGCACTGGAGGCGCTCGACGCGGGGCGTCCCGAAGCGGTGGCGACGGCCCTGCGCCTGGCCGCGTACACGGCGGCCGCGGCCGTGCACGGCGGCGCCGACCTGACCGTCCCCGTCCGCTGGTGCGACGGCCGGCTCCACCTGCCGACCCTGGGCGAACTGCGCCTGCCCGCCGCCCGGGGCGTGGCCGAGGTCACCGTCGCGGGGCGCGGCCTGCGGATACGGCACGCCGACGGCGAGCGGCACATCGCCCGCCCTGCCGAACCGGCCCCGGGCTGGCGCCCGCCGAGCGGGACCGACGGTCTGGTCCTGGACGACCTCGACCCGTACCGCGACTGCTTCGGCAGCCCCGTACTGCCCCGGTCGGAGCCGCGCGAGGCGGGGGAGTGGGGCCGTCGGCTTGCCCGGGCCCGCGCGCGCCTCGCCGAGAGGGTTCCGCGGTTCGCCGGCGCGCTTGCCGCGATCACCACGCTCACCCCGCTCGCCCACGGAGCGGAGCCGGTGGTGGGGCGGCACGGCTTCGGCGCGCTCGGCCTTCCCGTCGGTCTCGTCGCTCTCGCGGACGAGCCGCTCGCCCTGGCCCTGCTGCGCGGGGCGCGCAGGGCGGCCCTGCGCGCCCTCCTCGACGTCGAGGACCTGTACGACATGGACGGGGCGTGGCAGCATCCGACGCCCTGGGGACCGCTCCCGGTCTCCCGGCTGCTCGCCGAGACGTACGAGGGGGTCGCGGTCGCCGCGTACGGCGGTGGTGCGCGAATCCTGGCGGAGCTCGGCCGGGCGCTGGAGGCTCTGGAGCGGGCGGCCGAACTCACCGTCACCGGAAAGCACTTGGTGCACACCGTGCGCCAGGAATGGGAAGAGGCATCGCGTGGGCGAGAACACCACTGAGGTTCCGGGGGAGCCCGGCCCGGCCGACCAACTGCGCGCCCTCGGCGTGGAAGAGGGCGGGGTCCTGCTCGTGCACGCCTCGCTGCGCGGCACCGGGCTCCGCGCCGAGACGCTCCTGGACGCGCTGCGTACGGTGCTCGGCCCCGAAGGGACACTGGTGGTCCCCGCGTTCACCCCCGAGAACTCCGACACGTCCCCGGCCCACCTGGCCCTCGTGCGCCACGCCCCCGACCCGGTCGCGTTCCGGGCCGCGATGCCGCCCTTCGACCCGGAACACACCCCGTCCCTGGGCACGGGACGCCTCGCCGAGCGGGTCAGGACCACCGGGGGAGCCGTCCGCAGCGACCACCCGCAGACCTCCTTCGCGGCGCTCGGCGCGCGGGCCGCCGAGCTCATGAAGGGCCATGCGCTCGACTGCCACTTCGGCGCCGAGTCCCCCCTGGGCAAACTCGTCGCAGCCGACGCACAGGTCCTGCTCGTGAATGTGGGCTTCGCGGTCTGTTCCGCCTTCCATCACGCCGAATACCTGGTGCCGGCCCACCCGACCCGCACCTACCGGGCGGTGATCAGGGACGAGCGGGGCGGCGCCACCTGGTTCGCGTACGAGGACGCCGTGCTCGACGACAGCGACTTCGCCCGCATCGGCGCCGACTTCCCCGCCGGACACCTGCGCGGCGGACCGCTCGGGCGGCGCGGCGCACGGCTCTTCCCGATCGGGGCGGCGGTCGAGCACGCGACCGCCTGGATGGCCGAGAAACGGCACTGACCGATGACCGGGAAGGACGGTGAGGGTCCCGTGCCCGACGGGCCGTACTTCTTTCTCAGTTACGCCCCCGCCGGGGGGCGCGGCGGGGGCGGACCCGACCCCGACATGTGGGTGGGACGGCTCTTCGAGGACCTCTGCCAGGACGTGGCGGAGCTGACCGCGCTGCCCGCCGGCACACCCCCCGGCTTCATGGACCGCGGGCCGCGCCCCGGCGCCGGCTGGTCCGAACAGCTCGGCCGCAGCCTCGCCTCCTGCCGGGTGTTCGTGCCGCTCTTCTCGCCCCGCTACTTCGCGAGCGAGTGGTGCGGCAAGGAGTGGTACGCCTTCGCGCAGCGCGCCATCCGCCAACGGGCCGCCACCAACCGGCCCGCCGACGCCATCGTGCCCGCGCTGTGGATACCCGTACCGCCTCGCCAACTACCGCTGCCCGCCGAGCAGTTGAGGTTCGATCACCGCGACCTGGGGGAGCGGTACGCCATCGACGGGCTCTACGGTCTCATCAAACTCCGGCTGTTCGCCGAGGAGTACCGGCGGGCGGTGCACTGCCTCGCCCAGCACATCGTCGCGGCGGCCCTCGCCGGCCGCGTCGGCCCCGGCCGCCCCCTCGACCGCCGCACGCTCCCCAGCGCCTTCGGCACCGCCGCGGGGCCCCGCCCGCTGCGGGTCACCGTCGCCGCCCCCACCCGCGACGAGCTCCCCGAGGGGCGCGACGGCGTCTACTACGGGGAGAGCCCGCTCGACTGGAACCCCTACCACCCGGACACGCGGCGGCCGTTGGCGCTGGTCGCCGAGGACATCGCGGGCTCGCTCAACTACCGTCCCACCGTGGCCTGCTTCGACGAGGAGAGCCCGCCGGGCGAGGAGAACGGGCCCCCGAGCCGGCCCGAGATCCTGCTCGTCGACCGCTGGGCGCTCCGGGACGAGAAGCGGCGCGCCCGGCTCGCGGCCCTCGACGCCGCGAACCGGCCCTGGGTCGGCGTGGTGGTCCCGTGGAACCGGGACGACCCGCAGAGCCGGGCCGCGGCCGACGAGCTCACCGCCCGCACGGCGGCTACGCTGCCCAACAGAGCGAACCACGGGCGGCCCGCCTGCCGGGCCGCGGCCCAGGGCGTGGAGTCCATCGACGCCTTCGAGGAACTGCTGCCGCACGTGGTCGAGGCGGCCGCCCAGCAGTACCTGAGACACGCCCCGGCCCACCCCCCGGCCGGCCCCGCACCCCGCCGGCGGCCGCGCCTGATCGGCCCGATGGACAACGGCCCCGAGGCCGGGCACCGCACCGTACAACCGCACGACGCGCTCGATGGGGCACCCGATGTGGAGGACACGGATGACAGCCAGCCGTGACGGACATGTCGTCACGTTCTACTCGTACAAGGGCGGCACAGGGCGCACCATGGCGCTCGCCAACACCGCCCTGATCCTCGCCGCGAACGGCAAGCGGGTGCTCGCGGTGGACTGGGACCTGGAGGCACCGGGCCTGCACCGCTTCTTCCACCCCTTCCTCGACCCGGCCACGCTCGGCGCCACCACCGGCGTCATCGACCTGGTCACCGACTACGCCTGGGCCGCCACCAACCCCGAACACCGCGACGGGGACTGGCACTTGGCGTACGCCCGCATCCAGCCGCACGCGGTGTCGCTGGTGCCGGACCACCTGGGCTGGCAGTTCCCCGACGGCGGCACCCTCGACTTCGTGTCGGCGGGCCGGCAGAACCGCGAGTACTCCGCGACGGTGTCCACCTTCGACTGGGACAACCTCTACGGCCGGCTCGGCGGCGGCACCTTCTTCGACGCCCTCCAGGCCGACATGAAGGCCAACTACGACTACGTCCTGATCGACAGCCGCACCGGGCTCAGCGACGTCGCCGACATCTGCACCGTCCACCTGCCCGACGTCCTCGTCGACTGCTTCACCCTCAGCGACCAGTCCATCGACGGCGCCGCGGCCGTCGCCCGCCAGATCGCCGAGGGCTACGGCGCCCGCAGCATCCGCGTGCTGCCCGTCCCCATGCGCATCGACGAGGGCGAGAAGGAGAAGGCGGACGCCGGACGGGCCCTGGCCCGGCTCAAGTTCGACGGCTTCCCCGCCGGGCTCGCGGGCGACCGGCTCGCCGCGTACTGGGGCTCGGTGGAGATCCCGTACCGCCCCTACTACGCGTACGAGGAGTCGCTCGCGACCTTCGGCGACGAGGCCGGGCTCTCCAACTCGCTGCTCTCCGCCTTCGAACGGCTCACCGCGGTCATCACCGACGGCGAGGTCACCTCCATGCCGGGCGTGGGCGACGAGGCCCGGCTGCGGATCAAGGAGGCCTTCACCCGCCGCCGCCCCGCACAGGCCGTCGACGTCCACCTGTCGTACGCGGCCGAGAACCGGATGTGGGCCGACTGGATCGAGGCGGTCCTGAGCCGGGCCGGGTTCCGGGTCCATCCGCGCGACGTCTCCGACCCGGCGCCCGAACGCACCGAGCCCACCGACAACGGGCGGACCGTGGTGGTGCTCTCGGCCGCCTACCTCAAGTCGGCCCGGGCGATGGGTATTTGGCAGGCCGCGGCCTCCGCCGACCCCACCGGGCTCCGCCGCACGATGCTCTCGCTGCGCGTCGACGACGTACGCCTGCCGGGCGCCTACCTGGACCGCAACCCCGTGGACCTGTTCCGGCTCGACCAGGCGCACGCCACCGAGGCCCTGCTGCGCGCCCTGGACCGGCCGGGCCAGAGCGGCGGGCAGAGCGGCGGCCCGAGGTTCCCCGGCACCGTGCCGCGGATCTGGAACGCGCCGCCGCGCAACCCCGAGTTCACCGGCCGCTCCCAGGCCCTGGAGCGGATGCGCGACCAGCTCGGCAGCGGCCTCGCGGTCGTCCTGCCGCAGCCGCAGACCCTGTACGGACTCGGCGGCGTCGGCAAGACACAGGTCGCGCTCGAATACGCGCACCGGTTCATGGCCGACTACGACCTGGTCTGGTGGATCAACTGCGCCCGCGCCGGCGACGTGGCCGCGGGCCTCGCCGAACTCGGCGGGCGCCTCGGCGGGCAGGGCGGCGACGACATCGGGGTGGCCTCGCGCGAGGCCATCGACCTGCTGCGGCGCGGGGTGCCCACCGAACGCTGGCTGCTGGTCTTCGACAACGCGGACGACCCCGAGGCGCTCAAACGATTCATCCCCCAGGGCGGCCCCGGCCACGTCCTGGTGACCTCGCGCAACCAGGACTGGTCGCAGTACGGCGACGCGCTGCCCGTCGACGTGTTCCGGCGCGAGGAGTCCGTCGAGCACCTCCGGCGGCGGGCGCCCGGCCTGTCCGTCGACGAGGCGGACCGGGTCGCGGCCGCGCTCGGCGACCTGCCGCTGGCCGTCGAGCAGGCGGCCGCCTGGATCGCGGAGACCGCGACCCCCGTCGCCGACTACCTCGACCAGCTCGCCGAGCAGACGGCCGGCGTGCTCTCGCTCAACCAGCCGGTCGGCTACCCCGAACCGGTCGGCGCCACCTGGAACGTCTCCATCGAACTCCTCAAGGACCGTTCCCCGGCCGCGGTCCGGCTCCTCCAGCTCTGCGCCTTCTTCGCACCCGAGCCGATCTGGGCCGGCCTCCTCTACAGCAAGGAGATGATCGACGCGCTCACCCCGTACGACCCCTCCCTCCAGGAGAAGCTGGTGCTCGGCCGGGTCATCCGGGACATCGGCCGGTTCGCGCTCGCCAAGGTCGACCCGGTCGAAGGCTCCATCCAGGTACACCGGCTCGTCCAGGCCGTGGTCCGCTCGCAGCTGACCGAGGCGGAGCGCCACGAGGCGCAGCACACCGTCCACCGGATCCTGGCCGGCGCCCGCCCCGGCGGCGACGAGCCGATCGACAACCCGGAGACCTGGCCGCAGTTCGCCGGCATCTGGCCGCACCTCGGCCCCTCCGAGGCCCGCCGGTGCACCGAGCCCGAACCCCGCAGGCTCCTGATCGACCGGATGCGTTACCTGTGGAAGCGCGGGGAGTTCACCGCGGCCTCCGCGCTCGGCGAAGAGCTGCGCGAACAGTGGCGGGAAGAGCTCGGCTGCAACGACATCCAGTACCTCTACCTGCGCTTCCACATCTCCAACGTCTGCCGCTCGCAAGGGCGTTACACGGAAGCGCTGGAACTGGACGAGGAGACCCTGGAGCGCCAGCGCGCCACGCTCGGGCCCACGCACCCGCACACGTACATGACCACCAGCGCCCTGGCCATGGACCTCGGCGCGCTCGGCCGGTACGAGCGGGCGATCGACCTGGCGACCGAGGCGTACGACGGCTTCCGCACGATCTTCGACGACTCGCACCCGAGAACGCTGGCCGCGGCCAACAACCTGGCCCTCACCCGGCGCATGACCGGCCGGTACGCGGGGGCCCGGGAGCTCGACCAGGACGTGTACGACCGGCGCACCGAAGTCCTGGGCCCGGAGCACCCCTACACGCTCTCCTCCGCGATGTGCCTGGCGCGCGACCTGCGGGAGATCGGCCGGTACGAGGACTCGGTGACGCTCCTCTCGCGTACGTACGCGATCTCCAAGCAGCGCCTCGGGCGCTCCTTCCCCGGCACCCTCGCGGCCGCCAAGAGCCTGTCGGTGGCGCTGCGCAGGACCGGCCGCTTCGAGGACGCCCGGCGCCTCACCCAGGCGGCCCGCTCCCGCTACCGGGCCAAGTACACCTCGGTGAACCCGGACTCGCTGGCCTGCGAACTCAACCTGGCCGCCGACCAGTTCGCGGCGGGCGAGCGCGCGGCGGCCCGCGACACCGCGCGGGAGGTGGTCGAGGAGTACAGCAAGAACCCGGGCCCCGGCCATCCCTACACCCTGGCCGCGCTCAACAACCTGGGCATCTACCAGTGGGGCTGCGGGGAGCTGCCGGCCGCCCGGGCGGTCCTTGAGGGCGCGATCGCGACGATGCGCGAGGTGCTCGGCGCCGAGCACCCGCACACCCTGTTCGCGGCCGTCAACCTCGCCAATGTGAAGGCGGACCTCGGCGAGCTGCACGACGCCCTGGAGATCGAGCGGGCGGCGGTCGCCGGGCTTGGCAAGACGCTGGGCCGCCACCACCCCGAGCGGCTCGCGTGCTCGGCGAACCTGGCGCTGACCCTGGACGCCCTGGGGCGCCGCGAGGAGGCCCAGCGGCTGCGCTCGGAGGCGCTCCTGGAACTCGCCCGGCTGCTCGGCGAGGACCACGTCGTCGTGCGGTCGGTGCGCGAACTGCGCCGCGTGCACCGGGACTTGGAGCCACTCGCGGTGTGAGGGCGAGGGCGGGGGGAGCTCACTCCTCGATGAGCCAGCGCAGCACTCGGGGCAGCGCGTGCAGGGCGTCGAAGTGCGCGGCGGCCGGTTCCAGGACGGCCGTCACGCCCGGGATGCGCTCGGCGAGCCAGTGGTAGTGGCCGACGGGCGAGAACACGTCCTGCTCGCCGTGCCACAGCAGGACGTCACCGGGGATCGTCGCCGGGTCGAACCCCCACGGGTTGCAGAACGCGAGCGCGTCGTCGATCCAGCCGTACGCCGAAGTCCTCAGCGCCTCCTGGTAGTTGCGCAGCAGCATCGAGCGGACCCCGGCGTCCCTGACCACCATGCGGTCGGCGTGGGTGAGCTCTTTGCGCAGGTCGTCGAGGAGCTGCACCGGGTTCTCGCGGATGCGCGCCGAGCGCGCGATGAAGTGCGCGGCCATCTCGTCCGGGTCGGCGACGCCCGTCGTGTAGGCGAGGACGTTGGAGGCGGCCATGCCCTCGAACCAGTCGAGCCCCTCGGCGTCCGGCGGCGCGAGGGTGACCAGGGCGGCGGCCCGGGTGACCCGCTCGGGCAGCAGCGCGGCACAGGCAAGCGCGTGCGGGGCTCCCCCGGAGCGGCCGACGACCGCGAAGCGTTCGAACCCGTAACGGTCCGCCATCGCCTCGACGTCCCGCGCCGCGTCGGCGACCCGGCGCCCCTTGAGCCGGTCGGAGCCGCCGTAGCCGGGCCGGTCGTAGGCGATGACCTGCATGCGGCGGTGGTAGAGCACCATGCTGCGGGGCGCGGGGCCGAGCCTGCTGCCGGGTGTGCCGTGCAGCAGGAACACCGGGCTCCCCAGCGGGTCCCCGAACCGTTCCACCGTGAGAATCCGCCCGTCGGCCGTGCGCACCCGGTCCCGCACCGTGGCCCCCTCACCCGGTCAGGGCTCTGACCGCCGCCTCGTCACCCGTGCGGCCGCAGCCTACTCGCGCGGCGGGGGCCCGACGGGGTCTCCCCTTGGGAGAGCGGCGGAGTTACCGTCGAGGTACACGTCCGATTCGGACCCTTGGGGGCCGTGATGGTCGAGGAGCTGGTGGCGGCGGGCATCGCCGTGGGTTCCGCCGGTGTCGTCTATGCGATGGCGGCGGCGCGGGTCGTCAAACAGTACGAGCGAGGAGTGGTCTTCCGGCTCGGCAAGCTGACGGATTCGGTGCGCGGGCCGGGCTTCACGATGATCCTTCCGTTCGTCGACCGGCTGCGGAAAGTGAACATGCAGATCGTGACGATGCCGGTGCCCGCACAGGACGGCATCACGCGGGACAACGTCACGGTCCGGGTGGACGCGGTGATCTACTTCAAGGTGATCGACCCGGCGGACGCGGTCATCCAGGTCGAGGACTACCAGTTCGCGGTCTCGCAGATGGCGCAGACCTCGCTGCGCTCGATCATCGGCAAGAGCGACCTCGACGACCTCCTGTCCAACCGGGAGAAGCTCAACCAGGGCCTGGAGCTGATGATCGACAGCCCGGCCATCGGCTGGGGCGTGCAGATCGACCGGGTCGAGATCAAGGACGTGTCGCTGCCGGAGACGATGAAGCGCTCGATGGCCCGCCAGGCGGAGGCCGACCGTGAGCGGCGGGCCCGGGTCATCAACGCGGACGCCGAGCTCCAGGCCTCGAAGAAGCTGGCCGAGGCGGCGGGCGTGATGTCGGAGCAGCCGGCCGCCCTCCAGCTGAGGCTGTTGCAGACCGTGGTGGCGGTGGCCGCCGAGAAGAACTCGACGCTGGTGCTTCCGTTCCCGGTGGAACTCCTGAGGTTCCTGGAACGCGCCGCCCCCTTGCCGACGGAGCCGACGGCACCGGCCACGCCGGAAGTGCCCCCGGCGCAGGCGCATTCGGAGATCGGTGACGTAGGAAATGACACCCAGAAAAACTTGTGAAAGTTTTCACAAGCGCGCATGGGTCTAAAGTCCTCACCCACATGCCCAGCTCAAGGGCATGTTTTGCATGACACCCGATCACTTGAAGGGACATTCGGCCCCCAGGAACAGGGCTTTGTCGGGCCCGCGAGCGCGGTGCGCAGGTGTCGAATTGAGACATCGGAAAAGGCATCGCAAACGCTCGCAATGCTCGTAGCGCTCGACAAGAAGGAGTTCCTGCCATGGAGGCCAAGAACGCCGAGAACGTCACGACCGCCGAGGTCATGGTCGACGGACTGGTGCGGGGGGCCCTTTCGGCGCTCGGCCGGTTCGAGACGTTCACCCAGGAGCAGGTCGACCACATCGTCAAGAAGGCCTCCCTGGCCGCGCTGAGCGAGCACGGCGAACTGGCCCGGCTCGCCGTCGAGGAGACCGGCCGCGGCCTCTTCGAGGACAAGGCCGTCAAGAACCTCTTCGCCTGCGAGCACGTCGTCAACTCGATGCGCGGCCTGAAGACCGCCGGCGTCATCGGCCGCGACGAGCTGAACGGGATCACTGAGATCGCCGAACCGGTGGGCGTCATCTGCGCGATGACCCCGGTCACCAACCCCACCTCGACCACCATCTTCAAGGCGCTGATCGCGCTGAAGACCCGCAACCCGATCGTCTTCGCCTTCCACCCCTCCGCGCAGAACTGCTCGGCCGCGGCCGCCCGCGTGGTGCGGGACGCGGCGATCGAGGCCGGGGCGCCCGAGGGCTGTGTGCAGTGGATCGCCGAGCCGTCGATGGAGGCCACCGGGCTCCTGATGAACCACGAGGGCGTCTCCACCATCCTCGCCACCGGCGGAAACGCCATGGTCAAGGCCGCCTACTCGTGCGGCAAGCCCGCCCTCGGCGTCGGCGCGGGCAACGTTCCGGCGTACGTCACCAGGAGCGGCAAGCTCGGCCGGGCCGTGCACGACATCGTCCTGTCGAAGTCCTTCGACCACGGCATGATCTGCGCCTCCGAGCAGGCCGTCATCCTCGACAAGGAGGTGTACGAGCGGGGCCTGGCGGAGTTCGAGCGGCTCGGCGCGTACGTCCTGAGCGCGGCCGAGAAGACCAAGCTGGAGGAATTCGTCTTCGACACCACGGCGTTCGCCGCCAACTGTGCGGGCGCCAAGCTGAACGCCTCGGTCGTCGGCAGGTCGCCGCAGTGGATCGCCGAACAGGCCGGCTTCGAGGTGCCCGCGACCACCTCGATCCTGCTCGCCGAGTGCGCGGAGGTCGGCGAGGGCGAGCCGCTCACCCGCGAGAAGCTGTCCCCGGTCCTGGCCGCCCTCAAGGCCGACTCCACCGAGCACGGCCTCCAACTCTCGGCGCAGATGGTCGAGTTCCACGGCCTGGGCCACAGCGCCGCCATCCACACCGAGGACGACGAGCTCGCCGAGGAGTTCGGCCGGCGGGTCAAGGCGATCCGCGTGATCGTGAACGCGCCGTCCACCTTCGGCGGCATCGGCGACGTCTACAACGCCTTCCTGCCCTCCCTCACCCTCGGCTGCGGCAGCTACGGACACAACTCGGTGTCCAACAACGTCTCCGCGGTCAACCTGGTCAACATCAAGCGGATCGGACGGCGCAACAACAACATGCAATGGTTCAAGGTCCCGCCGAAGATCTACTTCGAGCGCAACTCCATCCGCTACCTCGGCGAGATGGACGGCCTGGAGCGGGTCACCATCGTCACCGACAAGACGATGGGCAGGCTCGGCTTCGTCCAGAAGGTCAGCGACATCCTCCAGGCCCGCCCCGGCCCGGTCGTCCTCCAGGTCATCGACAACGTCGAGCCCAACCCGGAACTGGCGACGGTCCGGACGGGCGCCGCGATGATGCGCGACTTCCGGCCCGACACGATCGTCGCGCTCGGCGGCGGCTCGGCCATGGACGCGGCCAAGATCATGTGGCTGATGTACGAGCACCCGGAGATCGAATTCGCGGACACGAAGGAGAAGTTCTTCGACATCCGCAAGCGCGCCTACAAGTTCCCGGCGCTCGGCGAGAAGGCCCAGCTGGTCGCCATCCCGACCACGTCGGGAACGGGCAGCGAGGTCACCCCGTTCGCGGTCATCTCCGACCCGAAGGCCGCCCAGAAGTACCCGCTGGCCGACTACGCGCTGACCCCGAACGTCGCGATCGTCGACCCGGTGCTCCCGATGGGCCTGCCCGCCACCGTCACCGCCGACTCCGGCTTCGACGCCCTGACCCACGCCACCGAGGCGTACGTCTCGGTCTACTCCAACGACTACACCGACGGCCTCTGCCTCCAGGCCATCAAGCTGATCTTCGAGAACCTGGAGCGCTGCGTCGTCGACGGTGCGGGCGACCCCGAGGCCCGCGAGAAGATGCACAACGCCTCGACCGTGGCGGGCATGGCCTTCGCCAACGCCTTCCTGGGCCTGGTGCACGCCATGGCGCACACGCTCGGCAACACCTTCCACGTCGCCCACGGCCGCACCAACGCGCTGCTCCTGCCGCACGTCATCCGGCACAACGGCCAGGTCTCGGGCAAGGCCACCCCGTGGCCGAAGGCCGAGGTCTACCGGGCCCCGGAGCGCTTCCAGGAGATCGCGAAGATGCTGGGCCTGCCGGCCGCGACCCCCGAGGAGGGCGTCGAGTCCTACGCCCGCGCCGTCGAGGAACTGCGCGCCAAGTGCGGCATTCCCGCCTCCTTCCAGGAGGAGGGCGTGGACGAGACCGCCTTCATCGAGGCCCTGCCGGTCCAGGCGATGAACGCCTACGCCGACCAGTGCGCCCCGGCCAACCCGCGGATGCCGATGATCGACGACATGAAGGAGCTCATGACCCGGGCGTACTACGGAAAGTAGGCCTCTCGAAAGCGGGGCCGTCCCACCCGGGGCGGCCCCGCCTCACGTCTCCGGATGGTCGGGCGGCGAGAGGAAGCGGCCCATCGGCAGGACCGGGCGGCCCCACGTCGAGGCGAGGATCTGGCCCGCGAGGAGGTAGGTCGCCCCGAGCGCCGCGCACAGACCGGCCCACCCGGTGATCCGGGTCCAGATCACCTCGCCCGTGAAGCCGATGCAGACGAGCCCGACGAACACGACCAGTACGCAGGTGAAGGTCGAGAGCAGCGCCAGATGGATGCGCCAGCTGCCCAGCCACAGGACGAACACCACGAACACCCAGGGCAGCGTGAAGAGCCCCATCGCGTCGCCGCGCAGCGGCGGATCCAGGCCCGGCAGCACCCACTGGAGCATCAGCGCCTTCGACATCCAGAACACCCCGAAGCCGCCGAAGACCGTGGCGTGCCAGGTGTCGCCGCGCTGGGCCTGGAAGAGCCCGGCGAGCAGCTGGGCCAGGCCCCCGATGAAGAACCCGACCAGCGGGAGCACGGATGCCGAGAGCTTCTCGGGGAAGATCCCCGCGTCGATGCCGGTGGCGATGACGGTGACCACGATGAACCCGGTCAGGCCGAGCGGACCGAGCTGGGCCTGCGCGCTCGGCTCCATCCGCCGTACGGAGAAGGCCTGTTCGGCAGGACCGGAGCGGCGCGGGACGCTCATGCGCCCACCGGCTTCTCATCGCGGTCCCGGTTGAGACGGGCAAGGACCACGGTGATGACGGCGCCGAGCAGCGCCCAGATCGAGAGCACCTGGAGCGGGCCGCTGATCGACTCGCCCTTGAAGTAGGCGATGGAGCGGGCCGCCCAGGTGCCCGCGCCCGGCGGCAGCCAGGGCCCGATCGCCCGCCAGAACGGCGGGAGCAGCGGATACGGATAGGCGCCGCCCGCGCTCGGATTGCCGAGGACGACGACGACCAGGATCGCCAGGCCGATGCCGACGACCCCGGCGAGCCCCTGGAAGGCGAGTGTCGTCGCGCCCACCGCGAACACGACGAGGGCGCCGAGCCCGGCGAGCCCGATGTAGCTGCCCGGCAGCGCGCCGAGCACCGGCCCGATGATGAGCGAGCCGAGCAGTCCCGCGGCGATCGCGTACACCGCGAGCACCGCGAGCCGGATCAGCGCCCGGTGGGTGTTGGCGGGCCGGGCACCCGCGCTGATCGCCAGGATCGCGGAGCACAGATAGCCGCCGACGCACCAGCCGACGACGAGGTAGAACGAGGACAGGGTGCGGGAGTCGCCCGCGGCGGCGGGCGCGACGTCGACCACCTGCACGGTGCGCTGCTGCGCCTTCTCGGCCGCCGTCGCGATCGCCTCCACGGCCTGCGCGAGCGAGGCACCGCCGCCGCTCGCCACGAGCAGCCTGTCGGTGGTGCCCCGCGGGTCGACGACCAGGACCCCGTCGACACCGCGGTCGCGCAACTGCCGGGTGGCGTCGGCCTCGTCCTTGGCCGTCCGTACGTCCAGCGGGCCGCCGGGCAGCGCGCCCAGCCGCTGCGCGAGCTGCCCGCTGACCTGCGCGGGCGCGACCAGGGCGAAGGGGATGTCCTTCGGCTTCGGGCTGTGGAAGGCGCCGGCATAGGACGCGATGAAGGCGACCGTCAGGCCCAGTACGCCGATGACCAGCAGGGCGGCCCGCACGGTGACGGCGCTCTTCACCTCGTCGACGAAAGTCATGCCCCCACGCTCTGCCGCACTACGCGTTCACGCAGTCGGTGCGGGGCCGAATGGCTTAGAACCCGTGCCTGACCTGAGGCGTCCGGCTGTCGGGGGGAGGGGCCCGCTGCCACGCTGGAGGAAGGTTCCCGGGACCGTCGTTCCGGGGCGGACGACGCACGCGACAGGAGCACCTCAATGCTGACCTCCACACAGGTACCGGGCGGGCTGAACTGGCTCGACCTGGGAACCCCCGACATCGACGCGGCCGTCGCCTTCTACACCGGCCTGTTCGGCTGGCAGTTCCAGTCCGCGGGGCCGGAGGCCGGGGGCTACGGCTTCTTCCAGAAGGACGGCAAGACCGTGGGCGCGGCCGGCCCGCTGACCGAGGACGGCGCGAGCTCGGCCTGGACGGTGTACTTCCGCACCGTGGACGCCGACGCCACCGCCAAGTCCGTCGAGCAGGCGGGCGGCTCCGTCCGCGTCCCGCCGTCGCAGGTCTTCACGGCCGGCCGGATGGCCGCCTTCACCGACCCGGCGGGCGCCGACTTCGCCGTGTGGGAACCCGGCGACACCGACGGCCTGGAGCGCGTCAACGGCCCCGGCAGCGTCAGCTGGATCGAGCTGTACACCACCGACGCCGCGGCCGCGAAGGCGTTCTACGGCAGCGTCCTGTCGTGGGAGACCCGGGACATGCCCATGGGCGGCGGCATCGTCTACTCCATCGCCGGGCCGGCGGGCGGCGGCGAGCAGACCATGCACGGCGGCCTCATGGAGCTGCCGCAGGAGAACCGGGACGCCGGCTCGGCCTCCGAATGGCACCCGTACTTCGAGGTCGAGGACTGCGACGCCACGGTGGCGAGCGCCCAGGGGCTCGGCGCGACCGTCATCATCGCGGCCACCGACGGCGAGGGCGTGGGGCGGTTCGCGATGCTGCTCGACCCGTTCGGCGCCCCGTTCGCGGTGATCACGAGCGCCACGGCCTGACGTTCCCGGAATGCCTGCCGGATCCGCCCGGCAGGCATTCGAACATATGTGTCGCACGCACGTTCGAAACTGGTCTATGGTGGAAGGGAGGGGGAGGTGAGAACGGATCGGTAGGAGGTGCGGATGCCCGGTTTCACGCATCTGCACACCGTTTCGGGATTCTCCCTGCGGTACGGGGCTTCCCACCCGGAGCGGCTGGCCGAACGCGCCGTCGAACGCGGCATGGACGCCCTCGCACTGACCGACCGGGACACCCTCGCGGGCACGGTCCGCTTCGCCAAGGCCTGCGCCGAGGCGGGGATCCGGCCGCTGTTCGGGGCCGAGCTGGCCGTGCCGGAACACCTCGGGGAAACCGGGCCCGCCCGGGGGCAGGCCCGACGGCGCACGCCCGTACGGGGCGGTGCGTTCGTCGACGAGTCCGCCCCCCGGGTCACCTTCCTCGCCCGTGACGGCGCGGTCGGCTGGGCCGAGCTCTGCCGCCTGGTCAGCGCCGCGCACACGGCCGAGGGCCGCCCGCTCCTGCCGCGCGCCGCGCTGCCCGCCGAAGGGCTCACCGTGCTGCTCGGCCCGGCCTCCGAGATCGGCCGCGCGCTCGGCGCGGGCCGCCCCGACCGGGCCGCGAAACTGCTCGCGCCCTGGCGGGAGATCTACGGCGACGCGCTCCGCCTCGAAGCCGTCCACCACGGACTCAGGGGGACCGGCCCGGGATCGCTCCGGCTCGCCGCGCGCACCGTCGGCTTCGCCGCCGAACAGGGCGTACGTGCCGTCCTGACCAACGCCGCGCGCTACGCCGACCCGGGTCAGGGCCCGGTCGCCGACGTGCTGGACGCGGCGCGGCGCCTGGTGCCGGTGCGGGCGCCGTTCGACAGCGGGGAGCGCTGGCTCAAGGGCCCGGACGCCATGTTCAAGATCGCCGAGCGGGTCGCCGAGGCGGCCGGCTGGCGCCGCGACGTGGCCCACCGGCTGCTCGCCATGACCGAACAGACCGCCGCCGAATGCCTCGTCGACCCCCAGGACGACCTCGGCATGGGCACCGCGAGCTACCCCGAGCCGTACCTCGTCGGCGCCGCCCACCGCGCCCCGCAGCGCGTCCTCGCCTCCCGGGCCGCCGCCGGCATGGTGCTGCGCGGCTATGCGGGCCGGCGCGCGTACTGGGAGCGGATGCACCACGAGCTGGACATCATCGCGCACTGGGGATGCGCCTCCTACTTCCTCACCGTCGCCCAAGTCGTCGACGACGTACGGGAGTTGGGCATCCGGGTGGCCGCGCGCGGCTCCGGCGCGGGCTCGCTCGTCAACCACCTCCTCGGCATCGCGCACGCCGACCCCGTCGAGAACGGGCTTCTGATGGAGCGCTTCCTGTCCAAGCGGCGGCCGGTGCTGCCCGACATCGACATCGACGTGGAGTCCGCCCGCCGGCTCGACGTCTACCGCGCGATCATCGACCGCTTCGGCGCCGAGCGGGTCGCCACCGTCGCCATGCCCGAGACCTACCGGGTGCGGCACGCCATCCGGGACGTGGGCGCCGCCCTGTCCATGGACCCGGACGTGACCGACAGGATCGCCAAGTCCTTCCCGCACATCCGGGCCCGCGACGCCCGCACCGCGCTGAAGGAACTCCCCGAACTGCGGTCCCTGGCAGGGGAGATGGACAAGTACGGCAAGCTCTGGGAGCTCGTCGAGGCCCTGGACGCCCTGCCGCGCGGCATCGCCATGCACCCGTGCGGAGTGCTCCTCTCGGACGCCACGCTGCTGCGCCGCACCCCGGTGATGCCCACCAGCGGCGACGGCTTTCCCATGTCCCAGTTCGACAAGGAGGACGTGGAGGACCTCGGCCTGCTCAAGCTGGACGTCCTGGGCGTGCGGATGCAGTCCGCGATGGCCCACGCGGTCGCCGAGATCGGCCGGGCCACGGGCGAGAAGCTCGACATCGACGACCCGGCACAGGTCCCGCCGGGCGACGCCGAGACGTACCAACTCATCCGATCCACCGAGACGTTGGGCTGTTTCCAGATCGAGTCGCCGGGCCAGCGCGACCTGGTCGGGCGGCTCCAGCCGTCGACCTTCCGCGACCTCGTCGTCGACATCTCGCTGTTCCGCCCCGGGCCGGTCGCGGCCGACATGGTGCGCCCGTTCATCGAGGCCCGGCACGGCCGCACCCCGGTCCGCTTCCCGCACCCCGACCTGGCGGACGCGCTGCGCGACACCTACGGGGTGGTCGTCTTCCACGAGCAGATCATCGAGATGGTGAACATCATGACCGGCTGCGGCCGGGGTGAGGCCGACCGGGTGCGGCGCGGGCTCTGTGACCCGGAGTCGCAGGCCCGCATCAAGGTCTGGTTCGCCCAACGCGCCGAAGAGCGCGGCTACTTGCCCGAGGTGATCGCCCGCACCTGGGAGATCGTCGAGGCCTTCGGGTCGTACGGCTTCTGCAAGGCGCACGCGGTCGCCTTCGCCGTGCCCACCTACCAGTCGGCCTGGCTCAAGGCGCACCACCCGGCTGCTTTCTACGCCGGGCTGCTCACCCACGACCCCGGGATGTACCCGAAGCGGCTGCTGCTCGCGGACGCGCGGCGGCGCGGGGTGCCGATCCTGCCGGTCGATGTGAACCGGTCCTCGGTCGCACACAGAATCGAACTGGTGTCCGGTACCTGGGGAGTGCGGCTCGCGCTCTCCGACGTCCACGGGATCAGCGAGGCCGAGAGCGGACGGATCGAGGCCGGCCGGCCCTACGCCTCGCTGCGCGACTTCTGGCAGCGGGCCAGGCCCGGCCGCCCGGTCGCCGAACGGCTCGCCCGGATCGGCGCGCTCGACGCGTTCGGCGCCAACCGGCGCGACCTGCTGCTCCACCTCTCCGAACTCCACGGCGCCCGCCGCGCGCCGGGCGGCCAACTCCCGCTGGACGGCGGCACGTTGACGGCCCCCGCCGGGCTGCCCGACCTGGACGACGCGGAACGCCTCAGCGCCGAACTCGGCGTCCTCGGCATGGACGCCTCCCGCCACCTGATGGAGGACCACACGGCGTTCCTGAACGAACTCGGTGTCGTCTCCGCCAAGCGGCTGCGCGACGCCGAGCACGGCCGGACCGTCCTGGTCGCGGGCGCCAAGGCGGCCACCCAGACCCCGCCGATCCGCTCCGGCAAGCGGGTCGTCTTCAGCACCCTGGACGACGGCACCGGCCTCGTGGACCTGGCCTTCTTCGACGACAGCCACGACGCCTGCGCCTACACCGTCTTCCACTCCTGGCTGCTCCTCGTACGGGGCGTGGTGCAGCGGCGCGGCCCGCGCAGCCTGAGCGTCGTTGGCTCGCGCGCCTGGAACCTCGCCGAACTCGTCGAACTGCGCCGCGAGGGCGGCCTGGACGCGGTCTCCTCCCGCCTCGCGACCCCACCCGAACCGATCGAGGCGCCCGGATCCGAGGCCGAAGGCGCAGCCGGGACCACGGCCGAGAGCTCCGCCGACAACGGCCGCCGCATCCACCTGTCCACCGGCTACGAACTGAACCCCTGGGCCGACCTGCAGCCTGCTGGTGAACGGGCCGCCACCGGGCGGAAGTTGTGGCATTCGAGCCCGGGGAGCGCGGGATGATCCTCTGTGCACGGTTCCACCTCCCTCCGATGTATGAAGCGGCGCTGCCCGCCCTGATCGCGCTGGCCGAGGGCCTCACCCCGGTCGTCCAGGCGCTCCCGCCCGACGGCGTCCTCGCCGATCTGGCTGGCGCCGAGAAGTACTTCGGCCAGGACGCCGGGCAACTCGCCGCCGTCCTTCGGGTCCGCGCGCTCGCCCACTTCGGCCTGGACTGCGCGATCGGGCTCGCGCCCAACCCGGTGCTGGCCAGGATGGCCGCGCGGGACGCCGGACCCGGCACGACCTGCACGGTGCGCCCGGACGAGGTGGACCGCTTCCTCGCTGCGAAGCCGGTCCGAGCCCTGGACGGCGTCGGACGCTCCACCGCCCGCACCCTCTGCGCGTACGGCCTCGACACGGTGGGGCGCCTCGCCGACGCTCCGCCGGGCACCGTCCAGCGGATCCTCGGCGCCCGGCCGGGCCGCGAATTCCAGGAGCGCGCCCGCGGCATCGACCGCACGCCCGTCGTGCCGCCCGCCTCCGCGCTCCCTCAAGCTCTCGGCTTCGGTCGAGCAGGGGATGCGGGCGCCTCCATGTTGGCCGCCGAACGCTCCTTCCCCCGCGACGAGTTGGACCCGGTACGCCACCGCCGGGCGCTGCTCTCCCTCGCCGAGGAACTCGGTGTCCGGCTGCGCGGCGCCGGTCAGGTGTGCCGCTCCCTCAGCCTCACCGTGCGCTACGCCGATCGGTCCACCACCACCCGCACCCGCAGCCTGCCCGAGCCCTCGGCCCACTCGCCCGCACTGGCCGGCCTGGCCTACGCCCTGCACGCGGCGCTCGGCCTGCAACGGGCCAGGGTCCGCGGCATCTCGCTACGGGCCGAGGGGCTCGGGCCCGCCGAACTCGCCGCCCACCAGCTGACGTTCGACCCCGAGGACGAGCGGGCCCGCCGCATCGAGGCGGTCGCCGACCGGGCCCGCGCCAGGTTCGGCCCCCGGGCCATCGTCCCGGGCACGCTGTCGGACGCGGCCTGAGACGGGTGGGTTGGGGGCGGGGGTCGTTTCAGGAACCCCCGATCCAGAAGGGGCGCCTTCGAGGTAGCCGCATGGCCGCTCGCCAGGACGGCCTTCAGGAAGCCAGCCGCTTCTTGACATCGGCCACCTGGGGCCCGGAGTCGACCGGCGGGATCGTCCAGCGGTTCTCGGACTTGGTGGCGTCTGTGTAGATGAGCGTGCCTCCCCCCTTGGCCTGTTCCGGTGTGAGGTCGAAGACCTCGGAGCGCATCTGGTAGGTCCCCGGCTCGATCTTGCCGACGCCGCTGTACCCGGTCACCAGGACCTTGTACGCGGTGCCGTTCCCCTCGGCGACGCTCTGCCCGTTGGCCGCGATCCAACGCCAGCCGCCCTTGGTTCCGTTGGCGCCGGCGGGCTCCTCGTCCGCGGCGTTCGCCGTCAGCGAGGCGTCTTTGGTGGTGATGACCGCGAAGGTGCCGAACCGCGAGGTCGTTCCATCCCCCTCCTTGGTGTAGACGACGGTCGTGGGCGTGATTTCCAGGATGCCTACGAGCTTGGTCCCCACGGTCCGGGACGGCACGCCGAGCGCCAGAGCGGCCTGCCCGGCCCCCGGGTCCGAACCCGGCGTGGCCGAGCCGTCCCCGGAGGTGCCGGGGGGTGTGGATGCGGGCGCAGGCGTTGTGGTGGACGGCTGCCCGCCGGCGGACTGAGAGGCGGACGGCTTGTTCCCGGACCCGCCGCCCCCGGGATTGCAGGCGGTCAGGGTGAGACAGGCGGTGGCGGCGGTCGCGAGCAGGATCTTGCGCATGGTTCCCCCCAAGGCATTGGCACTCGCCGTGAACGTACCGCGATGGGGGTGATACCCAGCGTGAAGTCGCCGGACTGGGACGAACGGGGGGCGTGTCGTTGCGAACTCCCAACAACAGGGCCGGAGTTGAGAGGAATCCAGGCGACTGGGCCTTGCGCGCCCGGCGCTTCGGGCAGCGATTTCGGCTGCCCTCCGGTTCTGTGGTTCACGCCCCCGAAGCCAACCGCGCACCCCCGTCCACCGTCAGTACGACGCCGGTCGTGAAGCTGTTGCCAACGAGGAACGAGATCGCGTCCGCGATGTCCTCGGGGTGGCCGCAGCGGCCGGCCGGGGTGGACTTGGCGTAGGCCGCGAACGTCTCCGCCTTGGCGTCCGCGTCCATCCAGTCCCACCAGGGGGTGTCCACTATGCCCGGCGACACCGCGTTGAAGCGGACCGGGGCCAACTCCACCGCAAGGACCGGGACCATCGCCGCCACCGACGCGTTGACCGCGGCCAGGCCGGCCGTGCCGGGCATCGCGGCGCCTGCCGAAGCCGCGGTCACGAAGGTGATCGACCCGGTGGGGGAGAGGACGTCGAGCGCGGCCCGCGCGGTGAGGCTGTGGGCTATCAGCTTGCCCTCGGTGGCTTGGCGCAGCGCATCGGTCGTCACCGAGCGGAACGGTCCGGCGGCCGTGGAGCCGGTCGCCGCGACGACTACGTGGTCGACCCGGCCGAGCCCCGCGAAGAACTCCCGCGTGGCCGCCTCGTCCTGGGCGTCCACGACCGACCCGCTCACCCTGCCCGGCGCTCCGGACGTGCCGGGTCTGTCGGACGTGTCGGACGCGTCAGGCGTGCTCAACGTGTCCGTCAGTGCGTCCAGTTCATCCAGCGCGTCCCGCAGTCGCTCGGGGTTGCGGCCGGTGACGACGACGTCCCTGCCCTCGCTCAGCTGGCGGCGCGCCGCGGCCAGGCCGATGCCGGAGGTGCCGCCGATGATCACAACTCGCTCGTTCATGACTCGCTCGTTCATGACGCAGTCCTTTCAGGCCCTCTCATGAGGGTCTTCACGCTTTTCGAGACTCACTGCCTCGTAAAGAGTATTCCGAGGCATCGTGCCTTGTAAACTGTCCGCATGAAGAAAATCGAGAACGGATCACAGGGCGGGCCCGCGGACGGCTCCCCGCCTCGCGGGCGCCCCCGCAGCGAGGCGGCCAGGCGCTCGGTGCTCGACGCCGCGCTGGAGCTCTGCCGCCGCGACGGCTACCAGGAACTGACGATCAAGGGCATCGCCGACGAGGCCCAGGTCGGCCGGCAGACCGTCTACCGCTGGTGGCCCACCAAGCAGGACGTCCTCCTCGAAGTGCTGACCGAGCTGCCGCACCGCAGCCCCGCCGAGCTCTTCCCCGACACCGGGGACGTGTACCGAGACGTCGAGCAACTGCTCGGCCACACCTTCCGGCTGACCCGCGGCGCCACCGGCCGGGCCGTGGTCGGGCTGATGGCCGACGCGCAAGCGGACGTCTCGCTCGCCCGCAGGCTGCAGGAAGAGGTGATCGCCCCGCGCCGCGCGGCGCTGCGCGAGATCCTCGAACGGGGCATTGAGCGCGGCCAGTTGCGCCAGAACGGCGCCGTGTCCCTCGACCTCGCGGTCGACTTCGCCTTCGGCGTGATGTGGTACCGCCTGCTCAGCGGCCACGCCCCGGTCGACGAACAGCTGGCGGCGGAGATGGCCACCGCGTTGGAACCGCTGCTCGGAAGCGCCGGAAGGGCCGGAGGTCACGGGAGTCCTGGAGGCCGCGGAAGTGCCGGAAGCCCTGGAAGCGGGGCGGCGGGGCGGCGGCCCTGACGCCGTGATCCGAGCGAAAGGCACCCAGAGGCCGATCCTCGAACCCTTCGTCGGCACGTCGAAAGCACATCGAATTCGCGACACGACACTTTTTACTGACGCGTAACTTCACTCTTACGCTACCCGTGCGTAATTTGGCGTGAGCACGCCCCGTACGCACCCAGTACGGCTCCTCACTTGTGGTCCGGGCCGCAGGGCGAACCCCCCATCGCAACTCCCTTGAGCCGCAAGGAGATCACCCGATGCTGCCCTGGAAACGTGTGCTCAGACCGCTGTCGGCGCTGTTCCTCGCCGCCGCGGCCTCGCTCGCCCCGGCAACCGCCGCGCACGCCCAGTCCGCGCCGAGCAGTGGCTGGAACGACTACTCCTGCAAGCCGTCCGCCGCCCATCCCCGCCCCGTCGTCCTCGTACACGGAACCTTCGGCAACGGCACCGACAACTGGCTGGCCCTCGCCCCGTATCTGGTCAACCGCGGGTACTGCGTCTTCTCCCTCGACTACGGCCAGCTTCCCGGCGTGCCCCTGTTCGACGGGCTCGGCCCCATCGACAAGTCGGCGGCCCAGCTCGCCACCTTCGTCGACAAGGTGCTCGCGGCGACCGGCACGTCCAAGGCGGACCTGGTCGGCCACTCCCAGGGCGGCATGATGCCGCGCTGGTACCTGAAGTTCCTCGGCGGTGCCTCCAAGGTCAACGCCCTCGTCGGGATCGCCCCCGACAACCACGGCACCACCCTCGACGGCCTGACCCAGCTCCTGCCGTACTTCCCCGGCGCCCAGGACCTGCTGACACTCGCCACCCCGGGACTCGCCGACCAGATGGCCGGATCGGCCTTCGTCACCAAGCTCAATCAGGGAGGCGACACCGTCCCCGGAGTTCACTACACGGTCATCGCGACCAAGTACGACGAGGTGGTCACCCCCTACCGCTCGCAGTTCCTGGACGGCCCCGACGTCAACAACGTCCTCATCCAGGACAAGTGCACGCTCGACCTCTCCGAACACGTGGCCATCGGCCTCACCGACCGCGTCGCCTACCACGAGGTGGCCAACGCGCTGGATCCGGCGCACGCCACCCCCACCACCTGCGCCTCCGTCATCGGCTGACCCGCCGTCGGACCGTGCGGCCGCACGCGACCGCCCCTCCCGGCAGCCGGGAGGGGCGGCGTGCGGCGCGCGGGTCAGCGGCCGTGGCGGCCCGCCGCCGCGGCCTTGCGGCGCAGCGTCGCGAAGAGCGCCGCGGCGCCGACGGCGATCGCGCCCGCGCCCCCGATGGCGAGGTACGGGGTGCTGCTGTCGCCCCCGGTCTCGGCGAGGTTCTGCGTGCCGGTCGCGGCGACCGGAGTGGCCGCGGCGCCGTCCGGCTGCGGCTGGTTGCCGGTGGTCCCGGCCGTCGGCGCGGTGCTCGGCTGCGTCCCCGTGGTGGCGCCGCCGTGGTGGTGCTGGACCGTCGACTTGGACGCGCCGTCCGCGATCTCCTTGTCGGTGGGTGCGGAGGCCGCCGGAGCGGGGGCGCCCGCCGCACCGCTGTCCTTTCCGAACACCACGTCGGAGCAGGTGTAGAAGGCCTCGGGGCTGTCGGAGCGCTGCCAGATCGAGTAGATCAGGTGGCGTCCCGAACGGGCCGGGATCTTCCCGTCGAAGACGTAGTCGCCGCCCTGCATCGGCGGGTCGGTGACCTTGACGAACGGCGTCGCCTCCAGGTCCGACCACTTCAGCGGCTTCGACGGGTCGTAGCCGTCCTTGGTGATGTACAGCTCGAACGAGCCCTTGTGCGGCGCCGTTCCCTTGTAGTGGAAGGTGTGGCTGCCCGCCGACAGCTTGGTGGCCGGCCAGTCGGCGCGCGGCAGGTCCAGGCCCTTGTACTTGTCGTTGCCGCCGCTGCACAGCCTGCCGTCCGGGATGATCTCCTTGGACTTGCCCGCGGCGTTGGCCATGTTCACCGCGTTCCAGTCGTAGAAGGCCTGCGCACCGCTGACCGCGACGGCGGCCTTGCACGCCGCCGACTTGGGGCTCTCGGGGCCCTCCGCGTAACAGGCCGAGACCCGGCTGACCGGGTCCGTCATGGAACCGTGGGCCGCGGCGGGCCCGGCAGCGAGCCCCGTCAGAGCGAGCGGCGTGAAACCGAGCGCGGCGACGAGGGCGGCCCTGCGCCGACGGGGTCCCCGCTGCTCGAACGCGGTGGAGAGCTTGGGGAAGGTCATCGTGGCGTACTCCTTCGATGGTGCACGGGCATGGGGCGTGGGGGTTGCTGCAACTGCCGGAGGTCCCGTCCGGCGATCAGCACGCTAGCCCCGCGAAACCGTGAAATCCCCTGCTGGGAGCGGGGGATGGCGATCCTTATGGTCGCTTTAAGGAGCCACTCAGAAGCGATTAAGAACGGGCCCTTCCGCGACGTACCGTGACCCCATGAACGATGAGATCCGGCTCGCGAACCCCGACGACGTGCCCCGCGTGAAGGAGGTCACCGACGCCGCCTACCACCCCTACATCGAACGGATCGGCGTCGTGCCCGTCCCCATGGAGGCCGACCACGCGGCGAACGTCGCGGCCGGGCGGGTCTTCGTCGCCGGTGATCCGGTCGTCGGGGTCCTGGTCCTCGTCCCGGAGCCGGACCACCTCTTCCTCGATTCGATCTCCGTCCACCCCGACGTCAGGGGCACCGGCCTCGGGCGCAGGCTGCTGCACTTCGTGGCCGAGCACGCGCGGGCGCTCGGCCTGCCCGAGGTCCGGCTCTACACCAACGCGATGATGTGGGAGAACCAGAAGATCTATCCGCGGTACGGGTACGAACTCGTCGAGCGGCGGGTGGACGGGCCCTACGACCGCCTCCACTACCGCAAGGTGCTCGGCCCGCGAACCGGTGGTGAGGCGGGCCGGGGCTGATCGCCGGGCCGATTGTCAGTGGTGCCTGGCACGATCGGGGCATGGACATCGACTGGGACGAAGAGGCCGACACGTTCGACGAGAAGCCCGACCACGGGCTGCTCGACCACTCGGTGCGGGCCGCGTGGGACGAGCGCCTCGCGGAGTGGCTGCCGGACCGCGCGGGCGAGCTTCTCGACCTGGGGTGCGGCACCGGGAGCCTGTCGCTCCTCGCCGCCGGGCGGGGCCACCGGATCACGGCCGTCGACCTGTCGCCCCGGATGACCGAGCGGGCCCGCGCCAAGCTGGCCGGCACCGGCGCCGAGGTGCTGACCGGGGACGCGGCGCGGCCGCCCGTCGAAGGCCGCACCTTCGACGTGATCCTGGCCCGCCACGTGGTGTGGGCCCTGCCCGACTACGAAGCGGCGCTGCGGCACTGGTGGTCGCTGCTGCGGCCGGGCGGCCGACTGATCCTGGTCGAGGGCGTGTGGGGCGACACCGGCATACCCGCCGAGCAACTCACTTCCGCACTCGGCGAGTTGAACGCCGAGGCGCGCTACGAACGGCTGTCGGGGGACGCGCGGCTCTGGGGACGCGAGGTGGACGATGAGCGGTATGTGGTGGTCGCCACGGCGGCGCCGGCCGCGGCCTGACCGCGGCACCGGGGGCACGGGCGCCGCGCACGACGGCCCGCCGACGCCCCGGCCGCGCCGCCCCGCATGGCGTACGCTCCCGCAGGCCTGGCAGGCCCGGCGGGTCTCAGTCGATCAGCGCCGTGAACTGGCCGAGTTTCGCGAGGAGTTCAAGCTCGTCCAGGGCGCCCACGGCGCGGGTGGCGGCCTCCGGGTCGCGCTCGGCCAGGCCGCTCTCGGCGAACTCGTCCAGGCGCAGTACGGTCGCGCCGTCGGCCGAGACCCAGAGGTCGAGGTCCAGGTCCTCGGCGATCAGCTCGCCGCCCCGGACCACGGCGGGCCGGGTGATGTCGCAGTACCAGCCCTTCAACGCCGAGTCGGCGTCGCGGACCTCCTTCACGGCGTACCAGCGGTCGCGCCAGTAGTGCTCGGTGAACACATCGCCCGGCTCGAACCGTACGAAGCCGAAGTCACGGACGCCCTCCGCCGCCCAGGGGGCGCGCACGCTCACCCTGGTCCCGTCGTCGGACACCACCGACGCCGGGTAACGCAGCTTCGTGCGCCCGGCCTTGACCAGGACGACCTCGATACGGGTGCCGGCCTCGGCCGAGCTCGCGGACATGACGTACCTCCGTGGCACATATCTCGTAGCGGAAGGATTTCGCACGGTACGTGGGGCCGCAGGTCGGGTGCCTCCCATTTTCGAGGGGGGGCGGGCCGAGTGCTCTCCGCTTCCCTGGGGCGCGTCGGCCCCGCCCACGGCGCCGCCCGTTTTCGTGGAGCGCGGCCGCGGGGGAGAATCGGAGCTGTGACCCTCAAGATCGTGATTGACCAGGGCGCGGCCACCGCGCCGTACGAGCAACTGCGCGCCCAGATCGCCGACCGGGCCAGGTCCGGAAAGCTGCCGGTGGGCTACAAACTGCCCACGGTCCGGGGCCTCGCGGAGGATCTCGGGCTCGCCGCGAACACGGTGGCCAAGGCGTACCGGGCCCTTGAGGCGGACGGGGTCATCGAGACCCGGGGCCGCAACGGGACGTTCGTCGCGGCGGCCGGGGACGCGTCCGAACGGCTCGCGGCGGTGGCCGCGGCGGCGTACGCGGGGGAGGTCCTGCGGCTCGGGCTCGGGCGGGACGCGGCTCGCTCGGCGGTGGAAGAGGCGTTGAGGGCGGCGTACGGGAAGTAGGCGCCTGCGGCGGGCTGTGCCCCGCCCCGCCCCTTCCCTAAAGCCTCCGGCGGCTGAGATTCCATCGGGTGCGGGTCCGTCGTGGCTGGTCGCTCCCCCAAGTTCTCGACTCCTCCCCCAAGGCCTTAAGGGCCAGGGGGGACCCCCATGAACAGGGGGGGACCCCCATCGCGGCGGAGCCGCACAATGTCACAGCCCCGCGCCCCTTTGGAGCACAGGGGGATTGCAAGGCACAGGCTCCTACAAATACAACCCCGCGTCCGCCTCAGCCCGCTGATCCGGGACCGACGCCGGGGACGTGCCCCGGCGTAGGGCGTACAGCTCGGCCAGGGTGGTGCCGTCGCGGGCGACGCCCTCCTCGGTGCCGAGCCAGCCGACGGCCTCCGCCCGGGTCAGCGGGCCGACCTCGATGCGGGCGAGGCAGCGGCCGGGACGCACCACCGCGGGGTGCAGGCGCTCCAGGTCCTCGTTGGTGGTGACACCCACCAGGACGTTGCGGCCCTGGCCGAGCAGGCCGTCGGTCAGGTTGAGCAGCCTCGAAAGGGCCTGGCCCGCTGTGTGCTTGGCCTCGCCGCGGATCAGCTCGTCGCAGTCCTCCAGGAGGAGCAGCCGCCAGCGGCCCTTCGCGCTGCCGTCGTCCTCGCCGATCGCGATGTCCATCAGATAGCCGACGTCGTTGAAGAGCCGCTCCGGGTCGAGCACACAGTCCACCTGGCACCAGTCGCGCCAGGACCGGGCCAGGGTGCGCAGCGCCGAGGTCTTGCCGGTGCCCGGCGGCCCGTGGAGCAGGAGCAGCCGGCCCGCGATGTCGTCCGGGGTCACCTTCATCAGGCGGTCCATCGCATCGGCCACCGGCGCCGTGTAGTTGGGCCGCACCTCGTCCCAGGTGCCGGCCGCGATCTGCCGGGTCGTGCGGTGCGGGCCGCGCCGCGGGGACACGTACCAGAAGCCCATCGTCACGTTCTCGGGCTGCGGCTCCGGCTCGTCCTCGGCGCCCTCGGTGGCCTGTTTCAGCACCTGCGCGGCGAGCTCCTCGGTGGTCGCGGTCACCGTGACGTCCGCGCCCCGGTTCCAGCGCGAGACGAGCAGCGTCCAGCCCTCGCCCTCGGCGAGCGTGGCGCTGCGGTCGTCGTCGCGGGCGGCGCGCAGCACCTTCGCCGCGGGCGGCAGCAGGCTGAAGCCCTTCTTGACCCGGTCGATGGATGAGCTGTGCGAGAACGGCTGCTCGCCCGTGGCGAAGCGGCCGAGGAAGAGCGCGTCGACGACATCGGAGGGCGAATCGCTGTCGTCCACGGTCAGCCGGATCGGCAGCGCGGCTTCTGGGGCAGGGGACATGCCCCCCATGATCCGGCAACACGCCCGCGCGTGCACCTGTTTTGTCCCGTTGATGGTCGAGGGACGTTCTGTCCCTGTTCCGGTAAAACTGGCCGGAATGGCAACTACCGCCGATACGCTGCCCCGTGATGGAACGTCATCGTGGAACGACCGTCCGCAACAGCCGCAGGCCCGGCAGGGCGTCCCGGCCCAGGACCCCGGAGGTACTGGCCGCCGCACTCCTCGCCGCGCTCGCCCTCGTCCTGGCGGTGAGCGGCTGCACGAACAGAAACGCGGGCGAGGCCGGACCCGGCCGGACCGGTGCGAGCAACACCGCCCCCGCGCTCGGCTGGGGCTTCACCCACACCCAGTACAGCGCCGACACCGGTGACGACGACGCGGTGGCGCGCGCCCGCGACCTGCTCTCGGCGCAAGGTCTGCCGCAGGACCAGGCGATCATGGGCTGGGGCGCGGGCAACCCCGAGCCGTCGCCGGGCACGTACGACTTCTCGGACCTCGACCGGCGGGTCAAGTACATCCGCTCCACCGGGGCCACCCCCGTCATCACGCTGTGCTGCGCGCCCGACTGGATGAAGGGCGGGCGGGCCGGGGCGAGCAAGACGGACTGGAGCGTGAAGGCGCTGGAGTCGGCGCCGCTGCCGACCCACTACAAGGACTTCGCGGCCCTGGCCGCGAAGGTGGCCCAACGCTACCCGGACGTACGGCACTTCATCGTCTGGAACGAGCTCAAGGGCTTCTACGACGACACCGCCCAGCGCTGGAACTACGAGGCCTACACCCAGCTCTACAACCAGGTCTACGACGCGCTGAAGAAGGTCGACAGGAACAATCTGGTCGGCGGGCCCTATCTGGTCATGGACAGCTACGGGCCGCAGGACCAGTCGTACGCGTCCGGCCTGAAGGGCCCCTGGGGCTCGGTCGACCAGCGGGTGCTCGACGCCTTCACGTACTGGAACAAGCACAAGAAGGGCGCCGACTTCGTGGTCGTCGACGGCGCCAGCTTCACCCGCACCAACCAGATGCTGCCCAACGCGTTCAGCGCCACCGACAAACTGACCGCCGTCACCGAGTGGCTGCGCAAGCAGTCCGGTCTGCCCGTGTGGTGGGCCGAGTACTACGTCGAGCCCGACAAGTCCGGCTGGAGCGAGCAGCAGCGCGTCGCCACCCAGGCCGTCGGCATGATGGCCCTGGCGCGCGGCGGCACCAGCACCGCGTTCTACTGGAGCCCGCAGGAGCAGAGCGGTCCGTGCCCCGGCTGCCTGTGGACGCCGACCCAACAGGACGACGGGGGAAAGGAGTTGCCCATGTACGAGCTGATCGCCAGGTTCGCCAAGGCGTTCCCGCCGGGCACCGACTTCACCACCGTGAGCATCGCCGCCGACGACGTGCCGAACGTCCGCGTGCTCGCCGGCGGCAAGGACGTGCTCGTCGTCAACACCCTCGACCGGGCCATCGACGCGAAGGTAGACGGCAAGTCGTTCCCCATGGCCGCCTACGAAGTGCGCTGGCTGACCCGCTGAGGCCAGGGCCTGTCCGGCGGATCTTGTCTGGGACGCGCGGCCCTGGCACGCCCTCCTCCAAGGCCTAATGGGCCAGGGGGGACCCCCACCGCGTTGTCGTCAATCGCCGACGCTCCGCGTCGCCTCAATCCTCCGCCTTACAGCTGGACGCACCAGGCCCCCGCTCACCAGCACCACAAGGCCGAGGCACCTCGACGGCGACCAGACCCGCCGGACAGACCCTAGGTCCGCAGCACCCCGAACAGCTTCACCGTCGCGATCGCCGCGATCACCGAAAGGCTCGCGACCTCCGCGATGCCGACACCCGTCAGGCCCAGCGGAGGCAGCAGGGTCAGCGTGGACCCGAGCACGAGGACGCACAACGCGCCCTGGAGGTAGGCGAGTCCGGCCGTCCGGCTCTGTGCGCGCAGCACCGCGAAGTACAGCTCGATCACCACCCGCAGCAGTGCCCCGACCACCAGCCAGCGCAGCAGCGCCGTGGCGTGACGGGCGTACCCCTCGCCGAACACGTGCAGGATGTGCGGCGCGAAGGCGAAGAGGAACGCGCAGATCGGCACCACGATCTTGATCATGCGGAGCAGCGCGGCCCGCGCGTTGCGGCCGAGCCGCTCGGGGTCGTGCGCGCCCTCGACGGTCAGTGAGGCGCCCATGTTGATGGCGAGGAGTTCGACGGTGCCGCCGATGGTCGCGGTGATGTAGAAGTACGCGTTGTCGGCCGAGCTGATCTGCGAGGCGACGATCACCGGCACGAGGTAGACCACGGCAAGGGCGAACAGCGAGCCCGTGTAGTCGCCGGCCAGGAAGCGGCCCAGCTCCCGGTAGCTCGGCGGCCGGGCGGTCCGCACGGTGAGCGCCACGTGGCGGGGGACCAGGCGCCGGAACACCAGCCAGCCCAGCGGCACCACGGACACCGCGATCGCCGCGACCCACGACACGAACACCCCGCTGGTCGGCAGCGAGGCCGCGATCGCCACCAGGAGCAGCAGCTTGACCGCCGAGAACGCGGTGTTGCCGACCGGCACCCAGAACGCGCTGCGCAGCCCGGTAAGGACCCCGTCCTGCAGCGTGAGGATCGACCAGGCGATCACCGCCGCGATGAAGCCGAGCCCCTTGAACGGGCCGTGCAGGAACCGGTACGAGGGTCCCCAGAAGTCCAGTGTCTCCATGAAGACGAGCGCGGCCGGGCCGACGACGCACGCGCTCAGCGCGTAGGTGCGCAGGACGAGGCGGCCGGTGGCGGCGCCCGACACGGGGATGAAGCGGGACATCGCCCCGGTCAGGGTCAACGCGGTGATCCCGGCGAGGAACTTCATCGCGGCGATCGCCGCCGAGCCCTGGCCGACCGCGTCGTCCGTGTAGTACCGGGCGGCGAGCAGCCAGAAGCCGAGCCCGAGCACCGCGCTGATGCCCGTGTTCAGCATCAGGGCGTAGGCGTTGCGGAAGAGGGGGGTGCCCCGGCGCTTGTCCGGGGTCGGCGTGCCGAGGTCCTGGGCGGTGCTCACGTCAGCCACGGGTACCGCTCACCTTCTGGTTCTGATGGTTCGTCAGATCCTGTGCCCGGGTGGGGTCCGGACACGGCTCTCTCAGTCGCCGCCGAGCCTGCGCCCGGCGCGCCGGGCCCCGCGGGCGACGGCGTAGCCCTTCGTCAGGACGCGGTCACCGGCGAAGTTGCGCGCGATGTCGCGGCCGGTGCCCACGACGAGCCGCTCGAACTCGTCGAGACCGGTGGTGCGCCGCACCGTCACCCGCTCCAGGGCGTAGGGCCCCTGGCGCCGCTCGGCGAGCGCGTTGCCCACGGCGAGTGCCTGGGCGAAGCCCGCGGAGCGCACCGTGCGCCGCACCCGCCGGCTGGAGTAGCCGTACGGATAGGCGAACGAGACGGGGCGCCGGCCGAGCTCGTCGGTGAGGATCTCCTTGCAGCGCAGCGTCTCGAACCAGAGCCGCTCATCGGTGAGTTGGTCCATCTGCGGGTGGCTGTGGCTGTGCCCGCCGATCTCGCAGCCGCCCGAGCCGAGCTCGCGCACCTGGTCCCAGTCCAGCATCGTGTCCAGGGTGTTGCCGTCGTCGTGGGCGCCGCGCAGCCAGCCCGTGGAGACGAAGAGCGTGGACGCGAAGCCGTGCTTGGTGAGGACGGGCAGGGCGTGGCGGTGCACGCCCTCGTAGCCGTCGTCGAAAGTGATCAGGACGGGACGGCGTGGAAGCGCTCCCGCCGTGCGCCAGGCGTGCGCCAGCTGGGCCGTGGTGACCGGAGTGCACCCCAGCTCGGCGAGCAGCTCCATCTGGTCGGCGAAGGCGTCCGGCGAGACGGAAAGACCGAAGGCGGCCTTGGTGGGGCTGTGCGCCACCGAGTGGTACATGAGGATGGGCACGGGGCCGCTCGACGTCATGCCGCTTCGCCCTCCTCGCCCGTCTCCGTGGCCGGTACGCGTTCGATGGGGGCCACGGTGAAGGTCACCCCGCCCCTCAACGCCCGTACGGTGCCGAGCAGATAGCCGCCGGTCGCCACGGCGACGCCGGTCACGATCGCGCCCGCGCGGCCCGCGCCGCCGGCCCGGCCGAGCACCGCGTCCCGCACGCCGCGCACCACACCGGCCGGCAGGACCCGCGTCGTGTAGCGCCGCTCGGACTCAAGTCCCTTGCCGGAGCCGACACTTCGGGCCACCAGCGCCTTGGAGAGGCCTTCCGCGTACGCCCTCGTACGGAAGTAGCCGAAGCGCTCGCGCGCCGCGGGCACCCGGTGGTGGATCACCGAGCGGTCGTCTATGAGCAGCACGGCGTCGGGCAGCGCCTTGCTGAGCCGGATGCACAGCTCGGTCTCCTCGCAGCCCAGTGGCCGCTTGTCGCCGTCGCGGCCGATGCCGGTCGCGAAGCCGCCCGCCGCGTCGAAGGCCGACGTACGGAAGGAGGCGTTGCCGCCCAGGACGTTGCGGACCTCGACGCGGCCCGGCGGCAGCCCCCGGTAGGTGCAGCCGACGATCCAGTCGAACTCCTCGGGGAACCAGGCGGGCCTGCGCCCCGAGGCCCAGGCGGGCATGGTGCGGCCGCCGACCGCCATCACGCGCGGGTCGTCGTACCCCTCGGCGAAGTGCCGCAGCCAGTCGCGCTCGGCCACCGCGTCGTCGTCGAGGAAGGCCACGAACTCGCCCCGGGCGAGGGAGATCGCCGTGTTGCGGCCGGCCGAGAGGCCGCGGGGGCCCGCGTTGGCGAGCACCCGCACCTCCCCGGACGCCGCGTACTCCTTGAACTCCTTGGTGAGCCGGTCCAGGAGCCGCTCATTGTGGTCCACCACGAGCAGCGTCTCCAGGGCCGGCAGCGACTGCGTGCGCACCGAGGAGACCGCCGCCAGGATGTCCTCCCAGCGGTCCTCGGTGTACACGCAGATCACCACGGAGAAGTGACGCTCCGTCAAGACATCTCTCCCCGCCGTGTGTTCAGGAAGACGGCCTGCGTGCGCCGGTGGGCCCGGGGCACCGCCTTCTCCCGGAGTATCACCTTCAGGACGCGGATGCCGTCGCGCACCGCGCTGAGGTTGGAGACACCGTGGATCCGGTTGTACTCGTAGCTGGGGACCTCCTGAACGCGCAGGCCCGCCTTGACGATCCGGATGTTGATCAGGGTCTCGATCTCGAACCCGGAGCAGTCGAGCACGATCTTGTCCAGGCAGTGCTTCCAGAAGGCGTTGTAGCCGTAGCAGAGATCGGTGTACCTGGCGCCGAACTTGCGGTTCACGATGCCGCACAGGACGGCGTTGCCGAGCTTGCGGATCGGGGTCATGTCGTCGGTGCCGCCGCCGTTGGCGAAGCGGGACCCCTTGGCGAAGTCGGCGCCGCCGACCAGCGCGGAGACGTAGCTGACGATCTCCTCGCCGTCCGCCGAGCCGTCCGCGTCGACCATGACGATGATGTCGCCGGTGCAGGCCGCGAACCCACTGATCAGGGCGTCGCCCTTGCCCTTGCCGACCTGCTTGACGACCTTGACGTCGGGCCACAGTTCGCGGGCGACCTGCACGGTGTTGTCGGTGGAATTTCCGTCTACCAGGACGACTTCGTGGATCCAGTCCGGAAGTGTCTTGAACACGTGCGGAAGATTTTCTGCCTCATTCATGGCAGGGATCACGACGCTCACGGGCGGCGCAATGGCGAGATTCGCCGAGACCGGTCGATACGCGGCGGATATTCGACTGGTGGTCACGGAATCCGAGTGACTGTTCGGCGATTCCGCAATTAATTGATCTTGGCCCGGGATGGCCGGGCGCACGGAAGGAGTCATGATGAGTCTCTGTCCCTCTCGTCCGGTGGACCGCCCGCCCCCGGGCGGTCCGGATGAGTTTCCGGTTACGAAAGGGGGGTTCTCACCCCGGTCATGACGGCATGGCACACCGCACTGATTGGGTGAGCTGGCTTTGCTGGCCGCGCGGCCCGTGTTCCGGCCCACGCAAGGCGAAGACCGAGCACGGCACCCCCCTACCGCGCCCCGCCCCGGTATCCATCGCGACGCTTGAGCCCTCCCCTAGTGCCGCTTTGCATGATGGACCGTTGCGGGTGGATGTAAGACGGTATTGATGATTGGGACTGTATGGCAAGACCTCAGTCGAGGCCTCACGTTTCTGTGTTTTTGCACGGACTTTCACGGTCACATCCGGAGCGATTCACCCCCGTCCCAAGCAGGAAGAGGAGAAGGCTGATCACGCCCACGGCTGTGATGCCGTTGCGAGTCGACCAAAGGTGCAGACCTGCCATGCTTTCGGCGGTCAGCACATCGATGAGTACTGCTCCTGATAAAGACGCCACCATGCGGGCGAGCGGTTCCAGTCGGCGCAGTGCGAATACGGCCGCTTCCGCGGGTGCGGCCACCAGGTAGAAGAGCGCGAGCGGAGCGCGCAGCGGAGAGTCCAGGCCGGCGAAGGCCAGGGCGGCGCCCACGGCCGAGACGGCGAGCGCGGCTCCCGCGAGCACGGGCAGCAGGTCGGCGGCGACGGGCGCGCCAACTGCCGATCTGTCACTGATGGTCTGCATTGGCGACGGTTCCCCCCGATGCGCCGGATGCGAGGCTTCAATGTGACGCAGTCCGGACAGTCCCGTCAAGACGCCGATTCGTGTGCCGTGAACGGAGATTGACGGCCCGTCAGCGGAGTGTGGTGCTCCGGTGAAGGATTACTCGCGAGTTGCTGACGGATCACCAGATACGTGCAGATGTCCCTCCGTTGTTCTTGGCATGGACACTTCCCGCGACCTGTGGGGGCTGGTACCACTGCCGTGGCGGAAAACCCGCTACAAGGAGGTTCCATGAAACTGTCCCGAATCGCGGCATATGCATGGGCGCTCGTGCTGGCTGTCGCGCTTTCCCTCACCGGGGCCGGCGTGGCAGCGGCGGCAACCCAGGCGGCCGGATCCCACTACGTGGCCCTCGGCGACTCGTACTCCTCCGGCCTTGCGGCCGGGAGCTACGACAGTTCGAGCGGCAGTTGCAAGCGCTCCACGAAGGCCTACCCGGCCCTGTGGGCGGCGGCGCATTCCCCCGCCTCGTTCGACTTCACCGCGTGCTCCGGCGCTCGTACGGGTGATGTGACGTCGAGCCAGCTCGGCCCGCTCAGCTCCACCACCGACCTCGTCTCGATCACCATCGGAGGCAACGACGCCGGCTTCGCGGACGTCATGACCAACTGCGTCCTGTACTCGGAGTCCACCTGTCTCAGCAAGGTGGCATCGGCCCGCGCCTACGTCGACTCGACGCTGCCCGGCCTGCTCGACTCGGTGTACTCGGCGATCAGATCCAAGGCACCCAACGCCCACGTCGTCGTCATCGGCTACCCGCACTTCTACAAGATCGGCGGCAACTGCGTCGCGGGCCTCAGCGAGAACTCCCGCTCCGCGATCAACGGCGCCGCGGACGAGCTCAACTCGGTGACCGCCAAGCGCGCCGCCGACCACGGCTTCAGCTTCGCGGACGTCGCGCCGGCCTTCACCGGACACGAGATCTGCTCCAGCAGCCCGTGGCTGAACAGCGTCGTCTGGACCAACATCAGCGAGTCCTACCACCCCACCGCCGCCGGCCAGTCGGGCGGCTACCTGCCGACCTTCACCAACGCGGCCTGATCTTTTCGCTCACCCGCCGGGCGAGGACGAGCCCGGCGGCGAGTACGAGGAGGAGGCCCCGCCCGTCGGGGTCTCCTCCTTGCACGTCACCTTGTACGCCCCCGGGCCGGACGACACCTTCACCGGCTGCCGCACCTCGACATGGACCTCGTTGGAACCGCTCTGCGCCGGCGACTCGGTGTGCGCCACCTGCCGGGTGCGCGGCCCGCCCGAGGGGAACGAGAGCGTCTTCCACCCCGGGTCGGAGGACTGCCCGTCCTTCGTGACCCAGCGGTACTCCACATCCACCGGCGTACGCCCCACGGTGAAGACGGCGACCATCGAGGGCGCCTGGGCGTTCGGCGCCGGGCACGCACCCTCGTAACTGCCCCGCACCACCTGGAGGTTGACCTCCACCGACTGGGCGGGCGGCGGCGAGGAGGAGGACGCCGAGGGGGAGGGGCTCGGGCTGCTGGACGACGGGGAAGGGCTGCTGTTGCCGCTCGTGGCGCCGGACGTGCCGGATGCCTGGGAGGAGTGCGACACGGAAGGTGCGGGCGAGCCGCCGCTTGATGAACCCCCTGTGCCGCCCTGCCCGTTGTCCCGCATCAGCGCGTACACCAGCCCGCCGAGCGCGAGCAGCAGCACCAGGATCCCGGTGAGCAGGACCGCCCCGGTGTGCCGGGAGGGCTCGGCGCCCCGCGTCGCCGTCGTACCGCCGCCGGGAGCCGCAGCGGGGAGCGGCATCGCGGGAGTCGGCGGCATGCCCGGAGCTCCGGCCGCCACCGTCGTCGCCTCGGACCGTCCCAGCGGGGCCCGCACCGAGCCGCCCGCCGCGACGATCCGCAACTGGTGCTCGGCCTCCTCGCCCGCCCACCGCTCGGCCGGGTCCTTGCGCAGCAGCCCCTCGATCACCGGCGTCAGCGGGCCCGCCCGGCGTGGCGGGGGCAGCGCGTCGTCCACCACCGCCCGCAGCGTGGACAGCGGGGTGTCCTGCCGGAACGGCGAGTTGCCCTCGACCGCCGCGTACAGGAGCACGCCGAGGGACCACAGGTCGGAAGCCGGACCCGGCGTGCGCCCCAACGCCCGTTCAGGGGCCAGGAATTCGGGCGAGCCGACGACCTCGCCGGTCATGGTGAGCGTCTGCGTCCCCGCCACCATGGCGATGCCGAAGTCGGTCAGGACCACCCGGCCGTCATTGGCGAGCAGCACGTTCGCCGGCTTCACATCGCGGTGCAGCACCCCCGCCTCATGGGCGGCCCGCAGCGCCGCGACCACCTCGGCGCCGATGCGCGCGGTGCGCTGCGGACCCAGCGGGCCCTCCGCGTCCAGGACGTCGGACAGCGCGAGGCCGCGCACCAGCTCCATGACGATCCACGGGCGGCCGTCCTCGGTGGCCACGTCGTACACGGTGACCACGTTGCGGTGCGAGATCCGGGCCGCCGCCCAGGCCTCCCGCTCCAGGCGTGCGTACAGCCGCCGCACCTCGGGGGAGTCCAGGGAGGGCGGGGCCAGGACCTCCTTGACGGCGACCTCGCGGCCCAGGACCTCGTCCCGCGCGCGCCACACGACGCCCATGCCGCCCCGGCCGAGCGGTGAGAGGAGCCGGTAGCGCCCCGCGATCAATCGCTGTTCACTGCCCGGCACTTCGCTCACCGGCGAGCCCCCCATCCGCGGCGGAGAAACCCTTCCAAGTTAGCTCAGGGCCGGGCCGCTGCCGCCCCCTTGAACGGCAATCCATACCCAGTACGAACACAGGTCGCGACTCTGTGTGATGACCAGTCAGCGATCTGTCCAACTCGCCCTGGAATCAGCGCTATTCGGAGCGTAGTTGTCAACCTGGGGCCCCTCAAGGTGAATCCTGCCACCGGGATACACGAGTGTGATGCGGGGGCGATAGGGTTAACCTGCCCGGGGCCGGGTGCCCTCGTACGGGTGGGGAGTGACATGGAACAGATAACAGTGCGCAGCAGGGCGCGAGTGCCTGCCATCACGTGCGGGAGCAGTGCGACCAGCTCGCGGCTCGACCGCCACCTCTCGGTGCTCGGCGGCCCTGCCGTCCCGCAGCGCGAGGCGGCCGAGGCGACGTTGCTGATGCGCGAGCTGACCTCGCGTGACGTTGCGCACACCCGCAAGAGCAAGACCGCTCGCGTTTCGCTCTTCGCGCCGCTGCGGCGGCTGCGCCGCTCGCTCTTCGGCAGCCGCGGCTGAACCCACCCCCGACTCCGAGCGCCCCGCGTTCAGGCGATCACACCGTCCCGGCGCAGCTCTGCCAACTGCTCGTCCGTCATTCCCAGGGCCCGCAGTGTTGCGCAGGTGTGCTCGCCGAGCGCGGGCACCGCACCCATTCGCGCCTCCTGACTGCCGCCCAGATTGATGGGCGGCAGCAGCGCCCGCAGCGGCCCCACCGGTGATTCCACCTCCCGCCAGCGGCTCCGTGCCGCCAGCTGCGGATGCGCGGCCACGTCCTCGACCGTGTTGAGCCGGGCGCAGGCGATCCCCGCCGACTCCAGCCGCTCGACCGCTTCGGCCGCCGTCAGCCCGGCCAGCGCCTGCGCCACCACCTCGTCGGTCTTCGTCCGGTGCGTGACCCTCGCCGCATTGGTGGCGAAAGCCGGATGGTCTGCCAACTCCGGCTGCTCCAGGACCAGTTGGGCGAGCCGGCGCCATTCCCGGTCGTTCTGCACCGAGAGCAGCACCTGCCCGCCGTCGGCCGTGGGATAGGCGTCGTACGGCGCGATCACGGCGTGCGCGACGCCGGTGCGCGCCGGTTCGGTGCCCCCGTGCATCACATGGTGCAGCGGATGCCCGAGCCATTCGGCGAGCGCCTCCAGCATCGAGATCTCCACCGGCCCGCCGCGTCCCGTCGTGCCACGACGCACCAGGGCCGCCAGGACGCCCGAGAAGGCGTACATGGCGGCCGCGATGTCGGCGGCCGGGATCCCGGCCTTGACGGGCTGCTCGGGCGTCCCGGTGACCGACACCAGACCCGCCTCGCACTGCACCAGCATGTCGTAGGCCCGCTTGTGCGCGTACGGGCCGTCGGAGCCGTAACCCGATATGTCCACGGCGACGAGCTTCGGGTGCGCCGCGCACAGGGTCGCCGCGTCCAGGCCGAGCCGGGCCGCGGCGCCGTGCGCGAGGTTCTGCACGAAGACGTCGGCGTCCGCGATCAGCCGGCGCAGTACGTCCAGGCCGCGCGGGTCCTTCAGGTCGAGGGCCACCGACTCCTTGCCCCGGTTGCACCACACGAAGTGCGAGGCGAGACCGCGGGCCGCGGTGTCGTAGGCGCGGGCGAAGTCGCCGCCGTCGGTGCGCTCGACCTTGATGACGCGGGCCCCCAGATCGGCGAGCTGGCGGGTCGCGAACGGTGCCGAGACGGCCTGTTCGACGGCGACGACGGTGATGCCCGCGAGGGGCAGCGGCTGAGTGCTCATAGCCGTACCTATCGCGTACGGGCCGCCCTTGTCACCCCTTGGCGCTGCTCAGCGGCCCGAACTCGCGTAGCGGCGCACCGCGAGCGGCACGAAGATCAGCAGCAGGACGGCGCACCAGGCGAGCGAGCCCGCGACCGGGTGGGCGACCGGCCAGGCGGCGTCCGGGGCGGGCGAGGCGTTGCCGCAGAGGTCGCGGACGGCGGAGGCGACCGCGCTGATCGGGTTCCACTCGGCGATCGTGCGCAGCCAGCCGGGGAGCTTGTCGGTGGGGATGTACGCGTTGGAGAGCAGCGGCAGGATGAACGTCGCCGAGCCGAGCTGCCCGGCGGCCTCCTCGCTCTGGGTGAGCAGGCCGAGGAACGAGCCCATCCAGGTCGTCGCCAGGCGGAGCAGCATCAGGAGCCCGAAGGCGCCGAGCGCGCCGAGCGGCCCGGTCTCGATCCGCCAGCCCACCGCGAGGCCCACGAGCATCAGCGGGATCATGCCGAGCGCGGTGGTCAGCAGATCGGCCGCGCTCTGGCCGACCGGCACCGCGGCCCGGCTCATCGGCAGGGTGCGGAGCCGGTCCATCACGCCGCGGTGGGAGTCCTGCGCGGCCTGGAACATTCCGGTCATCAGGCCGTTGGCGGCGGTGGCCACCAGGAGGCCGGGCACCAGATAGGCCCGGTACTGCTCGCCCGGCATGGCGAGCGCGCTGCCGAAGACGTAGCCGAAGAACAGCAGCATCGTGATCGGCATGGTCTGGGTGAGGATCAGCACGCCGGGCGCGTGCTTGATGCGCTGGAGCTGGCGGCCGAGCAGGGCCGTGCTGTCGTACGCGAGCGAACTCATGTCACAAGCTCCTTGCGGGAGTTGGTGGTGTCGGTGAGGCGCAGGAACACCTCGTCGAGGGTGGGCGGGCGCAGGCTCGCGTCGAGGATCGGGACCCCGGCCGCGTCCAGTTCGCGCACGATGCGGGGCAGGGTGAGCGTCGGGTCCATGGAGACCGCGCCCACCGTCCGCTCGGCGGCGTCGAGCTGGGGCTCGGCTCCGGTCAACTGGTCGAGAACGGCGGCGGCCTGAGCCATACCCGCCTCGCTGGCGACCACCACCTGTGCGTACGAGCCGATCCTGGCCTTGAGCTCGGCGGGGGTGCCGGCGACCGCGGCCCGGCCCTGGTCGATCAGGACGATGTCGTCGGCGAGCTGATCGGCCTCCTCCAGGTACTGGGTGGTGAGCAGCACGGTCGTGCCCTCGGCCGTCAGGGCGCGCACGGCGGCCCAGATCTGGTTCCGGCTGGCCGGGTCGAGCCCGGTGGTGGGCTCGTCGAGGAACAGCACCCGGGGGCGGGTGAGCAGGCTCGCGGCGAGGTCGAGGCGGCGTCGCATGCCGCCGGAGTACGTGCCCGCCGCCCGGTCGGCGGCCTCCAGCAGGTCGAACTGGCCGAGGAGTTCGGCCGCGCGCTCGCGTCCTGCCGTGCCGCGCATGCCGTGCAGCTTGGCGAACAGCTGGAGGTTCTGCCGCCCGGTGAGCTCGACGTCCACCGAGGTCGACTGGCCGGTCACGCCGATCTGCCGTCGCACCGCGTCCTGCTCGCGCACCACGTCGTGCCCGGCCACCCGCGCCGAGCCCGCGTCCGGCGCGAGCAGTGTCGTCAGGAGGCGCACCGCCGTCGTCTTGCCCGCGCCGTTGGGGCCGAGCACCCCGCAGACGGTGCCTTCGGCGACCGCGAGATCGAGGCCGCGCAGCGCGTGGACGTCGCCGAAGCGCTTCTCCAGACCTTCACTAAGTACAGCGTACGTAGTTGTCATGCGGCTCACCATAGCGCACTACGTACGGCGTACGTAACTACGATGGGGGGCGAGGTGATGATCCATGGCAGGGCGACCTGCTGAACCAGAAGTGATCTGGGCGCGCCCCGAGCGCGCCGGACGGGGCCCCAGGCCCGCATTCAGCCGTGCCGACATCGCGGCCGCCGCCGTGCGGATCGCGGACGCGGACGGCATCGACGCGGTCTCCATGCGCCGTGTCGCGGCCGAGCTCGGCTGCGGAACCATGTCGCTGTACAACTACGTGCCGCGCAAGGAGGACCTGTACGAGCTGATGGTGGACGCGGTCAGCGCCGAGTACGAGCTGAGTGATCCGACCGGGGACTGGCGGGCCGACATGCTCGGCCTTGCCCACCAGACCCGGGCGCTCATGCACCGCCACCCGTGGATGCCGGGCCTGATGTCCCCGGTGTACGGCTTCAGCCCGAACGCGCTGCGGTACCTGGAGCACTGCATGACCGTCCTGGATCCGCTGGAGGCGAGGTACGGCACGAAGATGGAGCTGGTCGCCTCGGTGACCAGCGTGGTCACCACCTACGTCGCCAACGAGATCGCCACCGCCGAGCGCACCCGGTCGCTGCCCTGGTCGGCGGAGCAGGAGCACGGGGTGCGGATCGGCTACCTCCTGAGTCAGGTCTCCACGGGCCGCTATCCGCGCCTGGCCGCGGCCTTCGCGGAGGACTCGGGGCCCATCGACCTGGACGCGGTCTTCGAGCGGGCGCTGGGCCGGACGCTCGACGGGTTCGGCACGTAGCGGGGGGCGGATTTCCGGCTCGGCCCCGGCCCGTGCAGGATGGCCCCATGACCGAGATCCACACCCCCCGCCTCCTCCTGCGCCGCTGGACCGACGACGACCTCGTCCCCATGTCGGAGATCAACGCCGACCCGGAGGTCATGCGCTGGATCGGCGACGGCTCGGTCCGCGATCTGGAGCGGACCGCCGCGGACATCGAGCGCTGGGAGGACGAGTGGGACGACGAGGGCTTCGGGCTCTTCGCCGTCGAGCTCCTCGGCTCCGGCGAGATGATCGGCTTCACCGGCCTGTCCGTGCCGTACTTCCTGCCCGAGGCGGCCCACGAGGTGGAGATCGGCTGGCGGCTCGGCCGGCCGTTCTGGGGTCAGGGGTACGCGTCCGAAGCGGCTCACGCCTCGCTGGAGTTCGCGCTCCAGGACCGCGGGCTCGACCGGGTCATCAGCATCTCCCGGGTGGGCAACGACGCCTCCGAGAACGTGATGCGCAAGCTCGGCATGAAGCTGGAGCGCGAGACGACGCACCCCGAGTTCGGGCACGCGCTCAACATCCACTCCATCGACCTGACGGAGTATCAGGCCTGAGGCCGGGGGGCTCGCGGCCCTGTTCAGATGAGGGCGAACTGGCCCCCGGGTCCCTCCTCGTGGTGATCGAGTACGGACGCGGGATGCCGTGCCCCGTCCGGCACGGGCAGTACACCGGCCGCGCGCAGCTCGCCACGCGTCACCGGCTCCGTGATCGCGTCCGTCAACTCGGCCTGCCGCGAACGCAGTTCGCCGAGCAGGGCGAGCACCGTGATCAGTTCGAGCAGGTCCGAGGTCCACTCCTGGGGCCAGGCGGCCGGGCCGACCGCGCCCGGCGTGCCGGGCTCGGCGGCCTCCGTGCGCCGCTGGAACCACAGATCGAGGATCCGCACCCCGCCGACCTCGAACTCCCACGCCTGGGACGGCACCGGCGAGATGCGGCCGCCGTCGCCCACGTGCAGGGTCTCGTCCTCTGCGTCGTAGCGCAGTTCGTGCGGGCGGGCCGGGAGCGCCGCCCGCACATAGGGCCGCCGCCCGCCGGGCAGCCGCGGCTTCTCGCCACCGCGCGCCCCGCGCACCATCAGGGCGCTGATTCGGCGCCCCAACTCGACGCCGGTGGACCAGAGTTGGGGATCGCGCGTCAACGGCACCACGCACCTCGCGGCGCTCGGGCGGGCGGCCGCCGCGGCCCAGGCGAGCACGTCGTGCGGGGTGACCTCGCATCCGTACGCCTTCGCGAGGAAGGGGAGCAGGCCCGGCGCCAGGTTCGGTTCGCGGCCGCCGGGGCGGCGGTACAGCGGGCGGATGCGGCCGGGGCGCCCGGCGGGGGAGCGGCCGTCGGGCAGTACGGCCGAGACGGTCAGCGCGGGACCGGCGTCCTTCGGCACGTACCCCTGCTCCACCACGAAGAGCTGCTGCTCGTCCGCCACCCGCCACAGCTCGGGCCGGGCGGCGTCGATCAGGCGCTGGTCCGCTATCAGCCACTGCTCGTCGAAGGGCCCGCACCGGATGCGGACCGGCGCCGGGCAGGGGCCCCGCTCCTGCGCGAACGGGCCGGTTCCGCCGGTGCGGCCGGGAAGGGCGGCCACGGAAGTCCGGAGCGTACGCGACCGGGTCGGGCCGAACAGCCGCTCCCGCTCGGCCCCTTCGGAGCGTACGAGCAGATCCCAGCGGGAGCGCAGGGTGCGCTCGTCCGGGGCCACCACCCAGTCGCGCCCCAGCCGCAGCGCGGCCACCGACCAGGGCATCAGGTCGTCGAGGAGAGGCACGTCATCGCTCACAGCCAGCATGCTAGTGAGTGCTCTCAGCGCGCTTCGACCGTCACCGAGAACGAGAAGCGGTCGCCGCGGTAGTGGATCCGGGCCACATCGACGACCTGGCCCTTTCCGTCGTACGTCACGCCCGTGTAGTGCAGGATCGGCGAGAGCAGCGGGACCTGGAGCAGTTCGGCGGTCACCGGGTCGGCCAGGCGGGCCTCCACCGTGTCCGTGATGCGTGCGATGTCCACCCCGACCGCGTCCCGCAGCACCTTGGTCATCGGCCAGCGCTCCAGATCCGCGAGGTCGATCGCGGCGGCCACCTCCGGACGCACCGCGTTGTGGGCCCAGTTGGTCGGCTCGCCGCTCTCGTCGTCGCACCGCAGCCGCCGGTACGTCACGACCTCGGGGCAGCCGGGAAAGTACTCGGCGAGGTCACCGGGGACCGGTTCCGGGCCGTGGCCCAGGATCGTGGTGCGCTCGCCCGACTGCTGGGCCACGATCGCGTCGATCGAGCCGAGCAGCCGGACCGGGGACGCCCGCCGGGCGGCCGGCTCGATGAACGTGCCGCGCCGCCGGTGCCGGCTGATCAGGCCCTCCTCCTCCAGCTCCTTGAGTGCCTGACGCATCGTCAGAACGCTCACCCCGTAGTGCGCCGCGAGCTGCTCCTCGGTGGGCAGGCGCAGCGAGGCGTCGGGGGAGCGGCCCAGTATCGAGGCGCGCAGCGACTGGGAGACCTGGTACCAGAGCGGCAGCTTCCGGTTCAGGACCAGGGAGTCGGGTGCGAAGGAGGAGGTCACAGGGATTCCGTATCAGGTGGTGCTCAGGAGCGGAAGTGGCGCTGGAGACCCTGCCACACCTCGTCGTAGCCCCGCTGGAGGTGGTCGGCGCTCGCCGCCTGCTCGGTGGCGGTGACCGGCCAGCGCGTCTCGAACATGAACGCAAGCCCGTCGTCGATCTTCTGCGGCTTGAGCTCGGCGGCGCTCGCCCGGTCGAAGGTCTCCCGGTCCGGGCCGTGCGCCGACATCATGTTGTGCAGCGAGCCGCCGCCGGGCACGAAGCCTTCGGCCTTGGCGTCGTACGCGCCCTCGATGAGGCCCATGTACTCGCTCATCACGTTGCGGTGGAAGTACGGCGGGCGGAAGGTGTCCTCGCCGACCAGCCAGCGCGGCGCGAACACCACGAAGTCGACGCCGGCCAGGCCCGGGGTATCGGACGGCGAGGTGAGCACCGTGAAGATCGACGGGTCGGGGTGGTCGTAGCTGATGGTGCCGATGACATTGAAGGTGTGCAGGTCGTAGACGTACGGCGTGTGCGTGCCGTGCCAGGCGACGACGTCGAGCGGCGAGTGGTCGTACGTCGCGGTCCAGAGGTTGCCGCAGAACTTGTTGACGACCTCCACCGGGCCCTCGACGTCCTCGTATGCCGCTACCGGGGCCCGGAAGTCCCGGGCGTTGGCGAGCCCGTTGGCGCCGATCGGGCCGAGCTCGGGCAGCTCGAAGGGCCGGCCGTAGTTCTCGCAGACGTAACCGCGGGCGCTCTCGTCGAGCAGCTCGACGCGGAAGCGGACGCCGCGCGGGATCAGGGCGACCTCGCCGGGGCGGGTGGCGAGCAGGCCGAGCTCGGTGCGCAGGAGCAGGCCGCCGCGCTCGGGGACGATCAGGAGCTCGCCGTCGGCGTCGCTGAACACCCTTGTGTTCATCGAGGAGTTGGCGTGATAGAGGTGCACGGCCATGCCGGTGCGCTGGGTCGCGTCGCCGTTGCCGCCGAGCGTCCACAGGCCCGCCAGCCAGTCGGTGCCCGCCGGGGGCTCGGGCAGCGGGTTCCAGCGCAGCCGGTTCGGGTCGGGCACGGTCTCGGTGAACGGGGCGGAGCGCAGGTGTCCGTTGTCGGCGCGGGTGAACGGGGGGTGCGCGGCCGATGGCCGGATCCGGTACAGCCAGGAGCGGCGGTTGTCCGCGCGCGGCTCGGTGAAGGCGGATCCGCTCAGCTGCTCCGCGTAAAGACCGAGCGGGGCGCGCTGGGGCGCGTTGCGACCGTGCGGAAGGGCGCCGGGGACGGCCTCCGAGCTGTGCTCATTGCCGAAGCCGTGGGAGTGGCCGAGGCCCTCCGCGATCTTCCTCGCCTGTTCGCCGGTAGATGTCGTCATCGTCCGCTCTCCTGCTCCCGTGCCGGAATCCTATGCTCAACCGTAGGATTACGATGCGGTCGCGTCAACGGGAAAACCGGCCGGGCGGGGCATGATGGGCGCGTGTCTCCTGCCCCTGATCTCCACGCGAACCTCCGTCGGGCGCCCGTGCAGCAGCGCAGCGCCGAGCGGCTGTCCCGGATACTCGACGCCTGCGCCGAGCTCCTCGACGAAACCGGCTACGAAGACCTGTCCACCAGGGCGGTCGCCCAGCGCGCGGGCGTGCCCATCGGGTCCGTCTACCGCTTCTTCGGCAACAAGCGCGCGATGGCGGAGGCGCTCGCCGCCCGCAACCTCGACCGCTACGCCGGCATGATCAACGCGCGGCTCGAAACGATCGAGGCGGCCGACTGGCGGGGCGCCGTCGACGCGGTCCTGGACGAGTACCTCGTCCTGAAGCAGACCGTGCCCGGATTCAACCTGGTCGACTTCGGCGGCCCCCAGCCGGTGCCCGACCCGGACTCCGACGCCAACCACCTCCTGGCCGACCGCCTCGCCGAGCTCCTCCCGAGCCAGTTCGGCCGCACCCTGGACGCGGATCTGCGCCGGGTCATCCTGGTCGCGGTGGAGGCGGCCGACGCCACACTGCGCCTCGCGTTCCGCACGGACCCGCAGGGAGACCCGGGCATCGTGGCGGAGACGCGGCAGCTCCTGCACGCCTACCTCGCCCGCACCCTGGACTGAGAGCCGGTGTCCGGACCCCGTCCGGATCGGACTTCGGCCCGACCAGGGGCTCCCCCGCATGCCTACCGGTCGGTATGCTCGAACGGCCCGCGCGCCGACGCCCTGGGAGGACGAATGTCCCGCACCGCCCTGCGTATCTGCCCGCTCTGCGAAGCCACCTGCGGGCTGAGCCTGACCATCGAGGGCAGCCGGGTCACCGGCGCCCGCGGCGACGCGGACGACGTGTTCAGCCAGGGGTTCATCTGCCCCAAGGGCGCCTCCTTCGGGGAGATCGACGCCGACCCCGACCGGCTCACCGGGCCGCTCGTGCGCCGCAACGGCGTTCTGGAGGAGGCCAGTTGGGCCGAGGCCTTCGACCTGATCGCGGCCCGCCTGCGGCCCCTGGTCGAGGAGTACGGGCCGAACGCGGTCGGCGTCGTCCTCGGCAACCCCAACGTCCACACCATGGCCGGCGCGCTCTACCCGCCCGTCCTGCTCGGCGCGCTGCGCACCCGCAACCTCTTCACCGCGAGCACCCTCGACCAGATGCCCAAGCACGTCTCCAGCGGGCTCCTGTTCGGCGACCCGTTCGCCATCCCGGTGCCCGACCTCGACCGCACCGGCCATCTGCTGCTGCTCGGCGCCAACCCCCTTGAGTCGAACGGCAGCCTGTGCACCGCCCCCGACTTCCCGGGCAAGCTGAAGGCGATGCGGAGGCGCGGCGGCACCCTCACCGTCGTCGACCCGCGCCGCACCCGTACCGCGAAGCTCGCCGACCGGCACGTCGCGATCCGGCCCGGCACCGACGCCCTGCTGCTCGCCTCGATCGCCCAGGTGCTCTTCGAGGAGAAGCTGGCGGCGCCGGGCGAGGCCGAGGCGCACATCGAGGGAATCGGTGAAGTGGCCGACGCGGTAAGGGAGTTCACGCCCGAGGCCGTCGGGCCCGTGTGCGACGTGGACCCGGACGGCATCCGGGCCATCGCCCGCGAACTCGCCGCCGCACCCACCGCCGCCGTATACGGCCGGATCGGCAGCTGCACCGTCGAGCACGGCACCCTGGCCAGCTGGCTCGTCGACGTACTCAACGTCCTCACCGGCAACCTCGACCGGCCGGGCGGCGCGCTCTTCCCGCTCTCCGCCACCGACCGCACCCCCCGCCCGGCGGGCCCCGGCAAGGGCTTCGCGCTCGGGCGCTGGCACAGCCGGGTCGGCGGACACCCCGAGGTGAAGTCCGAACTGCCGCTCGCCGCCCTCGCCGAGGAGATCGAGACGCCGGGGGACGGCCGGATCCGCGCGGTCATCGCCTGCGCCGCCAACCCGGTCCTCTCCGCGCCCGACGGGGACCGGCTCGACCGGGCCCTTGCCGGGCTCGACTTCATGGTCAGCATCGACCCGTATCTCAACGAGACCTCGCTGCACGCCGACGTCGTACTGCCCCCGCCGCCGCCCTCCCAGAGCGCGCACTTCGACTTCGCGTTCAACGGCTTCGCCGTCCGCAACCAGGTCCGCTACACCCGACCCGCCGTGCCGCTCGCCGAAGGGCGCATGGACGAGTGCGAGATACACGCCCGGCTCGTGCTCGCCGCGAGCGGGATGCACGGCGCGGAGCCCGCCGCCGTGGACGCGATGGTCATCGACAGCGCGCTGGCCAAGGCCGTCGCCGACCCGCACTCGCCCGTGCACGGCCAGGACGCGACGGAACTCGCAGCCCTGCTCACCGGCACCAACGGCCCCGAGCGGCGCCTCGACCTCATGCTCCGGCTCGGCCCGTACGGCGACGGCTTCGGCGCCGACCCCGACGGACTCACCCTGGACCGCGTGCTCGCCCACCCCCACGGCATCGACCTCGGGCCGCTTCGGCCGCGCCTGCCGCAGGTGCTCAGGACCCGCAGCGGCCGGATCGAGCTGCTGCCCGCGCCGATCGCCGCCGACCTGCCCCGGCTGCGCGCCGCCCTGAGCGAGCGGCCCGCCTCCCTGGTCCTCGTCGGCCGGCGCCATCTGCGTTCCAACAACAGCTGGCTGCACAACATCCCCGCCCTGAACGGCGGTTCCAACCGCTGCACTCTCCAGATCCACCCCGAGGACGCGGCCCGGCTCGGCCTCGCCGACGGCACCGACGTACGGATCACGGCGGACGGGGGAGAGATAGCGGCCCCCGTGGAGATCACCGACAGCGTCCGCAGGGGTGTCGTGAGCCTGCCGCACGGGTGGGGACACAGCAGGCCCGGCAGCCGGCTCGCGGTGGCCGCGGGCCGCCCCGGCGTCAACGTCAACCAGCTCCTCGACGGCTCCCGGTTCGACCCGCTGTCGGGGACCTCCGTGCTCAACGGCTTCCCCGTCGAACTCGTACCCCTATCGTGACCTGGACTTTTGCTCGTATTGCTCAGGTGTCAACATCTTGTTAAGGATTGAAACGGCGACCTAACGTCATCCGCACCGCCAGCCCCTGGTGGGAGTTCAAGGGTGAACGTTAGGTGTCCTCCATGCTGACCATCCTCGGCTTCGGCATGATCGCGACCTTCCTGGTCCTGATCATGCTGAAGAAGATGTCGCCGATCGCGGCGCTGGTTCTGATCCCCGCTCTCTTCTGCGTCTTCGTCGGCAAGGGAGCCCATCTCGGCGACTACGTCATCAAGGGCGTCGGCTCGCTCGCGCCGACCGCCGCGATGCTCATGTTCGCGATCGTCTACTTCGGCGTGATGATCGACGTGGGCCTCTTCGACCCGATCGTGCGAGGCATCCTGCGCTTCTGCAAGGCCGACCCGATGCGCGTCGTCGTCGGCACGGCGGTGCTCGCCGCGATCGTCTCGCTCGACGGCGACGGCTCCACCACCTTCATGATCACCGTCTCGGCGATGTACCCGCTGTACAAGCGGCTCGGCATGAGCCTCGTCGTGATGACGGGCGTCGCCGCCATCGCCAACGGTGTCATGAACACGCTCCCCTGGGGCGGCCCCACCGCCCGCGCCGCGACCGCCCTCAAGCTGGACGCCTCCGACATCTTCGTGCCGATGATCCCCGCGCTCGCGGTGGGCCTCGTCGCCGTCCTCGTCCTCTCGTACGTGCTGGGCATGCGCGAGCGCAAGCGCCTGGGCTACCTGTCCCTCGACAAGGTCCTGGAGCCGGAGAGCGAGACAGTCCTGGTCGGGGCCGGCGGCTCGGGTTCGGGCTCGGGCGGGACCTCGGGCAAGGCGAGCGGCGGCGGCGCCGGTACGGACGCCCCCGACGGCGACGACTTCCAGGGGCTCGACCCGGTCCGGGAGACCCTGCGGCCCAAGCTGTACTGGTTCAACGCGCTGCTCACCGTCGCCCTGCTCACCTCCATGATCATGGAGTGGCTGCCGATCCCGGTGCTCTTCCTGATCGGCGCGGCCCTCGCGCTGACCGTGAACTTCCCGCACATCCCGGACCAGAAGGCCCGCATCGCCGCCCACGCCGACAATGTCGTCAACGTCTCCGGCATGGTCTTCGCGGCCGCCGTCTTCACCGGCGTCCTGAACGGCACCGGCATGGTCAAGCACATGGCCGACTGGCTGGTCGGCGTGGTCCCGGACAGCATGGGCTCGCAGATGGGCCTGGTCACCGGAGTGCTCAGCCTGCCGCTCACGTACTTCATGTCGAACGACGGCTTCTACTTCGGTGTCCTGCCCGTCCTCGCCGAGGCCGGTGCCGCGCACGGCGTATCCCCGCTGGAGATCGCCCGCGCCTCGCTGGCCGGACAGGCCCTGCACATGTCGAGCCCGCTGGTCCCGGCGGTGTACGTCCTGGTCGGCATGGCCAAGGTGGAGTTCGGCGACCACACCCGCTTCACCGTGAAGTGGGCGGCGCTCACCTGCCTGGTGGTGCTCGGGTCGGGCATCCTCTTCGGCATCATCTGACCCCTCCCTTTCGGCCGACTCCGCCGGCGCGGCACGTCCTTCGTGCCGCGCCGGCGTTCGTCGTGGGCGGCGCCAGTGCGTGGCCGAAGGGGGCGCCTGGCGGAGTGCCGGCCGGGACCAGGAGGATGGCGCCGGTGAGAACCACCGCGCGACCGGGCCCCGGTCGCGCGGGCCGCCCCTGGCGCCCAAAAACTAACGGCGCTAGTTTGAGCGGCGCAGGACACTGGCTCGGCTCGGGAGGAATGCCATGAAGGCCCACGACGGGATGTACATCGGCGGCGAGTGGCGAGCTGCCGCAGGCCAGGACGCCATCGCGGTGGTGAACCCGGTGGACGAGCAGGTCATCGCCCACGTCCCGGCGGGCACCGCCGAGGACGTCGACAGCGCGGTGCACGCCGCCCGCGCGGCACTCCCGGCCTGGGCCGCGACCCCGCCCGCCGAGCGCGCGGCGAAGCTCACGGTGCTGCGGGACCGGCTGGTCGCCCGCAAGGACGAGATCGCCGCGACCATCAGCGCCGAACTGGGCGCACCGCCGGCCTTCGCCCAGGCCGTGCACACCGGTCTGCCGATCGCGGTCGCCGGTTCGTACGCCGAGCTGGCCGCCACGTACGCCTTCCAGGAGAAGATCGGGAACTCCACGGTCTACCAGGAGCCGGTCGGGGTCGTCGGCGCGATCACGCCCTGGAACTATCCGCTGCACCAGATCGTCAACAAGGTGGCTCCCGCACTGGCGGCGGGCTGCACGGTCGTCCTCAAGCCCGCCGAGGACACGCCCCTGACCGCGCAGCTCTTCGCCGAGGCGGTGCACGAAGCCGGCCTGCCCGCCGGTGTGTTCAACCTGGTCACCGGCCTCGGCCCGGTCGCGGGCCAGGCGCTCGCCGAGCACGAAGGGGTCGACCTGGTCTCCTTCACCGGCTCGACGGCCGTCGGAAGGACGATCGGCGCCACGGCGGGCGCCGCCGTCAAGCGGGTCGCCCTGGAGCTGGGCGGCAAGTCCGCCAACGTCATCCTGCCCTCCGCCGACCTCGCCAAGGCCGTGGGTGTCGGCGTCGCCAACGTGATGGGCAACTCCGGCCAGACGTGCAGCGCCTGGACGCGGATGCTGGTCCACGCCGACCAGTACGACGAGGCCGTCGAGCTGGCCTCGGCCGCCGCCGCCAAGTACACCGTCGGCGACCGCGTCGGCCCACTCGTCAACGCCAAGCAACTGGCGCGCGTGCGCGGCTACATCGAGCAGGGCGTGCAGGAGGGCGCGCGCATCGTCGCGGGCGGCCCCGAAGCACCCCTGGAGCAGGGCTACTACGTCACGCCGACGGTCTTCGCGGACGTCACCCCCGAGATGACCATCGCCCAGGAGGAGATCTTCGGCCCGGTCGTCTCCATCATCAAGTACGTGGACGAGGACGACGCGCTTCGGATCGCCAACGGCACCGTGTACGGCCTGGCGGGCGGGGTCTGGGCGGGCGACGAGGCGGAGGCCGTGGCCTTCGCGCGCCGCATGGACACCGGCCAGGTCGACATCAACGGCGGACGCTTCAACCCCCTTGCTCCCTTCGGCGGTTACAAGCAGTCGGGCGTGGGCCGCGAGCTCGGTGTCCACGGCCTGACCGAGTACCTCCAGACGAAGTCGCTCCAGTTCTGAGACCGCAACCCTTCCCCTCTTCCCACCGTTCAGGAGTAACGCCAGTCATGGTTCGCGCCGCCGTACTGCCCGCCGTCGGCTCTCCGCTGGAGATCACCGACATCGACCTCCCCGAGCCGGGCCCCGGCCAGGTGCGGGTTCGCCTGGCCGCCGCCGGGGTATGCCACTCCGACCTCTCGCTCACCAACGGCACCATGCGGGTCCCGGTCCCGGCCGTCCTCGGCCACGAGGGCGCGGGCACCGTGGTCTCCGTCGGCGAGGGCGTCACATCGGTGGCCCCCGGCGACGAGGTCGTCCTCAACTGGGCGCCGTCCTGCGGGAGTTGTCACCCCTGCTCGCTGGGCGAGGTGTGGCTGTGCGTCAACGCGCTGAACGGCGCGGCCTCGGTGTACGCGCGCACCGCCGACGGCACGGAGCTGCACCCGGGCCTGAACGTGGCCGCGTTCGCCGAGGAGACCGTGGTCGCCGAGAACTGCCTGATCCCGCTGCCCGAGGGCGTCCCGCTCACCGAGGCCGCGCTGCTCGGCTGCGCGGTGCTCACCGGGTACGGGGCGATCCACCACTCGGCGAAGGTGCGCGAGGGCGAGACGGTCGCGGTGTTCGGCGCGGGCGGCGTGGGCCTGGCCACGCTCCAGTCGGCCAGGATCGCGGGCGCCGCGCGGATCATCGCCGTCGACGTCTCCCCGGAGAAGGAGGAGCTGGCCCGCCGGGCGGGCGCGACCGACTTCGTCGTCGCCTCCGAGACCACGGCCAAGGACATCCGGGGGCTCACCGGCGGCCAGGGAACCGACGTGGCCGTCGAGTGCGTGGGCCGCGCCGTCACCATCCGTACCGCCTGGGAGTCGACCCGGCGCGGCGGCCGCACCACCGTCGTCGGCATCGGCGGCAAGGACCAGCAGGTCACCTTCAACGCCCTGGAGATCTTCCACTGGGGCCGCACGCTCGCGGGCTGCGTGTACGGCAACTCCGACCCGGCGACCGACGTCCCGGTCCTGGCCGGACACATCCGCGCCGGCCGCCTGGACCTCAACGCGATGGTGTCCGAGCGCATCGCCCTGGCCGACATCCCGACCGCCTTCGACAACATGCTGGCGGGGAAGGGGGGACGGGCGCTGGTGGTGTTCCAGCCGGCTGCTGGTTAGTTGACCCGCTCCCCAGGACGGGGCTCGGGGGTGGGCCCGGACGGCCCGCCCCCGTCCGCGGAGCCGGCCCCGGACGTCACCGTGGCCCCGCCCCCGGAGGCCCGCGGCCGGGACCGCGAAACAGCCACACCCGCGAGGCAGATCGCGCCGCCCACCAGGGTGAGCGCGGCCGGGACCTCGTCGAGGACCGCCCAGGACATCAGCACGACCATCGCGGGCACCACGTACGTCGTCGCACCCATCCGACTCGCCGAGGTCCGGGCCAGCGCGAACGCCCACGTCGTGAAGGCGAGCGCGGTCGGGAACACCCCCAGGTAGACCATGTTGAGCGTCGCGGAGAGCGGCGCGTGCGAGGCACCCGAGAGCAGCTGCCCGCTGAACGGCAGGCAGGCCACCGCCCCCACCAGGCAGCTGAAGAAGGTGACTTGGAGCGGGCTGCCGTGCCGCAGGGCCGGCTTCTGCAGGACGACCCCGGCCGCGTAGGTCGCCGCCGCGACCAGGCACAGCACCACGCCGAGCACCGAGGCGTGCCCGTCGCCCGACATCGAGAGCCCCACCGCTATCGCGCCCGCGAACGAGACGGCCATGCCGGCGACCAGCCGCGGCGGCAGCGCCTCGCCGAGGAAGCGCGAGGCGAGCAGCGCCATGAGGATGGGCCCGATGTTGACGATCATCGCGGCGGTACCGGCATCGACCTGCCGCTCGCCCCAGTTGAGGGCCACCATGTAGCAGCCGAACCACAGAAAACCCGACGCCGCGATGCCCGGCCAGGCGGCGCGCGGCGGGAGCCCCTCTCGGCGTATGAGCAGGAAGAGCCCGAGCACGAGCGACCCGGCGAGGAGGCGGCCGAGGGCGAGGGCGCCGGGGGAGTAGGCCTCCCCGGCGCTGCGGATCGACACGAAGGCCGAGGCCCACAGCACGACGGAGACGGCCACCGCGGCCAGGGCGAGCCGAGCGGAGCGGCGCTCGGTGGAGGGGTTGGTCATGGTCATGCAAGGACAGTAGGCGCAGGGAGGCCGGGGGCCGGCCGAATTATCGTGCCGGGCCCGGGCTCCCGAACGATCGGGAAACGATCAGGAGGGGACCGGGGCCTCCGGTGCCGACTGGTCGCCCAGCGCCCGGTACTGCATCGAGAGCCCGTCGAGCAGGGCCCGCAGCCCCGTCTCGAAGGCGCCCTCGTCGATCTTCTCCTGCCGCTCGGCGAGCAGGTGCGCCTGGCCCAGATGCGGATAGTCCGCCGGGTCGTACGCCGCCTCGTCGTCCACGAAGCCGCGGGCGAAGGAGCCGAGCGCCGAGCCCATGATGAAGTACCGCATCAGCGCGCCGATCCGGGTCGCCTGGGCGGGCGGCCAGCCCGCCGCGACCATCGCGCCGAACACCGCGTCCGCGAGCCGCAGACCGGCCGGGCGCCGGCCCGGCCCCTGGGCGAGGACCGGAACGATGTTGGGGTGGCGGGTCAGGACCGCGCGGTAGGCGAGCGCCCAGTCGTGCAGGGACGTACGCCAGTCGCGGTCGTCGTCCGGGTCGAACATCGACAGGTCGACCTGTGCGGAGGTGGCGTCCGCGACGGCCTCCAGGATCTCGTCCTTGGTGCGGAAGTGGTTGTAGAGCGAGGGCCCGCTGACCCCGAGCTCGGCGGCGAGGCGGCGGGTCGAGACGGCCGCGAGGCCCTCCGCGTCCACGAGCGCGCTCGCCGCCGTGACGATGCGGTCGGTGCTCAGGAGGGGCTTGCGCGGTCGGGCCATGCGGCACATAGTAGGGCCTGCCAACCAAAAACTAGCAGTGGTAATTAAATCTGGGGTGCAGCCGAAATGAACCTGGAGCTGAGCGAGGAACAGGCGGCCGTGCGGCAGCTCGCCGCGGAGTTCGTCGGCCGCGAGATCGCCCCGCACGTCGTCGAGTGGGACCGCTCCGAGAACGTCGACAAGTCGATCGTGAAGAAGCTGGGCGCGCTCGGCTTCCTCGGGCTCACCATCGACGAGGAGTACGGCGGCTCGGGCGGCGACCACCTCGCCTACTGCCTGGTCACCGAGGAACTCGGCCGCGGCGACTCCTCGGTCCGCGGCATCGTCTCCGTCTCGCTCGGCCTGGTCACCAAGACGATCGCGTCCTGGGGCAGCGAGGAGCAGAAGCGCGCCTGGCTGCCGCGCCTCACCTCCGGCGACGCCATCGGCTGCTTCGGCCTCACCGAGCCGGGCACGGGCTCGGACGCGGGGAACCTCACCACGAAGGCCGTCCGGGACAGCGCGTCCGGCGACTACGTGATCAACGGCGCCAAGATGTTCATCACCAACGGCACCTGGGCCGATGTGGTGCTGCTCTTCGCCCGCACCAACGACGCCCCGGGCCACCGCGGCGTCTCCGCCTTCCTCGTCCCGACCGACACCCCGGGCCTGACCCGGCGCACCATCCACGGCAAGCTCGGCCTGCGCGGCCAGGCGACCGCCGAGCTCGTCCTCGACGACGTACGGGTCCCGGCGGGTGCGCTGCTCGGCCCCGAGGGCAAGGGCTTCTCCATAGCGATGTCGGCGCTCGCCAAGGGGCGGATGTCGGTCGCGGCCGGCTGCGTCGGCATCGCCCGGGCGGCGCTGGACGCGGCCGTCAAGTACGCCGGCGAACGCGAACAGTTCGGCAGGTCGATCGCCCACTACCAGCTCGTCCAGGAGCTGATCAGCGACATCTCGGTGGACGTGGACGCGGCCCGGCTGCTGACCTGGCGGGTCGCCGATCTCGTCGACCGGGGCGAGGAGTTCGCGACCGCCGCGTCCAAGGCGAAGCTGTTCGCCTCCGAGGCCGCGGTGCGCTCCGCCAACAACGCCCTCCAGGTCTTCGGCGGCTACGGCTACATCGACGAGTACCCGGTCGGAAAACTGCTGCGCGACGCCCGCGTGATGACCCTGTACGAGGGCACCAGCCAGATCCAGAAGCTGATCATCGGCCGCGCGGAGACCGGGGTTTCGGCCTTCTGACCCCCTGGCCGTCTGAGTACGTACTGAGTACGAGAGCGGATGTGGCGCGCGCCACATCCGCTCCATGCTGTGCGCCATGAGTGAGACACCGGTCAAGCAGCAGAACACCGCGGCGTACTACGGACAGGCCGTCGCCGCCTTCTCGATCGCGCTCGTCGCCACCGCGATCGGCATCCTCCGCCTCCAGGCGGACGCCTGGGTGCGGGCCTTCCTCGGCATAGCGGTCCTCTACCTCGTCACGTCCGCCTTCACGCTGGCCAAGGTGATCAGGGACCGGCAGGAGGCCGGGCAGATCGTCAGCCGCGTCGACCAGGCCCGCCTGGAGAAGCTCCTGGCCGAACACGACCCGTTCCAGAAGCTTTAGGCCGACGGTGACCAGGCCCGCCGGACAGGCCCTAAGCGCTTGCTCACCCTCGGGGTATGGTGTTCGTCCTGCTGAACGGAAGCGCGGACGGACGGAAGGGGCGAGCGATGGGCACGGCTGACGTGACTGAGGAGACGGCCGGCGGCGAGGAGAAGCCGTGGGGCGAGGTCACGCCCGAGGCTGCCAGGAGACTGCTCGTCGCCGCCGTCGAGGCCTTCGCCGAGCGCGGGTACCACGCGACCACGACCCGGGACATCGCGGGCCGGGCCGGCATGAGCCCGGCCGCGCTCTACATCCACTACAAGACCAAGGAAGAGCTGCTCCACCGGATCAGCCGGATCGGCCACGACAAGGCTCTGGAGATCCTCCGGTCCGCGGCCGAGAGTGAGGGCAGTGCCGCCGAGCGGCTCTCCGCCGCGGTGCGCTCCTTCGTCCGCTGGCACGCGGGGCACCACATGACGGCCCGCGTGGTCCAGTACGAGCTCGACGCGCTCGGCGCCGAGCACCGCACCGAGATCGTGGAGCTGCGCAGGCAGAGCGACGCCGCGGTGCGCCGCATCCTCAACGAGGGCGTGGCGGCGGGCGAGTTCGACGTGCCGGACGTGCCGGGCACCACGCTCGCCGTCCTGTCGCTCTGCATCGACGTGGCCCGCTGGTTCAACACCGAGGGCCGCCGCACGCCCGACGAGGTCGGCGCGCTGTACGCCGACCTCGTGCTGCGGATGGTGGGGGCTCAGAAGAAGTAGCGCGAGACCGACTCCGCCACGCACACCGGCTTGTCGCCGCCCTCGCGTTCGACGGTGACCTTCGCCGTGACCTGGATGCCGCCGCCCGCCTCCACGACCTCCGTGAGGACCGCCGTGGCGCGCAGCCGCGAGCCGACCGGCACGGGGGAGGGGAAGCGGACCTTGTTGGTGCCGTAGTTGATGCCCATCTTCATGCCCTCGACGCGCAGCACCTGCGGGACCAGCGTCGGCAGCAGCGACAGGGTGAGATAGCCGTGCGCGATGGTCGACCCGAAGGGACCGGCCGCGGCGCGCTCCGGGTCGACGTGGATCCACTGGTGGTCGCCGGTGGCGTCGGCGAACAGGTCGATCCGCTTCTGGTCGATCTCCAGCCAGTCGCTGTGCCCGAGCTGCTCGCCCACCCCGGCCTTCAGCTCCTCGGCGGACGTGAAGATCCTCGGCTCTGCCATGTCCCTGGTCCCTGCCTCTCGCGACGCTCTCGCAGTCATGAACAAGTACATGCGCAAGCACCTGTACAAGCGCTTGCTCAGCTAGCTCAGCATGGTTGGGGCCGCCGGTCCTGTCAACGACGTACGGGGGCGGGGGCCAGGCCCGTCGCGTAGGGCGCCCGGGCGGGGCCGGGGCGGGGGCCAGTAGGGTTCGAGGGGTGCCGCAGATTCCAGAGAAGATCCACGAGCTCACGGTCGGGCAGCTGTCCGCGCGCAGCGGGGCCGCCGTCTCCGCCCTGCACTTCTACGAGTCCAAGGGCCTGATCACCAGCCGCCGGACCTCCGGCAATCAGCGCCGCTACTGCCGGGACACTCTGCGCCGCGTGGCCTTCATCCGGGCCGCGCAGCGCGTCGGCATCCCGCTGGCCACGATCCGGGACGCCCTGGCCGGACTCCCCGAGGAGCGCACCCCCACCAAGGAGGACTGGGCCCGCCTGTCCGAGAACTGGCGCGCCGAACTCGACCGGCGCATCACACAGTTGGGCCGGCTGCGCGACCACCTCTCGGACTGCATCGGCTGTGGCTGTCTGTCCCTGGACAATTGCGTGCTGTCCAACCCGGACGACGTCTTCGGCGACAGCCTGACCGGCTCCCGGCTGCTCGCCGAGCGCAAGGCCTGAGTGCCGCCCGGCCCGTTGCGAGCAGGCCCCAGCCCCCGTACTGACAGCCCCCGACGCCCTACGGGTTACGAGCAGGCCAGCGCCGCCCGTACCAACTGGGCGTTGGACTCGGCCCGCTCGCCGTCCGGCAGTACCAGCACGTCCTCCAGCCCTATTCGGGTGTCGAGCCCCAGCCTGCGCGCCAGGCGCAGCACCGGCCAGGTGCCTCCGTCATGGCTGTGCAGGAGGATGGGCCTGCCGTGCGCGGTGCCCAGCTCGCTGAGCAGCGCGTGGGCCGTCGGCTCGGCGGCCTCGGCGGACGTGCCGATCACCTCGGCGAGGATGCGCAACACCCTTGAGGAATGGGGTGAGTTGAGGAAGTGCTGGGCGGCGGGGGTGTCGGACCAGATGCCCGCCTCGATGCCCACGCCCCGATCGAGCAGGGCGGCCGCCACCTCGTCGGCGCCGTCCTCGTGCCAGTTGACCGACGCGTAGTCGGGCAGCACCGTCCAGGACCGGACGCGCTCCAGCCGGCGGGCCGGATCCGGCTCCGCCCAGGCGCCCGTGGTCACCCCGACCGGCACCGACACCGCGGCCCGTATCGCCTCAAGCGCCGGGCCCACCACGCGTGATGAGAGCGAATCGCTTCCGCAGGGCGTCTTGGGGTGGACATGGACCTCGGCGGCACCGGCGGCCACGGCCGCTGCCGCGGACTCGGCCAGGGCGGTTGGGGACAGCGGCACCGCCGACCCGTCCTGAGCACTTCGTACGCCGTTCAGGCAGACCTGGATCATGCCTTCGATGGTGCCAGAGCCCACTGACAACGCGGGCTCCACCGACAGTGCGGGCTCCACCGACAACGCTGGCTCCGCCGACAGCGAGGACTCCGCCGATGGAAGCCCCTCTGGCAACGCGGGGGAGAGTCGGCTCGCCCCCGCGCCGCTCACGCCACCGATGCCAGTTCTCCGCGCCGTGCCGCCTTGGCCCGTGCCACCGCCTCGGAGGTCAGCACCGGGCGCGGCACCAGAATCCCGCAGCCCGAGCAGACCGGTCCGAACCACGGCTCGTGGGTCAGATCCTGGTTCCACACCAGCCGGCTCCCCCCGCACACCGGGCACACCGTGCCGGGCGCGGCCCGCAGTGCCGCGATCATGCGGCCGAGCACCTCGGCCAGCGGCTCGGTGGGGTGCGTCGTGGGATCGTCGCACCAGGCCACCCCGAAACCGCCCCAGGTGCGCCGGTGCCAGTCGTCGAAGGAGCCCGGGCGCCGCAGCCCCGCGTGCTTCTCGCGCTTCCTGCGCTCCGCGAACTCCACTTCGTAGGCGAGCCAGACGGCCCTGGCCGCCTCCAGCTCCTCCAGTGCGGCCACCAGCCGCGCCGGATCGGGTGCCCGGTCCTCGGGCCCGATGCGGTGCCTGCCGCACAGATGGTCCCAGGTCGCCCTGTGCCCGTAGGGGGCGAACCGCTCCAGACACTTGCGCAGCGAATAGCGCCGCAACGCGAGGTCGTTCCTCGGGTCGCGCACCTGTCTCGCCAGACTGCGGAAACCAGCCATGGCCCTGCCACCTCCGTCGCTCGTACTTCGGCGTCGAGGAATGGACGTACCCGAAGGCGATCCGGCTCCATCGAAATTCCGATGGCGTCCATTACGGGGGATTCGCCTACCCTGTCCCAACCGTTGGAATCCCATTCTCATGAACTCCTCAGAACGTGGCCCGTATGGACCGTTCCCCCCGCCGACCTGCTGGAACGGCTCAAGAGGCCAGGTAGTGGCGGTGCCGGGGGAGTGCCGAGGCGGACAAAGGATCAGGCCCTTGGGCACATCCGGAATCCCTTCAACCGGTTTGGCCCCTATGGGCACTTGGGAACCAGCGGCACGGCCGGTATTCGCCCGTCCCACATAACCCTGCGGAGCCCGGAAGGAATACGCGTGCCGGCGGAGGCCGAAAGGGCACAGCTTCCGCAGCCGGCTCGCCGGCCGGCCCGCCGTGATCGCGGAGCGGGTCGGGCGGGCGTGTGGGGATTCGGAGAAGGTGACGCATGTTCACCTTACGGCGCGGCGTTACCCCAAGTAGCCTCCCGCGCATCGGCCCCCACTAGGAGCGCGCATGCGACGACGCACCGCAAGGCTCACAACAGCCATAAAAACCAGCAGACTTCGACTCCTGACGGGCACAGGACGCGGCAGAGCCGCCGCCTGCGCCGTCACCGTCATCGCTCTGTCCGCCGCCCTGCTCGGTCCCGCGGTCCCGGCCGGCGCGGCCGAACCCGCGGACGGCGACCTCTGCCAGGGGCAGTGCTCCGACATCCTGCCGCCCGGCGCCAACGGCAACGCCACCCTCGTCGAGATCCTCGGGAACAAGGTGTTCGGGACCCATCCCGCACACAGCGACGACGAGCTCGGCAAGTACGACGCCCTGGTCGCCGGCCAGTCCTCGCTCACCGACGACAAGCTCAACAGCTTCTTCAACGACGCCTCCTTCGGCGTCCCGAACGGGCAGGTGGAGTCCACGACTTCGCCCCGCCCCGACGTCACCATCACCCGCGACAAGGCCACGGGCGTACCGCACATCAAGGGCACCACGCGGTACGGGACCGAGTACGGCGCCGGGTACGCGGCCGGGCAGGACCGGCTCTGGCTCATGGACCTCTTCCGCCACATCGGGCGCGGCGAGCTCACCTCGTTCGCGGGCGGCGCCCTCGCCAACCAGGGCCTTGAGCAGGAGTTCTGGCCGCAGGCCCCGTACACCGAGGCCGATCTCCAGGCGCAGGTCGACCGCATCCGTACCGCCAACGGAGCCCGCGGCGAGCAGGCCATGGCCGACGCCCAGGCCTATGTCGACGGCATCAACGCCTATGCCAAGCAGTCCAAGGACGGTCGCTACTTCCCCGGCGAGTACGTCCTCACCGGCAAGATCGACTCCATTACGAACGTCGGCGAGATCCAGCCCTTCAAGCTCACCGACCTGATCGCGCTCGCCTCCGTGGTGGGCGGGCTCTTCGGCGGCGGCGGGGGCGGCGAGGTCCAGGCAGCGCTGTCGCTCCAGGCCGCCCAGGCGAAGTACGGCGTGGCCGAGGGCACCAAGGTCTGGGAGTCCTTCCGCGAGCGCAACGACCCCGAGTCGGTGCTCACCGTCCACGACGGCACCAGCTTCCCGTACGCGGGCAAGCCCGCCGACGCGCAGGGCGCCGCGATGCCCGACCCCGGCACGGTCGTCCCCGAACAGCTCGTCTACGACCGCACCGGCTCGGCGAACACCAATGCCAAGGCGGACGTGAAAGTTCCCCGGCAGCTCAAGCCGTTGAAGGGCGTGTACGACAACGGCGTGCTGCCCGGCATCGACCTCGGCAAGCCGCGCGGCATGTCCAACGCCCTCGTGGTGTCCGGCTCGCACACCGCGAGCGGCAACCCTGTAGCGGTGTTCGGTCCCCAAACCGGCTATTTCGCGCCACAGTTGCTGATGCTCCAGGAGATCCAGGGCCCCGGCATCAGTGCCCGGGGCGCCTCCTTCGCGGGCGTCGGCATGTACGTCCAGCTCGGCCGCGGCCAGGACTACGCCTGGTCGGCCACGTCGGCGGGCCAGGACATCACCGACACGTACGCCGTCGAGCTCTGCCAGGACGCCACCCACTACCTCTACCGGGGCGTGTGCACCCCGATGGAGAAGCTGGAGAAGACCAACTCCTGGAAGCCGACGGTCGCCGACACCACGGCGGCCGGCTCCTACCGGATGCAGGTGTGGCGCACCAAGTACGGCATCGTCACCGCCCGCGCCACCGTCGGCGGCAAGCCCGTCGCGTACACCTCACTGCGCTCCACCTACCGGCACGACGCAGATTCGATCATCGGCTTCCAGATGATGAACGACCCCTCCTACGTCAAGGACGCCAAGACCTTCCAGGAGGCGGCCCAGCACGTCGACTACACCTTCAACTGGTTCTACGCGGACTCCCGCACCGCCGCCTACTACAACAGCGGCCTGAACCCGGTCCGCAACCCGAACGTCGACCCCTCGCTGCCCGCCAAGGCGGAGCAGGCCTACGAGTGGCAGGGCTTCGACCCCGCGAACAACACGGCCGCCTACACCCCGCCCGCCCAGCACCCCCAGTCGATCGGCCAGGACTACTACGTGTCCTGGAACAACAAGCAGGCCAAGGACTACTCCACGGCCGGCTTCGGTGACGGCTCCGTGCACCGTGCCAACCTCCTCGACGACCGCGTGAAGGCGCTGGTCGCCCAGGGCGGCGTCACTCGCTCCTCGCTCACCCGGGCCATGGCCCAGGCCGCCGTCACCGACCTGCGCGGCGAGGACGTCCTGCCCGAGCTCCTCAAGGTGCTGCGCAGCGCGCCGATCACCGATCCCCAACTGGCCACAGCGGTCCAGCAGTTGGAGGCCTGGCAGGCCGACGGAAGCCAGCGCCGCGAGACCTCGCAGGGCTCGCACGCCTACACCCATCCCGACGCGGTGCGCCTGATGGACGCCTGGTGGCCGCTGCTCGTCGAGGCCGAGTTCCGCCCCGGGCTCGGCGACCCGCTCTACAACGCCCTGACCGCCAACCTCGGCATCGACGAAGCACCCTCGGCCGGGCACGGCCCGACCGGCTCGCACGCCGGGTCCGCCTTCCAGTACGGCTGGTGGAGCTACGCCGACAAGGACCTGCGTACGGTCCTGGGCGAGCCCGTGCAGGGGCCGCTGGCCCGCGGCTACTGCGGCGACGGCAAGCTCGACGCCTGCCGCGACAGCCTGCTCGGCACGCTCAAGCAGGCCGCCGCCAAGACCCCGGCGCAGGTCTACCCGGGTGACGCCGGCTGTGGGGCCGGCGACCAGTGGTGCGCCGACAGCATCGTGCAGCGACCGCTCGGCGGCATCACCCAGTCCGCGGTCAACTGGCAGAACCGGCCGACGTACCAGCAGGTCGTCGAGTTCCCCAGCCATCGCTAGGACGTGAACGGCCGCGGGTCAGGTCCTGCCGATCCGGCCCGCGGCCAGCACCACCTGGGCGAGCTCCTTGTGGCAGATGTCGCTGTGCGCGCCCGAGGGCGGCCCGCCGTCCTTCACCACGGCGGCCGCGTCCACGCTGACGCAGCCCGAGTCCGGCACCCCGTCGCGCAGCGCCTCGGCCAGCGTCAGCGTGGTGCAGGGGCTGACGGCCTGGATGCCGTCGTGGCCGATCGCCCACCACCGCTTGTCGAGGCCGGGCAGCGCGCTCGCGTAGTCCCCGGACAGCGCGGACGCCAGCGGGTAGATGACGCCGAGCGCGGTGTCGAAGTGCGAGTAGCAGGAGACGACCGGGCCGTCGATCCGGCCCTGCGCGTCGCTCAGCGCGCCCGCCCCCGCGAGGCCGTCGGGCAGGTGCCCGGCGAAGACGTAGTGCGAGAAGGCCCCTTCGAGCAGCGTCACCGACTTCAGGTTGCGCGCGCCCGCGGGCAGCCCCTTCAGCGCGAACGCGACCAGGCGCGCGCCCTGGCTGTGTCCGACGAGGTGCACGCGCAACTCGGGCCGTGCGGCGGCCAGTTGGCCGATCAGCGGGCCGAGGCCGAGCTGCCCCACTTTGCCCGCCCGGCGCTTCATCTCGTAGTAGGTCGCCTGGCGCAGCACTTCCTTCGCGCCGTCCCACAGGTGCTTGAGGGAGCCGCCGATCGAGAACGAGGGCCCGGGCGGTCCCGGTTGTACGTCCATGCCGGTGTCGGCGAGCGCGGCCGTGAACGTCCGGCACAGCGCCAGGATGTCGTCGGTCAGGATCGCGGGCGAGGCGCCGAGCCCGTCCTCCGCCGCCAGGTCGCCGACGGTCCCGGCCCCGCTCGTGGCGGCCGTCGTCACGAGCTGCCGGGTCAGCCGCCCGAAGTCGTTGAACGCGTCCTCGGAGTCGGGCTGCCCGGCGAGGTGGGCGGCGATCCGGTCGACGGTCGCGTCCTGGCCGGGGAAGAAGCCCTTGAGCGCGGATACGGTCGCGTCGTCGAGCCCGGGCCCTGCGGCGGCCGCCGTGGCGTGCGGAAAGTTCGGGATGGTCTCGTCGGTGAAGCGGATCGACGGCCAGATCACGCCGCCGTACCCGAGCCGCACCTGGGGCGAGTTCGCGAGCAGCGCGGGGAACGCCGCGAAGAAGGCCTGGTACAGGCTGCGGGCCGCCGACGGGGTGTTGTTCCAGCCGTGGCAGAACAGCACCAGGTCCGTGGCGTCCACGCCGGCCAGGGCCGCGCGCTCGGCGGGATCCGCGTCGCCGTCCGCGTCGAAGGTGATCTCCCGGTACGGCTCGACTCCGATGTCCGTCATGGCCCGACCTCCGGTCCGCTCGACGATGAGCGCCACCCATCGTCCCGCCGCACCGCGGAGCTGGCCATATGCGTGACACGAGGAGGTCCGGGCGACCTCGGTTCGGCTCAGCTGTACATCAGGTGCTTCCGGCGTACGGTCCGGAACGCGTCCAGCCCCGGCTGCCAGGCGGCGACGATCTCGTCCGTCCCGGCGCCCGCGTCGACCATCGTGCGAACCAGCGCCGAGCCCGTGAGCTTGTCGATCCAGTTGTCCGGCCGCCAGGCGAAGCCGCGCCACACCCGCTTGGCGGTGACGAGGAGGGCGATCCCGGTGCGCACCGGGTCGAACAACTCCCTGTTGTGGACGTGTAGTTGGACCCCTCCGGCCGTCTTCCCCTCGAACTTGGAGAAGGTCGGCGCGAAGTAGGCCTCGCGGCAGCGGAGGCCGGGCAGGGCGAGCTCATTGAGCGTGGCGGCCCACTTGCCGTCGATCCCCTCCGCGCCGAGCAGCTCGAACGGCCGCGTCGTGCCACGCCCCTCCGACAGGTTGGTGCCCTCGAAGAGGCAGGTGCCGGAGTAGACGAGAGCGGTGTCCGGGGTGGGCATGTTGGGGCTGGGCGGCACCCAGGGGAGCCCGGTGTCGTCGAAGAAGGCGGATCGCCGCCATCCCGTCATGGCCACCGTGGTCAACTGGGCCTTGCCGCCCAGGAATTGGGCGTTGAACAGGCGGGCCAGCTCGGCTGCCGTCATCCCGTGCGCCTGCGCGATCGGCTGCCGCCCGACGAAGGTGGCGAACGCCGGGTCGAGGACCGGGCCGTACGCCGCGCGGCCGGTCACCGGGTTGGGCCGGTCCAGGACCACGAAGCGCTTGCCGGCGAGTGCGGCCGCCTCCATGCAGTCGTACAGGGTCCAGATGTAGGTGTAGAAGCGCGCGCCGACGTCCTGGATGTCGAAGACGATCGTGTCCACGGCGGAGGTGGTGAAGATGTCCGCGAGGGGCCGGCCGCTCTTCGTGTACGTGTCGTACACGGGGAGCCCGGTCGCCGGGTCGTTGTAGCGGCCCTCGGAACCACCGGCCTGGGCGGTGCCGCGGAAGCCGTGCTCGGGGCCGAAGACGGCGCTCAGGTGCACGCGGGGGTCGGCGTGCATGACGTCCACGATGTGGCGTACGTCCTGGGTGACGCCGGTGGGGTTGGTGACGATGCCCACCTTTTGCCCGGCGAGGGTGGCGTAGCCGTCGGCGGCGAGGCGGGCGAAGCCGGTGCGGAGCGGGGCTTCGGAGGGGGTGGGGGAGGTGAGGGTGCCCGTCGCTAGCGTGCCGGCGAGCAGGGCGCGTCTGGAGAGGGTCATCCGTACACCTCCGGGTTCGTACGGGGCCGTCATGCCTCCCGCACGGTAGCGGGCGACGGGGGCGCGCCGGGTTGGGCCACGCCCTGGGGCTCCGCCCCGGGCCCCGGGATGCCCCACCCCGCCCCTTCCCGAAACCCGCCGGGGGATGTCGTTCGGGTGCGGCCAGGTGGTCGTCTCCTGGGGCTCCGCCCCAGACCCCGTTCGCGCCTTAAGGGCGCTCGTCCTCAATCGCCGGACGGGCTGAAATGCCCGGTGCGGGCCAGCACCGACGCCGCTAGGGGCGCGGGGCTGTGACATTGTGCGGCTCCGCCGCGTGGGCGCGAGCAACCACGCACGGCCCGCAGTCGAAGGCGGGTTTAGGGGCGCGGGGAACTGCGCGACCAGCCACGCACGGTCCGCAGGCGACACCAGAGCCGATAAGGGGCGCGGGGAACTGCGCGATCGTCCACCCCGCCCGCCCGCAGGGCGAATCGCACGGGGGCTGGGGCGCAGCCCCAGGGGGGTGGGCCCTTCCCAGGGGACATACCGACTGGTTAGTCTGTCGGGGCATTCGGCACGCAGAGAGGCGGGTCTCCATGAGCACGGGACAGGCGGTCCAGGGCGCCGCAGTGGTCGTCACCGGAGCGGGCGGCGGCATCGGCGCAGCCCTGGCGCGCAGATTCGCGGCGGAGGGCGCCCGCGTCGTTGTCAACGACCTGGACGCGGACAAGGCCCGTAAGACCGCCGAGGAGGTCGGCGGCATCGCCGTGCCGGGTGATGCGTCGGCCGTCGTCGGAGCCGCCCGCGACGCCCTCGGCGGGACCGTCGACATCTACTGCGCCAACGCGGGCCTGGGATCCGGCGGTTCGGAGTCCGCGCCCGAGGACGTGTGGGCCGCGGCCTGGGACGTCAACGTGATGGCCCACGTAAGGGCCGCCCGCGAGCTGCTCCCCGACTGGCTGGAGCGCGGCAGCGGACGCTTCGTGTCCACCGTCTCCGCCGCCGGGCTGCTCACCATGATCGGCGCGGCTCCCTACAGCGTCACCAAGCACGGCGCGCTCGCCTTCGCGGAGTGGCTGTCGCTGACCTACCGCCACCGCGGCATCCAGGTCCACGCGATCTGCCCGCAGGGCGTGCGCACCGACATGCTGGACGCCACAGGATCCGCCGGCGACCTCGTGCTCAAGCCCACTGCCATCGAGCCGGACGAGGTGGCCGAGGCCCTCTTTGCCGCCATGGCCGACGACCGCTTCCTCGTGCTGCCCCACCCCGAGGTCGCCGACTACTACACGGCCCGCGCCGCCACCCCCGACCGCTGGCTGACCAGCATGAACCACCTCCAACAGAAGTGGGAGACGAGCGCCGAATGACCTCGATCTACGCGGCCAAGCCCTGGCTCGCCCAGCTCAGCGACGCCCAGCGGGCGGACATCACCCCGCCCGAGACCGTGCTGCACTCCTTCCGCGCCGCCGTCGCCCGCGCCCCCGAACGCACCGCGCTCACCTACTTCGACGGCCGCCTCAGCTACGCCGAGACCGACGCGCTCTCCGACTCCGTGGCCGGCCACCTCGCCGCCCGGGGCCTGGTCCGCGGCGACCGCGTCGCGCTCATGCTGCAGAACACCCCGCACTTCGTGATCGCCCTGCTCGGCGCGTGGAAGGCCGGGGCCACCGTCGTCCCGCTCAACCCCATGTACAAGTCGGGCGAGGTCGCCCACGTGCTGCGGGACGCCGAGGTCAGCGCGCTGATCTGCGCCGACCGCGCCTGGGAGAGCTACCTGCGCGACACCGCGGCCGAGTCCCCGGTCCGCATCGCCCTCACCGCCTGCGAGCTCGATCTTCAGACGGAGAACGACCAGAGGGCGCTCGGCTTCGAGCGGGTGCCTGCGCCCGGCGACACCGATGACCTCGTCGCCGTTGCGCGGCAGGGGCTCAACGCTCCCTCCGGGCGGGAACTTTCCGCCGACGACACGGCGTTGATCAGTTACACGTCCGGCACCAGCGGCACCCCCAAGGGCGCGATGAACACCCATCGCGGCATCACCTACAACGCGGAGAGGCAGCGCACTGGACATCCGATAGCAGAAGGCTCGGGCTACTTCGCGCTCGCGCCGCTCTTCCACATCACCGGCATGGTCTGCGAGCTCGCCGCCTGCATCGCCAACGCGGGCACCCTGATCCTGGCCTACCGCTTCCACCCGGGTGTCGTCCTCGACGCCTTCGCCGAACACCGCCCCGCCTACACGGTCGGCCCCTCCACGGCCTTCATGGCGCTCGCGGCCACCCCCGGCGTCACCCGGGAGCACTTCGCGTCCTTCGAGGTCATCTCGTCGGGCGGCGCGCCCCTGCCGCCCGCCCTGGTCGAGAAGTTCCGCGAGGGCTTCGGACCGTACATCCGCAACGGCTACGGTCTGACCGAGTGCACCGCCCCCTGTGCCTCGGTGCCGCCCGAGAAGGAAGCGCCCGTCGACCCGGTCTCCGGCACGCTCTCGGTGGGCGTGCCCGGGCCCGAGACGGTGGTGCGGATCATCGACCTCGAAGGCAACGAGGTGCCGTTCGGAGAGCAGGGCGAGATCGTGGTGCGCGGGCCGCAGGTCGTGCCCGGGTACTGGCGCCGCCCCGACGCCACCGCCGAGGCGTTCCCCGACGGCGAGCTGCGCACCGGCGACATCGGGTTCATGGACCGCGACGGCTGGCTCTACGTGGTCGACCGGATGAAGGACATGATCAACGCGTCCGGGTTCAAGGTCTGGCCGCGCGAGGTCGAGGACGTCCTGTACACCCACCCGGCGGTCCGCGAGGCGGCCGTCGTGGGCATCCCCGACGCGTACCGGGGCGAGAGCGTCAAGGCGTACGTCAGCCTGCGCCCGGGCGCCGAAGCCGACCCGGCCGAGCTCGCCGCGTACTGCAAGGAGCGGCTCGCCGCCTACAAGTACCCGCGCGAGGTGGAGATCCTGCCGGAGCTTCCCAAGACCACGAGTGGGAAGATCCTCAGGCGGGAACTGCGCACCCAGGCGTAGCGACCGGTACACACGACCAGCACGGCACGACCAGCACACAGCTTCGCGCACGTACGAGAGAAAGGTGGCGGCGATGGCCAAGGCGACGGACACAAGCGGCACCACCCCCGTCCCCCAGCGGCTGCTCGCCGCCGCCACCCGCCTCTTCGCGGAGAACGGCTACGACCGCACCTCCGTGCAGGAGATCGTCGAGGCGGCGGGCGTCACCAAGGGCGCGCTCTACCACTACTTCGGCTCCAAGGAGGACCTCCTCCAGGAGGTGTACGCCCGGGTGCTGCGGCTCCAGCAGGAGCGGCTCGACGCGTTCGCCGACGCGGACGAACCCGTCGAGCGGCGGCTGCGCGAGGCGGCCGCCGACGTGGTGGTGACCACCATCGACAACCTCGACGACGCGGCGATCTTCTTCCGCTCGATGCACCACCTCAGCCCGGAGAAGAACAAGCAGGTCAGGGCCGAGCGGCGGCGCTATCACGAGCGGTTCCGCGCGCTCATCGAGGAGGGGCAGGCCGCCGGGGTGTTCTCCACCGCGACCCCGGCCGACCTGGTGGTGGACTACCACTTCGGTTCGGTCCACCACCTGTCCACCTGGTACCGCCCGGACGGCCCCCTCACCGAGCAGCAGGTCGCCGATCACCTGGCCGACCTGCTGCTGCGCGCGCTGCGTCCCTGAACTGACCAGCCGCTACAGGTACTTCTTCAGCTCGCGGCGGGCCAGCGAGCGCTGGTGGACCTCGTCCGGGCCGTCCGCGAGCCGCAACGTCCTTGCCGCGGCCCAGAGTTCGGCCAGCGGGAAGTCCTGGCTGACGCCGCCCGCTCCGTGCAGCTGGACCGCGTCGTCGATGATGCCGACGACCGTGCGCGGGGTGGCGATCTTGATCGCCTGGATCTCGGTGTGCGCCCCGCGGTTGCCCACGGTGTCCATCAGCCAGGCCGTCTTCAGGACGAGCAGCCTGAGCTGCTCGACCGCGACGCGGGCGTCCGCGATCCACTCCTGGACCACGCCCTGCTGGGCGATGGGCTTGCCGAACGCCGTACGGGACACGGCCCTTCGGCACATCAGCTCGATCGCCCGCTCGGCCATGCCGATCAGCCGCATGCAGTGGTGGATCCGGCCCGGCCCGAGCCGCGCCTGGGCGATGGCGAAGCCGCCGCCGGCCTCGCCGACCAGGTTGCTCGCGGGCACCCGGGCGCCGTGGAAGACGACCTCGGCGTGACCGCCGTGGGAGTGGTCCTCATAGCCGTACACCTGCATGGCGCGGCGGATCTCGACGCCCGGGGTGTCGCGCGGAACGAGGATCATCGACTGCTGGCGGCGCACATCGGCGTTGGCCGGGTCGGTCTTGCCCATCACGATGAAGATCTTGCAGTCCGGGTTCATCGCGCCGGAGATGTACCACTTGCGACCCGTGATGACGTACTCGTCGCCGTCCCGCTCGATCCGCGTCTCGATGTTGGTGGCGTCCGAGGAGGCGACCTCCGGCTCGGTCATCGCGAACGCGGAGCGGATCTCCCCGGCGAGCAGCGGCTCCAGCCACTGCTTCTTCTGCTCGTCCGAGCCGAACTGGGCGAGCACCTCCATGTTCCCGGTGTCCGGGGCCGCGCAGTTGAGGGCGGTGGGCGCCAAGTGCGGGGAGCGGCCGGTGATTTCGGCCAGCGGGGCGTACTGGAGGTTGGTGAGCCCCGCGCCGTACTCCGCGTCGGGCAGGAACAGGTTCCACAGGCCCTGCCCGCGCGCCTCGGCCTTGAGGTCCTCCACCACCTGCGGGGTGTCCCACGGGGATGCGAGCAGGGCGCGCTGCTCGTCGGCGATCGCCTCGGCGGGGTGGACGTGACTGTCCATGAAGGCGAGGAGCTTGGTCCGCAGTTCTTCGGTGCGGGTGTCGAATGCGAAGTCCATGAGGGGCGTTCAGCCTTCCTGAAGGGTGGTGAGGCCGTGCTCGATGAAGACCGGGACCAGCTCGCCGATGCGGTCGAAGCCGGCGCCCACCGTCTGGCCGAGGGTGTAGCGGTAGTGGATGCCTTCGAGGATCACGGCGAGCTTGAACCAGGCGAACGCCGTGTACCAGGAGATGGCGGAGGTGTCGCGGCCGGAGCGGGCCGCGTAGCGTTCGATCAGCTCGGCGGGGGAGGGGTGGCCGGCCGCGCCGGCCGTGGTGGAGACCGGCGAGTTTGGGACTTCAAGCTTCGCGCTGTACATCACGAGCAGGCCGAGGTCGGTCAACGGGTCGCCCAGCGTGGACATTTCCCAGTCCAGAACCGCCTTGATCCGGTCGTCGTCGCCGATCAGCACGTTGTCGAGGCGGTAGTCGCCGTGGACGACGGTCGGGGTGGGCGAGACGGGGAGCTCACGGCCGAGGGCGGCGTGCAGCTCGTCGATGCCGGCCAGGTCGCGGTTGCGGGAGGCGTCGAGCTGCTTGCCCCAGCGGCGCAGCTGCCGGTCGAGGAAGCCCTCGGGCCGCCCGAAGTCGCCGAGCCCGACGGCCTCGGGGTCCACCGCGTGCAGCTCGACGAGCGTGTCGACCAGCGCGAGCACGGCCGCCCGGGTCCGCTCGGCGCCGAGCGGGGCGAGCTGTTCGGCGGTGCGGTACGGCGTCCCGGCCACGTACTCCATGACGTAGAACGGCGAGCCGAGCACCGACTCGTCCTCACAAAGGAGCACCGGCTCGGGCACCGGGACGGCCGTGGGGTGCAGGGCGCTGATCACCCGGTGCTCGCGCTTCATGTCGTGCGCGGTGGCGAGCACATGGCCCAGCGGCGGCCGCCGCACGACCCACTGGCCCACTCCGTCCGTGACGATGTACGTCAGGTTGGAGCGGCCCCCCTCGATCAGCCGGACCCTGAGCGGTCCGCTCACCAGACCCGGCCGCACGCGGTCGAGGTAAGCCCGCAGCTGCTCCGGGTCGAGGCCTGGCGGGGGGACTGTGCTCATGTTCGGCACCTCCGGAACGGGGTCGGGCGTCCTGTCCGGAGACAGGCTACCGACCAGTCGGTATGCCGTCCAGGGTGGACCGCGGATTTCGGCGTACCGAAGGAGGTGGGTGTCAGAACAGTATGGCGAGCGCGAAGCAGGCCAGGGCCACCGTGCAGGCGGCCGTGGCGATCGCGGCGCGCACCCCCAGGACCCGGGGCGGTGCGGCGCCGCTCAGGGTCTGGATGCGGCGGTGCGCGACGGCCAGGAACCCGAGCCACACAAGACCGCTGAGCGTCAGCGCGACGAGCCCGAGCGGTGAACTCCCTTGGTGCACCGCCTGTTTGGCGGCGAGCACGGCGGCCACCGTGCAGGACAGCGTGGTGCGCCGCCAGGCGAGCCGGGTCCGCTCCGGCTGGAGCCCCGGGTCCCGGGTGGGCACGGGCGAGGGCATCAGCCGGCCCAGCCGAAGACGACGACCACCACCATCACCACGGCGACGACCGCGACGGCGAGGCTCAGGAGAGTGGGGAACCGCGACACCGGCAGATCCTCGCCGCGCCGCATGGCCCGCTCGCAGCGCACCCAGTGGTTCACCGCCCGCAGCGCGCACAGGACCCCCGCGGCGAGCAGCGCGAGGGCGAGCGCGACCCGGACGCCCCAGCGCAGGTCGGGCAGGAACTGGTCGACCGCGAAACCGCCCCCGACCAGCGCGAGCGAGGTCCTGATCCAGGCCAGGAAGGTGCGCTCGTTGGCGAGCGAGAACCGGTAGTCGGGGGTCTCGCCCTCCTCGCCGATGCGCTGGGGCGCGAACCACAGCCGCAGGGTCTGCACGATCGTGATCACCCGCCGCACCCTACCCGGCGGTACCCGGACACAGGCTCTCAGGACAGGCCGACCCCCGACGCGCGCAGCCGCCGCCAGGCCGCGAGGCCGTCCGGCACCCACTCCCACGCCCCGATCCGGCGCTCCAGCTCGGCGAGCGGCAGGAAGTCGTGCCAGGCGACCTCCTCGACCTGCGGATTCACCGGGAGCTCGCAGCGCACCTCGTACACGGCCGACCACCAGCTCTGCTCGCCGTTCTCGTAGAGGAACTTGAACAGCGGCACGGGCTGCGGAAGGCCCGAGACCCCGAGCTCCTCCTCGGCCTCGCGCAGCGCCGCGGCGTCGTACGACTCGCCCGCGCCGACCACCCCGCCGACGAACATGTCGTACAAGGAGGGGAAGACGAGCTTCTGCGGGGTGCGGCGGTGCACGAAGATCTGGCCCGCCGCGTCTGTGGCCAGGATGAACACGCAGCGGTGCCGCATGTTCCGGGCGTACGCGTCGGCGCGCCGGGCCTGCCCGATCACGGTGTCCTGCGCGTCGACGATGTCCAGGATTTCGTCAGCCGGATTCATGGGGCCATGAAATCACCGACTCGCGCGGTGCCTCTCAGTGCGGCTGGAGGTCGCGGGCCTCCTCCTGCGGCGCGGTGCCCGACGGCATCGCCGGGTGCAGCCCGAGCAGCACGATGCCCGCCACGATCGCCGCGAGCCCGGCCGCCTCCCAGGCCAGCGCTCCCGAGTCGGTGCGCAGCCGGTCGCCGAGGAAGCCGACCCCGCAGGCGATCCCGGCGAGCGGCTGGGCGGCCGTCAGGGCGGGCAGCGACATCCGCAGCGGGGCCGCCTCGAAGGCGCTCTGGACCAGGACCAGGCCGGTCACCCCGAGCGCGATCACCCCGTACGGCTGCCAGCTCGTCATCAGCTCCGGCCAGCCGCCGCCCGACAGGCGCTGGCCGCTGATCCGGGTCAGCGCGTCCTGGAGTCCGTAGAGCAGGCCCGCGGCGATGGCGAGCATCACCGGGGCCGCGACGCTCAGCCGATCGTGTTTGGCGAGGCCCGCCAGCATCAGCGCGATCCCGACCACCAGGCCCACGATCAGCCAGTGCCGCAGCGCCCCCGCCTCCGAGACGCTGCCGTGCGGCTGGCCGGCCACGATGAACGCGGTCACCCCGCCCGCCAGCAGCGCGAGCCCCGCCCAGCCCTGGCGGCCCAGCGGCTGGCGGGTCCAGAGTCTGGACAGCCACATCGCGAAGAACAGGTTGGTCGCCACCAGCGGCTCGACGAGCGAGACCTCGCCCCAGCCCAGCGCGAGGGCGCTGAGCACCATGCCCGCCACCATCAGGCCTATCCCGGCCAGCCAGCGCGGCATCCGCACCAGGTCGAGCAGCAGCCGCGGCGACATGAAGTCGCCGATCGGGGCGTGCTGCGCCGCGTTCTGCTGCAGCACGAAGCCCGAGCCCAGACAACACGCTGCGCTCACGGCGAGGACGAGGACCAGAACCGACACGACGTACACCTCAAGTACGGCCGGGGGGAGCCGACTTGGCCGACGATAGCGCCCCGGGGGCGCGGCTGCCTCCTGGGTGCCCGCACCCGGGCGGTTGACGCCGGGTGACTGCCCGCCGAAGATCTGACGCACGGGTAACTTGGCGGACGAGCGGAGTGACGGGCCCATGGCGTACGACGCCGATGTGATCGTGGTCGGGGCAGGGCTCGCGGGCCTGGTGGCCACGGCCGAGCTGGCGGACGCCGGCAAGAAGGTGATCCTGCTCGACCAGGAGCCCGAGCAGTCGCTCGGCGGCCAGGCCCATTGGTCCTTCGGTGGGCTCTTCCTCGTGGACTCGCCCGAGCAGCGCCGCATGCGGATCAAGGACAGCCGGGCCCTCGCGCTCCAGGACTGGTACGGGACGGCCGGCTTCGACCGGGACGAGGACCACTGGCCGCGCGCCTGGGCCGAGGCCTACGTCGACTTCGCGTCCGGCGAGAAGCGGGCGTGGCTGCACGCCCAGGGGGTCCGGTTCTTCCCCGTGGTGGGCTGGGCCGAACGGGGCGGTTACGACGCCAACGGGCATGGCAACTCCGTTCCCCGCTTCCACATCACCTGGGGCACCGGGCCGGGCATCGTGGCCCCGTTCGAGCGGAGGGTGCGGGAGGCCGCCGCCCGGGGGCTTGTTCAGTTCGGGTTCCGGCACCGTGTGACCGGCCTCGGGCGCACTGCCGGGGCCGTCGACACCGTGACCGGCGAAGTCCTGGAGCCGTCCGGCGCCGCGCGCGGGACCGCGTCCACCCGGACCGTGACCGGTTCCTTCGAGCTTACGGCGCAGGCGGTCATCGTGACCAGCGGCGGCATCGGAGGCAACCACGACCTCGTGAGGTCACAGTGGCCCCAGCGGCTCGGCACCCCACCCGAGCACATGCTCTCCGGCGTGCCCGCACATGTCGACGGCCTCATGCTCGGCATCGCGGAGGCGGCCGGCGCCCACCACATCAACCGCGACCGGATGTGGCACTACACCGAGGGCATCCAGAACTGGAACCCGATCTGGGCCCGGCACGGCATCCGCATCCTGCCCGGCCCCTCCTCGCTGTGGCTGGACGCGTGCGGCAACCGGCTGCCCGTGCCGCTCTTCCCCGGCTTCGACACCCTGGGCACGCTCGACCACATCATGAAGACCGGCCACGACTACACGTGGTTCGTGCTCGACCAGAAGATCATCGGCAAGGAGTTCGCACTGTCGGGCTCCGAGCAGAACCCCGACCTCACCGGCAAGTCCGTACGCGGTGTCATCGGGCGGGCCCGGGCCGACGTGCCGGGCCCGGTGAAGGCGTTCATGGACCACGGCGCCGACTTCGTCGTCGAGAAGGACCTGGCCTCGCTGGTGCGCGGCATGAACGCGCTCACCAAGGAACCCCTGATCGACGAGGCCGCGCTGCGCCGCGAGATCGTGGCCCGCGACCGCGAGATCGCCAACCCGTTCACCAAGGACCTCCAGGTCACCGCGATCCGGGGGGCGCGCAACTACCTCGGCGACAAGCTCATCCGCACCGCGGCCCCGCACCGCATCCTCGATCCCAAGGCTGGCCCGCTGATCGCCGTCAAGCTCCACATCCTGACCCGCAAGTCGCTCGGCGGACTGGAGACCGACCTCTTCTCCCGCGTCCTCACGGCGGGCGGCGAACCCCTGCCGGGCCTGTACGCGGCCGGGGAGGCGGCCGGCTTCGGCGGCGGCGGCGTCCACGGCTACCGCTCCTTGGAGGGCACCTTCCTCGGCGGCTGCATCTTCTCGGGCCGGGCGGCGGGCCGGGCGGCGGCGAAGGCGGTTTCGTAGGGCAAGTGGGTCCAGGTGCAGCGCCCCTTCAGGGGTGCGGGGAACTGCGCGACCAGCCATGGGCGGCCCGCAGTCGCATAGCAGCCGTTCACATGGCAGTCCTGCAAAGGTCAACAGGAGTTCGGGCAAGGCCTCTTGACCTGTAGCCAAACCGCCCGCAGCGGGCACCGGAGACGCTCAACTCCCTTGAACAAGGCTCACGTTCGCTGATCAAACAAGGGCCGAACGGCCTTGACGCGGAGCATCGCGTACCGCTTTGCTGTCGGCGACCATCGCGCACGTGTTCAGCGTTCACATGTGTGCCCGCACGGCATCACCTCACACAGGAAGTGCGCGGATGTCCCCGCCTCCGCCCCCGCTCGGCCGCCCCCGCCGATGGGGCAGCCGGTCGTTCGACCCGGCCCTCGACGACACCGAACTCGCCACGGTCCGGGACCAGTTGGCGCAGGGCCGGTGGACCAGGGTCCGCTCGCTGCTCGGCGCGACGGGTGACGACTGGGACCGCCGCGGCCACCGGCTCACCGTGCTCGCCGAGCCCGCCACCAGCGCCGTCTGGGCCCGCGAATGGCTGCTCGCCGAACCCGACAGCGCGGATGCCGCGGCCCTGTTCGCCTGCGCGAGCGTCCAGCGGTGCCTACGCGGCAAGGAGTCCGAGGACCGCGCCCGCCGGGCCTGCCTGACCGCGGCCGGGCGCGCCCCGGCCGACCCCACCCCCTGGCTCGCGCTGCTCGCGCTGGCCCGCGCGTTCGGCACCGAGGACGAGACGGTGCGCGCCTTCGAGGAGGTGCGCACCCGCCACCCCGAACACCACCACGCCCACCACCTGATGGCGGCCCGGCTCGCGGAACGCCGCCCGGGCGAGGGCCCCGACCTGCTGCACGAGGTGTACGAATTCGCCGTCTCCTCGGCCGCCCGGGCCCCCGCCGACTCCCCGCTCGCCCTGCTCCCGCTGATCGCCCACGCCGAGCGCTACCGGGTGCTCGCCGCGTCCGGGGGCCGGCCGGGCGACCCCGCCGCGTCCGGGCACTGGACCGGCCGCCGGGCCGGCCAGGTGATCAGGACCGCGTTCGACTGGTGGCTGGAGTGGGAGCGCGAGGACCACCCCAGGGCCGGCATCGACCTCAACTTCCTTGCCCACGCGAAGCATTGCGAGGGCCGCACCGCCGAGGCCGCCGCCCTGTTCCACCGCATCGGGCGCCACATCACCCCCGCGCCCTGGTCCTACCCCGACCGCGACCCGTACCGGGCCTTCCACGCCGCGCGCAGCGCCGCGCTCGGTTCCGTGTAGCGCGCGCACCCGGCCCGCATCATGGCCGCACCCCCCGTCCTGTTCCGAAGGCAGTACCGAAAGGGCAGACCCCGCATGCCGAGCCAGACCAGCGAGACCGAGATCAGAACGTACAAGGGGCAGGACCGGGCGCTGCGCGCCGACCGCCTCGGCACGCCGGGACTGCTGCTCTCGGTCCTCGCGGCGAGCGCGCCCCTGATGGTCGTGGCCGGCGTGATGCCCACCGCGTTCGCCGCGATGGGCGTGGTCGGACAGCCGCTGCTGTTCCTGATCCTCGGCGCGGTCCTCGCCCTGTTCAGCGTCGGGTACGCCGAGATGAGCCGCCACGTGCACAACGCGGGCGCCTTCTACGCGTACATCGCGCGCGGGCTCGGACCGACCGCGGGCGCCGCCGCCTCCTATGTGGCCCTCGCCGCCTACAGCGCGCTCCAGGTCGGCATCTACGGCATGTTCGGCTTCGAAGTGTCCGGGCTGCTCGACACCTACCTCCACGTCAGCATCGACTGGTGGGTGCCCGCGCTGCTCGCGGTCGCCCTCGTCGGCGCGCTGGCCTGGCTGAAGATCGACCTCAACGCCAAGGTGCTCGGGGTGCTCCTGGTCCTGGAGGTCGTGATGGTCGTCGCCTTCGACGGTGCGGCCGTGGCGAAACCGGCCGCCGACGGGCTCTCGCTGCACGCCTTCAGCCCGCACAGCCTGAGCGGCGGCAGCGTCGGCATCGCCCTGTGCTTCTGCATCGCCGCGTTCACCGGCTTCGAGCAGGCCCCGGTGTACGCCGAGGAGACCAGCCGCCCGAACGTCGTCGTCAAGCGCGTCATGTTCCTCGCCGTCGGCTTCGTGGCCCTCTTCTTCGCGTTCAGCTCCTGGGCGCTCACGCTGGCGACGGGCCCGCGCGACATCGTCGACTCCGCCCAGAAGCAGGGCCCCGGGCTGCTGTTCGCGCTGGCCGACAAGAACCTCGGCTCCACGTTCACCGACGTACTCCACGTCCTGTTCGTGACCGGCATGTTCGCGGCACTGCTCAGCTTCCACAACGTGGTCGCCCGCTACGTGTTCGCCATGGGCCGCGAGGGGCTGCTGCCCGCCGGCTTCGGCCGCACCAGCAGCGCCAGCGGCGCCCCGGCGGGCGGTTCGCTGCTCCAGACCGTGATCTCGGTCGTGGTCGTCGCGGCCTTCGCGCTGACCGACCACTGGCCGGCCGGCGACCCGACCGCCCCCGTCATGCACCTGTTCACCTGGATGGGCAACGTCGGCGCGCTCGGCGTGATCCTCCTGATGGCCGCGGCCTCGCTCGCCGTGATCGTCTTCTTCGTACGCCGGGGAGCGGCCGGGACCCAGCTGTGGCGGCTGCTCGCCGCGGGCGCCGCGGGCATCGCGCTGCTCGGCATCGCCGCGTACACCGTCAAGCAGTTCCACGTGCTGGTCGGCGCGGGGCCGGACGACGCGCTCAACTGGGTGCTGCCCGGGATCATCGTCCTCGCGCTGGTGGCGGGCCTGGGCTACGGCCTGGTGCTGCGGGCGCGCAGGCCCGAGGTGCACGCCCGGATCGGCCTGGGCAACGAGGCCTTCCAGCTGGAGCGGACGGCCGCAGCCGAGCGCGGCACCGGTGTGGTGCCGGGCAGCCGTCGGCCCGGGGAGCGGGAGTCGGGCCGCGCCGCCGAGCTGTGAGCCGGCTTGGGGAATTCTGACGGAACGGTGACGGACGGCCGGGGCCCCTGGCAGGACCGGCCCCAGGGTGTTCGAATCGTCGGGTGACACCAGAACCAACGCCGCCGCCCGCGCGCGGCGCACCCGTCGGGCGCCGGCTCGTGCTCGGCATGCTCGGCCTCGGCGTGGCCGGGGTCGCCTCGGCGCGCTACGTCCAGGGCGGCCTGGAGTCGTTCCTGGGCGCGGCCGCCGACAAGGACCCGACCGGGCTCACCAATCTGCTGCCCAACGGCGGCGGCTTCCGCTACTACTCGGTCGCCGCCTCCGTGCCGAACCGGAGCGCCGCCGACTACCGGCTCACCGTCGACGGCCTGGTCACCAGGCCCGCCACGTACACCCTCGACGCACTGCGGGCGATGCCGCAGACCCGGCTGGTGCGCGATGTGCAGTGCGTGACCGGGTGGCGGGTTCCCGGCACGCCGTTCGCGGGCGTCCAGCTGTCCCGGCTGCTCGACGCGGCGGGGGTTCGGCCGGGCGCCGGGGCGGTCCGCTTCACCTGCTTCGACGGCGCGTACAGCGAGAGCCTCACCCTCGAACAGGCGCGCCGCGACGACGTGTTGATCGCGCTCAGCATGCAGGACAAACCGGTCAGCCACGCCCACGGCGGCCCGGTCCGCCTGTACGTGGCGCCCATGTACTTCTACAAGTCGGCGAAATGGCTGTCCGGGATCACCGTGACGGAAAAGGTCGAGCGGGGATTCTGGGAGGAGCGAGGCTATGACACCGACGCCTGGGTCGGCCGGTCCAACGGACGCGAAGACACCCCCACCTCCTGAACTCCCGCACAGCGTAAGGAGGTTCACGCCCGCGGTGCGATGGGTGCACCGGACCACGGCCGCTCTGATGGGCGCCTGTGTGGTCACCGCGGCGATTCTCTACGTCCCGCAGTTCGCCGAGGCCGTCGGCCGCCGGGAGCTGGTGGTGCGGGTGCACGAGATCTGCGGGGTGCTGCTGCCCGCGCCGGTCCTGCTCGGCCTCGCCTCGCGGGCCTTGCGGGCGGACCTCGGTCGCCTCAACCGTTTCCTGCCGTACGACAGGACCTGGCTGCGCACCGTGCTGCGCCGGGAGCGGGAGCCGCGGCCGGCCGGGAAGTTCAACGCGGGGCAGAAGGTGTACGCGGGCTGGATCGCGGGGGCCGCCCTGGTGATGCTGGGCACGGGGCTGCTGATGTGGTTCACGCACCTGGCGCCGATCGAGGTGCGGATCGGGTCCACGTTCGTGCACGACTGGCTGTCGCTCGCCGTCGGCATCGTCGTCATCGGGCATGTGTGGATGGCGATCGGCGACCCGGAGGCACGCCGTGGCATGCGCACCGGGTCGGTCGAGCGGCCCTGGGCGAAACGCGAACACCCGTTGTGGGAGCCGGAACTAGACGACGAGTGACAGGAGCAGCACGAAGCCGAGCGACACCACGGAGATGATCGTCTCCATCACCGACCAGGTCTTGACCGTCTGGCCGACGTTCATCCCGAAGTACTCCTTGACCAGCCAGAACCCGGCGTCGTTGACGTGGCTGAAGAAGAGCGAACCGGCGCCGACGGCGAGCACGAGCAGGGCGGCGTGCGCGGTCGACATGTCGGCTGCGAGCGGTGCCACCAGGCCCGCCGCGGAGATCGTCGCCACAGTCGCGGACCCCGTCGCGAGCCGGATCGCCACCGCGATCAGCCAGGCGAGCAGCAGCGAGGGAATCGCCCAGTCCTTGGAGAAGTCCAGGATCATCCGGCCGACACCCACGTCGATCAGCGTCTGCTTGAAGCCGCCGCCCGCGCCCACGATGAGCAGGATGCCCGCGATCGGCGCGAGGGACTTCTCGACGGTCGTCGAGATCCGCTCCTTGGTGAACCCGGCCGCCCGCCCCAGCGTGAAGATGCCGACCAGGACGGCCGCGAGCAGCGCGATCAGCGGCGAGCCGACGACGTCGGTGACCCGCTGGACGTGGTTCTTCGGGTCGTCGACCACGATGTCGACCAGCGCCTTGGCCAGCATCAGGACGACCGGCAGAAGCACGGTCGTGATGGTCGCGCCGAAGCTCGGCCGCTTCTCCAGGTCCTCGGAGGGCCGGGTCGGCACCATCTTGTCCGGGGCCGGGATGTCGACCCAGCGGGCGGCGTACTTCGAGAACAGCGGGCCCGCGATGATCACCGTCGGCACGGCGACGACCACGCCGAGCGCCAGCGTCACGCCCAGGTTGGCGCCGATCGCGTCGATGGCGACGAGCGGCCCCGGGTGCGGCGGGATCAGGCCGTGCATCACGGAGAGACCCGCGAGCGCCGGGATGCCGATCCGCATGAGCGAGTAGTTGCCGCGCTTGGCGACCAGCAGCACCACGGGGATCAGCAGCACGATGCCGACCTCGAAGAACAGCGGAAGCCCGATGATCGAGGCGATGGCCACCATCGCCCAGGGCATCGCCCGCCCGCCGGACTTCCCGGCCCTGGCCAGGATGGTGTCGACGATCTGGTCCGCGCCGCCGGAGTCGGCGAGCAGCTTGCCGAGGATGGCGCCGAGCGCGATCAGCACCCCGACGCCCGCGACCGTGCTGCCGAGGCCGCCGCTGAAGCTGGCGATGGCCTTGTCGAGCGGGGCGCCCGCGAAGGCGCCGAGCGCCAGCGAGCCGATGGTCAGGGCCAGGAAGGCGTGCAGCTTGAACCTGGTGATGAGCAGGACGATGACGGCGATGCCCGCGAGTACGGCAATGCCCAGCTGGGTGTTGCCGGCCGAGGTGATCGGCTGCGTGGCGTCCGCTGCCAGGAACTCGACGCTGAGTCTGGTCACGGTGGGGATTCCTTAGTCGGTGAGCGGTCGCAGCGCGGCGGCGGCCCGCTCCGCGATGTCCTCGGGGGTGCCGGACACGTCGACGGCGACGCCCGCCTCGTCCGGGCCGAGCGGCTGGAGGGTGGCGAACTGCGAGTCGAGCAGCGCGGCCGGCATGAAGTGCCCCGTGCGCTCGGCCATCCGCCGCTCGATGAGCGCACGGTCGCCGGTCAGGTGCAGGAAGACGAGGCCGGGGGCGGCCGCCCGCAGCCGGTCGCGGTAGCAGCGCTTGAGCGCCGAGCTGGAGACGACCCCGCCGAGCCCGGCCCGGCCGTGCGCCCACGCGCCGATCGCGTCGAGCCAGGGCCGGCGGTCGTCGTCGTCGAGCGGGATGCCCGCGGACATCTTGGCGACGTTGGCCGCGGGGTGGAAGTCGTCGCCCTCGGCATAGGGGACGCCGAGCCGTGCCGCGACCAGCGGCCCGATGGTCGTCTTGCCGGTCCCGGCAACGCCCATCACGACGATGGTCAGGGGGGAGTTCATGCGGGTGGTGCCTCGCTGTCTTCGTCGACATCGATGTCCGTCGCGCACACTCAAACCCATTAGGTACGACATATTCAAGAGGTCGTGATTTAAAAGTCATACTTTTGTGGCCTCAGTGCTGAGGCTCCAGAGCCTCGACGGGGGCCCGTACGCTTGGCCCATGACGACTCAGGCCCGGGGGCTCCACACGCATGTGCTCGACAGCCTGGGTCTGGCGATCACCGCGGGCGAGTACCCGCCGGGCAGCGTGCTGCGCACCGACGAGCTGGCCCGGCGCTTCGACGTCTCGCGCACCGTGATCCGCGAAGTGGTCCGCGTCCTCGAATCCATGTATCTGGTCGAGTCCCGGCGCCGGGTCGGCGTGACCGTGCGGCCGGCCGAGCAGTGGAACGTCTACGACCCGCAGGTCATCCGGTGGCGGCTCGCGGGCGCCGACCGGCCGCGCCAGCTGCGCTCGCTCACGGTGCTGCGCTCCGCCGTGGAGCCCGTCGCCGCCGGGCTCGCCGCGCTCAGGGCCACCCCCGCCCAGTGCGCCGACCTCACCGAGCAGGCCCTAGGCATGGTCGCCACCTCGCGCGGGCGGCAGCTGGAGGCGTACCTCGTGCACGACGTCGCCTTCCACCGGATCGTGCTCAACGCGTCCGGCAACGAGATGTTCGCCCGGCTCGGCGACGTGGTGGCCGAGGTCCTCACGGGCCGCACCCACCACCAGGTGATGTTCCCCGATCCGGACCCGGCGGCCGTCACTTTGCATGTGCGGGTGGCCGAGGCGGTCCGTGAACGCGACGCCGCGGAGGCCGAGCGGCTGACCCGGGAGATCGCGGTCGGCGCCCTTGAGGAACTGGACGTTCTCGCTCCATAGGTACCCTAGGCAACAAAAAACGCTCAGCGGATACCTTTTAGTTACCTCTGAAACACCTCAAATCTGTCTCTACGTGACATTGGACACTGCCAAACTGTGCCGACAGCCGGGACTATGGGCCGCTGGTCCGTGCCAAGGTGACGACTAGTCCCTGCCAAGGTGACGACCTGGATCACCGGTACGGCCGGTCCCGCACGACCGCATGACCCCTCACAAAGGCGAACTACTCCATGAGTGACCGCACCATGCCTGCGGCCGAGACCCAGGATGCCCCCGCGGGGGCATCGACGGGCACCCCCCACATCGACGCCGGTGACGCCGGTTACAGCAAGGACCTCAAGTCCCGCCACATCAACATGATCGCCATCGGCGGCGCGATAGGCACCGGCCTCTTCCTCGGTGCCGGCGGCCGGATGGCGGGCGCGGGCCCCTCGCTCGCGATCGCCTACGCGGTCTGCGGCGTCTTCGCCTTCTTCGTCGTACGGGCCCTCGGCGAGCTCGTGCTCTACCGCCCCTCCTCGGGCGCCTTCGTCTCCTACGCCCGTGAGTTCATGGGCGAGAAGGGCGCCTACACGGCGGGCTGGCTCTACTTCCTGAACTGGTCGACCACGGCCGTCGCCGACATCACCGCGGCCGCGACCTACGCCCACTTCTGGGCCATGTTCAGCAGCGTCCCGCAGTGGGTCTGCGCGCTCGTCGCACTCGCCGTCGTCCTCACCGCCAACCTCATCTCGGTGAAGTACTTCGGCGAGATGGAGTTCTGGTTCGCGATCATCAAGGTCGTGGCCCTCGTCGCCTTCATGCTGGTCGGCATCTACCTCGTGGTCACCCAGCACGACGTGGACGGCTCCACGCCGGGCTTCGCCAACATCACCAGCCACGGCGGCATCTTCCCGATGGGCATGCTGCCCATGCTGCTCGTCATCCAGGGCGTCGTCTTCGCGTACGCCTCGGTCGAGCTGTGCGGCGTCGCCGCCGGCGAGACGGAGAACCCGGCGAAGGTCCTGCCCAAGGCGATCAACTCGATCATGTGGCGCGTCGGCATCTTCTACGTCGGCTCGGTCGTGCTGCTCGCGCTGCTGCTGCCGTACACCGAGTACTCCGAGAACCAGAGCCCGTTCGTCACCGTCCTCGACAAGATCGGGGTGCCGGGTGCGGCCGGCGTGATGAACCTGGTGGTCCTCACCGCGGCCCTCTCCAGCCTCAACTCCGGTCTGTACTCCACCGGCCGCATCCTGCGCTCGATGTCGCTCGCCGGCTCCGCGCCCAAGTTCGTCGGCGTCATGAACAAGGGCAAGGTCCCCTACGGCGGCGTGCTGCTCACCGCCGGATTCGGCGTCCTCGGCGTCGCCCTGAACGGCATCGTCCCCGGCGACGCCTTCGAGATCGTGCTGAACTTCGCCTCCATCGGCATCCTCGGCACCTGGGCGATGATCATGATCTGCTCGCTGCTGTTCTGGCGCCGCGCGCAGCAGGGCCGCCTGCAGCGCCCCTCCTACCAGCTGCCCTGGGCCCCGTACACGCAGCTCGTGACGCTCGCCTTCCTCGCGACCGTGGCGTTCTTGATGTGGTACGGCGGGGGCGTCGGCCGCACCACGATCTACTGCCTCCCGATCATCGCGGCACTGCTCGTCGGCGGCTGGTACCTGGTCCGCAAGCGCGTCGGCACGATCGCCTCGGGCGAGTAGACCGGCACATCAAAGAGGGCGGCACCCCTGGTCACGGGGGTGCCGCCCGCTTTCGTGCTCACGTGCGTACGTGCTGCAAGCGGGACGCGGCCGCCGCGAGCATCATCTCCAGGGCCGCCGGATAGGCACTGCGGCCCATCTCCGCCACCAGCGTCGGCGCGGTCGCGGCCACATGCGGATGAGTGTCCGCCGGGAGCCGCGCGTACCGCTCCCGCCAGGCCCGCTCCTCAAGGACCCGGGACTCCTTCGGCAGCGTGAACACGGCCGCGTCGAGCGCCGCGAACGACAGAGCCTGGTCGACGAACACGTGGTAGATCCGCACCGCCTCGGCGTCCGGGAACCCGGCTCCGCGCAGGATCCCGAGGATCGTCTCCACCGACCGCATCTCGTGCACCCGCCCGGTCACCCGCGTGCAGGTGAGCAGCGCCGCCTGCGGATGGGCCTGGTAGTCGGCGTGGATGCGCAGCCCGAGGGAGCGCAGATCGGCCCGCCACTCGCCGGTCGGCCGCCAGACCTTCAGGGTGCGGCCGATGAGCTCGTCGGCCACCGCGAGCAGGAGGTCGTCGGTGTCGTGAAAGTAGCGGTAGAGCGCGCTCGGATCGGCGCCGAGCGCCGTGCCCAGCCGGCGCACGGTCAGCGCCGCCGCGCCGTGCTCGCCGATCAGCCGCAGCGCCGTCTCGACGATCAGCTCCTCGGACAGGACCGTGCCCCGCTTGGTGGGCCGGCGCCGCCGCCGCTCCCCGTCCGGTACGACTCGCTCGCTCATGCGCCGCACCCTACGAAGCGGCGCCCGTTATGACAACAGCGTTGACGCACCGACTTCACCCGGAGTTCGATGTGCCGCCATCGGGGCCGAAAAGCGCCCCTCGGCGAAGGAGCGACCGTGCGCACTCCCTACGGCAGTGACCCACCCGTTCTGCGCAAGAGCCTCGGCGTCCTGGACGGCGTCGCCATCGCGGCCTCCTCCACGGCCGCCACCACCAGCATCGGCATTGGACTCGGCGTCACGGCCGGCGCCGTGGGCCTGCACCTCCCGATCGTCATGCTGCTCGCGTTCGTGCCGATCCTGGGCATCGCGAGCGCGTACACGCGGCTTAACAAGGTCGAGCCCAACATGGGCAGCGGCTATGTGTGGGTGGGCCGTTCACTCAGCCCCTGGCTGGGCTTCCTCACCGGCTGGATCGGCATCGTCTCGACCGTCGTCTTCCTCTCCTACACGACCGCCGTCACCGGCTCCGCCCTCATCCAACTGGCGGGCGAGACAGGCCTGCACACGCTCGGCGGGCTGCGCCTGAACCCCGACTCCACGGCCCAGTCCACCGCGATCGGCATCGTGATCCTGGTCGCCGTCACCTTCACCGCGGTCGTCGGCACCCGCTCGGCCGCCGCCCTCCAGAAGTGGCTCCTGGTCTTCGAGTACGCGGTACTGCTCGGCTTCTGCGGCTACGGACTGTTCAAGGGCCCGCACCCCTTCAGCCTCGACTGGCTGAACCCGTTCACCATCCCCTCGGGCCAGGCCCTCGCCCAAGGGCTGCTGCTCTCCGTCTTCTGCTACTGGGGCTTCGAGTCGACGTTCAGCGTGAACGAGGAGATCAAGGACCCCGAGGACGCCTCCAAGGCCGGACTGATCACCCTGTTCACCATGCTCGGCCTGTTCCTGCTCGGCTCGTTCGCGTTCCAACGCGTGCTCTCCGAGGACGAGTTGGTGGGCCACGGCGCCCAGGGACTCACCTTCTTCGGTGACCGGCTCGCCGCCCAGCCGCTCGCGGCCCTGCCCCTGGTCGCGCTCACGTTCTCGGCGGTCGCCTCGCTCCAGTCCGGCGTCATCCCCACCGTGCGCGGCATGTTCGCGATGAGCCGGGACCGCACCCTCGGCCCGCTCTGGCTCAAGGTCAGCCCCAAGTACGGGACTCCGGCGGCGGGCACGGTCGCGATCGGCTGCGTCGCGGCGGCCATCGCCGTCCTCTCGCTGCTCATCCCCAAGATCGGCGACCTGATCCTGGCCTCCGTCAACGCCATCGGGATCGTCGTGTCCCTCTACTACGCGCTGACCGCCCTGGCCGCGGCGAGCCGCTTCCGCGGCGCGCTCAAGGAGAGCGTGGGCGAGGCCGTACGCGCCGTGGTGATCCCGGTCCTGAGCGCCCTCTTCCTGCTCGGCCTCGGCGGCTACCTCGGCTGGACCTTCTACACCTCCGCCGACCACTTCGAAGTCAGCCCCGACAACGGCTGGTTCATGCTCCTGTGCCCCGCGGTGATGCTGCTCAGCGGGTTCGTCGCCGCGGCCTGGGCCAAGTGGGTAAGGAAATCCCCGTACTTCGTCACGGGCCTCTCGACGATGGAAGGCGATCCGGCGCCGCTGGGCGCGGAAGCCGCCTGAATCACCCGTACCACTCCCCGACATCCCTTCCCTGGCATCCCCGACAGAAATGGATCCGCACATGCGCCACACCCCCGCCGACCTGGTCTTCACCGGCGGCCCGGTCCTCACCCTGGACGCCGCCCGCTCCCGCGCCACCACCGTGGCCGTCACCGGGGACCGCATCACCGCCGTCGGCCACGACGAGGTGCGCGAGCTGATCGGCCCGAAGACCCGAGTCGTCGACCTGGCGGGGAAGCTGCTGATCCCCGGCTTCCAGGACGCCCACGTCCACCCGGTGTCGGCGGGCATCGAGCTGGCGCGCTGCGACCTCACGGGCCTCATTACGGCGACCGACACCCTGGCGGCCGTGCGGGCCTACGCCGACGCCCACCCCGAGCAGGAGTGGATCACCGGCGGCGGCTGGTCCATGGAGGCCTTCGAGGGCGGCAGCCCCACCCGCGACCTCCTCGACCGCGTCGTGCCCGACCGGCCCGTCTACCTCCCCAACCGGGACCACCACGGAGCCTGGGTCAACACCCGCGCCCTGACCCTCGCCGGGATCACCCGGGACACCCCCGACCCCGCCGACGGCCGCATCGAGCGCGACGCGACCGGCGAACCCACCGGGCTGCTCCAGGAGGGCGCCATGGACCTGGTCGGCCGGCTCACCCCCCGCTCCACCCCCGCCGAACGGCTCGCCGCCCTGCTGCGCGCCCAGGACCACCTCCACTCGTACGGGATCACCGCCTGGCAGGACGCGATCGTCGGCAACTTCGGCTCGATGGACGACCCCGCCGACGCCTATGTCGCCGCTGCCCGCGACGGCTCGCTGACCGCGCGGGTCGTCGGCGCGCTGTGGTGGGACCGCGAGCGCGGCGCCGAGCAGATCCCCGAACTGGTCGATCGGCGCCGTGAGTTGAGCCACGGCCGGTTCAACGCCGGATCGGTGAAGATCATGCAGGACGGGGTCGCCGAGACCGGCACCGCGGCTCTGCTCGGCCCCTACCTCGACGCCTGCGGCTGCGCCACCGCCAACACCGGCACCAGCTTCGTCGACCCCGCCGAACTGCGCTCGTACGTCACGCAGTTGGACGCGCTCGGCTTCCAGGCCCACTTCCACGCGCTCGGGGACCGGGCCGTGCGCGAGGCGCTCGACGCGGTGCAGGCGGCCCGCGAGGCCAACGGCTGGACCGACACCCGGCCCCACCTCGCCCACCTCCAGATCGTCCACCCCGACGACATCGACCGCTTCCGCGCACTCGGCGCCACCGCCAACATCCAGCCCCTGTGGGCCTCGCACGAACCCCAGATGGACGAGCTGACCATCCCCTTCCTCGGCGAGGAGCGGGCGGCCTGGCAGTACCCGTTCGCGGCGCTGCTCCACGCCGGGGCGACCGTGGCGGCGGGCTCCGACTGGCCGGTCAGCAGCCCCGACCCGATGGAGGGCATCCACACTGCGGTGAACCGGATCGCCCCCGGCGAGAAGGGCCCGGCCTTCCTCCCCGCGCAGCGGATCACCCTGACGGCGGCGTTCGCCGCGTACACGGCAGGAACGGCCCATGTGAACCACCTCGACGACACGGGCTCGATCCGCGCGGGCGCCCTCGCGGACCTCGCGGTGCTCGACCGGGACCCGTACGCGGCCCCGCCGGAGGAGATCGGCGCGACCCGGGTCCTCGCGACCTATGTCGGAGGCCGACAGGTGCACGACGCCACCTCGTAGCCACCTCATAAGGTGTATTCCAGGTACACCCGAATACGCCCGACGGCACGAACAGGGAGTGGCGGCATGTCGCAGCAGGTCCAAGGAGTCATCGCACCGGGGAAGAACCAGCCCGTACGGGTGGAGACCATCGTGGTGCCCGACCCGGGGCCCGGCGAGGCGGTGGTGAGGATCCAGGCCTGCGGCGTCTGCCACACCGACCTGCACTACAAGCAGGGCGGCATCAACGACGACTTCCCGTTCCTGCTCGGCCACGAGGCGTCCGGGATCGTGGAGTCGGTGGGTGAGGGCGTCACCGACGTCACGCCCGGCGACTTCGTGATCCTCAACTGGCGTGCGGTGTGCGGCAGTTGCCGGTCCTGTCTGCGCGGCCGCCCGCAGTACTGCTTCAACACGCACAACGCGCGGCAGAAGATGACGCTGCTCGACGGGACGGAGCTGTCGCCCGCCCTCGGCATCGGCGCGTTCGCCGAGAAGACGCTGGTCGCGGCGGGCCAGTGCACCAAGGTCGACCCGGCGGTGTCCCCGGCTGTGGCGGGCCTGCTGGGCTGCGGCGTGATGGCCGGCATCGGCGCGGCCATCAACACCGGCAACGTCGGCCGGGGCGACTCGGTCGCGGTCATCGGCTGCGGAGGCGTCGGCGACGCTGCGGTCGTGGGCGCGAAGCTCGCGGGCGCGGCCCGGATCATCGCCGTCGACATCGACGACCGCAAGCTGGCGACGGCCAAGGCGATGGGCGCCACGCACACGGTCAACTCCCGCACGCAGGACGCCGTCGAGACGATCCGCGAGCTGACCGGCGGCAACGGGGCGGACGTCGTCATCGAGGCGGTGGGCCACCCGGAGACGTACAAGCAGGCGTTCTACGCCCGCGACCTGGCGGGCACGGTGGTCCTGGTGGGCGTGCCGACCCCCGAAATGACCCTGGAACTCCCGTTGTTGGACGTCTTCGGCCGGGGCGGCGCCCTGAAGTCCTCCTGGTACGGCGACTGCCTGCCGTCCCGCGACTTCCCGATGCTGATCGACCTGCACCAGCAGGGCCGGATCGACCTCGGGGCGTTCGTCACCGAGACGATCGCGCTGGACGAGGTCGAAAAAGCCTTTGAGCGGATGCACGAAGGTGACGTTCTGCGCTCGGTGGTGGAGTTCTGATGACCGTTCGCGCACGAATCGATCATCTGGTCACGTCCGGCACGTTCGCTCTCGACGGCGGTACGTGGGATGTCGACAACAACGTGTGGATCGTCGGGGACGACGAGGAGGCGGTCGTCATCGACGCGGCGCACGATGCCGAGGCGATCCTGGCGGCGCTGGGCAGCCGCAGGCTGAAGGCGATCGTCTGCACCCACGCCCACAACGACCACATCGACGCGGCGCCGGCGCTTTCGAAGGCGACAGGAGCACCGGTTCTGCTGCACCCGGCCGACCTCCCCCTCTGGAAGCAGACCCACCCGAACCGCCCGCCGGACGGCGAACTGGCAGACGGCGAGCGGCTGTCGATCGCGGACGTGGAGCTGGAGGTGCTCCACACTCCCGGCCACGCCCCGGGCGCGGTCTGCCTGTACGCCCCGGCGCTGGGCACGGTCTTCACGGGCGACACGCTGTTCGCGGGCGGCCCCGGCGCGACGGGCCGCTCCTTCTCGGACTTCCCGACGATCATCGACTCGATCAGGGAGCGATTGCTGACGCTGCCGCCGGAGACGGCTGTCCGCACGGGCCATGGTGACACCACGATGGTGGGCGCGGAGGCGCCGTGCGTTGGGGAGTGGGTGGCGCGGGGGCATTGACTCCGGGGCTCGCCGACTGCGGCGGCGCGGGCGGCTGTTTGCGCAGTTCCCCGCGCCCCTAAACCCTGTTCGTCCTCGGGCCGTGCGTGGTCGCTCGCGCAGTTCCCCGCGCCCCTGGCGGGGTCGGTGCTGGCCAGCACCGGGGCGTTTCAGCCCGTCCGGCGTTTGAGGACGAGCGCCCTTAAGGCGCGAACGGGGTCTGGGGCGGAGCCCCAGGCAGTGACCACCAGGCCGCGCCCGAATGACATCCCCCGGCGGGTATCGGGAAGGGGTGGGGTGGGGCCTCCGGGGTCTGGGGCGGAGCCCCAGCGCACTCCGCCCGAGCCGCACCCCCGCCCCCGCCCCCGGAGGCCACGCGGCGGAGCCGCAGAGTGTCACAGCGGGAAGGGGCGGGGTGGGGGAAAGCTAAGCCGGCGGACGCAAGCCGTACGCCCCCCGAGCCGTCCCCCCGAACACCGCCCCCCACTCACCCGCACTCAACCCCAACCCGGCCAGAACCCCGCGAGCGGCCCCCACCACACCCCCGTACGGCGCAGCCAGCACGCACACCGGCCAGTCCGACCCCCACATGACCCGCCCCGCCCCGAACGCGTCGAGCACCGTCTCGGCGTACGGTCGAAGGTCCGCCACGGTCCAGGACGCCCACGCCGCCTCCGTCACCATCCCCGACAGCTTGCACACCGTGTTGGGCAGCGAAGCCAGCGCCCGAACGTCCGAGGCCCAGGGCTCAAGGGCCCCGGAGGCGATGGGCGGCTTCCCCAAGTGGTCCAGTACGAAGGTGAGTCCGGGGTGCAGCGCGGCGACCCGGGCGCAGGCGGGCAACTGGTCCGCGCGCACCACCAAGTCGTACGCGAGCCCAGCCGATGCCACGGCCTCCAGCCCGCGCCGCACATCGGCGCGCGACAGCCACCCGGGATCCCTCTCGCCCTGCACCTGGTGCCGGATCCCCACAAGGCGCCCACCGCCGGGCAGTCCGCGCAGCCGGGCCAGCTCATGGGCGATGCCCGGCGAGGTGAGGTCGGTCCAGCCGACCACCCCGGCGACGAGATCACTGCCGTCCGCGAGCGCGAGCAGCTCCGGGGTTTCCTCGGCCACGGTCACGGTCTGGACGACCACCGTCGCCGTAACCCCGGCTGACGAGGCCTCGGGGCGCAGGTCGTCCAGCGTGAAGTTCCGCCGCAGCGGCGCGAGTTGGGGCCCAGAGAACCAGTCCTGGTCGCGGACGCCCAGATCCCACACGTGATGATGGGAGTCGACGAGACCGGGCCCGCTCACAGCTCCCACACCACCGGCAGCCCCGCCTGCGACGCATCTTCGCTCGAATAATCGTGCACGACATCGAGCAGTTCGCCCATCCGAACCTGCCACGCCACATTCACCGGCAATTCCGCCAACTCGCTCAGCAAACGGCCGTAATCCGCGCATTCGATCAAATGGAACAGCTCGGTGCCGCTGCGCCAGATCGTCCAGGACGTGGCGCCGGCGGCGGAGATCGCGGCCCTGAGTTCCGGCGACACCTCGCGGTGCGCGGCCTCGTACTCCTCGATCCGGTCGGCCCGGACCCGCGTGTGCAGCGCGACCCTCATATGCCCAGCTCCTCCCAGAGCGCGTCCGGCACCGGCGTTGCGAACATGGCCGCGGTGTCGGCGACTTCGGCCGCCGAACGCGCCCCGACCAGCACGCTCGCCACCGCCGGATGCCGCAGCGGAAACGCCAGCGCGGCGGCCCGCAGAGCGACCCCGTGCCCCGCGCAGACCGCCTTGATCTTCAGCGCCCGCTCCACGAGCTCCGGGGGCGCGGCCGCGTAGTCGTACGTCGCGCCGGGCCGGGGATCGGCGAGCAACCCCGAGTTGAAGACCCCGCCGACCACCACGCTCCTGCCGCGCGCGGCGGCCTCCGGCAGCAATTCCTCGGCCGCGCCCTGGTCGAGCAGCGAGTAGCGTCCGGCGCAGAGCACGGCGTCCACGTCCGACTCGCGCAGGAAGCGCGCCAGTAGCGAGGTCTGGTTCATGCCGACGCCTATGGCCCGTACGACACCTTCCGCACGCAGCCGTTCCAGCGCCGGGTACGCCTGACTGAGTGCCTGCTCGCCGTGGTCGTCCGGGTCGTGCAGATAGGCGATGTCGATCCGGTCGAGCCCGAGTCGCTCCAGGCTGGCCTCGATGCTGCGGCGCACCCCGTCCGCGCTGAAGTCCCAGCGGCGCCGGTGCGAGGCCGGCACGGCGAAACCCTGAGCGAGATCGTCCCCGCCGCCCTCCCAGGGCTCCAGGATCCGGCCGACCTTCGTGGAGAGCGTGTACGCGTCGCGGGGGCGGTCACGCAGCGCGGCCCCCATCCGGCGCTCGGAGAGCCCGAGTCCGTAGTGCGGGGCGGTGTCGAAGTAGCGGATGCCCGCGTCCCAGGCGGCGTCGACCGCACCCCGGGCCGTCCCGTCGGACAGCGGACTGAAAAGGTTGCCGAGGGCGGCACCGCCCAAGGACAGAGAGGTCACCGGACAGCGGCCCGCACCTAGCGAGGTAGCACGCATGCCCGCATATTTATCAGACCTTTGCGGGGTTCAGGCACCCCTGAGGCCCCAATTTCCTTACGGGGAGCCCGTATTGATCCGATGTCTGACCTCATCCTTCCGGTCTCCGGACGCTCGGCCATCCCGCCAGCCGAAGCCCGCTCTCAAACCGGTGGACTCGCCCATCCACCGGATCGGTGAACTCCAGGACCTTGGCAAGGAGTTGCAGCGGCGCCCCGAAGTCGTCCGGCGCGGACTCCGGCAGGACCACCGGATACACCGGATCGTTGAGGATCGGCAGCCCGAGCCCGTGCATGTGGACCCGCAGTTGATGGGTGCGGCCGGTCGCGGGGAGCAGGCGGTAGCGGCCCAGCCCGTCGCGCTGCTCGGCCAGTTCGATCCGGCTCTCGGCGTTGGGCTCGCCCGCCTCCTCGCGGGCGGCGATGACCCCGCGTTCCTTCACGATCCGGCTGCGTACGGTCACCGGCAGCGCCACCCCGGGGTCGTACGCCGCCACCGCCTCGTACTCCTTGCGCACCCGGCGCCCGCTGAACAGGTTCTGGTACGCGCCCCGGTCCTCGGGGCGTACGACGAACAGGGCGAGGCCCGCGGTGAGCCGGTCGAGGCGGTGGGCGGGCTGGAGCGCGGGCAGCGCCAGATCCCGCCGCAGCCGGGCCACCGCCGTCTCGGTGATGTGCCGGCCCCGCGGCGTGGTGGCGAGGAAATGCGGCTTGTCGGCGATCACGATCCGCTCGTCCCGGTACGCGATCCCGATCTCGAACGGCACCGCCACCTCCGGCGCGAAGTCCCGGTGGAACCACACGTGCATTCCGGCCCGGTACGCCTCCGCCCCGCTCAGCGCCCCCTCGGCCCCGACGAACCGCCCCTCGCGCAGCATCGCGCTCACCCGCTCCGCGCCGACCGCACCCTCGAACCGGCCCAGCAGGTGATCACCGACCGTCGTCCAGAGCCCCTCCGGATCGGCGGGCAGCCGCACACGTACCGGATCGATGCCGTCGCGCTGCGCGAGCGGGGCGGACGGCGTCCTGGATCTGCGTCTCACGGAACCAGAGAACCCCACCGGCCCCGCAGAAGCAAGAGAATCCCAGGTCAGCGCCTTCCCGGGGGAACAGAGGCCGAAGCAAGGCAGGTGAGGCAGCCCTTCCGGGCCTGCTTTCTTCGCGATCGGGAGGCATGCTGCCTGGGGGGATTGAAGGCGAAATATCCATACCTGCCACAAATGAGGCAAAGGCAAAGATGAACGAAGAGTCGGTTATGGGCGGCAAGTGCGTCCTGCTCACCACGAGCGAACTGGTGCCCGGGGACGTCATCGCGACGGATCCGGACGGCCCCTGGCTCGTGGTGGTGCGCACCGCGCCCGCGACCGAGACGAAGACCCGGCTGCAACTGCGCCCCCTGACCGGCGGCCCCGACCTGGAGCGCGTGCTGCCGCGCTACGAACGCCAGGTCGTCCGCACGACGCGGGTGGACCCCGCCGATCTGCCGGACCCGTCGCAGTGGGCCGTGCCACGGGGGCGCCGGGTCGTGGTGACGGGCCTCGGCGCCGTCAGCCCGCTCGGCGGCGACGTGCCGGGTCTTTGGCAGGGCCTGCTCGAAGGGCGCTCCGGGGTCTCGGTGATGGAGGGCCCGGACTTCGACGGGCTTCCGGTCCGCCTTGCCGCCCGGGCCGCCGTCGACCCCGCCCAACTGCTGCCGAGGCCCGTGGCGCGGCGGATGAACCGGTCCGCCCAGTTCGCGCTGCTCGCCGCCCGCGAGGCCTGGCGGGACGCCGGCCTCGACCTCTCGGGAACCGCGGCCAGCGGCCTGCGCCCGGCCCGTACCGGGGTGTCGATGGGCACGATCATCGGCGGCGCGCCCGTCATGGTCGAGAGCCGGCTCACGCTCATCGCGCGCGGCCCGAGAGCGGTCTCCCCGTACACCACGCCCATGACCGTGCCGTCCGCCTCGGCCGCCCAGATATCCAAGGACCTCGACATCCGCGGCGAGGCCCGCACCTTCGTCTCCGCCTGCGCGTCCGGTACGGAGGCGATCGGGCAGGCCATCGACGCCATCCGCGCCGGCCGGGTCAACCTCGTCGTCGCGGGCGGCACGGAAGCCGTGATCACCCCGGAGATCCTCGCCGCCTTCGCCGCGATGCGGGCGGTTTCGACCCGCAACGACCAACCGGCCGGGGCGTCAAGGCCGTTCGACGAGGCGCGCGACGGGTTCGTGCTGGGCGAGGGCGCGGGCGTACTGATCCTGGAGGACGAGGAGCACGCCCGGGAGCGCGGCGCCCGCATCTACTGCGAGGCGGCCGGCTGGGGCCTGTCCGCGGACGCCTTCCACATGGCGGCCCCCGAACCCGAAGGCCGCGGCGTCGAGGCCGCGCTGCGCTCCGCCCTCGCGGACGCCGGGGCCACGCCCGCCGACGTCGCCCACGTCAACGCGCACGCCACGGCGACCGTCGACGGCGACCGCACCGAGGCCCGAGCGCTGGGCCGCCTCTTCGGCAGCCACACCCGCGACATCCCCGTCACCGCGAACAAGGGCGCCCTGGGCCACCTCCAGGGCGGCGCGGGCGGGGTGGAGGCCATCGCCGCCATCCTGACCCTGCGCGACGGCCTGATCCCCCCGACCGTCGGCTGCGACCACCCCGAGGAGGGCCTGGGCCTGGACGTGGTCCGCGACACCCCCCGCCCCCTGCCGCCGTGCGGCGACATAGTCCTGAGCAACTCCTTCGGCTTCGGCGGCCACAACGCGGTCGTGGCCTTCCGACGGGTGTGAACCGCGCGGGACTTCGGCGCCGCCCCGGCGGCCCACCGCCCCGGAAACGCGAAAGAACCCCACCGAAGTGGGGTTCCTGCTGGTGTCCGAGGGGGGACTTGAACCCCCACGCCCGATAAAGGGCACTAGCACCTCAAGCTAGCGCGTCTGCCATTCCGCCACCCGGACAAGGTGTCTGTCTCGCGGGCCGTGCCCGTTCCGACGTGGAAAACAATAGCAAACATCCGGGGGTGCTCGATCACCCCCGTGGCCTGCGTGAACACGGGATGTCGGCGGGAAGCCGCCCTTGGGCGGCGAGGGGGCGCGGGGGCAGGATGGGGGCGGACCACACGGAGCGACAGCGGGAGGAAGCAGCGTGAGCGAGTCGAGCACGACCCGGACCGGCGGCGTGACCGGTCAGGACGAGGTCGTCGACCTCTGTCGCGATCTGATCAGGATCGACACCAGCAACTACGGCGACCACTCCGGACCCGGTGAGCGTGCGGCCGCGGAGTACGTCGCGGAGAAGCTCGCCGAGGTCGGCCTGGAGCCGAAGATCTTCGAGTCGCACAAGGGCCGCGCCTCCACCGTGGCCCGGATCGCGGGCGAGGACCCGTCGCGGCCCGCGCTGCTCATCCACGGCCACACCGACGTCGTACCGGCCAACGCCGACGACTGGACCCACGACCCCTTCGCCGGCGAGATCGCGGACGGCTGCGTGTGGGGCCGCGGCGCCGTCGACATGAAGGACATGGACGCGATGACCCTCGCGGTCGTGCGCGACCGGCTCAGGAGCGGCCGCAAGCCCCCGCGCGACATCGTCCTCGCCTTCCTCGCCGACGAGGAGGCCGGCGGCACGTACGGGGCGCGCTTCCTCGTGGACAAGCACCCCGAGCTCTTCGAGGGCGTCACCGAGGCGATCAGCGAGGTCGGCGGGTTCTCCTTCACCGTCAACGAGAAGCTGCGGCTCTACCTCGTGGAGACGGCCCAGAAGGGCATGCACTGGATGAAGCTGACCGTGGACGGCACCGCCGGGCACGGCTCGATGATCCACAAGGACAACGCCATCACCGAGCTGTCCGAGGCGGTGGCGCGGCTCGGCCGGCACAAGTTCCCGGTGCGGGTGACCAAGACGCTGCGGCACTTCCTCGACGAGCTCTCGGACGCGCTCGGCACCGAGCTCGACCCCGAGAACATGGACGAGACGCTCGCCAAGCTCGGCGGCATCGCCAAGCTCATCGGCGCCTCCCTCCAGAACACCGCCAACCCGACCCAGCTGGGCGCCGGTTACAAGGTCAACGTCATTCCGGGGCAGGCGACCGCCCATGTCGACGGGCGCTTCCTGCCGGGGTACGAGGAGGAGTTCCTCGCCGATCTGGACCGGATCCTGGGGCCGCGCGTGAAGCGCGAGGACGTCCACGCGGACAAGGCTCTGGAGACCACCTTCGACGGCGCCCTGGTCGACGCCATGCAGATCGCGCTGCAGGCCGAGGACCCCATCGCGCGCGCCGTGCCGTACATGCTCTCGGCCGGCACCGACGCCAAGTCCTTCGACGACCTCGGCATCCGGGGCTTCGGCTTCGCGCCGCTGAAGCTGCCGCCGGAGCTCGACTTCGCCGGGATGTTCCACGGCGTGGACGAGCGGGTCCCGGTCGACGGCCTGAAGTTCGGCGTGCGCGTCCTCGACCGGTTCATCGACGCGTCCTGAGGTCAGCCACGGCCTCCGGGCGCCGGGTGGGCGCCGAAACGACGCCGCACTAATCGTTTGAACGTACGCATCCGACTGAAAAGAGTGAATGCACTCATATGCTCGTAGCCCAATAACTTCCACCTCGTTACAGGGTGTGCGGTCCGCGGCTGGGATCGCACATTTGCCAACAAGGAGGAAGTAATGATCAAGAAGGTCGTCGCTGCTGCGGCTATCACTGGTGGTCTGGTTCTCGCGGGTGCGGGCCTGGCTGTCGCCGACGCGGGTGCTCAGGGTGCGGCTGTGAAGTCCCCGGGTGTCCTGTCGGGCAACGTCGTTCAGGCGCCCATCCACATCCCGGTGAACGTCTGCGGCAACACGGTCTCCGTGATCGGGCTGCTGAACCCCGCCTTCGGCAACACCTGCGTCAACAAGTGACGTTGTGCCTCAACCCGTGAGGGTCTGAGCCGGGCGGCCCCGGAGTGCGCGCCATGCACTCCGGGGCCGCCCGGCATCTCAGCCCGGGCGCAACGGCATCCGGGCTTTCCGGAAGGCAGAAGGCAGGGAACGAATCTATGCGACAGGTCACCCGCAAGGGACTGATCACCATGGCGGCCGCGACCGGCGTCATCGCCATGGGCAGCGGTGCCGCGCACGCCGACTCGGCGGCGCAGGGCAGTGCCACGAACTCGCCGGGCGTACTGTCCGGCAACGCCGTCCAGGTGCCGGTGCACGTGCCGGTCAACGCCTGCGGCAACACCGTCGATGTGATCGGCGCGCTCAACCCGGCGTTCGGCAACAGCTGTGCCAACAAGGGCGGCGCCGGGCATCAGGGTGGTGGCTCCATGGCGACCGGCCACACCAGCAACTCGCCCGGTGTGGGCTCCGGCAACACCATCCAGGCTCCCGTCGACGTCCCCGTGAACCTCTGCGGGAACAGCGTGAACGTGGTGGGTGTCGGCAACCCGGTGTTCGGCAACGACTGCGTCAACGACGAGGGCGGCCGGCCCGGCCGGCCCCACCACCCGGGCTACCCGCAGCACCCCGGCCAGCCCCACCACCCGGGCCAGCCCCACCACCCGGGCCAGCACAAGCCCTGTCCGCCCGAGCAGCCGGGCCACCCCCAGCAGCCCGGGCACCCCGGGGTTCCGCAGAACCCGGTCAGCCCGATCGCGCACCAGCCGGCCAAGCCCGCGCAGCCCGCCGCGCCCGCCAAGCCCGCTGCCCCGGTCACCCAGACCGTGACCGCGCCGAAGGCCCCGGCCGCCGCGCTGGCGCACACCGGCTCCGAGGGCATGGGCTTCGCCGTCCCGGCCGCCGCCGGTCTCGTGCTCGGCGGAGCGGTGCTCTACCGCCGCGGACGCGCCGCGCAGCAGTAGTCGAAGCCGTCGCGCACGGCTGTCATGACGGAGCGGGCCCCGCACATGTGCGGGGCCCGCTCCGTCATGACAGCGGGCTCACCATGTGGCCCGCACCTGGCGGATGATCCGCCTGCGCAGCCGCACTCTGCGGCTGCCGTCCCGGCGCAGACTCAGTCGGTCCAACTCCCAGTGTCCGTACTCGGCATGGTCGGTCAGCAGGCGTGTCGCCTCCTTGCGGGATACCCCGCGCGGGACGTACACGTCGACAAATTCGTATTCCGGCATCGCATCTATTGTGCGGGCAGAGGCCCGGTACGGATAGCGTCTGCACTATGTCTGATGCTGCGCAGCCCACCGCTGCCGAGGTACGTGCCGCCGCCGAGGCGGTCAAAGCCGCGCTGGACCGTCACCTCGATGCGGTGGAACGCCGCACGGGGGACGACGATCCCGACGTGTACGAGGCGTTCAACGCGCTCGCTGCGGCCGCCGAGGCGTACGACGAGCGGCTCTACGACCGCTACGACGAGGTGACCCCCTTCGAGATCCCCGGCGCCGACGACTCCCTGCCGCCCTACGCGGGCCCCGAGGAACCCAACGCCCTGAGCGTGCTCATCCGGCGCGACTACGCCGTGGCCGAGCCCCAGCGACTGCTCGCCCAGGCGCAGCGGATCACCGATCTCGACCCCGAGGCGGAGGAGCCGGACGAGGGCGAGCGCACGGCCCCGGTCGTCGGCAGCAGCGTCCACGCCGCGCTCGGTGTGCTCTTCGGCGAGTACGAACCGGACGAAATCGCCTCCCGGCACAAGGAGTTCGGCCTGGAGGAGGGCGACTCCACCCTGTGGGTGTCGGCCGCCGACGAGCTCCCGGAGCCGGGCGAGTGGCTGAGCACGCCGTTCGACCACGCCGACCCCCAGCGCGTGGTGTGCCGCTTCGATGTGAGCGCCGTGTTCGACGAGGAGGACCTGGTGGACGACCTCGACGAGGAGGACCTCCGGCCGGCTCCCTGACCCCGCCTTCACGGCAGAGGCCGCGCACCCCGCCCATGGGGGTGCGCGGCCTCCGCCGTGTGCGACGTCCTACTCGGCGGTCTTCAGGAGGCCGTGAAGCAGTGGCGTCAGGCGGGTCGTGCGCGGCGCCGGGAGGATCTCCGCGACGGCCCGGGGGAGCGCCTGGTCCACGCCGTGGACGACGGACAGATGCCGCTCCGCGCGGCCGAACGCCGTATAGACCCAGGCCCGGCTGAGCCCCTGCGCCGCGTCGCCGGGCAGCACCGCGACCACCGCGGGCCACCGCATCCCGACCGCCTGGTGCGCGGTCAGCGCCCAGCCGTGCCGCAGCGTGGACTCGACCCGTTCCTTGGGCACGAGGACGGGGGCGCCTGCGCAGTCGAGCCGCAGGCCCTCCGCGTCCGCCCCGACGACCGTGCCGATCACCGTACGGCCCGGAGCCTCGGCGTACGCCACCTTGTCGGCCGGGTCGAAGCCGCCGAAGCGGCCGGGGCCGGGGTTGAGGCGCTGCTTCAGCGCCGCGTTCAGCGCGCGGGTGCCCGCCGAGCCGCCGTGGCCGACCGTGATCACCTGGGTCTGCTCCGGCGGGATGCCGATCGCCCGGGGGATCGAGTCGGCGAGGAGTTGCACGCAGCGGTGCACGGCCTCGCCCGCGTCCCGCACCGGGACGATCACGACTTCCTTGCCGGGGGCCTCGACCTGGTTCAGCTCGCCGATGCCGATGCCCGAGACCAGCTCACCGACGGGCCCGGGGTCGGGCAGCCGCGACGCCACCACGGGGCAGACCCGGGCAGCCAGCAGGTCGTTGAAGACCAGGCCGGCACCCGCCGGGCCGAGCACCCCGGGGTCCCCGCTCAGTACGAGCCGGCAGCCGTCGGGCAGCGACTCCACCAGCACGGCCGCGGTCTCCACGTCGAGCTGTGTCGCGTCCTGCACCACCAGGACGTCGAGGGCGAGCGCCCCGTCCGCGTCCCGGCCGGGGCCCTCGCCGGACAGCAGGCCGGCGACGGTGAACGCGGCCAGCGGGCCGGTCAGTTGGGCCAGGCGGCGCCGGCCGTCCGCGGTGTGCGCGGCGCCCGCGGCGCGCAGTCCGGCCGCCGCGGCCGCCGTCACCACCGCCGCCGACTCGGCGCGCGCGGCCTCGCCGCCGGTGTGCGCCACCAGGCCGCTGCCCGCGACCGCGCGGACCAGCTCGCCGCCCTCCGGCCACACCGAACCGTCGTCCCGCACCGGCGAGTTGAGCAGCCGGGCGAGCCCGTCGGCCAGGCTCTCCTCGGCCAGGGCGTACCGGTCGAGCCCGAGCAGGACCTCGACCGGCTCCGCGGGCTCGGCCGCCTCTTCGGCGTCCTCGGCGTCTTCGGAGGGCTCCGGCTCGCCCGCCAGGCCGTCCTGGAAGACCAGCACCACGCCCTCGGCGACGGCCTGCTGCACCGCCTCGTCCGGGTCGGGAACGGAGCGCGCGGCCAGGGCCTTGCGCACGTCGTCGGCCGTCAGCGCGGTGTGCCCCCGCACGGCGGCCTGCTCCAGGATCCAGCCGACCAGCGCGGCCGCCCTGCGTTCGTCATCCGGCCGGCACTCGGCGCCGAGCAGCGCCCGGGCGAAGCCGTCGGCCTGCTCGGGCCGCACCCCGGGCACCGCGAGGAGCTGCCAGGGGTCCGCGCCGAGCCGCTCGGCCGCCTGCTCGCCGAGGGCGCCGGTGACCTGGGCGGCCAGTGCCTCGGGCGCGCCGCCCCGGGTCAGCACGTCACGTACGGAGGCGAGGGCCTCGGCCGAAGTGGTGGGCGCCTGGGCGGGCTCGGGCGACCTGGGACGTACCGGAGCGGCCTGCTGGGCGGGGGCGGGCCTGCGCGGGGCGGGGGTCGGGCCGCCGAAGTACGCGGCGCCCGACTTCTCGCCGCTCTCCACGGCCCGTACGGCGGCGAGCAGGTCGGCGGCCTGCCCGCTCAGCTTGGTGCCGGCCGGGATCGGCGCCTCCTTCTCCGCCTTGCGCTGCTCGATCCTGGCCCGCAGCTCCCGCTGGGCCGCGAGCTCGGCCGCGGCTTCGGAGACCTCGGGGGCCTTGGCGTCGGTGGCCTCGGAACCGGCGGACTCGGACTCCTCGGCGGTCGCGCCGGCGGTCCCGGCCCCGCTGCCGGGCTCGGCGTCCTCAGCGGCTGGCTCGGTCTCCTGGGCGCTCGCGTCGGGCGTCTTGGAGTCGCCGGGGGATTCCGGCTCGGGCTCATCGGCGGTCGCCGTCCCGGGGCCGTCCGTGGCCGCGGCCTCCGCGCCATCCACCGCGAGGTCGCCGGCGGCGGTGCCCTCCGCGGGCTCGGGCGCCACCTCCGCCTCGGCGGATTCGTCGGCCGTGGATCCAGGGGCCGAGCCCTGGGGAAGCGCAGTCACAGCGTGCTCCAGTCCTGATCGGGATAGCGGTGCACGGGCGCCGACACATCGTCGAGCGCCTGGCAGATCTCGTCAGGAAGACTAAGGGCCTCCACTGACAATGCCGCCGCGAGCTGCTGCGCGTTGCGCGCGCCGACGATCGGCGCCACCACTCCCGGACGGTCCCTCACCCAGGCCAGCGCCACCTGAAGCGGTGTCGCGGCGAGTCCGTCGGCCGCTATGGAGACGGCGTCGACGATCCGGCTCGCCGCGTCGTCGAGGTAGGGCGCGACGAACCCCGAGAGGGCCTCCGACGCGCCGCGCGAGTCCGCCGGCGTTCCGTGCCGGTACTTCCCGGTCAGCACGCCCCGGCCGAGCGGCGACGAGGGCAGCAGACCGACCCCCAGGTCCAGAGCGGCCGGAAGGACCTCGCGCTCCACCCCGCGCTGGAGCAGCGAGTACTCCATCTGGGTGCTGGCGAGCCGGGTGCGTACCCCGGGCGCGGCGAGCTGCCAGGTCGCGGCCTTGGCGAGCTGCCAGCCGCTGAAGTTGGAGATGCCCGCATAGCGCGCCCGCCCGCTGCTGACCGCGATGTCGAGGGCCTGGAGGGTCTCCTCCAAGGGGGTCCCGCAGTCGAAGGCATGCACCTGCCAGAGGTCGACGTAGTCGGTTGCGAGGCGCTCAAGGGAGGCGTCGAGGGCGCTCAGGAGATGGCCGCGCGAGCCGTCGAAGCGGCGGTCGGGGTCGGGCACGCTGCCCGCCTTGGTCGCGATCACCAGGTCCCTGCGCGGCGCGAGCCGCTCCGTCAACTGCCCGAGCAGATACTCCGCGTCCCCGCCGCCGTACACGTCCGCCGTGTCGATCAGCGTGCCGCCCGCCTCCCAGAACGCCTTCAGGAGTTCGGCGGCATCCTGCTCGCCGACGTCCCGGCCCCATGTCAGGGTGCCGAGCCCGATCCGGGATACGCGCAGGCCCGTGCGGCCGAGATGCCTCTGCTCCATGGGCGCTGAGATTACTGGCCAAGGGCCCACGGGGAGAGAGCCTGTGGACAACTCGGCCCTGCCGCATCGCGCCCACGCGCGCTAGAGTCCCCGGCACAGGAACGTTACTCATGAGTAAGACGCGAGTGCGGGCGCGTACCCACGCGTCCCGACGAGTAAGGGGATTCGGCCATGCGGCTCGGCATCAACCTCGGCTACTGGGGCGCGGGAATGGACGGCGACAACCTCGCCGTCGCCAAAGAGGCGGACAAGCTCGGCTACGACGTCTGCTGGGCGGCCGAGGCCTACGGCTCGGACGCGCCGACCGTCCTCGCCTGGGTCGCCGCGCAGACCGAGCGCATCGACGTCGGCTCCGCGATCCTCCAGATCCCGGCCCGCCAGCCCGCCATGACCGCGATGACGGCCGCCACCCTCGACTCGCTCTCCGGCGGCCGCTTCCGCCTCGGCCTCGGCGTCTCGGGGCCGCAGGTCTCCGAGGGCTGGTACGGCGTCAAGTTCGACAAGCCGCTCGCCCGCACCCGGGAGTACGTCGAGATCGTCCGCAAGGCGATGACGCGGGAGCGGCTCTCCTACGAGGGCGAGCACTGGACGCTGCCGCTGCCCGGCGGCCCCGGCAAGCCCATCAAGCTCACCGTGCACCCCGAGCGCGAGCACATCCCGCTCTACATCGCCGCGATCGGCCCCAAGAACCTGGAGCAGACCGGCGAGATCGCCGACGGCGCGCTGCTGATCTTCCCGGCCGCCGAGCACATCGAGGCCACCGCGATCTCCCACATCCGGGCGGGCCGCGAGAAGGCCGGCCTGACCATGGACGGCTTCGACGTCTGCCCGACGCTGCCGATCTCGCTCGGCGCCGACGCGGACGTGCCCGCCCTCGCCGACATGTTCCGCCCGTACACCGCGCTGTACGTCGGCGGCATGGGCAGCCGCAAGCAGAACTTCTACAACCAGCTCGCCCAGCGCATGGGGTACGAGAAGGAGGCCGCCGAGATCCAGGACAAGTACCTGTCCGGCGACAAGGCGGGCGCGGGCGCCGCGGTGCCGCAGCAGCTCATCGACTCGACCACGCTGCTCGGCTCGGTCGAGCGGATCGCCGACCGCATGCAGGCCTACGCCACCGCCGGCGTCACCACGCTGACCCTGGCCCCGGCCGGCTTCACGCTCGACGAGCGGCTCGCCTCGCTGCGCGCGGGCACCGAGGCGCTGGAGCGCGCGGGCCTCGCCTGAGGGGGATCGTCCAAGGAGATCGTCTCTGCGGCCGTGGTGGGGGCTCGGGGGTCTTCCCCGCCACGGCCGTCATGTCTGACAACGCCCCGACACGCCGCCCGGTTACGGCGGTGTGGGCACCGCACATTCCTTCGTTCGGCCCAGTGGTGCCGGACCCCTGTTGCCGCCGATGGTATGCCGCATTTGACTCGGTTTCGCATGGTCACTGTGCGCACCCCGGAGGTACGGCGATGCTCTCGGCCAAGAGTCTGTTCCAGGAGATCCTCGACCACGACGAGTCGTTCCGGCTCTTCTGCTCCATCGCGGCCAGCGGCGAGTCCCAGGGCGGCTGGGAGAACGGCCGGATCGCCGCCCTCCTGCCCGAGGGCTGCCGTGCGCTCGCCCCCAAGGTGGCCCGGCACGGCGCCGACGAGGACAAGCACGGGCGGATCTTCAACGCGCTGCTGAAGAGGCGCTGCCTGAGCCCCGTCGACGTACCGCCCGACACCGACTACACGATGCTGCTCGAACAGCACGGCATCGGACTCGGCCACGAACAGCTACGGGGCGAGGTGCCCCTCACCGAACGGGACGTCGTCGTCTACCTCGCCCACAGCCGGGTCACCGAGCAGCGCGCCTCCGAACAGATGGAGCTGCTGCGCAGACACTTCGGCGTGGACCCCGACATCGGCCGGGCGGTGCGGATGATCTCCGACGACGAGGACAACCATCTGGCGTACTGCCACGAGGAGTTGCTGCGCCTGGCCGGCGCCGGACACGGCCCCACGATCCAGCGCGTACTGCGCGAGTGCGCGCTCGCCGAGATCCGGGTGTACCGCGACGTCAACCTCGCCGTGATGACCCACATGGGGCGGATCCTCGCCTGGCCGCGCGCCAAGACGGCGGTCCTCGCGGCAGGCATCCACGCGGTGTACGCCTACGAACGGCTCGGCGGATGGCGGCGGATGGTCAACCTCACCATGCCCGAGCGGCGCGACGCACTGGGCGGGCCCGCCGTGCCCGCGCCCGGATACGCCTGACTACAGCCAGCCCCGCCGCTTGAACAGGCGGTACAGGGAGATTTCGAGAACCACCATCAGCAGGATCACCGCCGGGTAGCCCCACCACCAGTGGAGTTCCGGCATGTGGTCGAAGTTCATGCCGTAGACGCCGGCCACCATCGTGGGTACCGCCGCCATCGCCGCCCACGCCGAGATCTTCCGCATGTCGTCGTTCTGGCGGACGCTCACCTGGGCGAGATGGGCCGAGAGGATGTCGGAGAGTAGCCGGTCCAGGCCCTCCACCGCCTCGTTGGTCTTCATCAGGTGGTCGTCCACATCGCGGAAGAACGGCTGCGACTTGGCGTTCACGAACGGCACGCCCGCGCTCGCGAGGCGCTGCACGGGCTGCGCGAGCGGGCCGGTCGCCCGGCGGAACTCCAGGAGCTGCCGCTTGAAGGTGTAGATCCGCGAGGCGGTGTTCTTCGTGTCGCCGCCGCCGGTCGGCGAGAAGATCTGCGCCTCCAGCTCCTCCAGGTCGGTCTGGAGCTCCGCCGCCACGTCCGTGTAGTGGTCGACGACCGCGTCGCTCACCGCGTACAGGACCGTCGTCGGTCCGTGCTTGAGGAGCTCCGGCTCGGCCTCCAGCCTGCGCCGCACCGCCTTGAGCGGCGCGCCCTCGCCGTGCCGGACGCTCACCACGAAGCAGTCGCCCACGAAGAGCATCAGCTCGCCGGAGGTCACGGTGTCGCTGTTCGGCTCGTACACGACGGGCTTCAACACCATGAACAGCGAGTCGTCGTACACCTCCAGCTTCGGCCGCTGATGCGCCTTCAAGGCATCCTCCACGGCCAGCCTGTGCAGCCCGAACTCGCTGCTGACCAGCTCGAATTCCTCTTCCGTCGGCTCGTAGAGCCCCAGCCAGAGGAAGCTGTCGCCGATGGCGCGCGCCTGGTCGAGGGCGTCCGAGAAGTCCCTCGGGCCCTCGGTGCGGCGCCCCTCGCGGTAGATGGCACAGTCGACGATCATTGCGGGCATTGTCCCTTGATCGGGAGCCGACCGCACCCGAGGGCGGCCGGGCGCCTAGGCTGGCGCACATGGCCACGTTGATCCTCGTACGCCACGGACGCTCCACCGCCAACACGGCGGGGGTGCTGGCCGGCTGGACGCCGGGTGTCGCCCTCGATGAGCGCGGCCGCGCCCAGGCCGCCGCCCTGCCCGCCCGGCTCGCCTCCCTGCCGCTCGCCGCCGTCGTCACCAGCCCGCTTCAGCGCTGCCGCGAGACCGTGCAGCCGCTCCTGGACGCCCGCCCCGGCCTGCCGCTGCACCCCGAGGACCTGATCGGCGAGTGCCACTACGGCGACTGGTCGGGCCGCAAACTCTCCGAGCTCTCCGCCGAACCGCTGATGGAGGTCGTGCAGCAGCACCCCTCCAACGCGGCCTTCCCCGGCGGCGAGTCGATGCGAGCCATGCAGGCCCGGGCCGTCGAGGCCGTGCGGGACTGGAACACCCGGATCGAGACCGAGCACGGCCCCGACGCGATGTACGCCATGTGCTCGCACGGCGACATCATCAAGTCGATCGTGGCGGACGCCCTCGGTATGCATCTCGACCTCTTCCAGCGGATCTCGGTGGAACCGTGTTCCCTCACCGTCATCCGCTACACCCGTCTGCGGCCCTTCCTCGTACGCCTCGGGGACACCGGCGACCTCGCCTCGCTCGCCCCGCGCGAGAAAGCACCGGACGAACAGGCCGAGGTCGGTGGCGGTGCGGGAGCACCGTGATCGCCGCGCGCAGTAGGGTGGACGCGCCGAAAACCGCTGCTCCAACTCCGAACTAGGGAGACCAGAACGTGTCCCGTCAGGTGTTCTTCTACGACCCGCCGGACCGTTTCGTGGCCGGCACGGTCGGGCTGCCCGGGCGCCGTACGTTCTTCCTCCAGGCGTCCGCGGGCAGCCGCACCACCAGCGTCGCCCTGGAGAAGACCCAGGTCGCAGCCCTTGCCGAGCGGATCGACGAGCTGCTCGACGAGGTCGTGCGCAGGACCGGAGGAAACGCTCCTGTGCCTGCCGTCGCCCCGCCCGACGTCACGGACTCCGCGCCGCTCGACTCGCCCGTCGAGGAGGAGTTCCGGGTCGGCACCATGGCGCTGGCCTGGGACGGCGACGAACAGCGCATGATCATCGAGGCGCAGGCCCTCGTCGAGCTCGACGCGGACACCGAGGACGACCTCGCCGAGGCCGAGGAGCGGATGCTCCAGGACGAGGAGAACGGCCCGCCGATGCTGCGGGTGCGCCTGACCGGAGGCCAGGCCCGGGCGTTCGCCAAGCGCGCGCTGGACGTCGTGAACGCGGGCCGGCCGCCGTGCCCGCTGTGCAGCCTGCCGCTCGACCCGGAAGGACACGTATGCCCGCGCCAGAACGGATACCGCCGCGGAGCCTGACCTCCGCCGAGCTCCTCGCCAAGGGTGAGCTCACCGTCCTCGGGCGGATCCGCGAGGCGTCCAACGCGGTCCTGTACTGCTCCGTCGCGTACGGGGACGACAGCGCGGAGTGCGTCTACAAGCCCGTCGCGGGCGAGCGGCCGCTGTGGGACTTCCCCGACGGCACGCTCGCCCAGCGCGAGGTCGCGGCGTACGAGGTGTCGCGGGCGACCGGCTGGGACCTCGTGCCGCCCACCGTGCTGCGCGACGGGCCCTACGGCGAGGGCATGGTCCAGCTGTGGATCGAGCCGGTCGAGGGGGACTCCGGGCTGCTCGCGCTCGTCGACGACGAGGAGCCGGCCGAGGGCTGGAAGGCGGTCGCGCTCGCGGAGGTCGGCGAGGGCCGCACGGCGCTCCTCGTGCACGCGGACGATGCCCGGCTGCGGCGGCTCGCGGTGCTCGACGCCGTGATCAACAACGGGGATCGCAAGGGCGGGCATCTGCTGCCCGCGCCCGACGGGCGGCTGTACGGGATCGATCACGGGGTCACGTTCAACGTGGACGACAAGTTGCGGACGCTGCTGTGGGGGTGGGCGGGCGAGCCGCTCACCTCGGAGGCGGTGGGCGCCTTGAAGGGCCTGGCCGAGGCCCTTCGACCCCTGGAGCCGCTTGCGGTGCGGTTGGCGGAGCTGATCACCCCGGCGGAGGTGGATGCTGTGCGGGAGCGGGTTGCCGCGCTGCTGGAAGCGGGGGTCCACCCCGCCCCCTCCGGGGAGTGGCCCGCCATTCCGTGGCCGCCGGTCTGAGTTGTTCCCCACCCCGCCCCTTCCCGCTGTGACACTCTGCGGCTCCGCCGCGTGGCCTCCGGGGGGTGTGCGAGGCTGCGGGCGGTCGGTGGCTGGCCGCGCCCACGCGGCGGAGCCGCACAATGTCACAGCCCCGCGCCCCTGGCGGGACTGGTGCTGACCAGTACTGGCATCTTCAGCCCGTCCGGCGTTTGAGGACGAGCGCCCTTTAGGCGCGATCGGGGGTCTGGGGGCGGAGCCCCCAGGAGCCACTGTCACCCCACCTCACCCCCGGAGGGTTTCGGGAAGGGGTGGGGTGGGGCTCCCGGGGTCTGGGGCGGAGCCCCAGCAGGGGGAGGCCGGGTAGCACCTCCCGGCGCTGGGGCGCAAGAGGGTCGATTCGGCCAAGCGCGGGATCCGGTTCGTATCCGGAAGCCGCGTCCGGTTACGCTCAAGACATGCATGCCTGGCCCGCTTCTGAGGTCCCCGCCCTGCCCGGCAAGGGCCGCGACCTCCGGATCCACGACACCGCGACCGGCGGTCGAGTCACCCTCGACCCCGGTCCCGTCGCCCGTATCTACGTCTGCGGGATCACCCCGTACGACGCGACCCACATGGGTCACGCGGCGACCTACAACGCGTTCGACCTCGTTCAGCGCGTGTGGCTCGACACCAAGCGGCAGGTTCACTACGTCCAGAACGTGACGGACGTGGACGACCCCTTGCTGGAGCGAGCCATCCGCGACGGCAAGGACTGGGTGGAACTCGCCGAGGGCGAGACCGCGCTGTTCCGCGAGGACATGACCGCCCTGCGACTCCTCCCCCCGAAGCACTACATCGGCGCGGTCGAGGCGATACCGGGGATCGTCCCGCTCGTCGAACGGCTGAGGGACGCCGGAGCCGCGTACGAGCTCGAAGGGGACGTCTACTTCTCCGTCGAGAGCGACCCGCACTTCGGCGAGGTGTCGCACTACGACGCCGCCGCCATGAAGGCGCTGTCCGCCGAGCGCGGCGGCGACCCCGAGCGGCCCGGCAAGAAGAACCCGCTCGACCCGATGCTGTGGATGGCCGCCCGCGAGGGCGAGCCGAGCTGGGACGGCGCCTCCCTCGGGCGTGGCCGCCCCGGCTGGCACATCGAGTGCGTCGCCATCGCCCTCGACCACCTCGGCATGGGCTTCGACGTGCAGGGCGGCGGCTCCGACCTGATCTTCCCGCACCACGAGATGGGTGCCTCCCACGCCCAGGCGCTGACCGGCGAGTACCCCTTCGCCAAGGCGTACGTGCACGCCGGCATGGTCGCCCTGGACGGCCAGAAGATGTCCAAGTCCAAGGGCAACCTGGTCTTCGTCTCGAAGCTGCGGCGCGACGGCGTCGACCCGGCCGCCATACGCCTCACCCTGCTCGCCCACCACTACCGGGCCGACTGGGAGTGGACCGACCAGGTGCTCCAGGACGCCGTCGAGCGTCTCGGGCGCTGGCGGGCTGCCGTGTCGCGGCCCGATGGGCCGTCCGCGGACGCGCTGGTCGAGGAGGTCCGCGAGGCCCTCGCCAACGACCTCGACGCGCCCGCCGCCCTCGCCGCGGTGGACCGCTGGGCCGAGCGCCAGGACGCCGACGGCGGCACGGACGAGGCCGCCCCCGGTCTCGTCTCCCGTACGGTCGACGCCCTCCTCGGTGTCGCCCTCTAGTCACAGGACAGCACCAACCGGCTCTGTCCGAACCGCCCTTGGACTCCTCGTGAGTCCGGGGGCGGTTTCGTTTTTCCTGGGCCCACCCCATGGTCCAATGCTCGTTTGTGCGCTAAACACGCTCTATGCAATCACCAATACGCACGAGAGTGGCGCTCGCGGGAGCAGCCGTGCTCGGTCTGCTCGCGGTGTTCGGCGGGCCCGGCAGCGCGCAGGCGGCCGCGCCCGCCGACACCCCCGCCGATACCTCCGTGGGAAACGTGACCGGCTTCGAAGCCGCCGCGGGCTCCGTCTTCAAGCTGCACGCGGGCGCGGCCGAGGCCCGCGTCAGCTTCGTCACCGCGGACACCTTCCGCATCGAGCTCGCCCCGGACGGCGAGTTCACCGACCCGGCCGGCTCCGACATCGTCCTGCCGCAGGGCAAGCCGCCCGCCGCCCGCTGGAAGGACAAGGGCGACCGTTACGAGCTGAGCACCGACAAGGTCACCCTGCGCGCCTTCAAGTCCCCGCTCCGCTTCGCCCTCCACAAGGCGGACGGCACCCAGCTCTGGGCCGAGACCAAGCCGCTGAGCTGGACCAAGGACACCACCACCCAGACCCTGTCGCGCGGCGCCACCGAGCAGTTCTACGGCGGCGGCATGCAGAACGGCCGGGGCAACACCTCGCACCGTGACCAGACCGTCCAGGTCGGCGTCGACGACAACTGGAACGACGGCGGCCACCCCAACTCCGTGCCGTTCTACCTCTCGACGGCCGGCTACGGCGTCTTCCGCAACACGTACGCCCCCAATACGTACGTCTTCGGCCAGCCGGTCACCGCGAGCGCCAAGGAGCAGCGCTTCGACGCCTACTACTTCGCGGGCGATGCCAAGCAAGTCATCGGCGACTACACCCAGTTGACCGGAAAGCCGTTCCTGCCGCCGGTCTACGGGCTCGAACCCGGCGACTCCGACTGCTATCTGCACAACGCCAACCGAGGCGAGCGCCACACCCTCGACGCCCTCAAGATCGCAGACGCGTACAGGACCAACGACATGCCGAACGGCTGGATGCTGGTCAACGACGGCTACGGCTGCGGCTACGAGAACCTGCCCGAGACCGCCAAGGGCCTGCAGAACGACTCCATGCAGATGGGCCTGTGGACCGAGGACGGCCTCGACAAGCTCGCCGACCAGGTCAAGGCGGGCCAGCGCGTCGCCAAGCTCGACGTCGCCTGGGTCGGCGACGGATACAAGCACGCGCTGGACGGCTGCAAGGCCGCCTACCAGGGCATCGAGGCCAACAGCGACGCGCGCGGCTTCACCTGGGCCCCGGAGAGCTGGTCCGGCGCACAGCGCTGCGGCGTCCAATGGTCCGGTGACCAGTCGGGGGGCTGGGAGAACATCCGCTGGCAGATCCCGACGTACGCGGGCGCGACCCTCTCGGGCCTCGCCTACACCAGCGGCGACATCGACGGCATCTTCGGCGGCAGCCCCAAGACGTACACGCGCGACCTCCAGTGGAAGTCGTTCCTGCCCGCCGTGATGACCATGGACGGCTGGGCCGCGAGCGACAAGCAGCCCTACCAGTACGGCGAGCCCTACACCTCGATCAACCGCAGCTACCTCAAGCTCAAGGAGTCGCTGCTGCCCTACATGTACTCCTACGCCCACGAGGCGACCAAGACCGGCATCGGGCCCGTCCGGCCACTGGCTCTGGAATACCCGAACGACCCGAAGGCCGCCACCGACGCCGCCAAGTACGAGTTCCTGTCCGGCGAGGACTTCCTGGTCGCGCCGGTCTACCAGGACACGACCGTGCGCAACGGGATCTATCTGCCCCAGGGCACCTGGATCGACTACTGGAGCGGGCGCACCTACCAGGGCCCGACCACCGTCGACAACTACAGCGCGCCGCTCGACACGCTGCCCCTGTTCGTGAAGGCGGGCGCCGCCGTCCCGATGTGGCCCGGCATCCGCTCCTACCAGGACCGCACCGCGAACTCGCCGCTGGCCTGGGACATCTACCCGCAGGGCCGCTCCTCCTTCCAGCTGTACGAGGACGACGGCGTGACCCGCGCCAACCGGACCGGCGCCTACGCGACCCAGCGCGCCGACGTCTCGGCCCCGCAGCGCGGCTCCGGCGACGTGACCGTCCAAGTGGGCGCCGGCAAGGGCGAGTTCAAGGGCAAGCAGACCGCCCGCCCCTACGAGCTGACGCTGCACACCGGCAGCGCGCCCGCCAAGGTCGAGGTCCAGGGGAGCCGGCTCGCGCGGCTCGGCTCGAAGGCCGCGTACGACAAGGCCGCCACCGGCTGGTTCTACGACCCGAGCGACCGGGGCGGCGTGGTCCTGGTGAAGACCGCGACCCTGCGCACGGACAAGGCCTTCGAGGTGAAGCTCAAGGACACCAGCGCCGTGGGCGGCCGCACCCCGGGCGACCGGGTCGCGCTGGCCGCGCCCGCCGGGCAGGAGCTCGGCGCGGGTGCGCCCGGCAAGGTGGCCGTGGACGTCACCGCCGGCGCCAAGGACGCGACCGGCGTCCGGGTGTCCGTCGCCGCACCGGCCGGGTGGGCCGTAACCCCGGCCGCCGCGCTCGACCGGATCCCGGCCGGCGCGACCCGGCGCGTCGAGGTGGGCGTCACTCCCGCCAAGGACGCCAAGCCCGGCGAGGTCACGCTGGACGTCAACTCGGCGTCGAATCAAGGGAGTTCGCAGCAGCGGATCGCGGTCTCCGTGATGCCGGCGCCGCCCGCGGCCGACACCTGGGCCAGTGACATGGTCTGGCTGACGTCGGCCAACGGGTACGGGCCGCCCGAACGCGACCGCTCCAACGGCGAGTCGGGGGCGGCCGACGGCCACACCCTCACGCTCGCCGGGAAGACGTACGCCAAGGGGATCGGCGCCCATGCCGACTCCGACATCGAGGTCTACACCGGCGGCCGGTGCACCGCCTTCACCGCCGACGTCGGCATCGACGACGAGATCAACGGCTACGGGGAGGTCGCCTTCTCCGTCGAGGCGGACGGCAAGGTCCTGTGGACCTCGCCGAAGGTGACCGGAGCCTCGGCGACCGTGCCGGTCGACGTGCCGCTCGGCGGCGCCCGGCACGTCCACCTGAAGATCACCGACACCAACAACTCGAAGTCCGGTGACCACGGGGACTGGGCCGCCGCCAAGTTCACTTGCGCCTAGACAGCACACGGCGGGCGCCGGGCGGGAACGTGCCCACCCGGCGCCCTCTGTGCGGGAGTTGGCGCTACTGCTTGTTCACCACGATCGCCTGGATGACGCTGTTGGTGGTGTCGTAGAACCCGATGACCTGCTGCCCGAACGCGAAGGCCTCCTGGACCTCGTCATGGGTGACGGGGTTGGGGTTCGCGAGCTGGCGCCAGTTGCCGTCGATGAACAAGTACAGGATCGACGGCTGGCCGGGCAGCGGGGTCACGACGTCCCAGAACTTCGTGGCGATGCCGCTGACCAGGGCGGCGCTGTTGACCGCGGCCGGCAGCACGAGCGGCTGGCCGATGCCCTGCTGCTGACCCTGCTGGCCGCCCATCTGCTGGAGCAGCTGCTGGTAGGGCTGCTGCTGGCCGAGCTGCTGGAGCTGCTGCTGGATCTGCGGCGGCTGCTGCTGGCCGATGCCCTGCTGGCCGTACTGCGGGGTGAAGCCCTGCTGGCCGTAGCCCTGCTGCTGGCCAAAGCCCTGCGGCGGGGACGTGCTGGGGCCCTGCTGGCCCATCTGCTGGCCGTACTGCTGCTGTTGGTGCATCTGGTGCTGCTGGTGCTGCTGGCTCATCTGCGGGGTGGTGCTCATGCGGGTGTCACCTTCCCTTTTGTGAGTTCCGCTAGCTGTCCGGTGTCCGTGACGCTCAGCCGGCGACCACCAGGCCGACGACCTCGTCGTCCGAGAACCAGACCCGTATGTCCGGCCGTCCGGCCGCGAAGGCGGAGTGCACCGCCTGGCGGAGTTCGGGCGCGGGGTCGTTCAGATTGCGCCATGCGCCGGCCACGAACAGCCGGAGCCTCGGGGGCAGTTCATGGGGGTACGGGATCAGCTCGTCCCAGTACCGTTCGGCCTGGCCGGTGCCGACCGTCGAGGGCATCAGACGGGTCACCGCGGCCTTGATGTCGGGCCGGTTGCCGATGCGCTGGGAGGCGGGCCGCTCCGGCGCGTCCTGCTGCGGGGAACCGGTCGACCGCAGGATCGTACGGGCCCGCTCCGGCGTCATCGGGTCCTGCCCGGTGGCCTTCAGCATGCCCTGGAGCGAGGCGAGGGCGCCGACCACGATGGGCGAGGCCGACGACGTCCCGGAGAACGTGTCCGTGTACCAGGCGATCTCCTCGGCACCGCCCTGGAGGTCGCCCGCCCGGTCCCAGAACCCGCCGGTCGTGGTGGTCTCGCGGCCCCAGCCCTGGGCGTCCACGCGGGCGCCGTAGTTGGAGAACGCGAGTCGTGAGCGGTCCGGGCCGTGGTCGCGGCCGTGCGTGCCGGGCGGCGGGGCGCCCGCGCCGACCAGGACCGCGCCCGAGGACTGGTTGGACGGGTTGAAGGGGTTGCGCCAGTCCTGCGGGAAGCCCTCGGGGCGCCGCTCGTACAGCGCGTCGTCCAGGCTCTCGCCGCCGTTGCCGCCGGCCGCCACCACCAGGACGTCCTTCGCGGTCGCCCAGCGGATCGCCGCGAAGTCGTCCGGCCACCACTCGATCGGGATGTAGCCCTCCTGGTCGTCCCGGGCCTGGAAGTCGAACCTCGGCCCCGGACGGTGCAGTTCGACCAGGACGATGTCACCGGGCGAGAGCCGCTCGGCCGCGGCATGGATCGCCGCCGCCGTGCCGATGCCCTGGAACGAGGCGGCCGCCGTGACCGCCTCCGGGGCGATCCCGGTGATGCCCTTCTCGTCCCGGTCGCCGCCGATGACCCCGAGCACGGCCGTGCCGTGGTTGCGCCACGCCAGGTCCTGCACCGGGTTGCCGACCACGATCCCGGCGAGCTTGTCCACCAGGTCCTCGTGGCCCAGCTGCCAGGCGCCCTCGACGTCGATGACGGTGACGCCCTCGCCGGAGCCGCCCGGGCGCAGCCACGCCCAGTAGGCGTCGACGCCCTCGGGCGCGGGGTTCAAGTAGCCCTGCCGGCCGGTGTAGTCGGGCGTCGCCGGGGCGCCCTCCTTCAGCCGCTTGATGGTCTCCTCGTCGCGTCCCGTCATCGAGGCGGGCACGGCGCCCGGCTTCACGTACGCCGTCTCGACCTCGGGCAGCGCGGCGAGCCGCGCGCTCAGCTCCGTGGCCCGCTCGCCGCCACCGCGTACCCGGTAGTAGAGGGACAGGTCCGGGAGCGCCTCGCGGGAGGTGCCCTGCGGGACCTGGGCCAGCCGCTCCTCGCGGCCGAACAGCGGTTCCAGGGCGATCTGTTCGTCGGTGAGGAACATCGAGAGAGCCGAGGTGTCGGCTCCGGAAGCCGACCGGACGCCCTCAGCGCCGACACGCAGCCGGGCCTCGGCCCGTGCGACGACGATCAGTTCCGGCTCGGCTCCGTGATAGGTGAATCCAGCTCCATCGGGTCCTGGCCCCGCCGTTCCGGGGTCCTGACCCGGGTGAATCCGATCGGTCATCGCTTCCGCCGCTCCCCTCGGGTGCTGTGCTTGGCGTGCCTACGGGGACACACCTTGCTACCTCAGCGCCGGAACGTAAACCCCGCTGGCGCGAACAAAGTTTGAAATCAAGCTGAATGGGCACCCCGTGCATTTGGACCGGAAACCGATGTCACGCCGCAATTAGGCCAAACACGGCGGGGGTTGGGGGTGCCCGGTGGGGTGCGAGCGGTCCCTGTGACAGGGAAGTTGACGTGTCTGTGCGGGGTGGCCGGATACGCATCCGGGCCACCGGCGTGACGGCCCCGGCCCGCTTTCCGGTTTGCGACGACGGCGGGGCCGGGGCGCGACCCGTTCCAACTGCCGGTGGGGCGTGGTCGGTTGTGGGGGAGGGGTCAAGAACCCGAAGGCTCCGCGCCGTGCCACACCGTGGTCACGTTGCAGAACTCCCGGATGCCGTGCCCGGACAACTCGCGCCCGTACCCGGACCGCTTGATCCCCCCGAAGGGGAAAGCAGGATGAGACGCGGTCATCCCGTTGAAGAACACCCCGCCCGCCTGGAGGTCCCGCACGCAGCGCTCGACTTCGGCGCTGTCGCGGGTCCAGACGTTCGAACTGAGGCCGAACGGGGAGTCGTTGGCGACCGAAACCGCCTCGTCGAGGTCCCGCACCCGGTACAGCGTGGCGACCGGACCGAACGTCTCCTCCTGGTGGATCCGCATGTCCGCGGTGATGCCGGCGAGGACGGTGGGCAGGTAGAACCAGCCCCGGTCGCTCCCCTCGGGGCGGCCCCCGCCGCACAGGGCCCTCGCTCCCTTGCGTACGGCGTCGTCGACGAGCTCCTCCAGGTCGGTCCGGCCCTGCTCGCTCGCCAGCGGGCCGACGTCCGTGTCCTCCAGGAGCGGGTCGCCGACCCTCAACTCCCGCATTCCCGCGGTGAATTGCTCGGCGAACGCGTCGTAGACGTCCGTGTGGACGATGAAGCGCTTCGCGGCGATGCAGGACTGCCCGTTGTTCTGCACCCGGGCGGTCACCGCGGTCCGCGCGGCCCGCTCCACATCGGCGGAGGGGAGCACGAGATAGGGGTCGCTGCCGCCGAGTTCGAGCACCGTCTTCTTGATCTCGTCGCCGCAGATCGCCGCGACGGAGCGGCCCGCCGGCTCGCTGCCGGTCAGCGTCGCGGCCGCCACCCGACGGTCCCGCAGCACCTTCTCGACGCCGTCGGAGCCGATGAGCAGGGTCTGGAAGCAGCCGTCGGGGAAGCCCGCCCGGCGGAACAGGTCCTCCAGGTACAGCGCGGTCCCCGGCACGTTCGACGCGTGCTTGAGCAGGCCCACGTTGCCCGCCATCAGCGCGGGCGCGGCGAACCGTACGACCTGCCAGAGCGGGAAGTTCCACGGCATCACCGCGAGGACCACGCCGAGCGGCCGGTAGTGGACCCGGGCCCGCTCGGCGCCGGAGTCGTGGACGTCGTCCTGGGCGGGCTCCTCGTCGGCGAGCAGCGCCGCCGCGTGCTCGGCGTACCAGCGCATCGCCTTCGCGCACTTCGCCGCCTCGGCCCGCGCCGCCGCGATGGGCTTGCCCATCTCCAGGGTCATGGTGCGCGCGATGTCGTCCCGGTCGCCGTCGAGCAGGTCGGCGGCCCGCAGCACCAGCCGCGTCCGCTCGTCGAAGCCGGTCGTTCGGTATCCGGCGAAGGCGGTCTCGGCCGTGGCGAGGCGGCGCTCCACCTCCTCGGGCCCCATGGCGCCGAAGCTCTTGAGCGTCTCACCGGTAGCCGGATTCACCGTGGCGATGGCCATGACGTACGACACCTCCCGAAGGCACTGGTCCTTCGACCTTCCCGCGCGAGGGGAGGCGCCGCAACGCGAACCGGGGCCGGCCCCGGGGGCTACTCCTCGGGGGACTCCTCGCCGGGGTCCTCCTTCTTCGGCGGCTTCGGCGGCCGGGTGCGCCCGCTGGAGGTGTCCCGCAGATAGGACCCGTCGGCCTCGGTGGCGGGGCCGCCCGCCGTGGCCTGGCCGAGTCCTGGGCCGCCGTCCCGGCGGCGCAGGTACCGCTCGAATTCGCGGGCGATGGCCTCGCCGGACGCCTCGGGCAGATCCGCGGTGTCCCGCGCCTCCTCAAGGGTCTGGACGTACTCGGCCACCTCGCTGTCCTCGGCGGCCAGTTGGTCGACGCCGAGCTGCCAGGCCCGGGCGTCCTCCGCGAGCTCGCCGAGCGGAATCCTGAGGTCGATCAGGTCTTCCAGGCGGTTGAGCAGGGCCAGCGTGGCCTTGGGGTTCGGCGGCTGGGACACGTAGTGCGGCACCGCGGCCCAGAGGCTGACCGCGGGAACTCCCGCGTGCGTACAGGCCTCCTGAAGGATGCCGACGATGCCCGTGGGGCCCTCGTACCGGGTCTCCTCCAGATCCATGGTCCGCGCCAGGTCCGGGTCGGAGGTCACGCCGCTGACCGGCACCGGCCGGGTGTGCGGGGTGTCGCCGAGCAGCGCGCCCAGGATCACCACCATCTCGACGCCCAGCTCATGCGCGAAGCCCAGGATCTCGTTGCAGAACGAGCGCCAGCGCATCGACGGCTCGATGCCGCGCACGAGCACCAGGTCGCGCGGCTTGTCGCCGCCGACCCGCACCACGGAGAGCCGGGTCGTCGGCCATGTGATCTTGCGGACTCCGCCGTCCAGCCACACGGTGGGCCGGTTGACCTGGAAGTCGTAGTAGTCCTCCGCGTCCAGCGCCGCGAAGACCTCGCCCTTCCATGCCCCGTCCAGGTGCGCGACAGCGGAGGAGGCGGCGTCGCCCGCGTCGTTCCAGCCCTCGAACGCGGCGATCATGACCGGGTCGACCAGCTCGGGAACGCCCTCCAGCTCGATCACCCAGTGCCTCCCTCAGAAGTTCCCTTGCGTACGTCCCAACCTTACGGCTTCAGACCTACCCAGCCGCAGCCCCCGTGCACGGCCCTCCGGCGTCGGGAGTGGCAGGGGAATGAAGGGGGCCCGGGTGGGGCAGCAGCACATTCGGGCGCCGATTCATCCGAGCTGTGTGGCGTGAATTCGTGCAAGACCCTGGACGGTGGCGCTCGGCCGGGGATATACATCGGATGACCGGAAGAGATCCGATGTTCACCCGGACGTTCCCGCAAAGGTTCCTGCGGACGTTCGTTCAGCGATTCATCGGTTCATCGCGGCGCAGATCCACGGGTAGTGCCACCGATAGATCCACGTGTTCATCCAGGGGGCGTGCATGAGGCCGAGCGTCACGGGGTTCGAGGTACACGACATCCGCTTTCCCACCTCGGAACAGCTCGACGGCTCGGACGCCATGAATCCGGACCCCGACTACTCGGCCGCCTATGTGGTGCTGCGCACCGACGACGGCCACGAGGGCCACGGCTTCGTCTTCACCATCGGCCGCGGCAACGAAGTGACCGCCGCCGCCATCGAGGCGCTGCGGCCCTACGTCGTCGGCCGCCCGGCACCGGCCGCCGCGGCCGACCTCGCCGCCCTGCACCACGACCTGACCCACGACTCCCAACTCCGCTGGCTGGGGCCCGAGAAGGGGGTCATACACATGGCGGCGGGCGCCGTCGTCAACGCGGCCTGGGACCTGGCGGCCACCACGGCGGGCCTGCCCGTGTGGGAGTTCCTCGCCTCGATGTCGCCCGAGGACCTCGTCTCGCTCGTCGACTTCCGCTACCTCACGGACGTACTGACCCGCACCGAGGCGCTCGCCATCCTGCGCGCCGCCGAACCCGGCCGCGCCGAGCGGGCCCGGCTCCTGCGCGCCGAGGGCTACCCCGCCTACACCACCTCGCCCGGCTGGCTCGGCTACGACGACGCCAAGCTGGTCCGGCTCGCCAAGGAGGCCGTCGCCGACGGCTTCGTCCAGATCAAGCTGAAGGTCGGCGCCGACCTCGACGACGACGTCCGCAGACTGGGCCTGGCCCGCGCCGCCGTCGGCCCCGGCATCCGCATCGCCGTCGACGCCAACCAGCGCTGGGACGTCTCCGAAGCGATCCGCTGGATGGCCGCGCTCGCCCCGTACGAGCCGCACTGGATCGAGGAGCCGACCAGCCCCGACGACATCCTCGGCCACGCCGCCGTGCGGGCCGGGCAGCCGGTCAAGGTCGCCACCGGCGAACACGTCGCCAACCGGGTCGTGTTCAAACAGCTCCTCCAGGCGGGCGCGGTCGACTTCGTGCAGATCGACGCGGCCCGGGTGGCCGGGGTGAATGAGAACCTGGCGATCCTGCTGCTCGCCGCCAAGTACGGCGTGCCCGTCTGCCCGCACGCGGGCGGGGTCGGCCTGTGCGAACTCGTCCAGCACCTCGCCATGTTCGACTTCGTCGCCGTCTCCGGCAGCCGCGAGGACCGGGTCATCGAGTACGTCGACCACCTCCACGAGCACTTCGCCGCGCCCGCCGTCGTCGAGGCCGGCCGCTACCGCGCCCCGACCGCCCCTGGCTTCTCCGCCCGCATGCACCCCGCCACCATCGCCGCCTACCGCTACCCGGACGGCCCGCAGTGGCTGGCCCGTCGACCGGCACAGGAGGTCAACTCATGAGCAGCGCAAGGGACTTCGAGGACATGGCTGCCCTTGTCACGGGCGGCGCATCGGGCATCGGCGCCGCCGTCGCCGAACTCCTGATGGAGCGCGGCGCCCGTGTCGCCGTACTCGACCGGGACGTGAAGGGCGCCCCGCCCGGCACCCTCGCCCTGGAGGCCGACGTCACCGACGACGCGGGCGTACGCGACGCGGTCGAGCGGGCCGTGGGCGAACTCGGCGCCCTGCACACCGTCGTCTCCAACGCGGGCATCGGCGCCGTCGGCACCGTCGAGGACAACGACGACGCCGAATGGCACCGGGTCCTCGACGTCAACGTCCTCGGCATGGTCAGGGTCGCCCGGCACGTGCTGCCCCATCTGCGGCGCGCGGCCGGGGAGCGGCCCGGCCGCGCGTCCCTCACCCAGACCTGCTCGATCGCCGCCACCGCGGGCCTGCCGCAGCGCGCCCTCTACAGCGCGGCCAAGGGCGCCGTCCTCTCCCTCACCCTGGCGATGGCCGCCGACCACGTCCGCGAGGGGGTGCGGGTCAACTGCGTCAACCCCGGCACGGCGGACACCCCCTGGGTCGCCAGGCTGCTCGACCGGGCGGACGACCCGGAGGCCGAGCGGGCCGCCCTCCGGGCCCGCCAGCCGATGGGACGCCTCGTTACGGCGGCCGAGGTCGCCGCCGCCATCGCCTACCTCGCAAGCCCGGCGGCGGCCGCCGTCACCGGCACGGCCCTCGCGGTCGACGGCGGCATGCAGGGCCTGCGCCTGCGACCGAGCAGCTAGAGCCACTTCACGAAGGACGGGATCATGAGAGTGCGTACGACAACCGCCGCCGCCTGCACCGCACTTGTCGCGGTCGCGCTGCTCACCGGCTGCAACCGCGAGTCCGGCGGCGGCACCGGATCCCAGAAGGTCGGCATCGACCTGCCGCGCAGTGACAGCGACTTCTGGAACTCCTACCAGCAGTACATCGAGAAGGGCGTCAAGTCCGGCGAGGTCTCCGCGCTGCCGCTCACCAACTCCCAGAACGACGTGGGCAAGCTGGTCGCCGACGTCACCGCCTTCACCGACCAGGGTGCCAAGGCGGTCGTCATGGCCCCGCAGGACACCGGCGCGATCGCCTCCACCCTGCAGAGCCTGAACCAGCGGGGGATCCCGGTCATCAGCGTCGACACCCGCCCCGACAAGGGCGACGTCTACATGGTCGTACGGGCCGACAACAAGGCGTACGGCGAGAAGGCCTGCAAATACCTGGGTGAGCAGCTCAAGGGCAAGGGTGAAGTCGCCGAATTCCAGGGCGACTTGAGCTCCATCAACGGACGCGACCGCTCCGAGGCGTTCAAGTCCTGCATGGCCAAGAGCTACCCCGGCATCAAGGTCTACGAGCTGGCCACCGACTGGAAGGGCGACGTGGCCTCCGCCAAGCTCCAGTCCACGCTCGCCGCCCACCCCAATCTGAACGGCATCTACATGCAGGCCGGCGGCGTCTTCCTCCAGCCGACGCTGGCCCTGCTCCAGCAGAAAGGCCTGCTCAAGCCGCCGGGCACCGCGGGTCACATCACGATCGTCTCCAACGACGGCATCCCCGAGGAGTTCGACGCGATCAAGGCCGGAAAGATCGACGCGACCGTCTCCCAGCCCGCCGACCTCTATGCCAAGTACGCGCTGTACTACGCGAAGGCGGCCCTGGACGGCAAGACGTTCAAGGTGGGCCCGACCGACCACGGCTCGAACATCATCAAGATCGCGAACGGGTACGAGGACCAGCTGCCGGCGCCCCTGGTGACCCGGGCCAACGTCGGCGACGCCTCGCTGTGGGCGAACCAGCTGCAGAAGAAGAGCTAGCCATGGCACACGGACCAGTGGACGGGCGGGCCATGGAGTCCGAACCCGCCCTGCACGCCCACGGCATCGTCAAACGCTTCGGGCCCACGCTCGCCCTCGACGGCGTCGGCCTGACCGTGCGGCCCGGCGAATCGCACGCGCTGGTAGGCCGCAACGGCGCCGGGAAGTCCACCCTGGTCGGCGTGGTCACGGGGCTGCACCGGCCGGACGCGGGAACCGTCACGTTCGGCGGCGCGCCCGCCCCGGCCTTCGGGGACCGGGCCGGCTGGCAGTCCAAGGTCGCCTGCGTCTACCAGAAGTCCATGGTCGTGCCGGACCTGACCGTCGCCGAGAACCTCTTCCTGAACCGCTTCGAGGGCGAGCGCATCCGCTGGAGCCGGCTGCGCCGCCGCGCCCGTGACCTCCTCGCGGAGTACGGGGTGAACGTCGACCCGGACGCCAGAGCGGGCCAACTGCCGGTGGAACAACGGCAGTTCGTCGAGATCGCCCGCGCCCTCTCGTTCGGCGCCCGCCTCATCGTCCTGGACGAGCCGACCGCCCAGCTCGACGCCCGCGGCATCCAGCGCCTGTTCACCAAGCTCCGCGAACTCCAGGCACAGGGCGTGGCCTTCCTGTTCATCTCGCACCACCTCCAGGAGGTGTACGACCTGTGCACCGCGGTCACCGTCTACCGCGACGCCCGCCAAGTCCTGACGGCCTCCGTCGCCGACTTCCCCAAGGGCGAACTGGTCGCGGCGATGACGGGGGAGCGGCCGAGTGCGAACGGGTCGTCCTGGCGGGCGGGCGCCGGTCCGGCCCGTACGTCGGAGCCGGTCCTGCGGACCGAAGGGCTGGCCCTTGACGGGGAGTTCACGGCGCTCGACCTCGTGGTCCACCCGGGCGAGGTGCTCGGGATCGCGGGGGCCGCGGCCAGCGGGAACACCGCGCTCGGCGAGACCCTGGCCGGGATGCGCCGGGCGAGCGCGGGCCGGGTCACCGTGCACGGCCGGGCGGTGAAGCCGGGCAGCGTGCCGCACGCCCTCGACGCGGGCATCGGCTACATCCCGGAGGACCGGCACCGCCAGGGCCTCGTCCCGAACCGCTCCGTCGCCGAGAACGCGACGCTCACGGTGACCGACCAGCTCGGGCCGTGCGGGACCGTACTCCCTTCCAGGACAAGGGAGTTCGCGCTCTCGATGATCGGCTCGCTGGACATCAGGACGCGGGGGCCCGAGCAGCCGGTGTCGGGCCTGTCGGGCGGCAACCAGCAGAAGGTCGTGGTGGCCCGCGCGCTGGCCCGAAAGCCGGTGGCCCTGGTCGCGGTACGCCCCACGGCGGGCGTGGACGTGAAGTCCAAGGACGCGCTGCTCGGCGTGGTGCGGCAGGTGGCCGACGAGGGCAGCGCGGCGGTGATCATCTCCGACGAGCTCGACGACCTCAGGGTGTGCGACCGAGTGCTCGCGCTGTTCCACGGGCGGGTCGTCGCGGAGTACGACAGCGGCTGGAGCGACTCGGAGCTGGTCGCGGCGATGGAAGGTGTGCGGGGCATGGACGGCACGGCAGGTGTGGACAGGACGGGGGAGCGGCCATGACCGGTACGGCGACCGAGGCACCGGCGGGCGTACGGGACACGAGCCCTCTGGGACGCCTTTCCCACATCCGCTGGAGCGACTTCTCCCTCGTGCCCGTGATCCTCGTCCTGATGGTCATCGGCTTCATCGTCTCGCCGGTGTTCCTCACCTCGGGCAACCTGATCAGCGTCATCCAGCAGTCCTCCGAGCTGAGCCTGCTGGTCCTCGGCCAGGCGCTGATCCTGATCTGCGGACGCATGGACCTCTCCCTGGAGTCGACGATCGGCATCGCGCCGGTCGTCGCGATGTGGCTGGTCCTGCCGTCCTCGGCCCCGGCCGGCCGGTTCACGGGCGTCGGCCTGCTGCCCGGCTGGACGGCGATCCCGGTGTGCCTCCTGGTCGGCCTGGCGATCGGCGCGTTCAACGGCTTCCTGATGCTGAAGCTCAACGTCAACGGGTTCATCGCGACGCTCGGGATGCTGACGATGCTGCGGGGTCTGCACGTCGGCATCACCGGCGGCCGCTCGATCATCGACATGCCGCAGTCCTTCCGCTACCTCGGCATGACGGACTGGCTCGGCGTACCCGCCGCCGTCTGGATCTGCCTCGCGCTCTTCGCGATCGGCGGGGCGGCGCTTGCATGGCTGCGGCACGGGCGGGCGCTGTACGCGATCGGGGGGAACGCGGAGGCCGCGCGGGCGGCGGGGATCCGGGTGGACCGGGTGACGTGGATCGTGCTGGCGGTGGGCGGGCTGCTCGCCGCGTTCGCGGGGATCCTCTACACGGGACACTACGGTTCGGTCGCGGCGAACCAGGGGAACGGGTGGATCTTCCAGGTGTTCGCGGCGGCGGTGATCGGGGGGATCTCCCTGAAGGGCGGCCGGGGGACGTTGTTCGGAGCGCTGACCGGTGTGCTGACCCTCCAACTGGTGGTGAACGTCATGACGTTGGGAGGGGTGCCGGCGCTCTGGAACCAGTTCCTGAACGGGGCGATCATCATCGTGGCGCTGGTGATCAGCCGATTCGCGAGCGGCGAAAAACAGGACTAGGGCCCACCCCGCCCCGGGGCCGACCGAGCTGGGACGTGGCCGAAAACGGGGTGTAAGGGGCGAGGAGAACCGCGTGAGTGGGCGGAGATGGGGGTGGGCCGGGAAGTTGGATACCCTCTCGCGGTTGGCTTCGGGGCATCGGCGGGCCGAACTGCCGTGACAGGGGATGGATTTTCATGAGTGCACCTTCCACCGACCTTTTCCAGCCGCTGAGGCCGGACGACCCGGCCACGGTGGGCGGATACCGTCTGACCGCCGTGCTGGGCGCGGGCGGCATGGGCAAGGTGTACCTGTCCTACACCCCGGGCGGCCGCCCCATCGCCCTCAAGGTGATCCGGCCCGAGTTCAGCGAGGACCCCGAGTTCCGGCGCCGCTTCCAGCAGGAAGTGAAGGCGGCGCAGCGGGTCCAGGGCCTCTACACCGCGCCCGTCATCGACTTCGACACCGAGGGCACCCAGCCCTGGCTGGCCACGGCCTACGTACCCGGCCCCTCGCTCGCGCACGCCGTGGGCCGGCACGGACGGCTGCCGCTGCGCAGCGTGCTGCTGCTCGCCGTCGGGGTCGCCGAGGCCCTGCACGTCATCCACGGCGCGGGCATCGTCCACCGCGACCTGAAGCCCGCGAACGTACTCCTCGCCGCCGACGGCCCCCGCGTGATCGACTTCGGTATCGCCCGCGCGGCCGATGCCACCTCCCTGACCGGCCACGGCGTCAGCGTCGGCACGCCCGCGTTCATGGCGCCCGAGCAGGCCGCCGCCGGTACGGTCACCGCGGGCACCGACATCTTCGCCCTCGGCCAGATCGTGGCGTTCGCGGCGATCGGCGCGCCCGCGTACGGCGAGGGCTCCTCGCACGCCGTGCTGTACCGCATCGTGCACGAGGACCCCGACCTCAGCGCGCTGCCGGCGGAGCTGCTGCCCCTGGTGACGCGGTGCCTCAGCCGTGACCCGGCCGACCGGCCCAGCCTGACCGAGGTCATCCAGCTGTGCCACGACCTCTCGCCGGTCCCGCTCCGCCAGGGCGAGGACTGGCTGCCCCAGGAGGTCGCCGGCTCCATCACCGAGCGCCTCCAACTGCCCGAACCGGCGAAGACCCCGCCGCCGCAGCCCGCCGTGGCCCCGACGCCGACCGAAGTCTCGGCGCAGCCCCCGACGCAGGGCGCGAACCCGTACGCCCCCACCGGTCTCGGCATGGCCGCCGCCCCGACGCAGAGCGCGCCCGCCGCTCCGATGCACGCACCGACCGCTCCCGCGGCTCCGGGTGCGGTGCCGCCCGGCTACCAGACGCCCCCGCCCGGCTACCAGACCCAGCCGGGTTACCCGACCCAGGCCGGCTACCAGACGCCTCCGCCCGGGTACGGGCCCGGCTACCCCACCCCGGCGCCTTCCCACCACCCCGGGTACCCGCCCGCCGCGCCCAAGCGCAAGCGGACCGGGCTGATCATCGCCGGGTCCGTCGTCGCGGCGGTCATCGGGATCGCGGTCGTCGTCTCCCTGCTGCCGACCGGTTCCGGCAACAAGGCCAAGGGCAGCTCCAGTTCGGCAGGCGGAAGCAAAGCCGCCGACGGCGGAACCCAGGGCAGCGGCTCGACCGGCAAGAACGAGAAGCCCGCCGACCCCACTCCGGCCTCGTACAAGGGCATCAACCTGACGGCCAACTACCAGCTCATGCTGGCCGACAACCCGCCGCGCCCCGGCACCGGCGGCAGCGCCGGCGTGTCCTATAACCACGGAGACCTGTACTTCTACATGGACACCCTCTTCGGGGACACGAAGCTCGGGACCGACAACGGCAAGCTGGTCGTCCTGAACAACTCGGAGAAGGGCTCGCTGGAGACCTGCCGCGCCGAAACCCGTTACACCGAGACGATCGGTCTCGACCAGCTCACGGACGGGTCGGAGATCTGCGTGCTCAGCGACGCGGGCCACATCGCGGTGGCGACGTACCGCGGCAAGTCCGGCACGAACGACCCGAGCAAATACATCACCCTCGACCTCAAGATCTGGCGCAACGCCGAGGAGCCGAGGAAGCACTGAGGAGGGCGCGGGACGGCCGCGTTCCGCCAGGGGGCGCGGAGCTGGGAAGGGGCGGGGAGGTCTACAGGGTTGACCTCAACCACTGCTCCACGCTGGCGATGTGCACAGTCGCCCAGGACCGCGCCGCCTCCGCGTCCCGGTCCCGCAGGGCCGAGAGGATCGCCCGGTGCTCGTGCAGGGTGCGGCTCACCGCGTCCTCCTGGGTGAGGCCCCGCCAGATACGGGCCCGGGTCGTGGGCCCGGACAACCCGTCGAGGAGCGAGCACAGCACCGAGTTCCCCGACCCCGCCACGATCCCCCGATGGAATTCGAGGTCGGCCGCGACCAGCTCCTCCACCGAGGGCTCGGCCCCCAGCGCGTCCAACTGGGCCGACAGCGCGTCGAGTTCGGCATCGCTGATCCGGGTCACCGCCATCGCCGTCGCGGCCGGCTCCAGAATGCGCCGTACCGCGAGGAACTCCAGGACCGTGTCGTCCCGGTGGAAGTCGACGACGAAGCTCATCGCCTCAAGCAGCAACTGGGGGTCCAGGCTGGTGACGTACGTGCCGTCGCCCTGGCGGACGTCCAGGATGCGGATCAGGGACAGCGCCCGCACCGCCTCGCGCAGGGAGTTGCGGGACAGGCCGAGCTCCGCCGCCAGTTCGCTCTCCTTGGGGAGCCGGTCGCCCGGCCGCAGCGCACCGGAGACGATCATTTCCTTGATCTTCTCGATGGCCTCGTCGGTGACAGCCATGGGCGACCTCCATACATCCGATGTATCGGCCCCCATTATGCGCGTTCCGCGCTCCCCGCGGTCCTCACTCCCCGAGAGAGCCGGACTCCCACAGAGTGCTCGGCGCCTCTTTCCGTACGACCGGAGCGATCTCCTCGGCGAACCGTGCCAGCGTCTCGACCTGCTCGGCCGTGGAGAGCCCGAACCCGTCGACGGTGACGGACTGGAGGTCGTGCCGGTATGCCTCGTGGAAGCCGAGGATCTTGTCGATGATCTGCTGCGGGGAGCCGATGAGCTGGGGCCCGTCGGTGATGGCGTCCTCGATGGTGCGGAACGGGGTGTTGTAGCCCGCCCTGCCCTCCAGATGCGGCTTGAAGGTCTGCCGTACCTTCGCCTCGTACACCTCCCGGTAGCGCGAGACCGCCTGCTCGGCCGTGTCGGCGATCAGCAGCCCGCCCGAGCCCGCCGCGACATGTGCCCGCGCCGGGTCGTGCCCGTACTCCTCGAACTTCTCCCGGTAGTGCGCGATGAGCTTCGCGTATGCCGCGCGCGGCTGGATCGCGTTGGCCGTGAACAGCGGATCGCCGTGCCGGGCCGCGAGTTCGGGGGAGTTGAGGGAGGTCGCCGAGCCGTGCCAGATCCGCGGCACCCCGTCGTACGGCCTCGGTACGGTCGTGACCTTGGTCAGGGGCGGACGGAATTCGCCCTGCCAGTCCACGCCCTCCTCGCTCCACAGCCGCCGCAGCAGTTCGTACTTCTCCCGCTGGAGGTCCCACTGGCGGGACTCGTCGAGCCCGAACAGGTCGAAGTGGCCGGCCTCCGCGCCCTTTCCGATCACCAGCTCGACGCGGCCGCGCGAGATCTGGTCGAGCGTCGCGTAGTCCTCGGCCACCCGCACCGGGTCGAGGATCGCGACGACGGTCACCCCGGTGAGGAGCCGGATGCGGGTGGTCCGCGCGGCGAGTGCGCCGAGCAGCACGGTCGGGCTGGAGGAGAGGAAGGCCCCGGCGTGCCGCTCGCCGATGGCGTACGCGTCGTAGCCGAGCCGCTCGGCCTCCTCGCCGACTTCGAGGACTTGCGCCAACCGGTCGGCGGGCGAGGGGAGTTCACCGGTCAGCGGGTGCGGGGCGTGGCCGACGATGGAGAGTACTTGAAACTTCATGTCCCAACTCTCGCCCCGCCCTGTTGCAGCCGCGTGTACGCGATGTGGCAGCGGACCCGGCGCGCACGCCGAAGGGGCGGCTCCCGTGCGGGGGAGCCGCCCCTTCTTCACATCACTGACGCTGCGTCAGTTCTTCTTCTGCAGCAGGACGTCGACCTTGTCGCGGATCTCGTCCGTCGCCAGACCCCGGATCGTCAGGGTCGTGCGGCGACGCAGCACGTCGTCCGCGGTCTCGGCCCACTCGTGGTCGCGGGCGTACACGACCTGCGCCCAGATCTCCGGCGCGTCCGGGTGGATGCGCTCGGCCAGCGCCGCGTCGTCGTTGGCCAGGCGCGCGATGTCGAAGGACAGCGAACCGTAGTGCGTTGCCAGGTGCTTGGCGGTGTCGGCCGCCATGCGCGGGCCGGGCGCCGGGCCGTCCACCATCAGGCGGTGGGCGACGGCGCGCGGGTTGGCGATGCCGGGCAGCGGCATCTTGCCGGGGAGCTCGGAGATGGGCTCGAAGTCGTCACCGAGCGGGTGGCCCGGCAGCTGCTCCAGCTTCTTCATCACCGTACGGCCGATGTGGCGGAAGGTCGTCCACTTGCCGCCGGCCACCGACAGCATGCCGCCGCGGCCCTCGGTGACGACCGTCTCGCGCTTGGCCTTGGAGGTGTCGCCCGGACCGCCGGGCAGCACCCGCAGACCGGCGAAGGAGTACGTGATCAGGTCGCGCGACAGCTGCTGGTCGCGGATCGAGAAGGCGGCCTCGTCGAGGATCTGCGCGGTGTCGGCCTCGGTGACGCGGACGTCCGCCGGGTCGCCCTCGAACTCCTCGTCGGTGGTGCCGAGCAGGAGCATGTCCTCCCAGGGCAGGGCGAAGGTGATGCGGTACTTGTCGATCGGGGTCGCCAGCGCGGCCTTCCAGGGGGCGGTGCGCTTGAGGACCAGGTGCGCGCCCTTCGAAAGACGTATGGAGGGAGCCGAGCCCGGGTCCTCCATCTTGCGCAGGTGGTCGACCCAGGGGCCGGTCGCGTTCAGGACGAGGCGCGCGTTGACGCCGAACTCCTCGCCGTCCATGCGGTCCTTGAGGTCGGCGCCCGTGACCCGGCCCTTGGTGAAGCGCAGGCCGGTGACCTCGGCGTGGTTGAGGACGACCGCACCGGCCTCGACGGCCGCGCGGACCGTCATCAGCGCCATGCGGGCGTCGTTCATCTGGTCGTCGCCGTACACGGCCACGGCCTTCAGGTTGTCCGTACGCAGCTCGGGTACGTCCGCCGCGGCCTTCGCGGGGGAGAGCAGGTGGCCGACGCCGTCGCCGAAGGCGGACAGCGCCGAGTAGGCGAAGACGCCGGCACCCAGCTTGGCGGCGCCGTGCGGGCCGCCCTTGTACACGGGCAGGTAGAACGTGAGCGGGTTGGCGAGGTGCGGGGCCACCTGACGGGACACCGCACGCCGCTCGAAGTGGTTCTCCGCGACCAGCTTCACCGCGCCGGTCTGCAGGTAGCGCAGACCGCCGTGGAGCAGCTTGGAGGAGGCGGAGGAGGTGGCGCCGGCGAAGTCACCGGCGTCCACCAGGGCCACCCGCAGACCGGACTGCGCGGCGTGCCAGGCGGTGGAGATGCCCAGGATGCCGCCGCCGATGACCAGGAGGTCGTACGTCGCCTTGGACAGTTGCTCCCGAGTCTCGGCGCGGCTCGGGTGAGAGCCGGAGGCCGGGTGCGTCCCGAGGGCAGGGACGCTCTGCAGGGTGGTCATGTCGATTACTCCTCGTCCTCGATCCAGCCCATGGTCCGCTCGACGGCCTTGAGCCAGCTCTTGTACTCGCTGTCACGCCTGTCGGCGTCCATGCGAGGGGTCCATTCCGCCGCCCGGCGCCAGTTGGCGCGCAGCGCGTCGGTGTCCGGCCAGAAGCCGACGGCCAGACCGGCGGCGTAGGCGGCGCCGAGGCAGGTCGTCTCGGCGACCATCGGACGCACGACCGGCGCGTCCAGGAAGTCCGAGAGGGTCTGCATCAGCAGGTTGTTGGAGGTCATGCCGCCGTCGACCTTCAGCGCGGTCAGCTCGACGCCCGAGTCCTTCGTCATGGCGTCGGTGATCTCGCGGGTCTGCCAGGCGGTGGCCTCAAGCACGGCGCGCGCGATGTGCGCCTTGGTGACGTACCGGGTGAGGCCGGCGATCACACCGCGGGCGTCGGAGCGCCAGTACGGGGCGAACAGGCCGGAGAAGGCCGGCACGAAGTAGGCGCCGCCGTTGTCCTCGACCGAGGAGGCCAGGGTCTCGATCTCCGCGGCGGTCTTGATCATGCCCATCTGGTCGCGCATCCACTGGACGAGCGATCCGGTGACGGCGATGGAGCCTTCGAGGGCGTAGACCGGCTTCTGGTCGCCGATCTGGTAGCCGACGGTCGTCAGCAGGCCGTTGTAGGAGTTGACGGGCTTGTCACCGGTGTTCATCAGCATGAAGGTGCCGGTGCCGTAGGTCGACTTGGCCTCGCCCTCGGAGAAGCAGGTCTGGCCGAACAGGGCCGCCTGCTGGTCGCCGAGCGCGGAGGCGACGGGGATGCCGTCCAGGACGCCGCCCTTGGCGTGTCCGTACACCTCGGCGGAGGAGCGGATCTCGGGCAGCACGGCCGCCGGGATGCCGATGGAGGAGAGGATCTTCTCGTCCCACGCCATGTCGTGCAGGTTCATCAGGAGGGTGCGCGAGGCGTTGGTGACGTCCGTGACGTGCACACCGCCGTCGGTGCCACCGGTCAGGTTCCAGATGACCCAGGAGTCCATGGTGCCGAAGAGGATGTCGCCGCGCTCGGCGCGCTCGCGCAGGCCCTCGACGTTGTCGAGCAGCCAGCGCACCTTCGGGCCGGCGAAGTACGACGCGAGCGGCAGGCCGGTCTCGCGGCGGAAGCGGTCCTGGCCGACGTTGCGGCCGAGTTCCCTGCAGAGCGCGTCGGTGCGGGTGTCCTGCCAGACCAGCGCGTTGTGCACGGGCTCGCCGGTGTTCTTGTCCCACATCAGCGTGGTCTCACGCTGGTTGGTGATGCCGATCGCCTTGACGTCGGCGGCGGTGATGCCCGCCTTCTCGATCGCGCCGGCCACGACTTCCTGGACGTTGGTCCAGATCTCGGCGGCGTCGTGCTCCACCCAGCCCGGCTTCGGGAAGATCTGCTCGTGCTCCTTCTGGTCGACCGAGACGATCCGGCCGTCCTTGTCGAAGACGATGCAGCGGCTGGAGGTGGTGCCCTGGTCGATGGCCGCGATGAACGGGCCGGTGCTGTGCGTGTCGCTCATGGGGTGCTCCCGGTAGGTCCGAAGGGGGTCGCGTCGTGTCTCAGGCGAAGGCGATGTTGTAGATGCCACCGGCGATCGCGCCGCCGATCAGCGGGCCGACGACCGGGATCCACGCGTAGCTCCAGTCCGAACCGCCCTTGTTGGGCAGCGGCAGCAGGGAGTGCACGATGCGCGGGCCGAGGTCGCGGACCGGGTTGATGGCGTAGCCGGTCGGACCGCCGATCGAGAGACCGATGCCCACCACGACGAGCGAGGTGATCAGGACACCGATGACGCCGAGCCCCTTGCCGTCGCCGTTGAGGCCCTGGGTCAGGATCGCAAGGACCAGAATGATGGTGGCGATGACCTCCGTGACCACGTTCTGGACCACGTTGCGGATCTCCGGGCCGGTCGAGAAGACGCCGAGCACGGGCCCCGCCTCGCGCTCGCGGGCCTCGATCGACTTGCCGTCGCCCACGATCTCGGGGTCGGTGAGGTGCGCGTGGAACTGGCCGTAGTAGGCGAGCCACACGAGGACCGCGCCGAGCATGGCGCCGAGGATCTGTCCGCCGAGGTACACGGGGACGTCGCTCCACTTGGTGCCGCCCTCGATCGCGAGACCCAGGGTCACCGCGGGGTTGAGGTGGGCGCCCGAGAGGGGGGCCGAGATGTAGGCGGCGGTCAGCACGGCGAAGCCCCACCCGAAGGTGATCGCGAGCCAGCCGGCGTTTCGCGCCTTGGAGCGCTTCAACGTGACGGCGGCGCACACGCCACCGCCCAGCAGGGTGAGAACGGCGGTACCAATGATCTCGCCGGTGAAGATGTCGTGGCTGGACACCCGCGACTCCTTTGTCCTTCGTCCAGGGGGAAATCCCAACAAGCGGATCACCGGGTCCCTCCGGTGGTCCGCACCCTCAATGGCTGAGGGCTGTCCGGCCCATGGCGTTGTCACACTCTAACTCGTATTGCCGGTAGGTGTTCGACAATGCCGACCGCTGAACGGCAGTTTTGCCCCCGGGTTAACTGGACGTCAATACTTCTGTGACTGGAATCCCTGATCGTTACCAGGTGGTACGAACCACCAAACATGGCCCCGGGTGCAGGATCAAGATCATGTACTGGTATGGCGCGGGTCGCTCCGGCAGCGTCCTGCCCTGCGGTGAGCGGGCTGGAGCGCCCGGCGCCGCACCGTTAGAAGCGGCCGGCGCCCAGGTCCCGCGAGACCGCGCGGGCGCAGTCGCGTACCGCGGCCACCAGCTCGGGCCGCACCTCGCCGTCCTTGCAGACCCGCTCCACGGCGCCCGTGACGCCCACCGCGCCGACCGGCATCCGGCGCCGGTCGTGGATCGGGGCGGCCACCGAGGCGACGCCCTCCCAGGTCTCCTCGATGTCCGAGCCCCAGCCGCGCGCCCGGGTGACATCGAGCAGCCCCTCGAAGCTCTCGGGCGCGGTGACCGTGTGGGCCGTGAACGCCTCGTGCATGTTGTCCACGGCCTCGGTGTGCGCGACCGGGTCGTACGCGGAGAGCACCTTGCCCAGGGCCGTGGAGTGCAGCGGCTGCATGGCGCCCACTTCGAGCACCTGGCGGCTGTCGTCGGGCCGGAAGACGTGGTGCATGATCAGCACGCCCTGCTGGTGGAGCACCCCCACGTACACGCTCTCGCCGCTGGACCGCGCCAGGTCGTCCGTCCACACCAGGGCGCGGGCCCGCAGCTCGTGGACGTCCAGGTAACTGTTGCCCAGGCGCAGCAGCTCGGCGCCCAGCTGGTAGCGGCCGGAAGCCGGGTCCTGCTCCACGAAGCCCTCGGCCTGCAGGGTGCGCAGGATGCCGTGCGCGGTGCCCTTGGCAAGGCCCAGTGCGGAGGCCACCTCGGACAGACCGAGCCGCCGCTCGCCTCCCGCGAGCAGCCGCAGCATGGCGGCCGCCCGTTCGAGCGACTGGATGTTGCGCGCCATCGCGCTCCCTCCCTCATCGGGCACTGCTGAACCGGCTGTCGCCGCTGAAGCGGCCGGCTCTGAAATCGACTGGTTCGACAATGCTGAACAGTATCGGCCGTTGTCGACCTTGTGTCACCGTGAGTGCGACCCCTCCCGACACTTCCGGACACCGGCATTCGGCCCCGCCTCCGCCGTCCGCCCCCTGATACACCCGCGCGCCGCCCGGGGCCGCCCGGTTACGCTGGCCGCGTGCGCCCTCCCGCCGGAAGGCGCAAAGCCGACAGCCGTCGCACTCCAGGGAGCACATCCATGGCCTCGTTGCCGACCCCTTCCGCTGACAGCCGGACCCGTATCGACGCTCTTCGTGAGGCGTTGGCCACTCGGGTGGTGGTGGCTGATGGTGCGATGGGCACGATGTTGCAGGCGCAGGATCCCACTCTGGAGGATTTCCAGGACCTTGAGGGGTGCAACGAGGTTCTGAATGTGACGCGGCCCGACATTGTGCGCTCGGTCCATGAGGCGTATTTCGCGGTCGGTGTGGACTGTGTGGAGACCAATACCTTCGGTGCGAACCACACGGCGATGAGTGAGTACGACATTGCGGAGCGGGTGTTCGAGCTGTCGGAGTCCGGGGCGCGTATCGCGCGTGAGGTGGCGGACGAGTTCACCGTCTCGACCGGGCAGCAGCGGTGGGTGCTGGGTTCGATCGGTCCGGGGACGAAGCTGCCGACGCTGGGCCACATCGGCTATCGCGCGCTGCGGGACGGTTTCCAGGCGAACGCCGAGGGACTGATCGCGGGCGGCGCGGACGCTTTGATCGTGGAGACCACCCAGGACCTGCTGCAGACCAAGTCCGCGATCCTGGGTGCCCGGCGGGCGATGGAGCAGGTCGGCGTCGACCTGCCGCTGGTGGTGTCGCTGGCGTTCGAGACGACCGGCACGATGCTGCTGGGCTCGGAGATCGGGGCGGCGCTGACCGCCCTGGAACCGCTCGGCGTGGACATGATCGGCTTGAACTGCTCGACCGGCCCGGCCGAGATGAGCGAGCACCTGCGTTATCTGGCCCGGCATGCGCGGATCCCGCTGCTGTGCATGCCCAACGCCGGGCTGCCGGTCCTGACCCGGGACGGTGCGCACTTCCCGCTCGGCCCCCAGGGTCTGGCGGATGCGCAGGAGACCTTCGTGCGCGACTACGGCCTGTCGCTGGTGGGCGGCTGCTGCGGCACGACGCCGGAGCATCTGCGCCAGGTCGTGGAGCGGGTGCGCGGGAGCGTGCCCGGTGAGCGTCACCCGCGCCCGGAGCCGGGCGCCGCATCGCTGTATCAGACGGTGCCGTTCCGCCAGGACACCTCCTATCTGGCGATCGGTGAGCGGACGAACGCGAACGGGTCGAAGAAGTTCCGCGAGGCCATGCTGGGGGGCCGGTGGGACGACTGTGTGGAGATGGCCCGCGACCAGATCCGTGAGGGCGCCCACATGCTCGACCTGTGTGTCGACTACGTGGGCCGCGACGGGGTGGCCGACATGGCCGAGCTGGCCGGGCGTTTCGCGACCGCCTCCACCCTGCCGATCGTGCTGGACTCCACCGAACTCCCGGTCCTGCAGGCCGGGTTGGAGAAGCTGGGCGGGCGGGCGGTCATCAACTCGGTCAACTACGAGGACGGTGACGGGCCCCAGTCGCGGTTCGCGAAGGTCACCGCTCTGGCGGTCGAGCACGGCGCGGCGCTGATCGCGCTGACCATCGACGAGGAGGGCCAGGCCCGCACCGTCGGGGCGAAGGTCGCGATCGCCGAGCGGCTCATCGCGGATCTGACCGGCACCTGGGGGGTGCACGAGTCGGACATCCTCATCGACGCGCTGACCTTCACCATCTGCACCGGCCAGGAGGAGTCCCGGGGCGACGGCATCGCCACCATCGAGGCGATCCGCGAGCTCAAGCGGCGCCACCCGCAGGTGCAGACCACGCTGGGCCTGTCCAACATCTCCTTCGGTCTGAACCCGGCCGCCCGCGTCGTGCTGAACTCCGTGTTCCTGGACGAGTGCGTGAAAGCCGGCCTGGACTCGGCGATCGTGCACGCCTCCAAGATCCTGCCGATCGCCCGTCTGGAGGAGGAGCAGGTCAAGGTCGCCCTCGATCTGATCTACGACCGGCGCGCCGAGGGCTACGACCCCCTCCAAAAGCTCATGGAGCTGTTCGAGGGCGCCACGATGAAGTCGATGAAGGCCGGCAAGGCCGAGGAACTCCTCGCGCTGCCGCTGGAGGAGCGCCTGCAGCGGCGCATCATCGACGGCGAGAAGAACGGCCTGGAAGCCGACCTCGACGAGGCCCTGCAGACCACACCCGCCCTCGACATCGTCAACAACACCCTGCTCGAAGGCATGAAGGTGGTCGGCGAGCTGTTCGGCTCCGGCCAGATGCAGCTGCCGTTCGTGCTCCAGTCCGCCGAGGTCATGAAGACCGCCGTCGCGCACCTGGAACCGCACATGGAGAAGTCCGATGCCCAGGGCAAGGGCACCATCGTGCTGGCCACGGTGCGCGGCGACGTCCACGACATCGGCAAGAACCTCGTCGACATCATCCTGTCCAACAACGGCTACAACGTGGTCAACCTCGGCATCAAGCAGCCGGTCTCCGCGATCCTGGAGGCCGCCCAGGAACACCGCGCCGACGTCATCGGCATGTCCGGCCTCCTCGTCAAATCCACCGTGATCATGAAGGAGAACCTGGAAGAGCTCAACCAGCGCAACCTCGCCGCCGAATACCCCGTCATCCTCGGCGGCGCCGCCCTCACCCGCGCCTACGTCGAACAGGACCTCCACGAAATCTACGAAGGCGAAGTCCGCTACGCCCGCGACGCCTTCGAAGGCCTGCGCCTCATGGACGCCCTCATCGGCGTCAAACGCGGCGTGCCCGGAGCCGCACTCCCCGACCTCAAACAGCGCCGCGTCCCCAAACGCGACACCCCCCTCCTGGAGACCAAGGAGCCCGAGGGCGCGGCCCGCTCCGACGTCGCCACCGACAACCCCGTACCCACCCCACCGTTCTGGGGCACCCGCGTCATCAAAGGCATCCCCCTCAAGGAATACGCCACCTGGCTCGACGAAAACGCACTCTTCAAAGGCCAGTGGGGTCTGAAGGAAGCCCGCAGGGGCGGACCGACGTACGAGGAGCTGGTGGAGACCGAGGGCCGCCCGCACCTGCGCGGCTGGCTCGACAAGCTGCACACCGAGGGCCTGCTCGAAGCCGCCGTCGTGCACGGCTACTTCCCGTGCGTGTCCAAGGGCGACGACCTGATCCTGCTGAACGAGGACGGCTCCGAGCGCACCAGGTTCACTTTCCCGCGCCAGCGCCGCGGCCGGCGGCTGTGCCTGGCGGACTTCTTCCGCCCGGAGGACTCCGGCGAGACCGACGTCGTCGGCCTCCAGGTCGTCACCGTCGGCTCCCGCATCGGCGAGGAGACCGCCAAACTCTTCGAAGCCAACTCCTACCGCGACTACCTCGAACTGCACGGCCTGTCCGTCCAGTTGGCCGAAGCACTCGCCGAGTACTGGCACGCCCGGGTCCGCTCCGAGCTCGGCATCGCCGGCGAGGACCCCTCCGACGTCGAGGACATGTTCGCCCTGAAGTACCGCGGCGCGCGCTTCTCGCTCGGCTACGGGGCCTGCCCCGATCTGGAGGACCGGGCGAAGATCGCCGAGCTGCTCCAGCCGGAGCGGATCGGCGTGCACCTCTCCGAGGAGTTCCAGCTCCACCCCGAGCAGTCCACCGACGCCATCGTCATCCACCACCCCGAAGCCAAGTACTTCAACGCCCGCTGACCGGGCGCGGCCCATAATTCAGCGCATGTTCAGCTGGCCGGACGTACACTGGTCGGCCCAGTAAAGGCCGGTCGCTTTTCCCGTCTCGGGGAAGGCGACCGGCCTTCTCGTCCCTCCAGGAGGTGTGCCGATGACCAGTACGGTCCCCGCAGCCATGACCCTTACGGCCGAAGGCTCCGCGCTCCAGGCCGTCTTCCTCGACATGGACGGCACCCTGGTCGACACCGAGGGCTTCTGGTGGGACGCCGAGCGCGAGGCCTTCGCGGCCCTCGGGCACGAGCTCGAAGAGTCCTGGCGGGACGTGGTGGTGGGCGGCCCGATGACGCGCAGCGCGGGCTTCCTCATCGAGGCCACCGGCGCCGACATCACCCTGGCCGAGCTGACCGTACTGCTCAACGAACGCTTCGAGGCGCGGATCGCCCGCGGGGTGCCGCTGATGCCGGGCGCCGCCCGGCTGCTGAGCGAGCTCGCCGCCCACAACATCCCCACGGCCCTCGTCTCGGCCTCGCACCGCCGCATCATCGACAAGATCGTCCACTCGCTCGGCCCGTCCAACTTCGCCCTGACGGTCGCGGGCGACGAGGTCACCCGCACCAAGCCGCACCCCGACCCGTACCTGATCGCCGCCAGTGGACTCGGCGCCGACCCGGCCAGGTGCGCCGTCGTGGAGGACACCGCGACCGGGGTGGCCGCCGCGGAGGCGGCCGGCTGCCGGGTCGTCGCGGTGCCGTCGGTCGCCCCGATCGCGGCTGCCGCGGGCCGGGTCGTGGTCGGCTCCCTCGAAGAGGTCGACCTGGCATTTCTGCGGACCCTGATCACCAGGATGAACTGACCCGGGCACCCAGCGTGCGCCGCTGAATGCAGCGGAAACTCATCGCAGCCGCGCGTTCATTTTCCGTGACCCCGCGGGGTCGAATTCACACCCTGTCAAAGGGACCCGAGTGGTGACGTTCGTCACCCGACAGGGGGTCGACAGGAGCCCGATCCAGGCACTCCGGGCCCCTCAGGCGCACCCTTGTGTCCCGTTTGGTGATCTCGTGTACGAATCATTCCGCCGCCCCGATATCGGTGGGCCGGTATTGCGGCGGACCGATTGATTCCCCGTGCACCAGAGCCAGTTCCAGCTTTCCGTACGGCGCGCACTAATCTCGTCCGAGAACTTCGCCGCACCCTCATCTGCCCCGCCGCACACCAAGCGACCGGGAACGCAGGTCCGATCGCACAAACCCGGCCCGATCGCCCCGCCCCGAACGGGCGGACGCGGCGGAGTGTCCCGTACACAGCTGTACCCCAAAGTGCCGGACAAGGGAGATCGTCCAGGATGAACCGCAAGACTTTGGTGCTGCCGGCCGTAGTGGCCTTGCTCGCTCCCGTACTCGCCGCCTGTGGCGGATCGGAGAGCGGGGGAGACGGCGGCAAGACCATCGTCGTGGGCACCACGGACCAGTTCGTGGCAACCAAGGACGCCCCTGCCCCCCTCGATCCGGCGCACGCCTATGAGACGGGCATCTGGAACGTGATGCGCCAGACCACGCAGTCGCTGGTCCACGTTCCGCGCGGCGGTGGCCTGCCCGTCCCCGACGCGGCCTCCTCGTGCAACTTCACCGACAAGGAGAACGAGAGCTACCGCTGCACCCTGCGCAGCGGCCTCGAATTCGCCGACGGCACCAAGGTGACCGCCGACGACGTGAAGTACTCCATCCAGCGCGTCGTCGACATCAAGGACGACAACGGCCCCTCCGGCCTCCTCGACAACATCGACACGATGGAGACCAAGGGCGACGCCGAGATCGTCTTCCACCTCAAGACGCCGGACGCCACCTTCCCGTACAAGCTCGCGACGCCCGCCGCGGGCATCGTGCAGAAGGACAAGTACGGGGCGAAGAAGCTCCGCGACGGCTTCGAGATGGACGGCTCCGGGCCGTACAAGATGAAGGCCGAGGTCAAGGGCGACCAGGCGGTGACGTTCACCTTCACCAAGAACTCGAACTACAAGGGTGACGTCAAGCTCGCCAACGACAAGGTCGAGCTGCGCTCCTTCCCGACCGCCGAGGCCATGGGCACCGCGCTCGCCAAGGGCGAGATCGACATGATGACCCGCGCGATGACGCCGGCGCAGATCCAGCAGATGCAGGTCAGCCCCAGCAAGGACATCAACCTGGTCGAGATGCCCGGTCTGGAGATCCGCTACCTGGGCTTCAACACCGAGGACCCGTCGGTGAAGAACAAGGCCGTGCGCCAGGCCCTGGCCCAGGCCATCGACCGCAGCCAGCTCGTGAGCAAGGTGTACGGGCAGACCGCCGAGCCGCTGTACTCGCTGATCCCCACCTCGATCGCCGGGCACACCAACTCGTTCTTCAACAAGTACGGCGAGGCCAGCAAGGCCAAGGCCCAGGCCATCCTGAAGAACGCCAACATCCAGACGCCCGTCAAGCTCACCCTCAACTACACGAAGGACCACTACGGTTCGATCACCGAGGACGAGTTCAAGAATCTCTCCTCGCAGCTGAACGCGACTGGGCTTTTCAGCACTACGATCCAGGGAACCGAGTGGTCGAAGTTCCGTCCGGCGCAGAAGAAGGGTGAGTACGCGGTCTACGGCCTCGGCTGGTTCCCCGACTTCCCGGACCCGGACAACTTCGTCGCGCCGTTCTTCGGCAAGGACAACTTCCTCAACACCCCGTACGTCAGCAACGACATCCGCAACACGCTGATCCCGGAGTCGCGGGTGGCCGCCGACCGCAACCAGGCGTCCAAGCCGTTCGAGTCCATCCAGGACATCGTCGCGAACGACGTCCCGGTCATCCCGCTGTGGCAGGGCAAGCAGTACGTCGCTGCCCGCAGCGACATCACCGGCACCGAATGGGCCATCAACTCCTCGTCGGACCTGCAGCTGTGGGAGCTGGCGCGGGGCAAGAAGTAACGCACGACCCGGCCGCGATCTCTCCGTGCCGGCCAGCAATTTCCGTGAGCAGGACTGTGAGGCACGTGCACGTGAAGATCCGGAACCGATGGCTGACCACCCCGCTGGCCGCGGGTGTGGCAGCCGGGCTCCTGAGCGGTTGTGGTACCCAGCAGGGCGGCGACGCCGCGTCCGGCGACGGCGGTTCGGTGGTCATGGGGATGTCCGACGACATCCTGGCCACCGACCCCGCCTCCGGTTACGACCCGGGTTCCTGGCTGCTGTTCAACAACGTCTTCCAGTCACTGCTCAGCTTCCCCAAGGGCAGCTCGACGCCGCAGCCCGAGGCCGCCCAGGCGTGCAGCTTCGACAAGGGCGGCTCCACGGTCTACCGCTGCACCCTGCGCCCCGGCCTCACCTTCAGCAACGGCGACAAGCTGACCTCCGAGGACGTCAAGTACTCCTTCGCGCGCGTGCTGAAGATCAACGACCCGAACGGCCCGGCGCCGATGCTCGCCACCCTGGGCAAGGTCGACACCCCGGACGAGAAGACGGTCGTCTTCCACCTCAAGGTCCCGGACGCCACCTTCCCCAGCAAGATCGCCTCCGGTGCCGGCTCGATCGTCGACCACAAGGAGTACCCGGCCGACAAGCTCCGCACCGACGGCAAGGCGGTCGGCTCCGGCGTCTACAAGCTGGACTCCTTCGGCGACAAGCAGGCCGTCTTCTCGGTCAACTCCTCCTACGAAGGCACGGTCAAGGCCAAGAACTCGGGCCTCACCCTGAAGCTCTTCCACGGCGACCAGAAGGCCCTTGCCGACGCCCTGAACAAGGGCGACGTCGACGTCGCCTACCGAGGCCTCACCGCCAAGGACACCGCCGCCCTGCAGGCTTCGCCGACGGCGGACAAGAAGGGCATCGACGTCATAGAGGGCTCCAGCGCCGAGGTCCAGGACCTGGTCTTCAACATGAAGGACCCGGTCGTCGGCAAGGCCGGAGTGCGCAAGGCGATCGCCTACCTCGTGGACCGCGAGGCCCTGGTGCGCGACGTGTACTCGTCCACCGCGAGCCCCCTGTACTCGGTCATACCGAGCGGCATCACGGCGCACAACACCGCCCTGTTCGACATGTACGGCGCCAGCCCCCAGCCCGCCAAGGCGAAGGCGGCCCTGCACTCGGCGGGCATCACCGGCAAGGTGAAGCTGACCCTGTGGTCCACGCCGAGCCGCTACGGCCCGTCCACCGACGACGAGTTGAAGGCGATAGCCGGGCAGCTCAACGCGAGCGGGCTGTTCGACGCGGATGTGCAGTCGGTCGAGTTCAAGCAGTACGAGAAGGACATCGAGGCCGGGAAGTACGGCGTCTACGTGAAGGGCTGGGTCCCCGACTACCCGGACCCGGACAACTTCACCCTGCCGTTCTTCGGCAAGGGCAACGTGCTGTCCAACAACTACACGAACAAGCAGATCACCGACGAGATCCTCCCGGCGACCGCCGCCACCGCCGACCGTTCGGCCACCGAGAGCGACTTCGCCAAGCTCCAGGACATCGTCGCCGACGAACTCCCGGTCCTCCCGCTGTGGCAGGGCAAGCAGTACGCGGTGGCCCGGACCGGCATCACGGGCCTGGAGTGGACCCTGGACGCGTCAACGGTGTTCCGCTTCTGGGAAATCAAGAAGGGCTGAGGGGCGACAACCCGCCAGGGGCGCGGGGCTGCGACATGTGCAGCCCCGGGTCCAGCCTGTACAGGATCCTGCTAGGGGCGCGGGGCTGTGACATTGTGCGGCTCCGCCGCGTGGGCGCGACCAGCCATGCACGGTCCGCAGCCGAAATCCATCGGCGCCCATCAGCCCCTCCGGCGTTTGAGGAGCGGGGGCCCGGGGGCAGCGCCCCCGGAAGGCTCAGGGAGCCACCCCGCCCTACTGCGCACCGGGCCGCACAAGCCCACTCTCGTACGCGTAGACGGCCGCCTGCACCCGGTCCCGGAGCCCGAGCTTCGTCAGCACATGCCCCACATGCGTCTTCACCGTCGTCTCGCTGACGAACAGATCCGCCGCGATCTCCGCGTTGGAAAGCCCGCGGGCGACCAGCTTCAGGACCTCGACCTCGCGGTCGGTCAGCGTGTGCAGCGTGTCCGGCACCGGCTCCTCGCCGGACGGCAGGTGGTCGGCGTACTTGTCGAGCAGCCGGCGCGTGATCGACGGCGCCAGCATCGCCTCGCCGGCCGCGACCACCCGGATCGCCTGCACCAGCTCGTTGGCGGGCGCGTCCTTCAGGAGGAAGCCGCTGGCCCCCGCCTTGAGCGCCTCCACCACGTACTCGTCGAGGTCGAAGGTGGTCAGGACGAGCACCTTCGCGGGGCCGTCCTTGCCGGGCCCGCTGATCTGCCGGGTCGCCTCGACGCCGTCCATCCGGGGCATCCGGATGTCCATGAGGACCACATCGGGCTGCAGCGCCCGGACCTGATCGAGGGCCTGCAAACCGTCACCGGCCTCGCCGACCACCGCGATGTCCTGCTCGGCCTCCAGGATCATCCGGAAGCCGGTGCGCAGCAGCGGCTGGTCGTCGACCAGTAGGACGCGGATCGCCACGGGTACTCCTCATCAGGATTGCTGGACCGGGCCCATTCTGCCCTGCTCACCAGCGGTGGGTGCGGCCGGGCGAGGGGCCGGGCGACCGGCACCCCGGGACGTCCCGGGCCGACGGCCGCCGCTGGGACTCAGCCTGCCGACTCCGGCGCCGGGCTGATGGACAACGGGTATACCGGGGGAGTCCCACCGAATTCCGGACAGACCGCCTGGTGGTCGCACCAGCCGCACAGCTTGGTGGGCCGGGGCCGCCAGTCGCCCGTCTCGGTGGCGAGCCGGATCGCTTCCCACAGCGCGTGCAGCTTCCGCTCCACCTGGACGAGATCGGCCTCGACCGGGTCGTACGTCAGCACGTCGCCGCTGCCCAGGTAGACCAGCTGGAGCCGGCGCGGCACGACCTGCTTCAGCCGCCACACCACCAGGGCGTAGAACTTCATCTGGAAGAGCGCGCCCTCCGCGTACTCCGGCCGCGGGGCCTTGCCCGTCTTGTAGTCGACGATCCGCACCTCGCCGGTGGGCGCCACGTCCACCCGGTCGATGACCCCGCGCAGGCGCAGCCCCGAATCCAGCTCGGTCTCGACGAAGAACTCCCGCTCCACCGGCTCCAGGCGCGTCGGATCCTCCAGCGAGAACCACCGCTCCACCAGGCGCTCGGCCTCGCCCAGCCACTTGGTGAGCCGCTCGCCCCCGGTGTCCTCGGCGAACAGCTCGGTCAGCTCCGGCTTCGATTCGAGCAGCCGGTCCCACTGCCCCGGGATCATCGACTTCGCGCGCGGCGCAGTTCGCTCGGCGGCCGGGTCGTCGAAGAGCCGCTCCAGAACGGCGTGCACCAGCGTGCCGCGCGTGGCCGCCTCGCTCGGCTTCTCGGGCAGCCGGTCGATCACCCGGAACCGGTACAGCAAGGGGCACTGCATGAAGTCGTTCGCCCGCGACGGCGACAGCGACGTTGGCTGCTGTGCGGCCGCGGCCCCACCGGTGCTCGTACTCATGACACAGACCCTACGACCCGCCACTGACAGCGAGCGGAATACCATCGACGACAGGCGCCCTCACCCTGCATGATCGTGGCATCGCACCATGCAGCGAACATTCGGCGGACGAGGCGAGTCCGGCCGGGGCTCCGGGGCAGATTTCCCGGAGCAGGCATCGTACCGACGAAGGGAACCCGTGGAAGACAGCGGCGAGAGCGGCGAGCGCGGACGGCCGCAGTCCGGCGCGGACGGCAACACCCCGGGTCCGGGCCCGGGCAAGGGCAAGCAGCCCCGCTCCGGACCCGGCGGCGGACTCCTGATGGGCCGCCCCTTCGGAGTGCCCGTCTACGTCGCCCCCAGCTGGTTCCTGGTCGCAGCCCTGATCACCTGGGTCTTCGGCGGCCAGCTCGACCGGGTCCTGCCCGAACTCGGCGCCGCCCGCTACCTCGTGTCGCTCTTCTTCGCCGTGGCCTTCTACGCCTCCGTACTGGTTCACGAACTCGCCCACACCGTCGCCGCGCTCCGCTTCAAACTGCCGGTGCGCCGCATCCAGCTCCAATTCTTCGGCGGTGTCTCCGAGATCGAGAAGGAGACCGAGACCCCGGGCCGCGAGTTCGTCCTCGCCTTCGTCGGCCCGCTGCTCTCGCTGGTCCTGTCCGGCGTCTTCTACCTCGGCATGAAGGCCGTCGAGCCCGGCACCGTGCCCGGCGTGCTCCTGGCCGGCCTGATGATCTCCAACCTGATCGTGGCCGGCTTCAACCTGCTGCCCGGCCTGCCCCTGGACGGCGGCCGCATGCTCCGTGCCGTCGTCTGGAAGATCACCGGCAAGCCCATGAGCGGCACCATCGCCGCCGCCTGGGTCGGCCGCGCGCTCGCCGTCACCGTCCTCATCGGCCTGCCGCTGCTCACCCAGACCGGGGTTCTCGGCAACTCGCCCGACGAGGTCAGCGGCATGGACACCGTCACCGACGCGCTGCTCGCCGCCATCCTCGCCGCCATCATCTGGACCGGCGCCGGCAACAGCCTGCGCATGGCCCGGCTGCGCGAACACCTCCCCGAGCTGCGCGCCCGCACCCTCACCCGGCGCGCCGTGCCCGTCGAGTCCACCACCCCGCTCTCCGAGGCGCTGCGCCGCGCCAACGAGGCGGGCGCCCGCGCCCTGGTCGTCGTCGACGGGCACGGCGACCCGACCGGCCTCGTCCGCGAGGCGGCCATCGTCGGCGTCCCCGAACACCGCCGCCCCTGGGTCGCCGTCAGCGGCCTCGCCCAGGACCTCACCGACGGCATGCGCATCCCGGCCGAACTCGCCGGAGAGCCACTGCTCGACCTGCTCCGAGCCACCCCCGCCACCGAGTACCTGGTCGTCGAGGAGACCGGCGAGATCTACGGAGTGCTGTCCGCGGCCGACGTCGAGAAGGCCTTCGTGGCCGCCATGGCGCGGCCCGGCTCCTGACACCGGGCGCCGTCGCCGTGGCGTTCGCGGCCCCGTACGGCCGGTACTCTGGTCGTATGTCCGAACCGACCGGTGCCGCCCGCCGTCGCGGGCCCTTCAAGGTCGGGGACCAGGTCCAGCTCACCGACCCCAAGGGACGCCACTACACGTTCACGCTCGAAGCCGGGAAGAATTTCCACACCCACAAGGGTTCCTTCCCGCACGACGAGCTGATCGGTGCTCCCGAGGGCAGTGTTGTCCGAACCACGGGAAACGTCGCCTACCTCGCGCTGCGCCCCCTGCTCCCCGACTTCGTCCTGTCCATGCCCCGCGGCGCCGCCGTGGTCTACCCCAAGGACGCGGGGCAGATCCTGGCCTTCGCCGACATCTTCGCCGGCGCCCGCGTCGTCGAGGCAGGGGTCGGCTCGGGCTCGCTGAGCGCCTTCCTGCTGCGCGCCATCGGCGACCACGGAATGCTGCACTCCTACGAGCGCCGCGAGGACTTCGCCGAGATCGCCACGCAGAACGTGGAGCGCTACTTCGGCGGACCGCACCCCGCCTGGCAGCTCACCGTCGGCGACCTCCAGGACAACCTGTCGGACACCGACGTCGACCGCGTGATCCTGGACATGCTCGCCCCCTGGGAGTGCCTGGACGCCGTCTCCAAGGCGCTCGTCCCCGGCGGCATCCTGTGCTGCTACGTGGCCACCACCACCCAGCTCTCGCGCACCGTCGAGTCCATCCGCGAGATCGGCTGTTTCGCCGAGCCGCAGCCCTGGGAATCGATGATCCGCAACTGGCACGTCGAGGGCTTGGCCGTCCGCCCGGACCACCGGATGATCGGCCACACCGGCTTCCTGGTGACCGCCCGCCGCCTCGCGGACGGCGTGGAACCGCCGATGCGCCGCCGCCGCCCCGCCAAGGGCGCGTACGGCGACGACTACGAGGGCCCCAACAAGGACTGACTTCCAGTTCAGGGGCTGAGCCTCGTACAACGAACCGGCGCCGCCGCCGAGTTCCCGGACCGACACGGGAACTCGGCGGCGGCGCCTTTACGTTGAGCCTGTTGCCCCGGTATTCCGCCCACCTGTGACGTGTGGCACGATGCTGGCCACCCCCACCACTCGCACCGCCCTTCACAGGAGACCTCCCGCGTGCAGACTGCCGCCGTCCCTGAGCTCGCGCACACCCACGCCCGCCCCGTGCACTGGATCGCCACCGCGACCGCGATGGCCGCCGTGGTCGCGATCGCGGGCTTCCTGCAGCCGGACGCCGCCAAGGCCTCCCAGACACCCGGCGAGCGAAGCACCACCCCCCTCACGACGGCGGCCGCCCCCGACACGGGCGCGGTCACCTTCCCGCTCGACTGCGGAAGCATCGGCACAGTGGTGGAGAAGAAGGCCTCGGGCGACCTCGACGGCGACGGCGTCCCCGAGACCGTCGCGGTCGTGCACTGCAACGCCGGCGGCGGCACCCCGCCCAGCGGCATCTACGTCCTGACGAAGCCGGTCGTGAAGGGGGCCCCGCCGCGCGTGGTGGCGACGCTGCTGGACCCCAAGGGGAAGCAGACCGTCGCCGACTTCGACGTACGGGACGGGGCGGTGGCGGCGACCCTGCTCGGGTACTCCTCCGACGACGTGCCCCGCTTCGAGCCGGATGTACGCCAGGAGGTCAAGTGGCGCTGGCAGGGCGGCAAGTTCGTCCGCTCGACCGGCGCCGCCGCGACGGGCGTCTGAGCGGCCCCGAGTAGCACCGGGTCACCCTCCGCTCACTCCGCGTCGGGACCGTACACCTCGACGCTGTCCGAAACCCGGCGTACGTGAATGCAGTCGCCCGGGCACTCCTTCGCGGAGTCCACGACGTCCTGGAGCAGCGGCAGCGGTACGGGTGTTGTGGCCCTGGGCGCCTGCAGCAACTCGTCCTCGGAACTCTTCACATACGCAAGCCCGTCGATGTCCAGCTCGAAGACCTCGGGGGCGTACTGGACGCAGATGCCGTCGCCGGTGCACAGGTCCTGGTCGATCCAGACTTCGAGCGCCTCGTTCATGTGCCTGCCGTTCCTGCGCGAGTGAATCAATCGGTGCCAGCCCTGACGGGTGTTGACGCCATCGACGATAACAACCGCCCGCTTTCCGATGTTGATGGGTGGGTATTCCCCTGGCGTGAGGGAGAGCGCAAGGGTGAAGATCAGACACACCTCAGAGTCTTTGTGATCTAGGGGTTTCAATCACCACCAGCCCAGGTAGGGTCAGGAAGCGTCCAGCTCCCCTTGGAGGAGGTGAGGACCGTGGCAGCCCACGACGACGACATCAACCGCGGCATCCGGCCCGGGCGGGGGTCTGAGGACCCAGCCGGCCAGGTTGCCTATCTAGAGCAGGAAATCGCCGTCCTGCGACGTAAGCTCGCCGACTCGCCGCGTCATACGAGGATTCTCGAAGAGCGGATCGTCGAGCTGCAGACCAGTCTGGCGGGCGTGTCCGCGCAGAACGAGCGGCTCGCCAACACGCTCCGCGAGGCCCGCGACCAGATCGTGGCCCTCAAGGAGGAGGTCGACCGGCTCGCGCAGCCGCCGGCCGGCTTCGGAGTCTTCCTGCAGTCCAACGAGGACGGCACCGCCGACATCTTCACCGGGGGCCGCAAGCTCCGGGTGAACGTCAGCCCCAGCGTCGAGCTCGACGACCTGAGGCGCGGCCAGGAAGTCATGCTCAACGAAGCACTCAACGTGGTCGAGGCCATGGAGTTCGAGCGCGCCGGGGACATCGTCACCCTCAAGGAGATCCTGGAGGACGGCGAGCGCGCCCTGGTGGTCGGGCACACCGACGAGGAACGGGTGGTGAGGCTCGCCGAGCCGCTCCTGGACATCACCATCCGCCCCGGCGATGCGCTCCTGCTGGAACCCAGGTCCGGCTACGTCTACGAAGTGGTGCCGAAGAGCGAGGTCGAGGAACTCGTCCTCGAAGAGGTCCCGGACGTCGACTACGACAAGATCGGCGGTCTGGGCAACCAGATCGAGCTGATCCGCGACGCGGTCGAACTCCCCTACCTCTACCCCGACCTCTTCAAGGAGCACGAACTGCGGCCGCCGAAGGGCATCCTGCTCTACGGCCCGCCGGGATGCGGCAAGACGCTGATCGCGAAGGCGGTCGCCAACTCCCTTGCCAAGAAGGTCGCCGAGGTGACCGGCCAACCCGCGGGGAAGAGCTACTTCCTCAACATCAAGGGCCCCGAGCTCCTCAACAAGTACGTCGGCGAGACCGAGCGGCACATCCGCCTCGTCTTCCAGCGTGCGCGGGAGAAGGCGAGCGAGGGCACCCCCGTCATCGTCTTCTTCGACGAGATGGAATCCCTCTTCCGCACCCGCGGATCCGGCGTCAGCTCGGACGTGGAGAACACCATCGTTCCGCAGCTGCTCGCCGAGATCGACGGTGTGGAGGGCCTGGAGAACGTCATCGTCATCGGCGCCTCCAACCGCGAGGACATGATCGACCCCGCGATCCTGCGGCCCGGCCGGCTCGACGTGAAGATCAAGATCGAGCGTCCGGACGCGGAGGCCGCCAAGGACATCTTCGCCAAGTACCTCCGCTCCTCGCTGCCGCTGCACGCCGACGACCTCGCCGAACACGGCGGGGACGCGGACGGCACCACCCACGCGATGATCCAGTCCGTGGTGGAGCAGATGTACGCGGAGACCGAGGAGAACCGCTTCCTCGAAGTCACCTACGCCAACGGTGACAAGGAAGTCCTGTACTTCAAGGACTTCAACTCCGGCGCCATGATCCAGAACATCGTGGACCGGGCCAAGAAGATGGCCATCAAGGCCTTCCTCGACCAGAACCAGAAGGGCCTTCGGATCTCCCACCTCCTCCAGGCTTGCGTGGACGAGTTCAAGGAGAACGAGGACCTGCCGAACACCACCAACCCGGACGACTGGGCCAGGATTTCCGGAAAGAAGGGCGAGCGGATCGTATTCATCCGCACCCTCGTCACCGGAAAGCAGGGCGCGGACACCGGACGCTCCATCGACACGGTGGCCAACACCGGTCAGTACCTGTAAAAGGCAGGCCGGCTGCGGGTGCCCGGGCGGGCATCCGCAGCCGACTGCTTTTCAGGCCACAAGCAGGGCAACAGCAATGACGGAATTGATCTCCCCACCAGCGCAAAGGCGTTCTAGGCTCTTCGGTACCGCCGAGTCGCGCAGTGCGGGGACGGGCACCGCACACGCACCGGAGAACCAGCGGTACTTGAGCGCCGCTCCCGCGGGGGAGCGCCGCCGGGCAAGGAGGGCCGCATGACCGTACGGCGAGTAATGGGCATCGAGACGGAGTACGGGATCTCCGTCCCCGGCCACCCCAACGCCAATGCCATGCTCACCTCGTCCCAGATCGTCAACGCCTACGCGGCGGCGATGCACCGGGCGCGCCGCGCCCGCTGGGACTTCGAGGAGGAGAACCCGCTGCGGGACGCCCGCGGCTTCGACCTCGCCCGCGAGGCCGCAGACTCAAGCCAGTTGACCGACGAGGACATCGGCCTCGCCAACGTCATCCTCACCAACGGGGCGCGCCTTTACGTCGACCACGCGCACCCCGAGTACAGCTCACCCGAAGTCACCAACCCGCGCGACGCCGTCCTGTGGGACAAGGCCGGCGAGCGCATCATGGCCGAGGCGGCCGAGCGCGCGGCCCAACTCCCCGGCGCCCAGCCGATCCACCTGTACAAGAACAACACCGACAACAAGGGCGCCTCGTACGGCACGCACGAGAACTACCTGATGAAGCGGGAGACCGCCTTCTCGGACATCGTGCGCCACCTGACCCCGTTCTTCGTCTCGCGCCAGGTCATCACCGGCGCCGGACGGGTGGGCATCGGCCAGGACGGCCACGAGCACGGCTTCCAGATCAGCCAGCGTGCCGACTACTTCGAGGTCGAGGTCGGCCTGGAGACGACCCTCAAGCGCCCGATCATCAACACCCGCGACGAGCCCCACGCGGACGCCGAGAAGTACCGCCGCCTGCACGTCATCATCGGCGACGCGAACCTCTCGGAGATCTCGACGTACCTCAAGCTGGGCACGACCTCACTGGTCCTGTCCATGATCGAGGAAGGGTTCATCAACGTCGACCTGGCCGTGGACCAGCCGGTCCGCACCCTCCACCAGGTCTCGCACGACCCCACCCTGCAACACCTGGTCACGCTCCGCAGCGGCCGCACGCTGACGGCCGTCCAGCTGCAGATGGAGTACTTCGAGCTGGCGCGCAAGTACGTCGAGGAGCGGTTCGGGGCGGACGCCGACGAGCAGACCAAGGACGTCCTGGTCCGCTGGGAGGACGTCCTGAACCGGCTGGAGAACGACCCGATGAGCCTGTCGGGCGAGCTCGACTGGATCGCCAAGCGCGAGCTGATGGAGGGCTACCGGCGCCGCGACGGCCTCGACTGGGACGCGGCCCGGCTGCACTTGGTGGACCTCCAGTACGCGGACGTACGGCCCGAGAAGGGTCTCTACAACCGTCTGGTGGCCCGCGGCAAGATGAAGCGCCTCCTGGACGATCCCGGCGTCCTGCGGGCGCAGACCAAGCCCCCAGAGGACACCAGGGCGTATTTCCGCGGCCGCTGCCTGGAGCAGTACGCGGACGACGTCGCGGCGGCCTCCTGGGACTCGGTGATCTTCGACCTGCCGGGCCGTGACTCGCTGCAGCGGGTGCCAACCCTGGAACCCCTACGCGGAACGCGTAATCACGTGAAGGCGCTGCTCGACCGGTGCCGCACGGCCGAAGATCTGGTGCGGGTGCTCTCAGGCGGCTGAAAGGCCGCAGGTGTGGGAAACACAGAGGTAGGCCCCGCACGTTCCACGAAGTGCGGGGCCGATGTCAGACCCTGCTTGTAGGGTCTGATCAAGGACATCGAACCGAGCGGGGTGAGGTAGATGGCGACCAAGGACACCGGCGGCGGCCAGCAGAAGGCGACGCGCTCCACCGAGGAGGTCGAGGAGCAGGCGCAGGACGCGCAGGCTTCGGAAGACCTCAAGGAGCGGCAGGAGAAGTTGTCGGACGACGTGGACTCGGTGCTGGACGAGATCGACGACGTCCTCGAGGAGAACGCCGAGGATTTCGTGCGCTCATTCGTGCAAAAAGGTGGACAGTAAAGGCTATCGCGCCGCTTTTCCCTTCGAATCGAAGGTGGCGGAGGATGAGGGTGGCTGGCGAATCGAACGCAAAGCAATGCAGGAAATGCACGCGAGATCGGCCTCTTGCTGCATTCGCGAGGGACAAGAATCGGCGTGACGGCCTGCAGGTGCACTGCCGGGAGTGCGTGGCGGAGTGCAGCGCCACGCACTACCGGCGTCGCCGGGAGGCCATGGGCAAGCCGGTTCGGGAACAGGTGGATGTCCCGGCTGGGCACAAGCTCTGTCGGACGTGTGGCGAGGCCAAACCTCACAGTGAATGGCATCGCAATGCGACCGCATCGGATGGTCTGTCGACCCGCTGCAAAGCGTGCAGGGCCGAGCGCGGGCGGCAGGACCACCTCAAGCGCCAGTACGGCATCACGGAAGCCGAACGCGACGGGTTGATTGCCTCTCAAGGGGGCGTCTGCTGCATATGTTTGTCTGCTCCGGCCGCGCATGTGGATCACTGCCACAAGACGGGTAAGGTCCGAGGCGTACTCTGCTTCAACTGCAATTCGGCCATCGGCAAGTTGGGAGACGACCCCAACACCGTCCGTCGGGCTGCCGCCTACTTGGAAGGAAACTCGTGGAAGCCAACACTCGTGGCACCGGGCGTCTACCAGCTGCCTTCCTGACGCCTGGCTCCTCCTCATTCATGGACTTCCTGTCCGAGCACTCGCCGGAGATGCTGCCCGGCAAGCGCGCCCTGCCGCCCGTGCAGGGTCACATCGAAGCGCCGCACGGCACGACGATCGTCGCGGCGACGTTCCCCGGCGGGGTCGTCCTGGCCGGCGACCGGCGGGCCACGATGGGCAACATGATCGCCCAGCGCGACATCGAGAAGGTCTTCCCGGCCGACGAGTACTCGGCGGTCGGCATCGCCGGCACCGCCGGCCTCGCGGTCGAGATGGTCAAGCTCTTCCAGCTGGAGCTGGAGCACTTCGAGAAGGTCGAAGGCGCCACGCTCTCCCTGGAGGGCAAGGCCAACCGGCTCTCCACGATGATCCGCAGCAACCTGGGCATGGCCATGCAGGGCCTCGCCGTGGTCCCGCTCTTCGCGGGCTACGACGTGGACCGCGAGAAGGGCCGGATCTTCTCCTACGACGTCACCGGCGGCCGGTCCGAGGAGCACGGCTTCGCCGCCACCGGCTCCGGCTCGATCTTCGCCCGGGGCTCCATGAAGAAGCTCTACCGCGACGATCTGACGGAGCAGGAGACGACCACGCTCGTCATCCAGGCGCTCTACGACGCCGCCGACGACGACTCGGCGACCGGCGGCCCGGACATGGCGCGCCGGATCTTCCCGATCGTCACCGTCATCACCGAGGACGGCTTCCGCAGGCTCACCGAGGCGGAGTCCTCCGAGCTCGCCCGCACCATCCTGGAACGGCGGCTGGAGCAGCCCGACGGCCCGCGGGCCTCCCTCCTCTGAGGCCCGAGCAGGCCCCGAGATGACTTCGCCACTGACAGAAAGGGACGGTTAGCCGGTGTCGACCCCGTTCTATGTCTCACCCCAGCAGGCCATGGCCGACCGTGCGGAGTACGCCCGCAAGGGCATCGCCCGCGGCCGCAGCCTGGTCGTGATCCAGTACGCCGACGGCATCGTGTTCGTCGGTGAGAACCCGTCCCGCGCGCTGCACAAGTTCAGCGAGATCTACGACCGGATCGGCTTCGCGGCCGCCGGCAAGTACAACGAGTACGAGAACCTCCGCATCGGCGGCGTCCGTTACGCGGATCTGCGCGGATACACCTACGACCGCGACGACGTGACGGCCCGTGGGCTCGCCAACGTCTACGCGCAGACTCTGGGCACCATCTTCTCCAGTGTCGGCGAGAAGCCGTACGAGGTGGAGCTGGTCGTCGCCGAGGTCGGCAGCACGCCCGAAGAGGACCAGATCTACCGGCTGCCGCACGACGGCTCGATCGTGGACGAGCACGGCTCGGTCGCGGTCGGCGGCAACGCCGAACAGATCAGCACGTTCCTGGACCAGCGCCACCAGGACGGCATGTCGCTCGCCGAGGCGCTGAGGCTGGCCGTGCAGGCCTTGTCGAACCAGACGAACGGCGCGGACCGGGAGATCCCCGCCGAGCGCCTTGAGGTCGCGGTCCTCGACCGGACGCGGCCGCAGCAGCGGAAGTTCAAGCGGATCGTCGGCCGTCAGCTCTCCCGGCTGCTCCAGGCGGATGTGGCCAAGACGGAGCCCACCGAGGCCCCCTCGGACCTGGAGGAGGCGGAGGACGAGTAGTCCCCCCCCCGCTGCCTCACGCGCCCCGGTTCCGCCTCAGGTGGGCCGGGGCGCGGCCGTTGAGCCCCGTACCGCCAGTGAGACGGGCAGGTCCCCGGTCTCGGGCGGGCGCCCCTCCAGGACGGCGAGCAGCGCGGCCATGCCGCGGGCGCCGACCTGCTCGGCGGGCAGCGCGAGCGTGGTGAGCTCCGGCTCAAGGGCGGTGGCGAGGGTGAGGCCGTCGAACCCGGTGACCGACACGTCGTCGGGGATGCGAAGGCCGAGCCGGTGGGCCGCCTTGCAGGCGCCCGCGGCCAGGAAGTCGTCGTCGCAGACCAGCGCCGTCGGGCGCGGGCCGGCGGCGCGCAGGGCCTGCTCGGCGGCCTCCCGCCCGGAGTCCACGCCGAGCGCCGCCCGGACCGTACGCAGTTCGGCGCCCGGCACCCCGGCGAGCGCGTCCGTCAGCGCGCGGGCGCGGACGACGAACGTCCAGGAGTCCACGTCGGCCGCGACGTGGACGAACCGGCGGTGGCCGAGCCCGAGCAGATGCTCCGTCAGGCGCCGTACGCCGTCGGCGATGTCGAGGTTGACGTGGGCCGCGGGCCCGGGCTCGTCGGGGTCGCTGTCGAGCATGACCAGCGGCAGGTCGCTGCCGCGGATCGAGGCGAGCGCGCCCGCCGCCATCGAGGAGGCGATGACCCCGTCGAGCGCGGTGCGCGCGGAGTCGAAGGGGTCGCGGGCCGGGCCGATGCCCTCGGGGGAGGGGTAGAGCACCACGCCGAAGCCGTGCTCGGCGGCGACCTTGGCCGCGCCCGCGTAGACCTGGGCGAAGAACTCGCTGGTCATGGCGGGCACGACGAGCAGCGCCGTCCTGGTGCGGCCGAGCCGCAGGCTGCGCGCGGCCAGGTTGGGGCGGTAGCCGAGCTCCCGTGCGGCCTCCCTGACCAGGCCCGCGGTCCGCTCCGAGACCCGGCCCCGCCACTTGTCGCCCAGGACCAGCGAGACGGTGGCCTGCGAGACGCCCGCCGCGCTCGCCACGTCCCTGCTGGTGGGCCGGGACCCGGCCGGCCGGCCGGACATCGCGGCGCGGGCGGCGCGCACCCCCGCGCGGGCCGCCGTCGGCGTGGACTCCGGGATGTCCGGGCTGGTCACAGGTCCTCCAGGGCGGCTGGTCGGCGGGTGCGGGGTAGACCCGCAGGCTTGCCACATGGTACGTATGACCTCGGAAGTTATACGTAACACGTGAGGAGTGGCCATGGCGGCGGGATACGCGGAGATCCTTCGGACCCGGCACGCCGCGCGGCTGCTCGCGGGCACGCTCACCGGCCGGCTGCCGAACGCGACCGCCGCGATCGCGGTCGTCTTCCTCGTGCGGGCCGAGGGCGGCAGCTACTCCCTCGCGGGCGCGCTGACCGCCGTGTACGGCCTGGCCACGGCCGTCGGCCAGCCGCTGCTCGGGCGCGCCGTCGACCTGTACGGACAGCCGCGCGTGATGCTCCCCGCCTCCGTCCTCGCGGCCCTCGGCATGGTCCTGCTCGCCGTCGTCGGCATCGAGCCGGTGGCCGTCGCGTACGCGGCCGTACTCGTCGCCGGGCTCGCCACTCCGCCCCTGGAGGGCGGTCTGCGCGCCCTGTGGCCCAGCGTCCTCAAGCGCGAGGACCAGGTGCACACCGCGTACGCCATGGACGCGATAGCCCAGGAGGTGATGTTCACGGTCGGCCCGCTGCTCGTCACCGTGTCCATCGCGCTCTGGTCGCCCGCCACCGCGCTGCTGCTCATCAACGCGCTCGGGGTGCTCGGCGCGCTCAGCGTCGTACTCTCCGAGCCGTCCAGGACCTGGCGTTCGGCGCCCCGCGAGGCGCACTGGCTCGGCGCACTGCGCTCGCCCGGACTCCTCGCGCTGCTCGGCTCCTTCTTCTTCGTCGGCCTCGCGCTCGGCGCCATCATCGTCGCCGCGTCCGCCTACGCCGACGACCACGGCAGCGACACGATCTACGGCTGGCTGATGACCGCCAACGGACTCGGCGCGCTGCTCGGCGGGCTCGTCTACGGGGCCCGGCAGTGGAGCGGGGCCCCCGAGAAGCGGCTGCGGATTCTGGTCGCGCTGCTCGCGGTCGGCTACCTGCCGCTGACGCTGGTCCCCGGCGTGCCCGCGATGGCCGCGCTCACCGTCGTCTCCGGCCTCTTCCTCGCGCCGTCCATCGCCTGCGCGTTCATCGTCGTCGACCGGCACGCCCCGCGCGGCACGGTCACCGAGGCGTTCTCCTGGCTGGTGACGGCGTTCGGCGTCGGCACCGCGCTCGGCACGGCGGCCGCGGGCCCGGCGGTCGAACTCGGCGGAACGGGCGCCAGTTTCGCGGTCGCGGGCGGCGGCGGCATCGCGGCCCTCGTCGTACTCCTGGCCACCCAGCGCGTCCTGGCAGCTCCCGGGCGTCGGCTTGATGTCGCCGGAGTTGACGAAAATGATCGAAACCGTGCCGTCGAACCCGGTTTCAGCTCAGGCCATCAGGCGTAATGTTCACTCATGGACCGCCGCATTTTCGGGCTGGAGAACGAGTACGGCGTCACGTGCACGTTCAGGGGACAGCGCCGACTGTCTCCTGACGAAGTGGCGCGCTACCTCTTCCGCCGTGTTGTGTCATGGGGCCGCAGCAGCAACGTCTTTCTGCGGAACGGCGCCCGCCTCTACCTGGACGTGGGATCGCATCCGGAATACGCAACTCCCGAATGCGACAACGTGACCGAACTGGTCACCCACGACAAAGCCGGCGAGCGCATTCTCGAAGGCCTGCTCGTCGACGCCGAACGCCGCCTGCACGAGGAGGGAATCGCGGGCGACGTCTATCTCTTCAAGAACAACACCGACTCGGCGGGAAACTCCTACGGATGCCACGAGAACTATCTCGTCGCCCGGCACGGAGAGTTCTCCCGGCTCGCGGACATCCTCATTCCGTTCCTCGTCACCCGCCAGTTGATCTGCGGCGCCGGCAAGGTGCTGCAGACCCCGCGCGGCGCGGTCTACTGCGTCAGCCAGCGCGCCGAACACATCTGGGAGGGCGTCAGCTCCGCCACCACCCGCTCGCGCCCCATCATCAACACCCGGGACGAGCCGCACGCGGACGCCGAGCGCTACCGGCGCCTGCACGTCATCGTCGGCGACTCCAACATGTCCGAGACGACCATGCTGTTGAAGGTCGGCGCCACCGACCTCGTCCTGCGCATGATCGAAGCCGGTACGGTCATGCGCGACCTCACCCTGGAGAACCCGATCCGAGCCATCCGCGAGGTCTCGCACGACCTCACGGGCCAGCGCAAGGTGCGCCTGGCCAGCGGGCGCGAGGCCTCCGCCCTCGAAGTGCAGCGCGAGTACTACGAGAAGGCCGTGGACTTCGTGGAGCGCCGCGGCATCCGCACCGGCACCGTCGACCAGGTCCTCGAACTGTGGGGCCGCACCCTGGACGCGATCGAGGCCGAGGACCTCGACCGGATCGGCACCGAGATCGACTGGGTCATGAAGTACAAGCTCATCGAGCGGTACCGGGCCAAGAACAACATGACCATGTCGCACCCGCGCGTCGCGCAGATAGACCTCGCCTACCACGACATCCACCGCCGGCGGGGCCTGTACTACCTCCTGGAGCGCAAGGGCCAGGCGGCCAGGATCTGCAACGACCTGAAGATCTTCGAGGGCAAGTCGGTGCCCCCGCAGACCACCAGGGCCCGCCTGCGCGGCGACTTCATCCGCCGTGCCCAGGAGCAGCGCCGGGACTTCACCGTCGACTGGGTGCACCTGAAGCTCAACGACCAGGCGCAGCGCACCGTGTTGTGCAAGGACCCGTTCCGGTCGGTGGACGACCGGGTGGAGAAGCTGATCGCCGGTATGTGAGACGGCATCAGTGGTCGTGACCGGGGCCCCGTGCGCTGTTGCGTGCGGGGCCCCCGGGCATGCCGGACCCTTGTGGTACCGGAGTGGGGCCGTAGAGTGGCGGCTCCGACCGTTCCAGCTACCCCGAGGACCACTGTGCGACGCCGACTTGCTGCCGCGCTCATCGTGCCGGCCTTGATGCTCACCGCGGCCTGCGGAGGAGGTGACGACTCGGCGAAGAAGAAGGACGCGTCCGCCTCCCCCTCCGGCCAGGCGTCCCAGCCCGCCGCTCCCAAGCCGGTGTCCGACGCCTCGCCGATGCCCACCGTCGCGGGCGACCTGGGCAAGAAGCCCACGATCACCATCCCCAAGGGCGACCCGAGCGGGAAGTTCGTCGTCAAGACGCTGACCGCGGGCACCGGCCCCGAGGTCAAGAAGGACGACCTCGCGGTGACGAAGTACACCGGGAAGATCTGGAAGAGCGGCAAGGACCTCGCCGGTTCCTACGACAAGGACGGCGTGCCCCAGGTCATCCCGGCCGGCTCGCAGACCTACATCCCCGCGTTCAGCGAGGCGGTGCTCGGCCAGAAGGTCGGCGCCCGCGTCCTGGTCGTCGCCCCGCCGTCCGCCGCGTTCGGCGCCGCGGGCAAGCAGGAGCTCGGCGTCTCCGGTACCGACAACCTGGTCTTCGTCCTCGACGTCGACAGCGTGATGCCGAAGAAGGTCGAGGGCACCCAGGCCGCCATCCCGTCCGACCTGCCGCAGATCAAGGCGGACAAGGACGAGGCGGCCACGATCACGGTCCCCAAGAACGACCCGCCGAAGAAGCTCGTCGACCAGGTCCTCATCGAGGGCAAGGGCGCCGAGGTCAAGAGCGGCCAGACCGTCTACATGCAGTACAGCGGCGCCACCTGGAAGCCCAACGAGGGCCTGCCTCAGGCGAAGCTGTTCGACACGTCCTGGAAGACCGGCGCCCCGTTCTCGACCGCGATCGGTCAGGGCCAGGTCATCGAGGGCTGGGACAAGGGTCTCGTCGGCAAGAAGGTCGGCAGCCGTGTCCTGCTGGTCATCCCGCCGGAGCAGGGCTACAAGGACAAGGCCCAGGGCGCGGACATCCCGGCCAACTCGACCCTGGTCTTCGTCGTGGACATCCTCGGAGCAGTGTAAGACTGTCCGGGTTGCCCATAGCGATAAGTAGGAGCATTACGTGAGCATCGACAAGCCCGAGATCGACTTCCCCGAGGGTCAGCCGCCGGCGGACCTGGAGATCAAGGAGATCTGGGAGGGCGACGGCGCCGTCGCCAAGGCCGGCGACTTCGTCAAGGTCCACTACGTCGGCGTGGCCTTCTCCACCGGCGAGGAGTTCGACGCCTCCTGGAACCGCGGCAACCCGCTGGAGTTCAAGCTGGGTGCCGGCCAGGTCATCTCCGGCTGGGACCAGGGCATCCAGGGCATGAAGGTCGGCGGCCGCCGCCGGCTGACCATCCCGGCCCACCTCGCCTACGGCGACCGCGGCGCCGGCGGCGCCATTGCCCCGGGCGAGACGCTGATCTTCGTCTGCGACCTGGTCTCCGTCTGAGACGCACCTCGATCAGTCCCGAGTGATCGGAGCTGATCAGACCGAGGGCCCATGCCTGCTGGCATGGGCCCTCGGCTTTTGCCCGGACAGCCGGGGGCGGTACGGTCAACGGTCGTAGCGCACAACGAGAGAGGGCGTAGGGCATCGATGGCGATTGCCAAGGCCGAGCGGCTGATGAACCTGGCGCTGTGTCTGCTCGGGACACGGCGCGCACTCAGCAAGCGGGAGCTGCGCGAGTCCATTGAGGCCTATCTCGAAGCCGGGTCCGACGACTCCTTCAACCGGATGTTCGAGCGGGACAAGGACGATCTGCGGGAGCTCGGCCTTGTCATCGAGACCGTCGAGAACCTCGACGGCGAGACCGGCTACCTCGCCCGCCGCGACAGCAACCGCCTGCCGCCGGTCCAGCTCGACGCCGAGGAGGCCGCGGCCCTCGGGCTCGCCGCCCGCGTCTGGCAGCAGGCCCGGCTCGCGGGCGCGGCCAGCGGAGCGCTCCAGAAGCTGCGCGCCGCCGGCATGCCGGAAGCCGACAATCCGTATGAGCACAGCGCCATCGAGCCGCGCATCCCGGTCCATGAGACGGCCTTCGAGCCGTTGATGCTGGCCTGCCGCGACCGGCGCCCCGTCGTCTTCGACTACCGCAAGGTCACCGCCGTACGCCCCGAGGCCCGGCACGTCGAGCCCTGGGGCCTGGAGTGCTGGCGCGGCCACTGGTACCTGGCCGGCTGGGACCGGGACCGGGGTGCCGAGCGGGTGTTCCGGCTCAGCCGCATCTCCGGCCGGGTCCGCTCCCGCGCGGCCGCCTTCACCGCGCCGGTGCCCGACGTCGTCACCGTGCGCGAGACGGTCGAGAGCTGGGCGGGGGAGACCGCGACCCGCTCGGCCAGGATCCGGCTGCGCGCCGGAGCCGGCTACCCGCTGCGCTCACGGGCCACCTCGACGCGGGAACTCGGCGACGGGTGGGACGAGTTGGAGATTCCGTACGGGCACGGGCTGGACGCCCACCTCGTGGAGTTCGGCCCCGACGTGGTCGTGCTGGAGCCCGCCGATCTGCGGGCCGACGTGATGGACCGGCTGCGCGCCGTGGCCAAGGGCTGAGGGGGACCGTACGACCATGGCTGCAAACGCCATCGACCAGACGCGGCGGATGCTGTCGCTGGTGACCTATCTGCGCGAGCGCCCCGGCGCCCACGTCGCGGACGTGGCCCGCGCCTTCGGCATCACCGAGGACGAACTGATCTCCGACCTCGACGTGCTGCCCATGTGCGGCACGAGCTTCCGAGGCGGCGACCTCCTGGACATCGACACCGACGGCGACCGCATCTGGTGGCACAACCCGGACGACGTCGCGGCCCCGCTCCGGCTCGCCGCCGACGAGGCGACCGCGCTCCTCGTGGCCGCGCGGGCCGTCTCCACGCTGCCCGGCCTGCGCGAGGGCGACCGGCAGGCGCTGCTGCGCGCCACCGCCAAGCTGGAGGCCGCGGCCGGCGAGGCCGCCGGTGCCAGCTCCCGGCTCTCGGTCACCTTCGAGTCCGAGGGTGGCGTCTTCGCCGAGGTCGACCGGGCGATCTCCGAGCGCCGCCGGCTGTGGGTGAAGTACTACTCGCCCGCCCGCGACGAGCTCACCGAGCGCGAGGTCGACCCGATCCGGCTCTTCGCCGTCGGCCACACCTACATGGAGGCGTGGTGCCGGCTCTCCGAGGCCCGGCGCACCTTCCGCCTCGACCGGGTCGCCGAGATCCGCCTGCTCGACGAGGCCTCCGCGCCGCCCGAGCTGGAGCTGCGAGACCTGTCGGAGGGGCTCGTCCAGCCGTCCGCCGAGGACCCCGAGGTCGTCGTCGAGGTCGGCCCCGGCGGCCGCTGGGTCGCCGAGTACTACCCGCACGACAGCGCCGAGGAGCTCCCCGACGGCGGCCTGCGGATCACGCTGCGCACGCCCGACCCCGCATCGCTGCGGCGCCTGGCGCTGCGCCTCGGCCAGGACGGCCGGATCGTCTCGCCGGACGACCTCGCCGAGAGCGCCCGGCGCGCGGCCCGCGAGGCGCTGGCCGGCTACGAGGAACCACCCGCGCTCGACCACCAGAGCTGAGGAGAATTGCGGAACATGTCGGTATTGCCCGGTATTTCCCGTCCCGTGATCCCGGTCCTCTTCAAGGCGGCCTGCCCGGAGTGCCGCGCCCGCTTCGAACTCGGCGCGGCCGCGCTCCGCCTCGCCATCGGCGCCAGCCGCCGCACCACGTTCTACTCCTTCACCTGCCCCGAGTGCGGCTCGGCCGTCCGCAAGCCGGCCGGGGAGCGCATCATCGAACTCCTCACCGGCGGCGGCGTCCGCACCCTCCGCCTCCACTCCACCGTCTAGGGTCCGCATCCATGTTCTGGCCGATGACCGCCATCGCCCTCGGTTTCCTCGGGATCGCCGTGCTCGGCGTCCTCGCCGTCAACGTGTTCGTCGAGGCGCAGCGGCTCGGCCGCCAAGTGGCCGACACCACAAGGAAGATCAACCGCGCGGCCGAGGACCTGGAGCGCGCCGCCGTCGCGGGCGCCGGGGAAACGCTGAGGTGACCGGTCCGCTCTGATGTCGCCCGTTTCGGGGCGGTACGCTGCACAACGCGGCCCAGGTAGCGAGGCCCGGTCCGCAAACGGGCGTACGCACGGGGATTGCCCAGCGTTTACCCCTGCGCGTTACGATCGCTGCACGTAAGGCGGTCGGACACCAGTCCGGCTGCCCTCCAGCAGCCCCCTACCCTGCAGCCTCGGTGAGAAGGTAAACGCTTATGTTCGGAAGGCTCGGCGCCCCCGAGATCATTCTCATCCTCATCGTCGTCGTCCTGTTGTTCGGCGCGAAGAAGCTCCCGGACATGGCGCGGTCGCTCGGCAAGTCGGCCCGCATCCTCAAGAGCGAGGCCAAGGCCATGAAGTCCGAAGGGCAGCAGCCTGCTCCGGCCGACCCGCCGGCCGAGCAGCCGCCGGCCCAGCGCACGATCCAGTCCGCGCCCGGCGACGTGAGCAGCGCCCGTCCGGTGACCGAGCCGACGGACACGACGCAGCGCTGACACCGGGCCGAAGCAGGCGCTGTTCACCTCTGTGACCAAAGTGACCTGCCGCACGAGATGAGGACGTGGGTTGCTCAAGTCTGCCCGCAAACAACAGAGGGACCCCGAGGGCCGGATGCCGCTCTCGGACCACCTTCGCGAGCTGCGCAACCGGCTCGCGAAGTCGGTGTTGGCGATCCTGGTCTGCGCCATAGTGGCGGCGTTCTACTACAAGGACATCGCCGGGCTGATCACCAAGCCGATCACGCACTCCGTCGGCTGCCCGTCCGACTTCCACGAGCTGACCAATAAGAACAACAAGACCTGCGGCAACATCACCATGTCCGGCCTCATGGGGCCGTTCACGCTGATGATCAAGGTGTCGATGGTCGCGGGCGTGGTCGCAGCCTGCCCGGTCTGGCTCTACCAGCTGTGGGCGTTCGTCGCGCCGGGCCTGCACAAGCACGAGCGGCGCTACTCGCTGAGCTTCGTCGCGGCGGGCGTCCCGCTCTTCCTGGCGGGCGGCTGGTTCTCGTACAACGTGCTGCCGGCCGCAGCTGAGGTGCTTCTGGGCTTCACCCCCTCGGGCGTGACCAACCTGCTGCCGCTCAACGAGATCATCGACCTCGTCACCCGCATGATCATCGTCTTCGGCCTCTCCTTCGAGCTGCCGCTGTTCCTGGTCATGCTCAACTTCAGCGGCATTCTCACCGGCCGCCGGATGCTGGGCTGGTGGCGTGGAATGATCATGGGTGTGACGGTCTTCGCGGCCTTCGCCACCCCGACCGTCGACCCGGTCTCGATGCTCTCGCTCGCCACCCCGATCGTCGCCCTCTACTTCATCGCCGTGATCATCTCGCTGATGAACGACAAGCGCCGCAGGGAGCGCGCCGACGCCGAACCCGACGACGACGAGGCCTCCGAACTCAACCTCACCCCCGAGGACGTCGGCACGGTCGAACCCGTGAGCGTGGCCCCGGCCGTGCCCGAGCAGGCCGACGGCGGCCGCTCCAGCAAGCTCAACGGGTACGACGACATCACCTGACCTTGACGGGAACGCCGGACCTTGTAGGGTCCGGCGGGTGACCAGCGAGATCACCCTCTTCGTCAATCCCACCGCCGGACGCGGCCGGGGCGCGCACGCCGCGCAACCGGCCGCTTCCGCGTTGCGGGCCGCCGGATTCTCCGTACGCACCGTGCTCGGCGAGGACGCCGACGACGCGCTGCGCCGGGCCCGCGAGGCCGTCGAGGGCGGCACCGGAGCGCTCGTCACCGTCGGCGGCGACGGCATGGTCAACCTCGCCCTCCAGGCCGTCGCCGGGACCAGGACACCGCTCGGCGTCGTCGCAGCGGGCACCGGCAACGACTTCGCCCGCGCCCTCGGCCTGCCCATACGCGACCCGGCCCGAGCCGGAGAACTCGCGGCTCGGGCCCTCAAGGGCGCGCACATCCGGGACATCGACCTCGGCCGCACGGGCGACCGCTGGTTCGCCACCGTCCTCGCCTCCGGCTTCGACTCCAAGGTCAACGACCGCGGCAACCGGATGCGCTGGCCCAGCGGCCGCTTCAAGTACGACCTCGCGATGCTCGCCGAACTGGCCGCCTTCAAGCCGATCCCGTACAAGATCACGCTCGACGACGGCGAGACCCGCGAGATCGAGGCGACCCTCGTCGCCGTCGGAAACGCGTCCTCCTACGGAGGAGGCATGCGCATCTGCGCCGACGCCGATCCGACCGACGGACTCTTCGACGTCACCGTCGTCGGCGACTGCTCACGGGCGACCCTCCTCAAGGTCTTCCCGCGGGTCTACAAGGGCACCCACCTCGGCCACCCCAAGGTCACCACGCACCGCGTCTCCTCGATCACGCTCGCCGCGGACGGCATCACCGGCTACGCCGACGGGGAACGGCTCGGTCCGCTCCCGCTCACCGCGGAGTGTGTACGCGCCGCCGTACGGGTATTGGCACCCGTACCGGCGTCCGGCCGGAAGGCCGTCAGTACCGGCCTCCAATAAAGATCGCGACCTCTGTCAGAGGCGGCGGGTAGGCTCGAAGACAAGATGACAGAGGACCTCTCACCAGCCGAAGCGTACGCAGCTGCCCGGCTCCGCGCCGTCGAGCAGGCCACCGCGCTCGCACCCTTCCGCGACCTGTACGACTTCGATCTGGACCCCTTCCAGATCGAGGCCTGCCAGGCCCTCGAAGCCGGGAAGGGCGTGCTCGTCGCGGCACCCACCGGCTCCGGCAAGACCATCGTCGGCGAGTTCGCCGTGCACCTGGCTCTGCAGCAGGGCCGCAAATGCTTCTACACCACGCCCATCAAGGCGCTGTCCAACCAGAAGTACGCCGACCTCGCGCGCCGCTACGGCGCCGACAAGGTCGGCCTGCTGACCGGCGACAACAGCGTCAACGCCGACGCGCCCGTGATCGTCATGACCACCGAAGTGCTCCGCAACATGCTGTACGCGGGCTCCCAGGCGCTGCTCGGGCTCGGATATGTGGTGATGGACGAGGTGCACTACCTCTCCGACCGCTTCCGCGGCGCCGTGTGGGAAGAGGTGATCATCCACCTCCCGGAGTCCGTCACCCTGGTCTCGCTGTCCGCGACCGTCTCCAACGCGGAGGAGTTCGGCGACTGGCTGGACACCGTCCGCGGCGACACCGAAGTGATCGTCTCCGAGCATCGCCCCGTGCCGCTGTGGCAGCACGTCATGGCCGGCCGGCGGATGTACGACCTCTTCGAGGAGGAGTCCGACCACGGCGGGCGCGGGGTCGCCCGGCGCGAGGTCAACCCCGACCTGCTGCGCATGGCGCGGATGGAGAACCAGAAGACGTACAACCCGCGCGACCGGCGCCGCGGCAAGATGGTCCGCGAGGCCGACCGCGAGCGCGAGCGCCGCTCGCGCTCCCGGATCTGGACGCCCGGCCGCCCCGAAGTCATCGAACGGCTCGACGCCGAAGGCCTGTTGCCGGCCATCACCTTCATCTTCAGCCGCGCCGCCTGCGAGGCCGCCGTACAGCAGTGCATGTACGCGGGCCTCCGGCTCAACGACGAGGAAGCGCGCCAGCAGGTCCGTGAAATCGTCGAGGAGCGCACCGCCTCCATCCCCGGCGAGGACCTGCACGTCCTCGGCTACTACGAATGGCTCGAAGGCCTGGAGCGCGGCATCGCCGCCCACCACGCGGGCATGCTGCCCACCTTCAAGGAGGTCGTGGAAGAGCTGTTCGTACGCGGCCTGGTGAAGGCCGTCTTCGCCACCGAGACCCTCGCGCTCGGCATCAACATGCCCGCGCGCTCAGTGGTGTTGGAGAAGCTCGTCAAGTGGAACGGCGAACAGCACGCCGACATCACACCCGGCGAGTACACCCAGCTCACCGGCCGGGCCGGGCGGCGCGGCATCGACGTCGAAGGCCACGCCGTGGTCCTGTGGCAGCGCGGCATGGACCCGGGCGCGCTCGCGGGCCTGGCCGGCACGCGCACCTACCCGCTGCGCTCCAGCTTCAAGCCCTCGTACAACATGGCCGTCAACCTGGTCCAGCAGTTCGGCAGGCACCGCTCGCGCGAGCTCCTGGAAACCTCCTTCGCGCAGTTCCAGGCCGACAAGTCCGTCGTCGGCATCTCGCGCCAGGTCCAGCGCAACGAAGAGGGCCTGGAGGGCTACCGGGAGGGCATGCACTGCCACCTGGGGGACTTCGAGGAGTACGCGCGGATGCGGCGCGACCTCAAGGACCGCGAGACCGAACTCGCCAAGCACGGCGCCGCCCAGCGCCGGGCGGCCGCCGCGGCCTCCCTGGAGAAGCTCAAGCCGGGCGACATCATCCACGTGCCGACCGGCAAGTTCGCCGGCCTCGCCCTGGTCCTCGACCCGGGGATCCCCGCCGGGCGCACCAACGGCCACCGCGGCTTCGAGCAGCACGACGGGCCCCGCCCGCTCGTGCTGACCGCCGAACGGCAGGTCAAGAGGCTTGCCTCGATGGACTTCCCGGTGCCCGTGGAGGCCCTGGAGCGGATGCGCGTGCCGAAGTCGTTCAACGCGCGCTCGCCCCAGTCCCGCCGCGATCTGGCGTCCGCGCTGCGCACCAAGGCCGGGCACATCGTCCCCGAGCGGCACCGCAAGGCCCGCTCCGAAGCGGCCGACGACCGCGAGATCACCCGGCTGCGGGCAGCCCTGCGCGCCCACCCCTGCCACGGCTGCGACGAGCGCGAGGACCACGCCCGCTGGGCCGAGCGCTACCACCGCCTCCAGCGCGACACCAAGCAGTTGGAGAAGCGCATCGAGGGGCGCACCAACACCATCGCGCGCACCTTCGACCGCATCGTGGCCCTGCTCACCGAGCTCGACTACCTGCGCGACGACGAGGTCACCGAGCACGGCAAGCGCCTGGCCCGCCTGTACGGCGAACTCGACCTGCTGGCCAGCGAATGCCTGCGCGCGGGCGTCTGGGAGGGCCTCAGCCCCGCCGAACTCGCCGCCTGCGTATCGGCGTTGGTGTACGAGGCCCGTCAGTCCGACGACGCCGTGGCACCCAAGACGCCCTCCGGCAAGGCGAAGGCCGCGCTCGGCGAGATGGTGCGGATCTGGGGCCGGCTCGACGCCCTCGAAGAGGACCACAAGATCAACCAGGCGGAGGGTGTGGGCCAGCGCGAGCCCGACCTCGGCTTCGCCTGGGCCGCCTACCAGTGGGCCTCCGACAAGGGCCTGGACGAGGTACTCCGCGAGGCCGACATGCCCGCGGGCGACTTCGTCCGCTGGTGCAAGCAGGTCATCGACGTCCTCGGCCAGATCGCGGCCGCCGCGCCGCGCGAGAACAGCACGGTCGCCAAGAACGCCCGCAAGGCGGTCGACGCGCTGCTGCGAGGAGTCGTGGCGTACAGCTCGGTCGGCTGAGCGGTGGGCGGTACGGGATTCCGTGCCGCCGGTCCGAGAGTGGCCCCCGCCGGGGTTCCGGCGGGGGCCACTCCATTGGGCCGCTCCATGTCCGGTTCGTTCCGTGAGGGAAGGGGGCTGCGGCGAACTTGCGCCTGGCCGCCTTGGATGACTCAACTATCGAGCGGAGTAGGCGAGTTGAGATCGCGTCAGCCGATTTCACCGGGCCTGTGTCGTGCGGCGCGAGAGGCGGCCGCTCGTCGCTGTGGAAAACGGCGTGCCCCTCCCGGGGGACGAGCCGTCTGGGGAGATATCCACAGGGGTGGCGGGGTGTCGGTGGTGTCGGATTGCATGTACTCACACGTTGCGCGGTCCGCATCGCGCAGGGTTCGCATGCCGGACGCAGGCACGCGGCGCACGAACTGACGGGCGCCGCCGGGGAGGGGAGTCACTCTTGACCACAGAAGCGGCCGCGACCGCCCGGGAACACACCGGGCCACGACGGGTGATGGCGGGCCCGCGCAGCCTTCCGTACCTGGGCAACCTGCCCCAGTTCGGCAAGGACCCGCTCGCCTTCTTCGAACAGCTGCGGAACCGGGGCGACTTGGTGCACTGGCGATTCGGCCGCACGACCTCCCTGTTCGTCGCCGACCCGGAATGCATCGGCGAACTCCTCGCCGAGGTCGAGCACACCTTCGACCAGCCCGACCTCGGAGTCTCCTTCCGCACCCTGCTCGGCAACGGAGTCGTGGTCGCCAAGGGCAAGGACTGGCGCCGCAAGAGATCCCTCGTCCAGCCCTCGGTCCGGCCCAAGCAAGTCCGGTCGTACGCCGCGACCATGGCCGCGTGCGCGACGGATCTCGCGGACAGCTGGGCCGACGGACAGCGCATCGACGTGAAGCGGGAGATGTCCGCCCTCACGCAGCGGATAGCCGTGCGCACCATCTTCGGCGTCGACACCGCTGCGGACGCTGACGCCATCGGGCGGGCCATGGAGATAGCCCAGCACGAGATCGGCGTCGAGTTCAGCGGGATCGGCGCGCTGCTGCCGGACTGGGTGCCGACGCCGGGCCGGGCCCGCATCAGGAAGGCGACCGCCGTCATCGACGCCGAGGTCGGCCGGGTCGTCGCCCGCCACCGCAACGGCGACACCGACCGCCCCGACCTGCTCAGCCGGCTGCTCGCCGCCCAGGACGAGACAGGCGCTCACCTCTCCGACCGAGAGATACGCGACGAGACCGTCACCCTCTACATAGGCGGCCACGAAACCACGAGCAGCACGCTGGTCTGGGCGTGGCACCTCCTGGCCCGCAACCCGCGAGTCCGAGAGGCGCTGTGCGAGGAGCTCGACCGGGTGCTCGGCGACTGCGAACCCGGCTACGACGACTACGCGCGGCTCACCTACACCCAGGCCGTGGTGAAGGAGACGCTGAGGCTCTACCCGACGATCTGGCTGCTCACCGCAGTCGCGAAGGAAGGCGCGACGCTGGGCGGCCGTCACATCCCGCCGGGCACCCGGATCTGGACCAGCCAATGGGCCACGCACCGGGACGCCCGCTGGTTCCGCGACCCGGAGGAGTTCCGCCCCGAGCGCTGGGCGGAAGGCGCCGAGGAGATACCCGAGTACGCCTGGTTCCCCTTCGGCGGCGGCCCCCGAGCCTGCCTGGGCACCCGCTTCGCGCTGGTGGAAGCGGTACTGATCCTGGCGGTGCTGTCCCACCGCTTCGACATCGAGGTGGCCCCGGGCGAGCTCAGGCCGGTGCCGGGGCTGACCTTGCAGGCGGAGGGGGAGGTATTGGCTTTCGTGAGGGGGCGGGGGGAGTAGAGGAGGGGGCGCCTCGATGTTCTTCTATGTTCTTCGTCAAGCGTCGGGGCAGGTTTGGCCTGAGGTTCGATCTTCTGCGTGGGGCATGAGACTGTCTGGTCGTGCCAGAGACGATGGGTGGGTTGGAGTCGGCCTTGGCTGAGGCGTCGTCTCCTTCGTGGACGCAACGTGCTCGTGCTGGGCATGACCTTGCTTCCTTCGCTGATGTTCCTGAAGCTGCGGGAGTGCTGGTGGGGCTGCTGCTGGATGCCGAGGACACTGCGGTGACGCGACAGACGGCAGAGGCGCTGGCCCGAAAGGGGACTGTGGCCGCGGTGAGGCTCATCGCTCTCGCGGTTGTCGAGGCCGACGGCAACCAGGCTGACTGGCTGCAGACCGGGGTGCATGACGCGCTCGTGGGACCGGACGGTGTGCAGGACGTAGCTGCGGCCTGCGGGAAGCTCGCCCGGAACCAGGAGGAAGCTGTCCGGCGGGGTGCAGCGGAGATCTCGGCGTGGACAGACGGCACAAGCTGTTGACTCCTACCGACCTGGCCTCGGGCCGGTTCATGCAGCCGCGGCTTGGGAGAGGCGGGGCTCGTAGAACGTGCCGTCGCGTTGCAGGACCGCGAAAAGATGACGAGGCGCCCCTCCCGAAGGGGGTGGAAAGCGTCGCCCCGGGCCCTCCTTAGCCGCGTGTGCGACGATCGGATTTATGAGTGTCACGACGGGGCGAAGGGTCGGGCGGCCGCGGGCTGTGCAGCGGCCGGACAGTGGGCTGGCCGCACGGGATGAACTGCTGTGCGCGGCCGCCGAGTTGTTCACGCTGCACGGATACGCGGCGACCACGACCCGGGCGGTGGCGGACCGGGTGGGGCTTCGGCAGGCCACGATGTACCACTACTTCTCCGGCAAGGAGGACCTGCTCGCCGAGTTGCTGGAGTCGACGGTCACCCCCTCCCTGGAGCTCGCGCGGCAGCTCCTCGGGGATGCCTCGCGCAGCGCCGAGGACCGGCTGCGCGAGCTGTGCCGGTCGGACGTGGAGCTGCTGTGCGGCGGTGCGTACAACCTGGGGGCGCTCTATCTGCTCCCCGAGGTGCGCGCCGAGCGCTTCGCCGTGTTCCACCGGAACCGCGCCGAGCTGAAGGCCGCGTACGGGGAATTGCTCGCCGGGACCGAGGCCTGCGCCGGCCTGGGCGCGGATGTGCTGGCGCTGCGCACGGACCTGGTCTTCGGCCTGATCGAGGGCGTCATCCTGATCCACCGCTCGGCGCCGGGCCGCGATGTCGCCGCCTTCGCCGCGGCCACCGCTGATGCCGCGCTGCGTATCGCGGGTGCGCGCTGACCCCGGGCTGATTTCTGGGTGCGGCAGGCGGGTCGGCTCCCGGCCGCGGGCCGTCTCACCGGCCCGCCGGACGTGGCGTACTGCCGCTTCGTAGGGACTGGTGGTCGCCGTCGGCCCCAGCACGCCGGGAATATTCCGCTACGGGTTCTCACTCCGCCGCACATGACCCGTTGCACCTGAACCCGAGCCCGAGCCCGAAGCCGAATTCGGACCAGAACCAGAAGCCTGAGCCGCCCCCGCCCGGGCCCGGTCCCCCGCGCCTGCTCCCACACTCAACTCCCTTGCCAGCACGCCCAGTTCAGCCGCCCCCAGGACCCGGTCGTCGAATCCCGGCAGGGGGACGTGCAGGGGGGTCGTCCAGCGGGTAGGGATGGATCGTAGGCCGTAATGGGCGCCGGCCAGGCCGCCGGTCACTGCCGCGACCGTGTCCGTGTCGCCGCCCAGGTCGATCGCCGCGCCGAGCGCCCGCTCGAACGAGTCGGTCGTGCGCAGGGCCCACACGGCGGAGCCGAGGCAGGGCCAGACCGCGCCGTTGAACTCCGTCGCGTCGTCGGGGTGCCAGTCGGGTGCCAGGACCGTCGACCAGCGGGTGCGGTGGTCGGGGTGGACGGCGGCCAGCGCGCCCGGCACGGCCGTCAGCGGATCGGCGCCGGTCAGCGCGGCGCGTATCAGGTCGTGATAGATCGCCGTGCCCTCCCAGGCGGCCCGGTCTCCGTGGGTGAGCGCGGCGATGCGTCGGGCAGCGGCCATCGTCGCCTCGCGCCCGGCGTCCGCGAAGTACACGGCAGCGGTGGTGGCCCGCATCAGTGAACCGTTGCCCGCCGCACGGCGGTTGACCTGGAAGTGGAGTGCGGCCGCGCGGTCCCAGGGCTCGCCGTTCGTCAGGACGTCCTCGGTCTGGAGCCCGATGTCCTTCGGGTCGGAGACCGCCCAGCGCTGGAACCGCCGGAAGATGTCGGCCGGTTCGAGGCCGCCGCGTTCCAGCAGGGAATCGGCGACCAGCACGGCCATCTGCGTATCGTCGGTGGCCTCACCCGGATCCCAGCCGCCGCCCCCGCACATCGCGCCGACGCCGTCGGGGAACCGCCCCGAATACACCCCGGGCGGCCCGAACTCGAAGGGCGCCCCCAGCGCATCGCCCACCGCCGAGCCGACCACGGCCCCCATCGCCCGGTCCGTCCGGCGCGCGGGCCCGCCCTCGCCGAAGCGGACCAGGTTCTGGTGATCTTCGATGCCCATGCCCATGCCCATGCCCATGCCCGCCACGCTAGTCAGTCGCCGTACGGCGCTGCGAACGGGTTCCCCGGCGGAGCTCACCCGGCTCCAGAACTCGCGATACATCGCGCTTGACGCAACCCTCCTGTCGCGATATGTTCGGCCACGAGTATTCGGGAACGAGGTGATGGTCATGGCGGCCGGGCGGCGCAAGCTCCGTAATCCCTTGGCGCTGGCCGTTCTGGTGCTGCTCGCCGAGCGGGCTTCGATGCATCCGTATGAGATCGCGTCGACTCTGCGCCAGCGCGGCAAGGAGTACAGCATCAAGATCAATTACGGGTCGCTGTACACCGTCGTCCAGAACCTTCAGAAGTACGGCTTCGTCGAGGTCGCCGATGTTCAGCGGCAGGGCAATCGCCCCGAGCGGACCCTCTACGCCCTCACCCCCGCGGGGCGCGAGGAGATGCTCGACTGGATGGCGGACATCGTCTCGGTGCCCGTGCACGAGTTCCCGATCTTCGAGACGGCGCTCTCTCTCATGGGCGTACTCCCGCCCGATGAGGTCACCGCGCTGCTTGAGCAGCGAGTCAATACGCTGGAAGTGCGGGCCGCCGGGCTGCGAGGAGCGCTGCGGAAGCTGTGCGAGACGCTGCCCCGGGTCTTCCTCGTGGAGAGCGAATACCAGCTCCACATGATCGACGCCGAGGTGGAGTGGGTGCGCGGCTTCCTCAAGGAGATGGCCGACGGCACCCTCAGCGGCGTCGAGGGATGGCGCACCCGGCATTCAACGGGTGAAGTGCCCGAGGAATGGCGGCAGTTGGAGGAACAGGACCACTCGCGCGGCCGGCCCGGGGCCACCCCCTAGGCCGGGCCGCACAGCAAAAAGGAACCCCGGTACGGGCTGTTGCAGCAGCCCGCACCGGGGTTGCGACCCCGGACCCGACCCGCGCGCGGCAGGCCAGGCGATCGAAGGTGCGGCACGCCAAGGATAGCCCGGCGCTTCTCACGCGGAACGGTCCGTCATACCGACCACCCCCGCTCACCACAGGAGAGCCCCGTCATGAGCACCCGGGCGCCCGCAGTAGAGGCGCACAACCTGATCAAGACCTACCCCGGTGATGTCACCGCCCTCAACGGCATGGCCGTCACCGTCGAAACCGGCAAGGCCTTCGGACTGCTCGGCCCCAACGGCGCCGGCAAATCCACCACCGTCAAGATCCTCACCACCCTCGCCCGCCCCGACAGCGGCACCGCGACCGTCGCCGGGCACGACGTGCTGCGCCACCCCGACCGGGTCCGGCGCGCGATCGGCGTGGTGGCGCAGAAGTCCGGCGCCGACCCCGTCGCCACCGGCCGCGAGAACCTCCAGCTCCAGGGGCGCCTGTACGGGCTGACCGGCGCGGCCCTCAATCGCCGCGTCGACGAGCTGCTCGAACGGTTCGGCCTCGGCCACGCCGCCAAGCGCATCGTCAAGGGCTACTCGGGCGGCATGCAGCGCCGCCTCGACGTGGCGCTCGGCCTGGTGCACCGCCCCGAGGTCCTGTTCCTCGACGAGCCCACCACCGGCCTCGACCCCGAGGCCCGCACCGCGATGTGGGACGAGATCTCCCGCCTCGCCGGCGACGAGGGGCTCACCATAGTGCTGACCACCCACTACCTCGAAGAGGCCGACCGGCTCTGCGAGCGGATCGCGATCGTGGACCGCGGCCGGGTCGTCGTCGAGGGCACCCCCGACGAGCTGAAGGGCGAGCTCCGCGGCGACGCCGTCCACGTGGAGCTGCGCGAGGCCGTCACCGAACGCTCCCTGCTGCGCGACGCGCTCTCCGGGCTGCCCGGCGTGCACGAGGTGCTGCTCGACGGCCGCCGGGTCAGCGCCCGCGCCGACGACGGCGCGGCCGCCGTGCCCGTCCTGCTCGCCGCCCTGGAACGGGCCGGAGCCTTTGTCGCCGCCGCGACCGTGGCCCGCCCCTCCCTCGACGACGTCTACCTCCGCTATGCCGGACGCCGCTACTCCGAGGCCGAGGCGGCAGCCGAAGCCCCCGCCCTCGCCGCCGCGGGAGACTCCCGATGAGCACCCAGTCCGCCACCCGCGCGCCCCTGCGTTCCAACGCCCTCGCCCAGACCTGGTACATGACGCAGCGTCAGCTGATGGCGATCTTCCGGCAGCCCGCCTATCTCCTGATCACCCTCATCCAGCCGGTGATCTGGCTGTTCCTCTTCGGCAACCTCTTCAAGAAGGTCGTCCAGCTCGGCGGCTTCGGCACCACCTCCTACCTGGACTACCTCGTCCCCGGCATCGTGGTGATGAGCGCGCTGGGCTCCAGCATGTGGGCCGGCATGGGCACCCTGGAGGAGATCGAGCGCGGCACGCTCAACCGGTTCCTCACCACACCGGTCAGCCGCGGCGCCCTGATGAACGCCAACGTCGTGCAGAACGGCATCAGCATCACCGTCCAGACGGTGATCATCCTGCTGCTCGGCAAGCTCGGCGGCGCCCACTATCCGGGCGGCTTCGGCGGTCTCGTCATCCTCGCCGTCGCCGCGATCCTGCTCGGTACGGTCTTCGGCGCCTTCTCCAACGCGCTCGGCATGCTGGTCCGCCAGCGCGAGTCGATCATCGGCATCAACACGTTCCTGCTGCTGCCGCTGACCTTCCTGTCCTCGGCCTTCATGGCGCCGTCCCAGATGCCGTCCTGGATGCGGCACATCGCCGACTTCAACCCGCTCAACTGGGCCATGGTGGCGGGCCGTTCGGCCGTGTCCGCCGACCCCGACTGGGGCATCGTCCTCGGCCGCGGCGGCGCGCTCCTCGGCCTCGCGATCGTCGCGGTCTGGCTGTCGACCCGCACGTTCCGCTCGTACCAGAAGTCGGTCTAGCGCCAGTCCTGCGTGCAGCGCGGTCGGTTGTCCGGCCCGGCCCTCCGTCGTCCTGGAGGGCCGGGCCCTTCCGTGCGCGGGGGCGCCGGTCACCCCACGGGCTGCCTCGTCCGCTCCGGCGTACCGGCCCGATTTCCCCCAACTGGCCTGCGCAGTGCGGCGATCGAGCCCAGTGCGGCCCCCGCCGCGATCAGGGCCGCGGCTGCCAGCGTCGCCCCGTCGGGGTGGACCAGGGGCTGGCCGCGCAGGGCCTGCCAGGTCAGCAGGGCGAGCACCGCCGCGTACACCGCACCCGCGACGGCGACCAGGTGAGCGCGGATCCGCTCGTCGCGCAGCCGGGGGACCCGGGCGCCCAGCGCGACGAGGCCCATCAGGGCGAGCGGGATCAGCTGGAGGGCGTGCATGCCCACGAAGTGCGGAATGCGCAGGTCGCCGCCGGTCGTGGACCAGCCGGTCAGCGGCATCGAAGGGCCGCCGTCGGGCACCCCCACGCTGTGCGCGCCGACGATGTCCGACGTCCCGCGCATCTGGCCGGGCGTCGGTTGTGTCATCAGGAAGCCGAGCCCGGCGCCGGCCAGACCGAGGACCGCGCCGATCCGGACCGCCCGGGCGGACGCGCGGTCGGCGATCGTGCTGCGGAACAGGAGCACGGCGAGGATCAGGGTGGCGAGCCACAGAACGGCGACCGTCCCCGCCATCACGTTGTAGAGCGCCGAGTCGAACGGTGTCTGGTGATTGAAGTGGCTGCGCCTGCCGCGGATCACCTGCCCGGTGATGATCACCATCTCGATCGCCCCGGTCACCGCGACCACGGTCCCGGCCCACCAGCCCAACTTCCGCCTACGGGTGAGGAACTGGAGCATCCAGGCGAGCGTCAGGCAGTACGCCACGAACGAGACCGAGAACTTCAGCGACTTCGCCCAGATCGGCGCGCCGACCAGGACGCGGTCGTCCACGATCAGCCCCGCCACCGACACGACGGCCAAGACGGCCATCGCCCCGGAGAACAGCACCAGTGGCCGGTGCCACGAGCGGAGCGAGGTGAGAGGGGAGGAGAAGGACATGGGAATACCCCCGAGAGAATGGACAGCGGCACTATCCGCTATCCGATAGTGGGACTATCTATGATGGGGCGATGGGTTGGCAAGGCCGGATGAGGTGAACACGCGATGCGCATCGGTGAGTTGAGCCGCAGGACGGGGGTCGCGATCCCCACGATCAAGTACTACGTCCGGGAGGGGCTGCTCCCGCCCGGCGAGCTGACCAGCCCGAACCAGGCGAGCTACGACGACTCCCACGAGCGCAGGCTGCGCCTGGTGCGCGCGCTGATCGACGTGGGCGGGCTCTCGGTGCAGGCGGTCGGTGAAGTGCTCGGCGCCGTCGACGATCCCCACCGGCCGGTGCACGCGGTGCTCGGCGCCGCGGCCAAGCGCATCGTGCCCCGGTACGGCGAGTACGACGACCCCGAACTGGAGGCCGCCCGCGAGGAAGTGGCGGCGCTGATCGAGCGCCGGGGCTGGCGCGTCCGGCCGGGCGGCCCCGCCGCGGAAGCCCTGGCGGGCGCGCTCGCGGCGATGGAACGGGTCGGCCACGGCGACTTCGCCACGGAGGTCCTGGACGAGTACGCGCGGGCGGCCGAGCAGGTGGCCGCGGCCGACCTCGGCTACGTCGGCCGCAAGGCGAGCCGCGAGGACCTGGTCGAGACCGTGGTCATCGGGACCGTCCTCGGCGAGGCCGTCTTCTCCGCCGCCCGCCGCATGGCCCACCAGGACGCGTCGGCCCGCATGTACGGCAAGGAGGGCGACGGGAGCCGCCTCAAGGGCGTGGACGGTGACGGTGCAGTGCGAGAGCGCCCGGCCTGAGCAACGGCGAAACCCCCGGCGGGCAGGCGCCGGGGGTTTCGGGGTGAGCGGGGGAGGGGGAGGAGGTCAGGCCGCCGGGGCCTCCTGCTCGCGCTCCACCTGCTCGTTCCAGTCACGCTTCATCGCGCGCCAGCCGTCGTCGTCCTGGCCCAGGCGCCAGTAGCCCGAGATGGAAAGCCGCTCGCGCGGTACGTTCCGCTCGACCCGGAGCAGCCGGCGCAGCTCCTTCACGAAGCCTGCCTCGCCGTGCACGAAGGCGTGCACGGCGCCGGCCGGGAACTCCAAGTCCTTGACGGCGCCCACCAGTTCGGAGCCCACCGCGGCCTCGCCCCGGTGCAGCCAGGTCACCGTGACGCCGTCCGGAGTGCTGATCTTCTGCTCCTCCTCGGGGCCGGTCACCTCGACGAAGGCGTGCACCACGGCGCCCGCCGGCATGCGCTCCATGGCCGCCGCGATCGCGGGCAGCGCGCTCTCGTCACCGACGAGCAGGTGCCAGTCGGCCGCCGGGTCCGGGGCGTACCCGCCGCCGGGGCCGAGGAAGCGCACCGTCTCGCCCACCTGGACGCGGGCGGCCCACGGGCCCGCGAGGCCCTCGTCGCCGTGCACCACGAAGTCGACGGTCAGCTCGCCGGCCGCCGCGTCCCAGTTGCGCACCGTGTAGGCGCGCGTGCTCGGCCACTGCTCGCGCGGGAACTCGGCGCGGATCCGCTCCATGTCGAAGGGCTCCGGGTAGCTCACGCCCTCGGCCGGGAAAAGGATCTTGATGTAGTGGTCGGTGTGCTCGCCGGTGCCGAACCCGGCCAGCGACTCGCCGCCGAGCACGATGCGCACCATGTGCGGAGTGAGCCGCTCGGCCCGCACCACCTGCGCCTCATTGATGGTCCGTGCCTTGCGAGACGGGCGTTCTGCCACAGTGCGCTCCCCTGATCCAGCCTGATCCACCGTTAGTTAGGATTGCCTAAGTTAGCACCTTGAGGGCGAAAAGTGGCACCTCAATCAAGTGGCGCGTCACCCAAGTGGCGCGTCACCGGTGAAGAGTGGAGAGCAGCCGGCCCGTCGCCCCGGCCAGGCCCCACTGGGCCACCAGCTCCTCCAGGGTGGCCGGATCGAGCGGCTCCGAGGGCAGCGTGGGGTCGAACTCCGGCAGGGCCACGTCCATCGCGACCCGCACCACCTTCGGCGCGACGTCCAGGTAGTCGGCCGCCTCCAGGATTCCCCGGCGCTTGGCCGGCGTCAGCTTGGAGAAGCGGTCGGCGGCGGCTGCGCGCACCCCCGCCAGGTCGCCGTACTCGTTGATCAGCTGGGCCGCCGTCTTCTCGCCGATGCCCTTCACGCCGGGCAGCCCGTCACTGGTGTCGCCGCGCAGCGCCGCGAAGTCCGCGTACTGGTCGGGCCGCACCCCGTACTTCGCGCGGATCAGCTCGTCGTCGACCAGGTCGCAGTCGCCCACGCCCTTGCGCGGGTAGAGGACCCGCACCCCGCGGTTGTCGTCGACCAGCTGGAACAGGTCGCGGTCGCCGGTGACGATGTCGACCGGTCCCGGCGCGAGGCCGGACAGGGTGCCGATCACGTCGTCCGCCTCGTACCCCGCGACGCCGACGCGGGCGATGCCCAGCGCGTCCAGGACGTCGTCGATCACCGGCACCTGCGGGGCCAGCGTGTCCGGGGTCTCCTCCTCGTCGGGCTGCCCGGCCGGAGTCTCCTCGGCCACCCGGTGCGCCTTGTAGGAGGGGATCAGATCGACCCGCCACTGCGGCCGCCAGTCCGCGTCCATGCAGGCCACGAGGTCGTCCGGGCGGTGGTCGTGGACAAGCCGGGAGATGAAGTCGAGCAGGCCGCGCACGGCGTTGACCGGTGTGCCGTCCGGCGCCCTGACCGTGTCGGGCACCCCGAAATAGGCGCGGTAATAGAGGGACGAGGTGTCGAGGAGCATCAGGCGTCGCGTCACACCCCGATGATGCCGCACCCCACTGACAGCCACCTCACGCCGGATGCGCGCACGCGCCTGGCGCCGGAGCGAGCGTGTAGCTAGTGAATAAGTGAACTGGGTCACTGTTGTGTTTGCTCCTGGCAAAGGGGGGCAGGCGCGACGCCGGAGCGGACCCAGGTATGGATTTCAACCATTTCTCGGGCTGCGGACCGAATCCGCGCCGCTCCACGGCCCGCCCGCGGGGGAGTCGGGCCGTTTTGAGTTCTACCCGTGAGGTGTATGTGTCCAGGCTGCAAGCCGAGCAGCTCTACAAGGTGTTCGGCAGACGACCCGACGAAGCCGTCCGCAAGCTCGAAGGCGGCGCGGACCGCGACGAACTGCGGGCGGACGGGACGACCGCGGCGGTGATCGACGCCTCGTTCACGGTGGACCCCGGCCAGATCTTCGTTGTCATGGGTCTCTCCGGATCCGGCAAGTCGACCCTGCTGCGCATGCTCAACGGGCTCCTGGAGCCCACCGCGGGCCGCGTGCTCTTCGACGGCCAGGACCTGACCAGCCTGTCCGCCCGCGAGCTGCGCACGGTCCGCTCCAGCAAGATCAGCATGGTTTTCCAGCACTTCGCGCTGTTCCCGCACCGCAGCGTGCTGGAGAACGCCGCGTACGGCCTCGAAGTCCAGGGCGTCCCGCGTGCCGAGCGTGAGAAGCGCGCCGCCGAGGCCCTGGAACTGACCGGCCTCGCGGGCTGGGGCGACTCCTGGCCCGACGAGCTGTCCGGCGGCATGCAGCAGCGCGTGGGCCTGGCCCGCGCCCTGGCCACCGACGCCGACCTGCTCCTCATGGACGAGTCGTTCAGCGCCCTCGACCCGCTGATCCGGCGCGACATGCAGGACCAGCTCCTCGAACTGCAGAAGCGCCTCAAGAAGACGATCGTCTTCATCACGCACGACCTCAACGAGGCCATGCGGCTCGGCGACAACATCGCCGTGATGCGCGACGGGCGGATCGTCCAGCTCGGCACCGCCGAGGACATCCTGCTCACCCCGGCCAACGACTACGTGGCGTCCTTCATCCAGGACGTCGACCGCTCCCGGGTGCTCACCGCGCTGTCCGTGATGACCACCCCGCACCGCCCCGACGCCGGGGACTGCGACTGCGAGACCGTCCTGCCCGGCACCCCCGTCGCCGACGTGTGCGCCGTGGCCGCCCGGGTCCCGCACCCCGTCGCGGTGAAGGACATCGACGGCTCGCTGCTCGGCGTCGTGCCGCAGGAGCGGCTCATCGCCTTCCTCGGGGACGACAAGCAGGGCCCGGTCGAATGCTCGATGAAGGAGGTGGCGACGCATGCCTAGGCTCCACCTCGGCGACTGGGTCGACAGCGCCGTCAACTTCCTGCAGAGCCACCTGTCCTGGCTGTTCGACGCCATCACCCATGTCGTCAACGGCATGTACGACGGCATCAACACGGTGCTCGACGCGCCGCAGCCGCTGCTCTTCGCGGGCATTCTCGCCGTCGTGGCCTGGTGGCTGCGCGGCCTGTCCGCGGGTGTCCTGACCTTCGCCGGTTTCGCGCTGATCGACTCGATCCAGCTGTGGGACGACACCATGTCGACGCTGTCGCTGGTGCTCGTCGCGGCGATCGTCACGCTGGTCGTCGCGATCCCGCTAGGCATCTGGGCCGCCCGCTCCAAGACGGTCAGCGCCGTCCTGCGGCCGGTCCTCGACTTCATGCAGACCATGCCGGCGATGGTCTACCTGATCCCCGGCATCATCTTCTTCGGCGTCGGCGTCGTCCCCGGCATCATCGCCACCATCGTCTTCTCGCTGCCCCCGGGCGTGCGCATGACGGAGCTCGGCATCCGGCAGGTCGACGGCGAGCTCGTCGAGGCCGCCGAGGCGTTCGGCACCACGCCGCGCAACACGCTGGTGCGCGTGCAGCTCCCGCTCGCCCTGCCGACGATCATGGCGGGCATCAACCAGGTCATCATGCTCAGCCTGTCCATGGTCGTCATCGCGGGCATGGCGGGCGGCGGCGGCCTCGGCGGCGCCGTCTACCGGGCGATCGGCAATGTCGACATCGGCCTCGGCTTCGAGGCCGGCATCTCCATCGTCGTCCTGGCCATGTACCTGGACCGGATGACCGGAGCGCTCAGCCGTCAGGTCTCGCCGCTCGGCCGGCGCGCGCTCGCCAAGGCGAAGGCCGCCACCGGCGGTCTCAAGATCTGGAACTACCGTCCGCAGCCCGCCGTCGCGGTCGTCGGCGTGGTCGTCCTCGCGCTCGTCGCGGGCGGCATGAACATGTTCGGCTCCTCGGACCAGGCCACCGCCAGCGGCGCCCAGGACGTCGGCAAGGGCAAGAAGATCTCGCTCGGCTACATCCCGTGGGACGAGGGCGTCGCCTCCACCTTCCTGTGGAAGGAGCTCCTGGAGCGCCGCGGCTTCACCGTGGACGCCCGCCAGTACGAGGCCGGCGCGCTCTACACCGGCATGGCCGGCGGCCAGATCGACTTCGAGACCGACTCCTGGCTGCCCACCACGCACGCCCAGTACTGGGCGAAGTACAAGGACAAGCTGGAGGACCTGGGCTCCTGGTACGGGCCCACCTCCCTGGAGCTGTCGGTGCCGTCCTACGTCAAGGACGTCAACTCCCTCGACGACCTCAAGGGGAAGGGCGCCGAGTTCCAGAACCGCATCGTCGGCATCGAGCCGAGCGCCGGTGAGACCGGGATCCTGAAGGACAAGATCCTCAAGGAGTACGGCCTGGACGGCGAGTACAAGGTCGTCGACGGCTCCACCCCCGGCATGCTGGCCGAGCTGAAGCGGGCGTACGCCAAGAAGGAGCCCATCGTGGTTCCGCTCTGGTCGCCGCACTGGGCGTACAACACCTACGACCTGAAGAAGCTCAAGGACCCCAAGGGCGCCTGGGGCAAGGGCGACGGTGTGCACACCCTGGCCCGCAAGGGCTTCGCCTCCGACAACGCCGAGGTCGGCACGTGGCTGAAGAACTTCAAGATGGACGAGAAGCAGCTCACCAGCCTTGAAGCCAAGATCCAGTCCACCGGCAAGGGCAAGGAGCAGGACGCGGTGCGCGCCTGGCTCAAGGAGAACCCGGGCCTGGCCGACAAGTGGACTCCGGTCTCGTCGTAGCCGCCCGAGGAGGGGAGCCCCTCCCACCTCCCGTTTCCGCAGCCGCGGCCGGTCCTCCGGCCGCGGCTGCGGAACGTCGGGATCCGGCCTGATCTCCCACGGAACCCTTGGCGATCTTGGCGGGACGGTCCCCTTGGGGCCCGAAGCTGCGTAGGGTGACGTGAACGCAGCCGGTGCGGACGCGGACCGAGTGACAGGGAGGGAGCCCGGGAGATGGACGACAAGGAAACTCTTCGGGTGGGGGTGGCGGTACGGCGGCTGCGCCGCAGCCTCGGCCTCACCCTGGCCGTGGTCGCCGAGCGCAGCGGCCTTTCGGTGCCGTTCCTCAGCCAGGTCGAGAACGAGCGCGCCCGCCCCAGCGCCCGCTCCCTCCAGCGCGTGGCGGACGCCCTGAACACCACGGTCGGCGAGCTGTACGACGCCGCCGACTGCACCCGCACCGTCGACGTCGTACGGGCCGAGCCCGAGGGCGAGGAAGGACCGGGCGTGCGGGCCCTGCTGCGCGGACACCACCAGCTGCACGCGATGGAGTTCACCGGCGAGCAGGACACCGGTCGCGAGTTCCAGCACCGCAACGACGAGTTGATGTACGTGGCCGACGGGGCCGCCGAGGTGGAGGCCGAGGGCCGCGCCTACCGCCTGGAGCGCGGCGACACGCTGTGCCTGTCCGGCGGGGTGCGCCACCGCTGGCGGGCGGCGCTGCCCGGCACGCGCATCCTCGTCGTGGCGGTCGCCGACCACATTGAGGCCATCGAGGAAACCCGCCACTGATGAGGGTGGTCTCCCTCGTCCCGTCCCTGACGGAGGCGGTCGCGGTCAGCGCCCCCGGGCTCCTGGTGGGCGTGACCGACTGGTGCAGCCACCCCGCCGGGCTCGACGCCGTACGCGTCAAAGGCACCAAGAACCCGGACGTGGCCCGGATCATCGAGCTCGCCCCGGATCTGGTGATCGCCAACGAGGAGGAGAACCGGCCCGCCGATCTGGCGGCCCTCACCGCCGCCGGGCTCGACGTCCTGGTCACCGAGGTCCGCACGCTGCCGCAGGCCTTCACCGAGCTGGAGCGGGTCCTGGTCGACGGCTGCGGCCTTGCCCGGCCGGGCTGGCTGGACGCGGCCGAGCAGGCGTGGGCAGAGGTGCGTCCCGGTCCGAAACGCAGGGCCGTCGTGCCGATCTGGCGGCGCCCCTGGATGGTCCTCGGCCGCGACACCTTCGCGGGTGACCTGCTGGCCCGGCTCGGCGTGCACAACGTCTACGCCGCTCACACCGAGCGCTACCCCCGCATCGCCGTCGACGAGCTGAACGCGGCGGGGGCCGACCTGGTGGTCCTGCCCGACGAGCCGTACCGCTTCACCGCGGACGACGGCCCCGAGGCCTTCCCCGGTCTGCCCGCCGCGCTGGTCGACGGCCGCCGGCTCACTTGGTACGGCCCCTCATTGGCCGAAGCGCCGGCCGTACTCGGCGCGGCGCTTCGGAACAGTCTCTGACGGGACGTCAGGCGGGGCTACTTCTTCACGGGGGCCGCGAGCAGCTTGCCGTTGACGAGGCCTCGTACGGTGTGGAATCCGGCCACCAGCCAGGCCGTCACCAGGAGGGCGTACAGGGCGACCGCCAGCCAGTCGAAGGCGTGCAGGCCGGTGTGGTGGGCGAGGCCCTCGGCGCCGGTGACGCAGGTGCCGACGGGGAAGGTGAACGCCCACCAGGTCATCGCGAAGCCCATGCCGCGCCGCTTCGCCCGGATCGCCATGGCGGCCGCGAGCGCCAGCCACATCAGGGCGAAGCCCATCACGGGCACCCCGTACAGGACGGCGAAGGCGCCCATTCCGTTCGCGTAGGTGGCGTCGATCGCGCCGGGGGCCACGTCGGCGAGCTTGTTCACTGCGGTGGTGGACTGGCCGAGGGGGCCGAGCACCAGGAACAGGGTGGGGGTCAGGAAGAGGGGCAGCGCACCCCGGTGGATCAGGCGCGAGAACACCACGGGAAGGATGACCAGGGTGGCCAGCAGGCTCATGCCGAACATCGCGTACGAGCCGAGCAGCAGCGCCTCGCGGGCCTGACCCGCGGGCAGGTGGGGGACGAGCAGCGGGCCGAGGGTCGCCGAGACCATGGGGGCGACCACGGGGAGCAGCCAGACGGGGGATGCGCTGCCGGGAGCGACGTCGTGCCGGGCGACCATCAGGTACGGCACGGCCACGGCGGCCACCAGGCCGATCAGCGTGCCCACGCCGTAGAGGACCCAGGCCAGCGGGACGGCCGCGGTCTCGCCGATCAGGTCGGCGCCGACCGACAGCGAGCCGATGCCGACGGCCAGGAACGCCATCGACAGGCAGCCGTAGAACGGCGCGACGGTGGGGTCCATGAGGTGCGCGCGGGCCTGGTCGCGGTGGTGCAGCCAGTGCCCGGCGCGGGCCACGAGCAGCACCACGAGCATGGCCAGCGCCAGCGCCCAGATCGCCTGGAGACCGGGGACGTGGAACGGCAGTCCGGCGCCCGCGTTGGCGATGATCGCGGTGCCCATCACCGCGGCGTACCAGTTCGGGCCGAGGTGGCGCAGGGCGGGACGGCGCCGGACGGCGGCGACGGGGGGTTGGGTGCGGGGGCGCGGTTGCGCGATGGTGGCCATGAATCCAGCTTCGTACCGTCCGGAGGCCCCCGCCACGCCTGCTGGGGCTATGAGCCCATAAGCTGGGTTTATGAGCGTGAACGGTCCCGAGGACACCGCCCCCCTCGCCCACCGGGTGCCCGACCTGGGCGCGATGGAGCTGCTGCTCGCCGTCGCCCGGCACGGCAGCCTCGGGCGGGCCGCCCGCGACCTCGGCATCACCCAGCCCGCCGCGAGCAGCCGCGTCCGCTCGATGGAGCGCCTCCTCGGCGTCGCCCTCGTCGACCGCTCCCCGCGCGGCTCCCGGCTCACCGCCGAGGGCGTCCTGGTGACGGACTGGGCGCGGCGGGTCGTGGAGGCGGCCGAGGCGTTCGACGCGGGAGCGCAGGCGCTGCGCGGCCGCCGGGACTCGCGGCTGCGGATCGCCGCGAGCATGACGATCGCCGAGTACCTGCTGCCGGGCTGGCTGATCGCGCTGCGCGCCGAGCGCCCCGGCACCGCGGTCTCGCTCAGCGCCGGGAACTCGGCGGTGGTCGCCGAGCGGCTGCTCTCGGACGAGGCCGACCTCGGCTTCGTCGAAGGGCTCGGTGTGCCCGCGGGCCTGGACTCGGCGGTCATCGGCCACGACCGGCTCGTCGTGGTCGCGGCCCCCTCGCACCCGTGGGCCCGTCGGCGTCACCCGCTGCCGCCGGCGGAGCTGGCCGCGACCCCGCTCGTCCTGCGCGAACGGGGCTCGGGCACCCGCCAGGTCCTGGACGCGGCGCTCGCCGCGCACGGCGGGCTCGCCGAGCCCCTCATCGAACTCTCCTCCACCACCGCCGTGAAGGCGTCCGTCGTCAGCGGGGCCGGGCCCTCGGTGCTCAGCGAGCTCGCGCTCGGCGAGGAGCTGGCGGCCCGGCGCCTGGTGCAGATCCCGGTCGAGGGCGTACGGCTGCGGCGCGATCTGCGCGCGGTGTGGCGCCGGGGACCGCTGCCCGCGGGGCCCGCCCGCGACCTGCTCTCGCTGACCCGACCCACCTGACGAACCGTCAGGCAGGCACCAGGCGGCCGCTGTTGGCGTTCCGCCGGATGCGGGCCAGGCGCTGCTCGATGGTGTGCCGCACCATGGGCCACTCCTCGTCGAGCACCGAGTAGAACGCCGTCCCGCGGACGAGTCCGTCCAGACCCCGCGTGTGCACCCGGCGCACCCCCTCGCACACCGCGCCGAGCCGCTCGATGGCGGCCCGGGAGCGGGTGTTGCGGGCGTCGGCGCGCAGCGAGATGCGCCGCACGCGCCAGGTGTCGAAGGCGTGCTGGAACATCAGGAGCTTGGCCTCGGTGTTGATGCCGGTGCCCTGGGCGTGCGCGGAGAGCCAGGTGGCGCCGATCTCGGCCGCGTCCGGGACCGCGTCGGCGCCGCCGGTGAGCGGGCCGCGCGGCGCGGGAGGCCACACCACTGGCCCGTCCCAGTAGTCCAGTTCGCAGAACCGGGTCGAGCCGACGACCAGGCCGTCGGCGGCCCGTACGGTCGCGAACGCCAGGCTCAGCCCGGCCTCCTGGTCGGCCAGTGCGCTCTGGATGTAGGCGTGCGCCGCGTCGAGGCCGTGCGGCACGGGAGTGAAGGCGTACGAGGTCCGGTCGGCGGCCGCGGCGGCGGCCAGGGCCGGGGCGTGGGAGACGGTGAGCGGTTCGAGCCGTACGGAACGGCCCGACAGGATGACGGGTGCGGGCACGGGGCCTTCGGTCCTTCGGGGCGCGGCGGAGCCTCTCCACCGATGGGTGGCGAGAGCGGGGACACGGAGGAACACATGGTCAGGATGTTTCCGTGAAATGGCCAGGGAAGGAACGAGAGCGCGAAGAGGAACGAGCGGCCAGGTGAAGGCGAGGAGTCGCGGGGAATCCGCCTTGTGAGGGGCGGCGAGAGGAAGATACCCGGATGATCGCCCAATCGTCACCCCCTCGGAAGAGTGAGGGTCGCCGGGCGTGTCGCGCGGCCCCGGCCCGCACCGGGTCCGGGGCCGTCGCAACGGGCCTGAGCTGGGGCTTCAGCGTGTGGACGCGGCCCGTACGAGCCCCTCGGTCACGCGGGTGTCCCGGCCCATCTCCGGATGCCACTGGACGCCCAGGACCCAGCCGGGGCCGGGCAGTTCGGCCGCCTCGACGGTGCCGTCCTCCGCGTGGGCCGAGGCGATGAGGCCGGCGCCGAGCCGGTCCACGCACTGGTGGTGGTAGGTCGGCACGTCCGCGGCCTCGGGGACGAGCCCCGCGTAGAGCGTGCCCGGCACCGGCTTGACGGTGTGCTCGCCGAACACGCCCCGCCCGCCGGTGTGCCCCTCCAGGTGCTGGACCAGGGTGCCGCCGAGCGCGACGTTGAGGAGCTGGAGGCCCCGGCAGATGCCGAGCAGGGGGGTGCCGGCGGCCAGCGCCGCGTCGATCAGGGCGAGCTCCCAGGCGTCCCGCTCGCGGGCGGGGGGTCCGGTGCGGGGCGACGGCTCAGCCCCGTACCGGACCGGCTCCACGTCCGCCCCGCCCGCGATGACCAGGCCGTCCAGGCGCGCCACGACCTCGGCCGCGGCCGCCGGGCCGTCGTCGGGCGGCAGCATCGCGGCCAGTCCGCCGGCCGCCCGGACAAGCCGGGGGTATCCGGCGGGCAGCAGGGCCGCGGGCAGGTCCCACACGCCCCACTTGGCGGGCTCCAGGTACGTACTGATGCCGATGAGCGGCTTGGACACGGTGGCGGTCTCCGTTCGTTGAGCGGGTCAGTCCCGGGCGAGCTCGGCCTCGGCGGCGGCCAGGGCGGCGAACTCCTCCTCGGGCGCGTGGGCGACCAGACGGTGGCGACTGTAGAAGGCGAAGTAGGCCAGCGCGATCGCGTAGACGCCGAGTGCGATGAAGGCCGCGTCCTTGTCGACCAGGAACGTCGCGACGAGGGCGAACAGGGCGAGCACGAAGGCGACGGACGAGGTCAGGACGCCGCCGGGCGTGCGGTAGGGCCGGTCGAGGCCCGGCTCGCGGCGGCGCAGGACCAGGTGCGAGAGCGCCATCAGGGCGTAGGAGATGGTGGCGCCGAACACCGCCACGTTGAGCATCCGGCCGCCGTTGCCGCTCCAGGCAGCCAGCGCGAAGCCGAGCGCGCCCGGGATGAGGAGGCCCAGATACGGGGACTTGCGGCGGCTGGTCAGGGACAGGAAGCGGGGCAGGTAGCCGGCCCTCGACAGGGCGAAGAGCTGGCGCGAACCCGCGAAGATCAGCGAGAAGAACGACGCCACCAGGCCCGCGAGCCCCGCATAGTTGACGAAGCGGCTGAGAGCCGTGGGGCCGCCGTCGCCCTGGAGCGCCACGACCAGCGGGTTGCCCGCGTCCTTGATGGCGGCGGAGCCGTGCGCCCCGGTCGCCGCGAAGAAGGTCACCACGGCGAGCAGCACCAGGATCGACAGGGAGATGGCGAGCGCGCGCGGCATGGACCGCACCGGGTCCTTGGCCTCCTCGGCCGCCAGCGGCACCCCCTCGACGCCGAGGAAGAACCACATGCCGAACGGGAACGCGGCCCAGATGCCGAGCACGCCGAACGGCAGCCAGGAGTTGGAGCCGAGTGCGGAGGCGTCGACCGGGATGTCGTTGAGGCGGGACGCGTCGAAGTCGGTGAAGGCGCCGACGGCGAAGACCAGCAGGGCGGCGACCGCGATCGCGGTGACCACGAGGCTGAAGCGCAGCGCCTCGCCCACGCCCCACAGATGGATCCCGATGAAGATCGCGAAGCAGGCGAGGTAGACGGGCCAGCCCGAGGTGAGGCCGAACAGGCCGAGCGATTCGACGTAGTCGCCGATGAACAGCGAGATCGCGGCGGGCGCCAGGATGTACTCGATGAGGATCGCGGTGCCGGTCAGGAAGCCGCCCCAGGTGCCGAGCGCCCGGCGCGCGAAGCCGTAACCGCCGCCCGCGGTGGGCAGGATGGCCGACAGCTCGGCGAGCGAGAACACGAGACAGGCGTACATGACGCCCATCAGGACGGTGGCGACGGCGAGCCCGCCGAAGCCGCCCTTGGACAGGCCGATGTTCCAGCCGGAGAAGTCGCCCGAGACCACATAGGCGACGCCGAGCCCGGTGAGCAGCAGCCAGCCGGCGCTGCCGCGCCGCAGGGTGCGCCGGTGCAGGTAGTCGTCCTGGGCGTCCTTGGCGGACGCAGACGGTGCGGTGCGCAGATCGGTGTCGGTGCCCTCGGCCATGAGCCGCTCCAGGTGATCGTCAAGGGAGATCAGGTCAATGGTTCGGCTGCATACCTTTGCTGGAGGGCAGGGTGGAGCGCAAGGGGTGTACGTAAAACCGCGGTTACGGAAATCGCCGGTGAACGCGGGGCCGGGCGGGTTCACGTGGGTTCGGGCCGGGGTGCGTCGGCCGCCCCGGACCGCTCAGGTCAGGAAGCCGCGCAGCAGCGCCGCCGTGCCGCCGCAGTGCTCCCGCATCACCTCGCGCGCCCCGTCGGCGTCCCCGTCGAGCACCGCCTCGACCAGTGCGGTGTGCTGGTGCTGCGAGTGCTCCAGGTTGCGGACCAGGAGCGGGATGCAGTCCAGGAGGTCGTTCACGGTGGCCCGCACCGCCGCGTACTGGGCGGTGAGCGTGGGCGATCCGGAGAGCTCGGCCAGGGTGAGGTGGAGCAGGGTGTCCTGGCGGCGGTAGTCGGTGAGCTCGGCGTCGTGGGTCGCGGCGAGCGCGGCGCGCAGCCGCTCGGCGCCCTCGTCGGTCAGCCCGTGCGCCGCGCAGAGCCCGGCCGCGCCGACCTCCAGGACCTCCCGGAAGCGCAGGATGTCCTCGACGTCGACGGAGGCGATCCGGCGGCGCAGCTCGTCCTCGCCGCCCTCGGCGGCCCTGGGCAGCACGAACGTGCCGCCGTAGCGGCCGCGTCTGCTCTCCACCAGGCCCTGGTCCTGGAGCACCTTGAGGACTTCGCGCAGGGTGACCCGGCTGATCCCCATCCGCTCGGCCAACTCCCGCTCGGAGGGCAGCCGTTCACCGGGCGGGACAAGGCCCAGGCGCAGGAGCTGGAGAATCTGCTCCAGCGCTTCCTCGAAGCCGTTCCCGGCCCGTACGGTCCGCAGTACGGGGACGAGCGTGTCCGGTGTCCGGCCGTCCGGGCGGTCCGCCGAGTCGATCTTCTTCGCCACGTCGCGGATTCCCCTTCCCAATCAATGGTCTTACCCCATACCTTATGGCTCTCGGCTGACCCAAGGAGGAGCTTCCCGTGGCAGACCGCACACCCCCGCTCTCGATCGAGGAGCTGCGCGCCCTCGTCGCGAGCGGTGAGATCGACACTGTCGTCCTCGCCTTCCCCGATATGCAAGGGCGATTGCAGGGCAAGCGCTTCGCGGCCGGGTTCTTCCTCGACGAGGTCCTGGCGCACGGCACCGAAGGCTGCAACTACCTGCTCGCCGTCGACACCGAGATGAACACCGTCGACGGCTACGCGATGTCGTCCTGGGAGCGCGGCTACGGCGACTTCGCCATGCACGCGGACCCGGCGACGCTGCGCCGCGTCCCGTGGAACGAGGGCACCGCGATGCTCATCGCCGACCTCGGCTGGAACGACGGCTCGCCGGTCGTCGCGGCCCCCCGCCAGATCCTGCGCCGCCAGCTGGAGCGGCTCGCCGAGCTCGGCTACACCGCCCAGGTCGGCACCGAGCTCGAATTCATCGTGTTCAAGGACAGCTACGAGCAGGCCTGGGACGCCGGATACCAGGGACTCACGCCGGCCAACCAGTACAACATCGACTACTCGGTGCTCGGCACCGGCCGCATCGAGCCGCTGCTCCGCCGCATCCGCAACGAGATGCAGGCCGCCGGCCTGACCGTCGAGTCGGCCAAGGGCGAGTGCAACCCGGGCCAGCACGAGATCGTGTTCCGCTACGACGAGGCCCTGGTCACCTGCGACCAGCACGCCATCTACAAGACGGGTGCCAAGGAGATCGCGGCCCAGGAGGGCGTCTCGCTCACCTTCATGGCCAAGTACGACCAGCGCGAGGGCAACTCCTGTCACATCCACCTCTCGCTCACCGACGAGGACGGCCGCAACGTGATGGCGGGCGACGGGCCCGACCACATGTCGCCCGTGATGCGCCACTTCCTGGCCGGACAGCTCGCCGCACTGCGCGACTTCTCCCTCCTGTACGCGCCGAACATCAACTCCTACAAGCGCTTCCAGCCGGGCTCCTTCGCGCCCACCGCCGTCGCCTGGGGCCACGACAACCGGACCTGCGCGCTGCGCGTCGTCGGCCACGGCGCGGGCACCCGCTTCGAGAACCGGCTCCCGGGCGGCGACGTCAACCCGCACCTGGCCGTCGCCGGACTCGTCGCGGCCGGTCTGTACGGCATCGAGAACAAGCTCGAACTCCCCGAGGCCTGCACCTCGAACGCCTACGTCGGCGACTACGCCCATGTCCCCACCACCCTGCGCGAGGCCGCCGAGCTGTGGGAGAACAGTCCCATCGCCAAAGCCGCCTTCGGCGACGAAGTCGTCGCGCACTACCGCAACATGGCGCGGGTCGAGCTCGACGCGTTCGACGCCGCGGTGACCGACTGGGAGCTCCGCCGCTCCTTCGAACGCCTGTGAGGAACGACTTGTCCACCGCGTACGAGCTACAGGTACTCAACCCGGCCACCGAGGAAGTCATCGCGACCGTCCGGGGTGCCACCCCTGCCGACGTCGACGCGGCGGTCGTACGGGCCCGCTCCGCCCAGCGCGGCTGGGCGGCCGCGGCCCCCGCCGACCGGGCCCGCCTGCTTCGCCGCTTCGCGGCCGTCGTCGACGAACACATCGAAGAACTCGCCCAGTTGGAGGTCCGCGAGGCCGGGCACACACTCGGCAACGCACGCTGGGAGGCGGGCAACGTCCGCGATCTGCTCGACTTCTCGGCCGGGGGAGTGGAACGCCTGAGTGGCCGTCAGATCCCGGTCGCGGGCGGCCTCGACATCACCCTGCTCGAACCGCTCGGCGTGATCGGCGTCATCGCCCCCTGGAACTTCCCGATGCCGATCGCCGCCTGGGGCACCGCCCCCGCGCTCGCGGCCGGCAACGCGGTGATCCTCAAGCCCGCCGAGACGACCCCGCTCACGGCCCTGCGGCTGGCCGAACTCGCCCTGGAGGCAGGGCTTCCCGAAGGCCTCTTCCAGGTGCTCCCGGGTGCGGGGGCGGTCGCGGGCGACGCGCTCGTCGAGCACCCCGGCGTCGCGAAGATCGTCTTCACCGGGTCGACCCGGGTCGGCAAGCAGATCATGGCCAAGTGCGCGGACCGCGTGAAGCGGGTCACCCTCGAACTCGGCGGCAAGAGCCCCAACATGGTCTTCGCGGACGCCGACATCGAGGCAGCCGCCCTCGCCACCCCGATGTCGTTCCTCGACAACTCCGGCCAGGACTGCTGCGCCCGCACTCGCATCCTGGTCCAGCGCACGGCGTACGACCGCTTCATGGAGCTGCTCGCCCCCGCGATCGCGGAGGTCGTGGTCGGCGACCCGGCCGACGAGAAGACGCAGATGGGCCCGCTGATCTCGCGCGTCCAGCTGGACCGCGTCCGCTCCTACGTCGCCGACGACGCACCCGGCCTGCGCGGCAGCGCGCCCGACGGCCCCGGGTTCTGGTTCCCGCCGACCGTCTTGACGGGCCTCGCCGCGGACGCGCCCGCCGCCGTCGAGGAGGTCTTCGGGCCGGTCGCCGTCGTGCTGCCCTTCGAGGACGAAGCGGACGCGGTGCGGCTCGCCAACGCCACCGAGTACGGGCTCTCCGGGTCGATCTGGACCCGGGACGTGGGCCGCGCGCTGCGCGTCTCGCGGGCCGTCGCGGCGGGCAACCTGTCCGTCAACTCCCATTCCAGCGTGCGCTATTCGACCCCGTTCGGCGGCTACAAGCAGTCCGGCCTCGGCCGCGAGCTCGGCCCCGACGCCCTGACCGCTTTCACCGAAACCAAGAACGTCTTCATCAGCACGGAGGCCTGAGCACACATGACCGACGACATCATTTGCCGCCGCCTGGTCGGCCGCACCGCCGTCATCACCGGGGCCGGCAGCGGCATCGGCCTCGCCACCGCCAGGCGGCTCGCCGCCGAGGGCGCCAACGTGGTGTGCGGCGACATCGACGAGAGCGCCGGCAAGGCCGCCGCCGAAGCGGTCGGCGGCACCTTCGTCAAGGTCGACGTCACCGACCAGGAGCAGGTCGAGGCGCTCTTCAAGACGGCCTTCGACACGTACGGCAGCGTCGACATCGCGTTCAACAACGCGGGCATCTCGCCGCCCGACGACGACTCCATCCTCACCACCGGGCTCGACGCCTGGCGCCGGGTCCAGGAGGTCAACCTCACCTCCGTCTACCTGTGCTGCAAGGCCGCGCTGCCCTACATGCAGCGCCAGGGCCGGGGCTCCATCATCAACACCGCCTCGTTCGTGGCGATCATGGGGGCTGCGACCTCGCAGATCTCGTACACCGCGTCCAAGGGCGGCGTGCTCGCCATGTCGCGCGAGCTCGGCGTGCAGTTCGCCCGCGAGGGCATCCGCGTCAACGCGCTCTGCCCGGGGCCGGTCAACACCCCGCTGCTCCAGGAGCTGTTCGCCAAGGACCCGGAGCGGGCCGCGCGCCGCCTGGTGCACATTCCGGCGGGCCGGTTCGCCGAGGCCGACGAGATCGCCGCCGCGGTCGCCTTCCTCGCCAGCGACGACGCGTCCTTCATCAACGCCACCGACTTCCTGGTCGACGGCGGCATCGCCGGGGCGTACGTCACCCCCCTCTAAATCCCGCCAACCCCCGTTGTTCACCTGGGGGCCACGCACACGGCAGCCGGGCGTCGCACGACGCCCGGCTGTGCTGTCTAACGTCCGCGATGATCTTCCCGACGACAGGAGCTCCTCAGCGTGTCCAAGTCCAGCACCGTCCGCCGACTGCCGGTCCTCGCCGCGGCCCTCTCCATAGCCGCCGGCGGCCTCGTCGCCGCCCAGCCCGCCGAGGCGCGGACGCCCCACTGCCCCCGACTGACCATCTCCGACGGGTGGTACGGGGACAACCAGGACCGGATCCAGGACCTGATCGACACCTACGGAAAGTGCGGAGCGGACGCGGGCCACGGCAAGAAGCCGGTCGCCGTCTTCGACTGGGACAACACCGTCGTCAAGAACGACGTCGGCGACGCCACGATGTACTGGCTGCTGCGCAACTCCAAGATCCAGCGCCCGGCGCGCGGCGACTGGCACACCACCAGCCGCTACCTGACCGACGACGCGGCGAAGTCCCTCGCCGCCGCCTGCCCGGTGGGCAGCTCCCAGACCCTCCCCACCGGCACCGACACCAAGTGCGCCGACGAGATCCTCGCGGTGTACGGCGACGGCAAGACCGGCAAGGGCGCCGCCGCCTTCGCCGGGTACGACCGCCGCACCATCGAGCCCTCGTACGCCTGGCTCGCCCAGCTCCTGCACGGCTGGACCCCGGCCCAGGTCAAGTCCTTCGCGAGCGCGGCCCGCACCGAGAACCTCAACGCCCCCGCCGACGCCGTCCAGACGGTGGGCAGCAACACCAAGGCGACGGCCTGGGCGCGCTACTACGACCAGCAGCGCGACCTGATCCGTACGCTGAAGAAGTCGGGCTTCGACGTCTGGATCACCTCGGCCTCGCCCGAGCCCGTCGTGGATGTGTGGGCACGTGGCGCGGGCGTCGACCCCGACCACGCCATCGGCATCCGCTCGACCACCGACCACGGCCGCATTACTTCGCATCTCAAGGGCTGCGGTTCGGCCAAGGACGGCGACGACTCGGTGATCACCTACATCGACGGCAAGCGCTGCTGGATCAACCAGGAGATCTTCGGCGTGCGGGGCGCGGCGGCCGAGAAGGTACAGCCCGCCGCCAGGCGCCAGGTGTTCGCGGCCGGCGACTCCGACACCGACGTGTCGTTCCTGCGGGACGCGACCGGCCTGCGGCTCGTCCTGAACCGCAACAAGAACGAGCTGATGTGCCGGGCGTACGACGACAGCGACGGCCGCTGGATCGTGAACCCGATGTTCATCGAGCCCAAGGGGCAGAAGACGGCGGCCTACCCCTGCGCGACCACCGGCTACACCGACCACGACGGCACCCCGGCTCCCGTGCGACGTGCGGACGGCTCCGTGGTGCCGGATCAGCGGGACTCGGTGTACGGCGGCTGAGCCCCGGTTCTAGGGTGTGTGCATGACCATGACGACGCCGCCCGGCTGGTACCCGGATCCGGGCGTGCCCGGCACCGAGCGCTGGTGGGACGGCGCCGCCTGGACCGACCACACCAGAGCGCCGGGCGGGCAGGCGTTCGCGCCGCCCGAGCCCGTCACCGTGGTGGCCGCGCCCGCCGTCCGGCGGCGCGGCCCGCTGGTGGCCGTCGGCGCGACCGCCGTGGTGCTGGTGGCCGCGATCGCCGTCGGGGTCGCCGTCCTCGGCAAGGGGGACGACACCCCCCACACGACGAGCGCGAGCAAGAGCGCCACGGCTCCGGTGGCGGTCAACTCCCCTTCCAGCAAGCCGAGTTCGGGGGCATCGGGCGACCCGCACGCCCTCGTCGACCAGCTCAACGGCATCACGCTGCCGATCCCGGACGGCTGGGAGAAGACGGACGACGCGGTGACCGGTCTCGTCACGATGGCGACCAAGGACACCTACAACTGCCCCGGCGACTCCGGGTTCTGCCACCACGGCAAAGTCACCACCTCGACGGCCACCATGACCGACCTCAAGACCGCCGAGGCCGTCGCCAAGAACGACATCACCGACGCCGCCAACGACGCCTACGACCACGACCCGGTCGGCGCCCGCCTCTACAACGGCATCACCTCGCACCGGGAAGTGAAATCCGGCTCCGTGGTGGTCGACGGCCGCACCGGATACCTGGTGCGCTGGGAGGTCAAGACCGGTGCGGGGCCCGGCGGTTACGTCGAGTCGCTCGCCTTCCCCTCGACGGTGGGCAGCGAGGCGATGGTCATCGCGCGGTTCGCCTTCGACGCGGGCAAGGACGGCCCGCCGCTCGCCCTCATGGACACCATCACGCGGGGCATCGCGCCCATCGGCGGCAGCCAGAACGGCGGGGTCGGCAGCAGCCTGCCCCCGCCATCGCTGTGAGCCGCCCGTGAGCTAGGGCCTGTCCGGCGGATCTTGTCGGCACACGGGGGCCCTAGAGGAACGTGCAGCCCTCGCCCCGGTACGTCGGCACGGCCGCCGTCACCCGGTCGCCCTCGACGAGCTGCAACTCCTCGAAGCGCTCGCACAGTTCGCCCGCCTTGGCGTGCCGGAACCACACCTTGTCGCCGATCAAGAGATCGTCCGCGGCGGAGCCGAGCAGCGGCGTCTGCACCTCTCCCGCGCCTTCCTGCGGGTCGTAGCGCAGCCCCTCCGGCAGATACGGCACCGGCAGCCGGTCCGGTCCGGCCGCGCCCGAGGCCGGGTACCCGCCGCCGAGCACCGTGACGACGCCGACGCCCGGCCGGCGCACCACCGGCTGGGCGAACAGCGCCGCCGGACGGCCGCTGAACGACGTGTAGTTGTCGAAGAGCCGCGGCACATAGAGCCCCGAGCCCGCCGCGATCTCGGTCACCGCCGCCTCGGCCGCCGTGTGCTGCACACTGCCGGTGCCGCCGCCGTTGACGAACTCAAGATCCGGCACGACCGCGCGCACCGCGCGCACCACCTCGGCCCGCCGCGCGGCCAGCTCCTTGCGGGCCGCGGCCTGCATCAGCCGGATCGCGCGCGAGCGCAGCGGACTGCCCGCCACCGCGTCCCCGACCCCGGCCACATGACCCTCGTACGCCATGAGCCCGACAAGACGGAACCCGGGCCGCCGGGCCACCGACCGGGCGAGCTCCGCGAGTTGGGCGGGGGAGCGCAGCGGGGAGCGGCGGGCGCCGACGCGGACCCGGCCGCCGAACAACTGGAGCGAGGTGTCGAGCTCCAGACAGACCCGCACCTCCAGGCCGTCGCGCTCGCGAGCCCGGTCCACGAGGTCGAGCTGCGCCGGGTCGTCGACCATCACGGTGATCGCCCCGGCCAGCTTGGGATCCGAGGTCAGCTCGGCGAACCCCGCCCGGTCCGCGGACGGATAGGCGAGCAGAACGTCCTCGAACCCGGCCCGCGCGAGCCACACCGACTCCGCGAGCGTGAACGACATCAGACCGGCGAACCCCGGCCGGGCGAGCACCCGCTCAAGCAGAGCGCGGCACCGCAGCGACTTGCTGGCGACCCGGATCGGCTTGCCGGCCGCCCGGCGGACCAGATCGTCCGCGTTGGCGTCGAACGCCTCCAGATCGACGATCGCGACGGGCGCATCGAGATGAGCGGTCGCCCGGTCGTACCGGGCGCGGTCAGCGGCGCGGGGAGTCATGGCGGAAGCCTGCCAGAACCGGTTACCACAAGGTAGGGGAGGACCGGTGCGGATGTGGAAGCCGGACGGCCGGTCTGCGGCCGCACAGGATCAGCCCGTAGAGTGACGCCCGAGCGGCAACGGGCTGAGCTGGACGGCAAGAGGGGTTAGAGGGGGGCGGATGACCACCGACGCGCGACCCCCGGGCGCCCCTCAACTGCCGCCGCCCGCACCGCAATCCGAGCCGTCCGAGGCTTTTGCGCCGACCCCGGCCCCGCTGCCGCCCGCGCCCGAACCCGCGAGCCGGCTCCGCTCGGCGCTCGACCTGATCGATCCGGGACCAGTCCTGCCGAACACCCCCATACCGCCCAGGTTTTCGACGCCGCCGCCCCCCGAGATACCCCCGCTGCCGGCCGCCCCGCCGAAGCCGCTGCTCCCCCCGGAACCGCTGTCCGACGAGCCGGGCCCGCTGCGGCCGGTGCCGGCCCGCAGGCCCGGGCGCGTGGCGGCCGCCGCCGTCTGTGTGGTTCTGGGCGTCGGACTGATCGGCGGAGCCGCCGCGGGCACCTGGCTCGACGACGACTCCGACGGGCCCGCGGCCCGCAGCAACTACACCGCCGCCCGCGACCTGTGGCACAGCGTGCCCGTCGACACCCTCTTCCCGCGCACCATCCGGGGCACCGGCGCGGGCCCCGGCGGCGCCGACCGCGAATGGACCCGCATCGGGGTCGCCCCGGACGGCGACTGTGCGGGCGCGCTCGACCCGCTGCTCCTCAAGGTCCTTCAACCGGTCGGCTGCGCCCGCATGGTGCGCGCCACCTATGCGGACGCGACCGCCACCAGCGTGACCACCGTCGGCCTGGTCTTCACCCAGGCCGAGCCCGCCGCTATGACCGCCCTGGCGCACCGGTTCTCCACCGAGAAGCTGGGGGACCGCCCCGATCTGATGCCGCGCACCTACCCCGTCAAGGGCGGCGTGGCCGCGGCGTTCGGCGACAAGCAGCGCGCGAGCTGGACGGTGCGGGTCCTCACCGACGCCCCCGTGGTCGTCACCGCCGTCTCCGGCTTCGCCGACGGCCGCGCCGTCACCACCCCCCAGTCCGCCGAACAGGCCACGGCCGACGGCGCGAGCGGCCCCGCGGCCGAGGCGGGCCTGGGCCACGACGCCCAGAGCATCGCCGACAACGTCGAACGCGGCCTGCGCAAGAAGGCCGCCGCAAGCCCGGAGCCCGCACCGTGACCAAGCCATCCGTGACCGGGCCGTCCCGCCGGCCGCGCCGCACCGGCGCCCTCGCCTCGGCCGCCGCGCTCACCCTGCTGCTCAGCGCGGCCCCGGCCCACGCCGACGGCATCCGCGACCGCCAGTGGGAGCTCACCGCCATGCACACGCAGCAGGCGTGGCGTACGACCAAGGGCAAGGGCATGACGGTCGCCGTGCTCGACACCGGCGTCGACGGCAGCCACCCCGACCTCGCCGGGCAGGTGCTTCCCGGCAACGACCTCATCGGCTTCGGGGCGGGCCAGGGCAGCCGCGACTGGGCCCGGCACGGCACCGCCATGGCCGGCATCATCGCGGGCCACGGCCACGGCGCGGGCAACCAGTCCGGAGTGCTCGGCATCGCGCCCGAAGCCAAGATCCTGCCGGTCCGGGTCATCCTGGAATCCACCGACCCGGCCCGCAAACAGGCCCGCGAGACCAAGGGCGGCGCGCTCGCCGACGGCATCCGCTGGGCCGCCGACAACGGCGCCGACGTCATCAACCTCTCGCTCGGCGACGACAGCGCCTCCGCCCACCCCGAACCCGCCGAGGACGCCGCGATCCAGTACGCGCTCGGCAAGGGCGCCGTCGTCGTGGCATCGGCGGGCAACGGCGGAGACCAGGGCGACCACATCTCCTACCCGGCCGCCTACCCCGGCGTCATAGCGGTGGCCGCCGTCGACAAGAACGGCACCCACGCCTCCTTCTCCACCCGCCGCTGGTACGCCACCGTCAGCGCCCCCGGCGTGGACGTCGTCATAGCCGACCCGGACCGCAAGTACTACGAGGGCTGGGGCACCAGCGCCGCCTCCGCGTTCGTCTCCGGCGCGGTCGCCCTCATACGCTCCGCGTACCCCGGCCTCAGCCCGGCGCAGATCAAGAAGCTCCTTGAGGACACCGCCCGCAACGCCCCCGAGGGCGGCCGCGACGACGCCCGGGGCTACGGCATGATCGACCCGGCCGCGGCGCTGACCGCCGCCGCCAAGCTGAAGCCCGCCGGCCTGCGCTCCGAGTCCGCGGCGTACGGCACGACGTACTTCGGCGGCGGCCCCGACGCGCCCGTCGCCTCCGACGACCCGGCGAACTGGCTGGCCCCGGTCTCCGCGGGCGGCGGCCTCCTGCTGCTCGCGACCGGCGTGGTCCTGTGGCGCTCGACCCGGGTCAGGACCCCCCGCGAGTGGCTCTGAGCCGGGCCGTGGGCGGGCGCGCGAGAAGCCCCGGCTAGGCTCGTGACGTGGCGCTCAAGAACATCCCGGATTCCGGCTTCTCCGACGACGACGGCACTGCCGCCCCCGAACTGACCGAAGCGCTGGCCGCCTGGGCCAAGGACAGGGCGGCCGAACCACGCGTGCTCGGGGCCCTGCGCACGGCACGCCTGCTCGTCCCCGTCGTCGCGATGCTCGGCGAGAGCGAGATCGACGAAAACGGCCTCAAGCGCGAGAAGACCAGCGACATGGCCGTCCCCACCCTGAAGGCCGGCGACCGCACGGCGCTGCCCGCGTTCACCTCCATCGAGGCGCTGGCCCTGTGGGACCCCGAGGCCCGGCCGGTCGCCGTCCCGCTGCACCAGGCGCTCGCGGCAGCCGTGCACGAGAAGGCGGACACCGTGGTCATCGACCTCGCGGGCCCGGTCGCCTACGAGCTGAAGGGCGCGGCTCTGCTCGCCCTCGCGGAGGGCCGCAGCAGCGCGGACCCGCTCCAGGACCCGTCGGTGATCGAAGCGGTGCGCTCGGCGGTGGCCGCCGTTCCCGCGGTCCTTCGGGCCCACCTCGGCCCCGGCAGCGCGGACGGCACGATCGCCCTGGTCCTCGCCGACGGCGCGGCGCCCGCCGACACGGCCCGCCGAGTGGCCGAACTGATCGCTGCGGACGAGACCCTGCGGGCCCGGCTCGTACGCGGCCTCGACCTCGCGCTGCTGCCGACGGGGGCCCCACAGCCGAACGAGCCGCTCTTCACCCGCTGAGGGGGAGGAGCGGCCCGGTTCCGTTCGTAAAAGAAAAAGAAGAGGCTCAGCCGAAGACGGCGCCCGTGTACTTCTCGCCCGGACCCTGGCCCGGCGCGTCCGGCACGATCGACGCCTCGCGGAACGCGAGCTGCAGCGACTTGAGGCCGTCGCGCAGCGGGGCGGCGTGGAACGACGAGATCTCGGTGGCCCCTGCGTCAAGCAGACCGGCCAGGGCGTGCACCAGCTTGCGGGCCTCGTCGAGGTCCTTGTACTGGTCGCCCTCCTCGGTCAGACCGAGCTTCACGGCGGCGGCGCTCATCAGGTTCACGGCGACCGTCACGATCACCTCGACCGCCGGGACCTCCGCGATGTCGCGGGCCATGGTGTCGAAGTCTGCGGGCTCATTGGGGGGCGTCTCACTCATGCCCACACGATATGCGGTGCGCGCCGCTCCTCTTCCCGCGCACTCGATTAGCCCCTCTGTCCGGATCCTGCTAACCTTGTGTAACGACCGGCCAGGCACGTGTGCCCGGCCCACAAGTGGAGGCTCCGATCTCCCACCCGACCACCCTCAGGGGCGGCGGGTCATCCGGTCAGGTGGCCACCATCGTTCCGTACGGACGATGGAGCCGCCCGATGTGCGCCCCGCGGTAGACCGCGGCGGTGTTCCGGTTTTCTTGGAGCCCCGCCTGTGTCCGTCCGGGGCATTTTTTGTGCCTCGTGGCGGTTGGTCACGTCAATACAGACGTACGCGGCTGTCTGCCAGACAGTCGTGTGGTGCTACCGAGGAGGATCCATCAGCGCCGAGCCCCGCATCAACGACCGGATTCGCGTTCCCGAGGTGCGACTTGTCGGCCCCAGCGGCGAGCAGGTCGGAATTGTTCCGCTTGCCAAGGCCCTGGAGCTCGCCCAGGAGTATGACCTCGACCTGGTCGAGGTCGCGGCGACCGCCCGTCCGCCCGTGTGCAAGCTCATGGACTACGGGAAGTTCAAGTACGAGTCGGCCATGAAGGCCCGTGAGGCGCGCAAGAACCAGGCGCACACGGTCATCAAGGAGATGAAGCTCCGGCCGAAGATCGACCCGCACGACTACGACACCAAAAAGGGTCACGTCGTCCGGTTCCTCAAGCAGGGCGACAAGGTCAAGATCACGATCATGTTCCGTGGTCGCGAGCAGTCCCGGCCGGAACTCGGCTACCGACTGCTCCAGCGCCTCGCTTCGGACGTGGAGGACCTCGGCTTCGTCGAGTCCAGCCCGAAGCAGGACGGCCGAAACATGATCATGGTTCTCGGTCCGCACAAGAAGAAGACCGAGGCGATGGCCGAAGCCCGCGAGGCCCAGGCGGCCCGCAAGGCGGAGCGCCAGGGTCTGGCCCACCCGGAGGAGTCCGTCGAGGACGAGACCGTCGCCGAGGCGCCTGCCGCCGAGGCCGTGGCCGAGGAACACCCCGCCGAGGCCTGATTCCGGGACAGCCCGTTCCGGATATCAACCGATACATATGACGCTCCCGAGCGCCGGTCCCCGGACCGGCTGGGAGCGCCACTGACGAGGAGATAACGGCGCTATGCCGAAGAACAAGTCGCACAGCGGTGCCAGCAAGCGCTTCAAGATCACCGGCTCCGGCAAGGTGCTCCGTGAGCGCGCCGGCAAGCGCCACCTGCTCGAGCACAAGTCGTCCAAGAAGACCCGCTCGCTGACGGGCACGGTCGTCCTGGCTCCGGCCGACGCCAAGAAGGTCAAGAAGCTTCTCGGCAAGTGACGTTCCCCCGCCTCCGGATTTCCGGAGGCGGAACGTCGAGACCGGGACCTATTCGATTTCGGGTCGTGTGAGTCCAACCACGGCCCCGCTACAAGGAGTTAACAAGTGGCACGCGTCAAGCGGGCAGTAAACGCCCACAAGAAGCGCCGGGCAATCCTCGAGGCGGCCTCCGGCTACCGCGGTCAGCGTTCGCGCCTGTACCGCAAGGCCAAGGAGCAGGTCACCCACTCGCTGGTCTACAACTACAACGACCGCAAGAAGCGCAAGGGCGACTTCCGTCAGCTGTGGATCCAGCGCATCAACGCCGCTGCCCGCCAGAACGGCATGACGTACAACCGCCTCATCCAGGGTCTGAAGGCCGCCAACATCGAGGTGGACCGCAAGATCCTGGCCGAGCTCGCGGTCAACGACGCCAACGCGTTCGCCGCGCTCGTCGAGGTGGCCCAGAAGGCCCTCCCGAGCGACGTCAACGCCCCGAAGGCCGCGTAAGCGCCTGACGGCTTGTTGAGCCGGACCGGACCCGCAGGCCGCTGGCCTGCGGGTCCGGGTGCGTTGCGGGGGTCTTCCGGGGGCGAGGCCCTCGGCCCCCGCCCCCGGGCCCCACTTCCTTCGTAGAGAGACCGCGTGTACATGCCCACCCCCGAGCTGATCTCCCCGCGTTCCCCGCGCGTCGCCGCCGCCCGCCGGCTCGCCCGGCGCAACTTCCGGGGCAAGGAACGCCGGTTCATCGCCGAGGGGCCGCAGGCCGTGCGCGAGGCCGTCGAGCACCGCAGCGACGGCGAGCCCACCCTCATCGAGCTGTTCACCACCGTCGAGGCCGCCGAGCGGTACGCCGACATCGTGACCGCCGCCCTGGAAGCGGGCGCCCGCGTCCACTACGCCGACGACGAGGTGCTCGCCGAGGTCTCCCAGACCGTCACCCCGCAGGGCCTGGTCGGCGTCTGCCGGTTCCTGGACTCCCCGTTCGAGGAGATCCTCAGGGCCAGGCCGAAGCTGGTCGCCGTGCTCGCGCACGTCCGCGACCCCGGCAACGCCGGCACCGTACTGCGCTGCGCGGACGCCGCGGGCGCCGACGCGGTCGTCCTCACCGACGCCTCCGTCGACCTCTACAACCCCAAGTCCGTGCGCGCGTCGGTCGGTTCGCTCTTCCACCTGCCGGTCGCCGTGGGCGTCCCCGTCGAACAGGCCGTCCAGGGCCTGCGGGACGCGGGTGTACGGATCCTGGCGGCCGACGGCGCGGGCGAGGACGACCTCGATGCCGAGCTGGACGCCGGGACCATGGGCGGGCCCACCGCGTGGATCTTCGGCAACGAGGCCTGGGGCCTGCCCGAGGAGACCCGCGCACTCGCGGACGCCGTGGTGCGCGTGCCCATCCACGGCAAGGCCGAAAGCCTCAACCTCGCCACCGCCGCCGCCGTGTGCCTCTACGCCTCCGCTCGTGCGCAGCGTGCTGCCGGAGGGTGCCGCTCCGTCACCTCGTACTAGTAGTGTTGCGGGCTCCGGGGCCCACTCAGCGCTTCGGAGAGGTGGGATAGGGGGATGGCTGTCGGCATGAGCAGCATCGGCAACAGCACCGCGCTGTGCCCGTCCGGCCGTCCTGACGTCCTCGGCTTCGACCCCGACGACCTGCCCGACGGCATCGTGGTCGCCGACGACAAGGGGCAGGTGATCTGCTTCAACGCCGCCGCCGTCAGGATCACGGCGGTGGCGAAGCACGAGGCGCTCGGCTTCCCCCTTGAGCACGCGCTGCCCCTGGAGGACCTCAAGGGCCGCCGCTGGTGGCAGCTCACCGATCCCTACGGAGGCCTCGCCATCCGGGTCGGCCAGCCCGAACGCAATCTGCTGCTGCCCGGCGGCCGCGAAGTGCTGGTCTCCGCGCGCTACGTACGCGAGCACCCGACCGGGCCCGTGCGCCGGGTCGTGGTCAGCCTGCGCTCCACCGAGGCCCGGCGGCGCACCGAACGCTCGCACGCCGAGCTGATCGCCACCGTCGCCCACGAACTGCGCTCGCCGCTGACCTCCGTGAAGGGCTTCACCGCGACGCTGCTCGCCAAGTGGGAGCGCTTCACCGACGACCAGAAGCGGCTCATGCTGGAGACCGTCGACGCCGACGCCAACCGCGTCACCCGGCTCATCGCCGAGCTCCTCGACATCTCGCGCATCGACTCGGGCCGCCTCGAAGTGCGCCGCCAGCCGGTCGACATCCCGGCCGCCGTCGGCCGCCACCTCCAGGCCCACGTGGCCTCCGGACAGTCCCCGGACCGTTTCCTGGTCCGCATCCAGCGGCCGCTGCCCGATCTGTGGGCGGATCCGGACAAGATCGACCAGGTGCTCGGCAATCTGCTGGAAAACGCGGTGCGCCACGGCGAGGGAACCGTCACCATTGAGGTGGCACCAGCGCCCGTCCGTATCGACGAGCACGACGAGAAGGGAACGGCCGTCACCGTGAGCGACGAAGGCCCCGGCATCCCCGAGGAGTCGATGGGCCGTGTCTTCACCCGCTTCTGGCGGGGGAGCAAGCGTGGCGGGACCGGGCTCGGCCTGTACATCGTCAAGGGCATCGTCGAGGCGCACGGCGGCACCATCACGGTGGGCCGCGGCCCCGGCGGCGGCGCCCAGTTCCGATTTATCCTGCCCGTCGCGGCTCCGGCGTATCTCCAGTAGACCGCTCCCGAGCCGCCCACGGGCGCAACCGCATTCCCGCACCCCGTTAGACTCGACCTTTGGCGCGTTTGTGTCCGCGCGCTATCGCGGTATCGCTGTCGCGGTCGCGGGGACCCCCAGCCAAGCCAATCGGAAGCACGGGAAGAGATGTCGGCACCCAATAAGTCGTACGACCCTGTCGAGGTCGAGGCACTGAAACCGGAAGAGATCGAGCGCATGCGGGACGAGGCGCTCGCCGCCTTCGCGGCCGCCGGCGACCTCGACGCGCTCGCCCAGGCGAAGACCGCGCACGCCGGTGGCACCTCGCCCCTTTCGCTCGCCAACCGCGAGATCGGCGCGCTGCCGCCGCAGGCCAAGGCCGCGGCCGGCAAGCTCGTGGGCATGGCCCGCGGCGCCGTGAACAAGGCCCTGGCCGCGCGCCAGGCCGAGCTGGAGGCCGAGCGGGATGCCCGGGTCCTGGTCGAGGAGGCCGTGGACGTCACGCTGCCCCACGACCGCGTACCGGCCGGCGCCCGCCACCCGCTGACCACGCTCTGCGAGCGCATCGAGGACGTCTTCGTGGCCATGGGCTACGAGGTCGCCGAGGGCCCCCAGGCCGAGGCCGAGTGGTTCACCTTCGACGCGCTCAACATCGGCCCGGACCACCCGGCCCGCACCGAGCACGACACGTTCTTCGTGCAGGGCCCGGACGGCTCGGCCAACTCCGGTGTCGTGCTGCGCACCCACACCTCGCCCGTGCAGATCCGCTCGATGCTCGACCGCGAGCCTCCGGTGTACGTGATCTGCCCCGGCCGGGTGTACCGCACGGACGAGCTGGACGCCACGCACAGCCCGGTCTTCCACCAGGTCGAGCTGCTCGCCGTGGACGAGGGCCTCACCATGGCCGACCTCAAGGGCACCCTCGACCACATGGTCAAGGCGCTGTTCGGCGAGGACATGAAGACGCGGCTTCGGCCGAACTTCTTCCCGTTCACCGAGCCGTCCGCCGAGATGGACATGGTCTGCTACGTCTGCCGCGGCGAGTCCGTCGGCAACCCGGACCGGCCCTGCCGCACCTGCTCCAGCGAGGGCTGGATCGAGCTCGGCGGCTGCGGCATGGTCAACCCGAAGGTGCTCACCGCCTGCGGTGTGGACCCCGAGAAGTACAGCGGATTCGCCTTCGGCTTCGGCATCGAACGGATGCTGATGTTCCGCCACAACGTCGAAGACATGCGAGACATGGTCGAGGGTGACGTCCGGTTCACCCGGCCGTTCGGGATGGAGATCTGATGCGGGTCCCGCTTTCCTGGCTGCGGGAGTACGTCGACCTCCCCGCCACCGAGACCGGCCGCGATGTGCAGGCCAAGCTCGTCGACGGCGGCCTGGAGGTCGAGACCGTCGAGCAGCTCGGCGCCGGGCTCAAGGGCCCGCTCGTCGTCGGCAAGGTCCTCACCATCGAGGAGCTGGAGGGCTTCAAGAAGCCCATCCGCTTCTGCACCGTCGACGTCGGCCTGGCCAACGGCACCGGTGAGCCCCAGGAGATCGTCTGCGGCGCCCGCAACTTCGCGGTCGGCGACAAGGTCGTCGTGGTGCTGCCCGGCGCCGTGCTGCCCGGCGACTTCGCGATCGCCGCGCGCAAGACGTACGGCCGGACCTCGCACGGCATGATCTGCTCCAGCGACGAGCTCGGCATGGGCCCGGACACCGCGGGCGGCATCATCGTGCTGCCGCCGGAGCACGAGGTCGGCACCGACGCCATCGCGCTGCTCGAACTCGTCGACGAGGTCCTCGACATCGCGGTCACCGCCAACCGCGGCGACTGCCTGTCGATGCGCGGCGTCGCCCGCGAGACCGCCATCGCCTACGGCCTGCCGCTGCGCGACCCGGCGCTGCTCGACGTGCCCGCGCCCAACTCGTACGGCTACCAGGTGAAGGTCGCCGACCCGATCGGCTGCGACCGCTTCACCGCGCGCACCGTCACCGGCCTGGACCCCGAGGCCCGCTCCCCGATCTGGCTGCAGCGCAGGCTGCAGAAGGCCGGGATGCGCCCGATCTCGCTCGCCGTCGACATCACCAACTACGTGATGATCGAGCTCGGCCAGCCGCTGCACGCCTACGACCGCACCCTGGTCGACGGCCCCATCGGCGTGCGCCGCGCCGAGCCGGGCGAGCTCCTCACCACCCTCGACGGCACCAAGCGCAAGCTGGACGCCGCCGACCTCGTCATCACCGACAACCGGGGCCCCATCGGCCTCGCCGGGGTGATGGGCGGAGCCAACACCGAGATCGCCGACTCCGTCACGGACCCCGAGACCGGCGAGGTCAGGGGCACCACCGAGGTCGTCATCGAGGCCGCGCACTTCGACGCGGTCGCCATCGCCCGCACCGCGCGCCGCCACAGGCTGACCTCCGAGGCGTCCAAGCGCTTCGAGCGCGGCGTCGACCCGCAGGCGGCGTCCGCCGCCGCCCAGCGGACCGTCGACCTGCTGGTGCTGCTCGCGGGCGGCACGGCCGAGGCCGGCGTCACCGAGATCGTCTCGCCGTCCGCGCCGCGCACCATCTCCATGCGCGCGGACCACCCGGACCGCGTCGCGGGCATCGAGTACGGCCGCGAGACCGTCGTGCGCCGCCTCCAGGAGGTCGGCTGCGACGCGTACGGGCAGGACGAGCTCGTCGTCACCGTGCCGTCCTGGCGCCCCGACCTCACCGAGCCGAACGACCTGGCCGAAGAGGTCATCCGCCTGGAGGGCTACGCCAACCTGCCCTCCACGCTGCCCAAGCCGCCCGCCGGACGGGGTCTGACGGAGCGTCAGCGCCTGCACCGCAGGGTCGGCCGCGCCCTCGCCGGGGCCGGGTTCACCGAGGCGCCGAGCTACCCGTTCGTCGCCGAGTCGGTCTTCGACCAGCTGGGCCTCGACAAGGACGACGCGAACCGCGCCGTCGTCAAGCTGGTCAACCCGCTCAGCGACGAGGAGCCGGCGCTGCGCACCACGCTGCTCCCGGGCCTCCTCGCCACCCTGCGCCGCAACGACGGCCGGGGCAGCCACGACCTGGCGCTGTTCGAGACGGGCCTGGTCTTCCACCCGTCGGCGAACCCGGGCGTCGCCACCCGGCTGCCCGTCGACCGCCGTCCCACCGACGAGGAGATCGCCGCCCTCAACGCCGTGCTGCCCGTGCAGCCGCGCCACGTCGGCGCCGTCATCGCCGGTGCGCGCGAGCAGGCCGGCTGGTGGGGCAAGGGCCGCCCGGCCGACTGGGCCGACGCGATCGAGGCCGCCCGGACCGTGGCCCGCGAGGCAGGGCTCGAACTCGCCGTGGACCAGGGCCAGTACGGCCCCTGGCACCCGGGCCGCTGCGCCGAGCTGTACGTGTTCCCCGAGGGTGTGAAGACCCTCGTCGGGTACGCCGGTGAGCTGCACCCGCGCGTCGTCAAGGCGTTCGGTCTGCCCGCCCGCAGCTGCGCGATGGAGCTCGACCTCGACGTCCTGGAGCAGGCCGCCGAAGGTGCCGTCCAGGCGCCGTCGATCTCCACCTTCCCGGTGGCCACCCAGGACGTGGCGCTCGTCGTCGACGCCCGTGTCCCGGCCGCCGCCGTGGAGAACGCGCTGCGCATCGGCGCCGGTGAACTCCTCGAATCCATCCGGCTGTTCGACGTCTACAGCGGCGAGCAGGTCGGCGAGGGCAAGAAGTCGCTGGCCTACGCGCTGCGGTTCCGCGCGGCCGACCGCACCCTGACCGTCGAGGAGGCCTCGGCCGCCCGCGACGCGGCGGTGGCCCGTGCCACCGAGAACACGGGCGCGGTGCTGCGCGGGGCGTAGCCCGCGGGACCACGCAACGAGAGGGGCGCACCGGGATTCCCGGTGCGCCCCTCTCGCCGTCCAGGAACGAGCCGTTGCCGTCTCACTCGTTCGGGTGGAAGTCCGGTCGGTCTTCGCAAAAGGGCGCGGGCGATCGACAGAATCAATCCGGCCGTGCAGGCCGGTGCGGCTTCCGGCCCTTGCGGTCCGGTGCAATGAGCGCGCAGAGGCCAGGGGGGCCGACGGCATGATCCGTACACCGGGATGGACCTCGGCCTGCGCGGCCGCGCTCCGCTCCCGCCGGGCGCTCGGCGTCGCCCTCGTCCTGCCGTCCTGCTGGCTCGTCCTGGTCGTCGCCTGGCAGCTCGCCTGCCCGCTGGCCCGCGACGACCGCATGGGCCTGCGGATCGCGACGTGCGTGGCCTTCCTGATCGCCGTGGTGTGGCTGGCCAACGGCGTACGGGCCACCGCGGAACGGGAGTTGCGGCGGATCCGGCACATCGCCGAGGTCGCCCAGCGAGCGCTCCTGAGGCCACTGCCCTCGCGGCTCGACGGGATCGCGCTCGCCGCCGGCCAGCTCTCCGTGAGCCGCGGCGCGTCGATCGGCGGCGACCTCTACGAGGCGATGTCGACCCCGTACGGAGTGCGCGTGGTGATGGGCGACGTGCGAGGCCACGGGCTCGGTGCGATCGGCGCGGTCGCCGCCGTCCTCGGCAGCTTCCGCGAGGCCGCCTACGACGAGCCCCAACTGGCGGGCGTACTGCGGAGGTTGGACCGGGCGCTCGCCCGGCACCTGCGCGAGCGCTGCCGCGCCGAACACCCCGCGTCCGGCGGCTGCGAGCCGGACAGCCCGCTCGCCGAGGAGTTCGTCACCGTACTGCTCCTGGAGATCCGGCCGGGCGGCGACGTGTACGCCCTCAACTGCGGGCATCCCTGGCCCTATCGGCTCTGCCGCGGAGCCGAGCCGCTCACGCCCGGCGACCCGCTGCCGCCGCTCGGGCCGTTCCCGCTCCCGGCCGAACTGCCCCTGATGCGCTGCACCCGGCTGCTGCCCGGCGAGGCGCTGTGCCTGTACACCGACGGCGCCGAGGACGCGCGGGACGGAGCCGGACGGTTCTTCGCGCTGCGCGAGGCCCTCGCGGCCGCCGCTCGTACCCCGCCGGTGTCCCCGGCGGGCGTCGTCGAGCAGGTGCAGCGCGCGCTCCTGCGCCACACCCGCGGACGGCTCTCGGACGATGTGGCCCTCCTGGTGCTGCGCAACGACCGGGTCCGGGTGCCCGCCCAGCCAACCAGCAGCAAGGCGGCCGGTGTTCACCGCTGACGGTGGGGCGCCGCCACCCTGCCGGGAGTGCCGGGCAGCGCGGACAGGGCGGACGGCGCCGGGAGCGGGCCGCCGCACTGTACGAGGGGGAGCCGGCGGCCCGGTCGCCTCAAGGAGAGGCGTCTTAGAGTCAACCGACTGGGGACCGCCATGGGCAGAGAGCGCGGCGCATAAATGCGGGTACTCGCTTCACACCCCGTGTGAACCGGGCTCGTCTACGCTGACTTCACCGAGCCAACGGAGGGCCCCATGCAGCCCAATACCCTGCTCGACGCCCTGGTGGACGAGGCGGGGATCTCACATGCCGGGCTGGCCGCCCGCGTGAACCAGGCGGGCCGGGCCAGAGGCCTCGCACTCAGATACGAACACACCGCCGTGGCGCGGTGGTTGAAGGGCCAGCGGCCGCGCGGCCAGGTGCCCGACCTGATCTGCGAGGTGCTCGCGGGCCGGCTGCGCCGCCGGGTCACGCTCGACGACATCGGCCTCGGGGTGCCGGGCGAACCGGTCCCCGCGCACGGCTCGCCGCTCGCCGGATTCGTCGAGCGGGCCACCGCCCTGTGGCGCTCGGACGAACAGCAGCGCACGCACATACTCGACGCCCCGGCCGTCACCGGCACCCCGGCCGTCATGCCCGTATGGGAGTGGGAGAACCCGCCGGAGGACACCGATGTGTCCCGCAACGGGCAGACCGCGGTGGGCGAGTCGGACATCGAGATGCTGCGCTCGGCGCGCGAGCACTACGAGCTGATGTACCGCAAGGCGGGCGGCATCGCGACCCGCTCGCGCATCGTCGGGTTCCTCAACGCGGAGACCGCTCCGTTGTTGCGCGGTGGCTACACGGACGCCACCGGACGCCAACTGCACCGCGCCACCGGCGGGTTGGTGGCCATCGCCGGAATCTGCGCGTACGACTCCAATGCCCAGGGCCTCGCCCAGCGCTACTTCCACCAGGCGCTGCGGCTCGCGAAGGCCAGTGGGGACAGGGGGCTCGGCGCCTACGTCATCGCGCTGCTCGTCAACCAGTCGCTGTTCATGCGGGACTACCGCCAGTCGGTCGCCTTCGCGGAGGCGGCCCTGCGGGCGGCGGGCGGCCGGCTGAGCCCCGCGCTCGCGGCCGATCTGCACGCCATGCAGGCCAAGGCGTACGCGCATCTGGGGGACGGGCAGAGCGCGCTGTCCTCGATCATGAGCGCCGAGTCGGCGGCCGGGCGGATCAGGCCGGGCCAGGAGCCGGCCGAGACCGGCTACGTCCAGCCGGGTCTCGTCAATGTCCAGGTGGCCGAGGCCCTGCTCAGCCTCGGCGATCTGACGGCCGCGCGCGAACAGGCCGCCCTCGCGGCCGACGAGCCCTGCCACGACAGGGGCAGGGTGCACCGCCTTGCGATGCTCGCGCAGATCGAGCTGCGGCAGGGCGACGCTGACCGGGCCGTGGCTACCGCGGTCGAAATGGCGGAGCGGGCCCGGGGGATGGAGTCGCAGCGATTGCGTGACCGGCTGCGCATGGTGCGCGAGCACCTGGTCGAGAGCGGTTGCGCCGGCGCCGACGAAGCCGCCGAGCTGATCGACGGGGCACTTCGCGTTCCCCTGTGACCGTCAGCCTGCTGCGATATTGCCATCTACTTGTCGGAAGGTGGCAGAAACGTGCAGTGGACGAACCTGAGCGAACAAACTGTGTATGAGAATCGCTGGTTTCGGGTCAACCTCGCGGACGTAGAGCTTCCGGACGGGCGGCACCTGGACCACTTCCTGATCAGGCTGCGGCCGGTCGCCGTCGCGACCGTCGTCAACGCCGCCAACGAGGTGCTGCTGCTCTGGCGGCACCGCTTCATCACCGACAGCTGGGGCTGGGAACTGGCCGCCGGGGTCGTCGAGGACGGCGAGGACATCGAGGCCGCCGCCGCCCGTGAAATGGAGGAGGAGACCGGCTGGCGGCCCGGGCCGCTCAAACCCCTGCTCACCGTCGAGCCCGCCAACGGGCTGATCGACGCCCGGCACCATCTGTTCTGGTCCGAGTCGGCCGAGTACATCGGCCACCCCGAGGACGACTTCGAGTCGTCCCGCCGCGAGTGGATACCCCTCAAGCTGGTGCCCGACATGGTCGCCCGAGGGGAGGTCCCGGCCGCCAACATGGCGGCCGGACTCCTACTCCTGCACCATCTGCGGCTGGCCGACGGCTAGCCGCTGAACGGGGCTAGTGACCGAGGGCCTGCCACACGGCGAGCGAGAGTGCGCCGACGGCGGTCAGCACGGTGAGGGCGGGGAGCGGCCACCTCAGATGTTCGAGGGCCGCCACCCGTCCCACCGCGTCGGTCAGTTCGCGCTCTGTCTGCTCGCCCCGCTGGGCGAGCAGCGCGAGCTGACCGTCCAGACGGGTCATGCCGACGTCCAGGCGGAGGCGTAACTCCGCCAGTTCGTCGACGGTGGTCGAATGTCCCGGGTCGGTGGACACGGCGTGGCTCCTTAGTCCTGTTTCCGGACGTGCCATTGATGTGTTGGCTCAGAGTCAACTCGCCGTGTTCCAGGGACGGGAGCGTGTGCGATGGGCATATGCGGGCTCGTTCCGCACACCCGGTGTGCGCGCCACGAGCCCGGCCCACGCCTTTCAGACGTACACCCGCGTATACAGACGTACGCCGTTTTACTCAGGCGTACGAGTAGAAACCGGACCCGGTCTTGCGGCCGAGGCGTCCGGCGTCGACCATCCGCTGGAGCAGCGGGGGAGCGGCGTACAGCGGCTCCTTGAACTCGTCGTACATCGAGTCCGCGACCGAGGCGACGGTGTCCAGGCCGATCAGGTCGGAGAGCTTGAGCGGGCCCATCGGGTGGGCGCAGCCGAGCTCCATGCCGTTGTCGATGTCCTCACGGCTCGCGATGCCCGACTCGAACATCCGGATCGCCGAGAGCAGATACGGGATGAGCAGCGCGTTGACCACGAAGCCCGAGCGGTCCTGGGCGCGGATGGCGTGCTTGCCCAGCACCTTCTCGACCAGGGCCTGGGCCCGGCTGATGGTGCCCTCGGAGGTGGTGAGCGCGGGAATCAGCTCGACCAGCTTCTGCACCGGGGCCGGGTTGAAGAAGTGGATGCCGATGACCTGGTCGGGGCGCGAGGTGGCGACCGCGAGCTTGACCAGCGGGATGGAGGAGGTGTTGGAGGCCAAGATCGCGTCCGGGCGGGTCACCACCTGGTCGAGGACCTGGAAGATCTCGGTCTTGACCTGCTCGTTCTCCACGACGGCCTCGATCACCAGATCGCGGTCGGCGAACTCGCCGAGGTCGGTGGTGAAGCTGAGCCGGGCGAGCGTCGCGTCGCGCTCCTCCTCGGTGATCTTGCCGCGTTCGGCGGCCTTCGAGAGGGAGTTGTGCAGCCGGGTGCGGCCGATCTCCAGGGCCTCGCCGGTGGTCTCGGCGACCATGACGTCCAGGCCGCTGCGGGCGCACACCTCCGCGATGCCGGCGCCCATCTGGCCACAGCCCACAATTCCGACGCGTTCGATGTCGGTCACATCGTGCCTTTCGCTCTACTGCAGTCCCCGGCAGGTCCCCCGTGTGATTCCGGCGCCCGCCTTAAGCCCCTGACGTTACTCCGGACGCGCGCGTGCATGAGGGGCCGGGGCGGGCATGCTGTCCGGTACACCTGGGCCAAGGGACCGGAGTGAGGGGTGCGACGTGGGACGAATCACGCGGCGGGGCTTCGTGGCGGCGACGGCCGGAGCGCTGAGCGGGCTGGCCACGGCGGGCGGCGCGGCCGCCGCGGACCGGGCCGGGACGCTCCGGGAGGACGGGACGCTCGAACAGGCGGTGCGGACGGTGGCGGCCAGGGGCCGGGACTTCCGCGGGGTGTGGGTGGCGACGGTGGCCAACCGGGACTGGCCCTCCAGAGCGGGCCTGACCGCCGCCGCCCAGCGCGCCGAGCTCCTCGCCCACCTGGACAAGGCGGTCGAGCGGCGGCTGAACGCGGTGGTCTTCCAGGTCCGCCCGACCGCCGACGCGCTCTGGCCGTCTCCGTACGAGCCCTGGTCCGAGTGGCTCACCGGGGTGCAGGGCCGGGACCCGGGCTGGGATCCGCTGGGCACCGCCGTGCACGAGGCGCACCGGCGCGGCCTCGAACTGCACGCCTGGTTCAACCCGTACCGCATCGCCAACCACACCGACCTCTCGCGCCTGGTCCCGACGCATCCGGCACGCGTGCACCCGGACTGGGCCGTCCCGTACGGAGGGAAGCTCTACTACAACCCGGGCCTGCCCGAGGTCCGCCGGTTCGTCGAGGACGCCATGCTGGACGCGGTGCGCCGCTACGACATCGACGGCGTGCACTGGGACGACTACTTCTACCCGTACCCCGTGGCCGACCAGAGCTTCGACGACGACGAGGCCTATGAGCGGTACGGCGCCGGCTTCCCGGACCGGGATGCCTGGCGGCGGAACAACATCGACCTCCTGGTGCGCGAGACGGCCGCCCGGATCAAGAAGATCAACCCCCGACTGTCCTTCGGGATCAGTCCGTTCGCGGTGTGGCGCAACGCGGCGAGCGACGAGCGCGGGTCGGCGACCACGGCCGGCGTCCAGACCTACGACGACCTTCATGCCGACACCCGGGCGTGGGTGCGCGAGGGCCGGCTCGACTACATCTGCCCGCAGGTGTACTGGAACATCGGCTTCACCGCCGCCGACTACGCGGTCCTGGTGCCCTGGTGGGACGAGGTCGCCCGGGGCACCGGCGTCGACGTGTACATCGGCGAGGCCCTGTACAAGGCGGGCGACCCGGCGCAGCCCGCACCGTGGCAGGACCCGGCGGAACTGTCCCGCCATCTGACCCTGGCCCGGCGGTACGCCTCGGTGCGCGGCCACTGCTTCTTCGCCGCGAAGGAGGTCACCGAGGACCGCATCGGGGCCATGGCCCGCGTCGTCGCCGACCACTACCTGCGCCGGGCCCGCTGAAGGCCCTCGGCTACTCGTCCTCGGTGATGTGCCGCACCACCGTGTCGGGGCCCGGTGACATCAGGGTTTCGTGCCCGTCCTCGAAGCGCACCCGGAACGGGGGAGTGCCGTCGGGTCCCAGAATTTCGATGACCTCGGCCTGCCGGTCCTGCTGTCCGACGGTCCTGCCGTGTACGAGGAGTCGGTCGCCCACCATTGCTCGCATGCGGCCAGTCTAGGACGGCACCGGCAAGTTGGCAGTGCTCAGGACCGGGCCCGCTGGGTCAGCGCGATGCACACCAGGACCCCCACCGCGGCCAGCGGGGCGGCCGGGGACAGGTGCTCGCCGAGCAGCAGCACCGACCACACGAGGGTGAGCAGGGGCTGGGCCAACTGGAGCTGGCTGGCCTTGGGCACGCCGATCGCGGCCAGGCCCCGGTACCAGACGTAGAGCCCGAAGAAGTTGGACCCCGCGGCCAGCCACAGCAGCCCGGTCACGCCGTGCGCGGTGAGCCGCCAGGGTTCGTACGACAGCGCCACCGCCGCTCCCACCAGCGCGAACGGGAGACACAGCACCAGCGCCCAGCCGACCACGTGCCAGCCCGGCATGACCGAGGCGAGCCGTCCGCCCTCGACGTACGCGGCCGCGCAGACGAGCAGCGCCGCGAACAGGTACACGTCCCCGGCGGACAGCGCCCCGCCGCTCTGCTGCACGGTGAACGCGGCCACCACCGCGGCCCCGGCCAGCGCGGCCGCCCAGAACGCGCGCGAGGGCCGCCGCCCGGTGCGCACCGCGCCGAGGGCCGCCGTGGCCAGCGGCAGCAGCCCGATCACCACGGCGGCGTGCGAGGTCGTCGAGGTCTGCAGGGCGATCGTGGTGAGCAGCGGGAACCCGATCAGCGAGCCGCCAGCGACCACCGCGAGGCCCGGCCAGTGCGCCCGGTCGGGGAACGGCACCCGCTGCCCGAGCAGCAGCGCACCCGCGATCAGCGCGGACAGCGCGATCCGCAGCGACACGAGCGTCCAGGGCCCGAAGCTTTCCAGGCCCCAGGCGGTGCCGGGGAAGGTGAGCGAGAAGGAGACCACGCCGAGCGCGGCGAGCATCGCCCCGCGTGGCAGGACGGAGTCGGAGACGTAACCGGAACCGCTGTCCGGACCGGAATCGCCGTCCGGCAGGACGGATCCGGATCCGGAGCTGCCGTGCGCGCCGACCGCTATCGTCGTCGAGTGAGTAGCGCTATCCTGTGCTGTCATGCATGAGCGTAGCAGTGTGGCTGATCTGGCGAACTCCCTTCGTAAGGAGCTGAACCGCTACTCCGTGGGTGGAAAGCTGCCGTCGAGCCGGGCGCTGGTCGAGCGCTACCGGGTCTCCCCGGTCACGGTCTCCCGCGCCCTCGCCCAGCTCGTCGCCGAGGGCCTGGTCGTCACCCGCCCCGGCGCGGGCGCCTACCGCGCCGAGCCACGCACGGTCACCGCCCGCACCGGCGACACCTCCTGGCAGGAGGTCGCGCTCAGCGCCGACGGCGCCACCGAACCGGCCCCGCGCGCGGTCGACGCCACCGGCGTCCTGGCCACCCTCACCGTCCCGCCGACCGGCGTCATCGACCTCAGCGGCGGCTACCTCGACCCCGGCCTTCGGCCCGAGCGGGCCATGGCCGCCGCACTCGCCCGGGCCGGCCGCCGCCCCGGCGTCTGGAGCCGCCCGCCCGTCGACGGGCTCACCGAGCTGCGCGAATGGTTCGCCCGGGAGATCGGCGGCACCGTCACCGCCGCCGACGTCCTGGTCACCGCGGGCGGCCAGACCGCCCTGACCACCACCCTGCGCGCGCTCGCCGCACCCGGCGCACCCGTCCTCGTCGAATCACCCACCTATCCCGGCCTGCTGGCCATCGCCCGCGCCTGTGGCCTGCGCCCCGTCCCGGTCCCCGTCGACCCGGACGGCATCCGCCCCGAACTCCTCTCCAGCGCCTTCGCCGCCACCGGCGCCCGCGTCCTCGTCTGCCAGCCCCTCTTCCAGAACCCGACCGGCGCCCTCCTCTCCCCGGACCGCGGCCGCGAAGCGGTCCGCATCGCCCACTCCTTCGGCGCGTTCGTCGTCGAGGACGACTTCGCCCGCCGGCTCGCCCACCAGGACGCGGGCCCGCTGCCCGCCCCGCTCGCCGCCGACGACCCCGACGGCGTCGTCGTCCATGTCTCGTCGCTCACCAAGGCGACCTCGCCGAGCCTGCGGGTCGGTGCGCTCGCCGCCCGCGGGCCCGTACGGGAACGCCTGCGCGCCATCCAGGTCGTCGACTCCTTCTTCGTGCCGCGCCCCCTCCAGGAGACCGCACTCGAACTCGTCGGCTCCCCGGCCTGGAGCCGCCATCTGCGCGCCGTATCGGCCGAGTTGACCGCGCGCCGGGAAACCCTGGCCGCCGCCGTCCTGCACCATCTCCCCGAACTCGCCCTGCCCCACGTACCGTCCGGCGGCTACCACCTCTGGCTCCGCCTGCCCGACGGCGCCCCCGAGACCGCCGTCCTGTCCGCCGCCCTGCGCGCGGGCGTCGCCGTAGCCCCCGGCCGCCCCTACTTCAGCGCCGAACCCCCGGCAGGCCACATCCGCCTCGGCTTCGCGGGCGTGACGGGCCGCGCGGAGATCACCGAGGCGGTACGGCGGCTGCGCACGGCCCTGGACGACGTCCTGGGCTAGCGGGCGGTCAGCGCTCTGATCCCTCGTAGGTCCCTCGTATCTCTCTCATGGCAACCAGCGTGGCATCCGCCACTGACAATCGGCCCGCGGCCTGCGAGGCTCCCCGCATGAGTGACGTGATCTTCCGCGAGTACGCGATCTCCAGCGACCCGGCGCGCATCGATGCCGCCCGCGTCCACCACTGGCTCTCGACGGACGCGTACTGGGCCCTCGGCCGCAGCCGCGAGAAGCAGGACGCCGCCATCGCCGGATCCCTCAACTTCGGTGCGTACGACGGGAGTTCGGGCGAGCAGGTCGCCTATGCGCGGGTCGTCACCGACCACGCCACCTTCGCCTGGCTCTGCGACGTGTACGTCGATCCGGCCGCGCGCGGCAAGGGGCTCGGCACCGCGCTGGTGGCCGCCGTGCGGGACCACCTGGAGCCGCACGGCCTGCGCCGCATCCTGCTGGCCACGGAGGACGCCCACGGGGTCTACGAGAAGATCGGTTTCCGCACTCTGGAAACCCCGGGCAAGTGGATGGCGCTCGGCCTGCAATAGCCCCTCGTCGCCTCTTGACCTGCCGCCCTTCTGGCCTCACGATCGCGGCCATGAACCGGGTCACGCTGGTCGCCGCCGCACGCAGCTCCGCGCTCCTCGACGAGCGTTTCGACGACGACCGGCCGCTGGACGGGGCCGGCTGGCACGAGGTGGAGCTGGCCGCGCGCGCTCTGGTGCCGCTCGGCGCGGCCGAGCTGCGCTACTGCTCGCCGTCCCCGCGCAGCCGGGCGACCGGCACCGCACTCGGCTACGCGCCGATGGCCCAGCCCGCCCTGCGGGACTGCGACATGGGGCGCTGGCGCGGCCGCACGCTCGCCGAGGTCACGGCCCGCGAGCCGGCCGCCGTCGACGCCTGGCTCGCCGACCCGTGGGCGGCCCCGCACGGCGGCGAGTCGCTGCTCGCCTTCATCACCCGGATAGGGGGATGGCTGGACACCCGGCCCGCGGACGACGGCAGCTCCATCCTGGCGGTCGCCGAACCCGCCGTCGTCCGGGCCGCGTTGGTGTACGCCCTGAAGGCGCCGCCCGCCGCGTACTGGAACGTCGAGGTCCGCCCGCTGTCCACGGTCACCCTGACCGGGGCGGCCCGGCGCTGGCACCTGTGTCTGGAGGCCGGGGCCTGGAGCGCCCCGGCGGCCGCCTGACGCCGAGTTCGGCCCGGCTCAGGCCTCGTCAGGTCAGCTCGCGCACGACCCGGGCCGGGTTGCCGACTGCGAGCACGTTCGCCGGCAGGTCCTTGGTGACGACGGCGCCCGCGCCCACCACCGTGTTCGCGCCGATCGTCACCCCGGGGCACACGATCACGCCGCCGCCCAGCCACGCGTTGTCCCCGACGGTCACGGGCAGCGCCTTCTCCCAGCCCGCCCGCCGCCGCTCGGCGTCCAACTCGTGGCTGGGGGTGAGGAGTTGGACGTTCGGGCCGATCTGGACATCGGCGCCGACAGTGATCCGGCCGGTGTCGAGGAAGACGGCGCCGAAGTTCACGAACGTACCGGCGCCGATGCTGATGTTGTAGCCGAAGTCGCACTGGAACGGCGCCCTGATGCGCACGGACTCGCCGACCGAACCCAGCAGCTCCGCGAGGATCTTGTGCCGGTCGGCGTACGGGGCCGCGGCGGCCGCGTTGTAGGCGGCGCACCACTCGACGCGGCGCTCGGTGTCGGCGCGGAGTTCGGGATCGTCGGGGATGTACCACTCGCCGGCCAGCATCAGCCGCTTGTTCTCACCCACGGGATGTCCTCCCAGCTCGGTTGCCCGGAACCGGAACCGTACGACATCCGCCGGGCGGTCGGCCGGGATGGTTGCGGTGCTGCCCGGCAGGGCGTGCGCACGCCGGGAGGCGATCGGTGGCCGGCCCGCGGATCGGGTTCCCGGAAAAACATCGCCGAGCGTCCGTGTTCCGTGTCGATCCGGCCGGTCCCCGTTCGTATAGATGATGAAGGCCGCCCCGCCGGGGGCGCCACCGTCCGAGGAGAACGTGATGACGAACGCGCGGTACTACCTGCTCAGCGTGGTCCAGCCGGCCGAGGGGACGCCGCCCACGACCGACGGGATGGCGCGGATCACGGCCAACCTCGACACCTTCCACCAGGAGCTGAAGGACGCCGGTGCCTGGGTCTTCGCCGGAGGCCTCGCCGCTCCCGGCACCGCCACGGTGCTCCGCGCGAAGGGCAGCGACGTGCTCACCACCGACGGCCCGTACATCGAGAGCAAGGAGTACCTCGGCGGGCTGTGCATCGTGAAGGCGCCCGACCTCGACGCCGCCCTGGAATGGGGCCGCAAGGCGCTGCACGCCACGACGCTGCCCATCGAGGTGCGGCCGTTCCACGGGCAGCCCGAAGAGTGATGGGTGCCGAGTCCGGCGGTCCGGGGGACGCCGCGATCGAGCGGATCTTCCGGGCGGAGTACGGCCGCGCGGTGGCCGTGCTGGTCCGGGCCCTCGGGGACATCGACCTCGCCGAGGAGGCGGTGCAGGACGCGTTCGCGACGGCGGTGGCCCGGTGGCCGAAGGACGGGCTGCCGCGGAGCCCGGCCGGCTGGATCATCACCACCGCCCGCAACCGCGCCGTGGACCGCCTGCGCAGGGAGGCGACCCGCGCGGACCGGCAGGCCGAGGCCGTGCGGCGGGCCGAGTCGTACGCCGCCGACGAACCCGCCGAGGAGGGCCCCGTGCGCGACGACCGGCTCCGCCTGATCTTCACCTGCTGTCACCCCTCGCTCGCCCCCGCCGCCCAAGTCGCCCTGACGCTGAGACTGTTGGGCGGGCTCGGCACGGCGGAGATCGCCCGCGCCTTCCTGGTGCCCGAAGCGACGATGGCCCAGCGTCTGGTGCGGGCCAAGGGCAAGATCCGCGACGCCCGCATCCCGTACCGGATCCCGCACGAGGCGGACCTCCCGGACCGGCTCGCGGCGGTGCTGGCCGTCGTCTACCTGATCTTCAACGAGGGATACGCGGCGAGCTCGGGCGAGCGGCTCGTACGGGACGACCTGTGCGCGGAGGCCGTGCGCCTGGGCCGGCTGCTCGTCGAGCTCATGCCCGACGAGCCGGAGGCCCTCGGGCTGCTCGCGCTCATGCTGCTCACCGAGTCCCGCCGGGCCGCCAGGTCCGGCCCGAACGGCGAACTCGTCCTCCTCGCCGACCAGGACCGCACCCGCTGGGGCCCTCAACTCATCGCGGAGGGGCAGGAGTTGGTGCGCCGGTGCCTGCGCCGCAACCAGCCGGGCCCCTACCAGATCCTGGCCGCGATCAACGCCGTACACAGCGACGCCCCGACGCCCCGGGCGACGGACTGGCACCAGATCCGGCGGCTGTACGACCAACTGCTCGCCCTCGCCCCGACACCGGTGGTGGCCCTCAACCGGGCCGTCGCGGTGGCCGAGACTAAGGGCCCCGCCGAAGCCCTCGCGCTGGTCGACGCCCTCGCCCTGGACTCCTACCACCTCTTCCACGCCACCCGCGCGGACCTGCTCCGCCGCCTGGGCCGCGGCGAGGAGGCGGCGAAGGCGTACGAGAAGGCGCTCGACCGCACGGGCAACGCGGCGGAACGGGCGTTCCTGGAAAGGAGGTTGGCGGAACCGGAGCCGGGTGAGGGGTGGCCCTGAGCCGTGCGCGGCGAGCGGCTGCCGGTGCGGGGCCCGTCCCGCCGGAAGTCCGCCCGCCCGGGAAGGCGACCGCCACCCGTGTCACATTCACCCGGCACGCGGTGTCAGAGCAGCAGATCCACCCGACCGGGCGGAACGCGGCGGGGGCCGGGCTCCCGCACCGGACAAGCTGGAGCAGCCATGACATCGACGTCCCCCCTCCTCGTCACCGGCGGCACGGGCACCCTGGGCGGCCACGTCGTCCCCCTGCTGCGCGCGGCGGGCCGCGACGTGCGGGTCCTCACCCGACAGGAGCGCCCGTCCGCGGACGGCATCGAGTACGTGACCGCCGACCTGCTCAAGGACGAGGGCATCGGCGCGGCGCTCGACGGGGTCGAGACGGTCCTGCACCTCGCGGGCGGTGCCAAGGGCGACGACGAGGCGACCCGCAACCTCGTCCGCGCGGCCAAGCGGGCCGGGGTGCGGTACCTGGTCTACATCTCCGTCATCGGTACGGACACGATGCCGCTGGCCTACTTCAGGTCCAAGCTCGGCGCCGAGCGGGCCATCGCCGAATCGGGCATCCCGTACACCACGCTGCGCGCCGCCCAGTTCCACGACCTCACCCTGACCGTCGTGTCGAAGATGGCGAAGCTTCCGGTGGTGCCCTGCCCGGGCGGCCTCCGCTTCCAGCCGGTCGACTCGCGCGAAGTGGCAAGCAGACTGGTGGAGTTGACGCTGGGCGACCCGGCCGGCCCGGTGCCCGACCTGACAGGGCCGAAGGTGTACGCGATGGCCGACCTCGCGCGCGGCTACCTGGAGGCACGCGGCAGCCGCCGCCCGATGCTGCCGGTCCGCCTCCCGGGAAGGACGGGCCGCGCGTACCGGGCGGGCGAGAACCTGTCCCTGGACCGGGCGACGGTGGGCACCCGCACCTGGGAGGCGTTCCTGTCGGAGCGGGTCGGCCAGGACGGGGACGTGCCGGTCAGGCCGGCGCCTTGACCGCCCGGTCCGCCCCGACCGGCTCGCGCACGACGACGCGGCGGCGCCGGGCCGGCATCCCGAGCAGCGGGTTGGCGACGCCCCAGGCCGCGCCCTTGCAGACCAGCTCCTTGTAGAGCGCGGCGATCCGCCCCGTCAGGGCCGCCCGTACGGCGCGGTCGTCGGCGGTGACGTACTGGATCAGGCCCTCCTTGCGGCCCAGCGAGATGCACTGGTTGAAGTAGCGCAGCGGCACGTTCGGGAGCCTTCCGCCGGTCAGGCGCGCCGCGATGGCGTCGGCGGCCTGCCACGCCATGGGGGTGCCCGAGGCGCACGACATCCGCAGCGGCTTGTCGCCGGGCCCCATCGCCATGGCCGCGTCGCCGATGGCGTACACGTCCGGGTGCGAGAGCGACCGCATGGTCTCGTCGACCACGATCCGGCCGGTGTCCGTGACCTCCAGGGCGGTGGCCCGCGCGATCGGGTGGACGGCGAAGCCGGTGGTCCACACGGTGACCGCGGCCGGGATGAACGCGCCGTCGGCGGTGGCGACTTGGCCGTCCTCGACGCCGGTGACGTCGACGTTCTCGTACGCGGTGATGCCGAGCCTGCCGAAGACGTCCCGCAGGTGCCGACGGCCCTTGGGCGAGAGCCAGTCGCCGAGGCCGCCGCGGGCGGCGAGGGCGACATCGAGGTCCGGGCGGGCCTCGGCGATCTCGGTCGCGGCCTCCAATCCTGTGAGGCCGCCGCCGACCACGACCACGGACTGACCGGCGTCCAGCCGGGCCAGGCGCTCGCGCAGCCGCAGCGCTCCGGGCCGGCTCGCGATCTCGTGGGCGTGCTCGGCGCTGCCGGGGACGCCCTGGTCGCTCCAGCCGCTGCCGAGGGCGTACACGAGGGTGTCGTACGCCAGCTCCTCGGCGCCGTCGGCACCGGTGACGGCGACGGCGACGGTCCTGCGGTCGACATCGACCGCGGTGACCCGGGCGAGCTTCAGCTCGACGCCGGTGCCCGCGAACATTTCGGCGAAGGGCCGGGGCCTGAGGTCCTGGCCGACCGCGAGCTGGTGCAGCCGGACGCGCTCGACGAAGTCGGGCTCGGCGTTGACGAGGGTGATGGCGACGTCTTCGCGCCGCAGCCGCTTGGCGAGCCGCCCGGCCGCGATGGCTCCGCTGTATCCGGCTCCGAGGACGATGATGCGGTGCTGCATATCCCTGCTCCTGTCTCGCGCGGTTTCGCCCCTTGAACCGGGCAGCCCGCCGTTTCCTGACAGGAACGCGATGTGAACCAGATCACATCCGCGTCAGAAGGCGTTGAACAGCGGCTCCCCGTGCTCGGCCGCCGCCCACCGCTCGGTGGCGCGTTCGAGCTTGTCGGGGTTGACCTGGTTGCGGACGGCGGCGATGCCCTCGGCGGTGACCTCCAGGCACATGACGCCGACGACCCGGCCGTCGACGACCGCCACGACGGCGGGGCCTTGGTTGGCCGTCGCGGCGTAGACCTCGGCCGAGCCGCCGATCAGGGCACGCTTGGCCTTGCCGGGCTTGAACAGGCCCCGCAGGAACTTCGCGACCGCGAGAGCCCCCTCGAACGCCTTCGCGCGGGCCGGGACCTTCCCACCGCCGTCGCCGACCGAGATGGCGTCCTGGGTGAGCAGCCGTACGAGCGGCTCGGTCCGGCCGCTGGTGGCGGCCGCGAGGAACTCGTCCACGATCCGCCGTGCGGCGGCCTCGTCGATCTCGGTACGGGCCTTGCCCTCGGCGATGTGCTTCTTGGCCCGGTGGTAGATCTGCTGGCCGGCGGCCTCGCTGATGTCGAGGATCGCGGCGATCTCCCGGTGCGAGTACGCGAACGCCTCCCGCAGCACGTACACCGCCCGCTCGTTGGGGGAGAGGCGCTCAAGCAGGGCGAGGACCGCGTACGAGACCGACTCGCGCTGCTCGGCGGTGTCGGCGGGCCCGAGCATCGGGTCCCCTTCGAGCAACGGCTCGGGAAGCCACTGCCCCACGTAGGTCTCGCGCCGCGCGCGGGCCGAGGTGAGCTGGTTGAGACACAGATGGGTGAGGACCTTCGTCAGCCAGGCCTCGGGCACCTCGATGCGCTCGACGTCACCGGCCTGCCACCGCAGAAACGTCTCCTGCACGGCGTCCTCGGCCTCACTCGCGGAGCCGAGCAGCCGGTAGGCGATGGCTTCCAGGCGCGGCCTGGAGGCCTCGAACAGATCGACGTCCTTCATGGTCAGGGCCATGGCCGGGATCCTAGCGCTCGCATCGTCCCCGTCCCTGTCCCCGTTCCCAGCCCACGTCAGCCGCTCGGTTCGATCCCCCACACCACCGCCCGCGCCGCGGCCGCCGCGCGGTTGGGGAGGTCGAGCTTGGCCAGGATGTGTTCGATGTGGGTGCCCACCGTGCGTGGTGTGACGTACAGGCGCTCGGCTATCTCCCGGTTGGTGCGGCCTGTGGTCAGTTCGGCCAGCACCTGGAGTTCCCTGGGCGAGAGCCCGCCGGGCGGCCCCGGCTCCTCGCGGACGGCGACCGTCGCCGCGAGGGATTCCGTGAGCAGGGTGACCACCGCGCGGGCCGGATCGGGGGTGCGCCGGGGGCGGCGGGTGCTGACGTTCAGCATGCCGACGTACCGGCCGTCCACGGCGAACAGGCACTGGGCCACGCCGTCCTCGATGCCCAGGGGGGACAGGACGTCCTGGAAACCCGGCGATGCCGCCAGGAGCCGCGGGGGCACGTCCCCGAGCCAGAGACCGCCCTGGGCCGGGGTGCGGAGCACGGGGAACACCGGGTCGTGGTGGAGGCGGGTCTCGATGTAGGCCGTGGCGTCCTCCGGGTAGCTCCCCGCCAGGGTGGTGTGGCGCCGGCGCAGCGGATCCCACCGGGTCAGGGAGGCGTGGTCGTACTCAAGGACCTCCGACAGCGCCTCCAGGACCGTGTCGACGCCGGCCGCGCCGCTCGTGGCGTTCCTGGCGGCCTCCCTGACGTGGACGGCCGCGTCCAGGATGTCCGCCGTGCTCCGGTGCGCTGTCATCCGCCAAGGATGATCATGAGACCGGAATGCGTCAATCGCGCAGTGCGTCGTGCACGACTCGGCCGTCCATGACGGTGAGCACGACGCGCATCGACGGGATGTCGTGCGGGTCGGCGGCGAGCAGGTCCCCGTCGAGCACGCAGAGGTCGGCGGCCTTGCCCGGCTCCAGGGAGCCCTTCCAGTCGTCGGCGAAGTCCTGCCAGGCCGCGTCGATCGTGTACGTACGGAGCGCCTCGGCCAGGCCGATGCGCTGCTCGGGGCCGCTGACCCGGCCGCCGGCCTTCGACTCGCGCAGCACCATGGTGGCGACGCCCTGGCGCCAGTCCGGGTATGTGACGGGGGCGTCCGACCCGCTGGCGACCCGTACGCCCGCGTCGAGGGCATCGCGGTAGGGCCAGGCGTACGCGGCTCGTCCGGCGCCGACGAACTCCTCCTCCATGTCGGCGACGGTCCACTTGATGGTGGGGTTCATGTTGACGCCGAAGCCGTGCGCGGCCAGCACCTTCATGCTGTGCGCGGTGAGGAAGTCGCCGTGGATGACGTAGTGGCGGGCGTCGGGCCGCGGGTGTTCGGCCATGGCGGCGGCGAAGGCGTCCGCGACGGTGTCGCAGGCCCGGTCGCCCGTGACGTGGACGCCCAGCTGGTGCCCGGCCGCGTGGGCCTGCCGGATCATGGCCTCGATCGCGGTGATCCGCTCCGCGTCGTTCTCGCCGCCGACGCACAGCGAGCCGCAGCCGCCGCCGACGTACGGCTCGTGCATCCACGCGGTCTTGTTGGGGACGATCCCGTCGGCGAAGATCTTGACCCCGTGGATCGCGAGGCGGCGCGGATCGGCGTCGCCGCACGCGCCGAGCCCGGTGAGCGTACGGGCGAACTCTTCGGCGGTGCTCGCCATTCCGGTGGGCAGCAGCAACACGCCCACGCGGGCGGTCAGTTCGCCGTCCGCGAGCAGGCGGCGGTAGACGTCGAGGGTCTCCGCGCCGAGGGCGCCCCGCATGATCCCGTCGCCGCCGGGGCCGAGCCCGGGCTCGGTGTAGCTGGTCACGCCGAGCCGGGCGAGCGTGGCGAGGGTCGACCTGACCGCATCGGTCCGCTCCTGCCGGCTGAGCGGCGGCAGCGCGTTCTGGACGAGGGCCTGGGCGCCTTCGCGGAGGAGCCCGGTCGGCTCTCCGGCCGCGTCCGCGACGATGGCCCCGCCGGGCGGCGCGACGGTGTGCCGGTCGATCCCCATGAGCCGGAGCGCCTTGGAGTTGACCCAAGTGGCATGCCCGGAGAAGGAGTACAGGACGACGGGGTGGTCGGCGCTCACCGCGTCGAGGTCGCGCCGCGAGGGCAGCCGCGACGGATCGGACACGCACTCGTCGAGGTAGCCGGGGTCCCAGCCGTGCCCGGTGATCCACTGCCCGCCGGGCGCCCGCCGGACGGCGTCCGCGACCGTCGCGGCCACGTCGGCCAGCGACGAGACGGCGGGGTGGCCGACGTCGAGGGAGAGCGGCGGCGTAGCCATGCCGAAGGCGCATCCGTGCAGATGGGAATCGTTGATCCCGGGCAGCAGCGTCGCCCCGCGAAGGTCGAAGACGCGGGTGCCGGGCCCGACGAGCGGCGCGACGTCGTCCCGCCCGCCGACGGCCGTGATGACCCCGCCGGTCACCGCCAGCGCCGAGGCGACGGAGAACTCCGCGTCGACCGTGACCACTTGCCCGCCGACGAACACCAGATCCGCATACGCGTCCACAGAGGATCCCTTCCAGAACCGGGCGCCCCCATGGCGACCCGTGAACGATCTCCGTGGACTATGGCCGGGCCGCCGCCCGCCGCACATCGGTCATTCCACCGATACGCGAGCCCCGGGTGTCCTCGGGGCTACGCCTTGGCCGGGCGCAGGACGCAGAACTCGTGCCCCTCCGGCGTCGACATGCACTTCCAGGAGGCGTCGCCCTGGCCGAGGTCGAGGTCGGTGGCGCCGAGCGCCCGCAGCCGGGCCACCTCCGCCTCCTGATCGTCGCCGGGGTACGGCAGCAGGTCGAGATGGACGCGGTCCGCCGCGGTGTGCACGTCGGACGTGCGGAGGAACTCCAGATACGGGCCGACACCCTTGGCGGAGCGCAGCACCGCTCGTTCGTCGGTCACCTCGTGCAGGGTCCAGTCGATCGCCTCGTCCCAGAACCGGGCCATGGCCCGCGGATCCGCGCAGTCGACCACCACCGCGGCGATCGGCCCGGTGTCCCGGTAGATCTCCCGGGGTTCGAGCACGCAGAATTCGTTGCCCTCCGGGTCGGCGAGGACCGTCCACGGCACGTCGCCCTGGCCCACGTCGGCGGGCGTCGCGCCCATTGCCTTCAGGCGCGTGACCAGCTCCGTCTGATGGGCCGCGGACGTGGTGGCCAGGTCGAGGTGGACACGGTTCTTCGTCGCCGTCTTGGGCTCCGGGACGGTCACGACGTCGATGCATACGGCGACCGGGTCCGGCCAGACGAAGCCGCCGGTGGGTTCGACGTTGGTCACGCCGGGGGCCTCGCTGGAAACACCCCAGCCGAGCGCTCGTGCCCAGAACCGGCCGACCGCCGAGTCATCGAGAGCCTTGATGTTCACCTGAACAGGTCGCAGTGCCATGCCGGTGACCCTATGCACTCGGCAACGAGATCTGTAGGCCCGCCACCGGAGAGCCTTTGCATAAAACTGCATAGCTGCGTATAGTCATGCCATCACCGAGGAGGAACGATGGCGGCGGTACGTGCGGCAGTGGCAGGGGCCAGTGGGTATGCGGGCGGGGAGCTTCTGCGCCTGCTGCTCGGGCATCCCGGGGTCGAGATCGGGGCGCTGACCGCGAACTCCAACGCCGGGCAGCTGCTCGGTTCGCTTCAGCCGCATCTCGTTCCGCTGGCCGGGCGCACGCTTGAGCCGACCACCGCCGAGGTGCTCGCCGGGCACGACGTCGTCTTTCTGGCGCTGCCGCACGGCCAGTCGGCGGCGGTGGCCGAGCGGCTGGGGCCGGACGTCCTCGTCGTCGACATGGGGGCCGACTTCCGGCTCCGGGACGCCGCCGACTGGGAGAAGTTCTACGGTTCGGCGCACGCCGGGTCCTGGCCGTACGGGCTGCCCGAACTGCCGGGCGCGCGGGACGCGTTGGGGTCGACGCGGCGGATCGCCGTGCCGGGCTGCTACCCGACGGCCGTCTCCCTCGCGCTCTTCCCGGCGTACCAGGGCGGCCTCGTGGAGAGCGACGCCGTGATCGTCGCCGCCACCGGCACTTCCGGCGCGGGCAAGGCGCTCAAGCCGCACCTGCTCGGCAGCGAGGTCATGGGCTCGATGTCCCCGTACGGCGTGGGCGGCGGGCACCGGCACACCCCCGAGATGATCCAGAACCTCAGCGCCGTGGCGGGCGAGGACGTCACCGTGTCCTTCACGCCCACCCTCGCGCCGATGTCCCGCGGCATCCTCGCCACCTGTTCCGCGAAGGCGAAGGACGGCGTCACCGCCGAGAGCGTACGGGCCGCGTACGAGAAGGCCTTCGCGGACGAGCCGTTCGTGCACCTGCTCCCCGCCGGGCAGTGGCCGGCCACCGCTTCGGTGTACGGGTCCAACTCCGTTCAGGTGCAGGTGGCGCACGACGAGAGCGCGGGGCGCGTCATCGCCGTCAGCGCCATCGACAACCTCACGAAGGGCACCGCCGGCGGCGCGGTGCAGAGCATGAACATCGCCCTCGGACTCGACGAGTCCACCGGCCTTTCCACGATTGGAGTTGCGCCGTGAGCGTGACCGCAGCGCAGGGATTCACGGCGGCGGGCATCGCCGCCGGGATCAAGCAGAACGGCAACCCGGACCTGGCCCTCGTGGTCAACACCGGGCCCCGCCGAGCGGCCGCGGGCGTCTTCACCTCCAACCGCGTCAAGGCAGCCCCGGTCCTGTGGTCCGAGCAGGTCCTCAAGGGCGGCGAGGTGAGCGCCGTCATCCTCAACTCCGGTGGCGCCAACGCCTGTACGGGTCCCAAGGGCTTCCAGGACACCCACGCCACGGCCGAGAAGGTCGCCGAGGTGCTCGACGGACACAGTGCGGGCGAGGTCGCCGTCGCGTCCACCGGGCTCATCGGCGTGCTGCTCCCGATGGACAAGCTCCTGCCCGGCATCGAGCAGGCGGCGGCCGAACTCTCCCCGCACGGCGGTGAGAAGGCCGCCATCGCCATCAAGACCACCGACACCGTGCACAAGACGAGTGTCGTCACGAAGGACGGCTGGACCGTCGGCGGCATGGCCAAGGGCGCGGGCATGCTCGCCCCCGGGCTCGCCACCATGCTGGTCGTGCTCACCACCGACGCCGACCTCGACGCCGCCACGCTCGACAAGGCGCTGCGCGACGCCACGCGCCAGACCTTCGACCGGGTCGACTCCGACGGCTGCATGTCCACCAACGACACCGTGCTGCTCCTCGCCTCCGGCGCTTCCGAACTCGTCCCGGAATACGGGGAGTTCGCCGAGTCCGTGCGGACCGTCTGCGACGATCTCGCGCGGCAGCTCATCGGGGACGCCGAGGGCGCCTCCAAGGACATCCGCATCGAGGTCATCAACGCCGCGAGCGAGGACGACGCCGTCGAGGTCGGGCGGTCCATCGCCCGGAACAACCTGCTCAAGTGCGCGATCCACGGCGAGGACCCCAACTGGGGCCGTGTCCTGTCCGCCATCGGCACCACGAAGGCCGCCTTCGACCCCGACCGGCTGAACGTCGCCATCAACGGCGTCTGGGTCTGCAAGAACGGCTCGGTCGGCGAGGACCGCGACCTCGTCGACATGCGCTACCGGGAGGTCAAGATCACCGCCGACCTCGCGGCCGGCGGCAGCGAGCCCGTCGTCATCTGGGCCAACGACCTCACCGCCGACTACGTCCACGAGAACAGCGCGTACAGCTCATGAGCGCCCGCCCGTCTCCCACCACCACCCTTCCAAGGAATGGGCTGCGCCCATGAGTACCCGTAAACACACCGCGCTGCCCAAGGCGCAGACCCTCATCGAGGCGCTGCCCTGGCTGACCCGGCACCACGGCAAGACCGTCGTCATCAAGTTCGGCGGCAACGCCATGGTCGACGAGGAGCTGAAGGCCGCCTTCGCCCAGGACGTCGTGTTCCTGCGGCAGTCCGGCCTCAAGCCCGTCGTCGTGCACGGCGGCGGACCGCAGATCAGCGCCCAGCTCGACAAGCAGGGCCTGGTCAGCGAGTTCAAGGCGGGCCTCAGGGTCACCACGCCCGAGGCCATGGACGTGGTCCGGATGGTGCTCGCCGGGCAGGTGCAGCGCGAGCTCGTCGGGCTGCTCAACCAGCACGGGCCGCTCGCCGTCGGCATGACCGGCGAGGACGCCCACACCATCACCGCCACCCAGCACCGCCCCGAGATCGACGGCGAGCTGGTCGACATCGGCCGGGTCGGCCAGATCACCGCGATCGACCCGGGCGCCATCCAGGCGCTCCTGGACGACGGCCGGATCCCGGTCATCTCCTCGATCGCCCGCTCCCAGGACGACGGACATGTCTACAACGTCAATGCTGATACGGCGGCTGCGGCACTCGCTGCGGCGCTGGGCGCCGAGACCCTGATGGTCCTCACCGACGTCGAAGGTCTCTACGAGGACTGGCCCAACAGCGACGACGTCATCAGCAAACTGACGGCCAGTCAGCTGGAGAAGCTGCTGCCCGAGCTCTCCAGCGGCATGGTCCCCAAGATGGAGGGCTGCCTGTTCGCGGTGCGCAACGGGGTCAACACCGCGCGCGTCATCGACGGACGGGTCCAGCACTCGATCCTCCTTGAGATCTTCACCGACGAGGGCATCGGCACGATGGTCGTGCCCGACGGACAAGGCGCAACGGACGGACAAGGGGGAGTGCGGTGACCAACCAGGAGCTCGCACAGCGCTGGCAGCACGTCATGACGGACAACTACGGCACGCCGAAGCTCTCGCTCGTACGCGGCGCGGGCGCAACGGTCTGGGACGCGGACGGCACCGCGTACGCCGACTTCGTGGGCGGCATCGCGGTCAACGCGCTCGGCCACGCCCACCCGGCCGTCGTGCAGGCCGTGACCCAGCAGATCGGCTCGCTCGGCCACGTCTCGAACCTGTTCGTCGCGGAGCCGCCGGTGGCGCTCGCCGAACGCCTCCTCCAGCTCTTCGACCGGCCCGGACGCGTTTACTTCTGCAACTCCGGCGCCGAGGCCAACGAAGCCGCGTTCAAGATCGGCCGACTGACCGGGCGCACCCACATGGTCGCCACCGACGGCGGCTTCCACGGCCGCACGATGGGCGCGCTCGCGCTCACCGGCCAGGAGGGCAAGCGGACGCCGTTCCTGCCGCTGCCCGGCGATGTCACCCACGTACCGTTCGGCGACGTCGAGGCGCTGCGGGCGGCCGTCACCGAAGAGACGGCCTTCGTCATCATCGAGCCCATCCAGGGCGAGATCGGCGTGGTCGTCCCGCCGGCCGGCTACCTCAAGGCCGCCCGGGAGATCACCCGCGCCACCGGAACGCTGCTCGTCCTGGACGAGGTGCAGACCGGCATCGGGCGGACCGGCGCCTGGTTCGAGCACCAGCGGCACGAGGGTGTCGACCCGGACGTCGTGACGCTGGCCAAGGGCCTCGGCGGCGGTCTTCCGATCGGCGCGACGGTCGCCTTCGGCGCCGCGGCCGAGCTGCTCAAGCCCGGCATGCACGGCACCACCTTCGGCGGGAACCCCATCGCCTGCGCCGCCGGACTCGCCGTCATCGACACGCTGTCCGCCGACGGAGCGCTCGACCAGGTCAAGCGGACCGGCGAGAAGCTGCGCGACGGAATCGAGGCGCTGGGGCACCCGTTGGTCTCCCATGTCCGTGGTGTGGGGCTGCTGCTGGGTATCGTGCTCAACGAGCCCCTCGCGCCTCAGGTGCAGCTGGCGGCTCAGGATGCCGGCTTCCTGGTCAACGCGCCCGCCCCCGATGTCGTACGGCTCATGCCGCCGCTCATCATCGGTGACGCGGAGGTGGACGCGTTCCTCCAGGCCCTGCCCGGCGTTCTCGACACAGTCAACGGGGACGGACGATCCGGAGAATGAGACGACGATGACCGACGAGGCGCAGGACTTCGAGCCGGGCGGCCCCGCCGTACCGCAGACCCGCACCGCCCGCCACCGCCGGATCGTGGACATCCTCAACCGGCAGCCGGTGCGGTCCCAGAGCCAGCTCGCCAAGCTCCTCGCGGACGACGGGCTGAGCGTCACCCAGGCGACGCTCTCCCGCGACCTCGACGAGCTGGGCGCGGTGAAGATCCGCAACACCGGCGGCGAGCTGATCTACGCGGTGCCCAGTGAGGGCGGCTTCCGCACGCCGAAGGCGCCCCTCGGCGAGTCGGCGAAGGAGGAGCGGATGCGCAGGCTGTCCGCGGAACTCCTCATCTCCGCCGAGGCCTCCGCCAACCTGGTGGTCCTGCGCACGCCGCCCGGCGCCGCCCAGTTCCTCGCCTCGGCCATCGACCAGGCCGAACTGCACGACATCCTCGGCACGATCGCGGGCGACGACACGCTCATGCTGATCAGCCGCGACCCGTCGGGCGGCCAGGCGCTGGCCGACCATCTGCTGCGCCTCGCCCAGAACGACCACCGCTGACGGGAGTCGGGGGCTCGGGCCCCCAACTCCCGCCTGTGGTGAGCGAGTTCAGTAGCGGGTGATCGCGGTCGGCCCGCTCGTCGTGCCGATCGCGATGTGCGGGCGCCGCAGCGGATGCATCCACATCAGCACCCGGGTCATCGCCTCGGCGGACACCGACACACAACCGGCCGTCGCGCCGCGCCCGTTGACGTGCAGGAAGATCCCGGCGCCCCGGCCGCGCACCGGCCGCCGGTAGTTGAAGCCGATGACGAGCGCGCGGGCGTACTGGCTCGCGTACGCGGTCAGATGCTCCGACTCGCTCGCCCGGCAGTCCCGGGGCAGCCCCTCCACCCAGCGGTTGTACCTGCGGGACTCGTTGTCCTGGCACCACCAGGACCCGTCCGTCGCGCGCCGGTAGGGATAGCGGGTGCCGTGCGGCGCGGGCGCGACCCCGAAGGCGTACGGCAGCGTGAACAGGCCGGTGGGCGTGGTGTCGGTGCCCTGGACGCGCGAGTCGCCCTCGACCAGGCCCTTCGCGCCGAACCTGGCGGGCGCCGAGCCCGCCGCCACCCAGCGCCCGCCCCGCCGGTCCCACCAGGTGAGCGTGCCCGTGGTGGCCCCGAGGGAGGGCGCCTCCGCGGTGATCAGCTGACTGCCGCCACCGGCGTACGCCATCCGCTCCGGCAGCGGCCCGGGGTGCGCGGGCACGGCGAGCGGGACGAGCAGGGACGCCAGGAGCAGAGCAGCGATGCGCATGTTCCGGACCGTATGCTCAGCCGCCGCGCCCGGCCGCCCGAACCGGCGCGCGTTGCTCCGTCCGCGCGACCCGCGCGAGGGTCAGGCCACGCGCTTGGGCAGCGGAAGCGGCAGCCCCGGCAGGCCGTCGATGCTGGTCGCGATGTGGTCCTTCTTCTCGAAGTACGCGCTCAGGCTGTCGTCGTCCTCGCGCGCGAACCGCCTGGCGTGCAGGTCGCGGTCCTCGTCGTACGACATGGTGGGCACCGCGTAACCGCAGGTGTCGCGGACGAGGTCGGCGGTGACCACCACGACGGCGCGCAGTCCGTGCTGGGTGGGGTCGATGGCGGGGAAGTGGCCGAGCAGGTCCTCGAAGCGCGGGTCGTCGCGGAAGACCGGCTCGCCCCGGCCGTGCACGCGCACGATGTTCGGCGGCCCCTGGAAGGCGCACCACATCAGGGTGATCCGGCCGTTCTCGCGGAGGTGGGCGATGGTCTCGGCGTTGGAGCCGGCGAAGTCGAGGTAGGCCACGGTCTGCTCGTCGAGCACCGCGAACGATCCCGTCAGGCCCTTGGGGGAGAGGTTGATGGTCCCCTCGCCGTCGAGCGGAGCGGTGGCGGTGAAGAAGATGTGCTGCTCTTCGATGAAGGCCCTGAGGCGTCCGTCTATGCGTTCGTAGGTCTTTCCCATGGGCCGGATTATCCGCTCCCGAGGGCCGGGGCGGCAGGGGGTTTCAGCCCGCGGGATGCGGGCGGGCTCGGCGTCCGGCATCGAGCTCATTGACAGAACATACGGAGCACTGCATAGTTATGCCTATCACCGAGATCGCCGCCAGGCGCGACTTCACGTGAGCGTGACCCGTTATACGGCCGCCTCCCCGTTCCTCCGCGGCGGGGAGGCGGTGGCACATCCATCCCTTCTGAGGAGCTTGAGCTGTGAGCAGCAACAACGGTGACGTCCGGCTCTGGGGCGCCCGGTTCGCCGACGGTCCCGCCGAGGCGCTGGCGAACCTGTCCGCGTCGGTCCACTTCGACTGGCGGCTCGCCCCGTACGACCTGGCGGGCTCCCGTGCGCACGCCCGCGTGCTCCACAAGGCGGGCCTGCTCACCGCCGACGAGCTCCAGCGGATGATCGCCGGCCTGGACCAGCTCGAAGCCGACGTCGCCGACGGCTCCTTCGTCGGGACCATCGCCGACGAGGACTGCCACACCGCCCTGGAGCGCGGCCTCCTGGAGCGCCTCGGCGCCGACCTCGGCGGCAAGCTGCGGGCCGGCCGGTCCCGCAACGACCAGATCGCCACGCTCTTCCGGATGTACCTGCGCGACCGCGCCCGCACCATCGGCGGCCTGATCGCCGAGCTCCAGGACGCCCTGGTCGGCCTCGCCGAGGCGCACGCGGACGTCGCCATGCCCGGCCGTACGCACCTCCAGCACGCCCAGCCCGTCCTCTTCGCCCACCACATGCTCGCCCACGTCCAGTCGCTGTCCCGGGACGCCGAGCGGCTGCGGCAGTGGGACACCCGCACGGCCGTATCGCCTTACGGATCGGGCGCGTTGGCGGGCTCCTCGCTCGGGCTCGACCCGGAGGCCGTCGCCGCCGAACTCGGCTTCGAGCACGGCTCGGTCGGCAACTCCATCGACGGCACGGCCTCGCGGGACTTCGTCGCCGAGTTCGCCTTCATCACCGCGATGATCGGCGTGAACCTGTCGCGGATCGCGGAGGAGATCATCATCTGGAACACGAAGGAGTTCTCCTTCGTGACCCTGCACGACGCCTTCTCGACCGGCTCGTCGATCATGCCGCAGAAGAAGAACCCGGACATCGCCGAGCTGGCGCGGGGCAAGTCCGGCCGCCTCATCGGCAACCTCACCGGCCTGATGGCCACGCTGAAGGCGCTGCCGCTCGCGTACAACCGGGACCTCCAGGAGGACAAGGAGCCGGTCTTCGACTCCTGCGACCAGCTGGAGGTGCTGCTGCCCGCCTTCACCGGGATGATGGCCACGCTCACCGTCAACCGGGAGCGGATGGAGGAGCTCGCCCCGGCCGGTTTCTCGCTCGCCACCGACATCGCCGAGTGGCTGGTCAAGCAGGGCGTGCCGTTCCGGGTCGCGCACGAGGTCGCGGGTGGGTGCGTCAAGGAGTGCGAGGCGCACGGCATCGAGCTGGACCAGCTCACCGACGAGCAGTTCGCCAAGATCTCCGAGCACCTGACCCCCGAGGTCCGTTCGGTCCTCGACGTCAAGGGCGCGCTCGCCTCCCGCAGCGGCCGCGGCGGCACGGCCCCCTCGGCGGTGGCCGTCCAACTCGCCGAGATCAAGGCCGACTTGACGGTCCAGCACGCCTGGGCGACCGCGAAGAAGTAGGTCCGCCGGGGGTGTCTGCATCGATAGCCCGAGTGAGACGTATATGTCTCACTCGGGCTATGGTTGTCTCATGACCGTGGATCGAGACCAGGTGCTCCGCACCGCCGCCGCTCTCCTCACCCGTAAAGCCACCGCCACCATGGACGAGGTCGCCCGCGCCGCCGGAATCGGCCGGGCCACCCTGCACCGGCACTTCGCCGGGCGGGAAGCCCTCGTCAGAGCGCTGGAGGAGCTCGGCATCCGGGAGCTGGAGGGCGCCCTGGACACGGCCCGGCTCGACGAGGGCGACGCCTCGGACGCGCTGCGCCGCATGGTCGCCGAGGTCGAGCCCGTGGCGGGCCTCCTCGCCTTCCTCGTCACCGAGAACCAGCTCTTCGAGGGCGAGCAGATGAACGCGGGCTGGGCCCGCATCGACGCCCGCGTCTCCGTGCTCTTCCGGCGCGGCCAGGAGCAGGGCGAGTTCCGCATCGACCTCACCCCCGCCTGGCTCACCGAGGCCCTGTACGGGCTGATCGGCGCGGGTGCCTGGGCGGTGCAGGACGGCCGGGTCGCCGCCAAGGACTTCCAGTACATGATCGCCGAGTTGCTGCTCGGCGGCGTACGGCGGAGCGTGGAGAAGTGACCGCAACCGAACCGCGGGAGCACCACGCCGTCGGCCGGATGGGCCGCTGGCTCGCGCTCGCGGTCCTCGTCCTCGCCGTGCTGCTCGTGGCCGTCGACGCCACCGTGCTCGGCCTCGCCACGCCCTTCCTCAGCGAGGACCTCAAGCCGTCCGGCACCCAGCTGCTGTGGATCGGCGACGTCTACTCGTTCGTCATCGCCGGACTCCTGGTCTCCATGGGCAGCCTCGGCGACCGCATCGGCCGCAAGAAACTGCTGCTCCTGGGCGCCGTGGCGTTCGGCGCGGTGTCCGTGCTCAACGCCTACGCGTCGAGTCCGGAGATGATGATCCTGGCGCGCGCACTGCTCGGCGTCGCGGGCGCGACCCTGATGCCGTCCACGCTCGCCCTGATCCGCAACATCTTCCACGACCCCCGGGAGCGCAGCCTCGCCGTGGGCATCTGGGGCGCCGCCGCGTCCGCGGGCGCCGCGGTCGGCCCGGTCGTCGGCGGGTTCCTCCTGGAGAACTTCTGGTGGGGCTCGGTCTTCCTGATCAACCTGCCGGTGATGGCCGTCCTGGTCCTGGTCGGCATCAAGCTGCTCCCCGAGTCGCGCGACCCGAACCCCGGTCCCTGGGACCTCATCAGTGTCGGGCTCTCGCTGGTCGGCATGGTCGCCGTGGTGTACGCGGTGAAGGAGGCCGCGGTCAATGGGTTCCGCTGGGACATCGCGGTGTCGGCCGTGCTCGGCATCGCGGCCCTCGTCTGGTTCGTACGCCGCCAGCGGACCCTGGATTCGCCGCTCCTGGACATCCGGCTCTTCCACCACCGGGGCTTCTCCGGCGCGGTCCTGGCCGACCTGCTGACCATCCTCGGCCTGTCGGGGCTGGTGTTCTTCCTCTCCCAGTTCCTCCAACTGGTCCAGGGCCGCTCGCCGCTGGAGGCCGGGCTCATCGAACTGCCCGCCGCGGTCGGCGCGGTGGGCGCGGGCCTCGCGGCCGGCACGATCGCCCGCCGGGCCTCCGTACGCAGCGCGGTCTCCGGCGGCCTCGCGGCGGTCGCCCTGGCCCTCGCCGCCTGCGTGGCGCTCGGCGCGGACACCAGGGTGGTGTCCCTGGGCATCGCCCTGTTCGTGGGCGGGCTCGGCGCGGGCCTCGCCTTCACGGTGACGGCCGACGTCATCCTCTCCAGCGTCCCCAAGGAGCAGGCGGGCGCGGCATCGGCGGTCTCCGAGACGGCGTACGAACTGGGCGCGGCCCTCGGGATCGCCCTGCTCGGCTCGGTGGTGACCGGCATCTACCGGGGGTTCGAGACCCCGGTGGGCGTCCCGGCGGACATCGCCACCGAGGCCCACGACTCGCTCGGCGGCGCGGTGGAGGCGGCGGTGCACCTGCCTCCGGCCCAGGCGCAGGCGATGCTGTCCGCGGCGCGGGACGCGTTCACGTCCGGCTTCCAGACGGCGGCGGCGGTGGGTGCGGCGGTGCTTTTCGCCACGGCGATCGCAGCGTGGTTTCTGCTGCGGGGTCAGAAACTGGCCGACGGGATCGAGCACTGAGCCACTCGGTGCTGCTGGGGGCGCCGCCCCACACTCCTCAACCCGCAGAGGGTTGGGAGTCGCCCACCTAGGGGCGCGGGGAACTGCGCGACCAGCCCCCACGGTCCGCAGCCGAAAGCGTTATGGGCTGCGCCCTGGGGGCTGGTCGTTCGGGTGCGGACGCGTCCGTGGTTGCTCGCGCAGTTCCCCGCGCCCCTGGCAGGGCTGATGCAAGCACCCCTGAGGCGAAGGCGGCTACGCCGCCTTCGCCTTCGTGGCGTACATGTCCACGTACTCCTGCCCGGACAGCCGCATGACCTCCGCCATCACCGAGTCCGTGACGGCCCGCAGCACGTACCGGTCCCGGTCCATGCCCTCGTAGCGCGAGAACTCCATCGGCTCGCCGAAGCGGACCGTCACCTTGCCGGGGCGCGGCATGCCCGCGCCGCCCGGCTGGAGCTTGTCCGTGCCGACCATCGCGAACGGCACGACCGGCGCGCCCGTCATCAGGGTGAGCCGCGCGACGCCGGTGCGGCCCCGGTACAGGCGGCCGTCGGGGGAGCGGGTGCCCTCCGGGTAGATGCCGAACATCCGGCCGTCCTCCAGGACGCGGCGGCCCGTCATCAGCGCGGCCACACCGCCGTTGGCGCCGTCCCGGTCGACCGGGATCATGCCGACCCCGGTGAAGAACCAGGCCATCAGACGGCCCTTGAGCCCCTTGCCCGTGACGTACTCGTCCTTGCCGATGAAGGACACCTGCCGGTCGCACACGATGGGCAGCACGATCGAGTCGATGAACGTCACGTGGTTGCCGGCGAGGATCACTGGACCGGTGCCCGGGATGTTCTCGGCGCCTTCCACCTGTGGGCGGAACATCAGGCGCATGATCGGTCCGAGCACTGCCTTGATGAGCGCGAAGCGGGACAACGGGCCCTCCGGAGTCGTCTGGGTGGGGGTGGGATGTCTGTGCAGGTGAGGACGATACTCGCGGGTCAGCTCTGATCGCACATCGGGTTCACGAAGTGGATACGCACTGTTGACATGTGTTTGCGCCAGGTTCGGCCCGCCTTCGTCCCCGTGTACCCACAAAGCATCCCGCTCTTCAGCTCGGTCCGCCTACGCTCGTCTCCTCGCTTTGACAGGTGCGGGACACATGGGGGAAACGCCAGTGGGAACAGACGACCGAGGAGTGTTCATGACTGACGGCGAGCGGATGAGACCCGGACGGCGCACTGTCCTTGGGGCGGCGGGCGCGGCCGTCCTCGGCACCGCGGCCACCGGGCTCGCGGGGGCGCCGGCTTCGGCCGCGCAGCGCCACGGCGGGGGCCCGGCCGCCTACCGCGACCTGCCCGTTCCGTACGTCATCGGACACCGCGGCACCGCCGGTTACCGGCCCGAGCACACCCTCGGCTCCTACCAGCACGCCCTCGACCTCGGTGCCCATGTCATCGAGCAGGACCTGGTGCCCACCAAGGACGGGCACCTGGTGTGCCGCCACGAGAACGACATCTCGGCCACGACGAACGTCTCCGACCACCCCGAGTTCGCGTCCCGCAAGACGACCAAGACCGTCGACGGGGTCGCGATAACGGGCTGGTTCACCGAGGACTTCACGCTCGCCGAGCTGAAGACGCTGCGCGCCAAGGAGCGCATACCGGGCAACCGGCAGCACAACACGCTGTACGACGGCCGCTGGGACGTGCCCACCTTCGAGGAGGTGCTGCGCTGGGCGCAGGAGCAGGGCCGCCGCCTCGGCCGCCGGATCTGGCTGCACTCCGAGACCAAGCACCCCACCTACTTCCGCGGCATCGGGCTGCCCCTGGAGGACCGGGTCGCGGCCCTGCTGCGCCGCTACGGGCGCCACCGCGCGGACTCCCCGCAGTTCCTCGAATCCTTCGAGCCCAGCAGCATCCAGCGGCTGGCGAAGCTGGTCGACACGCCCTCGGTGGTGCTGCTCTCCAACGCGGGCACCAAGCCCTGGGACTTCGTGGTGAGCGGCGATCCGCGCACCGTCGACGACCTGGTCAAGCCGGCCGGCCTGAAGTGGATCGCCTCGTACGCGCAGGGCATCGGCCCCACCCTCGACCTGATCATCCCCAAGGACGCGTCGGGCAGGCTCACCAAGCCCACCACCCTCGTCCGCGACGCGCACGCGCAGGGGCTGATCCTGCACCCGTACACGATGCGCAACGAGAACACCTTCCTGCCCGCCGACTTCCAGCGCGGCACCGACCCCAACGCCTACGGGGACGCCTTCGGCGCGTTCAAGACGTACTTCGCGACCGGTATTGACGCGGTGTTCTCCGACAACGCGGACACCGCGCTGCTCGCCGCGGCCGACTTCCGCAAGCACTGACGTCCAACCCCTTTCACCCACGTACGAGTGAGAAGTGCCCGTCGCGGAAACCGGCTTCCGCGACGGGCGCGTCCCGCCCGGCATGGATCTCGTCACAGAGCTCAGCCCGCTCGTCGCCGCCGAGGCCGCGGCCGAGGCACCCGGCACCGGGATGGATGCCGCCGACCTCGAACAGGCCGTCTGGCTAAGGCTGTTGGAGCAGCACCCGGCGGACCCGGTGCACTGGGTCCGCACCGCCGTGCGGGCCGAGGCGCGCCGCGCCCGCCGGCTGCGGCGCCAGGAGCGGCCGTACGGCAGCGCCCCCGCCGCCGACCCGGATCCCGGGCCCGAACTCGCCGCCATCACCGCCGAGCGGCGCCGCATCCTGCACGCGGCGATCGGCCGCACTCCGGGCAACTGCCCCCGTCTGCTTGCCGCGCTGCTCTCGCCCAAGGACCCCACCTACCGGGAAATCGCAGGGGAGTTGGATATCTCACAGGGCAGCCTGGGGCCGATGCGTTCCCGTTGCCTGGGATGCCTGCGCAGAATGCTGGCGGCGGAGGTTGCCGCTCCTGAACTCGGGGGAAAGGAGCGGTAGACAATCGGGGACCAGTTGAGCGAGAGGCATGCACACATGGGCATGAGCGTGACCATCTCTGCGGCCGGCGCACAGGATGCCGAGCAGATACTGAAGCTGCAGTACCTCTGCTACCAGAGCGAGGCCGAGCTCTACGGCGACTACTCGATCGAGCCCCTGACGCAGACCCTTGAGGGCCTTCGGGCCGAACTCTCCACGGGATACGCCCTGGTGGCCCGGCTCGGCGACGAGATCGTCGCCTCGGTGCGGGGCAGCGTGGACGCGTCGGGCACCGGCCGCATCGGCAAACTGATCGTCCATCCCCGGATGCAGGGGCACGGCCTGGGCGGCCGCCTCCTGACCGCCATCGAGGCCCACTGCGCGGCCGAGCTCGCCGCCAAACGCTTCCAGCTCTTCACCGGTCACCGCAGCGAGTCGAACCTGCGGCTGTACCTCCGGCACGGATACGCGGCCGTGGGCAGGGAGCAGGTGAGCACGCGCCTCTCGCTGATCACCCTGGAAAAGGACGCGTCGGCCCAGGAGTTCGCGGCGAGTGCCTAGCGCTTGGCTCGCCTCAGCCACATCATCCCGAGGATCGGCAGGATCACCGGGATGAAGAGGTAGCCCATTCCGTAGTCCGACCACACCGTCGCGTCCGGGAAGGCGGAGGCGTCCGCCAGGGTCCAGGTGCCGACGATCAGGACGAAGAGGAGCTCCGCCGCGCAGCACACCAGCGCTGCCCGGCGGGCCTTCTCGCCGCCGCGCACCAGCGAGTACGTGATGAAGCCGTACACGCAGGCCGCGATCGCGGACAGTACGTACGCCAGCGGCGCCTTGCCGAAGTCCAGGACGGTCTGGACGATCGAGCGGGACGCGGCGGCCACGGTGAACACCCCGTAGAACCAGACGAGCACCCGGCCGGGCCCGGAGCCGAGCTTGTGGTCGGGCGTGGTGTCAGCGGCGGACTCGGTCACGGTCAGCCTCCCCAGATGTCGTAGAGGCGCACTTCGAGCACCGCGAGGACCACCGCGCCGGCCGAGACCGTCACCGAGCCCCACTTGGTGCGCTCGGAGAGCGAGAGGAATCCGGCGGCCGGAACGGCCGCGAACGCGCCCGCCAGATAGGCGAGGAAGATCGCGACGCCCTGCTCGGGCTTCTCGCCGCGGCCGAGCTGCACGAGTCCGACCACGAGCTGCGCCAGCGCGAGGACGGTGACCACGGCCATGCCGATGAAGTGCCAGTCCTTGGTGGGCTGGTCCCGGTATGCGGCGAATCCGCACCAGGCTGCGAGGGCGAGGGCCGCGGCGGCGACCGCGACCGTCAGGGCGTCGAGCATGGGGTCGAGGGTATTACGGGCCGAAAGGCCCGATGCGCTCACCCCCACCCCCACCCGTAGGGTCGGGAGACATGAAGATCCATGCCGAAGCCCTCCTGTTCGACAACGACGGAACGCTCGTCTCCTCCATGGAGTCCGTCACCCGCTGCTGGACCTCCTGGGCCCAGGAGTACGGGATCACCGCCGAGGACTTCGCGCGCGTGGAGCTGCACGGCCGCCCGGCCGTCGAGATCGTGGCCGACCTGCTGCCCGCCGATGCCGTGCCCGAGGCACTGGCCCGCATCGAGCAGCTGGAGGTCGAGGACGTCGCCGGGGGAGTGGTGCTGCTGCCCGGCACCGCCGCGCTGCTCGCCGCGCTCCCCGCGGACCGCTGGGCCGTGGTCACCTCGGCCACCCGCAGGCTGGGCGAGGCCCGGCTCACCGAGGCCGGCATCCACCCCAAGAACCTGGTGTCCGCCGACGACATAACCCGGGGCAAGACCGACCCCGAGCCGTTCCTGCTCGCGGCGGCCCGGCTCGGCGTGGATCCGGCGCGCTGCGTGGTGTTCGAGGACGCCCCGGCGGGGCTCGCGGCCGGCCGCGCGGCCGGCATGACGACCGTGGCCTTGACCACAACGCACCGGGCCGAGGAACTCGTCGCCGACGTCGTCGTGAAGGACCTCTCGGCCGTGTCCGCGCAGGCCACGGCCGGTGGAGTGGAGATCACCACGGCGGAGTGAGGTCGTCCGCATGGCGGTCCAGGGATGTCCGGTATTCGGACATCCCTGATCTGTTTCTGATCGCTTCTGCTTTACTTGCCCACATGACCACGACGAGCAGCCGCACCCTTGCGACCGAGGCGATGATGACGCCCGGTGCTCGTTGTATGTGTCGAATGTGCGCCTTCTGAGGGCCCCCGCCTGAGCCTCGCGCCCCGAAGCGAGACCCTGACGGCTGCGCCCGAACCCGTACCACGACGTACGGATTCGGCCCGCCCCGCGCACACCGTGCCCCCGGTATCCACCGATGAGGCCGAGCCGCGCCCCGAACACGTTTGCCCCGTGCCGGCATACCCCGCGCCGCGCACTCGACAGTGACGGAACTCCCTGTGATCACCACAACGGGCCTGACCAAGGTCTACCAGTCGCGCGGACGAGATATCACCGCGCTCGACGGCGTCGACCTGCACGTCCGCGAGGGCGAGGTGTACGGCGTCATCGGCCAGAGCGGCGCCGGCAAGTCCTCCCTCATCCGCTGCGTCAACCTCCTGGAGCGCCCCACCTCCGGCACGGTGACCGTCGACGGTGTCGACCTCACCGCGCTCGCCGGTCGCGGCCGCCGGGCCGGCAAGGACCTGCGCCGGGCCCGCTCCCGCATCGGCATGGTCTTCCAGCACTTCAACCTGCTGTCCTCGCGCACCGTTCAGGACAACATCGAGCTGCCCCTGGAGATCCTCGGCGTCTCCGGCAAGGAGCGCTCCCGCAAGGCCCTCGAACTGCTCGACCTGGTCGGCCTCGCCGACAAGGCCAAGGCCTACCCCGCCCAGCTCTCCGGCGGCCAGAAGCAGCGCGTCGGCATCGCCCGGGCGCTGGCCGGCGACCCCAAGGTGCTGCTCTCCGACGAGGCCACCAGCGCGCTCGACCCCGAGACGACGCGCTCCATCCTCCAGCTCCTGCGCGACCTCAACCAGCAGCTCGGCCTCACCGTCCTGCTCATCACGCACGAGATGGACGTCGTCAAGACGATCTGCGACTCGGCCGCGCTGATGAAGAAGGGACGCATCATCGAGTCCGGCACCGTCAGCGAACTGCTCGCGACGCCCGGCTCCGAGCTCGCCGCCGAACTGTTCCCGGTGACCGGCGAGGCCACCGGCCCCGAACGCACCGTCATCGACGTCACCTTCCACGGCGAGGCCGCCACCCAGCCGGTCATCTCCCAGCTGGCGCGGACCTACAACATCGACATCTCGATCCTCGGCGCAGCCATGGACACCGTCGCCGGCAAGCAGATCGGCCGGATGCGGATCGAACTGCCCGGCGCGTACGAGGAGAACGTCGTCCCGGTCGGCTTCCTGCGCGAGCAGGGCCTCCAGGTGGACGTGGTGGACGACGACAGCCAGGTGCTCGACCTGGTCGAGGAAGGTGCCAAGTGAGCTGGTCGGAAATGCAGCCGCTGCTGTCGCAGGGAACGTACGACAGCTTCTACATGGTGCTGTGGGCGACCGTCGTCACCATCGGGCTCGGGCTGCCGCTCGGTGTGCTGCTCGTCCTCACCGACAAGGGCGGGCTGCTGCAGAACCGCCCGGTGAACAAGGTCATCGGCGTGATCGTGAACATCGGCCGCTCGCTGCCCTTCATCATCCTGCTGATCGCCCTGATCCCCTTCACCACCTGGGCCGTCGGCACCTTCATCGGCCCCAGCGCCATGATCGTGCCGCTCTCCATCGGCGCCATCCCGTTCTTCGCGCGGCTCGTGGAGACCTCCGTCCGCGAGGTCGACCACGGGCTCGTCGAGGCCGTCCAGTCCATGGGCGGCGGCATCCCCACCATCGTGTGGAAGGTGCTGCTCCCGCAGGCGCTGCCCTCCCTGGTCTCCGCGATCACCACCACCGTGATCACCCTGGTCAGCTACTCCGCGCTGGCCGGCGCGGTCGGCGGCGGCGGCCTCGGCTCGGTCGCCATCACCTACGGCTACCAGCGCTTCGAGACCAACTTCATGCTCATCACGGTGGCCGTCCTGATCGCCATCGTCACCGTGATCCAGCTGCTCGGCGACGGCGTCGTCCGCCTGCTCGCCCGCCGCGGCCGGACCTCCTGAACTTCTCTCACAACGGCCCGAACTCCTTGTCCGGGCGTCACACCGCACCACCGGAAAGAGGCACTTTTCGTGCGTAAGAACACCAAGATCACCGCTGCCGCCCTCGCCACCGCCGCGCTCGCCGTCGGCCTCACCGCCTGCGGCTCCTCCTCCGACCCGAAGCCCGCGGGCGCCAAGGCGGACGAATCCAAGGCGCTGGTCGTCGCCGCGTCCCCGACGCCGCACGCCGACATCCTCAAGTTCGTCAAGGACAACCTGGCGGCCAAGGCCGGACTCAAGCTGGAGGTGAAGGAGTTCACGGACTACGTCCTGCCGAACACCGCCACCGAGCAGGGCCAGGTCGACGCCAACTTCTTCCAGCACAAGCCCTACCTGGACGACTTCAACAAGAAGAACGGCACCCACATCGTGCCCGTCGTCAACGTGGAGCTGGAGCCGCTCGGCCTCTACTCCCACAAGGTCAAGTCGCTGAAGGACATCGCCTCCGGCCAGACGATCGCCGTCCCCAACGACACCACGAACGAGGGCCGCGCCCTCCAACTGCTCGCCGCCAACGGCCTGATCACGCTGAAGGACGGCGCCGGCTCCGGTGCCAAGCTCTCCGACATCAAGGACAGCAAGGGCCTGAAGTTCAAGGAGCTGGAGGCGGCCACGCTGCCCCGCGCCCTGAACGACGTGGACGCCGCGGTCATCAACGGCAACTACGCGATCGAGGCGAACCTGAAGCCCGCCAAGGACGCCCTCGCCCTGGAGAAGGCGGACGGCAACCCGTACGCCAACTTCCTTGCCGTCAAGCAGGGCAACGAGAGCGACCCGCGCGTCCAGAAGCTCGCCAAGCTCCTGAACTCCGACGAGGTCAAGAAGTTCATTGACGACAAGTACGCGGGCTCTGTCATCCCCGCGTTCGGCCCCGCCAAGTAGCGCTCCCCGTACGGCAGGACGAAGGTCCCGGACACCCCGCCAGGTGTCCGGGACCTTCGTCGCAAACGCCCACCCGGCCATGCACGCCGAGGGCCCGATGCTGCATGCTGTGCCTTTACGGTCCCTATAGGTTGACGGGCCACGAAAGTTCCAGGGCCTTCGCGGCCTCCACGGCGGTCAACGGCATGGAGCGGCACATGACTACCCCCTTTCCGGTGTTCCCGGACATCTCCATCAGCACGGACCGCCTGGTGCTGCGCCCCTTCGAGGATGCCGACAGCCCCGCGCTCATAGAGATGATGAACGACGAGCAGGTCGTCGCCTGGACCGCCGTGCCCCACCCCTACACGGCCCGCGACGCCGAGGACTGGGTCCGCCACCTCGCCCCGCGCGAGCGCACCGAGGGCCGAGGAATCGTTCTGGCGGTCACCGAATTCCTCACCCAGCGCCTCGTCGGCATCGTCCACCTCCAGAACACCAACTGGCGCACCCTGGCCACCGAGGTCGGCTATGTCGTGGCGCCCTGGGCGCGCGGCGAGGGCTACGCCACCGAGGCCGTGCTCGCCGCCGCCCAATGGCTGTTCAGGGACCAGCGGTTCGAGCGCCTGGAACTGCGTACCGCCGCCGACAACACCGCCTCCCAGCAGGTCGCCCAGAAGATCGGCTGCATCAGCGAGGGCGTGCTGCGCAACGCCTGGATAGCGCGGACACAGACGGAGGACGGCGGCTGGACGGACATCCGCACCGACCTCATCGTGTGGAGCCTGCTCCCCGAGGACCTCGACGGCGTCGCCGACCAGCTCGCGGACGCCGGATACGCCTCCTTCACCGACTGGAACTGATCCCCGGCCACCGGCCGGAACGAAATTCCGGGGCTACCCTCACTGGTACCGGCCTTCGCCGGACCGCCCCGAGCTGCGACAACACCTGGAGACTGACGAAGATGGCCGACCGGGTCACGGTGATCGGCTGGGACGGCTCGCCCCTCACCCCCGCGGCCACCTCCGCCCTCTCCGCGGCCACCCTGGTGGCCGGTGCCGCCCACCACCTCGCACTCCCCGAAGTGCCGGCCGGCGCCGAGCGCATCCGGCTCGGCAGCGTGAGCCTGGCCGCCCGCCGCATCGCCGGCCACCGCGGCAGCGCGGTCGTCCTCGCCGACGGCGACCCCGGCTTCTTCGGCGTCGTACGCACCCTCAGGGCCCCCGAGCACGGCCTGGAGGTCGAGGTCGTGCCCGCCGTCTCCGCCGTCGCCGCCGCCTTCGCGCAGGCCGGGATGCCCTGGGACGACGCCCGGATCGTCGTCGCCCACCCGCGCACCCTGCGCCGCGCCGTCAACGTCTGCCGCGCCCACCCCAAGGTCGCAGTGCTCACCTCGCCCGGCGCCGGACCCGCCGAACTCGCGCTGCTCCTCGAAGGCGTCCACCGCACCTTCGTCATCTGCGAGGAGCTCGGCAGCGACCGCGAGCGGGTCACCGTCCTCACCTCCGAGAACGCCGCCGACCACGCCTGGCGCGACCCCAACGTCGTCATAGTCCTCGGCGGCGGCCCCGCGACCGAGGGCGACGGCTGGCTCGCCGGACCCCCGCCCGGCTACCCGTCCGCACCGCGCGGCTGGGCGCTGCCCGCCCGGGAGTACGGCGCCGGGCTCGGCCCCGGCGAATCCACCGAACTGCGCGCCGCCCAACTCGCCCGGCTCGGCCCGCGCATCGGCGACCTCGTCTGGGACATCGGCTGCGGCAGCGGCGCCCTCTCCGCGGAGGCGGCCCGGTTCGGCGCCGCCGTGATCGCCGTCGACGACAGCGCGGAAGCCTGCTCGCGCACCGAATCCACCGCCCGCCGCTTCGGAGTCCAGGTCCAGGTCGTCCGCGGCCGGGCCCCGCACGTCCTGGAGTCGCTGCCCGAACCCGATGTCGTACGCATCGGAGGCGGCGGCGCGGCGGTCGTGGAGGCGTGCGCCGATCGCAGGCCGGAGCGCATCGTGACGCACGCGGCCACCCGGGACGAGGCGGAGGCCGTGGGCGCCGCGCTGAGCGCCGGCGGATACGACGTCGAATGCGCGCTCATCCAATCGGTCGACCTCGACACGAGCGCCTGGTCGGAGCGCGAACGCTCGGTCGCCTTCCTGCTCTCCGGAAGGCGGAAAGAGAGATCCCTGTGACCCCTTGGGCGCGTCGCGGGGGTAGGCTGGCCGATCGTTGTACCGCACCCGGCCGTTCGGCGTTCCGCTCGCCAAGGGCCGGAAAACGGGACCTTTTTGGGACCCGTTCGCGGTACGGCACATCCGGGGGACGCGCAACGTGGCGCAGCCCACACGGTCCGTGGCCGAGACTGACCGCCACGGCGGCGAAGGCCCGCGACAATGCATGGTGTCGTTGATGCCTGCGGGCCGTTCGCAACCGCGCGGCGCACACGTTCTGAGCGACGGTGCCTCACGCGTCCAGCGTGTGCGGCCCCGGGCGCAGGCCGAAGGAGCACTACAGATGGGCGAGGGGTACGCATGACTGACACCGGCCAGGTCCCGGGCGAGGGACTGCCGGAGAACGCAGGCATGGTGGAACAGCCGGGCGCCCCCGCTCCCGGTGCCTACACCTTCCTCGACCCCTCCGAGAACGGTGCGGACGACGACGATCTGCTCCTGATGCCGGGCGCCCAGGGCGCCTGGATCGATCCGCAGTCCGCGCCCGCGCCAGCCCCCGTCCTGGCCCAGGTGCCACCCGGCCAGGCCGAGCCCGGCGCGCACGAGACCGGCGGCCGCGACACCGGCTCCGTCGAGCTCGGCGGCGTACGCGCGGCGCAGGCGCCCACGGCGTCGACCCCGCCGCCGCGCCGCCCGCTCCACCTCGGCCCGCAGGTGCCGGACGCCTCCGCCGGAGTCGTACGCTCCCTCGCCGACCGGGGCCCGGCCGGCGCCCCCGTGAACCCGGTGCCGCTGCGCGCCCAGGGTCCGCCGACCGCCGGTCCCGAGTATCTGGACATCCCGCGCGAGGAGCCCGCGGCGCAGCTGTCGGGACCGCAGCTCGGGGAGCTCCCGCCGCAGCCCGGTATGGCATGGACGCCTCAGCAGCGAACGGCGCCCCACGAGTCACTCAACACGCCCATGCCCCCTGCAGAAACGGTCGTCCCGGAGGAGTTCGCGGCCCAGGCCGCGGTTCCGGCCGTTCAGCCGCAGGCCGCCGAACACGCGGCGCAGCCCGTGGCACAGCCGGTCGCGCAGCCCGCCCTGCTCGTGGACCAGCCCGTTGCCCAGCAAGCCGTTCCGCAGGCGGCCCCGCAGGTTCAGCAGCAGCCCGGAGTGCCACAGCCGGTGGGCCAGTTCGTGCCCGTCGAGGGCTCGGTCCCTACCGGCCCGCACCTCGCGCCCGCACCGGTGCAGGCTCAGCCCGTACAGGAAGCGTCCGTTCCGCAAGCGCCCCGCGCACAGGACGTGCCGCAGCCGGCACCGGAGCCCGTCGCCCCGGTCGCACAGCCCGTCGCTCCGGTCGCCGCCGAGCCGGAGCCGGTCGCGCCCGCCGAGCCCGCTGCCCCGATCGCCGTCGGGCCCGTGGCCGCCGAAGCCCCGACAGCCGAGCCGGTCGCGGCGGGGCAGGCCCCGGCCGCTCCGGTCGCCGTCGAGCCCGTGGCGGCCGAGCCCATCGCCGTCGAGCCCATCGCGGTCGAGCCCGTGCCCGCCGAGCCGGTGGCCGTGGCCGAGCCGGTCGCCGTGGCCCCGCAGCCCGTGGCCGTAGAGCCCGCCGTGCCCGCTCCGGCCGCCGCGCCCGAGGCCCAGCCGGCCGTCGTGGCGCAGAGCCAGGCGACCACGCACGTCGCCGTCCCCGTGCCGCAGGCCGCTCCTAAGGAGCAGGCGGTGACCGTGCCCGAGCCTGCCCCCGAGGCGTCGGCGGCCGTCGCCGCCGAGCCCGTCCAGGCGCCCGAGCCCGTGCTCGTACCGCAGCAGGAGCAACCCCTGGCCGCCGAACCGGCCGAGGAAGCGGCTGTGACCGCTGCCGAGGCCGAGCCTGCCGAAGCCGCGTCCGCCGCCGAAGAGCCGCTCGAAGTGATCAGCGCGCCGCAGCCCGCCGCCGTACCGGAGGCCGCCGCGGAGCCCGAGCCGGAGGCGCCCGCCGAGGCCGAGGAGCTCGCCGAGGCCGAGGAGCTCGCCGAGGTCTTCGAGGCCGCCGAGCAGGCGCCCGCCGCCCCCGGCTACGACGACGCCGAGCGCGAGGCCGTGCTCCGCGTCATGCGCGAGCGCCGCGACATCCGCAACGGCTTCCGCGGCGACCCCATCCCGCACGAGGTGCTGCTCCGCGTCCTGGAGGCGGCCCACACCGCGCCGTCCGTCGGCCACTCGCAGCCCTGGGACTTCGTGGTGATCCGGTCCGCCGAGACCCGTCGCACCATGCACGAACTCGCCCAGCGCCAGCGCGAGGCGTACGCCAAGTCGCTGCCCAAGGGCCGGGCCAAGCAGTTCAAGGAACTGAAGATCGAGGCCATCCTCGAAACCCCGGTGAACATCGTGGTCACCGCGGACCCGACCCGCGGCGGCCGGCACACCCTCGGCCGCTACACCCAGCCGCAGATGGCCCCGTACTCCTCGGCGCTCGCCGTCGAGAACCTGTGGCTCGCCGCCCGCGCCGAAGGCCTCGGCGTCGGCTGGGTCTCCTTCTTCGACGAGCGCGAGATGGTCCGCGCCCTCGGCCTGCCCGAGCACCTCGAAGTCGTGGCCTACCTCTGTGTCGGCTACGTCGACGAGTTCCCGGAGGAGCCCGAGCTGATGCAGGCGGGCTGGTCCAAGCGCCGCCCGCTGTCCTGGGTCGTCCACGAGGAGACGTACGGCCGCCGCGCGCTGCCCGGCGAGGACCCGCACGACCTCCTTGAGGAGACCGTCTCCAACATCCGCCCCCTGGACGCGAAGGCGCTCGGCGAGGCCTGGGAGCGCCAGAAGCGGATGACCAAGCCCGCGGGCGCGCTCGGCATGCTGGAGATCATCTCCGCGCAGCTGTCCGGCCTCTCGCGCAAGTGCCCGCCGCCGATCCCGGAGCCCGCCGCCGTCGCGATCTTCGCCGGTGACCACGGCGTGCACGCCCAGGGCGTCACCCCGTGGCCCCAGGAAGTCACCGGCCAGATGGTCGCCAACTTCCTCGGCGGCGGCGCGGTCTGCAACGCCTTCGCCAACCAGGTCGGCGCAGAGGTCTGCGTCATCGACGTGGGCGTCGCCTCCGAACTCCCGGCCACGCCCGGCCTGTTGCCCCGCAAGGTCCGCGCCGGCACGGCCGACATGACGACCGGCCCCGCGATGACCCGCGAGGAGGCGATCGCCGCCATCGAGGTCGGCATCGAGACCGCCCGCGACCTGGTGGCGGCCGGCAACAAGGCGCTCCTGACGGGCGAGATGGGCATCGCCAACACCACCGTGTCGGCCGCCCTGATCTCCCTCTACACGGGCGTCGACCCGGCCGAGGTCACCGGCCGCGGCACCGGCATCAACGACGAGACGCACGCCCGCAAGGTCGACGTCGTACGCCGCGCCCTCGACCTCCACCAGCCGGACCCGGCCGACCCCATCGGCGTCCTCGCCGCGGTCGGCGGCCTGGAGCACGCGGCCCTCGTCGGCTTCCTGCTCGGCGGCGCCTCGCTGCGTACACCGGTGATCCTCGACGGCGTGAGCACCGGAGCCGCCGCCCTGGTCGCCCGCGCGATCGCCCCCGAGGTGCTCTCCGCCTGCATCGCGGGCCACCGCAGCGCCGAGCCCGGCCACGTGGCCGCCCTCAACAAGCTGGGCCTGCGCCCCCTGGTCGACCTGGACCTCCGCCTCGGCGAGGGAACCGGCGCCCTGCTCGCCCTGCCGGTGGTGCAGAGCGCGGCCCGCGCGATGCACGAGGTCGCGACGTTCGACTCGGCGGGCGTCACCGAGAAGTAGCCCGTAGAGGTACGAGCGGGGGCCGGGGTCGCTGACCCCGGCCCCCTGCCCGTGCCGTACCACCCGCCCGCCCCTTAGGCTGTCCGCGGGACCGCGAACCCCCTCCCACCAGCCGCTTCACCGCAGCAGCGGCACACCGCACGTCACTCCGCCCGAGGAGCACCGCCGCCATGGTCGAACACCCCGCGTACCCCGTAGGCCTCCGCCTCACCGGCCGCCGCGTCGTCGTCGTCGGCGGCGGCCAGGTCGCCCAGCGCCGCCTGCCGGCCCTCATCGCCGCCGGGGCGGACATCACCCTGGTCTCCCCGAGCGCCACCCCCTCCGTCGAGGCCATGGCGGACGCGGGCGAGATCCGCTGGGAGCGGCGCCGCTTCGAGGACGGCGACCTGGCGGACGCCTGGTACGCGCTTGTCGCGACCGCCGACACCGAGGCCAACGAGCGCATCTCCGCCGAGGCCGAGCGCTCCCGCGTCTGGTGCGTACGCTCCGACGACGCGAGCGCCGCCACCGCCTGGACCCCGGCCACCGGCCGCTCCGAGGGCGTCACGGTCGCCGTCCTCACCACCGACAGCCCCGACCCGCGCCGCTCGGCCGCGATCCGGGACGCCGTCGTCGAGGGCCTGCGCGACGGCACCCTCGTCGCCCCGCAGCAGCGCACCCGCACTCCCGGCGTCTCCCTGGTCGGCGGCGGCCCCGGCGACCCGGACCTGATCACGGTGCGCGGCCGCAGGCTGCTCGCCGAGGCGGACGTGGTGATCGCCGACCGGCTCGGCCCCCGAGACCTCCTCGACGAGCTCCCTCCGCACGTCGAGGTGATCGACGCGGCCAAGATCCCGTACGGCCGCTTCATGGCGCAGGAGGCCATCAACAACGCGCTGATCGAGCACGCAAAGGCGGGCAAGGCCGTCGTCCGGCTCAAGGGCGGCGACCCGTACGTCTTCGGACGCGGCATGGAGGAACTCCAGGCGCTGGCCGAGGCCGGCATCACCTGCACGGTGGTGCCCGGTATCTCCAGCTCCATCTCGGTGCCGGGCGCGGCCGGGATCCCGGTCACGCACCGGGGCGTGGCGCACGAGTTCACGGTGGTCAGCGGCCATGTGGCGCCGGACGACCCGCGCTCGCTGGTCGACTGGAAGTCGCTGGCGCAGCTGCGCGGCACCCTGGTGATCCTGATGGGCGTCGACAAGATCGGCGCGATCGCGCAGGCGCTCGTCACGCACGGCAAGAACCCGGAGACCCCGGTCGCCCTCGTCCAGGAGGGCACCACCGCCGCCCAGCGCCGCGTGGACGCCACCCTGGGAAGCGTCGCGGAGGTGGCCAGGGCCGAGGAAGTGAAGCCCCCGGCGGTCATCGTCATCGGCGACGTGGTGACGGTGAACTCCCGCGGGTGACCGCCGTGAACCCACGCCCGTAACCAGCGCCCGAATCTTTGCCCCTTCGCCCGTAACCACCGGTAACGGATCTCCGTCCCAGCCGTTGGCACCTCACCCAGGACAAGGCAGTATCACCCTGTGGCCGATCTCATCACCGTCGAGGACCCCGACGACCCCCGCCTGCGCGACTACACGGGCCTGACCGACGTGGAGCTGCGGCGCCGCCGCGAACCCGCCGAAGGCCTCTTCATCGCCGAGGGCGAGAAGGTCATCAGACGGGCCAAGGACGCCGGCTACGAGATGCGCTCGATGCTGCTCTCGGCCAAGTGGGTCGACGTCATGCGGGACGTCATCGACGAGCTCCCGGCGCCCGTGTACGCGGTGAGCCCGGACCTCGCCGAACGTGTCACCGGCTACCACGTGCACCGGGGGGCGCTCGCCTCGATGCAGCGCAAGCCGCTGCCGGCCGCCGACGAACTCCTCACCACCGCCCGCCGGGTGGTGGTCATGGAGGCGGTCAACGACCACACCAACATCGGTGCGATCTTCCGCAGCGCCGCCGCCCTCGGCATGGACGCGGTCCTGCTCTCGCCGGACTGCGCGGACCCGCTGTACCGGCGCTCGGTGAAGGTCTCGATGGGCGCGGTCTTCTCGGTCCCGTACGCCCGCCTGGAATCGTGGCCCAAGGGCCTGGAATCGGTCCGCGGGGCGGGCTACAGGCTGCTGGCCCTGACCCCCGACGAGAAGGCCTCCGACATCGAGGACGCCGCCCCGCACAAGCTCGACAAGGTGGCCCTGATGCTCGGCGCGGAGGGCGACGGCCTCTCGACCCAGGCCCTTGTGGCCGCGGACGAGTGGGTACGCATCCCGATGGCCCACGGAGTCGACTCCCTGAACGTGGGCGCGGCGGCGGCGGTGGCGTTCTACGCGGTGGCGACGGGCAGGCCGACTGCCTGAGCGCCCCTTGGGCGTGCGGGGCTCAGAACTGCTTGACCGCAGCGATCCCCAGCAGCACGATCAGCGTCACCAGCACGAACACGGTGAGCCGCTGCCGCAGCAGCCGGGGGTTGGCGGGCCGCAGCCCGCCGGAGGTGCGGGACCCGGGCCGAGTGCCCGGACGCCCGCCGGGCCGGGAGGCGTTGCTGCGCGGCCCACCGGGACGCGAGCCCCCCGTGCGCGGCGCGGGCCGGGCCGCCGGGGCCCCAGTGCCCCGCCCGGCCTCGGTGTAGCGCTGGGTCCGGTCGTCGAGCCGCCCCGTGGGCCGGTCGAGCTCGACCCGCTCGCGCTGAGCCGGCGGCCGCGCCTCCGCGACCTGCCCGTGCAGCCCGCCCTGGGCCTCCCGCGCGGCGATCTCCTTGAGCCGCATGGAGAGCTGGAGCGTGCTGGGCCGCTCCTCGGGGTCCTTCGCCAGGCACGCCCGGACCAGCGGGGCCAGCGCGTCCGGCACGCCGCGCAGCTGCGCTTCCTCGTGCACCACGCGGTAGAGCATCACCTCGGAACTGCCGTGCCCGAAGGGCGAGTCGCCCATCGCGGCGTACGCCAGCGTCGCGCCGAGCGAGAAGACGTCGGTGGCCGGCGTGACCGCGGCGCCGCGCACCTGCTCGGGGGCGAGGAAGCCGGGGGAGCCGACGGCGGTGCCGACATGGGTCAGCGTCGAGGCACCGGTGGCCCACGCGATGCCGAAGTCGATGATCCTGGGCCCCTTCGGGGACAGCAGGATGTTGGACGGCTTGAGGTCCCGGTGGACGACTCCGGCCTCGTGCACCGCGACGAGCCCCTCGGACAGCGCGGCCCCGATCGCGGCGGCCTCGGAGGCCGTCAGCGGACCCTCCTCGGCGACCTTGTCGTGCAGCGAGGGCCCGGGGACGTACTGGGTGGCGAACCAGGGCCGTTCGGCTTCGAGGTCGGCGGCGACCAGCCGGGCCGTGCAACCGCCGCGGATCCGCCGTGCGGCCGAGACCTCACGCGCGAACCGGGACCGGAACTCCTGGTCCTCGGCGAGGTCGGGCCGGATCACCTTCAGGGCCACCCGCTGCCCGCGCCGGTCGGAGCCGAGGTACACGACCCCCATGCCGCCCGCGCCGAGACGCCGGTGGAGCCTGAACGAGCCGACGACACGCGGGTCCTCGCGCCGGAGCCGCATCATCGCCATTTTCATCCCCGCTGCCAGTCCTGTTGACGTGGCACAGCTTACGTACCCGTCGCCCGGTGTGCTCATAGGCCGCGCCCTCGCGGCCCGGGCGATTGTCAGTGCCGGGTGGGAAACTTGAAGAGTGGTCAGCAGCCCGTGGATCCAGGGCCGCTGACCCGTGTGAGATCTCAACGGTCCGTCGTAGAAGGGGGTTTGGATCTATGAAGGGTGACCGCGTGGAGATAGTGGTGGACGCGGGAGACACGACCCGGACGTACGAAGTGGTGGCAAGCCGGGCGGGGCGCAGGGTCGAGACGGCGGTCCGTCGCGGGGTGGTGGAAGTGAGTGAAGTCACGCGCAGCGGCACGGTAGTGCGCACGGCCCGCTTCATGGCCACCCGGGTGCTCGCCCTGGTCGAGCAGCCGGTCCCCAGGGAGGACGCGGGGGAGGCGGAGGCCCGTGCGCAGAGCCGCCCCCTCCGGGAAGACCCCAAGGCGTAGGGGGTCCGTCTCCACCCAGGGGAGTACTCCCGGGGGTGACGGCTCATCCCCTGGGAGGCCAGCAGATCGGTACGAGGGCATGACGTACGGCGCCGCACGGATCCCTACTGTTGAAGACAAGCGGCGGGTGGTGCACTCGTCCCCCGAGGTCAGACACCCGCCGCTGCCGACCAACTCAGAGACGTACAGGAGAGGACCATGGCGGACACGGCTGCGCGGACGATCATCCGCACGCAGGGACGCAGGGCGTACAGCGCCGCGTTCGGTGCCCGCCGGTCCGGCCCGCGCCATCCCTTGGTGGCAACGGCCATGGTCCTTCCCCTGGCGGCCCTGCTCGTAGTCGTCTTCGGCGGCTGGGACGCGGTGGTCACACAGGCGTCGTCCGTGGGCGTGATGCTGGGGCGCTGAGCGGCGCCCCGGACCCGGTAGAGCGGACCGGGTCGGGGACATCCGGCCATTACAGCCCCGTGGGGACGGGGGTGCGGCGGACGGCAGCAAAAAGGCGTTGCCCGATCGGCTGGGGAGCCGATCGGGCAACGCCTTTTACGCTTGCGGCGGGGCAGGCCCCGGCTGCCAACTGGACGTCCCGGCAGGGGCGTCCACCGCGCGGGCCGAACGACTGCGGGCCGAATGACAAAACCCCCGGCCTTCGAGAAGGCCGGGGGTTCCGGGTGGTGCGCGATACTGGGATTGAACCAGTGACCTCTTCCGTGTCAGGGAAGCGCTCTCCCGCTGAGCTAATCGCGCGGGACGGTCCCAAACCCTACGGGACCGGTTACTTCGCGTTACTGCGTGCGCGATACTGGGATTGAACCAGTGACCTCTTCCGTGTCAGGGAAGCGCTCTCCCGCTGAGCTAATCGCGCGGGACGGTCCCAAACCTTACAGGACCGGTTACTTCGTGTTACTGCGTGCGCGATACTGGGATTGAACCAGTGACCTCTTCCGTGTCAGGGAAGCGCTCTCCCGCTGAGCTAATCGCGCTTGGAGGTGGAGACGGGATTTGAACCCGTGTAGACGGCTTTGCAGGCCGTTGCCTCGCCTCTCGGCCACTCCACCAGGAGTGCATATGGGGTTCGGGAAGATCCCCCACATCGAGCGGACGACGAGATTCGAACTCGCGACCCTCACCTTGGCAAGGTGATGCTCTACCAACTGAGCCACGTCCGCTTGTCGTTTCCGTTTCGCTTGCGCGTCCCGGCGACGTGTTGAACTCTAGCGGATTCCGGGGCCAGTACAAAAACGCGTTTGTGCAGCGTGCTGCGTTGCGCCTGGTCCGGACCCCGGCCGGGGTCCGGCCGGGTGTTCGCCTCCAGGTCACTCAGGGGCACCCCACCTGCACCGGCCCTAGACTCACAACCGTGCACGACCTCGCTCCTCTGGCCCGCTTCGGCCACCTCGTCGCCTCGGACCTGCGTGATGTCACCAGCGACCCCGAGGCCCTCGACTCCGCCGGCTTCTGGGCCGTCTCCGCCGACTTCGAGGGCCGCCTCGTCTGCGCCCGCTTCGCGGACGTCCGCACGCGGCCGGTCCCCGAGCCCGTGCCCGGCGCCTGGCGCGGGCCCGCCGTCGGCGACTGGACGTCCTCTCTCGACCGCGCCGCGTACACGGCGGGGGTGCGCCGCATCCGCGAGCACATCGCGGCCGGCGAGGTCTACCAGGCGAACCTCTGCCGCGTGCTGACCGCGCCGCTGCCCGACCCGGCGGCTACCGACGTCGACGCGCTCACCGCACTGCTCGCGCGCGGCAACCCCGCGCCCTATGCAGGAACGATCCGGCTGCCCGCGCACGGGGTGGAGATCGCGACCGCGTCGCCCGAACTGTTCCTGCGCCGTACGGGACGGATCGTGGAGTCCGGGCCGATCAAGGGGACCGGGCGGACCGCGGCGGACCTTCTGGAGAAGGACCACGCCGAGAACGTGATGATCGTGGACCTCGTCCGCAACGACATGGGACGGGTCTGCGCCACCGGCTCGGTGACCGTCCCCGCACTGTGCGCCGTCGAGGAGCACCCCGGCCTCGTCCACCTCGTCTCCACCGTGCGCGGCGAACTGCGCGAGGGCGCGGGGTGGCACGAGCTGCTCGATGCCACGTTCCCGCCGGGCTCGGTCACCGGGGCGCCCAAGTCCAGCGCGCTGCGGATCATCGACGCGCTGGAGACGGCGCCGCGCGGCCCCTACTGCGGCGGCATCGGCTGGGTCGACGCAGACCGGGGCGCCGCCGAGCTCGCCGTCGGCATACGTACCTTCTGGGTCGACCGGCCGCACGGCGTGCTGCGCTTCGGCACCGGGGCGGGCATCACCTGGGGCTCGGACCCCGAGCGGGAGTGGGAGGAGACCGAGCTGAAGGCCTCGCGTCTCCTGGCGGTAGCGTCGGGCGCGTATGCCCACAGTGGGCACAGTGGAAGGACCGCGTAAATGCAGATCTGGGTCAACGGCGCTCTGCGCGACGCCGACGCCGCGCAGGTGTCCGTCCTCGACCACGGGCTCACCGTGGGCGACGGCGTCTTCGAGACGGTGAAGGCGACCGGCGGGAACACCTTCGCGCTCACCCGCCATCTCGACCGGCTGACCCGCTCGGCCCGCGGCCTCGGCCTGCCCGACCCCGACCTCGACGAGGTGCGGCGCGCCTGCGCGGCCGTCCTGGAGGCGAACCCCATGCCGCTCGGCCGGCTGCGGATCACCTACACCGGCGGGCTCTCGCCGCTCGGCTCCGACCGGGGGGACGCCGGGCCGACCCTCGTCGTCGCCCTCGGCGAGACGGCTCGCAGGCCCGACACCACCGCCGTGATCACCGTCCCGTGGACCCGCAACGAGCACAGCGCGGTGGCGGGCCTGAAGACCACGTCGTACGCCGAGAACGTCGTCGCCCTCGCGAAGGCGCACGGGGCGGGTGCCTCCGAAGCCCTCTTCGCGAACACCGCGGGGCAGCTCTGCGAGGGCACCGGCTCCAACGTCTTCGTGGTCGTCGACGGGCGCCTGCACACCCCGCCGCTCGCCTCCGGCTGCCTCGGCGGGATCACCCGCGCGCTGACCGTCGAATGGACCGGCGCGTACGAGACCGAGCTCCCGCTGGACGTCCTGGAGAGCGCCGAGGAGATCTTCCTGACCTCCACGCTGCGCGACGTACAGGCCGTACACCGCGTCGACGGGCGGCAGTTGGCCGCCGCGCCCGGTCCGGTCACGACGAAGGCCATGCGGATCTTCGACGAGCGGGCCGGATCGGATCTGGACCCGTAAAAGCTGGTGACGGGCGGCGCCGGGGCAGGTACAACGGCCTTGATGACCACCACCATTCGGCCGACCGAGCCGCTCCAGCAGGGCGCCGACGGCGCCAAGTCGCGTACGTACGACGTGTGTGTGAACAGCCGACGCGTCGGACTGATCCGCATCGCCACCGACACCTCGTTCGGGCCCCGCATGGGCCGGATCGAAGTGCTCCGCATCGACGAGGTGGACCGGGGCCGGGGGAGGGGCACCGTCGCGGCCCTGGCCGCCGAGGAGGTGCTGCGGGGCTGGGGGTGCGGCCAGGTCCGCCTCGCGGTACCGGCCGACGCCGGGGCGGCGCTGCGGATGGCCGGCGCCCTCGGCTACCTGGAGCGCAGCCGCAACATGGTCAAGCAACTCCCGCCCGTGGCACCGGAGTTGCCCGCCGGGGTGACCGGGCGGCCCATGAGCGCGGACGAGTTCGAGGACTGGCAGCGCGAGGAAGTGGAGAGCTACGCGCGCAGCTGGATCGAGCGGGGCGTGCCCGCCGCGGAGGCCCGGGACAGGTCCGCGGCGGAGCACCGCACCCTGCTGCCGGACGGCGTGGCCACCGCCGGGGCGCACTTCCTGGTCCTTGAGGACCGGGGGAGCGCGGTCGGCAGCGTGTGGGTGGCCCGGCGCTCGGCACCCGAGGAGGGCGCGTACGTCTACGACGTCGGGGTCGCCGAGGAGCACCGGGGCCGGGGCCACGGCCGCTCACTGATGCTGCTCGCGGAACGCGTGGCGCTGGCCGACGGCATGGACACCATGGGGCTGCACGTCTTCGCGGACAACACCCCGGCGCTACGCCTGTACGAGTCGCTTGCCTACCGGGTCACCAACTACAACCTCTACAAGCCCCTGCTCTGAGCCGCTCGGCTACTGGGCGAGCAGCCGGTCCGCGATCTCCTCGATGCGTGCGCGCAGCCCCTCCTGGCTCTTGCCGCCGTCCAGGCGCTCGTCGCCGATGACGTACGTCGGAGTGCCGGTCACGCCGATCGCCTTGCCCTCGGCCTGGTCGGCGTCGACGATCAGGATGTGCCGCCCGTCGATGAGGGCGGTCTCGAACTCGTCGGTGTCCAGGGCCAGTTCACCGGCCGCCTCGATGAGCGCGGGCTCGCCCTGTTCGGCGAGGCGCTCGGTGCGGGCGAGGACGGCCTCCACGTACGGCCAGCCGTGGCCCTGCTCGAAGGCCTCCTCGGCGGCCTGGGCCGCGGCGAAGGCGTGCTTGTGCTTCTCCAGCGGGAAGTGCCGCAGCCGGATGTCGAGGCGGTCGCCGTAGCGGGCGCGCAGCGCGCGGATGTCGTCGAGGGCGCTGCGGCAGTCGGGGCACTGCAGCTCGCACCAGACGTCGAGGACGACGGGGCCTGCGGTGCTTGAGGGGGTGGTGTCGCTCATGGGGTCCAGTCTCCCAGCAACCGGGACCTGGGGAGGATCCTGCCCCGGAGATCTCCCTGAGGTCGTGCCCGGCCGTGGCCCGCGGGGCGGGTTCCGGTGCAGGATGGAAGAAGCCATACCCCCCATGCCCGCCATACCACCCATGCCTGGAGGAACCGGATGCTTGCCGAGACCGTCTGCTCCGCCGTTTCCGCGGCCGGACTGGGCATCGCTGCCATCACGGCGTACCGCAAGCGCTTCCTCGCGGCTACGCGCATCGCCGCCTACTCGCTCGTCCCCGTCGGCCTCGTCATGACCGGTGTCGTGCAGTGGGTGTCCGGCATCGTCTTCAAGCCGAGCGTGTGGCTGGGCTTCGGGGTGCTCGGGGTCGCCTGGCTGCTGTTCATGACGACCCGGGCCATCGAGCGGCGCGGCGGCGGCACCCGCAAGGAGCGCAAGGCCGCCGCGGCCGCCGCCCAGCGCGAGGCGGTGGCCCCCGCGGCGTCCGCCCCCTCGCTCGGCGCGGGTCGCACCCCGGCCGCCCAGCCCGTACCGAAGGCGAAGGCCAAGCCCGCCGCGAGCGAGGACTTCAGCGACATCGAGGCCATCCTGAAGAAGCACGGCATCTGACGTTCCCCGGGCGCGCGGGGGCGCGGCGCCCGCGCGCGGCTGTGCCTCCGCGCGCCACAAGATCGGCTTCGCGCGCTACAAGATCGGGCGAACTGCCGCTGCTTATGGGCGTGTTGGTATACCCATGCGGTGCGGTTGGGTCATCATCGCCCCGAGATGCTGGACACTTCCCAGGGCTCCACCCCTGCACCGACCGACAAGCCGAGCGCGCCCGACCCGCAGGCGCGGGGCTGTCTCTTCGCGCTCTCCCAGCCACCCCTGATGATCTTTCTGGGGGTGATCGGCTGTCTGCTGCTCATGGCGGCCGTGCACGACCTCTTCCTGCTCTGAGAGCCGCTCTTGCGCAGGTGCTCAGCCTGCGGCTTCCTTGCGCCGGGCCCGGTACGCGGCCACGTGCAGGCGGTTTCCGCAGGTGCGGCTGTCGCAGTAGCGGCGGGAGCGGTTGCGGGAGAGGTCCACGAAGGCCCGTCCGCAGTCCGGCGCCTCGCACCGGCGGAGACGTTCCTGCTCGCCGGTCACCACGATGAAGGCGAGTGCCATGCCGCCGTCCGCGGCCAGGTGGTCGGCCACCGAGGCGCCGGGCGCGAAGTAGTGCACGTGCCAGTCGTAGCCGTCGTGGTCGGTCAGCTGCGGGGTGGTGCCGGCGGCCGCGACCAGCTGGTTGACGAGCTCGGCGGCGGTGCGGGCGTCGGGCGCCGCGAAGATCTCCGCGAACCTGCTGCGGACGCTCTGGACGCCCAGGAGGTCACCGGTGGAGAGTCGCTCCACACCGCTCACGCTGTGGTCCTGGACGAAGCCGTACAGCGCGTCCACGTCCGCGAGGCGGTCGCTGGCCCCGCTCTCCGGCGCGGTGTTCACCAGATCGACCACCATGTCGAGGGCGATCCGGGTGTCGTGAGGGATCAGCACGATTCGCTCCCTGGCCTGCGGCGGGCGGGCGCCCGTCGATGCTGGCCGACTCTAGCGGCTCGCGCGAACGGCGCACCGGCGCCGTCCCCCACGACGGCTTTCGTGGGGGACGGCGCCGATGGCTGCCGTTATGTGGTTGTCCGCGCGGCGCCGTCGCCCCGAGTCGGACGGCGCCGTGCGGCTCTCTGCCTGGCCTCAGTTGTTCTCGGCCAGGATGTGCGAGAGTTCCGTGTCGAGATCGAAGTGACGGTGCTCGGTGCCGGGCGGCACCGCGGCGTCGGTCCGTTTCAGGAACGACTCCAGGGCCCGCGCCGGGGCTTCGAGCAGGGCTTCTCCTTCCGGCGAGCTCAGGGCGATACAGACGACACCCTGGCCGTGACTGCGTGATGGCCAGACTCTGACGTCGCCGGTTCCGGTGGGCCGGTGCAGGCCCTCGGCGAGGAGGTCGCGAGCGAAGACCCACTCGACGGTTTCCTCGGCTCCGGTGTGGAAGGTGGCGTGCACGGCATAGGGATCGGCCGTGTCATACCGCAGGCCCGCGGGTACAGGCAGTGAGGACTCGCTCGACACAACGAGGCGCAGGTGCAGCTCGCAGCTGACCGTGGTGTTCATAAGCGCCAGGGCCTTTCGCTCAGTGTGCGCTCGGGGATTCGCACGTCGGCGAAATCGACATGCCACCTACGGTGCCGTTGTAAACCCCTCTGACCGTTTTGCAGGCGTTCACGTAGCTCGTACGGCGGACTATTACTTTGCGTTATAGGTCCATTTCGGTGAACCCGTTTCGAGACACCCGTCCGGTAGGTTGGAACGCATGGATACGGGGAGTGACGAACGGGCCGCCGCGGCCCTCGGCTCGCGTGCGCCGGCGTTCATCAAGGCGTCCAGGCCGCTGCACCTGAGCTGGCAGGTCGGCGTTTTCGTGGTGGGCCTGGCGGTCGTGGCCGCGGGCGTCGTGATGCTGCCGCTGCCTGGCCCCGGCTGGCTGGTGATCTTCGGCGGCATGGCGATCTGGGCGACCGAATTCGTATGGGCCCAGCTGGTGCTCCGCTGGACGAAGCGGAAGGTCACGGAGGCCACACAGAAGGCGCTCGACCCCAGGGTGCGGCGCCGCAACATCATCCTGACCGCGGTCGGCCTGGTGATCGTCGCCGCGCTCGTCGGCGTCTACGTGTGGAAGTTCGGCATCGTGGTGCCGTGGAAGATCAACGAGTGACCGCGCGTGGTCAAAGGCCCCGCTGACATGCGGTAATGTTTGCGGTGCGCCCGGGCGATTAGCTCAGTGGGAGAGCGCTTCGTTCACACCGAAGAGGTCACTGGTTCGAACCCAGTATCGCCCACCCGGACCGACGGCCCCGGAGATCATCGAGATCTCCGGGGCCGTCGGCGTTCCCGGCCCCCGCCCGTCCCGCAGACTGGGGGCATGGACTGGTGCCGCTACCGCTTCCGCAGTGTCTGGGACCTGCCCGCGGCGCCCGGCGTCGTGTACGCGGTCCTGGAGCGCGCCGAGGAGTACCCGCGCTGGTGGCCCGAGGTCCGCGAGGTCACCCCCGTCGACGAGCGCACCGCCACCGCCCGGCTCCGCTCGCTCGTCCCGTACGACCTGTTCGTCACCGCCCGTGAGAGCCGGCGCGATCCGGGGGCACGGGTCCTGGAGGTCGAGCTCTGCGGGGACCTCGAAGGGTGGGCGCGCTGGACGCTGTTCGCCCGCGGCGGCGGAACGCGGGCCGTGTACGAGCAGGAGGTCGAGGTGTGCAAGCCGCTGATGCGGCGGCTCGCGGTGCCGGGCCGCCCGGTGTTCCGGGCCAATCACGCGCTGATGATGAGGTCCGGGAGGCGGGGGCTCGTCCGCCTTCTGAATGCCGTTGAAAGCTGGGCCCGGGGGCCTGTATTGTTCAGTGCGTTCCCGGGCGATTAGCTCAGTGGGAGAGCGCTTCGTTCACACCGAAGAGGTCACTGGTTCGAACCCAGTATCGCCCACCGGGAAAGGCCGGTCCGTCATCGACGGACCGGCCTTTTTGCTGTCGACGCTCAGGCGGCCGCCGGGAGTTCGGGCCGCAGCGGCCACGCCGTGTCCACCAGCTCCGGGGTGCCCTGCCGGGTGAACCAGGCCTGCAGGCCGCGCGCCTGGGCCGCGTGCCAGGTCGCCTGGAGCGTGTGCAACTCCGTGGGCGTCAGCCGCTCCAGGCGGGATGCGAACCTGCGCCCCACGGCCCGTACGACCTCCAGGGCGGCCAGCGCGTCGGCGGCCGCGTCGTGCGCGCCCTCCAGCGTCACGCCGTAGTGCTCGCACAGGTCGGTCAGCGTGCGGCGGCCCTTGCGGTAGCGGTCCAGGTGCTTGTCCAGGACCCGCGGATCGAGGACGCGCAGCGGGTTCTGGCCCAGGTAGTGGGACAGCGAGGCCGCGCGGTGACGCCTCAACTCCCGGTCCAGGAGCGTCAGATCGAACGGCGCGTTCATGATGACCAGCGGCCGGCCCGCCGCGCACTGCTCGGCCAGCGACTTCGCGACCTCCTCCATCACGGGGGCCGGCCAGCGCCCGTTCAGCTGGAGGTGTTCATCGGTCAGACCGTGTACGGCCGTTGCGCCCGCCGGGACGGGTATGCCCGGGTTGACCAGCCAGCGGGTCGACCGCGGCCGGGCGTCCGGGCCGTCCTGGATGACCAGTGCGGCCGAAACTATCCGGTCCCCCTCGACGTCCACCCCGGTGGTCTCGGTGTCGAACGCCGCCAGGGGACCCTCGTACCAACACGTCATGTCTACTCAACTCCTCGCGCACTCCCGGCAGATGGCGTGCATCCCCTGCCCGATTCCGTGATACCCGGGCCGTTTGCGACATACGCCGTTTGCGGGGACCCGAGTGCGGAGACAACACAGGTGACGGGACTGGAGTTTGACGGGCCGTCACGGAGAAAGTTCGGCACAGTTCCGGAAGGCATACGACAGCCATGGCGCTCGCGCAGCCCGATCCGGCCGCGCCCGGGCACGGTCTGCTGCCCGAGCGGATCGCACCGCTGCGCGGCTCGCTCGCCACCACCGCCTGCATGGAGACCCTTCAGGTGGGCTACCTGCACGCGGTGGCGGCGGCAGCGGGGTGTTCGCTGTCGCAGCCCTTTCCGGACAACGGGATCGACTGGCACGTGAGCCACAGTGCTCCCGGGCACACGGTCGACGACGAAGTGACGATCAAGGTGCAGCTCAAGTGCACCTACCAGATTCCGCCGCATCCGCCGGGCGGGGCCTTCTCCTTCACGCTGGACAACGCGCACCTGGTGAAGCTTGCCCGCACGCCCGTGTCGGTGCACAAGATCCTGGTCGTGATGCTGGTGCCGAGGAGTCAGGACGAGTGGCTGCGCGCCGGCCACGACCGCCTGGCGCTGCGGCACTGCTGCTACTGGACCAATCTGGCCGGGCACCCGGTGACCGGCCGGCGCAGGACCACGGTGCGAATACCGACCTCGCGGATCTTCGACGACCGCGCGCTCTGCGAGATCATGACGCGGGTCGGGGTGGGAGGGAGGCCCTGATGCGCTGGTCCGACGATGAGCTCGGCGGGATTCTGCCGGGTCCCGGCCAGGTCGATCCGGCGGTGCTCGGGGTGCTGCTCCACCGGCACGGCTGGCGGCGGCGCGGGGGAGCGGCGGGGCGCTACGCGCGCTGGACGCCGCCCGGCGCGATCGGCTCCGGCATGAGCCTGCTCGTCCCGGAGAGCCGGGCCTACCCCGACAGCGAGGACCTGCTCGGCGAGGCCCTGACCGCGCTCGCCCGCAGCGCCGCGCCCTCCGCACGCGAGGTGCTGGTCTCGCTCGCGGTGCCCAGCGACGAGGTGCGGTGGTGGCGCGAGGTGCCCGAGGGGCCGGCCGGCGCCGCCTCCTGGAGCGAGCAGGAACAACTGCGCGGCGCCGCCCACCGGATGCTGGTCGCGGGCGCGCTGGCGGTGCGCGGCCCCGCCGGGTACTACGGGGCCCGCCACCGCAGGCAGGCCCTCGCCTCGCTGGAGGGCGTCCTCGTCGAGCCCGGACCGGGCGGCGGGCTCACCGCGTTCGTCCCGGCGGCGTCCGGGCGGCCCGCGGTGGTCCGCCTGTACGCGGCGCTCAACGCGGTGCGGGACGCGGTCGACTACCAGCGCACCACGGGCGGCATGGAGGCCTTCGACGCGGCCGTACGGGCGGGCGTCAGCAGAGAGCTGACCGAGTCCGTGGTCGCCCTGGTGCGCGGCACCGAAGGCGTCCGGGTCGCCCTCGAATGGGCCCCGGCGGCCGGGGTGCCCGCCGGGTGCGCGGCCCGGCCCGAACCCGTCGACTTCTCGCCCGGCGACCTGCCCGCGCTGCGTGCGGCCGGCGCCCGCTACCTGACCGACGAGCCGTCCCTGCCGGTGCGGATCACCGGCGCCGTGGTGCGGCTGCGCCGCTCGGGACCGCGCGGCTCCGGCGTCGTACGGCTGAGAGTGCTTGCCGGGGCGGAGGTGCCGCACGTGCGCATGGAGCTGGACGAGGAGGCGTACCGCATCGCCGGGCACGCGCATCTGGTCGGGCTGCCGATCCGGGTCGTGGGGCGCCTGGAGAGCCGGGGCGGATTCCGCAGGCTCTCCGCCGCCCGCGAGGTGACCCCGGTGCAGGTGGACGACGCCGAGCGGGACCGTCTGATGAAGTCCCTCCAGGAGAACCTCGACTTCTTCGAGGAGGCCTGCGGGGCGGATGCCGACCCGGCGGCCGACTGAGCGGGCCCCGTATCCGTTTCGCGGCTCACCCCACCGGCTCGGTAGGATCGTCTCGCGTACGCGGCACGCTGCGCGCCCCCCTACGGCAGGAGAAGTCCGGTGTCAGACGTCCGTGTGATCATCCAACGCGATTCCGAGCGGGAAGAGCGCGTGGTGACGACGGGCACTACGGCCGCCGAGCTCTTCGCCGGTGAGCGCACCATCGTCGCGGCCCGCGTGGCCGGCGAGCTGAAGGACCTCGCGTACGAGGTGAAGGACGGCGAGGAGGTCGAGCCCGTCGAGATCTCCTCCGAGGACGGTCTCAACATCCTGCGCCACTCCACCGCGCACGTCATGGCCCAGGCCGTGCAGGAGCTCCACCCCGAGGCCAAGCTGGGCATCGGCCCGCCGGTCCGGGACGGTTTCTACTACGACTTCGACGTCGAGAAGCCGTTCACGCCCGAGGACCTCAAGGCCATCGAGAAGAAGATGCAGGAGATCCAGAAGCGCGGCCAGCGCTTCTCCCGCCGCGTCACCACCGATGAGGCCGCCCGCGTCGAGCTCGCCGACGAGCCGTACAAGCTGGAGCTCATCGGCCTGAAGGGCAACGCCGCACAGGCCGCCGACGGCGCGGACGCGGAGGTCGGCTCCGGCGAGCTGACCATCTACGACAACCTCGACGCCAAGACCGGCGAGCTGTGCTGGAAGGACCTGTGCCGCGGTCCGCACCTGCCGACCACCCGGAACATCCCGGCGTTCAAGCTGATGCGCTCGGGCGGCGCGTACTGGCGCGGCAGCGAGAAGAACCCGATGCTGCAGCGCATCTACGGCACCGCCTGGCCGACCAAGGACGAGCTCAAGGCGCACCTGGAGTTCCTCGCCGAGGCCGAGAAGCGCGACCACCGCAAGCTCGGTGCCGAGCTCGACCTGTTCTCCATCCCGGAGGAGCTGGGCTCCGGCCTCGCGGTCTTCCACCCCAAGGGCGGCATCGTCCGGCGGGAGATGGAGGCGTACTCGCGCCAGAAGCACGAGGACGCGGACTACGAGTTCGTGAACACCCCGCACATCTCCAAGGAAGAGCTCTTCGTCACCTCGGGGCACCTGCCGCACTACGGCGACGGCATGTTCCCGCCGGTGGAGTTCGACGGGCAGAACTACCGCCTCAAGGCGATGAACTGCCCGATGCACAACCTGATCTTCAAGGCGCGCGGCCGCTCCTACCGTGAACTGCCGCTGCGGCTCTTCGAGTTCGGCACGGTGTACCGCTACGAGAAGTCGGGTGTGGTGCACGGTCTGACCCGTGCGCGCGGCTTCACCCAGGACGACTCGCACATCTACTGCACCAAGGAGCAGATGCCGCAGGAGCTCGACTCGCTCCTGACCTTCGTGCTCGACCTGCTGCGCGACTACGGCTTGGACGACTTCGAGCTGGAGCTGTCCACCCGCGACCCGGAGTCGGACAAGTTCATCGGCTCCGACGAGGCCTGGGAGGAGGCCACCGAGGCGCTGCGGCAGGCGGCCGAGAAGCAGGGCCTCCCGCTGGTCCCGGACCCGGGTGGCGCGGCGTTCTACGGGCCGAAGATCTCGGTGCAGGCCAAGGACGCGATCGGGCGGTCCTGGCAGATGTCGACCATCCAGGTCGACTTCAACCAGCCCGAGCGGTTCGGCCTGGAGTACACCGCGAACGACGGCACCAAGCAGCAGCCGGTCATGATCCACCGCGCCCTGTTCGGCTCCATCGAGCGCTTCTTCGCGGTGCTCCTGGAGCACTACGCGGGCGCGTTCCCCGCCTGGCTCGCCCCCGTCCAGGCGGTCGGCATCCCGATCGGCGACGCCCACATCCCGTACCTCCAGGAGTTCGCCGCCGAGGCGAAGAAGAAGGGGCTGCGGGTCGAGGTGGACGCGTCCTCGGACCGGATGCAGAAGAAGATCCGCAACCAGCAGAAGCAGAAGGTCCCGTTCATGATCATTGTCGGTGACGACGACATGAACGCGGGCACCGTCTCCTTCCGCTACCGCGACGGCTCGCAGGAGAACGGCATTCCGCGGGACGAAGCCATCGCGAAGATCGAGAAGGTCGTGGCGGAGCGGACCCAGGTCTGACGTCCTGCCGTACGCCGTGAGGGCCCCCGGGAAGCTCGCCTTCCCGGGGGCCCTCACGCGTTCTGCCACCGGCCACCCGGGCGACGCCCCGGAGCGCCGAAGTCATATGCTGCACACCATGACGACTGAGCCGGAGCAGCAGATCGGAGTGGGGACGCAGGACGCGTTCCAGCGCCTGTGGACGCCCCACCGGATGGCGTACATCCAGGGCGAGAACAAGCCGACGGGGCCGGGGTCCGGCGACGGGTGTCCGTTCTGCTCGATCCCGGCGAAGTCGGACGAGGACGGGCTGATCATCAAGCGCGGCGAGCACGTGTACGCGGTGCTCAACCTCTACCCGTACAACGGCGGGCACCTCATGGTGGTGCCCTACCGTCACGTCGCCGACTACACGGAGCTGGACGCGGCCGAGACGCTTGAGCTCGCCGAGCTCACCAAGCGGGCGATGGCCGCGCTGCGCACCGCGTCGGGGGCGCACGGGTTCAACATCGGCATGAACCAGGGCACGGTGGCCGGTGCCGGGATCGCCGCCCATCTGCACCAGCACATCGTGCCGCGCTGGGGCGGCGACACCAACTTCATGCCGGTCGTCGGCCACACCAAGGTGCTGCCCCAACTCCTCGCGGACACCCGCAAGATGCTGGCCGACGCCTGGCCGCAGGACTAGTCCTACGCGTCGTACAGGTCCGCCTTCCTCGGTGCCGGGTCCTGGACCATGCCACTGAGGATCATCGAGCGGTTGGTGAAGCGGTCGGTGTTCACTCCGTGCTCGTCGAGCACCTTCATGGCGGCGGAGTGCACCACCCGCAGCACGGGGGTGGCGGCCCGCATCGCGTCGTCGGCCATGAAGCGGTGCCGCCAGGGCTTGTCGGCCCAGGCGTGCCGAAGGCCGAACGGCTCCGGCAGCGCTATCTTGCCGCCCAGGTGGTCGAGCAGCGGCGGGTACCAGGTCAGCGGGGCCCGCGCGGCCAGGCGCACCACCTCGGTGGCGTCGACCAGGGGCAGCGCGATCGTCTTCTTCTCCCAGAACCGGAAGGTCTTGTCGACCTCCTTGGTCTTGGGCGCCGGCTTGGTGGTGAACAGGGCGTGCACCGGGCCCAGCGCGTGCCCGGTCACCTCGATCCGCAGCGTCTCGTGCAGCACGGTGACGGTGACCATCATGGTGATGACCAACTGGCCGTCCCAGAGCGTGAACTGGACGCCTAGGTAGTGCCGGTTGCCGCTGGAGAACTGCTGCTCGTTGCAGATCCGCTGGATCTCGTGGGCGCGCACCTGGAAGTTGTCGATGTCCTGGCCGCTGGGCCGGGACACCTCCTTGGCGCCCTCGCCGATCGGCGAGACCACCCAGTTCTTGATGGACGGGGTGGGGAAGCCGCCGGTGTGCAGGGGGCCGCGCTCCAGGAGCTGGAGGCGGTCCTGGATGGCCCGTATGACGTCCCAGCTGCGGAAGCCGTGGATCTCCTTGCCGGCTTCCTTGGGCTCCAGTTCCTCGGCGAGCTGCCAGCTGCCCCAGCGGGTGCCCATGCCCAGTATTCCCTTGGGCCCCGCGTAGAAGACGATGTTGCTCTGGTCCTCGGCGGCCAGCTTGACCAGGGACTGGCGCAACTGTTCCGCGGAGCCCGCCGCCGAGCTCTTGGGCACCGCTTCGGGGATCTTGGCGCCGATGCCGCCGCCGCCCAGCAGGCTGTCCCAGCGCGAGCGCAGGTCCCGCGCGGTCTTCTCGCAGATGAGCTTCGCCCAGTACCAGCCGACGATCGGGGCCACGATCATCGCGCGCAGGTACAGCGCGAGGAAGCCGTTGAAGGGCAGCTTGATCAGGAAGATCAGGGCGAGGATCCCGGCCGCCGCGAGCAGGATGCTGCCGAGCGCGCCGGCCCGCCGGTCCTTGGCGCCGGCCAGGGTGCGGCGCAGCTGGAAGAGGCCGAGCCAGAGCAGCAGGCCGGGCAGGAAGAGCAGCCCGAACACGACCATGACCAGGGTGAGTTTGGTGTCGCGCTCCTTGCGGATGCGGATCGAGGCCAGGCAGTGCTCGACGATGGTCCCGGGCTCGGTGCCGAACGACTGGATGATGCCCTTGCGGGTGGCGCCGAGCATCCGGGACTGCACGGCCCGCGAGAACGCCTCGCCGAGGTTGGGCTCGAAGAGCGACAGCTTGCCCTTCTTCACCTCGGACTCGTGCCATTCGCTGTTGGCCTTGAGTATGTCCTCGACCGGGCCGTCCCGGTACGCGGCCGAGGCGAGCGCCTGGGTCGCGGCCGTCTGGCCCGCGGAGCCCTGGAGCGGCACCTGTGGCCTGGGCAAGAAGTCGAAGAATGGCTCTTCCGTCGTCACTGCCGCCCCCATCGCCGCACACCGTCGCTCCGCGACCCGTTCCCGACTGCCGCACCCCGCACACCTGCTGAGCTGGGACCACAGCGTATCGGGGTCACAGGCTGCCCGTCAGGGGACGTCGGAATGCCGCCCGCCGCAAGGAGATTGCGGTGGGCGGCATTCTGATGACCTGTCAACTATCGCCCTTCTTCTGCCTGTTCGCGAATTTTGTCGGCGAGCTGGGGCGGCATCGGCTCGTGCCGCGCGTAGCTGCGGCTGAACCGTCCGGTGCCGTGGGACAGTGACCTCAGATCGAGCGCGTACCGGCCGATCTCGATCTCCGGGATCTCGGCGCGCACCAGCGTGCGGCCCGGGCCGGCCTGTTCGGTGCCGACCACCCGGCCCCGGCGCCCGGACAGGTCGCTCATCACCGGGCCCACGTAGTCGTCGGCGACCAGGACCTGGACCTCGGCGACCGGTTCGAGCAGATGGATACGGGCCTCGGCGGCCGCCTCCCGCAGGGCTAGCGCGCCCGCGGTCTGGAACGCCGCGTCGGAGGAGTCCACCGAGTGCGCCTTGCCGTCCAGGAGCGTGATGCGCACGTCCACGAGCGGATACCCGGCGGCCACGCCCTTCGCGGCCTGGGCCCGTACGCCCTTCTCGACGGACGGGATGAACTGGCGCGGGACCGACCCGCCGACCACCTTGTCCACGAACTCGATGCCGCTGCCCGGCGGCAGCGGCTCCACGTCGATCTCGCAGATCGCGAACTGCCCGTGCCCGCCGGACTGCTTGACGTGCCGGCCGCGCCCCGCCGCCTTCGCGCCGAAGGTCTCGCGCAGCGACACCTTGTGCGGCACGACGTCGACCTGGACGCCGTACCGGCTGCGCAGCCGCTCCAGGGCGACCTCCTTGTGGGCCTCGCCCAGGCACCACAGGACCAGCTGGTGGGTGTGCGGGTTCTGTTCGAGGCGCATCGTCGGGTCCTCCGCGACCAGGCGCGAGAGCCCCTGCGAGAGCTTGTCCTCGTCGGCCTTGCTGTGTGCCTCGATGGCCAGCGGGAGGAGCGGGTCGGGCATGTCCCAGGGCGCCATCAGGAGCGGGTCCTCCTTGGCGGACAGGGTGTCGCCGGTCTCGGCCCGGGACAGTTTGGCCACGCACGCGAGGTCGCCCGCGACGCACTTGGTGAGCGTGCGCTGCTGCTTGCCGAACGGCGAGGACAGCGCGCCGATCCGCTCGTCGACGTCGTGGTCTTCGTGGCCGCGGTCCTCCATGCCGTGGCCGGACACGTGCACCGTCTCGTCGGGGCGCAGGGTGCCGGAGAAGACCCGCACCAGGCTGATCCGGCCCACGTACGGGTCGGAGGAGGTCTTGATCACCTCGGCCACCAGTGGGCCCTCGACCGTGCACGAGGGGGTCGGCCGGGGCCCGCCCTGCGGGGTCGTGATCTCGGGCGCCGTCCGCTCCAGGGGGGAGGGGAAGCCGCCGGTGACGAGTTCGAGGAGTTCGATCGTGCCGAGGCCCTGCTTGGCGCCCTCGGCGGCCGGCGCCGCGGCCAGGACCGGGTGGAAGGTGCCGCGCGCCACCGCCCGTTCCAGGTCCGCCACCAACGTCTTGAAATCGATGTCCTCGCCGCCGAGGTAGCGGTCCATGAGGGTCTCGTCCTCGCTCTCCGCGATGATCCCCTCGATGAGCCGGTTGCGGGCCTCCTCGATCAGCGGGAGCAGGTCGGCGTCCGGCTGGGTCTCCTTGCGCTCGCCGGACTCGTAGTCGAAGACCCGCTGCGAGAGCAGCCCGGTCAGGCCGGTCACCGGCGCGTGCCCGTCGGGTCCGGCCGCGCCGTGCACCGGGAGGTACAGCGGGAGCACAGCGTCGGGGTCGTCGCCGCCGAAGGCCTCGGCGCAGATCGTCGTCATCGCGTCGAAGTCGGCACGGGCCGCCTCCAGGTGCGTGATCACGATCGCCCGCGGCATCCCGACGGCCGCGCACTCGTCCCAGACCATCCGCGTCGAGCCGTCCACCCCGTCCGCGGCCGAGACGACGAAAAGGGCCGCGTCCGCCGCTCGCAGACCGGCCCTGAGTTCCCCGACGAAGTCGGCGTATCCGGGGGTGTCCAAGATATTGATCTTGAAACCACCCCATTCGACCGGAACCAGCGACAGCTGTACGGAGCGCTGCTGCCGGTGCTCGATCTCGTCGTAGTCGGAGACGGTGCCGCCGTCCTCGACCCTGCCCGCCCGGTTGACGGCCCCGGCCGCCAGCGCGAGCGCTTCCACCAAGGTGGTTTTCCCGGATCCGCTGTGGCCGACCAGCACCACGTTCCGTACGGATGAGGGGTGGTCGGCCGCTGTAGCCCTGCCGGCGGCCCCGGGGTGTGCGTTTGCCTTGTCGCCCATGTCCGTTCCTCCCGGTTTCGTGCGCGGTGAGGTGGTGAGGGGGCGCGGACACGCGGACTCCGCGTGCGGAGGCGGCATCTGCGACGCCCGCGGTAATTCGAGCTTTCCACTCCGGTCACTGTGCGTCCATACGTCGTACGCGACCGCACGCGGACAGTGGCCCGCCGGTCACGCGGCGGGTGCCCGGCGGTGCGGCCGCGCAGTCGTGGCTACGATGGGTCGGCCGGTGGCCAGCAGGGGCCGCGCGGCCACACCGACCCCTCGGGAAGGCCATGCTGAACAAGTACGCGCGTGCATTCTTCACGCGTGTCCTCACGCCGTTCGCCGCATTTCTGCTCCGTCGCGGAGTCAGCCCCGACGCGGTGACCCTCATCGGCACGGCCGGAGTGATGGCGGGTGCGCTGGTCTTCTTCCCCCGTGGAGAGTTCTTCTGGGGCACCATCGTCATCACCCTCTTCGTCTTCTCCGACCTGGTCGACGGCAACATGGCCCGCCAGGCCGGGATCTCCAGCCGCTGGGGCGCCTTCCTCGACTCGACCCTCGACCGGGTCGCCGACGGCGCGATCTTCGGCGGCTTCGCCCTCTGGTACGCCGGGCAGGGCGACGACAACGCGCTGTGCGCGGTCGCCATCTTCTGCCTGGCCAGCGGCCAGGTGGTCTCGTACACCAAGGCGCGCGGCGAGGCGATCGGGCTGCCGGTCGCGGTCAACGGCCTGGTGGAGCGCGCCGAACGGCTCGTGATCTCACTGGTGGCCGCGGGCCTGGCCGGACTGCACAAGTTCGGTGTACCGGGCATCCAGGTGCTGCTCCCCATCGCGCTGTGGATCGTGGCCGTCGGCAGTCTCGTCACGCTGATCCAGCGCGTGGTGACGGTCCGTCGGGAGTCCGCCGAGGCCGACGCGCGGGCGGCCGGTGAGGCGGGCGCATGAAGGACAGGCTGACCGACGCGCTGTACGGCCTTGGCTGGGCCACCGTCAAGAAGCTGCCGGAGCCCGTCGCGAACGGGCTCGGCCGGCGCATCGCGGACCAGGTGTGGAAGCGGCGCGGCAAGAGCGTGCTGCGCCTCGAATCCAACCTGGCGCGGGTCGTGCCCGACGCCACCCCGGAACGGCTCGCGGCCCTCTCGCAGGCGGGCATGCGCTCCTACATGCGGTACTGGATGGAGTCCTTCCGGCTGCCGTCGTGGAGCAAGGACCGGATGGCGAACGGCTTCGTGCCCGAGGACGTCCACCATCTGACGGACGCCCTCGCCTCCGGGCGCGGCGTCGTCCTCGCCCTGCCCCACATGGGCAACTACGACCTCGCGGGCGCCTGGGTCACCACCAAGCTGGCCACCCCGTTCACCACGGTCGCCGAGCGCCTCAAGCCCGAGACGCTGTACGACCGCTTCGTCGCCTACCGCGAGAGCCTCGGCATGGAGGTCCTGCCGCACGTAGGCGGCTCCGCCTTCGGGACGCTGGCCCGACGGCTGCGCGCGGGCGGCCTGGTCTGTCTGGTCGCCGACCGCGACCTGTCGGCGTCCGGAGTCGAGGTCAAGTTCTTCGGCGAGCAGACCCGGATGCCCGCGGGACCGGCCATGCTGGCCCAGCAGACCGGCGCGCTGCTCCTCCCGGTGACGCTCTGGTACGACGACTCGCCCATCATGAAGGGCCGGGTCCACCCGCCCATCGAGGTGCCCGAGACAGGTGACCGGGCCTCCAAGACGTCCTTGATGACACAGACGCTGGCGGACGCCTTCGCCACCGGAATCGCCGACCACCCGGAGGACTGGCACATGCTGCAACGGCTGTGGCTCGCGGACCTGGAGGAGCGACGGCCGTGAAGATCGGCATCGTCTGCCCGTACTCGTGGGACGTCCCCGGCGGCGTCCAGTTCCACATCCGGGACCTGGCCGAGCACCTGATCCGCCTCGGCCACGAGGTCTCGGTCCTCGCCCCCGCCGACGACGAGACCCCGCTGCCGCCCTACGTCGTCTCGGCGGGCCGGGCCGTCCCGGTCCCGTACAACGGCTCGGTGGCGCGGCTCAACTTCGGGTTCCTGTCGGCCGCGCGGGTGCGGCGCTGGCTGCACGACGGCACGTTCGACGTCATCCACATCCACGAGCCGGCCTCGCCCTCGCTCGGCCTGCTCTCGTGCTGGGCGGCGCAGGGCCCCATCGTGGCGACCTTCCACACCTCCAACCCCCGCTCCCGCGCGATGATCGCGGCGTACCCGATCCTCCAGCCCGCCCTGGAGAAGATCAGCGCGCGCATCGCGGTCAGCGAGTACGCGCGGCGCACCCTGGTCGAACACCTCGGCGGCGACGCGGTGGTGATCCCCAACGGCGTCGACGTCGACTTCTTCGCGAGGGCCGAGCCGAAGAAGGAGTGGCAGGGGCAGACCCTCGGCTTCATAGGGCGCATCGACGAGCCCCGCAAGGGCTTGCCGGTCCTCATGAAGGCGCTCCCCAAGATCCTCGCGGAGCGCCCGGAGACCCGGCTGCTCGTCGCGGGCCGGGGCGACGAGGAGGAGGCAGTGGCCTCCCTGCCGGCCGAGATGCGCTCGCGGGTTGAGTTCCTCGGCATGGTCAGCGACGAGGACAAGGCGCGGCTGCTGCGCAGCGTGGACGTGTACGTCGCGCCCAACACCGGCGGCGAGAGCTTCGGGATCATCCTGGTGGAGGCGCTGTCGGCGGGCGCCGCGGTCCTCGCCAGCGACCTGGACGCCTTCGCGCAGGTCCTGGACCAGGGCGCGGCGGGCGACCTCTTCGCCAACGAGGACGCCGACGCGCTCGCCTCGGCGGCCGTACGCCTGCTCGCCGACCCGGCCCGCCGCGCGGGCCTGAGCGAACGCGGCTCGGCGCACGTGCGGCGCTTCGACTGGGCGACGGTCGGCGCGGACATCCTCGCGGTGTACGAGACGGTGACGCACGGGGCGGCGGCGGTGGCCACGGACGAACGCACCGGATTCCGGGCGCGGTTCGGGCTGGCCAGGGACTGACTCCGGCCCCGGCCGGGCTCGGCGGAGGCCGCCGCTCAGGCCGGGGTCAGCAGCGGCCACACATCGGCTGCGGCCGTGGCGCCCCACACCGGGTCGCCGTGGCCGTAACCCGCCACCACGCGGAAGCCGACCCGGCCGTTGCCGCCGGCCCGGATCAGCTCCGCGCCCCGGGGGTGGTCGCCCCGGCCGAGCTCCATGTTCACCCAGACCACCTCGGCCCGGATCCCCGCCCAGTCGATGGCGTACCCCGTCCCGTCGGCGGCCCAGACCGACATCAGGTCGCGCAGCAGCGCGTTCGGCACGAGCCCGCTGCCCAGCGCGGCGGTCGTCTCGGCCCACACCTGCAGCGGGGTGCGGCCGAGCGCGAACCGGTCCTCGGCCGGGGCCGCCCCGAACCCGTACGTCCCGGCGCTGAAGCCCTGCCGGTAGATCCAGTTGGTGAGCCCCGGCAGCGAAGCGGTGCGGATCAGCGCGAAGTGCGCGAGCCCCGCGTTGGTGAACCGGGCCGCCGGATCGACCGGCCACGGTGCCGCGCTCGCCCCGCCGGGATCGGCCACGGCCCGCGCCAACAGCCCTTTCAAGCCAGGGTCGTTGACGTACATGCCCTGGTCGATGAGCCTCTGGAGCGCGGTGCGTGACCGTGCCGCCCGTACCGCGAGACCGCCGGTGTACGGGCCCGTCGTGTCGAGGGCGACCACCCGGCGCAGCCCGTGCGAGGTGTCCTTGGACGCCAGGTCCAGGGCGAGCACCGCCCCGGCCGAATGGCCCACGAACTGGTGGGGGAGCGGCAGCACCCCGGTCACGGCGTCGATGACCGACCGGGCGTCGCGGGCGTGCGCGGCCAGGCCCCAGTCGGCCGTGATGTCGGCGGCGGAGGCCAGGTCCTCGCGCGGGCTGATCCCTACCACCAATTGGCCCGCACCGCGTAGGTGGTGGGCGAGATTGCGGGCGCGCGGCGTGAAGAAGTTCGCGGCGAAGCCGAGGCCGCCGCCGGGCAGCAGGAAGGCGATGCCGGTCGGCGCCCGCCGGGTGTCGGCCACCACGTCCACGCCGAGCGGCACGCCCCGGCCGGGGACCGTGAACCGGGAGTGCGCCCAGCCGTCCCCGGCCTCGACCCGCGTGTCCCGGCCGCCGAGCACCTCGGCGATCCGCCGCGCCGCGTCCCTCGGCACCGCCGCTCCGGCCGTGCCCCTGGTCGCCAACCGGCCTGCGCCCACAGTCCGTTCCCCCTGTCCGTCCGATCCGCCCGCGTCAAGGGACCCAGCCTTCCCTACGGCACCGCGCGTTCCAAGAGCGGGCTCGTCCCATGGGCGGGCCGGCCGTACCCGGCGCCCCGGTAGCCTTGCGGCCCGTGACCGTAACCCTCATCTGGATCGTCGTCGCCCTCGTCGCGATCGGCCTCTATCTCAGCTGGACCGCCGGCCGGCTCGACCGGCTGCACGCCCGCATCGACGCGGCCCGCGCCGCCCTGGACGCCCAACTGCTCCGCCGCGCCTCGGTCACCCAGGAACTGGCCACCAGCGGGGTGCTCGACCCGGCCGCCTCGATCGTCCTGTACGAGGCCGCGCACGCGGCCCGCCAAGCGGAGGAGGAGCACCGGGAGGTCGCCGAGAGCGAGCTCAGCCAGGCGCTGCGGGCGGTCTTCGGGGAGCCGGCGCAGGTGGAGGCCGTACGGGAGGCGCCCGGGGGCGTGGAAGCCGCCGAGGAGCTGGCGCAGGCGGTGCGCAGGGTGCCGATGGCGCGGCGCTTCCACAACGACGCCGTGCGGGCCGCGAGGGCGCTGCGCAGGCACCGTACGGTGCGCTGGTTCCGCCTGGCGGGCCACGCGCCGTTCCCGCTGGCCTTCGAGATGGACGACGAGCCGCCGACGGCCCTGGCCGACCGCCCGGGAACGTGATCTCGTAGCCACTGGGGGTGGCTGACCGGCGAAAACGATCCACCGGGTACACATTGGCCCTTGATGTGGACTGCTCCGCCAGGGTTCTCTCGGGGCAGCAGAATCCCTTCTTCACTCAGTGAGGTCGCTCCGTGTCCAGCACGCCTTCCAGCACCCCCCAGTCCGACAGCCCCGCCATCGGCACCGCCCGCGTCAAGCGCGGCATGGCCGAGCAGCTCAAGGGCGGCGTGATCATGGATGTGGTCAACGCCGAGCAGGCGAAGATCGCCGAGGACGCGGGCGCCGTCGCCGTCATGGCCCTGGAGCGGGTGCCGGCCGACATCCGCAAGGACGGCGGCGTGGCCCGGATGTCCGACCCGAACATGATCGAGGAGATCATCGGCGCGGTCTCCATCCCGGTGATGGCCAAGTCCCGCATCGGCCACTTCGTCGAGGCCCAGGTCCTGCAGTCGCTCGGCGTCGACTACATCGACGAGTCCGAGGTCCTCACCCCGGCCGACGAGGTCAACCACAGCGACAAGTTCGCCTTCACGACCCCGTTCGTGTGTGGCGCCACCAACCTGGGCGAGGCGCTGCGCCGCATCGCCGAGGGCGCGGCCATGATCCGCTCCAAGGGCGAGGCCGGCACCGGCAACGTCGTCGAGGCCGTCCGCCACCTGCGCCAGATCAAGAACGAGATCGCCAAACTGCGCGGCTTCGACAACAACGAGCTGTACGCCGCCGCCAAGGAGCTGCGCGCCCCGTACGAGCTGGTCAAGGAAGTCTCCGAGCTCGGCAAGCTCCCCGTCGTGCTGTTCTCCGCCGGTGGCGTGGCCACCCCCGCCGACGCCGCGCTGATGCGCCAGCTCGGCGCCGAGGGCGTCTTCGTCGGCTCCGGCATCTTCAAGTCGGGCGACCCGGCCAAGCGCGCCGCCGCCATCGTGAAGGCCACCACCTTCTTCGACGACCCGAAGATCATCGCGGACGCCTCCCGCAACCTGGGCGAGGCCATGGTCGGCATCAACTGCGACACCCTGCCCGAGACCGAGCGCTACGCCAACCGCGGCTGGTAGTCACTCATGCACACCCCCGTGATTGGTGTCCTGGCCCTCCAGGGCGACGTACGGGAGCACCTCATCGCCCTGGCCGCGGCGGACGCCGTGGCCAGGCCGGTCAGGCGCCCCGAGGAGCTCGCCGAGGTGGACGGCCTGGTCATACCCGGCGGCGAGTCCACCACCATCTCCAAGCTGGCCGCGCTGTTCGGCATGCTGGAGCCGCTGCGCGAGCGGGTCCGCGCGGGCCTGCCCGTGTACGGCACGTGCGCCGGGCTGATCATGCTCGCCGACAAGATCCTCGACCCGCGTTCGGGCCAGGAGACCATCGGCGGCATCGAGATGATCGTCCGCCGCAACGCCTTCGGCCGCCAGAACGAGTCGTTCGAGGCGACCGTGGAGGTTTCCGGCGTGGGTCCCGTGGAAGGCGTGTTCATCCGCGCGCCCTGGGTCGAGTCCGTCGGCGCCGAGACCGAGGTGCTCGCCGAGCACGGCGGCCACATCGTCGCCGTGCGCCAAGGCAACGCCCTCGCGACCTCGTTCCACCCCGAGCTGACCGGCGACCACCGCATGCACGCGCTGTTCGTGGACATGGTGCGCGCCGCACGGTGACGAGGTCCCGGTAGGATCTCTGCCGAACGACGCAGAATGGGTTACGCGAAGGAGACAGGCAGATGTCCGGCCACTCTAAATGGGCTACGACGAAGCACAAGAAGGCCGTGATCGATGCCAAGCGCGGCAAGCTCTTCGCGAAGCTGATCAAGAACATCGAGGTCGCCGCCCGCACCGGCGGCGCCGACATCGACGGCAACCCGACGCTCTTCGACGCCGTGCAGAAGGCCAAGAAGCAGTCGGTGCCCAACAAGAACATCGACTCCGCGCTCAAGCGCGGTGCCGGTCTTGAGGCGGGCGGTGCCGACTACGAGACGATCATGTACGAGGGTTACGGCCCGAACGGTGTCGCGGTGCTCATCGAGTGCCTCACCGACAACCGCAACCGTGCCGCATCCGACGTACGTGTCGCGATGACCCGCAACGGCGGCTCCATGGCCGACCCGGGCTCGGTCTCGTACTTGTTCAACCGCAAGGGCGTCGTCGTCCTGCCCAAGGGCGAGCTCTCGGAGGACGACGTCCTGGAGACGGTTCTGGAAGCGGGCGCCGAGGAGGTCAACGACCTCGGTGACTCCTTCGAGATCATCTCCGAGGCCACCGACATGGTCGCGGTCCGCACCGCGCTCCAGGCGGCCGGCATCGACTACGACTCGGCCGAGGCCAACTTCGTACCGACCATGCAGGTCGAGCTCGACGAAGAGGGCGCGCGGAAGATCTTCAAGCTGATCGACGCGCTGGAGGACAGCGACGACGTGCAGAACGTCTTCGCCAACTTCGATGTCTCCGACGAGGTCATGGAGAAGGTCGACGCGTAACGCTGCCGCGGATTGAGCGGTTCCGGCGGGCCGATGGGACACGTCCCATCGGCCCGCCGCCGTTGTCAGTGGCAGCGGATAGCCTGGCAGCAAGTCAAAGATCACCGAGGGGAGGGGCCGTGCGCGTACTGGGGGTGGACCCCGGCCTGACGCGGTGTGGCGTCGGCGTGGTCGAGGGGGTCGCGGGCCGGTCCCTGACGATGCTGGGCGTCGGTGTCGTACGGACGCCCGCGGACGCCGAGTTGGGCCACCGCCTCGTCGCCATCGAGCGCGGCATCGAGGAGTGGCTCGATGCCCACCGGCCCGAAGTCGTCGCCGTGGAGCGGGTGTTCAGCCAGCACAACGTGCGCACCGTGATGGGCACCGCCCAGGCCAGCGCGGTCGCCATGCTGTGCGCGTCCCGGCGCGGCATCCCCGTCGCCCTGCACACCCCCAGCGAGGTCAAGGCCGCCGTCACCGGCAGCGGCCGGGCCGACAAGGCGCAGGTCGGCGCCATGGTGACGCGGCTGCTCCGGCTCGACGCCCCGCCCAAACCGGCCGACGCGGCCGACGCGCTCGCCCTCGCCATCTGCCACATCTGGCGCGCCCCCGCGCTCAACCGGCTCCAACAGGCCCACGCCCAGCACTCCGTACGGAAGGTCACCCGATGATCGCCTTCGTCAGCGGCCCGGTCGCCGCCCTCGCTCCCGACACCGCGGTGGTCGAGGTCGGCGGCATCGGCATGGCCCTCCAGTGCACGCCCAACACGCTGGCCGAACTGCGCATCGGCCAGCACGCCAAACTCGCCACGTCGCTGGTCGTACGGGAGGACTCGCTCACCCTGTACGGCTTCGCGGACGACGACGAGAAGCAGGTCTTCGAGCTGCTCCAGACCGCCAACGGGGTGGGCCCCCGGCTCGCCCAGGCAGTCCTTTCCGTGCACACCCCGGACGCGCTGCGCCGCGCGTTCGCCACCGGTGACGAGAAGGCGCTCACCGCGGTGCCCGGCATCGGCAAGAAGGGCGCCCAGAAGCTCCTCATCGAGCTGAAGGACCGGCTCGGAGCGCCCGTCGGCAACGCCCCGGCGGTCGGAGCACCGGTCACCTCGGGCTGGCGCGACCAACTGCACGCGGCCCTCATCGGCCTCGGCTACGCGACCCGGGAGGCCGACGAGGCGGTCACGGCCGTGGCCCCGCAGGCCGAGGCCTCCGACAAGCCGAACATCGGCGCGCTCCTGAAGGCCGCCCTCCAGACCTTGAACCGCGCCCGCTGAGCCCGCGCACCACCCATCGCGACCACGATCCGAGGCACACGTCATGAACTGGGAAGACAGCTCCGACACGGCGGATCTGTCCGCGACGGCCGGGGACCGCCTCGTCGGGTCCGACGCCGACGGAGAGGACACCGCCGTCGAGGCCGCCCTGCGCCCCAAGGACCTGGACGAGTTCGTCGGCCAGGAGAAGGTCCGCGAGCAGCTCGACCTGGTCCTGCGCGCGGCCCGCGCCCGCGGCGCCACCGCCGACCACGTGCTCCTTTCCGGCGCCCCCGGCCTCGGCAAGACCACCCTCTCGATGATCATCGCGGCCGAGATGGGCGCCCCGATCCGCATCACCAGCGGCCCCGCCATCCAGCACGCGGGCGACCTCGCCGCGATCCTCTCCTCCCTCCAGGAGGGCGAGGTCCTCTTCCTCGACGAGATCCACCGGATGTCGCGGCCGGCCGAGGAAATGCTCTACATGGCGATGGAGGACTTCCGGGTCGACGTCATCGTCGGCAAGGGCCCCGGCGCCACCGCCATCCCGCTGGAGCTGCCGCCCTTCACCCTGGTCGGCGCCACCACCAGGGCAGGCCTGCTGCCGCCCCCGCTGCGCGACCGCTTCGGCTTCACCGGGCACATGGAGTTCTACGAGCCCTCCGAGCTGGAGCGGGTCATCCACCGCTCGGCCCGGCTGCTCGACGTGGAGATCGACACCGCGGGCGCCGCGGAGATCGCGGGCCGCTCCCGCGGCACCCCGCGCATCGCCAATCGGCTGCTGCGCCGGGTGCGCGACTACGCCCAGGTCAAGGCGGACGGCGTCATCACCCCCGAGATCGCCTCGGTCGCGCTCGGGGTGTACGAGGTTGACGCCCGCGGTCTGGACCGCCTGGACCGGGCCGTCCTCCAGGCCCTCCTGAAGCTGTTCGGCGGGGGCCCGGTGGGCCTGTCCACGCTGGCGGTCGCGGTGGGCGAGGAGCGCGAAACGGTGGAGGAGGTGGCCGAGCCGTTCCTGGTCCGTGAGGGTCTGCTGGCCCGTACTCCGCGGGGCCGGGTGGCCACACCCGCCGCCTGGGCCCACCTCGGTCTCGTACCGCCGCAGCAGGGCGGTGGCGCGGCAGGAAGCGGACAACAGGGTCTCTTCGGGGCGTGACGGCGCGGAGGGTCGCACCCCGAGGAACCCCGGTGGGATGCTGGGCGTTGTTCCATCTGTGCGGACTCGCTTAGACTCCGCCGATGCCGCCCTTCCCGGCCGGCGTACCCACCCCCAGATCAGGCCGCGCCCCAGGCGTGGTCATGCGAAGGAAGTTCCGTCCCGTGAGCCCTATCACTCTCCTCCCCTTCATTGTGCTTATCGGGGCCATGTTCCTGATGACCCGGTCCGCCAAGAAGAAGCAGCAGGCGGCCGCTGCCATGCGCAATGAGATGCAGCCCGGCACCGGTGTCCGCACGATCGGGGGCATGTACGCCACCGTCAAGGAGATCGGCGACGAGACGGTCCTCCTGGAGGTGGCTCCCGGCGTCCACGCCGTCTACGCCAAGAACGCCATCGGCGCGGTCCTGGACGACGCGGAGTACAACCGCATCGTGCACGGCGACACCGAAGAGGAGCTCCCGGCGGTGCCGGACGACGCCTCTTCGCTGACCGAGGCCGCCGAGGCCGACGCCGAGGACAGCAAGGACGCCAAGATCGACCTGGGCAAGAAGGACGAGGCGGAGGACGCCGCCGAGCTCAAGGACGGCAAGGACGGCAAGGCCGACGGCGGGGCCGACGCGAAGTAGTCACGCACCGGGACCGCACGGCGCCCGACCGGCGCGGGCGGTCCCCGGAGCGCGCCGACTTCCGCGGGGGACGTCCCCACAACACTTCGTGGCCGCCCACGCGCATACCCGGCGCAGGGTGGTTGGACAGGGAGAAACGACAAGGTGGCAGCACCGAACAAGGGCCGCAGGCCGGCGGCGGGGGGACAGAGCAAGCCGGGCCGCGCCCTGGCCCTGATCCTCATCGCCATGGTCGCGCTCGTCGGTGGGATGTTCATTTCCCACCACACCACTCCGAGGCTGGGCATCGACCTCGCGGGCGGTACGAGCATCACGCTCAAGGCCAAGGCCGAGCCCGGCCAGGAATCGGCGATCAACAAGAACAACATGAACACAGCGGTTTCGATCATGAACCGTCGTGTGAATGGTCTTGGTGTGACCGAGGCCGAGGTCCAGACCCAGGGCAGCGACAACATCATTGTCAACATCCCCAAGGGCACGAACTCGGAGCAGGCCCGTCAGCAGGTCGGCCAGACCGCCAAGCTGTACTTCCGGCCGGTCCTGACCGCCCAGCCGACGGCCGCGGTGCCCAACCCGAGCGCTTCCCCGAGCGCCTCGACCAGCGGCAAGCCGACCCCCTCGGGCACCCCGAGCGCCTCCGGCAAGGGCACGCCCAGCGCGGGCAAGCCGAGCGGCACCCCCCAGGGCCGCGCGCTCTCCGACGCGCTGAAGGCCTCGCCCACGCCCGGCGCGAGCAAGCCGGGCAGCCCCGCGCCGAACCCGTCGGCCCCCGCGGGTGACGCGACCGCCGCCCAGCTCCAGGCCAAGTTCGCAGCGCTCGACTGCTCCACCAAGGAAGCCCGCTCCAAGGCCGGCGAGGGCGCCAAGTCCTCCGAGCCGACCGTGGCGTGCGACAAGGACGGCGCGGAGAAGTTCATCCTCGGCCCGGCCGAGGTCGACGGCACGGACGTCTCCAAGGCGCAGGCCGTGATCAACCAGCAGAACGGTCAGTGGATCGTTCAGATGGACTTCACGGGCGGCGGCTCGAAGAAGTTCGCGGCGATCACCGGCAAGCTGTCCCAGCAGCAGTACCCGAACAACCGCTTCGCGATCGCCCTGGACAACCAGGTCGTCTCGGCCCCCACCGTGAGCTCCACGCTCAGCGGCTCCGCCGAGATCTCCGGCAACTTCAACCAGTCGAGCGCCCAGGACCTGGCGAACGTGCTGTCCTACGGCGCGCTGCCGCTCTCCTTCCAGGAGCAGAGCGTCACCACCGTGACCGCGGCCCTCGGCGCCGACCAGCTGCACGCCGGCCTGATCGCGGGTGCCATCGGCCTCGCGCTGGTCATCATCTACCTGGTGGCCTACTACCGCGGCCTCGCGCTGATCGCCATCCTCAGCCTCGTCGTCTCGGCGATCCTGACGTACGCGATCATGACGCTGCTCGGCCCGGGCATCGGCTTCGCGCTGAACCTGCCCGCGGTCTGCGGCGCCATCGTCGCCATCGGCATCACCGCGGACTCGTTCATCGTCTACTTCGAACGCATCCGTGACGAGATCCGTGAGGGCCGCACCCTGCGTCCCGCCGTCGAGCGCGCCTGGCCGCGCGCGCGGCGCACCATCCTGGTCTCCGACTTCGTGTCCTTCCTCGCCGCCGCGGTGCTGTTCATCGTGACCGTCGGCAAGGTCCAGGGCTTCGCGTTCACGCTGGGTCTGACCACCCTGCTCGACGTGGTCGTGGTGTTCCTGTTCACCAAGCCGGTGATGACGCTCCTGGCCCGCAAGAAGTTCTTCGCGAGCGGCCACCCGTGGTCCGGTCTGGACCCGAAGCGGCTCGGCGCCAAGCCGCCGCTGCGCCGCACCCGCCGCACCACCTCCGCCCCCGTCGACAACCCGAAGGAGGCGTGAGATGTCGAAGCTCGGCACTCTCGGCGCCAGGCTGTACCGCGGTGAGGTCGGTTACGACTTCGTCGGCAAGCGGAAGATCTGGTACGGCATCTCGATCCTGATCACCATCACGGCCATCGTCGGCCTGGCGGTACGGGGTCTGACGATGGGCATCGAATTCGAGGGCGGCGCGGTCTTCACCACCCCGAAGACCTCCATCTCGGCCCCGCAGGCCGAGAAGGACGCCGAGGCCGCGTCCGGCCACGACGCGATCGCCCAGAAGCTCGGCGACGGCACGATCCGCATCACCATCGGCGGGGTCGACACGGCCAAGTCCGACCAGATCAAGACCCAGCTCGCCAAGGACCTCAAGGTCGAGGCGAACAACATCAACGCCGACCTGGTCGGCCCCAGTTGGGGCCAGACGATCGCCAACAAGGCCTGGACGGGCCTGATCATCTTCATGATCCTCGTGGTGATCTACCTGGCCATCGCCTTCGAGTGGCGGATGGCGGTCGCGGCCCTCGTCGCCCTGATCCACGACCTCACGATCACGGTCGGGATCTACGCGCTGGTCGGCTTCGAGGTCACCCCCGGCACCGTGATCGGTCTGCTCACGATCCTCGGTTACTCCCTCTACGACACCGTCGTCGTCTTCGACGGACTCAAGGAGGGCCAGAAGGGGATCACCAAGCAGACCCGGGTCACCTACAGCGAGATGGCGAACAAGAGCCTCAACGGCACCCTGGTCCGCTCCATCAACACCACGGTCGTGGCGCTGCTCCCGGTGGCGGGCCTGCTGTTCATCGGTGGCGGCGTCCTCGGCGCCGGCATGCTGAACGACATCTCCCTCTCGCTGTTCGTCGGCCTCGCGGCCGGTGCGTACTCCTCGATCTTCATCGCCACTCCGCTGGTCGCCGACCTGAAGGAGACCATGCCGGAGATGAAGGCCCTCAAGAAGCGGGTGCTCGCCAAGCGCGCTGCGGCCGCCGCCAAGGGCGAGAGCGCGGAGCCCGAGGATGTGGCGCCGTTCGACGACGAGGACGACGACGCCGAGACGGCCGGTGCGGTCGTCGGCCAGCGCCGCCAGCCCACCCGCAACAACCGGAAGCGCCGATGACCGGCGTGTCCACCGAGACCGTGGGGCTGCTGCTCAGCCGCATCCGTGACGTGCCGGACTATCCGAAGCCGGGCGTGATGTTCAAGGACATCACCCCGCTGCTCGCGGACCCGGAGGCGTTCACGGCCCTCACCGACGCGCTCGCCGCGCTGTGCGTCCAGCACGGCGCGACGAAGATCGTCGGCCTGGAGGCGCGCGGCTTCATCCTGGCGGCCCCCGTCTCGGTCCGTGCCGGGATCGGCTTCATCCCCGTACGCAAGGCGGGCAAGCTCCCCGGAGCGACGCTCAAGCAGGCGTACGAGCTGGAGTACGGCACCGCGGAGATCGAGGTGCACGCCGAGGACCTCAGCGCGGGCGACCGCGTCATGGTCATCGACGACGTGCTCGCCACCGGCGGCACGGCCGAGGCCTCGCTGGAGCTGATCCGCCGGGCCGGAGCCGAGGTCGCGGGTGTCGCGGTCCTGATGGAGCTCAGCTTCCTCAGCGGCCGCGAGCGCCTGGAGGGCGCCCTGCGCGGCGCCCCGCTGGACGCCCTGATCACGGTCTGAGCAGGCCGCAGAACACCGCCAGGCGGGCCCGGAGGAATCCGGTGCCCGCCTCCGGTGTTTCTCCAGGCAGAGCCGTCACACCGGCCGAGGGCGAGCGGAGGCTCTTGGCTCGATACCATGGGTACTTCCGGGCCTGACCGGGGGACCCGGACCCTCCCCCAGACTCCGTCCGGGGGGACCCCCAGAGGAGCGCTTTTGCCAGACGAGGCCCAGCCACTCTCCGCCGCGCAGCCCGACCAGCAGGCCACACAGCCCGCGGCGGCCCCGGCCACGCCCTCCGAGCCCGCGGCGAAGCCGAAGCCCGCGGCGCCCGAGGGTGCGCCGGCCAAGGCACCGGCCGAAACCCCCGCTCCGGCGCCGGTCGCCAAGCCCGTGGTGCCGGCCGGCTCCGTGTCGCGCTCCGGCGGCGGCTCCTCCAACCGGGTGCGCGCCCGCCTCGCCCGGCTGGGCGTACAGCGCTCGTCCGCGTACAACCCGGTGCTCGAACCGCTGCTGCGGATAGTGCGCAGCAACGACCCCAAGATCGAGACGGCGACGCTGCGCCAGGTCGAGCGCGCCTACCAGGTCGCCGAGCGCTGGCACCGCGGCCAGAAGCGCAAGAGCGGCGACCCGTACATCACGCACCCCCTCGCGGTGACGACGATCCTCGCCGAGCTCGGCATGGATCCGGCCACCCTGATGGCGGGCCTGCTGCACGACACCGTCGAGGACACCGAGTACGGCCTGGACACCCTGCGCCGCGACTTCGGCGACCAGGTGGCGCTGCTCGTCGACGGCGTCACCAAGCTCGACCGGGTGCAGTTCGGCGACGCCGCGCAGGCCGAGACCGTACGCAAGATGGTCGTCGCCATGGCCAAGGACCCCCGCGTCCTGGTCATCAAGCTCGCCGACCGCCTGCACAACATGCGCACCATGCGGTACCTCAAGCGCGAGAAGCAGGAGAAGAAGGCGCGCGAGACCCTGGAGATCTACGCGCCGCTCGCCCACCGCCTGGGCATGAACACGATCAAGTGGGAGCTGGAGGACCTCGCGTTCGCGATCCTCTACCCCAAGATGTACGACGAGATCGTGCGCCTCGTCGCCGAGCGCGCCCCCAAGCGCGACGAGTACCTCGCCATAGTGACCGACGAGGTCCAGTCCGACCTGCGCGCGGCCCGCATCAAGGCGACCGTCACCGGCCGCCCGAAGCACTACTACTCCGTCTACCAGAAGATGATCGTCCGCGGCCGTGACTTCGCGGAGATCTACGACCTGGTGGGCATTCGGGTACTCGTCGACACGGTCCGCGACTGCTACGCGGCCCTCGGCACCGTGCACGCGCGATGGAATCCGGTCCCCGGCCGGTTCAAGGACTACATCGCGATGCCCAAGTTCAACATGTACCAGTCGCTGCACACGACGGTGATCGGCCCCAACGGCAAGCCCGTTGAGCTCCAGATCCGCACGTTCGACATGCACCGCCGCGCCGAGTACGGCATCGCCGCGCACTGGAAGTACAAGCAGGAGGCCGTCGCCGGCGCCTCCAAGGTGCGCACCGACGTGCCGCGCAAGACCGGCAAGGACGACCACCTCAACGACATGGCGTGGCTGCGCCAGCTGCTCGACTGGCAGAAGGAGACCGAGGACCCCAGCGAGTTCCTGGAGTCGCTCCGCTTCGACCTGTCGCGCAACGAGGTCTTCGTCTTCACGCCCAAGGGCGACGTCATCGCGCTCCCGGCGGGCTCCACCCCGGTCGACTTCTCGTACGCGGTGCACACCGAGGTCGGTCACCGCACCATAGGAGCACGCGTCAACGGACGCCTGGTCCCGCTCGAATCGACCCTGGACAACGGCGACTTGGTGGAGGTCTTCACCTCCAAGGCGGCCGGGGCGGGTCCCTCGCGGGACTGGCTCGGCTTCGTCAAGTCGCCGCGCGCCCGCAACAAGATCCGTGGCTGGTTCTCCAAGGAGCGCCGCGACGAGGCGATCGAGCAGGGCAAGGACGCCATCGCGCGCGCCATGCGCAAGCAGAACCTGCCGATCCAGCGGATCCTGACCGGCGACTCGCTGGTCACCCTCGCCCACGAGATGCGCTACCCCGACATCTCCTCGCTGTACGCGGCGATCGGCGAGGGCCATGTGGCCGCCCAGGGCGTCGTCCAGAAGCTGGTGCAGGCGCTCGGCGGCGAGGAGGCCGCCAACGAGGACATCGCCGAGTCGGCGCCGCCCTCGCGGGGCCGCAGCAAGCGCCGCAAGAACGCGGATCCGGGCGTGGTCGTCAAGGGCGTCGACGACGTCTGGGTCAAGCTGGCCCGCTGTTGTACGCCCGTCCCCGGCGACCCCATCATCGGCTTCGTCACCCGTGGCAGCGGCGTCTCGGTGCACCGGGCGGACTGCGTGAACGTGGACTCGCTGTCCCAGCAGCCCGAGCGGATCCTCGAAGTGGAGTGGGCGCCGACCCAGTCCTCGGTCTTCCTGGTCGCCATCCAGGTCGAGGCCCTGGACCGCTCGCGCCTGCTGTCGGACGTCACCCGTGTCCTGTCCGACCAGCACGTCAACATCCTCTCGGCCGCCGTACAGACCTCCCGCGACCGAGTCGCCACCTCGCGCTTCACCTTCGAGATGGGCGACCCCAAGCACCTCGGTCACGTACTGAAGGCGGTCCGGGGAGTCGAGGGCGTGTACGACGTGTACCGCGTGACGTCGGCGCGCCGGCCGTAGGACACGACGAAGCCCCCGGAACCGCAGGGTTCCGGGGGCTTCGCCATGGGGCGGCAGCCGGATCAGCCGCCGAACTCCTCAAGGCCCTTCAGGGCCTGGTCGAGCAGGGCCTGGCGGCCCTCCAGCTCGCGGCCCAGCTTGTCGGCCTTGGCGTCGTTGCCGGCCGCGCGGGCCGCGTCGATCTGCTTCTGCAGCTTGTCGACGGCGTCCTGCAGCTGGCCCGTGAGGCCCGCGGCACGCGCCCGCGCCTCCGGGTTCGTACGACGCCAGTCGGCCTCCTCGGCCTCCTGGATCGCCCGCTCCACGGCGTGCATCCGGCCCTCGACCTTGGGACGCGCGTCCCTGGGCACGTGGCCGATGGCCTCCCAGCGCTCGTTGACCGAGCGGAACGCGGCGCGGGCCGCCTTCAGGTCGGTCACCGGGAGGATCTTCTCGGCCTCGACGGCCAGCTCCTCCTTGAGCTTCAGGTTCTCGATCTGCTCGGCGTCACGCTCCGCGAACACCTCGCTGCGCGCCGCGAAGAAGACGTCCTGGGCGCCGCGGAAGCGGTTCCACAGCTCGTCCTCGGACTCGCGCTGGGCGCGGCCCGCCGCCTTCCAGTCCGCCATCAGGTCGCGGTAGCGCGCCGCCGTCGTGGCCCAGTCCGTGGACCCGGACAGGGCCTCGGCCTCGACGACCAGCTTCTCCTTGACCTTGCGGGCGTCCTCGCGCTGCGCGTCTAGCGACGCGAAGTGCGCCTTGCGGCGCTTGGAGAACGCCGAGCGGGCGTGCGAGAAGCGGTGCCACAGCTCGTCGTCGGACTTGCGGTCCAGGCGCGGCAGACCCTTCCAGGTGTCCACCAGGGCCCGCAGCCGCTCGCCCGCCGAGCGCCACTGCTCGCTCTGCGCCAGCTCCTCGGCCTCCGCGACAAGCGCCTCCTTGGCGTGCTTGGCCTCGTCGGTCTGCTTGGCCTTCTGGACCTTGCGCTCCTCACGGCGCGACTCGACGGTCTTGACGAGCTTGTCGAGGCGCCCCCGCAACGCATCGAGGTCACCGACCGCGTGATGCTCGTCCACCTGCGAGCGCAGATGGTCGATCGCGGTCTGCGCGTCCTTCGCCGACAGGTCGGTGGTCTTCACCCGCCGTTCGAGGAGGCCGATCTCGACAACCAGGCCCTCGTACTTGCGCTCGAAGTAGGCCAGAGCCTCCTCTGGAGAGCCCGCCTGCCACGATCCGACGACCACTTCGCCCTCGGCTGTACGCACATACACGGTGCCCGTCTCGTCGACGCGGCCCCACGGGTCGCTGCTCACAGCGCCTCCTCCACATGATGCCTGCGCGGGGGGTTCGTCCCCCGGGGCATCGTCCACAGTTTCCCGGCGGGTCTCGCCCGCCCTCCACAGCGCGTACGAGCCCGCGCTGCACAACGCCAATCTAGGCGACCGGCCGCCCGGCTGTCCGCACTCAGCGCGGCCGAATTCAGCGGTTCACGCTCGGTGCCGGGCGCCCGGGGGTGTCACTCTTTGGTGACGGCGGCCTTCTCGATGGTGACGGCCTTCTTGGGCGCCCCGTCGCCCGAACCGCCCTCGACACCCTCCTTGGCGACATCCTCGACGGCCTTGAGGCCTGCCGCGTCCATGGTGCCGAACGGCGTGTAGGTGGGCGGCAGTTTGCTGTCCTTGTACACCAGGAAGAACTGGCTGCCGCCGGTGTGCGGCTGGCCGGTATTGGCCATCGCGACCGTGCCCGCCGGGTAGGTCACCGTGCCGTCCGCGCCCGCCTTGCCGAGGCCGGTCAGGTTCTCGTCCGGGATCGTGTAGCCGGGTCCGCCCTGACCGGTGCCCTGCGGGTCGCCGCACTGGAGCACGTAGATTCCCTGCGTGGTCAGCCGGTGGCACTTGGTGTTGTTGAAGAAACCCTTGTCGGCGAGGTACTTGAACGAGTTCGCCGTGTGCGGGGTCTTCGCCGCGTCCATCACGAACTCGATCTCGCCCGCGTTGGTCTTCAGCGACATGCCGTACTTGGCCTTGGCGTCGACGGCCATCTTCGGCTCCGCCGACGCGCTGGGCTGCGCGGACGGGCTGTCCGACGGGGAGGCGGTGTCCGACTTCTTGTCGCTGTCGCCGGAGAAGGCGCCCGTCGCGTAGGCCGCGCCGCCCGCCGCCACGACCACCGCGAGGGCGGCCGCGATGACGGTGTTGCGGCGCCTGGCCTTGCGCCGCGCTTCCTCCCGGCGCTGCTGCTGCCGCTCGAACTTCTCGCGCGCGAGCTGGCGCCGACGCTGTTCGCTGCTGACCACCGGTCGTCTCCTTGTGCGGTCTCGTGGGGTACGGGTACGTGCGTACGAGCTGACTGTGCCCCGTACCGTATATGGGTTCGCTGTGACCGGAGCAGCGCCGGTAGGCTCTGAGCAGCCGTAATCACCCGCCGCGCAAGAAATCGAGGACGATCGTGCTGATTGCCGGGTTCCCCGCCGGGGCCTGGGGGACCAACTGCTACCTGGTCGCCCCCGCCGCAGGCGAGGAATGCGTGATCATCGACCCCGGCCACCAGGCCGCCCAGGGCGTCGAGGAAACGCTGAAGAAGCATCAGCTCAAGCCCGTCGCCGTCGTCCTCACCCACGGCCACATCGACCACTGCGCCTCGGTCGTCCCGGTCTGCGGAGCCCACGACGTACCCGCCTGGATCCACCCCGACGACCGCTACATGATGAGCGACCCGGAGAAGGCGCTCGGCCGCGCCTTCGGCGCGCAGCTCATGGGCGAGCTCACGGTGGGGGAGCCGGACGACGTCAAGGAGCTCATCGACGGCGCCAAGCTGGCGCTCGCGGGCATGGAGCTCACCGTGTCGCACGCGCCCGGCCATACCAAGGGGTCGGTGACGTTCGGGCTGCCCGAGGCGGAGGACATCCCTCCGATCCTGTTCTCGGGCGACCTGCTCTTCGCCGGCTCCGTCGGACGCACCGACCTGCCCGGCGGCAGCCACGCCGAGCTCCTCGACTCGCTGGGCCGCGTGTGCCTGCCGCTCGACGACTCGACCGTGGTGCTGTCCGGCCACGGCTCCCAGACGACCATCGGCCAGGAGCGCGCCACCAACCCGTACCTGCGGCAGGTGGCCGCCGGCCAGGGAGAGGGCATCGCCTCTCCCCGACGAGGAATGTGACGAGAAGTCTTCCCATGAGTACTTTCCAGGCCCCCAAGGGCACGTACGACCTGCTCCCGCCGGACTCGGCGCGCTTCCTCGCCGTGCGCGAGGCCATCGCGGCGCCCCTGAAGCGGTCGGGCTACGGCTACATCGAGACCCCGGGCTTCGAGAACGTCGAGCTCTTCGCGCGCGGTGTCGGCGAGTCCACCGACATCGTCACGAAGGAGATGTACGCCTTCACGACCAAGGGCAACGACAAGCTCGCGCTGCGCCCCGAGGGCACCGCGTCCGTGCTGCGCGCGGCCCTGGAGGCCAACCTGCACAAGGCGGGCAACCTCCCCGTCAAGCTCTGGTACTCGGGCTCGTACTACCGCTACGAGCGCCCGCAGAAGGGCCGTTACAGGCACTTCTCGCAGGTCGGCGCCGAGGCGATCGGCGCGGAGGACCCGGCGATCGACGCCGAGCTGATCATCCTGGCGAACGACGCGTACCGCTCGCTGGGCCTTCGCAACTTCCGCATCCTGCTGAACTCGCTCGGCGACAAGGAGTGCCGCCCGGTCTACCGCGACGCCCTCCAGGACTTCCTGCGCGGGCTCGACCTGGACGAGGACACGCTGCGCCGGGCCGAGATCAACCCGCTGCGGGTGCTCGACGACAAGCGGGACGCGGTCCAGAAGCAGCTGACGGGTGCCCCGCTCCTGCGCGACTACCTGTGCGACGCCTGCAAGGCGTACCACGAGGAGGTGCGCGATCTCCTGACGGCGGAGGGTGTCGCGTACGAGGACGACGCGCGGCTCGTGCGCGGCCTCGACTACTACACCCGCACGACGTTCGAGTTCGTCCACGACGGTCTGGGCTCGCAGTCCGCGGTCGGCGGCGGCGGTCGCTACGACGGCCTCTCCGAGATGATCGGCGGCCCCGCGCTGCCGTCGGTGGGCTGGGCGCTGGGCGTCGACCGGACGGTCCTCGCCCTGGAGGCCGAGGGTGTCACCCTCGAACTCCCCTCCACGACCAGCGTGTTCGCGGTCCCGCTGGGCGAGGAGGCGCGGCGCGTGCTCTTCGCGAAGGTCACGGAGCTGCGGCGGGCGGGCATCGCGGCGGACTTCTCCTTCGGCGCGAAGGGCCTGAAGGGCGCGATGAAGTCCGCGAACCGCTCGGGCGCCCGCTTCACCCTGGTCGCAGGCGAACGAGACCTGGCGGAGGGCGTGGCCCAGCTGAAGGACATGGAATCCGGGGAGCAGACCCCGGTGGCCCTGGATTCGATTCTGGACGCGGTGCGGGAGCGGCTGGGCTGAGGAGGGCGGGGTGGGCGCAGCCCCCAAGCTCTTGAGGAGCAGGGCGAAAATCAGCCCGTCCGGCGCTTGAGGATCGGGGTCCGGGGCGGAGCTCCGAAGGGGGTGCAGGGGGCGAAGCCCCCGCAGGGGGTCCGGGGGCGTTGCCCCCCCCGGACTCCCACCTCAGCCCCCTCTCACCCCCGGAGGGTCTCGGGAAGGGGCGGGGCGGGGGCTAAATCAGCCCCAACCCCATCGCCCGCGTAACCGCCGCCGTGCGGTCGTCCACCCCCAACTTCCCGAAGATCCGCACCACATGCGTCTTCACCGTCGACTCCGCGACGAACAACCGCCGCCCGATCTCGGCATTCGTGCACCCCTCGGCCACCAGCCGCAGCACGGACACCTCCCGCTCGGACAGCCGCGGCCGCTCCGGCCGAGCACGGAGCTGGTCGACGAGGCGCCCCGCGACGGAGGGCGCCAGAACCGTCTCGCCCCGCGCAGCGGCCCGCACCGCCTGCGCCAGCTCCCCCCGCGCGAGGTCCTTGAGCAGATACCCCGCGGCCCCCGCCTCCACGGCCCGCAGAATGTCCCGGTCCGTTTCGTACGTCGTCAGGACGATCACCCGGCACGGCAGCCCCGAGGCGGTCAGGCGGCCGATCGACTCGACCCCGTCGCCGCCGGGCATCCGCAGATCCATCAGCACGATGTCCGGCCGGAGCTCCGCGCACAGCGCCTCGGCCTGCGGGCCGTTGGCGGCGTCGGCCACCACTTCCAGGTCGGGCTCGGCCGCGAGCATCCCGCGCAGCCCCTCCCGTACCACCGGATGGTCGTCGGCGAGCAGGATGCGGATCACGGAGAGCTCCTCAAGTGCGGTGCGGGGGCGGGCAGTTGAACGATGACCGCGGTCCCCTCGCCCGGCGCGCTGCGGACCTCCGCGGTGCCGCCCACCTCGGCGGCCCGGGCCCGAAGACCGGCCAGGCCGTACCCCGTACGCGGCGCCGAGGGGTCGAAGCCGCTTCCCTCGTCCCGTACGGACACGGTCAACGAGGCCTCACCGTATGCGAGCGTGAGCCGCACCGGTGCCCCGGGGCCCGCGTGCTTGCGGGCGTTGGAGAGCGCCTCCTGGCAGGACCGCAGGGCCACCACTTCGAGCCCGGCGGGCAACTCCCGCACGGATCCCGTCACTTCGAGCCCGGACGGGGGCTCGTGCCGGTCGGTGAGGCGGCGTACCGCGTCGGGCAGTGAGCCGCCGTCCAGGTCCGCGGGGGCGCCGCCGGCGACCAGGGCCCGGGCCTCCGCCAGGTTCTGGCGGGCGGTGGACTCCATGAGGTCGAGATGGCGCCGGGCCAGCGGAACGTCGTGGTCCAGTTCCGTCTGGACGGCCTGCACCAGCATCAGCACGCTGGTGAAGCCCTGCGCGAGGGTGTCGTGGATCTCCCGCGACATCCGCTCCCGCTCGGTGAGCGCGCCGCGCTCCGCCGAGAGCCGGGCCACCTCCTCGCGGCTCGCCTCCAACTCCCCGATCAGCGAGGCCCGTTCCTTGCTCTGCTCGATGATCCGGATGACCCAGGCACCGAAGAACCCGGAGAAGGCGAGGGTGGCCACCGCGAAGACGGAGTTGAAGAAGACCACCTGGGACTCCGGCCGCCAGATCAGCGCCCAGCCCGCCACGGGCACGACGTTCACGACCGCCATCGTGACCATCGCCCTGCGCAGCGGCAGGAGCATGAAGCAGGGAGGCGCGAGCGCGAAGGTGATCAGCCGGGTCTCGCCGACCAGGAACGCGGGCGGCAGGAAGATCACCACCGAGGCCAGGATGTAGCGCAGGGACTGCCGCTCGTCGGCCCTGTCGCTGAGCATCGCGGGCCGCCCGGCCCGCAGATACCAGGGGATGAGCAGCGACATCAGCGCCACCGCGGTGATCCGGTACGGCAGCGACGGGAGGTCGGCGCCGAGCACGAACACCGCGGTCGCCAGCCACACCACCGTGAAGTAGGCGTCCCACGGCAGGAACGAGCGGTCCCACACGTGGGTGTCGCGCGCTCCCGCCGCGGCCGCGAACTCCGTCAGCCGTCGCGGCGGCTCTTCCACCTGAAGGTCAGCAGACACAGGACCAATCCTCCGATGCACCAGGCGCCGAGCACCAGCGCGATCCGTCCGAACTCCCAGGTGCCCGCCTGTTCGAGGACCGCGGCGGACTGCGGCAGGAACACCCCGCGGAAGCCCTGGCACATCCACTTCAGCGGGAACAACGCGCTGATGTCGAGCAGCCAGCCCGGCACCGTGCCCACCGGAATGTAGACACCGGAGATGAACTGGAGCACCAGGAACGGCAGGACGACCACCGAGCTCGCGCTCCTGCCCGACTTGGGCAGGCTGCTGATCGCGATGCCGAGCAGGGCGCAGCCGGTGAGGCCGAGGACGAAGATCCACGAGAACTCCAGCCACTTCGCCGCGGTCGTCGGCAGGTCGAGGCCGAACAGGGTCGAGCCGAAGACCAGCAGCACCGCCGTCTCGGCGACGCCGGTGGCGAGCACCAGCCAGACCTTGCCGAGGAAGTACGCGGCCGGCGGCATCGGCGTGCCGCGCAGCCGGCGAAGGACCTTCTCGTCCCGCTCGATGGCGATCGAGATGCCAAGGGACTGGAAGCTGACCGACATGATGCCCGACGCGATCATGCCGGCGGCGTACAGCTGTGAGGCGGTGATCCCGGCGCCCTCGACCTGGCCGCTGAAGATCGACGCGAAGAGGGCGAGGAAGACGACCGGGAAGGCGAAGGTGAAGATCACCTGGTCCCGTCGGCGGACGAACTGCTTGATCTCCAGGGCGCCGCGGCGCAGGCCGAGTGACCAGGTGCCGGGCAGCCGGGGAGCCGCCGCACGGGAGGAAACGAGGGTGTCGGTGGTGGTCATCGTGCTTCCTCCTGCTGCGGGTCCAGCTGGCCGGTGAGCCGCAGGTAGACGTCCTCAAGGGTGGGCCGGCCGATCCGGAGGCCCGGGATCTCGCCGTCGAAGCGGTGCATCAGCTCGGCGACGGTGCGGGTCGGCGTCTCGGTGCGCAGGGTGCGCGGCGAGCCGTCGGCCTCCGTCCACTCGACGGTGGCGCCGGTGCCGAGGCTCTGCCGCAGCGCGGCGGGCTCGCCCTCGGCGACGACCTTGCCGCCCGCGATCACCGCGAGCCGGTCGGCGAGCGCCTCCGCCTCCTCCAGATAGTGCGTGGTCAGGACGATGGTGGTGCCCTCGCCCGCCAGCAGCCGGATCAGCTCCCAGAACTGGCGCCGGGCCGCCGGGTCGAAGCCGGTCGTCGGCTCGTCCAGGAGCAGCAGTTCGGGGTCACCGATCACACCGAGCGCCACGTCCAGGCGCCGCCGCTGGCCGCCCGACAGGCCCTTGATCCGGGCCGACGCCTTCTTCTCCAGGCCGACCAGCGCGATGACCTCTTCCGGGTCGCGGGGCTTCGGGTAGTAGCGGGCGAAGTGGTGCACGGTCTCGCGGACCGTGAGCTCGGCGGGCGCCGACTCGTCCTGCCAGACGATGCCGACCCGCGAGCGCCAGGCCCGCCCGGCACTCGCCGGGTCGGCCCCGAGGACCGACACCTCGCCGCCGTCCCTGCTGCGGTGGCCCTGAAGGATCTCCACCGTGGTGCTCTTGCCGGCCCCGTTGGGGCCGAGGATGCCGAAGACCTCTCCGTGCCGGATCCCGAGGTCGAGTCCGTCGACCGCGGTGACCTCGCCGTACTGCTTGCGAAGTCCGCGTACATCAACCGCCAGTTGTGTCATGGCAAAGAGCGTCCCGCGGAGGCGTCGGCTCAGGCACCCTCGTGCGGACCTTCTTATGTCCATCGAACGGTGGACAGTGCGCCCGTGCGGCAGAATGAGGCGGCGGCAGCACAGGCAACCACGATGACGGGATGACGGACCGGCGCTATGACCACAACACTTGACGACGTCTCCTCCGACTCCGGACACCGAGAGGTGAGCAGCGAGGGGGCGGTCGGCGGCAGCCGCGCCTTCGCCTGGCTGCTCGTGATCACCGGCGTGGCCGGTCTGGTGGCGGCCTGGGTCATCACGCTCGACAAGTTCAAGCTGCTCGAAAACCCGAACTTCGTGCCGGGCTGCAGCCTCAACCCGGTCGTGTCCTGCGGCAACATCATGAAGAGCGACCAGGCGGCCGCCTTCGGCTTCCCGAACCCGATGCTGGGTCTGGTCGCCTACGGCATGGTCATCTGCGTCGGCATGAGCATCCTGGCGGGCGGCCGGTTCCGCCGCTGGTACTGGCTGACCTTCAACGCGGGCACGCTGTTCGGCGTCGGATTCTGCAGCTGGCTCCAGTTCGAGTCGCTGTACCGGATCAACTCGCTCTGCCTGTGGTGCTGCCTGGCGTGGGTCGCCACGATCTTCATGTTCTGGTACGTGACGTCGTTCAATCTCCGCAAGGGCCTGCTGCCGGCGCCGGCGTGGGCGAAGAAGTTCCTGTCCGAGTTCACCTGGGTGCTTCCGGCGCTGCACATCGGGGTCATCGGCATGCTGATCCTGACCCGCTGGTGGGACTTCTGGACCAGCTGACCTGGGTCCTTCCGGCTCCGGCGGCGTTGTCAGTGCCGTGACATAGGGTTCTTGACGTGGAACCCGACCTGTTCACCGCAGCCGCAGAGGACCGCCAGGAGAAAGACCCGGCGGGCAGCCCTCTGGCCGTACGGATGCGCCCGCGCGTCCTCGACGAGGTGGTCGGCCAGCAGCACCTCCTGAAGCAGGGCTCGCCGCTGCGGCGCCTGGTGGGGGAGGGCGCCGGCGGCCCGGCCGGACCGTCCTCGGTGATCCTGTGGGGCCCGCCGGGCACCGGCAAGACGACGCTCGCGTACGTCGTCTCCAAGGCCACCAACAAGCGGTTCGTCGAGCTCTCGGCGATCACCGCCGGGGTGAAGGAAGTCCGCGCGGTCATCGACGGGGCGCGCCGCGCGATCGGCGGCTTCGGCAAGGAGACCGTCCTCTTCCTCGACGAGATCCACCGCTTCTCCAAGGCCCAGCAGGACTCGCTGCTCCCCGCGGTCGAGAACCGCTGGGTCACTTTGATCGCGGCGACGACGGAGAACCCGTACTTCTCGGTGATCTCCCCGCTCCTGTCCCGCTCCCTCCTGCTCACCCTCGAACCGCTCACCGACGACGACCTGAAGGCGCTCGTCCAGCGAGCGCTCACCGAGGAGCGAGGTCTGGGCGGCGCGGTCACGCTGCCCTCGGACGCCGAGGCCCACCTGCTGCGCATCGCGGGCGGCGACGCGCGCCGGGCGCTGACCGCCCTGGAGGCGGGCGCCGGCTCCGCGCTCGCCAAGTCGGAGCAGGAGATCACGCTCCAGACGCTGGAGGAGACGGTCGACCGGGCGGCCGTGAAGTACGACAAGGGCGGCGACCAGCACTACGACGTGGCGAGCGCCCTGATCAAGTCGATCCGCGGCTCGGACGTGGACGCGGCGCTGCACTATCTGGCCAGGATGATCGAAGCGGGCGAGGACCCCCGTTTCATCGCCCGGCGCCTGATCATCTCCGCGAGCGAGGACATCGGTCTGGCGGATCCGACCGCGCTGCCCACGGCGGTGGCGGCGGCTCAGGCCGTTGCCCTGATCGGCTTCCCCGAGGCGGCCCTGACGCTGAGCCACGCCACGATCGCCCTCGCGCTCGCCCCGAAGTCCAACTCGGCGACGACGGCGATCGCCGCCGCGATGGAGGACGTCCGCAAGGGCTTGGCGGGCCCCGTTCCGCCGCACCTGCGGGACGGCCACTACAAGGGCGCGGCCAAGCTCGGCCACGCCCAGGGCTACGTCTACCCGCACGACGTGCCGGGCGCGATCGCCTCCCAGCAGTACGCCCCGGACGCGGTGGCGGACCGGCGCTACTACGAGCCGACGCGCTACGGAGCGGAGGCGCGGTACGCGGACGTGGTGGAGAAGGTGCGGGAACGTTTGGGCCGGGCCCAGGACTAGCCCCCACCCCGCCCCTTCCCGAACCCTCCGGGGGTTGTCGTTCGGGTGCGGCCCGGTGGTCGTTTCCTGGGGCTCCGCCCCAGACCCCAATCGCGCCTTAAGGGCGCTCGTCCTCAAACGCCGGACGGGCTGAAGATGCCGGTGCCGGCCAGGACCAACCTGCCAGGGGCGCGGGGAACTGCGCGACCAGCCAGCCACGGCCCGCAGTGGAAAACCGACCACATCTAGCCCCTCCGGCGTTTGAGGAGCGGTGGCCCGGAGGCAGCGCCCCCGGAACGGACCTCAGCTCACTCCCACCCTCGGAGGCCACGCGGCGGAGCCGCAGAGTGTCACAGCGGGAAGGGGCGGGGTGGGGACTACCCGGCCGCCGCCTCGAAGAGCTGGTGCATCGCGCGGCGCAGGGCCGTGATGTCCCCCACCGGATCGGGGAAGTCGAACCGCGCGTCGAAGGTGTGGCCGTCGGTCCGGCCGAAACGTACTCGCAGGCCGAAGCGGTCGAGCGCCAGCGGGGTGACCCTGGCCACCCCCTCCCGCTCCACGAGCCCGCAAAGCAGCCGCACCTGCTCGCCGTGCGCGGAGTCGAGGTGCTGGAGCAGCTCGGTCTCGTGCCGTACGAGGGGATCGGGCGCTGCCCGGGCGAAGTCCTCGGGGGCCACCGCGCTCGCGCCCCACAGGTCGTCCACGTAGGCGTCGCCGACTTCGAGGCGGAGCATCATGCGGCCCGGGCCCGCCTGCCCCGGCACCCGGGTCAGCCAGCCGGAGACCCAGGCCCGGCCCCGGATACGGTGGGGGACGGACACCGGAGCCACGTCAGTGATCTCCAGGACGGCCCGGACCTCGTCGTCCTGGGCGTGCGTTGCGGCCCGTACGGCCGGGGAATCGGCGGGGAAGTCCAGGAACAGGTCGCCGTCCGGACCGACGCTGCGGACGTCGGCCGTCAGCTGCTCCGGGCGGGCCCCGGCAAGGCCGGGTACGAGCAGCACCGCCGAGCAGGTACTATGTACGAGAGTTCGTGTGCGCTCGGCTGCTGACGGCATCCGCGCGATTTCAAGTCCGCTGGGACGCGGCTGACCACGATCTGATCGGACCTCCGTCACGTGCCCGGCCCCATGCTTCGACTGGGGGCTGGTGGAGTCGACCCCTCCTGTGGGAGCAAGGTCGGCCTTCTTCGTGCTGTCCGTGATGTGACTGGTGTTCCCCGGACGCGACATGCGATCTCCTTGAGTAAGGTGAGCCTAACCTAACCCAACCATGGAGGTTTGGAGAACGTGCCTAACCAGTCGCGTCCCAAGGTCAAGAAGTCTCGTGCGCTCGGCATCGCGCTGACGCCGAAGGCCGTCAAGTACTTCGAGGCCCGCCCCTACCCGCCGGGCGAGCACGGCCGTGGCCGCAAGCAGAACTCGGACTACAAGGTCCGTCTGCTTGAGAAGCAGCGTCTGCGCGCCCAGTACGACATCAGCGAGCGCCAGATGGCGCGTGCCTACGACCGCGCCAAGAAGGCCGAAGGCAAGACGGGCGAGGCGCTGGTCGTCGAGCTTGAGCGTCGCCTCGACGCCCTGGTTCTGCGTTCGGGCATCGCCCGCACCATCTACCAGGCCCGCCAGATGGTCGTGCACGGTCACATCCAGGTCAACGGTGGCAAGGTCGACAAGCCGTCGTTCCGCGTCCGTCCGGACGACGTCGTGACCGTCCGCGAGCGCAGCCGCGAGAAGGTCCCCTTCCAGGTTGCCCGCGAGGGTGGCTACGCCGGCGAGGGCGAGACCCCGCGCTACCTCCAGGTGAACCTGAAGGCCCTGGCCTTCCGCCTGGACCGCGACCCGAACCGCAAGGAAATCCCGGTCATCTGCGACGAGCAGCTCGTCGTCGAGTACTACGCCCGCTGATCCAGGCGTAACACCGGAGCCTCAGCGCTTCAGCCCGCCGTCCCCCCGCTCCGCACGGAGCGGGAGGCGGCGGGCTTTCGCATGTGCGGCCCCCTCGTGCGGCTGCCCCTCACATCCGGGCGCCAACTCCCGTACGCCGTCGGTCACTTGACCCAGCACCCGGGCCGCCGCGGCGTCCGTGTCGAGGCGGGCGCCGAGCCGCCGGTGCTCCTCGTACGCCGTGTCCCCGAGCCGCTCCCTGGTCCGCTCCTCGCAGAGGACGTGCGCCGCGTAGAAGTACGCCGAGCCGAACAGGGGCAGGCCCACCGATGGCCAGATCCGCTCGGCGGCCCCTTGCAGGACGGCCGCCTCCGCCGGATCCCCGGTGCCCACCTCGACGAGCGCCAGCATCTCCAGGGTGAGCACCGTGCCCACCAGATCGTGGAAGGCGTGGTTGACCGCGAGCGTCTCCCGGAGCAGCCCTTGCGCGCGCTCCGGATCGCCGCCGTACCAGGCCGCGTACGCCAGGACGTACAGCGCGTAGGCGCGCGCCCAGCGCTCCCCGTGGTCCTCGCAGATCTCCACGACCTGCTCGCACACCGAGACGGCCTCCTCAAGACGGCCCCGGAAACCCACCGCCATCGCCATCTCGACCTGGCCCATCAGCACATTGCTGTTGAGCTCGCCGACCTCGTCGTACCCGGCGAGGGCCTCGCGCGGCAGCTCCTCGGCGCGCGGCATGTCGTCGGTGACCAGGGCCAGACAGCCCGTGCGGTGCGCGGCGTACGCCGCGGCCACCGGATCGCCGCAGAGCTCGGCCTCCTCGCGGCACTCCTGCAGCGCGGCGATCGCCGCCACCGCGTCGCCCTGCAGCACCGCCACATGGCCGAGCACCCACAGCGCCTTGAGACGTGAACTGTCGTGCCCGCTCTCGGCGTCCAGCACCTGGGCCAGCCAGTGCCGCCCCTCGGCGAGGCGCCCGCAGCCGGCCCAGTAGAACCAGAGCGTGGCCGCGAGGTACTGGGCCAGGTGCGCGTCCTCGGGCGAGCCGAGCGAGAACTCCATCGCGGCGCGCAGATTGGGCAGTTCGCTCTCCACGCGCGCGGCCACCTCGGCCTGGCGGGGGCTGAACCAGTCCAGCTCGCACCAGGTGGCGAGCCCCAGGTACCAGTCGCGGTGGCGCCGGTGCAGCCGGTCCGCGTCGCCCGTCGCCGCCAGCCACTCGCCGCCGTACTCGCGGACCGTGTCGAGCAGCCGGTAGCGGATGCCGAAGGGGCCGCCCTCGCGCGTCACCACCGACTGGTCGAGCAGCTCGCCCAGGACGTCGAGCACCTCCGCCGGCGGCAGATCGGGGCCCACGCAGATGTACTCGACGGCCTCCAGGTCGAAGGCTCCGGCGAACACGGAGAGCCGCGCCCACAGCAGCCGCTGCGCCGCCGTGCACAGTTCGTGGCTCCAGCCGATGGTCGTGCGCAGCGTCCGGTGGCGGGGGAGCGCCCCGCGCCCGCCGCCGGTGAGCAGCCGGAAGCGGTCGTCCAGTCGGTGCAGCAACTGCTCCACCGACAGCGTCCCGAGCTGGCCGGCCGCCAGCTCCAGGGCCAGCGGAATCCCGTCGAGCCGGCGGCACAGCTCGGCGGCGGCCGCCTCGTGCCCCTCGGCCGGCCGCTCGCCGGCCCGGCCGCCGGCCGCGCGCTCCGTGAAGAGCCGCAGCGCGTCCTCGTCGTACATCGGGGCCAGCGTGAACACCTGCTCGCCGTCGATCCTGAGCGGCAGCCGCCCCGCCGCCAGGACCCGAAGGCCCGGGCAGGCGCGCAGCAGCTCGCGTAAGAGCTCGGCGCAGGAGTCCACCAACTGCTCGAACCCGTCGATCACCAGCAGGGGTTGGCGGTCGGCGAGGTGGTCGAGCAGCAGCCGGCGCGGCGGTCTCGCCGTGTGGTCGGTCAGGCCGAGCGCCTCGACGACCGCGTGGTCGAGCAGGCCCGGATCGTTCAGAGCGGACAGCTCGATCAGGCGGACCCCGTCGCAGTACCGTTCCTGCTCCGCCGCGGCGGCCGCGGCCCGCAGTGCGATACGAGTCTTGCCGACCCCGCCGACGCCGGTCACGGTGACCATGCGCGCCTCGCCGAGCAGTCGGTCCAGACGGTCCAGTTCTCGGTCTCGCCCGACGAAACGGTTCAACTCTGCGGGCAGGTGGGAGCGCATGGAACACGCGGCGTACTCAAGGGTATGCACTGCGTACAATCGGGTTGCGCCGCTCCGCTTGTGGCCGCCCGGAATGCGGTACGGGAAGCCATCCCCGGCGCGATAGGGTCGGAGGACTACCTTTTTCGAGGTTTTCGAGTTCCGACGGGTTGCGGGGAGCGGTGCAAGTGTCCGGTGGAGAGGTGGCCGGGATCCTGGTGGCCGTCTTCTGGGCGATCCTGGTGTCCTTCCTCGCGGTCGTTCTCGTGAGGCTGGCCCAGACGCTGAAGGCGACGACCAAACTGGTCGCGGACGTCACCGACCAGGCCGTCCCGTTGCTCGCGGACGCCTCCACCGCGGTGCGCTCGGCACAGACCCAGCTCGACCGGGTCGACGCCATCGCGTCGGACGTCCAGGAGGTCACCTCCAACGCCTCCGCGCTCTCCACCACCGTCGCCTCCACCTTCGGAGGCCCGCTGGTGAAGGTGGCGGCCTTCGGGTACGGGGTGCGCCGGGCGATCGGCCGCAAGGGCGCCGCCCCCGCCGATGTGCCCGCCCGGGAGAGCCGACGTAACGTGATCGTCGGGCGGACCGTGCCGTCCGCGCGGCGCTCCAAGCGAAAGGGCTGACGCTGCGATGTTCCGCCGTACGTTCTGGTTCACCGCGGGCGCGGCCGCCGGAGTCTGGGCCACCACCAAGGTCAACCGGAAGCTGAAACAGCTCACCCCGGAGAGCCTGGCCGCGCGCACCGCCGACAAGGCGGTCGAGGCCGGCCACCGGCTCAAGGACTTCGCCCTCGACATCAAGTCCGGCATGGCGCAGCGCGAGGCCGAACTCAACGACGTCCTGGGCATCGGCGAGAGCGAGCCGCCGCGCGAACTTCCCGCGCAGCGCCGCTTCGTCGCCATCGAGACCACACAACAGCAGCACACCAAGCATTCGTTCAACCGGAATGAGGACCACTGATGGAGTCGGCCGAGATTCGCCGCCGCTGGCTGAGCTTCTTCGAGGAGCGCGGGCACACCGTCGTCCCTTCGGCGTCGCTCATCGCGGACGACCCGACTCTGCTGCTCGTCAACGCGGGCATGGTCCCCTTCAAGCCGTACTTCCTCGGTGAGACCAAGCCGCCCGCGCCGCGCGCCACCAGCGTGCAGAAGTGCGTGCGCACCCCGGACATCGAAGAGGTCGGCAAGACCACCCGGCACGGCACGTTCTTCCAGATGTGCGGCAACTTCTCCTTCGGGGACTACTTCAAGGAAGGCGCCATCAAGTACGCCTGGGAGCTGCTCACCAGCTCCGTGGCGGACGGTGGCTACGGCCTGGAGCCCGAGAAGCTCTGGATCACGGTCTACCTCGACGACGACGAGGCCGAGCGCATCTGGCACGAGGTCGTCGGGGTGCCGAAGGAGCGCATCCAGCGCCTGGGCAAGAAGGACAACTTCTGGTCCATGGGCGTGCCCGGACCGTGCGGCCCCTGCTCCGAGATCAACTACGACCGCGGCCCCGAGTTCGGCGCCGAGGGCGGCCCGGCCGTCAACGACGAGCGGTACGTGGAGATCTGGAACCTGGTCTTCATGCAGTACGAGCGCGGCGCCGGGGAGAACAAGGAGGACTTCCCGATCCTCGGCGACCTGCCCTCCAAGAACATCGACACCGGTCTCGGTCTCGAACGCCTCGCGATGATCCTGCAGGGCGTGCAGAACATGTACGAGACCGACACCCTGCGCGTCGTCATGGAGAAGGCCACCGAGCTGACGGGCGTGCGCTACGGCGACAAGCACGAGTCCGACGTCTCGATGCGCGTCGTCGCCGACCACATCCGTACGTCCGTGATGCTCATCGGCGACGGCGTGACCCCGGGCAACGAGGGCCGCGGCTATGTGCTGCGCCGCATCATGCGCCGCGCCATCCGCAACATGCGCCTCATGGGCGCCACCGGCCCGGTCGTCCAGGACCTGATCGACGTCGTCATCAAGACGATGGGCCAGCAGTACCCGGAGCTCGTCACCGACCGCAAGCGCATCGAGACGGTCGCCCTCGCCGAGGAGGCCGCCTTCCTCAAGGCGCTGCGCGGCGGCACCAACATCCTGGACACCGCCATCACCGAGACCAAGGCCACCGGCGGCACGGTCCTGGCCGGCGACAAGGCGTTCCTGCTCCACGACACCTGGGGCTTCCCGATCGACCTCACCCTGGAGATGGCCGCCGAGCAGGGCCTCTCCGTGGACGAGGACGGCTTCCGCCGCCTGATGAAGCAGCAGCGCGACCAGGCGAAGGCCGACGCGCGCGCCAAGAAGACCGGCCACGCCGACCTGTCCGCCTACCGCGAGGTGGCCGACGCCTCCGGCGCGACCGACTTCACCGGCTACGCCTCCACCGAGAACGAGTCGACCATCGTCGGCCTGCTCGTCGACGGCGTGCCCTCGCCCGCCGCCACCGAGGGCGACGAGGTCGAGGTCGTCCTCGACCGCACCCCCTTCTACGCCGAGGGCGGTGGCCAGCTCGCCGACCAGGGCCGGATCAAGCTCGACACCGGCGCGGTCATCGAGATCCGCGACGTGCAGAAGCCGGTCCCCGGCGTCCACGTGCACAAGGGTGTCGTCCAGGTCGGCGAGGTGACGGTCGGCGCCTCCGCGTACGCCGCCATCGACACCAAGCGCCGCCGCGCGATCGCCCGCGCCCACTCCGCGACGCACCTCACCCACCAGGCGCTGCGCGACGCGCTCGGCCCGACGGCCGCCCAGGCCGGCTCCGAGAACTCGCCGGGCCGCTTCCGCTTCGACTTCGGTTCGCCCGCGGCCGTTCCCGGCACGGTCCTCACCGACGTCGAGCAGAAGATCAACGAGGTGCTCGCCCGCGAACTGGACGTGCAGGCCGAGGTCATGTCGATCGACGAGGCCAAGAAGCAGGGCGCCATCGCCGAGTTCGGCGAGAAGTACGGCGAGCGGGTCCGCGTCGTCACCATCGGCGACTTCTCCAAGGAGCTGTGCGGCGGCACTCACGTCCACAACACCGCCCAGCTGGGCCTGGTGAAGCTGCTCGGCGAGTCGTCCATCGGCTCGGGCGTGCGCCGCATCGAGGCGCTGGTCGGCGTGGACGCGTACAACTTCCTGGCCCGCGAGCACACGGTCGTGGCCCAGCTCCAGGAGCTGGTCAAGGGCCGTTCCGAGGAGCTGCCGGAGAAGATCTCCACCATGCTCGGCAAGCTGAAGGACGCCGAGAAGGAGATCGAGAAGTTCCGCGCGGAGAAGGTGCTCCAGGCTGCCGCGGGTCTGGTCGACTCCGCCAAGGACGTCCGCGGCACCGCGCTCGTCACGGGCCAGGTGCCGGACGGCACCTCCGCCGACGACCTGCGCAAGCTGGTCCTGGACGTGCGCGGCCGCATCCCCGGCGACCGCCCGGCCGTGGTCGCGCTGTTCACCACGGCCAACGGCCGTCCGGTCACGGTCATCGCCACCAACGAGGCCGCCCGCGAGCGCGGTCTCAAGGCCGGCGAGCTGGTCCGCACCGCCGCCAAGACCCTCGGCGGCGGCGGTGGCGGCAAGCCGGACGTCGCCCAGGGCGGCGGCCAGAACCCGGACGCGATCGGCGACGCGATGGACGCCGTCGAGCGCCAGGTCGCTGAGATCTCGTGAGCGACGAGCGCGCGGCCGCCGGGCCGCAGCTGACGATGACGCCCGCACCTCTGCGCCGCGCGGTCGGAGAAGCGAACAATCGGGCAGGTGCCTGATGCGCCGAGGACGCCGACTGGCGATCGATGTCGGTGACGCCCGGATCGGGGTCGCCTCGTGCGACCCCGACGGGGTGCTCGCCACGCCGGTGGAGACCGTGCCGGGACGCGACGTCCCGGCCGCTCACCGGCGGCTGCGGCAGCTCGTGGCGGAGTACGAGCCGATCGAGGTGGTCGTCGGACTGCCCCGCTCCCTCAACGGGGGCGAGGGCCCGGCGGCGGCCAAAGTCCGCCTGTTCACCCAGGAGTTGGCACGCGGCATCGCCCCGATCGGGGTGCGGCTCGTCGACGAGCGGATGACGACGGTGACGGCCAGTCAGGGGCTGCGCGCCTCCGGGGTGAAGTCCAAGAAGGGACGTTCCGTCATCGACCAGGCAGCCGCCGTGATCATTCTTCAGAACGCGCTTGAGGCCGAACGGGTGTCAGGTAACGCTCCCGGCGAAGGCGTCGAAGTGGTTATCTGATCGCGATACGGTAACGTTCCGGCCGATGCGGAGGCATTCGAACAGTCACCGCACAGCAAAAGAGGCGGACCGTCCGGATGCCTCGCGGCTCTAGGGGACCGATGACTGAGTATGGCCGGGGCGCAGGCTCCGAACCGTGGCACCCGGAGGATCCCCTCTACGGGGACCAGGGGTGGGGAGCGCAGCAGGCTGCCTCCGGTCAGCAGGCTCCGTACGGCGGCCACGAGCAGCAGCCGCAGCAGCAGTACCAGCAGCAACCTCAGCAGCAGTACTACCCGCAGCAGCCGCAGGACCCGTACGCGCCGCAGCCGCAGTACGCCGAGCAACAGTTCCAGCAGGGCTACGCCGAACAGCCCCAGCAGGGCTACCCCCAGCCGCAGTACGCGGACCAGTACGCGGCACAGCCCCAGCAGTACAACGGGAGCGGGGGCTGGGACACCACCACGGGCCAGCAGGCCGCCATGCCGTACGCGGGCCAGCAGCCCGACCCGTACAACAACGGCTACGCCGACGAGGGCCACGACCTCTACAGCACCCCCGAGGCGTATCCGCCGCCGCAGCCGCCCGGCCAGCGGACGGCGCCGGCCGTGCCCGAGGTGCCGGAGCAGGGCGGTGAGTGGGACGCCGAGCCGCAGGAAGAGAACCACCCGTTCTTCACCGGCGCCGATGATGGCGAACGCGAAGACGACGATCCGCGCGAGTCCCGCCGCGGCACCGGCGGCGGTGGCCGCGACCGGCGCGGCAAGACCAAGAAGAAGGGCAAGAGCGGGCGCGCCTGCCTGGTCCTCGCGGTGGTCTTCGCCGTCGGCGTCGGGGGCGTCGGCTACGTGGGCTACGACTTCTACCAGAAGAAGTTCGGCGCGGCCCCCGACTACGTGGGCGAGGGCAGCAGCGAGACCGTCACCGTCGAGATCCCGACGGGTGCGGGCGGCTCCGAGATCGGCCAGCTCCTCAAGCAGGCCGGTGTCGTCAAGAGCATCGACGCCTTCGTCCAGGCCCAGAACGACGACCCCAAGGGCAAGACGATCCAGGCCGGCGCCTACACGATGAAGAAGGGCATGTCCGCGGCCAACGCGGTCAAGCTCATGCTCAATCCGAGCAGCCGCAACTCCCTCATCATTCCCGAAGGCAAACGCAACTCCTGGGTCTACGGGGAGATCGACACCCGGCTCGGCCTGCGCCCGGGCACGACCAAGGACATCGCGCTCAAGAACGCCAACAGCATGGGTCTGCCCGACTGGGCCAAGGGCCACAAGAACGTCAAGGACCCGCTGGAAGGATTCCTCTACCCGGCGAGCTACCCGGTCGCCAAGGGCATGAAGCCCGAGGACGTACTGAAGAAGATGGTCAACCGGGCCAGCTCCGAGTACGGCAAGCAGGACCTGGCCACCGAGGCCAAGAAGCTCAACCTGGACGGCCCCTGGCAGCTCATCACCGTGGCCAGCCTCGTGCAGGCCGAGGGCAAGACGCACGACGACTTCCGCAAGATGGCCGAGGTCGTCTACAACCGCCTCAAGCCGGACAACACCCAGACCAACCAGAAGCTCCAGTTCGACTCGGCGTACAACTACCTCACGGGCAAGAGCAACATCAAGATCGGCCTGTCCGAGATCAACAGCAACCCGGACCCGTACAACACCTACAAGTGGCGGGGCCTGACCCCCGGACCGATCGGCAACCCCGGCACCGACGCGCTGGCCGCCGCGCTGAACCCGACGGGCGACGGCTGGATGTACTTCGTGGCCACCGACGGCGAGAAGAAGACCGAATTCGCCAAGACCCTGACCGAGTTCAACAAGCTGAAGGAAGAGTTCAATGCCCAGTCCGGCCAGTGAGGGCGCGCGACGGGCGGCCGTGCTCGGGTCGCCCATCGCGCACTCGCTCTCCCCGGTCCTGCACCGGGCCGCGTACGCCGAACTCGGCCTCGGCCACTGGTCCTACGACCGGTTCGAGGTCGGCGAGGCGGATCTCTCCCGCTTCTTCGCGGGCCTCGACACATCCTGGGCCGGCCTCTCGCTCACGATGCCGCTGAAGCGGGCGGTCATGCCGCTGCTCGACGCGGTCAGCGCGACGGCGGCCTCGGTCGAGGCGGTCAACACCGTCGTCTTCACGGACGACGGCCGCCGCCTCGGCGACAACACCGACATCCCCGGCATGATCGCGGCCCTGGGCGAGCGCGGAGTGACCCGGGTCGATTCCGCCGCCGTCCTCGGCGCGGGCGCGACCGCCTCCTCGGCGCTCGCCGCGCTCGCGCGCATCTGCACCGGCCAGGTCACGGCGTACGTACGCTCCGAGGCGCGGGCCGAGGAGATGCGCGGCTGGGGCGAACGGCTCGGCGTCGACGTCCGCACCGCCGACTGGTCGCGGGCCGCGGACGCCTTCGCGGCGCCGCTGGTCATCGCGACCACCCCGGCCGGCACCACCGACGCGCTGGCCGAGGCCGTCCCCGAGCGTCCCGGCACCCTCTTCGACGTCCTGTACGAGCCCTGGCCGACCGCGCTCGCGGCCGCCTGGTCGGGGCGCGGGGGAGCGGTCGTCGGCGGACTGGACCTCCTCGTGCACCAGGCGGTGCTCCAGGTCGAGCAGATGACGGGGTGCCCGACGGCCCCGCTCGACGCCATGCGCAAGGCCGGCGAGGCGGCGCTGGCTGCCCGATAGAGGGCACCGGAGGGGGTTTCACGTCCGTCTGATGGACCTCCCGCCGGGTCATCGCTCCGGCCATGGGAGGATCAGGGGTGGCGGGCCAGGGCCGCGCACCCCGGCCGCGCCGTCGGAGTACCAGGACGCGCGAGCAACGAGGAGCACCGTTGAGCAGGTTGCGTTGGCTGACCGCTGGGGAGTCCCACGGACCCGCACTTGTCGCGACGCTGGAGGGTCTTCCCGCCGGCGTGCCGATCACCACGGAGCTGGTGGCCGACCACCTGGCCCGGCGGCGGCTGGGCTATGGGCGCGGCGCCCGTATGAAGTTCGAGCGTGACGAGGTGACCTTCCTCGGTGGCGTGCGGCACGGCCTGTCGATGGGCTCGCCGGTCGCGATCATGGTGGGGAACACCGAGTGGCCCAAGTGGGAGCAGGTCATGTCGGCCGATCCGGTGGCGCCGGAGGTCCTCGCCGAGCTGGCCCGCAACGCCCCGCTGACCCGTCCGAGGCCCGGCCACGCCGACCTCGCGGGCATGCAGAAGTACGGCTTCGACGAGGCCCGGCCGATCCTGGAGCGCGCCAGCGCCCGGGAGACCGCGGCCCGCGTCGCGCTCGGGGCGGTGGCCCGCTCCTACCTGAAGGAGACGGCCGGCATCGAGATCGTCTCCCATGTGGTGGAGCTGGCCGCGGCCAGGGCCCCCTACGGGCTCTACCCGACCCCCGCCGATGTCGAGAGGCTGGACGCCGACCCGGTGCGCTGTTTGGACGCGGACGCGTCGAAGGCGATGGTCGCCGAGATCGACCAGGCCCACAAGGACGGCGACACTCTCGGCGGGGTCGTCGAGGTGCTCGCCTACGGCGTGCCGGTCGGTCTCGGTTCGCACGTGCACTGGGACCGGCGTCTGGACGCCCGGCTCGCCGCCGCCCTGATGGGCATTCAGGCGATCAAGGGCGTCGAGGTCGGTGACGGCTTCGGCCTGGCCCGGGTGCCCGGTTCGCAGGCACATGACGAGATCGTGAACACGGCCGGGGGCGTCCGGCGGACCTCCGGCCGCTCCGGCGGCACCGAGGGCGGCCTGACCACCGGTGAGCTGCTGCGGGTACGGGCCGCGATGAAGCCCATCGCGACCGTGCCGCGCGCGCTCGCCACCATCGACGTCGCCACCGGCGAGGCCGCCAAGGCCCATCACCAGCGCTCCGACGTGTGTGCCGTGCCGGCCGCCGGCATCGTCGCCGAGGCCATGGTCGCGCTCGTCCTCGCGGACGCCGTCGCCGAGAAGTTCGGCGGCGACAGCGTCCCCGAGACCCGCCGCAACGTCGAGTCCTACCTCGACCACCTGCAGATCCGGTGAGCACCGGACCGCTGGTCGTCCTGGTCGGGCCGATGGGCTCGGGCAAATCCACCGTGGGCGCGCTGCTCGCCGAGCGGCTCGGCGCGCCCTACCGGGACACCGACGCCGACATCGTGGCCGCCGAGGGCCGCGCGATCTCGGACATCTTCATCGAGGACGGCGAGCCGCACTTCCGCGCGCTCGAACGGGACGCGGTACGCACCGCGCTCGCCGAGCACACGGGCGTGCTCGCCCTCGGCGGCGGCGCGATCCTCGACGCCGACACCCGCGCACTGCTCGCGCCGTACCCCGTCGTCTATCTCTCGATGGACGTCGAGGAGGCGGTCAAGCGCGTCGGCCTGAACACCGCCCGCCCGCTGCTCGCTGTCAACCCGCGCCGGCAGTGGCGCGAGCTGATGGACGCGCGGCGCCATCTGTACACCGAAGTCGCCCGTGCGGTCGTCGCGACCGACGAGCGCACCCCCGAAGAGGTCGCCCAGGCGGTCCTCGACGCACTGGAGTTGAAGGACGCATGACGGAGCAGGCACCCACCCGGATCCAGGTCGGCGGCGCCGCCGGCACTGACCCGTACGAAGTGCTCGTCGGCCGCAACCTGCTGGGCGAACTGGCCGGACTCATCGGCGACCGGGCCAAGCGGGTCGCGATCATCCACCCGGAGGCCCTGGCCGGCACCGGTGACGAGATCCGCGCGGACCTCGCCGCCGAGGGCTACGAGGCCATCGCCATCCAGGTCCCGAACGCCGAGGAGGCCAAGACCGCCGAGGTCGCCGCCTACTGCTGGAAGGCGCTCGGCCAGTCCGGCTTCACCCGCACCGACGTCGTCGTCGGCGTGGGCGGCGGCGCCACCACGGACCTCGCCGGATTCGTCGCCGCGACCTGGCTGCGCGGGGTGCGCTGGATCTCGGTGCCGACCACCGTGCTCGGCATGGTGGACGCGGCCGTCGGCGGCAAGACCGGCATCAACACCGCCGAGGGCAAGAACCTCGTCGGCTCGTTCCACCCGCCCGTCGGCGTCCTGTGCGACCTGGCCGCGCTCGACTCGCTGCCGGTCAACGACTACGTGTCGGGCATGGCCGAGGTCATCAAGACCGGCTTCATCGCCGACCCGGTCATCCTCGACCTGATCGAGTCCGACCCGGCCGGCGCCCGCACCCCCGAGGGCCCGCACACCGCCGAGCTCATCGAGCGCTCCATCCGGGTCAAGGCCGAAGTGGTCTCCAACGACCTCAAGGAATCGGGCCTGCGCGAGATCCTCAACTACGGCCACACCCTCGCCCACGCCATCGAGAAGAACGAGCGCTACAAGTGGCGGCACGGCGCGGCCGTCTCCGTCGGCATGGTCTTCGCGGCCGAACTCGGCCGTCTGGCAGGGCGGTTGGACGACGCGACGGCGGACCGGCACAGCGCGATCCTGCAGTCCGTCGGCCTGCCGCTCACCTACCGCGGCGACCAGTGGCCCAAGCTCCTGGAGAACATGAAGCTGGACAAGAAGTCCCGCGGCAACCTGCTGCGCTTCATCGTCCTGGACGGCCTCGCCAAGCCGACCGTCCTGGAGGGCCCCGACCCGTCGGTGCTGCTCGCCGCCTACGGCGAGGTCTCCGCATGACCCGGCGGGTGTTCGTCCTCAACGGCCCCAACCTGGGCCGCCTCGGCTCGCGCGAGCCCGACGTGTACGGCGCCACCACCTACGCGGGCCTCGTCGAGGTCTGCGAGGCGCTCGGCAAGGAGCTCGGCTTCGAGGTCTCGGTCCGCGAGACCAACGACGAGGGCGAGCTCATCCGCTGGCTGCACGAGGCTGCGGACGGTCGGATTCCGGTCGTCATCAACCCGGGCGCCTTCACCCATTATTCGTACGGAATGCGCGACGCGGCCGCCCAGCGGACCGCGCCGCTCATCGAGGTCCACATCTCGAACCCGTACGCCCGTGAGCAATTCCGCCACACCTCGGTGATCGCACCCGTAGCCACCGGCACCGTCGCGGGCTTCGGCATCGGCTCCTACCGCCTGGCGCTGCGCGCGCTCGCCGACGAACTGGCGGACGAACTCGGCTGACGGGCACTGTCGCCGCTCCCCGGCCGTTCACACTGTGGCGGCCGGGAGAGGTACGGTTCTGCACCGGGCCGCCCCACACCGACGGGCGCCCGACCAGCGCCAGTTGCCTGTACGAGACGGAGTGGCACCGGATGCAGCACGCAGGGGGGGCTCCACTGCCGCCGCCCCACGCCCCGGGGCAGCCCCCGCACGACTGGGCCCAGCCGATCGAGCCGGAGGCGACGGCTCCGCTGCGCCCCGGCGCGCCCCCGCCCGCGCCGGGCGCCCCGCCCTACCAGCCCGGGCCCCCGCCCGGTTCCGGGCCCGCGACCGCCCAGCTCCCGGCCCACCCGCAGTCGCCGCCCGCCCCGGCCCATCACCCGGGAGCCCCGCACACGGCGGGCACCCAGCAGCCGCCCGGCCAGGGTTGGCACGGGCCCGCCCCGCAGCACGCCTCGGCCCGCCCGCCGTCCCGGGACACCACCGGGCACGTCGCGCTGCCGCCCGGCGGCCCGGTCCCGATCCCGCAGGCGCCCGAGGGGACCGGCGCCACCACGCTCGCGGTGCTCCTCATCGGCCCCGCCGGAGCAGGCAAGACGACCGTGGCCCGGTACTGGGCGCAGCACCGCCGCGTGCCCACCGCCCACATCAGCCTCGACGACGTGCGCGAATGGGTGTGCTCGGGGTTCGCCGACCCCCAGTCGGGCTGGAACGACCACTCCGAGGCCCAGTACCGCCTGGCCCGCCGCACCTGCGGCTTCGCCGCGCGCAACTTCCTGGCCAACGGCATCTCCTGCATCCTCGACGACGCGGTGTTCCCCGACCGGCCGGTCGTCGGCCTCGGCGGCTGGAAGCGGCACGTGGGCCCGGGCCTGCTGCCGGTCGTGCTGCTCCCGGGCCTCGAAGTGGTCCTGGAACGCAACGCGGAGCGCAGCGGCAACCGCCGCCTCTCGGACGAGGAGGTGGCCGGCATCCACGGCCGCATGGCCGGCTGGTACGGCTCGGGCCTGCCGATCATCGACAACTCCCAGTACGACGTGCCCACCACGGCCCGTCTCCTGGACGACGTCCTGGCCAGAACGATCGCGAGCCCGCCGAGCTGGTAACCCGGCCCCCGGTCGGACGCGCTGGAACGGCCGACCCGGCGCCCCGCTCATACGCTCGGGGCATGTCAGAGGTGTTCGCGGTGCGCCGCGGCTGGCTGCGGGACCGCTGCGCGGCCGCGGGCAGCGCGGCCGCGCTGGTCTCCCGCCCGGCCAATGTCCGCTACCTCGCTGGCGGCGCCCCGCCCGGCGCGGTCCTGCTCGTCGGCCCGGCCGAGGACGTGCTGCTGTGCCCGCGCACGCCGTCGGGCGACCTCATCGAGGGGCACCTCGACGAGCAGCTCCGGCTCACCGTGCTGCCCGCCCCCGGCGGCGACCCCGCCGTCGCGGCCGCCGACCTCGCCCAGACCAGCGGCGCCGACTCGCTGGCCGTGGAGGAGCACCACCTGTCGGTGGCCCGCCACCGCGCGCTCGGCTCGGTCGCGCCCCGGCTGCTCCTGGGCGACCTGGGCGGCGCGGTCGAGCAGCGCCGCCTGGTCAAGGACGAGGACGAGATCGCCTGCCTGCGCATCGCCGCCGAGATCACCGATCAGGCCCTGGGCGAGCTCCTGGAGTCGATCCTGGTCGGCCGCACCGAGCGTCATCTCGCCCTGGAACTGGAGCGCCGCCTGGTCGACCACGGCGCGGACGGGCCCGCCTTCATGACCTCGGTCGGCACCGGCCCCAACTCGGGCCGGGCGGGCCACCGTCCGGCCGACCGACGGGTCGAGGAGGGCGACTTCCTCTCGGTCTGCCTGGGCGCCACCTACCGCGGCTACCGCTGCGAGATCGGCCGTACGTTCGTGATCGGCACCACCCCCGCCGACTGGCAGATCGAGCTGTACGACGCCGTTTTCGCAGCCCAGCGGGCCGGCCGGGAGGCCCTCGTACCGGGCGCCGAGTACCGCGCGGTGGACCGCGCGGCCCGCCAGGTGCTGGACTCGGCGGGTCACGCGGAGGCCTTCGGACCGCTCACCGGACACGGCGTCGGGATCGAAATCGACGAGGAGCCGCAGCTCGCACCTGGAGCCATGGGTAAACTGGAGACTTGCGTGCCGGTCACCGTCGAACCGGGGGTCCACCTCCCGGGCCGGGGCGGCGTCCGGATCGATGACACGCTCGTCGTACGCCCCGAGGCGGACGGCGGCCCCGAGCTACTCACCATCACGACCAAGGAGCTGCTAGCGCTCTAGCACGCGTACGTGCCTCGTGTGCGTACCCTCGGTCGTCCACCAGCTTTCAGTCCAGGAGATTCCGCAACCGTGGCTTCCACGAACGACCTCAAGAACGGCCTGGTGCTCAAGCTCGACGGAGGCCAGCTCTGGTCCGTCGTCGAGTTCCAGCACGTCAAGCCCGGCAAGGGCCCGGCCTTCGTGCGCACCAAGCTCAAGAACGTGCTCTCCGGCAAGGTGGTCGACAAGACCTTCAACGCCGGTGTGAAGGTCGAGACGGCCACCATCGACCGCCGCGACATGCAGTTCTCGTACATGGACGGCGAGTACTTCGTCTTCATGGACATGGACACGTACGACCAGCTGATGGTCGACCGCAAGGCTGTCGGCGACGCCGCCAACTTCCTGATCGAGGGCTTCACCGCCTCGGTCGCGCAGCACGAGGGCGCGGTGCTCTACGTCGAGCTCCCCGCCGCCGTCGAGCTGGTCATCCAGCACACCGACCCGGGCGTCCAGGGCGACCGCTCCACCGGCGGCACCAAGCCGGCCACCCTGGAGACCGGTTACGAGATCGGCGTCCCGCTCTTCATCACCACCGGTGAGAAGATCAAGGTCGACACCCGCACCGGTGACTACCTCGGCCGGGTGAACAGCTAACCGTGGCTGCCCGGAACAAGGCCCGCAAGCGCGCCTTCCAGATCCTCTTCGAGGCCGACCAGCGCGGTGAGTCCGTGCAGACGGTCCTCGCGGACTGGGTGCGGCACTCGCGGTCCGACGACCGTCAGCCGCCGGTCGCCGAGTACACGATGCAGCTCGTCGAGGGGTACGCGGGCCACGTGGACCGCATCGACGACCTCATCTCCACGTACGCGGTGGGCTGGACGCTCGACCGGATGCCGGTCGTCGACCGGAACATCCTGCGGCTCGGTGCGTACGAGCTCGTCTGGGAGGACGAGACGCCCGACGCGGTCGTCATCGACGAGGCCGTCCAGCTGGCGAAGGAGTTCTCCACGGATGACTCGCCGGCGTTCGTGAACGGGCTGCTCGCCCGTTTCAAGGACCTCAAGCCGAGCCTGCGCCGCGACTAGCGTCGCAGGCAAAGGCCTACGAAGGGCCCGCAGCACCACGTGTGCTGCGGGCCCTTCGGCATCCCCGCGCCCCATACGCGAAAACGCCGTCGGGCCCGGTGGGAGCGGAGTGCTCCCACCGGACCCGACGGCACGTTTCTGCTGAAGGGGCGTCAGCCCTCTTCGTGGGCGACCGCACGGCGCGCGTCCGCGTCAAGGACGCCCCAGCTGATCAGCTGCTCGGTCAGCACCGAGGGGGACTGGTCGTAGATCACGGCAAGGGTGCGCAGGTCGTCCTGGCGGATCGAGAGGACCTTGCCGTTGTAGTCGCCGCGCTGCGACTGGATGGTCGCCGCGTAACGCTGCAGCGGGCCCGCCTTCTCCGGCGGGACGTGTGCGAGGCGCTCAAGGTCGAGGACCAGCTTCGGCGGCGGCTCGGCGGCCCCGCCCGGCGTGGTGCCCGGCAGCAGCTCCTGCACCGGAACGCCGTAGAAGTCCGCCAGCTCGGCAAGGCGCTGTACGGTCACGGCACGGTCGCCGCGCTCGTACGAGCCGACCACGACGGCCTTCCAGCGGCCCTGGGACTTCTCCTCCACACCGTGGAGGGAGAGGCCCTGCTGGGTGCGGATGGCGCGGAGCTTGGCCCCGAGCTGTTTTGCGTATTCGCTGGACATATAGCTCCCCGGACGCTGTGACAACGTGCGGCTCCGCCGCGCGGCTGTAACTCACTGTGAGGTTACGCAGCGTTACTTGGCCGCGTCAAGCCGAATGGTCCACACCCTCGCCCCGGAGGAGTGACAGGCTCCGCGTGGGCCGGGCCATACAGGTCACGGCGATTCGTCGGGCGCACTCACCCGTTCGAGTGATGGCCCGGTATTGGGTGCCTCCCGGCCCCTGGTACCGTTGGTGACGCAATTCCGACGTCCTTTAAGGTCCGTCCCGTGAGGCGGAGAAGGAGGTCCGTTTCATATGGACACGCAGCACCCGCAGAACCAGCAGGATCCGGCGCACCCCGATGCGGCGCGGCCCGTTCTCGAAGGCCCCGACATCGCCCGCGTCCTGACCCGTATCGCCCACGAGATCGTCGAACGCGCCAAGGGCGCCGACGACGTGGTGCTCCTCGGCATCCCGACCCGCGGCGTCTTCCTCGCCGAGCGGCTCGCCGTGAAGCTGGAGGAGATCACCGGGCGCAAGACCCCGGTCGGCTCCCTCGACATCACCATGTACCGCGACGACCTGCGGATGAAGCCCGCCCGGGCGCTCGGCCGCACCGAGATCCCCGGCGACGTCGACGGTCGCCTGGTCGTCCTCGTCGACGACGTCCTCTTCTCCGGCCGCACCATCCGCGCCGCCCTCGACGCGCTCGGCGACATCGGCCGCCCCCGCGCCGTCCAGCTCGCGGTCCTCGTCGACCGCGGCCACCGCGAACTCCCGATCCGCGCCGACTACGTCGGCAAGAACCTCCCCACGTCGCTGCGGGAGACGGTCAAGGTCCAGCTCGCCGAGGAGGACGGCCGCGACGCCGTGCTGCTCGGTGTCAAGCAGACCGCCCCGGCCGGCGAGCAGTAGGCCCCACACGACTCCGTACGGCCCACCCGGACCCGTACGGCCTGCTTCTGCGCGCCCGCATGCCCAAACCTCCACCACACCTGGAGAACCCCCAGATGATGCGTCACCTCATCTCGGCCGCCGACCTCACCCGCGACGACGCCGTCCTCATCCTCGACACCGCCGAGGAGATGGCCCGCGTCTCCGACCGGCCGATAAAGAAGCTCCCCGCGCTGCGCGGCCGGACGATCTGCAACCTGTTCTTCGAGGACTCCACCCGCACCCGGATCTCCTTCGAGGCCGCCGAGAAGCGCCTGTCGGCCGATGTCATCAACTTCGCCGCCAAGGGCTCCTCGGTCTCCAAGGGCGAGTCCCTGAAGGACACCGCGCAGACCCTGGAGGCGATGGGCGTCGACGCCGTCGTCATCCGGCACAGCGCGTCCGGTGCCCCCTACCGCCTGGCCACCTCCGGCTGGATCGACGCCCCGGTCATCAACGCCGGTGACGGCACCCACCAGCACCCCACCCAGGCGCTGCTCGACGCGTTCACCATGCGCCGCCGCCTGGTCGGCAAGGACGCGCTCGGCCAGGACCTGGCCGGCAAGCGGATCACCCTCGTCGGCGACGTGCTGCACAGCCGGGTGGCCCGCTCCAACGTGGACCTGCTGCACACGCTGGGCGCCGAGGTCACCCTGGTGGCCCCGCCGACGCTGCTCCCGGTCGGCGTCGAGCACTGGACCTGCGACGTGTCGTACGACCTGGACGCCGTGCTGCCGAAGTCCGACGCGGTGATGATGCTGCGTGTGCAGCGCGAACGCATGAACGCCGCCTTCTTCCCGACCGAGCGCGAGTACTCGCGGCGCTACGGGCTCGACGGCGAGCGCATGGCCAAGATGCCCGAGCACGGCATCGTCATGCACCCCGGCCCGATGGTGCGCGGCATGGAGATCACCGCCGAGGTCGCCGACTCCGACCGCTGCACGGTCGTCGAGCAGGTCGCCAACGGCGTCCACACCCGCATGGCGGTCCTGTACCTGCTGCTCGGCGGCAACGAGCCCGCCGTCAGCCACGCCCGTCCCACCGATTCGGAGAACAAGTAACCATGAGCAAGATCCTTATCCGTGGTGCGAAGGTTCTGGGCGGCGAGGTCCAGGACGTCCTGATCGACGGCGAGACGATCGCCGCCGTCGGCACCGGCCTGGAGGCGGGGGACGCGACCGTCGTCGACGCCGAGGGCCAGATCCTGCTGCCCGGCCTCGTCGACCTGCACACCCACCTGCGCGAGCCCGGCCGCGAGGACTCCGAGACCGTCCTCACCGGCACCCAGGCGGCCGCACGCGGCGGCTTCACCTCGGTCTTCGCCATGGCCAACACCTTCCCCGTCGCCGACACCGCGGGCGTCGTCGAGCAGGTCTGGCGGCTCGGCAAGGAGTCCGGCTACTGCGACGTGCAGCCCATCGGCGCCGTCACCGTCGGCCTTGAGGGCAAGAAGCTCTCCGAGCTCGGCGCCATGCACGACTCCGCCGCCGGCGTCACCGTCTTCTCCGACGACGGCAAGTGCGTCGACGACGCCGTGATCATGCGCCGCGCCCTGGAGTACGTGAAGGCCTTCGGCGGCGTCGTCGCGCAGCACGCCCAGGAGCCCCGCCTGACCGAGGGCGCCCAGATGAACGAAGGCATCGTCTCGGCCGAGCTCGGCCTCGGCGGCTGGCCCGCCGTCGCCGAGGAGTCGATCATCGCCCGCGACGTGCTGCTCGCCGAGCACGTCGGCTCCCGCGTGCACATCTGCCACCTGTCGACCGCCGGCTCGGTCGAGATCGTCCGCTGGGCCAAGTCGCGCGGCATCGACGTGACCGCCGAGGTCACCCCGCACCACCTGCTCCTCACCGACGAGCTGGTCCGCTCGTACAACCCGGTCTACAAGGTCAACCCGCCGCTGCGTACGGAGAAGGACGTCATGGCGCTGCGCGAGGCGCTCGCCGACGGCACCATCGACATCGTCGCCACCGACCACGCCCCGCACCCGCACGAGGACAAGGACTGCGAGTGGGCCGCGGCCGCCATGGGCATGGTCGGCCTGGAGACCGCGCTCTCCGTCGTCCAGCACACGATGGTCGAGACCGGAATGCTCGACTGGGCCGGCGTCGCCGACCGCATGTCCCACAAGCCCGCCCAGATCGGGCAGGCCACGGGCCACGGACGCCCCGTCTCGGCAGGCGAACCCGCCAACCTGACGCTCGTCGATCCGGCATACCGTGGTGAGGTGAACCCCGCGGGCTTCGCCTCCCGCAGCCGCAACACCCCCTACGAGGGCCGCGAGCTGCCCGGACGCATCACCCACACCTTCCTGCGGGGCCGGGCAACGGTCGTGGACGGGAAGCTGGCGTGACGTACGCATCACTGATCAATCTGGCCGCGGAGGAGAAGTCCGCCGAGGTGACCAACTGGGGCGGACGGATCGGCTGGCTCGTCGGTCTCGCGCTCTTCGTGGCGCTCGTCTACTGGCTGATGCGCCAGGGCTGGCAGTGGCGCGGCCGCCTCCAGGCCGACCTGCCCGACCTGCCCACCGCGCCAGAGACGCCGGGCGAGGCGAAACTGAAGCTGAGCGGCCGCTACCACGGCTCCACCACCGCCGGGCAGTGGCTCGACCGCATCGTGGCGCACGGCCTGGGCGTGCGCAGCAAGGCCGAGCTCACCCTGACGGACGCGGGCCTGGACGTCGTACGCCCCGGGGCGGACGACTTCTTCGTCCCGGCCGCGCAGCTGCGCGAGGCCCGGCTCGACAAGGGCATCGCGGGCAAGGTTCTCACCGAGGGCGGCCTGCTCGTCGTCACCTGGAAGCACGGCGACAAGCTCATCGACTCGGGCTTCCGCTCCGACCGGGCCGAGCAGCACCCGGCCTGGGTCGAAGCCATCAACTCCATGACCGAGACCTCTGAACAACCCACCAACACGACGGAAGGCGCCGCACGATGACGACCTCCACCCGGGGAGCCGCCAAAGCTCCCGCCGTACTCGTCCTGGAGGACGGCCGTATCTTCCGCGGCCGCGCCTACGGGGCCGTGGGGGAGACCTTCGGCGAGGCCGTGTTCTCCACCGGCATGACCGGCTACCAGGAGACCCTGACCGACCCGTCGTACCACCGCCAGGTCGTCGTGATGACCGCCCCGCACGTCGGCAACACCGGCGTGAACGACGAGGACCCCGAGTCCTCGCGCATCTGGGTGGCCGGTTACGTCGTGCGCGACCCCGCCCGCATCCCGTCCAACTGGCGCTCGCGCCGCTCCCTGGACGACGAGCTCGTCAAGCAGGGCGTCGTCGGGATCTGTGGCATCGACACCCGCGCACTGACCCGCCACCTGCGCGAGCGCGGCGCCATGCGCGTCGGCATCTTCTCCGGCGAGGCCGTCGCGGACGACGCGGCGCTGCTCGCCCGCGTGAAGGAAGCGCCCCAGATGGTCGGCGCGAACCTCTCCGCGGAGGTCGCCACCAAGGAGACGTACGTCGTCCCCGCGATCGGCGAGAAGAAGTTCACCGTCGCCGCCGTCGACCTCGGCATCAAGGGCATGACCCCGCACCGCATGGCCGAGCGCGGCATCGAGGTGCACGTGCTGCCCGCGACCGCCACCGCCGAGGACGTGTACGCGGTCAACCCCGACGGCGTGTTCTTCTCCAACGGCCCGGGCGACCCGGCCACCGCCGACGGCCCCGTCGCCGTCATGCAGGCCGTCCTCGCACGCAAGACGCCGCTGTTCGGCATCTGCTTCGGCAACCAGATCCTGGGCCGCGCGCTCGGCTTCGGCACGTACAAGCTGAAGTACGGCCACCGCGGCATCAACCAGCCGGTGCAGGACCGTACGACCGGCAAGGTCGAGATCACCGCGCACAACCACGGCTTCGCCGTCGACGCGCCGCTCGACAAGGTCTCCGAGACGCCCTACGGGCGCGCCGAGGTCTCCCACGTCTGTCTGAACGACCAGGTCGTCGAAGGCCTCCAGCTGCTCGACCAGCCGGCCTTCAGCGTCCAGTACCACCCCGAAGCAGCCGCGGGACCGCACGACGCCGCGTACCTCTTCGACCGCTTCGTAGAGCTCATGGAGGGCCAGCGTGCCTAAGCGCTCCGACATCCAGTCCGTCCTGGTCATCGGCTCCGGCCCGATCGTCATCGGCCAGGCCGCCGAGTTCGACTACTCCGGCACCCAGGCCTGCCGCATCCTCAAGGCCGAGGGCCTGAGGGTCATCCTGGTCAACTCCAACCCGGCGACGATCATGACCGACCCGGAGATCGCCGACGCCACGTACGTCGAGCCGATCACCCCCGAGTTCGTCGAGAAGATCATCGCCAAGGAACGCCCCGACGCCCTCCTGCCCACCCTCGGCGGCCAGACCGCGCTCAACACCGCGATCTCCATGCACGAGCAGGGCGTCCTGGAGAAGTACGGCGTCGAGCTCATCGGCGCCAACGTCGAGGCCATCAACAAGGGCGAGGACCGCGACCTGTTCAAGGGCGTCGTCGAGGCCGTCAAGGCCAAGATCGGCTACGGCGAGTCCGCCCGCTCGGTCATCTGCCACTCCATGGACGACGTCCTGGCGGGCGTCGAGACGCTCGGCGGCTACCCGGTCGTCGTGCGCCCCTCCTTCACCATGGGCGGCGCCGGCTCCGGCTTCGCGCACGACGAGGAGGAGCTGCGCCGCATCGCGGGGCAGGGCCTCACGCTCTCGCCGACCACCGAGGTGCTCCTGGAGGAGTCCATCCTCGGCTGGAAGGAGTACGAGCTGGAGCTCATGCGCGACAAGCACGACAACGTCGTGGTCGTCTGCTCCATCGAGAACTTCGACCCGATGGGCGTGCACACCGGCGACTCGATCACCGTCGCCCCGGCGATGACGCTGACCGACCGCGAGTACCAGCGGCTGCGCGACATCGGCATCGCGATCATCCGCGAGGTCGGCGTCGACACCGGCGGCTGCAACATCCAGTTCGCGATCGACCCGGCCGACGGCCGCGTCATCGTCATCGAGATGAACCCGCGCGTCTCGCGGTCCTCCGCGCTCGCGTCGAAGGCCACCGGCTTCCCGATCGCGAAGATCGCCGCCAAGCTCGCCATCGGCTACACGCTGGACGAGGTCCCCAACGACATCACCGAGAAGACGCCGGCCTCCTTCGAGCCGACGCTCGACTACGTCGTCGTGAAGGCCCCCCGGTTCGCCTTCGAGAAGTTCCCCTCCGCCGACTCCACCCTCACCACCACCATGAAGTCGGTGGGCGAGGCCATGGCGATCGGCCGCAACTTCACCGAGGCGCTCCAGAAGGCGCTGCGCTCCCTGGAGAAGAAGGGCTCGCAGTTCGACTTCACGGGCCCGGTCGGTGCCAAGGACGTCCTCCTGGAGGAGGCCAAGCGGCCGACCGACGGGCGCATCAACACGGTCATGTACGCGATCCGGGCGGGCGCCACCCCCGAAGAGGTCTTCGAGTCCACGAAGATCGACCCGTGGTTCGTCGACCAGCTCTTCCTGATCAAGGAGATCGCGGACGACCTGGCCGCCGCCGAGAAGCTCGACCCCGAGCTGCTCGCCGAGGCCAAGCGGCACGGCTTCTCCGACGCCCAGATCGCCGAGATCCGCGGCCTGCGCGAGGACGTCGTCCGCGAGGTCCGGCACGCGCTCGGAGTGCGCCCGGTCTACAAGACGGTCGACACCTGCGCCGCCGAGTTCGCCGCCAAGACCCCGTACTTCTACTCCTCGTACGACGAGGAGAGCGAGGTCGCGCCGCGCACCAAGCCCGCCGTGATCATCCTGGGCTCGGGCCCGAACCGCATCGGCCAGGGCATCGAGTTCGACTACTCCTGCGTCCACGCCTCCTTCGCGCTGAGCGACGCGGGCTACGAGACCGTGATGGTCAACTGCAACCCGGAGACCGTCTCGACGGACTACGACACCTCCGACCGCCTCTACTTCGAGCCGCTCACGCTCGAAGACGTCCTGGAGATCGTCCACGCCGAGACCCTGGCCGGCCCGGTCGCGGGCGTCGTCGTCCAGCTCGGCGGCCAGACCCCGCTGGGCCTGGCGCAGGCGCTCAAGGACAACGGCGTCCCGGTGGTCGGCACCCCGCCCGAGGCCATCCACGCAGCCGAGGACCGCGGCGCCTTCGGCCGCGTGCTCGCCGAGGCCGGGCTGCCCGCGCCCAAGCACGGCACCGCCACCACCTTCGCGGGCGCCAAGGCCATCGCCGACGAGATCGGCTACCCCGTCCTCGTACGCCCGTCGTACGTGCTCGGCGGCCGCGGCATGGAGATCGTGTACGACGAGGAGCGGCTGTCCTCGTACATCGCCGAGTCCACCGAGATCTCGCCGTCCCGCCCCGTCCTCGTCGACCGCTTCCTGGACGACGCCATCGAGATCGACGTGGACGCCCTCTACGACGGCACCGAGCTCTACCTCGGCGGCGTCATGGAGCACATCGAGGAGGCCGGCATCCACTCCGGCGACTCGGCGTGCGCGCTGCCCCCGATCACGCTCGGCGGCTTCGACATCAAGCGCCTGCGCGCCTCGACGGAGGCCATCGCCAAGGGAGTCGGCGTCCGCGGACTGATCAACATCCAGTTCGCGATGGCGGGCGACATCCTCTACGTCCTCGAAGCCAACCCGCGCGCCTCGCGCACCGTCCCCTTCACCTCGAAGGCGACCGCGGTGCCGCTCGCGAAGGCCGCCGCCCGCATCTCGCTCGGCGCGACCGTCGCCGAGCTGCGCGCCGAGGGCATGCTCCCGAAGGAGGGCGACGGCGGCACCCTGCCGCTGGACGCGCCGATCTCCGTCAAGGAGGCCGTGATGCCGTGGAGCCGCTTCCGCGACGTCCACGGGCGCGGCGTCGACACGGTGCTCGGCCCGGAGATGCGCTCCACGGGTGAAGTCATGGGCATCGACTCGGTGTTCGGCACCGCGTACGCCAAGTCGCAGGCGGGCGCCTACGGTCCGCTGCCGACGAAGGGCCGCGCGTTCATCTCGGTCGCCAACCGGGACAAGCGCACGATGATCTTCCCGGCGCGCGAACTGGTCGCCCACGGCTTCGAGTTGATGGCCACTTCCGGTACCGCAGAGGTCCTGCGCCGCAACGGCATCAACGCCACGGTCGTCCGCAAGCTCAGCGAGGGCGAGGGCCCGAACGGCGAGAAGACGATCGTCCAGCTGATCCACGACGGCGAGGTCGACCTCATCGTCAACACGCCGTACGGCACCGGCGGCCGCCTCGACGGCTACGAGATCCGCACGGCGGCGGTCGCCCGCTCCGTACCCTGTCTGACCACGGTCCAGGCGCTCGCGGCCGCGGTCCAGGGCATCGACGCCCTCAACCACGGTGACGTGGGCGTCCGTTCGCTCCAGGAACACGCGGAACACCTGACCGCGGCCCGCGACTAGCAGACGGCGACGAGGGGGACACCGGAAATCGGTGTCCCCCTCGTCATGAGCCCCTGAGGACACCGAGAAACATGTACAAGCTCTTCTTCAACCTCGTCTTCAAGCGGATGGACCCGGAGCAGGCCCACTACCTGGCCTTCCGCTGGATCCGCCTCGCGGCCCGCATCCCCGTCCTGCGCACCTTCGTCGCCGCCGTGCTCGCCCCCCGGTACAAGGAGCTGCGCACCGAGGCGCTCGGCCTGCGCATGCACGGCCCCTTCGGCCTCGCCGCCGGCTTCGACAAGAACGCCGTGGCGATCGACGGCATGTCCATGCTCGGGTTCGACCACATCGAGATCGGCACGGTCACCGGCGAGCCTCAGCCCGGCAACCCGAAGAAGCGCCTGTTCCGGCTCGTGCCGGACCGCGCGCTGATCAACCGCATGGGGTTCAACAACGAGGGCTCGGCGGCGGTGGCCGAGCGCCTGGCGGCACGCAAGGCGGTGTTCCGTACGACCGTGGGCGTCAACATCGGCAAGACCAAGGTCGTCCCCGAGGCCGAGGCCGCCGCCGACTACGTGAAGTCGACCGAGCGCCTGGCCGAGCACGCCGACTACCTCGTCGTGAACGTCTCCTCGCCGAACACGCCCGGCCTGCGCAACCTCCAGGCCACCGAGTCGCTGCGCCCGCTCCTGACCGCCGTGCGCGAGGCCGCCGACCGCAGCGTCCGGGGCCGTCGCGTCCCGCTGCTCGTCAAGATCGCGCCCGACCTCGCCGACGCCGACATCGACGCGGTCGCCGACCTCGCCGTCGAGCTCGGCCTCGACGGCATCATCGCCACGAACACCACGATCGCCCGGGACGGGCTCGGCCTGAAGTCCTCCGCCGACCTCGTCAAGGAGACCGGCGGCCTGTCCGGCGCCCCGCTCAAGGAGCGCTCCCTGGAGGTCCTCGGCCGCCTGTACGCCCGCGTCGGCGACCGCCTGGTCCTGATCGGCGTCGGCGGCATCGAGAACGCCGAGGACGCCTGGCAGCGCATCCTGGCCGGTGCCACCCTGGTCCAGGGCTACAGCGCCTTCATCTACGAGGGTCCCTTCTGGGGCCGCGCGATCCACAAGGGCCTCGCCGCCCGGCTCGCCACCTCCCCGTACGCAACGCTCGCCGAGGCCGTCGGCGCCGAGACCCGGAAGAAGGCCGCCGCATGATCCCCTTCGGTACCCGACTGCGCGAGGCGATGGACACCCGCGGCCCGCTCTGCGTGGGCATCGACCCGCACGCGTCCCTGCTCGCGGACTGGGGCCTGAACGACGACATCGCCGGTCTTGAGCGCTTCACCCGCATCGCGGTGGAGGCGCTGGCCGACCGGGTGGCCGTCCTCAAGCCGCAGTCGGCGTTCTTCGAGCGGTTCGGCTCGCGCGGCATCGCCGTCCTGGAGAAGGCCGTCGAGGAGGCCCGCGCGGCCGGCACGCTGGTCCTGATGGACGCCAAGCGCGGCGACATCGGCTCCACCATGGCGGCGTACGCGGCCACCTACCTGGACCCGGCGTCCCCGCTCTTCTCGGACGCCGTGACCGTCTCGCCCTACCTCGGCTTCGGCTCGCTGCGCCCGGCGCTCGACCTGGCCGCGAAGTCCGGCTCGGGCGTCTTCGTCCTTGCCCTGACCTCCAACCCGGAGGGCGCCGAGGTCCAGCGCTCGACGGCGGCCGACGGCCGTCCCCTTGCCCAGCTGATGCTGGACCACATGGCCGCCGAGAACGCGGGCGCCTCGCCGATGGGCTCGGTCGGCGCGGTGGTCGGCGCGACGCTGGGCGACGCCGGGGTGAACCTCGACATCAACGGCCCGCTGCTCGCCCCCGGCATCGGCGCCCAGGGCGCGACCCCGGCCGACCTCCCCGGCGTCTTCGGCTCCGCCGTGCGCAACGTCGTCCCGAGCGTCAGCCGCGGCGTCCTGCGCCACGGCCCCGACGTGAGCGCCCTGCGCGAGGCGGCGGCCCGCTACGCCGACGAGGTCCGCGCGGCGATCGGGCAGGCGTGATCCACCACGGCGCCCCGGTGTGACATACGTCGCACCGGGGCGCCGCGCTTCCCGGACGTGCGAGGACGGCCGCCGGACCGGTTCCCGGAACGCCGGGACCGCCCGTCCGGAGAGGTCGCGGGGTGCGCGCACACCGAACGTTGACAATTTCCTTACTCAAAACCAGGGTGTTTTGTCCGAAAAGTCCCGGTCGGCTGAGGCTGACCAGGACTTTTCGTCTGTTCTCGCTGACTGGAGCGGCCTTGGCCGCTAGTCTCCGACGAGAGCAGACGAGCACGTGCGCGAGTGCGTTGTTCGTTGCTCGCCTGGTGTGGGGCGATTAGGTTCCTCACCGGTCCGTATCCGACAGTTCGACATCCGAGGTGACGTAGGCGTGGCTCTTCCGCCCCTTACCCCTGAACAGCGCGCAGCCGCGCTCGAAAAGGCCGCCGCGGCTCGCCGGGAGCGGGCCGAGGTCAAGAATCGACTCAAGCACTCCGGCGCCTCGCTCCACGAGGTCATCAAGTCGGGCCAGGAGAACGACGTCATCGGGAAGATGAAGGTCTCCGCGCTCCTTGAGTCCCTGCCCGGCGTGGGCAAGGTCCGCGCCAAGCAGATCATGGAGCGGCTCGGGATTTCCGAGAGCCGCCGCGTGCGGGGGCTCGGCTCCAACCAGATCGCGTCCCTTGAGCGCGAGTTCGGCGGCTCCGGGGCCTGACGTCTCGGGCATACCCGAGAAGCTGGAATAATCGCCGCATGGCAGCAACACCCCGGGGGACCACCCCCGTACCCCCGGACGCACGTCCGCGGCTGACCGTGCTCTCCGGCCCCTCCGGGGTCGGCAAGAGCACGGTCGTCGCTCATATGCGCAAGGTTCACCCCGAGGTCTGGCTCTCGGTGTCGGCGACGACCCGCAAGCCGCGCCCCGGCGAGCGGCACGGCGTGCAGTACTTCTTCGTCGACGACGAGGAGTTCGACAAGCTCGTCGCCAACGGCGAGCTCCTTGAGTGGGCCGAGTTCGCGGGCAACCGCTACGGAACCCCGCGCAAGGCCGTGCTCGAACACCTCGAAGCGGGCGAGCCCGTCCTCCTGGAGATCGACCTCCAGGGCGCCCGGCTCGTACGCGAGTCGATGCCCGAGGCCCAGCTCGTCTTCCTCGCGCCGCCGAGCTGGGACGAACTGGTCCGCCGGCTCACCGGCCGGGGCACCGAGGCGCCGGAGGTCATCGAGCGCCGCCTGGCCGCCGCGAAGGTCGAACTGGCCGCCGAGGCCGAGTTCGATACGACACTGGTCAACACCTCGGTCGAGGACGTGGCCCGTGAGCTGCTAGCCTTGATGCGAGTTGTTTGATCGAGTCGTATGACGTCATTTATCTGACGCCGATTCGACTCATTTGATTCAGCTCACATCTTCGATCCCCATCGGAAGGCAGAGAGTGTCCTCTTCCATTACCGCGCCCGAGGGCATCATCAACCCTCCGATTGATGAGCTCCTTGAGGCAACCGACTCGAAGTACAGCCTGGTGATTTACGCGGCCAAGCGTGCCCGCCAGATCAACGCGTACTACTCGCAGCTCGGTGAGGGTCTTCTTGAGTACGTCGGCCCGCTGGTGGACACCCACGTCCACGAGAAGCCGCTCTCGATCGCGCTGCGCGAGATCAACGCGGGTCTGCTGACCTCCGAGGCCATCGAGGGCCCCGCCCAGTAGGCGACAGAACATCCCACCACAGGCCCGGCAGCGCGACTGCCGGGCCTGTGGTGTGTCATGGGTACGTACACGCATCAGGCGCGCGCGGGGAGAGGCGAGTTTTCCGATGGCCAAGCCGAAGGTCGTTCTGGGGGTCAGCGGCGGCATCGCCGCCTACAAGGCGTGCGAGCTGCTGCGCCGGCTGACCGAGTCGGGGCACGACGTACGGGTGGTGCCGACCGCGTCGGCGCTGCACTTCGTCGGGGCCGCCACCTGGTCGGCACTGTCCGGCCATCCCGTCTCGACCGAGGTCTGGTCCGACGTCCACGAGGTGCCGCACGTCCGGATCGGGCAGGACGCCGACCTCGTGATCGTGGCCCCGGCCACCGCCGACATGCTGGCCAAGGCCGCGCACGGGCTCGCCGACGACCTGCTGACCAACACCCTGCTCACCGCCCGCTGCCCGGTCGTCTTCGCGCCCGCGATGCACACCGAGATGTGGGAGCACCCCGCGACGCAGGAGAACGTGGCGACGCTGCGTCGCCGGGGCGCGGTCGTCGTCGAGCCCGCCGTCGGCCGGCTCACCGGCGTCGACACCGGCAAGGGGCGGCTGCCCGACCCGGGCGAGCTGTTCGAGGTGTGCCGCCGGGTGCTCGCGCGGGGGAGTGCCGAGCGGGATCTGGCCGGGCGGCACGTGGTGATCAGCGCGGGCGGCACGCGCGAGCCGCTCGACCCCGTCCGCTATCTCGGCAACCGCTCCTCCGGCAAGCAGGGGTACGCCCTCGCGCGGACCGCCGTCGCGCGGGGGGCCAGGGTCACCCTGATCGAGGCGAACACCGGGCTGCCGGACCCGGCGGGCGCCGATGTGGTCCGCGTCGGCACCGCCGTACAGCTGCGGGAAGCCGTCCTGAAGGCGGCCTCGGACGCCGACGCCGTGGTCATGGCGGCCGCCGTCGCCGACTTCCGGCCCGAGTCGTACGCCGCCGGGAAGATCAAGAAGAAGGACGGCGAGGAGCCCGCGCCGCTCACACTGGTCCGCAATCCGGACATCCTGGCCGAGATCTCCGCCGAGCGGGCCCGTCCGGACCAACTGGTCGTCGGCTTCGCCGCGGAGACCGACGACGTGCTCGCCAACGGCCGCCTCAAGCTCCGGCGCAAGGGGTGCGACCTGCTCGTCGTCAACGAGGTCGGCGAGCGCAAGACGTTCGGCTCCGAGGAGAACGAGGCCGTGGTCCTGGGGGCCGACGGCTCCGAGACGCCGGTCCCGTACGGCCCGAAGGAAGCCCTCGCCGACACGGTGTGGGATCTGGTGGGCCGGCGTTTCGGACAAACAGCCGCCGCGCCCGCCGACCGCCCGTAGCCCTCCCGGACCCGGGCCCGGGGGCATGATCCCGGGCCCGCGCGTAGTGTCGTCGACAGCCGAGACAGACGTTCGTACGAGCAGATCCGGAGATCTCCGGACTCCACGGATCGAGACACGTGGTCCAACGAGCAGAACCGACCGATAAACTGGTCTCGGAACCGCAGCCGGGCGCAGCTCCCGGCGCGACCGACCATGATCAGCCAGCAGCCGCTGCAACCCCAGGGAGCGTTGTGTCCCGTCGTCTCTTCACCTCGGAGTCAGTGACCGAGGGTCACCCCGACAAGATCGCTGACCAGATCAGCGACACGATCCTCGACGCGCTTCTGCGCGAGGACCCGACCTCCCGCGTCGCCGTGGAGACCCTCATCACCACGGGCCTGGTGCACGTGGCCGGAGAGGTCACGACCAAGGCGTACGCGCCGATCGCCCAGCTGGTCCGCGACAAGATCCTGGAGATCGGCTACGACTCGTCGAAGAAGGGCTTCGACGGCGCCTCCTGCGGCGTCTCGGTGTCCATCGGCGCGCAGTCCCCGGACATCGCGCAGGGTGTCGACACGGCGTACGAGAAGCGTGTCGAGGGTGACGAGGACGAGCTCGACAAGCAGGGTGCCGGCGACCAGGGCCTGATGTTCGGCTACGCCACGGACGAGACGCCCGAGCTGATGCCGCTGCCGATCCACATCGCGCACCGTCTCGCGCGCCGCCTGACCGAGGTCCGCAAGAACGGGACCATCCCGTACCTGCGACCCGACGGAAAGACCCAGGTCACCATCGAGTACGACGGCGACAAGGCCGTCCGTCTCGACACGGTCGTCGTCTCCACGCAGCACGCGAGCGACATCGACCTGGAGTCGCTGCTCGCCCCCGACATCCGCGAGTTCGTCGTCGAGCACGTCCTCAAGCAGCTCGTCGAGGACGGCATCAAGCTGGACACCGACGCCTACCGCCTCCTGGTGAACCCGACCGGCCGCTTCGAGATCGGCGGCCCGATGGGCGACGCCGGCCTGACCGGCCGCAAGATCATCATCGACACGTACGGCGGCATGGCCCGCCACGGCGGCGGCGCCTTCTCCGGCAAGGACCCCTCCAAGGTCGACCGCTCGGCCGCCTACGCCATGCGCTGGGTCGCCAAGAACGTCGTGGCCGCCGGCCTCGCCGCGCGCTGCGAGGTCCAGGTCGCCTACGCCATCGGCAAGGCCGAACCGGTCGGCCTGTTCGTCGAGACGTTCGGCACCAACACCGTCGACAACGACAAGATCGAGACCGCGATCAACCAGGTCTTCGACCTGCGCCCCGCCGCGATCATCCGCGACCTCGACCTGCTCCGCCCGATCTACGCCCAGACCGCCGCCTACGGCCACTTCGGCCGCGAGCTCCCCGACTTCACGTGGGAGCGTACGGACCGCGTGGAGGCCCTGCGCAAGGCCGCGGGCCTGTAGCCGACACGGCATCCTCACGAGGGCCCCGGACCGGGTTCGGTTCGGGGCCCTCGTGTGCTTGCTCCCGGAATCCGGTCATGACTCCGGGGGCGGGGTCTCGGCGGGGTCCTCGGGCATCCGGCCGTCGAAGCGGTATTTGATCCGGGCGGCGGCTTCGGTCTTTCCGTGTGCCTCGGCCACCTGGACCAGGTGCTCCGCGAACAGGGCCAGGTCGGGGTCGTGCGGGCCGAAGCCGAACCAGGCGATCACGTCGTCCAGTCGATGGCCCGGCGATGCCTCTGGCGGTTCCTCGTGCCGCTCCTGGGCGGATTCCGGACCGAGCGGGCTCTCCTCGTCGAAGTCCTGCTGCGGCGGAACAGGGGGAGGAGGCACCAGGTGCCGGAACTCCGGTGCCACCTCGTCGTTGTTGGCCGCGGCGGTAAGCCTGGCCAGGACGCCGATCCGGTCCACGGTCTCCTCGATCCGGTCCTCGTTGCGGGACAGCCACCACACCACCGCGCTGCCGGTGTCCTTGAGGACGTCGCCGCCCAGATAGTCGCGCTTGTTGCGTTCGTGGCTGCGCTCGTGCTCCCAGACGTCCCGCTCCTTGCGTACGGTCGAGAGTTTGGCCAGCCGTTCCAGATCCGGATCGGGAAGGCAGAGCGAGACATCCAGGGCCATGGCGAGCAGCCGTCCGCTGGAGTCGGCCTGCATCGTGGCGAGAGCGCCGTCGAGTCGGTGCTGTATCAGCGCGCTCCGGGACGGGGGCTGGCTCGCGGTTATCTCCCGGGCCCGGTGCAGGACGGCATCGACGGCGAGCCCGGACGGATTGATGAGGGCGGCCCCGTCGGGCGATTCGAGAAGGCTCCAGCGCACCGTGGCCGAGAACAGGAAGTCGTAGTCGGCGACCGCACTCGGCAGTGCGACGCCGCTGACGCGGATCTCCTGGCGCGGGGCGGGCGGTATGGGCAGATCGGGTTCCATGGCCAGGTGGGGCGGGAACCGGTCACGGTCCCCGGCCATGAGCCGATTGCCCGCCAGGGCGGCCGTGACCAGCACGGCGGCCAGGACGGGCCAGGCCCAGCGCGGCCACTGCAGTGCGACGCCCGCGATGACGAGCAGCAGCCCGAGCAGAAGGGTGACGAAGACCGTTATGGTGTTGCGACCTGAGCCGATCATGTTCTCCCCCGAGGAGTGTCAGACAGCGGGCACCAGGAAACTGAGCCCCTGGGCGAAGTTGATCTTCTGGACGAGCAGGCCCACGATGCGGGGCCCGTCGCCGGGCCTCGGCGGACGGGACCGCTCCCAGTCGCGGGCGAGCTGATAGAGGCCACCGAGCAGGGCGGCCTCATTCCCGCAGCCGTCCACGAGCACGTCGAGCAGCCGCTCCGAGCCGGAGCCGTCCACGACAGCCGTGAACCAGCGAACCGCATACGGGTGCCACTCCTCACGCGGAAGCTTCTGGAAGACCGCGGCCCAGCCGGCGGTGAGTCCCGCACGCACCTCCTGCGAGGCGGTGAGCCGCACGGACTGGGTGAGCGCGAGGAACAGACCGAGGTCCCTGGCCCAAGCCGATTCCACCAGGCTGCGACGGACGCGCTGGAGCAACAGGCGGTACATGCGGCTGTTGCCGAGCGCGAGGTCGAGCAGGGCACTGCGCGCGGTGTCCGCCACCCGCCCGTCCGCCCGGCGGTCCAGGTGGTGGAGCCGAACCAGCGCCTGGTGCGGGTGGCTGCGCCGCATGGTCTCCGAGCAGACCAGTACGAGCACTTGTTTGAGGTTCTGCGGCAGGTTTCCGGTGATCGACCAGTCGTAGATCCGCTGCCGGAATCTCTGGCCGTACTGCTCGTCGGCCAGACCGCGGTTGAGGGCCTGTGCCGCATCCGGGATGAGTCGGACCTGGCCGTGACGGCCAGTCCAGGCCTCGGCCAGCCACAGCAGGTCGTCGGGCCGGCCAGCCCTCAGACACTGCTCGGCGAACCGCGCGATGGCGGGACCGTGTTCGTCCTCGCCGATCCGGGGGCGTGCCAGGCAGTCATGGAACCAGCGGCGGAGCTGTTCGGTCAGATCCGGAAAGTATGTCCAGAAGTGTTCCCGGACGCCTCGGTCGTAGTTGTGCGTTCGGAACCGGACGAGCCCGTCGGGGCCGGTTTCCGCGCCCAGCTCGGTCAACTCGCGGTTCAGGTCTGTCTGTTCCAGGCGCGGCCGTTCGTCGGGTGGGTGGGACAGGGCCGACAACAGTGCGGAGGCGGTGCTCAGCACCGTGGCGGGCGGGGATCCGTGGAACATCGCGAGGGCGAGCAGCAGGGCCCGTCGACGGCCCGAGTCGTGGGTGGCCAGGTCCGCGGCGACCTCGGCGCTCCGGTCGGCCACCCGCTTGATGGCCCGGTCGCGCCAGCTGGGGAAGCCGCCGGGAAGGCCGTCGTCCCGCAGGCTGCGGATGCGGTCCGCGAGCTCGGCGACCTCCCGCATCGGAACTCTCGCCAGATGGTTCACGAGGCTCTGGACACCCAACTCCGCCACCGTCGGGCGGATGTTGTCGAGTTGGAGATACCGACTGAGTACGTCACGCGAAGAAGGCTTGGTGAGCTCCGCGGTGTAGGGCTTGAGCTCGACCCTCTGCAGGTAGGAGTGATGGTGCGGCAGCACGACGGCGAGCAGGGCCCGCCGCTCGACGAGTCTGGCCCGGAAGTCCGGCAGCCGGCGCTGGAGGGAGAGATAGCGGGCCTCGTCGACGGCCGACAGATCGAGCATCAGCCGGTCGCCCTCACTCACCTCACTCGCGTCGAGGACCGACCCGCTGTCGTCCTCGGTGTCCGGCAGTTCGTACAACCCGCCTGATCCGTCCGCGAGTTCGTGCAGGAGCATCAGGGCGGCGGCCCGCCTGCCCGACCCCGGGCGAGCCGAGAGCAGTACGACGGAGTTGGTCCGGAGTAGCGTGCGTGCTCGCTGCATTCCGCCAGGGGCGACGAACCTCTGGTCCAGCCAGTCGCCGTCGCGGTCCGTGATGCTGCGCAGACTCGGCCCTGCCTCGTGCCGTAGCCGGTCCGAGGCGAGAGCGAGGGAGATGTTGAGCTGGGTTCCGTCGCCGGTGTGCAGAGGACCGTAGGACTCGCTGACGTACGCGCTGTACGGCTCGGTCACTTCTCGGCCCCGGGGCGCTTCGCGTCGCCGAACCGCTGGCGGATGCCACCGTGATTGTCCCCGGCCACGTAATTGGTTCCGTCGCCGTTGATCTGAGGGCCGTTGACCTGGCTGCCGGATCCGGTGTGCAGGGGGCCGTGCGCCTCGTTGATGAACGAGCCGACGTCACCGTGCACGCCGCCTATGCCGCCGCTCTGCTGGTCATTGCGGATAGCCGTGGCGCCGGGGGATTCCTCGCTCGTGGGCTTGGATTCGGCCCCGTGGCGGTCCAGCGGGGCGAGGTCGGGCACCTGGCGGACCAGCCGGTCGCCGAGCCGAGCTAGATCGGCCTCGCCGGTGCGCATGGCGTACCGCTCGTACTGGCACTCGGCCAGGCTCTTCAGGGACCGGGGGAGCCGCAGCGGGTCGAGCTGCTCCACATGGCGTCCGAGGAGGACCGGCACCACCAGGACCCCGGCGGCGAAAGCCTCTTCGAGTTCGCGCCGCACCCAGTCGCCCGGGTTCGTGAGAGCCCGGCGGCCGGGCCGCTTCTGGTCCGGGGCATCGAGCCAATCGGTTCCGATCAGTGCGAGTAACACCCGGCAGCGGCGCACTCCCTTGACCAGGGTGTCGACGTAATTGGTTCCGGGGGCGATGGACTTCTGGGCGCGGAACACGCTGTCCGTGCCGAACCGCTTGGACAGCTCGTCGTCGAACCTGTGGGCAGTCTCTTTGCCGTCCTGGGTGCGGTAGTTGATGAAGAGCTCGTGCACGGGGTCGGTCCCTTCTCTGTGGACTTCGTCAGGAGTGGCGCGGCAGAACCGCGGTGAGCTGGGGAGCCACCTCACGTACACCGACGTTGCGCGGGTGCCGGGCGAGTAGCCGAGCGAGCCGCCGCAGATCGGTGGCGATGGTCGCCGAGTCGACCGCGGCGGCGGACGAGAGCAGCTCCGACGTGATGACGCAGGCCTGGTCGATGTCACCGGCGGCGGCGTGTGCGAGGGCGCGGCGTGCGCCGTGCCGGGCCCGTGCGCGCAGCGCATGGGCGGAGAGCTCGGCCGTTTCCCGGTCGAGGAGTTCGGCGGCCTGCCTCGGCCTGCCCAGTTCGTACAGGCACCAGCCCGTGTACATCGCGACGACATCGGGCACGTGCGAGGCCCCGAGCGTGGGTGTGTCGGAACCGGCCTTGTCCGCCGCGAGCAGTTCTCGCGCTTGGTCCAGGGACCGCATGGCCGCGCTGTGCTCACCTGTCACCGCGAGGCTCTGGGCCCGATGCTGGGCTGCCAGTCCGCGGACCCGCGGAGCCGCCGCACTGTGCAGTGCCTGCTCGGCCAGCTGCGTGGCCTGTGCCGGATCGCCGCCGAACAGGCAGATCAGCGACCGCCGGACCAGGGCGTACGCGGCCAGCGCGTCGTCGCCGCCCCCATGGGCGAGCTGCACGGCACGGTCCGTCCACCACAGGGCCGTACGGTCGTCACCGGCCTCCTGCGCCATCCAGCCCGTGTATTCCGCGTACCGCGAGGCGAGGACCAGCAGCTCGTTCCTCGTCCGGGGTCCGGCGAGCCGGGCCAGCTGTTCCAGGGAGTGGGTCTGGGCGATCAGCGCCGACAGCAGGCTCCGGGGCGTCGCGGCCTGGCCGATTCTGCGGAACTGGTCGAAGAGCATCCGGGATGCTTCGACGAGCGTGCCCGCTCCGGTGTCCACCGGTAGCGGGTCGCCGCCCAGCTGGAGTGAGAGAGCCGACGCCGCGCCGACCGCGATCAGGCTGCGGCGCTTCACCGGCTGGAGCGTGCTGTCGCCGTCCTTGTCGAGATACATCAACCACACCTCGTCGTCGCGCCCGGGAGCGGGCAGGGACATCGGTGAACCTGCCGGTTCCAGCAGCCGGGCCAGGGCGCCGTCGGCAGTGAGTTCGGTGTCGCACAGGCGGGCGAGCTCAAGACTCGGACGCTTGAGACCACGTTCCACCTTGCTGAGCTGGGCCTTGCTGTAGTGCACACGCTTGCCGAGCTGTTCCAGAGAGAGATCCGCCGCCAGACGTCGTCGGCGAAGTTCTTCTCCGAAGCCGTACGGGTGCTGCTGCACGTGAACCTCCGTCGCTGCCGTCCGGGAGGCCGGCGACGACGCGAATCAGCGTGCGGCAGCCGACTGAGCGGAACAAGGCGAATGGGGACGTTTCCCGTTTCCTCATCCGGAGGGAAGCGCACCCCTTTCAGGGTGTCGAGGGAGCCTGGCCCGAACCGGCCAGCAATCCGCGGCCGAGGCCGTTGTCAGTCCCGTCTGGTAGGAATTTGGCTGTGAGCAGCGAGAACGAACGGCAGGGTGGGGGCGCCGAGGGTGCGGGGCCGGAGCAGCTTGCGCTCATTCGGGAGACGGTGCGCAAGGCCAAGGTGCCCAAGGCCAAGCCGCGGACCTGGCGGGGGGCGGCGCTGGCCAAGGAGCTGCCGGTCGCCCGGGTCGTGGTGAACAAGGGCGTGCTCCATCTTGATCAGTACTTCGACTATGCCGTGCCGGAAGAGCTTGATGCCGAGGCGCAGCCCGGGGTGCGGGTGCGGGTGCGGTTCGGGGCCGGGGCGCGCAACGTGCGGGACGGGCGTCGGGAGGGCGGCGGTCTGATCGACGGGTTCCTCGTGGAGCGGCGGGCCGAATCCGACTATTCCGGTCCGCTGGCCGCGCTCGCCGGCGTCGTCTCGCCGGAGCGGGTGCTCAGCGCGGACATGCTGTCGCTCGCCCGGGCCGTCGCGGACCGGTACGCGGGCAGCCTCGCCGATGTGCTGCAGCTCGCCGTGCCGCCCCGCAATGCCAGGGCCGAGGCGAAGCCGTCGCCCGCGCCGGCCCCGCCCCCGGCCGAGCCGGCCGCCGGGACGTGGGAGCGGTATCGGCAAGGGCCCGCGTTCCTCAGGGCGTTGGCCACCGGCGGGTCTCCCCGTGCGGTGTGGACCGCGCTGCCCGGGCCGCACTGGGCACAGGAGATCGCCCGGGCCGTCGGGGCGACGCTCGCCTCGGGGCGCGGCGCTCTCGTCGTCGTGCCGGACGGGCGCAGCGCGGGCCGGGTCGACGCGGCGCTGACCTCGCTGCTCGGCGAGGGCCGACACGCGCTGCTCACCGCCGAATCGGGTCCCGAGCGGCGCTACCGGCAGTGGCTCGCGGTGCGGCGCGGCGCGGTCCGGGCCGTGGTCGGCACCCGCGCGGCGATGTTCGCGCCGGTCGAGCAGCTCGGCCTCGTCGTCGTGTGGGAGGACGGGGACGCCAGCCACAGCGACGACAACGCCCCGTTCCCGCATGTCCGCGAGGTGCTCGAACTGCGGGCCGCGCACGACAAGTGCGGCTTCCTGCTCGGGAGTACGAGCTGCACGGTCGAGGCCGCCCAGCTGGTGCAGAGCGGCTGGGCCGCGCCGCTGGACGCCGACCGCACGGTGGCGCGGGCCGCCGCCCCGCTCGTACGCACCGTGGGGGACGGGGAGCTGGCGCGGGACGAGGCGGCGCGGGCGGCCCGGCTGCCGAGCCTGGCCTGGCAGGCCGTGCGGGAGGGGCTGAAGAGCGGTCCCGTCCTCGTGCAGGTGCCGAGGAGGGGGTACGCGCCTCGGCTCGCCTGCGCGCGCTGCCGTACGCCCGCCCGGTGCGGACGCTGCGCGGGCCCGCTGGAGGCGCCGGACGAGCGGGAGCTGAGGTGTACGTGGTGCGGGACGGCGGAGGCCGACTGGCACTGCGCGGAGTGCGGGGCGAACCGGCTGCGGGCCCAGATCGTCGGCGCCCGGCGGACCGCCGAGGAGCTCGGCCGGGCCTTCCCCGCGGTGCCCGTACGGACCTCGGGGCGCGACCACGTCCTGGACAGCGTGCCCGGCCAGCCCTCCCTCGTGGTGTCCACGCCGGGCGCCGAGCCGGTCGCCGAGGGCGGCTACGCGGCCGCGCTGCTCCTCGACGGCTGGGCGATGCTCAGCCGGCCCGACCTCAGGGCGGGCGAGGAGGCGCTGCGCCGCTGGATCTCGGCGGCCTCGCTGGTGCGCGGCCAGGACGAGGGCGGCACGGTGGTCGTGGTGGCCGAGCCCACGCTGCGCCCGGTGCAGGCGCTGGTCCGCTGGGACCCGGTCGGGCACGCCCTGCGCGAACTGGCCGAGCGGGCCGAGCTCGGCTTCCCGCCGGTCTCCCGGATGGCCGAGGCCATCGGGCGCCCCGAGGCGGTCGAGGCCTTCCTCATGGCGGCCCAACTGCCGTCCGACGCCCAGGTGTTGGGGCCCGTCCCGCTGCCGGTCGCCGATCCCGGACGGCCGCGCCGGCCCGGCGATCCGCCGGCGGGGGAGCGGTGGGAGAGGGCGCTGGTGCGCGTCCCGCCGGGCAGCGGAGCGGCCCTGGCCGCCGCCCTCAAGGCCGCCCAGGCGGCACGGCTTGCGCGCGGCGGCGGCGACCCGGTGCGCATCAGGATCGACCCGCCGGACATCGGCTGAGGCCCGTGTCCTGGTGCCCCTCCGTGCCCGGGGGCCACATGGGTGTGCCCCCGCGACACGTACGAACGCGAGGGCACGAAGCGGTGGAGCGGGGTCACCCGTTGCGGGGGCCGGGGAAGGCGCTGGTGCGGACCTCCTCGCGCAGGGACTGGCTGCTCGCCGTCGGCTGCGGCGGCATCGAACGGGCGGCGGGCACCGCGGGCATGGGGGGCAGCGGCGGCAGCGTGCGGGTCGGCGCGGCCTCGACCGGACGCTCGGTGTCCACCTGGCCCGCGGCCGGGGCGGTCGCCCGGCGGGACCCGTAACGGCGGTGCACCGCCTGCTTGGTGACGCCGAGCGCCGAGCCCACCGCGTCCCAGGAGAAGCCGAGGGAGCGGTCGAAGTCCACGGCCGCGGTCACCAGCGTCTCGACGCTGTCCCGCAGCTCCTGGGCGAGCCGTACGGTCGGGGCCGGGGCGCGTCCGTACACGACGAAGCCCGTGGAAGGGCCGGAGCGGCGCGGGCGGTAGACGTTGCCCAGCTGCGCGGTGAGGGTGCGCAGTGCGTCCACCTGCCGGCGGACCCGCTCGATGTCCCGCACCAACAGGTGCAGGCTGGCCCGCGCTTGGGCGTCGTGGGTTGCGTGGTCGGCCATGAGCAAGCCTCTCGAACCGGCGATGAAAGGGATGGTGAAGACGGTGCTTGTGATGCGTTCTGCTGTGCTGTGTTGACGTGCTGGTAGTGCTGAAATGGCGCGGGCCGCAGAAGCGGCCCGGTTCGGTCAATCTCTCTTGACCAACGCGCTACCCGCTGTTGTGGTCACGCTGCGGGGGCGTATGGGCATATGCACAGGGCGCACAAGTCCCCGTACGCCCCTGCCGTAAGAGCGGCGGACGGGAGGGCCGCACCGTCCTCGACACCTGCGCGTACGCCCGCCGCCCAGGGGCCCATAGACTGAGACGCTGCTCTCGACAAAGCGAGGTAACCCCCAGTGAAGCTCGTCTTCGCAGGCACCCCCGAGGTCGCCGTCCCCGCCCTGGACGCCCTGATCGCATCCGGCCGGCACGAGGTCGCCGCGGTCGTCACCCGGCCCGACGCACCCGCCGGGCGCGGCCGCCGGCTGGTGGCGAGCCCGGTCGCCGAGCGTGCCGCGGAGGCCGGCATCGAGGTGCTCAAGCCCGTGAAGCCGCGTGACGAGCAGTTCCTGGCCCGGCTGCGCGAGATCGCGCCGGACTGCTGCCCGGTCGTCGCGTACGGGGCGCTCCTTCCCAAGGTCGCCCTCGACATCCCGGCGCACGGCTGGGTCAACCTGCACTTCTCGCTGCTGCCCGCCTGGCGTGGGGCCGCGCCCGTCCAGCACGCCGTCATGGCGGGCGACGAGATCACCGGCGCCGCCACCTTCCTCATCGAGGAGGGGCTCGACTCGGGCCCGGTGTACGGCACCGTCACCGAGGAGGTCCGGCCCACGGACACCAGCGGCGACCTGCTCACCCGGCTCGCGTTCGCGGGCTCAGGGCTGCTCGCGGCGACCATGGACGGCATCGAGGACGGCTCCCTGAAGGCCGTTCCGCAGCCCGCCGACGGGATCTCGCTCGCTCCGAAGATCACCGTCGAGATGGCGCACATCGACTGGGCGGCCCCCGCGCTGCGGGTCGACCGCGTGGTGCGCGGCTGCACGCCCGCGCCCGGCGCCTGGACCGTGTTCCGCGGCGAGCGCCTCAAGCTCATCCAGGCGGCGCTGGTCACCGACCGCACCGACCTCGCGCCCGGCGAGCTCTCCGTCGCCAAGAACAACGTGTACGTCGGCACCGGTTCGCACGCCGTGGAACTGCTCTGGGTCCAGCCCCAGGGCAAGAAGCCGATGCGCGGCGCGGACTGGGCCCGCGGGGTCCGCATCGCCCCGGGTGAGCGCCTGGGGGCGGCGGACGTACGCTGAGGGGGTTCGCCCCATCTGATCCGCGGAGCACCTTTCACGTGAACGATTCGCCACGTCGCAGCCCGAACCCCAACGCGGGCAAGGCCGGCAAGCCGTACCGCCGTCCCAAGAAGGACCCGGTCCGCATCCTCGCCTTCGAGGCACTGCGGGCCGTCGACGAGCGCGACGCCTACGCCAACCTCGTCCTGCCCCCGCTGCTCCGCAAGGCGCGCGAGGGCGGGAACTTCGACGCCCGGGACGCGGCGCTCGCCACCGAGCTCGTCTACGGGACGCTGCGCCGACAGGGCACGTACGACGCGATCATCGCGGCCTGCATCGACCGGCCGCTGCGCGAGGTCGACCCGCCGGTGCTCGACGTGCTCGCGCTCGGCGCGCACCAGCTGCTCGGCACCCGGATCCCCACCCACGCCGCGGTCTCCGCGAGCGTGGAGCTGGCCCGTGTGGTGCTCGGTGACGGGCGGGCCAAGTTCGTCAACGCCGTCCTGCGGAAGATCTCGGCGGACGACCTCGACGGCTGGCTGGAGAAGGTCGCGCCCTCTTATGAGGACGACGCCGAGGACCACCTCGCGGTCGTCCACTCGCATCCGCGCTGGGTCGTCTCCGCGCTCTGGGACGCCCTCGGCGGCGGCCGGGCCGGCATCGAGGACCTCTTGGAGGCCGACAACGAGCGCCCCGAGGTGACGCTGGTCGCCCGCCCGGGCCGCTCCACCACCGACGAACTCCTCGACGCGCTCGGCGAGGAGGGCGGCCTGCCCGGCCGCTGGTCGCCGTACGCCGTGCGGATGGCCGAGGGCGGCGAGCCCGGAGCCCTGGACGCCGTACGGGAGGGCCGGGCCGGCGTGCAGGACGAGGGCAGCCAGCTGGTGGCCGCCGCTCTCGCCAACGCCCCCCTGGAGGGCCGCGACGAGCGCTGGCTGGACGGCTGCGCGGGGCCCGGCGGCAAAGCCGCGCTGCTCGCCGCCCTGGCCGCCGGCCGCGGCGCCGCGCTGCTCGCCTCCGAGAAGCAGCCGCACCGGGCCCGCCTCGTCGAGCGCGCCCTGGCCGGCAACCCGGGCCCGTACCAGGTCATCGCGGCCGACGGCACGCGCCCGCCGTGGCTGCCCGGGTCCTTCGACCGCGTTCTGGTCGACGTGCCCTGCTCCGGGCTCGGCGCTCTGCGCCGCCGCCCGGAGGCCCGCTGGCGCCGCCGCCCGGAGGACCTGGAGGGATTCGCTCCGCTCCAGCGCGGGCTGCTGCGCGAAGCCCTGTCGGCGGTCCGCGTCGGCGGCGTCGTCGGATACGCCACCTGCTCGCCGCACCTGGCGGAGACGCGGATCGTCGTTGAGGACGTCCTCAAGGGCCGAGGCGGCGCCGAGCCCGTTGAGGCCGACTGGATCGACGCGCGCCCGCTCATGCCCGGCGTCGCGGGCCTGGGAGAGGGCCCCGACGTACAGCTGTGGCCGCACCTGCACGGCACGGACGCGATGTACCTGGCGCTGCTGAGGCGCACGGCCTGACGAGCCGGGCCCGGATCCGTCCGGGCCCGAACTCGGCGCCCCCGTACGGGAGTTGAGCGGATCACGGTTTGGCTGCCGGCGTGCCGAAAGGGCTCCTGTCGCACGCCCAGGCAGCCAAAGGATCACGCCCCGCAGCCTTCCGTATCCGCAGGATCGCCCGGTCCGCACGGATCCGGACAGGCTTCGACCGGCACTGTGGCAGGCAAGTTGCCCAGGGCATGGCAGGCTTGGGGCATGGCTCAGATCAACCCCAGCATCCTTTCCGCGGACTTCGCCAGGCTGGCCGACGAGGCAAAGGCCGTCCAAGGCGCCGACTGGCTGCATGTCGATGTGATGGACAACCACTTCGTGCCCAACCTCACGCTGGGGGTGCCCGTAGTGGAATCCCTCAGCCGGGCGACGAAGACGCCGCTGGACTGCCATCTGATGATCGAGGACCCGGACCGCTGGGCCCCGCAGTACGTGGAGGCGGGGGCCGGCTCGGTCACCTTCCACGTGGAGGCGGCGGCGGCCCCGGTCCGGCTTGCCCGGGAGATCCGTGCCAAGGGCGCCCGCGCGTCGATGGCGCTGAAGCCCGCGACGCCGATCGAGCCGTACGAGGACCTGCTCCCCGAGCTCGACATGCTGCTGATCATGACGGTGGAGCCGGGCTTCGGCGGCCAGTCCTTCCTCGACATCATGCTGCCGAAGATCCGCCGGACCCGTGAGCTGATCAGCAAACACGGACTTGAACTGTGGCTCCAGATCGACGGCGGCGTCTCGGCCTCCACGATCGAGCGCTGTGCCGAGGCCGGAGCGGACGTCTTCGTCGCCGGTTCGGCCGTCTACGGGGCCCACGACCCGGCCGAAGCGGTGCGCACCCTGCGCTCCATGGCTGAACAGGCGACGGCAGGCGCACCCTGGGCATGCGCACACTGAGCCGCCACTGAGTGAACGGAACCCTTCGGGGCTGATCAAGGACCGTTGGATCTGACAGGATGAACAGCGAGTCCGGTGCGTGAACAGCAGTTGTGAACAGCAGTGAGGAGATCGCGGTGTCTGCAATGTCGGCGGGTCGGTCAGCCCTGCGGATGGGACCCGCGGAGCTGGTGCAGGCGGCGGCCATGGCCCGCCGCTTCTACCTGGAGGGGAAGTCCAAGATCCAGATCGCCGAGGAGTTCGGCGTGAGCCGCTTCAAGGTGGCCCGGGTCCTGGAGACCGCCCTGGAGCGGGATCTCGTACGGATCGAGATCCGCGTCCCCGCCGAACTGGACGCGGAGCGCTCCGACGCCCTGCGCGCCCGGTACGGACTGCGGCACGCGGTGGTCGTCGAGTCCCCGGCCGAGGGCGAGGAGACCTCGCCCGACCCGGAGAACCTCGGAGAGACGGCCGCCGACCTGCTCGGCGAGCTCGTCAGCGAGGGCGACGTCCTGGGCCTGGCCTGGGGCCGCTCCACCATCCACATGGCCGCCGCCCTCGACCGGCTGCCGCCCTGCACGGTCGTCCAGCTGACCGGTGTGTACGACGCGGGCACCGCCGAGCGCGGCTCCGTCGAGGCCGTCCGCCGGGCCGCCCAGGTCTCCGGCGGCGAGGCCCACCCCATCTACGCCCCGATGCTGCTGCCCGACCCGGCCACCGCCGCCGCGCTGCGCAACCAGACCGGGATCGCCCGCGCCTTCGAGTACTTCGACAAGGTCACCGTCGCCGCGGTGTCCATCGGCTCGTGGGAGCCGGGCATCTCCACGGTCCACGACATGCTGACCGACGAGGAGCGGGCGCACTACGCCTCGCTCGGCGTCGCCGCCGAGATGTCCGCGCACCTCTTCGACGCGGAGGGCCGCCGGGTCGGGCGCGACCTGGGGGAGCGCTGCATCACCGTCGAGGCGGACCGGCTGCGCCGCATCCCGGAGGTCGTCGCGATCGCCGGGGGCCAGCGCAAGGCCGCGGCGATCGACGCGGTGCTCCGCTCCGGCCTGGTGACCAGCCTGGTCACGGACACGGCCGCGGCCGATTTCCTGCTCAACGAGACCGGGCCCAAGCCGCGGCCCGCCCTCGACCGCGCGGACCCGGACGGAATCTGACGTACCGGGGGCCCGCGCCCCCGGTACGACTCACGTGCCGTAGACCCGCTCGGCGTTGCCCGCCGACACCAGCGCCGCCACCCGCTCCGCGTCCGCGGCCGACCACGCCCCGGACCCGGTCCAGCCGTTCAGGAGCCGGTCCAGGGCCTCCCGGTAGAGCCGCGCCCCCACGACGTACAGCTCCGCGAGGCCGTAGGCGTCCGTCGAGAACAGCAGCTTGCCGAACGGGGCCAGTTCGAGGAACTCGGCGAGCACCGCCCCTGCCCGCGCCCCGGTGTGCGTGAGCGAGAGGCCCACGTCGGCATACACATGCGGGTACACCTGCGCCAGGTAGGCGGCGTTGCGGTGGTACGGATAGCCGTGCAGCAGGATCAGCCGGCAGCCCGTCGGGCGCACCGCCCGGATGAAATCGGTGAGCAGCAGCGGATCGCAGCGGTGCAGCCTGAGGTCGGGGTCGCCGAACCCGGTGTGCAGCTGGAGCGGCAGCCCCGTCCCCGCCGCCGACCACAGCAGATGGCGCAGCAGTACGGGCGAGGCGATCCGGCCGGCCCCGGCGGCCAGCCAGCCCGCGGTGGCCGCGCGCAGCTCGGCCGGGCCCGGCGGCTCGGGGGCGAGGTCCAGGCCGTACCGGTACCCGGCGACCGATTTGAAGCCCGCCGCGGTGCGGGCCGCGGCGGCTATGGCATCGGCGAGGGCCGCCAGGAACTTGTCCGGATCCCGCACCTCCTCGGCGACGCGCTCCGCGAGGAGTTCCAGGCGTACGATCTCGCGCGCCGCGGCCCCGCTCGCCTCGGCCAGCTCGGCCGGGCTCGTCAGGTCGCCGGTCAGCCCCGTGTCGACCAGGAACGTGCTGATGCCGCTGGCGCTCAGGAACAGCCGATTGGCCTCCTGGGCGCCCAGCTCGCGGCGGCGGGCCAGGTAGCGCTCCGGCGGGCAGTGCGCGTCGAGGCCGAGCAGCGGCGGGCACCAGCGGCGCACCGCGAAGCCGAGCTGGGTGTCGAAGAAGCTGGTGCCGGGCGCGGCCGGGGTGTCGGACTCGGTCAGGAACGCCTCGAAGGCGGCGTCGTCGGGGTCGGAGCGCAGCACGCCGTGACAGTGGTGGTCGACGAGCGGCAGCACTCAGTACCTCCCGCGCGTGGCCTCGGCGATCTCCTGCGGACTGTGGCCGTCGAAGAGCTTCGTCTCGGCCTGGCGCACCGAGACGATCGCCTCGAAGAGCCGGTCGCCGAGCGCCTCGCGCAGCACCGCCGACTCCGTGAAGTGGCTGAGCGCCTCGGGCAGCGAGGCGGGCAGCCGCCGGGAACCTCCGGCGTTGACGGGGTCGCCCGACACCGGCTCGGGCAGGCGCAGGCCCGCGTCGAGCCCGGCGAGCCCGGCGGCGATCACCGCGCCGGTCACGAGGTACGGGTTGGCGGCCGGGTCGAACGACTTGACCTCGGCGTTCGCCGCCTCCTCGGCGCCGGGCGGCCCGGCGACGAACCGCAGTGCCGCCTCCCGGTTCTCAGGGCCCCAGCACTGGAAGGCCCCGGCCCAGCGCGACGGCGCCAGGCGGAGGTAGCTCGCCGGGGTCGGAGCGCCGATGGCGAGCAGCGCGGGCAGCGCGTCGAGGATCCCGGCGAGGAAGGACTCGCTGGTCGACGTCATCCCACAGGGGCCGTCGCCGCCCCGGCACAGATTGCGGCCGTCCTGCCAGAGGCTGAGGTGGACATGGCCGCCGTTGCCGACGCCCTCGGGGTCGACGACCGGCCCGAACCACGGGGTCAGCCCGTGCTGGAGCGACACCGCCCGGATCGTCTCGCGGACAAGGACCACGAGATCCGCGGCCCCCACCGGGTCCGCGGGGGCGACCGAAACCTCGAACTGGCCCGGCGTGTACTCCGGGTGGATCTGGAGCACCTCGACGCCCTGCGCCTCAAGCGCGCCGACCACATCGCCCACGTACGCCGAGCGCTCGACGACCCGCGCCATCCCGTACGCCGGGCCCGCCAGCGGCGGGTCGACGATCCACTCCGTCTCGAAGCCCATCCGCAGCTCGATGCCGCGCTCGGCGGCCCGCTCGGTCATCCGGCGCGCGAACTGCCGCTGGCAGGCGTCGTAGGGCTGCCCCGACTGCTCGAAGCGGTCGATCGGCGCCCACGCCCAGCCGGGCTGGGCGGCGAGCACGGTGAGCCGGTCGAGGTCGGGGATGAGGCGGAGGTCGCCGTCGGGCCCGCCGATGTGCGCACTGCTGGTGACCGAGTCGTCCACCAGGTACACGTCGAAGACCGGCGACATGCCCACCCCGTGGGCCGCGACCTGGGCGAGCCGTGTGGTCGGCACGACCTTGACGCGGGTGAGGCCCGCGACGTCCACCCAGGTCAGCGCCACCGTCCGCACCCCCTCGGCGGTCAGCCTGGCGGCCGCGAGCCCCGCCTCCTGCGCCCGCCGTCGTGCCTGCTCCCGCTGCGCCGTGCTGTGACCCTGCTCCACCGGTTCAATCCCTCCCGCCGCGCAGTGAGATGACTGTCGCGACCGTGTCCGCATCCGAGGCCCTCTTGTCCTCGCGATAGCGCACTACCCGTGCGAACCGAAGTGTCACCCCTTCCGGGTACCGAGATGATCTCTGTACGCCGTCGAAGGCCACCTCGACGACGAGTTCCGGCCGCACCCGCACGCCCCACGGCTCCTCGGCCACCGCCAACTCCCGCAGCCGCTCCGTCTGCCAGGCGAGCAGCGCGTCGGTGAGCCCCTTGAACGTCTTGCCCAGCATCGCGAACGTGCCGTCCTCGCGGCGCGCCCCGAGGTGCAGGTTGGACAGCGTGCCGGTGCGCCGGCCGTGCCCCCACTCGGCCGCGAGGACCACCAGGTCGAGGGTGTGCACGGGCTTGACCTTCAGCCAGGAGGCGCCGCGCCGCCCCGCCGCGTACGTCGAGTCGAGCGCCTTCAGGACCACGCCCTCGTGCCCGCGCTCCAGCGTCGCGGCCGCGAACTCCTCGGCGTCGAGCCGCAGTTGGGGATCGGCCGGATCCGCCACCACGAACCGCCGTACGCGCCGGGGCTCGGGCGCGATGCGGGCGAGCTCGGCGTGCCGCTCGCGCACCGGCAGGTCGAGCAGATCCCGGCCGTCCACCGACAGCAGGTCGAAGAAGACGGGGGAGAGCGGCAGCCGGTCCTGGGCGCCGGCGACATCGAGCCGTGAACCGACGCGTCCCGCGATGTCCTGGAACGAACGGGGCCGCCCGTCGGGACCGAGCGCGATCACCTCGCCGTCAAGAACGGCGCGCTCTGCGCTCAACTCCTCTGCTACGGCCACCACTTCGGGCAAGCGCTCGGTGATCTCGTCAAGGGTGCGGGTGAAGACGCGTACGGCATCGCCGTCCTTGTGCACCTGGGCGCGGATGCCGTCGAGCTTCTCCTCGACCGCGCACGGGCCGAGCCGGTCGAGCGCCTCGGCGACGTCCTTGGCGCTCTGCGCGAGCATCGGCAGGACGGGGCGGCCCACGTCGAGCCGGAAGGCGGCGAGCGCGGCCGGGCCCTCCGCGAGCAGCGCCCGGGCCACGGTGCCGAGCGAGCCGCCCAGCATCACCGCGCGCCGCACATCCGCCACGGGGGCACCGGCCGCCGCCGCGAGCCCCTCGACGGCCGCCGCGTCCAGCGCGCCCTGCCGCACCTCGCCGGTGATCAGCGCGAACAGGAAGTGCTGCTCCTCCTCGGTGGCCGCCGCCATGAGCTCCCCGGCAAGCCGCCTGCGCTCACCCTGGGCTCCCTTTCCGGCCACGGCCGAGATCCGATCAAGCCGCTGGTCGACCTCCCGGACGGTCAAACGGGCCGAGGCGGCGGGCGGCGGCCGGTCCTTGAGCGAACTCCACCCGAGCCCGGTGCGCCGCTGGGGCAACCGCCCCGCGAGATAGGTGACGACCAGCGGCGCCTCGTCCGGCTCGGTGGCCGAGAACAGCCGGGCGAGCAGCGCGGACTTCGCCGAGCGCGAGGAGGTGGCGGCGATCTCGGCCGAGGTTCTGGCCACGTCGGCGAGCAGCATGCCTCCATCGTGACCCGGGGACATCTGGGTACGCATTCGCTCGTACCGCCATCGGATGGGAGCATCAGAGCATGATCAACAGGTTTGCCCGGATCGCCCTCGCCTCGGTGCTCGCGTGCCTCGCCGTGCTGCTCGTCGGCTGCGGCGGCAAGGACGCCGCGAAACCCGCCGGCCCGGGGCCCTCCGCGGCCGCCTCCGCCCCCGCCTGGGGCAAGGGCATGGCCACGGTCCCGGCCGCCCAGCTGCCGCCCGAGGCGCGCCAGACCCTCAAACTCATCGACAAGGGCGGCCCGTTCCCGTACAGCAAGGACGGCGTGGTGTTCGGCAACTTCGAGAAGCTCCTGCCGCAGCAGAAACGCGGCTACTACCACGAGTACACCGTCGACACCCCGAACTCCCGGGACCGCGGCGCGAGGCGCCTCATCACCGGGCAGGGTGGCGAGTTCTACTACACCGACGACCACTACAAGACGTTCAAGGCGGTACTGCGATGACGGCCGACCCGTTCACCGGCCTGCTCGCCGGCGCCCGCGCCGAGGGCTGGTCCCCGGTGCTGCTCGACCTGACCGGCGTCACCGCGAAGCCCGCCCTGATGGACCGCTTCGCCCGGGCCCTGGACCTCCCCGACTGGTTCGGCCGCAACTGGGACGCCCTGGCCGACTCCCTGGGCGACCTCCCCAGGGGCGAGCGGGGCCTGCTCCTGATCGTCACCGGCTGGCAGGCCTACGCCGAGGCACGCCCCGAGGAGTGGGCCGTCGCCCGGGAAATCCTGGACTCGGCGACGGGCCCGGACCTGTGCGCGGTGCTCGCTCTCGGAGGATCGCACTAGGCCCGACGTCCCGGCCCTGGACGATCGGCCCGGGCAGCGCAATCGTACGAACATGGGACAATGAACTACGTGCTTTTCCCCTGGCTGAAATGCCTGGGGCCACCTCGAACGACTGGGATGTTCAGCACGTGCGTTTCCTCAACGACATCAAGCCGCCGTACGACCTGACGTACGACGATGTGTTCATGGTGCCGAGCCGCTCCGCGGTGGGCTCCCGCCAGGGCGTCGACCTGGCCTCCCCCGACGGCACGGGCACCACCATCCCGCTCGTCGTCGCCAACATGACCGCGATCTCCGGCCGCCGCATGGCCGAGACCGTGGCCCGCCGCGGCGGCATCGTGGTGATCCCCCAGGACATTCCGATCGAGGTCGTCACCGACGTCATCTCGTGGGTCAAGACGCGTCACCACGTGCTCGACACCCCGATCGTCCTGGCCCCGACCCAGACCGTCGCCGACGCGCTGGCCCTGCTGCCGAAGCGGGCCCACAACGCGGGCGTCGTCGTCGACGCCGACCAGAAGCCGGTCGGTGTCGTCACCGACGCCGACCTGACGGGCGTCGACCGCTTCACCCAGCTGTCCGAGGTCATGTCCAAGGACCTGCTGCTCCTCGACGCGGACATCGACCCGCGCGAGGCCTTCAACAAGCTCGACGGCGCCAACCGCCGCTACGCCCCCGCCGTGGACAAGGACGGCCGCCTCGCCGGCATCCTGACCCGCAAGGGCGCCCTGCGCGCGACCCTCTACACCCCGGCCACCGACGCCGACGGCAAGCTGCGCATCGCCGCCGCCGTCGGCATCAACGGCGACGTGGCCGGCAAGGCCAAGCAGCTCCTGGACGCCGGCGCGGACACCATCGTGGTGGACACCGCGCACGGCCACCAGGAGTCGATGATCGCCGCGATCAAGGCCGTGCGCGGCCTGGACCCGCAGGTCCCGATCGTCGCGGGCAACATCGTCGCCGCCGAGGGCGTGCGCGACCTCATCGAGGCCGGCGCCGACATCATCAAGGTGGGCGTCGGGCCCGGCGCGATGTGCACGACCCGCATGATGACCGGCGTCGGCCGGCCGCAGTTCTCCGCCGTCCTGGAGTGCGCCGCCGAGGCCAAGAAGTTCGGCAAGCACGTCTGGGCCGACGGTGGAGTGCGTCACCCGCGCGACGTCGCCATGGCGCTCGCCGCCGGTGCCTCCAACGTCATGATCGGCTCCTGGTTCGCGGGCACCTACGAGTCCCCGGGCGACCTGCACACCTCCGCCGAAGGCCACCTCTACAAGGAGTCCTTCGGCATGGCCTCCGCCCGCGCGGTCAAGAACCGCACGAGCGACGAGTCCGCCTACGACCGGGCCCGCAAGGCCCTGTTCGAGGAGGGCATCTCCACCTCGCGCATGTTCCTCGACCCGGCCCGCCCGGGCGTCGAGGACCTGATCGACTCGATCATCGCGGGCGTCCGCTCCTCCTGCACCTACGCCGGTGCGTCCTCGCTCGCCGAGTTCGAGGCGAAGGCCGTCGTCGGCATCCAGTCCGCCGCCGGCTACGCCGAGGGCAAGCCGCTGCACGCCAGCTGGAGCTAGCCGCTCGACCGTCGTACGTCCCGGAGCCCCCGCGATTCCTTTCGCGGGGGCTCCGGCACGTACGGGGCCAGTGCCCTCGCCACCGCCGAGCCGAGGAGCGCATGTCCCTCGTCGTTCGGGTGCAGGCCGTCCGCGAGGTGATTCGGGGCCAACAGGCCCTGTCCAGGCAGTAGTTGAAGGGTGCGGTCGCCTGCCGCGATGAGGTGCCGCGTCGCGTCCTCCATGGCCGCGCGCAGCCCGGCCAGCGTCGCGCCCAGCGCGTTCGGGGTCCGCTCGGCCTCCGGGCGCAGCAGGGGAGAGAGCACGAGCAGCGGGGTCTTCGGGTGGCCGCGGCGTACGAGGCGTATGAAGGCCAGGGTCGTCTCGTGCATCAGGGTGGCCGAAAACGGTATGCGCGACCAGCAGTTGGTGCCGAACGCGAGCGTGATCACGTCGGCCGGGAGCCGTGCCAATTGCTCGGCGGTGGGGAGTTCGCCGCGCGCCGCGCCCGCGTAGCCGAGGTTCACCGTGTCCAGGCCGAGCGCGCGGCCCGCGACGGCCGGCCAGGCGTGTGCGGGCCGGGTCGACCACCAGCCCTCCGTGATCGAGTCCCCGTGCACGAGCCAGCGCGGGCCACGCGGCGCGGGCGTGATCGTGCCGCCGATCGCACGCACGCCGAGCACCACCGGGGAGCAGCTCTCGGGCGGATGGACCGTGAACATCCCGTTGTGGTGCGGGAGTTGGAGCGCGACCACCCCCTCCTCGACCGGTTCTGCGGCCGTCTCGTGGACCAGGTGGTCGCCCTCCCACAGCGCGAAGGTGTGGGCGAGCCCGGCCAGCTCGTCGTCCGGTTCCGACACCCGGGCGCGGTAGCGGATCTCCACCGCCGAGGCGCCCCGCGCCGTGAACTCGACCCGCATCCCGATGGGCAGCGCGGCCCGCTCGCCGGTGTCCCACGGCAGCCGCATCGTGTCGTCGGGGTCCGCGCGCACCGGCCGCCCTTCAGTGTCCAGCCAGGCCAGCCCACGCAGAAAAGGGCCCGGATCCAGCCAGCTCATGGCCCTCTCGTGCGACACGTCCAGCTCCATGGGGCGCGACCCTGCAACAGGCCTGACGAAGTGTCAAGGCAACCCGTGACCAGGACCACTGGACAGGGCCGTGAACAGGCCGCTGAGCAGGGCTTGCGCACGGATCGAACGTTGATGTGCAACAAACACCCATCCGTCGCTCTTGCGCGCAATGATCAACCGCCGATGCGCAAGGTTGCTGCATTACGACCGGGAAGCGGAACCCCATAAGGTTCTCGCCGTACGTGGAGTGGCGGGGATCGCCTGCTCGGCGGAACCGGCCACGGGAAGGCTCCATGCTGCCCGAAACATCCCTCTGTGCGGGAAGGCCGGGCCGTCGCGGTCACCCGCCGCCGATTGGCAGCGATAAGGAGCCACCTCAGTGTTGGATCACGGCGCAGCGCCACCCTCGACCGATGCCCCCGCCGCCGGGGGCCCGCGCCCCGGTCGCGGTCTGATGCGGCGCAAGCCGGTAGAAGCGCTGGTCGCGGAGGGCGGCCAGGGTGAGGGCGGCTCGCTGAAGCGGTCGCTCGGCATGTGGCAGCTGACCATGATCAGCATCGGTGCGACGCTCGGCACCGGCATTTTCGTGGTGCTCGGAGAGGCCGTCCCCAAGGCCGGACCCGCCGTCACGATCTCCTTCGTGCTCGCCGGCCTCACGGCACTCTTCTCCGCGCTTTCCTACGCGGAGCTCGCGGGCTCCATCCCGGTCGCGGGCTCTTCGTATTCGTACGCTTACGCAACGCTCGGCGAACTCGTCGCCTGGATCTGCGGCTGGTGCCTGATCCTGGAGTACGGCGTCTCGGTGGCGGCGGTCGCCGTCGGCTGGGGCCAGTACCTCAATGAATTCCTGGACGGCACGATCGGCGTCACCATCCCCGACGCGCTGTCCGCACCGCCCGGCGACGGCGGGATATTCAACCTGCCGGCCCTGATCGTCGTGATCCTCGCGATGGGCCTGCTGCTCGGCGGCGCCCGCGAGTCCGCCCGCATCAACACGATCATGGTCGGCGTGAAGATCGCCGCCCTGGTGCTGTTCTGCGTCATCGGCTTCATGGGCTTCAAGTCGGGCAACTACTCCAACTTCATGCCGATGGGCACGGCCGGAGTGAGCGGGGCCGCCTCGTCGCTGTTCTTCTCCTACATCGGCTTCGACGCGGCCTCCACGGCCGGTGAAGAGGCCAAGAACCCCAAGCGCGACCTGCCCCGCGCGATCATGCTCTCGCTCGTCATCGTCACCGCGCTGTACGTGCTTGTCGCCTTCGTTGCCGTCGGCGCCCGCCCCTGGAAGCAGTTCGAGGGCTCGGAGGCGGCGCTCGCCGGGATCATGAAGGACGTCACCGGACACTCCTTCTGGGCCACGCTGCTCGCGGCCTGCGCCGTGATCGCGATCGCGAGCGTCGTCCTGACCGTGCTCTACGGCCAGACCCGCATCCTCTTCGCGATGTCCCGCGACGGCCTCGTCCCCAAGGTGTTCGCCAAGGTCAGCCCGCGCAGCGGAACGCCCGTCGCCAACACCATCGCCGTATCGCTGTTCTGCGGTGTGCTCGCCGCCGCGGTGCCGCTCGGTAACCTCGCGGACGCCACCAGCATCGGCACGCTCTTCGCCTTCGCGCTGGTCAACGTGGCCGTCGTCATCCTGCGCGTGACCCGCCCCGACATGCCGCGCACCTTCCGGGTGCCGCTCGGCTGGGTCGTCCCGATCCTCGGCTTCGCCACCTGCGGCTACCTCATGTGGAACCTCTCCGGGGTCACCTGGGAGTACTTCGGATACTGGATGGCCGCCGGTCTCGTGATCTACTTCGCTTACGGCTACCGCCGTTCCAGGCTGGCCACCGCCTCACAGAAGTGATCCACCCGCAGTGCGACTGAATGACCTCGATGAACGCATCGTCCACGCGCTCGCCGAAGATGCCCGGCGCTCCTACGCCGACATCGGCTCCCTGATCGGCCTGTCCGCGCCCGCCGTGAAGCGGCGCGTGGACCGGCTGCGGGCCGAGGGCGCCATCACCGGGTTCACCGTCCGCGTGGACCCGGCGGCCCTCGGCTGGGAGACCGAGGGGTTCATCGAGATCTACTGCCGTCGCAACACCTCGCCCGACGCGATCAAGCGCGGGCTTGAGCGGTACCCCGAGGTCGCGTCCGCCTCCACCGTCACCGGTGAGGCGGACGCGATCGTCCAGGTCTTCGCCTCCGACATGCGGCACTTCGAACGGGTCCTTGAGCGGATCGCGGGCGAGCCGTACGTGGAGCGGACCAAGTCGGTGCTGGTGCTCTCGCCACTGCTCCGGCGCTATACGTCCGGCTCGCCCGCGTAGCCCTTCGGGCGGGGGCCGGCGCGGTGCGCCAGAACCGCCTAGCCCTTGGGCTGCTCGTATATCGGCTGCCACGGCAGCACCTTGAAGTCGCCGGTCCCTTCCTTGACCTTCTCGAAGGGCGCCGAGCTCATGCACTTCGGCAGCTGCTGGGTCTCGGAGTCCTTGCCTATCCAGCTGTAGCCGAGCCGGTCGTGCGTGCCCACGTCGTTCACCGTGACGCCGACCCGCTTGCCCTTGAACGGGGTGTCCGAGTCGGTCACGACGCCGGTGACCACCGCGACCTTCCCGCCCGTCACCAGGCAGTCCACCTTCGCCTTCGCCCAGCCGGACGTCCCGTCCGGGAAGACGTGCTTGAAGGAGAACGTGCCGTACGCCGCCTCCGGGTCCATGGTGTCCTTGGCCGCCAGATGGGCGTCGAAGCTGAACGTGATGTCGTCCCCGGCCGGCCGGTACAGCTTCGCGTTGCCGGTCAGTGCCGCGGCCTCCCTGGGCGCGTGGCCGTCGGCTCCGTTCCCGGCGGCCGTCGCCCCTCCGGTGACCACGGCGGCGATGAGCAGGGCCACGCCGAGGGCGAGGACACGGGTGCGGGTGGGGGCGAACGCGATGCGGGGCATGGCAGGACCTTCCGTACGGTCGTGAGATGAGGTGGCCCGGCCGTTCCGGGCATGACCAGCCTTCCGCGCCCGGCGGCCCGGCACATCACACCGTGGGGTGGACCGCTTCCCCCGCGCGGGGGAAGCGCACCCGGGACCTGAGGCGTAAGGGCGGCGTCAACGCGGCGCAACGAATCGCCGTCAATCGCTGATCACGCGCAATGAATCATGCGGCTGCGCGCAACGGTGGCGCCTTGTCCGGGCCGAACGGCGGAACGTACCGTCTAGTGACCCCACCCTGCACTTCCGCCCCTGCCGAGGACTGCCCATGCCGCCGTTGCGCACCGCCCTGCTCCAGAGCTCCGGCCGTCTCTCCGACGTCGCCGCGAATCTGAAGGTGCTGGACGAGGCGGCCGGAAGGGCGGCGGAGACCAGCGCCGGGCTGATCGTCTGCCCCGAGCTGTTCCTCACCGGGTACGCCATCGGCGACGACGTGGCGGAGCTCGCCGAGGCCGCCGACGGCCCCTCCGCGCAGGCCATCGCCGCCATCGCGGTCCGCCACGGCCTGGCCGTCGTCTACGGCTACCCCGAGCGCGACGGCGACACCGTCTACAACGCGGCCCAGCTCATCGGCCCCGACGGCAGCCGCCTCGCGAACTACCGCAAGACCCACCTCTTCGGCTGCTTCGAGCAGGAGGCGTTCACGCCGGGCGACGAGCCGGTCGTCCAGGCCGAGCTGAACGGCCTCCGCGTCGGCATGATGATCTGCTACGACGTGGAGTTCCCGGAGAACGTACGGGCGCACGCCCTGGCCGGCACCGACCTGCTCCTGGTGCCCACCGCGCAGATGCACCCCTTCCAGTTCGTCGCCGAGTCCGTCGTGCCGGTCCGCGCCTTCGAGAACCAGCTGTACGTCGCGTACGTCAACCGGACCGGCCCGGAGGGCGAGTTCGAGTTCGTCGGGCTCAGCTGCCTGGCGGGCCCCGACGGCGCCGCGCGGGCCCGCGCCGGACGGGGCACCGAACTGGTCGTCGGCGACGTCGACCCCGAGTTCCTGGCCGCCTCGCGCGCGAACAACCCGTACCTGCGCGACCGCCGCCCCGGCCTCTACGCCTCCCTCGTCTGAGCCCCGAGCCCTGAGCCACATGTCCTGAGCCCCGAGCTCCGATCCCCCGAGCCCTGGGTCCCGAGGCCCCGAGCCCCTCAACTTCCGTACTGTGCAAGGAGTCCGTACCCCATGACGTCCACGGTGCCCACCGCCGTCCAGCACATCGACGAGCAGCCGCCCGTCACGATGTTCGGGCCGGACTTCCCCTACGCGTACGACGACTTCCTCGCGCACCCGGCCGGGCTCGGCCAGATACCCGCGACCGAGCACGGCGCGGAGGTCGCGGTCATCGGCGGCGGCCTCTCCGGCATCGTCGCCGCGTACGAGCTGATGAAGATGGGCCTCAAGCCCGTCGTGTACGAGGCCGACCAGATCGGCGGCCGGCTGCGCACCGTCGGCTTCCCGGGCTGCGACCCCGAGCTCACCGCCGAGATGGGCGCCATGCGGTTCCCCCCGTGCTCCACCGCGCTCCAGCACTACATCGACCTGGTGGGCCTGGAGACCAAGCCGTTCCCGAACCCGCTCGCGCCGGACACCCCCTCGACGGTCGTCGACCTCAAGGGCGAGTCCCACTACGCGACGTCCGTCGACGAGCTGCCGCCCGTGTACCGCGAGGTCATGGACGCGTGGAACGCCTGCCTCGAAGAGGGCGCCGACTTCACCGACATGAACCAGGCGATCCGCGAGCGCGACATCCCGCGCATCCGCGAGATCTGGGCGAAGCTCGTCGACAAGCTCGACAACCAGACCTTCTACGGCTTCCTCTGCGAGTCGGAGGCCTTCAAGTCCTTCCGGCACCGCGAGATCTTCGGCCAGGTCGGCTTCGGCACCGGCGGCTGGGACACCGACTTCCCGAACTCCATCCTGGAGATCCTGCGCGTCGTCTACACCGAGGCCGACGACCACCACCGCGGCATCGTCGGCGGCTCCCAGCAGCTGCCGCTGCGCCTGTGGGAGCGCGAGCCGGAGAAGCTCGTGCACTGGGCGCCCGGCACCTCGCTCTCCTCGCTGCACGAGGGGACGCCCAAGCCGGCGGTGACCCGCCTGCACCGCACCGCGGGCAACCGCATCACGGTGACGGACGCGGACGGCGACATCCGCACCTACCGGGCGGCGATCTTCACCGCCCAGTCCTGGATGCTGCTCTCCAAGATCGCCTGTGACGACTCGCTCTTCCCGATCGACCACTGGACGGCGATGGAGCGCACCCACTACATGGAGTCCTCCAAGCTGTTCGTGCCGGTCGACCGGCCGTTCTGGCTCGACAAGGACGAAGAGACGGGCCGGGACGTCATGTCGATGACGCTCACCGACCGCATGACGCGCGGCACCTACCTCCTGGACGACGGGCCGGACAAGCCCGCCGTCATCTGCCTCTCCTACACCTGGTGCGACGACAGCCTGAAGTGGTTGCCGCTGTCGGCGAGCGAGCGCATGGAGGTCATGCTCAAGTCGCTCGGCGAGATCTACCCGAAGGTCGACATCCGGGGCCACATCATCGGCAACCCGGTGACGGTCTCCTGGGAGAACGAGCCGTACTTCATGGGCGCGTTCAAGGCCAACCTGCCCGGGCACTACCGCTACCAGCGCCGGCTCTTCACCCACTTCATGCAGGACTCGCTGCCCGAGGACAAGCGGGGCATCTTCCTCGCGGGCGACGACATCTCCTGGACGGCCGGGTGGGCCGAGGGCGCGGTGCAGACCGCGCTCAACGCGGTGTGGGGCGTGATGCACCACTTCGGCGGCACGACCGACTCGACCAACCCGGGGCCGGGTGACCTGTACGACTCGATCGCCCCGGTCGAGCTTCCCGAGGACTGAGCACGCCCTTGGGCTGAGGGGGTTGGGCCGCAACCCCCTCAGCAACCCCCTCAGTGGTTACAACCCCGCCGCCCGAGCCAGCTCGTACACCTCCGCCGCCACGTCCTTCAGCTCCTCCGCATCCCGCGCCGAGCCCTGCAGGTCCAGGAGGAACTCGCCCACGCCCTCGATGGCGTGTGCGGCCAGGTCCTCCACTATCTGCGGCGCGCTGCCCGTGAACGGGGGCCTGTCCGCGCCTTCGTACGGCTTCGCCGTGTGGCGGGTGTTGACGCGGACGCACACCTCGATGGGGCGGGTCCTGCCGCGCTCCTCGGCCAGGTCCTTCAGCCTCGTCCACTCCTCGGTGAGCTGGGCGACGCCCTGGGTCGCGGGCAGCCAGCCGTCCGCGCGGTCCACCAGGCGGCGCGCCGACCTCGGGCTCATCGCAGGGAGGTAGACCGGGATCGGGCGGGCCGGCTTGGGGCCGACGACGGAGGGGGCGATCGTCGTCAGCCCGCCCTGGTAGGAGACCGGATCGGGGCCCCACACCGCCGCGCACACGTCGAGCAGCTCGTCGAGGACCTTGCCGCGCTGCTCGAAGGGCGCCACGCCCGCCGCCGCGTACTCGTCGTGCGACCAGCCTGTGCCGAGCCCGGCGACGACCCGGCCGCCGCTCGCCGCGTCCAACGAGGCCAGCGAGCGCGCCAGTTGGAAGGGTATGTGCAGCGGAGCGACCAGGACGCTGGTGCCGAGCCGGGCCCGCTCGGTCGCGGCGGCCGCCAGCGTGAGGGTGATCAGCGGGTCGGCGACCGAGCGGTAGATGTCGGGCCAGGGCAGGCCCTCGACCCCGTACAGACCCTGGGTGGCGGGCTCGGGGAACAGCACCCGCTCGAAGACCCACAGGCTCTCGAAACCGATCTCCTCGGCCGCGCGCGCCACCGCGGGCACATCGTGGCCGAGGTCGTACTGCCTCATCTGCGGAAGGCCGAGTCCGAGCCGGATTGCCATGGAGCGCTCCTCAGTCGGGAACCGAAAGCGGTGTCAGCAGACATCGGGTCACCAGACCCACGCCCGCATCCAACCGATCAGTGAACTCCTGGGCCAGGCCCGGAAGTTCCCGCAACTGCCACAGGACTTTCGCCGCGGACCAGGAGGCGTCCCGCGCCCGGTCCAGGCTCCAGGACGCAAGGAGGTGGGTCATCGGATCGGCCACCTCGAAGAGGTCGGGCCCCGGCATGAGTTCCTCGCGGATCCGCTCCTCCAGGAGCGCCAGCGTGTCGCCGACCCGGTCGAAGTCCCGCTCCAGGAGGGCGGGTTCACAGCCGAGGCTCCGGCAGCTGTCCACCACGGCGAGCGTCAGATCGTGCCCGATGTGCGCGTTGATCCCGGCCAGCGCGAACTGCAGCGGCCGCACGCCCGGATGGCGCCGGTACTGGAACAGCGGACGCCAGCAGCCCGGTGGACGCCGGCCCGCCGAAGCCGCCTCCACGGCCGCGAGATAGCGCTCGGCGAAGAGCACGTCGAGGGTGGCCGCGGCCCGCGGGTCGGCGAAGCCGTCGTGCGCGATGAGCCGGGAGATCTCCTCGGTCACCGTCAGGTAGACGCGGTTGAAGACCGCGATGCCGTCCCGGGCCGGCAGATCGGCCCGCAGCGCGCGCATCCGCCGGACCACGGGGTCCAGCGGCGCGGCGAACCGGTGGGTGTGCGCGAGGTGTCCGGTCCGCGGCGATCCCGTTGGCGTCCATCCGGTCTGCGTCATGGGGGCAGCGTCCCAGCCCGCCGCCGCCCCGAGCACCGCCGTAAGGGGGCTTGACCGGAACGGATGAACCGCGGCCCGGGAGCCCGCTGCCGCTACGGCGCGGGAGCTACGCCTGGTCGTTCTCGTACGACGACGTGCCCGAATCCAGCAGCGGCTCCTGCTGCTTGAGGTGGGCCGGGGCGAGCGCGCGCAGCACGTGGTAGCCGGTGATGACCACGATCGTGCCGAGTGCGATGCCGCTGAGCTGGAAGTTGTCGGTGAACTTCAGGCTGACATCGCCGATGCCGATGATGATGCCCGCGGCGGCCGGCACCAGGTTCAGCGGGTTGCGCAGATCGACCTTCGCGTTGATCCAGATCTGCGCGCCGAGCAGGCCGATCATGCCGTACAGGATGACGGTGATGCCGCCGAGCACGCCGCCCGGGATCGCCGCGACGACCGCGCCGAACTTGGGGCACACGCCGAAGAGCAGCGCGAATCCGGCGGCGGCCCAGTAGGCGGCGGTCGAGTAGACGCGGGTCGCGGCCATGACGCCGATGTTCTCGGAGTACGTGGTGTTGGGCGGGCCGCCCACCGCGGTCGACAGCATGGAGGCGGCGCCGTCGGCGGCGATCGCGGTGCCCAGCTTGTCGTCGAGGTCGACGCCGGTCATCTCGCCGACGGCCTTGACGTGGCCCGCGTTCTCGGCGATCAGAGCGATGACTACGGGCAGGGCGACGAGGATCGCCGACCATTCGAAGCTCGGCGCGTGGAAGGCCGGCAGCCCGATCCAGTCGGCCTTGCCCACGCCCGAGAGGTCCAGGCGCCAGTGGTCCACGGCCTCCGCGCCGCCGTGCACCGAGTGGATCTTCCCGAAGACGCGGTCGAGCAGCCAGGAGATGCCGTACCCGAAGATCAGGCCGAGGAAGATCGCGATCCGGGACCAGAAACCGCGCAGGCAGACCACGGCCAGACCGGTGAACAGCATCACCATGAGCGCCGTCCACTGGTCCTGGGGCCAGTACGTGGACGCGGTGACCGGCGCCAGGTTGAAGCCGATCAGCATGACGACGGCGCCCGTGACGATGGGCGGCATCGCGGCGTGGATGATCCGCGCGCCGAACCGCTGCACCGCGAGGCCCGCGAAGAACAGCACCACGCCCACGACGAAGACCGCGCCGGTGACGGTGGCGCTGGTGCCTCCGGTGGCCCGGATCGCCGCGGCGACACCGACGAAGGAGAGCGAGCAGCCGAGGTAGCTGGGCACCCGGCCCTTGGTGGCGAGCAGGAAGATGACCGTCGCGATGCCGGACATCATGATCGCGAGATTGGGGTCGAGGCCCATCAGTACGGGCGCGACGAACGAGGCGCCGAACATGGCGACCACGTGCTGCGCGCCGAGGCCGATCGTGCGCGGCCAGGAGAGCCGTTCGTCGGGGCGTACGACGGCTCCTGGAGCGGGGGTCCGCCCGTCGCCGTGCAGGGTCCAGCGCACGCCGAGGCGCATGGGTCGCTCCAGTTCGTCTGTTGGGGTCGGTGATGCGAAAAGTCTCGAAAAGATCAGGCCAAATATTAATGCCGGATCACGGGCGCCACTCACCAGAGCGGCCGGGCCGAAGGTCCCATCCGTGAATCCGCGCCCGGGGCATTGTCAGCCGGAACGGCGGGCCCTACGCTCACACGGTCTCGTTCATGAATCACATTCACGTACATGACTGGGTGACTGCACCTCGCAGGCCCGAATCGACATCCGACTCGATGGGAGTGCCCGATGAGCGGAAGACCCCGCCGTGGGCTCGTCGCCTTGCTGTCCCTCGCGGTGGCGGTCGCCTCCGCACTGATACCCGCCACCTCGTACGCCGCTCCGGCCGCCGCCAAGGCGCCCCACACCGTGGTCCTGGACGGCAAGCGCCTCCAGGACGCCAAGCGGCGGCTCGGCCAAGGGGACGCCCAACTGCGTGATGCCGTAAGGAAGTTGACGTCAACCGCCGACGGCTGGCTCACCCAGGGCCCCTGGACGGTCGTCGACAAGCCGAAGCCGGCCCCGGGCGGCGATCCGCACGACTACCTCAGCCAGGCCCCCTACTGGTGGCCCTCCCAGCCGAAGACCGCCGACAACCCGTGGGGCTGCCCCTACGTCCAGAAGGACGGCCAGCGCAATCCCGAGGTCGACTCCGGCACCGACCGGCCCGACCTCGGCAAGGTCTTCAACTCGGTCACCAGCCTCAGCCTGGCCTGGTACTACACCGGCGAGAAGCAGTACGCCGAGCACGCCTCGGACATCCTGCGCACCTGGTTCCTCGCCCCGGCGACGCGGATGAATCCGAATCTGAACCACGGGCAGTTCATCCCCTGCAAGTACGACGGCCGGGCCATCGGCATCATCGACTTCTCGCAGCAGTACTCCAGCGTCCTGGACGCGGTCGCGATCCTGGAGACCGGGGCGCCCGGCTGGACGGCGAGCGATCACGCCTCAATGCTCGACTGGAACAAGAAGTTCCTGAACTGGGAGGTGAATTCGGCGTTCGGCAAGGAGGAGTCGGCGGCCCAGAACAACCACGGCACCTTCCAGGACCTCCAGATCGCCGCCCTCGCCTTCGCCACCGGAAACAAGGACCTGGCCCGACGGACCGTCCTCGGCGCCGAGAAGCGGCGGATCGACCCTCAGATCGCGGCCGACGGCAGCCAGCCGCAGGAGCTGGCCAGGACCCGGAGCTGGCACTACTCGACCTTCGACCTCGTCGCCTACACCCGGCTCGCCGCGCTCGGCAAGCAGGTCGGCGTCGACCTGTGGGCGTATCAAGGACCCCAGGGGCAGGGCCTGTTCAAGGCCGTGCGCTATCTGTTGCCCGCGGCCACCGGAGCCGCCGCCTGGCCGCATCCGGAGCTGGAGTTCTACCGGTACGCGGCGAGCGACGTCGTCCATGCCGCGGCCGACGCCGGGGACGAGGACGCGCGGGCGGCCGTGCCGCAGCTCCAGGCGCCGCCCGGCGGCGACCTGTGGGCCCTGCGTCCCGCCGCCGAACAGCTCGACTCCATCGCCGGCTGACCCGGGCGGCTGCGCGGCGCCGGTTCAGACCTGACGGACCGGCGCCGCGTCCACCACCTCACGGGGCCGGGCGCCCGCCCGCAGGACCCGCGCCCCCGCCACCAGGCCGAGCCCGAGCACGGTCACCAGGCCGAACGACACCACCAGCGAGGTCAGATCGGCGATCCCGCCGATCGCGGACGGGGCCACCAGGCCCGAGGTGTACGTGATGGTCGCGACCCCCGCGATGGCCTGGCTCGGGTTGGGGCCGCTGCGCCCCGCCGCCGCGAACGCGAGCGGCACGACGACCGCCACGCCCAGGCCCATCAGGCCGAACCCGGCCATCGCCACCGCCGGGCCCGGTGCCACCACCACGAGCAGACCGCCCAGCGTGGCCAGGACGCCTCCGCCGCGCACCGTACGCACGGCGCCGAAGCGGTCCACGCCCTTGTCGCCCGCGAGCCGGGCCGCCGCCATGGTCAGCGTGAACGCGGTGGTGCAGGCGGCGGCCGTGCCCGCCGAAGCGTCCAGTACGTCACGCAGATAGACCGCCGACCAGTCGAGGCTCGCGCCCTCGGCGAACACCGCGCAGAACCCCACCATGCCGATGACGAGCGCCGATTTGGGCGGCAGTGCGAACCGCGGCGGGGGCGCCTCGTCGGGGGCGCTGCGCAGATCGAGCACGCCCTGGCAGGCGGCCAGGCCGAGCAGGGTCAGCACGGCGGCGGCCACCGTGTGGTGCAGCCGCGCGTCGGCCCCGAGGTGCGCGGCGAGCGTCCCGGCCGCCGAGCCGATCAGCGCGCCCACGCTCCACATGCCGTGCAGCGAGGACATGATCGAGCGGCCGAGCCGGTTCTCGGTCTCCACGCCGAGCGCGTTCATCGCCACGTCCGCCATGCCCGCGCTCGCTCCGTATGCGAAGAGGGCCGCGCACAGCGTGTAGACGTTCGGTGCGAGCGCGGGCAGCGCGAGGGCCAGCGTCCACAGCGCGAGCAGCCCGCGCAGCGCATTCCGCGCTCCGAACCGGTGGGTGACGGCGCCGGACAGCGGCATCAGCAGGGACGAGCCGATCGCCGGGAAGGCGAGGGCGAGGCCGAGCTGTCCGGCGGACACCCCGGCGTGCTCCTGGATCCAGGGGACCCGGGTGGCGAAGTTGCCGGTCACCGCGCCGTGCACACAGAACACCGCGGCGATCGCGAGCCGCGCCCGCCTCAACTGCCGTGAATTCAGAGCCAGTTCGGCTGCCATCGAGCGGATTCCCTTCCCTCGTGGGCGGCCTCCCCGCCGCCGCGGCGTAAACTATCAGGAACCCTGCCTGATAAATAGAAGCGGTCGCGACCCGCCTTCGGTGATCTGGAAGGATTCCCGGCATGCCCGCATCCCCGAGCACCGCCCGGGCCATCAACGACCGGCTCGCCCTGCGCCTCCTGCAGGACGAGGGCCCGTTGACGGCAGGCCAGCTCAAGAACCTCACCGGACTCTCCCGGCCCACCGTCGCCGACCTCGTCGAGCGCCTCCAGGGCTCCGGCCTGGTCCACGTGGTGGGGGAGTCGGGCGCCGAGCGGCGCGGCCCCAACGCGCGCCTGTACGCGATCGTCGCCGACCGGGCCCATCTGGCGGCCCTGGACGTCCGCACCCGCAGCGTGTCCCTCGTCGTCGCCGATCTGCTGGGGGCGACGCTGGCCGAGGCGACCCTGCCGATCGAACCGGAAGCCGGGACGGGGCCCGCCGTCGAGCAGGTCGTGGCGCTTCTTGAACGCACCGCCAAGGAGGCGGGCGCCGAGCGGCTGCACAGCGTCGGGATCGGCGCGCCCGGCCTCGTCGACCCGGCGAGCGGCGAACTGCGCGACACCAGCGGGCTGCCCGCCTGGCACCGCGAACTCGTGCGCGTCCTGGCTCGGCGGCTGCCCGCCGCCGTGCTGGTCGAGAACGAGACCAACCTGGCCGCCGTGGCCGAGCAGCGGCTCGGCGCGGCCCGCGGCCAGGACACCTTCGTGCTGCTGTGGCTCGGGCAGGGCATCGGCGCGGCCGTCGTCCTGGACGGGAAGCTGCGCAGGGGCGCCTCGGGCGGCGCGGGCGAGATCGGGTTCATGCCGGTGCCCGGCACCGGCGGCCTGCCGTCCGCGACCGGTTGCGACGGCGGCTTCCACGCGCTGGTGCACGCGGGCGCGGTGTCCCGCCTCGCCGCCGCGCACGGCAGGGCCGGCAGTGCGGAAGAGGCCGTACGGGATGCCGACGGGCCCTTCCTCGACGCGCTGGCCGAACGGCTCGCGATCGGAGCGGCGGGCGTGGTCGCGGTCCTCGACCCCGGCCTGATCGTGCTCGGCGGCGAACTGGGCCACGCGGGCGGCCGGTTGCTCGCGGGTCGCGTACAGCGCGCCCTGGCCGCCCTGACTCCCCTCGCCACCGAGGTGAGGCCGAGCGAACTGGGCGACGGCGCGGTTCTGAGCGGCGCCCTGCTGACCGCGCGGGACGCGGCCCAGGACGACCTCTTCGCACCGAAAGCGTGACGGCGTCTCAGGTTTCGGAGCCCGACGGCGGCCAAGGGCCGGGAGACCGCCGCCGGGCGTATGGGGCGGGGAGTGGACCGGCGGCCGTCGAGGTGCTGCCGGACTCCCCAGTCACCGGTAGTACCCGGTTCCTCGCCCGCCGTCCACCACTTGGGCTCGCTGAGCTCGTTGAGCGGGAACCGTCCCGGTGCGCACACCGGCGGGCCTCTCCTCGGAGGTGACGCAGAGATTAAGAGGACTAGACCAGTTCGGTCAATGGGTATGGACCAAAAGGAAGGCCCGGCCCCTGGGGTGCCAGGGGATCCCCGCTGGAGTGCCGCTCGAATCCGGCCATCCTGTGAGCCAGCCCACACCCATCGACTCGCATGGCCTCCGATCGGGCGTGGCACACTGGCCCTGTACCAGCAGCAGCGCACTCCGGGGTCGGTGTAATTCCGAACCGGCGGTAATAGTCCGCGACCCGTCCGCATCCAGCGGCCGGTTGACCAGGTGAAATTCCTGGACCGACGGTGAAAGTCCGGATGGGAGGCAGTGCGCGGCGGGCGGACCGTTCCACGGTCGCGCCGGCCGTCTGTTACCGGTCGCCGTCCAAGGCACCGGTCTCTTTCGGCCGTGGCGTGAGCTGTGCGCGATGGTCTGTTTTCCCGCTCTCTGTCGTCATCGACAGGCCCCGGAGTCCGTGCCCGAAGAGGCAGGAGGACCCGGTGGCCACCGCAGCCGACGCAGACGCCATGCGCCGAGCCATTGAGCTCGCCGCGCGCGGACTCGGCTCCACCAGCCCCAACCCGGTCGTCGGGTGCGTCATCACCGACGCCCGCGGCACGGTCGTCGGCGAGGGCTTCCACCAGCGGGCCGGCGGCCCGCACGCCGAGGTCCACGCCCTCGAAGCCGCGGGCGAGCGCGCCCGTGGCGGCACCGCGTACGTCAGCCTCGAACCCTGCAACCACACCGGCCGCACCGGCCCCTGCGCCCAGGCGCTCATCGCGGCCGGCGTCACCCGCGTCTTCTATGCGGTCGGCGATCCAAACCCCCGGGCCACCGGCGGCGCCGACACCCTGCGCGCGGCCGGCGTCCGGGCCGAGCAGGGCCTCCTCGCGGCCGAGGCCGAGGCCGTCAACACCGCCTGGCTCACCTCCGTACGGCTCGGCCGCCCGCACGTCACCTGGAAGTACGCGGCGACCCTCGACGGCCGGACCGCCGCCGAGGACGGCACCAGCCGCTGGATCACCTCCGCCGAGGCCCGCGCCGACGTCCACCGGCTGCGCGCCGAGTGCGACGCCGTGGTCGTGGGCTCCGGCACCGCCCGCACCGACGACCCGCACCTCGCGGTCCGCGGCATCGATGGCTCAACTCAGCCCCTGCGTGTGGCAGTCGACACCAACGCCACCGCCGTCAAGCCCGGCGCCCGCATCCTCGACGACGCCGCGCCCACCCTGATCGCGGTCGCCGAGGACGCCGACGCGGCCCATCTGCCCCAAGCGGTGGTGCTGCGTATGCCGCGCGCCGCCAACGGTCTTGACATCCCGGCACTGCTCGCCGCCCTCCACGCGCGCGGCGTGCGCTCCGTACTCCTCGAAGGCGGCCCGACGCTGGCCGGGGCCTTCGTCGCCGCGGGCGCGGTTGACAAGGTCGTCGGCTACCTCGCACCCGTCCTGCTCGGCGCCGGGCCCACCGCGCTCGCCGGCGCGGGAATCTCCACCATCACCGAGGCGTTGCGGCTCGACATCACCGAGACCGTGCGCATCGGCCCCGATCTGCGCATCACCGCCACCCCTCTCGCCAAGGAGCGCTGAACGTGTTCACCGGAATCGTCGAAGAGCTGGGCGAAGTCACCGCCATCGAGAACCTCGGTGACGCCTCCCGCTTCCGCCTGCGCGGCCCCGTCGTCACCGAGGGCGCCGCACACGGCGACTCGATCGCCGTCAACGGCGTGTGTCTGACCGTCGTGGAGTTCGGCGACGGCGAGTTCACCGCCGACGTGATGGACGAGACGCTGAAGCGCTCCAGCCTCGGCGCCCTGGACGTCGGCTCCCGGGTCAACCTGGAGCGGCCCATGGCCGTCGGCGGCCGCCTCGGCGGGCACATCGTCCAGGGCCACGTCGACGGCACCGGCACGGTGCTCTCCCGCACCCCCTCGGAGAACTGGGAGATCGTCAAGATCGCCCTTCCCGGTGACCTCTCCAAGTACGTCGTGGAGAAGGGCTCCATCACCGTGGACGGCGTCAGCCTCACGGTCGTCGAGGCCGCCGCCGACTACTTCACCATCAGTCTCATCCCGACCACCCTCGCGCTGACCACGCTCGGCATCAAGCAGCCCGGCGACCCGGTCAACCTGGAGGTCGACGTCATCGCCAAGTACGTCGAGCGGCTGCTCGACGCGAGCCACGGGGGGAACGAGAAGTGAGCGCGGTGAACTGGCTGAACGGCGAGGCCTTCACGGTCCTCGGGCAGCACATCAAGTGGTCGGACATGATCGGCAACACGATCGGTCTGATAGCCCTCGCGCTCGGCTGGCGCCGGTCCATATGGACCTGGCCCGCCCAGTTCGTGTCGGGCCTCATCCTGTTCGTGGCCTTCGCCGCCGGGCACCTCTCCGGCAGCGCGGGCAAGCAGGTCGTCGTGATGGTCGTGGCCGCGGGCGGCTGGCTCGCCTGGAGCCGGGGCCGGCAGCAGGCGCAGGACGGCTCCATCGCCGTACGGTTCGCCACCTGGCGCGAGCGGGCCTTCCTGCTCGGCGGCGCCGCCCTCGGCACGGTCGCCGTCGCGGCCCTGTTCACCGCCTACCCGGCCCTCTCGTGGGACCCGTGGCCCGACGCCTACGTCTTCGTCGGCACCATCGTCGCGATGTTCGCCCAGGCCCGCGGCATGGTCGAGTTCTGGTTCGCCTGGCTGCTCGTCGACGTCGTCGGCGTCCCGCTCAACTTCGCCAACGGATACGCCTTCTCCGGCTTCGTCTACGTCATATACGGCGCGCTCGTCCTGTGGGGCATGCGCGACTGGTGGCTGCGCTCGCGCACGAGCGTCAAGCCCGTCCTGGAAGGAGCGACGGCATGACCACGCACGCACCCACCTGGTACTCCACCGACAACCGCGAGGACCTCTCCCTCGACCCCGTCGAGCAGGCCATCCGCGACATCGCGGCCGGCCGGCCCGTGGTCGTCGTCGACGACGAGGACCGCGAGAACGAGGGCGACCTCGTCGTCGCCGCCGAGAAGGCCACGCCCGAGATCGTCGCGTTCATGATGAGCGAGTGCCGCGGCCTGATCTGCGCGCCCATGGAGGGCGAGGACCTCGACCGGCTCGACCTGCCGCAGATGGTCGACCACAACACCGAGTCGATGAAGACCGCCTTCACCGTCTCCGTCGACGCGAGCGCCGAGCACGGCGTGAGCACCGGCATCTCCGCCGCCGACCGCGCCACCACGCTGCGCCTGCTCGCCGACGGCCGCTCCGCCTCCGGCGACTTCGTCCGCCCCGGCCACATCTTCCCGCTGCGCGCCAAGCCCGGCGGCGTGCTCGTGCGCAACGGCCACACCGAGGCCGCGGTCGACCTCGCCCGGCTCGCCGGGCTCGCCCCGGCCGGCGCCATCGTCGAGATCGCGGGCGAGGACGGCGTCATGCTGCGCCTCCCTGAGCTCGTCCCGTTCGCCCGCAAGCACGGCCTGACGATCATCTCCATCGAGGACCTGATCGCCTACCGGCGCTCCGCCGAGCCGACCGTGCGCCGCGAGGCCGAGGTCCAACTCCCCACCGCCGCAGGCGAGTTCACCGCGTACGGCTACCGCTCCACCGTCGACGGCGTCGAGCACGTCGCCCTGGTCCACGGCGACATCGGCGACGGCGAGGACGTCCTGGTCCGGGTCCACTCCGAGTGCCTGACCGGCGACATCTTCTCCTCGCTGCGCTGCGACTGCGGCCCCCAGCTCCAGGCCTCCATGGAACGCATCACCGAGGCCGGCCGCGGCGTCGTGGTCTACCTGCGCGGCCACGAGGGCCGCGGCATCGGCCTCCTTTCCAAGCTGCGCGCGTACGAACTCCAGGAGCGCGGCCGCGACACGCTCGACGCCAACCTGGAGCTCGGCCTGCCCGCCGACGCCCGCGACTACGCGGCCGGCGCCCAGATCCTCGTCGATCTCGGCGTGCGCAGCCTGCGGCTGATGACCAACAACCCCGACAAGATCACCGCGCTGGTACGGCACGGCCTGACGGTGTCGGGGCGCGAGCCCATGCCCGTCCAGGCGGGCGAGCACAACCTGAGCTACCTGCGCACCAAGCGGGACCGCATGGGGCACGACCTTCCGTGGCTGGACGCGGCATCGACGCCGATGTCCGCCTGCGGCAACCAGTAAGCACACCGGAAACACCTGAGGAGAGCACGTGAGTGGCAAGGGCGCACCCGAACTGTCCGTACGCAACTGCGGGGACCTCCGTGTCGCCGTGGTCGCGGCACAGTGGCACGAGAAGGTGATGGACGGACTCGTCGACGGCGCCCTGCGCGCCCTGCACGAACTCGGCATCGACGAGCCGACGCTGCTGCGCGTCCCCGGCAGCTTCGAACTGCCCGTCGTGGCGAAGGTCCTGGCAGGTCGCGGCTACGATGCCGTCGTCGCACTCGGCGTCGTCATCAGGGGCGGTACCCCGCACTTCGAGTACGTGTGCCAGGGTGTCACCAACGGCCTCACCCAGGTCAGTGTCGACACCGGCGTACCCATCGGGTTCGGCGTGCTGACCTGTGACACCGAGGAGCAGGCCCTGGACCGGGCCGGCCTCGAAGGGTCGAACGAGGACAAGGGTCATGAAGCGGTCACCGCCGCCGTGGCCACCGCCGCCACGCTGCGCACGGTCAGCGAACCCTGGCGCTGAGCGACCGGGCCCACCCTCTACTCTAAGAAGCATCATGGCGAACAAACCCTCCAAGAGTTTCGAAGAGCTCTTCACCGAGCTCCAGCTCAAGGCCGCCAACGGCGACCCCTCCACCTCCCGCACCGCCGAGCTGGTGGACCAGGGCGTGCATGCCATCGGCAAGAAGGTCGTCGAGGAGGCCGCCGAAGTCTGGATGGCCGCCGAGTACGAGGGCAAGGAAGCCGCCGCCGAGGAGATCTCGCAGCTGCTGTACCACGTCCAGGTGATGATGGTCGCGCGCGGGATCTCCCTCGACGACGTCTACGCCCACCTCTGAGCCCGCCCGCATTCCACACCACCCCGCACAAGAAGGAAGCTGACCTCATGCTGCGCATCGCCGTTCCCAACAAGGGTTCACTGTCCGGACCTGCGTCGGCGATGCTCCATGAGGCCGGCTACCAGATGCGCAAGGAGTCGAAGGAGCTCGTCCTCGTCGACCCCGTCAACGAGGTCGAGTTCTTCTACCTGCGCCCCAAGGACATCGCGATCTACGTGTCCGCGGGCAAGCTCGACATCGGCATCACCGGCCAGGACCTCCTGGTCGACTCCGGCGCCAACGCCGAGACGATCCTGCCGCTCGGCTTCGCCCGCTCCACCTTCCGCTATGCCACCAAGCCCGGCACCGCGAACGGCATCGCCGACTTCGGCGGCATGACGATCGCCACCTCCTACGAGGGCATCGTCGCCAAGCACCTCGCGGACAACGGCGTCGACGCCTCCGTCGTGCACCTGGACGGCGCCGTCGAGACCGCCATCGAACTGGGCGTCGCCCAGGTCATCGCGGACGTCGTCGAGACCGGCACCTCGCTGCGCAACGCGGGCCTCGAAGTCATCGGCGAGCCGATCATGAAGTCGGAGGCGGTCGTCATCCGCCGCACCGGCGCCGACGCGGACGACCCCAAGGTGCAGCAGTTCCTGCGCCGCCTCCAGGGCGTCCTGGTCGCCCGCAGCTACGTGATGATGGACTACGACTGCCGCGCCGAGCACCTGGAGCGGGCCGTGGCGCTCACGCCGGGCCTGGAGTCGCCGACGATCTCCCCGCTGCACAACGAGGGCTGGGTCGCCGTCCGTTCGATGGTCCCCGCCAAGGACTCCCAGCGGGTCATGGACGACCTGTACGAGCTGGGCGCCCGCGCGATCCTCACCACGGCCATCCACGCCTGCCGCCTCTGACCGGCCGGCCGAAGACAGCGCCGAAGAAGACAGCGACGAAAGCGAACGACACCGTGTCCGCCCCCGCGCCCCACACTCCTGCCCTGCCGGTCACCTTCAGGCCGACCCGCACCCGGGCCGTCCTGCTGACCAGCGCGGCCGCCATGTTCGTCGCCATGACGGTGATGTCGCTGCTCCTGGAGACCCTGAGCGGGGGCGAGCGGGGCAGCTTCATCCTGATGGCGGCACTCTTCGCCGGGGTCCTCGTGCTGCTCAGCCGGCCCAAGGTCGTCGCCGACGACACGGGCGTCACCGTCGTCAACCTCACCGCGAGGCGCCGCCTCGCCTGGGCGGAGATCCTCCGGGTGAACCTGCGCCCCGGCGACCCCTGGGTCTTCCTCGACCTCAGCGACGGCACCAGCCTGCCCGTGCTCGGCATCCAGCCCGGCATCGGCAAGGCGCGGGCCATCCGCGACGCCAAGGCGCTGCGCGCGCTCGCCGAAACCCACGGCACGGGTGCCGATTCACCCGGTGCGACGCGCGACAACGGCTGAGCCCCCTGCCCCACCTGGCAGCATCTTGATTACCCTGATGTCGGCGGCGCCGAGTGCGCCCCGCCCCGCACACGGGCCAGCGTCATCGGCCGCGGGGCACCAGCGACCCGAGGAGTGACTCCCTCCAGCAATGGACGGATCGTCCGGTAGTACCTGCGCCGCCCCCTCCCAGGAGGCGGCGGCATGACCATCACGTTTGTGCTGCTCTTCGCGGCATTCCTTCTGATCCTCGCCAACGGCTTCTTCGTGGCGGCCGAGTTCGGCCTGGTCACCGTCGACCGGCCGGACGCCGAGCGCGCCGCCGCCGACGGCGACCGCAGGGCCAACGCCGTGGTGCGCGCCCTGCGCGAGCTGTCCTTCCAGCTCTCCGGCACCCAGCTCGGCATCACCATCACCTCGCTCGTCGTGGGCATGCTGGCCGAGCCCGCGCTCGCCGACCTGCTCGACGGGCCGATCGGTGCCACCGGGCTTCCGGCGGGCGCCGTCTCCGGCATCAGTGTCGTCCTCGGCATGCTGCTCGCCGCCGCCGTGCAAATGGTGATCGGCGAGCTCGTCCCGAAGAACTGGGCGGTCTCCAAGCCGCTCCAGGTGGCCCGCTTCGTGGCCGGACCGCAGGACCGCTTCTCGCGGCTCTTCCGCCCGGTCATCGCCCTGCTCAACACGGTCGCCAACCGCCTGGTGCGGGCGCTCGGCGTGGAGCCCGCCGACGAGCTGGCCTCCGCCCGCACGCCCGGCGAACTGGTCTCCCTGGTCAGGCACTCGGCGCGGGCCGGAGCCCTGGAACAGGACACCGCCGACCTCTTCGTGCGGACCCTCTCGCTCGGCCACCTCACGGCCGAGAACGTGATGACCCCGCGCGTCAAGGTCAGCGCCCTGCAGACCACGGCCACCGCCGCCGACGTCCTCAACCTCACCCGCGCCACGGGCCTGTCCCGCTTCCCGGTCTACCGGGAGCGGATCGACGAGGTCGTCGGCATGGTCCACCTCAAGGACGCGCTCGCCGTCCGGCCGCCCGAGCGGCTGCGCACCGCGGTCGGCCTGATCGCCGTGCCGCCGCTGCTCGTCCCGGAGACGCTGCCCGTGCAGCAGCTCCTGGAGCGGCTGCGCAGCGAACAGCCGATAGCCGTCGTCGTCGACGAGTACGGGGGCACGGCCGGCGTGGTCACCCTTGAGGACATCATCGAGGAGCTCGTCGGCGAGGTCCGCGACGAGCACGACGGCGCGGACGCCGCCCGGCCCGAACTCGCCGTGGTGGCGGGCGAGGACGGCCGGCCCGCCTGGGAGGCCGACGGCAGCTGCCGCGTCCTCTCGCTCGGCCGGATAGGCCTCGAAGCCCCCGAGGGCCCGTACGAGACCGTCGCGGGACTGGTCGCCGATCTGCTCGGCCGGATCCCGGTTCCCGGCGACCGGGTCGAGGTGCCCGGCTGGCGGATCCAGGTCCGCCAGGTCGAGCGGTACCGCGCCGAGCGGGTCCGCTTCGTGCGGTCGGCCGACGCGCCGGCCCTGGAGGCGGCCCGATGAGTCTGCTCCAGCTTCTCTTCGCGCTGCTGCTCGTGCTCGCCAACGGCTTCTTCGTCGGCGCCGAGTTCGCGCTCGTCTCCGTACGCCGCAGCCAGATCGAACCGCTGGCCGCGGCCTCCGCGCGGGCCCGCCAGGTGCTGCACGGCCTGGAGAACCTGCCGCAGATGATGGCCGCCGCCCAATTCGGCATCACCGTCTGCTCGTTGACGCTCGGCGCGGTGGCCGAGCCGACCGTGGCGCGGCTCCTGGAGCCCGTCTTCCAGGCGGCCCGGATCCCCGAGGGCCTCGTCCACCCGCTCGGCTATGTCATCGCGCTCGCCGTGGTGGTCTCGCTGCACCTCGTCATCGGCGAGATGGTCCCCAAGAACCTGGCGATGGCGGCGCCGGAGAAGACCGCGCTCTGGTTCAGCCCGGGCCTGGTCGCCTTCGCCCGGGTCTGCAAGCCGGTGACGATTGCGCTCGGCGCCTGCGCGCGGCTCATCCTGAAGCTGTTCCGGGTCGAGCCGAAGGACGAGGTGGAGGCCGTCTTCACCAGCGTCCAGCTCGGCCGCCTCGTCGAGGACTCCGGCCAGGCCGGGCTCCTGGCACCCGAGGCGCAGGAACGCCTGGAGGACGCCCTGGAGCTGGGCAGCCGCCCGGTGACGGACGTCCTGCTCGACCGGGCGTCCCTGGTCACGGTCGGCTGCTCGGTGACCCCGAGGGAGCTGGAGGAGCTGACGGTACGCACCGGATTCTCCCGCTTCCCGGTGTGCGCGGAGGGCGGCGCCTTCATGGGCTTCCTGCACGTCAAGGACGTGCTCGACGTGGAGGACCGGGAGCGCGCGGTGCCGCAGCAGCTGTGGCGGCCGCTCGCCACCCTGCGGGCCGAACTGCCCCTGGACGACGCCCTCACCGTGATGCGCCGCGCGGCGACCCACCTCGCCCAGGTGGCCGACGGCTCCGGCCGGGTGCTCGGCCTGGTCGCCATGGAGGACGTCCTCGAAAAGCTGGTCGGCGAGGTCCGCGACCCCGCCCACCGCGAGGAGCCCACCCCGCTGGCCCGCCTGGCCGAGCCCCGCGGCGAACAGGCCCAGCAGGCGCTGGCCGGATAGCTAGAGGGGATCCTGCGGGTCGCGGCGAGCGGGGCCGCGACCCGACAGGACCTCCCCGTACGCCTGCATCAGATCGGGCAGGCGCAGGGTGGACAGGTCGTCCCGGGTCGGAAGCGTCGGGTACATCGACAGCCTCAGGTCCCGGTAGGCGCAGCTCTTCTCGTAAAGGGTCCGCAGGAATCGGCCGTTGCCGAGCTCGTCGATCCAGCCCTGGTCGACGACGTGCCCGCTGATCGAGCGCAGCTCCTCAAGTGCCTCCTCGTCCCAGGCGTCCCCGTTCTCACCGGCGAGCACCTCGCCGATCGAGGTGAGTTCGAGGGGGCGGTAGGAGGGGAAGTCGACGCGGGTGGTGAACCGGGAGGACAGTCCCGGATTGGTGGCGAGCAGCCGGTCCATGCCCTCGGGGTAGCCGGCGAGGATCACCACCAGGTGGTCGCGGTTGTCCTCGGCGCGCTTGAGCAGCACCTGGAGCGCCTCGTCGCCGTACGCGTCGCCCTTGCTGTAGCCGGAGTTGGAGAGCGAGTACGCCTCGTCGACGAAGAGCACGCCGCCCAGCGCCGAGTCGATCAGCTCGTTGGCCTTGACGGCGGTCTGGCCGAGGAACTCGCCGACCAGGTCCGCTCGTTGGGCCTCTACGAGATGGTCGCCGCCGAGCAGTCCGAGCGCGTAGAAGACCCGGCCCAGGATGCGCGCTACGGTGGTCTTGCCGGTGCCGCTGGGGCCGGAGAAGACAAAGTGACGTTTCGGCGGCTGGACCGGCAGGCCCTGACTGGCCCTGAGCCGCGCCATGTTGAGCTGCGCGGACAGCGCCTTGACCTGACGCTTGACCGGTTCGAGCCCCACCATCCGCTCCAGCTCCGCGAGGGCTTCGGCCAGCAGCACGGGGTCGGTGGGCCCGGACGGGAACGGTGGAGGGCCGGTCTGCGCCGGAATGCCTGGCTTGTGCCGTACGCCGTCGCGCGCGGCCTCCGGCGGACCGGCCAGGGGCGTCTGCGGCTCGCCGCCGAGCCGGAGCTCGCGGCCCTCGGGCTGATCCGTGCCGAGGGCGGCCTCGGCCTCCGCCTCCACGGTGTCGCCGAAGCCGGACAGGGCGACCGCGGCCAGGTCGGGGGAGTCCTCCGAGCCGTCGAACCCGTCGTTCTCGGTGATCGCGGTGAGCCGCGCCGAGGTGTCCATGAACGCCGGGTCGACCCGGTGCACCGCCCGGTACAGCGGGAGGGCCGCGGCGGAGCGGCCGGTGCCCTCGTGGGCGCGGGCCAGCCAGTAGCGCAGTTCCTTGCGCTGGGGCTGTTCGCTGCGACAGCGCATCAGGGCGGCCGAGAGCAGTGGCTCGGCCTGGCCGAACATCTCCAGGCGGACCCGGGCCATCCCGCCGAACAGGCCCGCCTCGATGCCGAGCAGCGGATCGTCGACCAACGGCTCGGTGTGGCGCACCAGTTGCTCCCAGTCCTTGACCAGGTAGGCGCGGCAGGCGTGCAGGAAGCGCACCTGTGGATCGGTGTCGACGGGGGGCAGCCCGGCCAACGCCCGGTCCAGCTCGGGGACGTGGCGCCCGTCGAGCCAGTGCGAGGCGTGGGCGAGCAGCAGGTCACGGGGGCTCTCCAGGACCGGCTGGACCCACCAGCCCAGCCAGTACCAGGAGTTGAGCGTCCTTCGGTGTCCTGCCCGCTGTTCGCCGAAGCGTTCGCGATGCCGGTACATGCGAAGCAGCGCGGTCGTCGTGTCCACGCGCAGCGCGTGCAGCCCGAGCCAGCCGTCCGCCATCGAGGGATCGAGCCGCACCGCCGTGCGGAACTCCTCCTCGGCCTGCGGATACGCGCCCATGGTGTACGCATCCACACCGCGCAGCCAGGCGAGATCGGCCGGGGCGTGTGCGCCCGTAGTGCCGAAGTCCATCACGTCCCCCACCACCGTGCCCCGTGCTGAACCGCCCATTCACACAACGGAATTGACGGGAGTTGACCGCACCGATGTGCATCGTACCTGCGGGAAGGCCTGCTGCCGAAGGGGGCGCGGGGGGAGCATCGGTGGTGACGCAGGGTGAGTGAAATGCCCTGCGTGACGGCCCGGTTGAGGGGCGAGGGGCAGAACGAAGCCCCCGATCACGGGGGAACAACCGGGGGCTTCGCGTCCGCGGCGGCTTCGGAAAGCCGCACATTGAGAACGTAAGACCTGTATGGCCCCTGGGTCAAGCGGAGTTGAGGCACTCGGTGGGCTGTTTTGCGACTGTTCAGTCCGGCGGGGCGAGGTCGTCACTGTGGGTGAGGAAACGATCCGCGCGAGGTGCCGAATCGGGCCCCGGGAGCCACTCGTACCCCTCCTGCACCTGGCGTACCAAGGTGTCGGCGAAGGGTCTCGACGGGTCCTCGGCGAAATGGCGCATCTCCGCCGCCGTCCAGTCGTCCCAGAAAGCGGAAAGTCCGATTCCGTCGCGGCGCCGGCCCCGCTCCCAGGAGGACTCCGCGGCCAGCTCCATCCACACGAGCAGGGCGAGCGAGGGCCGCAGCGCCCGGCGTCCGGCCCCGACGCCCTCGATCAGCACCACGGGCGCGGGCTCCAGGGCCCGCGCGGCCCCGAAGCGCCGCAGGTGCCAGTCGTACGGGTCGTACCTCGCGGCCTCGCCACGCGCGAACGGGTCGAGCACCTGGCGGTAGAACCGGTCCGTCCAGCCGAAGAACTCCTCGTGCGTGGCCAGATCGTCCAGGTGCAGCACCGGCGCCCCGCCCAGCGCCGCGGAGAGGCGGGCCGCGAACGTGGACTTGCCGGAGCCCGCGTGCCCGTCCACCCCGACCAGCCGGACCGGCCCGCACGACGGCGGCAACTCCCTTACCAGGGCGGCCAGTTCGGTCACGGCGGTGCCTGGGCGCGGTGTGCTGTTCATGCGTCCTGCCTGGTGGTCCGGGGGTCGGCGACTGGTGTCCCCCGGGGCGGGAGTTCCGACCGTACCCGGTGCGCGGGGTGCGGTGTCCGATGCCGTTGCCGCCACGGCCGGTTCTCCGGGCCTCGGCTCCCGCCCAGGTCACGCCAGTGGTCGAGACCAATATTGGGAGCGGGACGCGTGCCGAATCACTGGCCGAAGGGCCTCGGACCCGAGATAGTTGGCCCGCTGTCGTGCACTCGCCGCCCCATCCGTGACCGACCGGGGGTCCTCACCGTGACCAGCCCAACCCCGCGCAGAACCGTCCTCGCCGCGGCCGTCGCCGCCGCGGTCGGTGCCGTCGTGACCGCCTCCTCAGGACCCGCGGCCGCGTCCGTCGGCGCGCCCCGACTCAAGCAGGGCCAGCAGCTCGTGGACGATCAGGCCTGGACCTCGCACGCCCAGTGGTGCTCGGGCACCGGGCACGGCGTGCGCGTCGAAGGGGGCCGCCGCCCCGGCATCGTCATCGACCGGCCCGCCGGAACCACCTCCTACACCGACCCGCACACCAACAGGACCGCCACCTGGGAGTACGCGAGCTGGACCTCCCCGGTCCACCGCTCCGGCGTCCCCGCCACCGAGGCCGTCGCCCACTGGAACGCGGACGCCCCGGCCGGCACCTGGCTCCAGGTCGAGCTGCTCGGCACCTATACGGACGGGTCCGCCACGCCCGCGTACGTCATGGGCCGCTGGACGGCGGGGGACGGCGACGCGGACATCCGGCGCACCTCCCTCGACGGCCAGAGCGACGGCAAGAGCTCGATCTCGACGGACACCTTTGCGATCGACGCCCCCGCCACCGGCCTGCGGCTCGCCTCCTACCAGCTGCGGATCACCCTCTTCCGCCTCCCGGGCAGCCGGCTCACGCCGGCCGTGTGGCGGCTCGGCGCGATGGCCTCCGACATCCCGGACCGGTTCACGGTCGACGCATCGACCCCCGGCTTCGCGGGCGAGCTGGAGGTGCCGAGCTACTCGCAGGAGATCCACAAGGGCCAGTACCCGCAGTACGACAACGGCGGCGAGGCCTGGTGCAGCCCCACCTCCTCGCAGATGATCATCGAGCACTGGGGGCGGAAGCCGAACCCGGCGGACCTCGCCTGGGTCGACCCGTCCTACGCCGACCCGCAGGTGTGCCAGGCCGCCCGGCGGACCTACGACTACCAGTACGCGGGCTGCGGCAACTGGCCCTTCAACGCCGCGTACGCCGCCACGTACCGGGACATGAGCTCCGCCGTGACCCGGCTGGGGTCGCTGAACGACGTGGAGACGTTGGTCCGCGCGGGCATCCCGGCCATAACGTCCCAGTCCTTCCTGGCCGCCGAGCTGACCGGCGCGGGCTACGGCACCGCGGGGCACCTGATGACGGTGACCGGCTTCACCGCCGACGGCGACGTGATCGCCCACGATCCGGCGGCTCCCGACGACGCGGCCGTGCGCCGCGTCTACAAGCGGCGGGAATTCGAGAACGTGTGGCTGCGGACCAAGCGGTACAACGCGAGCGGGAAAGTGGTCTCCGGCACAGGAGGCGTCTGCTACCTCTACTGGCCCGCGTACCCGACGGCCAGGCAGGCCAAGGCGCTCGCGGCCGTCGGCATCCGCTGAGCGGACCGCCGGCACCCCGGGGCAGTGACGAACGTCTCTACCCCGGGGGCCCGCTCCGATGGCACCGTGGAACGGTCACCGGGGGGACCGTGCACCACCACACGACCGAGTGAGTCGCCATGACCCTGCCTGCCACGACCGTCGACGACCCCCGCGCCCTGGCCGAGCTCCGCGCCCGCACCGGCGGCCCCAAGGACACCGGCCCCAAGATCCTTGAGCACGTCCTGGGCTGGACGCTCGTGGTGGTCATCGCGATGCTGGTCACGCAGACGGGTCTGCTGTAACCATCCGCTCTCACTCATACGTGAGCTCAAGGTCGGCTCTCCAGTGCCGCTTCGGGATGCCGACCAGCCCGTAAAGGAGCCGCACGGGCGACCTCCGGGCCAGCAGCACCACCCCCGCCAACACGGCGAAGAGTGCGAGCCCCAGAGCCCACCCCACCAGGCGCACCAGCACGCTCGCACCGACCGCGCCCACGAACGGCAGCCCATAGACCCCGGCTGCCGCGATGGCCACCGCTACCACTCGCGGCACTCTGCGGTCCTCGTCCGCCCCCGGCAGCTCCCAGCCCTCCATCAGCCAGCCGATCTCCGTGATCAGCATCGTGCCGATGACGGCGGCCCCGAGGACGAGCAGCGCGAGGAACGTCCCCGACGTCAGGAAGTGCAGCAGATTGTTGATCACGCTGTCCTTCGGCCAGTCCCGCAGCGCGCCCCGGCTCGTGGTGAGCAGCCGCCGGTAGCCCGTCCCGTCCCAGCCGTGGACCAGCACCGCGAACAGCAGGAAATGCGCGCCCACGCTCTGCAGATACGCCCAGTAGCCCGCCCCCACCAGCACGAGCGACTGCGCCACGAGGAAGCCGAGCAGCGCCGCGACGACGGTGCCGCCCGCGTAGAACAGCACGAATCCGGCCCAGATCCCGTGGCGGTCGCCGGCCACCTGCATGGTCGCCCACGACGGGTTCTGCCACATCATGAAGAGCCCCGTGGGCACCAGGAGCACGGCCGCGAACAGCACGGTCAGCATCAGGTACGGGTTGGCGGCGCGGCTGCGGGTGCGTACCCCTTCCTCGTGCACCGAGCGCTGCCACCACTGGAGCTGGCGGGCCGCCGAGACCGCGAAGGTCGCCCCGGTTCCGTACGCCCAGAAGAGCGCGGCCTGGATCTGGATCACGATGCCCCCAGCGTCAGTCCGTTCGCGACGATGGAATCCGAGGTGACGAGGGCCTGTTCGGCCGTCACGTCGGTCATGAAGACGAACGGCGGGACGATCGGCGGCACCGGCAGGGTGTCGGGGTCGAAGGTGATGCAGAGCAGCCCTTCGAGGCAGCCGCTGAACTTGGTGAGGTAGAGCGTCACATGACCGCTGAGGTCCAACGAGCTTGCTCCCAGGGCGAGTTCGTCGTGGCCGTCGCGGGTGGCAAGGCGGTAGTCGGTGAGCGAGGCCGAGTTCATCTTCAGGACCATCACCTTGAGGGGGCCGTGCGCGGTGGGCACGGTCGTCACCCCGGCGAGCAGGAAGCCGTTGGGGGCGAACCGGGTCGTGGTGACGGTCGGCGGCACGGCGGGGGCGGTGACCGGGCCGGGCTGCGGCACCTGCTCGACGCGCTGCCCGCCGAGCGTGGCGAGGAGGGCGAGCGGCAGGGCCGCGGCGAGCGTGCGCTGGGTGCGCACGTTCGGCACCCGCCCCGTCGCCTCCTCCTTCGGCGTCCAGCCGAACCCCATCGCGCTGCCCGCGATGCCGAGCGCCATCCCGACCAGGAACCCGCCGAGGTTGGTGGCCGCGAAGGAGAGCACCGACAGGATCAGGGCGTTGATCGACACGTAGTGCCGGGTGTGCGGCAGGAACCAGAGGAAGAGCCCGGCCGCGACGAGGGCGAGTCCGATGCCGATCGCGGCGATCCCGCCGAGCCCGAGGCTGACCAGGATCGTCAGCGGCGACAGCGGCACCACGAGCAGTTCGAGACCGCCGAGGACGAGGAGGAGCCCCGCCCAGAACGGTCGCGTCCGCCGCCAGCTCCGTAAGGCCCGCCGGGCCTCGGGCAGCGGCAGCCGCTCGTCCAGGGCCGGGATCCGCACCCGGCTCTCCTCCGGCTCGCCCCAGGAGGCACGCCGCGGTTCGCCGGTACGGGGCCCCGCACCCTGGCCGGTCCGCGCGCCGGGACCGGACCCGGCGTGCGGACCGACGTCGTCGCCCGGCCGAGGAGCGCGCGGACCACCTTGCACCCGGACCGGCGGCGCGGGCGCCGCGGCGCCGTCGCGGGGGAGCCTGAGCAGCCCCAGGCGTCTCAGAAGCACTTCTTGCCGCCGATGCTCACATCGACCTTCATCCCCTTCAGCCGGAAGTTGCCGCCGGTCGCCGACCAGGCATGCGACTTCACGCCGTTGACCTCGATGTTCCCGGCCTGCAGCCCGAACTTGCCCGGCTCGCCCTGAACTCCCTTGACCGCGTCCAGAGTTGAGGCATCCCGGCCGATCTGGGCCGTGCCGAACTGGGCGTCGCCGACCAGGTCCTCGCCGTCGATGACGAGATTGCTTGCCGTGACCTCGCCCGCGTTGCCGCCCGCCGTCAGCTTGAACACGACGGTGCCGACGGGGGTGCTGACCTCGGCCGACTGGCAGATGTCGCTGAGCCTCGCGTCGCCGATGCCGAGCAGCGCCACCGGGTGGCCCTTGCCGTCGACGGACCTGTCGGTCTGTACGTACGAGGAGAGCCCCGAACTGGACAGCTTCCCCGACGACACCTGGAAGCTGGTCCCGGAGACCGCGAACGACGCGGCCAGCGCGCCCTCGGCCATCACATTGGCCATGACCCCGACGGCGACGACCGCCGGCAGGGCGACGACCGCGGTCTTCTTCCAGGCGGTTCTGCCTTCGGCCAACGGCCGCTTGGCTGCGCTCACTTGATCCTCCCGTACGACACGTCGTCCAGTGGTGCAGGGGGAGTGCGAATGCAGGTCTGCCATACTGCGGGCATCCTGTGGCAGTTGGAGACTAGGGCCGAATTTGAATAATAGTCAACAGGGTGGCGCGACCGAGAGATCCCAGGTCCGCCGCTCCGAACTCATCGCAACGGGCCGGAAGTTGTTCGCCGACACCTCGTACGACGCGCTGTCGATGGACGACATCGCCAAGCACGCCGGGGTCGCCAAGGGCCTGATCTACTACTACTTCAAGTCCAAACGGGGCTACTACCTGGCCATCGTCGAGGACTCCGTCGCGGATCTCGTGTCCCGCGCCGGAAGCGACACCGAGCTGCCCCGCGCCGAACGCGTCCACCGCACCGTCGACGGCTACCTCCTGTACGCCCAGCACCACCAGGCCGCGTACCGCACGATCGTCACCGGCGGCGTCGGCTTCGACACCCAGGTGCAGGCCATCCGGGACGCGGTGCGCGAGGAGCTGATCGCCACCATCGCCGAGGGCGCCTACGGCACCCGGGGCATACCGGTGCTCGCCCGGCTCGCGCTGCTCGGCTGGCTGGGCAGCGTGGAGAGCGTCACGCTGGACTGGCTGGCCACCATGGAGCCGCCGCGCGACACCGTGCGCGAACTCCTGGTGCGGATGCTGCGGCGCACCCTGGACACCATCGAGGAGTTCGAGCCGTCCTGCCCCTCCCCGGAGCCGGCCTAGACGCGCCGGAGGGGCGGGCGGCCAGTCGCCACCCGCCCCTCCAACTCCCCTGCTAATGGATCGACTTGATGAGCTCACCGTTGCCGGTGTCGCCGCTCAGCTCCCAGAAGAAGGTGCCGCCGAGCCCCTGGTTGTTCTTGTAGGCCATCTTCCCGGCGATGGTGGCCGGGGTGTCGTAGCTCCACCAGTTGTTGCCGCAGTACGCGTACGCCGTCCCCGCGACCGTCCCGTTGGCGGGGCAGGTGTTCTTGAGCACCTTGTAGTCCTCGATGCCCTGCTCGTACGTTCCGGCCGCGGGCCCGGTCGCGGTGCCGCCCGGCTCCTTCTGCGTCACACCCGTCCAGCCGCGCCCGTAGAACCCGATGCCGAGCAGGAGCTTGCCGGCGGGGATGCCGAGGCCCTTCAGCTTCTGGACGGCCGCATCCGTGTTGAAGCCCTGCGTGGGGATCCCGCTGTAGGAGGTCAGCGGGGAGTGCGGGGCGGTCGGGCCCTGGGCTGCCCAGGCGCCGAAGAAGTCGTACGTCATCGGGTTGTACCAGTCGACGTACTGGGCCGCGCCCGCGTAGTCGGTGGCGTCCATCTTGCCGCCCGCCGAGGCGTCGGCGGTGATCGCGGCGGTCACCAGACTGGAGCCGCCGAACTTCGAACGCAGCGCTGCCAGAACGTTCTTGAAGGCCTCGCGCCCGCTGGTGTCGCAGGACAGACCGCAGGCGTTGGGGTACTCCCAGTCGATGTCGATGCCGTCGAAGAGGCCCGCCCAGCGCGGGTCCTTGACCAGGCTGTAGCAGGAGTCGGCGAACGCGGCGGGGTTCTTCGCGGCCTCGCCGAACCCGCCCGACCAGGTCCAACCGCCGAACGACCAGAGGACCTTGAGCCCGGGGTGCTTCTTCTTGAGCTCGCGCAGCTGATTGAAGCTGCCCGCGACCGGCTGGTCCCAGGTGTCGGCGGTGCCGTCCACGCTGGAGGCGGCGTCGTACGTCTTCTGGTAGTCCGCGTACGCGTCGCCGATGGCGCACTTGCCGCCGGTGACGTTGCCGAACGCGTAGTTGATGTGGGTCAGTTTGGCCGCCGAGCCGGACGTCTCGATGTTCTTCACGTGGTAGTTGCGCTGGTAGACGCCCCAGTCGGTGAAGTACCCGACGACTTTGGATCCGGCGACGGCCGCCTGCGGTGCCGGGGGAGCCTTTTCGGGGGAGGCGGTGGCGCTGCCCGCGCCGGCGAGCAGGCTGACGCCGAGCGCGGCGGTACACGCGGCGGCGATCAGCGCCTTGAACTTGGGGAGTGGGGGGCGGGGTCCGAGCATCGTGGTCTCCTCGTGGGGAGGGGAGAGTGGGGCCGTGCACGACTGCCGTGAGGTGTTCTTTGACATGAACGCACTAAGGCGTTGAGGGGAACGCTAGAAGGACTAGACCAGTGCGGTCAATGGTTCGGACCAATTCCGGAGCGCCCAATTCCAGCGTGCCGCCCGGCGCGAAGCGGGCCTGGAGCGCGGGTAAATCGTGATCTTGGAGCCAGTGACGGGACGCGTCCGATCGGGCATACTCACAGCGCCACGGCCGCCCGCCTGCTACTTCCGTGACCCGGGAGGGAAGGTATCGGCCGTAGAGCAGAGTCACCGGCGGCGCCGCCACACCCTGCGCGTGCGTCCGCCGAAGCGCCCGACAGGGAGGAGAGCGCCGCCATGCCCGACCGTGCCCCACAGCCGGTGGAACGACAGCTGCCCACCGAGGAGGCCCGGGACCTTGTCGCGCTGGTGCGCGACATCGTCCAGCGGGAGATCGCGCCTCGCGCCGCCGAGCAGGAGGACGCCGGGCACTTCCCGCGCGAGATCTTCACCCTGCTCTCCGAATCCGGTCTTCTCGGCCTCCCGTACGACTCCGAGTTCGGCGGCGGCGACCAGCCCTACGAGGTCTACCTCCAGGTGCTCGAAGAGCTCGCCTCGGCCCGCCTCACGGTCGGCCTCGGCGTGAGCGTCCACTCGCTCGCCTGTCACGCGCTCGCGGGCTACGGCACCAAGGAGCAGCAGGCCGAGCACCTGCCCGCCATGCTCGGCGGCGGACTGCTCGGCGCGTACTGCCTCTCGGAGCCCTCGTCGGGATCGGACGCGGCCTCGCTGCGCACCAAGGCGGTGCGGGACGGCGCCGACTGGGTCATCACCGGCACCAAGGCCTGGATCACCCACGGCGGCATCGCCGACTTCTACACCGTCCTCGCCCGCACCGGCGGCGAAGGAGCCCGTGGCATCACGGCCTTCCTCGTCCCGGGCGACGCCGAAGGGCTCAGCGCGGCCGCCCCCGAGAAGAAGATGGGCATGAAGGGCTCGCCCACCGCCCAGCTCCACTTCGACGGCGTACGCGTCCCCGACGCGCGCCGCCTCGGCGAGGAGGGCCAGGGCTTCGCGATCGCGCTGTCCGCGCTCGACTCGGGGCGGCTCGGCATCGCGGCCTGCGCCATCGGCGTCGCCCAGGCCGCCCTCGACGAGGCCCTCGCGTACGCCACCGGGCGCGAGCAGTTCGGCCGGCCCATCGCCGACTTCCAGGGCCTGCGCTTCATGCTGGCCGACATGGCGACCCAGATCGAGGCGGGCCGCGCGCTGTACCTGGCCGCCGCCCGGCTCCGCGACGCGGGGCGCCCCTTCTCCCGCCAGGCCGCGATGGCCAAGCTGTTCTGCACGGACGCGGCGATGAAGGTGACCACGGACGCGGTCCAGGTCCTGGGCGGCTACGGCTACACGGCCGACTTCCCGGTCGAGCGCTTCATGCGCGAGGCGAAGGTCCTGCAGATCGTCGAGGGCACCAACCAGATCCAGCGCATGGTCATCGCCCGCCACCTCGCGGGCCCGGAAACCCGCTGACCCCAGGGGGCGCGGGTGCCGACGCGAGCCACGGGTGGCCGGCCGCGCCCACGCGGCGGAGCCGCAAAGTGTCACAGCCCTGCGCCCCTAACCCCCTGCCCGGCCGCGGATCGTGCGTGGTGCTCGCGCCGTTCCCCGCGCCCCTTTAGGGCACCCGGCGCCGCCGGTCGCGCCCCGCGCTGGCAGGCATTCCCAGCCTGTCCTGCGTTTGAGGACGAGCGCCCTTCAGGCGCGAACGGGGGTTCGGGGGCGGAGCCCCTGAAGCGGGGGTGCAGGGGACGGAGTCCCCGCCGGGGGTCCGGGGCGCAGCCCCGGGGCTCAACCTTCTCAACTCCCTGCACGGGCGGGTGGGTGGGCAAACCCGCCGGGGTCTGGGGCGGAGCCCCAGGGCCCCCCACCCCCGCTCGGGGTATGGCGAGGCAAGCCGAGCTGACGTACCGTCAGCTTCCGCCGCTCATACGGAGGTTGCCGATGCCGCAGGACCGCCCGATCCCCCTCGACGAGTACCCCATCCACCAGACCCCGCTCTCGATGAAGCACGTCGCGACGGGCGACCGCAACGCCTATGACCGCTGCATCTTCCACGTCTTCGACCACCAGGGCCGCGCCCTGCTCATCGCGGGCCTCGGCGTCTACCCCAACACCGGGGTGATCGATGCCTATGCCACCCTGCGCGTAGCCGACCGACTGCACGCCGTCCGGGCCTCCGACGCGCTCACGGACGACCGTATGAACCTCGGCGTCGGTCCGCTGCGGATCACCGTCGACACCCCGTTGCGCCGCCTCACGCTGCACTGCGCTCCCGATCCGGACGACCCGAATTCACTCTCGTACGACATTGTCTGGAACGCGGACTTCCCCGCACTGTGGGAACCCCATCATGTGCAGCGCAAGGGCGACCGGCTCACGCTGGAGGGGCGCCGGTTCGTGCAGGCGGGCCATTGCACCGGGCTCATCCGCGTCGGCGGCGAGGAGATACCCGTCACGGCGGGGGAGTGGACCGGGACGCGCGACCGCAGTTGGGGGGTGCGGCCGATCCCCGGCGAGGAGGCCGGGCGCGGCGACGAGTACCGGCCCGAGGGCTTCCACTGGCTCTGGGTGCCGGCCCGGTTCGACGACCGGTTCGTCATGGTCATCGCCCAGGAGGACGCCGACGGCTACCGCACCCTCAACGAGGCCGTGCTCGTGCGCGACGGCCACCCCGACGCCCAACTCGGCTGGCCCCAGGCCGACATCACCTACCGTCCCGGCACCCGTCACCCCGAACGCGCCGTCATCCACCTGACCGACCAGTCCCGCAAACCCCTCGAACTCGGCGTCGAGGTCCTCGCCTCCTCGCCCCTCGCGGTCGGTGCCGGCTACCCGCCCGCCGACGGCTGGCAGCACGGCACCTGGCAGGGCCGCGGCTGGACCGACCGGCAGGTCTACGACCTGTCCGACCCGTCCGCCCACCCCATGGCCGCGTACGGCGTCACCGACCACGCCGCCCGCTTCACCCTCGACGGGCAGACCGGCTACGGGATCTTCGAGCACGGCAGCTTCGGCCGCCACGACCCCAGCGGCTTCGCCGACTACACCTCCGTCGCCCCCTGAGAGCCGCTCGTGAAGGGAGCACCGCCATGGCCACCGCGCCACGCCCCCGCACCTCCACCCGTGACCCCGAGGACATCGGCCGCCGGCTCACCGTCTGGCTCGCTGCCCGCCTGCCGGGCGTCCGGGTCACCGACATCCGGGTCCCGTCCTCCAACGGCATGTCGAGCGAGACCCTCCTCTTCGACATCGAGCACCCCGAAGCTCCCGTCCGCGCCTGCGCCCTGCGGCTCGCCGCCGACCCGGCCGCCTACACCGTCTTCCCCGTGTACGACATGGGCCGCCAGCACCGCGTCATGCGCCTCGTCGCCGAGCACACCGACATCCCCGTGCCGCGCGTCCGCTGGCTCGAAGAGGACCCGGCCCCGCTCGGCGCCCCGTTCTTCGTGATGGACCGGGCCGACGGGCGCGTACCGCCGGACGTCATGCCCTATACGTACGAGGGCAATTGGCTGCACTCGGCCACCGACGCCGAACGCGCCAGCCTCCAGGACGCCACCGTCGGCGTCCTCGCCCGGCTGCACGACCAATTCCCGTCCCAGGAGGCCGAGTTCCTGCTGCCGGACCGCTTCCCGAAGGGGTCGGCCCTGAGTCGGCATGTCGCCGCCCAACGGGACTACTACGAATGGGTGGTTGACAAAGTTCCGCGCTCGCCCCTCATAGAGGCGGCCTTCGACTGGCTCGACGCGCACTGGCCCGACGACGAGGGCCCCTCGGTCCTCAACTGGGGCGACGCCCGCATCGGAAACATCATCTACGACGGCTTCGAACCGGCGGCCGTCCTCGACTGGGAGATGGCCGCCTGCGGCCCCCGCGAACTCGACCTCGGCTGGACCGTCTATCTGCACCGCTTCTTCCAGGACCTGACGGTGAGTTTCGGCCAGCCCGGCCTTTCCGGCTTCCTGCGCCGCGACGACATCGAGCGCCGCTACGCCGAACTCACCGGCCACACCCCGCGCGACAGGGAATTCCACACCCTGTACGCGGCACTGCGGCACGCGGTGGTCATGCTCCGGATCGCCTACCGCCAGCTGCACTTCGGCGAGGTCGCACCGCCCGCCGACCCGGACGCGCTGATCATGCACCGAGACAGCCTGGAGGCCATGGTGGGCGGCACGTACTGGAGTTGAGCGGTCATCGGCCGGACGCCCCCCTGTGGCGTCCGGCCCGTACGGAGGCTCTGCGCGCTCGGGTCAGGCGGCGCGGCGCATCCCCGGCACGCGCAGCGGGCGCGAGCCCGGGCCGCCGACGTGCGAGAACGGCTGGGTGCGCCAGTCGAGCCCCTGCGGGAGCGTGAGCAGCAGCGCGGTGTCCTGCTCCTGGACGTCGAGCGACTCGTCCGCCGCCTTCGCGTCCGAGGCCGAGCGCCCGGTCCCGGCACACACCGTCAGGACGAACGGGTTCCACTTGCTCGGGCACAGCGCGTGCTCGGGCAGCTCGTCCTCGTCGGCGAGCAGCGCGATCGGCTGGGCACAGTCCGGGCAGATCACCCGGTACATCTCGAACGTGTCGTACGCGTCGAGCGAGTCCTCCGCGTCGATCAGGTCGGTGTTATCGACAGGCTCCGGTTCGTCACGTTCACGTTCCGTACGTCCGGTGCGCTTGGGATTCTGCATTGGGACACTCCCCCTCGGGTGGGCCGGCATTGCGCCGCGGCCGCGACCAAAGCAAGCACTTCCCGCCAAGTCCCGGCGATAACCGCGCGACCCCCACCGAGGCGTCCGCAAACCTGTGGCGTTCGTCACATGCCGCCCGCAACTGCCCATTCCGGCGGCGCCCGACTGTGCCGGAAGCGATCCGGGGCAATAGGTTGATCGCCATGGAGGAGCTGGACCGTCAGATTGTGGATCTGCTCGTCAAGGACGGGCGGATGAGCTACACCGACCTGGGCAAGGCCACCGGCCTGTCCACCTCGGCGGTGCACCAGCGGGTACGCCGTCTCGAACAGCGCGGGGTCATCCGCGGATACGCCGCCGTCGTGGACCCGGAGGCGGTGGGCCTGCCGCTGACCGCGTTCATCTCGGTCAAGCCCTTCGACCCCAGCGCCCCCGACGACATCGCCGAGCGCCTGGCGGGCGTACCCGAGCTGGAGGCCTGCCACAGCGTCGCCGGGGACGAGAACTACATCCTCAAGGTGCGCGTGGCGACCCCGCTGGAGCTGGAGCACCTGCTGACCCGCATCCGCACCCTGGCCGGCGTCTCGACCCGTACGACCGTCGTCCTGTCCACCCCGTACGAGGCACGGCCGCCGCATATCTAGGCTGTCCTCCATGAGTTCCGCGAGTTCCGCACCCGAAGAGACCGCCCACCGCACCGTCCTGCTGCGCGGCGGCGACGTGCACAGCCCCGCCGACCCCTTCGCCACCGCGATGGTCGTCGAACGCGGACACGTCGCCTGGGTCGGCTCGGAGGGCGCCGCGGACGCCTTCGCCAGTGGTGTCGACGAGGTCGTCGACCTCGAAGGCGCCCTGGTCACTCCCGCGTTCACCGACGCACATGTGCACACCACCGCCACCGGCCTCGCCCTGACCGGCCTCGACCTCTCCTCGGCCCGCACGCTCGCCGAGGCCCTCGACGCCGTACGCGCCCACGCCGCCGCCCGCCCCGACGACAAGGTGCTGCTCGGCAACGGCTGGGACGCCGCCCGCTGGCCCGAGCGGCGCCACCCCTCGCGCGCCGAGCTCGACGCGGCCACCGGCGGCCGCCCGCTCTACCTGCCCCGCATCGACGTCCACTCGGCCGTCGTCACCACCGCCCTGCTCGACCTGGTCCCCGGCGTGCGCGAGCTGGCCGGATTCCGCGACGGCGAGCCGCTGACCGGCGCCTCGCACCACGCCGTGCGGGCCGCGGCCCACGGCGCGATCACCCCGCGCCAGCGCGCCGAGGCCCAGCGCGCGGCGCTGCGCGAGGCCGCCTCGCTCGGCATCGGGACCGTCCACGAGTGCGGCGGCCCCGACATCTCCGACGAGGACGACTTCACCTCGCTGCTCGCCCTGGCCCGCGACGAAGCCGGCCCACGGGTCTACGGCTACTGGGCCGAGCGCGTCGCCGGCGCCAAGGACGCCGATCGCATCCGCGAACTCGGCGCGGTCGGCGCGGCCGGCGACCTCTTCGTGGACGGCTCGCTCGGCTCCCACACCGCCTGCCTGCACGCCCCCTACGCCGACGCCCCGCACACCGGGACCGGCCACCTCGACGCGGCCGACGTCGCCGACCATGTGGCCGCCTGCACCGAGGCCGGACTCCAGGCCGGCTTCCACGCCATCGGCGACGCCGCCGTCACCGCGGTGGTCGATGGCGTACGGGCCGCCGCCGAGCGGGTCGGCCTCGCCCGGATCCGCGCCGCCCGGCACCGCGTCGAGCACGCCGAGATGCTCACCCCGCACACGATCGCCGCCTTCGCCGAGCTCGGCCTCACCGCTTCCGTGCAGCCCGCGTTCGACGCGCTGTGGGGCGGCGAGGAGGGCATGTACGCCGAGCGGCTCGGCGCCGAGCGGGCCCGCACCCTCAACCCGTACGCCGCCCTGCTGAGGGCCGGAGTGCCGCTCGCCTTCGGCTCCGACTCCCCGGTGACCCCGCTGGACCCGTGGGGGACCGTGCGCGCGGCTGCCTTCCACCGCACCCTTGAGCACCGTATTTCCGCCCGAGCCGCCTTCACCGCCCACACCCGGGGCGGCTGGCGCGCCCTCGGCCGGGACGACGCGGGCATCCTGGTGCCCGGCGCCCCGGCCGACTACGCGGTCTGGCGCGCCCAGGACCTCGTGGTCCAGGCCCCGGACGACCGGGTGGCCCGCTGGTCCACCGACCCGCGCTCGGGCACCCCGGGCCTGCCCGACCTCACGCCGGGCACCGCGCTGCCAGTCTGTCTGCGCACCGTGGTGTTCGGACAAACGGTATTCGCGCGCCCGAACGAGTGACATAGGGGCATTTCGCACCATCGGCGGGCGGCCGTCACGGCATCGCCACGACCTGCGGATCTTCGGCGCTGACCTGGCGATTCGCAAAAACGTCGCAGCTCAAACGGCTGTTGACAGAAAGCGTGCGGGGGCCGGTAGGTTCGGCCGAGTCCACCACAGGACGTCCGACCGGTTAAAACCTCCACGCAGTCGTCGAACGCCGCTGGGTCATGGGGCGGTGTGCCGCACCGGCACACCGTCACTGGGAGCCAGGTTCAGCGCCCGCGCCTCGGGGGCGAGGGAAGGTTTCAGCCGCGAGGGTGTCCCCCCTGCCCCGTCGGGCCCGGGGGAAGGTGCGACCCGGGTGGGGCCCGGACGCTCAGTAGACAACGGCTCTCGGTCGACCCGCAGCCAGCGGGTCCCAGGTCGGCCCGAAGGGCGCCGGGCCCCGGTACCGATACGGCTCCCGCGCGACACCGTCCAGAGGTCCCTTCACGAAGCCGACTCGACCTCCCTTTGAGACATCGTCCCGACATCCGGCATTCCGGCCGATCCCCGCCGCCATCCGGGCGCATCCGACACCACACACCCTCGCGGTACGGGCTGATCACGACCGCTCGCTATGGTGGACCCCTGCGTACGGACAATAAGGGGCAGCAGTGAACGACGGCGGTCAGAGGCGGTACGGCCCGCTGGGCAAGGCCTTGGTGATCATTCCGACCTACAACGAGGCGGAGAACATCAAGCCGATCGTCGCCCGCGTCAGAGCGGCGGTCCCCGAGGCCCACGTTCTGGTCGCCGACGACAACAGCCCCGATGGCACGGGCAAGTTCGCGGACGAGATCGCGGCCGAGGACGACCAGGTGCACGTGCTGCACCGCAAGGGCAAGGAAGGTCTCGGCGCCGCCTACCTGGCCGGCTTCCGCTGGGGCATCGAGCACGACTACGGCGTCCTCGTCGAAATGGACGCCGACGGCTCCCACCAGCCCGAGGAACTGCCCCGGCTGCTCACCGCCCTCAAGGGCGCCGACCTGGTGCTCGGCTCCCGCTGGGTGCCCGGCGGGCGGATCGTGAACTGGCCCAAGTACCGCGAGTTCATCTCGCGCGGCGGCTCCACCTACTCCCGGCTGCTCCTCGGCGTCCCGATCCGCGACGTCACCGGCGGCTACCGGGCCTTCCGCCGCGAGACCCTCGAAGGCCTCGGCCTCGACGAGGTCGCCTCGGCCGGGTACTGCTTCCAGGTCGACCTGGCCCGCCGCGCGGTCGGCGCGGGCTTCCACGTGGTCGAGGTGCCCATCACGTTCGTCGAGCGCGAACGCGGCGACTCCAAGATGAGCAACGACATCCTGGTCGAGGCGCTCTGGCGGGTCACCGCCTGGGGCGTCGGCTCCCGCGCCAACAAGCTCCTGGGCCGCAAGCCCTCCTGAGCGGGGCCCCGGGCTGTCATGAGCAGGGCGTACTGATCACCTCCTTACGCCGTCCGGATCGGCTCCCAGGCACACTGGGAGCATGACGACCGGCACTCCGCCTCCGACAGTTCCCAAGCGCTCACGCGCCCGCACCTTCGTACCTCTGGGGATCGCCGCCTGGCTGGTCCTGGAGATCTGGCTGCTCACCGTGGTGGCCGGCGCCACCAGCGGGCTCACGGTCGTGCTGCTGCTCGTCGGCGGCCTGCTGCTCGGCAGTTACGTGATCAAGCGGGCCGGGCGCCGCGCCTTCCGCAATCTCACGGAGACGTTCAAGGAGCAGCAGCCGGGAGCCGCCCCCGCCACCGCCAAGCCCGGTAGCGAGGGCAACGCGCTGACCATGCTGGGCGGGCTGCTGCTGATCATCCCCGGGTTCCTCTCGGACGCGCTGGGGCTGCTCTGTCTGCTGCCGCCGGTGCGGAAGTCCGCGGCCCGCTTCGCCGAGCGCTCGCTGCAGAAGCGGATGCGGGCGGCCACTCCCGGCAGCTTCGGCGACGCCTTCCAGCAGGCCCGCATCCACTACCCGGACGGCAAGGTCGTGCCGGGCGAGGTCATCCGCGAGGACAGCCCGTCCTCGTACCCGCCGCCGCGCGAGGACCGGGGCCCGCGCCCGCCGCTGACTCCCTGAACGCGCTGACTCCTTGAACACAGAGACGGCAGACAACAGCTGAGGGCCGGTCACACCAGGTGGTGTGACCGGCCCTCAGCTGTTGTGCGCTGTATCGCCGAACTGCGCGATCAGGCGGACTTGCGGCTGTCGCGCGGATGCACGGCAATGTTCATGGTGCCGGAACGAAGGACCTCCAGCCTCTCGGCCAGAACCTCCTCCAGCTCCTCGCGGGTGCGCCGCTCCATGAGCATGTCCCAGTGCGTACGCGCGGGCTTGCCCTTCTTCTCTTCAGGACCGTCGCCGTCCACCAGGAGTGCGGGGGCCCCACAGACCTTGCACTCCCACTCCGGCGGGATCTCCGCCTCCACCGAGAAGGGCATCTCAAAGCGATGTCCCTTCTCGCATGCGTACTCCACGGCCTGGCGCGGGGCCAGATCGATGCCGCGGTCGGTCTCGTAGCTGGTCACCACGAGGCGCGTGCCGCGAAGAGCTCGCTCACTCATGAATCGTGCCTCCCGGGCTTGTCGCCCACAGGACAGGTGTCACTGTCGTCGTCATCCGGTCAACGTCCGGTCGGCGGTAAAGATTCCCGTTCTGGGTCATGCGTCGCCGTCGTGCCGCCCCTTGTTGTACCCACCAGTGACCGGTTTGTCACATCTGACAGCAGATGTCACCCAGCGTCTTCACTACTTGAGCACGCAGTAACGGTCCGCCTGGCAGGCCAAAGGCGTACACTACCGGCCTTTCACTTCAACGTCTAAATCCGCGCCGGAACCGGGTTCCCGGCGGCTGCCACGGCGGCCCGCACCGGGACCCGGGCGAGCAGCACGAACCCGGCCGCGAAGAAGACCACCAGCGAGATGATCGCATCCCGGTAGCTGCCGGTCAGCTGATACGCGAGACCGAACACCAATGGCCCCAGCCAGCTCAGGCCCCGGTCGCTCATCTCGTAGGCCGAGAAGTATTCGGCCTCCTTGCCGCTCGGCACCATGTGTGAGAAAAGCGACCGTGAAAGCGCCTGGCTGCCGCCGAGGACCGTCCCGATCGCGCCCGCGAGCACGAAGAAGAGCACCGGCTGGCGGGCCGGCAGGAAGAAGCCGGCCCCGAGGATCACCGCCCACACGGCGAGCGAGCCCAGAATCGTCCGCTTCGCGCCGTACGTCTGGGCCAGGCGCCCCATCCCCAGCGCGCCCGCCACCGCCAGGAGCTGCACGAGGAGCACGGCCACGATGAGCGTGTCCTGATTGAGGCCGAGCTCCTCGGACCCGTAGATGGAGGCCTGCGAGATCACCGTCTGGACGCCGTCGTTGTAGATCAGGTACGCCGCCAGGAAGGCGAGGGTCAGCGGGCGGGCCCGCATGCCCCGCAGCGTGGAGATCAGCTGCCGCCAGCCCGCGCCGACCTTCCCCTCGGCCGCCGCCACGGCGGCCACCTTGCGGTCGCGCAGCCTTCTGAGCGGCACCAGCGTGAACGCGCCCCACCAGATCCCGGCCGAGGCCAGGCAGATCCGCACCGCGGTCGACTCCGATACCCCGAAGCTGTCGTGGCCCGAATAGAGGACCAGGTTGAGGACGAGGACGCCCGCGCCCGAGGTGTAGCCGAAGGCCCAGCCCCGCGAGGAGACCCGGTCGCGTTCCTCGGGGCCCGCGATCTGCGGCAGATAGGCGTTGTAGAGGACCATCGACACCGAGAGCGACGCATTCGCGACGATCAGCAGCACCGCGCCCAGCAGATAGCGGTGCCCGTCCAGGAAGAACATCCCGGCCGTCGCGGCCGCGCCCGTGTACGCGGCGGCCGCCAGGAGCGGCTTCTTGCGGCCGCTGCGGTCGGCCGCGGCGCCCACGATCGGCATCAGGACCACCGCGAGGATCACCGAGGCGGAGACCGCGTAGGCGAAGAGCGAGCCCGCGCGCACCGGGATGCCCAGCGGATGCACGAACCCGTCGGGGTCCGCCGCCGACTTGGCTATCGACGTCAGATAGGGGCCCAGGAACACCGTGAGCACGCTCGTCGAATACACCGAGCAGGCGAAGTCGTAGAAGTACCAGCCGCGTTGCTCCCGCTTGCGGTCGGGCGTGCTCACCGGCTGTTCCGCCCGGTCCGTGATGTCGGCGATCTCAGCGCTCAACCCGCGCCCCCTTGCTCGTCCCCGTACGCGAGCGGTGGCTGCCGGGTGGTCAGTGCCAGACTCCCCGGTCGGTCAGTACCGTGCGCAGCGTCTCCAGATGATCGGTCATGATGCCATCCACTCCCAGGTCCAGGAGAGCCCTCATCCGATCGGGATCGTTGATGGTCCACACGTGGACCTGCAGGCCAAGAGCGTGCGCGGTCCGTACGAAGCGCCGGTCCACCACCGGGATGCCGCTCTGGCTCTCGGGAACCTGGGCGCTGACGGCGCCCGCGCGCAGCGGCACGGGGATCCCGTACGAGCGAAGCCGCAGCGCGGCGACTCCCCGCACACCGTACGAGGTGGCCAGGCGCGGGCCCGCGAGCCGGTGCGCCCTCGCCACCCGGGCCTCCGAGAACGAGCCGACGCAGACCCGGTCCCAGGCGTCGGTGCGGCGGATCAGGTCGATCAGCGGGAGGAGCGCGGACTCGGCCTTGAGGTCGACGTTCCAGCGGACCTCGGGGAAGGCTTCGAGGAGCTCCTCGAACAGCGGCAGCGGCTCGCGCCCGGCCACCCGGGCCTGACTGACCTCGGCCCAGGGCAGCTCGGCGATCCTTCCCCGGGCGTCGGTGACGCGGTCCAGCGTCGCGTCGTGGAAGGCGACCAGGCGCCCGTCGGGCCGTGGTGTGCACATCGGTCTCGAAGTAGCGGTACCCGGCCTCGGCGGCCCGCGCGAAGGCGGCCGCGGTGTTCTCGATGCCGTCCGCCGCCCCGCCGCGGTGGGCGAACGGGATCGGCGACGGATGGTCCAGATAGGGGTGGCGTACGCGAGTCACCGGGGAAGTATCGCGCGCCGGGGCGTCGGCTCCGCGACGGCCGTGCTGCGCGCGAGTGCCGGGGACGTGACGTCCAGGGCCTGCTCCGCCTTCTCCCGCGGCGCCGCTTCGGGGATCGCGAAGATGCGCAGGAAGAACTGGGCGAGCGGCCCGATCGCCAGCGCGTAGAGGACCGTGCCGATGCCGAGCGAGCCGCCGAGCAGGAATCCGGTCGCGACCACGACCACCTCAAGTGACGTACGGACAAGGCGAATTGAGCGGCCCGTCACCTTGTGCAGGCCCGTCATCAGGCCGTCGCGCGGGCCCGGACCGAAGCGGGCCGAGATGTAGAGGCCCGTCGCGGCCCCGTTGCAGACGATCGCGGCGGCCGTCAGCGGAACCTGTGCGAGCAGACCGTGTACATCGGGGACGACGGCGAGCGTGGCGTCCATGAAGATGCCGATCGCGAAGACGTTGGACACGGTGCCGAGCCCCGGCCGCTGCCGCATCGGTATCCAAAGGAGCAGCACTGCGGCCCCGACGATGATCGACACGACGCCGATGGAGAGCCCCGTGTGCTCGGCGAGACCCTGGTGCAGCACCCCCCACGGTTCGAGACCGAGCCCGGCACGGACGAGCAGCCCCGAGCTGACGCCGTACAGCGCGAGGCCGACGTAGAGCTGCAGCAGCCTCCGCGTGAGGTGCGTGGACAAGGTGATTCCCCCTTGGGTGGATCCGGTGTGGTGATGGTGGACTGACTCATGACACTCTGTGGCGGGGAAATGGACTCCAACCATGGCCAATTCGAGGAAGGTGGACTGACTTCATGGCTCAGTGGACCTCGGCGATCGGGCCCGCCCAGCTCGCCCGTCAACTCCAAGCACAGCAGCCCCGCCCGGTCGGCGCCGGACTGCGCAAGCCGCCCGCCTACCGGGCGCTGGCCGACGGGATCCGGCTGCTCGTCCTCGAAGGCCGCGTCCCGGCCGCCGCCCGGCTGCCCGCCGAGCGCGAACTGGCCGTCGCCCTGTCGGTGAGCCGCACGACGGTCGCCGCCGCCTACGAGGCGCTGCGGGGCGAGGGCTTCCTCGAATCCAGGCGCGGCGCGGGCAGCTGGACCGCCGTGCCCGCAGGCCATCCGCTGCCCGGCCGCGGCCTCGAACCGCTCCCGCCCGAGTCGCTCGGCTCGATGATCGACCTGGGCTGCGCGGCCCTGCCCGCCCCCGAGCCCTGGCTGACCCGGGGCGTACAGGGCGCGCTCGAAGAGCTTCCGCCGTACGCCCACACCCACGGCGACTACCCCGCGGGCCTGCCCGCGCTGCGCCAGATGCTCGCCGACCGCTACACCGCGCGCGGCATCCCCACGATGCCCGAGCAGATCATGGTGACGACGGGCGCGATGGGGGCGATGGACGCCATCTGTCATCTGTTCGCCGGACGCGGTGAACGCATCGCCGTCGAATCACCCTCGTACGCCAACATCCTCCAGCTCATGCGGGAGGCGGGCGCCCGCCTCGTGCCGATCGCCATGGCCGAGGGGCTCACCGGCTGGGACCTGCCGCGCTGGCGACAGGTGCTGCGGGACGCCGCGCCCCGGCTCGCGTACGTCGTCGCCGACTTCCACAACCCCACGGGCGCGCTCGCCGACGAGGACCAGCGCCGCCAGCTCGTGGACGCGGCCCGCTCGGCCGGCACGGTGCTCGTCGTCGACGAGACGATGAGCGAGCTGTGGCTTGACGAGGACCTCGACATGCCGCGCCCCGTGTGCACCTTCGACCCGGCCGGGGCCACGGTGCTCACCGTCGGTTCGGCGAGCAAGGCGTTCTGGGCGGGCATGCGCATCGGCTGGGTGCGGGCCGCCCCCGACATCATCCGCTCGCTGGTCGCCGCCCGCGCGTACGCGGACCTGGGCACCCCGGTCCTTGAGCAGCTCGCCGTCAACTGGCTCATGGCGACGGGGGGTTGGGAGCAGGCGGTCGAGCTCCGGCGCACCCAGGCCCGGGACAACCGCGACGCCCTGGTGACGGCGGTGCGCCGCGAACTCCCCGACTGGGAGTTCCACGTGCCGCGCGGCGGCCTCACGCTGTGGGTCCGTACGGGCGGCCTGTCGGGATCACGCCTCGCGGAGGTCGGCGAACGCGTCGGAGTGCGGGTGCCGTCCGGCCCCCGCTTCGGAGTGGACGGCGCCTTCGAGGGCTACGTGCGCCTGCCGTTCACGGTGGGCGGCCCGGTCGCCGAGGAGGCCGCGGTGCGGCTGGCCGCGGCCGCGCGTCTCGTGGAGACGGGCGGAGGCTCGGGGAGCGCGGAGCCGCCGCGGACGTTCGTGGCCTGAGTGCGGACTTCCTACCCCTCTGCCGGAACCGCAGCCGCCTCCACCGCCTCCACCGCCGCCTCCCGCGCCGGGAGGAGGTCCAGGACCGCCTGCCGGTGGGCCTCTGGCGTCGCGTCGTCGTACGGGTCCGGGGTGGCCGGGACCTGGAGGCGCAGGACGGGGCCCGTGCCCAGGCGGGCGTAGCCGCGGCCCGGGGGGACGTCGGGAGTCGGGGTGGTGTGCGGGGGGACGCCGAGCACCGACTCGACCTCGCCCGGCGAGGCCGGGCCCAGGACCACCCGGGCCCGGGTGTGTGAGCGCACGGGCTCGGACAGGTCGTCCAGGGTGTCGAACTGTTCGGCGACCACGACCGTCACCCCGGCGGCCCGGCCGTGCCGCAGCGGGACCTGGAGCAGGTGCTGGGGGTCGATCCGGCCGTCGGCTGCGGCCAGGTCGGCCAGCACGCTGGGCCGGTCGAGCAGGATCCACAGGGGGCGCTTGGTGTCCTCGGGCGCCGGGTGGCCCGCCTGGCGGGCCCGGTTCGCGGCGATCAGGCGGCGCTCCGTCTCGTGCGAGGCCCATTCCAGGGTGGCGAGCGCTCCGGTGAGCCCGCACTCGACGGCGAGGACGCCCGAGCGGCCCGCGAGACAGGCGTACTCACCGGTTCCGCTGCCCTCGACGACCAGCAGGTCGCCGTTCTGGAGGACCTGGAGCGCGATGGAGCGGAGCAGGGTCGTGGTGCCCGTACCCGGCCGGCCGACCACCAGGAGGTGGGGCTCGGTGGAGCGCGGCCCGGTGCGCCAGATCACCGGCGGGGCGTCCTGGTGCTCCTCGTCCGCGGTCACCGGCACCGTCCGCCGCACGGCGTCCGCGTCGGTGAAGCCGAGGACGGTCTCGCCCGGTGACGTCACGAAGCGCTGGGCGGCGATGGAGGTCGGCAGCGCGCCGAGCACGCTCATGACGAGCTGGCTGCCCTCCTCGTCCCAGGCGAAGTGGTACTCGCGGCCACGCCCCGACTTGGCGTGCAGAAGCTGTTCGATGCGGGCGCGCGCGTCGGCCTCGCTGTCGGTGAAGTACGCCGGGTAGCGCACCTGGAGCCGGGTGAGCCGGCCGTCGTCGTCGAATGCGAACTCGCTGAAGGCCGTGTCCCACTCGCCCGAGTAGGAGAACAGCGGGCTCGGGTCCTCCGGGACGGAGAAGTACGGCACGAGCGCCTCGTAGAGGGCCTGGAGGCGCGCGAGTTCGCCCTCGTCGGGGCCGGTCTTGACGACCGGCCGCTCGCGGCCCATCCAGCCGGCCGCGCCCATCACCGTGATCAGGGCGAGGAGCGGCCCGTACGGGATGAGCGCGACGACCAGGACGACGGCCGCCGTCAGGAACAGTGCGGGACCACGCCGTTCCTTGGGGGTGGCGGCCCATTTGGCGTGCAGGGCGGCGACGATCAGCCGCAGGCCGCGGCTGATCGTGATGAGCGGATGGAGAACGTCGGTGGCGTTGTCGGCGGCCGTGCGCGCGATCTCGCGGCTGCGAACGACGGGTGCGCTGCTGCTCAGAATGCGGGGGAGCGGTCGCCGGGCCACATCGTTCTCCTGGAGTTGTGTCCGCGGCGGTGTCCGCGGCCCTGTCTGCTGCCGTTCGCAGGACGGCGGGAGGTCAGAACTTGATCCCGCCCAGCATGTTGGCCAGGCTCGCGCCCCCGGCGGTGATGCTCGGGGCGATGGCGGTGCCCGCGAGGTAGAAGCCGAAGAGCGCGCACACGAGCGCGTGCGAGGCCTTGAGTCCGTCTTTCTTGAAGAAGAGGAAGCAGACGATTCCGAGCAGCACCACGCCTGAGATGGAGAGGATCATTTGGGGATCTCCTGGTCGAGGGGACGGTCACCATGAGTTCTTCCAGGCTCACAGGAAGTATCTATGCGATAAAAGGTGCAAACGGGTGAAATCCTGCCAATTTCACTGGAGCGGCGGATATGAAAAGCGGCCCGGAGCGGCACACTGTGCGGCCGCAGGGACGCGAAACCGTCACTCGCGGTGATCTTTGCCGCCGCAGGGCCGCGTCATGTCCCCCCTCGGGCAGTACCCTGTCGATTCACTCGTACGGCTCTGTCGCCGTGCGGGTTTGTTCCGTTGCCCCTAAGGAGTTTTCGATGAGCGAGGAACTCGATCCCGAGGTGGTCGAGCTGGCGGCCAAGATCTTCGAGCTGGCCCGTCAGGGAGACGCCGAGGCGCTCGCCGCGTACGTCGACGCCGGGGTGCCCGCGAACCTCACCAACGACCGCGGCGACTCCCTCGTGATGCTGGCCGCCTACCACGGGCACGCCGAGGCGGTGGCCGCCCTGCTGGCCCGCGGCGCCGAGGCCGACCGCGCCAACGACCGCGGCCAGACCCCGCTCGCCGGCGCCGTCTTCAAGGGCGAGGACGCCGTGATCAAGGCCCTCCTGGCCGGCGGAGCCGATCCTTCCGCCGGGACGCCCTCCGCGGTCGACACGGCCAGGATGTTCGGCAAGACGGACCTGCTCGCCCAGTTCGGGGCCAACTGAGCGTCCACCAAGCGTTTACGGGGGATCCACCGAAGAGCCCGCTGAGAGAGGCGCCGTAAATGTGGTCGCGATGGCGAAATGGCTGGGTCATCATGACGTCGAACCCCTACATCGGGGGCAGGGTCCCTACATCGGGGACCGCGACGAAAGGCAGGAAGATGGTCTACACCAAGCAGAAGACGGCGGGCGACCCCTCATGTTGCTGCGCGGCCTAGGGCAAGGCACGAATCCCCGGTTGCGTCGACAGCTTGATGTGAGGCTATTTCCATGTTCGATCCAGTCATAGCGCCGAGCGGCACGCTGCTCGGTCTGCTGCAGCGGGGCCGTGGCGACGGCACCCTGCACGCGCTGGCCGCCCCGCGCGACGAGGCCCTGGCGGCCCTCAACCACTGCGTACTGAGCGACCCCCGCCACGACTGGCAGGTCGAGAACCGCTCGCTGTACTACGCGCGCCTCTTCCTGGATCTCGACGGCGGGCTCGACCAGGTCGAGCGCCACCTCTTCGGCGCCGAGGACATCCTCGACACCGAGGACTCCAGGACCGGGCTCGCCCTCGCCGTCCTCGGCCACCTCGCCTCGTACGGCAGGAACGACGCGCTCGCGCTGCTCCGCCGCTACGCCGCGACCGGCTCCAACTGGGCCTGGGCCCTCGACGAGCTCGCGCTGCGCGACGACGACGGGGGCCTGCGCGGCCTCGCCACGTCCGTGCTCGGCCGGTTCCCCGCCACCGCGGAGGGCGAAGCCGAGCTCGCCGCCACCGTGCGTGACGCCTACGAGCCGCGGCCCTGGCGGCTGTGGGCCGAGGATCCGCGCGAGAGCGTGGGCGCCCGGGTGCGGGCCGCCCAGGAGACCGGCTCCTTCGACCGCTGGCAGCGCCAGATGCGGCCGTCGGGACCCCGCCCCGGATGGAGCGTCCGGGCCGTCTTCGACTGGGCCGACGAAGGCTTGGAACGCGGCGCGGTCCTGCACCTTCCCGCGGCCAGGTGCCTCGGCGCCGTCGCCGGGCCCGAGGACCGGGACGCCATCATCGAGGCGGCCCGCTCCGGCACCGACGGAGCGCGCGGCGCCGCCCTGCACTATCTCGCCGAGTCCCGCGACGCCCGCGTGCTCGACCTGATCGAATCCGCCGTCTCCACCGGTTCACGCCTCGCCGCCGAGGCCGCCGTGCACGCCTTCGAGCGGATGTGCGGCCCCGAGGCCGTCGACCGGGCCCGCGGCTGGGTCCAGCGCCCCGACGAACTCGGTGCCTCCGCCGCCAGCGTGCTCGCCTCACGCGGCGAGGCGGGCGACGAGAAGCTGGTGCTCGGCGCGCTCCGCGAGACCGTGCGTGCCGAAGGCCCCGACGCGCCGCTCCTTCGGGCGCTCGTCGACGGGGCGGGAAGGCTCGGCATCTGCTGCGCCGCCCCCGTTCTGCGGCACGTCTACCGCGAGACCGCCTCCTCCCAGTTGCGCGGCCGCACCGCCCGCGCGCTCGCCGCCACTGACCCCTCCTTCGCCACCGGCTTCGCCGTCGAATGCCTGTGGGACTGCGAGGAGACCACCAGAGAAGTGGCCGCCCAGTACGCCGAGCTCGTCGACGCCCGCGTCGCGGAGCGGCTGCGCAGGCTCGCCGCCGACCCGGCCGAGGAGGCCGAGGTGCAGAGCGCCATCCACGACCGGCTCGGCCCGGACCCCACGGCCGTGTGACCCACGGCGACCGGAGCAGGGCCGTGCGATCCACGGCCGGACCCCGGTGAGACAACGCTCATGGGACGTTCCCCGGGCGGAAAGATCCAAGTCGGCCGGGCCACTTCCGGCGCGACGACAACACGGGTATGCGTGTCGTCATCGTCACCGAATCCTTCCCGCCCGACGTCAACGGCGTTGCCCACTGCGCCCTGCAGACCGCCCGGCATCTCGCCGCACGCGGTCACCAACCGCTCGTCATAGCCCCGGCCACGGCCACGGGGGAGGGCTCTGACGCGCCGTGCCCCGTCATACGGGTGCCCTCGCTGCCACTGCCCGGCTATCCGGAGGTCCGCCTCGCGCTGCCCAGCCGCCGGGTCGCCGCCGCGATCGCGGCCCACCGGGCCGACCTCGTCCACCTGGCGAGCCCCTTCGTCCTCGGCGTACGCGGCATGGCCGCCGCGGCCCGCCTGAACGTGCCCGCCGTCGCCGTCTACCAGACCGACCTTGCCGGATATGCCCGCACCTACATGGGCACCGGCGAAGGCACCGCCTGGCGGCGCCTGAGAGCCGTGCACTCGGCCGCCGACCGCACCCTCGCGCCCTCCACCTCGGCCCTGCGCGACCTGGAGGAGCACGGGGTGCGGCGGGTGCGCCTGTGGCCGCGCGGCGTCGACACCGATCGCTTCCGGCCCGAAAGGCGCGACGCCGCCCTGCGCCGCGAACTCGCCCCGCACGGCGAGCTCCTGGTCGGCTACGTCGGCCGGCTCGCCCCGGAGAAGCAGGTGGAGCTCCTCGCGGACGTCTGCGCCCTGGACGGCGTACGCGTCGTCGTCACCGGCGACGGGCCGAGCGCGCCCGCCCTGCGCGCCGCCCTGCCCGGCGCCGTCTTCCTCGGCCGGCGCACCGGCGACGAACTCGCCCGGATCCACGCCTCGCTGGACGCCTTCGCACACACCGGCCCGTACGAGACGTTCTGCCAGACCGTGCAGGAGGCCATGGCGAGCGGAGTGCCCGTGATCGCGCCCGCGGCGGGGGGCCCGCTCGATCTCGTGGGCCACGGACGCACCGGACTCCTCGTGCCGCCGAGGGATGCCGGGGCCGTCCGCGACGCCGTCCTGAAGCTCGCCGATCCGGGGCTGAGAGCCGCCTATGGACAGGCCGGGCGGGCCGCCGTGCGGGGCCGCACCTGGGCCGCCGTCGGCGATCTGCTCCTGGACCACTACGCCGAGGTACTCGGCGCACGCGCGGCGGTGGCGGCATGAGCGGCCTCAGGATCGTGCGGCTCGCCAACTTCGTGACCCCCGCCTCCGGCGGCCTGCGCACCGCGCTGCGCGAGCTCGGCCGGGGCTATCTGGCGGCCGGGCACGACCCCGTGCTCGTCGTGCCGGGCGAGCGGGCGCGGGACGAACTCACCGAGCAGGGGCGGGTGATCACCCTGCCCGGCGTCGTGCTGCCGGGCACCGGCGGCTACCGGGTGCTCGCCGACCGGCGCCGGGTGCGCCGGATCCTCGAAGACCTCGCGCCCGACCGCATCGAGGTGTCCGACCGCACCACCTTGCGCTGGACCGGGGAGTGGGCGCGCCGCGCCCGGGTCCCCTCCGTGATGGTCTCGCACGAGACGGCCGACGGCGTCCTGCGCACCTGGGGCCTGCCCGAAGCCGTGGCCACGGGCGCGGCCGACCGGCTCAACCGGCGTACGGGCTGGGCGTTTTCACGGATCGTGTGCACCACGGAGTGGGCGGAGCGCGAGTTCGTACGGATCGGCGCGCGCAACGTGGTCAGGGCCCCGCTCGGGGTCGATCTGGCGCAGTGCAGGCCGGGGCGGCGCTCGACGGTGCTGCGGGCCCGGCACGCGCGCGGCGCCCGGGTGCTGCTCCTGATGTGTTCGCGGCTCTCGGTCGAGAAGCGGCCGGGTCTCGCCCTGGACGCGCTCGCGGCGCTGCGGCACGCGGGCGTGCGCGCGGCGCTGGTAGTCGCGGGGGACGGCCCGCTGGCGGGGAGCCTGGAGCGCCGGGCGGCCGCGGAACGGCTGCCGGTCGAGTTCCTCGGCCATGTCGCCGACCGCGAAACGCTCGCCGACCTCCAGGCCGCCGCCGACATCTGCCTGGCGCCGGGCCCGGCGGAAACGTTCGGCCTCTCGGCCCTTGAAGCGCTGGCCTGCGGGACCCCCGTCGTGTGCAGCGCGTCGTCCGCCCTGCCGGAGGTCATCGGCGACGCGGGGCTCGCGGCCGGGAGCAAGGGCGGGGAATTCGCCACAGCGGTACGGGAGTTGCTCGCAAGGCCCGAGCGGGAGCGCCGGGCGGAGGCGCGGGCGAGGGCCGAACTGTTCGGCTGGGACGCCTCGGTGGCGGCCTTCCTCGCCGCACACGAGGCGCCGGTGCTGCGGCCCGGCACCGGCCGGACGACGCCGGGGGTGATCGTGTGACCGCCGCGGCCCCCGCCCTCGCCGGTGAAGCGGTTGAACGTCCTCTCCGGGATCTGCGGTTCGCGGCCCTCGGCGACTCGCTCACCGAAGGTGTCGGCGACCCGGTGGCCGGCGGATGGCGCGGCTGGGCGGCGCTGCTCGCCGGTCACCAGCCGGGCTGGGAGTTCCGCAATTTCGCCGCCAGCGGAGCGCTCACCCTAGACGTCGCGGAGCAACAGGCGCCTATGGCAAGGGAGTTCGCCCCGCACCTAGCCTCGGTCGTCGTCGGCGTCAACGACACACTGCGCCGCTCCTTCGACATCCACCGCGTCGCGGTACGCCTGGACGCGGTGTACGGCGGCCTCACCGGGCAGGGAGCGGTGCTGCTCACCGCCTGCCTGCCCGACCCGGGCGCCATGCTCGGGCTGCCGGGGCCGCTCGCCCGCCCGCTAGCCAGGAGGCAGCGGGCCGTCAACGCCGTGGTGCACACCCTGTCCGCGCGTTACGGAGCGGTCCATCTGCACCTCGCCGACCCCGCCTGGGTCGAGGACCGCGCCCTGTGGAGCGCGGACCGGCTGCACCCGGGCGAGCGCGGGCACCGGCTGATCGCGGCCCGCTGCCACGCGCTGCTCGCCGAGCGCGGCCTGGCACCGGGCGCCCCGCCCCCGGTCGAACCGGAACAGCCGCCGCCGAGTGCCGCCGCCTCGCTCTTCTGGCTGGCCACCTCGGGCACCGCCTGGCTGGCCCGCCGCTCCACCGACCTGCTGCCCCAGCTGCTCCGGCTGGCCGGTGAGGAGCTGCGCCACGCGGCGCGGCTCGATGTGCGGGCCGCCGAAGCCCTGACGTCCGCGCTGGCGGCCGTCTCGCCGGGTCAGAGCCGGCCCACCGGCGCGAACCTCAGTGGCATGCCCACGGTGGCCTGAGCCGCGGCCGCCAGGTCGGGTTCGGGGACCACGCCGATCACCGGGTAGCCGCCGGTCGTCGGGTGATCGGCGAGGAACACCACCGGACGTCCGTCCGGCGGCACCTGGACCGCGCCCAACACCATTCCCTCGCTGGGGAGTTCACCCTCGACGGCGCGCCGCAGCGCGGGCCCCTCGGTGCGCAGCCCGATGCGGTTGCTCGCCGAGGACACCCGGTAGTGCCCGCCCGCCAGAACGGCCGTGGCGTCCGCCGTGAACCAGTCCGCGCGCGGCCCCGGGCGCACCCGCAGCACCAGCTCCTGGGGCACGCCGGGCGCGGGCGCCCCGTCCACGGGTGGGTACGCGGCGGCCGGGCTGCCCAGCGGCAGCACGGCGCCGTCCCTGAGCAGCGCCGGGCCCAGGCCCGACAGGAGGTCGGTGGAGCGGCTGCCGAGCACCGGCTCGACGGTGATGCCGCCGGCGAACGCGAGGTAGGAGCGCACCCCGTGCGTCGCCGCGCCCACCTCGACCACGGCCCCCGAAGGCACCCGCACCGGGGCGCCCCACGCCACCGGACGGCCGTCCAGCGTGACCGGGCAGGGTGCCCCGGTCACCGCCACGGTGACCGCGCAACGAGGCCGTACCGCACACCCGTTGAGGGTCGTTTCGAGGACGGCCGCCCCCATGGTGTTGCCGACCAGGCGGTTGGCGAGACGGCTCGCGGGCAGATCGAGCGCGCCCGAACGCGGCACCCCCAGGTGCGCGTGGCCGTGTCTCCCCTCGTCCTGTACTGAGGTGAGCGCTCCGGCCCGTACGACGCACAGGGCCCGGTCGGTCATCGTGCCGCCCGGGGCACGAATCGGACCGGGGTGCCCGGGCCGAGCAGGGCGGCGGGGTCGCGGTGCGGGTCCCACAGGGCGGCGTCCGTGCTGCCGATCAGCTGCCAGCCGCCGGGGGAGGAGCGCGGATAGACACCGGTGTACGGGCCCGCGAGGGCCACAGACCCGGCCGGGACCGAGGTGCGCGGGGTGTCCCGGCGCGGCACGGCGTACCGCTCGCCGAGCCCGGTGAGGTAGGCGAAACCGGGCGCGAACCCGCAGAAGGCGACCCGGAACTCGGCCGAGGAGTGAATGCGCACCGCCTCCTGTTCCGAGACCTGCCACAGGGCCGCGACGTCCGCGAGGTCGGGGCCGTCGTAGCGAACGGAGATCTCGACCGTCTCCTGGGCGCCCGCCTCCAAAGGAGGGATGCGCCACGTCGTCAACTGGGCGGCGAGCGCCTGGGGATCGGTGACGCCGTCGAGCAGTACGGTGCGGGCCGCGGGCACGATCTCCCGTACCGGAGGGAGCGTTCCGGCCGCGCGGCGGCGCAGCAGCTCGGCGTGCAGCGCCCCGGCCGCCTCGCCGTCCTCCAGCTCGACCAGCAGGGCGTGTTCCCCGACCGGCAGGGTGCGCGGGGTGCTCACGAGAACGCCGCGACCCGGACGCCCGCCGACTCAAGCGCCGCCCGCACCCGGCGGGCCAGGTCCACCGCGCCCGGGGTGTCGCCGTGCAGGCACAGCGAGCCCGCGCCGACGGGGACCGGCTCGCCGGACTCGGCCACGACCGTGCCGTCCAGGGCCATCGTGACCGCTCGCGCGACCACGGCGTCCGGGTCACTGACGACGGCGCCGTCCCGGCCGCGCGGTACCAAGGTGGCCCGCGCGGTGTAGGCGCGGTCCGCGAACGCCTCGGTGACGACGCCGAGCCCGGCCGCCTCGGCCGCCGAAAGCAGCCGGGAGCCCGGCAGCCCGAGGACCGGCAGCGCGCCGCCCGCGAGGAGCACCCCTTCGACGACGGCGGCCGCCTGCTCCTCGTCGTGCACGACGCGGTTGTAGAGCGCGCCGTGCGGTTTGACGTACGAGACCCGGCTGCCCGCGGCGCGCGCGAAGACCTCCAACGCGCCGATCTGGTAGGCGACTTCGGCGGCCAGCTCATCGGGCGGCACGTCCATCGAGCGGCGGCCGAAGCCCGCCAGATCCCGGTAGGAGACCTGGGCGCCGATGCGTACGCCGCGCTCCGCCGCCAGGGCGCAGACCCGCCGCATGATGGCCGGGTCGCCCGCGTGGAAGCCGCAGGCCACATTGGCGCTGGTGACAACGGACAGAAGTTGTTCGTCGTCGGTCAACCGCCAGTGGCCGAAGCCCTCACCGAGGTCGGCATTGAGGTCGATCGACGTCGTCGCGGACCGGGTCATGGGGGTGGGATCTCCTGTTCGGGGTGGTGCGACGTGTTCGTGGCCCTGTGATGCAGTCTGCCCCGGGCGGGGCGAGGACGCTCGGGAACGGGGCGCGAGCCCCGCTCGCCGGCCTTGAGGAGGTGGGCGGTGCAGCGTTCACGTGTTCACAGGAGTTCCTGTCCGCGCGTCTCGGGCAGTCCGAGCAGGGCCAGCACGGCGATGGCGTAGCCGACCGCGCCGAACACCAGGGCGCCGCCCACGCCCCAGCTGTCGGCGAGATAGCCGACCAGGGTGGGGAAGAACGCGCCCACGGCCCGCCCGGTGTTGTACGTGAAGCCCTGGCCGGTGCCGCGCACGGCGGTCGGGTACAGCTCGCTGAGGAACGAGCCGAAACCGCTGAAGATCGCCGACATGCAGAAGCCGAGCGGGAAGCCGAGCACCAGGAGGAGGGTGTTCGCCCCGGACGGAAGGTGCGTGTAGAGAAGGATGCAGACGGCCGACAGGACCGCGAACAGGGCGATGTTCTTCTTCCGGCCGAGCCGGTCGGTGAGGTATCCGCCGGTCAGATAGCCGATGAAGGCGCCGGAGATCAGGAACGCCAGATAGCCGCCGGTGCCGACGACCGTGAGGTGTCGGTCGCTCTTGAGGAAGGTGGGCACCCAGGTGGCGAGCGTGTAGTAGCCGCCCTGGACACCGGCCGAGAGCAGCACCGCGAAGAGCGTCGTGCGCAGCATCGGGCCCCGGAAGATGGCGGCGAAGGTGGCGCCGCCGCTCGTGGTGCGGGCCGTGGCGAGGCGCTGCTCGGTCGCCTGGGGCGCGTCACTGACGTTGCGGCGTACGTAGACGAGCAGCAGGGCGGGGAGCGCGCCGGTCCAGAAGACCACGCGCCAGGCGGTGTCCGCGGCCACGTACTGGAACACCAGCGTGTACACGACGACGGCGAGCGCCCAGCCGGCCGCCCACGCGCTCTGCACCGCGCCCAGGGTGCGTCCGCGGTGCTTGGCCGAGGCGTACTCGGCGACCAGGATCGCGCCGACCGCCCACTCGCCGCCGAAGCCGAGCCCCTGGAGGGCGCGGAACACCAGCAGCGTCTCGTAGTTGGGGGCGAATCCGCAGAGCACCGTGAAGACCGCGTAGGTGCCGACGGTGATCATCAGCGCCTTGACCCGGCCGATCCGGTCCGCGATCACCCCGGCGAACGCGCCGCCCACGGCCGACACCACCAGCGTCACCGTGGTGAGCAGCCCGGTCTCGCCGGTGTCGAGCCCGAAGTGCGCGGAAATCGCGACCATGGTGAGCGGGAGCGTGAAGAAGTCGTACGAGTCGAGGGCATAGCCCCCGAAGGCGCCCGAGAAGGCGCGGCGACCATCGGGGCCGAGCGCGCGCAGCCATCCGAACGGGCCGTTGTCGTGCGGGTGTTGACCGTGCTGCGGCTGTGCCTTGGTCGTGCTCATGTGCACCTCGCAGGAGGGGACGAGAGGGCTGCCGAGACCGTGCGGGGCCGGAGCGGGGTCCGGTCGTGGGGTTCCTTGAGCGCGCATCCGGGGTGCGGTTCCGGTGGGTGGTGCCGGTGGGTGGTGCCGGTCGGTGGTTCCCTCAACGTAGGGGATTGTTGAACGATCCGACAAGACTCATGTCGAGACGTTCCTGTTTCCTCACGTGCTCACGTCCTCACGATGCTTCTACGATGGGCGCACGCGTCGGCGGGAGCGGCCGGCGGGGGAGAGAGGGCGCTGTGGCGACAACGGACTCCGGACCCGGCGGACTCGCCGAGGACCGCGCGCTGCTCGGCCGCACCAGTACGGCGGAGCGGGTCGCGGACATCCTGCGCAGCCGGATCGCGGAAGGCTTCTTCCCGCCGGGGGAGCGCCTCGCGGAGGACGCCATCGGCAAGGCTCTGGGGGTCTCGCGCAACACCCTGCGCGAGGCGTTCCGGCTGCTCACCCACGAACGGCTCCTGGTCCACGAACTCAACCGCGGGGTCTTCGTCCGGGTGCTCGCCGTCGAGGACGTCGCCGACATCTACCGCACCCGGCGCCTGGTCGAATGCGCCGTCGTCCGGGGGCTCGGCGAGCCGCCCTACCCGCTCGACGGGCTCACCGCAGCCGTCTCGGGCGGCGAACGCGCGGCCGAGCAGGGCGACTGGCAGGGCGTCTCCACCGCCAACATCCACTTCCACCGCGAGCTCGTGGGCCTCGCGGGCAGCGCCCGCACCGACGAACTGATGCGGGGCGTGCTCGCCGAACTCCGCCTGGCCTTCCACGTGGTGGACGACCCGCGCCGACTCCACCAGCCCTACCTCGTACGCAACCGGGAGATCCTCGAAGCGCTGCGCGCGGGGGAGCGGGCGTCGGCCGAGGGGCTGCTCGCCGCCTACCTCGACGACTCGCGTGCCCAGCTCGTCGAGGCGTACGGGAAACTGGTCGCGCACGCCCCCGCGTAGCCACTGCGAGAGGCCGTGGGCAGCGGGCTGTTCTGCGCCGTTTCGACCGTTGTCAGTGCGAGGACCTAATCTGTCCACCGTGACTTCGCCTGCCTCGACGGAACCCGTTCCGCCCCAGCTCAGCGCGGCGGCGCGCCCCGCACCGGGCCCGGCCGCCGACGAGGGGCTCGCGCGGCGGCTGCGCGCGCTGGCGTGCACCGCGCCGCTGCACGACCTCGACGTGCGCAAGGCCAACCTCGCGGGCGAGTACTCGGTGTACGCGATGGCGGAGGTGGCCCTGGCCTCCATCGACCTCGTCACGCTGAACATGGACTTCGACACGGGCGCCGACCACGAGCAGATCGTGGCCCGGCTCATCCCGCGCGTGGCCGCCCAGGCACCGGCCCGGCCCGCCGCCGAGCACGAGCGGGTGGCCCGCTGGGTCCTGGAGAACCTGATCAACGTGGGCAGCGTGGACCGCGGCTTCCGCGCGGTGTACGGCACGTTCAACCCGGACGGGGTCTACGTCCGCAGGGACTACGACTTCAAGCTCCTCGAAGAGGTCCCCGGCTACGGCGGCGCCGTGTACCTGCGCACCACCGACGAGGCGGTCAACGTCCTGGTGGGCGCCCTCGACACCGACGTCACCAGCGCCCAGATCGCGGCCGAGGTCAAGCTGGAGGTCCTCATCAGCCGCGGCCGCCTGGCCGACGCCCAGCTCGCCGCCGAACAGGCCCGCTACCGCACCGTGCAGTACGCCGAGACGCTGCGGCGCACCCTGGAGGCCACGCGGCGCAACGTGCGCGCGGTCGACTGGCTCAACGCCGTGCCGGACATGATCGCCGAGGCCCTCGACCACGTCGCCGACCGCTACCGGCACGAGAACGCGATCCTCACCAACATCCGCAAGGCGCGCGACGAGGCGGAGGACCCGGAGCACAAGCGCCGCGCCGCCGAGCTCGTCGACATCGTCAAGGACTGCATCCGCCGCCACACCCAGCTCCAGTCCCGCCTCCTGGAGGCCGGCCCGCTCTTCCGCGCGGAACAGGACCGCCAGGCCTTCGCCCGCCCGGCCGCCCGCTCCGGCCTCGACCTGTACGGACAGCTGGTCGCGCCCGTGCTGCCGCTCCCGGTGGAACAGGCGATCCGCGTCACCGACGCCTTCTTCGCCCGCGGCACGGGCCTGCGCACCCCGGTGTCCGTACGGGTCGGCGACCTGGTGGACATACTGCTCACGCCGCCCATGGAGCGTGAGCACCTCGGCGCGGAGATGCCCGAGCCGGACCTGATCGCCACCCCGGACGACAGCCGGTTCAGCGACGAGCAGCTCGCCGCCGCCATGGAACTGCTCGACCTGGAGCACGACGCCCCGCGCCGCCTCTCGGGCCTGCTGGCCGAAGCCCGCCGCCTCGACCCCGAACTGCCGTACCTGGTCGCCCTGCTGGCGGTCCACGCGGCGAGCCCGCCGGTCGGCACCGCGTACCGCCAGGGCGAAGAACGCCTCCTGTTCGCGGTGGACGACGGCACCCAGCTGGACGACCCGGAGTTCGGCGGCGCGGACCTGATCGTGGGCACGGCGCTGCTCGACGCGGCGGGGATGGCAGCGGGCCGGACGGAGGCGGCGTGAGGTTCGCCCCGGACCCGGCGGGGGCTGCGCCCCCTGCACCCCTGCTCCGGGGGCTCGGCCCCCGAACCCCCGTTCCTCAAACGCCGGAGAGGCTGGACTCGACCCCCGAGCGGGGTCGAGGGGCGCAGCCCCCGTGGGGGTCTGGGGGCGGAGCCCCCAGAATGAACACCCTCCCTTTTCCCACTCACCGCCGGAGGCCCGCGGCGGAGCCGCTGAGTGTCACAGCGGGAAGGGGCGGGGTGGGGGAGAAGCCCGCCGCAGGCGCCCACCCCGCCGCGCTCAGCAACGTACGCACCAAGGAGAAGCACCCGTGACCGACCACCACCCCGAGCCCGCGTTCGGCGACGACGCCGAGGCCCCGGCGCCCGCCGCGACCGGCACCGGCGGCGAAGGCCGGATCACCCCCGCCGACGCCGCCGACGCCGCGCGGCTCGTCGCCTTCGGCCTCCAGCCCAAGCTGCTCCCGGCCAGGGACGCCGAGTACAGCGAGCTGCTGAGGCGCCACCGCGAGGACCCCGCGTTCGCCCGCCTCGCGGACGCCGTCGCCGCCGGCCTCGGCCTGATCGTCCTGGAGGTGTCGCCCCGCGCCGGCATGGCCGTGACGGCCGCGGAGGACTCGGTCTTCGCCGTCCGCATGGGCGACTACGCGCGCCGCGCCGCCGCCCCCGACTCCGCCGACCGCTTCCTGCACGGCCTGGCCCATCTCGCCGTCGCCGCCATGGCGTACCCCCGGCCCGAGGACCTCGCCGACGACGGCTACATCGGCCGGATCACCGTCAACGGCGTGGACGCCTTCGTGCGGCAGGCCTGCCGCCGCATGGAGGAACGGGCCGAGGAGGTGGGCGAGAACACCGACCCCGAGAGCGGCGCCCCCGGCCTGGAGGCCGCCTGGCGGATCTACGCGCGGCGCAGCTCCACCGGCGCGACCAAGGACGCGCGCCGGCTCGCCGGATCGACCACCGGCATCGTCGCCAAGGCCGTCGCCTTCCTCACCGAGTCCGGCTTCCTCCAGCGGACCGGAGACGACGCGGGCGGCGCCTACCGCACCACCGCCCGCTACCAGTTGCAGGTCCGCGACATGGCGGGCAGCGCCGCCCTGTCCGAGCTGATCGAGCTCGGCGTGGTCGCGGTCACCGACGGCGGCGCCACCCTGCTGCCGCCGACCGACGCCGACGACCTGGAACTGGCGGCCGACGCCGGGCTGCCGTTCCACTCCTGACCCCGCTTCCCGCCTCCCACCACCACGAGAGTCCGCCGACATGTACGAGCTGTCCCGGGTCCGCCTCTACTCCATCGGGCCTGCCGGTGCGCGCTACGCCGACACCGTGCTTGACCTGCGGGGAGTCGGCGCGCCCGTGCCCAACCCGGCCCCCGCGCAGGCCGAGTTCTTCGAGGACGAGCCGGTCGGCCCGCCGCGCCGCCCGGCGCCCGCGGGCGTGCTCTTCCTGGAGAACGGCGGCGGCAAGTCCGTACTCCTCAAGCTGATCTTCTCGGTGATGCTGCCCGGCCACCGCAACACCCTGGGCGGCGCGAGCTCCGGCGTGCTGCGCAAGTTCCTGCTCGCCGACGACTGCGGGCACGTCGCCCTGGAGTGGCAGCACACCCTCACCGGCGAGCTCGTCGTGGTCGGCAAGGTCAGCGAATGGCGCGGCCGCCAGGTCTCCAACGACCCGCGGAAGTTCGCCGAGGCCTGGTACTCGTTCCGGCCGGGCCCCGGGCTCAGCCTGGACTCGCTGCCGGTCGCCGAGTCCAGCGCGATGCGGCCGTCCACCGAAGGCGCCTCGGGCGCGCAGGGCCGCCGCCGCACCATGAAGGGCTTCCGCGACGCCATCACGGAGGCGACCAAGGCGTACCCGCACCTGGAGGTGTACTGGGAGGAGATCCACGACCGCTGGAACGAACACCTCGGCGACCTGGGTCTGGACCCCGAACTCTTCCGCTACCAGCGGGAGATGAACGCCGACGAGGGCGAGGCCGCAGGCCTGTTCGCGGTCAAGAAGGACTCCGACTTCACCGACCTGCTGCTGCGCGCGGTCACCGACACCCGCGACACCGACGGGCTCGCCGACCTGGTCAGCGGCTTCGGCAGCAAGCTCGGCCGCCGCGCCGAACTCACCGCCGAACGCGACTTCACCGCGGGCTCGGTGGACCTGCTGAACCGCATCGTCGAAGCCGCCGAGACCCGGGCACGTGCCCGCGACGTCCATGCCGGGGCCGAGCGGCGCACCCGCACCCTCGCCCGCCGCCTCTCGGCCCGCGCCGCCGACGAGCGGGGCCGCGCCACCGACCTCGCCCAGCAGGTCACCGCCGCCGCCCACCACGTCACCCTCGCCGAGCAGACGCGCGGCCGCAGCTCCCTGATCGCCTCCGAACTCGCCTACCGGCACGCCTCGTTGGCGCTCGCCGTCGCCGAGAAGGCCGCCACCGCGCAGCGCCGCGAACTGGCCGACGCCCGTACGCTGCACTCCGCCTGGCAGGCTGCCGAGGCGGTCCTGCGCCACCGGGCCGCCGCCGACCGCTCCGCGCGCGTCGCCGCCGCCATCCAGGAGGCCGAACGGGACGCGGCCCCCGCCCTGGCGGCCCGCGCCAAGGCCGCCGCCGATCTCGTACGGGCCCTGCACGCGGCCGCCGAGGACGGCGAGCGCGTGGCGGCCGAGGAAGAAGAGCGTTCCGCGGGCCTCCAGGAAGCGGGCGAGGCCGCCCACCGCGACGCCACCGCCGCCGCGACCGAGGCCCAGCGCGCCCGCAGCGAGGCCGGGCACCTGCGCCAGCGCCTGGCGGAGGTCGAGCAGGAGACCGCCGAGGCGGTACGCGCCGGATGGCTCGACGACAGCGCGCCGGACGCCGACCCGGCCCGCGCCGCGCTCGCCGCCAGCGACGCAGAGAAGACCGCGGTGGCCGGCTGGGACGCGGCCCGCGAAGCCGCCCGCACCGCCGCCGACCGGGCCCGCGAGGCCGCCTCCGTCGAGGCCCGCGCCGAACTGGCAGCGGCCCGCGCCGAGGACGCCGCCCGAGCCACCGAGAACGCCTACGACGCCGAGCGCCGCGCCGCCGAATCCATCGCGTCACAGGAGCGCCTGGCCGAACTGCTCAGCCTGCCCGGCGCCCCAGCCTCCGTGCCCGGACCGCGCCGGCCCGATGGTGAGGGCGCCCAAAGCCCGCTCACCGCCGAGGAGTTGGACCGCGCCGCGGATGAACTGCGCGCCCTCCTCGACCAGGGCGTCGCCTCCGCCGAGCGCCAACTCTTCGAACTGCGCACGGCCGCCGCCGACGACGCGCGCATCCTCGGCGCCCTCGGCGACGGCGGGCTGCTGCCGCCCAGTCCGGACGTCCTCGCCACGGTCGAGTACCTCGGCGAGCACGGCATCCCGGCGCTGCCCGGCTGGCGCTACCTCGCCCAGGCCGTGGCCCCCGCCGACCACGCCGCCGTGCTCGCGGCCCGCCCCGAGCTCGTCGACGGCGTGGTGATCACCGACCCCGCCTCGCACGCCCGGGCCCGCGAGGCGCTGGCGAGCGCCGCCCTGCTGCCGCGCTCCGCGGTGGCCGTCGGCACCACTGCCGCACTGCTCGCGCCCGTTCCCTCCGCGGACTCGGGCGGGGACAGCGGCATCTTCCTCGTCCCGCCGAACCCGGCCATGCACGACGAGGGCGCCGCCGACGAGGAGCGCCAGACGCTGCGAGCCCGCGCCACCGCCCGCGACGAGGAGATCCGTACGCTGGCCGCCCGGCTCGCCGGGGACCGGTCGCTCGCCGCCCGCATCGGATCCTGGCGCGCCGACTGCCCGCCCGGCATGCTCGCCGAGCTCGCCACCGCCGCGCACGGCGCCCGCGAGGCCGCCGGGCAAGCCGCACAGGAACTGACCGAGGCCCGCACCGTACGGGCCGAGGCGGACGAGGCGGCCGCCGACACCGCACGGGTACGCGAGGAGCGGCAGGAGGCCGCCCAGCGCGCCCGGCGCGCCGCCGACGCGCTGGCCGGACTCGCCTACCGGCTCCGCGAGCGGGCCGGCTGGCAGGTCAAACTCCGCGAACTCGCCGACGACGCGGCCGAGTCGGAGGCCCGCGCCCAGACGTTCCTGGAGCGCGCCAAGGCCGCCGACGAGGACCGTCGCGCCGCCCAGCGCGCCGCCGACGACGCCCACCGCACCTCCCGCGCGCTGCGCGCCGAGCGTGCCGAGATCGCGGGCGCCCCCGAAACCCTGTCGGAGCCCGACGCGGACGCCCCGCGCGCCGCGCTGCCCGCCCTGCGCGAGGCCTACCGCGCCGCGTCCCAGCTGTACGAGAAGGTCGGCGTCGGCGCCGATCTGCGAGCCGAGCAGGCCCGCGCCGAGAGCGACGAAAGCGCGGCTCTCGCCGAGCTCGACCGCCTCACCAACAAGGTGCGCACCCGCGCCGCCACCCTCCTCGAAGGCACCGACGGCGCGGACGGCCCCTCCCGTCAGGCGGCCGCCGCCCGCGCCGAGTCGCTCGTACAGATGCTGGAGACCCGGGCGTCCACAGCGAGCGAGCAGCTCGGCCGACTGCGCGGCGAGGCCGAACGCCTGGCACCCGCCGACGGCGAGACCCACACCGAGCTCCCCGAGGACCAGGTGCCCGCCGACGCCGAGCAGGCCCAGGCCCTGCTGCGCACCGCGACCGGCGAACTGGCCGCGCGCACCGACGAGTTGGACACCTCGCGCGCCGCCCACGCCGAACTCCTCACCGCCCACCGGGCCGCCGAGGACGCGGCCGGCGGCTTCGACGAGACGGCCGCGCTGCTGCGCGACCTGCTGCGGGACAACGGCCAGGGCCCGGACGAGGAGAGCGCCCCCGAGCCGTACCCGGGCAGCCTGGAGGAGGCCCGGCAGTCCGCCGCCGAGGCGCGCCGCTCGCTGCGCGGCTGCTCCGGCGACCTCTCGGCCGCCGACTCCGCGGTCCGCGAGGCGTCCGACATCCTGGTCCGGCACGCCAACGCCACCCGCTACGAGCAGGTCCGCACCCCGGCCCGCCAGCAGATCCGCGAACTGCCCGCCGCGGCCCTGCCCGAGCACGCGGCCGCCTGGGCCGCCGCCTTCGAACCCAGGCTGCGCGTCCTGACCGACGAGCTGGAGCAGTTGGAGCGCAACCGCGACTCCATCGTCGACCGGCTGCGCGGCCTGGTGGACTCGGCGCTCACCACGCTCCGCTCCGCCCAGCGCCTCTCCCAGCTCCCCGAGGGCCTCGGCGAATGGTCGGGGCAGGAATTCCTGCGGATCCGCTTCGACGAACCCGACCAGGCGACCCTCACCGAACGGCTCGGCGAGGTCATCGACGAGGCCACCCGGGCCGCCGTCAAGAAGAACTCCGACATGCGCCGGGACGGCATGTCCCTGCTGCTGCGCGGAGTGCAGGCGGCACTTGAGCCGCGCGGCATCTCCGTGGAGATCCTCAAGCCGGACGCGGTGCTGCGCGCCGAGCGCGTCCCCGTCGGGCAGATGGGCGACGTGTTCTCCGGCGGCCAGCTGCTCACCGCCGCGATCGCGCTCTACTGCACGATGGCGGCGCTGCGCAGCAACGACCGTGGCCGGGACAAGCACCGCCACGCCGGGACGCTCTTCCTCGACAACCCGATCGGCCGCGCCAACGCGACGTACCTCCTGGAGCTCCAGCGGGCCGTGTCCGACGCGCTCGGTGTCCAACTCCTCTACACCACGGGCCTGTTCGACACGACCGCGCTCGCCGAGTTCCCCCTGGTGATCCGGCTGCGCAACGACGCGGACCTCAGGGCGGGCCTGAAGTACATCAGCGTCGAGGAGCACCTGCGGCCCGGCCTGCCCCAGCAGGACACCGCGGGCGAGACCGTGCACGGCGAGATCACCGCGACGCGCATGTTCAAGAAGCCCGCCTGACCGAGGAGTCGAGGCACCCGGCGCGGCATGCCGGGGCGGAAGCGGCGGCCGGGCGGCTCAGGCGCGGGACAGCCGCTGCCCCGAGCCGTCGGCGGACCGTATTCGCGCCGCCCGCTCGGCCGTGCGGGCGGCCCGCCGGGCCCGGCGGCGCTCCTTGCGCAGGTTGCGCGCCGTGCTGCTGGGCATCGACACCACGCCGTTGCGCTGGTTCCACACCTGGCGGGTGACCCAGACGTCGAGCACCCCCCAGGTGGCGAGCACGGTGCTTCCGACGCTGCTCAGCACCATCGGGAAGGCGAGCCACGCCCCGGCCAGTGTGCACAGGACGGCGACCATCGCCTGTATCAGCGTCGCCGCGACGATGATGACCGCGCGCACGGCCGCGATGCGGACCGGGTCGGGCAGCCGCGGCCGCACGGCAGGTTCCTCGACCCACAACGGCTGCTGCTCAACGCTCATGCCTTCATTCCTCCCCACCCGCGGAGCCCCGATGCCCCCCACAGATACCCCCGCATCAGACATCCCGTAACAGACCTCCCGCACAGACAGACGAACGGAACTCCCCGAAGATTCCCGGGATTTGCCCGGAACGCAGAATTCCAGCCATCTGCCACAGTGGTCGAAAAGCCGCCATGGCGGGTGTCCTCGGCCAGGGACCGGGTCGTCATCTCCCGGAATACCAGGACAACTCATGATCACCGTCCGCGACGGCGGCCGAAAATCGCCCGGACGTGCCTTCGAGTTGTCTGTGTGTCAGTAGTAGGCTCACGCCGTTTGTTGACGGTTGATCTGGGGGAGGCCATGCGCTTTCGCGGGAAGTCCATCCGCAGGAAGATCGTGGCGTTGCTGCTCGTGCCGCTCGTCTCCCTCACCGCGCTGTGGGGGTTCTCCACCTATCTCACCGGCCGGCAGGCCAACGAGCTGCTGGACGTGGCGAACATCGTCAAGAGGGTCGGCTACCCCATCGAGGACACCGTCCGCGTCATCCAGCAGGAGCGCCGCCAGACCCTGGTCTACCTCGCCGACGAGCGCCCGTCCGACGCCCTCGCCGCGCTGCGCAGCCGCCGCTCCGCCACCGACACAGCGATGGCCCAAATCCGGGCAGCGGCACAGGACTCGGACGTCCGCGGCGACCTCCAGCCCGTCGCGAAGGCCCGTCTCAAAGCCGTGCTCGACGGCTTCGACTCCATGGCCTCGCTGCGCCAGTCCATCGACCAGGGCAGTGTCGACCGGCAGCAGGCGCTGGAGTTCTACAACCGCCTCGTCGACCCCTGCTACAGCTTCCTCATGAATCTCCACGCCCTGGAGAACGTGGAGATGGACAAGCAGGGCCGGGCGCTCGTCGGCATCACCCGGGCCCGGGAGATGCTGTCGCGCGAGGATGCCCTCGTGGCCTCCTCGCTGATCACTCCGAAGACGACGGCCCCCGAACTGCGCCGGATCTCCGACCTGGTGGCCAACCGGCAGCTGCTCTACGAAACCAACCTGGAGATCCTGCCCGCTTCCGAACGCGACGTCTTCGAGCAGTACTGGCGCGGCCCCGACACCGAGGCCCTGCGCACCGCCGAGGCCGCCATCATCGACGCAGGGCCCGCCAAGGACCCCCGGCACATCGACGCCGCCCGCTGGCAGCAGGCCGCGACTCCCGTCCTCGACCACCTCGCCCAGATGGGCACCGACGCCGGAAACCGCTACCAGGACCGCGTCGAGCCGGTCGCCTTCAACGTGCTCATCAAGGCCGGGCTCGCCGGTGTGCTCGGCTTCCTCGCGCTGCTGATCTCGCTGTTCATGTCCGTACGCGTCGGCCGCGAGCTGATCCGCGACCTCACCCGCCTCCGTAAGGAGGCGCACGAGGTCTCCGGCGTGCGGCTGCCGAGCGTGATGCGCCGCCTCGCCGCCGGCGAACAGGTCGACGTCGAGACCGAGGCGCCGCGCCTCGACTACGAACGCGACGAGGTCGGCCAGGTCGGCCAGGCCCTCAACACCCTGCAACGCGCCGCCGTCGAGGCCGCCGTCAAGCAGGCCGACATGCGCCGCGGCGTCTCCGAGGTGTTCGTCAACCTCGCGCGCCGCAACCAGGTGCTCCTGCACCGCCAGTTGACGCTTCTGGACACCATGGAGCGGCGCACCGAGGACACCGACGAGCTCGCCGACCTCTTCCGGCTCGACCACCTCACCACCCGCATGCGCCGGCACGCCGAGGGTCTGGTGATCCTGTCCGGCGCGGCTCCCTCCCGCCAGTGGCGCAAGCCCGTCCAGCTCATGGACGTCGTACGGGCCGCGGTCGCCGAGGTCGAGGACTACGAGCGCATCGAGGTGCGCAGGCTGCCCAGGCTCGGGGTCGGCGGCCCGGCCGTCGCCGACCTCACCCACCTGATCGCCGAACTCCTGGAGAACGCCACGGTGTTCTCGCCCCCGCACACCGCCGTCCAGGTGCACGGCGAGCGGGTCGCCAACGGCTTCACCCTGGAGATCCACGACCGCGGCCTCGGCATGGCCCCGGAGATGCTCCTCGACGCCAACCTGCGGCTCGCCGAGACCCCCGAGTTCGAGCTCTCCGACACCGACCGGCTCGGCCTGTTCGTGGTCAGCCGGCTCGCCCAGCGCCAGAACGTACGCGTCTCGCTCCAGCCGTCTCCGTACGGAGGCACCACCGCCGTCGTGTTCATCCCGGCGACGCTGCTCACCGACGCGCCCGACACCGAGGGCACCGGGTTCCGGCTCGACCGCAAGGCCGCCAAGGGCGACGGCAAGAGCGTCCCGGACGTGCCGCGCCGCGCGCTCTCCCCGCTGCCCGTCGGCATTCCCGGCCAGTCGGTCCTGGACGGCCCGGTCGAACTGGAGCCGCCGCTCGACCAGTTGGGCCTGGAGGTGCCCTCCGTTCTCGAAGCGCCCCCGGGGCTCGACGAGATCGAGGCGTCCCGCGGCGGACTCCTCCGCTCGGCCCGCCGGGTCCCCGAGCCGGCCGACGACCGCCAGCAGCACCAGCAGGCCGCCGACGAGGGCGAGGAGCAGGGCCCCGTGCCGCTGCCGCGCCGCCACCGGGTGCCGACCCTGGTCAGCGACAACGGCCGGCGCGTGGACGGCCCCGGGCGCGGCCACCCGGCCCCCGAGCCGGAGCCGGCACCCGCGGAGGGCCGCGCCTTCGGGAACCGGCTGCCCGAACGCCGTACGCCCCAGGCGCCGCGGTCCTCGGCTCCCGGGGCCCCGCAACCTCTCAGGCCCGCGCCCGCGCCGTCAGGACTGACGCCGGTGAAGCCCGCGGGCCTCTCCGAGCCGCCCGGGTCGGGGCCCGCCAACCCGGCCGACCTGCCGGGCGCGCCCAGCTCCGCGCCGTCCTGGGGCAGCCTGCCCGGGCCGCAGCGGCCCGAGGACGAGACCCCGCTCGGCGGGCTGCCCCGCCGGGTCCGCCAGGCCAGCCTGGCCCCCCAGCTCAAGGGCGCCCCCGACGGCCGGCACCCCGGCCCCGAGCCCGACGACGGGCCCGAGCCGGAGCGCGACGCCGACGAGGTGCGCGACCGCATGGCCGCACTGCAGCGCGGCTGGCAACGCGGCCGCCGCCAGAACGCCGCACCGGACACCGCGGAAGGACCGTCCGCGCCCGCCCGGGGCGACACCGCACGACGAACCACACCGGAGGGGGACGGTCGATGACCGCGCCACAGGACTCAGCCGCAGCACGCAACGCAGGGAGCGGTTCCGGCGAACTCAACTGGCTTCTCGACGAGCTGGTCGACCGCGTCGGCTCCATCCGCAAGGCCCTGGTGCTCTCCAGCGACGGCCTCGCCACCGGAACCTCCCGCGACCTGACCCGCGAGGACGGCGAGCACCTGGCCGCCGTCGCCTCCGGCTTCCACAGCCTGGCCAAGGGCGTCGGCCGCCACTTCGAGGCGGGCAAGGTCCGCCAGACCGTCGTCGAACTCGACGACGCCTTCCTCTTCGTGACGGCCGCCGGCGACGGCAGCTGTCTGGCCGTCCTGTCCGACGCCGACTCCGACGTCGGACAGGTCGCGTACGAGATGACACTGATGGTCAAGCGGGTCGGCGTCCATCTGACCACCGCACCACGGACCGGCCTGCACACCGGAGGGTGAGTGGGGTACGTCATGAGCGGGGGACGCGATGAGTGACGCAGACCAGCGGGCCCAGGACCGGCTGCGCGACCCGTCGGGGGCAGCGGCCCCGGGGCGGCCGCACCACTGGTTCGACGACGACGCGGGGCCGGTGGTGCGTCCGTACGCCATGACGCGCGGCCGCACCACCAGCGTCGGCCAGCACCGTCTCGACCTGATCGCCGTGGTCGTCCCGGAACCCGCCGCCGACGACCCGGGCCGCGACCAGACGCTCTCCCCGGAACACGTGGAGATCGTCGAACGCTGCGGCGACTCCCCGCAGTCGATCGCCGAGCTCGCGGCCGGGCTCGACCTCCCCGTCGGGGTGGTCCGGGTCCTGGTCGGCGATCTCGTCGCCGACGCCCTGGTGCACGTAACCCGACCCGTTCCGCCGGCCGAGCTGCCGGACGAGTCCCTTCTCCGCGAGGTGATCAATGGCCTTCGGGCGCTCTAGCCGCAGGAAGCGGCACGTCGATCCGGTGACGCTCAAGATCCTCGTCGCCGGCGGCTTCGGCGTCGGCAAGACCACCCTGGTCGGCGCGGTGAGCGAGATCCGGCCACTGCGTACCGAGGAACGCCTCAGTGAGGCGGGCCGCCCGGTCGACGACCTCGCGGGCGTGGAGGGCAAGAGCACCACCACGGTCGCCATGGACTTCGGGCGCATCACGCTCCGCGAGGACCTGGTGCTCTACCTCTTCGGCACCCCGGGCCAGGACCGGTTCTGGTTCCTGTGGGACGAGCTCGCGCAGGGGGCGCTCGGCGCGGTCGTCCTCGCCGACACCCGCCGCCTTGAGGACTGCTTCGCCGGCATCGACTACTTCGAACGGCGCGGCATACCCTTCACCGTCGCCGTCAACTGCTTCGACGACGCGGCCCGTTACCCCGTCGACACCGTACGTGCGGCCCTCGACCTCGACCCCGAGGTGCCGCTCCTGATGTGCGACGCGCGGGTCCGCGAGTCCGTCAAGGAGATCCTCGTCGGTGTGGTCGAGCACGCCATGGCGATGTCCGCGAAGTCCCGCCAGCCCGCCACCACGTGAGGCCCCGCGCCCAAGGAGTGCAGCGCGGCCCGTACCCCCACCGACCGGGGTACGGGCCGCGCGTCCGTGGGGGGCCTACCGGCCGCCCTCCTCGTGCCAGCCGAGGCTGCGCTCCACCGCCTTGCGCCAGTTGGCGTACTCGCGCTCGCGGACCTGGCCCTCCATACGCGGAGACCATTCCACATCGCGCTGCCAGTGCGCCTTGAGTTCGTCGAGGTCCGACCAGACACCGGTGGCAAGACCGGCCGCGTACGCCGCTCCCAGGCACGTCGTCTCGGACACCTTGGGGCGGATCACGGGGACCCCGAGCACGTCCGCCTGATGCTGCATCAGGAGGTTGTTGGCGGTCATGCCGCCGTCCACCTTGAGCGTCGTGATCTGCACTCCCGAGTCCTGGTACATGGCGTCGACCACCTCGCGGGTCTGCCAGCTCGTCGCCTCCAGGACGGCGCGTGCGAGGTGCGCCTTCGTCACGTACCGGGTCAACCCCGTGATGACGCCCCGCGCATCGGAGCGCCAGTAGGGCGCGAAGAGCCCGGAGAAGGCGGGCACGATGTAGGCTCCGCCGTTGTCGTCGACGCTCGCCGCGAGCGTCTCGATCTCGTCCGCGCTGCGGATGATGCCGAGCTGGTCGCGGAACCACTGGACCAGGGCCCCGGTGATCGCGATCGACCCCTCCAGGCAGTAGACCGGCGCCTGTTCACCGATCTTGTACCCGACGGTGGTGATCAGCCCGTTCTTCGAGGGGACCGGCCGGGTGCCGGTGTTCAGGAGCAGGAAACTCCCCGTCCCGTACGTGTTCTTCGCCGTCCCGGTGTCGTAGCAGGCCTGTCCGAAAATCGCCGCTTGCTGGTCGCCGAGCGCAGAGGCGACGGGAACGCCCGCCACTTGGCCGACGGCGGTGCCGTAAACCTCCGCCGAGGACCTGATCTGAGGGAGCACCGCGCGGGGCACGTTCATCGCGGCGAGGATCTCGGGGTCCCATTGCAGGGTCTCCAGGTTCATCAGCATCGTCCGCGAGGCGTTGGTGACGTCCGTGACGTGGACGCCGCCGGAGGTGCCGCCGGTCAGGTTCCAGATCAGCCAGGAGTCGATGGTCCCGAACGCGATCTCGCCGCGTTCGGCGCGGGTCCGCAGACCGGGGACGTTGTCGAGCAGCCAGGCCGCCTTGGGCCCGGAGAAGTAGCTCGCGAGCGGCAGCCCGGTGGCCTCGCGGAACCGGTCCTGCCCGTCGGTGGCGCCCAGTTCGTGGCAGAGCGCGGAGGTCCGGGTGTCCTGCCAGACGATCGCGTTGTGCACGGGCTTGCCGGTCGCCCGGTCCCAGAGCACCGTCGTCTCGCGCTGGTTGGTGATGCCGAGCGCGCTGAGCTGCTCGGCGCGCAGCCCGGCCCTGGCGAGCGCGCCCGCGACCACGGCCTGCACCTTGGACCAGATCTCGGTGGCGTCGTGCTCCACCCAGCCGGGTTTGGGGAAGATCTGCCGGTGCTCGCGCTGGTCGACGGCGACGATCGCCCCGTCCTGGTTGAAGATGATGCAGCGGCTGGAAGTGGTCCCCTGGTCGATCGCGGCGACGAACTTGTCCGTCATGGCTACCCCTGGTTCTGAAGGCTGCGGGTCAGAAGGCTGCGTGGTGGATGAGGCCGCCCAGCGCCCCGCCGATCAGGGGCCCGACGACCGGGATCCAGGCGTAACTCCAGTCGGAGGTCCCCTTGTTGGGGATCGGCAGCAGGGCGTGGACGATGCGCGGACCGAGGTCGCGTGCCGGGTTGATGGCGTACCCCGTGGGGCCACCGAGCGAAAGGCCGATGCCGACCACGAGCAGCGCCACGACGAGCACCGTGACGCCGGATTCGCCGAGGCCCTTGGTGTTGCCGAAGGCGAGAACCGGCAGGACGAGCCCGATGGTCGCGATGATCTCGGTCACCAGGTTGGCGACCGGGTTCCTGATCTCGGGAATCGTGGAGAAGATGCCGAGCGTCGGCAGCGCGTCGTCCTTGTCGGCGTTGGCCTGGAACTGCGCGAAGTAGGCGAGATAGGCGAGAACGGCGCCGAGGAGCGCGCCCGTCATCTGGCCACAGAGATAGATCCACACCTTGTCCCAGCTGCCGGTGTCGATCGCGATGCCGATGGTGACGGCCGGGTTCAGCTGACCGCCCGAGAGCGGCCCGGCGGTGTAGGCTCCGGCGAGCACGCCGAAGCCCCAGCCGAACGCGATGACGACCCAGCCGGCCGCCCTGGCCTTGGAGTGCTTGAGGGTGACGGCGGCACACACCCCGGCCCCGAACAGGACCAGGATCGACGTGCCGAGCACTTCACCGACGAATATGTCCCCGTTGCTCATCGCGGCTCCTAGGCCCTCGCCCGGGGGGTGCCCCGGTCTCCGTGCAGGGTGCGCGTTTCCCATGGCGGCAAGACCGGCCGAGGGGCAGACCCGGACGCCGGCCGGCGTCGCGTCGAGCGTGCCCCTGTGGCGAAATCACCCGTGGCGGCGGCGCCGGACAGCCGTGCGCCTGCCGCGCGGCCGGGAGCCGGGAAACGGCGATGCCGAGAGACAACGGGAAGTTTTCACCGGCGGTGATGGACCGTCAAGGTCGCCGACAGCATGGGCTGTTGGCGTGCGGTGAGAAGAATACGGGCGGGTACGTTCCGGATGCCCGGTACGTGTCCAGGTGATCGGGCATGTCGGTTCAGCGCACCGCCACCACCGAGGAGCCATGTCCGAAAAGGCCCTGGTTCGCGGTGATTCCGACCCGGGCTCCGGCGACCTGTCGAGCTCCCGCTGTGCCCCTCAACTGCCAGGTGAGCTCGCATACTTGGGCGATGGCCTGGGCGGGCACGGCCTCCCCGAACGACGCCAATCCGCCACTCGCATTGACCGGGATCCGCCCCCCGAGCGCCGTCGCCCCGTCCCGCACGAGCTTGGCCCCCTCGCCCGGGCCGCACAGCCCGAGGTCCTCGTACCACTCCAGCTCAAGCGCGGTGGACAGGTCGTACACCTCGGCCAGCGACAGCTCCTCGGGCCCGATGCCCGCCTCTTCGTACGCGGCCCGCGCGATGGACGCCCGGAACGAGTGCGGCGAGGGCTCGACGGCGGCCGCCGAGTCGGTCGCGATGTCGGGCAGGTCGAGCACCGCCTTGGGGTAGGTGGGGGTGACCGTGGAGACCGCGCGGATGCGGACCGGGTCGGCGGCGCCGTGCCGGCGGGCGAAGTCCATGCTGGTCAGGACGAGCGCCGCGGCGCCGTCCGAAGTGGCGCAGATGTCGAGCAGCCGCAGCGGGTCCGCGACGACGGCCGAGGCGGCGACCTCCTCGGCGCTGACCGCCTTGCGGTAGCGGGCGTTCGGATTGAGCGCGCCGGCCGCCGCGTTCTTCACCTTGACCTGCGCGAAGTCCTCGACGGTGTCGCCGTGCAGCGCGATGCGGCGGCGGGCGTACAGCCCGAAGTAGGCCGGGTTGGTCGCGCCGAGCACCCGGAACCGCAGCCAGTCCGGGTCGTCGTGGCGGTCGCCCCCGGCCGGCGCGAAGAACCCCTTCGGCGCGGCATCGGCCCCCACCACGAGCACCACGTCCGCCATCCCGGCCAGGATCTGCGCCCGCGCCGTGTTGATCGCCTGCGCACCGGAGGCGCAGGCCGCGTACACGCTGGTCACGCGCGCGCCCTGCCAGCCGAGTGCCTGCGCGAAGGTCGCCCCCGCCACATAACCGGGGTAGCCGCCGCGCACGGTGTCCGCGCCGACCACCGCGTGCACGTCCGTCCAGTCGATCCCGGCATCGGTGAGCGCGGCCCGGGCCGCGACCGTCCCGTACTCGATGAAACTCCGTCCCCACTTGCCCCACGGGTGCATTCCCGCACCCAGGACCGCGATGTCGCCGCTCATGCCGCCACCTCCACGGGCCGCCAGTGCCAGGTCGTCCAGGTGGTCTCGGCATCCTCGTTGAGCACGCCGGGCACCACCTCGACCTCCATCCCGACCGCCAGATCGGCGGTGCTCACCCCCGGCGCGGCCTGGCCGAGCACGACCATCCGCTCGGCCGCCAGCTCGACGGCGACCAGGACATAGGGCTCCCACTCCACATGTGGGTCGGGCGCATAGGGTGCGGGCGGCCGGTAGCGGCCGTCGGTGTACGACCACACACGGCCTCGCGGGGAGAGTGGCACCTCTTCCAGCTCGCCACCCGCGCAGCCGGGGTTGCGGCAGAAGGAGTCCTCGCGCGGAAAGAAGACGGAGGAGCAGGCGGCGCACCGGGTGCCGAGCAGCCGGAAGTCCTGCCCCGCGGCGTTCGTGAACCAGCCCGCGACCACAGGCGTGCGTGTGCGTGCGTCTGTCAAGTCCCCTCCAGGTACTCACTTCTGACGGAACGTCAGAAGTGTGCCACGGGCAACCGGAGTTGGGGAGGGGCGGTCGGGGCCGGGTCCTGGCTCAGCGGTTCTCGGCCAGCCACTTGGCGGCGATCTCCCCGAGTTCGCGGTCGCGCCCGGCCAGCATCATCGAGATCATCTGCCGGTCCCCGCGCAGCGACCAGCCGGGGTGTCCGAAGCTGGCCGGGTTGTTCTTCTCGATGAACCAGTGCGCGGGCCAGGCGGTCCCGTACCCGATGAGCGGCAGCGCGAGCGCGTACCGCTTGCGCCCGCGCGCGAGCCCGTAGGCGCTGAGCGCGAGCCCGGTGAGGGTGCCCGCCAGATGGACCCAGCGGGTGGCGGCCCTGGAGTGCATCGCCACGTAGTAGGGCCAGAACTCCTCGTACGAACCGAACGTCGGCTTCGTCGTGTGCGTCATGCGGCAGAACCTAATCGCTCTTCGGAGAACCGGATACGGCTGCTGTGCGTCCGAGAAGACAGAGCGGGCGCCCGGGACCCACGGGGGTGGCCCCGGACGCCCGCTCAACCTTCAAGCGGAACCAGGCATCGCAGGCATTCGCACTGGCCGTGACGGCGAGACTGGCAGGACCGGAAGTCAGTGTCCGGCCACGGACCGCCATGCCACGGGGAAGTCGAAGTAGGTGTCCGGGAAGGTCTCGGGCTGGTAGGTGAAGTGCCACCACTCCTCGGGCAGATTGACGAAGCCCTGCGCCTCAAGGGTGCTCTTCAGGAACTGCCGATTCGCCCGCTGGGCACCCTGGATGCGCGGGTCGTCGGTGTGCGCCAGGGTGTCGAAGCAGTCGAAACCGGTGCCCATGTCGACGGAGTTGTCGGGGAACCGCTCGCTCTTCGGCGCGTAACAGGGCACGAGCGGCTGCCCCGGGTGGTACGGCCGGGTGGGCAGGGCGGGCAGCTTCACGATGGTGAGATCCATCGTGCTGCCCCGGCTGTGCCCGGACTTCTCGGCGATGTACCCGTCCGCGAACAGCCTCGACTTGTCGACACGTGGATAGAACTCCGCCTTCATCCGCTCGTCGTCCAGATCCTTCGCCCAGCGCACGAAGTGGTCGACGGCCCGCTGCGGCCGGTAACAGTCGTACACCTTCAGGGAGTAGCCCTGCCGCAGCAGCTTCAGCTGCGCCCGGTGCAGCGCCTCGGCGGCCGGCCGGGTCAGGATGCACAGGGGCTGTCGGTAGCCGTCGATGGGCTCGCCCACGAAGTCGTGGGGGGTGATGTAGCGCATCTCCTGAATGATCGAGGGATCGACGGAACTCAGCGCCACGAACGCCTCGGGCGCCTTGGGTTCCGGCGCAGCCTGTGCGGCGGGGGAGAGGGCGGTGACGGTGAGCAGGGCGGCAGCACCGGCGAGGAGCCCGCGCCAAGTCCGCAACGCCCGCGACGGTGTTCGCCGGGAGGTGATGTCCTGCCGTTCGGTACGTCGTGTCATGTGCACACCCTCTATCAGGTCAACTGGTGGGCGGGAAAGGGCAGTTGGCTCGGGCCTTCGGTTGAGAAACGGGCGTCGACTAGAGTCCGCGCGTGACCGTGCCCCTGAAGCAGCCCATCGACGACTCCCACTGCGCTGCGTGCGGAGCACCGTACGCCGCCCCGTACGCCGCCCCGGACGGCGACTGGCCCCGCGCCTGCACGGCCTGCGGCACGGTCGCGTACCGCAATCCGCTCCCCGTCGCGATCGCGCTCCTGCCGGTTGTCGACGCGCGTGGCACCGGGCTCGTCGTGATCACCCGCACCATCGAGCCGCAGCTGGGCGGCCTGGCCCTGCCCGGCGGGTTCATCGACCTCGGCGAGACCTGGCAGGACGCGGTCGTACGCGAGCTCCACGAGGAAACCGGCATCGAGGCCCCGGTCGCGGAGGTCCGCCTCGCCGACGCCCTGAGCTCCCCCGAGCACCTGCTGCTGTTCGGCCTGTTGCCCGCCCGCCCGGCCGACACCCTGCCACCCGCGCGGCCCACCGACGAGACGGAGGGCTGGGAACTGCTGCGCGAACCGGCCGAGTTGACGTTTCCGCTGCATACCGAGGCGGTACGGAAGTGGTTCGCGGGGGAGTATGGCCAAGGGCGGCCGCCGCGTTTCTGACGAGGCGTCAGCATCACGGGTGGACGGTCGGCATCACCCGTGGACGGTCGGCTCAGCGCACCGCCCCCCGCACCCGCACCGGGTACCCGACGTCGCCGCCCGCCCCGCCGTCCACCCGCTCCACCACCACCCGGCCGTTGGCCACCCGCGTCGAGAACCGCTCGACCCTCGCCGGCTCCCAGCCGTCGCCCGCGTCCCGCACCACGACCCCGCCCCCGGTACGTCCGGCGGCCGGCGCCCACACCTCAAGCTCCAGGCCGCCCCCGTCGCCCCGTACCGGGATCACCGAACCGGCCCGGGCGAGGACCGGGATCCGGGACAGGGGGGCGTTGAGGAGCACCGTGCCCGGGCCGTCGTGGGCCTCGCCGGTCGTGGTGTCGTACCAGCGCCCGCGCGGCAGCCGCACCGCCCGCCGGTCGGCGCCGCGCTCCAGGACCGGGGCCACGAGCAGCGCGTCGCCGAGCAGGAAGGAGTCCTCGCAGTCGCGCAGCGCCCGGTCGGCCGGCGCGCTCCACCACACCGGGCGCACATAGGGCGCCCCGGTGAGCCGCGCCAGCTGGGCCAGCGTCACGAAGTACGGGTGCAGCCGCTGCCGTTCGGCCAGCGCGGCCCGCGCGCCCTCAAGGACCTTCGGGCCGAACTCCCAGGGCTCCCGCCGCCCCGCCCACTTCGCGGCGTGCGTACGGAACAGGGGCAGCCAGGCGCCCAGCTGGAACCAGCGCAGATACAGCTCGGGAGAGGGGCTGCCCGTGAAGCCGCCCACGTCGGGGCCCGAGTACGGCACGCCGCACAGGCCGAGGCCCAGCACCAGGGACAGCGAGGCACGCAGCCCGGGCCAGCCGGTCGCCACATCGCCGGACCAGGTGCCGCCGTAGCGCTGCATCCCGGCCCAGCCGGAGCGCGAGAAGAGGAACGGCCGCTCGGCGGGGCGCAGCCGGCGCAGCCCCTCGTACCCGGCGCGGGCCATGGTGAGGCCGTACACATTGTGGGCCTCGCGGTGATCGCCGCCCCGGCCGTCCAGGTCGTGCCGCGCGGACCTGGGCAGCGTCGGATCCCCGAACGGCGCGAAGGCCACCGGTTCGTTCATGTCGTGCCACACCCCGGCGAAGCCCTGGTCCAGCCGCTCCTGGTAGAGCCCGCCCCACCAGGTACGCGCCCTGGGGTCGGTGAAGTCCGGATAGGCGCACTCCCCGGGCCACACCTCGCCGTGCACCTCTTGCCCGTGGGCGTCCTTCACGAAGGCCCCGGCGGCGACGCCGCTCTCGTACACCGGATTCCCGCGCTCCGCCCGGACCGCCGGATCGACGATCGACACCAGCCGCACGCCCTCCTCCGCCAGGTCCTTCGCGAGGCGCGGCACATCGGGAAAGGCCTCCCGGTCGACCGTGAAGACCTGGTGGGCGTCGTAGTGGTCGATGTCCAGGTGCAGCGCGGACAGCGGCAGGCCGCGCTCGGTGTACCCGCCGACGATCCGCCGCACCTCGCGCTCGCTGCCGAACCCCCAGCGCGCGTGCTGGGGGCCGAGCGCCCACGACGGGGGCAGCGCGGGCGCGCCGGTGAGCGCCGTCCAGCCCTGGAGCACCCGGGCCGGTGTGCCCGCCACCACCCAGCAGCGCAGTGGTCCGCCCTCCATGCGCAGCTCGCTGCCGCCGGGCCGGTCGTGCCCGGACCCCGCGCCCTCCTCGCCCTCGCGCAGCACCACCCGCCCGTCCCACGTGCTGTCGTAGAACGCGAGGTGGGTCCCCGCGTCCGCGACGACCAGCTGCACGGGCATCGTGATGTACAGCGGATCGTCACCCGGACCGAACCCGCCCCCGGGATCGGTGTTCCACAGCCGGTACGCACCGTCTCGCAGCCGGGGTCCGTGCGCCCGCCCGCCCAGGCCGAAGAACCGGGCGTCGGCGGCCACTTCGGACCGCTGCAGCCAGCGGGCAGAACCGCCGCCGACCGGCTCCCACCAGCGCGGCGGCAGCTCGCGCCGCAGCACCACTCCGCCCGGTGTGCTCACCTCCACCGCGCCGTGCCGGGAGACGACCACGGTCAGCCGCTCGGACACGACCCGCCAGCCGCCGTCCTTGTCCGGTTCGAGGACCGCCCGCGGATCCGGCTCGGGCGCCCGGCCGCTCAGGGCGTACGACGGCTCCGGACCAGCCCCGTCCCAGCCCCAGAACACCGCGCCGCCCACCGCGACCCGCACCTCCAGCTCGGAGCGGGCGAACCGCACCACACCGCCGCCGGCGCGCGGCTCGGCCTCGGTCACCGCCCCCGGCACCCGGGCCCGCTCCGGTCCGCGCGCGGGCAGGTCCCGCGCGTCCGCCCGGCGCCGCCGCAGGGCCGAGCGCATCGCCCGCAGCCCCCGCACCGAGCCGACCGCCTTCACCGAGCGCACCAGGTCATCGCCGTTCATGCAGCTCACCCTGCCACCCGGACGGCCCCGTGTGCGGATCGTTCAACTGCCGTTCACCCGTGGTCGCGCCACATGCCCGGGCAGCCGACTATGGGTGGGGGACCCTGGTGCGGAAGACGATCACATGGCATCGTCCCTGTCAGCCGCCTCACGCGCACACCCCTCGCGTGTGCGCGGGAAACACGCACATCACGCGTTACAGCCCGGGAGCCGACCCATGACCTCAGCAGCGAACCCCGCTCCGCAGCCCGCGCCCCTGTGGCAGCCGGACTCAGACCGCATCGCCGCCGCGCGGATCACCCGCTTCCAGGCCTGGGCGGCCGAGCGCTACGGGGCACCGGCCGAGGGCGGGTACCCGGCTCTCCACCGCTGGTCGGTCGCCGAACTCGACACCTTCTGGCAAGCCGTCGCCGACTGGTTCGACATCCGGTTCTCCTCCCCCTACGAAGCTGTCCTTGCTGATCGAACGATGCCCGGCGCGCAGTGGTTCCCGGGGGCCACCCTGAACTACGCGGAACACGCGCTGCGCACCGCCGAGGACCCCGCGCGGGCCGGTGACCCGGCCCTGCTGCACGTCGACGAGACCCACGAACCGGTCGAGATCAGCTGGTCCGCACTCCGCCGCCAAGTCGGCTCGCTCGCCGCCCAGTTGCGAGCCCTCGGCGTACGCCCCGGCGACCGGATCAGCGGCTATCTGCCCAACGTCCCGCAGGCGGTGACCGCGCTGCTCGCCTCGGCGGCCGTCGGCGCCGTCTGGACCTCCTGCGCCCCCGACTTCGGCGCCCGCAGCGTCCTCGACCGCTTCCAGCAGGTCGAGCCGGTCGTCCTGTTCGCCGTCGACGGCTACCGCTACGGCGGCAAGGAGCACGACCGCACCGACGTCGTCGCGGAACTGCGCAGCGAGCTGCCCACCCTGCGCGCCGTCGTGCACATCCCGCTGCTCGGCACGCCCGCCCCCGAAGGCGCCCTCGAATGGTCCGCCCTCACCTCGGACGAGGTGGAGCCCGTCTTCGAGCAGGTGCCGTTCGACCACCCCCTGTGGGTGCTCTACTCCTCCGGCACGACGGGCCTGCCCAAGGCGATCGTGCAGTCCCAGGGTGGCATCCTCCTGGAGCACTTCAAGCAGCTGGGCCTGCACTGCGACCTCGGCCCCGAGGACCGTTTCTTCTGGTACACCTCCACCGGCTGGATGATGTGGAACTTCCTCGTCTCCGGCCTGCTCACCGGCACCACCGTCGTGCTGTACGACGGAAGCCCCGGCTACCCCGACACCGGCGCCCAGTGGGGCGTGGCGGAGCGCACCGGCGCCACCCTGTTCGGCACGTCGGCGGCGTACGTCATGGCCTGCCGCAAGGCCGATGTGCACCCGGGACGCGACTTCGACCTGTCCCGCGTGAAGGGCGTCGCGACCACTGGTTCGCCGCTGCCGCCCGACGGGTTCCGCTGGCTCCACGACGAGGTGCGCGAGGACCTGTGGATCGCCTCCGTCAGCGGCGGCACCGACGTCTGCTCGTGCTTCGCGGGAGCGGTCCCCACGCTGCCCGTGCACATCGGCGAGCTCCAGGCCCCCTGCCTCGGCACCGACCTCCAGGCCTGGGACGCGCAGGGCCGGCCCGTCATCGGCGAGGTCGGCGAGCTCGTCGTCACCAACCCGATGCCTTCGATGCCGATCCGCTTCTGGAACGACCCCGACGGCAGCCGCTACCGCGAGAGCTACTTCGACATGTTCCCGGGGGTATGGCGGCACGGCGACTGGATCACCATCACGGACCACGGCTCGGTGATCATCCACGGCCGCTCCGACTCGACCCTCAACCGTCAAGGCGTGCGCATGGGTTCGGCCGACATCTATGAGGTCGTCGAGCGCCTTCCGGAGATCCGCGAGTCCCTCGTCATCGGTCTCGAAGAGCCGGACGGCGGCTACTGGATGCCCCTGTTCGTGCACCTCGCCGAGGGCGCGGTCCTGGACGAGGCACTGCGTACGAGGATCAAGCAGGCGATCCGGGAGCAGCTCTCGCCCCGTCATGTCCCCGACGAGATCATCGAGGCCCCGGGCGTCCCGCACACCCTCACCGGCAAGCGCATCGAGGTCCCCGTGAAGCGCCTCCTCCAAGGCACGGCCCTCGACAAGGCTGTCAACCCCGGCTCGGTCGACAATCTCGACCTGCTGCGCTTCTACGAGGACGTCGCCCGCAAGCGCGGCTGATCAACCGCCGTAGGTGGCCTCGGACTCGCCAAGCACGTCGGCGAAGTCCGAGGCCAGCCGCGCCGCCTCCGAACCGTCCAGGCCGGCCACGGTGATGCGTACGCCAGGAGCCGACGCCATACGGAAGCGGGCTCCGGCCGCCACCCACCAGCCGCGCGTACGCAGCCCGTTGACGACGGCCGACTCGTCGCGCACCGGCACCCACACATTCATCCCGCTCTCCCCGTGTGCCGGAATCCCGCGCTGGGCCAGCTCCTTGACGAATGCCGTACGACGCTCCCCATAGGTGTCCTCGGCCCGCGTCACCAATAGCTGGGCCGACGGGTCGTCCAGCAAGGCCAGCACGGCCGCCTGCAGCAGATGGCTCACCCACCCGGAGGTGAGCAGCAGCCGCCCGTCGTGCCGGGCCAGGGTCACCGGATCGCAGGCGGCGGCCGCCCACCGCAGGTCCGTGCCCAGATATTTGGTCACGGTCCGCACCTGCGCCCACCGCGAAAGCCCGCCCTCCGTAAGAGAGTTGAGCTCCGCACCCGCGATCTCGGCGGCATGGTCGTTCTCGATCACCAGCACCTCGGGCGCCTGCCGCAGCACCTCGACCAGCTCGTCGCGCCGTGCCTCGGAGAAGCGGCCGCCGTACGGATTCTGCGCCCGGGGGCTGCACACGACGGCCCGCGCCCCGCCGCGCAGCGCCTCCCGCAGCTCCTTGGGCCGCATGCCCTCGTCGTCCACGGCGACAGGGATCGTGCGCAGCCCCATGGCGTGGAGCAGATCGAGCAGATGGTGGTACCCGGGGTCCTCCATCGCCACCGCGTCCCCGGGCCGCAGCTCCGTGGTCAGCAGCCGCGCGATGCAGTCGAGCGCCCCATGGGCGAACGTCACGCACTCGGACGGCACCCCGTCACCCTCGAACCACGCGCGCACCCGCTCCTCCAGCTGCGGCAGCCGCGGCGTGGACCGGTGCGAGCGGGGCCCCGTCGACGGCGCGACGAGCCCCGGCAGATCCGGCAGGAAGGCCGAGTCGGGGTGGCCGCCCGCCAAGTCCCGCAGCCCTTCGGGGACTTTGGGCGGCCGCCGGGAAGCGACGGCGGGCTCCGCGGCCACCACGGTTCCGCCGCGCCCACGGGTCACGACCACACCGCGCCGGCGCAGCTCCTTGTAGGCGGTGGCGACCGTGCCGGGACTCACCGCCAGCTCATCGGCCAGCCTGCGCACGGGAGGGAGCGCGTCGCCGGGGCCCAGGCCCCCGTCGGTGACCGCGCGCTCGACGGACGCGGCAATCCCCTTGGCTGTCGTACCAGAGATCGAATATTGTGCTGCCACGTAAAGAATTCTGTACCAATACATAAATTCCGTCAAGGGGGAGCAATGAGCTGGAGCCGCCGCCGCGCAGCGCTGTGGGAACGCATCCCGGGAGGCCTCGACGGCCGCCGGATGCTGTCGGTCGCCTTCGTGGACAGGACCGGAAGCGGCCTCTGGGAAGCCGTCTCCGTTCTCTACTTCACCTACGTGGCCGGGCTCTCGCTGGCCCAGATCGGCACCCTGGTCGCCGCGTCCGGAGCCGTCGGAATCGCGGGGGCGCCCATCGGCGGCCGCATCGCCGACCGGCTGTCGCTGACCCGCGTCCTCGTCGGCCTCCAATCGCTGCGCGCCGTCGCCGCGTTCGCGCTCCTGACCACCGACAACTTCGTCCTGCTGCTCCTGATCGCCTCCGTAGGAAGCTTCGGCGACCGCTCGGCCAACGTCCTCACCAAGCTGTACGCCGCCCGGATCGCGGGCCCCGACCGCGTCCGCTACCAGGCCGTCAGCCGGACCGTCGCCAACGCGGGCTGGGCCGTCGGCGGACTGGCCGCCGCAGGAGCCCTCGCCATCGGCTCGGTCTCCGCCTACGAGTGGCTCCTGGCGGGCAACGCGCTCTCGTTCGTCGGCTCCGCCGTCATCACAGCGCTCTGCGCCGAACCCCCGGCGCCCTCGCGCACGGTCGCCAAGTCCGGCGATCCGACGGCCAGGCCGAATCCGACCAACCCCTGGCGCGACCGCCGCTACCTGGCCTTCGTGGCCAGCGAAACGGTGCTCTTCCTGGACGACGCCGTGTTCAAGATCGGCCTCCCGCTCTGGACCGTGCATGCCACCGACGCCCCGCACGGCCTCGTCCCGCTGCTCATGGTGCTCAACAACGTGATGGTCGTCGGCCTTCAGGTGCCCCTCGCGCGATTCGGCGCCACCACGGCGGCGGCCCGGCGGCTCCTGTTCCCGCTCTCCGCGATCTTCGCGCTCTCGGGCGTGGCCATCGCAGCCTCCGCGGTACACGGCGCCGCACTCGCCACCGCCTTCCTCCTGACCGCGACGGCCGCCTTCACGCTGGCCGAGATCATCCACGCGACGATCTCCTGGGAACTCTCGATCGCCCTCGCACCCGACGCGGCACAGGGCGCCTACCTCGGAGTGCACGGCCTGGCCCAGTCCGTGCAGCGCAGTGTCGGACCCCTCGCCGTGACCGCGGCCATCGCGACCGGACCGGCCGGCTGGATCACCTTCGGCACCGTCATCGCGGGAACCTGCCTGGTCCAGCACCGTCTCGCCCGGCCGGGATTCCGGCGGACGCCGCTGTCAGTGCCTTCGGTTACGGTGAGTGAGCATTGATCAACACCGTGCTCAGGGGGAAACATGGCGCACGCCAATCACATCAGGGCCATCCGGCGCACACTCCGCCGTGAAATGCCGAGCACCGTCGGCCTGATCGCCGACGCGCACGACTTCACGGCCATGACGAGATACCGATCCTTCGCCTTCGACGACCACACGGCCTACCTCCGCCAGGTCGAAGGGCTTCTCCGCTCACTCGCCGCCCAGGGCGCGCACACGACGGTGGCGCTCTTCGACCCGGACGAGTTCACCGAGTTCTGTGTGTCGGAGGGCCTCGACCCGGACACGGCGGACAGCCGCACCCGCTTCACAGCCGAACTGGCAGCGGGCGGCGCCTGCGTCGCCTACGCGGGCCAGCCCATCGACAGCCTGGTCCCACAGCTCATCAACAAGGCCGTCCGCAAAGCGACTTGGGAGTACGCGACGCTGCTCCTGGCCGAGGCGGGGGAGTGCGCGGAATGCGGCCAGGACATCGGCAGAGCGGCCTTCGACCGTGCCTCGCACCTCGTCCTGAGCCTGCTGGAGGCGGCCGGCCCGGGCACCCACCACCTGGTGTGCAGCATCCCCGCCCAGGTGGAGCAGCTCATCGCCGTCCTCCACGCCGACCGGGAGGGCTTCGACCCGGTACGCCTCGACGAGACGGACGCGGCCGAGTTCGTGACCGTCCTCGCGGCGGGCATCGCCCTGCACAGCGTTGGAGGGCTGGTACTCCGTACGACTGAATCGGGCACCCCGGACCGGCTGCACGGCTGGCGCCTGAACCAGGGCCGGCTCGACCCACTGACCGCGGGCGAGGTCTTCAGCGCCTACTGCACCGACGCGGCGACGGGCGACCCCCTCGCCCCGGAACCCGACGTCGAATACCGCGCCGGATTCGCCATCGACCAGCCCGACAGCCACCACTGAAGCAACAACAAGGGGGAGGCACAGAAGAGGGGCTCCCCGCCGCACCGCGACGGGAAGCCCCTCTCACACGGGTCTCACGACCACACCGGTCTCACGACCGTCCGGTCACTCGCCGGACAGCACCGCCTGAGCGGCCTTGCGCGCATCCTCGGCAGTGTCCGCGGCACGAGCCGCGGACGCCGCACGCTCGCACTGGGCCAGCGTGTACTTCGCCAGCGTCGCCCGCACGTAAGGAATGGAAGCCGCACCCATCGACAGGCTGGTCACACCAAGACCGGTCAGAACACAGGCCAGCAGTGGATCGGAGGCAGCCTCGCCACACACACCACAGCTCTTGCCCTCGGCCTTGCCGGCCTCGGCGGACATCGAGATCAGGTCGAGCAGCGCGGGCTGCCACGGGTCCTGAAGCCGGGACACCGCGCCCACCTGGCGGTCGGCGGCAAAGGCGTACTGCGCGAGGTCGTTGGTGCCCAGCGACAGGAACTCGACCTCCTGCAGGATCGAGCGGGCCCGGAGCGCGGCGGAAGGGATCTCCACCATCGCACCGAACTTCGCCCGCAGCCCGGCTTCCCGGCACGCGTCGGCAAACGCCTTGGCGTCGGTTCGGTCGGCCACCATCGGCGCCATGACTTCGAGGTACACCGGCAGACCCTCGGCCGCCTTGGCCAGCGCGGTCAGCTGCGTACGCAGCACCTCGGGGTGGTCGAGCAGCGAGCGCAGACCACGCACACCGAGCGCGGGGTTGGGCTCGTCGGCCGGGGTCAGGAAGTCGAGCGGCTTGTCGGCGCCCGCGTCCAGAACCCGCACCACGACGCGCCCCTCGGGGAACGCCTCAAGCACCTTGCGGTACGCCTCGACCTGCTTCTCCTCCGACGGCGCCTTGGCGGAGTCGTCGAGGAAGAGGAACTCGGTACGGAACAGACCGACGCCCTCGGCGCCCGCCTCCACCGCGGCCGGAACATCGGCGGGACCGCCGACATTGGCCAGCAGCGGAACCTTGTGGCCGTCCGAGGTGGCACCCGGACCGGACGAGGCGGACAGCGCGGCCTTGCGCTCGGCGGCGGCCCGCTTGAGCTCGGCCTGCTTCTCCTCGCTCGGGTCGACGAAAATCTCGCCCGTGCTGCCGTCCACGGCGACCAGCGTGCCTTCGGCCAGCTCACCGGCGCCGGGCAGCGCCACGATCGCGGGAACACCGAGCGCCCGCGCCAGGATGGCGCTGTGGCTGGTGGGCCCGCCCTCCTCGGTCACGAAACCGAGCACAAGGGCCGGGTCGAGCAGCGCGGTGTCGGCCGGCGCGAGGTCCCGGGCGATGAGCACGTACGGCTCGTCACTGTCCGGCACACCCGGCATCGGCACGCCGAGCAGGCGCGCCACGATCCGGTTCCGCACGTCGTCGAGGTCGGCGACGCGTCCCGCCATGTACTCGCCGGCACCCGCGAGCAGCTCGCGGTAGTGCGAGAACGCGTCGTACACGGCGCGTTCGGCGGTGCTGCCGACGACGATGCGCCGGTCGACATCGGCCATCAGCTCCGGGTCCTGGGCGATCATCGCCTGGGCCTCGAGCACGGCCTGCGCCTCACCGCCGGCCAGATTGCCACGCGCCATCAGGTCGGCCGCCACAGCTTCCACGGCCTGGCGAGCGCGCCCCTGTTCGCGCTCGTGCTCCGATGCCGGAATCTGCTTGGCAGGCGGTTCGAGAACCGCCGTGCCCATGTGCCGAACCTCGCCGATCGCCACACCGTGGCTCACGCCGACGCCTCGCAGCGTTGTCTCCATCTCACCCGTCTCCGATAGTCGCGGCGGTCAGTGCCGCCGCCGTTGTTGTCCGTCCAGCGCGCCGTCGCAGCGGCGCGGGCGTCACTGCCAGCCGAACAGCGCGTCGCCGGCCTTCACGTCACCGCTGTCGACGACACCGGAGAGGGAGTCAGTGGTGGCCTCAAGAGCCACGATGGGACAAATGGGGGACTTGCCGGCGGCCTCGACGGCGGCCGGGTCCCAGCGCACGACCTCCTGGCCGCGCGTCACGGTGTCGCCCTTGTTGACGAGGAGCTCGAAGCCCTCGCCGTTGAGCTGAACGGTGTCGATTCCGAGGTGCGTCAGCACACCGTGGCCTTCGGCGTCGACGACGACGAAGGCGTGCGGGTGCAGGGACACAACGACGCCATCCACGGGCGCCACGGCCGCCGACGGCTCACGTACGGGATCAATAGCGGTGCCGGGGCCCACCATCGCGCCGGAGAAGACGGGGTCGGGCACTGCAGCGAGCCCGATGGCCTTTCCAGCAAGTGGGGACGTCACGCTAGTCATGGGGAGCCTCCCAGGGGCGGAGCTTCTAGTGTCGCCGTCACTACCTGTCCTGGACGGCGTACTGTTCAGAAGGGTAAGTCATAAGAAGTCCTAGTTCCGCACGACAGGTGACGGTTGGCGGACCTAGATGCACACCGGAAACGATTTGCCTCAACTCCCGGTGGCCTGTACTGTCGTACTCCTGCCTGACCCCATCACGACACTGTGATTCGGCGGTCGGCGGCGCCTACCAAGTCCCGATCCTAACCCGGATTTCCGACTCTGCATGCTGTGGAGACGGTGGTCAGGGAGGCGGAAAAGACTTGCTAGAGTCTGAATCGCCGGAAAGCCGATAAGACTGGAAAGCGAAATCCCCGCTCCAGCGGGTGGCAGAAACGGAAATCGGGTCTGCTAAGCTGGAAACACGAAATACCGAAGGGAAGCGCCCGGAGGAAAGCCCGAGAGGGTGAGTACGAAGGAAGCGTCCGTTCCTTGAGAACTCAACAGCGTGCCAAAAGTCAACGCCAGATTGACAACCCCGTATCCGCTTCGGCGGATCGAGGTTCCTTTGAAAAGTCCACTCGCCCCCTTGGGGTGTGGGTGGCGATTACACAGCGAGGACGCTGTGGACGACCGGCCTCATTCCGGCTTGGTCGTCCCGCTCTTACGTGATGTGTGCACCCGATTACGGGTAAACATTCATGGAGAGTTTGATCCTGGCTCAGGACGAACGCTGGCGGCGTGCTTAACACATGCAAGTCGAACGATGAAGCCCTTCGGGGTGGATTAGTGGCGAACGGGTGAGTAACACGTGGGCAATCTGCCCTTCACTCTGGGACAAGCCCTGGAAACGGGGTCTAATACCGGATAACACTTCCTGCCGCATGGTGGGGGGTTAAAAGCTCCGGCGGTGAAGGATGAGCCCGCGGCCTATCAGCTTGTTGGTGGGGTGATGGCCTACCAAGGCGACGACGGGTAGCCGGCCTGAGAGGGCGACCGGCCACACTGGGACTGAGACACGGCCCAGACTCCTACGGGAGGCAGCAGTGGGGAATATTGCACAATGGGCGAAAGCCTGATGCAGCGACGCCGCGTGAGGGATGACGGCCTTCGGGTTGTAAACCTCTTTCAGCAGGGAAGAAGCGAAAGTGACGGTACCTGCAGAAGAAGCGCCGGCTAACTACGTGCCAGCAGCCGCGGTAATACGTAGGGCGCAAGCGTTGTCCGGAATTATTGGGCGTAAAGAGCTCGTAGGCGGCTTGTCACGTCGGATGTGAAAGCCCGGGGCTTAACCCCGGGTCTGCATTCGATACGGGCTAGCTAGAGTGTGGTAGGGGAGATCGGAATTCCTGGTGTAGCGGTGAAATGCGCAGATATCAGGAGGAACACCGGTGGCGAAGGCGGATCTCTGGGCCATTACTGACGCTGAGGAGCGAAAGCGTGGGGAGCGAACAGGATTAGATACCCTGGTAGTCCACGCCGTAAACGTTGGGAACTAGGTGTTGGCGACATTCCACGTCGTCGGTGCCGCAGCTAACGCATTAAGTTCCCCGCCTGGGGAGTACGGCCGCAAGGCTAAAACTCAAAGGAATTGACGGGGGCCCGCACAAGCAGCGGAGCATGTGGCTTAATTCGACGCAACGCGAAGAACCTTACCAAGGCTTGACATATACCGGAAACGGCCAGAGATGGTCGCCCCCTTGTGGTCGGTATACAGGTGGTGCATGGCTGTCGTCAGCTCGTGTCGTGAGATGTTGGGTTAAGTCCCGCAACGAGCGCAACCCTTGTTCTGTGTTGCCAGCATGCCCTTCGGGGTGATGGGGACTCACAGGAGACTGCCGGGGTCAACTCGGAGGAAGGTGGGGACGACGTCAAGTCATCATGCCCCTTATGTCTTGGGCTGCACACGTGCTACAATGGCCGGTACAAAGAGCTGCGATGCCGCGAGGCGGAGCGAATCTCAAAAAGCCGGTCTCAGTTCGGATTGGGGTCTGCAACTCGACCCCATGAAGTCGGAGTTGCTAGTAATCGCAGATCAGCATTGCTGCGGTGAATACGTTCCCGGGCCTTGTACACACCGCCCGTCACGTCACGAAAGTCGGTAACACCCGAAGCCGGTGGCCCAACCCCTTGTGGGAGGGAGCTGTCGAAGGTGGGACTGGCGATTGGGACGAAGTCGTAACAAGGTAGCCGTACCGGAAGGTGCGGCTGGATCACCTCCTTTCTAAGGAGCACTTCTCACCAGGTTCGCCTGGTCAGAGGCCATTTCGTCGGCAAACGTCCGACGGTGGTCAGCTCATGGGTGGAACGTTGACTATTCGGCACGATGCTTCAGGGTCACCAGTACTGCTTCGGCGTGGAACGTGAACCAGGGAGGATCGGGTCGGGCACGCTGTTGGGTGTCTGAGGGTACGGACCGTGAGGTCTGTCCTTCTGATGCCGGCCCCAGTGAACTCCACCACGATGTTGGTGGGGTGATGGGTGGCTGGTCGTTGTTTGAGAACTGCACAGTGGACGCGAGCATCTGTGGCCAAGTTTTTAAGGGCGCACGGTGGATGCCTTGGCACCAGGAACCGATGAAGGACGTGGGAGGCCACGATAGTCCCCGGGGAGCCGTCAACCAGGCTTTGATCCGGGGGTTTCCGAATGGGGAAACCCGGCAGTCGTCATGGGCTGTCACCCATACCTGAACACATAGGGTATGTGGAGGGAACGAGGGGAAGTGAAACATCTCAGTACCCTCAGGAAGAGAAAACAACCGTGATTCCGGGAGTAGTGGCGAGCGAAACCGGATGAGGCCAAACCGTATGCGTGTGATACCCGGCAGGGGTTGCGCATGCGGGGTTGTGGGATCTCTCTTCTGTCGTCTGCCGGCGACAGGACGAGTCAGAAACCGTTGGTGTAGGCGAAGGACATGCGAAAGGTCCGGCGTAGAGGGTAAGACCCCCGTAGCTGAAACATCAACGGCTCGTTTGAGAGACACCCAAGTAGCACGGGGCCCGAGAAATCCCGTGTGAATCTGGCGGGACCACCCGCTAAGCCTAAATATTCCCTGGTGACCGATAGCGGATAGTACCGTGAGGGAATGGTGAAAAGTACCGCGGGAGCGGAGTGAAATAGTACCTGAAACCGTGTGCCTACAAGCCGTGGGAGCGTCGCTGGCAGCACTTGTGCTGTCAGTCGTGACTGCGTGCCTTTTGAAGAATGAGCCTGCGAGTTAGCGGTGTGTAGCGAGGTTAACCCGTGTGGGGAAGCCGTAGCGAAAGCGAGTCCGAACAGGGCGATTGAGTTGCACGCTCTAGACCCGAAGCGGAGTGATCTAGCCATGGGCAGGTTGAAGCGGCTGTAAGAGGTCGTGGAGGACCGAACCCACCAGGGTTGAAAACCTGGGGGATGACCTGTGGTTAGGGGTGAAAGGCCAATCAAACTCCGTGATAGCTGGTTCTCCCCGAAATGCATTTAGGTGCAGCGTCGTGTGTTTCTTGCCGGAGGTAGAGCACTGGATAGGCGATGGGCCCTACCGGGTTACTGACCTTAGCCAAACTCCGAATGCCGGTAAGTGAGAGCGCGGCAGTGAGACTGTGGGGGATAAGCTCCATGGTCGAGAGGGAAACAGCCCAGAGCATCGACTAAGGCCCCTAAGCGTACGCTAAGTGGGAAAGGATGTGGAGTCGCAGAGACAACCAGGAGGTTGGCTTAGAAGCAGCCACCCTTGAAAGAGTGCGTAATAGCTCACTGGTCAAGTGATTCCGCGCCGACAATGTAGCGGGGCTCAAGCGTACCGCCGAAGTCGTGTCATTCCAGCATATAGGGCCAACGCCTGCTGGGATGGGTAGGGGAGCGTCGTGTGCCGGGTGAAGCTGCAGCGGAAGCTAGTGGTGGACGGTTCACGAGTGAGAATGCAGGCATGAGTAGCGATACACACGTGAGAAACGTGTGCGCCGATTGACTAAGGGTTCCTGGGTCAAGCTGATCTGCCCAGGGTAAGTCGGGACCTAAGGCGAGGCCGACAGGCGTAGTCGATGGACAACCGGTTGATATTCCGGTACCCGCTTTGAAACGCCCAGTATCGAGCCCATTAATGCTAAGGCCGTGAAGCCGTTCCGGACCCTTCGGGGAATGGAAAGTGGTGGAGCCGCCGGCCCAAGGTGGTAGTAGGTAAGCGATGGGGTGACGCAGGAAGGTAGTCCAGCCCGGGCGGTGGTTGTCCCGGGGTAAGGGTGTAGCCCGTCATCTAGGCAAATCCGGATGACATATAAGGGTGAGACCTGATGCCGAGCCGATTGTGGTGAAGTGGATGATCCTATGCTGTCGAGAAAAGCCTCTAGCGAGTTTCATGGCGGCCCGTACCCTAAACCGACTCAGGTGGTCAGGTAGAGAATACCGAGGCGTTCGGGTGAACTATGGTTAAGGAACTCGGCAAAATGCCCCCGTAACTTCGGGAGAAGGGGGCCACGTCCGGTGATGAGTCTTGCACTCTGAGCTGGGGGTGGCCGCAGAGACCAGCGAGAAGCGACTGTTTACTAAAAACACAGGTCCGTGCGAAGCCGTAAGGCGATGTATACGGACTGACGCCTGCCCGGTGCTGGAACGTTAAGGGGACCGGTTAGTCACATTTCGGTGTGGCGAAGCTGAGAACTTAAGCGCCAGTAAACGGCGGTGGTAACTATAACCATCCTAAGGTAGCGAAATTCCTTGTCGGGTAAGTTCCGACCTGCACGAATGGCGTAACGACTTCTCGACTGTCTCAACCATAGGCCCGGTGAAATTGCACTACGAGTAAAGATGCTCGTTTCGCGCAGCAGGACGGAAAGACCCCGGGACCTTTACTACAGTTTGATATTGGTGTTCGGTTCGGCTTGTGTAGGATAGGTGGGAGACTTTGAAGCGGCCACGCCAGTGGTTGTGGAGTCGTCGTTGAAATACCACTCTGGTCGTGCTGGATGTCTAACCTCGGTCCGTGATCCGGATCAGGGACAGTGTCTGATGGGTAGTTTAACTGGGGCGGTTGCCTCCTAAAGAGTAACGGAGGCGCCCAAAGGTTCCCTCAGCCTGGTTGGCAATCAGGTGTTGAGTGTAAGTGCACAAGGGAGCTTGACTGTGAGACCGACGGGTCGAGCAGGGACGAAAGTCGGGACTAGTGATCCGGCGGTGGCTTGTGGAAGCGCCGTCGCTCAACGGATAAAAGGTACCCCGGGGATAACAGGCTGATCTTCCCCAAGAGTCCATATCGACGGGATGGTTTGGCACCTCGATGTCGGCTCGTCGCATCCTGGGGCTGGAGTCGGTCCCAAGGGTTGGGCTGTTCGCCCATTAAAGCGGTACGCGAGCTGGGTTTAGAACGTCGTGAGACAGTTCGGTCCCTATCCGCTGCGCGCGCAGGAACATTGAGAAGGGCTGTCCCTAGTACGAGAGGACCGGGACGGACGAACCTCTGGTGTGCCAGTTGTCCTGCCAAGGGCATGGCTGGTTGGCTACGTTCGGAAAGGATAACCGCTGAAAGCATCTAAGCGGGAAGCCTGCTTCGAGATGAGTGTTCCCACCTCCTTGAGAGGGTAAGGCTCCCAGTAGACGACTGGGTTGATAGGCCAGATGTGGAAGCCCGGTAACGGGTGGAGCTGACTGGTACTAATAGGCCGAGGGCTTGTCCTCAGTTGCTCGCGTCCACTGTGTTTGTTCTGAAGCAATGAACAGCCGTCAGAGCCCCTGGTTTCAGTGGGTTCCGGTGTTCAACTTCATAGTGTTTCGGTGGTCATAGCGTTAGGGAAACGCCCGGTTACATTCCGAACCCGGAAGCTAAGCCTTTCAGCGCCGATGGTACTGCAGGGGGGACCCTGTGGGAGAGTAGGACGCCGCCGAACAAATTTTGGGGAAAGCCCCGCACCAGACCGTAGGAATACGGTCACGGTGCGGGGCTTTTTCACGTTTCAGGGGCCGCTTTTACGGCCCTCGGACCGAGTACTCGTACCCCAGTGCCTCTGGTGACCCTTCCTGACGGTAGGGTCAGGGGGCATCGTCGGCACATTTCCCACAGGAGGCCCCCGGGTGGAGGTCCAGGAGACTCGCGTTCAGACGGACCGGGTGCTCACCATCCCCAACATTCTCAGCATGGCGCGCCTGGTCGGCGTACCGCTCTTCCTGTGGCTGATTCTCCGCCCTGTCTTTGGCGGGCCGAACAGCGATGGCTGGGCCCTGCTGGTGTTGGCGCTGAGCGGTGTCAGCGACTACTTGGATGGGAAGCTGGCCCGGCGGTGGAACCAGATCAGCAATCTGGGGCGGCTGCTCGACCCGGCGGCCGACCGGTTGTACATCCTTTCCACGCTGGTCGGTCTCACCTGGCGGGAGATCCTGCCGATTTGGTTGACGGCTGCCCTTGTGGCCCGTGAGCTGATGCTTCTGGTGATGGTGGGAATCCTTCGCCGGCACGGCTATCCGCCGCCTCAGGTGAACTTCTTGGGTAAGGCCGCGACGTTCAACTTGATGTACGCCTTCCCGCTGCTGTTGCTCAGTGACGGAAGTGGATGGCTTGCCTCCCTTGCGGCGATTTTCGGATGGGCGTTCGCAGGATGGGGTACAACTCTCTATTGGTGGGCAGGCATCCTGTATGTGGTTCAGGTCCGCCGGTTGGTGAAGGCGGACGTAGCGGCCGATTGAGCTCGGCGACCAGCGGGCCCCGGCGGCGAGTCGGCAGCCGCGTGTGACGCCAGAGGCCTGCCCGTTCGGGCGCAGTCGGCCAAACCGTCGTCTCTTCAAGGAGGACGTTTCCGACATGAAGGCCGTCGTGATGGCTGGTGGCGAGGGCACACGCCTTCGCCCCATGACCTCGAGCATGCCCAAGCCGCTCCTGCCGGTGGTCAACCGGCCGATCATGGAGCATGTGCTGCGGCTGCTCAAGCGGCATGGGCTCAATGAGACTGTCGTGACCGTGCAGTTCCTGGCGTCGCTGGTCAGGAACTATTTCGGTGACGGAGAAGAGCTCGGAATGGAGCTCACCTATGCCAATGAAGAGAAGCCCCTCGGTACCGCGGGCAGCGTCAAGAATGCCGAGGAAGCTCTCAAGGACGATGCCTTCCTGGTCATCTCGGGTGATGCCCTCACCGACTTCGATCTGACTGATCTCATCAATTTCCACAAGGAGAAGGGCGCACTCGTCACGGTGTGCCTGACCCGCGTGCCCAATCCCCTCGAATTCGGCATCACCATTGTCGATGAAGAGGGAAAGGTCGAGCGGTTCCTGGAGAAGCCGACGTGGGGGCAGGTTTTCTCCGACACCGTGAATACGGGCATCTATGTGATGGAGCCCGAGGTATTCGACTACGTTGAGGCGGACAAGTCCGTCGACTGGTCCGGTGACGTCTTCCCGCAGCTCATGAAGGAAGGCAAGCCGATCTACGGCTATGTCGCCGAGGGCTACTGGGAGGACGTCGGCACCCACGAGAGTTACGTCAAGGCACAGGCCGACGTGCTCGAAGGCAAGGTCGACGTGGAGATCGACGGCTTCGAGATCTCCCCAGGGGTGTGGGTCGCGGAAGGCGCGGAAGTGCATCCCGACGCCGTGCTTCGCGGGCCTCTTTACATCGGGGACTACGCGAAGGTCGAAGCGGATGTGGAGATCCGCGAGCACACCGTCGTCGGATCGAACGTGGTCGTCAAGAGCGGCGCATTCCTGCACAAGGCCGTCGTCCACGACAACGTCTACATCGGCCAGCACAGCAATCTGCGTGGCTGTGTGATCGGAAAGAACACCGACATCATGCGGGCCGCCCGGATCGAGGACGGTGCCGTCATCGGGGACGAATGCCTCGTCGGCGAGGAATCGATTGTCCAGGGGAATGTCAGGGTCTACCCCTTTAAGACCATCGAGGCCGGCGCCTTCGTCAACACCTCGGTGATCTGGGAGTCGCGGGGCCAGGCCCACCTCTTCGGGGCCCGGGGCGTCTCCGGGATCCTCAACGTCGAGATCACGCCGGAGCTGGCCGTACGCCTCGCGGGTGCGTACGCGACGACGCTCAAGAAGGGGTCGACCGTCACCACGGCGCGTGACCACTCCCGTGGTGCGCGGGCGCTGAAGCGGGCCGTCATCTCGGCGCTGCAGGCCAGCGCCATAGACGTACGGGATCTGGAGAACGTACCGCTGCCGGTCGCGCGGCAGCAGACCGCGCGGGGCAGCGCCGGCGGGATCATGATCCGTACGTCGCCGGGTGTGCCGGACTCCGTCGACATCATGTTCTTCGACGAGCGGGGCGCCGACCTCTCGCAGGCCGGGCAGCGCAAGCTCGACCGGGTCTATGCGCGTCAGGAGTACCGGCGGGCGTTCCCGGGGGAGATCGGCGATCTGCAGTTCCCCTCCAGCGTCTTCGACTCGTACACCGGATCGCTGCTGCGCAAGGCCGACACCACCGGTATCGCGGAGGCCGGGCTGAAGGTCGTCGTCGACGCGTCCAACGGAAGTGCCGGTCTGGTGCTGCCGAGCCTGCTCGGCCGGCTCAAGGTGGACTCGCTGACGATCAATCCGGGTCTGGACGAATCCAGGCCCACCGAGTCCGCGGAGAGCAGGCGGGCCGGGCTCGTGCGGCTCGGGGAGATCGTGGCCTCGGCGCGGGCCGCGTTCGGGGTGCGGTTCGACCCCGTCGGTGAGCGGCTCTCGCTGGTCGACGAACGGGGCCGGATCGTCGAGGACGACCGGGCGCTCCTTGTGATGCTGGACCTGGTAGCCGCCGAGCGGCGCAGCGGGCGGGTGGCCCTGCCGGTCACGACCACCAGAATCGCCGAGCAGGTGGCGGCGTACCACGGCACTCAGGTGGAGTGGACGACCACCTCGCCGGACGATCTGACGAGGGTGGGCCGCGAGGAGTCCACGATCTTCGGTGGTGACGGGCGCGGCGGGTTCATCGTGCCCGAGTTCAGCAGCGTCTTCGACGGCGCTGCCGCGTTCGTGCGGCTCATCGGGCTGGTCGCCCGCACGCAGCTCACCCTGAGCCAGATCGATGCTCGGATACCGCAGGCACATGTGCTGAGGCGGGACATTCCGACGCCGTGGGCGGTCAAGGGCATGGTGATGCGCCGGGTCGTGGAGGCGGCCGGGGGCCGGTTCGTCGACACGACCGACGGCGTACGGGTCGTCGAGGCCGACGGCCGCTGGGTGATGGTGCTGCCCGATCCGGCCGAGGCGGTCACCCATCTGTGGGCCGAGGGGCCCGACGACGTGTCGGCGCAGGCGTTGCTCGACGAATGGGCCGCGGTGGTCGACAGCGCAGGTCACTGACGTCGTAGAGGTGTGCCGGGCCGGGCCTGGAGGCGCGGCCCGGCACACCGGTGGGGCCATTCGGTGGTAGCGGTGCCGACGTGCGACGATGTGCGGCATGCCGCAGCAGCCCCCCGTTCGGAGCACGCCGTCTCCGCCTCCGCGTCCCGACGCGTCGATGTCGCTGCTGACCAATGTCATGGACCACGCGCTGGACGACGGCTATGCGGAGGCGACCGCTCGCCGCAAGGCCGAGGGCGACGCCGGGATGCCGCGGACGCTGAAGGCCAAGCTCGGTCTCGCGGCCGGTCTGGTGCTCGCCGCCCTCGTGGTGACGGTCGGGGCCGCGCAGGCCCGCATCACCGCTCCTGTGGTCGCCAAGGAGCGCCAGGAGCTGATCAACCGGGTCGAGTCGGAGACCAAGGCCGCGGACAAGCTGCAGAGCGATGTGGACGGGCTGCGGACCGAGGTCGGCGACCAGCAGCGCAAGGCTCTTGAGAAGCACGGCGGCGACCAGGGCGAGCTCGTGGCGCTGCTGTCCGGTGCCACCGAAGTGCACGGGCCGGGCGTGAAACTGGTCGTGGACGACGCCAAGGACACCGCCCAGGGCGACGGCAGCCAGCCGCGCGAGAGCACGACGTTCGCCGACACCGGCCGGGTGCGGGACCGCGACATGCAGCGCGTGGTCAACGGGCTGTGGCAGTCGGGCGCGGAGGCCATCGCCATCAACGGGCAGCGCCTGACATCGTTTTCGGCGATCCGGGCCGCGGGCGACGCCATACTGGTCGACAACAGGCCACTGGTGCCGCCGTACACGGTGCTCGCGGTGGGGGACGGCAAGAAGCTGAGTACGGACTTCCAGGACAGCGCGGACGGCCAGTACCTGCATGTGCTGGAGCAGAACTACGGGATAAGGTCCAGCATTTCGGCCGAGGGCGACGTGCGTCTCCCGGCGGCGCCGAGCCTGACCGTACGTACAGCAAAGCCAATGGCCACGGGCGCCGGTAAGGGCGCGGCCGACACAGGGAAGGGCACATCGTGATCGCCGTACTTGGCCTCGTCGTGGGAGTCGTGGTCGGACTTTTCGTCCGGCCCGAGGTGCCTGCGGTGGTCGAGCCGTATCTGCCGATCGCCGTGGTGGCGGCACTCGACGCGGTCTTCGGCGGGCTCCGTGCCATGCTCGACGGCATCTTCGTCGACAAGGTCTTCGTCGTGTCCTTCCTGTCGAACGTGGTGGTCGCCGCGCTGATCGTGTTCCTCGGCGACAAGCTGGGCGTGGGCGCGCAGCTGTCGACCGGCGTGGTCGTGGTGCTCGGCATCCGGATCTTCTCCAACGCGGCCGCCATCCGCCGGCACGTCTTCAGGGCCTGAGGCCGATGAGCGACATGGAAAACACCGATCAGGGTGACGGCGACGAGGAGCGGCCCGTCGACGCGCCGGATGAACCGGGCGAGGAGAAGGCCCAGCTGACGGGGCGCCAGCGGCTCGCCGCGGGCCTCTGGCCGCCGAGGGTCAGCCGGGCGCAGCTCATCGTGGCGCTGCTGCTGTTCGTCCTCGGCCTCGGTCTCGCCATCCAGGTCCGCTCCAACAGCGACAACAGTGCGCTGCGCGGTGCCCGCCAGGAGGATCTGGTGCGCATCCTGGATGAACTCGACTCGCGTACGAAGCGTCTTGAGGATGAGAAGCAGCGTCTGGGGGGCCAGCGCACCGAGCTGGAGACCAGCTCGAACCAGGCGGAGGAGGCGCGGAAGCAGACCGTGGAGAAGGAGCAGCAGCTCGGCATCCTGGCAGGCACGGTCGCGGCGCAGGGTCCTGGCATCACGTTGACGATCAGCGACCCCAAGGGTGCCGTCGAGTCCGACAAGGTACTTGACACGGTGCAGGAGCTGCGCGCGGCAGGGGCGGAGGCGATTCAGATCAACGACGTCCGTGTGGTGGCCAATACGTACTTCTCGGACGAGACCGGCGGCATCGGCGTCGACGGCAAGAAGGTCGCCGCGCCGTACGTCTTCAAGGTGATCGGAAGGCCGCAGGATCTGGAGCCGGCGCTCAACATCCCCGGCGGGGTCGTGCAGACTCTGGAGAAGGAGCAGGCCACCGCCACAGTGGCCCGCTCGGAGAAGATCGTTGTGAACGCCTTGCGAGCCGCGAAGCGGCCTGACTACGCTCAGTCGTCCTCGCACTGATGAGAGTGGGCGTGAGACCTGCCGCACAAGGGCAGGAGGTTGCGGGGGGTCGCCGCTCCGTAACAGTGGTGCGTGGTGGAAACTGTTTGGCGGATACGGACGTTGTGAGGATGTCCGGGTCGGCCGGTGTGTTGAATCTGGGTTCGTCCTGCCCCACGGGCGGGTCTATTTCGGTCAAGGGGAATCGCCCGTGAAGTTGTTTGGGAAGTTGTTCGGCAAGAGCGCACGCCAGGACGGCGGCAGCGCCGCCAGGCACCGTGCTCAGCGCCCCGGAGGGGCGGAGGAGCAGGGCGGCGAGCGTCCGCTGTTCCGCGATGAGGTGGCTGGTTCCGGTGGTGACATTCCGGGCGCGTCGTCTGTTGACCCTGCGGGTGCAGGGCGCATAGGTTTCGGGGAACCGTCAACCTCAAGTACGGGTGGAGGGTTTGGCTCCGACCCGTATGCCACCAGTGCCCACGCGGTGCCGCCGCGGCAGGAGGATCCGTCGATGTCGGGCATGCCTGTTTGTACGAGGTGCGGGCACAGCAATGCCGCCGCCAGCCGCTTCTGTTCCAACTGCGGTGCCCCGCTGCGGCCGGGTGTCGTTCCGGAGCGCGCCTCCGAGACCACCTCGACCATCTCGATCTCCGGCCTTGAGGCGTACGACGCCGAGGTGACCGGCCAGACGCAGCTGCCCTCGCTCTCTCCGGAGGCGCAGGCCGCGGTCGACGCCCTGCCGCAGGGTTCGGCGCTCCTGGTGGTGCGCCGCGGGCCGAACTCGGGAAGCCGCTTCCTCCTGGACGGCGAGCTGACCACGGCCGGCCGTCACCCGCAGAGCGACATCTTCCTGGACGACGTGACGGTTTCGCGCCGCCACGTGGAGTTCCGGCGCGGTCCCGACGGGCGATTCACCGTCTCCGACGTCGGCAGCCTCAACGGCACGTATGTGAACCGCGAGCGGATCGACTCCGTCGAGCTGGCCAATGGCGACGAGGTCCAGATCGGGAAGTACCGGCTGGTCTTCTACGCGAGCCAGCGCGCGCTCTGAGACCCGGCCGGGGAAGGTTCATGCTGCAGACACCGACGGGCGGTGCCGGATCCGGCACCGCCGCCGCGGGCGGTCGGCTGATGAGTATCGGCGGGGTGCTCAACCAGCTGCGCGAAGAATTTCCCGAAGTGACGATCTCGAAGATCCGGTTCCTGGAGTCCGAGGGCCTGGTGGAGCCCCGGCGTACGCCGTCGGGGTACCGCAAGTTCAGTGCCGAGGACGTCGAGCGCCTCGCCCAGGTGCTGCGGATGCAGCGGGACCACTATCTGCCGCTCAAGGTCATCCGTGAGCACCTGGACGCGCTCAGCCGGGGTGAGCGGCCCTCCGTGCCGGCTCAGGGCGGCCCCCGGGAGCTGCTCGACGGTCTCGGCGAGCCGGGTGCGGACCGGCCCACGGCCGCCCGGGTGGGCCGTGCGGAGCTGCTGGCGGCCGCCGAGGTCACCGAGGCGGAACTGGCCGAATGGGAGTCGTACGGCCTGCTCACGCCCGGGCCCGAGGGCGGCTTCGACGCGGAGTCGGTGAATGTGGCGCGACTTGTGGCGGATCTGGGGCGATTCGGCCTGGAACCGCGTCATCTGCGCGCCATGAAGGCGGCCGCGGACCGGGAGGCCGGGCTGGTCGAGCAGGTGGTGGCGCCGCTGCGGCTGCACCGCAATCCGCAGACCAGAGCCCATGCGGAGGCCACCACGAAGGAGCTCGCGGCGCTGTCCGTGCGGCTCCACGCGGCACTGGTGCAGACCGCCCTGGGTGTCCGGCTTCACTGATCTTGTAGGTGCCCGACTACCCAAACCTGCCGAGCACGTCCTAGGGTTGCTGTGTGAACGAGCTCGACGTCGTGGGTGTCCGGGTGGAAATGCCCTCCAACCAACCGATCGTGCTCCTGCGTGAAGTGGGAGGCGATCGGTACCTCCCCATCTGGATCGGTCCAGGGGAGGCGACCGCGATCGCCTTCGCTCAGCAGGGGATGGCTCCGGCGCGGCCGCTGACGCACGACCTTTTCAAGGACGTGCTGGAGGCCGTGGGCCAGGAGCTGACCGAAGTCCGCATCACGGACCTGCGTGAAGGCGTCTTCTACGCGGAGCTGGTCTTTGCCAGTGGTGTGGAGGTGAGTGCCCGGCCGTCCGACGCCATAGCGCTGGCGCTGCGCACCGGAACGCCGATCTACGGCAGTGACGGGGTCCTCGACGACGCGGGGATCGCGATCCCGGACGAGCAGGAGGACGAGGTCGAGAAGTTCCGCGAGTTCCTCGACCAGATCTCGCCCGAGGACTTCGGCACCAACAGCCAGTGAGCACCGGATACGAGTGATCCGGGGGCCGTCCCAGAGGTGCCGTGTGCGGCGCGTACGCCGGGGGAGTTTCGGCGCATTCGAGTAGCCTTTCCCGCTGGAGAGACACGGGAAACCACTCTCAGGGTGATTATCACTCGGCGTGCCGAGTGTGGCGATCGTTGACGCACCCCGAGTGACTGCCTACCGTCGAGTGGGCAGGTCAAGGACGGAGGGTCGGCGTGAGAATGAGCGGCGACGGTACGGCAGGGGGCGCTCCCGGACGCAGTCCGGGGGAGAGCGGGCCGTACCCGCTTCACGGCAGTGCGGCCGACCCGAGTACCGAAACGATCGGATACCGGGGGCCGACCGCGTGCGCGGCGGCGGGGATCACCTACCGACAGCTCGACTACTGGGCCCGTACGGGCCTGGTCGAGCCCAGTGTTCGTCCGGCCTACGGCTCGGGCACCCAGCGTCTCTACAGCTTCCGGGACGTCGTCGTCCTGAAGATCGTCAAGCGCTTCCTCGACACCGGTGTCGCGCTCCAGAACATCCGCGCCGCCGTGCAGCACCTGCGCGAGCGCGGCTTGGGCGACCTGGAGCGGATGACGCTGATGAGCGACGGGGCCACGGTGTACGAGTGCTCGTCCCCGGACGAGGTCGTGAACCTGCTCCAGGGCGGCCAGGGGATCTTCGGGATCGCCGTGGGCGTGGTGTGGCGGGACGTCGAGACGGCGCTGTCGCAACTGCACGGCGAGCGCGTCGACACCGGCGAGACCCTGGTCGGGCACAACCCGGCCGACGAGCTGGCCAGGCGCCGCAACCGCGCCGTCTGAGCCGCCCGGCGGCCGTGCCGGGGCCGATTGTCAGTGGCGTACGGCAGCATCAGTGATGTGAGAGCCGCGCCGACCATCCTGCATCTGGACATGGATGCCTTCTTCGCCGCCGCAGAGCAGGCGTCGAAGCCCAGCCTGCGCGGAAAACCGGTGATCGTGGGCGGCCTCGGCCCGCGAGGGGTGGTCTCGACGGCGTCGTACGAGGCCAGGCGCTTCGGGGTGCGCTCGGCGATGCCGATGGCGCAGGCCCGGCGGCTCTGTCCGAACGCGGCCTATCTGGTGCCGCGCTTCCAGCTGTACCGCACGGTCAGCGAGCAGGTGATGGAGCTCCTCGGCCGACTGTCGCCGCTGGTCGAGCCGCTGAGCCTGGACGAGGCCTTCGTGGACCTGGAGGCCGGCGGGGTGGCCTTCGGGTCGGCCGCCGCGCGGGAGGCCGGTGAGCGGCTGCGCAGGGACATCAGGGCGGTCACGGGGCTGAGCGGGTCGGTCGGGCTCGCCGGATCCAAGATGCTGGCCAAGATCGCCTCCGAGCAGGCGAAGCCGGACGGGCTCGTGCTCATAGAACCCGGCACGGAGCGGGGGCTCCTCGCCCCGATGCCGGTGCGCACCCTGCCGGGTGTGGGCCCGGCCACCGGGGAGCATCTGCGGCGGGCCGGGATGACCACGGTGGCCGACCTCGCGGAGGCGGGCGAGGACGAGCTCGTACGGCTCCTGGGAAAGTCGCACGGGGCGTCGCTGTACCGGATGGCGGCCGGGCACGACGACCGGCCCGTGGTGGCCGAGCGGGACACCAAGTCGGTGTCGGTGGAGGACACCTTCGACGTGGACCTGCACGACCGGGTGCGGATCATGGCCGAGGTCGGGCGGCTCGCGGACCGGTGTGTGCAGCGGCTGCGGGCGTCCGGGCACTCGGGCCGCACCATCGTGCTCAAGGTCCGCCGCTACGACTTCTCGACGCTGACGCGGTCCGAGACGCTGCGCGGGCCCACGGACGACCCGGGGGTGGTGCGGGAGGCCGCCGGGCGCCTGCTCGACTCCGTGGACACCACGGGCGGCGTGCGGCTGCTCGGCGTGGGCGTCAGCGGGCTCGCCGACTTCACGCAGGAGGACCTGTTCGCGCAGGCCGCGGAGGAGCTGGCCGCGGAGGAGCGGGCCGAGGAAGGGCGGGCCGAGGAGCAGCCCGAGGGCGAGGAGACGCCGGCAGCCGCCGCGCAGGCCGAGCCCGTGGAGGATGCGGCTCAGCGCCGGTGGCTGGCCGGGCACGACGTGACGCACGCCGAGTACGGGCCGGGATGGGTGCAGGGCAGCGGCGTCGGGCGGGTCACCGTGCGGTTCGAGACACCGACGTCGCTGGTGCCGGGCCGGGTGAGGACCTTCAGGGTGGACGACCCGGGTCTGGCGCCGTCGGAGCCGCTGCCCCTGGTGGAGAAGCCGGAGACAGCGGCCGAGGGCGAGGCCCCGGTGGGTCAGGAGTCGCCGTTGGCAAGGCGGCCGAAGTCACGGTCGGAGGGCGGCGGGCCGGGGTCGGGGGCCGCGATGTCCAGACCGTAGTGGTGGTAGAGCTGGAGCTCCTGTTCCGGGGAGAGATGGCGGCCCACGCCGAAGTCGGGGGCGTCCTTGATGAGGGCGCGCTCGTAGGGGACGTGCAGCGCCTCGTCGACCAGGGTGCTGGGTTCGAGCGGGACGAAGGCGTCTCTGCTGAACAGGCCGGTGCGCACCGCCGCCCACTCCGGCGCGCCGGTCGCGTCGTCGAGGTAGACCTCGTCCACTGTTCCGATCTTGCGTCCACTGCGGTCGTACGCCTTGCGGCCGATCAGGCTGCGCGGATCGACATCGGTCTGCACGGTCCCTCCAACTGGTCGCAACCGTTCACAACTGCTCCACAAACACTACGAAAGTGCACATCGTGGGTGTTGGCCACTTGAGCGCTTGAACAAAGATTCGGTCTCGGACCTCGCTGGTAGGCTGGCGATGGCTGCTGACCCCGTGCGGGAGAGTCCTCCGAAGTGCTCACTGAGTTCTCGGCGGGCGCCGAAGGAGCAACTCCTCCCCGGAATCTCTCAGGCCCACGGACCGCACGGACGAGGTCACTCTGGAAAGCAGGACGGGGGATGCACGGGCACTTCGGCCCGGGCGGAACCTTTCCTCACCGACGGTGAAAACCGGGTCGCGCCCATGCGCCCCGGTGAAGCTCTCAGGTTGAGATGACAGAGGGGGAGGCCGTCCGGGTACCCGCGTCGTGGTGCCCCTCGCAGGTCGTGCGACCAGGAGGCCTCCGTAATGACCGCCAACCGCATTTCGCTCAGCCAGCTGGAGCGTGGCATCCCCTTCGAGCAGCGCCACATCGGCCCCGATGCCGAGGCTCAGGCGAAGATGCTCGCGCAGGTCGGCTACGGCTCGCTCGACGAGCTGACCGCCGCCGCCGTTCCCGACGTCATCAAGAGCGCCGGAGCGCTGGGGCTGCCCGAAGCGCGGACCGAGGCCGAGGTGCTCGCCGAGCTGCGCCGGCTCGCGGACCGCAACCAGGTGCTCGCCCCGATGATCGGCCTCGGCTACTACGGCACCTTCACGCCGCCGGTGATCCTGCGCAACGTCATGGAGAACCCGGCCTGGTACACGGCCTACACGCCCTACCAGCCGGAGATCTCGCAGGGCCGCCTGGAGGCGCTGCTCAACTTCCAGACCATGGTCGCCGAGCTGACCGGCCTGCCGACCTCGGGCGCCTCGCTGCTCGACGAGGGCACCGCCGCGGCCGAGGCGCTCGCCCTTTCGCGGCGTGTGGGCAAGGTCAAGGGCGGGGTCTTCCTCGTCGACGCCGACACCCTGCCGCAGACCGTCGCCGTGATCCAGACGCGCGCCGAGCCGACCGGTGTCGAGGTCGTCGTCGCCGACCTGAGCGAGGGCATCCCGGCCGAGATCGCCGAGCGCGGTGTCTTCGGCGTGCTGCTCCAGTACCCGGGTGCCTCCGGCCGGGTCCGTGACCTCAAGCCGGTCATCGACGCGGCCCACGAGCTCGGCGCGATCGTCACCGTCGCCGCCGACCTGCTCGCCCTCACCCTGCTCGCCTCGCCCGGCTCGCTCGGCGCGGACATCGCCGTCGGTACGACCCAGCGCTTCGGCGTCCCGATGGGCTTCGGCGGCCCGCACGCCGGGTTCATGGCCGTCCAAGAGAAGTTCGCCCGCTCCCTGCCCGGCCGCCTCGTCGGCGTCTCCGTCGACGCGGACGGCAACAAGGCGTACCGCCTGGCCCTGCAGACCCGCGAGCAGCACATCCGCCGCGAGAAGGCCACCAGCAACATCTGCACCGCCCAGGTGCTGCTCGCCGTCATGGCCGGGATGTACGCCGTCTACCACGGCCCGGACGGCCTGAAGCAGATCGCCCAGCGCACCCACCGCTACGCCGTCGTGCTCGCCGAGGGCCTGAAGGCCGCCGGTGTCGACGTCGCCCACGGCGCCTACTTCGACACCCTCACCGTGCGGGTCCCGGGCAAGGCCGCCGACGCCGTCGCCGCCGCCCGCGAGGGCGGGGTCAACCTGCACCTGGTCGACGCGGACACCGTCACCATCGCCTGTGACGAGACCACCACCCGGGCCCAACTGGCCGCCGTCTGGGCCGCGTTCGGGGCCGACGCCGATGTGGAGGCGCTGGATGCCGCGGCCGCCGACACCCTGCCCGCCGCCCTGCTGCGCGGCGACGAATTCCTGACCCACCCGGTCTTCCACCAGCACCGCTCCGAGACCGCGATGCTGCGCTACCTGCGCAAGCTCGCCGACCGCGACTACGCGCTCGACCGCGGCATGATCCCGCTCGGCTCCTGCACCATGAAGCTGAACGCGACCACCGAGATGGAGCCGGTGACCTGGCCCGAGTTCGGCCAGATGCACCCCTTCGCGCCGGTCGAGCAGGCCGCCGGCTACCTCACGCTCATCCGTGAGCTGGAGGAGCGGCTCGCCGAGGTCACCGGGTACGACGCGGTGTCCATCCAGCCCAACGCCGGTTCGCAGGGCGAGCTCGCGGGCCTCCTCGCCGTCCGCGCCTACCACCGCGCCAACGGCGACACCCAGCGCACCATCTGCCTCATCCCGTCCTCCGCGCACGGCACCAACGCCGCGAGCGCCGTGATGGCCGGCATGAAGGTCGTCGTCGTCAAGACCGCCGACGACGGCGAGGTCGACGCCGCCGACCTGCGCGCCAAGATCGAGCAGTACCGCGACGAGCTCTCGGTGCTGATGATCACCTACCCGTCCACGCACGGCGTGTTCGAGGAGCACGTCGCCGAGATCTGCGGCCTGGTCCACGAGGCCGGCGGCCAGGTGTACGTCGACGGCGCCAACCTCAACGCCCTGGTCGGGCTTGCCAAGCCGGGCAAGTTCGGCGGCGACGTCTCGCACCTCAACCTGCACAAGACGTTCTGCATCCCGCACGGCGGCGGCGGCCCCGGCGTCGGCCCGGTCGGTGTGCGCGCGCACCTCGCGCCGTACCTGCCCAACCACCCGCTCCAGCCGACCGCCGGTCCGGAGACGGGCGTGGGCCCGATCTCGGCCGCCCCGTGGGGCTCGGCCGGCATCCTGCCGATCTCGTGGGCGTACGTGCGTCTCATGGGCGGCGAGGGACTCAAGCGCGCGACCCAGGTCGCCGTGCTCGCCGCGAACTACATCGCCAAGCGCCTGGAGCCGCACTACCCGGTGCTCTACACGGGCCCCAACGGGCTCGTCGCGCACGAGTGCATCGTGGACCTGCGGCCGCTGTCCAAGGCGACCGGCGTCAGCGTCGACGACATCGCCAAGCGCCTGATCGACTACGGCTTCCACGCGCCGACCATGTCGTTCCCGGTGGCCGGCACGCTGATGATCGAGCCCACCGAGTCCGAGGACCTGGCCGAGATCGACCGGTTCTGCGACACGATGATCGCGATCCGCGGCGAGATCGAGAAGGTCGCCTCCGGCGCCTGGCCCGCCGACGACAACCCGCTCGCCAACGCCCCGCACACCGCGGCCGCGCTCGGCGGCGAGTGGAACCACGCCTACAGCCGCGAGGACGCCGTCTTCCCGGCCGGCGTGTCGGCCGCCGACAAGTACTGGCCGCCGGTCCGCCGCATCGACGGCGCCTTCGGCGACCGCAACCTGGTCTGCTCCTGCCCGCCGCTGGACGAGTACGACCACTGATCCCATACATGCGTAAGGGCCGGTTCGGGGGGTGTTCCCCGGGCCGGCCCTTGTGTTTCCGTACGGGACGAGTCCGCTGGGGATGCGTCCGTACGAGAGCTGTCCGTGCGAGGCCGCGCTAGGCGGCCGTCGCCACCTGCTCGGCCGTGAGCGACCGGTGCGGGGCGATGATCTGCCCGTCCGGCAGCAGCTCACCGGTGTCCTCGAAGAGCAGGACACCGTTGCACAGCAGGCTCCAGCCCTGCTCCGGGTGGTGTGCCACGGGCTTCGCGGCTTCCCGGTCGGCGGAGAAGGCAGTGGGGCAGGCTGGCTGGTGCTGGCACATGGATGCGTTCTTTCGCTGCGTCGTGGTGAGTGTGCTGCGGCTTGATACGTTGTTGTTCATGGCCGCCCCCCGTAGTAAGTCGGTCGGTCCGATCCCAGTGTTGCCCCACGGGCGTCAATCCGCAGGGATTTCGCGGCAGCGCTTCCTACTGCTTAATGACGTATCACCCGCACGGACGGTTCACCTCAACTGGCTTGTCTTTTCGGGTGGTTCGCAGTGGCCCGGCAGGGCTAGCCCGTATGGCGGAGGCGGCGCGTACGCAGCATAGACACACCGGTGCCCCGCGGCCACACCGGTCGCGGGGCACTTTTTCGCGCGTCGCCGAAGGCGAGGTCAGACGGGCTGGCCGAGCAGCGGTGCGGGGGCCAGGCGCAGGGTGAGGACCGGCAGCAGTTCGCTGACCCGCAGCGGGCGGTGGGCGCAGATGCCGGGCGGGGCGGGCGCCAGCGGCACCAGCAGATCGTTCGGTGCGGGCGTGCCCGAGGCCCCGTCGGCGGTGGTGGCGCCGTGCAGCCACAGCGTGAGCATGTACAGCTCGGGGACCGAGAGCAGCCGGGGCTGGTAGTGCGTGGTGAGCAGTTCCGCCTGGCGCAGGGCGCGTGCGGTCGAGGCGATGTAGGGGCCCTCGAAGAAGTGCGAGAAGGCCCAGCCGTCCGGCGTGAGCCGGGTGTCCGCGGCGGCGACCGGATGGTCGGTGTCGCTGATGAGGAAGCGCCAGCCGGCCAGGCGGGTGCGCGGGGTCCGGCCGCCCGGGGTGATTCCGTCCAGGACGTGGAGCGGGAGTGGGAGTTCGGGGGTGAGTGGACCTGGGGCGGAGCGGAGGGCCGGGGTGCGGGCCTCGCGGACGGCGGTGGGGGAACCGAGTGCCGCGAGGACGCTGCGCAGGGCGGGCGCGGGGGCCGGGGGGACATGCAGCGGCATGGTGGGTCGCCTCTCACTTCGGAGACACGGTGATGCGTGGGCGGTGCGGACGGCGCTGTCTGCGGTGCGGGGTCAGAGGGGGCCGACGATCGATGGCCGGGGCGCCAACTCTCTGCCTCGTTTGCGGAGTTTATACGACACGTGTTCACGCAGTGTTTCGGCTAGCTGTCGTCGATATTGCCCGCAAGTCGGTATCAGGTCCTTCTGTGCGGGCGATTTACCCGAGGAAATGTCCTGTGCGACGCCCCCACCTGGAAAGGTGCCCCGCCGGGGGTCGGCCGAATCTCGTCGGTGTTTTTCACCATTGCCACGACTGCGGTAACTGCCCGTTGCGGTATGCCCGCTGAATGTGCCGGAGGCCGTAGCCTCTGAGGCTACTCTTCCGGCGCTGCCCGCGGAGGCGTTATGGATCAGTGAGGCTGGGCATTATCGACCGTGACGCGAGCGGCCGGTGTCGCTGGCTGCCCATTCGAGGAGGGACCCTTCGATGGGGGAGAAGGTCGTGGCAGGCGGATTCGACCTGTCCGATCGGCACCGCTACCGGGACAAGCTACAGCAGTGCCTGGAGGGGCTCGGGAGGCTCCTGGCCCAGAAGCGGTTCGACCGCCCAAGGAACATGATGGGCCTTGAGATCGAACTGAATCTCGCGGGTCGCGACGGTATGCCGCGCATGATGAATGCCGAGGTGCTCGAACGCATCGCGAGCAGGGATTTCCAGACCGAACTCGGAATGTTCAACCTGGAAGTGAACATAGCCCCGCACCGACTCGGCGGCCGGGTATTCGATCAGCTCGCCGAGGAGTTGAGGACCGGGCTCGGGTATGCCGATCGCAAAGCCTCCGAGGTCGACGCGGGCATCATCATGATCGGAATTCTGCCGACCCTGACCCAGGACGATCTCGTACCCGGGAATCTTTCCGACGTCGACCGCTACGCCCTGCTCAACGATCAAATAGTGGCGGCCCGCGGGGAGGATTTCACGCTCGACATCCAGGGGGTGGAACGGCTCGTCTGCACCTCCGCGTCGATCACCCCCGAAGCGGCCTGCACCTCCGTGCAGCTGCATCTCCAGGTGACGCCCGCGCGGTTCGCCGCGGTGTGGAACGCGGCGCAGGTGGCCACGGCCGTGCAGATCGTGGTGGGCGCCAACGCGCCCTTCCTGTTCGGGCGGGAGCTGTGGCGCGAGTCGCGGCCGCCGGTGTTCGAGCAGGCCACCGACACCAGACCGGCCGAGCTGCGCGCCCAAGGGGTGCGTCCGCGCACCTGGTTCGGCGAGCGCTGGGTGACATCCGCCTACGAACTCTTCGAGGAGAACCTGCGCTTCTTCCCGCCGCTGCTGCCCATCTGCGACGAGGAGGAGCCGCTGCGCGTCATCGCGGAAGGCGGGGTGCCGCGCCTGAAGGAGCTGGTGCTGCACAACGGCACGATCTACCGCTGGAACCGGCCGGTGTACGGGATCGCCGACGGCGTGCCACACCTCAGGGTGGAGAACCGGGTGCTCCCGGCCGGGCCCACCGTCACCGACGTCCTGGCCAACGCGGCCTTCTACTACGGCCTGGTGCGGGCGCTCGCGGAGGAGGCCCGGCCGGTGTGGACGCGGCTGCCCTTCGAGTCGGCGGCCGCCAACTTCGACACCGCGTGCCGGTACGGCATCGACGCCGAGCTGCTCTGGCCGGTGCCCCGGCGCGGCGGCGGCCTCGCCCGGGTGCCCGCGGTCAAGCTCGTACGCGATGAGCTGCTGCCGCTGGCGGCGGCCGGGCTCGACGCGTGGGGGGTCGAGCCGGCCGACCGGGACCACTACCTCGGCATCATCGAGGAGCGGTGCCGGCGCCGGGTGAACGGGGCGTCCTGGCAGGTCGAGACCTACCACCGGGCGCGGGCGGCCGGGCTCGGCCGGGAAGCGGCCCTCGCGGCCACCACCCGGCGCTATCGGGAGCTGATGCTCGGGGGCGAGCCCGTGCACACCTGGCCGACAGGCTTTCCCGGCCAGTGGGACCGTCAGGGCTAGCCGTGGTGCTGGGCCTGGCCCAGGGCCATGATCGCCTGGAGGATCACGGCCTGGATGTCGGCCGGGTCGTTCACCTGGTACCCGGCGCCGCCGGTCGCCTTCGCGATCTGCCGCACCTCGTCCTTGTCGGCGTCCGGGCCGACCGCGATGGCGATCAGCGGCACCGGCTTCGAGGGATCGGTGAGCTTCTGCAACTGGGCGACGAGGTCGGCCCGCGAGATACTGCCGGGGTCCTCGTTGGCGCCGTCGGTGAGCAGCACCACCGCGTTGAACTTGCCGCGCGCGTACGTGGAAGTCGCCTCCTTGTACGCGGCCAGCGTCGTGTCGAAGAGCCCGGTCGCGCCGCCCGGCACCGGCTGGAGTGCGGCGAACGCGGCCGACAGCCGGTCGCGCTGGGTGCGGCCGCCGGCCGCCGGGTCGCCGAGCCGGGCGGTCGGCACCAGGCGGCGGTAGTCGCGTGAGCCGTCGAGGTGGGTGGAGAAGTCCCACAGCCCGATCTCGTCCTCGGGCGTGAACTGCGAAAGAGCCTGGAGCAGCGAGGCCTTGGTGACCTCCATGCGCGAGCGCCCGCCGGAGCCCGGCACGGTGGCCGCCATCGACCCCGACGCGTCCACCACTGTCGTCAGGCGTGCGCTCTGCACGGTGATCGTCCACATGCCGAGCGCGTCCTGCAGCTCCTGGGCCGACGGCGGGTCGGCGGTGGCGCTCGCGTACGGCTGCGGCGAACTGCCCCCGGCGGCCGAGGCGACCGGGCCGACGGCGGGCCGGCCCGGCGTGCGAAAGCCCTGCCCGGCGAGCACCCGGACGGACTCGGGGTCGCCGAGCAGCGTCAGGAAGCGCATCGCCGCCCGGCTCTCATTGGTGCTCATGCCCGCCTCGCGGACCATCGTGTACGGATAGTCGAGCTGCGCCGCGCCGTCCTTGGGGTAGAAGAGCCGCACCCCCTGACCCGCGCCGCGCGCGGCGTTGTACGCGAAGGCCGCCTGCTCGGACAGGACCACCGCCTGGTTGCGGCGCGGATCGCCGGTCTCGGCCGCCGAGTTGTCGCGGGCGAGGGTGTTCGCCACCTGTCCGTCGCTGTCGGAGACCCGCTGCGAGAGGAGTTTGGCGAGGGCCGCGGTCCGGGTGCTGCCCTCCGGTCCCCGGCTCGCCGCCGATTTGCCGATGCAGCTCAGCGCGAGCAGCCCGGCGGCGCTGTGCGCCGGATCGGCCGAGCCGAGGCGCCCCTTGCCGTCCTGGGCTGCGGCTTCGGTCAACTCGGCCCAGGTGTACGTCTTTTGAGGCCAGTCGAGCGTTTTGGCGGTGGCAGGCACCGCGGCGAGGGCGATGGGGGATGCGGCGACCTGGCCCGCGGTGACGACGGTGGCCGAGCCGCTGGTGTCCTTCGCCCGGTCCACCCACAGCGAGGAGTCGGGAATCCACACCGAGAAGTCGGGTTTGGCACCCGAAGTGAAGGAAGCCGCGACCTTGTAGGAGTCCCGGGCGGTCACCCGGACGTCCATGCAGGAGCCGTCCGAGGTGATCTTCTCCGTGCGGGCCCGGTCCGCGACGGCCTTCACCGCGGGCGCCGCATCGGGCGAGGCGACCAGATCCAGCCGCACGGCGGAGGCCGCGCAGGAGTGGCTGAAGGTGAGCAGCCCGCGCTGTACGGCGATGGCGGTGCCCCCGGCCACGGCCAGGACGAGAGCGGTGGCGAGGGCGACCGTGCGCCGCCGCGCGGAGGCCCTGCCCTCCCCGGTGCTGCCGGTCGCGGCGTCGTCGGGCAAGCTGTGACGTCCCATGGCGGTGGTGCCCCTCCTTGAATCCCACAAGGAAAAAGGGAGACCGCACCGTCGCAATGGCGCCCGTCCCCCGGCCTGTCGCGCGCGATCTTCGTAAGTTCTTTCGAGACCCTAGCGGGGCGGCGGTGGGGATGGAACGCGATTCGTCAACTGGAGGCAGGTGTGCAGGTGGAGGCCGAGCGCGTGGCTGATTCTCTTCCCGAAGAGGGGACTTCACCGCGGATCTTGCGGTCCGAGACCGTGCTCGTACTCGCGCTCTCGCTGGGCGCGAGCGGCGTGTCGGCGCTGATCAGCTTCATCGGCTCGCTCACCAAGCCGGGCGGTCTCAAGCACCAGGCGGCCAATCTCAACACCTCGTACGCTCCCGGGCGGCCGTGGCTCGATCTCGCCTGGCAGCTCTTCGGCATCGCGACGGCGCTCGTGCCGGTCGCGCTCGTCGCGCACCTGCTGCTTCGCGAGCGGACCGGTGGCCTGCGGGTGATCGGCTTCGACCGGACGCGACCCTGGTCGGACCTCGGCCGGGGCGTGCTGATCGCCGCCGGGATCGGCAGCGCGGGACTCGCGTTCTATCTGGTGGCGCGGGCGGCGGGCGGCAATCTGACCGTCGTCCCCGAGTCGCTGCCCGGCGTGTGGTGGAAGTACCCGGTGCTCATTCTCTCGGCGCTGCAGAACTCCGTGCTCGAAGAAGTGATCGTCGTCGGGTATCTGCTGCGCAGGCTCGGCCAGTTGGGGTGGACGCCGATGGCCGCCCTGGTCGCGAGTTCCGTGCTGCGCGGCTCCTACCACCTCTACCAGGGCATCGGCGGCTTCATCGGCAACATGGTGATGGGCGTGGTCTTCGTCCTGCTCTACCGGCGCTGGCAGCGCGTCGGGCCGCTCGTGGTGGCGCATTCGCTGCTCGACATCGGGGCCTTCGTCGGGTACGCGCTGCTCGCGGGGAAGGTGAGCTGGCTGCCGACGATGTGAGCCGGAGCCGGAGCGGCTCGGAACGGTAAGGGGCGTACGTCTATTGCGTACGCCCCTTACGTCGTTTGGGGCGTGCCCCTGGGGCACGTCGTTGAGGCGGGTCCCTGGAGCGCGTCTTGAGGCGTGCGCCTAGGGCGCGGTCAGCAGCTCGCCGTCAATGACGGTCACCGCTCGGCCGGTGAGCAGGGTGCGCTCGCCGCGCACCTCCGTGCGGACGAGCCCGGAGCGGGCCGAGGCCTGGAGGCCGGTCAGCTCGGCCCGGCCGAGGCGCGCCGACCAGAACGGTGCGAGCGCGGTGTGGGCGCTGCCCGTCACCGGGTCCTCGTCGATGCCGACGTTGGGGAAGAAGCAGCGCGAGATGTAGTCGTACCCGGCGCCGGGATCCGAAGCGGCGGCCGTCGCGATGACGCCGCGCTTGGAGTGCCGCCCCAGCGCACGGAAGTCGGGCGCGAGGGCGCGTACGGCCGCCTCGCCGGGCAGCTCCACCAGCAGGTCGCCGACGTGGGCCGAGGTGTCGTGCACCGAGACGATCGGGGCGCCGAGGGCCTCGGCGAGGCCGTCCGGGACGGCCTCCTCCTCTAGGGCGGAGGTCGGGAAGTCCAGGGTGATCGTGCCGTCCGGGGAGGCGGTCGCCTTGAGGATGCCGCAGCGGGCGGCGAACCGCACCGTTCCGGTCGCCGCCCCCGTGGAGCGCAGGACGTGCGCGGTGGCCAGCGTGGCGTGGCCGCACATGTCGACCTCGGTGGCCGGGGTGAACCAGCGCAGTGCCCAGTCCGCGTCCCCGCCGGGCGGCAGCGGGTGCGCGAAGGCGGTCTCGGCGTGATTGACCTCGCGGGCCACGTCCTGGAGCCATTCGTCGGCCGGGAAGGCGTCGAGCAGCAGGACGCCGGCGGGATTGCCGGCGAAGGGGCGGTCGGTGAAGGCGTCGACGATTCGAATGCGCATGGCGGCACCGTACGGGACGGGAAAACCCGCAGGCCAAGGCCAATTCGCGGTGGCTGGACCGCTTCCGGGGCGGCGCCAGTTCGGAAGAGGGTTGCCAGGCGACTGTCACCGATATATCGTTGACGCATCGCGACAGATCAACGATGGAAGGAAGCGAACCATGCGTTCACATGGATATGGGCAGCACGGACAGCAAGGACCCGGCCATCGCGGTCGGGGCGACTCCGAGGGGCGGCGTGCCGCCTTCGGGCCCTTCGGTCCCGGCTTCGGCGGGGGACCGTGGGGCGGACCGTTCGGTCCCGGCGGCCGTGGCGGCCGGGGCGGTCCGCGGGGCAGGGCGCGGCGCGGCGATGTCCGCGCGTCGATCCTGGCCCTCCTGAAGGACCGGCCGATGCACGGCTACGAGATGATCCAGGAGATCGGCGAGCGCAGCGGCGGGGCCTGGAAGCCCAGCCCGGGCTCGGTCTACCCCACCCTCCAGCTCCTGGAGGACGAGGGCCTGATCACCAGCGAGAGCGAGGGCGGCAAGAAGCTGTTCACGCTCACCGACGCCGGGCGCACGGAGGCCGAATCGGGAGCCGAGGCTCCTTGGGAGGACGCCGGGCGCGGAGTCGACTGGGAGGCCATGCACGAGATCCGGCAGGCCGGCTTCGGTCTGATGGAGGCGTTCGGCCAGGTCTGGAAGACCGGCTCCGCCGACCAGCGGCAGAAGGCACTCGGAGTCATCAACGACGCCCGCAAGAAGCTCTATCTGATCCTTGCCGACGAGGACTGAACCTCGCGCGGAGCAAAGCCCGACGACCCCTCGGTGAATTCGAGGGGTCGTCGCAATCCGTGGTCGGTCGATGAGGCCGCGAGCAGTTCAGGCAATGCTGTCGGCTGGGCCATCCAGCTGACAGCATTGCCTTGGACCCCCGCCCTCGGCAGCCATGGGTGACGCTTCCTCTGTCCGGCCGTTAAGGCAGGCATGAACATTCGACACTCTGTTCCTGCCCTCGGCGCCCTTGCCGCAGCCGCCCTGCTGGCGATGTCCGCCGCCTCCGCGCAGGCCGACCCCGGACCCGAATACAGCAGAGTCGCCCGGGTCGGGGGCGTCTGGGACTCCTCCGGTCGCTGCGTCGAGGGTCCGCTGTATCTGACGAAGGAGGAGGCGGCGGAATTGGGCCGGGAGATGGCCTACGTCGCCGTGACCTCGGCCGACCGTCCCAACACCCCGGGAGATCAGGGGTGTTCGCTGGGTCGGACCCAGTGACGCCGGTGACGAATTGATCCGAGGCGCCGTTGCGGCACTAGATGTCTGATCGGATCGCAATTAGCTTGAGCAGGCGCTCGGCTGGGCTTTCCCAGCCGAGCGTTTTGCTTGGTCGGAGGGTTGGTCCCGACGATTCGGCCGCGAGGCATTCGCGGGCTCAGACGCACAGGCCCCCGAGCTTGCGCAGCGACTCGTTCAGGGCGGCCGTCGCCGAGTCCTTGAGCTTGCCCGCCATGAGCGAGACCGCGGCGCCCGTGAACTCGCCGTCGATGCGGACCCTGGTGGCCGCGCCGTCCGCGATGACCGTGTACCGGTTGGCGACGTTCACGCCCATCGGCCCCTTGCCGCGGATGCCGAACACCCGGCCGGCCTCGAACTCGTCCACCGTCCATGCCACTTCGGCGGGGAAGCCCATGAGCTTCATGTTCTCCGCGTAGGTCGCGCCCAGCTCCAGCTTCTCGGGGCCGCCCGCGGGGAAGCTGGTGTGCGTGGCGTTCCACTCGCCGTACGAGGCGAAGTCGGTGAGCTGTGCCCAGACCTTCTCGGCCGGAGCCTCGATGCGTGCCTCCGCGCTGACCTCGGCCATGCGACCACTCCTTCGTGGGACTGTGACGGGGACGTGCGCGGAACGTAGCGGGAGCCGGACGAACATTCAATACTGATGAACCGTCAGATTCTCGGGGTCCGCGGGGTCCGCGGGGTCCGCCCCGGGCTGCCTCGTGTCCGCCGCTCAGATCTTCTGGGTCTCCAGCGCCCAGATCCGCGCGGAGTCGAACAGGTCCGAGGCGCGCGGGCGCGCGGACTCGTCGTGGCAGTGGAACGCGGCCCAGAACAGATCGCCCGGCAGCGCCTCGCGCGGCGCGTACACCCGGTACACGTACTGCAGTCCGTCCTGGGCCAGGAGGGCGACCATCCAGCACATCGGCGCTCCCTCGGCGGGCGGTGGGGACGGCTGTGTCATGCGGGAAGGACGAGTCCGGGCGGCGTCGCGGTTGCGCCGGGGGAGCGGGGCAAGGCGACACGCGCCGTTGGGTTGCCCTCAAGGGGGAGATTTCCGAGATCTCATCCGTAAGGAGGAGAACCCGGTCATCCGTGCCCAACTTTTGCGGGAGGGCGAATGCTCCCCCACGGGGATGTTCTTCGAGTCATCGGCTGATGAGGTTGAGGGGTGCACAGTCCTATCCCAGGGGCCTCTCACCAGGTCCCGTCCCCCGCAGACATCGAAGCCCGACTCACCGCGGAGCTGGCCTCGGTGGTCGCGGGCGCCCGCAGGCGTGCGCTGCGCGACGGGGACCGGCAGCTGGACACCGCGCACCTGCTGCACTCGCTGATGGAGAGCGACCCCGAGGTGCGGGCCGTGTTCGAGGACGGGCCGCAGGTGGCGCGTGTGCTCGGGTACCTGGTGCAGCGCAGCATCGGGTACGGCCTGCGCTGGCAGGGATCCGTCGAGGACTCGGGGGCGGTGCCCCTGATGACCCAGCCCGGCTGGTCGCCCAGCGCCCTGACGGCGATGGAGTACGCGCTGCGCCGGGCCACCGCGCGCCGCGGTGAACAGGTCACCGGACGGGACCTCCTGGCCGCGCTCGCCGCCGACCCGGAGTGCCGGGCCGTCCAGGTGTTCCAGCACGCGGGAGTGGACGCGGCCGCGCTGACCGGCCGCCTGGGAGAGCCGTCCGGCCAAGAGCTGACCGACCGCGCCGCAGAGCCCTCCCCGCAGGTCTGAAAGCCTCAGGTCTGAAAGCCGCTGAACCGGGCCGCTTCGAGGCCTTGCGCACGACTGAATTCCGCCCCTCCGTCTCGACAGGTGTCACGCGGATGACGGTCCTGACCCGGGCTGCCATGATGTGCCGATGCACGCGTCTCAGGGAAGAAGCGTCGGCCTGGGACTCGCCCTGGTGTCGGCCTTCGCGTTCGGTGGTTCAGGTGTGGCGGCCAAGCCGCTCATCGAGGCGGGGCTCGACCCGCTGCACGTGGTGTGGCTGCGGGTGGCCGGGGCCGCGCTCGTCATGCTCCCGGTGGCCTGGCGCCACCGCCGCCTGGTGCTGCGCAAACCGGCGCTGCTCGCCGGGTTCGGACTCCTTGCCGTCGCCGGCGTCCAGGCCTGCTACTTCGCCTCCATATCGCGCATACCCGTCGGCGTCGCCCTCCTCGTCGAATATCTGGCGCCCGCGCTCGTCCTCGGCTGGGTCCGGTTCGTGCAGCGCAGGCCGGTGAGCCGCGCCGCCGCGCTCGGTGTGGTGCTCGCCGTCGGCGGGCTCGCCTGTGTCGTCGAGGTCTGGTCCGGGTTGAGCTTCGACGCGGTCGGACTGCTCCTCGCGCTCGGCGCGGCCTGCTGCCAGGTCGGCTACTTCGTCCTGTCCGACCAGAACGGCGAGGGCGAGGACGCGGCCGACCCGCTCGGCGTCATCGCCCACGGCCTGCTTGTCGGCGCGCTCGTCCTGACCGTCGTGGCCCGGCCCTGGGACATGAAGTGGTCGGTGCTCGGCGGCAGCGCCGACATGAACGGCTCCCAGGTCCCCGCCGTGCTGCTGCTCTGCTGGATCGTGCTGATCGCGACCGTCGTCGCGTACGTCACCGGCGTCATCTCGGTGCGCAAGCTCTCCCCGCAGGTGGCCGGCGTGGTCGCCTGCCTGGAGGCGGTGCTCGCGACCGTCTTCGCCTGGGTCCTGCTCGGCGAGCACCTCTCGACGCCGCAGATCATCGGCGGCGCGGTGGTCCTGACCGGCGCGTTCATCGCCCAGTCCGCCGCCCCCAGAGCGGCCTCGGGGCCGGTCGCCTCGGGCGGTCCCGCGCCCGCCGAAGGGGAGTTGTCGGCCGGGCGGTCCGCCGCCTAAGGTGACGATCATGCATTCGACCGTACTGCCGCCTCCCGCCGCGTAACGCGGGCGGCCGCTCCTGACGAAGACCCGGCTCGGGCAGTCCCCGAGCGGCTCGTCGCTGCCCGCGTACTCCACGCCAGCGTCCAGCCAGCTGTCTTCCTCCTCGGAGTACGTACGTGTCGAACTCTTCAACGGGCCTTGCCATGGGCCCCTCCGCCACCCTGGCCGTCGGGCGCGGTCTGCTCTATCTCGCCTTCGCCGGAGTCGCCTGGGGCACCGCGGGCGGCGCCGCCGCCCTGGTCTTCGGGGCCAGCGACCTCGGGCCGCTCGCCCTGTCCTTCTGGCGCTGCGCCGGCGGACTCGTCCTCCTGCTCGGCGCGCGGGCGCTGCGCCGCCGCCCCGCCACCAAGGCGGCTGAACCGCGCGGCCGCCGGCTGCTGCGCATCCTCGGCAGCGGCATCGGCCTGATGATCTTCCAGAGCGCGTACTTCGCCGCGGTCGAGGCCACCGGGCTCGCGGTCGCGACCGTGGTGACCCTCGGCGCGGGCCCGGTCCTCATCGCGCTCGGCGCCCGCGTCGCCCTGGGCGAGCGGATCGGCTGGGCCGGCGCCGCGGCCGTCGCCGGGGCGCTGGCCGGGCTCGCGGTCCTCTGGATCGGGAACGGCGGCGGCACCGTCCGGCCCGCCGGGGTCGTCCTCGCCCTGGTGTCGGCCGCCGGGTACGCGGCCATCACCCTGCTGACCAGGTGGCTCGGCCGCGACGGAGGCACCGCCGACGCGTCGGCCACCACGGCCTGGGCCTTCGGCGTCGCGGCCCTGTGCCTGCTCCCCTTCGCGGGCGCGGAGGGCCTGCTTCCGCACACCGTGGAGCCGCTGCGGGTGGTCTTCCTGCTCCTCTACGTGGCGGCCGTGCCCACCGCGCTCGCGTACGCGCTCTACTTCGCCGGGGCCGCGGTCGTCCGCGCCGCGACTGTGTCCGTGATCATGCTGCTCGAACCGGTCGGCGCGGCCGTGATCGCGGTGTCGGTGCTCGGCGAACGGATCACCGCGGCGACCGCGGCCGGCACCACGCTGCTGCTCCTCGCGGTGATCGGGCTCGCGGCGGCGGAGACGAGGCAGGCGGCGAGGTCGCGCCGCGCGCCGGTGGCGCCGTAGCGGGTGGTGGGCCCCCGTCGGACAGGGGCCCACCACCCCTTCGTGACCCGCGGCCGCGTCAGAGCGCCGACAGGTAGCCGGGCACGGGACGCGCCGGGTCCAGACCGTCCGCCGGGAGGGGGGCGCCGTAGCCCGGGGCGAGCGGCAGGACGCCGGACCAGTGGGGGAGCGCGAGGTCCTCGGGGTCGTCGTTCGGGCCGCCGGTGCGGAGCTTCGCCGAGACCTCGTTCAGGTCGAGGCTGATCACCGCGGTCGCGGCCAGCTCCTTCGCGTTGGCCGGGCGCGAGTCGAGGGAGCGGCCCGGGACGACGTGGTCCACCAGTGCGTCGAGCGCGGCGCGCTTTTCCTCGGGGTCGGTGACCTCGTGGGCGATGCCGTGCACCACCACCGAGCGGTAGTTGATCGAGTGGTGGAAGGCGGACTTGGCCAGGACCAGGCCGTCGACATGGGTCACGGTCAGGCACACCGGGAGGCCGGGATCGGCCTGGCCCGCCGCGCGCAGCGGGCGGGAACCGGTCGAGCCGTGTATGTAGAGCCGCTCGCCGACCCGGCCGAAGAGCGTCGGCAGCACGACGGGCGCGCCGTCGCGGACGAAGCCCAGGTGGCAGACGTACGCCGCGTCGAGGATGCCGTGCACCAGCTCGCGGTCGTACGAGGCCCGCTCGCGCGAGCGGGTCGGTACGGTGCGGTCGGTCGCCTGATAAGGGGCTGCGGTCGCGGTGTCCGACATTGCGTTCTCCATTGCACTAGTGCATAATCTGGTTTGTGCTAGGAGAATATCGGATCGAGGGGCGTCGCGCATCGGAGATTGCCGAGAGCGTGGAGCGCGCGGTGGGTGCCGGAGGGCTCGAACCGGGCCAACTGCTGCCTCCGCTGCGGGAGTTGGCGACCGAGCTCGGCGTCAATCCCAATACGGTCGCGGCCGCCTACCGGCTGCTGCGCGACCGCGGGGTGATCGAGACGGCGGGCCGGCGCGGCAGCCGCGTGCGCCCGAGGCCCGCGAGCACCGCCCGCGACCTCATCCGCGTGGACGTGCCCGACGGCGTGCGCAACATCGCCGACGGCAACCCGGACGCGGCGCTGCTCCCGCCGCTCGGCGAGGCACTGGCGGCCGTCGCCCGCAGCAATGCCGAACGGCCCGCGCGCTACATGTACGGGCAGGAGCCCGTGGACGAGGAACTCGCGAGCCTGGCCCGCGCCGACTTCGACGAAGGAGGCGTGCCGGACGGGCCGGTCGGCGTGCTCTCGGGTTCGCTCGACGCCATCGAGCGGGTGCTCACCGCGCACCTGCGCCCCGGCGACGCCGTGGCGATCGAGGATCCCGGCTGGGGCGCGCTGCTCGACCTCGTACCGGCGCTCGGGCTGCGGCCCGAACCCATGGCGCTCGACGACGAGGGCCCACTGCCCGACGGGCTCGAACGCGCCCTGGCCGCGGGGGCGAAGGCCGTCGTGATCACCTGCCGGGCGCAGAACCCGACGGGCGCCGCCGTGAGCGCGGCCCGCGCCCGGGCCCTGCGCGAACTGCTGGCCGCGCACCCCGGGGTGCTGCTCATCGAGGACGACCACGGCCACGGCATGGTCGACCTGCCGCTGCATCCGGTCGCCCCGGTCACCGAGCACTGGGCCTTCGTGCGGTCCGTGGCCAAGGCGTACGGGCCAGATCTGCGGCTCGCCGTGCTGACCGGGGACGCCGTCACTCTCGACCGGGTGCGCGGGCGCCAGCGGCTCGGGCCCGGCTGGGTCAGTCGACTGCTCCAGCGGGCCGTCGTCGAGCTGTGGACGTCGGGCGCCGTCGACCCGGCGAAGGTCGCGCGCTCGTACCGCGAACGGCGCGAGGGCCTGTTGCGGGCGCTGCGCGAGCGGGGCGTCGAGGCGCGCGGGCGCAGTGGCTTCGTGGTCTGGGTGCCGGTGCCCGACGAGACGGGCGCGGTGTCCCGGCTGCTGCACGCGGGCTGGGCGGTGGCGCCCGGCGCCCGCTTCCGGATGGCCTCCGCGCCCGGCGTGCGCCTCACCGTGTCGAGCCTGGCCCAGGACGACATCGGGCCGCTCGCGGACGCGATTGCCTCCGCGATCGGCCCGGGCCCCGGGACGCGCTACGCCTACTGAGAGCCTGTGTCTGAACCCCGCCCGGGCCCGCGACGCCTGGCACGCACTCCCCCAAGGTCTCAGGGACCAGGGGGGACCCCCATGCGGCGTTGGCCGAAAGCCCTGGTAGCTCCTCCCCCAAGGCCTGAAAGGCCAGGGGGTACCCCCATCAAGGACTTCCAGCCGCCTTGCGATCGCACGCACCAGACGCCGCGGTCTGATCCGGACGGGGTTCAGACACAGGCTCTAAGCCTTCTTCGAACGGGCGCGGCTCTGGGCCAGGGCCGCGCCCGCGAGCACGATGGCCGCGCCGACCGGCGTGTTCCAGCTGAGGCTCTCGCCGAGGACCGCGACACCGGCCGCCGTGGCGATCACCGGGATGAAGTAGGTGACCATCTGCGCCGTGGTCGGGCCCACCTCGTTGACGAGCCCGTACTGGACGAGCACCGCGAGACCCGTGCCGAGTGCGCCGAGCGCCGCGACGGCGAGCAGCGGGACGAGCGGGAAGGAGCTCGGGAAACCGGCGAACAGCGGGGTGACCAGGGCCAGTTGGAGGGTGGCGACGCCGAGCTGCGAGCCGATCAGGGACAGGTTGGAGTGGCCGCTGCCCGCGAGCGTGCGCCGGACGTAGATCCAGCCGATCGGGTAGCAGAGCGAGGCCAGCAGCGCCATCGCGGTGCCCGTGACGTCCAGGCCGTGGAAGCCCTGCCAGGCGCCGAGCACCGTGAGCACCCCGAGGAAGCCGAGGCCGAGACCCGCGACCCGGCGGCGGGTCGGCCGGTCCTCGGAGAGCGCGACCAACGACAGCGCCATGCCCCACAGAGGCGAGGTCGCGTTGCAGATGCCGGCCAGTGTCGACGGAATCGTCAGTTCCGAGTAGGCGAAGAGCGAGAACGGCGCGGCGTTGAGGAGCAGCGCCGCCACGGTCAGATGCAGCCAGGTGCGGCGCCCGCGCGGCAGCCGCTCGCGCTTGACGGCCATCGCCGCGGCGAGCACCAGCGTGCCGAAGAGCAGTCGTCCGAAGGTCACCTGGAACGGGGCGTAGCCGTCCGTGCCGACCTTGATCAGCAGAAAACTGAAGCCCCAGATCAGCGAGAGCGCCGCGAACCGGATGCGCCAGTCCAGGGCGGGGCGGCGCAGGGTGGTCGTCGGGATCGGTGGGGAGGAGGTGGCCCGGGACGGGGCGCTGGTGCTCATGACGACCAGAATGCGGCCCAGAACTACGTAGCACAAGCGAGAAATCATGCGCGGGATAAGTTAGTATCGCTTACATGTTGAATCTGGAGCGCCTGCGCATCCTCGACGCGGTGGCCCGGCACGGCTCGGTGGGCGGCGCGGCCGACACCCTGCACGTGACCACCTCCGCCGTCTCCCAGCAGCTGGCCAAGCTGGAGCGGGAGGCCGGCCAGCCGCTGCTCGCCAAGAACGGGCGTGGCGTGCGGCTCACCGACGCCGGCCAGCTCCTTGCCGAGCACGCCGCGCGCATCCTGTCCCAAGTCCAGGTCGCCCAGGCCGAGTTGGAGGCCCAGCGCGGCCGAGTCGTCGGTGAGCTCAGGATCGCGGGCTTCGCCACCGCCGCCCGGGGGCTCTTCCCCGCGGCGCTCGCCTCGCTGCGCGCCGAGCACCCGCAGCTCGCCGTCCGCTCCGACGAGCTGGAGGCCGACGAGTCGGTGCGGGGCGTGCTGCTCGGCGACCTCGACCTCGCGCTCGTACTCGACTGGTACAACAAGCCGCTGCCGCTGCCCGACGGGCTCGCCAAGCGGGCGGTCCTCGACGACCTCGCGGACGTCGCCCTGTCCGCCGGGCACCCGCTGGCCGGCCGGGATGTGGTGGACCTGGAGGAGTTCGCCGACGACGAGTGGATCACCTGGCCCGAGGGCGAGTTCTGCAACGAGTGGCTGATGTTCACCCTGCGCGGCAAGGGGATCGAGCCGAGGATCGCCCATGTGGCCCGCGAGCACGCCACCCAACTCGCCCTGGTGGAAGCAGGGTTGGGGGTCAGCATCGCTCCGCGCCTCGGCCGCGGCCCGATCCCCGACGGGGTGCGGGTGGTCCCGGTGCGCGACGCGATGAGCCGCCATGTGTACGCGGTGTGGCGCGCCGATGCCGACCGCAGGCCCTCGATCCGGGCGGCGGTCGACGCGCTGGCGGCGGCGGGGGAGCGGCTGGCCTAGGGGGCCTCGCTACCGCCCGAAGTCGCCGCCCAGCTTGCGGAAGTCCCACGACACCACGGTGTCCGGCGTCAGCCGCAGCCACGCGTGCCGCCCGTCGTGGAACATCTCGTCCAGACCGAAGTTCTTCGCCGCGAACTCCCGCTCCACATCGAGGAGTTCGGGACACGGCTCCCCGGTGCGCGGAGCCTCACCGACCGGGACGACGCTGCCGCTGAGCTCCACCCCGCGCAGCTCCCCGTACTCCGTGCCGTCGTCCACCACCACCGCGACGCGCGGGTCCTTGCCGAGCTGGGTCCAGCGGCGGCTGCGGGTGATCGAGTACAGCCAGAGCGAGCCGCCGTGCCAGACGTACCAGAGCGGGGCGACGTGCGGCCTTCCGTCGGCCGAGACGGTGGCGACCCGGCAGGTGCGCTGCTCGCCGAGGAAGGCGTCGCGATCCTCGTCGGTCATCATGATCCGGCGGCCCCGGCGCTGCGTGGCGGTCATCTGCGCCATCCCTTCCACGAGTGCGTGCAAGCATTCTGACGATGTGTCAGAAATGATGGCTCGCTCTTCCCTCGTAACGCAATGGCGGTTAGCCTCCCGCGCCATGGCGACGAAGGAACTCCTCGCGGAACAGCTCGACCCCGCCTCCACGGTCCTGCTGACCGTCGAATGCCAGCAGGGCGTGGTGGGCGCGGACAGCGCACTGCCCGAACTCGCCAAGGTGGCTAGGGGGTCGGGGGCCCTGCACAACGTGGCCCGGCTGGTGGCCGGCGCGCACGAGGCGGGCATCCAGGTGCTGCACGCGGTCGCGGAGCGCCGCCCCGACGGGCGCGGGGCCAGCCGCAACGCGCGCCTGTTCCGGGCCGCTGAGCGGCTGCCCGTGCAGCAGTACTCGGGCTCGCGGGCGGTGCGGATCGCCGAGCCCATCGAGGTGGCCGACGAGGACATCGTCGTACGCCGACTGCACGGCCTCTCGCCCGTGGCCGGCACGGACGTGGACCCGCTCCTTCGCAACCTCGGCTGCCGCACCCTGATCGTCACCGGCGTCTCGGCGAACGTGGCGATCCCCAACGCGGTCTTCGACGCGGTCAACCTCGGCTACACGGTGGTGGTCGCGGCCGACGCGATCGCGGGGGTGCCGGCCGACTACACCCCCGCGATGATCCGCAACACCCTCGCGCTGGTCGCCACGGTGGCCGCCACCGACGACATCCTGGGCTGCCTCAAGGTGACCCGCCGGGTCACGCGAGCTTGATCGAACCCCCCTCGACGGAGATCGCGGCGGCGGGCAGCGGGGACGGCGCGGGGCCGCCCTTGACGCTGCCGTCCGCGACATCGAACTTGCTGCCGTGGCAAGGGCAGTTGATGGTCCCGCCCGACACCGACGACACGGCGCAGCCCTGATGCGTGCACTTCGCCGAGAACGCCTTGAACTGCCCCGCGGTCGGCTGGGTGACCACGACGCCCTGCGCGGCGAAGATCTTTCCGCCACCCTGCGGGATGTCCGACGTCTTGCCGAGCACGCCCCCGGCGTCCTTGCCGCCGCCGTTCCCGGCGGGCTTGGCGCCGTCGGACCCGCCCGCGTTGTCCGAGCCGCCCCCGCAAGCGGTGAGCGCGGCGGCGAGCCCGGCAGCGCCGACACACGCGATGACGGTGCGGCGCGCCGGTACCTGCACGGGTACGGACTGCGATTCGGTGCTCATGCTGACTGTCCTCTCGACGTACGACGCGTAGCTGCGTGAGGGTGTACGGGAGTGGCGCCCGGGGCGTTCAGCGATCCGCCCGGTTCTCAGGAACCGGGCGGTCGGGGCTGGGTGGTCGGGGCTGGGTGGTCAGACCCCCGTCGTCAGCTTGCAGGGGACCTGGAGGGTGACCGTCGTCGGGCCGCCCGGGGGGCTGCTGATGCCCAGGGTGCCGTCGAAGGCGCCGATGCGGCGTTCGATGCCGAGCAGGCCACTGCCCGCCTCGGCGCCCGCGCCGCCGTGGCCGTCGTCCGTGACGGTGATGAAGAGGGCGCCGGCGCGGTGCTGAAGGTCGATCAGGACGCGGCGGGCGCCGGAGTGCTTGGTCGCGTTGGCCAGCAGCTCGCAGACGGCGAAGTAGCCGGCGGATTCCACGGCGGGCTCCGGCCGGGCCGGCAGGTTCGCGGTGACGTGGACCTGGAGGTGGCTCTCCAGGGCGAGGGAGCGTACGGCGTCGACCAGGCCCCGGTCGGCGAGCACGGGCGGGTGGATGCCGCGGACCAGATTGCGCAGTTCCTCCAGCGCCTGCACCGAGGCGTCCCGGGTCTCGGCCAGCAGGGCGCGGGCGGCCTCGGGGTTCTGGTCGAGGAGCGACTCCGCGGCGCCGATCTTCATGCCCATGGCGAGCAGGCGTGCCTGCGCGCCGTCGTGCAGGTCGCGCTCGATGCGGCGGATCTCGGCGGCGGAGGAGTCCACCACGTCGGTGCGGGTCCGGGCCAGGTGCTGGACGCGGTGCGACATGCGGGACCGCTCGGTGGGGGCGAGCACCGAGTGCGTCAGACGGGCGTGCAGGTGCAGTACGTACGGTGCGATGAAGAGGCCGACGGGGATCTCGACGAAGCCGAGCACGGCGGCCATGACGGCGTCGTCGTGGTCGTTGAGCGGGATGAACATGTACCAACTGCCGTCCCAGGCGGTGACCACAGGCTCCCAGATCAGCGGCAGCAGCAGACCGAAGACGCCGTGCGCGAGCATGCCGAAGGGGATGATCGCGAGCAGTCCGCCGACGGTGATGGCGACCTGCGCCCACAGCAGGTCACGCCAGGTGGCGCTGTCGGTGAAGAGCGCCTCGCACCTGCGCCAGGCGCCCGGCCAGCCGCTCCGCGCCGGGGGAGCGGCCCGGTAGGGGGAGGCGATCTCCACCCCGCTCGCGGCGGTCATCCGGCGCTGCGCCTGCGCCGACCAGCGCACCGCCGCGACCATGGGCGGGACCAGGAACAGGCCGACGCCTATGAGCACCAGGGACATCGCGGTGAGCGCGAACCAGGCGAGGAACACGGCAAGCAGCCCCAGGCCGAACATGGCGAGCCCGCGGCCCATCGCCACCCAGCCCGCCGTGAACCACGAGCGTCCCTGCCGCACTCCGTGCGGGGAACCGGTCGAACCATCCGTCATGTCAGTCGTCTCCATGTTGCTCGGCCCGGGAGGATCACCCCCGTTGTCTTACGTTGATCATCTTGGGCGTCGCGCAGGGGAAGGCCAGTAGGCCTAGGCCTAGGCCTACCTCTTGCGGGAGGTGACACCCGTCCCGCGCGCGGGTGCCTGGAGCCGCAGGCCGCGGCCGGAATTCCGGTGCCGGGAGTGTGCGTGCGCGGGATGCGCCCACCGGGGGCCTGGGTCGGATCTGCGATCAATGTGGTCACTTGGGACACACCGGCGAACGAACGAGTCATTCAGGTTCCGCTGCGCGTGATGATTCCCACAGCGCGTCGGCGGCCGGGTCTCCAGGCATCACCGCATTCACGACACTACGGACGCGTTACCCTAACGATTCCTTAATGGTCTGCACCTCTACTTAATGATCTTCCCTGCTCCGGCTGAGATTTGCCAAACAGAGCTGATTCGCCGGAATTGGTGTGGGCCGGGGTGGGCCAGTGACTGTTGTCGTAATGGCCGCGATGGCCGAACTTTCTTATGGCTGACGGCTGTTGAGCCGGGAGTTGCGAGACGGACGCTCCATTCCGGCAGCCTCCTCTGATCGAGCGTGCCGCCCGCTCCAGTCGCAGCACCGACCGGCGCCACTCGCCGGTCACCCCGCCGCGGCCCGGCCGAGGAACCGCGTACGGTTGCTCGGGTGCGACCCCTCTCGTACGGGGGAGTCGCTGAAACCGTCCAGGGACGAGGGGTGTCGGAAGTGATTCGAAAGCTGCAGGCGGTCGCGCTTGACTGTGCCGATCCGGTACGGCTCGCGGAGTTCTACGCGGATCTGCTCGGCGGCCGGGTGGTCGCGGACTCGGAGGATTCCGACTGGGTCGAGGTGCACGGGTTCGAGGGAACGCCGCTGGCCTGCCAGCGGGTGGACGGATACCGGCCGCCCGAATGGCCCAGCCAGCAGCACCCGCAGCAGATCCACCTGGACTTCGACGTGGACGACCTGGAAGGGGAGGAGAAGCGGGCGCTCGCCCTCGGCGCGACCGTCCTTGAGCGGACGGACCAGGTTCGCCCGGAGGCCAACTGGCGGGTCTACGCGGACCCGGCCGGCCATCCGTTCTGCCTCTGCCTCCACTGAGTCCACGGGGCCTCGCAGTAACTACCCCCCATGCATGCCGTTGATTGCAACGCCAAAGAGAACGCCGAAGAGATGGATGGCCCGGGAAAATGTTGAATGAGGTCGTCGCGACCCGGTACGTCACGCCGTTGCGTGAGGGCGGGTCGCTTCCGGGCATCGTCGAGGCCGACGATCTCGGAACGTACGTCATGAAGTTCACCGGGGCCGGCCAGGGCCGCAAGACGCTCGTCGCGGAGGTCATCTGCGGCGAGCTCGGCCGGCGGCTCGGGCTGCGCGTCCCGGAACTGGTCACCATCCAGCTCGACCCGGTCATCGGCCTGTCCGAGCCCGACCAGGAGGTGCAGGAGCTGCTCAAGGCGAGCGGCGGCCTCAACCTCGGGATGGACTACCTGCCCGGCTCGCTCGGCTTCGACCCGCTCGCCTACCAGGTGGACGCGGTGGAGGCCGGCAAGGTCGTCTGGTTCGACGCGCTGATCAACAACGTCGACCGGTCGTGGCGCAACCCCAACATGCTGGTCTGGCACGGCGACCTGTGGCTCATCGACCACGGGGCCACGATGATCTGGCACCACAACTGGCCCGGCGCCGCGGCGTCGGCGGCCAAGCCGTACAACGCCTCCGATCACGCGCTCGCGCCGTTCGGCCCCGACATCGCCGTCGCTGCCGCCGAGCTGGCGCCGCTGGTCACAGAGGAGCTCCTGACCGAGGTCGCGGCCCTGGTGCCCTGCGAGTGGCTGGTCGACGAGCCCGGGTTCGACACCACCGACGCGCTGCGCCGCGCCTATGTCGAGCCGCTGCTCGCCCGGGCCGCCGATATTCACGAGCGGATCACGTTTGACGCGCCGGTGAAGACAAAGGCGCCGCAACCCCCGGGCTGGCTGACCGAGCACGCCAAGCCCTGGCCGCACCCCACCAAGAACAGCAAGAGCCGCGAGAAGGATGCCGACCGTTGAGCAAGCGCGATGTCTTCGAGTACGCGCTGCTGCGCGTGGTGCCACGCGTCGAGCGCGGTGAATGTTTCAACGCTGGCGTGCTGGTCTATTGCCGCGCCCACTCCTTCGTCGCGGCCCGCACCCATCTGGACGAGGCGAAGCTGAAGGCGCTCGACCCGGCCGCGGACGTCGTGGGCGTGCGGGCCGCGCTGCGCGCCGTCGAAGGCGTCTGCGGCGGCGGCGAGGGAGCCGGACAGGCAGCGGGCGACGACGCCGGCCGCCGCTTCCGGTGGCTGATCGCGCCACGCTCCACGGTCGTCCAGCCGGGCCCGGTGCACACCGGCCTGACCGCCGATCCGGCGGCCGAGGCCGAGCGGCTGCTCGACCTCCTCGTGCGCTGATTTCCGCCCCTGCGGGGGTGTGACATGCGCCGGGGGATCCGTGGGCCGTTGACACCGGGTGCCAGGGCTTCTAGCGTCTCGACTGCTGAAGCTACTAAGCGGTTGCTCAGTGACTGAGGGCCGCGGATCCCAGGGCGAGGAGAACAGCATGTCCACCACCGAGCAGCGTGTCGCCATCGTGACCGGGGCGGCGCGGGGCATTGGCGCCGCGACCGCCGTCCGGCTTGCGGCCGAGGGCCGGGCCGTCGCCGTACTCGACCTCGACGAGGCGGCCTGCAAGGACACCGTCGACAAGATCACCGCGGCGGGTGGCCGGGCCGTCGCCGTCGGCTGCGACGTGTCGGACAGCGCCCAGGTGGAGGCGGCCGTCGAGCGCGTGGCGGCCGAGCTCGGTGCGCCGACCATCCTCGTCAACAACGCGGGCGTGCTGCGCGACAACCTCCTCTTCAAGATGAGCGAGTCGGACTGGGACACCGTGATGAACGTGCACCTCAAGGGCGCGTTCCTGATGGCCAAGGCCTGTCAGAAGCACATGGTGGACGCCAAGTGGGGCCGCATCGTCTCGCTCTCCTCGTCCTCCGCGCTCGGCAACCGCGGCCAGGCCAACTACTCCGCCGTCAAGGCCGGCCTGCAGGGCTTCACCAAGACCCTCGCCAAGGAGCTCGGCAAGTTCGGCATCACCGCCAACGCGGTCGCCCCCGGCTTCATCGTCACCGAGATGACCGCGCAGACCGCCGCCCGGGTCGGCATGGGCTTCGAGGAGTTCCAGGCCGCGGCCGCCACCCAGATCCCCGTCCAGCGCGTCGGCTTCCCCGAGGACATCGCCAACGCGATCGCCTTCTTCTCGGGCGACGCCGCCGGCTTCGTCTCCGGCCAGGTCATGTACGTGGCCGGCGGACCGCTCAACTAAGGCCAGGGGCAAGGGACATGACTGAACTTCCTGAACTGTCGGGCAAGGTGGCCCTGGTCACCGGAGCCAGCCGCGGCATCGGCTACGGCATCGCCGAGGCGCTCGTCGCCCGCGGCGACCGGGTGTGCATCACCGGACGCGGCGAGGACGCCCTCAAGGAGGCCGTCGAGCGGCTCGGCTCCGACCGGGTCATCGCCGTCGCGGGCAAGGCCGCCGACGAGGCCCACCAGGCCACCGTCGTCGAGCGCACCATGGAGGCCTTCGGCCGGGTCGACTTCCTGGTCAACAACGCCGGCACGAACCCGGTGTTCGGCCCGATCGCCGAGCTCGACCTGAACGTCGCGCGCAAGGTGTACGAGACGAACGTGATCTCCGCGCTCGGCTTCGCCCAGCAGACCTGGAAGGCCTGGCAGAAGGACAACGGCGGCGCGATCGTCAACATCGCCTCCATCGCCGGCGTCTCCGCCTCGCCCTTCATCGGCGCGTACGGCATGAGCAAGGCGGCCATGGTCAACCTGACCCTCCAGCTGGCGCACGAGTTCGCGCCGGTGGTCCGGGTCAACGCGATCGCCCCGGCCGTGATCAAGACCAAGTTCGCCCAGGCGCTCTACGAGGGCCGCGAGGCGGAGGCCGCCGCGGCCTACCCGCTGGGCCGGCTCGGCGTGCCCGCCGACATCGGCGGCGCGGCCGCCTTCCTCACCTCCGAGCAGTCGGACTGGGTCACCGGACAGACGCTGGTCGTCGACGGCGGGCTGTTCCTGAACGCCGGAGTCCACTGACGCTAGAGGTCCGCGAAAACTGAGCGGATTTGCTCCTGAATATTCCAACGTGCCCTGCTGAGACGGTCGGTCGACCCAGCGGGGCACTGCGGTATGGTCTGCCGACCCATGGCCGATCGAGGAGCGTGCACGTGTTCAAACGGACCATCTGCCGGCGCACCATGGCGGCCCTTGCGTCCATATCCCTGCTCGGCGGCTGCGGACTGCTCTCGGGGGGCGGTTCGCAGGCGCAGCAGGAGATAACAGTGGGGACGACAAGCGAACCGAGCACGCTCGACCCGGCCGCCTCCTGGGACGGATCGTGGGAGTTGTACCGGAATGTCTTCCAGACTCTGGTGGCCTTCCCGACCGGCAGCAGCGCGCCGCAGCCCGACGCCGCGCAGTCCTGCCAGTTCCAGGACAAGTCGAGCCGCACGTTCACCTGCACATTGCGCAAGGGAATGACCTTCTCCGACGGAACGAAGCTCGACGCGAACGCCGTCAAGTACTCCATCGACCGGATCGTGAAGATCAATGTGAAGGCGGGCCCGAAGGGGCTGCTCACCAGCCTCGACAACGTCACCGTCGACAACGACCTGACCGTCACCTTCCACCTCAACAAGCCCGACGCGACCTTCCCCTACGTGCTCGGCGCGCCCGCCATGTCGATCGTGGACCCCAAGGCGTACCCGGCCGACAAGCTCCGCGACGACGGCGGGCTCACCGGCTCGGGCCCGTACACGCTCGACTCGTACAAGGCGGGCGACCGCGCGGTCCTGAAGAAGAACGACAGCTACCAGGGCTTCGCACAGCGCAAGAACGACGGCGTCACCATCCGCTACTTCCGCGACTCCAAGACCATGGTCGACGCCCTCAAGGACAAGCAGATCGACGTCACCTACCGCGGCATCACCGCCGACGAGGTCGAGGACGTACGCAACGAGAAGGCCGCCGGCAAGCCGCTCGAACTCGTCGAGAACACCGGCACCGAGATCCGCTTCCTCGTCTTCAACCCCAAGGACCCAGAGGCCGCGAACCCGGCGGTACGCCGCGCGGTCGCCCAGCTCGTCGACCGCGACGCCCTGGTCGCCAAGGTCTACAAGGGCACCGCCGAACCGCTGTACTCCATGGTCCCGACCGGCGTGAACGGGCACACCACCAGCTTCTTCGACGCCTTCGGCTCGCCCAGCGTCCCCAAGGCGAGGGACATCCTGCGCAAGGCCGGCATCACCACCCCGGTCCCGCTCACCTTCTGGTACACCACCGACCGCTACGGCTCCTCCATGGTGGCGGAGTTCCAGGAGCTCAAGCGGCAGCTCGACTCCTCGGGCCTCTTCGACATCACGCTCAACAGCCGGCCCTGGAAGACGTACACCGAGGGCTTCCAGGCGGGCGACTTCCCCGTCTTCGGGCGCGGCTGGTTCCCCGACTTCCCCGACCCGGACAACTTCATCGCGCCGTTCGTCGGCAAGGAGAACGCGGTCGGCACGCCCTACGATCCGCGCGAGATCACCACGCAGCTGATCCCGCAGTCCCGCGAGATCTCCGACCGGGGCGCGGTGAGCAAGCAGTTCGAGCGCGCCCAGGACATCCTCGTCGACGACGTACGGCTGCTGCCCCTGTGGCAGGGCAAGCTCTACATCGCGGCGAGCGACGACATCGCGGGCGGCGAGCGCGCCATGGACCCGCAGACCGTCATGCAGATGTGGGAGCTGTACCGCAAGACCAGCTGGTAGGGGCGGGCGCGGACGGCGTTGTCAGTGGCTCCGGGTAGGTTCGGAAATCCGCAACGAGAGTGCGGTAACCGAATGTCCCACGGAGGTTGTTGACGTGACCGATATCGCCATGCTGCCCGAGTCCTGGCAGGGCGTCCTCGGCGAGGAGCTCCAGAAGCCGTACTTCAAGGAGCTCACCGCGTTCGTCGAGGAGGAGCGGGCGAAGGGCCCCGTCTTCCCGCCGCGCGAGGAGGTCTTCGCGGCCTTGGACGCGACGCCGTACGAGAAGGTGAAGGTCCTGGTCCTCGGCCAGGACCCGTACCACGGCGAGGGCCAGGGCCACGGCCTGTGCTTCTCGGTGCGGCCCGGCGTCAAGACGCCGCCGTCGCTGCGCAACATCTACAAGGAGATGCGCGACGAGCTCGGCCTGGACATCCCGGACAACGGCTATCTGATGCCGTGGGCCGAGCAGGGCGTCCTGCTGCTCAACGCGGTGCTCACCGTGCGCTCCGGAGAGGCCAACTCGCACAAGGGCAAGGGCTGGGAGAAGTTCACCGACGCGGTGATCCGCGCGGTCGCCTCGCGGCCCGACCCGGCGGTCTTCGTGCTGTGGGGCAACTACGCGCAGAAGAAGCTCCCGCTGATCGACGAGGAGCGCCACGTGGTGGTCAAGGGCGCGCACCCCTCGCCGCTCTCGGCCAAGAAGTTCTTCGGCTCGCACCCGTTCACGCAGATCAACGAGGCGGTCGCGGCGCAGGGTCACGCCCCGATCGACTGGCGCGTGCCGAACCTGGGCTGAGGCGGACCGGCCGAGGGGCGTGATCGTCGGCCGGGCGTTGTGACGGCGTCCGGCTGACAGCCCCGGGGCCCCGCCCGAGCCTGAGGCCGATTGTCAGTGGCGGCGGATAGCGTCGAAGTCGTTCGGCTTTTCGTGACGACTGGACGACTGGTGGAGACAGCGGTGACGGACATGCAGGAAGCCCCGGGGGACATCGTGATGACCCGGATCGGGCAAGCGATGATGCTGCTGCACGGCGGGGACCGCGAGGAGGCCCGCAACCGCTTCGGAGCGCTGTGGACGGAGATCGGCGAGGACGGCGACGCGCTCCACCGCTGCACCCTGGCCCACTACATGGCGGACGCGCAGGACGACACGGGGGACGAACTGGCCTGGGACCTCAGGGCGTTGGCGGCGGCCGACGGCCTGAGCCAGGAGCGCCTCACCGAGCACCACGCCTGGCTCGCGGTGCGGGCCTTCTACCCCTCGCTCCACCTCAACCTCGCCGCCGACTACGTAAAACTGCACCGTCCGGAGGAGGCACGGCTCCACCTCGGCCGGGCCCATGCCGCCCTGGACGCGCTGTCCGACGACGCGTACGGGAACGACATCCGTGAGGCGCTGCGCCGGCTTGAGCGGCAGGTGGACGCCATGTGACCCACCATCAGCCCCTCAGCTCGATGGCGTGCGGCCGACCGTCAGTCCGCGGCCTCGGGCGCCCATCGGGAGATGACACTTCGGCCGAGTGTGACGGATCGTCAATTACCGTATGCCTCGCGGCAAATGCGGGCCTCCGGGCTGTCCGCCTGCCAGCCGCCGTACCCCTGGCCCAGCGCGCAGATGCCGCCCGAGGCGGGCGGCGCGGGGGCGGGCCGGGGGTGCTGCTTCCTGGGGGCGGCCGGGTAGTGCCTGGGCTGCTCGGCCCGGGAGTGGTGGTGATGGCGGGGCGCGTCCGGCTGCTCGGCCTTCGGCGGCGGGGGAGGCGAAGGGGAGGGGGTGTCCGGCGGCAGAACCGTGTCCAGGGCCTCGCGGGCCGGGGCCTGGACGATCTGCGGCTGCGGAGCGACCTCGCCCTGCGGTCGGGCGGGCGGGGCGGCGGGTGGCTGGGAGGGCGTGGTCCGGGCGTCGACGGAGACGCAGCCCGAGACGCATCCGCAGACGGTCAGGGCTGCCACGGCCGTCATGAGCTTCAGCGCGTTCCTGGTTCGGTGCATCTGGCAACTCTGCTGGCTACGGCGGGAGTTGGGCGATAGTACGGGCCTATAAATGGCCCGCACGAGTGATCCGGCCGCCTCCGTGTTTCCGCGGGCTCAGTCGCCCGTCGAGCCGTCGAGCGCCTCGCGGATCAGGTCGGCGTGGCCGTTGTGGCGGGCGTACTCCTCGATCATGTGGGTGTAGATCCAGCGGAGGCTGAAGTGCTGCCCGTCGCGGGCGGTGCCGACGCTGAGGTCGTCCAGGTCGCGCTTGGCCGCGTGCGATCGGGCCGTCGCGACCTCACGCTGCCACGTGGCAAGGGCGTCCGCGTACGTGTCGTCGGGGCCGAAGTGGAAGTCGCCGTCCGGGTCCTCCTCGGTTCCGTACACCCAACCGTCGGGCTCGCCGCCGAACACCGTGGTGAACCACCAGCGTTCGACCTCGGTCAGGTGCCGCAGCAGGCCGAGCAGGGTGAGTGTGGAGCTCGGCACGGCGGCCTGCTTGAGCTGCTCGTCGGTGAGCCCGGAACACTTCCAGACCAGCGTCCGGCGGTGGTACTCCAGCCAGCCGTCGAGCATGGCCCGCTCGGCCGCGTCCAGTGCGGGCTCGTTGCGCTCGGTCGTCTCGGCGGGCGGTACTTCGGAGGTCGTCATGGCGTCATCCTCTCCGACGGCCTCGGCCGGAGCCAACGGTTATCGGAGCGGCGGCCCGGCCAGCATGCCGCGAAGGAGCTCGGTGAAGCCGCGCCGGATCTCCGGCTCGGACGGCACCTCGGCGTGGTAGGAACCGGCCACGCAGGAGAACATCAGGCCCTCGCTGAACGAGATCAGGGAAAGCGCGTGGCGTTCGGGCGCGCTCGATCCCGCAGCCTTCATCAGCGCCACGAGCGGCGCCCTGAACTGACGTCCGGCCGCGTCGTAGTACGCGCGGAGCTCCGGGCGCCGGGTCGCCTCCAGGGCCAACTCGTAGCGGGACACGAGCAGTTCGCGGTGGCCGGTGAGGTGGCGGTGCAGAGCCAGGGCCAGCGCGCCGGCCAGTTCGTCGGGGCCGCTCCCGGGCGCCGGCATCTCGGCCGGGACGAGCACCTTGGCCTCGCGTTCGGCCTGCCGCCGGACCGCCGCTTCGAGCAGCGCTTGGCGGGTCCGCGCCTGGTTGGAGGTCGAGCCCTGCGGCAGCCCCGCCAGCTCGTCGACGGCCCGGTGGGTGAGGCCGCGCATGCCCCGCTCGGTGAGCAGGGCGAGCGCGGTGTCGGCGATGAGATCGGCACGCGAGGTGCCCGGGGTGCGTGCGGCCATGAGGTCAATCTATCCCGCGCACTACAGCTGTAGTACCGTTGGCTTCTCACTACAGGCGTAGTCGGCAGGGGGCGTCATGGACGTGTACGGCGGCAACGGAACATCCCGCGCGGTGGTCGTCGGCGGCGGAATCGGCGGGCTCACCGCCGCCCTGGCCCTGGTCCGGCGGGGCTGGCGGGTCACCGTTCTGGAGCGGGCCGCTGAGCTGAAGCCGGTCGGCGCGGGCATCGGGCTCGCCCCCAACGCTCAGCGGGCACTCGATGTCGTCGGCCTCGGTGACGCCGTCAGGGCGCTCGCCGCCTGGCAGGGGGAGGGCGGCCTGCGCACACCGAGCGGCCGCTGGCTCTCCCGTACCGATCCGCAGGCCGCGGCCGAGGCCTTCGGCGGCCCGATGGTCCTGCTGCACCGGGCGATCCTGATCGACACCCTCGCCGCAGCGCTGCCCGAAGGAGCCCTGCGCACCGGCGAGTTGGCGGAACTGGCCGACCGCGGAGCGGTCGACCGCCCCGCGGTGGTGCGCACCGCCACGGGGGACATCGAGGCGGACCTGGTCGTCGGCGCCGACGGCATCAACTCCGCTCTGCGCAAAGCCCTGTTCCCCGCCCACCCCGGCCCCGCGTACGCAGGCTTCACCACCTGGCGCGTCGTGGTGCCCGACCCCGGCCGGCCCTTCGCGCCGCACGAGACCTGGGGGCCCGGCCGCATCTGGGGCACCCAGCCCCTCAAGGACGGCCGCCTCTACGCGTACGCGGCGGCCAGGATCCCGCGCGGCGGGCGCGCCCCCGATGGTGAACTGGCCGAGCTGCGACGGCTGTTCGGCGCCTGGCACGACCCGATCCCGGCCGTCCTCGATGCGGCCGAGGGAGGCCCGGTGCTGCGCAACGACGTCCACTGGATGGCCGAGGCCCTGCCCGCCCACCACCGCGGCCGGGTCGCCCTCATCGGCGACGCCGCACACGCCATGGCGCCCACGCTCGGCCAGGGCGGCAACCAGGCCATCGAGGACGCCATCGTCCTGGCCCACCACGCGGACCCGCACGGCGACCTCGCCACCGGCCTCGCCCACTACACCGCCGAGCGGCTGCCCCGCACCATGGGCATCGTCCGCAAAGCGGAGCGGACCGCACGGATCAACATGCTGCGCAACCCGGTGGGCATCGCGGTCCGCAACACTCTGATCAGCGCGGTCTCCGTACTTTGCCCTGCTTTCCCGCTGCGCTCCTTCGCGGACATCGCCACCTGGCAGCCGCCTGGGCGCACGTATGCTGACCAGGCAAGGAAGCAGGACACCCCTCGGCAGAAGGAGACCCCGTGAAGGTCGGATGCATCGGACTCGGGGACATCGCGCAGAAGGCCTATCTGCCGGTTCTGACCACGCTGCCGGGCACGGAACTGCATCTGCAGACCCGCACCCCGGCCACCCTGGCCGCGGTGGCCGACACCCACCGCATACCGGCCGCGCAGCGCCACACCGACCTCGAATCGCTGCTCGCGCGGGACCTCGACGCGGCATTCGTGCACGCGCCGACCGCGGTGCACCCCGAGATCGTGGCCCGGCTGCTCGAAGCGGGCGTACCGACCTATGTCGACAAGCCGCTGGCGTACGAACTCGCCGACTCCGAGCGGCTCGTGGCGCTCGCCGAGCGGCGCGGCGTCAGCCTCGCCGTCGGCTTCAACCGGCGCCTCGCGCCCGGCTACGCCCAGTGCGCCGACCATCCCCGCGAGCTCATCCTGATGCAGAAGAACCGCGTCGGGCTGCCCGAAGACCCGCGCACCCTCGTGCTCGACGACTTCATCCATGTCGTGGACACGCTCCGCTTCCTGGTGCCGGGACAGATCGAGCACACCGTCGTACGGGCCCGCGTGCGCGAGGGGCTGATGGAGCACGTCGTCCTCCAGCTCTCGGGCGACGGGTTCACCGCGATCGGCACCATGAACCGGATGAACGGGTCCACCGAGGAGATCCTGGAGGTCTCCGGGCAGGACACCAAGCGCCAGGTCCTCAACCTCGCCGAGGTCGTGGACCACAAGGGCCAGCCGACCGTGCGCCGCCGCGGCGACTGGGTGCCCGTCGCCCGCCAGCGCGGCATCGAGCAGTCCGTCCTCGCCTTCCTCGACGCCGTACGGGCGGGCAAGACGCTCAGCGCGCAGGACGCGCTGGCGACTCATGAGCTGTGCGAGAGGGTGGTGCGGGAGGCTCTGGAGCAGGCCTCCTGAGCGCACGCACGCCCTCGGCCGCGCAGAACAGGGCGAGGGCGCCGAGCGCCGAGTACACCGCCCAGTCGCCGAGCCGCACAAAGGGAGTGGTGCCGGTGGCGAGCGGCACGTCGTACACCGCGGAGGTGCTCGCGGACGTGCCGATCCAGTTGCCGATCCGCTCGCCTTCGGGGCCGTAGACCGCGCTGATGCCGGTCAGCGTCGCGTGGACCATCGGGCGGCCCGTCTCGGCGGCGCGCAGCGCGGCCAGCGAGGCGTGCTGGGCGGGCGCCCAGGTGTCCTGGAACGTGGAGGTCGAGGACTGCGCGATGAGCAACTGGGCGCCCATGCGCACCAGATGACGGCTCATGTCGGGAAACGCGGACTCGAAGCACACCAGCGGCCCCACCCGTACCGCGGACGGCAGCGTCATCACCACGGGCGTCGTGCCCCGTTGCCGGTCCTCGCCCGCCGCCTTGCCGACCGAGGTCGCCCAGCCGAGCAGCGAACGCGCCGGGATGTACTCGCCGAACGGCACGAGCCGCATCTTGTCGTAGCGCTGCCCGGTCGGACCCCCGGGCCCGACGAGGACCGAGCTCTTGAAGATTCCCGGCTTGTCGGACCTGCGCGCGTCCACATTCACCAGGATGTCCGCGTTCAGGTCCTTGGACAGCGTCGCGATCCGCGCGGCCAGATCCGGCCGGGCCGCCAGATCCTGCCCGACGCTGCTCTCGCCCCACACGACCAGGTCCACGTGCTGCCCGGCCAGCGCACGGGTCAGCGCCTCGCTGCGGGCGAACCGGGCATCCCCGTTCTCGATCACACCCGGCTGCACCACGGCGACCCTGATCCGGCCGTCCCGCTGCATGTGCGGAGCCCACATCCACACGGCCCCCGTGGCGAGGGCGCACACCACAAGGAGGGAAACCATGGCGGTACGCACAGGGGGGAACGCCACACACAGCGTGACGGCAGTGTTGACCGCCACAACCAGCAGGCTCACCAGCCATACCCCGCCCACCGACATCAGCCGCAGTGCGGGAGCGACCTCCCACTGGCTCGCGCCGAGCAGCCCCCACGGCCCGCCGAGCCCCTGCCACGACCGGGCGAGCTCCACCATCAGCCAGCCCGAGGGCACCACCGCCACGGCGGCCAGCGCGCGCAGAACGGAGGGCCCGCCGCCCAGCGTCGAGCGCACCAGGACGCCCCACGGCGCCCACAGCAGCCCGAGCAGAGCGGCCAGGACCACGATGAAGACATTGAGGCTCGGCAGCAGCCAGTGATGCACCGCGAGCATGAACCCGATGCCGCCGAGCCAGCCGTCGAGCGCTGCCCGCCGCACGCTGCCCGCGGAACGGATCAGGAGCAGCCAGGGCACGAGGGCGACGTAGGCGAACCACCACAGCGAGGGCGCCGGGAAGGCCAGCGAGGGCAGCGCCCCGGCGAGCACCGCGGCCGCCCCGCGCCACCAGGCGGAGCTCAGACGCGGTGTGTGACGGCCGACCGGAATCCGCATACCGCGCCTCCTTGCCCGCCCCCGTGATCCGTTGGGTTCCCCTGCCAGTGTGCGGGTCGGGCGTCGCCGCGCACAGACGGCCCGGCGCCCGGCGCGTCCCGCCCGCGCGCTCAGCCCCCGGCGAGCGCCCCCGACATCCGCCGCCACTTCTCGTGCACGGTCACCGACCGCAGCCGCCAGCCCGCGTCCGTGCGGACCAGCGAGAACGTGTAGCGACCGCCGGCCTCGAAGTCGGGCGTGGGCGGGGTGCCGTCGCCGTTGGCGCCCAAGCACATCGGGTTGAGGTAGTCGGCGCGCAGTTCGGCCCGGTCGCCCGGGTAGCCGCCGAGATCCTGGAGGGTCAGCAGCCGGTTGGTGATCAGGTGCTGGCGGACCGGGAAGAGCCGCATGGTCTCCGCGAGCCAGCGGGCCACCTCCTCCGCCGGGCCCTCGATGCCGCCCGCCGGGCGGTAGTCGGCGCGGCCGTCGGCGGCGAACAGGGCGCGGTAGGCGGTCCAGTCCCCGTCGTCGACGGCCGCGGCATATCCGGTGATGAGTTCGTCGATGGCCAAACGGTCGAGCAGGGTCCCGAGATCCACGCGCTGCGTCATCGGTTCAGTCTGTGCCAGCGGGACCGGAACGCCAAGAGCCCTGCACTTGTGGCTGGTTGGCGACCCGTGCTACCGCTGGCGCCATGACTGACGAGACGGCTCCAGCGGTACGCAGCGAACGGCACGGTCCGGTCACGACGGTGGTCCTTTCGCGGCCCGGCGCGCGCAACGCGGTGGACGGCCCGACCGCGAAGGCCCTGGCCGACGCCTTCCGCGCCTTCGAGGCCGACGAGCAGGCCGCGGTGGCGGTGCTCTGGGGCGAGGGAGGCACTTTCTGCGCGGGCGCCGACCTCAAGGCGATCGGCACCGACCGAGGCAACAGGGTCACCGAGGACGGCGACGGCCCGATGGGCCCCACCCGGCTCAGGCTCTCCAAACCGGTGATCGCGGCCGTCGCCGGGCACGCGGTGGCGGGCGGCCTCGAACTCGCGCTGTGGTGCGATCTGCGGGTGATGGAGCAGGACGCCGTGTTCGGAGTCTTCTGCCGCCGCTGGGGCGTGCCCCTGATCGATGGCGGAACGGTACGGCTGCCGAGGCTCATCGGGGCGGGCCGCGCCATGGACCTCGTACTCACCGGGCGACCGGTGGACGCGGCCGAGGCCCACGCCATCGGCCTCGCCGACCGGGTCGTACCGAGCGGCACCGCCCGCGCCGCGGCGGAAAAGCTGGCTGCCGAGATCGCCGCCTTCCCGCAGACGTGCCTGCGCCACGACCGGATGTCCCTGCTCGAACAGGAGGGCCGCACCGAGCCGGAAGCCCTGCTGGGCGAGGTGCGGCACGGCGCCCAGGCTCTGGGGGAGGCGGCCGAGGGAGCGGCGAGGTTCGCGGCGGGGGCGGGCCGGCACGGCGCGTTCGAGGGCCGGTGCTGACCGCCGGCGGCTCCTACGGCTGCCGGATGTACGGCGTCGTCACCGTCAGCGGGGTGAAGCCGAGGCGCCGCAGGATGGGGCGGCTCTGGTCGGAGGCGTCGACCTGGAGGTAGCGGTAGCCGCGCTCGGCGGCGATCCGGGTGCGGTAGGCGATCAGGGCGCGGTAGATCCCCTTGCCGCGCCACTCGGGCAGGGTGCCGCCGCCCCACAGGCTGGCGAACTCCGTGCCGGGGTGGAAGTCCATGCGGGCCGCGCTCACCGGCACGTCCCCAGCCATGGCGACGACCGCGGTGAAGGTGTCGGGGGCCTCGGCGAACTGGGCGAGGAGGCGCGCGCGGAACCGGGCCCCGTCGTTGGCGAAGGCCCGCTCGTGGACGTACGCCATGAGGTCCACCCCGGCCGCGTCGGTGACCGGGCGCAGCGTGATGCCGTCGGCGGGCTCGACGTCGAGGGGGAGGTCCGCGACCCGGGCGACCATGACGGTCTCCGCGGGCTCGGCCTCGAACCCGGCAGCGAGCAGGCGCCGGCCGAGGTCGGCGGGGCAGTCGTGGGCGTACAGCTTCCACTCGCACTCGTTGCCGAGGGAGGCGAAGTGGCGGGCCTGTGCCGCGATCTCCGCGTCCGCGTTCGCCGCGGTCAGGTCCGACCAGAGGATGCCGTTCCACACGTGGCCCGGACCCACCTGCCGTACGACGTCGCCGGTCCGCTCGACCGTCGCGCCGGGACCGTCGGGCAGGGCGTTCTCCCGCAGCTGCCGGTCGAAGATCGCGAGCAACTCGTCATCGGTGTCGCTGTTCAGCGCGTCGGTGTCCATCCGGCCACTCCAACACCGTGACGAGGGCCACAGCAACTGGAATTCGCGCGGCTCAGGTCCGCCGCCGCGAGGGGGCTCCCGCCGCCACCGGGGCACTTTCGCCCACCGCCGCGGCCCACTCGGCGAGCAGCCGCTCGTACTCCTCCGCGGGCCAGTGCTCGTCCGCGCCGTCGACGAGCGCACGGATGGCGTCGTTGGCGGCATCCGCGTCGGACGGCACGGGGCCGGACCGCTCGGGGGAGGAAGACATGCGACCAGGCTACGGGTCCGGTCGGACAACCGACCCCGCCAAATGCGCCGAACCCCAGGTGGGAGCGGTGCGGGGTGGCCAAGATCACAGGGTGTGGGACGTTTGGCCCGCCCGGTGTCAGGCTGCCTGGGCGGTGTCTTGGCGCACGGCCGCGGCCCACTCGACCAGGAGCCAGTGGTAGCGCTCCTCCTCTTCGGGCGAGAGGCGTCCGTCGGACCGCTCCCACAGCGAGCGGATCTCCGCGTTCACCACGTCGGCAGGGCGAAGGCAGCGGCGGTCGAAAGTCGGGGGCATGGGGACAACCCTACGGCCATCAGGTGACCCACCGCCACGGAGTGGGAACTCTCAGCCAACATGCCACAGTTGAGTGGCGTGGGAGGGCCGCAACCGGTGGGTTGCCGGGGGCGAGATCCGGACAGCTGGCCGTACGGACGTGGCAACTGCCCGGCGCGGTCGGGGCGTTGTCCGGCGCCCGGGCGGGCGTCGCCGCCTATCCTCGCGGCATGGAGCAGAGCGAGGTTCTCAAGCGAGTGATCGGCATTCTCACCGAGGCCGGGGACTACCGCCGCCGCATCGAGGCGGAGGCCGAACGGGGAGCCCCCGACACGGAGATCGGCATCGTCACCGCTCTGCTCAACGAGACGATGCCGCACATCGAGATCCCCGCCGACGCCACCCCGCAGGAGATGGCCACCCTCGTGGCGCGGGAGGTCGGCGGGGCCATCCGGCAGCTCGTGGCCGCGTTCAGCCTGGCGTTCGTGGCCCTCGCCCAGGTCCACGACTCCGGCGAGCGGGACGTGACATCGGCCGATGTGCTCCAGGACCTGGCACTGCGCGCGGAGGAGCTCAAGGGGGACGGCCCCGAGGAGTCGGCGGGCTGAGCGCCTCAACTCCCGTATGCAGTGAGTGAGTCAGAGCCCGCCACCCGCGTCCGGGCTGAGGGTGCCCGCGGCGATGAGGGCGAACAGGGCGATGCCCAGGACGATGCGGTACACCACGAAGGGCATGAAGCTCTTGTTGGAGATGAAGGCCATGAACCACGCGATGACCGCGTATCCCACGCCGAAGGCGATGACCGCGGCGAAGAGCGTCGGAAGCATCGGGGCCTGGCCCGGGCCGCCCGCGTCCTTCAGCTCGAAGACCCCCGAGGCGAGGACGGCCGGGATGGCGAGCAGGAAGGAGTAACGGGCCGCCGCCTCGCGGGTGTAGCCCATGAGGAGGCCGCCGCTGATGGTGGCGCCGGAGCGCGAGACACCCGGGATCAGAGCCATGGCCTGGCAGATGCCGTAGATCAGACCGTCCTTGGTGCTGAGTTCGCGCAGCGACTTGCGCTCCTTGGCTGCCCGGTGGCGGCCGCCCGACTCGTCGCGGGCTGCGAGCCGGTCGGCGACGCCGAGCACGACGCCCATCACGACCAGGGTGGTGGCGATCACCCGCAGATCGCGGAAGGACGTGTCGATCTGGTGCTTCAGGACGATGCCGAGCACCCCGATCGGGATCGAGCCGACGATGACGAGCCAGCCCATCCGCGCATCGTGGTCCCGGCGCAGGGAGCGGTCGGTGAGCGAGCGGAACCAGGTCGACACGATCCGCGCGATGTCCGTACGGAAGTAGATGAGGACGGCCGTCTCGGTGCCGATCTGTGTGATCGCCGTGAACGCAGGACCCGGGTCCTGCCAGCCCGCGAAGGCGGCCGTCAGCCGCAGGTGCGCACTGGAGGAGACGGGCAGGAACTCCGTGAGCCCCTGGACGAGCCCGAGTATGAACGATTCGAACCAAGACATGGGTTGCTGCGCCATCCAAGAGGGTCGGGGCCACGGCCGGTCGGGCACGACGGGGGACCGGCCGGAGCACCGGAGGCAGCACGGCTGCACCCGGAGATCTTGCGCGGATCGAGGGCACGGTAACGGCCGTGGGTGAACGGATGGTTGACGCGGCGAGGCCTGGGGGAAGCGTGGCCGTCCGGATTGTGGTGGGCCTCCGCCCAACCGCTACCGCTGCCGCAGCCGGTGCCGCTTGCGCCAGCCCACCACGGCGGCCGCGGCCCCGCTCAGCACGATGAAGCCCATGGCGATCAGGAAGGCGGACGAGGTGGGCGACGAGGCGCTGCTGCCCGCGACGACGTACGCGAGGGTGTTGGGCACCGAGCCGAGGCCCGTCGCGAGCAGGAACGGCGCCCAGCTCATGCGCGAGACCGCCGCGCAGTAGTTGGCGCCGGCGAACGGCACGCCGGGGAAGAGCCGGATCGCCATCATCGAGCGGAACCCGTGCCGCGACAGCTGGCCGTCCGCCGCCTTCAGCCAGCGCCCGCGCAGCAGGGGCCGCAGCGCGTCCTGCCCGAGCACCCGGCCGAGCCCGAACGAGATGCCCGCGCCGAGCACCGTGCCCACCAGCGAGGACGCGAATCCGGCCCAGGTGGCGAAGAGCGCCCCGGCGGCCAGATTGAGGATCGGACGCGGCACGAACGCCGCCGTGCACAGCCCGTACGCCACCGCGAAGAGCACGACGGCGCCGGCCCCGCCCACCTGCGGCGGCCAGCCCTCGGCGAGCAGCCGCTGCGGCTGGAGGACGAGGACGGCACTCCCGGCGGCCGCGAGCACCACGACGAGCAGCCCCAGCCGCGCCCAGGGCGAGAGCACTGCTCTCGTACAGCGGGCGGCGAGGCCGGGGGACGGGCGGACGGCGGGCTCCGGCATCCGGGGAGACTAACCGACGCGGGCGGTCGCCCGCCGCAGGCGAAGCCCCGGACACCCTCCCCGTACCGTGGGCCCATGACCCCTCGCGCGCCCCGCAGCCCGCTCGCCGACGACGTGCTCGGACGGCTCGTCCGGGTCTATCCCGGGGGTGGGGATCCGCACCGGGCCGCCGAGATGGTCGCGTACATGAAGGGCATCGCCCCCTTCCTCGGCATCCGCACCCCCGAGCGGCGCGCGCTGTCGCGGGCCGTGCTCGACGGGCTCGCGCGGCCCACCGAAGCGGACTGCGCCGCTGTCGCGCTGCGGTGCTGGGAGCTGGCCGAGCGCGAGTACCACTACTTCGCGGTCGACTACCTGCGGCGCAACGTCCGGGTCTGCTCGTCGGGATTCCTGCCGGTCGCCCGGCACCTCGTCGCCACCACCTCCTGGTGGGACACCGTCGACCACCTCGCCGCCCACGTCGTCGGCCCGCTCGTCGCCGCCGACGACGAGCTGACCGCCGTGATGGACGAGTGGATCGACGACGACCACCTCTGGATCGCCCGCACCGCCCTGCTCCACCAGCTCGCCCACAAGGAACACACCGACCCCGACCGCCTCTTCGACTACTGCCTGCGCCGCGGCACGCACCCGGACTTCTTCATCCGCAAAGCCATCGGCTGGAGCCTGCGCGAGTACGCCAAGACCGATCCGGGCGCGGTCCGCGCCTTTGTGACGGCCGAGCGCGAACGTCTGTCGCCGCTGTCGGTGCGCGAGGCGCTGAAGAACCTGTAGGCGGCGTTTGCCGCCCCAACTTCCGCCCGCCGAAAACCATTCGACGCGCCGCCGCCCACCAGGGATGATCGGCGACATGTCCAGGTACGCCTTCCTCGCAGCGCCGTCCGCAGTCGCGGACGCGCCGAAGGCTGCCGTCTTCACAGCGGCCGAGGCATTCACGGCCGCGGCGCCCCTCGGCGGCGCCCGAAGCTGACCCTTCCCGGAAAGTCCGGCGGACCCCGCACGGGGAGGGTCGGCCGGATTCAGGGGTCCCAGCACGCTCAGCGACCACGCGAGGGACATTCAGCCATGCCCAAGACGGCATACGTACGCACCAAGCCCCACCTCAACATCGGCACCATGGGCCACGTCGACCACGGCAAGACGACCCTGACCGCCGCCATCACCAAAGTGCTCGCCGAGCGCGGCAGCGGCACGTTCGTGCCGTTCGACCGGATCGACCGGGCCCCGGAGGAGGCCGCCCGCGGCATCACCATCAACATCGCGCACGTCGAGTACGAGACCGACACCCGCCACTACGCGCACGTCGACATGCCGGGCCACGCCGACTACGTCAAGAACATGGTCACCGGCGCCGCCCAGCTGGACGGGGCGATCCTCGTGGTCTCCGCGCTCGACGGGATCATGCCGCAGACGGCCGAACACGTCCTGCTGGCCCGCCAAGTGGGCGTCGACCACATCGTCGTCGCGCTCAACAAGGCGGACGCGGGCGACGAGGAGCTGAGCGACCTGGTCGAGCTGGAGGTCCGCGAGCTGCTCTCCGCGCACGGATACGGGGGCGACTCCGTGCCCGTCGTACGGGTCTCCGGCCTCAAGGCCCTGGAGGGCGAGCCGCGTTGGACCGAGGCGATCGGCGCGCTGCTCGACGCCGTGGACACCTATGTGCCCATGCCCGAGCGCTATGTGGACGCGCCGTTCCTGCTGCCGGTCGAGAACGTGCTCACCATCACCGGGCGCGGCACCGTCGTCACCGGAGCCGTCGAGCGCGGCACCGTGCGGGTCGGCGACCGGGTCCAAGTCCTGGGCGCGGACGTCGAGTCGGTGGTCACGGGCCTGGAGACGTTCGGCAAGCCCATGGAGTCGGCGCAGGCCGGCGACAACGTGGCGCTGCTCCTGCGCGGGGTGCCACGTGACGCGGTCCGCCGCGGACACGTGGTCGCCGAGCCCGGCAGCGTCTCGCCACGCCGGAGGTTCACCGCCCAGGTGTACGTCCTCTCCACGCGCGAGGGCGGCCGCTCGACGCCGATCGCGACCGGCTACCGGCCGCAGTTCTACATCCGTACCGCGGACGTGGTCGGCGACGTCGACCTCGGTGAGCTCGCGGTCGCGCGGCCCGGCGACACGGTCACCATGACCGTCGAGCTCGGCCGTGACACGCCGCTTGAGCCGGGCCTCGGCTTCGCCATCCGCGAGGGCGGCCGCACGGTCGGCGCCGGGACGGTCAGCTCGGTCCTGTGACCAGCGGGCCCGCCTTCCCCAACACCCCGGGGGAGGCGGGCCGTTGGCGTTCGGGCACACTGCGATCATGACGGACACTGCACTGGTACTCGGTTCGGGCGGGCTCACCGGAGTGGGCTGGGAGACCGGCATCCTGTACGGGCTCGCGGAAGCGGGCGTGGACCTGACCGACGCCGGCCTCGTCGTGGGAAGCTCGGCGGGCGCGGTCGTCGGCGTGAACACGAGCGCACGCCGGATATCCCTCGCCGAGCTGTACGGGCGTCAACTCGCCGAGCCCGAGGGGGAGATCGCGGGCCACCTCGGAGCCGGCAAGCTCTTCCGCTACGCGCGGGCCGTGATCGGCTCCCGTACGCCCGAGGACTACGGCGCGAAGATGGGCCGCTTGGCGCTCGCCGCGGACACCCCGAGCGAGGCCGACCGGCGCGCGGTCATCGCCGCCCGGCTGCTCACGCACGCGTGGCCCGAGCGGGCGCTGAAGCTGACCGCGGTCGCCGTCGACACCGGCGAGCTGAGGGTCTTCGACAAGGACAGCGGCGTGTCGCTCATCGACGCGGTCGCCGCGAGCTGCGCGGTGCCGCTGGTGTGGCCGCCGGTCACCATCGACGGGTGCAAGTGGATCGACGGCGGCCTGCACTCCACGGCCAACGCCCACCTCGCCGCCGGCTGCCGCCGCATCGTGATCATCGCGCCGAGCCCGGCCGGCGGCGGCCCGCTCGATTCCCCCGCCGCCCAGGCCGCGAAGCTCACCGAGGCGGGCGCGAAGGTGGAGCTCATCACCCCCGACGCCGCCGCGAAGAAGGCCTTCGGGCGCAACAGCCTCGACCCGGCGCGGCGCGCCCCGGCCGCCCGGGCCGGCCTCGCCCAGGCCGTCGCCCACGTCGACGCCGTCAAGGCGCTCTGGGCCTGACGCACGCCGCCCGGCGATCCGCATCCGGCCGCCGGGCGCACAATGGGACGGTGAACGACGACCCGAGCGCCGAGCCGATACCCGTCATCCGGGAGGTCGACTGGGGCACCGCCAAACTGCTGCCCGACGTCGACCGCGAGCGCGGCTGGCTGCTGACCGTCAATGGCGCCCCGCAGTCGTACGTGGACCTCGACGACCCGACCTACATCGAGTTCGAGTACGTGGGCCGGCTCGCCCACGTCGTCGACTGCGCGGCCGACGAAGGCGCCCCCCTCGACGTGCTGCACCTCGGCGGCGGGGCGCTCACCCTGCCCCGCTACGTCGCGGCGACCCGGCCGGGCTCGCGGCAGGACGTCGTGGACGCCGACCGCGCGCTCGTCCAACTCGTCCGCGAACACCTGCCGTTGCCCCCGGACGCCGGGATCACCCTGCACGCGGCGGACGCCAGGGCCTGGGCCGAGCGGGCGCCCGCCGCCTCCGCGGACCTGCTCGTCGCGGACGTCTTCGGCGGCTCGCGCGTGCCCGCGCACCTCACCTCGATCGAGTACGCGCGCGTCGCCCAGCGGGTCCTCAAGCCCGGCGGCATCTACGCGGCCAACCTCGCGGACGGCGCGCCGTTCGCCTTCCTGCGCTCCCAACTGGCCACGTTCCGGGCGGTGTTCGCAGAGGTCGCGCTGATCGCCGAGCCGTCGGTGCTGCGCGGGCGGCGCTTCGGGAACGCGGTACTGCTCGCCTCGGCGCGCCCGCTGGACGTCGCGGCGCTCGCCCGGCGCACGGCGGGGGACGCCTTCCCGGCCCGGGTCGAGCACGGCGACTCGCTGCGCCGCTTCATCGCGGACGCCCGGCCGGTCGGCGACGCGGAAGCACAGCCCTCACCCGAGCCGCCCGACGGCGCCTTCAGCATCGGCTGACACCTCGGGCCCGCCCGCGGCCACCGGCTCGGTGCGCCGGGTCAGGCGGCGTACGTCCGGCACGCACAGGACCGCCGCGGTGAGCAGCACGATCAGCGCCGAGCAGCCCCACAGCGCGGACGTACGGCCGACCGCGTTCTGGGCGGGCCCGGCGAGGGCGGTGGCCAGCGGCACCATCGCGATCGAGCCCAGCCAGTCGTAGGCGGAGACGCGCGAGAGCTTCTCCTCGGGGATCTCCTGGTTGAGGGCGGTCATCCACGAGACGCCGAACACCTCGATCGAGACGCCCGTCACCAGCATGACCGCCGCGAGCGTGGCCACCGGCAGCGGCACCGCCAGCGCCGCAGAGGGCAGGGCGAGCGGGAAGACGCACAGGCTGCCCGCGAGCAGCAGCCGGCGCGGCTTCCAGCGCATCATCAGGAGCGCGCCGCAGAACGTGCCGACGCCGAACGCGGCGAGCGCGAGCCCCCACGGGCCGGGACCGCCCAGCTCGTCGCGGGCCACCAGCGGTCCGTACACCGCCTCGGCCGCCGCGACCACGGCGTTGACCACCGAGAACTGCACCACGATCGACCACAGCCACGGCCGTGTGACGAACTCCCGCCAGCCCTCGCGGAGATCGGAGATCATCCCGCCGCCCGCCTCGCGCGGCGGGATGTGGCTCACGTCGAGGAAGGCCCGCAGCGCGCCCGCCACCGCGAAGGCCGCCGCGTCGATCGCGAGCACCCAGCCCGCGCCGAACACGGCGATCAGCGCGCCGCCGAGTGCGGCCCCGCCGATGCCCGCGCCGTGCATCGCCATCCGGTAGAGCGCGAAGGCCCGGCCCGCCTCCCTACCGCTCACGCTGGACATGAGCATGCCCTCGGAGGCCGGGCCGAAGAACGCCTGGCCCACGCCGCCGAGCGCGGTGAGGGCCATCATCTGCCAGAGCTTCGGGTCGCCGGTCAGGACGAGGAGCGCGAAGGCGCCCTGGGAAAGGAAGTTGAGGGTGTTGGCGGCGACCATCACCCGGTGCCGCGCAACGCGGTCGGCCAGCGCGCCGCCGACCAGCAGGAACAGGACGAGCGGCACGGTGCGGGCCGCCGCGACCAGGCCCACGTCGCCGCCACTGCCGCCGGACTGGAGCACCGCGAACGCCGCCGCGATCAGGGCGCCCTGGCTGCCCAGGTTGGTGACGACCGCGGCGGCGGTCAGCAGGGTGTAGTTGCGGCCCGCCCAGGACGGGCGGCGTGCGTGCGAAGGGGTGGCGGCGGCGGAAGTCACTCAGGGACTATCGCCGCCGCCACCCCGTGGCGACAAACGGTTTGCGGCCTCGCTCGCGGCAGGAACCCGGCCCCTGTCAGGACCGGATCGCGTCACCGGTGCGCGTTACCGGTGCGCGTCAGGAACCGGAGTCGGTGACCGGCACGAGCCGTATGGTGCCGAGGATCTTCTGGATGGTGTCCTCGTCGACCGCGCCGGGCACGCCCGTGTTGGCGATGAAGCTCCAGGCCGCGAGGTCGCCCTTGGCGGTCTTGAAGCCGAATAGCACGGACTGGCCCTCGGTGGAGCACTTGTCCGTCTTCTTCGCGCCCGTCGTCTTGGCGCGGACCACGCTGCCCTGAAGACCCGACTTCGTCGTGAAGGGGACCGGCTTCTCGGAGGTGATGTGGTTCTTGTCCGGCTGGGTGTAGGCGTAGTACAGCCAGTCGTCGGCCTGCTCGGCCGCGTCGTCCGTCGACTTGGCGCCGTTCGCGCCCTTGGTGCCGATCTGGGCGAGAGCGGTGTTCTCGTCGCGACCGCTGCCGTTCTTGGTGGTGCACCACTTGGACTTGTAGTAGGCGGGGGAGGACATCATCATGCCGCCGAACCCGTTGGGGTCCGCCTTGTCGGACCAGCCGACGCTCATGCCGGGGCTGTCGACCTCCCAGTCCGGCGGTACGTCGAAGGCGTCGCCCTTGGTGGGGTTCACCACGACCTTCCAGCCCGCGATCACCGGCTGGACCTGGGTGCCCGCGCCACGCGGGTTGGCGGCCGGGGAGGACGGCGCCGCCGGAGACGAAGCCGCGGGCGACTTCTTGTCCTTGCCGTCGGCCTTGGTGTCGCTCTTGCCGTCGTCCTTGAGGACCACCACGCCGGTCACGGCGGCGGCCACGACCACGGCGGTGGCCGCGATGATGGCGATGAGGGTGGTCTTCTTCTTGTCGTTTTTCTCCGGTGGCTGCGGCGGCCCGGGCGGGCTGCCCACGGGGTACTGCGGCACCGTGGGCTGCTGGTACGGGTTAGGTGTCTGGTAACCCTGCTGCGGCGGATACCCCGGCGGCGGCGCGGGCTGCTGCCCCGGCTGCGTATAGGGATTCGGCTGCTGGTACCCCGGCTGCTGGTACGGGTTCTGATTCGGATCCTGCGGGTTCTGCTCGCCCCCGGGCGGCTGCTGTCCTGGCCACATGGCCAGTAACCATAGAGGTGCACTCCCGCTCCTGCTACGGCCGCCCCCGTCAGGGGATGGCCAATGGTGGCTACCCATGGGTAACATCGGCCCCATGAGCGCTGATCAGATGTCCGTGGGCGAGATGCTCGCCGCGACCGTTCCCATGGCCCGCACCCTCAACCTGAAGTTCCTGGAGACCACCCCCGAGCGTGCCGTGGTGGAGCTGCCGGACCAGTCCGAGTACCACAACCACGTGGGCGGACCGCACGCCGGAGCGATGTTCACGCTCGCCGAGTCCGCCAGTGGCGCCATCGTCATCGCCGCCTTCGGCGACCAGATGAACCGTGCCGTGCCGCTCGCCGTCAAGGCGGAGATCGGCTACAAGAAGCTCGCCATGGGCGTCGTCACCGCCACCGCGACGCTGGGCCGCCCGATCGCCGACGTGGTGGCCGAGCTCGACGCAGGGCAGCGCCCCGAGTTCCCCGTCGTCATCGAGATCCAGCGCGCGGACGGCGCCGTGACCGGCGAGATGACCGTTGTGTGGACGCTTCGCCCCAACTCCTGATCACTCCGTGGCGCAGGCTACGGAACCCGAAGGCGTCCCGGCTCCGGCCGGGGCGCCTTTTCCATGTCCTGACGGCCGCCCCGTTCACCTTCATTGACTCTTCCACCGGACGGTCCTACGTTTCCCGGCGCCTCGTGGCGCCTGACGGGTTGTCAACTCGGTCGTGACGCATAGTGCGTTCACAGGTCGAACGCCGGCCCGCCGCCTGCTGTGCCGCGGTCCACCACGTCGTGCCCGCACACAAAGGAGTGACGGTCCATGTCCGACACCGTTTCCCGAAGGTCAGCACTGCGTCTGCTCGGCGGCGCCGTCACCGTCGCGGCCACCGCGACCGGCACCCTCGCCGCCCCCGCCCGCGCGTTCTGGGCCACCCCGGCCTCCCGCCGGGTGGAAGCGCTGATCGCCCGCCTCACTCTGGACGAGAAGGTCGGCCTCCTGCACGGCGCGGACGATCCCAAGAGCCTCGGCCAGGCCGGCTACGTCCCCGGTGTGCCCCGGCTCGCGATCCCTCCGCTCAGACTCGCCGACGGACCGGCCGGGGTCCGCGTCACCGCCCACGCGACCGCGCTGCCGGCCCCCGTGCTGCTGGCCTCCGCCTTCGACCCCGCGCTCGCCCGCGAGTACGGCGAGGTCATCGGCCGCGAGGGCCGCGCCCTCGGCCAGGACGTCCTCCTGTCGCCCATGGTCAACCTGATCAGGACCCCGTACGCCGGACGCAACTACGAGACCTTCTCCGAGGATCCGCTGCTCGGCGCGGACCTGGTCGCCGAGGAGATCCGCGGCATCCAGAGCCAGGGCCTCATCGCCACCGTCAAGCACTTCGCCCTGAACAACCAGGAGAAGGACCGCATGTCCATCGACGTGCGGATCGCCGAACAGCCCCTGCGCGAACTCGAACTCCGCGGCTTCGAAGCGGCCGTAGCCGCCGGAGCGGGCGCCGTGATGGGCGCGTACAACAAGGTGAACGGGACCTTCGCCTGCGAGAACAAGCCAATTCTCGGCGACATCCTGCGCGACGACTGGGGCTTCGACGGCTGGGTCATGACCGACTGGTTCGCCGCCCACAGCACCGTCGCCGCCCTCACCGCCGGGCTCGACATGGAGATGCCGAGCGGCAACTACTTCGCCGACGCCCTCAAGAAGGCCGTGCTCGACGGCAGCGTCCCCGAGGCGCTCGTCGACCGTTCCCTGCGCCGCGTCCTGTCCGTCATGGACCGGTTCGGGCTCCTCGACGGGAGCGCTCCCGCCCGGCCCGGCCGCGACCCGCGGGCCGGTGCGCGCACCGCGCTCAAGGTCGCCAAGGCCGGCGCCACCCTGCTCCACAACCGGCACGCCACCCTCCCCCTCACCGGCCGCGCCGCCCGGAGCATCGCCGTGATCGGACCCACCGGAACCATCCCGTTCGTCAGCGGCGGCGGCAGCGCCCACGTCGTGCCCGACCACGCGCAGAGCCCCCTCGACGCCCTCGGGGCCCGGGCCGGCCAGGGCGCCCACGTCGGCTACGCACTCGGCGAGGACCTCTTCGGCAAGCCGCTCCCCGGCACCTCCGCGGGCGCCGACTTCGAGGGCCAGGGTGTCGCCCCGGGCGCCACCTGGACGTACGACGGCACGCTCGCCGTCGACGACGCCGACGAGTGGACCTTCTACATCCACTACTCCGGCGACCGCCCCAAAGTGCTCCTCGACGGCACCGAACTCTTCCCGCCCGCGCCCGGCCTCGGCGAGTTCTTCGCCGGCGGACTCATCGGCGCCGCACCCGACGGGCTCACCGTCCGCCGCAGCACCCTGGACCTCACCGCCGGGGCACACCGGCTCACCATCACCGCCAAGGGCCGCGACAAGGGCCAGCTCTTCCGCCTCCGCCGCACCACCGGAGCCACCCGGGCGGCCGACGTCGCCGAGGCGGTGGGCGCCGCCCGCGCGGCCGAGAGCGTCGTCCTCTTCGCGTACGAGGACGCCACCGAGGGCGCCGACCGCACCGCTCTCGCGCTGCCCGGCCACCAGAGCGAGCTGATCGAAGCGGTCGCCGCCGCCAACTCCCGCACCACGGTGGTCCTCAACACCTCGTCGTGCACCACCATGCCGTGGCTCGGCCGCGTCGGCGCCGTACTGCAGATGTACTACCCGGGGCAGGAGGGCGCGGAGGCCACCGCGGCCGTCCTGTTCGGGGACTGCGACCCCGGCGGCCGGCTCACCCAGACCTTCCCCGTCTCCGAAGACCGGCACCCGGTGGCCGGGGACCCGCACCGCTACCCCGGAGTGGACGGCACCGAGGAGTACTCCGAAGGCATCCACCTCGGCTACCGCTGGTACGACGCCGAGGACGTGGCGCCGCTCTTCCCCTTCGGGCACGGCCTGTCGTACACGAGCTTCGAGTACGCGGAACTGGGCGTGCGGCCCGACGGCGACGGGCTCGCGGTCGGCTTCACCGTCCGCAACACCGGCCGCCGTACCGGCACCACGGTCGCCCAGGTCTACCTCGGCCCCTCGCCCGACCTCCGCCTCGACCAGGCGCGCCGCGCACTGGCCGGCTACCGCCGCCTGGAACTGGAGCCCGGCCGCGAGCAGCGCGTGACCGTACGCATCTCCGCGCGCTCGCTGTCCTCGTGGGACCCGGAGCGGCACGGCTGGGTGCTCGGCACCGGAACGCGCGAGGTGAGCGTGGGCGTCTCGGCGCGCGAACAGCGGCTCGTCGGCCGTGGCCAGGTCCGTTTCCGCGCCGCGGCCGGCCGGCCCTGACCGGGTAGGCTTCCCGGCGTGCGCCAGGGGGGCGCACGCCGGGCTCCGGCCCGGTGCGAGCGGGAGGAAGCGGCGTTGCACATCCAGGAGTGGCTGGAGCACATCCCCGCCGTCAGTGTCTATCTCCTGGTGGCGCTGGTCATCGGGGTCGAAAGCCTCGGGATCCCGCTGCCCGGCGAGGTCGTCCTGATCAGCGCGGCACTGCTCGCCTCACAACAGGGCCACATCGACCCGGTCGTGCTCGGCGCCTGCGCGACGGCCGGCGCGGTGATCGGCGACTCGATCGGCTACGCCATCGGCCGCAAGGGCGGTCGGCCACTGCTCGCCTGGCTCGGCCGCAAGTTCCCCAAGCACTTCAGCGAGGGCCATGTCGCCCTGGCGGAACGGTCCTTCCAGAAGTGGGGCATGTGGGCCGTCTTCTTCGGCCGCTTCATCGCCCTGCTCCGCATTTTCGCGGGCCCGCTCGCGGGCGTACTGCACATGCCGTACTGGAAGTTCCTCATCGCCAACGTGCTCGGCGGGATCTGCTGGGCGGGCGGTACGACGGCCGTCATCTACTACCTGGGCATCGTCGCGGAGTCCTGGCTGAAGAACTTCTCCTACCTGGGTCTGGTCGCCGCGCTGCTGATCGGCGTCGTCTCGATGCTGGTGGTCAAGAACCGGGCGAAGAAGTCGATGGCTGAGGCTGAGGCGGGGCAGTCCACGGCGGAGAACGTTCCGGCCGCGGACTGAGCTCCCGCGGGTCTGTTGGTCCGGTGCGGGCCGTCCGTAGCTGGTCGAGCCCGCGCGGCGGAGCCGCACCATGTCACAGCCCCGCGCCCCTTAAGCGGGTTCGGCAGCGCCAAGTCGCGGCGCTCAGGGGGTTCTGTCCCGCAGCAGCACCCTCACCGCTCGGCCGAACACCACGCGCCCAGCCCTCGCCGTCAACCCGTCCAACGCGCGCGGGAGTCCGCGTACGCGCAGGTCCTCTCGCCAGACCACGTACGACCCCGCCCCTGCCCGGCCCACCTCGATCTCGGCCCAGCCGGTGACCGTCCGGCCGCGCTTTTCCAGGCGGCACACGCCCGGGCCGGTCCCGGTCGGCGGCTGCCAGCGGGTGATCTCCATCCGGTCGTCGAAGCCCAGGGGGCCGAGACCGGTGCGGGCCACGAGGACCGTGCCGGTGTCGGACGGCGGCGGGGTGTGCACGGTGACCCGGGTCAACGGGACGCTGTCGCCGTGCCGTTCCCAGTCGGTGAGCCGGCGCCACGTCTCGGTGGGGGCGAGCCGGGTGCGGCGGGCGATCCGGAAGAGTGCCATCGCGTGATCGTAAGCGGCCCCCCGGCCGCGCGGGCCCAGGCGCGGTCGCTTAGCGTGACACCCGGCGCGATGGCATCCGTACCGGGATCCGTACAAGGAGTGGCGCATGGCAGAGCAGGCGATGGTCGTGGCAGTGGGCGGCAAGACGCCCGAGATCGCCCCGACCGCATTCACCGCACCCACCTCCGTGGTGCTCGGCGAGGTCACCCTCGGGGCGGGCGCGAGCGTCTGGTACCACGCGGTCCTGCGGGCCGACTGCGGGCCGATCGTGATCGGCGCCGAGAGCAACATCCAGGACAACTGCACCGTGCACGTGGACCCGGGCTTCCCGGTCAGCGTCGGCGAGCGGGTCACCGTCGGGCACAACGCGGTGCTGCACGGCTGCACCGTCGAGGACGACGTCCTTGTCGGCATGGGGGCCACCGTCCTCAACGGGGCCCGGATCGGCGCCGGTTCGCTGATCGCGGCGCAGGCCCTGGTGCCGCAGGGCATGGTCGTGCCGCCCGGCTCCCTGGTCGCGGGCGTACCGGCGAAGGTGCGGCGCGAGCTGACCGACGAGGAGCGCGAGGGGATCAAGGTCAACGCCCTGATGTACCTGGGCCTGGCCGAGGACCACCGCAAGGCGCACGGCGCCTGAGCCCGCGCTGAGCGGAAGATCACAGGCGTCGGCCCTGATCGGCCGGGTCGGCGATGAGTACCGTGTGCGGGTGCCCAAGAACAGAAACACGTTCTCATCGCTGACCGCCTGGCGGCGCAGGATCGCCTCCCGCGTGGTCCACGGCGGTTGGGGCTGGATCAGGGAGGCCGGCGCGGTCACCGCCGAACACCCGGGGAAGTTGCGCTTCCGCCGGATCGGCGCCGGAACCCGTCTCGCCTTCCCGCAGGGCACCGTCTTCGGTGAGCCCTGGATCGAGCTGGGCGACCATTGCATCATCGCCGAACAGGTCACCCTCACGGCCGGGATGATGCCCGGCCTCGACCTCGGCGCGGAGCCGATACTGACCCTGGGCAACGGGGTCGTGCTCGGCCGGGGCAGCCACGTCATCGCCGATACGACGGTCACCATCGGCTCGGACACGTACTGCGGCCCGTACGTCTACATCACCTCGACGAACCACAGCTACGACGATCCGCACCAGCCCGTCGGCAAGCAGTGGCCCCGCATGGAGCCGGTGGAGATCGGGCCCGGCTGCTGGCTCGGCACGGGCGCCGTGGTGCTGCCCGGCGCCCGGCTCGGCCGCAACGTGGTCGTGGCGGCGGGCGCGGTCGTACGCGGTGAGGTGCCCGACCACGCGGTGGTGGCCGGGGCGCCCGCGCGGATCGTCCGTACCTGGGACGAGGAGAACGGCTGGCAGCCGCCGCTGCGCACGCCCGCGCCGGTGCCCATCCCGGAAGGCATCACCCCTGAACAGCTGCTTGCCATCGCGGAGTTGACCACCGAAGAGGCCTGATCAGCCGGTCGCGAGCAGCACGGTGCCGACGAGCGCCAGCCCCGCGCCCGCCGCCTGCACCATGCGCAGCCGCTCCTTGAGTACCCCGCGCGCGGCCAGCGCGGTGACCACCGGGTAGAGCGAGGCGAGCACCGCGGCGATGGTGACCGGGCCCTGCTGTGCGGCGATCGAGTACGTCCCGTTGGCGGCCACGTCGGCCAGGCCCACGAAGGCGAGCGCGGGCAGCGAGAGCCGGACCAGGCGCAACCCGCCGTCCTCGGGCAGGGCGCGGGCGCCGCGCCGCACCGAGACGAACAGGGCGCCGCCGCCGACGGCGATGTTGGTGACGCGCTGCACGAAGAGCGCGAGGAAGAGCCCGGTCACGGTCGTGGAGGCCTCGGAGATCAGCGCCATCACCGCACCGAAGCCGAAGGCCGCGAGCAGCGTGAGCAGGACGGCCTGGCGGCGCACCGCCGCGCCGCGGAACTCCGGGCCGCCTGCGAGCAGGATGCCCACCACGGCCACCGCGATCCCGGCGAACTGGAGGATGCCGGGGCGTTCGCCGAGGACGAGCCCGACGCCGACCGGCACCGCGACGCCGAGGGAGCCGAGCGGCGAGACGACGCCCATGGGGCCGAGCGCGAGAGCCTTGTAGAAGCTGAGCATGGCGACCGGGCCCACGGCGCCCGCCGCGACCGCGAACCAGAGCTGCGGGCCCGCCTCGTGCCAGCCGCCGGTCGCGACGACGACCGCACCGAGCACGACCACGGCGACCGACTGCGAGGCGACCACGACGGTCAGCGCGGGTATGCGCCGGGTGAGCAGCCCGCCGCCGAAGTCGGCCAGGCCCCACAGGAGGCTGGTGGCCAGGGCGAACAGTGCTGTCATGGGGGGCCTCGCAGTACAGTGCGGTGACACAGGGGATTCAAGGGGGTGCACTCCACCGTAGTGCAGCATATTGAACTCTGTCATCAAAAATATTGGACGGCCTCTCTGGGGCCCACCTCATGGACGGAATGTGTCGGACCTCGAACTGCTGACCCAGTCACTGGCCCGCAACGTCAAGCGCTGGCGCACCGAGCGCGGCTTCACGCTGGACGCGCTCGCGACCCGCGCCGGGGTCAGCCGCGGCATGCTCATCCAGATCGAGCAGGCCCGGACGAATCCCAGCGTGGGCACCGTGGTGAAGATCGGTGACGCGCTCGGCGTGAGCATCACCACCCTGCTCGACTACGAGAGCGGCCCCAAGGTCCGCATCGTTCTGCCCGAGCAGGTCGTCCGGCTCTGGTCCACGGAGCAGGGCAGCTACAGCGCGCTGCTCGCCGGGACCGAGGCGCCGGGCCCGTTGGAGATGTGGGAGTGGCGTCTGATGCCGGGGGACGCCAGCGCGTCGGACCCGCATCCGGCCGGCACGGTCGAGCTGATCCATGTGACGGAAGGCACGTTGACCCTCGTCGTGGACGGCGTCGACTACTCGGTCCCGGCGGGCCATTCGGCATCGTTCGAGGCCAACGCGGCGCACACGTACGGGAATCGGGGTTCCGAGCCGGTCGCGATGACGATGGCGATCTCGGTCCCGTTCGAACGCTGAGACGCTCAACCGGCTTACGGGGACGGCCTGTTGGCTTTCTGGCCGTACGCTTGTCAGGATGGCGAAACGGGGATCCCGAGCCCGAATGTGAGCCGGTGTGCGCCCTCGGGGCGCGCACCGTGATCGGTTCAACCTCGCGTTCTGGACGATTTTGGCCTTGTATCTGGTGTTCAGGGCCGAGTCGGGTGGAGGCTGACTATCGTCACTCTCGCGACCGAGGGGGCGACGAAAGCGGAGTTCATCTCGGACGAAACCACTCGTGCGGGTGGTTTTGGCGCCAACGCCGAACCTGGGCACGGGCCAACGCAGTTGTGGTCTCCCGGGGAGGCGGCAGTGGTCGGACCAGTCGCTCGTGGCGCATGAGCGCACATGGGCACGGCGTGCGGCCGAATTGCGCGACCTGCGAAAAGCCCATGCATTGTTCTATGAGCCGTGTTCTGTGCAGTGATCCAGAAGGCCTTGCTGCGAAAACGGCGCTACGATCCGAAAGGCGCTCACGTGGAAGCTCTCGTCTCGGCGGCCGAACGGCCCGGCCCCGCCCCGCACAGGCCGGCCAGCAGGCGGCTGCCGCTGGTGAAGCGGGCAGCGGCGCAGAGTGCCGGGAAGGCTCCGGCGAGCCTGACCAGGGTGATGACAGCAGGCGGGAGCGCCGGCGTTCCCGGCACCTCCGCCTTCCAGTCGGCGCTCTGACGGGCGGAACGACTCCCCCCATGGACGGGACCGACCGGCCGATTCAGCCTGCCCTGTCGCAGTTCGTGCTGAAGGTGCACAGCCGCTGCGATCTGGCCTGCGATCACTGTTATGTCTACGAACACGCGGACACGAGCTGGCGCGGGCGGCCCCGGGCCGTCTCCGAGGACATCCTGGCGCAAGTGGCGGACCGGATCGCCGAGCATGCCAGACGTCACCAACTCCCCACGGTCCACGTCGTTCTGCACGGCGGCGAGCCCCTGCTCGCCGGGCCCGACCGGATCCGGCGGGCAGCCGAGGAACTCCAGCGGGCCCTGCACTCGGTGAGCGCGCTCGATCTGCGCATGCACACCAACGGCGTGCTCCTCGACGAGAAGTTCTGTGAACTCTTCCTCGAATTCGGCATCAAGGTCGGGGTGTCCCTCGACGGCGACAAGGCCTCCAACGACCGCCACCGCCGCTACGCCGACGGCCGCAGCAGCCACGCCAAGGTCATCCGCGCGGTGGAGCTCCTCAACCGCCCGCGCTACCGGCGGCTGTTCGCCGGACTGCTCTGCACCATCGACGTGGCGAACGACCCGGTCGCCGTCTACGACGCGCTCGTCGAACTCGCGCCGCCCCGCATCGACTTCCTCCTCCCGCACGCCACTTGGGACACCCCGCCGCCCCGCCCCGGCGGCGCGGCCACGCCCTACGCCGAGTGGCTCGACGCGATCTACCGGCGCTGGGACGCGGCGGGGCGGCCCGTGCCGGTCCGCATCTTCGACTCCGTACTGCGCACCCTGCGCGGCGAGAGCAGCCTCACGGAATCGCTCGGGCTCGCCCCGGCCGACCTCGTCGTGATCGAGACCGACGGCACCTTCGAGCAGGCCGACAGCCTCAAGACGTCGTACGACGGGGCCCCGGCCACCGGCATGGACGTCTTCACGCACTCGCTCGACGACGTGCTCCAGCACCCCGGCATGCTGGCCCGCCAGCAGGGCATCGAGCAGCTCTGCGACCAGTGCCGGAGCTGCCCGGTCGTCCAGTCCTGCGGCGGCGGCCTCTACGCCCACCGCTACCGCACCGGCAACGGGTTCGACAACCCCTCCGTGTTCTGCCCCGACCTGCTGACACTGGTCACCACCATCCGAGACCGGGAGGCGGCCGTGCCCGCACCGACGCCGACGCCCTCCGAACTGCCCCTGGACCAGGGCGACTTCAAGGCTCTGGCCGCGGGCTTCGGCGGCGCGGAGACCGTCGCGCGCCTCGCGGCGGCGCAGCTGGAGATCAACCAGGAGCTGCTCGCCGCCGTCAGCGAACACATCGCGCTCTCCGACCGCGAAGGCGCCGAGGCCTGGGAGCTCCTGACCCACCTGGACGCCGAGGCGCCCGCCGAACTAGACGCCGTCCTCGCCCACCCCTACACCCGGCCGTGGGCCCTGAGCGTGCTCGAAGGCCGGGCGGCTCCCGCCGGCGGCCTCGCCGAGATCGCGGCCGCCACGGTGCTGCGGGCCCGCCTCGGCCAGAAGGTCACCGTGCCGCTGCGCGGCGGGGCCCTGCGGCTGCCCGGGCTCGGTGACGTACGGCTCGACGGCGGGGCCGGCCGCGCCGAAGTGACCGCGGGCGCCGACGGGTTCACGGTGCGGGCCGGCTCCGGGCGGCTCGACATCGGCTGGCACGAGGGCCTCGACGGGCCGACCCCGCACTGGCACCCCGTACGCCTCTTCGAGGGCGAGGGCTGGAGCGTGGCCATCGAGGACACCGACCCGCTGCGGGACTCCCACAAGTGGCCCGTCTCCGCACGGCTCGCGGCCGACGAGGTCAAGCTGTGGGCCGAGGACCTGACCGGCGCCTGGTCCCTGATCCGCCGCGAACTGCCCGCCTACGCGGACGGCGTGGCCGCGGGACTGCGTCTGATCACCCCGCTGCACGCACCGGACGGCAGCAACGTCAGCGCCGCCTGCAAGGAGGCCTGGGGTGCGATCGGGGTCGCCAGGCCCGCATCGCCGGACCAGCTCGCCCTGTTGATCGTCCACGAGTTCCAGCACGTGAAACTCGCCGCGGTCCTGGACGCCGTCGACCTGTACGACAAGGCCGACCGGAACCTGTACTACGCCCCCTGGCGCGACGATCCGCGGCCGATCGGCGGCCTGCTCCAGGGAACGTACGCCCATATCGCGGTGACCGACTTCTGGCGGGTGCGCCGCGCGACCGCCAAGGGGGCTCGTGAACGCGGCACCGCCGAGGCGCAGTTCGCCCGCTGGCGCCGGCAGACGGCGGAGGCCGTCGAGGAGCTGCTCGGCTCGGGAACCCTCACCGACCTGGGACAACGCTTCGTCGGGAGCATGGGCCACACGGTGCGCGGCTGGCTGGACGAACCCGTCTCGGGGGCCGCTCTCACCGCCGCGGCCGACTCGGCGAAGCGCCATCGGGCCGAGTGGAAGGCCCGCGTCCAAGCCTCGCGCTGAGTGAATTCCCCCTCGAATTGAGCGAATTCTCCCGCTAATTGATTGATCCACTCGCCGGGCGGCGCATGATTTCGGTCATGATCTGATCGAAACTCCGTGAGTGGATCAACCATTGGGTTTGTTCGTTCTGTTCCGCCGGAGAATCCTCCGTTCCTACACTGAGGACCCATCCACTTGGACCGGGGGAGACAGTGGTGCAATCAGTGGGGGCCGGGGGCGACGAGCAGAAGCCGTACTTCTTCCTCAGCTACGCGCACACGCCGAAGAGCGACCCCAAGGAGCGGAACCCCAACCTCTGGGTGGAGCGCTTCTTCCGGGACCTCTGCGCCCATGTGATGCAGCTGACGTCCCTGCCGGCCGGCAGCGCCGGCTTCATGGACCAGCAGATGCAGCCCGGCGAGGGATGGCAGGAACGGCTCTCGGACGCTTTGGCGTTCAGCAAGGTGTTCGTGCCGCTCTATTCGCCGCGCTATTTCCTCAGCGAACAGTGCGGCCGGGAGTGGTTCGCCTTCTCCAGCCGGGCCGCCGCCCAGAACCCCCGTAACAGCCACAACAACAGCAACCCCGTCACCGGAATCGTGCCCGCGCTGTGGGTGCCCGTGCCGACCAGACAGCTGCCGCAGCCCGCCGAGCGGCTCCAGTTCAACCACGCCACCTTCGGCGACGAGTACGCCGACGAGGGCTTCTACGGCCTCATCAAGCTCAACTACCTGCGCGACCAGTACGAACGCGCCGTCTACCAGCTCGCCAAACGCATCGTGAGCGTGGCCCAGCAGATCCGCCTGGAGCCCGGCGACCCGCACCAGGACTACGCGAAGGTGCCGCCCGCCTTCGGGCCGGCCGGCGAGCCCGCCCGTGAACTGGAGGTCTCCGTCCTGGCCTGCTCGCGATCCACCCTCCCGACCGGACGCAGCCCGGACTGCTACGGATCCGAGGCCCTCGACTGGAACCCGTACCATCCGGCCTCCTCCAGACCGCTCGCCGACCACACCGTCGACGTCGTACGCGGCCTGGACGAATACACCGTGCACCTCAGCGACTTCGAGGCCGAGCCCGAGCGGCTCCTCGACTCGGAGCCGCCCGCCGGGCCCGGTCTGCTGCTGCTCGACCGCTGGGCCCTGGACGCCCGGAGCCGCCGCGAACTGATGGCCCAGCTGTGCGCCACGCCCCGGCCCTGGATCAGCGTCCTGGTTCCGGGCAGCGAGGCCGACCCCCAAACCCGGGCGCACGACGGCGAGTTGTCGCGGCAGACCGACGACGCGCTCGCCACCCGGGGCGACGAGAGCGACGGACATCGCACACCGAGCGCCGGACTGCCCACACTGGAAGCCTTCAGCAAGGCGATCCCGGGGGCCGTGAAGTCGGCGGTCAGATACTACGAGGCCAACGCGCCGACCTATCCACCGCCCGGAAGCGGTGGGCCGATGCCCCGGGTGCTTCCGCGCGGCATCGGCTACGGCGTCAGTGGCCCCGGTGGCCGCGGTCAGAGCACGGACCAGGACAAGAACAACGGTGATAAGGCGGAGGGCTCATCAGATGACTGAGAACCGCAACGGGACCGTCGTCACGTTCTATTCGTACAAGGGCGGCACCGGACGGACCATGGCGCTGGCCAACTGCGCATGGATCCTGGCGGCCAACGGATACCGGGTGCTCGCGGTCGACTGGGACCTGGAGGCGCCGGGCCTGCACCGGTTCTTCCACCCCTTCCTCGACCTCGCCGACCTGGAGGCGACCCCGGGCCTGATCAACCTGATCACCGACTACCAGGACGAGGCCCGGCGCCCCGCCGACCGCGCCCCCGACTGGCACCGCGACTACGCCCGGGTGCGCCCGCACGCCACCTCCCTGAACTGGAACTTCCCGCAGGGCGGCAGTCTGGACTTCCTCTCGGCGGGGCGGCGCAACCGCGACTACCCGTCCATCGTGGGCAAGATGGACTGGGACGACTTCCACGAGCGGTTCGGCGGCGGCCAGTTCTTCGACGCGATGCGCGACGACATGCAGCGCCACTACGACTACACCCTGATCGACAGCCGTACGGGCCTGAGCGACATCGCCGACATCTGCACCGTCCAGATGCCCGAAGTCCTCGTCGTCTGCTTCACGTTGAGCGACCAGAGCATCGACGGCGCCTCGGCGGTGGCCCGCGACATCGAGGAGCGCTACCACGAGCGGCACATCCGCATCCTGCCCGTCCCCATGCGCATCGACGACGGCGAGAAGGAGAAGGCGGACGCCGGCCGCGCGCTCGCCCGCGAGAGCTTCCCCGGTTTCCCCAGCGGACTGAGCACCGAGGAACTCGCCAACTACTGGGGCACGGTGGAGGTTCCCTACCGCCCCTTCTACGCCTACGAAGAGATCCTGGCCACCTTCGGCGACGCGCCCAACGTCAGCAGCTCCATGCTCAGCGCCTGCGAACGGCTCACCTCCGTCCTCACCGGCGGCCTGGTGAACTCGCTGCCGCCCATCGACGAGGCCGACCGGCTCACCCATGTCGCCGCCTACACCCGGCGCAGGCCCATGCCGCCGTCCAATGTGGTCCTCACCCATGTCGCCGAGGACCAGATGTGGGCGGACTGGCTGGTGCACGTGCTGACCGTCGGCGGGTTCCACGTCGTGCCCATCGACGTACGGACACCCCGGGCGGCCACCGTGGAGGCCGAGTTCACCTCCGGCACCGGATACCGCGTCATCCCCGTCGTCTCGCAGGCCTACCTCAACACCGAGCGCGCCCGCGGCTTCTGGGAGACCGGCGCCGGCCTCGACGCGGCCGGCGGGCGGCGCCAGATACTCCCGGTGCGGGTCGGCGACGTACGGCTCGCCCCGCCGCTCAGCAGCCGCGGCCTCATCGACCTCGTACGCCTCGACGAGAACGACGCGGGGGCCGCCGTGCTGCACGCTCTCGACCGGGCCGAAGCGGTCAACGCCCTGACGGCCGGGCCGGCCGGGCCCCGCTATCCGGGCAGCGTGCCCAAGATCTGGAACGTACGGCCCCGGCACGCCTGGTTCACCGGCCGCACCTCCGTCCTGGAGAAGCTGCGCGACCAGCTGCGTGGCGACAGCCGCTCCGCTCAGCGCTTCCCGCAGGTCCTGTACGGGCTCGGCGGCGTCGGCAAGACGCAGGTGGCCCGCGAGTACGCGCACCGCTTCCGCGCCGACTACGACCTGGTGTGGTGGATCGAGTCCGAGCAGCCCGACCGGGTGGTGTCCTCGCTGGCCGAGCTGGCCGCCGAGATGGACCTCAGGGCCGGTGACGTGGTGGCCGAGGCCGCGACGGCCGCCATGCAGGCGCTGCGGCGCGGCGCGCCCTACTCCCGCTGGCTGCTGATCTTCGACAACGTGGAGGACCTCGACCGGGCGCTGAAACTCCTCCCGGAGGAGACCGAGCCGATCTCCGGCGAAACGTACGGCCACATACTCGCCACCTGCCGCAACAAGCCGGCCTCGACCAAGGTGGAGGCCATCGAGGTCGAGGTGTTCACACGCCCCGAGAGCGTCGAGCACCTGTGCCGCCGGGTCACCAAACTCCCCGCTTCGGACGCCGACCGGGTCGCCGACGCGGTCGGGGACCTGCCGCTCGCGGTCGAGGTCGCGGCCGCCTGGCTGGCCGAGACGGCGACGCCCGTCGACGCCTATGTGGAACAGCTCAAGGAGCAGAGCACCAAGGTCCTCTCACTCGGCAAGCCCGAGGACTACTCGGAGCAGATCGGCGCGACCTGGAACATCTCGATCAGTCGGCTGCGCGACGAATCCAAGGCCGCGGTACGCCTGTTGGAGCTCTGCTCGTTCTTCTCCGCCGAGCCCATCTCGATGCGGCTGATCGGCAGCGACTCGATGTTCGAGTCCCTCCTGCCGTACGACCCGGACCTGCGCGAGCGGTACATGCTGGGCAAGGTCATCCAGACCCTGAACCGGTTCGCGCTGGCCAAGGTCGACCCGGCGGACAGCAGCATCCAGGTGCACCGGCTCGTCCAGGCCGCGGTGCGGTCGGGACTGACCGAGGAGGAGGTGGACACCGCCAAGCACGAGGTCCACCGCATCCTCGCCGAGGCCCGCCCGGTCGAGGGCGTCGACCGCGACAACCCCGTCAACGACCCGAAGAGCTGGCCCAGTTTCGAGCTGATCTGGCCGCACCTGAGCGCCTCCGGCATCGCCGACTGCGACGAGGAGAAGGTCCGCCAGCTCATGGTCGACCGCATCCGCTACCTGCTCAAGCGCGGTGAGCTGGAGAGCGCCCGGGTGCTCGGCACCCAGCTCAACAAGGTCTGGACGCGCGAGCTCGGCGAGAACGACCTCCAGACCCTCAACATCCGCTTCGAGCTCGCCAACGCGCTGCGCGCCCAGGGCAAGTACCAGGAGGCCCGGGCGATGGACGAGGACACGCTCGCCCGCCAGATCAGCGTCCTGCACAAGGACCACCCGGGCGACGACCACCCCAGCATCCTCATCACCACCGGCAGCCTCGCCGCCGATCTGCGCGCGCTCGGCCGGTTCGACGAGGCCCTCACCCGCGACCTCAGGATCTACCACGGGCTGCGGCAGATCTTCGGCGAGAACCACCCGCGCACCCTGATCGCAGCCAACAACCTCGCCATCGACTACCGGCTCAGCGGCGACAGCGAGGCGGCCCGCAGGCTGGACGAGGAGACGGTGGAGCGCCGCAGCGCCTTACTGGGCGACGAGCACCCCTTCACCCTCACCACCAAGGGCCACCTCGCGCGGGACCTGCGCGAGAGCGGCGAGTACGTGGCCTCGGTACAGGTCCTGCGGGAAGTGGTGGCGGCGTTCGAACGGGTCCTGAACGCCGATGTGCCCGAGGCGCTGCGCACCGCCAAGAGCCTCGCGGTGTCCCTGCGCAAGGCGGGCCACCCGCACGAGGCGAAACGTCTGACCGAGGAAACGTACAACCGCTACCGCGGCCGGTACGGGACCAAGGCGCCGGACGCGCTTGCCTGCTGTCTCAACCTGGCCGCCGACTTCTCGGCGACCGGCGACAAGCAGGCCGCCCTCGACCTCGCCGTCCAGGCCCTTGAGGGCTACCAGAGCACGCTGGGCGAGGAGCACCCCTTCACGCTGGCCTGCCGCAACAACGTCTACATCTACCAGCGCGGGCTCGGCGCGGCCCAGGAGGCGGCGCGCGGCGGCGAGGACGTGCGGGCGGCGCTTGAGGAAGTCCTGGGCGCACGCCACCCGTTCACGCTGTGCGCGGCGATCAACCTGGCCAACGCCTACGGCGACATGGGCCGCCCCGACCTCGCCGAACGCTGGGAACGGACCGCGCTCAAGGGCCTGTTGGAGCGGTTCGGGCCCACTCACCCCGATGTGCTCGCCTGCCGCTCCAACCTGGCGATCACGCTGCGGTCGGCCGGCCGGGAGGAGGAGGCCCAGCGGCTGCGGTCCTCCATCCTGGAGCCGGCCGCGAAGCAGCTGGGCGTGGACCATCCGATCGCCGAGGCGGCGCGTGCCTGGCGCCGGATCAACCGGGACCTGGAGCCGCAGCCGGTGTGAGCGGGACGGGGAGTGCTCGGGCCACGGGCCCGGGCGCTGCCCCGGTTCGGACCGCGAAACTCACCAAGTCGCCCAGCTCAGCACCCGGGTGAGCGCCCGCAGCGCCCCGAAGTGTGCCGCCCCGCGCTCGACGATCATCTGCGCGCCGGGGATCCGCTCGGCCAGCCAGCGCGTGTGCTGCACCGGTGCGAACACGTCCTGCTCGCCGTGCCACAGCAGTACCGGCGCGTGGATGTCCTCCAGGTGGAACTGCCAGTCGGTGCTGAACGCCATCACGTCGTCGACCCAGCCGTCGGCCGAACTGCGCAGCCCTTCCTCGAAGTTGCGCTCCAGCATGGCCCGGATGCCCGCGTCGGCGACGATGCCCCGGTCCGGCTTGGGCAGCCCGGGCCGCATGTCGTTGACCGAACGGCGCGGATCGGCGCGGATCGTGATCGACCGCATCTCCAGGGAGGTCGTCAACTGCCCTTTCCCGGCAGCCGCGTTGATGTATTCGCGCACGTTGGACTCGGTCATCCCCTCGAACCAGTCGAGCCCCTGGGCGTCCCGCGGCGCGAGCCCCACCAAGGCCGCGGCCCGCGCCGTGCGGTCCGGGAGGAGCGCCGCGCAGGCCAGTGCGTGGGGCGCGCCGCCGGACCGTCCGACGACGGCGAACTCGTCGATGTCCAGAGCGTCGGCGATCGCCTCCACATCCGCCGCCGCATGCGCGACGCGGCGCCCCGGCAGCCGGTCCGAATCGCCGTATCCCGGCCGGTCGAACGTGATGAGGCGGACGCCGAGGCGGTAGAGCACCGCACTGCGAGGCGCCGGGCCGAGCCGGCTCCCCGGGGTGCCGTGCAGCAGGAACACCGGTCTGCCCTGCGGGTTCCCGTAGTTCTCGACCGCTAAGTCCCGCCCGTCCCTGGTGCGAATCAGCTCCCCCAACTGGTGCCTCCCCGTAGGTCTGGTAGGCGACAGTATGAGCGTGTGCCATTCAGTGGTACATACCCGCACTCGTTGAATGCGGGGCCGGAACCCGCCCCGGTCAGCCGAGCCGGGGGATCTCGATCGCCGGGCAGCGGTCCATGACCATGTCGAGCCCGGCGGCGCGGGTGCGGTCGTAGGCGTCCTCGTCGATGACCCCGAGCTGGAACCAGACGGCCTTGGCGCCGATGGCGACGGCCTGGTCGGCGACGGCCCCGGCGAGGTCGCTGTTGACGAACACGTCCACCACATCGACCGGGAACGGGATCGCGTCGAGCGAGGCGTACCCCTGCTCGCCGTGGACGGTCTCGGCCTTGGGGTGCACCGGGACGATCCGCTTGCCGTAGCGCTGGAGGACGTCCGCGACTCCGTAGGCGGCTCGGCGCTGGTTGGAGGAGAGGCCGACGACGGCCCAGGTGTCTCCGGTGGCGGTGAGGATCTTGCGGATGATTTCCTGCTCGGACTGCTCGGACTGCACGGGGGTCTCCTCGAATGGGCTGTCCACGGTCATGGACGGAACGCTCACGGCCGTGGACGGCATTCCTGTCACGCCTCGTGGGCCGCGAAGCTCTCCCTGCGGCCGAGCTCCCGCCGCATGCGCCGGGCCCGGGCGTACTCCCGCAGCAGCACCCGCACCGCGCCCGGCGCCGAGGGCCGGGCCGAGCCCTTCAGCAGGCCGGCGCCCTTCCTGGTGGCCGCTGTGAGGGTGAGCTCGTCGAAGGCGATCAGGGCACGCACCAGCGGGCGTCCCTGCGCGGGGACGAGACCGGTCAAGGGCCGGCCGGCGGCGAGGGTGGTGCGGGCCTGCCCGAGCACGAAGGTGATCAACTCCCGGGCGCCGGGCAGGTCCCGGGCCTGCTCCAGGTCCTCGCGGGTGACCCCGCAGCGCTCCAGCGTCTCGCGCGGGATGGTGAGCCGCCCGTCGGCGAGGTCCTCCGCGAGGTCGTTGACGAAGTCGAGGCGCTGGCTGGCGTCGATGTACGTACGGCACCCCGCGCGGAAGTCCGCGGCGTCGTCCTGCGGCGCGAGCAGGCAGGCGACCAGCATGAAGGCGGGCAGTGAGTACTGGTCGATGTAGGCCTGGTGGTCCGCCTCCGTGGCGAACCCGGCGAACTCCAGGTCGGCGCGGGCGGTGAGCAGATATTCCTCGACATGGCCGCGCAGCCGGGGAAACGCCGTGCTGGTGTGCAGCAGCGGACGGATCACCGGGTGGCCGCTGTCGCCACCGGCCAGGCCCTCGCGTACGTGCTTCTCCCACTCGGCGTAGGCCGCCGCACGTTCGTCCTTCGGGCCGCTGTCGAGCAGGTTGTCGCTGTGGTGCATGAAGGCGGTCGCGGCGACCACGTGCGGGAACAGCGGGCCGGGCAGCAGCATGCGCGCGGCCAGGTAGGCGCTGCGCTTGAAGCGGGCGGCGAGTTCGCGCTGGCGCGTGTAGTCGGCGCGCAGCCCGGGATCGCGGATGCCCGCGGCGTCGAGGGCCTGGTTCCACGCGCTCATGTCTGGTGTCTCCTGGTGCTGGTCCCGGTTCGTGCTGTTGGGGGTGTCGAAAACCCGGGACCAGTTGATCACGGCGTTGGTCCACCCGGCCCTCCGGAAAACCCCGTGCACCGGGACCGGTCGGCTCCCTACACTCGCCACTGCGCGCCGCCGACAGGGCGTTGCGCGCCTCATGTCGAGTGACGAGCGTCGAGTGAAGAGAAGGGGAGCCGGGTCATGCGTACGCACCACACCGCGGCCATTGCTCCCCCGTCCCGGTACGACGTGATTTTGGTGTCTCGCATCGCTCGGTGACGGCTGCGCGGCCTTCACCGGATTTCTGTGACGTAGCGTCAGATCCCTTTGTTCGCCGTGCTGTTGTGACGTGTCGTCACGGCTGAGCCGACCGGGTTCTCGTCGTCCTGAATCGCGCTGCCTGCTTGCCCAGTCCGTCCCTGGGCATCCTCAGCGAAAGCATTCGAAAGGCCTCAGGCCATGCGTACCAACACGCGACCCCTCGCCGCGACTTCTTCCCTCTCCGCCGTTCGCAACCTCGGCATCCTCGCCCACGTCGACGCGGGCAAGACCACCGTCACCGAACGGATCCTGTTCGCGACCGGTGCCGTCTACAAGCGGGGCGAGGTGCACGAGGGGACGACCGTCACCGACTTCGACGCGCAGGAACGCGACCGCGGCATCACCATCTTCGCGGCGGCCGTCAGCTGCCGCTGGGACGGGCATCGCATCAACCTCATCGACACCCCGGGCCACGTCGACTTCGCGGACGAGGTCGAGCGGTCCCTGCGGGTGCTCGACGGGGCCGTCGCGGTGTTCGACGCCGTCGCCGGAGTCGAGCCGCAGAGCGAGTCGGTCTGGCGACAGGCCGACCGGCACGGTGTGCCGCGCATCGCCTTCGTGAACAAGCTGGACCGGACGGGCGCCGACCTCGACGAGGCGGTCGCCTCGATCCGGGAGCGGCTCGGCGCCGTACCCCTGGTGGTCCAGCTGCCCATCGGACGCGAGGACGGGTTCACCGGCGTCGTCGACCTGGTGCGCATGCGCGCCCTGCGGTGGCACGACGACACCTGCACGAGCGGGCCGGTCGACGGCGCACTGCTCGACGAGGCGACACGAAGGCGCCGCCTCCTTGAGGAGACGGTGGCAGAGCTCCATCCGGACGCCCTGGAGGAGTTCTGTGCGGCCTCGGCGCTGACCGAGCGGACCCTCGTACGCGCCCTGCGCGAGCTGACCCTGAGCGGGGACGCCGTGGTGGTGCTCTGCGGTTCGGCCTACCGCAACCGCGGGATCGAGCCCCTGCTGGACGCGGTGCTCGCCTACCTGCCGTCGCCCGCCGACATGCCGCCCGTGCGCGGCATCACGGCCGGCGTCGAGCAGGAGCGGGCGCCCGATCCGGCGGAGCCGTTCGCGGCGCTGGCCTTCAAGGTGGCGGCCACCACGCGCGGTCGCCTGACCTATCTGCGGGTCTACTCGGGCACCCTGCTCAAGGGCGACTCCGTACGCGACGCGGCGACCGGCCGCATCGAACGCGTCGGCCGGATCCTGCGCGTGCAGGCCGACCGGCACGAGGAACGGGAGGAAGCGATGGCAGGCGACATCGTCGCCGTGGTGGGCCTCAAGGCGACCCGGCCCGGCGCGACCCTGTGCGCGCCGGACGCACCCGTGCTCCTGGAACCGCCCTCGGTCGCCGAACCGGTGGTGTCGGTCGCCGTCGAGGCCAGGCGCAGCACCGACACGGGCCGGCTCGCCGCGGCGCTGGCACGCCTCGCCGAGGAGGACCCGTCGCTGGTGGTGCGGTCCGACGCGGAGACCGGCCAGACCGTGCTCTCCGGCATGGGCGAGCTGCACCTGGAGGTCGCGGTGGAGAAGATCCGCCGCGACCAGGGCGTGGAGGTCACCGTCGGCCGGCCCCAGGTCTCGTACCGCGAGACCGTCCTGCGCGGCGTGACCGGCCTCGTATACCGGCACGTCAAACAGGACGGCGGGGCCGGGCAGTTCGCGCAGGTCGTCCTTGATGTGGAGCCCTTGGAGGAGGTGGGATTCGAGTTCCGGTCGACGGTGGTCGGCGGCCGGGTGCCGCAGGAGTACGCGCGCGCCGTGGAGGCGGGCTGCCGCGACGCCCTCGCCGAGGGCCCGCTCGGCGGCCATCCGGTCACGGGCCTGCGGGTCACGCTCACCGACGGGGCGACCCACGCCAAGGACTCCTCGGAGCTGGCCTTTCGCACGGCCGGTCGCTTCGCCCTGCGCGAGGCGCTGCGGGCGAGCGTGATGGGGCTCCTCGAACCGGTCGTCGAGGTGACGGTGACCGTGCCCGAGGACGGCGTCGGCGGCGTCCTCGGCGACCTCGCGGCCCGCCGCGGCCAGGTGTCGGCGTCCACCGCCGGAGCCCGTTCCGCGGTGATCACGGCGACGGTCCCGCTGGCCGAGTTCTTCGGGTACGCATCCCGGCTGCGCGGCCGGACCCAGGGCCGGGGCACCTTCACCACCCGGCCCGCGCCGCTCGCGCCGGTACCGGCCGCGGTCGCCGACGCGCTCCTGACGCGGTAGCCGCCGCTGCCTGTCCCGCCCCGGTCGGCCGGGGCGGGACAGGCGCATAGGGTGGGCGGATGCAGGAGCAGTACCGCACCATCGCCCGCGAGGGCGTGCACGAGAGCGAGATCAACAGGTCGCGCTTCATCTGCGCGCTCGCGCCCGCCGCGACCGAACAGGAGGCGCAGGCGTTCGTCGCCCGCATCCGCAAGGAGCACCCGACCGCCAGCCACAACTGTTTCGCGTACGTCATCGGAGCCGACGCCTCCGTACAGAAGGCGAGCGACGACGGCGAACCCGGCGGCACCGCGGGCGTGCCGATGCTCCAGATGCTGACCCGGCGCGAGGTGCGGTACGTCGTCGCCGTGGTCACCCGTTACTACGGTGGAGTCAAGCTTGGCGCGGGCGGTCTGATCAGGGCGTACGGCGGTGTCGTCGGCGAAGCCCTGGACGCGCTCGGCACCATCGTGCGCCGGCGGTTCCGCCTCGCCAGCGTCACCGTCGACCACCAGCGCGCGGGCAAGCTGGAGAACGACCTCAGGGCGACCGGCCGCGCGGTGCGCGAGGTGCGGTACGCGGAGGCCGTCACGATCGAGCTCGGGCTGCCCGAGGCCGACGTCGAGGCCTTCCGCGGCTGGCTCGCCGACGCCACCGCCGGCACCGCGACGCTGGAGCTGGGCGGGGAGGCGTACGGCGATGCGTGAGCTCGGCGGCAGCCGCACGGGAGGGCTGAGGCGGGGGGAACAGCCGGATGTCCCGGTAACCGCCCGTGATGTCAGACCCCACCGTTACCCTCGGGGATCATGAGATTCCTGCACACCTCGGACTGGCACCTGGGCCGGTCCTTCCACCGGGTCGACCTGCTCGACGCCCAGGCGGCGTTCGTCGACCACGTGGTGGCGACGGCGAGTGACCGGGGTGTGGACGCGGTGCTGGTGGCGGGGGACGTGTACGACCGGGCGGTGCCGTCGCTCGCGGCCGTCGAGCTCTTCGACCGGGCGCTGCACAGCCTCGCAGGCCTCGGCGTGCCCACCGTGATGATCTCCGGCAACCACGACTCGGCGCGCAGGCTCGGCGTCGGGGCCGGCCTGATCGAGCGGGCCGGGATCCATCTGCGGACCGACCCGGCGGGCTGCGGCACGCCGGTCATGATCGGCGACGTGGCCTGCTACGGGCTGCCCTACCTGGAGCCCGCCCTGGTCAGGGACGAACTGGCGGCGCCGAAGGCCGGGCACGAGGCGGTCCTTGCCGCGGCGATGGAGCGCGTACGGGCCGACCTCGCGACCCGCCCCGACGGCACCCGGTCCATCGTCCTCGCGCACGCCTTCGTGGCCGGGGGCGAGCCGAGCGACAGCGAGCGCGACATCACCGTAGGGGGAGTCGCCGCCGTGCCCGCCGGGGTCTTCGACGGCGTCGACTACGTGGCCCTCGGTCACCTCCACGGCAGCCAGGTGATCACCGACCGGGTCCGCTACTCCGGCTCCCCGCTCGCCTACTCCTTCTCCGAGGCCACCCACCGCAAGTCCATGTGGCTGGTGGACCTCGCCGCCGACGGAGCCGTCACCGCCGAACGCGTCGACTGCCCGGTGCCGCGCCCCCTCGCCCGGATCCGGGGGCACCTCGACGAACTCCTCGAAGACCCGGCGCTGGCCCGGCACGAACAGGCATGGGTGGAGGCCACGTTGACCGACGCGCAGCGCCCGGCCGACGCCATGGCCCGGATCAGCACCCGCTTCCCGCACACCTTGAGCCTCGCCTTCGACCCCGAGCGGGCCGACGGCGACCCGCACGCCTCGTACGCGCAGCGGCTCAGCGGCCGCAGCGACCAGCAGATCGCGGAGGACTTCGTGGCGCACGTGCGCGGCGGCAGCGGCCCCGACGACCGGGAACGCGCGGTGCTGCAAGGTGCGTTCGACGCCGTGCGCGTGGACGACGGCGTGCGCGAGGTGGCCCGGTGAGGCTGCACCGCATGCGCGTCACGGCCTTCGGCCCCTTCGCGGGCAGCCAGGAGGTCGACTTCGACGCGCTGTCCGCCGCGGGCCTGTTCCTGCTGCACGGACCGACCGGCGCGGGCAAGACCTCGGTGCTCGACGCGGTCTGCTTCGCCCTGTACGGAGCGGTCCCCGGCGCCCGGCAGAGCCCCGGCACCCCCCTGCGCAGCGACCACGCCGCACCCGACGTCTTCACCGAGGTGCTGCTCGAACTGACCGTGGGCGAGCGGCGGTTGGAGATCACCCGCCGCCCGCAGCAGGACCGGCCCAAGAAGCGCGGCAGCGGCTTCACCACCGAGAAGGCGCAGACCTGGCTGCGCGAGTACGACCCGGCCGACCGCGCCTGGCGGGCGCTGAGCCGCTCGCACCAGGAGATCGGCGAGGAGCTCGGCCGGCTCATCGGGATGAGCCGGGAGCAGTTCTGCCAGGTCGTGCTGTTGCCGCAGGGCGAGTTCGCCAAGTTCCTGAGGTCGGACGCGGAAGCGCGCGGGCGACTCCTTGGCAGGCTCTTCGACACCCGCAGGTTCGCCGCAGTGGAGGACCGCCTGGCCGAGCTGCGCAAGACCGCCGAGCGTCAAGTCAAGGACGGCGACGACCAGTTGCTCGCCCTCGCCCAGCGCATGGCGCAGGCCGCGGGCGACAGCGCAGACGCACGCGCGTGGCCGCTGCCCGACGCACGGCCGGGGGACCCAGGCCTGGCGTCGGCCGTCCTGCAATGGGCGGCCGTCGCGCGGGGTGGGGCGCGCGAGCGCCTCGACATCGCCTCGGCCGCCGTGGCTGCCGCCGAGAGCAGGCAGGCGGCCGCCCGACGCATCGCCGAAGAGGCCCGGCAGCTGGCGGCCCTTCAGGAGCGGTACGCCGAAGCGGCCCGCAGGGCGGAGGAGTTGGCGGCCCGCCGTCCCGAACAGGACGAGCTGCGGGCCCGTTTGGAGACGGCCCGCAAGGCAGAGCTGGTCTCGCCCGCGCTGGAATGGTGGGAGCAGGCCCAGCGCGCCCACCGCACGGCCACCGCCGAACGGGACCGCTCCCGCGCCCGGCTGCGCCCGGACCTTGCCGACGCCGGGGCCGATCAACTCGCCGCCCTGGAACGGAGGATGCGGCAGGATCTCGGCGCCCTGGAGTCCGCTCGCCGGGCCGAGCGCCGCAGCGCGGAGATCGACGACGAGCGCGCCCGCCTCGATCGGCAGGCCCGCGCCGACGAGGACGCCCTCAGCGATACCGCGGCATGGCTTGCGGGCTGGGAGACCACTCGGACCGATCACCAGACCCGCATCGAGCGGGCCCACGAAGCGGCGACCCGCGCGGAACAGCTCGCCGGACAGCTCGATCCGGCCCAGCGGCGGCTCGCGGCAGCCCGGGAGCGCGACGCGCTGCAGGCCCGCCTGACCGAGGCCGACCGGCGGCATGCCGGCGCCCGCGAGGCCGCCAACGCCGCTCACGAACACTGGCTGGCGTTGCGCGAGGAGCGGCTGCGTGGCATCGCGGCCGAGCTGGCGGCGCGGCTGCGCGAGGGCGAGCCGTGCGCGGTGTGCGGCTCGGCCGACCACCCCGCGCCCGCGCGCCCCGGCACCGGCCAGATCGACCGCGCGACCGAGGACGCCGCGCAACAGGCTTACCGGCACGCCGACCGGGCCCGAGCCGAGGCCGAGGCCGCGTTGTCCTCCCTGCGGGAGGAGCTCGCGGGTGCGCGGGCCGCGGCGGGCGCGGCGAGCGTGGCCGAACTGGCCGGTGCGGCGGGGGAGTTGCAGCGGGCGCACGGCGCGGCGCGGGACGAGGCGGCCGGGCTGCACGAGGCGCGGCTGGCGCTCTCCTCGGCAGAGGGGGAGTACGAACGGCGGCTGACCGCCCAGCGCACGGCCCAGCAGAACATCGCCGCTCGGACCGCGAGCCGCGAGGCTCTGGATCGCGAACAGGCCGCCCTGGAGCGGGAGTTGAGCGAGGTGCGGGCGGGTGCGGCCAGCGTCGCGGAGCAGGCCGGGCTGCTCGAACACCGGGCGGCCATCCTCGCCGAGGCGGTGGAGGCGGTCCGCGCCGTCGAGGACAGCGCCGAGCGGCTCAAGGAGGCCGACGGCCGGCTATCGGAGGCGGCGTTCCGGGCCGGATTCGACACCCCGGCCGCGGCATCTGCGGCGCTGATCGACGAGCGGGGCCAGCGCGACATTCAGCACCGGCTCGACGAGTGGCAGCACCAGCGGGCCACGGTCACCGCGCGCCTCGCCGAGCCGGAGACGGCAGCGGCCGGTCTTGCCGCGCCGGCCCGTACCGAGGAGGCGGCGGCCGGGTCCGCGGCGGCCGAACGGGCCCTGCGGGAGGCGGCGTCGGCGCTCTCGGCGGCCCGGGCCCGCTGCACGGAACTGCACGCGCTGAGCCGTCGGGCCACCGAGGAGACCCGCAGGATCGGCCCGCTGCGCGAGGAGTACGAGCGGGTGGCCCGCCTCGCCGGGCTCACCGCGGGCACCTCCGCCGACAACGAGCGCAAGATGCGCCTGGAGTCGTACGTGCTGGCCGCCCGCCTCGAACAGGTCGCGGCCGCCGCGACGGCCCGGCTCCAGCGGATGTCGGGCGGGCGGTACACGCTGGTCCACTCCGACGCGAAGGGCGGCCGGGGCCGCTCGGGGCTCGGGCTCCACGTGGTCGACGCCTGGACGGGCCGCGAGCGCGACACGGCGACGCTGTCGGGCGGCGAGACGTTCTTCGCCTCCCTCGCGCTGGCCCTGGGCCTGGCCGACGTCGTCACCGACGAGGCGGGTGGGGCGCGCCTTGACACCCTCTTCATCGACGAGGGCTTCGGCAGCCTCGACGACCAGACGCTGGACGAGGTCCTGGACGTCCTGGACTCGCTGCGGGAGCGGGACCGCAGCGTGGGCATCGTGAGCCACGTGGGCGACCTGCGGCGCCGCATCCCGGCACAGCTGGAAGTGGTGAAGGACCGGGCGGGCTCGTCGGTGCGGCTGAGGGGGGTGGCAGCTGGGGCTCCGCCCCAGACCCCGTAGGCCCCCACCCCGCCCCTTCCCGAAACCCGCCGGGGGTGAGTGTTCGAGTGCGGACCGTGGCTGGCTGGTCGCGCAGTTCCCCGCGCCCCTAGCAGGATGGTGCTGGCCCGGGTCGGCATCTTCAGCCCGTCCGGCGTTTGAGGACGAGCGCCCTTCAGGCGCGAACAGGGTCTGGGGCGGAGCCCCAGGAGGCCTTCAATCCCCGGAGGGCACGCGGCGGAGCCGCAGAGTGTCACAGCGGGAAGGGACGGGGTGGGGGCATCCGGGGTCTGGGGCGGAGCCCCAGCGCACCCGGCTGCCCCGCTCAGTGGCCGATCGCCCGACGCGGGAGCGGGGACGAATACACCACGCTCGTCGTCACGGACCCCAGCGTCCCGATCTTCCCCGAGATCTCCTCCAGGTGGCTCATCGACCGCGCCCCCACCTTGATCACGAAGCAGTCGTCGCCCGTCACATGGTGGGCCTCCATGATTTCCGGCGTCGCCTCCACCAGATCGTGGAACGGCTTGTAATGGCCGTTCGGATAGCGAAGCCGGACGAAGGCGAGGATCGGCCGGCCGAGGCGTTCCTGGTCGACGACGGCCGTGTAGCCCGCGATCACCCCGGCCTCTTCGAGCCGCCGCACCCGCTCGGTGACGGCGCTCGCCGACATGGAGACGGTCCGGGCCAGCTCGGCGAACGTGGCCCGGCCTTCCTGCTGGAGGGCTTCCAGAATGCGCCAGTCGGTGGCGTCCGGGGAATACGCGGTCATGCCGCCCAGACAACCGTGAAATCCCCGGCGGATCAAGAGTTGTTCCGGGGATCGGACCTTCCCGGAGTTGATCACTGGCGCATAGATTTTCAGCCATGACGACACAGCTGACCGCCCCCGCCAACCCCGTCCTGCGCGTGGCCCCGGCCGCCCCCGCCGACGCCGCCGCCTACTTCCGCGCGAGCCTGGTCTTCCACGCGGACGTCTCCGACGTGGCTTCCGCATTCGCCGTCGAGGGCGACCCCGGATTCGTGGTCCTGGACTCCCGCTCCACCGCGTCCTGGGACCAGGGCCATGTGCCCGGCGCCGTCCACCTGCCGACCGCGCTGATCGCCGAGCAGGCCGAGCAGCTCCTGGACAAGGCCGTCCCGGTCGTCACGTACTGCTGGGGACCGGGCTGCAACGGCGCCACCCGTGCGGCCCTCGCGCTCGCCGAACTCGGCTTCCAGGTCAAGGAGATGCTCGGCGGATTCGAGTACTGGGTCCGCGAGGGCTTCGCGTTCGAGACGTGGGAGGGCGGCGAGAAGCGCGCCGCCGACCCGCTGACCGCGCCCGTCGATTCCGAGGACTGCGGTTGCTGAACCCGGAGGGCACCGAGGGGGCGGGGCGGCCCGGTCGACGGACCGCCCCGCCGGCACCTCAGAGCTTGGACAGCTCGTCGACCAGGTCGTCGAGGCCGAGCGAGCCCTGCGAGAGGGCCGCCATGTGCCAGGCCTTCGGGTCGAAGGCGTCACCGTGGCGGGCCCGGGCGTTCTCACGGCCGAGCAGCCAGGCGCGCTCGCCCAGCTTGTAGCCGATCGCCTGCCCCGGCATCGACAGATAGCGGATCAGCTCGCTCTGTACGAAGTCCGCCGGACGGCTGCTGTGGCCGCCGAAGAACTCGTGCGCCAGCTCCGGCGTCCAGCGCTCACCCGGGTGGAACGGCGAATCCGCCGGAATCTCCAGCTCCAGGTGCATGCCGATGTCGATGATCACCCGGCAGGCGCGCATCATCTGCGCGTCCAGGTAGCCGAGCCGGCGCTCGGGGTCGGTGAGGAAGCCCAGCTCGTCCATCAGGCGCTCCGCGTACAGCGCCCAGCCCTCGGCGTTGGCGCTGACGTGACCGACGGTGGCCTGGTAGCGGGAGAGCTGGTCGGCGACGTGCACCCACTGGGCGATCTGGAGGTGGTGGCCCGGCACGCCCTCGTGGTACCAGGTCGACACCAGGTCGTACACCGGGAAGCGGGTCTCGCCCATGGTGGGCAGCCAGGTGCGGCCGGGCCGCGAGAAGTCCTCGGAGGGGCCCGTGTAGTAGGGGGCGGCCGCGCCGCCGGGCGGTGCGATGCGGGACTCCACCTTCCGTACCCGCTCGGCGAGTTCGAAGTGCGTGCCGTCCAGCGCTTCGATGGCCTCGTCCATCAGGGACTGCAGCCAGTCGCGGACCTCGTCGACGCCCTCGATGTGCGCGCCGTGCTCGTCGAGGTGGGCCAGCGCCTCCCAAGGGCCCGCGCCGGGCAGGATCTTGGCGGCCTCGGTCTTCATCTCGCCGAGCAGCCGGTGGTACTCGGACCAGCCGTAGGCGTACGCCTCGTCGAGGTCGAGCGCGGTGCCGTTGAAGTACTGCGACCAGCGCTGGTACCGCTCGCGGCCCACCGTGTCGGCGGATCCCTCGATGGCCGGCGCGTACACGTCGCGCAGCCAGTCGCGCAGCGCGACAAGGGCGGCGGACGCCTCGCCCGCCGCCGTGTCGAGTTCGGTGCGCAGCGACTCGGGGCCCGGCGCCGCGAGCCCCTCGAAGAAGCCGGTGTCCACCCACTCGCCGAGCTGGCCGATGACGGTGTCGGTGGCGCGCGGCCCGCCGAACAGCTTGCGTTCCAGGCCGAGTTCGAGCGAGGACCGGTAGCCCTCGATGGCGGCGGGCACCGCGCGCAGCCGGGAGGCGACCGCCCGCCAGTCCTCTTCGGTCTCCGTGGGCGTCATGGTGAACGCCATCCGGACGCTGTGGGCGGGCGAGTGCAGATTGCTGACCGCTCGCAGGCCCTCGTCGGCTTCGTGGACGGCGAGTTCGGAGGTCAGTCGCTCCCGCAGCAGCCGGCCGCAGCGGCGCTCGGCGTCGCTGTCGGCGCCGGGCTGCCGCTCGGCCTCGTCGAGGCGGGCGAGCGTGGTGCGCGCCAGGTCGGCCACGGCCGCCTGTCCAGCGGGGGAGAAGTCGGGCAGGAGGGCGTGGCTCGCCCTGACGCCCAGATAGCTCCCGGTGATCGGGTCGAGTTCGATGAGTGCGTCGACGTAGGCGTCGGCGATCTGGCGGGGCAGCGCGCTGCTGGAAGTGACTGACATGCGGACATCCTCTCCGAGCGAGGGCTCCGCGTCACCACCAATCTTGCCGGAACGCCTGACCGGGTCGCCGAGAACCGATCCGCTCAGCGCTGTTCGAAGTGCCCGCGGCGGCCGGCGGAGCTCATCGGGGCCGTCTTGTCGAGGCGGGCGGTGACCACCAGGGTGCCCTCCTCGACCTGGTAGTCCAGCGGCAGGCCGAGCCCGCGCATGGCCGCGACCATGCCGGTGTTGGAGGCCTGGGTGACGGCGTACATGCTGTCGCAGCGGGCTTCGACGGCCAGGTCGGCCAGGCGGCGCAGCAGTTCGGAGCCGATGCCGCGGCGCTGCCAGGAGTCCTCGACGAGCACGGCCACCTCGGTCTCGTCGCCGTCCCACAGCAGGTGGCCGAGCGCGACCAGGCGTCCGGAGGCGGTCTGCACGGCGAGGGTGCGGCCGTAGCGCGGGCTGAGCAGATGGCCGAGGTAGCGGTCGGCGTCGGCGACGGGGCCGTGGTAGCGCAGGCCGAGCGTGCGGTCGGAGCACCGCTCGTGCATGGCCTTGGCGGCCTCGATGTCGCTCTGGTCGGCGCGCCGTACGGTGATCTCGTTGCCCTCGGGCAGCGTCAGGACGTCCTCGCTGCGCGGGACGCGCGGGCCGAGCCGGGCGTCCAGCTCGACCAGCGCCCGGGCCCGGGCGAACTCGGTGGGGGTGAACGGGAGATGGGGCCGCTCGATGGTGATCGCCCCGCCGTTCGGGTCGCGAAGCCGCATGGTCGTCGACTCCAGTACCCCCTCGACGGGAGCCGTCTCGCCGGTGGGGCGGCCGGTCAGGGAGACCGCGGGCAGCGAGTGGATGGTGCAGCGGCCGAGCAACTGGCGCAGCGCGAGCGGGAGTTCGGCCGCATCCAGCGCGGTTCGGGTGGCGAGGCCGAGCACCCGGGTCGGCGCGTCCACGAGGTCGTGGGCGTCGGCCCGCTCGGTCCAGGTGTCGTGGCCGCCCGCCGCGGAGATCACCCGGGAGAGTTCGGCGGCCGACAGCTCGGCAGGCGTACGCAGCAGGAACTCGTCCACGGTGCCTTCCGCGAGCGGGTGCGTCTGGAGCGTGAGGATGTCCACGCGGTGCCCGGCGAGCGCGGTGCACAGCGCGGCGAGACTGCCGGGCTCGTCCCGTACGGTCGTCCGCATCCGCCAGAGCGCCGTCTCGCGGGGCGCGCCGTCGGCTCCCGAGACGGCGTCGGTATCGCCCGTGTCGCCGGTGTCCGGGAGCGGTGGCGCATGGCTGTGGCGGCGGGCCCACCAGGTGTGGAACGCCGCCGTGGCGACCAGTGCCAGCGCCGAGGCGACCAGCAGGAACGGTCCGTCGGGGCCGTGCGCGACCAGGTTCGCGAGTCCGTCCGCGACGGCCACGGCCGTGAACAGCGCGGCGAGCTCGACGAGGTCCCGCCGCCAGTGGTGACGGCGGCGGGTGTGCTTGTTGGACAGCTGTCCTTGCGTACCAGTCATGGCATCACTGTGACTCAGCGGTGTTGCGTGATCACGAACGCTTTGTGACTGACGGGTTAAGTGTGCTTCTGATGCTCTTTTGGCTGTTTTCTGCCGGGTATGGCCTGGAGTGTTCGTCTCCGTCTCCCGGCCTGACCATCACCGGCCCCAGGGTCACTGACCCACGAGCCCGGGCCGCAGCACCTGGGTGAAGAGTACCGAACCGCCCTGCGCCCGCAGCCGCACGGTCAACTCGCCGGAGCCGCCGTCGATCTCGATCTCGCCGAAGTTCGGCGGCGCCTCCATGGGCGAGGCGTTGGCCGTGGCCGGGGCGTGCACGAACACCTGCCGGGGGCCGAACGTGCCGTCCACCTTGTCCGGGGGAAAGCCGCCCGCGGCGAGCGGCCCCGACACGAACTCCCAGAACGGGGCGAAGTCCTTGAACGCGGCCCGCGACGGGTCGTAGTGCTCGGCGGCCGTGTAGTGCACGTCCGCGGTGAGCCACAGCGTGCCCGTGATCCGCTGGTGCTTGATGAACCGCAGCAGCTCGGCGATCTGCAGCTCGCGCCCGAGCGGCGCGCCCGGGTCGCCCTGGGAAACGGCCTCGAAGTCGGTCGCGCCGTCCACGACGACGAGGCTGAGCGGCATGTCCGCGGCGATGACCTTCCACACCGCCCGCGACCTCGCCAACTCCCGCTTCAGCCACTGGAGTTGCTCGGCTCCGAGGATGCCGACCCTGTCGTCGGGCTGTCGGTCGGGCGAGTTGGCATCGCGGTACGTCCGCATGTCGAGCACGAACACATCGAGGAGCGGGCCGTGCCGCAGCACCCGCTGCACCCGCCCCGCGCGGTCGCCGGTGCCCAGCGTCGAGATCGGGAAGTACTCGCTGAACGCCCGCCGCGAACGGGCCGCGAGCACATCGAGGTTCTTCTCCGTGTAGCGCGCGTCGTCCAGGATCTGCCCCGGGTACCAGTTATTACGGACCTCATGGTCGTCCCACTGCACGATGGACGGCACCTGGGCGTTGAACGCGCGGACGTTCTCGTCGAGCAGGTTGTACCGGAAGTTGCCCCGGTACTCGGCGAGGGTCTCGGCGACCTTGGACTTCTCCTCCGTGGTGATGTTGCGCCACACCCGGCCGTCGGGCAGCGTCACGCTCGGCAGGATCACGTTGTCGGCGTAGATGTTGTCGCCGCTGCACAGGAAGAAGTCCGGGTCCAGGCGCCGCATTTCGTCGTACACGCGGTAGCCGCCGATGTCCGGGTTGATGCCCCAGCCCTGCCCGGCGATGTCCCCGGACCACAGGAACCGCACGTCGTCGCGCCGGCTGTCGGGCGCGGTGCGGAAGGTGCCGTGGACCGGCCGGCCGGTGCGCCTCGGGTCGTCGGGGTCGGCCAGGGTGACCCGGTAGTGGATCTGCTCGCCGGCCGGAAGCCCGCGCAGCGACGTCGTGCCGGTGAAGTCCGTACCCGGCCCGAGCAGCGGCCCCTGCCATCTGCGGGCGCGCCGGAAGGACTCCGTCGCGGACGTCTCCACGACCATCCGGGCCGGACGGTCGGAGCGCGCCCAGATGAGCCCGGACGAGGCGGTGATGTCGCCGGCCTGCACACCCCAGGAGGCGCTCGGCCGGCCGGAGCGGGCGAACGCGGGCGCCGCGGCGAGCCCGGCCGGCAGGGCGAGACCCGCCGACGCGGCGAGCGAACCCTTCAGTACGGTACGGCGGTTGGGCATCGGTGTCGCCTCCTGGGGAGGTTGGTCGCTGGGTGCCCTGCCATGCCTACTGCCCGGTGGCGGCGCGAGCGCGAACACCGGGTGAACAACCGGACCGGGCCGAGGGAACCGGAACCAGGGACCGATCGGCTCGCCGATGCCGCTCTGGCGGGCAGCCCCCTCGCCTGCCTCCAACTCGGCCTCAAATTAGGCGAGTTGGACTGTCGATCGGGTTGGCACCTCACCGACCGGGCGGCTTCCGTCCAGGATGACCCGGGTGACCAGGGCGGGGTCGTCGTTCATGGGGACGTGGCCGCAGCCGGGCAGCCGCACGAGCCGGGCCCCCGGGACGGTGTGCTTGGCGCGGACGCCCTGGCGGCGCAGGAGCAGCCGGTCCTTGCTGCCCCAGGCGACGGTCACCGGCACCCCGGGCACGTCGTCGGTGAACAGGACGCCCTGCCCGGCGGCCAGGGTCTGCTCGAAACCCGGCGCGGTGCGCAGCGCCAGCGTCTCGGCGACGACGGCCTCCGGCGAACGCCGGGCGGGGCGGGCGTAAATGGTGCTGGTCAGCGCGGTGCGCCCGGCGGCGGTGCGGGACATCCGCTCGACGACCGGGAGCGGCAGCGCCTGCGCCACCTGCCGCATCATCCGCAGAACACTGAACGCATACTGCCGCTCGGACGGCGTCCAGAAGCCGGCGGGGGAGAGCGCCGTCACCGACCGTACGAGCTTCTCGCGCCCCAGCTCCAGGGCGAGCAGGCCGCCCAGTGAATTCCCCGCGACGTGCGGCCGCTCGATGCCGAGGGCCTCGCACAGCGCGCCGAGGATCGGGACGACGGTGGAGAGGCCGTAGGAGACGCCGTCCGGCAGCGCGGGCGAGGCGCCGAAGCCCGGCAGGTCGATGGCGATCACATCGCGGTCGGCAGCCAGCAGATCGAAGACCGGGTCCCAGGCCTGAAGGTGGTGGCCTATGCCGTGGAGCAGCAGGAGCGGCTCGCCCGTGCCCTCGCGCCGGTAGGTGACCGAGGTGGAGCGGCTCCCCAGGGGAGTGTCGAAAGTGAACGAGACCTCTGCGGTCATGGGGCTGCTCCCTGTCCTGGGATCCACACTTAGACGTCCTGTCAGCAACAACTACCGCTCGGTAGCCTGGAGTTCAAGAGGCATAACGGACATGTCGGCGGCCGGCGGCTTTTCCGGAGTCCGGCTCGTCGCCCCGGGGCCCTCGCGCGGCACGGCCGTCACCGGGGCGCGAACGTCGTGTGAACGCTCTGCGGCAACCCTCGTGCGCGCTCCGTAACGGAACGAGGATTGGTCTTGACCAAGGGGGTGGGCCGCCCTATGGTCGCAGAGTTAGTGCAGGAACCTTTAATAAACAAGGGCACGGAAAGCCGCCGCGGACACGGCGATTGCGGAGGATCAGGGTGGGGACCACGCAGCTGGAATCGGTGCCGGAACCGAAGTACTGGCACCTCAAGACGGTACTCAGCGAGGCGCTCGACTCGGACTTCGCGGTGGGCGAGATTCTGCCCAACGAGCGTGACCTCGCGGCCCGGTTCGGCGTCGCACGCGCCACGCTCCGCCAGGCACTGGAACAGCTCGAACTCGAAGGCCGGCTCCAGCGCCGCCGCGGCGTCGGCACCACCGTCGCCCCGCCCCGCACGGCCGTCCCGGTCTCCACCGCCCAGCACGACTGGCCCGGTGCGCCCGGCGATGCCTGGCAGACCGCGGATGCCACGGCCGCCGTGCCGCCGGTCGCGGTCGCCCGCCTCTTCGACACCCCCGTCGGCGAGGAGATGCACACCGTCCGCCGGACCCGGGTCGCCCACGGCCAGGCCGTCGCCGCCGAGCTCCTCTACGTTCCGGTCGGCTCGGTGCCCGAGCTCTCCGCGATCGACGTGCCCTCGGGCCCGGCCCGCGGCCGCGCCGTCCTGCGTGAACTGCAGCGCCTGGAGCTCGAAGGCCAGGACCGCGCCGTGGAACTCGGCTCGGCGCGCGCCGACGACGCCAAGGAACTCGACCGGCTGCCCGGCGCGCCCGTCCTCGTCGTGACCACCCGGTACTTCGCCGAGGGCCGCACCGCGGCCGTCTCCGTCGCCACCTACCGCGCGGACACCTGCCGCCTCACCTTCGGCGACTCGGTCGATGTGGAGATCAACCACCCCGGCCCGCAGCGCCGGGCCTCCTGACCCCGGTCCACGACTCGCAAAAACCGCACGGCCCGCAGCTCCCGAAGCTGCGGGCCGTGATGTGTTCCGAAGGTGCCTCGGTACGGTCGCCTCGGGGCGCCTCGGCGCGCTCACTCGGCTCAGCGCCGCGCCGTCACCGTTCCCTCGACGGCGAACAGCTCTTCCTCCACGTGATCGAGGGCGAGCCGCAGCGCGCCGGTCGCCACCACCGCCTCACCCAGCATCGAGAGCACCACGCGAGGCGGCCGCAGACAGTACCGCGCCAACTCCCTGCGCAGCGGCTCCAGTACGCCGTCGATGCCGGCCGCCCAGCCGCCCACGACGACCAGTTCCGGATCGAGGGCGAGCACCAGCGCGGCCACGTCGTGCACCAGCCGCTGAAGGAACCGCTCCACCGCGGCCTGCGCCCGCGCATCGCCCTGCCGGGCCAGCGCGAACACATCGGCGACGGCCTGCTCGTCCAGCGGGTGCAGCGGCTCGTCCGTCGTCGAGAGCAGCTTCTCGGGGGTGACGTCGCGGCCGAGCAGGTGCAGCGCGCCGATCTCGCCCGCCGCGCCGCCGAAGCCCCGGTGCAGCCGGCCGCCGATCAGCGAACCCGCTCCCGGGCTCAGACCGGCCATGACGAAGACGATGTCGTCGGAGTCGGCCGCCGCGCCCTTCCAGTGCTCGGCGACGGCCGCGGCGTTGGCGTCGTTCTCGACCAGCACGGGACAGCGGAAGGAACGCCGCAGCCGCTCGCCCAGCGGCAGACCCGTCCACTCGGGCAGCGCGGTGCCCAGCCGCACGGTTCCGTCGGCCTCGACGATGCCCGGGCTGCCGACGCCGACAGCACGCAGCGAACTGCGCGCCACACCGGCTTTGCGCAGCACATCGGCGACGGTCATCCGGACCCGTTCGAGGCGCTCGTCGGCCGAAGCCGTCTCGGGTACCTCGCGGGAACCCGCGCCGAAGATCCGGCCGTCGAGGCCGGAGAGCAGGGCGGCTACCCGGTGCGGACCGATCTCTATGCCGAGCAGATGCCCCGCCTCGGCCCGGAACCTGAACCGCCGTGCGGGCCGGCCCTGACGCCGCGCCTCGCCCTCCTCGGGCGCCGACTCGACAACGAGCCCGGCCTCCATCAGGCCGTCGACCACGCCCTCGACCGTCGGCCGCGACAAACCGGTGATCCGGGTCAGATCGGTCAGTGTGGGAGATTCCGCGCCCCTGAGGGCGTGCAGCACCACCGCGGAATTGATCCGCCGCAGCAGAGAGGGGTCCCCGCCGGTCAGCCGCCCCAACGTGTGTCCTCCCAGCTCGTGCGCGTGTCTGCCGGATCGTACTCGCTGGTCAGGTGTACGGCGAGCGGCGGCCGGTAACGGAGGCGCATCAGCTCGGGGCCACGAAACCGGACTCGTACGCGGCGATGACCGCCTGGGTGCGGTCCCGGGCACCCAGCTTCGCGAGCACCGCGCTCACGTGCGTCTTCACGGTCTCCGTGCCGACGATGAGCTTGGCGGCGATCTCCGCGTTGGAAAGTCCCCGCGCCATCAGGCGCAGCACCGCGGCCTCCCGGTCGGTGAGCGCCGCCTCGGCGAGCGCCGAGCGCGCCGCACCGTTGCCGTACTCGGCGGCGAGCGCGCGCACCGCCGCCGGGAACAGCAGCGAGTCGCCCTCCGCCACGAGCCGGACCGCGTTGACGATCTCGGCGGGCCGGGCCCGCTTGAGCAGGAAGCCGTCGGCCCCGGCCCGCAGCGCCTCGTACACGTACTCATCGTTCTCGAAGGTCGTCACCACCAGGATCTTCGGCGGGTCCTCCACCGTGCGCAGCACCGCCCGGGTCGCCTCTATGCCGTCCAGGAGCGGCATCCGCACATCCATCGCGACGACGTCCGGCCGCAATTGCCGCACCAGCGGGATCACGGCCGCCCCGTCGGCCGCCTCGCCCACCACCTCGATGTCGGGCTGCGCTTCGAGCACGGCCCGCAGACCCGCGCGGACCAAAGGCTCATCGTCGACCAGAAGTACGGTTACCGGCATCCGGCCAGCCTAGTCGCAGGCCAGAGGGGCACCCGGGGGCCTGTGGACAACGCCGGATCCGGTGCCTGGCACCGGGGTCGGACGCCATGTCGAAGGCCAGGCCATCAGAAGGCCAGGTCATCAGGACGGGTGTCAGCCCAGCGGCGCGGCCAGGCGTGTGGCCGGACCTGTGGCCAGCTGTGCGGCCGGATGCGCGGCCGCACATCCGGCCGGACGCAGGCTCTGACGTCAGATCAGCGTGTCCAGCGGCAGCCGCACCCGCACGCGCCACTCGCCTTCGTGCGCCCCCGTCTCCGCCTCCCCTCCGAGCAGAGCGGCCCGCTCCCGCATCCCTCGCAGACCGCTGCCTCCCTTTCCACCGGGCGCCGCCCCCGTCAGCGGGTTGGTCACATCCATCTCAAGTCGCCTGCCCAGCACGGCCATTCGGATCCGCACGGGTACGGGCCCCGAGTGCCGCAGCACATTGGTGAGTGCCTCCTGCAGGATGCGGTAGCCCTCCCGCGACACCGGACCGGGCACCTGCTCCAGCGGGCCGGAGAACTCCGCGTCGACCTCGGCGCCCGAGCCGCGGGCCGACTCGATGAGCCGGTCGGCCTCCAGGAGTGTGGGGCGCTGACTGGCCGGCAGGCCCGTTTCGCGCAGGACGAGCAGTACCCGCTCCAGGTCCTCCAGGGCGGCCCGGCCGGTCTCCTCGATCGCCGCCAGCGCCCGGTCGGTGAACGCGGGGTCGCCGGCCGCGCGGGCCGCGCCCGCCTGCACCACGGCGACGGTCAGCGCATGGCCGATGGAGTCGTGGATCTCGCGGGCGATGCGGTTGCGTTCGAGGAGCAGCTCGGTCCGCTCTTCGAGCGCGCTGAGCCGCTCGCCGGCCGAAGGGCCGAGCAGCTTGCGCGCGATGAAGGTGATGAGGTTCCCGGCCAGCACCAGACAGGCCGGCATGACTATGAGCGGCACCAGCGCGAGCGGCACGAGCCAGCCGTGGGGCGCAAGGCCGGGCGCCAGCCATCCGAAGACGAGCGGAGCGCCGCCCAGTCCGCGCGCGACCAGGTCCACGGACACCGACGGAAGCCAGACGGTGCCCGCGATCGCCAGGCCGGACAGCACGAGCCGCGCCTCCAGCCAGAGCACGGTCCGCCAGCGGTCGCGCCAAGTGGCCGACGGCGCGGCCGAGATGGACGCGTCGGGCCTGCCGCGCTCGCCAGGGGTGAGAAGGAGCTGCGCCTGAATGCCCTCTTCGAGACGCACCGCCGGTATCAGCCCGAGCGGTACGACGAGCAGCCCGAGGACCCACACGCGCTGCATGTCGATGAAGAGCCAGATCGCCACGAACGCGATCGGGATCAGCAGATGCAGCCAGCGCGTGTAGGTGACCGGGCGGGTCAGCGGGCGAAGTGAGCGGTGCATTCGCCCATCGTCCCAGCGCGCCGATCGATCCGGCTTCCCCGTGCGGGGGAGAAGCTCCCCTCCGCCGGGGGAGGCGGCTGACCTGCGCGGACGGCGACGCTTGAGGCATGACAAGGATCGACGTCCAAGAGCTCCGCAAGGAGTACGGCACCACGCGAGCCGTGGACCGGCTCACCTTCGCGGTCGAGCCCGGCCGGGTGACCGGCTTCCTCGGCCCCAACGGCGCGGGCCAGTCCACCACCATGCGCATCCTGCTCGGCCTCGACCGGCCGACCTCCGGCACCGCACTGATCGGCGGCCGCCGGTACGCGGACCTGACGGAGCCGTTGCGCGAAGTGGGCGCCCTGCTCGACGCACAGGCCGCGCACGGCTCCCGCACGGCCCGCAGCCATCTGCTGGCCCTCGCGGTGAGCAACCGCATACCGGTGCGGCGCGTGGCCGAGGTCCTGGAGGAAGCCGGGCTCGCGGGGGTCGCGGGCCGCCGGATCAAGACGTTCTCGCTCGGGATGCGGCAGCGGCTCGGGATCGCGGCAGCCCTCCTCGGCGACCCGGCGGTCGTGATCCTGGACGAGCCGTCCAACGGCCTGGACCCCGAAGGGATCATCTGGACAAGGGAGTTGATGCGCGGTCTCGCACGGGAGGGCAGGGCGGTGCTCGTCTCCAGCCATCTGATGAACGAGACCGCGTCGTTCGCCGACCACCTGGTCGTGCTCGGCCGCGGCCGGCTCCTCGCCGACACCCCGATGCGGGACTTCATCGACTCCCGGATCCGGCCCAGGGTCCGGCTGCGCACCACCGAAGGCTCCCGGCTGCGGGCCCTGCTGCTCGGCAAGGGCTTCGACCCGGTCCAGGCAGAGGACGGACGCTGGACGGTGGAGGGCGCACGCGTCGACGAGATCGGCCCGATCGCCGCACGCGAGGGCATACCGATCCTCGAACTCGCCGATGAGGAAGCCACGTTGGAGCAGGCCTACCTCGATCTGACCGCCGACCAGGCGGAGTACACGTCCTCCCGCGCGCCCCAGTCCCAGGAGGTTTGAACCATGTCGTTCCCCGCGGTACTCCACACCGAGTGGATCAAGGTCCGTTCGCTGCGTTCCCTGGTGGGCTCCCTGCTGACCGTCCCCGTGGCGACGGCGGGCCTCTCCCTCCTCGTCTGCGCCGCGCTGGGCCGCCCACAGCCCGGCAGCACGGACTTCGACCCGGTGCTGTTCTCCTACTACGGCCTGAATTTCGGGCAGTTGGCAGCGATCATTTTCAGCGTCATAGCCATGGCGGGTGAATACAAGAACGCGGGGATCCGGATATCCCTGGCGGCCGTGCCCGACAGGACGCTGTTCTACGGCGCCAAACTCGCGGTGATCGGCGGGTGTGTCCTCGCGGTCGGCCTGGTGGCCGGCCTGATCAGCTTCCTCGGCGGCCAGGCGCTGATGGACCGGGGCTTCGGCATAGGCATCGCGGATCCGGGCGCGCTGCGCGCGGTCGTCGGCTGCGCCTTCTATCTGGCCCTGATCAGCCTGCTCTCGGCCGGAGTCGCCGCCCTGCTGCGCAGCGTCACCGGCGCGCTGAGCGTGCTCGTACCGCTGTTCCTGATCGTCCCGTTCGTGGTCGGAGACGTGTCGCAGGGCGGCAGCGGGGCCGACTTCCTGCCGGACCGGGCGGGCCAACAGGTCCTGCTCCAGCACCCGGTCGGGACGCTCGGGCCGTGGAGCGGGATGGCCGTCCTGGCGGCCTGGACGGCGCTCGCGGCGGGCGCCGGCTGGTGGGCGCTGCGGCGGCGCGACGCCTGACCGGATGGCGGCTGTCCAGTTGCTGACGGCACGCCAATTGTCAGTGCCGGGCGGTTTACTGACGACATGACCACCGCTCTGTATCTCCAGCACATCGACCGGCTGCGCTCCCGGGAATTCCCCGCGGAGCGCAGCCGAAGCGGCGCGGATGTGAGCGGCCCGGGATATCACTGCGCATGCCTGAGCGCCGACGAGGAGGAATGGGAGGACCTGACCGAACGACTGGAAAAACGTGCCCAATGCGTCGCCGACCACGACGCCCTGGTGGCCGAGCTCACCCGACGCTGGGAGGAACCGCAGTGGATCAGCCTCTGGAGCGCCCAGGCCCGGCTGGTCGCGGGCGAGGCGATACCGGAGCCCTGGGCGGAGTTCGCCGTCGGCTTCGACTTCCTGAACCTGTGGCGGGTCGAGGGCAGATGGATAGCCGTGGGCCTGGACCTGGAGGCGGAGGGCCCGGGCTGGGACCTGAGCGTGACGGTGACGGAGGTGGACCCGCCGTAGTGGCCGGGACGCCTGCCCCTGTGCAGGGGGGAGCGCCCCCGACGGCGCGGGTCAGTCGAGGCCGGCCTGCGCGGCGACGCGCAACCGCCCGTACTCCTCGGCCATCGTCTGCGCGGTCCAGTGCGCGTTCAGCCCGCTGGGATTGGGCAGCGCCCAGACCCGGGTCGTGCCGATCGGGTGGTCCTGGGGGCCGATCTGGGCCCGGCGGTCGCCGAAAGCCGTGCGGTAGGCGGTCACGCCCACCACGGCCAGCCAGTCGGGCCGGAGCCGCTCGACCTTCGCCGCCAGCAGGCGCCCGCCCTCGCGGAACTCCTCGGCGTCGAGTTCGTCGGCCCGCGCGGTGGCCCGGGCCACCACATTGGTGATGCCGAGACCGTACGAGAGGAGCTCGCCCTGCTCGGCGGGCTTCAACTGCCTCGGCGTGAAGCCGGACAGGTGCAGCACCGGCCAGAAGCGGTTGCCCGGGCGGGCGAAGTGGTGGCCCGTGGCCCCGGACATCAGGCTCGGGTTGATGCCGCAGAACAGCACGGACAGGCCGCCCGCGATCACGTCGGGGATGACGGTGTCGCGGGCGGCCTGGAGTTCCTCGGGGCTCAGCACGGGTGCGGGATCAGAGGATCGAGCCCGGGGCGTAACCGGCGGCCGCGGGATGCTGCTTGACGATCTCCTCGATGCGGGAGACCACGGCGGTGACCTGGTCGCCGGCGGCACCGGTGAAGGACAGCTTGTCGGCCATCAGGCCGTCGAGCTGGGCGCGGTCGAGCGGCATGCGCTCGTCGGCGGCCAGCTTGTCGAGGAGCTCGTTGCGCTCGGCGCCCTGCTCGCGCATCGCGAGGGCGGAGGCGACGGCGTGCTCCTTGATGACCTCGTGCGCGGCCTCGCGGCCCACTCCGGCGCGGACGGCGGCCATCAGGACCTTCGTCGTGGCCAGGAACGGCAGGTAGCGGTCCAGCTCACGGGCGACGACGGCGGGGAACGCGCCGAACTCGTCGAGGACCGTCAGGAAGGTTTCGAGCAGGCCGTCGAAGGCGAAGAACGCGTCGGGCAGCGCGACCCGGCGGACCACCGAGCAGGAGACGTCACCCTCGTTCCACTGGTCGCCCGCCAGCTCGCCGGTCATCGAGGCGTAGCCGCGCAGGATGACCATCAGGCCGTTGACGCGCTCGCAGGAGCGGGTGTTCATCTTGTGCGGCATCGCGGACGAGCCGACCTGGCCGGGCTTGAAGCCCTCGGTGACCAGCTCGTGCCCGGCCATCAGCCGGACCGTCTTGGCGACCGAGGACGGCGCGGCGGCCAGCTGCACAAGGGCGGTCACCACGTCGTAGTCGAGGGAGCGCGGGTAGACCTGGCCGACCGAGGTGAAGGCGTGCGCGAAGCCGAGGTGGCCCGCGATGCGCTGCTCCAGGTCGGCGAGCTTCGAGGCGTCGCCGCCGAGCAGGTCGAGCATGTCCTGGGCGGTGCCGACGGGGCCCTTGATGCCGCGCAGCGGGTAGCGGGCGAGCAGATCCTCAAGGCGGCCGTACGCCACCAGCAGCTCGTCGGCCGCGGTCGCGAAACGCTTGCCCAGGGTCGTGGCCTGCGCGGCCACGTTGTGCGAGCGCCCGGCCATGACCAGCTCGGCGTACTCGCCGGACAGCTTGCCGAGGCGGGCGAGGACCGCGACCGTGCGGTCCCGCATCAGTTCGAGGGAGAGCCGGATCTGGAGCTGCTCGACGTTCTCGGTCAGGTCGCGCGAGGTCATGCCCTTGTGGACCTGCTCGTGGCCGGCCAGCGCGTTGAACTCCTCGATGCGGGCCTTCACATCGTGCCGGGTGACCTTCTCGCGCTCGGCGATGGAGGCGAGGTCGACCTGGTCGATGACGCGCTCGTAGTCGGCGAGTGCGGCCTCGGGCACCTCGATCCCCAGGTCCTTCTGGGCGCGCAGCACGGCGAGCCACAGCTGGCGCTCCAGCTTGACCTTCTGCTCGGGGGACCAGAGGACGGCGAGCTCCGCGGAGGCGTAGCGGCCGGCCAGAACGTTCGGGATGCGAGGCTTCGCAGACACAGCAGTCACGTGTCCAGAGTCTACTGGCGATTTCTGCAGGCCAGTGCCCCACCCCGGTTTGTGCCTTGCTACGAGAAGGTACGCCGCTGCCGAGGCCGGGCGCACCGCTCACGGAGCGGAACGGGCGGTCGGCTCGCGGTGACGGCCGTGCTCACGCCTCCACCGCGTCGCCGAGCTCGAAGCCGAGGGCCTCGGCCGCGGCGGCAGGGGTGGGCTGGGCCCAGCGGCCGGCCATCGCCTCCCGCGAGGACAGCGAGCGCAGCTCCGCGCGGTCCAGGTACAGCGTGCCGTCGAGGTGGTCGGTCTCGTGCTGGACGATGCGGGCGGGCCAGCCGGTGAACACCTCGTCCACCGTGCGGCCGTGCTGGTCGAGCGCGCGCAGGCGTACGTTCGCGTGCCGGGCCACGACAGCGCCCCAGCCCGGCACGCTCAGGCAGCCCTCGAAGAACGCGGCCCGGCCGGGCCCGACGGGCTCGTACGACGGATTGATCAAGACCCGGAACGGCTGCGGGACGCGGCCGCGGACCTGCCTGATCTCCTGCGAGACCTCCGCCGCGTCCTCGATGACCGCGAGCCGCAGCGGGAGGCCCACCTGCGGTGCGGCGAGGCCGACGCCGGGAGCGGCGAGCATCGTTTCGCGCATCGCCCCGATCAACCGGTCGAGACGCTTGCGGTCCAGGCGGTCGTCCACCGGTTCGGCCGGCCGGCGCAGCACGGGGTCGCCGGCGGCGACGATCGGCAAGGGGCCGGAACCGGCGAGCAGTTGGTCGACGAGGTCGGTGAGTGCGGGGGACGACATGCCCACAGCATGCCAAGAACGATCACTCGGCGCGCAGCCGGGTTCATGTCCGCCTTGTGAACAATCCGGTCTTCCGGGAATGCGCGGCCGGAATCGGATCTTTCATGTGAGGGAGCCCGGAGCGATCGGCGTCGAGGTCGAAGTCGAGGTCGAAGGCGCAGACAGCGGCCCCCGAGCCCCGGCGTTGCCTCATCCGACGTTGCCTCATCCCGAGCGAGGAGATCATGACCAACGCGTCCGTCCGCACCGAGACCCCGGCGCATCCGCTGGACAACCCCGCGTACGCCTCGCTGACCGGGCCGCACGCTCGGTTCGCCGAGGTGCGCGGCAGGGTGCTGCGCTACGAGACCGACGTCTCGCCCTGGCTCGGGCTGCCCGTGGACCCGGACGCCGGCGACTGGGCGGACCTGGCCGCGCTCGCCGGGCCCGGTGCGGAAGTGGCGCTCCCCGGGGTGCGGGTCGAGCTGCCCGAGGGCTGGGAGATCACCTTCGACCTGGAGGGCGTCCAGCTCGTCGACGAGGCGATGGACGCCCGTCCCGACGAGGAGGCGATACGGCTCGGCGCGGACGACGTGCCCGACATGCTCGCCCTCGTGGAGCGCACCCGGCCCGGGCCGTTCCTGCCCCGCACCGTGGAGCTCGGCACCTATCTCGGCATCCGCCGCGAGGGCCGGCTGATCGCGATGGCCGGCGAGCGGCTGCACCCGCCGGGCTGGACCGAGATCAGCGCGGTCTGCACCGACGACGCGTTCCGCGGCCAGGGCCTCGGCTCCCGCCTCGTCCGCGCGGTCGCCTTCGGCATCAGGGAGCGGGGCGAAACACCGTTCCTGCACACCGCGGCCACCAACACCGCCGCGATCAGGCTGTACGAATCGCTGGGGTTCCGGCTCCGCCGCACCACCCGGTTCCTCGCGGCCCGGGTGCCGGAGCCGAGCACGGCGGGGTGACGAGCCGTCGGGCCTGCAACTCCTGTTCGGCGAAGCCGAGTTGATGATGGGTCAGTGCGGTGAAGCCGAACTGATGCCCCGTCAGTCCTCGACCCGGGCCCACCCCGACACCGGCCCCGCGGCCACCCCGTCCCCCGGCGTGACCCAGAACGCCCGTCCCCGCGCGGCGTCGAGGTGGGCGCCGCTGCGGCCGTCGCCGGAGGAGCGGCCGGTGATGCGGCGCCCGATCCAGGGCACCAGGTGTTGGCGGGCGAAGCGGAGGTCGGCGGTGCGGCTCGCGGCCCAGCCGGGGCGGACCGGCGGGGGCAGGGGGGAGCGCCAGTCGTCCTCGGCGTCCAGGCCCAGCGTCTGCCAGACCGCCTCGGCCACCCTGCGGTGCCCGTCCTCCGTCAGGTGCAGCCGGTCCACGTCCCAGAGCCGCTGGTCGCCGAGCACCGGCGCGCCGTACAGGTCGACCACCAGCGCGCCGTGCCGCTCGGCCAGTTCATCGACGTACGAGAAGAGCTCCTCCATGCGCGGGCGGAAGCGGTCGAGGACGGGGCCGTTGCGGCCCGGGCTGCGCATCAGGACCAGCTGCTTGCAGGAGGGGGCGAGCTGCTCGACCGCCTCCGTCAGGAGGTCGCGCACCCGGCCCATGTCGCACTGGGGCCGCAGGGTGTCGTTGAGGCCGCCGACCAGCGTGATGACGTCCGGGCGCAGCGTCGCCGCCGCGGCCACCTGCTCCTCGACGATCTGCCCGATGAGCTTGCCGCGCACGGCGAGGTTCGCGTACCGGAAGCCGGGTGTGCGGGCCGCGAGCCGAGTGGCGAGCACATCGGCCCAGCCGCGGTAGGACCCGTCGGGAAGCCGGTCGGACATGCCCTCCGTGAAGGAGTCGCCGATCGCGGCAAAGCTGGTGTATGAGGCATTCATCTCCATGGCGGAGCGATCGTACCGCGCGGTAGTGACAGTGGCTCGGGGGCGTCAAAGCCCTCGTGGGGACCGTGATCGCAAGGAGGCCGACCAGGCCCTTTCGGCGGTGCCCGTTCCGCGGTATGCCAGGAGCACATCAACTTTTTGGAACCCGGCCGGGCCCGGCCGTCGAGAGAGCGAGCGTGCGATGTTGTTCACCGCGGCCTTTTGGAAAGCCACCGCCGAGCGTGCCATCCGCACCTTCGCCCAGGCACTCGCCGCCGTCCTCACGGCCGGCGCGACCAACCTCCTCGACGTCCACTGGACCGCGGCGTTCGCGACCGCGGGCATGGCCGCGGTGCTCGCCGTCCTGATGGCGGTCGGCTCCTCGCAGCTGGGGCAGCCGGGCCCGGGCCTCACCGAGACCACGAACCCGGCCACTCCCGCCAAGCCGGTTCAGTGATCGGCTAGGCCGCGGCCGCCGGCGGGCCCACGAGCTCCCGCAGGACGTCCTCCATCGTGACGAGCCCCGCCAGCTTGCCCTCATCGCCGAGGACCGCCGCCAGGTGCGTACGGCTGCGCCGCATCGCGGTCAGGACGTCGTCGAGGGGGGTCGCGGCGCGCACCCGGGCGATCGGCCGCAGCGCCGCGACCGGGAAGGCCACGTCGCGCGGCGCCGCGTCCAGGGCGTCCTTGACGTGCAGATAGCCCAGGATGCGGCTGTCCTCGTCGACGACCGGGAAGCGCGAGAACCCGGAGCTCGCCGACAGCCGCTCCAGCTCCTCCGGAGTGGTGCCGACCGCGGCCCGTACCACCTTGTCCAGCGGTACGACCACATCGCGCACCGGCCGTCGTCCCAGCTCAAGGGCGTCGTGCAGCCGCTCGGCCGCCCGGTCGTCGAGGAGCCCGGCATGGCCCGCGTCGGTCACCAGGCGGGCCAGCTCGTCGTCCGAGAAGGTCGCCGCGACATGGTCCTTGGCGTCCACCCTGAGCAGTTTCAGGATGGTGTTGGCGAAGGCGTTGATCGCGAAGATCGCCGGGCGCAGCGCCCGCGCCAGCGTCACAAGAGGCGGGCCGAGGAGCAGCGCAGTGCGCGCGGGCTCGGCCAGCGCGATGTTCTTCGGCACCATCTCGCCGAGCAGCATGTGCAGATACGTGGCGACCGCGAGGGCGAGCACGAACGACACCGGGTGGATGAGCCCGTCCGGCACGCCCACCGCGTCGAAGGCCGGTGCGACCAGGTGCGCGATGGCTGGTTCGGCGACCACGCCGAGCACCAGGGTGCACAGCGTGATGCCGAGCTGTGCCGCGGCCATCAGGGCCGAGACGTGTTCCAGGCCCCAAATGACGCTGCGGGCGCGGCGGTTGCCGTCCTCGGCGAGCGGTTCGATCTGGCTGCGGCGCACCGAGATCAGGGCGAACTCGGCGCCGACGAAGAAGGCGTTGACGACCAGCGTCGCCAGGCCGATCAGAATCTGGATGGCGATCATCGGCCGGCCTCTTCGTCGTCGCCCTCGGGGTTCAGGGGTGCGTGCAGCAGGACGCGGGCCGCGCGCCGGCCGGACGCGTCGACCACGTCCATGCGCCAGCCAGCCAGCTCCACCCGGTCGCCGACCGTCGGAATCCGGCCAAGTTCGGTGGCAATGAGACCTGCGAGGGTCTCGTACGGGCCGTCCGGCACGCGCAGGCCGATGGCCGCGAGCTGGTCGTCGCGGGCGGCGCCGTCCGCGGAGTACAGGGAGCGGCCGTCGGCGTCCTGCCCGGCGGGGGCGAGGTCGGGGGTCTCGTGCGGATCGTGCTCGTCACGGACCTCGCCGACGACCTCCTCCACGATGTCCTCCAGGGTGACGACGCCCGCGGTGCCGCCGTACTCGTCGATGACGACGGCCATGGTGCGCTTGCCGTACAGCTGGTCCAGGAGCCGGTCCACGGTGAGCGTCTCGGGCACGAGGAGCGGTTCGCGCAGCAACGACGTCACCGGGTGCAGCCGCCTGCGTTCGGCCGGTACCGCGAGGACGTCCTTGATGTGCGCGATGCCGACGACCGAGTCGAGGCTGCCCCGGTAGACGGGGAAGCGGGACAGGCCCGTGGCGCGGGTCGCGTTCGCGACGTCCTCGGCGGTGGCCTGGATGTCGAGCGCGGTGACCTGCACGCGGGGCGTCATCACGTTCTCGGCGTTGAGCTCGGCCAGGTTGAGGGTCCGCACGAACAGCTCGGCGGTGTCCGCCTCAAGGGCGCCCTCCTTGGCCGAGTGCCGGGCGAGGGCGACCAGCTCCTGCGGGCTGCGCGCGGAGGCCAGCTCCTCGGCGGGCTCCAGGCCGAAGCGGCGCACCAGGTGGTTGGCCGAGGTGTTGAGGTGGCTGATCAGCGGGCGGAAGGCCGCGCTGAACGCGCGCTGCGGGGCCGAGACGACCTTCGCGACGGCGAGCGGCGAGGAGATCGCCCAGTTCTTGGGGACCAGCTCGCCGACGACCATCAGGAACACGGTGGAGAGCACCATGCCGAGCACCAGGGCCACCGAGCTCGCGGTGGTCGCGGACAGGCCGAGTCCTTCGAGCGGGCCGGTCAGGAGCTTGGCGATCGACGGCTTGGCGATCATGCCGATGACGAGGCCCGTCACGGTGATGCCGAGCTGGGCGCCGGACAGCTGGAAGGTGAGGCTCCGCACGGCCTTCAGCGCGCTGGCGGCACCTCGTTCGCCGCGCTCGACGGCTCGCTCCAGATCGCTGCGCTCGGCGGTGGTGAGGGAGAACTCGGCCGCGACGAAGACCGCGCAGACCAGCGAGAGCAGTACGGCCGCCAGGAGCAGGAGCACTTCGGTCATCGGGTCACCTCCGTCCCATGATCGGCCAGGGGGAGGCGGGGCGCGCGGTGTCGCGCGGCGGTGCTGGTACTGGGAGGCTCGCCCATGGGCGGACGCTCACACCTTTCAGTCGATGGGTAGAGGTTCACCCATGGTAAAGCACTGGCAAAGAGAAGTGGCCCGGCCGCTCAGCCCAGCGGCTTCACCCAGCGGCGCCACTGCTCCTCGGGCCCGTAGCCCGCGGCCTGCCAGGCGTGCTGCGCGAGCTCGTTGCGGACCAGGACCATGGCGTCCGCGCGACGCCCGCCGAGCGCGACGAACCGGTCCTCGGCCGCGGCGAGCAGCGCCCCGCCGATGCCCTTGCGGCGGTGGTCCGGGTGGACGGCGAGGCGGTACAGATGGCAGCGCCACCCGTCGAAGCCCGCGATCACCGTGCCGACAAGATCGTCGCCCGTCTCGGCGAGGATCAGCGTCTCGGGGTCGCGGGCGACGAGGCGCTCGACGCCCTCGCGGTCGTCGCTGATGCTGGTGCCCTCGGCGGCCGTCTTCCAGAAGGCCAGCACCGCGTCCAGGTCCTCGGGCCCGGCGTCCCGGATGCGCAACTCGTTCATGGCGTTCATCCCACCACCGGGCCGTGACCCGCGGCGAACCGTTTTGCCATACGGACGCCGATCCACGTGGACGCCGATCCACGCGGACCCCGATCCATGCGGACGCCGGTCGATGCGGAGCTGATCGATACGGACGCCCGCCGCCCGCTCATTCGCCCCGCAGCTCCTCGATCACCGCCCCGAACTCCTCCATGTACGGGTCCAGGACCGTGAGGTACGAGAAGCCGTAGCGCTCCCGCTGGGCGCGCAGTTGGTCCGCCATCTGTCGCACCGTGCCGATGAGCAGGACCGGCAGGTCGAGCATCTCGTCCTCGGTGAGATGAGGAAGGCGGTGCAGCGATTCGCGCACCGAGGCCCGCCGGTCCCGGGTCACGGCCACCCACTGGATCAGCAGGTTGAGCTCGGCCGGAGTCTCGCGCCCGGCCGCGAACCGCCGATAGGTGGCGACCCGCTCCGCCAGGTCGTCGGCGTTCATCACGGTGAGCGTTCCATCGACGGGCGAGGTCCGCGCCCCGGTGAACGCGGCGATGTCCGCGTGCTCGGCGGTCAGCCGCAGCATCCGGTCGCCCTTCGCGCCGATGAGCAGCGGCGGCCGGGGCCGCTGCACGAGCTGCGCCGCGTGCGCCTCGTCGCCGAGAAGGCGCTCCAACTCCCTTACCGTACGGGCGAGATGGTCGACCCGGCCGCCCGGCGTGCGCCACGCGACCCCGGCCCGCTCGTGCTCCTCGCGTACGTAACCGGTGCCGAGCCCGACCTCCAGGCGGCCGTCGGTCAGCGCGTCCACCGTGGCGATCTCGCGGGCGAGGAGGGCCGGCGTCCAGAACGCGGCGTTGAGCACGAACGGCCCGACCCGGGGCCGCTCCGTGGCGTACGCGGCGGCGACCACGGCGGGGAACGGCGCGGGCATGCCGAGGTGGTCGGCCACCTGGATCACGTCGTAGCCCAGTTCCTCGGCCCGGCGGCAGCGCTTGCGCCACTCCCCGCCCACCGCCGGGGTCACCATGTTCACAGCGAAACGGAACGGACGGGTCATCAACTCTCCTCAGAGGTCCGGGAGTTACTCGTGCGCGATGGCGGCCAGCACATTCATCCGCGAGGCCCGCAGCGCGGGCAGCAGCGCCGCCACCAGGCCGACGGCCACCGAGCCCACCGCGACCGCGACGATCGTCGACCACGGCACCGCGAACGCGGTGAGGCCCTGGAGCGCGAGCACCTGCTGTACCGCCACCCCCCACACCATGCCCAAGGCGAGCCCGAGCAGTGCGCCGAAGACGGCGATCACGACGGATTCCAGCCGGATCATCCGCCTCAACTGCACCCGGGAGAGCCCGAGGGCTCGCAGCAGCCCGATCTCTCTGGTCCGCTCGACCACCGACAGGGCAAGGGTGTTGACCACCCCGAGCACCGCGATCACGATCGCCAGGCCCAGCAGCGCGTACACCAGGTAGAGCAGCACCGCGATCTGGTCGTGCACCAGCTTCTTGTAGTCGTTCTGGTCCCTGACCTGGACCTGGGGATACGAGGTCAACGTCGTCTTCAGCGCCGCGCGCAGCTGGTCGGCGGGTGTGCCGCTCGCCGCGTTCACATAGACGGCGGCGTCCTGACCGCCGGGCACGTACCGCTCCAGCGTGGCCAGGCCCATGAAGAGGCCGCCCTCGGTCGCGAATCCGCCGTTGCCCTGGTTCATGTCGGTCAGCGCCGTCACGGTCAGGCGCGCCTGCTGCCCGGAGGAGAACAGCACGGGCAGCGAGTCGCCGATCCGCACGTCGTGGTCGTGGGCGTACGTCTTGTCCATCGCGAGGCCGTCGGCGGCGAGCGCCTGCGCCGTGCCGCCGCTCGCGTACGTCAGATGGGCCACGTCGTCGAGCTTCGGATCGTAGCCGGACGCCGTCGTGTCGGCCTTCTTCCCGTCCGGCAGGGTGACCCGCACGGGCGCGAACCGCTGCCGCACCACGGTGCCCACGCCCTTCGTGGCCCGGATCCGCTCGGTGATCTCCTGCGGGAACGGCTGGAAGTTGGCGTTCTGGATGACGAAGTCCGCGCCGAGGACCCGGTCGATCTGCTGGTCGAAGGACTTGGACATCGAGGTGCTGGCCACCGAGAGCCCGGTGACCAGGGCGATGCCGACCATGAGCGCGGACGCGGTCGCTCCGGTGCGCCGCGGATTGCGCAGGGCGTTGCGCTGGCTCATCCGGCCCACCGGGCCGAACACCTTCGGGAACGCCCCGCCGAGCACCCGGATCACCGGCCGTACCAGAAGCGGACCCGCGACGACGGTCGCGATCAGGGTCAGTACGAGGCCAAGTCCAAGGAAAGAAGAGGCAGTTGAGGCCTTGCCGCTGGCCGCGCAGCCCGCCAGGGCCGCCGCTCCGGCCGCGCCGAGGAACGCGCCCACCACGGCCCGTACCCGCAACGGCCGCCCCGCGCCCGCCACTTCGGCGTCCACGAGCGCGGCCATGGGGGAGACCTTGGCCGCCCGGCGGGCCGGAAGGTAGGCGGCGACGAACGTCACGCCGACGCCCACCGCGTAAGCGGCCACCGGGGTGGGCCAGTTGACCACCATCTCGGCGGCGCTCAGGTTCATCCCGAACAGGCTCATCAGCGCGATGAGCCCGGCGGCGAGCCCGACGCCGACGGCGAGGCCGAGCGTCGATCCGACCAGACCGAGCAGGAGCGCCTCCAGGAGCACCGAACGGCGCACCTGCCCGCGATCGGCACCCAGAGCCCTCAACAGGCCCAGTTCCCGGGTGCGTTGGGCGATCAGCATGGAGAAGGTGTTGACGATCAGGAAGATCCCGACGAGCACGGCGATGCCCGCGAAGCCCAGCATCAGGTACTTGATGACATTGAGGAACCCGCCGAGCTGCGCGGCGTCCGACGTCGCCTGCTCGGCCGCCGTCTTCAGGTCGTACCGTCCGCCGAGCCGGTCCGCGACGCGCTGCTTCAGTACGTCGTCGCTGACGCCCGGGGCGGCGTCGACCGAGATGCTGGTCGCCGCGTCCGGCTTGCCGAGCAGCCGGGACTGGGCGGTCGGGGTGTCCAGGAAGACCAGGGCCGCGCCCGGGTTGGTGGTGGTGAACGTGGCGATCCCGACCACGCCCACCTTGAACGAACCGGGCCCGGCGAGCACGGTGAGGGTGTCGCCGATCCGCACCTTCTTCTTGTCCGCGGTGTCCTTGTCGAGCAGCGCCTCGTGGGGCCCGCTGGGTTCGTGACCACTCGTCAACTTCACCGGACTGCGTTTGTCCACGTACCAGTTGGTGGCGATCGTGGGTCCGCCGGTGGTCGGCCCCACCACCTGGTCGCGGGCATCGACGACGGTGATGCCGGAGACGGCCGCGTCGATGCGGGCGGCCGCGACGCCGTCGACGCGGGCGAGCTGAGCGGCGAGCGAGGCCGGCACGGTGGGTGTCTCGCCGGACGGCAGCGCGGTGTCGATCTCCTTCTTCGGCGAGACGGTCACGTCGGCCGACGTCGAGGCGAAGAGCCGGTCGAAGGTGCGCGCCACGGTGTCCGAGAAGATCAGCGAACCGGCGACGAAAGCCACTGAGAGCACCACCGCGAGGGCGGAGAGGAGGAGCCGTCCCTTGTGTGCGAGGAAGCCGCGCAGGGTCGCCTTCAGCACGGCGGTCAGCTCTTGCGCGGTGCGTCGTCAGGGGCGCCGAGGTGCGGCCGGGCGCCGGAGAAGAGCCGCATCCGCTCCAGGACGGCCTCCGCGGTGGGGCGCTCCATCCTGTCCACGATCCGCCCGTCGCCCAGGAAGAGGACCAGATCGGCGTGGCCCGCGGCGCCCGGGTCGTGCGTCACCATCACCACGGTCTGCTCCAGGCTGTCCACCGCCTCCCGCAGGAACGAGAGGACCTCCGCGCCCGCCCGCGAGTCCAGGTTGCCGGTCGGCTCGTCCGTGAAGATCAGCTCCGGCCGGGACGCGAGGGCCCGCGCGCACGCGACCCGCTGCTGCTGGCCCCCGGACAACTGCGCCGGGCGGTGCTTGAGGCGGTCGCGCAGGCCGAGCGTGTCGATGACCCGGTCCACCCACGCCCGGTCCGGGGTGCGGCCCGCGATGTCCATAGGCAGTGTGATGTTCTCGGCGGCGGTGAGCGTGGGCAGCAGGTTGAACGACTGGAACATGAAGCCGATCCGGTCCCGCCTGAGCCGGGTGAGCTCCCGCTCCTTGAGCCCGGTGATCTCGGTGTCCCCGAGCCACACCTGCCCCGCCGACACGGTGTCGAGCCCGGCCAGACAGTGCATCAGGGTCGACTTCCCCGAACCCGAAGGACCCATCACCGCGGTGAAAGCGCCCCGCGCGATGTCCACGTCGACCGAGTCCAGGGCGAGCACCGTGGTCTCGCCACTGCCGTACGCCTTGGTCAGTGCGCGCGCCCGCGCGGCGACCGGCGCCGCGGGCTCCGTGCCGTACGCGTGTGCCGTTGCAGGTGTGGACAAGGCCGCCTCCCCGATTGTGGCGTCATGGCCGCTCCAACTCCCGTACCGCATAAGAGAGTAGAGGCCGGGGCCGAGCCGTCGCCATCCGTCGCGGGGCCCGGTGTGGGGAGGCGGATGTAAGGGCCACGTGCCACGCTCGGACGGCGGCTCCTACTCGGACCCGGGCTCCTGTTCGTCCGGGCCGAGCGCCGGGCGCCGCGCCACCCCGAGCACACACGGCGAGGACGGCGATGCGACGCCCTTGGCGGGCACCCGCAGATGGCGGTAGCCGACGATCTCGAAGCCCGCCGCCTCGATCGCGCCCAGCGGATCGCGCGCGGTGTGGCAGCCGCCGAACAGCAGCGGCCACACCGTGCGGTCCAGGCCGCGCTGCACCGTCGCGAGGGCCCGGCCGTCCGCCCGGCCGTGCTCGAAGAACCGCAGCTCGCCGCCCGGGCGCAGCACCCGGCGGATCTCACCCAGCGCCCGCGAGAGGTCGCGTACCGAGCACAGCACCAGCGAGGCGACCGCCGCGTCGAAGGCCTCGCTCTTGACCGGCAGGGCCTCAGCGGCGCCCGGCACCACGTCCACCGGAACCTCCGCCTGGAGCGCCGCGCGGACCGCCAGCTGCCTCAGCGTGCGCTCCGGTTCGATCGCCACCACCTCGGACACGGCCGCCGGATAGTGGGCGAAGTTGAGCCCGTTGCCCGCGCCGATCTCGATGACGCGCCCCGAGAGCCCGTCGAGCAGTTCCCTACGGTGCTCGGCGATGCCGGCTCTCAGGTCCATCGCCTCGCTGAAGCGCGCGTAGAAGCGGGCGAACACGGGGTGGTGCACGGCATCCGGGGCGATCTTGGTGCGCTGCGCCATGTCGGACCTCCTGAGCCTCGGGCAGCCGGCCGGTTGCCGGCATCCTGCGGGCAGCCGGTTACCGCCATTGTCCCCGCGGCGCGCCCGCTCACCCGTCCGTGGACTCCACGAAGCAGAACTCGTTGCCCTCGGGGTCCCGCATCACCTGGAAGGCCCCCTGGGCGTCGGTCACGGTCTGGCCCACGGGACGCGCCCCGCGCCGCACGGCCGCCGCCCGCGCCCGGCGCACGTCCTCGACCGCGAGGTCCAGGTGCAGCCGGTTCTTGCCGGCCTTCTCCTCAGGTACGCGCTGGAAGGCGAGGCGCGGCGCGCCCGGCGGATCGACGTACGCCCACGAGGAGTCGCGCACCACGGGGCGCCCGCCGAGCAGCCCGGCCCAGAAGCGGGCGAGCCGCCCCGGGTCGGCGCAGTCCACGACGAGCTGCCCGAGGCGGGCCCGTAAAACAGCCATCAGATACTCCAAACGCCGCCGAGCGCCGGGGCGAGCCAACCGGCCGCTCGGGTACGGAAGTCGGCGGGCGCCAGCCGTCCGGCGCCCTCGGGCACAGTGCCGAGCAAGCGTGCCCCGGCCGCCTCTGGAAGGTCCGCGAGATTGCATCGCGAGGCCAGATCCGGCTCGGCCGGCCAGCTGCCCACGACGACCCCGGCGAATTCGAGATCCCGGGCCCGCAGGGCCTCGCCGGTCAGGGCCGTCGAGTTCAGTGTGCCCAGTCCGGCGGGCGTCACCACCAGGACGGGGGCACCGAGCAGCCGGGCCGCGTCCGCGAGCGTGCCGCCCTCGTCGTCGAAGCGGACCAGGAGACCGCCCGCGCCCTCGACGAGGACCAGGTCGTGCTCGGTGGCCAGTTTCGCCGCGGCCTCCGCCACTTCCTGGGGGCCGATGGGCGTCATACCGGCCCGGCGGGCCGAGGTGTTGGGCGCCAACGGCTCGGGGAACCGGGCCAGTTCGACCCCGGTCACCGACTCGCCGGCGAGCCGTCGCACCTCGAAGACGTCACCGGGCTCACCCGGCGCGACCCCCGTCTGAGCCGGTTTGAGCACGGCCACCGAGCGGCCGGCGGCGAGCGCCAGGGCGGCGACGGCCGCCGTGGTGATCGTCTTGCCGATCTCGGTGCCCGTACCGCTCACGACCAGAATCGCCATCTCAGCCCTCCCGCGCCGCCGCGCACACCGCACGGCAGATACGCGCCAGATCGTCGTCGCCCGTCACATAGGGCGGCATCGTGTAGATCAGATCCCTGAACGGCCGCAGCCACACGCCCTCGCGCACGGCCGCCGCGGTCGCCGCCTTCATGTCGACGTCGTGGTCCAGCTGGACGACGCCGATGGCGCCGAGCACCCGGACGTCCCGTACGCCCTCGATCGAGCGGGCCTGCTCAAGGCCGTCGAGCAGGCCCCTCGCGATGCGCTTGACCTCGCCCTGCCAGTCCTGGCCGAGCAGCAGGTCGATGGAGGCGAGCGCCACCGACGCGGCCAGCGGGTTGCCCATGAACGTCGGACCGTGGGCGAGCACGGGGACCTCGCCCGAGGAGATGCCCTCGGCGACCCGGCTCGTGCAGAGCGTCGCCGCCATCGACAGATAGCCGCCGGTCAGCGCCTTGCCGACGCACATGACGTCCGGCGAGAGCGCCGCGTGGTCGGCCGCGAACAGCGCGCCGGTGCGGCCGAAGCCGGAGGCGATCTCGTCGAAGACGAGCAGCACGCCGTGCTCGTCGCAGGCCTCGCGCAGCACCCGCAGGTAGGCGGGCGAGTGGAACCGCATGCCGCCCGCGCCCTGCACCACCGGCTCCACGATCACCGCGGCCAGCTCGTCGGCGTGCCGCGCGATCGTCTCGCGCAGCTCCCGGGCGTACGACTCCTCGAACTCCGCGGGCGGAGCGCCGGCGAAGATCTGGCGGGGCAGCGCGCCCTGCCACAGCTCGTGCATCCCGCCGTCGGGGTCGCACACCGACATCGGCTGCCAGGTGTCGCCGTGGTAGCCGCCGCGCCAGGTGAGCAGACGCTGCTTGCGCGGCTGCCCGACCGAGCGCCAGTACTGCAGGCACATCTTCACGGCGACCTCGACCGCGACCGAGCCCGAGTCGCTGAGGAAGACGTGCTGGAGCGGCCCGGGCGTGATCTCGACGAGCCGGGCGGCGAGCCGGACGGCGGGCTCGTGGGTGAGCCCGCCGAACATGACATGGCTCATCCGGTCCAGCTGGGAGCGCGCCGCCTCGTTGAGCACCGGGTGGTTGTAGCCGTGCACGGCCGACCACCACGACGACATCCCGTCGATCAACTCGCGCTGACCGTGGGCCGGTTCGGCAAGGCGCAGCCGTACGCCCGACGCCGACTCGACGAGGAGCTGCTCCTGCCGGCCCGGCATCGGGCCGTACGGATGCCAGACGTGCCGGCGGTCCAGGTCGAGCAGATCGGTGGGGGAGTACTCAGGCATTGGGCGCGAGATCCGTCCCCGCGCCGCGGCGGCGCACGGCCACCAGATCGGTGCGCGCCTGGTCCGCGGGCGCCTGCTCGGGTACCTCGACAGCGCTGTGGCCACCGCAGGGCCCGCAGCCGCCGCCTTCGTGGGAGCCGCAGCCGCTCTCCTCCTGCGAACCGCAGGCGCCGGCGCCCGTACCGCAGCCCGCGGCGGCGACCGCGTCCGCGCGGTGCTTCGGAAGTGTCGTGGTGCCCGCGCCCTCCACCTCGAACCCGGCGTCCGCGATCATGTCGAGGTCGGTCTGTCCGGCCTGGCCCTCGCTGGTCAGGTAGTCGCCCAGGAAGATCGAGTTGACCAGGTGCAGGGCGAGCGGCTGCATCGAGCGCAGATGCACCTCACGGCCACCGGCGAGCCGCACCTCGACGTCCGGGCACACGAACCGGGTCATGGCGAGGATGCGCAGGCAGCGCTGCGGCGTGAGGTTCCACTCCTTGCCGAGCGGGGTGCCCTCGAACGGGATGAGGAAGTTCACCGGCACCGAGTCCGGGTCGAGGTCGCGCAGCGCGAAGACCACGTCCACCAGGTCCTCGTCCGACTCGCCCATGCCCGCGATCAGACCGGAGCAGGCCGACAGACCCGCGTCGTGCGCCTTGGTCACGGTGTCCACGCGGTCCTGATAGGTGTGCGTGGTCGTAATGTCCCCGTACGTCCCTTCGGACGTGTTCAGGTTGTGGTTGTACGCGTCGGCCCCGGCGGCGCGCAGCCGCTCGGCCTGGCCGTCCGAGAGGAGACCGAGGCAGGCACAGACCTCGACGCCCTCGTTCTGCTCCTTGATCGTCTCGATCGTCTCGGAGACCCGGGCGATGTCACGGTCCGTGGGGCCGCGGCCGCTGGCCACCAGGCAGACCCGCTTGGCGCCGCCCGCGACGCCCGCGGCCGCGGCCTTGGAGGCCTCGTCGGGCTTGAGCCAGGTGTACTTCAGGATGTCGGCCTTGGAGCCGAGCCGCTGGGAGCAGTACGAACAGTCCTCGGGGCACAGGCCCGACTTCAGGTTGACCAGATAGTTCAGCTTCACCCGGCGTCCGAACCACTGGCGGCGCACCTTGCCGGCCGCGGCCACCACATCGAGCAGTTCGTCGTCGGAGGTCGCCAGCACGGCGAGTGCCTCTTCGCGGGTCGGCAGTTCGCGCCGCAACCCCTTGTCCACCAGCGTGTTCAGCAGGTCCATGGCGCCGATCTTCGCGCACGGCACCGCCTGTGGCCAAGGTAGGGATCCCACAACACGGGCCGTTTGAGGTGTGTGTATCGCCACACCCTGACCTGGCATGGCACCGGCTAGGGTCTGTCGGCAGCCTACAAAAAGGGACTCCACCATGTCGCGAGCGCCGTTCGACTGGATCGACGGAGAATCGGAGCGCCGCGAGCGCGCCGGTCTGGTCCGCACCCTGCGGCCGCGCCCCGCCGACCAGGATCTCCTGGACCTGGCGAGCAACGACTACCTGGGGCTCACCCGGCATCCCGCGGTCACGGCGGGCGCGGCCGAGGCGGCCCACCGCTGGGGCGCGGGCGCCACCGGCTCCCGCCTGGTCACCGGCACCACCGCGCTGCACACGGAGCTGGAGCGCGAACTCGCCGAGTTCTGCGGCTTCGAGTCGGCCCTGGTCTTCTCCTCCGGGTACGCGGCGAACCTCGCGGCGCTCACCGCGCTCGGCCCGCACGGCTCCCTGATCGTCTCCGACGCGGGCAACCACGCCTCCATCGTCGACGGCTGCCGGCTCGCCCGCGCTCGTACCGAGGTCGTTCCGCACGCCGAACCGGAAGCGGTCCGCAAGGCCCTGGACGCCCACGGCGGGCCCGGCCTCGTGGTGTCCGACTCCGTTTTCTCGGTGGACGGCGATGCCGCTCCGCTGGCTCAACTCGCCGCGGCCTGCCGGGAGTTCGGGGCCGCCCTGATCGTGGACGACGCGCACGGGCTCGGGGTGCTCGGCGACGGCGGGCGCGGCGCGCTGCACGCGGCCGGGCTCGCGGGCGCGGACGACGTGGTCGCCACGGTCACCCTGTCCAAGTCGCTCGGCAGCCAGGGCGGCGCGGTCCTCGGCCCGGCCCGGGTCATCCGCCATCTGGTGAACGCGGCCCGGACCTTCATCTTCGACACCGGGCTCGCCCCCGCGTCGGTCGGCGGGGCGCTCGCGGCCCTGCGACTGCTGCGCGCGCAGCCGGAGTTGGCGGGCCGGGCCCGCGCCGTCGCCGCCGAACTGCACGGCCGGCTCACCGCCGCCGGGCACCTGGCGGTACGTCCCGATGCCGCGGTCGTCTCCGTGCGGGCCCCCTCGCCGGAGGCCGCGGTGGCCTGGGCGGGGGACTGCCGCGAAGCCGGGCTCGTGGTCGGCTGCTTCCGGCCGCCGTCGGTGCCGGACGGCATCTCGCGGATCCGGCTGACCGCCCGTGCGGATCTGACGGAGCGCCAGATCGACAGGGCCGTGGGCGCGATCCTGAGGACCGCGCCCACGGCCTGACGGCTCGTCAATTCGCTGTGCTGCCCCTCAATTCGCTGTGCTGAGAGTGGAGATGAAGCGTTGCCAGGCCGGGGCGCCGAAGAGCAGCGCGGGCCCGTCGATCCGTTGGGAGTCGCGGACGGCAAGCAGCTCGCCATTGAGCCGGGCCGTCTCGACACAGTTGTTCATGCCCACGCTGCGGCTGCTGCGCCGCCAGGTGGCAGTCGTGAGGGAAGTACTGGAAGGAACGTGCGCAGGGCGTGCGGACATCATGCCTCCCCACTCGCCATGAACTAGCCCGGTTCCCCCCGGGCTATCCGGGCGATGAGATCCAACGAGTCCTCGGAGGAGAGCGCGAGTGCCTGGACGGTCAGGAATGCGGCACTGTACGCCTCAAGGTCTTCTCTCCGTTCGAGGTAGAGGCTACTCGTCAGATGGTCGATAACAACCACATCCAGATCTGAAATGGCCGGAAATGAAAAGATAATGAAAGGGCCGGTGAGGCCGACATAGCCGCCGTAATGGAAAGGGATGACCTGCAACCGCACGTGCGGCAGTGCGGCGAGCTGCAGCAAATGCCGTAACTGGTCCCGCATGGCCGCCGGGCCGCCCACTCGCCGACGCAATACCGCCTCGTCGAGCACCGCGCTGAGCACCAGCGGCGGATCGCCGCGCAGCACCTCCTGGCGGGCGATCCGCACCTCCACGAGCGAGTCCACCTTGTCCGACGGCAGCCCCCCGAGCGCGGCCCGCGTCACCGCCCGCGCGTACGCCGGCGTCTGCAAAAGCCCCGGCACCACCGAGGTCTCCAGCGTGCGAGCCGAGCGCGCCTGCGACTCCAGGCTGATGAAATCGCGGTACTGCGTCGGCAGCAGGCCCCGGTACGCATGCGCCCAGTCCACCCCGGCGCCGCCCGCCGAATCGGCCAACGCCTGCAAAAGCGCGCGGAGTTCGGGGTCGCGCACCCCGTACGCTTCGAGCAGCCGGGCCACGTCCGCCGGCTTCACGCCACTGCGACCGGTCTCGATCCGGCTCACCTTCGACTGGTGCCAGCCGACCAGACCGGCCGCCTCACCACTCGTGAGACCCGTGTCGTCGCGCAGCTTGCGCAACTCCTCGCCGAGCTTGCGTCTGCGCACCGCCGGCCCGTGCCCCATAGCCGCCTCCTTCGTCTCCGGCGATGGGTAAGTGTGAGCCCAAATACGGTCTACCGTCGGAGAGTTCACTGCTTTGAGCGACAGATATATGCATATCTTGGTGGATCGCACCCGAGACCGGCACGATGAGTGGCACTCTGACGCGAAGCACAATCCGAGGCCGATGTCGTCTTCGCGAGCGCTCAACCGCTACGAGTCTTCAAGCCGGCCCGGGTGGGAAAGGGACAGCGTCGCCATGGCAGACCACCTCGAAGCAACCCTCACTCTGCCGAGCGATCCCGCCTCGGTCTCCGCGGCACGGAGGTACGTCGCCGGGGTCCTTGCCGACTGGGGCCTGCCGACCGACGCCGAGGCCGCCGACACGATCCGCCTCATCGTCTCCGAGCTCGCCACCAACGCCGTGCAGCACACCTTCGGCCAGTCGCCCACCTTCACCGTGGACGTCCAGCTGGAGCGCGAGGAGGAGCTGCGGATCGGGGTGACCGACAGCCACCCGCGCTGGCCGAAACGATTGCCCGCCGCCGTCCAGCAGGACAACGGCCGGGGCATGGTGATCATCCGCTGGCTCGCGGCCGAGTGCGGCGGCCGGCTCTCGGTCGCGCCCACCGCGGACGGCGGCAAGACGGTCTGGATCGCCCTGCCGTGGACGGCGCCGGTCCAGAGCGGCTAGGGCCGCGCGTCCCAGACAAGATCCGCCGGACAGGCCCTAGAGACGTGCCGAGGGCGCCCGAGGGCGTCCCGGTGCGCGGGACACGCACCGGGACGCCCGGTCTGGCGGCGCGTCAGCCCACCCGCCCGTACAGGACGCTGTGGCTCCAGATCCGCTCCAGGCGGACCACCGTGCCGGCCTTGGGGGAGTGCCAGATCCTGCCGTTCCCGGCGTAGATCCCCACGTGGTACACCCGGCCTCCCGAGTGGAAGAACACCAGGTCCCCGGCCTTGCGGGACGAGGCCGAGACATGCCGGGAGCCGTTGTACTGCTGCTGGGCGGTGCGGGGCAGCTTGCGGCCCGCCTGCTTGAACGAGTAGAGCGTGAGCCCCGAGCAGTCGAACCGGTACGGGCCCGTGGCGCCGAACTGGTAGGGCGATCCCTTCTTCGACGCGGCCACGTGGAGCGCCCTGGTGGCCACGGCGGCGGCGTTCGCCTCGGGCGTGCTGCCCGGTGCCAGCGTCATCGCGCCCGTCACGGCGAGGGTGAGGGCACAGACGGTGCCGAGGCGGACCGCCAGCGACGAGACGTGTGTGTGCGCGGTCATGCGCAACCCTTCGTCAAACCGCCTGCGAAGGATGACCTGTCGGGTTCGGACTGGCGAAGACGCCCGGCCGCGCATGCGGCTTCACCCCGAGGGACGGCCGGGGTACGGCCCTCCCGAAGTACTCGGGTCCTCCACTCCTGCCGGTCCACTCTTGTCGACCAGTCGTCCGGAACGGCGGCAGGACTCGGCGTCCGCCCGGACCGCCCCGCCGCGGTGGCGGGGGCTTGTCGTCCTAGGGATCTTCACGCACCGACTGTCGGATTTACGGCCCGAAACGGCTTTGTGTGAGGGTGCTCACGACTGCCTGGTTCGGGTGGACAGGGGCCGTTCGGCGCTACTGCAAATGGGGCTGACGAGCCCTGTACCAGCAACGGAAGGATCGATTCAGCAGATTGTCCACGGCCCGTAAGCAACTCATAAGGGCCGGCGAAAGTAGCCGCCGGTGGGCCGAACGGGGGTAGCCCGTCTGGTGCGTTTCGTCGGCCCTATGAGCGCGTCGGGTATCCCTCGCGGTTCCGGGTGCACTCACCCCGTCGTCTGCGGGGGCACCGTGAGCCGCCCCGCGCGGCGCTCGCCGTCCAGGATCCGCAGCGCCCGCGTCAGCGTCTGCGCGTGTACATGGGCCTCCCCGCGCTGGTGCATCAGCGTCAGGGCCTCCTTCAGCGCGGCCGCCCGGCCGACCAGGGCCTGGGCGGCCCTGAGGGCGGCGTACGTGTCGTGGCCGTGCGCCGGATTGATCCGGCCGAGCAGGTCGACCACTTCGAGGTAGGAGTCGATGAATTCGGCCTCGGCGCGCGTCAGCGCGGGCAGCGGCGGCAGTTCCGGTGGCAGCACGGCGGTTCACCTCCCGCGCAGCGACGTCTTGCGGCTTTCGAGTACGTGATCGGCGAGCCCGTACGCCACGGCGCCCGCGGCGTCGAAGACCACGTCCCGCTCGATGTCGGCGGTCACCTGCTCCGGGGTCCTTCCCGTGTGCCGAGCGAGGAGTTCGGTCAACAGCACGCGCCCACGCAGGATTTCGGCCGCCTGGATCTCCAGATCGGACGGCTGCCCCTGCACCGCCTCCTCGATGGCCGGCTGCTGGAGGAGCACCCGGGAGCCGGGCTGTACGGCGCGCTTTCCGGGCGCGCCGGCCGCGAGCAGCAGCGCGGCCACCGAGCTCGCCTGGCCCAGGCAGAAAGTCTGCACATCGCAGGTGACGAACTGCATCGTGTCGTGGATCGCAGCCATCGCGGTGAGTGAGCCGCCGGGGGAGTTGATGTAGAGCGAGATGTCCCGGTCCGGGTCCGCGTGCTCCAGGTGCATGAACTGGGCCATCACGTCGTTGGCCGAAGCGTCGTCGACCGGGGTGCCGAGAAAGATGATCCGCTCCTCGAAGAGCTTGGAGTACGGATCGAGCGTGCGGATGCCCGAGGCGGTGCGCTCCTGGAACTCGGGCAGCACGTAGCGGGCGGCAGGGCGGTGGTTCATGACATACCTCTCCTCGACCGGAGGCTCCGAAGACCTCTGTAAAAAATGTACAGGACGTACAGAACCATGGTGAGGTGTTGTCCGGAGATCGCGGAGAAGTGGCAGGTCAAAGGGTGTTTCGCTGTCGGCGAGTGGGCGGTTTTGGCCGCCGAGGGCGGCGGGCCTTGGCTCAATAGGCCCTCTCCCGGCGATCTCCGCGGGTGGCTAGCGTGCGTCGGCGCGGGGGTCACCTGGGGAGAGGGCTCACTGAAGTGTTCTATTTCGCATTCCGTCTCGTGGTGCTGGTGCCGCTGCTGCGGTGGCTGTTCCGCCCGTGCGTCGAAGGGGCCGGGCGAGTACCCGAGGCAGGTGCGGTGATCCTCGCGGGGAATCACCAGTCGTTCACCGACCAGTTCCTGCTGGGCGTGACGCTCAGGCGCCGCCTCACCTTCCTGGCCAAGCAGGAGTACTTCACCGCGCCGGGCCTCAGGGGCCGGGCGACCGCGGCGTTCTTCCGTGCGCTCGGCCAGATCCCGGTCGACCGCTCCGGCAAGGACGCGGCACAGTCGGCGCTCGACACCGCGCTCCAGGTCCTGGGCGACGGAGGGGTGTTGGGGGTCTTCCCCGAAGGGACGCGGTCGCACGACGGGCGGCTGTACAAGGGCAAGGTCGGGGTCGCGGCGATGGCGTTACGGTCCGGCGCCCCGGTCGTCCCGGTCGCGATGATCGGGACGTTCGAGGCGCAGCCGAAGGGCCGCCGACTGCCCCGGCGCGTGCCGATCACCCTCCGCTTCGGCGAACCCCTGGACTTCTCGCGCTACGCCGGGATGGAGAACGAGCGCCTGGTGCTGCGAGCCGTCACGGACGAGATCATGTACGCGGTGCAGAAGCTGTCGGAGCAGGAGTACGTGGACGTGTACGCGGCCGAGGCCCGCACGGCCTGGGAAGCGGCCGCCGCGGCCGCCTGACCCGTTCGCGCACGGCACGGCGGGGCCCTGTCCGGGACGCACCTCCACGGCCGGGGCCCCTTCGCGGACCGAGCCCGCCGCACCCCTGTGACCTGCGCGGCTGCCGTTTCTCGCGGACCCAACGGCGCAGGTGGGCGGAGTCTAAGCTGGGTGCATGGCCTACGAGATTCCGGTGACGCAAGCCCGCGCAGAGCTCGCGGAGCTGATCAACCGCGTTGTGTACGGCGGGGAGCGGGTCGTGGTGACGCGCCACGGGAAGCCGCTCGTCGCCCTGGTCTCCGCCGCTGACCTGGCGAAACTGGAGTCCGAGCAGGAGCAGGAGCCGCAGCAGGAGCAGGAGGAGCAGGCGACCAGCTCCGTCTCGTTCGTGCACCCCCTGCCGAGGTCCGCCCCCGCGGAGCCCCGGCGCTTCGGGATCGCCGCGGAACACCGAGGTCCGCGCATCGGCGACTGAGGGCCAACGCACGCGTCGCGGTGTGAGTGTCCCATGCACCGATCTGCCCCGCCGAGGCGCCCCCTCGCTGATCATGGGTTCTTAAAGCGCCAGTTAACGCGCTGGAAAAACTTCCGCTCTAACGTGCAATGCCTGGCCAAGGGGCCCGGAGATGGCGCTCAACAGGATGTTGAAGTCGGATACGGTTCCGCTGCGTTCGGGCGGAGAACACCTGTCCGGTCGGTCTCCGCCCTCGACGCCAGCTGGGTCCGTCCATGGCTGTCCGTGGGCGGAAGGGCACGACTGTGAGGTGGGAAGCGTGCAACTGACGCCGCACGAGCAGGAACGGCTGCTCATCCATGTAGCCGCGGATGTCGCAGAGAAGCGCAGGGCCCGCGGGGTGAAGCTCAACCATCCCGAGTCCGTCGCGCTCATCACCTCGCACATCCTCGAAGGCGCCCGCGACGGTCGCACCGTCGCCGAACTCATGGCGTCCGGGCGGAAGTTGATCACCCGTGACGAGGTCATGCCCGGCATCCCGGAGATGATCCACGACGTCCAGGTCGAGGCGACCTTCCCGGACGGCACCAAGCTCGTCACCGTCCACGAACCGATCGCCTGACGGGGGAGCGCCGCCGTGATTCCCGGAGAGATCCTCTTCGCCGAGGACCCCATCGCGCTCAACGAGGGCCGTGAGGTCGTGCGGCTGACCGTCCTCAACGCCGCCGACCGGCCCGTCCAGGTCGGCTCCCACTACCACTTCGCCGAGGCCAACCCCGGCCTCGACTTCGACCGTACGGTTGCCCGGGGCAAGCGACTCAACATCGCCGCGGGCACCGCCGTCCGCTTCGAACCCGGCATTCCCGTCGACGTAGAACTCGTCCCCCTGACCGGCCGGCGCATCGTGCCGGGGCTGCGCGGCGAGACCGGAGGTTCCCTCGATGACTGACCTCGACCGCGCCGTGTACGCCGACCTGTTCGGCCCCACCACCGGCGACCGCATCCGGCTCGCCGACACCGATCTCCTGGTCGAGATCGAGGAGGACCGCTCGGGCGGGCCCGGGCGCTCGGGCGACGAGGCGGTGTTCGGCGGCGGCAAGGTGATCCGCGAGTCCATGGGGCAGGCGCGGACCACGCGAGCCGAAGGCGCGCCCGACACCGTTGTCACCGGGGCCGTGATCATCGACCACTGGGGCATCGTCAAGGCGGACATCGGCATCCGCGACGGGCGGATCACCGGGATCGGCAAGGCGGGCAACCCGGACACCATGGACGGCGTCCACCCCGAACTCGTCATCGGCCCCGAGACCGAGATCATCGCGGGCAACGGGAAGATCCTCACCGCGGGAGCCGTCGACACCCACGTCCACTTCATCTCGCCCACGCTCATCGACCAGGCGCTCTCCTCCGGCATCACCACGCTGGTCGGCGGCGGCACGGGACCCGCCGAGGGCACCAAGGCCACCACCATCACGCCGGGCCCCTGGCATCTGGCCCGCATGTTCGCCGCGCTGGAGAACGCGCCCGTCAACATCGGGCTGCTCGGCAAGGGCAACACCACGTCCCGCGAGGCCATGTACTCCCAGCTGCGCGGCGGCGCCCTCGGATTCAAGATCCACGAGGACTGGGGTGCCACCCCCGCCGTGATCGACGCCTGCCTCGGCGTCTGCGACGAGACGGGCGCCCAACTCGCCATCCACACCGACACGTTGAACGAGGCGGGCTTCGTCGGCGACACCCTCGCCGCCATCGCGGGCCGCTCGATCCACGCGTACCACACCGAAGGCGCGGGCGGCGGGCACGCGCCCGACATCATCACCGTGGTCTCGCAGCCCAACGTGCTGCCCAGCTCCACCAACCCGACCCGGCCGCACACCGTCAACACCATCGAGGAACACCTCGACATGCTGATGGTGTGCCACCACCTCAACCCGGCCGTGCCGGAGGACCTCGCGTTCGCCGAGTCCCGGATCCGGCCCTCGACGATCGCGGCCGAGGACTTCCTGCACGACCTCGGCGCCATCTCGATCATCTCCTCCGACTCCCAGGCGATGGGCCGCATCGGCGAAGTCGTGCTGCGTACGTGGCAGACGGCGCACGTCATGAAGGTCCGGCGGGGCGCGCTGGCCGGGGACGGGCACGCCGACAACCACCGGGTGCGGCGCTACGTCGCCAAGTACACGATCAACCCGGCCGTCGCCCAGGGCCTCGACCACGAGATCGGATCGGTGGAGAGCGGCAAGCTCGCCGACCTCGTGCTGTGGGAGCCCGCGTTCTTCGGGGTCAAGCCGCAGCTCGTCATCAAGGGCGGCCAGATCGCCTACGCGCAGATGGGCGACGCGAACGCGTCGATCCCCACCCCGCAGCCGATCCTGCCGCGCCCCATGTTCGGCGCGTACGGCAAGGCGCCCGCCGCCAACTCCCTCAACTTCGTGTCCCAGGCCGCGCTGGAGGACGACCTCCCCGAGCGGCTCGGCCTGGACAAGCGGTTCGTGGCCATCAAGAACACCCGCCGGGTGGGCAAGGCGGACATGCGCGAGAACGACGCGCTGCCGGACGTCAAGGTCGACCCCGACACGTTCACGGTGACCATCGACGGTGATGTGGTGGACCCGGCGCCGGCTGCCGAACTGCCCATGGCCCAGCGCTACTTCCTCTTCTGACGGGCCGTCACCACATGAGCCGCGCAGCCCTGCTCGTCCTCGCCGACGGCCGTTTCCCCGCCGGCGGCCACGCCCACTCCGGCGGCGCCGAACCGGCCGTCAAGACGGGACGCATCCGTAACGCCGCCGACCTCGCGGAGTTCTGCCGGGGCCGGCTGCACACCGCCGGCCTCACCTCGGCCGCGCTCGCCGCCGCGGCCGCCGCGGGTCTCGACCCGCTCGCCCTGGACGAGGCCGCCGACGCCCGCACCCCGTCCCCGGCCCTGCGGGCCACCGCCCGCAAGCTCGGCCGCCAGATGATGCGGGCGGCCCGGGCGACCTGGCCGTCCGCCGAACTCGACGCGCTGGCCGCCGCCCGGCCGCGCGGCGTTCACCAGCCGATCGTGCTCGGCCTCGCCGCCCGCGCGGCGGGGCTCGGTCCCGAAGACGCGGCGCACTGCGTGGCGTACGAGGTGGTGAGCGGGCCGGCCACGGCCGTCGTACGGCTGCTGAGCCTCGACCCGTTCGACGCGACGGCCGTCCTCGCCCGGCTCGCGCCGGACCTCGACGCGGTGGCTCGGCGGGCCGCTGTCGCCGCCACGGAGGCGGTGCTCGACGGGCTGGACGCGTTGCCCGCGGCGTCCGCTCCGCTCCTGGACGTCATGGCCGAGGCGCACGCGGCTTGGCCGGTGCGGCTGTTCGCGTCGTAGGAAGGTGCGGCACCGCTGCCCGGGGGCTTTGCCCCCAGACCCCCGTTCGCACCTTGAGGGCGCTCGCCCTCGAACGCCGGACGGGGCCGAAAGGGGTTCCCCCCCCCACACAACACACAACCTGGAGAGCCACATGCACCTCGACCACTCCCACGAAGGCCCCGCCGCCATCAGTGCCGACGCCCACCGACCCGACGGCACCCGGCGGGCCCTGCGCGTCGGGCTCGGGGGGCCCGTCGGGTCCGGGAAGACCGCCACCGTCGCCGCGCTCTGCCGCGCCCTGCGCGACCAGCTCTCCATCGCCGTCGTCACCAATGACATCTACACCCGCGAGGACGCCGCCTTCCTGCTGCGCAACGCCGTGCTGCCGCCCGAGCGGATCCAGGCCGTCGAGACCGGGGCCTGTCCGCACACCGCCATCCGCGACGACATCTCCGCCAACCTCGAAGCCGTCGAGGACCTGGAGGACGCGGTCGGGCCGCTCGACCTGATCCTCGTCGAGTCCGGCGGCGACAACCTCACCGCCACCTTCTCCAAGGGCCTGGTCGACGCCCAGATCTTCGTCATCGACGTGGCGGGCGGGGACGACATCCCGCGCAAGGGCGGACCGGGCGTCACCACCGCCGACCTGCTCGTCGTCAACAAGACCGACCTCGCGCCGTATGTCGGGTCCGACCTCGGGCGGATGGCCCGCGACGCCAAGGAGCAGCGGGCCGAACTCCCCGTCGTCTTCCAGTCGTTGCGGTCCGACGAGGGCGTCGACCAGGTCGCCGGCTGGGTGCGGGAGCAGCTCGCGGCATGGGCGGCCTGACCCTCGGCGCGCCGGGGGTGCGCGCCACCGCCCGCATCGTCGCCACCCCCGAAGGCCTGCCCGTACTGGAAGGGGAGGGGCCGCTCGCGCTGCGCCGCACCCGGGCGCGCGGCCCGTACCACCGGGTCACCGTCGTGGGCGCGATGAGCGCCCCGCTCGGCGGCGACCGGATCGCCGTCGAGGCCGAGGTGCGCGACGGAGCGCGGCTCGACGTCGACTCGGCCGCCGCCACCATCGCGCTGCCCGGCCGCGACGGCGAGCGGGCGCACTACGACGTACGCCTCGCCGTGGGCGAGTCCGCCGAGCTGCGCTGGCTTCCCGAGCAGCTCATCTCGGCGCACGGCAGCGACCTCGCGATGCGCACCCGGATCGACCTCGCGGCCGGAGCCCGCCTCGTGTTCCGCGAGGAACAGGTGCTCGGCCGCCACGGCGAGGCCCCCGGCACCCTCGCCACCCGCCTCACCGTGCACCGCGCCGGCCGCCCGCTGCTCGACCAGGAGCTGGCGTACGGGCCGGGCGCACCCGGTGGCTGGGACGGGGGAGCGGTGCTCGGCGGGCACCGGGCAGCGGGCCAACTGCTCGTCGTGGCACCGGAGTTCACCGATCGACCGGCCGAGACCAGGATGCTCGGCGAGAGCGCCGTGCTCACCCCGCTCGCCGGGCCGGGCTTCCTCGTGACGGCGGTGGCCGCGGACGCCCGGCTGCTGCGCCGGACCCTCGACGACGTACTGCACACGCACCTCGCGACACGCTGACCGCTCAGCGGAACACCACGCACCGGCTATCGGTTCGGTAAAAAAACACCTGTACGGCCTGTGCACAGTGGCCTCACAGACGAAAGGATCCCCCGACAGGCCCAAATGGCGCGCTGAGACTGACAGCGCACTTCAGCAGGGGGAGGTACCACTTGAGACGCACCGCAGTGCTCGGCTCGGCCGGCACACTGATCGCGGGCACGCTGATGGTGGGCGCGATAGCGGCTCCGGTCGCCAACGCCGACAACCGCGACCACGGTTGGTCCGAGGCGCGTGGCGCGCAGGTCGCCGCCGACAGGGCGGCCAAGCAGGGCATCAAATGGACGGACTGCCCCGCTGACTGGGCGATCGCCAAGCCCATTCAGTGCGGCTACGTGAGCGTCCCGCTCGACTACTCGCGGCCCAACGGCAAGCAGATCAAGCTCGCCGTCGACCGCATCGGCAACACCGGCACCAAGGCCGAGCGCCAGGGCGCCCTCGTCTACAACCCGGGCGGCCCCGGCGGCTCGGGCATGCAGTTCCCGACCCGGGTGACCAAGAAGAACCCGCTGTGGACGAACACCTCGAAGGCGTACGACTTCGTGGGCTTCGACCCGCGCGGCGTGGGCCACTCGACGCCGATCTCCTGTGTGGACCCGCAGGAGTACGCCAAGGCGCCGAAGGCCGACCCGGTGCCGAGCAGCGAGGCCGACAAGCGCGCCCAGCGCAAGCTCGCCGCCGAGTACGCGGACGGCTGTGCCGAGCGCAGCGGCTGGATGCTGCCGTACATGACCACGCCCAACACCGCCCGCGACATGGATGTCATCCGCGCCGCCCTCGGTGAGAAGAAGCTCAACTACCTGGGCGTCTCCTACGGCACCTACCTGGGCGCGGTCTACGGCACGCTGTTCCCCTCGCACGTCCGCCGCATGATCGTGGACAGCGTGGTCAACCCGGACCAGGACAACATCTGGTACCAGGCCAACCTGGAGCAGGACGTCGCCTTCCAGGCCCGCTGGAACGAGTGGGAGGACTGGGTCGCCAAGTACGACTCCAAGTTCCACCTCGGCACCACCCGGGCGCAGGTCGAGGCCCAGTGGCTGAAGCTGCGCGCCGACGCCAAGAAGAGCCCGCTCGACGGCAAGGTCGGTCCGGCCGAGCTGCTCGGGTACTTCCAGAAGGCCCCGTACTACGACTCGTACTGGGTGCCGGTCGCCAAGGCGCTCAGCGCGTACGCGGCGGGTGACATCAAGCCGGTCGTCGCCGCCTCCGCTCCCGACATGTCGGACATCGCGGGCAACATCGCCTCGGAGAACGGCAACGCGGTCTACACCGCCGTCGAGTGCGCGGACGCCAAGTGGCCCACCAGCTGGCGCAAGTGGGACCGCGACAACACCAAGCTGAACAAGGACTACCCGTTCCTGACCTGGTCCAACGCCTGGATGAACCTGCCGTGTGCCACCTGGTCCACCAAGCAGCAGAACCCGGTCGAGGTCAAGACGGGCAAGGGCCTCCCGCAGGTCCTGATCGTGCAGTCCACCAATGACGCCGCCACCCCGTTCCAGGGCGCCGTCGAGCTGCACAAGGCCTTCAAGAACTCGCGCCTCATCATCGAGAAGGGCGCCGGTTCGCACGGTGTGACCGGTCTCGTCAACCCGTGCATCAATTCGCGCGTGGACGACTACCTGCTCACCGGCAAGACCGACAAGGCGGACTACACCTGCACTCCGCACGCAACTCCCGTGCCGTAGGCGTTAGTTGAGCCGAGGGGGCGGCCGGAGATTCTCCGGCCGCCCCCTTTGCCTTCATGTCCTACGCCCGCCCGGCCAGCCAGGCGTCCTCGGCCGCGTAGTCGAACAGGCCCACGGCCGCGTAGTTCTTGGCCATCTTCGGGAACGCCTCGCTCCACTCCCGGCCCTTCAGCTGCCCGGCCAGCCACTCGACCGTGGCGGGCAGCGACTCCACGTACCCGGTCACCGGCCGGTAGCCCAGCTCCCGCTCGGCCGCGCCCATGTCGTAGACGATCGGATGCGGGGTGCTCCACGGCGTGATGCCTACCGTGCCCTGCGGCGCGCCCTCCACCAGGACGAGCTCGCTGCGCGCCCCGAGGATCTCGTCGACGGCCGCGCTGATCTCGGCGACCGTCGGGGCTTCGCCGTCCGCCGCGTTGAGGACCCGGTCGCCGGGCCTGTCCGCGGCAAGCCGGATCAGCTCCGCGATGTTGGAGACGTGCGCCGGATGGAACCGGCTCTCCCCGTTGTACGCGAGCACCCGCACCGGCCGCCCGTCCAACGCCCGCTTCACGAAGTGCAGTTCACGCGGCGTCTGGCAGTACGGCCCGTGGACCGCCCCCGCGCGCAGCAGCGTCGAGGGGATCGACGAGCCGAGCAGCTCCTGCTCAAGGGCCACCTTCCGGGTGCCGTACGTCGCCTCGCCGGGAGCCACGGTGGCCAGCGACTCCGGGATCGGGACCGGGTAGCACGGCGACCCGTCGGGCTCGCCCTGGGTGTCGAAGCCGCGCCCCTCGTCGTCCTCGTACACCGCGCCGCTGGAAATCACCACCGCGGAGCCGATGTGGTCGCCGAGCCCCGCCAGCTGCCGGGCGTGGTCCTGCCCGTACGCGACCATGTCGACCAGTACGTCGACGCCGTCCCCGAGTGCGGCGGCGAGGGCCGCGTCGTCCTCGCGGTCGAGGCGCACCCGCTGTACGTTCCCCGGCCAGGCGGCGTCCCCGCCGCCTCCTCGTGACGCGGCCCGCACCTCCCAGCCATCCTCGGCGAGCGCGCGCACGGCGGCCCGCCCGATCTGTCCGGTAGCTCCGATGACGAATGCAGTTCCCTTGGCCATGGCCCGGACGCTACGCCCGCGCCGATCAAGGCGGCCAGGGCGTTTCGCCCTGCGCGGATCCGCCCAGGGCCGAGCGGTCCGGGGAACTTCCGGACACGGCCTCTCAGCTGATGATGCCCCGGAACCTGCGCGACTCCTCGGCCTTCACGTCGGCCGCGTACCGGTCCACGTACTCCTGGCCCGACAACTCCATGACCTTGTACATGATCTCGTCGGTGACCGCCCGCAGGATGGCCTTCTCGCCCTCCATCCCCTCGTACCGCGAGAAGTCCAGCGGCTCGCCGAAGCGGATCGACACCCGCTTGATCTTCGGTACGACCTGGCCGGGCGGCTGGATCTCGAAGGTGCCGACCATCGCGCACGGGATCACCGGAACTCCGCCCCGGATGGCCATCACCGCGACGCCGACCTTGCCCTTGTACAGCTTGCCGTCGTGCGAGCGGGTGCCCTCCGGGTAGATGCCGAGCAGCTCGTCCTTGGCGAGCACCCCGAGCCCCTCCCGGATCGCGGCCTGCCCCGCCTCCTTGCCGGACCGGTCCACCGGGATCTGGCCGATGGCCCGGAAGAACGCGGCGGTCAGCCGACCCTTGATACCGGGCCCCGTGAAGTACTCCTGCTTGGCGAGGAAGGTGATGCGCCGCTTCAGCATCACCGGCATCAGGAAATGGTCGGAGAAGGAGAGGTGGTTTCCCGCGACGATCGCCGCGCCCTCCTCGGGAATGTGCTCAAGTCCTTCCAGTCTCGGCCGGAACAGCAGTCTCAACAGGGGCCCCAGGACTGCGTATTTGAGGATGTAGTAGAGCACCCGCAAGCTCCTCACCATGCAGAAGGGGGGCCAGTGTAGGGGGAGGTCCCCGCCCCTGTAACCACCGGAGACGGGCCTGACGGCGGATCGATCAATCGATCATTTGTGCGCGAGTTCTTGAGCGAACGAAGTGCGAAGAGTAGAAACCGTTCACGTCACCGCGTGAACCCCTCCCTCCCCTTCCCTCCCACTCCTCGGGCTGGAGTCCCCATGACAACTCCCTGGTCCCGCCGTGCCTTTCTGTATGCCACGGGCTCCTCGGCCCTCGCCCTGGGGATCGCCGGGGCCCCGCGGGCCGAAGCCGCCGACGCCTACGACGCGCTGCGCGCCACCTGGCGGACGCTGATCCTCGGCACCGGCTTCAGCCCCACCGCCGAACCGTTCAAGTCCAGGCTCGCCGACCTCGGCTCCGCCGCCTCGGCCCTGCTCTCGACGATGGCCCCGGTGAGCGGATCCCTGTGGCCCGACGCCGTCTACGCCGACCCGGACCCGGACACCGACCAGGAGTCGTACGGCTACTCGGCCCGCATGAACGACAGCTACTCCCGGCTGCGCACCATGGCCGAGGCCTACAGCCGGCCGGGCACCGGAGTCACCGGCGACAGCGCCCTCGCCACCGCCATAGCCACCGGCCTCGACCACCTCCACAGCGACGTCTACAACGAGGGCCGGGCCGCCTACGGCAACTGGTACAACTGGCAGATCGGCGCCCCGCAGGCCCTGCTCGACAGCAGCGTCCTGCTGTACGACCATCTTTCGTCGGCCCAACTGGCCAGCTATCTCACGGCAGTTGACCACTTCGTGCCGGACAGCGCCGTCTCCGTCTACTCCGGTACGAGCACCGGAGCCAACCGCGTCGACCTGTGCCGGGTGCTCGCGCTGCGCGGAGTGCTCGGCAAGAGCTCGGCGAAGCTCTCCCTGGCCGCGAACGCGCTCTCGCCGGTCTTCCCGTACGTGGCCTCGGGAGACGGGCTCTACGCCGACGGCTCCTTCATCCAGCACACCTATGTGCCGTACACCGCCTCCTACGGGTCGGTGATGCTCGGCGGCCTCGGCATGCTGTTCGCCCTGCTCGCCGGCTCCGCCTGGCAGGTCACGGACCCGGCCCGGCAGATCGTCTTCGACGCGGTCGAGAACGCCTGGGCGCCCTTCCTCTACAACGGCCTCGCCCTGGACGGCGTCGCGGGCCGCGCCATCAGCCGGGGGATCTCCGCCGCGGGCGGCCCTCAGCAGGACGACCATGCGCGCGGCCACTCGATCCTCGCCTCGATCGTGCTGCTCGGGCAGGGTGCCAGTAGCGCCGAGAACGCCCGCTGGCGCGGGCTCGTCAAAGGCTGGACGCAGCGCGACTACTACAGCCCGCCGCTGGACGACGGCTTCCTGAACATCTCAAGTCTCGCCCGCATCAAGGGAGTTCAGGACGACAGTACGGTGTCCGCGATCGCCGAACCCGTCGGCCACCGCCTCTTCACGCACATGGCCCGTGCCACCCACCGCCGGCCCACCTGGGCCGCCGCCATCAGCATGGCCGACAAGCGGATCACGTACTACGAGACCGGCAACGGCGAGAACCTGCACGGCTGGCACACCGGGTCCGGAATGCTCTACTGGTGGGGCGACACCTATGCGAACGGCCAGTACAGCGACGCCTTCTGGCCCACCGTGGACCCGTACCGGCTGCCCGGCACCACGGCCTCGCGCAAGGCCCTCGCGGATGCGGCGGGCGGTGACTGGGGAGCGTCCAGACCGGACGTGAACTGGGTGGGCGGCGCGACCGACGGGCAGCGGGCCTCGATCGGCCAGTACCTCAAGGGCCTGGGAAGCACCCTGCTCGCGAAGAAGTCCTGGTTCTGCCTCGATGACGCCATCGTGTGCCTGGGCGCGGGCATCTCGTGCACGGACGGCACGGCCGTCGAGTCGACCGTCGACAACCGCAACCTCGGGCCGACCGGAAGCGCCGCCCTCACCGTCGACGGGACCGTGCAGCCGCTCGCCCACCCCTGGTCGGCGACCCTGACCGGCGCCTCCTGGGCCCACCTCGCGGGCCACGGCGGCTACGTCTTCCCCGGCCGGGCGACCGTACAGGCCAGGCGCGAGGAGCGTACCGGCCGCTGGAGCGACATCAACAAGGGCAGCTCGACGACGCCGATCAGCCGCCGCTACCTCACCCTGTGGGCCGACCACGGCACGAACCCGTCCGGCGCCGGATACTCCTACGTGCTGATGCCGAGCGCATCAGCCGCCCAGACCGCCGCCCGCGCCGCCGACACCGGCTGGCTGAGCGTGCTGGCCAACACCGACAACCAGCAGGGCGTCCAGGTGCCCTCGCTCGGCTTCACCGGGGTCAACTTCTGGTTCGGCGGCACCGTCGGCGCGCTCACCGCCAGCGCGCCGTGCGCCGTGATGATCGGCGAGCGGAGCGACGGCACCGCGGTGATCTGCGTCAGCGACCCCATGCGGATGCAGACCTCGCTGACCCTCACCTGGAGACGGGCCGTCGCCTCGGTGACCTCCCGCCCGGCCACCGTCACCGGCGCCACCACGGGCTCGTCCCTGACCCTCACCTTCGGCGACCTCAGCGGCACCGGGGGAGCCACGCAGCAGACCACCGTCAGGCTCGGCTGACCGGGCTCACGTGCTGCGCGACGTCGCGGCCGTCCCGATCGCGGTGAGCCCGAGCACCACCCAGCCGAACCACAGCCAGCCGCTGCTGCCGAGCGCCACCGTGTACGCAGTGATCACCACCAGCATCACGAGGGTGAGCACCATCATCGACTTCGTCGAACGGGGCATAGCGTCCCCTTCCTCCCGGCGGGCGCCGTGAAGACCATGGTCTCTCCGGGAGGGGCCGCCGCGCTACTGCCCGCGCGTGTTCAGTGAGGCGAGATAGGCGTTGTAGGCCTGAAGTTCCTTGTCGCCGTTGCGGTCGGCGGCCCGGTCGGTGCGGCGCGCGTGCCGCTTCTCGGTGGCGTACCACTGGAAGACGAGCGCGATCAGGACGAGCACCGAGGGGATCTCGCTGAACGCCCAGGCGATGCCGCCACCGGCCTGCTGGTCGGTGAGCGCGTCGATGCCGAGCGAGGCCGGCGGGTTCTTGTACGTGCCGATCATGGGCTCGCTGGCCATCATCAGGGCGATGCCGAAGAAGGCGTGGAAGGGCATGCCGGCGAAGAGCTCCAGCATCCGCATCACATAGCCGGGCCGGTGCGGGCCCGGGTCCACGCCCATGATCGGCCAGAAGAAGACCAGGCCGACCGCGAGGAAGTGGACCATCATCGCGATGTGCCCGGTCCTGGACTCCATCAGGAAGTCGAAGATCGGCGTGAAATAGAGCCCGTACAGGCTCGCGATGAAGAGCGGGATCGTGAAGGCCGGGTGCGTGATGATCTTCATGTACCGGCTGTGCAGCAGCATCAGGAGCAGCTCGCGCGGGCCCTTGCGGCCGCGCGGGGCGACCGGCAGCGCGCGCAGCGCGAGCGTGACCGGCGCGCCGAGCAGCAGCAGGATCGGCGACAGCATGCTGATCACCATGTGCTGCACCATGTGCACGCTGAACATGACCATGCCGTAGTCGTTCAGCTTGGTGCACATGACGAGCCCGATGGTCAGGACGCCCACGGTCCAGAAGATCATCCGGCTGACCGGCCAGCTGTCACCGCGCCGCCTGAGCCGGACCACACCCCACGCGTACAGGCCGAGCCCGAGGAGGCAGCCGATGAGGAAGAAGGGGTCCGCCGACCATTCGAGGCCCCGCGCCAGCGTGAACGGCGGCAGGTCCATGTTCATGTCCATGCCGTGCCCGCTGTGATCCATCCGCTGACTCCTGATTCGTACCGGTTGTCCCGCACCAGACTAGAACCGCCCCCGGCCGGTGATGCGGCCGGGGGCGGTTCATTGCGTACAAAACAATCCGGAAGCGGACGGTGCTGTGCGGCCGGGGGCTAGAGCACGCACTCCGCTTCGGCGTACCGCTCGGCCGGGACGGTCTTCAAGGTGGCCGTCGCCTCGGCGAGCGGGACCATCACGATGTCGGTGCCGCGCAGCGCTGTCAGCATCCCGAACTCGCCGCGGTGGGCGGCCTCGACCGCGTGCCAGCCGAAGCGGGTGGCGAGCACCCGGTCGTACGCGGTGGGCGTGCCGCCGCGCTGGACGTGGCCGAGGATGACCGGCCGGGCCTCCTTGTCCAGGCGCTGCTCCAGCTCGATGGAGAGCTGGCGGGCCACGCCCGCGAAGCGCTCGTGGCCGTAGACGTCCGTGCCGCCCACGTCGAACTGCATCGAGCCCTCGCGCGGTTTGGCGCCCTCGGCGACGACGACGATCGCGAACTTCTTGCCCGCCGAGAAGCGCCGGCCGACCAGCTCGGTCAGCTCGTCGATGTCGAAGGGGCGCTCGGGCACCACGATGGCGTGCGCACCGGCGGCCATGCCCGAGTGCAGTGCGATCCAGCCGGTGTGGCGGCCCATGACCTCGACGATCAGCACGCGCTGGTGCGATTCGGCGGTGGTCTTCAGACGGTCGAGGGCCTCGGTCGCCACTCCCACGGCGGTGTCGAAGCCGAAGGTGACGTCGGTCGAGGCGATGTCGTTGTCGATGGTCTTGGGCACGCCCACGATAGGGAGCCCCGCCTCGGAGAGCAGGGTCGCGGCCTTCAGGGTGCCCTCGCCGCCGATCGGGATGATCGCGTCGAGACCGAGCTCGGCGACGTGTCCCTTGGCGCGCTCGACGCCGTCGCGCAGATGCGCGGGCTGGACGCGGGAGGAGCCGAGGATGGTGCCGCCACGGGCGAGGATGCCGCCGACCGCGTCGAGGTCGAGCTTGCGGTAGTCGGCTTCGAGCAGGCCCCTCCAGCCGTCGTGGAAGCCGATGACCTCGTCGCCGTGGTCGACCACCGCGCGGTGCACGACGGATCGGATGACGGCGTTCAGGCCGGGGCAGTCGCCGCCGGAGGTGAGCACACCAATTCGCATTGCCCGGAGAACCTTTGCAACGTGGGCCGACGACCGGACCACGTCGTCCGGTTGGATCCCCGTCACCCTACCGGCGCAGGGTGACGGGGGCCGAATCGGAGGTCCGACTGATGGACGTGGTACGAACGTACGAACCGTCCACCAGCCGGACCGAGTTGCCCAAGGTGTCCGCTCTTGCCTGTTTCGAGCGTTACGCGGGCTGGGTCGCCGACGCGATGCGCTCGGCGCGCAGCGCCTCGTACCAGCGGTCGTCGGTCGGCGGCAGTGCGTTCACGTCGAGGGCCAGCTTCAGGAGCATGTCCGCGATCTGCGGATTGCGCGCGAGGACCGGGCCGTGCATGTACGTACCGAACACGGTGTCGTTGTACGCGCCCTCGGTGCCGTCTCCCGTGCCGTTGCCCTTGCCCAGGCGGACCCGGGCGAACGGGCGGGCGGTCGGGCCGAGGTGGGTGACGCCCTGGTGGTTCTCGAAACCGGTCAGCTGGGGCAGCCCGAGCCGCTCGTCGATGTCGCCGAGCACGTCGCCGACGCAGCGCTCGCCCTCGCCGCGCGTCGAGATCACGTCGAGCAGGCCGAGGCCCGGCTCGCGCTCGCCGAGGTCGTTGATGAACTCGTGGCCCAGGATCTGGTACCCGGCGCAGACCGAGAAGATGATCGCGCCGTTGGACGCCGCCCGGCTCAGGCCGGTGTCGCGGCGCAGCCGCTCGGCCGCGAGCCGCTGCGGCCGGTCCTCGCCGCCGCCGATGAGGTAGATGTCACCGGAGGTCGGGATCGGCTGGTCGCTGCGGACGTCGAGCCGGTGCACGTCCAGGCCGCGCTGGCGCGCCCGGCGCTCCACGACCAGGGCGTTGCCCTGGTCGCCGTAGGTGCTCAGCAGGTCGGGGTAGACCCACACGAGGCGCAGGCTGTTGTCTGCCATGTCGCTTGCTTGCTCCTTCCTTGGTCAGTTGCCGACGACGCGGCGGACGTCCTGGAACGCGGTGTAGTTGGCGATCAGCTCGATCCGCCCGGGCGGCGCCAACTGGGCGCACTCCTCCAGGCTTTCGCAGACCCGGAAGTCCAGGTTCGCGACCTCCAGACGCACCGCGAGGTCCAGCTTGCGGTCGCCGATCACGAAGATCGGGTGGCCGGCGAGCCGGGTGTAGTCGACGTCCCACAGCCAGGAGGTGTCCGTGCCGTCGGCGCCGCGGGCGTTGACGGACAGGATGACCGGCGTGGGCGGCGGGTCGATGAGGGAAAACGTTTCGAGCCAGCCCGCCGGGTTCTTCGCGAGCAGCAGCCGCAGCTCACGGCCCTGGAAGCTGACCACGTCGTAACGTCCCGCGACCGCCTGCACCTGGTACATGCGCTCAAGGGCGACCTGCGGCGGCACCCCGAACACCGCGGCGACCGCGGCGGAGGTGGCGGCGTTCGCCTTGTTGGCGCGGCCGGGCAACTGGAGGTGGATCGGCCAGGCCGACCCGTGCGGGTCCAGTACGTAGTCGCCGTTGAGGACCCAACTGGGCGCCGGGCGGCGGAAACCGCACTCGCCGCAGAACCAGTCGTCGCCGGGCCGCTGCATCACGCCGCCGCAGGCGGGGCACGACCAGGCGTCGTCCTTCCACTCCTGACCGGCCGCCACCCACACCACGTTGGGGGAGGAGGACGCCGCCCACACGACCAGCGGGTCGTCCGCGTTGGCGATCACCACGGCCTTGGAGCCGGACAGGCCCTCGCGCCACTTCTCGGCGAGCATGCGGGTCTCGGCGGCGCGGTCGAGCTGGTCGCGCGAGAGGTTGAGCAGCGCGATCGCCTTCGGCGTCACATCGCGCGCGACACCCGCCAGATACTTCTCGTCGACCTCGATCACGCCGTACTTGGCGTCCGAACCGCCCGCCAGCGCCGACGTGATGCCGGCCGGCATGTTGGCGCCGAGCGCGTTCGACACCACCGGGCCGCTGGCCCGCAGCGCCTCGGCGATCAGCCGGGTCGTGGTCGTCTTGCCGTTCGTCGCCGACACCAGGACGACGTCCAGATGAGTGGCGAGCCGCCCGAGCAGATCGGGGTCGAGCTTGAGCGCGACGCGCCCGCCGATCACCGATCCACTGCCCCGGCCCGCCGCGCGCGACACCGCCGCGGCGGCCTTGCCCGCGGTCACCGCCAGCTTGGCTCGCGGTGACAGGGGCCCGGCACCTCCAACGTGTCCTGACATCGTCCTTGATCCTCCTTGCGCCTGGGTCGGGTGTCAGCCTATCGAGATCCGGTCAGCGCCCCGAACCGCGCCACCATCCGGAATGGCCTCCACCCCTCGGAACGTACTCTTGCGCCCATGCGCCACCGTCCCATTCCCGGCAGTTCCGGCTCCGTACGAGAGATGAGTCTCCTCGGCGACCGGTTGCTCCACGCCCCCTGCGAACCCGTCACGGACTTCGGGCCCGCGCTGCACCGCCTCGTCGAGGACATGTTCGCCACGATGTACGCGGCCGACGGTGTCGGCCTGGCGGCGAACCAGATCGGCGTCGCCCAGCGGGTGTTCGTGTACGACTGCCCCGACGACGAGGACGTGCGGCATCTGGGGTACGTCGTCAACCCCCGCCTGGTGGAGGCCGACGGCATAGAGGTGCGCGGCCCCGAGGGCTGCCTCTCCCTGCCGGGTCTGGAGGCGCCGACCTCGCGCTTCGACCGGGCGGTGGTGGAGGGCGTGGACCTCTCGGGCGCGCCCGTACGCATCGAAGGCACCGGGTTCTTCGCCCGCTGCCTGCAGCACGAGTGCGACCACTTGGAGGGGGTGGTGTACGCGGACCGGGTCACGGGGTGGCGTCGGTCCCGGTTGCGGCGGGCGATCCGCAAGGCGCCGTGGGGCGGACGGGCGCACTGGCCCCACCCCGCCCCTTCCCTCAACCCTCCGGGGGAATAAGTCCGGCTGCGGACCGTGGATGGCTGGTCGCGCGGTTCCCCGCGCCCCTGGCAGGGTGGATGCGCGCATACCCAGCCCGTCATGGGGGTCCCCCCTGGCCCTTAAGGCCTTGGGGGAGTTTGAGGACGAGCGCCCTTCAGGCGCGAACGGGGTCTGGGGCGGAGCCCCAGGGTCCTTCACCGCCGGAGGCTCTCGGGAAGGGGCGGGGTGGGGGATCAGAAGCCCGGTCCGCCCACCCGGTCGCCCGCCGCAGCCAGCCGCCCCCACAACAGGTCGGCCAGCGCCTGCACCAACTCCGCGCGGGAGCACGGGCGTTCGCCCAGCCACCAGTCGCCCGCCGCATGCATCATGCCGACGATCCCGTGCCCCCAGACCCGCGCGAGCACCTCGCTGCCCGGCCCGAGATCGATCCGCTCGGCGATCACCACGCCCAGGTCCTCGCCCATGCGGCGGAGCAGCGGCGCGGAGTGCCGGCCCACGTCGAAGCCCTGCTCGGACTCCGGTGCCGGGGAGTCCTCCGCGGGGTGCATCAGGAACCGGTACACCTGAGGCCGCGCCTCGATGGCCGTCAGATAGGTCTCCAGCGTCGCCTCGACCCGCTCGCGCCGCTCGGCGGGCGCGTCGAGCGCGGCCCGCAGTGCGGAGAGCAGGGCGTCGGTGTGGCGCTGGGCCAGCGCGCGGTAGAGGCCGCCCTTGTCGCCGAAGTGGCGGTAGAGGATGGGCTTGGTGATGCCCGCCTCGGCCGCGATCGCGTTCATGGAGGCCTTCGGGCCGTCCCGGAGCACCACCCGGTCCGCCGCCTCCAGCAGTTCGCGCCGCCGGCGCTCGGCCGCCGTTCGCTGCTGTGCGGCCTGCTGTGTGGTCTCCATGGGTTCTTCTCCCCGCCCGTACTGCATTTTCCGTGGGTTCCATCTTTCGAAAGCCTTGCGCAACGTAACACTCCGCCCGGCGGCGGCGCTGGGCGCCCGGTGGTCGGTTGACAGGGGCTACCCGTCGGTAACAGACTGCGGTTACCGCAAGTAACGCTTGGAGTGGTGGAGGGGACATGGCCGAGTTCACGATGGATCTCAACGACGACCAGAAGCAGGTCCGGGACTGGCTGCACGGGTTCGCCAAGGATGTGATCCGCCCCGCGGCCGCCGAGTGGGACGAGCGCGAGGAGACCCCCTGGCCGGTGATCCAGGAAGCGGCCAAGGTCGGAATCTACTCCCTCGACTTCTACGCGCAGCAGTTCTTCGACCCGAGCGGCCTCGGCATCCCGGTCGCCATGGAGGAGCTGTTCTGGGGCGATGCGGGCATCGCGCTCTCCATCGTCGGCACGGGCCTGGCCGCCGTCGGCGTCCTCGCCAACGGTACCGAGGAGCAGATCGGCACCTGGATCCCGCAGATGTACGGCGACGTGACCGACGTCAAGGTCGCCGCCTTCTGCTCCTCCGAGCCGGACGCGGGCTCCGACGTCGCCTCGATGCGCACGAAGGCCGTGTACGACGAAGCCAAGGACGAGTGGGTCCTGAACGGCACCAAGACCTGGGCCACGAACGGCGGCATCGCGAACGTCCACGTCGTGGTCGCCGTGGTCGACCCGGCGCTGGGCTCCAAGGGCCACGCCTCCTTCATCGTGCCGCCGAACACCCCCGGCCTGACCCAGGGCCAGAAGTTCAAGAAGCACGGCATCCGCGCCTCGCACACCGCCGAGGTCGTCCTCGAAGACGTACGCGTACCGGGGCACTGCCTCCTCGGCGGCAAGGAGAAGCTCGACGAGCGGCTCGCCCGGGCCCGCGAGAGGGCGAAGGCTGGTGCTGGTGAGCGCGTGAAGAACGCCGCGATGGCCACTTTCGAGGCGTCCCGCCCGGCCGTCGGCGCGATGGCGGTCGGCACCGCACGGGCCGCGTACGACTACGCGCTCGAATACGCCAAGACCCGCGAGCAGTTCGGCCGCCCGATCATCGACAACCAGGGCATCGCCTTCCAGGTCGCCGACATGCGCACCCAGATCGACGCGGCCCGCCTGCTCGTGTGGCGCGCGTCCTGGATGGCGACGACGGGCAAGAAGTTCGAGTCGGCCGAGGGCTCGATGTCCAAGCTGTACGCGAGCGAGACGGCGAAGAAGGTCACCGCCCAGGCGATCCAGATCCTCGGCGGCAACGGCTTCACACGCGAGTACCCGGTGGAGCGCATGCACAGGGACGCGGCTATTTACACCATTTTTGAGGGTACGAGCGAGATCCAGCGGCTCGTCATCGCCCGCACCCTGTCGGGCATGCCGATCCGCTAGCGGTCGGCTGGCAGGAGCGGGGCTGCCCCGCTCCGGTTGTGCCAAGGCGCCCCCCTCGCGCGAGGGGGGCGCCTTGGCGTCAAGTCCCGGATCAGGCAGGCAGGTTGGCCTCGATGAGGGCGACGACCTCGGGGGCCTCCGGCTCCGTGCGGGGGCGGATGCGCGCGGCGACCTCGCCCCGCGGGGAGAGCAGGAACTTCTCGAAGTTCCACTGGATGTCGCCGGCCTCGCCGTCGGCGTCCGCGGTCTTCGTCAGCTCCGCGTAGAGCGGGTGCCGGCCCTCGCCGTTCACGTCGGTCTTCTCCAGGAGCGGGAAGGTCACGCCGTACGTGGCCGAGCAGAAGGTGCCGATCTCCTCGGCGGTGCCGGGCTCCTGGCCGCCGAACTGGTTGCACGGCACGCCGAGCACGGTCAGACCGCGGTCGCCGTACTCCTTCTGGAGCCGCTCAAGACCGGCGTACTGCGGGGTCAGGCCGCACTTGGACGCCACGTTCACCAGGAGCACGGCCCGGCCCTTGTAGTCGGCGAGGGAAGTCGGCTCGCCGGTCAGGGTGCGCAGCGGGATGTCGTACAGGCTCATCGGTAACTCCTTCTGGAAAAAGGTGAGTTGATCAGTCGCCGGCGGCGGTCAGCGGGCGGAAGAGGCCCTCCTGGACCACCGACACCAGCAGTTCGCCCTCGCGGTTGTAGATCCGGCCGCGGGCCAGGCCCCGGCCGCCCGTCGAGACCGGGGACTCCTGGTCGTACAGGAACCACTCGTCGGCGCGGAACGGGCGGTGGAACCACATCGCGTGGTCGAGCGAGGCCATGTCGAAGCCGCGCGGCCCCCACAGCGGCTCGACCGGGATGCGCACCGCGTCCAGGAGCGTCATGTCGCTCGCGTACGTCAGCGCGCAGGTGTGCACCAGCGGGTCGTCGCCCAGCGGGCCGACCGCGCGCATCCAGACAGCGCTGCGCGGATCCGCGCCCTTGATCTCCTCGGCCGTCCAGCGCAGCCGGTCGACGTACCGGATGTCGAAGGGCTGGCGGCGCGCCATCCGCTCCAGGGCCTCGGGCAGGGCGCCCAGGTGCTCGCGGATCTCCTCGGCGACCGTGGGCAGCGACTCCGGTTCCGGGAAGTCGAGGCGCGGAGGGAGCTGGTGCTCGATGCTGCCGGGCTCGGGGCGGTGGAAGGACGCGGTCAGGTTGAAGATCGTGCGGCCCTGCTGGACCGCGGTGACCCGCCGGGTGGTGAAGGACCGCCCGTCGCGCACCCGCTCCACCTGGTAGACGATCGGCACGCCGGGCCGCCCCGGCCGCAGGAAGTACGCGTGCAGCGAGTGCACCGGACGCTCGCCGTCCGTGGTGCGCCCGGCCGCGACCAGGGCCTGGCCCGCGACCTGCCCGCCGAAGACCCGCTGGAGGGACTCCTGCGGGCTGCGGCCGCGGAAGATGTTGACCTCGATCTGCTCCAGGTCGAGCAGATCGACGAGTCTCTCCGCCGGATTGGTCATGTCGTCGCGGTCCTCTCGGGTCGGTGCCGGGGTCGTCGCAGCCGGGGTCAGAGCTCGCCGACGTCGGTGACGCGCACCACCGCGCGGCCCTCTTCGTCGGACGCCGCCAGGTCGACCTCCGCGCTGATGCCCCAGCCATGGTCGCCGTTCGGGTCGGCGAACGTCTGGCGGACGCGCCACAGGCCGTGCGCCGCGTCCTCCTCGATCGCGAGCAGCTTGGGGCCGCGCGCGTCGGGACCGGTGCCGAGGTCGTCGTACTCGTCCCAGTACTTGTCCATCGCCTCGCCCCACGCGTCCGCGTCCCAGCCGGACTCCGCGTCGAGCTCGCCGAGCGCGTCGACGTTGTCGAGGGCGGCCAGCTCGACCCGGCGGAACATCGCGTTGCGTACGAGCACCCGGAAGGCGCGGGCGTTGGCCGTGACCGGCTTGACCTCGTCGGCCTTCTCCTGCGCCTCCTCGGCGGTCTGCACCTCCGGGTTGGCGAGCTGCTCCCACTCGTCCAGGAGCGAGGAGTCCACCTGGCGCACCATCTCGCCCAGCCAGGCGATCAGATCCTCCAGGTCCTCGGTCTTCAGGTCGTCCGGGATGGTGTGGTCGAGCGCCTTGTACGCGCTCGCCAGATAGCGAAGGACGATGCCCTCGGTGCGCGCGAGCTCGTACCAGGAGGTGAACTCCGTGAAGGTGAGCGCCCGTTCGTACATGTCACGGATGACCGACTTCGGCGAGACCGGGTGGTCACCGACCCACGGGTGCGACTTCTTGTACACGTTGTAGGCGTGCCACAGCAGCTCTTCCAGCGGCTTCGGGTACGAGATGTCCTGGAGCCGCTCCATGCGCTCCTCGTACTCGACGCCGTCCGCCTTCATCTGCCCGATGGCCTCGCCGCGCGCCTTGTTCTGCATCGCGGCGAGGATCTGGCGCGGGTCGTCAAGGGTCGACTCGACGACCGAGACCATGTCGAGCGCGTACGACGGCGACTCCGGGTCCAGGAGGTCGAAGGCGGCGAGCGCGAACGTCGACAGGGGCTGGTTCAGCGCGAAGTCCTGCTGGAGGTCGACGGTGAGCCGGATCGTGCGGCCCTCGGCGTCGGGGGTCTCCAACTGCTCCACCACGCCGCCGTCGAGCAACGAGCGGAAGATCGCGATGGCCCGGCGGATGTGCCGCAGCTGCGCCTTGCGCGGCTCGTGGTTGTCCTCCAGGAGGTGCCGCATCGCCTCGAAGGCGTTGCCTGGCCGGGCGATCACCGAAAGCAGCATGATGTTGGTGACCCGGAAGCGCGAGGTCAGCGGCTCGGGATCGGAGCCGATCAGCTTCTCGAAGGTGGTGTCCGACCAGGCCACGAAGCCCTCGGGGGCCTTCTTGCGGACCACCTTGCGGCGCTTCTTCGGGTCGTCGCCGGCCTTGGCGAGCGCCTTCTCGTTCTCGATGACGTGCTCGGGCGCCTGTGCCACCACGAACCCGGCGGTGTCGAACCCGGCCCGCCCGGCGCGGCCCGCGATCTGGTGGAACTCACGGGCCCGCAGCGTGCGGACCCGGTTGCCGTCGTACTTGGTGAGCGCGGTGAACAGGACCGTACGGATGGGCACGTTGACGCCGACGCCGAGGGTGTCCGTGCCGCAGATGACCTTCAACAGGCCCGCCTGCGCGAGCTTTTCGACCAGGCGGCGATACTTGGGCAGCATGCCCGCGTGGTGCACCCCGATGCCGTGGCGGACGTAACGGGACAGGTTCTGGCCGAACTTGGTGGTGAAGCGGAAGTTGCCGATCAGGTCGGCGATCTTGTCCTTCTCCTCGCGCGTACACATGTTGATCGACATCAGCGACTGCGCCCGCTCGACCGCCTGCGCCTGCGTGAAGTGCACGATGTAGACCGGCGACTGCCGGGTTTCGAGGAGCTCGGTCAGCGTCTCGGTGATGGGCGTCGTGACGTACTCGTACGAGAGCGGCACGGGCCGGGTCGCCGAGCGGACCACCGCGGTCTCGCGGCCGGTGCGGCGGGTGAGGTCCTTCTCGAACATCGCGACGTCGCCGAGGGTGGCCGACATCAGGACGAACTGCGCCTGGGGAAGTTCCAGGATCGGGATCTGCCAGGCCCAGCCGCGGTCGGCCTCGGCGTAGAAGTGGAACTCGTCCATCACGACCTGGCCGATGTCGGCGTGCTTGCCGTCGCGCAGCGCGATGGAGGCGAGCACCTCGGCGGTGCAGCAGATGACGGGCGCGTCCGCGTTCACCGAGGCGTCGCCGGTCAGCATGCCGACGTTCTCGGTGCCGAAGAGCTTGCACAGGTCGAAGAACTTCTCCGAGACCAGCGCCTTGATCGGCGCGGTGTAGAAGGTCACCTCGTCCCGGGCCAGGGCCGCGAAGTGCGCACCCGCCGCCACCAGGCTCTTTCCGGAGCCGGTCGGGGTGGAGAGGATCACGTTCGCCCCGGACACGACCTCGATCAGCGCCTCCTCCTGGGCCGGGTACAGGTTGATGCCCTGGTCCTCGGCCCAGGTGGAGAAGGCCTCGAAAAGGGCATCGGGGTCGGCACTCGGCGGCAGCTGATCGATAAGGGTCACGCCCCCATCTTGCCTGGCGCACGGCCGGAAGCGGGAACCGGCCGCCGACCCGAAGATCATCGCAGGTAGGCTGCCAGCTCGGCCCGTCCGCGGACGGGCCGTCAACTGACGCACGGAACAAGAGGAAATGGGGCGGGGCACGGTCATGATGGGACCTGCGCACTCACTGTCGGGGGCCGCGGCCTGGCTCGGGGTGGGCGCGGCAGCGGCCGCCGCCGGACACCCCATGCCGTGGCCGGTGCTCGCCGTGGGCGCCCTGATCACGGCGGGTGCGGCCCTCGCGCCCGACCTCGACCACAAGTCGGCGACCATCTCGCGCGCCTTCGGGCCGGTGTCGCGCGGTTTGTGCGGCATCGTCGACGAGCTGTCGCACGCCGTCTACAAGGCGACCCGCGGCCCCGGCGACCCGCGCCGCAACGGCGGCCACCGCACGCTGACCCACACCTGGCTGTGGGCCGTCCTGATAGGGGCGGGCGCCTCCGCGGCGGCGGTGTTCGGCGGGCGCTGGGCGGTCCTCGCGATCCTCTTCGTGCACCTGGTCCTCGCCGTCGAAGGCCTGCTGTGGCGGGCCGCCCGGGTCTCCAGCGACGTGCTGGTGTGGGCGCTCGGCGCGACCAGCGCGTGGATCCTGGCCGGCGTCCTCGACCAGCCGGGCAACGGCTCGGACTGGCTGTTCAGCGGCCCCGGCCAGGAGTACCTGTGGCTGGGCCTGCCCATCGTGCTCGGCGCCCTCGTCCACGACATCGGCGACGCCCTGACCGTCTCGGGCTGCCCGATCCTGTGGCCGATCCCGCTGGGCCGCAAGCGCTGGCACCCCATCGGCCCGCCGAAGGGCATGCGCTTCCGGGCGGGCAGCTGGGTGGAGCTGAAGGTCCTGATGCCGGCGTTCATGGTGCTCGGCGGGATAGGCGCGGCGGGCGCGCTGAACTTCATCTGACCCCGCCCCGCCCCTTCCCGCTGTGACACTCTGCGGCTCCGCCGCGTGGCCTCCGGGGGTTGGGAAGGGGCGGGGTTTCCTGGGGCTCCGCCCCAGACCCCGTTCGCGCCTTGAGGGCGCTCGTCCTCAAACTCCCCCAAGGCCTTAGGGGCCAGGGGGGACCCCCATGACAGGCTGGGGATGCCCGTACCGCATGCCGCTAGGGGCGCGGGGAACTGCGCGCTCAGCCCCGCACGGCCCGCGCCGAACAACGAACCGGGGGCCGGGGGCCGGGGCAGGAGCCCAGCACCGGAGTGCCGAGCCCCCCCCCGCGCCGCAGGCTAACCGTGCCAGGACCGCCACAGTGCCGCGTACGCGCCGTCCGCCGCGACCAGCTCGTCGTGGCTGCCCAGCTCGCTGATCCGGCCGCGCTCGACCACCGCGATGACGTCCGCGTCGTGCGCGGTGTGCAGCCGGTGCGCGATCGCCACGACGGTGCGGCCGTCCAGGACGCGGGCAAGGGAGCGCTCCAGGTGGCGGGCCGCCCGCGGGTCCAGGAGCGAGGTCGCCTCGTCCAGGACCAGCGTGTGCGGGTCCGCGAGCACCAGCCGGGCCAGCGCGATCTGCTGGGCCTGTGCCGGGGTCAGCGACAGTCCGCCCGAGCCGACCTCCGTACCGAGGCCGTCGTCGAGGGCCCGCGCCCAGCCGTCCGCGTCGACCGCCCCGAGCGCCGCCCACAGCTCGGCGTCGTCGGCGCCCGTACGGGCGAGCAGCAGATTGTCCCGCAGCGAACCCACGAACACGTGGTGCTCCTGGTTGACCAGGGCGACATGTTCGCGCACCCGCTCCGCCGGCATCCGCGACAGCTCGGCCTCGCCAAGAGTGACGCGGCCCTCGCGCGGGGAGTAGATCCCGGCGAGCAGCCGGCCGAGGGTCGACTTGCCCGCGCCGGACGGCCCGACCAGGGCGACCCGGGTGCCCGGGGCCACCGACAGCGACACCTCGTGCAGCACGTCCACGCCCTCGCGGTAGCCGAAGCGGACCCCGTCCGCCGCGACGTGCCGCCCGTCGGGGCGCACCCCGGCGTCACCCGCGTCGGGCTCGATGTCCCGCACGCCGACCAGGCGCCCGATCGACACCTGGGCCACCTGGAGCTCGTCGTACCAGCGCAGGATGAGCCCGACCGGCTCGACCAGCATCTGGGCGAGCAGCGCGCCCGTGGTGAGCTGGCCGACCGTGATCCAGTCCTTGAGGACGAAGACCCCGCCGATCGTCAGCACCGACACCATGATCGTCATGTGGCTGACGCTGACCACGGGGAAGAGCACCGTCCGCAGCCACAGCGTGTAGCGCTCCCACGCCGTCCACTCCTTGACCCGCTGGTCCGAGAGCGCGATCCGGCGGGCGCCGAGGCGGTGCGCCTCGACCGTGCGGCCCGCGTCGACCGTCTCGGTCAGCGCGGAGGCGACCGCCGCGTAACCGGCGGCCTCCGAGCGGTAGGCCGCGGGCGCGCGCCGGAAGTACCAGCGGCAGCCCACGATGAGCACCGGCAGCGCGATCAGCACCGCGAGCGCCAGCGGCGGGGCCGTGATCCCGAGCGCGCCGAGCAGCAGCGCCGCCCACACCACACCGATCGCCAGCTGCGGCACGGCCTCGCGCATCGCGTTGGCAAGACGGTCGATGTCCGTGGTGATCCGGGACAACAGGTCGCCCGTACCGGCCCGCTCAAGGACGCTCGGCGGCAGCCCGACCGACCGCACCAGGAAGTCCTCGCGCAGATCGGCCAGCATCTCCTCGCCGAGCATCCCGCCGCGCAGCCGCACCATCCGCACGAACACCGTCTGGATGATCAGCGCGACCGCGAACAGGGCTGCCACGCGGCCGAGTTGCAGGTCGCGGGACCCCTTCGACAGGTCCTCCACGACGCCGCCGAGGAGGTAGGGCCCGACCATGGAGGCGATCACGGCGACCGCGTTGACCCCGATCAGGACCGAGAACGCCTTGCGGTGACGCCGCATGAGTTCCCTCACGTACGAACGCACCGTCGCCGGGGTGCCCACCGGCAGGGTGGTGGCCGACTGCGGGGCCGCCGGGTCGTACTCCGGTGCTGCCACGCCGATCATGCCGTCTCCTCCACTTTCTCCATCGCCCGTGACGGCGCCTGCGGCATCGTCTTCGACTCTTCCTCGTCCGTCTCGCGGGTGACGACCGCGCGGTAGCGGGCGTCGGTGTGCACCAGTTCGCGGTGCACGCCCACCGACGCGACCTCGCCGTCGTGCACGAACACGATCCGCTCGGCCAGGTCGAGCAGCAGCGGCGACGACGTGAAAACGACCGTCGTCCGTCCCGCCCGCAGCCGCTTGATGCCGTCCGCGACCCGCGCCTCGGTGTGCGAGTCGACCGCCGAGGTCGGCTCGTCGAGCACCAGGACCTCGGGGTCGGACACCAACGACCGGGCCAGGGCCAGACGTTGACGCTGCCCGCCCGAAAGCGACCGGCCGCGCTCGGTGATCCGGGTGCCCATCGGGTCCTGGCCGTCGTCGACCGAGGCCTGTGCGAGCGCCTCCAGTACGTCACCGCACTGCGCCGCGGCCAGCGCGTCCGCCGCCTCGACCTGCCCGGACGAGGGCACGTCGAGCAACTCGCGCAGCGTGCCCGAGAGCAGCACCGGATCCTTGTCCTGGACGAGGACGACGGTGCGGGCGTCATCCAGCGCGAGCCCGTCGAGCGCGACCTCGCCGAGCAGCACCGAAGGAAGCTCGTCCGGCTCGGCGGCATGCCCGCCGAGCCGGTCCGCGAGCCGCCCGGCCGCGTCCGGGTCACCGCACACCACGGCCGTGAACCGGCCCTCGGGTGCGAGCAGCCCGGTCCCCGGGTCGTACAGATCACCGGACGGCAGAGCCCGCCCCGGCCCGGACGACACCCCCGTGTCCGTCCCGGCCGGGGCGGTGACCCGCTGGAGCGCGAGCACCCGCGCCGCCCGCTTCGCGGAGGGCCGCGAGAACGAGTACGCCATCGCGATCTCCTCGAAGTGCTGCAGCGGGTACAGCATCAGCGTCACCGCGCTGTACACGGTGACCAGTTCGCCCACCGCGATCCGCCCGTCGAGCGCCAGGCGCGCGCCGTACACGACGACCGTGATGAGCAGCAGGCCCGGAAGCAGCACCTGGACCGCCGAGATCAGCGACCACATGCGGGCGCTGCGCACGGCCGCGCGGCGGACCTCCTGCGAGGCCTCGCGGTAGCGGCCGAGGAACAGCTCCTCGCCGCCGATGCCCCGCAGCACGCGCAGCCCGGCGACCGTGTCGGACGCCAACTCCGTTGCCCGGCCCGCCTTTTCGCGCTGGATGTCCGCGCGCTTGGTGGCGCGCGGCAGCAACGGCAGGACGGCCAGGGCGAGTACGGGCACGCCGATCGCGACGACGATGCCGAGCGCGGGCTGGTAGATCAGCAGCCCGACACAGATGATCACGAGTGCGGCGGCGGCCGCCGCGAAGCGCGAGAGCGCCTCCACGAACCATCCAATTTTTTCCACGTCACCCGTCGATACCGCGACCACTTCGCCCGCCGCGACCCGGCGCGTGAGCACCGAGCCGAGCTCGGCGGTCTTGCGCGCGAGCAGCTGCTGCACCCGGGCGGCCGCGGTGATCCAGTTGGTGACCGCGGTGCGGTGCAGCATCATCTCGCCGACCGCGATGGCCACGCCGAGCAGCACGTTCAGCGCGGCCGCGAGCGCGAGCCGGTTGCCCGAGCGGTCGACGGCCGCCTGCACGGCGAGCCCGACGGTCAGCGGCAGCCCGGCGATGCCGCACTGGTGCAGCAGTCCCCAGGCGAGGGCCTTGAGCTGGCCGCCGAGCTGATTGCGGCCCAGCCAGTAGAGGAAGCGGGGACCCGAGCGGACATCCGGTTCGCCTGGATCCGTAAAGGGAAGATCGCGAATCTGCATGACGTCCCGGGATTCCTTGCATCGAGTGGCCTGAGCCGTGCAAGGTTCGCCCTTTCCGCTTGCGGATTTCAATCGATTTTTCCGCGTTGGGGCACAGAACCCGCCAAGGTCCGCCCCTCGGGTCTGGCGTCCCGGCCGCGCTCGCGCTTCACTCCTGACCCATGAGACGACGAAAGATCATGTCCATGCTCGGCGGCCTCACCCTGGCCGCCGGTCTGGTGCTCGGCGCGGGCCCGGCCGCCGCTGCCGACACCCCGCCCGCCGAGTTCGGCACCGACTGGCACGACCCGCTGACCGCGGCGCCGCCGGTGGCCACCCCGCACACCAAGTCCTGCCAAGTCACCCTGGCTGAGGCCCAGTTCCGCGACTACACGCCCTACAAGGGGAGTTACGCACCCCCCAAGGGTTGCGGCGACCGCTGGAGCAAGGTGGTGCTGCACCTCGACGGCAAGGTCAAGGGGCGCCAGTACGACCGGCTCGGCTATCTCCACGTGGGCGGCGTGGAAGTGCTGCGCACCTCGACGCCGGAACCCTCGGTCGACGGCATCGCCTGGAACGTCGAGAAGGACGTCACGCGCTACAGCGACACCTTCCGCGCCGCCCAGCCCGTCGAGATGCTCATCGGCAACGCCGTCGACGACACCTACACCGGCGTCATCGACGTCAAGGTGACCCTCACCTTCTACGCCGCCGAAGGCCGCACCGCGCCCGCCGCGACCCCCGACAAGGTGCTCCCGCTGGACACCGCGCAGGTCACCACCCCGCGCAACGCGGAACGCGTCGTCGCCGAGGTGTACGCGACCGGCTCGGGCGGCGGCTGCGAGGAGTTCTGGTACCTCGCGGTCCCCGACCCCGCCGCCTACTCCTGCAAGGCGCCGGCAGGGCCCAACCGGGAGGTGCAGATCAAGGTCGACGGCCAACTCGCCGGAATAGCCGCCCCGTTCCCCACCGTATGGACGGGCGGCTGGTCCAACCCCTTCCTCTGGTACGTCGTCCCCGCACCCCGCGCCTTCGACGTGAAGCCCGTCGAATACGACCTGACGCCGTACGCGGCGCTGCTCAACGACGGCCGCCCGCACCAGGTCGAGGTCTCCGTCGCCGGGGTCCCCGCCGGGCAGGCCGGCTGGTCCACTCCGACGAACCTGCTCATCTGGCAGGACAAGGGCAGCAAGGTCGTGACGGGCGGGCTGACCCGGCACGACGAGACGGCGCCGGTCAACTCGACGACGTACAAGCCGGGTTCACCGGAACTGCGGCTCGACGCGAGCAGCAGCCACCGGCTCACCACGGCCGGCTACCTCAACACCTCGCACGGCCGCGTCACCACGACGGTGGCCCGTTCGGTGTCGGCCGACTCGGTGCACCGCTGGGCCGAGGGCGAGAACACCGATGCGCTGAAGGGGAGTTGGCGCGACGACCAGAGCGTGACGACATCCGGCCGGGGCCCCGCCGTGACGGCCCGCGACAACCGCACGTACACGATGGACGGCACCACGACCATCGGCGCCGACGGCCGGCTGCGCACCGTCATCAGCCTCGGCGACCGGGCGGACGCCCTCACCCTGCGCGGCGCGCGCCCCACCGTCTTCTCGCACCTCGACGACACCTATCAGGGTGACGCCTCCTGGACGATGAACGTGCCGCGCGAGCAGCGCCACGCGGTGGGCACCTCCGCCGAGCGCTACCGCCTGTACGGCTCGGACGGCTGCTACGACCGCAGCTTGAAGACGGCCCAGGGCACCCTGACCGAGGACGTCCGGCACTGCTGAGCGGCCGCTGCCCCCGGCCGGCAGAGGCCGGGGGTACCCGCGGCTCACACCTCGACGGGCTTCTCGGAATCCATCCCGGGGCGGGACTTCTTCCACTCACCTCGTGTGAAGTCGGGAATCTGCTGCGGCATGCCGCGCTGCTTGATCGACAGATTACTCAGCGGGACCGGAGAGGTCCACGTCGCCGCGTCGTACACGTCGAAGTCGGGCACGAGCCCCAGGCGCACGCACTGCATCAGCCGGAACACCAGCATGTAGTCCATCCCGCCGTGCCCGCCCGGCGGATCGGCGTGCTCCTTCCACAGCCAGTGGTCCCACTCGGCGTACTTCGAGAAGTCGCCCCACTCGTCGTTCTTGTGGTCCGGCTCGATGTAGATCCGCTCGGGGTAGTCCTCGAAGAGCCCCTTGGTGCCGCCGAGGCTGTTGATCCGGCTGTAGGGATGCGGGGTCGAGACGTCGTGCTCAAGCCGGATCACCCGGCCCTTCGCGGTCTGCACCAGGCTGATCGTGCGGTCGCTCTCGATGTACGTCTCCTTCCAACTCGGGTCGCCCGCAGGCATGTTGGCGGCCCGGTACTGGGCCAGACCGAGCGAGGGCGAGCCGACGCTGACGATGCTGACCGCGCGGTCGCCCCGGTTGAGGTCCATGTAGTTGGCCACCGGCCCGAAGCCGTGATTGGGGTACAGGTCGCCGCGCAGCCGGGTGTGCCAGAGCCTGCGCCACGGGCCCTCGTAGTACGCGGGGTCGAACATCAGGCCCCGCAGATCGTGGTTGTACGCGCCCGCGCCGTGCAGCAGATCCCCGAACTTGCCCGCGTGCGCCATGCGCAGCACCCGCATCTCGTTGCGGCCGTAACAGCAGTTCTCCAGCTGCATGCAGTGCCTGCGGGTCCGCTCCGAGAGGTTCACAAGGCCCCACAGCTCGTCGAGCTGGAGCGCGATGGGGCATTCCACGCCGACGTGAACTCCGTTGAGGAGCGCCGACCTGGCGATCTCGAAGTGCGAGTCCCAGGGCGTCGCGACGTGCGCGAAGTCGATGTCGCCGCGCTTGAGCAGCTGCTCGTAGTCGTGGTCGCCATGCGCATACACGGCCGGCGCGGGCTGCCCGGCGGCCGTGACCTTGGCGGCGGCTCGCTCGGCTTTCGCCTTCACCGGATCGCACAGCGCCACCACCTTGACGCCCGGAACGGCGAGGTACAGGTCGATCATCGCCCCGCCTCGATTGCCGAGCCCGATGAGCGCGACGCGCACGGTCGAACGCCGCTGGAAGGGCACCCCGATCATGCTCCGGCCCTGGCGTCCGGGTTCCTGAGCGGGCGCCTCCTCCGCTGCCGCGGGCGTGGCCCCGAACGCGAGGCCGGCACTGGCGGCCCCCGCAGACCACAGAACGGACCGCCGACTGACGTCGTGCTGCTCCGGTACCGCGTCGTTCATCGAACCTCCAGGCGATCGACGAGACTTGCATGGGCAGCCATTTGCGCGCCCTTTACCGAACTCAGGTAAGGACTTTGAAGGGTGGGACAGGTGATGCGCAAGAGTGCGGGGTGCGCGTGTCGCCCGGGGGTGACGTGCTGGGCGCCCTACCAGGGGCGCGGGGAACTGGCATCGTGCGGCTCAGCCGCGATGGGGGGAGAAGCCGAAAACTTGGGGGAGCGCTCAGCCACGCATGGTCCGCGGTCGACTACGCGCCCAACTCCGCTAACTCCGCCTGAGGTACTCCGGCCCGGGCCGAGTCGCCCGCTCAAGCTCCAGAATCACGGAGTAGTAGCGCCGCCCCGTACCCCGCTCCAACCCCACCTCACACATCCGGTTGGCCGACAAGTGCGCCTCGTACCGGCGCGAACAGACCTCCGCCGCCTCCCGGGCCGTAGCCGAAGCCGTGAGCTCCGGATGCAACATCCCCCGGTCCCCGGCGAACCCGCAGCACCCCGCGTCGTCCGGTACGACCACCTCCTCCGCACAGGCCGAGGCGACGGCCAGCAGCTCCGCCTCGTCGCCCAAGTGCCGCATGGAGCACGTGGGATGGAGGACGGCGGACCGTGCCGTGCGCAGAATCGTCAGGCGCGGAAGCAACTCCTCCGCGGCCCACACCACCGAGTCGACCACCTTCAGCTCGCGGTGCAACTCCCGGTTGTCGGCGGTGAGATACGGCACCACCTCGTGCCCGATGCCGAGCGTGCACGACGACGCGTCGACGACCAGGGGGAGCCGGCCCCCGGCGGTCCAGCCCCACGCGGCCTCGACGATGCGGTTGGCCATGACCGCGTTGCCCTCGACGTATCCCTTGGAGTGCCAGATCGTGGCGCAGCAGGTGCCCGACACGTCGTCCGGGATCCACACCGGCCGCCCGGCCCGCTCGGAGACCGCCACCAGCGCCTGGGGGAGCGAGGGCCCCCGGAAGCCCTCGGGTTCGCCGAAGATGCGGTTGACGCAGGCCGGGTAGTAGACGGCAACGGCGCCGACGCGTTCGGTGCGGGGGAGCGTGGCGCGGGCCGCGCCCGGGATCTGGGGCAGCCACTGCGGCACGAGATCGGGGCGCACGGCTCGGCGGGCGAGCCCGGTGACCCGCTCCAGGAGCCGGTCACCGACCTTGTCCGCCGCCGCCACGGCGAGCCGCGCCGAGGCCTCGACCGCCTTGAAATTCCGGGCGGCGAGCGCCGCGACCCGCTCCTCGCGCGGGCTGTGCCGGCGGTGCCGGAACTCCCTCATCAGGGCGCCCGTGTCGATGCCCACCGGACAGTCGAGGGCGCAGGTGGAGTCACCGGCGCAGGTGTCGACCGCGTCATGACCGTACGCGTCGAGCAGGCCGGACTCGACCGCTGAACCGTCCGGCTGGCGCATCAACTCCCGGCGCAGCACGATCCGTTGGCGGGGTGTGGTGGTCAGGTCGCGGCTGGGGCAGGTCGGCTCGCAGAAGCCGCACTCGATGCACGGATCGGCGATCGGCTCCACCTGCGGGATGGACTTGAGCCCGCGCAGATGCGCCTGCGGATCGCGGTCGAGCACGATGCGCGGCGCCAACACTCCGTCGGGGTCGATGACTTGCTTGGTCCGCCACATCAGCTCGGTCGCCTTCGGCCCCCACTCCAGCTCCAGGAACGGCGCGATGTTGCGGCCCGTGGCGTGCTCGGCCTTGAGCGATCCGTCGAAGCGCTCCACCGTGAGGCGGCAGAACTCGTCCATGAACGCCGCGTACCGCTCGACGTCGGACGGCTTCGCCGCGTCGAAGGCCAGCAGGAAGTGCAGGTTCCCGTGCGCGGCATGACCGGCGACGGCCGCGTCGAAGCCGTGCCGGGCCTGGAGTTCGAGCAGCGCCGCACACGCCTCGGAGAGGCTGGGCGGCGGCACCGCGAAATCCTCCGTGATCAGTGTCGTACCGGCGGGGCGGGACCCCCCGACCGCCGTCACGAAGGCCTTGCGAGCCTTCCAGTACTCGGCGATCGTCCGCGCGTCCCGGGTGAGTTCGTTGGTCACCGAGGCGACGGGCGCGACGAGTTCGAGCCCGGCCATCACCTCGGTCGCGGCCCGCTCGTACGCCTCCTGGGCCGCCTCGTCGGGCGCCCGGAACTCCACCAGGAGCGCGGTGGTGTCCTTGGGCAGCCCGGCCCAGTCGGCGGGCACCCCCTTGACGCTGACGGAGGCCCGCAGCGTATTGCCGTCCATCAGCTCGACGGCGATCGCGCCCGCCTCGTTGAACAGCGGCACTGCCGCCGCCGCGGCGGGCAGCGAGGGGAAGAAGAGCAGCGCCGTGGACACCAGGCGGTCCAGCGGCAGCGTGTCGAAGACGACCTCCGAGATGAAGCCGAAGGTGCCCTCGGAGCCGACCATGAGCCCGCGCAGGATCTCGACCGGCGTCGACCCGTCGAGGAACGCGTCCAGGCGGTAGCCGTTGGTGTTCTTGATCTCGTACTTGGCGCGGATCCGGGCGGTCAGCTCCGCGTCCGCCTCGATCTCCGCCTTGAGCGCCAACAGGCCCTCGCAGAGCCGGGGTTCGGCATGCGCGAGGTCCTCGTCGGCTCCCGGGTCACCGGTGTCGACGACCGTGCCGCCGGGCAGCACGAAGGTGAGCGAGGAGACGGTCCGGTACGAGTTGCGGGTGGTGCCCGCGGTCATGCCCGAGGCGTTGTTGGCGACGACCCCGCCGATCGTGCAGGCGATCGCACTCGCCGGATCGGGCCCGAGGACCCGGCCGTGCCGGGCGAGCGCGGCATTGGCGCGGACGACGGTGGTCCCCGGGAGCACCCGCGCCCGCAGCCCGTCGTCGAGCACCTCGATGCCCGCCCAGTGCCGGCGCACGTCGACCAGGATGTCCTCGCCCTGAGCCTGCCCGTTCAGGCTGGTGCCCGCCGCCCGGAAGACGACTTCACGGCCCCTGCCGTGCGCGTACGACAGGACCGTGGAGACGTCGTCGATGTCCTCGGCGATGACCACGACCTGCGGGACGAAGCGGTACGGGCTGGCGTCCGAGGCGTACCGCACGAGGTCGGAGACCTTCCAGTACACCTTGTCCGCGCCGAGCAGCGCGATCAGCTCCGAGCGCAGCGGCTCGGGGGTGCCGCCCGCGAGGCGGTCGGGGACGCGGTCGGGAGAGGGCTCGCGGCGTCCCGCGGGGCGGAGGCTTCGCGGATCGGGCTCAAGCAGCGGCATGGCCACGGCCTCCTCGGGTCCGTCAGCAGCGGCGCTCCGGAGATCCGTCCACCAGAGCCGTCAGCAGCCCGCCGAGCACCTCGCGCTGGTCGGCGGTCAATGGAGCCAGGATCTCCTCTGCGGCGCCCCGGCGCGCGCTGCGCAGGGCGCGCAGTGTGGCGCGGCCCGCGTCCGTGAGCTCGATGCGGATCACCCGGCGGTTGGTCGGATCCGGCACCCGGCGCACGTCCCCGCTCTCCTCCAGCGCGTCCACCAGCGTGGTCACGGCGCGCGGGACCACTTCGAGGCGCGCGGCGAGATCGGCCATGCGCGGCGGCTCGTTCCAGTGCGCGACGGTGCGCAGCAGCCGGGACTGCGCGGGCGTGATGCCGACCGGCTCCAGGTGCTGCTTCTGGATCCGGTGCAGTCGGCGGGTCAGCCGCAGCAACTGCTCGGCCAGCAGGCCGTCGGCGTCGGGGGCCCGGGAAATGTGTGGCTGCATACGGGAACAATAACAGGACCCCGTTCATTGTGAGTATAGGTAACAATGAGCTATGCTCCCGAAGTCATCGCCGTTCCGCCCCCGGGCGGAGGCCCTCACACCCCTCGAAGGAGCCCATGCGCCCCGAACAATCCACCTGGACACCCCCGCCCCGCGGCACCGAGCCGCAAGAGCCGGCCCAGGTCAGCCGCATCCTCGGCCTGTTCCGCCCCTATCGCGGCAGGCTCGCGATCGTCGGCCTGCTCGTCGCCGCGTCCTCGCTCGTCTCGGTCGCCTCGCCGTTCCTGCTGCGCGAGATCCTCGACGTGGCCATCCCGCAGAACCGCACGGGCCTGCTGAGCCTGCTCGCCCTCGGCATGATCGCCACCGCCGTCGTCAACAGCGTGTTCGGCGTGCTGCAGACCCTCATCAGCACCACCGTCGGCCAGCGCGTCATGCACGACCTGCGCACCGCCGTCTACGCCCAGCTCCAGCGGATGCCGCTCGCCTTCTTCACCCGGACCCGCACCGGCGAGGTGCAGTCCCGCATCGCCAACGACATCGGCGGCATGCAGGCGACCGTCACCTCCACCGCGACCTCGCTGGTCTCCAACCTCACGGCCGTCGTCGCCTCCGTCGTCGCGATGCTCGCGCTCGACTGGCGCCTGACCGCCGTCTCGCTGCTCCTGCTGCCGGTGTTCGTGTGGATCAGCCGCAGGGTCGGCCGCGAACGCAAGAAGATCACCACCCAGCGCCAGAAGCAGATGGCCGCCATGGCCGCCGAGGTCACCGAATCGCTCTCGGTCAGCGGCATCCTGCTCGGCCGCACCATGGGCCGCTCCGACTCGCTGACCAAGTCCTTCGCCGCCGAGTCCGAGCGCCTCGTCGACCTCGAAGTCCGCTCCAACATGGCCGGGCGCTGGCGCATGTCGACCATCGGCATCGTCATGGCCGCCATGCCCGCCGTCATCTACTGGGCGGCCGGCCTGGCGCTCCAGACCGGCGGCCCCTCCGTCTCCATCGGCACCCTCGTCGCCTTCGTCTCGCTCCAGCAGGGCCTGTTCCGGCCCGCCGTGAGCCTGCTGTCCACGGGCGTCCAGATGCAGACCTCGCTCGCCCTCTTCCAGCGGATCTTCGAATACCTCGACCTGCCGGTGGACATCACCGAGCCCGACGAGCCGGTACGCCTGACCAAGGCGCGCGGCGCGGTCCGCTTCGAAGGCGTCGACTTCCACTACGACGAGAAGCAGGAGCGGCCCACCCTCGCCGGTATCGACCTGACCGTGCCCGCGGGCGGCAGCCTCGCCGTCGTCGGCCCCACCGGCTCCGGCAAGTCCACGCTCAGCTACCTGGTGCCCCGCCTGTACGACGTGACCGGCGGCCGGGTCACCATCGACGGCGTCGACGTGCGCGAGCTGGACTTCGACAGCCTGGCCCGCTCGGTCGGCGTGGTCTCCCAGGAGACGTACCTCTTCCACGCCTCGGTTGCCGAGAACCTCCGCTTCGCCAAGCCGGAAGCCACCGACGAGGAGCTGGAGGAGGCCGCCCGCGCCGCCCAGATACACGACCACATCGCCTCGCTGCCCGACGGCTACGACACCCTGGTCGGCGAGCGCGGATACCGCTTCTCGGGCGGCGAGAAGCAGCGCCTGGCCATCGCCCGTACGATCCTGCGCGACCCGCCCGTCCTCATCCTCGACGAGGCGACCAGCGCGCTCGACACCCGTACCGAACACGCGGTCCAGCAGGCCATCGACGCGCTCTCCGAGGGCCGCACCACCATCACCATCGCCCACCGCCTGTCCACCGTGCGCGACGCGGACCAGATCGTCGTCCTCGACGGCGGCCTGATCGCCGAGCGCGGCACCCACGAGGAACTCCTCGACCAGGACGGCAGATACGCGGCGCTGGTCCGCAGGGACGCCGAGCTGGCCCCGGTCCAAAGCTGAGCCCCGGTGTCCCCGCACACGGCGACGCCGCCGCTCCCGTGGGACGGGGAGCGACGGCGCCGGACGTGACGATCGTCAGACGAGCCAGCCGATGAAGTGGAGGACGCCGGCGAGCAGGCCAGTAATGAGGTTCATGGTGGTGCTTTCTCCTTGTGCGGTGGGCATCAGACAGATGCCGCTGTGGGACTGCGCAACACCGGTCTGCAGCCCGTCGCTTGCGCCCCTCAAGCATCCGTCGCCACAAGGGAGTTGAGCAACGAATGCCGTGACGATCACGCGTACCAGCGAACAACCGATCCCCTGTTCGTGTGTTCCCCAAGGTTGGGCACGTCGCGTGTCGACCACTGGCGAATGTCTGATTTGTCTGATATCTGGGGGTAGCGTGCCGCCATGAGTGAGACCTCGTACCGTCGACGGGTCCGGCTGTCCCGCCGTGGCCGGCTGCTCCTCCTGCTGGCGCTCGCGCTGCTCGTGGTGAACGCTGTGGTGCTCTTCCTGCTGCTGCGGGAGGCCGGCGCCCCGGTCCGGACGCTGGTCGTGCCGGAGGGGTGGCGGGCGAGCCAGGTGTACGCGGCCGTCGACAAGCGCCTCGATCTGCCGCCCGGCACCACGAAAGCGGCCGCAGCCAAGGCGCAGCTCAAGCTTCCCGCCGAGGCCAAGGGGAACCCCGAGGGGTACCTGTACCCGGCGACGTACCCGATCACGGACGACACGACCCCGGGCGGGCTGCTCGCCTACATGGTCGAGACCGCCAACAAGCAGTTCGGGCAGGACCGGATCACCGGGGGCGTCCGGCGCGGCAGGCTGACGGCGTATCAGATGGTGACCATCGCCGGAATCGTGCAGGCCGAGGCCGAAACCCCGGCCGACATGGGCAAGGTCTCGCGCGTCATCCGCAACCGCCTCGCCCGCGGCATGCCGCTCCAGATGGACTCGACGCTGAACTACGCGCTCAACCGCTCGACGCTGACCACCACGGCGGCCGAGACCAGGACCGAAAGCCCGTACAACACCTACGAGCACCAGGGTCTGCCGCCGACCCCCATCGGAAACCCGGGGCAACAGGCGATGAGCGCGGCGCTCAACCCGACCCCGGGCAACTGGCTGTACTTCGTGACGGTGGCCCCCGGCGACACCCGCTTCACCGACAGCTATGCCCAACAGCGGCTGAACGTAAGGGAGTTCAACGAGAACCAGAAGAAGACGGCCAAGGCCGACTGAGGCAGTAGGCCGCCCCCTGGGCATGGCCTGAGCGGCCAGGCCGCACCCCGGCCGCTACACCCCGACCGGTTGCCGATCGAGCAGCCGCTCGATCTCGCGCACCGCCGCCCGCCCGGCCCGGTTCGCGCCGATCGTCGACGCCGACGGGCCGTAGCCGACCAGGTGGACGCGCTCGTCCCGGACCGCCCTGGTGCCCTCCACCCGGATGCCGCCGCCCGGCTCGCGCAGACGCAGCGGGGCGAGATGATCGATGACCGGGCGGAAACCGGTGGCCCAGAGGATGACATCGGCCTCGATGCTGCGCCCGTCGTCCCAGGCCACCCCGTGCTCGGTGATCCGGTCGAACATCGGCAGCCGGTCCAGGACGCCCTTGGTCCGGGCCGCCCGGACGGCGTCGTTCAGCGGCAGTCCCGTCACCGAGACCACGCTCCTCGGCGGCAGCCCGAGCCGCACCCGCTCCTCGACCATAGCCACGGCCTCGCGCCCGGCCTCCTCATCGAAGGGGCCATCGCGGAACACCGGCGGCCGGCGCGTCACCCACGTCGTGTCCGCCGCGACCTCGGCGATCTCCATCAGATGCTGGGTGCCCGAGGCCCCGCCGCCGACCACGACGACCCGCAGCCCCGCGAACGCGTCCGGCCCCGGATAGTTCGCGGTGTGCAGCTGCCGCCCCCGGAACGTCTCCTGGCCCGGATAGCGCGGCCAGAACGGCCGGTCCCAGGTCCCGGTGGCATTGATCAGCGCACGCGCGGCACAGCTCCCCTCGGAGGTCTCGACGAGCAGCCGCCCTCCTTCGCCGTCCCGTACGGCGCCCACGTCGACGGGCCGGTGCACCCGCAGGTCGAAGGCGTCCTCGTACGCGGCGAAGTACCCGCCGATGACCTCCGAGGAGGGGCGGTCACCAGCGGCCCCCATCAGCTCCATGCCGGGCAGCGCGTGCATGCCGTGCACCTTGGCGTACGTGAGCGAGGGCCAGCGGAACTGCCAGGCGCCGCCCGGGCGCGGCGCGTGGTCGAGCACCACGAAGTCGCGGTCGGGCTCCAGGCCCGCCCGCCGCAGGTGGTGGGCGCCGGACAGACCCGCCTGCCCGGCGCCGATGACCACCACGTCCACGTCTCGCACCCCGAAGTCGTTCACGGTTCTACCAACCGCGAGGGGTGCGAGGATCTTCCCCGGGCGGCGAGATCAGCGCCCGCCGCCCACCAGGAGCGGCGCCCCGCCCGGCGCGGAGGCCGGGCGCCCGTTCGCGGCCGGCACCCCGAGCAGCGGCGAGGCCGGGATCCTCGGCAGCAGGCCGCGCGCGGCGAGCTCGGGCGTCACGCCCTCGCCGAACCAGTACGCCTCCTCCAGATGCGGGTAGCCGGAGAGCACGAAGTGCTCGATGCCGAGGTCGTGGTACTCCTCGATCCGGTCGGCCACCTCCGCATGGCTGCCGACCAGCGCCGTGCCCGCGCCGCCCCGTACGAGACCCACGCCCGCCCACAGGTTCGGCGAGATCTCAAGATCGGCCCGCGAGCCGCCGTGCAGGGCGAGCATCCGCTGCTGGCCCACCGACTCGCTCCTGCCGAGCGCCTGTTGGGCCGCCGCGATCGTCTCGGCGTCGAGATCGCCGAGCAGCCGGTCGGCCGTCGCCCACGCCTCGCGCGACGAATCCCGCGAGATGGTGTGCAGGCGGATGCCGAACCGGACGGTGCGCCCACGCTCCTCGGCGAGCCCCCGGATCCAGTCGATCTTCCGCTTCACCTGCGCGGGCGGCTCGCCCCAGGTCAGATACACATCCGCGTGATCGGCGGCCGCCGGCCCGGCCGCCGGCGAGGAGCCCCCGAAGAAGATCTCCGGCAGCGGGTCCGGCGGCAGCGCGGTCAGACCGCCCTCCACCTGGTAGTGCTCGCCGTCGAAGTCGTACGGCTGCCCGCGCCAGGCACTCCGTACGACCGAAAGGAACTCCGACGTGCGCGCATAGCGCCGGTCGTGGTCGAGGTGGTCGCCGAAGCGGCGCTGCTCGGTCGAGTCGCCGCCGGTCACGACGTTGAGCAGCAGCCGGCCGCGCGTGATGCGCTGGTAGGTGGCCGCCATCTGCGCGGCGAGGACGGGGGAGATGACGCCGGGCCGGAAGGCGACCAGGAACTTCAGCCGCTCGGTGTGCTGGGCGAGCGCCACCGTCGTCAGCCAGGCGTCCTCGCACCAGGTACCCGTCGGCGTCAGGACCGCCTCGAACCCCAACTGCTCGGCGGCTTTGGCGATTTGGGCCAGATACTCGATGTCCGGCGCGCGCACCCCGGTGACCGGGGTGATCCGCGAGCGCTTGATGCCGCCGTCGGTGTAGGCGTGCCGGTCGACCAGAGTCCGGCCGTCACCGCCGGTGGGCAGGAACCAGTGCAGATGGACGGTCATCAGGAGGAGGCCTTTCCGTACGAGCGGGGCGCGGTGGTGGAAGGGGGCAGCGAACCGTTGAACCGGGTGTCGACGTAGTCCTTGAAGGAGAAGCGGCGCGGGATCAGCCTCAGATCGGCGAAGGTGTCGGCGATCTGCTGCTCCGAGGCGATCGCCGCCGGGTCCACGGCCACCGCGACCCGCGTTCCGTTGCTGCGCTTCACCGAGTCGATCGCCACGGAGTAGGGAAGGCCGGTCTCCTTCGACCAGACCTTGGCCCAGGCCTCGGGGTGCTTGAACACCCAGTCCTGGGCCCGGTTGAGGCGCTGAAGGTAGTCCCCGACGGCCTTCGCCTTCGCCGGGTCGCCCAGCGCGGCGGGCGCCGCGACCTGGAACCCGAGGCCGTTGACGACCCCCTCGCCGGTCGCCAGGACCCGCCCCTTCTTCGAGCCGAGGACCTGCGCGGTGTACGGGTCCCACACCGCCCAGGCGTCGACCTTGCCGCGGCTGAACGCGGCGAGCGCGTCGGCCGGCTGGAGGTAGTTGAGTTTGACGTCGCCGATGCCGAGCCCGGCCTTCTTCAGCGTGGCCAGCAACTGGTAGTGGGCGGAGCTTCCTTGGGCCACGGCGATCGACTTGCCTTTGAGGTCCGAGGCCTGCTTCAGCGGGGAGTCCTCCGGCACGAGGATCGCCTCACCCGCGGACGAGCCGTGGCTGGCCGCCACCACCTTGATCTTCGAGTCGGCTCCCGCGGCGAACACCGGCGGAGTGTTGCCGACCGCTCCGATGTCGACGGCCTTGGCGTTGACCGCTTCGAGCAGGGGCGGCCCCGAGGTGAACGTGGACCACTTGATCTTGTAGTCGAGGTGGTCGAGCTCACCGGCCGCCTTCAGGATGGCCTCGGAACCGCCTTTCTGGTCACCGACGTTGAGCGTGACCCCGCCGGAGCCCGAACCGGACCCGGTCTTGGTGTCGGCGGCCGAGTTCCCGCCGCAGGCGGCGACGAGCAGGGCGAGCGGCAGGAGCAGAACGGGCAGGGTGTGGCGTCGCATGAGTACGTGCTTCCTTCGCAGGGGGTTGAGCAGGGGCTTCAGAGGGAGGGGACGGCGGGCTGTGCCACGCCCAGTTCGGTGAGGAGCCGGGATCGCAGCGCCGCGAATCCGGGCGCTCCGACCGTGCGGGGCCGGTCGAGATCGACGGGTGTGTCATGGGCGATGCCGCCGTCCCGCATGACAAGGACGCGGTCCGCGAGGAGCAGCGCCTCGTCCACGTCGTGCGTGACGAGCAGCACCGCGCAGCCGCGCCGCTGCCACAGCTCGGCGACCAACTGCTGTGCCTTGATCCGGGTCAGCGCGTCCAGCGCGCCGAACGGTTCGTCGAGCAGCAGCAGATCGGGCTCGCGCACCAGCGCCCGGGCCAGCGAGGCACGCTGGGCCTCCCCGCCGGACAGCGTCTTGGGCCAGGCCCCCGACCGATGTCCGAGCCCCACCTCCTCCAACGCGCTCTCGGCGAAAGCGCGTTGGGGCTTTCCCGGAAGCCCGAGGAGTACGTTGCGCCACACCCGCTTCCACGGCATCAGCCGGGGTGCCTGGAAGGCGACGGCCCGCCGCTTGGGCACCAGCACCGTGCCCTCGATCTCCCGGTCCAGCCCGGCGAGGACCCGCAGCAGCGTCGACTTGCCGCAGCCGCTGCGCCCGAGCAGCGCGGTGAACTCGCCTGCCCGCAGGGTGAGATCGAGCCGGTCGATGACGGGCCGCCCGTCGAAGGCGCGGGTCAGCCCCTCGACCCGTACGGCATCGGCGGTGGCCGTGGTGGTGGTCACTGGCCCGTGAAGGTCGGTCGCCATTGCAGCAGCAGCCTTTCGAGAGTGCGGACGACGGCGTCGGCGAGCAGGCCGAGGAAGGCGTACACGACCAGGCAGACGACGATCACGTCAGTGCGGAAGAACTCGCGGGCCTGGTTCATCAGGAAGCCGATCCCGGCGTCCGCGTTGATCGACTCGCCGAACACCAGGGCCAGCCAGGCGGTGGCGAGCGAGTAGCGCAGCCCGGTCATCGCGCCGGGCAGGGCGCCCGGCAGCACGACGTGGCGCACAAGACCCCAGCGCCCCAGCCCCAACGCCTGCCCCGCCTCGACGAGTTGGGCATCGACGCCCCGGATCCCGGCGTACACGTTCAGATAGAGATGGAAGGCCACGCCCAGCGCGATCAGGGCCACCTTGGGGGCCTCGCCGATGCCGAGCCAGATGATGAACAGCGGGATCAGGCCCACCCAGGGCACGGTGCGCAGCATCTGCACGGTGGCGTCGATCAGGTCCTCGCCGAGCCGGGAGAGCCCGGAGGCCAGGGCCAGCGTGATCCCGGCCGCGCCGCCGATGAGCAGGCCGACGGCCACCCGCTGGAGCGAGATGGCCATCGCCGCCGGCAGCGTTCCGTCCCCGATCAGATCGGCCCCGGCGCGGGCGACGGTGCCGGGCGAGGCGAGGGTGTCGGCGCTCAACACCCCAGTGGCGCTGAGGACTTGCCACAGAACGAGCAGCGTCAGCGGCCCGACGGTACGGCGCAGCCAGCGCGGCACGGAGCGCAGCCGGCCGCGCCGGGAAGCGGCGGGAACGACCGGTTCGAGGGCGGGGCCGGACGGTGCGGCCACGGCGGCCTCATCCGAATCCGATTCAGCCGAAATATCCGGCGGGGCATGGTCGACGGTCATGGGGACTCCATGGAGAGGGCGAGGAGGGAGGGTGGGCCTCGGGGGCAGCGGCGGCCGCCACCACGGCGCGGACATGCGCGGACGCGCGCCCTCGCCGGGCGGTGGTGCGGGGCGTGTGCGTCCGGCCGCACGCGTCGGCGGGCGACGGCAGGCGCAGGCGCAGGAAGGCTCGGGAAGGCTCTGGAAAAGAGGAGAGGCGTACGACGTCACGGGTCGCGACGGGCCGGGGAAGGAGGCCTCAGCAGCCGTGACCTGCGGAAAGAAACGTCAGCACGTCACAGAGAGGTGCCCGCCTGAAAGGACGTCAGCAGCCGCGACAACAGGCGGCGGACGCCACCCGCAGCAGGTCGATGTGACCGCGCGTGGTGAGCAGGGCTGTACGCAACATGGCGTGAACGTAGCGACCCGTTCCGGACGGGGTCAACGGTGTCTCGCCCATCGGACGCGCGATCTTGCCCGTTGGGCGCGGCCCCGGTGCGGCTGCCGCGCGTACCCGGCGCCCGGGCGGGAGGATGGAGCCATGTCCGACGCCTTCACCACCCGCATCCTGAACATCGCGACCGGCTCCCGCGAGACGGTCACCGATCTGACCGAGGACTGCGAGGAGTTCCTGACGCAGCGAGCGGCCGGCCGGGACGGCCTGCTCAATGTCTTCGTGCCGCACGCCACGGCCGGCATCGCGGTCCTGGAGACCGGCGCGGGCAGCGACGACGACCTGCTCGCCGCCCTGCACACACTGCTCCCCGCCGACGACCGCTGGCAGCACCGGCACGGCAGCCCCGGCCACGGCCGCGACCACGTCCTGCCCGCCCTGGTGCCGCCGCACGCCACGCTGCCGGTGATCGGCGGGCGGCTCGCGCTCGGCACCTGGCAGTCGGTGTGCCTGGTGGACACGAACAAGGACAATCCGAACCGGCAGGTGCGGCTGAGTTTTCTCGGCTGAGTCCGGCGAAAGGCACTTCAACAGTAGGCGAGTTGAGGGGTGTGGCATCATGGCCGCGTTGTCTGCCCGGGGATTCGGCAGGCTGAATCCCCGGCACCACTGAAATCGGCATTGCAACGGCCTGCTTCTCCAGCGTGGAAGGCGTGGAAGGCTAAAGGATGAAGGTGTCTGGCTCTGCGTTACCGTCGCCGGAGGACCGTCGGCTCAGGCGCCGTCTCAAAAAGGTTCGTCAAACCTGTGAGGCGCTGCTCGCGGACTGGGGCATGGAGCACGGCTGCGGCATCGATGAACTGCACCACTATCTCAGCACGCAGAATCAGCGGCCGATCCATCTCATTCCGATGCCCTTCCCGGAACGTCATCTCTTCGGCCTTTGGCTGAAACTCGACGACTTCGACATCATCGCTTACGAGAAGGCCGCCTCCGCGTCACACAAAGAACACATCATTGCCCATGAACTGTCCCATATCGCCTTCGCCCACCGAGGGTCCGTGGAATTCGACCACAGTGATACGAGTCAGTTGTTCACGGATGTCGAACCGGCGGTGGTCCAGAGCATGTTGATGCGTTCCCGCTACAGCGACGACGAGGAGCAGGAGGCCGAGACGATGGCCTCGCTGATCCTGGCCCGCGCCACCAAGAGGTGGCTGGAACCCGCCTGGGGCGTGCCGGAGGAGGCCGCGGAGATCGTCGCCCGCATCGAGAACGGCGTCGGCAATCCGGATCAGTCATGAATACCGTCAACCTCGTCCTCACCTGGGTCTGTTCCCTCGGCGGCCTCGCGGCGTTCGGTTACCGGCTGCCGGATCTGCTGCGCAGAAAGCATGACGTCGCCCTGTGGGCGCTGTGCGTCTACTTCCTGTGTTCCGGGATCAGTTTCCTGGTCGACCTGGACGCGCTGCGGGTGCACATTTCCGACTTGTTCGGCCTGCCCAACATCACGTCGCTGATTGTCCAGGTCGCCGTCGTCGTCCTCACCGCGGCGCAGCAGGTCGTCCTCGTCTACTGGTCGTCACCGCCCGAAGAGGCCCGGCTCAGGGCAAGGCTCCGGGTGCTGTTCTTCGGCGCCGCGCTGTGTGTCCTGGTGGTGGCCTCGCTCGCGGTCAGCCCGGTCGCCAGCGCGAAAACGGCCACGTCGACGATCCTTCTCAGCATTCAAGACGGCCGCTACGCGCTGTACATGTCGTTCTATCTCGTCATCTGCGGCATCGGGCAATTCGAGACGGTCCGGCTCTCGCTGCGCTTCACGAAGATGGCCAACCGGCAATGGCTCAAAGTCGGCATGCGCACCGTGACCGTCGGCGCGAGCCTGATCCTGGTCTACTGCGTCACCCGCAGCATTCAGATCGCCGGCACCAGGCTGCACTTCGACGCCTCGGCCCTCGACCCCGTCCAGTGGTCGTGCGGCACCATCGGCGCGCTGCTCCAGATCACCGGCTGGACCATTCCGTCCTGGGGCATCCACCTCACCCGCGCCGCGGGCTGGCTGCGCAGCTACCGCTCCTACCTGCGGCTGCGCCCCCTGTGGTGGGCGCTGTACCAGGCCTCGCCGGACATCGCGCTCGACCCGCCCCGGTCCTGGGCGCGGGACCTCGTCCCGCCGCGCGATCCGCACTACAGCCTCTACCGGCGCGTCATCGAAATACGCGACGGACAGCTGATGCTGCGCACCTCGCTCTCGCTGGCCGACTTCTCCCGGGTGGCCCGCTCCCTCGACCTCCCCGAGGACCCCACGTCGCCGCTCGGCGAGGCGCTCCAGGTGCGCGCCGTCCTGAACCGCCCGGCCGAGGAACGGGACGAACAGGCCGACGCCGCCGACATTCCGGCCCGGCCGCCGTACGACGACTTCCGCGACGAGGTGGAGTGGCTGACCCGGGTCGCTTCCTCGTTCACCGCCCTCACCCAGGGCCGGGCGGTGCGCGCGGCAGACAGAATCCCCTCATGACGCAGGCGGGCCCCCCAAGACGCGACGCGAACGGCCGTGAGCACCTGACTCCCTTCGCGCTGCGCGCAGTTGAGCGCCTCGTGGCCCTCGACGCCGGGCACGGCGCGACAGCCGCGGTGCCCGCCGTACGCGACCTGCTGCACGGCGTCCCGGAGCTGTCGGCCGACCCCGCCGCCCTGCGCGACGAGGAGAGCGACCTGCTCGCCGCCCTCGCCGAACTCTGCGAAGTGATCGGCTGGATCCTCTTCGACGCGGGCCTGAACCGCACGGCCCACCGCATGAACACCCGCGCCCTGGCCCTCGCGGAACTCTGCGGCGACCGCGCCACCGCCCGCCTGGTGCTGCTCAACGACAGCATGCTGCACGCCCGCACCGGACACCCGAGGGCCGCCCTGGAATCCGCCGCCCGGGTGGTCGGACCCCGCCCGCTGCCGACCCTGGTCGGCACGCTCGTCCTGGTCCGCCGGGCGCACGCGGCCGCCATGCTGGGCGGCCGCCGGGACGCCGACGAGCTCATCTCGCGTGCCCGGAGCCGGTTCCTCGACGGCGCCTCGCGCCAGGACCCGCCCTGGGCCTGGTGGATCGACCAGGCCGAACTCACCGGCCACCACGGCTGGGTGCTCGCCAGGCTGCACGACTGGGACCGGGCCATCCCCCTGCTGTACGAGGCCGCCACCGCCCCCGGCCCCTCCTACCGCCACCTCTTCACCGCGGAACTCCTCGCGGCCCTGGCCGGCGCCGAGGCCTGGAGCGACGCCGAGGACCTCATCGCGGACCTCGCCCCGCGCGCCGCGAGCATCGGCTCCGTACGGACGACCGAGACCCTCGCCCGTACCGCCGCCCGCTTACGCGGCTGCCCGGCGGCGCCCGTGAACCTGCGGGACGCGGCGGCCTTCCTGCTCGCGTCCGTCCCCTCGCCCTCCTACGGCCAGGACGCTCCTTCCCGCTAGGACCCCCTGGCACCGCCAGGAACAACCCCCACCTCAAGCCGACAGACAGGGACAACATGCTCCAGATCCGGGTGTCCACGCCCGCGGCCGCCGCATTCGTGGCGGTCGTCCTCCTCTTCGCCACCGGAGGACCGGTGTCCGAAGTCGCCTACGGCACGTCCGCCGCCGCGTCGACGCAAACGCAGACGGCCGCCTCCGGCAGCCCCTATCTGGCGACCCATCTCTACTTCGGCACAGGCCGCCACAACGGCGAACCACCCATAACCGACGACCAGTTCATGAAGTTCGTCGCCGACGTGATCACCCCCCGCTTCCCGTCCGGGCTGACCATCCAGCAGGGCCGCGGCCAGTGGCGCGACAAGACCGGATCCATCAACCGCGAGATCTCATACGAGCTGACGGTGCTCTATCCCGCCCGCGAGGCCCACACCCACGACCCCGACATCGAGTACATCCGCAACCTGTACTGCGCGATGTACGGCCTGGAGTCGGTGGGCCGGGCCGACGTGAAGGCCCAGGCCGACTTCTGAGCCGGACCGGCCCCGCTGCCCGGCGCGCGGTGCTCACAGCCTGAGCCGCCGTACGACGAAGAGCATCGCGCCCAGCAGCACCAGAACCGTCCCCGTGATCAGCGAGTCGAGGTCGGTGACCCCGGCGATCGCGAGCCGCCGCCCGTCCGCGGCGGCCTCGCGGGGCGTGACGGTGACGGGCACGGCACCGGCCGCCCGGTCCGCGCCGGTCGCGGGTGACGGGGACGGCGCCGGCGAAGGCGAGGGGGAAGCCGTCGCACAGTTCAGTACGCCGCTCACGTCCTGACGGAAGCCGTCCGGGCCGAGGACCGTGAAGCGATAGCTCTGGCGGTCGGCGACCGGAACCAGGATGGTCCGCGACCGGCCCGGTGCCACGGCGGCCGAGACACCGGCCAGTTGGAAGGTGAACGGTGCGTCGCCCCCGTTGCTCGCCGTGACGTCCACGCCGCCCCGGGCGCAGTCGTCCACCGCGGCGACGGATGGCTGGGGCCCCCGCGCGGGCAGGGCCGCGGCGGTGCTCGCGACCGCGCTCAGGGTCGCGAGCAGCACGGCCCAGCGGGCCGCACTCCGCTTCGATGCGTGCCTCACGAAAGGCCCTTCGCGCCGAGGGCTGGGACGCCCTCCAGTACGGAAACGGTCGGCCCGATGTTCAACAGGCGTCAGCAGAAGGGCCGTTGAGGCACTCGATCCTCACAGCCCCGGCGCGCCCCAGACCGGGAACCAGCGGGACAGGTCGCCCTCGATGCGCAGGTCGTCCGCGACGACCGCCCTGATCCGCAGCTCAAGCGCGTTGTCCCGCTTCTCCCCGGACAGCGGCGCGAACGGGTAGAACGTGCCCCGCTTGTAGAGGTACACCAACGCGAACGTCCGGCCCTCCACGTCACTGAACCCGACCAGGGAACACAGGAGTTGGGGGCCGAAGCCGGATCCTTCAAGCGCGGTGTTCACGGCGTGCAGATCGCCGACGAGCGAGGCCAGGTCGTCGGGGCCGCGACGGGACAGGAGCCACGAGTATCCGTAGGAGTCGCGGCTGAACTCCACCGAGGACGCGTCCCGTTCGGTGTCCGCGTTGAGCAGATCCGTCACGTCCTGGCGGATCCGGGCGAACGCCGAGCCCTCCACCGTCGTGAAGCACACCGAGCCCCGCCCGGTCGGCGTGAACCCGGCGGCGGCCTGCAGCGTGACCGCCGCCGACGGGAGCCCGAACAGCCGGTCCAGGTCGGGGGCCGCGGGCCGGGTGCGGCCGAGCAGGATGTCCAGGAAGCCCATGCGCTCCGTCCTCGGTCGGGGGGTGGCGGTCATGCCGGGCGGCCGAGCTCCGCGGAGATCTTCGCCAGGCTGTCGAGGCGCTGCTCAAGCGTCGGGTGGGTGTTGAAGAGGCGGGACAGGCTGCTGCCCTTGCCGAAGGCCGGGACGAAGTAGAACGCGTTGAACGCGCTCGCCGTGCGCAGGTCCTTGCTGGGGATGCGGGCGATGTCCCCGTCGAGCTTGGTCAGCGCCGATGCAAGGGCCGAGGGATGCCCGGTGAGCAGCGCCCCCGCCCGGTCGGCGGCCAGTTCCCGGTAGCGGGACAGCGCCCGGATGAGGAGGAAGCTGAGCGAGTACACCGCTGCCGAGACCGCCATCACGCCGAGCAGTACGACCATGGTGTTCTGGTCGCGCCGCCCGCGGCCCCCGTACATCTGGGAGTAGAAGGCGAAGCGAACGATGAGCCCCGCGATGACGCCCAGGAACGAGGCGACGGTGATCACCGCGACATCGCGGTGCGCGACGTGCGACAGCTCGTGCGCCAGGACGCCCTCCAGCTCGTCGGGCTCCAGGCGGCGCATCAGCCCGGTGGTGACGCAGAGCACCGCGTGATCGGCGTTGCGGCCGGTGGCGAACGCGTTGGGGAGGTCGGTGTCGGAGACCGCGACCTGAGGCCTCGGCATGTCCGCGGTCGCGCAGAGCCGGTCCACGATGCCGTGCAGCTGGGGCTGCTCCTCGCGGGTCACGACGCGGCCGTGCATCGCGTACAGGGCGATCCGGTCGGAGAACCAGTACTGCGACACGAGGACGGCCGCCGCCACCACGACGACCACGAGCGTCGACTTCAGCAGGACCAGGAGGGCCCCGACGAACGCCACGTACAGCAGGCCGAGCAGAAACAGGGTGACCAGCATGCGGGCGGTCAGCTGCCGGTCGGGCTCGAAGCGACTGTGCACGGCCTTCACACCCTCGCCGGAGCGATACGGGCCGTCCGCATGCGGGCCCGCGCGGCCGGGGCCGGGGGTCGGAGGAGGGGCGGCACATTCCTCTTGATCATGGCGTTCTCCAGGACCGGTGAAGTGGTGCTCACTCTCCACAATGCCACCGCGCCGACCGTTCAGCGCAGCTGCCGCCGGACCAGTTCGTGCAGGCGTCCACGGGGGTCGGCGAGGAGCTCGGCGGGCGGCCCCTGCTGCACGATCCGGCCCTCCGACATGACGATCACGCGGTCGGCGTCCAGGACGGTGGAGAGCCGGTGGGCGATCACGACGCGGGTGGCCCGCAGGCTCCGGGTGCTCTCGATCACGATGCGCTGGGTCTCGTTGTCGAGGGCGCTGGTGGCCTCGTCGAAGAAGAGGACGCGGGGCCGCCGGACCAGCGCCTGGGCGATCATGAGGCGCTGGCGCTGGCCGCCCGAGATGGCACCGCCGCCGGAGATCATCGTGTGCAGCCCCATCGGCATCCGCTTGATGTCCTCGGCGAGGCCCGCCATCGCGGCGGCCTCCCACGCCTCCTCCTGCGTGAACACCTCCGCCCCGCAGATGCAGTCCAGGATCGACCCGGTGAGCGGCTGGGCGTTCTGCAGCACGACCCCGCACTGGCGGCGCACGGCCGCCCGGTCGAGGGCCGACAGGTCCTGGCCGTCGTACAGCACACTGCCGGAGACCGGGTCGTCGAAGCCGATGAGCAGCCGCAGCAGCGTCGACTTGCCGCAGCCGCTCGGGCCGACGACCGCCACGAACTCGCCCGGCGCCACCTTCAAGGACACGCCGTCCAGGACCAGCGGCCCGTCGTCGGTGTAGCGGAAGGACAGGCCCCGTGCCTCGATCTCACCCGACAGCGCGCCGGGCTGCGTGCTCGCCCCGCGCACCTCGGGCGCCTCGTCGAGCACCGGCTTGATCTGCTCGAACATGGGCAGCACGGCGGCGGCCGAGATGAACGCGCCGGTGAGCTGCGTGACCGCGGTGAGCAGCATCGTCATCGCGGTGTTGAAGGTCAGGAACGCGCTGGCCGACAGGGAGCCGCGGGCCGGGCCCGCGAGCAGGACGAACAGGAGCAGTGAACACAGCGGCAGGTAGACGGCGTTGAGGACCGTCGTCAGGTTCTTGATCCGGCCCGCCCGCTTCTGCAGCTCCCGGCTGCGCGCGAACTCGCCCGCCCACGCCCCGTACGCGAAGCTCTCCGCCGCCGCGACCCGCAGCTTGGGCAGTCCGCGCAGGGTCTGGAACGCCTGGTTGTTGAGCTTGTTGCCGAGCTCGACCAGGCGGCGCTGCCAGCGCAGCTCCCACATGCCCATGGCGAGGAACACCGCGGCGATGACGATCAGCAGGGCGATCGCCACCAGCGCGAGCGGCACGCTGAAGCAGAGCAGCAGGACGAGGTTCATCACCCCGACCGTGCCGGCCTGCACGGCGACCGGGCCGATGCCCGACAGGACCCGCCGGATCGCGCTGACCCCCATCGCCGCACTCGCCAGCTCGCCGGTGGAGCGCTCGGCGAAGAACTTCGTGGGCAGCCGCAACAGCCGGTCCCACACGGCGGGTTGAAGGGTGCTCTCGATCCGTCCTTCCATGCGCAGGATGGTGAGGTTCTGGAGCAGCGTGAACGCGGCCGACACGACGCCGGAGACGATCACGGCGAGCGAGACCTGCACGATGAGGCTGTTCTCGGCGCGCGGCACGTAGACGCCGAGCACCTGCCCGGTCGCGATCGGCACGAGCGCGCCGAGCGCCACCGTCACCAGACCGGCGAGCAGCAGATTGCGTACGTCGGCGCGGGTGCCGCGCAGGCTGAACCGCAGCAGCCCCCACTTGCCGGGCACCCGCTCCGGCAGCGGCCGGTAGAACATGACGGCCCGCCGCTCGAACTCCTCCGCGTTGTCCGCGTCCACGCGGGTGCGGCGCCCGGACACCGGATGCACCGCCTCGTAGCCGCCGCGCCGCCACAGCAGGGCGACCGTGGTGCCGCTGGTGCGGTGGCCCACCAGCGGGCCGGAGTCCTCGCGCCACCAGCGCCCCTCCAGCCGCACCGGCCGGGTGCGGATCCGCGAGGCGACCGCGACCCGCTCCACCGCGTCGATCCGGTCGCTGACCGCGCCGCCGAGCGCCGGGTCCGCGAGCGTGATCCCGGCCGCGTCCGCGACGAGGCGGCACGCCGCGTACGTCGCGTCATCGCTCGCACCCGCCGTACGCGAAGGCGCCTTGCGGGTGCGTCCGATCGAGGTGAGCAGCGCCCGGTCGGCTTCCTCGCGGACGGCTTCGCCCGCCTTGATGCCGGCCGCGGTGCGGTCCTCGTGGGCGCGCTCCAGACGCTCGATCCAGCGGTCGAGGGCGGAGAGCAGCCGGTACTGCTGGTTGACCATGCCCTGCCACAGGGCGCCGTCGACCAGCAGATCGCCGGCCGCCTCCGCGCTGAACGCCGCCCCGTACTGCACACTGCCCGGCGACACCGGGAGCCACAGGATGTCGTCGTCGGCCACCGCCTCGTCGAGGGCGGTGCGGCCGTCCAACGGGGCCTCGAACAGGACGCGTTGACCCCGACCGACCCCGAGCGAGAAGGCGTGCTCCAGGAGGCTGAGCGCCGCGTCCCCGGTGTCGTACTGGCTGAGGTGCTGCCCCTCGTAGCCGCCCGATTCCGGGTACCGGTACAGCTCGCGCAGCGGGATGCGGCGCAGCACGCACTCGCGCAGCGGGCGGCCGACCAGCGTGTGCTGCGGGCCCTCGACCGGGCCGAGCAGCAGCGTGCCCGGTTCGAGCCGGCCGAGGAAGTGCCAGTGCCCCTGGGCCACCGCGTCGACCGCGAACAGGTCGAGCGCGCCGCTGACCACGAGCCACAGCACCTGCGGCCCGTCCAGCGAGAAGCTGCGCAGGCCGGCGCAGTCGATGTGCTGCCCGAGCCCGCCGAGCGCGCCCACGACCGGATCGGCGCCGGGCTCGGCGACGGGGTGTACGGAGGTCACCTCAGTGCTCCCTGACCAGCTCGGCGTACGGTCCCGCGGCGGCGACCAGGTCCTCGTGCCGGCCGCGCTCCACGACGGTCCCGTGGTCGAGCACCACGATCTCGTCGCTGTCGCGGACCGTGCTGAGCCGGTGGGCGATGACGACGCAGGCGCAGCCGCGGCGGCGCAGATTGTCGATGATGACGTGCTCGGTCTCGGCGTCCAGGGCGCTCGTCACCTCGTCCAGGACCAGGATGCTCGGCCGCCGCACCAGTGCCCGCGCGATCTCCAGACGCTGACGCTGGCCGCCGGAGAAGTTGCGCCCGTCCTGCTCGACCCGGCTGTGGATGCCGCCGGCCCGGCGCGCGACGACCTCGTACAGGGCCGCGTCCCGCAACGCGGCCACGACCGCGTCGTCCGGGATCGAGGGGTCCCACAGCGCGACGTTGTCGCGGACCGTGCCCTCGAAGAGGAAGACGTCCTGGTCGACGAAGGAGACCGAGGCGGCGAGTGCCCCGCGCGGAATGTCCTCCAAGCGCTGCCCGTCGATGCGGATGGTGCCCTCCCAGGGCGCGTACAGGCCCGAAATGAGCCTGGACACCGTCGACTTGCCGCTCCCGGAGCCACCGACGAGGGCCACCTGCTGACCCGGGCCGACGGTCAGCGAGAACCCGGTGAGCAGGGGTTTGTCGAGCGGGCTGTAGCCGAAGGTGATGTCTTCGAGCGTCACATGGCCCGTGAGGCGGCGCGTGCTCGCGGCCGGCTCGGGGCGGGTGTGCAGCGCGTCGACGGGGAAGTTCTCCACGTCCTTGAGCCGGGCCACGTCGGCCGCGAAGTCCTGGATGCGGCCCGCCACGCCGTTGAGCCGGGTGACCGGCGCGGTGAAGCGGGTCACCAGGGCCTGGAACGCGACGAGCAGACCGATCGAGATGTGCCCCTCCACCGCCCGCAGTCCGCCGATCCACAGGATCAGCGCACTGTTCAGCGTGGCGAGCGCGGGAGCGACGACACCGAGCCAGGCGCTCGGCACACCCAGGCGCTGCTGCTCCTCCAGGGTCGTGGCGTGCTGCCCGGCCCAACGCCGGAAGTACCCGTTCTCGCCGCCGGTGGCCTTCATCGTCTCGATGAGCTGGAGCCCGGTGTACGAGGTGTTGGTGAGCCGGGCGCTGTCGGCGCGCAGCTTCTGCGTGCGAGTGGCCCGCAGCCGTACGACGATGCGCATCGCCACCACGTTGAGCAGCGCGATGCCCACCCCGATGACGGTCAGCTGCGGATCGTAGGTCCACAGCAGGAAGGCGTAGAGCAGCACGACGATGCCGTCCACGGCCGCCGCCGTCAGGTCGCGCGCCAGCGTCTCGGCGACCGCGTCGTTGGACTGGAGCCGCTGCACGAGGTCGGCGGGGCTGCGCTGCGCGAAGAAGGTGACCGGGAGCCGCAGCAGATGCCGGAAGAAGCGGGCGCTGCTGAGCGTGGAGGAGATGATGCGCCCCCGCAGCAGATTCGCCTGCTGGAGCCAGGTCAGCACCACGGTGAGCGCCACCATGGTGCCCATCGCCGCGAACAGCACGCCGAGCAGAGAGGTCTGATGACCTATCAGGAACAGGTCGATGTACGTACGGCTCAGGGCGGGCAGCGTCGCGCCGACCGCCACGAGGAGCAGGCTGGCGAGCAGCGAGGCCAGCATGGTGCCCGTGGTGCCGCGAAGGCGCGCGGGCAGCGCGCCCATGACGCCGGGCTTGCGGCCGCCGCGCCGGAAGTCGGGACCGGGTTCCAGGACCAGGACGACTCCGGTGAAGCTGGTGTCGAAGTCCTCCGTCGGCACGAACCGGCGGCCCTTGTCCGGGTCGTTGATGTGCACGCCCCGTCGGCCCAGGCGCCGCCCCATGCCGTCGTAGACGACGTAGTGGTTGAACTCCCAGAACAGGATGGCGGGCGCCTGGACTTCGGCGAGCGCCGCCGGCTCCATCTGCATGCCCTTGGCCGTGAGCCCGTAACTGCGGGCCGCCTTCAGGACGTTGCTGGCCCGTGAGCCGTCGCGCGAGACGCCGCACGCGATGCGCAGCTCTTCGAGGGGCACGTGGCGGCCGTGGTGGGCGAGCACCATGGCGAGGGAGGCGGCGCCGCACTCCAGGGCCTCCATCTGGAGGACCGTGGGGCTGCGCACGGTCTTGGTGCGCCCGGCCCTGGGTGCCTGCCGACCGCGTGAACGGCGGCTGCGGTCGGGGGAGTTGGCGGGTCGTCGGCGGCCGTGACCGGTGGGCGGGAGCTGTGGGGCGGCGGGCGATGCGTGCGGTGCGGTCACGGGAGCAGCCAATCGATGGGACGCCGGTCGGCCAGCTGGACGGTGCCGGTGGCCAGGGTCATGGAGTCGACGGCGAACGGCGGGCCCTCGGCCGACGACCAGCGGTAACCGGACTTCGTGCCGGGCGCGGCATCGAGCACCACCTGGACCCCGACGGGCCTGCCGTGCTGCGAGAACTGCTCGGCGAGCTGGGCGTCGCCGAGGAACGCGGCGATCTGCTGCTGTGTCTGCGGAGCCCTGCCGACCGCGGCCACCCGGCCGCGCAGCACCCCGTACTGTTCGGCCGGCACGGACTGCACGGTGAGGTCGACCGAGGCGCCCACGGGGACGCTCGCGACGCTGTCGCCGGGCAGGTAGAGCATCACCACCAGAGGGTCGTCGGCGCCGCCGGTCCGCTCCACGCTCGCCACGTTCGCACCGGTGGCGACGACCGAGCCGATGGTGGCGGAGAGGCTGGTGAGGCGGCCCGCGGCGATCGCCCGGACGGTCCGGTCGCCCTGCGCCGTACGGACCTTGAGGAGCGGCGCGTCGGCGGCGAGGGTCTGGCCCTCCTTGGCGAAGACGCCGGTGATCTGGCCCGCGACCGGGCTCTGCAGGACGTAGCTGCCCTGCGCGTGCGTGAGGATGCCGGGTGCGTCGATCGTGGCGGAAACGGAACCCGTCACGGCCCAGAAACAGGCCGCGGCCATGACCAGCACAGTGACAAGAAGGACGAGCCTGCCCTGCGGGCGCGCGAAACGCACCGGCAGGTCGAGTTCCTCCGGTGACTGCAGTTTGGAAAGGGCCTGTTGGCGAAACTGCAAGAAACTCTTTCCTTAACCGTGAACCATCCGCAAATCATCCGCAAAGCCCCGGAACCGAGGGGGTTCCGGGGCTCACGCGCGATCTCAGAGACCGGCGACGAGGCCCGTGGCCAGGCCGGTGACGGCGCCGGTGTTCACGCCGGTGACCGAGCCGACGAGGCCCGTGACGGAGCCGACGATGCCGGAGACCGGGAGGATCGAGTCGGCGGTGCCGGTCACGTTGCCGAGCGCGGTGCCGACGAGGCCGCCGGACACGTTGTCGAGGTCGGCGTCGGAGATCTCAAGGGTCTCAACCTGGGGAGCGTTGTTCATGGTGAGTACTGCCTTTCATGGGGACATTTCCTATCGGGAACTCCTTGCCGGGGCTCCCGCAGTGGCCAGGATCAAAACACGCCGAGAGCTTTCACAGCCAATCGCCGAGGGACTGATCAGGGGTTGGTGGGCGCCATGAATTGCGGTCGCGTGCAGGTGTGTTCATGATTTGGGGTCAGATTCTTCACGAGCTTCACGAGATGAATTCCTGGCGCTCAGTGTTCACTTTTCTCAACTGGGACACTCCCGCCCCAAAGCCCCTGCCGCCGGTCCGGACCCGAGGCCGGTCCGTGACCTCGGTGACGGGGTTGCGCATGGGGTGTGCAGGTTTTCGGAAGGCGACCCTCCGTTTGCCTCCGAGGCATGCGCCCGGCGTCGGGCCGCGCAGAACAAGCGGCTCAAGCCACCTGCGCTTCATGATCCATAGGGGTACGGTTCGGGACATCTCCCTTCCCAGCGCCCGAGTTGGGGTGGACCGGCCGAGACAGGAGACGGGCCCATGCGTGCCGAGGAGTCCAGCGATGTGGATGCCACGCCCGAAGACGGGCCGTCCGGCGAGGGCATGGAGCCGTGGCCGGTTCAGCTCGCCACGGCGCTGAGCGAGGGGGCCGGGGAGCCGCAGGGGGTGGGCCGGGCAGCGGCTGAACTGGCGCGCCTGGAGGGCCGGGCGCCGTTCCGGGTGGTCCACGACTGGTACGCGTCCACGGTCGTGCCGATGCTGGTGGAGGCGGCCACCCGGCGCGGCGAGGACGCGGGCCACCTTGCAGCCGTCGGGCGGCTGCACACCCGCGCCCTCAACGGGGAGCGGATCGAGGCGGCCGAATGGACGGCCACCCTCGAACCGGCGCTGCGCGAGCTGTACCGCTCCGCCTACCCCTATACCGAGGCACATGCCACCGCTACCGCGAACGCCCACGCGTACGCGATGGCCAACGACTACGGCGCGGCCGAGGCGACGCGGTTCGCGGCCGGCTACGCGGAGCTCAACACCACGGCCAACGCCCGCTCCTGCGCCGTGGCGAACGCCCTCGCCAACGCGCGGGCCGTCGCGCTCGCCTACGCGGACGCCGACGGGCGGGCCTATGCGGCGACCTACCCCTACGCCCGCGTCAATGCGTGCGCCTTCGCGCTCGCGGGCCCGGACACAGGGGAGGGCGAGGAAGGGAGCGAGGGGCGGCGGGTGGCTTTCGGGCGGCTGGCCGACGGCTTCGCCGACAGCCTCGCCCGCGTCTGACCGGCCCGAGTCCGACCCGCCCGGGTCCGAGGCAGGCCCCGGCCGCCCTCAGGCCAGCGGGCGCTGCCCGTTGATGGCGACGCGGCGGCCGTACCGCGAGTGCGGGTAGTAGTCCCAGGTCGCATGGTGCTGTACGCAGCGGTTGTCCCAGAACACCAGCGTGTTCGGGGTCCACCGCACCCGGCAGTTCAGGAACGGGGTGCGGGCGATCTGGTCGTACAGCATGGCGAGCAGCGCCCCGCTCTCGGCGCGCGACAGCTGCACGATGTGCGAGGTGTAGGCGCCGTTCACGAACAGCAGCTTGCGGCCGGTGTCCGGGTGGCGCACCACCACGGGGTGTTCGGTCCTGGGGGCGACGTATCCCTCGGGCGGTGTCGCGCCCTGCCACGGCAGCAGCCCGTCGTGCACGGCGGTGAGCCCGTCGAGCAGGGACTTCATGTGGGGCGACAACATCTCGTACGCCAGATGCATGTTGGCGAACAGGGTGTCGCCGCCGCTGCCCGGCTCGGGTGTGTGGGTGATGTAGAGCATGGAGCCGAGGGAGGGCTCGGCGTCGGCCGTCCCGTCGGCGTGCCACCCGTTGCCGGCCACCGCGCGCGAGTCCTTGGTGGTGCTGATTTCGAGGACGTAGGGATCGGAGCCCTCGGCGGGCAACGTCACCGGGTGGAGCTCGCCGAAGTGCGAGGCGAGCCGCTTGTGGTCCGCGTCCGACAGCTCCTGGTCGCGGAACACGAGAACGTGGTGGGCGAGGAATGCCCGTCTCAGCTCGCCGAGTTGATCGTCCGTGAGCTCCTTGGACAGGTCGAGCCCCGACACCTCGGCGCCGATCAGTGGTGTCAACGGGTCGAGGGAGAGGGTGTGGTGAGCCTCCGGCGGGCGGGTGGTGATGCGCTCGATGGCGTCCAGCGCGAACTGTTCCATGTGTCCTCCTGATGGGGGGTGGGGGCGTCGTTCAAAGCCCCCGCGCAAGCAGATCCGCCAGGATCAGCCGGCCGAAGGCGAGGTTGCCGTGGATGGTGTCGTCGGGCTCGCAGAACTCGGCCCGCTGCACCCCCTGTTCGTCCGCGACGCGAGACCGCAGGTCCACGATGTCCACGCCGAGCTCGACGAGAGCCCGGCGGACGGTTTCCTGGGCCGCCATGAAGACGGCCGGGTCGGACAGGCCGGGGACGCGCTGCGGAGGCATCACCGCGAGGACCGTGAGACCCAGGGAGCGCGCATGGCCGTAGAAGGCGAGCGCGTCGCGCACCGTGGCGCGGACGACGGCGTCGAAGAGTCCGCTCGCCAGGAAGCCCGCAGGGAAGCCGCCGCCGGGGACCCGGTAGATCCGCCAGTTCTCGGTGGTCGCGAGGAAGTGCGCGCTGAACCCGAAGGTGCACACCAGCGGGATCCCGATACGGCCGAGGCCGGTGACACCCAGCCCGGCCAGGAACCTGCGGTAGAGCGCGTCCGCCTCCGCCTTGCGGAAGACGACATCGTCCCCGCGCACGTCGAAGAACTCCGCGTTGAACTCCCGCCCGGCACCGATCGGACCGCCCTGGAAGGGGATTCCGGCACCCTTGGCGGCTCGGCCGACCGGCCCGGCGTGGGAATCGCCAAGTAGGAGGAATCTGAAGGGAGTTGGTGGCCTATCGGGGACTGTAGTAGTCGAGTACGGCGTCATCGCACCAGAGGTCCTCTCCCGCTCGGGGCCGGGCGGCGCGGCCCGGGCGGGGCTCGCTGGGGCGCCGGGCGAGCGCGTCGAAGAAGCGGCCCATGACGAAGGCGACGCCCCCGGGGGTGACGGTGCGCAGGTTCGGCTCGAAGAAGGCCGCCTTGAACGGGAAGCCGGTGACGATCTCGTACGCCGGGAAGTAGTCGACGTACGCGCACTCCTCGGCCAGCTGTCCGGCCACGGCCCGCAGTACCGACTTGGAGTACGTCGTCGCGGTGAGCGCGTGGCCGCCGGTGGCCGTCGCCGTCAGCGGCACGGGTGACACGGTGAGCAGGACGCGCAACCCCGGATTGGCGGCGCGGGCCAGCCCGATCGCCGCAGCCAGATCATGGTGGACCTGGGCGAAGGTGTAGTTGTGGAACACATGCTGTTCGGGGTCGAACGTGCCGCGTATGGTGCCGGGGCACACTGGATGGACCGTGCCGTGTATGCGGTCCCGCCATGCCTCGGTCAGGCCGAGCGTGAAGACGAGACAGCTCGCCTCGGCGACGGCGGCACGGATCGCGGCGAGCGTCGCCCCGCGCGCCGAAAGCACCTCGTCGGCGGAGGCGTGACCGTTGGGTTCGACGCTCGGCCGGAACGCGTCGAAGAAGCGGCCGTCCTCGTGCCAGACCCCCTCGGGCGCCTCGGTCTCGCCGTACGCCCAGCTGAGCCACTGCCGCAGCATCGCGGCGGTGTAGACATGGCCCGTGCGGAACGAGAACACCCCGTAGTGCCGGGCCTGTCGTTCGGTCTCGCTGAGCCCCGGCGGCGCGGGCTCCGCCTCGCGCCAGTTCATGCCCCGCTCGACCAGGGCGCGCCCGATGTGCCGGGCGAAGCACGACCCGGCGGTGAGGACGACGTCGTCCTGGCCCACGGCGAACTTCGGGCTCCACAGCCCGTCGATGTCCAGCGGGTCCGGCTCGGCGACGGCGGTGCGCCAGAACGAGCGGGCAGGCAGCGAAGAGTACGGGTTCATGGGGTGGGCCTCGACTCGTCGGACGAAGTAGACAAACTGGACAAAGGGGGCAGGGGAGGGAGTGAGGGCGGAGGCTCTGCGTTGATCGTGTGCGCGATGGCTCGCACATGCGGCGGCCTCATGAGGCCGTAGTGGGTGGTGTCGAGACACTCGTAGTCGCCGAGGTTCGCCAACTGGTCGTGCCACAGGGCCAGTTGGTGGTCGATGGCGCCTAGTTCCGGGAGGCCGGGCACCGGTCTGCTCGCCAGCCGCAGCCGGGTCGGGGTGGTGGGCAGGGGCGGCAGTTCGTGCCGCGCCATGCTCGCCAGATTGGCCCGGCAGCAGCGCGCGAGCCGCTCGGCGTACGTCAGCGTCTCCTCGCTCGCGGGAGCTCCGGTGCCGCCCTGGCCCAGCTCGTGGGCGAAGACCGCCTCCAGTTGGCTGCCGTCGTACGCCGCGAAGCGCGGGCCGGCGTCGGGCGGCGGCGGGTCGAGCAGGCAGAGCCCCGCGACGGGCCGCCCGGCAGCCTCCGCCTCGGCGGCCATCGCGTGCGCGACCCAGGCGCCGAAGGACCAGCCCGCGAGCCGCCAGCGCCAGGGGCCGTGCGGGAAGCGGGCCTGGAGGGCGGCGTGGTAGTGCCGGGCCCGGTCGGCGAGGGACCAGGGCGCCGGGTCGGCCGCGCGCAGCGCCGGGTCCGCGATCAGGCAGACGGTGAAGCGCGGATCCAGCGCGGAGACCAGCGCCCGGTAGGCCTGGATGTCGCCGCCGACCGGATGCACCAGACACACCACCTCGCGTCCGGTGCCGTGCTGCCAGACCTCCACCGGCACCGGGTCGCCGCCCGGCTCGTCCTGGTCGAGCAGGCCGAGGATCTCGGACAGGCTCGCTTCATGGGTGAGTTGGGACAGTTCGAGGTCGATCCCGCAGTGCCGCTTCACCTTGCCGATCAGGTCGAGCATGGTGAGGGAGTCGGCGCCGTAGTCGTAGAGGGAGACCTCCGGATCGAGATCGTCCAGGCCCAGCCACTCGCGCAGCCAGTCTGCGAGCAACTCGGCGATGGACGCGGTTGCCCCTGTCGGGGCTTCGTCGGCGGGCGCCTCATAGAACGCCCGAGCTTCCTCAACTGCCGTGGTGGATATGAGGAGTTGGGGGAGCTGGAGGCGCAGGGCCCGGGCGAAGAGGCGCTGTCCCTCCTTCAGGGTCAGGCCGACCGCGAGGTGGGCCTGATGCCGCCGGTCGGTGGCCAGCGCGCCCCGCGCCATGCCGACCTCGTTCCAGATGTCCCAGCCGATGCCGATCCGTACGGTGCTCTCCGAGGCGTCGCCCCGATGGCGTGCGAAGCCGTCGAGGAGGCCGTTCGCCGCCGCGTAGTCGAACTGGCCGACACCGCCGAGCAGGGCCGACATCGACGAGCAGTACGCCGCGAAGCGCGGCCGGTGCCGCGCGATCAGCCGCTCGACGAGGAGCGCGCCACCCAGCTTGGCCGCGGTGGCGGCCCGCATCGCGGCGCCGTCCCGCCCGCCGATGAGACCGCCGCCCGGTACACCCGCCGCATGGACCACCCCGTCGAGGCGATGGCCGAGCCGGTCGATGCGGGCCAGGATCGTCCGGGTGTCCTCCTCGGCGAGGTCGGCGGCGATCAGCTCGACGCGGTCCGCCCACGGTGCGAGGTCGGCGGGCAGCCGGGGCCGCCGGGCCAGCAGGATCACCCGGCCGTCGGACTGCGAAAGCAGCCAGGCCGCGATGCCCGCGCCGATGCCCCCGGTGCCGCCGAGGACGAGGTGGACTCCGTGGGCCGCCAACGGCGCGGGGGGCGTCTCGGTGGCGGTCACCCCCAGGAGCGCCTGCTGCCACCAGTAGCCCTGCCGCAGCGCCAGCCGTCGCGGCAGTGCAGCCCGGTCCTCGGCGAGCACCGCCACAAGCAGCGCCGCCCACTCGGCGAGATCGCCGTTCGGCAGATCGAGCCAGCGGCAGTCCACCCCGTACTCCTGTGGCCCCACCTCGCACGCCCCGGCGAGCAGCCCCAACTCCGGTCGCTGTACGTCCTGTTCGACGGGCTGGGCCTGGTGCGAGAGCCACCAGAGCCGCACGCGTTCGGCACCGGGGAAGCCCGCCAGTGCCTGGAGGAGGGCGGCGGGCGCGTCGAGGCAGGCCCGGCGGGCGCGCTCCATCGTGTCCGCGCCGACCTCCCCGTCGACGGCCAGCGGCAGCGCGTGCAGCCAGTCGATACGCTCCCCGCCGGCGTCCGGCAGCGCGTCGAGCAGCCGGCGCAGCGACACCGGGTCGGTCGGGTCGACGCCGAAGCGGTCGTCGGCCAGCCGCGCGAACGCACCGGCCGCCTCGACCCGTACGACCCGGCCACCGCCGGTATTCAGGCCGCGCAGCGCCTCGGCCGCCAGCGGGCCGGCGGTCACCACCACGAGCAGCCCGGGTGTCCCTGGCGCGGGTACCGCGCGGCCGCGTCGCACCCAGTGCGGCTGGTGCAGCCACGCGTCCTCGGGCAACCGCTGCGGCCAGGGCGCGGGCTCGGCCGCCGCCCGAGGCTGCTGCGGCCCGGGCTCGGACGCCGCCCGGGGGAAGTCGTACTCGGCCAGATCGAAGGCGGGCGGCGGGAAGTCCCAGGGCGCCTGGGCCGGCCCGGACGGCCACGCGAGGGCGTCACCGCCGAGCCAGGCGGCCACCAGTTCCGCGGGCGCCGATTCCTCGGCCCGGCGGGTCCGTCCGCTCGGCACCGGGTCGACCCCGGCGGCCGTTCGCAGCCAGGCCACCGCGGCGGCCGCGTCCGCGCACACAGCCCCCGCCCGGTACCGATGCGTCGGCCGCCCGGCCTGAAGGTGGCGCAGCACCTGCCGGTAGGCCTCGGGCCGGGATCGAAGGTAGTCGGCGATGCGCTCGGCATCGATGCGCAGCGCCGCCTCACTGCGGCCGGAGAGGAGGAGGGCATCATGTTCGGCAGTGCTCAACTCCCTTGTCCGTTCGGCGTGTTCGAGGATCAGATGCGCATTGGTGCCGCCGATGCCGAAGCTGCTCACCGCCGCCACGCGGGGCCGGTCGGCGGGCCAGGGCCGGGCCTCCGTCGGGATGTGGAACGGGGCGGCCTCGGCGCCGATCCGCGGATTGATCCGCCGGAAGTCGGCGGTCGGCGGGATCACGCCGTGGTGGACCGCGAGCGCGGCCCGCACGAGGCCCACCACGCCCGCCGCCGCGCCCAGATGCCCGATCTGGCTCTTCACCGACGAGAGCGCGCAGTGGGCCCCCTCGGCGGGATCGAGGTCGTACGCCTGGCGCAACGCGCCGACCTCGACCGGGTCGCCGAGCCGGGTGCCGGTGCCGTGCGCCTCGACGTAGCCGAGGTCGGCGCCGGTGCGGCCGCTGCGGCGCAGCGCGTCACGGATCACCCCGCGCTGCCCCGCGAGCGAGGGTGCGCTGTAACTCAGCTTCCCCGCACCGTCGTTGTTGAGCGCCGAGCCGGTGATCACCGCGTACACCGTGTCGCCGTCGCGCCGCGCGAGCCGCAGCGGTTTCAGCACCACGACGCCGACCCCGCTCGCGCCGACGGTGCCGCCGGCGTCGTCGCTGAACGGGCGGCAGTGGCCGTCGGGGGAGAAGATGTGCTGCGGCCGGTAGGTGTAGCCGTCGCTGAGCAGCGTGTCGACCAACACGCCGCCCGCCAGCATGAGTTCGGCCTCGCCCTGGCGCAGCAGACCGGCGGCGACGTGCACCGCGACGAGTGAACTCGCGCAGGCCGCTTGCACGGTGAAGGCCGGGCCCGACAGGTCGAGGTGGTAGGCCACCTTGGTCGCGAGGAAGTCCTTGTCGTGGTGCAGGGCCAGCTGGAATCCGTCGGGCAGCCGCTCGGGATCGGCCTCGCGGAGCAGGGACTGGAAGTACGTGTTCTCGCCGCAGCCCGCGACGATTCCGATGCGCCGCTCGCCCGGATCGGCGATCCCGGCGTGGGCCAGCGCCTGCACGGAGCTCATCAGGAGGTGCCGCTGCTGCGGATCCATCAGGCGGGCGTCGTGAGGGCTGATGCCGAAGTGCTCCGGATCGAAATCAAGCAGCCCCGCCATCTGGCTGCGGGCTCCGACCAGCCCCTCGGCGGCGTCGAAGTGCTCGATGCCGCGCCCGCCCGACGTCACCAACTCCCAGAAGGCGCCGAGGTGTTCGGCGCCGGGCAGTCGCACCGTCATGCCGACGACGGCGACGGGTTCGTCGGCCGGGCCCGTACGGTCGGAGCGCTGCGTCACCTCGCGCAGGCCCGGCGCGGCGGCTCCCGCGCGCCCGTCGAGGAAGCCCGCAAGGCTCCGTATGGTCACGTGCTCGAACAGGTCGGGGATGGTGAACTGCGGGCCGGGCTCGGCGGTGCAGCGCAGCTGGAAGCGCATCAGGTCCAGGCTGGACGCGCCCGCTTCGAAGAACCGCTGCTCGGGACCGACCGGCCTGCCCGTCACCTCCTGGAACAGCTCGCTGAGCCGCGCCTCGCGCGCCGACCGGGCAGGTGCCGAGGCGGCGCGCGGGCGCAGCTCCTCGCCGGGCGCGGACAGGGCCGTACGCCGGTCGAGCTTTCCGCTCGGCGTCAGCGGCAGCGCGTCGAGTCGCCGAAAGCGGTCGATGCGTACGTACGGAGGGAGCAGCGACGCCACATGGCTCGCGAGGCTCTCCGGCGTGGGCGCTTCGCCCCGGCACTGCAAGCAGGCCACGAGGCGTTCGCCGTCGTGCACCACCACCGCGTTGACGATGCCCGGATGGCGAAGGAGCGCCGACTCGATCTGGCCCAGCTCAAGGCGGTGCCCGCTGAGTTTGATCTGCTGGTCGTCGCGGCCCAGGTAGTGGAGCAGGCCCCGGCGGTCGAAGCGGGCCAGGTCGCCGCTGCGGTAGAAGCGGCCGAGGCCCGGCAGCTCGACGAAGCGGGACTCGTTGAGCGCCGGGTCGCCCAGGTAGCAGGGCGCGGCCATCGGTCCGCCGATGAGGAGACGGCCGGGCGCGCCGGGCGGCACGGCCTCGTCGTGCTCGTCCACCACGCGCAGCCGGGCCCCGGCCACGGGACGGCCGATGGCGGGACGGGCCGGCCACTGCTCGGGGTCGCCGTCGAGGCACAGGCTGCTGACCACATGCGTCTCGGTCGGCCCGTAGTGGTTGAAGAGCCGCGCGCCGGGCATCCCGGCGAACCATCGGCGGATGGCGTCGGTGCACAGCAACTGCTCACCGGCGGTGACCACTTCACGGAGCCGCGACGGGTACTGACCGAGCCGGACGCCGTGTTCGGCGAGGAGTTGCAGGGCGACATAGGGCAGGAAGATCCGCTCGACACCGGCCGAGTCGAGCTGGTGCAGCAGAGCCGGCGCGTCCTGCCGCAGGCCCGGCCGGACCAGGTGCAGGGTGCCGCCGCCGCACAGGGTGGTGAAGACCTCCTGGAACGACACATCGAAGGACAGCATGGAGAACTGCTGCGTGACGGCGCCCCCGGCGAGCCCGCCCGCCTCGCTCTGCCAGTGCAGCAGGTTGCACAGGGTGCGGTCGGGCACCTGGACGCCCTTGGGCGTGCCGGTGGACCCCGAGGTGAACAGGGTGTACAGCGGCCGGACCCCGTCGTGCAACGGCAGCGCGGCAGCCGGAGCGGTCGACAGCGTGACGGCGTGCCGCAGGAGTCCGGCGGGCGCGATCGCGTCGACGGCGGCCTCGCCGGCCGGCGCGACCAGGACGCACAGCGGCCGCACCTGGTCGAGGACCTGCCGCAGCAGCGCCGGGGGATAGGCCGGGTCGAGGGGCACGATGGTGAGGTTGAGCCGCGCGAGCGCGAGCAGCGCGACGACGTGCTCGACCGACGGCTCGAAGTACAGCGCGACACTGCTGGACGGCGGGGGCAGGGGGAACCGGGCCTGCAACTGAGACGCCAACGCGGCCGCATATACGTCGAGTTGGAGATAACTGACGGTGCGTTCGCCGGTGACGAGAGCGGTCGCGTCGGGTGCGAGCCGGGCCTGGCGGGCGAAGCCCTCGGCGATGGTGGTGACGGGGAGGGGTGTCGTGGGGCCGGTGCCGGGGTCCGGCAGGCCGCGCCGGTAGGGGGCCACCAATTCCGCCAAGGTCGGATCGCCGCAATCGGCGGCCAGAGCGTCGAGGCCGCGCCCCAACAGCTCGTCCATCGCGCGCACTTCGGCCGCCTCGAAGTGGTCGTCGGCGTACTCCCACAGGCAGTCGAGGCCGCTCTCGTGCTCGATCACGGACAGGGTCAGGGGACACTTGGCATCGGCCGGGGCGAGCCACTGCGGTCGGGTCTCGCAGCCGGGCAGTGCCAGCGCGCCGAAGTCCGTGTTTTCGAGTACGAACATGAAGTCGAAGGGCGGGTCGTCGGGGCGTGCGCCACGGTCGGCCAGGACGTCGGCGAGCGCCACGTCCTGCCGGTCGAGCACGGCCTGAATGTCGGCGGCCTGCCGTGTGAGCTGCTGGCGCAGGGTTTCACGCGGCGCCGAACTGGCGGGCAGGAGAACGGTGTTGGCGAACATGCCCACACTGGCCTCGAACTCCCGCACCGGCCTGTTGGCCACCGGCCCCGCGATCCTCGGGCGAGTGCTCCCCGTCACCCCGTACAGGCTCCACGAGAAGACGCTGAGCAGGATCTGGAAACGCGTGAGCCCCAGCTCGGCGCTCAGCCGGTCGAGGGTGGCGCGACGCCCGGGATCGAGCGAGGAGTGCAGCAGTCGGCCGACGGAGTGGGGGCGCAGTGGTTCCAGCGGCGCGTCCTTCGGACCGTCGCCGGTGAACTGCCTTGCCATTGCGTCGCGTTGGGCTGCGTAGGAGGGGCTCGCGAACCAGTCGGATTGCCAGACGGCGTAGTCGAGCGGTGTGGGGGGAGCCTCCTCGTTCGGCATCGGCTCCCCGGTCAGCGCGGCCGCGTAGTCGGCCGACAGCTCGCGGAAGAGCACATTGAGCGACCAGCCGTCGACCGCGATGTGGTGCAGCTGGAGCAGCAGGACACGGCCGTCGCCCTCCGGCAGCAGGCACGCCCGCACGAGGCGCGGATCCGACAGGTCGAACGCGGTGGAGAAGAGCTGGTCGGCGAAGGCGCGCCAGTCGGGGGCCGCGCCGACATCCGGCTCCAGCCACGGGTCGTACTCCTCCAAGACCTGCTGCGTCAGCCCCTCGGGCGTGGGCGCGAAGGCGGTGCGCAGAGCGGGATGGCGGGCCACGAGCCGGCGCAGTGCCCTCCGTAGCGCGGCGGTGTCGAGCACGCCCTCCAGACGGAAGGCGAGGCCGACGTTGTACGCGGTGGAGCCTGGGTCCCGCTGGTGCAGCAGCCAGAGCCGCTGCTGCTCGGAGGTGGCCGGAGCCGAACGCGCACCCGCGGGAGCGGCGGGCACCGGATAGGGCGACTCCTGCGGGCGGCCCGGGCTGATCGCGGCGGCCAGTTGCGCGAAGTCGCCTCGCAGAACCACGGACGGGGGCAGTTCGCAGCCCCACCGGTGCCGGATCTCGAAGCGAAGGCGCAGCGCCTTGAGGGAGTCCCCGCCGTTGGCGATCCAGCTGTCGCCGAGCCGCAGCCCGGGCACGTCGAGGATGCGCGAAGCAATGTCAAGTACCGCTTGTTGATGGGGAGTTGCCGGGACCGGTGCTGTCTCGGCGCGCCAGGGCGGGGTCCCGGCGGACAGAAGTGCCGCCTGGTCGACCTTGCCGTTGGCGTTGAGGGGCAGCTCGTCCACCAGATGGACCCGGTGCGGTCGCATATAGGAGGGCAGCCCGTCGGCGAGGTGTCGGGTGAACTCGGCGTACGACAGGTCGGCTCCGAGCACCACATAGGCGAGGAGCTCGTTCGCGCCGTGGTCGGCGTCGCGGCGGGTGCAGACGTAGGCCCGGCGTACGGCGGGGTGGGCGACGATCCGCCGTTCCAGCTCGCCGGGTTCGATGCGGAAGCCGCGCACCTTGACCTGCCGGTCGGCACGTCCCACATAGCTGAAGCTGCCGTCGGCGTGCGGGCGCACCAGATCGCCGGTGCGGTAGTGGCGGACGCCGCCGAGCCACGGCAGCCGGACGAAACGGCGGGCGGTCTCGTCGGGAAGGTTGCGGTATCCGACGGCCAACCCCTCCCCGGACAGCAGGAGTTCGGCCACCTGGCCGGGCTCCGCCGGTCTGGTTCCGTCGATCACCGCCACCGCGGATGTGCCGGGCAGGGCGCGCCCGATCGGCACCACCTGGTCGTGGAAGTCGCGGGGGATCGGGTGGATGAGGGCGAAGGTGGTGGACTCGGTGGGGCCGTACACGTTGTAGAGCCGGGTCGTGCTTTCGGCGTTGTCGCGGTACCAGCGCCGGATCAGCCCCGCGTTGAGCTGCTCGCCGCCCACCAGGACCTGGCCCACCCCGGCGAAGCAGTGCGGCATCCGGTCGACCACCGCGTTGAACAGCGCGACGGTGATGAACGCCGTGTCGATGGCCTGTGCCTCAAGGGCTGCCGCGAGAAGGTGCGGCGTCTGGCAGGTCTCGTCGTCGAGGATCACACAGCGGCCGCCGGTCAGGAGCGGGACCCACACCTCGAAACTCAGCGCGTCGAAGGCGGGGTTGGAGAGGCAGGCGTAGCGCGCGTCGGCGCCGAGCTCGATGTAGCCGGGGCGTGCGAGGCGAAGGATCCCGGCGTCTCGCACCTCGACGCCCTTGGGGCGGCCGGTGGTGCCGGAGGTGTAGAAGAGGAAGGAGGGGCAGAGCGACTCCGGCACCGGATCGTGCGGCAGACCATCGGGTCTGCGTCCGTCGCTCTCGTCCAGCAGAGCGTCGACGCTCAACTGACGCACACCATTGGGAAGTTGCGGTCCACCGCCGTGAATCACCGCCACGCTCGCGGAATCGGCGAGGATGTGGTTGCGGCGCTCCGGCGGGCTCTGTGCGTCGAGGGGTACCACCACCGCGCCGAGCCGCCGGATGCCGAGCATGACGCAGACCAGCTGCCAGGAGCGCGGCAGGCACACGGCCACGGCCTGGCCCGGTCGCAGCCCGCGACGGTGGAGGGCCCGCGCGAGGGACGCGCTCGCGGTGTCGAGCTCCGCGTAGGTGAGGGACCGCTCGCCATCGACGACGGCGACCGCGTCCGGGGTGCGGCGCGCCTGTGCGAGCACGCTTTCAGCGAGGCTCAGGGAGGCGGACGGGGCGTCGTCCGGTCTGGCTGCCATCATGACTCCTGGGCGCTGGCCGAGGCGGACTGCCGTGTGGCAGAGGGGGGTTGGGGCGCCGTGCCGCCGGTACGCAGTCGCACCAGCTCGGCGTCGATGAGCGCTGCCACTCGGGGCAGCGCGGGGTGCTCCAGGACCTCCCAGTGGTCGCAGTCCAGCGGCTCCACGACGAGGCCGCCCCGCGTGCGGCTCGCCCAGAACTCCCGTACTCGGGAGGGCGATTGGGGATCCTGAGTGCCGCCCAGGGCTTGGGCGAGTACCAGGCGTGCGGTGGTCGGCGCGGGCCGGTGGTCGCGGGCGGACAGTCGGTTGTGGTTGTAGAGGTGGAAGTACTGGTCGATCTGGCGGTCCTCGATGCCGGGGTACATGCCGTTGAACTTGACGAGCTTGTCGCGGAACTCGGCCATCTCCACGGGTTCCACCAGCGCCTGCGCCACCGGATCGTCCGTGGCCTGCGTGTCGAGCAGGACGACGCTCAGCTCGGTGTGCCCGGCGAGCGCGAGTCGGCGGCCCATCTCGTGGGCGATCAGACCGCCGTAGGAGAGGCCGGTCAGGACGAGCGGCCCGTCGGTGAGGGGCTCGATGAGGCGGAGATACTCCTCGGCCATCGCCTCGACCGTGGGCAGGAAGGCTTCGCCCGGGTTGACCCCGGGTGACTGGATTCCGTACGCGCCGTACGAGCCCGGCAGCGACTTGGCCAGCGAGAGGTAGCAGAAGGCGGTGCCGCCCGCCGGATGGACGCAGACCACCCGCCCGGCGCCGTCGCCCGCGCGGAACTCGATCAGGTTGCTCGGCGGCGGACCCGTGACGCCCTCGCGCAGCCGTCCGCCGAGCGCCTCGATGGTGGGGTGCTGGAGGATGTCGCGTACCGGCAGGGTCTCGCCGAACGCCTCGCGGATCGCGTGCGCCAGCTTGATCGCGGAGATCGAACTCCCGCCGATGTCAAAGAAGTTGTCACCGATTCCGATCTCGGTCTGTAGCAGCAGGCGTTGCCATATCTGATAGAGCGTCAGCTCGATGTGGTCGCGCGGGCTCGCCCCATTGACCTGGGTGGGGCCGCCGGCGTGGGCGAGTTCGAGCAGGGCCGTGCGGTCGAGCTTGCCGTTCGGGGTCTGCGGCAGCCGGGGCAGTTCGATGAAGAGCGCCGGGATCATGTAGTCAGGGAGCCGTCGCGACAGGGCGGCGCGCCATTCGGAGAGCAGGCGCGGCTCGCCCCCGCTGCGGCCGACGGCGGCGACCAGGCGCTGTTCGCCCGTCGCGACCCGGTCGGCGAACACGGCGGCCTCGTACACGCCGGGCTCTTCAAGCAGCGCGGTCTCGATCTCGGCCGGTTCGATGCGGAAGCCGCGCAGCTTGAGCTGCTCGTCGCCGCGGCCGACGTACTCGGCGTTGCCGTCCGGCAGCCAGCGCGCCAGGTCGCCCGTGCGGTAGACGCGCGCTCCGGGGACGAAGGGGTCCGGCCGGAAGCGCTCGTCGGTCAGGTCGGGCCGGCCGAGATAGCCGCGGGCCAGACCTGCGCCGCCGATGTAGAGCTCGCCCGGCACGCCGATCGGCACCGGTTCGAGGTGCTCGTCGAGCAGGTACACCCGGGTGTTCGCCAGCGGTTTGCCGATGGGGCACTGCCGGGCCAGGGGCTGCGGGTCGAAGTAGGCGGTGCTGTAGAGCGTGGCCTCGGTCGGCCCGTACCCGTACAGGACGCGCAGCCCCGGCAGCACCTGCGTCATGCGGTGCAGGGCCCGCTCGGGCAGCGACTCGACGCCGGTCAGGAGCCGGCGCAGCGCGAGGCCGGCGAGCCGGTGCTCCGGATCCTCGTCGATCCACTTGACGAAGGCGGGCGGCAGGAAAGCCTGCGTGACGCGGTGGGTGCGCAGCCAGTCCATGAGCGCCGCGGGATCGCCGCGCAGCTCCTCGGGCACCAGGTGCAGGGCGGCCCCGGTGGTCAGCGGCAGCAGGATCTCGTGCACCGAGGCGTCGAAGCCGATGCTCGACCACATGGATGCCGCTTCGCCGGGGGCGGCGCCCATCCGGTCCAGCCAGTGGCCGAAGAGGTTGACAACGTTGCCGTGCGTCACCGCGACGCCCTTGGGTCTGCCGGTCGAGCCCGAGGTGTACATGACGTACGCGAGGTCGTCCGGGGCGACCGGGACGCGAGGCGCGACGTCGCCGAGGCCTTCGGCTTCGACCGCGGGCAGCGACTGCCAGCCGTCCGGGGGCGCCGACGCGTCGCTCAGCACCAGGGCCGGGGCGGCGTCGGCGACCAGGTGGGCCAGGCGTCCGGCGGGCAGCCCCGGGTCGAGCGGCAGGTAGGCGGCGCCGGCCTTGAGGATCCCGAGGACGCCCACCACCAGCTCGGCCGAGCGCCCGGTGTGCAGGCCGATCAGCTGATCCGTACGGACACCACGGGCGATCAGCGCGTGTGCCAGCCGGTTGGCGCGCCGGTCGAGGCTCGCGTAGTCGAGCCGCTCGCCGCCGCTCCGCACGGCCAACTGCCCGGGTCTGAGCCGTACTTGGTCCTCGAAGCGTTCGATCAGACTTGTCCGGGACACTGGACGGGCCGTGTCGTTCCAGTCCACGACGAGTCGTCGGCGCTCCCGCTCGTCGAGCAGGGACAGCGTGGCCGCTTCCCGCTCGGGGGCCTCGACCATCTGCTCAAGAACACGCTTCAAATGACGGGCATAACGTTCGGCGGTTTCGGCGTCGAAGAGCGCCTCGGCGTAATCCAGCGTGCCGACCACCCGCCCGTCCTCTTCTCCCAAGGACAGCGCCAGGTCGAATTTCGCGGCGGTGGACGGAGAATCCAGTCGAGCCACGTCGATACCCGGCAGCTTCAACTCGCCTTCTTCATTGTTCTGCCAGGCGAACATGGTCTGGAAGAGGGGAGTGTGGGCGAGTGTGCGGGGCGGATTGACGAGTTCGACGACCTGCTCGAACGGCAGATCCTGGTGCTTGAGGGCCGAGAGTGCCACACCGCGTACGCGGCTGAGCAGCTCGGCGATCGAAGGGGCGCCGGAAAGGTCGATGCGCAGAGCAAGAGTGTTGACGAAGAAGCCCATGAGGCCTTCGAGTTCGACGCGGCGGCGGTTGGCGACGGGCGTGCCTATCACCAGGTCGCGTTGTCCGGAAAGCCGGGAGAGAACCAGGGCCCAGCCAGTCAGCACGGTCATGAACAGAGTGCTGCGGTGACGTCGGCTGAAAGCGGTGAGTGCGGCGGTCAATTCCTCGCCGAAGGCGATCCGAACCTGTCCGCCGATGTAGTTCTGCTCTGCCGGACGCGGTCGGTCGACGGGAAGTTCCAGCAGCGCGGGAGCGCCCTTCAGGGCCTCCTGCCAATAGCCGGCCTGCACGGCCAGTGCGCCCTCGGACAACAGTCGGCGCTGCCAGGCGGCATAGTCCGCGTACTGCACGTGGAGCGGTGGCAGCGGATCGGGGTCGCCCCGGGTGAACGCGGCGTACAGCGCCCCGAGTTCACGGGTGAACACGCCCATGGACCAGCCGTCCGAACCGATGTGATGCATCGTCAGGAGTAAGGCGTGTCTGTGTGGTCCCAGGGTGACCAGGAGCCCCCGGATCAGAGGTCCCCGCTCCAGGTCGAAGGGGGCGGCCGCTTCCTCGCGTTGAAGCGCGGTAAGCCGTTCGTCCGCGTCGGGCAGGCCAGTGAGGTCGTGGCGCCGCAGGGCGAAGCCCGATTCGGGCGGGTCGACTCGCTGGAAGGCCTCGCCCGCCACCGATACCAGGCGGGTCCGCAGCACTTCGTGCCGGGCGACGAGCGCGTCGAGCGCGCGGCCCAACACCCCTTGGTCCAGGGCGCCTTGGAGCATCAGCGCGAGCGGCATGTGGTACGCCTCGCTCGCGCCCCGCAATTGCGACAGGAACCACAGCCTCTGCTGCGCGAAGGACGGGACCAGCGGTGCGGCGCGGTCCGTCTTTGTTACTGCCGAGTTCTGTGAATTCCGCGCGTTCGGCGCGTGGTGGGCGTTCTGGTTCCGGGTGTTCTGCTTCGGCTCCGAAGGCGGCTGCTCGGTAAGGGAATGGGAGGTCGTTCGGTTCGCGGGCACAGCGGTTCTTCCCCTCTGCGGGAGGCTTGTTCAAGGGGGCGCGGGGGATCGCAGGGGTTGCTGAATTTCGGTCAGGGTGATGCGGCGGGTCGGGAAAGGCGTAGCCCGGCGCAGGGGAGCTGAGGGGGAAGTTCCCGCCGCCGTCGGGGCATGCGATCGAGGGCCGCACTCGCACCGTCGGCCGGTCTGGTCTGACCGCGATGATTGATCAGCGCCGCCGAACCTGTCAATGGTCGGCTGTTCGCATCCGCCCCAACTCGGCTGTCATGCCTGGCATTCCTGGGGCGGTACGGTCCGGCCGGGCGGATGTAGCGAGAAGTTAAGGACATTGATCAAGGTATTGCGTATTCGCATCGGCATCAGGCAGATTGAGTCAGCCGATCGGAGGGGCTTGTTCCCGCCGCGGTACCCGGGGGATGTGCCATTGCTACCGAGACCGCATCGACGGTGACAGGACGTGTTCGATGTCCGCTGCCCCTGCCGAGTCCGACCCCGAGCCGCCCTCAGCAGCCCCCGCCCTCCGCACCCGACCACATCCCGCTTCGCCGCGTCCCGCCTCCGCCGCGCAGAGCGGCATCTGGTTCAACGAGCGACTCGACGACTGTCTGACGGTCCATCATCTGCCCTTCTCCGTACGCTTCGAGGGCGATCTGGACGTGGCCGCGCTGCGCCGGGCCGTCGCCGCCACCGTGCGCAGGCGCGAGGCGCTGGCGAGCGCGGTCGAGGACCGGGCGGGCGCGCCCTTCCTGGTCCCGGCTGCCGCGCTGCCCGAGCTTGTCGTCGAGCGGGACGGCCCGGGTGCGGTGCGGCGGCACATCGTCGCGCCCTTCGACCTCGCCCGCGGGCCGCTCTGCAGGCTGGTGCTGCTGAGCGCCGGCCCGCGTGAGCACCGACTGCTCGTCGTCGCCCACCACCTCGTCTTCGACGGGCAGTCGATGGGCCTGCTCCTCGCCGACCTCGCGGCCTTCTACCGGGCGGAGGCGACGAGAGCCGACGTGGGGCTCCCGGAGCTCCTCCCGGCCGAAGCGCCGGGCGCCGAGGAGGATCGGATCGCCACCAACTTGCCCTTGGCGCAAGCCTATTGGGCTGGCCATCCGCTCGCTGACGACGAGTTGATGCTGCCCGGGCTCGACCGCCCCGCCCACGGGGTGACCGAGGGGGAATCGGTGGAGTTCCGCTTCCCCGACGATCTGCGCGAGGGGCTCGGCCCGGTGGCGCGCCGGATCGGCGTGACCCGCTTCGAGCTGATCGTCGCGTCCCTGCACGCCCTCCTGTTCCGGTACGGAAACCGCACGCCGGTCACCGCGATCGACCTCGGCACGCGCACCCCCGAGCAGCAGGACCGTATCGGCGTGTACGTGAATGAGCTGCCGTTCTCCTCCGCGCCGGAGGCCGACGCCACGTTCGGGGAGTTCGCCCGCGCGGTGCGGGCGGGGCTGCGCGAGCTGTACCCGGTGCGTGATGTGCCGCTCGGGCGGGTCGGTGCCGGGGTGAGGCCGGGCGTCGCGCTGGCGCAGGTCTCGATGTCCTACCGCCGCCCGGAGGCCGTACCCCACTTCCGCGGGCTCACGGCGCGGGCCGACTGGTCGCCCTCCAGCCACACGGCCCGCAACGCCCTGCGCATCGAAGTCGCCGACGCGCCAGGGGAGTTGAGTGTGCTCCTTCAGTGCCCGAAGCGGGATGCGTGGCCCGACGCGCCGCGGAGCATCGCCCGTCACTGGCTGACGCTGCTCACCCGGGTCGTCGCCGACCCGGACACCGCGCTCACGCACCTGCCGCTGCTCGATGCCGATGAGCGCGAGCGCCTGCTCGTCGAGTGGAACGACACCGCTGTGGAACAGCCTGGGAAAACGCTCCCGGAACTGTTCGCGGAACAGGTGGCCCGCACGCCCGACGCGGTGGCCGTCGTGCACGCCGACCGCCGGCTCAGCTACGCCGAGCTGGACGCCGCGGCCGAACGCCTCGCGCACCGGTTGCGGGGCAAGGGCATCGGCCCCGGCGACCTCGTCACCGTACGGGCGAAGCGCTCGGAGCGGCTTGTGGTGGCGCTGCTGGGGGTGCTCAAGTCGGGGGCGGCATACATTCCGCTGGATCCCGAATACCCCGCACAACGCCTGGAGTTCATCGCGGCGGACTCGAAGGCCGCTCTCGAACTCGGCGACGCCGATCTTGTCGCATGCGCCGACACCGCAATATCTGATGCAGTGTCAAATACGGCGCCTGTGAATGCCGGGCGGCGCCCCCGGCAGGCCGCTCCCGCCGATCTCGCGTACGTCATCTACACCTCCGGTTCTACCGGCCGCCCCAAAGGCGTGCAGATCGAGCACCGTTCGCTGACCAATCTCCTGCTGTCGCTGCGTGACCTGCTCGACGCCCGGCCCGCCGACAGGTGGCTCGCGCTGACCTCGGTGTCGTTCGACATCTCAGGCCTCGAACTGTTCCTTCCGCTCGTCACCGGCGCCACGGTGGTGGTGGCGGGCCAGAGTCAGACGCGTGACGGTGCGGCGCTGGGCGAACTCGTGGCCCGGCACGGCATCACGCACATCCAGGCCACCCCGACCGGCTGGGCGATGCTCCTGGACGCGGGCTTCGACGACCCCACCGTCACCGCGCTGACCGGCGGCGAGGCGCTCCCGCCCGCGCTCGCGCGCCGGCTGCGGCCCATGGTCGGACGGCTGGTCAATGTGTACGGGCCGACGGAGACCACCATCTGGTCGACCGCGGACGAGGTCACCGAGGGCGAGGTCACCAGGGAACCGGACCGAGTGGCGATCGGCCGACCGCTGGCCAACACCCGTACCTATGTGCTCGACGCACACCTGTCGCCGGTCCCTGTGGGTGTGGCGGGCGACCTGTACATCGCCGGGGCCGGGCTCGCCCGCGGCTACCTCGGGCGGCCCGACCTGGACCGGGAGCGCTTCCTGCCCGACCCGTTCGGGCCGCCCGGCAGCCGGATCTACCGCACTGGCGACCGGGCGCGGTACCGGGACGACGGGCGCCTTGAATTCCTGGGCAGGAACGACGACCAGATCAAGCTCCGGGGCTATCGGATCGAACTCGGCGAGATCGAATCGCGGCTCCTCGCCGTGCCCGGCGTGGACCGGGCGGCGGCGGCCGTACGGGACGGGCGCCTCGTCGCCTACCACGTCGGCGATGCGGACGCGGGTGCCGTACGGCGGGCGCTGGCGGCGGAGCTCGCGGCGTACATGGTTCCGGAAGTCCTCGTCGCGCTCGACGCCCTGCCGCTCACACCGAACGGAAAGCTCGACAGGCGAGCGCTGCCCGCCCCGCCCGATGTGCCCGCCCCCGCAGCCGCGGCGGGGGACACCCCGCTGGAGGCGGTACGGGAGGTGTGGTGCGAGGTGCTGCGGCTGCCCGACATCGGCGACACCGAGGACCTGTTCGACCTCGGGGGCCACTCGATCACGATGACCCAGATCTCGGCGCGGCTCCTCGACCGGCTCGGCGTCGACGTCCCCCTGGACGCGTACTTCGAGGACCCGACCGTGCGAGGGATCGCGGCGGTCGTGGCCGAGCTCACCCGCCAGAATTGGTCACCTGTACAGAAGATGAATCAGAGGTGAATAGCGCCGGGCGGTGGCTTTGTCCGCAGGCGGCCGGACATGGATCGGCCATGAAACTCATCCATGGGTGGATGGGGGTGGTCCTCCGGGTGAAGTGTGCGCGAGGATGGCGCCATGACCGCGGCTCATCGCGCCATGGACCAGTTGAAATCATGGCCGAACCTGGTAAGTGGCCCACCCCGGTGCGCAGTCGGGGAGGCTCTTTTCACGGCGGAATACGAAGTGGTGCATTTCCATTCCGGATTCGCGGCCGACCTGCATCTCACCCACATGGCGATCGAGCGGCTGCGTCCCGAGCTGCGGCACAGCACGGCGATCCGGCTGAAGCCCGGGTCGGCGTGGGTGACCGTACTGCTCGACTGCGACTCGGATGTGGACCTGCTGCTCACGCTGGTCAGCGTCGCCCTCAAGGCCCACACCGGCAGCCCGCCGCACCCCCTTCCCGCGCCGTGCACCTGGTACCGCCCCGCCGCCGTGCTCCAGCGGGTGCCGGAGCGGACCGTCCTGGAGCTCCCGGCCGCGGGCATGTTCCCCGCGGCGAGGCGGGCGGTCGGCCGGTTCCTGCCGCATGGCCCCCGGGCTGTGTGAGGACTGCCGTGCGGTGGGGCCTGCCGACATGTGCGGGCCCACGGCCATGTGCGGGCCCGCTATGTGCGGTGCAGCCATGTGCGGGAGTCAACGACCTTGCAGCGCCTTGACGTTGTCGCCGAACGTCCAGTTCTTGGAGCCGTCCCAGTTGATGGACCACGTCATCAGGCCCTTGAGCGCACCACTGTAGGTGTTCCAGGCCTGGGACACCTGACTTGATGTCATGTAGCCGCCACCAGCGCCCGGTTGGGCGGGCAGGCCCGGCACCTGCTTGTCGTACGGCACCTTGATCGTGGCGCCCTGGACGACGAGGCCCTTGTTGAGGCAGGTGGTCTGCGCGGTGAACCCGGCGACCGTACCGGCCTCGTACGCGTCACCGGAGCAGCCGTACATGCTGCCGTTGTAGTACTGCATGTTGAGCCACCACAGCCGGCCGTTGTCCGCGTACTTCTTCACGACGGGCAGGTACGCGCCCCAGATCGAGCCGTACGTCACGCTGCCCCCGGTGACGTACGCCGTCTCCGGGGCCATCGTCAGGCCGAAGTTCGAGGGCATCTGGGCGAGCACGCCGTCGATGATGCGGATGAGGTTGGCCTGCGAGGCCGACAGGGTGTTGATGTTCCCGCTGCCCACCAGGCCGGTCTCGATGTCGATGTCGATGCCGTCGAAGTTGTACTGCTTGAGGATCGGCACGATGGTCGCCACGAACCGGTCGGCGACAGCGCTCGAACTGAGGTCGATGCCGGCCGCGGCCCCGCCGATGGACATGAGGATCGTCTGGCCGCCGGCCTTCGCCTGGCACATCTCGGCGGGCGTGGGCACCGTCACCGTCGAGTCCATGCCGTCCTCCCACAGCACGGTGCCGTCCGAACGGATCACCGGGAAGGCGGCGTTGATGACGTTGTAGCCGTGGCCGCCGATGCGGGAATCGGTCACCGGGATCCAACCCAGCGGCGGATGTACGCCGTTGGCGGCGCCGTCCCAGTTCTCCCAGTACCCCTGGAGCACCTTGCCCGAGGGTCTCGACTTGACCGCGCAGGTGTCGGCCCGAGGCGCGCTCGGCGCCGCGGCCACCGGGGCCTGCGTGGCGAGAGCCAGCACCACTCCGGCTCCCAGCAGACGCAACGTACGACCGATCATGCTGTGCTCCTTGCCTCCGGGAGCGGCCGCGGTGGGGGCGCGGCGACTCCTGGACCGTGGGGGACCTGAGGAGGTGCGAGGGGTGGCGACCCACACCGTAGATTGGTCCAGACCTGCCGTCAATCGCATCGGACGCACCAGATCCTGGACCTGTTGGACCATCAGATCCGAGAGGCGACTGGATCTGTTGGCCCATCAGGCGGCTTACACGCAGCGGGTGTTGGGGTTCACGCCGACGCCGTCATCCAGTCGTAGGCACGCTCGGCGCTGAACTCCCCCTGGCCGCCCGGGAAGAGCAGGCCCGCCGTCGCGAACGCCGGGTCGTCGGCGCTCTGCGGCAGATAGGGGACGGCGATGCAGCGCATCCCGGCGGCGTGCGCCGCTGCCGCTCCGGGCGGGGCGTCCTCCAGGATCACGCAGTCGGCGGGGGCCGCGCCGAGACGGCGGGCGGCCTCCAGGAAGACGTCGGGCTCGGGCTTGCCGTGCTCGACCTCTTCGGCCGACACCACGAGCTCCATGAAGGAATCGAGGCCGGTGCCCGCCAGGATCGCGTCGATCGCCGAGCGCGAGGAGCCCGATGCCACCGCCATCCGTACGCCCTCCGCGTGCAGCCGCTCCACGAACTTGCGCATCTCGGGGAAGACCTCGGTGGAGGCGCGGGCCAGCTCCAGATAGGCCGCGTTCTTCGCCGCCAGCATCTCCTCGATCGGCCCGGTCAGCGTGTGCTGCCGGTCCAGGATCTCCAGCGTCTCGCGGGTTCCGATGCCGATGAAGCGGGCGTGCTGCTCCCAGGTGAAGTCGGGCAGGCCGTAGCGCGCGAGCACCTGACGCGCGGCCTGGTAATAGTTCGGCTCGCTGTCCACGAGTGTGCCGTCGAGATCGAAGATGACCGAAGTGGTACGTGATGTGCGCATGCGTCCCAGCATGCCAAGGGGTGGGGGCGTCGCGCGTCGGTCACTTGGCGGAGGGGTCCGACGCGGTGCACTCGGGGCCTTGTCCTGCCCACTCGCGGGAGCGGGCCGAGCCGCTCACTTCGCGGAGGCGCGCCCCACCGACTCGACCAGCGGCAGCAGCCGGTGCGCCACCCGCTCGCGCAGCGCCACTTCCGTACGCGTGCGGACGACGCCCGGGAGCTGGATGAGGCGCTGGATGACGTCTTCGAGATGGGCGTTGTCGCGGGCCGCGACCCGGGTCAGGAGATCGCCGCCGCCGGTGATCGAGAACGCCTCGATGATCTCGGGGACTGCGGCGAGCGCGTCGCCGACCTCGTCGAGGTGGCCCTGGGTCACCTCGATGTGGACGAAGGCGAGCACCGGGTGGCCGAGGGCCGCGGGGGAGAGCGCGGGGCCGGTGCCGGTGATCACGCCGTCCCGCTCCATCCGGTCGAGCCGGGCCTGGAGCGTGCCGCGGGCGACGCCGAGGATGCGCGCGTACTCGCGGATGCTGGTGCGCGGCTGCTCGATGAGCAACCGCAGGATCCGGGTGTCGAGTGTGTCCACCGTCACGTCCCGATGGCTCCCTTCTGGTCCTGTCAACAGGGCTTCGACTGTACCAATGGCGCAGTGATCCGGAGCTCGGTTGAGCCAGTGTCACTCCGGATGTTTTCCTCTGGAGGTAGATGGCGCCGCGCAGCGCGCGGGACGGTGACGATGCCGGTCCTGGCCCAGCGGCGCCTTTGTCATGCCTGAAGCGAATGTTCACGTAAAGGGGGCGCGGCGACCGCCGTGAAGAGGATGTTTGTGGCTCCGGACCCGGGGCTTTTGCGACTGCGTGTTTCGCTGCGAGCCGTTGTCGGCGTGAGCCTGTCGGTGACCGCCGCGGGACTCTGCGGGCTCTCCCTGCCCGCGTCGATCACCGCGGGCCTCGCCTCGCTGCTCGCCCTGTTCACGGTCGGCGACGCCACCGTCCGTGCCCAGGCGGCCACCACCGCGCTGCTCCCGGCCGTCGGTTTCCCTGTGCTCGCCCTGGCGGCCGCGCTGCACGGCACCCCGCTGCTGCGCGACGCCTGCTGGCTCGCGGTGATCTTCGCGGGGGTGTACGCCCGGCGCTGGGGCCCGCGCGGCCAGGCGCTCGGGATCTTCGCCTTCATGATGTTCTTCACGACCCAGTTCCTGCACGCGGTTCCCTCTCAACTGCCCGAACTGTACGGGGCAGTTGCACTCGCGATCGCGGCCTCGGCGGGTGTCAGGTTCGGGGTGTGGTGCATCGAGCGGCGCACCGCCCCGCCCGCGGCCCCGGCTGCGCTCACCGGTCGCGGACTCGCCCGCCCCACCACCCGCCAGGCCTTCCAGGCGACGGTGGCCTGCGCCATCGCGCTCGGCGTGGGCCAGGTGCTCTCCGAGGCCCGCTGGTACTGGGCCGTCGGCGCCGCCTGGTGGATCTTCGTGAACACCGCGTCGCGCGGCGAGACCCTGGTACGCGGCTTCCGCCGGGTGCTCGGCACGGTCACCGGCATCGCCGCCGGGCTGCTCATCGCGATCCCGCTGCACGGAGCGCCGGCCCCGACCGCCGTGCTGGTCGCGGTGTGTGTCTTCGGCATCTTCTACACGGCCGCGCCCAGCTACAGCTGGATGATGTTCTTCGTCACCGTCATGGCGGGCCTGCTCTACGGCCTGCTCGGCGTGCTGCACCCCGGGCTGCTCGTGCTCCGCGTCCAGGAGACGGCGGTGGGCGCCCTTGGCGCGGTCGTCGGCGTCGCCCTGGTCCTGCCGGTCAGCACGCACGCCGCCACCGACGCGTGGATCCAGCGGGCCCTGCACTGCGTACGCCGCTGCACCGCGGCGGCCGCGCACCGGCTCGCCGGGGACGAGAGCGCCGACCCCGCGCCCCGCGCCGCCGAACTGGAGATCCTGCTCGGCCGCGTACGCCTCTCGCTGGCCCCGCTCGTCCACCCCCTGAGCCCGCTGCGCGCCCGCAGGGCCCGCGCCCACCAGGTCCTCGTCCTGCTCGACGACTGCGCCCGCGAGGTGCGGGGCCTCGCTGCGGTGGCCGCCGACCCGGCCGCCTCCCACGACGCCCGCCTCACCGCGGCGTGCCAGCGCGTGGAGGCGGCGGTGGCGACCCTGGTCTCCCCGTCGCCGGACCCGTCCCCGTGGACCGCCCTCACCGCGCTCCCGGCCCCCCACCACCACCCGGGCGCGGAAGCCGCCCTCACCCACCTGCACGGCTTGGAGCGTGCCCTGGGAGAGCTGGCCGCACCACTGCGGTCCTCGCCTCGGGCGGCCTTGGCTGTGGCTTGAGCCGGGCCAGCCTCGTCACCGAGTAGATGGCGGGGCGGCGTCAGGCCTGGCGTTCCACGACCGGTACGCCCCTGCTCCAGAGCTCCTCGGCGTGCTCCGCGAACCGGTCGAACATGCCGCCGTCGCCATGGCGCCGCAGGTGCATCAAGGGCGAATCGTGGCCGACCAGCCTCGCGAGGTGCGGGGTGACCAGCGCGTCGTGGTCGAACCGGAACACGGACAGCGACACATGGTTGATGGCATCCAGAGCGTCGCTGAAGCGAGCCTCCAGCCCTTCCACGGCGAGACGGTCCAGGTGCTCCAGCGTGATCCGGATCCGGGTGGACACGCTCAGGGCCACGTCCTCGATGGCCTCCCGCTGCCGTGTCACCTCGCCTCCGGGGTCGCCCAGCAGGAACCGCACCCGGCACCCTGACTTCACCTTCCGGCGAAGCGTCTCGGGGAACGCCGGGACCTGTGTGAAGAAGAAGTAGTTCGTGTACCCCGAGAGGAACAGCTCTTCCTCGGCCCCTTCCACCAGCTCGGCCCACACGGTGGACGGGCAGGCGGAGCGATACGGGTACGAGTGCACGAGCTCGCGGTCGTTGCCCGTCTTGATCCGGTCCTTCACGGCTTGCGGCCACACCATCTCTTCATCCACTCCCAGCGCCCGGCAGGCATCGGCCCTGTTCCTCGCGTGCGGTGTCAACTCGGCGTCACCGAGCCATCGTTCCACCTGCTTCGCCGACACCCCCACCAGGTTGGCCGGCCTGCGGGGGGTCATGCCCGCGTCGTCCAGGGCTGAGCGCAGTCCCGTATTCACCTGTCAACCCCCTTGGTGCGGACGTTTGGGCCTTCTCCGAAGCTACCGCCGAGGCGTCCCAACTGGTGCTGGTTCGGGGAGAGATACGTCCGAGAGGGCGAGCGACGATCTCCCAGCCGCCTGTAGCGGGCCGGCCCGATCCAAGGGAGCAACCCATGTATGCCAGCCATCCGCCGGGCAACGGCGACTACGAGATGCCGCCCTCGGCCCCGCCGATCCACGGAGTGCAAGGGTGCGGACCGTGCTCCCTCCTCCTCGCCGAGCTTCGCCACGTGGTGCAGGGCGGCAACGCCTCGGCCGAGGTGGACGCGCGGGTGAAGATCAGGCGTCACATGCGCCAAGTGCACGGCACGGAGATCCCGTTCTTCGCGGGCTGAGCGGCCGAGCACACCCCCAGCTGGTCTAGACCCCCCTGCTACCGTCGCCGGAGCACAGCGGTGTGCGGGCCGGGTCCCGGAGTGCGGGGCGGTCACGGTGGAGAGGGGCTGCAGGGTGGGCACGGACAGCGTCGCGCGGGCATTCATCGGGTCGTTCACCACGGCGGGCGGGCACGGGGTGACCGCGGTCGCCGTGGACGAGGTCACCGGGGCGCTCACCCCGCTCGGGTCCACGGACGCCCTCGCCAATCCTTCGTTCCTGGTGCTCTCCATGGACGGGGCCCTCCTGTACGCCGTGGGGGAGAACGCCGACGGGACGGCCGCCGCCTTCGACGTCGGCGAAGACGTTCCACGGCTCCTCGGCGAGCCCGTGGCCGTACGCGGCGCCGGGCCCACCCATCTCGCCCTCGCCGCCGGGCATCTCGTCACCGCCAACTACGACTCCGGCAGCGTCACCGCGCTCCCGGTCCGTCCCGACGGCAGCCCGGGCCCGGCCGCGGCCGTGCTCGCGCACCACGGCTCCGGCCCGCACCCCGACCGCCAGCAGGAGCCGCACGCCCACCAGGTGCTGGCCGACCCGAGCGGCCGCTGGGTCGTGAGCGTCGACCTCGGCACCGACTCCGTACGCGTCTGTGCGCTCGATCCCGGGACCGGCGCCCTGCGACTGCACGCCGAGACCGCCCTGCGGCCCGGGACCGGCCCCCGCCACCTCGCCTTCCACCCCGGTGGACGCCACGCGTACGTCCTCAACGAGCTCGTGCCGACGCTCACCGTGTGCCGCTGGGACGCGGAGGGCGGCAGCCTCGAAGCCCTCCACGAGGTGCCCGTCGTCGAGGACGGCGTGCGTACGGCGACGTACCCCTCGGAGGTCGTCGTCGCGCACGACGGGCGCTTCGTCTGGGCGGCCAATCGCGGGCACGACTCGATCGCGGTTCTCGCGCTCGACACGACGGGCGAGCAGGCCCGCCTCGTCACCACCGTGGACTGCGGCGGGCACTGGCCGCGCGATCTCACCCTGGACCCGTCCGGGCGCCGCCTGTACGCCGCCAACGAGCGCTCCGGCGACGTGACCTGGTTCGACATCGACCCGGCCACCGGCATCCCCGCCCGGGCCGGCTCCATCGAGGCGCCCGCCGCCTCGTGCGTCGTCTTCCGCTGACCGCTGACGCGACGGGGCCCGCACCGGACGTCCGGTGCGGGCCCCGCCTCTCACGTCGTACGTACGGTCAGTGGACCGGCGATCCCTGCGGCTGCGGGGTGATGCCCAGCGCGGCCGCGTACTGCGACAGGACCAGCTTGCCGATCGCCGGGTAGGCGCCGAGCGCCTCGGCGACGGCGCACTCGGCTTCCTTGGCGGCGGCGTCGAGCAGCCCCTCGGCCACCTCCGGGCCGATCAGGTACGGGGCGACGGCGAGCTGCACCGAACCCGAGCCGCGCAGCTGTGCGGCCATCGCCGCGATCGCGCCCTCCTGGTCGAGGGCCGCGGCCATCACCGGCACGGCGAGGCGCGCGGCGAGCAGCATGCCGGTGATCCCGGCGGCCTGCACGGCCTCCTCGCCGCCCACCGTCGCCAGGATGATCCCGTCGGCGGCGGTCGCGACCGTGAAGAGCCGGGCGCGGTCGGCGCGGGCCAGACCGGCCTCGGAGAGCCGCACGTGCAGGCCCTCGGCGAGCAGCGGGTGCGGGCCGAGCACATCGGTCAGCTCGGCGGCCGCGCGGCTGTCCATGACCGCCTGCCGTATCCGGCGGATCAGGGCGCTGTCGGGGCCCGCGAGCAGCGGGACGACCACGGCGGCCGGGCCCTCGGGCTCGGCGACCTCGCGGCCCGCGGCACGCGCCTGCTCGACGCGCGCGCTGCGCTCGGCGGCGGTGTGGGCGAGAACGGCGTCGAGCGTGGGGTACTCGGCGGATTCGGCTTCGTTGCTGTCCAGGTAGCCGATACGGGCGTGCAGGCCGGGCAGCTCGGAGCGGGCGATGCTGATGACCTCGTCGGCCAGGCTGCGCACAGCCGGGCCGGGGACGCCGGGAACGGCGAGAACGAGCGCGGGCGCGCCCTCCGGAGCAACCACCGGTTCCGGGCGGCGGTGCCGGCCGGACTGGCGGGGTCGCGGCATTCGTACGGGCAGGCCGGATGCTGGCCCAGTGGGGGTGCTCATGGCGTCGCATGCTACTGGTTTTGCGTGGGCGGCTGTTCGGGGAGGGGACATCTGAGCGGTATCTGTCCCGTTTTTCCCGGAGAGTGGCATAAAGATCAACTGTCCTGGTCTGTCTCGGCGCTCACGCGCGCTCACTCGGTCGCGATCCACAACATGCGCGGGTCCCGCGGCAGTCGCAGCCCTCCGCCCGCGAGGCCCGCCGCGATGAGCAGCGAGCCGTCGAGCGGATCCCCGGCCGCCTCGACCGTGCGCGCATACGGCAGTTGACGGCGGAACTCCTCCCTCAGCGGTACGAGAAGAGCCTCGCCCAGTTTGAACAGGCCGCCGGTGAGCGCCACTTGGGGCTCTACGCCGATGTCCGCGGGGCAGACCGCGGCGGCCGCCTCGACGATGTGCCGGGCCGCGTCCCGCAGGATGCCCGCGGCCACCGGGTCGGCCTCGGCGCAGCCCGCGACCTCGGGCGCGAACGAGGCGAGCACGGCGGGCCGGTCGCTCCGCGGATACAGCAGTCCCGGGAGGTCCCCGGGCGCACCGAACACCGCCGTGAGGCGGTCGAGCAGCGCCGCCGAACCGCCCCGTCGCCCGTCGTGGCTGCGCAGCGCCGCCTCCAGACCGGCCCGGCCGATCCAGGCGCCGCTGCCGCAGTCGCCGAGCAGATGCCCCCAGCCGTCGGCTCGCCGCCACCCTTCGAGATCCGTGCCGAGCGCGATCATCCCGGTCCCCGCGGCGACGACCGCCCCCGCCCGCTGGCCGAGCGCGCCCGCGTACGCGGTGACCGCGTCGGCGGCCAGGGCGAGCGTGCGCACGCCGAGCGAACGGGCCAGGGCGCCGGGCAGTTCGGCCCGCAACTCGTCCCCGAGCGTGGCCATCCCGGCAGCTCCCACCGCCACTGCCGCGATCCGGTCAGCCCCGGCGCGCACCCTCAACTCCTCGACGGCCGGGAGCAGTTGACCGAGGAGATGCCCGGCGTCGATCCCGCCGGGACCGGTCCGTACCGGCTCCTTCGAGGTGATGACCTCGGCCGGGGAGCCCGGCTCGGCACGGCGCAGCGCGAACCGTACGCCGGATCCCCCGGAGTCGACCCCCAGCACCCAGGGCGCGCCGCCGTCCGTCACGGCAGGCGCCAGTCGACGGGCTGCGCGCCCTGCCGCTGAAGAAGTTCGTTCGTACGGCTGAAGGGGCGCGAGCCGAAGAAGCCGCGGTCCGCCGACATGGGGGAGGGGTGCGCGGACTCGATCGCCGGGAGGTCGCCGAGCAGCGGGCGCAGATTGCGGGCGTCGCGGCCCCACAGCACCGACACCAGCGGGGTGCCGCGGGCGACCAGCGCCCGGATGGCCTGTTCGGTGACCTCTTCCCAGCCCTTGCCCCGGTGGGCGGCGGGCTTGCGGGGTGCCGTCGTGAGCGCCCTGTTGAGCAGCAGCACCCCCTGTTTCGTCCAGGGCGTCAGGTCGCCGTTGGCCGGCCTCGGCGCGCCCAGGTCGGAGTTCAGCTCGCGGAAGATGTTCTCCAAGCTGCCCGGCAGCGGCCGCACTTCGGGCGCCACCGAGAACGACAGGCCCACCGCGTGCCCAGGTGTCGGATACGGGTCCTGGCCGACGATCAGCACCCGCACCTCGTGGAACGGCTGCTGGAAAGCGCGCAGCACATTCGGTCCTGACGGCAGGTAAGTGCGTCCTGCCGCGATCTCCTCCCGGAGGAAGTCGCCCATCGAGGCGACCCTTCCGGCCACGGGTTCCAGTGCGTCCGCCCAGCCGGGCTCGACGATCTCTTTCAACGGTCGTGCTGCCACGGCCGTCACTCTACTGGCGCAGCACCCGCCGCATTCCCGCCCCCGTCAACCGATCACCGCCGCCCGTACGCACAGCACGTCCGGCAGGTGCGAGGCGAGCAGGCTCCAGCTGTCGCCGTCATCGGCGCTCGCGTACACCTCGCCGTTGCGGTTGCCGAAGTACACCCCGGCCGGATCGGCGTCGTCGGTGCACAGCGCGTCGCGCAGCACCGTGCCGTAGTGGGCGTCCTGCGGCAGGCCCGCCGAGAGCGGTTCCCAGTTCTTGCCCGCGTCCTCGGTGCGGAAGACCCGGCACTTGTTGTCCGCCGGAACCCGGTCGGAGTCGGCCGTGATCGGGAAGACGTAGGCGGTGCCGGAGCGGCGCGGATGAGTGGCGGCCGCGAAGCCGAAGGTGGAGGGCAGGCCCGCGCCGATGTCCGTCCACTGCTCACCGGCGTCGTCGCTGCGGTAGACGCCCCAGTGGTTCTGCAGATAGAGCCGGTCCGGGTCGGCCGGGTCCTGGGCGATCTTGTGGACGCACTGGCCGAACTCCGGGTTCGGGTCCGGCAGGAACACCGCCGAGACGCCCTTGTTCGCGGGGGCCCAGCTCTCCCCGCCGTCCTTGGTGCGGAACACCCCCGCCGTCGACACGGCGACCGTCAGCGCCCGGGTGTCGCGCGGGTCCGTGACGATGGTGTGCAGTCCCTCGCCCCCGCCGCCGGGCACCCACCGCGAGCGTGTCGGATGCTCCCACAGGGGCCGTACGAGCTCGAAGCTCTCCCCGCCGTCCGTCGAGCGGAACAGCGCGGCCGGCTCCGTCCCCGCGTAGACCACACCCGGCGCCTCGGGCCCCGCCGGGCGCAGCTGCCACACCCGCTCCAGCGAAGCGCCCGTGAACTCCGGGAATTTCACCGCCGGTTGCTTCGGCTCGGTCCAGGTGCGGCCCAGGTCGTCGGAGTGGAACACGGACGGCCCCCAGTGCGCGCTGTCCCCGCCGACCAGGAGCCGGGGCGACGGTTCGTACCGGGTGTCGATGGCGACGGAGTACACCGCCTGGGCGTTGAAGTGCGGCCCCTCGAAGTCCCAGGTCCCGCCGCGCCTGCGGCCGACGAAGAGCCCCTTGCGCGTACCCACCGTGAGCAATACCTCGGTCATGCCGGTCCCTCCAAAACGCCGTTGTTCCGGATAGTGGCCAGTGTGCACCCGGCCACTGACAACGGCCCACATGGCGGGAGAGCGGCAGCTCAGAAGGGTCTCGTCACCGCTTCCACGAGGTAGGGCAGGAACCGTTCGGCAAGGGCGCCGGGTGCCAGGACATCCGGCTCCACGTAACTCTGGCCGAGCGCCCCCTCACGCAGCGCGACCACGACCCGCACGAGTTCCGCCAGATCCCCGCGCGGCCGGAGCCCGGCCCTCGCGAGGAGGTCGCCGAGCAGGCCCGCCGCCTCCTCGCGCAGGCGTGCGTCATGATCGGCGAGCCGGGCGGCCGCCTCCTGATTGCGGATCGCGTACAGCGTGAACTCGGTGGTCACCAGGAACCAGGTGCGCTCGTCGGGCTCGACGTGCGCGAGCAGGGCGGCGATCCGCGCCGCTGACAGGTCGCTGTCGTCCGTCTCGTCGGCCAGCCTGGTGATCCGCTCCAGCTCGCGTGCCGCGTGCGCGTCGAAGAGGGCGAAGAACAGCTCCTCCTTGGAGGAGAAGTTGGAGTAGAAGGCGCCCCGGGTGTAGCCCGCGCGCCGGCAGACGTCCTCGATCCTGGCCGCCCCGAACCCCGACTCGGCGAACACCTCCAGCGCGGCGTCGAGCAGCCGGGCCAGCGTCTGAGGCCGGCGCTTCGTCGTTCCCTTGGGCACTCGTCACTCCCGGACCCTTGACAGCGCGTACGCACTCGGAAAGCATCCGAACGCGTATCGGATACGCGAATGTATCCGATGCGGGCTCCCCGGCAACTCCCTTCACCCCACCCGCAACTCCCTCCAGGAGGAACGCACATGAGTGACGAAGGCGCGGCCCCCGCCCCCGCCGAGCTGATCGCGGGCGCGGCGGGCCCCATGCCCGAAGGGGTCACCGTTCCCATGCCGCCCACCTTCGAGGACGTCGAGGAGGAGCGTCGCTACCGCAAGGAGCAACTGGCCGCCGGATTCCGGCTGTTCGGCCGCTTCGGCTTCTCCGAGGGCGTGGCCGGGCACATCACCGTCCGCGACCCGGAGCACCCCGACCGATTCTGGGTGAACCCGTTCGGCATGGCCTTCAGCCGGATCAAGGCGTCCGACCTGATCCTCGTCGACCACGAGGGCAACCTCGTGCACGGCACCCGCCCGGTCAACCGTGCCGCTTTCGTCATCCACGCGGCCGTCCACCAGGCGCGCCCCGACGCGATCGCCGCCGCCCACGCGCACTCCCTGCACGGCAAGGCGTTCTCCTCCCTCGGCATCCCGCTCGACCCCATCACCCAGGACGCCTGCGCCTTCTTCGAGGACCACGGTCTCTACAGCGACTACCGGGGCGTCGTCAGCGACGCCGAGGAAGGCAAGCGGATCGGCGCCGCACTCGGCGCGTACAAGGCGGTGATCCTCCAGAACCACGGGCTGCTCACCGTCGGCCACTCCGTCGCCGAGGCGGTGTGGTGGTTCACCACCATGGAGCGCTCCTGCCAGGCCCAGCTCCTCGCCATGGCCGCCGGCACCCCCAAGCACATCGACCGCGACACCGCCCTGCACACCCGAGGCCAGCTCGGCGGCCACTTCGCGGGCTGGTTCCAGGCCCAGCCGCTCTACGAACAGATCGCCGACTCCGACCCCGATCACGTCAACTAGCCTGCTCTGTATGGTATTTCGAGCCGGGCGCGGCATCGCCGACATCACCGGGGAGGCCGCCGAGTGCGGCATGCTCGGCTACGGCAAGGCGGACCAGCAGAGCGCGGGCATCCACACCCGCCAGCGCGCCCGCGCCTTCGCCTTCGAGGCGGGCGGGGCCCGGCTGCTGCTCGTCGTGTGCGAACTGCCGCTGATGTCGGACGCCGTCGTGCGGGAGGTGCTGCGGCGCCTTCCCGACGGCTACGGCGCGGCCAATGTGATGCTGACCGCCACCCACACCCACTGCGGGCCCGGCGGCTACTTCCACCACGCGCTCTACAACAGCAACACCGGCGGCTTCCGCGAGCAGACGTTCCGCGCGATCACCGACGGCATCACGGAGGCCGCCCGGGCGGCGATCGCCGACCTGGCGCCCGCTCAACTCAGGCTCTCTCGTGGTGAGTTGACCGACGCCAGCGTCAACCGTTCGCGCCGGGCCTTCGGGCGCAACCCGGCGGCCGACCGCGCGCACTTTCCCGGCGCCATCGACCCGGCAACCACTCTGCTCACCGTCGAGCGCGACGGCCGACTCGCGGCGGCCGTCAACTGGTTCGCCACCCACAACACCAGCATGACCAACCGCAACCGGCTGATCAGCGCCGACAACAAGGGCTACGCCGCCCTACGTTGGGAGCGCGAGGTGGCCGGGGTGGACCATCTCGCCGACACCGCACCGGAATTGGTGACCGCCTTCGCGCAGACCAACGCGGGCGACATGTCGCCGAACCTGGGCCTGGCGCCCGGGTGCGGACCGACCGGCGACGAGTTCGAGAACACCCGGATCATCGGCACCCGCCAGTACGAGGCCGCGGCCGCGCTCACCGGTGGCGAGGAGATCTCCGGCGGGCTCGACTCCCGCGCCACCCACGTCCACCTCTCCGCCGTCGACGTGCGCCCTGAATTCACCGGCGACGGGCGTACGCACCGCACCTCGCCACCCGTCGCCGGAGCGGCCGCGTTCGCCGGCGCCCGGGTCGACGGCCCCGGCTTCAAGGGGTTCCGGCCCGGCGCCAACCCCCTGTGGGACGCGGTCTCGCGGCGGCTCGTCTACCCCTTCGCGCCCGCCCTGCGCGACGCCCAGTACCCCAAGGCGCTCGCCCTGCCAGCGGGCCCCGTCAACCGAATCCTGCCGATGGTCCAAGAGCGTGCGGCCGTCCAACTCCTGCGCATCGGGCCGCTGTTCCTCATCGGCGTGCCCGGCGAGGTCACCATCGTCGCCGGTCTGCGGCTGCGGCGTACGGTCGCGGCGATCGTCGGCGCGGAGCTGTCCGACGTCCTGGTCGCCGGGTACAGCAACGGGTACATCCACTACGTGACGACGCCCGAGGAGTACGACGCGCAGGAGTACGAGGGCGGCAGCACGCTCTTCGGGCGCTGGGAGCTGCCCGCGCTGTGCCAGACCGTGGCGGGCCTCGCCACCGCGATGCGCGACGGCACCCCGGTCGACCCCGGCACGCCGGAGCCCGCCGTGCCGGTGGGCCGGCGGCACCGCCGCACGGCCTCGGACGCCCCGCACCCGGGCCGGCGCTACGGCGACGTGCTGGACTTCTCGCTCATCGGCCGCCGCGCCACCGCCTCCTTCGTGGCCGCCCACCCCTCCAACGACATGCGCAGGGGCGGCAGTTACCTGACCGTGGAGCGCCGGGGCGACGACGGATCATGGACGCGCACCGCGGACGACGGCGACTGGTCCACGGTGTTCCGCTGGGTCCGCTCCGGCGGCGCGACCTCGGTCGCCACGGTCACCTGGAACATCCCGCCGGACACACCGCCGGGCTCCTACCGCATCGCGTACCACGGCGACAGCGCGACGAAGGGCCCGTTCACCGGAGTGAGCGAGCCCTTCGAGGTCGGGTGAATGCCGGTGGGGCTCAGACCGACCGGTGGTACTGCTGCGGCACGCGCACTTCGCCGCCCAGCTCACGGGCCGCCTGGCGGGCCCACGACGGGTTGCGCAGGAGCTCGCGGCCCAGCAGGACCGCGTCCGCCTCGCCGTTCGCGAGGATCTTCTCGGCCTGCACCGGCTCGGTGATCAGGCCGACGGCCGCGACCGCGAGCGGGCTCTCGTTGTGCACCCGCTCGGCGAACGGCACCTGGTAGCCGGGCCCCGTAGGGATGCGTACGCCCGAGGCGTTTCCGCCGGTCGACACGTCGAGGAGGTCCACGCCGTGCTCCTTGAGCAGGGCTGCCAGGCGGACCGTGTCGTCGGCGTCCCAGCCGCCCTCCTCCAGCCAGTCGGTGGCGGAGACGCGGAAGAAGAGCGGCAGTTCCTCGGGCCACACCGCCCGTACGGCGTCGGTGACTTCGAGGGCGAAGCGGGTGCGGTTCTCGAACGAGCCGCCGTACTCGTCGGTGCGCCTGTTGGAGTGCGGGGAGAGGAACTCGCCGATCAGGTAGCCGTGCGCGCCATGGATCTCGACGACCTTGAAACCGGCGTCGAGAGCCCGGCGGGCGGCGTCGGCGAACTGGCCGACGACCTCCTTGATCTGATCGACCGTCAGCTCGGTGGGAACGGTGTGGCCCTCGTCCCAGGCCACCGGGCTCGGACCGAGCGGCTGCCAGCCCTCCTCGCTGTCCGGGCCCAGCGGTGCGCCGCCCAGCCAGGGGCGGTCCGTGGAGGCCTTGCGGCCGGCGTGCCCGATCTGGATGCCGGGGACGGTGCCCTGGCTCTCCAGGAAGGTGGTGATCCGGCGCAGCGCCTCGACCTGGGTGTCGTTCCAGATGCCGAGGTCCGCGGGCGAGATCCGGCCCTCGGGGCTGACGGCCGTGGCCTCGACCAGGATCAGGCCCGTGCCGCCGGCGGCACGGGCCGCGTAGTGGGCGAAGTGCCAGTCGTGGGCCACGCCCGCGTTCGGCCCGAAGACCTCGGCCGAGTACTGGCACATCGGCGCCATCCAGACCCGGTTCGGGACGGTCACGGACCGCAGGGTGTAGGGCTCGAAGAGGGCACTCGCAGCAGACACGACAGACTCCAGTCGAAACGGCCCGGGGCGCCGGTGCGGCGCCGGGAACGCTTCGTACGATAGCTCTCGTAGTACGGGAGATGTCAAACTACGATGAGTCTCGTACAATAGCGTCCGTGACCACCCCGACGAACACCCGTGAACTCGCCCACCCGGCGCGCGACGAGATCCGCCTGGAGTGCATCCTGCACGCACTGTCCGACCCCATGCGGATGCAGGTGGTCCGGGCGCTCGCCACGACCGATGGCGAGCTCTCCTGCTCGCACTTCGTGCTGCCCGTCACCAAGTCGACGACCACCCACCACTTCCGCGTGTTGCGCGAGAGCGGCGTGATCCAGCAGGTCTACCGGGGCACCGCCAAGATGAACGGCCTGCGCCGCGCCGACCTCGACGCCCTCTTCCCCGGTCTGCTCGACACCATCCTGGACGCGGCCGGACGGGAGGCCGAGCGGCTCGGCGACGTCGCCTGAGAGCCGGCCCGCCTCAGCGCGGGTCCAGCGCGGCCGCGAGCAGCCCGTCCCAGTCGGGGATCTTCACCGAGCGGCGCCCCAGCGACTGCCCGAGCTCGGCCTCGGCGCGCTCGATCGCCAGCCAGCCCTGCCAGGTGACCGGGTGAAGTCCCAACTCCCGTAGTGCGTCGAGCGGTTCGGCCGCCACCGGGCGCTCGGCCAGGTGCGGGGCGTCCTGGAGGAGCGAGGTCACCGTCTCCTTCGCACAGGGGCGGTTGGTGCCGATCACGCCCGTCGGGCCGCGCTTGATCCAGCCCGCCACGTACTCGCCCGGCGACGGCGCCCCCTCGCGCAGCACCCGGCCCGCCGCGTGCGGCACGGTCCCCGTCGCCGGGTCGAACGGCAGCCCCTGCGGCGGCACCCCGCGGTAGCCGACCGCCCGCAGCACCAGCTGTGCCTCGATGTCCTCGTACGTCCCGGTGCCGAGCACCCCGCCCGCGCCGTCCGGCACCGTCCGCTCGAAGCGCACCGCGCCCACCCTGCCGTCCCGCTCCACAAGCTCCACGGGGCGCAGATAGAACCGCAGATGAAGTTGGCGTACGCCCGGTCGCTGCCCGCGCCCCACCCAGCCGCGCAGCACCTCCACATTGCGCCGGACCGCGCCCGGCAGTGCGGACGGATCGGCGAAGTCCGGGTCCCGGGCCAGCTCGGCGGCGTCCACCGTCGCGTCCGCGCCCGGCAGCGCGCCCAGCTCCCGCAGCTCCTTGGTGGTGAACCGGGCCTGCGAGGGGCCGCGCCGGGCCGCCATGTGGACCTCGCGCACCCGGCTGACGGCGAGCGCGTCGAGCGCGGACTGCGGCACGTCGGTCGGCCGCAGCTCGTCCGCGCCGCGGGCCAGCATCCGCGCGACGTCCACCGCCACATTGCCCGCACCGATCACCACGGCCGAACGCGCGCCCAGGACAAAGGAGTTGGGGTCACTGTCGGGGTGCGCGCTGTACCAGGACACGAACTCGGTCGCGGAGAAACTGCCCGGCAGGTCCTCGCCGGGAATCCCCAGATGCCGGTCGGATTTGGCGCCGACGCAGTACACCACCGCGTGGTAGAGCCGCAGCAGCAGCTCCGGCGGGACGCCGCCCGGGCCCACCTCGACGTGCCCCAGGAAACGGATGCGGCCGTCCTCAAGGACGGTGCGGAGATTGTTCTGCAGCGACTTGATCTTCTCGTGGTCCGGGGCGACCCCGTAGCGGACCAGGCCGTACGGGCACGGCAGCCGGTCCAGGACGTCCACGTGGACCTGTGCGACCGCGCTCTGCTCCAGCAGGCTCTGGGCGGTGTAGACCCCGCTCGGCCCGGATCCGACGACGGCGATGCGCAGCATGGCGGGTGCTCCTTGGGAGAGAGAACCGCAGAAGTCCGCAGAGGACCTTCAGGATGGCACCGCTGTGTGCACGGCGGGTAGACATGCGCCGCCGGTCAGGGGGCCGGTTCGGGCGGCACGCCCAGCTCCCAGTCGAGTCCGTACCGCTGGAACAGCTCGGCCCGCAGGGTCGTCGCGTCCATCGGCGCGCCCGGAAGCAGCGCGGCGAAGACGGCGCCCATCAGGTTGGCCCGCAGCAGCGGGTACTCGGCGTCCACGTCCTGCGAGCCGTAGCGCTCCACGGTCTCCCGCAGAAGGGCGGCCAGGCGCTGCTGCTCGGGGCACTGCACGAACCCCTGGGCCTGCAGGATCCCCGCCATGTGGGCCCGCATGAGGACCGGCTGGGAGTGTGTGAGCCCGAGGATCGCGTCTATCGCGCGGGCCAGCCGCTCGCGCCCGTCGGCGCTCTGCGGCTCGCGCTCCAGGCCCGCCTCAAGCGTGAGATGCATGAGGCGGTGCACCGCGGACTGGAGCAGCTGGCGCTTGCCCGGGAAGTAGTACGACACCAGGCCGCGGGCCGAACCGGCCCGGTCCGCGATGTCGCCGAGAGTCGTCGACTCATAGCCACGTTCCGCCACCAGCTCCACAGTGGCTTGCAGCAGCCGCTCGCGAGAACGTCTGCGCAATTCTTCATTGACCGATGCGCTGCGCGGGGACATGCTGTAACTCCTGCGTTGACTGGCTTGGAGCCAATATACTCAGGTGGTCGCGGGACGGTACCCCTTCGCCGGGGCCTGACCTGCGGCATGGGCTGCTCGTTCGGGGTGACGCGGGGGATCACCCCGGACGGGTGGCCCCCTTTTCCTCCAGCCCCTTCCGGTCACTCCTTGCGGCTGTTCAGCGGCCGCCCCCGGCCAGCGCGAGCACCGGCAGCAGGGCGTCCGGACGCTCGTCCACCGGCAGGTGGTCGACGAAGTGCACCGCACAGCCGAGCGCCGCGGCGCCGCCGTCGGCCCGCCGGTCGTCGCCCACCATCAGGACCTCGCGCGGGTCCTGCCCGAGCGCCTCGCAGGCCGCCCTGAACAGCCGCTCGTCCGGCTTCTGCACCCCGTGCTCGAAGGACAGTACGTACGCGTCCACGAAGTCGTCCAGGCCGTGCGCGCGGAAGACCGGCCGCAGGTCCCACCCGATGTTGCTCACCACGCCGACCGTGATGCCGCGCTGCCGCAGCCCTTCGAGGACCTGCTTCGCATCGGGGTACGGCTGCCAGGCGGCCGGGGTCTTGTGGCGGTCGTAGAGCAGGTCGTACAGGCGCGGATCGGGCAGCTCCACCTGCCGTGCGAGACCGGTGTACGTCTCGCGGTGGAGTTCGCCGCTCCGGTCGCGCACGGCCCACAGGTCGGCCAGCTGGTCGGGCAGCCGCAACGGGTTGGCGCCGCCGGGCAGTGCGCCCGCCTCCTCCAACTCCCTTGTGCAGCGAGCGAGTTCGGCGTCCGGCAGCGCGATGCCGGAGGCGTCGAGGACGGCGGAGAGCCATGTGTCGACCGGCTCGATCCGGAACAGGGTGCCGGAGAAGTCGAAGAGAACGCTCTTGATCGTCATGCTCGTGATCCTCGCGTGCTCATCCCCGCCGGTTCAAGGCCCATCGCTGGTGGGCCGCCGCGCTCAGCGTGACGACCGCCACGCCGATCAGCCAGCCGCCCACCACGTCCGAGAGCCAGTGCACGCCCAGGAACAGCCGCGTGAACCCCACGCCGAGCGCGGAGACCACCCCGATCGCCGGCACGGCCGTACGGGTCCGGCGCCCGGCCCCGTGCAGCGCGAGCAGCCACACGAGCAGCCCGAAGGCGACCGTCACGCTCAGCGCGTGGCCGGACGGGAACGCGGCGTACCCGGCGGAGTCCACCGGGTCCGGCCACCGCGGCCGGTCCCGGTCCACCGCCGCCTTCAGCCCCTGCTGCACGGCCGTACCGAGGCCGCTCGTCGCCGCGACCCACAGCGCGAGCAGCCGCTCGCCGCGCCACAGCAGGACCCCGACGACCACCGCGAGCAGAGCCCGCATCGCCCACGGATCCCACACCCAGTCGGTCAGGACCCGGTTGACGTGGGTGAGGCCGGGGTCGGCCACGGCCCGGCGGTGCAGTCCGTCGGCGACCGCCCGGTCCAGCGCCATCAGCGGGCCCCACTGGGCCACCACCAGAACCAGCAGGACCCCGGCGAGCAGGGCGCAGACGAGACCGGCCCGGAGCGGCCCGGTCGGGCGCGGGCGGGCCTGGGAGGGGGCGAGCAGCATGCGGATGATCCAAGCCGATCGGGCCGGGGTACGGCTAGCCCAAGGCGTGCAGGCCCGGCACGAGGGCGACGACCAGCGGCACGGCCGGCACGAGCGCGGCGTACGCCGTCAGCCGCAGGCGGTGGCTCGCGGGCAGCCTCGGCGCCGCCGACAGGAGCCGGTGCACGCGCTGGGGGAGCTGGCCGTCCGGGGTGGGGCAGGGCCCGAACACCCCGCGGTGCTCGTTGAGTTCGACCAGTGCGAGCGCGATCGTGAGGCGGCCGAAGCGGCGCGACGCCACGTCGTCGGCGGCCAGTTCCACCAGGCGGTGCATCTCGTCGCGGAACGCGGCGAACACCGGAACCTGCGGGAACCCCCGGGCGAGCGCGCCGGAACAGTGCAGCAGCCAGTCGTGCCGGGCCCGCGCGTGGCCGAGCTCATGGGCGAGCACCGCATCGAGCTGACGGCCCTTCAGGCGCTGAAGTGCCGCTGTGGTGATGACCAGTTGGGGTGTCTGGCCGGGCAGCCACCAGGCATCCGGGCGGGCCGCCTCCAGGACGACCAGACGCTCGCCGGAGGGCTCCTCGCCGGGCAGCAGCGGCGAGCGGAGGCGCAGCTCCGCCCGGCGCCGGCGACGGCGCGCCCAGCTGTCCCTGATCTCCCGGGTGAGCATCGCCCCGGTCCAGGCGCCGCCGAGGAAGAGCACCACCGCGAGCGCCGCCGACCAGGGACCGTACGGCCCGAGCGCGTAGGCCTCGACGACGGCGCGGGGCGCGGGCGCGAAGACCTGGCCGCGCACGGTCTGCCAGGCGGAGGCGGCGCTGAAGACCATCGCGAGCCCGAAGCAGAGCAGGACCGCCGCCACCACGCACTGCCACACCCACAGCGCCACCACCGGCTCGCGCTCGACCCAGTCGGCGCGGGCGAGGACTCGCGGGGCGGCGACGGCGGACACCAGGCCGAGCACCAGCAACGCGAGGGAGACCGTCATGGTCTCAGCCTATGAGCGGGGCCGCCGTCATAGGTATGGCCGCGGACGCCAAGTGACGCACGCCACGACGGGGCCGCGTGTGTCCGTCGCGCGGGGAGCTTCGGCGCCCGCTTCCCGGTGGGGGACTCCGGCCGGACCTCGTCTCCGGGCGAGCCCTGGATGCCCATGCGCCCGAGCGCGCCGCCCACCCCGCGGGGCGCCTCAGACCATCCCCAGCATCGCGAGCATGGCGATCCCCATCGAAAGGCGGCAGGCCAGCGCCAGTTCGGGCCGCGCGCCCCAGGAGACGGCCGCCACGGATCCGCCCCCGCTCGTCGTGGGCAGCAGCCGCGCCCCCGCCGACAGGACATAGCCCGCGAAGTACAGCAGCAGCGCCCCGGTCAGCAGCGGAACGCCGCCCGCCGCATGCCCCTCGTGCCCGGCGTGCGCGCCGCCCCCGGCCCCCGGCGCCATCGCGAGCGCCATGTAGACCATGGCCAGCGAGCCCACCACGTGGTGCAGATGGTGCACCCCGCCCCGCGCCAGCCACAGCGCCCGCAGCGCGGCACCGCCGAAGATCACCGCGTACCCCGCCGGCAGCCACGGTGGTGGGGACAGGAACGCGCCCGGCACGGCCATCGCGGCCATCCCGAATCCCATCACCGCCTCGCCGCCCGCCGCCCCACGGGCTTGCGCGGAACCGCTGCGCATCCGCAGCAGACAGTACGAACCGGTCGCCGCGCACAGTGCGACGAGCAGCCAGCCGGGCAGCACCGGACCGTGCACGGCGTACCTCCCCCGCTCGATGGATGGCCCTGCCGACAGGTCGATGCCCGGCCGGGGGGCCGCATACGCGGGCGCAGGGACACACAAGGGGAGCGCGCGGGAGATCTTCGCCGGTCAGAGCCGGGGCCGCCGGACGGCCCCGGACGCCGGGAGCCGCCGAACGCCGTGCCGTGTCGTCAGGGGCGGAAGCGCAGTGGGTGGTCGGCCGGGACCTCCACGACCGCGATGCGCACCCCGTCCGGGTCCTCGATCCACATCTCGACGAGCCCCCACGGCTCGCGCACCGGCGGCCGCGCGACGGCCACCCCGCGCGCCACGAGCTCCTCGTGCGCCCGCGCCACATCCGCCACCTGGAGCCACAGCTGGAGGCCCGGCGCCGGCGGGTGCTCGGCGCGGCCGGACACCTCAAGGAAGCCGCCGCCCAGGAAGTACACCGTGCCGCGCTCCGGCCCCGTACCGAACTCGCGGTAGACGGCGAGCCCGAGCTGTTCGCCGTAGAAGGCGCGCGAACGCTCGGGGTCGGTGGGGCGCAGAAGGGTCCGGCTGCTCAATACGTGCACCATGGCAAGGGACCCTAACGGGCCGGGTTACGCTCGGGAGGCCGCCGCAGCGCAAATCGATCAGCAGGGAGACCGCACGATGGACACCGCAAGGCGTGTCGCCGGAGAGCTGAGCTACCGGGACGCCACCGAAGCCGACGTCGAGGCGCTGGTGCCGCTCATCGAGTCGGCCTACCGCGGGGACTCCAGCCGCGCCGGCTGGACCACCGAGGCCGACATCCTGCAAGGCCAGCGCACCGACCCCGACGGAGTGCGCGCGGTCATCACGACGCCGGGCAGCAAGCTGCTCACCGTGGAGCGGGACGGGGTCCTCGTCGCGTGCTGCCAGCTCGAACACCGCGGTGACGCCGCCTACTTCGGGATGTTCGCGGTCTCTCCCGCGCTCCAGGGCGCGGGCCTCGGCAAGCAGATCATCGCCGAGGCGGAGCGCACCGTCCATGCCGAGTGGGGCGTGCGCGAGATGCACATGACCGTGATCTCGGTACGGGACGAGCTCATCGCCTTCTACGAGCGGCGCGGCTACCGCCGTACGGGAAGGATGACGCCCTTCCCGTACGGCGACGAGCGCTTCGGCCTGCCGCAGCGCGACGACCTCGAATTCGAGCTGCTCGTCAAGGAGTTGGGCTGACCGAGCGCTACGCGGTGAAGCGGCCGGTGCGGCGGATCTCGGGGTAGTCGGTCGTCGCGCCGTCCAGTTGCAGGGCGCGCACGAGGCGCAGCTGGTCCTGGGTGTTCACGGTCCAGCCGATCACCTTGAGCCCCGCCGCGTGAGCCTGCTCGACCGTCTCCAGGGTGAGCCGGTGGATGCTCAGGACCAGGGTCTTCGCGCCGACGGCCCGGGCCCGGTCGATGAGATCGGGGCCCCAGCTGTCGTCGACGAGCCCGGTGCGCACCCCGGGCACGAGGGAGGCGATCTCGGCGAGCGCCTCGTCGTGGAACGACAGGACCTCCACCCGGCTCGCCAGATCGCGCCGCTGGATCACCTCGGCGAGCGAGCGGGCCGCGGCGACGTCCTTGATCTCTGCCTGGACCGGGGTCTTCACCGCGTCGAGCACTTCCTCGAACACGGGGATGCGCTCGCCCTGACCCGCGTCCAGCTCCCGCAGCTCGGCCAGGGTCATCTCGCCGATGGGGCCCCTTCCGTCCGTGGTGCGGTCGACCTCGGCGTCGTGCATGACGACGAGGGCGCCGTCCTTGCTGAGGTGCAGATCGAGTTCGATGACGTCCATGCCCGCGCGTTCTGCGCGGACGAAGGAACGCAGGGTGTTCTCCGGCTCGACACCCATGACCCCGCGATGACCGATGGTGAGGAACGTCAAGACAGGCCTCGCTTCCGTCGACGGCGGTATTGGCGCGTGCGGGAGTCCCGTGCGCACGCGGCAGCCGCAGCCTAACGGCCCGCCACCGCAACGGACCCCGGCTCGCGCGGGGCATCGGACTCCTCCGCGCGGGTTGACGCGATCCCGAGGATGAGGCCGGTGATGACGGCTGCGACAAGCACTGCGCGGGTACTCACGGGGGCGGCTCCGGGGTGCGGGCGACGGACGGAAGGACTCCGTCCTACCTGTGCGCACCCCGCGCGGGCCAACCCGTGTCACCCGCCCGTGGGCGATTCCTCCGGCCCTTGACGTCCTGGGCGTCCGGGCCTCATCAGGGGCCGGGCCAGCCGTCGTGATTGTCCGGTTCTCCACCCTGCTCTCCACCCTGCGGCGGCGCCAGCCGGTCCAGGTCGGCGAGCATCGCCCGTGCCAGCTCCAGTTCGGCCAGCTCCCGCAGCTCGCTCCAGCGCAGCGCGATCCGCGGATGTGCCCACTGTTCGTCGTCCTCGGTACGGGCCAGCGCGGCCCGCACCTCCTTCAGCTCGGCCTCGGTACGGGCGAGGTGCTCCTCGATCAGGGCGCGCAGCCGGTCCGGCGCCGCCAGGTGCCCGAGCCAGATCCGCAGCACCAGCGGATGCTTGAGGACGGGCGGGCCCGCGGCTTCCGGGGAGTCGGCCCACTCGGCGAGCGCGTCGCGGCCGGCCTCGCTGATCGCGTAGCGCCGCTTGGCGCGCGGCTCCTCGGGCCCCGAGCGGCGGGACGTGGCGTACCCGAGCGCCTCCAGGCGGCGCAGCTCGGCATAGATCTGGCTGATCGCGGGGGACCAGTAGAAGAACCGCAGGGAGCCGTCGGCCCACTTCTTGAGCTCGTAGCCGGTCCGCTCGCCGGGGAACGAGAGCAGCCCGAGCACCGCCCATGCCGTCGGCGGCAACCGCCGTGCCGCGTACTGCCCGTTGGGGAACTGACGACTAGTCATATGGCGAATTGAAGTAAGCGCGGCGCGCGGGCACAACCCCTGAAGGGCCCGTGAGAAGCTCCGTGATCCTGGAGGCGCGGTTGGCGGATCCCACCGATCCGCGTCGGCGCCGTTGCGATCCGTACCGATCCGCATCGGTCGGTTTCAGCCCACGCCCGATCATGCCGGTGTCCGCCCGATCGCCGAAGGCCGGGTCGCGATCACCGGCCGCGCCGCAGCCATAGCCGTGCCATTGCGTTAACACAGGAAGAAGAGCGGCGCGAAAGCGGGATGGCAGGATAATTTATTGAGATACCTCTTGAGCGGGGGAACCGAACGCGGATACGGTGTCTTAACGCGAGGTTCTCCTGTGGAGGAAGTGACATGACGGAAATTCTTGTGCAGGACCCGGCCGTGGGGGGCGCAGTATCCGACCGGCGGGTGGTCGACCACCCCGCATGGACCGCGCTCAAGAATGCCGTCGAGGAGATCCGGCCCTGGCAGTCCAAGGACGGCTCGATCGACTTCGACGCCGAGGGCGCCCCGCTCCGCGCCGTCGTCGAGGCCACCCTGGACCAGGTCATAGCCGCGGTCGAGCAGCTCTCCCCGCTGCTCCCGCACGACGCCGTCTACCACCACGCGCTGGTCGGCGACCTGCGTAAATGGGCCGACAGTGCCTTCGACGTGCCGGACTTCCTGGACTCGCTGATGCGGTTCCATCCGGCCGCCGACCGCGCCGACGGACTCCAGCGCCTGGTCCTGTTCCCCATGTACACGCAGAACGGCAACCCCGACCGCAATCTCGAAGCGGTCGTGCTGCGCATGGTGTGGCCCGAGTGGCTCGCCGAGCTGGAAGCCACGCGCTACGACAACCCGCTGTTCTGCGGCATCACCTTCGAGGACTTCACCTCGGGCTACGACACGCACTCGGCCGTCCTCTTCCCCGAGACGATCGCCGTGCGCGAGGCCCCCGAGCGCTTCACCTGGGGCGGCATCTTCTGCGACCGCGAGGCGGCCCGCTTCCGCGCCGTCACCGAGGCGTCGGTACGCATCCTCGGGCTCGAACTGCCCGAGGACATCCGGGGGATGGTGGCCGACCAGGAGCGCTGCGAGCAGGCCTTCGTGCTCTGGGACATGGTCCACGACCGCACCCACAGCCACGGCGACCTGCCGTTCGACCCCTTCATGATCAAGCAGCGCCAGCCGTTCTGGATGTACGGCCTCGAAGAGCTGCGCTGTGACCTCACCGCCTTCAAGGAGGCCGTGAAGCTGGACGCCGAGGGCAACCGGCACGGCCGTGACGTCCAGTACGCCGTGCTCTTCGACCGGATGTTCCGCTTCCCGGTCTCCGGCGACCGCGTCCGCAACTACGACGGGCTCGGCGGCCAGCTCCTCTTCGCCTACCTGCACAAGCACGACGTGGTGCGCTGGACCGACAACAAGCTGCACATCGACTGGGACCGCGCCCCGCAGGTCACCAACCAGCTGTGCGCCGAGATCGAGAAGCTCTACCGCGGCGGCATCGACCGGCCGAAGCTGGTGCACTGGTTCGCCGCGTACGAGCTGGTCTCCACCTACCTCGCCCCGCACCCGGGATCGCGCTGGGCCAAGGGCCCCGACGCCCTGGACCTCTCCCAGCCGCCCCGCAAGCTCGTCGACGACGTGCTTCCGGACGAGTTTCCGCTCAGCATGTTCTATGAGGCGCTCTCCAAGAAGCTGAAGGACGTGATCGCCTCCACCAAGGGGATCACCGCCGCTTCCGGCTCGGTCGGGGCTGCCGCGTGAGCTCTCGTACGGAAGGGGCGAGGAAAATGAACAACGGACCTCTCAACGGCGCCGTCGTCGCCGTGGCGGGAGCCGCGGGGCCGGCCGGCCGGGCCGCCCTGCTGCGGCTCGCCGAGGCGGGCGCGATCGTCGTGGGCGCCGACGCGGACGCCGCGCGCCTGGCCGAGGCCGTGGACGCCGCGCGGTACGCGCACGGCGGCGCCACCGTCACCGGGGACACCGTCGACCTCCTCGACCTCCAGGCCACCCGCGACTGGGCCGACCGCATCCAGAAGGACTTCGGGCGGATCGACGGCATGGTCCACCTCGTCGGCGGCTGGCGCGGCAGCACCTCCTTCCCGGAGACCGACCTGGCTGACTGGGAGCTTCTGGAGAAGCTCCTGATCAAGACCGTCCAGCACACTTCGCTGGCCTTCCACGACCCGCTGCTGCGCAGCGACCGGGGCCGTTTCGTGCTGGTCAGCCAGTCCGGCGCGCACAAGCCCACCGCGAACAACGCCGCGTACAACGCGGGCAAGGCCGCCGCCGAGGCGTGGACGCTGGCGCTCGGCGACTCCTTCCGCAAGGCGGGGGGCGAGGACGGGCCGACGGCCGCTGCTGCGATCCTGGTGATCAAGGCACTGGTGCACGACGCGATGCGCGCCGAGCGACCCAATGCGAAGTTCGCGGGCTTCACCGACGTCAAGGAACTGGCCGACGCCATCGCCGGCGTCTGGGACCGGCCCGCCCAGGAAGTGAATGGACAGCGCCTGTGGCTGACCCCCAAGCCGTGAGGACCGACGCGCGACAGCACCACGACCCGGCGGTGCGCGGCTTCGCCAGCGACAACTACGCCGGCGCGCACCCCGAGGTCCTCGCGGCCCTCACGCTCGCCAACGGCGGTCACCAGATCGCGTACGGCGAGGACGATTACACCGACCACCTCCAGCGCGTCATGCACAGCCACTTCGGCGCGGGCGCCGAGGCCTTCCCGGTCTTCAACGGGACCGGGGCCAACGTCACCGCGCTGCAGGCGCTGACCGACCGCTGGGGCGCGGTCGTGTGCGCCGAGACCGCCCACATCAACGTCGACGAGGGCGGCGCTCCCGAGCGCATGGCCGGGCTCAAGCTGCTCACCGTGGCGACGCCCGACGGGAAGCTGACGCCCGAGCTCATCGACCGGCAGGCCTGGGGCTGGGAGGACGAGCACCGGGCGATGCCGCAGGTCGTCTCGATCACCCAGAACACCGAGCTGGGCACGGTCTACACGCCCGACGAGATCAAGGCGATCTGCGAGCACGCCCACGAGCGCGGCATGAAGGTCCACCTCGACGGGGCCCGCATATCCAACGCGGCCGCCTCGCTGAACGTTCCGATGCGTACGTTCACCAACGCGGTCGGCGTGGACGTCCTGTCGTTCGGCGGCACCAAGAACGGGATGCTGTTCGGCGAGGCGATCGTCGTCCTCAACCCGGACGCGGTCCAGCAGATGAAGCACATCCGCAAGATGTCCATGCAGCTGGCGTCCAAGATGCGCTTCGTCTCCGTGCAGTTGGAGGCGCTGCTCGCCAAGGACCTGTGGCTGCGCAACGCCCGGCACGCCAACGCGATGGCCCAGCGCCTCGCCGAGGGCGTGCGCCAGGTCCACGGCGTGGAGATCCTCCACGAGGTGCAGGCCAACGCCGTCTTCGCGCGCCTGCCGCACGACGTGAGCGAGCGGCTCCAGAAGCGCTACCGCTTCTACTTCTGGGACGAGAACGCCGGCGACGTCCGCTGGATGTGCTCCTTCGACACCACCGAGGACGACGTCGACGGCTTCCTGGCGGCGCTGAAGGAAGAGATGGCCCGCTAACCGGCCCAGACGCATTTGGATACCTATGCGGCCGTCCGTAAAGTCATTGACTTGCGGGCGGCCGCATTCGTACGCTCGCCTGCCATGGAACTCATCCAGCGCCATCCCCAACTCGCCGCCTACCTCGCTGCGGACGAGGTCATCGACCATGAGCACCCGCTCGTGCGCGAGACGGCCGCCCGGCTTGCGTCCGGCGCCACGGACACATACTCATACGCCAAAGCCGCCTACGAATTCGTCCGGGACGAGATCCCGCACTCCCAGGACTCCGGCGACCTGCGGGTGACCTGGCGGGCCTCCGACGTCCTCGCCGAGCGCACCGGAATCTGCTGCGCCAAGTCGCACGCCCTGGCCGCGCTGCTGCGCGCCGAAGCGATCCCGGCCGCCTTCTGCTACCAGCGGCTGGCCGACGACGACGGCTCCAACCCCTTCATTCACGGCCTGGTCGCCGTCCGGCTGCCCGGCGGGAACGCGTGGGCGCGCATCGACGCGCGCGGCAACAAGCCGGGGGTCGACGCGCGGTTCTCGCTCGACGAGGAGCGCCTTGCGCGGAAGGCCCGGCCGGAGTTTAGTGAAGTGGACTACCCAGTGCTTTACGATGTACCTCATCCGGCGGTCATGAGCGCTCTGCGAGCCGCCCCCGACCGGCCGTCGCTGTGGCCGATCTACCCGACCGAACTGTGAGGCACCACCGATCATGACGCTCACACTCACCGTGTCCGACGACGTCAGGGCCATCGCGCCCGGCTTCACCCACGTCGCCGTCGAGGCGTACGGACTCGTCAACGGACCCAGTGACGAGGCGAGTTCGGCGCTGCTCGACGACGCCGCGCGCCGGCTCGCCGACCGGCTCGATGGCCGGGCCCCGCACGAGGATCCGCACATGGCCGCCTGGCGCGCCGCCTACACCGCCTTCGGCTCCAAGCCGAACCGCACCCGCAACTCGGCCGAGGCGCTCGCCAAGCGGGCCCTGGCCGACGGCGGGCTGCCGCGCATCAACCGGCTCGTCGACGCGTACAACGCGATCAGCGTCGCCCACCTCGTCCCGGTCGGCGGCGAGGACACCGATCACATCAAGGGGTCGATGCGTCTGGTGCGGGCCACCGGCGAGGAGCCGTTCCACACGGTTGCGGGCGGCGAGGCGGTCGTGGAGCACCCGGACGCGGGCGAAGTGGTGTGGTGCGACGACGAGGGCGTCACCTGCCGCCGCTGGAACTGGCGCCAGGGAGTGCGGACCAGGCTCACCGAGGAGTCGGTCAACGCGCTCTTCCTCCTGGAGGGCATGGCGCCGCACTGCGACCTGGTCACGGCCGGCGCCGAACTGGCCGAACTCCTGGAGAAGTTCAGCCCGGGGGCGCGGATCACCGTCCGCCCCCCGGTCGCCGCATCCGTACTGGAGTGACGATTCAGCCCTTGGCCTCGGCGGCCTTCACCTGCTCGGGCGTCGGCGCCGTACCGCCCAGGTGGGCCGGCACCCACCAGGTGTCGCTCGCGTCCTTCGGGCGTACGGGATAGGCGCGCTGGGCGGCTTCGAGGAGCTCCTGGCAGCGCTCGCGCAGCCGCCGTGTGATGGCGCCCGCGTACTGGTCGGCGGGCGCCTCCACGGGCTCGCCGACGCGGATCGTGACGGGGATGTGGCTGCGCTTGAAATTGCGCGGCCGCCCCTTGGTCCACACCCGCTGGGTGCCCCACAGCGCCATCGGGACCAGCGGAACCCCGGCCTCCTGGGCGAGCCTCGCCGCACCCGACTTGAAGCTCTTCAGCGTGAAGGACTGCGAGATCGTCGCCTCCGGGAACACACCGATCACCTCACCGGAACGCAGCGATGCGAGCGCGTGCTGGTAGGCGTCCTCGCCCTGCTTGCGGTCGACCGGAATGTGCTTCATGCCACGCATCAGCGGGCCGGAGATCTTGTGCCGGAACACCGACTCCTTGGCCATGAAGCGCACGAGCCGCTTCTGCGGCAGCGCCGCGAGCCCGGTGAAGATGAAGTCGAGGTAGCTGATGTGATTGCTGACGAGCACCGCCCCGCCCGTGCGCGGGATGTTCTCCGAACCCTGGGTGTCGATCTTCAGGTCGAGCGCCTTGAACATCGTGCGTGCGGCGCCGATGACCGGCCGATAGACGAGTTCTGCCATCTGAGGGGAGACCCTTCGTGTGCCCGGGGAGGGTGCTCCCGGAGAATAAGTTACGCAGCCGTAGGTTTTAGGCTTTGGGCAGATGGTGCCCGATGCGCGCCGAGCTGGCCAGTCCTGGCGCTGTGCGCAGGGGAGATTCTCGTCACGTCTTCGCAGGTCGGGGCCGGGGGAATCATTGCGGACCGATACGCGCTGCAACCGTACGACAGTGCAGGTAGTGGCCGTGTGAAGACATGGGCGGGGCAGTGGCAGTGGGAGGCGGCGTGGTGGACGACGGCGGGCGCAGGCTCGGCGAGGCCGAGCTGGGGTGCGGGCTCGGGCGGCGGGCCACGTTGGTGCAGTTCTCCAGCGCGTTCTGCCAGCCCTGCCGGGCGACGCGGCGCACCCTGGCCGAGGTGGCCGCGATGGTGGACGGCGTCGCGCACGTGGAGATCGACGCCGAGGAGCGGCTCGCGCTCGTACGGGACCTGGAGATCGCGCGCACCCCGACCGTGCTCGTGCTCGACGCGACGGGCCGCATCGTGCGCCGGGCGTCCGGACAGCCGCGCCGCGCCGACGTCATCGCGGCGCTCGGGCGGGCGGTGTGAGGTGCGCGCCGGTTTTCTCGTCGCGGCCCGCAGTGAGGCATCTCCCATATCCCGGAAGCCACTTGACTGCGACCGTGCCGAATCGTCAATCTGACGATGTGCCGACAGATCTCCTTCTCCATGGACGCGCCCACGTGGACCTCGCCCGCAACGCGAGCGCGCGCTGTCCGGGCTGCTGAACACCCGCAGCCCCCGTCGCACCCATCGCAGAAGGACAATTCCATGACGGCCTCGCCCGAGCTCGGTACCTCTCAGACCGCCTCTCCCGAACTGCTCAAGTCGGTCTTCCGTCAGCACGCCGCGGGCGTCGCGGTGATCACCGCCCAGCGCGGCGGCCGACCTGTCGGCTTCACCGCGACCTCGCTCAACTCGGTGGCCGCGGAGCCCCCGTTGATCTCCTTCGGCATCGGCACCGGGTCCTCCAGCTGGCCCGTCGTCGCCGAGGCCGACCACATCGGCGTGCACATACTGGGCGAGCACCAGCAGGACCTGGCCGCCACCTTCGCCCGCAGCGGCGCCGACCGGTTCGGCCCGGCCACCGACTGGCGCACCGGCCCCGAGGGCGTGCCCGTCCTGGACGGCGTCCTTGCCTGGCTGGTCTGCAAGGTCGTGGCCCGCATTCCGGCCGGCGACCACCGCATCGTGCTCGGCCAGGCCGTCGTCGGCGACCCCGCGGGCGCCGGCCGCCCGCTGCTCTACCACCAGGGCCGCTTCAACGCGCTGCGCGACTGAGAGTTCCTCACCGGTTCGATTACTCAGCGTTGGCAAGGTCACAGTTCAAAGCGCTTGCTTACTGGGAACAAGCTGGGTGTACTGGCGAGTAATATTTCGTTCGGAGCGCCGGTCGCCCCGACCGGAAACCGCCCCATCAGGCGCCTATGCTGCGTGCATCAAGGCAGCCCAGAAATGACGATGCAGTAGGAGAGCCGGCGTGAGCTTGAGGATCGTTGTCTGTGTGAAGTACGTGCCCGACGCCACCGGCGACCGGCACTTCGCCGATGACCTGACCGTCGACCGCGACGACGTCGACGGCCTCCTTTCGGAGCTCGACGAGTACGCGGTCGAGCAGGCACTGCAGATCGCCGACGAGGCGGACGACGCGGAGATCACCGTGCTGACCGTCGGCCCCGAGGACGCCAAGGACGCGCTGCGCAAGGCGCTTTCGATGGGCGCCGACAAGGCCGTCCACGTCGAGGACGACGACCTGCACGGCACCGATGTGATCGGCACCTCGCTGGTCCTGGCCAAGGCCGTCGAGAAGACCGGCTACGACCTGGTCATCTGCGGCATGGCGTCCACCGACGGCACCATGGGTGTCCTGCCGGCGCTGCTCGCGGAGCGCCTCGGCGTCCCGCAGGTCACGCTGCTCTCCGAGGTCTCCGTCGAGGACGGCACGGTGAAGGGCCGCCGTGACGGCGACACCGCCTCCGAGCAGCTTGAGGCGTCCCTGCCGGCCGTCGTGTCGGTGACGGACCAGTCGGGCGAGGCCCGCTACCCGTCCTTCAAGGGCATCATGGCCGCCAAGAAGAAGCCGGTGGAGTCCCTGGACCTGGGCGACCTGGACATCGACGCCGACGAGGTCGGCCTCGAAGGCTCCTGGACCGCGGTGGACTCCGCGGCCCAGCGTCCGGCCCGCACGGCCGGCACGATCGTCAAGGACGAGGGCGAGGGCGGCAAGCAGCTCGCAGAGTTCCTGGCGAGCCAGAAGTTCATCTAAGTGTTCCGCCGGTCCGGGAACGTTCCGGGCCGACCCCGCACTTAGGGCTCGCCGAGCCCCTCAACTGCCCGTCTTTTCTTCGCACTTGCAGGAGATTGAAGTCCCATGGCTGAAGTTCTGGTCTACGTCGACCACGTGGACGGTGCCGTCCGCAAGCCCACCCTTGAGCTGCTGACGCTGGCCCGCCGCATCGGCGAGCCGGTCGCCGTCGCCCTCGGCGCGGGCGCCGAGAACACCGCCGCCGCGCTCGCCGAGCACGGCGCGGTCAAGGTCCTCACCGCCGACGCCCCCGAGTTCGCCGAGTACCTCGTCGTACCGAAGGTGGACGCCCTCCAGGCCGCGTACGACGCCGTTTCCCCGGCCGCCGTGCTCGTCCCGTCCTCCGCCGAGGGCAAGGAGATCGCGGCCCGCCTCGCGGTCCGCATCGGCTCCGGCATCATCACCGACGCCGTCGACCTGGAGGCCGGTGACGAGGGTCCGGTGGCCACGCAGGCCGTGTTCGCCGCCTCCTTCACCACCAAGTCCCGCGTCTCCAAGGGCACCCCGGTCATCACGGTCAAGCCGAACTCGGCCGCCGTGGAGGCCGCCCCGGCCGCGGGCGCCGTCGAGGCCCTGTCGGTCACCTTCTCCGCGCTGGCCACCGGCACCAAGGTCACCTCGCGCACCGCGCGCGAGTCGACCGGCCGCCCCGAGCTGACCGAGGCCGCGATCGTGGTCTCCGGCGGCCGCGGCGTCAACGGCGCCGAGAACTTCGGGATCATCGAGGCCCTCGCCGACTCGCTCGGCGCGGCCGTCGGCGCCTCGCGCGCCGCGGTGGACGCCGGCTGGTACCCGCACTCCAACCAGGTCGGCCAGACCGGCAAGTCCGTCTCGCCGCAGCTCTACATCGCCAACGGCATCTCCGGCGCCATCCAGCACCGGGCCGGCATGCAGACCTCGAAGACCATCGTGGCCGTCAACAAGGACGCCGAGGCCCCGATCTTCGACCTGGTCGACTACGGCGTGGTCGGCGACCTGTTCCAGGTCGTCCCGCAGCTGACCGAAGAGGTCAACTCCCGCAAGGGCTGACCTGCGAGTTCTATCCGGCCCGGGGGCCGCGCGGTGATCTTCACCGCGCGGCCCCCGGGCGTTTCGGACAACCATTGACGTAGGCGAGGCGGCCTACTAACTTCGCCATACGGATTGTTGATTCCGTGCAGCGGAAAAGTTCGACAGTGTGGAGGGTGCAGGATGGGTCAGCAGGAGCAGGTGGCAACGAGCCTCGCCGGCGTCGTCAGCGAGGAGATCAGTGCCTCCCTCGTGGCGGTGGACGAGGAGCTCGCCCGCCGATACCCGGGCGACCCCGGCACCCGCCAGCCCGTACACACCGTCTACGTACCCGGCGACGTCTTCGACGCGGACACCGTCCGCGCCTGGGGCGACCAGGCGCTGGCCGCCCTCGACGAGCACGCCCCGGACGCCGCGTCCTTCGCCAAGGTCCTCGGCATCGCCGACGAACTCGCCCAGCCCGTGTACGACCGCGTCCGCGCCAAGCTCCGGCGCGAGCCCATCGAGGACCTGCGCGTCGACTTCGAGGACGGCTACGGCCCGCGCCCCGACGCCGAGGAGGACGCCGACGCCGCCCGCGCCGCCCGCCTCATCGCCGAGGCCTTCAAGAACGGCACCGCCGCCCCGTACATGGGCATCCGCATGAAGTGCATGGAAGCCGCCGTCCGCGACCGAGGCATCCGCACCACCGACGTCTTCCTCACCACGCTGATGCGGCACGGCGGCCTGCCCGACGGCCTCGTGCTCACGCTGCCGAAGGTGACCTACCCCGAGCAGGTCACGGCCTTCGTACGGCTGCTCAGCGCCTTCGAGAAGGCGCACGAGCTGCCCGATGGCCGGATCGGCTTCGAGATCCAGATCGAGACCAGCCAGTCCATCCTGGCCGCCGACGGCACCGCCGCCGTCGCCAAGATGATCGACGCCGCCCAGGGCCGCGCCACCGGCCTGCACTACGGCACCTTCGACTACAGCGCCTGCGTCGGCGTCTCCGCCGCCTACCAGGCCAGCGACCACCCCGCCGCCGACCACGCCAAGGCCGTCATGCAGGTCGCCGCCGCGGGCACCGGCGTACGCGTCTCGGACGGCTCGACCAACGTGCTGCCCATCGGCTCCACCGAGCACGTCCACGAGGCCTGGCGCCTGCACTACGGCCTCACCCGCCGCGCCCTGGCCCGCGCCTACTACCAGGGCTGGGACATGCACCCCGGCCACATGCCGACCCGTTACGCGGCCGTGTACGCCTTCTACCGCGAGGGCCTGGAGCAGGCCGCCGGACGCCTCGCCGCGTACGTCGCCAAGACCGGGGGCGACGTCATGGACGAGCCCGCCACCGCCAAGGCGCTCAGCGGCTACCTGCTGCGCGGCCTGGACTGCGGCGCCCTCGACAACGCCGAGGTGGCCCGCCTGACCGGCCTGACCCGCGCCGACCTCGACGCGTTCGCCTCGCCCCGCCGCGGCACCCTCACCGTCACCGCCCCGTAGCGGAAACGGGACCGGACGTCCCGAAGCACTGTCACCACTGCCCCGTACCCTGTACGCGACCACAATCGCCACACAGGGACGGGGCAGCGGTGTCTACGGGGGAGAGCCAACTTCTGGCGGGCCGGTACCGCGACCAGCTCGGCGCCGCAGGCCTGAACACGGCCGCCCCCGCCGCGAGCCCCACGCCCAACTCGCCCTCGTCCAAGCCGAGTTCGAGCCCGAAGCCGTCCGCCAAGGGTGACGCCGGCGCGGGCGACGACGCGAAGAACGGCCCGGGACGTGCCGATCCGCGCGCTACGCGTCCGCGGGCGGGGGGATCTCGCCCGAGCCGCGCTGGATCAGCACGGTGGGCAGTTCGACGCGGGTCGGCGTCTCGTCGGCGCCGTCCAGACGCCGGAAGAGCAGCTCCGCCGCCGTGCGGCCGAGGGTTGCGGCGTCCTGCGAGATCACCGTGATGCCGAGCAGGTCGGCCAGTTCGATGTCGTCGAAGCCGACCAGGGCCACTGGGCGCTCGCGGCCCGCCAGGACCCGTACCGCCGTGACCGTCACCCGGTTGTTGCCCGCGAACAGCGCCGTGACCGCGTCCGGCCCCGCCAGCATCGACTCGGCCGCCGCGCGCACCCGCTCGGGGGAGGTCGAGCCCAGCGACACCCAGGCGTCGTCGACCGGCAGATCCGCGTCCGCCATCGCCGCGTGGTAGCCGCGCAGTCGCTCGGTGGCCGTGTGGATGCGGGGCTGGTCGCCGATGAAGCCGATCCGCCGGTGACCCTGCGCGACGAGGTGGGCGACGCCCGCGCGGGCGCCGCCGAAGCTGTCGGACAGGACCACATCGGCGTCGATCCGCCCGGCCGGGCGGTCCACGAACACCGTCGCCACGCCCGCCTTTATCTCCGGTTCGAGATAGCGGTGGTCGGACCCGGCGGGGATCACGATGAGGCCGTCGACCCGGCGGGCACAGAACGCGAGGACCAACTCCTGCTCGCGGTCCGCGTCCTCGGCGCTGGAACCGTTGATGAGCAGCGCCCCGTGCTCCCGCGCGACCTCCTCCACGGCCCGGCTGAGCGGCCCGTAGAACGGGTCGGCGAGGTCTTCGAGGACCAGGCCGATCGACGCGGTGCGGCCCTTGCGCAGCACCCGCGCACTGTCGTTGCGGCGAAAGCCCAGCGCCTCGATGGCCTCCTGCACCCGCCGCTCGGTGTCCGGGGTCACCCCGGGCTCACCGTTGACCACCCGGGACACCGTCTTGAGGCCGACACCGGCGCGCGCGGCGACATCCTTCATCGTCGGACGGTTGCCGTAGCGAAGCTCGTGGTGGCGGGCGTTCTCGGCCACAGTGCGCTGTCCTGTCGTCGTCGGGAGCCGTCCGGCGCGGTCGAGTGCCATAACGGTGCGTGTGGCGTCGAGCATAGGCCCTGGACAACGTTGTCACATGCATGGAGACTCTCATCTTGACCTGCTGTTACCCGGCCCTCACCAGGAGATCCGACCTCGATGCACACCGACCTCGTGGCCGCGCTCGACATCGGCGGCACCAAGATCGCCGGAGCTCTGGTGGACGCCGCCGGACGGCTGCTCGTCCGCGCCCAGCGGCCGACTCCCGCCCATGAGGACGGCGACACGGTGATGCGCGCGGCCGAGGCGGTCCTCGCCGAGCTGACCGGATCCCCGCTGTGGGAGCGTACGGGCGCGGTCGGCATCGGCAGCGCCGGGCCCGTGGACGCCTCGGCCGGCACGGTCAGCCCCGTCAACATCCCCGGCTGGCGCGGCTTTCCGCTGGTCGAGCGGGTGCGCGCGGTCACCGGCGGCCTCGACGTCGAGCTCGTCGGCGACGGCGTCGCGATGACCGCCGCCGAACACTGGCTCGGCGCCGCCCGCGGCCACGACAACGCCCTGTGCATGGTCGTGTCGACCGGCGTCGGCGGCGGCCTCGTTCTCGGCGGCAAACTGCACCCCGGCCCCACCGGCAATGCGGGCCACATCGGCCACATCAGCGTCGACCTCGACGGCGACGCCTGCCCGTGCGGTGCGCGCGGCTGTGTGGAACGGATCGCCAGCGGGCCCAACATCGCCCGCCGGGCCCTGGAGAACGGCTGGCGCCCCGGCCCCGACGGCGACGCCTCGGCCGCCGCCGTCGCCGCGGCCGCCCGGACCGGCGACCCCGTCGCCGTCGCCTCGTTCGAGCGTGCGGCCCAGGCGCTGGCCGCCGGCATCGCCGCGACCGCGACGCTGGTCGAGATCGACATCGCGGTGATAGGCGGGGGAGTGGCCGGCGCGGGCGACGTCCTCTTCACCCCGCTGCGCCGGGCCCTGCGCGACTACGCCACGCTCTCTTTCGTCCAGCGCCTCACTGTCGCGCCCGCGCTGATGGGTACGGACGCGGGTCTGGTGGGGGCGGCCGCGGCCGCCTCGGCGCGGCGGTCGGACGAGGCGGCGTTGCTGAAGTAACTGCTCCGATGTCTTTGCCCACGGAGCCAAAAAGGGGCAAGGTAGGACGACTTCATGCCCCTGCCAACCGCCCACCAGTGACGAGCGTTTCCGGTAGGGCTTGTTGGAGTCTGTTGGATGAGAAGCGGTAACGGTTGCTCGGTTTTGCGTCAAAACCCTTGACGACGCCCTGACTTGGGGGTGTGATCCAAGCCTCGCGTTTGGTTGTGTTGGGTTGCACCCCGGAGGAGGGGGACATGGCGCAGTCATCGTTCAACGGTCCTACAACGCCCAGTAGCGTGGCAGGACATCGGATGTCCCGGCGGAATCTTCTGCGTGGTGCGGCGATCGGAGCCGGGGCGGTCACGCTGCCCTCGCTGCTCACGGCGTGCGGCAGCGGACCCGGCGGGGACACCAAGACGATCCGGATGGGCTCGAATTCCTCGGACGCCGTCCCCAAGAAGGCCTTCGCCGACGCGTTCGCGGCGTACGAGAAGCAGTCCAAGGAAGGCCGCAAGATCAAGGTCAACACCGTTGACCACAACACCTTCCAGGAGAACATCAACCGCTATCTGCAGGGCAAGCCGGACGGCGTCTTCATGTGGTTCGCGGGCTACCGCATGCAGTTCTTCGCGCAGAAGGGGCTGCTGTACGACATCAGCGACCTGTGGTCGGGCTTCCAGGGCTTCTCCGACGCGCTCAAGGCGCAGTCGACCGGCGCGGACGGCAAGCAGTACTTCGTGCCGTACTACTACTACCCCTGGGCGGTCTTCCACCGGGCGAGCGTCTTCGAGCAGCACGGCTACACCGCGCCGAAGACCTTCGACCAGTACGTGGACCTGGCCAAGCAGATGCAGAAGGACAAGCTCGATCCGATCGCGTTCTGCGACAAGGACGGCTGGCCCGCCATGGGCACCTTCGACTATCTCAACATGCGCACCAACGGTTACGACTTCCACAAGTCCCTGATGGCCGGCAAGGAGGCGTGGACCGACAAGCGGGTCAAGGACGTCTTCGACAGCTGGCGCCGCATCCTTCCGTACTGCCAGCAGGGCGCCAACGGGCGCACCTGGCAGGAGGCCGCGCAGAGCCTCCAGAAGAAGCAGTCGGGCATGGCGGTGTTCGGGCTGCCGCACGTGGGCCAGCAGTTCCCCCAGGCCGACCAGGACGACATCGCGTTCTTCCCGTTCCCGGAGATCGACCCGCAGTACGGACAGGACGCGGTCGAGGCACCCATCGACGGCTTCCTGCTCGCCAAGAACGCCAAGGAGCTGAAGAACAAGCAGTCCATGGAGAGCGCCAAGGACCTGCTCAAGTGGCTCGCCACGCCCAAGGCGGAGGACGTCTACCTCGCGGGCGACCCGAACAACATCGCGGTCAACTCCGGGGCGGACACGGCGAAGTACAGCGCGCTGCAGAAGAAGGCCGTCGAGCTGGTCTCGGGGGCCAAGCAGATCTCGCAGTTCCTCGACCGCGACACCCGCCCCGACTTCGCCTCCACCGTGATGATCCCGGCCATCCAGAAGTTCATCGGCAACCCGAAGGACGTCGACGGCCTCGTCAACGACATCGAACGGCAGAAGAAGTCCATCTTCGCCACCGAGGGCTAAGAGCCCGGGCCCAAGGGGCCCCGCGCTCCTCCAACTGACCGACGACTGCTTCCACTTGGAGTACTCAGCCGTGGCGCTCATCACCGCGCGGCGCGCAGGACGACGGGGCCCCAGGCGGTTCACCGCCCGCGACCTCGTCGTCCTCGGCGTGCTGCTTGGACTGCCCGTCCTGCTCGACATCGCCATCGTGTGGGGCCCGACCCTCGCCTCCGTCGTCCTGTCCTTCACCAGCTGGGACGGCATCGGCGACATCAAATGGGTCGGCACGCAGAACTACACCGACCTCTTCACCAACTACCCGCCGTTCTGGCCTGCGGTCCGGCACAACCTGATGTGGCTGGGCGTACTCGGCTTCGTGGCAACGCCGTTCGGGCTGCTGCTCGCCGTCCTCATCGACAAGGGCGTGCGGTTCAGCCGCTTCTACCAGTCGACGCTGTACATGCCCGTCGTCCTCTCCCTCGCCGTCGTCGGGTTCATCGCCCAACTGGTCTTCTCCCGCGACCAGGGAGCGCTCAACGCCGTGCTCGGCGACAAGAGCAATCCGACCGACTGGCTCGGCGACCCGAACCTGAACATCTGGATGATCCTGCTGGCCGCGGCCTGGCGGCACACCGGCTACGTGATGATCCTCTACCTCGCGGGGCTGAAAGCCGTCGACCCCTCGCTCAAGGAGGCCGCGGCCATCGACGGCGCGAGCGAGCGCCAGACCTTCTTCCGGGTCGTCTTCCCCACGCTGCGCCCGGTCAACGTCATCGTCGGCGTCATCACGGTCATCGAGTCGCTGCGCGCCTTCGACATCGTGTACGCCGTCAACCACGGGCGCAACGGCCTCGAAGTGCTCTCGGTGCTCGTCACCGACAACATCATCGGCGAGGCCAGCCGCATCGGGTTCGGCTCGGCGATCGCCGTGGTGCTGCTGACCGTCTCCCTCGGGTTCGTCATCACGTACCTGGTCCAGGAGATCCGAGGGGAGAAGAACCGATGACCACCCACACCGCCCCCGCGCCCACGACCACCGCCCCGGCGACGGCCCCCGTCTCCCGTCGGCGCCGGGTGCGCCCGGGCCGCCTCGGCGTGCACGCGTTCCTGATGGCGGTCTCGCTCGCCTTCCTCGCGCCACTGCTGCTCGCCGTGTACGCGTCGCTGCGCCCGTACGAGGAGACCTCGCGCGACGGCTACTTCTCGCTTCCCAAACACCTCTCCTTCGCCTACTACAAGCAGGCGTTCACCGACTCGGGCATGACGAAGTACTTCGTCAACACCCTGATCATCGCGGTGCCGGGCGTGATCCTCGTCCTGTTCTTCGCCGCGTTCGTGGCGTTCGCCGTGTCCCGCCTCAAACTCCGGGGCGGAATCGCCTTGTTGATGCTGTTCACGGCGGGCAACCTGCTGCCCCAGCAGGTGATCGTGACGCCGCTGTACGTCGTGTTCAACCGCATCCCGCTGCCGTACTGGATGTCCGACTCGATGACGATGTTCGACTCGTACTGGGCCGTCATCGCCGTCCAGGTCGGCTTCCAGATCGGGTTCTGCGTCTTCGTGCTCGCCAATTTCATGCGCACCCTGCCGCAGGAGATCCTGGAGGCGGCGATCGTCGACGGCGCTGGCGTGTGGACCCAGTACTGGCGCATCACCCTGCCGCTGTGCCGCCCGGCCCTCGCGGCGCTGGCGACCCTCCAATTCACCTGGATGTACAACGACTTCCTGTGGGCCCTGGTCTTCATGTCCGACGGCGACAAACTCCCCATCACCTCGGCGCTGAACAATCTGAGAGGCCAATTTTTCACGGACTACAACTTGTTGGCGGCGGGCTCGGTGATCGTCGCGCTGCCGACCCTGATCGTGTTCCTGCTGCTGCAACGGCACTTCATCGCGGGGCTCACGCTGGGGTCGAGCAAGGGATAGCGGTTAGTTGACGGACCGTCAGAGAGACGGGCCCGGCCGGGAAACCAGTCGGGCTCGTCGTCCCCGCGACCGGCCGTCCAGGCCGGCTCAAGCGGCAATCCAGGGCCCCTCAAGGCGTCCGCCAGAAGGTCTGCGACCCTAAGCAGATACGCGCCTGCCACGCCCGGCCGCCGCACGGGCAGTCGCAGCCTGAACTCGGAGGTCGCCATGACCGTCGAACTGCACGTAGCCACCGCGCTCCTGCACGACTTCGATTCCGCGCACAACCCGTTGCCCGGCCGCGAGATAGCCCGTCGGCCGAGTCCCGTGAACCCCACCGTCACCATCCTCGACCTGGAGACGGCCGACGCACCCGAGGGGGCCGCCCTCATGGACCCCATCTTCCAGCGCACCGGGTTCCACGACGTGCGCATCACCGAGATCCGCTGGTACGACCGGGACGGCTACTTCATCGCGCCCAGCATCCCGCTCGCGGCCTGAGCGCTGATCGAAATTCCCTCGCTCTGCCGGTCAGGATCGGTCAAGCTGCAGGCGACAGCACCCTTCCCTGGAGCAAGCAGTGATCGACCTCGACCGTATCGTCCCGCCCGCAGGCCTGGTCGCCGCCATCGACGCCGGCCACGTCGTCCGCAAGGCGCACCCCGAACTGCCGCTGTCGATCATCTCGTACACGAGGGCGTGCCAGTACGAGCAGGCGTGGGACGAGGTGACCACGCGCTGCCGCGGACTCGTGGTCGACGACGTGAGCGGGACGGTCGTCGCGCACTGCCTGCCCAAGTTCTTCAACGTGGGCGAGCACGCCCACGGCCGTCCCTACGCGCCGCCGCTGCCCGACGAGCCGTTCGAGGTGTACGACAAGGTCGACGGCTCGCTCGGCATCGCCTTCCACTACGAGGGCCGCTGGCAGGTCGCCTCCCGGGGCTCGTTCACCTCCGAACAGGCCGCCTGGGCGACCGCCTGGCTGGAGGGGCGGGACACGACGGCGCTGCGGCCCGGCGTCACCTACCTCGCGGAGATCCTCTACCCCGAGAACCGGATCGTCGTCGACTACGGCGGCCGCCGGGACCTCGTGCTCCTCGCCGCGTACGACGCGACGGGCGAGGAGATCGGTCTGTCCCGGGCCGCCGAGGACTGGGCGTCCGTCGGCTCGGTGACGCGCACGTGGCCCGCGATGCCGCTCGCCGAACTCCTCGCGCGCGCCGAGTCCAACGTGCACGCCGACGGCCGCGAGGCGACCGGCACGGATGCCGAGGGCTATGTCCTGCGGTACGCCTCCGGCCTGCGGGTCAAGGCCAAGATCGGCGAGTACGTACGGCTGCACAAGGTGCTCACCGGCATCACCGAGCGGGACATCTGGCGCTTCCTCGGCATCCGCCGGTTCGCCGGCGAGGCCCCCAAGCGGGTCGCCCAGGCGCTCGGCTGCGCGCCCGGCGAGATCGAGGAGCTCACCGCGGACGGCGCCGATCCGCTGGAAGTTATGCTTCAGCAGGTCCCCGACGAGTTCGACACCTGGGTGCAGAGCGTGGCGGCGCGCCTGGACGGGCAGGCCGCCGAACTGGCCCGCCTCGCCGCCGAACGGTTCGGCGAGATCGCCCGACTCGCCGAGGACCGGGGCGCGTTCGCCCGCGCCGCCCAGCAGATCCAGGACCGCACCGTACGCGCGGCCGTGTTCCAACTGCTCGACGGCCGCGGCATCGACCTCATGATCTGGCGGAGCGTCAAGCCGACGGCCGCCGACCCGTTCACGAACGACGAAGAAAGCTGAACTTTTCCATGCCCACCGTGCACGTCATGACCGGACTGCCCGCCTCCGGCAAGACCACCGCCGCCCGCAAGCTCGTGGCGGACTCCGACGGCCAGTGCCGCCGCGTCAACCTCGACGACCTGCGCGGCATGTTCGACAACGCGGGCGAGGGGCGGGAGCGGGCGTACACCGCCGAGCAGACCGTCCTCGCGGTCCAGGACGCGGCCGTGCGCGAGACGATCGCCGCCGGGTTCGACGTGGTCGTCGACAACACGCACCTGACCCCGAACATCCCCAAGCGCCTCAAGGCGGCCGTTGCGGGCCGGGCCCGGTTCGTCGTGCACGACTTCACGGACGTGCCCGTCGAGGAGTGCCTGCGACGCGACGCGGCCCGCGCCAACCCGGTCGGCGAGGACATCATCCGCCTGCTCGCCGACAAGCACGCCAAGGCCGTACGCAACGGCTGGCGGCTCACCGACGCCTGGCTGAACGACACCGTCGTCCTCGCCGAGGTCGAGCCCTACACCCCGGACGAGACCCTGCCCAGCGCCGTGATGTGCGACATCGACGGCACGCTCGCCATCAACCTCAACCGCAACCCGTACGACTTCACGCGCTGCGAGCAGGACGGCCTCAACGGGTCCGTCCGCGACGCCCTGACCGGCTTCCGGCAGGCGCACGGGGACAAGGTCGTGCTGCTTTCGGGCCGGGGCGAGGAGTTCCGGCCGCAGACCGAGGCCTGGCTCGCCGCGCACGACGTGCCGTACGACGAGCTGTGGATGCGGCCGGCCGGTGACGGGCGGCGCGACGACCTGGTGAAGGCCGAACTCTTCGACGCGCACGTCCGTCACCGGTTCAACGTCCGCGTGAGTCTCGACGACCGGGACCGGGTCGTCGCCGTCTGGCGCCGCATGGGCCTGCCCACCTGGCAGGTCAACTACGGTGATTTCTAAGGGAGTTCGCTCCTCAGGCCGCGTCGTGGAAGACGAGGCCGAGGGTGCGGCGGTGCCCGGTGCGTACGGTGCTGACGCCGTGCCGCACCGGCGCCGCCGACCAGCCGCGCCGGGAGGCCACCGGCCGGTCCCGGGTGGTGAAGACCAGCCCGTGGCCCTGCGGAATCAGGGTCGCGGTGCCCCTGGACTGGGCCCGCGGCCGCTGCTCCACAAGCAGGAACTCGCCGCCGGTGTAGTCGGCGCCGGGCGCGTCCAGAGCGACGACGACCTGGAGCGGGAAGACCGCCTCGCCGAACACGTCGCGGTGCAGGGCGTTCCAGTCGCCGGGCTCGTAACGCAGCAGGATCTGCGCACATTTGGCCTGCCCTGCCTCGTGACACCGGGCCAGCCACTCCTCAAGGGTGTCCGGCCACGGAGCCGGCCGCCCCAGCCTCGCCGCCCAGTCGCGGGCGATGGGCAGCAGCAACGGATAGAAGGCCGCCCGCAGTTCTCGGACGAGGTCCGGCAGCGGCTCGGCGAAGTAGCGGTACTGCCCCGATCCGAAGCGGTAGCGCGCCATGTCGACCGTCGCCCGGAACCGGGTGGCCTGGTCGTACGCCTCGGCCAGTGACCGGCACTGGGCCGCGGTGAGCAGGCGGTGGGTCGGCGCGCAGCCGTACGCGTCGAGCTCCTCGACGATCCTCGGCCAGTCGCCCGCGCTCACGCGGTCGGCCGTGCGGGTGCTGGACATGGGGACCCTCCGATGTGCGGGGTACCGGGCTCGTACCCGGACCGTTCTCCACCATCGAGGGTCGCGCCGTCGGCCCGCGCCGACCGGCGGAATCCGGACGTCGCGCTGAGCGCGGGCGCAGCAGCCTCAGCCGACCGGCTCCGGAACGGGGCGGGTGACGACGACCAGGAAGGCGTCGCTCTCCAGGTCCATCACGACCTCGGCCGCGAGCCCTTCGTTCCTGCGGTCGCGTGCGAACTCCTCGGCCGGCCAGTGGCCGCGCGGGCCGCCCGCGGGAAAACGTTCCAGTACCGTACGACGCATTTCGTCGCACCCCCTTGTCGTCTCTTTTGGCACCCGCACAACGACGTCCGCGCCGTCGGCGTTACGGCCCCCCGTGGCCGGTGCTCGTACACCAAGACGCCGGGCGGGGCCAGAAGGTCGCGCCCCGCAGGCAACGGCCCGGCCACAGTTGGGTATGCGATCAAGGAGGGCCACAGCCGGGGCGCGGGTTTCCGTGGCAGGGTGTTGCGGGCAGTCCACTGGGGGCTACCGAAGAGGGGGAACCGTGATCGTCTGGGTCAACGGTGCGTTCGGCGCGGGCAAGACCAGCACCGCGCGCGAGCTGATCGACCTGATCCCGAACAGCACGTTCTACGACCCCGAGGTGATCGGCGGGGCACTGCGGCACCTGCTGCCGCAGAAGATGCTCGACCAGGTGAGCGACTACCAGGACCTGCCGATCTGGCGGCGTCTGGTGGTGGACGGCGCGGCCGCGCTGCACGCCGAGGTCGGCGGCGTGCTCGTGGTGCCGATGACCCTGCTGAGGCAGGAGTACCGGGACGAGATCTTCGGTGGGCTCGCGGCCCGCCGCATACCCGTACGCCATGTGGTCCTCACCCAGGAGGAAACGATCCTGCGGGCGCGCATCGCGGCCCGGGTGGAGTTCCCCGACGACCCCGAGGCCGACGAACAGCGCGTCCGCAAGTGGGCGTACGAGCACATCGAGCCCTTCCGGCGCGCGCTCGGCTGGATCGTCGCCGACGCGCACCCCGTCGACAACAGCGCGCTCACCCCGCGCGAGAGCGCCGAGCGAATAGCCGACGCGGTCCGCTCCGGAGCGGCCCGCGCGTGCGAGATCGTGCAGACCCCCGAGCCCACCGCCGAGACGCTCGCCGCCGGGGTGCTGCTCTTCGACGACCAGGACCGGGTGCTCCTGGTCGACCCCACCTACAAACCCGGCTGGGAGTTCCCCGGCGGCGTCGTCGAGCGCGGCGAGGCCCCGGCCAGGGCCGGCGTCCGCGAGGTCGAGGAGGAACTCGGCGTCCGGCTCGACCGCGTACCGAGGCTGTTGGTGGTCGACTGGGAACCGCCCAGACCGCCCGGGTTCGGCGGCCTGCGGATGCTCTTCGACGGCGGCCGGCTCGACAGCGCGCGGGCCGGACAGGTGCTGCTGCCCGGCGCCGAACTGCGCGGCTGGCGCTTCGTCAGCGAGCAGGAGGCCGCGCACCTGCTGCCGCCCGCCCGCTTCGAGCGGCTGCGCTGGGCGCTGCGGGCGAGGGAACGGTCAACCGTGCTCAACCTGGAGGCCGGAGTCCCGGTCGGCTGAGGCCTTCATGACCGCCGCCGTGTTCTCGGTCAGCGGGTCGCCGTGCCCGAAACAGACGGTGTCCGCGCCGAGACCGGCGAGGCGGCGGAACGAGGCGAGCGCCCGCTCCCGGTCGGTGTTCATGACACCCACTATCACCTGGCCGACCCCGGCCACACTGTCACCCGTGAACAGCACGCCGTGGCCCGGCAGATGGACCGATATGGAACCGTCGGTGTGGCCGGGGGAGTGCACGACCACCGCGCCGTCCCCGAAGTCCAGCGCGTCCCCGTCGCCGACCTCGCGGTCCACCCGGGTCGGCGGTGCCTCCGGAAGCGTCAGCCCGCGCTCGTACAGCGGAACTTCCCAGTCCAGGAGCACCGGCTCGGTCATCGCCGCCTCGCCCCTGATCACCGGGGCGTCGAGGCGGTGCGCGATCACCTCGGCGCCGTACCGCTCGGCGAGCTCGCCGGCCGCGCCGAAGTGGTCGCGGTGGCAGTGCGTGATCACGATGCGGCGGATCGCGGCGGGGTCGAGCCCGAGCCCGCGGATCGCCTCCTCGATGGGCGCCGCGGCGTTCAGATCGCCGGCGTCGACAAGCGTGAGCCCGTCGTCGTCGCGCCACAGATACGCCTGGCCGATGGGGAAGCGGAACATGTGCAGCCGGGGGAGGACTTCTACGAGATCCATGCGGCGAACGTACGTCGGTGACGCCGCTCGCCGCATGGATCTACGCTCTGGGCGATGTCCGCCGAGCGCTTAACCCCGCGGCCGCCCGTACGGGCTCAACTCCGCTTGGACTCCGCGTAGTTGACCAGGAAGTGCGCCTCGGCGACCGACAGGCGCTCCAGTTCCTGGGGCGACACGCTCTCGTTCACCGCGTGGATCTGCGCCTCGGGTTCGCTGAGGCCGATCAGCAGGATCTCGGCCTGCGGGTAGAGCGCCGCCAGGGTGTTGCACAGCGGGATCGAGCCGCCCATGCCCGAGGACTGCATCTCCTCGCCCGGGTAGGCCACCGCCATCGCCTCGGCCATCGAGGTGTACGCCGGGCTGTTGATGTCCGCGCGGAACGGCTGGCCCTGGCCGACCTGCTCGAAGCCGACCCGGGCGTTCCACGGGACGTGCTTCTCGATGTGCGCGTAGAGCAGCTTGGTCGCCTCGGCCGCGTCCTGGCCGGGCGGCACCCGCAGGCTGATCTGCGCGCGGGCGGTCGCCGGGATGGACGGCGTCGCGCCGGCCACCGGGTGGCAGTCGATGCCGATCACGGTGACGGCCGGGCGGGCCCAGATGCGGTCGGCGACGGTGCCGGTACCGGGCAGCGACACCCCGTCGAGGACCTTGGCGTCCTGGCGGAACTCCGCCTCCGGGTACTGCAGACCGTCCCACGCGGAGTCCGCGGCGAGGCCCTCGATCACGGTCTGGCCGTTCTCGTCCCGCAGCGAGTCCAGCACGCGGATCAGCGCGGCCAGCGCGTCCGGGGCGGCGCCGCCGAACTGACCCGAGTGCAGATTGCCCTCAAGGGTGTCGATCTGGACGCGGATCATGGTCATGCCGCGCAGCGTCGCCGTCACCGTGGGCAGGCCGACCCGGAAGTTGCCGGTGTCGCCGATGACGATCGCGTCGGCGGTGAGCAGCTCGGGGTGCGCCTCGGCGTACTGTTCGAGGCCGCCGGTGCCCTGCTCCTCCGAGCCCTCCACGATCACCTTGACGGAGACGGGCACGCCGCCGTTCGCCTTGAGGGCGCGCAGCGCGAGCAGGTGCATGATGAACCCGCCCTTGCAGTCCGCGGCGCCGCGCCCGTACCAGCGGCCGTCGCGCTCGGTCAGCTCGAACGGCGGGGTCACCCACGCGGACTCGTCCAGCTTGGGCTGCACGTCGTAGTGCGCGTAGAGGAGCACCGTCGGCGCGCCGACCGGGCCGGGCAGCAGCCCGTACACCGACTGCGAACCGTCCGGGGTGTCGAGCAGGGCCACGTCCTGGAAGCCCTCGGTGCGCAGCGCGTCGGCCACCCAGTTCGCGGCGGCCTCGCACTCGCTCTTCGGCGCCACCGCCTCGTCCGCCACCGATTGGAACGCGACCAGCTCCGTGAGCTCCGTCTTGGCGCGGGGCATCAGTGAGGCGATGGTCTCGGCGATCGGATTGGCGGTCATGGGCACGCTCCTCGTGGGTGCGACGTTGTATGTACAGATACGCAGGTGCACGTGTGTGTACGGCGAAGATATGGCCGATCCTCCCACAGCGGGCCAGGACGGGAGGGCGGGGCTACTGCCCCGTAGGATGCGGTCGTCAACAGGGGCCACTGGTCGGACGGGGAGCAAAGGCACATCGTGAGCAGCGAGAACGCAGACGCCGGGACGGACGGACCGCTGGAAGAGCACCAGGGCGAGCCCGCCGCCGAATCGGTGACCGGACCGGGTGCGGGGCCCGTCTGGGATGTCGTCGTGGTCGGCGCGGGCCCCGCCGGAGCATCGGCCGCGTACGCGGCGGCGGCCGCCGGGCGCAAGGTGCTGCTCCTGGAGAAGGCCGAACTGCCCCGCTACAAGACGTGCGGCGGCGGCATCATCGGCCCCTCGCGCGACGCCCTGCCACCCGGCTTCGAACTGCCGCTCCAGGACCGGGTGCACGCGGTCACCTTCTCGCTCAACGGGAAGCTGACCCGCACCCGCCGTTCCAAGAACATGCTGTTCGGCCTGATCAACCGGCCGGAGTTCGACGCGGGCCTGGTCGCGGTCGCCGAGAAGGAGGGCGCCATCATCCGTACCGGCGTCACCGTCTCCAAGGTCGAGCAGCACGGCTCGGCCGTGCCCGACCGGCGCACCGTCGCCGTGGTCCTCTCCGACGGGGAGACCGTGCTGGCCCGCGCCGTCGTCGGCGCCGACGGCAGCGCCAGCCGCATAGGGGCACACGTCGGAGTGAAGACCGAGCAGGTCGACCTGGGTCTCGAAGCCGAGATTCCGGTGCCGCCGAGCGTCGCCGAGGACTGGGCCGGACGGGTGCTCATCGACTGGGGCCCGATGCCCGGCAGTTACGGCTGGGTCTTCCCCAAGGGCGACACCCTGACCGTCGGCGTGATCTCGGCGCGCGGCGACGGCGCCGCCACCAAGCGCTACCTGGAGGACTTCATCGCCCGGCTGGGCCTGGCGGGCTTCGAACCGGCCGTCTCCTCCGGGCACTTGACGCGCTGCCGCAGCGACGACTCGCCGCTGTCCCGCGGCCGCGTCCTGGTCTGCGGCGACGCGGCGGGTCTCCTTGAGCCGTGGACGCGGGAGGGCATCTCCTTCGCCCTGCGCTCCGGCCGCCTCGCCGGCGAATGGGCGGTGCGCATCGCCGAGTCGCAGGACGCCGTCGACGCCCGCCGCCAGGCGCTGAACTACGCGTTCGCCATCAAGGCCGGCCTCGGCGTCGAGATGGGGGTGGGCCGCCGCATGCTCACCCTCTTCGAGAAGCGCCCGCTGCTGCTGCACGCCGCGATCACCGGATTCCGGCCCGCGTGGAAGGCCTTCGCCGACATCACCCGCGGTGCCACCACGCTGGCCGGTCTGGTCCGCTCGCACCCGATGGCCCGCCGCGCCCTGGACGCCGTCGACCGCTGACCGGCCCGGGCCGGGGCCGACCAGCCCCGGCCCGCCCGGCTCAGCCGATGCCCGCGAGCGCGCTCGCCGCGGCCGCCGGGTTGGTCTCGGCCTTCAGATAGCCGTGGTCGAGCAGCCACTTGACGTTGAGGGACTGGCCCTGCCCCGGGTCGACGAACGCCGGGTCCAGCTTGATCTGCCGACCGCCGCCGGGCTGGTCGAACCAGGGCGCGATCCGGCCCTGCCACACGGTGAACGACTTCACGACCTCGTACGCGTGATAGGCGCACGGGTAGGCCGCCTCACGGGTGATCAGGCTCTGCGGGGGCAGCGCCCGCTCGCTGTAGCGGGCCCCCGCCGGGGCGAGGAACGAGCCGTACTCCGAACCGAACCGGTCCAGGTCCTCGCCGACGCGCAGCGCGACCGCGTGCTTGTCCGGGGTGCCGTCGGGATGGTTGGCGAAGCCGTCATTGGGCGGGTACTTCCAGGACCCGGCGGTCGTGTCCCAGAACGTGGCGAGGAACGTCCCCGGGGTGAGGTGCCCGGTGCGGTGGTAGCCGAGGACCAGCGGCCCCACCGGTCCGTTCCACGGCCGGGGCAGGTTCTGCGGGCCGAGCCGCTCGTCGCCCTGGTACGTGCCGGAGCACGCGGCCGGATGCTGGGCCGCAAGAGCGACCGGCGCTGTGCCGCCGTCCGTGGCCGCCTGCGCGGTGCCGGTGCCTATCAGCGCGGTGGCGGCCAGGGCCGCGAACGCCGTCCCGACGAGAACGCGCAGTCTGCGCAGGGGTTTCACCGAGATCCTCCTCAGAGATGATGAGTCATCACATCTACTGGGAAGAAAGTGACTTGTGGGTCCCCGGTCGCAAGTTCGGCCGAATAGCGGCCGGTCGGGGGCCGGATCGGGACCGTTGCGGGCAGCCCAGGCGACCCCATCCGGTGGAGCACCCCAACGACACGGCTCCGGGCTCTTGACGCCCGGCGGCAGAAGGCGCTTTCATCCAGCCAGTGGCCCGGACCGCGGCTTGGTCCGGCACCGCGAGAGGTGCGCCCAGCCGACAAGGTCCCCCGACCGGGGTCCAAGGACCGGCCCGAGTCGCCAGGATCCGACCCCGGGTCCGAGGCGGGGACGTACCCGCGAGGGATGGAGCGGATCATGCCCGCCGGCCCGGATCACTCCACCGCCCCTTCGTCCCGCAGAGCGCCGGACCGCCGCGCGCTGCTGAGGGCCTCGGCGGGCTGCGCGGTGGCCGCCGTCGCCGCACCGGCCCTCGCGGCCTGCGGCTCCGCCGAGGGCGTCGCCCCGGACGGCACTGTGACGGTCGAGCTCTGGCACGGCCAGACCGACACCTCGAAGAAGGCGATCGAGGCCCTGGTCGCGGAGTTCAACCGCACCCACGCCAAGATCCACGTCGACACGGGCGGCGGGGCCACCTCCGATGTGATGCTGCAGAAGGTGACGGCCGCGCTCGCCTCGGGCTCGTACCCGGACATCGCCTACGTCTTCGGCTCGGACATCGCGAGCATCGCCCGCAGCCCCCGCGTCGTCGACCTCACCACGGCCCTGCGCGCCGGGCCCGTGCCCTGGACCGACTACTGGCCCTCGCTGCGGGACGCGGTCACCGTCAACGGCAAGGTGCGCGCCGCGCCCTCGTTGGTCGACTCCATGGCCGTCGTGTGCAACAAGACCCTGTTCCGGCGGGCGGGGCTTGAGCTGCCCCAACCCGGCTGGAAATGGGCCGAGTTCATCGACACCGCCCACAAACTCACCGACGCGTCCAAGGGCGTCTTCGGCACCGGCTGGCCCGGCGTCGGCGACGAGGACACCACCTGGCGGCTGTGGCCGATGGTGTGGGACCTCGGCGGGGAGATCATCGGGCCGGGCGGCAAGAGCATCGGGTTCGCCGACCAGGGCCGCCGGGCCCTGGAGACCATCGCCTCGCTCGTCGCGGGCAAGAGCGTCTACATAGACCCCAAGCCGGGCAGCGCCCAGATGTACCAGGTCTTCCTGTCCGGACGCATGGGCATGGTGATGGGCGGCCCCTGGACGCTGGCGGACATCATCACCGCGAAGGTGGACTACGCGGTGGTGCCGCTGCCCTCGTTCAGCGGCCGGCCGATCACCATCTCGGGCCCCGACACCTGGACCGTCTTCAACAACGGCTCCGCACGCTCGAAGGCCGCCGTCGAATTCGTCCAGTGGCTCATCGCGCCCGACCAGGACGTCACATGGGACATGGGAGCGGGCAGCCTGCCGCTCAGCGTGGAGAGCGCACGCCTGCCCGCCTGGGCCGACCACTCCGCGAAGACCGTCGGGCTGCCGGTGTTCACCAAGGCCCTGGAGTCGGCGCGGGTGCGGCCCGTGCACCCGGCGTACCCGCAGATCTCGCAGGCGTTCGGCGAGGCCGTCGTCGCGATCCTGCTGGGGCGTTCCTCCCCGGACAAGGCCATGCGCCAGTGCGTCGAGAAGGCCGACGCCGCCCTGCTGATCCCGCGCTGAAGCCGACCCCGTGACCAGAAGGGTCCGAGAGATGAGAAGTACTGGGCCGCGGACTCCCCGCCCGCTCACGCTCGACCCGACCCCGGCCGCCCGCGCCGCCAGGCGCCGCCGGGTGCGCGGCGAGACCGCCACCGCCTGGGCCTTCATCAGCCCGGCCGTCCTGGTGATCCTCGGGCTCAGCGTCGTACCGCTGCTGTGGTCGCTGCTGCTCTCCTTCCGCGCGGACGACCTGGTCACGCCGGGCCGCTGGGTGGGGCTCGACAACTACCACGCCCTCAGCAAGGACCCGGCGTTCCGTACCGCCGTGAAGAACACCCTGATCTACGCGGGCGTCTACGTACCGCTCAGCCTGGCCGGCGGGCTGGCGCTCGCCCTCGCCCTGAACCGGCGCATCCGGCTCGTCGGGCTCTACCGCACGCTGGTCTTCATCCCGTTCGTGGTCTCCGCCACCGCCCAGGGCGTGCTGTTCTCGTTCATCTTCGACCCCGAGTTCGGCGTGGCCAACGCGCTCCTGCACCACCTCGGCGTCTCCCCGCAGGGCTTCCTCTCCGACCCGGGCCAGGCGCTCTACGTCCTGCTGCTCATCTCGCTGTGGAGCGGCATCGGCTTCTGCGTCATCGTCTACCTCGCCGCCCTCCAGGACGTACCCGCCGAACTCGTCGAGTCGGCGCGCCTCGACGGGGCGAACCGGGCCCAGGTGCTGCGCCACGTCACCCTGCCCTCGCTGACCCCGGTCACGGTGTTCCTGCTCCTGTGGCAGTTCATCATCGCCCTCCAGGTCTTCGACCTCGTGTACGTCACCACCAAGGGCGGCCCTCTCGGCGCCACCACCGTCATCGTGTACTTCGTCTGGGAGCAGGCCTTCCAGAACTTCACCGCCGGATACGGCGCCGCCGCTGCCTATGTCCTCGCGGTCGGCCTGGTGGCGGCGGCCGTCGTGCTGCGCCTGTACCGGCGCCACCGGGAACGTACGGGAGCAACTCCCGTACAGGGAACGGGTGTTGCCCAACCGGAAGGAGCGGGCCGATGACCGCGCCCACGATGACCCAGGGGGCGGCCGCCTCCGTCAGCGCCCCCGCCAGCCGCACCTCCCGGCGCCGCCGGCTGCCGTTCAGCCCCTGGCACCTGCTCCTCGCCCCGCTCTCGATCGGCTTCGCGCTGCCGCTGGTGTGGCTGATCCTCAGCTCCGTGATGAGCGACGCGGAGATCAACCGGTTCCCGCCCGCGCTGTGGCCGCACGGCATCCACCTCGGCGGGTACCGCTACGTCCTGGGCAACGCGATGTTCCCGCGCTGGTTCCTGAACTCGTGCATCGTCGCGTTCGTGGCCGTCACCTCGAACCTCGTGCTCGGGGCGCTAGGCGGCTACGCCTTCGCGCGGATGCGGTTCGCCGGGTCGCGGCTGCTGCTCGGGCTGATGCTCGCGACGATGGCCGTGCCGTTCCAGCTGACCATGATCCCGACGTTCCTGGTGATGAAGTGGCTCGGGCTCATCGACACGCTCGGCGCGCTGATCGTGCCGTCCCTGGTCACGCCGTTCGCGGTGTTCCTGTTCCGGCAGTTCTTCCTGTCCCTGCCCAGGGAGCTGGAGGAGGCGGCCTGGATCGACGGGTGCTCGCGGCTGCGGGTGCTGGTCTCGATCGTGGCGCCGCTGGCCCGCCCGGCACTGGCCACGGTCGCCGTCCTCACCTTCCTCGCCACCTGGAACGACCTCTCCTGGCCGCTCATCGCCATCAACCACGACGCGCACTACACCCTGCAACTGGGCCTGACCACCTTCCAGGGCCAGCACCACACCAAGTGGTCCGCGGTGATGGCGGGCAACGTCGTCACGGTCCTTCCGGTCCTCCTCGCGTTCCTGTTCGCGCAGAAGACCTTCATCCAGTCGCTGACGTCGAGCGGGCTGAAGGGGTGAGGGAGCACGTCATGACCGAGACCAAGATCGCCTTCATCGGCGCCGGCAGCGTGGAATTCACCCAGGGGCTGCTCGCCGACCTGTTCGCCTTCCCCGAGTTCGCCCGCGCCCGCATCGCACTCCACGACATCGACCCCGAACGCCTGGCCACCAGCGAGGCGGCGGCCCGCCACATCGCGGCAGAGCTGGGCGCGGCGCCGCTCGTCAGCGCCCACCCGGAGCGGCGCGCGGCGCTCGACGGCGCCGACTTCGTCATCAACACCGTCCAGATCGGCATGAACCGGGCCACCCGCACCGACTTCGAGATCCCCGCCCGCTACGGGCTGCGCCAGACCATCGGCGACACCCTCGGCATCGGCGGCATCTTCCGCGCCCTGCGCACCTTCCCGCTGCTGCGCTCGCTCGCCGCGGACATGGCCGAACTCTGCCCGGACGCCCACCTGTTGAACTACACCAACCCGATGGCCATGAATCTGCTCTACCTGCACCGGGTGGCCCCCGCGCTGCGGGCCGTCGGCCTGTGCCACTCCGTGTACTGGACGATGCACGACCTGTCCGAACTGATCGGCACGCCCTTCGAGGAGGTCTCCTACCTCGCCGCCGGGGTCAACCACCAGTCCTGGGTGCTGCGTTTCGAACGCGCCGGCCAGGACCTGTATCCCCTCCTCGACGAGGCCATCGCCAAGGACCCGGAACTGCCGCGCCGGGTACGCGTCGACATGTACCGCAGGCTCGGCCACTACCCGACCGAGACCAGTGAGCACTCCTCGGAGTACGTGCCCTGGTATCTGCACCACGACGCGGAGGTCGCCCGGCTGCGCCTGCCGGTCGGCGTCTACCTCGACATCGTCGAGGAGAACCTCGCCACCTACGCCCGCACCCGCGACGCGCTCGCCTCGGGGCGGCCGCTGCCGGTGGAGGGGACCATGGAGTACGCCCCGCAGATCATCCACAGCATCGTCACCGGCACCCCGCGCACCGTCTACGGCAACGTCCCCAACCACGGTCTGATCGACAACCTGCCCGCCGACTCGGTCGTCGAAGTCCCCTGTCTGGTCGACGCGTTGGGGGTGCAGCCCACCAGGATCGGCGCCCTGCCGCCGCAGTGCGCGGCGCTCAACCGCGCCTACGTCTCGGTGACCGACCTCGTGGTACGGGCCGCCGTGCTCGGCGAGCCGCGCCACATCCGGCACGCCGCGATGTGCGACCCGGCGACCGCGGCGACGCTGCCCGTCGAGCGGATCTGGGACCTCTGCGACGATCTCGTACGGGCCCATGAGCCGCTGCTGCAACCGGAGTTGAGGGCGGTACTCGGACACTGACCCCGCGGACGGGGGCTTGAGGTGCCGGGTGGGGTCACCGGGTCATCGTGACGCGGAAGACGGGGTGGTCGGGGGCGATCCGGCGGAGCTCCTCGTCGCTGGAGTCGGGGCCGACGCCGTTGAAGAAGACGCCGACCTCGGCCTTCCAGCGCTTGAGGTAGGCACGCAGCAGGGCGGGCTTGTCGTCGTCGGGGACCTCGACCGCGGTGAACGCCTCGGCCTTCTTGCCGAGGTGCAGCTCGCCGCCGCCGGCCGCCCGCATGTTGTGCGTCCACTGGACGTGCCCGCGCGGGGCCACCAGGTACTGCTCTCCCTCGAAGGTCATCAGGTTGACCGGGGTGCGCCGCCACTCGCCGCTCTTGCGGCCGCGGACCGCGAGGACCCGGGAGCCCCAGACGCTCAGCCCGCGCCGGGTCAGCCAGGCGACGGACCGGTTGAGGACGTTGACCGTGAACCAGCCGGGCTTCTGGACGTGTGCGGATGCGGACATGGTGTGTCTCCCCTGGGGGTGAGTGGGCCAGTGGGCGAGTGGCGGGCGAATCGTGGTCGAGAGCGGTGCTCTCGTTCGTGAGCAGTCTGCACCGAAGCGGCGCTCCAAATCAAGAGCAGTGCTCTCATAAATGTTCACCGCTCCGATTTCAGTGCGGCAGTCGCGTTCTTGGCCACTGCTCTCCAAACTGGCAGACTGGCGCCATGAGCACCGTCCAGGGAGCCCGCGCACGGGCACGTATCGAAGTCACCGAGGCCATCAAGGACGAGGCCAGAAAGCAGCTGGCCGCCGACGGCGCGACGAAGCTCTCGCTCCGTGCCGTCGCCCGCGAGCTGGGCATGGTCTCCTCGGCCCTCTACCGGTACTTCCCCAGCCGCGACGACCTGCTGACCGCCCTCATCGTCGACGCCTACGACGCCGTGGGCGAAGCCGCCGAGCGCGCCCTCGCCGAGCAGCGCGCCGCGGCGTCGCCCGCGACCCGCTGGACCGCCGTCTGCCGTGCGGTGCGCACCTGGGCGCTGGCCCACCCCCACGAGTACGCCCTGATCTACGGGTCGCCCGTCCCCGGCTACACCGCGCCCGAGGCGACGATCGGGCCCGCCGCCCGGGTCGGGCTCGTCCTCATCTCCATCGTCCGCGACGCCCACCAGGGCAAGGGCATCGCCCCGCCGCCGCTCGCCGCACCCGTGCGCGCCGAGGCCGAGCGGATGGCCGCCGACTTCGTCCCCGACCTGCCCCCGGCGGTGGCCGTCGCCCTGGTCGCCGCCTGGTCGCAACTGTTCGGCCTTGTCTCGTTCGAGGTGTTCGGCCAGTTCCACCGGGTCGTCGAGGACCGCGAGCCCTTCTTCACGCACTCCGCCGAGCAGCTGGCCCGCTCGGTGGGCCTGGTGCTCCCCGGGTAGCCCGGCACTCCCCGCGCGGCCGGTACTCCCTGCGGAGTACGTGTGATCACCTCGCTCGGCTGACGCCCCGGCCGCCGTCCCCGGTCTAGCGTGGCCGGTATGGAAGAGCAGCAGTCACCGCGCGCCACCGGCCACGGCGGCCCACCCTGGCACCAGGAGGGGCCGCCTCCGTTCGTGCGGCGCTGGGTGCGGGGGCCCGACGGCGAGGACCGGCCCAGTGCCCGGCTGCCGTGGCCGTCGACGGCCGCGCTCACCGTGTTCGTCCTGGTCGGATCCCACTTCGCTGAACACTCCCAGGCAGGCCGGGCCCCGCTCGACGCCTTCGCCCACGTACTCCTCGTGGCCAGTTGCGCGGTGCTCCTGATCCGCCTGCGCCACCCCGTCGTCGCGGCCTTCGCCGCCTCGGCGGCCGCCATGGTCTACCTCGGCGCCGGATATCCCTACGGGCCGGTCTTCCTGCCCGTCATGGTCGGCTGCTTCGCCGCGGTCGTCGCCGGATGCCGCCGCCAGGCGTGGGGCGCGATCGCCATGCTCTGGCTCGGGCACCTGCTCGTCGCGCACTGGCTCTACCGCTGGCTGCCGCCGGCGCGCGACACCGCCGCGCCCTGGAGCCAGGAAGTGGGCGTCGCCGCCTGGGCGGTGGCCATCATCGCGGTCGCCGAGCTCGTTCGCGGACGGAGGGAGCAGTGGGCCAGGGAGCGGGCCGGGCGGGCCGCCGCGGCGAAACGGCGGGCCGACGAGGAGCGGCTGCGCATCGCCCGCGAACTGCACGACGTGCTTGCCCACAGCATCTCCGTCATCAACGTCCAGGCCGGCGTCGGCCTCGCGCTGCTCGACTCCGACCCCGAGCAGGCCCGCACCGCGCTGACCACCATCAAGTCCGCGAGCAAGGAGGCGCTCGGCGAGGTGCGCCAGGTCCTGGAGACGCTGCGCGCTCCGGGGGAGGCCCCGCGCTCCCCGGCCCCGGGCCTGGACCGGCTCCCCGAACTCGTCGAGCAGGCCGCGAGCGCCGGACTCACCGTCGAGACCACGACGACCGGCAGGCCCGAGGCGCTGCCGCCCGGCACCGATCTGGCCGCCTTCCGCATCGTGCAGGAGGCCCTCACCAACGTCGTACGCCACTCGGCGGCGCGTACCGCGCGGGTCGCGGTCGGCTACGAACCCGGCGCTCTGGTGCTGCGCATCGACGACGAGGGACCGCCGTCCGGCGGCGAAGCGGGCGGCAGCGGCAACGGCCTGATCGGCATGCGGGAGCGGGCCGCCGCGCTCGGTGGCACGATCGACGCGGGACCGGTCCCGGCCGGCGGCTTCCGCGTGACCGCCCGGCTTCCGCTGGCCGCCCACCCGAAGGAGACCCCTTGATCCGCGTACTGCTTGCCGACGACCAGCTCCTGGTGAGGGCGGGGTTCCGGGCGCTGCTCGACGCCCAGGGCGACATCGAGGTGGTGGGGGAGGCCGCCGACGGCGAGGAGGCGTTGGGCCTGGTGCGCCAACTGCGGCCGGACATCGTCCTGATGGACATCCGGATGCCCCGGCTCGACGGCCTCGCCGCCACCCGCCGGATCACGTCCGACCCGGACCTGGCCGCGGTGAAGGTGGTCATGCTCACCACCTTCGAGCTCGACGAGTACGTCTTCGAGGCGATCCGCGCCGGTGCCTCCGGCTTCCTCGTGAAGGACACCGAGCCGGAGGAACTGCTGCGCGCGGTCCGGGCCGTGGTCGACGGCGACGCCCTGCTCTCGCCCGGCGTGACCCGGCGGCTGATCGCCGAGTTCGCCGCGCGCTCCAAGGAGCCGGCCGCGGCCGACACCCTGGCCGAACTCACCGAGCGGGAGCGGGAGGTGATGGCGCTGGTCGGCATCGGCCTCTCCAACGACGAGATCGCCCGCCGCCTCGTCGTCAGCCCGCTCACCGCGAAGACCCACGTCAGCCGGGCGATGGTGAAGCTCGGCGCCCGCGACCGGGCCCAACTGGTGGTGCTCGCCTACGAGTCGGGTCTGGTGCGCCCGGGCTGGCTGGGCTGACGCGGGCCCCGGCCGGCCCCGTACGGAAAGCGCCACAGCACGTGCACGGTCCGCCAGACGAAGACGATGAGGGCGCAGCCGCCGCCGATGAGCAGCAGCACCCGCCGCAGGGGGTGCGGGAGTTCGAGGGCGTAGCCGGAGCCGCCGATCGCGCCGAACACCACGCCGGCCGCGAACAGGGCACTGAACAGCGCGTATCCGATCTCGATCGTGATGGCGTCCCGCTCGGCCCGGCTCCGTGTCCCCATGCGCGAAGTCTCACAGCAGGGACGGCCGGTGGGCAACCATCGCCCACCGGCCGTCCCTCCCCCCGATGCTTGCACGGCGCACACTACCTGTGCGTGCATTGAATGCGGGTGCATTTAATGCCGATGCAACAAAACCGTCCGGCTCTGCTACGGTGCCGCCATGGCAGCTGAGAAGACCGAGCGCCTGCTCGTGGCGCAATGGCGGGAGCTCCTCGCGCTCCACGCGCGCACCACGTGCGAACTCGACCGCGAGCTCCACGCGTACGGGCTCGGTGCGAGCGACTTCGAGGTCCTCGACGTCCTGGCCGAGGGGTGCGAGGGCGACCCGCGCCGCGCGTTCCGCGTGCAGGAGCTGGCCTCGCGGATCCACCTCAGCCAGAGCGCGCTGTCCCGCCTCATCGGCCGCCTGGAGAAGGACGGCCTGGTCGCGCGGGGGATGTGCAGCGAGGACCGGCGCGGGGTGAGCGTGGCGATCACCGCGTCCGGCCGGTCCCGCCACGCCGAGGTGCTGCCGCTCCAGCGCGCGGTGCTCTCCCGGATGCTCGGGGACCGGGCCGAGCGGTAGGCGCTTGAAGCCCGCGGTTACGGTGAACTCCCTTGCGGCAGCCGTGAGTTGAGCGAGCCCTTTCAGGTCTGGGGCGCCGTCGCGTGCCGTGCGGTGTAGCCGATCAGCGCGGCGCCCGCCGCCAGGACCGCGACCGTGGTCAGGGCGACCGGCAGCGACGCCCACTCGGCCAGCAGCCCGATCGCGGGCGGCCCGAGCAGCATGCCGCCGTAGCCGAGCGTGGAAGCCGCGGCCACCCCGCCGGGCCCGGCGAGCGCGCCCGCCCGTGCGACGGCGACCGGGAAGATGTTGGCGAGGCCCAGGCCCATCACGGCGAAGCCGGCGAGGGCGAGCCAGACCGTCGGGGCGAGCGCGCCGAGCAGCATCCCGGCACTGGCCGTGAGCCCGCCCGCGACCAGTGTGCGGGTCTGGCCGAGCCGTTCGAGCAGCGCGGTGCCCGAGAGCCGCCCGGCCGTCATGGCCAGCGCGAACAGTGAGTAGCCCACGGCCGCGACACCGGGCGCCGCGGCCAGGTCCTGCTCCAGGTGCAGCGCGCCCCAGTCCGCCATCGCGCCCTCGCCGTACGCCGTGCAGAGCGCGATCACGCCGAAGAGCAGTACCAGGCGCCGGGCCCGCCCGTCGAGCCGGCGCCCCTGGGCGTGGGGTGTGCTCGCGTGCACCGGCGCCGGATGGTGCAGCAGTACCCGCCCCGCGAGCGCGGTCACCACGAGGCCGACCCCGGTCAGGGCCAGCAGGTGCGAGGTGGGAGAGAGGCTCGACGCGACCAGCGCGCCGACGCCCGCGCCGGCCATCCCGCCGAGGCTGAACGCCGCGTGGAAGCTCGACATCACCGGGCGGCGCAGCGCCGCGACCAGGTCGACGGCCGCGCTGTTCATCGCCACGTTGATGCCGCCGTACGCGGCGCCGAACACCAGCAGCACCAGGCCGAGCGCCAGTGCCGAGTGGGTCTGCGGCGGCAGCGCGATGGCCAGCGCCATCAGCGCGCCGCAGACGACGGTCACCGGGTGGCTGCCGAACCGGCGGCAGAGCCGGCCGGTGAGCACCATCGTCACCACCGCCCCGGCCGAGACGCCGAGCAGGGCGAGCCCCAGCTCGCCCGCGGAGGCCCCGGTCTGCTGCTTGATCGCGGGGATGCGGACCACCCAGCCGGCGAAGAGGAAGCCGTCGAGGGCGAAGAACACGGTCAGGGCGGAGCGGAGGCGGGACAGGGAGGATGCGGCGGTGTTTACGCCAGGTCCCCCCGGAGCGGCCGTCCGGACTTTGTTTAGTAGCGGCACAAAGTCAGGATAGGGGCGGTGGGGCGGTGCATCAACCGGTTGGGGGCGGCGGGGCCCCTCCCGGAGGCTTCGGCTGCGGACCGTGGGTGGTTGCTCGCGCCCACGCGGCGGAGCCGCATGTGTCACAGCCCCGCGCCCCTAGCGGCCTCGATGCTGGCGGGGGCGAGCATCTTCAGCCCGTCCGGCGATTGAGGACGAGCGCCCTTAAGGCGCGAACGGGGTCTGGGGCGGAGCCCCAGGGGACGACCGCCGGGGCGCAGCGCCGGACCCATTGCCCGGCCAACTGCCGGAAGAACCGCTTCCGTCCGGGATCATGGGAGACTCGCCCCCATGAATGGCAAGGCGACGACCACCCGGACCAGGCTGGAGAGGGGCCGCAGCGCGCTCGGACCCGCGCTCGAACTGGTGCATACGGGCCGTGCGCCGACCCGCGCCGTGCTCACCGCCGAACTGGGCGTCACCCGCGCCACCGCGGGCGCCGTCGCCGCCGAGCTCGAAGCGCTCGGCCTGATCCAGGTCGACTCCCGGCCCGCCGCGGCCGGCTCCCAGGGCCGCCCCTCGCACCGGCTCGCCGTCAACGACACCGGGCCCGTCGCGCTCGCCGCACAGGTCCACGCCGACGGCTACCGGGCCGCCCTGGTCGGCCTGGGCGGCGAGATCGTCGCCACCGACCCCGGCTGCGTGATCGTCTCGGCCGATCCGGCCCAGGTCCTCGGCGAGGTCGTCGACGCGGGCGCGGCCCTCCTCAAGGGCACCGGCCGCCGCTGTGTGGGCGCGGGCCTCGCCGTGCCCTCCGCCGTCGCCGAACCGGAGGGCACCGCGCTCAACCCGCTCCATCTGGCCTGGCCCGCCGGCTCCCCGGTGCGCGAGATCTTCGCCGAACGGGTCCGAGCGGCCGGCATCACGGGCCCCGCCTTCACCGGCAACGACGTCAACCTCGCGGCCCTCGCCGAGCACCGGCACGGCGCGGGCCGCGGTGCTCAGCACCTGCTCTGCGTCGCCACCGGCCACCGCGGCGTCGGCGGCGCGCTGGTCCTCGACGGCCGTCTGCACAGCGGGAGTTCGGGCCTGGCCCTGGAGGTCGGCCACCTCACCGTCAACCCGGACGGCCGCCCCTGCTACTGCGGCAGCCGAGGCTGCCTCGACGTCGAGGCCGACCCGCTCGCCTTCCTCACGGCGGCGGGCCGAACCCCCGGGCCCGAGGTGTCGCTCCTCGAACAGTCACGGGCCCTGCTGCGCCACGAGTACGCGGACATCGCGATCCGGCACGCCGCCGAGGGACTCATCGACCGGCTCGGCCTCGGCCTCGCCGGACTCGTCAACATCCTCAACCCCGACCGGATCATCCTCGGCGGCCTGCACAAGGCGCTCCTGGAGGCGGACCCGGACCGGCTGCGGGCCGTCGTGGCCGACCGCAGCCTGTGGGGCCGGAGCGGCGGCGTCCCGATCCTCGCCTGCTCCCTCGACCACAACAGCCTGGTCGGCGCGGCCGAGCTGGCCTGGCAGCCGGTGCTCGACGACCCGCTCGGCGCGCTCACTCACCAGGCGTAGACCCGCGCCGGATTGGCGATGAGGATCTGCTCCAACACCCCTTTCCCCAGGGCGAGTTCGAGCCTGGGCCGCACCCGGCGCAGCAGATACGGCAGGCCCGGGGTGTCCGGGGTCACCGTGTCCCCGCCCAGCAGCAGCCGGTCGGCGAACCCGGCGTCCGCGAGCGCCCGCAGCGCGTCCGGCATCCGCCAGTCGGTGGCGTGGTTGGCCCGCGAAGGCCCGTCGAAGGCGAGGTTGGCGCCCGCTTCGGCGGCCAGGCGGTGCACGGCGAAGTCGGGGGAGCGGTTGAGGTGGCCGAGGATCACCGAGCCGGGCGGCACCTCCAACTCCCCGCACAGCAGGTCGAGTACGTCGAGTGCGCCCGTGCCCAGCTCCAGATGGACGGCGATCGGCGCGCCCGTGCGGTGGTGTGCCTCGGCGGCCGCCCGCATCGTGAGCGTGGCGTGCTCGTCGAGCCCGTGGAAGCCGCCCGCCACCTTGATCAGGCCCGCCCGGACCCCCGTCTCGCCGATGCCCTCGATCAGCTCGCCGACGAAGAGCTCCGCCAGCCGGCCGCGTACCGAATCGAGCAACTCGCCGGAATAGTGGGCGGCTTGGTGCAGTCCGGTGGCGGCGATGATCCGCACCCCCGACTCCCGTGAAAGGGCGGGCAGTTCGGCGATGCGGCGCCCCATGCCGAACGGCGTCCACTGCACCACCGTGCCACCGCCGAGCGCGCCGAACCCGGCGAGCCGGGCCGCCGCGTCCCCCACGTCGTCGACCTCCTGGCCCGGCAACCGCGGGCTGCGGATGAAGAGATGGTCGTGCGCGTCGACGACGCCGAGCCGGTCGGCCGGCACCTCGCCGAGCACCGTGTGCGCCGCCTTCACCACTGCCGTCCCGACCGCAGCCCCGCACGCCCGGGCTCCGACAGGTGAAGCACCTGGAACCGGTCGCCCTGCGCCGGTGGATCGGGCTGCTCCCAGAGCGTGAACCTGACCAGTTCCCAGCGGCTCGGGTCGATGGCCACGGCGCTCGCCACCACTCCGGGCTCCAGCGTCCGGGCCACCTCGTCCGCCACGAACCGGGCCGGTCCGACGCCTTCCGGGACGTGCACGCGCAGGCGGGTCGCCGTGGCCGGCGCGGCCCCGGACGCGGGTCCATCGGCGTACGAAAGACCCGTCCAGTGCCGCACCCGCGGACGCCCGAAGTCGTCGACGATCCCCTGGAAACCGGGGCCCCAGAGGAAAGAGTTCATTCCCTCGGGGGTGGCCCAAAGGTAGAACGGCGCATAGGAGTTGACCGGCGATTCGGTCCCGCGCTCGCGCATCAGATAGGCCTTGAGGCCGAGCCCGGGGAAGTCGTCCAGGAGGTGGCCCCGGGTGGCGACGCGCTTGCGGATGATCTCCATGTCGTAGTCGGCGGGCAGCGTGATCTCGTACTGCATGGCGTGCATCGCGCACTCCTCAGGATGCGGGGCCGGTCACGGCCGGGTACGTGTCGGCTCCGACGTGGCAGTCCCACTCGATGGTCGTGCCGTCGGCGGCGGCCTCGACGACCGCGAGATGCGTCATGAACGTGCGCGGCCCGGCGCCGTGCCAGTGCCACTCGTCCGGCTCGATCCAGACGGTGTCGCCCGCCCGGATCGGCTCGATCCCGCCGCCCCGGCGCTGCACCAGGCCCTCGCCCTCGGTCACGTGAAGCACCTGGCCGTGCGGGTGGCGGTGCCAGGCGGTGCGGGCGCCCGGGGCGAAGTGGACGCTGAACATCCGTAGCCGGGACGGGGGTTGGGGTGCGGCGATCTCGTCCAGCCAGACCGTGCCGGTGAAGTGCTCGGCCGGTCCGGGCTGGGTGTCGGGGCGCTGACGGGTGATGTGCACGTACGACCGTTCCTTCGCTGGGGGTTGGTGGTGGTCACTGGGTTTTGGCGGTGGGGGCGAGCAGCGAGAGCAGGCCGCGCACGCCCGCGTCGAAGGCGTCGGGCGAGCCGGAGGCGCGGGCCAGGACGTAGCCGCCCTGGACGGTCGCCACCACGGCCGCGGCGATCTCCCGCGGCACCAGGTTGGTGGTGAACTCACCCTGGTTCAGGCCCTCTTGGATGATCTCGGCGAGCCGGCCGCGCAGCCAGTCGAGCGTCTCGTCGACCGGCGCGCGCAGCTCGGCGCTGGCGATGATCTCGGGGTCCATGGTGAGGCGCCCGACCGGGCAGCCGCGCAGCACGTCGCGCTCGCGCAGCAGGTACGCCGAGATCCGCTCGTACGCCGTGCCGCCGCCCCCGAACGTGGCCTCGGCGGCGGCACGCATCTCCTCGGCGGTGCGCCGGATCGCGGCGAGCGCCAGATCGGGCTTGCCCGCGAAGTGGTGGTACATGCTGCCCTGTCCCGCGCCCGCCTGCTGCTGGATCGCCTTCGGGCTGGTGCCTACGTAGCCCCGCTCCCACAACAGCTCGCGGGTGGCTTCGATCAGACGCTCCGGAGTGCTCATGAAGCCACTGTACATACCAGTAGGTACAGAATCCAGAGCAGTCACCGGAACCCGATCTACTCCCTGCGGGGTACGCCGACTGCCGCTGGCCGTACGACGACTCGGCCCCCTTGCGGCGGGAGGCTCGAAGCACAGAGCAACCACCCCCTACCGAGGGAGCTGACCGAGATGAACACCCTGGCCTACGCAGGACCCGGACCCTGGATCTTCTTCGTCCCGCTGGTCTGGGCGGCCGTGATCTTCACTGTCGTCACGGTGCTGCGCCGCACCGGTTGGCGGGGCCGCCGCGGACCGTGGCGCCCGCCCATGGACGACCGCTCGCCCATCGCCGTCCTCGGCCGCCGGTTCGCGGCCGGAGAGATCGACGAGGAGGAGTACTGGCGTCGGATCTCCGTCCTGGAGGAACACTTCGGACGGACGAACCTGACTCCTGGGGGCAAGGGTGGTGCGGCATGAGTACCGCCGTCCGCACCGCCATCGCCGCCCGGGTCGTCGACGCCGTGAAGGTGTACGGCACCGGTGACACCGAAGTGAGGGCCCTGGACGGGGTGAGCGTCGACTTCCACGCCGGACGCTTCACCGCGATCATGGGGCCTTCGGGCTCCGGCAAGTCCACCCTCATGCACTGCGCCGCCGGACTCGACACCCTCAGCGCCGGCGCCGCCTTCATCGGCGACACCGACCTGAGCGCACTCGACGACCGCAAACTCACGCTGCTGCGCCGCGAAAGGGTCGGCTTCGTCTTCCAGGCCTTCAACCTGATCCCCACGCTCACCGTCGCCGAGAACATCACGCTGCCCCTCGACCTCGCGGGGCAGCGCGGCGACCGCCAGTGGATCGACGCGCTCGTCGACACCGTCGGCCTCCGCGACCGCCTTCACCACCGCCCCGGTGAACTCTCCGGTGGCCAGCAGCAACGGGTCGCCGTGGCCCGCGCCTTCGCCGGCCGCCCGGACGTCGTCTTCGCGGACGAGCCGACCGGAAACCTCGACTCGCGCTCCGGTGAGGAAGTCCTTCGACTGCTCGGCCGGACCGTGCGCCAGACCGCCCGCACCGTCGTCATGGTCACCCACGACCCGGTCGCCGCCGCCTACGCGGACGAGGTGCTCTTCCTCGCCGACGGCCGACTCGTCGACCGGATGCCCGACCCCACCGCGGACCGCGTCCTGGACCGGATGCGCCTGCTCTCGCAGGGCGAGGAAGCCGTCAACTCCCTTGAAAGGCAGGGGATGTGAACGCCTCGCTGCGCCTCAGCCTCAACTCCCTGCGCTCCCACAGGCGCCGCTTCGCGGGCACCTTCGTCGCCGTCCTCCTCGGTGTCGCCTTCCTCGCCGGGACGCTCGTCATGGGCGACACCCTCCGCGCGAGTTTCGACACCCTCTTCACCAGCGCCAACGGCGGCACGGACGCCGTCGTCCGCAGCGCCGACGTCGTCACCGTCGCCGGGCAGGGCCAGGGCACCCGCCGTCCCGTCGACACCGCGCTACTGGCCAAGATCCAAGCCACTTCCGGCGTCGCGGCCGCCGCCCCCGTCGTCGATGGCTCGGGCCAGCTCGTCGGCGCCGACCACCAGCCCATCGGCGGCCAGGGCCCGCCCACCCGCGCCGGGAACTGGATCGCCGACCCGAAGCTCAACCCGTACCAACTGGCCCAGGGCCGTGCCCCGCAGGCGCCCGGCGAGGTCGTCGTCAACCGGGGCGCCGCCGACAAGGGCGGCCTGAAGCTCGGCGACACCACCGTGCTGCGCGCCCCGGACCCCGTCACCGTGCGCATCGTCGGCATCGCCACCTTCGGCGGCCAGGACGGCATGGGGCAGGTCACCTACGCCGGACTGACCCTGGCCGACGCGGAGAAGTACCTCACCCCCAAGCCGGGCGAGGCCTCCTCCATCGCCGTCCGCGCGGGCCCCGGCATCAGCCAGCGGCAGCTCGTCGACAGGCTGACTCCCGTACTGCCGACCGGAGTTGAGGCCATCACCGGCAAGGCCGCCTCGGCCGAGAGCCTCGACATGGTCGCCGGAACGTTCCTCGACCTCTTCACCACCCTCCTCCTCGTCTTCTCCGGCATCGCCCTGCTCGTCGCGACCTTCTCCATCCACAACACCTTCGCGATCGTCGTCGCCCAGCGCACCCGCGAGAACGCCCTGCTCCGCGCGCTCGGCGCCGCACGGCGGCAGGTCACCGCCGCCACGCTCGCCGAGGCCACGGCCGTCGCGGTCGCCGCGTCGGCCGTCGGTGTGCTGGCCGGCATCGGCATCGCGGCCGGACTTCAAGCGCTCTTCCCGGCCATCGGATTCCCCTTCCCCGACGGGGACTTGGTGATCGGCGCACTCTCCGTCGCACTCCCCGTCGCCGTCGGCGTCCTGGTCTGCCTCGGCTCGGCGCTGCTGCCGGCGCTGCGGGCCGGCCGCACCGCACCGCTGGCCGCGCTGCGCGAGACGGCCGTCGACCAGTCCGGCGCCTCCCGCACGCGCAAGCTCACCGGCGGCATCCTGCTCCCGGCCGGTGTCGCGGTCACCCTCGCCGGAGTGCTCGCCGGCCCGAACGTGCTGCTCGCCGGGGCAGGCGCGGTGCTGACCCTGGCCGCCTTCGTGGTGCTCGGCCCCGTCGCGTCCACGTACGCCGTACGTTTCCTCGGCGGCCCGCTCGACAAGGTGCGCGGCGTCACCGGCTCGCTCGCCCGGCGCAACGCGCTGCGCAGTCCCAAGCGCACCGCCGCCACCGCGACCGCGCTGATGATCGGCGTCGCCGTCGTCTCCCTGTTCACCGTCTTCGGCGCCTCACTCAAGACGACCATGGACCGGACGGTGTCGAAGTCCTTCGCGGGCGATGTCGCCGTCAGCGCCCGGGCGTTCGGTGCGGGCGGCGCCGGCATCAGCCCTCAACTCGCCCCAGCTGTAGCGGAGTTGCCCGAGGTGAAGACCGCCGTCGGGCTCGGCAAGGGCGTCGCGGACGTCGACGGAGGCGGGCGCGCCGTGACCGTCACCGACCCGGCGAAACTCTCCGGCGTGCTCGACCTGGGCAAGGTCGAGGGATCGCTGAGCAGCCTCGGCGCGGGCGGCCTCGCGGTCTCCGCCGACGAGGCCGACAAGAGGAGCTGGCACGTCGGCTCCACGGCCCGACTCGCCTTCCCCGACGGCCAGAAGCAGGCCTTCACCGTCCGCGCCGTCTACGCGGAGAAGAACCTGGCGGGCGACTACCTGATCACCCGCGAGGCCTGGACCCCGCACCGCGGCCAGGACTCCGACAGCCTGGTGGCGGTCTCGTTCAAGCCCGGCGTCCCGCTCGCCGAGGGCAAGCGCGCGGTCGAGCGGACCGCCGCCGCGTACGGCAGTCCCGAGGTGCAGACCCGCGCCGAGTACGCCGCCTCCTCGGCGAGCGGCATCGACATGATGCTCACCCTGGTCTACGCCCTGCTGGCGCTCGCCGTCGTCATCGCCCTGCTCGGCATCGCCAACACCCTGACCCTCGCCGTCCACGAACGCACCCGGGAACTCGGGCTGTTGCGCGCGGTCGGCCAGACCCGGGCCCAGCTCAGGGCCATGGTGCGCTGGGAGTCGGTGCTGGTCGCCGCGTTCGGCACGGCGGGCGGGCTCGGGCTCGGCGCGTTCCTCGGCTGGGTGCTCGTCAAGGCGTCCGACTCGGCGGGCACCAGTGCCTTCGCGCTGCCGCCGCTCCCGTTGACGGTGGTCGCCCTCGTCGGCCTGCTGGCCGGGGCGGTGGCGGGCTTGCGGCCCGCGCGCCGGGCGGCGCGACTCGACGTACTGCGTGCGATAGCGACCGAATAGCACCCGTCGCCCGTCCCGCCCGGTCAGGCACGGGCTCTCAGCCCGCGACGGGCGACCGGGCGACGCCGGTCGCCCGTCCGCGCGCCGCGCGCGAGGGCCGCGTCTGGGTGAAAGGAGTGCTCGCCGCCGCCCCGTACAGCGGGTACGGCGGCAGGGCGATGGCGGGGGAGGGCGCGGTGAGCGTGAACCACACGGTCTTGCCGGACTCGCCCAGCGGGCGGACGCCCCAGCTCTCGCTGACCGCGGCTATCAGGGCAAGACCGCGGCCGTTGGTGGCGAGCGCGTCGGCGTTGCGCACGGCGGGCAGCGTCGGATCGTGGTCGTGGACGGAGATGGTGAGCCGGTCGAGCAGCAGCTCGATCTCCACGGTGCATACCTTGTCCGGCTCGGCATGCCGGTGGACGTTGGTGAGCAACTCGGTGACGCCGAGCGCCGCCTCGTCTATCAACGGGTCCAGATGCCAGTAGCGCAACTGCGCCGATACGATTCTGCGGACCTGTCCGATCCGCGACGGCAGGGCTTGGAGCTCCACCGTGCACTGCCTGCTTGGCTGGCTGATCACGGTTGCGACTCCCCGAATGAGGTCCGGAAGTAGCTGTCTGGTCCGGCGACTCCGCTCGCAGCGTAACCGCCGGTCAACCCTCAGTGATGTGACACCAGCGTGGCCCAAGGGTTCGCACTGCGCAACTCCGCCCCCGGGGCCACACGCGTCTCAGCTGTGCGCGCCGTGCGTCGTCTGCCGTATGGCCTGCAGGAATCGCTGGGTCAGCTCGGGGCCGCGTGAGCGGTCCGGCTCCTCGCCCATCGTCAAGCGGTAACGGGTGCCGTTCAGCCGCGCCACCGTCCGGTCCTCCTTGGCGAGCCACGGCAGCCAGGGGCGCGCCGCGCTGACCGTGTCGACGGGCGCACTGTCGATCTCCCTCCCGTTGCTGGTGAGCAGGGCGAGCCGACCGTCCTTGATCAGCACCTGGCCGGCCCTCGTCAGCGAGCGGGTCCACCGCTCGATCCGAACGCCCTTCGCACTGAACTCGGGTTCCGCCATGACCGTCCGGCCCCCTTCGCATCGTTCCTGGTGGGCAGTGTGCACAACGACGAGCCTACGCACCAGGGCGCACGGAGGATCGGGTCCGGGCCAGCGTCGTCCAGCGGCCACCAGGCGCCCCACAAGCCACTCCTATGGATCCCCAAAGGGAACGTTTGTGCAGGTGGGAGCGGTATTGTCAAGCGTGGGGGCGGCACACAGACACGACGAGGAGTGGCATGGAAACCATCGATGTGGACCGCAGTGATCCCGAGTACCGCGCCTGGCTGAAGGAGGCCGTGCGCAAGGTCCAGGCCGATGCCAACCGCTCCGCCGACACCCATCTCCTGCGCTTTCCCCTCCCCGAGGCCTGGGGCATCGACCTCTACCTCAAGGACGAGTCGACGCATCCCACCGGCAGCCTCAAGCACCGCCTCGCCCGCTCGCTGTTCCTGTACGGCCTGTGCAATGGCTGGATCCGGCCGGGCAAGCCCGTCATCGAGGCGTCCAGCGGCTCGACCGCCGTCTCCGAGGCATATTTCGCCAAGCTGATCGGCGTGCCCTTCATCGCCGTGATGCCCCGCACCACCAGCGCCGAGAAGTGCCGCCTGATCGAATTCCACGGCGGCCAGTGCCACTTCGTCGACGACTCGATGAAGATGTACGAGGAGTCCGCGGTGCTCGCCGCCGAGACCGGCGGCCACTACATGGACCAGTTCACCTACGCGGAGCGGGCCACCGACTGGCGCGGCAACAACAACATCGCCGAATCGATCTACCAGCAGCTGAAGTTGGAGCGCTACCCCGAGCCCGCCTGGATCGTCGCCACGGCCGGCACCGGCGGCACCTCGGCCACCATCGCGCGCTACGTGCACTACATGCAGCACGACACGATGATCTGCGTCCCCGACCCGGAGAACTCCTGCTTCTTCGACGGCTGGACCCAGGGCGACCCGCTCGCCTCCAGCGACTGCGGCTCGCGCATCGAGGGCATCGGCCGGCCCCGCATGGAGCCCAGCTTCGTGCCCGGCGCCATCGACCGGATGATGAAGGTCCCGGACGCGGCGAGCGTCGCGGCCGTACGCGCCCTGGAGAAGGCCATCGGCCGCAAGGCGGGCGGCTCCACCGGCACCGGCCTGTGGAGCGCGCTGAAGATCGTCGCCGAGATGGTCGCCGAGGGCCGCACCGGCAGCATCGTCACCCTGCTCTGCGACCCGGGCGACCGCTACCTCGACAAGTACTACTCGGACGGCTGGCTCGCCGAGCAGGGCCTCGACATCGCCCCGTACACCGAGACGCTCGACACCTTCCTGGAGACCGGGGTCTGGCCGGCCCGGTGAGCTGTCCGGAACGGGACCTTCTGCCCGTGCGGGACCCCGTGACGCGTGCCAGGGTGACGTCATGGACACGCGCCCGGTAGTTGTCGCCGTAGACGGATCCGAGCACAGTCTGCGGGCCCTGGAATGGGCCATTCCGACCGCTCGCAGACTGGCGGCCGACCTGGTCATCGCTCATGTCCTGCCCGACGCCGCACAGCTCTGGGCGGCCCGCCGCTCCACGCTCGGCCCGGGCCCGGCGCTGAACGACCCGGTCACCGACCGGGTCCGCGCCGCGCTCTCGGGCCGCGACGAACTGCCCTCGGTGCGGTTCGACTCGCTGGAGGGCGAAGTGGCCGACGCGCTGCACGCGTTGGGCGCCGAGGCCCGGATGCTGGTGATGGGCTCGCGCGGCCGAGGCGGCTTCGCCAGCCTGCTGCTCGGCTCCAACAGCCTGGCCGTGGCGAGCAGGGCACCCTGCCCCGTGGTGGTCGTGCCGCCCCTGGCCCGCACGGGCGAGGACGAGCGGACGACGGGCCGGGTCGTGCTCGGCCTCAACCTCGGTGACACCGTGGACGAAGTCATCGACTTCGCCTTCGTGGAGGCCCGGGCGCGGAACGTGCCGCTCCAGGTGCTCTCGGCCTATCCGTCACCGCCCCCGGCCGCCCTGATGGTCGCGGGAGAGTTCCCGCCGGGCAGGCTGGACGCCGATCAGTACGAACCCGCCGAGCGGGACGTGAAGCGCGAGCAGGGCGAGCGGCTGCGCCCCTTCCAGGAGCGGTTCCCCGACGTCGAGGTGGACGCCGTGATCGCGCCCGCGGACGCCGCGGGCCACCTCGTCGACGCCTCGGCCTCGGCCGCGCTGATCGTGGTCGGCCGCCACCGCCGCCGCCTGAAGCCGGGCTCCCTCCTGATGGGTTCCGTGGCCCATGCGGTGCTGCACCACGTGGAGTGCCCGGTGGCGGTCGTGCCGGCACGGGAGGAGGACTGAGCGAGGCCCTGTTTCCGGCCCCTTCAACTACCGCCCGCCGACGCCGTGTTGAGCCCGCCGCAGCGTTGACCCGCAGTTTGCCCCCGACGGCGACTTTGCTGTCTACGGTGGGAAAGATCCACTGAACGGCACGGGGAACACGGGGAGCTGTCATGCCATCTGTACTGATCGTCGGCGGGGGACTGGTGGGCCTGACCGCCGCCCTGTGCCTGGAGTACCACGGGGTCGACTACGTCCTGGTGGAGCGCAACACCGAGCCGACGGTGCTGCCCCGCTCGCGCGGCATGCACACCCGCGCCGTGGAGATCTTCCGGCAGCTCGGCGTCGAGGACGCCGTACAGGCCGCGAGCGCGTCCGCCCTCAAAATGGGCAGGTTCGGCGGCGCGCGAAGGGGCCGGAGCATCGCCGAATCCGAGGCGCTCGACCTGCGCCACGTGTTCGCCACCGGCGCCATGGTCGGCGCCGACGAAAGCCCCTCCGCCTTCTGCTTCTGCCCCCAGGTGCTCCTCGAACCCGTCCTGCGCGAACTGGCCGAACAGCGCGGCGGCGACATCCGCTTCGGCACCGAGCTGACCGCGTTCACCCAGGACGACGACCGGGTGACCGCCACCCTCACGGATCGGACCACGGGCCGCACCGACACCGTGTACGCCGACTACCTCCTGGCGGCCGACGGCGCGGGCAGCCCGATCCGCACCACCCTGGGCATCACCAGCACCACCCGCCCCGCCACCCACCACTACCTCAACCTCTACTTCCGCGCCGACCTCACCGAGCTGGTGCGCGACCGCACCTTCAGCCAGTGCGAGATCACCGGCCCCGAGGTGTCCGGCCTGTTCCTGGCCAAGAACAACACCGACGAGTGGTCCTTCCACCTCGCCTACGACCCGGCGCACGAGAGCCCGCGCGACTACCCCGACGAGCGGTGCGTCGCCCTGCTGCGCACCGCCATCGGCGCCGACGACCCCGGGCTCCGCATCGACCTGCTCGCCCGCGCCGCCTGGGACACCGGCACCGCGGTCGCCGACGCCTACCGCGGCGGCCGGGTCTTCCTGGCCGGCGACGCGGCCCACCGGCACGCCCCCTGGGGCGGCTTTGGCGCCAACACGGGCATCGCCGACGTGCACAACCTGGCCTGGAAACTGGCCGCGGTCCTGCGCGCGGAAGCGCCCGACGCCCTCCTGGACACATACGAGCCCGAGCGCCGCCCGCGCGGCCTGCTCGTCGCCGAACAGGCCTGGCTGCGCACCGAGTTCCTCGCTCGGTACGGCATCCGCACCCCGCGGAACGCCGAGGCGCTGGACCGCCAGCTGGGCACCGGCGAGATCATGACCCGCTTCCAGTACGCGTCCGCCGCCGTCCACGGCACCCCGGCCGGGGACACGGTCGACCTGCTCGCGGGCCAGACCGGCACCCGCACCCCGCACCTCTGGCTCGACCGCGACGGCGGCCGCCTGTCCACTCTCGACCTGTGCGGCCCGGGTTTCACCCTGCTCACCGGCGGCGACGCCGAAGGGGACGCCGCCTGGGCCGACGCGGCCAAGGCACTGCCGGTGACGGTCCATCACATTCGAGGAGTGGACGCGGACTTGGCTGCGGAGCAGGCCGTACTGCGTGACGGTGAGGGCGCCTGGCCGGGCCTGGTCGGACTGCCCCCGGGGGGTGCGCTGCTCGTCCGCCCGGACGGTTTCGTGGCCGCCCGCTCCGACGAGGGGCTCACGCCCGACACCCTCGACGAGATATGGCGCTCCGTCACCAGCCGTTGATACAGGGGGAGTTGAGGTGGCTCAGGTGGTCTGCGAACCCGTGAGGCGACGGTCCAGCTTGCGCATCGCGCCCTTGAAGGACTGGCCGATGCCCGGCCCTGCCGCCCGCAAAGCCAGGCGGAACAGTGCGGGGCCGTCGCTCGCCATCGTCCAGCGCACGGTGGTCCCGGAGCCGGCCGGAGTGAGCCGCCAGTCCTCCAACAGGGCCCCCATGCCCGGGGTGTTGGTCTCGTCGATCCGGTAGGCGTAGCGCTCGCCCGGGACCTTCGCCATGATCGTCTCGCGGAAGAACACCCCGCCCCGCAGCCTGATCTCGCGCCCGGCTCCGCCGTCCAGGGGCCGGGCCGCGGCGACGGAGGAGAACCAGGCGGGCATCTCGGACACCTCCTCGGCGAGCGCGCGATAGACGGCCCCGGGCCCGGCCGAGACGCGGGCCGTGAACACCAGCCGCACCGGCGCCGACTCGGCGAAGTCGAGTTCCACGGACCTGAGTCGGCGAGCCATGACGCATACCTCCGGGCGGTCGGATGAGCGAGGACCCTCGTGGGCGGGCCCGCACCGGATCGCGTACGCGACAGCCGTACGAATCCGGCGCGGCAAGGCCCGCACACCATAACTGGCGGACCGTCAGAAGTCTGCGGAGCCGCCGGTCTCGACGCCGTTGTCGGGGATCTCCCCCGCCACGACGAGGTCGCGCAGATGCTCGGTCATCTCCTCGCGGGACCGGTCCGACAGGCCCGCGTCCGTCACAAGGGAGTCGACCTGGTCGAGCGAGGCGAACGAACTCAGCCCCACCGTCCCCCACTTGGTGTGGTCCGCGATCACCACGACCCGCCGCGCGGAGTGCACGAAGCGCCGGTTGGTCTCCGCCTCCGCGAGGTTGGGCGTGGAGAGCCCGGCCTCCATCGAGATGCCGTGCACCCCGATGAACAGCACATCGAAGTGGAGCGAACGGATCGCCGCGTCGGCGACCGGCCCCACCAGCGTGTCGGAGAGTGTCCGCACCCCGCCCGTGAGGACCACGGTCGCGGCCCCCGGACGCGGGCCGGAGCCCGCGGGTGAGCGCTGGGCGGCGTGGAACACATCGGCGACCTGCACCGAGTTGGTCACCACCGTCAGCTCCGGCACGTCCACCAGCTGCTGGGCGAGCGCGTACGCCGTCGTGCCGCCGGCCAGCGCGATCGCGCTGCCGGGCACGGCCATCCTGGCTGCCTCCCGCGCGATGTCCTGCTTGGCGCTCAGCTCAAGGGTCGACTTCGCCTCGAAGCCGGGCTCGTGCGCCGTGGCCTCCGCGACGGGCACCGCCCCGCCGTGCACCTTCTCGATCACGCCCTGGCGCGCAAGGGCGTCCAGATCCCGGCGGACCGTCATGTCGGAGACGTTGAGTTTCCGGGTGAGCTCGTTGACCCGGACCCCGCCACGCCGTCTGACCTCATCGAGGATCAGCGCGCGACGCTGCTCCGCGAGCAGATTCTGGTGGTCGCTCACTGCCGGGCCGGCCCCTTCCACATCGTCGAACACACTCGCCGGGCACATCTGCACCCCCGGCTACGGACACCCCATCCTGTCACGGGGAGATTCCGTGAGAGCACTGCACCAGGGCACCCGGATCCGAGATCCTGAATGTCCGTGCCATTCGCGCCGCCGATCCTGCCGTCACGAGAGCGAGTCGCAGAAGTGTCCCGTGCCACACCCGCCGCCCAGGCCGGTGCCCCAGCAGCCGAGAGCGGCGGCCCCGCCCTCGAACTGCTGGTCCACGGCGTCGGGGGGACCACACCGCAGAAGATGCTCGACGCCCCCCGCACCGTGTGCGTCACCGGCGACGACACCGCCGCGATCTACCGGCGCAGCGAGGACGCCGACGCCGAAGCCCACCCCGAGCGCTACCGCGACCGGCCGGTGCCCGAGGCGTACGTCTGGTGCAACCTGACCTCCGGCAACAGCGCCCGCGCCCTGTGGCTGCTCCTGCTGCCGTTCATGGTGATCAACCTCGCGCACTGGATGCGGCCGCCCGCCAAGGAGCCGCACTGGGCGATCCGGCTGTACGGGGTCCTGGTGCGGCTCATCGCGCTCAGCCTCACCGTGCTGTTGGTGGCCGCCGCCTGCGAGGTCGCGCTCGACCTCACGGCCTGGCAGTGCGCGGGCTCGGCCGCCTGCTCGCGGTCCTGGTACTGGCTGGGCTTCACCTCCGTCGCCCACCACGGCTGGTGGTCACAGCCCGGCCGCCGCCTGGCCCTCGCGGCGCTCGCGCCCGCGGGTCTGACCTTCCTGCTCTGGTACCTCTCCAACCGCACCTGGAGCGCGTACGAGTCCCAGCAGCCGCTGAACGCCGAGCCTGCCGCCGACCCCGTCGAGGCCGTCAAGCCCGCCTTCAGCAGGCCCGGATTCTGGTACGGCAGGCGTCTGGTGGCGCGGCTCCGCGCCGCCCACACCGCCGCCGGGTTCCTGACCACCGCCGCGGGCGTGACGGCCGCCGCAGCCCGCTACGACCGTGCCGCCACCAGCGCCGTATTCGAGACCCTGGGCCTGCTCCTGGAGTCAACTCTCGCTGTCGCGGGGCTGGTTGTGGTGTGGGTGGTGTGCCGCAGGGGACGTACCGAAACGCATCTCGACGAGCAGCTCGACCGGGCCGTCACCGCCTGGCTGCCCGTCACCTCGCTCGCCCTGCTCGCCCTCGCCATGGTGTACGCGGCCTGGGACCGCTCCGACTGGGCTTCCTCCGGCACCCTGCCCGGCGACCGCGCCTTCGGCTTCCTGACCTTCGCCCAAGGGGTGTTGATCACCGCGCTCGCCGCCGTGGCCCGGCACCTGCGACGCCGGGCACCGGGGGAACGCACCGCCCTGGGCGGACTCGGCGGCCCCGCCGTCGCCATGCTCGCCTGCGCGCTCGGCGGCGTGATGACGGGCGGCGTGGCCCAGCGCGTCGCCGACTGGGTGGACCACGGCGCCATCCACCGGGCGTCCTTCAACGGGCCGCCCGCGCTGCTGACGTGGCAGGCCTCGGTGATCCCCGTCCTGCTGGCCCTGCTGATCCCCGTCGTGCTGTTCTTCGCCGTACGCACGTGGCGCACCGCCCGCGCCGACGCCCCGCGCGTCATGGCGGACTACCCCGGTGAACAGCCCGACACCGCCCGCACCCGCCAGATCGCGAGCGCCCGCGCGATGGCCGGGCTCACCGACCACGCGCCCGTCTTCCTCGGCATCGTCTCCGGCGCGTCCCTGTTGCTCGGCGCCGCGGCCCTCGTCGGCGCGTGGTGGACCAGCGACGTACCGGAGCAGGCGGCCGACGGAGCGGCGACCCCCATCGCCTTCGCCGCCGACGCCGCCCAGTCGCTCGGCTCCTGGTGCACCGGCTTCGGCTTCCTGCTCTTCGTCACCTGGGGCCGGCGCGCCTACAAGGACGCGGCGGCCCGCCGCACCGTCGGCATCCTGTGGGACGTCGGCACCTTCTGGCCGCGCGCCGCACACCCCTTCGCGCCGCCCTGCTACGCCGAGCGGGCCGTGCCCGACCTCGCCTGGCGCATGAACACCTGGACCGAACGCACCGGCGGCCGCCTCGTGATCTCCGGCCACTCGCAGGGCAGCGTGCTCGCCGCGGCCGCCGTCTGGCAACTGCCCGCCGCCACCCGGCGCCGGGTCGCCCTGCTCACCTACGGCTGCCCCGTCGAGCGGCTCTACGGACGCTGGTTCCCCACCTACTTCGGCCCCGCGCCGCTCCAGGCCCTCCACCAGGAGGTGCACTGCTGGCGGAACCTGTGGCGCGCCACCGACCCCATCGGCGGACCCGTCCTGACCGGCGACGACGTCGACAGGGGCCCGCTGCTCGACCCGCTCGCCTACGGACGCACCCGCGAACACCCGCTGCCCGCCCCGATACTGGGCCACTCCGACTACCAGGCCGACCCGGCCTTCAGCCGCGAACGCGCCCTGCTCCTGGCCGAGCTGGCCAGCGGCGTGCCGAACCAGCGGGTCGATCAGAGCAGTTCGGGCAGATCGTCCGGGTAGAGCAGGGTCAGATCGTCGGTGCTGGCCTCGGCCAGCTGGGCGACCCGGCCCGCGTGCCGCTCCACCATCGACTCGAACGTCTGGCGCGCGGTGCGCCCGTTGCCGAACGCGGCGCCCCTGGGCAGCACCGTGAAGTACTTGAGGAGGCACTCCGCGGTGCCGGAGCCGAGCCGGTACTCGTGCTCGTCGGCCTGCTGCTCCACGATGCGAAGGAGCTCCTCGGGGGAGTAGTCCGAGAACCTGATGGTCCGTGAGAACCGGGACGCCACACCGGGGTTGACGCTCAGGAACCGCTCCATCTCGGCCGTGTACCCGGCGACGATGACCACCACCGCCTCGCGGTGGTCCTCCATCAGCTTCACCAGCGTGTCGATGGCCTCACGCCCGAAGTCGCGGCCCGAGTCCTCGGGGGACAGGGCGTACGCCTCGTCGATGAACAGCACCCCGCCGCGCGCCCGGTCGAAGGCCTCCTGGGTGCGGATCGCGGTGGACCCGATGTGCTCGCCCACCAGGTCGACGCGGGACACCTCGACGAGATGACCGCGCTCCAGGACGCCGAGGGAGGCCAGGATCTCCCCGTACAGACGCGCCACCGTGGTCTTGCCGGTGCCGGGGGAGCCGGTGAAGACGAGGTGGCGGCGGACCGAGGCCGCCTTGAGGCCGGCCTGCTGCCGCTTGCGGCCGACCTCGATCATGTCGGTGAGCGCCCGCACCTCGCGCTTGACGCTCTCCAGGCCCACCAGCGTGTCCAGCTCGCCGAGCACAGCCCCTGAAGTGCGCGCGGGCTCGGTCACCGGCTCCACCGCCGGGGGCTCGACGGGGCGCGGGCCGGGGACGGCGGAGAGCAGCCCCATGGTCTGCGTCGCGCTCTGCACTGCGGGCGGTTCGGCGGCGCCCGCCTTGACGCCGCTCTCGTCGCTCGTGCAGTCCTCGACGACCGCGCCGTCCTCGGAGAACTCATAGCCCCGGCGCGCACAGCGCTCGGTGCGGCAGCGCGTCAGTGTCGTACGACAGCCGTCGATGACGTGGAAGCCGAAGCCGCCGCTGCCGGTCACCCGGCAGCCGTGGAAGGTGCCCCGGCCCTCGGCGGAGACGTAGAACCCGGCCTCGGCGGGGGAGGTGACCGTGACGCGCTCGATGCGCGGGTCGGCGCCCTTGGTGACGATGACGCCGGTCTGCGCGCCGTCGATGGTGCAGCCCGCGAGCGTGCCGCCGCTGCCGTGGTCGCGGAACCAGGCGCCGGTGGACGCCTCCCTGATCCGGCAGTCGTCGAGCTGCGCGGTCGCGCCGTCGCTCACCGACACGGCGGTGTTGCGGACCTGGGTGAGATCGCTGTCGACGACATCGGCGCGCGAGCCCCGGTCGAGCACGAAGATCGCGTCCGGTACGTCATGGACGCGGCAGCCCTCCAGGACCGCGGTCGCGCCGTCGCTGACCCACACCGCCGGATAGTCGCCCGTGCTGTCGTGGATCTCGCACTGGTTGGCGTCCACCCGGGTGCCCGGGTCCCACACCGACAGGCCGTTGCGCCCGAAGCGGCGGACCTTGGTGCGGGTCAGTGTGAGCACGGAGCGCGAGCGCAGGTCGACCGCGTTCTCCGGGATGTCGTGGATGTCGCAGTCGGCCAGCGTGAGCACCGCGTCGGTGTCCAGGGTGATGCCGTCGGCCGAAGTGCGGTGCACCGTGCAGTCGGTGAGGTGGGCCGAGGCGCGCGAGGCGATCTGCGCCCCGGCGCCCTTGATCTCGTACACCTCGCAGCCGAGCGCCTCAAGCCCGCTGCCCTCGCCGCTGACGGCCAGCCCGGCGCCGCTGGAGTGGTGCACCCGGCAGCGTTCAAGCCGGGGGTGCCCGCCGCTGTGTACCGAGACCCCGGACTGCCCGGCCGCGACGACCTCGCACTCCTCGAACACGCCGCCCGCACCGTCGAATACCCCGATGCCGACGCCGCCGGGGTTGTCCACCGTGCAGCGCCGCACCGTGGGCCGCGCCCCGCCCCGCACCTCGATGCCCACCGCGGAGCGCGTCACCACCCGCAGATCGACGAGCTCGGGCGCACCGTCCTCCACGAGCAGCGCGGGCGCCGCCGCGTCCTGGCCCTCCAGGTACAGGTCCCGCACGGTTGCCGAGGCGCGCACGGTCAGCGCCACGCCGTCGGCCGGTGCGATCCGGACCGAGCCGACCGCGCCCTCGGGGCCGCGCAGCGTCACGGAGCGGCGCAGTACCAGATTCTCCCGGTAGGTGCCCGGGGCGACGGTCAGGACGTCCCCGTCGCCGGCGGCCTCCAGGGCCGCGGCCAGAGAGGCGTACTCACCCGTGCGGCGGCGCCACCTCGACGTGCCCGTGTGCGTCACCTGGACCGTGCCCTGAGCCATGGTGCTGCCGTGCCCCCACCTCGTGCGTGCGACCTCGCACACACCTCGACCGTGACCTGGTTTGTGCGACTGATGGTCCACCGTAGCGCGCGCGGGGCCGGTGAGTTGACCGGTCAGCTGCCTGCGCCGGTACGGCCCCAGTCCGGACCGTATCGGGCCCACGCCCGGTCCAGTCGCTCGTACCGCCGGCGTATCAGCCGCCATACGATCAACCGCCGTACGCCCTCGACGAGCCCGGCGGCCGCCGCGGCCGCGCAGATCCCCGAGAACACGGCATGTGTGTCGGCCGCGGACAGCGCCATCGGCCGGGGCGCCGGGCGCCCGTGGTCGTCGGTCCATATGTGAAAAGTGGCGCCGGGAGCGGGCGCCTTCAGCGGCGAGGCCAGCGTCCCGCTGTGTGAACTGCCGTCGTACGCCGTCCAGTTGGCGATCACTCGGGTGCGGGCGGCGCGGCCCATCGAGCCGTCGGGCTCGGAGACCGGCGCGCGCTGCTCGGCCCGGCGCACCACCACGGCCGAGGTCACATGGCGATGGCGGCGCTGCTCGGTGACCGCCTGGCGCAGGCTCGCATCCGTGAGGGATCCGCAGAGCACCCCCACCGCCGGCGCGGCGAACACCATGAGCACCAAGGCCACGAGCGCCAGATGGGCCTCCGCGAAGTCGGTGCGGCGGCGCAGCGGATTGTGCCGCCAACGCCACACTCCCGTAATGGCTCGCACGGGCCACGCACCCCCTTCCGCTTCGTGCCGCCCCGGCGGGACGGCAGGCGCGCGGGTGGCACGAACAGGGATCTGATCCACCCGGCTTGCCCTGTCCAACGCGTCTGCCACCCACAGGAGTTCCCGCGTGGCGCAGAGCTATGCGAGCACCTTCAGCGTGTCACCGATGCGGATGGTGCCGGTGTCCTCGGGAATGACCAGGACGCCGAACGCCAGCGAGCCGCCGATCCGGCGGTGCCGGGCCAGGGTGCGCAGCGGCTCCCTGCCGCGCTCCGCGGTGGCCTGGTCGGTGGTGGTGATGACGCAGCGCCCGCAGGGCTTCGCCACCCGGAAGGTGACCTCGCCGATCGATATCCGTGACCAGGTGTCCTCGGCCCAGGCATCTGTCCCGTCGAGGACCACATTGGGCCGGAACCGGTTCATCGGCAGGGGGCCCTCGGCGGGGTCGTCGCCCTGCGCGATCAGCGAGTTGAGGGCGTCGAGCGAGGCGCGCGTGGCGATCTGGAGCGGGTATCCGTCGGCGAAGCTGACCGTCTCGCCGTTCGGCGCGTACTTGGGGTTGATGGCCCTGCGGCGCGCCGGGTCGTCGAGGTGCATGAGCCGGACCTCGGTGCCCAGATAGGCGCTGAACCACGCGTGGGCCTCATCGGCGGCGGTCACCGCCTCGAACTTGTTGCCGAAGAGCGTGACGCCGACGGCGGCCATCGGCTGCGGCGGCTCGACGACCAGGTCGTCGCGTCCCGGCGCGGAAAGCCGCACGCCTCCGCCCGGCAGTGTGGCGGCACTGCTCAGGGCGAGGGCCGGCCGCTCGCGTTGAGTGACGGCCGTGCCGTGCGTGTCCACCAGCATCCAGCGGCGGTCCCCGGCGAGCCCCCATGGCTCGACCGCCGCTTGTGCCGTGTCGTATCCCCCGACCGACTTGACGGGATGAATGTGAATCCCGTGGACAACTGCGTCAAGTGCACTGCTCATGAACACATCCTGCCAGCCGCCTCGGACAAGCGTCCGGGCGGCCGGTCCCGCTCTTGATCAGTACCCGGTGCCTTGGTAGGGCCGGTTGTACGGATCCTCGTACGGTGCGGGCGCCGGCCGGGGCGCGGCCGGCCGCATGGCCTCGTACCCGGTGCCCTGCATCGGCCGCTGCGGCATGGCCTGCTGCCCCTGGTAGCCGCGCGGGGCCGAGGGCTGCTGCGGAATGTACGGGGCGGGCGCGTGCTGCAGCGGCACCGGCTGCTGCATCTGCTGCTGGTACCCGTACGACGAGGAGTAGGAGGGGCTCGGCTGCGAAGGGGCGGCCGGCAGTGCGGGCAGCGCCGAGGGAAGCGCCGGCAGGTAGCTGCTGCCGGTGTCATAGAGGGAAGGCACTCGGATCGGGGCGATCTGAGGCGTACCCCGTTCTGCGACGAGGGAGTCGTAGATGGGGGTGTCCGGGAAGAACGGCGCGGAGTAGTAACCGCCGCCATAGGTGGAGCGGGGGGAGGTCATGGCACATAAGTTAAGCCCACGATGTGGTCGTTGGGGAGCCCCAATCTTCGGGTCATCCGTTTTACGCTGGTTTTGCCCGCCTGACCTGCTGAAACGTCGTTAATGAAGCCTTAGCAAGTGAGGGGTTCCAATCGTGCTCTCCGTTTGACGCGAAGCGACGGAGGATCTACGAAGGGTGACGGCCGCGTGGTCCTTGCCGAGGCGGGGAAGCCCCGCTCCGACGGCCGGGCGGCGGTATCAACCATGAGGATGCCGGCTTCTCGCTCAAGGACTTGCTGGGTCGAGCCGGCACTTGGCGGTAGGTGCCGCGTCTTATGGGGCCGAGGTGTGGAGGAGAGGTGGGCTCCCCGAGGGGTGGGGCATTCCGGACTCGGTGCTGTGCAGGCGTTCTGGTGTGGACCTCCCGGCTTCCAACATGGCCGGTTCGGCCAATTTCCCTTCAGGTGGGTGTAGTTAGCATGGGGATATTGGGATGCCGTGCAGAGATCGGCGGGGGACGGATAGTGGGAGGAACATGCGGCCGCGCGTGGAGTACTCGCTGACCGAGATCGGCATAAGCCTGCGCGGCCTGGTGGGGCAGTTGGAGGAGTGGGGCAACTACTACCGAGAGCAGGTCCGCAGCACCGTTGCGGACGTTCCCGATTCCTCGGCGGCGTGACCTGCCCCCCCGACCGGCCCCGGCAATGCGCACGGCGTCCTTGGGCTTTCCGGCCGGGTGGTCCGACCGGCAGCCCGAATGCGGCCATCTCGCGAGGGGCGTACGCCGATCCGCAAGATGGCCGCTGCCGGGGACGGTGCTCTCAGATCGTCGACTCCTGCTCCGCCGGGGCGGGTTGCGAGGCGGCCGCCGAGCACCGGCCCGAGCGCCGCGCCCGTGCTGGAACTGGCCACCCACAGCCCGTACGCCAGCGACCGTTCGCGGGCGACCGGGAAGACGACCCGGATGATGACCACCGTGCTCGACAGCATCATCGAATAGCCGAGTCCCTGGACGGCCCTGGCCGCGATGAGCTGTCCCGGCGCGGAGGAGAGGGCCGCCGCGAGCGAGGCGAGCGCGAAGACGGTCACCCCGGTCATGAGGATCCGTTTGCGCCCGAGCCGGTCTCCCGGCGTGGAGCACACCACCAGCGTCGCCGCGACGGTGAGCGCGTAGCCGTCCATGATCCACAGCAGTTCGGAGCTCGACGGCACTAATTCCCGGCCCACCGTGGGCAGTGCGATGTTGAGGATGGTGAGGTCCATGCCTCCCATGAGCATTCCGGCCAACAGCACGACAAGGACCGCCCAGAGGCGGGGATCCGACGTTTCTTCTGTCATGAGTTCATCGTGCAGATCGCCCGGAGGGCAGGACAAGTACGGTATTTCTTGTCCCTGGGGACAAAATGTGTACTGCCTCTGACCGGGCTCTCCGGGGGAGTTGGAGAAAAATCCGGAGCGGCAAATCCCTGGCGGTGCGGGATTGCCGCTCCGAATTCCGCAGACTTTGTCCGCCCGGCGCCTCAGAGCGCGCGCAGTGGGCCTCGGAGCCCGGCCTCCCGCGTCGAGCGGTAGCAGTTCGCAGCGCGCGCCACGGTCAGCAGCTCGCAGCCCTTCCGCGCGGCCAGGCGGGCAGCGTGACAGGCCGCCAGGACCTCCGGCCCCTCGGTCCGCAGTGCGGCGGTGACCTCGCCGAGCGCCGCCGCGCCGTCGCCGACGGGGACGCGGAGGTGGTAGCGGGTGCGCGGGCCGGGCAGGGAACCCGGGTGCTCCGCAGCGGCGGCCGCAGGCGCGGCGTCGTAGTGGCCGAGCAGCCTTCTGCGCCCCGCCGTCACCACGTCGCCGATGACCGCGCTGAAGCTGAAGGTGGGCACCCCGTCGGTGCCCGCGCCGCAGAATAGCGACGGCCCGGCGTCGGCGGCCTCGACGAGCACCGCGTTGTCGGCGACCGGCACAGCGGCGTGGGGGTGGGCGCGCTCGATCATCGCCGGGTGGACCCGCACGTGGAGTCCCTCACGACCCTCCCGGCCGGAGGTCCGCTCCAGCGCGGCGATCAGTTTGACGACCCGGCCGCAGGCGCGGGCGTCCGCCACGCCCACCGCGCTCACACTCGTACCCAGGCGAAACAGCGAGGACAGAACGGGATCCGCGACGATCGGAGCCGTAGACCCGCCAGGTTCGTGGTCAACTCCTTGCGCAACTCGGCCACATGGGGCGAGTGCGAGGCGTAGTCGACCGGCACGATCCGCGCCCGCACCCCGTCGGCGGCCAGTTGGGCGCGCACCTCCTCGATCGCGTCGGCTTCGCCGGACAGCATGCCGCCGCGGTCGGCGATCGCGAGGAGCGCCTGGCTGCGCAGCGCCACGGTGCGCGCGGCGTCGTCGAGCGAGAGCAAGCCCTCCACGTACGCGGCGGCGATCTCGCCCACTTTGTCCCGGCCGCGCGCCGCGCTCGGTGCCGCCTCGTCGGCCGTCACCTGCGCGAGCTGGCCGAGGAGGGACTCTCGGTCGGTGCCGGTGCCGGTGCCGGTGCCGGTGCCGGTGCCGGTGTGGTGGTCGAAGTGGGTGCGGGTGGTGGCGAGGGAGTGCCCGACGTCGGTGGAGTCCAACGCGGGGTGTGCGGTGAGGTGTTGGTGGAGGCGGGCCGCCTGGTCCTGGAGCCCTGCGGCGTACGGCCCGCCACCCATGGTGTGGCGGCGCGGTAGGGCCAAGGGGTGGGTGTCGGTGAGGAGTTGGAGGGTGCCGGTTGTCCAGTCGACGTGGTGGGTGGGTGCGGTGACGTGCGGAGGTTTCAGGGAGGGGGCCGTTGCGCATGGCCATGAGCGAATTCGTCTCGGCCGGGCCGCCTGCGTGGAAGCAATGCGTCGCGAGATCGGCCGAAGAGGCCCATGACCTTCCCGGCGACGAGATAAATCAGCCTTCCGGGATAAAATCTACCCAGATCACCCGCGCGGAATTGCGGTTCTGCTTACACCGGCTGAGGGGCAAATGACAACAGGCTCTCAGCATTTGAGAACCCGTTTCCTTCCGTAGATCACCTGTGCTTATGATCAACACCCGCTCACCAGCGGATACGCACCACGCAAGCCGATGGGCCCCGCCCGTCGGACAGCGCATGCCTGAGGTGTGAACGCAGACCCGCGTTCGCCCTGAGGGGTGGGCGCAGACCATGCGCCGAGTTTCGGCTTTCCGTGTCGGCACATCCTGCCGCTTCACGTGATCAATGTGTGATGCCTGAGCGTCCGCCACTCCGTCTGATCTCCATCCGATCCCCATCCAGTAACGACTTCCGTGCGCAATCGCGGCCGGTCGGCCCCTCCGTGAGCAGATATGGATGGATCTTGATCGGCGCTCACACCTGCCACGATGCCGGAACGAAGGCACACCCCCCGACCTGGCCGTATGGTCGGGAATTTCACCGTACGGAGTCGTACTCGCTGAGCACATATCCGCTGTCGCACCCGCTGGACGGGCTCGGAACTCAGGTTCCTCAGGCGGTTCCTGCCGCCTGGAGCGGCGCCAAGAACAGAAATACAGAACGATGACTCAGACCGTAGAAACACCCGTCCCCTCGCACTCCGGCGAGACGATGACGGGGGCTCAGTCCCTCGTCCGTTCTCTTGAGGAAGTGGGCGTCGATATCGCGTTCGGGATCCCAGGTGGAGCGATCACCCCTGCGTACGACGCCCTCATGGATTCGACCAAGGTGCGCCATGTTCTGGCGCGGCACGAACAGGGTGCGGGCCACGCCGCGACCGGCTACGCCCAGGCCACCGGGAAAGTCGGGGTCTGCATGGCGACGAGCGGCCCGGGAGCGACCAATCTGGTCACTCCGATTGCCGACGCCTATATGGATTCGGTTCCCATCGTGGCCATCACCGGGCAGGTGGCGAGTTCACTGATCGGCACGGATGCCTTCCAGGAAGCCGATATCTGCGGCATCACCATGCCCATAACCAAGCACAGCTTCCTCGTCTCGGACCCGGACGACATTCCCCGCGCGATCTTCGAGGCCTTCCACATCGCATCCACCGGTCGGCCCGGGCCCGTTCTGGTCGACATCACCAAGGACGCGCTGCAGAAGGACACGGTCTTCCGGTGGCCGACGGATCACCGACTGCCCGGCTACCGGCCCGTCACCAAGCCGCACGCCAGGCGGATCCACGAAGCCGCCCGCCTGATCGCCGAGGCCGAGCGGCCGGTGCTCTACGTCGGTGGCGGTGTGCTCAAGGCACGGGCGAGCGCCGAGTTGAAGGCCCTGGCGGAACTCGCCCGGATCCCCGTTACTACGACGCTCATGGGCATCGGGGCCTTCCCCGACAGCCATCCGCAACACCTGGGCATGCCCGGCATGCACGGGACGGTCGCCGCGGTGACGGCCCTTCAGAAGGCCGACCTGATCGTCGCCCTGGGCGCTCGGTTCGACGACCGGGTCACCGGCAGGCTCGACGGCTTCGCGCCGCACGCCGCGATCGTGCACGCCGACATCGATCCCGCCGAGATCGGCAAGAACCGTTTCGCGGACGTTCCGATCGTCGGAGACGCCCGTGAGGTGCTGACCGACCTCACCGCCGCCGTCCGGGACGTACTTCAGAGCGCGGAGGACCCCGAAAAGACCTGCGACTACGCGGCGTGGTGGGAGCAGCTCGACCGCTGGCGCAGCACCTACCCGCTGGGCCACGAGCCGGCTCCTGCGGGCGAGCTCTCGCCCCAGCAGGTCATCCGGCGCATCGGCCAACTGACCGACGAGAACACGATCGTCGCGGCGGGGGTCGGCCAACACCAGATGTGGGCCTCGCAGTTCATCGCCTACGACAGGCCCTACACCTGGCTCAACTCCGGCGGCGCGGGCACGATGGGGTACGCGGTCCCGGCCGCGATGGGCGCCAAGGCGGGCAAGCCGGAGGCGGCGGTCTGGGCGATCGACGGTGACGGCTGTTTCCAGATGACCAATCAGGAACTGGTCACCTGCGCGCTGAACAACATCCCGATCAAGGTCGCGATCATCAACAACGGGGTCCTCGGCATGGTGCGCCAGTGGCAGACCCTGTTCTACGGGCAGCGGTACTCCAACACCGTGCTGCACTCCGGCGAAGCGCCCGACGTGGAACCCAACCGGGGCACCCGCGTCCCGGACTTCGTCAAGCTCGCCGAGGCCATGGGCTGCTACGCGCTGCGCTGCGAATCCCCCGACCAGCTCGACGCGACGATCGAGAAGGCGATGGCGATCAACGATGCCCCCGTCGTCATCGACTTCATCGTCCACGAGGACGCCATGGTCTGGCCGATGGTCGCCGCCGGCACCTCCAACGACGAAATCCTGGCCGCGCGCGACAGCCGTCCCGACTTCGGTGACGACGAGGAGTAGGAACGCCATGCAGAAGCACACACTCGTTGTCCGCGTCGAGAACAAGTCCGGTGCCCTCACGCGGATAGCCGGTCTCTTCTCCCGCCGGGCGTTCAACATCGACTCGCTGTCGGTGGGTCCCACCGACGAACCCGCCACCTCCGAGATGACGATCGTCGTCGATGTGGACGAACGCCCCCTGGAGCAGGTCATCCAGCAGCTCGACAAGCTGGTGAACGTCATCTCCATCCAAGAGCGGAGCGCATGAGCAAAGGCTGATGTCTACTACTACGATTACTCAGCCCCCGCCGGCGCCGACCCGTCGGCGAACCCCCCTGCCGGTGGCGTCTCGACCGGAGCACAACGGCCAGGTGGTACTGAGCGTTTCAGCGAGTGACCTGTCCAGTTGCCGCTTCCTCGTCTCGCCGCTGCTTGAGGCGCTGGCGGCGAGCGAAGTCCTGCGCGGACAGCACCCAGCCCTGCGCGGCCGGCTCCGGCACAGCCTGAAGTTCGGAAACCGGCACGCGCTCAACATCCCCCAGGCCGAAGTGCAGCACCGGATTCGGTTGACGGCAGGGCAGTTGCTCCGCCGGCAAGGGGCGGCGACCGGCCGCCAGGAGGCCGACTTCTCGGCGCTGGGGCCGCTGGAGGAGCCGGCGCGGGAGTTCTTCCAGGACTGCCTCGCCGACGACTGGCCCCGGATCAGGACCGCGCTGGAGTCCGATGTCGCGCTGCGCGCCCACAACCTGGCGGCGTTCGGAGTCCGCCAGGTCGTCGACAACCTGCCCGGCCTCACCGTGCGAGAAGTGCGGGATGCGCCGGGAGGCGCCGGGCGCGGGCTGATCCTGGTGCCCTCGGTCTTCCAGCGGACCCGGGTACTCCTGACGAACGAGTGGGGGACGGTCATCACCTACCCGGCGTCCGGCCACCGCCGACTCTGGGACGACAGCGAGGCGGTGGCCCCCACCCGGCTCGGCGCGCTCCTCGGCCGCGGTCGCGCGGCGGCGCTCCTCAACATCGGCGCGGGCTGCGGTACCACCGAACTGGCCGACCGGCTCGGCGTCAGCGCGGGCACCGCCTCCGTGCACGTGACCGCCCTGCGCAACGGCGGCCTGGTCGCCACCCATCGTGTTGGCAAGGCGGTCAACCACGTGCTGACGCCCGTCGGTTCGGCACTCATCACGGCGCAGCTCACCGCGGAGCCGGTCATGCTCCCGCGGATGCTCTGACGCGGACGCGATCCGGCTCGGAGGTGGTGAGGGCGAACCAACTGTGGTTCCCGTCCCGGAAGGGGACGGGAACCACAGCGACACCGCGATCCCCCCAGGGGTTCGTCGGACGGTGGTCAGCCGTTGATCAGGTGGTCGGTGCCGGGGACCAGGTGGCCCTGGTGCGGCGCCATGTCGTCCACGTTCACCGTCTTGATGATCCAGCGGCTCTGCAGCGCCTCGGGGTCGCCGACGTTGAGGACCTCCTTGGCGTGGATCGTGTGGTTGTTGTACGTGATCACGAAGTCGCCTGGCTCGATGAAGACCCGCCGCTTGAGGGAGTGCAGGGTTTCGGCGACCTTGGGGACGATGGCCTTGGCGGCTTCGGTGACCCCCACGGTCCGGTTCTCGAAGAACCGCAGGTCTTCCGGGCCCCGTCCGCCGATGATCGGGTGCATGTCCGCTTCCCCGAGCTGAACCCGTCCGCCACCCATGGTGCTCAGGTCGTCGAAGGGGGTGTAGAACTCGCTGGAGCGCAGCAGCGTCAGCTCTTCCTCGGTGAAGGCGGCGATGACGTCGATGTTCCGGACGAACGAGGTGTAGACCTCGTTCACGGGGTTGCTGCGCATACCGACCATGTACACCTGGTCGGGCCGCACGAAGTGGTTGGCGAGGTCCTTGTGGAAGTGGATCTGCTTGAGCGCCTTCTGCGACTGGCTGCCCTGCAGATGCCGCTGCGGGTAGATGTCCTGGAAGACATCGCCGTCGTTGACGTTGACGTACCCGATGGCCGGGGTGTTCGCGAGCTGGGCGAACAGCGCGAGGAACCCCTCGGCGACGAACGTCTTCTTCAGCTCGTACTTGGAACGCACGGGCTGGTCGAAGTCGAACACCGGGACATCACGGTCGTGAGGGACGTTCTTCAGGACTACTACCGGCTCGGCGGTACGGTCGCGGGTGGCCAGCGAGTCGACGTAGGCACGGAAACGCTCCGGGATCACGCCCTCGGCGATGAGCCGGCCGACCTGGAAGCGATGCGCCTCGTAAAGGCGGTAAGGGTTGGCGGTGAGGCTGTCGAGCGAAGACTCCAGGGCCTCGCGCTCCGCATCCGTGAACGTGAACTCTGGAGCGATGGTCCAGTTGGCTCCGACAGCAGCTTCAACAGTCATTAACGCTCCTTGTGAAATTCCCTCATCGATGACGCAGGGAATGCTTTCGTTCGATGCAGGGCCGGATTATGAGTTCGGCGCTGCGACAAGGGCAGTCAACTCCCGTCTTTTTGCTGTGTCCATGTATTTGAGGCAGAGTCAAAATCATCATCGGATTCCGGCGGAGTGGCGGGTAATCACCGGAATGACCGGTTTAATCTCGGGGCGGAGCTTCGGTGCCCGGCTGGGCGGTAGATCCAGGTGTGATCCGAGCCACCTGCGATTGATCTTCCCGGCAGTGGACTGCTAGCGTCTGAAACCGGCGAGCCGAAAAAGCTTGCAGGTGGGGGGCGTACAAGGCCATCAGCCGGAAAGCCACTCCGCATCCTCTTTTTTGCCGTGGCGCAGAACAGCGACAATTCTCGATTCAGCTGCCCGGCATATGCACTTTTGTGGAAGCCGTCGATTTCCTGGTCAACGGCCGACCGCAGGCCTTTCGAGAAGATCGAGAACCACATGTCGCTGACCGCAAGTCGACCAAGGATGAGGTCGCGCACCTTCGGTGTCGTGGGCACCGCGTACCTGAGCCTTTTCATGGTGTCCGCGGACAATTCCATCATCAACACCGCGGTACCGAGAATATCGGCGTCATTGCGGGCGGGCACGCCGGACGTGCAGTTCGCGATCGACGCGTACATGCTGGTCTTCGCCTCGTCGCTGATCATCGCGGGCAGCGTCGTCGACCGCGTGGGTGCGCGTCGTTCGTACGCCGTGGGCGTCAGCGCCTTCACGGCCGCCTCGCTCCTCGGAGCGTTCGTGCCTTCGGTGTCGATGCTGGTGCTGTCCCGCGCGGGCATGGGCATCGGCGCGGCGTTCATCGTGCCGAGCATCTTCAAGCTGTTCGCCAACGAACTGACCGACAGCGGCAGACGGCGCGTGCTCGCGCTGTGGCCGGCCGTCGTCGGTCTCGGCGTGGCCATCGGCCCGGTGCTCGGCGGCCTGCTGCTGACCCGGTTCTGGTACGGATCGATCTTCCTGATCAACGTGCCGGTCGGTGCGATCGCCCTGATCGGCACCGCCACCCTCGTCCGGCGCCGGAAACCCGAGCCCGTCACGAGGCGCCCCGACCCCGTCGGAGCGGTGCTGCTCCTGATAGGTGTCGCGGTGTTCGCCTCGGCGATCATCTTCGCCGTCGACGACCGGCTCCCCGGCTGGCTGCGGTTCGGCCTCGGCGCCGCCGGTCTGCTGACGCTGATCGGGTACACCGTCCACGAACGGCGCACCGACCGGCCGCTGTTCGACCTCGGCTACTTCCGGACGCGTACGTTCACCGGCGCCGTCGTGGCCATGTCCGGACTGTTCTTCGCCCTGTTCGGCACGGTGTTCCTGGCCGGTCAGTTCACCCAGTACGGCTTGGGCTGGAGCCCCTTGCAGGCCGGTGCCGGCCTGCTCCCGCTCGCGGTGGGGCTGACCATCGCCTCGCTGTCCTGCGTCGCGGTCACCGCGCGGATCGGGGCCAAGGCCACCGTGGCCACCGGGCTCGGCCTCGGTGCGCTCGGCTGCACGCTGTGCGCCATGGCCGCCGCGGATCTTCGCTATCCGCTGCTCGCCGCGGGGCTGCTGTGCTGCGGGCTCGGCATGGGGCTGTCCGTCGGACCCGCGCTGACGCTGATCGTCACCAGTCTGCGACCGGCTGATGCGGGCGTCGGGTCCTCCGTGAACGCCATGTTCCAGCAGATCTGGGGCGCCGGGGGCGTCGCGGTGATGGGCCTGGTGTTCTCGACGGGCTACGCGAAGCACATCGAGTCGGCGCCCGGTCTGCCCGCTTCGGCCGGATCGGTGAGTGAGGGCTACGACCTGCTCGCCCACGGGTCCGGGCGGGCCGCGACGTGGTTCGCCGACGGTGTGAGCTCCGGCCTGCTCGCCGCCTGGATCACCGGCGCCGCGGTGGCGTCCGTCGCCGTGATCGCCGTCCTGGTGATCCTGCCCACCACCACGAGTACCTCTGCCATTCCCCGTTCGCGAAAGGTCAACGCCTGATGACTTCGGAAACCGGCGGCACGCTGTATGCCGCGATCGCCGCGCACGCGGTCGACCGTCCCCAGAAGGTCGCGTTGTCCCGTGGCGAGCACAAGCTGAGTTACCGCGAACTCGCGGCGGCCGCCGACACCTTGGCCGCGCGCCTGCGCGAGCTCGGCGTCGGGGCGGAGAACGTCGTGGTCATCGACCTGCCGGTCGGCTTCGACACCATCGTCGCGATGGCCGCGGTCGGCCAGGTCGGCGCGGCCTTCACCCTGCTGGAGCCGGATCTGCCGGACAGCCGCAAGCAGTTGATCGTCGACGACTGCGGCCCGGCCGCGCTGATCACCGAATCAGGACCGACGCGTGGCCCGCGACCGGGGCCGCCGCTGGACGAACGGCTGGTCCGGCGCACCTCGCCCGCCGCGTACGTCGCCTACACCTCGGGGTCGACCGGGGTCCCCAAGGGAGCCGTCGTCGAGCAGGCCGCGCTGGCGAACCACGTCCTGCGCACCATCGACTGGTACGGCCTGACCTCGGACGACACCCGACTGCTCTTCTCCTCGATCGCGTTCGACCTCGCGCTCGAACAGATCTGCACGTCGATGGTCGCCGGCTGTGAACTCGTCTTCCGGGACGAGGCGTTCGTGTACGGCGGAGCCGAGGACTTCCTGCACCACTGCCGTCGGCTCGGTGTGACCGTGCTGAGCCTGCCGACGGGCGTGTTCAACAGGTTCGGCGCCGAGCTGGCCGAGTCGGCCGGGCACACCGCACCGGACCTGCGCCTGGTGATGGCCGGCGGCGAGGCCCCCACCCAGAGCGCGGTGGCCGCCTGGGCGACCGTCGCACCGGGAGGCACCCGCGTGGTGAACGGGTACGGTCCGACCGAGACGGCCGTCGTCGTCTGCTACCGGGACCTGCTGCCCGGCGACGCCATCGCGATCGGGGCACCGATCGACGGCGTCCGGTTCCTTCTCGAACCCCTCGGTGAAGAGGGCGACGCATCCGGTCTCGTCATCCAGGGCGTCGCGGTCGGTCGCGGCTACCTGGGGCAGGCGGCGTCGTCCTCGGCGTTCTGCCTGCTCGACGGCGAGTGGTCCTACCGCACCGGCGACGTGGCCACCGCGAAGGGCGACGGCGGCTACGACCTGCACGGCCGCTTCGACGCACAGGTCAAGGTCAACGGCGGTTTCCGGGTGGAACCCGGTGAGATCGTCTCCCGGCTCCTGTCCGTCGACTTCGTCGTCGACGCGGTGGTCGTGCCCTTCGACACCGCCGGCGGCCGGCTCCTCGCCGCGTACGTCCGGCTCGACAAGAGCCTCGCGCCGCCGTCGGATCCCGAGGCCGCGCTCGTGCGGCGGCTCGCGGCCACCCTGCCCGACTACATGGTGCCCTCGCGGGTCACCGTCCTCGACGAGTTCCCGCTGACATCGCGCGGCAAGGTCGACCGGGCGGCGCTGCTCGACCGGGCGAAGACCCTGCCGGGCACGGACGTCGAGGACGACGCCGACCCGACGGACGTGCCCGCACAACTGCGGCGGGCCTGGCGACAGGTCCTCGGCGCCCCGCCCGAGGACGAGTCGACGAGCTTCTTCGCGGCCGGCGGCAACTCGGTCAGGGCGATCGAGCTGATCACCGAGGTGCGCGGCAGGCTGAACGTGGGCCTGCGCGCCGCCGAGCTCTACCGGACACCCCAATTCGACGCGCTGGCACGCCTCTTGGCCGATCGGCGTGACGGGATTCCGACCGCCCACCACACCACCGGCACCACCCTTGTGCGGATGCGTCCGGCGGGACAGGACCGGCTGTGGGTCTTTCTGCCACCACTGTCCGGCGCGGTCACCCGCTACGCGTCACTGTCCAGGCTGCTGCCCGCCGACGACACCGTGTGGGCCATGGAGACTCCTCCCGAGTTGTCCGGCAAGGGCATGGCGGCGCTCGCCGACGGACTCGCCGAGGTCCTCCTGGCGGGCGGCGTCGAACGGTTCGGCACCATCTGCGTGTCCGGGTTCTCGCTGGGCGGCGTCTTCGGCTACGAGGTCGCCCGTCGGCTGCACGACCGCTGCGGCGACGCGGTGCGGGCCCTGCTGATCGACCCGCCGGACCCCGGCGCCCACCGCGTCCGCGTGGAGGACGCCTTCGACATCTTCGTCCGTGTCGGCTGGTCGATCACCGTCCCCGCCCAGCGGTTCGTCGACGAGCACGGCGGGTTCGACCTGGCCGCGGTCACCGCGGCGGCCAAGGACGCGGGAACCCTGGCGCGGGACGCCGGCCAGCAGGAGATCGAGGACGCCTGGGCGGTGTACGAATCGAACGCACGGGTCCTGGACGGCTTGCTGCTGAGCCCGCCCGACGGGCTGCGGGTGCGCATCCTGCAGGGCGACACCGGTGGCGAGATCGACTACGCCCGCCGCGGGCCGACCACCGTCACGGTCGGCGGCGGCAAGCCGTGGACACGCGGACACGCCATCGGCCAGTGGCGGGACATCCTGCCGGACGACGCCGTGGACAAGCTGCCGGTCGACCACTTCGCCCTGCTCGAATCGCCCAACGACGAACTGGTCCGGGACTGGCTCGACGCCCAGGCCCGCCGCTGACCCACACGGTGCGCGGCTGCCGGGACCCGGGGCGGCCGTTCGGTGCCGGCCCGGCGAACCGGGCCGGCACCGAACGGGATCCGGCAGCCCGTGATCAGCAGTTCATCAGGGGTTGCCGGCGGGCGGCCGGGAGAGGTGCCGGGGGGACGATCGGGCACTAGGTTGACGGGGCAGAAATCTTTCGGCACCGCACCGAGTGATGGGGGAGAGCATGTCCATGCTTAAAGGAGCCAATGTTCCGGTGCCTGCGCACTCGGTGCGTGTCGAACTGGCCTGGCGGTCCGGTCCCGGTGTCCCCGACGTGGACGCCTCGGCCCTTCTGCTGACCGAAGGGCGGGTCCGCTCGGACGCCGACTTCGTCTTCTACAACCAGCCCACCCACTCCTCGGGAGCCGTGCGCCACGAAGGCAAGCGGTCCGGGCCCGACGCGGTGACGGACACCCTGTTCATCGACCTCGCGCAGGTGGAACCGGCCGTCGAACGCGTGGTGCTCGCCGCCTCCGCCGACGGCGGAACCTTCGGCCGCGTCCCGGGCCTCGGCATCCGTGTCCTGGACGCGGCCACCGGCGCGGAGCTCGCGCGCTTCGACAGCCGGGACGCCACCGTCGAGACCGCCTTCATCCTCGGCGAGCTCTACCGCCGCCAGGGCGCCTGGAAGTTCCGCGCCGTCGGCCAGGGCTACGACAGCGGACTCGAAGGCCTGGCAACGGACTTCGGGATCACCGTCGACAAGCCGCAGCAGCCGCCCGCCGTGTCACCCGCGCAGGCGCCCTTCACGCCGACGCCGTCTCCCGCCCCGGCCGCCTACACCCCGCCCCCGGCCCCCGTGTGGCCCGAGCCGGCCGCCCAGGTTCCGGCGCCCCCGACCGCTCCGCCGTTGACGCCGCCGTCACCTGTGCGCCTGTCCAAAGTCACCCTCACCAAGGACGCGCCCAGGGTCTCGCTCGCCAAACAGGGCGGCACTTCGGGCGCGATGCGGGTCAATCTCAACTGGCAGAGCCGCAAGCAATTCAGCGGCTGGGGCGCCAAGTTGGGCCGCGCCGCCGCCAACCACTCCGATCTCGACCTCGACCTGTGCGCCCTGTACGAGCTCTCCGACGGCCGCAAGGGCGTGGTCCAGGCCCTGGGCAACGCCTTCGGCGCGCTCCACCAGCCTCCGTACGTCCACCTCGACGGCGACGACCGCACCGGCGCCGTCGAATCGGGCGAGAACCTCACCGTCAATCTTGACCAGAAGGACAAGTTCCGCCGCCTGCTGATCTTCGTCACCATCTATGAGGGCGCCCGCAGCTTCGCCGACCTGCACGCCACGGTGACCCTCCAGCCGCAGTTCGGCGCGCCGATCGAGTTCTTCCTCGACGAGTGCACCGTCCCGTCCACGGTCTGCGCGCTCGCCCTGATCACCAACGACAACGGCGACCTGGTCGTCCAGCGCGAGGCCCGCTACCTGGTGCCCGCGCGCGGCGTCAGCCCGCAGCGCACCATAGACCAGGCCTACGGCTGGGGCATGAACTGGACGCCCGGCCGCAAGTAGCCCGCGTCACCGCTGCTCGGGTGCGGCCTCGGGCCGGGCGTAGGTGCGGCCCTTCCAGGCCGCGCCCCGCCCCCGGTAGTGCTGCACCGCCGAGTCGACCGTCATCAGCAGGTAGAGCAGCGCCGTGAACGGCAGCGCCGGGGCGAGCACGAGCGGCTGGCGGTAGTGGCTGAGCATCGGCAGATACGTTCCGGTCATCACCAGCCAGGCCGCCCCGCCCGCCCACGCGGCCCCGGCACTCCCGGTGGCCAGGCCCGCGACGAAGGTGACCGGCGGCGCCAGATAGACCAGCGCCAGACCCGCGATCGTGCCGAGCAGCACCAGCGGGTTGTGCCGCAACTGCGCGTACGCACTGCGCGAGACCATCCGCCAGAGGTCCGCGAGGCGCGGATAGGGGCGCACGCTGTCGACCCGGTCCGCGAGGCCCAGCCAGACCCGCCCGCCGGACCCGCGCACCGCGCGCGCCACGGACACGTCGTCGATCACCGCCTGGCGCACCGCGTCCGGAATCCCAGCCCGTTCCGCGGCTTCCGTACGCAGGAGAACGCAACCGCCCGCCGCCGCCGTGGCGCGCGGCCTGCGGGCGTTGATCCAGCGGAACGGATACAGCTGCGCGAAGAAGTACACGAACGCCGGGACGATCAAACGTTCCCAGCCGCTGGCCACCCGCAGCCGGGCCATCTGCGACACCAGGTCGAAGCCGCCGCCGCCGCGCGCCGCCGCGACCAGCTCCCGCAGGCTGTCCGGCCCGTGCGCGATGTCGGCGTCGGTGAGCAGGAGGTACTCGGGCTCGCGCGCCCGCGCGAGCGCGATGCCGTGCCGCAGAGCCCACAGCTTGCCGGTCCAGCCCGCCTCCGGCTCACCCGGCGAGACCACGCTCAGCGGCAGCCCCCCGTGCCGCTCGGCGAGGGAACGGGCGAGCTCGCCCGTGCCGTCCGAGCTCCCGTCGTCCACCAGGAAGATCTCCGCGCGGCCGGGGTAGTCCTGCGCGAGCAGCGAGGGAAGGCTCAAAGGCAGCACCTCCGCCTCGTCGCGGGCCGGCACCACCACCGCGACATCCGGCCAATGTTCGAGTGCCGCCCGGGGCGGCAGTCGCTGGTCGGTGCGCCAGAAGAAGCCCTGCCCGAGCAGCAGCCAGAGCCAGACGACCAGGGACACCAGGGCGATCCATGCAAGGGCGCTCATCCGCCGCAGTCTGCCCCACATCCCGTGCTCCACACGGGACCTCGGCCGGATTCGCCGGGGCCCGTCGACTATGGTGACCGGGTGAAGATCGCGCTCATGGACTCCGGAATCGGCCTGCTCGCCGCGGCCGCCGCGGTACGTCGGCTACGGCCCGACGCCGAACTCGTGATCTCGAACGACCCGGACGGCATGCCCTGGGGCCCGCGCACGCCCGAAGGCGTCACCGAGCGAGCCCTCGCCGTGGCCAGGGCCGCCGCAGCCCTTGAACCGGACGCCCTGGTCATCGCCTGCAACACCGCGTCCGTGCACGCCCTGCCTGCGATCCGCGCCGCCCTGGAACCGCGGATCCCAGTGATCGGCACCGTCCCCGCGATCAAGCCCGCCGCGGCCGGCGGGGAACCGTTCGCGATCTGGGCGACCCCGGCCACCACCGGCAGCCCGTACCAGCGCGGCCTGATCCGCGAATTCGCCGACGGCGTTCACGTCACCGAGGTGCCCTGCCCCGGCCTCGCCGAGGCCGTCGAGCACGCCGACGACGCCGCGATCGACCGGGCCGTCTCCGTGGCCGCCGCCCTCACGCCGCCGGAGGTAAGGACCGTCGTCCTGGGCTGCACCCATTACGAGCTGGTCGCCGAACGCATCCGTACGGCCCTGCGCCCGGACGGCGGCCCGCTCACCTTCTTCGGCAGCGCCGAGGCCGTGGCCGCCCAGGGCCTGCGCCGGGCCGGGATCCTGCCGGCACCGGAAGCCCCCCAGGTCGGAGGCCTGACCGTGCTGCTCAGCGGCCGCGTCGGCACCCTGCCCGACGTCGCCCTCGCCTACCCCGAAGGCCGCCTGCTACAGGCCGTCAGCCCTGCTCGCTGAGCGCTGAACAGTGCCGCGGCAGCGGAACCTGAGTACGCTGCTAACCATGAGGGAACCGTCCCCGGAGTACCCCACGCCCCCCGAGTCCCAGCACGGATCCGGTGCCGCCGAGCAGGCGCCAGAGGTCTGGACCGGCCGGGCGACCAACCGCGTCCAGTGGCTGCTCGCAGCGGGCGGCGCGGCCTGTATCGCGCTCGGAGTCGAGCTCGCCGTCGACTCGAACTGGACGTCCGGCATCGCGCCGCTCCTGATGTCCGTCGTCGGCTGCCTGGCGGCCGGGATCCTGGTGCTCTTCGGGACCCTCGCCTTCGTCCACGTATCGGTGAAGGTCGACGGCGACTGCCTGGAAGTGCGCTGCGGCCACATCGGGCTGCCGCGCCGCACCATCCCCCTCGACCACGTCGTCGGAGCCGACTTCGTGCCGCGCGTCACCCCGCGCCAGTGGGGCGGCTGGGGCTACCGCTGGCGGCCCGAGATCGGCACCGCCGTGGTCGTACGCCGCGGCGAGGGCGTGGCGCTCAAGCTCGGCGACGGACGCGTCTTCACCGTCACCGTGGACGACGCCGAAGCGGCGGTACGGGTCATCCGTGACCGGCTGCGGCTGCTCGGCACCGCCAAGCCCGTCGAGGCCTGACCTTCGGCGCCCGGTGCGTTAAGACCGGACTCCCCGGTACACAGCCACCCGCCGTAGACTCCGCCGGGTGAGCACCACCGAAACCCCCACAACCGAGCCGGAACAGCTCGGACCGCAGCCTGCCGCACCCTCGCGGCTGCGGGGACTGCTGAACCGTCTCGCCCGGCCCGCCGTGGCCGCGCTGGCTGGGGTGCTCCTGTACCTGAGCTTCCCGCCGAGGCCCCTGTGGTGGCTGGCGCTGCCCGCGTTCGCCGTCCTCGGCTGGGTCCTGCGCGGCCGCGGCTGGAAGGCGGGCCTCGGCCTCGGCTACCTCTTCGGCCTCGGCTTCCTGCTCCCGCTCCTTGTGTGGACCGGTGTGGAGGTGGGCCCCGGGCCCTGGCTGGGGCTCGCCGCCATCGAGGCGCTGTTCATCGGAGCGGCCGGAGCGGGTATGGCGGTGGTCTCCAGGCTTCCGCTGTGGCCTGTGTGGTCGGCCACCATGTGGATCGCCGCCGAGGCGGCCCGCGCCCGCGCGCCGTTCGGCGGCTTCCCCTGGGGCAAGGTCGCCTTCGGACAGGCCGACGGAACCTTCCTGCCGCTTGCCGCCCTGGGCGGCACCCCCGTACTCGGCTTCGCCGTGGTGCTGTGCGGGTTCGGCCTGTACGAATGCGTACGGCAAGCGTTGCGACTCCGGAGCACCGGGAGCGTCCGCAAGGGGGCGGCGGCCGCGCTGCTCACGGTCGTCGTGCCGGTCGCGGCGTCGTTCGGCGCCCGGGGCCTGGTCAGCGACTCCGCCGAGGACGGCACCGCGACCGTCGCCGTCATCCAGGGCAACGTGCCCCGCCTCGGCCTCGACTTCAACTCCCAGCGCCGGGCCGTGCTCGACTACCATGTACGCGAGACGCTGCGGCTCGCCGACCAGGTCAGGGCCGGCAAGGAGCCGCAGCCCGACTTCGTCCTGTGGCCGGAGAACTCCTCCGACGTCGACCCCTTCGCGGACGACGACGCCCGCGCCGTCATCGACCAGGCCGCCAAGGCCATAGGCGCACCCATCTCGGTCGGCGCCGTCGTCGGCGGCTACGGCACCAAGCTCTACAACGAGCAGGTCCAGTGGGATCCCAAGCTGGGCCCCGTCGCGACGTACGACAAGCGGCAGATCCAGCCGTTCGGCGAGTACATCCCGCTGCGCGGACTCATCGGCACCTTCGCCCCCGGCTACACCTCGATGGTCCGCGAGGACTTCAACCGCGGCACCAAGCCGGGCCTGTTCACCATGGCCGGCACCAAGGTCGGCATCGCCACCTGTTACGAGGCGGCCTTCGACTGGGCGGTGCGCGACACCGTCACGGCGGGCGCCCAGCTGATCTCCGTGCCGAGCAACAACGCCACCTTCGACCGCAGCGAGATGACCTACCAGCAGCTCGCCATGTCACGGGTGCGGGCGGTCGAGCACAGCAGGACCGTCACCGTCCCGGTCACCAGCGGCGTCAGCGCCGTGATCATGCCCGACGGCAAGGTCGTCCAGAAGACCGCCATGTTCACCCCGGCCTCGCTCGTCGCCAAGGTGCCGCTGCGCTCCTCGCAGACGCCCGCCACCAAGCTGGGCACGCTGCCCGAGTGGGCGCTCGTCGCGGCCGCCGCCGCGGGCCTGGCCTGGGCGATCACCCGGTCCGTGCGGGGGCGGCGCGGCACCGGGAACTGACTGGCCGGTTCCGGACGGCCGGTTAGGGTCGGGGCATGGCAACTCCCGACTTCATTCAAGACATCCGGGCCCTCGCCGGACATCAGCTGCTCCTGCTGCCCGGTGTGAGCGCGATCGTCTTCGACGACGAGGGCCGGGTCCTGCTCGGCCGCCGGGCGGACAACGGCAAGTGGTCGACGATCGGCGGCATTCCCGAGCCGGGGGAGGAGCCCGCCCACACCGCGGTGCGCGAGGTGTACGAGGAGACCGGCGTACGGTGCGTCGCCGAGCGGGTGGTCCTGGTGGAGGCAGGGCACAGCACCATCACCTATCCCAACGGCGACCAGTGCCAGTTCCTGGACATCACCTTCCGCTGCCGGGCCATCGGAGGCGAGGCCCGTGTCAACGACGAGGAGTCCCTCGAAGTGGGCTGGTTCGCCATGGACGCACTCCCGAAGCTCAGCGAGTTCGCGCTGTTCCGCATCAAGCAGGCGCAGTCGGACAGCCCCACATGGTTCCAGCCCAGCACTGGGCTCTGAACTATGTGCGCTGACCACATGGGTGGGTGAGGGGCGGGCTGCCTAGGGTCAGGAGCATGACCGTGCCCCTCACCCCCGCGCCCCTCCCGCACTCCGTCTCCGTCGACCTGGGCGGACGCACCGCGCTCGTCACCGGCGCCGCGGGCGGCATCGGCCGGGCCTGCGCCCTGCGGCTCGCCGCGGCCGGAGCCAAGGTCAAGGCGGTGGACCGGGACGCGGCAGGGCTCGAAGACCTCACTGCTCAGGCCGCCGGGCTCAGCGGCGCGATGGAGCCGCTCGTCCTCGATCTGACCGACCTCGACGCCGCCGAACAGGCCGCCGCCGGAACGGACATCCTGGTGAACAACGCCGGGCTCCAACTGGTCCGCCCCATCGAGGAGTTCCCGCCCGAGGTCTTCCACACCGTCCTCACCGTGATGCTGGAAGCCCCGTTCCGGCTGATCCGAGGCGCGCTCCCGCACATGTACGGGCAGGAATGGGGCCGCATCGTCAACCTGTCGTCGGTGCACGGCCTGCGGGCCTCGGCGTTCAAGTCGGCCTATGTGTCCGCCAAACACGGCCTCGAAGGCCTCTCCAAAACAGCCGCCCTCGAAGGCGCCCCACACGGAGTCACCTCGAACTGCGTCAACCCCGGATATGTGCGTACGCCCCTGGTGGAACGGCAGATCGCCGACCAGGCGACGGCGCACGGCATCCCCGAGGAGCGCGTGCTCACCGAGGTGCTCCTCAAGGACGCGGCACTCAAGCGGCTCGTCGAACCGCACGAGGTCGCCGAAGCGGTCGCCTATCTCTGCACCCCGCAGGCCTCCTTCATCACCGGCACCTCGCTCGCCCTGGACGGCGGCTGGACCGCGCACTGAGCATCGGCGACCGCCGTACTCCCGCTTGTTCTGCACCCCTCAAGAGTTGTCCACAGGCCTGGCGAGGCCGACCGTCCGGCAGGTATCCCTGTGACCATGTCCCACGATCAAGCGCATCCCCACGACCACCCCGAAGCCCCCTACCTGGAACTTCTCGCACGGGGCGCACCGGCCGAGGCGTACGACCGCCCGGCGCTCCTCGCCCGTGCCGACGGCGCGCCGCCCGAGGCGCTCGCCGCCCTGGACGCCGCGAGACAACTCGCCCTGCGCGTACGGGCCGACCTCGAAGGACGCAGACGCCGCGAGGCCGAACTGTCCGCCCTGTTCGAGACCGCCCACGACCTCGCGGGCCTGCGTGACCTGGACGCCGTGCTGCGCGCCATCGTGCAGCGGGCCCGCTCGCTGCTCGGCACGGAGGTCGCCTACCTCAGCCTCAACGACCGTGCCGCGGGCGACACTTACATGCGTGTCACCGAAGGATCGGTGGCCGCCCGCTTCCAGCAGCTGCGCCTCGGCATGGGCGAAGGGCTCGGCGGGCTCGTCGCGCAGACCGCCCGCCCGTACGTCACCTCCAGCTACTTCGACGACGAACGCTTCCAGCACACCAGCACCATCGACACCGGCGTGCGCGACGAGGGACTCGTCGCCATCCTCGGGGTGCCGCTGATGCTCGGCAGCACCGTCATCGGGGTGCTCTTCGCGGCCGACCGCCACCCGCGGGTCTTCGCACGCGAGGAGATCGCCCTGCTCGGCTCCTTCGCCGCGCACGCCGCCGTCGCCATCGACACCGCCAACCTCCTGGCCGAAACCCGCTCAGCGCTGGCCGAGTTGGAGAAGGCCAACGAGACCATCCGGGACCACAGCGCGGTCCTTGAACGGGCTTCCGAGGTCCACGACCGGCTCACCGAACTGGTGCTGCGCGGCGGCGGAGTCCACGACGTGGCCGACGCGGTGTCCGAAGTCCTCGACGGGACGGTCGAGTTCGCCGACGCCGACTCGGCCCACGCCGCGGTCCTCCGCCTCAGCGGCACCGACGGCCACGCGCTGCGCCACGGCGAGGACTGGCTCGCCGGAGTCTCGGCCGGAGGCGAGCTCCTGGGCGCCCTCGTCCTGCACGGCCAGCCGGGCCTCGACCCCGTCGACCGGCGCACCCTGGAGCGGGCCGCCCTGGTCACCTCACTCCTGCTGCTCGCCCGGCGTTCGGCCGGCGAGGCCGAACAACGCGTGCGGGGCGAGCTGTTGGACGACCTCCTGGACGCGCCGGGCCGCGACCCCCGCCTGCTGCGCGAACGCGCCGCCAGGCTGCGGGCCGACCTCGACGCCCCGCACGTGGTGCTCGCCGCCCGCATCGACGGCCTCGACCCGGGCACCGCCGCCCGCCGCACTGCGGACCGCCGGCGCATCGGCTCCGCCGCCGCGTACCTGGCCGCGACCCGGCACGGCCTGGCTTCGACCCGCGACGGCGGTACGGTGCTGCTCCTTCCGCTGGGCCCGGGCGACACCCCGGCCGAGATCGCCCGGCAGACGGCGAAACAGCTGAGCACCGCCCTCCACGAGCCGGTCACGGTGGGCGCGTCGGTCGTCGTCGCCGCCCCCGCCGCGACACCCGCCGCGGTCGCCACCGCGTACGCCGAGGCCCGCCGCTGCCTGGAGGCGCTGCGCCTGCTCGGCCGCGCCGGCGAGGGAGCCGCCGCCCAGGACCTCGGATTCCTCGGGCTGCTGCTCGCGGACACCCAGGACATCGGCGGGTTCGTCGACCGCACGATCGGCCCGGTCGTGGCGTACGACAGGAAACGCAGAAGCGACCTGGTCCGCACCCTCGACGCGTACTTCGCGAACGGCATGAGCCCGGCCCGCACCAAGGAGCACCTGCACGTCCATGTGAACACGGTGGCCCAGCGCCTCGAACGGATCGGCCGCCTCCTCGGCCCCGACTGGCAGACGCCCGCCCGCGCCCTGGAAATCCAGCTGGCCCTGCGCCTCCATGTGGCGGCGCCGGCCATAACGCCCTGAAGGGTGGGGCGGCACCACACCGCCACCCCACCCAACTCCCGCCAGACATCAGGCAGTTCGGGCATCCACCCCGCGTGAAGATGTGGCGGGAGCACCCTGTCCAGCACTGTCAATGCATTCCAGATCCCTCTCCCGCGTCTCCTTCGCACACCCGACGGCGACCACGGTGAGCAGCACGGCCGCGATGACGTACAGCGCGATCGGCGTCGACGTGCCGTAGTCGGAGAGCAGCGCCGTGGCGATCAGCGGCGCGGGCGCACCGGCCGCCACGGAGGAGAACTGCGCGCCGATCGAAGCCCCCGAATACCGCATCCGGGTCGCGAACATCTCAGAGAAGAACGCCGCCTGCGGCGCGTACATCGCCCCGTGGAACACCAGGCCGACGGTGACGGCGAGGATCAGGTTCGCGAAGCCGCCGGTGTCGATCAGTGCGAAGAACGGGAACATCCAGGCGCCGACGCCGAGGGCGCCGATCAGATACACCGGCCTGCGCCCGATCCGGTCCGAAAGCGCGCCCCACGCCGGGATCACCACGAAGTGCACGGCGGAGGCGATGAGCACGGAGTTGAGCGCGGTCTGCTTGGCCATTCCGGCCGAGGCGGTCGCGTACACCAGGATGAAGGCGGTGATCACGTAGTAGCTGATGTTCTCCGCCATCCGGGCCCCCATGGCGACCAGGACATCGCGCCAGTGGTCCCGCAGCACCGCGACGAGCGGCAGCTTCTCGGTGACGCTGTCCGCCTCGCGGGCCTCGGCCTGCGCCAACGCGGCCTTGAACACCGGCGATTCGTCGACCGAGAGCCGGATCCACAGGCCGACAAGCACCAGCACACCCGACAGCAGGAACGGTATGCGCCAGCCCCATGCCGTGAACGCGTCATCGCTCAACAGCGCGGTGAGCGCGGAGAGGACCCCGGCGGCCAGCAACTGGCCCGCGGGGGCGCCGGTCTGGGGCCACGAGGACCAGAACCCGCGCCGCCGGGCGTCCCCGTGCTCCGACACGAGCAGCACGGCCCCGCCCCACTCGCCGCCCAGCGCGAACCCCTGCACCAGACGCAACGCCGTGAGCAGCACGGGAGCCGCGGCCCCCACCGTGGCGTGGGTGGGCAGAAGGCCGATGCCGAAGGTGGCTCCGCCCATCATGAGCAGGCTCACCACGAGCAGCTTCTTACGCCCGAGCCGGTCCCCGAAGTGCCCGAACACGAGCGCCCCGAGCGGCCGCGCCGCGAAACCCACGGCGTACGTGAGGAAGGAGAGCAGCGTGCCGACGAGCGGGGCGGACTCGGGGAAGAACAGCTTGTTGAACACGAGCGCGGCGGCGGACCCGTACAGGAAGAAGTCGTACCACTCGATGGTGGTGCCGATGAGGCTGGCGGCGACGATGCGGGGGAGGCTGGCGGGCGGTGGGGGAACGGTTGCGGGGGAGGACATCGGCACCACTTCCCGGTGTTCGACGGGGACGATTGACGTGTCGCCACACCGTAGGAACGCCCAGGTCAGAGGCGTATGTGGTGGGACACCACAGTTCCGGGCTCATGGGTGGGGATGGCGGTCCCGGGGCCGTGTTGCCGAGCCCGTCGAACCGGCTCAAGAGACCTTCGGAGGCCACTGTCCGAGTTGCACTGTTCGGGCAGATTTGGAGACGCCGTGCTGACTCCCGTGCTGGTTTGGTGCTGACCAAAGGCCCACGTCAGCACCCGTTCCCACCTCTCCGGTGCTGACTTGGTGCTGACTACGCGGCGTAGATATCGGGCATGAGTCACAGATCGGGCGATGTCCCGGTCGCCGGTCGGCCATGCGGTTCGCGGCACGCGCGGAGCGCGGTGCTTGAATCGGGAGGTAGCCGCGTACTGGCGAACGCTGTGAAGTGGGTTGGCCTGTCAGTAGCTGCCTGCGCCGAAAGCGGCAGGGACTTGGCCAGTCGTGGGGGGAGCACTCGACAGCGGGTTCTTCGTCTGCTGGTGGTACACGACTCCTCCTGCTTTTGACCTGCGTAAACGGTTGGAATGGCCCAGTGCGGAGCCGAGTTGGTCCGTGCCTGGTCCGGATCTTGGTCTGTGGTGTCCGCGAGAGGCGGGGCTCCCCGCGGTACCACCTGGCACATGAGCTTGGAATGCTGGAGGATCTGCTGCCCTCGGTCAGGGCGGGCGCAGCGGGCAGCCGGGGCGTGCGGTGCTGATCCGGGGGCGCCGGCGGGTGGGGAAGTCGCGGCTGGTGGAGGAGTTCCTGGAGCATGCGGGCCTGCCGCACGTCTTCTTCACCGCGGTCGGCGGTTCCCGGGAAGAGGATCTGGCGGGCTTCACCGCCGAGGTGGCTGCCTCCAGCCTGCCCGATGCGGCTCGCTTTGCCGATTTCGCGGCTCCGCAGACCTGGGACGCGGCTCTGAGCCTGCTCGCTTCCGCGCTGCCCAACCGATGCGCCCAGCCTCGTCGTGCTCGACGAGATGCCCTACCTCGTCAGCGGCGGCCTCCCCCTCATCCTGGAGGAATGGCCGCAGGGCGCAGACCTTTGGGCCTATCTGCATCACGCCCTGCAACGGCCCACCTCGGCGCTGCTGGTGAGCGGAGAGCGCACCCTGGCCGCCGAGTTCCCCACCGAAGTACAGGCCCGCACCGTCCTGGGCGCCATCGGGCACGGCGAACGCACCTTCACCCTGATCGGCCGGGCCGCAGGTGGCCTCAACCCCGGCTCCGTGACCCGCTCGCTGGAGCTCCCCACCAGCCGCCGCATGGTGGCCGCCGACCTGCACCTGTCGCCCCGCCCGAACGGCCCTGTCTCACTTCCGGTAACGGACTGTGATGGCGGTGGAGAGTAGTCCCGCTGGCCCTGGAGCCGCAGGTCCGGAGGGCGGAGCGCTCCTTCTGTGGGCGCGGCCGCAGCGCCGGAGTGAGCCGCACAATCGTCGGACTCGGCAGCTCGACTCCAAGGTCATTGGACACGAATCCCCAGGTCAGAAAGCCAGCCTCACTCTCCGGGCTTACGGATGCAGTCTGTTACCACCGGATGTGAGGCAGGGCCACTTTCGTGATACTCCCCGTTCCGGCGCACCTCCGCACGGCGAGTCAGGCGGTGTCGAGCGGGAGTTGGGCCACCAGGTGGGCGCCCGGCGCCGAGTCCTGGACGGTGAGTGAGCCGCCCAGGTGGGTGGCGATGTCGCGGGCGATCGCAAGGCCGAGGCCTGAACCGCCTTGATCACGACTGCGGGCGTCGTCGAGCCGGGTGAAGCGTTCGAAGACGCGTTCGCGGTCGGCGGGCGGGATGCCCGGGCCGTCGTCGCTGACCTCCAACACCGCTGTGTTGTGGGCTTCGTCCACGCTCAGGGAGAGCAGGATCCGGTGGTTGGCGTGGCGTTGTGCGTTGTCCAGCAGATTGGTGACGAGCCGGGCGAGCCACAGGGTGCTCCCGCGCACGGTGATCTCCGGGGCGATCTCGGTATCCACCGGGACCGGGTCCCCCTTGCGCGCACGGGCCGCCTCCCGGACGACTTCCGTGAGGTCGACCGCGGCAGAAGGGGGCGCCTGCGCGGTGTCGAGCCGGGCGAGGAGCAACAGATCGGAGGCCAGGTCCTGGAGCCGGACGGTGTCTTCCAGGGCGCCGCTGAGCAGTTCGCTCCACAGGTCGGGGTCGGGGTGGGCCTGAGCCACCTCAAGTTGCGTACGGAGCACGGTGATCGGGCTGCGCAGTTCGTGCGAGGCGTCGGCGATGAACTGGCGCTGGCGGGTCACGGACGCTTCGAGGCGGTCCAGGGTGGTGTTCATCGTGGCCGCGAGCCGGGCGATCTCGTCCTGGCTGTGCGGCACGGGTACCCGGCGGTGCAGGTCGCGGTCGCTGATCTCGGCGACCTCGGCCCGGATCGCCTCCACGGGGCGCAGCGCCCAGCCCGTGACCCGCCAGGTGACCAGGGCGACGGTCAGAACGAGCAGCGGCACCGCGAAGATGAGGGAGGCCCGGATGAACTCGTCGGCCGCGTCGGCCTCCCGCAGCGACGTGCCCGCGTACACGGTGACGAGGCCGCTTCCCGTTGCGGTGGTGACCTGGACGACGCGCTGGCGGTGCTCCTCGCGCACCGGCCTGCCGTTCCAGGTGTCGCGTACGGTGCCCGGCGCGCTGGGGCGGGCGGTTGAAAGGGCGGGGCGGCCGGCCAGGTTGGGGCTGGCCGCGAGCACTCGGCCGTGGGCGTCGACGACCTGGAGGAAGTCGGTGCCGCGGTCCGGGGTCAGCACGGGGTCGAGCCGGCCTTCGGCGGCGAGACCGGCGGTGAGGACGGCCTGCCGTTCGGCGTCGGTCTGGGCGTTGCGCATGAGGTTGTTCTCCAGCAGCCCGAGCAGCCCGAAGGAGGCGACGCCGAGCGCCAGCGCGACCACGGCGGATGCGCCGAGGGTGGCGCGGGCCCTGACGGACCGGGGCCGCAGGCGCCGGGCGAGGTATCGGAGCCGGGCGACGGCTCGGCGGGGCACGGTGCCGGGCTCGGTATCGCTGTGCTCGTGCCGCTCAGCCACCGTCGGCCGCCAGCCGGTAGCCCGCCCCGCGGACGGTCTCCACCGCGGCCCGCCCGAAGGGGGCGTCGATCTTGCGGCGCAGCGCGCTGACGTGGACCTCGACGACGTTCAGGTCGCCCTCGTAGGCGGCGTCCCACACCTGCTCCAGGATCTCCCGCTTGGGCACGACCTCACCGGCGCGGCGGGCCAGATGCACGAGCACCGCGAACTCGCGCGAGGTCAGCCGGGCCTCGACCCCGCCCCGCGTGCAACGCTGCCTGGCCGGGTCGATCACCAGGTCACCGAACTCCATGATCTGCGGGCTGCGCCGCCCTGTGCGCCGGATGAGCGCGCGCAGCCGGGCCACCAGGACGACGTACGAGAACGGCTTGGAGAGGAAGTCGTCGGCGCCCGTGTCAAGGGCCTCTGCCTCGTCGTACTCGCCGTCCTTCGCGGTGAGCATCAGGATGCCCGACTCGCAGCCCGCAGCGCGCAGCCTGGCGCAGACCCGGTAGCCGTTGACGCCGGGCAGCATGATGTCGAGCACGATGGCGTCGTAGTCGTGCTCGCCCGCCAGCCACAGGCCCTGCGGGCCGTCGTGGGCGACGTCCACCGAGAAGCCCTCGGCCTGGAGCCCTCGTTGCAGGGCCGCGGCCAGCCGCCGTTCGTCCTCCACCACCAGTACGCGCATGGGCCAAGGTTCTCAGGTCGCCTCACCAGATTGCTGAAGGGTTCTTCAGGTGGCTTCAGCAAACCTTCAGCATGTTTCCCGCATGCTCTGCCCGAGCCGGGCGCGTGCCCGGTGGAACGCGAGGAGCAGCCAGATGACACAGTCCATTCCCCAGCCTCCCGAGCACCCCGTGGGTCCGGGCGAGGAGGCTGCAGGGCAGACCGGCAAGGCGGCGGGGCGCCGCGGCCGGTTCGCCAGGCTGACCCGTCAGGGCCGTACGCGATGGGTGGCGCTCGGTCTTGTGGTGCTGATCGGCGGCGGTGCTGCGGCCGCGGCGGTGGCGGAGCACCACCACGAGGAGCGCGGCGGCGGCCGGTTCGCGGCCGACGGCCGAGGCGACCGCGGTGGGTCGGAGAAGGAAGGCCGGGACGGGGGCAAGAAGGCGCGGGAGGCCGGGCCGGGCCAATGGGATTCCGCCGCGCACGGACTCGCCCAGGCCCCGGCGCCGCTACCCGCGCTGCCCGCCGCGCAGGCCGTGGACAAGGCGGCCGCTGCCGTTTCCGGTGGCAAGGTCGAATCGCTGCGAGTGGTCGCCCAGCAGGGTGGCGGCAGCGCCTGGCAGGCCGTGGTGCTCGGCCCCGACGGCGTCCGGCACGCAGTGACGCTGGCCGGCGCCGACGGCACGGTCACCAGCAACACCGTGGCCGATCAGAGCCGGGAAACGACCCGCTGACCGCAGCCGTCAAGCGCTGATCGACGCATCCGTCCAACCCCGACAGGACGGATGCGTCGCGCTGGGACCGGCGCGCGCGGCAAGCCTGAATAGCCGGCGACTTGCCCGTGTGCGGAACAAGCCCTCGCCGACGAAACCGCCGGGGAGGCGGCCCCAATCGCCGCAATGCCTGCGTAGGGGCCGGGCGCGTACATCAGCGGGTGTAGGCGCGTTCAATCCCGGGGTGCACACAGGGTGTCGTGATGTCGGTCCGTGGGCCGTCGTGGCGGCGGGGAGCCCGGCCTAGCGTGGGCAGCGTCTGTTTCGGACTCCCGATGCCCTTTCCTGCAAGGACCCTTTCATGATCGAAGCCCATTCCCTCACCAAACGCTACGGCGAGCGCACCGCCGTCTCGGACCTCAGCTTCACGGTGCGACCCGGCATCGTCACCGGATTTCTGGGGCCGAACGGTGCGGGGAAATCCACCACGATGCGGATGCTCCTCGGGCTCGACGCCCCCACCTCGGGACGTGCGGTCGTGAACGGCAGGAGTTACGCCGAGCACCGGGCGCCGCTGCACGAGGTCGGCGCGATGCTGGAGGCACGGGCCATCCACACCGGTCGCAGCGCCTACAACCACCTCTTGGCCCTCGCCGCCACCACCGGTATCTCGGCGGCCCGAGTGAATGAGGTCATCGACCTGGTCGGCCTGCGCGAGGTGGCCAAGAAGCGCGTGGGCGGCTTCTCGCTCGGCATGGGCCAGCGGCTCGGCATCGCCAGCGCACTCCTCGGCGACCCGGCGACGGTGATCCTCGACGAACCGGTCAACGGCCTCGACCCCGAGGGCATCCTGTGGATACGCAACCTTCTCAAGGGCCTGGCCGCCGAAGGGCGTACGGTCCTGGTGTCCTCGCACCTGATGTCCGAAATGGCGCTCACCGCCGAGCACTTGATCGTGATCGGACGCGGCCGGCTGATCGCCGACACCTCCGTGGCGGAGTTCACGGCACAGGCCGCCGGCGATGTGGTGCGGGTCCGGACCGCTGAATCGGAGAAGCTCCGCGAACTCCTCGCGGGTCCGGGCGTCACGATCGGCTCGCAGGAGCCGGGGGTCCTCGAAGTGACCGGCCTCAGCAGCGACCGGATCGGACGCATCGCGGCCGACCACGCCATCGCCCTTGCCGAGCTCACCCCGCAGCAGGCCTCCCTCGAAGAGGCGTTCATGGAACTGACCAGGGACGCCGTGGAGTTCCAGGCACCGGCGCCCGACCTGGTCGCCGCGGGCAGTGAAGGAAGTGCGGCATGACGACGGCATCCATCATCCCCGCCGCGGCCCGCGGCGAGGTGACCCAGGTCCGGGTGATCCACTCCGAGTGGATCAAGCTGCGTTCGCTGCGCTCCACCCTCTTCACGCTGCTCGCCGCCGTCCTCGCGATGATCGGCCTGGGCCTGCTGTTCAGCTACTTCACGGCCGACCGCTGGGCTCACCTGCCCGCCGACGAGAAGGCCCACTTCGACCCGACCCTGGTCAGCCTTCGCGGCTTCTACCTGGCTCAGCTCGCCGTCGGCGTCCTCGGCGTCCTCGTCGTCAGCGGCGAGTACGCGACCGGCATGATCCGCGCCTCGCTGTCCGCGGTGCCCCGCCGTCTGCCCGTCCTGTGGGCCAAGGCGCTGGTGTACGGCGTGGTGGCATGGGTCCTGACGACGGTCGCCTCGCTCGTGGCGTTCCTCATCGGCCAGGCCGCCATGTCCGGCCACCATCTGGGAACTTCGCTGAGCGCACCCGGCGTGGTGCGGGCGGTCCTCGGGGCCGGGCTCTACTTGACGGTCGTGGGCCTGCTCGGCGTGGCCTTCGGGGCGCTGATCCGTAACACGGCAGGCGGTATCGCCACCGTCTTCGGCGTGCTGCTCGTCCTGCCGGTACTCGCGGAGGCCCTGCCGTCGTCGTGGTTCCAGAACATCAACCCGTACCTGCCGAGCACGGCAGGACAGGGGCTGCTCCACATCCACCAGGAGCCGCATACGCTGGCCCCATGGACCGGGTTCGCATTCTTCTGCCTGTACGCGCTGATCGCGCTGGCCGGAGCGGGAGTGGCGCTCAAGCGGCGGGACGCCTGATGAAGCCGGCAGCGGGCTCACCCGCCGGTGACGCCGTTCGCCGGCGACCCTGCCCGGCACGGTCATGACTTACGCGTATGCCACCGCCGCGCGGCGGTGGATGGAGCCGTGGCGCGCACTTGTGGTGCGCGCCCGGCTGCGGGCCCGTGCCCGGCTCTCTCCGCGCGCGGTCGACGCGCTGTTCGCGGCCGCCGTCTTCCTCGCCCTCACCGGCATGGCACGCCGGCCGCTGCACGACCACCCTTGGACCATCGTGGGCTTCACGGCCCCCATGGTGGCGCCGCTCGTGTGGCGCAGGCGGGCACCGTTCGCGGTGTTCCTGACGATGTCCGCGGTCGCGTTCGCCCAATGGCTCGCAGACCTGCGGCTCCCGGCGGACATCGCGCTGCTCATCGCTCTGTACACGGTCGCCGCGTACGCCGGCAGGCAGCGCACCTGGCTTTCCATCGGCGTGCTCGAAGGCGGGGTGCTCCTGGCCGCGATCCGCTGGGCGCCCGACGACCGCGGAGCCGAGACGTTCATCGGCCTCTCCGCGATGGTCGTCGCCGCCTCGGTCATCGGCATCAACATGCGCGGCCGGCGCGCCGCGATGGCCCTGCTCGAAGAGCGCGCCCAGCGCCTGGAGCGCGAGCGGGACCAGCAGGCACAGCTCGCCGTCGCCGGGGAACGCTCCCGGATCGCCCGCGAGATGCACGACATCGTCACGCACAACCTGTCGGTCATGGTGGCACTCGCCGACGGCGCGGTCTTCGCACAGGACCGCACCCCGGAGCTGGCCACCACGGCCATGCGCCAGGTCTCCACCACCGGACGCCAGGCGATCACCGACATGCGGCGCTTCCTCGGCGTACTGCGCGCCGACGAGCCGGACGCCCTGCGCCATCCCATGCCGGCCATCGCGCAGTTGGAACCACTGGCCGACCAAGTGCGTGCCGCGGGGCTGCCGACCTGCTTGACGGTCGACGGCGATCCGGCGAGCGCGCCCGCCGCCGCCCAGCTGACCGTCTACCGCCTGGTCCAGGAAGCCCTCACCAACACCCTCAAGCACACACCGCCGGGCACCAGCGCGTCCGTGTACGTGAGCTGCGCCGACCAGAAGATCACCGTCGACGTCACCGATGACGGTCCCGGAACCGAGTTGCCCGCCGCCACGACCGGTCACGGGCTGCACGGAATGCGGGAGCGGGCCGCTGCCTACGGCGGCGAGCTGACGGCCGGGCCGCGCCCGGGCGGCGGCTGGCAGGTCCGCGCGGTACTCGCCCTCAACCAGAACGAAGCGTGACCGCATGCCCATTCGTGTCCTGCTCGTCGACGACGAGCCCCTGCTGCGCATGGCCTTCACCATGGTGCTCGACGCGCAGACCGACATGGAACCCGTCGGCGAGGCAGGCGACGGCGCCGAGGCCGTCCGGCTCGCCCACGAGTTGCGGCCCGATGTCGTACTGATGGATGTGCGAATGCCCGGCACCGACGGCATCGAGGCGACCGAGCGCATCGTCGCCGAGTCACCGCATTCGAGGGTTCTCATCCTGACCACGTTCGACCTCGACGAGTACGCCTTCGCCGGACTGCGGGCGGGCGCCTCGGGCTTCCTGCTCAAGAACGCACTGCCGCAGGAACTGCTCGCCGCGATCCGCAGTGTGGCGGCCGGCGACGCGGTCGTCGCGCCCCGCATCACGCGGCTGCTCCTGGAGAACTTCGCCCATCAACTCCCCGCCGCCACCGACCCCGGCAAGGACGACCGGCTCGCCAGGCTCACCGCCCGCGAACGCGAAGTGCTCACGGAGGTCGGCCGCGGGCTGTCCAACTCGGAGATCGCCGCCCTGCTGCACCTGGCCGAGGCGACGGTGAAGACCCATCTGAACCGGATCCTGGTCAAACTGGAGCTGCGCGACCGGGTCCAGGCCGTGGTGTTCGCCTACGAAACCCGGCTGGTGCGGCCTACCTAGCCGAGAGGCCAGAGAGCCTGCTCGGTAGGTCACGGGTGAGCTGGGGGCCGAGAGCCCAACGCCTGAGTGTGTCGTTCACGGACTCGATGGGCTGCAGTGTGGACTTGAGGAGGGACTCCCCTTGCGCTTCTCTCCCGCTCGAACGAGGGCCGCAGCTGCTCGATGTTTCGGCCTGTAGGCATTTGCTTCTCGGGCCATCCTGTTCCCCCCGGGAGTTGATCCTTCCTTGCGGTCGGACGACCGGGATATCCCGGACCCCGACGGGGTTTCCACGTTCCGCACTGACAAGATGCGACTGGGGTGGGCGCCTCCTCTACCCCGGGACCGGTGGTGTCCTGCCCTCGCCGGCGAGTCCACGAGGGTCACCTGGCGCCCTTCCGCGCCGGGTCCTGAAGCCGCCGCTTGCATCACCATCGCGCAGCTGGTCAATCACGAGGCATAGCCGGAGCTTCGCGTTCGCTCGCCCGTCCAGTCTTCCCCTTTGCTTGTTGCCTCCCGACGGCCAGGAAGCTCTTGAGCGTGATCGTCCAGCTTCACACCCCGCCGTTACCAGCGATGCATGTGGACGCAGGGGACAGGCCGTGGACACTGGCCTGGGCCTTATCAACTCCCTTCTGTTGTCTTGCCACTTGATCAGTGCGACCTCGTGCCGCACCCCGCCACTTGATCCCGTCGTCCACGAGTTACCGGATGGCATCGAACACGGCCCGGTGGCAGCACCGCTCCGGCCGGCCGCCCCGGCCACGCATCCAGCCCGGCACCGGCAGCAACAGGCGGACCACGGCCCACTCCCCGTCCGTCATGTCCGTCGGGTAGCAGGGCTGCCGCGTCCCCTTGTCGGCGGCGTTTCCGAACCGGTGAGCCAGACAGTCACACTCCCAGGCGACCGCACTGGACTGCCCGGCCATCGGCACGCAGAACTGCTGCACCAGGGCCTCCTGCTGCTCGGTGATTCGACACCAACGAGCTGTTCAGGAGGCCCTGTTCATATGCGCCCACTCCCCGCGACCACCCGATCGGGACTCCTCTTCGACTTCGACACGCATCTCTCAAGATCGAAAAGACAACAGCTTCTTAGATTCGGCGGGTGGGGTTACTAGGTTGGGCTCCTAGGGACTGTCCAGCGAATCAGGAGGCTCATCGGATGCTCCCCTACGGCCTACAAGGGCCGGCTACCAGGCGTCGCTGGGAACTGGACCCAGCAGCCAGTGTTTCGTCTGGAACGGCTCAGGAAGTAAGACGCTCGAGGTCGATGGCTGGTGCAAGGTCTGCGCCGCTAACCGCGCCACCGTCCACGTCGTCTACAGCGGTGGTGCGTCGACGAATGTCCCGAGCGGCACTTGCGCAGAGGGCGATATCTACCAATTCGCCATTAACCCGTAGGAGAACCCGCCGCTGTCCTGATCGAAGCAGCCCCACCGCCCTCGGCTGGGCGGTGGGGCTTCCCGTTCCGGTTCCACGCCCCTCGACCCCGCCCACCGCCGCGGAGTCGACGGCCCAGGATGCCCGCCTGGTGCGGATCATGCGGTGCGGGACGGGGTCGTTGGTGACATTTCCGGAGGCGCTGACTGTGCTGCCGTCGGCGCAACGCGTGCCGGTCGCAGTGGCTGGTCCGCACCATTGGTTGCTCCTCTGGGCTCGATAGTCTCACTGATGGAGCTGGATGGGCTGGCAGAGAATCGGGCCGAAGCAGCCTGGCTAGGACCTGGGAGGCGGGCTACTTGTCACAGATGCCCCATCAGAAGCCTTCGTGTCACCAGGCCGAGGCATGACCCGCGATGACCTCGCTGACATACTCGGCGAGCAGACCGCGGCATGTGGCCCCGCACGTGATGCTCTGCTCGCAAGGGGTGACGTTGTCGCCTGGGACGGCCTACTCCCCGCCAACCGGCATGCAGGTACGTGCGGGATTCGGCTGCGCCACACCTTGAGGCGCGGCCATACCGTCGGGTGGCTTGCCACTACCGTCGACATCCTCAGGGCAGCAGGGGAAGAGCTTCCCTGTGTCGCCGGATCAACGCTGCTCTTGCCGAAAACTCATCCATCGAGGTCAAGCCGCTGTTGGTACTCGTGGAGAATGCCGCCGAGGCGGTCGCGGCGGCAGATATCCAGGCGGGTGATTTCCTGCGGATCGGCGATCGCCGTGGCTGTCGGTGCCGTTGCTCGGCCTCATCGGCTGCGCCTTGCTGGGGATCAGCCTGCTGAGCGATCTGTACTTGCGGTACGTGAAGGAAGGGCTGCGGCCCCTGCTGATCGCCTCGGGGGGGGGGCTCGTCGTGCTGAGCCTCGTCGCGGCGCTGCGCACGCGGGAGCGCACAGCGGGCAGGAGGAGCGCGGGCACGAGGAGGGCCAGGGGGATGACGAGGGCCACGGGCACTCGCATCCCGCAGCCGGCCCCAAGACAGCCTGGGTGCTTGCGCTAAAGCGTCATTGAAGGGCCGTACGGTCCGTCTCACCGGTTTCGTTGCCCCGGGGAACGCCGCCGCCTGGCAGCTCAGCCGGATCGTGGTCAGCTGCTGTGCGGCGGATGCCCGGGTGCTGAAGGTCGAGGTTCACGGGATCGCGGCCGCGCCCGCCGACAGCTGGGTCACCGTCACCGGAACGTGGCGGCCCACCGCCAAGGCCCCGGCTCTAGACGCCACCGGGATCGAGCACATCGCACACCCCAAGAACCCCTACCGTGACAGCGCGCGGCTCTGAGCTTCAGCCGATCTCCAGCGTGACGGTGTAGCTGCCCTGTCCCGGACGGCAGGGCATCGCCTCACCACAGGAGTTGCGGTGCGCGAGGATGTGCGCCGTGCCGGTGCGGCGGGCGGTGAAGTCGGCGGCCGCGACACCGCAGCCGGCCCCTGGTCCGCAGGTGCCCGTGGGGGTGCTTCCGCCCTTGCCCACGGGGTCGAGTATCTGAGGGTCGGAGCTGGCGGGTGTGGACCAGTACGTACTGTGCAGACGGACCAGGACCGGCGCACCAACGTGCACTCTGACGACCTTGCCGGCGGCGTGTTCGTCGAGGGTGACGGGTTGCTGCGGCGGCATGGTGGCGGTACCCGTACCGGAGGTCACGGGAGGGTGCGAACTGCCGGACCGGGAACAGCCGTTGACCGCACCGACCGCCAGGGCGGCGGCCAGCATTGTCGCGAGAAGACGAACCCGTCGAGGAGCCACGGAGCCTCCGGAAGCGAAGAACGCGGGGGCGGACCGTCCGGTCCGCCCCCGCAACGGCGACCCGTCAGGAGACGGTCACGTCGTCGTAGTAGGTGTAGGTCGCGTCACCAGGGTAGTTGTCGTCCTTGCTGGTGAGGGTGAGCGTGTAGCTGTGGCCTGCGGTCAGGGATCCGGAGGCCGACTTCCAGCCCGCGTTCAGGGTGCAGGTCTTGGCGAGGACGGTGGTCGTCGTGCCCGTGGTGTTGTCCTTGAGGGTGGCCGTCGCCCAGTCGTACGTCACGGTGTCGTTGCAGGTGACGTTGTAGGAGAAGGAGACCTTGGAGCTGCCGCTCGGCGCCGTGAAGGTCTGGGCGACCGAGGACGTGTTGGTCGGGTTGGCCGAGCCGAGCATCGCGCCGTAGCTGCCGCTGTGCGCCGCTGCGCTGGTGGCCGAGGTGCTGCCGCTCGCGGTCCAGCCGGACAGGCTGTCGGCTTCGAAGCCGCCATTGGTGACGCCCCCTCCGCCGGCGGCGGAGACGGTCCAGCCGAACGACGTGCTGCCGGAGGCGCCCGTGGAGTCCTTGGCCGTCACGCTCACCGTCGAGGTGCCGACGGTGGTGACCGTGCCGCTGATCAGTCCGGTGGAGGAGTTGATCGACAGGCCTGCCGGGAGACCGGTGGCCGAGTAGGTGAAGGTCTGTCCACTCGCCGAGTCCGAGGCGCTGACCTGCAACGAGACGGCGGTGTTGACGGTGCTGGTCTGGTTGCCCGGGTTGGTGACCGTCACGGTGTTGCCGGTCGATCCGCCGCCGACGATCGGGTGCGAGATGGCGCAGGCATTGGTGTCGTTGGACCAGCTGGCCTGCTCGGCGAAGGTGCCGGTGCCCATGGTCACGTTGGCCGCGCCGCCGGTGGTGCCGGGGTTGAGCCAAGCGCACTCGTCGGAGTTCTCCTGGCCGTCGTAGGAGCTGCCGGTGTGGTTGGTCCAGCCGCCCGCCGGATTCTGGTCCGACATCATCTCGTGCCACTCATGGCCGAGCGTCATGGTGTAACCGTCAAGCGTTCCAGGCGAGTTGACGAAGCCGACGCCACAGCCGGAGCCCGAGTCGATGTTGTACGGCTGGTTGCTGAACGCCACGTCGCCGTAGGGCGAGTTGACCGCGCCGCCGGTCAGGGTGCTGTCGCCGTTGTAGTCGTGCCAGGCGCAGTACTGGCCCTGGTAGCTGTCCGGGTTGGTGCCGTGCGGCGACAGGATCACGTAGTAGGCGTCGCGGTTCGAGGCGGCCGTGGTGTTGCCGAAGTGGGCGGCGGCGTTGACGGCCTCCTGGCCGAGCTGGTGGCCGGAGGCTGCGCTGGGTGAGGCGGCCGCGTTGTCGTACCACACGCCGGACAGCACGCCGCCGCTCTGATACGGGACGAAGTTGGCATTCGAGGGGCAACTGGTCGCGCCCGACGCCACGTTGGGGCCGTCGCACCACTGGGTCAGGTCGGCGGACCACAGCTCGTTGCCCGTGCCGATGCCCTTGAACATCTGCTGGGTCGCGCCTGCAGCGCCGGCCGAGTCGCCCGAGAACTTGGCGTTCCCGTTGCTGTCCGTGCTCTGCGTGCCCCACTGGGTTCCGTAGAACACCAGGTAGACCTTGGAGTGGCCGCTCTGGACGCCGATGCCGTCGATCCCGCCGCCGTAGGACAGCGTCTCGGGGCCGGTCGCCACGTTCGGCGCGGCGTGCTTGGCGTCCCACGCCTTCATCTTGGCGTTCTGCTGCGCGGTCGGCACAACGCCGTGCCGGTAATTGTGCTGGTAGGCCGGGCTGTACGGGTTCTTGACGGAGTGGCTCTGGGCCGACTCCGCGGCCGGGGCGGCCGTCGCCTGGGGTGCGGCAACGGCGATCACGGCGCCGGTGACGAGGGACAGCGACGCGAGGCCGGTCAGGGCTCTTCGTGCCGTGCCACGTATGTAGGGGGTACCCATGTGTAGGGGGATTCCTCTCTCGTGCAGATCGCTTGGCGCCGGTCGGCACTACGGTCTGCGGTCTGAAAGCGGGCAGCGAGGGGCACATCGGTGGCTCGGTGACTCAATGGTGTTGCGGTACACCGGAGTTGGGCGGTGGTACGGAAGAGGGGATGCCCGCGGAACGGACGCACCGGAGCACCCTGGCCGCTGAGGCGCCAGGGGCTGGTGTGGTAACTCCGTGCGGGTCCTTCCGACCTGCTCCGGCGGGAAGGTGGAACCAACCGCGTTGTGATGACACGGGTGTTGGCTGTGTTGCGTACTGCCGTGTGCTGAGGGTGATGCGCCGGTCGCTGCGCGGAAGCCAAGCAGAGTTGTCGCGCCACGGTCAATCAATGGACTGCAGCTTGCCCGTCTCTTGACGGACACCTGCGCCGCCTTGACCGTGCCGGGCCGAAATCTCTACCGGCGCATGGGTGGCGGCAAGCGGTTGCTCCCGTGGCGGGATTCCATCGGTCCGCGCACGGTGTCGACTTGAGCCAGATCAAGTGCTACTTCCTCTAACTGGACCGAGCACAGACAACCAAGCTCGCCAAGCCGATCCACACGGACGATGGCGACATCACCGAGGCGGCAACCCAGGCCACTTGGGGTCAGCGGAACCATCACACTGGGCCACTATCAGGACTTCACTCTCGACTTCGCGCAACTCCAGGGCGAAACCGGCGAGTTGATGTTCAAGGCGCTGCAGGCCCACTCCACCGGCGACGTCGTTCGCTCGGATCGACACGAGCGGTCCCGGACGGCCCCGAGCCCCAGCGCGCGACCTCGGCACCTCACCTCACCGCCCCCGACACTCGAAGCTCCAGCCCAGCAGCCAAGGCACCCGCCACGACTTCCGGCAGCACGAGCGACTCCACCGCCCGCGCTCTCGGCATCGCCGGACTCACCGCCGGCACCCTCGGGCTCGCCGCGGCTGCCTACGCGTTCCCCTGGGTGCGTGCGACAGGGCGGGGCCGCGCAAGGCGTTCCAGTGCATCCAGCCTCTGCATCGCGGGCCCCGGGAGCTGGGCCAGCAGCACGGGCCGGCTCCTGCTGAACGGCAGGCCGCCCCGTACGAGTTCGCCGAACAGCTCGTCGACGATGTTGAGCGAGCCCTCGATGTGCAGTGCGGCGTAGGCGAAGGGGCTGCGCAGGTCGACGACGAGCGGGCGGTCGCGGCCGATCCACGCCGGGGCGTCCTCGACAGCGATGTCGGTGGCGGAGGCCAGCTCGGCGTCGGAGAGGTCGGCGACGGAGTTCTTCTGCGGCGGGCGGCCCAGCAGTTCGGGGCGCCGATCGCGCACATAGCCGAGATAGCCCTCGATCCGGTCGCACACGATGAACACCGCGCTCCTGCGCTCCTGTTCACCGCCCTCATCCCGCAACGCCAGTCCGGCATCGACTCCGCGCAGATGGCGGACAGCCCCGAAATAGGCGGCTCCGCCCGTCGGGCCGGCCAGCACACCGCACCTGCGGACCAGCGTCAGCATCCCGTCGATGGCCTGGTCGGAGGTGACGGAGGCGATCGTGTCGTACACGGCAGGATCGAACAGACCGACCTCCTGCACCTCGTCAAGGGTGCGGATCCCGGGTACGAAGTCCGACTTGTGTGCCACGAGCCCCACCACCGTCACGTCCGGGGTGTGCTCCCGCAACACCGTGGCGACGCCCGTGGACGAGCCGGCGGTGCCCACGCAGGCGATGAAACAGTCCGGGGCACGGCCGTCCAGATCCTTGATGATCTCGGGCCCGGTGCCTGCTGGATGCGCCTGGAAGTTGAGCGCGTTGAAGTACTGATCCGTGTAGAGGTACGAGCTGCCGGGCCCGATCAGCGTCTGGTGGAACAGGGTCAGCGGATCCTCGGTGTTGGTCGGATCGAGGCACTCGGTCTGCCCGGGCAGCTCCTCGACCTCCGCACCCAGCAACAGCAACAGGTCCTTGGTCTCCGGGATCCGCATCCGGTTGGTGACGGTCTTGAACGGCACTCCGTGCATGCCCGCCAGCACGGCCAGAGCCTTGGCGGTGTTCCCGTGCGCCCCGCGTAGGGGAGGGGCTGGATGGCAAGGACAGGGACGGCTTTAAGGAGTGTGATGGATGGGGGGCCGGAGTGGAGTCGCTCAGCGGACTGGCTCGTCGGCGGCTATCCGGCGCGGCAGTCCGGGCAGACGCCGGTGAGTTCCACGGTGTGCTCGACCTCGGAGAACCCCGAGGCGGCCGTGATGCGTTCGGCCCAGGACTCGACGTCCTCGGCATCGATGGGCATGCCCAGGCCGCAGGTTCGGCACAGCAGATAGTGCCGGTGTTCGGCGGCGGGCCGGTGCCGGAAGAGCCGCTCGCCCACTCTCGTACGTACGACGTCGGCGCGGTCGGCAGCCGCGAGGGCGCCCAGGGTGCGGTAGACGGTGCTCAGGCCGATGTGCGAACCCGATGCCCTGAGGGAGGCGTGCAGCGTCCGGGCGCTGACGAATCCGTGTGCTTCGGTCAACGCCCGGAGTACGGTGGCGCGTTGGGCGGTTCTGCGGCCGAGCAGGTCCGCGTCGTCGGGCGGAGTGGTCATCATGCCGCTGCCACCAGCCTCGTACGGAGCCGGGTGCGGGGACGTACCACGGCGAGCGCGACCGCGTAGACGGCGGTGGCCACGGCCATGATGGTGAAGCTGGGCGGGAGTTGGGGAACGGCGTAGCTGAGGGCGAGCCCGGCCCACATGTCGGCCACCGCGAGGCCCGCCGACAGGGCGAGCGCGCGATAGGGCCGGTCGGTGAGGCGCTGGGCGGTGCCCGCCGGTGCGGCGAGCAGACCGAGCAACAGCAGTGAGCCGACGGCTTGCGTTGCTTCGGCGGCGGTGGCGCCGGTCAGGGTGAGGAAGACGATGCCCAGGGTGCGTACGGGAACGCGGCGGGCAGCGGCCACCGCCTCGTCGATCGAGGCGAACAGCAGGGGCCGGGCCACAGCCAGCATCGCCAGGCAGATTCCAGCCGCGACGGCCGTCGCCAGCCAGGCTTGCTGGGCCGACAGGCCGAAGATCGAGCCGAACAGGACGGTGACGCCCGCCGTCCCGTTGGCGGCGCCGCGCGACGTCGTATACAGGGTGAGGAAGAAGGCGCCGAGCCCCAGGATCCACGAGAAGACGTTGCCGATGGCCACGTCGTCCGCCCGGCCGCGCTTGCCGAGCGCCCCGATCACCACCGCCAGGAGCACGGTGGCCGCGAACAGGCCGAGCCGCAGGTCGTAGCCGAACGCGAGCGCCGCGAGCGCCCCGGTGAAGGCGACGTGGCTGAGCGCGTCGCCAGTGAACACCTGGGCGCGCAGCACCAGGAAGTAGCCGACGAGCCCGGCCGCCGGCGCGATCGCCGTACCCGCGAGCAGCGCGTGGAGGAAGTAGGGGTGGGAGAAGGCGCTCATGCCGCACCTCCCGGCAGCGGTCGGCGGCGTCCAGCGGCGAGCAGGCGGCCCAGGCGGGCGGCAAGGTAGACGGCGAAGGCGAAGGTCGTCACGTAGAACCCGATCGGATACGGGGAGTAGTACGCGGTGATGAGACCGCTCCAGGTCACCGCGACAGCGATCGCCACCGAGGCGAGCAGGCTCACGGCGGGCCGGGCGGTGATCTGCTGTGCGGTTGCGGCGGGCATGACGAGCAGGGCGAACACCAGCAGGGTGCCGGTGATCTGGCCGGCCTCGGCGGTCGCGGCCCCAAGGAGCACCAGGAAGGCCACGGCCAAAGCCCGCACGGGTACCCCGCGCGCGGCGGCCACGTCCGGGTCGACGGAGGCGAACAGCAGCGGCCGCCCGATGCATGCCAGCACGCCGAGGGCGAGTGCGCCCACCACGGCCAGGACGGTCACCTGGGTGGTCGTGATCCCCAGGAAGCTTCCGAACAGCAGGGAGTTCACGCCGCCCAGGAACCCCTTGTAGAGGGAGACGAAGAGGAAGCCGCAGGCCAGCAGGAACGCCTGCACGGCTCCGGTGAGCGCGGATTCCTGGCCGCGCCCGCCTTGTCCGGCCCGTGCGATGGCGGCTATCGCGAGGGCGCCGCCGATGCAGAAGGCGAAGTAGCCGAATCCGGCGCTGATGCCGAGCAGGGTGGCGCAGGCCGCGCCGGGGAAGCTGACCACGGCCAGGGTGTGCCCGGCGAAGCTCTGCTTGCGCAGCACCATGTACCAGCCGATGACGGCGGCCAGGACGGCGACGACGGTTCCGGCCCGGAAGGCGTTGACCATGAAGGGGAACGCCCAGATCTGCTGGAGGTCGGTAAGCGGGTTCCACGACCAACCGGCGTTCGCGTCAGCCCAGTTCATGGTGCGTGCCGATCGGTGTGAACGGCCGGCGCCTCCGGCTGACCGACGACCACCAGACGCCCATCACTGGTCCGCAGTACCTCGACGGGCACCCCGTACAGCCGCGTCAGGGTCTCCGTCGTGATCACGTCCTGGGGGCGGCCCGTGACCGCGCCGCCCTCCGCGATGTACACGACCCGATCCAGCCACGGCAGTATCGGGTTCACATCGTGGGCGACCATCACCACGCTCACCCGCTCCTCGCGGCAGATCCGCCCGATCAGAGCCGCGACCGCTCCCTGGTGGGACAGGTCGAGGCTGTCGAGCGGCTCGTCCAGGAGCAGCAACTGGGGCCTGCGGACGAGGGCTTGAGCGATCAGCAACCGCTGCTGCTCGCCGCCCGAGCACTCACCTATGGGGCGATGCGCGTATCCGGTCGCACCGACCAGGTCGACGACCTCGGCGACGCGTTCGCGCTCAACACGCCGCCTTGCGGACAACCGGGCCGGCAGGGGCACGCCCCACCGGTCGCCGTCGAGACCGAGCCGCACGATGTCGACGCCGCGGATGCGCAGGCTGGCATCGAAGCTCCGGCGCTGCGGAAGATAGCCGACGCGGTGACTGGCTCGGCCCGGAGCCTCGCCCAGTACCCGCACCTCCCCGGTGGCAGCCGGCAGGAGGCCGAGCAGCACCTTCACCAGCGTCGACTTACCCACGCCATTCGGGCCGAGCACGGCGGTGAACTCCCCGGCTCCGACGTCGAGATCGACTCCGGACCACAGCGCACGCCCGCCGATGCGCACCCCTGCCCCGCGCAGCGACACGACCGCCGGGGCTGCATCGCCGGACCGGCCCTGCGCCGGAACCCGCTGCCTCACCACGTCACTCACCCGCCCGGCGGGGTCCACGGCGGTCACCGCTTCCCCGTGGCCTGCGCCAGCGCCTTCTCGATGTCCGTCAGCTGGCGCACCTGCCAGTCCTGGAAGGAGGCCCCGGCCGGGGTGAGCGTCTCGGTCACCGTGGCGACCGCGATGCCCGCCGCCTTGGCCGCCTTGACCTGGGCCGCGACATCCGGGGTGGAGTTCTGGCTGTTGTAGACGTAGACCTTGATCTGCTTGTTCTGGATCTGCGCGTCGATCGCCGACTTGTCCTTGGCGGTCGGGTCGGTCCCCTCACTGATCGCGTCGAGGAAGGACTCCGGGGTGAGCATCTTGAGACCGAGCCCGTCGGCGAGGGGCGTGACGATGGACTCGGAGGCGCCGATCGGGGTGCCCGCGTACTTGGCCTTGATGTCGGCGACGAGCTTGTTGTACGGGGCGAGGGTCTGCGTCTCGTAGGTCTTCTTCTGCGCGTCGAAGTAGGCGGCGTCGGCCGGGTCGAGCTTCTTGTAGTCACCGGTGATCCTCTCGATCACTTTGTGGACGTCGTCCGGCGAGTACCAGCGGTGCGGATTGCCGCCGGGCTTGAGCCCGACCAGGTCGCCGACTTTCAGGTCGGTGCGGCCGCTGCCGGGGTTCGCGGAGAGGAGCTTGTCGGCCCAGGCGTCGTAGCCGATGCCGTTGACGATCGTGTACTGGGCGGAGGCGACGGTACGCCCGTCGGCGGCGGTCGGCTCGTAGTCGTGCGGATCGGCGTCGGGATTGCTGATGATGCTCTTCACGTCCGCATGGCTGCCGCCGAGCTGCTGGGCGACGCTGCCCCAGAAGTTCTCCGCCGCCACCACGTGGAGCACCTTGCCCGACCCGCCCTTGCCGCTGTCAGCACTGCCCGACGCCGCGGCATTGTCCGAGCCAGAACCGGAGCCGGAGGAGGTGGAGCAGGCACTGAGGGCGGCGAGTGCCGTGACAACCACCAGGCTTCCGGCGGCAGTTCCGGTATGGGCGCGGGCACGGCCGGATATGTCGGTACGCATGGCAGGGATCTCCTCGGCGGGCGGCCGGACCCTGCAGACGGGCAGGGTCCGACGGAGCGGGACATCTCCACGCTAGATGGAAACGATTGTCACCACCATGACTGGATCACGCTTAATGAAAACCATTACCGTTTCTTGACTGCGGCTTGCCCCTGCGGTTCTGCCCGCGCCCTCGGTATCGCCAGGCCGGCCCTTGGTGTACTCGGCCTCAACGCAGTGGATCGACCCGTCGGGCCGTGCCCACACGCGCGCGAATCGCTGCACGACACCGAGAAGCGGATCCGTCTCTCCTGCGTAGGCGACCGAGTCCGCTGCACCGCCGTACCTGCGCGCGGGCTGTCCCTCCCATGCCGCGGGCAACCGTCAGCCCGGTCGACGATGAGCTCACTCTCCGCCATGCGCGCCTGCGAGCCGGCCCCGTCGAGGCCCGCGCGGTGGACCAGCGGCTCCGGCCCCGGAGGGGCGTGGTCCGGAACCGAGAGCGGTATCGGGTGCGGGGGCGGTGGCCAGTTCCGTGATCGGCCCAGGATTAGAGGGATTTCCTTGACGCTGCCGTCCTCGTGGCGCACGCAGAGGTATGGCGGCTTGCTGGGCCCGATGGTCATGCCGCTCCGCCTGTTCCAGCTCCCCAAGGGCCTTGTCCCGGTTGCCGTCCCAACAGCCACGCACGCGCAAGATCCATGTGGTGGTGGCCCTGGCGCGCGTTCGGCAGTCCAGCGACCGGATTTGGGCTGGTGCGCCGGTTGAGGTCCAGGTGGTGATGTCGGCGGCGTCGGGGTTGTTCATCCGGCTGCGCCAGCCGGGGCGGCCGCCTCCCTTGCGGCCTTCGGCGGAGGGCTGGATGACGATGACGTTGGCGCGCTCACAGGCGTCCGGGCAATCGGGGCGGCGGACATAGCGAGACGCCCAAAGTGGTGTACAGATCGGCGAGTTGGGCTTCGTGGCCCAGGTGAGGGACTTTGGCCGGGTTGCCGCAGCGGCAGCTCCGGCAGACGGCGACGGTGGGCCGGGCTGTGCCTGCCTGCGCGGTGGAAGCAGCCCGTCGGGTGCGCTTGCTCACTGGGCACCGTCGGTGTCGGCGCGCCTCCAGGCCGCATCGCGCAGCAGGCGCAGGCCGTTGAGGCCGACGATGACGGTGGAGCCCTCATGACCAAGGACACCGAGCGGCAGCGGCAAAGTGGCGACGAGGTCCCAGATGACCAGGCCGGTGATGAACGCACTGGCGATGACCAGGTTCTGGACCACCAGGCGCCGGGCCGCACGGGCCAGGGCAACGACCCTGGGGACGGTGGCGAGTTCGTCGCGGACGATGACCGCGTCGGCGGTCTCCAGGGCGAGGTCGGAGCCAGCGCGGCCCATGGCGATGCCGATGTGGGCGGCGGCCAGTGCCGGGGCGTCGTTGACGCCGTCACCGATGACCAGCACCTTGCGGCCTCGGGCCTCCAGACGGCGTACGGCTTCGACCTTGTCCTCGGGCAGGAGACCGGCATGGACCTCGTCGCCGGTGATGCCGGCCTCGGCGGCCAGGCGGGCGGCGGCGCGCGGGTTGTCACCCGTCACCAGTATCGGGGTGCTGCCGGTCAGCGTGGTCAGGGCGGCGACGGTCGCGGTGGCATCTGGACGCAGCCGGTCGGCGATGCCCAGCACTCCGACCGGGACGCCGTCGCGCAGGACCAGGACGGCCGTGCGGCCACCGTCCTCCAGGTCGGCCGCGACCTCGGCGGCGCAGGCCGCGCCGGTGCCGTCGAGGAGGCGGGCGGGTGAGCCGACCGCGACCAAGTGACCACCGACGAGGGCGGTGACCCCGACGCCGGGAGTGGAGGTGAAGTCGCGCAGGTCGGCGATGGCCAGGCCGCGGGTGCGGGCGCCATCGACGACGGCGCGGGCCAAGGGGTGTTCGCTGGGGTGCTCGGCGGCGGCCGCCAGCGCCAGCACGGCGTCCTCGGTCAGCCCGGGGCCGAACAGGGGGCGGATGTCGGTGACGCGGGGGGTGCCCTCGGTCAGAGTGCCGGTCTTGTCGAGTGCGACCGCATCGACCTGCCCGAGACGCTCCATCACCACGGCGGACTTCACCAGCACGCCGTGACGTCCGGCGTTGGCGATCGCCGACAGCAGCGGCGGCATCGTCGCCAGGACCACCGCGCACGGCGAAGCCACGATCATGAAGGTCATCGCCCGCAGCAGCGAGGCGGTGAGGTCCGCGCCGAACGCGAGGGGGATCAGGAAGACGGCCAGGGTCGCGAAGACCATGCCCAGGCTGTAGCGCTGCTCCACCTTCTCGATGAACAGCTGGGTGGGCGCCTTGGTCTCGGAAGCCTCCTCGACCATGTCCGCGATCCGGGCGATCACCGAGTCCGAGGCGTCCCGCTCGACCCTTACCCGCAGGGCGCCGGTGCCGTTGAGCGTGCCGGCGAAGACCTCGTCCCCGGTCTCCTTCGCGGCCGGCAGCGGCTCGCCGGTGATGGTGGCCTGGTCCACCTCGCTGGCCCCGGCGAGGACGCGACCGTCCGCGCCGACCCGCTCACCGGGGCGGACCAGGATCGTGTCCCCGACCACCAGGTTCTCGGTCGGGACCGTCGCCTCGCTCCCGTCGTCGGCCAGGCGGGTGGCGACGGTCGGTGCGAGGTCGAGCAGACCCCGCACCGCGTCCTGGGTACGCGCGGTGGCCAGGGCCTCCAGAGCGCCGGAGGTGGCAAAGATGACGATGAGCAGCGCACCGTCCATCACCTGACCGATCGTGGCCGCGCCGATCGCGGCCACGATCATCAGCAGGTCCACATCCAGGGTCTTCTCCCGCAGCGCCATCAGCCCCGCCCAGGCCGGTTCCCACCCGCCGGTGACGTAGGTGGCGGCATATAGCGGGCCCCATGCCCAGGCGGGCGCGCCGGTCGGCTGGAGCGGCAGCGCGATCAGGAACAGCACCAGCGCCGCGGCAGCCGAGCGCGCCTCCGCCAGGGCGAACACCCGGGTACGGCGCTTCGGCGCCGTACCCGAAAGGGCCGGAGCTGCCCGTCCGGGCCGCTGGAGCAGGTCAGAAGGCATGACAAAGCAACCCTTCAGGGCGGAAGGCGGCGACACATCCACCATACAGGAACACCTGAACAGTTCTTCATATGTGCTCGGTAGGATGGGCGCCATGGGTCATGGAGCCGACGACAAGAACCCCGCCACCGCCCGCGAGCGCCTGGATGCGGCGGGAGCCACTGATGTCGCCGCTACCCTCCAGGCCCTGGCGACACCCTCACGGCTGTACATCCTGGCCCGTCTCCAGGAAGGCCCCTGTGCGGTCGGCGACCTCGCCGAGGCCGTGGGCATGGAAGCATCCGCCTGTTCCCACCAGCTCCGCCTGCTGCGCAATCTCGGGCTCGTCGCCGGAGAGCGGCGGGGGCGTTCCATCGTCTACGCCCTCTACGACAATCACGTCGCCGAACTCCTGGACCAGGCCCTCTTCCACGTCGAGCACCTGCGCCTGGGCCTGCGCGACGCATCCACCGAGACGGGCAAGTACGTGGTCCCGTAGCGGGCCGGTATCACCTGCTGGCCGATGACTACCGCTGACGGCTTTCGAGCTGGTGCGGAACGCGGGCGGCCCGGAGCTCTTTGAGGTCCGGGATGTGGTTGTAGACGGTCCCGACGGAGACACCGGTCAGGGCCGCGATGGTCTCGATGCTGTTCTCCGGGGTGGGCAGCATGTCGCGGGCGGCGCGCAGCGGTTTGTCGTTGACGACGGTGGGCCGGCCGCCGACGCGGCTGCGGGCCCAGGTGGTTGTCAGTCGCGGTGACACCGGAAGTGTCAGTGACTGGCCGCCTCGGCCTTGACCTTCCTCAGGCCGTAGACGGTGGCCCCGAGGATGAGGACGGCAGCGCCGGAGATGGCGGTGCTTACGGGTAGGGCGAAGGCGAGGGCTGCGCAGCCCGCCAGGCCGATGAAGGGGGCGAGACGGTTGGGCCGCCGTCTCCCTCGGTGAGGGTCCAGGCGGAGGCCTTGACGATGGCGTAGTAGGCCAGGACACCGAAGGAGGAGAAGCCGATCGCGCCGCGTACGTCGGTGGTCGCGGCGAGCAGGGCGACGACGGCACCGACGGCCAGTTCGGCCTGGTGGGGAACCCCGAAGCGTGGGTGGACAGCGGCCAGCGCGTGGGGCAGATGCCGGTCGCGGGCCATGGCCAGGGTGGTGCGGGAGACTCCGAGGATCAGTGCGAGCAGCGAGCCGAGGGCGGCGACGGCGCCGCCCATGCGGACGACGGGCACCAGCCAGTCGGCGCCCGCCGCCCGTACGGCGTCCGGCAGCGGGTCGGTGGCGTGTGCCAACCCGTCCGGGCCCAGCAGGGACAGGACGGCTACGGCGACGAGGGCGCAGACGGCGAGGGTGATTCCGAGGGCGGTCGGGATGGCGCGCGGGATGGTGCGGGCGGGGTCGCGGACTTCCTCGCCGAGGTGGCGATGCGGGCGTAGCCGGCGAACGCGAAGAACAGCAGACCCGCGGCCTGGAGCACCCCGCCGACGGTGGCGGTCCGGCCCGATGCCCAGCCGGGCGGTGTCGGCGCCGGTGGAGGTCAGGGCGGTAACGGCAACGGCGGCGAGCGCGGCCAGCACGATCGTAACGATGGCGCGGTTGAGGAGGGCGGACTTCTGCACCCCGCCGTAGTTGACCGCGGTCAGTGCCACCACGGCGGCCACGGCCACCGCATGGGTCTGGCTGGGCCAGAGGTAGGAGCCGACGGTGAGGGCCATGGCCACGCAGGAGGCGGTCTTGCCGACCACGAACGCCCATCCGGCCAGGTAGCCCCAGAAGCCGCCCAGGCATTCGCGGCCGTAGACATAGGTGCCGCCGGACTGCGGGCAGAGGGCGGCCAGAGGCCAGGCCGAGTGACTGGTCGATGGTGCGCAGCAGGCCGTACTGGTCGGTGCGTTGGCTGGATTTGTAGCCGGTCTTCACCGAGTGTTGTGAGCCGATCAGGACAGTGGGCACGTGGTTGGGGTAGTGGGGGCCGAAAGTTTTGGTCGCTCCTTCGTCCCAGGTGACGATGAGCAGTGAGCGCTGTTGGGTCCAGGCCGGGGAGTTGAAGATCGTCGGCAGGGTGTTCTTGAGGTAGTTGTCGCCTGCGGTGATGCCGCAGCCCTCCATGTCGTTACAGCCGTCGGCGGCGAACCATACGAAGTGGGGGGTCGTCGAGGCGGACTTGAGGTCGGCGTCCATGCTGGTCTGCGGCTGCCAGTGCGCCTGGCAGTAGGCGCTGTCCGTCTTCATGCCCTTGAAGTAGTAGAACGGCGTGTCGTCGGGCTGGTAGTTGCCGCTGTCCTTGGCGTAGCAGTTGCTGGGCATGTTCTGGACGTATGACTTCCAGGTCTTCCCGGCTGCCTCGACCCGGTTGTCCAGGTGGGGGGCATCGATCGCGATGGTGCTGATCGAGTCGCCGGTCAGCCCGTACAGTCCGCCCGCTGCCAGGGCCACACATAGTTGGGGTCGCTGGGGTGGCTGGTGGCGTACGACTGGGTGAGTACGGTGTTGGCGTTGGCGAGCTTGTTGATGTGTGGGGCCTGCGCGGTGTTGCCGATGATGTCTTTGTAGTTCTCGTTCTCCATGTAGACCACGAAGACGTGGTCGTAGCGCGGCACCGTGGACGGCGGTGGGCTCAGGACCGGGGCCGGTACCGGGGTGGAGAGGGTGAGTGAGAGGTCGTCGGCGTAGCCGTCGGTGGTGCTACCGCCGGACCAGGTGAAGGCGAGTGCCACCTTGATGGTGCGGGTTCTCGTGGGCAGATTGCCGCTGGCGGTCTTGCTGAGGAGCTTGGTGGTGTTGGCTCGGTCTGTGTTGGTCACCGGGCCCAGCGTGGTGGTGCCGAGGGTGTGGCCGGATCCGTCGAGGAAGGCGCCGCTGAGTGTGACGCGGTCGTTCTGCGAGGCGTAGCCGCCGAGCCAGCCCGACAGGTGGTAGCCGACCTGGCCGGTGTCGATGACCGATGCTGCCGAGGAGACGTCGACGTTCTGGTTCAGGCCGGCGTTTCCGGTCGCCCCGCCGGTGAAGAAGCTCTTTCCTCGGGTGGGAGGTCCGGGGGCACTCGTGGTCGGGGAGCCGTCGGCCGCGCCGTAGCACACCACGTTCGGCTCGCCGCCGGTGATGGTCCAGCCGGGCACGGTCATGCCGTCCAGGCCGCTGGGCGAGCAGATGGCCGCCGACTCGCCGCCCGGGTCGGTCAGCAGGTTGCCACTGACCGCCGGGGCGACCGCGGTGGCTGCCGGGCGTGAAGCCGCCGGGCCTGCCTGGGGAGTAGCAGCCCAGGCTGTGGCCGTGGCCAGGCTGACGACGCTGAGCAGAGCGGTCGACAGAACGACGAGCGGAGTCCGTCGCAAGCGGGGTTGGGGGCGTAGGTGCATCTCTGTCTCCTGACAGGAGGGGGACACAGGGTCCGATCCATTGGGCTAGCCCAATCAGGACGAGGGTGCACGGTGCAGGTGACCGATCTAATGGTCGCACTCAGCGCCGGCGTCGAGCCTGCCAGGGCAGCCCGTAGCAGGGGCAAGCCCACCGGTGGTCACTCGCGCCTGCTCCCTGTACATCCGCGGCCACCGCGACTGGCCAGCCCGGGGCAACAGCGGGGCCGTCGAAACCATTGCCGCCGGCTCCAAACGCCCACGGGAGTCCGCGGCTCGCCGGCCTGTGTGCCGGGGCGGCGCGGCTCTCGGCACAGCCCGGCACACGGCGCCCGTCGGCCGGGCGGGCCGGCCGGCCGTCACGTGGTCTGTCAGCCCAAGTCCGCCAGGAGGGCGTTCAGTTCGCTCTCCTGCTGCGCCGGCGGCAGCGGCGGGTTCGGGTGGTCGATGCCGAAGGTCTTGAGCACCTTGTCCATCTGGGCGTCGATGGAGGTCCAGCCGGTGTCGTCCAGTGGCTGCAGCGAGTCCTGGTCGGCATCCCACAGGTCACGCAGCGACTGGGCGGCCGCGTGGGCCCCGGCCGCGTCCCCCGAGCGTGCGTCCTTGAGCGAGGTGGACGCGAGGGTCCGCAGCGCTCCGACCTTCGCGGGCGGGAAGTTCTTCACCGCCTGGCCGGGAGCCAGCTGGACGGCGGAGGTGGCGTCGGTCTCCGGCGCTGGGCCGACGTGCGGCTGACCGTGGGCCCACGCCAGCAGGGCCGCCGTGGCGACGGCCAGCAGTCCGAAGCCGGCCAGTGCAAGGCGCTCCCGCGGGTTGCTGTTGGCCTGTTCGGCGTGGGTCGCCTCGTGGGTCTCGGTCACATCCGAGCGCGTCACCGTCAGATAGACCACCGTCGCCAGGATCAGGCCGAGGAAGATGAGGCTGGTGGTGAACGTGCCCAGTGCGAGACCGGTCGGGTCGCCCGGGTTCTGGGCGGCCTTGGGGGAGGCGAGCCAGTCGCCGATGTTGGCGCCGAGCGGGCGGGTCAGGATGTAGGCGAGCCAGAAGGACAGCACCGGGTTCGCGCCGAACCGCCACAGCGCTGTGATCGCCGCGATGAGGCCGAGGGGCAGCAGCACGGAGGCGCCCGGGCTCCAGCCGGTGAGCTCCAGAGTCCAGTCGCCGGTCGCGGTGCCGAGCGCGAAGGTGACCAGGACGGTCAGCCAGTAGAACGACTCCCGCGATGACGTGGTGACCGAGTGGATCGACAGCGTGCGCTCGCGCAGCCACCACACGCCGAAGACCGCCGCGAGCAGCACCGAGAAGACCGCGGAACTGATCCACAGCGGCACGTTCAGCTGGTCGGTCAGGATGTCGGTGTACAAGGTGCCCGTGACGCTGACAACGACCACGGTCAGCCAGTAGGGGAACGGGACGTACCGCTTGAGTCGCAGCTGGACGGCCAGGGCCACCACGAAAACCCCGGTGAAGATCCAGGCCGTGTTCACCAGGCCGACGCCCAGTTGGGTGTTGATCCAGTCGGCGAAGCTCTCACCGACCGTCGTGCACAGGACCTTGATCACCCAGAACCAGATGGTGACCTCGGGGACCTTGTTGAGCATGAGCCGCCCGCTGCGCGTGCGTGCTTCGGTTGTCGTTGTCATGCAGGGAGGTCTATTACGGAGAACCTGCACGCAACCTGACTACGTGGCCGCACGCGCGGCCGGGAGCGTCACCTCGACGTGACCGCGTCCGTCCGCGATCGCGCGGACTTCCACACCGGCCGATGCGGCGATGCGCCGGACCACCGGCAGCCCAAGCCCGTAGCCGCTGCCGCCGGTCACACCCGGTTCGAAAACCCGGTCGACCTCCTCCGGATCGAACCCGGGGCCGTCGTCCAGGACATCGACCACGATGGCCTCACCCTGGACGCGCGCGGTGATCCACACACGCGACCGCGCATGCCGCAGGCCGTTCTCCAGCAGCGGCGAAAGGAGCGCCACGGCGACGTCGGGCGCCACGGTGGCCTCGGCCTTCGCGGGAAAGGCGACCCCGACCGCGCGGCCGGCGATCGCTTTCTGCGCGGCGGAGCGCAGATCGCACCGGGTGCCGGCGTCCGTCCGTGCGCGCGCGGCGCGCAGAATCGTCGTGATCGCCGCATCGAGGCGGTCGACCTCGCTCAGCACTGCCTTCGGCGGCACCGGCTCGCCGGACAGCTGTGCCAGCTGCGCCTCGCCCCGCAGGACCGTGAGCGGTGTCCGCAGCTCGTGGGCGATCTCATCCGTGAGCCGGCGCTCGTCTGCCAGCGCGTCGTCGACGCGCTCCAGGAGGTGGTCGAGGGTCCGCCCCAGTTCCCCGAACTCGTCGCGGGGGACTCCGAGGTTGAAGCGGCGCCCGGGTTCGTGATGGCCCCAGTCGTCGGCGAGGGCAGCCATCTCGTGCACGACCCGCAGCGCGCGGCGCACCACGAGGTGCGCGACACAGCCGGCGAGGAGGATGGTGAGGCCGCCCAGTATCAGCGACAAGGTCAGGCTGTGCTGCTCGGACGTCTCGTAGGGCGTCAGGTCCACCCGCACGACCACCATGACGTGGTGCCCGACGATCGGGACCTCCTGCGCGGACAGCAGGTAGTGCGCGACAGTTGCGGTCTGCGATCGGCGTGAGCCGGCCAGCGCCTCGACGCGCTCGACCATGCCTGCCGGTACGTTCCCGTCGATCAGGCGGCCATCGGCATATACCCAGGCGACCTCGTCCAGTGCCTCGCTGTCGTTCTCGGTCAGTACGACACGGCCGCCCACCGTGGTGACGTTCGCCGCGACCGCCTCGGCGCGGGTACGCGCCAGATCGTGCGCGTCGGCGTCCGTCACCCGGCTCAGCAGCACGTGCGAGACCACGACCAGTATCGCGACCACGGCGGTGGCGATCAGGACAGCGAGCGCGACGACCTTTCTGCGGAATCCCGTCACTGCCATCGGTAGCCCACGCCGCGGACGGTCGCCAGACGCTCGGCCACACCCAGCGGACTGAGCTTGGTCCGCAGCCGGCGCACGAAGGAGTCGAGGGTGTTGTCGTTGACCTGCGCGCCATGCGGCCAGCCGGCAGCGATGAGCGCGTGGCGGCGGACCGCATCGCCCTGCGAGGCGATGAGGCGGCCCAGCAGCCGGAACTCGGTCGGAGTCAGGCTCTCGCTCACCGAGTCGTAGGTCACCACGTGCTTCACCGGATCGAGGACGACCTCGTGCGGTGCGGGCGCCACGGTGGACCGGCGCAGCAGCGCACGGACCCGGACCAGCAGCTCGGGGACGTCGAAGGGCTTGGTCATGTAGTCGTCGGCGCCCGCCTCGAAGCCGCCCACCTTGTGATGCAGGCCGTCCAGGGCGGTGAGCATCAACACCGGCGCGTCGACGCCGCGCGCCCGCAGCGCCAGACAGACATCACGTCCGTCGGCGTCCGGCAGCCCCAGATCCAGGACGACCAGCCCAGGTGCCGGTGCGAGCTGCCGCAGCAGACTCTCGGCCGTGGCGGCGACGGCAACGGTATGGCCGTCGTGCTCCAGGGCGCGCTTGAGGACGCTGCGGACCCCCGCGTCGTCTTCGCACACCATGATGAAAGCCACGTGCTGACCCTAGATACTCTCGCCCCCGTTCTCCATCTGCCCTGGTCAGCCGCCTGACGGTCGGGGGCAGGCCGCTGATGAGGCACACCCTTGCGCTGCGATACAGGGCCGCGACGGTCAGGCCCGACGGGCCGAGCCGCAGCAGCGGAGGTTGGCGGGAGGACCACAATTGCGGCAAGGCCACCATTCGGCTGCGGCCCACGGACATGGTGGCAGTCCCTGACGAGGAACTGCGCGCTCTCATCCGTGCCGCGCTGAACCCCTGACCGAAGACCCGGCCCTGCACCAACGGTTCGCTGGTGTGTGGCCGCAATGGGCATTCAGGAATCCACCCTCCGGGCCAACGCCGCCGACCTCGTACCTACGTTGTTGAAGACGCCGTCCTCGGTGAACAGGTCCCTGAAGCCCTGCACGTCCAGGACGGTGCCCTCGGCCGCCCGGTACGCCGCCCTGACCACGGTCTCCGTGTCGGTGCTCATGGTGCCCTCCCGCATTGAGAGAATCCATTCAAACCATTGATTTAAATTGTGGTGAGAGGGTGGCTGCCTTGTCAAGCAAGTGATTGGATTGCTCGTGGCGCCGGCCCCATGCGGCCCATTCCGGCGGTATCGGGTGCTTAACGGGCTCCCCGGAACGCGCCGGCCACCACGGGGACGAGCATCCGCTCCACCCGCTCGGCGGGCTCGGTGGCCAGCTCGGTCCCAATGGGCGCCAGTGCGAGCCAATTCAGCATCCCGGCCGCACAGCGAACCCGGAAGGCGAGCTCTCGCTCGTCGGCCTCGGGAAGGTGCGCCGCCAGGATCCGCACTGCCTGATGCCGGGCCTGCTCGAACTTCCCGGCCAGCTTCTCCCACCCTTCGGGCGGATCGATTCCCACCCGCGCCACGGTCCGCAGCACGGCCAGATCCCTCCCCCCGGCCGCGAGCGCGCTGACCATCGGCCGTGCGAACGCCTCGGCCAGCTCGCTCAGCGTCGCGCTCCCCGCCAGAGCGTCGAGCTCACGGATCTGCGCGTCCAGGTACCGCTCCAGTGCGTGCTCGATCGCCACGTCGCACAGTGCCTTCAGCGACCCGAAGTGGTAACTCACCGCGGCGACATTGGCCCCGGCGTTCTGGGTGATCTCGCGGAGAGTGACTCCTTCCTGCCCGCGCTGCGCGAGCAGTTCGAGAGCGGCCGCCAGCAGGTCGTCCCGCGTTCGCTGACCGGCATCGCGGCGAAGGTCCGTCTTCTCTGGTCTCACGCTAGAACTCAAGCGAACGCTTGAGTTCTATGTCAAGCGGTCGCCTGGCGCGGACGGCGGCTCAGGGGGATTCGACCCCACGACGAGCAACACCGCGCCGCCCTGCCGCAGCCGACCCGAGGGCAAGCGGTCGACGTGATCGCGGGGGCGACCGCGCTGGCGGCCCAGCAATGGCAGACCTCCCCCGAAGCTCTGGCCCGCCTGTATGCCGAGGACCCGCTCACAAGGACCGTGCGACATGGGGCGTGGTCGCTTCCGAGACCAGTCGTCTGCCACGGTCTCCGTCGCTGAGCGGAGCGAGGCCGTCGAGGGGCAGCCTCCCCAGGCGGAACCGCCGACCCGCCTTGGCGGGTCCGGCCGGAGCCGGGTCAGTGAGTTCGTGGCCGTCGATGCCGTGACGGCGGAGCCGGCGTGGTCCGTACTGCGCTGGCGGCGCTGGCCGCAGGAACCCGCCGCCAGCGCCATCGGGGGCCACCGCACCGGTTAATGGACCTGCTTGCCCGCCTGGCTCCCCGGCGCGGCCGACCAGCTCGTCGACGCCGATGACAGCGTGCGCGACCCTGGTCTCACCGTGATGCGCGGCTGGCTGCTGGCCGGTGGGGGAGATGTGGCCCAGGCGATCGAGGTCCTTGGACCGGTGGCATCAGGCGCCGTGAACTCGTGCAGCTACTGGCCGCTGTGGCCCTGCTGGATGGGTCTCTTCTTCGAGATCGGCACTGCGGGCGCGAATGGAGCCTTCTCGGAAGTCGTGGTCCAGGTCGCCGAACTCGCCGCGACACGCAACCCAGGGGTGGCGAGCTTCGAGGGCGTAGCGCTGAGTCTGCGGGGACGCGCGAAAGGCGACCTGCCCATGATCGCCAAGGGTGCCAAGGTCCTCGCCCTGAGTCCCCGCCCGATCCTGCGCGCCTACGGCGCGGACGTCTGCGGACGCGCGCTGCTCGCCGACGGGCAGCGCGACCAGGCCCTCGAACTTCTCGATGGGGCCTGGGACGACTACCACCGGATGGCCGCCCGGGTCTATCGCGATGCCGTGCAGCACGCGATGCGCGAGGCGGGCACCCGACGCTCCAAATGGTCGGCGGCCGCCACCCGACCCGAATCCGGGTGGGCCTCCCTGACCGCCGCGGAACGACGCATCGCACTGCTGATCGCAGACGGCCACTCCAACCGCTCCGCCGCCGGCGCACTCGGCGTATCGATCAACACCGTCGGCACACACCTACGGATGGTCTTCAGCGAACTGGGCGTTCAGTCACGCGTCCAACTGGCCAACGCGGTGAATCGTGGCGAGACGACAGCGACGCGCAAGTGATGAGATCGACCAGCCGAACCTCGTTGCCGCAGATCTCGGAGGCGCGCTCAGTGGGAACCTGATCTAGGTTTGGCGACTATTTCAGCGGACTGCGGTTGGGGCATCCCATGGCGTATCCGCAGTCCGCGAACGTGCAGGTCATTGAGGACGACGTGAGTCCGGGTCCCGTTGCGCGGGGGTGGTACCTCGCTCTTGGGCAGTCGGCTGATGGTTATGTGACCGGTCGGCGTCCGATCGATCGAGGGGCCGCATGTGTGGTCGGGCCCTACGACGACGGGCAACGGCCCTCGCATGAGGGGGTCGGCGCCCCACCCGTCGGCAGCGATTTCGGTGGATAGCTGCGCAGGACGAGGGAGGTGGTGACGGGACCGTGGCGGGCGAGCGAGTCCACGACCTGTTCGAGGCGTTCGGCGTGGGAACAGTGCACGTCGAACAGCAGACAGTCCTCGCCGGTTGTCCGCAGGGTCGAGACGACCTCGGGAATGTGGGCGGCCAGGGTGAGTGCCTGGGACAGCTGCGCGTGGGTGGTGCGGAGGCGGACGACGGCGTGGATGTTCAGCCCGACCGTGGCGGGAGCGACGACGGCGCGGTAGCCGGTGATGGTCCCGCTCTTCTCCAGGCGCTGGATGCGGGCACTGGCCGCCGGTTGCGAGAGCCCGACTCGACGCCCGACCTCGGCGCCGGTGAGCCGGCCGTCGGTCTGGAGCAGTCCCAGGATGGCGCGGTCGATCTCGTCGAGTGATTCCATCGTTGTCACCGCCACTTCCTTTGAGATCACTTGCTGAGCCGATCCGCTGCCGCTGACCCATCGAGAATCACCGCAGGGCGAGCCCACGAGGGGTGGGGGCCACGCATGGAAGGACGGTAGGCGATGGTCGCGTACGTCGTCATCCCCGGGATCGACGGTTCGGACGAGCGGCACTGGCAGAGCCGGTGGGAGAAGCGGTGGGGAGCCTCGGCGGTCCGGATCGCGCCGGACTCATGGAGCCGGCCGGAGCTCTCCGACTGGGTCGCCGCGCTCCAGGCCGCGTACGAGATCGCCTCGCGGCGCGACAGCCAGGTGGCGTTGGTGGCCCACAGCCTGGGCTGCTGGGCAGCCGCCCGGTGGCTGGACCGGGCGCGGCCCGATGGAGTCGTGGCGTTCCTGGTCGCCCCTCCGGATCCCCGGGGAGCGGCCTTCCCACGCCAGGCCGCGTCCTCATTCCTGGACCTGTCCGCCCGCCCCCTGCCGTGCCCGAGCGTGATGGTGGCCAGTGACGACGACCCCTACTGCGACCCGAAGACAGCCACCTCGTTCGCGCGCGACTGGCAGGCGCGGCACCGTCCCGTGGAAAACCGCGGCCACATCAACGCGGACAGCGGCCTCGGCGATTGGCCGGCCGGCCTGGAAATCCTGCGCAGGCTGGTCGACCACTGAGACGGCCGAGGTGCGGTCCAACGGCTTCCAGGCGAACAGCGGGCGGGCTGGTCTCTGCCGCCAAAGACCCGGAGCGATCGGAACCGTCACCCATGAGGGGCGCCCCCAGATCCGCCATCAGCACCGTGCCCCACAGCAGCGCGCTCCAACTGGTCGAGACCCGGCGGGCGTTGAGGCACTACCGGGTCAGGGCCTGGCGATGCGTCGGGGGCGGGGCCGGATCCGTGGCCTTCGCGGGGGTGCTCGCCGTCGCCGTACGCCACCCGCCGGGTGCGCTCGTGAGCATCCTCGTCGCGCTGGGCATGGTCATGTTCGCCATCGGCATCGGGGCGCTGTCCGTCGCCGGACGGATGCGGCGGGCGCTGGCGTCGGCGCCCTGGACGGCGTACCGAGCGGTCGTGGTGCCCCGGCCCCGGCAGGCGATCGCCGTGGTTCTCGCCGCCCCGGAGCGGGCTGAGCTGCGTCCGCTGGCCGCGGTCGTGACCCGCATGCGCCACGACGTGGTCGGGCCGGGGAACGACGGGGTGCTGTGGTGGTGCGGCGTTCCCGGCTCGCCCGGGGTGTCGACGCGGCCCGGCAGCGGGGAACTGGTGTGGACGACGCCCATACGCAGCGCCCGCTTGCGGGACAGACTGGCCGGGGCCGCCATGGCCGAGGGCGTATGGACGGGGCTTGCCCCCGCTCCAGCGCCGGCGGCGGACCCTGGGGCGCCCCCGGCCCGGCCGGGGCGGCGGATCGGCCTGTTCAGGTGGGTGGTGGTGGCCGGTGCGGCGCTGTTCGCGTTCGGGGCGTACGCGCAGACGTCCTCCCAGGACGACCCGCTCGTCGATCTGACCGTGCTGTCCGAGCGCCCCGACGGCAGCTGCACCGTCAGTTGGACGGATCCTCTCGACTTCGGCCTCCGCACCGGCCCGTTCCCCTGCGATCCGGACCGGGATCCGAGCCTCAAGTCCCGTGTCGCGGGCGGCAGTTCCGGTGGGCCCGGCTTCGAGGTCGGGCGGGTCGCCTCGCGCGGACCGTGGAAGGGGCGGCTCTACGGGCCGGACGAGCTCGGACCCGACGGTGCCGCCTACCAAGTGGTCGTCGGCGGCGAGTACTTCGGCCTGCCACTGGCCGGCGCCGGGCTCGTCGCCGGTGCCGTCTCGGTGATCCGGCGCCGCCGCGAAACACATCCGGTACCGGCGGTCGCGCAGCGTGCCGCCCGGCTGCTTCCATGATCCGGCCGGGGTTCAGACACAGGCTCTTACGCCTTGGCCTGCTGCTGGATCTTGATCAGGTTGCCGGAGGGGTCGCGGAAGCCGCAGTCGCGCGGACCCCACGGCTGGTCGATGGGCTCCTGGAGCACCTCGGCGCCCGAAGCCCGTACCTTCTCGAAGGTCGCGTCGAGATCGTCCGTCCTGAAGACCCACATCGGCAGGACACCCTTGGTGAGCAGTTCCTGCATGGCGTCGCCGTCGGCCTGGGAGCGGCCGGCGTGCGGCTCCGAAAGGACGATCTCAAGCCCCGGCTGGGTCGTGCTGCCGAGGGTGACCCAGCGGAACCCGCCGGACGCGACGTCGTTGCGCACTTCGAGTCCGAGCGCGTCGCGGTAGAAGCCGAGCGACTCGTCCACGTCGTTGACGGTGATGTGGCAGTACTGGAGCGCGATGGTCATGCCGTCAACGTTAGGCGGCGGCGTTGTCGCCCGCTTCTCGAATCCTGCTCGGTGCGCCCGGTGCGCTCGGGGGGTTTCTCGTCGGACGCGTCCGCACCTTCGCCACGCACGCGGGCATCGCCGCGACCGCGTCGTGCCCCCGGCCGCGGTACGCGCTCGGCGTCTCGCCCACGATCTCGGTGAACCGCGAGCTGAACGAGCCCAGCGACGTACAGCCGACCGCCATGCACGCATCCGTCACACTCATGCCCCCGCGCAGCAGCGCCATCGCCCGCTCGATCCGGCGGGTCATGAGATAGCTGTACGGGGTCTCGCCGTAGGCGGCCCGGAACCGCCGCGAGAAGTGCGCCGGCGACATGAGCGCGTGCTGAGCCATGGTCGGCACGTCCAGGGGCCTGGCGTACTCGCGGTCGATGAGATCCCGCGCCCGGCGCAGGTGCACGAGGTTGGCGAGCTCTTCCGGCGTCATGTCACGAAGCTACCACCGCCCACTGACAGGGGCTCTGACCTGCGAGAACGCGGGCGGGCGCCCATGGGCACGGCCGACACGGTGCGGCCGTGCTCGGCTGGCGCTCAGCGCTGCGGGTCCGACAGCGTCGAGGGCGGGGCCTCGCGCTGGTGGGGGAACGCGGACGGGGACGGGGACCGGGTCGGCTCGGGCTTGTCCTGCTGGAGGGAGACGGTCCGGGTCGGGGCCGGGATCGAGATGCCCTCCGCCCGGTAGCGCCGGTGCAGCCGCTTGATGAACTCGTGCTTGATCCGGTACTGGTCGCTGAACTCGCCCACCCCAAGGATCACCGTGAAGTTGATCCGGGAGTCCGCGAACGTATGGAAGCGGACCGCGGCCTCGTGCCCGGGCAGCGCACCCGTGATGTCCGCCATCACGCTGTCGACGACCTCCAGGGTGACCCGCTCGACGTGCTCCAGGTCGCTGTCGTAGCCGACCCCGACCTGCACCAGGACCGTCAACTCCTGTTCCGGGCGGGCATAGTTGGTCATGTTCGTGCGGGCGAGGCGGCCGTTGGGGATGATCACGAGGTTGTTCGACAGGTTGCGCACCACCGTGTTGCGCCAGTTGATGTCGACGACATAGCCCTCCTCGCCGCTGCTGAGCCGGATGTAGTCACCGGGCTGCACCGTCTTCGACGCGAGGATGTGCACTCCGGCGAAGAGGTTGGCGAGGGTGTCCTGGAGGGCCAGGGCGACCGCGAGGCCGCCCACACCGAGGGCGGTGAGCAGGGGCGCTATGGACACGCCCACCGTTTCGAGGGCGACCAGGACGCCCATCGCCACCACCACGACCCGCGTGATGTTGACGAAGATCGTGGCCGAGCCGGCCACCCCGGTCCGGGACTGCGCGAGGGACTGCACGAGCCCCGCGACGACCCGGGCCGCGGTGAGGGTGATGACGAGGATGAGCAGGGCGGTCAGCGAATGGTTGACGATGCCCGCGACCCGTGTGGTGAGCGGCAGCGCCGAGGCGGCCACCGCCGTGCCCGCGACCGTGGCCGCCCAGGGCGCGATGGTGCGCAGCGCGTCGACGATGATGTCGTCCCCGGTCCACTTCGTTCTTCGCGCGTGTTTGCCCAGCCATCTCAGCAGCACGCGCAGGAGCAGCCCGGCCGCGATGCCCGCGGCCATCGCTATGGACGCCACCACCCAGTCGTGCAGCACGAGGCCCCGGTTCAACGGACACGCTCCCGGCGGCGAGGGGCCGGGGGTTGAGCGAGGGATGCCGTCGATCGCCGTATGTGATGTGTCGTCACTTTGTCACCTTGTCGCCTGTCGGACCGTGCTGCCCGGAGCCTCGTTCGGGCGGTACGCACCCGGAACGGGCTGCCATCCTGCCCCATGGGCGGAGCGTCCTCGCAGGTGGGCCGGTGTCCAGCCGCCTCCGCCGAGAGATACCCGGAATTGCGCGACACAACTGGCGTACAGGCTCGGGCACTTCGAGCTGACGGGGCGTCACCCCATCAGGTGTCGCCGTCGATGTCGTACGGCGGACCCGGGGCGACCGGCATCAACGGCGACACCCCGACTCCGGCGGCTGCCGCGCCTACCGGAGGCCGGAGAGCTTGAAGACCGTGCGGGCCGTCTCGCGGTCCACCCGAGCCGCCATCTGCCGCAGGGCCGTCTCGCCGCAGCGGAGCACGCCCTGATCGAGGCTGGTGCGGGCGTCCCGGTCGAGGACGTGCCACAGCGGGGGATTCGCGACGAGCACCTTCGGGTCGAGCTCGGCCCGGTGGCCCTCGGCGTCCCGCAGCACCAGGCGCTGGGCGACGCCGTCGGACCAGCGCACCGACACCAGGCGATCGGTGCGGACCTCGGCTCGCCGCAGCAGCCCGCGCGAGACCAGGCGGCCCGGCCCCACCGACACCCGGGCGGGCCAGAGCACGACAAACAGCAGGGCGGCGAGAACGCTCCACAGTCCGGCCCGTACGACGCTGAGGGTGCCGGCCGCGGCGTCGATGGCGAGGAGCAGGCCGAGCAGTACCCCCGCGCACCCCGCCGCCGAGCGGGCCTCGCCGGCCCATGTGGTGTCGTACACCACTGCTTCGGCTCCGCGGTGGGGTGCGGTGCCGTGTCCCGCCACATTGCCGGTGGTCAGTCGTCCCATGGTGAGGACGCTATGGGCCCGCACCACATAGGGCGCCGTACCTTGATGGACCGCTGATGTGTGGCCCGCCGGAATTGACGCGGACCATACGCCGGGTCCGCTTCCCCGGCATCCCGGCAGCAGCTGTCAAGGCAGGTATCAAATGCGCGGTACGGCGGTATACCTACCAGTAAGGAACTTGTCCGCTTCGGCGGTGGTCCGGCTGCGGTCGGCGCCGTGGACGGGCGTGGACAGTTCTCTTTCCAGGACGGCAGGAGTCCCCGCGCGGGCAGTGCCTGTTCCGGCGCGGGAGGCCGCGTCCCGTCCTCGTCGTCGTGAACCCAGATCCTTTGTGGACAGCCGGTTCCCCCTTTCCCGACCCCTCGGGGGCCGTGAAAGTGATCACCCGAGGAGTGAGGCCATGAGCGAGAGGTGCGAGGGGATCGTCCAGTACTTCGACCGTGAGAAGGGCTACGGATTCGTCGTGCCGATCGGGCAGCACGACGCCATCTACGTGCGGCGGGAGGACATCGAGGGGGAGACCCGCACGCTGTCCGAGGGACAGCAGGTCTCCTTCGTCATAGAACTGGGCCGGGGCCGCTTCGAGGCGCGTGCCGTACGCCCGTGAGCCGGTGGCCCGGAGTCCCTGCCGCGCCCTCTTCGCCGGGGGCTTGGGCCGGGGGCCCGTCGTGACCCGGGGCGATCACGAGATATCTTGATGTCGAGCAATGTTGCAGACGTGGAGCGGAGCACCCGGTGACTGACTCGACCATCATCTACACCCACACTGACGAGGCGCCGGCCCTGGCGACGCATTCGTTCCTGCCCGTGATCCAGGCGTACGCCTCGACCGCCGGTGTCACTGTGGAGACCCGTGACATCTCCCTCGCGGGGCGCATCATCGCGAGCTTCCCCGAGTTCCTTCAGGAGAGCCAGCGGATCGACGACGCGCTCGCCGAGCTCGGCGAGCTGGCGAAGACGCCCGGCGCGAACATCATCAAGCTGCCGAACGTGTCGGCCTCCATCCCGCAGCTCAAGGCCGCCGTCGCCGAGCTGCAGGGCCAGGGCTACGCGCTGCCGGACTACCCGGACGACCCGAAGAGCGACCAGGACAAGGACGTCCGCGCGCGCTACGACAAGATCAAGGGCAGCGCCGTCAACCCGGTCCTGCGTGAGGGCAACTCCGACCGCCGCGCTCCCGCGTCGGTCAAGAACTACGCCAAGGCCCACCCGCACCGCATGGGCAAGTGGACCTCCGACTCGAAGACGAACGTCGCCACCATGGGCGAAAACGACTTCCGGTCCACCGAGAAGTCCGCGGTCGTCGCCGAGGCCGGCTCGCTGCGTATCGAGCTGGCCGCCGCGGACGGCACCACCACCGTGCTGCGCGAGTCCGTACCGGTCCTCGCGGGCGAGGTCGTCGACGCCTCCGTGATGCGCGTGGCCCAGCTGCGCGAGTTCCTCACCGCGCAGATCGCCCGCGCCAAGGCCGAGTGCGTGCTGTTCTCGGTGCACCTCAAGGCCACGATGATGAAGGTCTCCGACCCGATCGTCTTCGGCCACGTGGTGCGCGCCTTCTTCCCGAAGACGTTCGACAAGTACGGTGACGTGCTCGTCGCCGCCGGCCTGTCCCCGAACGACGGCCTCGGCGCGATCCTCAAGGGCCTCGACGGCGTGCCGCACATCGGCGCCGAGATCAAGGCGGCCTTCGAGGCCGAGCTCACCGAGGGCCCGGCCCTCGCGATGGTCGACTCCGACCGCGGCATCACCAACCTGCACGTGCCGTCCGACGTCATCGTCGACGCCTCGATGCCGGCGATGATCCGTACCTCCGGCCACATGTGGGGCCCGGACGGCGCCGAGGCCGACACCCTCGCGGTGCTTCCGGACAGCAGCTACTCGGGTGTGTACCAGGTCGTCATCGACGACTGCCGCGCGCACGGCGCCTTCGACCCGGCCACGATGGGCTCCGTGCCCAACGTCGGCCTGATGGCGCAGAAGGCCGAGGAGTACGGCAGCCACGACAAGACCTTCGAGATCCCGGCCGCGGGCACCGTCCGCCTCGTGGACGCCGCGGGCAACGTGGTCCTGGAGCAGGAGGTCGCCGAGGGCGACATCTTCCGCGCCTGCCAGACCAAGGACCTGCCCATCCAGGACTGGGTCAAGCTCGCCGTCACCCGCGCCCGCGCCACCGGCGACCCGGCCGTGTTCTGGCTCGACGAGGGCCGCGCGCACGACGCCGTCCTCATCGAGAAGGTCCGCACCTACCTCGCCGAGCACGACACCGAGGGCCTGCGGATCGAGATCATGTCGCCGGTCGAGGCGACCGCGTTCTCCCTGGAGCGCATCCGCCGCGGCGAGAACACCATCTCGGTCACCGGCAACGTGCTGCGCGACTACCTGACCGACCTGTTCCCGATCCTGGAGCTGGGCACCAGCGCCAAGATGCTCTCGGTGGTCCCGCTGATGAACGGCGGCGGCCTCTTCGAGACGGGCGCCGGCGGCTCCGCCCCCAAGCACGTCCAGCAGCTGGTCAAGGAGAACTACCTGCGCTGGGACAGCCTGGGTGAGTTCCTCGCGCTCGCGGTCAGCTTCGAGCACCTCGCGACGACCACGGGCAACGCGCGCGCCCAGATCCTCGCCGACACCCTCGACCGCGCCACCGGCACCTTCCTCAACGAGGACAAGTCGCCGAGCCGCAAGCTGGGTGGCATCGACAACCGCGGCAGCCACTTCTACCTCGCCCTGTACTGGGCGCAGGAGCTGGCCAAGCAGACCGAGGACGCGCAGCTCGCGCAGGCGTTCGCGCCCCTGGCCAAGACGCTGTCCGAGCAGGAGTCGACCATCGTCGACGAGCTCATCGCGGTGCAGGGCTCGCCGGTCGACATCGGCGGCTACTACCGGCCGGACGCCGCCAAGGCCTCCGCGGTCATGCGCCCCTCGAAGACCCTGAACCAGGCCATCGCCACCCTCGCCTGACCCAACTCCCCTACGGGGGACGCAAGTTGAGCACACCGCCGCCCCGGCCGGATCCCTTCCGGCCGGGGCGGCGGCATTGTGCCCCTCAGTGCCCGCCCCCGTCCCCCGCGTCCCCCGCGGCGTGGCTGTCCGTGTGGTGGTCCGGGTGTACCTCCGGCGCCTCGTCCGTTCTGCGGTGTGTTTCGGAGAGGATGCCGGTCACCGCTACCGCCACCAGGCAGGCGGAGATGATCGCCTCGGCCCACAGGAACGCCGCGTAGTCGAGCAGGCAGCCCACCGGCGGGCCGCCCGGGGCCGCGTTGCGGAACCCGGCCAGGGCGAACAGCGTGGCCGCCATCCAGGCCATCGCCGGCCATACGAGCCCCCGGCGCTGGTCGATGATCACCCAGCTGGCGCCGAGCACCGCCAGGGCGAGCCCCCACATGATGAACATCATGAACCAGGCCCAGATGAACGTGGCTCGCGAGCGGCTGACCCGGATCTCGAACGACGCGAACCCGTGGTCCTGGCTGCGGCTGATGATCGTCGGCTTGAAGAACGCGTCGACGTCGCGCAGCGAGACGGCGACCGGCACCTCCTTTCCGGCCGCCTCGGCGGCGAAGCCGATGGAGGTCGAGTACCGGTCGAAGGGGTAGTCCGAGACGGAACCGCCGTCCAGGCTCACCTTCACGTCCTGGTACGAGACCTGTCGGCCGGCCTTGAAGTCGAGGCTGCCCCGGATCAGCGAGGACGTCTCCACCCGCAGGTCGACCGCCGGGGTGTACGGGTCGCCCTGCTCGCGCAACGTGCCCTGGGGGAGCACCAGGACCCGCAGCGTCAGCTCCCGGGCGACCGGGTCGACCTTCTGGATGCTGGTGTCGACGTACACGCCGTTCGTCGCCCGCGGGTCGCCCAGCGTGTGCTCCTGCTGGCGCACGTCACGCTCGTTGAAATACAGCAGCACCCCCACGACCGCGGCCAGCAGGATCACGAGGAGCGAAATGAGGTGACGTACGAAGTATTTGCCCGGTCGAAAACGTGCCATAGGCGAATGAATACACCCCAAGGTGTACTGGTTCGCCGGACGCGGGGCCGAGCGAGCGCGGCCGACCCCGCCCGAGCGATCACACGTGACGCGGCAGCCGGACCGTCAGCGAGTAGAGGCGGGTGGTCTGCGCCGGGTTCTCGTTGTCGTCGCTGACCAGGAGCAGTCGCAGGCGGCCGTCCCAGGTGCGGCCGGTGACGGCCACGCCCTCGACGTTGTCGAGCAGCGGGTTGGGCTGCGGCTGCTTGGCCGTCGCGCCCAGCGAGGGGCAGGTGGCGAGGTCGGCGAGCAGCGTCTTGCGCATGACCTTGGCCGTGCCCGGCAGGTTCTCGACCCCGCTCACATCGCTCGCACCCCGCGGGTCGGCGAGGAAGAGGCGTACCGAATTGCCGACGCCCGCGGTGAAGCCGCGCTCCAGGACGAGCAGCCGGCCGTCGCCCGTCGCGGTGATCTCGGACACGCCCGCGTTCGGACCGACGGGGTAGGCGTACTGCCCGGCGAGCGCGAACTCGCCCTTCGGGCCGCCCCGGTGCCAGGTCTGGAACCGTACGAGCGAATGACCGGCCGCGTCCTTGCCGTCACCTGACAGAGGGGCCTCCATGGAGGCGATCAGGGTGTGGCCGCCGGGCTGGAGGGCGAGGCCCTCGAACGTCGCGTTGGAGACGGCGCGTCCGGCCGGGGCGACGCGCAGCGCGTCCGGGACGGGCAGACGGCCGAGGAGCCTGCCGTCGCGGTCGTAGCGGCGTATGGACGGCTCGATCTCGGAGGTGATCAGGCGGGTGCCGTCGCGCTCGACGACCACGGCCTCCGAGTCGAGTTGCTTGCCCTGTTCGTCGGCGAGCGGCACGACCCGGACGGGAGCGGCCACCGGGCCCCTGCCCACCTTGAGGTTGAACAGTTGCGAACGGTCGGACAGAGCCGCGAGGGTGCCGTCGGTGTCCACGGCCAGACCGGACAGATTGCCGACGACCGTGCCCTGAAAGAGAGTTTTGTCCAGGCCGTCGTAGAAGCCGTCGATGGCCGTCGACGAGGAGCAGGCGTGCGGGGCGCTCGCGGGCGCCCTTTCTGCGGCGGTCGCATCGGTGACGGTCACTGAGGCGGCGACGGCCAAAGAAGCGGTCGCGGCGGTGACGGCGGTGCGCAGACGCACGGGTTCCTCCCAGGTCGGATGCAGTGGTACCGCCACCGTAGATCGGCTTGTGTGACGGGCGAGTTGAGTTCCGCCATCCTGCGCGGGAACGCTGGACCGCCGCTCGAATCGGGGACCGGAACGGCCATTCCGCCTTCGGGGGATCAGCCGGGGCGGGCCGGTCACGGCCGCAAACTGCTCGTGAGCTGGGCCCCTGGCGGCTCGGGAGGGCCGCTGAGCCACTTATCCTGAGCCACTCAGCCCGTACCCGGTGTCCTGGCCGCACAACTTGTCCTTGGAGTCCGCCTTGAGGGTAAATCTCCGTTCCCGAGTCACCATGTGGCTCGGGCGCACCTACCTTGCCAGGATCCAGAAACGCGGTATCGGCCCCGGCACCATCTCGCTGCTGCCCGACGCGCTGCTCATGCCGCTGCGCCGGGACGGACTCGACCCGGTTCCCGAGCTGACCGCACGGCAGGCCGAGGAACCGGTCAGCAAGGTGCCGCTGCCCTTCGGGATGGACGCCTGGGTCGTCACCGGCCACGACGCCGTCAAGGCCGTGCTCGGCTCCACCGACGGGTTCAGCAACGACTTCACCCACCTCGCGGGCAACGCGGGCGTCGTCGAGGAGCAGCACCCCGGCGGGCTCGGGTTCAGCGATCCGCCGGTGCACACCCGGCTGCGCCGCATCCTGACACCCGAGTTCACCATGCGACGCCTTCGCCGGCTGACCCCGCGCATCGACGCCCTCGTCGAGGCGCGGCTCGACGCGATGGAGGCCGCGGAAGGACCCGTCGACCTGGTGGAGGCGTTCGCGCTGCCCATCCCCTCGCTGACCATCTGCGAGCTGCTCGGCGTGCCCTACGAGGACCGGCACGACTTTCAGCAGCTCGCCATGGAGCGCTTCGACCTGTTCGGCGGGGCGACCGCTCCGCTCGGCGCGATGTCCGCCTCTTTGTCCTACTTCCGGGACGTCGTCAAGAAGCAGCGCGAGAACCCGGGCGACGGCCTCATCGGCATGATCGTCAAGGAGCACGGCGACAGCGTCGGCGACGACGAACTCGCGGGCCTCGCCGACGGCGTGCTCACCGGCGGATTCGAGACCACCGCGAGCATGCTGGCGCTCGGCTCCCTCGTACTGCTCCAGGACCCGGACGCCTTCGCGCGAATAGCGCGCGACGAGGCGGCCGCCGCGACGTTCGTCGAGGAGGCGCTGCGCTACCTCACCGTCGTCCAGCTGGCCTTCCCGCGCTTCGCCCGCGAGGACGTCGAGATCGCGGGCGTGCTCATCCCCAAGGGCGACATGGTGCTGTGCTCGCTCAGCGGCGCCAACCGCGACGCCGCGTTCACCCCGGACGGCGGCCGCTTCGACGCGCACCGCAAGGCGAGCGGCCATCTCGCCTTCGGCTACGGCATCCACCGCTGCATCGGCGCGGAACTGGCCCGCATGGAACTGCGCGCCGCCTTCCCCGCCCTCGTCCGCCGCTTCCCCGAGATGCGCCTGGCCGTACCGGCGGAGGAACTCGCCTTCCGCAAGCTGTCGATCGTGTACGGGGTCGAGTCGCTGCCGGTACGGCTGCGGGCCTGACGCGCGCGACCGGGCCGAAGGCCGGGCGCGCGCAGACCAAATCAGCCGACGGTGAGCGCGGTGTCGTCGACGACGAACGACGTCTGGAGCTTGGACCCCTCGGTGGCGGTGAACTTGAGGGTCACCGTCTGCCCCGCGTAGGCCCCGAGGTCGAAGGTGCGCGGGGCGTAGCCGCTCGCCGCGTCCACGTTGGAGTACGTGGCGAGGGTGCCCAGAACCGTCCCGCTGCCGTTCAGCACCTGGACCTTGAGGGTGTCGTACGCCGTGCTCGACGTCTCGGCCGTGTCGATGTGCAGTTGGAAGGCGAGCGAGGCCGAGCAGCCCGCCGGGATCGTCACCGTCTGGGCCAGGGTGTCGGTGTGCGCGCTGCCCTTGCCGCCGAGCCAGGCCTTGTACGCGCCCGTGCGGGCGGGCTCGCCGCTGGTGTTGTTGATGATGCCGCTGGTGGCCGTCCAGCCCGAACTTCCGGATTCGAAGCCGGGGTTGGCGAACAGCTGGGCCGCGGTGCACGGCGTGGGGTTGCCGCCGTCGCCGCCGCCGGCCGCACCCGAGAGCCATGCGGTGGCGTTCAGCGCGAGCGCGGCATCGGTGCCCGCCGGGTCGTTCCAGCCGTCGTAGAGGGTGTTGCCCGACTGGCCGGTGCCGTCGTCGATGGGCGAGCTGTCGCCCCAGAACGCGACGCGGCCGCTGCCGAAGGTGCTGGTGGCGAAGAAGGCGCCCGTGTTGCCGGAGGAACCGGTGCGGTAGACCAGGCCCTTGGCAGCCGGGTTGTCGGACGGCTTGAGGGTCACGGTGGTGCCGTTGCGGATGATGCTGCCGGTCACCTTGCCGAACGAGCCGTTCAGGACCGGGTCGGCCGAGTCGCTGATGGCGCGCGGATTGTCGGTGGCGATGTTGAGCGCGTCCACGGAGAAGCCGAACGGATCCGTGCTGTCCACGCTGTTGTTGGACATCAGGTCGTTGATGACCTTCACCGCGTCCGCGCCGTCGTTGTTGCGGTCGGAGCCGGTGTGGTCCGAGATGAGGAACAGCCCGCCGCCGTTCTGCACGAACTGCATCACGGCGGTCTTCTCCGCCGCGCTGAGCAGCACGTTCGGCTCCGGCATCACGAACGTGTCGAAGTTCTTCAGGTCCGTCGCCGACGACGTGCCGTACGTGATCGCGCCGCCCGAGGGCAGCGTCTTCAGGGCGTAGTCGCCGGTCTTCTGCAACGCCACGCCCCACGAGGACAGCGCGCCGGTCCAGTCCTTCTCGGCCGAAGGCGAGGGGTTCTGGCCCAGCGGGTCGGGCTGGCTGGTGCTGATGATCCAGTCGGCGTTGCCGGCGGTCTCCGCCTTGGAGTTGTCGAACAGAACGCGGTGGGGAGTGGCCGCGGCGACGGCGGGCGCGGCGCCCGCCTGGACGGCGGTCCCCGCGATCAGGGAGGCGGAGAGGGCCAGACCGCCGGCGATGCGGCGGCGGGATCTGGGGCGGGGGAACCTGCTCGTTCCGAGCATCCGGCGTACCTCCAGGTATGAGGGGGGAGAGGCGATGCGGGGCCAAGTCTTCGCGCGTAGATGGTTGTTCGCTGAACGTCCATGCCACGAGCGACTGAACGGTACATGGCAAGAAGGGGCCTGAGGCAAGCCCTCGGACCGCGTCTCTGTGGTGAGTCGGGCCCGCGCCGCGACTGTGTCCGGCCCGCCCCGTGGGGGCCCCTTGGCAGCGACAGTGCAATGTGAAATATTACTGCTGCCCTCACGGGGAATTCCCCGGACGTCTCGTCGTCGGCGCCGAAGGTGCGGACGGCACCGACTCCCGCGCCGAGGACGGCAGTTGACCTGCGCGTTCCCGGGGGTACAGCACACGCATCAGTAAAATGTCACACATCAGAAAGGGCTTCCGTCGTGACCGCCACCACCTGGAACACCACCCGCCCCTGGCGCGGCATCATGGTCGCCACCGTGCTGCCGCTGCGCGACGACCTGTCCGTCGACTACGACGCGTACGCCGAGCATGTCCGCCGGCTGATCGACAACGGCTGTGACGGGGTCGTTCCGAACGGCTCGCTCGGCGAGTACCAGACCCTCACCGACGAGGAGCGCGCCCTGGTGGTCCGCACCGCCGTCGACGCGGCGGGCGACGGCGCGCGGGTGATGCCCGGCGTCGCCGCCTACGGCAGTGCCGAAGCGAGGCGCTGGGCCGAGCAGGCGGGGGAGGCGGGCTGCGGCTCGGTGCTGCTGCTGCCGCCCAACGCCTACCGGGCCGACGAGACGGCCGTCCGCGCCCACTACGCGGAGGTCGCCAAGGCCGGGGTGCCCGTCGTCGCCTACAACAACCCCATCGACACCAAGGTCGACCTGAACCCCGGGCTGCTGGCCCGCCTCCACCAGGACGGCAGCGTCGTCGCCGTCAAGGAGTTCAGCGGCGACGTGCGCAGGGCGTACGAGATCGGTGAACTCGCCCCGGACCTCGACCTGTTGATCGGCGCCGACGACGTCCTGCTCGAACTCGCGACGGCCGGTGCGGTGGGCTGGATCGCCGGCTACCCCAACGCCTTCCCCACCACCTGCGCCGAGCTCTACCACGCGGCCGTCGCCGGTGATCTGAAGACCGCGCTGCCGCTGTACAAGTCCCTGCACTCGCTGCTGCGCTGGGACTCCAAGACCGAGTTCGTGCAGTCCATCAAGCTGTCGATGGACATCGTCGGCCGCCGCGGCGGCCCCACCCGCCCGCCGCGCTTCCCGCTCACCGGCGAGATCGAGGCCGAGGTGCGGGCCGCCACCGAGAAGGCCGTCGCCAACGGTCACCTCTGACCCCGTCGGCCCAGGACGATCCCCGGTGCCACCACGGCCGGGCGGTGGCCGCCGGGCTGCCTACCGCCGGCCGACCGGGATCGATGCCACGCCGGGCCGGCTCGTTCATCGCACCTCCCAGACCCGCACGACCCCTTCCCCCGGAGGTTTCCTCCCGTGACCACCGCCGTCTCCTTCCTCACCTCCCGCAATCCGGCCGACCCCACGGACGTACTCGTCTCGATCCCCTCTCCCGGCGCCTTCGCCGTGGCGGACGCCGTGGAGCGGGCCCGCGCGGCCCAGGCCGGCTGGCTCACCGGCGGTGCGGCCGCGCGGTCGGCCTCGCTCGGCGCGGTCGCGGCCGCCGTCGAGGCCGCCGCCGACGAGCTCGCCGCTCTCGCCGTGCGCGAAGTCGGCAAGCCACTCGCCGAGGCCAGGGCCGAGGTCGCGCGGACCGCCGCGATCTGGCGGTACTACGCCCAGGCCCCGTACGAGCCCACCGGCAGCGTCCACGAACCCGCCGCCGGCGCCGGGCTGTTGCTGAGCCGCCGCCGCCCGCACGGAGTGGCCGGGCTCATCACGCCCTGGAACTTTCCGCTCGCCATCCCGAGCTGGAAGGCCGCCCCGGCGCTCGCCGCGGGCAACGCGGTCGTCCTCAAGCCCGCCCCCGAGGCGACGGCGTGCGCCCTGCGTCTCGGCGAGATCGTCCGACAGGCCCTGCCTGCCGGGGTGTTCACGGTCCTTCCCGGCGGAGCCGGCGAAGGCAACGCGCTCGTCTCGGCGGCCGACGTCGTCTCCTTCACAGGGTCGACCGGTGCCGGTCAGGCGGTCGTGCGCGCCGCCACCGCTCGGGGCGTCCCGGTCCAGGCCGAGATGGGAGGTCTGAACGCGGCCGTCGTCCTGCCGGACGCGGACATCGACCGGGCCGCGGCCCACATCGCCGCCGCGATCGCCGGATTCGCGGGACAGAAGTGCACCGCCACCAGCCGGGTGATCGCGGTCGGCGCCGCGCACGCCCCGCTGCGCGAGGCGCTCACCGAAGCGCTGCGAGACCTCCCGGTGGGCGACCCGGCCGACCCCACCACCGTGTGCGGTCCGCTCATCAGCGAATACGCGCGTGATCAGGTCGCCGAGGCCTGGCATGGACTACGTGCCACGACGGGCGGCACGGTGCCCAAGGGGCCCGGCTGGTACGCGGCCCCGACCCTGGTCGAGCAGGTCCCCGCCGGTCATCGGCTGCTGCGCGAGGAGGTGTTCGGGCCGGTGGCCGCGCTGCTGCCCGCCGACGACCTCGCCCATGCGGTCAGGATCACCAACTCGGTCCCGTACGGCCTGGTCACCTCGGTGCACACCGTGGATCTGGACACGGCGCTGGGAGGCCTGGACCGCATCGACACCGGCATGATCCGGATCAACGCCCCGTCCACCGGGGTCGACTTCCACCTTCCGTTCGGGGGCACCAAGGCATCCAGCCACGGGCCCCGCGAACAGGGCCGTGCGGCCCTGGAGTTCTACACCTCCAGCCGCACCTACACCCTCTCCCCTGCGAAAGCCATGTGACATCGGATGACGGTGAGGAATCCATGAACCCCGCGTACGCGACTGTCGACCACGTCTTCACCGTCCCGCTGGACCACGCGGCCCCGCACGGCCCGACCATCGAGGTCTTTGCCCGCGAGGTCGCCGACCGCAGCCGGGCCGGCGAGCGCCTGCCCTGGCTGCTCTACCTTCAGGGCGGGCCCGGCGGCAAGTCGCCCCGCCCCTCGGCGGGTTCGCCCGGCTGGCTTCCCCAGGCGCTCAAGACCCACCGGGTGCTCCTCCTCGACCAGCGCGGTACCGGCCGCTCCACCCCCGTCACCGCCCGAGCGGCCGCCCGTTTCGCCTCGCCCGCCCAACTCGCCACGTACCTCGGTCACTTCCGTGCCGACGCGATCGTGGCGGACGCCGAGCTGATCCGCCGGGAACTGTGCGACGGCGAACCCTGGGAGACGCTCGGCCAGAGCTACGGCGGCTTCATCACCCTCACCTACCTGTCGCAGGCGCCCGAAGGGCTGCGGGCGTGCTACGTGACCGGCGGTCTGCCCGGCCTCGCCGCCACGGCCGACGACGTGTACGCGCGCACCTACCCCCGCGTGCGCGACCGCGTCCTCGACTTCTACGCCCGCTATCCGGACGACGCCACGCGCCTTCGCGAGATCGCGGACCTGCTCGCCGCGACCGACGTCCGGCTGCCCGACGGGGACAGGCTCACCGTCCGCCGCCTGCGCACCCTCGGCCTCGCCCTGGGCATGGGCGACGGGTTCGAGCGGCTGCACTGGCTCCTCGACGAAGCCCTGGACGCGGAGGGCGAGTTGACCCCCACCTTCCTCCACCAGGTGATGGGCCTCACCGGCTTCGCCGACAACCCGCTGTTCGTCGTCATGCAGGAGTCGCTCTTCGCGCAGGGTGCGGGCGGCCCGACCGGCTGGGCGGCCGACCGCGCGCTCGCCGGCTTCCCCGAGTTCGCCGAGGACGCGGACCCGCTCCTGCTCACCGGCGAGATGATGTACCCCTGGATGGTCCGGGAGATCGCGGGCCTGCGCCCCTTCGGGGACGCCGCGGACCTGCTGGCCGCCCGCACCGACTGGCGTCCCCTGTACGACCCGGACCGGCTCGCCGCCAACGAGGTCCCCGTCGCCGCGATCGTCTACCACGACGACATGTACGTGGACGCCGGGCTCTCCCTGCGCACCGCCCGCGAGGTCGGCGCCACCCGCGTCTGGGTCACCAACGAGTGGGAGCACGACGGTGTCTCGGCCTCCGGGGGCCGCGTGCTGGCCGGCCTCATGGACCTGGCCGCGGGCCGAGCCTGAACCGTCACGCCCCGCACCCCCCACCCCCCGATGGGACACCCCCCCCGATGGGAGAATCATGCCTGCCCTGCCGCCCCGTCTGCGCCCGCTCGCCGCGGCCTTCGCGCTCCTCCCGTGCCTCGCCGCCCCCGCGACGGCGACCGCGGCCGCCCCGACCAACTCCCCGCATTCCAGGGAGAGTTGTGCGCTTCCCGGCCAAACCGGCTGGACGGACGAGGGGCACGGCACGGACCGCGTCCAGTTCCAGCCCGCCACCGGCACCCACCGCGTACTGACGCTGTTCGTAGACTTCCCGGACGCGCCGGCCACCGACTCCACGGCCGCCTACGCCGCCCAACTCGCCCCCGCCGCCGACTGGATGGCCAAGGCCAGCTACGGCCGCTCCCGCCTCGCGATCAGCTCGTTGAACCGCTGGATCCGGATGCCGGCGGATTCGGCCTCGTACGGATTCGCGCGCGGCCTCACCTTCGAGGCCCATGAGAAGTACGTACGGGACGCGATCGGCGCCGCCGATCCGTACGCGGACTTCTCCCGCTACGACATGGTCTATGTCGTTCCCACCAAGGCGGCGGCCGCGATCTCCTTCTCGCCGACGTACCTCTACGATCCGACCACACCCGGCGTCACCGCCGACGGCGTCCGGCTCAAGTGGGCGGTCACCTTCGGCCAGGACATGTGGCACTGGGGCCCGAAGGTCGCCGACCACGAGACCTCCCACACCTTCGGTCTCCCGGACCTGTACTCCTTCACCGGCGCCACCCACCAGTACGTCGGCGGCTGGGACGTCATGGGCAACATCGCCGGACCCGCGCCGCAGTACCTCGGCTGGCAGTCCTGGAAGCTCGGCTGGACCCGCGACGACCAGGTGGCCTGCCTCCCCGCGGCCGGTCGCCGCACCATACGGCTGACCCCGGTGGAACGGCCCGGCGGCACCAAGATCGCCGTCCTGCGCACCGGCGCGACGACGGCGTACGTCGCGGAGTCCCGCCGGGCCGAGGGCAACGACAGCTCCGCCTGCTCGACCGGCGTGCTCATCTACAAGGTCGACTCCGCCGCGCAGACCGGCGACGGGCCGCTGAGGATCATGAACGCGAACCCGACGGCCACCCCGCCCGCCGGCTGCACCCAGCTCGACCTGGCCGCGTACAAGCCGGGCCAGACCTTCACCGACCCCGACACGGGCGCCCGCGTCGACGTCCTCGCGGGAGGCGGGCTGGGGGACACCGTGCGCATCAGTATGAGGTGACCGAAGGACGGGGGCAGGGCGGGGGAAAAGTGGCGGGTGCGCCAACTCACCGTAGACATACGGCAGTTGTGAGGACGCCCGCTCGGCGCGCCGCTGAAGCGTGCCTGGCGGAAAGGTGCGAGGGTGGGGCTTGTCCGTGGCGAAATCTGCTGGTAATCGAGCAGGCGCCACTGGTTCTACGCTCGTTGCGGGGAACGCTGACGGGGAACGCTGACGGGGAGCGCGCACGGGGACGTGGTGCGGGCGTGATCGGGGAGGTTGTCGATGGCTACTGGCACAAGGCTGCGCCCGGTGGGCGACCAGGACGTGCGACTGCGCCACCGCGTGGTGCACGGATACCGCCGGGCGTACCGCATCACGGGCGAGGGGCCACCCGTCGTGCTGATCCACGGCATCGGCGACTCCTCGGCCACCTGGGCCGAGCTGATCCCCGGCCTCGCCCGCCGCTACACCGTCCTCGCGCCCGACCTGCTCGGCCACGGCGCCTCCGACAAACCGCGCGCCGACTACTCGGTGGCCGCCTACGCCAACGGCGTCCGCGATCTGCTCGGCGTCCTCGGCATCGAACGGGCCACCCTCGTCGGGCACTCGCTCGGCGGCGGCGTAGTCATGCAATTCGCCTACCAGTACCCGGAGTTGACCGAACGCCTCGTCCTGGTCGGCGCCGGGGGAGTGGGCCGCGAGGTCAACCCGGTCCTGCGCGCCGCGGCGCTGCCCGGCGCCGAGCTGATGCTCGCGCTGCTCTCCCGGCCCGCGATGCGCCGGCCGGCCCGGCTCGTCATCGAGCTGATGCGGCTGCTCGACAGCGACCTCGGGCAGGACGCCCCGGACCTCCTCGGCCTGGTGGACGCGCTGCCCGACGCCCGGTCCCGCAGCGTCTTCGTCCGCACCCTGCGCGCGGTCGTCGACTGGCGCGGCCAAGTCGTCACCATGCTGGACCGCTGCTATCTGACCCAGGGCATGCCCACGATGCTGATCTGGGGCTCGCGCGACAGCGTCGTCCCGGACACGCACGCCCACCGCGCGCACGCGGCGATGCCGGGCAGCCGGCTCGAAATATTCGAAGGGGCCGGGCACTTCCCCTTCCACACCGACCCGGCCCGCTTCCTCGCCCTCGTCGAGGACTTCATCGAAACGACCCCGCCCGCCGACTGGAGCGCCGAACGCTGGCACGCCCTGCTGCGCGCGGGGCGGTTCGGTACCGCTGTCGCCGCGCCCGACCCCGCCTACGAGGCCGTGGTGGAAAGGGAGTTGAGGGTGGAGAGCGAGCGCAGCGCGACATAGCTTCGCCATCCGCCCCTTACGGGCGCCGCCCCGTCACTTCTTCATGACCGCCTCCATCACCGACTTCGCGATCGGCGCGCCCAACTTGCCACCCGCGATCTCGGAGCGCTGGATGTCCATGTCCGACGGGTCGACGAAGACCGCCACCGCCACCGGCGAGGTGCCGTCGCTCTGCTTGGCGTACGAGACGAACCAGGCGTACGGGCGCTGCTCGCGCACATCGGCGCCGTGCTGGGCGGTGCCGGTCTTGCCCCCGACGGTGACGCCCGCCATCTTGACCTTCTGCGCGGTGCCGTCGCTCGCGGTGAACTCCATCATTTCCTGCACCTTCTTCGCGGTGCTCTCCGAGACGGCCTGGTTGAGCACCTCGGGCTTGGCCTTCTCCAAGGTGGCGAGGTCGGGGCCGCGCAGTTCGTCGACCATGTACGGCTTCATGACCTTGCCGTCGTTGGCGATGCCCGCGGTCACCATGGCCATCTGGAGCGGGGTGCTGGTGAGGCTGCCCTGGCCCATGCCGGTCAGCGCCGTCTGCGGCTTGTCGAGCTTGTCGGGGTAGCCGCTCTTCGCGGTCCTGACCGGCGTGAACTGCTCGTGGTTGAAGCCGAACTTCTCAGCCGTCTCGCGCATCTTGTCCTTGCCCGTCTTGAGCGCGGCCTCAAGGAACACGTTGTTGCAGGACCACTGCATGCCGGTCTTCATGGACACCTTGTTGCACAGCGAGTTGTCCACGTCGTTGCCGACCTGAGTGGAGCTGAGCGGCAGGGTGTACGGCGCCGGGGCGTCCGGCATGGGGGCGTTGATGTCCGTCACGACGCCGTGCTCGATGGCGGCGGCCGCAGTGAGGATCTTGAAGGTCGAGCCAGGCGGGTAGACCTCGCGGATCGCCCGGTTGTTGAGCGGCTTGTTCTTGTCGGCGTCGAGCTTCTTGAACTCCTTGCCCTCCTTCGACGAGATCCCGGCGAAGACCGAGGGATCGTACGAGGGCGTGCTGACCATCGCGAGGATCTTGCCGGAGCGGGGATCGAGGGCGACCACGGCGCCCTTCGCCTTGAGGTCCGTCAGCCCCTTGTACGCGGCCTTCTGCGCGGCCGGGTCGATGGTGGTGATCACATCGCCGCCGCGCGGGGTCTCCCCGGTGAACAGGGACTTGGCCCGGTCGAAGAACAACCGGTCGTCCTTGCCGTTCATCACTTTCGCGTGCACGCCCTCCAGGAAGGTCGCGCCCTGCGCCTGGGAGAGGTAGCCGGTGACCGGCGCGTACATCGGGCCGTCCTTGTAGGTCCGCTTGTACTTGAAGTCGGAACCCGGGGTCTCCACCGACCCCGTGATCGGCTGCCCGCCGACGACGATGTCGCCGCGCGGCTGCGAGAACGCGTCGATTTGCACCCGCCGGTTGTTCGAGTCATTGGCCAGGGTGTCGCTCTTCACGAACTGGACCCACGTCGCCCGGACCAGCAGGGCGAGCACCAGTACCCCGCAGAAGACGGCTATGTGCCGCAGCGGCTTGTTCATCACGCTCCCAGAGACGTACCGAATGGGGTTGAACCGGACATGTAGTGATCAGCAGAACAGGTACGGCACCTCGGTGTCCAAGAGCGTTCAGCGCGCCCAGGCCATAGCGATCCACCTATCGGTGCAGGTCACGAGCGTATGGCGGGTGAATCCCGGCGGTGTGGCTGTTACGGAAGGGTCATAAAGCGGTCATCGTGCGCACCGGGGCGGGCCGGATTCCGGGCGCCTTCGAGCCGGGCAATGCCCGACGCCGCGTCGTGTGCAATTCACCCGGAGCACATATGGCGATCCCATACTCACTGCGCGGAAGCCCATGCGGAAACCACATGAGGGATTCGACTGTGCACCACGTCGCGGAGAACGCCACACCCATGCTCTCGATATCCACCGCACCCACGGCCACCGACTCCTACGTCACCTCCATCGCGGACTCCGAGGAACAGATCCGGGCCGCCCAGCGGCTGCGGTACCGCGTCTTCGGCGAGGAGATGGGCGCCACCCTCGCCACTGCGCTGCCCGGCCACGACATCGACGCCTTCGACGCGTTCGCCGACCACCTGATCGTCACCGACACCTCGACCGGCGACGTGGTCGGGACGTACCGGCTGCTGCCTCCCGGACGGACCCAACACACGTACAGCGAGGGCGAGTTCGACCTTGGAGCGCTCGACGCGCTGCGCCCCTCGATGATCGAGGCGGGGCGTTCCTGTGTGCACCCCGACCACCGTTCGGGCGCGGTCATCAACCTGATGTGGTCGGCGCTCGCCCGCTACGTCCTGCTCTCGGGCCACCGCTATCTGGCGGGCTGCGCGTCCGTGCCGCTCGCCGACGGGGGCGCCGCCGCCTCCAGCGCCTGGCTGCTCGGCAACGCCAAGCACTCCTCACCGCCCGAGCTGCGCGTACACCCCCACCGTCCCTGGCTGCCCGCAGGACCGGCGGAAGGCCGCCCCAGCTATGCCGACCTGCCGCCGCTCCTGCGCGGCTACTTCCGGCTCGGCGCCTGGATGTGTGGGGCGCCCACATACGACCCCGAGTTCAATGTGGCCGACTTCTTCGTGCTGCTCGACATGGACCGGCTCGGCGACCGCTACCGCCGCTACTTCCTGGGGGACGCCCGATGAACCCCTGGTCGGTGGAGGCGCCCTGCACCCCGGACTGCGTGCGCGACACGTCGCCTCGGGTGCCGCTGACCGAGAGCGCCCGCCGGTACGCGGCGCTCACCCACACGCTGATCCGCAGCGTGGCGATGGGGGAGCGGATCGCCGACCCCCACACCCTGCGCACCCAGGCCCGTGCCGTCCTGGACGCCCTGGGCGTACGGCTCGAATCCGGGCCGACGCCGCGCGAGCACACCCGTGGGGCGCTGCTCGTCGCCAACCACATCTCCTGGCTCGACGCCGTCGCACTCCTCGCCGTCGAGCCGGTCACCGTCCTCGCCAAACGGGAAGTGGGCCAGTGGCCGGTGGTCGGTACGCTCGCCCGCCGGATCGGCACCCGCTTCATCGACCGGGGCGCCGTACGCGAACTCCCGTCCGTCGTCGCCGAGTTGGCGGCCAGTCTGCGCTCGGGCCGGTCCGTGCTCGTCTTCCCGCAGGCGACGACGTGGTGCACCGTCTCGGGCGGCCGGTTCCGGCGGGCCGCGTTCCAGGCGGCCGTCGACGCGGGCGCTCCGGTGCGGCCGATGACCGTCGACTACCTCCAGCGAGGCGCCCCCAGCACCGTCGCGGCCTTCCTCGGTGGCGACGACTTCACGACCTCCCTGCGCCGGGTCGCCGCCGCGCGCGGCCTGAGCGTACGGGTCACCGCGCATCCGGCGCTGCGCGGCACCGACCGCCGCACTCTGGCCGCCGAGGCCCGCGCGGCCGTCCGCGGCACCCGTCCACCCGCCCACGCCGAGCCGTACGTACTCGCCTGAAAAATCCAGCGGCCCTCTAAGCTGGGCAGCCATGTTCGCACCCCAGGGCCCCACCCTCCGTGAGCTCGCCGTCCAGGCGCTGTCGTCCGTCGAGCACGGCTACGACCTCCTGGCGCCGAAGTTCGACCACACCCCGTTCCGCACGCCGGAGGTGATCCTCGCCTCCGTGGCCGGCGTGCTCGACGGGCTCGGCCCCTTCGGCCGGGGTCTCGACCTGTGCTGCGGCACCGGCGCGGGCCTCGACGTGCTCGGCAAGGTGTGCCGGGAGGGCGTCACCGGGGTCGACATCAGCGCCGGGATGCTGGCGGTCGCCGCCCGCGCGCACCCGGAGGCCACCTTGGTGCGGGCCGACGCGCGGGCATTGCCGCTGCGCGACGGGTTCGATCTGGCCGTCAGCTTCGGGGCGTTCGGGCACTTCCTGCCCAAGGAGCGGCCGAACCTGTTCGCCCGGGTGTACACCGCGCTGCGGCCGGGCGGCCGGTTCGCGTTCCCGGTGGTGGCCCCGTTCCGGCCCGGCAGCCCCGGCCACCTCGCCCTGCTCGGCTTCGACACGGCGATGCGGGTGCGCAACGCCCTGTGGCGTCCCCCGTTCGTCATGTACTACCGCGGGTTCCGCCTCTCGGACGTACGACAGGAACTCGCGGCCGCCGGCTTCGGTGTGGAGCTGTACGCCCTGGAGGAGCTCGGCCGCCGCAGGGACGGCAGCCCGCGCGCCCGGCTCGTGGTCGCGACCAAATAGGGCCCAAGAAAGAACGCGACCATATAGGGCCCGAGAAGGAAGGGGCCTCGCCCGCGCGGACGAGGCCCCGAACCGATTTCCCTATGCCGTCTCAACCACCGTCAGGAACAGGTGAGTTGAGGCGCGGCCCAGTCGGCGTGGTCGTAGTCGACCCCGTCGCCGGAGTCCGTCACGACCAGCTTCAGTTCGTTCGCGCCACTGACGTCGGCGCTGATCGCCTTGGCCGCGTCCGCGCCGGTGACCTTGCCGCTGTCGGTGGCGAGTGCCCCGTCCCGGTACACCTGGAAGTCGACCGAGCCCTTCGCGCCCACCTCGTCGTCGACGCCCACGCTCGCCTTGAACGCGGTGCAGGTGCCGCCGAGGTAGTACGTCACCGTGGACGCCGCGTGGGTGCCGAGGCCCTTGGGGTACGTGGTGCCGCCGATGGTGAGGGTCTTGCCGTCGCCCGCGGCCTGTTCGCCGTTGCTGCGGTCGCGCTCGACGGGTCCCCAGCCGTTGGCCGCCGAGGTCCACGTCAGGTCGCTGAGCGCGTGCGTGCCCGCCGACGGGCCCTGGCCGCAGGCCAGTTGGGGGTCCGCCCAGTCGGCATGGTCGTAGGTGATGCCGTCGCCGCCATCGGTGACGACGAGCCGCAGCTTGGCGCCGCCGCCGAGGTCCGCCGTCAGATGCTTGGGCGGATCGTTCGCGGTGCGCAGCCCGCTGTCGGCCACGAGCGTGTCGTCGCGGTAGATCCGGAAGGCGACCGAACCGCCCGCCGTGGACTCGTCGTCCACGCCCACGTCGACACCCAGCGAGCGGCAGCGGCCGCCCAGGTAGTACGTGATGTCCGATGCCGCGTGGGTGCCGAGGCCCTTGGGGTACGTGGTGCCGCCGATGGTGAGGGTTCTGCCGTCGCCCGCGGCCTGTTCGCCGTTGCTGTGGTCGCGCTCGACCGGGCCCCAGCCGTTCACGGCCGATGTCCACGGCAGGTCGCTGAGCTGGTTGAGCCCGGTCGGCGGCGGCACCGGCGTGCCCGGCGTCACCCGGTACATCACCGTGCCGTGCGCGGGCACCGACGCGCTGATGGCGCCCGTGGTGCTGCTCGTCTGCTTGGACCACAGGTCCTTGAGCACGTACGAGGACGCGCCGCCGATGCCGAGGGCGTCGACCGTCGTCGAGACGGTCTGGGCCGACGTGTTCTCGTTGGTGAGGGTGACCGAACGGCCGCCGTCCGCAAGGGGTTTGGACATCACGACCAGGCCGCCGGAGCTCGACACCACCGTGCCCTGCTTGCCGAGCGGGTCCTGGTCGACCGCGATGACGTCGGTGTTCTTGAGGACGGCGAGCGTGGCCGCGCTCGGGTTGCGCAGATCGCTGCCGATGAGCAGCGGCGCCGCCATCTGCGACCACAGACTGAAGTGCGTGCGGTACTCGGTGTCCGTCATGCCACCGTTGCCGACCTCCAGCATGTCCGGGTCGTTCCAGCCGCCGGGGCCGGCGTACGGGGCGAGCGACTGGTTCTGGTGCGCGATGCCGATCATGCTCGACCAGGAGTCGCTGATGTCGCCCGTGGTGCGCCAGGAGTTGCCGGTGCCGGACGCCCAGTTCCAGGGCTGGTTGGAGCCCCACTCGCAGATGCTGTAGAGGATGGGCCGGCCGGTGGCCTTGAGTGCGTCGCCCATGGCCTTGTAGCGCTGCTTGGCGTCGGCGCCGGTGTTGTTGCAGTTGTCGTACTTGAGGTAGTCGACACCCCACGACGCCCACAGGTCGGCGTCCTGCTGCTCGTGCCCCAGGCCGCCGGGGAAGCCCTGGGTGTCGCACGTCTTGGTGCCCGCGCTGGAATAGAGCCCGAATTTGAGGCCCTTGGCGTGCACGTAGTCCGCGACCGCCTTGATGCCGTGCGGGAAGCGCACCGGGTCGGGGACGAGGTTGCCGGAGGCGTCCCGGTTGGGCAGCGCCCAGCAGTCGTCGATGTTGACGTAGGTGTAGCCGACGTCCTTCAGGCCCTGCGCGACGAAGGCGTCCGCGATGCCCTCGACCATCGACTCGTTGAACTCGGCACGGCAGTGCGTGGAGTTCCAGTTGTTGAACCCCATCTGCGGGGTACGCGCCAGACCATTTTCCACGGCTGCGGCCGGTGGCGCGGCCGCGACCTCCACGGCGACCGTCACACCGCCCGCGACGAGAGCGAGGGTGCCCAGGGTGGCGGTCAGGCGCTGTCTGAAGTTGTGCAGTTCGGCAGTCAAGTGCGGCTCCGGTGAGGGTAATTGGCGCACAAACGAACGGTGTCGAACGAAAGCAACCACATCTCAGCGGTCGGACAAGTGCATGTCAAGAGAAGCGGACAGGGAGTCGCGAAAGTGCCCCTCCTGGCTCGGCGGGTCCCGCGCGGGCGCGCGGGCGGGCCGGTAGGAACACGGGGCGAAGCCGACGCGGGTCGTGGCCGGGCCGCGCGGACACGGGGGGCTCGACCGGGGGCCGTCCGCGATCCGCTTGACTGTACGCGGACGGAAGGGGCCCAAGCATGATCGAGACCAGCACTCCACCCAGGGCTGCCCGCTCGGCCGGGGTACGCCGCATCACCCTGCACGCGGCGGGCACCACGCTGTCCGCCCTGCTGGGCGAGCCCGCTCAACTCCCGCCACGCGCCGTCGTGTTGGCGCTGCACGGCGGCGGAATCACCTCCGGCTACTTCGACGGAACGGCCCACCCCGACGTCTCCCTCATGACCCTCGGCGCCGCACTCGGGTTCACCGTCCTCGCCCTGGACCGCCCCGGTTACGGTGCCTCCGCCGCGCGGTTCCCGCAGGGGCAGGCGCTCGCCGAACAGGCGGAGGCCGTACGTGCCGCTGTCGCGGCCTTCGCCGCCCAGCACGCCACGGGCGACGGCTTCTTCCTCCTCGCCCATTCCTGGGGCGGCAAGCTCGCCCTGACGATGGCCGGTGACGCCGAACACCCCCACGACTTTCTCGGCGTGGACGTCTCCGGCTGCGGCCACCGGCTCGCCCTGGACCCCGCCGCCGACGGCCAGGACCGCGACGCCCTCCTGATGCTGCGCAACTGGGGCCCGCCTCAGCTGTATCCGCCGGGCACCTTCCGTGCCACCCAGGCGGCCCTCTCGCCCATGCCGGTGCGCGAACTGGCCGCCGTCATCGGGTGGACCCGCACCTGCGACGAAGTGCTGGCCCGCATACGGATCCCGGTCCGGCTCACCTTCGCGGAGCACGAGGCGTGGTGGCGGCACGGGGACGAGGATCTGGCCGACCTCTCGGCCCTGCTCGGCGGGGCGCCGCGGGTCCTCGTCGAGCGGCAGCCGGCGGCGGGGCACAACCTGAGCCTCGGCTGGGCTGCCCGGGCCTATCACCTCAGGGCGCTGGGGTTCCTTGAGGAGTGCCTGCGGGGTTGACGGGGCGTCAGATCGCGGCAGCCCCGGCGGGTGGGTTGTTTCCCCCACCCCGCCCCTCCCCGAAACCCTCCGGGGGTGGGGAGAGAAGCAAAGGCCCGTTTCCTGGGGCTCCGCCCCAGACCCCGTTCGCGCCTTAAGGGCGCTCGTCCTCAAACGCCGGACGGGCTGAAGATGCTCGACCTTGCCAGCACCGCGATGCTGATAGGGGCGCGGGACTGTGACATTGTGCGGCTCCGCCGCGATGGGGGTCCCCCCTGTTCGAGCGAAGCCGAGAACTTGGGGGAGCGACCAGCCACGACGGCCCGCATGCTGACGGCCGTTGGAAGTTCGGGCCGCAGCCCAGGGAAGGCCGCTCGGCATCCTGCTGAGGGGCGCGGGACTGTGACATTGTGCGGCTCCGCCGCGTGGGCGCGACCAGCCACCCACGCGCCGCAGACTGAAGCGGCGTCGGGGGTTCGGGGCGCAGCCCCGGGGAGCTGGCGCCTGGCCCCGCCGAGGGGGTCGGTCAGCAGTCCGGCACGTGCCCCTCCGCGTCGACGTACGCCGCGCTCGCCCAGCCCCGGGCGCCATGCAGCCAGTACCACCAACTCGTGCCGTGCACGTTCTGGCCGTGTGTCTTGCACTCAAGGCGGTCCTGGTCGCCCGGTGACAGGCTCGTCGCCACATCGGCGCGCAGGTTCGGCTCGTCGCGGATGTTCAGTTCGATGCGTGAGGTCACCGTGCCCCACACGGGCCCGTCGTCGCCATGGTGGGCCGGAGCCGCGGCGGCGGTGACCGCCATGGCGATGCTGCCCACGGAAAGGCCGCAGGTGAGCAGGCCCGCGCCCACCGCTCGACGTGTGCGTCCGGTGTGCATGGGCGACTCCCTTCGTCACTTCCGCCCCTGGGATCGACACGTCCTCCCATCACACACCCGGTCCACGCGGGATGCGACCCGAGCGTCCACCCCTTAAGGTCCACAAGGTCCACGGCCCCGTACCGCTGCGGTACGGGGCCATGGGATGCGCCGGTGCGGAACGTCAGGCCGAGCCCTGGAGGCTCAGCAGCGACGTCACCAGCTCGTCCACCTCCTCCGGGGTGTTGTACAGGGCGAAGGAGGCGCGGGCCGCCGACTCCAGGCCGTAGTGGGCCAGGGCCGGCTGCGCGCAGTGGTGGCCGGCCCGGATCGCGATGCCGTCGCGGTCCAGCCAGGAGGCGATCGCCGCCGGGTCGTGGCTCGCCATGGTGAACGTGAGCACCGCGATCCGGCCGGGCGCCGACCCCAGGATCTCCAGACCCGGCACCATCGCCATGGCCTGCTGCGCGTACGCCGTGAGCCCGTCCTCGTACGCCGCGACCGCGGCCCGGTCGAAGGACGTGAACCAGTTCAGCGCGGCGAGCAGCCCGACGACGCCCGCGATGTTGCCGGTGCCGGCCTCCATGAGGTGCGGGACCGGGGCGAAGGTGGTGCGCTCGAAGGACACCGAGTCGATCATGTTGCCGCCGCCCTGCCAGGGCCGCAGGCCCGCGAGGACCTCCGGCTTGACGTAGAGCGCGCCGATGCCCGTCGGGGCGTACAGCTTGTGTCCGGAGAAGGCGTAGAAGTCGGCGTCCAGGTCCATCACGTCGACGGGCATGTGGGCGACCGCCTGCGCGCCGTCGACCAGCACCTTCGCCCCGTAGCGGTGTGCGAGCGCGGTCATCTCGCGCACCGGCGGAACCGTGCCGAGCACGTTCGAGGCCTGGCTGATCGCGACGAGCTGGGTGCGCGAGGAGAGCAGGTCGGCGTACGCGTTCTGGTCGATCTGCCCGTCCGGGAGGAGCGGGACCGGGACGACCCGTGCCCGGGTCTCCTTGGCGATCAACTGCCAAGGGACGATGTCCGAATGGTGCTCAAGGACCGGTACGAGGATGTCGTCGCCGGGGCCCAGATTCGCCCGCCCCCAGCTCTGCGCGACCAGGTTGACGGCCTCCGTCGTGCCCCGTACGAACACGATGGAATCGGGGGACGGCGCGCCCAGGAAGTCCGCGACGGCCGCCCGGCCCGCCTCGTACATCTCGGTGGCCTCGCGGGCCATGGTGTGCGCGCCCCGGTGGATGTTGGAGTTCGACGCGCTGTAGTAGCCGGCGAGCGCCTCGATCACCTGGCGGGGTTTCTGGGTGGTGGCCGCGTTGTCGAGCCAGACCAGCGGATGCCCGTTGACCGTGCGGTGCAGGATCGGGAAGTCCTTGCGCGCCGACTCCGGTGTGAACCCGCCCGGTTGGCGGCCCGGCAGAGCGGTCCGTTCCGTGACGTCAGGAGTAGTCATGGTAGTTGGACACCTCGACGTTCTGCAGCACCGCGATGGCGTCCTCCACCAGGACGGCCGTGTTGAAGTACGCGGTCATCAGGTACGAGGTGATGCCCTTCTGGTCGACCCCCATGTTCCGCATGGACAGGCCGGGTTCGACCTCGTCGGGCACCCCGGCCGGGCGCAGTCCGACCACGCCCTGCTCGGCCTCGCCCGTGCGCATGAGCAGGATCTCCGTGGTGCCGACGCTGCCGCCGCCGGAGAACCTGACCTTGTCGGAGGGCAGCAGCGGCACCCCGCGCCAGGTGAGCAGCGGGCTGCCGAAGCGGGTGTCGGTCACCGGCGGCACACCCCGCCGGGTGCACTCGCGGCCGAACGCGGCTATCGCCTTCGGGTGCGCGACGAAGAACCCCGGCTGCTTCCACACCTTGGCGAGCAGCTCGTCGAGGTCGTCGGGGGTCGGCGAACCGGTGCGGGACTGCACGCGCTGACCTGCGGACACGTTGTTCAGAAGGCCGAACTCGGGGTGGTTGAGCAGGGCCGCCTCCTGCCGCTCTCGGAGCGCCTGCACCGTCAGGTTGGACTGGGCGCGGGTCTGATCGATCGGCCCGTTGTAGAGGTCGGCGACCCGGGTGTGGACGCGCAACACTGTTTGGGCCAATGTCATGTGGTACTCGCGCGGCGCGTCCTCGTAGTCGACGTACGTGCCGGGCAGATCGACCTCGCCTACGTGCCCGGAGCTGAGGTCGATGGGCGCCTCCGAGCCCGGCTTGACGCCGTCGCCCGAGGAGAACGCGTCGATCGCGGTGCGTAACTGCTCACTGCGGTCGGCGAGTTGGGCGAGCGCGGCGCGGTCGGCGCACAGTGCGGTGCCCGGGGTGAGCGCCTTGACGCGGTACGGCATCGGCTCGCCGCGGGTCCACGCGTCGAGGTCGAAGAACTGCCCGTCGCCCGCGACTTCCAGCAGCGCGTCCTCGCCGTACCGGCCGGTGACGCGCTTCTCCGCGCGGCCCTGCACCAGGATCCACAGCCGGTCGGCCGGGTCGCCCTCCTGCATGAGGACCTGGCCCGCGTCGAACGTCACCGGCGTGAAGGCACCCGCGAGTTCGCCGAGCAGCGCGTCCTCGCAGTCGCAGAGGTAGGGCAGCTCGCGCAGGTCGCCCGGCATGACGCGCGGGGTGCCGCTCTCGTCGTACGTGCTGATCCGGTCGTCGCCCAGGACGAACGAGCGGCGGCGGTTGACCCGGTAGACGCCGGATTCGACGTCCACCCAGGGCAGGGCGCGCAGCAGATAGCGCGGGGTGATCCCGCGCATTTGCGGAACGGTCTTGGTGGCGGTGGCGAGTTGGCGCGCCGTGTCCGGGCTGAGACTCATCCGCTGGTTATTCACGGGAACGTTCACCGGTACCTCCTCGATGGGGCTGGACGAGGACCGATCGTGTTCCTGGAATAACGGCACCACAAGGGGCATGTGCCAGCGGCAGGCCGGAAATGGCGCTGGACAGGCCGCGAAAAACCGCCCCGGCGCAGGTCGGGGCGGATCCGGCTCACGGCATAAGAGACTCAATTCAAACTGGCTGTACCTGCTATTAGATCCTGAAAGCCCTGCTTATGGAATGCTGAATCCGGTCGAATTCTGGGGCCTGCGGCGAGAATTCGCCGGAGAAAGGATCAGCGGGCCGCGCGTTCCTCCACCGAGGTGTGCCAGCCCGCTCTTTCGGCGGGTGTCTCCGGTTCGGCCGCGGGTGCGCGGTGGCCGCCGCGGGCGAAGAAGCCGGCGAGGGGGAGGGTGGCCGCGCCCACCGTGACGGCGTCCGGGCCGAGCCGGCCGAGCTCGATGGTGACGCGCTCCGCCGGGTGGCGCAGGGCGTAGGCGGTGGCGTGCCGGCGCACCGACTCCAGGATGTGCGGGCCGAGTTGGAGCCCGGCCCAGCCGCCGATCAGGATGCGCTCCGGGTTGTAGAGGTTGATCAGGTCGGACAGGCCCGCGCCCAGGTATTCGGCGGTCTCCTCAAGGACGGCGAGGGCGACCGGGCTGGCGGCGACCCCCTTCTCCTCGGGGTGCGCGGCCGCGAGCAGAGCCGTTACCGCTGTCTCCTCGGCGGTCCCCGGCGGCAGTTCGGCCCCTGCCTCGCGCCAGCGCTGGATGATCGCCTCGGCGCCCGCGTACGCCTCCAGGCAGCCGGGCGCCCCGCACCGGCAGCGCCGGCCGCGGACACACACGGTGGTGTGGCCCCACTCGGCGGCGCTGCTGTGCGCACCGCCGTAGATCGCGCCGCCCGTCACGATGCAGGCGCCGACGCCGGAGCCGAACAGGACGATCACCGCGTCGGATGTGCCCCGGCCGCCGCCGAACCACATTTCGGCCTGGCCGAGCGTCTTGGCGCCGTTCTCGATGAAATACCTTGTGCTCGGCGGTAGTTGGAGGGATTCGCGCAGCAGGGACTCCAGCGGCACCGCGTCCCAGCCGATGGTCTGACCGTGCACCACGGCCCCCTCCGGGGAGCTCCGGTCGACAATGCCCGGCACGCCGACGCCCACGCCGAGCAGCCGCCGCGGATCGAGGCCGCTCTCGCCCAGCACGGCGGCCACGCCCTCGCGGACGCGGGCGACGATGTGTCCGACGTCGTAGCCGCCCGCGTCCAACGACAGCTCGGTGCGGGCGAGTTCACGCAGGACGAGGTCGAACAGCTCCACCCTGACCCGGGTCTCGCCGACGTCCACACCGATCAGATGGCCGCTGTCCGGGGCGACCCGCAGCAGGGTGCGCGGCCTGCCGCCGTCGGAGTCCACCACCCCGGCATCCTCAAGGAGGCCGTCGGCGGCGAGCTCGGCCACGACATTGCTGATGGAACCCGAGCTCAGCCCGGTGGCGGGGCCGAGTGCCTGGCGGCTCATCGGGCCGTCGAAGTACAGCCGTCGCAATACCGCGCCGCGGTTGTCCCGACGCAGGTCGCGGACGGTCCTGCTGTTCGGTGTGGCCATGTGGCTCCCTCCCTGCGTGCAACATACCGGTGCGAGAGCCTGTGCCGCGCCCTTGTCCCGCGTCTTAACTCAGACCATAGATTAAGGCATGAGGTCGGCACGGGAGAGCTGTGTAAACTCCAACTTCCGTCCTGTCGGTGCTAGTTGATTCGCTCCGGAGGCTCGCCGCCCGCGTGCGCGACGAGGCGTTCGAGGAACGCCTGCTGGCCCTGGACGAGCAGGGTGGCCGCGGCGTCGGGGGAGAGCCAGGCGAAGCGGTCCATCTCGGGGAACTCGCGCACCGTGCCCGACCCCCGCGGCCACTCCATGGTGAACGTGCCCGGCACCGCGTCGGCCGGATCCAGATCCGCCTCGACCGCCCACACCGTCACGGTCTTGCCGCCGCGCTGGACGATCTCGCCCAGCGGCACGAGCGGCCCCTCGGGCGGCGGCAGCCCCAGCTCCTCCTCGAACTCGCGCCGCGCCGCGGCCTCGGGCGCCTCCCCGGCGTCGTACTCACCCTTGGGGACCGACCAGGCGCCCGCGTCCCGCCCCGCGAAGAACGGCCCGCCCATGTGCCCCACGAGCACCTCGATGCCGTCCCCCGCCCTGCGGTACAGCAGGAGCCCGGCGCTGCGTTTTCCGGCCATGCCGCCAGTCTGCGGGTCCGCCGGGCGCGGCGCCACGGGGCGGCGGTGCCGGGGGGCTTCCGGTTGATATGTATGGGTATCCGGACGTCGAGGAGGTGGTGCACATGGCGGACTTCGGACGTCACGAGACGCCTGAGGAGCGTGCCGACCGCAGGTGGGGCGATCTGCTCCAGGAGCTGCGGGTGGCGCAGACCGGGGTGCAGATCCTGTTCGGATTCCTGCTCGCGGTCGTGTTCCAGCCCCGGTTCACCACGCTCGACGCCACCGACCGGGGCATCTACGTGGTGACGGTGGTCCTCGGCGCGACGACGACCGGGGCGCTGATCGGCCCCGTCTCCTTCCACCGGATGCTGGCCGGGCGACGGCTGAAGCCGCAGACGGTGACCTGGGCGTCCCGGCTCACCGTCGTCGGCCTCGTTCTCCTGCTGTGCACGGTGGCCAGCTCCCTGCTGCTCATCCTGCGCGTCGCCCTGCACAGCGCTCTGGCGCCCTGGCTGGTCGCGGGCGTCGTCTGCTGGTACGTCTGCTGCTGGTTCGTGCTGCCGGGCCTGGCCCGCAGGCGCCACCACGACCAGCCCTCCTAGGAGGCTTACTCCTGCTCGGAGCGCTTGGCCCAGACGGCGAGCGTGAAGGAGTGCCCCGCCGGGTCGGCGTAGACGCGCTCGTCGCGCGGCCCGTTGTTGTCCTTGGTGTCGACGGGCATCGCGCCGAGGGTGATGGCCTCGCGCTCGGCGGCGTCCATGTCGCCGTACGCCACGACGATCCTCAGGTGCGCCTGCTGGGAGTCGTCGGGGCGCGGCCAACTGGGCGGCGCGTACCCGTGGTCGCGGCGGATCGCGAGATGGACGCCGTCCCCGCCGACGATCTCGACGAAGTCCGGATCGCAGGCGGTGCGGATCTCGCCGCCGAGCAACTTGGCGTAGAACTCGGCGAGTTCGATGGGTTCGGCACAGTCCAGAACGAGGATGCTGGTCTTGGAAACGCTCATGCGGGCCGAGTGCCCGTACGGGGTCTGGTCTAACGCCGGGCACCGCACCTGCCAGGGGCGCGGTGCGGCCCGGTCACGCCGGGACGCGGGCGCCCCCCACGCTCGGCGCGCCCGTCGCGTAGTGGACGTACTCGCGCACCAGCCGGAACCCGGCCGTCCAGGCGAGGAGCCGGCTCGCCCGGTTGTAGCGGGAGCAGGTCCAGCTCGCGGTGCGGCCGCGCGCCGCTGCGTCGCGGCTCAGCGCGACCACGCAGCCCAGGGCGAGCTGTTGGCGGCGCTGGTCCGGGGCGGTGACCACCGCGATGTCCTCGTACGTGCCGCCCCGGAAGTAGGTGCAGACGACGGCGAGGAGGGCTCCTTGGCGGAAGGCGCCCCAGGCGTGTCCGGAGCGGCCGAGCCCCGACGGTCCGCCCCAACTGGCGTGAATCCAGGCCGAGTCGGGTGCGAGCCTGACGAGCGCGGGCGCGTCGGCCGAGGTCAGCGGGCGGATCGTCACGCCGCGCGGGGGACGCGGGGCAGCGGCCGGCTCGCGCTGCACGTACACCATCCGCTCCCACGGCACGACCCGGTCGAAGGAAGCGCCGAGGACCGGCAGGAAGCGGCCGGGTGCCTCGACGTAGCGGTGTGCGAGCGGTGCGAGGCCCGCCGGATCGAGCGCGCCCGGGTCGCCGCGCAGCAGCACGTGGCCCGCGCAGTCGAGGGCGATCGCGCGCGGCTGTACGGCGCGGTCGGCCCACCCGTGTCCGTTCCCGGTGGTCAGTACGTGCTCGGCCAGGGCTGCGGGGCCCGGCTCGGCGGCACACAACCAGCGGGTGTGGGCGGCGAGTTGGTGCGGGCGAAGTTCGATCACGACGAGCTCCGTTCGGGGGCGGGGGGCAGGCCTCGGGGCCGATGAGGAGCGAGGCGAGCTGGATCGGGCGTCAGGAGAACGCGGCCGTCCTCGACGGCCCTGCGGCGAGCGGCGGTCACTTCGCCAGCTCGCTCGGGTCCAGGGGGCGTCGCCACGCGACGAGCCGGTGAAGGGCCGCCAGTTCGTGCTCCAAGGGGGAGGGCGGCACGGCGAGGACCGGGCAGGTGGCGTGCGCGAGGCAGTAGCGGGCCACCGAAGGACGCAGCGCACGGCGGAGCCGGCCGCGCGTGCCGGCGCCGAGGACGAGCAGGTGCTCGGGCTCCCGCGCGGCCTCCACCAGAACGGCACCCGGCGTGCCCCGTACGACCATCGCTTCGAGCGGCACGGACGGTCCGGCCGGGCCGAAAGCCGTGTCGAGGGCCTGGACGAGTTGTTCGCCCGCCAGCTCGCGCCACTCGGCGAGCAGCCCCGGATCCGGCGAGCCCCGGTGGCCGAGTTCGCCGCCGGGCGGCGCCCAGGCGAGGACCGCCATCAGCGTGCCCCCACCGAGCTCCGCCTCCCGCGCCGCGCGGTGCAGCGCCGTCAGACTGCCCAGTGAGCCGCTGACCCCGGCCACCACCCGTCGCCCGCCGGCCCGGTCCATGACGTCCACCTCGTACTCGTATCGCCTTCCGCTCATCCGTTGAGCAAAGCTCCTGGACGGCTGATCGCAGCGCGCGTTGGCGGTTTCCTGACGAGCGGGCGGGAGAAACTGACGGGCTCATGACGCCGGGACTGCCGCCGCGTCAGCATCCCGTCAGCACACCTCCCCTTCCCGTCAGCATCGCGTCAGGGCGCCGGTCGGCCGGGCCCCGCGGGCGTAGCGTCGCCGACGTGCCCCGGCCTGCCTCCCCGTGCCGGGGCCGCACCAACCACCGTGACCGGAGCCGCCGTCGTCGCCGACGCGCTCGCCCTGTGGATCGGCTGAGCAGGAGCGAGAAGGAGTAAGCAGCCCATGACCACCATGAACCTGCCGACCGGCCTGACGTCCGCCGACGACCTGTCGGTGTGGCCGGCCTCCACCGCGCGGCTCGGCCACGGCGGCCTCGCGGTGGGCGCCGTCCCGCTCGCCGAGATCGCCGAACGCTTCGGCACCCCCGCCTACGTCCTCGACGAGGGCGAGGTCCGCGAGCGCTGCCGCACCTACCGCAGCGCGTTCCCCGAGGCCGAAGTCCTCTACGCCGCCAAGGCGTTCCTGTGCCGGGCCATGGCGCACTGGGTCGACGAGGAAGGGCTCGGCCTCGACGTGTGCTCCGCGGGCGAGCTCGAACTCGCCGTCACCGCCGGATTCCCGGCCGAACGGATCGTGCTGCACGGCAACGCCAAGTCCCCGCACGACATCGAGGCCGCGCTGCGCCTCGGCGTAGGCCGCATCGTCATCGACAGCCCGTCCGAGATCGCCCGGCTCGCCGCCGCCGTCGGGCCGAACGGCCACCAGAAGGTGATGGTCCGGGTGGTGCCCGGGATCAGCGCGGGCGGCCACGACAAGATCCGTACCGGTACCGACGACCAGAAGTTCGGCCTCTCCCTCACCGACGGCCACGCCCAGCACGCCATCGCCCGCATCCTCGGCCAGCCCCAGCTCGAACTGACCGGCCTGCACTGCCACTTGGGGTCACAGATCACCACCGTCAAGCCGTACCTGTCGGCGGTGCGCCGCATGGTCGGCCTGATGGCCCGGCTCCGGGACGTCCACGGCATCGTGCTGCCCGAGCTCGACATGGGCGGCGGACACGGCGTCGCCTACCGGCCCGGCGAGGACGGGCTCGACATCACGACGCTGGCCCGCCGCATGCGCGCCGAGCTCGCCGAGAGCTGCGCGGCGGCCGGCCTCGACGTGCCCCGGCTGCTCGTCGAACCGGGCCGTGCGGTCGTCGGCCCCGCGGGCGTCGCGCTCTACCGCGTACTCGCCGTCAAACGCACCGGTGACAACCTCTTCGTCGCCGTCGACGGCGGCATGAGCGACAACCCGCGGCCCGCCCTGTACGGAGTGCGCTACGCACCCCGGCTGATCGGGCGGGCCTCAACCGCCCACGCCTGCAAGGCGACCGTCGTCGGCCGGCACTGCGAGGCGGGCGACGTGCTCGCCTCCGCGGTGGACCTGCCCGGCGACATCCACCCCGGCGACCTGCTCGCCGTGCCGGTGGCGGGCGCCTACCAGCTGTCCATGGCGTCCGGCTACAACATGGTGGGCCGCCCGCCGGTGGTCGCCGTCGCCGACGGGCACGCCCGGCTCCTGGTGCGCCGCGAGTCCCTGGAGGACTTCCGCAGCCGCGACGTCGGGCTGTAGGCCGCCCTCACTGGGCCACTCGCGAGGAGGGGCGGCGGCCGAGGAGTTCGGCCAGGCCCCGCCGGGTCGCGGCGAGCACGATCCGGTCCTCGGGCCGCAGCACGTACCCGGGCGGCAGCTGCCACACCAGGTCGCCCGGGGCGCCCCCGCCCCGGCGGCGGGCGGCGCCCAGGTCGGGGACCCGGTCGGCGGGCGAGGACGTGTCGAGCGCGAGCACCCGCCAGGCGCCCTCGCGGAACGCCTCCTCGACGGTACGGCCCTCCAGTTGCGGATGGCCCGCCACGTCGACGGCCGCGAAGAGCAGCACCTTGCGCTCCACCGGTATGGCGCCCAGGATCTGACGGCCCATCATGGCTCCGGCGAAGGCGGGTGCCGCCAGGTGCGAGACGCTGCGGCTGCGGGTGAGGGCCCCCGGGTGGGCGGCGCGCAGCGTGCGGTAGACGGCGGTCGCGAAGTCGTCGTCGTACAGCCGCATCACGACCCGCAGATCGGGCTTCACCGAGCGGGCGTACAGGGCGGCTTCCAGGTTGGTGGTGTCCGAGCTGGTCAGCGCGAGCAGGGCGTCGGCCCGGTGGATGCGGGCCGACTCCAGGATGCCCTCCTGGGTGACGTCGCCGATGACGGTGGGCACGCGGAGCCGCCGGGCGAGCGCGATGCCGCGGGCCTCCGGGTCGGACTCCACGCACACGACGGGGATGTCGAGCTCGCGCAGGCGCACCAGGACCCGGGCGCCGATCTTGCCCATGCCGAGCAGCACCACGTGCCCGGAGAGTCCACGCGAGGGGCGGGGCAGCGCGGAGGCGTTGCGGAAGGTGCCGAGCCCTTCCAGGACGGCGGCGATCAGGACCGGCAGCAACAGCAACCCGGTCAGTCCTGAGAGCAGTTGGAGGATCTGGCGGCCCACGGGCTGGTCGATGGCCGGGTCGTCGATGGCGAAGATGTCGAGCAGGGTCAGATAGGCGGCGTGCAGCGGATCGTCGCCGGTGGTGAGCCAGGTCGCGATGGCAAGGGCGATCACCGAGGCGACGATCCCGGCGAGCGACCAGCGCAGCCTGCGCGAGAACAGCCGGCCCAGCGGCGCGCCGAGATCGGTGAGGCGGCCCGGGGGCTGGGCGGGGCCGGTGTAGGTGACGGTCTCCAGGACGACCCGGCCGCGCCGGTCGGCCTCGTCCATCGACCGCTCGTCGGGCAGCAGGCGGGGCCCCTCCGAGCCGCTGCGGTCCGAACCCTCCGCGCCCGCGGGGTCGTTGGTGGTCGACGAGAGCAGGGCCAGCGTGCACAGCCCCGGGTCGGTGACCTCGCCGCGGCGCGGCGGCGGGCGCTGACCGGCCCGCAGCAGCACCCCGTCGGCGTGCACGACCTTGCTGGTGCCCGCGAGGGCGGTGGCGGCCAGTGCGGGCGCCGCGGTGTCGGCATCGGACAGCACGGTGGTGGACGTCTCGGACGCGGCCGCGCCGGGCTCCGGCGCCGCGAGAGCCGCCGCCTGGTCGAGCAACTCCTGGAGGTACTGGCCGAGTTTGCGGTTGTAGAGCCGGATGACGAGCCGGACGCGCGGGTTGAGGCGCCGGGCGATCAATGCGGCCCGGATGTTCGTCTCGTCGTCGCCGTGCACCAGCGCGAGCGCGGCGGCCTGCTCGATGCCGGCCTCCAGAAGCGCCCCGTCGTTCGGCTCGACCGCCTCTACGAGCCGGGAGTCGCTCGCCCGGTCGGAGCCGGGCACGGGGGTGCGGAGCATCGCGGACGACATGCGGCCGAACAGCGCCGAGGCCCTGGCCCGGCCGCCCGCGGGGAGCCGGGCCGAGCGGGTCACGTTCTCCGGCGGCACGACGAGGACGACGCGCTCGCCGTACACCTCGCGCAGCTCACCGGCGAGCCGGTGGGCGAGCGCGTCGTCCCCGCTGACGACCATGTGTCCGACGGGCGGCCCCGCCCAGGGCTGGGACGGGAGCGGCTGCTGAGGAAGTGAAGGCACACCCCAGACCTTGCCCCATCAGGTGGCGTCGCGTCGACGGGCGGCCGGTTCGGGGCGCGGCGCCCGAACATCCTTGTGGACGGCGGACGTTGTGAACAGGGCGTGCAGAAGGACGGCTGCGAGCGTCCCGGCGACCACCCCGCTGCCCGCGACCGTGCGGACCCAGCCGGGGAATCCGTCGTAGAGGCCGGGGGCGAGCAGGGGCAGCAGACCCACCGCGAGTGCGAGCGCGGCCACCAGGGAGTTCGAGCGCTCGCCGAGTTCCGCGCGGGCCAGCATCTCGACGCCCATGACGGCGATGACCGCGTACACGACGAGGGCCGAGCCGCCGACGACCGCGGCCGGCAGCCCCGCCACGAGACGCGAGAGGGGGGAGAGCAGCCCGGCCAGGACCAGCAGGCCGCCCGCGCCTGCCGTCACGTACCGGCTGCGCACCCCGGTGAGGCGGCCGATCCCGATGTTCTCGGCGCTGGTCACCATCAGCGACGTACCGAAGAGACCGCCGACGAGTGAGACCAGGGCGTCGGCGCGGGCCATCCTCGGCACGTCCCGGCCCGGGTCGGGCACGCGCCCCGCGGTCTCGCTGCTGAGCACGCTCTGGCCGGTGATCTCGGCCAGCGTGGTGAGGCTGAAGACGAGCAGCGGCAGGGCCGCCACCGGGTCGAACTCCGGGGCGCCGTACGGGAAGAGGCCCGGCAGCGAGAAGCCGGAGCCCGCGGCCGGGGTGACCGCGCCGAGCCCCGTCGTCACCGCGACGAGCGTGCCCACCGCCATGCCGATGAGGACGGCCGTACGCCGCCACACCCCGCGCAGCGTGAGATGGGCCAGGACCGTCGCCGCCACGGTCGCCGCGGCCAGGGCGACGGCCCGCGGCGCCGCCGTGCCGCCGGGGCCCGTGACGAGCTGGGCGGCGACCCGGATCATGGAGATCCCGATCAGGAGCACGGTCACGCCCATCACCAGCGGCGGGAAGAGCCGCACCACACGGGCGTACAGCGGCAGCACGGCGAGGAGCAGCGCCGCCGCGAGCAGCACCGAGCCGCTCGCCACGGCGGGGCCGTGGTCATGGGCGATCTGGAGGAACAGCGCGGCGGCCGCCCCGCCCGGCAGCATCACGAACGGCAGCCGGGCCCCGAAGGTCCAGACGCCGAGCGACTGGAGGAGCGACCCCGCACCGCACAGCACCAGGACCGCGCTCAGCAGCGAGGTCGTTCGGTCGGGCGGCAGCCGCAGGGCCGCCGCGGTGAGGAAGACGGTGGAGACGGGCGCCGCGACCATGGCGAGCACATGCTGCACGGCGAGCGGGGCGAGCCGTCCGAGCGGGACCCGCTCGTCGACGGGCGACGTCATGGGCGCGCCTCCAGCCAGGGCAGCTCCTCGGCCGCGTACCGGTAGGCGCGGAACACCGCGTTCGGCTCGGCCGGGAAGAGCCGCCGCACCTCGGACTCCTCGTAGCCGCCGAACTGCGGCACGATGAACTCCCAGCACAGATAGCCCTGTTGGGTCACTTCGAAGAGGCGGCCCGCGGGGGAGTCGGTGACCAGGGTGTTGCCGTTGGGTAGCCGCTGAGCCGATCCCATGAAGGGGGCGAAGAACGATTCGCGGGCCGGGTCGTGGTACTCCCACACGACCCGGCCGCCGGCGCGCTCGATCTCGACGACGCGCGAATACGGCACGTCGTGGCCCGGCCGGAAGACGCCGTTGTCGAAGACCAGGACGTTGCCGCCGGCCAGCTCGGTGGGATGGTGCTGCTGGGAGACCGTGCCGGGGCCGGTGCGCCACAGGATCTCGCCGGTGTCCCGGCTGATGACGACCACCGCGGACACGCTGCGCAGACTGGCCAGGACGTTCCCGTCGGCAAGCGGGGTGACGCTGTTGATGAGCGGCCAGTGCTCACGCGCGTAGTCGGGGTGCAGGGCGTACTCGGCCCGGTCGAGGTGGTCGGCGGCCCGCCAGGACCACAGCTCGCCGCCGTCGGGCCCGACCTCCCTGATGGTGTCGGCCCATACCGTTCCTCCGGCGGCCTCGGAACCGGCCACCCCGCCGAGGACCCCGGCCGCCTCGGCGCCGCGCAGCGGTTCGAGCCCGGTGTAGAGGACGCGGCCGTCGTCGAGGTGGTGGGCGTCGTGGTGCTGGAAGGGGTCGCGGTGCTCGCGCACGACCGTGCCGTCCGGCCTGGCCTCCAGCATCACGCCGCCCCGGTACTTGTGCCACATCGGGAACAGCGCCTCCTGGCCCGGCAGTACGCCGTTGTAGGCGAGGTTCCCGTTGCCGAGGATCCGGGCGTGCCGCCCCGGCCGGTAGGGGAGGTGCCAGGTGTGGACGGCCTCGCCGCGCAGGTCCACCAGATACACCTCGCCGCCCCCGGTCAGCGGCGCGTAGAGCGTGAATCCCGGGCAGGCCGCGTCCGGGTCGAGCGCGATGAGACCGGTGCCGCGCCGGCGGCGCTGGTTCTGGTCGACGACGGTCGGGCGAGTGGTCACGACGACACTCCTTCAAAGTTTCTTTGATGTCCTCAAACAGCTTCGAAGGTAGAGGCGTTGTGTGTCGGCGGTGTGACGGGCGTACGAAACCGTCCCGCGCGGTGCGTAAGGTGATCCCGAGGGAGGGCGGTGCGGATGAACGACACAGGTGGGACGGGTGCGGGGCCGCGCCTGGGTGGCGCGGTGCGCCGTCGCCGGCGGGCGCTCGACCTCACGCTGGCGGCCGTCGCGGAACGCAGCGGCCTGTCCGTACCGTTCCTCAGCCAGATCGAGAACGAGCGGGCCCGCCCCAGCATGCGCTCCCTCCAGCGCATGGCGGACGCCCTGAACACGACGGCCGTGGAACTGCTCGCCGCCGCCGATGCGACGGACCGCGCGGTCGACGTCGTGCGCGCCGACGACGACGCGGGCCTCTCACGCGACGCCGGGGTGCGCCCGTTGGTGCGGGGCCGCCATCAGATGCACGCCCTGGAGTTCACCGGCGAGCGTGCGGCGGACCGCGAATTCCTGCACCACAACGACGAGTTGATGTATGTGGCGGACGGCGCCGCCGAGGTCGAGGCGGAAGGGCGCGGCTACACCCTGTCGAAGGGCGACACCCTGTATCTCACCGGCGGGGTGCGCCACCGCTGGCGTGCGACGCTGCCCGGCACCCGGGTCCTCGTCGTCGCCGTCTCCGACCACATCGGGGGATCCTGAGGCCAACCGGTCCTCAACTGCCGTTTTCGGCCCGAGTGTTGTAGCGCAGCAGGTACTCCGCGAACCGGTCCAGGTCCTGGGGCGCCCAGTCCGCGAGCCGGTCGTGGAAGGCCTGGCGGCGCAGTTCCGCCGCCTCGGCGAGCTTGGCGGTGCCCGCCGGGGTCAGCTGGAGCACCTGGATGCGGTGGTCGTCGGGGTCGCTGATGCGCTCGACGAAGCCGAGCTTTTCGAGCCCCGCGATCTGGCGGCTGATCGTCGACTTGTCGAGCATGTAGTAGGCGGCCAGATCGGTCGCCCGGCAGCCCTGCTGGTCCTCCAGATGGGAGAGCAGGGTGAACGAGACGAGCGAGAGCTCCGGGTGCATCCGGGCGGCGGCGGCCCGGGCGCGCCGGGCGAACGCGGTCAGCTCACGCTGAATGGTGATGACCGACTGGTCTCGGCTGAGCACGACTGATCCCCTTTCGTCTCCATGGTCGGTTGTAGAATACAACGCCGTGATGGATGCGGGGAACGACGCCGCGCCGGACCCTTCGCCTCACTTCTCGGGCAGCCTCTAACCCAGGGACTCCGGCGGCTCCTCGCCCAGGGTGTCGAGCGCCTCGGTCAGCCAGCCGATCCAGAACGTCTCCAGCTCGATGCCGCCGCGCAGCACCAGATGCCGCAGCCGGTCCTGCTCGCTGTCCCGCTCCGGCGGGAAGTCCTTCGCCTCGATCCCGTGATACGTCGTCAACTGGGCGTGGTGCAGGGCGAGATGGCGTTCCAGCTCGGCCCGCAGGCCGCCCGTGCCGATCACCGCCGCCGCCCGCATCCGCAGCAGCAGCGGGTCCCGCATCGGCTTCGGGTCCTGGCCGGCCGCCGCCCACTGGGCGAGCTCGGCCCGGCCCGCGGGCAGCACCTCGTACTCCTTCTTCTGCCCGCGGGCCGGGGCGGCGGACGGCAGCGCGCGGATGAACCCGGACTGCTCCAGCTTTCCCAGCTCGCGATAGATCTGCTGATGCGTGGCCGACCAGAAGTAGCCGATCGACTTGTCGAAGCGGCGGGTCAGCTCAAGCCCCGAGGAGGGCTTTTCGAGCAGTGCGGTCAGGATCGCGTGCGGGAGAGACATGACCGCATCCTAGGTTCGTCCGCTCGCCTCAGAGCGTGGCGGCCAGCCGGGTGCCCTGGTCAATGGCGCGCTTGGCGTCCAGCTCGGCGGCCACGTCGGCGCCGCCGATCAGGTGCACCGTCGCGCCGGCCGCGCTGAGCTCCTCGTACAGGCCGCGCCGCGACTCCTGGCCCGCGCACAGCACGACCGTGTCGACGGGCAGCACGGTCGACTCGCCGTCCACGGTGATGTGCAGGCCCGCGTCGTCGATCCGGTCGTAGCGCACGCCCGGGACCATGGTGACGCCGCGGTGCTTGAGCTCGGTGCGGTGGATCCAGCCTGTCGTCTTGCCGAGGCCCGCGCCGACCTTCGTCGTCTTGCGCTGGAGCAGGTGCACCTGGCGCGGCGGCTTGGGCCGCTCGGCCTTGCGCAGCCCGCCGCGCTCGCCGTACGTGGTGTCGACGCCCCACTGCCGGAAGTACGTCTCGGCGTCCAGGCTCGCCGCGTCACCGCCGTCGGTGAGGAACTCGGCGACGTCGAAGCCGATGCCGCCCGCGCCGACGACCGCGACCCGCTCGCCGACCGGCGCCCCGTCGCGCAGCACGTCGAGGTAGGTGACGACGCTCGGGTGGTCCGAGCCCGGGATCTCGGGGGTGCGCGGGGTGACGCCGGTCGCGATCACGATCTCGTCGTACGAGCCGTCGTCGAGGTCGGCCGCGGCCACCTCGGTGTTCAACCGGACGTCCACGCCGTGCAGTTCGAGCTGCGTACGGAAGTAGCGCAGCGTCTCGTCGAACTCCTCCTTGCCGGGCACCCGCTTGGCGATGTTCAGCTGGCCGCCGATCCGGTCGGAGGCGTCGAAGAGGGTGACGGCGTGCCCGCGCCCGGCCGCCGAGACGGCGAAGGCGAGCCCGGCCGGGCCCGCACCGACCACCGCGAGGCGCTTGCGCAGCTTGGTGGGGGACAGGACCAGCTCGGTCTCGTGGCAGGCGCGCGGGTTGACCAGACAGGAGGTGATCTTCCCGCTGAAGGTGTGGTCGAGGCACGCCTGGTTGCAGCCGATGCAGGTGTTGATGGTCTCGGCGCGGCCCGCGCCCGCCTTGGCGACGAACTCCGGGTCGGCGAGGAAGGGCCGCGCCATCGACACCATGTCCGCCCGGCCCTCGGCGAGCAACTGCTCGGCGACTTCAGGGGTGTTGATGCGGTTGCTGGTGATCAGCGGGATCGACACCGACCCCATGAGCTTCTTCGTCACCCAGGTGTAGGCGCCCCGGGGCACCGAGGTCGCGATCGTCGGGATGCGCGCCTCGTGCCAGCCGATGCCGGTGTTGATGATCGTCGCCCCGGCCGCCTCGATGGCCCGCGCGAGGGTGATGACCTCCTCCAGCGTCGAGCCGCCGGGCACCAGGTCCAGCATGGAGAGGCGGTAGATGAGGATGAAGTCGGTGCCCAGGCGCTCGCGCGTGCGGCGCACGATCTCGACCGGGAAGCGCATCCGGTTCTCGTAGGAGCCGCCCCAGCGGTCGGTGCGCCGGTTGGTGGCTCCCGCGACGAACTCGTTGATGAGGTAGCCCTCGGAGCCCATGATCTCGACGCCGTCGTACCCGGCGGACTTCGCGAGCTCGGCCGCCCGCACGAAGTCCTCCACGGTCTGCTCGACCTGCTCGTCGCTCAGGGCGTTCGGCACGAACGGGCTGATCGGTGCCTGGAGCGCGCTCGGCGCGACCAGGTCCTGGTGGTAGGCGTACCGGCCGAAGTGCAGGATCTGCATCGCGATCCGGCCGCCCTCGCGGTGCACCGCGTCGGTGACAGTCCGGTGCTGCTCGGCCTCCGCCTCGTTGGTCAGCTTCGCGCCGCCCGGGTAGGGCCGGCCCGCGTCGTTGGGCGCGATGCCGCCGGTGACCATGAGGCCGACCCCGCCGCGGGCCCGCTCGGCGTAGAACGCGGCCATCCGCTCGAAGCCGTTCTCGGCCTCTTCGAGCCCGATGTGCATCGAGCCCATCAGCACCCGGTTGGGCAGGGTGGTGAACCCGAGGTCGAGGGGGCTCAGCAGATGGGGGTACGCGGTCATGGGGGCGCCTCCGGGTGGGGTGTCGTCGCCTCCAGTTGTAGACCAGCGGAACCCGCTTATGCAACAAGTTGCATAACACTGAGGCGGCGCTCACACCCAGGGCGGCGGCCCCTCGGGAGCCAGCTGGTGGACGTCGAAGAGCACGGCGGCCTCCACTCCCATGGCCGGACCCGACGAGCGCGCGATCCAGGTCAGGAAGGGGCGCGGAGCGAAGGCGTCGGCGTCCGCGCCGAGCCCCTTGGTGTACTCGACGTGCGCGGCGAGGGAGGCGATGCCGCGCTCCAGCGGGTCGCCCGTCACCTCCACCCCGTGCGTGGGCCGGTCCGACCCCGCGAACGCGACGAAACGCACCCCGGGCCACGGTTCGAGCCCTTCCTCGGCCAGCTCCGGGAAGACCCACCGGTTCCCGGCGTCCCGCGCCGCGTCCAGCGCCGCGAGCCCGACCGCCCGGTGGTCGGCCTGGTTGATCAGCCCGCCGATCATCCGGATCGTGTACGCACCGGAGAGGATCACCTCCGGCCGGAACCTGCGGATGGCCCGCGTGATGTCGCGCCGCAGCTCGATCCCGTACTCCACCACCCCGTCCCGGTGGCCGAGGAACTCCACATCACTGACCCCGACCTCGCGCGCCCCGGCCCGCTCCTCGGCCTCGCGCAGCGGCGCGGCCCGGTCCGGATGCATCCCGTCGATCCCCGCCTCCCCGCGCGTCGCCAGGACGTAGCCGACCTGTTTGCCCTGCGCGGTCCAGCGGGCGACCGCGGACGCGGTGCCGTACTCGATGTCGTCCGGATGCGCCACGACGGCCAGCGCACGGGTCCAGTCCTCCGGCAGCGGGGCGAGCCGCGGCCCGCCGGTGCCGCCCAAGTCGTTGAAGGCACTCATGTCCTCATGATGGCGCCGGGCGAGGACGCGCGACAGCCGGATGACGTGTCCGGTGCGAACCGGGAGGGCCGCACGTCCCGGGCCGGGCGTCCGGCTGCCGAACGCCCCCGCCGCGTTCCGCCCCTCACACCTTCCGGTAGCCGTACGCCTCCGCGGCCGCCGCCTCCACCGCGTCCAGGTCCGCGCCCGCCGACGCGCTGACGACCGCGGCCACCGCGCCCTCCACGAACGGGGCGTCCAACAGCCTTGTGCCGGGCGGGAGTTCGTCGCCCTCGGCCAGCAGGGCCTTGACCGTGAGGACCGCGCTGCCCAGGTCCACCAGGACGGCCACGCCCGCGCCGCGGTCCACGGCCTCGGCCGCCCGCACGATGAGTTCCTCGCTGGTGCCCAGGCCCCCGCCGGGCAGGCCGCCCGCGGGGGCGACGGGGGCGGTGGGGCCGCCGCCCGCGAGGCCCTCGGCCAGTTCGGCGACGGACGCCGCCACCGCCGCGCTGTGCGAGACGAGCACCACCCCGACCAGCGGGCCCGGCCCGCTCACGCGGCGGCCTCGGCCAGCGCGCCGATCAGCAGCGCCGACGACGTCGCCCCCGGATCCTGATGGCCCACGGAGCGCTCCCCGAGATAACTGGCCCGCCCCTTGCGGGCACGCAGCGGTACGGTCGCGAGCGCCCCCGCGTCGGCCGCCTCGGCCGCCGCGCCGAAGGACTCGCCGAGCGCCTCGACCGCCGGCAGCAGCGCGTCCAGCATCGTCTTGTCCCCGGCCGCCGCCCCGCCCAGCTGGGCGACCGCCGCGACCCCGGCGCCGAGCGCCTCGGCCAACTGCTCCCTCGTGACCTCGGCGGCGTCCCCGAGCGCCTTGCCGGTGCGGCGAAGCAGCGTCCCGTACAGCGGCCCCGAAGCACCCCCGACCGTGGAGATCAACTGCCGCCCGGTCAGGGCGAGTACGTCCCCCGGAGTGGCGGGCGCCTCCTTGTCGAGCAGCGCCGTCACCGCGGTGAAGCCGCGCTGCAGATTCGCCCCGTGGTCGGCGTCGCCGATCGCCGAGTCGAGATCGGTGAGCCGGGCCGCCTCCCGGTCCACCGCGGCGGCGGTGGCGGTCATCCAGCGGCACATGAACGCGGCGTCGAGCACAAGCCCTCCTTGAGGCATCGGTTCAGCATCCCCACCGCAGCGCGGCCGTGTCGACGGGGGCGTCCCACAACCGCAGCAGCTCCTCGTCGACCTGACAGAGCGTCACCGAGCAGCCCGCCATGTCGAGCGAGGTCACATAGTTCCCCACGAGCGTACGGGCCACCGGCACGCCCCGCTCGGCCAGGACCCGGTGCACCTCGGCGTTGAATCCGTACAGTTCGAGCAGGGGCGTGGCGCCCATCCCGTTGACGAGGAGCAGTACGGGGCTCGTCGGCCGCAGATCCTCCAGGACGACGTCCACGGCGTAGTCCGCGATCTCCCGCGAGGTCATCATCGCCCGCCGCTCCCGCCCCGGCTCGCCGTGGATGCCGACCCCCAACTCCAGCTCACCCGGCGGCAGTTCGAAGGTCGGGCTGCCCTTGGCGGGGGTGGAACAGGCGGTCAGGGCCACCCCGAAACTGCGCGAGCTCGCGTTCACCTGCCGGGCGATCGCCTCGACCCGCTCCAAGGGCCGGCCCTCCGCGGCGGCCGCCCCGGCGATCTTCTCGACGAACAGCGTCGCGCCGGTGCCACGCCGCCCCGCCGTGTAGAGGCTGTCGGTCACCGCGACGTCGTCGTCCACGAGGACCTTGGCGATCGTCACGCCCTCGTCCTCGGCGAGCTCGGCCGCCATGTCGAAGTTGAGTACGTCGCCGGTGTAGTTCTTGACCACGAACAGCACCCCGGCGCCGCCGTCCACGGCCGCCGCGGCCCGCACCATCTGATCCGGCACGGGCGACGTGAACACCTCGCCGGGGCACGCGGCGGACAGCATGCCCGGCCCCACGAAGCCCGCGTGCAGCGGCTCGTGCCCGGACCCGCCGCCCGAGACGAGGCCCACCTGCCCGGCCACGGGTGCGTCACGCCGCACGACCAGCCGGTTCTCGACGTCGACCGTGAGCGCGGGATGCGCGGCGGCGATCCCGCGCAGCGCGTCCGCTACGACGGTCTCGGGCACGTTGATGAGCATGTTCACCATGACCTCCAGGGCGAGGCGTGCGGAGTGTGACGGCCCCAGTATCACGCGACGCCCGTCGGTCACGGCAGTTGACGTGCCATCAGGGCGGCGGCTACGTGTGCCGCCGCGTCGCGCTCTCGATGAGGTCGGGGCGGTCGGTGATGATCCCGTCGACCCCCATCCTCACCAGCTTGGTGGCGGCGGGCGCGTTGTCGACGGTCCAGGTGTTGATGCGCATCGCCTTGCTATGGGCCCCCTTCATCCCGTGCACCGCCTTGACGTACGCGGCGGTCACCGAATGCTGCTCCGCGTTGATCTCGTCGGTGAAGGCGGCGTACTGCTTGAGCTGGGAGACCGGCGGATTGCCGAGGAAGCCGGTGCGGACCTCGGGGCGGAGCCGGTGCGTGGTGCGCAGCGCGGGGGCGCTGAAGCTCTGCACGATCAGGCGCCGGGCGAGGTGCGGCCGGTCGAGCCAGTCGGCCCGGCCCAGGACGTCCAGGGTCTGGCGCTCGATGCCCGGGTACAGCTCGGGCTGCTTCAGTTCGAGCAGCAGGCCCTGGCCGGTGTCGTCGAGCAGGTCCAGGTACTCCTGAAGGGTGGGGATGCGCTCGCCCCGGAAGTCCGGGCCGAACCAGCTGCCCGCGTCGAGCTGCTTGATCTCGGCGAGCGAGAACGAACCCACGGACCAGGGCGCCCGGTCGGGGTAGCGCTGCTCGACGTTGGTGGTGCGGGCCAGTGTCGTGTCGTGGATGACGACGAGCGCGCCGTCGCGGGTGCGCTGGACGTCGTTCTCCACCCAGTCGACGCCGATGTCGGCGGCTCGCTGCACGGAGTCGAGGGTGTTCTCCGGGGCGTACGCCGAAGCCCCCCGGTGGCCGAAGACGATGATGTGCCCCGCCTGGCGGGCCGACGCCGCTTGGGCGGGCAGGGCGAGGGCGAGGGCCCCGCAGAGCGCGCTGACGACGGTGGACACAGCGGTGCGGTGCTGCATGCGCATTCCTCACGACGGCTCGGATCGATCTCCGCGAGGGTGCCAGCCGGCCGCCCCCCACAGCGCCGTTGCCATGAGGAGCTGACCAAGAACGGGGACGCGTTCCCCGGTGCGGGTGGCTCCCGTTCGGCCAGGAGGCCCAAGTGCGAGCATCTGAGCGGACGTTTCGCTGAACGGCACGGCCCGCCGGTCCGTATGGGACGGCGAGGGCCCGACGGCCGCGATCGCGGCAGGGCCCGGAAAACGGGGCACGCGCCGGCCCGGACCGAACAGCCCGGCGCATTCGGAAGTGGCGTCTGTTTCCACGCTGCCCGAAAACGTTCCGCGCCTTGGCATTTCGGCAGCCGGTGTTGATACGGCCCACGCATTTATCCAAAAGGCCCGGTCGGGCGAAAATGCGGACGCTCCCGTTCCCTGGTTGACACCGTCAAGTACCCACCGGATGCTGTGAATTGGGCCGGTGAACGGGGGTACCTGGCCTTCGGGTGTCGTCGGCGGCTGGTCGCCGAAAGTCGTCGACGACTTCGTGAGACCGCCCCGATCCGCCATTCGCGTATTCATGGCAATTCACTCGTGCCCACCGGGGAAATCCCTGCCGCGTCGCACCCGTGCCCCACTGCGGGCGCCTCGCGCGATTCCATGCGCCACGACCGATGAGAGGAGGGGAATCCATGAAGAAGATGTCGATCCGCAAGGCCGGTCCGATCCGCCTGACGACCGCCTGCTACTACCTGTGCGCCCAGCAGTGACATCCGGTCGGGGCCGGGCCCTCACCGGGGGTCCGGCTCCGGCTCCGCCTCGGTTCGCGGAGCAGAGCAGAAGGGTGCGCACCGCATGAGCGCGCTGGTTCCCGGCGGCGGCCCCACGGTCCGCCTCCACACACTCACGATGGTGGCCGAGCACGACGGCGTCATGGTCGGGCGGCCCGACATCGGCTCGTACGCGGTCTTCCCCGAAGAAGGCGCACAGGTCCTGCGGCTGCTCGGTGCCGGGGTCCCGGTCCCCGACGCCGCCTCCTGGTACGAGCGGACCTGCGGGGAGCGCCTCGACATGGCCGACTTCCTGGCCACCCTCGAAGACCTTCGATTTCTGCGCGGCGAGGCGGCACAGGAATCGGCGCGGGGGCCGATCCGCTGGCAGCGTCTGGGCGCGGCCGCGTTCTCCCGGCCCGCCTGGTTCCTCTACATCACGCTGACGGCGGCCGCCGTCGCCGCGATGGTCCGGGCGCCGGAACTGAGGCCCTCGTACCGCAATCTGTTCTTCACCGGCCACATTTCGCTGATCCCCATCGCGCTGTTCGTGACGGTGATCCCGTGCATTCTGATCCACGAGGGATTTCATACCCTCGCAGGGCGCAGGCTCGGGCTCCCCTCCACGCTCGGTATCGGCCGGCGGCTCTACTACCTGGTCGCCGAGACCCGCCTCGACTCCCTGCTCAGCGTCGAAAGGCGCCGACGCTATCTGCCGTTCCTCGCCGGAATGCTCGCCGACGTCGTCCTCTTTTCGATGCTCACTCTTCTTTCGGTGGAACTGGCCGGTCACGGAATTCCCGCCTGGATCCACAAGTTCTGCCTCGCGGTCGCCTTCACCTGTGTGGTGCGGCTCATCTGGCAGTTCATGTTCTATCTGGAGACCGACCTCTACTACGTCCTGAACAACGCGTTGCGCTGTACGGATGTGCAGGGCGCCGCCCGTTTCCGTCTCCGGAGCGGATTCCGGTGGCTGCTGCGCCGCGAACCGCCCCGGCCGGACACGCAATGGTCGGACCGCGACCGTGCGATGGCGCGCTGGTACGCGCCGGTCCTCGTGTCCGGCTACGGGTTCTCGCTGGGCAGCCTCGCCTGGGCGGCGATCCCTACCGCCTGGCAGTTCTGGTCGACGGCCGTCGACCGCTTCACCAACCCGCTGACTTCGACGTCCGACCTCGTCGACGCCGCGGGATTCGTGGCCATCACCTCGTTCGAGATCGGCCTGCTGATCTTCGTCACGCTGCGGGACCGGCGTGCCCGGACCCGGAAGAACTCACGCCAAGGAGCACTGACATGACCTCGCCCCGCCACTACTGGGCCGACGCGGAAGCCCCGGCGTCCGACGGACCGCCCGCCGCGCACCTCACCGTCCCCTGCCACCGCCGGCTGCGCGGACCGTACACGGCGGGCGGCACCCTGCTGCGCCGCATCGTGCCCGAACTCGTCCCGGAACACGGCGAGTTGGTGGCCCGGCGGGCGACCGAGGTCATCGCGCTCGCCCCGGAGGTCACTCCGGTCGTCCCTCAGGCGCCGCAGACCCTCACCAACCTCGCGGGCGTCAAGGAGCGCACCCGGTTCTACCCGGCGACCCGCGCGCTGCGGCTCGCCCACGGCGCCGCCGAACTCCTCATGGACTGGGCCCGTGTCAAACATCCCGGGGGAGTCGTCGTCGCCTTTCGCGACCTGGACGCGGCCGATCCCACCGACCGCGACTTCGTCGCCGTCCTCCTGCGCCGCTGCGACCCCGCCGAGCTGACCGTGGTCGTCGAGCACGCGGGCCGGGCCGACGACGCGCTCGGGCGGGCGCTGAAGAACCATGCGGCCCGGGTGCCGAAGCGGCCGGAGCGCGCGGGGCCTCCGACAAAAAGGGCCGACGCCGCGCAGCAGTTCATCGACTCCGACGGCACAAGCCGCGACCCCGCGCTCCTCGCCGCGTACGCGAAGCTCGAACCCGAGGAGCGGGCCCGGCGGCACACCGCCCGCGCCGCCGAGCTGGCCGCGCTCGACGAGCCGACCCTGCGGCACGGCGCCATCCCGTACCACCTGGAACACGGCACCGACCCGGCGGGCGCGGGTCTCGCCGCCCTGTCCGAAGCCGTCAACTCCTGCTTCGCGCTCGGCTTCTACGAGGCCGTGATCGAGCTCGCGCTGCGCGGCCGCCGGCTCATTCCCGTCGGCCAGGACTCGACGACGTACCGCACGCTCACCCACAAGACCGGCGCCTGCCTGTCCTATCTGGGGCGCGGCGACGAGGCCGTCGGCTACTTCGACGAGATACGGCGGATGACCACCGACGCCGACGCGCACATGGGAACCAGCTATCTCATGGCGATGCTCTACACCCGCTTCCTGCCCAAGGGCGCCCACGACGAGGACCTGGCGCTCGCCTGGGTCAACACCGCGATCGGGATCGCCGACGTCCACCCCGACCCCGAACGACGGGTCCTGGTAAGGGCGTTCATGCGCAACGCCCGCGCCCTCGTCGAGCTGCACCGGGGCAACGTCGACGGTTCGCTCGCCCTAGTGGAGGAGGCGATCGCCATCACCGACGCCGACTTCGGGCCCGACGAGCAACTCCTGCACCGTTCCGTGCTGTTGTACAACCGCGCCCAGGTGCGCGGCGCGCGCGGCGACCACACCGCCTCGATCGCCGACTACGACGAGGTGATCCGCCGCGACCCGGACTACGGCGACTACTACTTCGAACGGGCCGCGCAGCGCCGCGCCGTGGGCCTGCACCACGAGGCGCTCGCGGACTACGCCGCCGCGATCCGGCTGACCCCGCCGTTCCACGAGGCCCACTTCAACCGCGCCGACCTGCTGCGCCAACTCGGCCGGGACGAGGAGGCGCTGCGGGACCTGGACTACGCGCTCGAAGTGGAGCCGAGCCACCTCGAATCGCTCGTCCACCGCGCCGACCTGCTCCTGGCACGCGGCGAGCACGAGCGGGCCGCCGCCGACATCGAGCAGGGCCTCGCGCTCGACCCCGGCAACGCCCAACTCCTTGCCGCCCAGGGTGCGTTGCTCGCCGAGTCCGGTGACACGGCAGGCGCCTACGCCAGTTACGCGGCGGCCTTGCGCATCGAGCCAGGTTTCGTCGCGGCCTGGGCCAACCGCGCCGTCCTCGCCCATACGGCGGGCCGCCCCGCGCAGGCCGTATCCGACCTCGACGAGGCGATCCGGCTCATGGACGACGGTGAACTGCGGGCCAACCGCGCCATCGCCCTGCAGGACCTCGGCGAGCACGAGCGCGCCCTGGCGGACCTCGACATCGCGGTGGCGGCCCTCGCCGGACAGGGCCCCGACGTCCTCTACCGGCGCGGGCTCAGCCGCCTCGCCCTGCACGACGGCGAGGGCGCGCTCGCCGACTGGCGGGCACACCTCGCCGCATACGGCCCGGACGGAGCCTCTCCGTACGCCAAGGAGATCCAGTCGCGCACCGACGCCCTCAGCTGATGGCCAACTCGCCCACCTCGTCCCAGAGTTCGGGGCTCCGCGCCGCCACGAGGGCGCCGATACGTCGCAGGAGTTCCGCGGCCGCGAGGGCGTCCGGGCGGCGGCCGTCGCGCAGCCGCGGGGCGACCTCGCCCGCCGCGGCCTCCCGGGCGCCGATCACCGCCTGGTACGGGACGAGCCGGGCGGCTCGGACGCGGGCGCCCAGGGAGCCCTGTTCCGGTCCGGCGAGCTCGGCCCGCAGGCCGTCGGCGACGGCTCGCTCCACGAGCTCGGCGGCCTTGTTCACCTCGGCGTCGGAGATGGGCACCACCACCAGCTGAACGGGCGCCAGCCAGGCGGGGAAGGCGCCGCCGTGGAGCTCGATGAGATGGGCGACGGCGCGCTCCATGCTGCCGATGACGCTGCGGTGGACCATCACCGGCCGGTGCTTGGCGCCGTCCGGCCCGATGTAGTGCAGATCGAACCGCTCGGGCTGGTGGAAGTCGACCTGCACGGTGGACAGGGTCGCCTCGCGACCCGCCGCGTCGGCGATCTGCACATCGATCTTCGGGCCGTAGAACGCGGCCTCGCCCTCGACGGACTCGTACGGCACCCCACTGGCGTCGAGCACCTCGGTCAGCAGGGCGGCGGCCCGCTCCCACATGTCGGCGTCCGCCACGTACTTGCCGCCCGCGCCGGGCAGCGAGAGGCGGTAGCGGGCCGGGCGGATGCCAAGGGTCGCGTACGCGCGGCCGATCAGGTCGAGCGCCGCCCGCGCCTCCTCGGCGACCTGCTCAAGGGTGCAGAAGATGTGGGCGTCGTTGAGCTGGATCGCCCGCACCCGGGTCAGACCACCGAGCACACCGGAGAGCTCCGAGCGGTACATGCCGCCCAACTCGGCCATGCGCAGCGGGAGTTCACGGTAGCTGTGGGCGCGTGAGCGGTAGATCAGGGCGTGGTGGGGGCACAGGCTCGGGCGCAGCACCACCTGCTCCGCGCCCAGGTCCATCGGCGGGAACATGTCCTCGCTGTAGTGCGACCAGTGCCCGGAGATCTCGTACAGCTCGCGCTTGCCGAGCACCGGCGAGTACACGTGCCGGTATCCGGCCCGCCGCTCGGTCTCGCGGACGTATTCCTCCAGGGCGTGCCGCACGGCCGCGCCGTCCGGCAGCCAGTATGGCAGTCCGGCCCCCATCAGCGGGTCGGTGTCGAACAGGTCGAGTTCGCGGCCGAGTTTGCGGTGGTCGTGCACGGGGGGCTCCTCGCGGTCTTCGTGGGACGAGTGACCGCACGGAAGAGCCCCGGGGCCACTCGCCCCGGGGCTCTTGACGTACACAACTGTCAGCGCGCCGGGACACTCTCCGGCGTCGTCGTCCACTGCACAGCCGCACGCTTGCTCATGCCGGTGAAGCTAACAGCCCCGGCGGGGCGCGCGCCTCCCTATTTCTCCGGTGCCGCTACGGCAGCGGATCGACACCCCGTTCCGGCGGCCGTCCCGCGCGGCGGGAGGCCCTGACGCACCGGGCCGCCCGGGTCACTCCTTGCCCTCGTAGCGGCGCTCGAAGCGGGCGATCCGCCCCTCCGTGTCCACCGTCCGAGCCTTGCCGGTGTAGAAGGGGTGGCTCTCCGCGGAGATCTCCACGTCGATGACCGGGTACGTGTTCCCGTCGTCCCAGTCGATCGTCTCCTCGCTCGTCGCGGTCGACCGGGTCAGGAAAGCGAACCCGGCGGCCTTGTCGCGGAAGACGACCGGCTGGTACGAGGGCTGCTTGTCACGCTGCATGGGGGCTCCGGGGTTTCGGTCGGCGGGTTTCAGTCGCCCGATTCGGTGCGGGCGGGGGCCTCGAAGCCGTCGAGGTCGTCGAGGTCGTCCTCGTCGACGATGTGCATGGCGGCCTCCTCGGCCGAGGAGGCCGCGCCGTCGATGCCCACGTCCCTCGCGAGCATCCGGGTCTCGTCGTCCGGGTGCGCTCCCTCGTCCGGGGCGACGAGCCGTCCGGCGCGGGCGCCGCCGACCTCGATGTCGCGCGGCTCGCCGTCGGTGTCCGAGGTGTCGCCCATGCCGTCGCCGTCGGCGTCGGACACCTCCGGGACCTCGTCGGCCAGGCGCTGGTCGAGGCTCTCGCCGTGCAGCCGCTCGGCCGCCGTCACCCCGTCGCGCTCCACGGCCCAGGGCCGTTCCGGCGGCGAGTAGCCCACGTCGAGGGGGTCGGCGGGGCCGTCGTCGAGCAGCGTGTCCTCGGCGCTCAGGATGCCCTCGTCGTCCTGTACCTCGGAGCCGTCGGGCTGATAGACGTCGTCCCCCCACGCCTCACTGTCGACCACGGCTACCTCCTGGGTTGCGACCAGTGGCTCGCACGCCGCTCGGTCGGATCCGGCAGCCGCCTCCAGTCTCGGCTCGCCCGGCCTTCCGCCACCACCGCACGCGAGCCACCCGGGTGACCGCAGGGCTTCTTTGAACGCGTTCAAGTCGGTGCGGTAGGGTCGGGCTCATGATCGAGGGGGCGCAATGAAGATAGTGATTCCCGGCGGAACCGGGCAGGTCGGCGCGATCCTGGACCGGGCGCTGACCGCCGCGGGCCACGACGTCGTGATCCTGACCCGGCGGCCGCGCCGCGAGCGCGAGGTGGGCTGGGACGGCGAGACGCTCGGCGCATGGGCGGACGTCGTCGACGGCAGCGACGTCGTGATCAACCTGGCCGGCCGCAGCGTGAGCTGCCGCTACACCGAGGCGAACCTGCGGGCCATGATGGACTCGCGGGTGCGCTCCGCCCGGATCGTCGGCGAGGCGATCGGCGCCGCCGCGCGGCCCCCGAAGGTGTGGCTCCAGATGAGCACCGCGACCCTGTACGCCCACCGCTTCGACGCGGCCAACGACGAGGCGACCGGGATCGTGGGCGGCGCCGAGCCGGACATCCCCGACTACTGGGGGTTCAGCGTCGAGATCGCCAAGGCGTGGGAGGCGGCCCAGGAGCAGGCCCGCACGCCGGGCACCCGCAAGGTCGCGCTGCGCTCCGCGATGGTGATGAGCCCCGATCGCGAGGGCGTCTTCGACGTACTCCTGAAGATGGCGCGGCTCGGGCTCGGCGGCCCGGTCGCGGGCGGCAGGCAGTACGTGTCCTGGATCCACGACCGCGACTTCGTGCGGGCGGTCGAGTTCCTCGTCGCGCGCGACGACCTCACCGGCCCCGTGAACCTGGCCGCCCCGGCCCCGCTCCCGCAGCGGGCCTTCATGCGCGCCCTGCGCGGCGCGTGGGGCGTCCCGGTCGGGCTGCCCGCCACGAAGTGGATGGCCGAGCTCGGCGCGTTCGCGCTCCGCTCGGACACGGAGTTGCTGCTGAAGAGCCGGCGGGTGGTGCCGGGGCGCCTCCTGGAGGCGGGGTTCACCTTTGAGCACGCGGAGTGGGCGGGGGCTGCCGCCGACCTGGTCCGGCGGGTACGGGACGAGTGCCGGAGCGTCAACTAGCCCGTCCTGCCCGGTACTTGGCCGACCTTCGTCGCGAAGCCCGCGAGGACCGCCAGGCCCTGGGGAGGTGCGGCCCATCTCGGCGCGGCGGGGCCCCGGTCGCCATCGAGGTGGCTTCTCCGAGGAAATGCTTGTATAGTACAACTCATAGAAGTTGTAAAAGCCAACCATTGGGTTCGCGGCCGTCCCGACCGTGGGTCCGATCAGAAGGGTCCTGTCATGTCCGGAGGCCACAAGGCCGGACGGGTCGCGACGCCGGGCGACGCGCGTACGGCGCCGTCGAACCCCGCGCTGCGGCACGTCCTCACGCATCTGATCACCCCGCTGCTGATGTGCCTCGGCATGGGACTCGCCTACCTGGGGGCGTTCGCCACCCCCGAGCCGCACCACCTGCCGGTCGCGGTCGTCGGGGCGGGCCCCGAGGCCAAGGTGTTCGCGCAGACGGTGAAGGACGAGGCGGGCGACAAGCTCGACGTGCGCACCGTCGCCGACCGCGCCACCGCCGTCGACCAGCTCAAGCACCGGGACATCTCCGGCGCCTACGTCCTGAACGCGAAGGCGCCCGAGCTCGTCGTCGCCTCGGCCGGCTCCGACATGAGCGCCACGGCCGTCGAGAAGGTCTTCACCCCGGTGGCGAGCGCCCAGGGCGTCCCCCTGAAGGTCACCGACGTCGTACCGCCGGTCTCCGACGACCCGACGGGCTCGGGCATCTTCTTCCTGCTCATCGCCGTGAGCATCGGCTCGTACGCCTCTGTCGCGGCGCTCGGCGCGGCCGGCGCCGGGCTCTCGCTGAAGCTGCGGGCGACGCTGGTGACCGGGGTCTCCTTCGCGGTCTCGGTGATCGGCGCGGCCCTAGCGGGACCGCTGTTCCACCTGGTCGACCACGGCCTGTGGGGCGTGTGGGCGATGTCCTGGCTGTACTCGGCGGGCATCCTCTTCCTCGGCGCCGGGCTCCACACCTTCCTCAAGCGCTGGACCACGCTCGCCGTGATGGTGCTCTTCGTGATGCTCAACTTCACGAGCTCCGGCGGCCTGTTCCGGCCCGAGCTCCAGAACGGCTTCTTCGGCGGTCTGCACGCCTTCTGGAACGGCGCGGGCCTCGTCGAGGGCATCCGCGACCTGGTCTACTTCGGCGGCCACGGCCTCGCCCGCGACGTGTGGGTGCTCGCCGCCTGGCTGGTCCTCGGCCTCGCCGTGATGGCGGTCGCGGGGCTGGTCGAACGCCGCCGGGCTCGGGCCGCCGCCCCTGTCGAGGTGGCGCCCGCCGCAGAGGTGGCGCCCTCCGTCGCGGTGGCCGCGGCCCTCGCAGAAGAGGCCGAAGAGGAAGAGGAGATCGAAGAGGCCGTCGGCGTCTGACGCCACGCACCTCGGCATCGGACACAGGCTCCCAGGGCGGCCCGAGACGATCGGGCCGCCCTTGCCGTCGGTCGCCGAATCGGCGCGCTGTTGACAGGGTTGGGCTGTTGGCAGCACGGGGGAGACGACACCCTGGGAGGCACCCATGCCGGGAAAGCGCACGATGCGGGTCCGCCGGGTCTACGACCCGCCCGAGGACGGCGACGGCGTACGCGTCCTGGTGGACCGGCTGTGGCCCAGGGGCCTGTCCAAGGAGCGCGCGGCCGTCGACGAGTGGCCCAAGGAACTCACCCCCTCGACGGAACTGCGCCGCTGGTACCACGAGGACCGCACGCGCTACCCCGAGTTCCAGAAGCGGTACGAGGCCGAACTCGCCGAGCCCGAACCGGCGCAGGCGCTCGACCGGCTGCTCGCCCTGGCCGAGGGCCGCGCCGTCACCCTGGTCACCGCAGTGAAGGACATCGACCACAGCCATGTGCCGACGCTGGTGGCGGTCCTGAAGCGGGGCCGCCCGTCCGGGTGAGTCCGGCGGGCGGACCGGTGTCATCCGGGCTAGGCAGGGGGCATGTCACCGATGTCCCGGATGGGTGCCGTCGACCGCCGCTGGTTCGAGCGCGTGGCCACCGCGAAGCTGGCCGGCGCCGAGCAGGTGCTGCCCCGCCTCAGTCACGCCGCCGACCACGGGCGGCTGTGGTTCGCCGCGGCGGCCGCGCTCACGGTGGCCGGGGGGCCCACGGCCCGCCGGGCCGCCCGGCGCGGGATCGGCGCGCTGGCGCTGGCCTCGCTCACCACCAACACCGTCGCCAAGTACGCGACCCGGCGCCGCCGCCCGGTCATCGACGCCGTTCCGCTGGTGCGGCGCCTGGCGAAGCTGCCGAGCAGTACCTCGTTCCCCTCCGGGCACTCCGCCTCGGCCGCCGCCTTCGCCACCGGCGTCGCCCTGGAGTCCACCCGGTACGGGGCGCTGCTCGCCCCCCTCGCCGCGGCCGTGGCGTTCTCCCGCGTCTACGTCGGCGTCCACTACCCGGGCGACGTGCTGGCCGGCTGCGCGCTCGGCATGGCCGCGGCCGCCGTCACCTGCTACTGGTGGCCGCCCCGGCCGCAGCCCCTCCACCCCCTGCACACCCGCGCCGCCGCGCCCGCGCTGCAACGCGGCCAGGGCCTCGTCGTGGTCGTCAACGGCGGCTCCGGCAAGGGCGTTCCGGGCCGCCTGCCCGCGCCGGAGCACCTGCGGCTGCTGCTGCCCGAGGCCGAGATCGTCGAACGGGGGCCCGGCGACGACCTGGGCGAGCTCCTCGACGAAGCCGTCGCCCGGGCGGGCGAGCTCGCCGGAGTGCTCGGTGTGTGCGGCGGCGACGGCACCGTGAACGCGGCCTGCGAACGCGCCGCCCGCGCCGGCCTCGCCCTCGCGGTGTTCCCCGGCGGCACCCTCAACCACTTCGCCCTCGACGCGGGCGTCGCCGCCTTCGAGGACACCGTGTACGCCGTCGAACACGGCGAGGCGATCCGCGTCGACCTGGCCCGGGTCCGCGACGACGCGGGCCAGGACGTCGCCGCCTTCCTCAACACGTTCAGCATCGGCCTCTACCCCGACCTGGTCCGGATGCGCGAAGGCATGGAGGACCGGATCGGGAAGTGGCCGGCCGCCGCCATCGCCCTCGTCCGGGTGCTGCGCACCGCCACCCCCGTACGCCTGCGGATCGACGGCCGCCCGCGGTCGCTGTGGCTGCTGTTCGCGGGCAACGGCCACTACCAGCCCGAAGGGCTCGCCCCCTCGCACCGGCCCCGCCTCGACGAGGGCCTCATCGACCTGCGGACCGTCGACGCCGAGGCGCGGCTCGCCCGCACCCGCCTCGCCGTCTGCGCGCTCGTGGGCGCGCTGCGCCGCTCCCACGTCTACCGCGCCGAACGCGTACGGTCGGTCCGCCTCACCGGCCTCGACGAGGTCAACACCCTCGCGTACGACGGCGAGACCGCGGCCGCGCCGGACGCCCTGCTCCTCGACAAGGCGGACCGGGTGCTCGTCGTCTACAGCCCCGCCGACCCCCAGGACGAGATCGCCCAGCGGGCCCGCACCGCGACGGCCGCCATCGCCGCCGGAGCCACCGCGCTCGGAGCGAGGACGGCACCTTGATACTCGTCAACTGCCGCGCGGGACAAGTGACTTCGCGACGTCCGGCGCCGGAGCGTCCGGCTCCGGTGGCGCGGGTTCCGGCAGGGTGCGGGTGAGCAGCCAGGCCAGGGCCGGGAAGACGATCAGCAGGGTGAGCGCGGCCCCCAGCGAGGTGGCGTCCGCCGCGGCTCCGATCAGCGGGCTGGCCACACCGCCCACGCTCACCGTCAGGCCGAGGGTGACCCCGCTCGCCGTGCCGATCCGGCTGGGCAGATAGTCCTGACCCAGCGTCACCTGCAACGAGAACGGCACGTACAGCGCGGCCGAGGTCAGCGCGACGAAGACGTAGAACGCCGGGCCCGGTACGAACACGACCCCGGCGACGGCCGGCACCGCGGCCGCGTACGACCAGTTCACCACCCGCACCCGGTCCCAGCGCGCCGCGAGCCCGCCGCCCACCACCGTGCCCACCGCGCCACCCGCGTACAGCACGAACAGGGCGGCGAAGCCCGCCAGTTGACCGCTGCTCACGCGCTGGCGGGCGTACAGCGCGACGAACGCGCTCAGGCCCACGAAGACCAGGGAGCGGCAGATCACGGCCAGGCACAGCTTCACGAACGAGGCCCGGTCGTCGCGGCCCACGGCCCGTACGCCGCGGGCCGCGGCCTGCCCGGTGCCCCGCATCGCGCGCAGCGCGAGCACGCACAGCACGCTGCCCAGCGCGGCCGGCACCCCGAGCAGCGGCGCCGCGCGCAGCCCGCCCACGCCGACCACCCCGGCCACGAGCAGCGGCGCGGCCGCGAAGCCCAGATTGCCGCCGAGTGAGAACCAGCCCATCGCGGTGTGGCTCCCGGCGCACGCGAGCCGGGCCACCCGGGCGGACTCGGGGTGATAGGCGGCCACCCCGACCCCCGACACGGCGACCATCGCCAAGGTCGTGGCGTACGCGCCGCCGGTGCCGCTCAGCGCGATGCCGGCCCCGGCCACCGTCGTACTGACGGGCAGCAGCCACGGCAGCGCCCACCGGTCGGTGAGCGCGCCGAACAGCGGCTGGACCACGGAGGAGAGCAGGGAGGCGGCGAGCACGATGCCGGACGCGGCGGCGTAGGAGTAGGCGCGTTCGGCGACGAAGAAGGGCACCAGGGCCGCGACGGCACCCTGGTACACATCGACACAGGAATGCCCCGCCGCCAGCAGGAACATCGGACTGCGGAGCAGCCCCCCACCCCGTCCGGACGTCCCACCCATGCGCTCACCACGCTGCTGTTTCTTCGGCACAGCCCGATCATCACCGGGTGCGCCACTGTCCCGCTTCCGATAAATTGCCAAGCGATGCCGAAAATCCGCCACACCCCTGTCGCCCCCACCCGCGCCCAGCAGATGGCGCCGGGGGACAGCATCGACGCGCACCGGCACGACGACCACCAGATCGTCTACGCGAGCCACGGAGTCCTCGCCGTCACGACCGAGGCCGGCACGTGGGTCGCCCCCGCCACGCGCGCGATCTGGGTGCCGGCCGGGACCGTGCACTCCCACCGGGCGCACGGCAGGCTCGAACTGCACCTCATGGGCATCGCCGCCCACGAGAACCCGCTGGGTCTGGACGCGCCCACCGTGCTGATGGTCGGCCCGCTCCTACGCGAGCTGCTCCTGGCCCACACCCGCTCGCCCGACGACGCAAGCCCCGAGGGCAAGCGGCTGCGGGCCGTGCTGCTCGACCAGCTGCGCGCCTCGCCGCAGGAGCCCGTCCACCTGCCCGCGCCCAGCGACCCCCGCCTGGTCGCGGTGTGCGCGATGCTCGAAGCCGACCCCGCCGACCGGCGCGGGCTCGCCGAACTCGGCGCCCGGGCCGGCGCGAGCGAGCGCACCCTGACCCGGCTGTTCCGCGCGGACCTCGGCATGACGTTCCCCCAGTGGCGCACCCAGCTCCGCCTCTACCACGCCCTTCAACTCCTCGCAGAGGACACCCCGGTGACCGTCGTGGCCCACCGCTGCGGGTGGTCCTCGACCAGCGCGTTCATCGATGTGTTCCGCCGCGCCTTCGGTCACACACCGGGTACGCACAGCCGCTTGCGTTAGAGCGTGCTCCAACTCGTAGCGTCTGGTGCATGAACAGCGCGGAGAACACGAAGAACACGAAGAATGCGGCGAACGCCCAGGCCGCCCGGACCGCCGAGCCCATCGAGACCACCGACGAGCGGTACGAGCGTGGGCTCGCCGTGCTGCGTATCGTCGGCGGCCAGGAGAACCCGGCCGTCCTGGACAGCCTGGCCGACATCGCACCCGACCTCGGCCGCATGACCGTCGCCTTCGGATACGGCGATGTCCTGTCCCGCCCCGGACTCACCCTGCGCCAGCGGCAGATCGCCACGGTCGGCGCGCTGGCGGCCATGGGCAACGCGGCTCCCCAGCTGCGCTTCCACATCGACGGCGCGCTCAACGTCGGAGTCAGCCCGGCCGAGATCGTGGAGATCCTGATCCACACCGCCGTGTACGCGGGCTTCCCCGCCGCGCTCAACGGCATCGGCGCCGCCCGCGAGGTCTTCGAGGCCCGCCCCGACGTCGCCGCCACCCCGGTCGACACCGAGCCGCTGCCGGGCGACCGGTACGAGCGCGGGCTCGCCAAACTGGCCGAGGTCGACGGGCACGCGGGCGACCAGGTCGTCGCCTCCCTGCGGGACATCGCGCCCGATCTGACGCGCTACATCATCGAGTTCGCCTTCGGCGACATCTACTCCCGCTCCGCACTCGACCTGAAGTCGCGCGAACTGGCCAGCGTCGCCATGTGCACCGCCCTCGGCACGGCCGCGCCCCAGCTGCGCGTCCACATCCACGGCTTCCTCAACGTGGGCGGCACCCGCGAGGAGGTCGTCGAGGTCATCACGCAGATGGTGGGGTACGCCGGCTTCCCCGCCGCGCTCAACGGCATCGCTGCGGCGCGGGAGGTCTTCGACGAGCGGGATGCCTCCGGCGGTGAGGCGAGGAAAGGCTGAGCACTCTGCGGGCGGCCCGGGTATTCGACCGCGGGTCGTCCGTGGCTGGTCGCGCAGTTCCCCGCGCCCCTCCAGGGCGCTGTACCGCAGTCGACTCGCAGGCTGGCCGACGCAGCGGGTGCCGCGGCCGCCCACCCTGGATACGCTCGGGTGCGGACAGAAGTCGTAGAACCCGATCAGTCAAGGAACCGAGGAACCGAGGAACCGAGGAACCCGCACCACGTCCCCGACCACCGCCCGCCCCGGACCGAACGCCGGAGGGTGTGCCCCATGACGAGCCCGAGCCCGAGTCCCGCCGCGCGGCCCGCGATGAGTCCCGACGAGCGGGCGCGGCAGGGACGCGCCGCCCGCAAGCGGCTCTCCCGCTCCGCGCACGGCCGGTGGATACCGGGCGCCGACCGGCCCGACCCCCTCGCGGTCCTGGCCGAGCAGGCCCGGACGCGGGTGCCCGAGCTGGTGCCGATCCGGTACGGGCGGATGGCCGAGAACCCCCTCGGCTTCCTGCGCGGGTCGCCGACGGTGATGGCCGCCGACCTCGCCGCCCAGGAGAACACCGGCCTGACCGTCCAACTCTGCGGCGACGCCCACCTGTTGAACTTCGGCGTGTTCGCCTCGCCCGAGCGGGCCCTCCTGTTCGACGTCGACGACTTCGACGAGACCTGCCCCGGCCCTTTCGAATGGGACGTCAAGCGCCTCGCCGCCAGCGCCGTCGTCGCCGCCCGCGAGAACGGGCACCCCGACGCCGACATCCGCGTCTCGGCGCTGGCGGCGGCAGAGGCGTACCGCCGAGGCATACGCAGGCTCGCCACCCGGGGCGAGCTCGACGTCTGGTACGAGCACATCGACACCCGGGACATCGTGCGCATGCTCCGCCGCACCGGCAGCCACAAGGCGGTCGAGGCGGGCCCGGCCAAGGCGCGCAGCCGTACCAGCCTGCGGGCGCTCGCCGGGCTCACCGAGACGCGCGACGGGCGGCGCCGCATCATCGACGACCCGCCACTGCTCGACCCGGTGGCCGGCCCCGATCTGGTGGCGCTGCGGAAGATCTTCAGCGACTACCGTTCGTCGCTCGCCGAGGAGCGGCGCATCCTGCTCGACCGGTACCGGTTCGTGGACGCGGCCCGCAAGGTCGTCGGGGTGGCCGGCGTCGGCACCCGCTGCTACGTCGTGCTCCTTGAGGGCCGGGACGCGGCCGACCCGCTGTTCCTGCAGATCAAGGAGGCCGAGCGGTCGGTGCTCGAACCGCACCTGCCCGGCGCGGCCCACGCCCACCACGGACACCGGGTGGTCGCCGGGCAGCGCCTGACGCAGGCAGCCGGCGACATCTTCCTCGGCTGGATGACCGGACCGCAGGGGCGGCACTTCTACTGGCGCCAGCTCCGCGACACGAAGGGATCCGTCGACCTCGACGGGATGCCCCCGCAGCTCCTGGCGGCGTACGCGGCCCTGTGCGGGACGGCCCTGGCGCGGGCCCACGCCCGGTCCGGCGACCGCGTGGCGATCGCCGCCTATCTCGGCGGTTCCGACGCCTTCGAGCGGGCCGTCGCCACGTTCGCGGTGCGCTACGCCGCGCAGAACGCCGCCGACCACGCCGCCCTCGTGGCGGCCGTGGCCGACGGCACGGTCGAGGCCGTCACCGGCATCTGACAGCGGCCGGGGCCAACGGGCCGGCATCCGCGACCCCAGCCGCCTGCCCTGCCCGCCGAACCCGAGAGCCGACGTGGACCACCACCGGAAGATCCCGTCGAGCACGGGGTCATGTCGCCCTCCCGGGCGGGTGGTTGAGCCGCGAAGACCGGGCGGCGCCGGCAGCTGCCCCACTCCCCGGCGGCGGGAGTGCTACTCTGCCATCAGCACGTGTGTACGCCCCTTCTTCGCGGCGTCCGTGCTCGTTTCCTCCCGGTGCCGCCTCCAGCGCGGCGCCCGCTGTTCCCCTCCCGGCCATCGTCACGGCCCGGACTTCTCCTGCGCCCGTCGCGCGAAGGGACCCTCCTGTGCTCAGCACGCTCGAACACCCCACGACCACCCACCACGACCACCCCGCCGAGGCCCCGCTCGCCGGCGTCCTCGACCTCACCGGCGGACAGGGCCGCATCCGGACCGCCGGATACGCCCCCGCCCCGGGCGACGTGAAGATCCCGCCCGCCCTCATCCGCCAACTCGCTCTGCGGAGCGGCGACTTCATCGAATGCGAGGGGTCGAAGCCCGAGCGCGTCGTACGGGTCAACGGCCGGCCCGTCGAGGCGCTGCGCCGCCGGCCGCACTTCGCCGACCTCACCCCGCTGCACCCGCGCGAGCGGCTGCGTCTGGAGACCCGGCCCGACCGGCTCGCCGGCCGCGTCGTCGACCTCGTCGCACCCGTCGGCAAGGGCCAGCGCGGCCTGATCGTCGCCCCGCCGAAGACCGGAAAGACCGTCCTGCTCAAGGAGTTGGCCCAGGCGATCGCCCACAATCACCCCGAGTGCCATCTGATGGTCGTCCTCGTCGACGAGCGGCCCGAAGAAGTCACCGACATGCGGCGCTCGGTCCACGGCGAGGTGCTCGCCTCCACCTTCGACCGGCCGCCGAAGGAGCACATCGCGCTCGCCGAACTCGCCGTCGAGCGCGCCAAGCGCCTGGTCGAGCAGGGCCGCGACGTCGTCGTGCTCCTCGACTCACTCACCCGGCTGTGCCGCGCCCACAACAACGCGGCCGGACCCGGCGGACGTACCCTCAGCGGCGGGGTCGACGCGGCCGCGCTGCAGGGCCCCAAGCGGCTGTTCGGCGCCGCGCGGCTCACCGAGGAGGCCGGCTCCCTGACGATCCTCGCGACCGCCCTGGTGGAGACCGGATCGCGGGGCGACGACTACTTCTTCGAGGAGCTCAAGTCCACCGGCAACATGGAGCTGCGCCTGGCCCGCACCCTCGCCGACAAGCGGCTCTTCCCGGCCGTGGACGTCACCCCCTCCGGGACCCGGCGCGAGGAACTCCTCCTGAATCCAGGGGAGTTGAGCGCCGCACGCGCACTGCGCCGGGCGCTGCACCATCAGGACGCGCACGGTGCGCTCGAAGCGCTGCTCGACAGGCTCCGGCAGACGCCCGACAACGCCGCCTTCCTGCGACAGGTCCGGCTCACCGCCTGAAGCGGCCCGGACGACGGAGCGGGAACCCCGCGACCGACGGTATGGCGACGAACGCGGCCGGATCCGCCCGGGCACGCCCCATCGCCCGGCGGCGCGGCCCGCGCGGCCGTCGCTCACCGGGGGACCTTCAGGGGAGCAGCTTGTCGAGGGCGGCGGGACCCTCCGCGGCCAGCTTGCGCTCGGCCCAGGCCAGGCTCTGCGGGGTGATGTCCCGACCGGACGCGAGCACGAGGTCCTCGGCGGTGACCTCGCCCCCGGATCCCGTGTGCAGCAGGGCATCGGGGGTCACGGTGTCGCGCTGCGGACTGGAATCGGACTGGTCGCTCATGCCGCCTCCTACGTCTCTTCGGTAGTGCACCATTCTCGCCCCCGCCTACCCGGACCGCATCCGGCCACACGGCCCGTCCGCACCGCGGCGGGGAAGCCCTCGCAATCGCCTCAGGGGGCCGCGTAGACCCGGCCCGCGTACGACGAGAAGGCCTCCGCGGTGAGCTTCCGGGCCAGGTCCGCCTCGGTGATCATGCCGACCGGCGTGCCGTCCTCGACCACCACGATCCGGCGGATCCGCGCCTCGCCCATCGCCTTGACCGCCAGAGTGGCGTCGGCGCCCGCGTCGACCGTGTGCACCCCGCCCTCGGCGAGCTCGCCCGCGGTCACCCGCGAGGCGTCCTTCCCGGCGGCGAGCACCTTCACGACGATGTCCCGGTCGGTCACGATGCCGGCCAGCTCGCCGTCGCTGCCCTTGACCGGCAGCGCGCCGATCCCGTGGTCGCGCATCAACTGGGCGGCCCGGTCGAGGGTTTCGGAAGCCGGGACGCAGCGGACGTCCGGGGTCATCAGGTCACGGGCAGTGGTCACGAGGCCTCCGGTGAAGGGTGCGAAAGGCGTACGGATTCGACGCACACGCCTCGGCCATGCTCACCGGGCACACGGCCCCGGGCGACCGCTCGGCGCCGATCGGGTGTCGTGGCACCCGCCGTCCAGCGGGCGGCGCGCACGAGAGGGCGGCGGCTCCCCTTCCAGATTCTTGGAACACGTTCTACTGTGTGCGCCGCCGTACCGCGACCGTCCTGGAGGGGCCGTGCACCTCGAATACACGCCTGAGCAGCAGCAGTTGCGCACCGAGCTGCGGACCTACTTCGCCGGCCTGGTGCCGGACAACGTCTACGCCCGGTACGCGGACCCGGCCGCGCAGAAGCGGTTCTACCGCGAGACCGTGCGGCGGCTCGGCGGGGACGGCTGGCTGGGGGTGGGCTGGCCCAAGCAGTACGGCGGGCGCGGGCTCAGCCCGATGGAGCAGTTCATCTTCTTCGACGAGGCCGCCCAGGCCGGGGTCCCGCTGCCGCTGATGGCGCTGAACACCGTCGGCCCGACGATCATGCAGTTCGGCACGGACGAGCAGAAGGCGTACTTCCTGCCGAAGATCCTCTCCGGCGAGATCGACTTCGCGATCGGCTACAGCGAGCCGGACGCGGGAACCGACCTCGCGGCCCTGAAGACGCGGGCGGTGCGCGAGGGCGACGCGGCCACCGGCACCTACACGGTGAACGGGCAGAAGATCTGGACCACGAACGGGGACACCGCCGACTGGGTCTGGCTCGCCGTTCGCACCGACCCGGACGCCCCCGCGCACAAGGGCATCACCATGCTCCTGGTCCCGACCTCCGACCCCGGCTACAGCTGCACCCTGATCAACACGCTCGCCTCGCACGACACGACGGCCAGCTACTACGAGAACATCCGGGTCCCCGCGTCGCGCCGGGTCGGCGAGGAGAACAAGGGCTGGCGCCTGATCACCAACCAGCTCAACCACGAGCGGGTCACCCTGGCCGCCCACGGCACGATGGCGATCCGCGCCCTGCACGACGTCCAGCGCTGGGCGGCCGACACCAAGCTCGCCGACGGCCGCCGCGTCATCGACCTCGGCTGGGTCCGCAAGAACCTGGCCCGTACCCACACCCGCCTGGACGCGATGAAACTGCTCAACTGGCAGATGGTCAACGCCGTCCAGGAAGGCACCCTCACCCCCCAGGACGCCTCCGCCGTCAAGGTGTACGGCTCGGAGGCCCGCAGGGACGCGTATGCCTCCTTGATGGAGATCGTCGCGGCGGCCGCCCCGATGAAGGAGGGCTCGGCGGGCACGGTCCTGCACGGTGAACTGGAACGCGGCTACCGCTCCGCGGTGATCTTCACGTTCGGGGGCGGGAACAACGAGATCCAGCGGGAGATCATCGCCTGGATCGGGCTGGGGATGCCCCGGGTGCGGCGGTAGCGGACCCGTATCCCCTCGCCGAAGGACGGATTAACCTTCTGATGTCGTGGCTGCGCCCGGCCCTGAGGGCATGCCCACCGGAGGTGGCGGATGGCGGACGCCGACCCGGGCTACTTCGGCCCCGAATCGGTCACCTGGCAGGTGCACAGCGACCCCATGATGTGGATCGCGGGGATCCGGGCGCTCTACCTCCAGGCGCTGCACCCGCGCGCCGTGCGGGGCGTCATGCAGAACTCCGACTTCCGCAAGGACGCCTGGGGACGTCTGATGCGCACCGCCGACTTCGTCGGGACGCTCTCGTACGGCACGAAGGAGGCGGCCGAGCAGGCGGGCGCCCGGGTCCGGCGCATCCACGCCCTGCTCAAGGCGGACGACCCCGTGACGGGGGAGCGGTTCGGGATCGACGACCCCGAGCTGCTCCTGTGGGTGCACTGCGCCGAGATCGACAGCTATCTCAGTGTGGCCCGGCGCTCGGGGTTCCGGCTGAGCGACGCCCAGGCCGACCGCTACGTCGGTGAACACCGCGTGGACGCCCGCCTGGTCGGGCTCGACCCGGCCGGCGTGCCCGGCACCGTCGCCGAGCTCGCCGCCTACTTCGACTCCGTACGGCCCGGGCTCGCGGCCACCGCAGACGCGCGGGACGTCGACGACTTCCTGCGGCGGCCGCCCACCCACCCCCTCCTGATCCCGGCGCGCGAGCTCGTCTGGCGGCGCGTGGCCCACCTCGCCTACGCCTCGCTGCCCCCGTACGCCCACGAGCTCTACGGCAGGCCCGCCCCCGCCGAGCGCACCGTGGACCGCCGGCTGACACTCACCGGGACGGCGCTGCGCCGCATCCCCGCGACCCTGCGCTGGCAGCTGCCGCCCCGGCACATCCTGAAGGCGGTCGCCCGGCTCGGACCCGGGTCCCGACCCGCCCCGTACAAACTCCGCAGACAGGCCGCCATACTGGACGGGCCGGGGAGGGCGCATGGTCAGTGACGGGGGCGGCGGCATCAGATGGCGGACACCAGGCTGATCCACGGCCGCTACCGGCTGCTCGACCTGATCGGGCGCGGCGGCATGGGGGAGGTGTGGCGGGCCCGTGACGAATCCCTTGAGCGGCACGTCGCGGTGAAACTGCTCAAGCCGCCGGCGCCCGGCCACGAGGAGTCGTTCACCCGGGTGCTCAGGGAGCGCTTCCGGCGCGAGGGCCGGGTCGCCGCCGCGCTCCAGCACCGAGGCGTCACCGTCGTTCACGACTTCGGGGAGTACGAGGGCGGCCTCTACCTCGTCATGGAACTGCTCGAAGGCCGCAACCTGAGCCAGCTCCTGGACGACACCAACGGGCATCCGCTGCCGGTGCCGGACGTCGTGGACATCGCCGAACAGGTCGCGGCCGCCCTCGCCTACACCCACCAACAGGGCATCGTCCACCGGGACCTGAAGCCCGCCAACATCATGCGGCTCGACGACGGCACCGTGAAGATCTGCGACTTCGGCATCGCCCGGCTCGGCGCCGACATCGGCTTCACCAGCCGGCTCACCGGCACCGGCATCGCCATGGGCACCCCGCACTACATGTCGCCCGAACAGATCGGCGGCGTCGAGGTCGACCACCGCAGCGACCTCTACTCGCTGGGCTGCGTGCTGTACGAGCTGTGCACCGGCGCGCCGCCGTTCGACCTGGACGACGCCTGGGCGGTGCTCGTCGGCCACCGCGACACCCCGCCCCGGCCGCCCCGCGAGCACCGCGCCGAACTGCCCGAGTTCCTCGAACGGGCCGTGCTCGACCTGCTGGCCAAGGAGCCCGGCCAACGCCCCGACGACGCACGGGAGTTGGGGCGCATGCTGGCCGCTGGGCGAGGTGCGCCGCGGCCCCTGGCCGACCCCGTGCCGCTGCCCCCGCGCCACGCGCCCCGGCTCCCGTCCTGGACCAAGGGGATGACCACCGGTCACAAGGCGACCCGGCTCTTCACCCCGGCCACCCCGCCCGACCCCACCGCGGGCCTCACCGGCGAATGGACCACCCGGCACACCCCCGCCCCGCGGGAGCCGGACCGGCCGACCCCGCCGCCGGAAGTCCTCGCCGACCTGAACGGCCGCCACGAAGCGGCGCTCGAACTGTGCCGACCCGGCTGCTGGGCAGAGGCGGGCGAGGCACACAGGGCGGTCGCCGCCGAGCGCGCCCGGGTGCTCGGCCCCGACCACCCCGACACGCTCTCCAGCCGCTACGAACTGGGCTTCGCGCTCAGCCGGTCGGGCCACGAGGCCGACGCGCTGCGCGAGTTCGGCGAGGTCGCCGACGGCAGATCCCGCTCGCTCGGGCCCGACCACCCCCACACCCTCGACGCGCGCGAGGAGACCGCGTACGTCCTCGGCCGTCTCGGCCGTCACTTCGAGGCGCACCGGCTCTACGCCACGGTCCTCGCGGCCCGCGAGCGCACCCGGGGACCCGACGCCCCGGACACCCTGCGCTGCCGGCACAACCTCGCCGTCAGCCTCGGCAGGCTCGGCCGCCTGGAGGACTCCTGCCTGATGGCCCAGGAAGTGGCCGCCGCGCGGACCCGGGTGCTCGGTGCGGGACACCCCGACACGCTGGTCACGCGGTACGAAGTGGCGTACGCGCTCGGCCTGCTGGGGCGCTGGATCGAGGCGCTCGCCACCTGTCGCGAGGTCGCCCGGGGGCGGGCCGCGGCTCTGGGGGCCGACCATCCGGACACCCTCGCGGCCCGCTACGAGATCGGCGTCAGCCTCGGCCGCCTCGGGCGCAGCCCCGAGGCCCTGGAGTTGTACCGCGGCCTGGTCGAGGACCGGCTGCGGGTCAGCGGCCCCGAGGACCCGCAGACGCTGCGCGCCCGGCACGGCCTCGGTGTCAACCTCGGGCGGCTCGCCCGCTGGCAGGAGGCCCTCCAGGAGGCGCGCGAGGTGTGCGCCCTGCGCGAGCGGGTGCTCGGCCCCGACCACCCCGACACCCTGATCAGCCGCCGTGAGATCGCCGTGGGCCTGGGCTGGCTGGGCCGCCGGCCCGATGCGCTGGACGTCTACCGCCACATCGCCGAATCCCGCGAGCGCACCCTGGGCGCCGCCCACCCCGACACCCTGGCCGCCCGCAACGACGAGGCCCAATGTCTGGAACAACTGGGCCGGGGAGCGGAGGCGGTGGAGCTGTACCGCAGGGTGGCGGCCCTGCGGCAGGGCGGCGGGGGCTGAGCCCGGAGGGAGGGGGGAACCGGCGCCGTCCGGCCCGGGACGGGTTCCCCCGCCGATCATCCCGTGTTACCAAGAGGCATGCCCGCACGCACCGCGTTCGCCCGAGACCTGTACGACGCCGTCATCGTCGGAGGCGGCCACAACGGCCTGGTCGCCGCCGCCTACCTCGCCCGCGCCGGAAAGTCCGTCCTGGTTCTCGAACGGCTCGGCCGTACCGGCGGCGCCGCCATCTCGACCCGCTCGTTCGCGGGCGTGGACGCCCGGCTCTCGCGCTACTCCTACCTGGTCTCACTCCTGCCGAAGAAGATCGTCGACGACCTGGGGCTCGACTTCGCGGTCCGCAAGCGCACCGTGTCCTCGTACACGCCGACCGTCCGCGACGGCCGCCCCGGAGGCCTCCTGGTCGGGGGCGGGCAGGACCGTACCGCCGCGTCCTTCCGTCAACTGACCGGATCCGACGCCGAGTTCACCGCCTGGCAGGCTTTCTACGAGACCACGCGACAGGTCGCCGAACGGGTCTTCCCCACCCTCACCGAGCCCCTGCCCACTCCGGCCGCGCTGCGCGAGCGGGTCGCGGACGACGAGGCGTGGCGGATGCTCTTCGAGGAGCCCATCGGCGCCGCCGTGGAGGACCGCTTCGCCGACGACCTCGTACGCGGTGTCGTCCTCACCGACGCCCTCATCGGCACCTTCGCCGACGCCCACGACCCCTCGCTCGCCCAGAACCGCTGCTTCCTCTACCACGTGATCGGCCAGGGCACCGGCGACTGGGACGTTCCGATCGGCGGCATGGGCGCCCTCACCGACGCGCTCGCCGAGGCCGCGCGGGCGGCCGGGGCGGAGATCGCCACCGGGCACGAGGTGACCGCGATCCGCAGCGACGGCACCGAGGCCGAGGTCGCGTACGTCACGAGCGAGGCGCCCGGCACGGTGGCCGCCCGCCACGTCCTGGTGAACGCCTCGCCGCAGGCCCTGGCCGAGCTCGTCGGCGACACCCCGCCCGAGCCCGCCGAGGGCGCCCAGCTGAAGGTCAACATGCTGCTCAAGCGGCTGCCCCGGCTCCGGGACACCGCCGTCGACCCGCGCGAGGCCTTCGCCGGGACCTTCCACATCGCCGAGGGATACGGCCAGTTGGCGACCGCGTACGCCGAGGCCGCGCGCGGCGAGCTCCCCTCCGCCCCGCCCTCGGAGATCTACTGCCACTCCCTGACCGACCCCTCGATCCTGGGTCCCGAACTCGCGGCCCGGGGCTACCAGACCCTCACCCTGTTCGGCCTGCACACCCCGGCCCGCCTGTTCGCCGGCGACAACGACAAGGCGCGCGAGGCGCTGCTCGCCGCGACCCTCGCCCAGCTGGACGCCCACCTCGACGAACCCCTCGCCGACTGCCTGGCCCTGGACGCCGACGGCCGCCCCTGCGTCGAGGCCAAGACGCCGCTCGACCTGGAGCGCGACCTGCGGCTGCCCGGCGGCAACATCTTCCACCGCGCCCTCGCCTTCCCGTACGCCGACGACTCGACGGGCCGCTGGGGCGTCGAGACCGGCCTAGCGAACGTGCTCCTCTGCGGGGCCGGCGCCGTACGCGGCGGCGGCGTGAGCGGCATCCCGGGCCACAACGCGGCGATGGCCGTACTGGGCCGCTGATCCTCTCAACCTCCTTGCGGACCAGGTCAGTTGGGAGACCTCTCCCAACCCGCCGCCTCGATCCGCGCGGAGTCTTCCAGCCGTGCCTCGTCGAAAAGCACCCGCCGCTCCTCGGCGACCCGCAGCCCGTCGACGTACACCCCGCGGCCGACGTACAGCGGGCCCGTCGTGTACCGCCAGCGCAGCCGCACAGGGCGGCCGCGCCAGGCGGCGAGGTCCGCCGACGCCTCGTGCCAGACCCGCCCGGACCACCCCGTCACCGATCCGGCCGGGTGCTCCACGGCCCCTTCTCCCGGGCCCGCGGTCGTGAACGGCACGGGCCGCCAGGTGGCCCCCGCGTCCACCGAGGCCTCCAGCGCCACGGTGCCCACGCCCGGCTCCGTGTCCCACCACAGGGCGCAGCTCAGCCGGGCCCGGTCGGAGGCGACATCCAACTCGGGCAGGGTGAGCGTGGCGCTCGTGCCGCGCGACATACCCGCGAACCAGGAGCTCCCGCCGTGCGCGGGGCGGACCGCGACGGCCCGGGCCAGTGCGTTGCCCGCGGCCACGCGCGGCGCGGACCCGGAGCGCCAGGTGCGCACCGGATGGACGGAGTTGGCGAGCAGCACGAGGAACGTGTCGGTGCTCGGGTCGATGACGATGCTCGTGCCGGTGAACCCGGTGTGCCCCGCGCTGTGCGGCGTCGCCATCGCGCCCATGTACCAGTGCTGGTAGAGCTCGAAGCCGAGCCCGTGCTCATGGCCGGGGAAGGCCGTGTTGAAGTCCCTGAACAGCAGGTCCACGGAGGCGGGGGTCAGGATCCGGGCCTGGCCGTAGGCGCCGCCGTTCAGCAGCGTACGGGCGAGGACCGCGAGGTCCCAGGCGCAGGAGAAGACCCCGGCGTGGCCCGCGACGCCGCCGAGGCAGTACGCGTTCTCGTCGTGCACCTCGCCCCACACCAGGCCCCGGTCGATCCCGGACCACGGCTTGCGCGCGTCCTCGGTCGCGGCGATCTTCGGCTTCCAGGAGGCGGGCGGGTTGTAGCGAGTGCGGTGCATCCCGAGTGGAGCAGTGATCTCGTCGTGGAGCAGTGCATCCAATGAGCGCCCGGTGATCTTTTCCAGGACCAGCTGGAGGGAGATCAGATTGAGGTCGGAGTAGAGGTACGTGCTGCCGGGCGGGCTCGCCGGGGCCTCGTTCCAGATGAGCTTCAGTTTCTCCTCGTACGGGGGCGCCCCGTACAGCGGGATCCACTCGCGGAACCCCGAGGTATGCGTGAGCAACTGCCGTACGGTGACGGCCTGTTTGCCCGCCGCGCCGAACGCGGGCAAGTACGAGGCGACCGTGCGCTCCAGCTCCAGCGTGCCGCGCTCGATCTGCTGGACCGCGAGCAGCGAGGTGAACAGCTTCGAGAGCGAGGCGAGGTCATACACCGTGTCCTCGGCCGCCGTGATCCGCCGCTCGGGCGGCAACTCCACCGCCCGGTCGCTCTTCTCGTCGTATGCCGCGTAGCGCACCGCGCTGCCGATCGGACGGTGCAGCGCCACCGTGCCGCCGCGCCCCGCGAGCAGTACGGCGCCCGCGTACCAGGGGTGCTCGGGGGAGGGGCCGAGGAACTTCTCCGCGTCCTCGACCAGACGGTCCAGGTGCTCGGGCAGCAGCCCGGCCCGCTCGGCGGACCCCCGCCGCAGCGTCCGGGTACGCCCTGTCGCGATCGCCTCCCCGACCGGCCACGAGCCCACCACCAGCGCACCTCCAAGGACCATGGCCGCACCGGCCAGCCGTCGTCTGCTGACGCCGCGGACTTCCTCGGCCACCGGCACGCACCCCTTCCCGCCGCGCCTTCCTGACGCGGCCCCCGGCGTGCTGAAAGTATCTTTCGTGATCACGTCGAACGGTAGAAACTTTCTTCCATGGGCTCGCCCGTGTCAATGAGGCGGCGAGCCGCCACGGCGCACGGCAAAGAATCTGACGTAGCATCAGAAAATCTCTTCCCTCGTCGCCCCGGCTGCGGCATTCTGCGCCCCATGCAGACGGAGCTGAGCAGGAAACTGGGAGTCGAGCACGCCGTCTTCGGCTTCACGCCGTTCCCCGCGGTGGCCGCGGCCATCACCCGGGCCGGCGGATTCGGTGTGCTCGGCGCGGTCCGCTACACGGCGCCCGACGACCTCGCGCGCGACCTCGACTGGATGCAGGAGCACACCGACGGGCTGCCGTACGGGCTCGACGTGGTGATGCCCGCCAAGAAGGTCGAGGGGGTCGGCGAGGCCGAGATCGAGGCTATGATCCCCGAGGGGCACCGCCAGTTCGTGCGCGACACCCTCGCCAAGCACGGCGTGCCCGAGCTCGCCGCGGGCGAGGCGTCCGGCTGGCGCATCACCGGCTGGATGGAGCAGGTGGCTCGCAACCAGCTCGACGTGGCCTTCGACTATCCGATCAAGTTGCTCGCCAACGCGCTCGGTTCACCGCCCCTCGACGTCGTCCAACGCGCCCACGACCAGGGCGTGCTCGTCGCCGCACTCGCGGGCAGCGCCCGCCACGCCCGCCACCACGCGGACGCGGGCATCGACATCGTCGTCGCCCAGGGCTACGAGGCCGGCGGGCACACCGGGGAGATCGCCACCATGGTGCTCGTCCCCGAAGTCGTCGACGCCGTCGGCCCGTTGCCGGTCCTCGCGGCCGGGGGCATCGGCAGCGGCGAGCAGATCGCCGCCGGGCTCGCGCTCGGCGCGCAGGGCGTCTGGCTCGGCTCGCTCTGGCTCACCACCACCGAAGCCGAAATGCACTCCCGCGCGCTGACCCGCAAGCTCCTCGCGGCCGGCTCCGGCGACACCGTCCGCTCCCGCGCGCTCACCGGCAAGCCCGCGCGCCAGCTGCGTACCGAATGGACCGACGCCTGGGACGACCCGGCCGGGCCCGGCACCCTGCCCATGCCGCTCCAGGGCCTCCTCGTCGCCGAGGCCGTGTCCCGCATCCAGAAGTACGAGGTGGAACCGCTGCTCGGCACGCCCGTCGGCCAGATCGTCGGGAAGATGACCGCCGAACGCAGCGTCCAGGAGACCTTCGACGACCTCACGCGCGGCTTCGAGCGTGCCATCGACCGCATCAACCGCATCGCCGGAAGGGACGCCCGATGAACCAGCCGCCCAACGGTTTCTGGGCCCAGGCCGCCGCCGACCCCGACCGCCCGGTCCTCGTCGCGCCGGACGGCGAGGAGTGGACGGCGGGCCGTCTGCACGGCGCCGTCAACCAGCTCGTGCACGGACTGCGGGCCACGGGTCTGGAGCGCGGCGACGCCTTCGCCGTGGTGCTGCCCAACGGCGTCGAGTTCTTCACCGCCTATCTCGCCGCCTCCCAGGGCGGGTTCTACCTCGTGCCCGTCAACCACCATCTGGTCGGCCCGGAGATCGCCTGGATCGTCTCCGACTCGGGTGCCAAGGTCCTCATCGCGCACGAGCGGTTCGCCGAGGCGGCCACCGCCGCGGCCGACGAGGCCGAGCTGCCCGTGTCGCACCGGTACGCCGTCGGCACGATCGCCGGTTTTTCTCAGTACGCCCAACTCCTGGACGGACAGCCCGAGTCAGTGCCGACCGACCGCACGCTCGGCTGGGTCATGAACTACACCTCCGGCACCACAGGACGCCCGCGCGGCATCCGGCGCCCGCTGCCCGGAAAGCCGCCGGAGGAGACCTACCTCGGCGGCTTCCTCGCCATCTTCGGCATCAAGCCGTTCGACGACAACGTCCACCTGGTGTGCTCGCCGCTCTACCACACGGCGGTCCTCCAATTCGCCGGTGCCTCCCTGCACATCGGGCACCGCATCGTCCTCATGGACAAGTGGACGCCCGAGGACATGCTGCGCCTCATCGACGAACACGCCTGCACGCACACCCACATGGTGCCGACCCAGTTCCACCGGCTGCTCTCGCTGCCCGACGAGGTGAAGGCGCGGTACGACGTCTCCTCGATGCGGCACGCCATCCACGGCGCCGCGCCCTGCCCCGACCACGTCAAACGCGCCATGATCGACTGGTGGGGGAACTGCGTCGAGGAGTACTACGCGGCCAGCGAGGGCGGCGGCGCCTTCGCGACCGCCGAGGACTGGCTGAAGAAGCCCGGCACGGTCGGCAAGGCCTGGCCCATCAGCGAGCTCGCGGTCTTCGACGACGACCAAGTACAGCTGCCCGCAGGGGAGTTGGGCACGGTCTACATGAAGATGTCGACCGGCGGCTTCAGTTACCACAAGGACGAGAGCAAGACGAGGAAGAACCGCATCGGCGACTTCTTCACCGTCGGTGACCTCGGCTACCTCGACGAGGACGGCTATCTCTTCCTCCGCGACCGCAAGATCGACATGATCATCTCGGGTGGCGTCAACATCTACCCGGCCGAGATCGAGGCGGCGCTCCTGACCCACCCGGCCGTAGCGGACGCCGCGGCCTTCGGCATTCCGCACGCCGACTGGGGCGAGGAGGTGAAGGCCGTCGTCGAAGTGGCCGAGGGACACGAGGCGGGCGACGCCCTCGCGACCGGGATACTCGCCCACTGCGCACGCCAGCTGGCCGGATACAAGCGGCCCAGGACCGTCGACTTCATCGAGACGATGCCGCGCGACCCCAACGGCAAGCTCTACAAGCGGCGGCTGCGCGAACCGTACTGGGAGGGCCACGAGCGCGCGATGTGACCCGGCGGACAGATGCCCCGGCCTGCTGGCGCCCCGGCCCCGCCGTCGAGTTGAATGACGCGGCAGCCGCCGGGACGCGGGCCGGGGGCGCCGCACGGGGAGGTGGCACACGTCATGACGGAGCACGCCGAGGAGTTCGAGGACCACCGGCAGGTGCTGCTCGGGCTCGCCTACCGGCTGCTCGGCTCGCTGTGGGACGCCGAGGACGTCGTCCAGGACGCCTATCTGCGCTGGAGCCGGGTCGACCGCGCCGAGGTGCGGGACACGCGCGGCTTCCTCATCACCGTCGTCTCCCGGCTCGCCATCGACCAGCTGCGCTCGGCACGCGTGGCCCGCGAGGCGTACGTCGGGCCGTGGCTGCCCGAACCCGTCGCCACCGACGCGCTCGGCCCGCTGGACACGGCCGAACTGCGCGACACCGTCGCCTACGCCACCGTCCACCTCATGGAACGCCTCTCGCCGCCGGAGCGCGCCGTGTTCGTGCTGCGCGAGGCCTTCCAGCTGCCGTACGAGGAGATCGCGCCCATCGTCGACGCGAGCGTCGCCAACTGCCGCCAGATGTACAGCAGGGCCGGCCGCCACCTGGCCGCGGGGCGTGAGCGCTTCCCGCTCTCCGACGACGAACACGCCAAGCTGCTCAGCCGCTTCCTCGAAGCGGCCGCGGGCGGCGACCTGAGCGCGCTCGCCGAACTGCTCGCCGAGGACGTCGTGGCCTGGAGCGACGGCGGCGGCAAGGTCACGGCCGCACGGCGCCCCGTCATGGGCCGCAAGAAGGTGCTCGCCTTCATCACCGGCCTGCTCAACCGGTATCAGCTGGAAAGCTTCGAGGTCATCGACATCAACGGCGGCCCGGCCCTGTCCATCACCGCGGACGGCCGGCGCCAGATCGGCCTGGTCGCCTTCCGTGACGGGCTCATCGACACCATCTACACGATCCGCAACCCCGACAAGCTCACCCACCTGTCGGGCTGACCCATCGGACACCCCCCAGGGCCTTGACCCCGCCGGGCGGGCCGCCCAGGATCCAGCCATGGAAGAGGTACGCAGCAGCACCGTCGACGGCATCGTGCGCCGCAGCGCCCGCCGCACCCCCGACCGCACCGCCGTCCGGTACGCGGACCGCGCCTGGAGCTATGCCGAACTGGACACGGCCGTCTCCACCGCGGCCGCTGTCCTCGCCTCCCGGGGGCTGAGCAAGGGCGACCGGGTCGCCACCTACGGCCACAACTCGGACGCCTACCTCATCGCGTTCCTCGCCTGCGCCCGCGCCGGATTCATCCATGTGCCCGTCAACCAGCACCTCACCGGCGCGGACCTCGCCTACATCCTGGAGCAGTCCGGCGCCGCCCTGGTCCTCGCCGACCCGGCGCTCGCGGACCGGCTGCCCGCAAGCTTCGCGGTCCTTCCCCTGCGCGACGGCGCGGGCTCGCTCCTCGCGGCGCTGGCCGAGCCGCTCCCGTACGAGCCCGACGGCGAGCGGCACGACGTGGTCCAGCTGCTCTACACCTCCGGCACCACCGCGCTGCCCAAGGGCGCGATGATGACCCACCGGGCCCTCGTCCACGAGTACGTCTCCGCCATCACGGCGCTCGACCTGCGCGAGACGGACCGGCCCGTGCACTCGCTGCCGCTCTACCACTCGGCGCAGATGCACGTCTTCCTGCTGCCCTACCTCGCGGTGGGCGCACAGAACACCATCCTGGACGCGCCCGACGCGGGCCGGATCTTCGACCTGGTGGAGGCGGGCCGCGCCGACTCGCTGTTCGCGCCGCCCACCGTGTGGATCGCCCTCGCGGGGCACCCCGAGTTCGCCACGCGCGATCTGGGCGGGCTGCGCAAGGCGTACTACGGGGCCTCGATCATGCCGGTGCCGGTCCTGGAGCGGCTGCGCGAACGGCTCCCCGGGCTCGCCTTCTACAACTGCTTCGGGCAGAGCGAGATCGGCCCGCTCGCCACCGTGCTCGGGCCCGAGGAGCACGAGGGGCGGATGGACTCGTGCGGGCGGCCCGTGCTGTTCGTCGAGGCGAAGGTCGTCGACGAGAGCGGCAAGGAGGTGCCCGACGGCACGCCGGGTGAAGTGGTCTACCGCTCCCCGCAGTTGTGCGAGGGCTACTGGGACAAGCCCGCCGAGACCGAGGACGCCTTCCGCGAGGGCTGGTTCCACTCCGGCGATCTCGCGGTGCGCGACAGCGAGGGCTACTTCACCGTCGTCGACCGGGTGAAGGACGTCATCAACTCCGGGGGTGTGCTGATCGCCTCGCGCCAGGTCGAGGACGCGCTGTACACCCACCCGGCGGTCGCCGAGGCCGCCGTCGTGGGCCTGCCCGACGAGCGCTGGATCGAGGCGGTCACCGCGTTCGTCGTACGGAGCGGCGAGGTGAGCGAGGCTCAACTGATCGACCACGCGCGGGAGTTGCTCGCCCACTTCAAGGCGCCGAAGCGGGTCCTGTTCGTGGACGAGCTGCCGCGGAACGCGAGCGGCAAGATCCTCAAGCGGGAGCTGCGCGACCGGTTCGCCTGACCTCCCGCGGACTCAAACGCGCCCCGGCCGCAGGTCGACGATCCGCTTGAACTTGCCCACCGAGCGCTCGATGGTCTCGGGGTCGACGATCTCCACCGTCACCGAGACGCCGATCCCGTCCTTGACCGCCGCGACGATCGAACGCGCCGCGGCCTCGCGCTGCTCCGGCGGCGTGTCCGCCCGGGCCTCCACCCGTACCGTCAGCGCGTCGAGCCGGCCCTCACGGGACAGCCGCAGCTGGAAGTGCGGGGCGAGGCCGGGCGTGCGCAGCACGATCTCCTCGATCTGGGTGGGGAAGAGGTTCACCCCGCGCAGGATGACCAGGTCGTCGCTGCGCCCGGTCACCTTCTCCATCCGCCGGAACACCCGGGCCGTGCCGGGCAGCAGCCGCGTCAGGTCCCGCGTCCGGTAACGGATCACCGGCATCGCTTCCTTGGTGAGCGAGGTGAACACGAGCTCGCCGCGCTCCCCGTCCGGCAGGACCTCGCCGGTGAGCGGGTCCACGATCTCCGGGTAGAAGTGGTCCTCCCAGATGTGCAGCCCGTCCTTGGTCTCCACGCACTCCTGCGCGACACCCGGGCCCATGACCTCCGAGAGCCCGTAGATGTCGACCGCGTCGATCGCGAACCGCTCCTCGATCTCGCGGCGCATCTCCTCGGTCCACGGCTCGGCGCCGAAGATGCCGACCTTGAGCGAGGTCGTACGGGGATCGATGCCCTGGCGCTCGAACTCGTCGAGCAGCGTCAGCATGTAGGACGGGGTCACCATGATGATCTCGGGGCGGAAGTCCTGGATCAGCTGGACCTGACGGGCCGTCATGCCGCCGGAGGCGGGGATCACGGTACAGCCGAGCCGCTCGGCTCCGTAGTGCGCGCCGAGACCGCCGGTGAACAGGCCGTATCCGTACGCCACATGGACCTTGTGGCCGGGCCGGCCGCCCGCCGCGCGGATCGAGCGGGCCACCACGTCCGCCCAGGTGTCCAGGTCCCGCTGGGTGTAGCCGACGACGGTCGGGCGGCCCGTCGTGCCGCTGGAGGCGTGGATGCGGCGGATCTCGCTCTCCGGGACCGCGAACATCCCGAACGGGTAGTGGTCGCGCAGATCGGACTTGGCGGTGAACGGGAAACGGGCGAGGTCCGCGAGCGAGTGGCAGTCCTCCGGGCGGACCCCGGCCTTGTCGAACGCCTCCCGGTAGAACCCGACGTTGTCGTACGCGTGCCGCAGCGAGGCGCGCAGCCGGTCGAGCTGCAGGGCTTCGAGCTCCGGTCGGCTCAGCCGCTCCGCCTCGTCCAGCTCAGCTGCCATGGTTGCGCTCCCGTCCTCGCTCCGCCCCCGCAGGGGCGACGAAATCGGACGACCGATCATTCGGTCGATCTGTATCGGATCAGTAATTCAGCAGCCCGAGGGGTGCGTCAAGGGCTGTGGACAACTCGACGGGCGGCCCGTTCGTGCTGTCGGCGAAACCCATTGCCTTGATCGTCGGAGCCCTGTGAGGATCGATCGCATGCCGACGTTCACCAGCCACGACGGAACCGAGCTCGCCTACCGACTGACCGGGGAGGGCCCGCCCCTCGTCTGCCTGCCGGGCGGACCGATGCGGGCCGCCTCCTACCTCGGCGACCTGGGCGGCCTCCGTGCGCACCGCCAATTGGTGCTGCTCGATCTTCGGGGGACGGGGGATTCGGCGACACCCGAGGACCCGGCGTCGTACCGCTGCGACCGTCAGGTGGCCGATGTCGAGGCGCTGCGCGCCCACCTCGGCCTCGACCGGATCGACCTGCTCGGCCACTCCGCCTCCGGGAACCTGGCCCTCCTGTACGCCGCCCGCCACCCGGACCGGGTCGGCTCGCTCACCCTGGTCGCGTCCGGCACCCGCGCCGTGGGCATCGACGTGACCGAGGACGACTGGCGGTCGGCCGTCGCCCTGCGGGCGGGTGAGCCCTGGTACGCGGAGGGCCGCGCGGCCTTCGAGCGGACGTGGGCGGGAGAGGCGGCCCGGGACGAGGTGTGGGACGCCATCAGGCCGTTCGCCTACGGGCGTTGGGACGCGGCGGCGCGGCGGCACGAGGCCGAAGGGCGAGCCGAGGCCAACCGGGACGCGGCGAGCGCGTACAACGCGGAGGGCGCCTTCGAGCCGAAGGCGACCGCCGCCGCGCTCGCCGAGGTGACCGCGCCCGTCCTCGTCCTCGCCGGGGAGTACGACGGCGGGCCGACGCCCGCACGAGCCGCCGAGCTGGCCGCGCTCTTCCCGAACGCCGAACTCGCCGTCCAGCGGGGCGCCGGGCACTACCCGTGGATCGACGACGCCGAAGCGTTCGTCCGTACCGTCGCCGCCTTCCTCGACCCGGACGTGCGCACGGTCACCACCGACGGCGCCCGGCTCGCCTACCGCGTCCGGGGCGCGCAGACCGCGCCGCCCGTGGTCCTCGTGCACGGCCGGGGCGGCGACTGCCGGGACTGGGCCGAGATCGCCGAACGGCTCGCGGCCACCCGCCGCGTGTACGCCGTCGACCTGCGGGGGCACGGCCTGAGCGACTGGCCGGGCGGCTACTCCTTCGAGGCGTTCCGCGACGACCTCCGCGGCTTCATCACCGAACTGGGCCTGGCCGGCACCGACGTGGTCGGCCACTCCATGGGCGGCGCCGCCGCCGTGCTGCTCGCCCAGGAGGTGCCCGGTCTCATCGGCCGGCTCGTCCTGGAGGAGTCCCCGCCGTTCTTCCCCCTGGACCCGCCGCGCGGACCCGCCGAACGCCCCGAGGGGCGGCTCGGCTTCGACTGGCCGGTCGTCCCGGCGACCGACGCCCAGCTGAACGACCCCGACCCCGCGTGGCGCGGCCGGTTCGCCACCATAGCGGTGCCCACGCTGGTCGTCGCGGGCGGCCCGGCCAGCCAGATCGACCAGAAGAAGCTGGCCTGGATGGCCTCGCGGATACCGGGCGCCCGTCTGGTCACCATCGACGCGGGCCACCTCGTGCACGCCGAGCGGCCCGCCGAATTCCTGGCCGCGCTCGGCGAGTTCGGCATCGGGTGAGCGGCACGCGCCGCGGCGCTCAGCCGGCGTCCGCCTCCGCCGCCACCGTCCGCGCCCAGCGGTAGTCCGCCTTGCCGCTGGGGGAGCGCTGGATGGTGGGGGCGATCACCAGCTGGCGCGGCACCTTGTAGCCCGCGAGCCGGGTGCGGCAGTGGGTCTGGATGTCGTCGAGCGTCGGCCGGTGCGCGCCGTCGCGGACCTGCACCACGGCCGCCACATGGCTGCCCCACTTCGCGTCGGGCACCCCCGCCACCAGCGCGTCGTACACGTCCGGATGCGACTTGAGGGCCTGCTCGACCTCCTCCGGGTAGACCTTCTCGCCGCCCGTGTTGATGCACTGCGAGCCGCGCCCGAGGACCGTGACGATGCCGTCCTCGTCGACGGTCGCCATGTCGCCGAGCAGCACCCAGCGCTCCGACCCCTTCTGGAAGAAGGTCTCCGCGGTTTTCGCCGCGTCGTTGTAGTAGCCCAGCGGAACGTGCCCGCGCTGGGCGAGCCGCCCCGGCTCGCCGACCGCGACCGGCTCGCGCGTCACCGGATCCACCACCTGGGTGCGCTCGTTGACCTCCAGGCGGAAGCCCTTCTCCGGGCCCGAGTCGTCCGTCGCCTTCCCGTTGGAACCGGACTCGGACGAGCCGAAGTTGTTGAGGATCAGTACATTCGGGGCGAGCGCCTGGAGCTGGTCCCGCACCGTCTCCGACATGATCGCCCCCGATGAGGAGACGGTGAACAGGGAGGACAGGTCGGTGCCCTTCAACGGGCCGTGCAGCGCGTCGACGAGCGGCCGCAGCATCGCGTCGCCCACCAGGGACACGCTGGTGACCTTCTCCTTCTCGATCGTACGGAGCACTTCCTCGGGCACGTACTTGCGATGGATGGCCACCCGCTGGCCGTAGTTGAAGGCGACGAACGACGTGAGCGTCGAGGTGCCGTGCATCAGCGGGGGAGCGGGGAAGAAGGTCAGCCCGGCGCCGCCCTTCGCGACCCGCTCGGCCAGTTCCTCGGGCCGCCGCACCGGCTCGCCCGCGGGCTCGCCGCCGAACAACCCGGCGAAGAACAGGTCCTCCTGACGCCACATCACACCCTTCGGCATGCCCGTGGTGCCGCCGGTGTAGATGATGAACAGGTCGTCGGCGGAGCGCGGCCCGAAGCCGCGATCGGGGGAGCCCGCGGCCTCGGCCTCGGTGAACGCCGTCGCGTCGAGAGCTGGCGCGCCTTGCGGGACGGTGCCCACCCGTACCAGGTGCCGCAGCTTCTCCGCCTGCGGCAGCGCGCCCGCCACCCGCTCCGTGAACTCGGCGTCGAAGACCAGCGCCGCGAGGTCGGCGTCCCGGTAGAGGTAGACCAACTCCTCTTCCACGTAACGGTAGTTGACGTTGACCGGGACCAGGCGCGCCTTGAGGGCGGCCAGCACCGTCTGGAGGTACTCGACGCCGTTGTACAGGTGCAGGCCCAGGTGTTCGCCGGGCTTGAGGCCCGCGTCGATCAAGTGGTGCGCGAGCCGGTTCGCCGCCGCATCCAGCTGACGGTACGTCAGCCTGCGCTCGGCGCCCGTTCCGGGATGGTCGATGTACACGAGCGCCTCGCGGTCCGGGACCACGTCGACTACGGACTCGAACAGGTCGGCAAGGTTGTACTCCACCATTCCTCCTGACACCGGCCCCGACTGACTCGGGGGTCATCAGAGCAAAGCCGTGCACAACTGGGAAGAGGTGCCGCAGAAGAAATCTGACTGACTGTCAGAAAACTATTGAACTGGCACCGCCCCTACTGCAACCTGTTCTAGGTCTTGAGACGGGAGGACGGCAATGGGTGGTACGGAACACCTCACCGTGCAGCGCGAGGGCGCCACACTGGTGCTCACCTTGAACCGGCCGGAGGCGAAGAACGCGCTCTCGCTGCCGCTGCTGGTGGGGCTGTACGACGGCTGGCTGGAGGCCGACGCGGACGACTCGATCCGCTCGGTCGTCCTCACCGGCGCGGGCGGCGACTTCTGCGCCGGTATGGACCTCAAGGCCCTCGCGGGCCGGGGCATGGAGGGCGACCAGTACCGGGACCGGCTCAAGGCCGACCCCGATCTGCACTGGAAGGCGATGCTGCGGCACCACCGGCCCCGCAAGCCGGTGATCGCGGCGGTCGAGGGGTACTGCGTGGCGGGCGGCACCGAGATCCTCCAGGGCACGGACATCCGGGTCGCGGGGGCCGGGGCGACGTTCGGGCTCTTCGAGGTGAAGCGCGGGCTCTTCCCCATCGGGGGCTCGACGGTCCGCCTCCAGCGGCAGATTCCGCGCACGCACGCGCTGGAGATGCTGCTCACGGGGCGGCCGTACGGGGCGCAGGAGGCGGCGCGGATCGGGCTGATCGGGCGGGTTGTGCCGGATGGCACGGCGCTGGACGTGGCGCTTTCGATCGCTGCGCAGATCAATGCGTGTGGGCCGCTGGCTGTCGAGGCGGTCAAGGCGTGTGTCTACGACACGGCGGCCATGAGCGAGGACGACGGGCTCAAGGTTGAACTGGAGCGGGGGTGGCCGATTTTCGCTACGGCTGATGCGAAGGAAGGGGCTCGGGCCTTTGCGGAGAAGCGGGACGCCGTTTATCGGCGGGCCTGATTTTTCCCCACCCCGCCCCTTCCCGAGACCCTCCGGGGGGAAGTCGTTCGGCCGCAGCCCGGTGGTCGTTCCTGGGGCTCTGCCCCAGACCCCGTATCGCGCCTTAAGGGCGCTCGTCCTCAAACGCCGGACAGGCTGATTGGCCGCCCGGAGGGACGAAGAGTCGCGAGCCCCTGGGGCCGCCAGCCCCTGCCTGATCTGGGACCCAACAGAAGGAGCCCGTTCATGACTGCTGCCCCCTCGCCCGAGGTGCTGCGCGCACCCCTCGTCGTCGAGTTTCCCTTCACCCGGTCACTCGGGCCGGTCCAGAGCGCTTTTCTCACCGGGCTGCGCGAGCGCGTCGTGCTCGGGGTGCGGGGCGGGGACGGGCGCGTGCTCGTGCCGCCCGTCGAGTACGACCCCGTCACCGCCGAGGAGATCCGCGAGCTCGTCGAAGTCGCGCCCACCGGGACCGTCACCACCTGGGCCTGGAACCCCTCCCCTCGCCGCGACCAGCCCGTCGACCGGCCCTTCGCCTGGGTGCTGGTCAAGCTCGACGGCGCCGACACCTCGCTCCTTCACGTCCTGGACGCGTTCGGGCCCGAATCCGTCCGTACTGGGATGCGCGTCCGGATCCGCTGGGCCGAGGAGCGTACCGGCGCCATCACCGACATCGCCTGCTTCGAACCGTATGAGGGCGGAGGGAGCCGTCAACTCGCTCCCCACAGTGGTGAGTTCGCTGATGCCGTCACCGGCATCGTCGCTCCCGCCCGGCTCGACTACACCTACAGTCCCGGCCGTGCCCAGTCCGCCTATATCAACGCGCTGTCCGCCCGCAAAACTGTCGGAGAGCGCTGCCCGTCCTGCCGGAAGGTGTACGTCCCGCCGCGCGGTGCCTGCCCCACCTGCGGGGTCGCCACCGAGGAGCGGGTCGAGGTCGGGCCCGCCGGGACCGTCACCACGTACTGCATCGTCAACATCAAGGCGCGGAACCTCGATATCGAAGTGCCCTACGTCTACGCGCACATCGCGCTCGACGGGGCGGGGCTCGCCCTGCACGGACGGATCGGCGGCATTCCGTACGACCAGGTCCGGATGGGGCTGCGGGTCGAGCCCGTGTGGACCGAGGGCGGCCGCCATCCCGACCACTACCGGCCCACCGGCGAACCCGACGCCGACTACGAGACGTACAAGGAGCTGATCTGATGGCGCCCACCTCTCCCGCCCGGGACGTGGCGATCGTCGCCTTCGCGCAGAGCGACCACCGGCGCCGCACGGATGAGCTGTCCGAGGTCGAGCTGCTCATGCCGGTGCTGCACCAGGTGCTGGACGCGACCGGCCTGAAGGCCAGTGACATCGGATTCACCTGCTCCGGATCGAGCGACTATCTCGCCGGGCGCGCCTTCTCGTTCACCATGGCGCTCGACGGGGTCGGCGCCTGGCCGCCGATCTCCGAGTCCCATGTGGAGATGGACGGCGCCTGGGCGCTCTACGAGGCCTGGGTGAAGATCCTCACCGGCGAGGCCGACACCGCGCTCGTCTACGGCTACGGCAAGTCCTCGCCCGGCGAGGTGCGCGACGTGCTGACCCGCCAGCTCGACCCCTATTACGTGGCGCCGCTCTGGCCCGACTCGGTCGCCCTCGCCGCCCTCCAGGCCCAGGCCCTCATCGACGCGGGCGACACCGACGAGCCGGCACTCGCCTCCGTCGCCGCCCGTAGTCGTGATGCCGCTTCCTCCAACTCCCATGCGCAGGTACGGGGTTCGCGGCCACAAGGGGAGTACGTCGTGCGTCCGTTGCGTACCGGCGACTGCCCGCCCGTCGGGGACGGGGCTGCCGCCGTGATCCTGGCCGCCGGGGAGCGGGCTCGTGAGCTGTGTGCTCGGCCCGCGTGGATCCGGGGCATGGACCACCGCATCGAGGCGCACAGCCTCGGCGTGCGCGACCTGACCGACTCGCCGTCCACACGGCTCGCCGCCGAACGGGCCGGGGCCTTCGAACGGCCCGTCGACACGGCCGAGTTGCACGCGCCCTTCAGCTCGCAGGAGGTCGTGCTGCGCAAGGCGCTCCGGCTCGGCGGCGACGTCGCCGTCAACCCGTCCGGGGGTGCGCTCGCCGCCAACCCCGTGATGGCCGCCGGACTCGTCCGGCTCGGCGAGGCCGCCGCCCGCATCCACCGCGGCGAGTCCTACCGGGCCCTCGCACACGCCACGTCCGGCCCCTGCCTGCAGCAGAACCTGGTCGCCGTCCTGGAGGGGGAGTCATGAGCAAGGAACCCGTGGCCGTCGTCGGCGTCGGCCAGACCAAGCACGTGGCCGCCCGGCACGACGTCTCGATCGCCGGACTCGTCCGCGAGGCCGCCGGGCGGGCCCTGGACGACGCCGAGTTGACCTGGTCCGACATCGACGCCGTGGTCATCGGCAAGGCGCCCGACTTCTTCGAGGGCGTGATGATGCCGGAGCTGTACCTGGCCGACGCGCTCGGCGCGGTGGGCAAGCCCATGCTGCGGGTGCACACGGCGGGCTCGGTCGGCGGATCGACCGCGCTCGTGGCCTCCAACCTGGTCGCCGCCCGCGTGCACAGGACCGTGCTGACCCTCGCCTTCGAGAAGCAGTCCGAGTCCAACGCCATGTGGGGCCTTTCGCTGCCCGTGCCGTTCACCCAGCCGCTGCTCGCCGGGGCCGGCGGCTTCTTCGCGCCGCACGTACGGGCCTACATGCGGCGTACCGGCGCCCCGGACACGGTGGGCTCCCTCGTCGCGTACAAGGACCGGCGCAACGCGCTGAAGAACCCGTACGCGCACCTCCACGAGCACGACATCACCCTGGCGAAGGTCCAGGCCTCGCCGATGCTGTGGGACCCGATCCGCTACTCCGAGACCTGCCCGTCCTCCGACGGGGCCTGCGCGATGATCCTCACCGACCGGGCGGGCGCGGCCCGTTCGCCCCGGCCGGCGGCCTGGGTGCACGGCGGCGCCATGCGCAGCGAGCCGACCCTGTTCGCGGGCAAGGACTTCGTGTCGCCCCAGGCGGGCAAGGACTGCGCGGCCGACGTGTACCGGCAGGCCGGGGTCGCCGACCCCCGCCGCGAGATCGACGCCGTCGAGATGTACGTGCCGTTCTCCTGGTACGAGCCGATGTGGCTGGAGAACCTGGGCTTCGCCGCCGAGGGCGAGGGCTGGAAACTCACCGAGGCCGGCGTCACCGAACTCGACGGCGACCTGCCCGTGAACCCGTCGGGCGGCGTCCTGTCCACCAACCCCATCGGCGCCTCCGGCATGATCCGCTTCGCGGAGGCGGCCCTCCAGGTGCGCGGCCTGGCGGGCGAACACCAGGTGGACGGGGCCCGCAAGGCGCTCGGCCACGCCTACGGCGGCGGCTCCCAGTTCTTCTCGATGTGGCTGGTCGGCGCCGAACCGCCCACCCGCTGAGAGCCGTACGCGACGGACGGGCCGCGGTACTCCTTCCGTGGCCTGTCCGTCACAGCGGGCGATCGCTAGTCTGGCCCCGGACGACAGAACCGGGGAGGAGCACGGACGTGGACACCACCACCCAGCACACCTTGCAGGCTCTTGCGGGGCACACCCGTTCCGGCTGGGACAAGCCGGAGCTCGATCTCAGCAAGGCCGAGTGGCAGTCGAGCAGTCAGGGCGCGGGGGACGTCCAGATCGCCTTCGTCGAGGGCTTCATCGCGATGCGCAACAGCGGCAGCCCGGGCAGCCCGTCGCTGATCTTCAGCCCCGCCGAGTGGCGGGCCTTCGTGATCAACGCCCGGGACGGGGAGTTCGACCTCACGTAGCGGCTCTCCTCGCCCGGAGATCCTGGAGCGGAGCAGTGCGCGCGGCCGACCGTCGCCCCCCGGGGCGGCGGCTCCGGACGCGCGCACCGCGCTGCTGGAGCCGCAAGGGGCCGGTCCGTCCCGCAGGGACGGCGAGTGGGCCGAAGAGGCCGTTGGAGTCCTCAACGGCCTTTCCGTTCACGCCAGTTGAGCCGTCCCTCCTCTCAGCCCTCGGCGGCCTGCTCCGGGAACAGCTGGGCCCAGGGCCGCTGGCGGCCCTCGCTGACGGCGGCGATGCCCGCCTCGCCGTACCGGGCGGTCTCCAGGGACCAGGCCAGATTGCCGCTCATCAGGGCCCGCATCCCGTCGACGTAGTCGTCCACCTGGGCCCTCGCCCGCTCGGGCAGCGAGGTCTTGTCGAGCCGGACGCCGAGCTCGGCGGTCAGCTCCTGGAAGCGGGCGATGCGGGAGTTGGCCGTGGCGGCCACCCGCCGCACGGCCTGGTCGAGGGTGCACATCTCCTGTCGGAGCAGGATGATGACGCTGTTGTTGACGTCGCCCGCTGCCAACTCCTTGTCCACGGACACCATGTCGTTGACGAAGATCACCACATCGGCCGTGATCTCCCGCATCTCGGCCAGCGGCTCCCCCTCGTGCAATTCCCTGGGCAGCGTGTAGCCGCCGCAGCGCTCCACGAGGTCCAGACAGGGCTGCACGCCTATGGAGTCCCGCCGGCCGCGCAGGAACCCGGGCAGCGACAGGGTGCCGTTGCGGGTGCGGTTGAGCGCCTCCCAGTGATAGGCCGTCAGATACTCCCGCCAGTGGGCGCGGAAGCGGTCCTGCCACAGCAACGGGGTGCCCGCGGTGACCCGTTGCCACAGATCACGGAAGCTTTCGGCCAGCCGGTTCGCCGCCTCGCCCGGCACCGGCGGCTGGTCACCCATGGTGCGGAGCACCGTGTCGATCTGGCGGAGCACGACGTCGGGCCGCTTGCCGAGCGGGCCGTCGAACTGGTCGTCGAAGACGAAGAACCACGCGTTGAGGTCCGTCGCCAGTGCGAGATGCGCGTCCGAGGCGTCCGGATAGAAGTACGCCATCAGGCGTTCCAGGCCCATCGAGTCGTACTCGGCCGTCGCCTGCTCGCCCGCCAGCATGCCGAACTGGTGCAGCCAGTCCAGCGTGTGCTTCCGGGCAAGGCCGTGCCGGGGATGACGGCGAGGCGGAAAGGGAATGTCGACGGAACCGGTCCGCGTCCGGGCCGACCGGACTCTGTCAGTGCTGCCCATGCGGCACCGCCTCCTTAGTGCTCCGTACGTCTTTCAATCATCAACGGGGCCGCGGCCCGGGAGAAGTCGCGTCGCGCCGGAGCCCGACAGCGCACAGGGGGCGTGCGTGGCGCCCCTTGGCGCCCCTCATTGACACTCCGATCCCAACCGTCCACGGATTCAGCCAACGTAAAGGGTCAAGGAGGAGACGGAAGTCGGTTATTCATGTCACGGTACGTGTCCGGGGGCGTAGGCTCGGTGCTACTGCCAGAAGGGGACCGCTGTGGCGGAGACGAGGGGCCGGGGCGGAGTTCCGCGCCGGATGCTCTTTGAGCGCGACGAAGAACTGCTGCTGTTCGACGGCATGTTGAACGACCTGTGCGGCCGTGCGGGCGAAGGGAGCGCGCCCAACGGTGGCCTGCTCGCCATCGCCGGAGCGGCAGGCCTGGGCAAGACCACACTGGTGGCCGAAGTGCGCCGCAAGGCCACGGCCCGCGGCTGCACCCTGCTGGCCGCACGCGGCAGCGAACAGGAAGAAGGCGTGGCCTTCCACGTCGTACGCCAGCTCGTGCAGCCGGTGCTCGCGGCGTCGAGCGAGGCCGAACATCGCAAAATACTGGGGAGTTGGTACGACATCGTCGCGCCCGCGGTCGGTCTGGTCGCGGGACAGAGCGGGGTCGCACCCGACCCGCAGGGCGTCCGGGACGGCCTCGACTGGCTCGTCACCCGCTTCGCCGTCCAGTACGCACCCGTGGTGCTCGTCGTGGACGACGCGCACTGGGCGGACGAGGAGACGCTGGCCTGGCTGAGCTCGTTCGCGCTGCGCGCCTCGGACCTGCCGCTGTTGATCGTCGTCGCCTACCGGCCCGAGGAACTGCCGCGCCACGCCGCCGAGTTCCGCCGGCTCGCCACGCGGCATGGCTCGCGTCCGCTCGACCTCGCGCCGTTCACCCCGGCCGCCGTCAGTGACCTGGTGCGCGACGTGCTCGGCGAGGGCGGCGACGAACTGTTCGCGCGCGAATGCTGGGCACTGACCGCGGGCAACCCCTACGAAGCCGTCGAACTCATCGCGAGGATCCGCGACCGCGGCATCAAACCGCAGTACGTGAACGCCACCGAACTGCGCGAGCTGGCCTCCGCCGTGCGCGGCAGCGGCCTCATCGAGCGTCTCGAACGGCTCGGCCCGTCCGCGTTCCGGCTCACCTGGGCGGTCGCCGTGCTCGGCACCGACGCCGACCGCGAAATGGCCGCGGGCGTCGCGGGACTCGGCGCCGAGGAAACGGCCGACGCGGTCGACCGGCTGCGCGAGGCCCGCATCCTGGCCCCGCAGGGGGACGGCCCCGGACGGCTCGACTTCTTCCACCCGCTCGTCGGCACCGCCGTCTACCGCGCAATCCCGGCCGCCCTGCGCGTCGCGATGCACGGCCAGGCCGCCTTCGCCGTGACCGAGGCCGGACTCGGACCGACGTCCGCGGCCCGGCACATCCTGGAGATGCACCCCGAGAACGACCGCTGGGCGGTGCGCCAGCTGCGCGCCGCCGCCCGCGACTACCTGCGGGCGGGCGCACCCGACGCGGCGAGGCGCTGCCTGGCCCGCGCGCTGCGCGAACCGCCCGCCCTGGAGGAACGCGCGGAGGTGCTCTTCGAGCTGGGCTGCTCGGCGCTGCTGAGCGAGCCCGCCACCACCGTCAACCACCTCAAGGCGGCCCTCGAAGAGAGCGAACTCGCCCCGGAACTGCGCGAAGCCGTCACCTACCGGCTTGCCCAGGCACTGGCCCACACCGACCGCATGGGCGAGGCCGCGGCCATCGTCGCCGCCGAGGCCAAGCACGCCACCAACGCCCGCACCCGGCTGCGCATGCAGGCCGAGACGTTCCAGTGGAACGCGTTCCGCGCCGACGAGGAGGACTCCCCGGCCCGCTCGCGGAGCCTCGCCCGGCTCGCCGACCACCTCACCGGCCGCGGCAAGGCCGAGCGGTACATCCTGGGCCTGCGCGCCTGGGACGCCATGGTGCGCGGCGAACCCGCCGAGACCGCCCTGCGCTACGCCGAGGAGGCGCTGGAGGGCGGGCTGCCCTGGACCGACGACAACTGGGGCTTCGAGGTCCCGGTCATGGTCGCGCTCGTCTTCATGTACTGCGACCAGCCCGGCCGCGCCGACGAGCTGTTCAACCAGGGCATCGCCGACTGCGAACGCAAGGGCTGGCGCGGCGCCCACCTGTCCTTCGGCCTGACGCTGCTCGGCTACATCAAGTTCCACCGCGGCCGGCTCGCCGAGGCCGAGGACCTGGTGCACAGCGGACTGCGGATCGCCGACCGGGTCGGCCAGCAGATCCCCGCCCAGTGGTTCGCGCTCGGCATCCTCATCGAGATCCTGCTCGCCCGCGGCCGCATCCAGGAGGCCCAGGAACTCTCCGACACCTACAACTACGGCCAGGTCGTCCCGGGCGCCGTCGTCTACCCCGACTCCGAGACCGTCTACAGCGAGCTCCTGATCGCCCGGGGCCTGCGCACCGACGCCGAGGCACGGCTGCGGGCGGTCGGCCGCAGGCTCGAACCGCGCGGCATGCGCAACCCGATGTGGTGCCCGTGGCGGCCGCTCCTGGCCCAGACGATCGCCCACACCGACCCCGGCGAGGCCGCTGACATCGCGCAGGAGGCGGTGGACATCGCCCGCCGCTTCGGCACCCCGGGCGCCATCGGCCGAGCCCTGCACGCGGCGGCCAAGGTGGCCTCCGGGGCCGACAGCCTGGCCCTGATGGCCGAAGCCGTCCGCCAGCTCGAACGGTCCCCGGCCGCTTACGAGCTCGCCCAGGCCCTGGTCGACCACGGCGCGATGCTCAGTCGCGCCGGGCTGCCCCAGGACGCCGCCGACCTGCTCATGCGCGGACTGGAGAGCGCCGCGCTCTGCGGTGCCGACGCCCTGGCGGCGCGGGCCCGCGAGGAGCTCGCGGCCTCCGGGCTGCGCCCGCTCCAGCTGCGCGCCGTCGACTCCGACTCGCTCACCTCACAGGAGAAGGCGGTGGCCGAGCGGGCGGCGCAGGGCTGGGAGAACCGGCGGATCGCGGAGGAGCTGAGCATCAAGGAGCGCACCGTGGAGCTCCTGCTGTCCGGCGCCTTCCGCAAGCTCGGCACCGACCGCAGCGGCCTGGCTGGGCTGCTGCCCCACCAGACCCGGGGCTCCGGCGTCCGAGGAGTGCCCGGCGGCTGAGAGCCGGGTCCGAACCCCGCCGGACGGCCCCGGCCCCCGAGCCACCAGCTGGCAGGGGAGCCGGGGCCGCGCCGTGCGGCGGCCGGTGCGGATACCCAACCCGCGCGGGCCCGCCGACCCGCCCAGGCCCCCGGGCCCGGCTCCGCCCGACCGCCCCGGGCACGTACCATTGACGGCATGTCCTTCCTCCGCCGCCGCAGCGCCGCCACTCCCGCGGGCCCGGACTTCGATGTCCTGGCCATGGACCCGGGAGACTGGCCCGGCAACCTGGGCGCCGGCCTGCTGCCCGCCCCCGACGGCAGCTGCCAGGGCGTCTTCCTGCGCTACGACCTGTTCGGCGGGCGCGGCCCCGCGATGATCATCGGCAATCTGCCGGAGGGCTCCCCGGCCCGCGAGATGGCCGAGGGACAGGTCCCCTTCGAGGTCGCCCAGCTGCTCGTGGCGCTGGAGAACGACGAGCCGATCGAGGTCGTCAGCACCGAGGACATGCCGGTGATGCAGGGCGACAACCTCCTCATCGTGCGCCGCCTCAAGCTCTCCGAAAGCCGTATCTCCTGCGTGCAGTTCGACCGCAGCGACAATGTCCTCGTCACGATCGCCAGCTGGGACCGGCCGATCACCGACGACCTGTACGCCCTCCTGAAGCCGCTGCCCGCGGAGCTCTTCCAGCAGAACTAGCGACACACCGGCGTTTCGCCGCACAGCCCGGCACCTTCCGTCCAAGGTGCCGGGCTGCTGCACGTCGTCCCCGACCGTGAACCGGCCCCGCGCCACGGCCCGTTGACCGGTCCCCGCCACCAGCAGGTCAGACGCCCTGTCAGAGGTCTGGGCCACTGATACAAGTCAGCGCGCCCGAGAGGTACTTGACGAGCCGTCATCCCGGGTCACACAGTGTCCCGCGCGTACCCACGCGCCGCACGGCGAGAGAGCCCATGCACCTCCCGGCAAGAAGGGTTGTCCATGACGTCCAAGCAGAGGATCAGACTCGCGCTCGCGACCGCGACGGCCGGCGCCCTGGGCCTCGCCCTGGCCCCCGCCTCACCGGCGAGCGCGGCCGCGGGCGGCACCGAATGCCCCCGCGTCCTGAAGTGCGACTGGGTTCCGGCGGCCTACCAGCAGACCGGCGACCCGGCCAACAAGGAGGCGTACGGCAACTACGACCTCTCGGACCGCCCTCACACCAACAAGATCAAGTACATCGTCCTGCACGACACCGAGGAAACCTTCGCCACCACCCTGAAGATCTTCCAGGACCCGACGCGGGCCGCCTCCGCCCACTACGTCGTGCGCTCCAGCGACGGCCGCGTCACCCAGATGGTGAAGACCAAGGACGTCGCCTGGCAGGCCGGCAACTGGTACATGAACTCCGACTCCATCGGCATCGAGCAGGAGGGCTACGCCACCGAGGGCGCCACCTGGTTCACCCCCGAGATGTACCGCTCGACGGCGGCCCTGGTGCGCTACCTCGCCGCCAAGTACGACATCCCGCTCGACCGCCAGCACATCCTCGGCCACGACAACGTGCCGCCCACCACCCAGTCCGGCACCGCCGCCATGCACTGGGACCCGGGCCCGTACTGGGACTGGAACCACTTCATGACCCTGCTCGGGAGACCCACCGAGCCCACCGGCCGCCCGGACAGCCAACTGGTCACGATCAACCCGCAGTTCAAGCAGAACCTCCAGGCCGTCCGGGACTGCGAGAAGAACATCGACCTGCCCGTGCAGCCCTCCAGCGCGGTCCCGCTGCACACCGAACCATCCACCACCGCCCCGCTGTTCGCCGACCCGGGGCTCCACCCGCCCGGCCAGCCCGGCACCAACTGCGCGGGCGACTGGGGCAGCAGGATCAGCGCCACCCAGCAGGCCGTGGTCGCCGACCGCAAACCCGGCTGGACCGCGATCTGGTGGTACGGCCAGAAGGCCTGGTTCCAGAGCCCCGAGCACACCCGCACCACCACCCCGACCGCCGGCTACGTCGTACGCCCCAAGCCGGGACTGACCGATGTGCCGGTCTACGGAACCGCATACCCGGTGGCGAGCGACTACCCGGCGGACTTCAAGGCGCCGCGCGTGAGCGTCCCGCTCGGCTACACCATCAAGGCCGGCCAGTCCTACCCCGGCGGTGAGCCGACGCCCGCGGGCTACTACTACGCCCCCACCATCGACTCGTCGTACCCCTACGACCACACGTACTTCCCCGGCAGCACCCGCTTCGTGACGGTGCAGATCGGCCACCGGATCGCCTTCGTGAAGGCCTCGGACGTGGACGTCGTCCGGGTGCGCTGACGCACGACAGCGCGCTGCGCGCCCAGTGTGTCGGCACTGGACGCGCAGCACGCTTCCCCCTCTGCCCGGCGGTCAGCGCGTGCCGACCGCCGCCCGCACGGCCCGCCGCGCCAGCGCGCAGTCGTCGTGCAGCCTGCGCAGCAGCAGGCGCTGCTGCTCCCCGGCGGACAGCACACCCGGCGGGGGCGTCTGTGCCGGGCTCGCCGGTGCCGCGTCCCGCATCGTGCGCTGCACCGCCGTCTCGTACGTCCTGATCTCGCGGGTCAGTACGAGCATCAGGTTCACCAGGAAGGCGTCCCGCGAGGCGGGGCCCGCCGCCTGAGCCGCCTGGCTGATCCGCCGCCGCTCCATCGGGGCGTCGCCGAGGACCGCCCACAGCGTCGCCAGGTCGTACCCGGGCAGGTACCAGCCCGCGTGCTCCCAGTCGACCAGGACCGGACCGGCCGGCGAAAGCAGGATGTTGGAGAGCAGCGCGTCACCGTGTGAGAACTGCCAGTCGACCCGGCCGGACAGGGCCAGACCGTGCACCAGTTTCTGAAGGTCACTCAGATCCCGATCGGTGAACAGGCCGAGTTCGTGGTAACGGGCGATCCTCGGCGCGTAGTCCAGCGGCCTGCCGAACATCTCGGCGGGCGGCCGCCAGGCGTTGATGCGCCCGATCGCCCCGAGGGCGGCCCTGACATCGGCACGCGGCGGAGCCTCGACCGGGTGCCGCTGCAGGGCCGCCGCCCGGCCCGGCATCCGCTCGATCACCAGGGTGCAGTTGTCGGGGTCGGCGGCGATCAGCCGCGGCACCCGCACCGGTGGGCGGTGCCGGACGAAGGCGCGATACGCAGCTATTTCGTGCCTGAACCGCTCGGCCCAGGCGGGGGAGTGGTCCAGTAAACACTTGGCGACGGCCGTCGTGCGTCCTGTCGTGCCGACGATCAGCACCGAGCGTCCGCTGTGCCGGAGCACCTGCACCGGATTGAACTCCGGACAGATGCGCTGCACGGAGGAGATCGCGATGCGCAGCTGCGCGCCCTGCGGGCCGGACAAGTCGATTCTCCCGCTGAGCGGCTGCGTGCCCGCCCCGGGCCGGCGCGGCATCCGGCCCGCACCGTAGGCCGACCCGGCGTGGGTGGGATCGAGGTACGGTCCGCCACCCGCCCCCAGAGGACGGTGCGGCCGGGGCGGCGCGGACACGGAGGACGATGCTGTGTACATGGGGTGACAGATCCCTTCGTGTGCCGACAAGTTGCGTGCGCTACCCGTCCCGGTGGCCGAGCCGCACCCTGGGGAATGGGGTCCGGCCCCCGGGTCGGGGTGGCGCTCTCTTACCTGACACCCGGCCGCGGGTGGCACACCATCTGGCGTGCCCTGGCGAACCGTGGCGAATACTCGCGCCGCATCTGACAGGGGGATTACTGTCAACTCAGCCGAGAACCTGGGGGCTTGACGTGAGCGGACAACCCAACACCCGCCTGAACGACCTGTTCGGCCTCGCCGGCTGGTCCAAGGGCGAACTCGCGAGAATGGTGAACCGGCAGGCGGCGGCCATGGGCCACCCCCAACTGGCGACCGACACCTCGCGGGTGCGGCGTTGGATCGACATGGGGGAGGCCCCGCGCGATCCGGTGCCCAGGGTGCTGGCGGCGCTGTTCACCGAGCGACTCGGCCGTGTCGTGACCATCGAGGACCTCGGGTTCGACCGGCACGGGCGCGCTGGAAAGCGGAACAACGTCAGGAACACGAAGAATCCGGACGGCCTTCCGTGGGCGCCCGAACGGACGGCAGCGGTCCTCACCGAATTCACGGGAATGGACCTCATGCTCAACCGACGCGGTCTGGTGGGCGCGGGCGCCGCGCTCGCCACCGGCTCCGTACTCAGCAGCGCCATGCACGACTGGCTGCACACCGACCCCGTACTCTCGGCCGACGCCCCCCGCCTCCACGACCCCCTGCACGCCGATCCCGCCGGGTTCGACCGCTACGAGGCCGCCCCCATCGGATCGCAGGAGATCGACGCCCTGGAGCGTTCGGTCGAAGTGTTCCGTGCCTGGGACGCCTCGCGCGGCGGCGGGCTCCAGCGCAAAGCGGTGGTGGGCCAGCTCAACGAGGTGGGCGGCATGCTCGCCTACCGCCACCCCGACCACCTCCAGCGGCGCCTGTGGGGCGTCGCCGCCAACCTGGCCGTCCTCGCGGGCTGGATGTCCCACGACATCGGCCTCGAACCCACCGCGCAGAAGTACTTCGTCATCGCCGCGCACGCGGCCCGCGAGGGCGGCGACCGCCCGCGCGCCGGCGAAGCCCTCTCGCGGGCCGCCCGCCAGATGGTCCACCTGGGCCGTCCCGGCGAAGCCCTCGACCTCATGAAGCTCGCCAAGTCCGGTTCGGGCGAGGAGACCCTGCCGCGCACCAAGGCGATGCTGCACACCATCGAGGCGTGGGCGCAGGCGTCCATGGGGCGCGGCCAGGCGATGCGCCGCACCCTCGGCGAGGCGGAGGAGCTCTTCGTCTCCGACAAGGGCGATGTGCCGCCGCCCAGTTGGATGCAGATGTTCGACGAGGCGGATCTGCACGGCATGGAGGCCCTGGCCTTCCGCACGCTCGCCGAGCACGATCCGGCGGCGGCCACCATCGCGCAGCGCCACGCCAAGCAGGCGCTTGAGCTGCGGGTGGGTGGCCGGCAGCGCTCGAAGATCTTCGACTACATCTCGCTGGCCTCGGCCTGCTTCATCGCCGACGACCCGGAACAGGCGGACCGCTACGCCCGCTTGGCGCTGGTGTCGATGGGGGAGACCTCCTCGCACCGCACCTGGGACCGGCTGCGCGAGATGTACCGGCTCACCGGCCAGTACGCGAGCTACGCCAAGATCCAGGATCTGCGGGAGGAGATCGAGCTGGCGCTGCCCCAGGCGCCGGCGAAGCGGAGCCGGATCGCGGACATCTAGAAGGGGGTTGTACGCCGGACGCGTACAACCCCCGGGCCCCCCTCGGGCCGTTCCTCCGCCTGTGCGTCAGGGCCCGATGCGGGCCACCAGCACACAGGCGTCGTCCTCGCGCTCGTGCTCGCCGAACTCCTCGACGATCATCCGCACGCAGTCCTGGGCTGTGCGGCCGCCGTCGAAGAGCGGGGCGAGTTCGAGCAGCCGGCGCTGTTCCGACGCCTCGGACGCGCCCCGCCGGGTCAGCCCGTCGGTGCCGAGGACGAGCAGGTCGCCCGCCTGGAGCGTGACCTCGGCCTGGCCGTAGGACGCCCCGTGGGTGGCGCCGAGCAGCACCCCCTCCGGTGCGCCGAGCGCCCGCCCCGTCCCGTCGCGGAACAGCAGCGGGGCGGGGTGGCCCGCCTGGGACCAGGTGAGCCTGCGCCCGGCGGGTTCGTAGCGACAGCAGACCGCGCTGCCCAGGGCGGGCTGCACGGTCGTCTCCAGAAGCTGGTTGAGGTGGCCCATCAAAGGGCCCGGGCCGATGCCCGCGACGGCCATTCCGCGCAGTGCGCCGAGCAGCATCGCCATGGCGCCGGTCGCCGTCACACCGTGCCCCGTGAGGTCGCCGACGGTCAGTAACGAGGCCCCGTCGGGGAGTTCGAGCGCGTCGTACCAGTCGCCCCCGATGAGGGCGCTGGAGGAGGACGGCAGATAGTGCGCGGCGATGTCGAGCGCGCCGGGGCCGCCCTGCGGGAGTCGCAGGGAGCCGCGCCACGGTGGCAGTACGGCTTCCTGCAGCTCGACCGCGAGCCGGTGCTCGGTCTGGGCGATGTGGCGTTGGCGCTGCAGACAGTCGCGGCTCTCCCGCACGGCTCGCTGACTGCGCCGCAGCTCGCTCACATCGCGCAGGACGGCCCACATCGAAGCGGTGCAGCCGTCGGCGTCGAGCACCGGTTCGCCCAGCATGTGGAGCGTGCGGACGCGGCCGTCGGTCCGTACGATCCGGAACTCCCCGTCGATCGGCCGGCCGTCCACCAGGGCGCCGGTCACCATCGAGGTGAGCAGGGCCTGGTCGTCGGCGAACACCATGGTGGGCAGTTCGTCGAGCGACATGCCGCCGCTCTCGGGCGGCCGCCCGAAGATCTGGAAGAGCTCCTCGGACCAGCTCACCGCGTCGGTCAGCAGGTCCCATTCGGCGCTGCCGACCCGGCTGAGCAGGGTGCCGGCGCCCGGGTCGTCGCTGAACGCGCTCTCGACGGCGAGCGCGGCCGCGTCCTCCTCCTCGGCGCTCAGCCCCTCGCGCAACTGGTCCAAGTGCGAGCCCAGGTCGTCGAGTTGATGGACCGCCAGGTCGCACAGGGCGCGCTGCCAGCGACCCTGCGCGTCGTCGTCGTCCACGAACGCGTCGCGGCGCACCGCGTCCACGCCCCCGCGCAGCCGACGGGTCTGCGTGATCAGTGCGTCGACCGTGCCCCGCTCGGGCGGTTGTGGAGCGGGACGGTCCGCGAACAGATGGGACGGCATGACGTTCTCCGATGCGGCCGCGGTAGTGCCTGGTCTGATGAAGTGGACCGGTAACGACTGTTGCACAGGGAGCGATGCCCCGTAAGGGATTTGGCAACACTCGATACGGTGGTGCTTGTGGCATATGCCAAAGGCGAGCGGTTTCGCCTGTCGTGAGCGGGGGTTACCGCCGGGCATATGCGGCTGGTCCGATCGGCGGGCCTTCTCGCGCGGCGGCCGGCCGACGCCGCTGCCGAGCCGCGGACTAGGCCTGCGCGGAGGCCGATTGGCGCGGCCGGAGGGTGAGCGCGGCCGCGCAGAGCACGGCCCCCACCGCGCCCGCCGCGGAGGCCGACCACCAGTCGACCAGGGACGTGCCGGCCGCCCCCGCCACGACGGCCACCAGGCGTCCCGCCACCCAGTGGTCCGCCTCCCGTACCTCCCGCTTCGCGAGCCGCCCCGCGAGGCCCGTGAACGTACCCGTGAAGTACGTGGTCGGAGTGCCCCACGCCCGCGCCTGCACGCCCATCGCGAGGGCCGCCGCGAGCAGCAGCACCAACTGCGAGCCGAGCGAGCGCCCGAGCCCCAGCGCCCAGCCGGCCGCCATGAGCGCGAGCAGTACGGTCTGGGCCGCGAGCAGCACCCGGGGCGCGAGGCGGTGGGCGCCGAGGGCGGCTCCGGCCGCGCCGAGGGCGTACCCGAGCAGCGCGGTCAGGGCGCGGGGCACCGCCTCGCGGTCCCCGGCGCCCACCGATGCGCCGACCAGGACGAGGTTGCCGGTCATGACCCCCGCGAACACTTTCCCCAGACAGAGGAAGGCGAACGCGTCGGTGGCCCCGGAAGCCGCGGAGAGGACGAGGAGGAACTTTTCGTCGGACCGGGCGGCAGAAGTTGTCGTGATCGCGGAACTCATCAGCGCATTCTCGTCTCCTTAGCAGGACGGAGGCGGCAGGGACCCGACCCCGTGGCAAGTCCACGACAAGAGTCCACTACGGTCCCTGTGAGTACACCGGTCCGCGCGCGTCGCGGGCCTCACGGGAGGAAGAGCATGAAGATCGACTGGGACCGGCGCACCTGTGCGCGCCGCGGCCACGTGACGTACGCGCCGCAGGAGGACGTGCTGCGCGACCGGTTGCGGGCCGACACCGGTCTCGGCGAGGCCTGGCGCTGTCTGCGCTGCGGGGACTTCGCCCTGGGCGCGCCGCACGGCTCCGGGCCGGCCGACGAGGCGCCGCTGGTGCCGCGCGGAAAGGTTCTGCGCGATCTGTTCATCCTGCGCTTCCTGGCCGTCGAGCGGGCCGTGCGCGGCGTGTTCATCGTCCTGGTGGCGCTCGCGGTGTGGAAGTTCAGCAACAGCCAGGACTCGGTACGCCAGTTCTTCGACGAGTACCTCGACGTGTTCCGGCCGGTCTTCCGCCACTTCCACTACGACCTCGACCACTCGCCGGTCGTCGGCACCATCCAGAAGACCTTCGACTACAAGCACTCCACGCTGGTGATCGTGGCGGTGGCGCTGCTCGTGTACGCGCTGATCGAGATCGTCGAGGGCGTCGGCCTGTGGCGGGCCAAGCGCTGGGCCGAGTACCTCACCGTCGTCGCCACGGCGATGTTCCTGCCCCTGGAGATCTACGAGCTCACCGAGAAGATCAGCTGGGTGAAGATCGCCACCCTGGCGATCAACATCCTCGCGGTCCTCTACATCCTGCTCGCCAAGCGCCTGTTCGGCCTGCGCGGCGGGTTCGCCGCGTTCGAGGCGGAGCGCCACAGCGCCTCGTTCATCGAGGTGGAGACGACGGCGGGCGTCGCGGCGCACCGCTGAGGCGTACCGATCTCTTGTCGGGTACAGATACAGACAGCGTGCGGCAGGTCCGCCGCACCGAGCTTCCCTGGGGGATGACAACCATGAACGAACCGCACGCCACGCCCACTTCGCGGACTGGCCGGGGTCCGCTGCGCCGCGCCGCCGTGCTGCTCGCCCTGCTGCTGGGCACCGCCCTGGTGGCGGGACCGGTCACGGCCGAGGCCGCACCCCGTACCACAGCCGTGGCCTCGACGGCCCAACAGGCCACCTCTGTACGGGACTTGGCGCAGCCGGTCCAGGCGGCGGCGCAGTCCGGCCGGCACACCGTCGCGGGCAAGTCCAGCGTCCTCGCGTCGAAGAAGTCCAAGTCCAAGAAAAAGAAGAGCAGCTTCTTCAAGAAGCTCGGGATCTTCCTGCTGATCCTGGTGATCCTCTTCATCGCGTTCGTCGTGTTCGTGATCTGGTTCATCGTGAGCCGGCTGCGCAGGCGCCGCGACCGGCACTGAGCGCTCAGTCGCCGGGCCGCTGACGCATCCGCTGCCCGACCGTTCCGCCGTCGGTCTCCCACCAGGGCCGTACGAGCTCGGTGTCCTCCGGCCGTCCCGCCATCGGGGCGGCCGGAGCCAGTTCCACGTCCAGGCGGCGGTCGAGCACGACGCGCTGGGCGCGGTCGGCGCGCGACCACTGCACCAGGATCGCGAGCAGGAACGGCAGCGACACCAGCTCCGCGATGGTGATCATCGCGCCGCCGCCGAGCTGCTGGTCACGGTGGACGTCGGGCGCCCAGGCGGGTGCGTGGTGGAGGTACCAGGAGCCCGCGATCAGGGTGCTGTGGGTCATCACCACGATGCCGGGCACGGCGTCGATCAGGCCGTCGACGAAGACGAGCGCGGCCCGCACCGGGTGGCTGCACCAGGCGGGCAGGGCCTCCTCGCGGGTGAGCACCGGCAGCACGAAGAGGCTCCCGGCGAGCAGCAGCTGGAGGTACATCAGCTCGTGCAGCGGGCCGTGGCGCAGCGCGGTCTCGAAGTACGGCGTGAAGTAGATGCACAGCTCGGAGGCGAGCACCAGGCCGGTGCTGACCAGCGGGAAGGTGAGGAAGCGGACCAGGCGCCCGCTCATCGCACCCTTCAGCCGGCCGGCCCCCCGCTCGGGCAGCGCGAGCACCCCGAGCCGCAGCGGGTCGCCGAGCGCGAGGCCCAGCGGCGCGATCAGGTCGAGCAGGACGTTCTGCACGGCGGCCGGCCAGAACAGCTCGGTGTCGTACACCGCGAGCGCCGACATCGTGGCGACGGCCAGGCTGCCGAGGCCCAGGAACACGAAGGCCGCGATGCGCGGCAGCGGCCAGCGCTCGCCCCGGCGGCGCAGCCGCAGCACGCCCCAGCCGTACAGGCCGCCCAGGACGACGATCAGCAGCAGCGCCGCCGCGTCCGGCTGCCACACCGACAGCAGCCGCCCCGTCGTCAGCTCGGGCAGGCTGCCCGCCGCCTCGCTCAGCGTCATACCGGACATCCGGCTCGATCTCCTCACCGGCCCGTGACGTACGACGGGCCGCCAACACGCTAGACCCGCCGCTCCGGGGCTCTCGCACCGGCCCCCGCGGGCGCTCGGCCGAAGGTATGGATTCGGCCGAAGAACGTGTAGACGTCATAGGTGCCCGAGGCATGTAGTGGAGATCGGCAAGACGGAACCCTTCGCTTGCGAGGTCTACATGACAGGCAGCAACACCAGCGTCAACACGGACCACACCGCCACCGACACCGGCAGCGTCGCCTTCCCGCAGGACCGCAGCTGCCCCTACCAGCCGCCCACCGCATATCAGCCGTTGCGCGACGAGCGACCGCTCGCCCGCGTCCGGTTCTACGACGGCCGCACCGTGTGGATGGTCACCGGGCTCGCCGAGGCGCGCGCCCTGCTCGCCGACCCGCGGCTCTCCTCCAACCGCGAGAACCTGGCCTTCCCGTCGCCGACGGCCCGCTTCGCCGCGATCACCAGGCGGCGCACCGCGCTGCTCGGCGTCGACGACCCCGAGCACGCGACCCAGCGCCGGATGCTCATCCCCAGCTTCACCCTCAAGCGCACCGCCTCACTGCGGCCGCAGATCCAGCGGACCGTCGACGAGCTGCTCGACCGGATGATCGAGCAGGGGCCGCCCGCCGACCTGGTCAGCGCCTTCGCGCTGCCCGTGCCGTCGATGGTCATCTGCGCGCTGCTCGGCGTCCCGTACGAGGACCACGAGTTCTTCGAGGGCCAGTCCCGCAAGCTCCTTCGCGGGCCGGAGACCGCCGACGTCGAGGCGGCCCGCGACGCGTTGGAGGACTACTTCGTCCGCCTGATCGACCGCAAACAGAAGGAACGCGGCGACGGGCTGCTCGACGAACTCATCGAGCAGCGCCTGAACGAAGGGACGCTGGACCGCCAGGAACTGGTGGATTTCGCCACCATCCTGCTGGTCGCGGGCCACGAGACCACCGCCAACATGATCTCGCTGGGCACGTTCACGCTCCTCCAGCACCCGGAACAGCTGGCCGAGCTGCGCTCCGAGGCGGCGCTCATGCCGGCCGCGGTCGAGGAACTCCTGCGCTATCTGTCGATCGCCGACGGGATGCTGCGGGTGGCCCTGGACGACATCGAGATCGGCGGCCAGACCATCCGGGCCGACGAGGGCGTCGTCTTCTCGACGTCGATCATCAACCGGGACAACGCCAGCTACGAGGCCCCCGACCAGCTGGACTGGCACCGCACCAGCCGCCACCACGTCGCCTTCGGCTTCGGCATCCACCAGTGTCTGGGCCAGAACCTGGCGCGGGCGGAGATGGAGATCGCGCTGCGCTCCCTCTTCGACCGGCTGCCCGGCCTTCGCCTGGCGGTGCCCGCCGAAGAGATCCCGTTCAAGCCGGGTGACACCATCCAGGGAATGGTCGAACTCCCCGTCGCCTGGTAGCGCGGCAGGGACCGACGGAAAGGAGCCGCACATGCGGATCAGCATCGACAAGGACGTCTGCATCGGCGCGGGGCAGTGTGCGTTGACCGCCCCGAGCGTCTTCACCCAGGACGACGACGGGTTCAGCGCGCTGCTGCCCGGCCGCGAGGACGGCGGCGGCGACCCCCTGGTCCGCGAAGCCGCCCGGGCCTGCCCGGTGCAGGCCATCACCCTCCACGACTAGCGAAACCCCCTTAACGACTAGCGAAACGTCCGGTTTCGGTCACTTCGAGCCGGTGATCATCCGCTGCACAGCCGGCGCGTACAGATCCGCCAGCTGCTCGGGCGTGGCGCGTTCCCCGGCGCCCGGCCGGTGCAGACTGAGGGTCGCGCCCAGGCCCAGCAGCAGACCGGCGATCAACTCGGCCCTCAACTCGCTGTCCCCGCCGCGCAGTTGACCGGCCAGCCGGGACGTGACCTGCTCGCGGAACCGCTCCCGCAGCAGTGTCCGTTCATCCACGTTTCCCAGCGAGAACACCGCCCGTAGCAGCGGATCCCCCTGATCCTCGCGCCGCATCCGCACCATCGTGAGAACGAGGTGCCGCCCGAGCCCCTCAAGGGGCGCCGCGAACAGCGCGTCGGCGGCGGGCTCGAAGTCCGCGACCGTGTGGAAGAGCCGCTCCTTGCTGCCGAACCGCTTGACGATGAGCGAAGCGCTGACCCCCGCGTCGGCGGCGATCGAACGCATCGTGACCTCGGCGTACGGGCGCAGCGTGAAAGCCCGGCGGGCCGCCCGCAGGATCGCGTCCCGGCCCGTCTCCGTGTCGCCGCCGGTGGCAGGCTGCCCCGTCATGCGCTCTCCTCGGCCGTCGTACGTCCCGTCGCGCCCTCGGCACGGTCCGCCCCGACGGTACCGGTGGCGGGGGCGGTGCGGCCCGGCAGGAACAGGGTTGCGACCAGTGCGGCGAGGGCCGCGCCCGAGGCGATCAGGAACACCAGGAGATAGGCGTGCAGCGTCGGGGCGGTGTGCCCGCCGGCCTGGAAGGTGACGTTCGCCAGGACCGCGGCCACCACCGCGCTGCAGCAGGCCTGGCCGACCGAACGCATCAGGGTGTTGAGCCCGTTCGCGGCGCCCGTCTCGCTCACCGGGACCGCGCGCATCACCAGGGCGGGCAGCGCCGAGTAGGCGATCGCGGTGCCGCAGGACACCACTGTGGCCCCGGCGATGATCAGCGGCAGGCTGTGGCTGGTGAAGAACCGCACCCCGTAGCCCACCGCCATGATGGCGGCCGCCAGCGCGAGCGCGGCCTTCGGGCCGTACTTCGCCGAGATCTTGGCCGACACCGGGGACAGCGCCACCATCGCGAGGCCGCCCGGCAGCAGGCAGAGCCCGCTGACCACGATGGACGCGCCGAGCCCGTACCCGGTGGCCTTCGGCTCCTGCACCATCTGCGCGGTGACCAGCGAGTTGGCGTAGAAGGCGAAGCCGATCAGGAGGGCCGCCACATTGGTGAGCAGCACCGCGGGCCGGGCCGAGACCCGCAGGTCCACCAGCGGCGAGCGGGTGCGCAGTTCGTACGCGCCCCACAGCGGCCAGATCACCACGGCCGCGCCGAGCAGCGCGAGAGTGCGCGGCGAGGTCCAGCCCCAGTCGGCACCCTGGGTGATGGCCAGCAGCACCGCGACCAGCGCCGCCGAGAGTCCGAGCGCGCCCACGGCGTCGAACCGGCCGCGCGAGCGCAGCGGCGACTCGGGCACGCACCACAGGACCAGGGCGATGTCGAGCACCCCGAGCGCGGCCGACGCCCAGAACATGGTGTGCCAGTCGAAGTGCTCGACGACCAGGGCCGCGACGGGCAGTCCCACGGCCGCGCCGATGCCCAGCGTCGAACTCATCAGGGCCACCGACGGGAGCACCTTCGCGGGCGGCAGTTCGTCCCGCATGATGCTGATGCCCAGCGGAATCACCGCGAGCGCCGCCCCTTGCAGGGCGCGGCCCGCGATCAGGATCCCGATGTGGGAGCTCACCGCGCACATCACCGAGCCCGCCGTGAGCACCCCGAGCGAGACGAGCAGCAGCTTTCGCTTGCCGTACATGTCACCGGCCCGGCCGAGCACCGGCGTGAAGACCGCCCCGGTGAGCAGCGTGACCGTGACCAGCCAGCTCGCCGCGGCCGGGGTGCTGCCGGTCAGCGCGGGCACGTGCGGAAGCAACGGCACCACCAGCGTCTGCATGACGGCCACGACCACACCGCAGAACGCGAGGACCCCGACGAAGAAGCGGGGGCGCGGCGGGTCGGTGGCCGCGGGTATCGCTGGGGGCATGACTCTCCGTACGGCTGGAGTGCGGGCAGGGGTGTACGTCCGTTCACCCCCAGGGTAAACGCTTGTGCACCCCCTGTTGCCCACCGGGGCGGTTTCTCCTCGGCGTCAGTCGTTCGCGCTCCGGTGCCTGCGGTAGTGCCGGGCGGCGCGGGCCCGGTTCCCGCAGCCGCTCGCGCGCCGCGACCCCGGCCGAACGATGCCGGACCTTGGGGGAGTCCTCAACTACCCACTCCAGGACTGGAGTTACGGGTTCCAGGGTGGCCGCCGCGTTAATCCGGGCCAGGGCCTCGTCGAAGGGGAGCAGCCGCCGGGCCTCGCCTTCCACATCCTGGGCGACGACCGACGGCTGACCACGCACTACCGCGTGGTGATCTAGTCCCGCACCGCGGGCTGCGGCAACGGCGTGCCCGCGCACGTCGTGTCCTTCGCGGGCAGCGTGCCGTCGAGGAGGTAGTCCTCGACGTAGCCGTCCGCGCACGCGTTGCCGGTCTGGAACTGGCCGTGGTCGCCGTCGTCCACGGTGATCAGGCGTGAGCCCGCGAGCGCGCGATGGGCGCGCAGCGCGCCCTCGTAGTAAGCCGCCGGATCGTGCGTCGAGTTGAGCATCAGGACCGGCGGCAGCCCCTTCCCGGTCACCTTGATGTGCGGCGCCTTCGACCGCGGCCAGTTCGCGCAGATGGCGGCGAACGTCAACTCCCTTGCCCCGGCAAGGGGGTTGACGCGCGTCGCCTCGGTGCTCTTGGCCACCCAGTAGCGGCTGTCACGCGTCCACTGCGTGTCGCCGCAGGTGACCGCGGAGAAGTCGGCGAAGAAATTGGCGCCGTAGAAGTGCCGCATCTGCTCGGCGACGGTCTTCTTCGCGTCCGCCGGAGCGCTGTCGGGGTGTTCGAGCAGGCCCATCAGCGAGGCGAGTTTCGGAAACCCGTCGGCCGCGCCGTACATCCAGTTCGTCGCGGCGGCGTCGAGGTGGTTCGGCGTGATCACGGTGCCGTCGAGGTCGAGCGGGTGGTCGTGCAGCGAGGCCCGCAGCCGCTCGTAGGACGCCTTGGCCTCGGCGGGGGTGCGGCCCTGGTGATAGGTGGCGTCGTTCTTCGCCAGCCACGGCAGGAAGTCCTGCTCGAAGCGGCGCTGGAAGCTCATCGGCTGCCCCGTCAAGAACGACTCCCAACCGCCGGTGAACTCGACGTTGCTGTCCAGGACGACCCGCTCGACCCGGCGCGGGAACTCGGTGGCGTAGTACGCGCCGAGGACGGTGGCGTAGGACGGCCCGTAGTAGGACACCTTGTCCACGCCGAGCAGCGACCGGTACAGATCCATGTCGTGCACCGCCTGGTCGGTGGTGATGTACGGCAGCAGGTCACCCGAATTGCGCTCGCAGTCCGCGACGAAGTCACGAGCCCGGTCGAACGTGGCGCGCAGCGCCTGCGGTGAACGGTCCCGCAGGTCCCCGCTGTTGAAGAATCCGTCGACCTTGTCCTGGTCCGAGCAGACCACATTGGTGCTCGCCCCGACCCCGCGCTGGTCGAAGCTGACGACGTCGTACGCCGCCGAAAGCTTCGGGCTGTGCTCCGTCAGGTTGGCCGGGCGCTTGTACCCCGAGGAGCCGGGCCCGCCCGCCGCCATCATGAGCACGCCCTGCCGCTTGGCCGGGTCGGTCGCGCGGTGCCGGGAGACCTGGATGCTGAGGCTCGGCCCGGCGTCGGGGTGGTACCAGTCGCGGGGCACGGCCATCGTGGCGCACTCCAGCGTGCCGGACACGCACGGCTGCCAGTCGAGCTGCTGGAGGCGGTAGCGGTCGGGCACGGGCGGGGTGGTGCTCTTCGCGGCGGCGCTCGCCGCACCGCCCGGCAGGGCGGCCGCGGCGAGCAGCCCGCACGCGGCGGCCGCGGCCCACCGGGCCGGCTTCCTGAACAACTGCATGTGTTTCTCTCCCCGTTGGGATCGCTCCCCTTGCGGTGAATCGGTCGAACAGATCGTCCACCGCCCGGGACCCCTGCCGCGATCCGGTCACCCCCAGGATCGGGGGTGGCACGAATGCCACCCCCGAGGTGGTTCAGGGACCCGTCGGCGGGAACGGCACGGCCTTCAGGACCGGCAGCAGCTCCTCCTCCTCGTAGATCAGGTGAGCGGTCAACTCCTTTGTCATGGCGTCCAGTTGAGTGCGGAAGTCGAAGGGGTCGGCCGTGCTGAGCGTGTCGAGCAGTGCGACGAGGTCGCCCTGGATGCGGGCCACCGTCTCGTGCTCCTCGCGCAACCGCTGCAGGGCGTCGCCCAGCGCGGGGTGGTACTGCGCGAGCCCCGGGAACATGTGGTGGTCCTCGGCGGTGTGGTGGAACTCCAGCGCCTGGCAGAACGCCAGGCAGTGCTGGCGCAGTTGGAGGCCGAGCCCCGGAGCCGGGGCGTCGCCCGGGCCCTCGTGCGCGGCCCGCGCCGCGAAGTACGCGTCGGCCTCGGCGGCGACGTGCCGCAGCTGGGTGCGCAGCCAGGTGTGCACCTCCATCAGCTTGTCGGCCAGGTTGGTGACCTCGCGCGGAGCCTCGGGCCCGGGCTCCGGCCGCTCCAGAACCACGACCGGCAGGGTCCGTTCGGTGCCGGCCTGGTAGTCGCCGTATCCGGGCAGCACCCGCACGATCCGCGCGAACAGCCGCTCGCGGCGCGCCCCTTCGGCGGGTACGGCGATCGCTTCGAACTGCTCGGCGGCGAGTTCCACCCGCACCGTGGGACGGGCCAGCAGGTTGTGGTACCAGTCGGGGTGGCTCGGCGCGCCGAGGTTGGAGCCGACGATCATCAGGTGGCCGCCGTCCCGGACGCAGGCCAGGGGGACGGTGTGCGGCTCGCCGGACTTCGCGCCGGTGGTGGTCAGCAGGAGCAGGTCGCCGCCCTCGAAGGGGCCGCCGACCTTTCCCGCGTTGGCCCGGAACTCCTCGATGACGCGCTGGTTGAAGGACATGGTCATGCGGTGGGGGATCTCCCAAGAATCAAGGTGTGTGGATGCTCGCGATGGGGCGCGGCAACGCCGTCCCCGGTACGCGCGGCGGCGGACGGTCGCCGAAAGGGCGGCGGCCGTCACGAAAAGCGGGGCGTGACCGGGTTGTCGTACGGCGGTGCGGGGCACCGCTCGGGACGGGTGGACGACGTGCGCGGAGGCTGTCGTCAGGCGGGGGATGCGGAGTGTGAACTCATGACACGGTCCCTCGAAAAGGGTGTTCGCCCGACTGCCGGCCGGCCCACTGCTCTTTGACCGGCGTCACGCGACACGCGGGCCATTACAGCCAGCCGCGCTCCACGGTGTCAACCCGGCGGCCCGGCACGGCTCCGGCCGGTCAGGCCTGCGCGAGCGTGTTCCAGAACATCGACTCGTAGGTCTGGAGCAGCCGCCCGTAGTGCGCCCCGCTGCCGACGCCCTCGCCGTGTTCGTCGTCCGAGCCGGCGGCGACCGCCGCGACGGCCTGCTGTTCGAGCTCGGGGGCCGGGCCCGCGAAGAAGTCGAAGAACCCGCACGCCCGGTCGGTGAACCCGTACCGGGTGCGCAGCGCCGCGGCCACCCGCGCGCAATAGCCGCCCCAGGCAGCGAAGTTGGCGGTGAGCGCGAGGGCCACGCTCGGCGGTTCGCCGTTCAGCGCCAGCCACGCCACATACGCCGGATAGGCCTGGCAGCCCGCCTTCGGCTCGTACTGGCCGATGGCCTGCGGAGTGAGCCCGCAGGCGCTCTCGTACGCGCCGAGCCGTTCGAGCGCCAGCGTCTCGCCCACGACGAGCGAGCCGAAGAACTCCGCGCACGCCGTGCCCTTGCCCGAACGTTCGGCCAGGAGCTCGAAGGCGCGCCGGTCGGAGGCGATGATGTGGCGCTGCTCCAGGGCGAGCCCGGCGAGCGCGGACAGTGGTGCGGTCCCGGCCTCGACGAGCGGCACGAGCCGATTGTCGTCCGCCGCGGGGGCGAGCGCGGCCGACGTCGCCGCGATGATGTCCTTGGCCGTGCGCGTCTGACGAGTCATGAGGGACCCTCTTCGCAAGTCTGCCGGTGCGGTCCCGTCCAGCGTCTCACGCGGCCCCGCCCCCGCGCGCTCACCAGGTGACGGGCAGCCGGCGAAGCCCGCACACCCGGCTTCCCGTCGTCCAGGTCAGCTCCTCGGCCGGGACGGCGAGCGCGAGCCCCGGCAGGCGGCGCACCACCGCTTCGAGGGCGGTCTGGACCTCCACCCGGGCGAGATGCGCGCCGAGGCAGAAGTGCGGCCCGTGGCCGAAGGAGAGGTGCTTGCTGTCGGTGCGGCGGATGTCGAGGCGGCCGGGCTCGGGGAACCGCACGGGGTCGTCATTGGCCGCCACCATCGGGGCGAGTACCGCCCGGCCCCGGGCCACCGCGGCGCCCGACGGCAGCGTCACATCCGCGGTCGCCACCCGCAGCAGCGCCCCGTGGCCGGGAATCTGCAGGCGCAGGATCTCCTCGACCGCGTCCGGCAGCAGTCCGGGATCGGCCCGCAGCGCGGCGAGCTCGGCCGGGTGGCGCAGCAGGGTGAGGACGCCGCGCGCGATGACGTGGGCGGTGGTCTCGTGGCCCGCGACGATCAGCCCGCACACCATCCGCACCAGCTCCGCCTCGCTGAGCCGGTCGCCCTCGTCGCGCGCCTCGATCAGCGCGTCGACGAGGTCGCCGCCGGGCGCCCGGCGGTGCTCGGCCACCAGGGCCTCGACGTACGTCCCGAACTCGGCCGAAGCCCGCCGCCGCTCGTCGGCCGCGGCCGGCGTCAGCGAGAGCAGGGCGTCCGACCAGGCCCGGAAGAGCCCGCTGTCCTTTGCGGGCACCCCGAGCAGCCGGCAGATCACCTCGACGGGCAGCGCGAACGCGTACGAGGCGAGGAGATCGGTGGGCGGTCCCGCATCGACGATGCCGTCCAGGAGCTCCTCGGCGATGGCGCGTACCTGCGGGCGCCGGGCCTCCGCGCGGCGCGGCGTGAACGCGCCCTGCACGATGCGCCGCAGTCGCGCGTGCTCGGGGCCGTCCATGCTGGTCAGCGCGCCCGGATCCTCGCCAAGCGCGTCGCCGGGCAGCATCCGGGGCGCGCCCGGGTAACGGAGGTCGCGCGAGAAGGCCGCGCCCGCGAGCACCTCGCGGATGTCGTCGTACGCCGTGGCGAGCAGCACCTCGTCGCCGCTGGGCAGCGTGACGGGCCCGAGCGGACACTCCGTACGCCGCCGCCGGTACTCCTCGGGGCAGCCGCCCAGCGGACCGGGCGGGAAGGGGAACGACCGGCTGTCGTGCGGGGGTTGCGACACCTCGGCCATGACGGCGGCTCCTCTCGGCCGGCCGCCGGTACCTGTCGGGCGGCTTCGCCGAGCATCGCATCTGACGTACCGTCATGTCATCGGCCGGGCGCCAGGAAAGTTGCCCGAGGCGGCGATCGGGGCCGGGCGGCCCTCAGGCGGGCACGGAGGCGGACCGGCGCCTTCGCCTGCGGTCCCGGGTTCTGTCGCGCTGCGGCCACAGCAGCACGTACGCCGTCGAGACGACCACGAACGCGAGCCGGATCAGCCCCCGCGCCGCATCGTCCGGCACCACGAACACACTCCCGTACAGCGTCAGGAGCGCGAGCCAGCTCCACCACGGGACCAGCCTGCGCTGGCCGATCACGTCCCACAGGAGGGTCCCGAGCAGGACCGACGCCGTGTAGTACGTGTAGACGCTGGGGTCCAGGACGATCCGCGCGTTCGCGCCCAGCAGCACCACCGCCGCCCACCGCCCCCGCCACACCGCGATCGCGCCGAGCAGCAGACCGAGGGCCGCCTGCGCGGGGCGGTCCCAGCCGGGCGTCTCGGCGTCGGCCACCCCGAGCCAGCGCAGCGCGGACGCGGGCTGGTTGGGTATCGCGAAACCGGCGGCCGACATCGAGTGCGGGTTGGTGAGGAAGAACGGCGCCCAGGCGACGGCGACCACCGCCGCGCACCACAGCCCCGCGCGCAGCCACTGGTGGCGCGGCAGCGCGAAGAGCAGCGCGGCGAACGTCACCGCGGTCGGCTTCGAGTCCATCGCGAGCGCGAGCCACACCCCGGTGCCCACCGGGCTGTCGCGGGTCACCGAGCGGACGGCGAGCGCGGTGAAGAACAGCGCGAGCACGTCGTCGAGGTGGCCGAAGCGCACCGACACCTCGATCCACATCGGGATGAAGGCGAGACCGGCGATGAGCACCCGCTGCCGCAGCCGCTGGTGGTTGGTGCCGGTCCCCAGGAAGTACCAGGCGGCGCTGCGTCCGGCGAGCACCACGATCACCAGGCCGAGCACCGACATCAGGAGCGCGGCCAGGAACTGGCCGGTCCGTTCGGGGAACGGGTTGAAGAGTCCGGCCGTCAGGAAGCTGACCGGGCCCATCTGGAGCTCGGGGTGGTGGGCGTAGAGGTTGAGCCCGCCGGTGCCGTCACCGGAAGGGCCCTGGAAGATGAGTTCGCCGCCGGCCCGCAGATAGTGCCAGGAGAAGCCGCCGTTGGGCTCCACCACGGCGAACCACAGCGCGGTCCATGCGGAGAGCAGGATCAGATGCATCCTCTGACTGATGGCCGGCACGTGCGTTCAGCTCCTGTTTCCCTGCCCGTTGCGAATGGCGTTGCGTGGAGCACGGGAGGCCCCGGGGAAAGATGTCATGTGGGCCGAGTCCGTTCTCACAGTGGGTCCACATGTGCTCGTCGCCACACTCCGCGGGGTCCCTGCCGTGCACGGGTCTGGCCGATACCTCTCAGTGAGAGATAAAATGGGGGCATGGCTGTCGAAGAGGCCGAACCGTTCGACGACTCCTTCGCCGACGTGCTCGCCGGTGTCCAGCGGCTCGTCCGGCGGCGACTGCGCCGCGGGCTCACCGTGCCCTGGCTGCGCGGGGCCCACATTGAGCTGCTCAGACTCGTCGCCGGCCGGCCCGGCATCGGGGTGTCGGCCGCAGCCAAGGAGCTGTACCTCGCGGGCAATTCGGTCTCCACGCTGGTCAACCAGCTGGTCAAGGACGGGTACATGCGGCGCGAGACCGATCCGGGCGACCGCCGCTCGGCCCGGCTGTACGCGACGCCCGCCGCGGTCGAGCGACTGCGCGACTGGCAGCGGCGCCGCGCCGCGCTCGTCCGGGAGCAGGTGGCGCGCCTGGACGCGGCCGACCGGGCCGCCCTCGCCGCGGCCCTGCCCGCCCTGCGCCGGCTCGCCGAGAACCTGCACGAGGAAGCGGAGGGGTCATGAGCGACGACGACGCGGTGATGTGCGAGGGCCTTGAGTACGCGTTCGGCGAGACCAGGGCGGTCGACGGGCTCGACCTGTCCGTCACCACGGGCGAGGTCTTCGGCCTGCTCGGCCCGAACGGCGCGGGCAAGACCACCGCGATCCGCTGCATCACCACCCTGCTGCCGGTGCCGGCGGGCTGCATAAGGGTCTTCGGCCACGACGCGGCCAGGGAACGGATGGCGGTGCGCCGGCTGCTCGGCTACGTACCGCAGCAGCTGTCGGCCGACGCGGGCCTGACCGGGCGCGAGAACGTGGCCCTGTTCGCCCGCGTCTTCGACGTCCCGCGCAAGGAACGCGCCCGCCGCGTCGCGCAGGCCCTGTACGCCGTCGACCTCACCGAGGCCGCCGACCGCATGGCCCGCACCTACTCGGGCGGCATGATCCGCCGCCTCGAACTCGCCCAGGCGCTGGTCAGCGCGCCCCGCCTGCTCATGCTCGACGAGCCGACGATAGGCCTCGACCCGATCGCCCGCACCAGCGTGTGGGAGCACATCAACGCGGTGCGCCGAGCCACCGGAATGACCGTGCTCGTGACCACCCACCACATGGACGAGGCCGACCAGTACTGCGACCGCCTCGCGCTCATGCACCGCGGCAGGATACGCGCGCTCGGGACGCCCGCGGGTCTCAAGTCCGAGCTGCGCGAGCGCCGCGGGACCGACGATCCGCCGCCCACCCTGGAGGACGTCTTCCGCGACGTCGCCGGCCGTGGGCTCGACAGTGAGGGAGGTGACTTCCGCGATGTCCGCAGCACCCGCCGCACCGCAGCCCGCCTCGGCTGAGTCCCTCGACACCGCAGGCGCCCTCGATCTGCTCCTCGTCCCGCCGCGGCCCCGCACCGGCTGGCGCGTCCTGCCCGCCCGGGGCGGCGCCCTGTGCGCGGTCGAACTGCAAAAGCTCCGGCACGACCGCGCCGAGCTCTACACCCGGGCCGTACAGCCCGCCCTGTGGCTGCTCATCTTCGGCGAGACCTTCACCCGCATCAAAGCGATCCCGACCGGCGGCATCCCGTACATCGACTATCTGGCGCCCGGCATCATCGCCCAGTCCGCCATGTTCATCGCCATCTTCTACGGGATCATGATCATCTGGGAGCGGGACTCGGGCATCCTCACCAAGCTGCTCGTCACGCCCACCCCGCGCTCGGCGCTGATCACCGGCAAAGCCTTCGCGGCCGGGGTCAAGGCGCTCATCCAGGCGGTCGTGGTGATCGCGATCGCGGCCCTGCTCGGGGTGGCCCTGACGTGGAACCCGCTGAAGCTGATCGGCGTCGGCGTCGCGGTCGTCCTCGGCTCCGCGTTCTTCTCCTGCCTGTCGATGTCCATCGCCGGGATCGTGCTGACCCGCGACCGCCTGATGGGCATCGGCCAGGCCATCACCATGCCGCTGTTCTTCGGCTCCAGCGCCCTGTACCCGGTGTCGATCATGCCGGGCTGGCTCCAGGCCGTCAGCAAGGCCAACCCGCTGAGCTACCAGGTCGACGCCCTGCGCGGACTGCTGCTCGGCACCCCCACCCACCTCGGCCTGGACTACGGCGTACTGCTGCTCGCGGCGGCGCTCGGCATCCTGGCCGCCTCCTCGCTGCTCGGCAGGCTGGCCCGCTGAGCCGACTGCCATCATGATCGGTATGACCGAGGACAACGGATACCTCCTGGACAACCGGCAGACCGAGGCGGGCGAGCGGTTCGACGCGCTCGCCGAACTCTTCGACGCCACGACGTTCCGCCACTTCGACGCGCTGGGCCTCACAACCGGGCACCACGTGTGGGAAGTGGGCGCGGGCGGCCTCTCCGTCCCGCGCGGCCTGGTCGAACGGGTCGGCCCCGACGGGCAGGTGCTCGCCACCGACCTCGACACCGGATGGCTCACCGGCGCCACCCTGCCGCCGAACGTCGAGGTCCGCCGCCACGACGTCGGGCAGGACGAGGCGCCCTCGGGGCCCTTCGACTTCGTGCACGCCCGGCTCGTCCTGGTCCACGTGAAGGACCGGGCCCGGGCCCTGCGCGCCATGCTCGGGGCGCTGCGCCCCGGCGGCGTCCTGCTCATCGAGGACGCCGACCCCGCGCTCCAGCCGCTGCTCTGCCTCGACGAGTACGGCCCCGAACAGGAACGGGCCAACCGCCTGCGCCGAGGCTTCCGGCAACTCCTCGCCGAGCGCGGCGCGGACCTCTCGTACGGCCGCAAACTCCCGCGCCTGCTAAGGGAGTTGGGCCTGGAGGGCGTAGAGGCCGACGCGTACTTCCCCGTCACCTCGCCCGCCTGCGCCGTCCTCGAAGCGGCCACCGTGCGCCAGGTCGGGGACCAGCTCGTGGACCGGGGCCTGGCGAGCGACGACGAGATCGAGCGCCATCTCGCGAGCGTAGCCGCGGGCCGCCTCGACCTGACCACCTCGCCGATGATCTCCGCATGGGGCCGCCGGCCGGCCTGAGGAAGCGACCGGCGGCCCGGCGAGGGCGGGCTCAGGCCGCCGTGTCGTACGTGTAGTAGCGCGTGTGGTCGAGGAGATCCGCCGGGGTCACGTTGTTCCACGGCCGCATCGTGTCGTGCAGGTCCACCACGTCCCGCGTCCCCGCCGTCGGCAGATAGGGCGAGCCCGGGTGCAAGGCCTGCCACTGCGACCAGAGCTTGTCCACGAACGCGTGGTGCATCCAGAACACCGGGTCGTTGGGCGAGGCTCCCGTCCCCATCTGCCCGCCGACCCAGACGTGGACCCGGTTGTGCAGATTGACCCCGCGCCAGCCTTCGAGGTGGTTGCGGAAGCCGTCGGACGCGCTGTTCCACGGCGCCATGTCGTACGTCGTCATGGCGAGGACGCCGTCGACCTCGGCCCGGGTCGGCAGCTGGGCGACGTTCACGCCGAGCGCCCGGCGCAGGTAAGTGCGGCCGTCCACCCGGACGTTGACGGGCCAGCCGCCCGCGCTCTGCGCGAACGGCCCGTCCATCACCTGGCCGTCCCGGCTGCGCCCGGTGCCGCCGAGGAAGTCGGCCGCCCACAGCGACGAACTCGGGGTGCGGTCGACCGTCCAGTCCCAGTACGGCACGGTGACCGAAGGGTCGACCGACTGCAGGGCCTGCTCGAACTCGATGAGGAATCTGCGGTGCCAGGGCAGGAACGACGGCGAGCGGTGGCCGACCCGGTCGCCCGTGTCGGTGTCGCTCATGATGAACGCGTTGTGCGTGGTGACGAAGGCGTCGTACTTTCCGTTGCGCTTCAGCTGAAGCAGCGCGTCGACGAGGCGGCGCTTCTCGGTGGCGGTCAGATGCGCCTGATTCTTGCGAACGGCCATGGCTGTGCTCCTGGTTGGGCTGGTGTGCGGAAGGGCGGGTGAACCGGGCGGGCCTCGCGAGCCCGCTTCCTCGGCTCAGGCGAGCGGGACGAGGGCGGCGCCCTGGAGCTCCACGACGGCGGCGCGGGCGATCGCGCGGGGCGTGGGAGAGGGCTGGTAGTGGTTCACCACACTGATCCAGGTCCCGTCGGCGTTCTGCATCACATGCAGTTCCTGGCCGTCTATCCGCACGGCGTACCCGCCGCCGTGGTGCATGTGCCCGGCGCCGGGCGCGCCCTGTATCCGGCGCCCCTGGAACACCTCGTCGAAGGCTTCGGGCGCGTCGTGTCCCTCGTGGCCGGTTCGTGCCGCATCGGACCGCGTGCGGGCGGCGGCGGTCGAGGCGTGTGCCGAGCCGGCCAGGGCGAGACCGGCGAGGGTGCCGGCGGTGGCGCCGAGGGCTTGGCGGCGGGTGGGTCGGGACGGTCGAGACATAGGAATCCCCATTGATTCGCGGTGGGTTGGCAAGTGGTTCAGTGCCATCCCTACCGGCCAGGGCCACGGAGCAAGAAGTCCGGACGGATTGGTTGGCCGCTATGCGGACATGTCCCGATTCGAAGTGCAGTGTTCAACAAGGGGGTTCTTGCTGAACACCGGTCACCAGGCCGCCATTCGTGAAGATTCCCCGGGGAATATGCCAAGTCTGTGAAAATCTTGTTGCCTCGATGGGTCGGCTGTGGTCGGCCTCACGCCCGGAAGGTGACCGGAAATGCCCGCCTGTGTTCGGCCGGTGGCTTGAACGGGCCAGGGGCGGCCGCCGTGGCCGAGCGGAACCGCACGGACGGGGCGGCAATGACCGTCAAGTCGCCCACCGAATGGGCTGGTTGAGATCCGCCGCCCCGGTCCGTGCGGGTCCCGTCAGCCCACCCCGCGGGGCAGGGCCAGCGACTGGACCTGGGGAAGAGAGGTCCAGTCGTTGGAGGCGACACTGGCGTGGGCGGCGGCGAGCCGGGCCACCCGTGCCTGGGCGTCCGCCGGGGACGGGTTCTTGTCGTCGAGGGCCGGGGCCACGTTCTGCGCGTCGGTCATGACGACGAAGTAGTGGTGCGCGTCGTACCAATTGGTGTCGATCGAACCGTTCGTGTACGTCGCCGCGTCACCGTCGAAGACCACGAACCACGGACGGATCGAGGTGTCGGCATAGCGTGAACGGGGGTCGCCCGCCTGGGCGTTGTGGACCGCCGGGAAGACCTGGGCCTGGCCCGTGCGTCCGGCTGCCGCGAGGTCGCGCAGGTAGCGGGCGTACTCGACGTCCGTCCACAGGCTGTCGGTGGGGTTGCCCTCCTCGACCGTGCCCGGGATCACTTCGAGCATCACCTTGCCCGCGAGCGCCGCGCGGGTCGGCCAGTTGCCCGCGTTCGCGGCCTCGTCGAGCGTGGCGTACTGGCCGCCGCCCGGCTTGGCGAGCAGGTCCGCCGGGCGGAAGACCGCCGAGCCGAGGTGGTCGCTGATCGCCTGGTCGAGCTTGGCGGGGCCCATGCCGTACGTGGCCTGGAAGCCCGCCTTCATCTCCAGCTTGATGACCAGCGGCGGATGCCCGGGGTGGGCGGCGAGCCAGACCCGTACGTCGTCCAGGCAGCTCTCCAGGTTCTTGTTGGCGCCGCCCGTGTAGAGCTGGCCGGGGGTGCTGGCGTTGACGCAGTTGTTGCTGTTGCCCAGCGGGTTGGAGTGGCTGACCTTCCACTCCTTGGTGATGAAGTCGTCCCACACGTCGAGCTCGATCATCGACGTGCCGGTGTCGAGGGCCTGTGCCAAGTACGGGAAGGCGGCCGGGTCGTAGGTGTTGTGCAGGCCGGAGACGGTGGCCCCGGACAGCGGCAGGGTCTCGGGCCCCGCCGCGGAAGCGCTGCCGCCGGCACCCGCCGCGGTAAGGGCGAGGCAGGCGGCGAGCGCGCCGAGCAGGGCTGTGCGCAGCCGGGGCGTGAATCGTCTGGGCCGGGGATCCGACACGGGTCCTCCTAGGGGGGTGACTCTCCGTCAGGACAGTGCCATCGTCGGGTGAAGCGACGAAGACATGTCAAGTAACGCGAGTTGGATTCCTCCTGTCACCCCCTGCGGCCGGTCCGGCCCGAGGATGTGACCCTTGGGTCCCCGCCCGAGGGTGAACCCGGCCATGGATGGGCCGAGTTGAAAGCAGGCTCGGAGCCGGCCGCCTAGAAGTTGAACACGGCCTCGGAGCCGGCCGCCTTCATGCAGGAGTTGCCGTAGGTCTGTACGTGGCTGACCCGCTTGCCGTTCCAGACACCGTCCGCCCGGACCGTGACCGGGTTCCACACCTTGGTACAGATCCGTGGGGCACCGCTCGCGGAGAGGGCGGTGAAGTCACCCTGCGCGCGCTTGAGTTCGGCACATGCCGCAGCCGGCGCGGGGTGCGTGCCCGACGGCGTCGGGGCGCAGCTGAGGGTGACCGCACGCTGGACGGAGGCGCCCTCGTCGCCGGTTCCGGCCTCGATGCTGATCACGAGCGCGGACGGCGGGTACAGGCTCATGGGCTTCATGGCGTCGGCCGGGGCCGCGGTCGCGCTGCCGAGTCCCGTACCGACAAGTCCGTTGGCCAGCAAGGCGACGGCGAGGGCACTGACTGCTGCGATCTTCCGCATTTCGAACACTCCTGGGGGTTGGTTTCCGAAGAACGAACAGGAGTCTCTCCCGCAGCTGAGAGCTCCGCGCAACACACCGGAAACATTCGGTCACGCGAAGTGACCCGAGGGGGCCGCATCCATGCAGGACATCGCACTGGTGTGCAGGTCGCCGACCTCCCCAACATCGGCCAAAAGAAAGGCGTGTTGCTGGATGCTTGGTCGATTTCAAGGCAAATGGAAGCTGAATTCTGGGAATCTTAGGCTGAATTGAGGACTGGTCCGAGTGTGACTCTGTGGTGGGGGAGAGCTGCGGCCCCGGCCATGGCCCATCGGACACCCCCTAGGATCCGGGGCATGGAGCTTCGACAGCTGCGGTACTTCGTCGCGGTGGTGGAGGAGGCCAACTTCACCCGCGCCGCCGCCCGTCTGCATGTGGCGCAACCCGGGATCAGCGCGCAGATCCGGCAGTTGGAGCGGGAGCTCGGCCAGCCCCTGCTTGACCGCACCGGCGGCTCGGTCACCACCACCGAGGCGGGCGAGGCGGCGCTGCCCCACGCGCGGGCCGCGCTGGCCGCCGTCGATGCGGTCCGGCACACCGTGGACGAGTTCACCGGGCTGCTCCGCGGCCACGTCACCATCGGAGTGGTCCCCGGAGTCGTCACCCAGGATTTCGACGTGGCGGCCTTCCTGGCCGACTTCCACGACGCCCACCCCGACGTCGAGATCACGCTCACCGAGGACACCTCCGAGCGGATGCTCGCCGCGCTGCTCGCGGGTCGGCTCGACATCGCCCTGGCCGGACTCGCGCAGGACGCGGTGCCGCCGGGGATCTCGCTCGAAGTGGTCGTCGACGAGCCCCTGGTGGCCGCCGTCGCCCCGGGCGACCCGCTCCTCACTGCCGGCCGCACGGAGGTCCGCCTCGCCGAGTTGGAGGGCCGCCCGCTCATCAGCCTGCCGCGCGGCACCGGCCTGCGCGCGCTCCTCGACCGGGCCTGCGCCGAAGCCGGAATCCGGCCGCGCATCGCCTTCGAGGCGGGCTCCCCGCAACTCCTGGCCCGGCTCGCCGTGCGCGGCCTCGGCGTCGCCGTGCTCCCCGCGTCCCCCCACGGCGCGGGCTACGCCGAGGGCCTGCGGACCCTGCGCATCACCGAGCCGGAACCGCGCGGCCGGATCGCCCTGGCCTGGCGCACCCAGGGCCCGGCGGGACCCGCGGGCCGGGCCCTGCTGGCCCGGCTGCGAGCCGCGCTCGCAGGGCCGGCGCCCGCCGGCCGAACAGGGCCGAGCTGACGGGCGCGCGGTGGGCGCTCACTCCACGGGGCGCTCATCGCGAACCCGGCCCGTGCGGCGGCGTACCAACAGGACGAACGTTCCGGCGACGGCGAGGCCCCCGGCCACGGAACCCGCCACCGGCCAGACCGAATCGCCTTCGTCCGCCGCACGGATCGGCTTCGTCGCCGCCGCGTGCGTGATCTGGGCCTGGCGCCTGGCCGACTTGGTGGGCCGCACGGGTTCCAGGGAGCCCACCGCGTCGACGCTGTCCCAGGCCCTGAAGCCCCAGTCGAGCAGGCTGCGAGCCTCCTCGTAGACCGTGAATCCGCCGCCGGCCTGTGGATTCATGACGGTCACCAGCAAGGTGCGCTCGCCCTGCTTGGCGGCCGCGATCAGGGTGTTGCCCGCATGGGTCGTGTAGCCGTTCTTGACCCCGATGATCCCCGGATACCGGGCGATCCCGTCGCTCCCCGAAAGGAGGCGGTTGGTGTTCACGATCCCGTACGAGCCGCCTGTGCCGGGGAACTGCGCTGACGCGGTCGAGCAGTATTCGGCGAAGTCCGGGCGGGCCAGGCCCGCCCGGGCGAACACCGCGAGGTCGAACGCGGAGGAGACCTGGCCCGGGCTGTCGTAGCCGTCGGGCGAGACGACCTCGGTGTCGAGCGCGCCGAGCCGCCGGGCCTGGGCCTGCATCTGGGCCGCGGTCTCCTCCCAGCCGCCGTTCAGCGAGGCAAGGACGTGCACGGCGTCGTTGCCGGAGCTGAGGAACACCCCGCGCCATAGGTCGGACACCTGGTAGGTGTGCCCGGACTCGACGCCCACCAGGCTGCTGCCCGGGCCGATGCCCGCGAGGTCCTGGTCGGAGACCGTGTGCCGGTCATCGGCGCGCAGATGGGGGAGCGCCGTGACCGCGAACAGCGTCTTGAGAGTGCTGGCCGGCGGCAGCTTGCGATGGGCGTCCCGGGCGGCGAGGACCTTGCCCGTGCGGGCGTCCGCGACCACGTACGAAAGGGCCGACACGTCACTCGGAAGGGCGGGCGCGTCCCGCCGAGGACGTACGTGTTCACCCGTCGGCGGGCCCGGCTGGGGCGCGGCGGCGGAGCTCTCGGGCGTCGGAGCGAGGCAGCACAGACCGATGGCGGCAGTGGCGGTGAGAGCAGCCATGGAGCGGAATCCGGATCTGATGACCATTCAGCCACCGTAGGAACAGAACGGACATCACGCAGGTCGGCTTGTGCCGTCCGGCCTACACGGCAGGCATCCGGCGGCGGCCAGGCCGGGGTCCGGCCGCACGAACGTGCCGAAGCCGCGGTCGCTGGCCGCGGTGAGCCTGCTGACCAGGCCGGCGAGGCCCGACAGCTCCCCGGGCGACAGCGGGCCGACGGCCTCTTCGACGCTGCCGGCCGAGGCCGGGCCGCTGCGGGGCTGCGGCAGCAGGGGTTCGTGCTCGATGGGATGGAGGCGGTACGGCGGGGCCGGTGGGACGCCGTTCGCCAGGACCTCGCTCTGCTCCCGCCAGTGCCGGGCGTCGTGCGGCTCGCCGTACTGCAGATGGTGCGGGTACAGGCAGGGCGCTGCGGTGGACGACCCGGCCCCGGCCGCGGACAGGGCGCGCAGCCGCTGCTCGGCCCGCACGTGCCGGGCGGCCGTGTGCACGGCGGCCGCAGGAACCTCAGCAATCCGATGCATATGCCGCGCTGTGCGCCCCTTGTGGCCGGTTCTGTTCGCGGGGGCCCGTTTCCTTTGTTCAAGGAACAGCAATGGTCTAGTCCAAGTCGTTGACGTGTTCCGGCCATCGCCCAATTCTGGGAGCCCCTCCCACCCCCAGGAGACCTCGACATGAAGCCACTTCGTGCTCTCCTCTGCGGCGCCGCCAGCGCCGCACTGGCAGCCGCCGGGCTCACCGCCTTCGTCACCGGTCAGGCCTCGGGCGCGACCGCGGACGCGGCCGGGCTCGGCGGCCGCTGGTACGCGGCCGCGCCCTATCTGATGCCGCTGGACAACAACCCGCCCGACACCTCCGCCATCATGGACGCCACCGGCCTCAAGGCCTTCCAGCTCGCGTTCGTCCTCGCCCCCAACGGCGGTGGTTGCAGCCCGACTTGGGGCGGCACGGCGCCCGCCTCCTCCGACACCGCGGTCGCCGGAATCATCTCCTCGATCCGTGCCAAGGGCGGCGACGTCTCGGCCTCCGTCGGCGGCTACGGCGGCACCAAGCTCGGCCAGAACTGCTCGGACGCGGCCTCCACCGCGGCCGCGTACCAGCAGGTGATCACCAAGTACCAGCTCAGGGCGATCGACTTCGACCTCGAAGAGCCGGAGTACGAGAACACCACCGCCATCTCCCACGAGATCGGCGCCGCCAAGATCCTCCAGCAGAACAACCCGGGCCTGTACGTGTCGGTGACCACCGCCGGAACCGCGGACGGCACCGGCTGGTTCGGGAAGCAGATGCTGAACGAGGCCAAGACGCAGGGCTTTGTGCCCGACAACTTCTCGATCATGCCGTTCGACGGGGGGTTCAGCGGGGCCGCCGCCCAGACGAGCGCGCTGACCAACTTCAACTCGATACTCCAGTCGACGTTCGGCTGGAACGCGGCGACCGCCTACGCCCACGAGGGCTTCTCCGGGATGAACGGCCGCAGCGACACCGGCGAGTTCTTCTCGCAAGGAGATTTCCAGACGGTGCTCGACTACGCGACGAGCCACGGCATGGCCCGCTTCACCTTCTGGTCCCTCAACCGGGACCGGCAGTGCAGCCCGCCCGACAACAACGGCACGACGTCGGGCACGTGCAGCAGCGTTCCGCAGGCCGCCTGGGACTTCGCCAAGTACTCCGTGAAGTTCGCCGGAGCCACCCCGCCCTCCTCGCCCCCGCCGTCCTCTGCGCCGCCCTCCTCGCCGGGCGGCACCTGCGCGGTGGCGGCCTGGAGCTCGGGCGCGGTCTACACGCAGGGCAACGAGGTCTCCCACAACGGCCACAAGTGGAAGGCCAAGTGGTGGACCCAGAACGAGGAGCCCGGGACAACGGGGGAGTGGGGGGTCTGGCAGGACGAGGGCACCTGCTGAACCTTCCGCGGCCCGAGCTCCTTTGAGGAGACGGCTCCGGCCCGCGCGGCACACCGCGCCGGGCCGGAGCCGTCCCCGCGCACGGGGACGAGGGGAGTTTCACCGGCCCCGGAAGTTTTTTGCGGACGAGCGGCAACCCCCGTCGCCATCGCACGTCGTCAGGGGTGAAGGCGCAATTACCGCGCCGCCTGCCGACCGTGGAGAAGCACAACGTGACCGTCCCCCAGCACAGTCCCGACCGCCCCGCCTCCCGCAGCCCCCGCCGGCTCGCCGGCGCCGCGGCGGCGAGCGGCCTGCTCCTCGCCCTCGCCGTCCCCGCGCTCGCCGGTACGGCGTACGCGGACGGGCCGAGCGCCCAGCCCAAGCGCCCGGCCCCGGCCGCGGCGGCCGACGCGAGCGCCGTCCCGTCCTCGCCGGTCAAGCGCGCGGGCGAAGGCAAGCAGTCGGCCGAGCCGCCGACCGCGCAGCCCGCGGCCGCCCCTGCGACCGCGCAGCCGAAGAGCCCGGCGACGCCCGGTGTGGAGGCGCCCGGCACGGATGCCAAGCCGGCCGCACCGGCCGCCGCCCCCGCACCCTCGGACCAGAAGGAGCTGGCCCATACTGGTTCGTCCACGACCACCACGGTGATGGGCGCCGGAGCCGGCGCGCTGATCCTCGCGGGCGCCGGAACCGTCTACGCCGTACGGCGGCGGCAACAGCACTGAGAACCGGTGTCCGGACGGGGTTCGGACACCGGCACCGAGGCACCCCACGGCCCCGCCCACGACCAGGGCGGGGCCACGCCTGCGCACCGAGGAACTGATGGAGTACACCGCCGCACCGCACCCGGCCATCCCCTTCGCGCTGAGCCGACTCGCCCCCCGGTGGCGCGGACTGCTGCGCCGGGGCCGCACCGCACCCCGCGAGGGACGCGTGGAGGCGTTCGGCCGGAGCCGGTCGGGTGACGCCCGCGAGCCCGGGGCCGCGCCGCCGACCGTCAGTGAGCTCTACCACGCGCACCGGCTCAAGATGGTGCATCTCGCGGTCATGCTGGTGGACGACCGGGCGAGCGCCGAGGACGTCGTGCAGGACGCGTTCACCGCGCTGTACCGCCGCCACGGCGAGCACATCGACGAGATCGACAACGCGCTCGCCTATCTGCGCACCGCCGTCGTCAACGCCTCGCGCTCCGTGCTGCGCCGGCGCCGCACGGCCCGCGGTTACACCCCGCCCCACATACCCGACGCACCCTCGGCCGAAGAACGCGTCGTCCTGGACGAGGAACACCGCGAAGTCCTCGCCGCTCTGGGCCAGTTGACGGTGCGGCGCCGCGAGGTGCTCGTCCTGCGGTACTGGAGCGACCTCACGGAGGCGGAGATCGCGACCACTCTCGGCATCAGCCGGGGCTCGGTGAAGTCCATCGCGAGCCGGGCCCTCGACTCGCTGGAGAAGATCCTGGAGGCACGGGTATGAGCGGCCACTGGAGCGGGCCCGAAACCCCCGAGCGTCCGGTCGAGAGGCGGCTGCGCGGCGCCCTGGCCGCCCGCGCGGACGGCATCACCCACGCGGATCTGCGGCCCGCCGACCCGCCGGGGCCCCATCTGCGCCGCACCGCGCTGGCCCGGCTGCGGCTGCGCCGGTTCGCCCTGCCGCTGGCCGGGCTCGCCACTGCCGCAGCCATAGCGGTCGGCTATGTCACGCTGGCCTCCGGCCACGACGAGCAGCGCCCGCTGCCCGCCAGTTCGCCGGGCCCCGTCCAGCCCCCGCCGACTCCGACGCCGGCTCCGTCCAAGACACCTGGCCCCTTGCCGTCGCCGTCTGCGGACCCGCCGTCGGGCGACCGCTCGAAGTCGCGGAGCGAGACGCCCACCCCACCCTCGTCGAAGCCCGGGGCGGGCCCGGTGACGGGAGCACCGGCACGCGGCGCCACGCCCCTCGGGCCCGCGCCGCCGTCCGCGCCCGCGACGCGCTGACGCCGGGGCCGGTCAGTCGCGGCGGCCGCCGATCCGTCGCCGGCGCACCAGCACCGCGGGCACCGCGCCCGCGAGGGAGAGCGCGCCCGGTGCGAGGGCGGCTGCGGTGTTGATGCCGGGCTGGTCGAAGGTGTCGGGGACGGGCAGCGTCGCCCAGCGGGAGACGGGCCAGGCGACCACGAAGGCGCGGCCCACGGCGTCGCCGACCGGGACGAACCCGTGAGTCTTGTCGTGCTGGTGGTAGCGGGAGTCCGCGGAGCGCTGCCGGTTGTCGCCCATCACCCACATCTTGCCCTTGGGCACGGTCACCTTGAACTGGCCGCCCTGGTCGTCGGCCGAGCACGGCGTGCCGCTGGGATTGACGTACGGCTCGACGAGCGGCTTGCCGTTGACCTTCAAGGGGCCGGTGCCCTTGCACTCCACGGTGTCGCCGGCGACCCCGATGACCCGCTTGATCAGGTCCTGTTCGTTGGCCGACGGCATGACCCCGACGAACGACAGGATCTTCTGCACGACGTTCGGCTGCGAAGTCGACTCTCCGTCAAGCCAGTTGGCGGGATCGTGGAAGACGACGACCTCGCCGCGCCCCGGCTCCGAGCCGAACCAGGGCGTGAGCTTGTCGACGAGGACGCGGTCGCCGGGCCGCAGCGTGTTCTCCATGGACTCGGACGGGATGGAGAACGCCTGCACCAGAAATGTCTTGATGAAGAGCGCGAGCACCAGCGCGACACCGATGAGGATCGGCAGTTCCTTCCAGAACGAGCGGTGCTTCCCGGCTTTGGGCCGGCGCGGTCCGTGCGGTTCCTCACCCTCGGTCTGTGGGCTTCCGTCCGCGCCGATCGCTGAATTCCCCACGCCCGCTCCTCCGTTCGTACCGAGGCCCATGCGCCGGGCGGCGTGGGTCCACGACCTGACCAACGAACGGTAGTTCCGGACGGTCCTGATCACCGTGGTCTGCGGGGGGTGTTCGCCCGCATTCCTGCATCCGAAGGACCCGGGTACGCGAGAGCCCCCGCCGGACGGCAGGGGCTCCACGGTGCGAGGGGGGCGGGTCAGGACGCGGGCTCGGGGCCCTGCATGTGCTCGCTGATCCACTGGATGAGGCCGCCGTTGGCCATGTTCGGCACATACGTCTTGGCGTTGTGGTCGCCGCCCTGGATGACGCTGAGCTTCGTCTTGACCGGGCCCTTGTTGCCGAACTTCTTGATGAACTCCTCGATCTTCGGCTTGGCCTGCGCGTCGGAGCCCACGGTGCCGACCTGGAAGGCCAGATAGACGTCCGGGTGCTTCGCGTCGATCAGCTTCTGGGCGAGCAGGTTCGGGTTGTTCTCCGCCTTCTCCTTGTCGTGCCCGGCCCACAGGCGGGAGTCGGGGACGATGTCGGGGCCCGAAGCGATGACCGCCTTGAACTGGTCCGGCTTCTGCAGCACGCTCTTGAGACCCGCGAAGCCGCCGGTGGAGGAGCCCATGAAGGCCCAGCCGTCACGCGACTTGATCGTACGGAAGTTGGCCTTGATGAGGTCGGGGACGTCCTCCGTGAGCCAGGTGCCCATCTTCGGCTGGCCCGGGATGTCACTCGCGTCCCAGTACAGGCCGCCCGTGTCCGGGTGGGGGTTCAGGACCGGCATCGCCAGGATGAACGGGAGGCTCTTGCCCTCCTTGGACCACTGGGAGATGCTCGCCTCCAGCTTGAGGTCCGTGCCCATCCAGTAGTTGGTCGGGTAGCCGGCGCCGCCGGGCAGCGCGACCATGACCGGGAAGCCGCTCTTGGCGTACTTCGGGTCCTTGTACTCCGGCGGGACCCAGACCCAGACCTTGCCCTTGAAGCCGGACTTCTTGCCTTCGAGGGTCGTCACAGCGATCTTGGTGTCGTTCTCGGGGACCGTGCCGGCCACCGTGAACTTGGCCTCCGGGCCGGTCGGCATGAGGACCTTGGAGTCGGCCCCCTTCGCCGAGCCACCGCCGGGCTTGTCCCCACCGCCCGCGCCGCCGTCCTGCCCGAAGCTGATCGCGTCGCCCTTGTCCGAGAAGACGTCGAAGTAGTTCAGGACGGGCCACGCGATCAGGCCGAGCACGACGAGCGAGACCACGCCGAGTATCCAGCGCTTGGCGCGGCTGGCCCGGCGGTGGCCCCGAGACTGGTAGGCCCCGTTGCGGGGGTTGGTCATTGCGATCGCTCCGGATTGGTTCTTTGGCCCAAGGGCATGCCTGTTTCGTTCACCAGACGGGATGGGCAAGAGTGACCAATGGGTTCCGGATTTGTCTTACAAATCTTGTGAAAGTGACTGATCCGTCAATGGTGGTTGCGGAGCGTCCTCGCCGTTCCCGGCCCGGCGCCGCGACCGGACGCCCTCGTTTCAGGGCCGCAGGCCGTGGCGCACCCACGCGTTGGGTTCCACATAGCTGACGCGATCGTGACGGGTGTCACAGTGCACCGGGACCAGGGCGGCCGGCACCTCGATCTCGCCGTCCCGGTCGAAGGGGAGGCCGGTCCACCGGCGCCACTCGGCCGGCGTCCCGCTCACCGTCATCGACGCGGCGGCCGCCTTCTCGATGGTGCCGCCGGCCCTGACGTGGACACGCAGCCACGGGTCGGCGGGCAGCCCGTCGTCCCTGACCTCGCGCATGTACTCGGCCATGGGCACCCGAGGCCGGAGGTGCTTGGCCGTGGGGCGCACCGGCGCCACCAGCGCGCCAAGACCCTGGCGCCGCACCGCGTCGCGCATCGCGGCCAGCATGCGGTGGGACAGGCCCCGCCCGAGGTGGCCGACGTCGATCGTGATCTCCAGCGCGCTCGCCGTCGTCAGCGGACGCCCGCGCCGGAGGTCGTCGAAGGCCCACGCCAGGACCTGGTCCCAGCCCCGGTCCGGCATCTCCTCGCGGCCGTCGAGCGCCGCGTCGAAGGGCACGCTGTACCCGCGGGCGATCGGCCGGCCGCCCTCGGTGGCCACCACGCAGTACTGCGGGAACTCCTCGGGCACCCGGCCGAGCAGGGCGTAGCCGACCAGGTCCCGGGCTATGAACTCGGGCCAGGTGTCGCTGATGTCGTAGAGCCGGGAGGCCAGTTCGGGCCGCTCGGCGAGGGTGCTGATCTCGATGTTGTCGCTGTGCGTCACGGAACTGGACCCTGTCAGAGGTCCGTCGTTCCTACCAGTGCTTTTGGCCCCGGCTGATCCTCGGCCGACGTCACGGGCGCGCGCACCGGACCCGCACCGTCATGTCGAGATGGCGCCCGGCCATGCCCGGGGACGCGGTCACCCCGAACGCGGTGCGGTCGATCCGGGCCGTGGCGACGGCGGTGAACGCGCCCGTCGACAAGGTGGACTCCGCTATGGACAGGCTCAGCGGGCGGGCGATGCCGCACACGGTGAGCGTGCCGAGCACGTTCGTGCCGTCGAGGCGGTCCGCGGTGAAGGTGATCAGTGGGTGGCGGTCGGCGTCTAGAAAGCGTGGCGAGCGTACGACGGCGTCCCGCTGCCGGCTGCCGGTGCTGAAGCTCGCCGTGTCGATCTCGGCGCTGACGTTCGACGCGTCGAGCGGCTCGGCGATGTCGACGGTCCCGGACCGGATCGCGAAGCTGCCGCTCACCGGAAGCAGCCCGAACACGTGCCGGGTCCGGAAGGTGACGGTCGAGCCGCCCGGGTCGATCGCGTAGCGCCCGAGACCGGGGGCCGCCGTGGTCCTGTCCTGATTCGTTTCCATGACTCGATTCCACCGCGGAACGGGTGCCGGGCGGCAGGGCGGGCGGTCGGGTTCCGGGGCGACGAAAGAAGGGCCGCCCGGGGCGGCATGCGACTTTCGTAGGGTGTGCCCGGACCGGAAGGTCCGCTGTCGCGATCCCGCGCCCGGGGATGACCTACCGTAAGCCGCATGAGTGACGGACCGTGGCCCCATCGGCATCCGCTCGCCGTGGATGCGGCGCTCGCCTTCTGCTTCGCCCTGGGCGACACCGCCATCACGCTGGTCGGCGCGACCTGGTGGCCCGAGCGGCCCGGCCCCCTCGCCTGGACGCTGCTCGGCCTGCAGGCGCTCGCCTGCCTCTCGCTGGTGGCCCGCCGTCGGGCCCCGCTGACGGTGGTGGCGGTCCTCGGCGCGTTCACGCTCGCCGTGACCCTGCTGATCTCGCCGGTGCACGCGCTCACTCCCGCGAACCCGGGCAATGTGTGGGCCCCGTTCTCGACGGCCCTCGCGGCCTACGGCCCCCTCTTCTACGGGAAGAACGCCCGCAACCGGCGCATGGCGTTCCTCGTGCTCGGCATCTTCACGCTGATCGTCGCCCGGGCCTGGCAGCCGTCCATCACGGTCATCACCATCGGCCTGCTGCGCACGGCCGTCGGCCCCCTGCTCGCCCTGTACTTCGACGCGCGCAGGCGCCTCGTGTGCGCCCTGACCGAGCGTGCCGAACGGGCCGAACGCGAGCGCTATCTCCTCGCCGAGCGGGCCTGCACCGAGGAACGCGCACGTCTTGCCGGTGAGATGCACGATGTGGTGACCCACCGGGTGAGCCTCATGGTGCTCCAGGCGGGCGCGCTGCGCGTGACGGCCTCCGACGAGGCGACCCGGCGCGCGGCCGAGGAACTGCGGGCGGCCGGCTGCCAGGCCCTTGAGGAACTGCGCGACCTGGTCGGCATTCTGCGCACCGCGCCGGAAGACGACCCCACCCCCTCGCTCGACGGGTTCGCGGCGCTGGTCGCCGAGTCGACGGCGGCGGGCGTGCCGGTGGAACTGGCCGAGCGGGGCGACCGGTCGCTGGCCTCACCCGTGGTCGGCCGCACCGCGTACCGCACCGTGCGCGAGGCGCTGACCAACGTGCACAAGCACGCCCCCGGGGCGCGCGTCACCGTCGAGGTCGAGTACGACGAGAGGCGGGTCCGGGTCGCCGTGCGCAACACCCGGCCGAGCGGCGGGCCCAACAGCGAGCTGGCGCGCACCGGTTCGGGCCTCGGCATCGCGGGGCTGCGGCAACGGATAGAGCTCGTGCACGGAAGCCTGCGGGCCGGTCCGGAACCGGACGGCGGGTTCTGCGTCGAGGCCGTACTGCCCGCCTTTGTACCGACAGCGGAATCGATGGTGTGACCTGTGATCCGAGTGGTTGTCGTGGACGACGAGCCGATGGTGTGCGGATTCCTCCGTACGATCCTGGGCTCGGCCGCCGACATCGAGGTCGTCGCCGAGGCGCACGACGGGGCGGCGGGCGTGGCAGCGGTGCTGCGCCACCGGCCCGATGTCGTCCTCATGGATCTGCGCATGCCGGGCACGGACGGGATCACCGCCATCGAGCAGCTGGCCCGGCGCCCGGACGCGCCGCCCATCGTGGTGCTCACGACCTTCGACGCCGACCAGTACGTCCTGCGGGCGCTGCGCGCCGGGGCCTCGGGGTTCCTGGTGAAGTCCACCCCGCCGGAGGATCTCATCGGGCTCGTCCGGGTGGCCGCCGAGGGGCACACCGTTCTGTCGCCCGCCGCCGCCCGGCGGCTGATCGCGGCCTCGACCGACGGCCTGTCGGCCCGCGACCGGGCACGCGAACGCGTCGCGCAGCTGACCGAGCGCGAGGCCGAGGTCCTGGCGGGCCTGGGGGAGGGGCTCTCCAACGCGCAGATCGCGGCCCGGCTCTATCTGTCGGAGGCGACCGTCAAGGGCTATGTGTCGCGCATGCTCGACAAACTCGAATGCGCCAATCGCACCCAGGCCGGGCTGCTCGCCCACGAGGCGGGTGTGGTCGCACCGTAGCGGTGCCGGGCCAACGCCCCGGATTCGTACGGCAGTTGAGTCGTCGGCGTGTCCGGCCTGCGCAAGCATGTGCGGGGCCGTTCGACGCCCCCGGACGGCCCGCGGCCGGACACGCCGTGGCAATGCCGGGCACGGTGCGGGCGGCGGCGGATGCTTGTTTGTGCTCGTTGAATGGGAGCCATTGACAGATACGAGCATCAGTACTGCACTGGCGGGTGCCCTCCGGCAGGCTCGTGCCGGCGGGATCGGCACCTTCCCCTGCCCTCCGACGCATCCCGCCCGGGCCCCAACCGGCCGGGCCAGGAAGGAATCTGTCGTGCCGTCACTTCCCACGCGCCGCCGCAGAGCCGCCGCTCTGCTGGCCGCGCTCCTGGCCGTCCCGCTGACCGCGACCGGGGCCCTGGCCGCCCCGGCCCCCGCGAAGCCCGCGGCCGCCCCCGCCCAGAGCGGGCCGCTCGCCGCGACCCCGCCGATGGGCTGGAACAACTGGGCGCACTACATGTGCGACATCAGCGAACAAACCGTCGTGCACAACGCCGACGCGCTGGTCTCCAAGGGCCTCGCCGCCAAGGGCTACAACACGCTGACCGTGGACGACTGCTGGATGACCAAGAGCCGGGACGCGGCGGGCAACCTCGTCGCGGACCCCGCCCGGTTCCCGCACGGCATGGCCTGGCTCGGCGACTACCTGCACGCGCGCGGCCTCAGGTTCGGCATCTACGAGGACGCCGGCTGGGGCACCTGCGGCGGCTACCCCGGCAGCGGACAGCCCAAGGGTGGCGGCCCCGACCACTTCGCCCAGGACGCCGCCACCTTCGCCTCCTGGGGCGTGGACTACCTCAAGCTCGACGGCTGCAACCTGTACGTCGCCCCCGGCCAGGCCAAGGAAGGCGCCTACCGCCAGGCGTACGACGCCGAGGCCGCGGCCCTGGCGGACGTCGGCCGCGACATCGTCTTCTCCGAATCGGCGCCCGCCTACTTCCAGACCGGCGAATGGGGCAACCCCGGCTGGTTCAACGTGCTCTCGTGGGTCGGCAAGGACGGCCAGCTCTGGCGCGAGGGCTACGACATCGCGACGTACGACCCGAACAAGCCCGACACGAGCCGCTGGTCGAGCGTGCTGACCAACTACGGCTACAACCGCTGGATCGGCCGCTACGCCGGACCGGGCAACTGGAACGACCCCGACTTCGTGCTCGCCGGGGCACCGGGCCTGACCGCCGACGAATCCCGCAGCCAGGTGGCGCTCTGGTCGATGATGGCCGCCCCGCTGATCCTCTCCTCCGACGTGGCCGCCCTCAGCCCGGCCGGGCTCTCGGCCCTCGGCAACACCGCCCTCGTCGCCATCGACCAGGACAGCCTGGGACGGCAGGCCGGGGTGGTCGCCACCAACGGCACCACCGACGTCCTGGCCCGCCCGCTGGCAAATGGAGACCGGGCCGTCGCCGTGCTCAACCGGTCCTCCTCCGCGCGGAACATCTCCACCTCGCTCGCCTCGATCGGCCTGCCCGGCTGCAAGGTGAGGGCCAAGGACCTCTGGAGCGGGGCGAGTTCGACGACGTCCTCGGCGCTGACCGCGACCGTGCCGGCCCACGGCACCGCGATCTGGCGGCTCACCCCGGGCAGCGGCTGCGCCCCCGCCGTACCCACCGGCCAGCTCACCGGCAACGGCGCCAACTGCGCGGACGTGTCCAACAGCGGCACCGCCAACGGCACCGCGGTGATCCTCTATCCCTGCACCGGCAACGCCAACCAGCGCTGGACCCTGGCCGGCGACGACACCGTACGGGCGCTCGGCAAGTGCCTGACCGCGAGCGGGGCCGGCGCCGGAAGCGCCGCCACCCTCTCGGCCTGCACCGGCACGGACGCCCAGCGGTGGACCAGCGGCCAGGACGGCACGCTCGTGAACGCGGGATCCGGGCTCTGTCTCGACGTGTACGGAGGCGGCACGGCGAGCGGCACCAAGCTCGACACCTGGACCTGCGGCGACCACCAGGCCAACCAGACCTGGGCGCTGCCCGTGTGACGGACGGCGTCAGGCCGTGACGGCGAGCTCCTGCCGCACGCTGATCGCATCGAGGCGGATCGTGACCGCCGCGGTGTCCTCGGCGCCCAGCGACAGGAGCTCCGCCTTGTCCGCGGCCACGCTCACCTCGACCCGGAAGGCGACGACGTACAGGTGGCCGCCGGTCTCCTCGTCCTGGAGCGCGAAGAGCAGGTGGTAGACGTAGCGGGTGCCGTCCGCGCCGTCCTGGAAGGCGAGGTGCGCCGCCCCCTCCTGCTCGCCGAGGCCGAGGAACACCCGGGCCAGCGCGGCATCAGCCTTGGCCCAGAACGCCGGGTTCTCGAACGGCTCGACCAGCGCCTGGCACACGGCCTGCTTCAGTGTGAGCACCATGACCTGCACCGGAGCGGTCTCCTGAAGACCGAAACCGGGGATGATCTTGACGACGGAGCTGTTCGGCAGCGCCCGCGCGGCCGACCGTACGGCCCCGAAGTCGAAGCCCCCGGCCGCCGGAGCGATCGCCTCCTGGAGCGCGGCCTCGGCGGCCCGCGCCTGGTCGAGCGCGTCCGGACCGACTTCGACGACCGCCTTGAAGGCGGCCCTTGTGCTGGTGGCCCGGTCAACCATGGCTGCTCCCGCGGGGGTTGGAAGTGATCAATCGTCGACACGCCAGTATGCACAAGCGGCCCCGAACCGGCAGTTCGGTCTCACATTCCGTACGCGAAGTGACCTGCGGGCGTTCGCGATTCACCAGGAGTGACCGTATGTGACGGCATGCACGTCTCTGACCTGCACGGACCACGGAAAGTGAGGCCCGTCACTTCGGGTGATTTTTTCGGCATGTTCCCCGCATGCCGGGGCAGGGGCGGTGATGGCCCTGTCCCAGCACCCATCGGAGGACCCGAACCATGCCCGAGCTCTTCATCGACGGCCAGTGGAATGTCGCCGTCGACGGGCGGACCCGTGAGATCCGGTGTCCGGCCGACGGCACCCTGGTCGCCACTGTCGACGAGGCGGGCCCCAAGGACACCGCCGCCGCGATCGCCGCGGCCCGTGCCGCCTTCGACCACGGCCCGTGGCCGAGGACGGCACCGGCCGAGCGCGGTGCGCTCCTGCAGCGCGTCGCGGACCTGCTCGTACGCGACAAGGAACTCCTCGCGCGGGCCGAGTCCCTCGACACCGGCAAGCGGCTCGTCGAGTCCCGCTACGACATGGACGACATCGCGAACTGCTTCCGCTACTTCGCGGCCCTCGTCGTCGCGCAGGGCGCGGGCCGCGTCGTCGACACCGGGAACCCGGTCGTCGACAGCCGCGTCGTCCAGGAGCCGGTGGGTGTCTGCGGGCTGATCACGCCGTGGAACTACCCGCTGCTCCAGACCGCCTGGAAGGTCGCCCCGGCGATCGGCGCGGGCAACACCTTCGTGCTCAAGCCGAGCGAACTGACCCCGCACACCGCCATCCACCTCATGAAGCTCCTCGCGGAGGCAGGCCTTCCGGCGGGCGTCGCCAACCTGGTGCTCGGCGCGGGCGCCGAGGCGGGCGCGCCGCTCGCCGAGCACCCCGACGTCGACCTCGTCTCCTTCACCGGCGGGCTCGTGACCGGCCGCCGCATCATGGCCGCCGCGGCGCCCACCGTGAAGAAGACCGCGCTCGAACTCGGCGGCAAGAACCCCAACATCGTCTTCGCCGACGTCGCCGTCACCGACGCGAGCTTCGACGCCGCCGTGGACAACGCGCTGACCGCCGTGTTCCTGCACTCGGGGCAGGTCTGCTCGGCCGGTACCCGGCTCCTGGTCGAGGACGCGCTGCACGACCGGTTCGTGGACGAACTCGTGCGCCGCGCCCGGCTGATCCGGCTCGGCGGCCCCTTCGACGAGCGGGCCGAGACCGGACCGCTGATCTCCGCCGCCCACCGCGACAAGGTCGAGGCCTACGTCGCCGCAGGGATCGCCGAGGGCGCCGTGCTGCGCTGCGGCGGCGAGCGGCCCAACTCCCCTGATCTGGAAGGCGGTTACTACTACCCGCCGACCATCCTCGACGAGTGCCGGGCCGGTATGAGTGTGGTGCGGGACGAGTCCTTCGGGCCGGTCCTGACCGTCGAGCGCTTCACCGACGAGGCCGAGGCCGTGCGCCTGGCCAACGACACCATCTACGGCCTCGCCGGCGCGGTGTGGACCACCGACGAGTCCAGGGCCCACCGCGTCGCCGCCGGGCTGCGGCTCGGCACCGTATGGATCAACGACTTCCACCCGTACGTCCCGCAGGCCGAATGGGGCGGCTACAAGCAGTCCGGGACGGGACGGGAGCTCGGGCCCGCGGGCCTGGCCGAGTACCAGGAGACCAAGCACATCTGGCGCAACACGGCCCCCGAACCCCAGCGGTGGTTCGAGAGCTAGCCGCCGACCCCCTGACCGGCCGCTCCCCGCGGACGGCCGGTCACCGCCCCGTGCCCCTCCTGCATCCCTGCCTACTTGGAGTCTGGTCATGAGCATGACGAAGGATGACGCCGAGCTCCGGGAGTTCGGCTACAGACCCGAACTCAAACGCACCCTCGGCAATTTCCACACGTTCGCCGCAGGCATCAGCTACATCTCGATCCTCACCGGCACCTTCCAGTTGTTCTACTTCGGCTTCGGCTTCGGCGGGCCCGCCTACTGGTGGTCCTGGCCGCTGGTCTTCGTCGGCCAGCTGATGGTCGCGCTGTGCTTCGCCGAACTCGCCGCCAAGTACCCGGTGGCCGGCTCGGTCTACAACTGGGCCAAGAAGCTCGGCGGTCCGCACGTGGGCTGGCTGGCCGGCTGGATGATGCTGGTCGCCTCGATCGTGTCGATCGCCGCCGTGGCGCTCGCCTACCAGGCGACCCTGCCGCAGATCTCCAAGGCCTTCCAGATTGTCGGCGACGGCACCGGCACCTACGACGTCGCCACCAACGCCGTGATCCTGGCCGCGGTCCTGATCCTCTTCACCACCCTGGTCAACGCGTTCGGCGTCAAGCTGATGGCCCGCATCAACACGGCGGGCGTCTTCCTCGAACTCGTCGCCACCGTCGTCCTGATCGTCCTGTTCGCCGTCCACGTCGTACGCGGCCCCTCCGTGGTGCTCGACACCCACGGCCACGGCGGCAGCGGCAGCTTCGGCTACATGGGCGCCTTCCTCACCGCGGCGCTCGCCTCCGCCTACGTGATGTACGGCTTCGACACGGCCGCCTCCCTCGGCGAGGAGTCCGTCGACCCGTCCCGCAACGCGCCGCGCGCGATCCTGCGGGCGCTGCTCGCCTCGTTCGTGCTCGGCGGCCTGATCCTGATCCTCGCCCTGATGAGCGTCAGCAGCCTCGACGGCAAGGGCATCACCACCGACGGCCTCCAGTACGTCGTGCTCGACGTGCTCGGCGACACCGGCGGCAAGCTGATGCTCTGGTGCGTCCTGATCGCGGTCACCGTGTGCGCGCTCGCCGTGCACACCGCAGCCATCCGCCTCGCGTTCGCGATGTCCCGGGACAACAACCTGCCCGCCGCGTCCCTGATGGCGAAGGTCAGCCCGCGCTTCAAGACCCCCGTGGCGCCCGCCGTCGTCATCGGCGTACTCGCCCTGGTGATCCTCCTGGTGAACATCCGCCAGCCGCAGATCTTCTCGGTGGTCACCAGCATCGGCATCATCATGATCTACGTCGCCTATCTGCTGGTCACCACGCCGATGCTGATCGCCCGGCTGCGCGGCAAGTGGACCCCGGCCGGCGACGGCAAGTTCACGCTGGGCCGCTGGGGCCTGCCGGTGAACATCGTCGGCGTCGTGTGGGGCGGCTTCATGACCGTCAACCTCGCCTGGCCGCGCGCCGAGGTCTACAACGCCACCGCCCCCTACCACTGGTACCTGCGCTGGGGTGCCTTCCTCTTCGTCGGAGCCGTCCTGCTCGGCGGCTTCGCCTACTACTGGTTCGTCCAGCGCCACCGCACCGGCGTCCTCGCGAGCCATGCCGCATCGGAAACCGAAAGTGAGTCAGACACCCATGTCCACACAGCCCACTGAATCCCCCGTCCGCACCGAGGAGTTCGACTACGTCGTCGTCGGCGGCGGCACGGCGGGCAACGTGGTCGCGGCCCGGCTCAGCGAGGACCCGTCGGTCACGGTGTGCGTCCTGGAGGCAGGTCCCTCCGACGTCGGCGACGACAACGTCCTCAAGCTCGACCGCTGGATGGGCCTGCTCGAATCCGGCTACGACTGGGACTACCCCGTCGAGCCGCAGTCCCACGGCAACAGCTTCATGCGGCACGCCCGCGCCAAGGTGCTCGGCGGCTGCTCCTCGCACAACTCGTGCATCGCCTTCTGGGCGCCCGCCGAGGACCTCAACGCCTGGGAGGCGGCGGGCTGTTCGGGCTGGGGCGCCGCCGACATCTTCCCGCTGTACCAGCGCCTGGAGACCAACGACGCCCCCGGCGACCACCACGGCCGCAGCGGCCCGGTGAAGATCCGGAACGTCAAGTCGGCCGACCCGTGCGGCGCGGCCCTCCTGGAGGCGTGCGCCCAACAGGGCATCCCCACCACGCAGTTCAACGACGGCCGGACCGTGATCCGCGGGGCCAACTGGTTCCAGATCAACTCGGACGAGAACAACATCCGCCAGTCGTCCTCGGTGGCCTACCTCCACCCCGTGATGGACAAGCGCCCCAACCTCGTCGTGCGCACCGGGGTGCGCGCCAAGAAGCTCCTCATCGACGCCAACCGCCGCTGCACCGGCGCCGAGTACCTCGACCCGGACCTCATCCACACCCGCACCGTCACCGCGCGGCGCGAGGTCATCGTGTCCTGCGGCTCGATCGACACCCCGAAGCTGCTCATGCTGTCCGGCATCGGCCCCGCGGCCCACCTGCGCGAGGTGGGCGTGGACGTCCTGGTCGACGCCCCCGGCGTCGGCGAGAACCTCCAGGACCACCCCGAGGGCGTCATCATGTGGGAGGCCAAGCAGCCCATGACGACGGCCTCCACCCAGTGGTGGGAGATCGGCATCTTCGCGGACACCGAACCCGGCCTTCAGCGCCCGGACCTGATGTTCCACTACGGCCAGGTGCCGTTCGACATGAACACCGCCCGGTACGGCTACCCGACCACCGAGAACGCGTTCTGCCTCACCCCCAACGTGACGCAGGCCAAGTCGCGCGGCACCGTGCGCCTTCGCACCCGCGACTACCGCGACAAGCCGATGGTCGACCCCCGCTACTTCACGCACGAGCACGACGAGCGGGTCATGACGTACGGCCTGAAGCTGGCCCGCGAGATCGCGGCGCAGCCCGCGCTCAGCGGCTGGGCGGGCGCCGAGCTGGCCCCGGGCCCGGACGTGCGGACCGACGACGAGTTGCTCGACTACATCCGCAAGACCCACAACACCGTCTACCACCCCGCCTCGACGGTGAAGATGGGCGCCGACGACGACGCCATGGCGCCCGTGGACGCCCGGCTGCGCGTCAAGGGCATCGACGGGCTGCGGGTCTGCGACGGCTCGGTCATGCCGGAGCTCGTCACCGTCAACCCGTGCATCACCACGATGGCGATCGGCGAGAAGTGCGCCGACCTCCTGAAGGCCGACGCGCGCTGACGCCCGCCGACCGGTTCCGGGCCCCCGCACAGCGGCCCGGAACCGGTCCTAGGCCGGCGGCAGCAGGGGCCCGCAGTCCCACTGCTGGAAGATCAGCCGGGTCTCCACCCGGGCCACCTCCGGCCGCGAGGTGAACTCGTCCAGGACGAGCCGCTGGAGATCCGCGGTGTCGGCGACGGTCACATGCACCAGGTAGTCGTCCGGGCCGGTCAGGTGGAACAGCGACCGGGACTCCGGCAGCGCCCTGACCCGCTCCACGAACGGACCGATCAGATCGCGCCGGTGCGGACGCACCTGCACGGACAGCAGCGCCTGGAGCCCCCGGCCCAGCTTGGCCGGATCCACGCGCAGCTGATAGCCCAGGATCACCCCGGTCCGCCGCAGCCGCGCGACGCGGTCCAGGCAGGTGGAGGGCGCCACGCCGACCTCGGCGGCGAGATCGCGGTAGGTCGTGCGGGCATCGTTCTGCAGAAGGCGCAGAATGTGCAGATCCACCGGGTCCAGTACGACGGATTCGGCCATGGCCCGAACGTAACACGGGGTACGGCTCCCGGGGCCCGGTGACTGTTCACAGTGGCCCCATGGACGCCGACACCACACCTGTGGACGCCTCAGCCGTGGACACCCTCGCCGTGCACGCGGGCCGCGAAGACCTCGCCGCCCTCGGCCTGCACGCCCCGCCGATCGACCTGTCGACCACCTACCCCTCGTACGACAGCCGGGGCGAAGCGGCCCGAATCGATGCCTTCGCCGCGACCGGCGAGGCACCCGAGGGCCCGCCGGTCTACGGCCGGCTCGGCAACCCGACCGTCGCCCGCTTCGAGACGGCCCTGGCCCGCCTGGAGGACACCGAGGCGGCCGTCGCCTTCGCCAGCGGCATGGCGGCCCTGTCGGCCGTGCTGCTCGCCCAGCACGCCACGGGCCTGCGCCACGTCGTCGCCGTGCGCCCCCTGTACGGCTGCAGCGACCACCTCCTGACCGCCGGGCTCCTCGGCAGCGAGGTCTCCTGGACCGACCCGGCGGGCGTCGCGGACGCGATCCGTCCCGACACCGCCCTGGTCATGGTGGAGAGCCCGGCCAACCCGACCCTGGCCGAGGTCGACCTGAAGGGGCTCGCCGAGGCCTGTGGCACGGTACCGCTGCTCGTCGACAACACCTTCGCGACGCCGGTGCTCCAGCGCCCCGTACACAGCGGCGCCCGCCTCGTCCTGCACAGCGCGACCAAGTACCTCGGCGGCCACGGGGACGTACTCGGCGGGGTCGTCGCCTGCGACGAGGCCTTCGCCCGCAGACTGCGCCAGATCCGCTTCGCCACCGGCGGCGTCCTGCACCCGCTCGCCGGCTACCTGCTGCTGCGGGGCCTCGCCACCCTGCCCGTACGGGTGCGCGCCGCGTCGGCGACCGCCGCCGAACTCGCCGCCCGCTTGGCCGCCGACCCGCGCGTGCTGCGCGTCCACTACCCGAAGGTGGGCGGCGCCATGGTGGCCTTCGAGACGCTCACCGACCCGCACGACGTGATAGCCCGGGTCCGCCTGATCACCCCGGCCGTCAGCCTCGGCAGCGTCGACTCCCTCATCCAGCACCCGGCGTCGATCAGCCACCGCATCGTGCCCGAGGACGACCGCGCCTCCTCCGGCGTCAGCGACCGCCTGCTGCGCATGTCGGTCGGTCTGGAGGACGTCGAGGACCTGTGGCGCGACCTCGACCGGGCGCTGGGCTCCGACTTCTCAACTCAGACCGTGCGTACGGGAGTTCATGCCACCGGAGAGGCTCAGCTAGCCGACGCCTGAGCGGACGGACCGGGCGAAGGGGGCTCAGCGGGACGTCTTGTTCCGGGTGAACTCGTCCTTGCTGCCGAAGCCGTCCCAACTGACCTCCAGGGTGGAGCCGTTGAGCCTGGCCGTGCCCTTGGTGCGGGTCGTGTTGCCGTCCGGGCACTTGAGGAGCAGCGTCGCCGAACCGGCGGCGCTGTTCGCCGTTCCGTTGCACAGGTGCTCGCCGAGTACGGACGCGTTCTTGCCCTTGATGACGAGGGCGACGGGCTTGCCCTGGGTGACGGCCACCCAGTCGCCGTCGATACCGCCGGCCGCCGGCGAGGTGCCATGTCCCTTGCCCTGAGCGGGAGTTGAGGTACCGCCCGGCCCGACGGGCGTCTTGGCGGGCGAACTGCTCGCCGCCGGAGCCTTGCCCGACGACGGCTTGTCGGAGGCCTTGTCCGAGCCGCCGCTGCTGCACCCCGAGGCGAGAAGGACGCCGGCGAGCCCCACGGAGGCGAGGCCGGTAATACGCAAGAACCTGTGCACTGCTGATCGTCCCCCTGCGACGCGATTTCCGGACGCGTCAAGCTACCAGCCGCTCGTCCCGCGTACGTGAACTTCTTCCGTACCTGAACTCTTGACGGGCCCGCCGGGGGCTCCTAACTTCACACCTTGAAGAAAGCCGTGAACCCCTCGCGTCACTCGTGACGCCCTCCCCGCACCTCGTAACTCCTCCCGTACACCCCCCACTTACTCCGTGCACCCCGCGGTACAGGATGGACGTATGAGAACTTCCGGATCCCCCACCCGGCCCCCGCACCCCAGAACCCGGACCACCCCGCTGCTCGCCCTCGGCGCCCTGCTCGCCTCCCTCGTCTCCGCGGCCGCCCTCGCCCCGACCGCACAGGCCGCGGACCTGCCGACGGGCTGGGTCACGGTGGCCGCCCGGCACAGCGGCAAGTGCGTGGACGCGGCCGCGGCGGGCACCGCCGACGGCACGGCCGACCAGCAGTACGCCTGCAACGCGAGTACCGCACAGCAGTGGCGGTTCGAGCCGACCGGCGACGGCTATGTGCGCGTCGACAACCGCAACGACGCGAGCAAGGCCTGGGACGTCACGGGCGTCTCGACCGCCGACTCGGCGCCGGTCCAGCTGTGGTCGTACAGCGGCGGTGCCAACCAGCAGTGGCTGCCGGTCCAGGAGGCGGGCGGCGCCTACCACTTCGTCAACCGCAACAGCGGCAAGTGCCTGGACGTGCCGGGCGCCTCGACGGCGGACGGCGCCCGCATCCAGCAGTACGCCTGCAACGGCACCGCGGCCCAGTCCTTCGGCCTGGACGCCTCGGGCGACCCCCAACCACCCGCCGGGATACCGGACTTCGGGCCGAACGTCACGGTCTTCGACCCGTCGATGTCCGCCTCCACCATCCAGGGCCGGCTCAACCAGGTCTTCGCCCAGCAGGAGAAGAACCAGTTCGGCGCGCAGCGCTACGCCCTGCTCTTCAAGCCCGGCACGTACTCCGCCGACGCCAACGTGGGCTTCTACACCCAGGTCGCGGGTCTCGGACTCTCCCCGGACGACGTCACCATCAACGGAGCCGTGCACGCCGAAGCCGACTGGTTCCAGGGCAACGCCACCCAGAACTTCTGGCGCTCCGCCGAGAACCTGTCGGTCAACCCCACGGGCGGCAGCGACCGTTGGGCCGTCTCGCAGGCGGCGCCCTACCGGCGCATGCACGTGCGCGGCGACCTCCAGCTCGATGACGGCGGCTGGTCCAGCGGCGGGTTCATCGCCGACTCGAAGATCGACGGGCAGGTGCGGTCGGGCTCGCAGCAGCAGTGGCTCTCGCGCGACAGCCAGTGGGGCAGCTGGAACGGCGCCAACTGGAACATGGTGTTCGTCGGCGACGTCAACGCCCCCGCCAACAGCTTCCCCAACCCGCCGTACACCACGGTCGCGCAGTCACCCGTGACCCGAGAGAAGCCCTTCCTGTACGTGGACGGCGCCGGCGCGTACAAGGTGTTCGTGCCCGCCGTGCGGACCAACACCCAGGGCACGACCTGGTCGGGCGGCAACCAGCCCGGCGGCTCGCTCGGCATCGACACCTTCTTCATAGTGAAGCCGGGCGCCACCGCCGGTGACATCAACCAGGCACTCGCCCAGGGCAAGAACCTGCTGGTCACACCCGGTGTCTACCACCTCGACCAGACCCTGAACGTAACCCGGCCCGACACCGTCGTGCTCGGGCTCGGACTCGCCACCCTCGTCCCCGACAACGGCATCACCGCGATGGACGTGGCCGACGTGGACGGTGTGAACGTGGCCGGCCTGCTCATCGACGCGGGCACCACCAACTCGGGGACGCTGATGCGGGTCGGCCCGAGCGGCGCGACCGCCCGGCACAGCGCCGACCCGACCTCGCTGCACGACGTGTTCTTCCGCATCGGCGGCGCAGGCGTCGGCAAGGCGACACAGAGCCTCGTAGTCAACAGTTCGGACGTCATCGGCGACCACATGTGGCTGTGGCGGGCCGACCACGGCAGCGGCGTCGGCTGGACCAGCAACACCGCCGCCAACGGCCTGATCGTGAACGGTGACAACGTCACCATGTACGGCCTGTTCGTCGAGCACTACCAGCAGCACCAGGTCATCTGGAACGGGAACGGCGGCCGCACCTACTTCTTCCAGAACGAGATGCCGTACGACCCGCCCGGCCAGGGCTCCTGGATGAACGGCTCGACGCGCGGCTACGACGCGTACAAGGTGGCGGGCAATGTGACCAGCCACGAGGCCTGGGGGCTCGGCAGCTACTGCTACTTCAGCGCCGACCCCTCGGTGGTCGCCGACCGGGCCTTCGAGGCGCCCAACGCGTCCGGGGTCCGCTTCCACGACATGGTGACGGTGTCCCTCGGCGGCACCGGAACCATCGGCCATGTCATCAACAACAGCGGAGGTCCCTCCAACTCCGCGAGCAATGTGGCCGACCTGGTCTCGGGACCGTAGCGGCCCCGGTCAGGAGTCGAGGGTGATCCGGACGGCCACCGTGCCGCTCGTGCCGCGCCGCAGCCGGCTGCCGAGCAGGGTGAGCCGTCCGAGCACCCCGTACTTGCGGCGCAGCAGCGCCCGGCAGGCGTCGGTGGCGGCCGCGTCGCAGATCACGGCCGTCGCCGGGTGCTGCTCGCCGGTGGGGTTGCCGCGCACGTCGCAGGGCCCGGCAAGCACCTCGGGCCGGTTGCGGATGCGCTTGACCTTCCAGGAGTCGCGCACCGTCCAGATCACCAGGGCGTCGCCGTCCCGGACGACCCACACCGGGGTGGCGACGGCCGTGCCGTCCTTCTTGTAGCTCGTGACGAGCAGGTACTTACCGGCGCCGAGCCGGTCCAGCACGTCGGAAGTCATGACGCCATCCTCAAAGTCGGCGAAGCGAAGCGGGTGGGAGGCCTTTGTAGCAGGTGAGTGCCTGCCCCCTGGTGAGACACCCGGCTCCTCGTCCCGGTGGGACACCCGGCCGAGCGGCCGCCCGCCCGGCGCGCGCGGCCCTTGTCCGGAAGCCGACTTGACGCCCCTCGCGACCCGGCGAACCCGCACCGGGGCGCGGGGCGCACTGCGAGGATGGGAAGGCACGCCTTTGTGGTGACAAAGGCAAATCTCCCGTGACGACAGGAGCGGACCGTGGCGACCAGTTCGGACAGCCCGATCGACCCCACCGACCCCTTCAACCCCTCACCGCTCAATCGGCTGCTGTTCGGCCAGGTGTACTCGGCTGCGGTCCGGGCCGTGGCGGTGCACCGCATCGCCGACCAACTGGCCGACGGCCCCCGCACCGTCGAGGATCTCGCCGCGAGCGCCGCTCTGCACGCCGATTCCCTGCGGCGCGTGCTGCGCCTGCTCGCGATGCACGGGCTGTTCAGCCAGGACGAGAAGGGCGCCTTCGCGCTGACCGATTCGGGCGCGGCGCTGCGCACGGACGTGCCCGGCTCGCAGCACGCGGCCGCCATGCTGATCACCCACGAGATGTTCAGCCGGTCCGCAGCCGGAATTCAGGACACTTTGCGCACCGGAAAGACGCCTTTCGAAGCCGCCTACGGGGTGCCGTTCTTCACCCACCTCGCGGGCTCGCCCGCCGAAGGGGAGCTGTTCGACGCCGGGATGGCCTCGATGTCCGGCCGGGTCGACGAACTCGTCGCGGAGAGCTACGCGTTCCCCGGCAGCGGAACCGTGGTCGACGTGGCCGGTGGCCGGGGCGGACTGCTGCGCGCGGTGCTCAGCCGCGAACCCGCCCTGACCGGCGTGCTCTTCGACCAGCCGAACACCGTGTCCGACCACCTGCTCGACACCGAGGAGGTGCGCGGACGCTGGAGCGTGGCGGGCGGCGACTTCTTCTCGGAGGTACCGGCCGGCGGCGACCTCTACCTGCTCAAGCACATCCTGCACGACTGGAACGACGAGGACTGCCTGCGCATTCTCGGCGCGATCCGCCGGGCCGCCGCCCCGGGCAAGCGGCTCCTCGTGGTCGACGCGGTGCTGCCCGACAACGGTGACGCACACCCCGCCGTGGAGCTGGACATCATCATGCTGATGCTGGTGAAGGGACGGGAGCGGACGGCCACGGAGTTCGAGAACCTGCTCACCCGGTCCGGATTCAAGCTGAACCGCATCCTGCCGACCCCGTCGCTGCCGTCGATCATCGAGGCCGAAGCGGTGTGAACGGACTCGGCCGACCGGTCCTCAGAAGGCCGTCGCCAGGTTGCGTACGAAGAGGGCGACGACGCCGATGACGGCGAGGATGATCATCCAGGACGCGAAGCCGGTGTGCCGACTCCCGCGCACCGGCTTCGGGGACCGCTCGGCAGCCTTGGCCTTCTTCGGTCTGCCGCGTCTTGGCTGCTCGCTCCGCGGCGCGGGCCCGGCCGCGGTGTCGGCGAGCAACCTCCGGCAGACGGCGGCGAGTTCACTCGTGCCCTCGGTGAGCGTGGCCACCGCCTCGGAGCGTGCCGGGGCGGTGGTGCCCCCGTCGAGGATCCGGCCCGCGCGGACAAGGACCTGGTCCCGGCCGCCGGTGGGGGAGAGGCTGATCCAGCGCTCCACGTGTGCCCCGCGGATGACCACGGTGCCCGACCGCTCGCGGTACAGGGTGTGCTCCCGCCACAGCAGCTCGGCCAACTCGCCTGCGATGTCCCGTAGTTGCGCGCTCACGCTTCCCCCGTCGTCCCCGGACAATCGAACAAGCATGGCACTCTAGCGGCAGCCGGTGCGCCTCGCGAACCGGCCCCGCCTCATCCCGCCGGTTCGACTTCGAGGTAGTGGTGGCGGCGCGGCCCGCGGTACTCCAGCGCCACCCACCCCAGCGGCCGCAGTACGGCGGCGCAGCGCCGCAGCGACTCGTTCGCCGCGTACTCGGCGCCGCTGCCGGGCGGCCCCAGCCACTCGACGCGGACGCCGGTGGCTCCTTCGGCGGCGCTGACGCGGTAGCCGGTGGCGTACCGCTCGCCCTCCGCGTCGACGGCGGACGGTTCGATGCCCGCCGCCTCCAGGGCCAGCGCGATCGCCCGCACCGGCTGGAGCCGCTCCCACCGCGCCGGTCCCGAGACGTCCATGACCCGGCGGATGTGCAGCAGCCCCTCGAAAGCCGTGCGCACGGCGGCATCCCGGCCGGCATCCGGGGACGCCATGGGCCCGTCCCCGGTCGCCGCCTCGAACGGTTCTGTCATCCGCCCCTCCTGAACTCCCAGCATGCTGGCCGACGTCCCACCGTGTCGAGCCGGCATTCACCGCCCGCCGGCGACCCTGAGGATCGCGCCGGTGGTGTACGAGGCGTCGGGCGAGAGCAGCCAGGCGATGGCGGCGGCGACCTCGCCGGCCTCGCCGGGGCGGCCGAGGGGGATCGCCGAGGCCATCCTGGCCGGCCGGTCGGGGTCGCCCATCGTCGCGTGCATATCGGTGTCGATGATGCCGGGGGCGACCGCGTTGACCCTGATGCGGTCCTGGCCGAGCTCCTTGGACAGGCCGAGGGTCAGCGCGTCGGCGGCCGCCTTGGACGCGGCGTAGTGCACGTAGTCGCCGGGGCTGCCCAGCGTGGCCGCCGCGGAGGAGATGTTGACGATGGCGCCCCCGCCGTTCGCCGCCATGTCGCGGGCGGCGCGCCGGCAGCAGAGCAGATAGCCGAGGACGTTGACGTCGACGACCTGGCGAAGGACCTCGGTGCCGGTGTCGGCGAGGCGGCCGAGCGGGCCGCTCACTCCGGCGTTGTTGACCAGGCCGGTCACCGGCCCGAGCTCGGCCGCCGCCGTATCGAACAGCCGCTCCACGTCCGCCTCTTGAGAGGTGTCGACCCGCACGGTGACACAGCGGGCCCCCGCCGCACGCACCGCCTCGGCGACCTCCTGCGCGGCCGCGCCGTTGCTGACGTACCCGAGCGCCAGGTCGTGCCCGTCCGCCGCGAGGCGGACGCAGGTCGCCGCCCCGATTCCCCGACTGCCGCCTGTGACGATGGTGACCGGACGTGACACGTGCTGCCTCCCGCGCTTGCTGGTGTGTGCATGGTTGGACAGCAAGTCCTATCGCACGCGCGGCAGCTCACCGCCGGGACCCCCACCCGCAGGGTGAACCAGAGGTGGTCCAGACGCGCGGGGGATCCGGCGAGAGGGTCCAGGACTGTGCCCTCTTCGGGGACTCACCCCTCGGCGCAGGCCGCCTCGTCCGTGTCCGTCGGCAGCGGCCCCTGGGCGGCGTCGAGGCCCTCGGTGAGGGTGGCCAGGAGAGTGCGCAGGGTGTGGAAGTCCTCCGGGGGGAGATTGACGGCCCGGGCGATGTGGTGCGGCACCGCCAGCGCGCGCTCGCGCAGCGCCGTGCCCTGTTCCGTGAGGCGGACGGTGACGGAACGCTCGTCAGCCCGGCTGCGGTGCCGCTGCACGAAGCCCGCCGATTCGAGCCGCTTGAGCAGCGGCGACAGCGTCCCCGAGTCGAGCCTCAGCTTCTCGCCGATCCTCTTGACCGGCAGCTCCCCGTGCTCCCAGAGCGTCAGCATCACCAGGTACTGCGGGTACGTGAGCCCCAGGTCCTTCAGGAGCGTGCGGTAGACGCCGTTGAAGGCGCGCGAGGCCGCGTGCAGCGAGAAGCAGAGCTGAAGGTCGAGCCGCAGATAGTCCTCGTCGTGCGGGCGGGCGGAGGGCGTGGTCACCATGCGGCCAGGCTAACACGCGCGCCATTTAGTTGTGCACAACTTAATTGTGTGCTTCAGTTGGTTCCGGGCAGCCGAGGCTTCCCCGTACGGAGCCGCACCGACTCGGTACGGACGGACACGAGAGGAACCGATCACTATGGACGCGCTCTACACCGCAGTGGCGACCGCCAATGGCCGCGAAGGCCGCACCGTCAGCTCCGACGGCCAGCTCGACCTGCCCCTCGCCTTCCCGCCGGCCCTCGGGGGCAACGGCCAGGGCACCAACCCGGAGCAGCTCTTCGCCGCCGGCTACGCGGCCTGCTTCGCCAGCGCGATGGGCTCCGTCGCCCGCCAGCTGAAGCTCGACGTCAAGGACGTCTCGGTGACCGCCGAGGTGGGCATCGGCAAGGACCCCGCCGACGGCGGCTTCGGCATCGGTGTCGTCATGCGCGTCGAGCTCCCCGGGCACCTGGAGGGCGAGAGCGGCGCGAAGCTCGTCGAGCTGACCCACGCGGCCTGCCCCTACTCGAAGGCGACCCGCGGCAACATCCCGTTCGAGATCGTCATCGAGTAGCGGCCCGCGCGCCGCGGTCAGGCGCGCTCGGCCAGCAGGCCGCGGTACCAGGCGAGGGTGGCGTCGAGGGTGTCGCCCATCGCGATCGGCGCGGTGCGGAACGCGGCCTCGAAGGCCCCCGAGCTCACGATCTGCGGCTCGGTGTGCTGGTAGAACATCTCGGCGTACGCGTCCATGAAGACCTGGTCGAACGGGCCGAAGGGGCCCGGCTCGTCGAGCGTCACGATCTTCAGCGGGCGGCCGACCCGGTCCTCGACCATCCCGAGCACCTCGCGGGTGGTCAGGGCCGACGCCGTCGGGAGGTGCCAGACCCGGCCGTCGCCGTGCGGGCTCTCGCCGAGCGTGGCGAGCCCGGCGGCCACCGCGCGGATGTCGGTGTAGCTGTGCGGGAGGTCGATGTCGCCGAGCGTCAGCACTTCGCCGCCGGTCAGCGCCCCGGGGAAGACGGCCGCGCCGAGCGTCGAGTTGAGGACCCCGGGGCCGACGAAGTCGGCGGACCGGCCGAGCACCACCGAAGCGCGCGCCTCGCGGTGCGCGGCCAGGTACTTGTCGTCGAGCTCGGCGCGCATCCGGCCCTTGTGCGCGGTGGCGCGCCACGGGGTGTCCTCGGTCATGACCTCGCCGTGGGTCTCTCCGTACGGGTAGAGCGTGTCGAGGACGACCAGGCGCGCGCCCTGCGCCTCCACGGCGCCGAGCACGGCCTCCTGGATCCGCGGCATGACCTCGACCTGGAGCTGGTAGGCGACGTTGACGCAGTGGTAGACGACCCCGGCGCCCCGAATGGCTGCCGTCGCCCCCTCGGCCGAAGCGACATCGCCCTTCAGCCGGTCGACTCCGGCTATCTCGGGGCCGGTTCCCGACCGGTCGACGAGGCGGACCGGGTGGCCGCGGTGCGCGAGCTCGGTGGCCAGGGCCGTGCCGGCCGGGCCCGCGCCGAGAACCACGTGCAGGTTGCTTTCGGTGTGCGACATGTCGATTCCCCTCATGGCCGGGACGGCGTCAGCCCCCGGCTGCGTTATGTGCAGTGCCGTTAGTTAGAGACTATAACTCTGGCGCGTGCTTGACGCAATGGGGAGAGGTGTTCGTCGTGGATGCGCTGTTTCAGGGCAGCCCTGTGCGGCACAGCGCCCCAAAGGGGCGCGGGGAACTGCGCGATCAGCCTCCACCGGCCCGCGGATGAACCACTCCACTCGCCGCGGGGCCTCAGCCGCGGCCCGGACCTACGCCGCCGGCGCCCCCGGCGGCGTCGTGCCCTCGGCCGCCGCCGCGAGCCGCGCGGACAGCGGGGCGGCGATGTCCTCCAGGGACTTGCCCTCCGCGTCGATCGCGAGGAACGCGGCCACCACCCCGGCCGCCGTCATCAGCGCCGCGCCGATGCCGAAGGCGATGACGGCGTCGCCGACCACCCCGCTGGACGTCAGCGCCGAGAAGACCAGCGGCCCCGAGATGCCGCCCGCGGCCGTACCGAGCGCATAGAAGAAGGCGATCGCCATGGCCCGCGTCTCCATCGGGAAGATCTCGCTCACCGTGAGGTACGCGGAACTGGCACCCGCCGACGCGAAGAACAGCACCACACACCAACAAGCCGTCATCGTCGTGGCGTTGAGCCACCCCTGGGCGAAGAACCACGCGGTCACGAAGAGCAGAACGCCCGACAGCACATACGTACCGGCGATCATCCTGCGGCGGCCGACCGTGTCGAAGAGCTTGCCGAGCAGCAGCGGGCCCAGGAAGTTGCCGAAGGCGATCACGGCGAAGAAGTAGCCGGTCGTTCCGCTGGAGACGTCGAAGAACTTCACCAGGATCGAACTGAACCCGAACGTGATCGCGTTGTAGAGGAAGGCCTGCCCGATGAACAGGGCGAAGCCGAGCACCGCCCGCTTGGGGTAGGCCTTGAACAGGGTCCGGGCGATCTCGACGAAGCCCACGCTCTCGCGCTGCTCGATGGTGATCGACCGCCCCGGCGGCGGGAGCCGCTCGCCGGTCTGCTCCTCCACCTCGTGCTCCACGTCGTCGAGCAACTGCTCCGCGCCCTCCTCGCGGCCGTGGATGAACATCCACCGTGGACTCTCCGGCACGTGCCGCCGCACCAGCAGGATGACGAGACCGAGCACGACGCCGAGGGCGAAGGTGAGCCGCCAGCCGACGTTCTCCGGCAGGATGTCGGTGTTCAGCGCGACGACGGAGAGCAGCGCCCCGCCCATCGCGCCCAGCCAGTAGCTCCCGTTGATGATGAGGTCCACCCGGCCGCGGTACTTGCTCGGGATCAGCTCGTCGATGGCGGAGTTGATGGCCGCGTACTCGCCGCCGATGCCGAACCCGGTCAGGAAGCGGAACAGGAAGAACCACCACGCCGAGAAGGACAGCGCGGTCATCGCGGTGGCCGCGAGATACACCGCGAGGGTGACCAGGAACAGCTTCTTGCGCCCGAACCGGTCGGTCAGCCAGCCGAAGAACAGCGCCCCCGCACAGGCCCCCGCCACATACAGCGCGGCGCCAAGGCCTGTGACCTGGGCGTCGGTGATCGCGAGCCCGCTGCCGCGCTCCGAGAGCCGGCTCGCGATGTTCCCGACGACGGTGACTTCGAGCCCGTCCAGGATCCACACGGTGCCGAGACCGATCACGATCATCCAGTGCCAGCGCGACCAGGGCAGCCGGTCCAGCCTCGCCGGCACCTCGGTCGTGATGGTCCGTGGCCCCGGGCCCCGCACCGCGCTGCTCATGAACCGCCTCCTGCCGCCGCGAGCCGAAACCGCACCTGCCGGACGCGAGTACCCGGCGCTCACCGGACATACTCCCCGCGATCGCCCGCACCCAGTCGGACCCGAACAGGTGGCGCGCCCCGCGGCCGGCAGCGGCTCTCAGACGGAGGGAACGGGATCCGCGTCCTGGCTCAACTCCAGGGCGGAGAAGGTGTGTTGGGCCCAGATGTGACGCGATGTCTCGTGCGGGTACGGCACGGTGTGCGGCTCGGCCGCGAACACGCGGGTCAGCCGGCCGTCGGTGCGGTAGCGGGCCCAGCCCGGGTCGCCGTGCGCCGCGAACGCGGTCCACGCGCTGCCCATCGCATCCGAGACGGCCACGGCCTCGGCCGGCGGTTCCGCGCCGAGCACCATCGTGGCGATCCCGCCGCGCAGCGTGCCGAACACCAGCGGCACATCGAGCCCGTGACAGGCGCCGAGCGCACCGCCCAACGCCGGTGCCCCCCACGCCAGTTCATAGGTGTACGTGGTGCCGCCGCCCATCGCGTGCGCCTCGGCCAGGTGCAGGCTCGGCATCCGGAACAGCCAGTCCGACATGACCAGGTCCTGCATCGTGGTCGGGTCGGCCTCCGGATGGCCGGCCCGGTAGGCCGCCGCCCCCTCGCGGCTCGGCGCGAACCTCGCCAGGGTGGTGTCGGCCTCCTCCTGGGTGACCTTTCCGTAGCGGCCCGCCATCACCGTGAACAGCCGTGCCTCGTCCCGGGTGTGACCCGCGATCAGTTCGACGTCGCGGCTCTGCCCGGCGCGCAGCGCCTCCCAGGGCGAACGGGGAAGCACCTCGCCGTCGACCACCGGTGAGAACGGGAGGTGGGCGTGGGCGATCCGGCCCCAACGCGCCCCGTACTGCGTGATCTTGCCGAGCACCGCGTCCGCCGCGTCCCGCAGGGCCTTCGGCGACACAGGAGCCAGCGCGTCCCAGGTGGCGGGCAGGCCGAGCTCGCCGGCCACGCTCGCGCCGACGTCCGCGGCCAGCGCCGGGCTGAAGACCGTGCCCGGGACGCTCTGCGCCACGGCCCGGTGGAAGAGACCGGCCGCGCTCGGCATCGCCAGGAGGGCCGCGATCGCGCCCGCCCCCGCGGACTCGCCGAAGACGGTCACCCGGCCCGGGTCGCCGCCGAACCCCGCGATGTTGTCCCGCACCCACTCCAGGGCGGCGACCTGGTCGAGGAGCGCCCGGTTGGGCACCGCGCCCTCGAAGTGGCCGTACCCCTCGGCGCCCACCCGGTGGTTGAAGGTCACGACGACCGTGCCCCGGCGGGCCAGCGCCGTCCCGTCGTAGGTGGGCCCGTCGGACGAGCCGACCAGGAAGGCCCCGCCGTATATCCACACCATGACGGGCAGCCGGGCCGACCCGCTCGGATCCGGCGACCAGACGTTGACCGTCAGCCACTCGTCCGAATCACCCGGGCTCTCGGGACCCGAGCCGAACCCCAGGCCGAGCGACTGCGGGGGAGTGGGGCCGAACGAGAGGGCCTCGCGTACGCCGTCCCACGGCAGGGCGGGCGCGGGCGGGGCCAGGTGCAGCGGGCCGACGGGCGGCTGGGCGAACGGGATGCCGCGGAAGACGGCCATGCCGTCCGCGACGCGTCCGCGGACGGTTCCGGAGGTCGTACGGATCTCGGGTGCGGGCGTGCGTCCGGTCATGCGATGTCCCTTCTCGGCAGCGGGACTCCACGATACGGAAGCCGAGGAGGGGAGGTGAGTGGCGGGTGCGCATGACGGGCCCAACTCCCCGCCTGGCATGGGTAGTTGGGGCAGGTGCGGAAAGGGGCGGCGGGCGGACGGAGCGTGGCCCGCCCGCCCGGCCGGGCTACGGAACTTCGCGCAGGTACAGCGCGCCGCAGGTGTGACAGAAGGGGCGGGCGCGGTCCGTGCCCCAGGCGTCGTCGGGCTGTTCGTCGGCGCCCTCGACCAAGTCGTGTCCGCACATGGCCTGTTTCTCGTCGCCGCGGACCATGTGCCATTCCTTCAGGGTGTCGCCGTCGGGTCTTTCGGCAACGATGCGATGGCGCACTGGTGACTCCTCATCCGTATCGGGCCGCGCCCGGCCGCCCGGCCGCGGACGCCGGGTACGCCCCGGCCTTTCGACACTGTCACCGGTACCGCGCCGACGCATGCGGAACACCCGCCGAAGGTGACACGGCGGTTCTCGTCGCGCGGCGTGTTCCATGAGCGCCTCGGCCGTGGCGCGGGCCCGGCGGGCCGGGGCGAGGCGGACCGCTGCCCGCGCTGATCCGCCGGACGGCCGCTACGCCCAGTCGACGCCCAGCTGGGCGAGCGCGCTGCGCTGGGTGTGGCTGAGCCCGGCGCGCCGGGTCTTGGTGTTCGAGTACCAGATGCCCAGCTTCACGACGGTGCCGTCCGGCAGCGTCTCCTCGTGCCCCCGGGGAATGGTGGTGCGGGCTTCCCGCCGGACGTACTGCCCGAGCGCCGCGAGGCCGCGGGTGAAGGCGGCCGGCGCCTTGCCCGTGCCGGTCTTCGCGTCCGGGCGGGGCGGTTTCGCGGGCCTGAGGCCCAGCGCGGAGAGCCGTTCCCGCTGGGCCTCGGACAGGGCGCGCCAGTCCTGCCGCTGCCGCTCGGCCCAGCGCCCGAGGTCGTCGCCGTCGAAGGTCACCCCGGGCCGGATGTCGGGAAGGGAGCCGTCGGCGGCCACGAGGTCGCGCAGCACGGCGTACTGCCGCTGCCAGTCGAGGGGCCAGGGGCAGTTCCAGTCGGGGTCGATCGCGGCCAGCTGGGCCGCCCGGCGCTCCACCCGCTCCGGGTCCTTGCCGAGCCCGCCCGTCCGGCGCAGATTGGCCAGGTGCTGCCCGACCGGCTCGTCCAGCCAGACGGCGTCCTGGCGGGGCGCCAGATGGTTGTGGACGCGGTGGAAGGCGCGGAACGCCGCGAGCTTGCCCTCCCACGCCTCGTCGCCCGGCTCCCACACCATCCCCGCCTCGTCGAGCTGGAACTTGCGATGCTCGTCGAGTTCGCCGGTCCGCAGCGCCCGCCGCTGCTGCGCGACCCACCGGCCGAGCGGGAACCGGGTCACACCCAGGGCGACTTCGGTGTCGTACGGGACGGACACGAGCCCGGTGTAGTGGTGCTCGGCGCGCCAGCGGCGCAGCGCGTTCAGCCCCTCCAGCCACACCAGGGACTCGGGGCGGTAGACCCGGGTGCGCAGGAACGCGGCGACGGTGGCCGGATCGCGCGGCGTCGAGAAGCGCAGGAGCGGGTTCGCGGCATCGTCGGGGGACTCGACGATCCGGCCCCGGCTGTCGCGGCGCAGGTGCGGGTGGCGGCCGCTGTCGGCCGCGCGGGTCAGCGCGTGCGAGGCGAGCTGCTCGACGAGCCGCTCGTCGTGCGAGCGCAGCCCCTGCAGGACGGCCACGAGCGGGGCGTAACTCGCCGAGGCGATCATGTCCTGCGGGTCCTCGTCGCGGCCGAGGAAGACGGGCACCAGGATCCGGGCGGTCTTGGTGGTGCCGTCCGGGTTGGGCCGCAGCGCCCGGCCGATGTTCTGGACGATCTCGACCTGGGAACCCCGGGCGTCGGCGAAGCAGATCGCCTCCACACCGCGCGCGCCGACGATGTCCACGCCCTCGCCGAGCACCCGGACACTCGCGAGGAACGCGCGGTGCACGCTGCGTCCCCCGGCGTCGGTGCCGTCCGCGAACTGCCGCAGCACATCCCGCCGTTCGGACACCAGATGGTCCCCGCACAGCCACTCGGCCCACACCCGGTCCGCCGGGACGTGGCGGTCCGCTTCGAGCCCGTACGGCTCGGCCTGCGAGGGCGGAAGCTTCGCGGCCCGGCGCCGCGCCCTGGAGCTCACCTCGCTCGTGTACAGCTCGGCCGCGGTCTCCGGGAGCCGGGCGGCGAAGGCCTTGGCCTCCTCGACGCGGTGGTGGAACGTCATCACGGTGTGCAGGTCGTGCGCCGCCGCGTGTTCCAGGAGCGCGGTCTGGAGCAGCGCCAGGCGACGGCCCCGCCGCTCCTCCTCCGAGGCACGGGCGCGCAGCGGCGCGGGGTCGCGGATCTCCAGTACGTCGATCTCGAAACCGGCCAGGATGCCGCGCTCGACGGCCTCCGCGAGCCCGAGCTGGACGATCTGTCGGCCGTAGGTGGCCGAGTCCGTGGTCATGCTGGCGATCTCCTGCTCCCGGCCGTCCTTTCCGCGCGGGGGCCGGGGCGCGGCGAGGATCCGCGGGGTGGCCGTCAGGTACAGCCGCCGGCCGGCCGGGACGCGGTCCTGGTCGTGGACGGCCGCCCAGGGGCGCCCGGTGTCGCCGGCCGTGCGGTGGGCCTCGTCCACCACGGCGAGGTCGAACGGGTCGAGCCGCTGTCCGTACATCAACTCGCCGCCCGCCAGGGCCAGTTCGAGCGGACCGGGCACTTTCTCCACTCCGAGCAGGGCCCCTTCCTCGGGGTCGTCCCGCTCCACCAGTGAGGCGTACGTGGCGAGCACGACGACAGGACCCCGCCCGGCCCACAGGGCCAGCTGGATGGGGTTGGTGGTGCACCGCACCCCCAGCCCGTCCAGGACCTCGTCCCTCTCCAGGGAACACACCGCGACCATCGGGGAGCGGTGGCCCACGGCTCGCCAGGCCCGCGCTGTCTGCACCAGGAGGTCGAGGGTGGGCACGAGCACCAGGATCCGGCCGCGCGGGAACATCTCCAGCGTGGCCGACGCGGCGGTGTAGGTCTTGCCGCTGCCCGTCGCCGACACGACGGTGGCCCGGGCCCCGCCCTTGGGCACGTCGGTGCGCGCCGGGAAGCCGAACTCGGCGAGGATCCGCGCCTTCGCGTCCACCTGGTGCTCACGGAGCCTGATCACGCTCGCCCACCGTTCCTCATCGCTGCCTCCGGCCACTTGCGACGCCCGGAGAAGGAAAACTCTAAGCCCCGCCCGCCTGCCGTCCGGTGGCCGAGAGCGGCTCGTCCGTTCGGTGCAGTGCGCAGGATCAAGATCGGTCGCCGGGATGATTTGCCCGGACCGGGCCCCTTGCGACAGTTGATGCCCAGTTCGCCCATCCGAAAGGGAGACCCCATGTCGTTAGCCCGCCCGGACCGGCGTCGCCGCGCACGCGTCGCCAAAACCACCGCCGCCCTGGCGGTGGCCCTCCTCGCGACCGTCGTCCCGGCCCAGGCCGCGCCCGCCCCCACGGCCCCTTCCGCCCCCGCCGCGACGGCCGCTTCGGCGGGCCTGGACCGCAAGGCGCTCGGCGCCGCGCTGGACGCGGTCCACGCGGCGGGCATGTACGGCGTGAACACGGAGGTCAGAGACGGCAGTCAGGAGTGGCAGGGCGCCACGGGGCTCGCCGACGTCGGCGCGGGCCGCCCCATGAGGCCTCAGCTCCAGCACCGCGTGGGCAGCGTCACCAAGGCGTTCACCTCGGTCGCCGTGCTCCAGCAGGTCGCCGAGGGCCGCATCGACCTCGACGCCCCGATCGGCCGCTACCTCCCCGACACCGTCCCCGGCGAGCGCGGGCAGGCGATCACCGTACGGATGCTGCTCAACCACACCAGCGGCATCGGCGACTACATCCCGGGCGCGTTCCCCTCCCTGCTGGAGAAGTCGACCAAGAGCCTGGACGACAACCGCTTCCGCCACTTCCGGCCCGAAGAACTGGCCCGCCTCGGCGTCGAGGCCGAGCCCACCGGCAAGCCCGGCGAGAAGTGGTCGTACTCCAACACCAACTACATCATCGCCGGGATGCTGATCCAGAAGGTCACCGGCGAGGACCCCGAGGCGTACATCACCCGCGAGGTCATCCAGAAGGCGGGGCTGCGCAACACCTACTTCCCGCGCTCCCCGTACATATCCGGACCGCACCCCAAGATGTACGAGTCGTTCTACGGGCTGATCGACCCGCCGCGCGACTACAGCGTGTACGACATGTCGTGGGGCGGGACCGCGGGGGCCCTCGTCTCGACGACGGGCGACCTCGACGACTTCTACCGCAAGCTGCTGCGCGGCCATCTCCTGCCCGCCGCACAGCTCCACCAGATGCAGACCACGGTGCCGGTGCTCGGCGAGAACGGCGAGGTCGTGATGGGCTACGGCCTCGGCGTGGCCGCCGTCGACCTGCCGTGCGGGCGGTTCTGGGGGCACGACGGAGCGGTGTTCGGGGCCGGGACGTCCGTCCTGTCCAGCCCGGACGGCAAGCGCCAGATGGCCACCGCCTACAACCTGATGAAGTATCAGAAGCTGGACAAGGACGGGAAGGTGGAGCCGAGCCCGATCGACGCCGCGCTCGACGGCTTCTACCTCCAGGCGCTGTGCGGCAAGGACGCGGGCGACCGGACGGGCAAGCCCGCCGCCCCCGCCGTGCCGCTCCCGCGCACCCAGGATCTCGCCCCGGCGACGGCCCCGCGCCTGTGACCGATCGCCCGACCCGCCTCCGCGGTCCGCGCTTCGGACCGCCGAGGCACCGGTGGGTCAGCCGAACGACAGGGCCGCGTTCACCCTGGCGTTCGGCGTCGGGTTCTCCACCCGGTTGTTGAGCATGAACAGCCGGCCTCCCGCCCAGGCCAGGTGCGGCGAGAAGAAGCTGCGCTGGGCGTCGGCGGCGGCCTGGGGGCTCTGCAGGAACACCTGCGGGGCGCCGCCCGCCGGGGCCAACGTCGCGACCGCGGAGCCCAGTTGGGGCCCGGCGTCCAGGTAGACCACCACCTTGCCGTTCTCGACGGCGAGCGGGCGCACCTTGCGTGCCTGGGGCGGGTTGGCGCGCCACTTCTCCTTGCCGGTGTTCAGGTCGACGGCGACGACCTGAGTGCCGTCGGCGTCCTTGGTCATGTCCGTGTCCTTGCCGTCGGCCGCTACGTACAGCGTCTGGGCGTCGGCCACTGAGCCGTAGCAGTACTGGAGTTGGTCGACGCTCTGCCCCCAGCCGCTGCACGTACTGGGCATCTGGAACTTCGGCTCGGTCTGGGAGCGGAGCTTGCCGTCCGGGGTGAACGCGAGGATCTTCCAGGTCTTGCCCTCGTGGGGGAGCGCGGTGACGACCAGCGGGTCCACCGACAGGACCTGGCCGATGCGCCAGCCCTTCTCGTACTGGTAGTTCCACTTGGCCTTGCCCGTCACCGGGTCGAGCTCCTGGAGCAGGTCGCCCGGCTGGTCCTTGACGTCGTTCGGGTCGAAGCAGAACCCCGCGCTGATCAGCCGGACGCCGCCGGCGAAGCCCTGGGGGCTGCAACCGCCCTGACCCTGCAGGTCGTACAGCTTGTGGCCGTCGGTGACGGAGAAGCCGGTCGCGCCGCCCGACCAGGCGACCGCGACGGTGTCGCCGGAGATCGCCATGTTGAGGGTGAGCGCGGAATTGGTGGGCTTGTCCTCGGCCCTGACCGCCTTCCAGCCCGCCTTGCCGGAGGCCAGGTCGATCTGCTGGAGGACCTTGCAGTGGGCGCCCTTGGTGTTGCTCTCCAGAACGCCGACGACCAGCTTGTTCTGGGCGGACGGTGCGCGCGGCACCCCGCACAACGGGGTGTCGAAGGTGACCTTCCACCGCTCCTTGCCGTCGGCCACCCCGTAGCCGGTGACCTCCTTGTACATCGCCTTGACCATCACGTCGCCGACCCGCCACGGGCCGTACTGCCAGGCGCCGTCCTTGACCAGCGGAGTCCTGTTCTCGTTCAGCCAGACGTGTGCCTGGCCCGCCGTGATGCCCGCGTTGGGGTCGTAGTCGCCCCCGCCGTCGCCGGTGCCCTTGCCGTCGCCCTGGTCGACGGAGGGCGAACCGGAGGGAGTGGGGGAGGCGCTGGACTTGGCGACGGGCTTGCCGCCGTCACCGCCGGTCGTCGCGAAGTACACTCCGCCGCCGATCACCAGGAGGCCCGCCACTCCTGCGGCCACCATCAGAGCTCGCCTGCCCCGGAACGGGTCGCGGCCGGCCGGGGGCGGCGCCATCGGCGGCTGCTGTGGCGGCCCGAATCCGCCCGACTGCGGCTGTGCGTAAGGGTTCCCCGGCACGGGCCCCTGCCCCGCAGGCATCGGGTGCCCCTGCCCGTAGCCGGGCCGGACCGGTGGCGGCTGCCGCTGCTCCGAGGCGGGTGGCAGCAGGCCGGCACCGGGCCACTGGAAGCCGTCCGGCCGGTGCGGATCCAAGTTCCCATCGGGGTCCGGCAGTTCTCCGGAGTTACGAGCGGTCATGCGTCCAGTGTGACGGGTGGGGCGAATTCTGTGGAGTGGCTTTCTGGCATGGCAACAGCGGGGCGAGTCTCGGCAGCCTCCATGCCGTACGGGAGTTGAACGTGGCCTGATTCGGACCGGCCGTGTTCCCAAGCGCCGTCGCCGTCCCCAATGCTCTGCCGGGGAAACGGCGACGGAGCGAGAGGGGACGGGCACGATGACCGATGCTCAGCGGACCGGCTCGGCAGCGGGCGGCGGGGTGGGAGTGGCGGGCACCGCCGCCGCGGAGGGCATGGCCCCGTTCGACGACCTCTACGATCAACCTGATCCCCGGGCCTACTTCAGGGTGCTCGGCCCGCTCGAATACCGCACGCCGGGCCACGCGCAGCACATCTTCCGGCGGCTGCGGTCCGCCCTCGACGCGGCCGCTCCGGCCGACGGGCCGCCGCTGACCGTGCTCGACCTGTGCTGCTCGTACGGCATCAACGCGGCCCTGCTCAACCACGACGTGACGCTGGAGGACCTGTACGAGCGCTACACCTCGCACGAGGCCGCCTCGATGAGCACGGCCCAACTGGCCGACTGGGACCGGGAGTTCTACGCCGCGCGACGCCGGCGCGACCCGGTCCGCGTCGTCGGGCTCGACATCGCCCCGCACGCCGTCGCCTACGGGCGGGCCGTCGGGCTGCTCGCGGACGGGTTCGCCGAGAACCTTGAGGACGCCCCGCCCAGCCCGGCCCTGCGCCGCGCGGTGCGCGAGGCCCGGCTGATCACCGTGACGGGCGGCACCAGCTTCCTGTCGCCCCGCACCTTCCGGCCGCTGCTCTCCGCGGCGCGCGGACCGGTGTGGGTCGCCTCGTTCGTGCTGCGCACCACCGCGTACACGGAGATCTCCGGGTGCCTCGCCGCGTTCGGCCTCGCCACCGAGCGGGCCGCTCCCACCTTCCCGCAGCGCCGCTTCACCGACGAACGCGAACGCCGCTACGCCATCGACACGGTGACCGCGGCCGGCCACGACCCCGAGGGCAAGGAGTCGGACGGCTACTTCCACACCGCCCTGCACCTGTCGCGTCCCACCAGCGATGTGGTGATGACACCACTCGACACCCTGGTTCCATAGCCGGACACACCACTGCCGCCCCGCACTTCGCGGGGCGGCAGTGGTGTGCTCGGTCAGTTGGCGGACGGGGCGTTCGCCGCGGTCACGTTGACGGCGGCCCAGGCCTTGTCCACCGTCTTGTACTCGGTGCTGCTCGCGCCGTACAGGTCGGCGGCCGCGCTCAGCGTGGCGGTGCGGGCGTCGTGGAAGTCGGTCGTGGAGACCATGTACCGGGTGAGCGCCCGGTAGAAGATCTGCGTCGCCTTGTCCCGGCCGATGCCGGCCACCGTCGAGCCGTCGTAGGTCGGCGAGTCGTAGGCCACCGAGTTGATGGTCTTCTTGCCGCTGCCCTCGGCCAGCAGGTAGTAGGCGTGCGAGGAGACGCCCGAACCCGCGTGGACCTCGGTGTCGTACGACGCCTTCGACCAGTAGTCGACCGTGCCTTCGAGCTTGTCGAGGGACGGCTTGTCCAGGCGGCGCAGGAACTTCTGCTGCAGGCCGAGCTTCTCGCCCATCAGGTAGTTGGGCGGGTTGTTCGGGTTGTTGGTGGCGAACTCGACGTTGCTGCCGAAGATGTCGGCGAGCGACTCGTTCAGCGCGCCGGGCTCGCCGAACTGGTTGTCGTTGGCGTCGACACGGGTCGGCTGGAGGTTCGCCGTGGCGTCCACGACGCCGTGGGTGAGCTCGTGGCCGGTGACGTCGAGGACGACGAGGGGCTGCGCGAAGGTCTGCCCGTCACCGTCGCCGTACAGCATGCAGCCGCAGTCGGAGGACCAGAAGGCGTTGCCGACCTTGCTGCCGAAGTGCACAAGGGCGTGCGCGCCGGCCCCGTCGTTCTTGATCCCGTTGCGGCCGAACGTCTTCTTGTAGAAGTCGAGGGTGCTGGTGATGCCGTACTGCGCGTCGACGGCGGCCGTGGAGCGGTCGCTCGCCTTTCCGGTGCCCCAGCGGTTGGTGGTGCTGGTGAACGCCTTGCCGCCGGTGAACTGCTCCAGCTCCTTGTTGCCGGCGTCGCGGGTCTCGGTCTGGCCGCGGCTCGGGTCCTTGAGCGTGAAGGCGCTCTTCGCGGTCTGCGTGGTGGTCAGCGACACGCTGCCGACGAACAGGGACGAGCCGGTGCCGGTCGCCTGTGCGGGGAAACCGGTCGCGGCGGACGAGGCGAACGGGGCCGGCGACGCCGTGCCCAGCGCGGGGCTGAGCTTCTGGCCGCTCTTGCGGAGCTTCTCCTGGACGCTGGGCGACAGGAACGAATCGCTGGCCGGGGTGTTGCTGAGGACCGTGCCGGTGGCCGCGTCGACGACGACCGTACGGCTGCCGGACTCGGCGGTGGAGCTGTCCTTCACCTGGATCTGGTAGGCGAGCGCCGAGCGCCCGGCGCGGGCGTCGACCACGAGCTGGGCGGCGCCGGCCGTGCCCTTCGCGATGGCGGCGGCCTTCGCCTGGGCCTGTCCCGCCGTCACCTTGGCGCTGGTGGTGGGAACGTCGACCTGGTGGCGCAGTGCCCGGGTCACACCGGTGTAGCCGGATCTGGCGTCGAGGTGGATGACGAGGTCGCCGCCGAGGACCGGGAGTCCGCGGTGCGAGCGTATGAAGCGGACGTGCTGCTTGCCGTCGGCGTCGACCAGGACGTCGGTGGCCTGAAGCGTGTCGTCCTTGCCGACTCCGGTGGCGGAGGCGTGGGCGACGGCCGCGGTGCGGGCCGCGTCGATCACCGGCTGGAAACCGGCGCTCGCGGCGGGGGCGGTGGCCCCCTGGGCGGTCGGGGCGGCGAAGGCCGTGGCCCCGCTTCCCGCCGTGATGGTGACGGCCGTGGTGACGGCCAGGGCTATCGCCAGGCTGCGTATGTGGGGTGTACGCACGGTGGGGGGTCCTTAGAGGGTGCGGGGGCGGTCGGCTCAACAACCACCCGTACGCACGGTGCTGTTGTGCACCGTGGGGACCGTGTGGTCCCGGCCGAAACCCTGCTATGCCTGGCATGAACATGTAAAGAGGGATGATCGAGTTCTGTGCTCCCGGAACCCAGATTTAACAATTGCCCGGGACTTCGATGGCTGGAAGGTGTCCAGCTCCCCTCACCGGCCCAGATGCATGATCACGCCAAGGGGTTGCCCGGCTCCCGCAAGGTTTGGGCGAAGGTCCAGGTACGGAGTTCGCGTTGCCCAACGAACCCGGCTCGTACGTCTGTTGCCGACCGGAACCCGACGAAGTTCGTCCTTTTCAGGCGTACGCCCCGTCCGTCACGGAAAGGTAGGTGCCGTGCCAACGGACGACGAAACGGCCGACGGATTCGCAGCGGAGCTGCGGCGCCTGCGAGGCCTGCGCAAGGTGTCCCTCACGGGACTGGCCCGCTCGATCCACTACAGCAAGGGATACCTCAGCAAGATCGAGAACGGCAGCAAGCCGCCCACCCTCGACGTCGCCCGCCGCTGCGACGACGCCCTTGGCGCCCAGGGCGAACTCGTGCGCCTGCTGCCCAAACCGGCCGCCGTGCCCGCTGCGCGCACCGCGCACGGCGGCCCCGCCGAGACGGCCCAGTGCCCCTACCGCGGGCTCGCCGCCTACGGGCCGCAGGACGCCGCATGGTTCTACGGCCGCGAGAGCGCGACGGCCGAACTGACCGGACGGCTCGCCGAACGGATGGGCCGCGGCCCGCTCGCCGTGGTCGCCCCTTCGGGCGCCGGGAAGTCCTCGCTGCTCCAGGCCGGGCTGCTGCCCGCGCTGCGCCGCGGCGCCCTGCCCGTACCCGGCTCCGACGACTGGCCGGTCGTGGTGTGCACCCCAACCGCCCACCCGCTCAAGGAACTTCTGCGCTGCGCGTCCGACGTGCTCGGCGCGGCGGGCGCGGAGATCACCCCCGAAGCGCTGGCCGCGCGCCCGCGCACCCTGCTCGACGCCTGCGCGGCGCACGGCCGCAGCCCCGGCCTGGTCCTCGTGGTCGACCAGTTCGAGGAGGTCTTCACCCTCTGCGAGGACGAGCGTGAGCGCCGCGACTTCGTCGCGGTCCTCCACTCCCTGGCCACCGCCCGCGACGTCGACGGCGCCACCGCCCGCGCCGCCGTCGTGGTCGGCCTGCGCGCCGACTTCTGCGGCCGCTGCCTGGACCACCCGCACCTCGTGGAGGTCTTCACGCACGGCCTGTTCGCTCTCGGCCCGATGTCCGCAACCCAGCTGCGCCAGGCCATCACGGGACCCGCTGAACGAGCCGGGCTCAGCCTCGAACCAGGCCTGGTGGAACTCCTGTTGAGGGATCTGGGCACCGACTCGGCGGCCTCCGTCGGCTCGCTCCCCCTGCTCGCGCACGCCCTCCTCGTCACCTGGCAGCAGCGCACCAGCCGCACCCTGACCGTGGCCGGCTACGAGACGACCGGCGGCATCCACGGCGCCGTCGCCCGCACCGCCGAGTCGGTCCACGCCCGGCTCGACCCGGCCGAACAGCTGACGGCCCGCCAGCTCCTCGTCCGCCTCGTGCACGTGGCGGACGACAGCGCGGAGACCCGCAGACCCGTCGAACGCGACCTGCTGATACGGCAGTTGACCGACCCCGAGTCCGGCGCCCGCGCCCTCGACGCCTTCGTCCGCGCCCGGCTCGTCACCGCGGGCAGCGAGGCGGTGGAGATCACCCACGAGGCCCTCCTGCACGCCTGGCCACGGCTGCGCGGCTGGATCGACGCAGACCGGGCGGGCCTGGTGATGCGCCAGGAGGTCTCCGACGCCGCGACCCAGTGGGTCCGGGCCGACCGCGACCCGAGCCTCCTCTACCGGGGCACCCGCCTCGCCGCCGTGCGCGACCGGACGCAGCAGGCCTCCGACCGGGCCCAACTCGGGCCGGTGGAGCGGGAGTTCGTCGATGCCTGCGAAGCCGAGGAAGGGCGCGGGGAGCGCACGGCCCGGCGCCAGACCCGGATCCGCCGCGCCCTGCTCGTCACCCTCGCCGGGCTCCTCGCGGTCGCGGTGACGGCCGGAGCCCTCGCCTTCCAGCAGCGTCAACGGGCCCTGGACCAGAGCCGCACCGCCCAGTCGCAGGCCCTGGCCGTGCGCTCGGGTGCGCTGGCCGCCGGGCAGCCGGAGGCCTCCATGCTGCTGGCCGCCGACGCCTACCGCACCGACCGCACCCCGCAGGCGCGCGGCGCCCTGCTCAGCACCCAGGCGACCTACTTCGACGGGCGGCTGCGCGGCCACTCGGGCCCGGTCAACTCGGTGGCGTTCAGCCCCGACGGCAAGACCCTCGCGACGGCCAGCTCGGACGCGAGCGTGCGGCTCTGGGACACCGCGAGCCACCAGGCGACGGCCACCCTGACCGGCCACACCGGAGCGGTCACCTCAGTCGCCTACTCGGCCGACGGCACACGCCTGGCGACGGCGGGCGCGGACGGCACCGTCCGGCTCTGGGACGCCGCCACCCACCGCATGACCGCGATCCTGCCCGGCCACCAAGGGGCCGTCCGCTCCGTGGCGTTCAGCCCCGACGGCCACACCCTGGTGTCGGGCGGATCCGACCGCACCGTACGCCTGTGGAACGTGCCCGACGGCACCCCGAGCGCCGTCCTCACCGGTCACACCGACGCGGTGATGGCGGTCGCCTTCGCCCCCGACGGGCACACCGTGGCCTCGGCCTCCGCCGATCGCACCGTACGCCTCTGGGATGTGACGGACAGTCAGCCACCCGTGATCCTCACCGGCCACAGCGACCAGGTGCTCGGCGTGGCGTTCAGCCCCGACGGCCACACCCTGGCATCCGGCGGCGCCGACCGCACCGTACGGCTGTGGAACCTGCCCGACGCGACCCTGCGCAGCGTCCTGACCGGGCACAGCGACGACGTCAACGCCGTGGCCTTCACGCGGACCGGAGACACCGTCATCAGCGCCAGCGGCGACGGCACCGTCAAACTGTGGGACGCCGTGAACCACCGGGTGGTCGCCACCCTGTCCGGCCACACCGACTACGTCCTGGCCGTCGCCGCCGGGCCCGACGAACGCCTCGCCACCGCCGGGTTCGACCAGTCCGTGGTGCTGTGGGACCCGGGCCGCTCCGCGCTCACCGCACGGCCGTTCACCGAGGCGTGGCAGTCCGCGTTCTCGCCCGACGGCAGCCTCCTCGCCTCGGCGGAGGCGGACCGCACCGTCCGGATCTGGGACGTCGCCCACCACCGGCTGCGCACCACCCTCACCGGCCACGACGGCTCGGTGTTCGCCGTTGCCTTCTCGCCCGACGGTCGCCTCGTCGCCTCCGCGGGCGCCGACCGCACGGTCAGACTCTGGGACGCGGCGACCGGCCGCCCCGAGGCGACCCTGACCGGCCACGACGGCTCGGTGTTCGCGGTCGCCTTCTCGCCCGACGGTCGCCTCCTCGCCTCGGCGAGCGCCGACCGCACCATCACCCTCTGGGACGTCGCCACGCGGAAGCCGTACGCCACGCTCCACGGCCACGAGGACTTCGTCAACGCCGTCGCGTTCAGCCCGGACGGCCGCACCCTGGCCAGCGGCAGCGACGACCTGACCGTGCGGCTGTGGGACGTGAACGACCCCGGCCGCGGGCCGCGTTCCGTCCTTCGCGGCCACACCGGCTCGGTGCGCTCCGTCGCGTTCGCCCCCGACGGCCGCACTCTGGCCAGCGGCGCCAACGACGGCACCGTACGCCTGTGGGACCTCGCCCGCGGCACGGCGGCCGGCACTCTCGCCGGGCACAGCGGCTCGGTGCGCGCGGTCGCGTTCAGCCCCGACGGCAGGACCCTCGCGAGCAGCGGCAGCGACCAGACCGTACGTCTGTGGAACCCTGATCGCGGCGAGCAGATCGCCACCCTCAGCGGACACACCGGCGCCGTCTGGGGCGTCACCTTCGACCCCGGCCGGCCCGGCACGCTGGCGAGCAGCAGCAACGACGGCACCGTCCGGCTCTGGAACACCGACGTACCCCGCCAACAGGCCGAGGTGTGCCGCCTGTTGGGCGACACCGGGCCCGAACGCTGGGCCCACCTGCTGCCCGACCTGCCCTACCGGCCCCTGTGCCCGTCCACCAACTGACCTGCGGAACCCGGGGTGTTTCCCGCGTGTTTCCCGTTTCCCGTCGGCACGGGAGACGGCCGCCACCTCGACAGGGGCCCTCCGCACGGCACAGTCTCGAACCACCGCGGCAGGTGATCCGGCTCCGCACAGGAGCATCTGCCGCGTGCCAGGCGCCGGCCCGGCGCACGCTCGGAACGTACGACGAAACGGGGAGACAGACATGCACCATACGCTGGTCAGAGCGCGGCGCACCCTCGCCGCGGCGGGCATCGTGGCGGCCTGCGCCATCGTGCCAGCCGCCCAACTCTCTTCGGCGGCGCCCCAGTTGAGGGTGGCCGCAGCGGCCGCCGGAGGCTGCGACGTGCTCGCCCCCGGCGCCTCGGCCACCGCCGAGGCGGCGGTCCGGGCGGCCTGCTCCCAGCTCGGCATCTGGTACACGTGGGGCGGCGGCCACGGGCCGCAGCCCGGCGCCACCTACGGGCAGGTCGACCCCACCGACCCGGCCAGCAACCACGACCCGGAGCGGCTCGGCTTCGACTGCTCGGGCCTGGTCCGCTACGCCTACGCCCGGGCGACCGGGCAGGACATCCTGGCCGGCAACTCCAACAGCCAGTACCACTCCTCGCACGCCACCGCCCGCTTCGGCGCGGCCCAGGGCACCGGGCCGCTGCTGCCCGGCGACCTGATGGCCTGGGGCGGCGACAACTCCATCCACCACATCGCCGTCTACCTCGGCGCGGGCAAGATGGTCGAGGCCCGGCAGTCCGGCACCCATGTGATGGTCAGCGACGTGCGGCTCGGCGGCGACTACAACGGCGCCGTACGCATCGGCGCGGACCCGGGCCAGAACGGCACCTTCTCCACCTGGGGCACCGACGTGTGGACGCACGCCGAACCGTCCACCACGAGCGCCCGGGTCAACAAGTTCACCGGCCCGACCCGCGTGAAGGTCGGCTGCCAGAAGCACGCCCAGCTCGTCGAGGCCGAGGGCTACCGCAACGACGCCTGGTCCTACCTGCCCGACTACAAGGCATGGATCACCAACATCTACATCCAGGGATCCGCCTGGCTCGACGGCGTCCCCACCTGCGCCTGAACAGCCCGGCCCACCTACGCACCCACACCCGCAAGGAGTTCACCGTGAACGCACGCAAGAAGATCGCCCTGTTCCTCTCGGCCACCGCGCTGACCGCCGGCCTCACCGCGACCGGGCTGCCGGCCGCCGTCGCCGCACCCGCCGGGCCCGCGGCCGAGTGCGGGGTCCGCTCGGACGGCCGGCTGTACTGCGGCAACGCGGTCGGCGCGAAGGGCTACGCCGACCGCTCGTACCGCTCGGCCACCCGCGGCACGCTGACCACCGACTTCAACTGGTTCGTGTGCTGGGGCCACGGCGACCCGCACCAGGGCGGAAACGACATCTGGTACTGGACGCAGCTCGACAACGGCGCCTGGGGCAACGTCCCGGCCGTCAGCCTGAGGACCGGCCAGGACCCCGCCCCCGGCCTGCGCGAGTGCTGACCCCGGCACCCCTCTAGAGCACCGGGCCGCCCGTCGATCCCCCGACGGGCGGTCCGGCCAACTCGCTTTCCTGTTGATGTAGTTGATGACGCGTCAGGGGCCGATCGGGTGGCGCGTCACGGGAACAGCAGCGAATCCTGCGGCCCGATTCCCTGCGCCGTCGCGAACAGCGAACTGAGCCCCGCGTCGAAGCGCGCGGTGTACGAGACGTCGTCCGCGAGGCCGCCACCCCGCTCGGCGCCGCCGAGCACCCCGACCACGGTGCTCCCGCCGTCCGGCGCCGAGATCACCCACGGGCTGCCGGACACCCCGGTCGAGAAGCCCGCACACCGGGCCTCGCGGAAGTCGCCGTAGGCGGGCCGGGAGTCCACCGTGCAGGTGTGCTGGCCCGGCCTGTCGTGCGGATAGCCGATGAGGGTGACCCGGGCGAGGACATCGGAGAGCCGTTCCGGGTGCGGGGGCACACGGAACGCGGAGCCGACCGCCTCCTGCACGCTTCTGCCGCCGACCCGGGCCACCCGCACGAACGCCCAGTCGTACGGCCAGTTCTCGGCGCCGTCGCGAGCCCCGGTGAACCGCGGGTCCGCCAGCGCGGCCAGGACCGGCCACTGGCCCTGCGGGGTGAGCCCGTCGTGATAGCCGGGCGCGAACGAGGCCCCGTCCAGCGGAAGGCAGTGCGCCGCTGTCACCAGCAGATCGCCGTGCCTGCTGTCCACCACGGCGGCCGTGCAGGACTGCCCACCACCGGGCCGCAGGAAGACCCCCACCACCGGGTACGAGCAGACCGACCGCAGGTCGTGCGGGACCGGGCGGAGGTGCTCGGCCGCACACGCCGCCGACTGTTGTGGGCGGGAGGTGCGGTGGCCCGCGCCGTCGACCCCGGCGCCGTCGAAGGAGCCGCTGTAGCGCGCGGCAGCCGCCCCGGGCGGTCCGGCCGAGGGCCCGGCGGCCCGGGCCGGCGAGGCGACCGCGGTGGCGGCCTCGTCGTCCCGGGCCGGGCAGATCGTCAACGTGCAGGTGAGCACCGTGATCAGAACCGCCCACCGGGCGACTCCGAGCATCGCCCCGAGCCGGCCGCCACCGTGCGCATTTCGTCTCATTAGCACTCTGGCGAGGCTAGGGCCCGGACACCGGAAGGAGTCGCGTCGACACGACCGCCATCCGGGCTCAAAACGTTCGGGCGGCCTCGGTGCCCGCGCCGAGACCCTGCGAGCGGGCGCCGGCTGAGGGAAGCTGGGAGGGTGCTCGCGGGGCCCCCGCTCGCAGGAGGTGTCCATGGATCCCGTGTCGGCCCTGAGGCGGATCGCCTTCCTCCTCGAACGCGGCCAGGGCGCCACGTACCGCGTACAGGCCTTCCGTACCGCCGCCGCGGCGATCAAGGACATGCCGCCGGACGAGGTCGGGGAACGCGCGGCCGTGGCCGGGCGCCTGGAATCGGTCAAGGGGATCGGCCCGAAGACCGCACAGGTGGTGCGCGAGGCACTCGCCGACCAGGTGCCGGGCTACCTCCAGCGCCTTGAGTCGGAACTGGAGGCCGCGGCGCCGCTCGCGGTGGGCGGCGACGACCTGCGGGCCGCGCTGCGCGGCGACTGCCACATGCACTCCGACTGGTCGGACGGGGGCAGCACCATCGACGACATGGGGCGTACGGCCGCCGAGCTCGGCCACGAATGGGCCGTGCTCACCGACCACTCGCCCCGGCTGACCGTCGCTAACGGACTGACCGCCGAGCGGCTGCGCAGCCAGCTGGAGGTGGTGGCCGAACTCAACGAGCGCTGGGCGCCGTTCAGGCTCCTCACCGGCATCGAGTGCGACATCCTCGACGACGGCTCCCTCGACCAGGAGGACGAACTGCTCGACCAGCTCGACGTCGTGGTCGTCTCCGTCCACTCCAAGCTCCGCATGGACGCCGCCGCCATGACCCGGCGCATGGTCGCGGCCGTCGGCAACCCCCTGGCCGATGTGCTGGGGCACTGCACCGGACGCCTGGTCACCGGGCGCGGGCGGCCCGAGTCCGAGTTCGACGCGGACGCGGTCTTCGCCGCCTGCGCGGAGGGCGGCACCGCCGTGGAGATCAACAGCCGCCCGGAACGGCTGGACCCGCCGCGCCGCCTCTTGGCCCGGGCCGTCGAGGCGGGCGTCCTGTTCGCCATCGACACCGACTCCCACGCCCCGGGCCAGCTCGACTGGCAGATCTACGGCTGCGCGCGGGCCGAGGAGTGCGGCGTACCGCCGGAGCGGATCATCACGACCTGGGCGATGGAGGATCTGCTGACCTGGACCCGGAGCCGCGAGGTCCCGGCGGCCTGAGCGGGCCTGTTCGAGAGGGCCGGCATGTGGGAGCCGGGGCGTTCACCCAGTGCTGGGTGGAGCCCCGGCTCTCGTGCCGCGTGGGTTCAGCCGCGGTCGATCCCGGCGTCGCGCATCGCCTGCTCGGTCCGCTCCTGCTCGTCATCGGCATGCTGCTTGTCGGCGCGCTCGGAGATCTGCTGTCTGGCCTCGGAGGCCTTCGCCCTGGCCTGTTCGGCGGCCTGCCGCGCCTTGTCCTGGAAGTCTTCGGCCTTGACCATGGAGATTCACTCCTGCATGTGGGTGGGGTGGAACCCCTTCACCGTGGCACGCCCCGTCACCCACCGCACGCCAAGAAATTACGCAGCGTGATGATCGGCGGCGTGCCGCCAGAAGTCGTGCATCAGGGCGGCCGGGGTCGGCCCGGTCATCTCCACCTGGCTCAGCAGGATGGTGACCTCGCCGGTGGACGGAACGACATAGGCCGCGGTACCGGTGCCGCCGACCCAGCCGTAGCGCCCCGGCACGTTCCACGGCTCGACGCGCTCGATGTCGACCGAGCCGCCGAATCCCCAGCCCTGGCCCTGCAGGAACAACGTGCCGGCGGCGCGCTGGGCGGGGGTCAGATGGTCGGTGGTCATCTCCCGCACCGCCTCGGGCGAAAGCAGCCGTCGCCCCTCGACGGTCCCGCCGCCGAGCAGCAGCCCGGCGAAGGCGTGCAGGTCGTCGACGGTGGACACGAGCCCGCCCGCGCCGGACGGGAACGCGGGCGGGGTGCTCCACTGCCCGTCGGGGGCGTCGACGAGCTCCAGACCGCCCGACGGAAGGGGCCGGTAACAGCTGGTGAACCGGCCCAGATCGCGGGCCGGCACCGAGAACCCGGTGTCGGTCATGCCGAGCGGTTCGAAGAGGCGCTCGGCCAGGAACTCGGGCAGCGTACGTCCGGAAACCCGGGCGATCAGGACGCCCTGGAGGTCGGAGCAGAGGTTGTACAGCCAGGCCTCGCCCGGCTGGTGCAGCATCGGAATGCGGGAGAGCCGCGCGAGCCATTCGTCCGGCGCGGGCACCGACTGCGGGCGGGGGGGAGCCTGGTGGAGCTCGCTGAACAGGGGCGCGACGGCCGGCAGGGAGAAGTCGGACGGGAAGCCGTACCCGGCGCGGAAGTCCAGCAGATCGGCCACCGTGATCGGCCGTTCGGCGGGGACGACGTCGTCGACGGGGGAGAGCGGCGTACGGACGACCATGGGCGAGGCCAGCTCCGGCAGCCATCGGGCGATCGGGTCGCCCAGCGCGATCCGCCCGTCGTCGACCAGCATCATGACCGCCGCGGCGGTGACGGGTTTGCCGATCGAGGCGATGCGGAAGATCGAGTCCCTGGTCATCGGGGAGGCGCCGCTCGTGTCCTGGGAGCCGGTGACCACGCACTCCACGCGGTCACCGCGGGCCACCAGGGCCACGGCGCCCGGCACCGTCCCGTTGTCGACGTAGGTGTCGAGGATCTTCTGCAACGCGCTCATGGGCCCACCTTCTGGGAAGTCCGCTTCTCGAAGTCCGTCGGAAGGGAGACTCCCTCTGGGCCACAAAATCATCGCTCGTCGCCGTGCGCCGTGCGCCGTGGGGTGCACCCGGTGCGACCGCCGGTCACGTGAAGTAGCCCCGCCGACGCGGGGAAACGGTGAGATCCTGGAACCGGGATATTTCGCCCCGAGGAGGCATCTCATGCGTAAGGTCGCTGACTGTCGGGAGTACCCGAGCGATTCGAATTGCAGCCTGACGATCTCCGGTACGGAAGAGGAAGTCGTCCGGGCGGCCGCCGAGCACGCCGCATCGGTGCACGGCCACACCGACTCCCCCGAACTCCGCGAAGAGGTAAGGAAGATGCTGAAGGACGAGGCCACCGTCTAGCGCCCGCCCCAGCAACCCCGGACCAGGATCGACCACCCTGCGGGCCGTTCCAGGTAGGCGTCGGGCCCCGCGCCCCGAGCGCACCCGACTGGACCCGAGCGGACCCGACTGGTCAGAGCTCCGCCGCAGGTGGCGTAGGGTGGTGTTCACCGACGCGGGGTGGAGCAGCTCGGTAGCTCGCTGGGCTCATAACCCAGAGGTCGCAGGTTCAAATCCTGTCCCCGCTACGAGAATTCGGCCCCCGGCACTCAGTGTGCCGGGGGCCGAATGCGTGAGGCGGCCCCTTGCGGGTATGCCTCCTCGACCCGGCAATCTGTGGGGACCCTGTGCGTCGGGCTCGCTGGGGTGGGTGTGCGCGGGGGCGTGTGCGCTCGGCGGGCTGGGGGTGTGTCGATGTCCGGGTTCTGTTACGCGTTGAACCACCCGCTTCGGCCGGTGCGGATGAGGTCCAGAGTGTGGGTGTCCGGCAGCGAGAAGCGCCGGACATTCGCACCGTCGGACGGTCGCGCAGCACGCTGCCCACCGTCCTGAACTGGGGGTTTCCATGTCCGCACGTTCCATATCCCGTGTCTTCGCCGTCCTGGTGGCCGGCGCCGCACTCGCCGGCGCCACGGCTCTGCCCGCCACCGCCGCCGCTCCGCGCTCGCCGATCACCTTCGGCGCCATCCAGTACGACAGCCCCGGCAAGGACGACGGCTCGCAGCGCAGCCTCGACGCCGAGTGGGTCACCGTCACCAACACCGGTCGCTCCACCGTCAACCTGAAGGGGTGGACGCTCAGCGACCGCAGCCACCACGTGTACACCTTCGGCGGCTTCACCCTGGGCGGCCACGCCTCCGTACGTGTTCACACCGGGATCGGCCGCAACACCCGTACCGACGTGTACCAGAACCGTCGCGCCTATGTGTGGAACAACACGGGGGACACCGCCACGCTGCGCGACAACCGCAACCACGTCGTCGTCACCAAGTCCTGGGGCCGCCACTGATCCCGCCGAGCGCCAACTGATGGGCGCACAGCGGTAGTTGACGCGGCCGGCACACCTCGGGGAGGGGAGTGCCGGCCGTCGCCCCGCCCGTACGTTCATGCCTCTGGCCTCGGGAAAAGGGAACCGACGCACCCCGCCGCCCATCTTCTCGGGCGACGTTTGGCCGTGGGTGGGGCTCTCGGGGTTCACGGGGCTTTCATGAGGGTGGGGTGGGGCATGTTCGCTGTAGGTGGGGCCTTCGGGGTGGTGTTCGGATGTGTGGGTCTGCTGTTCGCCGTGGTGGGCATCGGGGCACTGCTCTGGGTGGTCCGCAGGGTGTCGGAGCACAAGCGCACCCTGCGTGAGGGGGTGATGGCGCAGGCCCGCTGTCTGGAGACCTATGTGGTGCGCACCCACCGTTCCGACGGGCCGGTGCACCACCAGCGCCGTCTCATCGTCGGGTTCTGTGCGGGCGACGGGCGTGATGTGCGGGTGCGGGTGACATCACGGCAGCCGTATGTGACGGGCGACCCGGTGGTGGTGCGCTATCTGCCGAACCGCCCCGAACGCGCGGTCGTGGACGAGGCGCCGACCGGTATCGGGGTGGTGTCGTGCCTCTTCGGCGGGGCCATGGTGGTCTTCACCTGCGTGGGCCTGTTCTTCGCCGCGATCGGCTTCGGCGCGGCCGTGTTCCTGGGTGCCTCGGCCGACGACGGTGGTCCGGTCCCCTTGCCGGACCCGTATCGCACCGCCGGGCCCTGAGAGCCCGAGTCTGCCTCCGACCGGTCCGGGCGAGGGACTCCGATGTGGGCGATTTCTGGTGTGGGGGAGGGCGGTGGGATGATGGCGCGATGTCTGATCGTGTTGTTGTTGCCGCTTGTGACGGGGCCTCGAAGGGCAATCCCGGCCCTGCCGGATGGGCCTGGGTGATCGCCGACGCGGAGGGGCGGCCGGAACGCTGGGGCGCGGGGCCGCTCGGCACCGCCACCAACAATGTCGGCGAGCTCACCGCCCTGGAGCGGCTCCTCGAAGCAGTCGACCCCGGCACGCCCATGCAGGTGCGCATGGACTCCCAGTACGCCATGAAGGCGGTCACCCAGTGGCTGCCGGGCTGGAAGCGCAACGGGTGGAAGACCGCGGCGGGCAAGCCGGTCGCCAACCGTGAACTCGTCGAGCGCATCGATGAGTTGCTGGCCGAACGGGAGGTGGAATTCGTCTATGTGCCCGCACACCAGGTGGGCGGCGACCCGCTGAACGCCATCGCCGACCAGGCCGCGAGCGACGCGGCCACCACCCAGCGCGCCGCCGGCACGGCGCTCGGCGACCAGGAGATGCCGGCACCCGCCCCGGCTCGCGCCAGCACGACGCGGGCCAGGCCCGCCACCGCGCGCAAGACATCCTCCGCGGCCAAGTCGCCCGCCTCGGGCGCCGGTTCGGGCAAGCCGCGGACCATCAAGGCGAAGTTCCCCGGACGCTGCCCCTGCGGCCGGCCCTATGCCGCAGGCACTCCCATCATGAAGCGCGAGCAGGGCTGGGGCCACCCGGACTGCAGCCCTGTGGTGTGAGGCACGGGGCTGCCACGTCACCTGTCCGGTCGGTGGCCACGCGTGTGCCGGCCGAGCCGGCACCGCGCGCCGGTCAGTCGGTGGCCACGGGGGTGACGGCGTCCTCCCCCTTCTTGACGTCGCTGTCCGCCGGCGCCGCGGACGTGTGGGTGTCGCCGCTCTCGGGAGCCGTGTAGAACACGGACCGGTTCTGTCGGGTGCGCTGTGCCTGCCCCTTGGCCACGAGGTTTTCGAGGGTGTTGCGCACCACGGTGCCGGCGATGCTGCGGCCGGGGTGCGCGTCGGTGAGACCCGCCGTGATCTCGGCCGCGGAGCGCGGCTCACCGCTCTGCGCGAGGTGCGTCGCGACGAGCTCCCGCAGGGTGGGAGTACCCCCGGACGCCTTGGCCTTGGCGGCGGGCTGCGCCTGCTTCTTGGCGGCGCGACCTGCGGACTTGGAAGCCGAACGCGCCTGGGGGATGCGCGGGACAGGAGCCCCGGCGGCCTTCTTGGACGCCTTGCCCGGTGCGGGCACGGCAGGGGTGCCGATCGCCTGCTGCATGGAGGCAAGCAGGGCGTGGTTGTTCTCCAGGACGCTCAACTGCTCCTGGAGCGCACTGATCTGGCCGGCGATGTGTTCGCGTTCGGCGACGTTGCTGTCGAGATCGCTCTGGATCTGGGCAGCGTACTGGGACTGGAGCGTGGTGCTGTCCGGCACGAGTCGTTCCTCCGGGGGCGTGTGCGTACGTGATTGGTGCCGGATGTTACGCGCCTCCTCTGTGTAGGGGCACCCACTTGACAGTAGATGAGACCGCTCAGGGTGAATGAATCCTGCGGGCAACCGCTCTGCGGGGGCACGCCGAGTAATGTCGCGCCCTGAGATGAGGGCCATTTCCACCCCCGCTCGCTTCCCGGTCCCGGGGTACTTCGGGTATCGGATGGTGTTGTGTGAGCCCGGCACCCATCTGCGAGGCGCAAGGTGTGGGGCGCTGTCACACCTCGGCGCCCAGGGTCACCTGGCGGAGCGTCATTCCGGTGTCGTGTATCGGAGTTCCCGCTCGCCCAGGGTGCGCCGCACACATGCCGCGACCACACGACTGAGGCTTCCGGTGCGGGCGAGCAGCTCGCGCTGAAGGCGGGCGCCGTTGCCGCGGGCGAGCAGTTCCGCGGTCGCCTTGTGGGCCCAGGCGAAGTCCCCGCTGTCTTCGAGCGCCTCCCGTACGTGGTCGAAGAGCGCCCGTGCGACGACGGGTGCGGGGGCCGGCCGCATGGTCAGCGGGTGCAGCAGGTCGCCGTCGAGCCCCGAGCGCGCGGCCCGCCACGCGGCGAGCCGCAGCAGCTGCACCCCGTGCCCCAGCGGCGGCCGCCCCCTGCGCCAGTCCCGGGCGGCGGTCTCGACCAGCGCGCGGACCAGACACGCCACGAGCAGCGCGGTGGTGGCCTCCAGGCACACATCCGCCACGCGGACCTCCACCGTGGGGTAGCGGTGGGAGAGCCGGGCGTCGAAATAGATCATCCCCCGGTCGTGCACCACACCGCTCGTCACCATGTCGTCGACCTGGGAGTGGTAGCGCTCGGCCGAGCCGAAGACACCCGTCGGCCCGGACATGGGCCACCGCCCCCACACCCTGCTGCGGTAACTGCTGTACAGGGTGTCGTCGCCCTGCCAGTACGGCGAGTTCCCGCTCAGCGCGGTCAGGACGGGCAGCCACGGCTGGATCCGGTCCACGACGGCGACGCCCTCGTCGTCCGATGCGACCGACACATGCACGTGGCATCCGCAGGTGAGCTGTTCCTGGGTCGTCAGGCCGAACTGCTCCTCCATCCACTGGTAGCGGCGGCCCACGTTCACGGCGGGCCGGACGGGCAGGGGAGAGGTCGCGAGGGCGGCGACCGCCGCTCCGGCTTCGGCCGCGTGCCGGGCCGCCTCGTGGCGCCAGTGCACTATCTCCGCGCCGAGTTCTTCCATGTCCGTCTGCGGCCGGGTCCCGAACTCCAGCTGCTGACCCTGCAGTTCACGCGCGAACGTGCCCTTGGCCGGGCCTCCTTCGCCGGCGGCGCTCTTGGCCAGCCGGGCCAGCACCTCCGAGGACAGGGCACACGGCTGCCCGCTGCCCGGATCGACCAGGAGCAGTTCCTCTTCCACGCCTACGGTGCGCAAAATGACGCTCCCATCCTGTCCGGGCGCCCGTCGGGCGGCACGGAAAACGGCCGGGGGCACCAGCATGCACGGCCGGTGCCGCCCGCGGCTCCCGGTGAGGGGGCCCTCTTTCGGTCACACCCGGGAGGGCCGGGCACCGCCGGCCCCAGCGGCTGCCACGGCAGCTCTGCCGTCACTCGGGTCACGGTCGCGCTGCCCGGCCTGACACGCCACCGACCGGGGGGAATCCCCGGCGGGCGGGCGCCCGGGCGGTATTCCTTGGGGCGCTAGGCACGGGCGCCGGCTCCGTCGCCCGCGCGCCACTGGAGGAAGTGCCACTACATCAACCGCCACCACATGGGCCCCGACCACATGGACCCCCAGCACACGGCCCACCACCACACAGGAACGTCGCACACCACGCGAACGTACGTACGGACGTAGGAGATCTGCCGATGCGCGTAAGACTTGCTGCCGCCGGGGCCATTGTCGCCGCCGGAGTCCTTCTCGGTGCGGCCTCCGTCCCGGCCGCCGCCGCCTCGAACACCCTGTCCGCCGATGAGACCGGGACGGTCTCCACGGACGGCACCGTCACCCTCTCGGGCACCTACCGGTGTTCCGTCCCCTCTGGGTCCGGTCCGGTCTTCGTGGCGAGTACGGTGCGGACCGGCGACGAGGGCCACGGCATCGGCGGCACGTCCGCCAGGTGCGACGGCGCCGAACACGCCTGGGTCAACCGGGGCAGGGTCTCGGGCGGGACACCGGTGACACCCGGGTCGGCCAAGGTCGAGGCGACCCTGGTGCAACTGAACACCCGCAGCGGCCTGCCGCTGCCCGCCATCCTCGCCGCCGACTGGCACGCCGTGGACCTGCGCCCCGCCAAGGACTGACGGCTGCTCCCCACGCCGTTCCGGCACCCCCGACGTCTGAGATCGCTTCTGGTTGCCTCCGCAAGTGTGCGAGCGGTGAGTTTCGGACATACCTGCATTCATGGGGTGCGGGGGTGCACTGTCCCTTTAAAACCCTCGTTCAAGGGCGGGGAAAGTCCTCTGCCGTCAGGGCTCAACTTCTGTAATTCATCCGGCCGTTGCCCTGATCTGGCCGTTGATTTTCTTGATCGACTGTCAGGATGGCGCAAGAAACGACCGAAAGTGTCCTGTTTGTTTTGACTCCTGATCGGCCTGCGGTGAAGGTCTCGTGCATGTCCCCTTCGTCCCGGGCCGCTCCCAGTGGCCTGCTCCGTATGCGCGATTTCCGATTGCTGCTCGCCGGAGCGGCGGCCGGGCAGGTCGGCGCTCAGGTCACCCTGGTCGCACTGCCCCTGGTGGCCGTGCTCGAACTCAAGGCGCCCGCCTTCCAGGTGGGACTGCTCACCGCCGCCGAGACCGCCGCGTTCCTGCTCATCGGACTGCCCGCGGGGGCCTGGGTCGACCGGATGCGCAAGCTGACGCTGATGATCCGCGCCGACGCGGTCCGCTGCCTGGCCATGGCCAGCGTCCCGCTCGCCGCCGTGGCGGGCGTGCTGACCATGGCCCAGCTGTACGTCGTCGCCCTGGTCGTGGGCGTCGCGACCGTCTTCTTCGACGTCGCCCATCAGAGCTATCTTCCCCAACTCCTGCCCAGGGAGCACCTGGTGGCCGGCAACGGGGCCCTGGAGACGGTACGTTCCTCGGCGCAGGTGGCCGGCCCCGGGCTCGGCGGCGGCCTCGTACAGCTCGTCGGAGCACATCTGGCGATCGTGGCCGACGCCGTCGGCTACGCCGTCTCTGCCCTCTTCCTCCTGGCCATCCGCCGCCCCGAGAGCAAGCCCGAACCGGTCCCCGGCGCCTCCCTGCGCAAGGAAGTCGCGGAAGGCCTGCGCTTCGTGCTCGGCCACCCGCTGCTGCGCGTCATCGCGGGCACCACCGCGCTGGGCAACTTCTTCACCGCGATGCTCATGGCCACCCAGACCATCTTCCTGGTCCGGGTCCTCGACCTGCCTCCGGCCGCCATCGGCGTGATGCTCTCGGCGTCGGCCGTCGGCGGACTCGCCGGCGCGCTCTGCGCGGGCCGCCTCGCCGGCCGCTTCGGCCAGGCCCGCATCATCTGGCTGTCGGCCCTGGTCACCGGCCCGTTCGCGCTGCTGTGGCCGCTGTCCGGCAAGGGCCTGGCCGCCGCGCTCTTCGCCCTCGCCTCAGGCGTGGTCTTCTTCGGCGCCGTGGTCTACAACGTCGCCCAGGTGAGTTTCCGTCAGACCCTGTGCCCGCCGCGCCTGTTGGGGCGGATGAACGCCACCCTGCGCTTCATGATGTGGGGCACCCTGCCGCTCGGCGCACTCGTCGGCGGCGCCGTCGCGGACGCGTCCGGCGCGCGCGCGGCCCTGTGGATCTGCGCGATCGGCTTCCTCGCCGTGCCGCTGCCGCTGCTGCTCTCCCCGCTGCGCCGGATGCGCGATCTGCCCGAGACCGTGCATTCCGAGACCGCACGTACCGAGACCGCGCACACCGAGGACGGCACCCGGCAGGACGCGACGCCGGGACAGGACGAGACCGTCCCCGTCGCCTGACCGACCGTCCTTCAGGGCAACTCCCCTTGACTGCACGCCAGTTCAAGCCAGCGACCCCCCGCCCCGAGAGTTCCCAACCCCGAGAGAGGATCACGTGCTCCCCAGCATCACGGGCCAGTATCTGGCCCGCTACCAGCGCCTCGGCGCAGGTGACCCGGCGGCCGGACTGCTGCCCGTCACCGGGGCCCAGCGGCGCTTCCTGCTCGTACGCGCCCTGGATCCCGCGGGTCGCGCCGACATCGTCCCGATGTTCTTCGCCTTCCCGCGCGGCACCGTCGACGAGGCACGGCTGCGTGCCGCCGCGAACCACCTGGCCGCCCGCCACCCCGTACTGCGCTCGCGGCCGTGCGTCGTGCGCGGCACGCCCGCGCTGCGGCCCGAACCGGCGGACGTACCGCTGGAACACGTCGACCGCGCACCCGGCGAGGGCGCCGAGGACGCGCTGCGCCGGACGCTGGCCGGCTGGCCCGCCGACGGCCCGCCCCTGCGGCTGTTCCTCGCCGACGGCGGCCCGCACGCCGAGGAGGAACTGCTCGCCGTCGTCCTGGACCACACCGCCTGCGACGGCCAGTCGCTCGCCCGCATCGTCGAGGAACTCGGCGACGCCTACCGCGCCCGCCTGGGACCGGACGCCCTGTCGCCCGCCGAGGCGGCCGCCGAACTCGCCGCCTACCGGGACGCCGTCCTGCGCCAGCTCGACGCCGAGGACCGCGCCGCCTCGCCCCGCGCGCTCACCTACTGGGGAGAGCGGCTGCGTACGGTCCACGAGCAGGCCCCGCTGCCCGGCTCCCGGCGCACATCCGCCGAACTGCCCACCGGCGCCGTGGAGTTGAGGCTCCCGTCACCTGCCGGAGGTGTCCCCTTCCCGGCGCTGCTCGATGCCTGTCGGGCGGCCGCCGGAGCCCTGTTCGGGACGGGGCCCGTGGCTCCCGTCGGCTACCCGTGGGGCGGCCGCCCGGCCGGAGCCGAGCCCGTGCTCGGCTGCTTCCTGAACACCGTCGTCTTCCCCGCCGACACGGGCAGCGCCCCGGCGCCGGAGGTGACCGCCACCGACTGGTGGGACGACCTGGACCGCGCCGACACCCCGTTCGACGAAGTCGTGCGGGCGGCCCGGGCGGGCGGCTCCGCCTGGTCCGGCCGGCTCGACGGGCTGCTCACCGTGGACGACGCCCGCAATCGAACCCCGCTGAGGCTCGGCGGGACGGCCGGCCGCGAGGTGCACATCGGCGGCCGACAGGTCCGCGCCCCCTTCGCCGTCTCCGCCACCCAGGGCCCCGAACTCCACCTCCGCATGGTGTGGGACCGCTCGGTCCTCGACGACGCCGCGGCCGAAGACGCCTTCGCGGCCCTGTGCGCGGCACTGCCCGCCGAGGCCCCGGCCCACTGAGCCCGGCCCGACCCGTCTCCCACGCGGACATCGCAGCACGACCGCGTACCCCCTGAAGCCCCAGCATCCGGCCGTGCCGCGCGATCCGCGGACCGGCCGGCGCACCGCCGCGCGGGCGCACGAACGCGCCCCGCGCCACCCGACCCGACAACCCAAGGGATCGCCCATGCTCCCCCTCTCCTCCTCGCAGGAGATCGTCTGGCTGCACGAAGAAGTGCAGCCGGGCAGCCGCGCCTACAACTTCACCGCCTCCCTCGACCTGTGGGGCACCCTCGACGTCGAGGCCCTGCGCAGCGGCCTCGCCGCCACGCTCGCCCGCCACCCGGGGCTGCGGCTCGAACTCGTCCCCGTGGCGGGCGCGATGCCCGGCCAGCAGGTGGCCGACGTCTGCCTGCCGCGGCTGCGCACCGTGGACGTCACGTGGGAGGCCGACCCCGAGGCCGCCTTCGACAAGCTGCTGCGCATCGAGGCGGAGACCCCTCTCGACACCTGCGAGGCGCCCCTGCTGCGCTGGACCCTGGTCAAGCTCGCCGAGGACCAGCACCGGCTCATCCACGTGGAACACCACCTGATCCACGACGGGCACTCGTTCGCGATCCTCCTGGGCGACGTCTTCAGCGTCTACCGGGCCCAAGTTCTCGGCGAACACGTCGAGTTGGGGACTCCCAGCTCGTACGCCGACCATGTGCGCGCCCGCGCCGATGACGTACGGGCCAAGGAGCTGAGCGCGAGCCTGGAGTACTGGTCCGAGGCGCTGCGCGACGCCTCGTTCGACATGCCGCTGCCCGGTCTGACCCGGCCCGGCGCGCGGCGCCGCCACCACGGCGGCCAGCTGCGCCAGTCGATCGGCGCGGACCTCGCCGAGCGGCTGCGCGCCCACACCCGCGAGCGCGGACTGACCCCGTTCGCCACCCTCCTCGGTCTGTTCGCCGAACTGTTGCGGCGCCACAGCGGTCGCAGCCAGATGGTGGTGGGAACCGCTGTGGGCAACCGGCCGCGCGGCTTCGAGGACGCCGTCGGCATGTTCGTCAACACCATTCCGCTGCGACTGAACCTGGACTCCGGCGCTCCGGCCGAAGACGCCATGGACGAGGTGACCGACACCCTCATCCGCGCGCTCCCGCACCAGGAAGTGCCGGTCCAGGAACTCACCCGGGCCCTCGGCCTGCACACCTCGGGCGCCGACAACCCGCTGTTCAGCGTCATGTTCAGCGCCCACGACGCGGCCCTGCCCGAAATCGACGTGCCCGGCCTCGACATCACGCTGTTCGAGGGGTTCAACACCGGCACCACCCGCTTCGACCTCGACGTGGTGCTGCTCCCCGACGACCGGCGCGGCGTGAGCCCGCGCCACGGCGCGGCCGGCATGACCCTCGTCTGGGACTACGACGCCGACCTGTTCGGCGAGGACGTCGCGAAGCTGCTCGCCGAGCGCTTCCTCGACCTGCTGCGCGCCTACCTCGACGCGCCCGCCACCGCCCTCGCCGACCTCGCGCTCGCCCCAACTCCCGTGGAAACAGCGCCCGTTGGTGTCATGGCGCCGAACCGCGACCCGCTCGACCCGGCCGCCACCCAGGACCCGTCCCTGCCCGCCCTCCTCGTCGGCGCCCGCCGCCTCACCTACGGGGACCTCGATGCGCGGGTCACCGCCCTCGCCGAGCGGATGCTGGCCGCCGGAGTGACGGCAGGCCAGCCCGTCGCCGCGGTGCTGCCCCGCGGCGCCGACTCGGTGGTGACGCTGCTCGCCTGTCTGCGGACCGGCGCGGTGTACTGCCCGCTGTCGCCGTCCGACCCCGCCGCCCGCCTGGAGCTGCTGCTCGAACGCCTCGGCCCGGCACTCGTCCTCACCGCCGAGAACAGCCCGGTGCGCATCCCCGAGGGACTCCCCAGCGCCGAAGTCGGCGCCGCCACACTGCCGTCCGCCCGCGCGGCGGAGCTCGTGCCGAACGCGGCGTACATCATCCACACCTCCGGCTCCACCGGCATCCCGAAGCCCGTCGCCGTCGGGCGGGACGCGCTGATCAACCATCTGACCGGCGCGGCCGAGCGGTTCGGGCTCGCGGCCGGCGACCGGGTGCTCCTGTTCGCCCAGCCGTCCTTCGACGTCGCCCTCGAAGAGGTGCTGCCCTCGCTGTACGCGGGCGCCTGCCTGGTCGTACCCGAGCAGGACGTGCCGACCGGCACCGAACTGGCGCAGCTCCTCGCCGCCGCCCGGATCACCGTGGCCAACCTGCCCACCAGCTACTTCCTCGCCACCCGCGAAGACCTGCTGCCGGTGCTCAAGGACGGCCGCTGGACGCCGCGCCTGCTCGTCCTCGGCGGCGAACGCATCCCCGCCGACGTGATGAGCGCCTTCCTCGACGACATCGACACCGAGCTCAGCGTGCTCAACGTGTACGGCGTGACCGAGGCCGCGATCAGTTCCACCGTGCACGAGATCACCCGGGACAGCCTCGTCGAAGGCGCAGAGATCCCGCTCGGCCGCGAACTGCCCGGCGAGCGGATCCACGTCCTCGACGAGGGCCTGCGACCCCTGCCCACCGGCGGGGTCGGTGAACTGGCCATCGCGGGCGCCGGGCTGGCCGAGGGCTACGTCGGCAACCCGCAGGCCACCGCGGCCCGCTTCGTCACCGTCGAGGCACTCGGCGGCGAACGCGTCTACCTCACCGGCGACCTCGGCTACCGCGGACAGGACGGCCTGCTCCGCTTCCTGGGCCGCCGCGACAACCAGATCAAACTGCGCGGCTACCGCATCGAACTCGAAGAGGTCGAGGCCGCCGCCTCCGCCGCGCTCGGCGGCCGGTCCTGTGCCGTCGTCCTCGACAAGGAGGCCAGTGGCGGACCCCGTCTGGTCGCCTTCCGTGAGCGCGCCGACGAGGTCGAGGAGTGGGACGAGCAGGCTCTGCACGCCGAGCTCGGCACCCGCCTGCCCAGTGCCCTCGTGCCCGGCCGCTGGGTGCTCCTCGACACCATGCCGACGCTCGCCGGAGGCAAGCCGAACCGGGTGGCACTGGCCCGCATGGCCGCCGAGCTGACCCCGGCCGCGCCCGTCGAGGAAGCGGCCCCCGGGACGGACCCCACGCTGTCGGACGACCCGGCCGTCGCGCTGCTCGCGCAGGGCTGGCGCGAGATCCTCGGGCACGACCGCTTCGAGGAGAGCTCGCACTTCTTCCACATCGGCGGCCACTCGCTGCTCGCCGCGCAGCTGGCGGCCTGGCTGGAACCGCGCCTGGGCGAGCGTCCCTCACTGCGCCTGCTCTTCCAGCACCCGGTCCTCGCCGACCAGGCCCGCGCCCTCGCCGCAACCGCCACCCCCGCCCTCGCCACGCCGAAGGAGTCGTGATGACCGAGCAGTTGATGAACCGTCAGGAAGCAGACCACGCGAACGCCGCCCCGAGCGTGCTGCACGGCGCACCCCTTCCCGGGTCCACCGAGGCAGGAGTGTTGTCGCGCTACGAGGAATGGGTACGGCGCTCCCCAGGGGCCCCCGCGGTGATCGACGGGGAGTGTCGCTGGACGTATGCGCAGCTCGACGAGGCGGCCGCGGCGGTCGCGAAGGCGCTGGCCGACCGCGTCCGGCCCGGCGACCTCGTCGGGGTCTGCCTGGACCGTTCGGCGGCCCTCGTGATCACCGCGGTCGCGCTGGCCCGGATCGGCGCGGTCTATCTGCCGCTCGGTCCGCGCCCGGGCGAGCGCCGCATCGCCGCGGTCACCGAGGACATCGGTGTCGTCTGCCTGATCGGCGATCCCGACATCCTGCCGAGCCGTCAAGAAGCCGTCGAGCACGTCGAGTTGCCGCTGTCCGGCGAAGGCGCCAACGCCGCCCCCTCGGTCGTCGCGGCCTTCGGCCCGGTCGCACCGGATGCCCGGACCGCCCCGCCCGAGGCCCTGTACGCCGTGCTCACCTCGGGCTCCACCGGCCGCCCCAAGGCCGTCGCGGTCGCCGAACCCGCACTGGCCGCACTCCTGGACTGGTACCGCGCGGAAACCGGGCTCGCCCCCGGCGACCGCCAGTCCCTGCTGATCGGCGTCGCCTTCGACCCGCACCTCCTGGAGCTGTGGGGCGGCCTCACCTCCGGCGCCGCCCTCATACCCGCGCCCGACGACGTCCGCTGGGACCCGGCCGCACTCACCGACTGGTGGCGCGACGCCGAGGTCACCGTCGCCGTGTCGGCCACCCCGATGATCGAGCCGCTCCTGGACCGGCCCTGGCCGCAGGACCTGAAGCTCCGTCACCTCATGGTCGGCGGCGACCGGATGCGCCGCCGCCCCGGCCCCGACGTGACCGCCACCCTCCACAACGCCTACGGCCCCGCCGAGGCCACCGTCATCACCACCACCCACGCCATGCGGGCCGACGACGCGGACCTGCACGTGGACGCCGCACCACCGATCGGCACCCCGATCGCGGGCGCGACCGTGGCCGTCACCGACGCCGACGGCACGGTCCTGGCCCGCGGCGAGGACGGCGAACTGCGCATCGGCGGAACCTGCCTGGCCCTCGGCTACCTCGACCCGGAGCTGACCGCGCGCCGCTTCACCGCCCCGCCGCCGGAGCTGCCGGGCGTGGACCGCATGTACCGCACCGGTGACCGGGTGCGCATGCTCGACGACGGCCGGCTCGTCTTCCTCGGCCGCCTCGACGACCAGGTGAAGATCAGCGGAGTGCGCATCGAACCGGCCGAGGTCGAGGCCGCCTTCGAGCACGACCCCGCCGTCCGCAGCGCGGTGATCACCGCACCCCGCGACGCCGAGGGCCGCGCCCGGCTCGTGGCGTACGTCCTGCCGACTCCCGGCGCCACGCCCGCCGCCGACGAACTGCTCGCCGGCGTACGGGCCTGGCTGCCCGAGCAGGCGGTGCCCTCGACGGTGCGCGTCGTGGACGCCTTCCCGCTGGACGCCAACGGCAAGGTGGACCGGCCCGCCCTCCTCAAGCACGCCGAAGAGGCACCCGCGGTCGCCGCGACCGAGGCCGCCCTGCCCGACGACGCGACCGCCGACGAGCGGCTCGTCCTCGCCTCGGTCCGCGACCTGCTCGGCCGCCCCGAGACCACCCTGGAGGAGAACTTCACCGACGCCGGAGGCACCTCCCTGCTCGCCGCCCGCCTCCTCGAAGTCCTGGAGAGGGAGACCCGAGTCCGGTTGCGGGCCCCGGAGTTGCTGCGCCAGCCCGACCTTCGGGCGATCGCCGCCGTCATCGACAAGCGCCGCAGGGCGGGGTCCTGACGTGCCGAACCCCAAGCCTCACCTCGACGACCGGAAGGAAACGACCGTGACCGTGGCCCGGACCGGCCTGCCCGCCCTGGTGGCGCGGCACGCCGAACACACCCCGCACGCCCTCGCGGTGGCGGACGGCGACACCACCCTGACCTACGCCCAACTGGCAGGCGCAGCACGCAGGTTGGCGTCCCACCTCCACGAACAGGGCGTACGCCCCGGCGACTTCGTGGCGCTCCTGATGCCGCGCTCGGCCAAGGCCGTCGTCGCCCAGCTCGCCCTGTGGTGGGCGGGCGCGGCCTGCGTTCCCCTCGACCCGGCGCACCCCCGGCCCCGTACCGCCGCCATGCTCGAAGACTCGGGCGCCACGCTCACCGTCGGCGACAGCAAGCTGCTCGAAGCTGCCGGAACGCCGGGCGCCACCCTGGCCCTGCCCGACGACGAGCAGCCGGCCGGTGCGGAGCTGCCCGGCGACGGGCCCGGCCCCGACGACACCGCGTTCGTCATGTTCACCTCCGGCTCCACCGGCCGCCCCAAAGGCGTAGCGATCCGCCACGGCGCCATCGCCGAACTCGTCACCGACCCGACCTACGTCACCGTCACCGCGCGCGACCGGGTGCTCCTCCACTCGCCGGCGACGTTCGACGGCTCCACCTTCGAGGTGTGGTCCGCGCTCGCCAACGGCGCGGCCGTAGTGGTGTGCACCACGGAGCGACCCTCGTTCGAAGACCTGGCCAAGGAGGTGGAGCGGCACGGCGTCACCGTCGGATTCTTCACCACGGCCCTCTTCCACCAGCTCGCCGCGCGCCGCTCCCGCGTCTTCTCGCTGCTGCGCACCGTCGTCGTGGGCGGCGAGGCGATGGCCGCCCAGCCCGCCCGCGCCGTCCTGCGCGCGTTCCCCTGGATCGAGCTCGTCAACGGCTACGGCCCCACCGAAGCCACCACCTTCGCCACCACCCACCGCGTCACCGACGCCGACTGCGACGGGCCCGTGCCGATCGGCCGCCCCATGGCCGGCGCCACCGCCCACATCCTCGACGAAGCCGGCCTGCCCGTCACCGAGGGCGCTCGCGGCGAACTGTGGATCGGCGGCAGCCGCCTGGCCCACGGATACACCCGGCAGCCCGAGCTGACCGCCGAGCGCTTCGTCGAGCACCCCGCGTTCGGCCGCCTCTACCGCACCGGCGACCTCGTCTCCGCCCGCCCCGACGGCGCCCTCGACTTCCACGGCCGCACCGACGACCAGGTCAAGGTGCGCGGCTTCCGCATCGAACCGGGCGAGATCGAGCACGCGCTGCGCGAGCAGCCGGAGGTGGACGACGCGGCCGTCACCGTACGCCGCCCCACTCCCGACGACGCGCGCCTGGCCGCCTTCGTGGTGGCGGCACCGGGCCCGGTGCCCCGCCCCGACACACTCCTGGCCCGCCTCACCGCGCTCCTGCCCGCGCACCTGGTCCCGGCCGAGCTGACCGTCGTCGACCGGCTGCCTCTCACCACCGCCGGCAAGGTCGACCGCCGGGCGCTCGCGGACCTCGCCACGGCCGCCGAGACCATCGGCGCCGCCGAGCCGCTGACCCCGCTCCAGCAGGCCGTCGCCGACGTGTGGAGCCGCTCGCTGGGCTGCGAAGTCACCCGTCCCGACGCCGACTTCCTCGACCTGGGCGGCCACTCCCTGCTCGCCCTCGTCGTGGCCGAAGAACTGCGCGAAGACCTCGGCGTCGAACTGTCCCTCGCCGACTTCTTCACCGCCCCCACGGTCGCCGGACACGCCGCCCTGGTCGAGCGCGCCCTGCTCGCCGCCCACACCGATCTGCACCCCGACGCGCCCGAGGACACCGATGGCCACTGACACCTCCGCCGCCCTGCAGGAAGAGCTGCTGCGCAGGGCCCGCGCCCGCGCCGCCGGCCGCGGTGCGACCCCGACACCCGCAGCCGCCCGCGACACCGGCCCCGCCCCGCTCACCCACGCCCAGCGCCGCATGTGGCTGATGGAACGGCTCGGCCAGAACAGCGCCCAGTACAGCGTTCCGTTCGCCACCCGGCTGCACGGCCCGCTCGACGTGGACGCCCTCGGCTCCGCGCTCACCGAGCTGGTACGCCGCCACGACATCCTGCGCACCCATTACGGCCGCAACGGCGAAGAGCCGTACCAGGAACCGCTCCCCGCTCCCGAGAGGGTCGAGGTGAGGGTGGTCGAGTCGGCGGGCGACGGCGCCGACCTCCTGACCGAGGAGGCCCGCCACCCCTTCGACCTGGCAGCGGACACGATCCCGCGCGCCCTCGTCCTGCGACACGGGCCCGAGGACCACACGGTTCTCCTGACGTTCCATCACATAGCCATCGACGGCGGCTCGTTGGAGACGGTCGCCGATGAGATCGCGGCGTTGTACGAAGCCGCGGCGGACGGCCGCCCCCACACGCTGCCCGAGCCGCCGCAGTACGCGGACTTCGCGCGCCGCGAGCACGCCGACGCGGCCCGCCTAGACGACGGTCTCACCCACTGGACCCGCCGTCTCGCCGGAGCCACCCCGCCCCGGCTGCCCCGACCCGCCACCCCGCCCGCCGACGCGGCCGAACACCCCGCCGCCACCCGCGCCACCGAGCTCGGCGAGCAGGTGCTGCCCGCCCTGCGCGAGCTGGGCCGGGAGCGCCGGGCCACGGTGTTCACGGTGGGTCTGGCCGCCGCGTTCGCCGCGCTGCACCGCCTCACCGGCGAGCTGGACCTCGTCATCGGCTGCGCCGCCACACACCGCGAGGGCCAGGCGATGCGCGGCCTGGTGGGCCTGTGCGTCAACACCCTTCCGGTGCGCGTCGACCTGTCCGGCGACCCCGCGTTCGCCACCCTCGTCGAGCGCGTACGCGACGCGCTGCTCGAAGCGCAGCAGCACCGCGACGTGCCGTTCGACCTGATTCTGGAGCGGCTCGGCGCCGCGGCCCGGGGCGACGACGGCACGGCCCTGGTGCGCGTCACCTCGGACGTCGTCGGCGAGCAGACCGGCCTGCGCCTTCCGGGACTTGAGGCGCGTGCCGTAGAAGTCGGCGTGGGTGAGGCCAAGTTCGACCTCACCTTCGGCCTCCTTGACGCGGATGCTCCCGCGAGCCTGGTCCAGTACGGCCGGGCGGCCCTCGACGAGGAGACGGGCCGGGACCTGGCCGCGTCCTTCGCCGAACTGCTGACCGCCGTGGCGGCCGACCCGCAACTCCGGCTCTCCGGGTTGCCCGGCCGGCTCGCCCAGCCGCAGGCCGCCGCGGGGCACCCGGCCGAAGTCCGGCTGAAGGCCCACCCCGAGATCGCCGACGCACACGTATCGGACCCGGCGGGCGGCCCCCTGCTCGCCTACGCCGTGCTGCGCCGCACCGGCGGCCCCTCGCCCGCCCAGCTGCGCGCCCACCTGCGCGCCGTGCTCGGGCGTGAACTGGTCCCGGCCGCAGTGGTGTTGCTCGACGAGATGCCGCGTACGGCCGACGGCGCGGTGGACGCGGGGAGGCTTCCTTCGGGCCCGCGTCCCGTGGCGCCGAAGAGCCCTCACCTCGAAGCGGTGACGGAGGCGTTCGCGGGCCTCCTCGGCCAACGGCCCGGCCCGGACGAGGACTTCTTCGCGCTCGGCGGGCATTCGCTGGCCGCGGTCCAGCTCGCCGAGCGGCTGCGGTCCGCTCTCACGCTGCCGCTCGTCGGCCTCGACGTCATGCAGACCCGTACGCCACGGGCCATCACGGACCTCCTCGACGCGCGTGCGGCGGAGCGGGCGACGGCCGTCGCGGCAGCCGCCTCCACCACCCGTCCGCGCAGGGTGCGCGAGGGTACGGTCCTGGTCACCGGCGGCACGGGCGGCGTCGGCGCCTTCGTCCTGCGCGAACTGGCCGCGCGGGGACGGCCGGTGCTCGCGCTCGCCCGCCCCGAGTCCGCGCACCTGGTCGGGGGCGACGGCATCGAGGTGATCGAGGGAGACCTCGGCGATCTCGACAGCCTGCGCGCCGCCGTCGAAAGCGCGGACGCGGTGATCCACGCCGCGTGCACGTTCACCCGCCCCGAGGTGGACGTGGCCGCGATGCGAGCCATGGTCGACGCCTGGCGCGGCGGCCCGTTCGTCTTCGTCAGCAGCGTGGACGCCTACGGGCGGCCGGCGAGCGGACAGGTCGCGGAGGAATCGGCGTCGCAGGCTCCGTTGAGCCCGTACGGACAGGCCAAACTCGACTGCGAGCGGCTCCTGTTGAGCGCGGCGGGCACCGAGGGGCGCGGCGGCGCGAGTGCCGTGCGCTCGCCCATCGTGTGGGGAGCCCATGACCGACTCCGCGACCAACTGCGCTGGGGTGCTACGGGGCTGCTGTACCAGGCGGCCCTGGCCGGCCGGCCCATCGGCCTGCCTGCTGCCGGTGCCGGCGGGCACGACTGGTACGGGGCGCCCTGGGTACACGCGGCCGCCCTGGCCCGCGCCGTGACCGCCTGCCTCGACGCGCCCGTCCACGGCGTGGCCAACGCGGTGAGCGGGCACGTGGCCTGGTCCGACCTGACCGCCGAGCTGGTGACACTGCTCGGCAGCGACAGCGTCGTCACGTTCGAGGACGAGGTGCACCGCGACCTCGACCACCGCTGGCACTATCGCGCGGACCGGCTCTCGGCGGCCCTGCGCCCGGCGGCGGGCGAGGAACTGCACGCGGTGCTCGCTTCGATGATCAAAGGCATGGAGTCGTAAGTAGCGCTGTCCGTACGGCAGTTGCGGCGCCCGCGACACTTGAGTACGTCCGTACTCGGGTGCTTGCGGGCGCCGCACCGGCCTCGCGAGAGCCGGGTGGGCCCTTCACCGGGAGGGCCTGGGTCTGTGGCCCGGGTTCGCTATCGGCGACAGGTGAAGATGCCCCAGCTCAGATGCCCCTCACGACAGGCGTCCACCCACAGCGGCAGATTCTCCAGGAGGCTCTCCACATAAGCCGGGCTGATGACGTCCCGCAGTTCCGTGGCGCGACTCCGGGTCTCCTCGGTGAGCCGGAGATAGTGGGTGAGCAGCTGGTCGCTACGATCGTCGAACTCGACGTGGGGCAGGCCGAGTTGGGCCAGCTGATGGAGATAGAACGACGGTGTGGCGAACTCCTCCACACCGAGGCGGGCCACCACCGGGCGCAGCGCCTCGGCCGGCGCGGAATCGGCCGCCATGAGGTCGGTGAAGACCAAGACGCCCTGCGGCTTGAGCACCCGAACGGCCTCGCTGAGCAGCCGCTCACGGTCCCCGCTGTGACAGAAGGCCTCCTGCGACCACACGACGTCGAACCGCTCGGCCGGGTAGGGAATGTCCTGGAAGGAACCGGCGACCACCTCGATGAGCCCGTCGAGCCCGCGCTCGGCATTGGTCTTGCGGTGCCGGTCGTTCTGCCCCTCGCTGATGTTCAGCGCGACGACCCGGCAGCCGAACTCACCCGCCAGATGGCGGGCGGGGCCGCCGTATCCGGACCCCAGATCCAGCACCGTGCAGGCGGGAGTGAGCCGGTCGGCGATCTTCGACGCCGCCGTCTCGACCGTGCGCCGGGAGGCAGCGGCGACCGGCTCCCGTTCATGGGTGTAGATCCCGGTGTGGATGTCCTCGCCGCCCCAGACCTCGGCGTAGAAGGCGTCGACGTCGCTCGTGTCGTAATAGCGGCGCGCCGACTCGGCGGCACCGGCCGTGCTCTCTTGGCTCATCGCTGCTGTCCTTGCCTTGCTGTTGCGCTGGTACTTACGCGTGCGTCTGCGAGTGCTGAAAGTGACGTTAACCGAGCATTCCGCCGAGATCAGGAGGGCCAATTCGGCCACGCGGCCGGGTCGTTGAGAGGTGTCGGCCGAGACGCGCCGGGTGCGCCGAGCCATGTGGCGTGGCCACATGGGTGAGACGGCCATGGCGCGCGGCCACGTGGTGGCCGAGCACATGTGGCCTGCGCACATGGCTCGGGTACGTCGCCACACGTTCCGCTGCGTACAGTTGTCGGCTGACCATCGGTCGGCCGCACATGTGTGGCCGACTCTGCTTCACCCGCCAGGAGTTCACGTGTCTTTCCCGCGCGCCCGTCAATCCACCCGCGGCACCGGCCGGCCGACGCCTTGGAGGGCCGCCACGGCCGGCGCCCTGGTGCTTCCGTTGGCGCTGCTCGCGTTGGAGATCCGGGCCGGCTCGCCGGCTCAGGCGCGCACACACGAGTCGGCGAAGGCCGGGCAGGGCATCGCGGCCGAGGCCGTCGCGCGGGGCACCAAGGCGCCGCTCGCAGCGACGGTCTCGGAGGGGCAGGTCAGGGAGGTCGCCCCGGGCGGTGTCATCACGTACCCGAGTGTCACCAGCTGCCTGACCGTGACGGTCCGGCTGCGCGGCGGTGGCCTGGTGGGTGCGCACGCCAGCCTGTTCCAGGTGCCGGGCGAGCTGCGTTCCGACGAGATACTGCCCGCTCTCAAGGCCCTCGTCGGCGGTCGGCCGGTGACCGCGATCGAGGTCAGGGGAGCGGTCGGCGCCTGGCACCCGAGCTACTTCACGAAGGCGATCGAGAGCTACGGCGACGGGGAACAGGTCCCGGTCCCGACCGGCCAGGACCTCGACGGCATCGCCCGCAGCGTGGCCGACGGGCTCGGCCGGGCCCGCCACATCGTGACGGTCCAGGACGTGCCCGACGGCGACCAGATCGTCCGCTGACCCGCGCTGTTCTCCCCCCTCCGTCGGGCCCCTCCACCGATCCGCTCCGCCGGCCCGTGCTCCTGACCCGCAGCGTCGCACCCCTCGTCGCGCCGCCCGTCAGGAGCGTGTGCGGGAGCGGGCGGGGGAGTGGGTGAGGGACCCGGCGTGGTCGACGGCCTCGGTGGCGCCCGGGTCGCCGTCGTCGGGCGCGGCCACTGCCACGCACAGCACCTCCACCCGCTGTACGAGGTTGTTGCCGAAGCCGCCGCGGTTCCAACTCTGTGTCAGAGGCTGGGAGTTGCCCTCCGCGTCGGTGGCTCGGACGCTCAGGACGTGGGTGCCGGGCTTCGCTGTCCAGGGTGCCTGCCAGTGCCGCCAGGCCCAGTCGTGGCCGTGCGGCGACTCGTCGAGTTCGGCGTCGTACCAGCCGCGTCCGCCGTCCGCGCTCACCTCGACCCGTACGACGGGAGCCAGGCCGGACCAGGCGCGGCCCTCCAGGAACTGCGGCCCGGGCCGCACCACACGAGTACGGGACATGAAGTCCGGGAAGCCGGGCGGGATCATCAGCGCGCGCGGGGCCATCCGGGTCACCGGCTCGCCCGGATCGTCCGCCGACTGCCGGTAGCGGTAGGCCACTTGCTGCTGGAACCCCGTGAACTCCGTGTCGATGACGGTGATGTCGCGCAGCCACTTCACGTGCGCCATGCCGTACCACCCGGGAACGACGAGCCGCAGTGGATATCCGTGCTGCGGCGGCAGGGGAGCGCCGTTCATCGCGTAGGCCACGACGACTTCCGGGTCGCGGCCGGTGGCCACCTCCACCGGCAGGCTGCGCTGATAGTCCTGTTCGACGCCCCGCTCCAGGCCGTGGTCGGCACCGGTGAAGACCACATCGACGGAGCCCGGTGCCACACCGCACTCGGCGAGGAGTGTGCGCAAGGGCACGCCCGTCCACTCGGCGGTTCCGATCCCCTCGACGAGCCAGGGCTGGCTCACGGGCCTCGGCGTGAGCCGGGCCCGGCCGTTGCCCGCGCATTCCATCGTCACCCGGTGCGTGACGGCCCGGAAGGACCGCAGCGCCGCCAGGTCGAGCGTGAGCGGGGTACGGACCCGGCCACATAGGGTGAGCGCCCATGTGCCGGCGTCCGCAGCCGGGATGTCGTAGTGGACCAGCACATAGTGCAGCCCCGGCGGTGTGACGTCGTACCGCAGGGACTCCAGAGGCATGCCGTGATTGCGGGTCGCGAGCGCCAGTTCCTCGGGGCTGATGCCCTCGGCCGGCTCGGCGAGGCGCCCCGGTGGACTGATGGCACCGATGCGACGGTCCATGACTCCATGGTGCGCCCGGGGACCGGATCCCGGCACCTCGCCGATGCCGAGCCACCGGCCACGGGCTCGTGAGCCACCGATTGCGGGTCCGCGTGTCCGGCGGGACGCTTGAAGGGTCAGCCCTGTGGCGCCCGATCGTGTTTGCGGCCGAGAAGGTGCCGGGGCACCGGCGCGCGCGTGTCACCACCGGCGGCCCAGCAGGGGAAGCGCCGGGCGGACACGGGCCCCCACCGTGCCCTCTGTAAGGAGATCGTCATGGACGGCACGACGCTGGAGGCGATGCGGACCGTGCTGCGCGGCCCGGTCATCGGCCCGAAGGACCCGGAGTACGACGAGGCCCGCACGATCTACAACGCGATGATCGATCGAAGACCAGCCGCTGTGGTGCGCTGCACGGACACCGCCGATGTCATCGACGCGGTCGACTTCGTCCGGGACCACGGCCTCGAACTGGCGGTGCGCGGAGGCGGACACAGCGGCGCCGGACTGTGCCTGGTGGACGACGGCGTCACCCTCGACCTGTCGCCGATGCGCTGGGCGCGCGTCGACCCCGTGACCGAGACCGCCCAGGTCGGTGGCGGAAGCGTGCTCGGCGACCTCGACCACGCGGCCCACGGATTCGGCCTCGCCACCCCTGCCGGAATCATGTCCACCACGGGCATCGCGGGCCTCACCCTCGGCGGCGGCCACGGCCACCTGACCCGCAAGTACGGCCTGACCGCCGACAACCTCCTAGCCGCGGACGTGGTGCTCGCCGACGGCTCCTTCGTCACCGCCACCGAACGCGACAACTCCGACCTGTTCTGGGCGCTGCGCGGCGGCGGAGGCAACTTCGGCGTCGTCACCTCCTTCACCTTCCGGCTGCACCCCGTGCACACCGTGGTGCTCGGGGTGACCCTGTGGACGCTGGACCGGATCGGCGACGTGCTGCGGTGGTACCGCGACTTCCTGCCGCAGGCGCCCAACGACCTGAACGGCTTCTTCGCCGAGCTCGTCGTCCCGCCGGGGCCGCCGTTCCCCGAGGAGATCCACGGCCACAAGATGTGCGGCGTGGTGTGGTGCTGGACGGGCGACCCGGACGCCGCCGACAAGACCTTCGAGCCGGTGAACGAGGCGGGCCCGCCCACCTTCCACTTCACGAGCCCGATGCCGTACCCCATGCTGCAGGCCATGTTCGACGAGCTGATCCCCAAGGGGCTGCAATGGTACTGGCGAGGGGACTTCTTCGACCGGATCACGGACGGGGCCATCGACGTGCACGCCAAGTACGCGGAAGGCCTGCCGACCAACCTGTCGACGATGCACCTCTACCCCGTCGACGGCGCCGCCCACCGCATCGCCCAGAAGGACACCGCCTGGGCCTACCGGGACGCCGTGTGGTCCGGAGTCATCGGCGGCATCGACCCCGATCCGGCCAACGCAGAAGTCGTCCGGCAGTGGTGCGTCGACTACTGGGGTGAGCTGCACCCACACTCGATGGGTGGTTCCTATGTGAACTTCATCGGTGCCGGCGAGGGCCAGGACCGGGTGAAGGCCACATACCGCGACCACTACGACCGTCTGGCCTCGATCAAGCGGCTGTACGACCCGCACAACCTGTTCCACGCCAACCAGAACATCGAGCCCGCCGCCGCGTAATGGCGGGCGGATCTCGGGACGGGTGCCTCAGCGCAGACGGATGCTTCAGCGCAGTGTTGTCGGAGGGAGGAACTCGCGGGGTGCCTCACGGTGCCACCACGCTCCGGTCGTACGGAGTTCCTGCCAGGTGGTGAAGCGGTAGCGCCACATGCGGGCGCGGATGAACACCGGCGGGGCGTCCGGGAAGGGGTTGTGCCGCAGCAGACGCAGTGTGTCCCGGTCGTTGACCAGCAGCCGTTCGACGAATCCGCCGAACCAGGAGTATCCGTACGACGGCGAGAGTGCGAGGAACCAGAGCAGCCAGTCGAGCCGCAAGTGATAAGGGGCGAACTGGCGAGGAAGGCGCCGCACATCGCCCGGCTTCCCATGGAATTCGTATTCCCGCCAGACGGTTTGCGGGGTGATCTCCTCGTCGGCCGTCCCTTCGACGACGACCTCGTGGCGGATCCGCGTGATGCTTCCGAACGCGCCGTAGGAATTCACCAGATGCAGCGGTTCGTACGTCGTGTTCATGCGTTGCTGATGCGAGAGGAGATTGCGGGCGGGCCGATAGCTGAGCGCCAGTACGAGCACGGCGATCAGGATGACCAGGATCTCGTACCAGAGCGGGGGACCGGGCAGCGAGGGCGGCTCTGTGATGAGGGAGCCGTCCAGGGCGGAGGCGGCGAGGACGATGGTCAGCCAGTTCAGCCAGGCGAAATTGCCGGAGAGGACCAGCCACAGCTGGGTGCAGATGATGAGGCACGCGGCGATGCTCGCCACCGGCTGCGGGGTGAACAGGGCGACGGGCACGACGAGTTGGACGACATGGTTGGCGGCCACCTCGGCGCGGTGGAGCGGCTTGGGGAGATGGTGGAAGAACCAGCTCAGCGGGCCGGGCATCGGCTGGGTCTCGTGGTGGTAGTACAGGCAGGTCAGATCGCGCCAGCACGGATCGCCGCGCATCTTGATCAGCCCGGCGCCGAACTCGACGCGGAACAGCACCCAGCGCAGCAGCCACAGCAGCACCACCGGCGGGGCGACCTCGTCGTTGCCCAGGAACACGGCGAGGAATCCGGCCTCCAGGAGCAGCGACTCCCAGCCGAAGCCGTACCAGGTCTGGCCGACGTTGACGATCGACAGGTACAGCGCCCACAGCACCGCCCAGCACACCATCGCCGCCCAGAGCGGCACGGCATCGGCCGCCCCCGCCACCACGGCACCGGCGAGGAGCGCGCCGGCCCACGCACATGAGGCGAACAGCCGGTCGGAATAGCGCAGTTGGAACAGGCTGGGGGCGCTGCGGAACGGCACGCGCCGGACGAAGTCGGGCACGGGCAGCATTCCGCGTTCCCCGATGAGCGCCCGGAACTGGAGGGCCGCCGACAGAAACGCCACCACGTAGACGGCGGCGAGGGAGCGCTGGAACACCAGCCGTCCGAGCCAGTACGCCGACGACGAGAACCACTCCACGGCGAAGGCGCCTCCTGGTCCGAGTGGGCAGCGGGGAGAGTGTGCGCCCTCTTCGTAGCGGGGATCGAGGTGCCACGTCGAGGCGGTGGACGACCGCTTCACCCGCTCGCGCCAGAACCGTGATCATCGGACCAGGTTGCTCCCTACAGGGCGCGGCACAGCAGAGCGGCCGGTGCCGGGGAGGCTCCGACGCGGGCGGTGAAGGCGATTCCGGCCGCGTATTCCGCCACGCCGCACTGCCCCTTGTAGCGGCCGTACGCGAATTCCCCGCCGGGGGAACCGGCCGGGCGGTTGTCGCCGCGGTCGAACCAGACGGTGCGCCCGGTCGTCCCGAGCCGGTCGCGGGCGGGGACGCACAGGGCCGAGGCCGTCGCCTCGCCGCGCACGGCGTAGCCGGTCAGGAACTGGCCGGCCGGGCACTCCAGTTTCGTGTAGCCGCCGGCCCAGTCCCCGTGGGTGACGTACCGCTCGTCGCGTACGACGGTGTACGCGTCACCCGCCGCGCGCAGGTCGCCCGTACCCGCGTCGGTGCACAGCCCGCGGCCGCCTCCGTGAGCCAGGCCGATCAGCCGCTGGCCATCGGGGCAGACACCCTTGCGAGCCCCCGGGTCCCAGTCGCCGAGGGCCGTGACGCGCAGCGAACGCACGGCGTCCGCATGGTCGAGGTCCAGCATGTTCCAACGGGCCGGCGTCGCGATCAGGCCTGTGCGGGAAGGGGAGTCGAGCAGGGACTGCCAGCCCGCCGCGCGCCAGTCCGTCCCGTCGAGGAGTCCGGAGCGGTGCCCGTCGGGATCGTACCGCAGCAGGGCGAAGTCGTCGCCCTGGCCGGCCGGTCCGCGCAGGCCCACCAGCGGCCAGTACCCGAAGTCCGTGTCGTTCGCGGCGAGGTAGTCCGTGAAATTGGCGAACCAGGCGCGCGCCTTGGGGTCCGTCTCCGAGGCGCCCGTGCCGAATTCGCTGACCCACAGCGGCGCCGTGTAGTGCTGGCCCTCGTCGGTGACGAAGAACGCCTCCTGGCGCAGTGCGTCGTACAGGTCGGCCTGGGACAGGTCCTGGTAGCGCGGGTCGTGTGTCTCGCCGGTGCCGTACGCGCCCGAGTGGTTGGGGCCGGTGAAGCCGTAGAAGTGCGCCGAATACACCAGCTTTCCGGACCGCAGCAGGGTGTGCGAGAGAGTGCGGACGGGGGTGAGCGTGGGGCGGCCGTGGGGGAGGCCGTCGGCCGGGATGCCCGTCCAGTTGATCCCCTCGATGATGACGAGCAGATCCGGATCGGCTGTGGTGAGGATGCGGTCGGCCGCCTGCTGTGCGGCGGTGAACCAGTCGTGGTCGTCGCCGTTGCCCCAGTTGGGGTCGTCCAGGATGTTGCGCCGCACTTCGTTGTACAGGTCGGCGCCGACCACCCGCTTGTTGTCCCGGTAGCGGCCCGCCATGAACGCCCAGTCGTCCACCCACTGGGCGGTCGACTGCGAGGTGTTCCAGCGTTCGTTGCCGTCGAGTCCGCAGCACCAACGCGCCGTGTTGGTGTGGTTGTTGAGGATGACGGCGAAGCCGTCCCCGGTGAGAGCAGCCACGACGGCGTCGTACACCTGGAGCGGGGTGCTGCCCCGGAGCTGGGGGTTGGCGGCGACCGCGCTGTCCGGGACGGGAGTGGTGTTGTGGAGGAGCGCGTTGGAGAAGGGGAGCCGCACACTGTTGATGCCCAGGCGGTGGAAGTCGGCAAGCAGATCGGCGATCGGCACCCGGTCGATGCCGACGGGCATGTTGTACGAGTCCTCGCCCGCATGGTGATTGGCGGGGTCGTCGATGTCACCGGACCCTGACCAACTGCCTTGCGCACCACCCCAGTTGGCGGCCTTGAGTTTGAAACGGGCGCCGGTCGCGTCGACGATGTAGCGGCCCCGGGTGGACAGCGGCCCGGTCCAGGATTCGGCGAGCGGCCCGGTCCGCTGCGTCGGGCCCGCGGTGCTCGCGGTCACCGCGAGGCTCTGTGGTGCCGCGCCCGCGGGACTGCCGACGAGCAGAGCGGCGAGAGCGGCAAGGGCCAGGGTGCAGCGCGGCAGAAGCCCCAACATCCGTACTCCGTCTCAATTGACCGCCCTGGAAGCCGGGTTGGGGCGGTCGGCGGATATCGGATGTGACCGGCCGACAGCAGCATGGATCGCTGTTACCGCCGGGTACAACGGGCTGCGTGGTAAAGGAATCGCCAAGAGGGCCCCGCCGCCTACCCTGGTGAAGAGGGGGCGGCGGGGTGTGCGGCCGGGCGGTCAGACGTTGACGCCGTAGTCGGATGCGATGCCGGCCAGGCCGGATGCGTAACCCTGGCCGACGGCGCGGAACTTCCACTCGGGTCCGTGGCGGTAGAGCTCTCCGAAGACCATCGCCGTCTCCGTCGAGGCGTCCTCGCTCAGGTCGTAGCGGGCCAGCTCGGCCCCGCCCGCCTGGTTGATCACGCGGATGTAGGCGTTGCGCACCTGGCCGAAGCTCTGGCCGCGGGCCTGCGCGTCGTGGATCGAGACCGGGAAGACGATCTTCGAGACCGGGCCGGGGACCGCGGTGAGGTCGATGTTGATCGTCTCGTCGTCTCCCTCACCCTCGCCGGTGAGGTTGTCGCCGGTGTGCTGGACCGAACCGTCCGGGCTGGTCAGGTTGTTGTAGAAGACGAAGTGGCTGTCGGAGAGCACCTTGCCGCTCTCGTTGCACAGCAGCGCGCTGGCGTCGAGGTCGTGGTCCGTGCCCGTGGTCGTCCGCACGTCCCAGCCCAGGCCGACCGTGACGGCCGTCAGCCCGGGGGCTTCCTTGCTCAGCGAGACATTGCCGCCCTTGGCCAAGCTCACGCCCATGTTCTTCCTCCGTGGTTGTGCCGGTTCCGTCCCCCGATTACAACGCCCGGAACATCACTACGGTTCCCTGTTTGCGCAATCCCTGAAATGTGGATCAGTGCCGGAGGTGCGGCTCGCGGCTGCTGTGCGCTCGCGCAGATGGGGCAGGATCCCGCGCTCCAGCAGGGCCTGGCGCCAGAGTTCGTACGCTCGGACGGCTTCGGGGTGTGGTGCGGGTCCGGCCTGCGGTCCGGGTCCGGCCTGCGCCGCGGGGCGGTTGCGTGCCGCGGTGACGAGGAGTGCCACAAGGCCCGGCAGCGCGCTGAGCGCGGCGAGGCTCGCGAACATCCAGCCCGCGTTGTGCAACCCCCGCGCCAAGTGGGCGTGGAGGCCGACCAGATGCAGTGCGTACCCGATGAGGAGCAGCAGGGCCGCGGCCATGGCCGACAGTGCCGGTGTCAGAACGGCCAGGACGGTGAGTAGCCCGCCGCGTTCGGGCTCCGGTATGTCGTCGAGCGGCTCCGGGGGTGCCTCGGCCCGGACGTCGGTGGCGGCCGCCGCGCGGAGGAAGGCCCGGTACTCGCAGGCCGCGGCCGCCGCGATGCGGGCGCGCTCCCGGAGGGCCTCGCCGCGCAGTCGATCCGCATCGACGGCGTGCCCCGCGGATCGGAGCAGACCCTTGATCTCCCTTGATGTCAGGGCGAGTTGGAGGAGGTGCGCGAACTCCTCCGCGTCCTGCTCGCGCAGCCCGTCGTCGGAACGGCTCATGTCTCCCCCGATGGTGTGTCCCCGATGAGGGGTCCGCTGGTGGCGTGTCGTGTTCGCCGTGCGTACGCGGCGTGTTGCCGCAGTCGTGGTGTTCGGCCCGCCGCGTGACGGACCTCACCATAGTTCAACTATTGCGCAAGCTTTAAAGTGAATGCATGGATGCGGGGACGGATGCAGGGGGCGGGACGGGTGCGGGCGGCGAGCTGCGCAGGGAGGTCGCGGTGCTGGCGGGTGGCCCCGCGGACGGGTTGCGCATGTATGTCAGAGGCCGCCCGGCGGTGGTGCAGGTGACGTACCCATGTGAGTGGCAGTCACCCGTGCCTGGGGTGCGTGCCGACGCGGTGTACGTATACCGCCGCGATCACCGCAGCTATGAGGAGCCCTTGCGCTACGGATTCGACGGCGCCAGCCCCTGAGTGGGCACGCCAGTACTATTTGGTGGGGGCGGCCCATCCCCTTAGGGGCGGGCCGGAAGGAATGGGGAGCACGCGCATGGCAGGCGGTCGGGGCGGACAAGAGGGGTCGGGGCGAAGTGGTGGGGCCGGGGTGAGTGGGCGACAGCGCAAGCGCAGAGGGGTACGGCTGGGCCTGGGCATCGCGCTGGCCCTGCTCGTCCTGGTGGCGGCGGGTGCGGGCTGGGCCTATCTGCGGCTCGACGGCAACATCGACACGTTCAACGCGGACGGCGTCTCCGGCGATCGCCCGCCGGCCTCGACTCAGGGCACGAACGTCCTGGTCATCGGCACGGACGCGCGCATCGGCGGCAACAGTGAACTCGGCGGTGGCGACAAGGACGACATAGGGCGCTCCGACACGGCTTTCCTGCTGCATGTGTACGCCGACCACAAGCACGCCGTCGCGGTGTCCATCCCGCGCGACACCCTCGTGGACATCCCGTCCTGCAAACTGCCCGACGGCACGTGGACCAAGCCGCAGACCCACACCATGTTCAACGCGGCCTATTCGGTGGGCGAGAGCGCCAAGGGCAACCCCGCCTGTACCCAGAACACCGTGGAGAAGCTGACCGGGCTGCGCGTCGACCACACCATGGTCGTCGACTTCAAGGGCTTCGCGAAGATGACCGAGGCCGTCGGCGGCGTCCAGGTCTGTCTGCCGCAGGACGTCTACCAGAGGGACCTCAACCCCAACCGCGCCACCCTTGGCGACCAGATCTTCGCCAAGGGCCCGCAGACCGTCTCCGGACAGCGCGCCCTGGACTACGTACGCATCCGGCACGGCATGGGCGACGGCTCCGACATAGGCCGGATACAACGCCAACAGGCCTTCCTCGCCTCGCTCATCAAGAAGGTCAAGAGCGACGGCCTGAGCCCCACCAAACTGTTTCCGCTCGCGGACGCCGCCACACAGTCCCTGACCGTGGACCCCGAACTGGGCTCCGCCGACAAGCTGATCTCGTTCGCCATGTCGCTGCGCGACATAGATCTGCACAACACGAAGTTCATCACCCTGCCGTGGCGCTACCAGGGTGAACGGGTCGCCATCGTCCACCCCGACGCCGAAGCACTGTGGGCCGCACTCAAGGCCGACCGCACTCTCGACGGGCAGGACGCGAGCAACCACCAGACCGAGCAGGTCGCCGCGGCTTCCCCCTCGCCGAGCGGCGGCGCGCCGGTCGCGGGCACGGGCATCTCCGTCGCCGTCTACGACGGCACCACCCTCACCGGCCTCGCCGCCCGCGCCGCGGACGCGCTCAAAGCGCACGGCTTCACCGTCACCGGCACCACCCCGGCCATGGTCCGCACGCAGACCAAGACGGTCATCGAGTACGGACCCGGCCAGCGGGACCAGGCCGAGAAGGTCGCCCAGGTCTTCCCCGGCGCGGAAGTCACCTCGGCCGCGGCGCCCGGGATCAACGTCATCCTCGGCCGGACCTACGCCGACGCCCCGCAGCCCGCCACCTCGCCCGCCACCACCGCATCGCCCGCGCCCACGGCCCTGCCCACCGGCGTGGCCGGGACCGCCCGCTCGGCCGACGACGACCTCTGCTCCAACCTCTCGTACGGCTGAGGGGGTAGCCGTCAGCCATCAAGTAGCCCTGTCGTGCAGGCATGTGACGCTGCGTCAACCGCGACGGTGGTCAGCGCGGCAGGGTCACGCGGAAGGCGGTGTGGCCCGGGCGGCTGGTGACGCCGACGGTTCCCCCGTGGGCCTGGACGACCGCGAGCACGATGGCCAGGCCCAGCCCGGAGCCCGCCGATCTGGCGCGGTTGTGGCCGGCTCGCGTGAAGCGCTGGAACACCTCGGGCAGCAGGTCATCCGGGATGCCGGGGCCGGTGTCCGTCACGCTCAACTCCCTTTCCCCTGTGCCGGTTTCGCCGAGGCTGAGGGTGATCTCGGTGCCGGGCGGAGTGTGGGTGCGGGCGTTGGTGAGGAGGTTGGCGATGACCTGGTGGAGGCGGTGTTCGTCGCCGGTCACCGTGACGGGCTCCTCCGGCAGGTCGAGCAGCCAGCGGTGACCAGGGGCGGCGGCCCGCGCGTCGCCGATCGCGTCAAGGGCGAGCCGGGTCAGGTCGACGGGCTCGCGCGCGAGGGGGCGGCCCGCGTCGAGACGGGCGAGCAGCAGCAGGTCGTCGACGAGCCCGGTCATGCGCCGCGTCTCGGACTGGATCCGCTCAAGGGCGTGCCGCACCTCGCCCGGTACGGGGCCGCGGTGGCGCAGGGCCAGTTCGGCGTGGGCGCGCACGGTGGCCACCGGGGTGCGGAGCTCATGGCTGGCGTCGGCGGCGAAGTGGCGCAGCCGCTCCTCACCGGCCTGCCGCTGGGCGAGGGCGTCCCCGACGTGGCCCAGCATGTGGTTGAGCGCGGCGCCCACCCGGCCCACCTCGGTGCGCGGATCCGTGTCGGGAACGGGGGCCGGCATCGCGATCTCCCCGCTGGCCAGGGGGAGTTGGGTGACTTCGGTCGCGGTGGCCGCCATTCTGCGCAGGGGCCGCAGCGAGAGCCGTACCCACAGCGCTCCGGCGATTCCGGTGGCCGCGAGGGTGGCACCGAACACGACGGCCTCGACGATCTCCAAGCGGTGCACGGTCTCTTCCACCGGCTCCAGCGGCAGCCCCGTGATCAGTACGTCGCCGTCGTCGCCCGACACCGCCACCACACGGTAGTGACGCAGTGTCGACAGCCGGATGTCGTGGCCCCGCCCGTCCACCGGCACGGCCGCGAGCGATGCGCGGTCCGCGGCGGTGAGCGGCACGGAGGCGTCGGTCTGGGCGTGCACCACGGCGGCCTGGGTGGTCTCGCCGCGCAGCAGCCGGGCGCCGAACGTGCCGTTCGACTGGCCCCGGGTGTCCGGCTGGTTGTCGGCGTCGGGCTTCTCGTCGTGTTCGAGACTGGCCGCGAACCGGCCGCCGGACGCGCTGAGCTGCTGGTCGAGGCGGCTGACCAGGAACCCTTCGAGGGCGAGCACGGATGTCACCCCGACCGCGAGACACGCCAGCGCAAGCAGCAGGACGAGCCCGGCCGTGAGGCGGGCCCGCAGCGTGCGGGGGAGACCGAGCCGCCTCGCGAGGTTCTGGAGACCGGGCCGCTTCATGAGGGGTCGGGCTTCAATACGTAGCCGACGCCGCGCACGGTGTGGATCAGCGACGGCCGACCCGCGTCGATCTTCTTGCGCAGATAGCTGATGTACAGCTCGACGATGTGCGCGCGGCCACCGAAGTCGTACGACCAGACGCGGTCCAGGATCTGGTCCTTCGACAGCACCCGGCGCGGATTGCGCATGAGGAAGCGCAGCAGCTCGAACTCGGTGCGGGACAGGTCCACGAGCCGGCCCGCCCGGCTGACCTCCATCGCGTCCTCGTCCATCACGAGGTCGCCGACCACCAGGCGGTTCCCGCCCGGCTCGCGTGCCATGCCCGCCCGGCGCAGCAGCCCGCGCAGCCGGGCCAGCACCTCCTCCAGGCTGAACGGCTTGGTGACGTAGTCGTCGCCGCCCGCGGTGATGCCCGCGATGCGGTCCTCGACGGAGTCGCGCGCGGTCAGGAACAGGACGCAGACGTCCGGTAGCCCGGCCCGCATCTCGCGCAGCACGTGCAGGCCGTCCACATCGGGCAGCATCCAGTCCAGGACCACCGCGTCGGGACGGAAGGCGGACGCGGTGCTGAGCGCGCTCGCGCCATCGGCGGCCGAGCGGACGTCCCAGCCCTCCGAGCGCAGGGCGCCGGACAGCACCTCGGTCAGATCGGGCTCGTCGTCGACTACGAGGATCCGGACGGGACTGCCGTCGGACCGGCGCAGCACGGCAGGTGGTGAGGGGTTTTCCATGGTGCCTCCAGCATCCCCCGGACGCCCCGCCGACGGGGTGGCGGACAGCTCTGAGTTTCCTCTGAATCACCTGTGGATCCGGTTCCGGGCCGCCCTTTCAGAGGGAACTCAGAAGTGCCGGTGTGAGGCTGGCCGGGCACCGCACACATGGCGCGGGACCACATGGTCCGCCGCCCGGAAAGGGGGCCGCATGGCCGCCAGCATGTACGACAGCCGGCCCGCCGCGCGCGTCCCGCACGCCGCACCGCGCGGCACCGCCTGGATACCCGTCGTCGCCCAGATCCTCATCTGGAGCGGAGCCGCGGCGGTCCTCGGTATGTGGTGGAGCGACACCACATCGGTCGTCGGCATGGGCCGATGGCTGACCGACGGGGGCCGCATCACCGGCCTCCTCGCCGGATACGCCTGCGCGGTCCTGCTCGCCCTCATGGCCCGTGTCCCCGTGCTGGACCGGGGTGTGGGCACCGACCGCCTGGCCCGCTGGCACGCCATGGGCGGCCGCTACACCCTCTCGCTCGCCCTCACCCACACCCTGCTGATCATCTGGGGCTACGCGGTCACCTCGCACGCGAACGTGGTGAACCAGACCACCACCCTCGTGCTGCACTATCCGGACCTCCTGAAGGGCACCGCCGGGTTCCTGCTCCTCATGGTCACCGGCATCGTCTCCGCGCGCGCCGCCCGCCGCAGGCTGAGCTACGAGACCTGGCACTACCTCCACTTCGCGACGTACCTCGCGGTCTTCCTCGTCTTCGGACACCAGCTCTCCAACGGCGCCGACTTCGTCGGCAACCGGTCCGCCCAACTGGCCTGGTACGCGATGTACCTCGGCATCGCCGCACTGCTCGCCTGGTACCGCTTCGTCGTCCCCGTCCGCCGCGGAACGCGCCACCGCCTGCGCGTCGCCGAGGTCCGCAGCGAGGCGCCCGGCGTGGTGTCCGTCCACCTCACCGGCGAGCACCTCGACGAACTCGGCGCACAGGCAGGCCAGTTCTTCCGCTGGCGCTTCCTCACCCCGGGCCTGTGGTGGGCCGCCAACCCGTACTCGCTCTCCGCCCCCGCCCACCACCGCTTCCTGCGCATCACCGTGAAGGCCGTCGGCACCCACAGCGCCGCCGTCGCCCGACTGGCCCCCGGCACCCGCGTGTGGGCCGAAGGCCCCTACGGCGGCTTCACCGCGGCCCGCCGCACCACGACCAAGACCCTGCTCCTGGGAGGCGGCGTCGGCATCACCCCGCTGCGCACGCTCCTGGAGAGCCTGCCCGGCGACATCACCCTCATCTACTGGGCCCGCCGCCCCGAGGACCTCGCGCTGCGCGGTGAACTCGACGCCCTGGCCGCGGCCGGCGGCGCCCGCGTCCTGTACTCGGTCGACGAACCGGCCGCGCACCGCCTGCCGCTGACGGCCGCGGCACTGCTCCAGTACGTGCCCGACCTGCGGGACCGGGACGTGTACCTGTGCGGACCGCCCGGCATGACCGACGCGGCGCTGGACGCCCTGCGCGGCGCGGGCGTGCATCGCCGCCGCATCCACCACGAGTCCTTCGCGTTCTGATGCGCGCCCCGAGCCGTCCGAGGAGACCCGCCGTGCGCAGAGTCGCCGTCACCACCCTGTCGACCGCCGCGGGCGTGGTCCTGCTGCTGTCCCTCAAGCCTCATCAGAGCCATCCGCCCGTCGTGTCCGCGCCCCGGCCGGCCGCTTCGACGCCGGGGCAGGCAGCCACCGGCACCCGTACCGGCGACTTCACCGGGGACGTCATCGACACCCGGTACGGGCCGGTCCAGGTGGCCGTCACCCTTGCCAAGGGGCGCCTCACCGCCGTCCACGTCCTCCAGGCGCCCTCCGAGAGCGGGCGCGACCAGGAGATCGCCGCACGGGCCGTGCCCCGCCTGACCGAGGAGGCACTCGGTGCGCAGAACGCCCAGATCGACGCCGTGTCGGGCGCGAGCTACACCAGCGAGGGCTACATCCAGTCCCTGCAGAGCGCATTGGACAAGGCCGGTGCGTGACGTGGCCCGGGCGGGCGAAGGGGCGCACACCATCCGCGCGGCCGAGGGGCGGCACACCACCGGCGCGGCTGAGGGGTCGCACTCAACCGGTCCGGCCGAAGGCCCGCACCCGTCCCGCGCGACCGTGGGCCTGCGCCATGCCGAACACGTCATGGGCACCGTCTTCTCCTTCGACATCCGCGACCGGCCCACCCCCGCGGTCCGCGACGCCCTCGCCGAGGCCGTCGCCTGGCTGCACCGCGTGGACGCCGTCTTCTCCACCTACCGGCCCGACAGTGAGATCAGCCGTATGGCGCGGGGCCACATAGGCGTGAGTGACTGCCCGCCCGAGGTGGCCGAAGTACTCACCCTCTGCGAGAGTGCAGCCGCGACGACAGACGGCTGGTTCAGCCACACCCCTGGCGGCCGGCTCGACCCCTCCGGGCTGGTCAAGGGCTGGGCCACCCAACGCGCCTCGCAGATCCTGTACGACGCCGGGGCCCGGAACACGTGCGTCAACGGTGGCGGCGACCTCCAGCTCAGGGGCGAGTCGGCCCCCGGCAGCGCCTGGCGCGTCGGCATCGCGCACCCCTTGCGCCCCGGCCATCTCCTGACCGTCGTCACCGGCCGAGACCTCGCCGTCGCCACGTCGGGCACCGCCGAACGCGGCCACCACATCCTCGACCCACACACCGGGCAGCCCGCCATGGGCCTCGCGTCGGTCACCGTCACCGGACGCCACCTCACCGACGTCGATGCATACGCCACCGCCCTCTTCGCCATGGGGGACGCGCCCGCCCGGACCTGGATCCGGGCCCACAGCGCATACGAAGCCTTGGTGGTGACCGCGGCGGGCGACGTGTGGCAGAGCGAGCGCTTCCCCGCTGCTCAGCACGACAACTGACCTGCACAACCCGGAACCCGAGGGCCTATTCGAGGGTGAGCAGCACTTCGTCGATGTCCTGGCCACGGGCGAACGCGAAACCCCGGCCGTGCCCCGTGACGACGAAGCCGCACTTTTCCAGGACGCGGATCGAGCCGGCGTTGTCGGCCGCCGCGTGCGCGAACAGCGGGCGGCCGCTTTCGAGGCCGACCAGCTGCGCCAGGGCCGCGGTGGCGATGCCGCGGCCCCAGTGCGCCCGGTCGATCCAGTACGTGACCTCGCGCTCGCCCGGCGGACCGAAGAGGGCGGCATGGCCGACCACCACACCGTCGGCGAGCACCGTGCGCATCGTCACCGAAGCATCGCCACGAACCCGCGCCCAGTGGGCGTCGAACTGCTTCCGGTCGTAGTTGTACTCCCTGGTGACCGCGGCCACCTGCTGCGCCTGTGGATCGGAGAGCTGCCCCCAGAAGGCGGGCAGGTCGCCGTCGCGCACCTCGCGCAGGGCGATCACCACGGTCATCAGGAGGCTGGCCCCGCCGGCGGGGCGCCGGTGGTCGCGGCGTTGTACAGGGCCCGGGTGGCGGCGCCGAAGTACGCGCTGTAGGAGACCTGCGGGGTGTTCCCGCCGGTGTGGTAGCCGCCGATGACCCCGATCACCGCCCAGCCGCCGGGCCACGCCACCAGCATCGGGCCGCCACTGGTCCCGCCCACGAAGCCGTCGCAGGCGATGCGGTCGAAGGTGCCCGGGTCGGCCGGGTCGTCGCTGACCCACTTGGTGGTCCAGCTCAGGCACTCCAGCGGCTTCTGCGCGCCGCCGGGGTAGCCGATCATCCGCACCGGGGCGTGCGAGTACCCCGACTCGACGAGCAGCTGGACCGCCCCGGCCGCGTCCTGGAGCCGCTTCCCGTCCTGGTTGGGCTCGGTGACCGCGAACCCGAAGTCATAGGCGGCGCCCGCGTGTTCACCCCGGTCGTAGTACTCCTGTGAGACGTACACGCCGTTGTCCTTGACGGGGAAGATGCCGAACGGCGTGAGCCCGTCGTGGTACTGCGGCACGAAGCCCAGATGACGCTTGGGAGAGGTGCCGGAGTACCCCTTCAGACAGTGCCCGGCGCTGAGGACCAGATCGTGGCCGGGGCTGCGCACCACAGAACCGCTGCACGTGCGGCCCGTACCGGAGGCGTCGGTCCAGAAGAAGGTGCCGGCCTGCGGGATGCCGTCGAAGCTCTTGCTCGGCGGGATGAACTCGCCGGGCCGGGGCCCGTCGACGGTGGGCGATGTGGTGCGGGCCCCCAGGGAACCACTCCGGCTTGTGTCGTCGGGCAGTGCGGCCGTCATGCGGGCCGGGGTCCAGTAGGCGCCCAGAGCGGCCGCGTCCGGGTTGGGGGTGGGCGGGGAGCCCGCGGCGAACGCTGCCGGGCCGAGCCCGGCGGACAGCAGCAGGGCGACCGCGGCCGCGGTGGTCCCTCGGATGATCCTGGTCCTACGCACCATCAGTACCCCTCTGTCCGGACACATGTGACGGCTCACCATACGGCTGGCGCGGTTGCGGGCAGAAGTGCCCGAAGTTGCCCTGGCGCGGCGAGCCGGTGACGTGGTGACCCCACCCGGCGAGCGCGCGGTATGGCTTTCAGCCATATGGGCCGTCAACCGGGCAGCGGGCCGAACGCCTGGCGGGCGGCGCGCCGCCACCGGTTGGCGGGCAGCGTGGGACGCAGCACGGCGAACGCGCCGCAGTACTTGGTGAACACGGCGGGCCGTACCCGGTGGGCGTGCAACAGCCGGTCCGCCTCGGTGAGATGCTCGGCCGACTTCGTCTCGACGAGGACGAGACCACTGTTGCTGCGCACCCTGTGATGGGTGCGCAGATCGACGCAGACGAGCCCCGCATCGCATGTGATGCGCTGCCCGTCGGCCACGAAGGTGGTCCGGAGATAGTCGGTGGACAGGGAGGGCCGCAGCGCGGTGGGGGCGTCGATCGCGTAGGCGTGCTTGAGCGTGTCGGCGAGGAACGCCTGCCGCGCGGTGTCGAGCGGGCTGTCCGTGCCGGTCAGGGGGCAGCGGTGTTTGACGGTGTCGCCGCGGCCACCCTTGAGCTTGATCTCGAACTGCCGCTCTCCGCTGTCCTCGTAGACGCGTTCACGGATCTTGAAGCGCAGGCGGCGACCCTGACGGTGGTCGTGGAAGGAGCGCAGCCCCGGGGTGTCGTAGTAGACCGAGTGGTAGCGGAAGGCGCGGCGGCCGTCGATGGCCAGCGCCCGGAACGCCCCGTCGGGTTGGCGGGCCTCGGTGAGCCGGCCCACCACCCGCAGGAACGTGTCGGCGGGCACGAGGTAGCTGCGGTCGAACCGGGTGAGCAGCGAGGACCGCTCATTCAGCTCGGCCAGCGAGATCGGATCGGCTCCGTGCGCCGCCTCGTCGATGGCCCGTACGGCTTCCGCGGCCGCCGGCGCCGCCGTCGTCTGGATGGTCATGCGGCGTCCAGTGCGCTCGCGGTCGGACGCAGGGCCTCGACAGGACTGGTCTGCTGCCCGCTCGGCCGCGGTTCGGGTTCGCGGTAGCGGACGTCGACGACCATCAGATCCCGTACGAAGTCGATCTCCATCACCGTCCAGTGGAGGGGCTCGCCCAGGCGCCGCGCCAAGTCGGCCCGCAGGGCGGCGGGATCGGTGTGGACGGTGTCGAGGGTGATGACGGTGCGCCGGGCGCGGGCGAACAGACGCGGGTGGTCGGCCGCGTAGACGACAAGCAGCAGAACGGCGCTCAACGCGGCGGCCAGGGTGAACCTGAGGTGCGGCAGACCGCAGATGAGGCCGAGGACGAGCGTGGTGAAGTAGTAGGCCACTTCCTCGTGTTGGACCGCGTCGGAGCGCAGCCGGATGATCGAGAGGACGCCGAACAGCCCGAAGCCGAGCGCCATCCCGCCGCTGCCGCCCACTTCGGCGAGCGCCGCGACGATGGTGAACAGGGCCACGTTCAGGGCGAGATACGCCGGCACGAGGTCGCGCCGCCGGTGCCTCGGATAGTAGATCGCGAACGTGAGCAGGCAGATGGCGGTGAGGTCGAGCCCCAGATGGGCAGTGAGGTGACGTAACGAATCCATGGCTCCGCTCCCTGTGTGCGTACGAGTCCGTACGTGTGCGTACGGGAAGAGAACTCAGACTCTAGGAGGCCACAGAGTGAACGTTCGCCAACTTGTCAGTAAATCCAACGGATCATTGATGTATCCGGGTGGTCAATGACCAATACGGCACCACGGCTGTCCCGTTCGGCCCTCTTGCGAGCTCCTCGCCGGGGATGATTCCTCTCCGTGTTCGAGAGCTTGGGCATCCGCCCCGCGACCGCCCTCAACAGCCGCCATAGGCAGATCGCTATAGATGTCTTCGCGCGAAGCCTCTTGGACGGCGGCGGTCCGCGCCTGTTCTGCTGGAGCCATGCGAGACAAAACGACACGACTTGCCTCCTTGAACCGCTCCCGTGCGCATTCCCGTACGAAGTGGCCTGCCGCGCTGCTCGCCCTCGCGGTCCTCACGACCGGTACCGCGTCCACGGCGCGGGCGGCCGAGGCGCAGGACCGGACTTCCATCACAACCCCGTCGACGTTGGCGCCACTCCATGTGGGCGGCGCACATGACGTGGCGGACGAGCTGAGCCGCCTTGAGCGGACACACCACGTACGGATCGGCGCGTACGCCCTCGACACCGCCACCGGAGGGACCGTCACCTACCGGGGCAACGAGAAGTTCCCTTCCCTGTCCACGTTCAAGGCCATGGTGTGCGCCGCCGTCCTCGACAAGGCTCGGCGCTCGGAGCCGGGACTGATGGACAAGGTCATCCACTGGAAGAAGAGCGACGAGGTTCCCAATTCCCCGGCCACCGCGGGCCAGGGCGACAAGGGAATGACGGTGGCCGAACTCTGTCGTGCGGCCATCACGCGAAGCGACAACACGGCGGGCAACCTGCTGCTCGGCCGCATCGGCGGCCCCCAGGGGCTGACCCACTACTACCGGTCCCTCGGTGACCCGGTCTCCCGACTGGATCGCTGGGAACCCGACTTGAACGTCTGGAAGCCGGGCGAGCGGCGCGACACCACGACCCCCGCGGCCATGGGCCGCAACCTCGCCAGGACCTCACTCGGCAGCGGCCTGGTGCCCGCGGACCGGGACCGGTTGAACGGCTGGCTCCGCGCCACCGTCACGGGCGACGAGCGCATCCGCGCCGGGCTGCCCAAGGACTGGGCCGTCGGCGACAAGACCGGCACCAGCGACGCCTATGGCTCCGCCAACGACATCGCCGTCGCCTGGCCGAAGTCGGGTCACCCGGTGATCATCGCGATCTACACCAACCACACGACCGCCGACGCCGCCGCGGACAACGCGGTGATCGCGAGCACGGCCGCGACGCTGGTACGTGGCCTCGGCGTGCAGCAGACCCACTGACGGGTCAACAGCCATGGACGGCAGCCCTCTTGGTGATGGCTGACCACACTTCCCGGGCCAGGGCAGGTGGATCCAGGGTGGCGTCGACGACCAGGTCGCAGGAGTGGCGCAGCGGCTCGACGTGGCGTGCGTGGGCGTCCCGGCGGCGCTCGATGTAGTTCCGCAGGAGCACGTCGAGGGGGAAGCCCTCACTCAGGCATTTGCGCCGGATCTTGCGCGCCAGGCGGAGGTCGGCCGGCAGGTCGACGAACACATCGAAGCGGACGTGTGGGGGCTCCGGGGCTATGTGGTGGGCAAACATGCCGTCGACGATGACGTATGCGGCGGTTGCCAGGGCGGCGTCGGCGTCGCGGCCGAGACGCTCGGCGTCCATCGAGCGGGGATCGCCGACGTCCAGGCGCGGCGTCCCCGCCTCGTCGGGTGCCCACACCCCGCGGTCCGGGGTGGAGAAGTAGTAGTCGTCGCCGTGCAGGACCCGTACGGGAGCGCGGGGCGCGGTCTGTGCCAGCGCCGCGGCCAGCGTCGTCTTGCCCGCGCCCGCGCCGCCGGTCAGCGTCAGCAGCATCCGACCTCCCCGTTCGTCACCAGAGCCGACAGCATCCGGCCCTCCCCGACCATCACGACGGCCGATGATCGCACGAGGACGGGACGCGTCGGGCGGGCGGCAGGCACGCCCCCGGTGGCGGCACCCCGAGCCGCCTTCCGGCGCGTCCCGGGGTGCCGCCGACCACGGTTCTGCCAGGGTCGGCCTGGTGCGCACCTCCGTGGCGCGGCACCCCTCACAAGCGGCACCCTTCGCACAAGGAAGTGAGAGCAAGGCATGGAGAAGTTCTCCCTGGAAGCAATCGCCCGCGCTCAGCTGAAGGCGGCCCGGGAAGCCGGGGCCGGGCGCAGCGCGTCCACCGTGATCGGCGGCCACGAGCGTGTACTGCGGCAGACCGTCATGGCTCTGACCGCGGGCAACACGCTCGGCGAACACGGGCTCGGGGGAGAGGCGACGCTCCTGGTGTGGTCGGGCCGGATCCGGCTCGTCGCAGGCGCGGACACCTGGGAGGGCCGGGACGGCGACCTGCTGGCGGTGCCCGGCACGGCGCACACCGTAGAGGCGCTGGAGGACTCGGCGTTCCTGCTGACCGTGGCGATGACCTGACACCACGTAAATCCGCCCCTATGTGTGTGCCCCGCATACACGTCCCGGCACGCGCCGCCGTCGTGCGCGGCAGCGGCGTGCCAGAACCGCGTTGGTGACGGTCGCGGAGCTGGTCGGTTCCGCGGCCCGGTAGTCGTCGACCGCGCCGCCCGGATTGTCGAGCAGGCGCTCGCGACGGGCTCGTCGCTTCGGTCGCCACGCCGGCGAAGCCCGGGTCCAGTGCTCGCCGACCGGTCCCGCATCGCCGTCGGCTAGAGTCGCCCGATGACCGAGCCTGCCTACCTCGCCGCCGTCCGGGAGTCGTACGACAGCGTCGCCGACGTCTACGTCGAGCGCGTCATCACCCCGGCCGAGCTGGACCCGCTGTCGCGCGCGATGCTGACGGCGTTCGCCGAGCTCGTGCGGGACGCCGGTCGCGGTCCCGTCGCGGACCTGGGGTGCGGGCCCGGCCGGGTGACGGCGCATCTGACCCTGCTCGGGCTCTCCGCGTTCGGGGTGGACCTGTCGCCGAGGATGGTCGAGCTGGCCCGGGAGGCCCATCCGGAGCTGCGGTTCATGGAGGGCTCGATGACCGCGCTGGACATCTCCGACAACGAGCTCGGGGGGATCCTCGCCTACTACTCCACACATCACACACCGCCCGAGCGGCTGCCGTCGGTGTTCGCCGAGTTCCACCGCACCCTCGCACCCGGCGGCCATCTCATGTGGGGGGACTACACAGGCGCCAACGAGCACATGTGTCCGACGCAGGCCTACGACCGACCGGTGTCGTACGAGTCCTACTTCCTGCCACTGGACCGTACGGCTGAGCTGCTGCGTGGAGCCGGGTTCAACGTCACCGCGCGCATGGAGCAGGAGCCGGACGGCCGGGTGAAGAGGCGCCACGCCTGCCTCTTGGCCCGCAAGCCGGAAGCGTGATGTCCGAGGGGCGGCGGGCTTCGCGCCCGCCACCCGGCCGGGGTGTTCAGGAGTTCTGCCGGGTGATGGCCCGGCACACCATCGGCGTGCTCAGAGTGCGGCAGCCAAGGCGGGTGCGAACTGGCGGTTGGTCTGGCAGCCCAGGTTCTCGTATGTGTTGACCTTGGTGTTCGGATCGGTCTTCAGAAGCCGGTACTTGCAGGCTTCCTTGATGTAACGCCCCTGGATTCCGCCGGGAAAGTCGATCTCCTTGTTCCACAGGTACGGGGACTGGTACCCGTTGAGGTGGGCGGTGGCGTTCACGTCGACGCCGCCCGGGGCCTCGATCTCGTAGACCCAACCTGACTTCGCCGCGCCATATGTGGCGAACTTCTGCGCCACCCACTTCTCGCAACTCGTGCTGACATGCGCGGTGTTCTGGCCACCGCCCTTGACGATGTACTCGGCGAGCGGGGTGACCGTCTCGCCTCGCGGAGTGAAGCCGTCGTCGAAGAGCTGCTGCACGTTGTCCCGGGTGTCGCCCCGCCAGAGGGTGTTGACGTCGTCGCGCCACTGCCAGTTCTCGTCCGCCGCCGCATGCCGGATGGCCGGGGCGATGGACGGGGAGGTGGTGGTGCGCCACCAGTCCGAGGAACGGAACTGCCCGACCGGCCCACAGGGTCCGGTGTCGGGGCCTTGGGACCGTGCTGTCGTGGCGCGCTGGACGGTCGCGTCGGCGGGAGCGGCGACGGTCAGCGAGGCGGCGGCCAGGGATGTGGCGGCGAGGACGCGCAGAGCGGTCTTCAACATGTGGGAACAGCCCATCTGTTGGTCAACAGGACGGGCCCTTTCTAACGGGCACGGATCATGAATCAGGGGGAATGGGCCCCGCGGTCACCCCCAGGAGGGAAACAGTCATACCGATCCCGCGCCGCCCCGCCGGCTCCCTGATGCAGGGGCCGGGTCCGGGCTCCCTTACGGGGTGGCCCTCACCGGTCCCTGAGGCCGCGCCGGCCGGGCTTCGTTCGCGGGGGCGATGGATGGGCGGCGGGCGGCATGGACCCTGGGATTGACGGTGGGAGGGCGCGCATGCCGTACCGCGAAGGCGCGGCACCTGTAGCCCGGCCGCCACACAACACCAGGGACCAGCCATCGACAGAGAAGGGACCGTCATGAACGCCGCCCGGAGCTCGCACACCGCAGCCGCCCCCGTTTCCGCGGAACACCTCGACCATCCGCGCAGCCTGGCGGCCTTCCGCAGCACGAAGCTTCTCGTCGGGGGGTACCTAGGCATCAGCGTGCTCACGCTGGTGGCCATCGTGCTCCTGCGCAACGACTCCGCGGACGTGAACGCGGCCGTATGGGTGCGCGGAGCCATCGTCGTCGCCAGTGCGTTGGTCACTTACCTGTGTGCCGTGCGCGCGGCGCGCGGCTCGCGCTCGGCGTATCGCCGGCTCAGGGTCATCTCCGGCGTCATGATCGTGGCCATCGCGGCGATCATCGCGCTCCCGGGCGCGTTCCCGGTGTGGATGAAGGCCGAACAGGCCGTCTGCGGCGTCCTGTTGATCGCCGTGGCGACGCTGGTCAACGGCAAGTACCTGCGGTCGTTGTTCGCCGCGAAGTAGGCGTGGGTGAACCACGCCGGGGCAACCGCGACCGCACCGCGGGGTGAACAGGGCCGACTGTTCGGGGGTGAAGGCCCGCAAGGGGCGCGGGCTTTCGCCCTGAGCGTGATCGGTTGTGGCCGGGGCCCAGATGGTGAACCGTGCGGGGATGACCCCGGCCATCGCTCATCTCAGTGATCCGCACATCACGGCCGGCGCGCTGGGCGGCGCCCCGGCCGAGGCGCTGAGCCGTGCCCTCGGCCGCGCCCTCGCTCTCGATCCGCAGCCGGACGCCGTGGTCATCACGGGCGATCTCGTCGACCGGGGCCGTCCGGAGGAGTACGGGGTCCTGCGGGAAGTCATCGGCGGGTTCCCGTTGCCGCTGTATCTCGTCGCGGGCAATCACGATGACCCGGAGGCCCTGCGGGACGCCTTCGGCGGCACCGCGTTCCTGGGCGAGGCGCACGACACGCACTACGTGGTGGAGCACCCCGCCTTCACCGTCGTCGTGCTGGACTCCAAGGTGCCCGGATCACCCGGTGGCCACCTGGGGTCGGCCCAACTGACCTGGCTGGACGAGGCACTTGCTCGCCGACCCGACGTCCCGGCGCTGGTCTGCCTGCACCATCCGCCGATCCCGGTCGGGATCCCCTTCCTGGACGGGATGCGGCTGGCCGACGGTGAGCGCCTGGCCGAAGTGGCCGGACGGCATCCACAGGTCGTGCGGGTCCTCGCAGGCCACGTCCACCGCTCCGTCACTGCCGCCTTCGGGGGCGCCACCCTGGCCGTGGCTCCCAGCACCCGGCTCCAGAGCGGCCTCGCGCTGCGCGGCGAGATCCCCAACTACCTTGCCGAGCCCACGACTTTCCTTCTCCATATGGGTGTCGGACCCATGTGGGTCACCCACACCGTCCCCGTCAGCCATACGGCCGCCCCCGTGGCCACATGGTCCTTCGGCCCATGACGGGGAACCGCGGTCCCGGTCCCGTGAGACGGCCGCGTCAGGCAGTGAAGCCCACATGGACGTGGTCGTGATGGGTGTCGTCCGAGAAGAACTGGTTCGCCGTGTCGCCGCCCGCCAGCTGCACGGGGCCGCCGACGTTGTACGAACCGGCCGCCGCCGCGGCCCGCATGAAGGCGGTGATCAGGGTGCGGGAGGTCGCCGGATCGACGACGGGGTGGCCGTCGATGCGCCACACGTCGAAGGCCCGGCCCAGTGGATGGTCGCTGGGGCGATCGGTGCCGAACACGTCCAGTGGGTGCCCGGAGCGTACGACGCTGACCGACAGCCGGTAGGCGCCCGCGAGTTGGAGCATCGCGCGCAGCACGCTGTCGTGCACGGCACCGCTGCGAATGTCGGCGGCCGAGGCGGGCGGCAGCTCGATCCGGGACTGACCGAGCACCTCCCTCGCCGCCGGGTCCAGCGCCTTGGCCGGGCCGGGCGTGGCGGGGTGCAGGGCGGTGACGCGCCAGCCGGCTGAGCCGCGGCTGAGCCGTACGTCGACCGTGGTTCCGCCGGACCGGACGGTGGTACCGGTCAGGGTGGGCTGGTCGCACACGACCAGAACGCTCGCCGTGTCGGACAGGATCCCGCCGTACTGGGCGTCGATCACCCGCACGACCGCCGCATCCCCGGACGGCATCAACGACCCTGCCTGGGCGGCCAGTTGAGATGCCGACGAGGTCGAGATGCCCAGGGCGGCGGCCCGCCCTGCCGCCGCTTGCCCGCTGCCCTGCCCGGCAGGCCACGTACCCAGCGCCTCGACCAGCTCGACGGCGGCGAGCTTGGCCGCGGGCTCGATCTCCCCGGGCCCCGGCCGCCACGGGACGGCCCGGGGCAGCCCGGCGCCGCGGCTCTCGGAGACGGACGGTGAGCCGGACGCGGGCGAGATGGCGGCGGACGGCGTGTGCGAGCCGGTCGCGGGCGAACTGGTGGAGGCGGCCGACGACGTCTTCGCCCCGCCCGAGCAAGCGGCGGCACTCACACACCAGGCCGCCGTGGCGAGCAGTACCGAACGGCGGGCGAGGGCTCCGGGCGGATGCGGGCAGGGCGGGGGAGGCAGGGCCATGACCGGCTCCTCGGACGCGCGGCGTACGGAAATGCCGCCAGTATCCGCCCGCGCGCCCGTCCGGCGGGGCGCCTCGCCGGGCAACCGACCGGAACTGTGCCGGTGGCCGAATCTCCCGGCGGCCGGCACGGACCATCTGCACACCGCATACGGACCACATAGGGCTGTGCCCCACACCGGACAGGACCGGTGTGGGGCACAGCCCCATGAAAAGGGCCTGGCGTGCGTTACTTCCAGTAGATGCCCTGGCCGAGGGTGTACGGGTCGCCCCAGTACTCGGCCGAGGCGACCTTCGTCGCGGTCGACGGCGCCAGGGCGACCGCGCAGCCGGTCTGGGTGTGGCCGTTGGTGAAGCCCTTCGGCAGCGAGTCGCTGGGGCACTTGTCGAACGTACCGATGACCATCAGGTCCTGCGCCTCGGTGCCGTCCCCGAGGAGCCCCTTGATGTGGCCCACCGACGCATAGGCAAGGTCCGTGGTGCCGGTGTTCTTGATCGAGTACCGGATGTAGTAGGGGACCTTCCCCTTCACCTGGTCGCCCATCTTGAGCGGGGCCAGGTCGCCGGGCTGCCCCTGGTCGATCGAGGTGACGGTGAGTGCGATCGTGCCCTTGGTGGTGGATCCGTAGCTGAACGGTATCTGCGCCGCCTCGCCGATCTTGAAGCTCTGCCCCGCCTTCGCCGTGCCGCCGCCACCGGCCGGAGCGGGTGCGTTGGGCGGTGCGGAGTGGGTGGGGGCGGTGGACCCGGTGGCGGGAGGGGTGGACGCGTTTTTGCTCGCGCCGTTGTCGTCGCCGTTCTGGCAGCCGGTCAGGGCCAGTGCCCCGGTGACCGCCAGACCGATCGCACCGTACGCGGTCCGCCGCACGCCGAAACTGCTCACTGTTTCCCCCATATATGACTGTGGACCGTCAAACGCGGTCTCTGTGATCACACTTCTTAGTACGGGAACGTGGGTCTCCGCCAGGGTCGTCACCGTTCCATGACCTGCTCAATACGCAAGCGGAACGTGTTCATCGCCGCAGGTGGGATGTGTAGGAGCGGGTGCCGGGCCGTCGCCTGCCGACGGGGCGCTGGGCAGGGCGCGGGGTTGCGCGGGTGATGATGGGTGCCGCGGTACCGATGCCGGTGCTGATCGCAGTACCGACCGGAGTACTGCGCGGAACACGAGGAGTGCCATGGCCCGCAGGGTCCACCAACCACTGGAGAACCAGGAGTTCGACTTCATCCTCGGCATGACCGACGGCCCGGTGCTCGCGTACTTCTGCGGGACCTGGCCCAAGGCCGTCAAGGCGTGCAAGGCGATGGACGAGGTCGTGGGCGAGGCCGCCGAGGAGTACGCGGGGCGCCTGACCGCCGTCAAGGTCGACATGACGCGCTGCCCGGGGCCCGTGCAGCGGTACGGAGTCACCGGTGCGCCCACCGTCGTTCTGCTCAAGGGCGGCGAGGCGACGGCCACGGAGACCGGCCCGATGGACGGGCCCGCGTTGAGGGAATTCCTGGACGGCAATCTCTGAGGAGTGGGAGGCGGCCCGGCTCAGGCCCTGGTGGCGACCGTCACCACGAGCGGCGGAAGCCGGCGTTCGGCCGCCCAGTCGCGGCTGCGCGCATGATCCGGGTCCGCGACGCCTTCCGCCTCCTTCGGCGTCGGATGGTGCTGCACGGTGGTGGTGAACCCCGCGCGTTCCAGGAGGACGCACATCGCGGCGGGGGGCCACGCGTGGTTCGGCATGGTCTGCCAGGTGCCGTCGGAGCGGCGCAGCCGTACGGTCATGGGCTGCCCGGGGTGGTAGCTGACGCCGGACTCGCCGACCCGCAAGGAGGCGTACTCGATGCCGCTGCCCGCGGGGTCCGTGGTCAGCAGGACGAGCGGGGCTCCGGGCCGCAGCAGCCGGTGGATCTCGCCGAACACGCCGAGGACGGTCCGCTCGTCGGGCAGCGACGCCAGGACGTGGTTGCACATCGCGGCATCCGCGCAGGCATCGGGCAGCTCGTCCGCCCGGCCGTCCGTGACCAGGTGGTACTCGGCCCCGGGGGTGTCCTGTTGGCGGGCCAGGACGAGCATCTCCGGGGAGGCGTCCACGCCGACGATCCGCATGCCGAGCTGCCGGGCGGCATGGTCGGCGACGCGCCCCGGCCCGCAGCTGAAATCCAGCAGCGTCCCGCCCGCCGGACCGTTCTCGGCCAGCGCCCGGAACACGAAGGGATGGCCGAGCAGCCAGTCGGTCGCCGCGTCCACCGCCGCGAAGGCCCGCGCGCCCTTACGCCCGGACCAGGCCCGCTCGCCCGCTGGTTCCTGCGGCATGGCCTGGTCCCGCCTCTCGGATGCGTACAGTGCACAGGTTTCTCCATCATCGAGTCCCTACGGGTGGGGCGCACTCCGCTCGGCAGGTGAACGGAGCCGTTCGATGGCCACCATCGCGGCGTCGTCGCCCAGGGTCCGGGTGGGTGTGTGGGCGAGGAGGTCGTCGCGGAGGTGGCTCAGCAGGGCGCGGGGTCCGGTGCCGTGCCACGCGGCCGCGCGTTCCGCGAGCGGGTAGAACGCGCCCGCCTCGTCGCGGGCTTCGAGGACGCCGTCGGTGTAGAGGAGCAGAATGTCGCCGGCCTCGAACGGGAAGCCCTGCGCGGCGAGTTGGGACTCTGCGAGGTCGGACAGGCCCAGCGGCGGCGCCGGCTGGTCCACCTCCAGGGGGATGACGCGGTTGCCGCGCAGGAGGAGCGGCGGGGGATGGCCGCAGTTCACGAGCTGGAGGCCCTGGCCGAGGTCGGGGATGTCGAGCAGGGCCGCGGTGATGAACGCCTCGCTGTGTTCTTCGGAGGGGGAGTGGGACTGCGGGTCGGTGTCGGTGTCGAGGCCGGTGGTGTCGAGGCCGACTCCAGGGGCTTGGTCCAGGTCCGGCGCGACCGCCCGTTCGAGGTAGTCGACGAGCCCAGGGAGGTCGGCCTCCTGGTGGGCGGCGGCCCGGAACGCGCCGAGGACGAGAGCCGCGTCCCCGACCGCCTCAAGCCCCTTGCCCCGTACGTCGCCGATGATGAGCCGGGTGCCGTGGGCGGTGCGGGCGGCGGCGTACAGGTCGCCGCCGATCTGCGCGTCGGCCGCCGCGGCCAGGTACACGCTCGCGATGCGCAGCGGCCCGAGGCGCTCGCGCAGGGGCCGCAGCACGACCTGCTGCGCGGCCTCGGCGACCGAGCGCAACTGCACCAGCTCCTTCTCGTGGACCTCGCGCAAATGGGCGAACAGCGTCACGAACACCGAGATCAGAAGCAGCGTGATGATCTGGAAGGTGTGGTTGAGGTCGGTGACACTGCCACGCACCATCGCGACGATCACCTGCGCCGCGACGGCGACCGCTCCGACGAACCCGGTGGCCCGGGGCCCGGCGAACGAGGCCGTGACGGCGGGAGCCGCGGCCAGGAACGGGCCGAGGTGCACGTCGGGCGGGGCGAGGACGTCCCCCACCGTGACGACCGCGATCATCGTGAACGGCACCGAGAAGAGGGCGTGACGCGTCGCCGGGGAGCGGGGCCGGGCCGCGCGCAGTGCCTGAAGATCCATCACTCCTGAATACACCGCACCGCCGTTCACACGCAGGACGCCTGGCCGAGTGTGCCGCGACCACACCGCCCCAGAGGTGACCCGAGTCCGCAGGGACTCCGGCTGCGGAGCAGACTGGGCTCCGACAGTCCGCGCAAGAGCCTCCGGGACCCGGGAGGCGACCCGGGCTGTCGGACCGTGGAACCACAAGGGAAAAGGTGCAGCCACATGGACAGCGGCATGGACAGGGACAGGTCACTCGACTCGCGCTGGGTTTCCTCGCCCGCGGCCCACCGCGAGGCGGTGATGACGGAGACCGCCAGGTTCGTGGCGGTCGTCGAGCCGGCGGACCTGACGACGCCGGTGCCGAGCTGCCCCGGCTGGACGCTCGTCGACCTGATCAGGCACACCGGAAGCGTGCAGCGCATGTTCTCCGGGCTGCTGCGGCAGCGCGTCCAGGAACGGCCTCTCACCCGCGACACGCAACTGGACCTGCCGGCCGACGACGCCGGCTACCCCGGCTGGCTGACGGCGAGCTCGCAGGTGGCGGCCCGAGCGTTCGCCGACACCGACCCGGATGCCCCGATGTGGGTGTGGGGCGCCGATCCCCATGCCCGGTTCTGGATGCGGCGGATGCTGTTCGAGACGCTGGTGCACCGTGTCGACGCGGAACTCGCCGTGGGCCTGCGGCCCGTCATCGACCCGGCTCTCGCGGCCGACGGGGTGGACGAGTTCCTGGTCAATCTGCCGTTCGCCGCGTCCTTCGCGCCCAAGACCGCGCACCTGCGTGGCCAGGACGAAACCGTTCGCTTCCGCTGCACCGACCGGGCCGGCGACTGGCTGGTGCGGCTGCGCCCCGACGGCTTCGGGCTCGCCCCCGCGGACGCCGAGGCCGCGCACCCGGCGGACGCCAGCGTCGAGGGGGCCGCCGCAGATCTGCTCCTGCTCATGTACGGCCGCCTCGACCGGACCTCGGACGCCTTCGAGACGTCTGGCGACGACGACCTGCTCGCGCGCTGGGTTGCCAACTCCGAGTTCTGAGGGTGCCGAGGGGTTCCGAGAGCGACTGGGCCGCGACGGCCGCGGCGGCGACGGACCGGGAAGGGAAGGAGTGGCTCGTGCCGACATGGGGGCTGATCGTCGAGATGACGGTGGGTACGGGGGATCGCAAGCATGTGGAGGCGTACGTGCTGACGCATGTGGAGGGCTCGCGCGACGAAGCCCTCGCGGAGTTGGAGGGCCGGGCCCGGCGCTTCACGCCCGAGCATCCACGGAACCCGAAGCGGCGCCGGCTCTTCCGGGCCGGCGACGGCTTCGTGCTGGTCATCGACGGCTCCTGGCAGTCCTACAGCGCCCGGTTCACCGTCGCCGAGCTGCTGGACGACACCGCCGCGCCCGTACCGAAACGCGAGCCCGAACCACAGCCGGAACCCGCCGACGCGGTGCCGCCCCGGATACCCCCGATGCCGACCGCTCCGCCGGAACCGCGGTATCCGGACGGCGTCCCCGTGAAGCCCGCATGGCTGGGCCGCTCGGACCTGTCCTGACGGACGACTTGCAGCCGCACCCGTCAACTCGGGCCGCAGCCAAGGGCATTGGGCTTGACGGGTGCCTCTATCGGGGCTCCGGCCACGAGACCTTCCTCATGTGGTGAGCCCACACCACGAGCACCGTCAGCACGGCCGCCACGCCCCCCGTCGTCATGACCGTCGAAGCCGAGAAACGGTCGACGACGACGCCGCCGACCAGCGCCCCGGTGGCGAACGTGGCCTGGAACGACGCGGTGAACAGGACTGAGGACGCCTCCGGCGCCTCGGGGGAGGCCTTCGAGAACCAGGTCTGCGAGCAGACGGGCACGGCACCGTAGCCGACGCCCCACACGATCAGCAGAGCCACCGCGCCCAGCTCCCACCGGCCGAGCACCGGGAGCAGCAGGGTCGCTCCGGCGATCATCGCGGCGGCCGTCGCGAAGGTGGCTCGCGGACGACGTGCGACTGACGACCCGCCGAGGAAGTTGCCGGCGATGCCCGCAACTCCGTAGATGAGCAAGAAGACCGTGATGTGGCCGGAGCCCACATGTGTCACCCGCTCCAGGAAGGGCGCCACATAGGTGTAGGTGCCGAAGTGTGCGAGGACGACGAGGAACGTAGTCCCCAGCGCGAACCGGGTGTTGACGTTCCGGAACATGCCGCCGAGCACATGCAGCCGGGTCGTCCGCCCGGCAGGGAGCGGAGGGATCACCACGAGCAGCAGCACAAGCACCCCGACGGTGAAGAGCCCCATGGCGAGGAACGCCGTCCGCCAGCCCGCGAGGTCGCCGATCAACGTGCCCAGCGGCACTCCGAGCACCGAGCCGAGGGGGACCGCCGCGAAGATCACCGAAGTGGCGCGGGCCGCCGACTCCGCCGGCACCAGACGGCCGGCCAGACCGGCGCCGATGGACCAGAACCCACCGATGGTGATCCCGACCATCACGCGAGAGACCAGGACCAGCCAGTAGCTCGACGCCATCGCGGCAAGGAAGTTGGCCAGCGCCAGCAGGAGGACGAACGCGCCCAGCATCAGCCGACGGTCGATGCGCCCGGTCGCCACGGTGACCAGCGGCGCCGAAAGCGCGGCCAGGAAGCCCGGCATGGTCATCATCAGGCCGGCCATGCCGTCCGAGACGGTGAAACTCGATCCGATCGACGTCAGCAGGCCGATGGGAAGGATCTCAGTGGTGACGATAGAGAAGATCCCCAACATCACCGACAGTACGGCCAGCCAGGACAAGAGTGCCGATCGAGTCGGTGGTGCGGAGACTTCGTCGGACGTGGTGACGGCGGTGGAGGACATGGCTCCCGTCCTGTGTGTGGAGGCACCACATGGCATGGCCAGGGGTAGGTGTGGCCACTACTCCAGCAGGAAGGGAAAGCAGCTTCTGGCAGCTCCGCGACACCACCCATGGGGGCGCAAGGTGATGTCGTGTTCTCGCGAGGCGCGCGCAACTACGCAGTGACCGTAGGGTCTGGCCGACGGCGCTGTGGGCGCACGTCGAGACCGTGGAGGGTGTGGATGTACGCGATAGCCCTGGGCGAGGACGGCGCCGAGCTGCGCCCGCTCGAACCCTGGCAGGCCGAGGAGTTCCTGAACCATGTGGATCGAGGGCGGGAGTTCATCGGGCGGTACAACGGGCTGCCCGACGTCGTGACCGACCTGGAGTCGAGCCGGGCGTTCCTCCAGACGTACGCGGACAGGACGGCGGCCGACACCGGGCGGCTCTGCGGCATCCGGGCCGACGGCAGACTCGTCGGCGCCGTGCTGTTCCGCAGGCTCGACACCGCGCAGGGCATCGCCGAGGCGGGCTGCTGGCTGGAGCCGTCGGCAGTGGGCAAGGGACTGGTGACCCGCGCCGTGCGCGCGATCATCGACTGGGCCGTGGAGGAGCGCGGCATCCACCGCGTGGAGTGGTGGGTCTCGGCAGCCAACGAACCGAGCATTGCAGTGGCCCGGCGCCTGGGCATGACGAAGGAAGGCGTGCTGCGGGAGAGCTACCTGTACCACGGCGCCCGGCACGACGAGGAGATCTGGGCAGTACTCGCGCCGGAGTGGCGGGCGGCCAGGAAGGTGTCCCGACCGGCATGAAGACGCGGTAGAAGACGCCAACGCGCCTGTTCGGGCGCCCAGTTGTGACACACACCTTGTGAAGCACGCCGGGTCCGTCGCCCAGTTGTGAAGCACGCCGGATCCGTCGCCCAGTTGAGGAACAAGGCGGATCCGGCGGCTGGACGTGGCGCTGTGCGCGGCTAGTTGTGGCCGAACTTCCGCGGCTGCTTGTGGGAGACCTCTGGCGTGGTGTGCGTCGTTTCCGGCGCGGCAGGGGTCTTCACCTGCTCCGTGGTCTCGGAGGTGGCGCTCCGGTCATGGCCGCCGGTGCGTGCTCCCCGGTTCTGGCGGGTCTGCTTCTTGCTCATGGTGGTCGCCCCCTGCTGGGCAGGTCGGAGGTAGAGCCATCTCCACGCTCGCACGCACCCCCGTAGATCGCATTCTGGGTGTGGCCCGCCCCGGAGGGCCGGGTTCGTCGGCGTAAGGGGCGTGTTGACGGGTGCGGGATTCACCTCCGTACGCCTGTGACGACACGTAGTCATGTGCATACGGTGAGTCGCACCAGTGGGTCGTTTGAGGGTGCGGCCCGCGGTGACGGAAGGGACAAGTGCATGGTGCGACGCACGATGACGGCGCTCGGTGTGTGCGCGGCGGCCGCGACACTCGCGCTCGCGGCCGCGAATTCCGCGTATGCGGCCGAGGGGGTATTGATCATCGACGGTGTGGCCCATGAGCATCCGAGCGGCTGCTTCCCCCTCGGGGACTTCGCGCCACCTGTGGTGACCAACCACACGGACGCGGTCGCCGAGGTGCACTCCGGCCCCAACTGCACCGGACAGGTCACCTGGTTGATCTATCCCGGCGAGACCTACCGCCCGAACGGCAGCCGGAGCGTGTTCGTCCTCTGAACCCGGCATCCCCTCGGTCCGGTGCCCGGCCCGAGGGGATGTCAGCGCATGCCGAAAGTGCGCCGGTACGCCTCGGGCGGCAGGCCCGTGACGCGGGCGAAGTGGCGGCGCAGGGTCGCGGACGTCCCCATACCCGTGCGCGCCGCGATGTGCTCGACGCTGTCGTCGCCCGACTCCAGGAGTTCCTGCGCAAGGCGTACGCGCTGGCTCAGCAGCCAGCGCAGCGGCGAGGTCCCGGTGACGGCATGGAAGTGCCGGGCCAGGTTGCGGCTGCTCATGGCCGCCTGCCGGGCCAGATCCTCCACCGTGAGCGGCTGGTCGAGGCGGTCGAGGGCCCAGGGCAGCAGGTCGGCGAGCGGGTGGTCGCGCCCGTGGGTCACCGGCGCGGGGATGAACTGGGCCTGGCCTCCGTCCCGGTGCGGCGGTACGACGAGGTGTCGGGCCAGCGCGTTGGCCACCGTCGCGCCGTGGTCGGTGCGGACGATGTGCAGGCAGAGGTCCATCCCGGCGGCCTTGCCCGCCGAGGTGAGCACGTCGGTCTCGTCGGTGAAGAGCACCCCGGCATCGACCGTCACCCTCGGATACCGCGCCGCGAGCAGCTCTGCGTGGGCCCAGTGCGTGGTGGCGCGGCGGCCGTCCAGGAGCCCCGCCGCGGCCAGCACGAACGCCCCGGTGCAGAGCGAGACCATCCGGGCGCCGGCCGCGTGCGCGGCGCGGACCGCGTCGATCAGCTCACCCGGCGGGTCGCCCTCGATGTCGTCCTGCGCCGGGACGATCACCGTGTGCGCGGAGACGAGGGCGTCCAGACTGTGGGTGGTGTCGGCACGGAGCCAGCCCCCGACACGAGCCTGCCGCGAGCCGCACACGCGGAACGAGTACCAGGGATCCACCAGCTCGGAGTGGTCGGTGCCGAACACCTCACAGGCCGCCGCGGCCTCGAAGAGCATGCTCCCCTCGGCGACGGCGAGCGCCACGGTCCGGCCGTCCGAAGTCACAGAAGTACTCATGTCCGAAACTGTACGCCCCTCGTCGTTCCGGCCGCTGGTGCATGGGGGTCCGGAGCCAGCACTATGGCGTCACACCACATACCACCTGCAGAAACCGGGAGCCAACGATGAGTTCCGCCCTTTCCCCCCTGTCTGTTCCGCACACCGTTACCTGGCCCGACGAGCGGCCCGTCGCCGTCGTCGGCGCCGCGGGCCACACGGGCCGCTTCGTCGTGCGGGAGCTCCTGAACCGCGGTGCGCGCGTCGTGCTCGTCGGCCGCGACCGGGCGAAGCTCGACGGGCTCGGCGAGCTCGCCCCCGACGCGCCGGTGCGCGTCGCGTCGACGGGGGACGCGGCGTCCCTCGACCGCGCTCTGGAGGGCGCGTCGGCGGTCGTCAACTGTGCGGGGCCGTTCCTCGCGACCGCGCTCCCCGTTGCTCAGGCGGCACTGCGCGCCCGCCTTCCCTACCTGGACGTCGCCGCCGAACAGGCCGTCACGGCGGCGCTGTTCGACACGTACGACGCGCGGGCGAAGGAGGCGGGCATCGTCCTCGCCCCCTCGGTCGCGTTCTACGGTGCGGTCGGCGATCTGCTGGCCACGGCGGCGCTGGGTGACTGGACGGAGGTGGACGAGGTGGTCCTCGCGTACGCCCTCGACAGCTGGCTGCCCACCCTTGGCAGCCGGCTCACCGGCAAGAGCAACGCCGGGCAGCAACTCGCTTACACCGACGGCAAGTTGAGGCCATTCGACTACACGCCGCAGGAATTCCCGTGGGAGTTCCCCGAGCCGTTCGGGACGCAGGGCGCCGCCCCGTTCGCGACGGCCGACCAGGTGACCATCTCGCGCCATGTGCGCACGCCCGAGGTGCGTGCCGTCATGAACCTCGCGCCGCTGCGGGACGTACGGGATGCGACCACGCCCGAACCCGTCCCCGCCGACAGCAGCGGACGCTCCGCGCAGACCTTCCTCGTCGAGGCGGCCGTCCGCAGAGGCGGCGAGACGCGCCGGGCGGTCGCGGGCGGCCGTGACATCTACGCGGTCACGGCGCCACTCGTCGTCGAGGCCCTCGCGCGCATCCTCGACGGACGCTCCCGCGCGACGGGCGTGGTCGCCGCCGGGGCGGCCTTCGACGCGGCGGACTTCCTGCGCGCGCTCACGCCCGAACACTTCACGCGGCTGGATCTGCCGGAGCCGGTGTAGGCCCCGGAGTCACCTCCGCGGTACGTGTGTCCTGCGCGCCGGGGCGCCGTCGTCCATGAGTGCCTCCATGACGAGCCGGACGCCCCGGGCCAGGCGGCCCAGCTGTTCGAGCTCCATCGCGTACATCCGGATGGTGTTCTCGATGACGGCCGGGGCCACACCGAGGGTGGGCAGTTCGGCGCGGCTGGTCTGGAGGGCGACGCGCACCGCGCGTATCTCGTGCTGCACCTGGATCTGGGCGTGCCGCGCGAGCAGGACGTGGTGGCGGATGAGGGGTGAGTAGCCGGCGTAGCGGGCCGGCAGCAGGTCGCGCAGCCAACGGGTGGCGGTGCGTTCCCAGTCACGACTTCCCGGCGATTTGACCTGGCAGGGCCAGTCCGGGCTGAGCGTGGTGGTGGGGGCCGTAGGGGACATTCTCGTCGCTTCCGATGGTTGTCGAACTCTGATCGAGAGAGGGGGGCGGCCCCGGCTCAGGGGTTAGCCGAGGCCGCCACGGGCGTGCCACCGGATCCAACAGCCTGGATCGGACATCCAGCGCGACGTGAGGAGGAGGGGGAGAGCGTCACGCTGGTCGTCCGTTCAGAGGGACTGGGTGGGGTCGCTCTCCTTGGCAGGAAGAGATCGGCGGCCGCCACGGCTCAGTAAACATATATACCGTTGAGTACACAAGGGTATGAAAAAATTCATGCGCCCCCAGGGTGTGAAGATCTTGCGCAGTGACCTGGGCGAATCGGGCCCGGGGGGAAGAAACGGAAGGGCGGGCCGACCGGGGTGCTAGAGGAAGAAGCCGTGCTTGTCGGCGGCCTGTTCGTACTCTTCGAGCCGAGCCTGCGTCCGCTCGGGATCGGCGTCGGCCATCGCCTGGAGGATGGCGGCGGCGAGCACGCCCGGCGCCGCGTACGAGTCGAACACCAGCCGTGAGCCGGTGCCGGCGGTCAGCGCCACATCGGCCTCGTCGACGAGCGGGCCCAGCGTGGTGTCCGTGACCAGCGCGACGCGCAGCCCCGCGCTGCGGGCCGCCCGCATCGCGGAGAGGGTCTCCTTGGCGTGCCGGGGCATCGCGAAGGCGAGCACCCAGGTCCCGCCCGCCGAGCGGGACTGCAGCAGCGCGTCGTAGGCGACGCTGCCGCCTCGCGTCACCAGCCGCACATCGGGGTGGATGCGACGGGCCGCGTACGCGAAGTACTCCGCGAGGGACACGGAGATCCTCAGGCCGAGGACCGTCAGCGGCACCGAGAGGGCCAGCTCGCGGCCGATCTCCAGGAGCTGGGTGGTGTTGGCGACCAGGCGCCGCACGTTCTCCAGGTTCTCGATCTCGGCGTCGACCGCCGCCTGGAGCTCGTTGTGACGGCTCTCCTCGCGGCCCTCGGGGGTGCCCGCGACCGCGCTCAGGGCGATCGGCTGGAGCACTTCCCGCAGTGCGGGATAGCCGCTGTAGCCGAGGGAAGAGGCGAAGCGGGTCACGGACGGCTGGCTCACCCCGACCCGCTCCGCGAGCTCGGTGATCGACAGGAAGGCGGCGTCGGTGAGGTGATCGATGAGGTACTGGGCGATGCGCCGCTGCCCGGGGGAGAGGCGGTGGCCGTCGAACAGTGCGCGGACCCGGTCCGCCGGGGCGCGCTCATGGTCCGAGGGCTCCCCGCTCGGCGTGATCGCGGCCGACTGGGCGCGTACCTGCTGCCCCGATGACACCGGCGGGCCTCCTTCTCGTGCCATGTGTGCTCAAAACATAGCTCACCCTTGTGGCGGACCAGCCCAAATTCCACCACTGACCTGGCTACTTCGGTGAAGCACACACCCTGCGGAGCCCGAGCGGGTGTGGTGAAACACCATTCGCGCACACCCGGGTGGGGAGTGTCCCGCACAAACCCGGTGGGGGTATCGTCGGGCCCGAGCGCAAGGACTCGTACGAGCGAGGGAAGGCCGAGGAAAGCCATGGACCGCGGACGGACGCGTGGGGCGGGGCTGTCCCGGCTGCTCGTGCTGTGTGCCGTCCTGTTCGGCCTCTTCGCCATGCACGGGGCTCCGGCGAACGCAGCCGCGGGTTGCCACGGCGAGATGGTGGAGCCGGCGCCCGGAACCGTGCCCATGAAGCCCATGGATGCGGGCCATGCGGACGTGGGCGGGCAGCAGCACGCCGCCCCTGTCGTCTCGGGGATGGGCGGCGAGCTCTGCGTGTCCACCCCCGCCCGCGAGCGCCTGCCGCTGGCCGCGGCCGGCCTGCTCGCCGTGCTCGGGCTGGTGGTCCTCGTGGTCTCGGGACTGCGCCGTACGGGGCTGTTCGCCGAGGCGCGGCGTGGGCCGCCGCTCAGTGGCAGAGGTCTGCTCCTTCAGGTGTGCGTCGCGCGGACGTGACAGGCGCTGCCCGGCCCGGCCCCGGCCGGACCGGCGAAGTGCCCTGCCCGTTCACCCGCGCCCCAGCATGGGCGTGGCCACCTGGAAAGAACCCTTTGATGTCCGTTTCCCGTTCCTCCGCCGCCCGTCGCCGCATGCTCGCGGCCGCCGGCACCGTCGCCGCCCTCGCCCTGGCGCTGGCCGCCTGCGGCTCCTCCGACAGCTCCAAGCCCGACGGTTCGGCCACGCCCGGGATGAACCACGGGGCCAGCGGCGTCCCGTCCTCCGGTACCTCGTCCCCGGGCGGCGCCTTCAACGACGCGGACGTGACGTTCGCTCAGCAGATGATCCCGCACCACCAGCAGGCCATCGAGATGGCCCGGCTCGCCGACGGCCGCGCCGCCGACTCCGAGGTCAAGAGCCTGGCCTCCGCGATCGAGAAGGCTCAGGACCCCGAGATCAACACGATGAAGGGCTGGCTGAAGGCGTGGGGCAAGCCGCTGCCCTCGGCCTCGTCGTCGATGGGGGACATGCCCGGGATGAACCACGGCTCGTCCGGCATGCCCGGGATGATGTCCGACCAGGACTTGAGTGACCTCAAGTCCGCCAAGGGCAGGGACTTCGACAAGAAGTTCGCCCAGCTGATGATCGGCCACCACCAGGGCGCGGTCACCATGGCCAAGGACGAGCAGAAGAACGGCGGCAACCCCGACGCGAAGAGGCTCGCGGGCAACGTCATCGCCGCCCAGAACGCGGAGATCGAGCAGATGAACAAGATCGTCGACCGGCTCAAGTAGTGGCGTGCGGCCGCCAGTTGTCGGCTGTCGGAGGTCAGCCGTCGGTTATCAGCCGACGGCTGACAGATTGCGGACAACAGATGGCAGATAACAGATATCGGATAGCCACCAACAGATAACAGCGAATCGGGTTCTGGGTCTTCGTCCCGGTGAGGGCCCGGAACCCCAACTCTCCCGTACGCCGCGCGACCCACCCGGCCCACGCCCCTCCTCGCGGAAGGCACGCCCATGGATGCCGTACTGCACGCCCTGCGCATCGCCGGCTCCATGAGCTGGGAGATCACCTGGGCCCTGGTCCTGGGCTTCGCCCTGTCCGCCGTCGTGCAGGCGGTGGTGCGCAGGTCCACCGTCGTCGCACTGCTCGGCGACGACCGGCCGCGCACCCTCGCGCTTGCGGCCGGGCTCGGCGCGGCCTCGTCCTCCTGCTCGTATGCCGCCGTCGCGCTCGCCCGCTCGCTGTTCCGCAAGGGCGCCCACTTCACCGCGGCGATGGCCTTCGAGATCGCCTCGACCAACCTCGTCGTCGAACTCGGGGTAATCCTGGCCCTGTTGATGGGCTGGCAGTTCACGGCGGCCGAGTTCGTCGGCGGCCCCCTCATGATCGTGCTGCTCGCGGTGCTGTTCCGTCTCTTTTTGCGGGAGGGGCTGCTGAGCCGGGCCAGGGAACAGGCCGAGCGCGGTCTGGCCGGCTCGATGGAGGGGCATGCCGCGATGGACATGTCCGTACAGAAGGAAGGCTCGTTCGCCGGGCGGCTGTTCTCGGCCGAGGGGTTCACGGCCACCGCGCACGTCTTCGTCATGGAGTGGGCGGCGATCCTGCGCGATCTCGTAGTCGGTCTGGTCGTCGCGGGCGCGATCGCCGCATGGGTGCCGGACGCCTTCTGGCGTACGTTCTTCTTCGACGGGCATCCGCTGGCGGCCAGGATCTGGGGGCCGCTGATCGGCCCGCTCGTCGCCATCGCCTCGTTCGCGTGCTCCATCGGCAACGTGCCACTGGCGGTGGTCCTCTGGAAGGGCGGGATCAGTTTCGGCGGGGTGGTCGCGTTCATCTTCGCGGACCTGTTGATCCTGCCGATCCTCGCCATCTACCGGAAGTACTACGGCGCCCGTATGGCCGCCTTCCTCCTCGGCACGTTCTATCTGGCGATGGTCGTCGCCGGGTACGTCGTGGAGTTCACCTTCGGCGGCCTCGGCCTGGTACCCGACCGGCGCTCGGCCACCATCCCCATGGCGGGCGTCGCCTGGAACTACACGACCTGGCTCAACCTCGTGTTCCTTGTGCTTGCGGCCGCCCTGGTCGTACGTTTCTTCCGGACCGGAGGGATGGGGATGCTCAGGATGATGGGCGGGGCGCCCGGCGACTAGGTGCTGTCCGGGCGACGCAGGAGACCGGGCCGGCTGCGTCGTCAGCCGTCTGCGCGCAGCTCAAGCGCTCACGACGCCGAAATGACCGATGACGGCGGAGCGTGCCGCCGCCATCCCGGCAACGTCAGCGTGTCAGGCCGCTGGACTGCTCCTCGACGACTCACTCCAGTGGGCCAACCCAGCGCATCGAGTGCATCGGCCAGGGCGAACCCCTTGTCAGGGGCTGTGACTGGGAAGGTTCACCGGGTTGCTGTCCGCTTCTGAGGTTCCGGACGGGTGGCTCTCGGCTGAGACGGCCGACTGCCGTCGGCGGCACGGGATGTCGGCAGTCTGTCGGTGCGATGTCGGTAGACAGGTACAAGCTTGTGCGCATGACTGAGCTTCTCGCGTCATCTGATGACGGCTGGCCCATCACCGCTCTCGACGACGGATCCGGTCCGAACCTGCTGGTGGTCCACCCAGGCGGCGGAGATGTGACGACCTGGGACGGTGTCGCACGCCACCTCTCTGATGACTTCCGTGTTGTCAGGATCCGACGACGGATCTATGTGCCCGAAGCACACATCGAACTACCTCACTCGATGGCCATCGAGGCAGCCGACATCGTCGCCGTCGCGGGTCTCCTGGAGCCCCCTGTGCTCCTCGTGGGGCATTCCTCGGGCGCCGTCGCCGCACTGGAAGCCGCATTGCTGGACCCGTCGGCGTTCGCCGGACTCTTCCTCTACGAACCGCCGATGCCCACCAAGGAGTTGCTCGCCGGGACGGCGGGCGCACGTGCTCGCGCCGTGTTCGACAGGGGCGATCCGGTCGAGGCGATGCGGATCCACATGCGGGACATCGTCCGCATGCCCGCGAACCTGGTCGACGCCATGTTCGCCGACCAGCAGGTGCGAGCGGCCTTCTCTGCGTACGCGGCGGCACAGATCGCAGACACCGAGGCGATCGACGCGCTCGGCCCAGGTGTTGATCGCTTCGCGACGCTCGAAATACCGACGACCCTCATCGCGGGCGATCTCAGCCCCGCCCACCTGCGCGAACGTCTGGCTGACCTGGCGGCAGTCCTGCCGGATGCGCGCATCGTCACGCTCCCACGCCAGGGACACTTCGCCCATCTCAACGCCCCTGACACCCTGGCCGACACCATCCGGGACATGGCGGGCCAGATCTTCCACCTGTAGCCGAACGGGTGCCCTGCCGCGGAAGGTTCGCCGGATTGTCAGGCTGAGGGTGTCAAGGGGCGGCCGCTCTCTATATCGACAGATGGTTCGATGGGCGGCGGCTGCGTGCAAGTGTGAAGAGCCGTATGCACAAGAACGCGGATGTGCTCACCGGCCTGCTGCGCTATCACGCGACCAATCAGCGGGTCTCCGGTGTGGCAACCCAATTGGGTGTGCGGCTGTCCCCACGCGGCCAGCGGGGCGCTTGGCGGCTCAACGGCCTGGCCTATCGATTCGTCATCGCGCATGAGATCGCCCACCATGTCTTGGGGCACTCGTCCGACCCGAGTTCGTTCGCGCCAGGCGAGCATGTCCCTGTCTGTTCCGAAAATGAGCGCAGGGAACGGGATGCGGACCTGCTTGCCTTCCGCGCCACCAGGCGGGCCGGCGAGATGCAGGAAGGCGGCCCGTTGATGGAACTTGAGGCCGTGGATTCAGCTACCAAAGGCGCACTGATCGCCATGCTCGGCCTGAACCTGACCGAACAGGCATTGTTCGTCCGCCGCGGCTGCACACATCCACCGGCCGCCACCAGGGCTGCTTGGCTCGCCGAGGGGGCTCGCCTCGCTTTAGAAGGAATCCCTGTGGAGGCTCTGCTCCCATGGGGCCTGAGCGAGAGCACTTCTCACTGGGCTTGATCCGCTTTGGCGGACATCCGAGATCAGGGGTTCAGCCCCGGGAGGATGTCCATCATGGAGAGCATGGGAAGAAGAAGCCTCGCCCTCGTCGCTCGTTCACGCCGGAGTTCAAGGCGGAGATCGTCGAGCTGTGCCGACGCGGTGACCGCTCGGTGGGTCAGATCGCCAAGGACTTCGATCTGACCGAGACCGCGGTGCGTGACTGGGTGAAGCAGGCCGAGGTCGATGCGGGCGAGCGGGACGGCCTGACCAGCAGCGAACGCGAGGAACTGGCCGCACTGCGGCGGGAGAACCGCCGTCTGCGTGAGGACGTCGACATCCTCAAGCGGGCCACGGCTTTCTTCGCGAAGGAGACCCGGTGACGGTGCACCCGTTCATCGAGGCGGAGAAGCGTGCAGGTCACAGCGTCAAACGAGCGTGTGAACTGCTGAAGGTCTCCCGGACCGCCTTCTATGCCCGCCGCGCTGCCAAGCCTGGCCCCCGCGCGGTCTGTGACGCCGAGCTGACGGAACAGATCGCCGACGTCCACACGAGATCGCAGGGAACCTACGGCGCCCCACGCGTCCATGCCGTGCTCAAGCGGGCGGGCGCCGGATGCGGCCGCCGACGTGTCGCCCGGCTGATGCGAGCTGCCGGCCTGCAGGGCCGACAGCGCAGACGACGGCACCAGACGACGGTCCCCGATCCACGAGCTGCCCTACGGCCCGATCTCGTCGTCCGGGACTTCCAGCCCGACCCCGCCAGCCTGGATGCCCGCTGGTGCGGCGACATCACCTACATCGCCACGGAAGAGGGCTGGCTCTATCTGGCCACCGTTATCGACATCGCTTCCCGTCGCGTGGTCGGCTGGGCAACGGCCGACCACCTGCGGACCGATCTGGTCGCCGATGCCCTCACGGCCGCCTGCCGCAAGCGCCGCCCCACCCGGCCGGTGATCTTTCACTCGGATCGTGGCTCGCCCAGTACACCAGCCAGCAATTCGCCGTTCTGGCAGAGCAGTTGGGGGTGCGTCTGTCAGTCGGCCGCACCGGACAGTGCTGGGACAACGCACTCGCCGAGTCGTTCTTCGCCACCATCAAGAGGGAGTTGCTCAACACCGGCTCCTGGCCCAGCCGGGCCGCCGCCCGCACCGCGATCTTCGACTTCATCGAGGGCTGGTACAACTTGCACCGTCTGCACAGCAGCCTCGGCTATCGCAGTCCCGCCGAATACGAGACCGCACTCGCAGCCTGACCACCACACCAATGGTGTCCGTCAAAGCGGAACAAGCTCACACAGCCTTTGTGACCCGCGGAGGGCGCTGACGTTCTTCACGCCGAAGGATCACCTTGCCAGATCATTCGCGGATCAGGGCGTGACGGGCGATTGGCTGCAGGTGTACTCCGTGGTCGCTGCGACTCTCTTTGCTGCGCGGCTGAATGCGCGGTGACGGTAACGGGCCACCGGCTCAGGGGCTACCCGGTATGGGCCTTACCGGCTTCGGGGTTGAGTTCGACCTCACAAAGCGATTGGCCGATACGCCAGGGCCTGGTCGACTACTTCATCAGCCGAGAGCTCCCGCTCCGGCGGCCAGAAGATCAAATCGCTCACATGGCCGGACGGGCACGCCAGGGCTCGGTCGAGCCTATTCAGCCAGCCGTCTACCTCGTCGTCTGAGGCGTAGTCCGCTTGCATGATCCGCTGCACGAGCGCCACCGCCTCCGCGCGACTCATCTCCAGTGCGCTCATCGAGTCCTCCGTCGAGTCACCCCGGCGGGGCGTGTGATCGGCATGACAGGTCCTAGTCGGCCTTGTTCGGCCGGCTCGCGGCCGGGCTCATGACCAGTGGGAGGTACACGTCGTCCACGATGTCCACGATGACCTCGTCCGCCACGGGCGCGCCGAACAGCAGGAAATGGTTGCGCAGCAGATCCGTCGCCACCGTGGCCCGCCGGGAGGAGAGGACCCATGGCTCGACCTCGCCGCGCTCGACGGCCCGTTCCAGGATGACGCCGACCGCCAACGGGCGGACGGTATGGATCCGCTCCCGGATCAGCTCGGCCAGCTCGGGATCGCGGGTCATCTCCCCGAGGAGTCCGCGCATGATCCCGCCGAGCGGGCTGGACATCGTGGCCGCCATCTGCCGCAGCAGGGCCAGCGCGTCGCCGCGGATTCCGCCGGTGTCGGGCAGGTCCACTTCGGAGATCTTGCCCAACTTGCAGGCGTCCAGGACCAGTTGGGCCCGGCTCGGCCAGCGGCGGTAGACGGCCGCTTTGCCCGTGCGGGCCCGTACGGCGACCCGCTCCATGGTCAGCGCGGAGTAGCCCACCTCGGCGAGCTCGTCCAAGGTGGCCCGCAAAATGGCGCTTTCCAGTTCCTCGCCGCGGCGGCGCGGCCCTTTGCGGTGGTCAGCGGATGGTTCGGTGGCCGGGCCGGTGCTGCTGGGCACCCATGCCTCCCGGGTGTGTCCGATAGGGGCCGTTGCGTTCTCTATGGGGGACAGCTTAGCCTCGCAGTTAGAGAACTGTCCGTTCTTTAACGTCTGAGGTTTCGAGGTATTCGATGACCGACATGACCGAGACCGCCGCAGCGATCCAGACACGCGAGGCCCCAGCTTTCCCGGCCGACCGCACGTGCCCCTACCAACTGCCCGAGTCGTACCGCCAGTTACGGGACGAGCCCGACGCGCTGAACGCCGTGACCCTCTTCGACGGCCGCAGGGCCTGGGTGGTCACCAAGCACGAGACAGCGCGGAAGCTGCTCGCCGACCCGCGCCTTTCCTCGGACCGCACCCGCGACGAATTCCCCGCCACGTCCCCGCGTTTCCAGGCCATCCGGCAGGTCCGCCCGGCCTTCATCGGCCTGGATCCGCCCGAACACGGGCCGCGCCGGCGGATGACGATCAGCGAATTCACCGTCAAGCGCATCAAGGGCATGCGGCCCGACGTCGAGCGCATCGTGCACGGCTTCCTCGACCAGATGCTCGCCGCGGGACCGCCCGCCGACCTGGTCAGCCAGTTCGCGCTGCCCGTTCCGTCCATGGTGATCTGCGAGTTGCTCGGCGTGCCCTACGCCGACCACGACTTCTTCCAGGACGCGAGCAGGCGCCTCGTGCAGGCGACGGACGCGGCCGGTGCGATCGCCGCCCGCGAGGACTTCGAGTACTACCTGGACGGGCTGATCACCACGATGCAGGCCAAGCCCGGCCCCGGCCTGCTGCACAACCTGGTGACACGCCAGTTGGCGGCGGGTGAGATCGACCGCGAGGAGCTGATCTCGACCGCACTGCTGCTGCTCGTCGCCGGTCACGAGACCACGGCCTCGATGACCTCCCTCAGCGTGATCACCCTGCTCGAACACCCCGACCAGCACGCCGCCCTGCGTGCCGACCCCACGCTGCTGCCCGGCGCGGTCGAGGAACTGCTGCGCTACCTCGCCATCGCGGACATCGCGGGCGGCCGCGTCGCCACGGCCGACATCGAGATCGATGGGCAGCTCATCCGGGAGGGCGAGGGCGTCATCGTCACCAACTCCATTGCCAACCGCGACAGTTCGGTGTTCGAGAACCCGGACGCCTTCGATGTGCACCGCTCGGCCCGCCATCACCTGTCCTTCGGGTACGGGGTGCACCAGTGCCTCGGCCAGAACCTGGCCCGCCTCGAACTCGAAGTCATCCTGACCGCGCTGTTCGAGCGCATTCCCACCCTGCGCCTGGCCGTGCCCGTGGATCAGCTGACGCTGCGCCCGGGCACGACGATCCAGGGCGTCAACGAACTCCCGGTCACCTGGTGACCGGGGAGAAGGGAGCCCCCATGCGAGTGTCCGCCGACCGGGACGTCTGTGTCGGCGCCGGACTGTGCGCGCTGACCGCGCCCGGCGTCTTCGACCAGGACGACGACGGTCTCGTGGATGTGATCACGCCCGATCCCGATCGCGCCCAGCAGCCCGCCGCCCGCCAGGCGGGGAACCTCTGCCCCTCCGGCGCGGTCCAGATCAGCGAATAGCCCTCGCCTCCGTCCGGACCGGGCCGCCCGAACGGCTCCGGTCCGGACGAGCGCCGTCTGCCTACGCTGCCCGCTCCTGCCCGCTCCTGCCCGCTCCCGCCCTCGATGCGCGGTACGTGCGTGGATCCCGCGGTGTCGGTGGTGGCCCGTCGGCGCGACCCGGGTGACGATGGGCTTCCCCACCCCGTCGGCGCGACCCGGGGGCTTTCCAGTCTGCGAGGAGCGGCGCATGACGACGTACGTACTCATCCCCGGCGCGGACGGCCGCGCCTGGTACTGGCACTTGGTCGTCCCCGAACTGCGCGGACGCGGGCACGAGGCCGTGACGCTGGATCTGCCGCACGACCCCGCGGCGGGTCTCGCCGAACATGTCGACGCCGTCGTACGGGCGATCGGCGAACACGACCAGGACCGCTGTGGGGCTTCGCCCGGGCTGGTCCTCGTCGCGCAGTCGCTGGCCGGGTTCTTCGCACCGCTCGTCTGCGATCGCGTCCCCGTCGACGGGCTGATTCTGGTCAACGCCATGATTCCGGCGCCCGGTGAGACCGCGGGCGACTGGTGGGCCAATACCGGCCAGGCCGAGGCGCGTTCGGCGTTCGCCGCGCGGCAGGGCCGCGACCCGGCGGCGGAGTTCGACCTGCGGACCGACTTCTTCCACGACGTGCCGCCCGCCGTGACCGAAGAGGCGATGGCCGCGGGGCCGGCCGGCCCTGCGGAGGCCCTCTTCGCCCAGCCCTGGCCGCTGAACGCCTGGCCGGATGTCCCGACCCGCTTCGTGCAGGGATGCGACGACCGGTTCTTCCCGCTCGACTTCCAGCGACGCAACGCCAAGGAGCGCCTCGGCATCGACATCGAGCCGATGCCCGGCGGACACCTCCTCGCGCTGAGCCGTCCCGCGGAGCTCGCTGACCTCATCTGCCCTTAGAACAGGGCCAGTTGACGGAGCTAGGCCGTCTCGCTGTCCGGTGCGGACCAGAGGTGGTCGAGGGTGTCGACCACCAGGCGGCAGACGGTGTCCGGGTCCGCGCTGGCCAGCGGCTCGCGCGCCACGACCGTCCGCATGAGCCCGATGCCGAGCAGCCAGGCCATGGCCAGATCCGCGCGCAGGGCACCGTCCTTGGCCCCGGAGAGCGCGGCCAGCGCGCTCTGGTACTGCTCGCCGAGCTCCCGCAGTGTCCCGGTCGCCTCGTCGCCGCGCCCCATGGAGCGCAGGTAGACCTCCAGGGACCGGTCGGCCGACCCCGACGCGCTGCTGGTCAGCATTGAACGCAGCGCGGTCTCGAAGAGTTCCTCGGGCGGTGTGGCGCGCAACTGCTCCAGGCCACCCTGCGCGACGACCTCCGTGAGCAGTCCCTGCTTGGACCCGAAGTACCGGAACAGCAACGCCTGGTTGGCGCCCGCCCGTTCGGCGATCTCGCGGACCGTCGCCCCTTCGTAGCCCCGTTCCGCGAACAGGTCCCGGGCGGCGTCGAGCAGCCGACGGCGGGTGGCCCCGGCATCGCGGCGGCGCTCACCAGCGGGCGAGTCAGGCGCGGGCGGGTCGGGCGCGGGCGATTCGGGGGCCATCGGTTCGGGGGCTTCTTCCACGGCACAGGTCCTCTCAGACGGCCCGTCAGGATAACGGCCACAATGCGCCGTTGACCGCCCCCAGGAGGCACCTCTACCGTTGTAAGCAGCTGCTTACATCCGGGAGGCCGCAGTGACGACAGCCGACACCACACCCCTCGCCTATCCCTTCAACACCTCCGACGGACTCCAGCTCGCCGAGGAGTACGAGCGCGTACGCGAACTGCCGGGTCTGTTGCGCGTACAGCTGCCGTACGGCGAGTCCGCCTGGCTCGTCACCCGTTATGCGGATGCCCGGCTCGTCCTCGGTGACCAGCGTTTCAGCCGGGCCGAAGGCGCCTCGCACGACGAGCCCCGCCAGTCCGAGGGGCGCAACGACAGCGGGATTCTCGGCATGGACCCGCCGGATCACACCCGGCTGCGCTCGCTGGTGGCGCGGGCGTTCACCGTCCGCCAGGTCGAGAAGCTGCGTCCACAGGTCCGCGAACTCACCGCGAGCCTGCTCGACGACCTGGAAGCGGCCGGGCCGCCCGCCGACCTCGTGGACATGTATGCGCTGCCCCTGCCGGTCGCGGTGATCTGCCGCATGCTCGGCGTGCCCACCGAGGACCGCCCGCGCTTCAGGGTGTGGAGCGACGCGGCGCTGTCCACCAGCTCGCTCACCGCCGCCGAGTTCGAGGCCAACCGTGAGGAACTCCGCGCCTACATGGGCGAGTTGATCGAGGTGCACCGCCGTGATCCGCAGGACGACCTGATGACCGCGCTCATCGAGGCCCGCGACGGCGGCGACCGCCTGACCGAGCTCGAACTCGTCGACCTGTGCGTGGCGGTCCTGGTGGCCGGACACGAGACCACCGCGTCGCAGATCCCCAACTTCACCCTGACGTTGCTGGAAAACCCCGACCAGCTGGCGCAGCTCAGGGCCCGGCCCGAGCTCATCGCGGGCGCGGTGGAGGAACTGCTGCGCTTCGTACCGCTGGGCAGCGGGGCCGGCCAGGCCCGGTACGCCACCGAGGACGTCGAGGTGGGCGGCACGCTGGTGCGGGCCGGCACCCCGGTCCTGGTCGCGATGGGCGCCGCCAACCGCGACGCGCTCCGCTTCACCGCCCCCGGTGTGCTCGACATCGCCCGCGAGGGCAACCAGCACCTCGGTTTCGGCCACGGAGTCCACCACTGCCTGGGCGCCCCGCTGGCCCGGCTGGAACTCCAGGAAGCCCTCAGCGCCCTCGTCACCCGCTTCCCCGGGCTGAAACTGGCCGGCGACGTGACGTGGAAGTCCGAGATGCTGGTCCGTGGCCCGCGCGTCATGCCGGTCGCGTGGTGACCGCCATGACCTGGAGCGTACGCGTGGACCCGCAGCTCTGCCTGGCCTCGGGCATGTGCGCCGGAGCGGCCCCCGACGTGTTCGCGCTGGACGGCGAGCACACGCGAGTGCTGCCGGAGGGGATCGAGCCGGACGAACGCATCCTGGACGTCGCCGACGCCTGCCCCGCCCAGGCGATCACGGTGCACGACGGCAGCGGCGTCATCGGGCCACGCCGCGACTGACCGACGCCGCGGTACGACGAGCGCCCGGGCGCGGGCGACTACTCGAAGCGCGAGGTGTCGCCCGCTCCCCGGCGTACGATTTCGAGCTCGCCGTTCGAGAAGTCGATCACCGTGGTCGGCTCGGTGCCGCAGTCCCCGGAGTCGAGGACCGCGTCCACCACGTGATCGAGGCGCTCCTTGATCTCCCAGCCCTGCGTCATCGGCTCGTCCTCGTCGGGCAGGAGGAGAGTGCTGGACAGCAGCGGTTCGCCGAGGTCGGCGAGGAGGGCCTGAGCGACGGCGTGGTCGGGGATCCGCACCCCGACCGTCTTCTTCTTCGGATGCAGCAGTTGGCGCGGTACCTCCCTCGTCGCGGGCAGGATGAAGGTGTAACTGCCGGGCGTCGCCGCCTTGATGGCGCGGAACACGTCGTTGTCGATCTGTACGAACTGGCCCAGCTGCGCAAAGTTCTGGCACACCAGGGTGAAGTGGTGGCGGTCGTCCAGCTCGCGGATCGACCGGATCCGGTTGATGCCGTCACGACTGCCCAGCTGGCACCCCAGCGCGTAGCAGGAGTCCGTCGGGTACGCGACGAGCGCGCCGGAACGGATGCTGTCCGCCACACTGCTGATGGTGCGCCGCTGAGGGTTCTCGGGGTGCACGTCGAAGTACTTTGCCATCCACCGAGTCTAAGGTCCGGGTGCCCAGGTGCCTGGCCGCCCGGTTCCGGCGGTTTCGAGGTGTCGGCGCGGGGCCGTTCCCCAACGGCCCCGACGCCGAGGGGCAGCCCGGTGTGCCGCCCCGGAGGCCGCGTACGAGGTCGCGGGGCAGGCCGTGGGTGTCGTGGAGGTGGCTGTAGTCGTCCTCGGTGAGGGGGCCGGAGTAACGGGGCCGGGACAGGACGCGGCGGCCCCGTTCGAGGAGCCGGGTGAAGCGCCGCTCCTCGTCGAGGAGTACGTCGCGGACCGAGCCGGTGTGCCCGTGCTGCCCGAAGTGGTCCAGCGTGTGCCGGACCAGGTCCTCGGGCAGGTCGCCGAGCGTTCGGGACGGATCGACCCGCCACAGCGTGGTGAGCACCCGCCGGATCAGCCGCCGCAGGACGTATCCGCGCCCGGTGTTGGACGGCAGGACACCGTCGCCGATCACGACGATGCTCGACCGCAGATGGTCGCAGACCAGCCGCAGCGACGGCTCCTCCAGCTGCCAGAGCGAAGGCACCGAGCCCCGCCACGGCTCGAACAGGTCGGTCTCGAAGACCGATCCCTTGCCCTGGAGGACGGCGACGAGCCGTTCGAGGCCGAGCCCGGTGTCGACGTTCGGCCGGGGCAACAGGTCGAGGGTGCCGTCGCCGCGCCGGCGGTGGCGCATCATCACGTGGTTCCACACCTCCACCCATCGTTCGTCTCCGGTCGGTGTGGATCGCGGCGGTGTGTCTCCCGTCCAGATGAAGATCTCCGAGTCGGGACCGCAGGGACCGGTGGGGCCGTTGGACCACCAGTTCTCCTCGGTGGTCAGCTCGACCGGCACCCCGAGCTCCTCCCATGTGCGTAGCGATTCGGTGTCCGGGCCCGAGTGCTCGTCGCCGCCGAAGACCGTGGCGTACAGCAGTCCCGGATCGACGCCGAAGCCGTTGACCAGCAGGTCGTGGCCCCAGCCGAGGCTCTGCGAGCTTCCGTAGTCGCCGAGGGACCAGGTGCCGAGCATCTCGAAGACCGTCAGGTGGGTGTCGTCGCCGACCTCCTCCAGGTCGGTGGTGCGCAGGCAGCGCTGGACATTGACCAGGCGCCGGCCGAGCGGATGGGGCCGCCCCTCCAGATAGGGGGTCAGCGGATGCATGCCCGAGGTGGTGAACAGCACGGGGTCACCGGGCGGCGGCAGCAGGGACGACCCCGTGATGCGCCGGTGGCCCCGGTCCTCGAAGTACTCGACGAACGTGCGGACTACGTGCTCGGTGTTCATGGTGTTCATGGCTGCGGGTCCTTGGCTGTGGGGCAGCCGGAAAGGGACCGCGGACACGGGACGCGACAGAAGTTTCAGAGGCAGGAATCCAGGACTGGGATTCCGGACCATGAATCCGACGATCCACCGGCGGGCCGTTTCCGGTCGCCGGGGGAGTGGGGAATGAGGTCAGGCGGCGGCAACCGGCGAGCTGGTCGCTCGCGCGGTCGCGCTGTCGATACGGCTGATGACCTTCATACCGTCCACAGTAACGGGCGGATGGGTGGCCTGCACACGAATTCCTGTGAGGGTGGTGGCGGTCGCGATGGGGGCCAGCGGTGGGGTCGGATGTGATGGTCGGAGGCGGTCAATGGTCTGCCGCTCCTTGGCGTCCACCGGCGGGGCCGACCGGGTGGGCGGCCGCCCTCAACGACCCGGCCATCACAGCCGCGCTGCAGGCCAAGCACAAGCGGGACTACGGAGTGGCGCCCGGCCGGTACCGCAAGCAGGTGAGCACGAGCTGATCCGGCGAAGGCGGCAAGGCGGGCCCGGCGAGTGAGGGGCTCGCCTGGTGGGGGGAGTACCAGGGAACCGTCGTCCCACTCGCCGGGCGCCTTCCCGGTGGCGGCACGGGCGGCCTGGAACTCCCGCGACGGCTGCCCTGCCAGTGGTGGTGCGCACCGGGAGCGGGTGGTGGTGCGTTCGGGGCCGAGCGGCCGGGGCCGCTCATGCTGCCAGGGAGACCGGTCTCTCGCTGCTGCCCTCACCATGGCAGCGGGCAGGTGTCCTGTACAGGTCGATTCTGGACGCGGACGGGCAGCGCTCCGTCCATCGCGAAAGTCCTCAACTCCCGTATGGCACAAGGCCATTGAGCGTGGCGCACACCTGCCCTCGTGGCTCGGCTGTCGCAGGCCGACCGTGCTCTCAAGCCTTCTCGGTGTTCTGCGCCGCCCGCTCGGCGGCCTCGACCTGGGCGGTGAACTCCTTGGCGGACAGGCGTTGCAGGGTGCCGTCGTGGCGCCGGGCCAGTTCGTCGGCGGGCTCCGGCGCGGACTCGTGCAGATCGAGGACCAGCATGGCCGTGCCGTCCTCGACCCTGCTGCTCAGCACGATGAGGCCGGCGCCGTCCTCCAGGAGCTGACGGTTCTCCGCCGCGTTGGCCAGCGTGGCTCCTGCCGCGCTGCCCAGCAGCACGCCGATCGGTCCGCCGAGCAGCCCCACGAGACCGCCCACAAGGCCGCCGCCCACCGTGGGCACCCCGGCGCCGCGCACATGGTTGTCCGGCACGTCGAGCAAGCCCTCGGCCGAGCGCTCCAGAATGGCGGCCTGGCGCAGGCCCGGCAGAGAGACGGCCTCCGCGAAGGCCGACCGGCAGCGCGCCGGATCGGTGAACGAGATCAGCAGAACGTGGTGGGTGTCCGCCATGGCGGGTGTACTCCCTCGTCGGATGACGTTACGGCTGTCGGCCCTCCCAGTGGAACGCCCGCCCGACCGCCCCGCCAGGCGGGCACGTCCGTCGGAGGACCGGGCTGCTCCCCGGGGGCCCGCCGGCCCGCTCGCCGGACCCGAGGCCGAGCCGCCGGGTCCGCAGCGTGCCGCTACTTGCCCGGGTGGGCCAGGACCAGCTCGGTGTTGTGGTCGGCGGAGGAGCCGAGCTTGGCGGCCGGAGTGGCATACGGGTCGTTGTACGACAGCTCGCGGTACAGGGCCGCCAGGCCCCGGTCGGAGGTGTCCGCGAAGTCCGTCGTGTAGGGCGCGGCGGACTCGATGAGGGTGGTGAACAGCGACAGCGTGCCGTCGCCGTTGTCGGCTATCTCGATGATCCGGGCGTGCTGCGGATAGTCGACGTGGGACGCGGTGTTGATCTCCCAGAAGGCGCGCTCCGGAACCGCGTGGCCGTGCGGGGTGATGCGGTTCTCGTGGGTGTGGCCGTTGACCCAGGCCACCACGTTCGGATAGCGCTGGAGCAGCGCGACCAGGGCATTGCCGTCGTGGCGCCCCTCGAAGGGGTGGTACGGGTCGGGCAGCAGGTTGCCCATGGTGGTGCTGGTGTGGTGGCTGAACAGGACGATGAGCGAGTCGCTCGACCCGCCGCGCACCACGTGCCCGTCGGTGTCGTACCAGCGGCTGCTGTGCGACTTCAGCACCGATTCGAGCCAGTTGAGCTGCGCCGTGCCGAGTGAACCGTCCGCGAAACCGGCCCTGTTGGTGGTGTCCAGGCTGATGCCGAGCACGCCGCCCGCGAGCGGGAACGTGTAGTACAGGTGCCCGCTGCTCGCCGCGTCCGAGGTGAAGCCGTGGCCGACCGGCCCGGCGCCGGTGTACGCCGGGTTCAGGTGCGCCTTGGCGAACTCGGCCGGGGTGAAGGGGCGACGGCGCTCGTCGGGGGTGACCTTGCGTATCGCACCGCCGTTGCCGAGCAACTTGCCCACCAGGATTACGGCTTGGGCCGGGTCGTGCTGCAGGGCGTAGGCGAGCTTGGCCGCGGTGGCGTCGTCGCAGCCCTCGATCTTCCGGTCGCCGGTGTACAGGTCGTTCAGCAGACCGAGGTCCGGCAGGCTGCCCTCGATGCTGTCGTCGTGGTTGCCGACGGTCGTGTACCAGGGCACGCTCAGGCCGGGTGCGTCGAAGGCGCGGCCCGCGCCCGACAGGAAGCCGGGGATCTGCGGGAGCCCCTTGGCCTTGTAGCTGTCCTGGAACGACAGCTCCGGGTTCCAGTAGTCCGCGTTCCCGGAGTTCTGCACGCCCTCGTAGCGTGAGGGGTCGCCGCTGCTCGGGGTGATCCGGCCACCGCTCATGACGGACAGGTACCAGTCGAGCTCGATGAGTTCGTGGTTGTCGGTGTTGTCGCCGGTGGCCATCACCATGCCGAACGGCAGCCCCGTGTACGGGCCTTGGCGCACCGCGTTGACCCGCTCGACCAGTGACGAGGCGCCGCGCACCGTCAGGGCTTCCTGCGGGCGGTACGCGCTGTCGTTGAACTGAGCCAGGTACTCGAACCGCACCGGCGACTCGGTGTCCGCCAGGTGCAGGTCGGTGAACTGGACGAAGGAGGCGAGCCCGGTCCGGCGGTCGTCCCGACCGGGACCGGCCGCGGCCAGCTCGCCGCGGACCACCAGCGGCCAGCCCGGTCCGGCCACGAGGCGCTTGTACGCGCCGCTGCCGACCGGCATCGCGGCCTGTTCCAGCGTGGTCCCGCCGATCCGTACCGCCCGCGCGGCCGTGGCCGCCAGCGCCCGGTCCTGCGCCGTCGCCGACCACAGGGCGGCCCCTGCGGCAGCGGCGGTCATCCTGGAAACGAACTGACGGCGGCTCATCCCGCGCATGGGTATCCCCCTGGTGGCACTGACAGTTGATGGCACGGCAGCTTTCGGCCACGACCGTGCGGCCACACACTACTGGCGGGTAGCTGTATGTACAGGGGCTGGGAGGAAACTTGAGGGAAACAAATGAGGAGCGTGCTACTGGAGCGGCGGGCAGCCCGGAGCCCGCCACGATGCCCGTCGTACGCCACGCAGCCCGTCCCGGCTACGGGACGGCCCGGCGCCGACCGTGGGGGTGCGGGCCGCTTCCGTCACCTCCCTGCTTCGCCGAGGAGGATGTCTGCCAGCTCGGCCGGCCGGGAGAGCATCGGCCAGTGGCCGGTGTCCATCTCGGCCAGGCGCCAATGCCTGCTGGTCAGCAGCTCGGCCACGTCGTCGGTCGGCTTCGCGCCGTCGAGCAGGCACTTGATGTAGGTCGCCGGAAGTCCGCCGAGCGGGCGGCTCAGCACCGCCGGTTCGGTCAGCGTGGCGCCCGGGTGCGGTGTCGAGCCGCGCACGATCCGGGCGATCTGCTCGGTGCTCAGCCCCTGTGCCTCGAAGTCGGGCTCGGTGAGCGGCGCCCAGAAGCCGCCGTTCTCGGCTATGGACGCCTCCACCGCGGCCTGCCAGTCGAGACCGCCGGACACGAACGAGTCGCCGTCGGCCGGGACATTGGAGTCGACGAAGACGACACGCGCCAAGCGGTCCCCTATGCGCTCGGCGGCCTGCCCGACCGGAATCCCCGCATAGCTGTGCCCGACCAGGACGACATCGCGCAGATCGAGACGCTCGACCTCGTCGACGATGTCCTGGACATGGGTCTGCTGCCCGGCCGGAACGCCCTGCTTCTCGGCGAGGCCGGACAGCGTCAACGGGTGGACGCCGTGGCCGCCCGCCCGCAGCGGCACCACAACCTCGTCCCAAGCCCACGACCCGAGCCACGCTCCCGCAACCAGCACGAAATTCGTCATGGCTCCACCGTAGGGGGAGGGTCTGACAGCCGGTCCTACGCCGACTCCTGGGCCCTCTCCCGCATGGCGGCCGACTCGGGATCCTCCGAGGTCAGGGCCCCTTCCGCGGCAGCGATGGTCCGCACGAGGGTCGCTCGCGCGGAGGCGATCCGGGCCGACCGTTCGTCCAGCGCGGTCAACTGCCCGCGCAGGGCGTCCAGTACGCCGGGACACGGCAGCACCGAGGCGTTCTCGGCCGTACAGGGGAGGACTTGGCGAATGACGCGGGTCGGCAGCCCGGCGGCGAGCAGCGCTCGGATCCGGACCACGGATTCCTCGGCGCCACGATCGTAGAACCGGTAGCCGTTGGGCCGGCGCTGCGGCCTGAGCAGACCCATGCGTTCGTAGTAGCGCAGCAGGCGCTCGCTGGTCCCGGTCCGCTCGGCCAACTCACCGATGAGCACGCCCGCCCGTCCTTCCACGCTTGACCTTCCAACAGTGTCAAGGAGCAACAGTGGGCCCGTCGGCCGCATTCCCGCGGCCCGTCGCCGAGAGGACGAACAGTGATCATCGACGCCCATGGGCATGTCCACGATCCGGTCGAGGCCCATCTGCGCCTCCTGGACGAGGCAGGCGTGGACCGTGCCGTGCTCTTCGGAACCCGGCCCCACCCCGAACGCGCCACCGACCTGCCGTCCCTGCGCCACGAGATGGGCGCCCTGGACCGGGCCCTGAGCGGAAAGGACGACCGTGACGACGGATACCGCACCGCGCGACGGGAACTGGACGCGGCGCTGGCCGCCCACCCGGAACGCTTCATCGGGTTCGGTTCCGTGCGCCTGGATCTGCCCGCGGAGCAGATCGCGGCGGCGGTCGAGCGGGACATCGTCCAAAGTCGGCTGCACGGCATCGGAGAACTGACCCCGCCGCCCGGACAGGCCGACCGACTCGCCCCGGTGATGGAGGCCGCACACGACCACGGCGGACTGCCCGTCGTCGTGCACGGCTTCGCGCCGACCACCGCCGAGGACCTCCACACCCTGTCCGAGCTCGCCACGCGCCACCCGAAAGTGCCGCTGATCGTGAGCCAGCTCGGCGGGCTCAACTGGATGACCGCCATCGAACTGGCCCGGGACACGCCGAACATGTACCTGGAACTCTCCACCGCCAACATCGTCTTCGCGGTGAAGCTGGCCATCCAGGAACTCCCCGGGCGCACCCTCTTCGGCTCGGACGCGCCCTACGGCGACCCCCTGCTCGCCCGCACGACCGTCGAGCGCGTCACCCCGCCCGGGGAACTACGCGACCTCGTCCTCGGGGGAACCCTGGGACGGCTGCTCGGAATCCTCTGATCCGGAGCCGCCCGCCGCCAGGGCGCTCGCCCGGCTCGTCACCGCCAACCGGCCGCAGTGGCCCGATGCCGACTGCTCAAGACGTCAACTGGCCGTGGAGTCCCGGGAGTTGGACTCCCACTCGGCTCCGATCGACCGGATCAGCGCCGGGTACACCCAGACGTACCGGAAGGGCTTGATGCTTGCCATGTACAGGGTGCCGAAGAGCCCGTTCGGCTTCACCAGGACGGCCATCTGGCCGTGGTAGCCGCCGGATCCGTCCGGGACCCAGCCGATGTGCAGCACCGCCTGCACCGTCTTGTTGGCCATCTCGGCCGCCCACTCGTCGTGCGTCTGATAGACGGAAGTGAACGGCGCCGAGCGGAACGCCGGTCCCTGCGGCCCCTCGCGGAGGTCCGCCGGAAGCCGGTCGCGCAGGGTGGGCACCCGGGTGCCCACGCCCTCGCCGGGCTTGTCCCAGCCGAGCAGTGCGCCGAGCTTCCGGCGGACCGCGAAGAGGAAGCGCTGCACGGGCGAGGAGGCGCTTGCGTCGTCGCCCTGGGTGAACTGGCGTACCAGGCGGTCGAGTTCGTCCGGGCGGCCCGGTGTCGGCAGCGCCCACACGTCCTCAAGCGTGAAGTCGGCCGCGATCTCGTGGATCCGCCAGGGGCGGGACGTGTGCGCGGTTGCGGGGAGTTTCATGAACGGGCCCCTATCTATACGATGCCGTATAGATCGATGCTAGCACCGAATATACGGCACCGTATAGATGACGGTCGGCGTGAGGGGAGACACAGCATGGGCGCGACTCGCACGCCGCGTGGCAAGTGGATCGAAGAGGGACTGCGGGCGCTGTCCGCCGGTGGCCCGGAGGCGGTCCGGATCGAGTCCCTGGCGCAGTCCCTCGGGGTGAGCAAGGGCGGCTTCTACGGCTACTTCAAGAACCGGGGCGCCCTGCTCACCGAGATGCTCGACACCTGGGAGCGCGAGGTGGCCGAAGCGGTGATCGAGCGGGTCGAGAGCGGCGGGGGAGACGCCAGGGCCAAGCTGGAGCGGCTGTTCGCCATCGCCGTGGCGGGCCGGGGGCCCACGATGGGCGTCGTGGCCGAGCTCGCCATCCGGGACTGGGCCCGGCGCGACGACGACGTCGCGCGGCGACTGAGACGCGTCGACAACCGGCGGATGGAGTACCTGCGCTCGCTGTTCGGTGCCCTCTGTTCCGACGAGGTCGAGGTCGAGGCCCGCTCGATGCTCGCCTTCTCGCTGCGGATCGGCGAGCACTTCATCGCCGCCGACCACGCGGGTCGCAGTCGCGCGGAGGTGATGGAGCTGACCAGGCAATGGCTCCTGAGGTAGCCGCCCGCTGAGGGCCTGCGCCTGATCCGGGCGGGGTCAGGCACAGGCCCTCACATGACGGAGCGCCAACAGCCGCTGGTCATACGGCTGTTGGCGCTCCGTGTCAGCTCAGTCGCAGTACGGCACGCGGCTGAGGTTCTGCACGTAGCGTGCCGAGACCCAGCCCTGCTTGCCCGCTCCGAGCTTGTACCAGATCCTGTTGCCACCCACGCTCTGGCCGATCTTCTTGCACTTCGGCGCGGTGGCCATGCCCATGGGAAGCAGGCCGAGCCGCTTGGAGGTGGTGTTCGCTTCCTGGTGGATCCACACCCCGCCGTTGGCGACGACCTTACTCATGGGCTGGACCGCCGGCGCGGCGGCGGGCGCCTGCTGAGCCGAGCCGCCGGGCTGCGGCCCCGGATTCGCCGCCGCAGCCCCGCCCGCGCTGAGCAGGATTCCCGATCCGGCGAGTGCCGCCACCGCGCTCGCGGTGGCGATCCAGCGCATTCCAGATGCGTACACGCTTTTCCCCTTTCGTTCCTTTTTGGGATGTTACGCCCCGTAGGGCTGTCAATGGTGGCGACCCGTCCTACTGGGACCAAAGAACTTCCCTAATGTGTAGGTCAGTTGATGTGCTAATCGGGGTTTCCCGTGGTCCCCCGGGGTGGAAGGGATGATGCGGCCATGTCACGCTCGTCCCTCCGGAAGGAAGCCCCTCAGTGCTCCGCAGACAAGGCGCGTTGCTTGCCGCAGTCGTTCTGATTCCGCTCGCCACGGCAACGCAGGCCGGTGCCGCCACGGCAACGCAGGCCGCCGCTTGTACCTACACTCCGGCCGTCCCCGCCGACAACTACAAGGGGATACCGGACTTCGACCCGGTCAAGGCCGCCCGCCCGTTCAACGCGACCCTGCGCACGAGCCAGGGCGCCATCACCTTCAAGGCGCTGACCGACAAGGCCCCGTGCACCACCAACTCCTTCCGGTTCCTCGCCGAGAAGCGCTACTTCAACGGCTCGCACTGCCACCGGCTCACCACCGCGCGGCTGTACGTGCTGCAGTGCGGCGACCCGACCGGCACGGGCAGTGGCGGCCCGGGATACTCCTTCCCGGACGAGAACCTCACCGGCGCCACCTATCCGGCGGGCACGGTGGCGATGGCCAATGCCGGGCCGAACACCAACGGCAGCCAGTTCTTCTTCGTCTGGAAGGACACCAAGCTCTCGCCCGCCTACACGCCGTTCGGGCAGGTCACCTCCGGGCTCGACGTCCTGCAGAAGATCGCGGCGGGCGGTGAGGACGACCAGAACGGGCCGGGCGACGGGTACCCCACGCTCCTGGTGAACATCAAACGTGTGGAGATCAAGCGGGGCAACCACTGATCGGGCCACGACCGGTAGGCCAAGCGATTGCCATTGTGGTTCCGCTGGCGGGGGAGCGCGGGGTGAGGCGGGGGCGAGGCTACTCTCCGCCCATGACGGACACCTATGACCACACCCCGCAGGTATGGACAGCAGGCCGCTTGCGGGAAGCTCTCGCCGGCCTGTCCGACGACACCCCCATCCACATCGCCGTCGCGGACGGGCCCGGCGACTTCGAGGGCTACAGCGAGTACGCCCTCGTCGACCTGGAGCCCGTCGAGAAGGACTTCGGCGAGGACGAGACGGCCAGGACCGAAGTCGAGTACACGCTGTTCGCCGACTACAAGGCCGGCCAGTACCACGTCGACCTGGTCTGACCCGCCCCGCCGCGTCGCGCACGGGCCGGGAGGCAGGCGGCTTCCCCGCCCCCTGTTGCCCGGCCCCAGTACCGCTCAGGAGCAGAAGTCGCGCTCCCGCCGCACGACCGGGCCGACGAACCGGGAGCTCAGTCCGCGGCGAGGCGGGTGCTCAGCCATTCCAGGGAGGGCGGGATCTCCCGGAGCCAGGTGTTGAAGTTGTGGCCGCCGGAATCGAGCGTGATCGACGAGACGTGTGCGGGCTTCTTGACCTTGGCGATGAACTTCTGGGTCTCCTTGAGGTTGCTCTCGCCCTGCTTCGACGTGGTGACCAGGAACGACGAGTTGCCCTGGGGCAGATGGTCGAGGCTCCACAGGAGATCGGACCGCTTCTCCTCGTGCTTGTTCCCGTGGAAGAGGTCACCGGAGTCCGTGTCCACCTCGGGCTGGTAGTCCGCGGACAGGCCGGCCCCGGCCGCGTACGCCTCCGGGTGGTGCAGGGCGATCTTCAGCGCGCAGTAGCCGCCCGTCGAGTCGCCGATGAAGCCCCAGTTCTTCGGCTTCGTACCGACGCGATACGTACCGGAGATCGCCTTGCGCACGTCGTCGGCGAAGAACGTCTCCGTCTGGGGGCCGCCCGGGATGTCGATGCACTGGGTGTTGCGCGGCGGAGCGACGGTGGGCCGCATCATCACCAGGATCATCGGCTGCGTCTTCTTCTCCTTGGACAGCGTCCACGCCGTCTTCGGGTAGTGCAGGCCCTTGATGAGGTTCTCGGCGGTCCCGGGGAAGCCGGTCAGCACCACGGTGGCGGGGAAGGACTTCTTCTCGTACCCCTTCTGGAAGTACTCCGGCGGCAGATACACATAGGCCGGGGTGACTATCCGGGACCGCTCGCCCTGCACCGTGACCCGCTGCACCTCGCCGCCGATGCTCGGCTTTCCCGCGCCGGGAACGTCCACCTTCTGCTTCCCGTCGACCTTCACACCCGGACTGGCGACCGTCCGCGCATCGAGGACGCCCACGCCGTCCTGCCGGCCGAACAGGTCCGCCCACGAGCCGTAGAAGAGGAACGACTTGTTGGCCGCGAGACCCACGGAGGAGAAGAGCAGCAGCTGAACCGCGCACATCAGGCCCACCCGCGCCACGACCGGCCGCCACCCCTGCCTCGCCAGCCGCGGCCACAGCCACACGACGACGAGGGACAGCAGCACCGTGCAGAGCACGGCCAATGCCAGAACGGTGGTACTTGTCAGCCCCATGGATCAAGAACACTCTCTGCACGAGATCGTCCTGGACGCGGCGCCCGGCGGCCACCGTCCAGCCGCACCGACTCGGGGGTGCGCACCGAACTAGACCGGGATCCGGCGTGATCCGTTGCCTCGTGATCGCCAACCTTTCGGACGCGTGCGGTATGTGGCGAAATTAGTGCCCCATTCAGGTGTCCGGATGACGCGCGCTGCTCGTCAGGGCGTCGAGCGGGCCTCGGTGCGGGACGACTCCTCGGCGTTCCAGCGACGCGCCGCCACCTCCCTCTCGTCGGCGGCCGACAGCCAGAAGTAGAGCGGCGGCAGGGCGAGTTCGATGCCCATCAGAACCAGCTGGAACCAGTTCGGGCGGCCGAGCGCGGCCCACGACAGGAGCCTGCTCGCGCCGCCCAGGAAGAAGATCCCGGCGAGCAGACGCACGGCCCTCGACGGGATCGGCGACTGCCGCGCCACCCAGATCCAGGCAAGCCCGTACCCGAGGAAGATCGCGCCGAAGAACCGCATGAGGCTGTCGACGGTCGGGCCCGGCGAGCCCGCGCCGGGTACCGAGTCCATGCCGGTGGCGAGGTGAACGGCGCCGATCAGTACGTCGGCGATGCCCATCGCCCACGAAAGCCACTTGAGGAGCCTGGCCACGGTGTGGTCCCCCTTCGCCCTACTGGACGTGTGTCTACTAAGGCGACCATAGGTTCGCTAGTAGACACACGTCAAGTAACCTGGGTGCCATGACCGCGCGCCGCAGGCTGAGCCCCGACGAGCGCCGCAAGGAGTTGCTCGACGTCGGAGCCCACCTGTTCGCGGCGAAGCCCTACCACGACGTGCTCATGGAGGACGTGGCCGAACAGGCCGGTGTCTCAAGGGCGTTGCTCTACCGCTACTTCCCCAACAAGAGCGCCCTGTTCGCCGGCATCTTCCAGCAGGCGTCGTACCGGCTGCTCGACGGAACGCGCATCGACCCGGCACAGTCGCTGCTCGACCAGCTGTCCGCCGGGCTCGATGTCCACTTCGACTACTTCGCCGCGAACAAGAACACGGTGCTCGCCGCGAACAGGGTGCTCGCGGGCGACCCGGTGATCCAGGCGATCATCAACGACGAGCTGGCCGAGCTGAGCCGGCGCGTACTCGACGCGACCGGACTCGAAGGCCCCGCCAGGAACACGGTCTCCGCTCTCCTGACGAGCTGGCTGGTGTTCGTGCGCGCGCTGTGCGTGGACTGGCTGACGGACGAGGCGTTCTCGCGGACCGAGCTGCACGACATGTCGGTGGGCGCCCTGCTGGGAGCGCTGGGCGCCGTCACCGATGTCGACCGGCTCCTCGGCGCCCGCGGCCCGTCCGGTCAGCCGAGCGCGGGTGCGCCGCCGGGTCGCTCGAACTGGGTGCGGTACAACTCCTCGTAGCGGCCGCCGAGTTCGAGGAGCTCGTCGTGCGTGCCGCGCTCCACGATCCGGCCGGCCTCGACGACCAGGATCAGATCGGCGGAGCGCACGGTGGAGAGGCGGTGCGCGATCACCACCGCGGTACGGCCCTCCAGCGCCTCGCCGAGTGCTTCCTGCACCGCCGCCTCGGACGTGTTGTCGAGGTGGGCGGTGGCCTCGTCGAGGATGACCACACGCTGGCGGGCAAGGAGCAGCCGGGCGATCGTCAGACGCTGGCGCTCACCGCCGGAGAGCCGGTAGCCGCGCTCGCCGACCACCGTGTCGAGCCCGTCGGGCAGCGAGGCGACCAGGCCGTCCAGACGAGCCCGGCGCAGCGCCTCCCACAGGTGCTCCTCGTCGGCGTCGGGGCGGGCGAGCAGCAGGTTGGCGCGGACCGACTCGTGGAAGAGATGGCCGTCCTGCGTGACCATGCCGATGGTGTCCCGGATCGAGTCGGCGGTCAGATCCCGTACGTCGATGCCGCCGAGCCGCACCGTGCCCCCGTCCGCGTCGTACAGCCGCGGAAGCAGCTGGGCGACCGTCGACTTGCCGGCGCCCGACGACCCGACCAGGGCCACCATCTGGCCCGGCTCGGCCCGGAAGGAGACGCTGTGCAGCACCTCGGTGCCGCCCCGGGTGTCCAGGCTTGACACCTCTTCGAGCGAGGCGAGGGAGACCTTGTCGGCGGACGGGTAGCCGAAGCGCACCTCGTGGAACTCCACCGACACCGGGCCCGGCGGCACCTCCCGGGCCTCGGGCTTCTCCGCGATGAGCGGCTTCAGGTCGAGCACCTCGAAGACCCGCTCGAAGCTGACCAGCGCGCTCATCACCTCGACGCGCGCCCCGGCCAGTGAGGTGAGCGGCGCGTACAGCCGGGTCAGGAGCAGGGCGAGCGAGACGACCGCGCCCGCTTCGAGGGTGCCGTGCAGCGCGTAGTAGCCGCCGAGCCCGTAGACGAGGGCGAGCGCGAGGGCCGATACCAGGGTGAGGGCGGTGATGAACGCGGACTGGGCCATCGCCGTACGCACCCCGATGTCGCGCACCCGGCCGGCCCTGGCGGCGAACTCGGCGGACTCGTCGGCGGGCCGCCCGAACAGCTTGACCAGGGTCGCGCCGGGGGCCGAGAAACGCTCGGTCATCCGGGTGCCCATCGCCGCGTTGTGCTCGGCGGCCTCCCGCTGGAGCCGGGCCATCCGGGTGCCCATGCGGCGCGCGGGCAGCACGAACACGGGCAGCAGGACCAGGGCGAGCAGCGTGATCTGCCAGGAGATGCCGAGCATCACGGCGAGCGTGAGGAGCAGCGTGACCAGGTTGCTGACCACGCCGGACAGCGTGTTGCTGAAGGCCCGCTGGGCGCCGATGACGTCGTTGTTGAGGCGGCTCACGAGCGCGCCGGTGCGGGTCCGCGTGAAGAACGCGACCGGCATCCGCTGCACGTGGTCGAAGACGGCCGTGCGCAGATCGAGGATCAGCCCCTCGCCCAGCGTGGACGACAGCCACCGGCTCACGATGCCGAGGGCCGCCTCGGCGACGGCGATCGCGGCGATGAACAGCGCGAGCCGGATGACGGTCCCGCTCTCCTTCCCGCCGACGATCGCGTCCACGACCCGCCCGGCGAGCAGGGGGGTGGCCACCGCGAGCAGCGCCGTGGCGACACTCAGGACCAGAAAGAGGGCGATGCGGCGCCGGTGCGGGCGGGCGAAGGCGGCGACGCGGCGCAGTGTCGCCCGGTTGAGGGGCCGCTTGTCCTGCTGGGCGTTCATGACGTTGTGGAGCTGCGTCCACGCCGTGGCTTCCATACTCATGCGAGGAACGTACGACCTCGACCGAACTTGAGGTCAACGAATCCCGAGACTGTGATCGGCGATCTGGCGATCTGACAATTCGACGGACCGCGGCCGCCGGGGGCCGTCGACGGGTCAATGATCTCCCGGGCAGCTTCGTCGGCCCCCACGGTGCCCGGCCGTCCAGGGGCGCACCCCCGGGGACGTCCCGTAGGTTCGGCTTCGGGCGGCGCCGGACCGCCCCCGTACCTGGGGAGAGACGATGAGCTGGGGAGTGCTTGACCGGCTGGTGGGGGAGCCCGAGCTGTTCTTCGACCGGTGCCGAGACGGCCGGCCGCACGTGTTCACGCCGCCGAGCCTGCCCCAAGAGGCGCCCAGGACAAGGGAGTTGGCCGAGGCGCTGACTGGCGGCCTGATGCGCGCGCCGTACGTCGAGATGGTGCGGGAGGGGGAGGTCGTGCCGGCCGCGGAGTTCAGCACGGCCAGAGTCGTCGCCGGGCGGCCGGAGGAGGGCTTCGCCGACCCGGAGCGGATCATGCGCCTGCTCGCCGAGGGCGCGACGCTGCTGCTGCCCCAACTCGACCAGTGGAACGCCTCGGTGGGCGCCCTGACCGCCCTGCTCTCGCAGGACCTGGGCCGCACGACGGAGGCGTTCTGCTTCGCCACCCTGGCGGGCCGGCGGGGCCTCGACGTGCACCGGGACGACGCCGACGTGCTCGTCGTGCAGCTCGCCGGCCGCAAGGAGTGGACGGTGTACGACGCCCCGGCCGACGGCCACTGGCACCCGGGCCCCGTGCCGCACCCGGGCGAACCCGCCCTGCGCACGGTCATCGGCGCGGGCGACGTCCTGTACGTGCCGCGCGGCGCCCCGCACACCGCGACCGGCAACGAAGGCCTCTCCGTCCACCTCGCCCTCACCATCCGCGAAGCCACCACGAACCGCCTGCGCCAGACGCTCGCCGAGCTCCTGACCGAGACGGGCGAGGGCCTCGCGCCCCGGCCTCTGACGCACCTTCAACTCATGGAGTCGGTAAGAGAGTTGATCGAGGTGGCGCGAAAGAGGCTGGACGCGGTCACCCCCGAGGAGCTGCTCGCGCGGGGCCGTGGACCGCTGCCCTCGCTGCCGCGCGCCACACCGGTGGACTGGCCGACGGTCAATTGACCGGAGTCCCAAGAACGCACCGCGGCTGCGGAGAACCCTGTAGTTCTCCGCAGCCGCCACTGACACAGGGGCAGAAATAAATGCAGTGTCAGAAATCAGATGCAGTAAGGACGGTGGCAGGACCCCTCGCAGGAGATGCTGATGCCGGCGCTGTTCTGGGCCTCACCCTCGGCCAGCACCTCGCGCACGTCGAGGTCGAACAGGTCCTGAGTCGTCTCGTTGGTCATGAGGAACTCCTCTCGTTTCGGCTGCGGATCTCGCAGCGAACGAATGGACGGTAGGCCGCGGGCGACCGGCCTCGTCAATGACTGTGAACAAAAGGGAAAGGGGTTCTGCATCATCGGGCACATTGCCTGCTCGACCTGGTCACAATTCCCCGAACCTCCGCTAGACAGGGGCGGATTACGGCATTCGTACGGCGAAGGGGAACTGTGGGCGGACAGCGCGCGGCACGACAGGAAAGGCTGTTCACGGCCGCTGAACCGGTACTTCTGCGGGCCCCCGCCCGGCCCGTACCCGAGCACCCCGACACCCCGGCGGGCCCGGCGGACGCCGACCTCGCCGCCTATGTCGCCGAGGCCGCGGCCGACCCGCTGTTCCGGGAGGCGATCGAGGTGTCCAGCCCCTCGCTGGCCCAGGTGCTCGCCCGGGACGCGCCGCCGACGGGAGACGCGCTGCGCCGCGCCGCGACCGCGGTCGGCCGCTACCGGCTGCGGATGACGACCCGGCCGACCCCCTTCGGACTGCTTGCCGGCGTGGCGCTCGCCCGGTTCGGCGACAGCGTCTCGGCCCGCTGGGGCGAGCGGCACCGGGCCGCCGTACGCCCCGATCTCGGCTGGCTCGCCTCGGTCGTGGGCCGGCTGCACCAGGACCCCGCGGTCCTGCCCGGCCTGCTCCTCGTCGCCGACCAGCAGCACGTCGTCCGGGGCTCGCGCGTGACACTGCCGTACGTTCCCACCGGCTCGGGCGATGCCAGGCGGGAGGTGAGCCTGCGTCATACGGCGGTGGTCGCCGAGGTGTTGAAGCAGGCCGCAGAGCCCGTCTCCTTCTCCGAGCTGATCCGGGGCGTGGGTGTCGCCTTCCCGGCCGCACCCGTCGCGGCCGTGACCCACCTCGTGCACACCCTGGTGCTGCGGGGCTTCCTGCACACGGACCTGATGCCGCCCCCGGACGCCGGTGATCCACTCGGCCATGTCGTCGCGCGGCTTCCTGACGCATTGCCCCTGCGGTCCGAACTCGACGGAGTACGGGGCGAGTTGGGGCGGTGCGAGGAACTGGCTGCCGGTGTCGAGAGGCTGAAGGCCCTGCGCTCGGTGCGGGAGCGCATGACCGGCGTGTGCCCCGCCGGCCACGTCCTCCAGGTGGATCTCGCGCTGGACGCGGACGTGGTGCTGCCGCCGGACGTGCGCGAGGAGTTCGAGCGGGCGGCCACCGTGCTGTGGCGCCTCTCGCCGCCGCGCACCGCGCCCGCGCATCTGCGCGCCTACCACCAGGCGTTCGTGGAGCGCTACGGGACCGAGCGAGCGGTGTCGGTCGCCGAACTCCTCGACGTGGAAACGGGGTTGGGGCCGCCGCAGGGCTATGAGTATCCGAGGGGCGGCGCGGTCCCGTCCTCCCCGGCCGGGTCCGAGGAGGACGACGCGGGGCGCGGCAGGCTGCTCGCGGAACTGGCGGCCGGAGCCCTCGCCGACCGTGAGCCCGGCCGACCACTGCCCGAAGTGGTGCTCGACGAGGTGCTGCTCGACCGGCTGACCGGACCGGATCCGTCCTCGGATGCGGACGGCGAGCGCGCCGCCCACCGCGTTCCCGACTCGTTCGAGCTCTACGGCGAACTCGTCGTCCAGGGCGACGAGTTGAGGGTGGTGCTCTCGCCGGTCGTGGGCAGCGATGTGGCCGGGGCGACGTTCGGCCGGTTCGCCGGGCTCCTCGGCGGAGCCGGGCTCATGTCGCAGGTGGCTGGGACCGGGGAAGGTGACTCGGTGCCGGTCCATCTGGAGTTCAGCCCGGCGCGGCCCCGGTACGCCAACATCACCCGCACTCCGCGCTGGCTCGGCCACCGGGTCGTCGTCAGCGCGTTTCCCGACGCCGAGGGTCCGCAAGTCCTGCCGCTTGACGACCTGTTGGTCACCGCAGACCTGGAGCGGCTCACCGTGCACTCCCGCAGTCTCGGCCGGCCGGTCGAGGTCAGGGCCCATCACGTACTCAACCAGCGCACCGGCGCCCCGAACGCCGCCCGCTTCCTCCACGAGGTGTCCCTGACCGGGCACCGGCCCTGGCAGCCCTGGGACTGGGGCGCGGCCAACGCGCTGCCCGCGCTGCCCCGGGTGCGGTGCGGGCGCACGGTCCTGGCCCCCGCGACGTGGCGGCTGACCGTCCCGACGGGCGACTTCGAGCGGTGGCGCGCCGGGCTTGCGAGCTGGCGGCGGCGCTGGAGCGTGCCGAGCGACGTCCGACTCGTCACCGGGGACCAGCGCATCAGCCTCGACCTCGAACTCCCTTGGCACCAAAGGCTGTTGTACGCGCACGCGCGCGGCGCCGAGCACGCGATCCTCCAGGAGGAGCCGGGCGCCGCGGGGGACGGCCGGCCGCGCGGGCCCGGCGGGTCCCGCACCGTCGAACTCGTCGTCGCCCTGCACGCCGTCCGACAGCCGGCCGGCCGACGCCGCACGGCGCCGACGAGATCGGTCCACCGATCGGCGGGGAGGGCCGTCCTGCCTGGCGGCAACTGGCTCTACGCCCGCCTGGACGCGGCCGAGATCCGGCACGACACCCTCCTCGAAGAGCATCTGCCCCAGCTGCTCGCGGCACTCCCCGGCTATGTGGACCGCTGGTTCTTCATCCGCTACCGCGACCCCGCGCCCCACCTCAGGATCCGCTTCCACGGCGACGAGCCGGGGCCGGTCGCGGCGCTGCTGCCGCTCGTCCGCGACTGGGCCGCCGACCTGCGCCGGGCGAACCTCGCGGCCGGGCTGCGCCTGGAAGCGTACGACCCGGAACTGGAACGCTACGGCGGCCCCGAGGCGATGGCCGCCGCCGAGCGGGTCTTCCAGGCGGACAGCCTCGCGGCGCTCGCCGGCATCGGGGCACTGCACGGGCGCACCGGCCCCGAACGCGACCTGCTCGCGGCCGTCAACTCGGCTGACCTGGCGCGGCACTTCCTCGACGGCGCGGGCGGGCCCGCGCCCGGCGTCTGGTTCCCGGCCGCCTTCGCCAAGTCCGAGCGCGACCACCGCGCCTTCCGCGACCACCGCGCCGCAGCCCTCGGCGCGATCGGCCCGGTCGGCCCCGCACCGGACGCGGCCGACCCCGCCCTGCGGCACGTGTGGGAGGAGCGTGCCGCCCGCCTCGCCGAGTACGGACAGCTCCTCGCCGACCTGTACGCGAGCGACCCCGACCGGCGCCCGCCCGCCTCCGTCGCCGCCAGCCTGATCCACATGAGCCACAACCGGCTCATCGGCATCGACCCAGAAGCGGAACGCCGCGCGCACGCCCTGGCCAGGGGCGCCTTCGAAGCGCACGGTGCCCGCGCCCGAGCCCAGGAGTCCAGGTGACGGAAGACCTCTCCAAGGAGCGCGCCCGCGACGCGCTCGACTCGGTCGCCGCCCGGCTCCGTACGCCGCAGGCACTCCAGCCGGCCCGGGTCGACTCGCTGGCCGTCGGGCACCCGGGCATCGCCCTGCTCTTCACGACGCTGGCGGCGGGCGGGGACACAGAGGCCCGCTCGGTCGCCCACGCCCACCTCGCCGCCGCGATCCGGCCGGCGGGCGGACTGCGGGCCGCTGGGCTGTACGGCGGGACGGCGGCCGTCGCGTTCGCCGCGCGCGTCGCCGCGACCGGCCCCGACACCTATCGCTCGCTCCTCGACTCCGTCACGCCGCGCGTGGCCGAAGCCGCCGTGGAGCGGGCGCGCGCCCTGCGTGCCGGACGGTCCCAGGGCACGGGCGCGCCGTCGCACCTGTACGACGCGGTGTCCGGCGCGTCGGGCCTGGCCCGGCTGCTCCTCGCCCTCGACCCGCACGGCCCCGCTCTGCGCGCATGTCTGGAAGCCCTGGTCGACCTCGCCGAACCGGCCGTGACCGCGCACGGAACCCTGCCCGGCTGGTGGACGGAGGGCGGCCCCGGAGCCCAGGGGCCGAACCCGGACTTCCCGCGCGGTCACCTCAACCTGGGCCTGGCGCACGGGATTCCGGGCCCGCTCGCGCTCCTGTCACTCGCACATGAGCAGGGAGTGCGCGTGCGGGGCCACGAGGAGGCGATCGGCCGGTTCGCCGGGTGGCTGGCCGGGCGGGCGCACGGGGACGGGTACGGACCGTACTGGCCGCTGACCGTACGCGCCGAGGACGAGCTCAGCGGCGAGCGACCCCCGAACCCGCCGACGCGGGCCGCCTGGTGCTACGGCACCCCGGGCGCCGCCCGAGCCCTGTTCCTGGCCGGACGGGCGCTGGAGGAGAAGGAGTGGCGGGAGCTGGCCGGCCGCGCGATGCGCGCGGCGCTGGCGCGGCCCGCCGCCACGCGGGCGCTGGAGGGACCGGGCCTGTGCCATGGCACGGGCGGGCTGCTGCAGATCGCCGCGCGGATGGCGTACGACCTGGATGACGCCGAGCTCGGCGCTCAACTGCCGTGCCTGGCAGGGCAGTTGGTGGAGGAAATGGCGGAGGCCGACGGGGTCGGCTTCCTGGAAGGGGCGGCCGGGGCGGCCTTGGCCCTCCACACGTACGTGGAGGGCGTCCCGTCCGCGGAGGGCGGCTCGCCCAGTCCCGGACTGCTCGACTGGGATGCGGCGTTGCTCCTCGCGTAGCGGGCGTGGGATCCGGCGGAGGGGCGCCCGACCGTCCGAGGAAGGCCGTGGTGGTGGCCATGGACCTGCGGTCCGGTCAGGGCGCCCGCCCCGCGACCTTCGATCACACTCAGTGGTCGTCCCAGTGGCCGTCGTGGTCCGCATGACGGTGGCCGTCGTGGATGTAGTCGACATGGTCGCCGTGCGGTACGGCTACGTGTCCGCACCCCACATCGTGGCGGTGACCGTGGTTCTCGTGCACGGTGTGCGCGGGCGGCTCGCACTCGTCGGTGTGGCCGTCGTGGTCGCGATGGAGGTGGCCGTCGTGCACGTAGTCGACATGGTCGGCATGGGGCACGGCCACATGGCCGCAGCCGGTGCCGTGCTCATGGGTGTGCTCGGTGTGCTCGGTGTGGGTGGCAGTCGACATGACGTGGCAATCCTTTTCGCTCTGATCCTCGCTGTCCCCCCTCGCGAGGGCGAGTCTGCTCCCGGCGGGGCGCGGATGCACGTCTGACGCGGGTCGGGCGTAGGAATCGCCCCGGAACCGGAGTGCGGTTTCGGGGCGAAGCCGTTTGGCGGGCCCGGCGGATCAGTGGTTCGTGCAGGTGTTGCCGGAGGCCGGGTTGAGCAGCCCGATGACGTCGATGCTGTTGCCACACACGTTGATCGGGATGTGGATGGGAACCTGGATCACGTCGCCGGACAGGACACCGGGGGAGTGGTCGGCCTGACCGGTCGGCGGCTGGTCGTCGGCGGCTGCGGCACCGGCCATGCCTATCACTGCGGTGACGGCCAGGGCGGATGCTGCGAGTGCGGTACGGATACGCACGATTTTCCTCCTACGGGTGAGGGGCGTTCTCCCTCGAAGCCTCTCCGCGCTCGGGCTCCTGGGAAAGCTGCGTGGTCCGATCGAGTGAACGCAGCGATCCGGAGGGTGGGTCTGTGGGTGCCCCGGGACCGCGGGACCCGTGGTGGCGGCCCGGGCCCCTGTGTCACGGCCTCCCCCCTGGGACGCTCACTCAATGGCCGCGTTTATCCGGCCGCCTCGCGCCTACTCGTACGGGAGCAGCCCGGAGTGCGGGGCCGTACACCGACGGGAAGGCAGCCCATGTCCAGTGGTGTCGTCATCATCCTGACAGCGGTCGCGGTGATCGTTGTCGTGGCGGTGGTTCTCGGCATGTTCGTCGCGCGCCGCGGCGGCCATGGCCTGCGCCGCCGGTTCGGGCCCGAGTACGAGCGGACCGTGGCCCAGCACAACGGCGATGTGAAGGCCGCCGAGAAGGACCTGGACGAGCGGGTCCGCCGGTACGGCGACCTGAAGCTCCAGCCTCCGACGGCCGAGGCGCGGGGCCGGTACTCCGCAGAATGGGCCCGAGTCCAGGAGGAGTTCGTGGACTCGCCCACGCGCGCGGTCGCCGACGCCGAGGCGCTGCTCGGCCGCCTCGCGCAGGAACGCGGCTTCCCGGACGGCTCGTCCGAGGAGCAACTGGCCGCCCTCTCCGTGCACCACCCCCAGCACGTCGACGGCTACCGCCGGATCCGGGGCGCGGCCCAGGGCGCCGACGGGCGTCGCGTCAGTACGGAAGAGCTGCGCGAGATCCTCGTACAGGCCCATGAGTTCTTCGTGGTTCTGGCCGGCGAACGCCGCGGGAACAAGGCCGGGCGCCCGGCGGCCCGCGGTGGCCGGCACGCGTCCAGGGGCGGCCTGCGACACCACGACATCGCCCGAGGGAGCCAGTCATGAACGAGGCCGAGGCCCCGGGCCCTGAGCAGTCCGCACCCGATCAGTCCGTGCCCCAGCAGCACGGCCCTGAGGACCCTGACCAGCCCCTGCGCGAGCCCAGTGCTGCTGCGGAAGCAGACACCTTGCTGCCGTCGGACGAGCGGGACAAGGCGCAGCTCAGGATCCAGCACGCGGTCGCCGGCTTCGTCGACGATCCCCGTTCGGCGGTCGAGGAGGCCGCCTCGGCGGTCGACGCCCTGGCCGAGCGGGTCATGGAGACCCTCGGGCAGCGTCGCGGCACGCTGCGGGCGTCCTGGCAGGACGCGTCCGGCGGCGCGGCCACGGAGGACCAGCGCATGGCCCTGCGTGCGTACCGCCGCCTCGCGGAGAGCCTGCTCAGCCTATGAATCCCGACGCACTCCCGGCCCCCGGCGGCGCTCCGAAACGGCCGTACGCGACCAGACCGGCCGCCCCGTCAACCCACCTGTAGAAACAAGGAGTTGAACATGTCCAGGCGCTATGGCGGCAATCCCGCGGCGACCGGCATCCTCATCATCGCGGACATCACGGCACTGATCCTGATCCTCTGGATCGCCTTCTTCCTGGTCAACGCCAACACGGCCAACGACGTCGTCTCGTGGGTCCGGAACGCCGCGGACTGGCTCTCCGGCTGGTCGCGCGACATGTTCAACATCAAGTCCGACACCTGGCGCACGGTGGTCAACTACGGTCTGCCCGCAGCGGTCTACCTGTTGATCGGCCACGCGGTGGCAGGCCGGGTCAACCGCTCCTGACTCGACGGGCCGACGCAACCACGCGAACAGGGCGGCCCCGACTCCTGGCCCATGCCCATGGCGAGATAGCGGTCGTAGGCGTCCCGGCTGTCCGAGACGAACGTCCAGCTCGCCATGGCCGTCCTCAATTCGTCTCCGGTCAGCCAGCCGTGCCAGGCGACTTCGGACGCGTCCGGTGCGACGTCCCCATCTTCCACGACGGTCTCGTACACCGAGAACCAGTAGGGGCTGAGCTCGCCGTCGCACAGGAACTTGAACAGCGGGCGCACCTCGGCGTCCACGCCCAGCTCTTCACGCAGCTCGCGGCGCGCCGCGTCCTCGTAGGGCTCGCCCACACCCACGGCTCCGGCCACCAGCCAGCTGTACTCGCCCGGGAACCGCGAACTGTTCTCGGGGCGCCGGTGCACCAGATAGCGGCCGCTCGCATCGCGGCACAGCACCATGGCCATCCGGTACAGCCATCCCTGCCGTACGGCCTCGCCCCGCTCGGCCACGCCGACGACGTGGTCCTGCTCGTCCACACGCTCCACCAGTTCACCCATGGGTAGATCCTCCATGACCGGCTCCCACCGGCATGGGGTGCCCCCACACGTGTGGGGGCTGGCGACGCTCACTCCTTCGGCCAGGCCCCTGAAGGGCATCGCCTCCACGGTCAAGGGCGCGATGCCGCAGGCCAGGCCGCCGTCCGGGGCGTGATGGCGCGCGGGTCGGCGCATGCGACTCGATGGGGTGGTTCTGCGTGCCCGGGGGCGCTCGTCCCGCGTTGGTCACCGCATGACCGTATTTCCTGAGCTGCGGTGTGCGGCCCCCGCTCCCCGCCCGAGAGCGCCGCGAACGGGCGTCCTGGCACGGGGCGTCGGGGTAGACGTACACAAGGGTCGGCCACTCAACCTCCTCGATCCGCCTTGTCCCATAAGGGAGTTGGCCAAGTGGGCGCGGGAGGGGCCTCCAGCTCCTTCGGCCTGCTGCCCGACCGTGTTCCCCGACAGCGTGTGAATGGAAGACTCCCGTGCGAATTACCGACATTCACGGCTGCGAGGTCCGTCCCGGACGGCTGGTCGAGTGGAGTCTGGACCCCGTCATGGTCGAGGCCGCGACCAGTCAGCCCGATGACGCCAGGCCTCCCGCCTATGTGCAGGAATCACATATCCGGACGGCCCGGTCGGTGCGCCGGGACGGCCTGTTCGTGCCGACCTGGCTGGGCGCCGCGTTCGACATCCCGGGCCCCGTCGACCTCGACGTCCTGGAGGAGGCGCTGCGGACCTGGACGCTCCGGCACGAAACGCTGCGCAGCGGCTTCCGCTGGGTCGGCGACGAGATGCGCCGGTTCACCGCGGCGCCCGACGTCGTCGCACTGCGGCGGGAAGTCGTGGGCGACTTCACCGACGGGGAGGGGCTGAGCCACCACCTCCAGGACCGCTTCGATGTGGCGGCGGACGCGCTGGGCTGGCCGAACTTCCTGTACACGGCGGTGGTCAGGGACGAGTCGACCAGCGTTTACATGGCTTTCGACCACAGCAACGTCGACGCGTACTCGATCCAGCGCATCCCTTCCGAGGTCCACGAGCTCTACGCGGCGCGGGCCGAAGGGCGCGGCCGGGAAGCGGCCCCGGCCGGCAGCTATGTCGACTTCTGCGAGATCGAGCGGGCCAGCGCGGACCAGGTCGACGACACCCACGCGATCATCGCGCGCTGGCGGGAGTTCATCACCCGCTGCGACGGCAGGCTGCCCGCCTTCCCGGTGGACCTCGGCCTCGAACCCGGCGGCGGGCTGCCCGAGCAGAAGCTCCTGTACGAGATGCTCGTGGACGACGCGGACGCCGCCGCCTTCTCGACGTACTGCCGGCCGTTCGGCGGCGGGCAGGTGGGCATCCTGGCGGCCACCGGCCTCATCGTCCACGACATCGGCGGTGAACCCGTCTACCGCACGGTGGTGCCGCTGCACACCCGGGCGAAGTCCCGGTGGGCGGACTCCGTGGGGTGGTACGTCGGCGGTGCGCCGATCGAGATTCCGGTGGCGCGGGCGCTGGGCTTCGACGACGCGCTGACGATGGTCCACGCCGCGCTGCGGGCCAACAAGTCCCTCGCCCACCTGCCGATCGCCCGCGTGCTGCGCCTGCTCGGCTCGGACTTCCGCCCCACGTCTCCCGACCTCTACTCGATCGTGTCGTTCGTCGACGCGCGGGACATCCCGGGGGCCCGCCAGTGGGACGAGCAGAAGGCGTACGCCATGCTCCGGGTGTCCTACGGCGACCAGGTGTGCGCGTGGTTCACCCGGCTGCACGGCGGCCTGCAACTGGCCATCCGCTACCCGGACACGGCGATCGCCCACAAGAACATCCATCGCTATGTGGAACAACTCCGGGAGCTCATCACCTCGGTCGCCCGCAGCGCTTCGGAGCGGCCCGCGCCCCCGAGGCCGCGAGGCGAGCACGCGTTTCCGGCACCGAGGCCGAGTAGCGACGCAACCCGCCTGTCGTTCTGATCCGATCCTCGGGAGAGCTCCGGAGGCGCACCTACCTGCGGTGCGGCGCTCTATGGGGGCGGCCCACACGTGGTGAACCCACATGTGGGCCGGGAGCGCCTCTCGCGCAGGATGGGGTGCGGCTGGTAAACCGTTGGAGCCGACGTTCGCCGGACGGTTCGGTGTTTCCAGGAGAGCCCGGGGCTCACACAAAGGGGTCGGGATGCGTCGCGTACCGGTCGTCACCGTCGTTGGCACGGTCCTGCTCGCCCTGCTGGCCAGCGCCTTCACCGTGGGCACGGGCAACGCGCAGGAACGGCCCGTACGCGCCGACGACGGAGCGCGGGTCATCGCCGAGCGGCACGTCGGGCCCCGCCAGCTGGACCTCACCATCGACTCCCCGGCCCTGGGCACGACCGCCCACGTACGCCTGCTCACCCCGGACGGCTGGTCGCCGGGGAGGCACGACTGGCCGGCGCTGTGGCTGCTGCACGGCTGCTGCGGGGGCTACGCCGACTGGACGAAGTACACCGACGTGGCTCAACTCCCCCAACTTCGACGGACGTTGGTCGTGATGCCGGAGGCCGGAGCGGCGGGCTGGTACAGCAACTGGTGGAACTACGGCAAGGGCGGCGCGCCCCGCTGGGAGACGTTCCACCTCGCCGAGGTCAAGCAGATCATCGAACGCGGCTACGGCGCGGGCGGCCGGCGCGTCGCCGCGGGCCTGTCGATGGGGGGCTTCGGCGCGCTGTCGTACGCGGCGCACCATCCGGGGTTCTTCCGGGCCGTCGCGTCGTACAGCGGCACCGTGCACCCACTGCTCCAGGTGCCCGGCGGATTCGGCCCCGACTGGTTCCTGAACCTCGACCGGCAGGTGGGCGCCGACCCGTACGCGATCTGGGGTGATCCGGTGCGCCAGCGCACGGTGTGGGCCGCGCACGACCCCACCGTCCAGGCGAGCTCACTGCGCGGGCTGCCCGTCTTCCTGTCCTGCGGGAACGGCAAGCCGGGCGGCCCGTACGATCCGCCCGGCACGAAGGACCCGAACGAGGCCTACTTCGAGCAGCAGAACCGGGCCCTCGCCGCCCGGCTGCGCGCGCTGGGCAGCCCGGCCGTCACCGACTTCTACGGACCCGGCATCCATGAATGGCCGTACTGGCAGCGGGAGTTGCACCGCTCCCTGCCGCTGCTGCTGACCGCGCTGAGCGCGTGACACGCGGCCGGACGCCTTTGGTGTGGCCCAGGACCATGTGGTCGCGGCCTACCAGAAGAACCAGCCCGGTGTGGCGATGTAGTCCTGCGGGGTGTAGTCACACGCGCCTTCCGTGAACGGTGTGGCTGACAGCTTTGCGGCCAGCGCCTCGCCATGGGCGTCGACCCCGTCCGCCGCGACGAGGAGGGCGACCACGACGACGAGCCACACGACGGGAAGCGCGGACCGATAGGAGTCCTTCGCCTGGATCATGATCGCGCCGGCCAGCGCCGCCATCCCCGCGGCCATCACCAGCGCGAGGGCCGTGAGCGTCAGATGGTCGAGCGCCGACGAGGCGTGGCACAGGAGGTACCGGCGCCCGGACACGAATCTCGGAACACGTTCGGCGAGGGCGGCGGCACACAGCACCCACCCGATCGCGACCACGTGCCCGGCGTTCAGCTTCCGTCCGAGAAGCGGCTGTTCAGTGCTGACGTTCACGATTCCCCCCGAAGACGTCGGCCGAGTTGAGGTGTGCGCACGGTCTAGTGGAAGAAGGCGCTCATGCCGTCCACGTCGGACAGGTAGCTGTCGATCGCGGCGACCTTGCCGTCGCGGATGGTGAGCACGGTCGCCAGGTACTCGTCGAGCTTGCGGCCGTCGGGAGCCTCCGCCGTGTTGTGCAGGGACAGGGTGACGCCGTTCTCGCCGGTCAGGACGTGGAGCAGCTCGGTGTTGAGGCCGCGGCCGACGATTTCCCGGAGCCGGCTGATGGCCGCGTCGACGCCGTGGATCGTGCCGGAGATGCTTCCCGTGCCGGGCATGCTCCAGGCCAGGTCCGGTGCCAGGACCGTACGCATGGCGTCCCAGTCGTGTGCGCCGAACGCGCCGAGGAATCGTTCGGCCACCGTCACATCGGCTCTGTTGCTCGGCATGTCGTCGCACACTCCTGAGTCTGGGTCCGCCGGGCTCCGTTGATCGTCCGGCAGCCGCGGGCATGGGTTCGCCCCGACGATAGAGGGTCCGGCCGGCGCCCGTGCGCCCGGAGCCCGGTGGAGCCGCTACCGGGATGCCTCACAGCAGGAACAGGACGAGGACGACCAGTGCGATCACCGCCCAGGCGAGCAGGCTGAGACGGCTGCCCCGTCCGCGCGGCCGGCCCTGGTTCCACTCCGGCCGCGACTTGAGCTCGCGCAACCGTTCGCGTCGCTCGATGCGCCTCGCTCGTTCCTCGCGGCTCAGCGGACAACCGGGCGAAGGCGCGCTGTCGGCGGCGGCCAGACCTCCCCGACAGGGGAAGGTCCGGGACGAGCAGACCGGGCAGCTCACTGGGTGACCTCACTCGTGCGTCAGGGCCTCGCGGGAACGGAACTTCAGCGTACCCATTTCCTTCCTAGCAGCCGATCACAGGCATCGAAAGGTATTCACGGGCAATCGCCCATGACCGTTCGGGCACTGTTCTCCGCGTCGTCACAATGAATGTTTGAAGAGGTCGCGCATGAACTCAAGGACTCACAGGAACGAAGAAATGCGGAAGCATTGACAACGCTTGTCGCGGCCCGCTTCACTTCCCCTCAACGGTCGGTGGCGGCAATTCAACTTCCCCCCAGGTGAGTGAATTGGCGTGCCCGGTCCTGCAGTTCACATCCGGTAAATGCGTGAGAGGAAGGGATTAACAATGGCGAAGATTATTGCTGCCCTGCGTGCCCGCGGTCCGATCTGCCTGCCCCAGGTCAAGAAGAGCGAGCCGAGCCTGAAGCAGGCCGCCTGGTACTTCTGGTACTAAGCCGAAGGCCAATCCCGGGCCCGCACACAACGCAGGCCGACTGAATTTCGGTCAGCAGCGTGTGCGGGCCCTCCGCATTTCATTTCCGGAGCTCTTCGTATGCCACCCGTCATGACCCGCCCCAGTCCGCGCACCACGGTTTTCGCGCCACGCCTGCAGGCTTTGCTGGACGAACACCTCGGCAAGGACCTCGTACGCCTCGAACCCGACACCATCGGCATCGCCGGGGCGGAACTCTCCGACCGCATCCTGGCCGCGCGGCGGGCGACGGAGACCGAACGCCCCACCTTCAAGCCGCTGCACGGCCGGTCGATCTCCAAGGCGGAGGCCTCGTCGGTGATGCGTACGGTCGGCAAGGACGTACGCGCCGCGCTGGAGCAGCCGAATCCGCTGCCCGAGTGGACGGACCTGTCGGGCCCCTGGCCGATCACCGGGCACCGCTTCCTGAGCGGCCTCGTCCTGCGCGACGACCCGTACCGGCTGCGCATCCTCATGTCCCGCACGCTGGAGATCGACCCGAAACTCACCTGGACCACCATCGTCGCGGGCGCCGCCCTGCCCCGGCGGCCGGCGCCGGGACCCCAACTGACCCAGCTGGCCAACCTGTTCGCCGAGGCGCGCGGCTACCACGACCGGCGCTACGCGATGGGCATCTACCGCCGCGCGGCCGCCCCGGTCTGCTTCACCGTCTCCACCCTCGTCGCGAACGCCCTGTGGCTCGGCTCGCCCTTCGGCGACGACGTCTCCAACCGCAACATCCTGTACGAGGCGATGCGCCTGCTCCCTCCGTCCTGGAACCTCCTGCGCAACCGGTCGCCCGAATACCCGGCCGTCGACGAGCGCATCGGGCCCGGCGACGACCTCCTGATGCTGCCGCTCCTCACCCACCGCGACCCCGCCCTGTGGGAAGCGCCGAACGAGTTCCGGCCGGAGCGATGGGACGGCCTCGACCCGGACGACACGCCCGGATACATGCCGTTCGGGCACGTCTCGGAACGGTGCTGGGGGCGCCACATGGTCATGCCGCTCGCCGAACTCCTCCTCGACCACATCCGCCGCACCGGCCTCGTCGTCGCCCCGGGCCAGCGGTCCGCCGACGTACCGCTGGTGGGACTCCTGGGTGTGAAGACCGTCCACGTCGGTCACCGGAACAAGGTGCGCCATGTCTGACATCGAGATGCTCGGTCCGTCGTTCTTCGAGCACGCCCACGCCACCTACCGGCGATGGCGCGAGGAAGGCGGGGTCCGCCACGCCCGGTATCCGGGGCCGACCCCGGTCGAGGGGTGGGTCGTCACCTCCTATGGCGAGGCGAAGGAACTGCTCGCCGACCCGAGGCTCTCCAAGAACGGGGCGGTGGAGAGGTTCGGCCGCCACGTCGGACTCACCCAGGGCCCGGGCAGCGCCTTGTTCGCCCACATGCTCAACTCGGACCCGCCGGACCACACCCGGCTGCGCAAGCTCGTCCAGCAGGCGTTCACCGCCCGGCGCACCGCGGCGCTGCGGCCGATGATCGAAGCCCATGTGACCGGACTGATCGACGCGTGGGAAGGGCGCGACGAGGTCGAGCTGATCAGCGAGTTCGCGCTGCCGCTGCCGGTGGCTGTCGTGTTCGATCTCTTCGGCGCGTCCGACGCCGACCACGAGACGCTCCAGGTGCGCGGCAACACCCTCGACGGGGGCCAGGGCGACGGCGAGGTGTCGGTGTTCACCGCCGAATCGATGCTCGCCTACCTGCGCGCGCTCATCGCCCTCAAACGCGAACACCCCGACGACGGGCTGCTGTCCGCGCTGCTCCAGGCCCGCGAGGAGGGCGAGGAAGCGCTCACCGAGGACGAGATCACCGCGATGGCCTTCCTCCTGTTCGTCGCCGGCCACCAGACCACGGTCAACCTGATCGCCAACGGCATCTACACGCTGCTCACCCACCCCGATCAACTCGCCGCGCTCCAGGCCGACTTGACGCTCATGCCGGGCGCCGTCGAGGAGATCCTGCGCTACGAATCCCCCTCGGGCCTCGCCTCGTTCCGCTACACCACCGAACCGGTCACGGCCGGGGGAGTGACCGTGGACGAAGGCGAGTTCGTGCAGATCTCGCTGCTCGGCGCCAACCGCGATCCGAGGGTGTTCGCCGACCCCGACCGGTTCGACATCAGCAGGGCGGACGCCGCCAGGCATATCGCGTTCGGCCACGGCATCCACCACTGCCTGGGCGCCCCGCTCGCCCGCCTCCAGGCCGAGATCGCCTTCACCCACCTGCTCACCCGCCACCCCGACCTGCGCCTGAGCGAGGACCACGAGGCGCGGTGGCAGGCCAACCCCCGCCACCGCGGCCTTCTCTCCGTGCCTCTGCGGCTGAAGTAGGCACGGGCGCGCGGCCGGTTACCGCTTCGCGGCTACTGCTTGGCGGCGCAGATCACGTCGTAGGGCCGGCCGATCGCCATGGTCAGCCGCATCGGTTCGGTGGTGCCCGTCGGGCACTGCGACGTCTCCTTCGTGAGGCCGAGCACCTTGTACGTGTCCGAACCTCCGGAGGCGCAGGGGACTTCCTTCGCCGTGGACGTGACGCAGTCGCCCTTGACCAACTGGCCGCCACCGGCGCCGGCGTCCCCGGGGTGGTCGCCGGACAGGTTGCGCCCGCACACCGTCTTGGTGGGGATGCCGCCGCCCTTGCTCTTCGAGGAGCCGTAGCTGACGCTCACCTGGATGATGAGATCCGTGCCCGCGGGGCACTGGATGGAGTCGGGCATGAAACTGGCGGCCTGGATGTCGAGGGCCTTGAAGGTCGCGCCCGAATCGCCGCAGCCGAACGCCTTGTAGCCGTTCGGCTTGTCATCGGGGTCGGGGCCTCCGCAGTCACCCACCTTCCACTCCCCGCTGTCGTGGGAGCCGGACGAGGACGACGAGGACTTTCCGCTGTCGTGCCCGAAGAGCTTGGACTCGCCGAACCCGAGACCCAGGAGCACCACGAGAACCACCAGTGAGGGGAGGCATCCCCCTTTTCTGCGGCGCTGGTTGGGCGGGAGCGTGCTGCCCGGGTCGACCATGGTGTTTCCCCTCCTGGGAACGGCGGATGACGTGACCACAGGTGTGGACGCGGCATGAACACCTCATGGTTCCGACCCGGCGCGGGGCAGCTCACCCCGCCCTCGAAACCCCTCTGCGCTCAGGGGAGTTCGAGAGGGAGCCGTGACCGGAAGCCGGCTCGTGACGGCGCTGCGCGCTGTCGCTGATCCGGATCAACAGAGCCACCATCAGCCAGTTGGCCACCATCGACGAGCCGCCCTTCGCGAGGAAGGGCAGCGCCTTTCCGGTGAGCGGGATCAGCCCCATGACACCACCCGTCACCACGAACACTTGGAGCACCAGGGCGCCTGCCATGCCCGTGGCGAGCAGCTTGCCGAAGGGGTCGCGGGCCAGCATCCCGACGTGGAGGCCGCGCTGGGCGAGCAGCCCGTACAGGAGCAGGACGGCCATCACCCCGGCCAGGCCGAGCTCTTCGCCGACGGTGGTGAGGATGAAGTCGCTGTTCCCGGCGAAACGGATGAGTTCCGGGTGGCCCTGGCCGAGGCCGGTCCCGGTGATGCCGCCGCTGCCGAAGCTGAAGAGGGCCTGGCCCAACTGCTCGGAGATGCCCGCCTTCTTGCCCTCCGGAGTGAAGGCGGCCATCGGGTTCAGCCATGCCTCGACCCGGCCGTGGACGTGCGGCTCCAGCGAACCGACCACCCCGGCGCCGACCACGGCCATCAGCAGACCGCACACCACCCAGCTGGTCCGCTCCGTGGCCATGTACAGCATGATCACGAACAGGCCGAAGAAGATCAGGGACGTACCGAGGTCGCGCTCGAAGATGAGCACCAGGAGGCTGAGCGCCCAGATCGTCGCGATCGGGCCGAGCTGGCGGCCGGGCGGCAGCCGCATGCCGAGCAGGCGGCGGCCGGACAGGGCCAGCGCATCGCGGTTCACGGTGAGATAGCCCGCGAAGAACACCGCGATCATGATCTTCACGAATTCGCCGGGCTGTACGGACAGCGACCCCATCATGATCCAGCGCTTGGCGCCGAACTGGTCCGCGCTGGAGAACGCGGGGGCCATCAGGAGCACCAGGGCGACGGCCATCATCAGGTAGAGGTAGCGCTGGAGCCGGCGGTGGTCGCGCAGGACGATCAGCAGGCCGACGCAGACCGCCACACCGATGACCGTCCACACCAGCTGCCCGTTGCCCGCAGGGGCGATCTTCAGGCGGGGTTCGGCCACGTACGTGATGTCCAGGCGGTGCAGGAGGACCAGGCCGAGGCCCGTGAGCAGCAGGGCGAGCGGCAGCAGCAGAGGATCGGCCCGCGCGGCCCAGCGCCGTACGGCCAGGTGCGGGACCAGCGCGAGCAGGGAGACGGCGACGGCGAACCCGGTGAACCCCGCGGGCAGCCGGCCCTGCATCGACAGGCCGGTGCAGGCGTAGCCGCCGAGCGTGATCACGACGACGAAACCCAGCAGCCAGGCTTCGGTCCGGCGCCTGTTCGGCGCCTGAGCCAGGGCCGCGAACGACATCGTGTGTCCGAACGCGTCCTCCTCCGACGCGCCCGACCGTGACCGGGCCGCGTTGATCAGTCCCCGCACGCGCAACACCTCCAACCCGGAAAACCGCAGGTCCGGGAATCCTCGCGCCGCCGCTGTTCGCGACGATCACGCGCTGGAGGACGGCGAGGTCCCGGCGGTGGTTCCGATTCCGGTTCGCGGCGCCGACCGGTTGGTGGGGGCGGGATCCCTCGTCGGCTCAGCCGTCCACGCGGATGGCCGGCGGGCGGGGTCAGTCTTCCTCGGGCTTGCTCCGGGGTTGGCAGGTCATGTGCAACCGGCCCGGGCCGAGGGTGCCGCGGACCTGGATGGTCATGGTGGCGCCGGGGTCGGGGTGCAGGCTCCAGCGGGTGCAGACGGTGGCCAGGGCCAGCGTCATCTCGATGAGGGCGAACTGGTCGCCGATGCATTTGCGGTTGCCGCCGCCGAACGAGACGAAGGTGCCCCGGGGCAGGCTGTCGGTGTTCTGGCCGATCCAGCGGTCGGGGTCGAAGCGGTCGGGGTCGGGGAACAGCTCGGGGCGGTGCTGGAGGAGGTAGGCGCTGTACAGGAGGGCCGTGCCCTTGGGCAGGTGGCGCCCGGCGAGCGTGGTGTCGGTGGTGGTGACGCGGGTGAAGAACCAGCCCGCCGGGTACATGCGCAGGACCTCGTTGATGACGCGCCGGGTGTAGGTGAGGCCGTCGAGGTCCTTCGTGGTGGCCGTACGGCCGGCCAGCGTCCGGTCGACCTCCGCGTGCACCTGCGCCTCGGCCTCGGGGTGCTGGCTGAGCAGCCACAGGGCGAACGCCAGGCTGTTGGCGGTGGTTTCGAACCCGGCGCCGATCATGACCATGAGCTGGTCACGGATGTCCACGTCGGTCATCGGCTCGCCGGTGTCGTCGTTGCGCGCGGCCAGCAGCATGGAGACCAGGTCGTCGCCGCCCGGAGACGCCCGACGCTCGGCGATGATGCCGTCGATGGCGCGGTGCAGCCGGTCGCAGGCACGGCGGTAGCGGCGGTTGGCGGGGGTGGGCAGCCGGTAGAGCGGGCCCAGCGGCAGCATGACGCGCTGGTAGATGCCGTCGATCACCGTGTGCAGACTCTGCTGGACCTCGGCGACGGCCTCGTCCTGCGCTTCGGCGCCGAGCACGCTGCGGGTCACGATGCGCAGGGTCAGGGTGGTCAGCGCGTCCGTGACGTCCAGGCGTTGGCCCGGCCGCCAGCGGGAGGTCATGCGGTCGACCTCCTCGCCCATCACCACGGCGTACTTCTCGATCCGGTCGCTCTGGAAGGCGGGCTGCATCTGGCGGCGCTGCCATCGGTGCTCCTGCCAGCCCGCCATGGGCAGACTGCTGCCGAAGAGCACACGCGCCTTGTCGAAGAACGGGCCGCCCTTGTCGAAGGTGCGGGAGTCCGTGAGCATGCGGTGGGCCGCGTCCGGTTCGCAGACGACGTACGCCGGCCAGGGGCCCATCCCGATGCGTACGAGGTCCCCGTGCGCGGGGAGCGAGGACAGGAACTCCAGGGGGCGTGAGTGGAGTTGCCATGCGTGGCCGAGCAACGGCCAGGCCCCGGGGGCCTTTCCCGTAGGCGAGGGGATCGTCGTGCTCACGGTGGGGCACCTCCGGAAGGAATCCGCCGACGCGGGGCTCGGATCGTCCCCGGATCCCGAATATCCTCCCCACCCGGATGGCGCGGAACCCGGCGCGAAGCAGCACGGACGGCGCGCGCACGCGCGCCCCGGCGCCGTGTTGTGCCACCGTGCCGTGCGTGAGGCTCGTGCTTGTCTGGTGCCCCGCTGCCGCGCCTTTGCTATGCACGGAAGTCCCGTACTGCGCAGGAGAGTTGATGGTGTAGGTAGGCGGCTCCTCAGGCGCCGGTGGGCCTTGCGCCCTGGAGGCGTTCGAGGTCCGAGGGGCGTACCTGAATGGCGAGGAGGGCGATCAGCGCGGCCACCACCGCGAAGATCGCGGCCACGATGAAGGCCGTGGACACCCCGGACGTGAGCACCTGGTCGCTCCATGGGTGCGGCAGCTGTCCGGTGCGCCGGAACATCAGGCGCTGCGCCGGATCGGCCTGGGCCAGGAATTTCGGAACCTGGTCGGTCGCCTCGTTCCGGCTGGCCGTGCCGAACACCGTGACCAGGATGGACAGGCCCAGTGAGCCGCCCACCTGCTGCGTGGCGTTGAGCATGCCGGAGGCCGCGCCCGCCTCGTGCGGAGGGACACCGGAGACGGCCATGAGCGTCAGCGAGACGAAGTTCAGCCCCATGCCCAGGCCGAAGACGAGGATCGGGCCGAGGATGCTCCCCAGATAGGTGGAGTGGATGTCCGTCTGCGTGAGCCAGGACAACCCCGCCGCGGCCAGGATCGCGCCCGTCACCATGAAGGGCTTGGGCCCGTATTTCGGCAGCAGTTGGGACGCCAGACCCGCACCCACCGCGATGATCGCGCTGACCGGCAGGAAGGCGAGACCGGCCCGGAGCGGGGTGAAGCCGAGCACGTCCTGCACGAACAGCGTGAGGAAGAAGAACATGCCGAAGATCGAGGCGGCCAGGCTCAGCATGATGCCGTACGTGCCCGCACGGTTGCGGTCGGCGAACATGTGCAGCGGAGTGATCGGCTGCTGCGAGCGCCGCTCCACCATGACGAAGGTGAAGAGGAGCACCACCGCGGCGCCGAACGACCCCAGCGTGAACGGGTCGCGCCAGCCCTCCTGGGCAGCCCGGATGAAGCCGTAGACCAGCGCGACCATGCCGAGCGTGGAGGTCAGTGCTCCGGCCAGGTCGAAGTGGCCGGAATGGCGTTCGGACTCCTTGATGTGCCGCGGGGTGGCCAGCAGGATCAGCGCGGCGATCGGTACGTTGACGAACAGGACCCAGCGCCAGTCGAGCCATTCGACGAGGATGCCGCCGGCGAGCAGACCGATCGCGCCGCCGCCCGCGGAGACCGCCGCGAAGACTCCGAATGCCCTGTTGCGTTCGAGGCCTTCGGTGAACGTGGTGGTGATCAGCGCGAGCGCGGTCGGCGAGGCGATGGCGCCGCCTACCCCCTGGATCGCGCGCGCCGCGAGCAACTGGCCGGAGTTCTGCGACAGTCCGCCGAGCAGGGAGGCGATCGCGAAGAGCAGCACGCCGCACATGAAGACCCTGCGCCTGCCGACGATGTCGCCGGTGCGCCCGCCGAGCAGGAGCAGCCCGCCGAAGGTGAGGGTGTAGGCGCTGACCACCCAGGCCAGGCCCGTGGTCGAGAAGTGCAACGCGCTCTGAATGTGCGGAAGGGCGATGTTCACGATGGTGACGTCGAGCACCACCATCAACTGGCACGAGGCGATGACCAGGAGCGCGATCCCCTTGCCGCCGCCCTTCCTGCCGGGGGCGGCGGTCTCGATCGTGGGTCTCGGCTGCGAACTCGTCATGGCGGACCTTGCCCTCGTGCGAGGGGCCGTGGACGCTGACGTCCACTAATCGACCTTATGCCCCGGTCTGATACATGACCAGTCGATCAAGGCCTCCGTGCTGCCGACCGCGCGGCCGGGCCGCGGGCCAGGCGTTGCCCTGTCGAGGCCGGCGTACGAGCGAGCCTAACGCAGGAAGTCTTGCGATAGGGGATGGTGGGTGCTGGGCGCTCCCTTGCCGATTGCGAGCCGGAAACACACCTGACAGATCACAGCCATGGGGTTTACGCTCCCGGCGATGACAACTTCCTCCGTGAACAGATTGGGGGACCCGTCCGCGCAAGGTGAGTGCTGATGCTCACTCGGATCGCGAATGGGGATTCCCGCCCTTCCTTCTGGCTGCGCGTGCGCGAGTTCGCCGTGCCGCCCTCAATGATCGAGACCGCGACCGCCCGCCGTTCCGTAGGGGACTGGGCAGGCGCGTGCGCCGCCGCAGGTGTCGATGTCGATCTCGATGTACGTTCTTTGGCGCGCACCCATGGCCAGGAACTCGCTGCCCAACTCCGGGCGGATCTACGCCAGTTGGCGCCCGACCTGTTGCGCTGGCACATGCCGAGGGTCGCTCCTGACGGGCTGCTGCGCCCAGGTCTGACCATCGCGCTGGCCAAGTACGGCGCCACGGGTCCTGACGGCGCGAGCCCGGTCCACCTCGTGGCCCGGACCGCACCGGCCTGGGCGGACGCGGGCCAGCGGATCAGCCTCGCGCTGTGGGGCGGATCCCGCCACGGATCCCGCTTCGCGGCGGCCGGTGCTTCGCGTCATCCGCACCCCCACCCCCACCCACGCTTCCGCCTCGACCTGCACCGACATCTGTGGGACGCGCGCAGGACCGACGAACTGCGGATGCGCTCCGGAGCCGATGGGCACGACGGCCCAGGAGGCCGCGACGCCTCCGATGGGCCCGATGGGCCACCGGCCGGCGGCGGTCCCGTGCTGGACCCGGCGGTGCGGGGCGCCGTGCCGCCGGGCCACCGGTGTGCCCTCTCCCGTTGGGCGCCCGAGGCCGCGATTGTGCTGCGCGCCGAGGGGCGTTCCACGGGCGCCGTCACCGTACGGCTGGGATCCCGGGGCCGGCTGGCTCTGGAGTTGGTCACGGACCCGGACGGTCTCGGCCCGCCCGGCCTGCGGCTCGCGGCAGGGCCGCCGGGCGCCAACATTGTGGCCCCGCCGGTTCTTCCCGACGCGGCGACCTGGGAACTGCCCGACCTGGACCTGCTCCGCACCGGTTCCATCGAGGCCGACCGGCTGCATCCGCTGGTCGCGTCGGCACTCGTACCCGATCACGCGCCGCCCGCCTTCTCTCGGGCTCCCGATCGACCGGACCGACCGCGCCTCGTGGAGTGCCGGGGAGAACAGCACCGGATCGGCCTGGTGGACGGGGTGTTGGCGCCGCTCGACCATGACCCGGCCGAGATACGGCGGGAGGAGCTCCTTGTCGCCCTGACCGGTACGCCACTGCCCTGCCTGCGGGTCATCGACGAGGCGCACCGGCGTCCGGAGTGCCTCGTCGGGGTGCGCGAGCGGCTGGATCACGGTGACATCGCCGGAGCGCTGGCCGTCGTCGAGCAACTGCTCGGCCCCGAAGCGGTGTTGCGCGGCGGCGCGCTGCGGGACGAACTGGAGGCGGCCGCCCAGCGACGGATCACGTACGGGCTGTACCGGTCGGAACTGATCGGCCCCGGACCCGGCCGCCTCTACCCGGGCCCTTCCCGCCCAAGCGACCGACGCTCACACCCCCGCCATACCCAGGCCCGCTGACAGACCTCGCCGGAAGGGCCGCTCCCACAACCCGCCACACCTACTCCCACTGATGGCCCCTGCGACCGTCCGCGAGGCCGACGCTCACACCCCCGCCGCACACAACTTCCGCTGACCGCCCTGGGTCCCATGTCCCCGCAAGCGCCCTCAGCTCACCATGCACACCCACGAACTCATAGGTGATGACCACATATGCCCACACGCACCCAGTTCACCGCCATCGACACGCACCACTCCATGCCTGCCCCCCACGCGCACTCACACCACCAACTCGACGTAGCTGGCGAGCTGTTGAGCCTGCTGCGCGACACCACGACCGAACCGCGTCCCGACACACAGCTTGAGGCGCTGACCCTGGCGGTCGCCGCCGACCTGCCCGTACTCCTGTGGGGTGAGCCCGGCATCGGCAAGACCGCGGCTCTGACCCAGCTGGCGGCTGCCCTGGACCTTCCGCTGACCACAGTGATCGCCAGTGTGCACGAGCCGTCGGACTTCTCCGGCCTGCCCATCGTCGGCGACGACCCCGCTGAACAGGGCGTTCCGATGGCGCCACCGGACTGGGCCGTGCGCCTGGTCCGGGCCGGCCGGGGGCTCCTCTTCCTCGACGAGCTGTCCACCGCGCCGCCCGCCGTCCAGGCCGCGTTGCTCCGGCTCGTACTGGAACGGCGCATCGGCGCCCTTCAACTGCCGCCCGGCGTACGCATCGTGGCGGCCGCCAACCCCCGGTCCTCGGCGGCCGACGGGTGGGAGCTCAGCCCGCCGCTCGCCAACCGGTTCGTCCACCTCCAGTGGACCCACGACCACGAGGTCGTCGTGCGCGGCCTGGGCGGCACATGGCCCCGGGCCACACTGCCCCGGCTCGCCCCGCACCAGCTGCCCCAGGCCGTGGACTTCGCCCGCCGTGCGGTGTGCGGGCTCCTCGCCGCCCGCCCCAAACTCGTCCACCAACTGCCCAGCAATGAAACCCGCCGGGGCGGCCCCTGGCCCTCGCCCCGCAGCTGGGAGATGACCCTGTGCCTGATCGCCTTCGCGACCGCGGCCGGCGCCTCCCGTGACGTACTCGCCCTGCTGGTCAGAGGAACGGTGGGGGACGGCCCGGGCCTTGAGCTCCTCGCGAGCCTGGACCGGATGGACCTCCCGGACCCCGAGACGCTGCTCTCCGACCCGGCCGGCGCCGAGCTGCCCGAGCGAGGAGACCTGCGGCAGGCCGTGCTCGACGGTGTGGTGGCCGCCGTACGCCAACGCCCCGACAAGGCCCGCTGGGACGCGGCCTGGGCGCTCATGGTCCGGGCGGTGGAGAGCGGAGCCCCGGACCTGGTCGTCGTCCCGGCCACCACGCTCGCGGCACTGCGCCGGGAGGACTGGGACGTGCCCGAGGCGATCGAGCGGCTGGCCGGAGCGGTGTCCCTGTCCCGGCGGGCCGATCACGCGGCGGCCCGGGCGCGGGCCACGACGACGGCGGGCCGATGACCAGCCGGGCCGCACCCGGAACCCTGAACCACGACAAGGTTCCCGGCAGTCTCGACCTCGGCAAGCTCTTCGCCGCCCGGCTGCACGCCGCCCGCGTCCGGCCCTACCTGGCCACGGCCCTGTTCGCCCTGCACCCCGTGGAGTCGCGGCGCGTACCGACCATGGCCGTCGACCGGCACTGGCGGTGCTACGTCTCGCCGACGTTCGTGGCTCGCACGCCGGTGGAGGAGCTGGCCGGCGTATGGGTGCACGAGGTGTCCCACCTGCTGCGCGACCACCACGGGCGCAGTGACCGGCTCGCGCGCGAACGCGGACTCACCGGCCGGGGCGAACGCCTGCGGATGAACATCGCCGCGGACTGCGAGATCAACGACGATGTGTACGGCGACGGCCTCGTCCGGCCCGAAGGGGCGGTCGAACCCGGGGTGTTGGGGCTCGGTACGGGCGAGCTCATGGAGGACTACCTGCTCAAGTTCGGGCTCGGGCCGACCACGCAGCTGATGGCGTGGCTCGACTGCGGCAGCGGTGCCGACGGGCTTGAGCGGGACTGGGAGCTCGGGCCGGACGGCGCGCACGGCCTCAGCGAGCAGGAACGCGACGCGGTCCGCTTCCGCGTGGCGCAGGGCATCCGGTGCCGTCCCGGTACGGCACCGGACGGATGGCGGCGCTGGGCCGAAGAGGCCTTCCATCCACCGCAGCCGTGGCGGGAGTTGCTGGGCGCGGCGGTCCGCTCGGCGGTCTCCGGGGCAGGCGCGGGCGAGGACTACACGTACGGCCGGCCGTCGCGGCGCTCGGCCGGAACGCCCGGCGTGGTGCTGCCGAGCCTTCGGCGCAAGCCGCCCCGCGTGTCCGTGGTCATCGACACCTCCGGCTCGGTCAGCGACGCCGAACTGGGCAGCGCGCTCCTGGAAGTTGCCGCGATCTCCCGTGCGGTGGGCGGCCGCCGCGACCTGGTCTCGGTGCTGCCGTGCGACGCCGCGGCCCACATCGTGCACCCGCTGTGCCGGGGCGAAGGAATCCCGCTGATCGGTGGTGGCGGTACGGATCTGCGTGAGGGCTTCGCGCGGGCGCTGCGGGCGCAGCCCCGCCCCGACGCCATCGTGATCCTGACCGACGGCCAGACTCCTTGGCCGGCCACTCGCCCACCGTGCCGGACGGTGGTGGGTCTGTTTCCACACCACCGGGCCGCCCACGCGGGGAACGAGCACGACCCCGACTACGAACCGGACACGCCGCCCGCGTGGGCACGAGTGGTTGAGATCGGGTCGGCTCCTTCCGGCAGGTGAGCCGGAGGCCCGCTCGGCTTTCGTCAGCGGCGGGCGCGGGCGAGGAGGGCGGCGTGCGGGAGGACCAGGCGGCCCGCGGGCCCGGCGAATTCGGCACTGAGGAGACCGAAATGGCGCTTGATCTCCGCGAGGGTGTGGTCCGGCTGACTCACCACGGTCTGTCCGATGGCGCCCACCCCACCGACCGCCCCACCCCACCACTCCTCGACTTCTGTGTGGTGGTCCCACTGGAGCGACTCACACACCACATCCTTCAGGCCTGCCGATGTGAGGAGTGCGGCCAGTCCGGTCTCGGTGCGGGCGAAATCGTCCTCGGCGGCCAGCGCCGGGATGTGGGGCGGCCGGGCCGCGCCCGCGGCCTGGACGGCCCGGCCGAGCAAGGCCTGTCCGGGCGCGGTGGGTACGGACCAGATGGTCACCGCGATCCATCCGCCCGGGCGCACCACACGACGGAGTTCGGCCAGCGCGGCCCTCGGCCGGCCCACGTGGTTGAGGACGAAGTTGCCCGTCACTGCGTCGAACAGGCCGTCCGAGAAAGGGAGTTGAGAAAGCGAGGCCAGGTGCATCTCGGCCGCGGGCACGGCCTGCGCCGCCAGCTCCACCATGCTGATCTCGGCGTCGACCCCCGTCACGCGCGCGCCTCGCGCACAGGCGGCCGCCGCGACCGTGCCCGTTCCCGTCCCCACATCGAGCACCCGCACCCCGGCCCGCACCCGAGCCGCGTCGAGCAGCCGGGGGACCGGATGGGCACACAACTTGCCGAAGCTGCCCGCGTACGCCTCGGCCCGCCCCGCCCAGATCCGCCGCTCGCTCGCGTCGAAAGCCGTCGACTCCACCGGTTCCGCCTCTCTCTGTCACCCCGCGCCCCCACCAGGCGCATCCGGGCACCCTACGCACGGGGATGCTCCGTACGTCGGACGCGAGCCACTTATGGGTACGTCTTGGGGGATTCCCCGGCGGGGAACACGGGCAGGTGTACCGAGGTGACTGCCATGGCGTTGCCGGCGCGGGCACACTGTCGCGATGTGGTGGGTGCGACCGGCGGTTGACCTGGCCGAGCGGAACAAGGACCCCGCTGTTCCGTTGGCCGGTTGCCGTCACGGCGTGGTGCTGATCGATGGTGGACGGCCAGGTCGCTCACATAGGATCCGGCCCAGGCGGCACGACACACCGTCATGCAGCTCTCACGCACCATGCGACGGTGACGGGCACCAGCACTTTGCTGCCCTGGCCGGCGAAGGAACGGACACCTGTGGTCACAGTCTTGATATTCCTCGGCCTGCTCGCCGGAGCGGCGGTACTCCTCGTCGTGACGTTGCTGCGGCGCGGGAACTCCCGTACCGAGAACGCGGAGGGACTGCTCATCGAGCAGCAGAGCCGGATCCAGGCACACAGCGACCGGGTCTCCTTCGGCACGTTCTCCGCGCACAACGCGCCGCCGACGATGACGGATCAGCACCGCCGCTGACCAGCGGGCCCCCGCGCCCGCCGATATCGCCACCAGCGCAGTGGTCCTCCACACGCCGAGAGGGGCGCGGGGAACGGGACGCGTACGGCTCAGGGCCTGCGGCGCCCGACGGCCATCGAACCCAGGACCTCCCGGGCCAGGCCCCGGGCGAGCTCCACCTTGTACGCGTTGTGCCGCAGCGGCACCGCCGTGGCCATCTCCGCCTCCACCGCCTGCTCGACGATCTCCGGGGTGGGCTTGGCGCCAAGCAGCGCCGCCTCCGTCTGGCGGGCGCGCCACGGGCGGTGAGCCAGGCCGCCGAAGGCGACGGCGACGTGCTGCACCACCCCGCGCTCCACCTGCACCACGGCCGCGACCGAGGCCAGCATGTACGTGTCCGACGCCCGGTCCCGCGCCTTGCGGTAGCGGGAGACGGCCTCCTTGGGAACGGGCGGCAGCAGCACGCCTGTGATGAGTTCGCCGGGCCGGAGCACGGTGTCCTGCTCGGGTCTTTCCCGCGGCAGCCGGTGGAACTCGGTCACGGGCACGGTCCTCACCCCTGCGGGACCGGCCAGCTCGACCAGCGCGTCGAGCGCCGCGAGCGCCACGGCGAGGTCGGACGGGTGGGTCGCCACGCAGTGCGGCGAGTGGCCGAAGACGGCGTGATCGCGGTTGACGCCGTCCAGCGCACCGCACCCGCTCCCCGGCACCCTCTTGTTGCAGGGCCTCGACAGGTCCTGGAAATAGCCGCACCGCGTGCGCTGAAGGAGATTTCCGGCCGTGGTCGCCATGTTGCGCAGCGGACCCGAAGCCCCGCTGAGCACCGCCTGCGCCAGCACGGGATACCGCTCCAGGACGACCGGGTGCGTGGCGAGGTCGCTGTTGCGTGCCGTGGCTCCGACCCGTACCGAACCGTCCGGCTGCTCCTCGATCCGGTCGAAGGGCAGCCGGGTGATGTCGACCAGGATGTCGGGCCGCTCGACCCCGAGTTTCATCAGGTCGATGAGGTTGGTGCCACCGCCCAGATAGCGGGCCTCGGGACGCCCGCCGTGGGCGGCGGCCGCCTCCGCCACGCTCCGGGCACAGACATAGGAGATCGGCTTCACGCGGTCACATCCTGTCCGGCTCGGGCCGCGCTCGGGTAGGCACCGCAGCGGCACAGATTGCCGCTCAGCTGCTCCCGGACCTCGGCGGCGCTCAGCCGCACCGGGGGGTCCGCCGGCAGCTCCATGTCGGTGACGACGGGGGGTTGCTGCCCCGGGTCGCCGGAGTGCGTCCCTTCGGGCGAACCCTGCTGGTCGGGTGCGCAGTAGCCGCACTGGAAGGCATCCCGGTCGACGGCGGGCCGCCGCAGCGGGTGGAGGCTTTCGTGCGGGCCCGATGTGCCCGCGAGCCCCTCCACTGTGACGACCTCGTGCCCCTCCTGCGCGACGGCGAGGAGCAGACAGCTGATGACCCGACGCCCGTCGAGCAGCACCGTGCACTCCCCGCACCGGCCGTCGTCACACCTCTTCTTCGAGCCGGTCAGGCCCAAGTTGTCGCGGAGTACCTCCAGGAGGGTGGCGCAGTGCTCCAACTCGACCTTGTGCGTGGCGTCGTTGACCCGCAGGGTCACACGTGAGTCGGTCGCGCCCGGGCGGGCGGCCTGGGCGCGGGGCCCCGGGCCGCCATCACTTCTGCCGTGCAGTGCTTCCATCGTTCACGCGCTCCTCGGTACGGACGGCCAGCAGCCTGACCGCGTACCCACCCTCGTACAGCTCACCCCCTACGGCATCTCGACGACCGGCGCACGGGTGGTCTACCAGGGGAGCGGGCCCTCGGCGTCGAAGTAACCGCCGGTCGGGCCGTCGGGGCCCGTCAGGGCCATGCGGACGATGATGTCGGCTCCCTGCTCGACGGTCTGGACGCCCGTGTTGCCGTTCAGGTCCGTCTTGGTGAAGCCGGGCTCCACCGCGTTGATCCGCATGGCCGGGAACGCCTTCGCGTACTGCACGGTGATCGTGTTGACCGCGGTCTTGGACGCCGGGTAGGCGACGCCCGGATAGCCGTACGCCGGCGAGGACGCGTCGGAGAGACGGGTCAGCGAGGCCAGGCCGCTGCTGACGTTGACGACGACCGGGGCGGCGGAGCGCCGCAGCAGCGGCAGGAACGCGTGGGTGACGCGGACCATGCCGAAGACGTTCGTCTCGAAGACCTGGCGCATGTGGTCGGCGGTCACGTCCGCCGCACCCAGCACAGTGTTGTCGGCGCCCCGGACCTCGATGCCCGCGTTGTTGACCAGCACGTCGAGGCCGCCGTCGGCCTCGATGACCTTGGCGGCTGCCCGCACGGACGCGTCGTCGGTGACGTCGAGCGGGACGGTCCGCGCGCCAAGGCGTTCGGCGGCGAGCCGGCCGCGCTCCTCGTCCCGGCTGCCGATGTAGACGGTGTGGCCCGCGGCGACGAGTCGGCGGGCGGTCTCGAAGCCGAGACCCTTGTTCGCTCCGGTGATCAGTGTGGTGGTCATGGCTCCATGCTGCGGCGAAAGCCCGCCGCCGGACAGGAGTCCCCTCTTCCTGGGACCGTCAGTACCAGGACGATCCGTGGCCCGGCGGGGCACAGTGGGGGCATGGCGAGCACGGAGTTCGGACGGATGGTGCGGCACTTTCGCGACCGGGTCTCCCCGCAGGCGGCGGGGCTGCCCTCGGGTGGTCACCGGCGCGCGGCCGGGCTGCGCCGCGAGGAGCTGGCGATGCTCGCCGGGATCTCGGTCGACTACGTGACCCGGCTCGAACAGGGCCGCGCGGCCAACCCGTCGGAGCAGGTCGTCGAGGCACTCGGGCGCGCACTGCGGCTGTCCGCCGCCGAACGCGAGCACCTCTTCCACGCCGCCGGACTCCTGCCGCCGGGGCAGGGCACCGTGCCCGCCTACATCACGCCGAGCGTGCACCGCATGCTGGACCGGCTGAGCGGGACGCCCGTCGCGGTCTCCGACGCGTCATGGACGCTGCTGCTCGCCAATCCGCTGTACACGGCGCTGATGGGGGAGCGGCACGGCCGTGACCGCAACGGCGCGTGGCGCGCCTTCGCCGGCTCGGACGGCCGTGTCCGCCACACCACTCAGTCCCGGCTCGCGCTGGAGAGCGCGGTCGTCGCCGACCTGCGTGCGGCGGCGCGGCGCTATCCCGCCGACCAGCGGCTGCGGCAGCTGGTCGCCGACCTCCGGGCGAACAGCGCCCGGTTCGCCGAGCTGTGGGACGCCGGGACCGTGGGCCACCACGAGGCGTCCCGCAAGACCATCGACCACCCGCAGGTGGGCCCCGTGACCCTGGACTGCGACGTGCTCCTCGTAGCGGGAAGCGACCTGCGCATCATGATCTACACGGCTGAACCCGGCAGCCAGGACGCCGAACGCCTCGAACTCCTCGCGGTCGTGGGCACCCAGACCCTGGTCGGATAGCGGCAGCCCCGGCCATGACCCATCGGACACCCCCTAGCGCTCGGCCGGCGCAGGCGCCAGGCCGTCGGCGACCAGGCCGGCCAGTACCGCCCGGCCCAGGGTGTGCACGGCGGACTGGGGACGGACCATCACGGTGAACTCCTTGATCCGGCCCTCCTCGTCGAACTGGAGCAGGTCGATGCCGTGGATCTGCTTGCCGTCCACCGTGGCCCGGAACGGCAGGACCACCGACGGGGCCTCCTGGCCGTCGGCACTGGTCTCGGCCGTTCCCTCGAAGCGCCCGATGTAGCGCAGGTCCTCGAAGGTGCGCACCAGGACGCCGAACAGCCCGAGCACCATCGCCTTGCCCTCGAAGGGAACGAACTTCACCGGGCTGTAGAGCCGCACGTCCTCGGTGAACAGGTCGTCAAGGGCCGTGAGGTCGCGCTTCTCCACAGCGGCGCGGAAGCGTTCGGCGGTCTCCATGTCCATGGCTGGAATCTCCATGCCCTCTCCCGATACTCAACAATGTGACTAGTCAGTTTCTTGAGTATGATGCAGCGGTCGACGAGGAAAGGGAAGGGGTGCTCCGATGGCCTTGCGACATGCCGTCCTCGCTGCGCTGCTGGACGGCGAGTACAGCGGCTACCAGCTGGCCAAGGCGTTCGACATCGGCGTCGCGAACTTCTGGCACGCCCTGCCCCAGCAGCTGTACGCCGAGCTCGCCAAGCTGGAGCGGGACGGGATGGTCGAAGGGCGTCAGGTGGTCCAGGAGACCCGGCCCAACAAGCGGCTCTTCCGGGTCACCGACGCCGGCCGCGCCGAGCTGGAGGACTTCGCCGCGGCCACCTCGAAGCCCTCGTTCATCCGCGACGACCTGCTCGTCAAGGTCCAGAGCGCCGACCGCATCGGCACCGCATCGGTGATCGAACAGCTCGAAGAGCGGGCCTGTGCCGCCGACGCCAAGATCGAGCTGCTCGGCGCGCTGCTGCGGCAGTTGAGGGGTGACGCGGACGAGGGGGAGTTCCTGCTCCACGGCGAGCGCATCGGCCCGTACCTGACGTGCCTGCGCGGTCTGGCCTTCGAGGAGGAGCACCGCGACTGGTGCCGACGGATCCGGGCCGTCCTGAAGAAACGCCTGGCGGTCAGGGCCGAGCGGTGAGTACGTACGCCTTCGGGGGCCGGTGCCGAGGGGGTCCCCGCGCCTGACCTGCCGGAGGCCGGCTTGGTTAGGGTGGGTGCGACAAACCGATGACCAGCATGAACCGGAACAAGGAGCAGACGTGAGCGAGCCGGCGTCCATCGCCCTGCAGCAGGAGATCGCCCGGGAGCTGGAGGTCGCCGAGACCTTCGAGGCCGAGCGGGAGATCGAGCGCCGGGTGGCCTTCCTCGCCGAGCGGCTGACCTCCACCGGTCTGCGCTCCCTCGTCCTCGGCATCAGTGGCGGCGTCGACTCCACCACGGCGGGCCGGCTGTGCCAGCTCGCCGTCGAGCGGGCCCGGGCCGCCGGCCACGAGGCCCGCTTCTACGCGATGCGGCTGCCCTACGGCGTCCAGGCCGACGAGCACGACGCCCAGGTCGCGCTCTCCTTCATCCAGGCCGACCACGTCCTGACCGTGGACATCAAGCCCGCCAGCGACGCCGCGCTCCAGGCCGCGCTCGCCGCCGGTGTCGGCTTCCGCGACGAGGCCCACCAGGACTTCGTGCACGGCAACATCAAGGCCCGCCAGCGCATGATCGCCCAGTACGCGGCGGCCGGCGCGCAGGGCGGCCTGGTCGTCGGCACCGACCACGCCGCCGAGGCGGTCTCCGGCTTCTTCACCAAGTTCGGCGACGGCGCCGCCGACCTGGTCCCGCTGACCGGCCTGACCAAGCGCCGGGTGCGCGCCGTCGCGGACACCCTGGGCGCGCCGGCCGAACTGGTGTGGAAGACCCCGACGGCCGACCTGGAGACCCTCGACCCGGGCAAGGCCGACGAGGACGCGCTCGGTGTCACGTACGACGACATCGACGACTTCCTGGAGGGCAAGCCGGTGGACGAGCGGGCCTTCGAGACGATCGTGAACCGCTACCGCCTCACCGACCACAAGCGCCGGCTGCCGATCGCCCCCTGACCGAAGCGACGCCCCCCCCGGCTCACATCAGGCGGGGGGGCGTCGCTTCGATGGGCACCGGGCCCATCGCGTTGGTGGCCGTCAGGAGAGTGGCCCAACCGGCCGCCTCCTACTGAAGGTGGTGGTTCTCCACCAGTACGCCGGCGATGAACGCCAGTGCCGCCACGATGCCGACGGCCAGGAGCAGGGTCAGCCACGGCAGTTCGCGCCACGGCGCGGTGCGGCGCTCCTTCACCTCGCCCGACGCCTGCGCGGGTTGCCCGGTGCCGGCCGCCACGGGGGACGCCGCCGCTGCCGCGGCGATGTCTCCTTCCCCGGTCACGGGCTGGACCGCGCTGAGGGCGGGCGCGGCGACGGTGGCCGGCTCGGGGTCCTGGCCGCCGGTCTTGGTGAACGCGTCACGGTCTCGGACCATGTCGTGGGTACTCCCTTGTCCTGATGTGGGTGCGATCGTGAGGGGAACGCCGCGAGCGGGCCGGTGCGGCCCGCTCGTCAAGTCGCCCCGGCCCTACGGTGCGACGGTGGTGATCCGCACCTTCTGACCCTGCGTCAGACCGCTGGTGATCTGGGTGTTGGTGTCGCTCTCGACGCCCACCGTCACCTGAGCGGGGTGTGCGGTCCCGTCCGCTGCGACCACCGTGACCGTGCGCCGGGTGCCGGTGCCGCTCAACGCCGCCGTCGGCACGAACAGGGCGTCGGACGCCTCGCCCGCGACGATCTGGACGCTGACACCCTGCCCCGTGTGGAGGTCCTTCGTCGGGCCCAGGATGTCGAGCGTCACGGGGTACTGGGCGGAGGTCCCCACACCGTTCACGGCGAGCGTGCTGACCGACAGGACCCTCGCGTTCAGAACGCTGCTGGACTGGGCGGTCAGGGTGACCGTGGCCGCCTGACCCGGCTTGAGCCGGAGCGCGTCGGCCTCCGAGACGTTGGCCTTCACCTGCATCCCGGTCGGGTTGGTGAGGACGATGAAACCGCTCGGCGCGGCCGGGGCGCCACCCGTCCCGGCGCCTCCCGTGGTACCGGGGGCGGGGGCCGGCGCCGTGCCCGGAGCCGCGCCCGCCCCCGAGGTGTACGTCGTGCCGATCACCGTCTGCCCGACCGTGGCGCCCACCGAGGCGACGGTTCCGTCGACCGGCGAGGTCAGCACGGTCCCGTCGAGCGTGCGCTGCGCGGTGTCCACCGCCGTCTGCGCCTGGGACACCTGCGCCTGGGCCTGGATGAGCAGGTTGGGATCGATGGACGGATCGGCGACGGGGACCACGTTCACGAACGCGGCGTTGCGCACGGACAGTTCGGCGGCGGCCCCGGTCACCGGCGGCGTCGAGGAAGTGGGGGAGGGGGTCGCGCTGGGTGTGGCGGACGGAGTGGGGCTGGGTGAGGGGGGCGGCGACGCGGGGTGGCTGGCTCCCCCCGACGGGTTGGGGCCGGCACTGGCCGGCGGGCTCGCCGGCTGACCCTCCTGCACCTTGGCGAGGTTCGCCTTGGCGGCCACCAGCGACGTCTTCGCCTGCGCGAGCGCCTGGCGCGCCGCGGTGTCGTCGACCTTCGCGAGCTCCTGGCCCTTGGTGACCTTGTCACCCGGCTTGACCTCGACCTTGGTCAGCTGCCCACCAGTGGTGAAGTTGATCCCGGCATCGCTCGGCGAGGTCAGCAACCCGGCCCCGGAGACGGTCGACTGCACCTTCCCCGTGGAGACGGCGGCTGTTCGGGTGTCCGTGCGCTTGGTCGAGGAACTGTCGGAGTTCACCACCACCGCGTAAGCACCGCCCACGGCCGCGACGAGCACTACACCGAGCGCCGAATTCAACAGGACGGCTTTATGCAGCCGCGGAAGGACCTTCATACCCGGGAGCCTGTCAGCCGCCCCGCTCGTCCACCATGACCCTCCGGCCAAGCTTCCGTACCAGGCGCTTTGATAAATGATCATGGGTGGTGGGTCGCTCGGGCACCTGGGGCCGGTCACTGCCCGTGGTCACACGCGCCTCATCCTTCAGAGTGCCTCACCAGGATCCCGAATTGAAGGAATTCCACTACGTATTGTCGTCAACACCCCTTGGCGACAGGGGAATTGAGGTGCACGCTGAACGTGCGGGTCTGGCCGCGCCGGGCTTCCCCTCCCTGGTGTGGCCGGCTCGCTTCGTCAACGACGCCACAACCGCCGTTCCAGGACGGGATCGCGGACGGTCAGCACCGCGGTGGTGGCCAGCAGCCCGACGCCCGCGAGCTGGAACCCGGCCGCCCACCACCACATCAGGTCCCCTCTGGACCGAAGGATCGGGCCGACCACGCCACCCGGCGAGTAGACGACCGGCCGGTGCGCGCCGTCGGGCGCCGGGCAGGGCCCGGTCCTGGGAAGCTGCTCGGTGTTGCCGTCCGGCAGGTCGACCCAGCACTGGATGTACTTCGTGCCGTGCGACCCGGTCTCTACGTCGGCGTACGCGATGGTGGCCGTGCCCTGCTCACCGGCCAGGGCCAGGAAAGCGTCCGGCGCGTGCACCCCGCCGACCACCAGCAGGGCGCCGCCGACCCAGTAGGTCAGCTTGGCCCAGCGCGGTATGGCCCGGCTGCCGAAGACGATCCGGCGCAGCACCCATGCGTAGAGCGTGATCAGAACGATGAGGCCGAAGACGACCCCCACGCCGAAGTCGAGCAGCGCCGGGCCGAGCGTGCTCACCACGGCCACGGTGATGATCACGATCCATGCCACACCCATGGCGCGCGGACCGAGCCCGCGTATCGCCGCGGCCGACTGCTTGCGGCCGCCCTTCTTCCCGCCACTCGTCTTTCCGCCGCTCATCGCCCCGCCCTTCACGAAGTGGCCGGAAGTCTCGCATACGCTGCTGTGGCCGCATCAGGCCTGGCCCATGTGATGAACCCTGCGATGCCTAGGACCCCAGGCTCAGGACCAAGGACCGAGGCCGGGACGGAATAGCTCCGCGAGGAAGATCGCTGGAAATGGCATACGTGACCAGCCGATTGACGTGACGACACACAAGGAGACGCTCCGTATGTGGAACGGCGACGCCCTCGATCTCGATGCCTATCTGGCACACCTCGGCCACGACGGGGACCGCACCCCTTCCCTGGCGACGCTGCGCGCGCTGCACCGGGCACATGTGCTCTCCGTACGCTGGGAGAACCTGGAGGCGGTGCTCCGCAAGAGCCGCCCGCTCGACGTCCCCTCCGTACAGGCCAGGATGATCGGCAACCCGCGCGGCGGCACCTGCTTCGAGCACGTCACCCTGTACGCGGCGGCCCTGGAGCGCCTCGGCTTCGAGTTCTTCGTGGTCCAGGGCCGGGTGGAGCTGGGTTCGGGCAAGATCAGGCCCGAGACGCACGCGATGGCGATCGTCGAGCTGGAGGGCAAGCGCTGGCTGAGCGACGTCGGCTTCGGCACGAGCCCGCTCGAACTCATCGAGCTGACCGACGCTACGGACGTGTCGGACGGGGTGTGGGAGTACCGGCTGCGGCGCCAGGAGGTCTCACCGGGCGAACAGGGGTGGGCGCTCTACCAGCCCGCCGGCGAGCGCGAGGGGGTCGAGAAGGCCAGCGACGGATGGATGGTCCGGCACACCTTCACACTCCACCGGCAGTACCCCGTCGACCTCCAGGTCGCGAACCACTTCGGCGCCTCCAGCCCGCACTCGGCCTTCAGCGACCGCGTCTTTCTGCAGCGCCTGTTCCCCGACCGGGTGCACACCCTGGACAACCGTCGGCTGACCACGGTGCGGCCGGGGGTGCCCGGCCCGGCGGAATCCCGGGAGCTGGAGCCGAACGAAGTGCCTAAGGTCCTCACCGACGTCTTCGGCATCGAGCTGTCCGCCCAGGACATCGAGCTGCTGCTCCCCAAGCTGACCTGAACTCGCCGGAAACGGGGCCGAGTTCGATGGTGGCGACCGCGCCCCATGTGCGACCGCGCCACATGCGGCCGGCTTATGTGCGGCCGCCCCATGTGCGGCCCCTCCACGCTAGGCCGGTTTGCGGAGCAGCCACTGTCCGAAGGTCCGCCGTGGTGTGCGGACCTTGATCCGGCCGTAGGCGAAGCTGCCGGTCAGCTCCACCTGAAGGGTGTGCTCTGCCCCGGGGGCCGCAGCCCTGGGGGTGTTGCCCTTGCAGAAGCTCATCGACAGGGACTCGGTGTTCACCACGATCCCCGGCCCGGTCACCAGAAGCAGCGTGCCGCCGCGCATGTTCATGTCGATGCGCAGGGTGTCCTGTGTGATGACGGCGTCGGAGAAGTCGAGCATCACATCGCACCAGGACGGCCTCAGGTCGATCCGTCGCGGCACCACCCAACGGCCCTCGCGGCGGACCGAACCGGCCCGCTGGTCGATCCGGACGACGTCCTTCACCTCCGCGGCGCCGCCGGAAGCCGCGATGGACGGCAGGTCGGCCGTGAGAACGGCCAGCTCGTCCAGAGTGCGGGCGGTCAGGGCGACTTCCAGGCGCTGGTCCAGTTCGGTCGCGTCGAGCAGACCGTCCCCGGCGGCGATGCGCAGCAGGTCGACGGTCCGGTCCCGGTCGGCGTGCGAAGCCCTGGTGGGCGGTGACATGCCGGGGTCGTGCGGCTGACCAGTGGGCGACGTCTTTCCCGACATGTTCCCATCCCGATCTCGTGGGCGGCGCCTCGACGCCTGCGAATGAACTTACGTTATATCGCGTTAGGGCGGCGGCCAAGCCCGGGGACAGGTACAGGCCGCGGCCGCCGCCCGCTCGTGCGCGGACGCCGACGGCTACAGCGTGCCTCCGCCGTCCACCGTCAACACCGCGCCGGTCACGAAGGACGACTCCTCGCCGAGCAGGAAGCTCACGGCATCGGCGATCTCCCGCGGCTCACCGACCCGCCCCAGCGGACGGTCGGCCGCCTCCTCGTAGAACTCGGCCACGGGGCGGCCGAGTTGACGTGCCTCGTGTTCGAGCATGGAGGTCCGTACGTCTCCGGGTGCCACGCAGTTGGCGCGGATGCCCGCCGGCGCGTGGTCCAGAGCCATGGCCTGCGTCAGCATCACCACGCCCGCCTTGGCCGCACAGTAGGCGGCGGCCCGCCGCCCCGCCCGCAGGCCCCAGCCCGAGGCGATGGTGACGATCGAGCCCCCGCCCGCCTTGGCCAGCTGGGGAATCGCGGTCCGGCAGGTCAGGAAGACCGAGTCCAGGTTGTTCTCGAAGGTGGCCCGCCAGTCGGCCGGCGTCAGCTCCGTGACGTCGCCCCGCCGGATGCTGCCCGCGACCGTACACAGTCCGTGCAGCGCGCCGAAGCGCCCCACGACGGATGCGACCAGGGCCTCGACCTCATCGGGCCGGGACAGGTCGCAGCCGAACGGCTCGGCCCGGCCGCCCGCCGACCGCACCTCCAGGGCGACCTCCCGGGCGGACTCGACGTCCCGGTCCGCCACGGCGAGCGTGGTGCGATGGTCGGCGAGGCGTCTGCACACGGCGGAGCCGATCCCGCCGGCGCCCCCGGTGACGAGCACGACGCGGTCCGCCTCCGGGCCGCGTACACCGTCCGGCCCGTTCATCGCGGGCTCCCGTCGCCGGTGTCCGTACGGGTGGAGGAGCCGAGCACCATGGCGAGCAGCGCCTTCTGGGCGTGCAGCCGGTTCTCGGCCTGGTCGAAGATCAGCGAGCGGGGCCCGTCCTTGACCGCGGCGTCCATCTCCTCGCCGCGGTTGCTCGGCATGCAGTCGAGGAACGGCGCTCCCGGCGCGGCGAGCGCCATGAGCGGCTCGGTCACCCGCCACCGGTCGGCGAGCCGGGTCCGGGCCTGCCACTCGTGCTGCCCGGTCAACTGGAGGGACTTCCAGCTCTGTACGTACACCGCGTCGGCGCCCCGCACCGCCTCCGCCATGTCGTCGCAGAAGTCGAGCCGCGCCCCGGACGAGGCCGCCAGCGCGTGCGCCTCCTTGACGTACCGTTCGTCGAGGTCGAAGCCGGGCGGGTGCGCGAACGTGACGTGATGGCCGAGCAGGGCCGCGGCGAGCAGCGAGGAGTGCAGAACGCCCGGCGTCTTCTGCCGCGAGGAGTACGCCCAGGTGTAGACGACCCGCCGCTGCGGCAGCCCGTCGCCGAACCGCTCGCGCAGGGTCAGCAGATCGGCGAGGACCTGGCACGGGTGCTCCTCGTCGTCCAGGGCGTTGATGACCGGGATGGCGGAGTGCTCGGCCATGGTGTGCAGCCGCCGGTGTCCGGCGCCGTAGTCGGCCATGTCGTACCAGCGGACCACGAGGGCGCTGAGATAGCGGCTCAGGACACCGGCCGTGTCCTCGATCGTCTCATTGTTGGCGAGGCGCAGCTCCTCCGCTCCGTAGGTGTAACTGCGCCCGCCGAGTTGAGCGGTGGCCACCTGGAAGGAGACCCGGGTCCTGGTGGACGGTACGTGGAAGAGGAGCCCCAGGTCCGTGCCGGTGAGGTAGGGGTGGGTGTCCTCGCCGCGCTTCATGCGTTCGGCGAGGGCGAGCAGCGTGCGTAACTCGTCGGCGGAGAAGTCGGTCATTCCGAGTATGTGGCGGCCGAGCAAGGCGTCACCTCTCTCGTCGGTCGTGCTCCGGATGGTGGTGGTGCGGTGTGGTGGTGGGGAGTTCGTGGGACGGCGGGCGTGCGGTCGCCACGCGCGGCCCGGTCCGCTCGCGCCTGGCCGGCCACCTTTCGACGAGCACCGCGGCGGTCAGCATCGCGGCCGCGTAGCCGATGCTGACGCCCATGAACGGAAGCATCAGCAGGGTCACGGCGGTGACCAGGTAGTTCGTCCAGCGCATCGGCCCGGTCCTTACGAGACGGACGGCGGACAGGAAGGCGAGGAGGAAGACCAGGAGGTATGCGGCCGAGGACGCCTTGATGAGGACGGACTCGTTGGAGTCGGTCGACGCAAGGAGGCCGAGGGTGAGGCTGTAGCCCGGGACCAGGGCGAGCACGGCCCGCGACGGTGTGCCGGTGCGGGGCGAGATCCGGCTCAGGCCACGGGGGACGATCCCTTCGCGGGCCAGTGCGAAGACGACCCGGGACGTTCCCAGGCACCAGGCGTTGGTGGTGAGCACGAGCAGGACGGCCGCCACCAGGTAGCCGAGGGTGGTGTGGTCGGCGCCCGTGGCCGTCCTCAACAGCCGGGTGAATCCGGTGAGTCCCTGCTCGGTGTTCTGGTCCGAGGGCAGGGTGAGGGCGACCGTCAGCGCCATGGCGAAGTAGAGGACCCCCACGACGCAGACGGCGCACAGGATGCCGCGCGGGAAGGTGCGCCCGGGATCGCGTACCTCTTCCGCGATGGGCGCGGCGTTCTCCCACCCGATGAAGCCGAAGAAGCAGATCAGCAGGCAGTCGCCGAGCACGCCCCAGCCGTGCGGGGCGAACGGGTGGAGCTGGGCCGAACTGCCTTGGGGGAGCGCCAGGACGATGACGGCGCACAGCACCCCGGTGACGACCACCAGCACGGCGAGCTGCACGCGCCCGCTGACCTTGACGCCGAGCAGGTTCAGCGCGATGCAGCCGAGGATGACCACGGCCCCCGCCGCGAGCGAGGCCCGGTTGGAGGCGCCCGGGGCGAGCGCGGCCAGGAGGTAGCGGCCGGCGATCAGGCCCAGTACGGGGTTGGCCAGGAGCAGCGTCATCAGGAGGTAGAGCGCGGCGACCCGGCCCGCCCTTCTGCCGAAGGCCACCTCGACGAACTGCGCGACGCCCTTGCTCGTCGGGTGCAGTGTCGACAGCTTGGCGAAGACGAGCGCGAACGGGTAGCTGTACAGGATCAGGATGCCCCAGGCAAGGAGCGACAGCGGCCCCGCCGTGGTCCAGGCGAGCACCGGGATGACCAGCAGGCCGACGCCGAGAACGGAGGTCAGGTAGTGGACGACGAGCCCGGGGACTGTGATGTGCCGCCGCAGGACGTTGGCCGCCACTGGGAACTCTCCTGTTCCGTTCCGCGGGAGGCTGTGTCCCGAACTGCGGGGGCGTAAGCCGTGGGGCGGCCATCCGCCGGATCCGCCCACAAGGCGTCCATGGTCTCGTGGGACATGGACTTGGCCAGGTCACGGCGCGCGGCATAGCCCATGTTCACGATGAGGCGCCTGCCGCCGGTCACCGGATACACCCGGTGCAACGTGGTGTCGGACCGCAGGAAATAGAGGTCGCCTGGCCGGAGTTCGACGGATTGAATGGGCTGCGATACGAAGTGCCGGTTCAGCTGCGGGTTTTCCTTGTCCCACTCCGTACGCGGTACGCACTGCACGAATCCGCCCTGTTCCACCGGCGGGCAGTCGACCACCCACACGAGGGCGAAACTGTAGTCGTCCCAATGCCAGCCATGTGTGTCGCCGCTCTGCGTGAGCTCGGTAATGACGAATTGCTCAGGAGCATAGGGGCATTCAAGAACATCTTCTCCCGCCACGACGCCCAGGGCCTCCCTGAGCCCGGGGGAGGAATACAGTCGCGGAAGGATCCGGCCGTACTCGGCGATCTCGGCGCGGCGTACGTTGTGCATCCGCCGCGGCGTGCCGCCGGTCGCCTCGAACGTGCTGTCCCGCCGCACGGCATGGCGACTGATCAGGGATTCCGATTCCTCCGCGACGAGCTTCTTGACGTCGTACGGTGCGAGGAATCCGGTCTTCACGAAACCCTGGGTGAGGAATTCGCGCCGGGCCCGTTGCAGACGGAGCGGGGGCACCTCGTGGACAAGGTGTTGTTCCAGTGCGTCGACGACGTTGTCGGCGCGTGCTGCACTTGCTTCGATCATGGCAAGATCCGTTCCCCGATCTTCCCGGCGCTGCCGCCGTCGGTTTCCGGCCCGAAGGCTCGCATGCTTCCGGGGCCTTTGGTCATTTACCAGTGAACAGTGCCGTACAGGGGGCATGCGGGTGGCAGGGGGTATTCACGCCAGGCGAGGGTGGCTCAGATCCAAGGGGAGGCCGGCCGGGGTGAAAAGGGGAGTCACCCTCTCCCGTTGACATTGACCTCACATCTGTCGCGAAATTCTGGCCGGGGAAAGGGAATCGGCCCACGTTGTGCCCAGTGGGCACCTATCATGCGCAATTCGCGGTGCGCGGCGGCGAGACCGGTCATTCGTCGCATCCGCGGGAGCAGATCCTGGCCGCGACCGCTGCCGGGTACTTGGCGCATCGTGAGCACGTCGCGCCAAGGGCGGGGCTGCGCGCGCCGACTCACTGCGTGGACGTATCAGCCGAGGACGAGCGGCAACTTCGCACCCAGGAGGCCGAGTTCGGCCCTCTCCGTGCCGCTGGGCGCTCGGCGGCCGGTGCCGATCAGCAGCGCCTCGGCGTCGCTGAACGACGCGGGGAACGGGGCGCCGGCGATCGCTTCCAGCATCGCGCGGGACCGGGCCAGGCCTTCGGCGGGCGGCCCCGCGACGTCCGGGAGGTGGGCGATCAGGTCGAGGTGGTGCAGCGTCCATTCCAGGACGTACGCGGTGAGGTAGTCGCCCACGGTGAGAACCTGGTCCTGGGTGCCGACCCGGGTGCCGGGGTCGGCGAGTTCGGCAGCCCGTCCGGCGGCGGAGCCGACGTCGTCCAGGTGGAACTTGAGCAGCCCCGGCTCCCCGTAGGCGGCGGCCAGCCGGACGATCAGCGTGTCGAGCGGGTCGTCGCCGGTGGGCGGTTGGTCCCCGACGCTCCAGTAGGTCACCGCATCGACGGTCGGTTCGCCTTCGGCGGGCGTCACGAGAGTGATCAGGACGTCCTGGGCGTCGATGACGAGGTGGCACACGAGGTCCCGCACGAGCCAGCCACTGCAGCCGGACGGCCGGCCGAAGTCCGGGTCGCGGAGCCCGGCGACCGCGGTGCGCAATGCCGCCCAGGAGTGTGAGAAGAGATCCACCTCGGCAAGGTAGCGGGGTGCGGCGAGGCCGGACAAGCGGATTCGGGCGGCGCCGCCCGCGCGCATGCCGCAGCGGCCTGCGTCAGTCCTGTGCGGTCAGCCGGTCCAGTTCCTTGGCGATCTCCTCCCGCAGCGGGTCGTGCCGGGGGGCCAGGGCATGTTGCTCATCACGCCAGTTCTCGTGGGGATACAGCCAGACCGGGACGCGGACGAGATCGGCCGGTTCCCAGTCGAAGCGAGGCCACACATGCGCGTGGAGGAAACCGTCGGTGTTGCCGAGGATCTCCAGGTTCACCCGGCGAAACGCCGGGTCGAGCCGACGGCAGGCGTGCTCGACGGCTTCGCCGAGCACGTCCAGGTCGGACAGGAAAGCCAACCGCCGCGCCCGCGGAAGCTCGGACAGCCGCTCCACCCGGGGATCATCCACCAGGAGAACCGAGTAGCCCGGCAGGAACTGCACATCCCCGATCGCCGCGAATCCTGCCGTCAACCGCCGCAGCACGGTGGGGTTTTCGCCACGCAGGGCACTTCCGATCCGGTCCTCGCGCCATTCGCCAGTCATGACGGAAACCTATGTGACGGCGATCGGGGGGCGCCGGCCGACCTCAGGGGATTCGAGGGTCCGGCCATGGCGGCCCGGTCGGCGCAGCGATGAGTTTCCGTTCCCGGCGGAGTCGGAATGGCAGTACGGACGGAATGCCCCCAGAGGCGCGCCCCGGGTGCGCTCGGTCTGGGGTCCTACCACGGGACCGTCTCGCCGTGCAGGTCCAGGAATTGCAGGCCGGGAGCGCCGGCCTGCGCTTCGAGGACGTCGACGACGGCCGGGATGCTCTCCTTGGGGCTCAACGGGGCGTCGGGGCCCCCGAGTTGAGTTCTGTTGTGGCCGGGGTCGATGAGCAGTTTGGTGTGGCCGTCGTCGGCATGACGGGTGGTGTAACTGCGCATCAGCTGGTTGAGCGCGGCCTTGCTGGCCTTGTAGAGCTCGTAGCCGTCCTCGGTGTTGCGCGAGATGCTGCCCTGCTCGGAGGACATGACCGCGACGGTTCCGCCGGGTGCCACGAGTCCGCGCAGCGCCTCCAGTACGCGCAGCGGGCTCAGCGCGTTGGTGACCATCACCTCGGTGAACATCTCGGTCGGGACCTCGCCGATGGGCAGATCCCCCCGGTCGATCGCGGCGTTGACGAAGAGCAGATCGAGTCGGCTGCCCTCCAAGCGGAGTTCCAGGCGCTCGCGCAGAGCGGCCAGTTGCCCGGAACTGGTCATCTCCAACGACTCGACCTCCAGCAGTCCCTTCCGGGCCTCGGCATGCGCCTGCAGCTCGCCGCTGTTCCGGCGGGTGGTGGCGATGACGTGCCAGCCGCGCCGGGAGAGCTCGTCGGCGAGGACGAGCCCTAAGCCTCGCGAGGCTCCGACGACCAGGGCTTGGCGGTTGGGCGTGGTGGACACACGTACTCCTTCGCGGTGGTTCGCAGTGGATGAACTCAACCTAGACGAGACGGTGCGTCTAGACAATGGAGCCGGGACCCCTGCCGGGTACTGTGTTCCGCATGCCCGCCACGAGCTCTCAGCCCCGCAGGCCCCGCTCCGGCCCCCGGCGCGACGAGGCCGCACGTCTGGCGGTGCTTCATGCCGCGGACGACCTGCTCGCCGAGCACGGCTTCGGCGCTCTGACCGTCGAGGCCATCGCGAGGCGTGCCGGGGTCGCCAAGCAGACGATCTACCGCTGGTGGCCCTCGAAGGTCGAGATCCTCCTCGACACCCTCATCGAGGACAGCGAGAAAAGCCTTCCCGTCCCGACGGAGCAGGTCACGGCGGACAGCATCCGCGGCTACCTGCGGGGCTTCGCGCGGTTCCTCACGCGCGACCCCGCCGGCAAGGTCCTGCTCGCGCTGATCGCGCAGGCGCAGCACGATCCCGACACGGCCAAGAGCTTCCACAAGCGCTATCTCGCGCCACGCCGCACCCAAGAACGCGACATGCTCGCGCGCGCGATCGACGCGGGTGAGATCTCGCCGGAGCTTGGTCCCGACGCCACGATGGACGCCCTGGTCGGCCCGATGGTCTACCGCGCCCTGACCGGTGCGAGCATGCCCCGCGGTCTGGTGGACACCCTGGTCGAGGACCTGCTCAGGCCCCGCCGGAACTGAGGATCCGGTCTCAGCCGGACGTCCTGTCCGAGGCGCCGGGTCCCGCCCCCGGCCGTCGCACCATGAACACGTCGACGGGATCCTCGGTCTCCACCGTGAACCCGTGCCGCTCGTAGAGGCGCCGCGCGGCGCTGCCCTGCAATACGTTCAGGCGGACGACCAGGCCATCGGCATCGGCCCGGTTCAGCATGGTGCGCAGGACGGCCGATCCGAGCCCCCGGCCCTGAAGGCGGGGTGCGAGAAAGAAGTGCTCCAGCCACTGGCCGTCCTCGGCCGGGCGCAGGGCGACGCACCCCGCGAAGGCGCCGCCGGCCAGGACGACCGACATGTGCTCCGGCACGAACGCGTCCCGGAACCTCTGCCGGACCCGATGCTCGTCGAACCGTCCGAGCCGCTCCAGATCCGGCCGCATCACCACGGCCCGCAGCTCCACGATCGGCTCGACATCCGCCGGCACCGCGCCCCGCAGCGCCCATCCCACCGGTCGCCCCGCCCCGCCCCCAGACAGCGCCTGGGTTAGTGCTGTGCCGCCCGCCCCCGTACTCGTATCCATGGCCGGAGTATCCCAATGGCCCTCTGAGACCTCGCATGCGGGATGGTCCGCTTGTTGTCCGCCTCAATTCGATCCCTTCCGGATGATCTGTCACGGATTGAAATTGCTACCCTGATGGACATGACTGCCATGGCGCCCGCTCGCACCGCCCCCGACCTGTCCTTCCTTCTGGACCACACCAGCCACGTCCTGCGCACCCGCATGGCGGCTGCGCTGGGCGGGATCGGGCTGACCGCGCGCATGCACTGCGTGCTGGTCCACGCGCTGGGGGAGGAGCGGACGCAGGCTCAGCTCGCCGAGCTCGGGGACATGGACAAGACCACCATGGTGGTGACGGTCGACGCCCTGGAGGCGGCGGGCCTCGCCGAGCGGCGGCCGTCCAGCAAGGACCGCCGGGCGCGCATCATCGCGGTGACCGAGGAGGGGGCCCGGGTCGCGCGCCGGAGCCAGAAGATCGTCGACGGCGTCCACGCGGAAGCCCTCGCCAGTCTCTCCGAAGGGGACCGGAAGGTGCTTCTGCGCGCCCTGAACGGCCTGGTCGAGGGGCACTTGGCCGTTCCCGCGGAGTCTCCCCGTCCGGCTCGCCGGGCCCGCCAGGGCGGGAAGTAGAAGGGGTGGCGCCGAGGTGAGCCCGATGGCCGCCAATACTTGATCTTGGCGGTTGCGGCGGCGGGCCGCCGCGGCACCGGACCGGGTCCGGGTGCCGACCACCACGAACGCACCCATGCCGCTCACCTTTCCGCCAGGTCCACGCTCACGGTCAGTGCCTCGTTGGCATCGGTCTCGGCAGCCGTGCGTGCCAGGCGGGCGCGGATTCCGGCGAGTGCATCGGAGCCCAGCAGCAGCCGCAGCGGAGGCACCTCTGCGTTCACGGTCGCGGCGATGGCCGCCGCAGCCCGGACCGGGTCGCCGGGCTGGCGGCCGGACACGGCCAGGGTGGCCTCACGGCGCTTGCCTGCGGTCCCCTCGTAGTCGTCCAGGCGGATCGGAGACTGCCGCATCGAGGCCCCGGCCCACTCGGTGCGCAGACCGCCGGGTTCCACGATCGTCACCGTGATGCCGAGCGGAGCGAGTTCCGCGGCCAGAGACTCCGACAGCCCCTCCAAGGCGAACTTCGTGGCGTGGTAGTAGCCGGTCGCGGCAAAGGCGGCCAGGCCACCGAAGGAGGAGACGTTGACGATGCGCCCCGTGCGGCGGGCCCGCATGCCGGGCAGCACGGCCTTGAGGACCGTCACCACACCGTGCACATTGGTGTCGTACAAGGCGCGAACAGCGGCCTCTTCGCCCTCTTCGATCGCCGCCAGGTAGCCGTATCCGGCGTTGTTGACGAGAACGTCGATCCGCCCGAACTTCCGCTCGCACTCCTGGACGGCCGCGGTCACCGACGCGGGGTCGGTCACATCCAGTTCCAGAGCCAGGGCTCGGTCGCCGTACTCGGCGGCGAGGCCGGTCACGGCGGCGAGTCCGCGGGCGGTGACGGCGACTCGGTCGCCTCGCTCCAAGGCGTGCTCGGCCAAGGCCCGGCCCAGGCCGCTGGAGCATCCGGTGATCAGCCAGACCGGCGATGCATTCGTTTCGTTCGACATGCCTCCATGGCAACAGCAGGCCGACGGACGTGCCACACCCCCTTGAGGCAGGCCCTGAAAGGGTCAGCTTCGCGTGCGGGACGGAAGCCGTCGCGCACGTGGGCGGCGGTAGAGTCGATGTGCATGACACGCGACGACGAACGGCTCGGTTCCTTTCTGCGCAGTCGCCGGGAGAAGATCGACGCCGCCTCCGCCGGTGTCGTCGGCAACGCGAGACGGCGGGTCAAAGGGCTGCGCCGTGAGGAACTGGCCCTGCTCGCCGGGCTCAGCCCGTCCTACTACGCCCGGATCGAGCAGGGCCGCGACCGGCATCCCTCCCGCGAGATCCTTGAAGCTCTCGCCCGTGTGCTGCGTCTGGACGACACCGAGCGGGCCTACTTGTGGTCCCTGGCGATGCCGCCGCTGGCACCGGTGGACAACGACACCGCACCGGCCCCTTTGGTGCGGGCCGGGGTACTGCACCTGCTGGAGCGATGGGCCGACCTGCCCGCGTTCGTCGTCGGCCCCAGGCGCGACGTACTGGCCGGGACCACGCTCGCCGCCCGGGTGAACCCCGCCTGGAGCACGGGGCACAACCTGATCGAGTTCACGTTTCTCGATCCGCGTGCGCGGACGGTCTATCCCGACTGGGAAGCGATCAGCCTGCAGACCGTCGCAGGTCTGCGCGCCACCGCCGCCACGCGCCGCGCGGAACTCGACGGCTTCGTGGCGCACATGCGCGAGCGCAGCGAGACGTTCCGTGCTCTGTGGGACTCGCACGACGTCCACGAGCGCGTGACGGGCGAGAAACGCCTGCAGGTCGACGGCGTCGGCATCCTCCGTCTGAGCTTCGAGACCTTCGGGCTCGCCGGACCCGAGGGCCACGTCCTGTACGTGTACTTCCCCCGGCCTGGCGGCACAGCGGACGAAGTGCTGCGCGGCCTCGCCTGACAGACCGGCCGAACGGCCGAGTGCGGCCACGTTCCAACGGGGGGAGGGGGAAGCGAGTCCGACCGAAACAAATAGTCTGCAACAAAACTATCTGTTAGTGTCCCTCCTGTCGCTCAACGGACAGGAGAGTTCGCATGTCTGCCCCTTCCGCTCCCACTTCCATAACCCCCCGCTCGCAGTGGCTGGCGCTCGCCGTCGTCGCCACGAGTCTGCTGATGGTCGTCCTCGACGGCAGCATCGTGACCGTGGCCATGCCGGCCATCCAGAACGACCTCCGCTTCACTCCCACCGGACTTGGCTGGGTCGTCAACTCCTACCTGATCGCGTTCGGCAGTCTGCTGCTGCTCTCCGGCCGGCTCGGCGACCTCGTGGGCCGCAAGCGGATGTTCCTGTCCGGCACGGCGGTGTTCACCGCGGCCTCGCTCCTCGCGGGCGTGGCCACCTCCCCGGCGGCGCTGATCACTGCCCGATTCCTCCAGGGCATAGGCAGCGCGATGGCCTCCGCCGTCGGCCTGGGCATCCTCGTGACGCTGTTCACCGAACCGGGGCAACGTGCCAGGGCGATCGCCGTGTTCAGCTTCACCGGCGCGGCCGGCGCCTCGATCGGGCAGGTGCTCGGCGGCGTACTCACCGACGCCCTGAACTGGCACTGGATCTTCTTCATCAACCTGCCGTTCGGGCTCGCGGTCCTGGGGCTCGCGCTGCCCGTGCTGCCCTCCGACCGGGGCCTCGGTCTGAAGGCCGGTGCCGACGCCCTCGGCGCGCTGCTCGTCACGGCGGGACTGATGCTCGGGATCTCCACCATCGTCAAGGCCGAGGAGTACGGCTGGACTTCGGCACGTACGCTCGGCCTGGGCGCGCTCGCCGCCGTTCTGCTCGCCGCGTTCCTCGCTCGGCAGGCCACCGCCAGGACCCCGCTCATGCCGTTGCGGATCTTCCGCTCACGGAGCGTCTCGGGGGCCAACCTGGTCCAAATGCTCATGGTGGCCGCGCTGTTCTCCTTCCAGATCCTCGTCGCGTTCTACCTGCAGAGGGTCCTCGGATACGACGCCACCCGGACCGGCCTGGCCATGCTCCCCGCCGCGGGCATCATCGGTGCGGTGTCCCTCGGTGTGTCCGCCCGCCTCAACGCCCGCTTCGGCGAACGCCGCGTCCTGCTCACCGGAATCGCGCTCCTGATCGGCGTTCTCGGACTGCTCGCCCGCGTCCCCGTGCACGCCGACTACGTCAGCGACCTCCTGCCCGTGATGCTGCTCGCGGCCGGCTTCGGGCTGGCTCTGCCCGCGCTGACCACCCTCGGCATGTCCGGCGCGGGCGAGGCGGACTCGGGCCTCGCCTCCGGCCTCTTCAACACGACCCAGCAGATCGGCATGGCCCTCGGCGTCGCAGTGCTCTCCACGCTGGCCGCGTCCCGTACCGACAACCTGCTCACCCATGGCAGCAGCCGGGCCGAGGCGCTGACCGGCGGCTACCACCTCGCCTTCGCCGTCGGCGCGGGGCTCCTCGTGGCAGCCTTCGTCGTCGCGGCCGTCGTGCTGCGCGGACCCCGGCAGCAGACCCGCACGACCACGACGCGGACACCCGACGTCACCGGCCTCACGGCCGTCTGAACTTCCCCCCAACCCTCACCGCGCACGCCACCGAAAGGCAGCACCGTGAACACGTACGAGAACGCGGCCGCGACTCCCGTCCAGGCAGCGACCGAGACCGATCGGCCCGGCAGCGGGCCCGCGCCCCGGGTCCTTTCCGACGAGGCACTGTCGCGGCTGCTCCAGGCGCAGCAGTTCGGAGTGCTGGCCACCGTCGGGCGCAGCGGTCACCCGCACCTGTCGACCGTGCTCCACCACTGGAACCCCGAAGAGCGCGTCGTGCGGATCTCCACCACGGCCGACCGTCTCAAGGTCCGGCATCTGCGCCGCGATCCGCACGTGGCCCTGCACGTCGCGGGCCCGGACGTCTGGTCGTTCGCCGTCGCCGAGGGCGAGGCCGAAGTGTCGCCGGAGACGACCGTCCCCGGCGACGCGACCGGCCGCGAACTCCTCGCGCTCACCCCCGGGTTCGAGGACCCGGCCGAGGAGCGGGCCTTCTTCGAGCAACTGGTCGCCGACCGGCGCGTGGTGATCCGGATCCCGGTCTCGCGTCTGTACGGAACGGCCCTGGACATCCCGGGCGCCGAATGACCCGGGCACACGGGCCCGGCCCCGGCACGGCAGAGCGCCATGCCGGGGCCGGGGGTCCGTTCGGCCGTGGACCGACGCCGGAGCGGGCTACTTCTGCCAGCCGACCGTCTCCGGCAGCGGGCTGTAGAAGATGGTCGCGCCCACGTTGGCCAGGCCCTTCTTCACGCCGTACGTCGAGGGGCCGCTGTACAGCGGCAGGAACGCGTACTCCTGGAGCGCCTTTTGCTCGACCTTGTTGACCGCCGCGTTCTGCTCGGCGAGGTCGGCGATCTCGGTGGTGGCGAGGATCTCCTTGTTCAGGGCGGGCGTACCGGAACCGGTGATGTTGGCGTCCCGGTCCGAGCAGTAGAAGTCGCACAGGTAGCGGGCGGCGAACGGGTCCATGGAGCGGTTGCCCGACAGGAAGAGGTCGAACCTGCGCTCGCTGAGGACCTTCGAGAAGTCCGCGTCGTCGGCCTTCGTGATGACGAGGTGGACGCCGATCTGCTTCAGCATCGCGGCGAGCGCGCCCGCCGTGGCCTTGCCGAGCGCGTCGTCGCCGAGGAGCGTGTAGCCGACGTCGAGCTTCTTGCCGTCCTTGACGCGGATGCCGTCCTGCCCGGGCTTCCAGCCCGCCGCGTCGAGCGTGTTCTTGGCGTCGTCCGGCGCGTACTTCAGCACCGCCGAGACGTTGTCCTCGTACCCCTTCTGGAAGCTGTGCAGGACGGCCGAACCGGGCAGCGGTTCCTGGTAGTCGAGCCCCTGGAACTGGATCTTCGCTATCTGTGCGCGGTCGACGCTCTCCTGGATGGCCTTGCGGACGGCCTTGTCCGAGAGGACCGGGGACTTGGTGTTGAAGTTGAGCGAGTACTCGAAGGGGCTGCCGCCGCTGCGGATCTCCGTGCCCTTGAGCCCCTTGATCTGCTTGAGGCTCTCCGCGTCGACGGCGGAGGTGTAGTCGAGCTGGCCGTTCTTGAAGGCGTTGACCGCCGCGGCCGACTCCAGGTTCACATAGACGCGTTGGTCCAACTTGCCCTTTCGTCCCCACCACTTGGGGTTGCGGACGAAGGTGATGTTGCCCGAGTGCGTGTCCCAGGTGCCGACCGTGTACGGGCCCGCGCCCCACTCCGGGTGGGCCTTCTTGACGTACGCCTGGTTGAAGTTGTCGACCGTGGCGGCCTTGGGGTGCAGGAACGTGGTGAACAGGCTGGACCAGGAGGCGTCGACGCCCTTGAAGGTGATGACGGCCTGTTTGGCGTCCGCGCCCCGCTCGACCGAGGTGATCTGGTCGTAGCCGACCGTCGTCGCGGCGGCGAAGGCCTTGTCCGAGCCGTTGTTGGCCTTCCAGGTGGCCTCGATCGCGGTCCAGTCGATGGGGGTGCCGTCGTTGAAGACGGCCTTCGGGTTGATCGTCAGGACGACCTTCTGGTGGCCGCCCTCGACGGTCGCCTTCACATCGCTGTAGTAGTCCGGGTTGTACTGCACTTCGCCCGTCGGCGAGTAAGTGATCGCGTCGGCGTTGTACCAGGCCCACACCCGGGACGCGGTGAGCGTGGCGTTGACGTTGAACGGGTTGCCCTGGTCGTCGAAGGTCCCGGCGGTGGTGTAGGTGCCGCCGTCCTTGATGTTGTCGTACGGCTGGGGGTTGTAGTCGGCGGCGGCCGACGCCGCCTTGGGAGCCGCCTTCGAGCCCGTGCTCTTCCCGGAGGAGGACTGGCACGCGGTGGCGGCGACGGAGACGGCGGCGATGAGGGCGACGGGCAGGGCCAGTCTTGAGCGCATGGCGGAGTGGTTCCTCTGGTCAGGCGTAAGGGACGGGGTCCGGGGAAGGGCAGGTGTTCAGCCGGCGTGGCAGGCGTACTCGTGCCCGGGCTGCCCGGGGACCTGGGCCGGTACGGGGCGTTGTGTGCGACAGAGCCGACGCACACCCTCGTCGGCGAGGCGGTACAACGGGCAGCGGTCGACGAACACGCAGCCCGCGGGAGGCCGGGCGGCGCTCGGCAACTCGCCCTCCAGGACGATGCGTTCACGGGTGCGTTCCCGCTGCGGGTCGGGCACCGGGATCGCCGAAAGGAGGGCCCGGGTGTACGGGTGCCTGGGGTCGGAGAAGATCGTCTCGGTGTTCCCGGTCTCGACGATGTGACCCAGATACATCACCGCGATGCGGTCGGAGATGTACCGGACGACGGCCAGGTCATGGGCCACCACCAGGTAGGCGAGACCGAGTTCGCGCTTCAGGCGGGCGAGGAGGTTGATCACCCCGGCCTGCACCGACACGTCCAGGGCCGAGAGCGGCTCGTCGAGGGCCAGCAGCTTCGGCTCGGCCGCCAACGCCCGTGCGATGCCCACGCGTTGGCGCTGTCCGCCCGACAGTGCGGCCGGGAAACGGTCGCTGACCGAGGCGTCCAGACCGACCAGGGCAAGCAGCTCGTGGATGCGGGAACGGATCGACTCGCGGTCCCGCCCGACGGCCCGCAAGGGCTCGGCGAGCAGCTGGAACACGGGCAGCCGCGGGTCCAGGGCGCCGAGCGGGTCCTGCATGACGATCTGTACGTTCTGCCTCAACTCCCGTATTCGAGCGGGGGATTGGGCCGCGCCCACCTCGGTTCCGGCGATCTCGATCCGGCCGCTTTCGGGGCGCCTGAGCCGGAGGATCTCAAGCAGCGTCGTGGTCTTGCCGCTGCCCGACTCGCCCACCAGACCCAGGGTCTCCCCGGCCCGCAGCTCGAAGCTCACCCGGTTCACGGCGTGCAGGGTGGCGACCCGGCGCTTGAGGACGGCGCCCTTGGTGACCGGGAACGTCTTGACGAGGTCCTCGACCCGGAGCACCACGTCACCGACCCGCGTACGCGCGGATTCGGCGGGCTCGTCGAGGGGCGTCCCGGATCCGGCGGGATCCAACGTTCCGGCGGCGATCTCGTCGGCGCGCAGGCAGGCCACGTGACCGTGCCCGGTGATCTCGCGCAGCCCGGGTTCGTCGGTGCGGCAGGCATCCAGAGCGACGGCGCAGCGGCTCGCGAAAGGGCAGCCGGGCGGGAGGCCTGCGAGGGTGGGCGGTTCGCCGCCGATGGGGACCAGGGGGCGGTGGACCCCGCTGTCCACGGTCGGGACGGCGGCGAGCAGCCTCGCGGTGTACGGCATTGTCGGGCGCCGGAACAGTTCCTCGACGCCGGCCCGCTCCACCAGCCGGCCCGCGTACATGACGGCGATGTCGTCGGCGTGGCCCGCGACGACCCCGAGGTCGTGGGTGATGAGCACGAGCCCGGCGCCGGTCTCGGCCTGCGCCAGGCGCAGCACGTCGAGGATCTGGGCCTGCACCGTGACGTCGAGGGCGGTGGTGGGCTCGTCGGCGACGAGTACGGACGGCTTGTTGGCGATCGCCATGGCGATGACGACCCGCTGGCGCATTCCGCCGGAGAACTCGTGCGGGAACGACTTGGCCCGCTCGCGCGGATCGGGGATGCCGACGAGATCGAGCAGCTCGACGGCCTGCTCCCAGGCCGCGCGTTTCGTGAGGTCCTGGTGGACCCGCAGGGTGTCGCAGAGCAGTCGGCCGACCGAGTAGATCGGGGTGAGCGCGGACAGCGGGTCCTGGAAGACCATGCCGATGGAATTGCCCCGTACCCCGGAAAGCTCCTTGTCGCCGAGCCCGATCAGGTTGCGCCCGCCGAGCAGGACCTCTCCGCTCAGGGTGGCGGAGGGCGGCAGCAGGCCCATGATGCCCATCGCGGTGGCCGACTTGCCCGAGCCGGACTCGCCGACGATGCCGAGCGTGCGGCCGGGCAGCAGGTCGAAGCTGACACCGCGCACCGCCTCGACGGGCCCGGCCTCGGACGGGAAGGAGATCCGCAGATCCCGCACCGAGAGCACGGGGGTGGCGTCGGTGGGCGGTGCGGCCTCGGTCAGAGGTGTCGCGAGGGTCATCGTCGGCCTCCAGCCGCGCCGGTCACGGACGTGGGGTCGAGGGCGTCGCGCAGCCCGTCGCCGACGAAGGTCATCGACACGGTGAGCAGCACGACCAGACCCGCGGGGAAGGCGAACAGCCAAGGCGCGCTGGTGATCGTGCTCGCGCCGTCCGCGAGCATCGTGCCCAGCGAGACGTCCGGCGTCTGCACGCCGAACCCCAGGAAGGACAGGGCGGTTTCGCTGAGTACGGTCGAGACGACACCCAGCGTCAGATTGACGATCAGGAGCGAGCCGAGGTTGGGAATGATGTGCCGCAGGATGATGCGCAGCGGGCGCACCCCCATGAACTCGGCGGCCGTCACGTAGTCGCGTTCGCGCAGCGAGGTCGACACGGACCAGATCACCCGCGCCGTGGACATCCAGCCGAACACCGTCAGGACGACGATGAGCACCCGCCAGTCCCCGGCGAGGCGGTGCGAGACCAGCGCGAGGATGAGGAACGAGGGGACGATCAGCAGGAAGTGGATGACGGCGAGCGTCGCCTTCTCGACCCGGCCCCCGAAATACGCGGCGCTGGACCCGATGACCGCGGCGACGACCACGGTCAGGACGGACACGCTCACGGCGATCGCCAGCGAGCGCTGGAGCCCGTGCACGGCCGAGGCGTAGATGTCGTTGCCGCCCTGGTTGGTGCCGAACCAGTGGGCGGCGCTGGGCGGTTGGGTGAGCGCGGCGAAGTCGGTGTCGGAGTACGTGTAGGAGGTGAACAGGCCGCCGAAGGCACTGAACAGCACCAGGAGCAGGAAGATCACCACGCCTGTGACGGCGAGGCGGTTGCGCAGGAAGCGCCGCAGATAGAGCCGGCCGAGACCGATGTGCCGCTCGCTGTTCGGGAGGGGCCTCGGCACGGGCTTCCCCGCGGGCTTCTCCGCGGGCTTTTGCGCGATGGTCGCATCTGACGTCATGTCAACTCACCCTCACCCGGGGGTCGAGGAGGACGGTGGCGATGTCCGCGAGGATCGCGCCGATCGCGGTGAGCGCCGCGGCGAAGGCGGCCGTGGCGACCGCGCCGTGCACGTCGTTCTTGCTGATGGTCTGCACGAAGTACCGGCCCATGCCGTTCCAGCCGAAGATGGTCTCCGTGATGACGGCCCCGGTGAACATGGCCGGGACGCTGAACGCCACGGATGTCGCCGTCGGAATGAGCGCGGTGCGCAGGGCGTGCCGGCGGATCGCCCGGGCCCGGGTGAGACCGGTGGCCCGGGCGGTGCGGACGAAGTCGGCGTTGATGGTGTCGAGCAGCAGCGAACGCTGCGTCAGGTGGTAGCCGACATAGCCCATCAGGGTCAGCGTCAGGGTCGGCAGGATCAGGTGCAGGAAGCGGTCGCCGATCGTCGGCAACAGCCCTTGCACGCCCGGGGAGTTCTCCCCGGCGACGTACAGGAAGTGCAGTCCGGCGTGCTGGTTCAGCCAGATGGCGACGAAGACCACGGCGAGGGCGGCGACGGACGCCGGAACGTTGAACACCACGATGGACACGGCCTGTGTGAGGCGATCGGCCCAGCCGTACTGGCGCGACGCGGTGTACACACCCAGCGCGACACCGATCACGACGGACAGGACCGTCGCCAGGAGTACCAACTCCGCGCTGACGAGCGACCGGTAGCCGATCTCCGAGTTGACGGAGACGCCGGTCGGCGACTTCCCCCAGTCGAAGCGGAGCACCACGGAGGTGAACCAGTCCCACCACCGGTGCGCGATCGGCACCTGCGGGTCCAGGTTGTACGGCGCGAGTGCGCGGTCGATCTGCGCCTCGGTGCGGGCGGGCCGCAGCTCCTTGAAGTTCGACCGCGGGTCGAGGAACCAACTGGCAAGGAAATAGGTCGCGTTGGTGGCCACCACGATCATCAGGAGCCAGCCCGTCGCCTTGCGCGTCACGTAGCGCAGCACGCGAGCCACCTCCTCACCGCACGGGGGAGGTGCGCCTCGGGGGCGCCGGGTCTGAGCGAGGTATGCATGTGCGGTGGAGCCTTCTGGAGGTACGGAACGTGGGCACCGGGGTGCGAGCGCGAGTCTGGTCCGTACCTGGGAGCCGACACCAGGGTTCGGCCGCTGCTGCCACGAGGCCGACATGTGACCGCAGCAAACGGTCCGTTATCGGGGGAATTGCGCGAGCCCGGCACACCTCGCCGTTACGTTCCGAGTGGTGAAGGGGCCGGCTCCGCCGACCCGTTCGGGCCCCGCTGGAAGATCGGGGCCCGAACGGCGATGTCCAAGGCCGGGTTGTCAGTTCCAGGGATCGGTGAAGGACCGTCCGGGCACCGGCTTGGCGATGAGGGCCACGGCGATGAAGAAGTTGACCTGCCCGATGGCGAACATCAAGGTGGCCAGCGCCTTGGGCTCATAGTGCTCGGCCGCCCGGGCGTAGAGCTCGTCCGAGACGCGTTCGCCGTGCGCGGCCGGCTGGAGCACGGCCTCGACGAGCGCGAGTGCGGCACGCTCGGCACTCGTGAAATAGGGCGAGTCCTGCCAGGACGCCACCGACGCGATCCGCTCCTCCGGCTCCCCGGCCTTGCGCAGGAATCCGGTGTGCAGAACGGTCAGGTAGGTGCTGCCGACGATCTGCCCCGCACGGAGCTGGACCAGGCTGATGGTGGCACGCGGCACCGAACCGTTGCCGGTGACCTTGAACAGTGCCGCCGACACCTGGGCCAGCTCGGGCGCGAGCTGCGCGGGGTCCTCGGACATCCGGGGGACCATCGGTACTTCCTCGGTGATCGAGCGAGTTTCCACAACCATCTCCTCAAGGCATGCGCGTTGCTGTCGCTGCTTTGTCGCTGCTTGCTGTCACCGCTCTGACGCATCGCGACGGAGAAATGTGACAGGGCGGCGGGAACGCAGGCGAAATTCCTTCCGCGCCCAGCCCGCCCGCGCCTTTGACCTGCGAAGACTGGCAACTGGCGCCATCCCGTAGCCGAGCAGGTACCAACTAGGTACCATCGAGGTATGCCGTCCTTGAACATCACCTTCACCGACGAGGAACTCGAAGCGGTCCGGGCCGCCGCGGCCGCCGACGGGAAATCGCTCAAGCAGTACGTCCACGACCTGCCCCTGCGCGAGCAGCAGCGCCTGCAGTTCGTCCGGTACGCGCTCTCCTGGGGAGAACAGCAGCGCGCCGAGTTCGACGACGCCTTTCCCGACGAGGCGCCGCCAAGCTCGCGCAGCGAGGGGGTGGACGCCGCCTGATGGTCCTCTACATCGACGTCCCGTGGCTCCTGGACGTCCAGGAGCAGGCTGTCCCGGAAGACGTGAGCGTCGCCGACTACTCGGCCCTGGTCGCCGCGGTCGCCCGCCACAAGACCCGCATCCCCCGCCCGGCCACCGCCGACCCCGAACCCTCCTGGCGGGCGGCGGCCCTGCTGCACACGCTGGTACGTCTGCAACCGCTGCCACACCGCAACAGCCTCTACGCGTGCCAGGTGACGGCCGCCTACATGTACGCATCCGGCGAGGGCATCGACCCGCCGTACGGTGCGATGGTGGATCTCGTACGGGACATCCAGGCGGGGAAGGTGAACGTGTACCAGGCCGCGGACCGCATCCGAGCCTGGCGCATCTGACGGGATGCCAGGCGGTGGGAGCCGTGCCCGATCGCAGCACACCCACAAGTCGGGCAGATCGGATAGAAGGGCGCAATCGCCTCATGTGGCCTATCGTCGGGAACCCGGCGCAGCCCGGGTCCGGGGTTCACAGGCCTGACGAGGGAGAGCGGATCGTGGCGAAGGCGTACCTGGTGGGAAGCGGAGTCGCGGCGCTGTCCGCGGCGGCGTTCTTGATTCGTGACGGCGGGTTCGCCGGACCGGACATCCTTCTGCTGGAGGAGCAGGACCGGGAGGGCGGGAGCCTGGACGCGGCCGGTTCGCCCGAGACCGGCTACACCATGCGCGGCGGCCGCATGTTCGAGATCCACTTCGACTGCACCTACGACCTGCTCGGCTCGATCCCCTCCCTGGACGACCCGTCGAAGTCGGTCACACAGGACACCTTCGCCTTCCACGACGACTTCGCGTGGGACGACCACGCCCGGCTGGTCGACGCGGCGGGCAACGTGGTGGCCTCGCACACCATGGGCTTCTCCGAGCGTGACCGCCTTGAGCTGGTCAAGTGCGTGGCCACCCCCGAGAGCCACCTGGACGGCAAGCGCATCACCGACTGCTTCAGCCCTGAGTTCTTCACCACCAACTTCTGGTGGATGTGGTGCACCACCTTCGCCTTCGAACCGTGGCACAGCGCCATCGAGTTCCGCCGCTACCTGAACCGCTTCGTGCACCTCTTCAAGACGTTCGACAGCATGTCGGGCATCTACCGGACCCGGTTCAACCAGTTCGACTCGATCGTCCGGCCCCTGCTGAAGTGGCTGACCGACCAGGGGGTGACCCTCCAACTCGGCACCCGGGTCACCGATGTGGGACTGGCCGACGGCGACGCGCTCACCGCGACCGGCCTCACCTGGACCAGGGGCGGGAAGAGCGAGGACATCGCACTGGGCCCGGACGACCTGGTCCTGGTCACCAACGGCTCGATGACGGCGAACTCCACGCTGGGCTCCACCGAAACCGTCCCCGCCCTGGACACCTCCGGCTCCAGCGGATCCTGGAAGCTGTGGGAAACCCTCGCGGCCAAACGGCCCGGCCGGCTGGGCAACCCGTCGGCGTTCAACACCTCCGTCGCGAAGTCGACTTGGGAGTCCTTCACCGTCACCACCAAGGACCCCACCTTCTTCAAGCTGATGGAGGAGTTCAGCGGCAGCGAGGCGGGCAAGGGCGGTCTGATCACGTTCAAGGACTCCAGCTGGCTGCTGACCGTCGTCCTCAACCACCAGCCGCACTTCCGCGAGCAGCCCGACGACACCTTCGTCTGGTGGGGCTACGCCCTGTTCCCCGACAGGGAGGGCGACTTCGTCAAGAAGAGCATGGCGCAGTGCACCGGCGCCGAGATCCTGGACGAGGTGCTCCAGCACCTGCGCTTCGAGCAGGGCCCGCAGATCCTGCGGAACTCGATCGTCATCCCGGCCCTGATGCCGTACATCACCAGCCAGTTCCTTGTACGCAGCCGGGGCGACCGCCCCGAGGTCGTACCCGAGAAGTCCACCAACCTGGCGTTCATCGGCCAGTACGCCGAGGTCCCCGACGACGTGGTGTTCACGGTCGAGTACTCGGTACGCACGGCATGGACCGCCGTCGCCGGACTCCTGAACCTGGACAGGCAGCCACCGCCCGTCTACAAGGGCCAGCACAACCCCAGGGTCCTCGTCGAAGCGCTCGAAACCCTGCATCGCCACTGACCGGGCCGGCCGGGGACGCCGGGGGACGTCGGGCCCCCGGGGTGTGTCCGGACCTCCGACGCCCCGGCGGGTCCTCGGGGTCGGGCCACGTACGCTCGTCCCATGGGTAGCGAGATGGGTTTGCGGGAGCGCAAGAGGCGGCAGACGTACGAGGCGGTGTCGGAGACGGCCATCGCGTTGTTCCTGGAGCGCGGCTTCGACAAGGTCTCCGTCGCGGAGGTCGCCGCGGCCGCCGGGATCTCCAAGCCGACCCTGTTCCGGTACTTCCCCGCCAAGGAGGACCTCGTACTGCACCGGTTCGCCGACCACGAGGACGAGGCGGCCCGCGTCGTCGCGGCCGGCCGGGCCGAGGGGGCCGCGCCGTTGCCCGCCCTGCGCGCCCACTTCCGCGAGGGGCTGGAGCGCCGTGACCCGGTGACGGGGCTGTGCGACAACCCCCACGTCCGCGCCTACTACGGGCTGCTGTACGGAACCCCCAGCCTGGTGGCCCGGCTGTACGGGTACCAGGAGCGGTCGGAGCAGGCGCTGGCCGCCGAGCTCGGGGAAGGGCTCGGCGCGCGCATCGCGGCCGGCCAGATCATCGCCGTACGGCGGATCCTCGCGGAGGAGAACTGGCGCCGGATCGAGGCGGGGGAGAGCGAGCGGGCGCTGTACCCGGAGGCGGTGCGGGCGGCGGACCGGGCGTTCGCGCAGTTGGTGGAGGGGCTGGGGGCCGAGTACGGGGAGGGGTGAACCGTCCCGCGGCCCTCCCCGTACCTCTCCCGCTGCCCATTGCGTGCCGGTCAGGCCCGCCCCTTTATTCGTTACTGAGTAAAAAATGTAACCGGGTTGCGTTATTCTGGTTGCCATGAAGCCACTCGACCCGGAACTCGACCACGAGCGGACCTACCACGACACCTGCCGAGCGGCCCTGACCGCCATGACCGAGAGTGCCGGGCATCGCGTCGTCATCGGCGAGAGCGCATTCGCCTCCGGTGCCGACGCCGAGGTGCTCGGCTATCAACTCCGCAGCTGGGCCAAGGAGTTGAGGGAGATGCCGGAAGGTCCGCTGTTCTTCGGGCGGCTCGACTTCGACGCGGCGGCCGACGGTGACCACGCCGGCCAGAGCTACCACATCGGCCGCCGCCGCATCAGCGAACAACCCTCCGCCCCGCCCCTGGTCGTCGACTGGCGGGCACCCGTCTCGCGCCGCTTCTACCAGGCGAGTGCCCGTGCCCCCCCAGGGCGTCGCGGTCCGCCGGCGGTTCGGCTGGGCGCGGGGGAGCTCCGGCGCCGCGGAGGACCTGACCGGGCTTGAGGACGAGCGCCTGGTGGCGGGGGAGGTGCGGGGCGCGAGCGCGATCCTCACCGGGGAGATCGAGCGCCCCCGCGTCGGCCCCATGCGGGACATCGCGGCGACCATCCAGCCCGAGCAGGACGACCTCGTACGCTCCGAACTGGCCGAGTCCGTGTGCGTACATGGTGCCCCGGGCACCGGCAAGACCGCCGTCGGCCTGCACCGCGCGGCGTACCTCCTCTACACCCATCCGCAGCGCGTCCAGCGTCGCGGCCTCCTGGTGCTCGGCCCCAACCGCACCTTCCTCTCCTACGTTCGCGAGGTCCTCCCCGCGCTCGGCGAGTACGACATCCGCCAGTCGACCGTCGACGAGGAGATCGTGCGCGGCACCCGCGGCCGCGAGGTGCGCGCCGTCGACGAACCGGAGGCGGCGGTCGTCAAGCACGACGTGCGGATGGCCGAGGTGCTCCGTCGTGCCCTGTACGGCCGCGTCGCGCGACCCGTCAACTCCCTTGCGCTGCAAGAGGGTTCGTACACCTGGCGGGTCTCCAAGGGGGAGCTCGCGTCGATCGTCGCCGCAGTACGGGCCGAAGCGCCGCCGTACGCCATCGGGCGGGAGCGGGTGCGCAGCCGGGCGGTCCGGGCCATCCAGCTCCAGGCGGAACGGCGGGCCGGGCCCATGAACAACACCTGGCTCCAGAAGATCACCAGGGCGCGTCCGGTGACCGGGTTCGTCGACACGGTGTGGCCGAAGGTGAAGCCGGAAGAGGTCCTGTCCGAGCTGTTCACGGACCCCGACGCGCTGGCCGGGGCGGCCGGCGGCAGCCTCGATCCGCAGGAACAGAAGGCGCTCCTGTGGGCGAGGCCGCCGCGCTCGTGGAAGTCCGCGAAGTGGTCGGCGGCCGATCTGGTGCTGCTCGACGAGGTGGCGGGCCTGATCGAGCACCCCGAGGGGTACGGGCACATCGTCGTCGACGAGGCGCAGGACCTGTCCCCGATGCAGTGCCGGACGATCGCTCGGCGCGCGGTGTTCGGTTCGCTGACGGTGCTCGGTGACCTGGCCCAGGGCACGACCCCGTGGGCGGCCCGCGGCTGGTCCGGGCAGCTCGCCCACCTGGGCAAGCCCGACGCCGAGGTGGTGCCGCTGACGACGGGGTTCCGGGTGCCGGCCGCGATCGTGGAACTGGCCAACCGGCTGCTCCCCGCGCTCGACGTGGACGTGCCGTCCGGTCAATCCCTGCGCAGGGACGGCGAGTTGAGCCGTCGGAATGCCGCGTCGCCGCAGGAGCTTGCCGAAGCGGTGATCGATGCGGTGCGGGCGGCCCTGTGCCGGGAGGGCTCGGTCGGCGTGATCGCGGCCGACCGCGACGTGCCCGCCCTGAGCGCGGCCCTGGAGTCGGCCGGCCTCGACGCGGCGGCTGCGGCACGGGTCGCGCTGCTGCCCGCGACGCTCGTCAAAGGCCTCGAATACGACCACGTGGTGGCTGTCGAACCGGCCGAGATCGCGGCGGCCGAGGAGCGCGGCCTGCACCGGTTGTACGTGGTCCTGACGCGGGCGGTGTCCGGCCTGGAGATCGTCCACAGCAGGCCGCTGCCCAGGGAGTTGGAGCCGGTGGGGTGAGTTCGGTGATGCCGGGGACCGGGCGGCGTAGGTCAGGTCCCCGGCGGCATGCGGACGACCGCGGCAAGGCCTTCCTGGTGGGCGAGCAGGGCGGCCTGGACCCGGTTCTCCAGGCCGAGCCGGGTCAGGATGCGATTGACGCGGCTCTTCACGTTCCCCTCGCTGAGGCCGAGGGCCGAGGCGATCCGGGCGTTGGACAGCCCCCGGGCCACCAGCACCAGGACCTGGAGTTCGCGCTCGGTCAACAGGGCCGCGAGCTCGCCCTCGCGCGGAGCGGGAGCCGGGGCATGCGGCAGGAGGGCGGCCGGCAGGGCGGTGACGGTGTCGATGAGGCGGCGCGTGACACTCGGAGCAAGCACGGCCTCTCCGTGGGCTGTTGAGCGAATGGCCTGGGCGAGCTGGTCGGGAGGGCTGTTCTTCAGCAGGAAGCCGACGGCCCCGGCGCGCAGCGCGGCATGCACGTACTCGTCGAGGTCGAACGTGGTGAGCACGAGGACCCGCGGAGCCGGACCCGGCCCGGGCCAGCACGTGGTGATGCGCCGCGTGGCCTCGACGCCCGTCGTGCCGGGCATGCGGACGTCCATCAGCACGACGTCGGGCCGGACCTCGACGGCGCGCGCGACGGCCTGCTCCCCGTCGGCCGCCTCGCCGACGATCGACAGGTCTTCACGGCGGTCGATGACCAGGCGGAGACCGGTCCGGACCATCTCCTGGTCGTCGACGAGCAGTACTCGGATGGTCATGCGTCCGCCTCCGCCGGTCGGGGCGGCTTCGCGAGGAGAACCGCGTGCAGTCGCCAGCCGCCGTCCTCGCGCGGCCCGGCCTCCAGTACGCCGTCGAACGCCGCCACGCGCTCCCGTATGCCGATGAGCCCGCGTCCGGTCCCGGGGACGGGCTCGTGCCCCGGTGGCGCCGGGTCGTTCGCGACCTCGATCGTGACGCGGGAGTCGTCGCCGCCCACGGTGACCTGCACGCCGACGGGACCGGCGTGCTTGATGACATTCGTCAGTGCCTCCTGGACGATCCGGTGGGCCGAGACCCGCAGCCCCGCGGAGAGCGCGGTCCCTGCCCGGACCCGCGACACATACGTCACTCGGCAACCCGTCGCCGTCGCCGCGTCGATGAGCGGTTCGAGGTGGTCGAGGGAGGGTTCGGGCGCGAGCTCCCGTTCGCGGAACGACAGCAACCCGAGGACGCGCCGCATCTCGACGAGCGCGGTGTCGGCGGTCCGCGCGATGAGACCGACGCACTGCACGGCCTCGGCGGGGCCGGATCCGGGCGCCATGACGTCCTCGGCGGCTCGCGCCTGAACGGCGATGGCACTGACGTGGTGGGCCACCACGTCGTGCAGGTCCCGGGCGATGCGGGCGCGCTCGGTGACCACCGCCTGCCGGGCGTTGAGTTCCTGCTCGGTCCACAGGCGTCGATTGAGCTCTCGCAGGCGTTCCGCGTCGGCGCCGATCCTGCGTCTGCCGCACCCCAGCAGCCAGGCGAGGGCGAAGAAGAAGACGAAGGTCGTGGTGCTGATCGGCTCCAGTGATCCCAGGCGCGGTACTTCCCAGTGCCCGGTGAGCGCATCGGCGGCGGTGGTGGACGCGAGGCACAGCAACGTCCCGAGGAGGCTCGCCGGGACCGGCGCGTAGCGGGCCGCCGCATACACGCCGATCATGAGCAGGAACGGGCCGGGTACGCGGCCCTGGATGGGACCGAGTACCTGGAAGGCCACGTAGAGGCAGGTCATCGCCGCCAGCACGGCCGGCGGACGCGTCCGCCGCCACAGCAGCGGAACGGTCTGCGCTCCCCACAGAGCCACTCCCCAGCCGGCCGGCTCCGGAGTGCGGTCCAGCACGGTGGCCACGTCGAACAACGTCAGGCCGCCGCCCAGCGCGACGTCCAGGAGTCGCGGCCGGTCGGCTATCCATCGCCGCGCGGCTCGTGGCGCGGCTTTCATGTTGATGACCATCTCGGTCCGTCAGGCTAGACGAACGGGGGCGCCGAGCGGATCGTCCCTCGGTCGTGCATCGATAGTTGCGTGGGTGCGCGGGAGATCGCCGTGGAGACGGAGGTGCCACGGGCAGACGCCCGCCTAGCGTTCTCGCCATGACGAACCTACCGCCGGCGAATCCCCTCGCCGCCTCGACGGCACAGCCTCCCCAGGATGCAAAGCCCACGATCAACTCCCGCAAGAATCAAGGGAGTTCGTCGCTTTCCCGATACGGTCTGCTGGCGCTCGGCACGGGCACGATGCTGTTCGCCGTGGGCGGCCGGTGGGACATCGCTGCCGCGGCCTGGATCTTCCCCGTGCTCCTGCTGCGCTTCGCCCGCCAGAGCCGAGTGTGGTCCGCGATGTCAGGGATCTGGCTGGCACACATCGCTGCCGCCGTCTTCTGGATCCAGGAGTCGAAGCTGGGCTTCAACCCGGTCGCCATCGTCGGCGCGATCGCGCTCGCCGCCCTGCAGACGCTGCCGTTCCTGGCCGACAGGCTGCTCGTCGGCCGGTTGCGTCCGGCGGTGGCGGCCCTCGCCTTCCCCGCGGCTTTCGCCGCCACCGAGTTCCTGATCACCCTGGTGACTCCGCTCGGCACGGCGTACGGCTGCCTGGCCGTCACGCAGTACGGCGACCTCCCGCTTCTGCAGGTCGTCTCGGTCACCGGGCCGTGGGGGATCGGCTTTCTGATCGGCTACTTCGCGAGCACCGCCAACCGGATCTGGGAGCGGCCCGCGTGGCGCAGCGGCCTGGTCTACGGGACGGTGCTGCTGACCGTCGTGCTCGCCGGCGGGGCCCGGCTCGCCTTCGGCCCGTCGGCGGGAACCACCGTGCGGATCGCCGGGGTGAGCCCCGGCCGGACCGTGACCGACGCCCTTCAGAGCACGCTCGGGCGGATCGACGGCGGGCCGGCCGACATCGCCGCCGCGCCCGCCTCGCAGGTGGAGCCCGCGATGACCGCCGTCGAGAACGACCTGCTGGCATCCACCCGGCGCGAAGCCGCAGCCGGAGCGAAGATCGTGATCTGGCCCGAGGAGGCCGTCAGGACCCAGGAGTCCCACGCCCCCGCCGCCATCGCGGCCGCACAGGAGCAGGCCCGCCGGTCCGGGATCTACCTGGAGATCGGCGTCCGCGTCTACAGCACGACCGCCCCCGCCTTCGGCCGCGACGAGGCACTGCTCATCGCCCCCCAAGGGAAGGTGCTGTGGACCTACCAGAAGGCGCACCCCATTCCCGGCTCGGAGAGGTACACGCCGGGCGACGGCCGAGTGCCCGTCGCGGACACCCCGTACGGCCGCATCGCCAATGTCATCTGCTACGACGCCGACTTCCCGGCGATGATGCGTACGCGGGCCGACATCATGCTCGTCCCCTCCGCCGACTGGAAGGAGTACGGCGCCGCGCACACCGCGAAGGCGAGTCTGCGGGCCATCGAGGGCGGCTACTCACTGGTGCGGCAGGACGCGCAGGGGGTTTCGACCGCCTACGACAACATGGGCCATGTCCTGGCCACCACCGACTACTTCACGACGGGGCAGCAGACGACGGTGGCCCATGTGCCCACGCACGGCACCACCACGATCTACGACCGGATCGGAGACACCTTCGCCTGGCTCTGCCTGACCGCAGTGGCCGCGCTGACGGCCCTGGCGGTGGCCCGATCCCGTCGCCGTACGACCGGCGGCTGAGGTATGAGTCCCAACTGAGGTCAGGGCCCGGGGGGATTAATCCCCCCGCCAAGGAGGGCGCTCTCAGTCGACGGGGCGGCTGGTCCTCATCCGCGCGTATGCGTACACGCACCCCGCCAGCGCCAGGTCGGACAGGAGCATGAAGCCGATCGAGTACGAGCCCTTCGCGCTGTAGATCGCGCCCATGACCAGCGGCGGCACGAAGCCGCCGAGGCCGCCCATCGCTCCGACGATGCCGGTCACGCTGCCCACTTGGGGCTGCGGTGTCACCTGGGAGACCAGGGCGAAGACGCTGCCGCTGGCGGTTCCGAGTCCGGCGCCCATGCACAGCAGGGCGATGGTGCCGCCGGGGTACAGCGTGGGGTCGAAGGCCTGCACGATCGCGAGCAGGGCGACCACGCCGAGTGCGGCGGCCGTGACCAGTGCCGGGTGGACGCGGTCCGAGAGCCAGCCGCCGATCGGCCGGAAGACGACCGTGGCCAGGGCGAACCCCGCCGCCTTGGAGCCCGCGTCCGTCGGCGACAGCTCGTACCAGGTCTTGAGATACGTGGGCAGGTACACGCCGAACGCGACGATTCCGCCGAACCCGATCGCGTACAGCGCGGACAGTTCCCACGTCACGCGCAGCCGCCCCGCCTGCCCGAGCCGCGATGCGAGCGAGGCCGTCGGCACGGGCCGGTCCGGCCGATCGCTGATCAGCAGCGCCGCCAGCACGGCGTACGCGGCGAGGGCCACGGCCACGACGACGAACGGCAGGTGATAGCCGTGCTTGGCGATCCGGGGCGTGAGGTATCCGGAGAGGGCCACGCCGCCCATGCCCATGCCGAACACGCCGAGCGCGAAGCCCCGTTTGCTGGGCGGGAACCACGAGTTGACCAGGGGAATGCCGATCGCGAACGTCGTGCCGCCCAGGCCGAGGAGGAAGCCGACCACGAGCATCAGGCCGTAGCTGTCCCGTGCCGGAATCAGGAGGAGGACCGGCACGATGGTCAGCGCGGCCATCAGAGGGAACATCAGCTTCGCGCCGTAGCGGTCGGTCAGCGCTCCCACCGGAATGCGCCCGAGCGAGCCGACGAGCACGGGGACGGCCACGAGCAGCGACTGCTGCAACGAGCTGAGGTGCAGCCGGTCCTTGTAGTCACCGGCCAACGGCGCGATCAGGTCCCACGCCCAGAACGTCAGAGTGAACCCGACCGTCGCCGTCACCAGATTGCGGTACGCGGCGGCAGAGGGTTTCAGATCGCTGTGCGCGGCGGCGGAGGGCTTCGCAACAGTGTCCACGTCCCCAGTCAAGGCGCCCGCCGGATTCCGGGCTCGCCGGACTGCGCCGTACGAGGTACCTCCGTGCGCGGGCCGATTCACCCCGTTCAGGCCGGCCGACGCCCTGCCTGACCTGGTCCGCGCGCCCGCTAGGCTCGATCGCGCACTTGGCGACACCGTCCCACGGGGGTACGAGATGACGATTCGGCGTCCGGGCCTGCCCGGCGACCTGCCGCGGCCCGAGACCCTCTGGGCGCGCTGGGGCCTGCTCGCGGTACTGGAGGCGACGGCCGAGGGCGAGGAGACGCCGTCGGTGCACCGCACGGGCTGCTGGATCGACGCCGGCGGCCTCCACCTCGACGACTGCGGCTGTACGTGGTGGACGCTGGCCCGGACGGGCGAGGGCCGCTTCGTGCTCTATGGGGAGGACGAGTCGAGCGACGTCAAGTGGCACGAGCCCGCCATCGACATGCTGGCCGGCGCCCCCGACTGGCTCCCGCACGACAAGCTCCGCGACCTGCTCGAAGGGTATGAACTCGGCTGCGTCTACTGGTACGAGGACGGCACCTGGTCGCGCGCCCCGTACCCGCAGGACCTCGACGACGACGGTCTGGACTGCGGGATGAGCCGATTCGTCGACCGGGACGACGTCGTACGGGCCATGGACCTCGGCGACAACGGCGGTGTCGCTCCGACGACCGTCCTGGACCGAGCCGAACGGTATGAGCTGACCCCTCAGGCGCTGGAGTCCTTGGTCGCCGCCTCCGCGTACGACCACTGGGATCTCCCGGCCATGCTGCGAGCCCTTCACCTGACGGGCCTGTCGGGTGAAGGGATTGATTCTGACGTAGCGTCAAGTAGCTTGCGAGCGACCTGAGTTGGTGGCTGTCGCGCCGTGCCGACGACGTGCTCCGCCCGAGGGGCCACTTCGCATTGGGTAGCGTGAGGGTTCCGCACGTTCCTGCGTCCCACGGAGTGGCTCATGCACGTTCGCCGGATCGTCCCCAACTTTCAGTCCGAGGGGCAGGCCCTCGCCGAGAGTTCCGACTTCTACGGTGTGCTCGGCTTCGAGGAAGTGATGAACCACGGCTGGATCGTCACCCTCGCCTCCAGGGACAACCCCGCCGTGCAGTTGAGCCTGATGACCAAGGACCGGACGGCCCCGGTCATGCCGGACGTGAGTGTCGAGGTCGAGGACGTCGACGCGGTGCACCGGGCGATGGTGGACCGCGGCGCCGAGATCGTCCACCCCCTGACGGACGAGGAGTGGGGCGTCCGCCGCTTCTTCGTCCGCGACCCGAACGGCCGGGTGATCAATGTGCTGAGCCACTCCTGAGCCGTCCGTCGTGGGCGGCGCGACCGAACCACATGCGTTGTAGACGATCAGCTGAGCCTTGCTGTCGAAGATGTCCGCCAGCCGGACCGGCCCCTCCTCGCCTTCGAGGGTGTAGTCGGGCATCTCGACCATCGGCAGCCTGCGGCGCTGGGCGGCAATCGTGTCGAGTTGCCGAGTGGCGGCCTTCTCCTGCACGCGCGCAGCTCATCGTGCGGGGAGCGGCCACACCCATGGTGAGGCGCCCCGGACGACGTGCACCCGAGGACACGCCTCGGGCGCGTCGATCGTTCCCCGCCCGCATGAGTACGAGGGTGGGTGGGAGCCGGGCAGTGGTCCGGGGCGCGGGGCGGGTCAGCGGCGGCGGAACTCCTCGGCGGCCAGCAGCGCGGTGTCCGGGTCGTCGGAGAACAGACCGTCGATGCCGGTCGCGAAGAGCGCCTTGAAGTACGCGAGCGCGTTGCCGTAATCGCCGGGGTTCTTGCCGACCCGGAAGTCCAGCGGCAGGAAGCTGTTCTCGTTCCGCACGGTGTACGGGGTGAGGAAAAGGCCCGCGGCGTGCGCGTCGCGGACGAGGGTGGTGGGCTTGCCGAGTTTGCCCTGGTCGTCCTGCGCGATGATCTGCGGCAGCCAGGGGCCGATGCCCTGGGCGAAGCCGGCGATCCACTTGAGCCCCTCGGGCTTGAGGAGGTCGGCGGTGGTGCGCGGGTCGCCGGACTCGACGAAGTCAGCGGGCCTGACGGACGGTTCGTCGAGCAGGACGGTCTTGGGGCACTTCACGCCCAGTGCGCTGAGCCGCTTGAGGCTGCTGGGCTCGAAGGACTGCAGGATGTTCGGAGCGTGCGCGGTGTGCCGGCCGTAGCGGCGCAGCAGCTTGGCGAGCGGCTCCTCGATGCCGAGGCCCAGCTTGCGGAAGTAGGTGGGGTGCTTGGTCTCGGGATAGATCCATATGGGGCGGCCGCGGCGGCGGCCCTCGCGCTCGGCCCACTGGAGGACCTCTTCGAAGGTGGGCACCTCCCAGCGGCCGTTGTACATGGTGTTGTGTTGGCGGACGTCGGGGATGCGCTCCTTGGCGCGCAGGGTCTTCAGCTCGGCGAGCGTGAAGTCCTCGGTGAACCAGCCGGTGATCTTCGTGCCGTCCACGGTCTTGGTGGTCCTGCGGCCGGCGAACTCGTGGTGGTCCGCGACGTCGGTGGTGGCGGAGATGTCGGGCTCGTGCCGGCAGACCAGGTGCCCGTCCTTCGTGGGCACGAGGTCACCGGCCTCGATGACGTCCGCGCCCATGTCGAGGGCGAGTTGGTAGGAGCCGAAGGTGTGCTCCGGACGGTAGCCGCTGGCGCCGCGGTGACCGATGACGAACGGTACGGGCAGCTTCGCGGGCGCCCCGGCGGGCGTCGACCGGTCCGCCGTCCCCGTGCCGGCCGCGTTCGCCTGTCCCGCTCCGGCCAGTACCGCCGCTCCGGTGCCCAGGGCGGCGGCTCCCAGTACCGCCCGCCGCCCCGGCTCGTGCCGCTTGTCCATGCCCGCGCTCCTTGCTCTGTGTTGGGCCCTGAACTGCCCGATGGAGATCCGGGCATTTCAGGGTTTTCCGGTGCATCAACCTGCTCCGGGAGACCACTTCACACGCCTCCCGGAAGCACCTTGATCGTAAGCGCGGGCGGCTGAGGCCGAGGAGGCGCAGGGGGTTACCGCGAGGAATGGACGGTGGGAATGGCCGGGTCGGGAAGGCGGCTCGGACAGGGACTACGACGGTGACCAGGACAGCCGGGCTCATCTTCCGCAGATCGACACGAGCGTCGCGACCACGACCGTCCCCGTGGCGAACCCGGCCATGACAGAGCGCAGTATCTCCAGCCGGAGGTCCGTCAGCCGCTCGGGCTCACTGAGGCAGTGGTTCGCCCGCTCGCCCCGCGAACTCCCCAGCCAGTACACGTCCGGCAGCTCAGCATGGACGGGCTTCGACTCAGACAGTTGGTCCACGATGCGTTAACGCCCGCTGCCCGATCCGGGCAACGACGTGCAGGCGGACCGCAACCCAACCGCAATCGTGCGCCCGGGCCCGGGCCCCGGCTCGGGCAGTCGCCGAGCGGGCGGGCCGGATTCGGCGTGGTCACGTCGGCTCCGTCTCCGGGGCGCTCGCGGACAGGTAGCCGGCGGCCTGCAGGGCGAACATCTCCGCGTATTCGCCGCCGAGGCTCATCAGGTCCCGGTGCGAGCCGGATTCGATGATCCGGCCGCGCTCGAATACGTAGATCGTGTCGCACTCGACGACGGAGGCGAGCCGGTGCGAGATGAGGACGGTGATCTGGTCGCTGCGGCGGTCGCCCCTCAACACGGCCTGGTACACGGCATGTTCGGCCCGGGGATCCATGCTGGCCGTGGGCTCGTCGAGGAGCAGGACGGGGGCGTCCTTGTACAGGCCGCGCGCCACCGCGACCTTCGCCCACTGGCCCTCCGACAGCTCCTCGCCGTTCTTGAACCGCTTGGACAGGACCGCACTCCAGCGGTCCCGCAGCGCCGCGATCACCGTCTCGGCGCCGCTGGCCCGCACCGCCGCGAGGGCCCGGGGCGGGTCGGCCGCGGTCAGGGTGCCGCGGGAGACGGTGATGTTGGCGAGGGCGCTGAACGGGAAGTGGACCGGATCCTGGAGGACCATCGCGACGCGGGACTGCAGCGACTCGCTGTCCATGGTGGTCACGTCCACGCCGTCCCAGCGGATCGCTCCGTCGCCCACGTCGTACAGGCCCGCGAGCACCCGGGACGCCGTCGACTTGCCGCTGCCGTTGACGCCCACGAAGGCGACGGTCTGGCCTGCGCGGAGCGTCATCGAGACCTGGTCGAGCGCGGGGCTCTCCTTGCCGGGGTAGGTGTAGGTGACGTTGTCCAGGCGGACCTCCTTGACGGTGGTTGGCGCCTGAACTCCGGTACGTCGGGGCAGCATCGTGCGACACCGCGCCTGGAAGGCGAGCAGGTCGTCGACCCACATGGCGTGCTCATACACCAGGTGGGCCACGTCGACCACCCTGACCAGGGCGGACCTGCTGTTCTGGATGGCCAGGACCGCGCCCGCTCCGACGCCCAGCGGCAGCCATCCGTGGATGAGCATGGCGCCCAGGACGATGTAGGTGACCGTGGTGCCGAGACCACCCGTGGTCCGGCCGAGCAGTGAGAGACGGGCGGAGTGCAGGTCGAGGCGGGTGTCCTCGGCGGCGACGTGCCGGGTGAGGCGGAGGTGCTCGTCCAGCAGGGCCCGCTGGGCGGTGTTGGAGCGCAGCTCGGCGGCGGAGTCCCGGTCGAAGAGCAGCCAGGAGAACACCTGGATGCGCCGCTGGAGGGCGTTCCACCGGCGGAAACTGTGGAAGCGCGCCCGTGCCGCGCGGACCGCGGCGACGCCCACCGGCACGACGGACAACGGCAACAGCAGGATCAGCAGGGGGTGGAGCACGGTGATGACGCCGGCGGTGCCCACCAGGCCGAGCAGCGCGGCGGCGAGACTGACGGCCTGTCCGACGATCTGCCGCGAGTAGAACAAGCCCCGGTCCCTGGCCCGGTACGCCTCGTCGTGCCAGTCGGCGTCGTCGACGACCTCAAGGCGGACGTGCGCGGTCAGCTCCAGAAGCTCGGTCTCCAGGGCGGTACGGATCTTCGGCGTGAGCCGGGCCTGGGCGACCGAGACGCCGTACTCCAGCAGGGCGCGCAGCGACAACAGGCCCACCACGAGGGCGAGTTGGGGGACCGCTGCCCGAACCCGTCCGGGGGTCGGACCGGCCGCGAACAGATGCTGGGCCACCCCCACGGTGGCCACCAGGCCGAACGCCGTCATCGCCGCCGCGGCCATCTGCAGCACGGCCAGCCGTACCGTCGCCCCGCGGTCGGCCTGCCAGGCGAGCCTCCCGACCTGCTTCAGGATGGCGGGGAGGCGCCTGAGGATCTGCCCGACCGACGCCTTGGCGGCGGCGCCGTCGTAGACCGCCCAGTACGCCTCCTTCATGCCGTCCACGATGTCGTCGCCATCGGCGGCCGGGGCCAGGGCAGCGGGAGGCAGATCAAGGAGCTCTTCCCGAGGGCGCGGGATGGTGGCCGCGTCGCCGCTGGTGCTGTCACATCCGTCCGCGTCGGTCATGCTCGCCCCCTCGTCGTCGTAGCCCTGCCCGCCGCCTGCGCAAGCGGCTGTGTGCGGCTCATGCGCCCCACCCCATGGAGGAGTAGAGGCGGTTGGCGGCAATGGAGGTGAGTGCCACGGCGGTGTAGTCGACGAGCGGGCTGGGCAGCGACGAGGTCGGATACCACCCCAGTGCGACGCAGCGGTCGGGCTCGCAGATCTTCGGCGTGCCCCGGTAGTCGAGGACGCGGAAGAACAATTGCATGCGCGGGGTGCTGCCGGCGGCGTTGCCGCGGTAGTGGAGCACGTGGACCAGGCGGAGGTCCTGGCGGTCGATGAGCACGCCGAGCTCCTCGCCCGCTTCCCGGACGGCGCACTCCGCGGCCGACTCCGCTTCGAGATGCCCGGCCGGCACGTGCCACTCCCGAGCCGCGAACCGGGCGTTGGGGGAGCGCTGTTGGAGGAGTACCTGTCCAGCCTGCTCGAACACGAGATGAACGCCGACGATGTTGGGCTGGGTTCGCATGGAGCTCCTCCGAAAGGCATCAGTGCGGACAGGTGCTCGGAAAACTTGCCTGTCGGGTCATGCGTAACGGTGAAGGCCGGGCGAACTATCGCCCGGATGTTCCATCCCGCCCCGGAGGTCCGTACTGCCGGGCCGGAACCTCGTGATCTTGAGTTCGAACCACCCCTGGGGGTGTGGTCACCTGATTCAGTGATTGCGTTTCTTGAGTGGAGCGGCTTGGCGGCGGGCGCTGAAGGCGTCGCCGAACCGGATGCCGACGGAGAAGTTGAACTCGGCGGGGCGGAGCCGCTCTTCCGCTTCTGCGCGAGGGCCCTGGACGGCGTTCGGGAGCAGGCCGACCGCCTCATTGAGTCCTCGCGCAGGCAGCCCGAGCTCCGAAAAGGGGAGCCGGTTTGTTCCGGCGGGGTGGTGCGTGTGGTGGGTGGTTTGGGGGCCGTTGTACTCCGGCTCACCGGGGTCCAGTACGCGGAGGAGGGGCGTGGTGACTGCCACCGCCGTGATCGGAGAGGCAGCGGCTTGGGAGTGTCATGTCGGCTGGGATCGCTGGCGGTACTGGAGGGGTGAGCAGCCCAGGTGTTTTTTGAAGACGCGGGCGAAGTTTCCCGGGTTGGGGAAGCCGCAGCGGCTGCCGACCTGGGATATGAGTTCGTTGCTCGTGGTGAGGAGGCGGCACGCGGTGTCGACACGTAATTCGGTCAGGTACTGTACGGGCGTTTTTCCCGTGGCGGCGGCGAATTGGCGTACGAAGTGGTAGCGGCTGAGTAAGGCTTCCTTGGCCATGTCTTCGAGGGTGATGTGCGATGCCAGGTGCTCGTGCATGTAGTCGGTCACCGCGAGCAGTCGCTCCGGGTTGAGGCCCGGAGTGTCCGACCGTAGGTCGTGGTGCGGGTGGAGCAGATGGGCGGTCAGGTAGTGGGCCGCTCTGAACGCGTAGTGCTCGCCCACCCCGGCGTCGTGGGCACGCAGTAGACCGGGGGCCATGGCCGCGGCCACGGGGTCGAAAACCCGCGGAGTCTCCAGGGCCGACAGGTCACGAACGGCGACCTCCGGATGTTCGTCCGCGTAGTACCGAAAGTGCTGTGTAGGCAGTGCGATAAAGGCAACCTCTGCGCGCTGCTTCACTGCCGGTGGCCGCATAAGCCGTACCGCGCTCTTGCCGACGAGGCGAGAGGTGTCTCCGGAGACGAGTGTGGTCTGATGCCAGCCCGAACCGTCCAGGTATTCCACCTGGCATAAGCCATGCAGAAGCGCCACGATAGTGAACCAGTCCTGGGGTGGCTGGTATGTCATACGCCCCTGATCGGGAATGAATCGCCTCTCGATGGTCAGCGAATTCCACAGCGGAGCACTACGAGGGTCGGCCATTGTCACGTAGCCTTTCTGGCAGGTACTGCTCGGGTGCCCACCGCCTCAGAGCCTCTTCGCCCTTTCAAAGTCCGGTTGAGTGGGTGAAGTCGCTGGTCACAGGGTGGTGGCGATGTTCGGTGGGCACGGTACGAACAGATGGAGGCTCCCGTCGCAGACGGATGACCTTGCCAGTCGCCGTCTTGAACCGGAGCCTCAATGTGCCGTCAGTCTGCCACTGGCTGTCTCGTCAAGTCGCCTTCGCCGGGGGAGAGTTCAGGGTTGTCGCCGACCGATCGGCTGGTTCAGGCCGCCAAGCCCACGCCGTCGTCGCGGCGTGCGTTTCCCGTACGTGGCGGTGCTGCTGATCGCCGCGCCCGCGGCGCTGGCGGGCGCGCGTTCGTATGTGGCGATCGGGCAGTGGCGCGGAATACTCCTGGCGTGACGGCTCCATGACAAATCCGTCGCGGTCCTTGTCGAAGGGCCAGGATGCCCGCTCGGGCGCTTCGCTGTGGGTGGACAGTGCTCGTCGGGGACCCGCCGACGCCCATACCCACCACCACGCCCAACCGGACCAGATCCACATCGGGAGAGCCCGCGTCCGCCCATGCCTCACGGGCGGCGATGAGTGCGGCTCCCTGGCTGTGATCGAGCCGCGGTCGCTGGACGCGGTCCCGACATCGGCCGGATCCATCCCCCCCCGGACGTCCGCGATACGGACGGGTAGCCGGTCGGTCCAGAAGGTCTCCCGTGTGGGGATACCGGACCCACTACCAGGAGAGCGGATCAGGTGGACGGCAGATCGGCACCGAGTGGCGTCGTGGTGCCCATGCCGGCGACCACGACGTCCGTACTTTTCGGGGTATCGGCAGTGGATCGGTCAGTGCGCCTCATACGCACGTTTCGCGAGGGCGTCCGCAGCCATGTAGCCACCATCCACAGTGATTTCCGTGCCGGTGACAAAGCGGGCGCCGTCGGTGAGGAGGAAGGCCACTACCGAGGCGATGTCGCTGGGGAACCCGTTGCGCCCCAGGGGAGTCAATCCGGCTGATTCCGCAGGTGCGTCGACGTCGATGTAGCAGGGCGAGACGCCGTTGACGCGGATTCCGGATGGCCCGAGCACATTGGCGAGGCTCTTGGTCAGGTTCGTGAGCGCCGCCTTGCTCGCCGAGTAGGCGAGTGAATCGAATGAGCCCAGCGTCCCCGCCGTGCTGGAGATATTGACGACTGAACTGTCGCGTGGCATGGCGGGGGCGAGCGCGATCGTGGTGGCCAGTGGGCCCCGGAGGTTGACGTCAAATACCTTGTCCCAGGAGTCCAGACTGGACTCCCAGGAAGCGAATTCGATCACTGCGGCGTTGTTCACGATCCCGTGGAACGGGCCGCTGGCGGCCAATTGCCTGAGCGTGGCCGCTGATTCCTCCCGGTCCAGGTGATTGAGGTGGACCATCTCCTTGATGCCGAGGGCAAGGAGTTCCTCCGCGTCGGACGCGCCGGTGTTGTACGTGCCGACGACGGTTGCTCCGTGCCTGGCCAGGTCGAGCGCGATGCCCCGGCCGATGTCCTTCGAGGCTCCGGTGACCAGGACACGCTTGTCCGTCAGCATCACGCGTCCACCTCCGATGTCACGGGGTGTGCCTGTCGGCCATGAGCGGCGGCCAGGACGTGGGCCAGTCGCCGCGCGAGAGCCAGGGTGGTGAGGGAGGGGTTGGCGGCACCCATGCGGGGAAAGGTCGCCGGCCCGCAGGCGTAGAGGCCCGGGACGGCGGTGAACGCGTGGCGATCGTCGAGTACGTCCCCCAGCGGCAGCGTGCAACCCTCGTGGTCCTCAGTACCCAGCAGGCTTGACCAAGTGAAGGGCCCTTCGGACGTCTCCGCGCCGATCGACTCCGGCAGTACGAACGCGTTGGTGCGAACCGGGTGGTCGAAGTCGTCGAAAGCCAGGGGCGTGGCGGTGAGACCGAACTCGGCGGCCAACTGGCTCCAGACCTCGTCCAGTACTTGGCGCTGGCGTCCGATGACGTCCCGGTCTGCCGGGGCCAGAGCCGCCGTTACGGTGGTGCGCCACGGGTACTCGCCAGCCGGCTCGCATGTGACGTGGCTACCGGTCCCGGGCACCTGCTCCCCTGTGAGCCGCACGTCGAACAGCAGGACGTCGGGTTCGGGCCGTTCGACCGTGACGAACAGGTTCGACCGGGCTCCGTCCTCGCACGCAGTCACGTACGAGCCGGGTGTGATATCCGACAAGCCGCGAGGTGCCCTGGCGTCGCCGGAGTCGCCGGAGTCGCCGGAGGCGCGCACGCGCAGGAAGAAGCCCTGGACGATGTGGTCGGTGAGCCCGTTCAGCCGGGGCGGGCGGCTGGGGTCGGTCGCACGAAGCACCTGGATGGCCAGTCTGCTGCTCTCGATGGTCCCGGCGGCCAGGACCACCGAGTCCGCAGCGATCCGGCGGCCCTTGGCGTTCGGGCCGGTTTCCCGGACGTGGACGCCGCGGGCCCGCCCGTCCTTGACGTCGACCGAGAGGACTTCGGTGCCGCACAGGAACCGGATACCGCGCGGGCCGTCCAGCGCGGCGCCCGTCACCGGGTGCCGCCAATGGTCCAGCGGGGAGTAGGCGTACCAGCGGCCGTCGTCACCGAACCGGGTTTCGGCCTGCGGGGTGCGGACAAGACGGAATCCCCCGACCTTCAGCACCGGTTGCTGCGAGTCGAGTCGGGTCGGATCTATGCCGAGGTCTGCCGCGACCTGCTCGTAGAGCGGGCGGCCGCCCTGCCAGGAGCCGCGCAGGTCGGTCACGATGGACTCCGGCCAGTCGGCCAGCGCCCAGTCCTCAACCGGCAGGGACGCGCCGTACCAGTACAGCGAGCGTCCACCGAGGCGCCTGCGCAGACCGGCATTGGCGGCGTAGTGCGGAGCGGAGTCCGATGCCCAGCAACGCTGGAAGTGCGGGTCGCCGACAGGATCGAGGAAGGTGCGCAGCGCCTCATCGGGGTTGTGCGCGGAGTTGATGTGCAGCAGATCCCGCGCGGGTCCGGCTTCGATGACCAGGACGTCGTCGACACCGAGAGCGGCCAGCTGCCGGGCCACTTCGAGCCCGGCGAGCCCACCACCGACGATCACGACCCGACAGCGCGGGTCATCGGTGTTCGGAGCCGCGGGCCACTGCCATTCGGCGAGATCTGAGGGGAGATCAGCTGTCGACACGGTGGGTTCTCCGTATTGAGTCCGTCGGGTCAGTGCACGCGGCCTACGGATCAGGGTCGTGGTGTGCGGCGCGAAAGGCCTGGCCGGTCGCCGCCTCGTGTGTCCTGGGGCTCGACGCGCTCTGTCCCTGAGAAGAAGAAATGTCGAGCGAGCAGTGGACACCTGCTCTGGTTTCTGCGGACGGTTGAGAAGGGCTGGAGATCGGCCCTGGCGCAGGGTGAGTATCTTTATCTGCGCCGGTACGCTGGATAGCGGCATTTGCGTAAAGCCCTTGGACCCGCGTTGCGTTGTTGGGATCCTGCGGTGTGGTGCCGCGCTTGTCAACCCCTGGCCTGTGGCGGTTCCGATTGCCGCTCACTGTTTCTGCAAGTCGACGCTGCCATGCACGGATTGGCCGGTGGAGCACTCGCCTTGAATTTTTGATGAATTCCGTAGGCCGCGACAGCCTCATAGGCGCCCCCCAACTCTAGGGACTCAAGTGGACAGAGGTTGACCGGAATTGCGCAGTCCATGGCCGATGTTGCGAGTGATCGTGTGGATCGTCCGACGGGCAGGTGATTGACTCGCGCACGAGTACGGCAACGCGACTGACCGGTCCGAGCGGGACGCGAGGGCGGGACGGCCGACCGGAGGGGTACCGCCACCGGCGGAGCCCACCCGCCCCGACAAGGGCCGACGGGTTCGGAGTGTCCTCACCGCACATGGCCGTTGCAACCCGGGCGGTCCGCGGGGTGATCTCCCATGGTCATCGCGTCAGCGAGTCCGCCTCGCGGAAAGCCGGCACACCTTGACCTGGATCACCGACCCGGCATGCCGCCTCAACTGCGCGCACAGCAGCCCGCCTCGTCGGACGGTCCATATGGTCACTCGCAACATTGGCCATGGACTGCGCAACTCCGGGCAACTGTTCTCCACTTGAGTCCATAGAGTTGTCCCTCGGCAACGATCAATGGGCTTGCCCGTCATGGCCGGCGACTTGATCTTGCGTAACGAGGGGGGATGCGGCGCCGGTCGTGACCGACGGGTTTCATCAGGAATTCCGGCTCGTGCACCAACCGTATCAGGGCGGCATGTCCCGAATGACCCGTCGGCCAATTCAGTCAACGGCGGCATCGATTCACAAACTGCCGCCCGTCCGCTCCTGCCAGCCTGTAACCGGAGAGTGCCTTGGACTCTGAGAAACCGGACTCCGCCAAATCGGATGTGGCCGTATCAGGTGGAGAAACTCCGTCACCCCTGAAGGAGGGTCGCGACTTGGGCAGCGAGTCGCTGGACTGTGCGCACCCGGTCACCTCGGTCGCGGCCTTCGACCACATCAGGCTGGACGTGGCGGACATCGACATCGCCGAACGGTTCTATGCCGACGCACTCGGGCTGTCCAGCGTCGTGCGCTACGAGTTGGCCGATCGCGTCATCCTGCAGATGGCGCCGGATGGCAGACCGGCGGGTGTAGAGCTGTGGCAGGAGCGCGACCTCGTGCCGGCCCCGCACCCCACGCACCATGTCGCGTTTCGCGTCGCCGACGTCCCGGCATTGGTGGAACACATTCGCGCGCTGGGCTACCGAGTGGTCACCGAGCCGCACCGGATCGAGCAGGAGACGGTGGCGTTCGTGGCCGACCCCGATCGCCACACCATCGAACTCAACGACTTTCTGGGGCGTCCAACAGTAGGAGCACCAGCATGACGGCCGACACCTCAACTGCCACGGACTACCTGAAACAGCTCACCGCGGCCCTGCCCGAGCTCGACCTGTCCCGGGTCGCCGACTGGGGTGCACGGCTGGCCCAGTTGGGCAGCGGCGGCCGGCGTCTGCTGGTGGCCGGCAACGGCGGGTCCGCGGCGCAGGCCCAACACCTGACGGCTGAGCTGGTGGGCCGATTCCAGACCGAACGCCGGCCGATGTCCGCGTTGTCGCTGCACGCCGAGACGTCTTCGGTCACCGCGATCAGCAACGACTACGGCTACGAGCAGGTCTTCGCCCGGCAGGTGCGGGCACACGCGCGTCCGGGCGACGTGGTGCTGCTCATGTCCGGCTCCGGCCGCAGCGCGAACCTGTTGCGCGCCGCGGAGGCCGCGCGGGAGGTCGGCGCGGTGACCTGGGCGCTGACAGGACCGGCACCCAACCCGCTGGCAACGCTGGTGGACGAAGCGGTGACCGTGACGGCGCAGGCGTTGTCCACGGTGCAGGAATGCCACCTCGTGGTGATCCACCTGATGTGTGCCGCCATGGACGCCGCCGTCGCCGCCAGGCACGACACTGCCACGGACGCCGTCGGTTCCGCCCCGTCCGCGCCGCCGCCCTCGTCCGCGTCGTCACCGGAGCCGGTGGGGGAACGGCGGACGGCTGCGGCACGCGGAGACCGCCCGCACCTGGTGGTGGTCGGCGACGCCTTCCTCGACCGCGACCACCTTGGCCGCGTGGAGCGGGTCGCGTCCGACGAGCCGGCCCTGGTCGTGACCGGCGGCACCACACACGTACGCCCCGGTGGTGCCGCGCTGGCCGCTGTGCTGAGCGCGCGACAGGGCTACCCGGTCACCCTCGTCACCGCGCTCGGCCAGGACACGGTCGGCGACCAGCTGCGCACCCTGCTCGGCGAGGCGCGAGTCGAGGTGGTCGACCTCGGCCTTGACGGCTCGACCGCGGTCAAGACGCGGATCCGCGCGGCCGGGCGCACCGTGATGATGCTGGACGAGCACGACGTCTGCCCGCCCGTCGGGCGCGAGGGCGAAACGGCACTCGCCGCGGCACGGCGCGTGCTGATGGCCGCCGGCGGCGTCCTGGTGTCCGACTACGGTCGGGGCATCACCGCGCACCCCGGCCTGCGTGCCGTACTGACTGAGGCGGCCCGGCGATCCTCACTGGTCTGGGACCCGCATCCGCGCGGTGCCGTGCCGGTCCCGCACACCGCGGTCGTGACGCCGAACAGCCGGGAAGCCCGGCTGATCGCCTCCCTCACGGGCGGCGACACGTTGTCCGACGACGTCGAAGCGGCCCGTGCGGTGTGGCGCGAGTGGGGGCCGGTCCAGGTGGCGCTCACCCGGCACGAGCATGGCGCTGTCCTGCTCGCCGACGTGGATCTGCCGCCGCTGGTCGTGCCCACGACAGTTGCCGCGGGAGGAAAGGCCGACCCCTGCGGTGCGGGCGACTTCTTCGCCGGTCACCTCGCCACCATGCTGGCCTGCGGCCAGTTGCCCAGCGAAGCGGTGGCATCGGCGGTGGAGGCAGCCTCGGCGTACGTCGCGGCAGGTGGTCCCAGGTCCCTGGACCATCCGCCCGACGACGGCTCACCCATGACGGGGCTCTCGAATGCCGGGCCCGCGGCGAGCGGGCAAGGGGCGATCGAGCTCGCCGGTGCGGTCCGTGCCAGGGGCGGCACCGTGGTCGCCGCCGGGGGATGCTTCGACCTGCTGCACGCAGGGCACGTCCGGCTCCTCGAACAGGCGCGCCAACTGGGTGACTGCCTGATCGTCTGCCTGAACAGCGACGACTCGCTGTCCCGCCTGAAAGGCCCGTCGCGCCCGATCGTTCCGGCGGCGCAACGCGCTCTCGTACTCGAAGCACTCGCTTCCGTCGACGCCGTTGTGGTGTTTGACGAGGACACCCCCGAAGCGGCCATACGCGCGCTGCGTCCCGCGATCTGGGTCAAGGGCGGCGACTACTCGGGGATGGAGATTCCGGAGGACAAGCTGGTCAGCTCCCTGGGCGGACGAACCGTGGTCGTACCCTTCGTCGCCGGCTGGTCGACGTCGTCGCTGATCGAGTCGGCACGGACACGGTGATGACGAGACTCCGTCCCCTTCACTTCCGCACGGTTTCCCCACGTCCGGTCACGCGGCCCGGACCACAAGGGCGGCAGGCATGAGCCGACGGAGCGTGCTCGTCACCGGAGCGGCCGGTTTCATCGGCAGGCACGTGGCACGGGCCTGTCTGAACGCCGGGTACCGGGTGACCACGGTGGACCTCACCACGCCGCCACCCGACCTGTGCCGGGACACCACCGTCCACACCGGTTCCTTCGACGACCCGGCGATCCTCCACGCGGTGGAGGCCGGCCAGTTCGCAGCGGTGCTTCACCTCGGCGCGATCAGCAGCACGGTCGAGGAGAACCGGCAGGCCCTTGAGCAGACGAACGTCACCGGGCCGGCGGCGCTGGCGGAGTGCTGTGAGCGCAGCGGCACACGGTTCGTCTACGCGTCCTCGTCCAGCGTCTACGGAGAGATCGCCGCGCGGCGGCCGCTGCCGGAAACCGCACTGGGATCCACCGCGTGCTCCGGCCCGCTGAACGCGTACGCCCGTTCAAAGGCCTCGTTCGACACGCACATGACCACCCGGTTCGGCGTCGACGGCGGACCGGGATGGGCGGGACTGCGGTTCACCAACGTCTTCGGCGCGGGGGAGCGGCACAAGAAGTCGATGGCCTCCATCATCGGCCAACTGCTCCTCGCGACCGCGCGGCAGGAACCGCTCACGGTCTTCGCCGACACCTTGGAGGCGTGCCGGGACTACGTTCCCGTCGCCACGGTCGCGCAGACCTGTGTCCTCATGGCTGATCCCGCGGCGCCCTCCGGGATCTTCAACCTCGGATCGGGCCACGCGACGAGCTTCGCCGAACTGCTCCGCTGGTGTTCGGAGTTCGCGCAGGCACCGCTGAACGTGCGACTGGTCCCGAACCCTCACATCGGCCGGTACCAGTACTGGACCTGCGCTGACATGTCAGCTCTGGACGCATCGCTCCCGACGCGGCCCCGGCCGGGCCCGGTCGAGCTGCGGAGCGCTGCCCATGAGCTGTATCTGCATTTCAAAAACACGAACGACCGTAGCTGAAGGCACGTCAGCCGGAGCACGGATCCAGCCGATCGATGGAATGACCGCAGGGATGGAGAACACGTGAGTATTGAGACGGTCGTGGTGAGCAAGGACCAACTGGACATGCTCATGCCTCTCATTGTCGAGCAGCAGCACGACTGCGGAAAGAAGGTCGACCTGCCCAGTACCCGCACCTTCTTCGAGGGAATTGTCGGCCTTGAGGCGACCTTCCAGATCATGGCCGTCGAAGACGGGGTCGCCGTGGGCCTGGCGATGGTCGATCCCATTCCGAACCTTCAGTTCGCCGACAAAGTGGCGTATGTGCACGACGTCTACGTGACCGAATCCCTTCGTGGCAGCCTGGGCATCGGAGCACTCCTGGTGGCCGCGGCATTCGTCGAGTCGATGCGGCGCGGTTATGAGTTCGCCGAAGGCGAGACCGAGCCGGACAACAATGCCGCGCGGAGGCTCTATGTCCGGCTGGCGGAAAAGCTGGGAGTCGGCTGCAAGGAAGTCGACTCGGTGCGTTACCTCCTGGACCTGCGTCCCGGCATCGAGCGGGCGCACACCGAGCCGGGCTATCTGGACCGCCTCGGTAACCCTCGGCTCCTCAGCCGTCTGGGTGCTCGACCGGGAGCCGGTAGCCGGCGCGTCATCCATGCCGCGCCGGCGGAACTCGACTGACGACGGCCGCGCCCGCACGAGCCAGGTGGGCCGGCCATCGACCAGTCCGTGGACGCTGACTTGGAAGGGCAAGAATGCGTACGGCAATGGCCGTCATAAACGAAGGCGTGGGCAACGGAATCATCGCGGCACCACTCCTGGCGGCGTTCGAGCGGTGTCATCCGGGATGGCGCTACTTCATGGCACCGAACATCGCACTCGACACCGAATGGGTGCGTACGGCGGTCGGCATGCGCGGTGCTTCCGGGACTTTCCCGGCGCTGTGGCGACGTTTCCTGCCGATTCACCGGGAGGAACTGTGGAACTTCATCGATCGCAACGGTGTGGAACTGGTCGTCAACCTCAGAATGGAGTCCGCCGAAGAGGACGGAAACTACTTCGAGTTCCGGGCGGAGGCGACGAAAAGGGGAGTCGAGTGCTGGGATCTGCACGAACTGGGAGACCGGCCGCAGCGGCTGCCCTTCGGTGAGCAGGCCGCCAGTCTCCTGCGCGCGCACGACGTCCCTGTCGACCTGAACCGCCCGGCCTGGCTCATCGACCGGCGACAACCACGTCCCGGCGTGGTCGGCTGCTACGTCGGTGCCAGCGCCGCCGTCAAACGCTGGCCTGCGCACGACTGGTCGACCCTGATCACGCGGCTGGACGACCGGGGACTGAACGTCGAAGTCGCGGTCGGCCTCGGAGCGGACGAGCAGGCACTGGCACGACGGCTGTCCTCGGTGCCCGGCGTCACCGACACGGTGTTCCTGCACTCGCTGGAGGCCCTGCGTGACTGGATCGCCGGGCTGGACGTGCTGGTCAGCAACGACACGCTGGCCGTACACCTGGCGGCCGCCCTGGGCTGCCCGGTGGTCACCCTGTACCTGGCGACCGACGGTGACATCTGGTCACCGACGGCGGCCCCGGAGGTCTCGCGGGTCGTGCAGAGCGCCTTCGCGCTGTCTTGTTCCTACATGAAGCCGAACGGCACCTGCCGCCGCTACTACACCGGCTGTCCCGCCCCGTGCGCGGCCGATGTGCGCCCGGCCGACGTGCTGATCGAGCTGGACCAACTGGAGTGGAGTATGCGGCAATTGAGCAACCAGAAGGTGGTCAAATGACCCGTCGGCGCGCGATCGCGGTTCTCGGTGGCCGGCCCGGCAATGCGGGAGCCGACGTCCTGCGCCTGGCGGAGAAGATCGGCGAAGAGCTCGCCCGGCGTGGCTACGGTCTGGTCAGCGGCGGCGAGGGTGGCGTGGCGGCCGCGGCCAACAAGGGCTGCCAGGCGGTCGGCGGCGACACACTCGCGCTGCTGAAGTGGAACCGGCTGTCCGACGCCGAGGACGGAACCACCTGGGCCCTGCCCACGTCGATGGACCTGGCCCGGAGCAACATCCTCAACTGGTGCGGCGACGGCATGATCGCGTTCGAGGGCCGGTACGGCACGCTCACCGAGATCGGTCTCGCCCTGGACACGGGACGCCCGCTGCTGGTCCTGGGCAACCACCCGTTCCTGACCGCCGAGGCGTTCGCGGCGCCCACGTGCCGCGTCGTGCCGGACCCGCGGCCGGAGCACGCCGCCGAGCTGGTCGACCTCCTGGAGAAGTTGATCGAGGCCGGTGAGCAGGCATCGGCACGACCCGGTGCCGCCGTCGTCGAGGACGACCAGGTCGACGAGAGCGGTATCGGGTTGCGGCGTGCGATACCGGAGGACATCGAGCTGTTCCGCCGAACGTTCGGCGACAGAGACGTGCTGGCGTGGCGGGCGCTGGAACCCACCGACGGGGTGCTCAGCAGATTCCAGCACGAACGCTGCCTGGTGATGCTCGAACACCACCGTCCTGTCGGCTTCCTTGAGTACCGCACGGAGGCTGACGCGGAGTTCGAACACATCCGGGTCGAGGCGCTGGCGGTGTCCGATGCGGCCGACCGGGGCCGGGAGATCGGGACACGGGCGTTGAGACTGTTCGCCGGGTCGGTGTTCGCCGCCGACGGACACCGCATCACCGCTGCGCCCAATGCCGACAACGGGGCCGCTGTGCGATGCCTGGCGAAGGTGGGATTCCGGCACGTCGGCCGGATGAGGGCGTACGAACGCCACCACGGCGCCTGGCGGGACGCGCTCCTGATGGACCTGGTCCCGAGCGACCTGGCCGACAAGCCGCCCCAGCCACCGCAGACCGCGGTCGGCCACAGGTAACAGGACAGACTCGGACGAAAGGAGGGATCGCCATGGCAGGACCAGGAGTTTCCCGAATAGGCCCGGAAGAAGAGGCCGAGCTGCTGAGCGTCGTACGTGAGCGAGAGCTGAGCCGGTACCGCTTCGACGACCACGACGCGTCCGCACCGCCGTCGAAGGTTTCACGGTTCGAGCAGGAATTCCGCGCCCTGACCGGTGCACGCCACTGCCTGGGCATGAACAGCTGCACCAGTGCTCTGTACGCCGGGCTGCTCGCCGCGGGCATCGGTCCCGGCGACGAGGTGATCGTGCCGGGCTACACCTTCATCGCCTCGATGGCCGGGGTCGCCCACACCGGGGCCGAGCCGGTGCTCGCCGAGATCGACGAGAGCCTGCTGCTCGATCCGGCTGACGTGGCTTCGAAGATCACCTCGCGTACGAAGGCGGTGATCGCCGTCCACATGCTCGGAGCGCCGTGTGACCTCGATGCCCTGGACGCCGTCACCCGTGAGCACGGGCTGCTGCTCGTGGAGGACTGCGCGCAGGCCGGTGGCGGCACGTATCGCGGTCGGCACCTGGGCACGGTCGGTGGATTCGGCGCGTTCAGTCTCAACGTCTTCAAGACCTTCACGGCGGGCGACGGCGGCGTGCTGCTCACCGACGACGACGAGCTGTACGAGACGGCTTTCGCCCTGCACGACCACGGCGCCGCGCCGTTGCGGCAGGGCGTCACCGACGGGCCGCCGCTGTTCGGCCTGAATCTGCGGATGCACGAGCTGACCGGCGCGTTCGCGCTCGCCCAAGTGCGCAAACTGCCGGACATCCTGCGGACGTTGCGGGCCAACCGGGACACGTTCGCGGACGCGATCGGCGACCTGCCCGGAGCGACACGGCGCCGACTGCACGACCCGGACGGCGACTGCGCCACGGTGCTCGCGTACACCTTCGCGTCCGCGGCCATCGCCGGCGAGGTGGCGGCCCGACTGGGCACGATCACCCTGAGCCAGTCGGGCAAACACAACTACGCCAACATGTCGCAGCTGCGGCCGGATCTCCTTGTCGCGACGGACTCCAGGAGGCGCAGGCCGGATCGCGCCGTCTCGCGTCGGTCGTATCCACCGGGCAGCCTCCCGCGCACGGACGACCTGCTCAGCCGCAGCATCGCGTTGAGCGTCGGGGTGGTCGACTCCTACCTCGGCAGCGGAGTGGGCATCGACGTGACCGCCGACGACGACACGATCGAGGCCGCGGCGCGGCTGTTCAGGACCACGGTGGAGGACGTGGCCAAGGCGGCGTCATGAGGGTGGCACGGGACCCCGGCTCCGCATCCGAAACGGCTCTGCCGACCTGTGGCGAGCAGGCGTCGCGGTGGAAGGGACGCACCGGATGAATGCCGTCGCCTTCGAGTACGGTGCGCGGGCCGCGACGGATTTCCTGGACGCGCACCGGCTCTCGGCGCGGACGCCTTTCCAGACGTGCGGCTGGTGGCGGGCGTGGATTCGTGAGGCGGCGGAAGCGGAGGGCACGACCCCGGTGCTGGTCCACATGGCGCGCGGCGATCGGCCCACCCTGGTGGTCGGCCTGCAGTTGCACCAGGACGGTGGCACGGCACTCCTGCGCCCGTTGTCCTGGCCGTGGGCCGACTACAACGAGGTCGCGGAGGTGGGCGACCCGCCACCCACCGGACCCGACATCGAGGGTCTGGCCGTGGCCATTGACCGCTGTCAGCGGGAGTTCGGCGCCCGGCTGGAGCTGAGCAACCTCATCGCCGACGGACCGCTGCTGCGCGCCGTGTCCGAGTTGGGAGCCACGTCCCGGCCATCGGACACGGTGTTCCGCCTCGACCTCACCGACCCCGACATCGTCCGACGCGTCAGCGAGCGGCGGGACATGCGGCGAAAGCGCCGCCGCATCGAGCGCCTCGGCAAGCTCCGGCTCACCTGCGCGGACACCGCGGAGCGGGTCGTCGCCCGGCTGCCGGCCTTCATCGAGCTGCATACGCAGCAGTGGAGTCAACGGCCCGACGCGGTGGCGCCGTTCGACGGCGGCGTGGTCGACCGGACGTACGCCGCCGTCGCGGCCGAGCCGTCCAGCGCCGCGCGCATACACGAGTTGTGGCTGGACGAAACCCTGCTCGCCGGATGGTTCGGCTTCTGGCACGAGCGTACGTACTACGCCTATCGTTCGGCCTACCACCTGGGCCACGGCCGCGACTCGCCGGGGCATCTGCTGACAGCCGCGATGGTGACCGAACTCGCCGCCCAGGGCACGGACACCTTCGATCTGACCCGCGGCGCCTACGGCTACAAGCTCGAACTGCCCAGCAGCCGCGCGCCCACCATGACGGCGAGCCGGGAGCAACCGTGCCGGGCGTGACAACGCCCCCGATTCGCGCCGCCCGGGCGGTCGTCTCACTGCCGGATGACAACACATCGGACTACGAACAACCGTGGGGTGTCAGTGGAACCGTTGGCCGAGGTGGAGACACTCGTGGTCGGCGCCGGAATGGCCGGCCTCGCAACGGCGGCGGAACTCGGCCGACGGGGCCGGGGTTCGGTGGCCGTACTGGAGGCCGGGCCCGACCGGGGCCGCACCCATATTCAGAACGAACGCTCCCCGGCCGAGGCGCTCCGGCTCTGGCTGCATCCGGAGACCGACCCCGACTTCCGCCGTCCGTACCGGACAGCCAACGGGGCCTACCGCGACCTGGCCGGCCTGCGCCGACGGGTCGGCGGCCGCTCGCTCTACTGGGGTGGCGTGCTGCTGCCCGTCGAGCGCTGGGCCCTCACCGAGCAGTGGCCGGAAGCGGTCGTCACCGAACTGACCGAGACGTGGGACGGCGGACCGTCTCTGTACCAGCGGGTCGTCGACGACGTGGTCGGGTGGGGCGCCGAGCCTCCTGGAGCACCCGGGCTGACCCTTGGCGCGATGGAGTTCGACCGCACGCCGCACGCCACCCGCACGGAACCCGCCGGAGGGTGGAGCGCGTTCAGCCCGCTGGCGTGGTGGGACGACGACGGCGATCCGAGGGTGCGCCGTGTGCCGATCCTCGCCGGCCACGACGTCGCGGGAGTCCGCGTCGAACACGGCAGGGCGACTGGCGTGCGGGTCCGCACCGAGGACGGTGAGCTGCGTGACCTGCGGGCGAACCGGGTGGTGCTGGCAGCCGGTACGGTCGTGAACAGCCGCCTCGCGATCCAGGCCCTGGCCGCTTCGGACGCCGCCACACCGCGGGAACTGCCCGGACTCGTCGACAAGATCTCACAAGGGTTCACGGTCGCCTTCACCGATCCCGGACGGCTGCCCGATGCCGTCCGGGCGGCTGCTCACGAGGGCCACGTCTACCACCGGAGCGGTACAGCCAGTACCCGGTCCAACCAGTTCGTGCGCTTCACCGAAGGGGCCAACGGCACGGTCAACCTGGACAGTTGGGCCATGGGCGAGCAGCGCCGGGGCCCGCACAGCCAGGTGCGGTGCGACGGTCACGGCGAATGGCCCTGGCCGACGACCGTGCACGCCCCGCTCGAAGCGGGCGATGAGCCGGTGCTCGCCGCCCAGCGACACCTGCTCGGAGAACTGTGGGCCGAAATGGCGCAGTTGACCGGAGTGCCGGCCGACAAGCTCCACTTCTCGGCGCGGCACGGCTCGCCCGACCTGGCCGACCGGCTGACAGCGGTCCGCACACCGACGCCGCTCACCTACAGCTTCCCGCTCGGCTCCGAGCAACACGAGGCGGGCACCCTGGCCTTCGGTGAAGTCCTCGACGAGGAGCACCAGTTCACCGCCGTACCGGGTCTGTACGCGTGTGGTCCGTCGGTCATGCCACGCACCGGGGCGGCGAATCCGTCGATGACAACGCTCGCGCTCAGCAAGCGACTTGGAGCGATCCTCGCCGGGTGACACGTACCCGAAGCGGCCAGATGAGAGGAAGTCCCATGCGAGGAATGTCGATCGCGGTGTCCGGCACCGAATTCACGGACACCGACGGCGTGGACGGCCTGATCGAAATGGCCAGGTCCGCTCAGTGCGACGCGGTGGAATTCTGGTATCCGAAGAACGCCGTGCGGGACGGTGTCGACGCCGCGCTCCGCAAACTCGACCGTGCCGGGCTGCGGATAGCGTGCGTGTCGACCCCCAGCCAGCTGTACGGCGCCGGCGAAGCGGACGGCGTCCCGCTTCTCCACGAGGCGATCACGCTGGCGGCGCGGACCGGCAGCGACCGGGTGAACACCTACTTCGGTCACGCGCCGCTGGTCGACGACCAGCGTGCGATCGCGGCATACGCCGGCGCGCTGGCACCGGTCCTCGACCATGCCGGGTCGGAGAACGTGGTGGTCGTGCTGGAGAACGAGTTCGACGCGTTCGGATGGGACCCGGTCGGGTCCGACATCAGTAGACGGCCGACAGCGTTGGCGGAGCTGTTCGCCCGGGTCGACTCGCCCTGGTTCGGATTGAACTTCGATGCCGCGAACTTCCTCTGCGCGGGAGTCTCCCCGGCCCGCGACGCATTGCCCCCGCTCCTGCCGTGGGTGCGCTATGCCCACGTGAAGGACGTGTGCCGAGCGTCGGAGGAGACCCCGCACGACGGCTGGATCCGCTTCACCGATCACGGCATGGCCTACGACACGGCGTCTCTCGGCACCGGGGAACTGGACTGGCCGGCGATGATCACAAGCCTGGCGACCGCGGGCTACGACGGGTACCTCACGCTCGAACCACACTGCGTGCCGTCGATTCTCCCGGCCGAGACGGCCGGGGCAGCCGCGTACCTGCGCGACGTGATCAAAGTTCACGCGCCGTCCCACCCATGACCGGGAGGGACCCTCGCGCCGCGGCTGAGCGGCAACCACGGGCGCCGAGCTACGAGGAGTACCCGCTGTGCTCAACCGCCAGCACCCCCGACCCGACGGAGGCGTCGTGACCACCACGGCCGACGAGCCGTCACTGTGGCGCAACCGCGACTTCGTCACGCTCTGGAGCGGTCAGGTCGTCTCCACCCTCGGCGCCCGGATCAGCGCGACAGCGATGCCGCTGCTCGTCCTGGCCACGACCGGCTCGCCCGCCGACGCGGGCCTCGTCGGAGCCGCCGGCACCCTGCCCTTTCTCGTCGCCTACTTACCGGCCGGCCCGCTCGTGGACCGGTACAACCGTCACCGGATCCTGCTGACCAGCGAGATCCTGGCCGGTCTCGCTCTGTCCACCGTGCCGATCGCCCTGTGGCTGGGGCTGCTGACGGTCGCTCAGCTCATCGTGGTCGCGTTCGTCCAAGGGCTGTGCTTCGTGTTCTTCAGCCTGGCGGAGACGGCCGCCCTTCCCAGGATCGTGCCGGCCGTCCTGCTGCCCGCGGCCGTGGCCCAGAACGAAGCCCGCAGCCGGGGCGCCGCCCTGGCCGGTGGACCGCTCGGCGGCCTGCTCTTCGGAATCGACCGGGCCCTGCCCTTCCTGGCCGACGCGATCTCCTACGCCGCCGCCTCCGCCGCGCTGCTGTTCCTCCGCAAGGACCTGCAGAGCAAGACGACCGCGCCGGCCGAGCCGCTGTGGCAGGCGACCCTGACAGGACTGCGCTGGATCTGGCGCCACCCGCTCATCCGCACGGCGGTCCTGCTGATCACCGCCACCAACCTGGTCTTCCAGGCGCTCGTGCTGACCGTCGTCGTCCTCGCCCAACGCCACGGTGCGACCCCCGGCGCCATCGGAACCATGCTCGGCATCTACTCCGGCGGCGGACTCGTCGGCGCTCTGGTGGCCACCAGAGCCCACCGTCACTTCACCCCCAAAATGGTCATCATCGGGGTCAACTGGATCTGGGCCGCACTCCTGCCGCTCTTCCTGTTCACCACCGACCCCCTGCAGATCGGGGTGATCGGCGCGGCCACCTCGTTCATCGGACCCATGTGGAACGTAGTGATCTTCAGCTACACCGCGCTCCTGGTCCCCAACGAGATCCTGGGCCGGGTCACCAGTGCGGCGATGACCCTCGCCTGGGGCGTCATGCCCGTCGGTTCGCTCGGCGCCGGACTGTTGCTGACCACCGTGGGCCCCAACGGTGCCGTCCTCGCCCTCACCACCATCATGGTCGTCACAGCGGTCTGCGCGACCATCAGCCCGGCCGTTCGCCATGCCCCGCCGCTGAGCGCACCCGAGGGAACGGTCTGAGGGCGCGCTCTGTCCCCACCCGGCCAGTTGCTCGTCCCGTACCCGTGTTCGTCCGTCCGGCCAAGGAATGACCCGTGATGACGTCAAGCCGCGAGCTCGTTCACACATCAGCAACCGCCCAACCCGCAGACTCCTTCCAGGGGACGGAAACCCAAGAGCCCGAACCGTTCCACGCCTTCGGCACCCGTACAGCGGCATGACCACCCCGGCGCGCACCGGAGCGCTTCGGCGGCCTGCGGTGTTCCTCGACCGCGACGGCACCCTCACCGAACCCCGGCACTACCCGTCCCGCCCCGAGGACCTGGTACTCCAAGCGGACATCGGGCCACCGCTGCGCGCGCTCCAGCGCTACGGTTTCGCCCTGATCGTGGTCACCAACCAGAGCGGACTGGCCCGCGGCCTGATCGACGAGGCCGCCATCGCACCGATGCACCGGCGGCTGCGGGAACTCCTGGCCCGCCACCGGGTCCAGCTGGACGCGATCTACCTGTGCCCGCACCATCCGGGCGGTACCGTGCCGCGGTTCTCCATCGCCTGTTCCTGTCGCAAGCCCGCCCCCGGAATGCTCCACCAGGCCGTCGGCGACCTCGGCTGTGACCTGTCCTCCTCGTGGATGGTCGGCGACTCCGTCTGCGACATCGAGGCCGGCCACGGCGCCGGAACCCGCACCGCCCTCGTCGGCCCACAGCCTCTCGCCGGTGTCGTACCGACCCTGTACCGGACCTCGACAGCCCAAGCACTCACCGCCATCGCGGGCTCAGAGATCCCCGGGCCTGCGGCAGCAATACCGGGCGCCCACCAGGCAACAGGCGTCAACTTCTGAATTGGGGGGCCGCCTATCATTCCTGTCCATGTCGAACCTCCCCGACGTCGTCATCTGGTCCATACCTGCCTTCGCGTTGCTCACCGTCGTCGAAATCATCCTCGTCCGGCTGCATCCCGACGACGAGGACGCCGGATACGAAGCCAAGGACGCGGCGACCAGTGTCAGCATGGGGATCGGCAGTCTCTTCTTCGGTTTCCTGTGGAAGTTCCAGGATGTCGCGGTCTACGGCGTCGTCTACGAACTGACGCCGCTGCGCGTGCCGTTACTGTGGTGGACCCTTCCGCTTTTGCTGCTCGCGCAGGACTTCCTCTCCTACTGGTCCCACCGGAGCCACCACGTCATCCGGATCCTGTGGGCCTGCCATGTCGTCCACCACTCCAGCCGGAAGTTCAATCTGACCACCGCGCTGCGCCAACCCTGGATGACGTTCACCGTAGGGTTCTACTTCCTGCCGATGGTCGCCGTCGGTGTGCATCCGGCGGTGCTGGCATTCTGCAACTCCCTGAACCTCGCCTATCAGTTCTGGGTGCACACCGAGCGCATCGACAAAATGCCCCGATGGTTTGAGTTCGTCTTCAACACGCCGTCGCACCACCGTGTGCACCACGCGTCCCAGGGCAACTATCTGGACCGCAATTACGGCGGGGTCCTCATCATCTGGGACCGGCTTTTCGGATCGTTCGTCGCGGAGACCGAGCGGCCCGTTTACGGGCTGACCAAGAACATCCGGACGTACAACCCGCTGAAGGTCGCCGCGCACGAGTACATGGCCATCGCCAAGGACATCAAGATGGCCCACAGCTGGAGCGAGCGGGTCGGCCGCGTGTTCCGCGACCCCGGCTGGCAGCCGCAGAACGGGACGCCCGTCGCGGTCTCGGCGGCGCCCGTGGCCAAGGAACCCGCCAAGTGAGACCGTTGCGCGCCGAGCGCGGGACCGTGCGCGCCGGCATCGCGGTGATGCGGGACCGCCTGGCCGATCCGCCGACGCTCACCGAACTCGCTGCGGGTGTGCACCACTTCATCCGGGTGCTCCGGGTACGCCACCGGACAGACGCCGCACCGGTTTCTCACCCGGCTGAGCATCGAGCGCGCGCAACGGCTGCTCACCGAGACCGACCTCACCATCGGGCAGATCGTCCAGCGGTGCGGCTTCGCCAACCCGGGCAGCCTCTCGACGACGTTCCTGGCGCTCGGTGGTGGAACGAGCCTGCGGCCGTGCTCGCGAACTGGCCCACCACCGCGGGAAACCAGGTCAGCCCGTCCGACAACGCGGTCCGCATCCAGAGCATGGCCAACAGCGGCTGGTGTATGGGCAGTTGGGGCGAACGCGGCCCCGTGGCAAGGTCACCCTCGACGGGTGCAATGACGTCCCGCTGCAGCCAGTGGCTGGCCTCTCCGACGAACAGGACCTCCACGCGCATGTTGAGGTGCCCGGCCTCGGGGTGCCGGACGCGATTGCTGATGGTCCGTCGGGCAGCGACGGTGTGGGCCGCCCAACGGGCCGCGAACTCGGGAACGGCACGCACATCGTCGACCAGGTCCTGGAACGCGCGGTCGGAGCCCCAGTCCGGCTCGGCGGCCCGCAGCCAGCCGACTGTCTCGTCCGCCCTCTCCGCCCAAGACGCCTCGTCGAGGATCTGGTGCGCTACGGGGTGCAGGAAGTGGTAGCGGATGAGCTTCTCCTCAACGGACAGGCGCAACGCGTCAGCCAGCGCCGCCAGCACCGCACCGGACGGGTTGGTGTCCCGGCCCTGCTCCAAGCGTTCCAGATACTCGACGCTCAGTCCGGCGAGCGTGGCCAGCTCCCCGCGGCGCAGCCCCGGAGTGCGCCGCCGGCCATGAGAGGCCAGGCCCACCTGCTCCGGCTTGAGCCGCTCCCGGCGTGAACGCAGAAACGCGGCCAAACTGCTTTCGTCGGTCGTCATGCGAGCCAAATCCCCTGAATCGGGCCCGCCGAAAGCTGGGGAGCCCCACAGCGCGGCGGACTGCCTTCAGGGCAACGGAGCGCTTCGGCATCAGCCAGGGCTTCATCGAGCGACTGCGGGCCGCTGGAAACAGCCGTGCTCACGTGATGGCACCACCAGGTGCGGCTGATGCGGTACATGTCTCTGCTACGGGCTGGGGGTCAGGTCCTGGAGGCCAATGACTCGGAGCAGTTCGAGCCGTTCGTAGGTCTGGGTGCCCGGGCGTGCCGAGTGCACTACGAGGCGCTGGCCGTGGTCGTCGGAGAGGAGTCCTTCGCAGTCGAGGTCGAGGGCTCCGACCACGGGATGCAGGATGCGCTTGGGCGAGGGGCGGTGTGCCACGACGTTGTGTGACTGCCAGAGTTTCTCGAACTCCCGTGATGCAGCGCGGAGTTGGACCACCAGGGTGGCTGGGCCGGGGTCGTCGGGGCGGGCGGCGGTGACCGCGCGCAGGTTCGCGACGAAGGCGCTGCCGTGCGCCTCGTGGTCCTCGGGCGGGGTCAGGGACCGGGTGTCGGGGGCCGTGAACCAGCGGTGGATCACGTTCGCTCCTGTGTAGTCGCCGCTCAGGGCCACCGACATGGTGTTCTGTGCGAGGACCTCGCCCCAGTCGCTCAGCACCGCAGCCGGGAGGTCGTGCAGCCGGTCCAGGATAAGCAGCAGTCCCGGGCGGATGTGGTCCAAGGAGCCGCCGGGCCGGGGCGGTTCCTGGCCCGCGAGGTGGAACAGGTGGTCGCGTTCGACGTCGGTGAGGCGCAGGGCTCGGGCGAGGGCGGTGAGCATCTGCCGCGAGGGGTGGGAGCCGCGGCGCTGTTCCAGGCGTGTGTAGTAGTCGGTGGACATTCCGGTGAGCTGGGCGACTTCCTCGCGGCGCAGGCCCGGGGTGCGGCGCCGCGGTCCCGCGCGCAGGCCCACGTCGCAGGGGGCCAGGCGGGTGCGGGCGCGGCGCAGGAAGTCGGCGAGTTCGGCTCGGTCCATGCCTCCAGGGTCCTCCGCACCCGCACGCGTATCCAGTCCGTATCCAGGGAGCGCCGGTCCCTGGATAACCGCGTTCCTTTTCCGGCTCCCGCCGATCCCGCAGGCTTAGGTCATGTCCAGGACGCCGAGGAGACGGCCGTGCTGACAGGCGACTCCGTCGACATCCTGGCTGCCCAAACCGGCGATCCGCCTTCGTGAACTCGTATCGCCGTCATCCACGAATGTGAGGACTCGCCATCATGAAGCATGCTCTGCGTACCACGCTGGCCGGCGCCGTGGCAGCCGTGGCCCTCGCCGTGGCCGTCCCTCCGGCCGTCGCCTCCAGCTCCCAGGTCGACCAGCCGACGAAGGTGCCTTGCTTTGACACGCTCGCCCCCAGGGGGCCGGCCGACCCGGCCCGGATCGGCGCCGGCGCGTACAACCAGGCCCGGAGCATCCTGGCCGTGGCCGGCAGCCAGACCGCGGCCAAGTCCCATCCCGCCCACGGCGTCACCTCCGTACCGGTCCGGTACGGCACCAGCCTCCTGGCCTGCGCACGCGACGAATTCCGGCACAACGACCGCAACGCCCCCAGGAAGCAGTCGGGCATGACGCCCTACCACTACATCGCCATCCACGACGCAGCGCGAACGATGGGCATCACCCGCTGGTGACTTCCCGGCCGCGCACCGGCCACCAGCACCGCAGCGTTCCGGCCCGCCCGGCTCCGAGGGCGTATCGCTGGGTCAGCCGGCCGGTGAAGTCGTCGGCGGGGTGGGCTTGTTGAGCATCGCGCATACCGCGGTGTTCACCAGTGCCCGGTGCGCGGCGGCGGCCTTCGGCGGGGCGATGCCGAAGATGGTGGAGGTGAGCACGGAGACGCTGCGTCGGCCGGTGGTGTCGGTGTAGGTCTCGCTGGAGTACCCGGCGGCCTGCCCGTCGTGGCCCCACACGGTGCCGCACGGGAAGACGACTCTGCGCAGGCCGAGTCCATAACCGTTGCCCTCCGGCGCCTCGGGGTCCTCCGGCACGGTGGTGCGCATCTGGTCCAACTGGGCCTGGGGCAGCAGCTTCCCGGACATGAGGGCAGCGTCGAAGCGGGCCCAGTCGGCGGCGGTGGACACCACTGCGCCCGCTGCCCACAGTGTGCTGGTGTTGTTCCACGTGGTGTCGACGTGCTCACCGCGAGGGGTGCCCGCGAACGCGGTGCCGGGCGGGGTGCCCGGAGGCAGGTACGGGGCGAGGTGAGCGGCGTCGGGTTCGTAACCGCGGGTGAGCCGAGTGTCCCGGTGCTCCCCGACGGCCAGGTAGGTGTGCGCGAGGCCCAGGGGCCGGGCGATCCGCTGCTCGATCTGTGCGGCCAGGCTCTGCCCGGTGACCTTTTCGAGGACGAGGCCGAGAGCGATGTAGTTGGTGTTGCTGTACGAGAACCGCGCGCCCGGCGCGAACAGCGGAGCGTGTGCGATTCCTGCGGCGAGGAGTTCGCGCGGGGTCCACTGGCGGGTGTCCTGGCCGACGAATGCCGCCAGGACAGCCGGGTCGTCGAGGTAGTTGAACAATCCGCTGGTGTGGTTGAGGAGCATCTTCAGCGTGATCGCCGACCCGTCGGGGACCAGGCCGGGCAGCCATGTGTCCAACGGGTCGCTCAGCGCGAGGCGGTGTTCGGCGACCAGTTGCAGGACCAGCGTGGCGACCATCGTCTTGGAGTTGGACCCCATGCGGAACGCGCTCGTCGCCGCGATCTTGTCGTTGGTCCTGGTCCAAGGCGCCTGCCGGGCGAGCGCGACCGGGTGCCCGCGTCCGTCGTCGACCCGCGTGATCACGCCTGGCGCGCCGGCGTCCACGGCCCGCTGGACCGCCTCGGCCAGGCGAGTTCTGGCGGTCGTCTCCGCGTGGCTGCGGGCCGCGGCGGCCGTCGCGCCGGCTGCCGTCGACGCGACGAGGACGGTGGCCAGTGCCAAGGCCAACGCCGCCGGACGGCGGCGACGCAACTGCGGTACGTACTCGGTCATTGCGGTTGACCTCTCCCTGTGGTGCTCAGCTGGACAAGTGCCAGTGTTCTCGCGCCCGCAGGAAAGGCCACGGGTGCTGGGCACCCTCTCAAGGAGAGGTAACCCCCCTGTTTGTACGGGGGTTGGCTGCGGCGCGGCGAAGCGGCGTCAGGCGGTCGGTGTCGGGGCCGCCGGGGTCGGCGGACCTCGGCGACGCGCGGGTCGTGCGGGAAGGGCGCGGAGGCGGCCCGGAGGTTGCTGACCACTCCTCGGGCGGCCGTTTCCCAGTCCGCGTAGACGTGCCCTGCAACAGGCCGCCGTGCACCAGCACCACCGGGTAGCGCCGTGTCACCTGTTCCGGCGCCTCCCAGGCCACGTACGTCGGTCCGCGCTGAACCGTTTTCCCGTCCATGGCCACGCGCACGCCGGGCACCCAGAAGTGCCCACGCCGCGACGTCCTGGCCGTGGTGCCCGCCCAGAACGGGCGCAACTCGCCGATCCGCTCCATGCGTTGGAACGCACGCGCCCGCCGCGCCGTTCGCCTGGGTGCGTCGCACCCCTCCGGCGGCGCCAAGGCCGGCCGGAGGGGGACCTCGACCACGAGGCTGACCGCAGCCTGCCCGCTGTCGGATTCGATCCGGATCGCCGGGGCGCCGTTGAGCCACACCGCCGTGGTCTCGAAAGCGGCCCGGTCGGTGCCGGCGAGCATCGTCGCCACGAGACCGGCCCCGTGGATGGGGACCAGTGCGGCGTCGGCACGCCCGCCGCCGTCAGTGATGAAGACCACGTCCGGCGCCATGATCTCCATCAGGTCCTGGATGCGCCCGGTGTGCAGCGCGGTGACGAACCGAGCCACCACGGCGTTGTGCTCCGACCGGCTCACGCTGACGCGTGACTGCCGAGCGGCGATGTGGCTGCGAGCCCGCCGGGCGATCTGCCGAACCGCGGCGGGGGTCTTGCCCATGGCCTCGGCGACCTCCTCGTACGGGACGTCGAAGACCTCGCGGAGCACGAACACGGCACGCTCGGTGGGGCCGAGCGTTTCCAGGACGGGCAGCATCGCGATGGAGACGCTTTCCGCGAGTTCGACATCGTCGGCGACGTCGGGGTGGGTCAGCAGGGGTTCCGGCAGCCACTCGCCCACATAGTCCTCGCGACGGCGGGAGAGTGTGTGTATGCGGTTGAGTGCCTGCCGGGTGACGGCCCGGACGAGGTACGCCCGTGGGTCGTCGACCTGTGACCGGTCGACGTCGGCCCACCTCAGCCAGGTCTCCTGCAGTACGTCCTCCGCGTCGGCCGCGGAGCCGGGCATCTCGTAGGCGACGGTGAACAGCAGGCTGCGGTGGGCGACTGCGCGCCACGCAGCGCGGCTGGTGCTGAGGGGCGTCCGAGCAGGCCGTCGCCGGGGACCGGGGTCGCCGCGCGGGGCGGCGGGCCCGCGGGGGCAGCCCGATGCGCCGCGCGTCAGCACAGCAACAGGGCTGCCTGCCAAGGGAGTTCACCGCTCGGCGCGTCCGGGGTCGTCGCGAAGCGCAGAGCCAGCGCCGCGCCCGCCGCCCCGTCGAGAAAGCCGGGCCGGTGCACGACGCCGGAGTCCCCGGGTTCGACCGCGGCCCACAGGAACGGATGGGCCGGATCGGCGACAGATACCAGACGATCCGTCAACTCCGCCACGTGCACGGTCAGTTCGGCGCCTCCGGGCTCGCGGGCCATCAGGGACACGATCGTGGCGAACCCCGCCAGGCCGTGACACAGCGTGGGGTCGCCGAAGGCGGGGACTCCGCCCGGCCTGCAGGCCGCGGCGACCGCGCCGATCGCCTCGCGGTTCCATTCGGGCTCCTTCAGCGCCAGTGCGGCCAGCTGGAGGGCGCGCGCCACCCCGGGCGTGCCGTAGCACCAGCCCGTGCGGGCCTCGGCCAGCTCGGGCCGGCCACCGGCGGCGGCAGTTGACTCGGCCTCCATCGGCACCACGTTGGGCCAGCCCGCCCCGTCCGGGCTGCGCCGGGCAAGCAGCCACTCGGCGATGGTGCGGATGGCCTGCTCCTGGCCCGGTACCCGCACGCCCGCGCGGTGGGCGAGGGACAGCAGCGCGAGCGGACCCGGGATGCCGTGGGCGAGCCCGACGTTGAAGTGCCCGCCGGGGATTCCGGCCGGCTCGCTGTACAGGATCGGATCAGCGGTCCACCAGCCCGGCACCCGCCGGCCGTCCGGGGTGGTCACGGGCCGGGTGAGTGCGACGAGGTGAGCCAGGACCAGTTCGGTGGTGCCCCGGTGTTCGGGCCCCGCCGCCAGCAGCAGGCGGCCGAGGCCGGAGAGGCCCGCCACCACGTCGTACCCGGCCATCGAGGCTCCCGCCGTCCCCGCCGCGACCCGGGGTGCGTCCTCCTCGACGAGCCTGCGCGCCAACAGGGCAGTCTGGGAGTCCAGTTGGGACAGCAGGCCGCCGTACTCGCCGGGGCGCGTGACGGCGGTCCGGGCCGCGAAGGCGACCGCGGGCAGCCCCGCGTACAGCCCCTCCCGCAGAGGCCTGCGTGCCCCGGTGACCGCCGCCGACAGATGGGCGTGCGCGACCTTGGCGTACCCGGGTTCGCCGTGGGCCAGCGTCGCGAAGAGCAGCCCCACTCCGGCATGGCCGTCCGCGAGGGACTGGGCGTGCCACAGGGAGCGGGTCCTGGCCAGCTCGGGGGTTTCGGCGGCGGCCACCCGTGCGGCCAGCGCCGCCGGATCGGCCAGGCGCTCGGCCAGCTCCACGACGAGGTTCTCGGTCATGCGCGGGCCCTTTCCCGGTCGAGGTGCGCCTGGACCGTGCCACGGGCCACGGCCAGCGTCTGCGCCTCGGCGGTACGGTCCGTGCCCAGGCGCCGGTTGCAGTGCATGTGGACGAGCGAGGCCAGCACGCCGTCGGGGGAGACGCTCAGCGCGCCCCGCTCCTGCTGCGCACGCACCAGCCGCCCGAAGCGCTCCGGCGCCGCGTGGTACGGCTGCGCCACCGGATCCGGCAGGCCGTCCGGGGTGATCCGGGCGAGCGCCGCCCGCCTGCGTGCGGCGAACGCCTTGTGGTGCTCCTCCCGCTTGGGGTACGTCCCGGTGAGCCAGCCCCGCCAGTCGCCGCCGTAACCGCGGTGGAACGCCCGCACCAGTTCGGTCACGTCGTAGGCGGTGGACAGGATCCGGTCGTTCGCGGGAGCCCTGAGCCGCTCCAGTACGAGCCGGCTGTCCGCGTGGAAGACCTCTTCGGCGGCTCCGAGCAGCGCCGGACCGCCGTAGCGTTCGGTCTCGGGCGCGTAGCTGTCCAGACGCAGCCCGCGGGCGAGCCCCTCTGCGGCCAACTGCCCGGCCAGATCGTGCAGTTGGGGCAGGACGACGCCGTTGAGCAGCGCCGGGTCGCCGTGCAGCCTCAGCCGCAGGTGCGGGTCGGGGTCCGCGTACCGCAGGAAGAACCAGCGATCGACGCCCCCCTGCCCGCCCGGCTCGGAACCCGGCCCGGTCAGGAAGCGGAGCAGCGGCCCGGTCAGGAGCTCGTCCTGGCGTTCCGCCGAGGTGTAGAGCGTCGCGTAGAGCCACGGGCCGCCGGGCGGGATCTCGCCGGTGCCGCGGCGCACGGTCGCGCGGGTGGTGCGCACGGGGGCCGCGGTCGGCTCAGGCCGCAGCGGCGTCAGCGTCACCACCGCCTCCACCTCGTGGGCGCCACCGGGCCCGTGCAGCCAGCCGCCGTCGGCGGGGTGGCCGAGGGGCAGCTCATGCACGAGCGCCGAACCCGTCCGCTCGCTCTGGCGGCGCAGGATCTCCCGATGCGCCGGAACGGCGAGGTTGATCGGGATGCGGTGGTCGCCGACGGAGAGCTGGACGTGGTCGGGCACCTGCCAGAGCGTGCGCCAGGCGTCGAGCGGCGGACCGTCCGCGTCGAGCCGCCAGCGGGCCGGGCTCAGGACGGTGCGACCGGTGCGCACGGCGGGCAGGAACGGCAGGTCCTCCGCGGCCCCCCACTCCCACAGCCGCCACTGCTTGCGGCCGAACGCGGCGGCTTCGATGAGGAAGCGCACCGCGTTGGGCGCGGTCAGTTCCCGGTTGAGCACGTGGAGCGCCGACGGAGTGAGCTCCTGCCCCAGCTCCGTGGACACGATCCGGAATCCCTCGGAGTCGGCGCTGACGGCGATGGAGTCGAGCGTGAGGTCGGTGACGCCGGGTGTGGCGGGGCCGGGGTGTGCTCCGACGACCAGACGTGTGTCCAGCCAGGTCGGTACCTGGGCGACGTTGGCGTGCCGGTGGTGCGACGCCTGGTGGTGGACCTGTACGGGCAACCGCCCGGTGGACTCGCGCGCGGTACGCACCGTCCGCCGGATCGCCTCGGCCTGCGCGGGCGGGAAGAGGTGGGCGAACCGTCCCATCAGGCCGGCCGACGCGGTGGCCGCACCGACGAGCACCAGGGTGAAGTCGCCCCGGTCCACCGCACCGGCCGATTCCGCGGCCACCGACACGACGAGTTCGAGGGCCGGAGGCCGCACGGCGCCGGCCGTCTCGTCCCGGTCGGCCGACTCGAACCGGAGCAGCCACTCCTCGTCCAGGACGACCTCGCGCGCCCCGCGCGCCTGCGCCTCGGCCGCGAGCCTCAGCAGCAACCGCTGCCGCTCGGGCCCCAGGGGCGCGGGGCCCGCGTCGGGGCGGTGACTCGGGGGCAGCCGGTAGCCGGCCGGGGCGCCGAGGCCGACGTCGGGGTCGAGGACCTCCTTGACGGGCACGAGGCGTCCGAGCCCGTACCGCTCCACGAAATCCTGGTGGTACGCCGTCAGCCGGCCCGGCCCCGGGGGCGAGAGGCGCCACAGGGCGGCGCCCGCACGCTCCAGTTCCTCGGCCACCGCGTGCGAGAGCACGGCGGTGCCCTCCAGGCGCAGGTCAACTTGAACGGCGTCCGCCGAGACGGCCGGGCGGCCCGCGGCCGGGCCGGGGCCCGAGGCCGCGTCCGTGCCCGGCACCGGCTCGGGGCCCGAGGCCGCGCACTCAAGTGCCGTGCGCCAGGCGGCACTTCCCTCGCCGAGTGGGGTGCGGCGGTAGTCGTCCAGGGATACGCGCAGTTCGGCGATCCACTCGGCGGCGCGAGTGCCGGGCGGGAGCAGCGCCTCGACGTGTGCCAGCGGATCGGGAGCGTCCAGCGGCGGACGCAGCTCCGTCAGCAGTACCTCCGCGCCGATCAGCTGGGCGACGAGGCCGGCCACGGCACCATCGGGTGCGCCGGGGAACCGGGCTTCGACCGCCCGGATCAGCTCGTCACAGCGGACGGGGCGAGCGGCGGCCTCGACCACGGCGCGCACGACCGGAGTGTGGCGGAGCGTCCGGGACGTGGGACGGTCTCCCGGCGCGCCGCCGGAACCCGAAGCTGCCGCGTCCGGACCCGGTGCGGCCGGGGCGAACGGCAGGACCAGACGCCCGCCGCGCACGAAGCACAATCCGTTCACCACCACACTCAGTCCCCGGTGCACCGCGGGATCGCGCTCCCACTGGGCGACCAGCCGGGCCAGCCGCCCGGCGTCGGGCCGCACCGCCCGGTGCGCCCCGCCGGTGAGCTCTCCCTTGGTGGCCGCGCCGAACGAGCCCCACAACACCCCCGCGAGCAGACCGAAGGGGGTGGGCCGTGACGCGGCCCGGAGCAGATACCGGGTCACGGCCCGATGGGCCTTGCGCAGATCGGAAGCGGCTACGGGTGAGCCCGAGAGGACGGCGTCCACCGTACGGGCGAGTGAGGGACTGGAGACGTCCAGCGCCTCGCGGAAACGCGCGTCGGCGAGCAACTCCACGAGGTGGGCCCGGAGTTCGCCGACCTCCCGGCCGGTCCCGTCAGGTTGCTCACGCGCCCCGTCCCACCAGGTGGCGCGCACGCTGGAGCGGGCCAGGAGAGGCGTCCTCAGCAACACTCCGTCCGCGCAGCGAAATACCGGTTCCACGCCATGGCCACGCCGCATCTCCGCCACGCCCCCCAACTTGATGCCCCATGAAACGGACTGGGTAATTCTCGGCTTCTTCCTCGGGAATGCCTCGCCACACTAACCCCGCCCGTCCCTTCCCGTAACCCCTTGACTGTGTCCACCGCTGCTGCCTAGATTCCGTTTCTGTCGCCGAAATGGCGGCGATTCGACAGGTTCCAGAGGAAGGAATTCCCATGTCCGAAAACATGACGGACCTCTTCGACATCGACCTCACCGAGACCGCCATCCAGGACGTCGAGTCGGAGGGTGCCGCAGGTGCCATTTCCGGCGAGGGCACCTGCTTCCGCACGTGCACGACCTGCGCCCTCTGCTGACGCAGGCCGCCTGAAGCCGGTTCCGGCTGGCGCGCTGCGCAGCCGGAACCGGCCTTGTCGGGCTGGCGAATTTTCGAGATACCGCCGCGCCTCCGCCCCGCCCCGACGTTCTGGCCGCCGAGCGGTGATGTCGTGGCCAGGGCAACAGAAATTGCCCTTTCGGGCACAGGGCGATGGCGCGGCCGGGCACAACCTCCCAGGCTTCTACCTCACCGTTGACGCGGAGGAATCCATCGGTGAGGCTCTTTGGTGCAGCAACCGCAAAAGGGTGTGCCGTTGCAGAGAAATTGAGAGCGCGGATTGCTCGGCCGAATGCGTACGAGCGCGTCGTGTATCGCGTACTGCGCTTGTGTAATTCTGCCTGCATTTCGGCAGCCCGGAGTTTTCGGTGTTCCCGGTCGCCCGTGTCCGCGTATCCGCGTATCCGCGTATCCGAGAGCTGACCGTCCGCGCTCGACACCGGAAGCCCGCTGTTCTTCGACCACCGCGACCCCGAGATCGTCGCCAGGCTGGGCGGGCACCGCCTCGACTCCTGACCCGTACTCGTACCCGCATCGCGGGGGCGAGCCAGCAGGGCCGGCAGCGGCCGGCAGCCCGAGCCGCCGGCCGCTGCCCGCCCTGAACCCCCGGGTCACCTTCTCCAGAACAAGTGGTGCCGCACGCCGCTGGGGCTCGGCACGACCTCCAGGTGGAACCGGTCGAGGAGGTCATCGGGTGAGTCCCAGAGCCGTAGTCCGGACCCGAGCTCGAACGGCGAGACGGCTACGTGCAGGGTGTCGACGAGCCCGGCGTCGAGGAACTGGCGGATCGTGGTGACCCCGCCGCCGAGTCGTACGTCCTTGCCCTGCGCCGCCTCCCGCGCCTCCTTCAGGACCGCGGCAGGCTCGGCATCGGTGAAGTGGAACGTGGTGTCGGAGAGCGTGAACGACGGACGCAGGTGGTGCGTCATCACGAACACGGGCGTGCGGAACGGCGGCTCCTGCCCCCACCAGCCCTGCCACTCGTGGTCCTGCCACGGGCCGCGCTGGGGCCCGAACTTGTTGCGCCCCATGATCTCGGCGCCGATGTTGTGGGCGAAGTCCCGCGTGAAGTAGTCGTCGAGGCCGCGGCTCCCGCCGGGATCCGTGCGCATGGGCCAGCTCGCGGTGGCTCCGGCCCAGGAGAACAGCCTCTCGGGGTGCTCAAGGCCGAACGGCAGCTCAAGACTCTGGTGCTCACCGGCACCGACGCCGTCGCTCGACACGTTGAAGTTCATGACTCTCAGCAGTTGAACCATGGGATCTCCTGTCAGGTCCTGTCGCGCCATTGTGCGGCGAGGCGCCGCTCACCATGACGTCGAACGGGGCGTGGCGAAATCGACAGCCGCCCGGAACTTTCTTGTGGCGGCGTCCATGGGCGCCGGTACGGGTGGCCGGGAGGGGGCCGGATAGTTATTGATCATGATGACGCGGTGGGCTGCTTGACCGGCATGGTCACCCGCGGTGACCTGCTGGCCCGGCTGCTGCACCCGCAGGCCGCCTGAGCGAGGGGGAGGGGGCGCAGGCCGGCCCTGTCCTCCGGCTCGATAGCGTTACTCCTCATGAGCACGACATCCCGGACGACGGATCCCTCCCAGGCGGCCTGGCTGCCCGGCAACAGACCGGCCCGGGTGAGCGTCTACGCCGCCGTCGGCAGCGTCATCTACGCCAGCGGCTCCGTCATGGGCGGGTGGCTGGCGGTGACCTACTCTGCCGCGATCCTCAGCCTCCTGGTCGTGTGCGCGCTCGTCACGATCGTCTCGGGCCACATGGGCCGGTGGCGCGCCAAGCGCCGGGGGCTGGACGGCCGTTGGATCTCCCTGCTGGCCATCCTGGTGGGCTGGCTGTGCATCCTGTACGCCGTGGTCGTCAATCTCATCGTGATGGGACTGATCGCGGGGCTGGCAGTCCTGGTCGGCCCCAGCAACTGATCATCGTTCAACTGCCCGTGCACTACGTGGTTGTACAGCCACACCGGAAAACGGCGGTCAGCGTGTGGTCGTGCCCGTCGAAGAGGAAGGCCGTGTCGTAGGGGGTGCCGCACTCCTAGGCCGTGTCCGATGGGTCAGTTGTCAGACCGTCCCGGTTGTCCGTGGCGCAGGGTCGTGTGGCGGAAGGCGTTCAGGTCGGCGGTGTCGGTTGAAGTGTCGGAGGTTGGGTGTCCGGCAGCGAGGGCGTAGAGGGTGCTGTGGGTGGCGGTGTCGAGCCCGAGGCGGTCTTCGACGGCGGTGTCGTCGAAGGCGGCGCTCTGGAAGGGGCCCAGGCCCAGGGCTGTGGCGGCCAGGGCGAAGGTCTGCCCGAGGTGTCCGGCGTTCAGGTGGCTGACCCGGTAGGCGCGGGGGTGTCGGTACTTGGCGCGCATACGTTCCCATGCGGCGACCACGAACACGATGAAGGCCGCCTGGTCGATGCCCTCCTGGTGCGCGCACAGGGCTCCGGCTTCGGTGTGGGTGAAGCCTTCGCGCAGCAGCTCCAGGCTGTGTTCGCGGGCGTTGTAGTGGTACAGACCGGCAGGGATGCCGGTGACGTTGGGGGCGGCGAGGTAGGCGTCGAGTTCCTGCCGGGCTCCGCCGGAGGGGCTGGTGCGCCGGATGAGGGCCCCGTACTCGAAGCCGTCGATGAACTCGGCAGGGCCGAAGACGGTACGGAGCAGGACCGCGAGATCGTGCAGGCTCACGGGCTGGGCGCTGAAGGAGCGGTGTGTGCGCCTGCGGTAGAGGGTCTGCTCCAGCGGTGCGGACAGGCGAGGGTCCGGTGTACGGGGCAGCAGGATGCAGTCGGCCTCGGGGTACTCGGTGAACAGCGCCGCACGCCCGTCGCGGGTGAGGTGCTGACGCAGCTCGGGGGTGGCTGTCTCGAAGGGGACGTCGCGCGTGGCGTAGTGGAAGAAGGATGCTTCCGGTGACCAAGGTGACCAAGGTGCCCAGGCGTCCGCCAGGCGCTCGTCCTCTTCGGCCTCGGGGCTGCCTTCTGCGGCCAGCAGACCGCATTCGAGCAGTGTTCCGGCCGCCTTCACCACCGTCTCGGGATGCAGGTGGTCCAGGGTTTCGGCCGCTTGGGCGGGGGTGGTCCAGGTGTCGAAGGCGCTGAGGATCTCAGCGGTCGAGGGGTGCAGAGCGACCGGCGCGTGCCCCCGGTAGGCATGGGCGACGAAGTCCCCCCCCGGTGCCAGTAGCACGTCATGCCTCTCAGCCGCCGCAGCCGCACATCCACTCCTCTACTCACGAGACCGATCCCTGATCTGCCCAAGGGCGCGGGCCGGCAGCGGCAGATACCGCGCCGGCTCGCCCCTCGGGTCACTTGTGAAGGAAAGCGCCGGTGCGGCGCTCTTCCCGCTGGACGGGCACAGGCTTGATCTCGATCTCACGCATGCTGGACACCTCCTTCGAAGACCCATCGGACGAGCCGTAGGTGCGGCGGACCCAGAGGAACCGGTCCATGCGGGATTTCCGGCCCGCTCTGTGTTACGGCGTGGGGGGCCGCTGTGGGGAGCGGAGTGTGAGCAGGGTGATCTCGCTGGGAGCGAAGATGCGGAACGGCGGGCCCCAGAAGCCGGTGCCGCGGCTGGTGTAGAGGAGGGTGCGGGCGCCGTGGCGGGTGAGGCCGGCGAGGGTGGGTTGGTCGATGCGGACGAGGTGGTGGAAGGGCCAGATCTGGCCGCCGTGGGTGTGGCCGGAGAGTTGGAGGTCGATGCCGCTTGCTGCGGCCCGGTCGACGAACTTGGGCTGGTGGGCCAGGAGCAGGACGGGCAGGTCGGGGTCGGCGCCGTGCAGGGCTCCGGCGAGGTGGGCGCGGTGGCCGGGTAGGCCGGAGGAGTCGGCGGTGACGTCGTCCACGCCGGCGACCACGAGGGTGTCGCCGCCGCGTTCGAGCAGCAGATGGCGATTGCGCAGCGGCTCCCAGCCCAGCTCGTCCATCAGGTCGACCCAGCCCTGGGCCTCGCCGTAGTACTCGTGGTTTCCGGTGACGTAGACCCGGGCCCGGGTCGCCTGAACGGTGGCGAGTGGGGCGGCCTGGGCGCGGCGGCGTTCGGCCGTGCCGTCCGCGATGTCGCCGGTGTGGCAGACCAGGTCGGCCTCCAGGGTGTTCACCGTCTCGCAGACCCGCGCCGACCAGTGGGCGCGGTCGAGGGGGCCGTAGTGGGTGTCGGTGATGAGGACGACGCGTGTCCCGTCCAACCCGGCCCCCAGGCGCGGCAGTTGTACGTCGAGCCGGCGTACCCGTGGTACCCGGCGGGCCTCGGCATATCCCCAGGCGAGCAGCACGGCGGCTGTGCCGAGGACGGCCCAGGTGACGATCCGGGCCCGGTTCTGGCCGTCGCCGACGCCGGTCACGGTCAGGGCGAGCCGCAGCAGGACGCCGAGCAGGACGGACCAGGTGAACAGCACCCAGCCGGTCCCAAGGAGGGTGTCCCCGACGATCGCCGCCCAGTCCTGCTGCCGCCGGCCGTGGCCGCGCATCATCGCGAGCGGCATGGCGATCAGACAGAGGAGGAACAGAGCGGTGCCGCCCAGCGCTACGGGGAGCGGCCAGTGCTGGCCGCCGTGCAGCAGCACCCAGCAGGGCACGGTCCACAGCAGGACGGGGGCGATGAACGGTATGTATCGCATCAGGCGGCGCAGCCGGCTCGGCTGAGTCGCGTGCGCTGCACTGTCGGCGGATCGGGTTTCGCTGGTATCGGTCACGCTTCCCCTCCTCAAATCGACCAGGCTGCCGTCGCGCGCACTGTATCCGGTCGTCCTGGGGGACATTTTGCCGGTCGTTGATGCCCATTTCATCGTCAACGTGGGCGACGGGGCGACCGGCCAGGACCCGATCGATCAGGGGTCATTTGGCCGTGCACCGTCAGTCGCGGAGTGTCATGTCAGAACCCCGCGCATAGGGGGCTGTGGGACAGAACAGGCGATGCAGAACCCCCACTGGCTCGCCTCCATCTGGCGGGGCTCCGTGATGTGAGGGGCCTGGTCCGTTGGCTGACCGGGAGGACGAGAAGGGGCGTGCGTGACTGTGGAGTTGGTGTGAGTGAGGCTCCCGCGCCGCTGCGAGCCCGGCTCGTCCTCGCGCGGGCGGAAGGCTCCCGGTGGTAAACGATCGCCGCGCCCCGGTCATGCACGTGACCGGCCAAATGCCTCAACAAGGCGTCATGGCATAGGGGTTGCCCGGCTTCCCGCGCGGAACGGCTCCATCGTCGGCTGTCCGAACGCGACGTAGCTTCTCGGTGGTCAAACCAGGATCCCAGCGTCCGATTGGAGGAGTCGTATGGGCACTTCACACTTCCCCACCGATGCCGACGAGCACATGGCTCCCGTCGCCCCGCAGGTCCGCGAGGTGATCGAGCACGCTGTCCGCGAGGGCGTGCCCGGCATGGTTGCTCGGACCCGTGACGGTGACCGGGTCTGCTGGTCGGCGGCGGGTGTCGCGGACATGCGTAGCGGCCGGACCCGTGTTCCGCGGGAGCGGTTCCGGGTCGGCAGCGTGACCAAGGCGTTCACCGCGGCGGTGGTGCTGGGGCTGGCCGCCGAGGGCAGGCTCGGCCTGGACGACACGGTGGACCACTGGCTGCCGGGCCTGCTGCACGGCAACGGGCACGACGGCAGCCGTGTCACCGTCCGGCACCTGATCCGCCAGACCAGCGGCGTCTTCCCCTTCGGCATGGACCCTGCCAGGATGGAACGCTTCTTCAACCCTGGTTTCCTCACAGGCCGCTTCGACCGGCTCACACCGCAGGCGCTGGTGCGGATCGCGGTGGGTCACCCCGCCCAGTTCCCGCCCGGCGAGGGCTGGGCCTACAGCAACACCAACTACATCCTCGCCGCGATGATCGCCGAGCAGGCGGGTGGGCTGCCGTTCGCCGAGCTGTTGACGGCGCAGGTGACCCGCCCGCTCCAGTTGGCCGGCACCTACATGCCCGGCGACGAGATGGAGATCCAGGGCACCCACCCCCGGCACTATTCCAAGAACGCTGCCGACAGCGACCTCGCCGCCCCCGTGCACGACTCCGTCGCCTGGGCCGCCGGCGGGATCGTCTCCACCTGCGGTGACCTCGACCGCTTCCTCACCACCCTCCTCCACGGCGAACTGATGCCGCCTCAGCAGCAGCACGAGATGTTCACCACCACCCCGGTGCCGCCCGGCGTCTGGATCGACGGAGCCCACTACGGTGTCGGCATCTGCTCCATGCCCCTGCCCAACGGCCGAACCGCCTGGGGCGTCGGCGGCATGATCCAGGGCTCCTTCACCTTCGCCATGGGCGACCGCGACGGCCACCGCACCATCGTCACCCAGATGAACTGCGACTGGGCCCCAGCCCACTGGCCCAGCTGGCTCCACCTGCTCGCCGACGTGATAGCAGCCCACCTCTCCTGACAGACCCCGCCGAACACACCAGTCGGACCCCACACACCCGAGCCCAGCTCTGCCAACTCGCGGTCGCTACAGGCGGACGGCGAACAGGCCCCGCAGGCCGTGGTGTAACCCGGGGGAGTCTCGTGCGACAGTCCTCTGCCTGGTGGGCCCCGCTCCGGTTACGGGCCTGGACCATACGGGGCTGGTGTGGAGCATGAGCGGGTCGGGTCAGCCCTGTGCCTTGGTGTGGTCGATGACGGTGGTGAGGGCTTCGGTGGGTGAGAAGTCCACGTATTCGCAGTCCTCAAGTGCCACGGGGGCGTGCCCGGGCGGCCAGTAGAAGGCCTGGCCCGCTTCGTAGATGTCCTCCCCGTCCTTCGTCACCATCTTCAGCCGCCCTTTGAGCATGTAGCCCCAGTGAGGGCAGGCGCAGAGGCCGTCGGGCAGGCCGGTCAGAGCCGGTCTCATATCAGCGCCTTGCGGAAACCGGACGAAGGCCACGGACAGGTCTTCTCCGATCGCTTGCGTACGGAACTCGACGCCTCCGCCTTCGGTCACGACCGGTGTGTCATCCCGAGTCGTCGCCGTCATGGCCGTCTCCATTCGCCGGGCAACGGGGAGTGTCCCTCCTCCAGGCTGGCTCCGGCGGCCGGATCGCGCCACGTCGGCTCGGTGGGTCGGTCCGGGCGGCGGTCGGCCCAGGGACGGGCTTGTTCGAGCTGGGCTGCGAGGCAGTGGTCCTCACTGACGGTTGTTGCTCCATGTGTTCAGGCGGGTGCGGACCGCTTCGGCGTCGCGGTGTTGGAGGTCGTCGAGAATGGCGAGGCTTGCCGTCCAGGAGCGGCGGGCCGCCTGGGTGTCGCCGAGCGCGAGTTGGGTGTCGCCGATGTGGGTGTGGATCTCGGCTTGGAGGAAGTAGTCGCCGATCGACTGACGCAGCCGCAGGGACTCTTGGTAGGCGGGGAGCGCATCCTGGTACTCGCCCAGTTCATGATGGATGAAGCCGATGCTGTCCAGGGTGGATGACTGGGCAGGCAGGTTTCCGCAGGTGCGGGACAGTTCCAGCGCCCGGAGGCAGTACGGGAGTGCTTCGCGGGGTTCGCCGCGCAGGGCCAGGTACCAGCCGATGCTGTTGAGCGCGGTGGCTTGTCCGGTGGGGTCGTCGACAGCCTCGAACAGCTCCAGTGCTGAGCGTGCCTCGGTGATGGCCTTGGCGTAGGCGCGTTCCTCACCGTAGGTGATGGCGATGTCTATCTGGGTCCTGCCCTGACGCGTACGGTCGCCGACCTGGGCGAAGAGGTCGAAGGCGCGACGCAGTCGGACATGGGCTTCGGGCTGGCGGCCCTGGGAGCGGTGTACCTGGCCGAGCCAGCGGTGGGCATGGGCCTGCCGACCGAGATCCCCGGTGCGCTCGGCAGCGGCCAGCGCGATCTCGCTGACCTGCTGCCACTGCTGCCACCGCCCCGACTTGAGCAAGTACGACACCTGCGTCCCGGCGAGCTGCCAGGCGTGATCGGCGAAACCGTCCTGCAGAGCCCGGGCGGCTGTCTGGGCGAGCACCGTCTGCTCGTCCCGATACCACACCAGGGACTGTTGACGGTCCGTCAGATCCTTGGACGTCACGCCGGGGGCCCGTTCCCCGAGGTCCAGCGGGGGCCACGAGGCTTCGTCCGCGTAGGCGAGGGAACCGGCTCGGTGCGAGGAGTGGAGATAGTGGTCGTACATCCGGCGCGCCGACTCCGTCCGCACTTCGGTGGAGTCGTACGCGTCGACCAGCTCGACCGCGTACGCGCGCAGCAGATCGTGGAAGCTGTACCGCTCACCTCCCTGCGTGATGACCAAGTGGGCGCGGTGGAGTTCGTCCAGCAGGCTCCGGGTCGGTGACAGTGGCAGACCGGCCAGGCTCGCCGCGGCGGCGGCGCTGAGGTCCGGGCCAGGGTGCAGGCCGAGCAGCCGGAACAGCCGGGCGCCTTCCGGAGTCAGGGCGCGGTAGGACCAGGAGAGTACGGCCCGGACATCGGCGTAGCCGTCGCCGACCGCGAGCAGGTCCAGCCGGGCGCGGGTGTCGCGCAGTTCGTCGGCCCAGATCCTCAGCGGGGTGTCGGGGTGGGCGGCAGCGCGTGCGGCCGCGATGTTCAAGGCGAGCGGCAGCCGGGCGCACAGTTCGATCAGTTCGTAGGCAGCGTCCGCAGAGCCAAGAACGGACTCGCGGCCAAGCCGACGGCAGAGCAGCTCGTACGCCTCCTCGCGGGAGAGCACGTCGAGTGGCAGCGGAACCGCGCCGTCCAGGGCGATCAGGCCGGAGAGCCGGTTCCTGCTGGTGACGAGTACCAGGCAGCCCTCCGAACCCGGCAGCAGCGGGCGGACCTGCTCCACCTCGCGGGCGTTGTCCAGAACGATCAGCGTGCGCGTGTCGGCCAGTCGGCTGCGGTAGACCGCGAGTTGTCCCTCCGGGTCGGCCGGGATGCGGTGAGCCGGCACGCCGAGTGCGTCCAGGAAGCCGCGCGCAACGCTTGCTGCGTCGACCGGGTCGGCCACGGAGTCGAAGCCGCGCAGGTTCGCGAAGAGCTGGCCGTCGGGGAAGCGGTGGGCCACCTGGTGCGCGAAGTGCAGGGCCAATGAGGTCTTGCCCACTCCGGCGGTGCCGGCGATCGCCGAGATGACGACGGCACCACACCTCGTCTGTCGGTCCCCCAACAGCTCGTCGAGCTGCTTGAGTTCACACATTCGGCCTGTGAAATGACGTACTCCGGAAGGCAGTTGTCGTGGCACATCCGCTGCTTGGACGGTGAGGCCCGGTGCGGTTGCCGATGGCACCGACCGCACCGCATCGCGGGCCTGAGCGATGTGTTGCCACCGTGCCCGCCACCGGGCCTCTTCCTCCGCCATCACACCGCACGCACGGACCAGGGCGAGACATACCTCCAGGCGCGGGAGCTCACGGCGACGCGGACTGAGCGCGTCCGACAACGTGCTGCGCGCGACGCCACTGCGCCGCTGCAGTTCCTGCAGGGACGGCTGGCCCGCCCGCACCTTCAGCGCCCGCAGCTCGCGAATGTAGTCGGCGACGCTCTCCGCCGTCTCCCCCGGTCTTGGGCGTAACTGGTGCTCCATCTTTGCGGCTTCCCCCCTGTGAGCCCCGCTGCCCAGCCGGGCAACCGGATCCGTCCGGACCCGACCGGGAACATTGTCATGCGAGTGCCGACATCTGCAGACTCGATCGCGGACGAAGTGACCAACCAACGGAGAGCTTTTGCCAGCCCTTGGCTCTGCGTGGTGAGTCACCTTCAAACGTCAAGGAAGGGGTCTGAAAGCGGAAAGGATCCGTCGCCGGCGGGGGATGGCAACGGGGATGACAACTCCGCGGGAGAGGCGTAGGACCGAGCGCGAACGGTGGTCCGGTGGGGTGGATTCGACTGCCTGCCGGCTGCCGGACAGATGAATGCCTGCGGAGTTGCCGGACCAGACACCGAGAGTGTCGATGACTGGGCATATCAGGATGGCGCCCGGTCAACGCCTGACGCTTCATCAGCGAAATGGGCGAGAGCAACGCCCCTGCCCCACCGGAGGCTGCCCCGTGCGCAGCCTTGGACGCCGCCGGATGACCGGCGAGGTCCACGCGACGTGTAGCTCCACTCGCACCGCCGCACCACTTCACATCGGTGGTACGGCTTCATCCATGGACTTGAAGGACGGACGACATGCCTCGATTCAGCAAGACTCGCACGCTCGCAACCGCGGTCATCGCCAGCGGTGTCCTCGTCGGTGGCCTGGCCCTGGCGGCTCCGGCCAGCGCCGACGTCAAGCCGATCGACTGCGGTGCTGCCGACGGCCGCGGCGTGACCGTGTACAAGGGCGACCCGAACCACCCCCAGGCGGTTGCCTGTTACGGGTCAACGGGCAGCGGATCCACCACACTCGGCGTCCACCTCCCCGGCACCTCCGCGGTGGGCTCGGGAGTGAACACCGGCTACACCAACTACTACACCAGTGACTACCGCGACGAGGGTGCGCGCTTCAACCCGCATATGACCACGGCCTACATCGACCGTAACTCGCTGACGTACTCCGTCAACATCTGGTCCTAGTAACTCCGTGGTGTGGGCGCCAGGATCGACTGTTGCTGTCGCATCCTGGCGCCCACAGCCCTTGAGCGTCTCCAGGACGGTCCTCAAAAATGAAGCGAAAAGCGATCATACCGGCTTTGGTGTTATCGGTTTCCCTGGTGGGCTGTGGGACGGAATCCGCCAAAGGAAATCCGGGTGTCGGTAGCCAAACGTCGCCGCCGATCGGTCCGGTGGCCACGATCACGTCGGTGGACCAGATCGTGCGTCCTGTCGATCGATATCTCGTCACACCCCAACAAGTGACCACAATTCAGTCCGCGGCGAACATGCTCAACGAAAAATGCATGAAAGAATTCGGGCTGCGAGGAGTGGCAACCGAACTCTTCGGCTTCGACGCGAAATCGATTCGCTATGACAAGACACACGCACCTCTGTACGGATTCTTCGACCCGGCACAAGCCGGCGCGAGTGGTTACGACAGGGTTCCGTCCCAACCCGCACCCGCCCCATCCGGTGCTGTGCCACCGTCGATGGATGCGATGACAGTGGAGCACGGGATGGACGCCGCCGGAAATCCCGTTTCCACCTTTGCCGGTAAGTCCCTTCCGGCTGGAGGCTGCAAGGGGCAGAGTGTGCGCGGAACGGGGGGCGCACTCCCGATACCGGACCCGAAAGCCCTGCCGGACCATGGCCCGCAGATCCCGACCGACGACCCTCGCATTCTCAAAGTCACCGCGGCATGGAGTGCGTGCATGAAGACCAAGGGATTCACCTACTCCAACCCGCAGGACGCGCTGGACAACCCCCAGTTGATACCGAAAACGTCCGAGCGGAACGGCGTGATCTCTGTCCAGCACTCAGCTGATGAGTTGAAGCAGGCGTCGGCGGATGTCGCATGCAAACTGTCCACCAACATGGTCGGAATCTCCCTGGCAGTACAGTCCGCCTACGACACTCGGTATGTCGAAGGGCACACGCAGGCGCTGCGCGAGTACAGCCAGCAGATCGAGGGCCGTGTCCGAGAGGCGGCCCAGATCAGTAAAGAGGAAGCGAAGGGCTGATCGAACACGTTTCGTCGACCGGCCCATCCACCCCACCGCCGCGCTTCCCCGACCGCCCACCCGGTTGCGGAATCATTCGGTGTGCCGGGTAACGGCCCCAGCACGCCGAACTTCATGTTGCCCCCGGCACTTCACTATCAGCGCCGGCTTCACCCCCCGGGCTGACCTCGCACTAGGACGAATCCAGGACGACCGCAGGACCCGTGTCCGTAGCGTCAGCGTGCGGTATCCAGCCGTTCCCGCGCGACGAAAGGAAACGGGGATCAGATGACGAACAAGTTCATGTCGAAGAGATGGGCGTCGACCGCAGTGAAGGCGACGACGGTCGCCATGGCTCTGGGGGCGACGGTCGGTGCGACCGGGGCCGCGGCTGCCGACGCGGCGAGCGTCAGCAGCATGACGCCGACTCACTCAGTGGCTGCTCCTGCGGGTTCGGTGCTGGTCAAGGAGGTCAAGACGGCGCAGGGCACGCTCGACATCTACCGGGACTCCGCTGCGAGGGTCCAGCCCTTCTCCGCGTCCGGCTGCGCAGGTGGCAGCTTCGAGGTCTGCATCAACATCAACGGTAGCGGGACGTACGTCTACTACATCGAGAACTCGACGCACTTCCCCAGCGCCGGCACGGTGAACATGCAGATCAACGGCCCCTCGGGTGTGCTCGCTCAGACGGGTAACTTCTACGAGGGCGGCGGCTGGTACAACGCTGTCTGGAACTTCGACCGCAACGTGACGCCCGGGTACTACTGCGCCACGTCCTTCACCTCCACCTCCCGCCAGGGCGCCTGCGAGACCGTAAGCTGACGCCTCGGCACGACGGGCAGCCGCGCTCTCCGGCGGCTGCCCTCTCCGGGGCTGGGGCTATGCGGGCTCGAACTCGTGGAGTCGACACGGTTTTTCCCGCCTCCTGAGCTATGCGGCGGCCTCGCGTCCGCCCCCCTGATACGAGTCGACACAAGGCCGCCCGGCTGCTGACACGAGAGCGGCACACGGCCGTACAGCGGCTCCACCGGGTCGCTCAGCGGGACTATCCGTGCCCCTCGGACAGCGCCTGGAGAAGGAGCGGCCAGGCTGCGACCTCGAGAGTTCGAGCCCGACACCGTCCTGAACGTGGGCATGCTGCGGTTCTGGGAGCGCGGGTACCGGGCGACGTCCATCGAGGATCTGGTGAAGGCGACCGGGGTCAAGCCGGGGAGCCTTTGCAGCGCCTTCCCGGGCGGTAAGCACGCGCTGTTCCTGAAGTCGTTGGAGCGTTACTCAAGGCTGGTCGTCCCGGAGAAGCTGGGCGAGTTGGAGGCTTCGGGCGCCTCGGTGGCCGAGATCCGCGGCTACTTCGACGGGCTGGTGCGCGACCTGCTCAGCCCCGAGGGTCGACAAGGCTGCCTGCTCGTCAATACGGCGATCGAGAGGGCCGCCGAGGACGACGAGGCGGCGGCCGTCGTGCGTGGCCACATGGCCCGGCTCGAACGGTGCATGACCCACGCGCTGGAGAACGCGGCTCGCAGGGGTCAGGTGCGCGCCTCGCTGGACTGCGCCGGCAGCGCCAAGCTGCTGGTCGCGACATGCCAGGGGCTGATGGTCGTCGGGAAGGTGAATCCCGACGAGACGCTCCTGCGGGCGATCGTCGACAACGCCTTTACTGCTCTCGCCTGACGGCCAGGCGCACGGGCCACCGTACGCGGTGGCTTTTTCTTTGCATCAATAGTTGAATCAGTGCTCAAGAATGGAGCTGGGGCATGAAGGCCATCGTCATCTCCGCTTGCGGCGGCCCCGAGGTTCTCACCCTCACCGAACTGCCCGACCCGGCGCCCGCCGACGGCGAAGTGCTGATCCGGGTCAAGGCGTTCGGCCTCAACCATGCCGAGGCGTACATGCGCAGCGGCGCCTGGGGGAAGGTCGCCGCCGTCCCCGGGATCGAGTGCGCCGGGGTGGTCGAGGCAGACCCATCCGGTGAACTCCCCGTCGGGGCCAGGGCGGTGGCGATCCTCGGCGGCATGGGACGGACCCGCAATGGAAGCTACGCGGAGCTGGTGACCGTGCCGGCGACCAATGTGGTGGCCGTGCGCTCGTCGCTGGACTGGGCCGATCTGGCAGCGGTGCCCGAGGTGTACGCGACGGCGTGGAGCGGCCTGTTCGGCAACCTGGACCTACGACCGGGCGAGACAGTCCTGGTGAGGGGAGCGACCTCCTCGCTCGGCCAAGCCGCCGTCAACCTCGCGGTCGACCACGGCGCGACCGTGCTCGCCACGACCCGGGACTCGCAGCGAGCGCCACTGTTGAAGGAACTCGGGGCCGCCGACGTGCTCATCGACGACGGCGCGCTCGCCGACCAGGTCTCGGAACGGGAGGTCGGCGTCGACGCGGTGTTTGACGTCGTCGGCAACAGCGCCCTGCGCGACTCGCTGGCCCTGGTCCGGCCGCGCGGCCAGGTGTGCCAGCTCGGCTTCCTGGGCGGATTCGAGCCGGTGCGGGACTTCGACCCGATCGCCGATCTCCCCAGCGGGGTCCGACTCAGCTTCTTCGGCAGCGCCTTCGTCCTGGGCACCCCCGCATTCCCGCTCACCGACGTACCGTTGGACGAGATCTACGCCAAGGTCAACGCCGGTGCCCTCCGGGCCCGTCCCACCCGGGTCTTCCGGTTCGACGAGATCGTCGAAGCCCACCGGGCCATGGAGGCGGGAGAGGCCCTCGGCAAGATGGTCGTCACCCTCGGCTGAACCCCCAGCCCCTCCGTCAGCCGCCCAAGGAGCCTGCCGCGCCCGAGGGCTACGGTTTCGGCCGCGCTGAGGACCTGGCTGGCATCTTCATCGTTCTCACCATCGCCTCCTCCTCCGCCCTGGCGGCCTGGGCCGCGATCGACCGGCTGCTGAACCCCCGCGTGATCAGCTACCTGCCCGCGGTCGCCGCCGCCGCGCTGATCGGCTTCATCGGCAACGAGTGGGTGGCCCGCTACCGCATCACCGCCGGCAAGCGCATCGGCTCCGCGGCCATGGTCGCCGACGGCCTGCACGCCCGCACCGACGGTTTCACCTCCCTCGCCGTCCTGCGCGGCGCCCTGCGGGAGGTGTTCCGCCGTCTGATGGACGCCGTCGACCCCGCTCTGATCGACACCGCCGAATCCGCGCTGCGCGAGGTCGACGGTGTTGAGGAGGTGGGCGAACTGCGGATGCGCTGGATCGGCCACCAACTGCGGGCAGAGGTCGCCATCGTGGTGGCCGGAGACCTCAGCGTCCGCGACGCCCACCAGGTCCCTGTCGACGCCGAGCATGCCCTCCTGCACGCCGTGCCCCGGCTGACCGCCGCTCTCGTGCACGCAGATCCGGACACCGGCTACGGCGAGGCGGACCCTCATGCGCCTCTGGCCCACCACCACGCCCACGCCTGAAAGACCCTGGACGTCCTCAACCAAGGAATCGCCCCTCCAGCCTCAGGTGGCGGGCGCGGAACTTCCAGCATCAACACGTGACTTGATGTTCGTCGAAGCGTCTTGAGGGCTAGTAGTACTCCGTTAGGTCGTTCTGGCTCTTGGGTTCTGGCTGGTGGTGGGTGTTCCGGGCAGGGGGCGGTGGCAGGTGGTGCAGGTGCCGGTCCAGCAGTTCAGCAGGTCCTGGATGATGTCGAGAATCTGGTAGAGGGTGAGTCCGGTGTATCGGCTTTTGGGGCCAGGCGCTGTTCGGTGAGGAAGGCGTGGGCGGCGGTGGCCAGGGTGACGTGGTGGTGCCAGCCGGTCCAGGAACGTCCCTCGAAGTGGTCGAGCCCGAGGCCGTGTTTGAGTTCCCGGTAGTCGTGCTCGATGCGCCAGCGGATCTTGGCCAGGCGGACCAGTTCAGCCGACACGGTGTCGGCGGGCAGACTGGACAGCCAGTAGTCGGTGGGCGCTTCGGCGCCTTCGGGCCACTCGACCAGCAGAGTGGCCTCGGGCAGGACCCCGTCCCAGACTCCCTCCTGGGCGGTGGCGGCGGCCTGGACCAGGCGGCGGGCCCGGACCCCGGCCGGCCGCACCCGCAGCGCCAGGAAGTGTGAGCGCATCGGTCCGCGGGAGCCTTCCCGCCAGGTCATCTCGGTGAAGGCCTGCCGTCCCCGGCCGGCCGCCAGCGCGGCCACCGGGGACGGCTTGTCCCGGTAGCGGGGCTGCGGCTTGCGGCCGTTGCCCGACCAGGGCGGCGTGACCGGCCTGGCGTCGTGCGGGTGGACGGCCATATCCGAGCGGACGGCCACGACATAGCCGATGCCCCGCGTGTCCAGACTGTCGCGGAAGTCGGCGTTCTGGCCGTAACCGGCGTCGGCCACCAGGACCGGCGGGCACAACCCCCATCCGGCCAGCTCGTCCAGCATGTCCAGGGCCAGGCGCCACTTCTCCCGGTGCCCGAGCTCCTCGGGTATCCCGGTCCTGCGCCGCCGTTCGGGATCGTCCACCCACTCCTGAGGCACGAACAACCGCCACTGCAGCGGACAGGACGCGGTGTCGGAGACCGCATGCACGCTCACCGCGACCTGGCAGTTGGCCTGCTTGCCCAAAGCCCCGCAGTACTGATGCGCGACCGCCACCGACATCTTCCCGTCCTTGGGAAACGACACATCATCGACCGCCCACGCATCCGGGACGACCTGCGGCACCATCCGCTCAGCAATGCGCCGTCGTACCGGCACCGGGTCCCAGGTCGACTGGTTCACGAACTGCTGCAGGTTCTGCTCGTTACCGTCCGGCAGGCGGCCGGCCATCGCCTGGATCGACTTGCGGCGACCATCCGTCATCAGTCCCCGCAGATAGCAGTCGCTCTTGGCCCGCTGGTCCTTGCGCGGCACCGAGGCGAACACATCCGCCACGAACAACGCCAACTTCGCCCGAACACGCATCACTTCATGTGCGTCCACCCACCCACCATGCTCCCGAACAGGCCCGCCAGGAAGACCTAACGGAGTACTACTAGTCGATTGCTCCAACTCCCCGAGGCTCGGTGCTGGTTCAGTGTCCTGGCCTACGGGGAGGGGATGGTCAGCCCGCGAGGTGGGTGGTGATCCAGGGAACGTAGCTGCCGATGCGGGTGTAGACACCGGGGTAGCCGGCTTGTGCGCAGCCTCGGTGCCATGAGGGCAGGGCCCGCAGGACGGGCAGGCCGAGCAGGTTGTGGGTGACGGCTGGGCCACCCTCGTCACGCGCGCTGAAGTCCTTGCCGCCCTGGGGCAGCCCCGCGCACAGCATGTGTTCGGTGACCTCCTCGGATGCCCCGTACGCAGTTCGACATGTGCCTCGGTCGGCCACGGGAACGTCCACCCTCCTCAAGGCGGCCGGAAGTGAGCCTCCCTGCGAGGTGGCTCCCCAGCCCGCGGTGCTCAGGACGGTGCCGGGGCTGAGGAGGGTCCCGCCGCAGAAGTGGGACGTGGTCTGCAGGCTGACGGCGTACGGGGCATCGCCGCTTGCGGCCGCGACGCCGCTCACGATCGCCTCCGCCGGGGTCGGAGCGACCAGGCCGACACCGATGGCGGCCACAACCGCCGTTCCCGCAGCCGCCACAGCAGTGGCTGATCGGCGCAACCGCCCGGTCAAGCCTGTCACCTTCATCAAGATCTCCTCATCTTCATCTCCATACCGTGCACGGCACAGGTGATGCACAGAGAGTGCCCGGACCGGCACTCGGTATCAGGCGAAGCGGGCTCGACGAAGTCCTGTGCGGATCCTCCTGATGAGCCGTCGCCGGGGGGTCTGTCTCCTGGCGTCGCCGCGAGGAGCCAGACCGCTGCACGGGCTCAGCCTTCCGCGACCGTGACGGTGTCCCAGGTCAGGGAGAGTTCCGTGACGCCGCTGGTCAGGCATCCAAGGAGGACGGCGGCGATCTCGTCGGGGTTGGTGGCGGCGGTGGCAGAGAACCTCTTCCCGCGGTACGCGCCGTCGGTGACCACTCCCTCGAAGACGGCGTTCGTCGAGGTGAGCCGACCAATACCCCTGACCTTGCTCGTCACTCCGCCCTCAGGTGTGCTCCAGCGGACGGACCTGGTGCCTTCGGAGTTGGGAATGCCGAACCCCGGAAGGCAACTGCCCTTGCCGGTCCCGGTCCACTGGATGTTGGCTGCCGTGACCTTGCTGGTGGGGTCGGTTGTCGTGCAGCCGCTGGTGAGGCCGCCCACTGTGAACGCCTGCTGCCGGTCACCGACACCAAGTCCGGGTTTCGTGCTGAAGCGGGCCTGCCCTCCGTGGCACGTAACGCCGCCAACCGGAGCGGCGTACGCCATCGGGGCGGAGGCCAGCGCGCCGGTCGTGGTCAGGAGTGCGCCCAGCGCAAGGCTGATGGAGCGGGTGGTCAATCGCATGGGGGAGATGGGCCGTTCACCTGGTGTCCTGCGCCGGGAACACCCGGCGTGTGGGGGCGAGTTCAGCCCTCGGCTAGCCTTTTCGGCGCCATGCCAGTCCCCACTCGAACACCGTCCGCTGGCCGGGAAACGGCTACTCGACAGGCGAATTTCCCCACCCGGATTCCCGCTCGTGACCCCCAGTCCAGCACTTGGCGCGGAACCACCCTGTCGCAATGTCCCCGACAGCACGACCTGAATCCGATCACTCGGACGCGTGGGGCCTGTCCAGTTTGCATGCTTCTCCGTCCCAACTACGACGGCTTGGTCATCCGCCGGGCCGACGACGAGGAATGTCGGAAGGTCAGCCTCGACTACGGAGTGGAAGTCAAGCCCGGCCGCGGGCCGCTGTTCGTGCTGTGTGGAGACCTCAGGAACTTCGTCGTTTCGACGCCTCCGCAGTGGCATGAGGACGAAGGCGCCATGGACGATCCATCATGGTTCGGCCCTGTGCGGGGAACGCGCTGAGAACAGGTCGGGAGGCCCCTTCGTGAAGAGGCCTCCCGATGCTCTCTGGCCGCTCCCGGTAGCCGACGGACCATAGGCGCAGCATCGCCGTAGCGAGATCGCAGCCGCAAGTCCCCCGGTTCCAAAGCAGAAAGGGCCCTGCCTCGGCACATACCGCCGGGGCAGGGCCCTTCTCTGTACGGCAGGGGTTCGCACCGCGGGGAGCCGCTGTCACAGGCGTCGCGAGCTGCGGCGCAGCAACGGCCCGATCTGGCTGCGGAGGGTGTCGACCCCGGTGTCGAACGGGGGAGTTCTCATCAACGGGCCCCCAGGCACCTGGGGCCATGTCCGGCTGATCCGTGTCCGGCTCATCCACGTTCTGCTGACGTCCTGTTTCCTGTCTGGTGTTACTGGTGGGAAATATGTGACGCTGACGCGGCGCGGATGGGCAGTTGGACGAAAGGGCAGTTGATGGCAGCGTCGGATCGGCCGGAGCGTGCGGACGAGGTCACCGTCCATGAAGTGGGGCGGCGGCGGTTTCTGGGATATGTGCTCGCGGCCTCGACGCTGACGGTGGCCGCGCAGATAGGTGAGTCGGCCGTCGCGCCCGCACGGGCACAGGCGGCGGTTCCGTCGCTCCCCGGACCGTCCGAGATCTACGACCTCAACGACATGCTCACGGACGCCGCGCTGCCGACCGCAAACCTGATCACGATCCAGGTCGAGGCGGACGGCACCGCCTCCTTCGTCCTGCCGCGCGCGGAGGTGGGCCAGGGCATCACCACCTCCTCCGCGATGCTGATCGCGGAGGAACTGGACCTGCCGCTGGACAAGGTGAAGGTCTCGCTGGCGGACGCACGGCCGGAACTCCTGTTCAACCAGATGACCGGCGCGTCGAACACTACGATCTCCACCTTCACCCCGATCCGGGTGGCCGCGGCGACCGCCCGGGCCCGGCTCCTGGAGGCCGCGGCCGCGCAGTTCGGCGAGGCCGCCTCGACGCTCACCACCCGTGCGGGCGTGGTCACTTCACCGCGCGGGAAAGCCGCGACCTACGGCGAGCTGGCGGCGAAGGCCGCGAGCCGGACCACCCTCCAGCTCGCGGTCACGCTGAAGAAACCCGCGCAGTTCGGTGTCATCGGCACCCCGCGCGGCCGGATCGACGCGCTCGCCGCCGTCACTGGCCGCAAACAGTTCGCGATGGACGTGCAGGTCGCGGACGCGCTGCCGACGATGGTGTGCCGCCCGCCGACGATCAACGGAACGGTACGGTCGGTCGACAACCGGGCCGACGTCCTCGCGATGCCCGGCATCACCCATGTCGTCACCGTCCCCACCGGCGTCGCCGTGCGCGGGCGGACCTTCGGGCAGTGCATCGACGCCGTACGGGCGCTGCGCGTGTCCTGGGGCCCCGGCACCGCGGACGGGGCATCCGACGCCACCGTCCTGAAGGAGCTGCGCAACGCCGAACTCCCACTGGTGATCCCGGGGTTGGACCCTCTGGTCAAGTCGGTGGACGCGCGCTTCACCTTCCACTTCGCCAGCAACAGCGCCCTGGAGCCCAACTGCGCGATCGCGGACGTCAGGAGCGACCGCGCCGAGATCTGGGCCTCCCTCAAGACCCCGATCGTCGCCCAGGAGAGGATCGCGCTCACCCTCGGTCTGCCGCTGTCCGCCGTCAAGGTCCATGTCACCGAGGGCGGCGGCTCGTTCGGCCGCAAGCTCTTCTTCGACGCGGCGATCGAGGCGGCCCGGATATCGCAGGCGATGAGCAAGCCCGTCAAGCTGATGTGGCACCGCACGGACGACTTCCGCCAGGGCCGCACCCACCCGATGTCCACCTCCCGGGTCCGGGCCACGTACGCGCTGGGCGAGGTCCTCTCGTACGAGCAGCGGCACACCTCCGTGGCCACCGACTTCGGGCACGGGCTCGGCGAGATCATCACCTCGATGGCGGCGAAGCTGCCCGTGGGCGATCTCGCCTTCTCCGAGACGATCTTCGAGCTCACCCAGCAGAGCCCGTACCACTTCGGCGCGACCACCCAGCTGCTCGGCGAGGTGGACAAGGGCTTCAACACCGGCAGCATGCGCAACATCTACTCGCCCAATGTGCGGTGCGCCCAGGAGCTCGTCGTCGACCAGCTCGCGGCGAAGATGGGCAAGGACGCGTACCGGTTCCGCCGCCAGTTCCTCAAGGAGGACCGGGCGCGGGCCGTGCTCGACAAGGTCGCGCAGGTCGGCGAGTGGGGCCGGGAGATGCCGGCGGGCACCGCGCAGGGCATCGCCGTCCACCCCGAGTACCACGGGTTCGTCGCGGTCCTCGCCGAGATCGACTGCCGCCCGGAGACGACGGGGAGGCAGATCCCCGACGCCTGCACCGGCCCGCGTGTCACCCGGGTCGTGTGCGCGGTCGACGTGGGCCTGGCCGTCAACCCGCGCGGGCTGGAAGCCCAGATGATGGGCGGGATCATGGACGGCATCGCCGTCACCCTCAGCTCCGGCCTCCACCTCAAGGACGGCCACTTCCTCGAAGGCAGCTGGGACAACTACTTCTACACCCGTCAGTGGAACACCCCGCCCGAGCTGGACATCATCGTGATGCCACCGACCGGCGAAAAGCCGGGCGGCGCGGGTGAGTTGGCCGTCGCGGGCGCGATGGCGGCGGTCGCCTGCGCCTACGGCCGGGCCACCGGCACCATGCCGACCACCTTCCCCATCAACCACGACGGCCCGCTCGGCTTCGAACCGCTGCCGACCGTCCCCCCGATCCCCGCATCCCCCACCGACGGCCTCGGCCGCGCCTACTAGGAGCATCCGTGCCTCTGCACACCTTCATCCTCAACGGAAAGCCGGTCTCGGTGGACGTCGAGGACGACGTACGGCTGCTCTGGGTGCTGCGCGACGTCCTGGGCGTGACCGGACCGAAGTACGGCTGCGGCCTCGGCGTCTGCCAGGCCTGCACCAGCCACATCAACGGCAAGGCGTTCAATCCCTGTTCCGTGCCGGTCAAGGACATCCACCCGACGGACGAGGTCACCACCATCGAGGGCCTGCCCGCCACAGTCGGCAAGGACCTGCACCCGATGCAGGAGGCCTGGCTGGAGTACGACGTGGCCCAGTGCGGCTACTGCCAGCCCGGCCAGATCATGGCCGCCGTGGCCAAGGTCCGCCAGGCCCGCGCCGCCGGTCACGAGATCGGAGACGCGGACTTCGACGAAATCCGCAACATCTGCCGCTGCGGCACCTACCACCGCATCCGCGAGGCGATCAAGGCGGGAGCGAAGAACTTCTAGCAGAGACGTCACGCGGTGCCGCGCCCCTGTGAAGTCCCGCGCGGTGCCGCGCCCCTTCTTGGAAATCCCGTTCCCCGCGCCCCGATTTGGCAGGTTCAGGCGCGCGGGGAACTGCGCGACCGGCCACGCACGGTCCGCAGTCGAAAAACGCACCCCGGGATGCCGGGCGCCGTATCATCACAGCCGCGAACGCACCTCCTCGGCCGCGCGCAGCAACCGCATCGCGTCCGGCCCCTCCAGCGCGCCGAGCTCGGCGATCAACGCGCTCACCCGCGCAACTCCGTCCTCGGCGCGCCCGAGCGCGCGCTCCCTCCACGCGGCCCGCACCAAGCACTGGTGACGCTCACGCAACCCGTCCACCCCGAACTCCGCGTGGACGACAGCGGCCTGATCGAGCACCCGGACCATCTCGGCCCGCATGGCAGCGCGCTCTCAAAGAGGACGTTTTCCAGAAGCTCGGCCAACTGCTGCCAGGTCTGCGCCAGTTCGTGACGCAGTACGGGTTCTGGCGAACCCTCGACGACGGCCAGCGCCTGGTTCATGAGGGGCACGGGCCCGCCCGCAGACCGTGTCCGGATCCGTATCCGTCGACGCGTCGTGCACGGCCAGCCATGCCAGCGAGCGCAGCACCCGCACCTCGCCCACCGGGTTGTCACCCGCGAGAGCCGCCATGTTCCAGGGCCCGCCGGATCGTCGGCCTCGTCCACGACCAGATCGCCGTTGACGGCTCCATCGCCAAGGCTCCTGGAGGCGGCGAGGCCGCCGGACGCTCACCGGTCGACCGTGGCAAACAGCGAACGCGGCCTCCATGGACACATTGCGCACAAGGGGGCGAAGGCGTCCTTTCAGGCTCGTCGGCGTTGGCACGTCGAACGCACCCACGCCTGGCAGAACGCCTTTCACTGTCTCGCCCGCTGCCACGAGCGTCACGTCACCGTCATCGACGCCTTCTTCGATCTCGCCGACACCATCGTCACCGTGCGCAGCGAGATCCGGCGGTCCTGGACGACTCGCTGCCGGGACGAACGCCCGAACCGCCGACCATGACCACACGCCTGCTGTCTCCGTGCGATCTCTTACCGCAGTGCGATGGCCGCGAGTACGCCCCGCGCAGCCGTTCCGTCCGGCCAGGTCCACCCGGCGACAAGGCGAACCGACGACCTCTGCGTGGTCTCCGTCGGCTGCAGGACACGGTTGACCTGAACGTCGAGCACGTCGTCAGGGCCAGTGCCGTGCACGGTGACCGTCGGGTCAGGGGTGTCGCTCTTGCTCTGGTGCTGCGGTATCGCCTCGCCGCGCAGGAGCGCGCGCGACTGCGCCATCACGACCGGGTCGTGGACGCCATCGTAGATCCACCGGGTGCCGAGCACCCCGTGCTCAGACGTGCCGATCAGCGCCTCGCCGGGGACTCCCTCCAGCGCCGCATCGCGGTAGCCCATCGGCACCAGATACGCCACCGGCTCGTGCGCGGTGGCGTCCACCACGACCATGAACTCGATCCCGACCGCACCCTCGGGGTCGTCCAAACGGAACCCACCGGCCTTGACCAGTTCCGGCGTTTCTGCGTTGCCCACGTACCAGCTCTGCTCCGGTAGCCAGCCGGTGAGAAGCTCCAGTTTGGTGGGCGTCATGGTGGTGCGATGAATGGCGGCCATGCGAAATCCCTCACGCGTAGGTCTGGGCCCGTCCTCCAACGGGATGTGATCGAATCTATAGGTCTCGGCCGTCCCGCCCCGAGCGGCAGCGGGGGGGGGGCTCATGGGGCCTATCTGCGCGACCTCTTGGCTTGCTTGTCCCCGGCGAACGCGAACGCCAGCTCATCGTCCGGTACTTCGGCCTGCCCCGCTGCCTCGGCATTCGTCTTCCCAGCCTCGGTCAGCGAACCCTCCCCGTCTCCAACATGTCGCACATCACTGGCAGTTCAAGGGGCGCCAGGTCCAAGGTCCCACGTCAGGCGCCTCCCTCCTCGTACCCCTAGAAGAAGCCCAGCTTCTTCGGCGAGTACGAGACCAGAAGATTCTTCGTCTGCTGGTGGTACATGGCCTACCCTGCCCCTGACCTGCGGAAAAGGGTGGAATCGCCTGCGGTCGTGCCGAGTTGGTCCGCGCCTGGTCCGGATGGGTGAGCTCAGCGAACCGTCTATCGGTGGATGGCTCGGGCGAGGTGGTTTTGACGAAGTCGCCCTCGGCTCGATGGACCGAGAAGGAATTCTGCGCCCGCAGCCGCGAAAGGCGCTGGTCTGGAGCGTCGTGGGTCAGTCGGATTCAGCGCATCACTGCAAGGGTGGAGACGGCGGGGGCAGTTACTGCAAGGCTGGGGGGCATCCGGTCGGTATGCGGCCGGATGGCCGCCGCAGGGTGCGGCGGCCATGGGCGTGGAGGATACGAGGCTCCCCTCCGTCGTGTCCCCACGCATGTCCTTGTGGCACACGGGGCTGTGGATTGCCCCGTCTTGAACCATGCCACAGGGACGGGGGCTGGAGCCGTGTTGTCGGTGATGCGGCTCCAGCCAGTCTCGGCGCGGTTGTTCATGCCCGGGGTCTGGGGGCCGGATCGGGGCGGAGTCGGCTGTCTGGCCAGCCACTCGAATCGTCCCTCGACACGAGGGTAGGGCGCTGTTCGGACTTGCGATAGGGGGCCCTAGGCAGTCTGTCTTCCGGTACAGGTTTGGGCGGTGAACGGTTTTCGTCTGTACCGGTCTTGGCATGCCGGGTCCTTTTTCCCGCGGCGGGACCAGTGTCGAGAAAGAGTCACCCCGTGCCAGTCAGGTGCGGTGGGTTGGGATTCCTTCCTTCCCGCAGCAGAGCGAGCCTGCGGCGTATCCAGGACGGACGTCGGGCCCGCCTCCACTCCCGCTGAGGCCAACAAGCCCGGTGCGTCCCCTGGAGCAGCCTCCGAAGCCCGGATACCAACGCCGCTGGGCTCTGCCTACGGGGAACGCTCCACGCTGACGGCGCGGGAGAACCTGTCACGCTGGGTGCTGGGCCGGGGGGCGTTGCGCGGTGCCGGGTTCGGCAGGTTCCCGGCTCAAGTCGAGTGCAGGCAGAGTGCCGATGCCCAGGGTGATGGCAAAGACCTGCATGACGGTCAGCGGGAGCGGAATTGCTCCGCCGGAGGGGCTGCCGCATTACTCGGCAGGACCGCCGTCAATCCTTGTTGGGCAAGTGGCGGCAGGAGCACGACGCCTGCCGGCTCATCCCGAGTTGTCCCGCGCCTGCTGACGCCTCGCGGTTCCGCGCGCCGCTGCCCCGCCCGCTTGCGGGTGGAGCCGATCGAGGGCTTCGTCGAGGGCGGAGACGGGATGGAACGTGTCGGTGAGCCGAGCCGCTCGGAGCAGGCGGAGGGCCGGCGGGTGGGAACAGACCAGCTGGAGGTTCCCGTATCGGGCGGTGATGCGGCGGTGAGCGCGGCACAGCAGGTTCAGGCCCGAGCAGTCGAGGAACGTGACGGGCGTCAGATCGATGGCGACCAACGGCTCGGGAGGAGCAGTGGAGACATCGAGTTGGGGGGTGATCTCGATGGCGGCGGCGAGGTCGATCTCGCCGTGGAATTCCAGCACGGTGCATCCATGGATGCGGTACGTACGCAGATATCGGCAGGGGGCTGGAGTGTCGTGCAGCATGAGGTGCCACCTCGGTGGGGCGTGCCGCTGTCTTCTGAACGGCAGACGAACGAGAGCAGAGAAAGGGGGTCACCGAGGTCTGGGGCGACAGCGTGGACGTGTGGTGGAGGGGGAGACCCGCGAGGAGGAAAGGCGCGAGAGCGTGCTCCACAACCTCAATGCCCCCCGCGATATGAGTACGAACACATTCCCCTGGCGTATGTCAGTACTAGATTCACCGGCTTTCCCTGCCAGTTGAGACGCGTGGGATGCGGATGGCGTTCAACGCCCTGGCCCTGTCCCGTCCCGGTCCTGTCGTAGCGTCTGCCAAGCGGTCGAGCGTGCCCGTCAGGAGCTCGATCGGCGCGGCATCGTCTTTGCCCTGGCCTGCGTCAAGCACGAGCTACGAAGGGATCTCGACGCTGAACAACGACCTCCCCTGATCCGGACTCCCCGGTCGGCCGAGGAGGTGGAGGATGCGGGTGCGCAGCGGGTCGGTGTCGGGCAGGCCCAGCTCGGCGGTGATCTCCAGCGCCCGCACCCAGGCCTCGTGGGCGGCGTCGGCGTGGGTGGCGGCGCGGTGGGTCTCGCCGAGGCAGGCCAGTCCGGTGGCCTCGCTGTGTCGGTCGCCGGTCTGGTGGAACAGGGCGAGGGCCTGCCGACAGTGGCCGACCGCCTGGTCGTACTGGCCGAGCCTTCGGTGGATGTAGCCGAGGCTGTCCCAGATGTGAGCCTGCCCGTTGAGGTCGCCGACCCGCTGGGCCAGGGCGAGGGCGCGACGGCAGTGTTCCAGGGCCTGTTGGTGGTCGCCGAGCTGAGCGAGGATCCAGCCGATGTGGTTGAGGGCGGCGGACTGCCCGGCCAGATCCCCCACGGCCCGGTAGTGCTCCAGGCTGTGGTGGGCGTGTTCGAGGGCCTGCCGACGGCGGCGGTCGCGGCGGTGGATCATGCTGGTCTCGGCCGCTGTGTCGTTCGTCGCGTTCGGCGGGCTCACCGTGGCTGGCCAGTTCCTGGTTCACGGACGGTAGTCAGCGAAGGCAACGCCGATTGCGCTCCACAAAAGGACCCGGTCTGCGCCTGTGTCGAGCGGGGGCGTTCGCTGGGCGAGGTGTCAGTCTGTCTCGCTGACGCCGTGCTTTGCCCACGCGAGGTCGTCCACGGCCAGCCATGGCCCCACAGCCGCGGTCGCCGGCGTCGCTCCGCTGAACGCCACAACCTCCCGGTGCAGGTGGGACTGGTCGACGTAGCCTCCCTCCGCCGCGACCCGGGCCACGCCCTCGCCCGCGGCCAGGCGATGGACGGCATGGTCGAAGCGGACCAGTCTCGCGGCGCGCTTGGGGGGAAGGCCGATCTGCGACCCGAACCGGGACCACAGGCGCTTGCGGCTCCACCCGACCTCGGCCGCCAACTCCTCGACCCGGACCCGGCCGTGGCTGATGGTGATCCGGTCCCAGGCCCAGGCCACCTCCGGGTCCACGGACGGTCCCGTCTCCGCCCGGCGGGCGATCGACGCCTGCGCCAGTGCGAAACGCTCCTGCCACGAGGTGGCATCACCGAGTTGCTCCCGGATCCGTGCCGCGTCCCGGCCCCACACGTCATCGAGGGCGACCACGACACCGTCCAGCTCCGATGGGCAGGCGCCCAGCACGGCGCGTGCGACCACCGGGGACAGGCGCACCTCCAGGCACATGACCTTCTCGCCCCGCATACGCGCTGCGCCGGTCACCAGCCCGGCAACGAAACTTCCCCACTGGTGCCGGCCACCGGCGTCGGCCACGACGAGCGAGCCCTCACCGAACGCGACCACCAGCGTGACGGCGGGGTGCGGGAACAACGGCCCCTCGACCGGGCCCGCGCTCCGATTGCGGAACCCGGCGATGCGGACGCCGGCTGTCGGGCCGGGCCGCGGCGGCCGCGCGACGTCCCACCCGGCTGCGGTCGCATGCTGGTGTGCGGTGGATCGCATGGCCCCATGCTAGGGGTGACCGATCGGAACATTTGTCCAAGACTCCGGTACACGGTAGCGGCGACCGTGGGTTCATGAACCTCAGCATCATCGAAGTCGCCTTCCAGGCGCTCGCCAGCAACGACCCCGACCGGATCTCCGCGGTCTTCACCGAGGACGCCGAGTGGCTGTCGCCTCCGGGGAACGCCACTGTCGTCGCGCTCAAGTTGATCGACCACACGCTCAAAGTGACCAACCACATGGTGGGCAGGAAGGCGATCGTGCGCTTCTGGGCCGAGGACTTCCCCCGCCTGTTCGTCGGTGACCTCGACGTCACCTTCCACCAGTCCCATGCCGACGGTGAGCGAGGGATCGTGGAGGCGACCGTGACGGCGACGCTCGCCAACGGCAACCACTACATCAACGACTACTGTTTCGTCTTCGAGTTCCGGGACGGGCTGATCCACCGGGTCCGCGAATACACGGACACAGCCCGCGGGCACCGCATGACCTTCGGCAGCGTTCCACAGTAGCGATTGCCGCCCTGGCAGCGGCCTGCTCGGCCTTCGACGAACAGGCCGGCTGAGGCGGCGAACCAACCCCGACGGACCTGGCGCACGACCGGCGGACCGCGCACCGTCGGCAACCAGCACGCTGAGGCCCCGGAGCGAACGCCGGATTGCCCGTCTCGGCCAGCTCCCCCTGCCAGGCGCCTCGGCACCCGGCCTCGGCGGCGGACTGACCACGGTTTGTCGCCACGGCAGCGCTGCTGCCCGGAGCACGTGTGTCAGACTCCGCTCCTTCCCTCGATCCCTCCAGGGCAGCCGGACCGACGAGCGCGATCGGCCAGCCCACACGGCCACCCCCGGCCGACAGCCCGTCAGGCGTAGCTGAAGGCGTAAGCGGCTTGTTCACCTGATCGCTCGGACAGGTCCACGGTGACGGTGCATCATTCCATCCGCAGGCCAAGGTCCTTGCCGCAGCGCATCCCGATCCGGCCGTGTAGGCGGTCTGGCGGCAGGCACTGGCCGAGCGACGAACGTGCTGGTGACGAGGTTGGCTGGGCTGGTGGTGGCTGCGGCGAAGGCGATTTCGGGGTCGGTGGCCAGCAGCCGTACTTGCGTGGGAGGCACTCTCACTGGACACCTCCGTCGGTTACCGTGCGCCGAGATCGACGGCGGGCGTGGTGGAGGGGCGAGCGATGAGCACGATGGGGGCCTCGATGAGTCCGGGTGGGCTGAAGCGCCGATTGGGGCTGTCCGACGCGGTGGTGATCGGTCTGGGGTCGATGATCGGGGCCGGGATCTTCGCCGCGTTCGGCCCGGCTGCCGGTGCCGCCGGATCCGGGCTCCTGCCCGCCCTGGCGCTGGCCGCGGTGGTGGCGTACTGCAACGCGACCTCATCGGCCCGGCTGGCCGCCCGCCATCCTGAATCCGGAGGGACTTACGTCTATGGCCGTGAGCGGCTGGGCGACTTCTGGGGATATCTCGCCGGCTGGGCGTTCGTGGTCGGCAAGACCGCGTCCTGCGCCGCGATGGCGCTGACCGTCGGCTTCTACGTGTGGCCGGGCCAGGCCCACGCTGTCGCGGTCGCTGCCGTGGTGGCGCTGACCGCCCTCAACTACACCGGCGTGCAGAAGTCCGCGGTGCTGACCCGTGTCGTCGTCGCTGTCGTTCTCGCGGTTCTCGTCGCCGTGGTGACCGCCTGCCTGACCAGCGACTCGGCCGATTTCGTGCGCCTGGGCGTCGGCGCGGACGTGACCGTCGGCGGGACGTTGCAGGCGGCCGGCCTGCTGTTCTTCGCCTTCGCCGGTTACGCCCGGATCGCCACGCTCGGGGAAGAAATCCGGGATCCCGCCCGCACCATTCCCCGTGCGATTCCTCTCGCGCTCGGCATCACACTCATCGTGTATGCCGCTGTGGCCGTGGGCGTGCTCGCGGTGCTGGGACCGGGTCGTCTCGCTGAGAGTGCCGCGCCCCTGGCCGAGGCGGTGCAGTCCGTCGGCATGCCGGGCCTGGTTCCCGTCGTACGTGTAGGTGCGGCCCTCGCGGCGCTCGGGTCACTTCTCGCACTGATCCTCGGGGTTTCGCGCACCACCTTCGCCATGGCCCGCGACCTCCATCTTCCTCGTGCCCTGTCTGTGGTCCACCCCCGCTTCCAGGTACCCCACCGTGCAGAACTGGTCGTTGGCGCGGTGATCGCCGTCCTGGCCGCGTCTGTCGATGTACGGGGCGCGATCGGCTTCTCCTCCTTCGGGGTCCTGGTCTACTACGCCATCGCCAACGTGGCGGCGTGGACACTCGCCCCTGACGAAGGACGGCCGCCCCGACTCGTGCCCGTCATCGGTCTGGCGGGCTGTGCGGCTCTCGCTTTCGCCCTGCCCATGACCACCGTGGTCTCCGGCGCAGCCGTCCTCGTTCTCGGGGCTGCCGTCTACGGTGTGCGGAGGGTCAGGACATGACCAGTCGATCGTGGCTCCGCCCCTGCTGATGTGCCCGTCGGCAGTTGGGCGGACCGAGGCTGTGTCCTTTCCCTGGGCAGGAACACCACATGGGCGGGGACCCCGCCGCCGTCAGCGGGGGATCATCAGCGTGGGCGTCATCGTGTGCAGGTCGACCGAACGGGAGCGATCGACCTGCACGGCTGGACGTCGGCGGGGGCCTGCGCGCTCTGTCGGGTCCGGGCGCACAGGCGGGTCCGTAGCGGAACTCGGTGTGATGCTTGTCGGTCGTCTCCGTCTCCCGTTCGGCGCGGAGGGTCAACACGCCCTCGGTCACGGTGAGTTCGAGGTCGTGATCGGGGTCGATCCCGGGGAGTTCGGTGCGCAGTGTGTACGCCCCTTCCGCCACGGACTCCTCGATGCGGATGTTGTGGATCCCGGGGACACCTGGCAGGCCCGCCTCGACCCAGCTGAACAGGTCGGGGAACTGCGGGGGTCAGCCGGGCAGCCGTTCAACCATTCCGCTCATCTCGTGCTCCTCTGCTGGGGTTCCTTCCCCTCAGGAGTACGCCGGCGATGCCATGGTGGGCATGGCCCCCCCAGCCCTCGGCAAGGGCCGGTCGGGCCATGGCAGTTGGGCGCTGCCTGGACTCACCCCACGACCAGGGCCGCCCTGCCCGCTTCGAGGCGGGCTGCAGGAACGCGGAACGGCGAGCAGGAGACGTAGTCGATCCCGGTGCGGTGGAAGAAGTGGATGGAGGCCGGGTCGCCGCCGTGTTCGCCGCAGACCCCCATGGCCAGGCGCGAGTTGGCCGCTCGGCCCTCTTGGACGCCGATCGTCACCAGTCGGCCGACGCCCTCTTCGTCGAGGGTCTCGAACGGCGAATCCGTGAAGATTCCCTTGTCCAGGTAGCCCGGGAAGAACGATGCCTCCGCGTCGTCGCGGGACAGCCCCCATGTCGTCTGGGTGAGGTCGTTGGTTCCGAAGGAGAAGAAGTCGGCCGCTTCGGCGATGCGGCCCGCGGTCAGAGCCGCACGCGGCAATTCGATCATGGTGCCGATCGGGCAGTGGACGGTCTGCCCGGTCTCGTCGGACACCTCGGCCAGAACGTGCTCTGCCTCGGCCCGTACGAGGCGCAGTTCCTCGACCGTACTGACGAGCGGGATCATGATTTCGGCCCGCGGACTGCCGCCGTCGCGCAGCCGCTGGGCGACGGCTTCCGCGATCGCCCGTACCTGCATGGCCACCAGGCCCGGTACGGCCAGGGCGAGTCGCACACCGCGCAGGCCGAGCATGGGATTCCGTTCGTGCATGCGCTCAACGGCGGCCAGGAGCTGGACGTCGCGCGGATCGGGAGGCGCGGCGGTGGCGGCGCGCACGGCGAGTTCCGTGTGGTCGGGGAGGAACTCGTGGAGGGGCGGGTCCAGCAGGCGGATGGTCACCGGCAGCCCGTCCATCGCAGCCAGAATCGCTGTGAAGTCCGATCGCTGCGGTGGCAGCAGGGCGGAGAGCGCCTGCTCGCGCGCCGCATCGTCGTCGGCCAGGATCATCGCTTCGACCAGGGCTTTGCGCTCGCCGAGGAACATGTGCTCCGTGCGGCACAGCCCGATGCCCTGGGCGCCGAAACGGCGGGCGCGGGCCGCGTCCTCGGGGGTGTCGGCATTGGCGCGCACCTCCAGGCGGCGGACCGCGTCGGCGTGGGACAGGGCGCGCAGCACCGCTTGGGACAGCGGCCCGGTCTGCTTGCCCGACTCCAGAGCCCGGCCGACGTCAGAAGAGGTAAGGGGGAGAGCGCCGAGGTGGACCGTGCCGGCGGTACCGTCCACGGAGATCGTGTCGCCCTCGCGGACCACGACCCCGGAACGGGTGGTCAGGCATCGGGAGACCGGGTCGACGGTCAGGGACCCGGCGCCGCAGACGCAGACCTTGCCCATCCCGCGGGCGACGACCGCGGCATGGCTCGTCTTGCCGCCCCGGGTCGTGAGGACGGCCTGCGCGGCGATCATGCCAGGGAGGTCGTCGGGAGTGGTCTCCTTGCGTACGAGGATCACGGGCTCACCAGCGGCCGCACGCCGGACCGCGCTCGCCGAGTCGAAGACGACCGCGCCCACGGCGGCGCCGGGTGACGCGGCGATCCCCGTCGCGAGCGGCACGTCCGTGGAGTTGGTCGCGAAGCGCGGGAAGAGCAGACGCGTGAGGTGTGCGCCGCTGACGCGGGACAGCGCCTCGCGACGGTCGATGAGGTGTTCGTCCAGCAGGTCGTACGCGATCCGGAAGGCTGCCTCGGCGGTCCGCTTGCCGACGCGGGTCTGCAGGATCCACAGCCTGCCGCGCTCGATGGTGAACTCGACGTCGCAGAGGTCCTGGTAGTGGCGTTCCAACGTCCGCAGGTGGTCGGTGAGTTCGACGTACGTGCGGGGCGCGAGCTGTTTCAGTTCCGACAGGGGAACGGCGTTGCGGACGCCCGAGACGACGTCCTCGCCCTGGGCATCCGGCAGATAGTCGCCGTAGATTCCACGCTCGCCGGTGGCCGGGTCGCGGGTGAAGGCGACACCGGTGCCGGAGTCCGCGCCGAGGTTGCCGAAGACCATCGCCTGGATGGTCACGGCGGTGCCCAGGCCGTCGGGAATGTGGTCCCGCCTGCGGTAGATCCGAGCCCGCTCACCGTTCCAGGAGGCGAACACGGCACGGATGGCGCGATGCAGCTGCTCGATCGGATCCTGGGGGAACTTCTCGCCGGCCTCGCGATGGATGAGCGCCTTGAACTTCTCGGTGAGCAGGATGAGATCGGCGGCATCCAGCTCGCGGTCGTCGGCGGCACCGCGCGCCGCTTTCAGACTGGTGATGGTCTGCTCGAAGAGCTCGCTGTCGACGCCCATCACCGTGTGGCCGAACATCTGCAGCAGCCTGCGGTACGAGTCCCAGGCGAAGCGCTCCTGCCCCGTGGCCTTGGCCAGCCCTGCGATGGTGGCGTCGCACAGACCGATGTCGAGGATCGTCTCCATCATCCCCGGCATGGAATAGCGGCCGCCGGAGCGGACGGAGAGCAGCAGCGGATCGTCGGTCCGGCCCAGGCCGCGGCCGGCCGCCCTCTCCAGGCCGGCCAGTGCGTGAGCGACCTCGACACCCAGCTCGGGCGGTTCGGTTCCGGTGGCCAGGAAGACCCGGCAGGCCGTGGTCGTCACGGTGAAGCCCGGCGGGACGGGCAGTCCCAGGCGGGTCATCTCGGCGAGGTTGGCGCCCTTGCCTCCGAGCAGGTCGGCCATTCCCCGGCTGCCTTCGGCGAACTCGTACACGTAGTGGTTCATGGCCGTCCTCTCAGGCGTGCGCGTGCCGTCAGGCGTGGGGGCTTCGGCAGCGGCGGCGGCGTGATCACGTGCCGCTCCGCGTCCCCCACCAGCCTTGCCGCCGAGGAGCCGGTGGGGGAGGGGCCACAGGGGGCACCCATCGGGTCCGTACGGCCCTGTCGATGTCCAGGCGTGCACGGGGGTGCCGAGTCAGGGGGACAGCGGTCGTGGCTGGCCGGGGAGCGTCAGTTCGCACGACTCTCCCGACGCGACGGAAACGGTCCGTCCCGGCAGTTCGATGTCGATCGGGGCCCGGACGGAGGCCGGGATCTCCACGTGCAGCCGCCCCGGTCGCATGTGCAGCCGTACGCCCCAGTGGCCCCGGTAGCGGATCGTGAAGCCGTACTCGGAGAGCTCGGGCAGCGGCACGGGGTCCAGCCGCAGTGCACCGCCGCGGGTCTCCAGGCCGGTCAGTCCGCGCTGGACCAGGTCGAGCGTGCCCGCCATGGCTCCCAGGTGGATTCCCTCGCCCGTGGTGCCGCCCTGGAGATCGGCCACGTCGCCCTTCAGTGCTTCCTGCACGTGCTCCCACGCGTCGGCTCGCTTGGCCCTGGACAGCACCCAGCCGTGCACCAGGCCGCTGAGGGTGGAGCCGTGGCTGGTGCGGCGGAGGTAGTAGTCGACCGTGCGGCGCCAGGTGTCGTCGTCCAGCCGGTGGCCGAGCCGCGCGAAGAGGCCGCGGAGCTCTCCGGGGGAGAAGAGGTAGCCGAGCATCAGCACGTCCGCCTGCTTGGACGCCTGATAGCGGTTGACGGTGTCCCCCTCGGCCTCAAGAATCCGGTCGAGTCGGCGGATGTCTCCGTACCTGGCCCGGTAGTGGTCCCAGTCCAGCGCGGCGAGGTCCGCGTAGCCCTCGAACTGGCTGATCACGCCGGAATGGAAAGGGACGTACAGCTTCCGGGAGATGTCCTCCCAGCGGGACAGGTCGTCCCTGCCGATCCCGGTGCGCTCGGAAAGTTCCTGGCGGCACGGCTCGGGCAGCTTCCCGAGGAGTTCCAGGGCACGCTCCAGCACCCAGGCAGCGGCGACGTTCGTGTATGCGTTGTCGTCGAGGCCCGGTTCCTTCGCGTCGGGATAGGCGTCGTGATACTCGTCGGGGCCGACCACGCCGCGGATGCGGTAGCGGCGCAGGCCTTCGTCGTACGTGGCCGAGTCGGCCCAGAACCGGGCGATCTCCAGCAGCATGTCGGCGCCTTTGGTGTGCAGGAACTCCGTGTCACCGCTGGCTTCCCAGTACCGCCAGACGTTGTACGCGACCGCCGAGCCGACGTGGTGCTGCAGCCGTGAGTGATCGGGCAGCCAACGCCCGGAGCGCGGGTTGAGGTGCATTTCCTGGGTCTCCTCGCGTCCGTCGCTCCCGCTCTGCCACGGATACATCGCACCGGTTCGGCCGACCGCCCGTGCGGCGTCGCGCGCCGCGCCCAGGCGGCGGTGGCGGTAGGTGAGGAGGGCCCGGGAGACCTCAGGGAAATGCAGGTTGAGATACGGCAGGACGAACAGCTCGTCCCAGAAGACATGCCCCCGGTAGGCCTCGCCGTGCAGGCCGCGCGCGGGTACCCCGACGTCCAGGTCGGCGGTGTGCGGGGACAGGGTCTGGAGTACGTGGAAGAGGTGCAGCCGCAAAATGCGTCCCGCGTCCCCTGGAACCGTCAACTCGGCTTTCTGCCAAAGGTGTTGCCAAGCCATGCGGTGCGTATCCAGGAGCGTCGGAAAGTCCGGAGCGTGGGAGACCCGGTCGACGGCGGCGCCGAGCGGGTCGGCGATCGCAGGGTCGTGCGAGGTGTGCAGGGCGACGGTCTTGTCGACCGTCGCCGTGTGACCGGGGTTCAGTCGCAGGCGGAAGCGCTGGACGGCCCGCCGTTCCTCGTTGCACACCTCGATGGCTGCTTCCGGGGTGGCGGTGCGGGCCGCCATGCCGATCCGGAGGTCGGAGGCGGTGGTGCGGCAGCGCAGCCAGATCGTGTCGGGGTTCGCCGCACCGGCCTCGGTATCGGTCAGGTGCGAGGCGTTGAGTGCTCGGTAGCGTTCGACGCCCGTGTTGCTCACTGTCGCGTCGAGAGCGGACTCTACTTCCAGTTCGCCGGACCATCCTTCGGCCGTGAACTCCGTGCGCAGTGCGGCGAGATGAGGATCCGCCATGTGCACGAGGCGAAGCTGACGCACGCGCAGCGTCCGGCCCGCCGCATCCACGTATCGCGACTCGCACTCCAGCACCCCGGCTCGCAGGTCCAGCGACTGGCAGTGCGACAGAAGCTCCGTTCCGTCCGGTGTGAACCACGTACCGCCATCCGTCCGGAAGCGCAGCGGCAGCCAGTTGGGGAGGTTGACCAGGTCCTCGTTCTCGACTTCCCGGCCGGCGACGGTGGAGGTGAGGCGGTTGTAGCAGCCCGCCGCATAAGTACCTGGATAGTGGACGGCGTCCGCCGTGCACTCCGGGGCGGCGCCGCGCGTGGCGAAGTAGCCGTTGCCGAGAGTGCACAGGGACTCCCGCACCCGCTCCTGCGCGGGTTCGTAGCCCTCGTACTGCCACACCTGGTCCGTCATGTCCGGGCCTCCCCGGTCAGCAGGTCGCCGAGGTCCGTCACGACCAGGTCGGCTCCGTGCTTGAGCAAGGCGGTTCCATTTCCCGGTCCCGCCGTCCGGTCCACCCCGACGACCACCCCGAACCCGCCGCGCCGCCCGGCTTCGACACCGGCCAGGGCGTCCTCCACGACAGCCGTCTGCGCAACGGCTACTTCGAGCCGCCGGGCCGCTTCCAGGAACAGCGCGGGGTCGGGTTTGCCCGGCAGGCCGAGCCGAGCCGCCTCGTTGCCGTCGACGAGTACCTCGAAGAGGTCCATCACCCCCGCGTGCACGAGGAGCTCGCCCGCATGCCGCGATGCGGACGCCGCGGCGCATCGGATTCCGTCCTGCCGCAGCGCGTGCAGGAAGCGGACGGTCCCCGGATAGGCGTCGATGCCGCCCGCGCGCAGCCGTTGGACGAACAGCCGCTCCTTGTCCGCGGCGACCGCCTCCGCCAGTCCTCCGTCCGTGCGCAGTCCGCGTGAGGCCAAGAAGGCCGTCGCGCCGTCGATGCGCGACTTGCCGTCGACGTACTGGAGGTAGTCGGTGCGTACGTCGAACGGCCGCCGCTGGTACGGGTCCTGGGGCGGATGCTCCAGGATGTGGGCGTCGAAGGCCGCCTTCCAGGCTTCGGCGTGCACCCGTGCCGAGTCCGTGATCACTCCGTCGGTGTCGAGGACCACGGCGCGCATGCCGTGCAGTGCTTCGGGAATCACAGCCGCGCGGCGACATAGGCAGTGAGGTCGAGCAGCCGGTTGCTGTAGCCCCACTCGTTGTCGTACCAGCCGAAGACCTTGACCAGGTCGCCGTGTGCCTGGGTGAGACCGGGGTCGAAGAGGCACGAGGCGGGATCTCCGATGACGTCCCGGGAGACGATCGGTGCGTCGGCGACCCTCAGGATGCCGTTCAGCTGCCCCTGCGCGGCCTCGGCGAATGCGGCATTGACCTCGTCGGTGGTGGTCTCGCGGCGCAGCACCACCGTGAGGTCGGTCAGCGAGCCGTCCTCGACCGGGACGCGCACCGCCAGGCCGTCGAGCACTCCGTCGAGCTCCGGCACGACCGCTCCGACCGCACGAGCGGCGCCCGTACTGGTGGGAATGATGCTGAGCGCGGCCGACCGGGCCCGGCGCAGATCCTTGTGCGGGCTGTCCAGGAGCGCTTGGTCGTTGGTGTAGCCGTGGATGGTCGTCATCGTACCTTTGGCGATACCGAACCGCTCGTGCAGCACGACAGCCATGGGCACCACACAGTTGGTGGTGCAGGAGGCGGCGGAGATCACATGGTGTTGCAGCGCGTCGTATGTGTGCTCGTTGACGCCCATCACCACCGTGAGGTCGGCCTCCCTGCCGGGCGCCGAGAGCAGCACTTTCCGAGCCCCGTTCTTGAGGTGGAGTGCCGCGTGGCGACGGTCCCGGAAGCGGCCCGACGACTCGATGACCACGTCCACCTGCTGGGCGCCCCAGTCCAGCGCGGCGGGGTCGCGTTCCGCGGTGACGGCGATGCGTCGGCCGTCGACGGTGAGCGAGGCGCTGTCGTGCTCGACGGAACGCCGGAGCCTGCCGTAGGTGGAGTCGTACGTGAGGAGATGGGCCAGGGTGCTGGGTGCGGTGATGTCGTTCACGGCCACCACTTCCACGCCGGTGGCGTCGCTGCCGCGCTCCAGCAGAGCGCGCAGGTAGTTGCGGCCTACGCGGCCGAATCCGTTGATGCCCACTCGCACCGTCATGGAGCACTCCTTCATCTCGTACCGGGCTGGTCAGACGGGGGCTTCGGTCAGTCGTGCTGCGGCACGATCGCCACCGGGCAGTCGGCGTGGTGCAGCAGGGCGTGGGCCACGCGTCCGAGCTGGAGGCCGACGTGGCTGTGGCGGCGATGTGCGCCGAGGACCAGGAGGTCGGCGGTGACACTGAGGTCCCGCAGCACCTTGTGGGCCGGGCCCTCGACGACGCTGCGGGCCACATGGACTTCGGGGTGGTCGGCCGCGGCCGCCTTGAGGGCCGCGTCGAGGAGAGCCGACGCCCGGGCTTCGTACTCCGCGGCGAATTCCGCTGCCGGCACGGGGTGGGCCCGGGCATCCTGTGCCGGACAGCGCCAGGCGGACACGGCTTCAACGGGACAGTGCCGTGCCTCGGCCTCGCGGAAGGCGAACCGTACCGATGCCAGGTCGGGCCCGGGGCCCGCGACTCCGAGCAGTACGCGCCCATGGCCGCCGGCGCGACTCGTCTCGCTGCCCCGCACCACGACGACGGGGCAGTGTGCGCGGGCCGCCATCGCCAGGCTCACCGAGCCGAGCAGGAGTTCGGCGAGCGGGCCGCGACCACGTGAGCCCGTGATCAGGGCCGTCGCGTTGCGCGCCTCGCGCAGCAGGGCGGGCTCGGCCTCCTCGGGCAGCACGGACGTCGATACCTTGACATCCGGATTGCGCCGCAGGGCACGTTCGGCCGCGGCCCCCATGATGCCCTCGCTGGAATCGTCCTTCGTCGGAACCCCGAGGTCATACGTGTAGGAGGCGCCCTCGTAGCGCTCCCAGAGTGAGGCGTACAGCAGCCTCAGCGGGAGTCCGCGCAGACTTGCCTCGTCCACGGCCCAGTCGACTGCCTGAAGGCTCGACTCCGAGCCGTCGATGCCCACGATCAGGGGCAGGTCCATGCTCCCCACCGCCTTTCAGCTCGCTTGCCGGAAGGGTTCTCGGCACCACGGTGGTGCGTCCTCGTGGCGGGGAACAGGGGCCGGTCCGGCCCTGGTTGGGGCCGTTCGGCCCTCTCGGGCAGGCCCCGGCTCAGACGCGGGACAAGTCCTTGGAAACCCGGTCCGTCCAGGCGTCGATCGCGTCCCAGTCGCGGAAATCACCGTATCGGCAGCCCATCAGCCGGAAGAGGATGCGACCGCGGGCCGAGAGCTGGTCAGGGGTGATGACGCCCGACATCAACAGGTGGCTGCGGTAGGGCAGTTGGCCTGGCAGGCCCTGGGCTATGAGTGGTTCCTCCTTGCGGGCGAGCCGCCGCCACGGCCCGCGCAGCGCCCCGGGCATCCCGACGCTGAAGAGCCAGACGGGGCGGAAGCAGAGCAGTGTGCTGTTGCGGCGGACGAAGTCCTTCGCCTCGGGCAGCCACGCCTGGCCGTGGACCGCGCTGCCGAGCATGAACGCCTCGTACCCGTTGAGGCGCTCGACCTTGGTCATGGCCCGCACATCGGCCTTGATGCCGGCCTCGTCGAGCCGGGCACCGATGTGCTCGGCGATCTCTCGGGTGGAGCCGTGCGCGGTCGCGTAGCCCACCAGGATGTTCATGACCTCACCTCGCCGGAATCCGGTCAGTCGTGTGTGATGACGGCGACGGGGCACCGGACGTGGTGGATCGCCGCGTGTGCGACGCGTCCCAGGTGGCCCCGGTCGTCGGGTGAGGTGCCTCGCGCCCGATGACCAACGACTGCGGGACCCTGAGTTCGGGCAGGGCAGTCGATTCGGCCGGCTCGGGCGAACCCTCCCAGGCGTGGACCAGGCGCAGGGGCAGTCCGCGCCGCAGTGCCTCCTCCGCCGCCCAGTCGGCTGCGGCAACACTTTCACGCGATCCGTCCAGGCCCACAACGATCGGCTGGAGCATCAGGCCCACCTCCTCCGATTCCAGCGTTGTGCGGCGCCCGGCCGGCGAGTAGGTGCCGGTGGGTCCCGGCACGGGGCCGTGTGGGTCCTTCTACGGTGCCGGGGGAAGCCGGTCGGTACCTTCGTTGGCCCGTACGGCCCACTGCCTGTGTCGGCTGTCAGGAGTCTCATGGAAGTGGCACGACCCCGTGCCGAGCCCAAGGCCGCGGGGCGTGCGCGTCGGCGGCCGGGTGAGCGGGAAACGGTCATTGAGGAGCGGCACTGCATCGGCGGTCACGACGGCCACCAGCGGTATCGCGGCTGACTGGAACGGGTCTGGGCCGCGTACACCCCTCACGTTCCGGAAGGAGACAGAGCCATGGAGCAATCACTGGTCGTCGGAGTGGACGGTTCCGAGGAGAGCCTGCGGGCGGTGGACTGGGCGGCCGACGAAGCCGCCCTGGGTGGCCTGCCGCTACGGCTCGTGTACGCCTCGCTGTGGGAGCACTACGAAGGTGCGGCTTACGTCTACAGCTCGCCGAACGCATCGGACCGGGCGCTGGCCGATGCCATCCTCGACGCGGCGGGGGAGCGGGCGCACAGCCGCAATCCGGGCGTGCGGACGACCGCCGCCGTGCTCCCGCAGGAGCCGACCGATGCGTTGCTGCACGAGAGCGACGGCGCCGCGGCCGTGGTCGTCGGCTCGCGCGGCCGGGGCAGCATCAAAGGAATGCTGCTCGGGTCGGTCGGCCTGGGCCTCGCTTCCTGGGCGCGCTGCCCTGTGGTCGTCGTGCGGGGCGACCGATCGGCCGTCGACGGCCGGCACGAACGCATCCTGCTCGGGGTGGGACATCCCGACAGGAACTCGACCGCGGTCGAGTTCGCCTTCCGGGAAGCCGGGATCAGGGGCAGCGCCCTGGACGCGGTCCACGCCTGGCGGGGCCCCGTCCGCCGACGCACCGTCCCGGCGGCTGCGGACGAAGCCGCGGGAGACACTCCCGAGGGCACGGCGGCAGCAGAACTCGACGAGGCACTGCGCGCGGCCCGGAGCGGGCGCCCTGATGTGACGGTCCGGCCCGATACCGTCGAAGGCCCTACACACAGGGTGCTGGTGGACCGCTCGGCGGCGGCCGATCTCCTGGTCGTGGGAGCACGCCGGAACAAGGGCCTCGGGCTCCAGCTGAGCCGCACCTGTCACGCGGTGCTGCACCATGCCGCCTGCCCGGTGGCCGTGGTGCCGCAGCGGGGTTGACCTCTGATCGCGTCACGCCCTGAGCGACGCGGCGTGATCCGGGACGTAGCTCTGAAGGTCTCTCGGCGGCCGCTGGTAGCCCGTGTTCGGCGGCCGCCGGGGCAGCTCCAGCGCCGCACTCGGAACTGTGCGGTACGCAATCGTCGAGAGCAGGTGGGCGATCATGTTGATACGGGCCGCGCGCTTGTCGTCGCTCTCGACCACGAACCAGGGGGCCTCGGCGATGTCCGTATGGACGAACATGTCGTCCTTCGCCCGCGAGTAGGCCTCCCACCGGCTGATCGACTCCATGTCGATGGTGGAGAGCTTCCACCGCCGGGTGGGGTCCTCCAGGCGCCGCCGGAACCGCTCCTCCTGGACGGAGTCGCTCACCGAGAACCAGTACTTCCGCAGCAGGATCCCGTCCTCCACCAGCATGCGCTCGAAGACCGGGCACTGGCGCAGGAACCGCTGGTGCTCCTGGCCCGTACAGAAGCCCATGACGTGTTCGACCCCGGCCCGGTTGTACCAGCTGCGGTCGAACAGCACGATCTCGCCACCGGCCGGCAGGTGCTGGACGTAGCGCTGGAAGTACCACTGGGTGCGTTCGCGTTCGGTCGGCGTCGGCAGGGCGACGATGCGGGCCACGCGCGGATTGAGGTGTTCCGCTACGCGCTTGATCGTGCTTCCCTTGCCCGCCGCGTCCCGCCCCTCGAAGACGACGACCAGGCGGGCCCGTTCCGCGCGCACCCATTCCTGAAGCCTCACGAGTTCCGTCTGCAAGCGGTAGAGCTCCGCCTCGTACAGAGCTTTGGGAAGCGCCGGTGCTGCGCCTCTTGCCCCGGAGCCCGGCTTCGCCTTCCTGATGCTCTTTCCGGCCATGTAGGGCCTCCCGTCGGCATCGTCCTGGCTCAGGTTGCGGCACGGAGCGGTACGCGGTACAGCCCCTGGCGGATCCGGCGTGGAGGATCTGCGGTCTCCATCCTCACGCCATGGTGGCCGCATCGCCCGGTGGCACCGTCCCCGCCGGGAGGCTCTCCCCGTCCTCGGCCGACGGCAGCGTGCGGGTCCGGTGCCAACGTCCGGTTGCCGCGAGGAGAGCCTCTGCCCCCACTCTCGTTCGCCGCGGCCGGGACCGACATGTGCCGACCAGGCCCGACAGATGGCCGAATGGCCCGAGTGTTTCCCGGCCGTACTCGCCGTGAGAAGGGTGCTCCGACTCTGCCCGCCGCTACCGTGAGCTCGACGGTGTATTTGTCCTGCTCGAACCAGGTGGGGACGGATCCATGGATGAAGGAGAGCGGAGCAGTGCCGCCGGTCAGCTGGGCAGGCTCCGGCTGGACGAGCTGCTCGACGAGCTTCAGGTACGCATCGACGCGGTGCGAAGTACCCGAGACCGCCTGCACAGCCTGCTCGAAGCGGTGCTCTCGGTGGGGCGTGAGTTGGATCTGCCGCAGGTGCTGCGGGGGATCGTCGAGGCCGCGGTGGTGCTCGTGGATGCCGAGTACGGGGCACTCGGTGTGATCGGGCAGGGCGAGAAGCTGTCGGAGTTCCTGCCGGTGGGGATCGACGACGAGTTGCGGGCCCAGATCGGTGATCTGCCGTCCGGGCACGGCCTGTTGGGCGAACTGATCCGGCATCCCGACGCACTCCGGCTGGCGGAACTGTCCGAGCACCCGGCGTCGTCGGGCTTTCCGGCGCACCATCCGCCGATGCATTCCTTCCTGGGTGTCCCGATCCGCGTACGGGACGAGGTGTTCGGCAATCTCTACCTGACCGAGAAGCGCGGGGGAGCCGAATTCGACGAAGAGGACGAGTCGGTGCTTGCCACCCTGGCGGTGGCGGCCGGGGTGGCCATCGAGAACGCCCGGCTCTACGCGGAAGCCCGGCTGCGGGAGCAATGGCTCGCGGCCAGCGCCGAGTTCACCGCCGGACTGCTGTCCGGCATGCCCGAGGCGCGGGTGCTGGAAGTGATGGTCGAGCGGGCCAAGGAGATCACCTCGGCCGAATTGGGCCTCGTCGACCTGGTGGAGGAGGGCTCGGACGAGCTGCGCGGCGTCCTTGCGCTGGGGAAGCGGGCCGAGGCGCACCGAGGCCTGCGAGTGCCGCGTGCGGGGACGCTGGCGGGGGTCGCGCTGACCGAGCAGGGGCTCGTCACGGCGGAGGACGTCAGCAGCGATCCGAGGGTGACCTACCAGCCCGAACGGTGGAAGGGGATGGGGCCGGCCGTCGCGGTGCCGATGGGAGAGCGCGGCGTGCTGCTTCTCGCGCGTGGGCCCGGACGGCCGCCGTTCAGCAGCGAGGAGACGGCTCCGCTGCCCGGGTTCGCGGGACAGGCGGCGCTCGCACTGGAACTGGCCGACCGGCGGCGTGACGCCGAGCAGGTCAGCCTGTTGGAGGACCGGGACCGGATCGCCCGGGACCTGCACGACCTCGCCATTCAGAGGCTGTTCGCGACCGGCATGACGCTGCAGAGCGCGCTGCGGTTCGTCGACCATCCGGAGGCGGGCGAACGGCTGGCTCGGGCGGTGGACGACCTCGACGAGACCATCAAGATCATCCGCTCGACCATCTTCGGGCTGCGGGCGCACGAGGCTAAGGAACCCGGTGCCGGGCTGCGGGTGCGGGCGGTGCGGGTGGTGGAGAGGGCTGTGACCGCCCTCGGATTCACGCCGTCGCTTCGGATGGAGGGACTGCTCGACACCGACGTTCCACGGGCGCTGGCGGACGAGGCGCTCGCCGTTCTCGGCGAGGCACTGACCAACACGGCCCGTCATGCGCGGGCTTCGCGGGCCGACGTCTCCCTGGTGGTGCGCAAGGGGGCGCTGACGGTCGGTGTCGTGGACAATGGCGTCGGCATCGCCGAGGGCGGACGGCGCAGCGGGCTCAGCAACCTCGCCGAACGTGCGCAGCTACTGGGCGGGGAGCTCACCTTGGGGGCGGGGCCCGAGGGCGGCACACGGTTGGAGTGGGAGGTCCCGCTGTCCGGGCTGAAGTGATGGGGCGGGGTCAACGCCCGTCGTCGGCAGGCCGGTTGAACTGCGTGGCGAGTACCGCTGCCTGAATACGGCGTTCCACCCCGAGTTTGGCCAGCAGCCGGGAGATGTGGTTCTTCACGGTCTTCTCGGAGAGGTAGAGCCGCTGGCCGATCTGCCGGTTGGTCATGCCCTCGCCGATGAGGGCGAGGATTTCACGTTCGCGCTCCGACAGCCCCGCCAGCCGGGGGTCTTCGTTCGTGGCCTCCTTGTCCGGTCCGCGCAGACTGCTCATCAGGCGGGCGGTGGTGGCCGGGTCGAGCATGGACTGGCCGGACGCCACTGTCCGTACGGCCTCGATCAGGTCGGAGCCCTTGATCAGTTTGAGGACGTAGCCGGCTGCCCCCGCCATGATGGCGTCGAGCAGGGCGTCGTCGTCGTCGAACGACGTCAGCATCAGACAGGCCAGTTCCGGCACCCTGGAGCGCAGCTCGCGGCAGACGGTGATGCCGTCGCTGTCGGGCAGGCGGATGTCGAGGATGGCGACGTCCGGGCGCAGCGCGGGGCCGCGGACCAGCGCCTGTTCACTCGTGCCGGCCTCGCCGACCACTTCGATGTCGGGCTCGGCGTCGAGCAGATCGTGCACTCCGCGGCGCACGACCTCGTGGTCGTCGAGAAGGAAGACCCGGATCGGGTGCTGCGGAGAGAAGGTCCGTGCGTCGCTCACGTCGATGTCCCCTGACTGTCGGTGGCCCCGGCTTGAGAGTGCCCGTTGTGCGGGCCGGTGCGACAGGGGCCGAACGGCCCCATTGATCGCCCCTCAGCAGATGCGTGGCAGTTGCTCACCCAGCGGCATGTCCACCACCCGCCGGGCGCCGACCAGCGTGCGCAGGACGACCCGGCCCGCAGGAACTGCGGCTACTTCTCCGATCTGTACGGCCCCGGAGCCCTCGGGCAGTGAGCGCATCGCGGCGAGCACCTCGTCGGCGGTCTCGGGCGAGACGAAGGCCACCAGACAGCCCTCGTTGGCGACGATCAGGGGATCCAGGCCGAGGAGATCGCAGGCCGCGGCGACCACGGGCGGCACCGGCAGCGCGCTCTCCTCGATCTCCACGCCGATCGACGAGTCCCGGGCGATCTCGTTGAGCGAGGCGGCGAGACCGCCGCGGGTGGGGTCGCGCAGCGTGTGGACGTGGGTGCCGTACGGGGCGAGGGCGGCGACGAGCCGGTGCAGGGGGCGGGTGTCGGAGGCGATCTCCGCCTCGAAGCCGAGCCCCTCGCGGGTGGAGAGCACAGCGGTGCCGTGCAGACCGATGGGCCCGGACAGCAACACCGCGTCGCCCGCGCGGCCGCGTGATGCGGAAGGGCTGAGGCCGTGGATGCGGCGGCCGATGCCGGTCGTGTTGAGGAACAGCCGGTCGGCCGCGCCGTGCCCCACCACCTTGGTGTCACCCGTGAGGAAGGGCACGCCCACCTCGCGCGCGGCCTTGCCCGCCGAGCCGAGCAGGGAGCGCAGTTCGGCCAGGGGCAGCCCTTCCTCGGCGATCACGGAGAGGGTGAGGGCGACGGGAAGCGCGCCGCGCATCGCAAGGTCGTTGACCGTCCCATGGACGGCGAGCGAGCCGATGTCGCCACCGGGGAAGGTGAGCGGACTGACCACGAACGAGTCCGTGGTGACGGCGAGTTCGGGCACTCCCGGCAGGAGTGCCGCGTCCTCCAGGGGGCCGGCGGGCGGCCCGCCCAGCGCGGGAAGGACCAGTGCTTCCAGGAGTTCGGCGGTGAGCCGGCCGCCCGCGCCGTGGCCCATCAGCAGCACTTCGTCCTCGCGATGGGGGACGGGGCAGTTCGGCGTCGTCATGCCGGGTTCCTCCTCGTACGGCCTGCGGAGTGGAAGGCGGCGCACGTGCCCTCCGTCGACACCATCGGGGCACCCAGCGGCGTGCGAGGGGTGCAGCGTCCGCCGTACGCGGTGCAGTCAGTGGGCAGCCGCGCGCCGGTCAGGACGGCGCCCGCGATGCACTCGGGGTCCTCGGTCGAATGGAGCGTGTCGACCCGGAAGCGGCGTGCCGCGTCGAACTGCACGTATGTGGGGGCGAGTTCGAGTCCGCTGGCGGGCAGCGTGCCGACCCCGCGCCAGGCCCGGTCGGTGATTCGAAAGACGTCGGTGATGATGGACTGCGCCTCGGTGTTGCCGACGCGGTGTACGGCACGCGCGTACTGGTTCTCGACCTCGGACCGGCCCTCTTCGAGCTGCCGTACGGCCATCAGGATGCCCTCCAGGAGGTCGAGCGGCTCGAAGCCGGTGACCACGATCGGTACGCGGTACCGGTCCGCGATGGGCTCGTACTCCCGCCAGCCCATCACCGCGCACACGTGTCCGGCGGCGAGGAACGCCTCCACTTCGCAGTCGGGCGAGTCGAGCAGCGCCGTCATCGCGGGCGGCACGAGGACGTGGCTGACCAGCATCGAGAAGTTCGCGAGACCCAGGTGCGCGGCGTGCCGCACCGCCAGCGCGTTGGCGGGGGCGGTGGTCTCGAACCCGACGGCGAGGAACACCACTTCGTGATCGGGGTGCGCCTCGGCGATGCGTACCGCGTCCATGGGGGAGTAGACCACCCGCACGTCGCAGCCCCGGGCCCGCAGCGCGAGGAGGTCGGTCCGCGTGCCGGGGACGCGCAGCATGTCGCCGAAGCTGGTCAGGATCACACCGGGCCGCGCGGCGATGGCCATCGCCCGGTCGAGGGTCTCCAGCGGGGTGACACATACCGGGCAGCCGGGGCCGTGGATCATGCGGATTCCGGCGGGCAGGAGTTCGTCGATGCCCTGCCGCACGAGCGTGTGGGTCTGGCCGCCGCACACCTCCATGATGTGCCAGGGGTGTGCGGCGGTGCGGCGCAGCTCGTCCAGGAGTTGCCGGGCGAGCACAGGATCGCGGTACTCGTCGAGATACTTCATCGCGGCGGTGCGGCCGGTGCGGTGAGGTCCATGCGCACGTCCACGACCCCTTCGACCGCGTGGGCCAGCCTGACGGCCACGGGTGCCAGGGCCCGGTCGCGCATCGGTCCGCTGAAGGTGACCATGCCGTCCTGCACGGAGGCGGTCACCGACTGGCTGGGGAAGAGCACCGCGACGACCGTGCGGTTCACCTCGGCGGCGAGCTCGGCGTCGGGGCGCAGGAACACCTTGAGCAGATCGCTCCGGCTCACCACGCCCTCAAGGATGCCGACCCGGTCGACGACGGGCAGCCGCTTCACCTTGCGCAGAGCCATGATCCGGGCGGCCTGGGCGAGCGTGGTGTCGGCATGCACCGAGATGGCCGGAGCGGACATCAACTCGCCCGCCGTCACAGCTCCGGCCTTGGCCACGTCGGACAGCCGGTGCAGTGGCAGGAGGCCCGGGTCGCTGTCGCGGAACTCCTCCTTTGGCAGCAGGTCGGCCTCGGAGACGACCCCGATCACCCGGCCCTCACCCTCCAGCACGGGCACGGAGCTGACCCTCCACTGCCTCATCAGCTCGACGATCTCCTTGAACGCGGCATCGCGGCCGATGGAGACGACGGTATGGGTCATCACGTCGCTCACGGTGTGCGGAGAACTGATCATGGCGGGCCTCCTCGTGGACTCAGATGCTGTGAGTGCGCTCGACGGTGAGGTCGAGGAAGTGGGTGGAACAGGAGATGCACGGGTCGTGATTGCGGATCGCGCGCTCGCAGAGGGCGGTCAACTCGGCGTCGTCCGGGTCGAGTTGAGTGATCGCCTCCTGCGTCATACGCCGGAGGTCGGCCTCGATGGCACCCTGGTTCTGCGCGGTGGGCGGAACGAGCCGAGCGTCGGTCACCGTGCCTTCGGCGTCGAGGGCGTACCGGTGGTAGAGGAGTCCGCGCGGGGCCTCGGTGGCGCCGTGGCCCGTGGCAGCCATCGGAGGGACATCCGCGTACGGGTGCTCCGGCGGCTGGTACGTCCCGATGATCCGCAGCGCCTCGTCGACCGCATAGACCACCTCGACGGCCCGGACGAGAATCGAGCGGTAGGGATTGCGGCAGACGGCACCTTCGTACGGGTCGCCGAGCCCGGCCGTGCGGGCGGCCTCCACCGCGGTGCGAGACAGCCAACGGCCGCTGATCGCGAACCGGGCCAGGGAACCGGTGAGATGGCAGCGCCCGTCGAGCGTCGAGTACAGGGCGGTGGAGTGCGGCAGGTGCTCCTCGCGAACCCGGTCCAGGAAGGTGTGGAGCGGGAAGGTGGTCAGAGTTCCGTCGGGCCGCAGGACGGCGGGGATGCCGGCCTCTATGGCGTACGTCCCAGGTGCTGCCAGCGCGAAGAGATCGGCGTCCGTCTCGGCGTCCGGGAAGTCGAATCCGGCCACCCAGCGGACCGTCTCCCAGGCATCATCGAGTGCCCTCTTCAACTGGGCGTGTAGGGGCTTCAGTTCGGTGGTGGTCGGGACGCGGTGGAAGCCGCCGACGCGGACGTTGACGGGGTGGATCGCGCGACCCCCGAGGAGTTCGAGGATCGCGTTGCCCGCCTGTTTCAGCCGAAGGCCGCGCTCGACGTGACCGCGTGCCGTACGGGCGAGCTCGATGGCGCTGCCGCAGCCGAGGAAGTCGGGGGCGTGGAGCAGGTAGATGTGCAGCGTCTGGCTCTCGATCCACTCGCCGCAGTACAGCAGTCGGCGTAGCTCCCGGACCGCCGGGTCGACCGTCACGCCGCAGGCGTCCTCGATGGCCGCGCAGGCGCTCATCTGGTAGGCGACCGGGCAGATCCCGCACACCCGGGCCGTTATGTCCGGTGGCTCGGCGTGTGCGCGGCCGCGCAGGAATGCCTCGAAGAAGCGCGGCGGTTCGTAGATCTGGAGCCGTGCCTGGGTGACCGTTCCGTCGTGGACGCTCAGGTGCAGGGCGCCTTCGCCTTCGACGCGGGAGAGCGAGCCGACGTGCAGGACACGGGAACCTCGGTGGGTCACGACCGGGCCTCCTTGTCGAACGCCGCCACGTTGAACGTGCGCAGGAAGCGTTCCGAGTCCCGCTCATCCATGCCGTCGCGGTGTAGCAGCGGGATGAGGGCGGGCAGGTTGGTGGAGCCCGACGGGCCGAAGCAGCCGTAGCAACCCCGCCCGTACGAGGGGCAGATCGCTCCGCAGCCCGCGTGAGTGACGGGACCGAGGCAGGGGGTGCCATGGGCGACGGTGACGCAGACCGTGCCCCGCCGCTTGCACTCGAAACAGACGCTGTTGTTGGGGACGCCGGGCTTGCGGCCGCTGAGGAACGCGGTGATCACTTCCAGGAGCTGGCGGCGGTCTATCGGGCAGCCGCGCAGCTCGAAGTCGACATCGACGTGGTCGGAGACCGGGGTGGAGGTGGCGAGTGTGTCGATGTAGTCGGGGCGGGCGTAGACGGTGCGTCGGTACTCGTCGACATCGGCGAAGTTGTGCAGCGCCTGGATGCCGCCGGCGGTCGCGCAGGCCCCGATCGTCACCAGGCGGCGGGCGGAGTCGCGGATCGTACGGATCCGTTCGGCATCGCCGGGTGTGGTGACCGAGCCTTCGACGAGCGCGAGATCGTAGGGCCCCGGGCGCACGGTGCTGGAGGCTTCCAGGAAGTGCGCGATCTCCACCTGCCCGGCGAGGGCCAGGAGTTCGTCCTCGCAGTCGAGGAGGGTCAGCTGGCAGCCGTCGCAGGAGGCGAGCTTGAACACCGCGAGGGTGGGGATCCCGGGCATCTCACAACTCCCTTGTGTAGAGCAGGGGTTCAGCACACTGCCAGTCGACCACCGGACCGTCCCGGCAGAGCAGCAAGGGGCCGAGCTGGCAGTGCCCGCAGTTACCGGTCGCGCAGCGCATGTTGCGTTCGAGCGAGACCCTGATGCGATCGGGGGGCACGCCGCGGTGCGCCAGGTCGCGGGCCGTCGCGCGGATCATCGGTTCGGGGCCGCAGACGAACGCCGTGGTGTTGGCGGGCGTGCAGTGGGCCTGGTTCAGCAGTTTGGTGACGACTCCGATCCGCCCGGCCCAGTGGTCGTCCGGCCGGTCGACCGTCACGCCGGTGAACGCCGTCGGCCACTGCCCGGTCTCGTTCTTCGCCATCAGATCCGCGGGAGTGCGTGCGCCGATCAGCACATTGAGATGGCCGTACCGTCCGGCGTCCGCGACCGCGTCCCGGATGAGTGGGCGCAGCGGGGCCAGTCCGATGCCGCCGGCGACGACGAGCAGGTCCTGGCCGACGGCCTTGTCCAGCTCCCACCCCGTCCCGTACGGACCGCGCAGCCCCAGCACGTCGCCGACCCGCGCGGCGTACAGCCCGTCGGAGACGGCGCCCACGCTGCGTACCGTGTGCGCGAGTCCGCCGGTGGTGGGGATCGAACTGGCCGAGATCGGTATCTCACCTCGCCCGAACACCCACACCATGGCGAACTGGCCCGGGACGAAGACGGGCAGCGGCTCGCCCACCGGCTCCAGACGGAGCGTGACCGTGTCGGGGGTCTCCGGCCAGCGGGCCACCACCCGGTACGGAACCGGTACGGCAGTCATCCCCCCGCCCCGGCCCCGCTGCCGTAGGGCGCGTACAGGTCGAGTAGGCGGATGCGCGCGGCGTGCAGCCGATGGGCGAGGACCCGGCCGACCCAGTGGCTGACCGTCGCGCCGAGCGCCGGGTCGTTCTCGCACATCATGCGTACCGCCAGGGCGTCGAACTCGTGCGCCCGCACGGGGCTCCGGGCCTCGGCCCCCAACTGCCAGAGATACGGCGGGAACAGCCAGGACCAGCCGACCAGTTCGCCGTGGCCGAGGGTCTCGATCACGGGAGAGCGGCGGCCCGGCACGTGCATGTCGAGGCCGACCGTCCCCGTGCGGACGATCCAGAACCGGTCGGCGTGACCTCCCTCCTCGAAGATCCGGGTACCGGCCGGGAAGGCCACTTCGCGGGCGATCCGCATCAGCCGCTCGCGGTGCTCGGCCGGTAGGGAGACCCACATGGTTGTCGAGGTGCTCATCGCTCGGTCTCCTCCTTGAGAGCGGTGACCTCTTCGGTGATGTCGATACCGACAGGGCACCAGACGATGCAGCGGCCGCAGCCGACGCATCCAGAACTGTTGAACTGGTCGTGCCAGGTGCCGAGTTTGTGGGTCAGCCACTGGCGGTAGCGGCTGCGGGAGGAGGCGCGCACCGGCCCGCCGTGGAGGTGGGAGAAGTCGAGGTCGAAGCAGGAGTCCCAGCGCTGCCAGCGCTCGGCGTGGTCGCCGGTGAGGTCGGTGACCTCCTCGGTGGTGGTGCAGAAGCAAGTGGGGCAGACCATCGTGCAGTTGCCGCAGGTCAGGCAGCGGGAGGCGACGTCGTCCCAGCGCTCGGCCTCCAGGCTCGCGCCCATCAGGGCGTGCAGGTCCACCGGGGGCATGGAGCGCCCCATCTTGTCGACGGCTCCGGCTACGGCCTCCCGGGCGGCGCCGGTGGTGGCGGCGTCTGCCTCCCGCCTTGGCAGCGCGTCGAGGAGCGTGGCGCCCTCCTCGCTGCCGACCCGCACGAGGAAGCGGTGTCCCGTGTCGTCGACGACTTCGGTGAGCGCGAGATCGAAACCGGAATCCGCCCCGGGACCGGTGCCCATCGACACACAGAAACAGGTGGCGCCCGGCTCGGTGCACTCGACGGCTATGAGGAACGCCCCCCTCCGGCGTTCCGCGTAGCCGGTGTCCTGGAAGTGGCCGCCTGACAGCACCCGGTCCTGGATCGCGATGGCTCGCAGATCGCAGGGCCGGACCCCCAGGAACGCGTACGAGGGCGGGAGCGGGCGCTCGGCCCGCACGGTCACCTCCCCTTCCGCCGACCGGTCCGCGCTCCACAGCTTCTCCCGCTGGGGATGGAGGAAGTTCTTCCAGGACTGGGGGCCCGCGGAGTGCGCGAAGGCGGCTCCGTCCTCGCGGCGGCGCAGCCGGTAGCGTCCGGCCTCCAGCTCCACGCCCCAGCCGTAGGGGAGTTGCTCGGCGGAGTCGAGCTCGGCGAGCACGATCGCGCCGTCGCGCACGGTGGGGCCCACGACGGTGCGGCCGCCGGCCACCAGTGCCGCGACCAGCGCCTCAAGGCCCTGCCGGTCGAGGACCGCCGTGGCTCCGATGCTGGTCATCTGCATCCTCCTTCGTCCAGCGGCGTTCGCCGCGTCCAGCTTCGAGGAGAAGCGGGCGTCGGGGCAGGGGCCGACCGGCCCTGTCGTGGGCCGGGCGGACCGACTCAGTGGTTGCGCAGATCCCATTGGGGACCGGTCACGGCCCAGTCTTGCTCCCACTCGGCCATGCGGTGACGGTTGGCCGTTGACCGGAAGGTCAGCCAGAGGCCCCCGACCGCCAGTCCGGCAGCGGTCGTTGCGACGCCCCCGACCCCCATGGCCTGTGCCCAGCTGTCACTGCTGCTCCGCGGGGCGGTGGTGGTCCTGTCGTGGGCGTCCACCCAGATCTCGGCGGGGCTGCCGCTCCTGGTGCCCTCCGGCAACTTCACCTTGCCCGTCACGGTCCGGCCGTCCGCGGTCGTCCAGCGCACGGCCACGGGGGAGACCTGGCGGGCTGCGACTCCGTCGGTCGACGCCGGAGCGGTGGGGACGTCCTCCAGTACGGTGGCCCGGACGAGGTGGCGCGAAGCGCGCTGCTGGGCGGCTGTCGCCTGCGCCTGGTCATAGATGGTCAGCCCGGCCAGCGAACCGGCCAGCGGTGCGCCGATGAACAGCGCGCTGCCCAGCACGAGTCCGGTCCATGCCTCGATCGTGTCCGACCTGCGGCGCAGCGGATTGCGGCGCCACCGCCACCGCCGCACTTTCGTCCTACTCTGTACGTTCTTCACGGCGCCGCACCTCCTCGCCCGCGAGTTCGCCGGCGATCCCCGACGCCCACGCGGCGATCTGCTCGAAGTCGCGGAAGTCTCCGCCCTTGCCGGACTTGACGATCATCCGGGCGATCCGGCCGTTCGCGGTGTCGTCCAGGCGGCCGCCGAAGGTCGTGTGCCCCCTGGCACCCAGACGGTCCGCGACGCGGCGCACTCCGGGTACGGGAGGAATGTCCCGCTCTGCGGCCGACGGGTCCAGCGGCCCACTGCTGAACAGCCAGAGCGAACGGTCCTTCAGCGCGCTGCGGTGGCGGCGCGCGAAGCGCCGCGCGTCCCGGTGCCAGCGGTTCGCGTAGAGCCCACCGCCGATGACCACCGCACTGTAAGGGCTGATGTCCCGCACATCGGCCGCCCGCCGAACGTCGACCACGAGTCCCTCCTTGCGGAGGACGTCGCCGATCGACTGGGCGATCTCTTGAGTGGAGCCGTACTTCGCGCCGTACACGACGAGCGCGAGCTCCGCCATCGCAGCTCACCTGTCCTTTCCCGAAGGCTTGGTGTCTTGAAGGACCGCGAGCCGCCTGCGGTACTCCTCGTCGTCGATCTCGCCGCGGGCGAAGCGTTCGGCGAGCAGTTGCTCCGCAGCCGGGGTCCGGTTGCGATGCATGTCGCTGCCCCTGCGGAACAGGGCGATCGCGACCGCGGCCACCAGCACCATGAGGACCAGCAGGGTCAGACCCGCGGCCGTGTAGCCCCAGCCGTCCATGCCCATGTCGTTCCAGTAGTGACGCATGGCTCATCCCTTCACAGCTTGCGCAGCCATTCCTCGGTGACGCCGTGCAGGGCCTGTTCGGTGGGGTGAATGCGGGAGTCGTCCAGGTGGTAGGTGAGTTTGTCGAGCACTGCTACGACCCCGTCGACCTGGCGCGTCATGTTCACCGCGATCGGTACTTCGCTGCGGCGCTCCAGCTTCCCGTCGAGGGTCACGACGCCGTCCGCCACGGAGACCGTGATGGTCCGCGGTGACAGCCACAGGGTGTTGACCAGTACCTCGGCGATCACCTCGCGGCGGATCTCGTCGTCCGTGCGGAGGAAGATCTGGAGCAGGTCGCGGCGGGTGACGATGCCGACCAGGCGGTCCTCCTCGTCGAGTACGGGCAGTCGCTCCACCTTGTGCCGGGCCATGGAGCGGGCGGCCTCGGCGATGGTGTTCTCGGCGTGGACGCAGACGGGCGGCTGCGACATCAGCTGCCCTGCCGTACGGGCCTGGGCCCTGGCCTGAGTCCTGCCGGCCGCGGGGCTCATCCGGGGCGGCCAGAAACGGTGCCTGCGCGCGCTCGGCCGGGGTGCTTCGGCCTCGCGGACCAGGAGATCCGTCTCGGAGATCACCCCGATCACGTTGTCGTCGGCGTCGACCACCGGCAGGCCGCTGATGCGGTGCTGGGCGAGGAGCTGGGCCACCTCCTTGAAGGGGGTGGCGAAGCGGGCGGTGACCACCTCGGTGGTCATCACGGAGCCGACCTTGCTGTGCTTCATCTCTGTCTCCTCCTCAGCGCAGCCGCCGCAGATAGGGGTTGTCGGCCTTGCGCGGCAGCAGCCGTACGCGGACGTCGAGTGCGGTGACACCGCCGGGCCGGGCCAGTACGGGGTTGAAGTCGGCCTCGGCCAGCTGGGGAAGATCGCAGGCCATCCGCGAAAGACGCAGCAGCACCTGTTCGAGGCCTTCGAGGTCGACCGGTCCGTTGCCGCCCTGCCCGAACAGCAGCGGGGCGCAGCGCGGGGCCGTGATCAGGTCGTGCACGTCGAGATCGGTGAGCGGGGCGAGGCACGCGGCCTGGTCTGCCAGCACCTCGGTGGCCGTGCCGCCGAGACCGAACAGGACCAGCGGGCCGAAGACTTCGTCCTGGACGACCCCGGCGAAGAGCTCGATGCCGCGCTCGGCGAGCGGCTGGACGACGACGCCGGTCAGCAGGCCGGCGAACCGGGTCTCGAAGTCCCGGTAGGCGGCGCGTACTTGTGCATCGCCGCGCAGATCGAGATGGACCGCGTACTGCTCGGTCTTGTGCAGCAGGCCCGGCCAGTGGGCCTTGAGGACGGTCAGGCCGTCCGGCCCCTTGAGCCGCTCAGCGGCGAAGACCGCGTCGTCCTCCGTCTCGGCCCAGGCCCAGGGGAGTTGAGGGATGTCGTAGCAGGAGAGCAGGGCCGCGCACTCGCGCGGCGCGAGCCAGCCACCGTCGGGGTGGTCGGCCAGGAACGTGTCGACGAGGGCCCGTGCGGTGTCGGTTTCGATTCCGTCGAGTTCCCGGACAGTGCCGGGCGGCCTGGCCAGCCAGCGGCCGCGGTCAACGGCGTGGGCCAGCGCGCGGGCCGCGGACTGCGGGTCGGCGTAGGCGGGGACCGCGCCGTCGTCCTCGGTGGGCAGCAGTTTGACGGGCAGGTCCTGGCCGAGGCGTACCGCGGCGACCGTTCGGGTGCGGCGCCCGGGGGCACGGCAAAGGGCCCGGGCGAGGTCGTCGCCGGTCGCCGCGGCGACCGCGGTGGGAACGAGTACGACCAGGACGGCGTCGATGCCGGGGTGCCTGACGAGGCGGTCCACGCACTGGCTGAGCTGGTCCTCGGAGACGGCTGCGGTGGTGTCGACGGGGTTCCCCGCGGTCGCTCCCTCGGGGAGAGCCGCCAGCAGGTCGCCCGTCATGTCGGCGCCGAGTGGGGGAAGGACGAGTCCGGCTTCGGCACAGGCGTCCGCCGCCAGTACGCCCGCGCCTCCCGCGTTGGTCACGACGGCGACACGGTTCCCGGCCGGAAGAGGCTGGGCGTGCAACAGGGCCGCGGCTTCGAGGAGTTCGGCGATCGTGCGGGTGGCGGTGATGCCGGCCTGGGTGAACAGGGCCTGGCGGGTCATGGTCCGGGTCGCGGCCGCCGCGGTGTGCGAGGCGGCAGCACGTCGGCCTGTTTCCGTGCGGCCCGCGTCCACGGTGAGCACCGGCATCCGCCGGGTCACCCGGCGAGCGGTTCGGGAGAAGGCGCGTGGATTGCCGAAGGACTCCAGGTGGAGCAGGGCCAGGTCGGTCCGGCCGTCCGACTCCCACCACTGGAGCATGTCGTTGCCGCTGACGTCGTACTTGTCGCCGAGCGAGGCGAAGCTGGAGATGCCGATGCCCAGGCGGGACAAGCCGTCGAGCAGGGCGATTCCGACGCCGCCGGACTGTACCGCGACACCGGCTGTGCCCGGTCGCGGATGCCTTGCGGCGAACGTCGCGTCGAGGGAGAGGTCCTTGTCGGTGTTGGAGATCCCCAGACAGTTGGGCCCGACGAGCCGCATGCCGTACGTCCGGCAGGCGGTGAGCAGCGCGTCCGCCTGTGTGGCGTCGAGCCCGGCGGAGACGACGACCAGCGCGCGCACCCCCAGCTTGCCGCACTCTTCGGCGGTGGCGGGCAGCGCGGCGGCGGGCACCGCGAGGACCACGAGATCAGGAATGCGGGGCAGTGAGCCGATCGAGGGGTATGCGGGTACTCCCAGGACCGAGGTGACGCTCGGATTGACTGCGAAGAGCCGATGGGTGAAGCCGCCGGTGCGGAGGTTGTGCAGGATCGCGCGTCCGACCGAGCCGGGCTTGCGGCCCACGCCGATCACGGCGACCGACTCCGGGCGCAGCAGCGGCCGCAGGCTCGCCACATCGGCGGTCCGGCCGCGCTCCTCGACAGCCGAGAGGTAGGTCTCGTCCTGGTCGAGCAGCACGGTGCAGCGCACCTCGGGCCCTTCGAAGTGGCGGGCCGCGCGCAGGCCGAGGTCGGCGAACACCTTCAGCATCTCGTGGTTCTCGGCGAGGGCATCGGCCGTGAACGCGGTGACCGAGGCCTCCCGCGCGGCGGACACCAGGTGTTCGAGGAGCAGAGTGCCGATTCCGAGGTGGTGGTGCCCGTCCGCGACGGCGATCCCGATGTCGGCGGTGCCCGGCGCCTCGATGACCTCGTACTCGGCGAGCCCGATCACCTGCCCGGCCGCCTCGGCGATGAGGGCCCGGTGGCCGGGTTCGGCCGGTCGACAGCAGCGGTCGGCGGCCTGCCGTGCGGAGCTGCGGGCGATCGAGAAGAACCGCAGGCGCAGATTCTCGGGCGACATCTCCTCGAACATCCGCAGCACCTGGGCGTGGTCGCCGGGCCGTGCCGGCCGTATCCGTACCGTCGTGCCGTCGGTCAGCAGCGCGTGCACCGGCCGTCCGGTGGGCTCGTTGTCGGTCATCTCGGCTCCCTCTTCCGCCAGTTGACATACGCAGCATCCGCCGGGTGCCTGCCCCGCCCCAGAGGCCGCCGGGGGCAAGGACAGGGGCCGACCGGCCCCCTCTGGGGAGTCAGCCGGTCCCGGGCAGCGGCTCGCCGAGCTCGCCCTCCACCGCCCCAGCCATGGCGCGCAGGACCTCCAGAGTCCGGCGGGCCTCGGCCTCGTCCACCTCGGTGATCGCGAAACCGACGTGCACGATGACGTACGTACCGACGGACGCGGTGGGAGTGCAGGCGAGGCAGACCTCGCGCCGCACGCCGCCGAAATCGACGGTCGCCATGCGCAGCCCGGCGTCTTCGTGGATCTCCGTCACCCTGCCGGGTATGCCTAGACACACGGCCCTCACTCCTTCGCGAGCCGGGCGGCGGCGATCGCGGCCTGCCCGTAGCTGATGCCGCCGTCGCCCACCGGTACGGCGCTGGGGACCAGGACCCGCAGGCCTTGCGCGCGCAGTCGCCGTCTGATCTCGGTGAGCAGCCGGCGGTTGACGAAGCAGCCGCCCGCCAGGCATACGGTGCGCGGGGCACCGTCCGCGACGGCGCGGCCGACGAGTTCGGCGGTCGCGATCGCCACGGTGAGGTGGAAGGCGGCGGCGAGAAGGCTCGTCGGCTCGCCCGTGGCACGGCGCCGTGCAGGTAGCCCAGGGCCATCCTCGACGGATGGCGGACGGCTGCTTCCCCGCCCGGCAGCGGCGCCGTGGCGAAGCGGCCTGCCCGCCGGTAGTCCGTCAGGTCGCCGACGAGGATCTCGCCGCCCCACAAAGTGCCGTCGTCGCCGAGGCCGAGGCCGTCGTAGGCGACTCCCGTGAAGGGCGCGCGCAGTCCGTGTTCGGCGGCGCAGGCGGCGAGGTGGGCGTGATGGTGCTGGACCGGGACGCAGGGGAGGGGCTGGGACCGGGCCCACTGGGTGGAGAGGTAGCCGGGGTGCAGATCGTGTGCGACGGCCTGCGGCTCCAGGCCGGTGAGGCGCTTGAGGTCGAGGTACGCCTGGGCGAAGGCGTCCAGGGTGCGTGCGTCCGCCAAGTCGCCGGTGTGGGGGCTGAGATGGACCCGGGGGCCGGCCGCGAGCGCGAAGGTGTGCTTGAGCTGCGCGCCGACCGCGACGAGCGGAACCGTGGCGGGCCGGGGCAGCGGCATCGGGGCGGGAGCGAGGCCGCGTGCCCGGCGCACGGTGATCACGGTCCGGCCCACAGCCTGCACCACCGAGTCGTCGTACCGTGCGCGGATCGGCCGGTCGTGGACCAGGAAACCGTCCGCGATGCCATCCAGTTGGAGCCGGGCCTCCGCGTCGTCCGTCGCGATCGGCTCGTCGGCGATGTTGCCGCTGGTGACGACGAGGGGACGCGCCAGGTCGTGGAGCAGGAGGTGGTGCAGGCCCGTGGTGGGGAGCAACAGCCCGACCCGGGGCGTGCCGGGGTGGACGGCGCGGGAGACGGGGGAGGGAACGCGGGCATGGAGCAGCACCACGGGACGGACGGGAGAGTCGAGGAGCCGCCGCTCCGTCTTCCACGCCGAGGCCAACTGCCGTGCTGCCCCGATGTCTTGGGCCATCACGGCGAACGGCTTGGACGGGCGGCGTTTACGGCGGCGCAGCTCGGCCACGCAGGCATGCTCGGTCGCGTCGCACACGAGTTGGTAGCCGCCGAGGCCCTTGACGGCGACGATGCCGCCCCTGCGGATCGCCGCGACCGCCGCTCCCAGCGCCGCCTCTGCCACCTGCCCGTTCCAGGAGAGCTGCGGCCCGCAGGAGTGACAGGCGAGCGGCTCCGCGTGAAAGCGCCGGTCGGCAGGGTCACGGTATTCATCGGCGCAGGCGGAACAGAGCCGGAAGTCGCGCATCGTGGTTCGGGCCCGGTCGTAGGGGAGGTCTTCGATCACCGTGGCGCGCGGCCCGCAGTTGGTGCAGTGGATGAACGGATAGCGGTAGCGGCGGTCACCTGGGTTGAACAGTTCTTGGAGGCAGCCGGCGCAGGTCGCGGCGTCGGGCGGGATCTCGCGCGCCGCCGTGCCGTTCAGGCCGGGGGAACTGGGGCGGACGGCGAATCCGGAGCCCGGGGCGGGCGGGTGCGCGGAGGCCGCGGAGAGCAGCACCTGCCGCACGCGGGCGAGCACGGGCGCATCGGCGCCGAGCCGTCGGCCGAACCGCGCCACCGCGTCCGAGCGCCCGGCCACGGCTCCCTCGACGTGTCCACCGGTGTTGGCCACCCATCCGTCCAGGCCGAGCCCGGTGGCGAGCCGGTGCACGTAGGGTCGGAAACCGACGCCCTGGATGGTGCCGAGGACGGTGAACCGGAGTGCTGACCGTTCCGGCATGGCTCTCACCTCAACTTCGGGCTGCGGCGTCGCGGTGCCGGGTGACTTCGGCTTCGACGTCCTCGGCCAGCGGTTCGACCACGGCCCCGACCGGTTCCGAGAGCCCGGCGCCGAGGGAACTGTCGGCGCCCTCCACCGCGTACACGATCAGCCGCCCGGGCAACCGGCCCAGCACGCGGGCGAGTTCGACGGCCTCACCGAGGCCGAGGCCGTGGGAACTCGTCGTGGGGCGCCGCAGCCGTCCGGCGTCGAGTTCGAGCCGGTGCACCAGGCCGGGGCGGGCCGGATGGGCGTGCGCGGCGTCCACGACGACCGCGAGGTCGGCGCCTTCCCAGAGCCCTATGAGCCGCACGGGGTCGCCGTCGCACGTGGCCAGGACGGTGCCCGCGGGAAAGGGGCGGCTCGCGGCCCGCTGCCGCAGCAGTTCGATCACCGCCCAGCCCACTCCGTCGTCACGTCGGAAGTCGTTGCCGACTCCGATGACGGCGATGCGCGTACGGATGGTCATCGCTTCCCCTTCCGTCGATCTGCTCCCACCTTGCGGAGCCCGCGCGCGGACCGGCAGGGGCCGAACGTCCCCCTCTGGGGCCGGTTCGCCCCTCCCCGTCAGCCCCTGGCAGTGGAAACGTCCCCTATGACACGCGCCCCGGACGTGGGCGAACCCGGAAGGACTGGAAGGGGTGGCACTGTGGACAAGCCGGTGATCGTCGGTGTGGACGGCTCGGATCCGAGCCTGCGAGCCCTTGACTGGGCGACGGACGAGGCGGCCCTGCACGGCCTGCCCCTGTGTGTTGTCCACTCACAGGCCTGGGGATGGTACGAGGGCTACGGCCCGACGTTCACCACCGACCGGAGTGCCCTTCGGGTGTACGGGGAGAACGTCGTCGGGTCGGCCGTGGAGCGGGCCGGTCGCCGTGCCGCGGCGGTGAAGGCGTATGGGGAACTGGTCATCGAGGACCCCGCCGCCGTACTGACCAGGATGAGTCGCGAGGCCTTCGCGGTCGTGGTGGGCGGGCTGGGAGCGGGCGGCATCGCCGGACTGCCGCTGGGCTCGGTCAGCCTCGCGGTCGCCGCCCGCGCACAGTCTCCGGTGATCGTCGTTCGCGGCGACGAGCGGCACCTGCGCCGTGCCTTCGGCCGGATCGCAGTCGGCATCGACGAGCCCGAACAGGCCCGTCGCGCAGTGGAGTTCGCACTGCGGGAAGCGGAGTCGCATGGCGCCGTACTGGATGCCGTGCACGCCTGGCGCTGCCCGGCCCGGGAGGCCGCCGACCATCCGGACCACCGCTCCGACGTCGAGCGGCACCGTGCGCTGGCGGAGGGCGCGCTGGCCGCAGCCCTGCGGCCGGCCGCCCGGGTGGAGGGCGTGGTGGAAGTGCGGCCGCAGGTGGTCGAAGGCCACGCGCGCAAGGCACTCCTGGACGCGGCGCTCGCGTCCGACCTGCTCGTGGTCGGGGCCCACCGTCGCAAGAGCCACCTTGGAATGCAGCTCGGCCCGGTCAACCACGCCGTACTCCACCAAGCGGCCTGCCCGGTGGCCGTGGTGCCGCACACGTAAGCGGCCCCGTGCGCGCACCGCCGGAGCGCGGCACCCGGACATACCGATCCGACCCACCGTCGAGGCAGAGGACAGATCATGACGAAAGACCGACCGGTGAACCTGGCCGCGCTGGACGCCCACTGGCGGGCGGCCAACTACCTCGCCGCCGGGCAGATCTACCTGATGAGCAACCCACTCCTGACGGAGCCGCTCAGGCCCGAGCACATCAAGCCGCGCCTGCTCGGTCACTGGGGAACCTCGCCCGGTCTCAACCTGGTTCACACCCACCTCAACAGGGTGATCAAGGACCGTGGACTGGACGCCGTCTGCATCTGGGGGCCCGGCCACGGAGGCCCGGCCGTGCTGGCCAACTCCTGGCTGGACGGCTCCTATGCGCAGACGTACCCGGATGTGAGCCGGGACGCGGCGGGCATGGCACGGCTCTTCCGCCAGTTCTCCTTCCCCGGTGGCGTGCCCAGCCATGTGGCTCCCGAGACGCCGGGCTCCATCCACGAGGGCGGCGAACTCGGCTACTCACTCGCCCACGCCTACGGCGCCGCCTTCGACAACCCCGGCCTGCTGGTCGCCTGCGTGATCGGCGACGGTGAGGCCGAGACCGGACCGCTCGCCGCTTCCTGGCACTCCAACAAGTTCCTCGACCCCGTCCACGACGGCGCGGTCCTGCCGATCCTCCACCTCAACGGATACAAGATCGCCAACCCGACGGTCCTGTCCCGCATCCCGCAGGACGAACTCGACTCCCTGCTCACGGGATACGGCTACGAGCCCTTGCACGTGACCGGCTCCGACCCGGACAAGGTGCACCTGAGCATGGCGCGCACGATGGACCACGCCCTGGAGCGGATCGCCGAGTGCAGGCAGAGGAGCGGCCGCCCGCGTTGGCCGATGATCGTGCTGCGCACGCCCAAGGGCTGGACCGGGCCGGCGGAGGTCGACGGCGTTCCGGTAGAGGGGACGTGGCGCTCGCACCAGGTGCCGCTGGCGAACGTGCGCGAGAACCCGGACCATCTGCGGCAGTTGGAGGCGTGGCTGCGTTCGTACCGGCCGGAGGAGCTGTTCGACGGCGAGGGCCGTCCCACCGAGCAAGTCCTCACGTGCGTACCGGACGGCGATCTGCGCCTCGGCGCGAACCCGCACGCCAACGGCGGCCTGCTCACACGCGCTCTGCCCGTTCCGCCGCTGGAGCACTTCGCCGTGCCCGTCGACAAGCCCGGCGCGACACAGCACGAGCCGACCCGGGTCCTGGGCAGCCTGCTCGCCCAGGTCATGGCGGACACCGCCGAGCACCGGAACTTCCGGGTGGTCGGCCCCGACGAGACCGAATCCAACCGCCTGGGCGCGCTGTTCGAGGTCACCGGCAAGGCGTGGCAGGCCGAGACCCTGGACACCGACGAGAACCTCAGCTCGGACGGCAGGGTGATGGAGATCCTGTCCGAGCACGTCTGCCAGGGCTGGCTGGAGGGCTACAACCTCACGGGCCGCCACGGCCTGTTCTCCTGCTACGAGGCGTTCGTCCACATCGTCGACTCCATGGTCAACCAGCACATCAAGTGGCTGAAGACCTCGCGGCACCTGCCGTGGCGCGCCCCCATACCGTCCCTGAACTACCTGTTGACCTCGCACGTCTGGCGCCAGGACCACAACGGCTTCTCGCACCAGGACCCCGGATTCGTCGACCACGTGCTCAACAAGAGCCCGGACGTCGTACGCGTGTACCTGCCGCCGGACGCCAACACGCTGCTCTCGGTGGCCGACCACGTCCTGCGCTCCCGCGACTACGTCAACGTGATCGTCGCCGGAAAACAGCCCTGCTTCGACTGGCTCTCCCTGGACCAGGCCCGTGCCCACTGCGCGCGCGGCGCCGGGATCTGGGAATGGGCCGGCACGGAGGACGGCACCCAGGAGCCCGATGTGGTCCTCGCCTGCGCGGGCGACGTGCCGACCCTGGAAGTGGTTGCCGCGGCGGCGCTGCTCCGGCGCCATCTGCCCGACCTGGCGGTGCGGGTGATCAACGTCGTCGACCTGGCGAAACTGCTGCCGCACGAGGAACACCCGCACGGGATGGGCGACTTGGAGTACGACGCGCTGTTCACCCGCGACAAGCCGGTGATCTTCGCTTACCACGGCTACCCCTGGCTGATCCACCGCCTCGCCTACCGCCGGGCCGGCCACGCGCACCTGCACGTACGCGGCTACAAGGAATCCGGCACCACGACCACGCCCTTCGACATGGTCGTGCGCAACGACCTCGACCGGTACCGCCTGGTCATGGACGTCATCGACCGCGTCCCCGGCCTCGCCACCCGCGCGGCCGCCGTACGCCAGACCATGGCCGACACCCGCACCCGCCACCACGCCTGGATCCGCGAACACGGCACCGACCTGCCCGAGGTCGCCGACTGGACCTGGACCGGATAACCCCCTCGCACCAAGGAGGTGCGTCATGCAGCGCATCATTACCGCAGGCGTCGACGGCTCCGTCGAAAGCCTGGACGCGGCCGACTGGGCCGCCCGCGAAGCCCTCCGCCGCGGACTGGCCCTCCAACTCCTCCACGCAGGCGACGAACCAGCGGTTGGCACCGGACTCCCCGAACTCGACGCCCCGGCCGACCGGGTGGGACACGCTCTGGACCGGGCGGCGCGGGTACTGGCCTTCGCCCACCCCACGCTGGAGATCGTCCGCCGCCAGGTACCCGGGCCGCCCGCCGCCGCCCTCCTGACCGCGGCCGAATCCTCCGAGACCCTCGCCCTGGGATCGCGTGGCTTCACCGGATTCGCCGGGTTCCTCGTCGGATCGGTGGCCCTGGCGGTCGCGGCTGGGGCCACCCGCCCGGTCGTCCTCGTCCGGGCAGGGGAGCGGGCCGAGGACGAACACTGGGACTCATCAGCTGGCCCGTATCGCCCGGTCGTCCTCGGCATCGACCTGGACCACCCGTGCGACGAGCTCATCGAGTACGCCTTCGACGCCGCGACGGCACGCCGGGCACCCCTGCACGTCCTGCACACCTGGGTGGTGCCGCTGGCTCCGTCCGGATCGGCGGTCGACCCCGAAGAGGAGAAGGCGCACGCCCTGGCCGCCGCGCTGACTCCTTGGCGGCACAAGTTCCCCGACACGGACGTGACAGAGCGGACGATGCACGGCCGCGCCGCGCACCATCTGCTCATGGCGTCCACCAAGGCGAGCCTGCTGATCGTCGGCCGGCGCATCCCAAGTGGAGCGCGCCTGGGGCCGGTTGCCCACTCGGTGATCCACCACAGTCTGTGTCCGGTGGCGGTGGTGGCACACGGATAGCCGTCGCCTGAATCACCCCCACGTGGGTTGTTACGGCCATTGTTCCGTTCTGCCCGAGGGAGCATGCTGACGAGTAGGGACTTGAGGGGACGGGAGCGAGCTGATGAGCCAATTACGGCTTCTCCTGGCAGAGGAAGGCGCGGACGCCGAGCGTCTCGACGCGCTGACCGGATTCCTGCGCGAGGAACTCCTTCGGTGCGATGTGGAAGATGTGCTCGCGCTACGGTCCGGGTCGGCTCCACCCGGTGCGCGCTCCCTCGACATGGCTGTGATTGGCGGACTGCTCGTCAGCCTTGGGCACACCACGGACGGCCTGGCCACGGTGGTCGCGGCCGTCAGGTCCTGGCTGAACCGGACCGGCGGAACCCGTCGGGCCGTGCGGTTGGAGCTCGATGGAGATGTGCTGGAGATCGCCGATGCGACGACCACCGAGCAGGACCGGCTGGTCGACCTGTTCATCGGCCGGCACATCTCGGGAGCAAACCGCCCGTGACCGGTCGGCGCAGAGCCCTGATCATCACGTGTGACGAATACGCGCACGAGGGGTTACGGCGGCTGCGGGCTCCCGCCGCCGACGCGGAAGCGTTGAGCGGGGTGCTGGGTGATCCGCAGATCGGCGCCTTCGACGTGCGGGTGATGCACAACGAAGTGGCACACATCGTGCAGGGCGAGATCGAAGACATCTTCTCGGAGAGCCGCGCGGACGATGTGGTCCTGCTGCATTTCTCCTGCCACGGTCTCAAGAGTGAATCCGGCGAGCTGTTCTTCGCTGCCCGTGACACTCGCCCGGATCGCCTCGGCTCCACCGCGGTATCCGCTGACTTCGTACAGCGTTGTATGCGCCAGAGCAGAGCCCGCAGCATCGTGCTGTTGCTGGACTGTTGTTATGGCGGCGCCTTCGGCCAGGGTGTGAGCGTCCGGGCGTCCGGAAACGCTCATGTGCTGGACAGCTTCCTCGGCGGGAAACTCCCTGGAGGCCGCGGGCGGGCGGTGATCACGGCTTCCAGCGCGATGGAGTACGCCTTCGAGGAGGGCGAGCTGACCGACGACCAGAGCCGTAGGCCGTCGGTATTCACCTCGGCCGTGGTCGAGGGACTCGCCACGGGAGAAGCGGACCGCGACGAGGACGGCTGGGTCTCTCTGAACGAGCTCTACGACTACGTCTTCGACCGGGTCCAGGAACGCAATCCGCACCAAACGCCCGGCCGTGACGTCGAGATGCAAGGAGAGCTGTATCTGGCCCGAAGCCAGCGCATGCGCATCCGTCCGCTCCCCCTCCCTCCCGAACTTGAGGCCGCTCGGACGAATTCGAACATGTACGCCCGCCTCGGCGCGGTCAACGAGCTGCATGCACGGCTGCTCGGCAACGACCTCCCGGCGGCGCTGGGGGCCCATGGCGCGCTGATGGAGACGGTCCGCACGGACACCCGGCCCGTCGCCGGTCCCGCCGAGCAGGCCATCCGGGAGGTCTCTGTACGTCCCGCGGTCACCGAACTGCACTTCGGGCGGGTAGCGCAGGGCACGGCACCGCCTCACCGCGGGGTTCAGCTCCTCGGCCCGCCGCTCGCCCGTGCCTGCGTTCCGCAGGCGTCACAGCAATGGATCCATGTGAGTCAGACGGACCACGGACTCGATATCGCCGTCGACACGATCCAGACCGGAAGCCTGCACGGAAGCATCACCGTCAAAGGGCCGACCGGCGAAGCAGTCATCAGCGTGGACGTCGACGTCTTTGCTCAGCAGAGGATCCAGCCGGACGAGAACCCGATGACGGACACGCAACGGCATGGGCGCAGGGAAGCCAGTGGCCCAATCGCCTCCACATCCGGCGCCAGCGGATCGATTCCGCTTGGTGTGCCCGGCAATGCGAATGGTGGCGGAAGAGTACGAGCCTTGCTCGCTGTGCTGCGGGCTCCAACTCCAACTGTGACTCCATCAGTTGTTCCTGGGAAAACAACTAACCAGTTACTTCAAGGAGACGGAAAGAAGCCGTCGACCCGCGCCAAACGATGGGGCCTGGCCATACGTTCAACGTTATGGGCGCTGATGCCTACGCTATCGGCCGGTCTTCTCCTGCCGGTTCCGTTCGTGCACGCTGCGTTCCGACTGCACGGGCGGAAGTTGTGGACGATCGCATCCTGCTACACCATTACTTGGCTGGGCCTCGGGATTCCGGCGATCGTCATAGGCAGTTCTCCGTCGGGCGAAGCTCCCGTGCCTTTCGACATACTGGCGACGATCTCCTGGATCAGTACCGTGCATGCGTTCAAGCTGCGACGCCGCGTCTTCGGGTCGGGAAAACCTCCCACCGATTCCCCGCCGTGCTGACCTCCGAATCGGGAGCGTCCCCCAGCGAATCGCTGATGCGATCTGCGTCTGCTCCGTCAGTTCTCTGAAGTGGGAGCCGTAAGGGCGCAGTTCACGTCCACCACTCCTTCGACGGAGTGGGTGAGACGTTCGGCCACCGGGATGAGGCTGCTGTCACGGACGGCCCCGGAGAGGGTGACGACTCCGTCTGCGACGTCGACCCGCACGTTTCGGTGCGAGACGGGAAACAGCCGGTCGACGACCTCGCGGCGCACCTCGGAGGCGAGTTCGTCGTCCGACCGCAGGAAGATCTTGAGCAGGTCGGCCCGGCTGACTACGCCTTTGAGTACGCCGCTGTCGTCCACTACGGGCAGCCGTTTGACGCGCCGGCCGGCCATGAGTCGGGCAGCCTGCGGCAGGGTGGCGTCGGCGTGGACGGTGATGGCCGGGAACGTCATCAGGTCCCTGGCGTGCGTCGAGCCGGCCTTTGCGGTGTCGCCGAGTCGTCGCATCTGCTCGATCATGCCGGTTTGGTGCTGGTGGAACTCCTCTTTGAACAGCAGGTCGGCCTGCGAGATCACCCCCACGACCTTGCCCTCGCCCTCGATGACGGGCACGGCCGTGACCCTCCACCGCTCCATGGCGGCGACGATCTCCTTGAATCCTGCGTCGGGTGTGACCGTGACGACGGTCGTGGTCATCACGTCGGCGACGGTGTACCGGCTGTTGGTCATGACGCTGTCCTCACTGGGCGCGACGAGCGGTCTCCGCTCGTTCTCAGCATGGCCCCGACCAGGCCGTCCGCCAGGGGCCGAGGGGGCACACTTCACGAGGTCGGAGCGGCGGCGGTCAGCGGACGAGCACGGCCTCGCCGGAGCGAGGCACGACAGCTGTCCAGCCCAGTTCGCGGTCGATCCGGTCCCGGAGCGCGTCGGCCGAGCTCTCCTCGCCGTGGACCAGATAGGTGGTGTGCGGCGCCGGTGCGTCACGCAGCCAGTCGAGGATCTGCGTGGCGTCCGCATGTGCCGAGAAGTGCGGCACGTCCGCCACCTCGGCGCGTACCGGCACGTACTCGCCGAACATCTTGAGCGTACGGGCGCCGTCCACCAGGTCGCGGGCGCGTGTGCCGGCGGCCGCGAAGCCGACGATGACGACGGCGTTGCGGGGATCGGGCAGCAGGCGCTGAAGGTGGTGCAGGACGCGTCCGCCGGTGGCCATGCCCGCGGAGGACACGATGACGGCCGGACCCTGCGTGCTGTTGATGTCGATGGACTCCTGGACCGTGCGGGCGGCCAGGAACGGCTCCGGACTCAGCGCGCCTGCCCCGTGCGCCAGGATCTCGGGGCGCAGCTCTGGGGAGCGGGCCGCGATGGCGTCGCGGTAGACGTCCAGCGCGGCGAGCGCCATGGGGCTGTCGACGTACACGGGCACGGACCTCGGCAGGACCCCGCCGCCGCGCAGGCCCGCCAGCTCATGGAGGACGACTTCCGTGCGGTCGATCGCGAATGCGGGAATGACCACGGTGCCGCCGCGCGCCAGTGTCTTTTTGATGACGGCAGCGAACGCGGCCCGCCCGCTCTCCGGGTCGTGCCGGCGGTCGCCGTACGTCGACTCCATCAGCAGTACATCTGCGCCGGAGAACGGTTCGGGCGGCAGCAGCAGGGGGTGGCCGGGGCGACCGAGATCGCCGCTGACGGCCAAGGTGTGGCCGTCTTCGAGGGTGAGGTGGGCCCAGGCCGAGCCGAGGATGTGCCCGCCGTGGTGGAGCCGCAGCCGGGTGCCCGCCATGATCTCGATGTCGGCGCCCATTGGCACGGGATCGAAGAACGTGAGCGTCTTGTCGACATCGGCGTCGTCGTAGAGGGGCTTCGCCGGGCGATGCTTGGACCAGTGGTCTCATTGGCGTGCCGCGCCGCCTCCATCTGAAGGTGTGCGCTGTCCCGCAGCACGATCTCGGCGAGCCGGGCGGTGTTCGCGCTGGTCAGGATCGGTCCCCGGAAGCCGTTTCGGACCAGCCGCGGCAGATAGCCGCAGTGGTCGAGGTGGGCATGGGTGACGACCACCGCGTGGATGTCGGAGGCGTCGCAGGGCAGCGTTTGCCAGTTCCGGCGCCGGAGGTCCGAGAGACCCTGGAAGAGGCCGCAGTCGACGAGGATGCGGGCGTGGTCGCTCTCGACGAGGAACTTGCTGCCGGTCACCGTGCGCACCCCGCCCAGGAACCTCAGCAGGGCCGGTCTGGGCGTCACGGCGCGCGGGCCGGGGCTCGGGGTGTCGGACATGTCCGGCCCTCCTTCGGTCGGTGAGGGGGCCAGGTTTCACCATCGCACTCCCGAGGACGACGACGGATGGGCCCGTCAGGCCCCCATAGGGGACCGTCCGGCCCATGCATGCGAGCCGGTCACCGCGACAGCCTGAGGCTGACGCACACCGGAACAGCCAGGAAGAAGGCTGATGTCATGAAGGCACTCGTTTTCCAGGGACCCGGACAGACCGCATGGCAGGACGTTCCAGACCCCGGCATCAAGGACGCCGCGGATGCGATCGTCCGCGTCGACGCGGTGACCATCTGCGGTACCGACCTGCACATCGTCAAGGGGGACGTACCCGAGGTGGTTCCCGGGCGGATACTGGGCCACGAGGCCGTCGGTACCGTGGTGGAGACCGGCGGGGACGTCAGGACGGTGCGGCCCGGCGACCGGGTGCTGATCTCCTGCATCTCCGCGTGCGGCCGCTGCCGGTTCTGCCGCGAGGCCCGGTACGGGCAGTGCCGCGGAGGCGGCGGCTGGGTGCTCGGCCACACCATCGACGGCACCCAGGCCGAATACGTGCGAGTGCCGTTCGCGGATCTTTCCGTGTACCCGCTGCCCAGTGCCGTGGACAGCTACGACGCGGTCCTCCTCGCAGACATCTTCCCTACCTCCTACGAGGTGGGCGTGCTGAACGGCAGGGTGCGGCCCGGAGACACCGTCGTCGTGGTCGGTGCAGGCCCGATCGGCCTCGCCGCGATCACGACCGCCCGGCTGTACTCGCCGAGTTGCATCATCGCGGTGGACCTCGCGGAGTCGAGGCTGGCCGCCGCCCGCTCGCTGGGCGCGGACGCGGCCGTGAATGCCGCAGAGGAACCGGAAAAGCTGGTCGAGGACCTCACCGAAGGTCTCGGCGCCGATGTGGTCATGGAGGCCGTGGGCGTGCCGGAAGCCTTCGAAATGTGCACGCGTATGGTCCGTCCCGGCGGCCGGGTCGCGAACATCGGAGTGCACGGCAAGCCCGCGACCCTGCACCTCGAAGACCTGTGGATCAAGGACGTCACCATCACCACGGGACTCGTGGACACGCACTCCACACCGCTGCTGCTGCGCATGATGGCGGCCGGACGACTGCCCTCGTCCTCGCTGATCACCCATCGTTTCGAGCTGGGCCAGATGGAAGAGGCCTACGAAGTGTTCGCTCGCGCGGGCGACACGGGTGCACTGAAGGTGGCGCTCGGCGGTCCCCAGCACACGGCCGTCACCGCACCGGCCGAGCCGTGAACCGAGGGAGATGAGCATCATGGCTGTCAACAGGTCCGAGCCGTCCTCCGCCGGGGCACCGGCAGGCCGCAGTGACCTCGGGCGGCGGATGGCAGCGCGCCGCGAGGCGCTCGGGCTCAGCCGCGAAGAGGTGGCCGATCGCTGCGGGGCGGCGCCCTCGTACATCGCCTATCTGGAAGAACGCGCTGCGGCGCCCGGCCGGGGCGTCTTGCTGCGCATCGCCGGCGCACTGCACACCAGCGTGGCCGAGTTGTCCGGCACGACGGTCGACCTTCCGCCGGGCAGGGCTGCCGCCGCCAGGGACGCCGAGCTGGTGTCACTGGACGAGCCGGAGTGCCGTCGGCTGCTCTCGACGCACGGCGTGGGCAGGGTGGCGACGTACAACGCCCGGGGGCCGGCCGTCGTGCCGGTGAACTACGTGGTGACCGGGAGCGGGATAGCGTTCCGCACCTCGGAGCACGGAGCGCTCGCCGCCGCCGCGGGAACCGAAGTGGCCTTCGAGGTCGACCACATCGACGATGCCATGCGGCAGGGCTGGAGCGTTCTGGCCGTCGGGCGGGCCGAGAGCGTGACAGAGGACACCACCGTCCGCCGGCTGGACGACCTGGCCCGCTCGCTCCCGTGGGCGGGAGGCCACCGCTCCCATTGGATGACGGTCACGCCGCAGAAGATCACTGGACGCCGCATCGAGCACGGTTGACGTACGAGGCGCGCTCCGGGCCGTCTAGTGAGGCGTAGGCGTGGGTGTTCCCGCAGGACGTTCCCTCACTTGATCTCCAGCACCTCGCGCACCGGCCGACGAGGGGTGGCCGGTCCCTGGGGGCCGTAGCCGAGGCGGATGATGATGTGGACGTGGCCCATCGCGGAGGTCGGGTCGCGTACGGCCCAGCGGAGTTCGGGCCATTCGAGGGGCTGCGAGGTCATGGACGTGACGAGGCCGTCAAGAGTGGCCTGGAGGAGCACGCGCTGCATCGCCTGCCCGGCCCTGAGCCAGTCCATCGGTGTGTCCTGGAAGGTACCCAGAATCGCGATCCGGGGGTGCCGTTCGAACCGGGCCGACTCACGGCCGAGGTGGGGCCGCCAACTGCCGAAGTCCCTGACCGGCGCGCTTGAACCGTACTGGCGCGGGCCGAACGCGTAAGCCGGGATTCCTTCCCTACGCGGGCCGTCGTTCTCGCCGCCCGGGTCCGTCCAACTGGCCGTCTCCTCCCGGACCGCAGGGTCCTCGGCCTCGTAGTGCTCGGAGTCGTGGACCAGGCCGAGCACGACCTCGGTGTGCCAGGCGTCGGGTAGGAGCAGCTTGGCGCCTTCGAGCAGGGCGGCCGCCTGGAGTCCGTCGAGGACGGGGGTGGGGATCTTCTCGTCGGTGAAGGGGAAGCGGCTCGTGTGACGCTGCCGCAGAGCGGGATGCAGGGCCGCCAAGTCGTCGTCGGGCCGGGTGGGTTCCCGGAGTTCGACGTTGGCCAGATGCCAGGGATCTTCGGGGGAGGGGAGCAGCTCGGTGACGGGCTCCCAGCCCGCCTTTGCCGCGCTGACCCGCAGGTTGAAGAGCGCGGCCGCGCAGCCCAGATGCAGCGCCCGGCCGTCCGGGTCGCTGTGGGTCATGGCCCGCTCGGGGTCACCGTGCAGTTCGATCGTGTACGTGCCGGGCCGGTACCGGAATGCCCAGGGCTGGGCATTGTGCATGGAGGGTGCCGTGACGGCGTCCTCGACCAGAGCGGTCACGGACGCCGCGTCCAACTGTGGTGAGAGCACGGGATGCATCCTGTTCTGTGCGTAGCGGTCGGCCGTGGCAGAGCAGGTCCACCACGCTCCGGTGACCGTGGGCCCCGTTCGACTTCGGACCGGGCGACGGCGGGCCTTCCGCCGACGAACCCGACGGGCGCATCTCGCTCGGCGCGCCCCTCACCATTCACCATCCGCCGGGAACCGCCCGCCCATCGAGGGCCGAATGGTCCTCCGCCAAGACCGACCGGGCCAGATCCGGCGGGAGCCGCCGGTCTCCGAGGACCGAACAGGGACCTTTGGCCCCCGGCCCGACCCCTGCGGCCCTCTCGCTCCGGCGGCTGACGGTGCCAGCGTGAGAGCTGACCCCCGCTGGCACTCGGTGAGGAGGAACCATGGAAGGCAGCATCACCGGTGGATCGGAACCCGGTTCGGTCGTCGTGGGCGTCGACGGCTCCGAGCAGGCCCGTGCAGCGGCCCTGTGGGCGGCGGCCGAGGCCGTACGGCGTGGGAGTTCCCTGCACCTCGTCCACGCGACGGACACCGACGGCCGGGCCGCGGACCTCTCGGAGAACAATGTTCTGAGCCTCCGCGCCGAGGGCCGCGAGCTGCTTGAGGACACCGCCGCAGCAGTGTCGGAGCGTCATCCCGGACTGCCCGTCACCACGGAACTCAGTCGCGGCGGACCTGCCGTCAGCCTGCATGGCGCGGCGGCGAATGACGGCATCCTCGTGGTCGGCAACCGTGGCCTCGGCGGGTTCAACTCGCTGTTGCTCGGGTCGGTCGGATTGAAGGTCGTGGCGAGTGCCAAGACTCCCGTGATCGTGGTGCGGGGCACCGCGGACCCGGACGGGATCAGCACAGTGCTGGTCGCAGTCCGTGACGAGCACGATCTCGTCTGCGCCCGCCATGCGGCGCGCGAGGCCGCGCTGTGCAAGGCGTCGCTGCGGCTCCTGCACGTGTGGAACCTCCTGCAGTCCGTCGGGTACGTCGCGCCCCTGCTCGACGACGTGGAAGAGCTCGCCGGGGGCCGCATGGGAAGCGTTGCCGCGGTGGCAGACCTGATCCGTGCCGAGTTCCCGGAGCTGACCGTGGACGTCGATGCGGAGAAGAGCGTCTCCGTGGCAGCCGTCCTGGTCGAAGCCTCGCACCATGCGCAGCTGCTGGTCATGGGAGGCAGGCGGTCGCCCGGCTACATCGGGCCGACGCTCGGACGGGTCACACACAGCCTCCTCCACCACGCGCACTGCCCGGTGGAACTCATCCCCAGGAGCGAAAAGGAGCACGGGGGTGGATCGTGATGGACATCGCTGAGGGCCGTGACATCGTCGTCGGCGTCGACCCCGCAGGCACGGGCCGCCTGGCCCTCGCCTGGGCGGTGGACGAAGCCCACCGCCGCAAGGTCCGGCTCCGGCTCGTCCTGACCGTGCCGCCCCGGCACGACACCCAGCACGTCGACGACGAACCCCGGTACATCGCGCTCCGCCAGACGGGATCGGATTCCATCAAGGGAGCCGCCGCCTGGGCCGAGGCGCGTCACGCCGATGTGGAACTTGCGACGGATCTCCTTGATGGTGCTCCGGCCCCCGTGCTGTGCAGGCTGTCCCGCCACGCCCGCATGGTGATCCTCGGCTCCCGTCACCTCAGCCGTGCGCAGGAGTTCTTCGACGTCGGCTCCGTGGTGCTGCCTGTCACGGCGCAGGCGCACTGCCCGGTCGTGGTGGTCGGCGACGCCGAGCACGTCACGCAGCAGCCGGCTTACCTAGTCGTCGGCATCGACGGCAGCGAGCCCTCGAAGGCTGCGGTGGCCCTTGCCTTCCGGGAGGCGAGCCTGCGCGGCTGCGCTCTGCGAGCCATCTCGGTGTGGCAGCCGCCCGCCTTCTCCTTCCAGGACGACGCCCTGGCTTTGAGTGCCCAGCGCCGCATGCTGTCGGAGGCCGTCGCCGGCTGGTCGGAGCAGTACCCGGACGTCGCGCTCACCCACGAAGCCCCCGTCGGGCACCCGGTCGAGACGCTCGCCGAGGCTGCGGAGCACGCACTGGCCCTGCTCGTCGGGCGCAGAGGCAGGGGCGGCTACAGCGGCATGCGCCTCGGGTCGGTCGTCCACGGGCTGCTGCACCGAGCCCACTGCCCGGTGATCACTGTCCCAGTGGCATGAGCGTGCCCGCGCTCGGGATGAACCGGCAGAAGCAGAGGCCTACGGTGAATATGAGCACGCAGTGCCGCCCCCCTCGACGCTGCCGGAGGTATCCATGGCCGCGGAGCGGCCACATGCCGCACGGAGCAGAGTTCCCCACTTGAAGCTCGATGAGCTCCTGGACGAGCTCCAGGCACGCGTCGATGACGTGAGGTGTGCCCGGGACAGGCTGAACGATCCAGCGGCTGTTCGCGACCGGGATGACCCTGCAGAGCGCGCAGAGGTTCGTGGAGCACCCGCTGGCGTCGGAACGGCTGGCACGGGCCATCGACGACTTGGACGCCACCATCAAAATCATCCGTTCGACCATCTTCGGGCTCCGCGAGCACGATGCGCCGGGAGAGGAAACCAAGCTCCGCCTCCGCGCTGCGCGGGCCGTCGCAGCAGCAGCCGCGGTGCTCGGATTCGCTCCTGCCCTGCGCACCGAAGGGCTGATCGACACGGATGTTCCCCGGACGGTCGCGGACGATGTCGTCGCGGTGATCGGCGAGGCGCTCACCAATGTGGCGCGCCATGCCCGGGCGACCCGGGCAGAGGTGTCGATCGTCCTCGCGGAGGGCGTGCTGACGGTCGTCGTCGGCGACAACGGGGTCGGCATCCCGGAGGCGAGCCGCCGCAACGGGCTGCGCAACCTCGCTGAACGCGCTGCGGGGCTGGGCGGTGAGCTGTCCCTCTCGCCGCACTCGGAAGGAGGCGGCACCCGGCTGGAGTGGCGCGTACCGGTGCGTGCGGAGTGATCCGCGGCTCAATGCGGGATTTCGTCCTGCTCGTGTGTGTGGGCGGCGATGACGGCTGCCTGAACGCGGCGTTCGACGCCCAGTTTGGCGAGCAGCCGGGAGACGTGGTTCTTGACCGTCTTTTCGGACAGATAGAGCCGTCCCGCGATCTGGCGATTGGTCAGGCCCTCGCCGATGAGTTCGAGCACGGCACGCTCGCGCTCGGAAAGGATGGCCAGGCGCTCGTCCTCCGGGGGTTTCCCGGCGTCCGGGTCCCGCAACGAATGCATCAGCCGGGCGGTCGTCGCCGGATCGAGCATCGACTGTCCCGTCGCCACCGTCCGCACCGCGGAGACGAGGTCGGATCCCTTGATCTCCTTGAGCACGTATCCCGCCGCCCCAGCCATGATCGCATCGAGCAGCGCGTCCTCGTCATCGAACGACGTCAGCATGAGGCAGGCGAGGTCCGGCATACGCGAGCGCAGCTCACGGCACACGGTGATGCCGTCGCCGTCCGGCAGCCGGACGTCGAGGACCGCGACGTGCGGCCGCAGAGCGGGCCCCCGGGCAAGGGCCTGCGCGGCCGTCGACGCCTCGCCCACCACCTCGATCCCGGGCTCGGCATCCAGCAGATCGTGCAGCCCGCGTCGGACGACCTCGTGGTCGTCGAGGAGGAACACCCGGACGGGGACCTCCGCGGATCCAGCTGATATCTCGGACATGCCTGCCCCTGAGGTCGGCGTACGCCTCACCTGAATTGTCCCAGAACGGTGCGGAAGGCACCTGTGGAGCCGATGCCCCGGGACGGACTACTGCAAGGGGTCTTCAGGCCGTCGTACCGGCCGTGCCTTCCAGCTGCAGGCGTATGTCGACGACACCCTCGACGGCACGGACGGCCCGCGCCAGAGAGGTACCAGGGCGCGGTTGTCCCGGCGACCGATCCGGAGAGTGACGACACCTTCCTCGACCGAGCATGCGATGTGCGCTGGTGGAGTCAGTTCACCGAGGACGGCGGTGCGGACCTCGTCCTCAATCTCCTCGTCCGGCCGCAGGAACACTCTCAGCAGGTCACCGCGGCTGACGACGCCCTCCAGCATCCCGATGTCATTGACCACAGGGAGCCGCTTCACGCCCTTGCGGGCCATGATGCGGGCGGCTTCGGAGACCGTGGCGGCCGGGCGCACGGTGACGGCAGGGCTGGACATGAGCTCTTCGGCGAGGACGGCTCCAGCCTTGGCGGCTTCCTCCGCCCGCTCCAGCGGGGCCGGATCGGCACGCCGGAACTGCTCCTTCACCAGCAGGTCGGCCTCCGACACCACGCCCACGACACGGCCCTCGCCCTCAAGCACCGGCAGGGCGCTGACCTTCCACTGGTGCATCACCTCGACGATCTCCTTGTAGGAGGCTTCGCGGCCCACGGCCACGGCCGTATGGGTCATGACGTCGCTGACGGTGTACTGGGACGCAGGCATCGTGACCTCCTTCTGCGGGCCGACCGGGAGGCAGCCGTCACAACGTGCTGCCGCTGCCGTAAGGGGCGTATCGATCGAGCAGCCGGACCCTGGCGGAGGTGAGCCGGCGGGCGAGGACCTCTCCCACCCAGTGACCGATCTCGGAGCCGATGGCCGGGTCCGCGTCCATCAGCATGCGCACGGCTTTCGCGTCGAACTCATGGGTACGTACGAGCGTCTTTGCCTCGGCGCCCAGATGCCAGACGTAGGGGCGGAACAGCCAGGACCAGCCGACCAACTCATCGGGGCCCAGGGTCTCCACCACCGTGGCCTGCCTGCCGGGCACGTGAAGGTCCAGTGCCACGGCGCCCGACTTCACTATCCAGAACCGGTCGGCGTGACCGCCCTCATTGAACAGGCGAGTACCGGCCGCGAAGTTCACTTCACGGGCAAGTTTCATCAGGCGGATCCGGTGGTCCGCGGACAGGGCGGCAGTGATCCGTGTCGGGGACTTGATGCTCATGGCAGCCTCCGTTTCGAGTCCTCTTCCAGTCTCCGTCGCCGACAGCCGGCCCGGGGAGGGCCGATCGGTCCACTCGCGGGTCCGCACGCCCCTGCGGGCGCTGCGTGGGTCTGCTCGGGTCCGCTCGGGTCCGCTCGGCCTTCGTGTCGGGCGGCCGGGAGCGGGATTCCGGGGACAGCGGCCCGAAGGAGCGCCATGCCCCGGCTTCTACTGCTGGACGGCGAACTCACCACCGCCGAGCCGAAGAAGCTCCGCTACCGGCTCCTGCACGTCGCCGCCCGCCTCACTCGCGGCGGCCGCCGCCTCCACCTGCGCATCTCGGCAACCTTGCCCTGGAAAAACGAACTGGCCACGGCCTTCCACCGGCTCGCAGCCCTGCCCCGACCCGCCGGATGACCTGCACGTCCTGCACACCCACGACCACGAGGACCTCGGAGACACCGGACACCGCGCGAGCCATCCGACATGCCCAGACCACGAAGCCAGCCCGGACACCCACAAGCTGACGATCAACACCGCCATCTCACTCGAAATGAAAGAGCGAGGCTAGAGGTACACGGCGTCGCCCACCTCCAGCACGTTCCATAATCGCGCGGCGTTCGCCGAGGCGCAGGTTGGTGCAGCCGGCCGAACTGAGGCCAGGCGTGGCGTTGCCATTCCCCTCGGTGGGCGTCCTTCCCTAAGCTGCCCCGGAGAAGTTGAACCGCAGAAGGCCTTGGGGGAGGCACGCGTGCGCAGACCGCTGGACATGGGCGAGGGGGAGGTCAGGCCGCTCTTCCTCCTCAGTTACGCGCATACGGCCGCTGCCGATCCGAGAGGCAAGGATCCCAGTGTCTGGGTGCAGAGATTCTTCAGGGATCTCTCGGATCATGTGACGCAATTGACATCTTTGCAGGTCGGCAGCGCCGGTTTCATGGCTCAGCGGATGCAGTCGGCGGAGACATGGGACGAGCGGTTATCGGAGGCGCTCGCGTATTGCAAGGTCTTCGTACCGCTCTACTCGCCCCGCTATTTTCTGAGCAGACAATGCGGCAGGGAGTGGTCCGTCTTCTCCAGCCGTGTTTCCCGTCACCAGTCCGCCGTTGACACCATTACGGTGAGCGGCATCGTGCCCGCGCTCTGGGTGCCCGTGCCCTTCCAACAGCTTCCGGCACCGGCGGAGCAACTGCAGTTCAACCACGCGGACTTCGGCGAGGAGTACGCCGACGAGGGCCTCCACGGGCTCATCAAGCTCAGCTACTTCCGGGACGCATACGAACGCGCGGTGTACGGGCTGGCCAAGCGCATCGTCAGCGTGGCCGAGCAGACCCAGCTCGCCGTCGGCGACCCATACCAGGACTACCGCGAGGTGCCGGCCGCGTTCGGGGAGCCGTCCGGTCCATCTCGCGGGTACGAGGTGTCCCCGGGATTCCGTCGGGACAGGGCACTTCCTGGCGAAAGGTCTCGAAGCGGCCCGGCGCCCTTTGGCGTGAGCTCGGCGGAAGGGACTGTGCCTCCAACTCCGGTAATGGAGAGCGGACATCCGCCCGGGTCGGCCGGCGCGTCGGATGGCGATGTCATCCAACGCATCGCAAAGGTCGCGGCTCAGCTGCGGGACCACACGGCCCCGGAAGTCGACGATGCCGCCGAGGCTGTCAGCAGGGAGATCGCCGACATGTACCTGCGCATCGGCCCGCCTCCCACCACGACGCCGTCCAGGAGAGATCGCGATCCGGGGCCGGGCAGCTCGGACCTCGAAGAGGGTAGCCGGCCTCCCGTACCGGCAGAGGACATGGCCGGGGGCGGTTGGCATGGCTGAGCAGGAGGTACCGCCTGGGACATCCGAGCTTGAGTTCGCGCACAAGATCGCCCGCGAGTGGGCGGACGTCCCGTCCGACCAACTGGTCGCCGTCCTGGACGCCATGGAACGTCGGCTCAAGCGGGAACATCAGCTGAGGGCCAAGCAGGACGAGCGACGGCATGCACTCGATCTCGCCCGCCTCAAGGAAGCCGAGCGCCACCACGAGCTCGAACTGGCGAAGCTCCAGGAACGTCGCGACCGTATGGACAAGGCCCACAAACAGCACCTGGTAGGCGTGGTTGCGGGCATGGTGGTGAGCCTCAGCTGTATCGGCGGGGCCACCTGGTTCGGCCTGACGGGGCACTACCTCCCGATGGGGATCCTGGTCGGGCCGGTGCTGATCGCTCTGACCAAGATGTTCGTGCTGCGCAAGAGCGATGCGGGTGACGTCGGCGCGGTGGCGACGTCCTTGAACAGACTCATCTCCCGCGCGCCGACAAACCCGGCCCCGGCCCCGGCACCCGCTCCCCTCGACCCGGGCGCGGGAGAGACGTCGTAACCGCGCCGACAGCCACCGCCCGCCTCTCTTCAGCAGATGACAACGGACACCCCGCACTGTCGGCGTACTGGCTCATGCCCTGGCAAGAGCACGGCGATGACGAGATCGGCCCTGGAGAAGATCACCGACCGCGAGCAGACCGTGGCGGGCGAGGCCGACCGGGTACGCACCCGGATCGAACAACTCAACCAGCATCTGCTCGGGAGATGGAGGGAGAGCTTGCCGAACGCGCCACCGCCCGCAAGGTCGTTCTCGCACTCGACACCGACGAGCCCGCCACCAGACAGCAACCGCACCTGCCCGACAACCCCGCCTACCAGCACATCCTCACCGCCCTCGCCGACGCCGGGGAACCACGGCGGGCCCGCGACCCGTGCCGGACGCTCGACCTGGGCATCGCGGCGGACCGGGTCGTACCCCTTGGCCCGGGAGAACCCGAAAGCCGGGTTTTCCTGTCGGCGCATGTATTGCTCGATAGTCCCTTATCGAAATGGCGATGCCGGCGGAAATATCCCCGGGGCGGTGCGGCGTTCGCCTCTGGCATCGTGATCGCGAGTGGGGGAGTGGTCGGTCTGAAGTTGTTCAGCACGGCAGGTGGCGTGGCCGAGGTGATGCCGCGTCTGGCTGAGGTCGAGGCGGATGTGCAGAACCTCGTCGAGGCACACATGGAGACGATGCTCGGCGTCAGGTTCCTGGCAAGTGAGTTCGTCATCGACTGTGTCGACGGCGGGCGGATCGACTCGTTGTGCCTCGACGAGAACGGGGCACCGGTGATCGTCGAGTACAAGCGCGGCACTGACGCAGGCGTGATCAACCAGGGCCTCTACTACATGGCTTGGCCCACGAACCACAAAGACGCCTTCCGGAGTCTGGTCCGCGACCGGCTCGGGGGGATGGCCGCGTCCCAGATCCTGTGGAGCGCCCCCCGACTGATCTGTGTCGCTGGCGACTTCACCCGCTACGACGCGCATGCCGTACGTGAGCACCGGCGCTCGATCGACCTGGTCCGCTACCGGTACTACGGCAGCGACCACGTCGGCCTGGAGACCGTGGCGTCGGTCACCGGGCAGCCGGCCATCGCTCGGCGGGTTCGCCGGCGTGGGGCCGGGCTGCTGAACGGGGCTCGGCCACCACGGCACCGGCGACCTGGAGCTGCAACTGCGTACGGAGCGGGATCTGGAGCGTGCCCAGGTCCTGTTCCGCCTCAGCTACGCCGCGGCGTAGTGGGCCGGTGGTCGACGCGGGCGTGTGCGACTGGGATGTGTAGTCGTCGCCTTTTGTCGTGGTGCTGCCTTTCGACTTGGCGGTCAGGGAATAGCGGTGGAGCTATAAGAATGCGGCGGATCCCCGGTTTCGGTAGGTGCTGAAGTTCTTTGACGTCGAGCTGGAGCAGTGAGATCCACTGCATCTGCCACGCCATCAGCGGCTTCCGTTAGGACCAGTTACAGGCCATTGTTTGGTTAATTTCACCATTTCAAGACATTTGATCAGTATTTGTCGTGTAGTGCGTATAATTTCCGTTTAGGGTGGGTGTTGTCAGTCGGAGAATTTCTTCGGCTGTACAACCGAAAGGCGTACCTCATGCGCTTCACGCGCACCATCGCCATCCCCCGAAGCCTTCTCGTCGCCGTGTTCGCTGTTGCCGGCCTCGCCGCTACCCCTGCCCTCGCTTCCGCAACAACGGCACAGACCAACGCGGGCATCGCCCGCACCCACACCGGCCTCAGCGCCCTGGGGCTCCCCGGTGGTAACGGAGCCAACGGCGTGGGGAGCAACGGTGGGATCGGCGGCCTGGGCGGCACCGGCGGTGCGTCCGGCGCCAACGGCAACGGAGGCAACGGAGGCGCCGGCGGCAACGCCAACGGTCTTGCGAGTGTCGGTGGCGCCGGTGGTGCAGGAGGCGCCGGCGGGGCCAACGGCAATGGCGGCAACGGAGGGTTCGGCGGCGCCGCCACATTCAATGGCACCGGTGGCAAGGGTGGCGTAGGGGGCGTCGGCGACGCCGGGACCGGTATCTCCGGCGGCCTGGGTGGCAACGGCGGCGCCGCCACGGCGGGAGGCGGCCACAAGGGCGGTACGGGCGGCGCCGGCGGCGCTGCCAGCCCTGTATGCCCGGGCAAGCCCGGCGGCAACGGCACCGCTGCCACGTTCATCGCTGACGGCACCACAGGTGCCACCGGCGCCGCCGGTCACACCACCCTCCCCTGCTGAGGCAACGAGCAGTACGGGCTCGATGATTGCGCCTGACTCTCGTTCCCAGGGAGGCCGTACACAGCCACTGAGCCCGCGACGATGAGCAGTCTCATTGATCCTTGAGTGCCGTAGTGCAGAAACGCCCGGCGCCCCGCACTAGTAGTGCGGGGCGCCGGGCATCAAATTCGTCAGACGACGCGAACGTTGTCGGCCTGGGGGCCCTTTGGGCCCGCCGTGACGTCGAACTCCACCAGCGCCGCCGCAGCTGTGGCTGCCCTCATCGACCGGTGCAGGTCGAGGGCTGGGTGCAACATTCGCCGACCCAGGTTGGGCGGCTCAGCACGACCCCTACATCACGTTGGGAGCGGCGCCTCCGGGAAGGCGGGCGCGGATGCCACAGACGTCGCAGCTCTTCCTGGACGTCAGTGGTGTCCTGCGTGCCGCGTTGCCGTCTGAGTTCTGAGGATCATCCGTGGGGCCCCGGCTAGTCCGGTCGGCGAAGTACCCCGCAAACCCTCCGGCGTGTCCGGCGTGTCCGGCGGCCAGGGGGGGGAACCACGCAACGGTGTAGGAGCTGGTACGCCATTTCGGGGTCAGGGGCCGCATGGTGCTCTTTTAGCCGCTCGGCAGCTTGCCCATCAGTGGACCCCCGAGGCGTGATCGCGAATCTCGGTCGTTGGCTCGCAGCCTGCCCGAGACCATCGGCCTCGACGAGGCCGTTGAGATCCTCGCGGCACCGCGCCGAGCAATTGTGTACTGGGACCATCGACGCAGCAGACCACACGAACTCGGCGCCGGATCGACCCGGCCCTGACCGAACTGCTCACCGACCCCGCCCTGACGGGCATGGCCCGCTCCGACTTCGACCACTTGGTGACGGTCTCGGAGCCGTACTGGGACGCCCTGGCCGAGGCCGCGTTCCAACGACGCTTTCACCGCCCGCGCCGCTACCTCCACCGACAGACCAGCAGCCTGGACCACTGCCACGGACTGCTGACGGCACTGTTACGCCGCCGCCGAGCAGCAACCAGTACGCTCCTGGCCCAACTGCTCGGCGTCACCCGAACCAACCTGTCGAACCAGTTCCAGGACGGGCACCGCCTCCTGGACCTGCACAGAATCACCGTCACGCCGATACCCCAAGCGCCCGCCCGCACTTTGGAGCAGCTGAAGGCTCGCAGGACGCCTACCGAAGTGCATCCCGCAGATCAACTCTGACGGTTATTCAATTGCAGGCCCCCGCGGTGCCGGAGTACTGCCGGGTCACACAGGCGGAGGCGTCCCCGTCCTTGAGGAACCCGGTGTCGTTCACGATCAGTGCCGTCGGTCTGACGACCGGCTGGATCCGCCAGGTCAGGCGGGCCCGCACCTGTGCCGGATCCCACGGGCTGGAGGTGACGAAGTGGCCCTCCAGGAGCAGCCCATGCAGATAGACCGCACCCCACCGACGCTGATCCACCCGACCGAACGGTTCGAGCATCTCCGCCACGAAGTCCTCCAGACAACACCGGACCGCGGCCAACTCCCCACCCAGCACACCCGATCATCAACACGGCCAATCAAGAAGACACGCACCGATGCTGCGAATGACTGGCGTGGGCCCGCGCCAGAACCGTAGGACGAGCCGAGTCGTGCGGTCAGGGGGTAAGCAGACCTGGCGGGGCCGATGCCATGCTGGTTGAGGCATCGGTGGCGATCGCCGCGGCGACTGCTTCGCTGCGCCATACGAGCATCGGTATGCCGGACATGTAGTAGTGGGTGCCGCTGGTGAGGTGGCCCAGGGCAAGAAGCGATGGCTGGGGCCTGCCGTTCCGGTCGACGAGCCGTCCGGTTTCCGGCTGCACGCGCACGCCGCCGTCCGGGTGCTGTTGTCCGCACCCGTTACGGATCAGGGAGTCCATCAGTCCATGGGGTGTGGCTGGGTGGGCCGCCGGTGGTGCGGTAGCGGCGGCGATCACAACGTCCGCTTCCACCGTGTGGTGCTGCACTGTGACCCGGAACCCCTGCTTCGCCGGCGTGACCTTCTCAAGGCCGCGTAGGACTTGCAACTGACCGCTGTCCGCCATCTCAACGAGTGTGCCGGCCGTTGCGGCGGGCATGGGGGAAGTGAAGCTGGCCCACAGCCGGTGGTAGCGGCGGAGGAACTGCTGCCGATCGCTGGGGGGCAGAGTCGGCCACCAATGGTGCACGGTGGTGATCAGAGCCCAGGTGGTCACCTGAAGCCAATCGACGTCCGGTATGCGTTCCCGGTCGGCGAGTTGTCGGCGTACACGGCTCAACCCCCAGTCCGCCATGGACATCTCGGAGGCGATTTGCCTTGGCGTGGCTCCGGCGCGAAGTGCTTCTGCCCGGGCCAGAGCAGCCACCGTCGACAGCCGAAGAGATGAGGACGAGCGCTCAAGGCGGTCCCGAACGGTTTCTGGGGTCATCAGTGACGGCCGCCCGACCTGTCGTGGGCGGCGTACGGCAGCCAGGATGCCGTCACGGGAGAGCAGTGTGATCCGCCCCTGATGTCTTTGGGCGCGCAGTCCCAGGACGGCGTCGACAGCGGTGAGCCCGCAGCCGATGACGGCCACGGAGGCCGACGGATGAATGGTGTCCAGAGTGGAGGCCACGGGATAGGGACGGCTGATGTAGGAAGGGTGACCAGCGAGTTCGTAGGGGTCGTAACCGGACGGTTCTCCGACGCACAGCACTGCGTAGTCGCACGGGACGGTGGCCCCGTCCTCCAGGTCGACCAATGTCTTGTCACCGTCGAGTGCGACACTCACGACGCGTTGGCGCAGCCATTCGACACGCCAGCCGGAGGCCGTCAGGCTGTCCAGGGTCTGAGAGAGAGTTTCCTCGAGGTAGCGGCCGTAGACATGCCGAGGCGGGAAGCTCTCCTGCGTCCATGGGTTGGAGGAACCGCTCTCGCCGGGGTGACGGGCGAGCCACCGCTGTGCGTGCTCCGGATCGTTTGGGTCCAGCGTCATCATGGTGGGCGGGGCGTTCACCACGATCTCGTCCCGGTCCATCCGGTACGCCCTGCCGCGCCACAGCTGATCCGAGGGCTCCACGATCACGAGGTCAACGTTTTGAGAGCCGAGCGCGCGGGCGAGCGCCATGACGAGACAGGCCGCGGCTGTGCCCCCGCCCACAATGCAGATACGCATGCGCGGCTCCTAGGCTGTCCGTGGTGCTGTGCCGGCGGATGGGCGCCTGCGAGCCAGCGCGAAGCGGTAGGTGATGCTGCCGAGGAACCCTTCCTCGTGTGCCCTGCGCCGCGCTTCGTCCTTCAGCGAGCGGGCGAGGTCTTTGCCGATCGTCCCGCTGTCGAGCATCGTGTCCACGCCTCGGTCGATGATGGTGTAGGCGTAAGCCGAGTGTGCAGCGGTGTAGTCATGGGCACCTGCCTGCACGAGCTGGAAGCCTGCCGCCTCCAGCAGGCGGGGGAGGGATCGCAGGTCGTGTGTGTTCACGACGTAGTGGGCACGCCAGGCGGTCACGCAAGCGTTCAGCGGATCATGCGGGCCCAACGAGAAGTCCGTCGATGCGTAGTCGCCGTCCAGCACGGCGATCTGCCCGCCCGGACGGCACACCCGGTATGCCTCTTGAAGCACCGAGCGGATGTCTGGAGTGTGGCTGAGTAGCGTGTACATGAGGACCGTCGAGAACGACTCATCGGCGAACGGCAGCCGATGCGCGTCGGCTGCCAGGAGCTTGAGGTTGTTCCCGGCCGTTCCGCTCGATCGGCCGGCCATCCTCAACAGGTCGACACTGTGGTCGATGCCGACGACTGTGGTGGCGGGCGCCCGGTCGCAGAGGTCGGCGAGAAGCTCACCGGAACCACAACCGATCTCCAGCACTGGCCCGGAGGTGACATCGACGGCCGTGAGGAAGCGTTGCAGCATCTGGCTCTGATCCGGGTCCTGCCTGCGGGAGTGCAGTACTGACGCGATCTGCTGCGTGGTCTCGCGATCACACGTGGCCAGCGAGGAGAACACGTCGTCGTTCATGAACGGTCACCTCCCGTGGTCGGTGCGGGCTCGACGCGGAAAAGGACCGCTTCGTCCTCCAGTCTGCTCAGTACTTCGAGAGACTGCCGGACCACGGACTCCTCAGGATGGACGAAGTAGACGATCCCTGTCTTGCCCTTGGTCAGGGTGCTCTTCTGGATCGGTTGCCCGACGTACGGCAGTCCCTGCGCGCTGTGGAATCCCGGGAGCCGACGTACGGATGACAGACCTGGCACCGCTGTCAGGACTCCGGACTCCCAGCAACGCACGAACGCCTTGCCCATCACCTGCGGCGGGGCGTAGGCGTCGGAGAAACGGGCCTTGAACGAAGAGGGGTCGTCCAGGCTCTCTGCCAGTACGTGCTGCTGGCTGTTGCCGAACGCGGCGAAGTAGGGATCGGGGTGGAGCACTGGTCCCAGGATGCGCGCATTGACCTCGATGAGGCGCGGGCCGTCAGGGGTGAGGCGCACGTCCGCATTGGCCGCGCCATTGCGGATACCCAGAGCGTTCAGGCAGTCGAGGGTGTAGGACACCACCTCCCGCTCGGCTGCCCCAAGGCTGGGGCAGCTGACGTTGTACCGGCGCACCGGAAGGCCGTCGAGTTCGGCGATGACATTTCGTGTCACCTCACACACCACGTGCTGGCCGTCCAGACTCACCGTCGTCACCACGTACTGCTCACCCTGCAGATATTGCTGTACGAGAGTCTTGTCGTTCGGCAGGCCCACGAGGTTCATCTGTTGGTGAATGTCCAGGAAGTGTGTCACCGCCTCTGTTTCCGTCCAGCACACCCTGCAACCGTCGCTGCCGGAGCTTTGGCTGGGCTTTACGACCACGGGAAATCCAAGGTGCCGAAGAGCCCTGGTCAGGTCTTCCACCGTTCCCGCTGTGGCCTGCCCCGCGCAGGGCACGCCGGCCTTCCGCAGAGCTTCGCCCATCAGAGCCTTGTCCCGCCGCGCGGCAGCCGTATCGTCTTCGTTGCGCGGCAGGCCCAGGGCTGCTGCAAGGTCATGGGCCAACGCGACGCCGAACTCGCTTGCGGGGACGACGTGTTGGACACCCCGGTGGCGCAGGGCGGCTACCGTGTCCGCCATGTTTTCACTCGCGATCAGGACAGGCGCGCTCGCGTCGCTTCTGGCCGATTTCGAGAACCGCTTCTGGTACAGGTGCACGCAGTCCTGGCCACGTTCCCTGAGGGCGGAGGAGAGGAAGACGCCGCTGGAAAGGGGGTCGACCAAAGCGATCATTGTGGTCCTCTTGCTTGCGAGGTGGTGGACGCACCGTTCGTCTCAGCGGTAGCTGTCCAGGTGGGTGTGCGGATGTGTCCTTTTCGGGGTGTGGCCGGTAACCGGTGACGCGGCATCAGCCCCGTATCAGAAAGCGCAGAGCGCACCCGCTACCCAGCGCGGGCGACCCCGACAGCAGACTCCGTAGCCGCTCCAACCGGTCCAGCTCCGTAGTCCCGCCCCTCTGGCCCGGCACCGATACCTCCCGGAGCTGCGACGCACCGCGGCCACTTGAGCGCAGCAGATCAAGCCTAGGAGCGATAGAAGAAGCCAATTCGGCAAAGCACCCAACCAAGCCACGGAACAGGCCGGAAACCCTCCCTCGACTTTCGATCCTGGGCCGATGCCTTCGCGGTGGCGGAGGTGACTGCACTCGGGCCGGTGCAGGCGAGGCAGGGGACCAGGATGCCCGGGGGCGGCTGCGCGGCGACTTTCACGTCGAGGCCGGCGGTGCGAGGCGATGTAGGTGTGCTGGTCGGCCGCGGTGGTGGGGTTGCTGCCGCCTGGGCCGGTCACCCGTACGTGCACGGCGCGTTTCAGAAGGGCGGGCCTGGTTGCTGTCCGGGCTTCTCGTCGATGGCCGCGATCACTGCGCGGGCCCAGTCGACGGGTGGGGCGGCGTCGAGCAGGTGAATCAGGTGGGCCGTGTTCGCCATGCGATGAGACGGGGCCATGGTCAGCGCGGTGTGCAGGGCGTCGACGAGGTCCCGCGGGTCGTGGGGGTCGGTGAGCAGTGCCGCATTCCCGAGCTGCTGGGCGATACCGGCGTGGCGGGAGAGGACGAGGATGCCTCCGCGTTCGGAGGCGGCTTGAGCGGTGAGGTATTCCTGGACGGTGAGGTTCATCCCGTCCGCCAGGGAGGTCACCCAGAAGACGTGGGCTGCCAGGTAGTGGTCCATGACCTCGGTGAAGGGGAGCGATCGGGGGATGTATTCCACTGGCTGCCATTCACCGGTGCTCCAGCGGGCGTTGAGTGTGCTGATGGCTTGTTCGAGTTCGATGCGGGTTGCCTCGTAGGCGCGGATGCCGGGTTCGGGTCGCGGGCACACGAGCCGCAAGCGCAGTCGTCCGCGCAGCTCTGGTTGTCGGTCGAGGAGGGTCGCGAGGGCGCGGATCTTGTGGACAGGGGCTTTGGCGTAGTCCAGGCGTTCCACGGACAGGACCAGCAGGCTGTCTTCAGTGGTGGCGTGGGGGGTGCGGGAGCGTGCGAGGGCTGCGACGGCTGCCTGGTCGATGCCCAGCGGGTGGACACCGGTGCGTGGCACGGTGGTGCTGTCTTGCAGGAGCTGGTGGAAGTGGTCGGCGAAGGCGGCCGTGTGGAAGCCTGCCCAGTCCAGTTGGACGAGGGAGGTGCACAGCTGTTCGGCGACGGGCAGGGCACGGAAGACGTCGGGCGGGGGGAATGGGGTGTGGTGGAACAGGCCGATGGTCAGGTCCGGCCGAGCGCGCTTGAGGAGGCCGGGGACGAGCCAGAGGTTGTAGTCGTGCAGCCACACGGTTGCGTCGTGGGCGGCGTGGGCGCTGATGTGGTCCGCGAAGGCGGCGTTGACGTGCTCGTAGTCGGCCCAGTGGGCCGGGTCGTGATGGATGAGGTGCGGCTGGGACATCAGCGCCGGCCACAGCATTTCTTTGCAGGCCCGGTGGAAGTACCCGGCCCAGCGGGACGCCGGCACGGGCAGAAGCGCCATGGGCAGGCGGTCGGGGAACGAGGAGGGCCAGGAGTCGTGGCCTTCCGCAGCGACCGCGGCGGCCCACACAGCGTGCAGGCCGCCGTCCTTGTTCGTGCTGCCGACGATGGATGTGAGGGTGGGCAGGATGCCGTTGGGGCTGGAGGGCTGTTCCCATCGTCCTTCGCTCCAGCGAGCGGGAGCGCGGTGGTAGCCGATGACGACAGGTGAGGGCGGATCGACCCAGTTGAGGTGGTGCAGCGTTGAGAGGATGGCGGCGGCCCCGTCGAGGTGGGAGCGGTGGATCAGGGGGCCTTCGGGGGCTCGCTCGGTGAGGGCCGCTTCGGCGTTGCCCACGATGACTCCGTGAGAGCGGAGGTGGAACAGTGACAGGTCATTGAGTGAGTCACCGGCAACGAGCAGGCCGGACAAGGGCCATTGGTGCTTGTGGATGAGCTGCCGGACGGCTGGTCCCTTGCCCGCGCGCGGGGGCAGGACGTCGAAGTAGCGTTCTTCGCTGTAGGACCAGGAGCATCCCAAGTTCTCCACTGCCGACGTGAGGTCGCCGGTCAGCCCTTCGGGAGCCAGAAAGTACGAGCAGCGCCCTTCCTGGGCGACGTTCTGGTACGCGAGTTGAGGGAAGCCGCGCAGCGCTTCCCGGACGGGTGCGTGCCCGGGCCATCCCATCCGCAGGGGGCGTTCCAGCGCGGCGGTGTGGCTCATGTCGGTGGCGTCGATGACGCTGGCACCGACGTCCGCGACGATCCACCGTGGTGCGGGGAGCAGCGGGTCCTGTCGCAGCAGCGCCCGTACGGAGTTCAGGCTGCGGCCTGTGGCGAAGACGACGATGATCTCCGGGTGGCGCTCCAGAGCACGGCGCAGCTGCAGGCGGCTCTCCCGGTCGCCGCCCAGCAATGTGCCGTCGAGGTCGGCGACCAGGACTCTTTGGCCCGCAGGGACGTGTCCGCCACGCGCCCGGTTTTCGCGGTAGTTCATGACAGCCCCCTGTTTTCCTGGTTCCACGTTCAGTGCGGCAGCCGTGTGAGCCATGTCGTGAGCTCGGGGGCGTAGAGCGCGTTCCTTGAGCCGGGTCCGGTAACGGCGGCGGCTCCGCAGGCCACGCCCGCTGCCAGGCAGTCGTTCAGCGGGCTGCCGTCAATCCACCGGTGCACGAAGCCCACGTTGAAGCAGTCTCCGGCTCCCGTCGTGTCCACCACCGGCACCGCAAGAGAGGCTTGAGCTGTCCGAAGCCCGTTCGTTGCGGCTACCGCGCCTGCTGGACCGCGTTTGATCACCACCGTGGGCACCAGCTCGCAGAGCAGTGACAGCGCCTCTTCGACCGTGCCGGCCCCGGTCACCCGCAGCGCTTCTGACTCGTTGGGCGCGAATACGTCCACCTGCCCCAGGGCCTTGCGTACGTCGTCCATGCCGATGTGGCCGGGATGGTCCTGGCAGTCCATGAATACCCGGGCCCCGTGCCGGGCTGCCATTTCCAGCGCGTCTGTGGCGTCCGGCCCGAACTGGAGGAAGGGGAGCATCACCACTGACGGGCGGAACGTATCGATCAACTCTGCGAGAGGGCGGGCCGTGACGGGGTCCTCGTGGGCGATCATTGCCCGGTCCTTCGCATTGGACAGGGCCACCGTCACATTGCGCACAGGGCGTGGGTGATGACGGAAGCCTGCCTCGTCCATGCCTTCTTGACGCGCCGCGGCCAGGACCTCACGGCTGAAGACGTCCGTGCCGAAATCGGCCGCCCACACTGCCTGCCGCCCCAGCCGGTGCAGCCCCATCGCCAACGTGAACGCCCCTCCGGGCACCATGTCCAGTCCATCGGCCCACACCTCGGCCCCCGCGCTCACCGGGCCGCGCAGATCCGTGAGGACCAGGTCGACCGCGTAGGCCCCGGCGATGAGCACTGTGTCTTTCGCTCGTTGAGAGGACATGGGCGTTACCGGCTCAGCCGGTAGGCGATGTACTCCACCAGTCGGCCGTCGCGCTCGCGCTTCAGCCGGTCCACCACCGTGCGCCGTAGTCCGCTGCGGTCCATCAGCGACCGATAGCCGTTGCGTACTGCGTCCGTGGCTGCCGCTGCGACAGCGTGCGGGTTGATGTCGACAGCCAGTGCATCACAGCCGCGTCCTGCGGCCAGGATGCCATTGATGCCGCAGCCGGTGCCCAGGTCCCGCACGCTTCGGCCTCTCTTGGCTTCTGAAAGGACCGACCTGTCCAGCACCTCGGCCACCACAGGAGCAGGCGCGAGGACTTCGGGCGACACCATGAGATCCAGCCCCGGGCAACGCACCACTCGCTCGCCGCTCGCCGCCTCCTGCCGGGCAGTCTCATAACCCAGTTCGTGGCACGCACGAATCAAGTCGGTCTCCTCCTGCGGCAAGTGCGGCACGTGCTGCGGATCAGGCATGATCGGAAACGTAAGCGAACGATGGCGCCCAGTCGTGATGTTGTTGAAAGAAGTGGCGATATATCGACTGCGCATTGCTCAAAAGGGCCCTCCGTGGCGAGCTGAGCCTGGTTCGGCGAGCGTGTGAAGGCAGTTTGTCCTTCATCGGCAAGGTTGGTCATCTGCAGCCGGCTGGCCTGGGCCGGCTGGTTGGGATGTCAGCGAGTCTGCTCGTGATGATGCCCTTCGGGGTCGTGTGTACCTCAGGTAATGGCGGATGCCGTCGTAGGTGACCAAGTAGTCGTGATGGTCCAGGAGTTCCATCCAGATCTGCCTTCCGTTGAGCCTTCTGCCGATCAGGCCTTCGACCAGGTCGGCGAGTTCCCCTGTGAAGGGGGCGGTCAGCAGACGCGTCTCAGTGGCGGTCAGGCGCGGGACCTCCAGGGCCAGGCGGACCTCCCAGCAGCGGAGGTTGTAGCGCTGGCAGAGGTGCTCGCGGAGACCGGCTGGTCGCAGACGCAAGCAGCAGCTGCCTTCGTCCGGGTTGCGTTGGAGAGCGGGGCACGTGATCTGGCGGGAGTCTCTCGTTCGCAACGGTTCGGTGTGGCGCCGGACGGTCCGGTGTTCCGGAACCAGGCCGGTAACTACGTGGAAGCGGCGGCCTATGGCATGACGTGGGCGCGGGCACGGAAGTACGTGCTGACCCGCACGGAACTTGCCTCCGGGCTGGCCAAGCGGCCATACGATCTCCGACATGCCGGGATCTCGTTCTGGCTGTACTCCGGTGTCGACCCGGCAGAATGCGCTCGCCGTGCGGGCCAGAGCATCGAGGTCCTCTTCCGTCACTACGCCAAGTTCCTGGACGGCGTCCGGGAGCAGGCCAACCGCCTCATCGAGCAGTCGATGGAGGAGTGGGACCGGGTCAGCCGGGCCGGGGCGCCCGCGGGGTGAGTCGGAGTTTGGTCCGTGACTGGTCCGGAAGGGCTGGTCACGAGTGGGATACCGGTGGGAGGAACTGGGAGGTAGAGCGCAAACTGGACCCTGCTCTGAGCGGGCTGAGTAGAAGGCGCCTGACGGGTAAAATCCCACGTCAGGCGCCTTCCTCCTCGTACCCCTAGAAGAAGCCCAGCTTCTTCGGCGAGTACGACACCAACAAGTTCTTCGTCTGCTGATAGTGCTCCAGCATCATCTTGTGCGTCTCGCGGCCGATCCCCGACTGCTTGTACCCGCCGAAGGCGGCGTGTGCCGGGTATGCGTGGTAGCAGTTGGTCCAGACTCGGCCGGCCTGGATCGCGCGGCCGGCGCGGTAGGCCGTGTTCGTGTCGCGGGTCCACACGCCGGCGCCCAGGCCGTACAGGGTGTCGTTCGCCGTGCCGATCGCGTCGTCGAAGTCGGTGAACGAGGTCACCGCCACCACCGGGCCGAAGATCTCCTCCTGGAAGATCCGCATGCGGTTGTCGCCTTCGAAGATGGTGGGCTGGACGTAGTAGCCGCCCGCCAACTCGCCGTCGTAGCTGACTCGTTGACCGCCCGTCAGGATCTTCGCTCCCTCCTGCTGGCCTATGTCCAGGTAGGAGAGGATCTTCTGGAGCTGGTCGTTGGAGGCCTGGGCGCCGATCATCGTGTCGGTGTCCAGGGGGTGGCCCGGGACGATCTGTTCCGTGCGGGCGATCGCCGCCTCCAGGAACTCGCTGTAGTGGCCGCGCTGGATCAGGGCGCGGGACGGGCAGGTGCAGACCTCGCCCTGGTTGAGGGCGAACATCGTGAAGCCTTCGAGAGCCTTGTCGCGGAAGTCGTCGTCCTTGGCCCACACGTCGTCGAAGAAGATGTTGGGGGACTTGCCGCCCAGTTCGAGGGTGACGGGCTTGATGTTCTCCGAGGCGTACTGCATGATCAGCCGCCCCGTCGTGGTCTCGCCCGTGAACGCGATCTTCGCCACGCGCGGGCTCGACGCCAGCGGCTTGCCCGCCTCCACGCCGAAGCCGTTGACTATGTTCACCACGCCCGGGGGGAGGAGATCCGCCACCAGGGTCATCCAGTAGTGGATTGAGGCCGGGGTCTGTTCGGCGGGCTTCAGGACCACCGCGTTGCCTGCCGCCAGCGCCGGGGCCAGCTTCCACACGGCCATCAGGATCGGGAAGTTCCACGGGATGATCTGGCCGACCACGCCGAGCGGCTCGTGGAAGTGGTAGGCGACCGTGTCGTCGTCGATCTCGCTGAGCGAACCCTCCTGCGCGCGCAACGCGCCCGCGAAGTACCGGAAGTGGTCGATGGCCAGCGGAATGTCGGCGGCGAGGGTCTCGCGGACGGGCTTGCCGTTCTCCCAGCTCTCGGCGACGGCGAGGTCCTCCAGGTGCGCCTCCATCCGGTCCGCGATCTTGAGCAGGATGTTCGCGCGGGCCTCCGGCGAGGTGCGCCCCCAGGCGGGCGCGGCCGCGTGTGCCGCGTCCAGCGCCAGCTCGACGTCCTCGGCGGTGCCGCGCGCGATCTCCGTGAAGGGGCGGCCGTTGACGGGGCTCGGGTTCTCGAAGTACTGGCCGAGCCGGGGCGGCACGTACTCGCCGCCGATCCAGTTGTCGTAGCGGGACTGGAACGAGACGAGCGCGCCCTCGGTGCCGGGTGCTGCGAAACGGGTCATCTCCGTGGCCTCCCTCTGCCGCGCCGCCCGCCTTTGGACGGCGCACGGTGCGCAGATTAGGCGCGCGGACGTTGCAACCCCGTTGCGAGGCCCTGTTCCTCCTTCAATTCCGTCAACTTGGCCTGTGCGGACGCCTGTTGACCCCTTGGCAGTGCAGTCGCCAGGGCCTGCCACGCCGGCAGGTCGTCCTCGCCCCACGGGCTGTACGCCCAGTCGGCCAGCAACCCCGGGTCGGCGCGGGCCAGCAGCGCGGCCCGTAGCTGGTCGGCCAGGCGTCGGCGCAGGCGAGTCACCGCGGGCGCCTGTGAGCCCGGCAGGAGCGGGCCGGCGTACACCGTCATCGCCGCGGCCACCGCGCCCGAGCCGAGGCGTCGGGCCACCGTGTCGAAGTCCGCGTCCACGGGTGCGGTCAGCCGGTAGGGGCGGGAGGCGAGGAGTTCGGGGCCCAACAGCCGTCGCAGTCGGGACAGTTCGGCGCGCAGCGTGACCGGGCTGACGGTCTCGTCCTCGTACAGGGACACCAGCAGTTCGTCGCCGCTCAGGCCCTCGGGGTGGCGGGCGAGGAGGACCAGGATTTCGCTGTGGCGGTGGCTCAGGCGGAGCTTGCGGCCGTCCGCGACGAGCAGCGCCTCGTCCCTGCCCAGAGCGCTGAGGGAGATCGTTTCGTGCATCAACGGCGGTGCTATCAGGGCGAGTTCAGCCTCTACGGTCCGTGCCACGGCTTGGACGAAGCCCAGGCTGTGCGGGTGGGCGAGGCCGTCGCCGCCCGTCAGGTCGACGGCCCCGAGCAGCCGTCCCGTACGCGGGTCGTGCACGGGGGCGGCCGCGCAGGTCCACCGCTGGACCGGGCGGCGGAAGTGCTCGGCCGAGAACACCTGGACCGGGCGGTCCTCGGCGAGGGCGGTGCCGGGCGCGTTGGTGCCCACGGCCGACTCGGCCCAGCGGGCGCCGGGTACGAAGTTCATCCGTCCGGCCGCGGCGCGCGTTCGCGGATGTCCCTCGACCCACAGCAGCCGCCCCTGCGCGTCGCACACGGCCACCAGGTGCTCGCCGTCACCCGCGTACGACCCGGTCAGTTCCCGTATCACCGGCATGACGCGGGCGAGTGGATGGCCGTCGCGGTGCCCGGCGAGCTCCTCCTCGCCGAGTTCCACACAGGCCGCGCCGTCCGGACTGACCCGGGCCCGCGCGGACCGCCGCCAGGACGCCGCCACCAGCGGACGCACCGGGCGCACCACCCGCCCGTCACCGGTGAACTCGTCGTGCGCGCGCCGGAGTTGGCCGCTTCGCTCGGCAGGGTCGACCCCCGCCTCCAGGGCCACCCAGGACTCGTTACGCCCGTCCGTCAACTCGGCCTCCCTGCACGCCGTATGGACCGCCCCCATCGTGGTCCCGGAGAAGCGGCCCGACAAGCAGCCCCGGGTGACCGGCCGCCGATCAGGCGAAGTTGACCAGTCTGATGTACCGCACCCAGTCCCACTCGGGCCCCGGGTCGGTGTGGTCGGTGCCGGGTACCTGGTAGTGGCCGAGGATGTGCTCGCGGTCCTTCGGGATGCCGTACCGGTCGCAGATGGATGCGGTGAGCGCCGCCGACTTCTCGTACAGCGCGTTCGTGAAGTAGGCGGGCTGGTCGATCCAGCCCTCGTGCTCGATGCCGATGCTGCGGGTGTTGTAGTCCCAGTTCCCGGCGTGCCAGGCGATGTCGTGCTCCCGGACCATCTGTGCGAGGTATCCGTCGGCGGAGCGTGTCACATAGTGCGCGGACACCTTCTTCGCCGGGTTCTGGAAGATGTCGACGGTGTTCGACCAGGTTTCCTGCGTGACGTGGATGATGACGTAGTCGATCGGATACGTCGAAGGCCTGGTGGATGCGGTGTAGTTGGAGTTCGAAGCCGGCATCCAGTGCGCGCCCGGATAGTCCGTGGTGCCGTCCGCCGCCGCCTCGGTCGCCGGGAACAGGAAGCCGGCGGCGGCCGAGGCGGCCGCGCCCTGGAGGAGTCTTCTTCGGTTCATGGACATGCTCCTCAACTAGGCTGGAAATGAAGGGAGTTGGGCTGCCTGCTCGCGCAGGTGGCGGTGCAGGCCCCGGTGCGGCTCGCCCCGCCGGGGCAGCCACTCCTTGCGGATCTTCGCGACACAGGTGTAGTTGGTGTCGCAGACGTTGGCCAGCGGAGCCTCGCCCGCCTGGCTCACGAGTTGGTACGCGTCCAGCGGCGAAAGGCCGTAGTCGCGCTCCAGCCAGCGCACCAGGTCCAACTGCGAGATGCGGAAGGCGTCTTCGAGGGGGCGCGCCGAGCCCGTCGACATGATGTGTGTGTCGGACTCGATGCGTGGCCAGGGTGTGTCGACGCCCTTGAGGAGCTCGATCACGACGACCGTGTTCATGGCGCACTCCACGGCCACCCCACATGTCTCGCCCTCGCCCTGGCGGGCGTGTCCGTCGCCGAGACTGAACAGGGCGCCCTCCACATTGACCCCGAGATAGCAGGTCACACCCGCCCGCATCTCCGGCGTGTCCATGTTCCCGCCGTGGGCGTCCGGGACCAGGGCGGAGCGCACCTCCAGGTTGGCGGGGGCCACGCCGACCGTGCCGTGCATCGGGTCCATCGGCAGCTCGATCTCGATGTCGTTCTCACGGGCCCGGAACAGACACGTCCCGCGCGCCCGGTCGAGTTCCCACATCCACACCACCTCGGGCAGCGGCGGCTGGAGCGTCGCCGTCGCATGGGTGGAGGTGAGCGCGCCGAACAGGGGGACGGTCGTGGACGCGGCCCAGTCGCGCGCGGGCCGGATCGACACGAAGTGCACGGCGAGGGTGTCGCCCGGTTCTGCGCCCTCGACGTAGAACGGCCCGGTCTGCGGATTGAGGAACGGGAACTCGCAGACGCGGGACACCAGATCGCGCTCGGAACGCACCCGCCCGGCGAAGCAGTCCTCGGTGTACAGGTCAAGGGCGGTGCCGGGGGTGATGCGCGCCACCGGGGCCGCACCCCCGAACGTCCAGGCGTACTCGTTCTCCTTGGGCCGCACGGTCAGGATCCGGGGATCGTCGCTCATCCTCGTACTGCTCCTGTCTCCTCGTGGTCCTCATCGGGATCAATGAGGTGAACGCGGCCGGTCTGCGCAAGGCGCTCGGGGTGCCGGCGCGTCACCACCACGAGCACGACGACCCCGATCGCCATCCACGCCCCGACGACGGGCCCGGCGTACGACACCGGCGGCGCGAGCTCGGCGACGAAGCTGAAGGCCGGGATCCCCGCCGCGGTGAGCAGCGCCGGGACGAACGCGGCGATGCCGAGCACCGGGAACAGCACATGCCGAACCGGGCTGAACAGTTCGCGGCGCCGCCGCAGAAAGTATCCGGCGCAGGCCAGGTCGGCCACGATGTACACGCCGATGATCACGGTGACGATGACCGTGGCGAGCAGGGCGAACGCCGTCACCGGGCCGTACCGGAGGCCGAGCCCCAGCATGGCCGCGACCGCCACGACGAACTGCACGGCGACGCCGGTGACGGGCGAGCGGTGGCGGGGGTGCAGGCGGGTGAACGAGCGGGGGAAGAGCCCGATCCGGCCGAGCGCGAAGGCCGTACGCGTCGACACGTTGGAAGACGCGTTGGCGTTCCCGATCGTCGAGTTGACCACGGCCAGGAAGAGGACGACCCAGAACAGCCCGAACGAGGCTCGCGCCACGCCCTCCCACGAGGCGTCGCCGGACGCGCCGAAGCCGGCGAACCGGTCGGGACCGAAGTAGACCGCCATCGCGTACGTGGTCACGACGTACACCACCCCGATGGAGAGCGCCGCCCCGAACACCGCGCGGCGCATCGTGCGTTGCGGGTCCTTGGCCTCTTCGGCGAGCGGGGCGGCCGACTCGAACCCGGCGAAGGCGAGCACCGCGAAGACGGAGCCGGCGAACACCCCGCCGATTCCGCTGTAGCCCTGCGCGGTGTGCGAAGTGCCGAACACGGAGAGGGTGTTGTGGGACCCGGCCGCCGCGATGAGCATCACCGCGAAGGCCATGAACACCAGCACCTCGAAGATGCCGAGCACCGTGCCGAACCGGGCCGAGGCCCGCACTCCGAAGAAGCCCGTGACCGCTATGACGACCGCCCCGGCCAGCGACCACGGCCACCACAGGCCCGCCGGATACGACGCCCACTGCTGGTGCAGGGTGCCCGCCGTGGTGAAGCCGAGCTGGAGCAGCGGCAGGGGCGGTACGAGCACCTCGACGAACACATAGCCCCAGCCGACCAGGAAGCCGACCGCCGGATGCAGCCCCTGCGCACTGTAGGTGGCGACCGAACCGGCGGCGGGCAGGTGCTGGGCGAGCTCCGCCACGCACGACGCCGTGAACAGGCACGCCACCAACGCCACCAGGACCGACAGCGGCAGGCTGCCGCCCGCGAACGCGGCGCCCGCCGGAATGGACGCGGCGACGGCAGCCGCGGGCGCCATCGCGGTGACGCTCTGGAAGAGGACCTCGCGCAGACCGACGGCGTTCTTCGCCAGCCCCGTACCCGTACTGGATTCCCCCGGCACGTCTGCTCCCTCTGTCGGTCAACAGCCAAGAGGCTAGCGACAGTTACCGTACGGTCCGGGGCGCTCGGGGCGCTCGGGGCGGAAGGGGACGGGCGGTGCGGGCGGGGCGCCGCACATGCTGCGGCCCTTCGGGCAGGTTGACGCAACTTCCGCAGAAGGGTCGCGGGGGCGCCCCCTTTCCGCCGACTCTGGAGGGTATGGCCACACCGCCCGTACCGCCCAAGCCGCCCGGTCCGCCGTACGGGCAGGGATTCGGACCGCCGCCAGGAGGGGGCTTCGGGCCGCCGCCGCTTCAGCCGCCGGGAGGGGGACGGCGCAGAGGTCCCTTTCTCGCCGTGGCGATCGTCGTGGCCGTCGTGGCGATCGCCGCCATTGCCTTCGCGGTCACGCGGGGCGGTGGCGGCGAGAAGCCGCACGGCCCCGCTGGGAGCAGCCCCGCGAGCCCGACGCCGACGCCGTCGCTCAGCCTGCCGAGCGGATTCCCGACGTCCCTGCCCACCGCGCTGCCGTCCGAACTGCCCTCCCTGCCAACGGACTTGCCCAGCGGGTTTCCGACCACGTTGCCCAGTGGGTTCCCCACGGAATGGCCGAGCGGGGTCCCCTCCGGGGTGGAGGGGCTGGTGACGGCCGGCCGAACGCTGGGCTGAACGTCCCCCCGCGCCCGGCTCAGCCGCCGGCGCCCCCCTCCGCCGGCATCGTCTCCAGCGCCGCCGCCGGGTCCCGGTCCGCCGGGCCCGCCGGGGTCCAGCGGCCGCGCTCCTTGCGGTAGGGCCACCACCGGCCGTCGCGGCCGAGCCGCAGCTGGGCACCCCGGCCGGTCACAGTCCAGCGGTTGCCGGCCGCCCGCAGTGCCGGGCGCTCGGCCTCGGGCCAGGCGCGGTCGAGACCCGCGACGGCCCGGGCCAGCTCCTCCGCACCCGGAGCCCACTCCTCCTCAAGGGCCTGGAGCGACGCGGCCCCGCCGAGCCGCCAGGCGCGTACGGCTGCGGCCAGATCGGCGGGGCGACGCCCCGAAGCGGTGGCGAGGCGTGCCGAGATCAGGTTTTCGTGACACGAGGCGGCCAGGCGAACCGTGTCCTGATCCTCCGTCAACTCCGCCTCGAACGGATGCAGTTCATGCCCGGTCGCCAGCGCCTCCGCCAGCATGCGGTGCGCCCGTGCCGCCGCGTCGGCGGCCAGGAATTCCAGCGCCGCCGGGTCGACACCGGGCTCCGGTGAGGTCTCGGTGTCCAGGTGCGCGGGCTCGCCCGGCTCCGGCGGAAGGTGAGGGAGACCGGGCAGCGGCGGCACTATGTCCACGGCCGCGAACGCCTCCTCGACCGGGACGCCCTGAGGTAGCGCGGGCTCGTCCGCGAGCGGGCCCGCACTGCGCTCCTGCAACGCGTCGAGCAGCGGCCGTTCCGCGCGGCCCCGCATCAGCAGCAGGACGAACGGATCCTGGTCCAGGAGCCGCGCCACCTGATAGCAGAGAGCCGTCGAGTGCGGGCAGTGGTCCCAGGCCTCGCAGGTGCACGCGGCCTCCAAGTCGCCGATTGCGGGGAGGAGTTCGACCCCGGCGCTCGTCGCGTCCTCCACGAGGTGCGGTGGCATCTCGCGGTCGAGCAGGGCCGCGACATGCCCCGCGCGCTCCGCCGCCATCGTCAGGAAGCGGTCCCAGTCGTCCTCGTCAAGCTCCTGCAGCAGCACGTCGCTGCGGTGCTGCGAACCGTCCCGGCCCCGTACGACCGCGGTGATCCGGCCCGGCCGAACCGTCACCGCGCCGACCGTGCCCTCGCGGGCGAGCCGGCGCCCCTCCTTGAGCTGCCGGCCGTCGAGCGCGGTGTCCTCCAGGGCCTTCAGCCAGGCCAGGCCCCACCAACTGGTCGCGAAGCCGCGCCCGTGCGCGGGCGGCAGCGGTTCGAAGGTGCGCTCGTTCTCGTACGTGTCGCTCATCGCCCGCTCCCTCGCAACGCCACCAGATCCGTCAGCTCGGCATCGGAGAGTTCGGTCAGCGCGGACTCGCCCGAGCCGAGCACCGAATCCGCCAACTCCCGCTTACGGTCCAGCATGTCGGCGATCCGGTCCTCGATGGTGCCCTCAGTGATCAGCCGGTGCACCTGGACCGGCTGGGTCTGGCCGATGCGGTATGCCCGGTCGGTGGCCTGCGCCTCGACCGCCGGGTTCCACCAGCGGTCGTAGTGGACGACATGGCCGGCCCGGGTGAGGTTGAGGCCGGTGCCGGCCGCCTTCAACGACAGCAAAAACACCGGGACTTGACCTTCCTGGAAGCGCTGCACCATTTCCTCGCGGCGTTCCACGGGCGTCCCGCCGTGCAGGAACAGCGTGGGCACACCGCGCGCCGCTAGGTGCTCCTCGATGAGCCGGGCCATCTGCACGTACTGGGTGAAGACGAGGACCGAGCCGTCCTCGGCGAGGATGGTGTCCAGGAGCTCGTCGAGCAGCTCCAGCTTCCCCGAGCGGCCGGTGATCTCGGGGTCGTCCTCCTTGAGGTACTGGGCGGGGTGGTTGCAGATCTGCTTGAGTGCGGTCAGCAGCTTCATCACCAGGCCGCGCCGCTCGAAGCCGTCCGCGCCGGAGATCTCGGCCAGCGTCTCGCGCACCACCGCCTCGTACAGGCCGGTCTGCTCCTTGGTGAGGGAGACGGCCCGGTCGGTCTCGGTCTTGGGCGGCAGTTCGGGAGCGATGCCCGGGTCGGACTTGCGGCGGCGCAGCAGGAAGGGCCGCACGAGCCGGGAGAGCCGTTCGGCGGCCGCCGGGTCGGAGCCGCTCTCGGCGGCGGACGCGTACTTGGTACGGAACGTGGCGAGCCGGCCGAGGAGGCCGGGCGTGGTCCAGTCGAGGATCGCCCACAGCTCGGAGAGGTTGTTCTCGACGGGCGTGCCACTGAGCGCCACCCGGGCCCGCGCCCCGATCGTACGCAGTTGTCGGGCGGTGGCGGAGTACGGGTTCTTGACGTGCTGGGCCTCGTCGGTGACCACCATGCCCCACTGGGCGGCGGCCAGCTTGGCGGCGTCCAGGCGCATCGTGCCGTACGTGGTGAGCACGAACTCGCCGTCCGCCAGCGAGTCGAGCGAGCGGGAGGAGGCGTGGAAGCGGCGCACGGGCGTGCCCGGCGCGAACTTCTCGATCTCCCGCTGCCAGTTGCCCATGAGGGAAGTGGGGCAGACGACGAGGGTCGGGCCCGCCGACGCCGGGTCGCTCTGGCGGTGCAGATGCAGGGCGATGAGTGTGATCGTCTTGCCGAGGCCCATGTCGTCGGCGAGACAGCCGCCGAGGCCCAACGAGGTCATGTCGGCAAGCCAGTTGAGTCCGCGCAGCTGGTAGTCGCGCAACTGGGCGGTGAGCGCGGCCGGTTGGGCGACGGGCTGCTCGCGGTCGCCCTCGGGATCGGCGAGGCGGTCACGCAGGCGGGCCAGCCAGCCCGTCGCCTCGACGTCGACCCGGCGTCCGTCGATCTCGGTGGAGCCGGTCAGGACGGCGGCGAGCGCGTCGACCGGGGTCACCTTGCGGTCCTGGGCCGCGCGGGCGCGCCGCACCTCCTCCGGATCGACGAGCACCCACTGGTCGCGCAGCCGCACCACGGGACGATTCGCCTCGGCGAGCGCGTCCAGCTCCTGCCGGGACAGCTCGGTGTCGCCCAGCGCGAACCACCAGTTGAACGCGAGCAGCGCGTCGGCGGACAGTACCGAGGGCGCCCCGGACTCGATCCGCTCGGGTCCCTGGTCCTGCGGGCCGATCACCGCACGCGCCGTCAGTTTGCGGGACAGCTCCTTCGGCCAGTGCACCCGCACGCCGGTCGCGGCCAGCGTGCGCGAGGCCGCGCCGAGCAGCTCGGCCGCCTCCTCGTCAGCGAGCTCGACCGCGTCCGGCACGGCGGCCGAGAGCAGCGGGGCCAGCGGGGCCCAGGCGCGGGCCGCCCGGCGCAGGGCGAGCAGCGCGTCCATGCGGGCCCGGGGGCCGAACGCGGCGGCCGCACCGGATCCCGCCCACACCTCGGCGGCGTCCGCGACCAGCGCGGGATCGCTGACGCTGTGCATCTGGAGCACGGCCCGGAACACCGGCCCCGCGCTCTCGGGGTCCGCCGAGGCGAGCCCCGGAAGTTCCACCCGCAGCGAGATCCGTACGCCCGCGTCGTGCCCGGCGGCCACATCGGCGGCCCAGGCCCGTTGCTCCGGCAGCCGCTGCGGCGCGTCGGCGGCGAAGGCCGGCGAGCCGGTGGCCCGCATTGCGGCGAGGGTGCGCGGAAGGCCGTCGGCGACCGCGTCCAGGAAGGCGCGCAGGAGCCGCTCGGGCTCCGGAAGCAGCAGCGGTCCGGGCGCGTCGAGCGGTACGGCATGTGCCTCAGGAGGCATCGCGGCGGCCAGCTCACGCACCTTGTCCAGCTCGTCGGCGCCGAGCGGACCGACCCGCCACGCGTCGTGGTCGCTCGCGGTCAGACCGGGCAACAGCAGCCCCCGAGCGGCGAGTTGAAGGGCGAGCAGGGCTGCCGTGCCCCAGAACGCGGCGGGGCGCGATGCCTGGGCCGAGGCTCGGGCCCGGGTGAGCACGGGCAGCGCGTCGCGCACCGGCAGCAGGAGGGCGCGCACGTCGTGGAGCGCGACGTCTGCGCCGACGACGGTGAGGTCCTCGACGGTGCCGGGCGCGGCCGGGGGCGCTTCGCCCTCCGGGTGCCAGAAAGCCATCCGCCCGGTGCGGGAGGGATCGGCGGGCAGGAAGGTCACGGAACAGCTGGCGAGTTCGGCGAGCTGGGGCGGCGTGGGAGCGGGGAGCCTCTGCACAGCGATAACGCATTCCTCAAATTTGACTACGTTGGCCGGAGCGGCCGAGGGTACAGGAAAGAACGGCCGGGCGGGGGCTTCGCGAGGTGGCCTGCGTCACACGCGATGCGGGTGGGTGTTGCCAGCACCACCCGGCGGCGCGGGGCAAGCCCCCGCCGGTAGAGGGGTGGTGGCTCCATGGTCGTCAAGGGGTGGCTGTCCGTACGTTCAGTCAGGTCAGCGCAGGGGACTGCGGGGGACGACCGACCACCGGAGACGTCATGTCACAGGCGACCATGCCGCAGCCCACCGCGGGCCTCGGCGCCCCTGCCGAGCCGCGGGCGGGCAGCGAATTCGCGCCGCTGCTCAAGACGGTGAAGGGGCAGGGCCTGCTCGACCGGCGCACCGGCTGGTACGCGACCCGCATCGCCGTCAACCTCCTCGCCCTGGCCGCGACGATCACCGCGCTGGTACTGACCGGCGACACCTGGTGGAATCTGCTGCTCGCCGTGCCGCTCTCGGTGTTCTGGGCCCGCAGCGCCTTCTTCGGCCACGACGCGGGCCACGCCCAGATAACCCGGGGCAAGGGCGCGGGCCGGCTCATCGGCCTGTTCCACAGCGACCTCCTGCTCGGCATGAGCTACGCCTGGTGGAACGACAAGCACAACCGTCACCACGCCAACCCGAACCACATCGACAAGGACCCCGATGTCGGGGTCGGCGCCCTCGTGTGGACCCAGCGCCAAGCCGAGCAGCGCGAAGGCTTCGCCCGCTGGCTCACCCGCAACCAGGCCCGCCTCTTCTTCCCGATGCTGCTCCTGGAGGGCATCGCCCTGAAGGTGTACGGATTCCAGGACCTCAAGCGGCAGCCGCCCCGCGAGCGGGCCGCCGAGGCGCCCCTCCTGACCGCCCACCTCGTCGGCTACGCGACCCTGCTCCTGACCGTCATGTCGCCGGGCAAGGCGCTGGTGTTCGCCCTGGTGCACCACGCGCTGTTCGGCCTGCACCTCGGCATGACCTTCGCCCCCAACCACAAGGGCATGGAGATGCCCGACCCCGACGACCCCGAGGACTCGGGCTGGGGCCATCTGCGTCGCCAGGTCCTGACCTCGCGCAACGTGCGCGGCGGCTTCCTCACCGACTGGTTCCTGGGCGGCCTGAACTATCAGATAGAGCACCACCTCTTCCCGAGCATGCCGCGCCCGCACCTCAGGCTCGCCCAGCCGATGGTCCGCGCCCACTGCGCCGCCGTGGGCATCCCGTACACGGAGACCTCGCTGACCGAGTCCTACCGGCAGGCGCTGGGTCACATGCACGAGGTCGGCGCGCCGCTGCGGAAGTGACGCATAGTGGAAGCAGAGCTGGAACCAGCGGGCGCCGCCGTGCGTTCTCTGGACAGGAAGAGCGGCCACAGGCCGCGCAAAGGAAGGCGACGGACATGTCGAAGCGCGCGATGATCGCCGGCGGTGGAGTCGTGGCGGGGCTCATCCTGATCCCACTGATCGGTTTCTGGCTCGCCCTGCTGGTGCTGATCGGCGTCCCCGTGGCGGCCTACCTGATGCTGGACCCGAGCCAGCGCCGCAGGCTGCGGCACATATCCCGCAAGGAGCTCGGCCGCTAGGCAGCCCCTGGATGCCCCTGGATGCCTCTGACCTGCCGGGATAGGCTCGGGCCGATCATTGTCACGGCAAAGGGGAGCCCCGCGCGATGAGCGGCACCAAGGGCACGGTCACGGCGGTCAGCAGCAATGGTGAGTACTCATTCACCAAGCCGAGCCGGGACAGCATCACGCTGCTGCCCGGGCTCGGGGTGGAGGGAGACGTCCATGCGGGCGTGACGGTCAAGCACCGCTCTCGCGTCGCCCAGGACCCGACGCAGCCGAACCTGCGCCAGGTCCACCTGATCCACGGGGAGCTGTTCGGTGAGGTCGCCGAGCAGGGCTTCGAGGTCGCCCCCGGGCAGCTCGGCGAGAACGTGACAACTCAGGGCATCGACCTCCTCGGCCTGCCCGTCGGCACCCTGCTGCACATCGGCGCCGACGCGGTCGTCGAGGTCACCGGCCTGCGCAACCCCTGCCTCCAGATCGACGGGTTCCAGGACGGCCTCCTGAAGCAGGTCGTCGGCCGCGACGCCGACGGCAACATAGTCCGCAAGGCCGGAATCATGAGCGTGGTCCGCGCGGGCGGCGAGATCCGCCCGGGCGACCCGATCACGGCCGAGCTACCGGTGGGACCGCACCGGCCGCTTGAGCGGGTTTAGGCGGTTGGGGCTCAACTGGGCGTCGGTGCGGGGGAGTTGAGGCCGGGGCGGGCTGGTGCCTGCGCCGCCCGAGGTGTTGGCGCGGTTGAGACAGCGGGCGTGCTGCTCAGCGACGTCACACCGCGACGCTCACCCGCGTCACTCGTAGTAGTCCCGCATCAGCTCCACCGACCACTGCGGCTGCGTGGTCTCGCCGCGCGGGCCGAATTCGGCCATGTGCGGCTTGATGTCGAGCACCGGCGTGCCGTCCACCGCGTCGAGCCCGGCGACCCGCACCTCCAGACCCTCGACCGCGAGGACACGGCAGCGCGAGACGCCGAGGCGGTTGGGGCGGTTCTTGCCGCGCTGGGCGAAGATCCCGACCAGCGGCCAGTCCGGGTTGCCGCGCGGCCGCCGGGCGCCTGACTCGATCTTCTCGGGGGCCACCCGGTCGAAGTGGAAGACCACTTCGAGATGCGAGAAGTCCGCGAGACCGTACAGCGCGTCGGGCCCGAACTGCTCGGCGTCGAGCCGGATCACGGCCGTCTCGCGGTCCCAGTGATCGTCGGCGACCTCGGCCCGCCCGCCGACGACCCACCCCACCGGCCGGCACACGACGTCGGGCCCGGCCGAGCCCTTCCCGTTCGCGTTCCCGGCCCTGCCCTTGTCAACGCCCTTGTCCGTCATGGCAGTTCCTCCCCGTAGTGCCCGTTGCGCCCCTTCGGCACTCGATCGGATCGAAGTGCCGGGAGCGCCGGGGACGATCGTAGACCTGGTGATCCCGAACGCCCGGTCGGGGTTCGGCGGCGGCGACCGCTCCCTCAGGACGGCCGCACGGCCATGGCCTCCAGTGCTTCGAGGAGGGCGGGCAATTCCGTGCCGCGGCCCACGGGGTGTACCTCGCCGGGGGAGTCGTCCAGCAGGACGAAGGCTATGTCGTCCGTCCTGGCGACCAGGGACCAGCCGGGGCCGTCGGCGCGCAGCATGCGGGCGCCGCCCGGGGCGAAGGCCGAGCGGACGCGGCCGACCGGGGGAGCGGAGTCGAGGTAACCGTGCAGCTCGCTCAGTACGCGCCGGACCCCGGACATCTCGGCCCCGGCGTCGGGGTGTTCGGAGTCTTCGTCCGGATCGGCGTTCGCTGAGCCCTCGCCCTCGCCCGCCCCCTGGTCCGCACCTGAGGCCACGGGCCCGGCCGCCCCCTCCTGCGGTACGGAACGCGCAGGTGTCGCTGCGGCTTCGGGCTCTGCCGAGGAGGCTCCCGCGGGTTCGGCCCCGCCCGGCGCGGCCCCTGCGGATTCCGGCTCGTCCGAGGTCGGCGCGTCGTCCGGTGCCGGCCCGAACTCGTCGTCCCCCAGCTGCTCCCGCCACGCCGCCCACTGCAGCGCGATCTCGTCCGCGCCGAGGCGGCGTTGGGCCGGGCCCCATTCGGTCGTGTCGGGGGAGACGAGCGGGCGCCGGCCCTCTGCTTCGGGGACGGGGTCGTGCGGGGCGGGGATGTCCGGGGCCGAGATGGCCAGTTCCAGGGGCCAGCCGGGCAGGGCCGCGACCACGGTGCGCTCGTCCGGCGACAGCTCGTACTCCATGCCGCAGTCCCAGGACGCGATCGCGACCGCCACCAGCGACACGTCGTCGACGACCACCGTCCAGCGCGCGCCCGTGCCGTCCTGGCCGAGTACGAGACCGTAGCCCTGCGCGTACGGCCCGAGGCTGAGCGCCGCGCACGCCTCTGGGTAGTCGTCGCCGAGCACGCTGGGGAACTGCGCCGGCGTGAGGAGCACCGCCGTGAGCACGTACAGCGCCTCTTCTGCGGCGGTTGCGGCCGCTTCGGCCTCGTCCGTCCCGGTCACGGAATCCTCCCCTACGGTTCGCTCGTCGGCGCACCTTAACTACTGAGTAACGCGGACGTCGAGGGTCATGAACCAGCAACTCGCGGGGTGCTCCTCAGGCCGCCGGCAGGCCCATCAGTTCCTGGGCGACGGCACTCGGGGACTCGTCGCGGTCGCGGGCCAGGGCGATGACCGCCCGACAGGCCAGTTCGCGCACCCCGAACGACAGGGCTTCGGGCGACACCCAGCCCGCCGCCTCTTCGAGCGCGTCCTGGTCGTCCTCCGCACAGGCGGCCACATACGCGGCCGCAGCCTCGAAGATGTTGTGGTGGCGATCGTCGGCCGCTCGCGACCGGGCCGGCTTCCGGAATCTCCCGAACATCAGGACCACCTTCCCTGGATTCCCGTGGACGACCCGGCCGCAGCGCGGCAGCGCCGAACTCTCGAACGGTCCCGTCCAACGTAGAGTTGAACCTCCGTCGACACATAGGGGGCAGCGGTGACTCGCTTCGACCGGCTCAAGGAAATCCAACGACTCGACCCCGAGCGGGACTTCCTCGCGATCTACCGAATGTCGTCGACGCTGGAATTCCCCTGGGACTACACGCGCGCCCTGGAGTTGGCGCTGTACCGCACCTACGCCGTGCCCAGCATCGGCCGACTCCTCGCCGAGACCGCCGAACTGACGGACCGTCCGCAAAAGAGGTACGACGACACCGTCCTCCTCCTCGACACCGTCGTCGAGCACGGCTTCGACAGCGTGGGCGGACGCACCGCCGTGCGTCGCATCAACCAGATGCACCGCTCGTACGACATCAGCGACGACGACATGCGCTACGTGCTCTGCACCTTCGTCGTCATGCCCAAACGCTGGATCGACTCCTACGGCTGGCGGCGGCTGAGCGACCACGAACTGCGCGCCTCGGCCCGTTACTACCAGACCCTCGGCAAGCACATGGGCATCAAGGAAATCCCGGAGTCCTACGAGGAGTTCGAGCGCTGCCTCGACGAGTACGAGGCCGCCCACTTCGGCTTCGACGAGGGCGCGCGGCGGGTGTCCGACGCGACCATCGACCTGATGGCTTCGTGGTATCCGAAGCCGCTGGCCCCCCTGCTGCGCACCGCGAGCCTCGCGCTCCTCGACGAACCCCTGCTGCGGGCGTTCCGCTACGCCCCGCCCGCCCCCGCCGCACGGACCCTGGTCCGCGGTGCGTTGCGCCTGCGGGCCCGCACTGTACGCCTGCTCCCGCCGCGCTCCGCTCCCCATTACGCGCGCCAGAACCCCGAGGTCAAGGGCTACCCCAAGGGCTACCGCGTGCCGGAGCTCGGCACATTCCCGACACCGGGCGTACGCGGCTGTCCCGTCCCGCACCTCAAGGCCACCGATGGCGAGTGAGCGCGGCTCAGGGCTCCAGTGAACGCAGCGTCGCGCGGAGCCACTTGAGCTCCGCCGCGCTGGTGGCCCGGGCGATCGTGAGCATGCCGCGCCGGAACGGGTCGTCCAACTCCTCGGCGCTGATGGGCCGTTCACCGTCGTAGAAGAAGCTGGCCGGTTCCTCCAGGAAGGCCAGCCTGCGGCGCAGCACGGCCGCCTGCTCGGCGGGGTCCGGCAGATGGCGCAGAAACGCGAGCAGCGTGAACCAGCGGTTCTCGTCGGTGACATCGAGGCGGTCCGGTTCGGCGAGCCGGTGCAGCAGATCCTGGCGGCCGGCCTTGGTCAGGGTGAGCGTGTGCCGGGGCGCGGCCGCCGCCCCCGGCTGGGTCTCGCGGGCCAGCAACCCCGCCTTCTCCAGGCGTTTGATCGCCGGATAGAGCGTGCTCTCGCCGACCGGGCGCACATGGCCGGTGAGCGCGGTGATGCGCTTGCGAAGCTCGTAGCCGTGCAGTGGCGCTTCGTAGAGGAATCCCAGGATGGCGAGTTCGAGCATGCCCGCATTCTGCCTCATGTGTGGGGTACATCGGTAGCGTAGTACTACGTCACCGATGTATGGTCTCGTTCGAAGGAAGCGACCAGCGACAGGGAGTGCGTCATGCGGCAGGCGGAGTTCGACGGGCGGGGCAGCCGGATCCGGTGGACGGAGAGCGAGGGGGAGGGGGCCGCGCTCGTCTATGTGCACGGTCTGGGTTCCATGTCGGCCGTCTATCACGCGCACGTCGCCGGGCACCCGGCGCTCGCGGGCCGCCGTCAGCTCTTCGTCGACCTGCCCGGTCACGGCATCAGCGACCGGCCCGCCGACTTCGGCTACACGCTGGAGGACCACGCGGGTGCGCTCGCGGCGGCCCTCGACGCGGCGGGCGTCACCGGGGCCGAGCTGGTGGCGCACAGCATGGGCGGCGCGGTCGCCGTCGTGCTCGCCGACCGCCGCCCCGATCTCGTGACCCGGCTCGTGCTGACTGAGGCCAACCTCGACCCCAACCCGGTGCCGACGGCGGGCAGCAGTGGGATCGCCTCGTACACCGAGGAGGAATTCGTGCACGGCGGAGGCTTCCCCGCGGTGCTCGAACGCGTCGGCCCGCTGTGGGCGGCGACCATGCGCCTCACCGACCCGCTCGGCCTGCACCGCACGGCCATCGGCCTCGTGCGCGGTACGGAGCCGACGATGCGCGAGCTCCTCATGAAGCTGCCGGTCGACCGCACCTATCTGGTGGGCGGGCTCGACGACTCGCTGCCCGGGCGCGCCGAACTCGTCGGCTCCGGAGTCCGGGTCGTGACGATTCCGGACGCCGGCCACAACATCGTGTTCGACGCCCCGGCCGCCTTCGTGCGCGAAGTGGCCGGGCCGGCCGCGGTCTGATCCGGACGGAATCCAGACACAGTTCGCGAGCGGTCGTCAGGCCTCGCGCACGGCCACCGCGAGGTAACGCTCGTCCTCGTCGGCGTACGACACCAGCCGCCAGCCGGCCGAGGCGAGCAGCGGGCGCAGCCGGGGTTCCGCGCGCAGGTCGTCGTCGGTGAGCCGGCGGCCGTGGCGCGCGGCCAGTGCCGCCCGGCCGATCGGGTGGAACAGGGCGAGGCGGCCGCCCGGGCGCGTGATGCGCGCCAACTCCCGCAGATTTCCCGCTGGTTCGGGCAGATGCGAGATCAGACCGGCGCCGAACACCACGTCGACGGACGCGGTACGCAGCGGCAGCCGGGCCACATCCGCGCGCAGCAAAACGGCGTACCGGTCGCGGCCGGCCCGTACGGCCTCGGCGAGCATCTCGGGCGTGAGGTCCGCGCCGAGGACGGTGCCCTCGGGGCCGACGGCGGCGCGCAGCGGCATCAGGGCGCGGCCCGTTCCGCAGCCCGCGTCGAGGACGGCATCGCCCTGTGCGAGGCCGAGTTCCGCGACGGCCGCGGCATAGGCCGGGCCGTCGTCGGGGAACTTGCGGTCCCAGTCGGCCGCCCGGGCGGCGAAGAATTCCTGAACGTGTGTGTGGTCTTCGGCCATACCGTCATGATCCCTCATGGGGCATCGATCCACGGGTGGCTGAAAATCGACCGCGGCGGGCAGGTTCGAACAAAGGGCGATCGCTCTGGAACATCTCTTCGTCATATTCCAGCAGCTTTCGAACTGCGCCCCCGTCGTGCGCCCCTCCCCGGACTAGCGTCCCTGGGCCATGGGACACCTGGACCACGCCGCCTTCGGCTGGCTTACCCCCGCGCTGTCGTACGTGATGGCCTGCATAGGCGCCGCCCTCGGGCTGCGCTGCACCGTGCGCGCCCTGGGGGCGAGCGGCCGTTCCCGGCGCAACTGGCTGATCACCGCCGCGTCCGCCATCGGCACCGGCATCTGGACGATGCACTTCGTCGCGATGCTCGGCTTCGCCGTCACCGGCACCGACATCCGCTACGACGTGCTCCTGACCATCCTCAGCCTCCTCGTCGCCATGGTCTTCGTCGGCGCCGGGGTCTTCGCCGTCGGCTACGGCAAGGACCGCACCCGCTCCCTGCTGCTCGGCGGCCTCGCCACCGGACTCGGCGTGGCGGGCATGCACTACCTCGGCATGGCGGCCCTCAGGCTGCACGGACAGGTCCACTACGACCCCGTGCTCGTCGCGCTCTCCGTCGTCATCGCCGTGGTCGCCGCGACCGCCGCCCTGTGGGCCGGGCTCAACATCAAGTCGCCGATCGCCGTGGCCGTCGCCTCCCTGGTGATGGGCGCGGCCGTCAGCAGCATGCACTACACCGGAATGTTCTCGGTGAGCGTGGACGTCGCACCGAGCGGCGCCGAACTGCCCGGGGCGACGGCGATGCAGTTCATCTTCCCCCTCGCCGTCGGCCTCGGGTCCTACCTCTTCATCACCGCCGCCTTCGTCGCGCTCTCGCCGACGGCTCGCGAGCGCGCCGAGTACACCTCGGCCGAACAGCTCGCCCCCACGTCCTGAACCACCGCCCGCCGTCCGGCAGTTGAGCCCCATTCGTAAGCGAGGAGATCCGTGCGCATACCCCGCAAGGCCCCGGACGCCGCGCCGCCGATCCCGGTGGGCGCCCGTGGGCGACGTGCCCACGCAGGACCGCCGGCCGCCGACGAACGCGCCCTCGGGGAGCAGCCTCCCGCACCTCAGGACGGCGAGCCCCTGTGGCGGCTGCGGCCGCGCACCGTACGCGCCAAGATCGTCTCGCTCCTGATGGTGCCCGTCGTCTCGCTGCTCGCCCTGTGGGGCTTCGCCACCGTCACCACCGCCCAGGACGTGTCCGCGCTGCGCCAGTCGCGCCGTGTCGACGAACAGGTCCGCACCCCGGTCGCGGCGGCTGTCGCCGAGCTCCAGGCCGAACGGCGGTCCGCCGTAAGGTACTTGGCGTCTCCAGCCGACGACCGGGCCGCCGAACTCGACCAGCAGGCCAAACGCACCGACACGGCGATCGGCAGGCTCAGGCTCGACCAGAAGCACACCGTCGCCGACGCGGGTGATCTGCCCTCGGGCGTGTCCGACCGGCTGCGTACGTTCGTCGCCGAGGCCCTGAAACTGCCCGCGCTGCGCACCGGCGTGCATGATCGCTCCACCGGCTGGGATGCCGCCTACCAGCAGTACACCGACACCATCGGCGCGGGCTTCGACGTCGACGGCGCGCTCGCCGACGTCCAGGCTCCGGCGCTCGGCTCCGGCGCACGCGTCCTGTACGAGTTCGGCCGGGCCGGCGAAATGCTCGCCCGCGAGGACGCCCTTGTCACCTCCGCGCAGCTCGGCCGCACCTTCACGGCCGAGCACCTGCGCCGCCTGACCGGCGCCGTCGACAGCCGCCGCACCCTCACCGACAGCGCCGCCGCAGACCTGACCGGTTCCGACCACACCGCCTGGGCCACGCTCAGCGGGCAGAGCGCCTACGCCTCGCTCCACACCGCCGAGGACAAGATCCAGTCCGCCGAGCCGGGCCGCGCCGCCGCCACCGCCGTGGACCCCGCCGCCTGGGACACCGTCCTCGGCGCCGTGCAGAAGGGCATGCGCGACATCGAGACCGGCGCCGCGGCGAGCGCCGCCGACCGCGCCGACCCGTTCGGCCGCGGACTGCTCACCGCGGGCGGAGCCGCCGTCCTGTTCGGCCTCGCAGCCGTCGCCGCTTCCCTTGTCATCTCCGTACGCATTGGACGCGGCCTCGTCGTCGAACTGATCAGCCTGCGCAACAGCGCCCTGGAGATCGCCCGGCGCAAACTCCCCACCGCCATGGGCCGGTTGAGGTCCGGTGAAGAACTCGACATCCAGGCCGAGGCGCCGTCTGGCCCGCCCCCGCGGGACGAGATCGCCCAGGTCGGCGAGGCCCTTGGCACCGTCCACCGGGCCGCCCTGCACGCCGCCGTCGAACGCGCGGAACTAGCCAGCGGAATCTCCGGCGTCTTCGTCAACCTCGCCCGCCGCAGCCAGGTCTTGGTCCACCGCCAGCTCAACCTGCTCGACCGCATGGAGCGGCGCGCCGACGACCCCGGCGAACTCGGCGACCTGTTCCGCCTCGACCACCTCACCACCCGCATGCGCCGGCACGCCGAATCCCTGATCATCCTGTCCGGCGCCGCCCCCGGCCGCGCCTGGAGCGTGCCGGTCCCGCTCACCAACGTGGTCCGGGCCGCGGTCTCCGAGATCGAGGACTACGCCCGGGTGGAAGTGCGCCGGCTCCCCGAGGCCGCCGTCACCGGCGGCGCCGTCGCCGACCTCACGCACCTGCTGGCCGAACTCGTCGAGAACGCCGCCCAGTTCTCGCCCCCGCACACCAAGGTGCGGGTCACGGGCGAGCCCGTCGGCAACGGCTACGCCCTCGAAATCGAGGACCGCGGACTCGGCATGGGCGACGAATCCCTCGACGAGGCCAACCGCAGGATCGAGCAGTCCGAGGCGCTCGACCTCTTCGACAGCGATCGCCTCGGCCTCTTCGTCGTCAGCCGCCTCGCCGCCCGCCACGCCATCAAGGTCCATCTGCGCACCTCGCCGTACGGCGGCACCACCGCGGTCGTGCTGCTCCCGACCGGCCTCCTCCAGGCCGCCGTCGCAGCGGCCCCCCGCCCCGCGCGGGCCACCGCCCGGCGCGAGGACCAGCCGCACGGCGAACCCCGCAGGAGGATCGAGGTGCCCCTCGAAGGACCGCCCCGGCCGGCCCTGGTCGCCCAGCACGCACCCCCGCCGACGCGGTCCGAACCGCCCGCGCCGCCCGGCGTCACCACCCTGCGCCAGCGGGCCCGAGGCGTCGCCCCGGACGGCGCGGAGGCCGGACTCCCGCGCCGGGTGCGGCAGGCGAGCCTCGCCCCCCAACTGCGCGAGGCCCCCGTCCCCGAGCCCGACACCGGCCCGGACACCGCGTCGCCCACCCCCGAGCAGGCGCGCGACCGCATGACGGCCTACATGGGCGGCTGGGCCCGCGGCGGCGCTGCCCGCACAAGTACTCCCGCACCGGGCGCGCCCGGCGTCGGCCACCCGAGCGAAGGAGACCGCGCATGATCGACCACCAGAGGCTCGACGCCCCGCACCGCACCGGGGCGGCACCCGGCTCCGGATCCCGCTCCGGCTCCGGCGAACTCGACTGGCTGCTCGACGACTTGGTCATGCGGGTCGGAGAGGTCCGGCACGCCGTCGTCCTGTCCAACGACGGCCTCGCCGTCGGCGCCTCCAGCGCGCTGACCCGCGAGGACGCCGAACACCTCGCCGCCGTCGCCTCCGGATTCCACAGCCTCGCCAAAGGGGCCGGACGCCACTTCCACGTCGGGGGCGTGCGCCAGACCATGGTCGAGATGGACGACGGCTTCCTCTTCGTCGCGGCCGCCGGAGACGGCTCCTGCCTCGCCGTGCTGTCCTCGCTCACCACCGACATCGGGCTCATCGCGTACGAAATGGCGCGCCTGGTGAAACGTGTCGGCGAACACCTCTACACGCCGCCGCGCCACACCGTGCGCCCGCCGGCCGCCGGTTGACCGGAAAGGGGACGCCGACCCCATGAACGAGCACAGGCCGGAAGGCCCCGCGTACCGGCCGAGCCACTGGTACGACGCCGAAGCGGGGCCGCTGGTCCGCCCGTACGCCATGACCGGCGGCCGCACCGCACCCGGCCCCAGCGGCGTACGCCTCGACCTCATCGCGCTCGTCACGCTCGCCGCGCCGCACGGCCCCGAGCCCGCCGAGGAATCCCTCCTCGGCCCCGAGCACCGGGCGCTGCTCGTCCTGTGCCGCAAGGAGACCCAGTCCGTCGCCGAACTCGCCGCCGACGCGGACCTGCCCGTCGGCGTCGTCCGCGTCCTCGTCGGGGACCTGCTCGAAGCAGGCCACGTGGTCGTGAGCCGGCCCGTTCCGCCCGCGCAACTGCCCGACGAGATCATCCTGAGAGAAGTGATCGATGGCCTCCGAGCCCTCTGAACCCACCCCCGCCCTCGCGCTGAAGATCCTCGTCGCGGGCGGATTCGGAGTGGGCAAGACCACCCTTGTCGGAGCGGTCAGCGAGATACGGCCGCTGCGTACCGAGGAACTCCTGAGCGAGGCAGGGGAGTCGGTGGACGACACCGGCGGCGTGGACCAGAAGACCACGACCACCGTCGCCATGGACTTCGGCCGGATCACCATCCGCTCGGGCCTGTCCCTCTACCTGTTCGGCACGCCGGGGCAGGATCGATTCTGGTTCCTGTGGGACGAGCTCTCCCAAGGAGCGCTGGGCGCCGTCGTCCTCGCCGACACCCGCCGCCTGGAGGACTGCTTCCCGGCCGTCGACTACTTCGAGCACCGCCGCATCCCGTTCGTGGTCGCCGTCAACTGCTTCGCCGGAGCCCGCTCCTACGGTGCCGCCGACGTGTCAGCGGCACTCGACCTGGACCGCGGCACCCCCGTGGTGCTGTGCGACGCCCGCGACCGCGACTCCGGGAAGGAGGTGCTGATACGGCTCGTCGAATACGCGGGGCGCATGCACACGGCGCGCCTGCTCGACTCGGTCGGCTGATGCGCCGCCCGCGCCGCCGCGCGACTCCCCGGCGCCCGGCACCGCTTGCCCGTGACGCGCCGGTGGTGAAGGGTGGCAGGAGAACGGGGAAACGGGGAATTGCATGAGCGGGGAGGCCTGACATGGCACTGAACAAGGAACTCGACTGGCTGCTCGACGACCTGACCAGGCGGGTCGAGCACGTACGCCACGCGATCGTGCTGTCCAACGACGGTCTGGTCACCGCCGCGAGCGCCGACCTGAAGCGCGAGGACGCGGAGCACCTGGCCGCGGTCTCCTCCGGACTGCACAGCCTCGCCAAGGGCTCGGGCCTGCACTTCCGGGCCGGCAAGGTCCGCCAGACGATGGTCGAATTCGACGAGGGAGTCCTCTTCGTCACCGCGGCCGGCGACGGCAGCTGCCTGTGCGTGCTCGCCTCCGCGGAGGCCGACATCGGCCAGATCGCCTATGAGATGACCCTTTTGGTCAACCGCGTCGGCGAGCACCTCTCGGTGGCGGCCCGGCAGCCGGGGAACTTCGGCGTGACCGAGCTCTGAGCCGGTGACCTGAGCCGGTGAACCGGCGCTCTGCGCGCTCGATTTGAGTTATCCACAGGCCGCGCGGGATGTCCGTGCTGCGGGTTACGGTCGTCACCGAGAGTATTCGTCTCTCGCGTACTCGTTCCTCACGGGGGAGGATCCGATGACTGCCGTCACCACTGTCACGACCAAGAACGCCGTCGCGCCCGCCATCGCGGCGGGTGCGGCGGCGCCGCCCGGGCCGCGGCTCGCACCCGGCGCCGCGGCTCGCGAACTGGAGCTGAAGCGCGGCGAGTTCGAGCTGGCCGTCCAGCTCGGACACATCCGCACCGTCCCGGATCCGGGCGGCGGGCAACGCCGGGTCACGGCGCGGGAGGTGGCCCGGTTGAGAGCCGCAGCCGACTTCCCCGAGAGCCTGCGCGAACGGGTGCGGACCGTCGGCACCGGGGAAGGCGCCGACCTGCTCGGCATCGCACCGGGGCGCTTCACCAAACTGGCCCGCACGGGGCGGCTCACCCCGGTGCGCTGCTATCTCAACCGATACCGGGCGGTCGTCTGGCTCTACCTGGCCGACGAACTGGTCGAACTGGCCCTGCGCGAGCCGGAGTTGCTGAGCGGCCGCCACCCGGAGCCGGACGGCGGCCAGGACTGGCGGGCGCGCAACTGGCGCGGGCGCAGGATCGCCATGCTGGCCCGCCAGACCGACGACCAGTGGGAACAGGCGGCCGCGGTCGCCTCCGCCCTCGACAGCGCACACCTCGCCGAGATCGTCCGGGACCCCTACGAGCGAGCGTGCCTCAGGCGTCTGCAGCCCGAGACGTTCAGGATCCACCCCGAGTCCGCGATCGCCCAGGGCATCGTCGACCGGGTGCTCCTGGCGGACGAACCGGACGAGATCGAGTGGTACCGGCTGCGCCTGGTGGAGGCCCTCGCGGACGCGCGGGACCAGTGCCCGGCGCCGCGCCCGATCGGAGACCCGGCGGCGCAGCGGGGCGCCCCGGCCGGCGTGGAACCGCCCGCGCCGCGGCCCTTGGGGCGGACCAGCCCGCGGACCGCTGCCCCCGCGGCGCGCCCTGCCGAGCCCGAACGCACGCGGCGCAAGCCCACCCCGAAGGAGGCAGGAGCGCCCGTCCCACGAAGTCTGCTGCGGCGGCTACGGCGGGAAAAGTAGCCGGGTCGGGGTGGGCGGTCGAGCCGGCCGAAGTCCATGACATCCTGTGACGTCACAGCTCGCCGGACGGGATCGGCGGACGTCCGGGCATTACGGGGAAGGTCGATGAGGCTCTGCTTCCTGGTGGAAGAGCACTACCGCCATGACGGCATGCCCGTCGAGGTGATCCGCCAACTCGACGCCTGGGGCCACCAGGTCGACGTGGTGCGCCCCGGCGGGTCCCTGCTGCGGATGTCGGAGGCGGTCCGCGCCGGCAGCCACGACGCCTGGGTGCTCAAGACGGTCTCCGGCGGCCCGGGGCTCCCGCTCCTGGAAGCCGCCGCCGCGGTGGGCCTGACCACGGTCAACGACGTGCGGTCCATCCGCGGGGTACGGGACAAGGCGCTGGCCTCGGCCATCGGCCGCAGTCGGGGCCTGCCGGTGCCGATGACGTACGCGGCGGCCCGGCCCGAACTGCTCGCGGAGATACCCGAGTCCGAGTATCCGCTGGTGGTGAAGCCCGCCGACGGAAGCTCGGGGCGCGCCGTGCACCTCGTCCCGTCACCGGACCGGCTCGCCGCGATGCTGCCCGTCCTCGCCGGGGAGGGGATGCTCATAGCCCAGCCCTACGTGCCCAACTCTGGCATCGACCTCAAGGTGTACTGCGTCGGAGGCGAGCTGTACGCCACCGAGCGCCGCTCACCGCTCCACCCCGACCAGGGCGTCCGCGAACGGCATGTCCCGCTGCCCGCCGAAGTGGCGGCCATCGTCGACCAGGTCGGCGCGGTCTACGGACTCGACCTGTACGGCGTGGACGTGCTGCTCGGCCCGGACGGGCCGGTGGTCGTCGACGTGAACGACTTCCCGAGCTTCCGTCAGGTCCCGGACGCGGCGGCCAAGGTGGCCCGCGCGGTGCTCGAACTGGCCCGTACGGGAAGCGAGGTCGCCGCCGCGGCCTTCGTGTCCGGCGCAGGGCGGATCCCGGAGCAGCCGTTCGCGGCACAGCCCGTCCGGAGCTCGGCGGGGGCGGGCGAGGGCCGGTGAGCACCACGACGACGGTCGGGCTGATCACGCCCGAGCCGGGCCATCCGCTGCTCGCTGCCACGACGGAACTGCTCGGCCGCGAACACCGGGTGGTGACGGTCCACCCGGAGACGGCCTCCGCCGCCGTGCTCGGCCTGCTCGCGGACGTCTACCTGCTGAAGTCGCGCACGCCCCGGGCTCTCGCGCTGGCCCGAGGGCTGGAGGCCCGCGGGGCTGTGGTGATCAACTCGGCGGAGGCGACCACCTTGTGCCAGGACCGTACGGCCATGGCGGAGCGGGCCCGCGATGCGGGGCTGCCGTTCTCGGCGACCCGCACGTTCGGTTCGCTGGCCGAGCTCGCGGCCGATGCGGGGTCGGCCGGTCCGCTGGTGGTGAAGAGCCGCCACAGCAGGCGGCACGACCTCGTGGCCCGCGTCGACAGCCCGGGCCGGCTGGCCGAGCTGGCCGGCGCATGGGCGGACGAGCCCGTCGTGGCGCAGGAGTTCGCGGAGAACAACGGGTACGACCACAAACTCTGGGTGATCGACGGCACGGTGTTCGCGGCACTGCGCCGCTCCGAGCTCGCCCCCGGCGGCCGCGGTCCCACGGTGCCGCTCGTACTCGGTGAACTCCCGCCCGGCTGGGCCGAGTTGGTGGTCGAGGTCGGCGATGTCTTCGGCCTCGACGTCTACGGGGTCGACGTCATAGACACGGGGGAGGGCACCCCGCTGATCGTCGACATCAACGCGTTCCCCGGGATCCGGGGACAGGCCGGCGCCCCGCAGGCCCTGGCGGCGCTGGCGCTGCGCAGGGCCCGTGCGGCGGTTGCGGCGGCCTGAGGGGGGCTGTGGCTGAACCCGGCCCGATCGGGCGCGGTCACACGCCCGATCCGGGTAGCCGCAGGGCCTCCGGCCGGCCCGCTCAGTTCGCCGTGTGCTGCAGCACCGTGTTCCAGGCGGTGATCACCGGGCGGTCGTGTTCGCGGCCGAGGCGGGACACCGCGCCCGTGTCGAGGACGAACAGCGCGCCCCCCGAAGCGGGCAGACCGAGGTAGCGGGCGGTCAGGACGCGCAGGAAGTGGGAGTGGGCGATCAGGACGACGTCCTCGTCGCCCGCGCGCAAGGCGGCCTCGGCCTCGGCCAGCACCCGGTCGGCCCGCGCGCCGACCTCGGCCGGGCTCTCGCCGGGATGGTCGGCAGGGCCGGGTGCGACGCCGTCGGTCCACAGGTTCCAGTCGGGGCGGCCGCGGTGGATCTCGACGGTGGTGATGCCCTCGTAGCCGCCGTAGTCCCATTCGTGGAGATCCGGGGTGATGCGGCCGTTCTTGAATCCGGCCAATTCGGCTGTGTGCACGGCCCGTTGGAGCGGGCTGACCAGGGCGAGGCCGATGGGCCGGTCGGCGAGCAGCGGCGCGACCGCGCGGGCCTGCTCTTCCCCGTGTGCCGTGAGCGGCAGGTCGGTGTAGCTCGTGTGCCGCCCCGACAGTGACCATTCGGTCTCCCCGTGACGTACGAGGATCAACTCACCCATGGCTGTGTATTCCGTTCTCCGTGTGCGTCCCCCGGGCCGGTACCGCCCCGGCCGTACGCGGGGACAACCTCCGAGGGTGCGCGCGCATTCCGGGTGTGCCGGAGTGTCGGGCGTCGGATACCTCACGTGCGGGGCTGCGCCATGCGGGCCGGGCCGGGATGCCTCGGGCCCGGCCCGCACGGCGCGGACCGCGACGCTCAGGCGGAGTGCAGGGCGAGCGTCGGGGACAGCCGGGATGCGCGAACCGCCGGATAGAGTCCGGCGACCGTCCCGATCACCAGGGTCGCGCCGAAGCCACCCGCGACGGCCCACGGCGGAATCACCCAGGGGATGCCGCTCGACACCGAGTACACCGCTGTCGCGGCCCCGCCGAGCACGATGCCGGCCGCGCCGCCGAGCCCCGACAGGAGCAGTGACTCGGTGACGAACTGGCCCCTGATCTGGCCCCGGGTCGCGCCGATGGAACGGCGCAGGCCGATCTCGTAGCGGCGCTCCAGAACGGAAATGATCATGGTGTTGGCGACGCCGACCCCGCCGACCAGGAGCGCGACCCCGCCGAGCCCGAGCAGCAGACTGCTGAACGCGCCCTCGGTGGCGGCCTTCGCCTGGAGACCCGAGGACGGGTCGGAGACGCTGACGTCGCGCGGCGTCTCGGGTGAGACCGTGCGCGGGATCAGGTCGTGGACCCGGTCGACCGAGGCATCGGCGGAGCGCTCGTAGAGGGCCGTCGGGTGGCCGTCGAAACCGAGGCGGCTGGTCGCGACGTCCCAGCCGACCAGGGCCGAGCGGGCGATGTCGGGGGCCAGCGGCAGCGGGTCGAGGATGCCGAGCACCGTGAAGTACTGGCCGTTGATGAACACCTGCTGGCCGGGTGCGGTGATGCCGAGCCGGCCGGCCGCCACATCGCCGAGCACCACCGACGGATATTTCCCGGTGGCCGAGTTGAGGAAGGTCCCGCTGCGCATCGTGCCGCGCAGGGTGGTGAGCAGGCCGTCGGTCGCCGCCTGGACCTGGATGCCGCCGGTGATGGTGTCGGGGATCTTCTCCGACCGGCGTACGGTCTGCGGCACCGAGCCCGTCGCGCCGACGTGCTCCACTCCGGCGATCCGCCCCACCCGCCCGGCCGCGTCCCTCGCCAGCGGCACCGGCTTCCCGGTCAGCAGGTCCGTGCCGGGGGTCACGACCAGCATGTTGGTGCCGAGCTTGTCGAGTTCCCGGAGCAACTGCTCCTTGCTGGACGCCGAGATGCCCACCACCGCGATCATCGTGGCGATGCCGATCGCGATGCCGAGGGCCGAGAGCACCACCCGCAGCGGGCGGCTGCGCATTCCGGCGGCGCCGGTGTGCAGGATGTCGCGCGGGCCGAGCCGGGCCGGCCTGAGCGCCGGCCGCCCGCTCATCGGACGTCCTCGGGCGAAGGCGCCGTCCCGGGCCCGTTGTCCTCGATCGCGCGGCTGTCCGTGGCACCCGGGCCGATGTCCTCGACCACCCGCCCGTCCCGGATCCGCACCTGGCGCGGCAGCCGTGCCGCGATCTCCGTGTCGTGGGTGATCACGGCGATGGTCGCGCCCTCCTGGTTGAGTTCGTGGATGAGCTCCATCACCGCCGCGCCGGACGCCGAGTCGAGCGCGCCCGTCGGCTCGTCCGCGAGCAGCAGATCGGGCTCGCCGACGACGGCGCGGGCGATGGCCACGCGCTGCTTCTGACCCCCGGACAATTCGTGCGGCCGGTGCCGCATACGGTCGCCCAGGCCGACTCGCTCAAGGGCCACGGCCGCCCGCTTGCGGCGTTCGGCGCGCGGCAGCCCGCAGTAGAGGAGCCCCTCCGCCACGTTGTCCTGCGCGCTGATGCCCGGTACGAGGTGGAAGGCCTGGAAGACGAAGCCGATGTGCTGGGCCCGCAGCGCCGAGAGCCTCCGGTCGGTTAGGGCGGCCGCGTCGTGCCCCGCGATGGTCACGGACCCGGCGGTCGGCAGGTCGAGGGTGCCGATGATGTGCAGCAGGGTGGACTTGCCCGAGCCGGACGGGCCGACGATCGCCAGGAGTTCACCCCGCCCGACGGTGAGGTCCACCCCGCGCAACGCGGCGACCGGGCCCGGGTACTCCTTGGTCACGCCGGTCAGCTCGACGACCGGCGGCTGGGTGAGGGGGGCAGTGCTCATGTCGAGGGCACCCCGACCCGCAGCCCCGAGCGCAACCCGTCCCCGGATATCTCGACCCGCCCCTGTGCGAACATGCCGAGCCTCACCTTCACTTCGCGTGCCGTGCCGTCCGCCACCACCTGCACCCCGAACGAGCCGTCGTCGAGCGCGAGCAGCGCGCCGACCGGCACGCTCAGCACGTTCTTGCGGGTCTCGCCGCTGAGCTTCACGGTCGCGGGGGACTTGTCGATGCCCTTGACCTTGCCCGGGTCGTCGAAGGTGACGGTCACCGCGATCCGGGGCGTCTTGTCGTTCGGGTCGTCGCCCGCCTTGGCACTCGCGCCGACCGAGGACACCGTGCCCGAGGTGGCGGTCCCGTCGGGCAGCTCCACCCGCACCTTGCCGCCCGTCTTGGCGAGGGCCGCGTCCGACACCTTGAGCCGGAGCTGTACGACCCGGTCGGAACCGGTCGTCGTCATGATCTTCTGGCCGGGTGCGGTGCGGTCGCCCACGGCGGCGTCCGCGCTCTGCACCCGGACAGGACCGGTGGCGAAGGCGATCTGCTCCGGCCCCACCCGACCGCTCTGCGCAAGGCCGTGCTCCTTCTGCCAGCGCTTGACCGCATCGGCGGTTCCGGGGGTGAACGTCTCGTCGTCGGCAAGCCCGCCGCCGTATCCGAGAGCCCGCAGGTTCGCCTTCAACTGCCGCACGTCGGAGCCCTTGTCGCCGCTCTTGAGGACCCGGTACATCGGCTCCGTCCCGTACATCAGCCGGACGTCCTTCCCGTCGACCGCGTACAGCCTCTCGTCCCGTCCGATGCTGGAACCGCTGCCCGCGATCCAGGTCAGCGTGCCGCCCGCGGCCGCGTTGAGCTTGCTCTCGCGGGAGTAGCCGAGGGTGCCGTCGACGCTGGTGCTGCTCACCAGATCGCCCTGCTGGATGGGCGCGGTGGCGGGCGGAAGGCCGGTCCGGCGCTGGGCGGAGTCCTTGGGTCCGGGCTGAGCGAGGCCCGTGACGGCGAACCCGCCGCCCGTCACGGCCGCCAGCGCGACCACCGCCGCGATCATGGTCCGGGGCCTCATGCGGCGCACTCGTTGAGGGCCTTCATGAACTTGTCCTTGTCGGCGCCGTCGGGAATCCTGAAGCCGCTGCTGTGGCCGCCCTCGACCTTCGGGTCGGGCATGTCGAAGCCCTTGCCCCGCAGGCACTGGGCGATCTTGACCTGCTGGTCCTGCTGCTTCGGGTCGGGAGCGCCGGTGCCGCTGCCTCCCTCGACACCCGAGCCGCACGCATTGAGCGCCTGGTTCCACTTGTCCGCCGAGGTGCCCTGCGGCTGGGAGAGGGACTGAGCGTACGGGTTCTCGCCCGGCTTGAGGTCGGGCACGTCCATGCCCTGCTTGCGCAGGCAGCTGCGCAGCGCCTGCGCCTTGTCGGCCGCCGACGAGTCCCCGCCTGAGCCGTTCGCGGCCCCGGCGTCGGAGGCACCCGAATCCTTGCCGGAGCCGCCGCCCGACGAGCCGGAGCAGCCGGAGGCGAACAGGGCGAGACCTGCCATTCCGGATGCCAGGACCAGGGTGAGCCGGTGGTTCCTCATCGTTTCTCTCCTCGCGGACATGCGTGGACGCGGCAGCGCGCGCCGGCCGCCGAGCGGCGGCCGAGGAGAGCGTCCAGGAACCCGCTGTTTCGTTTCCCTTACGGCGCCCGCCGTCGCCCCGCGTAACAACGGCGAAAGGTCCGTTTCAGGTAGACAGGGGGCATGCGCGTACTGGTGGTGGAAGACGAGGCGTTCCTGGCCACGATGATCGCCGAGGGCCTGCGCCGCGATGCGATCGCGGTGGACGTCGCCCTCGACGGCCTCAGCGGGCTCCGCAAAGCACAGCTCGGCGACTACGACGTCCTCGTGCTGGACCGCGATCTGCCCGGTCTGCACGGCGACGAGGTCTGCCGCCGGGTCGTGGCCGAGGGACTGCTCACCCGGGTGCTCATGCTCACCGCGTCGGGCACCGTGCGCGACCGGGTCGAGGGTCTCGGCCTCGGCGCCGACGACTACCTCACGAAGCCGTTCGCGTACGACGAACTCCTCGCCCGGGTGCTCGCGCTCGGCCGCCGCGCCCGGCCCGCGCTGCCCCCGGTCATCGAACGGGCCGGCATCGTCCTGGACACCGCACGCCGCAGGGCCGGCCGTCACGGTCACGAACTCACCCTGACCCGCAAGGAGTTCGCCGTCCTGGAAACCCTGATGCGGGCCGACGGCGGGGTGGTCAGCGGCGAGGACCTCATCGAGCAGGTGTGGGAGGAACACGCCGGGTACGACACCAATCCGGTACGGGTCGCCCTCAGCCGGCTGCGCGCCAAACTCGGCGACCCACCGGTGATCGAAACAGTCCCCGGAGTGGGCTACCGCATCGCCCGGGACCCGGACGGCGTCGAGGGCGCCCGGCGGGCCGAGCGGTGATCCGCCGCTTGCTGCCCACCACCGAGCGGGCCCGGCTGACCGCCCTGTACGGCGGGCTGCTCCTGCTCGCCGGATGCGTCCTGGTCGGCGTGATCTACGTACTCGTCCAGGACGGCCTCGACAACCGAATCGGCACCGCCTTCACGGGAGTCGTGCCCGGCGGCCGGACCTCGCCGCGGCCCACCGCCACCCCGCCCGGCGACCTCATCCCGTCCGAGCAGGCGGGCGAGCACGCCAGGACGCAGGTGGTTCAGGTCGTCGCGGCGACCACCCTCAACCGCCTGCTGACCGTCTCCGGGATCGCGCTCGCCGTCTTCGCCGTGCTCTCGGTGTTCCTGGCCTGGTGGATGGCGGGACGGGTATTGCGCCCGGTCGGCCTCATCACCGCCACCGCGCGCAAGCTCTCCGGCGAGAACCTGCACCAGCGCATCGACCTGGAGGGACCGCCGGGCGAGCTCAAGCAGCTCGCCGACACCTTCGACCAGATGCTGGGCCGGATCGAGCAACTGGTCGGCGCCCAGCGGCGGTTCGCCGCGAACGCCGCCCATGAACTGCGCACCCCGCTGGCCGTTCAGCGGGCCGCCGCCGAGATCGGCCTCGTCGACCCCGACCCCGAGCGGATCAGGTGGATCCGCGGCGAACTCCTCCAAGTCGCCGACAGCAGTGAGCAGTTGATCGAGTCGCTCCTGCTGCTCGCCGCCACCGACCAGGGCCTGGAGCACCGCGAACCGGTGGCATTCGACGAGAGCGTGGCCGCCGTGGCCGGTGAACACCGCGACGAAGCGGGTGAACGCGGCATCACCCTCACGACCGCGCTGGAACCCCTGACTGTCGAGGGCGACCCCGTGCTGCTCACCCATCTGATCCGCAACCTCATCGGCAACGCGCTCCGCTACAACCACCGTGACGGCAGCGTCCACATCGTCCTCGCCGCGGCCGACCGTACGCTCAGGATCACGAACACCGGCCCGGCCGTGCCGCAGGACGCGGTGCCGGAGCTCTTCGAACCCTTCCGCCGCCTGAACGAACGCCGGCACGCGCCCGGCGAGGGCGCCGGTCTCGGCCTCGCCCTGGTCGCGTCCATCGCGCGCGCCCACGGCGGCCGGGCCACGGCCGAGGCGAACCCGGGCGGCGGCCTCACGGTGACCGTCCGCCTGCCCTGACCGGAAACCCGGTCAGGGGTGCATGCGTGCCCCCTTGAGGATCTTGTCCACCGCGTTCCGCGGCCCGTGGACGGCCAGACCGACCAGATCGAGGTCGGCCCCCGGCACGGCCCGGACCGCCGCCCGGTTGTCCGCGTCGTTGCCCGTGCTGAACATGTCGCTCGTGAACACCGCCCGGGGCAGCTCGCGGCCGAGGGCGCGGGTGTGGGCCGCGCGCAGGACTTCCTTGCTCCCCTCGAAGACGAGGACCGGCTGACGGAACAGCGGGAGGTAGGGGGTGCCGTCGGCATCGGCGTACGGCTCGCCGATGATCTCGGGCAGCGCCGTGCCGAGCCCGCTGACCAGGAAGGCCGTCACATTGAGCCGCTGCCAGGTGTGCAGGTCGTCGCGCAGCAGCACGGCGATCTTCGTGTCGAAACGTACGGGCGCGCTGTCGGATGTCATGGACTCGGATGCCATGGACTGAGACTGCCGAACCCGCCCACGCCGCGTCTTGTACGTTCCTTGCGTGACGGCAGGACAGGAGATCTCCGCCTGGCGGCCCCGGGTGGCGGGGGTCGTGGAGGTCTTCCACGCCCGGTTCACCGAGCACTCCTACCCGATGCACGTCCACGACAGCTGGACGCTGCTGATCGTCGACGACGGCGCGGTCCGCTACGACCTGGACCGCCACGAACACGGCACTCCGGGCGACGCGGTGACCCTGCTCCCGCCGGACGTGCCGCACAACGGCTCCGCGGCCACCGCCCAGGGCTTTCGCAAGCGGGTGGTCTACCTGGAGCGGACCCAGCTCGACGAGAGTTTCATCGCGCCCGCGGTCGACGGCCCCGACCTCGTGGACGCCGTACTGCGCCGCCGGGTCGGGCAGTTGCACACGGCGCTCGCGCACCGCGGTGAGGAGCTGGAGGCCGAGAGCAGGCTCGCGCTCATCGCCGAGCGGCTGCGCGGCCATCTGCGCCCGCGGCACGTGACCGGCTCGGCAGGCCCCGGCCGCTCGGTGGCGCGGCGCCTGCGCGACCTCCTCGACGCCCGGGTCGTCGACGGCGTGAGCCTGGAAGAGGCCGCGGGCCTGGTACACGCGCACCCGACACATCTGGTGCGAGCCTTCACCGCGGAGTACGGCATCGCGCCGCACCAGTATCTGACGGCCCGTCGGGTCGACCGGGCCCGGGGACTGCTCCTCGACGGACTGGCGCCCGGTGACGTGGCCCGCGCCACCGGGTTCTACGACCAGTCCCATCTGACCCGCCACTTCAAGCGCGTGGTGGGTACCGCGCCGGGCCGCTATGCCCGGCGTGCCCGGGCCTGACGCCCGGGTTCAGACGAACAGGAACGCCGCCGAAGTGACCGCGCCGAGCGCGCCGCCCGCGACCGTCTGCATGACCGTGTGGTAGGTCAGGGCGACCCGCGACCAGCACACCACGGCCGTGATCGCGTAGGCGAGCAGCCACCAGGGGGAGTGCACCACGGCGAGCAGCGCCACGACCGCCGAGGCGACGGCGGAGTCCACCGAGATCTTCCAGACCGTGTTCACGGCGAGCAGGAAGATCGTCATCACCCACAGGGCGAGCATCGCGGTCAGGATGCCGACCGGGGCGTGGCCGAGCACCATGACGACCGAGCCGGCCCCGATCGACCCGAGGATGACGAAGAAGATCGGCGCCCGCTTGGTGCGGTCGACGACATGCCGGTCGCCCCAGGTGCCGCGCTTGCGCTCCCACTCGATGTAGCCGGCCGGTATGAGCCCCGCGCACAGCGCGCCGAGCAGGCCCCACAGCAGGCCGGTCCACTCGCCGGCCGCGGCCAGGCCGATGCCGAGCATTCCGGCGAGCAGGACGTTGCGGGGCTGCAGGATGTCGGTGACGGTGCGGGCCGTGGCCGTCGTACGGTTGTCGGCCTCGGTCAGGGTGTCGCTCACGCGGTCTTCTCCAGGGAGTCCAGGACGCTGCGGGCGCGTTCGCCGCTGATGGTCCGGTAGGCGGCGGCCACCCGCACCAGCCGGGCGACTTCGCCGTCCTGGTCGGTGGCGTGCATGGTGTCGACGGCCGCGGCATCGCCCGCGGCGGCGCCGGCGGCCTTGGCGGCGAGCGCCGCCTTGATCCAGTACGCCTCGGCGAGCGGCCCCTCGCTCTCGGTGCGCGGGCTGTCGTGGGAGGCGGCCCGCTTGGCGGCCGGAAGCAGGCCGTCCGGAACGTAGTGGCGCAGCTTCTCGACGGCGTCCGCGATGTCGGCGGCCCACCGGTCGATCCGCAGGTCCGCCGGGGTGCCGAACCGGGTCAGCTCGCGGGTGAGCGAGGCCGGCGGCTCGAAGGGCTGGTCGGGGAAGGCCGTCATCAGCTCCCGCCACAGCGGATGCAGCCGGGCCTGCGCCCGCCACAGCCGCACCCGGCGCCAGCCCTTGCTGAACGCGGGGATGGACGCGCCGAGCGCGAAGAACGCGAACAGGACGACCTGGGCCGCCTCGGTGATCTCGTCGAACTTCAGGGCGAAGGACGGGCTCGGCTGGTCGGCGACGCTGATCCACAGGAACAGGGTGCGGCTGAGGGTGTAGCCGACGCCGATGAACATGGCGAACGTCATCATGCCGAGCCCGATCCGCAGATGGCGGGCCGTGGCCCCGGCGGTCGCGAGCGCCCACTGATAGGCGCAGACGGCGGAGGCGGCACCCAAGTACAGGTAGAACACGCTCATGTAGAGCGTGGCGCCCCACTGCCCGGCGTGATCGGAGACGAATCGGTCCGAGGCGTACGAGCGGTCGACCACGGTGAAGAAGAGCACGGTCAGCAGGATCAGCGTGGCGACGGACGCCTTGGCCGCCACCTGCTGGATGATCCGCGCGAACCGGACGTGGCGGGGGATGGCGCCGCCCTCCGGGAAGTGCCCGTAGATCGCCACGATGTAGCTGAGGATCGCCAGGATCGCGATGGTCGCCGTGTAGTGCTTGATCAGTACGGCGAGGTCGACGACGGGGCTGTTGTTGAGCCCGATGCGCACGACCTTGGTCTTGGTCCACAGGGCGACGGCGAAGCCGGCGTAGCAGCCCCACAGGGCGCGCCTGCGTTTGTCCTCCTCGTCGCCCCAGAGCGCTGCGGGCATGCGCCACAGGGCGACGGCGGTCATCACGCCGGCTATGAGATAGCCGGCAAGGTCAAGCGCGGTCAAGGGGATTCCTCGGGGGGACGGGGAGGGGGACAGGAGGGGGAGCGGGCTACGAACGGCGGAAGAAACCGCGGCGCCGGTGGGCGACGGGCCGGGAGAGGGAGTTGGCGAGCCGCCCGACCATGTCGTCGCTGGTCACGTCGCGGGCCATGCGGGGAATGAGCGAGGCGCCGAACTCGGCGATCCGCTCGTCGTGGGTGTCGTACTGGGCCCGCGCCTGGATGGGGCCGCCGGAGCGGAACGCCTCGGTGACCGCGGGCGGCAGGCCGTCCGGCTCATCGGCCGCGGGCTCATCGGCCGCGGGCTCGGCGGGCTCGTCCCGTGCGGTCGGCTCGTCGGTGGCGAGAACCCGGTTGATCAGCGACGTGTTGAAGACCGGAAGCAGCTGGCGCAGCTGGTCCGCGTTCAGGGTCGTACCGTGGTCGAACCACTCGTGGCACAGCTCGTGCAGGATGACGTGCTGGGTCTGGTAGAGGGTCGGGCGCTTGCGGTAGAGCACGAAACTGGTGCCGCCCGACTTGAGGCGGAGACCGCACGCGGCGTTCACGCGGGCCAGACGGTCGGGCAGTTCGTGCAGCACGATCGTGCGACCACGGGCCTCTTCCATGTTCGCCACGAGCCCCGGGATGCTGAACGGGGCCGGGATGGGCAGATCCGCCAGTCCGGCTTCGCACTCTCTCCGCAGCTCGCGCATGGACATTGAGACCTCTTGATCGTAGTCACGCGTGTGTGACAAGCGGTCTGCGATCTTAGCCAATCGTCATGAACACGCGGTGGCGGCTACCCGGGCTGTCCGCCAGGGGCGGCTTCGGGCCCGTTGTCCCGCCCGTCCTTGCCGTCCTTGTTGTCCTCAAGGAGGGAGAGGACGAACTGGAGCAGCTCCGGGTCGAGCCCGTCGTCGTCGATGCCGCGGCCCGCCAGACCGCTGATCTCCCCGGTACGCCGCTTCGCGAGGAACTGGAGCCCCGCCACGACGTCGTCGACGACCTCGGACTCGTCCTTGAAGAAGCGCCAGTCCACGCCGAAGCCGAGCCCGAGCGCCTTGAGGATCTCCTCCGAGGGGTTGGTGACCTTGCCGGCGAGGATGTTGGAGAAATAGCTGTGCGAGAGCGAGCCGCCCCGCTCCTTGACGAGATCGGCGAAGACCCGGCCGGAGATCTTCTCTCCCGGAAAGGTCTTCTCGACCATGTACTCGACCTTTTGCTGCAACGTCGTCAGCTCGGGAGTGCGCTCTTCGCCGTTGTCCATCAGGGTCCCCACGTCCACGTCCGCCGCTCGTGCGCTGTCCGACGATGCGCGATGTTCGATTCGGTCAACGGATTCGTACTTTAACTGACCTTGGTCGAGGAGCCCGGTCGACGGGGAGGCTGTCGGCCACGGCCGTCGGCGACAAAACGGAACATCTTGCTCCGTGATCGGAACCGGACTTGCGGAAACACTCTACGTCACTGTTAACTCGAAAAAACACGAACAAGGGGCCACGAGGGGAGTTCCTTGCTCGGGTGGCTGCTGTGCCCTGCGCGCTTGGCGCGTCCAGGGTGCGTGGCCGTGGCAAGCAGGTGTAGCCCTTCGCGACGGGGGACGCGCGAAGGGCTACACATGCATTATGCACCTTGTCTGCGGAGTCCGGCGACCACTCCCGGCGAGGAGTCGACCGGCTCCGCTCAACTCCAAGCCGAATACGACCGATTGTCGAGCCGGGCGCAAGATCGACGCCCCTGCGACTTGGCCGGGAAACGCCTCTCGTGAGCGGCGCCCGTGCGGGGGCGTTCGCCGCCCGCGCAGGATGCGGCCCGTGACGTGCGCGCCGGCTGACTACTCCGCCGGCGAGTTGGTGCCCGGCAGGTGGACGATCACCAGGACGATGCCCGCCACCATGAAGTTGCGGGCCGCCGCGTCGAGGCCGTTCCAGGACTTGGACTGCCACATCGAGAACCACTCCCCGCCGACGGCGATGAACCCGGCGCCGAACAGCAGCAGCACCATCAGCAGCCCCATGGTGCTCAGCCGCCGGGCCCGCCCGAAACCGGCCCCGCGCCGCAGCCCGCCGAACCACACGCCGGCCGCCGCTATGAGCACCAGGGCCGCCAGCGTCTCCCAGGCGATGATCAGGACGTACGCGATGTCCTGGAGCGTGCTCGACGTGATGGCCCGCCACATGAGATCCGGGTCCTTGAACGTGGTGTCCATCGCGAGGACGTGACGGACGAACTGGCGGTTGGTGTCGAAGTCGGTGATGTTGCCGAAGGCGACGAGCGCCATGTGCAGCGCGACGGTCGCGGTGAGCAGCGCCGCGGCGACCGGCAGCGCCGGGAGTCGTGTCCCGCTCGCGGGGCGTGCGCCACCCGCCGTACGTGCCCCGAACCTGAACCTGGACGTCATCCCGCACTCCCTCGTCGGACCGAACCCATTTCCGCGCCGAACGCACGGGCTCTGCGCGCGCCTGTGGTTCAGCCTGCCCACCATCGTGCCGCGCACCACTGACAACGAGCCCGTCGGGTTCGGACCGGTGTGGCCGAACGGGGTACGCCAGCTGCCCCGAGGAGAAGTACGGCTCCTGGCCGTAGGCGGTTCGGGCGGCCGAACTCCCTTACTGGACAAGGGCGTTGACGACAGGTGAGGCCTGGAGTTGACTCGGGACTGAAACAGCGCACCAGGGAAGGAGCTTGACCATGATTCCCGAGCAGCCTGTTCCTCCGACCGCTCCACCGACCTCACCGTTCACGACACCCCGCCCTGCGACGGCCCCGCCGATCCGCGCGGCCAACTGTTCCTGCGGGCCGAGCTGCCAGTGCGGATGCCAGAGCGGCGGCTCCTGCCAGTGCGGAGGAGGCGCCGTCCCCTGCTGACCCGCAACGACCGCGCGGCCCCGCCGAAACCGGCGGGGCCGCGAGATCTCTCGTCGCCTACTGGCTCAGCCGAGCCGGGTGAGCTTCGCGCCGAACGAGGGCTCGACCAGGTCGTCCTTGAGCGTGACCGGCACCTTCGCCTCGCCGGCTCCGCTGCCCACGGTCAGCATGCCGACCTCCGTACCGGCCCTGGCCGAGTGCGGCAGCGCCTTGCCGCCGTCCGTCAGCTTGATCGCGACCGAGGCACCGGACCACACGGGCACGGTCAGGTCCTTGGCCGCCACGACCGGGACCGTACCGCCGAGCCCGTCCTCCACCTGGCCGACCACCTCGCCCTTCTTCACCACCGTCTCGCTCCTGAGCGCCTTGTCCGCGGCCAGGATCAGGCTCTTGCTGGCCGCCGTCGCGGTGTCGATGATGGGCGTCTTGTGCTGGCCGAATACGGCGCCGATGACCAGCTGCTGGCTGTCGCCGACCGTCGTCTCGGCCGCGAACAGCAGATTGCCACCCGCCTTGGTCGTGGACCCCGTCTTGATGCCGACGACTCCGTTCAGCGGGACGAGCTTGTTGAAGTTGTACTGCGTCCTGGCCGTCTCCACCGTGCCGCCACCGGATGTCGTCGTCGACTGGTACGACGGCTGCTTGGCGATCTGCCGGAAGACGGGATCCGCCATGGCGCGCTTGGCCAGCTTCACCTGGTCCTCGGCCGTGCTGACCGTGGACTCCATGAGACCGCTCGCGTCGGTGTACGTCGTGTTGGTCATTCCGAGTTCCTTGGCGGTGTCGTTCATCTTCTTGATGAACGCCTCCTCCGTCGACGCGTCCCAACGGGCCAGCAGGCGGGCCACGTTGTTCGCCGAGGGCAGCATGACGGCCTGCAGGGCCTCCCGTTCGGAGATCTGCTGACCCGCCTTCACCTCGACGACCGACTCCTTCTCCTTGACGCCGTTGGTGTAGTCGTCCTGCGCCTTCTGGTCGACCGGGATCGAAGGCCCCTTGTCGCCGGCCTTGAGCGGGTGGTCCCGCAGGATGAGGTACGTGGTCATCACCTTGGCCACGCTGCCGATGGGCAGCGGCTTCATCTCCCCGTACGTGCCCATCCGGCCCAGGCCGTCGATGTCGACCACGGCCTGCCCCTCGGTGGGCCAGGGCAGCGACAGGGCGCCGCCGTCGGCGGTGTGGCTCGACTTGCCGGTGAGCTTGAGCGTCGGCGTCGGGAGGGGACGCAGCGCCTGGACCGCCACCAGGACCACGACGAGCAGCGCCACCAGGGTGCCCCAGATCTTGATCCTTCGCGCGACCGTACGGCCCACCGTCTCGGCCTTCGGCGGGGTGTTCGTCAGCTGCGCGAGCAGGTCGAGCGGGGGCGGCGGACCTGCCGAATCGCCGGTGCCGGACGTGGTTGCGGGCGCCGTGGCGGCGGGGGCGGGCGGCCGGGCCAGCGCCATGGTGCGGTCGCTGTCCGTGCGTGAGGGAGCGGCGAACTCCCGGGTGCGGTCCGACTCGGCGGAACTCAGGCCGGGCTTCTCGCCGGACGACGAGGGCAGGGGGGTCGGGACGACGGGGCGGGGCGATGTCGGGCTCGGCAGGTCCGGCTTCAGCGCGATGAACTCGCTGGTCCGCTCGGAATCCGACTCTCTGCGGGTGGCCCAGGAGGGGGCTGGGGGCTTCCGTACGGAGTCCGACTCCGGGACCGACTCCGGGACCGACTCCGGGACCGACTCCGGGACCGACTCCGGGACCGACTCCGGAACCGATGCCGACTCCGGGTCCGGGGCCGACTCCGGGTCTGCGTCCGGGCTGCGTACCGGTGTGGGGCCGGAGGCTGGGCTGGGCTTCGCGGGTGCCTCGGCCGACTCGGGGGCGTCGCCCTCGGGCCGCTGTTCGCCCTCTTCCTTGGGCTGCTCTTCGCGCTCTTCGCGTTGTTCGGGCTGCTCGTCGTTCGGCGGGGTGCTGGACGAGGCGCCGTCGGCGCGTGGGTCGCGGGCGGCCTCGCTGTCGTCGGCTGCGGCGTCGGCGTGGTCCTCGGCGGGCTCGGAGGCCTCTTCCGCTGTCGGGCGAGCCGGGTCCTGCCCAGACGCCGCGGGCACGGCAAGCAGGGTCTTTTCGGCCCGGTCGGTCGAATCGGCCCAGTCGGCCGGAGTCGCTCGATCCGCTTGGTCCCGAGTCGGCTCGGGGCGGCCGGAGTTGGGGCCGACCTCGTCCGCCGCCTCGCCGGCCCGGTCCGACTGCGTCGAATCCGGCCGGGCCTCGGGCCGCTCAGCCGCTTCCTCCGCCGCCTTCACCGCATCGGCCTCGTCGCCCGGTACCGCCTCCTTGTCGGAAAGCCCGCCCGCCTTTGCGCTGTTCTTCTCGTTCATACGTAGTGCAGCCCGCCTTGCTGTGCTGATCTCGCCCTGTGCTCTGCGCTGTCGGCCGCCTAGACGCCAGGAACATACGAAGGCGTTCCAGTCGGAAGTCTTCATTTCCGATCTGATCCGAAAACTTCGTGGCGCCAGGTGGCCAAGCAGGCAAGACCACGATCGCACGTCCATGTGACCAAATGATGACAAAGGCGCCGTGGGGCCTGTCATGAGTCCCGGGCTGCCGCCGACCCGGCGCATTGTCAGACCCCCTTCCTATGCTGGCAGGGCAAGATCGAACGGGGACTCGTCGGGAGGCAGAGGTGCGGATCGAGCGCCATCGAATCGGTGAGGCGGCGTTGGCCGCCGCGGAGGCCGGCTTCGCCGAGCGGATCGCGGGGGACGTACACCGGATGCGGGACGACACTCGTCCCGCCCGGGGCTGGCGCGCCATCGCCGGTGCCTTCCTCGACTACCTCGGGGCGCGGTCGACACGGCTGCCCGAGCTGGGCGGCAAGGACGCCGAGGTCGCGCTCGGATCGGCGGCGGCCGCAGCGGTGGGCGCCCTGGAGCTGACGGTGTTTCCGGGGCGGCAGTTCGACGTGTTCATCGACTACGCCGGGGCAGGCGTGTCGTACGGCGGAGAGTTCGACCGGGAAGAGGGCGACACGGACCAGGCCGGGCAGGTCCGTTCCTTCGAGTGGCTGGACGGCTTCTACCTGGCGTTCCTCTCGGACCGCGAGGCCGAGGTGTTCATCGAGGCCGCCCCGCCCTGGCGCGGCCACGAGGGGCGTGCCGACGTGGCGCTGGTCCATGCCTTGATGGCGTACGCCTTCGGGCACGAGGAAGGGCCGGACGACGCGGCCTCGCCGGGGCCGGTCCAGGACGTGGAGAAGTGCGCGCTGATCGACATGGTGACCGCGACGCTCGGCGAAGGCGACGACTGGCCGGGTCACCGGGCCGCCCTCAGCACCCTGCGGGCCCTGGCCTCGGGTGACGAAGAGGGCTTCACCCGTTGCCTGGCAACGCAGTTGGAGCAGCACCGCGGCCGCGTCGCGGGAGGAGACGCCGGGCCGCGGAGCCTCCTGCCGCTCGATGCCATAGCGCTCGCGGCAATGGCTCACCGGCGGCACGGCTGGGCCCCGCGCATCGACTCCGCATACCTTCCGCACGCACTGGTGACGGGCTTCGGCCCGGGCGCGCCGCGGGTCCGGGCGTACGGACGGGACAAGCGCGCCGATGCCGTGACCGCGCTCGCCGCCGGCCCCCTGGTGGTCGAGAGGCCGCCGCACCCCTTCGCGGCGCAGTCGACGGACCCGTCCCTGTACGACGACTTCGCCGCGCAGGAAATGCACCGCTTCCACGACCCCGGCGAAGATCCGAAGGCGCTCGCACGGGATCTGACGTCGTTCATGTCGGATCAGCGCCAGCGCTTCCTGGTGCGAGCGGCGCTCGATCCGGACGGAACGGATGATCCGTGCCAGTACGAGGCCCTGCTGCTCGGCGCCGAGGCGGGAGCGGGCGCCCTTCGGGTGGCACGGGCCGAGCCGGGTACGGAGGTCGAGGTCGCGATCGGCGGCACGACGCGGCTGTTGCCGGCGTGGCGCAGCTCCTACCGGCCCAATCCGCACCAGTGGCAACAGGCCGTGGCGCTGGCCCTGGTCGTCGGCGCGCGCAGGCCGCTGGCCGACTGCGTCCTCGTCGAGCCCGAGTTCTTCGTGGAGGACGACCACCCCTCACCCGGCGGGGCGTACTGTGCGGCGTTGCACGACTATCTGCGCGGCGTAGACCCGGAGCCCGCGATGGACCACGCGTTGACGACGGCCGCCCGGATGGCCGACGGCAGCTTCCTGGCCCCACCGGTCTCGCTGCTTTCCCAGCTCGTCCAAGGCGACCAGCAGGGCTTCGCGCTCGCGCTGGCCGACGCCTTGGAGGAGCACCGCGAGCACTACACGGTGGGCGACCGGGGCAAGGACATGGAAGCCGCCGTCAACCTCGACGTTCTGGGCCTGGCCTGCCACGCCCACCGCATCGGCTGGCCCGTCCCCATACGGTCGCCCTATCTGCCCGAGGGGCTGCTCCGGTAACGGAAGTACGGCAGCCGACCGCCAACGCGCCCGCCGATCGAGGGGACCCCGTCAACCGCGAACGCGCCCACCGGCCGAGAGGGCGCCGCTAACCGCGAGCGCGCCCCACCGATCCCGACCCCCGGACGACGAGCCGGGTCAGGAGCACCACGGAGCGGGGCGCCGAGCGGTCGCCGTCGATCCGGGAGAACAGGAGGTTCGCGGCCGTCGCGCCGAGTGCGACCGGGTCCTGGCTGACGACGCTGAGCGGCGGGCTGAGCCGGTCGGCCAGCGGGAAGTCGTCGAATCCGACGAGGGCGACGGGGCCGGGGAGCCCGAGCCCGTCCATCACGCCGATGGTGATCAGGTCGTTGGTGGTGAACAGCGCCGTGGGCGGATCGGGCAGCGCCCGCAGCTCGGCGAGGGCGGCCGCGGCGTCGGACTGTGAACGCAGTCCGTGCCGTACGAGAGCCGGGTCCTCGGGTATGTGGTGGGAAGCGAGGGCGTCGAGGTAGCCGGCGTGGCGTTCGCGCTGGGTCCAGATGTCGAACCGGTCGCCGAGATAGGCGATCCGGGTGTGTCCGTGGCCGAGCAAGTGGCTGACGGCCCGTTCGGCCCCCGCGCGGTTGTCGACGGTGACGGTGTCGACGGCCAGCCCCTTGGCGGGCCGGTCGACGCAGACGACACAAGTCCCGCCCTCCATCGGCTGCTTGAGGAAGCCGTGGCCCCCGTTGGTCGGCACCAGGATGAGACCGTCCACCTGGCGGGCGGTGAACGCGGCTATGACCTCGCGTTCGCGGCGGGGTTCGTCGTTGGTGCTGCCGACCAGGACGAGAAAGCCGCGCCGATGCGCCTCGTCCTCGACGGAGCGGGCCATGAGCGCGTAGAACGGGTTGGCCAGGTCGTCGACGACGAGACCGATGGTGGACGTGCGGAGGTTCTTCTGCCGCAGGTTGCGGGCGTTGTCGTTGCGCTGGTAGCCCAACTGCCGTATGGCCTGCTCGACTCGGGCGGCGGTGTCCGGCGAGACCCCGGGCTCGCCCGACACGGCGCGCGAGACGGTCATGGGGCTCACTCCCGCCGCGCGGGCCACGTCCTTCATCGTCGGGCGCTTCACGAGCCTCCTCATCGACCGGTCCGTGCCCGGTCCGGCACGGCGACGGCTCGATGATGGCAGACGACGCCCCATGTCAGGCGGCCAACGGGGTGCCTGGGACGGCCGGGGCGGAGCAGCCGGAGAGGACATTGCGGCCTGTTAACGTTCCCATGCATGGAACTCCGGAGGCGGCCGCAGCTGACTAGTCGTCAAAATCCGCCGAACAGGCGGTGGTTGCTCCCTCTGGCCGATGGAGGCGGAGCCTGAAGGTGAACACGAGGCCCGATTTCACCCGCGCCCCTTGACGGGTGGTCAGGGACACCTCAACAATCCTGAGTTGATTGGTAACGTTCACATGCACATCGAGCATCCCCGTCCCGAGGCCGGCCGTCGGACGGCGGGCGGTCCTTTGCGAGAAGGTGGTCCCCCCTCGTGCTCAGCTCCGTGCCTTCCTCCGGATCAGTGATCCGGCCCAGACGCCTCTCCCGATGCGTCGGCGCCTTCAGCGCTCTCGCTCTCTCCGCCTTAGGGCTCGCCGGCCTCGCCGTGGCGCCCGCCCACGCGGCGACGCTTCCGCTGACCCAGTACGTCGACCCGTTCATCGGCACCGACGACAGCAACGCCCCCAACCCCGTGCCGGGCGGTGCCGGAGGCAGCACCTACCCCGGGGCCGTGGTGCCCTTCGGCGGTGTGCAGTTCGGTCCGGACACCCCCACCGCCTCCCCGTCCGGCTACCGCTACAAGGACACCTCCGTCGAGGACTTCAGCCTCACCCACTTCGACGGCGCGGGCTGCGCCAACAACGAGGACCTGCCGCTCCTTCCGGTCACCGGCGCGCTGGGCAGCTCGCCCGGCACCAACTGGACGAGCTACGCCTCCGGTTACACCAAGGCGAACGAAGTCTCCAAGCCCGGCTACTACAAGACCCGCCTCGACCGCTATTCCACCGATGTGGAGCTGTCCGCCACCACCCGCACCGCCATGGGCAAGCTGACCTATCCCGCCTCGACCGCGTCCCGGCTGCTGATCAACACCGGCCGCAGCGCCACCGGAAACCGCGCCGGAAGCGTGCGCGTCAACGGCAACGAGCTGACCGGAAGCGTGACCGCGGGCGGATTCTGCGGCTCGTCCAAGACGTACCAGATCTACTTCGACGTGCGCTTCGACCGGGCGCCGACCGGCTTCGGAACCTGGTCCGGCGGCACCGTCCGCGACGGCTCGGCCAGCGCGTCGGGCACCAACACCGGCGCCTATGTCACCTTCGACACCACCAGCAACGCGGCGGTCCAGTTCAAGGTCGGCCTGTCCTACGTCAGCGTCGCGGGCGCGCAGGCCAACGTGGCCTCGGAGAACAACGGCTGGGACTTCGGCGCCGTCCGCACCGCGGCCGACAGCTCCTGGAACCAGATGCTCAACCGGCTCCAGGTCTCCGGCGGCAGCGCCGCCGACAAGCAGAAGTTCTACACCGCGCTCTACCACGTGCTCCAGAGCCCCAACATCTCCAGCGACGTCAACGGCGACTACCGGGGCTTCGACAACGCCGTGCACAACTCGGCCAGGCCGGTGTACCAGAACTACTCCGGCTGGGACATCTACCGGTCCTGGGCGGCGCTCATCGCGCTCATCGCGCCCACCGAGGCGAGCGACATCGCCAAGTCGATGGTCCTGGACGGACAACAAGGCGGGCTGCTGCCCAAGTGGTCGCAGCAGACCAACGAGGACTTCGTCATGACGGGCGACCCCGGCCCGATCATCGTCAGCAGCATGTACGCCTTCGGCGCCCGCGACTTCGACACCTCGGCGGCCCTGTCCCTGATGGATAAGGCGTCCAACGGCGGCACCGCACAGGGCAGCGCCATACGGGGACGCCAGTCCACATACACGAGCCTGCACTACCTCGACGACCCCTCCGACTCCCTCGAATACTCCGCGTCCGACTTCGCGGTGGCCCAGTTCGCGAAGTCCCTCGGAGCCACGTCGAGCTACACCACACATATGGGGCGCGCCCAGTGGTGGCGCAACACATTCAACTCCGAGTCGTCCTATGTGCAGCAGCACAAGAGCGACGGCTCGTGGAGCTGGCCGCTCGACCCGGCGAGCCAGTCCACCTTCACCGAGGGCAACGCCTCCCAGTACACGTGGATGGTGCCGTACGACTTCTCCGACCTGATCAACTCCATGGGCGGCCCCAAGACCGCCGTCCAGCGTCTCGACCACCACTTCACCGAGGTCAACGCCGGGCAGAGCAGGCCCTACTACTACATAGGGAATGAGCCCGAGCACGGTGTGCCGTGGGCCTACAACTATGCTCGCCACCCGGCCGGAGCCACCGACGCGGTGCGCAAGGTGATGTCCGAGTCGTTCACCACGGGAGCCGGTGGGCTGCCCGGCAACGACGACCTCGGGGCGACCTCGGCCTGGTACGTGTGGGCCGCGCTCGGCATGTATCCGGCCACGCCCGGCGCCGACACGCTCGCGCTGCACGGGCCGCAGTTCCCGTCCATCCTGATCCAGCGCGCGGCCGGGAACATCACCATCAACAGCTCCGGGACCGGCCCCTACGTGCAGGCGCTCGACGTCAACGGCGCGTCCACCAGCCACAGTTACCTGCGCTACCCGGACGTCGCGGGTGGCGCGACCCTCACCTACACGATGGGCGGCGCGCCCAGCACCACCTGGGGCACCGGCGCCCAGGACGTGCCGCCCTCGTTCCAGGAGGGCGCCACCCCGGTCCCCGCAGCACCGGAGCTCGGCACCAACCTCGCACTCGGCAAGCAGGTGACCGGATCGGCGCCTTGCGCGTCCGCCGAGACGGCCGACAAGGCGGTGGATGGCTCCCTGACGAACAACAGCAAGTGGTGCTCGTCCGCGGCGAACCCCTCACTCCAGGTCGACCTCGGGTCCGTACGGAACGTGTCCTCCTTCGTGATCAAACACGCCGGTCTGGGCGGCGAGAACACCGGCTGGAACACCGGCGCCTTCCAGCTCCAGACCAGCACCGACGGCGCCGCCTGGACCACCGCGGCCACCGTCACCGGCTCGCGCTCCAGCCGTACGTACCACCCCGTATCGGCCAGATCCGCGCGCTATGTACGCCTCGTCATCACCAGCCCCTCCAACACCGGCGGAGGCGGGAGCGACGCGGCCCGCGTCTACGAGCTGGAGGTCTACGGCACCTGACCGTCACCGGCAGCTGAGCAACGCGGGAATCGGCGCCCCGCGCGCCGATTCCCCGGATGGATTCCGGCGGCGGCCCGCCCCAACTCCCTTGGTGTGGGCCGCCGTTGACATCACCATTCACACCCGTGTCGCGATCTTGTCTGCTGAAACGATTCACACGCATAAAACGCCCGAACCTTGGGAATTCAACCACCAGAACAGGGAACACCTGTGCGACACAGGGGTGAAGGTGGGGATGTACAGATGAAGGCCATGCGGTTCGCCGGCGCGGGACGGCCGCTCAACATGGAGACCGTTCCGGACCCGGAGCCCGGACCGGAATGGGTCGTGGTCGACATAGAGGCGGCCGGCCTCTGTCACTCGGACCTCCACATCATGAGCGGCATGGATCTCGGCGACCTCACCGTCAAGTCCCCGGTGACCCTCGGCCACGAGGGTGCGGGGGTGATCTCCTCGGTGGGTGACGGTGTACGGGGCTTCGCGGTGGGCGACCGGGTGGGCATCGCCCTGGTCACGCACCCGATCGAAGCGGCCCGCTTCGCACCCGGGGTGGGACACGACGGAGCGTTCGCCGAGCAGGAACTGGCCCATGTGTCCACGCTGGTGCACATTCCGGACAACGTGACGTTCGCCGAGGCCGCGGTCGCGACCGACTCGGTGGCCACCGCCTATCACGCGGTACGGACGGCCGGTTCGGTGCGGCGCGGCCGGACCGTCGGCGTCATAGGGCTCGGCGGGCTCGGCCTCAACGGCGTACGGATCGCGAAACTGCTGGGCGCGACCGTGTACGGGGTCGACATCAACCCGGCCGCCTTCGGCCCGGCGACCGAGGCCGGGGCCTCGGCGTGCTTCCAGGACGTACGGCAGCTCACGGCCCAACACCCCGATGTGATCGTGGACTTCGCCGGGGTTCCCGCCACGGCCGCTGCCGCCGTGGAGAGCGTGCGCCCGGGCGGCTGTGTGGTGCTCGTCGGACTCGGCGGCGCCGTCGCCCCGATTTCGATCTCCTCCCTGGTGATGCGCAACGTCCAGCTCGTCGGCTCCCTCGGCGCGAGCAAGGACGAACTGCGGGAGGTGTACGACCTCATAGCGAGCGGCGCGCTCAAGCCGACGGTGCAGGAGGTCCCGTTCGCTGAACTCCCGGCAGCGATGGACCGGTTGGCCCGTGGAGAAGTGCGGGGCCGCCTCTACACGCGGCCGCGCGCCGACATCCGCGTGGCGGCGGAGGCCGCCTGAAGGACGGCCGGGGGAGCGGGCGTCGGCGGAGGGCGGAGACCCTCGGCCGACGCGTCGCGGCGATGGCCGGATCTGACAGAAAACCGTCATTGCTGACATCCGGGCCCGCCCCGATGATGGTGGCATGCCCACTCCCCATCGCGTGGTCATCGCGGTCTTCGCGGACGTCGACGTTCTGGACGTGACCGGCCCCGCCGAAGTCTTCGCGCTGGCCAACCGGGTGATCCTGGGCAGGCCCGAGTATCAGGTCCGGCTCGCCGGGCCGGTGCGGGGCGAGGTCGTCACCTCGGCCGGGGTGCGGCTGCTCGCCGACCTGGCCTTCGACGAAGTGGGCGCCGCGGTGGACACGCTGATCGTGCCGGGGGCGGTGGACATGACGCCCGAAGGCCCCATCGCCCGGATCGACGACCGGGTGGTGGCGTGGGTGCGCGACACCGCGCCCCGAGCCCGGCGGGTGGCGTCGGTGTGCGTGGGCGCGCACGTGCTGGCGGCCGCGGGGTTACTGGAGGGGCGCACCGCGACCACGCACTGGTCGACCGCGGCCCAGCTCGCCCGCGAGCACCCCGGCGTGACGGTCGACCCGGACCCCATCTTCGTACGCTCGGGACGGGTGTGGACCGGCGCGGGCATCAGCGCCTGCCTCGACCTCTCGCTCGCACTCGTCGCCGAGGACCACGGGGAGGAGGCCGCGCTGGCGGTCGCCCGGCTCCTTGTCATGTACCTCAAACGGCAGGGCGGGCAGAGCCAGTTCAGCGTGCCGCTGTCCCGGCCCGCTCCGGCCCGCCGGGACAGCGCCGAACTGCGCAGGTTCATCGCCGACCATCTGGAGGGCGACCTGTCCGCCGCCGTCCTGGCCCGGCGGATGTGCCTGAGCGAGCGGCACTTCGCCCGGGTCTTCCGCAAGGAGACCGGGACCAGCCCCGCCGCCTATGTCGAAGCGGCCAGGGTGGAGGCGGCCCGGCGCCTCCTTGAGGGCACCGACCAGTCGCTTCAGGAGATCGCGGCGGCCTCCGGCCTGGGCTCCCTGGAATCCCTGCACCGTGCGTTCCAGAGACAGCTCCGGGCCACTCCGGCGGCCTACCGCCGCCGCTTCCGCACCCTCACCTGACGCACTATCACCTGATGCAGCGTCATCTCCTGACTCCAACACACGGGTCAGCCACCCACAGAGAGGGCACACATGGACAACGCGGCCACCACCCTGCGGAACGTGATCGGCCTGGACAACCAGCTCCCGCGCCTGCGCGACACCGCCCTCATCATGATCGACTTCCAGAACACCTACACCACGGGAGTCATGGCCCTGGAAGGCTCCGAGCAGGCGCTGGACGCCGGGTCGCGGCTGCTGTCCGCCGCACGCGCCGTCGACATTCCGGTGATCCACGTCGTCAACGACGGGGGAGAGGGCACGCCGTACGACATCCGCGCCGAGATCGGGGCGATCTGCCCTCAGGTCACCCCCCTCAAGGGCGAGCCCGTAGTGGTCAAGCGGTTCCCGAACTCCTTCCACGACACCGAGTTGCAGGAGATGCTGCGCGAACTCGGCGTCGGCGGTGACCTGGTCCTCGCCGGGTTCATGACCCACATGTGTGTGACCTTCACCGCCCAGGGCGCCTTCAACCTGGGCTACCGCCCCACCGTCGTGGGCGAGGCCACCGCCACCCGCACCCTGGCGGGCTCCGACGGCAAGCCGATCCCGGCCCCGGTACTGAAGAACGCGAGCCTGACGACGATCACCGACCTGTTCGGCACGGTCGCCCCGACCGTCGACAGCCTTCCCGTCTGATCGCATCCGATCGGGGGAGAGTGCGCCGGGTGCCCGCGTCGGCACCCGGCGCACTCCTCAGCGCGGCGTGGACCTGACCAGCAGCGCGGCGACCAGCCCCGCGAGCAGCGTGATGCCGGCCGACCACCACAGGGTGTCGGTGTAGCCGGCCAGCGTCGCCTGACTCATCGCCTCCGCAAGGGGCGCCGGTAGCGCTCGCGGGTTGACGGCGTGGCCGCTTCGGGCTGCCTCGGCAAGGCTCGGCGGAAGTCCCTTGATCGCCTCCATGCGGGAGGCGACGGCCGTGGCGAGGACGCTGCCGAACAACGCGGAGCCGAGTACCCCGCCCACCTGGCCGGCCGTGTTCGTCAGTGCCGCGCCACCGCCGGAGTCCTGCGCGGCGATGCCGCCCGTCGCGATGGAGTAGAGCGGCATCAGAGCCATCCCGAGCCCGAACCCGGCGAGGAGCATGCCGGGCAGGGCGACGGCGACGTACGCGCTGTCAGCCTTGAGGAACGTCAGCAGCCCCAGTCCGACCCCGGCGAGCAGCAGGCCCGGCACGATCAGGTTGCGCGCCGGAACGCGGTGTACCAGGCGGGCGGAGACCTGGGTGGCGCCGATAACGATCGCGGCGACCGAGGGCAGCATGTACATGGCGCTCCCCGACGGGGAGTAGCCGCGGAAGTTCTGCAAGTACGCGTTCAGGACCAGGAACAGGGTGAACGCGCCGGCGCCGGTCAGGAACAACGTGACCAGGGAACCGGTGCGACTGAGATCCCTGGGGATGTACGGCGCGAGGAGCGGGGCGGCCGTGTTGAACTGCCAGAACACGAACGCCGTGAGCAGGGCGAGCCCGATCGCGAACAGGGCGAGCACCAGGAGGTCGGTCCAGCCGCGCGAGCCCGTCTCCTGGAAGCCGTAGACGAGGGCGACGATCCCGCCGGAGCCGAGCAGCAGACCCAGCGGGTCGGGGCGGCGGCGGGTACGGAGCGGGCGGTCCTGGACCAGGGCGGCCGCGCCGATCACGGCGATCACGGCGAGCGGCACGTCGACGTACAGGCACATGCGCCAGGTCATGTTCTCAAGGAGCCAGCCGCCGGTGAACAGACCCACGACGGAGCCGCCGGCGGCGATCGCGGCGTACACGCCGAAGGCCCTGCCCCGGGCCTTCCCGTCGGGGAAGTTGACCGTCACCAGGGCCAGTGCGGCTGGCGACAGGAGTGCGGCGAACGCTCCCTGCAAAGCGCGGGCCACGACCAGCACGTCGAACGACGGGGCCGCGCCACCGACCGCCCCGGCCACCGCGAAGCCGACGAGGCCGACGATCAGCATCCGCTTGCGGCCGATCAGGTCCGCGAGCTGACCGCCGAGCAGCAGCAGCCCGCCAAAGGCCAGTTCGTACGCGGAGAACACCCAGCTCAGGCCGGATGACGACACATGCAGATCCGACATGATGGCGGGCAGCGCCATGCGCAGGGACGCCGCGTCGAGCAGCACGAAGAGCTGCACCAGAGCCACCACCGCGAGGCCCCACCAGCGTCTGGGGTGCGGGACCGGCGACTTCTGGAGGTCCGCCGGGGCGGGAGCCGCACCCGGCGGGGATACGGGATGCGCCGGGGTCGTGGGCGCGTACGCGGGTGGTGGCGGCAGCGGCTGCCCGGACGGTACGCGCGGGTCGGCGGGGACCCTCGGCGCGGGAACCGGTTGCTGCGGCGCGAAGTCCAGCAACTCGGCCGCGTGACGGCCGAGTTGGGCGAGGACCGCGCCCGGCAGCCACTCCTCGCCCGCGTCCGCCGCCGTGTGGTCCGCCACCTGCTGGAGAGTGGGCCGCCGGGCCGGGTCCTTGTCGAGACACGCGCGTACGAGACCGGTCAGCGACTCCGGTACGCCGGTCAGGTCCGCCTCCTCCTCGGCGATCCGGAAGAGGTGGGCGTTGAGGCCGGTCTCCGTGGCGCCGAAGAGCAGCCGGCCGGTCGCCGCGTGGACGAGGACCGCGCCCAGACAGAACACGTCGCTGGCCGGGGTGAGTTCGAGGCCGCGCACCTGCTCCGGCGACATGAAGCCGGGCGAGCCGATCAGCATGCCGGTGCGGGTGTGCAGGCTGTCCCCTGTGAGGCTGTCCATGGCCCGGGCGATACCGAAGTCGATGACGCGGGGGCCGTCCACGGTGACAAGGACATTGGACGGCTTGAGGTCGCGGTGGATCAGTCCCGCCGCGTGCACCGCCTGCAGGGCGAGGGCGAGACGGTTGGCCAGGACCCGCACGGAGTTCTCGGGCAGCGGCCCGAAGTCCTTGCCCACCACGGTGGTCAGGTCCGGCCCGGGGATGTACTGGGTCGCGACCCAAGGCACAGCGGCGTCGGTGTCGGCATCGAGCACGGCCGCCGTCCAGGAGCCGCCCACCCGCCGGGCGGCCGCCACCTCACGGGCGAAGCGCCTGCGGAACTCGGGGTGCTGAGCGTGCTCGGCCTGGACGACCTTGACGGCAACGGTCCGTCCGGCCTCGGAACGGCCCAGATACACCAGGCCCATACCGCCGGCGCCCAGGCGGGCGATCAGGCGGTACGGGCCTATGTGCGTAGGGTCTTGGGAGATCAACTGGTCCACGGGGGCACGGTATTGCAAGATCGGGGGCGCCGGTGCCGGATTCTGGCCAAGACCGGGTAAGAGCTCCGTGGGTGTGCGGTTCGTGCGGCTGCGGGCCGTGTGCGGCTGGTCACTTTCCGAGGTTCGCGGCTTCCCGCACGATGTACGCCGTCACCATGGCCCGCCGATTCACACCCGTACCCAAGGATTTCCCTGTTCAATTTGCGCTCGCGGCACGCCCGGGGGAAATGCAGGGTCCGAGTGAATTCTGCGCTGATAATCCGTCCCGTGAACGGGACAGCGGGATGGCTGAGAAAACTCGGAATGCTGGCCGCCGCAGCGGTGTGCGGCCTGGCGATTCCCGCGTGGGCGCAGCCAGCCGTACCCGCGGAATCCTCGGCGGCCGCCGCCCTCTGCCGGACGACGGTGTTCGCCGGGGTGGCGCACGAGGACGACGACCTCCTTTTCATGAGCCCCGATTTGCTGAACGACTGGGCGAGGGGCGCCTGCCTCGACATCGTCTACCTCACCGCGGGCGACGCGGGAAGCACCGGCACCTGGTACACCGAGCGGCGCGAGGTGGGCGTCGGCCGCGCGTATGCGCTGATGGCGGGCGTCCCCAACGACTGGCGCCGCCAGGACCGCAAGCACGCCGGGCGCACGGTCCGCGCCTTCGCGCTGCGAGTGCCGGCAGGCCGGCCCCGCGTGCGAGTCACCTTCCTGCGGCTGCCGGACGGCCTGCACGACGGCTCGGGCACCCGACTGCAGGCGGGCCAGAGTCTCCTCAAGCTCGAACTGGGCAGAATCCGCCGCATCACGACCATGGACCGCAGCGCGCGTTACGACGTTAAGGAGCTCACCGCGATGCTGTCCTGGCTCGTCGCGGATTCGCACGCCAAGGTCGTACGGACCCTGGACTATCGCAACGTCGACCGCGGAAGCGGCCCCAAGAGCGACCACAGCGATCACGAAGTCGCGGCACGCCTGGTGAAAAAGGCGGCCGCTTCTGTTCCGGGCCCGAAACCATTCGTCGTCGGATACCGGGGATATTCCATCAACGCGCTGCCGCCGAATCTGGCCCTTCAGCCGGCCCGGCGAAAGGAATCCGTGTTCCGGCGGTATCTGTCCACGACGCTGTGCACCAGGGCGTGCGCCGACTACACCGGACCCCTGTGGTCGTCGTACCGGCATTGGATGGTCCGTCAGTACCGGGGGAAGTAGCGGCCTTCCCGTTCCTGTTGGAGCGCCAGTTCCCTTGAGTGAGGGTCGATATGGACAGGAGGGGCCGTTAGCGGAGTGTTAGGCCGGGTGTGCCAGAGTCATCCGTATGGTTCTTCTCGATCAGGCACCGGAATACGTGTCCCATCAAGGCCCCTCCCGCCGGAACCTCCTGATAGCCCTCGCGGCCGGCATCGCCGTCTGTCTCGGCATCGGGGCCGTGGCCGTCTCGAAGTTCAACGACAAGCCGCTCTTCCACGACCAGGTCGCCTACGAAGGCGGCTACGTCGTCGCCCTTGCCGGTATGAAGGCGGACCCGACCGGACGCACCCAGGACTTCCTCAAGAACGGCGGCTGCGAGCAGTGGCGCGGCGAGCAGGGCGGCGCCAAGGCCGAGGGGTCGCCCGAGCAGTGGCTCCGGGGCTGCCGGGACGCGGCCGCCGACGGGGACTGCCGGAAGGGACAGGCGGTCGCCAAGCCCAAGGGCTCGGCCGGGATCAGGGGCCTGGTCTGCGACAGCAACAAGGGCGTCAAGAAGCCGACCGCCGCGCAGTAGTCGCCCGCTCCGCTCCGGTGCGGCGCGCGCCGGGCAGCCACGTACTACGAGTGACCTCGTGCGCGCCCCTGTCGTCTAGGCAGCCCCGCACGTCACCCAGTACAACGGGGGAGTCGGGACGGGTGGCGGACCGGGTGGAGGCATGTGTGCGCAGGATCGCGATCATCGGGGCGGGGCAGGCCGGGCTGCAGCTGGCGCTGGGACTCCAGGCCGCGGACTACGACGTGACGCTGGTGTCGGAGCGGACCGCGGAGCGGCTCCGCGACGGCCGGGTCACCTCGACGCAGCTGATGTTCGGGCCGGCCCTGGCACTGGAGCGGGCGGCCGGGCTGAACCTCTGGGACGACCGGGCGCCGGTGATGGGCGGCCTGGAGATGAACCAGTGGGACCCGACGGCCGAAGAGCCTTGGTCGGCGCGGTTCACCACCACCTATGACGCGGAGGTCCGCTCGGTCGACCAGCGGGTCAAACTCTCCGCGTGGCTGGAGCTGTTCGAGGCGCGCGGCGGCCGGGTGGAATTCCGGGCGGCCGACGCCGACGACCTCGCGGGGATCGCCGCCCGCCATGAGCTCACCGTCGTCGCCACCGGCCGCGGCGCACTCTCGTCGCTGTTCGGCCGCGACGAGGCACGCTCGGTGTACGACCGCCCCCAGCGCGCCCTCGCCGCGTTCTACGCGTGCGGCGTCACACCGCGGGGCGACGAGAGCGACGCGTATCTGCGCGTCACGGGCATGCCCTCGGCCGGGGACGCGATCGCGCTGCAGGCGCTGACCGTGGGCGGGCCGTGCGAGATCCTGCTCCTTGAAGCCAAGTTCGGTGGCCCGTACGACTGTTGGGAGGACCGCCCCGAGCCGCGCGAGGGGCTGCGGCGTGCGGTGGAACTGCTGCGGACGTACGCGCCGTGCGAGCACGAGCGCTTCGCCCGCGCCGAACCCACCGACGGAGGCGCCGCGTTGTACGGCGCGATCACCCCGACGGTCCGGCACGGGGTGGCCTCGCTCGGGGCAGGCCAGTACGTCCTGGGCATGGCGGACGCGGTCGTCGTCAACGACCCGATCACCGGCCAGGGCGCCAACAACGCGGCCCGCGCAGCCGCCGCATACCTCGACGCGATCGTGCGGCGCGGCGAGCTGCCGTACGACGAGCGGTGGATGCGGGAGACCTTCGACGCGTACTGGGAGCACGCGCGGTACGTGCACGCCTTCACCGATCTGATGCTGCGTCAGCCGCCGGCCGAGCACGTCTCGCGCCTGGTGCGGGCCACCTTCGAATACCCCGAGCTCGCCCACCGCTTCGCCAACGGCTACGCGGACCCGCTCGACTACCACGACTGGCTGATGGATCCCGAGCGGGCCGACGCCTGTCTCGCCAAGCTCGCCGGGTCCCGCTGAGGGCGGACCTCTTGCGCCGGACGTCAGACTTCAGATGTACGGCACACGAGCTCTGAGGCTGACTCCTCGGGGCCCGGTTGTCTCATAGCTTCGTGATCAAGGCCGGAGCGCTCTGCTCCGCATTCCGATCCGAAGCGAGACAACCATGTACGGCAAGGCATTCGCCCCCGAGTACCGGGGATCCTTGGGTGAACTCTCGGTCAACACCTCCCTGGAGGAAGTGCTCGCCAAGGCCGTCGAGGAGCGGCGACGGGCCCAACTCGGCGGTGACGCCGTGGAGTTGGCGCACGCGGGGCTCGCCGTCGCCGAGGCGAGCAGGCGGCTCGGCCGAGTCGAGGAGGCCGAGCGGGCGTGGAAGGACAGCTACCGCGCGGCCCGCCGGGCGGGCGACCGGGGCGCGATGGCGTGGGCGGTGTGGAGCGGTGGCACCCTGGCCCGCCAGCGTGGCGACCTCGCGCTGGCCCGGCGCTGGCTCGCCACCGCGGCCGAACTCGCCGAACAGGGCGGTGACATCGTGGCCCGCGGCTACTGTCTGGCCGGGCTCGCCGAGACCGGTCGCATCCAGGGCGACTACGAGGCCGTGGGCAGGCTCCACGAGAAGCTGCTCGCCGAGGCGCGCAAGCGCGGCGAGGCCCGGCACACCGTGTGGGCGCTCGAAGGCATCGCCCAGATGCACCGCAACACCGGCTCCTTCGACAGTGCGCTCGCCCTCTTCGAGGAGGCCGCGCAGATAGCCGGCGACGCGGGTGACGACCGCGGCCGAGCCTGGGCGCTGCGGGGCATCGCCGATGTGCGATCCGCCCAGGGAGACCCGGAGGGGGCGTTGGCCCTGCTCACCGAGGCGGAGGCCCTCTGCCGCGAGATCCAGCTGGTCAGCGCGCTCGCCTACAACCACAAGATGCGGGGCAACGTGCTGTATCGCGCGGGGCGTTACGCCGAGGCGGAGGAGTGCTACAGCGGGGCGCTGGCGGAGTTCCGCGCGATGGGCGAGCCGCGCGGCGAGGCGCTGTCCCGGCTCGGCCTGGTGAAGGCGAAGGCCCGGCAGGGGCGTGTGCCGACCGAGACGGCGGCCGACCTCGACGTGCTGGAGCGTGCGCTCGGCGCCATCGGGTTGCAGCACGCCAAGACCATGATCGACAAGGCCCGCGCCGAGCTGGGCGTCAACACGGCCACCGATGCCGTACCCGCCCGCTGAGCGCGGCCCCGCGATGTCCTCAGCGTTCTCCGCAAGGCCCACGACAGGAACAGAGCCCATGTCCACCCAGGCCGGTCTGCACACCCCCATGTCCCTGAAGGCCAGGCCGTCCGCGCCCGCCACCCTCGCCCGCTGCCGGGAACTCGTCGAGCCGGCGCTGCGCAAGGCCGTGCTGGGGCTGCATCCCGGGCCCGGCCGCATCGCGTCGCACGCGTTCGGGTGGTGCGACGCGGACGGTACACCGATGTCCGGGGGCGGCGGCAAGGGGGTGCGGCCGGCGCTCGCCGTGCTCGGGGCGGAGGCGGTGGACGCGGGCGAGGACGTGGCGGTACCGGCGGCCGTGGCGATCGAGCTGATCCACACCTTCTCGCTGATGCACGACGACATCATGGACGGCGACGAGCGCAGGCGGCACCGCGACAGCGCCTGGAAGGCCTTCGGTACGGGGCCCGCCGTCCTGGCGGGCGATGCCCTGTTCGCTCTCGCGGTCCGTACGCTGGCCGAGGCGGGAGGCGCGGGAGGCGGGGCCGCTGTGCGCCAACTGACCGTGATGTTGGGCGAGTTGGTGCACGGTCAGGCCGACGACGTGCTGTTCGAGTCCCGGCCGTGGACCGGCCCCGGGGCGGTGGGCCTGGCCGAATACCGGGCCATGGCGGCGCGCAAGACCGGCGCCCTGCTCGCCTGCGCGACAGCCCTCGGGCCGCTCCTCGCGGGCGCCCCGCCGCTGCTCACGGACGCGCTCGCGGGGGCCGGGCGGCAGTGGGGCCTCGCGTTCCAGGCGGTCGACGACGTGCTGGGGATCTGGGGCGACCCCGCCGTCACCGGAAAGCCGGTGCACAGCGATCTGCGGCGCGGAAAGAAGACGCTGCCCGTCCTCGGGGCGATGGCGCTGGATCCGTCGGTGGCGCCTCGTCTGGAGGCCCTGCTCGGCGTGCCCGCCGACGAGGCCGCCGTCCGGCGCGCCGCCGACCTCGTCGAGGAGGCGGGCGGCCGCGCCTACGCCCTGCGGGACGCGCGCACCCGGGTGGCCGCCGCGCGCGATCAACTGCGCGCGGTACCGCTGGTGGAGCACCGCGTGGACGAACTGGTCGCCCTCTCCGAGCTGTTCCTCGACCGCGAGCTGTAGCCGTCGGCTACGAGGTCAGGGTGGATCCGGCGAGCGGGCGTTCGGTGAGGAGCAGGTCCGCGTGGTGGCGGGCCGCGACCAGCGGGTGGGCCCGCAGCTTGCCCTTGAGCTCGTTGCGGCCGTACTCGGCGAACAGCGGGTTCGCCGGGTCGGCGGTCGCCCCGGGCGCGTGCGACGCGTACGGGAAGGGCAGCGGCTCGATGTGCGCGTCCAGGCGCGGGTTGTAGAAGAACGGCACCGAGAAGCGCTCGGTGGCCCCGGGCGGGCTCACCACGCGGTGGTTGGTGGCGAGCAGATAGCCGTTGGTCGCCACTTCGAGCAGCTCGCCCAGGTTGACGACGAAGGCGCCGGGCAGCGGCGGCACGTCGTGGAAGCGGCCGTCCTCGCGCTGCACCTGGAGCCCGCCGACGGTGTCCTGGTGGAGCAGCGTGAGGAAGCCGTAGTCCTTGTGGGCGCCGACGCCCTGGGCGGTGCCGTCCTCGGCGCTGCCCGGGTAGCGCACCAGCTTCAGGTGCAGATGGGCCCGGTCGCCGAACACGTCGTCGTAGAATTCCTGGGGTGCGCCGATCGCGGCGAGCAGCTCGTGCAGCAGCTTCTCGGCGACCGCGCTGAGCCGGTCGATCCAGGTGAGCGCGGCGCTGCGCAGCTCGGGCAGGGCGGTGGGCCACTGGTTGGGCCCCTCCAGCCACCAGTACGCGGGCTCGCCCGGACCGGGTATGTGCGCGGGGCGCTCGGCGCCGATGTCGAGCTGGTCGCGCCAGTCGCGGGAGCCGCCGGTGCGCTCGTCGCCGATGCGCGTATAGCCGCGGAAGTGGGGCGAGTTGACGTTGTCGATGGCGAGCCGGTCCGCCTCGGGCAGCCGGAAGAACGCCCGCATGGTGTCGTTGAGCGCGGCGGTCTCGGCATCGGTGACGCCGTGCCCGACGAGCTGGAAGAAGCCGACGCCGTGCGCGGCGCTGTGGAGCTCGGAGTGCAGCCGCCGCCGGGCCTCGGGGCCGCGGTCGGCGGCAGAGAGGTCGATGATCGGGAGCTGCGAGGAGGTCACGTACGACATGGGAGCCATCCGCTGGGATATGCCCCGGCCGGCGCGGGTGGGCGCGGTCACGGCTCCGCCGGGGTGAGGCGGGCGCCGCTCAGGCACGGGGAGGGTGAAGGGGGGGCCTGGATCAGCGGTAAGTGCGACAGGCCATGCTCGTAACGCGGACGAAGTCCACGTGGCGGCGTCGAACGAGCGGAGGCATGTCGCAAGGGTACTCCCGGGCGGCCCCCTGGAGCTGTGATCGCCCTCACACTCGCTGGTGAGAGCCATGATCACGACTCGGGTGCCGAAGGTCGCGCGGGGTCGGCCGGCGGGCCGGGTGAGCGGGAGCGGCACATGGGCGGCCGGTAACTCCGCTTCGGCGTCCGCCCCCGGACCCGCTCTCCCCCGCATCGCTGAAACGCCCCCATCCGCCCTGGTCGAGTGGAGAGCATCTTCGCCCCGGGGAGCGGGATTGCACCAGCCCCCCGGGGGAGTCGGCCGACCGGCCGCGCTGTCGACAGCAGGGTGGGCGAGCGGAGAAGATCGCCGTGTGAACACCCTGACGGCCGAGGCCATCGCGACCGCACGGCTCGACCTCCTGCCGCTCCGCGCCGCACACGCCGAGGAAATGGCCGCGGTGCTGTCCGATCTGGGGCTGCATGCCTTCATCGGCGGCACCCCGGACCCGCCGCAGGCCCTGCGCGCCCGCTACGAGCGCCTGGCCGCGGGCTCTCCCGAACCCGGCGTGAGCTGGCTGAACTGGGTGATCCGGCTCCGCGACGAGGGTTGTCTGGCGGGCACGGTGCAGGCGACGGTCGGCCCGTCCCCGCAAGGGGCGGTCGCCGAAGTCGCGTGGGTGGTGGGAGCTCCCTGGCAGGGCCGGGGCATCGCCACCGAAGCGGCCCGGGGACTCGTGGAGTGGCTCGGCCGACAGCCCGTACGGGAGGTGAGGGCGCACGTCCACCCCGAGCACCACGCGTCCGTCGCCGTCGCCGCGGCCGCGGGGCTCGCGCCGAGCCGTGTGTGGCAGGACGGTGAGCTCAGATGGCTGCGCCACGTGGGCTCGGAGACCGACGGCGCACGCACCAACTCCGGTTACCAGAACGGGAGTTGAGGTGCGGGTGCCGGGTGAGTCGGATGGTTCACCGCATCCTGGCGACCGTCGCGCCCCGTGCGACCGACGAGGCCTTCACGGTGTCAGGGTGACGGCGCCGGACGTCAGGTCGACCTTCGGGACTTGGTCATCAACATGCCGCCCGCGACGAGTGCGAACAGGCACACACAGGCGCCTGTGATGACGTTGCTGAGGATGGCTCCGGTGCCGGCACTGCGCGCGACGACCCACGGAGAGACGATCAGCCAGGCTCCGAGGAGCAGGACCACGAAGTTCAGGTCCGTGGACCTCTCCGGGACCATGGACATGCACAGGCCCAGGACCGCGAGGGTGATGCCGACGATCAGGTTGCTGAGGGCCAGGGTCGGCTTGGCGGCCGAGAAGTGGACCGTCCAGCCGGAGATCGCTGCGTATATGCCGGCGAGGATCACGAGTTCCTCGACCGCCGCGACGCCTCGGGTTTCCATCACCTTGGCGTAGCGGTCCCGCATCTCCGATACATCGGGGTGCCCCGAGATATCACCGGGGCGGTGTGAGACGTCGGCCATCCGACTCGCCTCCTTCTGAAAGTCTGCACGTCTGGCCGCGCTGCGACACCATGTCGCGCTCCCATTGTGCGCTTATGTCGCCTTTATGTGTAGTGGGCGGAATGCGGCAATCCAGGCACCGGCAGTGATGGTCACCCCAGGTGGCATACGAGATGCGGAGCGTACGCACCGGGGTCCTGAACCGGCATTTCCTTCGATGCCGGGGGAGTTTCAACCGGGGGGTGCCCGGGCCACGCCCCGCGGTCATCTTCCGGTCATCTGGCAGGAGTAGGACCGGGCCATGTCACAAACGACGAGTGCACCGGTGGCGTCCCCGGCAGGCTTCTCCGATGTCAAAGGCTGGTTCTGGCCGGCCGATCAACTGCTGTTCGACTGGTTCCTGAAGCGTCAGGAAAAGACCCCGGAACAATTCGGTGACCTGCTGGAACTCGGCGCCTACCTGGGCAAGAGCGCGACTTTCATCGGCGGCTATCTGCGATCCGGCGAGCAGTTCACGGTCTGCGACCTCTTCGACTCACCGGCCCCGGACGATCCCAACAGCGCCGAGATGGACAGGTCGTACTCGACGCTGACCCGCCGCGCCTTCGAGGCGAACTACCTCGCCTTCCACGAAGAGCTGCCCACCGTCGTGCAGGCGCCGACCTCCGTCATCGCCTCCCGTCTGAAGGCGGACAGCTGCCGCTTCATCCACGTCGACGCCTCGCACCTGTACGAGCATGTGCACGGCGACATCGAGGCAGCCAGGGAACTGGCCGCCCCGGACGCGATCGTGGCCTTCGACGACTTCCGGGCCGAACACTGCCCCGGCGTCGCGGCAGCGGTCTGGGGCGCCGTGGCCACCATGGAGCTGAAGCTCATCTGCATCACCGGCACCAAGGCGTACGGCACTTGGGGCGACGCCGAGCCGGTACGGGCCGAGCTCCTTGAGTGGCTGAAGTCGCGCACGGACCTGTGGCACGGAGTGGAAGAGGTGGCCGGCGCCCCGCTGATCCGGATCGACGGCAAGAAGGCCAAGGCCCCGACCCCGCCCCAGCCGCTGCGCCCGGCCCCACCGAAGGAACCGGCCGCGGCGGAGCCCGCCGTCCCGGCCCCTGTCGCCGAGCCCCGGGGCCTGTTCGCCCGGGCCCTCGCAGGCCGGCGCCGCCGCTGAGCAAGCCGCAGCCCCGGCCCTGACGCCCCGGGTGGGGCGAGGGCCGGGGCTGCGGATCCGCCGGAGCGCTCAACTCACCGGGGCAGGAACTCCCGTACGCCGTCCCCCAGTTGAGCCGAGTGGTCGACAACCACGCCGACCCCCTGCTCCTGCCCGAACAGATCCGTCCACGAGCCGAAGAACAGGAAGCTGTTGTTCGTCGCGAGCCCCACCGCGGCGAACACCAGCAGCTGAGTCGCAACCAGCAGTCCCAGCCGGCCCAGGACGGTTTTCCAGTTTTGACGTGCCATGCGCGGCCACAACCAGATGGTGACCGTGAACATCACCACCGCGCAGAGCACGGTCAGCGCCAGCACGTTGTTACTCGTGAGACCCATGGGTCGATAGAACTCTCTGCCAGAAGTACACCCGGGCACCCCCGAGTGGCACCGCTCGGGGGTGCTCAAGAAGGTAGACAGCGATGCGGGCAGATCCGTTCCAGTGCGGAGCAGGCATCCTTCGCCGTGCGGCCGGCCGGCGCGTCAGCGCGCCGCGGACACCTCGGAGGGCCGGCCGGCGCTCGCGCCGCCGCTCACCGTGTCGAGATACTCGGACACCGCGTCACGGTTGCGGGTCAGGCACTCGATGCGCTGCGTCATGCGGTCGCGTTCGAGGGTGAGCGTGGAGAGCATCTCCGGGGTGGCGTCGGGGAAGTGGATGACCCGGGGCTTGTTGAGGCAGGGCAGGATCTGCTTGATGATGCGGGTCGGAAGCCCGGCGTCGAGCAGCCCCCGGATCTGCATGACCCGGTCCACGAGGTCCTCGTCGTAACTGCGGTAGCCGTTGGGGGAGCGGCTGGAGATGATCAAGCCCTGCTCCTCGTAGTAGCGCAGCAGCCGACGCGACGTGCCGGTGCGCTCCGAAAGCTCTCCGATGCGCATGTGCTCCTCCTCGCGGATCGACGCCCTGACCCTCACACGTGTGTGAGGCCCCGGATGAGTGTACGGGCCCGGTCTTCCCCGAGGGCCGGCTATCGGTCGACTCGCAGGTCCCGTACGAAGCGAAGGCCCGGGCGGCCGTCCAACTGGAGGGCGGTGGTCGGGGTGAATCCGGTGCGGGCCAGGACGGTTCGGGAGCCGGTGTTGTCCAGGGTCGTGACCGCGGTCAGCGTGGTGAGGCCGTACTCCGCGAGGGCCAGCGCGCAGGCCTCGCGAACGGACGCCGTGGCCAGCCCCTGCCCGGCGGCCCGCTCGGCGATCCGGTACCCGAGTTCGGCCGAACCGTCAGCGGCGTCGACCAAGTTGACCCGGCCGAGCACCGAACCGTCGTCGTCCACCACGAGGTGGAAGAAGCACGTGCCCGCGTCCTGCTCGGCCAGCAGGGCGCGGTGGCGGTCGTCGAAATGGAGGAAATAGTCGTCGCCCCGGTCGGAGATCGACGCGGCGAAGTACGCGCGGTTCTCGCGCTCGAACTTCAGGAGGGCCGGGGCGTGGTCGAGGTGAAGACGCTGGAGCCGGTGCATGCGTCAAGGCTACGCAACCGGGTGCGGGCGGAAGGCGCGAGGCGCCGTCCACCGGGATGCGCGAGGGGCATCCGGAAAGGCCCGCCGGGTCGCGCTTGCCCGCGCCGGCGCGGGGCTGCTCTGATGGCGCCGTGACGCCAGCAAGCGCGACCGAGACGGTCGAAGCGGTATTCAGGATCGAGTCCGCGCGGATCATCGCGGGGGCCGCCCGCATCGTGCGGGACGTCGGCATCGCGGAGGAAATCGCGCAGGACGCCTTGGTCGCGGCGCTGGAACAGTGGCCCATGTCGGGAGTCCCGGACAAGCCGGGCGCCTGGCTCATGGCCACCGCCAAGCACCGCGCGATCGACCTGGTCCGCCGCCGGGAGACGTACGCCCGCAAGCTGGCGGAGGTCGGGCGGGCGCTCGAAGACGTGCCGCCGCCCGACCCGGCGGACTTCGACGACCCGGACCGCATCGACGACGACCTGCTGCGGCTCATCTTCACCGCCTGCCATCCCGTGCTGTCCACGCAAGCCCGGATCGCACTCACCCTGCGCCTGCTCGGCGGGCTGACCACGCAGGAGATCGCCCGCGCGTTCCTGGCCCCCGAGCCGACGGTCGCCCAGCGCATCGTCCGCGCGAAACGAGCCCTCGCGAAGGCCGGGGTCCCCTTCGAGGTGCCCTACGGAGCCGACCGGGACGCCCGCCTCGCCTCGGTCCTCGAAGTCATCTACCTCGTCTTCAACGAGGGGTACTCCGCGACGGCCGGCGACGACCTGGTGCGCCCCGCACTGTGCGAGGACGCGCTCCGCCTGGTGCGCGTGCTGTGCGCCCTGATGCCCAAGGAGCCCGAAGCGCACGGCCTGGCCGCGCTGCTGGAGTTCCAGGCCTCCCGCATCGCGGCCCGCACCGGACCCGACGGCGAGCCCGTGCTGCTCGCCGACCAGAACCGCGCCAAGTGGAACCGCCTGCTCATCCGCCGGGGCATCGAGGCCCTGCACCGCGCGGGCGACGGCCCCTACTCCGTACAGGCGGCCATCGCCGCGTGCCACGCGCAGACCATGCGCTACGAGGACACCGACTGGACGTCGATCGCCCTCCTGTACGGCCGCCTGATGACGATGACCCCGTCCCCCGTGATCGAGCTGAACCGGGCGGTGGCCGTGGCGATGTCGCAGGGTCCCGCGGCCGGTCTTGAACTGGTGGACGCGCTGAGCGACGAACCGGCCCTGAAGGGCTACCACTTGCTGCCGAGCGTACGAGGCGATCTCCTGGTCCGCCTGGGCCGGTCGGCCGAGGCGAGGGCCGAGTTCGAGCGCGCGGCAGGCCTGACCCACAACGCCCAGGAAAGGGAACTCCTCCTGAAGCGCGCGGCAGGCGCCGACCCCGGAGGCTCGGACCTCGAAGGTTCCTAATCCGCTCCGGTGATCTCCTGCGGCGGCAGCGCGGACAGGGCGCGCAGGGCGTTGAGGAAACCCCGGCGGTCCGCGGCCGGGAGGCGGGCCAGGAGTTGGTTCTCGCGGTGTTGGATCGCCGACTGGACGGTGTCGCGGAGGTGGCGGCCCTCGGGTGTCAGGGAGAGCAGCCGGGCCCGGCGGTCGGCCGGGTCCGGGCGGCGCAGGATCAAGCCGCGACGCTCCAAGTCGTCAAGGACGCCGATGATGCGGGTCTTGTCGGCGCCGATGGCCTGGGCCAGCGCGGACTGGGTGCGCACCGGCTCGTCCTCCAGGTGGAGCAGTACGGAGTAGGCCCACATGGCCAGGCCGTGGGCCTTAAGAACGGGAAGTTCGGCGGCCATCAGGGCCCGGCCGAGCGGAACCATCATCGCCGCCAGATCCTTGCGCGCGGACTGTTCGCCGCGCTCCGTCGCTCTTCCGTGCTCTGCCATGGCCAGGAAAATACCCGTTGACAGATCATGTGCTGGAGCAGATCGTATGTTCATGCTTACTAATCTGGATCGGGTGCGGGCCGCCGACGCTCAGGCCGTGCGGTACAGCGTCGAGCTCGTGAGCCACGTGATGCCCGGCGACCTCGACAGGCCCACCCCCTGCGCGGACTGGACGCTGGCCGACCTGCTCGCCCACATGACCGCCCAGCACCGGGGGTTCGCGGCCGCCGCGGCCGGCGAGGGCGAGAGCGAGGACCCCTGGCGGGTCGCGCCGGGTGGAGACGATGCTGTCGAGAGCTATATCGCGGCTTGTGAACTCGTCGTACGTGCCTTCGCGGCGGTCGACTCGGCGGAGGGGAGGTTCGCCCTGCCCGAGTTCGGTCCCGGCCTCACGTTCCCCGCCGCAACGGCCATCGGGTTCCACTTCATCGACTACGTCGTGCACGGCTGGGACGTCGCCCGCTCGCTCGGCCTCCCCTACACGCCCGATCCCTGGCTGCTCGAAGCCGCGCTGCCGATCGCCCTGGCCGTGCCCGACGGCGACGAGCGGCTCGCGCCGGGTGCGGCCTTCCGTCCCGGCTTCCTGCCGGTCGGCGACCCGAGCCTGCTCGGCCGGATCCTCTCGGCCCTCGGTCGCTCGCCGAACTGGCAGGCACATCAGGGGAGTTGATGGCCGCCGGCTCAGCGCGGGGCCAGGGAAGCGCGTGAGTTGAGGATGTCCACATCGCTTCCCGTGGTGTGCCGGTAGGTGTCGGTCATCCGGGCCAGGCCGCTCGCGGACGCGCTGCTCGACCGGTTCATCTCCCGGGCGGCCAGGACCACCGGGGCTGTCGCCTCCCGGCGCAGGCTCTCGTACCGGGCGAGACCCGTCGGCACGTCACCGGCCGCCGAGAGTTCGTGGGCCAGCACGCGGGCATCGACGATCGACTGGGACGCGCCGTTCGCGCCCACCGGATACATCGGGTGCGCGGCGTCGCCGAGCAGGGTCACCCGGCCGTGCCCCCACGCGGGCAGCGGCTCCCGGTCGACCATCGGGTACTCCAGGATCCCGGAGCTGTCCGCCAGCAGACCCGGCACATCGAGCCAGCCCAGCGACCAGTCCTCGACATGGGGCAGCACGTCCGCGAGGCGGCCCGCGCTGTTCCAGTCCGCGTCCTCGGCGAGCGGGCCCGGCTCGGACAACCGCACCAGGACCACCCAGTTGATCCGGCCGCGCCCGATCGGATAGGCGATCAGTTCCACGTCCCCCTCCTTGACGATGGCCATCGAGCGGCCGGTGAGGAACGGCTCGGCCTTTGTCACGCCCCGCCACATCCGGATGCCCGACCACAGCAACGGCCCGCCGTCCGGACGCAGCCGCTCCCGGACGGCGGAGTGCAGCCCGTCCGCGCCGACGAGCGCCGCCGCGCCGGCCTCCGTCACGGCCCCGCTCGCCCGGTTCAGCAGGCGGACGCGGACCCCGTCGCCCTCCTGGGCGAAGTCCACCAGGCGCATGCCGACCCGTACCGCGTCGGCGCCCAGCCGTTCGCGGACCGCCGCGAGGAGCAGCAGTTGCAGCTCGCCGCGGTGGACCGCGTACTGCGGCCATCGGTAGCCCTGCGCCAACCCCCGTGGTTCGGCGAAGAGTTGACGGCCCATCGCATCGCTGTACACGTTCTCCGCCATGGCCACGCCGACCTCGGCGAGCTGTTCGCCGAGGCCGAGCTCGGTCAGTTCGCGCACCGCGTGCGGCAGCAGGTTGAGGCCGACCCCCAGGGGCCGGATCTCCCGCGCGCTCTCCACCACCACGGCGTCGACGCCTGCCGCGTGCAGACTCAGCGCGGCGCTGAGACCCCCGATGCCCGCCCCCGCTATCAGTACCGTCATGTCCGGCTTCCTTTCTCCCGGCTCCACCCTGCGATGCCCGAAGTCAGAAGTCCAAGACATGTTGGATCTCGGAGTCAGAAGCAGTCCTTATCGTCCTTGCACAAGGAAGGAGGGCGAGCCGTCGCCTCCAACAGCCAGCCCCCGTGGGTCACTTGGTGCCGCAGAACTCCGCTTCGGTGATGGTCAGCGGGTCGCCCGTCCAGTCCCCGTTGAAGTTGAAGGCCAGTGCGTGCCCGGCGTCCTTCGTCACCACGGCTTCCGAGGAGGAGCCGTGGATGCCGCCGGTGTGGCCCCACACCTCGGTGCCGCAGGACAGCGTGAGCTTCATCAGGCCGAGACCGTAGGAGGAATGGGGGATCTCGTCGCTGGGGACCGTCGTCGTCATCTCCGCCAGCTGACGCGGCGGCAGCAGCTTCCCGCCGAGCAGCGCCCGGTAGAACCGGTTCAGATCAAGGGAGTTGGAGACGACCTCGCCCGCCGAGCCCGCGACCGAGGGGTTGAATTCGGTGACGTCGTACACCTGGTCCGGCGAGCCGCCCAGCGTCGAGTACGCCCGGCCGCTCGGCTTCGGCATCCGGGCGTCGGTGCCGGGGAACGAGGTGGAGCGAAGGTTCAGCGGGCGCAGGATGCGCCGCTCGGCCTCCTGCGCGTACGAACGGCCGGTGACCTTCTGGATCACCATTCCGGCGAGGATGTAGTTGGTGTTGGAGTACTTCCACCTCGTGCCGGGCGCGAAGTCGGGCTGGTGGGCCAGGGCCGTCCGCACGAGGCGCTCGGGGGTCCAGGTGTCGTAGCGGTGCTGGAAGAAGCCGGGGCCGAAGACCAGCTTCTGGAAGTCCGCGTCCGCCGTGCAGTCGTAGATCCCGCTGGTGTGGTTGAGGAGCTGGCGCACCGTGATCGCGCGCCCGTCGTTCCCGTTGCCCCGCACCAGGCCCGGCAGCCACGTGTCCACCGAGTCGTCCAGGCCGAGCTTCCCCTCCGCCTCCAGCTGGAGCAGGACGGTCGAGATGAACGTCTTGGTGAGGGAGCCGACCCGGAAGGTGTCCTGCGCCTGGCGCTCGCGGCCGGTGCGCGTGTCGGCGACGCCCGCCTCGCCGGTCCAGTGGCCGCGCCCGTCCTCGGCGACGCCGATCACGCCGGGCACACCCCCGGCGACCGTGGCGTCCATGGCCTGCTGAGTGGCCCCATGGCCGGCGGGGTGTGCCCCTGTGGTGGGGCGGGCCTGCCGCGCCGAAGCGGGCGCGACGAACGCGGTGGCGGTCACCGCGCCGGCGAGGACCGCCCCGAGGATCGCGGTCCTGACTCTCCGTGCCGTACGTACTGCCATGGGGGCCTCTTCCCGTGAGTGCTCGCGTGGTGCGCCGGTCGGCCGGTAGGACCCGGGGTCGGGTGGGGGAGTTGAGCGGGCCTGGTGCGGTTGAGCGGGATTCGGCCGTTTGCCCGGCCCTGTCGACGCCGCGGGGCGGTACTCGCCGGTACTCCGCGACACGAGGGGGCGCTTTTGCTCCGCAAGCGTGTCTGCCGCGAGCCGACGATTTAGGTTGGGCGCGCCCGATCCCTTCGCCGCGGGGGCAAGGAAATGCGCCCGGCGCATGTCCGCGGACGCGGGGAAGCCTCGACCCGAGACAGGGGACCCACGTGCGCGAGCTCGGCCGGCGCAGTTTCATGACAGCGGCAGGTTCGCTGGGGGCCCTCCTCGCCACCGGGACCCCAGCCTTCGCCACCCCGCACGCGCGGGACGCGGCGAGCGCGCGCGAGTACGTGGACGTCCAGCTGCTCAGCATCACCGACCTGCACGGCTTCCTGCAGAGCGCGCCCGGGCAGGATGCCGTGATCCGCGGGGCGGGCGGCCGGCGGTACACGGTGGGCGGGGTCGCCTACATGGCCACCCACCTGGAACGGCTGCGGGCGGGCCGGGCCAACTCGATCTTCTTCGCGCCGGGCGACCTGTTCTCGGGCTGGACGCTGGCCGCCGAGTCGATGGCGGACGAGCCGACCATCGAGGCGCTCAACCGCCTCGGCCTCGACTTCGCGACGGCCGGCAACCACGAGTTCGACCGCCCGCCCGGCTTTCTGACCGGCCATATGCAAAACGGCATCCCGTACGCCGGGATGGGGCACACCAACTCCTTCAGCGACTCCCAGGGCGAGCCGTTCCTCGGAGCGACGTTCCGCTACTACAGCGCCAACGCGGTGTGGCGGGACAGCGGCCGGACGGTGCTCCCTCCGTACAACATCGAATGGGTCACCGCGCCGGGCGGGCGGCAACTGCCGATCGGGTTCATCCACCTGACGACGCTCGGCACGGAACGCTTCTCCACCTCGTACCAGCCCGCGCTCTCGACGCTGGCCGAGGTCGCCACCGTGAACCGCTACGCCGCGGAGCTGAAGGCGCGCGGCATCAACACCATCGTCCTGAGCATGCACGACGGGGCCGTGGCCGGGGACGACTTCAACAGCGCGACCAGCCCCTCCGGCCCTGCCTACGACCTGGCCCTGGCGGTGTCGGCCGACATCGACGTGATCGTCACGGGCCACTGGCACTGTGCGTTCAACATGATGCTGCCCGACCCCCGGGGCAATCCCCGCCCGTTCGTGGAGGCCGGCTGCCACGGCCAGCTGATCAACGAGATCAACCTGCGGCTCGACCCGCGCACCGGAGCCGTCATCCGCGCGCTGACCACCTCCACCAACCACCCCAACACCCGTGACGTAGCGCCCGATCCGGTCCTCAAGGAGTGCGCCGACTACTGGGCCGGCTATGCGAACCGGCTCGGCGCCGCCCCCATCGGCCGGGTGACCGCCTCCTTCACCATGCACCTCAGCCCCACGGGCGAGAGCACGATGGGAAACCTCGTGGCCGACTGGGCGCTGTGGGCCGGTCGCCGGAAACTGGATCCCTTCGACAACTCCAACATCAACCCGAACGCGCCCGCCGATCTCGCGCTGATCGCCGTCGCCCCCCGCACCGGCCGCACCGTCATCGGCAACGGGCTGGCGCACATCCAGTCCTCGGGCGGGGTGATCACGTTCGACCGGGCCTGGAAGGCGGTGGGCTACGGCTGTCCCGTCATCACCGCCACCGTCACGGGACAGGCCATCCACGACGCGCTGGAACAGCAGTGGGCCGAGGACGACGGGGAGCTCACCTACGCGCCCCTCGCCGTCTCCGCCAACGTCCGCTACGCCTTCGACGCCGCCGCGCCGCCCGGCGAGCGCGTCAGGCCCGCCGACGTCCTGATCGACGGCGCGCCGCTCGACGTCCGCGCCTCCTACCGGCTCGCCTCGACCGCGTACACCTTCATCGGCGCCGACGGCTATCCAGCTCTGCTGAAGCACACCGAGGCGGTCCGGCACACGCGTGACTTCGAGAGCTTCAACGCCTTCGTACGAGCCAACTCCCGCCTCGTGCCAGGTCCGTTGGGCCGGGTGAGGGCGATCAACGAGTCGACGCCCGGCGCGTGCTTCGGCACCCTGCCGCCGCACCCCTACACCCGCCCGCTGCCCCGGCCGGGCCACCGCGCATGCGAGAACCCGCTGCCCGAAGGCAGGGGCGGGCCAACCCCTGGCTAGGATCACTTGATCATGGACGGGAACGCGGTGGGCAGGGAAGAAATGATCGCCGTTCCGGCGGGGCGGGTGACGTTGTCGGACCGGCGTACGCAGCGTAGTTGGCAGGTCGACGTCGCGCCGTTCCGCCTCGGCGGGTACCCGGTGACCCAGGCGGCGTACGCGCAGGTCGTCGGGGAGTGGCCCAGTACCGCGCGGGGCGAGCGAGGGCCCGTCGAGGGTGTCTCCTGGTTGGACGCCGTCCTCTACTGCAACTCCCGTTCCCGGCAGGAGGGGTTGACGCCCTCGTATCGCCAGGTCGACAGCGAGAGCGTCGCTTGGGACGCGTCCGCCGACGGCTACCGGCTCCCGACCGAGGCCGAGTGGGAGCACGCCTGCCGGGCCGGAACGACCGGGGCGCGGTACGGGCCGCTGGACGAGATCGCCTGGCACCGGGCCAACTCGGGCGAGCGGATCCACGAGGTGGGCGGCAAGCGGCCCAACGCGTGGGGCCTCCACGACATGCTGGGCAACGTGTGGGAGTGGTGCTGGGACGTCTACGACGCCGAGGTCTACAAGACCTACCGGGTGCTGCGCGGCGGTGGATGGTTCGACGAGCCCTGGAGCTGCCGCGCGTCCGTGCGGCGCCGCAGCCACCCGACGTTCCGGATCGACGACGTGGGGTTCCGCGTCGCGCGGTCCGGCACGGCTTGACGCGCGCACAGGTACGCGAGGGCGCCTCAACTGCCGCTCAGGCAGCGTCCGTTCGGGTCGCGGTGACCGCCACCGTCGCGTAGCGCATCGTGAAGCCGCCGCCCAGCGCGTCGACGGCGGCCCCCGCCTCCCGCAGCACCTCGGCCAGCTGGTCGGCGGCGAGGCCGGTGAAGATGCCCAGGGTGGGCAGCTGGTCCAGCCACGCGTCTCGGGTGTAGGTCCGCTCCCAGGGGAAGCGCCACTGCTCCGGCTCGTCGAATCCGTGCGCCTTCCGGATCCCGTCGGCGGACTTGGCGAGCACCGCCGCGTACGCGGCGAAGGTGGGCCGCGCCATGCCCTGGAGGTCGAACGCGGAGTGGGGCACCACCCGCCGGTAGCCGGTGGCCAAGGCTTCCGCCACCTCGGGCGGCAGCTGGAACGCGTTCCAGAACGCCGTGAGCAGGCCACCGGGCCGCAGCGCCCGCGCGGCCTTGGCCGCCCCCGCGACCGGGTCGATCCAGTGCCAGGCCTGCCCGGCGGTGACCGCGTCGAAGGTCCGCCCGGCCGGCTCCCACGCCTCGACGGTGGCCACGTCGACCTCGACCCCGAACCGCCGGGCCACATCGGCCATCCGCGCGTCGGGCTCGACCCCGAGCACGTGGCACCCCATCGCCTGCAACTGCCGGGCGGCGATTCCGGTGCCGCAGCCGACGTCCAGGACAGCGGGACCGGGGGCGGCGGCGACGATCCGGCGCACCAGGGCGTCGGGGTAGCGGGGGCGGGCCCGGTCGTAGCGTTCGGCGTCCGAGCCGAACGACTCGGCCATACGGCGGGCCCGATGGGGCTCGTTTCCGGCAGGGAGGGGCTGCTCCGGCGGTAGAGTGGGCATGCGCCCACTATTGTGGGCATGTGCCCACTCGTCAATGGGGGGGGCTTGACCCGAGAGGATCCGCGATGCCGACCGGTGTGGCCCTGCGCGACCCGCGCGAGCAGTTGTTCGACGCCGCCGAGCGGATCCTGCTCCGGGACGGTGCCGGCGCGCTGACCAGCCGGGCCGTCACTCTGGAGGCGGGCTGCGCCAAAGGCGTCCTGCACCGGCACTTCGAGGACTTCGACGCCTTCCTCGCCGAGCTCGTCCTCGATCGCATCGGCCGGATCGACGCCCAGGCCGCGGGCTTGCGCGACTCGGCCGGAACCGGCACCGTCGCGGACCACCTCACCGACGCGCTGACGGATCTGTTCGGGCCGGTGGCGACGGCGATCGTCGGCCTCGTCGTCTCCCGGGACGCCCTGCGCACCCGGCTGCGCAGGAGCACGCCGCGCGGCGTCCCGCTCCTGGCGGAGGCCACCGCCATGATCGCCGAGTACCTCGGTGCGGAGCGCGACCTGGGCCGCGTCGCGGCGGACGCCGACATCGACGCCCTCGCCCCCACACTGATCGGCGCCGGACACCTGCTGTTCGCCGGGCAGGAGGGCGGCCCGCCAAAGACCGAGACCGTCCGCAGAACGGTGACCACGGTCATCGCCGGAGTCGTGCGCGAGACCCCGACGGCCTCGACCTGACACGCTGTCAGGCACTTACCTTTCGGGCGTGCTGGGTAGTGTCGTGGCGCAATGGTGTCCGTGAGGGGAGACCTGGTGACCGACCCGACCGACGGCTTCGACCCGGCAGTACGGCGGATGATGTCGTCCAACGAAGCGAACTGGGATGCCCGCACCCCGGTCCATCTCGCCAGCCGTTTCTACGGCCTGGCCGACAAGACGGCCGACCCCGAGCGGTGGTTCGGGGCGTACGAATGGCAGGACCTCGGCGAGCTGGAGGGCCGCGACGTCCTGCACCTCCAATGCCATCTGGGTACGGAAACGGTGGCGTTCGCCGCGCGCGGAGCCCGCACCGTCGGGCTCGATCTCTCCGGCGCGTCCGTGTCGGCGGCACGGGCGCTGGCCGCCGAGTCCGGCTTGGACGTGGAATACGTCCAGGCCAACGTCTATGACGCGGCCCGGGCGCTGGACGGGCGCCAATTCGACGTCATTTACACCGGCAAGGGCGCCCTGTGCTACCTCCCGGACCTGCCCCGCTGGGCCGAGACGGTCGCCGCCCTGCTGCGCCCTGGCGGACGGCTCTACCTCGCCGAGTTCCACCCGCTGTTCAACTCCCTCGGCCCCTCGCCCGGTCCGGACGAAGGCACCGAACTGCTGCTGCGCCACGACTACTTGGGCGGTCGTGGCCCCGTCCGCCGCGACGCCACGTACACCTACACCGACGGTCCGGCCGTGCAGGGTGCGACCGAGTGCTTCGAGTGGATGCACGGGCTCGACGAGGTGATCAACGCCCTCCTCGGCGCCGGCCTCAGGATCACCGGGCTGCGCGAGAGCGACGAACTGCCCTGGCCCCGCTGGCCCCGGATGGTGGCGACCCCGCAGGGCTGGTGGCGGCTGCCCGACACCGCGCCGCGCATCCCGCTCCTGTATGCCCTGCTCGCGCAGCGCTGACCCGTTACCGGCGCCGACACCCTCCTCCGATCCTCCAACTCCCTTGTCCCGAGCCTGATTTGGAGGCACGGCTGCGGGGGACAATTACACCGGGTGCATCCCCCGCACCGCTCCCGCGCGGGGCGTGCGGCGAGGAACGGGGAAGGGGCGGCCTTCTATGCGGAGAGGTAAAAGCCGGTTAGCCCGGGGCGCCCCCGAGTACCGTCCCGCGAAGGGACTTCGGGGCGCCGCCGCATTCCTCGGAACACCGACGCGCATTCATGACGCTTGTGCACAAGCAGGGTTGAGGCACGCCCGTTTCCGTTCAGCAACTGGTCATGTGACGCATCCTCCGAGTTTCGCGCGTCTTTCGCTGTCCTTGTGGTTCGTGCGGTTGAGTGGTGCCTGTTGGCCGCCCGGAGTCGGCGCTCGTTCTCGGCGGCGTGTCATGGGTTCGGCCATCCTGTTGTGTTGTATTTCTTGTGCCCGCAATCAAAGGATTCGTGTCGCGTAGTTCTTCGGGCCGTCAGGTGGGGAGCCGGAACACCACTCCCGGCGTGGCTGCGTAGCTTTCGAATGAGGGAGTCGATATGTGGGGCGTGGGTCGACGCAGCTTCATGACTGTGGCGGGATCACTCGTGACGATGGCGGCGACGGGCACGCCGGCCCTGGCCAGCGGCCACGCCCGCGACGCCGCGACCGCGGCCGAGTACGTGGACGTACAACTGCTCAACATCACGGACCTGCACGGCTATCTGCAGGCGCCACCGCCGAGCGACGCGGTCATCACGGGCGCGGGCGGCCAGCAGTTCACCGTGGGCGGCGTCGCCTACCTGGCCACGCACCTGGAGAACCTGCGTGCCGGACACGCCAACTCGGTGTTCTTCGCGCCGGGGGACCTGTTCTCGGGCTGGGAGTTCCCGGCCGAGTCACTGGCCGACGAGCCGACCATCGAGGCGCTCAACCGCATGGGGCTCGACTTCGCGACGGCCGGAAACCACGAGTTCGACCGCACGCCCGGATTCATGATCGACCACATGGAGCACGGCAGACCGTACACGGGCGAGGGCTGGACGAACAGTTTCCCCGACTCCGCCGGACGGACCTTTCCCGGCGCGGACTTCCGTTACTACTGCGCCAACATGCTGTGGGGAAATTCCGGAAAGACCGTTCTTCCCCCGGTGAATGTCGAGTGGGTACAGGGTCCGGGCGGGCGGCGCCTTCCGATCGGGTTCATTCACCTCACGGTCACCGGCACCGAAACCTCGTCCACGGGATTCCAGACGGCCCTTCGCATGCTCGACGAGTTGCAGACCGCGAACCGCTATGCGGCGCTGCTCAAATCGCAGGGCGTCAACGCGATTGTGCTCAGCATGCACGACGGGGCGGTGGCCGGAAGCGATTTCAACAGCGGAACCGAACCCACGGGGCCCGCCTACGATCTCGCGCTCGCCGCGTCGCCCGACATCGACGCGATCGTCACCGGGCACTGGCACTGCGCGTTCAACATGATGGTGCCCGACCCCTCCGGCAGGCCGCGTCCGTTCGTCGAGGCGGGTTGTCACGCGCAGCTCATCAACGAGATCAACCTGCGCCTCGACCCGGTGACGGGCAAGGTCGTACGGGAACTGACGACCTCGACCAACCATCCCAACACCCACGATGTGACGCCCGATCAGGACCTCAAGGAAACCGCCGACTACTGGACCGGCTACGCCGACAACCGGGGCGCGACCCGCATCGGCCGTCAGACAGCCACGTTCACGCGCACCCTGAACAGCATGGGCGAGAGCACGATGGGGAACCTCGCGGCCGACTGGGCGCTGTGGGCCGGGGCCCAGAACCTGGACCCCTTCGACACGGGCAACATCTACCCCAACGTCCCGGCCGACCTGGCCCTGATCGCGCTGGCCCCCCGCCTGGGGCCCAGCGTCATCAACACCGACCTCACCCTCGACGCGACCACCCAGGGAGCGGTCTCCTACCGCAAGGCGTTCAACGCGGTGGGCTACGGGAACCCCATCCTGACGGCCACCGTCACCGGTCAGGTCATCCACGACACGCTGGAACAGCAGTGGAAGTTGAAGGGGACCGTGCTCACGTACGCGCCCTTCGCCGTGTCCCACAACGTGCGGTACACGTTCGACGCCGCGGGATCGGCGGGCAACCGGGTCGCCCCGGCCGATGTGCTCATCGACGGCACCCCGCTCGACCTGCACGCCACGTACCGGCTCGCCACCACGGCCTACACGCTGATCGGCGCGGACGACTACCCGGCGCTGCTCGACCACACCTCACCGGTGCGCCACACCCGTGACTTCGAGAGCTTCGTCGCCTACGTCCAGAGCCAGTCCGTCCTCACCCCCGCCCCGCTGGGCCGGGTCACCGCGCGCAACGCGGCCGCACTGCGCGCGGACACGGGCGAGCTGCTGCCGCTGCCCCGGACGCGCAGTGCGGACAGCGAGCCGAGAGTGGCCTCGGCCGGCACGGACGGCGGCGGCTCGGGGCGCTGCTGATCGCCACATCCCGCCCCCGCGCTTCGGTCGCGCGGGGGCTGCCGCCGGGCTCACGACAGCGCGCCGGTGGTGAGACGGGCGCCCGGTGTGCTTCTTGGCGCTCGTGGGGGCCGCGTTGTTCGAAATACCGCCGGGCCGGGACGCGACGTCAGTCGTCCCGGCCCGTTTCGTCGTCCAGGTGGGGATCGCGGCCCGGCAGCGGCGGAAGACTCAGGTCGCCGGGCACCGGGCCGCTGTCGACGCCGCGCCGGTAGCGCTGCACACGGACCTGAAGGTGCATGCGGCGCGCCTGCCTGCCCAGTTCGCGGCGCTCCCGACGGCCGGCCTCGTCGTTGTCGAGCTCGGCGGTCCGCCGTGGACGACTGTCTCGGTGAGGACGAACTGGCCGGCTTCGAAGAAGTCGAGCAGCCCGGAGCGGACGTCGTGAGCATGGGCGACGCCAGCTACACCAAGATGCTCGGCCGTATCTACAACTGAGCGGAAGCCGATACGGGGGCGGCGGCCTGCCTCAGCACGTCGCCGCTTTCGGGGGAAGGGGTTCGATGATCCTGCTCAGTGAGCTGCCCGTACTCGACGAATGCGACCAGGTGTACATCGCAGGGGGCGGCCCGGCGGGCGAGTGCCTGCGGCTCAATCCCGCGGCGTCCCGGCTCTGGCGCAGCACCGTCGGAACCCTGCGCGAGGACGACCTCGCCGCCCTCCCCGAACCGTCCAGAAGCTTCCTGGAGCAGCTGCTCCGGCGTGGAGTCCTGTGCTGGCAGGCCCGATGAGCGGCGCCGCGCAGCACCCGACGATCGCCCTGGTGAACCCCTCCGTGGGGTACTCGGACCGCCGCAAGTCCAAGCCCATCGGCCTGGCCTACATCGGCGCCTACCTGGCCCATCACGGCTTCCCCGCAGCCGGGTTCGACTTCGGCGACAGCCCGCAGTCCCCGGCCGCGCTCTCCGGCGAGCACGGGCTCGACCGCTTCGAGACCGTCGGGTTCTCCGTCTACAACGAGTCGCTCGACGCCACCCTGGAACACGCAGCCTGGGTGAAGCGGCGCAACCCCGAGGCCCTGGTGGTCCTCGGCGGGCCCCATGCCACGGCCGTGCACACCGAGATCATGAGGGACTGCCCCGACATCGACGCGGTGGTGCGCCGCGAGGGCGAGAAGCCGATGCTCGACCTGGTCAGGCCCCGGCACGAGAGCCGGCTCGACATTCCGGGAACCACCGTCCGTACGCCTTCGGGCGAGATCAGGGTCAACATCGATTCGCCGTCCCTCGACGATCTGGATTCCCTTCCCTTCCCCGATTTCCCCTTCGTCTCCGACTCCGGCTACCCGCCGCTGACGTACTTCGACGCGAACCGCGGAATGGTCGTCCCGGCCCTCGCGGTCAACTCCAGCCGGAGCTGCCCCTACAACTGCTCCTTCTGCGGCGTGCTCACCATCGGACGCAAATACCGGATGCGTTCGGGAGAATCCGTCGTCGCCGAACTGGATCACTTCAGGACGTCCGACGGACTCGACCACCAGCACGTCTACTTCAGCGACGCGAATTTCTACGTCTATCCCAAACGTGCCTCTAGGGATCGTCCAGGCGCTGCACGCCTACGACCCCCGGATCACGTTCAGCTTCGGCACCCGGGTCAACCAGCTGATCAAACACCAGGACTTCATTCCGGACCTCAAGGAATGCGGGCTCCGCTTCGTCGAGCTCGGCATCGAGAGCGCATCCCCCGACGTGCTCAAGCGCCTGTCCAAAGGCGTCGATCCCTCGGACAACCTGGCCGCGGTGAAACTCCTGGAGCGGCACGGGCTCGGCGTCTCCCTCGACTTCATCATGATCGACCCGGAGACCACCCTCACCGACCTGCGGGCCAACCAGAGGTTCCTCAAGGCGGGCGGCTTCTACGACTACGTACCGCACGAACACCTCTACACCAACCTCGCGCTGTACGCGGGCACGCCCATCCGCGACTACTACCAGGAGCGGCGCGGCACCACGTTCGGCATGTCCGAACTGCCGCCCATCGAGACGCTCATCGAGGACCCGGCCACCGCCCGGGTGCGCGCCGCGCTCGTCTGGTTCCGCGACGCCTACCAGCCGGCCGTCGACCAGGTGCTCGCCGAGGCGGAGGCGCTGCTCCGGGCGCGTGCCAAACACCGCGCCGAACACCCGGTGAGCCGGGTCGAACTCGACCTCCAACTGGACGTGGTGGCCGTCCGCCACGCCCCGAACCTCTACTTCGACCGGCTCCTCGACGACTGCGAACGCCACCGGGGCGACGGCGCCGCCGACTTCGCCGCCCTGCTGCCCCGCCCCGGCTCCGGCGCACCGACCCTGGACGCCCTGCTGCGGGCCGCGGAGCGCATCAAGGCGTTGGCGCCGGACAACGCCGGTGCGGTGGACCGGGCCGCGGCCCTCCTGCCCGCCGCCTCCCTCACCACGCCCAACACCGCCGAACGGAGTGGCCCCTGATGGCAACCCCCACCCATCTCGCCCGGTCGTCGGCCCTCGCGGTGCCGGTAGCCGACGGGCGGCCGGTGCTCGGCCTGAGCACCGACTCGATGACCGAGCGCGACCTGGCAGCCGAAGTGGCTCGGCGCAGCACCCGGCCGGTGACGGCGTTCAGCGCGGCCGCGCTCTGCGGCCAGGACGACCTCGTGCAGGACCTGTGCGAGTTCAGCGAGAGCAACGGCCTGTCGATCTACTTCCACGCCCTCGACCTCGACCTGTGCGGCATCGACCCGGTCGACCCCGGCATGGTGCGGCAGATCGCGGAGTACGCGAAGATGCTCGGCTCGCCCTGGATCACCCCCGACTTCGCCATGTGGGTACTGCACGGCGAGACGCTGATCGAGAACATGGTGCCGGTGCCGGTGCCGCTCACCCGGGAGGCCGTCGACTGGGTGGGCGACCGCGTCAAACACATCCAGGACATCGCCCAGATGCCGGTGATCGGCGAGAACCCGCCCTACCCCGTCCTCGTCGGCGACCTGGACATCCTCACCTTCATGAGCGCGGTGGCCGAACGCGCCGACTGCGGCCTGTGCATGGACATCGGCCACCTCTGCATCCTGCGCCAACAGCGCGGCGAACCGATCGAACGGCCCGAGGACGCCGACTTCCCGTGGGAGCGCGTCGTCGAGGCGCACATCTCGGGCATCACCGTGCGGGACTTTGGCGCCTACCCACTCGTCCAGGACCAGCACAAGTGGCCCGTCGACGAACCGGTGTGGCGGACCACCGAGATCCTGATGCCGAAGATGACCCGACTCCAGGCCCTCATCGGGGAGTCCGAGGGCATGAGCGCGGACGATCTGATCGCCAAGCTGGAGCGCATGGACGACTGCATCGAGGCGGTGAGCCGGTGACCGCCGAAGCGCACCCCTACGTGACGCAGGTCAACGACCTGTGGCACGAGTTCTACGGACCGGAGCCCGCGGCCCGCGCGGACGACCCGAACTGCGCTGGCGCATCGTGCTGATGAGCGCCGTGGCGGCCGGGGTCTTCCTCGCGGGCGCGGCCGTCACCGGCTCCGGCTGGGTCGGCATCCCCCTCTACATCGGCTTCGTGATGGCGGGCGGGCTCTGCATGCCCGGCCTCAAAGCCGCGCTCAACGAACGGGTGCCCGCACGGGGCCGGGCCACCATGCTGTCCGCGGGCGGCCTGTTCAACTCCCTGGCGAGCGGCGTCGGGCTGTATGTGATGGGCGCGCTCGGCCTCGGTCTTGCCAACGTCAAGGGAGTGTGGACGTTCGCGGCGGCGGGCACCGTGCTGGCCGGCACCCTCGCGGCCTGGTGCTGCCTGCGCTCCTTGCGCTCCCCGGCCCGGACGGCGGACGAACCGGTGACCGCTCCGGAGGCGGCACCGCTCGCTCTCTGACCCGGGCAGCTCGCGTGTGGCACGGCGGCCCCGCGGCGCCGACATGCCGCCCCCTGCCGGAGAATGCGGTGCGGTGACCAGCACGTAGGGTCGCCTGCGGCGGTGTGGCACGGGGCCCGCGGCCGTGACCGCCCGCTGCCCGGAGGCCGACCTGAGTACCGTCACCGCCGAGATCGTCTCGGCCGTCCTCCTGCTCGGCGTGCTCGCCTTCGCCGTCGTACGCCCCCGCAACTGGCCGGAAGCGGTGGCGGCACTGCCCGCGGCCGGACTCGTGGTCGCACTCGGCGCGGTCTCGCCCGCCGAGGCGTGGCAGCAGACCCGCGACCTGCTGCCGGTGGTCGGCTTCCTGGCCGCAGTGCTCGCGCTGGCCCAACTCTGCGACGACGAGGGCCTGTTCACGGCCGCCGGAGACGCCGTGGCCCGTGTGTGCGGGGCCAGTCCCCAGCGTCTGCTCGGCGGAGTCTTCGCCGTCGCCGCCGTCATCACCGCGGTGCTCAGCCTGGACGCGACCGTCGTGCTGCTCACCCCCGTGGTGTTCGCGACGGCGGCCCGGGTCGGCGTCCGGGCCCGCCCGCACGTGTACGCCACCGCGCACCTGGCGAACTCGGCCTCCCTGCTGCTGCCCGTCTCCAACCTCACCAACCTGCTGGCCCTCGCCGCCAGCGGCCTCTCCTTCACGAGGTTCGCGGCGCTGATGGCACTGCCCTGGCTGGCCGCCATCGCCGTCGAGTACGCGATCTTCCGCGCCTTCTTCCGCACCGACCTCGCGGCCACCGCACGCGGGGCGCGGGAGCGGGCAAGCGCGGAGGTACCCGTGTTCACCCTGGTCGTCCTCGGGCTCACCCTCGGCGGGTTCGTCGTGACCTCGTTCGTGGGCCTCAGCCCCGCCTGGGCGGCGCTCGCGGGCGCACTCGTCCTCGCCGCCCGGGCCCTGTCCCGGCGGCGCACCACCGCACGCAAGCTGGTGGCCTCGGCGGGCATCCCGTTCTGCCTGTTCGTGCTCGGCCTCGGCATCGTCGTCAAGGCCGTCGTCGACAACGGGCTCGGCTCCGCCATCGGCCACCTGTTGCCCGACGGCGACTCGCTGCCCGCCCTGCTCGCGGTCGTCGCCGTCGCGGCGGTGCTGTCCAACCTCATCAACAACCTGCCCGCCGTGCTCGCCCTGCTCCCGGTGGCGGCGGCGGGCGGTCCTGGCCCGGTCCTGGCCGTCCTCATCGGGGTCAACCTCGGTCCCAACCTCACCTATGTCGGGTCGCTCGCCACCCTCCTGTGGCGGCGCATCCTGCACGAACACGACGACGCGCCCGCCCTCGGCCACTTCACCCGCCTCGGGGTCCTCACCGTTCCCGCCACACTGGTCGCGTCCACCGCCGCGCTGTGGGCGGCGCTGCACACGATCGGAGGCTGAGCGCATTCCATGAGCGTCATCATCTGGATCACCGAGGGCACCTGGCCCGCCTGCGTGGACGCCGCGCGCGAGCGCGCCGAAACCGCCGACCTCGTACTCCTGCACGTCACCGACGACGCGTTGTCCGAGGCCGCCCACGGCGCGTTCGCCGGGCTCCTCGGCCGCGGCCGTCCCGAACGCGATCCCGGCACCCGCCTCGAAGACCTCTCCCGGGCCGCCGTCGACGACCTGTTCACCGCGGCCGAGCGACGCCTGGGCCGCCCGGCCCGCCGCCTCACGCTGCACGGCCGCGCCGAGCAGCAGGTCGTACGCGCCGCGGACGGCGCCGACCTCCTGGTCTGCGCACGCGACGGCGACCGCACGCGCCTCGGCCCGCGCAGCCTCGGCCCGGCCACCCGGTTCGTCGTGGACCACGCGTCCTGCCCGGTCCTGCTGGTCTGGCCGGACGCGGCACCCGGCCTCGGCACGCTGCCGCCGCCACCGCACCACTGACCGCGCGGCCGGTACGGCACCGGTTGGCGAGCGGGTGAGGCCGGGCGCTAGCCTTGGGGAAGCGGTGATCCCTGGTGCTCGCCGCGCGGCGGTGGGGCCCGCCGTACCCGAACCGCGGCACCCGCGCCGCCAACGGTCCCTACTTGCGAGCGCGTGCGCCTGGGTCCAGGTGCCCTGCAGGTAGGAGACGTATGTCCAAGGGAGCCCAGCCGCCGGGGGCGGCCACCGAGCCCACCGATCCCGATCTCGACCTGGCCGTGCCCGCGCGACGCCGCGACGTCACGCGCGGCCTCGGCCCGGTCGTCGCGGTGGTGGCACTCGGCGGAGCGATCGGCGCCTGCGCCCGCTACGGGGCCTCACTGATGTGGACCACCCGGCCCGGCTCGTTTCCCTGGACGACGCTGCTGGTCAACGGCGTGGGCTGCGCCGTGATCGGCGTGTTCATGGTGGTGATCACCGATGTGTGGGCGGCGCACCGGCTCGTGCGCCCCTTCTTCGGGACCGGCGTACTCGGAGGCTTCACCACCTTCTCGACGTACGCCGTCGACATCCAGAAGTTCGTGGCCGCCGGGCAGCCGCGCACCGGCCTCGCCTACCTGGCGCTGACGCTGCTCGTGGCGCTCACGACGGTGTGGAGCGCGGTGTGGCTGACCCGCCGCGCACTGATGTGGAGGCAGCGATGACCGGACCGACCGCGCGGGCCCTGCGCCTCACGATCCTCATCGGCGAGAGCGACCTGTGGCACCACAAGCCTGTGTACGCCGAGATCGTGCACCGGGCGCACGCCGCCGGCCTCGCCGGTGCCAGCGTGTTCCGGGGCATCGAGGGCTTCGGCGCCTCCTCCCTCATCCACACCCAGCGGCTGCTCTCGCTGAGCGAGGACCTGCCCGTCGCCGTCGTCATCGTGGACGACGAGGAGCGCGTGCGGGACTTCCTGCCGCAGCTCGACGAGCTGGTCGCCGAGGGCCTGGTGGCGCTCGACCACTGCGAGGTCGTCCGATACGTCGGACGGGAGCGCGCCAAGTGAACTGGCTGCTCGTGGTGCTGGGGGCGGCGATCGGCGCGCCCCTGCGGTACCTCACCGACCTGACCGTGCAGAAGAGGCACGACAGCGTCTTCCCCTGGGGCACCTTCACCGTCAACGTCGTCGGCTGCCTGGTCCTCGGCGTGCTCACCGGCGCGGTCACCGCGGGCGCCGCCTCCTCACAGGTGCAGCTGTTCGTCGGCACCGGGCTCTGCGGAGCGCTGACCACGTACTCGACGTTCTCGTACGAGACGCTGCGGCTCGCCGAGGACGGGGCGAGGTTCTACGCCGCGGCGAACGTCGTCGTCAGCGTGGTGGCCGGGCTCGCCGCGGTCTTCATGGGCGTGGCGATCGCCGAGGCATGGTGGGCCTGAGGCCCGCCTTCGAGGTCGGCCGAGGCGGACAGCACGGGCAGGCAACCGATCCCGATGGTTTAACGTCTACGAGCCTGTAGACGTTCATTTTCCGCTCACGAGGCAGTTGCCCGGACTTCTGCTCCCCAACCCGTCCCGTTCGGCGCGGGGCGCGCACTGCCCGTCGAACCACCGGAGAACCGCATCCCATGACCAGTTCCACCCCCACGACGCAGGCCCTGGACGGCGCGTCCATCGACGGCGGCCTGTACGGCGACATCACCGACTTCGCCCGGCACACGCACTGGCTGAACGGGCCGGTGTCCGCCTTCACCAGTTACGGCGTCGCCCTGTTCGCGGTGTTCATGCTGGCCGGCTGGTGGTTCGCCCGGCGCAAGGACGCCTCGGTGATGGCGGCGGCGCTCGCCGCGCCGATCGCGGTCGTACTCGCGTACGTGGTCAATGACGCGATCAAGTCGGTGTTCACGGAGCCCCGCCCCTGCCGCGCGCTGCCGCACGACTTCCTGATCGAGAAGTGCCCGCCCCTGGACGACTACGCGTTCCCCAGCAACCACACCACAGTCGCCGCGGCCGCGGCCGTCGCCCTGTTCCTGGTCAACCGAAAGCTGGGCGCGATCGCCGCACTGGTGGCACTCCTGATGGGCGCCTCGCGCGTGTACGTCGGCGCGCACTATCCGCATGACGTGCTGGTCGCGTTCGTGGTCGGAGGGGTGGTCTCGTTCGCGGTGACCTGGTCCGCGCGCCGCTTCGGAGCCCCGCTCGTGACGCGGCTGCGGGGCGGCGCGCTGAGGCCGCTGCTCGCGTGACGCGGCGTTCCTAGCGCACTCGGGCGCGGACCGGTGTCCAGGCCGGGCCCGAACCCCTAGGGTCGGCGACATGCTGCGAATCGTGGAAGAACTCGCCGGACCGGGCCCGCTGCGCATCTGCGCCCATGCCCCCGCTGGCGGTGCCGCCGGGATCGGACTGCGGGTGCTGCTGATCGCGGACGTGCTGGCGCGCGTCGTCGAAATGCGCGGCAGGGCGGTGCTCATCGGATGGACCGGCCCGCAGGACAAAGCGGCCGCCGCTGCCGCCGGCATCCGGCCGGCCGACGCCGAGGGTGCGCCGGAGGAGATCGCGGAGGCGCTCGGCGGCCTGCCCGGCGTCCAGCTCACGAGTGGGACGTACGAAGGCGCGGGCAGCGCCTGCCTGCAGATCGGCGAAGCCCAGCTGCCCCCGTTCGAGGGCCTCGACTTCCTTGCCGTACGCCTGCTGCTGCTCAGCCACCCCTACGAGGAGCCGGTCTCGATCACGGCCGAGCAGGTCGGCGAGGCGGGCCGCGCCATGGCCCGCTGGCGGCGTGCCGTGGCGGACTGGGCCGAGCAGCCCTCGAAGCCGATCCCCGCCGACCTCAAGAGCACGGCCCGTACCGCCCTGGACAACCGGCTCGACACCGCGGCCGTCCTGCGCCTCCTGCACGATCTGGCGACGGCGGACGACGTACCGCCGGGAGCCAAGTTCGAGACCATGGCCTACCTGGACCGCGTCCTGGGCCTCGAACTCGTCCGCGAGGTGGGGATCGCCCGCGGGGGTGCGGGTCAGTAGTACTGAGCCGGGCAGAACTCGTATCGGTGCTCATCAGTGCCGGGTCAAGTCCCGGTAGCTGACGACCAGTTGACCGTTCACGGCGAGGCTCCGGGCCGCGGACGTGTGCACGGTGCGGTCCGCGAGGTACACCACCTGGACGGTCCACGCAGGCACGCCGCGATGAGAAGGCAGTTGGGCCGAAGACCGCTCAGCCCTCGAAGCCGCCCTCGCTCAACGCCTTGTCGATGCGGGCGCGGTGCGTCTGCTCCCACGCGTCGAGGGATTCACCGGCCTCCTTGGCCAACTTGCGCTGTGCGTCCAGGAGCGTCTGCTCCCAGCGCGCGCGGGGGGTGACCACGATGCCCTCCTCGTCGGCCACCACGATGTCGCCGGCGTTCACCAGCACCCCGCCGCAGCGCACCGGCTCGTTGAGCGGGGCCACGGCCTTCTTGGTTCCGGGGATGGGAATGACACCCCGGGCGAACACGGGAAAGCCCAACTCGCGGACCTCGGCGAGGTCACGAATGACCCCGTCGGCCACGAACGCCGCGATTCCCCGGCGTTGGGCGACGGCGCACACGTTTCCGCCGGCGAGCGCGTAGTCCAGGTCGCCCGATTCGACGACGATGACAGAACCCGGCTCCGCGCGGTGGATGGCCGCGTGCAGCATGAGATTGTCGCCCGCGGGGCACCGCACGGTGAATGCGGGACCCGCGATGCGCGGCATCGGGGACCACAAAGGGCGAATGCCGATATCCATGACCTGCTCGCGGCCCAGCACGTCGGCGAGCGTGGTCGGGGGAATGTTCTTGAATTCGCTGATGGCGTTCATGTTTCTTCCTGACAGGACTTGATACGGCGTAATAAGGGCTTGTTCAGGGCGCCAGTTGGCGGCACCGGGCGCTCGGCGCCGGATGCCCGACCTCGAACGTCGGAATGATCTCAAGCGATCTGATACGCCGCCAGCAGACTTTTCCGCGAGATGGGCTCGGTGGCCACCGGAGCCGTGCAGGCATGGGTGCCCGCCAGCGCGCCGAAGCGGCCGTCCCGGGTGAGGAGGCAGGAGCCCTCGGCGCCGGCCGTGGCGACCACTGTGTCCGCGCGGCCCTCGCGGAGGATCTCCCGCATCAGCGCGGGGGTGTTGTCGCCCGCGGCCGCCGCGCTGAAGAACACGAGGTCGCAGCGGAGCGCGAACTCCCGGTGCTGGTCGGCCAGTCCGGGGTCGTACGCGTCGCCTCCCTGCCGGTTCCGCTCGCCGACTTGGTGCAGGTCGGCCCGATCGAGGAGCGGCCCGGGCACACCGCGCGAACGTGGCCCTCGGGCGCGGGCACTGGGGCTGGAGGTCGGCGTGATCGACTGCGTCGGCGACGACTGGCCCGGCTCACAGGTCCGCGAGCTGCCGGCCGAGGGCGATGTCCCCTTCGCCCCGCTGACCTCCCCGGCGGGCACCCGGCGCGCGGTGAACCTCGTGGCCGCCGACGGCCGCCGGATGTCCACCCCCGCGCCCCCGACCACCAGGACGTCGTACTCCGCACCCTCTCGGATCACCGTTCCACCTCTCTGCCGCCCGGGCTCCACCGTGGAGAGGGGCCTGTGAGCAGGATCTAAAACGGCTACGACGTCCGGGAGGCGTGTGCTGTCGCCGGTATGCGTGGCGTGGGACACAAGAGAGGGCCCGATTGTCCAATATAGGGCATTTTGGGGCGCCGCCACTCCGGGTTTTGTAATGTCCGAATTGGCCGCTATTGAGTGAGGCTCGCCTCTTTTGTGGGTGGTCTGTTTGGTTGCTCGGCGGGCGAGTGAATTGGGTCACGTGCCGGGTGATGGGGGCCCGGGTCCGGCAGGGTCATTTCGGTTGGCCGGAAAGCGAGTTGGGGGCCTCGGGCGGGGTGGTCGCCGGGTGTGGATTTAAGTGGATCTATATCCCGGATCGCGCCCATTGAATTCTGAGCTTGTTTCCACTCGGCCTATTCGCTTAAGTTCACCGTCAATCCGGATGGAACGCCGAATCCTGCCGCCGTCCGGACCCTCCCACACACGTATGGCAGGAGCGGGGGACCCAGGTAAGCCGCCGATCCGGATTCCGGAACGGCTGGGGTGAAGTCGCCTGCGCCGCGACCGGACATCTCCGCGTCCGAACCCGACAGCTCACCTCGCAGGCGAAGGAGAGGAATTCACCATGCCTGCAAAGGGCAAGCACCGCCGCCCCAAGTCCAGCTCGTTCTCCCGGGGCCTCGCCGCTGCCGGTACGGGCGGCGCCGTACTCGCCATTCCGGTGATCGGCGCGACCACGGCCGCCGCCGCGCCGGCGTCGGTCCACTCGGCCGCCACCGTGGTGGCCAAGCCGGTCACGGCGGTGAAGGCGGCCCCCACGAGCTACGCCGTCGTCGCCGGCGACTCGCTCGCCAAGATCGCCGACGCCCTCAACGTGAGCGGCGGCTGGAAGCAGCTGTACCAGGACAACCAGAGCGTCATCGGCGGCAACCCGGCCCTGATCCAGCCCGGCCTCAAGCTCACCGTGGGAGCCCCCGCCCGGGCCGCCTCGGCCGACCGTGCCGACCGCTCGGCCCGCACGACGAGCCTCACCACGGCGACCACCGCGACCACGGCCAGTGCGCCGAAGTACGCCAACAACCTGGACGGCTGGATCAAGCAGTCGCTGGACATCATGGCCCAGCACGGCATCCCGGGCAGCTACAACGGCATCTACCGCAACATCATGCGCGAGTCGTCGGGCAACCCCCTCGCGATCAACAACTGGGACTCCAACGCGGTGGCCGGAACGCCCTCCAAGGGACTCCTCCAGGTCATCCAGCCCACGTTCGCCGCCTTCCACGTGCCCGGCACGGCCCTGGACCTCTACGACCCGGTGGCCAACATCACCGCCGCGTGCAACTACGCCGCCAACAGGTACGGCTCGATCGACAACGTCTTCGGGGCGTACTGACGGCCGTCCTCGGGGCCGGGTGCTTGAGGAGGGCGCCCGGCCGACCGAGCCGACGACCCCAACTGGCCGTCCGCCGACGGGGTTTCGACTCCAGCAGGTCGGTAGGCAGGGGTGCCGGAGCGGCTTCGCTCCCCGTGTGCGGTGTTCAAACGGGGAGCGGCGCAAATTTCGTTCACCCCCCAGGGTGAACAAATCGAAGGCTGCACGTTTCTGCATGCGGCCATATTCCTAGGGTGGTAGTGCGTCACCCCGGGACCACGGTGACTGCCCGACAACCGAGTACCTCCGCGCCCGCGGGGGACAGTTCTGGACCGGGAGCTGCCATGGGAACCACCGCTCGGCCATCCGTCTCGGCGCCTGTTCCGCTTCCGCCGGGCCTGCTGCCGGACCGGTGCTGCAACGCCCGTACGTACCTGATGCAGGGGTTCACGGTGGTCGAGGTCCAGGGCACCGTCGACCTGGCCTCCGCGCCCGGCGTGCAGCTGCACCTCGACGCCGCCACGCAGCCGGCCGGTGCCCGCGTGATCGTGGACCTGCGGCCCGTCGACTTCTTCGACTGCGCCGCCCTCACCCTGCTGTGCCGGGCGTACCGGAGAATCCGGGCGCGCGACGGCCACCTCGGCGTGGTGTGCGTACGGCCGTGGCATCTGCGGATCCTGACGGCGGGCGGCCTCGACCCGCTCTTCAAGCCGACGACCACGATCGAGGGGGCGGCCCTGGCCGCCCTGACCGCGCCGAACACCGGCGACAACTAGTGCGCGCAGGGCGTTGAAACACACGAAGAAGAGCGGGCGCCCTTGACGGGAATGTCGGCGAGGGCGGGCGTATCGTCGCGCAGGTGACTGCGATGAGAAAGATCATCCTTCCCATGTCGGTCTCTCTCGACGGCTTTTTCGCGGGGCCCGAGGGCGAAATCGACTGGCACATGGTCGACGACGAGCTGCACGGGTACGTCAACGAACAGCTCAGGCCCATGGGCGCCTTCATCAGCGGGCGCGTGACCCATGAGCTCATGGCCGAGTACTGGCCCACCGCCGACACCGACCCTTCCGCCTCCCCGCCGGTGGTCGAATTCGCCGGAATCTGGCGGGAGATGCCGAAGATCGTGTACTCCCGGACCCTCCAGAAGGCCGACTGGAACACCACGGTCGAACACGAGGTCGTCCCGGCGGAGATCGAGGAGCTCAAGGCGCGCCCCGGCGGGGACCTCGTGATCGGCGGGGCGAATCTCGCCGCCACGTTCCGGCGCCACGACCTCATCGACGAGTACCGCCTCTACGTCCACCCGGTCCTGCTCGGCACCGGCAAGCGCCTCTTCTCGACCTCGCACGCCGACACGCACAAGCTGCGCCTCGTCGAGACCCGCACCTTCGGCAACGGCGTCGTCCTCCTGCACCACGAGCGGGTCCGGGCGGCGGAGTAACCGGCACGCGCACGCACCGGACGACGGCGGGACGGGAAACATGGAACGGCAACTGGCCGGGCAATGGCTGACGACAGCCGTCGAGGAGGCCCGAGCGGGCCTCGCGGAGGGCGGCATCCCGATCGGCGCGGCGCTCTACGGCGCGGACGGGGCGGTGCTGGGCCGCGGACACAACCTCCGGGTGCAGGAGGACGATCCTTCCCTGCACGCGGAGACGGCGGCGTTCCGCAATGCGGGAAGGCAGCGTTCGTACCGGGGAACGACGATGGTGACCACGCTGTCCCCGTGCTGGTATTGCAGCGGCCTGGTACGGCAGTTCGGCATCTCGCGCGTCGTCGTGGGGGAGGACGAGACGTTCCGGGGCGGTCAGGAATGGCTGGCCCGGCACGGGGTGGAGATCGTGGTGCTCGGTGATCCGGAATGCGTCGCCATGATGAGGGAGTTCGTCGCGGCGAATCCCGAATTGTGGAATGAGGACATCGGGGCGTGACCGATCACGGAGGGAGTTCTCAACTCGCTTTCTCCCTGCGGTTGTTGAGGTGGGCCGCCAGCTCTCTCAGATGGCTGACCGTGGAGATTCCCGCCGGCAGCCCAGCCGGTCGCGGCCCCGGCGTGACAAGCACCGCCGACATCCCGTACTTGTGCGGCCCCACCGCATCGTTCTCCGGGTTGTCACCCACGAACAGGATGTCCTCGCACGGGCAGCCCGCAGCCGTAGCCACCGCCGCGTAGAAGCGCGGATCCGGCTTGCGGATGCCCAGCGTGCCGGAGAGCACCAACGCGTCGAAGCAGTCGGCGATTCCGGCCGCTTTCAGGGTCTGGCGGCGGACCCGCTCGGGGCGGTCCGTGTTCGAGGCGAGAACGCACGTCAGGCCGGTCCTGTGCAGGTCCCGCAGCGCCGCTGCCGCCCCGGGGTCGATCCTCGCGTCGGGCAGCGCCGTGAACACCGCTTCCGTCGCGAGCCGCAGGTCAGGGATGCCTGCGCCGCTGTCCTGGGCGGCGCGGCGCAGGCGCGTCGCGAAGGTGCTGCGTACCTCCCGGGCTCGGTCGGCCTCCCTCAGCCGCCGGGTCGCGTTGTCGAACCGGGTGGGGAAGTCGTCGGGGACCACCGTCCCCGGCAGGTCCCGCAGAACCTCGGCGATCAACCGACCGTCAGGGGCCGGGCCGTGACCCGCCAGCGTGCCGACGAAATCAAGCGCCAGTACGCGCACCTCTGCCATGAGACCGCCCCTTTCCCGGGATCGGACTCACCTTATTGAACTCGTCCTATGGAGCCGGCTCGCAGCTGCGCGGTGTCGCCAAGTCGGGCCCGCCGGTGTCTCAGTTGCCGGAGACGGCCACTCGATTTCCGTTCGGGGCGAGCGGGATCGGGATCGTGCGGGAATCCACGCTGCGGCGTTGGCGGGAGTCGAGCGGTTTCTGGTCGGCATTCACGTTCAGCGACACGCCCTGGCCCCCGCTGAACGTGCCACTGGCGAACGCATTCACGCCGTCCGCGATGACCTCGTATCCAGGTGTGTCGATGATCTGGTGCTGCCGGCAGTCCCGGAACACCTGCTCGATCGGCACGAACCACAGCCAGTGGCGATCTCCGTCCTGGTTGAGGTCGACCTTTTCGTTGAACCAGATCGCGACGTTGCCCCGCAGCGTGACCGTCGCCGTCCAGTCGATGTCGTACTTCTGCGTCCCGACCACCAGCGTCGCCTCGACCACCGACTTGGGCGGTATCCGCAGCGGGAGATCGACGCTCCAGGTCTGCGTCTCCTTGTGCGTGAACTCCTGCGTCGAGGACAGGCTCGCCTCGATCGACGTCGTCTCACTGACCTTGGCGACCGCCGGAATCTCCGCCGACACCTCCACGCTCACGCCGATCTTCAGCGATTCGGTGACCGAGATCCGCAGATCCTGCTCGGTCGTCTTGCTCTGCTTGTAGGTGACGGTCTGCTCCACCGCGGTTCCATTGCGGTAGTTGGTGGCCACCGAACTGACCTGTCCCGGAACAGGAGATGGCGCATTCGCGTCGTAGATGATGTCCCGGTACTTCGCGCCGACCTGATGCCGGTGGTAGTCGTTGAGGAAGCTCTGCTTCGCGTAATCGGTGGACGCGGTGAAGCGGCAGCCGTTCGACGCCGGGAACCGTTCGCGGGCCATCCACCGCCCCCACGCGTCCGTAATCTCCTGGAGGGGCCGCGCCGATGTTTTCGCGCTGCCCTGACGAGGTGCGGCATGCGCCGCTGTTGTGAGCGATACGGGAATGGCCGTCGCCACTCCGACAGCGGGAGCCAGCGCGAGCAGGCGCCGTCTGGATACATGACTCATCAGCGGGGGAGCCCTTCGTTCCGTGTGGGGTGAAACAAGCCAACTTCCTTGGTACGCCATGCAATCCACTGGCAGCCGTTCCGCATAGGGACTTTGGTCCTGACCCCGCGTTGGAGCGAGCGGGGAAATGGGTGTCAGCATGTATGGACGCGACCCATACCGATTACGGAGACTTCCCTGACCAGCATGTTCAGCCCAGGTAGGCGGCATTGTGCCCGGAGCCACGGAGGGAAGGCAGTTCGCGGAGCAATGAGAGGACCGGCGATGTCGCTGTTCTGGCGCATCTTTCTGCTGAACGCCGCCGTGGTCATCGTGGCCATGGCACTGCTGCTCGGGCCGTATGTCACCGTCTCGAAGCATGTGCGGCTCGGTGAGGCCGAGGTGGTGGTGTCCGGCGTCGCCGTGATGCTGGTGGTCAACGCGCTCCTCGTCCGCTTCTTCGGGCTCGCCCCTCTCAAGAGGCTCTCGCAGGCCATGGCTACGGCCGATCTGACCCGCCGCGAGGCACGCCCGGAAGTCGTCGGAACCGGGGAAGTCGCCGACCTGACGAGGACGTTCAACTCCATGCTCGACCGCCTCGAATCCGAGCGAGCCATCAGCAGCGCCCGCATCCTGAGCGCCCAGGAGGCCGAACGGCAGCGCGTGGCAAGGGAGTTGCACGACGAGGTCGGCCAGACCCTCACCGCCGTGCTGCTCCAGCTGAAGCACGCGGCCGACCGGGCGCCCGCCGCCCTCGGTGAAGAACTCCGCCTCGCGCAGGAGACCACCCGCGCCGGCCTGGACGAGATCCGCCGCATCGCGCGGCGCCTGCGCCCCGGCCTGCTCGAAGAGCTCGGCCTCGCCAGCGCCCTGCGCGCCCTGGCCGCCGAATTCACCGTGCCGGGCCTCGCCGTACGTCACCGCATCGACCGGGGCCTGCCACCCCTGGATCCCGACAGCGAGCTCGTCCTCTACCGGATCGCCCAGGAAGCCCTCACCAATATGGCGCGCCACTCGGCGGCGACCCAGGCGGAGATACGACTGCGCGGTGGCCGTGCCGGGATGGTCGAGCTGCGCATCAGGGACAACGGGACCGGCACCGGGCGGGCCCCGGAGGGCAACGGCATGCGCGGCATGCGCGAACGCGCGCTGCTGACGGGCGCGGAGCTGTCGTTCGGCTCCGGACCGTGCGGCGGCACCGAAGTCCGCCTGGCCGTCGCCACCATGGCAGGGAGCGCCGCATGACGACACCGGACCGGACCCGCATCCTGCTCGCCGACGACCACGCCCTGGTACGCCGAGGCGTACGGCTCATCCTCGACAGCGAGCCGGACCTCACCGTGGTCGCCGAGGCCGACAACGGAGCCGAAGCCGTCCGCCTGGCCCGCGACATACCCGTCGACCTCGCCATTCTCGACATCGCGATGCCCCGCCAGACCGGACTCCAGGCCGCGCGCGAACTGTCCCGGCTCCAACCGGACCTGCGCATCCTGATTCTGACGATGTATCACAACGAGCAGTACTTCTTCGAAGCCCTCAAGGCCGGGGCCTGCGGCTACGTCCTCAAGACGGTCGCCGACCGCGACCTGGTCCTGGCCTGCCGGGCCGCCGTGCGCGACGAGCCGTTCCTGTACCCCGGGGCCGAGAACACACTGATCCGCGAGTACCTGGAACGCCTGCGCCAAGGACGGCCGCTGCCCGACCGGGCGATCACCGAGCGGGAGGAGGAGATCCTCAAGCTCGTGGCCGAGGGGTACTCGTCGAAGGACATCGGCGAGCTCCTCGTCATCAGCAGCAAGACCGTGGAGCGCCACCGCGCCAACCTCCTGCAGAAGCTCGGTCTCCGCGACCGCCTCGAACTGACCCGATACGCCATAAGAGCCGGGCTCATAGAGCCCTAGCCCGACTCCCGCACGTTGAACACCCTTTGCACCAGGAGCCACCGGTGGCCACACAAGACCGTGCCGTACGCACCCGCCAGGCACTCATCTATTCCGCGGCCGAAGCCTTCGAGCGGCACGGATACGTACCGGCGACGCTCGCGGACATCAGCGCCGGCGCCGGTGTCAGTGTGGGAGCGCTCCACTTCCACTTCGCGAACAAGGCCGAGGTGGCGACGAGCGTCGAGATGGCGGCGGCGGTGCGGCTGCGCCGGGTGGCCCAGAACGCGCAACGACCCGGCACGAACGCCCTGCAGAGGCTCACCGACACCTCGTACGCACTCGCCGACCAGCTGCGCCGCGACGTCGTGTCCCGCGCGGGCCTGAAGCTGAGTGGTGAGGGAGCGCGGGAAGGCGGCCTCGATCTGCGCCGCGAATGGCGGGACTTCGTGCGGCGCCTGCTCGCTGAGGCATCCGACCAGGACTTCCGGAACGAGCCCGTCGAGCGGAGCGACATGGCGGACCTGATCGTCGCCGCCACCACCGGCTTCGAGTTGCTCGCGCGCCGGGACCCCGCCTGGGCGGCGCCCCCGCTCCTGAGCACCTTCTGGCGGCTGGTGCTGCCTCGGACGCCGTAGGCCCAGGTTGACCGGTTCGGGTGGGTCGTCCGGGGCCCGCTGGGACTCTTGGGCGGGGAGGGGCCAACGGCCGCTGCCGACGGATGCGGCGCGGAGCGCCAGGAACGACGAGAGGAACGGAACATGCGCAAGAGGCACGGAACCCGGTGGCCGGTCCTGGCCGGTCTCACGGCACTGGGAGTGGCCGCGGGGGTGCTGCCCGCGGCCGCCGTCCCACCCGGCCCGGGCGTCCGTGAACAGGCGCGCGTCCAGGCCTACTTGGGGCGAATAGCGGACTCCCCGAGCGAGCTCAGGCGCTTCCTGACGGAGCTGCCCAAGGGCGCGGATCTGCATCACCACCTGGGCGGCGCGGTGCGCCCGGAGTCGCTGATCGGGTACGCGGCGCGGGACGGCAAGTGCATCGACACCACGAGCCACGTCGTCACACCCGGGCCCCGGCCCTGCGCGCCCGGACAGCGCCCGGCACGGGACGCCGTGGCTCCGGGCGCGTTCCGGCAGCAGGTGATCGAGGCGTGGTCGATGCAGGGGTTCGTGCTGCCACGCGACGGTGACCCACAGCCCGGACACGACCACTTCTTCGACACGTTCGGGAAGTTCGACGAGGCCGAGAACGGTCACGATGCGGACATGCTCGCCGAAGTGGCCCGTGCCGCCGCCAAGGAACACAGCAGCTACCTGGAGACGCTGACCACGCCGCAGGCCGGCCCGCTGAACCAGCTCGTCGACCGCATCCTCCCCAAGGATCCCGGCCCCGACGACTTCGCGCGGTTCCATGCCGCGCTGACGGCGAACCCGCGGTTCGAGGCCCTGGTCCGGCAGGCGGCGGACGACACCGACCGCAGCGTCCGCGACTACCGCAAGGAGCTCGGCTGCGACACCGGGACCGCCCCGGAGGCCTGCCGGGTCGCGATCCGCTTCGACTACCAGGTGCTGCGCGCCCAGGACCCCCGCCATGTGTTCGCCCAGCAGATCCTCGGCTTCGAGCTCGTACGCCGACACCTCGGCTCAGTCGTCGGCGTGAACATGGTGCAGCCGGAGGACGCGCCCGTCGCGCTGCGGGACTACACCCTGCACATGAAGATGGTCGGCTTCCTCAAGTCCCTCGCCCCGAAGGTGCGGGTCAGCCTGCACGCCGGCGAACTCGTCGAAGGTCTCAACGGGGTCGGCGGTCGCGACCTGACCTTCCACATCAACGAGGCCGTCGCCGTGGCCGGCGCCGACCGGATCGGCCACGGCGTCGACTTCGCCGGCGAGAAGGACCCCGAAGCGCTGGCCGCGCGGATGCGGAGGCAGCACGTCCTCGTCGAGGCACCCCTCATCAGCAACGCCCAGATCCTCCGCGTCAGCGGCGACCGGCACCCGCTGCGCAGCTACCTCGACGCGGGCGTCCCGGTCGCCCTGGCCACCGACGACCCGGGCGTCAGCCGCAGTGACCTGACCGCGGTCTTCCAACAGGCCGTCACCGACCAGCAGTTGACCGTCACGCAGCTGCGCACCCTCGCGCGTGCCTCGCTCGACCACGGCTTCATCGAGGGCCGGAACCTGTGGAAGGAGCAGGACAGCTACGGCGCGTTCGCCGCCCCGTGCACCAACGACACGCCCGACGCGCACCGGCTGCCGAGCGCCGCCTGCCGCACCTTCCTCGCCACCAGCCCCAAGGCGTCGCTCCAGTGGAACCTCGAAGCGGACTGGGCGAACTTCCTGAAGCGGTACGCCCACCGCTGAGCCGGCACGCGGCCCGTGCGCCATCGGCTCAGGCGACGGTGACCCCGACCGAGTGCCAGCCCGTCGCCCCGTTCGGGACGGTCGGGGTGCGCTCCTCGGTCTGGGTCGCGCCCGTGCCGTCGGTGGCCCGTACGGTCAGGGTGTGGTTGCCGACGGCGGTGGCCTGCCAGGGGAAGGACCACAGGCGCCAGGTGTCGACGCTGTCCTGGGCCGCCAGGTCCGCCCGCTGCCAGGGCCCGTCGTCGACGCGCACCTCGACGCGCTCGATGCCCCGGTGCTGCGCCCAGGCCACCCCCGCGACCATGACCGTGCCCCGTTCGAGCCGGGCGGGCGTCCTGGGGGTGTCGATGCGGGACTGCGTCTTGACCGGGGCCTGCTGCGACCAGGACCGCTGCACCCAGTACGCGTCGTACGCGGCGAACGTGGTCAGCTCGATGTCCTCGATCCACTTGCACGCGGACACGTAGCCGTACAGGCCGGGCACCACCATCCGTACCGGAAAGCCGTGCGCGAAGGGCAGGGGCCGGCCGTTCATGCCGATGGCGAGCATCGCGTCCCGGCCGTCGAGGACCGCCTCGACCGGGCTGCCGATCGTCACCCCGTCCACCGACCGGGCCACCAGCTGATCGGCGGGCCCGCCGCGCGAGGGCGGGCGCACGCCGCACTCCTTGAGGAGGTCGGCGAGGCGTACGCCGATCCAGCGGGCGTTGCCCACATAGGGGCCGCCCACCTCGTTGGACACGCACGCCAACGTGATGTCCCGCTCGATCAGCTCGCCCGCCCGGCCCTGGACGAGGTCGTCGAAGGTGACCGTGCGAGGGGTCGTGACCCCCTCGCCGTGGATCTTCAGCCGCCAGGTGGTGGCGTCCACCTTCGGGACGATGAGGGCCGTGTCGACCCGGTAGAAGTCGGAGTTCGGGGTGAACAGCGGGCTCAGACCCGGGAGTTGGAGGTAGGCGGCCTTCGGGACGGGGGCGGCGGGTGAGGCCGGGCGCGGCAGGACGACCTTGGCGCGGGAGGCGTCCGCTCTCTCACCGCTTGAGTTCAGTACGCGGCCGAGCACCCCCGCGGCGGCGGACGCGGCAGCCGCCGCGGTCGCCGCGACGACGAACGCGCGCCGGTCCCAGCCCTCGTCCCCGGCGACCCTCCGTGTGCCCGGTCGTACGCCGGGCAGGCGCCCGACGAGCCAGTACAGGAGCACGGAGCCCGCGACCGCGCCGAACACGGACGGCAGCGCGTCCACCGCGCTGTGCGAGTCGGGGCGCCCGGTGGCGGCCAGCGCCCCCACGACCCCGAACGCGAGGACCCCGGCGGCCCCGGCCCGCCTGTGGCGCAGGGCAAGGACCCCGAGGAACAGGGCGAGGACCGCGAGCACGGCGAGGATGCCGATCTGGAGGACGAGCTTGTCGTTCGTCCCGAAGTGACGGATCGCCCAGTCCTTGAGCGTCACCGGCGTCCGGTCGATGGCCGCCCCGCCGACGGCGGTCACCGGCCCGGCCTCCGGCCGGACGGCGGCCGACACCAACTCGGCCACCGCCAGCGCCGCACAGCCCGCGAGGAGCCCGCACAGGGCGCCGAGTGAGGTACGGGTCCGCCCGCTCAGTTTCGTCGTCACACTCCGCATTCGATACCGCGGCGGCATCGGATTGTCCACGCACGGGCCGTGCGGTCACACGGACGGCCGCGATTCCCCCTGATGGACCCTCAGCGCATGGTGACGGTCAGCAGCGAGTACTGAATCACCGTCAGATCCACCGTCACCGTGGTGCCGCCGACCTTCCAGGGGACCGGCACCGGGGCGGGCGAGGCACCGTCCGGCGAGCTGACCGCGGCGGCCGTCACCTGCCTGCCCGCCGGGACCTCCAGCGAGACCGTGCAGGCGGCCGGGACGGTCCTGAACGGAGCCGGGCTCTCGCCGAAGGCGGTGAAGTTGACCAGTTGGACGACGGTGTCGTCGCCGAGGTGGCTCAGTTCCAGGTGGATCCGGTGGTCACCGGTGAGCGAGACGGCGGGCGGCGCGGCGGTGCGTACGGGTTCGAGGAGCCGGTCGGCGCTCGGCCCGTCCGTGCGCGACAGATACGAGAGGCCGGGCAGGTCCTTGAAGTACCAGCACGTGCCCGCCCCGAAGGCATGGCGGCTGCTCGCTGGCACCGGGTCGGCCCTGCGGAAGCCGAGCACATCGGCGAGCGCGTACTCGGTCCTCGCCGTGCCGAACGCGTCGAGGGCGGTGGGCGCGGAGCCGGTGATGACGACCGTGCCGCCGCCGCCCACGAACGAGCGAAGGACATCGGCCTCGGGATCCGAAACCGCTTGGAGGTTGGGCAGATACAGGACGCGGTATCGCGCCAGGTCAGCGATGTCGAGTCCGGGGCTGGGCACGGTGTCGAACGGAACGTGCGCGTACACCAGCGCCTTGACCGTGCCCCGGAACTCGCCCAGCCACTTCTGCTGGGTGCAGCTCTCGTCGGAGCTCTCGAAGCTCCACCAGTCCGTGACCCCGGCGGGCGGCTTGGTGTTGACGTACATGCCACTGCCCTGCACGGGACTGACGAAGTCGCGGCTGGCGGAGGAGTGGTACACGCCCACCGTCGCTCCGGAGGCGGCGTCGAACAGTTGCTCCTGATGCGCTGCCACGAACCCGAACATGCGCGTGCGCATCGCGATGTCGGTGCTCTGGTCCTTGAACGGGCTCTTCACCTCGTACGGGTTGCAGCCCGCCGCGAGCAACTCGGCCATCACCAACGACGCGTCGTCGGCCTTCCAGCCGTACGAGAAGGCCCAGGCGGGCTTCGTTCCGCTGGCGGCCCGCGCGTACTTGTACATCGAGATCAGGCAGGTCCAGTCGCTCGCCGTGGCGTGGCGCATCCCGTCGTAGTTGCCGAGGATGTCCACCTCCCACACCTGGCTGACGCCCTCCGCCCGGCGCAGTTGCGCGCCGTCCAGGCCGATGAGGGAGGCGTACTGGTAGTCCATCGTCACCGTCTCGACGAACGTGACCAGGTCGGGGTTGACGGAGCGGCCCGCCGCGGCGATGTCCAGCTGGAACTGCGACAGGTTGCGGTGGCGCCACTCGACGTAGCGGCGAAAGCCCGGGTTGGCGAAGTCGGCCGTGCGGGGCAGTTCGAGGCCGGTGTCCGCCTTGAACGCGGCCGCCGCCCACGAGGAGGCGTCGCACCAGCTCATCGCGCCGTCGAAGTAGATGGGAACGTCCGGCCAGATCGCGTCGACACCCGTCGCCGCGAGAGCTCGGATGCGCGCCAAGTAGTAGTCGCGCCAAGGGGAGTTGGGGCTCAGCCAGCAGCTCTCGTCACCCGGGTCCACCCAGACGACCAGGCCGCCGTAGAACACGTTGGGCTGCCCGTCGAGCCCGCGCTGCACCCAGTCCTTGCCGCTGCCGTTCTTGTAGAAGGAGGGCCCCTTCTCGCCGCCCGGGCTGATCAGTTCGAGCGAGGGGTAGTACATGACCACGCGCATCCCGGCCGTGTGGGCAAGGTCCGCGAAGCTCTTCACCTTCGCCATGTGCGCGGTGAACTGCTGGTCGGTCAGCCAGTTCGACAGGACGGTGTCGAGCTCGATCACGCTGACGTTCTGCGCCTTCAGCGCGCTGATGACGGGCAGCATGTCGCGCTGGGGATCGGCGTCGTCGTCGAAGGTGCCGTCCGCGAGCCGGGCGTATCTGGCCCAGTCGGGGAAGGCGGCCCCGGCGACCCGGCCGGCGTCAGGCGCATCGGCCCAGGCCGGGCGGGGCCCGCCGCCGGGGAGGAAGGGCAGCAGCTGTGATGCCACCGCCAGTCCTCCGGCGCCGAGCCCCGTCCGTAACACGCTGCGCCTGCTCAGTCTTCGTTTCGATTCCATGCCCGGATCTCTCCCATCGACCACACCGATACGGTTCCGGCTCGGGCGAGGCATCCTGTCGCCACGTGGCGGGATCGGCCAGAGCGCCCTTTCGGCCAGCGCGGCGATGGAGTGCGGGCAGGGCGCTACGACACCACCTTCGCCGGGCACAGCCGCTGCGGCTTGCCGCCCTTGAGGGTCGCGTCCACGCAGCCGCCCGGGAGCCCGTCGTGGGCGGTGGCGCCGAAGTTGGCCGTGACGGTGAGCGTGCCGTTACCGAAGACGGTCCGCTGCACGGTGCGGTCGGCGGTCAGCCAGTCGAAGGACGTCAACTCCTTGGTCCCCGCCGCCTGGTGGAGCGGAGCGAAGTACTTCTGGAGCGCGGCCAGTTCGCGCAGGTTCTGGTCGTAGCGCTTGTCCTTGTCGCTGAGCACGAAGTTCAGCGGGGTGTTGTAGAGCATCGCGAGCAGCGCCCGCGTCACCTTCTGGTCAGGAAGCTTGCCGAAGGACAGTTCCCAGCGCTCCACGTTGATCAGCGAGCCGTGCAGCGCGGTCTCGTACAACGGCACGCGATAGGCCGGGTCGTACATCGCCTTGAGGGCGTCGGCCACCGCGGCCCGGTGCTCCGGCTTGAAGTCGCTCACCCGCACCGGCTTGAAGAACGTGTCGGGGGCCGCCGCGGGAGTGTAGCCGCCCCAGGCCGGGTCGTCCTTGGGCTGATCCTGCGTGCTGTCGAAGTGGCCCGTCTCCATCGGCCACAGCCGGCCGTCGGCCGGGGTGCCCGAGCCGTGGTCGAAGGCGAGGACCTGGTTGGCCCAGGACCCGGCGGCCTCCGAGCCGAGCACGAGCGGGGCCTGCTGCGCGGTGCCGTCGGTCAGGCGCCGCATCCGGGCGAGCCGGTTGGCCCGGTCCTGAGCCATGGTCATCGGGTGCGCGGCGTCGTGGTCACGGAAGAGCTCGCCTGCCGCGTCCACGTCCAGGAAGTAACTGGCCGCGCCATTGGCGACCAGCGAGCGCGTGCGATCGGCGAGGTAGTGCCGCTGCGGCTCGGCCTGCTCGAAGGCCTGCGAGCTGAGGTAGCAGCCCTGCTTGTGGAAGCCGGGCTGCGGCGTGCCGTCGGCCCGGCGCACGCAGAACGACGGGTAGACGTTGTCGGGCCAGGCCGAGTTCGGGGGAGTGTCGGGGCCCTTGTCGCGCCCGTTGGCGAACGAGTCGTACGGCCCGACCAGGTACCCGGCCTTCTGCGCCGCGGTGACGTCCGCCGTCGTCATGGGCGATTCGTCGGCGTCGTAACCGAGCCAAAGCCGGGAAACGCCGAGGGAGTTGAGCTTCTCGATGCCGGCCGCCTTGCGGCTGCCGCCCCAGGCGTAGGCGTGGAACGCGCCCAGGAGCCTGCCCGTCTCCGGGTTCTTCCGGATCTTCTCGCTCAGACTGCCGAGCTCGCCGTGGTCGGCGAGCCAGTGCCGGTAGTCGACGGCGGGCGCGACCGGGGAGCCGTCGGTGAGGCTGAAGGCGACGGTGTAGTCGCGGGTCGCGTTGCCGCCGGAGAAGGCGTGCTTGGCCGTGGTGCGCAGGCGCCCACCCTGGGAGGCGTACGCGAGTGACGTGCCGATGTCGGTGGGGGAGAGGTAGCTGACGCCTCGGCCGGCGCCGAGGGTGTAGCCCCAGACGGGCAGGGTGAGCTGGGACGCCATGTCCTCCTCGGAGCCCACGAGTTGGGCACGCGGCGAGTTCCAGAAGGCGTCGGCGACGGGCAGTGACAGGCCCTCGCCGCGCGGGAGTTGGAGGGCGGAGGCGGCCTTGTCGGTGCCCGTGACCGGCCAGGCCAGGGTCCCGTCGCGGTCGGAGGTGATGGTGACGAGCAGCCTGCCCTGCTCGACATGTGCCTCGGCGGTCAGGCCCCGGCCGGGATACGACCAGTGGGCGCCCTTGCCCGATGTGGTCACATGGCCGGGCCTGCCCGGCGCGTCGGCGGCCGGGGCCGACACGCGCAGGGTGCGCCCGTCGTCGGTGCGGGCGTCGATCGCCAGGGTCGTGGGGTCGATGGTGGCCGTGCCTCCGGCGACGGGCAGTTCCACCCGGCCGGCGTGGATGCGTACCCCGGCCCCATGGGTGGGCCCGGCGGTGGCGGCCGGGGTCAGGCCGGCCGCCAGAGCGGTGGCGACGGCGAGAACGAGAAGGGTGCGCCGGCCGGTTCGGCGGGCCGGGCGCGCGATGGATGACTTCCCCGTGCTGATGTCCATGGCGCATGGATAACGAAGAGTTGTAAGAGGGTTTCTTAAGACGTGGCGGTGCGAGCGGAGTCGGGGGCTCCGAGCCCTCACCCACGTGATAAATGTCGGCGGCTCCGAGCCGCTGTGTGCGAGGGTGCCCGGGCGTATCGGACATGAGACATCGGAGGGGTGCATGAGTGCTGCCAGGATCGCGGTCGTGACGAGCGGGGTCGGCTTCGAGTACGACGTCGACCTGCCGCTCATCGTGGCCGCGCTGCGCGCCGAAGGCCTGGCAGCACAAGCGCTCGCCTGGGACGCCGACGCCGTGGCGTGGGACGGGTTCGACCTCGCGGTCATCCGCTCGACCTGGGACTACGCGACGCGCCTGGATGAGTTCCTCGCCTGGGCCGAGACCACGTCCCGGCACACCCGGCTGCTCAACCCCGCGCCGATGGTGCGCTGGAGCAGCGACAAGCACTACCTCCTGGACCTCGGCGAGCGCGGTGTCCCCGTCGTGCCGACGCGAGTCCTCGAACCCGGAGACCAGTGCGCCGAGGCCGACTTCGACCGGGCCGGGGACGTGGTGGTCAAACCGGCCGTCTCCGCGGGCGCCCAGGACACCGCACGCTACGAACCCGGCCAGGCCGCGGAAGCCGTCCGCCATGCGCGGATGCTGCTCGACCAGGGCCGCGCGGTGCTGATCCAGCCGTATCTGTCCCTGGTGGAGGAGGGGGAACGGGCGCTGGTCTTCGTGCGCGGCGCGTTCAGCCACGCTCTGCGCAAGGGGCCGCTGCTGACCGAGCCGGGAGTCATGGACAACTCCAGGGTGCCGCACCCCGACCTCACCCCTCACCGTCCCACCGAGGCCGAACTGCGCATCGCCTCGGCCGCGTTGGCGGCCGTACCGTCACCGGGGACCTCGCTGTTCGCCCGGGTCGATCTGGCCCTGGACGAGAACCGGGAGCCGGTGATCATGGAGCTGGAGCTCATCGAGCCCAATCTCTTCCTCCAGTCCAACCCGCGCGGGCTCACGCTTCTGGTCGAGGCGATCGCGGCGGAGGCAGGGCTCAGGAGCGCGTGATCAGGCCCTCGGCAGGCACCGGCGGCCAGTGGCCGGGGGCGAGGACGCCCAGCGCGTACGCCTTCGCCACAAGGGCCGTACGCCCCTGGACGCGCCAGCGCTGGGAGAGCCGGGTCAGGTGGTAGTTGACGCCGTCGACGGTCAGGCCCAGAGCCTTGCCGATGGCGGCCGTGGTCGCGCCGGACGCGGCAAGCGCGAGGATGCGGGCCTGCGCCTCGCTCACCGAACCGTGCGGGGAAGGCGGCGGTTCGGGGCGCTCGTCCCGTACGTACAGCATCGCGAGCAGCACGGGGACCGGGTTGGGGCCGGCCATGATCGGGTCGATGGTGAACTCGCCCTCGCGCTCGGTGCCGTCCTTGCCCGCCCGCCAGGTCACCTCGATGGGATAGCGGGACGTGCGGCCCGCGCGCAGCGCCCTGACCAGCCGGTCGATCTGCTCCTCGGAGCGCGGGGTGAACAGCTCGCGCAGCGAGCGCCCGCGCAGCCGTCCCGGGGTGGTGCCCCACTCGGCGGCCATCGCGGGATTGGCGACGTGCACCTCCCCGTCGATCGAGCAGACGGCGATCGGCAGGGGAATGCGGTCGAGCAGGGTCAGGAAGTGGTTGCGCCACGCCCCCAAGTCCTCCACCACCGCCTGCTCGTCGGCCATGCCGCGTGCCACCGCCCCCTCCTGGGCCCGTCCGCAAGTGCCGGACGCGAGAAACCACTGCACAATCATGCAGTCCCGGGCCCGAGAGCGGCACACCGGGCGGGTGACGCTGGATGCATGACGGACATGATCCTGATCCCCACAGACGCACACCCCGCCGCCGCCGACATCCCCCTGGTGGACATTTCGGGAGGCGGTCTCACCGAGACGCCCATCCAGCAGTCCATGGAGCTGGCCCGCGTGCACGGGCCGGTGTTCCGGCGCCGCCTCAACGAGCACGAGCACCTCTTCGTCAGCTCGCTCGACCTCGTCACCGAGCTCGCCGACGAGACCCGGTTCTCCAAGGGCATCTCGAAGATCCTCGACTACGTGCGCGAGTTCGCCGGCGACGGTCTGTTCACCGCCTACAACGACGAGCCGAACTGGGCCAAGGCGCACGACATCCTCATGCCCGCCTTCGCGCTCGGCTCGATGCGGACCTACCATCCGGCGATGCTGCGCGTCGCGCGCCGCGTGATGGACAGCTGGGACCGCCAGGCCGCGCGGGGCGCGGCGGTGGACGTCGCCGACGACATGACCCGGATGACCCTGGACACCATCGGTCTCGCCGGATTCGGCTTCGACTTCGACTCGTTCGGCCGGTCCACCCCGCACCCCTTCGTCGAGGCGATGGTGCGCTGCCTGGAGTGGAGCATGAAGCGGCTCGGCCGCACCCCGGGCGGCGACTACAGCGAGCAGGACCAGGAGTTCGAGCGGGACTCGGGCTACCTCGCCTCCGTCGTCGACGAGGTCATCGCCGCCCGCACCAAGAGCGGGGACACCTCCGTCGACGACCTGCTCGGCCTGATGCTGGGCGCGGCCCACCCCAAGGACGGCACCACCCTGGACGCGGCCAACATCCGCAACCAGGTCATCACCTTCCTCATCGCCGGGCACGAGACCACCTCGGGCACCCTGTCCTTCGCGCTCTACCACCTCCTCAAGGACCCGACCGCGCTGCGCCTGGCCCAGCGCGAGGCCGACGAGCTGTGGGGCGACACCCCCGATCCCGACCCCACCTTCGAGGACATCGGCAAGCTGCGCTTCACCCGCCAGGTGCTCAGCGAAGCGCTGCGCCTGTGGCCGACGGCGGCCGCCTTCACCCGGCAGGCCCGCGAGGACACCCTGCTCGGCGGGCGCGTCCCGCTGCGCGCCGGTGATCTGGTCACGGTGCTCACGCCGATGCTGCACCGCGATCCCGCATGGGGCGACAACCCCGAGCTGTTCGACCCGGCACGGTTCACGCCCGAGGCCGAGGCGGCCCGCTCCCCGCACGCGTACAAGCCGTTCGGAACTGGTGAAAGGGCCTGCATCGGACGGCAGTTCGCGCTCCACGAGGCGACGATGCTGCTCGCGCTGCTCGTGCACCGCTACCGCTTCGTGGACGGCGCGAACTACCAGCTGCGGATCAAGGAGACCCTCACTCTGAAGCCCCACGGCTTCGCGCTCTCCCTCATTCCGCGCACCCCGGCCGACCGTGCCCTGAACAGGGCCGCACTCCCCGCCGCGTCCGCCGGCACGACGTCCGAGGCCGCCGAGTCCGGGCCCGAACTGCCCTCCCGGGTCCGCCAGGGCACCGGCCTGCTGCTCCTGCACGGCACGAACTACGGCACGTGCCGCGAGTTCGCCGAGCGCCTGGCCGCCGAGGCCACCGCGCTCGGTCTCGCCACCGAGACCGCTCCGCTGGACGCCCACGCGGGCGCGCTGCCCAAGGACCGTCCCGTCGTCATCGTCGCCGCCTCCTACAACGGCCGGCCGACCGACGACGCGGCCCGCTTCGTGCGCTGGATCGAGGACGCCGAGCCGGGAGCGGCCGACGGCGTGCCGTACGCGGTGCTCGGCGTCGGCGACCGCAACTGGGCCGCGACCTACCAGCGCGTCCCCACCCTGATCGACGACCGCCTCGCGGCCCTCGGCGCCGAGCGGCTGCTGCCCCGCGCCGAAGCCGACGCATCCGGTGAACTCATGGGCACGGTACGGGAGTTCGCGGAGAATCTGCGGGTGGCACTCCTGGAACGGTACGGGGACCCGGAGACCGTCGGCGCCACCGTGCCGCCCGCCGAGGCCGCGTACACCGTCACCGAGATCACCGGCGGGCCGCGCGAGGCGCTCGCCGCATGCCACGGCCTGATGGAGATGACCGTCACCGAGGCCCGCGACCTGACCTCGCCAGGACACCCCCGGCCCAAGCGCTTCCTGCGTCTGGCCCTGCCCGACGGTGTCACCTACCGCACCGGCGACCACCTCACCGTCCTGCCCGCCAACGACCCGGCGGTCGTCGCCAGGGCCGCGGCGGCCCTCGGCGTGGACCTCGACACGGTCCTCGGCATCCATGCGCCGGGCACCGCGCCCGCCGCCCTGCCGGTCAACCGTCCCCTGTCCGTGCGCGAACTCCTCACCCATTACGTCGAGTTGGGCGCCCGCCCCACCCGCGACCAGATCGCGCTGCTCGTCGCGCACAACCCCTGCCCGCCCGAGCGTGCCGCCCTCGAACACCTGGCGGCGGACGACCCGCGCCCCCTGCTCGGCCTCATCGAGGACCACCCCGCACTGAGGGGCGCACTCGACTGGCCCACCGTCCTGGAGCTGCTGCCCCCGCTGCGCCCGCGCCAGTACTCGGTGTCCTCCTCGCCCGCCCGCGACCCGCGTCACGCCGACCTGATGGTCGCGCTCAACCCCGGCGGCACCGGCTCCGGCCACCTGCACTCGCTGCGTCCCGGAGACACCGTGCTCGCCCGGGTCCAGCCCTGCCGCGAAGCCTTCCGCATCGCGCCCGAGGAGCCGCAACCGGTCATCATGATTGCCGCGGGAACGGGCCTCGCGCCCTTCCGCGGCGCCGTCAGGGACCGCCTGACGGTGCGTCAAACCACCACCGCCATCCTCTACTTCGGCTGTGACGCACCGGACGCGGACTTCCTCCACGCCGACGAACTGCGCGCCGCCGAACGGGCCGGAGCCCTCTCGCTGCGCCCCGCCTTCAGTGCCCCGGCCGAGGGCGGCGGCCGCTTCGTGCAGCACCGCATCGCCGCCGAGGCCGACGAACTCTGGCCGCTCCTGGAGGCGGGCGCGCGGGTGTACGTGTGTGGCGACGGCAACCGCATGGCACCGGGTGTGCGGGCCGCCTTCCGCGACCTGTACGCCCGGCGCACGGGCGCCCCGGCCGAGGACGCCGAGGCCTGGCTGAACCGGCTCACCGCCGAGGGCCGGTACGTGGAGGACGTCTACGCGGGCTGAGGCACCCCGGGACCCGCTCCACGGCCGGGCGATCGGGCCGGCCGGGGAGCGGGCCCGCGCGGCGCGCACCAGAATCGTAGGAACCGGGCAGGCCGGTCACCGTAAGGCAGGCCTCCCCGCCCACCTCGACACCGGGAGAGAGCACGCGATGCCCACCAGCCCCGCAAGCACCGAGAAGAGCACCATGAAGGCCATGACGTACGCCTCGTACGGGGACAACTCGGTCCTGAGACTGACCGAGCAGCCACTGCCCAAGGTGGGCCCGGGCGAGGTGGTCGTGCGGGTGCGCTGTGCGGCCGTCAACCCGGTCGACTGGAAGATCATGTCCGGCGGTCTGGACGGCATGATGGACACGGTCTTCCCGGTGGTCCCGGGCTGGGACGTCGCCGGTGTCGTGGAGCGCACGGGCATCGACACCCCCGAGTGGAAGGCGGGCGACGAGGTCTTCGCGTACGCCCGCAAGGACTACGTGCACGGCGGCACCTTCGCCGAGTTCGTGACCGTGCCCGTACGGGCGCTCGCCCGTCGGCCGAAGTCCCTGAGCTGGGAGGAGACCGCGGGCGTCCCGCTGGCGGGGCTCACCGCCCGGCAGACCCTGACCCGGCTCGGCACGGGCAAGGGCGACACGGTGCTCGTGCACGGCGCCGCGGGCGGCGTGGGCACGTTCGGTGTACAGATCGCGCGCGCCATGGGCGCCCGCGTCATCGGCACCGCCTCCGAGCGCAACCACGACCGGCTGCGCGAGCTGGGGGCCGAACCGGTCACGTACGGCGACGGCGTCGCCGACCGCGTCCGGGCGCTGGCCCCCGAGGGCGTGGACGTCGTCGTCGACTACGTGGGCGGGGTGCTCGACACCACCTTGGCGGTGCTGCGCGAAGGGGGCCGGCACGCCTCGATCGCCGACCCTTCCGTCATGGAGGCGGGCGGCCAGTGGATGTGGGTGCGCCCCGACGGTCCCGGGCTCGAAGCCCTCGCCACGCTCGCGGACGCGGGGCAGCTCAAGGTCCCGGTGGCCGAGTCGTTCCCGCTGGAGCGGCTCGCGGACGCGTTCGAACTCAGCCGGACGGGTCACGCCCACGGCAAGATCGTGATCCGGGTCGGCGAGGACGCGGCCTAATCCGCACCCGGTCAGGTCAGCGAGGACGTCACGTAGGCCGCCGTTCGAGGCCGGGCCCGGTGTCGGGTCGGTGAACTCAGGGGTAAATCTGGACGCCCGGCCACCCGGATGAGCGTTCGGGGCCGGCCGGGTGCCTAGCATGAGCGGCGTCGTCCTCTCGCAGCTGACACGAACGGAGTGCCGTGATGAGCGACCCCGGTCCGCGTTCTGGTCAGGAACCGGCCGAACCCGACGAGGGGTCCGGCGCAGCGGCCCACAAGTCCTGGCCGCCCGTCGGCCGGCGTACGGCGGCGGCCCTGGCCGTGGCCGTCGTCGCGGTGGGCGCGGGCGCCTATGCCCTCGCTTCGTCCGGCGACGGCTCCTCGGACGCGAAGCCTCCGGCGGCCAAGGGGCCGACGACCGTCGAGGTGTCGGCCGGCGCCTGCGGCAGGGGCTGGAGCGGCGCGACACCGGGCTCGCAGGTCTTCGCGCTGCGCAACACGTCCTCGACGGCGGCCGAGGTCGATCTCACCGACCCGGCGACCGGCGCCGTCTACGGGGAGGTCGAGGGCCTCGCCCCCGGCACGACCCGCGAGATGCGCGTGGTCCTCGGCGGCGGCTCGTACGCCTTCAAGTGCCTGCCGGACGACGCCGACGCGGTCACCGGACCCACCGTGAAGATCGCGGGCGCGAGTACGGGGAGCGGACCGGCCGCGGTCCCGGTGACCCAGCACGACCTCATCCCCGTGGCCCTCGCCCACCAACAGTGGATCACGGCCAAAACCGTCGAACTCGCCGACCGCACCGACGAGTTGAAGCGCGCCGTCGACGACGGCGACCTCGCCGCGGCACGCGACGCCTGGCTGCCCGCGCACCTGGTCTACGAGCGCATGGGCGCCGCCTACGACGCGTTCGGCGATGCGGACGCAGCCATCAACGGCTCGGGCCCCGCGCCCTCCGCCGCCGGATCGGCCCAGGACTTCGAGGGCTTCCACCGCGTCGAGTACGGGCTGTGGCACGGCGAGTCGGCCGCATCGCTGCGCGGGCCCGCCGACCGGCTCGCCCAGGCCGTGCACGCCCTGCGCGACAGCTGGCCGCAGGAGCGGCTCGACCCCGCGCAACTGGGCTTGCGCGCACACGAGATCCTGGAGGCCACGGCGCAGTCGGAGCTCACCGGCCGCACCGACTACGGCAGCGGCACCAGCCTCGCCACCGCCCGCGCCAACCTCGACGGCACCCGCGAACTCCTCACCCTGCTGCGCCCGTTGCTCGCCAGTCGCTACCCGGACCTGCCGCGCCTCGACGCCTGGCTGGACCGCACCCAGCACACCCTGGACGGCTTCGGAGCGGGCGGCCACTGGACGCCGCTTGACCGGCTCGGCCGCCAGGACCGGCAGCGGGTGAACAGCGACATCGGCCAGGCGGTGGAACTCCTCGCCCCGGTGGCGACGATCTGTGATGCGCGGAGGACAGCATGAGCGAGGTACGACGGCGCGGCTTCCTGCGGGGCGCGGCCGTGGGGGTCGGGACCGCGGTCACCGGGGCCGCCCTGAGCGGCGAGATCCCCCGCCCGGCCCTGGCGGACGCTGCGAGCAAGCCCTCCGGGCACGTGGACTTCCACGGCGTGCACCAGGCCGGGATCCTCCAACCACCGCAGCGGGCAACGGCGTTGGTGTCCTTCGACGTGACCACCGTGGACCGCAGGGAGCTCACCGAGCTGCTGCGTACGCTCACGGAACGGGCCCGCTTCCTGGCCACCGGCGGCTCCCCGGCACCGGTGGGGATCACCGCGCCGCCGAGCGACTCCGGGGTGCTCGGCCCGCAGGGGCCCACCGGCGGGGTGACGGTCACGACGGGTGTCGGCGCCTCGCTCTTCGACGACCGGTTCGGCCTGAAGAGCCGCAAGCCGGCCCGGCTCACCGCGATGCCGGCCTTCCCCGACGACGACCTCGACGCGGCCTGGTGCCACGGCGACCTGAGCGTGCAGTTGTGCGCCGACACCCCGGACGTCGTCCTGCACGCCCTGCGCGACATCGCCCGGCACACCCGCGGCGGGATGCAGGTGCGCTGGCGCATGGACGGCTACACCAGCCCGCCCAGGCCCAGCGGAACGCCCCGCAACCACATGGGTTTCAAGGACGGCACCGCCAACCCCGACACCGCGGACGCGGCCGCGATGGACCGGCTGGTGTGGGTGGGCGCCGGGGGCGGCGAGCCCGCGTGGACGGCCGGGGGCAGCTATCAGGTGGTGCGGCTGATCCGGATGCTGGTGGAGTTCTGGGACCGGGTCTCGATCGGTGAGCAGGAGCGGATGTTCGGGCGCAGCCGCGACACCGGCGCACCCCTCGACGGCAACGCCGAATTCGACGCCCCGAAGTTCGCGGAGGATCCCAAGGGTGATGTGATCCCCCTGGACAGCCACATACGGCTCGCCAATCCGCGCTCCGGACAGCCGAGCGAGAACCAGCGGATCCTGCGCCGCGGCTACAACTACGACCGCGGCATGGATGCCAACGGCGACCTCGACATGGGACTCGTGTTCTGCTGCTACCAGCAGGACCTGGCCCGGCAGTTCGAAACCGTCCAGAAACGTCTGAAGGGCGAGCCGCTGGTGGACTACGTCAAGCCATTCGGCGGCGGCTACTTCTTCGCCCTGCCCGGCGTGCGGGACCGGACCGACTGGTTCGGGCGGGCCCTGCTCGCCTGACGGTCGCCCACCCGGCCGCACATCACCAACAGAGGGTCAAGTTTTGGCCTGATATTCCTGACTGGCTGTTCACCAGGGGGACACGGTGTCGCCGTCGCGGTGTAGTGGTCCGCGCGAAACATCGCGTCTCGTCAACGACATCAAGACGGCGGCCGGTCGCCGGACGCCAGTGGAGGCACGCGGAGCATGGGCAGCAAAGGTAGCGCGGCGGGTCCGGGGCGCTGGGCCAGACGGTGGGGGGCGTTCGCCGGAGCGGCGGCACTCGGCCTGCTGAGCGGTACGGTCCCGGCGGCGGCGGACTCGGCGGACCACCACGGCGGCCAGACGGCCACCCCGGTCAAGCACCTGGTGGTGCTCTTCCAGGAGAACGTGTCCTTCGACCACTACTTCGGCGCGTACCCGGTGGCGGCGAACACCGACGGCACGAAGTTCACCGCCGACAAGCACACCCCGAAGGACATCAACACCCTGCGCAACGCCGGGCTCCTGACGAAGAACCCGAACCAGTACCTGCCCAAGCGGCTCACCCCCGAGCAGGCCATGACCTGCGACCAGAACCACAGCTACGGGCCCGAGCAGTACGCCGCCAACGGCGGCAAGGCCGACCTGTACGTCCAGAACACGGACTCCGGCAAGTGCTCCGGCAACCTGTTCGGCGAGCCCGGCCTGGTCATGGACTACTACGACGGCAACACCGTCACCGCGATGTGGAACTACGCCCAGCACTACTCGCTCGGCGACAACTCGTTCAGCACCACGTACGGTCCCTCCACGCCCGGCGCGCTCAACCTCGTCTCCGCGCAGACCCACGGGGTGATCTCGACCGACCCCGCCTCCGGCACCGAGCACCCCAAGCAGACGGCGAAGCCCGACCCGTACGCCGTCGTGTCTCCCAACGCCAAGGGCGTGGGCACGCTGGTCAACGACCCGGACCCGGCGTACGACGACTGCTCGGGCAAGGACCACACCAGCACCAGCCCGCTCGCGGCGATGCAGGGCAGCAACATCGGCGACCTGCTCAACCAGCAGAAGGTGACCTGGGGCTGGTTCCAGGGCGGCTTCCGGCCGAGCACCGCCTGGGACGGCAAGCAGGGCGACTACGCGAAGTGCTCCGGCGCCACCCACACCAACGTGGGCGGCGCGGCGGCCATCGACTACAGCCCGCACCACTCGCCGTTCCAGTACTACAAGTCGACGGCCAACCCGCACCACCTGCCGCCGAAGAACACCGCCGAGATCGGCCACAACGGTCAGGCCAACCACAACTACGACCTCACCGACTTCGACGCCGCGCTCAAGGCGGGCAACCTGCCGGCCGTCAGCTTCCTGAAGGCCCCGGAGTACCAGGACGGCCACGCCGCCTACTCCGACCCGATCGACGAACAGCACTACCTCGTCGAGCAGATCAACAAGATCCAGCAGTCGCCGGAGTGGAAGGACACCGCGGTCGTCGTCGCCTACGACGACTCCGACGGCTGGTACGACCACGCCTACGCCAAGCCGCAGAACGGCTCGAAGGACACCAAGCCCGGCTCCGACGGCAAGGCTCCCGACAGCCCCGCCTGCCAGGCCGGACCGGCCGCGGCCGGCGGCTACTCCGACCGCTGCGGCCCGGGCACCCGCCAGCCGCTGCTCGTCATCTCGCCGTACAGCAAGGTCAACTCGGTCGACCACACCCGCACCGAGCAGGCGTCGATCACCCGCTTCATCGAGGACAACTGGCACACCGGACGCATCGGCGACGCCTCCTTCGACACCCGCGCGAACCCGCTGACCTCGGCGTTCGACTTCAAGCACCCCAACGGCAAGCAGGTCCTGCTCAACGCCGACGGGTCGGTCAAGTCGGTCACCGACATTCCCAAGCACCCGGCCCCGCCCACCGCTTCGACCGGGGGCAGCACGTCCGGCACGGGCGGCTCGGGCAACAACCCGACGACCCAGACGGCCGGCGAGACCCTCGCCGAGACCGGCTCCTCCTCGGCGCTCGTCCCGGCCGGGATCACCGCGGGCGCGCTCGCCGTGGGCGGCGCGGGCATCGCCTTCGCCCTGCACCGCCGCAGGAACCGCACCAGCGCGGCTCAGTAACTCCCGCCGCTGGCAAGACAGTTGACCGAAGGGCCGCCGACGACGTGTCGGCGGTCCTTCGCGTTGCGTGGCACAGGACACGCCGGGGGAGAGTCGGCCCGCCCATCAGCGGGCAAGCAATAAGTGGGGAGGGGTGGTTCCGGCCGGCTCGCTCGCGGAAGGTTGCTGATGGGTATCTATGGTCAGGACTGGGCGTCGTACCAGTCGTCGACACCGAACACGGGCGGTCTGTCCTTCGCCTTCGTCAAGGTCACCGAAGGACTCTCGTACATCAACCCCCGCTGGGTGACACAGCGCGACCACGCCAAGGCCAACGGCCTGGTGTGGGGCGGCTACCACTACCCCCACATGGGCAACAGCGCGCAGGCCGAGGCCGACTACTTCATCGACCAGGTCAACTGGCGGCCGGGCGACGTGGTGATCCTCGACTGGGAGGGCTACGACTCGGCGAACTCCGGTGTCCCCAAGTCGACCCAACGCGCCTACAAGGACGCCTGGTTGAGATATGTCAAGAGCCGCCTGCCGCACAATCCCGTCGGCATGTACGCCAACCTCGACTACTGGTGGAACGTCGACCAGGACGGCTTCTACGCCGACTTCCTGTGGATCGCCACGGCCGGACGCGCCGCCGGGAACCCCGGGATCCAGGCCGGCTGGATGTTCCACCAGTACGGCGAGTCCAACGGCCTCGACCTCGACTACTGCCGCCTCGCCAGCACCAGTGAACTGCGTGACTGGGCGCTCTCGTTCCAGTTCTCACCGCCTGAGGAGACCGACATGCCCCAATGGATCACCGGCCGCGTCGACCCGGGCGCCCAGCCCACCGTCGTCCTGCTGCCGCACGGCAGCGCGTGGGCCAGCTACAACCGCAAACTTCACCTGGGCATGGACCAGATCACCGATACCCCGGCGACCGGCTCGGTGCGCGTCGCCCTGCACGACGGCAACACGTGGCACGGCGTCCAGGCCGTGCAGCTCGCGGCCGAGGGAGGCTCGGTCGATGTGGACATCACCAGCGGCGATGTGAAACTGAGCCTCCAGACGGACGCGGCGGGCGTCAGCTTCGCCGTCGAAACCTGGTAGTCCCGGTCGATACCGGGCAGGGCCCGGTCGCAACCCGGCAGGACTCGGTCGTCTTCCTCGGCGACGCACGGCCCACGGCGTGACACGCTGGGCACTCTTGTGTCGTGAGTCATGCGAGGAGGCGGGTGCGCGTGCGGCCGATCCAGCCGGGGGAGACCCCTTCGGTCCTGACGGTACTGGGCGAGGAGCGGCGGCTCCGCAAGGAGCTCGGATTCTGGAGCCTGACCGCGATCGGGTTCTCCAACATCCTCGGCTCGGGCTGGCTGTTCGCCGCCATGTTCGCCGCCCAGACCGCGGGGCCCGCCGCCCTGCTCTCCTGGGTCGGGGCGGGCGTGCTGTGCGCGCTCGTGGCCCTGGTCATGGTGGAACTCGGAGCCACCCGCCCGGAAGGCGGCGGCACCGTGCGGTGGCCGCTGTACGCGAGCGGGCGCCTCGTCGGCACCGTCGTCGGCTGGTCCGTGCTGCTCTCGGTCGGCGGCACGGCCGCGGAGATCAGCGCGATCATGCAGTACGCCGCGCACTATCTGCCGAGCCTCTACGACCACGGGCGCCTCACCGGCTCCGGCCTCGCCGTGGCCACCGGGCTCAGCGTGCTCCTGACGGCGCTGAACTGGTTCGCGGTGCGGACCTTCGCGAAGCTCAACAACCTGGTGTCGCTCTTCAAGGTCCTCATCCCCGTCCTCACCGTCGTCGCCCTGTTCCTCTCCGGCACGCACTCCGGCCGCCTCACCGACCACGGCGGCTTCGCACCGTACGGATACGCGGCCTGTCTGACCGCACTCGCCGGCGGCGGCATCGTGTACTCCGTCAACGGCTTCCAGGCACCCCTCGACTTCTCCGGCGAGGCCCGCAATCCGCGCCGCACCGTCCCGCTCGCGGTGCTCACCGGCATCGGCCTCGCGGTGCTCGTCTACCTCGGCCTGCAACTGGCCTTCCTCTTCACCGTCCCCGACTCCCTCCTCGGCCACGGCTGGCACGGCGTGAACTTCGACTCGCCCTTCGGCCAGCTCGCCCTCGTACTCAACCTGCACTGGCTGGCCACCCTGCTGTACGCGGACGCGGTCGTCTCGCCCGGCGGCTCGGCCTACGTCGGGGTCGCGATCGACGCCCGGCACACCTACGCGCTGGCCAAGAACGGCCTGCTGCCCCGCTTCTTCATGCGCATCGATCCCCGCTCCGGGACGGCACGCCGCGCCCTGGTCCTGAACCTGCTCGTCATCATCGTCTTCATGCTGCCGTTCGGCGGCTGGCAGGACATCGTCAGCGTGATGGGCGACATGTACCTGCTCGTGTACGCGGCCTCGGCGGTCGCCGCCGCCGCGTTCCGGGCCCACGACAGGGACCGGGGACTTCCACCGGCCGACGGGCAGGTCCCCGGGGTGCACTGGATCGCGCCCATCAGCTTCCTCGTGGCCAGCGAGTTCGTCTTCTGGTCGGGCTGGCACCACCTGCGGCTCGCCCTGCCGCTGGTCCTGGCGGGCGTCCCCCTGTTCCTGCTGCTGCGCCGCGACGCGGAGGGGCGCTCCACGCTTCAGGAGCTGCGGCACGGCGCCTGGATCGTCTTCCACCTCGCCGCACTGACCCTGCTGTCCTGGCTCGGCACCTTCGGAGGCTCGGGCCACCTGCCGGCACCGTACGACTCCGTCGTGGTGGGCGCCCTCGCCCTCGCCGTGTTCGGGTGGGCAGTCCGCTCGGGCGCGGCCCACCTCAGAACGGCCCCCGTCACCGCACTACCCACGACCTGACGGCACACGACGGCGCTTCCAGTACGCGAAGGTGAGCACGGCGAGCAGCGGCCCCCAGAGGATGAGCGGCGTGTAACAGAGGTAGAAGACGCCTCCCTGCCAGCCACCGGCCCGGCCCGGGAAGGAGTCGGGCAGCTCATCGCCCCGGATCGTGGTGCCCATCACCTGAGTGCTGAAGGCGAGGACGGTCCACATGAGCGTGAGCACCGTGGCCCCGCAGGCGCCCGGAATGACGGCCGCCTTCATCGGCACCGGGCGCCCACGCAGCACCGGCACCCACCGCGGAAACACCTCACCCCACCCGGCGACAAGGCCGATGGCACTGAAGGCGAGCAGCTCGGAGAGAACGGACAGAAAGATGATGTATGCCCGCTCCCCGACCCCGATCCCCGAGTCGAACGCGGCCGGAAGCCGCCAGAGACTGGACGGCAGAACGGTCAACGGCACGACGTGGGCGAGGAGTTGAACCCTTCGGGGCACGAAGGCCGCAGGTTCGTGAGCGGCTCGCCAGGCGGCACGGAGCCGTCCGGTGGGTTCTGCCGCGCGGGATATCCGGTGCATGTGGCGTCCTCGATGTCGGCGGGTTCGTCCGTCACCGAAGATCGCAGTCGAGGGGGTGGCTGGGGATCGCCCTGCGGGGCGAACCGGGTCCGCCGCGCGGGGGACGGGGCTGTCCGACCCCCGGCCCGACCTCCCGAATCCGCCCAACTCCCCCACGAACTACGTTCGCCCGCGCGGATGTCGTGGAACACCCGTCGCGGCCTGTCCCTCCGGTGTTACCTTCCGTGTCAATCGATGCGGAAGGTGCGCCTTGTGCGTGTCGGTTCCGGGGGGCGGTGAGTGCGGTGGGGGATCTTGATGCGGCAGGGGGCGCCGATGCGTTCCTGCGGCACATGTTGTGGCGGTACCCGGGTCAACGGCAGCCGGTCGTCGCGCTGTTGGGGCCTCGGGGGTCCGGCAAGACCGATCTGTTGCGGGCAGTGTCGCGGGCGTGCGGCGGGACCGTGGTGCACGCGGGGCTCGACTTCGAGGAGAACCCCGTCGACCCGGTGTCGGCGGCCGCGCTTGTCGCGTTCCAGATGATGCGCGGCTGGGACAACCTGCGCCGCGGGCCGGTGTTCCACCGCTTCGGACTCGGGCTGCTCGCCCTGAACGAGAACCTGGACGCGGACCGGGGCCGGGCCGCCGACCAGATACGTGAGCTCATACAGCAGTACACCCGCAACACCCGGCCCGGCAGGTTCGCCGCCGGGGTGGAACACGCCGCGGCGACCACCATGGACGTCGTCGCCCAGGGAGCGTTGAGCCCCCTGGTCTCGGGGCCCGCGCGGGAAGTGGTCTCCGCCGTGCGCGAGCAGGCCAAGCCCGTCATCGGATCCCTGCTGCAGAGCGCCGCCCGCTGGGGCGTGCGGGACGCGCTCAGGTGGCACATCAGCGTTCCCGAGGCCGAGTCCGCGCGCTCCATCGACGCGCTCATCAGGCTGAGTTCCACATCGCGGTCCGCCGCGGTCGGCCCCCTGATGGCCGCCTTCCTCGCCGACGTCAAGGACCAGGCCGAACGCCATCCGCCACTGCGCTCCGCCTGCTCCTGCGTGCTGCCCGTGCACGGCGCCCGCCGAGACCGGCACGACCACGCCTGGGTGCTCCTGGTCGACGGCGCGCAGACCCCTGCCGGGCGCCGCTTCCTCACCGAACTCGCCGGCGCCCGGTCCCGCAACCAGCTGGCCGACATGGACGGTTCGGGCGCGGCGGACCCGCTGCTCGTCCTGGCCGCGTGCGAGCAGTGGCAGTCCGAGTGGACGTCCTGGTGGTGCGAGCCCTGGCGCTCGGCGCCGCTGGCCGCCACGCCCCAGCGCCGCGTCCCGCTCCTTTCCCGGGCGACCCGGACACTGTGGGCCCGGGAGAACGACGCGGCCGTCGCCGTCGAGCGCGGGCCCGCGGCCGCCTGGTGGTACCCCGTATGGCTCGACCCGATGACCGAGGAGCAGGTCGGGTACGCGATGGACCGCTCCGACCCGTCGCCGGCCCGGCCGCTGCCCGCATCCGTCGTCCACCGGCTCACCGGAGGCCACCGGGGCGCCGTTTCCGCCGTACTCGACGAACCGTTCGCAGCGCACCCCGGACCGCACGGCCCCGCCGTGTCCATGGTCGCCCCGGCCGACGAGGACGGCACGCCGCTGTGGGCCCACGCACTGGAGACCAGCCTCCCCGAAGGGCTGCCCGTCCCCGGCACCGCCTGGAGCACCGCCCCCGCGATCGTCCTCGCGGCCGCCTACCTCGCCGACATACGCACCGCGGACGACCCGCGCCTTCCCGCGGCCTCGACAGAACTCCCGCGCAGCCTGGAACTCCTGCGCCGGCACCTGTGGGTGAGCACCTTCACCCACCGCCCCTCGCGCATCCGCCAGATCGGCTGGGGCGACGCCGACGGGCCCGCCACGCTGCACCCCTGGCTGGCCCGCTCCGCACTCACCGCGCTGAATACCGCCCGGCCCGCGCGACCCGCCGGGACAAGCCCCTGGCACGAGCTCTTCGCGGCGCAGGCCCTCGCCCTGGCCGCCCTGCCGGTGCAAGGCGGCGATGCCGCGGCCGTCGAGCGAGGGCTCTTCCACGACCTGGCCCTCGGCCGTTTCGCGCCGGTCGCCGCGGCGCTCGCCGACCGGTTCGACGAGGACCACCGCGCCTGGATCCGCCTGCTCGACTACCTCTCCTCGGCGCCCTGCCGGCTCCTGTACGAGCACTCGCCCCAGGAGGCGTACGCGCTGCTGCTCGACGGGGTCGAGGACGGCGGGCAGACGGTCCTGGCGGTGGCCACCGCCAAGCTGCTCGCCCTGCTGTGGCTGTACAGCGACCCACTGACCGAGCACACCCGGCGCTGGGACGGCGAGATACAGGAATGCTTCACCCGCCTCGCGCACAACTCCCGTCTGCTGGACGTCAGTCCGCTCCAGCAGGCGGCGGCCGCCTTCGCCTAGCCCCGCGACGGACGCGGCACCCCCGCGCCCGTCGACCGCACCGCAAGGAGTGTCCATGCCACCCGCTGTAGGCAACCCCCGCTTCGGCCGGCTGCGCCGTCACCCGGTCCTCTCGCTCCTCGCGGCGCTCGTGATCCTCACCGGCCTCGTGTTCGGCGGCCGCTGGGGCTACGGCCGGCTCTTCCCGCCCTCGCTGACCTGCGGCACCGGCATGACCGCGACAGGCACACCACTCGCCTGCGCGGGCGTGAACATCGACAGCGAGCCGTTCACCGAGCACGAACCCGCCCGGATGCGGGAGTTGGAGCACATGGTCAAGTCGGCCAACGACACGGTGAAAGGCCCGTACACCAGCGTCGTCCTGATGCTGGACCTCTCGCCCGTCTCCGACGTGGACACCCTCACCTACGACTCCCTCTACCCGAACATCGAGGGCGCGCTCACCGCCGTGTGGCGGGCCAACAACACCGCCGCCTACGGCAGTACGCCGGCCATCAAGCTGTACCTCGCCAACATGGGCAGCCAGTACGGCTCCTGGGCCGCCACCGTGGCCAACCTGAAGCAGCAGATGACCGCCGAACGCATCTCGGCGGTCGTCGGACTCGGCCAGTCCACCGAGCAGACCCGGCAGGCCGCCGCGGCGATCTCCACGCAGCTGCACATTCCCGTCATCGGATCGACGGTGACGGGCGACTCGATGAACCTCGACCCGGCCGACCCCACCGGCAAGAAGCAGATCGTCGACATGTTCCGGGTCTCCCCGACCAACGCGGACTCGGTGATCGCCGCGAACCAGTACGCGTCCACCCTGAAGCCGGCCGTGACCTCCCTCGCCGTCGTCGCGGACAGCGTCACGGGCGACGACTACACGCAGACGCTCGCCGAGGCGGCCAAAAGCAAGTTCAAGGCGCCCGGCCGCACCGTGACCGTGCTCCCGTACACCTCGCCCAGCGATCTGCCCGCCGGATCGGGCCGCCAGGACTACCTGGTCCAGCAGTTCAACCTCATGCACGCCAACCTGTGCCAGGCCGCCCCCTCCGTCGTCTACTTCGCGGGCCGGGGCCGCGACCTCGGGGCGTTCGTGGAGAACTGGGTGCAGGGCGCGCCCTGCGGGATTCCCCAGCTGCACATCCTCGCCGGTGACGACGCCTCGGAGGCCATCCACGACAAGGGCGTGCTGAACGGCATCGCCTCGGGCCGGGTCACCGTCGCGTACACCGCGCTCGCCAGCCCCGACGAGTGGGGCAAGGACTGCCCCGGCTCCGACGCCAAGCACAACTACGACCAGTTCTGGGCCGCGTTCACCGGCCGGCCCGATCCCTGCACCGGCCAGCCGCTGACCGCCGACAAGGACGTGGCGACCCTCGCCTTCGACCCCGCCGACCTGGGCAGCGGGCAGGCCATGCTCACGCACGACGCGGCCGTCGCCGCGATCAGCGCGGGCCGGCGTGACGCCGTCGGGCTCAAGAACCCGGGCCTGGAGACCGGCATCCTGCACCAGTTCTACTGCGCCCAGATGCTGCCGGGTGCGAGCGGCTGGCTGTCGTTCCGCGCCGACGGCACACCCGCGGGAAAGCCCACCCCGGTGGTCCAGCTCGGCTCCGACGGCTCGACCAGGACGATCGCCCTCACCTGGCCCGACGGCACCCCCAACCTGAGCCTGCCGCAGCGCGGCGGCAAGGGGGCACCCGGCTGCTGAACCCCGCATGAACCGCCCGGGGCACGGTACTCGGGAAGCGACGGAGCGGCCGGTCCGGCCGCCGGGGCCCGCCACGAGGAGGTGGCTTCGCACGAGCGAGCCCGGGGCCTTGGGAGCCGGCTTCAGTAGCATCGCCGACACAGTGCGAGGGAAGGCAGCGCGATGAGCACCGAAGTGAAAGTGGCCCTGGTCCTCGCGGCCCTCGCCCTCCTCGCGACCGCCGTGCTGACCGTCGTTCTGACGGTACGTCTGATCCGCGCCCGCAAAGTCCTCCAGGACGCCGGGATCCCCCTCACCCACAAGGCCGCCTTCTGGGGCGCACTGCTCTACGTCATCAGCCCCGTCGACCTCCTCCCGGACCCGATCTACCTCGACGACATCGGCGTGCTGCTCCTGGCCCTGCGAACCCTGCACATGGCGGCCACCGCCCCGGGCGGCCCGGACAGGCTCACCGAGGGGTGGGCAGGAGCGCGCGGAGATCGGCCGAAGTGATGAGGGCCTCGGCGCAGCCGTCGCGCAGGACGACCGCGGTGTCCTGGGCGTGCCCGGTCAGTGCGCCGAGGGCCGTCGCGGCGGGCTCGCCGTAGCCGAAGTGCGGGAGGGGTGGTTCGAGGTGGCCCGACAGTGGATCGGCCGGGCTCGCCGTGCCGTCGTGCAGGGCGGCTTCGAGTGCCGCCAGGGTCACCGATCCGGTGAGTTCGGGCGCGGTGGGTCGGCGCTCGGGGCCCGCCGGGCAGGGGCCGGCCGGCAGGACGGGGTCCCGGCCGCTCCGCTTCCTCGCGCGGAGTACCTCCAGCGCGTCACCGACAGAGGTGTGGGTGTTGAGGTAGGGCAGCGGTGAGGTGCCGTCGGCCATGTGTGCGGCGTCGGCCACCCTGGGGGCGCTCTCGTCGCCGTCGAGGAAGCCGAGGCGCAGCATCCAGGTGTCGTTGAAATACTTGGACAGGTACTGCCTCCCGGAGTCCGGCAGGATCACCACTACGACGGCGTCGGGCCGGGCGTCCGCGGCGACCCGGTGGGCGGCGGCCAGCGCCGTCCCCGAGGAACCGCCCACCAACAGGCCCTGTTCGCGGGCGAGTTGGCGCAGTGTGTCGAGGGCCTGCCGGTCGGCGACGGGCACTATGCGGTCGACGACATCGGGATGATAGGACGTGGGCCAGATGTCCTGGGCGGTGTCCGGGTGCAGGAAATGGCCGGCCGCCTCGATGAAGTAGGGGCGGCCGTCGCCCCCGGAGTAGACGGACGACGCGGGGTCCGCGCCGATCACCTCGACGGCGTGGCCGCTGACCTCCTTGAGGTAGCGTCCGGCGCCGCTGATCGTGCCGCCGGTCCCGATGCAGGACACCAGATGCGTGACGCGCCCCCGGGTCTGGCGCCAGATCTCCGGCCCGGTGGTCAGGTAGTGCGCCTCCGGGTTGGCCGGGTTGTCGTACTGATTGGCCAGCCACCCGCCCGGCGTCGTCTCGGCGAGGTGGGCGGCGAAGCTCATCGGGTGGTCGGGATGCTGGCGCGGCAGCCCGGCCGGCTTGACCACCACCTCGGCGCCGAACGCCCGCAGGGTGTCGACCTTCTCGTCACTGACCCGGTCGGAGACGACCACCACGATCCGGTACCCCTTCTCGGCCGCCACCAGCGCGAGCCCGATGCCCGTGTTGCCGGAGGTGGCCTCGATCACGGTCCCGCCGGGCCGCAGCAGCCCGTCCTTCTCCGCCTGCTCGACCATGCGCAGACCGATCCGGTCCTTGGCGCTGCCCCCGATGCTCAGGTACTCCAGCTTCGCGTAGACAGCGGCGGCACCGCCGGTGCGCAGCCGGACCAGCGGGGTGCCGCCGACGAGGCCGAGCGCAGACTCATACACATCCATTGCGTCCATCACGGCACCTTAGCCAATGGCCGCAAACGTCAAACGCCGTGCTGAGATGGCGAGTTGGACCGTACGCCGACCATTCCAGCCGTGCCGCGCCGGAATCGCCGTCCCGGAATGAGCAACGAAAGTTGCCGCGACCACTCCACGGGCGCACGCTCCTTGACATGAGCGCACACAACGGTCCCGCACACGCACGCGGGCACGCACACGGCAACAGCCACGGTCACGGCCACGGTGACATCGACTGGGAAGCCATGGGCGCCGTCCTGGAGAACAGCGGTGAACTCCAGCTCCCGGTGCTGCGCCGGACCGCGGCCCGCCTGGCGCAGGCGCTCGCACCCGAGCACGAGGTGCGGCGCGTGCTCGACGTCGGGAGCGGGCCGGGCGTCATGACCTGCGTGCTCGCCGAGACCTTCGCCGACGCCGATGTGGTCGCCGTCGACGGCGCGCCCGCGCTCCTCGACCACACCCTGGCCCGCGCCGAGCGGCTCGGCTTCGGTGAGAGGGTCGCCGTACGGCATGCGGAGTTGCCGGAGAGCCTGGAGGGTGGCGGCCTCGGCGCGGCGGATCTGGTCTGGAGCAGCAAGGCCGTGCACCACCTGGGCGATCAGCAGGGCGCGTTGGACGCGCTCGCCGGTGTCCTGAACCCCGGCGGCGTGCTCGCCGTGGCGGAGGGCGGTCTGCCCATGCGTTGTCTGCCGCGCGACATCGGGATCGGCAAGCCCGGTCTCCTGGCCCGGCTGGATGCCGCCCAGGAGCACTGGTTCGAGGTCATGCGCGCCGAGCTGCCCGGCAGCACCGCCCTGGTCGAGGACTGGCCCGCGATGTTGCGCCGCGCCGGGCTCACCCGGGTCGGCGGCTTCACGCTCCTGCTCGACCTGCCGGCGCCCCTGGGCGATCCGGCCCGCGCGTTCCTGCACGCCCAACTGGCGCGGCTTCGGGAGACGATGAGCGAGTCCCTGGACGCGGAGGACCGCAAGACTCTGGACGTGCTGCTCGACGCGGACGCGCCGGACGGCATCCTGCACCGCCCCGACGCGTTCCTCCTGTCCGCCACCACGGTTCACACGGGCGTACGTCCGGCTTGACGGCGGGCGCCGGGCACGGCGGCCGGATCGCCAACTGGACGCCGTGCTACAGGAGTTGCTCAATCAATCCGCAATGGGGGCTATCGCTCGGCGTGCCCCTTCGCCAGCGACCACTCGCGGTGGAGGGCGCCCAGCGGGATGTGGTGCTCGATGACGGGCGTGCCGAACAGGGACAGCTGGAAGTCCAGCCGGCCGCTGAGGTCGAAGCCGCCGTACACCGCCCAGGACGCGGACGCCGATGCCTTGCCGTCGCTCGACGCGTTCGCCTTGGCGTCGACCTCGCCGCGCAGATAGGGCGCGAAGTCCGCGGTGACGCCGACGGCCCCGTACAGGCCGACGGAGGCCTCGGCGCCGAGCGCGCCCTTGACCGTTCCGGCGGCGGTGACGCTCGCGTTCACCGGGGTGCTGTGCACGGCCGACGTGCTGACCGGGGCCCAGCCCTTGCCCGCCGCGTAGCTGCCGCCGACCCGGAAGTCGCCCTTGACGTCCTGCTGGACGTCGAGGGTGACGTGGCCGTCGGCCTCCACCTGGACGTAACAGGTCAGGTCGAGGTTGACGACGACGGGCACCGGGCCCACCTGGATGACCGGCGCGCTGTGCAGCTTGGCGAACGGGATGCGCTTGGGCGCGCCCGTACTGGCGGCGGCGCGGCCCTTGAGCGCCCACTGCGAGGACCAGTCGCCGCTCATGCCGAGGAACGCGGAGCTCAGGCCGAGCCCGCCGTCCTTGCTGCCGTCGTACGAGAACTCCACCTGGGGAGCGAGCTGCACGAAGCCGGAGACCGATGCTCCCGCCGAGGCGGGGGCATCCTTGGCGGTGTCCACCGCGGCGTTCACATCGAGGCGCAGGTTGCCGAGCGGCAGCTTGGCGCCCTGCGGGCCGAACCGTACGCCCTGGCTCTTGGCGTAGGAGAAGGTGACGCCCTTCATCAGGGGCACGACGCTGACCGATGCCGGGTCGACCGGGACCTTGCCGTCGGCCTTGTCGTCCTTGAGGACGGAGGCCAGCGTCGTGGCGGCGGTCTTCACCTCGGTGCCGCGGTCGTTCTTGCCCACGACCTCGGTGACCTTGGCGAGCAGGCCGTTGGGGGCGCCGGGCGCCGGCGCGCTGGCGATGATGTCGCCCACCGCGACCGGCTTGTCGGCCGGCTTCTCGGTCGGCTTGCCGGGCGTGGGGGAGTGGCTCGGCTTCGCGGTGTGGGCCGGCGGTGCCGTGGCTATGACGGCGCGCCCGCTCGCTCTGTCGTACGAGGCGACCTTGAGCGAGGACTTCTCGGGCTGGCCCTTTCCGGTACGGGTGCGGGCCAGTGGCGTCGGCGCGGCCGAGCCCTGCGGCGCGGCGTTCACGTCGAGCTGCTGGGTGCCGTCGGCCGTCGCCGAGGGCGTTGCGGCGCTTCCCGGCCCGGCCGCCGCGGTGTGGCTCGGCGAGGAGCAGCCCGTACCGGCCAGCGCGAGGGCGGTCAGGCCGGGGAGCAGGAGGCGTCTGGTGAGGGTGCGCACGTAGATGTGACCTTCGGGTTGGGGGGTGGCCGTTACCGACAGGTAACGTGCAGATGATCATGCCATGCGCGCACGGCCGTGGTCACCTTCCGATCCCGCCAACTCACCTGCTGGACAGGTCCGTTGAAGCTTCACCTACGGGTGGATGGCGGACGCCTCCATGGGTGCGGTGCGCCGCCAGGAGTGAAGCTGCTCCAACTGGGCTGCCAGATCGAGCAGTTGGTGCTCCGAACCCGGTCGTCCGACGAGCTGGACGGAACCCGGAAGGCCCGAGGGAAGCGAGCCGAACGGCACGGCGAGCGCGGGTCGGCCGGAGAGGTTCCACGGCGGGGTCATCGGCGAGCAGGCGGTGTTCACCAGCACATTGGCCAGCCAGCCGCGCTCGTGCCAGGCATCGGCCGCCGGGCCCGGCCGGGCGAGTGCGGGAGTCACCAGCACGTCGTACTTCTCGAAGAACGGATCCAGTCGCTGGTTCAGCGCCGCGCGGTGGTCGGTGCGCAGCATGCCCAGCCGTCCGGCCAGCCGCCCGATCGCCGCGTGGCGCCGGGTGCGGGGCGCGAGCAGCCGCGGGTCGAGCCCTTGGGCGTCCTGCGCGGTGCCGCCCGTCCAGCGGGCGAGGACGGTCGTCCCGAACGACAGGGGATAGGGCGGATGGGCGGTCGTCAGGCGGTGGCCCGCCCCGGCGAGGGCCCGGGCGGCCTGGCGGGCGAGCCCCGCGTACGCCGCGCCGACCCGAACTCCCGTGATGGGACTGCGAGTTGAGAACGCGATGTCAAGGCCGGAGCCCTTTCCGTTCGATGCGCCCTCGCCGAAGTCCGTGACCGGCTCGTCCGCGAGCACCGAGAACATCAGCCGCGCGTCCGCCGCCGTCGTCGCGAGCGGGCCGTTCTCCGACATGCCGAACCAGCCGCCGCCGAGGTCCAGGGGTACCCGCCCGGTGCCCGGTTTGAGGCCTATGAGGCCGCAGTGCGCGGCGGGGATGCGCAGCGAGCCCATGCCGTCGTTGCCGAGCGCGATCGGCACGAGGCCCGCCGCCACCGCGGCCGCACTGCCCCCGGACGAGCCGCCCGCCGTGCGCGAGGGGTCCCAGGGGTTGCGGGCGATGCCGTGCACCCCGTCCGTGGTGCCGAAGACACACAGCTCCGGTACGTGGGTCAGCCCCACCACCACCGCGCCCGCCGCGCGGAGCCGGGCCACGGTGACATGGTCCTCGGCGGCCGGGGTCGCAGGCGTGCTCGCCGAGCCGTTGCGGGTGCTCTCGCCGCGTACCGGCAGATTGTCCTTGACGGCCACGGGCACGCCCGCGAGCGGCAGTCGGGCCAGATCCGGCCGCGCGCCCACCGCGTCGGCCTCCTCCAGCGCGGCGGCCGCACGCACCACCCGGAACGCGCCGACGCGGCCGTTCACTTCGGCGATGCGGGCCAGGTGGTCGGCGACCACCTCGCGGGGCGTGGCCTCCTTGCGGCGCACCGCCTCGGACATCTCGACGGCGGTCCGGCCTGCCCACTGGGTCACGGTGGCTCCTCGCTGCTGGCTTGGTCACGAAGGCTGAGGAGGTCACTCTGTACGGCTCGTACGGACTCTGTCGACACCGCGATCTTCAGTGGGCCCAACTGGGCGTCCAGCTCGTCGAGTTGGAGTGACGAGGGGGAGTGAGGTGGCCGCGCAGTGCGGTGAGCGCGGGGTGCGGGTTGTCGCGGTGCCAGATCAGGGAGTGCGGGTAGACCGGCGTCGGGTCGACGAGGGGAATGCGGCGCAGACCCTGGTCGGCCGGCCAGACGAACCGCGTCTGCTCGCCGACCAGGGTCGCCAGCGTCGAGGAGTCGGCGATCGTGTCGAGCAGCGGCTCGGTGCCGAAGTCGGGGCCGGTCGCCTCGATGGTGAGCCCGAACGCGACGGCGAGCTCTTCGTAGTAGGCCGCCCACTCGGTCCCCGTGACCAGGCCGGGCATCCAGATCCGGTGTCCGGCGAGCTCGGCGGGCGTGACCGCGCGGGCGGCGGCGAACGCGTGGCCCGGCCCGGTCAGGAGCTGCACGGGCTCGTCGTGGACCCGGGCGGTCTCGATGCCGTCGGGCAGGTGCCGCTCGGGCAGCGTGACCGCGCGGAAGGACGCGTCGATCGTGCCGGAGAGGACCGCGGCGAAGGCGGCGTCCGCGTCGAAGAGGGTCACCACGTCGAGCTCGGTCCCGGGATGCGCGCCGTGGAAGTCGCGCAGCAGGTCGGCGGGCGCGAGCCGCCGGCCGATCACGTCGACGCGCAGCGCGCGGCGGCCGGGCCGGACAGAGGCGGCCGCCCGCTCCTCGGCCCGCAGCAGCGCCCGGGCATGGGGCAGGAACGCCTGCCCGTCCATGGTGGGCCGGGCCCCGCGCGGGGTCCGCGTGAACAGCCGCACACCGAGCTCCTTCTCCAGTGAGGCGATGCGCTTGGAGACGGCCTGCTGCGTGATGGCGAGGTCGGTGGCGGCCTGCTGGAACTGGCCCGCGTCCGCCACGGCGACGTAGGTGCGTACCGCGTTGAGATCCACGTCGGGCGACCCTAGTGCACAATTCCTGGTTGTAGCTGTCCGCCCAGGTGGTTGTTTGACCGGCGGACAGGGCGGCCGCTTTGATCTCGCTGGTCAACGCGAGGTTGTACGGCAGGGGCGGCGAAGGGTGTGCGGGGCATGGTGGGCAGGCGGTCGTTGGGGCGGCAGTTCGGGTGGCTGTGGGCCGCGTACGGGGTCAGCACGGTCGGCACGATGCTGGCGTTCGACGCGTTGCCGATCATCGCGATCCTGGTGCTGCACGCCGGACCGGCCGAGGTGTCGGCGCTCGCCGCCACCGGGCTCGCGGTGGGCGCCGCGCTCGCGGTGCCGCTCGGCCCGTGGGTGGAGTTCCGCCGCAAACGGCCGGTCATGATCGCGGCGGACCTGATCCGGTTCGCGACCCTGCTGAGCATCCCCGCCGCGTTCGCGCTCGGCCTGCTCGGCTTCGTCCAGCTGGTGGTCGTGTCGGTCGTCGTCGGCGCGGCCGACCTCACCTCCAGGGCGGCGAGCGGGGCCTGCCTCAAAGCGCTCGTACCGCCCGAGGACCTGCTCGTCGCGAACGGCCGGTTCGAGTCCACCAGCTGGACCGCCACCATGATCGGACCGCCGCTCGGCACGGCTGCGATCGGACTGTTCGGGCCGGTGACCACGGTCACGGCCGACGCGGTCAGCTATCTGTTCTCGGCCCTGGGGATCCGGGCGATCGGCGGGAAGGAGGAGCCGCCGCCGCAGCGCGCCACCCCGTCGTCGGGGCCGAGGCGGGGCGAGCTGCTCGAAGGGTGGCGGTTCATCCTGGCGCACCCGGCACTGCGCCCATTGTTCTTCAACGCGGCCCTGAACAACGGCCTGATCATGGCGACCGCACCGCTGATGGCCACGCTCATGCTCGGCTCCCTCGGGTTCGCGCCCTGGCAGTACGGGCTCGCGTTCGGCGTCCCGTGCATCGGCGGCCTCATCGGCTCACGGCTCGTACGCCGGCTCGTCGCGCGGTTCGGGCAGCACCGGGTGATGCTCGCCTCCGGGGCGCTGCGCGCGTGCTGGCTGCCCGGCCTCGCCTTCATCCGCCCCGGAGCCGGCGGCCTCGTGCTGGTCATCGCCGTCGAGCTCGGGCTGATCACGTGCTGCGGGATCTTCAACCCGGTGCTCGCCACGTACCGGCTCGAACAGACCGGGGCGGACCGGGTCGCCCGCACCCTGTCCGCCTGGTCGGTCACCACCAAGGTCACCATCGCCGCCATGACCGCCCTGTGGGGCGTGCTGGCCGGCCTGACCGGCCCGCGCACCGCCATCGCCGCCGCCGGTGTCCTCATGCTGGCGACCCCGCTCCTGCTGCCCCGCCGGGCCGGTACGCTGCTGCGCGAGGGGGAACCGGCCCCGAGCGGCACCTGAGAACCCCCGTGCCGTGCGGCATCAGCGACCGCTGAACTCCCGCAAATCGGCGTTGAGTTGCTCGGCGTGCGTCACGTACAGGCCGTGACCCCCGTTCTCGTACAGCTTGAAGGTGCTGCCCGGGATGAGGGCGGCGGCGCGGCGGCCGGTGAGGTCGATGGGGGCGGAGGCGTCCTTGTCGCCGTGGATCACGAGCGTGGGGACGTAGATCTTCCGTGCCTCGGGCGCCATCTCCAGGGTCACCAGGTTGGCGAGGAGGGCGGTCGCGGCGCGGGCGGTGGCTCCGTGGCAGTCCTGGATCACCTTCTGGACGTAGGCGGCCGAGACGTCGTTGCCGGGCAGGCCGAGGGCGAAGTAGGCGTCGCCGCCGGTCGCGAAGAACTCGGCGCGGTCCCTGCGGAACGTCTCGTTGGCGGCCGCGACGGCCTCGGCGGGCAGCCCCTGCGGGTTGTCGTCGCCGCGCACGATGCCCGGCGCCATGCCGGCCACCAGAGCGAGCCGCGCCACCCGGCCGCTGCCGTGCCGGGTCAGATACCGCACCGCCTCGGTCGAGCCGAGCGAGTGCCCGATCAGGGTGATGTCGCGCAGGTCGAGGTGGTCCAGGAGCGAACCGAGGTCGTCGGCCAGCGTGTCGAGGTCGAACCCGCCCCAGACGTCCTCAGACTTGCCGTGCCCGCGCCGGTCGAGGCCAACGCAGCGGTAGCCCTCGGCGGCCAGCGGCAGCATCTGGAACTCCCACATCTCGCTACCGAAATAAGCACTGTTGACGAAGACCAGGGTGGGTCCGTCGGCCGGTCCGTAGTCGACGAAGTGGAGCGTGGTTCCGTCGGTGGCGGTGGCGAAGTACGGCATGAGAATCTCCCCGTCGTGTGGTGCCGTGTGATGTGACCGGCCGCTGTGGTGCGCCGTGTTCACACTGTGGCCCGGGGCGGGGGTCGGGCACCATTACGCGTGGGGTAATGGCCCTCGCCGAGCCGTTGCCGGTCCACTCACCTTGACGGCCACGGGGTGGGCGGGGCAGGTCAGTTGTCGGGGGAGGGGGCGTACTGCGCGGTGCCGTTGCCGAGCGACCAGTCGATGGACTCGTTCTCGGTGAGGGTGACGAAGACGTTGCGGGGCTCGGTGCCCGCGTACGCGTGGGCCAGCTCGGCGATCCGCTGGTAGAGGGCCCGCTTCTGGTCGGGCGCCCGCCCGGCGCGCAGGGTGATCGCGACGTAGACGATGCCGTGGTCGCGGGGTACGCCGAGATAGCTGTCGTAGCGCAGGGTGCCGCGGGTTCCGTCGTGACCGGCCAGGACCTGGAACCGGTCGTCGGGAGGGATGCCGATCGTCTCGACCAGGGCGTCGTGTACGGCACGGCCGAGGGCGTCGAGACGATCGCTGTCGGCCCCCAGCGCGTCGATGCGGACGAACGGCATGTCGGGCTCCCCCTTGAGGAATTGAGGCCTGGATCCGGCCTTGTGGTGACGCTGCGACTCTCACTGTACATACTAGTAGGTACAGTGAGGGCATAGGTCGACAGGGTTTGGGGTCGGGGGCCAGGCCCTGACGGTGGGTCAGAAGACGGAGAGGCCCGTCAGGGTCGTGAAGCGGTCCAGGGCGGCGACGCCCGCCACCGAGTTGCCGCGTTCGTCGAGGCCCGGGCTCCAGACACAGATCGTGCAGCGGCCGGGCACGACGGCGATGATGCCGCCGCCGACGCCGCTCTTGCCGGGCAGGCCCACGCGGTGCGCGAAGTCGCCGGCTGCGTCGTAGGTGCCGCAGGTCAGCATGACCGCGTTGATCTGCTTGGCCTGGCTGCGGGTGAGCAGGGACGAGCCGTCGGCCAGTATTCCGTGCCGGGCCAGGAATCCGGCGGCCCGCGCCAGGTCGGCGCAGGACGCGTCCAGGGAGCACTGGCGGATGTACTGGTCGAGGAGGAGCGGGACGGGGGTCCTGATGTTGCCGTACGACGCCATGAAGTGGGCGAGGGCGGCGTTGCGGTCGCTGTGGGCGGCCTCGGAGGTGGCGACCTGCTCGTTGAAGTCGAGGCCGGCGTTGCCGGACTCGGTGCGAAGGAAGGTGCGCAGCGTGTCGGCCGCGGTGCCGGTCAAGGCCTGAAGGCGGTCGGTGACGACGAGGGCGCCCGCGTTGATGAACGGGTTGCGCGGGATCCCGGCCTCGTACTCCAGCTGCACCAGGGAGTTGAACGGGTTGCCGGAAGGCTCCCGGCCGACGTGCTCCCACAGCTCCTCGCCCTCGCGGGAGAGGCACAGCGCGAGGGTGAAGACCTTGGTGATGGACTGCGTCGAGAAGGGGTGCTGCCAGTCGCCGACCCCGTACACCGAGCCGTCGAGCTCGGCGACGGCCATCCCGAAACGCTGCGGGTCGGCCGAGGCGAGGACGGGGATGTAGTCGGCCGGGCGGCCGCGGCCCGGGGTGGCCGCGATCTCGGTGGCGATGCGGTCCAGGACCGACTGAAAGGACGAGGACACGCTCAACTTGCTCCGGATTCCTGCGGCACTGCACGACTGCATCACCCTACGACAGGCGGCGCGTGGTGGTGCGCAGGCGGCGGGGCGGCGCTCGCCGGGGGCCACGCCGTGCGAGGCGACCCCGGGGGACCCGCGGGAGCGCGGCCCGTGCGACCCCGAGTGCCCGAAGCGCCCAGGCGCTCGATCCGTGCCCGGTCGTCTGTCGTGCCGGAGTGGCGGGTAGGGAGTCGTTACGTTGGGGCCCAACAGCCATACCCGGGGAGTTCCGTTGCCCGTACCCACGCTGCCGCTCAACCCCGTCGACGGCCCGCGCAGCCTTCCTCCGCTGGGCAATCTCCTCGCCTTCGGGAAGGACCCCCTGGGCTTCCTGACCCGCCTGCGCGACGACTTCGGTGACGCCGTGACCTGGTCCCTGGGGGCGAGGCGCAGCCTGTTCATCTCCCACCCCGGGCACATCCGGGAGCTGCTCGCGGCGCGCGAGGACACGTACGAGATCCTCGAAATGAGCTGGGCGCTCAAGCAGATCACCGGGCAGAGCGTCCTTCTCAGCAAGGGCGAGGACTGGCGGCGCAAGCGCTCCCTGGTCCAGCCGACCGTCCGGCCGCGCCAGGTCCGTTCGTACGCCGACGCCATGGTCGAGTGCGCCGTCGCTGCGGCCGACGGATGGCGTGACGGCGCGCGGATCGACGTCCGCAGGGAGATGGCGCTGATCACCCAGCGGATCGTCCTGCGCACCCTGTTCGGCAACGACGTCGGGCAGCAGGCCGGGGCCCTCGGCGATGCGATGGACGTGGCCGAGCAGGTGGTGGGGGCCGAGCTGCGCGGCATCGCCCTCTTCCTGCCCGCCTGGGTACGCACCCCCTCCCGGCGGCGCCTGCTCGCGGCGGTCGCCACCATCGACGGCGAAGTGCACCGGCTCATCCGGGAACGGCAGGCCCGGTCCGCCACCGGGCGACAGGACCCGACCGGCACCGAACGACCCGGCCCGGCCCACCCCGCCGAAGAGCGCGACGACCTGCTCACCAGGCTCCTCGCCGCCCGTGACGAAGAGGGCCGTCCGCTCTCGCCCAAGGAGGTGCGCAACGAGGCCGTCACCCTCTGGGCGGCCGGACATGAGACGACGTCCACGGCGTTGACCTGGGCGTTCCAGCTGCTCGCCCGTGCGCCCGAGGCCCGCGCCCGCCTGGCAGCAGAGCTCCGGGACGTGCTGGCCGGCCGGCCTCCCACCATCGACGACTACGAGCGCCTCACCTGGACCCAGCAGATCGTGAAGGAGGCCATGCGCCTCTACCCGCCGGTGTGGCTCATCCCCGCGGTCGCACGCGAGGGCGCCACGCTGGGCGGCGCCCGCATCCCGGCCGGAACCATCGTCTGGTGCAGCACGTGGACCACACACCGGGACCCGCGCTGGTTCCCGGGACCCGACCAGTTCCGCCCGGAACGCTGGGACGCCGACGCCCCGGACGAGGTGCCCGATCATGCCTGGTACCCCTTCGGCGGCGGCCCGCGCACCTGCCTCGGCGCCCGCTTCGCCCAGGTCGAGGCCGCCCTGGTCCTCGCCACGCTCGCCCAGCGCTTCCACCTGGACCTGCCCGACACGGAGGTAGCCCCACGCGTCGGCCTGCTGTTGCAGCCGGCCACCCCACTCAACGCGACCCTGCGAGGGGTCAACTGCCGTGCACAGCCCGCCAGTTGACCTGGCGGCCCATATTCGCGTGCCGGACTGGTCTCGTCCCGGCCATGGTGATCACGTCCAGGTGCGCAGGCAGCGGTTACTTCTTTGGTTGAGCGCCTTCGGGCGTCCGGGTTCGAACCCCGCACACCGCGCGCCGCCCTGATCTCTGGACCCGTACTCGGCCCCCATCGCTCACTGAGCGGCGGGGGCTTCGTGCTGCGGGGACCGGGCGCCGTAAATCGCATGCCCTGCCGGGTCTGGTCCGGTTACGGTGACCGAGCAGGGGCGCCCGGTGCGTAGGAGATGGGTACTTCGGGTTCAGTGGTCCGGGTTCGAACCCCGGCAGCCGGGAGTGATCCCGGTGGTGGTGTAAGTCAGCACGCTGGATTTACGCACCCATGGCCGATCTTGACCTCGGGCGCCCCTGCCTCGCCGCCCACCGCTGGCACTCCGGTCATTCTCTGACTATGGTCAGAGAATGGACGCAGGGCATATCGAGCGGGTACGCCGTTTCAACCGCACCGTCACCGAACGCGTGGGGGCGCTCCACGACCGCTACCTCGGCCGCGACCGCCCCATCGGCGAGGCCCGGCTCCTTTGGGAGATCGGCGAGCAGGGGCAGGACGTACGGGGACTGCGCGAGCGCCTCGGGCTCGACTCCGGGTACGTCAGCCGACTGCTGCGCTCCCTGGAGGGCGACGGGCTCGTGACGGTCGAGCCGCAGCCCCAGGACCGGCGGGTGCGTACCGTCAAGCTCACCGACGCGGGCCGCGCGGAGCGGGCCGTGCTCGACCGGCGCAGCGATGAACTGGCGGGTTCCCTGCTCGAACCGCTCAACACCGCTCAGCGCGCCCGCCTGGTCGCGGCCATGGCCGAGGTCGACCGATTGCTGACCGCCGCGACGGTCATGGTGGACGCCGTCGACCCGGACAGCCCCGACGCCAAGCACTGTCTGTTGTCGTACTTCACCGAGTTGCAGGAGCGGTTCGACACGGGCTTCGACCCGGGGCTGAGCCTGCTGCCCGACGCCGGTGAACTCCGGCCTCCCCGCGGCCTGTTCCTCGTCGCCCGGATGCACGGCGAGCCGATCGGCTGTGCCGGCCTGAAGCTGCCGGCCGGCGCCCCGGCCGAGATCAAGCGCATGTGGGTGGCGCCCGCCGCGCGAGGCCTCGGCCTCGGCCGCCGGTTCCTGACCGAGCTGGAGGCACGGGCCGCCGAGCACGGCCGTGACGTACTGCGCCTGGACACCAACAAGGCGCTCAGCGCCGCGATCGGCCTCTACCACTCGTGCGGCTTCGAGGAGGTTCCCGCCTTCAATGACGAGCCCTACGCCCACCATTGGTTCGAGAAGCGCATCTCCGAGCCCTCGCCGCGCTGACGCCAAGCCCTGCGGCCGAACGACCGCACCTGTCAGCCGCGCTGAGCCGCGACCAGTTCCGCCGCCTCCTCGTCCGTGGCCACCGAGGGCGGGGAGCCCTCCAACGGCTTGCGGGCCGTCTCCTTCATGGCGAGCGCGGCCACCAGGCCGACCAGCCCGGCCAGCATCGTGTAGAACGCCGGCATCAGGTCGTTGCCGGTGGCGCCGATCAGCCCCTGGACCACCAGCGGCGTCGTGCCGCCGAACAGCGACACCGAGATGTTGAACCCGATGGAGAGGGAGCCGTAGCGGATCGCGGTGGGGAAGAGCGCGGGCAGCGCCGAGGACATGGTGCCCAGGTAGCAGACCAGGGCGAGGCCGAGAGCGAGGAGCCCCACGAAGACCGCGGCCGTGCCGCCCTGCTTGATCAGCAGGAAGCTGGGCACCGCGAGCACGATGAAGCCGAGCGAGCCGCCGATGAGGACCGGCCTGCGGCCGACCCGGTCGGAGAGCCGGCCGACGGAGTTGATGAGCGCCATCAGGACGATCATCACGACCACGATGGACATCAGCCCGCCGGTCTCGTTGAAGCCGAGCGTCGAGAGGTACGTCGGCATGTACGAGAGCAGCATGTAGTCGGTGATGTTGAACGCGGCGACCAGTGCCAGGCAGAGCAGCATCGCCCGCCCGTTGCCGAAGAGGATGCGCTTGAGCGGCACCTTCTCGTGCTCGGCGGTGGGGGAGCCCGCCTCCTCCAGCTTCTTGAACGCGGGTGACTCGTCGAGCCTGAGTCGGAGGTAGAGGCCTACGAGCCCGAGCGGCCCCGCCACCAGGAACGGGATCCGCCAGCCCCACTGCTGCATCGCGTCGTCGCTGAGCAGCAGGGTGAGGGCGGTCACGAGCGAGGCGGCCACCGTGTAGCCGATCAGCGTGCCGAACTCCAGGAAAGAGCCCCAGAACCCGCGGCGCTTGTCGGGCGCGTACTCCGCGATGAACGTGGCGGCCCCGCCGTACTCACCACCCGTCGAGAAACCCTGGACCATGCGGCAGAGGATCAGCAGGACGGGCGCCCAGACGCCGATGGTCGCGTAGCTGGGGATCAGGCCGATGGACAGTGTCGCCGCAGCCATCATGATCATGGTGAGGGCCAGGATCTTCTTCCGGCCGACCCGGTCGCCGAGCGGCCCGAAGAACATGCCGCCGAGCGGCCTGACCAGGAACGCCGCGGCGAACGTCGCCAGTGACGCGATGACCTGCACGGTGTCGCCGGCGCCGGAGAAGAACACCTTGCCGATGATCACGGCGAGGTAGGAGTACACCCCGAAGTCGAACCACTCCATGGCGTTGCCCAGCGCCGTGGCCTTGACCGCGCGTTTGACGGCGGCCTCGTCCGTGACGGTGATGTCCGAACGGCGCAGTACGGGATTGCGTCTGCGGTGGACCGCCCGGAACAGCGAACGGTGCCTGGCGACTGCCTCGGGCGGATGATCCTCGGTGCTCAGCACGCAGTGACTCTTTCGTTAGGCGATAGAAGGGTGCGCCCTACATGGAACTACCTCGACGCGACGCGGTTGCGCGGTGAACGTCCCCAGTCGCCGGACCAAAGCCCCGGGGCGGCAGCGGGACTCAGGTCCCCAATCGCAGCAAAAGGGACTCGTGGAGCGAGGGCGGGCTCAGGGCAGCAGGCGGTCGAATCCGAACTCCGTAGGAGGAATTCCAGCAAATTTCTCCACCGCTGGCGTCGGATATCCCGGCCATCCGACCCGCCGCAAATGCGAGCGTGTTTTCCAGTCGCGCAAAGCGCGTGTCGCGGCACGCAAAAGCGAGCGTGACGCGACACGTCCGCGCCACGCTCGCCGCATTCGGCTCTCGGCCGATGCCTCAGTCCTTGAAGACGTCCTTGGCCTTTTCCTTGGCCTGCCGGGCGTCGCCCTTGGCCTGGTCGATACGCCCTTCCGCGGTGCGGCGCTCGTTGCCCACCATGCGCCCGAGCGCTTCCTTCGCCTTGCCCTTGGCCTGCTCGGCCTTCGCCTTGGCCTTCTCGTCGCTCGACATGGAAATACCTCCACATGCGGTCGATCGCGTAATCCGACATAGATACGCATCGCCGTTCCAGCGGATCTTAAACAGGCGGACTACGTAAAAGATGGCAGCGGCCCGGCCGGCGCCCGCAGGGCGTGGGCGGTGAAGTCGTCGCTCGAACTCCCCGACTGGCCACCGGAGCCCCCCGGCAGGCCCGGCCACGAGACGGTGTTCAAGGGGGCGATCTGGTACGGGGCCCAGGGCCAGCCGCACTTCGTGAGGCTGGCCGCGTCGGGCCGGCGCCCACCGATGCGATCCCAGGTCCGGGCCCACCTCGAAGTGGGCCTGCGTCCCGTCATCGATCGCGCTCGTCCCGGCCGACACCGGTAGTCGGTCCGCTGCGGAGTCATGCCTCCAACTCCCGTTGAAATACTGCTCGTTGACGACCCACACCCCGGCGATCAGGCCGCTTGGAGCTGCGTCAGCGTCTGACGCAGCTCCTCGCGCAGGGCGTGTCCCGCTGCCTCGGCGTCGCCCTCGGCGATGGCGTCCACGAGGGCGGCGTGCCCGGCGTCCCCATGGTTCGGCTCGTCGGCCCGCAGGCCGAGGAGGTCCACCAGGTCGATCAGGCCCTGGCGCAGCGCGGGGACGAATTCGGTGAACAGGGCGGTCAGGACGGGGTTGTGCGCTGCGGCGACCACGGCCGCGTGCAGGGCGATGTCGGCGTCGACGAACTCCGCGCTGCTGCCGTCCGAGGCGCTCCGCCGCCCGGCCAGCGCCGATTCGATGGCGCCGAGATCCTCATCGGTACGCCGCCGAGCCGCCAGCTGGGCCGCCTCGACCTCCATGACCATACGGACTTCGTAGACGTCGGCCACGGCTGCCCGGCGGAGCCGGCTGGACCAGTCCTCCCTGGGGCTTGTGGCGATGACGAACACGCCGGAGCCCTGGCGTGCCTGTACAAGACCCGCTCCGGCGAGCGCGCGCAGCGCTTCCCGGACCGTCGAGCGCCCGACGCCGAGGATTCGCGCGAGCGAGGTCTCGCCGGGGAGCTTCGTCCCCACGGGCCACTCCTCCCCGGCGATCTGTTCGCGCAGCCGGTCAGTGGCCTGCTCGACCAGGGGAGTTGGCCGCAGAGCGCCCAGCGGCATCCGAGGTCACCTTCTTTCAGTTCTCAGGTTGTCTGAGGAGTTCAACTGTGGTTACTGTACCGGCATGTTGCTGCACGAGCTCCTTCTCGGCTGCCGCTGCGGGGTCTGACACGACCGGCACCCCGCAGCGGGTGCCAGGCCGCGCCGGTCACCACATGGCTGACCGAAAGAAGCTCCGTCTCATGACTTCCCCCGGAACCGGGACGTTCCCCACGCTCCGCACTCCGTCCGCCGCAGTACCGCAGGACGCGCCCGCCTGGAATCCGCAGCGCCCGAGCGCGATGCCGCACTACCGATACCGGCCCGCGCACGATCGGGTCGCGCTGCCGCTGACCGACCGGACCTGGCCGTCGCGGCGGCTCGAACGGGCCCCGCTGTGGGTGCCCGTGGACCTGCGCGACGGCAACCAGGCACTCGCCGAGCCCATGGACACCGCGCGCAAGCGGCGGATGTTCGACCTCCTGGTCACCATGGGATTCAAGGAGATCGAGGTCGGCTACCCCTCGGCGAGCCAGACCGACTTCGACTTCGTACGCCATCTGGCGACGAGTGGCGCGGTACCCGAGGACGTGACCATCTCCGTCTTCACCCCGGCCCGCCGCGACCTGATCGACCGGACCATCGACTCCGTCGAAGGGCTGCCGCGCACCCTGATCCACCTCTACACCGCCACCGCGCCGGTGTGGCGGGACGTGGTCCTCGGGCGTTCCCGGGCCGAGGTGCACCGACTGATCCTGGAAGCCGGGACCCAGCTGATGCGGCGCGCCGAGCAACTGCGGGGCACCGACGTCCGGTTCGAGTTCTCACCCGAGGTCTTCAACCTCACGGAGCCGGACTTCGTCCTGGAAGTCTGCGACAGCATGACCGAGCTGTGGGAGGCGAGCCCCGACCGGCCGGTGGTGCACAATCTGCCGGCCACGGTGGAGATCGCCACGCCCAATGTGTACGCGGACCAGATCGAGTACATGCACTGCCACCTGGCGCGGCGCGACTCGGTCATCCTCTCCGTGCACCCGCACAACGACCGGGGCACCGGTGTCGCCTGCGCCGAACTCGCCGTCCTGGCCGGGGCGCAGCGCGTGGAAGGCTGCCTGTTCGGCAACGGTGAGCGGACCGGGAACGTCGACCTGGTCACGCTGGCCCTGAACCTGTACGCGCAGGGAGTGAACCCGATGATCGACTTCTCCGACATCGACGCCGTGCGCGAGGTGGTGGAGCACTGCAACCGGCTGCCGGTCCACCCGCGCCACCCCTACGGCGGCGACCTCGTCCACACCGCGTTCTCCGGAACACACCAGGACGCCATCTCCAAGGGCATGGCCCACCACACGAAGCGGGCGGCGGAGCTGGGCGTCCCGGCGCGGGAGGCGCCCTGGGAGGTGCCGTATCTGCCGATCGATCCGAGTGACATCGGGCGTACGTATGAGGAAGTCATCCGCATCAACTCCCAGTCCGGGAAGGGCGGCATCGCCCATCTGCTGCACACCCACCACGGCCTGGACCTGCCCAAGGCCATGCGCCCGGACTTCTCCCGCACGGTGCAGCGGGCCACCGACGCCGGCGGCCGGGAGCTCTCGCACAAGGACCTGTGGGAACTGTTCCGCACCACCTACATCACACCCGGTGCGGATGGTCCCTGCACGCTGGTCTCCTGGGAGACGGGCGAAGTCCGGCCGGGCGAGCACGAGTTCAGCTGCGTCCTGCGCAGGGACGGTGGGGAGCGCACGCTGTACGGAACCGGCAACGGGCCGCTGTCGGCCTTCACCGATGCCCTCGCGACGGCCGGGATCGCGGTCGACATCCTCACCTACGCCGAGCACTCCACAGGCACCGGGCCGGGCAGCCCCGCCGTCGCCTACGCAGAATGCCGGGTGGGTGACGTCATGTGCTGGGGTGCGGGCTGGGACACCTCCATCCTCTCGGCCTCGGTCCACGCGGTGATGGCCGCCGTCAACCGTGCCGGGCGGGGCTGACCATGGACGCGACCCCCGTGATCCGGGTGAAGAACGTCGACGTCGTCCGCGACGGCAAGCCGATTCTGCGCGACGTGTCGCTGACCGTACGGCCGGGAGAGCACTGGGCGCTGCTCGGCGCCAACGGCGCGGGCAAGAGCACGCTGCTCAGCCTTCTCGGAGCGCTCGTGCACCCCACCCGGGGCACCGTCGAGGTCCTGGGACACGCACTCGGCCGAGTCGACATGCGCCAACTGCGCACGTACATCGGCCATGTCGACCCACGGCATGCGGTGCGCTCTCCTCTCAAGGTCCGTGATGTGGTGCTGACCGGGCTGACGAATACGAGTGAGTGGGTGCCGCGCTGGACGCCCACGGCGGAGCAGGCCGCGCGGGCCGAGCAGCTCATCGCTCTGCTCGGCCTCGCCGAACGGCACGAGGCCCGGTGGCCGACCCTGTCCCAGGGCGAAAGAGGCCGGGCGCTGATCGCGCGGGCCCTCATGCCGAGCCCCCGCCTGCTCCTGCTCGACGAGCCGGCGACCGGCCTCGACGTCGCCGGACGGGAGCAGCTCATCGAACGCGTCGACGCGCTCCAACGCGCCGACCAGGAACTGTCGTCGGTCCTGGTCACCCACCACCTGGAGGAACTTCCGCCGGGCACGACCCACGTGATGCTGCTGCGCGAGGGCCGCGCGCTGGCCCTTGGCCCGGCGGAGGACATCCTGACCAGCGACCAGGTGAGCACGTGCTTCGCCCACCCGATCCACCTAACCCGCGCGGACGGCCGCTGGAACGTGAGGGCGGGCCGGGAGGCCCGGGAGCGGGTGGGCTGACGGGGGCTAGGGGCGCACGCCGGTTGGTGTGACAACGGCCCTCGCGCAGGAGGCGGGTGTTCCTCTCAGCCGCGGCCGAAGAGGCGCTTCAAGCGGCCCGGGCGGGGTGTGGCCGGTTCGGCGGGACTGTTCCGGGGAGCCCGCTCCGCGGTGGCCTCGTCGACGGGCCGCGGTGGTGTCTGTTCGAGGGCTGCGCTGATTCCCGCCTCCTCCTCGGCGTCGTGTGCGACCATGGCGCGGGCCAGATCCAGCGCGGAATCGTCCCCCCAAGGGCAGCAGAGCATCAGCGCGCACATCGACTGAAGCATCGTCACCTCGCGCTGCCGGGCGCTGGTGCCCACGTCGAGGAGGCGCTCCAGCAGCCGCATCCCGATGTCGGCGCGGGTGTCGGGGGTCGTCCACGCGACGGCGACCAGGGCGAAGGCGGCCGCCTCATTGACCCAGTCCTCGGAGCCGAGGAGCAGATCGAGCAGCACCCGGCGGCGTTCCGACTCCGCCCAGGGCTGGTCCGTGCGGTGGTGGGCGATGCCGAGGCAGGCGAAGGCCTGCACGGCGCGGACCCACAGCTCGGGCTGATGGGCGAGGAGCGCGCGCCCCAACTCGTCCTCGCGCGGCGCCGGCGGGTGGGCGAGCACGCCGAGCAGGTCGGCCAGCGGAAGTCCCGCGAGGCGGACCGCGTGGTCGTACGCGGCGGGCATCGTGGGCCACGTGATCTCGGCGGAGGCCCGGATCAGTTCGGCCGCCTCGGCCGTTGGGGCCGGGACGGCGGGGCGCGGGAGGAGACCGTCGTACTCCCATATGCGTGTGGCGACTTCGCGCAGCGGTCGACGCGGGTCGGGTTCGGGCAGCGACTGGTACTCGACCGTGGCGCGCGGGAAGGCGAGCCGCATCGCCAGCTGCGAGCTGGGCGGCTCCAACTGGGAAGCGGTACACGCGATTTCGTTGTCCCGGCTGCTGCTGGGCGAGCTCAGGAACTGGTGGAGGACGTTGACGGTCGCCTCCATGGCGGAGTGGACCATGCCCAGCCAGGGCCGCTGCCGGCTGAGCCGGGCCAGCAGATCGGCCGCGTAGTCGTGGTCGGGGTGAGCGCGGTAGTGGTCGGACAGGGCGAGGAGATGCGCGATGTTCCCGTCGATCTGGTGGCGCAGGCCGTGCAGCGCCGGGGCCGCCTTGGGGTGGTCCGGCTCGGCGGCAAGGACCCGCTCCAGCCAGGGCAGTCCCTCGGCCGGGCGCCCGGTGGCGGCGTACAGCTCGGCCACGTCCACTGCCAGGTAGTTGTCGAACTCCTGGGCCAGCTGCGCTTCCCAGACCACGAGGGCCTCGTCGGGGCGGCCGTCCGAGCGCAGGGCGTTGCCGAGCATCACGGCGGGCAGGTATCCCGGGCCGGTCCGCCGGGCGTGCTCGGCGAGCCGGACGGCCTCGGCCGTGTCGCCGAGCCGCCGCACGAGGCCGGAGGCCATCGCCGACAGCAGGACGTGGTCCGGGTGACGCGCGGCGACGGCCCGCACCAACTGCTCGAACGGCCGCACCGCGGGCCGCTGTTCCTCGGGCAGCGGGTCCGGCAGATGCCCCGCGACCCGGGACACGGACTGCGCCAGCGCGTCCGGGCTGAGCACCCGGGCCAGTGCGGGATCGGTGAGCCAGGCCGCGTCGGCCCAGGGCGTGCCGGGTGCGAAGCCGATGGCCGAGGCGATGAGCCCGACCGCGGTGTCCCGGTCCCCTGCGGCCGCCTCGACGTGGGCCCGGCAGACCAGCGTGCCCAGGTACGTGTCCCCTTCGAGGGGGAAGAGGTCCCGGGCCGCGGCGGCGCCGCCCGCCTTCGCGCACAGCTCCGCCAGGGCCTCGTGCAACTCGGGCAGTTGCGGCTCGCCGAGCATGGCGTCGGCCAGGTGCTTCGCCGCGTGGGGGAGGTCGTCGCTGTGGAGGGCGAGCCTGGCCACCGACACCTCTCCCTCCGCCGCCAGCCGTTCGTCGCCGCACTCCGGGTGCTGCATGCCCCACTCCCCACCTGAAACCAAGACCGTGTCGAGCGCAGAGGTTATCCGCAGGGCCCGAGCTGCCCGGACAGGGGGCCACGGCCACGGTCGCAAAACGGTTTGACGCTCGGCCGCACCCGGCGGTGGGATGGCGGCCCATGAGCGCAGAGCAGATGCATCACGGTCAGCACCCCGTGGACGACGACCTCGTACGGGCGCTGATCGCCGGGCAGTTGCCGCAGTGGGCCGGGCTCGCGGTGGAGCGGTTTCCGTCCGGCGGGACCGTCAACGCCATGTATCGCCTGGGCGACGACATGGTCGTACGGCTGCCGCTGGTCGAGGGCGGGGCCCCGGACGTGGCGCTGGAGCAGGAGTGGCTGCCTCGCCTCGCGCCACTGCTGCCCACTGCCATTCCCGAGGTGGTCGGCGTCGGGGAGCCGGCTGAGGGGTATCCGTGGCCATGGTCGGTGTACCGGTGGCTGGGCGGAGAGACCCCCGAAGCCGGGGCGCTCACCGAGCCGGTACTCGTCGCCAGGGATCTCGCCGGATTCGTGACGGCGATGCGGAGCATCACCCTGCTTGGGGCGCCAACAGCACACCGGGGAGGGGGACTTGGGTCGCTCGACACCGACACCCGCGCGGCGATCGAGCAGCTTCGGGCGATTCCGGAGGAGGGCATCGACTGCGATGCCGTGGCGGCCGTGTGGGAGGACGCCGTGCGGGCCCCGGGCTGGGGCGGCCCGCCGGTGTGGCTGCACGCCGATCTCATGCCGGGCAACCTCCTGGTGGACGCGGGCAGGCTCACCGCAGTGATCGACTTCGGCTGCCTGGGGATGGGCGACCCGGCCTGCGATCTGTTCCCCGCGTGGAACCTGCTCCCGCCCGGTGCGAGGCGGGTCTTCCGCGAGGCCGTCGGTGTGGACGACGCGACCTGGAACCGCGGCCGGGCGCGAGCGCTCTCCCAGGCGCTGATCGCGCTGCCCTACTACCGCACGACGAACCCGGCGATGGCGCACAACGCCCGCCATGTGATCCGCGAAGTCCTGGCTGAGTAACTGACGTGCTGTGTGCGGGAGTTGAGAGCGCGCGGTGGCGCCCCGGGCGGGTCGTCGACCTGTCCGGGGCGCGGCGGGCTCAGGCGAGCGGCTTCTCCAGGACGGACTTGCGGTGGCTGAACGTCTCGATCGAGTAGCGGCCGTGGTAGCTGCCCATGCCGCTCTCGCCGACTCCGCCGAACGGCAGGTCGGAGACGGTCAGATGGGCGAGCGGCAGGCCGAACCCGAGGCCTCCGGACGACGTCTCGGCGGCCAGGCGCTCGCGCGTGGTGTCCGAGTCGGTGAAGGCGTACAGGGCCAGCGGCTTGTCGCGGTCGTTGATGAACTCGATGGCCTCGTCCAGGCCCGCCACCGTGACGATCGGCAGGATCGGGCCGAAGATCTCCTCCCGCATGACCGGCGCCTTGGGGTCGACGTCGGCCAGGACGGTGGGCGCGATGTACTTGGTGGCCCGGTCGGTGGCGCCGCCGGTCACGGCACGGCCCGAGTCGAGCAGCGAGCTGAGCCGGTCGAAGTGCCGCTCGTTGACGATCCGGCCGTACTCCTTGGAGCTCTGCGGCTCGGCGCCGAACAGTGCCTCGACGGCGCGGGCGAACAGGGGCTCCAGAGAGCGGGCGGTCTCCGGGTCGGTCAGGACGTAGTCGGGCGCGACACAGGTCTGGCCGGCGTTGAGGAACTTGCCCCGGGCCAGCCGGTCGGCGACGACGGACAGGTCGGCGCCGCGGTCGACGAATGCCGGGGACTTGCCGCCCAGTTCGAGGGTGACCGGGGTGAGATGCTCGGCGGCGGCCCGCATCACGATGCGGCCGACCGTGCCGTTGCCGGTGTAGAAGATGTGGTCGAAGCGCTCGGCGAGCAGCGCGGTGGTCTCGGGTACGGCGCCTTCGACGACGGCGACCGCGGCGGTGTCGAGGTACTGCGGGAGCAGGCGGGCGATGGCCGCGGAGGCGGCGGGGGCCAGCTCGCTGGGCTTGACGACGACCGCGTTCCCGGAGGCCAGCGCGCCGAGCATCGGGGTCAGCAGGAGCTGGACCGGATAGTTCCAGGGAGCGATGACGAGGACCACGCCCAACGGGTCGTACTGCGTCCAGGCCGACGCGTCCGGGCCGAGGTGCGCGGGAACCGGGGCGGACTCCGGCCGCAGCCACTCGGCGAGGTGCTCCAGGGTGTGGTCGATCTCGCGAATCGTGAAGTCGATCTCGGTACGGAAGGCTTCGGTCGAGCTCTTGCCCAGGTCGGCGTGGAGGGCTTCCGCGAGGTCGGCGCCGTGGATCGTGAGCATCTCGCGCAGCCGGCGCAGCTGGGTGGTGCGCCACTCGACGGGCTTGGTGCGGCCGGAGCGGAAGGTGGCACGCAGCCGGGCGACGATCTCGGCGGGCTGCTCGGGGGTGTGGTCGTTCACGGTGCCTCGCTGATCAGTGCCGACCCGACCGCCGGGAGGGCGGTGAGGTCGAGCCGATTGGTTCGATGCATATGCCAACCATTGAGGTTCGTAAATAAATTCCGGATCGACGGAGATCGACGGAAAATACTTTGCGTGACGGGTCCGGTACGGGCGCGGGGCAACCGGCGGGACGATCCCTGATCTACATGTGGGGCCGGCCGTAGTACCGCCCGAACTGCTCCAGGTAGGAGGGCTCACCGGCATGTTTGGCCGCGTCGTACTCGGGAGCGCTTCGGATCTCGTCCTTGGTCCGGTTCACGTGGACGGTTTCCGTGCCGGCCTCGATGCGCTCGATGGTTCCGACCGGCAGGAGTACGTGCTTGCCGAAGATCCACGCTCCGGTGTCGACCACGAGGTGGGCGGCGTCGACGGCTTCGGAGTGCTTGTCGATCTTCCCGATGTGACCGTCGGTGGCTTCCACCCGGTAGCCGACGAGGTCAACTCCCGCCCGGTACCCGGCAGTTGGCTGAAACTTCCAGATCTCGTCGCTCACCATCGTGCCTCTCCGGTGCGGGTGGACGGGCCGTCGCTGATTGCCGTGAACGTACGTCGGCGGCGCGAGTGCCGCCACCTCGGCCACCATGCGCCCGCTCACACAGTGTGACGTTCCGGGGTGCGGACCGTGCGGGTGTGGGGTCACGATGGAAGGCGCTCCAGGGCCGGCCACCGTCCGACGGTGACTCCGGCGCCCGGAGGGGCGTCGACACCGCCACACCTTCCTCGTCCTTCGTCCGATCCCGGAGCAGATGATGCTGTCGCCCCACTGGTACGTCGTCCATGAACTCCTGGCCCTCCTGCGCAGCCGGGAACGCAGGGCCGCCCAGTCGCCGTGGGACGCCCGCGCGCGACAGGCGCGGGACGACGCGGCGTACACACTGTGCGTCCTGATGGGGGAGCGGACCACCGCCGCCGCCGTGGAGGCGGCCGAGCGGCATCTCGCACACAGCCGCGGTGTGGTGCTGCCGAACGTTGCCCTGGCCCCGGACCGGGCTGTCTGACGAGCGCGGGCTATGCCCTGGTCGGGAGGTAGGGGCCGGGGCCCTTGAGGGTGCGGTGGATGGGGACGGTCGCCGTGTGGCGCAGGCCGGGCAGGGTGGCCACCGACTCGGTGAGGTAGCGGTAGAAGAGCTGCGCCGTCGGGACGTCGATGCTGGCGTACAGGTTGGCCGTGCCGGTCACGGCGGCGGCGAAGGACACCTGCGGGTGCGCGGCGAGCGCCTCGCCGGCCTCCGCCAGGCGGGACGGGTCGATCTCCAGCCACAGGGCCGCCCGGAAGTTCCGCTGCAGGACGTCCGGGTGGTACTCGACGTCGAAGTAGAGGACCCCGGCCGTTCTGAGTTCCGTGATGCGACGGCGCACCGTCGAGGGCGACAGGCCGGTCGCGGCGGCCAGTTCACCGGGCGCCGCCCGGCCGTCCCGCGCCAGCAGATCGAGCAGCTGCCGGTCGCTGTCGTCCAGCGTCACCGCGGGTGTGTCGGCCGTGGCCCGCACCGGGGCGAGGGGAGGCGTGAGTTGTGCGACCTGCGCGGCTGTCAGAGGTCCGCTCTTGTTGATGGTGCCGAGGTCCTGGCCGAAGAAGACGTGCAACAGGCAGTGCGCCGAGACGTCCAGCACCTGAGGTGTGCGCGGCAGCTTCTGCAGCAGCGGTGACTCCTCGATGCCGGCGCCCCGGGTCCGCACCGAGCAGGAGATCTCGGTGCCGCCCGAGCTGAGGTTGACCCACGTGGTGTCCGTGCGCCGGGCCATCGCCGCGCCGATCGAAGCCGCCGCATCGGGGGTGCACCGTACGCGCACGACCCACGGGGAGTCGCCGAGCCGCTGCGGGTCGGTCAGGCCCAGGACCCGCAGCTTGCCGGCGGAGCGCAGTCTCGACCAGCGCCGGGCGGCCGTCTGGTCGGACACCCCGAGGGCGTCGGCGATCTCGCGGAACGAGGCCCGGCCGTTGATCTGAAGGGCATGCGCGAGCGCCAGGTCCTCCTCCGACAGTTCGCGATCCGTGCGGTCGAGGGTGTCGAGATACGTCTTCACAGGACCCATGATGTCGGATCCGGGCAGAGTGCCAGCCGTGGCTCATGGGAATCGCCTGCGGTACCCAAGACTCGCTCACAGGGGCCACGCCGCGATCAAGAGCGCGATTCAGGCCCCCGACACCTGCTCGATCCGATCGGAGAACCTGACATGCGCAAGTGGTGGCCCCTGACGGCGGTCTGCCTTGGCGCCTTCATCCTGCTGGTGGACGTGACCATCGTGAACGTGGCACTGCCCAGCATGGCTGACGACCTCGACGCCTCCTTCACCTCGTTGCAATGGGTGATCGACGGATACGCCCTGGCCCTCGCCGCCCTGCTCCTTGCCTCCGGCTCCCTCGCGGACCGGTTCGGCCACCGGCGGTTCTACGTCTACGGCCTGGCCCTCTTCGCCGCGGCCTCCCTGGTGTGCGGCCTCGCACCCAGCGTGGGCGTGCTGATCGCCGCCCGCGTGGTGCAGGGCATCGGCGGCGCCGCCATGTTCGCCACGGCTCCCGCCCTCCTGCTCGCCTCGTACCAGGGCAGGGACCGGGGTACGGCCTTCGGGGTGTGGGGCGCGGCCAACGGAGCCGCCGCCGCGGCCGGCCCGCTGCTCGGCGGTCTGCTCACCGAGCACATCAGCTGGCCGACGATCTTCTGGGTCAATCTGCCCATCGCGGCCGTCGCCATCGCCATGACACTGCGCGTGGTCCGGCCCGACCAGCCCCGTACGGCATCCGCGAAAGCCCGTGTCGACCTGGCCGGGGCGACCGCCTTCACCGTCGCCGCGGGCAGCCTCACCTACGGACTCATCCGTGGCGGGGAGGCGGGCTGGACCGGGGCCGAGACCCTGGCGACGTTCGCCGTCACCGCCCTGGCGCTCGTCGCGTTCGTGGTGATCGAGCACCGTACGGCGCGACGCGGCGGCGCCCCGATGCTGGACCTGGCGCTCCTGCGCCGGCCGTCGTTCGCGGGTCTGATGAGCGGCGCGCTGCTGCTCCAGGGCAGCGCCTTCGGCTGTCTGGTCCTGGTCTCGCTGTGGCTTCAGTCCGTACTGGGGCTCAGCCCGGTCGCGGCGGGCCTTGCGCTGACCCCGCTGGCCGCGGCGTCCTTCGTCGTGGCCGTCTTCGCCGGACGCCACATCCAGCGCCTTGCCCCGCGCGTGCCGATCGGTGCGGGACTGCTCCTCGTCGCGGCGGGCATGCTGTTGCTGCGCGCCGGGATGACCGCCGACGCGGGGCGGGCCTCCCTCCTGTGGGGCCTCGTGGTCACCGGTATCGGGGTGGGTCTGGCCACGCCGGTGCTCGTCTCGGCCGCCACCTCGACCGTGCCGCCCCAGCGGGCGGGCATGGCGGGCGGTGCGGTCAACACGTTCCGCCAGCTGGGCATGACTCTGGCCATCGCCGTCCTCGGCGCCGTCTTCACCAACCGCGCGGCCGCCCTGCTCGCCGACTCCGGCACGGTGCCCGACGCCGGCCAGGGCGCGGCCGCGCTGGCCGCGGGTCAGGCGCAGCACCTCGTCGACGCGGCACCCGCCGCACATCACGACGCGGCGCAGCGCCTCGTGCACCAGGCCTTCGCGACCGGCCTCGACCGCGTCTTCCTGCTGTCGGCCATCGCGGCGGCCCTCGGCGGGCTGATCGTCCTGGCGCTCGTACGACCGCCGGCCCGGGCGGCCACGGGCGTGACCGGCGGCGGCCCCTCGGCGGCGTCGGCGCCCAGCCCCCGGCGGGATTCGGTGTCGACGGGGGTGTGACCGGGCCCGACCTCTCAGCAGGTCAACAGGCCCTGCACATCAGCGAGTTCGGGGACCGACGAACACGATGACGGAGGCCACCTGCTCCCGCTTGGGGTGGGTGTCCGCGCCGCCGAGACCGTAGTGGGTTTCTACGCGCTCGACGACGAGGGGATGGCCCGTGAGCCACAGGGTGACGGTCTGCCCGACGGCCGGGATGGGCAACGGGCCCTCGAACATGGCGAGTTCGACCGCCTCGGCGCCGTCCGTCGTATGGACGAACGTCATGATCTGACGGGTGCGCGTGAAGTCCTGCTCGAAGTCGACCTTGTCGCGGGCGGCCAGGGTGGAGGTGATGGCATCGGGAAGGCTCATGGGGTCATCATCGCGTCCCGTCCGCCCGCGCAGGGTCCCCAAGCCCCTGGCCGATCTCGGCCAGGGGCTTCGGATCGCCCGCCCACAGCCATCGGGGGTACGTGCCCGAACCGATCAGGAATGGAGAAGCGCGGCCACCGGGCCGCAATTAGCGTGGTCGTCATGAGGCACACCGGGGCGGTGTGACCCACGAATCCAGGAGCGATCATGACCACCACCGGCTCTTCCACCCAGGGCATCAAGACCGTGCTGCACCCCGTCTCCGACCTGGCGGCGGCCAAGGCGGTGTACACCGCTCTGCTCGGCGTGGCGCCGCAGAGCGACGAGCCGTACTACGTCGGCTACGAGGCCGAGGGACAGCAGATCGGGCTGGTCCCGGGCGGCGCGGAGCAGGGCATGACCGGGCCGGCGGCGTACTGGCACGTGCCGGACATCGAGGCGAAGCTCGCCGAGGTGACCGCCGCGGGAGCCAAGGTGAAGGACTCCCCGCGCGACGTGGGCGGCGGCCGCCTGGTGGCCACCTTCACCGACCCCGACGGCAACGTCCTCGGGGTGCTCCAGGACCGATGAGCGCGGACCGCCCGCCGGCCGGAGCGGCGCCGCCCCGCCCCGGCCGGTCCCGCGGACCACGCCGGACCATTGCCGCGGCCGCGGCGACGAAGTAGAACCGTACGTACTGCCCGCACGTGCTCGCGGCGCCGGGCGGACCGGGTCGGGCGACACCGGCGGGAACCGCGCACGCGGCCCGTCCCACAGATGGAGAACACGATAAGCATGGCCAAGAGGACGGACCCGCAGTCGCCTGCGCCGCACGCTGCCGACAGCCACGACCTGATCCGCGTGCACGGCGCGCGCGAGAACAACCTCAAGGACGTCAGCATCCAGATCCCGAAGCGCCGGCTCACGGTGTTCACCGGTGTCTCCGGCTCGGGCAAGAGCTCGCTGGTGTTCAACACGATCGCGGCCGAGTCGCAGCGGCTGATCAACGAGACGTACAGCGCGTTCGTGCAGGGCTTCATGCCGAGCCTGGCACGGCCCGAGGTCGACGTGCTCGACGGCCTGACCACCGTGATCACCGTCGACCAGCAGCGGATGGGCGCCGACCCGCGCTCCACGGTCGGCACCGCCACCGACGCCAACGCGATGCTGCGCATCCTCTTCAGCCGCCTCGGCAAGCCGCACATCGGCCCGCCCAGCGCGTACTCCTTCAACACCGCGTCGGTGAGGGCGAGCGGTGCGATCACCGTAGAGCGGGGCAACAAGACCAAGGCGCAGAAGGCGACGTTCAGCCGTACCGGCGGCATGTGCGTCCGCTGTGAGGGCCGGGGCGCGGTCTCCGACATCGACCTCACCCAGCTGTACGACGACTCGAAGTCGCTCTCCGAAGGCGCGTTCACCATCCCCGGCTGGAAGTCGGACAGCCAGTGGACCGTGCAGGTCTACGCCCAGTCCGGCTTCGTCGACCCGGACAAGCCGATCCGCGAGTACACCAAGAAGGAGCTGCGGGACTTCCTCTACGGGGAGCCGGTCAAGGTGAAGGTCAACGGGGTCAACCTCACCTACGAAGGGCTCATCCCCAAGATCCAGAAGTCGTTCCTGGCCAAGGACAAGGAGGCGCTGCAGCCGCACATTCGGGCCTTCGTGGAGCGCGCCGTCACCTTCACCGTCTGCCCGGAGTGCGACGGAACCCGGCTCAGCGAGGGCGCCAGGTCGTCGAAGATCAAGCGGATCAGCATCGCGGACGCCTGCGCGATGGAGATCCGTGACCTGGCGGAGTGGGTACGCGGCCTCAAGGAGCCGTCGGTCGCGCCGCTGCTCACCGCGCTCCAGCAGACCCTCGACTCGTTCGTCGAGATCGGCCTCGGCTACCTCGCGCTCGACCGGCCCGCGGGCACCCTGTCCGGCGGTGAGGCGCAGCGCGTCAAGATGATCCGCCACCTCGGGTCCTCGCTCACCGATGTCACGTACGTCTTCGACGAGCCCACCGCGGGCCTGCATCCGCATGACATCCAGCGGATGAACGAGTTGCTGCTCCGCCTGCGGGACAAGGGCAACACGGTGCTCGTCGTCGAGCACAAGCCGGAGATGATCGCCATCGCCGACCACGTCGTGGACCTCGGGCCCGGCGCCGGTGCGGCGGGCGGCGCGGTCTGCTTCGAGGGCACCGTCGAGGCGTTGCGGGCCGGCGACACCATCACCGGGCGGCACCTGGACGACCGGACCATCGTCAAGGAGACGGTGCGCGAGTCCAGTCACGCACTGAAGATCCGCGGCGCGACGGCGAACAACCTGCGCGATGTCGACATCGACATCCCGCTCGGCGTGCTGACGGTCGTCACCGGCGTCGCAGGATCCGGCAAGAGCTCGCTCGTGCACGGTTCGATCCCGGCCGGCGAGGGCGTGATCTCGGTCGACCAGAGCCCGATCAAGGGTTCGCGACGCAGCAACCCGGCGACGTACACGGGACTGCTCGACCCGATCCGCAAGGCGTTCGCGAAGGTCAACGGCGTGAAGCCGGCGCTGTTCAGCGCCAACTCCGAGGGCGCCTGCCCCACGTGCAACGGCGCCGGCGTGATCTACACCGACCTCGGCATGATGGCGGGCACCGCCACCACCTGCGAGGACTGCGAGGGCAAGCGGTTCGACGCCTCGGTGCTCGACTACCATCTCGGCGGCCGCGACATCAGCGAGGTCCTCGCGATGTCGGTGACCGAGGCCGAGGAGTTCTTCGGCGCGGGCGAGGCACACACCCCGGCCGCACACCGCATCCTCGAACGGCTCGTGGACGTCGGGCTCGGCTACCTCACCATCGGCCAGCCGCTGACCACCCTGTCCGGTGGCGAGCGCCAGCGGCTCAAGCTGGCGACCCACATGGGCGACAAGGGCGGTGTGTACGTCCTGGACGAGCCGACCACGGGCCTGCACCTCGCCGACGTCGCGCAACTCCTCGGCCTGCTCGACCGGTTGGTGGACTCCGGCAAGTCCGTCATCGTCGTCGAGCACCACCAGGCGGTTATGGCGCACGCCGACTGGATCATCGACCTCGGCCCCGGCGCCGGCCACGACGGCGGCCACATCGTCTTCGAAGGCACCCCCGCCGACCTGATCGCCGACCGCTCGACCCTGACGGGGGAGCACCTGGCGGCGTATGTGGGTGGGTGACTGAGGTCTCCGTATCCGCCTCTGCCCGCCCCACTTGGCGGGGCGGGCAGAGGATGCCGCGGGCTTCGCAAGACAGGCAGTGAGGGAGTCAACTCCCAGTCCCTTGGCTGCAGTTACGCCGCCTCGTCCTGGCGGTGTTCGACCACGAGGAACGTGTCGCTGTCGAGGTCCATCACCACCGTGGCAGCGCGGCCACGCCTCCTGAGCTGAGCCGCATACTCCTCGGCCGGCCAGGAACCGCGCGGGCCACCGGCAGGAAAACGCCCAAGCACCGACATCGGAGCAACCTCCCCTTCGAACCGTCACTCGTACGGTGCGCCTGCCCTCGAATCGTCAGAGCATGCCCCCTGTGTTCCCCCGTGCTTCCCGTGCGACGAGCCCGAGGCTCGGGTCGATACCCGCCAAGTCACAACTGGTGTCCCACAGTTGGGCCGCCACGGTCGTGTCGGTGAGATGGCTCCACAACTGCTCGCAGCGCGGTTTGCCGCGCAAGCCGAAGACCCGCGGTCCCCACAGCCGGCCACCCGCGATCCCCGGATCGAGAACGGCTCTCACCGCGGGCCATGCCCCGGCGTGCTTGCCCTGGAGGACGACACCTGCGGGCAGGCCGCGCAGTCGCTCGCCGGCGGTGCGCACATGTATGGGTGGCCGCGAGGGGGTGAGTGTGTCCAGGGCGCCGCCGGGGTGGACCACCACGCTGGACACCGCGCTGCCGGACGCGCGCAGCCGGCGGTCGAGTTCGAGGGCGAAGTACATCTGGGCCAGCTTCGACCGCCCGTACGTGCGCTTGGGCCGGTAGTCCTCGGCGGATTGCAGGTCATCCAGATCGAGCCGCTCGGACTTCGCCGCGAAGCTGCCCACCGTCACGACGCGGGCGGCCGGTGCGGCCGAAAGCAGGGGTGCGAGCCATCGGGTCAGTGCGAGGTGCCCGAGGTGGTTGGTGGCGAACATCAGCTCGTGCCCGTCCCGGGTCTCGCGGCGCGGCGGATCGTCGAGCGCCACCCCCGCGTTGTGGACCACCGCGTCCAGATGGTCCAGCTCCAACGTTTCCACAGCGGGTCGCAAGGACGTCAACTCGGCCAGATCCAGGCGCACTTGGCGAATCCGCGCACCAGGAACCCGGGACCGGATGGAGACCGCGGCGGCCTCGGCCTTCGCCGGGTTCCGGCTGCCGAGCACGACGGTGGCTCCGGTAGCGGCGAGCTGCTCCGCGACGAAGTATCCGATGCCGGCGTTCCCACCGGTCACCAGGAAGATCTTGCCCTCGGCGCGCGGGGGGCGATGCACGTCCCATGGTTGGGGCTGGGGTGCGGTGGGCCTCATGGACGCTCCTTGAGCCGGGGAAGCGGGAAGTGACGGGGCGCGGGCGGGGCGGGTTGCCCCACGACCGCGGTGCCCTCAACCTCACACCCCCCACCGACAGCTCACCGATGGCTCACCTACACGCGGCGACACCCCGGGTGCCGAAACGCCGGACGGTCCGCGCTCGCAGGGCGGAAAGCCGACATACCTATACGATCTCGGCCGCACAGGGTGCCGCGCGTTCGGGCCCCTCCACAAGCCGCCGCGATGCGGCGGGATGCGGAAGGAACGCTCCAGCGATGAGAACAAGGCTCGCCCGTTCGGTGACCACACTCGCGGCCGCTGTCGCGCTCGTGACCGGGAGCGCGGTCTTCGCCTCCGGCGCGCAGACACGGACCGGGCCGGACACGGCCGGGGTGCGCGCCGCGCTGCAACGCGTGATGGCGGCAGGCGCACCGGGCGCATTCGCCGTGATCCGGGATCACCGCGACCCAGGGCTCGACCGGACGCTGACCGTCGGCGAGGCCGACCTGGACGGCACACCCATGCGGGCGGATGCGCGCTTCAGGGTCGGCAGCAACACCAAGATGTTCACCTCGGCCGTCGTGATGCGGCTGGCCGAACAAGGCCGTCTCGATCTGGACGAGCCGTTGCGCGACTATCTGCCGGCCGGGACGCTGCCGAAGAACTGGCCGATCACCGCACGCCAGGTCCTTGAACACCGCGCCGGAGTCTACGACCACATCAACGATCTCCTTGAGCAGGGCGGAGAGGAGACCACGGCCGCCTTCGAGGCGCGCATCCGCAACACCGTGTACGAGCCCCGGGATCTAGTGGCCCGGTCGGTGAAGCACGGGTTGCAGTACGCGCCGGGAACCGCCTACGCGTACTCGAACACCGGTTTCGTCCTGTTGGCGCTGGCCGCCGAGCACCTCACCGGGCGCCCCTACGCCGAGCTGTTGCGCGAGCAGATCTTCGCGCCGCTCGGGCTGCGCCGGACGTCCTTCACCGTGCCCGCGAAGCGCATCGCCGGCCGGCACATCACGGGCTACCTGACCCATGACGACCACCGCAAGCCGCTCCTGGACTCGACCGAGCAGACCGCTTCCTGGATCTGGAGCGCGGGCGGCATCGTCTCCTCCGCGCGCGACCTCGACCGCTTCCTGACCGCTCTGCTCGCCGGGAGCGCCGGAGGGCTGGTCTCGGACGACTCGCTGCGGCAGATGACCAGGGTGCTGCCCACGGGCACGCCGAAGATCGCTTACGGGCTCGGGATCCGGCAGATCTCCCTGTCCTGCGGCAAGGTGCTCGGCCACGGCGGAATCGTCCAGGGCTACCAGTCGCAGGCGTTCTCCACGCCGGGCGGGGAGCGCACGGTCGTCGTCTTCGCCAACGCCTCCAACAACGGTGCCGTGACGGAGGGGCTGATGGACACGCTTGAGCCCGCGTTCTGCGGCAAACGATCGGCTGTTGCCCCGCGCCACTCGCGCACCGGAGACGCGCGGGATGCCCAGGTGATCCCGGCCGTCGAGGACGCGCGTCTCTGAGAGGCGCGCCCACCTTGTCCATCGGGCCTTGTCTATCGGGCCCCCGGCTCGGCCCCCGCCGGGACTTCGTAGATCTTCCCGTCGACGCCGGACCGGTAGAGCTTGCCCGCCGAGAACCCGCGGTCGCCGTGTCCGTACGTGATCTGGGTGGAGAGGTACAGGCCCGACTGCACGGAGCAGAGCGTTCCCTGTTCGGCCCGCCAGATCTGACCGGCCGCGTGGGTGGCGATCAGGGGGCGGCCCCGGCTGTCGAGGGTGAGGCCGTCGGGGAGGCCGAGGGTGTCGGACGGGCCGGTGGGGATCCAGCGTTCGGGGTGCGCCGGGTCGTCGGCGGGGATGCGGTACAGCGCCGGGGCCGGGGTGGTCTGGATGACGTACACCTCGTCGCCCTGCGGGGAGACGGCGATGCCGTTCGGCATCAGGACATGGGCCCAGGCCGGGTCGACCCGGCCGTCGGGTGTGACGCGGCCGATGTTCCGGCCGCCCACGGTGGTGGTGTAGACGGTGCCGTCGGGCGCGAGGGCGACTCCGTCGATGCCGCCGAGCCCGGAGGCGTACGTGCTGACCTCGCCGGAGTCCGGATCCACCAGGAGGAGCTTCGAGACCGGGAAGAGGTCGCCGGTGAGTGAATGACCGAGGTCGTTCCCGGTGCCGACGAGAAGCCGGCCGTCGTCGCGGACGACGATGCCGCCATTGGCGCCGATATCGCCGGTGAGGGCCACGGGAGCGCTGCCCGGTGCGTCGATGCGGTAGACGCGCCCGGTGAAGTAGGCGGTGGCGAACATGCGGCCCTGCTTGTCGACGATGATCGACTCCGCCCAGTCGGGTACCTGCGCGACCTGCACCGGTGGCGCGGCCGCAGTCGTCCCGCACGAGGGCGCCGCATGGGCGGGGGCCGGTGGCAGCAGAGCCGCGGCGGCGGCCAGCGCGACCGCGAGCAGCGCGCGCGGCCCCCGTATCGAGGTGCGGGGCATGTTCGTCGGCCTCATCAATTCCCTTCCCTGCGCTGGCTGTTGGGCAACACTTCGGCTCCGGGATCTTCCGGCACTGTAAGAGTGTGCGTCAACAGGGGGCAGGGCGAGGGGAGTTCCGCCGACTTGTCGGTGAGCCGCTGATGTGTGGCTGAGACGTGCTGTCCCGGGGCCGGAGGGGACTCAGTGGCGGCTTCGGTTGCCGATGAGGAGGCGGTAGAGGATGAGCACGATGACCGAGCCGACGATGGCGGCGATCCACGTCGAGAGGTGGAAGAACCCGTTGATGGAGTGGACGTGGAAGATGACCTTCCCGAGCCACCCGCCGAGGAGCCCGCCGACGATGCCGATGACCATGGTGACGAGGCAGCCGCCCGGGTCCCTGCCGGGCATGATGGCCTTGGCGATGGCGCCGGCGAGAAGGCCGATGAGGATCCAGGCAATGATGCTCATGGTGAGTCCCATCCCAAGGTCGGGGTGCCCGCGCCGGCGCGGTGCAGGAGGTGGGCCGTTCCGGGTGGCCGGGGGCCTTGTCTGGAAGAGTGCCCCGGTCGGGAATCGCTATGCCCGCCGCATCGCCCATTGGGGGGGCATCGGTAGTGCATGGGGAGCAGTCGCGCCCGCTGAGCGGTGCCGCTCCGGGCAGTGCGCCCGCACGTCACCCCCGCTCACCGCGCCATACGGTCCCTCCCGCCGACCGGCGTCCGAGTGGCGGGTTCGCCCCGCGGCCGGACGGCGGGACACGGCATTTCCGTGTTTGACGTGCGCCTTCCGAGGAACGCGGCGACACGGTCGCCGAACGCCCCTCGGAGCCGACCGCCCGCGTCGCGCAGCTCGCGTTCACATGGATGGACCGGCGCCCGGGCACTCAGCCGTGCGAGACGGTGAGCTTGTAGAAGGCGATCCGGGCGCCCTTGGTCGTGCTGCTGGAGGACGACTGGTTGTACGAGCCCGCCTTGAAGTACTGCTGGTAGCTGTCGAAGGAGGACGGGATCGCGTAGTGGGTGGTGCTTCCGTCGACCGTCAGGTCGATGGTGTGACCCCCGGAGACGCCGATCGTGTAGCTCCACTTCGTGCCCACCGGTACGTGGCCCACCGTGCGGGTCGTCTGCCCGCCCGACGGTGAGTTCTCCGTGCCCAGGACGATGTCGCCGTTGGCCCGGTAGTAGAGCTCCACCAGTGGTTTGGTGGACGGGCCGCCCTTGCCGAGGTGGATCTGGCCGACGCAGACGTTGGACGTCACCGACACCACGCGCAGCGTCGCGTTCAGCCGGTGGGTTCCGCCCAGCGGCCAGTTCGCGGCGCTGCCGTCGCGGTTCATCTCGCGCAGTTCGGAGCGGGCGTAGTGGGAGTTCGGCGTGGTGACACCCTTTTCCGGCGCCCAGAACGTCATCGCGCCGTCGTGCGAGTCGCTGTAGAAGTACGCGTCCTGGAATCCGTTGGCGCCCTGGAGCCGGGACGACGGGATCGTGGTCGGCGACCCGGGCGAGCCCACCGGCTCCTGGAGCTCCCACACCGACAGGTCGAAGGTGCCGCCTGGCGCGACCGACGTGTTCGGGAGCGCGTGGGTGGCGCTGTTCTTGCCGGGAATGCTGTTGCTCTGTGCGACAACTGCCTTGACCACAGGGCTTGTTGAGGATGCGGGGGCAGCCAAGGAAAGGGTGCCGACGGCGACGGCAGTGGCGGTGAGGGGCAGGAACAGGGGGCGTATGCGCATCAGGGGGCCTTCTGGTGGGGGGTGTTGGTGACCGGGCGGTTGGCGGGAGCGCTGACATCTCCCCGTCGTGTTCCGTATGTTGAACGCCGTGCTCGTTTATGAACGTGGAAACCGTAGGGCCCTGGTGTGGGCGCGTCAATAGAGCCGGGGTCCGCCGTTCGATGAACCGCGGACGGGGTACCCGGGGTGACATGGCATCAGGACCTCGGCTCCAGCGGCGTACCTGGCAGGCGGCGGTGGCCCGTGCGGCCGTGCTGATCGCTGGGTTCGTCTGCATGGTGGCGTTTGCGGTGGTGCTGGCCCGGGCCACCCTTGTCCCGTCACCCGCGTCCGTCCGGCTGACGCACACCAACCTGCGTCCGGGCGACTCGGTACGCGCCTATCTCGCACAGCCCGACTGGCGGGACGCGGTGAAGCAGGTCGGCGGCAACGTGTTGCTCGGCATGCCCTTCGGGGTGCTGCTGCCGGTGCTGTTTCCCTGGACGCGCGGCCTCGTACGCGTGGTTCTGATGACCGCGTTCGTGATGTTCACCGTCGAGGCGGCCCAGGGCCTGTTGGTCACGGGCCGGGCCTTCGACATCGACGACGTCATCCTCAACTCGCTTGGTTCCTTTGCCGGTTACCTGCTCCTGGGCCGTTGGCTCGGCCGAGCCCTGCACCCCCGGCGTCACCATTGGTGGCAACGTCGCCCGGCCGACTCCGGGGCTCCTCCCGACACCAGCGGGTCGAAGTCGCGCCTGCCCGCGATCCTGCGGGCGGCGCGCAAGCCGGCCCGGTGAGTCGCCGGGCCGGCTGTGGGGTGGTACGGGTCCCGGGCACACCTCCATCGGTAGCCGCACTCACCCCGTACTGCTCACCTCGTACTCCTCACTCCGTGGTGATCCCGGTGATGACCGCGTCGCCGAGTGGAGCCTCGTCCTCCGCGTAGCCTGCCGTCCGCAGTGCGGCGGTGACCGTCCGGCGAGCCTCGCGCTCGGCACCCTCGGTGTCGTCGGCCTCCACTTCGAGACGGATGCTGAAGGCCGACGACCCGCTGTAGAAGGTGAGCATCTCCAGGTGCTCCGCCTCGCCGACGGGGGTGCCGCGCGGGTCGGCGGGGCGCAGGGCGCGTTCGAGGGTCGCGGTGGTCGCCTCGGTGCGCTCCGCGAGAAGGGTTCCGGGGATCGTTACGACATAGGTGGTCATAGAGCTACGGGGTGCCCAGCGAGCTCCCTTCGTACACCCCGGAGTACCGCGAACGGAGTGCGGCACGGGGCTGGGCGGGCCTTCCTCAGGCCGGGCGACGGGACGGGGTGACCTGCGCGATGAGCAGGGCGATGTCGTCGTGGCCCTGCGGCGGGGGCAGCGCGGCGAGGAGGCGGTCGCAGGTCGCTTCCAGGGGCAGCCGGTGGTGGGTGAGCGCGTCGAGCAGGGCGCGCAGCCGGTCGTCGATGGGCTGGTCGCGGGTTTCGACGAGGCCGTCGGTGTACAGGACGAGCCGGTCGCCGGGCGCACAGTCGACCGTGGTGGCCTGGAAGGGGACGCCGCCGACGCCGAGCGGCGCGCCGGTGGGGAGTTGCAGGAAGCGGGGGGCGCGGCCCGGGCGGTCCCAGATGGGCGGCAGATGCCCGGCGAGGGCGATGCGGCAGTGCGTGCGGTGCGGGTCGTAGACGGCGTACACGCAGGTGGCGGTCGTCTCGTCCAGCTCGCCGGTGATGCGGTCGAGGTGGCGCAGGACGTCGGCGGGGTCGAGGTCGAGGCCGGCCAGCGTACGGGTGGCGGTGCGCAACTGCCCCATCGTGGCGGCCGCGTTGATGCCGTGCCCCATCACGTCACCGACGACGAGCGCGGTCTTGTCGCCGGCCACGGGGATGGCGTCGAACCAGTCGCCGCCGGCCTCGCCGATGGCGGCCGCGGGCTGGTAGCGGTAGGCGACGTCGAGCCCCGTGGGCTGGGGCGGCTGGCGCGGCAGGAGGTGGCGTTGGAGCGAGAGGGCGGCGTGGCGCTGCTGTTGGTACCAGCGGGCGTTGTCTATGGAGACGGCGGCCCGGGTGGCGAGTTCGAGGGCCAGGACGGCGTCGTCGTGGGTGAAGGGCTGCGGATTGCGGGCTCGTTTGAGGTCGAGGGCGCCGAGGACCTCACCGCGCGCGATCAGCGGGACCGCCAGGTAGGAGTGCAGGCCCGCGCGGTCGAGGAGGGCGGCGGCCTCGTCGTCACGGGCGATGTTCGCCAGATCCCCCGGCCCGACGTGGCTGATCAGGACCGGCCGCGCCGTGGTGACGCAGCGGGTGACCAGGCGCTCCGCGTTGTACTTCGCGATGTTGCCCGGGGGATCGGCCGCCGCCCGGAGCGCCTCGGAGGGATAGGCGGACGCGACGGCCAGGGCGCGGATGGACACGGGCCCCGTCGAAGGGGCCTTGGCGGCGCCGTGGCCCTCCAGGACGGAGTCGAGGAGGTCGACGGCCGCTATGTCGGCGAGGTCGGTCACCACGAGGTCCGCCAGCTCGTGGGCGGTGCGGTTCAGGTCGAGGGTGGTGCCCACGCGCACCGACGCACGGGCGATCAGGTCGAGGCGTCTGCGGGCCTCGGCGGCCTCGTTCGCCGCGTGGTACTGCTCGCTGACGTCCACGACCGACGTCGCGACGCCGAGGACCCGGCCGGCCGGGTCCTCCAGGCGGTAGTACGACACGTTCCAGGCGTGCTCGGCCGGATCGCCGAAGGTCCGGCCGATGGCCGTCTCGTCGAGCAGCGGCACGCCCGTCTCCAGGACCCGCCGCATCACGGACTCGATGTGCGCGGTGTCCAGGAACGGCAGGGCGTCATGGACCGTCCGCCCCATGTGATCGGCGGACGTGACCCCGTTGATCCGTGCCAGCGCCGGGTTGACCAGGACGTAGCGCAGGTCGGTGTCCAGCACCGCCAGGCCGATCGGCGACTGTGACACGAGGCGCACCGAAAGGGCCAAGTCGCGCTCGACGGCGCGCAGCGTCGGCTCGTCGGTGGCGATTCCCAGCGCGTACAGGCCGCCGTGCTCGTCCTGGAGCCGCATGTTGCGGAACTCCACCATCCGCGTGCGGCCGTCCTTGTGCCGGACCGGGAAGACGCCCGCCCATGTCCCGCCGCCGCTCATCACCCGGGCGAACAGGTCGAGGACCTGCGGGCGGTGCTCCTCGGCCACCAGGAGCTTCGCGGCGGAATGGCCGAGGGCCTCCTGCGCGTCCCAGCCGAACAGCTCGTGGGCCTGCGGGCTCCACAGGGCGATCCGGCCGGTCTCGTCCAGGACGATGGCGGCGACCCCCAGCACGTCGAGGAGCCCGCCCGGCTCGGATGCGGCGACACGCAGCGGACCGAGCCGCTCCCCGAATACCTCGGATGCGTTCATCGTCGGCCCTTCGTCAGCCCACCAGACGCCTCACTCCTGTCTCAGCGCCTTCACCATCTTCTCCCGGCGCGCGGAGATCGGCAGAGGAGATCCGGGAAGAGAGTCGGGTCGCGCACGCTGAGTAACCGCCTCGGGTGCCGGGCCACGCCCGAGGCAGTGGGACGGTCAGCGCGCCCGGTCGGGCTGCGCCTCCCGATCCCGCGCAGGCGCGGCTTGGTGGTCCTGCGCCTGAGGCTTCCCGCGCTGCTCGTCGTGCTGCGCCAGGACCGCGAGGAGAGGGGCCACGGTCAGTCCGGCCTCGGCCGGGTGTCTCAGGGGCGTGCCCGGTTCGATGCGGTACGTGTTGGAGCGGCCGTGCCGGGTGTGGGAGAGGTATCCGGCCTCCTCCAGATCGGCGATGATCCGCTGGACGGCGCGCTCGGTGAGCCGGCAGTGCGCGGCGATGTCGCGTATGCGGGTCGAGGGGTCGTCGGCGATCGCGGCCAGCACGCGGGCGTGGTTGGTGAGGAACGTCCAGCCTGCATGCGGTTCAGGTACGGCACCCATGCCCCCAGGGTAGGACGAGGCATTCGCGCAAACAATCAGGCGAAACACCTTTCACGAATCACCTGTCGGTCCCCCCTCGGGGCGGCATTCGCCCGCGCCGGTCATGGTGAAGCGGATCACATCGGCGGGGTGTCACGTTTCTTTGGGGCGAGGTGTCTCGATGGGCGTGCGTGGACAGGTGAGCAGGCATGAACAGCGAAGAGAGGTCTGGTGGGATGCCGGGGTACGCATGCGCGGCAGCGGGGGAGGCGGGTCGTGACTGAGGACGCCTTCAGCGAGCACCGCCCGCTGCTGTTCACGATCGCCTACGAGATGCTGGGCAGCGCCGCCGACGCCGAGGACGTGCTTCAGGAGAGCTATCTGCGGTGGAGCGCGGTCGACCCGGCCGAGGTCGAGCATCCGCGCGCCTACCTGGTGCGCGTGGTGACCCGGCAGTCGCTCAATCATCTGCGTGCGGTCAAGGCACGGCGCGAGGAGTACATCGGCACCTGGCTGCCCGAGCCGATCCGCACCGGACCCGCGGTGAGCGAGGACGCGATCCTGGCCGAGTCCGTGTCGATGGCCCTGATGCTCGTCCTGGAGACGCTGAACCCGACCGAGCGCGCGGTGTTCGTGCTGCACGACGTGTTCGGCTACAGCCACGGCGAGATCGCCGCCTCGATCGGCAAGACCGAGGTGACGGTCCGTCAAATCGCCCACCGGGCACGGCGGCACGTACACGCGCGGCGTCGGCGCTTCGAGCCCGAATCCGAAGCCACCCGCGAGATCGTCCGGCGGTTCCTGCTCGCGACGTCGACCGGTGAGATCCAGGCGCTGATGGATCTGATGGCGCCCGACGTCGTCCAGATCGCGGACGGCGGCGGGAAGGTGACCGCCGCGCGCCGCCCGATCACCGGCAGCGAGGAGGTGGCCCGGTTCGTCCTCGGTGTGGCCCGTACCAGCATCACCCCCGACACCCGGATCGAGCACGCCACGTACAACGGCATGCCCGCGGCGCGGTTCCTCACCGACGGCGAACTCGACTGGCTGGTCGCCTTCGAGATCCACGACGGGCGGATCACCGGCCTCTATGCCGTGCGCAACCCGGACAAGCTGCACCGCGACGACGCGGTGCGCCCACTCGACAGAGGAGTGCACTGACCGTGGAAACCATGACCGTCGAGCGTGTCATCGACGCCCCCATCGACGATGTCTTCGCCTGGCTCACCACGACCACCAACTACGAGCGCTCACCCCTGGTGCTGCGTTGCCGGCTGACCCGGCGGGGCGAGTCCACGCCCTACGGCGTGGGCGCGGTGCGCAGCCACCTCTGGGCGATCGGCTGGCTCAGGGAGCGCATCACCCGTTACGAGGCGCCCTACACCACCGAATACGTCGTCGAGCGCAGTGTGCCGCCGTCCCGGCACGAGTTCGGCAGCATGACGTTCACCGAGGTCGGCGGGGGCACCCGGGTCCACTGGACCACCCGCGCGGAGATGAAGCTGCCGGTGCTGGGCCCCGTCCTGACCCGGGTCCTCGGGCGGCCGATGATCACCCGTTCCTTCGCCGGCATCCTTGGCGCGGCCGACGCCGCGCTGACCCGACAGCCGCACGGGAACCGGAAGGTGACGAAGCGTCAGCGGCCCGTGTGAATCAGCGCGCCGGATCCAGATGCGGCCGGACGGGCCCGCGCTCACGGGGGGTCGGTCGAGTGACTACCACGCCGAGCAGCGCCGACTGGGGCACGTAGCCGAAGTGGCGGGAGTCCTGCGTGCGGGCCGCATCGCCCCGGACGACCAGCGACCCGGGCGGCACCAGTGAGCCGTCCGCGGCCCCGACGACGGCGCGGACCTCGGGCGGCACGGGGTCACCGGGCATCGCCGAGACCCGCTTGACCAGCCAGGACAGGGCTTCGTCGCCATCGCCGAACGGCAGTGGATTGCGGAAGACCACCGCGTCGCCGAGCCGCACCCGCTGGGTGCGGCGGACCAGCAGGCGGTCGCCGTCGGCGAAGGCCGGCGCCATGCTCGACCCGGTGACCCTGACCAGCGTGACGTGTGCCCGCAGGGCGCGTACGGAAAGAAGGAGCACGCCCGCGCCCACGGCCAGCGCCGCCGTCGTCCGCCCGGCATCCGTCATGTGAGCGCCTTTCGTTCCGGGCGGCTCATGTGGCCGCCTCCGGGGTCCTGGCCCGGTCGCCGCGCTCGGCGTACCCGGCCGCCTGCAGCGCGAAGAGCCGGGCGTAGTGCCCGCCGCGCAGGGCCATCAGCTCGTCGTGGGAGCCGAGTTCGGCGATCTCGCCGTCCACCAGGACGGCGATGGTGTCCGCCTCGCGCAGGGCGCCGAGCCGGTGCGAGACGAGCAGCGCGGTGCGTTCGCGGCGGTGCAGACCGAGCGTGCGGTGCACCTCGTGCTCGGCCTCCGGGTCCAGGCCCGAGCTGGGCTCGTCCAGGATCAGCAGATCGGCCTCGCCCCGCATCAACGAGCGGGCCAGCGCCACCCGTTGCCACTGGCCGCCGGAGAGCGTGACCCCCGGTGTGCCGTCCTCCTCGTCGAGGTGGACCCGGCTGAGCTGGGTCTCGTACCCGTCGGGGAGGCCGCTCAGGGTCGAGTCGATACCGGCGAGCGCCGCGCTGCCGCGGATGCGTTCCGGGTCCTCGCGGTGCGGCAGATCGCCGATGCCGATGTTCTCGGCCGCCGAGAGGTCGTACGTCATGTAGTCCTGGAACGTGACGCCGATCCGGCGGCGCAGCTCGGCCACGTCCATGGTCCGGATGTCGGTGCCGTCCCACAGGATCGCGCCCCGTTCGGGGTCGTAGAAGCGGCAGAGCAGCTTGATGAGGGTGCTCTTGCCCGCGCCGTTGCGGCCCACCAGACCCATCGCGCAGCCCGCCGGGATGGTCAGGTCCACTCCGCGCAGCACCCAGGGGCCGGACGGGTCGTAGCGGAACCAGACGTCGCGCAGCTCGATGCGGCCGGTGAGCGCGGGGGCCGGGGCATCGCCGCGCGGCAGGTCGTCGGGGGTGTCCAGCAGATCCAGGTAGTGGCCGAAGAGCCGGACGCCCTCGGCGGCCGAGCCGGCCTGCAGCACGATCCCGGTGAACGCCCCCTGCACTCCCGCGGCGGCGGCGATGAACAACGTCACATCGCCGACCGTGAACCTGCCGCGCGCGGCGCCCGCGACGACGACCACCGTACCGACGCCGGCTACCAGGGCGTTGAGCGCGGCGAACGCCGACTGCACCAGGGCGCCGCGCCGGGCCACCGCGAGCTCCGCCTCGGTGGCCTCGCTCAGCGCGCGGACCAGCCTGCCGTGCAGGAAGCCGCCGAGCCCGAAGAGCCGGATCTCCTTGGCCGCACGGGGGTCGGTGAGCAGCGAGCGGTAGAACAGGTGGCGGCGCAGCCGGGCCGAGGTCAGCTCCCACACGGTGACCTGGCGGCGGGCCAGCGAGAGCCGGGCGAGCAGGGCAGCCGCGCCGACCAGGAACAACAGGCCCACCATCGGGGGCCATACGGCCAGCAGCGCGCCGGTGAAGCCGCTGATCGCGGCCACCGAACGGACCGCTTCCTGGGTGAACATGGTGATGTTGTGCGGCGCGTCCTCCGAGGCCTGCTGGGCGAGCCGCAGCCGGTCGTGGAACGCGGGGTCCTCGAACCGCCGAAGGCCGTGGAACTCGTCGACCTTGGCGAACAGGGTCCGCTCGACCTCGACGACGAGCCGCCTGCGCACCAACTCGTCGAGATACGCGGACAGTTGGAGCAGGACGGCGGAGAGCGCGCCGAGCGAGGCCGTGGCGACGGCGAGCATGATGGCGTGGCGCACATCGGCGTGCGCGCCGCGGCCGAGCTCGTCGAAGAGCAGCTTGGCGAGCCAGGCGGTGGCGGCCGGTGTCACCCCGACTCCCACGGTCAGGGCGAACAGCAGCGAGGCGCCGCCCGGCGTGGCGCGGAACTGGAGGGCGACCGCCGTCCACGCGGCGCGGGCCCGCAGCCGGTTTCCCGGAGGCGAAGCCGCCTCCGGGAAACCGGCCGATGGATCGGAGTGCGTCATCAGCACTTGTTGGTGCGCTTGGTACACACGCCGTTACAGGTGAACCGGTACTCGTATCCACCCTTGCAATAGCAGAGCGTCCCCACCTCGGGGACGCAGGTGCCCGCGGACTGCTCGCCGATCGCGAGCCGCAGCAGCCGGTCGCCCATCGTGCCGATCATGCGCCTCATGACTACCTCCTGGTTACGCGATGGAAAGGGGCGCTGTCAGCACTTGCCGTCCTTCACACAGGGACCGTTGCAGCTGTAGACGTAGCGGACGTGGTTGGAGCACTTGCAGAAACTGCCGTGCTCGGGGACACAGGCACCGGCCCGGTCCTCCTTCAGCAGCATGCCGAGAAGCCGGTCGCCGATCGTGCCGATCACACGGGTCATCGTGGACCTCCGTCGTAGCGGTGAAGACCGGACCATGGGTGAGATCCAGCCGGGGCAGAAGTTATGTGGTGCACCCAACTGGACGCAAGGGGGCGGGAGTTGCCTGGTTGATTCTTGATCCGTGACGGAACGGTGAGCGGGAAATGGCCACTGTTGCTCAAGTCGCCTTGGGGTTACATTGCCTCTGGCCCACCGTCCCAGGGAGGCGAGAGCTGCTCGTGGCATACGTCCTGCTTGCCGTCCGACTCCTCGTCGGCATCGTGTTCGTGGCCTCCGCCATCGGAAAGGTGCGCGGCGCCGTGGCCTTCAGGAGCTTCGAGAACTCGGCCCGATCCATGGGCGTTCCGGCCCGCCTGAGCCGCACCGTGGCAGTGGCCGTGGTCGCCGGGGAGTGCGCGGCGGTGGTCCTGCTCGCCCTGTGGCCCGCGCCCGGCTTCGTCCTGACCCTGCTGCTGCTGGCCGCGTTCACCACCGGAATCGTCCGTACGCTGCGCAGCGGAACCAAGGCGTCCTGCGCGTGCTTCGGCGCCTCGACCGTCCCGATCGGCCGCCGCCACCTGGTCCGGAACACCGCACTGCTCGCCCTCGCCGCGTTCGGCCTGGCCGCACGTCTCGCCGGGACACCGACCCCCACCGAGGCGGCGGGCGTCCTGATCGCGGCGTTCGGCGCGCTGGTGGGCGCGCTGCTCGTGATCTTCACGGACGAACTGGGCGTGCTGTTCGACGACGGTACGCCGCGCACGTCGGGGCGGGTCCGCAGATCCGCGTCCTGACCACAACCGGCCTGGTTCGCCCGCTGGTTGAGGCTGCCTCGGGGCCTACAGCCCGGTCGCCCCGAACCCTCCTACTGAAGGCGGACACCCCGCCGCACGCTGACACGAGACCCCGGAGAGTCACCCATGCCCTTCCTCGTCGCCGCCGTCGCCCTCATCGCCGTGCTCTGTCTGCTCAACCTGCTGCTCACCTTCGGCGTCATCCGCAAACTCCGCGCCCAGGCCGAGCAGAAGGCCGACTCGGTGGCGGAAGGCCTCATCATCCCGGCGGGCTCCCCGGCCCCGCCCTTCTCGGTGGTCACCACCGCCGGCGAGCGGGTCACGCGCGAAAGCCTCGGCGAGACCATGCTCGGCTTCTTCTCGCCCGACTGCCGGGCCTGCAAGGAGCGGCTGCCGCTCTTCGTGGAGCAGGCCCGCACGACCGCACGCGAGACCGGCCGCAGCGTCCTGGCCGTCGTGCACGGCACCGAGGAGGAGGCCCGCGAGCAGGTGGCGGCCCTGTCCGAGGTCGCGCACATCGTGGTCGAGCCCGGCGACGGGCCGCTCGGCGAGGCCTTCGACATCACCGGGTACCCGGTCTTCGGCCTGATCACCAGGGACGGCACGCTCGCCGCGACCGCCTTCGACCCGGCCCGCCTCCCGGCGCCCTCGAAGACGACGGTCTGACTCCGGTGCCACCGTAAGTTCCGCTCTACGGCTGGACGTTGGGGCTCGGTGAGCACTCCAACTGTTTCTGGCTGGGTATGGCCCCGCAGATCGTCACGGACTCCGCCGGTGCGTCGTCGGTGACCGCGAGCATCTGGGTGTAGGTGTCCCGGTCGGTCCGGATCGTGGCCTGGAGTTCCAGGCCGGTCCGGTCCCGGATCTTGACGACGTCGCCGACCGCGCCGTTCTCGATCCGCCCCCACACCGCATGGCAGGCGGGGCTGTACCGCAGCTCGATGTGCATGCCGCGCAGCCAGGTGTCGTGCGAGGTGCTCGCGTCCCACTGGCAGTCCATGGCCTGCGGATCACGCCGTAGGCAGGTGTCTCCGGAACAGCGCGCGTCCACCTTCCCACCCGCGGGCACGGGAGCCGCCTGGCCGGTCCCGGCACCCGATGCCTGGGCGCCGGGCGTCTTGGCGACCCCGCCATGTGCGCCGGACGCGGTTCCCATGACCACAACGGTGGCGACCGCGCCCATGACCGCGCCGGTCGCGATGTAGCCGACGGCCCCGAGTCTTCGCCGCCAGGACGGGCGGCCGACGAGCCGCCGCCGGGCGGGGACCGGTTCGGGCGGGCGGGGCGCGTCAGGTTCCGCCTCCACGACCGTGGGCGCCGGATCCTGAGGCTCGGCCGTCGCGGCCGCGGGCTCGGGTGTCGCGGGCTCAGGTGCCAACGCCTCGGCGGCGGCCGGTTCCTGGGCAGGCGGCTGGGCCTGGCCCGGCGCCACGAGCAGGGCGAGCAGCGGACGCGGGTCCGCTCCCGTGGCCGCGGCGAACTGCTCGACGGCCACCTTGGAAGGGAGCTGCTTCCCGTTCAGGAAACGCTCCCAGGAGGAGCGGCTGTAGTGGGTCCGCTCGGCCAACTGGCCGTAGCTGAACCCGGATGCCTGCTTGACGCGGCGCAGTTCCCCGAAGAGCTGTTCCTGCGTCCCCGCCGGTGCATCGGTCTGGTCCGACACGTGCTTCCCCCGTCATCACTCGCGGCGGACGGCAACTCCCCTGGCCATCACGCGGACCACAGAGTAACCGGACCTTTCGTCCGAAGGCGTCGATGTGGGCGTCGCACATGTCGCAGGGAGGGGCAGTGTGTGGATCACCACACTCCAGGCTCACTCGGCGGTGCGCCGGAAGGCGGCGCGGTAGTCCCGTGGACGTCGGCCGGTGTGCCGGGCGAAGAGCGCGGCGAAGGTTCCCGGATCGCGGTAGCCGACCGCCGTGGCGATGCCGGCGACGGTGCGGTCCGTGGTCTCCAGGAGGTGGCGGGCGCGCCGGACGCGGGACAACTGCAGGTACTCCAGCGGACTCTGCCCCGTCTCACCCGCGAAGCGCCGCAGCAGCGTACGCGTGCTGACATTGAACGTGTCCGACAGCGCGGCCAGGTCGTACCGGTCGGCGAGGTTCTGGTCGAGCCGGCGCATGACCCGGCGGGAGAAATCGGATCCCGGCTGAGGAAGAAGGCCGACGTCCACGTACGGAGTCTGGGACGAGCGGGCGTCGTCGAGCAGGGCCATCCGTGCGGTCGTCCGCGCCACCTCGGCACCGCTGTGCTCGCGGATCAGGCCGAGGGCGAAGTCGTACATGGCACTGAACGCGGCCGTCGTCGTCACACCCCTGTCGGTGACGACGAGGTGCTCCGGTCGGACATCGGCGTCCGGACAATGCCGGGCCAATTCGTCCGCCAGTAGCCAACAGGTCGTCGCCCGGCGCCCGTTGAGCAGCCCGGCCTCGGCGAGCAGGAACGCGCCGACGCAGATCGAGACGACGACGTCGCCCGCGGCCGCGTGTGAGCGGATCACGGCGATTTCAGGGGCGAGGGCGGCGAGTTTCGCGTCCACGTCGAGGCCCGGTACGAGCTCGAAGCCCGGCAGGACAAGGACGTCGACCTCGCGCGGCGGAGAGACGGCCAGCTGCGCGCCGCCCGACGCGGTGACACGCCGGCGAGGCGAGACGATCGACACCTCGTACCCGGCGCGGTCGGGTCCCGCGACGTGCGCGGCCATCGTCAAGAGATCGGGTACGCCGAACACTTCGGACGCGAAGCAGCCCGGGTAGGCCAGGACACCGATCCGCAGCGCACTCACATTTGCCCCTCTCACCGTGGCGAGATTACCCCCATGTCTGGCGATCCGGCCCCTCGTTCTGTCGGGCACATGGGGTCACGCTGCGACCATGAGTACTGACAGCGGACGCCTCGACGACCCGGCCCCGGACTTCTCCCGCCAACTCGTGGACGTGGACGGGGTGGTGAAAGCGGTATATGTCGCCGGTTCCGGGCCGGCCGTCGTGCTGATGCCGGAGATGCCGGGCATCAGCCCCGACGTCCTGCGCATGGCGCGGTGGGTGCGGGACGCGGGATTCACCGTCCACGTCCCCTCGCTCTTCGGGGTCGACGGGGCCCATCCCACGGTGGAGGGCGGGGAGCGGGTAGTCCGTCGCGCATGTGTCAGTGCGGAGTTCCGTGCGTTCGCCGGGGGTGGCACGAGCCCCGTGACGGCGTGGCTGCGCGGGCTCGCGCGCCGGGCACACGCCGCGTGCGGCGGCGTGGGAGTCGGCGCGATCGGGCTGTGCTTCACCGGCAACTTCGCCCTCACCATGACGCTGGAGCCGGCCGTCGTCGCCCCCGTGCTCGGCCACCCGTCGCTGCCGCTGGATGACCCCGCGGGGCTCGAAATCAGCGACGAGGACGCGCGCGCGGTCCGCGACCGCGTGGAGCGCGACGGCCTGAAGGTCCTCGCCTACCGCTTCGAGGGCGACCGCTGGTGCACGGGCCGGCGCTTCGCCGCCTACCGGGCGCTGCTCGGCGACGCCTTCGACGGCCGTGTCCTGCCCGACAGCGCCGCGAACACCGACCCGCCCCCCTTCTTCCGCGACGTGGTCGGCACCCCGCACAGTGTGGTCACCGCACACCTCGTCGACGAGGCCGGCCATCCGACGCTGAAGGCCAGGGACGAGATCCTCGACTTTCTGGCCGAGCGCCTTGGAGCTCGGTGATCCCGAACTTGTTCGTAACGAACATGTTCGTTACCGTGGACGTGTGACTCCACAGACCCCCGCCCCCCGCAGCCGTCGCGAGCGGCCCGCCAAGCCCGCGCTCACCCACGAGGGCATCGTCGCGACGGCGGTCCGCCTGATGGAAGCCGAAGGGCTGCAGCGCGTCACCATGCGCCGCCTGGCCCAGGAGCTCGACACGGGTCCCGCGTCGCTGTACGTGTACGTCGCCAACACCGCCGAACTGCACGCGGCGATCCTGGAGGAACTCCTGGGCGCGGTCGACCTGGCACCTGCCGCCACCCGGGGCGACTGGCACGACCGGCTGCTCCACGTGCTCGGCTCGTACGTCGATGTGCTGTTCGCGAACCCGAGCCTCGCCCGCGCCGCACTGGTCGCGCGGCCCTCGGGCCCGAACTACCTGGCGCTGGTCGAGGCCATTCTGGAGCTCCTGCACGAAGGCGAGGTGCCGGACGCGCAAGCCGCCTGGGGCGTGGACGTACTGCTCCAGGTCGCCACCGCCACCGCCGCCGAACACTCGACCCGCGAACAGTCCGGCAACGCAGAGAGCGAGCACGACACCCTCACCGCGGCCCTGCGCGAAGCCTCGCCCGACACGCACCCGCGCATCGCCGCGCTCGGTGACGACCTCGTCTCCGGCACGCCTCGGCAGCGCTTCGCCTGGATCTTCGGCGCGGTGATCAACGGCACGAAGACCACACCGCGTGCCTGAGGGCTGCCCGCGTCACCGTCCGCCCCCCCGGACCACCGGACCTACGCAATGAAATGAGAGCACCCCCATGGGCACCCCCATCGGCTCCACCGCGAGCAGCCACACCCCGCACCACCCCATCGCCGTCATCGGCGCCGGGCTCGGCGGTCTCACCCTCGCCCGCGTCCTGCACGTACACGGCATCGAAGCCGCCGTCTTCGACCTCGACGCCTCCCCGGACGCCCGCACCCAGGGCGGCATGCTCGACATCCACGAGGAATCAGGCCAAGAGGCCCTGCGCGCCGCGCAGTTGCACCACGAGTTCCTCGCCAAGGTGCACCCGGGCGGCCAGGCGATGCGCATCCTCGACAAGCACGCCCGCGTGCTGCGCGAGGAGGTCGACGACGGAACCGGCGGCCGCCCGGAGATCGACCGAGGCGACCTGCGCGCGCTGCTCCTCGGCTCCCTGCCGCCCGGCACGGTGCGCTGGGACTCCAAGGTCACGGCGGCGCGTCCGGTGGGCGGGGGAGTGCACGAGGTGACCCTCGCCGACGGCAGTGCGTTCACCACCGGTCTCCTCGTCGGCGCCGACGGAGCGTGGTCCCGGGTCCGGCCGCTACTGTCCGGCGCGACACCCACGTACACCGGAATCTCCTTCGTCGAACTCGACCTCCTGGACGCGGAGACCCGCCATCCCGGGGCGGCGCGGCTCGTCGGTGGCGGCATGCTCTTCGCGGTGGGCGACGACAAGGGATTCCTCGGCCACCGGGAATCCGACGGCAGCCTGCACATCTACACCGCGCTGCGCACCGCCGAGGAGTGGCTGTCCGGCATCGACTTCACCGACACGGCGGCTGCCAGGACAGCTGTCCTGGCCCAATTCGCCGACTGGTCACCCGAGTTGAGGGAGCTGATCACCGACGCGGACGGTCCGATGACACCCCGGACGATCCACGCCCTGCCCATCGGCCACCGCTGGGAGCGCGTGCCGGGCGTGACCCTCCTCGGGGACGCGGCGCACCTGATGTCCCCGTTCGCCGGGGAAGGCGCCAACCTCGCGATGATCGACGGCGCGGACCTCGGACGCTCCCTGGCCCGCCACGCCGGGAACATCGAGGCGGCCCTGGCGGCATACGAGGAGAAGCTCTTCCCGCGTGCCGAAGCGACCGCCAGGGAGTCGGCCGATGGGCTCGACACCATCTTCAACGCTGATGCGCCGCGGCCGTTGCTCGACATGTTCGCGGCTTTCGACGCCCAGACGGCCTGAGGTCAACGCCAGGCGGGTTCGCCGCGGATGACGGACGGCGTCCTCCGCGGCGAACTGATGAGCCGTCAGCCGTCGATGCGGTGCTGGGTCCAGAACGAGGTCAGGTCCGTGGTCGTGGCCGCCTGGGCCGCCGCCTTGAACTCGGCTGTCGTCGAGACTCCGTACCAGTGCGAAGTGGCGTAGTCCTTCAGCAACTTGGCCATGACGCTGTCACCGAGGACGCGCCGCAGGTCGTGCAGAGCGCACTTGCCGTAGCCGTAGACGACGGTCGAGTACCGGGAGGAGTGGGCGTCCCAGTACGCCATGGAGTTCGTGATCTTCTCGGCGGACGACGCCCACGACACGCTGTTCCAGCAGTTGGCGCCGGTCTTGTTCTGCGCCAGATCGGTGGAGTAGTCGGCGAACGCCTCGTCCAGCCAAGGGCTGTTGTACTCGTCGTCGCCGACGATGCCGTACCACCACTGGTGCCCGATCTCGTGCGTGAGCGCCGTGGTGGAGACCAGGTCGAGGACGAAGCCGGGGTATTCCATACCGCCGAACCAGTAGTTGTTGTCGATCACCGCGTCCAGTTCGCCGTACGGGTACGCCCCGAAGCGGGCCGCGTGCGTGTCCACGGCGGACTTGGCGGTGGCCAGCATCGACTGGGCGTCGGACGAGCTGATGCCCGAGACGGAGTAGATGTTGATGGCGGTGCCGGCGGGCGAGGTGCCGGAGATCTTGCTGAACGGGCCGGCCGCCCAGGCGAAGTCGCGGACCTTGGACGCGGTGGCCGTGGTGACGGTGCGTCCGCTGGAGCCAGGGGTGTCGACCGAGGTGCCGGTGGCCGGGACCAGCAGGCTGGTGGGGTGGTCGAGGGTCACCTTGAAGTCGGCGGCCAGCGAGTAGAAGGACTCGCCGTTGTTGGTGTACGGGTCCAGGTGCCAGCCCGCCGCGTCACGGATGGCCAGGACCGGCAGGGCGTTGCCTATGTTGTTGAACGCCCCGTCGGCGCCGAAGCGGTCGGCGCCGCTGGGCACGGTGATGCCCAGGTCGAAGCCGATCGTGGCGCTCTGCCCCTGGGCCAGCGGCGTCGGCAGGTCGATCTTGAGGGCCGTGCAGCCGACCGAGAGGGCGCCCGCGGTACCGCCGGTGACGTTGCTGACCGTGATCGGCATCGCGGAGCAGGTGCCGTGGTAGTTGTCCCACAGCCGCAGGTACACCTCGCTGAGCGCGGTGGCCGAGGCGTTGGTGAAGGTCGCACTCTCGTGCCCGGTCCAGCCGTTGCCGCTCGTGTTGCTGGTCAGGCTGACGTTGTACGAGGGCGCGGCCGGCGTGCGGGTGGAGTCCGCGGGCGGGGTCGAGCCGCCGGAGGTGTCGAGGGCGACGTCGTCGAGGACGAAGCTCGTCTTGAGGCTGGAGTCCTCCGTGCCGGTGAAGGCCACGTTGACGGTCTGCCCCGCGAAGCTGGACACGTCGAAGGACTTCTGCACGTACCCGGTGTTCTTGTCGAGGTTCGAGTACGTCGCCAGCGTGGTGCTGCCGATCTTCGCCGTCAGCTTGTCGTACGCGGTCGACGAGGTCGTCTCGGCCGTGTCGATGTGCAGCCAGAACGTGAGTGTGGTGGTGCTGCATCCGGACGGGATGGTGACGCTCTGGGAGAGCGTGTCGGTGTGTGTGCTGCCCACACCGTTCAGCCAGGCGAAGTGGGTGCCGCCGTGGGCGCTCTCACCGGTGCGATTGGTGATCACACTCGTCGACGACTGGGTCCAGGGTGAAGTACCGCTCTCGAACCCGCCGTTGGCGACCACCTGGGCCGGGGTGCAGGCATCGGCGCGCGGGGCCTGGGCCGACGCCGGGGTGGCGGGAAGAGACACGGCAGCCAGCGCGGCGACGGCGCATGCGGCCGCCGCGAGGGACTTGTGGGGGGTGGATCTCACACGGAACTCCTTTGAGGCGGCCGGGATTCCGGCCTGCTCGGTGGTCGCCCGGCCCGGCTTGGGTGCGCCGGAGGACGACCGCGGACGGTGCGCGGCACGTGCACGATCACTGAGGTGAGACTTGTACCGCCGTCTCCCTGGGGTCACGGCGACGGCTGGGGGGAAGCTTGGCAGGTCTGATCGGAGCATGCCAAGAGAAGTGCTGGACGTGTTTGGAGCCGGTCATGGACGCCGGGCAGCGGCCGCTTTCCGTACTGTCCGAATCCGTCGCAGGGCAGTAACCAGGGCGCGCACCGGCCTCGATTCCCGAGACCGGCACGCGCCCTTCAGCCCTGTGGCACCCCTACGGTGCCGCGTGCGCCTCCCTCTCGGAGTCCTCCTCCGCCACCTCCGTCGCGCGCGGCCGCAGCATCGTCGCGGCCAGCACCGCCGTGGCCACGAGAACGGCCGCGGCCACCCCGGCGACCGTGGCGAAGCCCTGGTCGTAGGCCCGGCGGGCCGCTGCGGTGAGGTTCGAGGCGGTGGTGGCGGGGAGCTGCTTCAGGACGTCCTCCGCCGAGGCGAACGACTCCTGGGCGGCGCTCTGCTGCCCCGGGCTCAGGCCGGGCACCTCGGGCAGCGACGTGCGGTAGGTCGCGGCGAGCGCGGTGCCGAGGATGGCGACGCCGAGCCCGGCGCCGAGCTCGAAGGAGGTCTCCTGGATCGCGGCGGCCTCGCCGGAGCGTTCGGGGTTCGCCGCGGCCATGATGGAGTCCGCGCCCAGCGTCATCACGACCCCCGCGCCCAGCCCGGCGGCGATGAGCGGCACCACGAGCCTGGCGTAGTGCGAGGTGTCCCCGGTCAGTGCCAGGGCCGACGCCGCCGCCGCGAACAGGCCGAGCGAACCGGTCAGCGCCCAGCGGTTGCCCCAACGGGCCGAAGCCCAGGGCGCGGTGGTGGCCCCCACCGCGTTCGCGGCGGCCAGCGGCATGAGGGCGAGCCCGGCCCGTACCGGCGAGAACCCGCCGACCTGCTGGAACCACTGGGTGAGGAAGAACAGCAGCGCCACATAACTTCCGAAGCAGCCGATCACGCAGAGCGTCGCGGTGGAGAAGCGCCGGTCGGCGAAGAGCGAGAAGTCCAACAGCGGTTCTGCCAGGCGTCGTTGGCGACGTACGAAGAGGAAGAGCAGCAGCGCCCCGCCGACTGCCGCGGCCAGGATGAGCGGATCGACCCCCACGTGCTCGCCGGCCTGCTTCAGCGCGTACACCACCCCCGCGAGCCCGGTGATCGACAGGGCGACGCTCGCCATGTCCCAGCGGCGCGGGGAGGGGTTGCGGGATTCGGGCACCACACGGGCGCCCACGACGAGGATGACCAACACGATCGGCACATTGACCAGAAAGACCGCGCCCCAGCCCCAACGCTCGGTGATCAGGCCGCCGAGCAGCGGGCCGAGGGTCGCGCCGACACTGTGGGCCGAGGTCCAGATGCCGATCGCGATGGCGCGTTCCCGGTCGTCGGTGAACACGACGCGGATGATGGCCACGGTCGACGCCATGATCATCGCGGCCCCGATACCCAACGCGACGCGGGCGGCGATCAGTTGGGGCGTCGAGTGGGAGAACGCGGCGGCCGCCGACGCGAGCCCGAACACCGCGAAGCCGCTGAGCACCATGCGCTTGCGCCCGATGCGGTCGCCGAGGGTGCCGCAGGTGACGAGCAGCGAGGCGAGGGTGAGCGAGTAGATGTCGACGATCCACAGGAGTTGCACGCCGCTGGGATGCAGGTCGAGGGACATGCTCGGCACGGCCGCGTGCAGCACGGTCAGGTCGATCCCGCACAGCAGCAGGCTGGTGGAAACCACCGCGAGGACCAGCCATTTGCGCCTCTGCTCGGCAACATCCGATTCGACCGCGGCCTGTGCGGGGGCATCGCTATTCGTCATGCTCGCACTATCGTGGGATACGAATACAGGGCGCAAGTACGGTCTCGAATGTGACGTAGTATCAAGATGTATACCAGGTTTCAAGATGTATACCGTCAAGGTATATGCCGTGGTGGAGGTGGAGTCGTGCGCGACGGTTCGGAACGCGCGGAAAACACGCCGGAATATTGCGCGATCGAGAGTGCCATGGAGGTCCTGGGCGGCCGATGGAAACTGGCCATCCTGAAGGAACTCCTGGCTGGGACACGGCGGTTCAGTGAGCTCAAGCGAGCCCTGCCCCGGATCACCCAGCGGATGCTCACCCGCCAGTTGCGCGAAATGGAGACCGACGGCCTGGTCATAAGAACCGTTTACCGGGAGGTGCCGCCGAAGGTCGAGTATTCGCTCACCGAGATCGGCCGCAGCCTCGACGAAATCGCGGAACAACTCGACACCTGGGGACGCTGGTACCGGACGATGCGGGCCGTTGAGACGGACACGGACCGCGAATTCCCGGTGGCTGATTCTCGTGACGCGGACGCGGAAATCCCCGTCGTACGTGCCTAGCACGCACCCCGCATGGCCGATGAGCCACGCGGGGTGCCCGCACCACCCGCTCAGAACTCCAGGAGGTTCTGCCGGAGCGTGTTCCCGGGGGTGTACGCGGAGCGGGTCAGTCCCCGGCGTTGCAGCGCCGGGACGAGCCCGTCGGTGACTTCGGCGATGTAGCGGCGATTCAGCCGCAGCACAGGCGTCGTAATCATGAAGCCGTCGCCGCCGACCTCTTCCATCACCTCACCCATCCGCTCGGCCACCTGGTCCGGGGTTCCGATCAGCTCAACCGAGGAGACCAGCCCGCCCGCGGCGTCGACGACCAGCTCACGCAGCGTTTTGCCGCTGCCCCACTGCTGGAGCTGGTCGAGCGAGCCCTGTTCCCCATTGGTCTCAAGCCGGTACGGGAGCGGCTCGTCCAGATCGAACTGCGCGAAGTCGATCTCCGTGAGCGCGGATGTCTCGGCGAGGATGTCATGGATGAACTCGGGCGAGTTGATCATCCGGGCGTGCTTGTCCCGCGCATCCTGTTCGGTCTCGCCGAGCACGGGCGTGATGCAGAACAGGACCTTGATGGCGTCCGGGTCGCGCCCGTGGTCCTTGGCGTGGGCCCGCACGTCGTCGCGGAACTGCTTCATGCCCTCCACGCCGTTGGCGATGGCGATGATCGAGTCCGCGTTGCGGGCCGCGAAGGCCCGGCCCCGGGGAGAGGCACCCGCCTGCACGAAGGCCGGCCGGTGCTGCGGCGAGGGCACCGTGTTCAAGGGGCCGCGCACCTGGAAGTACTTGCCCTTGAAGTGGATGGGCCGCACCTTGGTGTGGTCCGCGTACACCCCGCGATCGCGGTCGAGTACGACGGCGTCCGCGTCCCAGGACGCGAAGAGCTGCTTGACGACGTCGACGTATTCGTCCGCCATCTCGTACCGGATATCGCGCGGCGGCAGCTTGTCGAGGCCGAAGTTCTGCGCGGCCAGGTCCTCAGCGCTGGTGACGATGTTCCAGCCGAACCGGCCACCCAGCATGCTGTCCAGGGTCGAGGAGAGCCGTGCTGTCATGAACGGCGGATACGCCAGCGTGGAAAGGGTGGCCACGATGCCCAATTGCGACGTCGCCACCCCCATGGCCACCGCCAGCGGCACGGGGTCGTGCTTGGGCACCACCATCGCCTGCTTGAGGGCCGCCTCGGCGGAGCCGCCGTAGGACTCCGGCACCATCAGCTTGTCCTCGACGATGACGTAGTCGAAGCAGGCGCGCTCCAGCGCCCGGGCCACCTCGGTGTGGAACTTCCCGTCCCACGGCGACCCGCCGGTCCCGAACGGGCCCTGCCAGTCGTCGGGGGTGAAGTTGAAGATGAAGGCGAGATGGAACTTGCCCGCCGACCGGTCCTGCGATGTGGTCCTTGTCATGCGCGTCGTCCCTTCGATGCGGCTGGTGCGGTCCCGTTGCTGCGGTCGTTGGGGGACGTACGGCCGCGTCGGTCCGGGCGGGTGCGGGCGAGCAGCAGGCCCTCGCCGTGGCGGACCATGGCCAGCGCCTCGTCGGTCACGTGGCGGAAGAGCTTCTCGCCGAGCTCCGCGCTGGATCCCGAAGTGGACGACAGGATCCCGTTGTTGGAGATCTGCTTCACATCGATGGGGTGCAGATAGACCCCGCTGCGCGGCGGATCGTCGTGCTCGGGCCGCTCCTCGGTGACCAACTCCGGGCGCAGGTGCAGCATCAGGCTGGTCTCGGTCAGGCCGGCGTGCTCCGCGTGCCAGCCGGGGAAGCCGGGCACCTCGGCGGCGATCCACGATTCCTGGACGAGGCTCCACCAGCTGAAGGCGTACACCTCACGGCCGTCGAGGAGACCGCGAGCACGTACGTGATCGAGCGCCTCGAAGAGGAAGGGCTCGTTCTCGAAGTGGCCGTTCACGATGATCAACCGCTCGAAGGGCAGCGCGACGAGCGACTCCAGGGCTTCCCGTACGAAACGGATGAGGGTGTCGCCGCCCACGTACAGCGTGCCGGGGAAGGAGAGCCCGCCGCCGCTCTGCGGGAGCGAGCGGGCGGCGATCTGGTGCACGGGCAGGGTGAGTCCGTCAAGACCGGCGGCGATCTCGGCCGCGAACGCCTCGGCGAGGTCGGAGTCGACGCTGAGCGGCAGGTGCGGGCCGTGCTGTTCGGTGGCGCCGATCGGCCAGACCAGGGTCCTGCCCTGGACGGACCGGTTCACGTCGGCGCTGGTCAGGGCGGAGTACGCGGCGTGGGTCACCGGGCCGCTCCCGCCGTCGCGCCGGCCGGGCGCACGAGGGCGGCACCGGTCTCGGTCACGATCCGGTCCAGCGTCTCGTACATGTCGGTGTGCAGCGCCGTGTAGACCTGCGCCACGTTCGCGCCCACGCTCAGATAGTCGGCGACGTCCCGGCCGGTGCTCACGCCGCCGCAGCCGAGGACGGGCAGGTCGAAGCCGCGTCGCCGGAGCTGCCAAATGGCAGCCAGGACAAGGGGTTTGATGGCGGGGCCCGAGTAGCCGAAGACGCCGCCGAGTTCGAGGTCGCCGGTTTCGGAAGAGACGGCGGCGCCGGAGATCGTGTCGCTGACCGTGACGGCGTCCGCGCCGCCCGCGACGGCCGCACGCACCCGGTCCACCAGGCCCTCGCCGATGGCGAGTTTGACCGAGATCGGCAGCGTGGTGCGGGCGCGGGTGGCCGCCGTGTAGGCGTGGACCCGGTCGGGGGTGTCCTCCTCGCCGCCGGGCTCCTCGTTGATGCAGGAGATGCCGAGCTCCAGCGCCGGGCAGCCGGTGGCCGCCACGCGGGCGGCGAGCTCACCGAGTTCGGCCGGGGTGTCGGCGTGCACGGAGGCGATCACCGGTAACCGCTCGTCCGCGAAGGACGTGAGGACCGCCAGCCAGTGCTCGACCGACCTCTTGGAGTACGTGGTGCTGTTCAGCATGCCCGAAGGCAACCGTAAGATCCGCTCGTCGAGATCCTGGGGCGGACTGGGGTGGATCGTCTTGGTGACGACGGCCCCCGCGCCGGTCGCGAGGAGCTTGCGGATGTTGCGTTCCTGGTCGGTGAGCAGCCCGGAGCCGACCACGACCGGATTCTTGAGGGTGATTCCCAATATGCGTACGGCGTCGGACAATTGAGGTCTCCGTGGTGAGGCTGTGCGGGATGCGCGGCCGACCGGGCGCGCGGGCCGGGTGACGGCCGGGCAGGGGAGTGCGAGGAGTGCCGTCAGGCGCCCGTGACGATGGCTGAGCCGAGGGCCTCGCGCTGCACCTCGGTGGCGGCGAGCACGGCGTCGACCAGGAGCCCGGGCTTCTCGTTGAACTCGTCGAAGTCGATGACCTGCACCGAGCCCACCCGGTGCAGCCCCTTGAGCAGATGGCTGGCCGAGTCCACGAACGGCTGCTTGGTCACCAGGACGATGGGACGGCCCAGCGCGGTCGCCCAGCCCAGCTCCACGTGCGTGCCGTCGGTGCGGCGCAGGGTGAGGTCGGGCAGCACCGGAAGGACGGGGACGAACACGTCGCACTTGCGCATCCACCGGAAGTCGCGCACCGAGACCTGCTCGGGGGTGAACTGCGCGGTGTCCTCGCCGAACTTCTCCGCCACATGGGCGGAGAAGATGTTGCCGCCGTTCTCCCGGACGGTGCCGATGGCCCTGGTGATCGCGGACTGGAGGTCGCCCGCGAAGCCGTTCGGCAGGATCGCGTGCTGGATCGGACCGCCCACGAACACGTCGAGGCCCGTGAGCAGACCCGACCGGTCATGGATCATTGCCATGTGAATTCTCCTGACAGAAAATTAACGTCGAATTGGTGGGGGAGTGGCATAGCCAGGAGCCGACACGTCATCGAGGACGCGTCGACGGGACGAAATCCCTGAGCGGGATCGAGAGTGAGATCGAGCCATTTGGGTGGCCGAATGGCGGAGCCCTGGCGGGAAAGCGAGGGTGCGCATACGGAGCGCGGAACGCCTCACCGGTCCGAATATGTGCAGGTGCTCCGAGGTTATACGGGCCTGTCCGTGCTCTCGCTCAGCGATGCGTACCGGCCACGGTGGTACAGCAGTGGCTTCCGGCCCTCGGCGGTGTCCAGGGCGAGCACCCGGGCGGCGACGACAGTATGGTCGCCCGCGTCGAACTCGGCCTCGATCGCGCACTCGAACCAGGAGCACGCGCCGTCGAGCCTGGGCGACGCGCCGGGCGGGCAACTCCAGCCCACACCCGCGTACTTGTCGCCACCTGGGCGGGCGAAAAGCCTGCTCAGAGCGGTCTGATCCTCAGCGAGGACGTTCACACAGAAGCGGCCCGCGGCCCTGATGAGCGGCCACGTCGTGGACGTCCGGCCGGGACAGACGAGAATCCGCGGCGGGTCGAGGGAGAGCGAGGAGAAGGCCTGGCAGGTGAAGCCGACGGGCCCCTTCGGGCCCACGGCGCTGAGGACGGTCAGGCCGGTACAGAAGGTGCCGACCGCAGACCGGAATGAATCGGGGGTGACGTGATCCTGAACTGCGATGGATGTGCTGTCGCCATGCAAGGGAAGTTCCTCACGGTAGAGCAGCTGATCCGATCGGCCCGTTTTTCCGTGAGCTTTCTCGGAGATAAAAGTCTGCACTAGATGGCGAGTCGGGACAAGGGACCTATGAATCGTAAACGAGATATTGCAATGATCTAGGTATGTTGAATGATTCGGGCGCCCCAACGCGTATCAGAACGCGCCTAGTTGGACCCCTGGCCCGAGGACGTGGCCTCGGCGACCGCGACGGACAGGTGTTTGCGTACGGGCTCGGGCAGCGGCGTACCCCCTGCGGAGTCCACCACCTGCTCGGCCAGGCTGCGCAGTTTGGTGTTGGTGTGCTGGGAGGTGGTCACCAGCACCTTCCAGGCGTCCTCGGGAGTGAGGGCGAACGCGGCCATGAGGATGCCGCGGGCCAGATCGATGGTCCCCCGGCTCTCCATCGCCCGCCGCAACTGCCCGAGTTCGAGGCGGAGATCCATGTCGGGGTCGGGATCGGGGTCGGGATCGGTGTCAGGGGGAGGGGCGGGCTCGTCCAGGGCTCGCTGCCTGATGTGCAGCAGGATGTTGACGGCGGAGCAGCCGCAGAACTCGACGCCGCTGAGGTCCAGTTGGATGTAGCCGTCCGACCCGGCGGGGTCCGCGTGCAGGGCTTGTCGTAGCTGTTGGTCCGTGGCGAGATCGAGTTCGCCGCACACGTCGACGACGGTCCCGTCGCCGTCGGGGCGGCTGAAGACCGTCAGTCCGGACAGTCGATGTGCGCCGGTGGAGCCGGTCAGCCTGGTGCACGTGCCGGCCCGCCCGGACTCGGACTCTTCACAGTGCGGCATGGCCATCTCCCCCTGCGCACTCCGGCAGTTCCTCCTCGCCCAGATTTGCGCTCACCAGAGACATACGTCAAGAGATACATGAAGCCAAGTTCGGGTATTCCTCAACACGAACCGGCGGGCCTACGATTCGCCCATGGGTGGAGTACCGGAACCGCACACGGGATGGACGTTCATCACCAACCACGCGCGCGTGCTCGCGACCATCGCCGAGGACCAGAACGCGCGGATCCGGGACATCGCCGCCCGCTGCAGACTCACGGAGCGGGCCGTCCAGAAGATCATTTCTGACCTGGAGCAGAGTGGCTTCCTGTCCCACGCCCGGGAGGGACGCGGCAACACCTACCGGATCGAGCCGGGAAAGATCCTGCGGCACCCCGTCGAGGCCGAGGCCGGCCTCACCGTGGCCTCCCTGCTCGGCCTCCTCGCCCAGGACGAGGACCACCGAGCCACGCCGTCCGGCGATGGCGCGCACGCAGACGGGGACGGCCACCGACCGGCGTGACCTGCGGGCGAACCGGGTGTCCGTGCCGCGGCTTGTTCTCGCGGGTGACGCTGGCCGATTGCGAGCTGGTAGTGGGCGTCGTGCGTCGAGAGGATTCTCCCTTGCCGGGTGGGGCGACCGAGAGGGGCGGGAGTTCATGAGGTTACGACGAAGAACGTTGCGGGACGGCGGAGTCGGGGCGCTGCTGCGGGGCATGGTCGCGGTGGCGATCGCCTGCGCGGGAGTGGCCGGGGTGCCCGCGGTGGCGCAGGCGGCACCGGCCGTGGCCACGACCACGTCCGCATGCGGTACGGATTCCGGAGCCAAGGGCCTGGCGAGCTCGCCGGTCTCCGACAGCCTGGTGTCCGTGGACCGCGCGGACGGCCGGATCGCGCAGTTCCAGCTCTTCTACGACACCACGGCCACCAGGGGCCTGCCCTTCGTGTGGCACCGCGAACAGGCCGCACCGGGCGGTGCGTACGGCGCCTGGCAGCGGGTGAGCGCGGCGACCGTGGGGCCCAAGAGCTACTACATCACGGCGATGGAGAACTCGGCGGGCGACCTGGAGCTGCTGTTCTCCACCTACGGCACGTTCTGCCACGCCGTGGAGGACGGCAGCCCGGGCGGCTGGAGCAGCCCGGACGCCTTCGGGCTCGCCCCGACCCCTTACCACGGCGGAGTCGTCCTGTTCAAGGAGCGCGACGGCAGCATCGACGCCTTCGCCTCAGGGGCGAACAACGGCAGCACGATGGAGGTGCGGCACCAGCAGAACGCGGAATCCGGCTGGGGTCCGGTGCTGCCCATGGGACTGGTACCCGGCCAGGACGTGGGGCTGAGCCAGCCGAGCACGGTGGATCAACTCTCGGACGGCAGGCTCCACTTGACGGTACGTGAGTGGAACCGGGACCGCATGTGGGAGATCTACCAGTCGCTTCCCGGCGGCGGTTGGGGCCCGTGGCAGCTGATGTCCCCGACAGCGGCAGCGGCACCTGCCGCGCTGACGGCTGCCGCCGGCCCGCAGCTGAACGTGAACCGCACCACCGGCCTGCGGGACGGCGACATCGTCAAGTTCACCATCGCGGGCGGGCCGCCCAAGGACTACGTCTGGGTCAAGGAGTGCGGCCCCTCGGCGTCCGCGACCACCTGTGACGACGACACGGGCCGCCAGTTCCGCGTGTACCCGGACGGCACGTACCAGCTCTCCCCGAAGAAGCTGTACGCCCAACTGAGCACCACGGCAGGGAAGTTCGACTGCCGTACGGTGTCGTCGAGCAACCCGTGCTTGCTCGCCCTGACCGACAACACCGGGGCGCTGCTCACCACCGTGCCGCTGCGCTTCGCCCCGCACGGGCCCCTGGAGGCGCCGCCCACGTTGCAGGTGAACCCCGACACGGGTCTGGTGGACGGCCAGGCGGTGCGGGCGACGGGCAAGGGCTACGAACCGCAGTACCACGTGGTGATCATGGAGTGCGCGACCGGCTCGACCGACACCTTCGGCTGCCGCCCCCGCTCCCGGCCGCCGGCCACCAGCGACACGGGCCGAGTGGACGAGACGATCACCCTGTCGGCGACGTTCACCGCCATCGACGGCCGCACCATCGACTGCCGTGCCGCGGGCGCGTGTGAGCTGGTGGTCTTCGGCACGCGGGTCCGCGGCCCGGAATCGGTCCGCCACCCGCTCGGCTTCGCACCGCCGCCCGCGTCGGGAGAGTGAGGCACCGGCCCTGGGCTTGGGGGTGCCCTCAGCCCAGGGCCGCCTCCCGGTAGGGCCGGAAGAAGGCACGCAGTTCCTCGGCGTACAGCTCGGGCTCCTCGAAGGGCGCGAAGTGTCCGCCCCGGGCCGGCTCGGTCACGTACGCCACGTTCGCCATGCGATCGAGCCACGCCCGGGGTGGCAGGACGACATTGCCGGGGAACAGCGAGAAGCCGGACGGTACTTCGACGCGGCGGGCGTGCTGGGCGGGCGGGATCGCGGCGTTCGCGCGGTACATGCGCATCGACGAGCCGATGGTCTCGGTGAGCCAGTAGAGCGTGACGTTCGTGAGGATCTCGTCCTTCGTGAAGCTTCGCTCCACGTCGCCGCCGCAGTCACTCCACGCCCGGAGCTTCTCGACGATCCAGGCGGCGAGCCCGGCCGGCGAGTCGGCGAGTCCGAAGGCGGCGGTCTGCGGCTTCGTACGGTGCATGGCGGCGTACGCGCCCTCGGTCGCGCCCCAGGCCGCGGCGCCCTCCAGCCAGGCGCGCTCCTCTGCCGAGAGTTCCGACGGGTCGCCGGAGAAGACCGGCAGGCCCGCGTCGGTGCGGTGGACGGCCACGACCCGGTCGGGGTGGTCGAGAGCGAGGTAGCGGCTGACGTGACTGCCGACGTCCCCGCCCGCCGCGCCGAACCGGTCGTAACCCAGGACGCCCATGAGCTCGGCCCACAGCCCGGCGACGGCGATGGCGTCCAGGGGCGGCCCGGTTGGGCGGTCGGAGTACCCGTAGCCCGGCATGTCGGGCACGACCACGTCGAACGCGTCGGCGGGGTCGGCGCCGTGCGCACCGGGATCGGTGAGGAGCGGGACGACCTTCGAGTAGCGCCAGAACGAGTCCGGCCAGCCGTGGCTGAGGACCAGCGGCAGCACGGGCCCGTCCGACGCGACGGCCCGGGCATGCACGAAGTGGACCCCGAGCCCGCCGAGCGGCACGCGGAAGTGCGGGAGCCGGGCCAGCGCGGCCTCCTGCGCGGGCCAGTCGAACCCGTCCGCCCAGTACGCGACGAGCTCGCGCAGGTAGTCGAGATCAGTCCCGAGTGCCCACCCGGCGGCCTCGGGCGCATCAGGCCAGCGCGTCGCCCGCAGCCGCGCGCGGAGATCCGCGAGCGCGGCGGGGGAGGTCCGCGGGATGAACGACTCGGGGCGGAGCGGGGTGGTGTGCGGCATGAAATGCACCCTAACGGTGGGGTGGTGGCTACCACCTTGTCCTGTACGGCTGTTAGAACCTGGCTCCGCTTCGGGCGGCAGCTTGGGCCTTCCTCGCCGAGTGGACGGTCCACAGGGTGAGCGGCCCGTAGACCGCGAGCATGAGGGCCTGTGAGACGTTGGCCGCGGGCCCGATCGGCAGCAGGTACACGGCCGCGATCCGCAGCCCCGCGTCGATGAGGAGCGAGATCCCCCAGATCAGGGAGACTCGGAACCAGCGGGCCCGCATGGCGGCGGTGTTCGCGGAGTTCCGGAACTCGTCGTGCCGCGCGGAACCGGCCGAGCGGGCGAAGCGCAGGGCCGCGTAATAGGCGAGCGGGCGCCCGATGGCACAGCTGCCGACGAAGACGAGCCCCGCCGTGAAGGAGCCCGCCGCGTCCTTGGCGAGGACGAACCGGGGGTCGCCGGTGGTGAAGCTCAGTGCGAGCCCCGCGCCGAACAGGGCGAGTAAGAACAGCGCGAACGGGTCGAGCCTGCGCTGGCGCAGGACCACCCAGAGTGTGCGCAGCCCGGCGACAACGGTGGCCAGGAGCAGGGCGAGGTAGTTGCCCGCGCCGAACAGCCCGGCGACGAAATAGGCGATCACCGAGAGCCCGATGTCGTAGAAGAGGGTGGAGGCCATCGCCCGCATGGACGGGTCGAGCCGCCTGCGGGGCGCAGTGGCAGCGGACTCGTTGGACGGTTCGGACGAGGTCGGTCGCATGGCGAGCCCCCATTGGTCTCGTAGAGGAAGTCGGTTCCAGCGCATTCCCGCATTCCCGCATTCGGGGACGCATCCATGAATTGCTTCGGGGGATGCCCTCAGGAGAGGGGTGTGGAATGCATTCCATGACGTTCGAGAATGCTTTTGTCTCGAACACAACCGACGTTAACTCGCCCTGGCCGTACGCGTCTTGGGGCGCTCGGTGGACATTCGGGCGGTCGTCTCCACCACTGGGTGGAGAAGGGTGGACGCGGAAGAAGCGGCGCTTGCCCCAGGGCTGCGGCGCCCGGCCGGCTCGCAGGTTCGGGGGCTGATCCAGCCGCACGGAGCCCGGCGAAAGCGTGCGGCCACGTGGCACGCCACCGCTTCGCGAGATGGTCGTGAGTTCCGTTGGACGGCAAAAACAAAGGCAAGGAGAGTGAGCTCTCTCCCTGCCACTCTCAACTTATAGCGCGCTGGGGGGCTTGCCGCAAGGCCCGGGTCATGGCGCACAATCGTCGGCCGAAGCCAGAACCTGCGCATATGGGGGCGCGGTGTCGTCGAATCAGTGGTGGGACCGGCCACCGTGCAGTTGTGGCCGCGGGTGTTCGGTGCGGAGGTGCGCGCCGCCCGAATCGTCAGAGGAAAGGCAAGCAGGGATGAGGACGTGCTCGACAAGAGGTTCGGCAGAGTGGGAGGCGCCGGTGATTCGATCGGCCACCGCAGTGCGACGGGGCACGGTTGCCCGGGGGGCGTCACGATGACTGAGCAGTACGTGCTGGATCTTCAAGAGGTCGACGAGACGCAGGTCGCGGTCGTGGGCGGCAAGGGCGCGCACCTGGGCGAGCTGTCGCGGATCGAAGGCATTCGCGTACCGGGTGGCTTCTGCGTGACGACGGACGCCTTCCGGCGGATCATGGCGCAAGCGCCGTCGATCGAGGATCGGCTCGACGAGCTGTCGCGTCTCGACCCGGATGACCGCGAGGCGATCGGCACGCTCAGCGCGGAGATCCGTCGGACCATCGAAGGGATTGCCGTCCCGGGCGATCTCGTGGCGGCGATCACCGGCGCGCTCGCCCGGCTCGGCGAGGAGACCGCCTGCGCCGTCCGGTCCAGCGCGACGGCGGAGGACCTGCCGACAGCCTCCTTCGCCGGCCAGCAGGACACGTACCTGAACGTCGTGGGGCCGACGGCGATCCTTCACCACGTCAGCCGGTGCTGGGCCTCGCTGTTCACCGAGCGGGCCGTGACCTACCGCCGGCGCAACGGCATCGACCACCGTACGGTCCACATGGCCGTGGTCGTGCAGCGGATGGCCTTCCCGCAAGCGTCCGGCATCCTGTTCACCGCCGACCCCGTCACGGGCAACCGGAAGGTCGCCACCGTGGACGCGGGCTTCGGCCTCGGCGAGGCGCTGGTCTCCGGCCTGGTGAACCCGGACGTCTTCAAGGTGCGACACGGCGAAGTCGTCGCCAAGACGATCGCCGCCAAGCAGCGTGCCGTCCACGCCCTGCCGGCCGGCGGCACGCGGGAAGTGGCGATCGACTCGCGGCGTCAGGAGGAACCGGCGCTGACGGATGCGCAGGCCGTGCATCTCGTGCGGCTCGGGCGGCGGATCGAGGCGCACTTCGGCCACCCGCAGGACATCGAATGGTGCCTGGTCGACGACGACTTCCAGATCGTTCAGTCCCGGCCGATCACGACGCTGTACCCCGTCCCCGAGGCCGGTGACCAGGAGAACCACGTCTACGTCTCCGTCGGTCATCAGCAGATGATGACCGACGCCATGAAGCCCCTGGGGCTCTCCATGTGGCAGCTGACAGCCATGGTGGCGATGCACGAGGCCGGCGGCAGGCTGTTCGTCGACGTCACCCGGCGCCTGGCCTCGCCCGCGAGCCGTGCCGGCCTCCTCGACCTCATGGGGAGAGGCGATCCGCTGGTCAGGGACGCGCTGGAAACCGTCCTCGACCGCGACGACTTCGTCCCCGCGCTCCCCGACGAGGCCCCCGGTGGGCCGCCGGCCGGCGGCCCACCCGCCCCGATCGAGACCGATCCGGCCATCGTGGCCGAGCTGATCGAGCGCAGCCGGGTGTCCATCGCCGCCCTGGAACGCGACATCCGGACGAAGACCGGACCGGCACTGTTCGACTTCCTCCTCGACGCCTTCGAGGAGCACAAGAGCGTCCTCAGCGACCCACTGAACATCCAGGCGATCATGGCGGGGATGGAGGCCACGTGGTGGCTCAACGACAGGCTGAAGGAGTGGCTGGGCGAGAAGAACGCGGCTGACACGCTGACGCTGTCCGCCCCCGACAACGTCACGTCGGAGATGGGACTGGCACTGCTCGACGTCGCGGACGTGATCCGCCCGCATCCGGAGGTGCTGGCGTTCCTGGAAGGCGTCGAGGACGAGGGCTTCCTGGACGGGCTGGCGAAGCTCGCGGGCGGGACCGAGGCGCGGGACGCCATCGAGGCCTACCTCGACCGGTACGGCATGCGCTGCGTCGGCGAGATCGACATTTCGAGGCCACGTTGGCGCGAGCGGCCCAGCACGCTCGTGCCGGTGATCCTCGACAACGTCAGGAACTTCGAGCCGGGCGCCGCCGAGCGGCGCTTCGGGCAGGGGCGGCAGAAGGCGCGGAAGAAGGAACAGGACGTGCTGTCACGCCTGCGGGCCCTGCCGGACGGGGACCGGAAAGCCGACGAGACCAAGCGCATGATCGACCGGGTCAGGACCTTCATCGGATACCGGGAGTACCCGAAGTACGGCATCGTCAGCCGCTACTTCGTCTACAAGCAGGCCCTGATGGGGGAGGCCGAGCGCCTCGTGCGGGCCGGTGTACTGCGTGCGAAGGAGGACGTCTTCTACCTCACGTTCCAGGAACTGCACGATGTCGTGCGCTCGAACCGGGTGGACGACCGGCTCGTCCAGCAGCGCAAGGAGGCGTTCCGGTCGTGCCAGGCGCTCACGCCGCCCCGGGTGCTCACCTCGGACGGTGAGGCCGTCACCGGGGCGTACCGGCGTGACGACGTGCCCGCCGGCGCCCTGATCGGACTACCCGTCTCCGCCGGGACCATCGAGGGACGGGCCCGCGTCATCCTCGACATGGCGGACGCCGATCTCGAAGCGGGCGACATCCTGGTCACGACCTTCACGGACCCCAGCTGGTCGCCGCTGTTCGTCGCGGTCGCGGGCCTGGTGACGGAGGTGGGCGGCCTGATGACCCATGGCGCGGTGATCGCCCGGGAGTACGGCTTGCCGGCCGTCGTGGGCGTCGAGCAGGCCACCCGGCGGATCCGGGACGGGCAGCGCATCCGCGTGCACGGAACCGACGGGTACATCGAGATCCTGCCCTGACCGACCACGCAGAGAAGCCCCGTCCGTAGCCGGGGCTCAGCCTTTGGCGGTCCACCCCGGGACCGTCGGCAGCAGCTTCTCGGCGACGCGGAGCAGTGCCGCGTCGTCGGGAATCAGGCCGTCCGAACGCCACAGGGTCACCTCGAACGAGCCGCCGCTGTCCTTCGCGTTCTGGGCCACGCTGACGACGCGGGCCGGGACGCCGGGACCGGTTTGGGCGTCGCCCCCGTCGAGCCGGAAGCGGATGCTGATGGTCTGGTCCGAGTAGAGGACCGCCGGGCGCCCCAGCACCGTCCGCTGTTGCGCGCCCCTCCCCAGCAGCGAGGCCGACCCGGCCACGGGAAGCCCGTCGAACGTGCCCGCCAGCGTCACGGTGTACGTCTCGAACTTGACCTGGGCCGAGGGGGTGGGGATGTCCTTGCCACCGAGGAGGCCCATGGAGCTGTCGCTGCCGCTGGCGGTCTTCGCGATCTGCCCCGGCGTGCCGAGGAGTTCGGCGAGGTCGGGACGGTTCAACGCCTTGCACAGCTGCGCACCGGAGACATGGGCCTTCCCCGCTGGCGTCGTGGGCTCCCCGCCCGAGCAGGTGGCGGGCTTCGCGACACTGCTGGAGTCCGACAGCGCCCCGGACGCCCACGCACCGGCACAGAGTGCCGCCACCAACGCCACGGCCGCGACGGCCTGCAGCCAGGGGCTCCCGCTCTCCTTGGGCGCGCCAATGCCTTCTGTCATGTCCCCCGCCATGTCCCCCACCTGCATTGATCCCCCGACATGTGCCCCGATACGTGGCTCGCGGACCCTAACCCGTGATCATCGGGGGGACAAGAAGGTGAGCCGTCCGCGGTGCGAGACCACGGGTGGGTTATCCCGTTGCCGGCCCAAGGGGCATGACAATAAAGTCGCCGACATGTCTCTGCACACCCGTATGCGCCAAGCCCTGCCCGAAGCGATGCGCGCCCGCGACAAGGTGGCTGTGCGCGCTCTGCGCGCGACGCTCGCGGCGCTGGACAACGCCGAGGCGGTGCCGGTCGGCGCGGCCGAACTGCGCGGCGTGGCCCTGGAGGCATCACCGGTCGGCGTGGGTGCCACCGAAGCGGTACGGCGTGAGCTGAGCGACGGCGACATGGCGGACATCGTGCGTGCCGAGATCGCCGAACGGCTGGAGGCGGCAGCGAAGTTGACCGCCCCCGCGCACGCCGACCGGGCCGCGGAGCTCCAAGCGGAAGTCACCGTGCTGCGTCGGTTCCTCGATGCTCCGGACGCCGTGTAGGACGCGGCTGAAGGCGCTGCGACACGGTCCGCGAGCTGTGAGCGCTTGACCCGTGCGTGCGGTGCGGGGAGGAGAGTCCGGACAGCACGGTTTGCGGATTCTCGGCGCGGGGGACCGATGAGTTCCGCGGCTGCGGTTCGTCTGACCGACGACGATGCGAACCGAGTCCTCCAAGCCAAGGAGCCCCGCCATGCGCAAGATCACCGCAGGCCTGTTCATCTCCCTCGACGGTGTCGTCGCCGAGCCCCATACCTGGCACTTTCCGTACTACAACGACGAGATGGGCGCCGCTGTCATGGGCGACATCCACGGCTGCGACACGTTCCTGTTCGGCCGTACGACCTATGACGCCTTCGCCGAGGCATGGCCCGCACGGGAGCTCGCGGGCGGCGAGGACGCGGGCTTGGCGAAGGACTTCGGTGACACCCGCAAGGTCGTCGTGTCGAGCCGAAAGCTCGACTTCACATGGCGCAACTCCGAACAACTCCAGGGTGACTTCGTCGCGGCCATCGAGGCGCTGAAGGCGGAGGACAGCAGCAAGGGCATCTCCGTCACCGGCTCGGTCTCCGTGGTCCGCCAGCTCCTGGCGGCGGGCCTGCTCGACGAGCTCCGCCTGCTGGTACACCCGATCGTCCTGGGCCAGGGCCTGCGCCTGTTCGCGGAGGGCGAGGGGCCCTACCCGCTGAAGCTGGTCACGTCGCAGACGTTCAGGACCGGGGTGATGCATCTGCTGTACGCGCCGGCCGAGGTGGCCGAGGGTGCGGCGGCGGAGTAGTCCGGCGGGCGCGGCGGGGCTCTTCGCCTTCGCGGGGGTCGGCCTTGCCCGTCGGACAGCCGCGCTCGACGGCCGTTTCAGGGTGCACGGCACGTGCCCCCACCGTCGCCGTGACGCTGTTCACCCCTCGGGGTTCGTCGTCCGCCAAGTCGCCATCTGTTTGCGGAACTTGGGGCACTTGACGATGTCCTCCTCGCTGCACTGAAGGGCATGGGTCAGGAGCTGGTGGGCGTGGTCCAGGTCGAGCATGCGTTGCTCGATCTCGATGACCTTGGCCCGCATCATCGCCTGTCGGCGCGGCTGGTCCTGCTGGAGCTCGCTGATCTCGACCAGGGTCAGCCCGGCCTGCTGGCACTTGCGCAGCACCTTGATCCGCTCGGCGTCCTCCGGGACGTAGCGCCGTTGACCGCCCTGCCGTTCGGGGGCGGGCAGCAGGCCGTGGCGTTCCCAGTACCGGATCGCCGAGGCCGGAACGCCGGTCAGTTCGGAGAGTTGCCCGATCGTCATCCGCATGTCGCGCTCCTCGTCCCGGCCGCATTTGACTTAAACCTTAGTTCAAGTTGAAGAGTGGTTCGCACGTGGACAGCGGCGAACCACCAGCGGTCGCCGCAATGGATCTGGGAGATGGCTCATGGCCAATACCGACGCAGACATGGTCAAGGAAGAGCGGGCTCGGCAGCTGGTCGAGGCCGCCGAGAGTCTTTTCGCGGCGGGGGTGATGTCCCACTCCGGGCACGCCAATCTGAGCGCCCGGCTGGACGGGGAGCGGCTTCTGCTGACGCCGGGGTTCGTCCGCGGACTGCGGCCCGAGCAACTCGCGACCGTTGGTTTCGACGGGCAGGTCATCGAGGGCGAGCTGCAGTCCGTGAGCGCCGAGATCATCGCCATGCACAGCACCGTCTACCGGGCCCGCCCGCACGTGGGCGCGATCATCCACACCCACTCGGCCGCCGCGACCGCCTTCGCCGTGGCCAACCGGCCGCTGCCGTGCCGGACCGAGCCGATGCTGCGCTTCGGGCAGGCCGAGGACGTGCCGGTGGTTCCGTGGGGGCCGCGCGGGTCGGACGTGTCGGTGCGCGGCATGGCCGAGGTCCTGGAGCGGCGTGCGACGACGGCCGCCGTCCTGCTGGCCAACCACGGCCTCCTGGTGTTCGGCCCGGATGCGGCCGCCACCGCTCACCTCGTGGTGGCCATCGAGGAGAGCGCCGAGGCGGAGATCGCCGCGGCGGCGATCGGAGGCGGCGTGGACTTTCCCCCGGGCGCCCAGGAGGCCGTGCGGGCCTCGATCGCGCGGGCCTCGTCATGACGGACGACACCTGCGCCCGCCGCGCGGAGGCCGTACGAGACCGCTACCGCGCCACGCTGGGCGCCGTTCCCGGCGGTGTGCAGGAGCGACTGCGCCTGGCCCAGGACTTCGACCGGCTGCCCACCGAAGAGGCGATCGCGGCACTGCGGCACATCGTGCTGACCGACAGTCCGCTGGGCGGCCGGGTGCAGCAGCTGGTCCACTTCGGGCAGCTGCTCGCTCTCGGCCGGGCGCATCCCGCCCGGATCCACGCCCGGGGCGCACTCCACGCCGGAGCCGGCATCCCCGACCTCATCGGGGTCGCCGAGACCGCGCTCATCACGGCGGGCGTACCGGCCTACGCACTCGGCACCGAGATCATCGCCGAGCTGACGCCGGCCGAGGGGGCGGAGCAAGTCCGGGACCCGGTCGGTCCTGGTCTTCCGGATGCGGACGTCGTCCAAGAGGAATTCCGCGAGCCGCGCGTGGGCGCCGTGCGCGTTCAGGGCGACCCGGTCGATGCGCGTGGTGCAGCCAAGGATCTTCCTAAATAACTTGCTGCAAGTTTCAGACTGGATTTGCGCCAATCTCTTGACGGGGTGTCGGCCACGGCGGGATCGTCTTCCTCGCGCGACCGAGCCCGACCGCTCCGGCGGCCTGAATGCCGAACACCGCTGTTCCCGAACGGCGTTCGGCGCAATGCGGCGGCCCGTGCCGCGGGGGACGGGGCGCCGGAGCGGAGCGGGGTTCGGGTGGGTGGGGCGGCCGGCGGGGAGTGAGGGCGCCGGCCGCCGCCTACTGGACCGGCACGGGCAGTGCCAGGTCCACCGTCACCGGGCCCTCGCCCCCGTGGTGCGTGGCCGACGAAGCCAGCGGCGCGTGGCCCGCGGCGGTTGCGGCCAGGACGTACGCGCCGCCCCGCGGGACCGGCACCGCGTACCGGCCCGTCTCGTCGGTGTGAGCCGAACCCGCCTGGCGGCCCGCGTGGTCGATCAGGGTGACCTTGGCGTGCGGCACGGGCGCGCCGGACGCGGCGACCACCCGGCCGTGGAACGCGGCAAGGACCTCCGTGGCGTGCTCCAGGACGGCGTCCTCCTCGCTGCTGGCCCGCAGTTGCGGCTTCGTGGCCGGGCGGCCCTTGGGCAGGAAGACGGCGAGCAGCAGCCCGCCCGCCACCGCGGCCGTGGCGATCAGGAACGAGACGCGGAAGCCGTGCATGGTCGGGAGCTGGACCGGGCCGAAGGGCTGCGCGGTGTTCGCGAGCACCATGCCGATGACGGCGCTCGACACCGACGTACCGATCGAGCGCATCAGGGTGTTGAGGCCGTTGGCCGCGCCCGTCTCGGACGGGTCGACCGCGCCGATGATCAGCGCGGGGAGCGAGGAGTAGGCGAGGCCTATGCCCGCGCCGACGACCACCGAGATGACGATGGTCTGCCAGGCCGCGTTCATCAGGCCGAGCCCCGCCCCGTACCCGATCGCGATGATCAGCATGCCGAGGATGAGGGTGGTCTTCGGTCCGTACTTGGCCGAGAGGCGCGCGTAGACCGGCGCGGTCAGCATCATCGTCAGGCCGAGCGGCGCGACGCAGAGACCGGCGACGACCATCGACTGGCCGAGGCCGTACCCGGTGGCCTTCGGCAGCTGGAGCAGCTGAGGCAGCACGAGCGAGATCGCGTAGAAGGCGACGCCGACCATCGTCGAGGCGAGGTTGGTGAGCAGCACCTCGCGCCGGGCGGTGGTGCGCAGGTTGACCAGCGGCGCCTTGACGCGCAGTTCCATCACGCCCCACAGGACGAGGACGAGCAGCGCCGCGCCGAGCAGGCCGAGCGTGGTGGTGGATCCCCAGCCCCAGTCGCTGCCCTTGGTGATCGGAAGCAGCAGCAGGACCAGGCCCGCGGAGAGGCCGAGCGCCCCGACCACGTCGAAGGTGCCCTCCGCCTTGACCTTGCTCTCCGGTACGAAGAGGAGGGTGAGGAGCATCGCCACCACACCCAGGCCCGCCGAGCCGAAGAACAGGGCGTGCCAGTCGGCGTGTTGGGCGACCAGGGCCGCGAGAGGCAGGGCGAGCCCGCCGCCGACGCCGATGGAGGAGCTCATCAGGGCCATCGCCGAGCCGAGCTTCTCGCGGGGCAGCTCGTCCCGCATCAGGCCGATGCCGAGCGGGATGGCGCCCATGGCGAAGCCCTGCAGGGCGCGGCCGACGATCATCACGAGGAGCTGGCTGGTGAAGCCGGCGATCAGCGAGCCGACCACCATGATGGCGAGGCTGGCCAGGAGCATGCGGCGCTTGCCGTACAGGTCGCCGAGCCGCCCCATGATCGGGGTGGCCACGGCGCCGGCGAGCAGGGTCGACGTCATGACCCAGGTGGCATTGGAGGGCGAGGTGCTGAGCAGCGTCGGCAGGTCCTTGATGACCGGGACCAGCAGCGTCTGCATCACCGCGACCGTGATGCCGGCGAAGGCGAGGACGGGGACGACACCGCGTATGCCGCGAGGCATGGCCTGCTGGTGGGTCGTCGGCTGGGACATTACGGGGCCTCCGGAGGCGGGGTGAGGTCGGCGGCGGCACCTGGGCGGGGTACGTGCTGCTTGAACCCGTTTCCCCAGGCGACTATTCCGGGGAACGTGGCCGAATGTCGTACGAGCGGGAATCTTGACCTGGATGGCAAGCCCTTGACCTTTTCATTGCCCTGGCGGCCGAGGGGCTCCCGCTGAGACGGCACGGTCGCGGAACGACTTCCCTTCCCCGGCGGCGGGCCCGTTCGGTGCGGTACCGCTCGTCGCCGTAGACGGCGGAAAGATCCCGGCTCACCCCGCCTCCGAGGCCGTCGCCCGGTCAGCCGGTCGCGGCTGCGGAGGTGGCGGCGGCCGACATCGCCGGGTCCGTGACGCTCGGGGTGCCCGTCTCGATGTGGCCGGCCAGGCGGCGCAGGAAGCCGTCCGTGGTGTTGGCGGTGGCCGTCAGGTCGTACCAGCCGCTCGCCGTCGCGAAGGACGCGGTGAGCGGGGCGGTGGCCGTGGTGTGAGCCGGGACGGAGTACGTCCAGGGGCCGCCGGTCGCGTACGCGTTGTCCGTGACCGTCACCGTGGCCGCGCTCCCGCCGGTGTTGGTGAAGGCGAGGCGCACCTCGCTACGGGCCGTGTCGTAGGTGGCCGCGACCTCCACCGATGCGGCGGTGCCGGTGCACGCCGTGACGCGGTTGCCGGCGAAGCGGCGGTGGAATCCGTTGGGGCCGTACAGCGACAGGTCGTACGCGCCGGTGGGGGTGCCCGCGACCCAGTAGTCCGACACCGTGGCCCCGCCGGCGACCGTGTACAGCCAGGGGCCGTCGGTGCGATGCGCGTTGGGGTGGACGGAGTAGGTCACGCCCGCGGTGCCGGTGTTGGTCATGTCGATCCAGAACTCGCCGCCCGCGCAGTCGGTCCTGCCGCTCGCGTTCGGCTGCCACGGCAGCGCCCGCGCCGGCTTCGTCCCGGACTCCTGTACGGGCACGGACTGCTGAGCGGGGATCCTGGGCGCGGGCAGGGTCGAGCACTGGGTGTCGGCGCCGGAGACGTACCCGCTGGTGTCGGGCAGTGACGGCCAGGACGCGTTGGCCGTGCCGAAGCCGAAGGCCGACGTCAGGTCGCCGCTCACGGCCCGGCGCCAGGCGCTGATGTTGGGCTCGTGGACACCGAAGCGCTGCTCCAGGAAGCGGATCACCGAGGTGTGGTCGAAGACCTGGGAGCAGACGTAACCTCCGCGCGTCCAGGGTGAGACGACGATCAGGGGGACGCGCGGGCCCATGCCGATCGCCTTGCCGCCGGAGATCTCGCCCGCCGTGCCGACGGAGCTGATGCCCTGGCTGGACGAGGCGGGCGGGACGGGCGGCGGTACGTGGTCGAAGAAGCCGCCGTTCTCGTCGTAGTTGAGGATGAAGGCGGTCTTCGACCAGACGTCCTGGTTGGCGGCCAGCGCCGTAAGCAGCCGGGCCGACAGGTCCTCTCCCCAGGCGGGCTTGTAGTTGGCGTGCTCGGACAGGGAGGCCGGCGCGATGATCCACGACACCTGGGGCAGGGTGCCCGCGTCGATGTCCTTCTTGAAGGCGCTCTCCAGGTCCGGGACGGTCGCCATGCCCTTGTCGTGCAGGGGCGAACCGGGCTTGGCGTTCTTGAAGTTGGCGAACCAGGCCAGGGCGTTGTCGTCGAAGTTGTCGCTCTGCTGGTAGACCTTCCAGCTGATCCCGGCCGCCTCCAGGCGCTCCGCGTACGTGGTCCAGGCGAACCCGGCCGACGGCTCGGTGTTGTCGAGGACGGCGCTCTTGCCCACGGACAGGCCGTTCGAGCCGGTGAACAGGTGCAGCCGGTTCGGATTGGTCTGCGTCAGCGTCGAGCAGAAGTAGTGGTCGCAGACCGTGAACGCGTCGGCGAGCGCGTAGTAGAACGGCAGGTCCGCGCGCTTGAAGTAGCCCATGCCGAGGCCGGGCGTGCGCGCGGTGTTCCAGGCGTCGTACTTGCCGTTGTTCCAGATCGCCGTGTCCACCGGGTAGCTCATCGCGGGCGCGTCGGCGCAGATGGCGCTGGTCGCGGCCGTGTCCATGTGGAACGGCAGGATGTAGCCGTCGGAGTTGGAGTACGGCTGGTGGAACGCGGACTTGCCACCGGGAAGGCTGATGGCGTTGCGGTCGGCGAAGCCCCGGACACCCTTCATCGACCCGTAGTAGTGGTCGAAGGCCCGGTTCTCCTGCATGAAGACGACCACGTGCTGGATGTCGCCGATGCTGCCACCGGCCGTGGCGGGCGCGGCCAGCGCCTGCTGGAGGGCGTCCGGCAGGGCGGTCAGCGCGGCGGCGCTGCCGGTGGCGCCTGCCGCCATGCTGATGAATCTGCGTCGGGACACGGGACTCACGGGCACTCCTTGAGGTGAGGGCAGCTGACCCACGCTCGGTGAACTGCCTTGCTGGGGAGGTGACTTGGCGAGGCGGTGAGGGTGCGGAGTCGTACGTCCGGAGGGCCGCCCGGCTCGGCATGAGCCTGGCGCCGCCGGGTGGCCACGGGTCGCGGGTTGTCTTTCCAGTGTTCTAACAGGTGCTGAAGTTTGGACTAGTCCCGTTATCGATTCGTTATGCATCGCGAGTCTTCGGTCTCTCCAGGCTGCCCGCGCAACACCACACCTTCGGACGCGACGAAGTCCCGTGCGGCATCAGCTCATTGAGGTACGGCGTGCGCGGGGGTAAGGAGAGGGCCCTACTCGTCGTCCCAGGACAGTGAGCTCATCCTCCAGCCGGCGGGCGTCCGTACGAACTGGGTCGTCTTGTGGCCGGAGCCCTCGAACCATTCGCCGTTGAGGCATCCGGACTTGCGGTACCGGCTGAAGCGGTGCGCGATCGAGCCGAAGATCTCGGTCCGCTCGGCGACCTCCCACTCAGAGAACTCCGTCAGGGTGCCGTCGTTGAGGATCTTCTCCCGGGGCGCCACGAACGAGTCGAGGTCGTGGATCACGGGCTCGCCCCCGACGTTGCTGATGATCATTCCCTGCGGAATGAACACCTCCCGGACGATGCCGACGTTCGGCCGACCGCCTCCGGTGTTGGTGAACGCGCCGAGGAAGGTGTGCATCAGCTGGTCGAGCTCGGCCTTGACGTCGGGCGTGGGCCCCTCCGTGGGTGGCCACTCTTCGGCGAGGACCGCCCATATTTCGGAGTCCTGCCGTGTGCCCCGGTACGGGTAGCGTCCGCGCAGGACACCCTCGCACGTCATCCCGAGCCGGCGCGCGGCCTCGATGCTGCGGGTGTTGCCGGCCGCGACCCACCATTCGACGCGGCTCATCGCCCGTTCCGTGAAGGCCCAGTCGATGAGCACCCGGCATGCCCGGGTCACCAGGCCGCGCCCCGCGCCCTTCTCCTCCAGCCAGCAGCCGATCTCACACACGCCCGAAGCCGTGTCGAAGCTCGTGAACATGACCCCGCCGACCAGCGTGCCGTCGAGCCAGATTCCGTAGATCCGGCGGGAGTCCTCGGCCTGCCGGTCCGCGTAGCGCTGGAGGGTGGCCTCGGCGGTCGCGAGGTCGGTGCTGAACGTCGCCCACGGTATCCACGGGTCGACATGCGGGCGGGCGCGGTCCATGTGCTCCAGGAACTCCCGCGCCTGCCAGGGTTCCAGGGGGCGGAGCTGAGCGTCGTCGCCGAGCGGCAGTGCGAACACGGATCCCTCGTTTCCACAGGTACGTAACAAGCGTTCGGTATGTAAGGTAGCAGCATGCCACCCGCGCCAGGAGACCGTGAAGCACGCCGTGAAGACGTAAGCCAGGCGGTGTGGGAAGTCCTCGCCGAGAGAGGGTTCGGGGGGCTCACTCTGCGGGCCGTCGCGACCGCCATGGGTGTTTCGACCGGCATGCTCATGCACTACTTCCCGACCAAGCGGGCCCTGGTCGCCCATGCGCTGGACCTGCTGGAGACCCGCACGGCCCAGCGGCCCCGCCGGGAACGTCCCGCTGAGGGGATCGCGGCGCTGCGGGCGATGCTCCTCGACATCCTGCCGCTGACCGCCGGCGACACCGCCCGCAACCGGATCTGGGTCAGCTCCTGGGACCTGGCCCTCGCCGACGACGGGCTCGGCTCGGAACAGGCCGATCGCTACACCCGGCTGCGCGCATCGATCAGCCCGCACCTCGAAGCCGCGCGAGCCGCCGGGGAGCTGCCGGAATCGGCCGATCCGGACCAACTCGCCGCCACCGCCGTGGCGTTCACCCACGGCCTGGTGGTCCAGGCCCTCTTCGATCCGGCCCGGTTCACCGAGCCCGTGCAGATCGCCATGCTCGACGACTTCCTCGCTTCGATCTCGGATCGTCCGGGACGGGGGCGGTAGAGCTGAGGCCTCCTGGCCGGCGGCTGCCCGCAGGCCCCGCGAGCCGTCCGTAATTGGCTGGCGCGGCGTGCGGACACGGCGGATGATCCGGGGAGTGGGGGCCGTGCGTCGTCCTCCACCTTCCTGAGATTTCCGACGTGTCTGGGGTTCTGACGTGTCTGACGTTCCTGAGGGGGAGTCGCGATGACTGTTGCCGGGTCCGAGGCGTCCGACTCACGGCCCCAAGTCCGCGCTGCGGTCGGGTCGTTGAAGGGCAGCTGGGAGGCGGGGGTGGCGGTTTTCCGCGGCATCCCGTTCGCCGAGCCCCCGGTCGGCGCGTTGCGGTTCGCCGCGCCGCGGCCCGTGCGGGGATGGAGCGGGGTTCGGGAGGCGTTCTCGTACGGTTCGCCGCCCCCGCAGGGCGGCCACTTCGGCATGGACGCGCTGGCGCAGGACACGGGCGACCACGACTGGCTGACGGTCAATGTCTGGTCGCCGGAATCCAGCCCGGGCGCGGGGCTGCCGGTGATGGTGTGGGTCCATGGCGGCGCGTACACGATCGGCATGTCCGGCCTCCCGGAGTACGACGGTGGCCGGCTCGCCCGGGACGGCGGTGTCGTCGTGGTGACGTTCAACTACCGCGTGGGGCTTGAGGGTTTCGCGCAGATCGAGGGTGCTCCCGCCAATCGGGGCCTGCTGGACCAGGTCGCCGTGCTGGAGTGGGTGCGCGACAACATCGAGGCCTTCGGCGGGGACCCGGGCCGGGTCACGGTCTTCGGCCAGTCGGCGGGCGGGGGATCGATCGCCGCGCTCCTCGCGATGGACCGTACGGCCGGGCTCGTCCACCGGGCCGTCGTGCAGAGCGCACCGGGCACGTTCTTCTCGCCCGAGCTCGCCGCGGACATCACGGCTGCCTGCGCCGCCGAGCTGGGGCTGCGGCCCGCGGTGGCCGACCTGGCCGGTGTGGCCCCGGATCGCCTGTCCGCCGCCGGTGACGCGGTCGCCGCGAAGATCGACCGGTGGACGCACCGCTGGGGCCGGCCCGCGCACCGGTCGATCCTCTTCGCGCCGGTCGTCGACGGCGACGTCCTGGACGCTACGCCGTGGCAGGCCCTGGCCGACGGAGCACGCCGTGACCTCGGCCTTCTGGTCAGCCACACCCGGGAGGAGCAGCGCCTGTTCACCGCGCTCGACGGCCTGCTCGGCCAGGTGACCGAGGAGCAGGCCGCGACCGCCCTGTGTACCCTCGCCCCGGGCCCGGACGGCGAGCGCCGCTACCGGGAGGCATTCCCGACGGCGGGTCCGGACGAGTTGTACGAACTGGTCCACTCCGACTGGCTGTTCCGCATGCCCACCCTCCACCTCGCCGAGTCCCAGGTCGCCGCCGGAGGCCGGGCGCACGTCTACGAGTTGACCTGGCCCGCACCGGGCATGGGCGCCGCCTTCGGCGCGTGCCACGGCTTGGACGTACCCCTGGTCTTCGGCAACCTGGACCGCGGCCGGCCGGCGCTCCTGATCGGTGCCGAGCCGTCCCCGGAGGCGGAGGCCCTGTCCGCCCGCATGCGTACGGCATGGACATCGTTCGCCGCCTGCGGCGACCCCGGCTGGCCCGCGTACGACACCCACCAACGCCGAGTCCAGCTCTTCGACGCCCGGCTCGCCGTCGCCGCGTACCCGGAGGAGTCCTCCCGCCTGATCTGGCAGAACCACACGTTTCCGGTGCTGCCGCTGATCGGCGAGTAGCTACGACCGACCCGGCGTCCGCTTCCTGGCATGATCACGGCGTGACTGATGAGCATGTGCGGCAGCCCGGCGGCGGGGAGTGTGTCCTCTTCGACGTCGACGGCACGTTGATCGATGCCGTGGAGAATCAGCGCAGGGTGTGGGCGGCATGGGCGGCGCGGTACGGGCGGGACCCCGAAGAGACCTACCGGGTGGCGCTGCGGACCAGGCCGATGGAGACCTTCGCGGAAGTCGTGCCGGACCGGGACCCGCGGGAGTGTCTGGCCGCGTTGCACGCGCTGGAGGACGACGATGTACGGTCAGGGGTCTACTCGGCGTTCGACGGTGCGCGGGAGTTGCTGACCGGTTTGGCGCCGGGGGCCTGGGCGTTGGTGACCTCCAACTATGAGCACCGGGTGCGGGGGCGCTTTGCCCGTGCCGGGCTGCCCGTGCCGGGCTGCCCGTGCCGGGCTGCCCGTGCCGGGCTGCCCGTGCCGGGTGTCATCGTGGACGCGGCTGCCGTGGCCGAGGGCAAGCCGTCGCCTGCGCCGTACTTGCTGGCCGCCGAACTGCTAGGGGCCGAGCCCGCGGACTGCCTGGTCGTCGAGGACGCCCCGTCGGGTGTGGCGGCGGGACTGCGGGCCGGCATGCAGGTGTGGGGCGTCAACGCCGCGGTTCCGGTGGCGGGCGTACACCGGCACTTCGCGACGCTGAACGAAGGCGTCCCGGAGATCCTGGCCTTCGTCTCTGCCACGACACGATCGTCAGGCGCTGGGACCACGCCTAAAGCGGCGGGACCATCTTGAAGTAGCGCTCCAGGAGCGCGGCATCGCCCCGGACCACCAGGCCGTCGGAGGGGATGCGGTGCCACAGGAACAGCATCAACTCCGATGCTGTGGCGGTCAGTTCGACGTCACAGCATCCGGCGCCCTCGTTCAGCAGAACGTCCTCGGGATCCATCTGTACGACCCAGAGGCCGGAGCCGTCGGACTGCCGGAACCGCAGCCGTTCGCCCTGTCCCGCCGGTGCGTTCTGGCGGGCGCGGCGGGCGGGAGCCATGACCTGGAAGGTGTGGCTCACCGCGTCGGCGGCGAGCTGCCGGTCCACGGGCTGGGCCGTACCCAGGGAGTGCTCGATGTCCCAGCGGTGTACGGCCGCCTCGATGGCCTGCATGCGCCGCCAGAACCCCACGGACTGCTCGTCCGACCAGGACCACACACACTCGGCGGGATCGCGTTCGGCGAAGAGTGCGGCCAGGCGGGCGGCCCCGTCGTGGAACCAGTCGAGGAGCCCGGCGGGCAACGGGCCGCGATTCGGGGCGAGTTGAGGATCGGGCCAGCCCGCCATGTCCGGGGGAAGGGACAGGTAGGTGAAGTCGTCGTCCCTCGGGCGATCGATCAGCCCCTCGCTGATCACTTGGATCACATAGCGGTGCACGGCGCCCAGATGAAACACGAGATCGGCCACCGACCAGGCCGGGCACGAGGGCACCAGCGCCACCCCGCCGCTGCCCGCCTCCCGCGACGCCACGCGGGCCGCGCCCTCGAACGCCTCGACCTCGCGACGGAACTGGGCAACGTAGTCCATGGCTTCGGCACTCCTGACGCGACGCTGCTTGTAGGTGTCGCCAACCTATCTGTGCGTAGGGCGAGTTGGAGGATTTCTTGGCAGGTGCCGTCCTCCTGGCGGAGGCGCGGGCGGCCGACCCGGTGCAGCACCGGGAGGGTCTGTTCCGCAACCCGCGCCTCGGCTCCGCAGTGGCGCATGGACGCGCTCAGCCGGAACACGTCTGTGAGACGCCCCCACCCATCAGAACTCAAGTCGAGGACGGGGGCATCCTCAGTCACCGCACCGGCGACGCGCACGCACCGCCCGCTGGGCTCACCAAGTCACCGGGATCTCCGCCGGCATGATGGCCATCCGGTTCGGGTGCCAGGGGACCTTCGCCGGTGGTACGGCCAGGCGGAGGGCGGGCAGGTGGTCGAGGAGGGTGCGGAAGGCCACGTGGGACTGGCGGCGGACCAGATGGGCGCCGGGGCAGTGGTGGCGGCCGTAGCCGAAGCGGAGATGCGGGTTGGGGGAACGGGTGGGATCGAACTCTTCGGGGGCGAAGAACGTGGCCGGGTCGTGGTTCACCGAGTCCAGGGAGCAGGATCATCTCGCCCTCCTTCACCTCGGCGGAGCCGAGTCGCGCGTCCTGCGTGACGAAGCGCGGGATCGCGTTGCCCAGGACCACGCTGCAGCGCAGCAGCTCCTCCGCGCACTGAGGCATCGTTTCCGGGCGGGCTCGTACCGCGTCCATGGCCTCGGGGTGCTGGAGCAGGTTGAAGGCCGCCACGCCCAGGAAGCTCGCGAAGTCCTCGTACCCGCTGACGAAGAGGACGGATATGATGTTTGAGAGCTGACGGTCTGTCAAATTCCTGTGCTCGGCGTTGAGATCGGCCAGGCGGTCTGCCAGGCCGCGCGGTGCGCCGGGGCTGCGCGTGGACATGTGCTCGTGCATGTACACGCGGATCTCCTCCCAGTTGCGGGCGAGTTCCTCGTGGGTGGGGGTGACCATGGTCAGGTCCAGGTCGGCTCGTGCCGCGAGCCAGGCATGGTCCTCGAAGGGCAGGCCGAGCAGCCGACACATGCACTGGCCGGCGACCCACTCCGCGAAGTGGTGCTGCAAGTCGCCCGGGCCGCCCTCGCGGACCATTGCCTCCAGGCCCTCGCGGGTCACGCCTTCGACCCAGTCGGCGGGCAGCGCGGGCTGGTCGCGGCCGAGGGCCTTGAGCACCTCGTCGCGCAGCCCCGCCTTCTGCAAGTGGTTCATGGCGTCGAGCAGTTCGGGTGCCATGATCGGGGCGTCCTGCGCCGGGCTGTCCGCCTGGCCCAGCACGGAGCGGCCGAAGGCGCGGTCGCGCGGCACGTGCTGGGTCAGCTCGTAGCCGGTGACCAGCCATGCCTCGTCGCCGGAATTGGTGTTGACCCGCGCCACGGGGCAGCGGCCCTGGAGCTCGGTGAGCTCCGGGGCCAGCCGGTCGCCCCGGGTGCTGAAGGGGTAGTGGGGGAGGGGATCCTCGGTCGGGGATTCCTCGGGGGTGCGTGCTTGGGGGGTGGTCACGGGATGCGGGCCTTTCTCCTGGGTTGCGTACGGGAGCGGGGGCGTCGTCACCAGCGCACGGGCAGCACGGCCGGCGCGCGCAGCGGGGTGGACTCGTCCCAGGGGATGGTCCCCGCGGGCACGGCCAGCTCGATCCCGGGGAGCCGTTCCAGCAACACCTCTATGGCGATGGCGAGTTGCAGACGGGTCAGGTGCCCGCCCATGCAGGAGTGCGGGCCGTGCCCGAAGGCGACGTGCGCGTTGGGGGTGCGGGCGAGGTCGAGGTGGTCGGCATCGACGAACTGCTCCGGGTCGCGGTTGGCGGACGCGGGCACCGGGACGACCGCGGCACCGGCGCGGATCCGCTGCCCGTGCAGGGTGAAGTCCTCCGTCGCGACAAGGATGTTGATGGCGTTCATCAGCGGCACGTACCGCAGCAGCTCCTCCGCGGCGGTGCCGATCCCCTCGGGCGCCTCGCGCAGCCTGCGAAGCTGATCGGGGACGGGTGAGCAGCGCGAGCAGGGCGTTGCCGGTGTGCTGGATGGTTGGTCTTGTAGCCCGCCATGAGCATGGTGACGACGAAGCTGATGACGTCGTCCCGGTTCAGTCAGCCACCCGGGCGGAGTGCTTCCGTCAGGAGCAGCCCGATGTAGTCCTCGCCCTCGCGGTCCTTCTCCCGGCGGGAGACGAGGTCGTCGGCGTAGTCCCTGCAGGGCGTACAGCGCCGCGAGCACCTCCTCCATCGAGAGCCCGGACGCGCCCAGGAGTGTGAGGGTGTGCGGAAGGTAGATCTCGCGGTCCTCGTACGGCAGGCCGACGGTCTCGCGCAGCACGCGCAGCGGCAGTGGCTCGGCGTAGGAGGTGACGAGATCGGCCGCCTCGCCGTCCGCTGTCCCGGCCACCATCGCGTCGACGAGTTCCCCGGCCATCGCCCGGATCCGGGGCCGCATGAACTCCAGTTGTCGCCGGCCGAACATCGGCAGGACGGCGCGGCGCACGCGTTCGTGGTGCTCGCCGGTCATCTCCAGAAAGGTCGGCAGGGCGGGCGGCGGGGCGTCGGCCCCTTCGCGGGGCGGCCAGGCCGAAAGGAGCGGCCGGACGAGCCTCGGGTCGGCGAACGCGGCACGCACGTCCTCGTAGCGGCTGATCAGCCAGCCGGTCTCGCCGTTGGGCAACTGCGCCTGGACGACGGGCTGTTCGGCGCGCAGCCGGGCGTACGCACAAGGCGGTCCCGCCGTACCGGGATCGACGTCCGGGACCGGGACGAGCGCTTCGGGGCGGCTCACGCGGCGTGCTCCGATCCCACCGCGGCGGTGCGCGGCATCCATTACACCGGCACCCACCTGTACCTCGGCATGCCGTACGGCCCGGGCAGCTACGGCACGGTCTACGCCCTGCCGCTGTCCAACGTGACCGCCGGTGGTTCGAACGCCGCGATCACCACCTACCAGCCCGGCCAGGGAGGCCTGCCGGCCACCGGCGGCCGCTTCGGCTACGTGGTTCGCTGACGCTCGTCAACTAACCTGATAGCTCCCGGGAGTTCCGGAACGGCAGGGCAAGAGAGGGCCTCCCCGGCACCGCACCTGCGCCGCCGGGGAGGCCCCGTTGTCGCGGGCGCTGCCACACTCGGTCAGGTGGCGTCGCAGGGCGAAAATCGATACCCGGGCGAGCCGGGCGCTGCGATCATGGAGCGGATACCGATGCGCGCAGCCCGGAAGGAACCACTCGCGATGCCCGTACCTGCCGACCCGACGGTCCTTCATCCGATGCCCGGGCAGCCGCGCGTGGTGCTGCTCAAGCCGCTGGTGAAGTCGCCACTGATTGAGGTCGGGGAGTACTCCTACTACGACGATCCGGACGATGCGACCGCCTTCGAGACGCGCAACGTGCTCTATCACTACGGGCCGGAGAAGCTGGTCATCGGCAAGTTCTGCGCGCTGGGCACGGGGGTGCGGTTCATCATGAACGGGGCCAACCACCGCATGGACGGCCCCTCGACCTTCCCCTTCCCCACCATGGGCCGCTCCTGGGCCGAGCACTTCGACCTGCTCACCGGCCTGCCGAACCGGGGGGACACCGTCGTCGGCAACGATGTCTGGTTCGGCCACGGCACGACGGTCATGCCGGGCGTACGGATCGGCCACGGCGCGATCATCGGCTCCGGCGCCGTGGTCACCGCGGACGTACCCGACTACGGCATCGTCGGCGGCAACCCGGCCCGCCTCATCCGCACCCGCTACAGCGAGCAGGACATCGCCCGGCTGCTTGCCGTGGCCTGGTGGGACTGGCCCGCGGAGCACATCACCGAGCACGTACGGACGATCATGTCGGGGAGCGTCGCCGAGCTGGAAGCCGCTGCCCCCGAAAGCCCCAGTGGCCGGGGGCGGTGAAGAGGTGGGCCCCTGCCTCACCACCCGCGTCCTCGGTCAGCGGCGCGGGCTCACGGTCATACGGATGTCATCGGCCGCCCACAGCACGAACCGCTCGATCGGCGTCACGTCATGTCCGGGCACGGGCCGGAACCGGAAGCGCTTGAGCAGGACGGCGAGGACCAGCTGGGCCTCGACGACGGCCAGGCCGGCGCCCTCGCAGCTGCGCGGCCCGAGCCCGAAGGGGATGTACGCCAGCCTCGGACGCCTCGCCACCTCCTGCGGAGTGAACCGCTCGGGCACGAACTTCTCGGGCTCGGGCCAGTAGTCCGGGTTCATGTGTACGGCCCAGAACGGATAGAAGACCGTCGCCCCGGCCGGGATCTCGTACTCGCCCAGGACGAAGGCCTCGGTCGTCTCCCGCGCACCGTAGGGACCGGGCGGATAGAGGCGCATGGATTCCTTGAGGACCATGTCCAGATGGGTGAGCTGCCGCAGGTCGGCGTACTCGGGCGCCGCACGGTCACCGAGTACGCGCTCCAGCTCATCGGCGACGCGGTCGGCCACCTCGGGATGGCCGCCCAGCAGATGCAGGGTCCAGGAGACGGCAACGCCGGTGGTGTGGTGCGCGGCGAGGAGCGACATCATGACGGTGTCGCGGATCCGCGCGGGCCGCTCACCCGCCTCGACGAGCGCCCCGATCAGATCGCTCCTGTCCGTGCCGCCGCCGGATTCGTGCGCCGCGACGATGCGGTCGACTGTCGCGCGCAGATAGGCGAGAGCCTCCGCCGCCCGCTTGGCGCGTTCCTCCCCGACGTCCGGGGCCGGTACCTCGTAGAGGCGCCCCAGGTATTCGGTGAGCACTTCCTCGAACGCGGCGATGACGGCGTCCGGGTCCTCGACGTCGCCTCCCAGCGCGTACTCGCAGATCATCCGCAGCGTCAGCGCGGTGAGGTCCTTCTGCAGTGCGACCGGCTCGTGGTCGGCCCGCTCGGCCCAGCGGTCCGCGAGCGCTGTCGTCAGGTCGGTGAACCGCGCGAAGTGCCGCTCGTGAGAGGGGCGTCCGGCCAGTACGGACAGCAGCAGGCGCCGCAGGGGGGTGTGCTCGTCGGCCGGCAGCACCTGAAGGTTCCCCGCCTCGAACAGCGGGGCCAGGAACTCGAAGAGCCGCTCCGGCCGCTTGTCGATGTGAGCCGTGGCTTCCAGCAGTACGGGATCGGCGACCGACACCGCCGTCTGCGCACCCGGAAGCTGGAACCGCACGACGGGCCCGTACTCGGCGTGCAGCCACCGCTGGTAGTTGTGCAGTCCGCCCGCCGCCGCGATGGCGCCGACCCCGTCGTCCGTACGGGGCTCGGGACCGGGGATGTTCATGGCCGCTCCTCATGGTTGTCGGACATGTCCATGAGCATCCGCGATGCACGCGTGGTCCACCAGGGCACCTGCCCGTCGAGTCCGGGCCGTCGTAGTCCGGCCGGCCGACGTCACGTGTGGCGTCATGTCACCCCAGGGCCGGGGCTGTTGGCGAGCCAGGACCATTCGGACCACGTGCTGAACCTGGTCTGCCACTTGTGGTGGACCCCGTCGCGGCCGGCGCCGAACACCTCGATCCGGCCGTCCGCGTTGGTGGTGGCCGCGATCTCGGTGCCGCCACCGCCGAACGCGGCCCAGTCGCCGTAGCGGGCGTTGACTCCGGTCTGCCAGGTGTGCATGGCCACGTCGCCGTTGATGGCGAACACCTCGACCCGTCCGTCGGGGGTGCGGTCGCTGGTCAACTGGGAGTTCGCGGGACCGGCCGCGGGCTCCCACTCCGACCAACTGGCGCTCCCCGTCTGGTACCTGTGGAACACACCCACCGGTCCCGAGGCGAACACCTCAAGGCGCCCGTCGGCGTTGTGATCGACCGTCAGGTCGTGCCCCGGGCCGCCGAACTCCTCCCACGCCGACCAGCCGCCGTTGACGGCCGTCTGGTACTGGTGCTGGAAGACGTTGTCGTTGAGCGCGAAGACCTCAAGCCGGCCGTCGGGCGCCTTCTCCATCTCGATGCGGCCGGCGCTCGGTCCGCCGCCCGTGGACTCCCATGCGGACCAGCCGCTGTTGGGAGCGGTCTGGTACGTGTGGAACACCCCCGAGGGGCCGGAGGCGAACACCTCCAACCGTCCATCGGCGTTGGCGCCGGCGGTGACGTGGCTCCCGCCGGTGCCGAAGCCCTCCCAGCCCGACCAGCCGCCGGACGGAGACGTCTGGTAGCGGTGCTGGAGTACATCACCATTGAGCGCGAACACCTCCAGGCGCCCGTCGGCGTTGGGCGCGACCGCGAGTTCCGCGTTGGCCGGCCCGCCCAGCGCCTCCCACTCCGACCAGGCGCCGTTCACCTGTGACTGCCACGCGTGATGCACCCCGTCGGCCCCGGCGGCGAACGCTTCGAGCCGCCCGTCGGCCGAGCGCGTCGAGACCAGCCGCCCCGACTCGACGGGATACACCAACGGCGCGGGCCTGGGCCCGCCGCCAGGGGTGCACGGCAGTCCCACGCCGCGCTCTGCGAGGTAGGGGATCGGATCGATGCCACGGATGTCGGTCGAGGTGCCGACGCGCACCCGCAGATGGAGGTGCGGGCCACTGGACTCGCCCTCGCTGCCCATGAGCGCGATGCGCTGGCCGGCCACCACGTGGTCACCGACGAAGACGTCCCGCTGGTACATGTGCCCGTACTCGGTCACCGTGCCGTCCGGATGCAGAATGCGGATCCACTGGCCGTAGCCCTGTGCCGGGCCGGAGTTGATGACCTCGCCGTCGCCGACGGCGTAGATCGGTGTCCCGTAGTCGCCGGCTATGTCGATGCCGTCGTGGGCGTCGCTGTAGCGCTGCGACACGAAGCCGGTCGTGGGGCACGATCCGGCGAATCCGGCGGCCTGGGCGGCCGCCGGCGACGCGGTCACCAGCGACGGCAGTACGGCGGCGGCCGCGGCGAGCGCGAAGCGCAGCGCGCGCCGGGAAAGACCGTGAAGCACCTGGCGCTCCTCCCCTTGGGATCCCGGTGAGATCAAGTCGGGTGGACGGTAGCCCAGCGCGCCCGGCGGGGGCACCCGGAACGCTACGGACTGACAAACGGCGGGGGAGGGGACATCCGCCGCCGCCCCGGGCCGGAAGCCGACGCAGGCCATGGCGAAACCCCTTCAGAACCGTGTGGGATCGGCATATATCGACCCGGCTCGGAGCGTACTGAATCGGCCAGATCGCAGGAGCTGACCAATGGTCAGGATGTGTAACGTTCGACCTGAGTGAGGTTCGATGACGCGGGGGCGAGGAGGGGGCAGTGAGTGGGGTAGTGATCTATGTGCCGCGGGCGCGCGCGGAGGCCGCGGGTGAGCCGTCCGGTGACGCCGTGACACTGCGGCTGGGACCGGGCGAGGTGGCACGCTTCGGGCGGGGCTCCGCGACGACCCCGGTCGAGCTCCGCCTCGACGACGAGGCGATCTCCCGGCTCGCGGGGGAGATCCGGGTGACGGACGACCACTGGCAGCTCAGCAACCTCAGCACGACGCAGAGCTATCTCGTCGAGAACCCGGAGGGGGCCGGGGAGTATCTGCGGGTGCCGCCCCGGCGGGCCGGAGCGCCCATCCCCTTCGAGTTCTCGCGGGTCGTGCTGCCCACCCGCCGCAACACCACCGTCGCCTTCCAGGTGTTCGCGCCCGACCACGTCTACCTCGACCCGGACGGCCTGGGCGGCCAGTGGGGGAGCCGCACCGTCACGGCGTACTCCCTGGACGAGACGGCCCTCTACTTCCTGATCCTCGTCGCGCTCTGCGAACCACGGCTGCGCGACGAGTCGCCCGTCGCGGTGCCGACCACGCCCCAGATCGTCGAACGGCTCAAGGGGCACCCCGCGTGCGCCCGGCTCACGGCCCGCGCGGTCAGCTCGCACATCGACTACCTCGCCGACGAGAAGATGCGGATCAGCGCACCGGCCGAGTCCGGGCCCCGCAGGGAAGCCCGCCGCAACGGCAAACGGGAGACGATCGTCGGGCTCGTGCTGCGCTTCGGTCTCGTACGGGAGGAACACCTCGCGCTGCTGCCGCCCCGCACCGGGGCCGGCGCGCAGGAGCGGGGGACGGCGGGATGAGGCGGCGACCCGCACACCGTGACGGCCGGCGAAGGAGAGGGGGCCACGGTGCACCGTCCGGCCGACACTTCGGGAAGTGACCGTACGGAACTCCTCCCGCCCGGCTACCGCGTGGGCCGCTGGGAGGTCACCGAGGCGATCGGCGCCGGAGGCTGGGCGACCGTCCACGCGGGACGGTCGGTCGAGGACGCCGCGTCGGAGCAGGAGGCCGTCGCGCTCAAGGTGCTGCCGACCGCCGGGCTCGCACCGCGCCAGGCCCGCAAGGTGGCCGAAACTGCCCGGCGCGAGGTCGAGTTCGGCCGCCGGTCCTCGCACCCGAGGCTGATCCGCCTCCTGGACACCGTCGTACTCGGCGAACCCGACCATCCGGTTCTCGACGGCGCGATCGTGCTGGTCATGGAGCGGGCCGAGCGCAGTCTGCGGGAGCTGCTCGACGCCGGCGTGAGCGAGACCGAAGGCGCCCGGCTCATCACCCAGATCTGTGAGGGCCTCGCGCATCTGCACCGCAGCGGATGGGTGCACGGTGACCTCAAACCGGACAACATCCTGCTCATGGCGGACGGTTCGGTGAAGCTCTCGGACTTCGGGCTCGTCACCGAGCTGACCGGCACCCACGGCACCCACGGGTACGCGCCCCCGATGGGCACCTTCGACTACCTTCCGCCCGAGCGCTGGAAGGCTCCGCTCGGCGAGCAGGGCGTCGAAGTCCGGCCGACCGCCGACATCTGGGCCCTCGGCATCACGATCCACGAGCTGTTCGCCCGCGGCGCCTCGCCGTTCCCCGGCGCCACCCCGATGGCGCGCGGCGCCGCGACACAGGAGTACGCCGACGGGCGGGCGCCGCTGCGCCTGGACGGCGCGGTGCCGCCGTTCTGGCGCGCGCTGGCCGCCGACTGCCTGGCCCCGACGCACCCCGCCCGCGCCGAGCACACCGCCGAGAGCCTGCTCGCGCGCATCGCCGACCGGCAGCCCACCGAGACGGACGCCGCTGTGCCGTCCGAGCGGCCCGCGGAACGCCGACGGGGACGAAGACGGGCCGCGTTCGCCACCCTCGCGCTGTGCGCGCTGGCCGCCACGATCTGGCCGCACCTGGAGCGCGACGACGCCGGGTCCGGCGCCACGAACGCCGAACCACCAGGCCGGATCAGGGTGTTCAACGCGGACCAGGGTTGCCGGGGCCGTACCGACCGGGACCCGCAGTGCAGCCTCGGCCTGGCGATCGACCCGATGCGGCCCTACACCGTCGACAACGTCGTACCGACCCGGGTGTGGCACGGCGACGAACTCGCCGTCGACTGTCGGCTCGCCCAGGGCATGCAGATCATCGACGAGGCGGACACACACTCCGCCGACTGGTACCGCGTCCGGCTGCCGCGGGGTTCGGGCCGGCCCACGGCCTGGCTGCCCGCCGTCCGCACCAAGGACCGCCCTTCCGTCCCCGACTGCCCGGCTCCCAGCCCCGTCCGGTGAGGGGACCCCGGCGACCCACCGGGATCCCCCACCGCAACGGGCGTCCGATGCCCGCCCCCGTACGTCGCCACGGTCAACCACCCTGCCCAGCAGGGCAGTTGGGCCGTAGCTGTGGGGCACCGGCGCACGGCTTGAGTCCATCGCGGATCCTCGCGCATGTCACTCCGGATCGTTCCGGATGCCGGACCGCGAGCCCCCACGGCTACCTTGCGGACCGTTGGCCCCCGCACCCGCCCACCCCTCACCCCGTCCGCGACCTCACCCGACCCACGACTCACCACCACGACCCTCACTCGATCGACGAAGGAGCAGCCACGTGCATGGTTCAACCGCGCGGCGCGCGAGACTCGGAACAGTGATGCTGCTGGTCGCGACCGCCGTTTCCACGCTGGCCGGACCGGCCAGGGCGCAGGGCGTCAAGGACGTGCCCGGCCCCCTGGGGCACGCCGCGACGGCCGAGTTGTACTGCGGCATCCCCGCCGAGCGGGACATCGCGGTGACCCGCAAGGTGTACGAGGTCGGCCAGCGCCGCGGCGTGTCCGACAAGGTGATGCTCGCCGGCTTCGAGACGGGCTGGGTCGAGTCCCGCATGAACAACCTCAACTGCGGGGACCGGGACTCGCTCGGCGTCTTCCAGCAGCGGCCCTCACAGGGCTGGTGCAACCCCGACCAGTGCCTCGACGTCGACTACGCGGCGAACAAGTTCTTCGAAGTGGCCCAGCAGATGGAGCCCAACTGGGACACCGCGGGAGAGCTCGCCCAAGCCGTCCAGCGCTCCGCCTACCCCGAGCGCTACCCCCAAGCGGAGGGCTACGCACGGGAGTTGATGGGCGAGGCGTTCCAGCCGTACGGCACCATCGGGGCGAAGTACGCGGGGCTCGGCGGCCCGAACGGACCGCTCGGCCTGCCGCTGCGCGCCGAGGAGGACGCCCGGCTCGGCGGACGCTTCCAGCTCTTCCAGAACGGAATCGTCCTCTGGCACCCCGACTCCGCCTTCGCGATCTACGGGGACATTCTCAAGAAGTACTGGGACACCGACTCCGAGCAGCGCTGGGGCTTCCCGACGATGGACGAGGCGGACGGAGCGCAGGCGCCGGACGGGACCCGGGGCCGCTACCAGTTCTTCGAGCGAGGCCTGTTCATGTGGTCGCCGCCGACCGGCGCGCACACCGTGCAGGGCGCCATCTACGACGCCTTCCACGCCGCGGGTCACGAGAAGGCATTCGGCTACCCCATGACCGACGAGGTCGACGAGGCGGGCGGCAAGGCCCAGCGGTTCCAGAAGGTCACCATCCACTGGACCGCGAGCCGGGGCACCTGGACCACCGACAACTGACGCGGCCACGGCCGCACTTACCCGTCATTCACCGATCCGGAGGATCTGTTGAGCGAGCAGCACCGCCCCAGCCGCAGGAACGTTCTCAAGGCCGTCGGCGGAGCCTCCGCCGCGCTGGCGCTCGGCGCCGGGACCGTCCTCTCTGCGGCGTCCGCGGCCAGCGCGGCCGGCGACGGCTTCGGGCTGCGCATCCTGGAGCGCGGCGAGGGCGACCCCCGCATGTGGTTCTACCGCTTCCAGACCGCCGAGATCGGCTGGAACCCCGCCGTCAACGTCCTGCTCCCGGACGACTACCACACCAGCGGCCGCACCTACCCCGTCCTCTACTTGCTGCACGGCGGCGGTGACGGCCAGGACTTCATCACCTTCGACCGCCTGGGCATCCGTGCCTGGACGGCGGGCAAGCCGGTCATCGTGGTGATGCCCGACGGCGGCCACGCGGGCTGGTACTCCAACCCGGTCAGCTCGACCGTCGGCCCGCGCAACTGGGAGAGCTTCCACATCAACCAGCTCATCCCGTGGATCGACGCCAACTTCCGGACGTATGCGGAGTACGACGGCCGTGCCGTGTCCGGGTTCTCGATGGGCGGCTTCGGCGCGCTGAAGTACGCGGCCAAGTACTGGGGTCACTTCGCCTCGGTGAGCTCCCACTCCGGCCCGGCCAGCCTGCGCGGCAACGCGGCCGGGATCCCCGGCGGGGTCGTGCACTGGGCCAACGCGTCGTCCGCCGCCATCGAGCTGGGCGGCGGCACCGTCTACGGCATCCCGTGGGACCAGAACCGGGTCAGCATGGACAACCCGTGCGAGCGGGTCGAGAGCTACCGCAACAAGCGGATCTTCATGGTGGCCGGCACCAGCCCCGAGCCGACCTTCTGGGACCAGTTCAACGAGACCGCGGTGCTCGAAACCCAGCGGGAGTGGCGCGGCTTCCTCGACCGGGCGGGCATCCCGCACGAGTGGTACGAGGTGCCCGGCGGCCACTTCGTCCGCCCCGACCTGTTCATCCGCGACCTCGACGGCATCGTGGGCAGGCTCCGCAAGGCGTAGTGACCGGCGGCGGCATGCGGGCCGTCGCCTCACTGCCACAGGCACCGTCCAGGTGAGCCGTGTCTCACCTGGGCGGTGCCGCTTGTCTATGCAACGAGTTGCATAGAAGGATTCGGGCATGGCGCTTGAGCACGCGATTCTCGTCTCGCTGTTGGAGAAGCCGGGCTCCGGTTATGAACTGGCCCGGCGCTTCGACCGGTCCATCGGCTACTTCTGGGCCGCCACGCACCAGCAGATCTACCGCATCCTCAAGCGCATGGAGAACGACGGCTGGATCGACGCCCGTGAGGTGGCGCAACAGAGCCGGCCGGACAAGAAGGAGTACTCCGTCGCCGCACCCGGCCGGGCCGCGCTCTCCCGATGGCTGCACGAGCCGATCGAACCCGAGAGCGTCCGGCACGAGCTCGCCGTGAAGATCCGCGGTGCGGCCTTCGACGACCCGGCCGCGCTGCTGGCCGAGGTGGCGCGGCACCGCCGGGCGCACGCCGACCGGCTCGCGCACTATCTCGCGGGGGAGCGTCGCGACTTCACGGGACCCGGCGCGCCCGACACACCCGATGCCGGGCAGGAGCTCCAGCACGTCGTGCTGCGCGGCGGCATCGCGTACGAACGCATGACGCTCGCCTGGCTCGACGACGTGATCGCCACCCTCCACCGGCTCGGCCCAGAGCGCTGAACCGGTGCCGCAACCCGCCCACACGCAGGGCACGTTCTCAGTGCCCCAACTCCCCGAGCCGGAAAGGCGAATGGCCATGGCCGACGCGCTGCTGTTCAACCCGCGCACCTATGACCCGACCCACTTCGACCCCGAGACCCGCAGGCTGCTGCGCGCGACCGTCGACTGGTTCGAGCAGCGCGGCAAGCGCCGGCTGATCGAGGACTACCGCTCGCGCGCCTGGCTGGCGGATTTCCTCGCGTTCTCCGCCAAGGAAGGTCTGTTCGCGACGTTCCTCACCCCGGCTTCCGCCGCCGGTCAGGAGGAGGGGGACAAGCGCTGGGACACCGCGCGGATCGCCGCCCTCAACGAGATCTTCGGGTTCTACGGCCTCGACTACTGGTACGCCTGGCAGGTCACCGTCCTGGGCCTCGGCCCGGTCTGGCAGAGCGACAACGCCGCGGCCCGCGCCCGCGCCGCCGAACTCCTCGACCAGGGCGAGGTGTTCGCGTTCGGCCTGTCCGAGAAGACCCACGGCGCGGACATCTACTCCACCGACATGCTCCTGGAGCCGGACGGCGACGGCGGGTTCCGGGCCACCGGCTCCAAGTACTACATCGGCAACGGCAACGCCGCCGGCCTCGTCTCGGTGTTCGGCCGCCGCACCGACGTCGAGGGCCCCGACGGCTACGTCTTCTTCGCCGCCGACAGCCGCCACGAGGCCTACCACCTGGTGAAGAACGTCGTCGACTCCTCGAAGTACGTCAGCGAGTTCCGCCTGGAGAACTACCCGGTCGGTGCCGAGGACGTCCTGCACACCGGCCGCGCCGCCTTCGACGCCGCGCTCAACACCGTCAACGTCGGCAAGTTCAACCTGTGCACCGCCTCGATCGGCATCTGCGAACACGCGATGTACGAGGCCGTCACCCACGCCCACCAGCGCATCCTCTACGGCCGCCCGGTCACCGCCTTCCCGCACGTGCGCCGCGAGCTGACCGACGCCTACGTCCGCCTCGTCGGCATGAAGCTGTTCAGCGACCGTGCCGTCGACTACTTCCGCACGGCGGGACCCGACGACCGCCGCTACCTCCTCTTCAACCCGATGACGAAGATGAAGGTGACCACCGAGGGCGAGAAGGTCATCGACCTGATGTGGGACGTCATCGCCGCCAAGGGCTTCGAGAAGGACAACTACTTCGCCCAGGCGGCCGTGGAGATCCGCGGCCTGCCCAAGCTGGAGGGCACGGTCCACGTCAACCTCGCCCTGATCCTGAAGTTCATGGGCAACCACCTCCTGAAGCCGGCCGAGTACGCGCCCGTGCCGACCCGCCTCGACGCGGCCGACGACACCTTCCTCTTCCAGCAGGGACCGGCCCGGGGCCTCGGCGCCATCCGCTTCCACGACTGGCGCACCGCCTTCGACGCGTACGCCGAGGTGCCCAACGTCGCCCGCTTCCGCGAACAGGCCGACGCACTCTGCGAGTTCGTCACCACGGCCGCCCCCGACGAGGAGCAGAGCCGCGACCTCGACCTGCTGCTCGCCGTCGGCCAGCTCTTCGCGCTGGTCGTGCACGGCCAGCTGATCCTGGAGCAGGCGCGCCTGACGGGCCTGGAACAGGACGTGCTCGACGAGCTCTTCGCCGTCCTGGTACGCGACTTCTCCGCGCACGCCGTCGAGCTGCACGGCAAGGACTCCGCGACCGAGGCACAGCAGAACTGGGCGCTGGGCGCGGTGCGGCGCCCGGTCGTCGACGAGGCCCGCTCGGCCCGCGTCTGGGAGCGCGTCGAGGCGCTGGCGGGCGCGTACGAGATGGCGCCGTAGCGGCTGAAGCCGGGCCCTTCACACGGCCTGGCAGACGTGGCACGATTCGGCCCCCCGGTCCGTGTTTTCGGCCGGGGGCCTGTCGCGCCGGCCCACCCTGTTCTCCACGGTCCGGCCCGACGGCGTGGGCGACGTCGAGCGGGTCGGCCCGGCCCGCGGGCCGTGATCCCGGGCTCAACCGCCTCCGCAGCCATGCCCGCCGCAACCGTGCCCGCCCCCGTGCCCGCCGCAGCCGTGGCCCCCTCCGTGGCCCCCTCCGTGGCCCCCTCCGTGCCCGCCTCCAGAGCCTCCCAGCCCTCCTCCGCAGCCCGATCCGCCGCCGTCCCAGCGTTTGGGCCCCGCGCTCTGCGGACGTCGGCCGCTTACGCTCGGATTGCTCGGGTTCGCCCGGGGCCGGGCTGCCGGCTTCGCGTCCTGCTCGCGTCGGCGCGCATCCCAACGCTCCTCCCGCTCGCGCTTCGCACGCTCCTCCTCCCGGATCCGCTCGCGCCGCGTCGCATCGCGGACCGCGCCGTCGGCGGGCTGCCACCGGCCGAGTCCGTGATGGCGCCGCGGCAGCAGCGCGGCGACGGTGACGGCCGCGTACGTGCGCTCCTGCGCCCGGTAGGCGGAGCGCTCGATGACGGCGTACTCCACCGCGATCTCGGCGCCTTCGCAGGGCACGCCGTACACAACCGCCTCGAAGGGCTCGCTGCGCGGGTCGATGTCGTAGTGCCCGTCGTCCGGCCCGTAGGTGGAACTGGTGCCCAGGAAGCGTGCCGCGTGGTCGGTGTCGCGGTCCTTGGGGAAGTACGCGATCAGGGGGCGGGCGGAGGTGGTGAGAGCGTCCGGATACAGCCAGTAGTAGCCGTCCGGGCCGATGCGAACGCCCACCCTGAGAGCGGGCTGGGGCTCGTTGTGCAGCCGCCGCGCCGCCCGGTAGGCGACATGGCCCCGCCCGTACACGGAGCTACCGGCCACGAGCAGGAGCAGTGCCAGGCTCTGCTGCCCGACGGCGTCGTACGCGAGCGCGCCGTCCGGCACGGACAGGCTCGCGACGAGGCCGTCGGCCAGGATCGCGACGCCGACCAGACAGAGCGCGAGCCCCAGGTAGAACTGGCGGAACCCGCGGTAGCCGTCCGATTCGGGCGCCTGGTCCGGGAGCGCGTGGCGGCGCTGCCCTGCCGTGGCGAGCACGAGTGCACGCTGGCGGCTCCGGGCCCGCAGCCGCAGGCCCGCACCGGTCAACGCCCAGGCGCCGACGGCCAGGTCGAGGATGTGTCCGCTGCCGGTGCGCCGGTCCAGGGAGCCGGTCGACGCCAACGCGACGGCCGCATCCGCCGCGACCACGAGCGCGGCCGGCACGGCCGGAACCGGAAGAAAGCGGTACCACAACGGCAGCGCGGCCAGCAGGACCGTCGCGGGGTAGCCCCGCCAGTCCGTACCGCCGGACGCGGTGCCCGACCAGCCGGAAGTCAGGACGTATGACGCGACGACCGCGACGAGCAGGACCCAACTGCCCGCGACCGGGGCGAAGACCGCCGGAACGCGGGCCTTCAGCCACCGTTCGGCATCGGCGAGGGGCCACGCCGCGATGCCGCCCTCGGGCAGAGCTCCCGGCGGCAGCCGCTTGACGTAGTCCCTCACGGCGAGCTCCTTCAGTATCGTCCGGCAGTGACGCGCCGCGGTATCTCCCTTTGTTTCCACGTGACTTGGGGTCCTGGGGCCGCTGTCCGACAAGTCTGCACGACGAGGCGGAGGAGTAGCCACCCCGGACGTTCGAGACAACGGCTCGGCGGAAGCTTCTGCGGGAACGGTCGCAACCTCGCGGGCGGCCGCACGTCGTATGGGGCAGGGCGCGGATCCGCGCCCGGTCAGCGTCAAGCGCAGCCCATGGAGGCCCCGTTGCCGAACTTGTCTCTCCTCTCCCCGGAACGCCGTGGTCAGGCGGTCCGGGCGGCCGTCCTGGTGCTGGTCCTCGCCCTGTACGCGGCGCTCATGCCGTCGTCCGCGCAGGCCGCGCCCCCGACCTCGACCGCGCCGACCATCTCGCAGTCGCAAGTGATGCCGCACCTGAAGGCACTGCAGCGCATCGCCGACCGGAACGGCGGCAACCGCGCGCATGGCACCCAGGGTTATGCACAGTCGGTGGCGTACGTGCGGCACGCGTTGGACCGGGCGGGCTTCCACACGGAGCTCCGCCACTTCTCGTACGGCGGCGCCGACGGCTACAACCTGATCGCCGACTGGCCGGGCGGCGACCCGAACCATGTGCTGCTCACCGGCGCCCATCTGGACAGCGTCGCGGCGGGACCCGGGATCAATGACAACGGGTCCGGCGCCGCGGCCGTCCTGACCACCGCCCTCCAGGTGGCCAAGGCCGGCCTCAAGCCCGCCCGGCATCTGCGCTTCGCCTGGTGGGGAGCGGAGGAACTGGGACTGATCGGGTCGGCGGACTACGTACGCGGCCTCTCCGCCGACGACCGCAAGGCGATCGACCTGTACCTCAACCTCGATCAGGCGGGCAGCAAGAACACCAAGCAGTGGCTCGTCGTGAACGACGCGGCACATGGTGAGAGCGCCGCCTTCCAGGCGTTCCAGGCATGGTTCGCCGCCCGGGGCATCGCCACCTTCGACATCGGTGTGGGCGGCTCGGACCACGAGTCGTTCGGCAACGCGGGCATTCCGTCGTCCGGCTTCAGCACCGGTATCTCGGACTGCATCCACAACGCCTGCGACAACCTCGCCAACGTAGATCCGGCGACGGAGACCACCAGCACCAACGCCCTCATCGGCGTGGTGTGGCAGCTCGCCGCCACCGCCCGGTCCTGACCACCGCCCCAGGAAGCAGAGATGCGCACACCACCGACTCACCTCCGCCGTACGACGAGAGCGGCGCTGGCGGCCGCCACCGCCCTAGGCATCGCTCTGACGGCCGTCCCCGCCGCCGGCGCGACAGGCCTCAAGGACCCGTACTTCCCCGACGACGGCAACTCCGGCTACGACGTGGCCCATTACGACGTCCACATCGGCTACGACCCGGCGCGCGCCGACCACCTGGACGGCGACACGACCGTCACGGCGCGTGCCACCCACACCCTGGACCGCTTCGCCCTGGACCTGAAGGGCTTCGAGGTCGCCTCCGTCACCGTGAACGGCATCCCGGCGAGGTCGTTCTCGCGCTCCGGGGAGCACAAGCTGGTCGTCGAACCGGCTCACCGGGTGGCCAAGGGCGCCACGTTCGCGGTCCGGGTGAAGTACGCCGGCAAGCCCGACGCCGAGGGCTGGCACGTCCTGTCGAGCGGCGGCGCGAACGCGGCGGGCGAACCGCACTCCGCGACCTCCTGGTACCCGTCCAACGACCACCCGTCCGACAAGGCCACCTTCGCCCTCACCGCGACCGTGCCCGACGGCTGGACCGCCATCGGCAACGGCCTGCCCGGCCCGACCACCACCGAGGGCGGCAGGACGACCTTCCGCTGGCACGAGGACCGGCCGATGGCCACATATCTCAGTACGGTCGCCATCGACCGGTTCACCGTCCACCGCTCGCAACTCGCCGACGGCACACCGGTCATCACGGCCTACGGTCCCGACGTCCCGGTCGACGCGCCGACCGAGGCCCTGCAGAACGACATCCTCGGCTTCCTGGTATCGAAGTTCGGCCCGTACCCGTTCTCCTCGGCGGGCGCCATCGTCGTCGGCTGGTCCACGGGTCCGCACGCCCGCGCGCTGGACCTGGAGACACAGAGCCGACCCACCTACACGGGGGGTCTGTTCGACGTCGCGGTGGTGCACGAGAACGCCCACCAATGGTTCGGCGACAGCGTCTCGTTCAGCGACTGGCGCGACGGCTGTCTGGCCGAGTGCTTCGCCCAGTACGCCAACCAGCTGTGGGAGGAGCACAAGGGAGCCAACCTCGACACCGGCTTCTATGCCCCACTCATCAAGGAGAACAAGGACAACCCGGCTTACTGGTCCACCAAGCTCTACGACCCGGGCAAGGGCAAGGAACTCGACCCCGCCCTGTACTTCAAGGGCTCGCTGATGCTCCACGCGCTGCGGCGCACCGTCGGGGACGACGCGTTCTTCAACACCCTTCGGAGCTGGACCAGTTCACACGCGTACGGCAATGCCTCCTTCCCGGAGTTCGAGGCGCTGGCGGCGAAGGTGTCGGGCAAGGACCTCAAGGGTTTCTTCGACGCGTGGGCCCACGGGACGACGATCCCGCCGAAGCAGTACCTCTACCCGGGCGGCCTGGCGGCACTGGCCGACCAGTAACCCTCGGACAGAGCCTGCCGCCGCCCGAATCGCGTCACGTCCGGCGGCGGTGGGCCCTGGATCCTTGGGACGTCAGCCGTGGTGGGCGTAGTCGGGGAGTGCGATGGCGTTGGCCGCGTGGGTGAGCTCGGACGAGCTCGAATTGCCGTCGGCCCTGTGAAGGGCGAGCTGCTGGTTCTCGCGGACGTACTCGCGCATCACCTGCTCGTAGCGGGCGAAGGCCGCACGGTGGTCGTCCGGGTGGTCGGCGAGCTCTCCCGCGAGTATGTACGCGCCGACCAGGGCGATGCTGGTGCCTTGGCCGGATCGCGGCGAAGGGCAGTAGCCCGCGTCGCCGACGAGCCCGACCCGCCCGTTCGACCAGTTCTCCATGCGGACCTGGCTCATCGAGTCGAAGTAGAAGTCCGGCGCGTCCCACATGCTGGCAAGGAGGCGGGGCGTTTCCCAGCCGACGTCGGCGAAGCGCTCGGCGAGGATGTTCTTCTGCTGCTCGGGATCGCGGTGGTCGAAGTCGAGTTCCGCGGACCGGAACAGCAGCATCGCCCTGGCCTCGGTGTTGTGCCGGGCGCTGTAGACGCCGACCAGCGCGTCATCGATGGTGTGGTACATCTGCCAATGGTCGAGGCCGAGAAAGTTGTCCACGCTGAAGATGGCGAGATAGCTGTCGAGGAAATGGAGGAATTCCGACTCCGGGCCGAAGGCCAGCCGCCGCACGCCGGAGTGCAGGCCGTCCGCGCCGATCACCAGGTCGAAGCGGCGTGGACGTTCGTGCTGGAAGTGGGCCTCGACCCCTTCGTCGTCCTGCGTGAGGGAGGTGATGACATCGCCGAACAGATACTCGTTCCCGTAGCGACTCGCGTCGAACAGCAGGGTCGTCAGGTCGTCCCGCATGATTTCGACGTCGTCGTTGTCGATGAGGCCGCCGGTCAGGGTGGCCTCGGTGGACCTGGACAATTCCTCACCCCGACCGTCCACGAACGACATGCCGCGCATGTCGGTGGTGGCCGCCCGCACCTTGTCGAGCAGCCACATCCGCTCCACGACCTCTAACGCGACGCCGCGGATGTCGATGGCCTGCCCGCCCCTGCGCAGCCCGGGTGCCCGTTCCACGATCGTCGGATGGAACCCCGCGCGCTGCAACCAGTGAGCCAGCGTCAGCCCCGCGACACTCGCTCCGGAGATCAGAACATTCCTGTTTCGCATGGCCTCTCCCAGTGCTGCCGACGTGTACGCCGGTGACCGCTTCGTCCGCGTCCGCGGACTCCTTGAGTCTTGACACGGGATGACGCGACGGCAATGCCCAGATCGGCAAGCAATAGTTTCGTTCTGAGCAACTACCGTGCATGGAGCCATGACATCCGCGAGGCCGGGCAGGTGCGGTGCGGTCGGGCGGAATCAGACCGAAGCCGTGCGCGGGCCGGATCCGGTCAGCTGCGCGAAGGCCCGGGAAACCACGGCCAGTTGGGCCGCCTCGGCGTCCGTTCCGATGGCGGCCCCGTCTCCCAGGAGAGGCGGGGGACAGGCGAGGTCCGGGGCGGGCGGTGAGGCGGTCGCCCGGTCCAGGGCGGCCAGGATCGACGCCGCGCGGGCGGTGGCCGCGCTGTCCGGTCCCGTCGGGGACGGGCCCCGCAGGTGCGGACGCAGGAGCAGCAGGCCGTCGTGGATCTCGATGACGCGGCGGTAGAGGGCGAATCCCACGGCGCGAGGCGCGAGTTCGGTGAAGCCGTGCCGGGGCCCCAGCAGGGCGATCTCCGGGAAGCTCCGGTAGAGGGCGGACCACAGGCGGGGCCAGTGCCCGATAGGTACGGTAGGACCACCACCAGTGACGCAGCGCGGACCATGCGGCGGTGCTGCCGCCCGCGATGAGCAGGGCCGCGCACAGCAGACCCAGGACCGCGGAGACGCCGTCCTCGCCGTCCGTCTGCCGGCCGGTGAACAGGGCGAGCCGGATGTCGTCGAACCCCCAGGCCGTCCACACCACTCCCGCGGCCGCGCCGGCGCAGAGCAGGCGCAGTCCGATGCGCAAGGCTCCGTCGGCCCGCCGGGATCTGTGCAGGGAAGCCCGGCACAGGGCCGCCGCGTGCCAGGCCGGGTAGAGCGTGATGGTCGTGTTGTAGGCGACCAGGAACGGACGGTGGCGGGTGTCGACGAACAGTTCCCCGGACGCGTGCTGGATGTGGGCCGCCGAGAAGAGCAACACCAGGGCCAGGAGCGTCAACCCGGCTGTGATGAGCTGCCGTTGAACCGATCCGGCGGTCACCAGCCCCGTGCAGGCGACCGCCGCGATCCGCAGCAGGTCGCCCGCGAGCATGGGCAGGCCCGGCAGGGCGAACGTGTCCTCGACCGCCCGGGCGGTGGCCGGAGCGAGAACGACGAGGGCGGCGCCCAGGCAGAAGGCGAAGCGGTGCACGTACTGCTGCGCGGCGCCGCGTCGCTCGGCGCGCAGCGTGCTCCACCGGTACAGGCCGAACACATACAGGGCGAGTCCGGCCAGGCACTGGAGGACGTCAGTCACGGCCACCCCGCCACCGGGCGGAGTCGAGGAAGGGGTCCGACGGCCGGGCCGGCGGGTACCAGACCGCGCGCTGGAGGATCAGTGAGGCCAGCAACTCGGCCTCCCGCTCCTGCGGATCGGTGTAGACCGTCCGGCCGAGGACGCGCCGCACAAGACCCGGCGAGAGGTGCGGGGTGAGGTCAGTCGAGAGGGTGCCGTCGTGTCCGCACAGGAGGTGGGACAGCTCGTGAACGAGGATGTGCTGGCGGTGCAGCGGGGCCGTGTCCGCGGCGTACGCGATGTAGTCGGCGAGTTCCGCCGAGACCAGCAGGCCGCACGGTACGCCGGGATGCCAGTCGGTCGGTATGAGTTCGATCGGCCGGCCCCGCTGCTCCGCCACGGCGGCGATGAGTTCGACCGCGTCGAAGGGAACGGGGAGCTCCAGCGAGGCGGCGATGTCGCGGCACCTTCGCAGCCGGTCCCTGGAAGCGCGGCCCGCCCGATCGCTGCCCCAACGGCCTGACCCCCTGACGGACCACCCCGCCCCTGCCCCTCTCGCCGCTCGCGCGACCGAGCGGTCGGGAGGGGTGTCAGGGGGTAGCCGTGGTGTGGCCTGACCACGCGGGCGGCCCGGACGATCACGGCGCAGACCGAGGTGCTGTCGCGCCACTCCGCGCGGCGGGCGGGCACCACCGCACTGCATCACTCGGCTCCCTTCCGCGAGCCTTGGCGAGGGGGCGTTATCTGGCTGGTTTGCCGGGCTGGTCGTGGGTCGAGCAGTGGATGCCGCCTCCGCCGGAGGCGATGGTGTCGATCTTCACGGGGACGACGTTCCGCTTGGGGAAGTGGTCCTGCAGGATGCCCTTGGCCCGGTCGTCGGCCCGGGCGTCGCCGAAGCGGGGCATGAACACGGCGTCGTTGGCGACGTAGAAGTTCGTGTAGGTGGAGACGAAGTCGTCGCCCCGGCCGGTGATCTTGTCGAGGTCGGGCTGCGGCAGGTCGATGACCTCAAGTCGCTTGCCGCGCACGTCAGTTGCCTCCTTGAGGACTGCCCGGTCCTGGTCGGCCGACCGGGACCAGACGTCCGGCGGGCTGCCGGGGAAGGCCTGGTCGACGAGGACGACACCCGGCGCGGTGAACCGGGCGATGCTGTCGACATGGGCGTCGGTGATGTCCTTGCCCCGCACCCCGGCCAGCCAGAGCACCTTCTTGACGCCGAGGCTGCTCTTCAGCTCGGCCTCGATCTGGTCGCGGCTCTTGCCGGGGTTGCGGTTCTTGTTGACCACCGAGCTCTCCGTGACAAGGAGCGTGCCCTCGCCGTCGGTCTCGAAGGAACCGCCCTCGGCGACCAGCGGCGCCTTGATGCGCGCGATGCCGTACCTCGCGAGCAGCGCCCGGCCGACCTGGCCGTCGTTGGTGTGCACCTGCTTGTCGCCCCAGCCGCTGAAGTTGAGGTCGACGCCCAGGGTGTGGCCGTTCTCCGCCACGAAGACCGGCACCGTGTCGCGGGCCCACAGGTCGTCCACCGCGAGCGGGATCACCTCGACCTGGGAGCCGCAGGCCTGCTGGGCCGCTGCCAGCTGGTCGGGCCGGGCCATCAGCACCACGGGCTCGTACTCCGCGACCGCCCGCGCCACGCGCGCGATGTCCTCGCGCACGGACGGCAGTTGCTCGCCCCACACCGCATCAAGGGCCGGCCAGGACATGAACGTCCGGGCGTGGCTGTCCCACTCGGCGCCGAAGCGCCGGCCCGCGCTCTGTTCACCCGCGGCCGAGGGCGAGGAGGAGGACGCGTCAGCCGGGTCGTTCCCGGGACTGCAGGCCGTGGAGGTGACGGCGAGGGCGCCGACTCCGGCGAACGCCCGCAGCGCGGTGCGCCGGGACACGAGGGGAAGGGGCACGGAGAAACTCCTGCCGAAGAGGGCGTCGAGCAGCCGCCTGCCTGTGGGGAGGTGGGTCATGGGTGGTGCTCCGCATCAAGTGCTGTGCATCGGTACGGCTACTTTCGCACTGACTGAAAAGTCAGTCAAGATAGCGAAGGAGGTGCCACCTCGAACGGGCGGTGCCCGCAGCCTCAGGTCCGCGCGCTCGGGAGGAGCTCGCGCTCCAAGGCGGCCGCGATGTGGGCCCTCGCTTCCCCGGTGGTGATCAGGCCGGCCAGCCAGCGTCCGCTCAGCCCCTCCACCAGGGCCGTCAGCCGGATCGCGGCGGCTCGTGAGTCGACGGACGCGGGGATGGTTCCGTCGTCCTGGCCGTCGGCGATCAGCTCGGCCAGGTCGACGAGCCAGCGCTCGGTCAGCGCGGTCAGGACCGGCCGCAGCCCTTCGTCGAAGGTCGCCGCCGCACGGACCTCGCCCCACACGGCGGAGTTCTCGCGTACGGCGGCATCGTCCTGGAATTCCGCGGCAAGCAGCCGGAGCAGCAGCTCATGGGCGGGGGAGTCGTCGTCCTCCGCGATGTCCGCATAGCCCTCGGCGCGGTCGTTGACGTACTCCAGCGCGCTGGTCACCAGGCCCGCGCGGTCGCGGAAGTGGTAGTAGATCAGCGTCTTGGACACGCCCGCCTCGGCGGCCACGTCCTCCACCCGCATCCCTCGGACGCCCCGCAGGGCTATCACTCGGCAGGTCGCTTCCAGCAGCTTGGCGCGTCGAGTACTCACCTTCGTACAGTAGCCACTCAGGTGCGGTGCGCTCGCCGTACGGTACGTGCCACTATCGGCGATCGAGCCGCTCCAGCTCCACGGCGACGGCCTCAAGGAGCAGGGTGCGGGCGTGGGTCAAGGGGAGAATGCCGCTGAGCCAGCGCATGCTGAGACCTTCGAGGAGCGCAGTGAGTCGCTCGGCGGAGGCGGCCAGGCTGGTGGCCGGGGACATGGGGCTGACCTGGCCGAGGAGATCGGCGATTTCCTGCACCCAGATCAACGTGGCCTTGGCGAGGTCTTCCCGCAGTTCGGGCTCGAATATGGCGTTCGCCCGCAGCTCGCCCCAGGCGGTGCTGTTCTCCCGCACCACGGGCTCGTCCTGCAGTTCAAGGAGCAGGGTCTGTTCCAGCTCCTGCCGGGGACTCAGCGGCGCGGCGTCCGTTTCGCGCTCGGTGGTGTAGCGCTCGGCGCGGTCGCTGATGAACTCCAGCGTGCGGCGCAGGATTCCGGCGCGGTCCTTGAAGTGGTAGTAGATCAGCGCGGTGGACACCCCGGCCTCGGCGGCCAGCTCCTCGACGCGCAGGCCACGCACCCCGCGCCGGGCGATGACCCGCGCGGCTGCTTCCATGATCGCTGTTCTACGGTCGCCCACGGTTCCCCACCCTATCCGCCCCGGTCAGGGCCCTGTCCCCTGGTTCGCCGCACAAAGGGCAGCGGGCCTCGCCGCCCAAGCCTTGGGGTACCCGTCCGCTTGTATCGCTCTGTATCGCTGTCGAATCTCTTGACTGAATTTTCGGTCAGTGGGATGTTCAGGCCACGCGCTGCCGGCCTGCCCAACCGAATGTCGGCCCCGATCGAAAGCGATCTCCCTCATGCGCATCCATGACCCGGCCTTCGCGTCCGTGCAACGCCCCCGCCCGAAGGCGCGGACATGCGGCTGACCCCGACAGAGCGTGACCGGCTGCTGCTGTTCGGCGCCGCGGAACTGGCCCGGGCCCGAAGAGCCCGGGGGCGCCTCCTGAACGTGCCCGAGGCGACCGCCCTGATCGCCGACACCGTGTGCGAGGCGGCCCGGGACGGTGCCCGCCTCGCCGAGGCCGTCGCCGTGGCCCGCATGGTGCTCGGGCCCGGGGACGTACTGCCCGGCGTGCCCGATGTCGTCACCGAGATCCATGTGGAGGCGGTCTTCGACGACGGGAGCAGGCTGGCCGTCGTCAGCGATCCTTTCGGCGGGGGCGGCCTCGGGGCCCGCGCGCCGGGGGCGGTACTGCCCGGCGCCGAGGCGATCCCCGGCCCCGAGGCGGCGTGTGTGGTGACGGTCCGCAACACCGCCCCGGTCCCGGTCAGCGTCACCTCGCACTTCCACTTCTTCGAGGCCAACCCCCGCCTGGACTTCGACCGGGCCGCCGCCTACGGAATGCGGCCGGCCGAGCCCGCCGGATCGTCCACGAGGTTCGCCCCGGGCACCTCCTGCGAGGTGCCGCTCGTGCCCATCGGCGGCGACCGCGTCGTCATCGGCTTCGCCGGTCTCGTCGACGGGCCGCTGGACGCCCCAGGTGCCAGGCGGGAGGCGCTGCGCCGGGCGGCGGCGTGCGGCTATCTCGGTGTCGGCCCGGACGACGACCAAGACCTGGAGGCGGCACCGTGAACAGCTCCATCGACGCGCGCGAGTACGCGGCCGTGCACGGCCCGCGGGCCGGTGACCTGGTACGCCTCGGGGACACCGGCCTGGTGGTGCGGGTGGAGTCCGACTCACAGGCCCCGGGGGATGAGTTCCTGGCCGGGTTCGGGAAGACCGCCCGTGACGGGCTGCACCTGAAGGCGGCCGCGGTCCGCGAGACCTGTGACGTCGTCATCAGCAACGTCCTGGTGATCGACGCGGCCCTCGGGATCCGAAAGGTGTCCATCGGCACCCGCGAGGGGCGGATCGCGGCCATCGGCCGGGCGGGCAACCCGGACACGCTGTCCGGGGTGGACGTCGTGGTCGGCACCGGCACGACGATCGTCTCCGGCGAGGGCATGATCGCCACGGCGGGCGCGGTCGACACCCACGTACACCTGCTGTCGCCCCGCGTCATGGAGGCGTCGCTGGCCTCCGGTGTCACCACGATCATCGGCCAGGAGATCGGGCCGGCCTGGGGCGTCGGCGTCAATTCGCCCTGGGCGCTGCGCCACGCGTTCAACGCCTTCGATGCCTGGCCGGTCAACATCGGCTTCCTCGGCCGGGGTTCGTCGTCGGACGCAGCGCCGTTGGTGGAGGCGCTGGCCGAGGGTGGCGCCTGCGGGTTCAAGGTCCACGAGGACATGGGCGCGCACGCCCGGGCGCTCGACACCGCGCTGCGTGTGGCCGAGGAGCACGACGTCCAAGTCGCCCTGCACAGCGACGGGTTGAATGAATGCCTCACCGTCGAGGACACCCTGAAGGTGCTCGAAGGCCGCACCATCCACGCCTTCCACATCGAGGGCTGCGGCGGCGGACACGTACCCGATGTGCTGAGGATGGCGGGCGTTGCGAACGTCATCGGGTCCTCCACCAACCCCACCCTGCCGTTCGGCCGGGACGCGGTCGCCGAGCACTACGGCATGATCGTGTCCGTGCACGGCCTGCAGCCGGAGCTCCCCGGCGATGCGGCCATGGCCCGCGACCGCATCCGCGCGGGGACCATGGGAGCCGAGGACGTGCTGCACGACCTCGGGGTCATCGGGATCACCTCGTCCGACGCGCAGGGCATGGGGCGGGCCGGGGAAACCGTGCGCCGCACCTTCGCCGTCGCCGGGAAGATGAAGGCCGAGCTCGGCCCCCTGGAGGGCGACGGGCCCGGCGTCGACAACGCGCGCGTCCTGCGCTACATGGCGAAGCTGACCATCAACCCGGCCATCGCGCACGGCCTCTCGCACGAGATCGGGTCCATCGAGACCGGCAAGCTCGCGGACATCGTGCTGTGGTGGCCCCATTCCTTCGGTGCGAAGCCCCAGTTGGTCCTCAAGTCCGGCTTCCCCGCCTGGGGCGTGACCGGCGACCCCAATGCCGCCACCGACCGCTGCGAACCCCTCGTCCTCGGCCCGCTGTTCGGCGCCCACGGCGCGACCGCGGCCGACCTGTCGGTGGCGTTCGTCAGCCGGGCCGCCGCCGAGTCCGGGTCCTTCGGTCGCCCGTACGACGCGCTTGCGACGCGGCGCCGAAGGGTCGCGGTGCGCGGCACCCGCGGCATCGGCCCGGGGGACCTGGTGAACAACACGCGCCTCGGTGAGGTCCGGGTCGGGGCGGACAGCGGACTGGTGACCCTGGACGGCGCCCCGATCCGCTCCGGTCCGGCGCAGGAAGTGCCGCTGAGCCGCCTGTACTTCCTGTAGCCGGGTGGCCGAGATCCTTCGGTCCTTTGTCTTGACTGAATTTTCAGTTCGGTGGAGTATTCCGGGCACACCAGCGGTCAGCACGGCCATCGTCCGCCCGGCTCGACTCCCTGAACGACCGGTCCGGAATCCGCCACCCACCCCCGTGGCCCCCCTTTCGCAGTCCTTTGGAAGTCCTGACGAAGAGAGTTGTGATGACCTTCCGCATGCCCGCCGAGTGGACCGAGCACGAGCGCTGCCTGATGGCGTGGCCCACCCGTCACGACCTGTGGGGCGCCGTCCTGGCGCAGGCCAAGCAGGAGTACGCCCAAGTGGCCCGAGCCATCGCGGAGTTCGAGCCGGTGACCATGGTCGCGCCGCCCGGCCACGGAGACGACGCCCGCGCACTGTGCGGCGAGAGCGTCGAGGTGATGGAACTCCCCTTGGACGACTCGTGGTTCAGGGACTCCGGGCCCATCTTCGTAGTCGGCCCCGACGGCCGCCGGGCCGGTGCCGACTTCCGGTTCAACGCATGGGGCAGCAAGCACCATCCGTACGACGCCGACGACCGCGTCAGCGCGCTGCTCCTGGAACACCTCGGCGAGCGCACCGTCCGCTCCGAAATGGTCCTGGAGGGCGGGGCGATCACCGTGGACGGCGAGGGCACCCTGATCACCACCGAGCAGTGCCTGCTCCATCCCAACCGCAATCCCTGCCTGAGCAGGGAGGAGATCGAGGCGGAGCTGAAGGCCGGGCTCGGCGTCACCAAGGTCATCTGGCTGCCGTTCGGCGGGCTCCTGGACACCGAGACCGACGGACACGTGGACGGCGTCTGCGCCTTCGTCGCCCCGGGCCGGGTCCTGGTTCAGCTCCCCGACGATCCAGATCACCCCGACCACGCCCGGATGCGCGCCAACCGCGCGGTCCTCGAAGCCACCCCGGACGCCCAGGGCCGCACCCTGGAGATCATCGACCTTCCGCAGAGCGCGTTCACCGAGGTCGACGGCGCCCCCGTCGAGGTCGGCTACCTCAACTTCTACCTGGCCAACGGCGGGGTGGTCGTCCCCGTCGCCGGCCTGCCCCAGGACGCCGAGGCCCTGGCGGTCATCGCCACGGCCTGCCCCGACCGCAAGGTCGTCGGCGTGCCCGCCCGGGCGCTCGCCCACGGCGGCGGCGGAGTCCACTGCATCACCCAGCAGGTGCCCGCCGTGCCTGATTCCTCGCGCTGAGCGCCGCCGCCCGTCCGCCCAGCCTGTAGTCGCCCAGGCTGCCCCCCTCACCCTCCATCGTGCCCGTGCGGAGAGGAACCGCTCCGATGCCCATGCCACCGCCCCGGCCAGGAGGACGCCGTCCCCACCGGCTCGCCCTGATCGCCGCGGCCCTCGCCGCCGCCCTCCTGATCTCCGCCTGTGCGGGACCTCCCGGTACCAACGCCCCAGGAAAGACACCGGACTTCGAGCTCACCGCCGGCACCCCGCCCGCCAAGGGCGAGATCGACTCCTTCAGCTGGGCCCTCTACGCGGAGCCCCCGACGCTCGACTACATCTCCGCCTTCGACTACCCGCAGAACATGATCCTCTCCAATGTCTGCGAGAGCCTCATGCGCTGGACGCCCCAGCTCAAGCTTGTGCCGGGCCTGGCCGAGAAGGCCACCAACCCCGACCCGCTGACCTGGGTCTACGACCTGCGCCCCGGAGTGCACTTCCACGACGGCAGCACCCTGACCGCCGACGACGTCGTCTTCAGCCTCGGCCGGCAGATGGACCCCGACAACGGGGCCGCCTGGGCGCAGGTCTTCCAGAACGTCGCCACGCTCACCAAGACCGGCCCACTCCAGGTCGCCGTAAAACTGAAGCAGCCCGACTCCCAGTTCCCCCAGTACATGGCGACCGCCGCCGGCGTGGTCGCGAGCCGGGCCGGAGTCCGGGCGGCGGGCAAGGACTACGGCACCTCGGGCGGCCTCGACTGCACCGGACCGTACAAGCTCGGGACCTGGAGCAAGGGCCAGTCGATCGAACTCGACCGGTTCGCCGGCTACTGGGACGCCAAGGCCAAATCGGGGAAAGCGGTGTTCCGCTTCCTCACCGACTCCTCCGCGCGTACCAAGGCCATGCTCAGCGGCGAAGTGGACGGCGGATACCTCATCCCCACCGAGAGCTACGGCGCACTGCGCTCCAGCGGCGGGGGCACCCTCTACTTCGGCGAGGGCCTCAGCACCGACAACGTCAACGTGACCGACATGCAAGGTGTGCTCGGTGACGTCCGCGTCCGGCGCGCCCTGTCCCTGGCCCTGGACCGCCGAGGCTTCGTGAAGACCGGCCTCGGTGGCGCGGGGACCGTCACCAACTCCCTCACCACCAAAGCGGCTTGGGTCACGGCGCCCGAGCAGGTCCGGCACGCCGCCCTCGACGGCCTCCCCTCCGCCGAGCCCAACCTGGACGAGGCCCGAAGGCTCATCAAGCAAGCCGGAGCCACCGGAAAGAAGGTGACCGTCGCGACCAGCTCGATCGGCCAGGACGTGTCATTGCTCGCCACCGCCCTCCAAGCGGCCGGCACCCAGATCGGGCTCGACGTCCAGCTGAAGACGATCGCCCCCAACGCCTTCACCGCACTGTTCACCGACCCCAAGGCGCGCGAGGGCATCGACCTGTTCCCCGAGACGTACTACGACTCCATCACCGACCCCCTGGACCTCCTCAGCAACTTCCGCACCGGCGCCTACCAGAACTACGCCGGATACAGCGACCCCGCCTACGACCAACTCGTCGACCAGGCACGCGCCGCCTACGACCCGGCCACCCGCTTCGCCGTCGAAGCCAAGCTCCAGCAGAAGGCGGCCGAGCAGGTGTTGTGGATCCCGGTCGCCGAATGGCCGACCGCCGTGTTCCTCAACAAGCGGATCACTGGCGCCCCCACCACCATCTCCTACCTCTACTACCCATGGGCGGCGGATGTGGGGGCCGCACAGTGAGCTTCCTCAGATTCGCCCTGCGCCGCCTCGCCGAAATGGCGGCCACACTGCTCGCCGCCTCGTTCGTGATCTTCGGCGCGATGTATCTGGCGCCGGGCAGCCCGGCGAGCTTCCTCCTCGCGGGGCGCTCCGCCTCGCCGTCCGCCCTGGAGGCGATCAACCACCAGTACCACCTCGACGACCCGTTCGCCGTACGGTACTTCCGCTGGCTCGGCCAGCTCCTGCACGGTGACTTCGGCCGCTCGATCACGTACCGCACGGACGTGTCGCGGCTGCTCGCCGACCGGCTGCCCAGCACCCTGCTCCTGGTAGCCATGGCGCTCGGTCTCGTCGTGGTCGCGGGCCTCGCCCTCGGCCGGATCGCCGCGGTGCGGGGCGGCGCCGTCGACTCGGCGATCCTGGTCACCACCACGCTCGCCGTGGGCACCCCGTCCTTCGTCGCCGCGGTCCTGCTCCAGGGCCTGTTCGCGGTGCGGCTGCACTGGTTCCCGGCCGGCGGAACCGGCGACGGGCTCGCCCGGATGCTCTGGCACCTGACCCTGCCCGCCATCGCGCTCGCCCTGTACCTGATCGGCATGCTGGCCCGCGTCACCCGCAGCGCCATGCTCGACGTCCTGGGCCAGGAACACGTCACGGTGGCTCTCAGCCGGGGCGTACCCCGACACAAGGTGATGAGCCGTCATGTGTTCCGCAACGCGCTCGGCACCGTGCTCACCACCGGCGGCCTGATCGTCTCCACCCTCCTCGTGTGCACCGTCCTGGTGGAGTCGGCGTTCGGCGTCGGCGGCATCGGTCAGCTCCTCGAACTCTCCATCACCACCAAGGACTTCCCCACCGTGCAGGCCATCTCCCTGACCATGGTCGGCCTGTTCATGGCGGTGAACCTGGTCGTCGACCTCGTCCACCCCCTGGTCGACCCGCGCATCGCCCTCAGCCCCCGGAGGTCCGCCGCATGAGCGTCGCCGTCCTGCGGCGCCCCGGCCTCTCCCGGCTCCGTACGTCCAGGGCCCCGCTGTACCCGCTGTGCCTCGGCTTCGTCATCCTCGTCGTCCTGGCGGCGCTGCTCGCCCCCTGGCTGGCTCCGGCCGACCCCAACGCGGTGGACCTGGGCAACGCGCTCGCGGGCCCGTCCGCCGCCCACCCCTTCGGTGTCGACTCCTCCGGCCGCGACACCCTCGCCCGCCTGGTCCTGGGTGCCCGCACCTCACTCCTCGGCCCGCTCGGAGTGGTCGCCTTCTCCACCCTGGCCGGCGTGGCCATCGGAACCACCGCCGCCTGGCGGGGCGGCTGGCTCGACTCCGTCCTCTCCCGCGGCACGGAACTCGTCTTCGCCTTCCCCGGCATGCTCCTCGCGATCCTCATCGTCGCGGTGTACGGAGAGGGGCTCACCGCACCCGTCATCGCGCTCGCCGTCGCCTACCTCCCGTACGTCAGCCGGCTCACCCGCTCCCTGGTGCTCGCAGAGCGTGAACGCCCTTATGTGAACGCCTACTTGGTGCAGGGTCACTCCGGGACGCAGATCTGTCTGCGGCACGTCCTGCCCAACATCGGGCCCGTCGTCCTCGCCCAGTCCACCATCAACTTCGGATACGCCCTGATCGACCTGGCCGGACTCTCCTTCCTCGGCCTCGGCGTCCCCGCGCTCACCCCCGACTGGGGCCGGATGGTCCTCGACGGCCAGACCGCCATCCAGCGCGGCTACCCCCTGTCGGCGATCTGGCCGTGCGCCGCGATCGTGCTCACCGTCGTCGCGTTCAACGTGGTCGGCGAGCGCTGGGCCGACCACGTCGCGAGGAGGGACCGATGAACACCCCTGCCACCGTCGAGGACCCGTCAGCCGTCCCGTACGTACTCGACATCAAGGGTCTGCGCCTGTGGCTGCCGGGCACCGCCCGGCCCGTGCTCGACGGCATCGACCTCAGCGTCTCGGCAGGGGAGACCGTGGCGCTGGTCGGCGAATCGGGCTCCGGCAAGACACTCACCTCGCGCAGCGTCCTCAGACTGCTGCCACCCGGAGCCGGCGCCTCAGGCACCGTCCGGGTCGCGGGCGAGGACGTGCTCACCATGACCGCGGCACGCCTGCGCGCCCTGCGCACCGGCACGGCCGCCATGATCTTCCAGGACCCCCGGGCGGCCATCAACCCGCTGCGCCGGATCGGCGACTTCCTCACCGAGAGCCTGCGCCTCAACAGAATGATGCCCGCCGAAGAAGCCGACCGGCGCGCGGGGGAGCTGCTCGTGGCGGTCGGTCTCACCCCCGCCGCGCTGCGCCGCTACCCGGGCCAGCTCTCCGGCGGCATGCTCCAACGCGTCATGATCGCCGCCGCGTTGATGGGCGAACCGGCGCTGCTCCTCGCCGACGAGGCCACCACCGCCCTCGACGTCACCACCCAGGCCGAAGTCGTCACGCTCCTGGCCGACCTGCGGGACCGCTTCCACACCGCACTGCTCTTCGTCACCCATGACCTCGGCCTCGCCGCGACCATCAGCGACCGGGTGTACGTCATGTACGCCGGGCGGATCGTCGAGACCGGCTCCGCCGACGCCCTGTTCGCCCGGCCCCGCCACCCGTACACGGAGGCCCTGCTCGCGGCCACCCCACGGCTCGACGCGCCGCAGGGCCGACTGGCCGCCATCGACGGTCAACCCCCGGATCTGCGCGCCGAGTTGACGGGCTGCCCCTTCGCGCCGCGCTGCGTCCACGCCACCACCATCTGCGCGGAACAGGCGCCCGCCGACCGGCCGGTCACGGGTGACCCGGGCGGGGGTGTGCACCGTGTCGCGTGCCACCACAGCGACCGCGTCCAGGGGAGTGCCACTCATGCCTGAGACCGTTCTGCAGGTCAGCGGCATACACCGCCGCTTCGGGAGCGTCCGGGCCGTCGACGACGTGTCGTTCTCCCTCGCCAGGGGTGGAGCGCTCGGCATCGTCGGCGAATCGGGCTCGGGCAAGACGACGACGGCCCGGATCGTCGTGGGCCTGGAGGGCGCGGACGCGGGCCGCGTACTCGTGCGGGGTCACGAGCGCTCGGGTCGTGCTCGTGGCCGGGCCGTCAGGCTGGCGCGGGCCCGGGAGGTGCAGATGGTCTTCCAGGACCCCTTCCTCTCCCTGGACCCGAGGGTCGGCGTCGGGGCGACACTGCGGGAAACCCTGCGGCTCCACTTCCCCGGTGCGGACCATTCCCGGCGCCTGGCCGAGCTCCTCGACCAGGTCGGCCTTGGTGGCCGGGCCCGTGACGCACTTCCCCGGCAGCTCTCGGGCGGCCAGCGCCAGCGGGTCGCCATCGCGCGGGCGCTGGCCGTGGAGCCGGCCATCCTCGTACTCGACGAGGCCGTGGCGGCCCTGGACGTGTCGGTGCAGGCGCAGATCCTCAATCTGCTGGCCGACATCCGGGCGGAGACCGGCGTCGGCTATCTGTTCATCACCCATGACCTCGGCGTGGTGCGGTGCGTCACCGACGACGTGATCGTCATGCGGCAGGGCCGGATCGTCGAGTCGGGCAGCACGGACCAGGTTCTCTCTGAGCCCCAACACCCTTACACACAGCTCCTGTTGGACTCGGTTCCGCGCCCGGGATGGGACCCGCGAGCGATCGTGGCCGCACGTCGAGCCCTGCAACACACCCCACTCCTTGAGCACCGTACCCAAGTGATCGGAGACCAGAAATGACTGAACCCTCCGCATCCGGCGCCCCATCACCCCGCCGGCTGGACCGAAGAACCTTCGTGGCCGCCGCCGGACTCGCGGCAGCAGGTACGGCCTGGGCGGCGACCGCCACAGGCAAGGCTCACGCCGCCGCGGCCCCCGGGGGCTTCGCCGTGCCCCTCGACACCGTCGCGCACACCCGGACCTGGATGGCCTGGCCCGACAGCAGCGCCATCTGGGGCCGCCAACTGGCCGGGGTCCAGGCCGACATCGCCCTCGTCGCGAAGACGATAGCCAGGTACGAACCCGTCACCGTCTGCGCCAACTCCGCCAGTGTCGCCACAGCGCGCGGCGCGTGCGGCTCGGCCGTGACCGTGCTCGGCTCGATTCCGGTCGACGACTGCTGGATGCGCGACACCGGGCCGGTCTTCCGCACCGACGGTGGCGGAGGCCTGGACGCCATCGGTCTCAACTTCAACGGCTGGGGCAACAAACAGGCCCACGCGAAGGACGCCCTGGTCGCTCAGCGGATAGCGGCGAGCCTCGGTGTGCCGTTCACCGCGGCGGGCGTCGTCGGCGAGGGCGGCGCGGTGGAGACGGACGGCAACGGCACCCTCATGGCGACCCGGAGCAGTCTCATCAACACCAACCGCAACCGGAACATGAAGCAGGCCCAGATCGAAGCGGCCCTGTGCGAGGCGTTCGGCGCCACGGAAGTGATCTGGTTCAACGGCGTGACCGGGCGGGACATCACCGACGACCACATCGACGCGACTTCCAGGTTCCTGGCGGCCGGGGCGGGGCTCGTCCAGATGCCCCTGGCCACCGACAACGACGCCTGGTCCAAGGACGCCCGCCAGCAGTACCAGACCCTCTCCGCATCCCGCGATGCCGCAGGCAACCCGATCCGAGTCACCCAGTTCCAGGGCCCCGACTACGGCCTCATCCGCTCCAGCGACCCCAACTTCGGTGCCGCGTACGCCAATTACTACGTCTGCAACGGCGCGGTGATATCCGCCCAGTTCGGCGACGTCCGCGCCGACGCCGCGGCGAAGGCCACCCTCCAACGGCTGTTCCCGGGCCGGGTCGTCGAGCAGCTCGACATCGACCGCCTCGGCGCGGGCGGCGGCGGCATCCACTGCGTCACCCAGCAGCAGCCGCGGCCATGACGGCGGGGTCGGCCGGCGGTGCCCGGTCGGCAGGCTTCTGAACCCAGCCGGTGCCTCGGCCGCCGGAACGGAGCAGGTTTCCTGATGAGTGCTCAGTCCTCGTGGGCCGCGATCGCGATCTGGACGAACGATCGGATGACGGGGTTCGTGTCACCCTCCTTCCAGGCCACCACCATGCGGCTCGGTGGCATGTCGACCAGCGGCACCACGGCCAGCCCCTCGCCCGGCTCGTGGTCCAGGAGGGTCATGCCGACCGTGCCGTTCCAGAGCACGGCTTGCCTGCATTCCTGGACGGCGCGCACCACAGGACCTTCGCGCGGCTCGCCGCCGCTCCAGTACGCCTGCCAGAGGGGGTCGGTACCTTGCGGGAAGAGAAACCATCGGCGGTCGGTCAGGTCGGCCAGTTCCAGGCTGTGGCGGCCGACCAGCACGTCGTCGGCGCGCAGCAGCGCGCCCACCGGATCGGTGCGCAGTTCACGCACACTGAGGCCGGTCTCGTCGAACGGACCGCGGGTCAGGGCCACGTCGACCCCTCCGGCGTGCAGCCCGCAGGTGGGATCGGTCAGGTCCGTCTCGCGGACGCGGACTTCGACCTGCGGGTGCCGCCGGCGGTAGGCGGCGGCCAGTCGGGTCGCGCGCGGGTCGGTGCTGTCACCCAGGATGCCGATGGTGATGGCCGTGGCGCCGGCCGCCGCGGCCACACGTCCCCGTGCCCGGTCGGCCCGGGCGAGCAGGGCCCGTGCCTCGTCGAGCAGCACCGCTCCCGCCGACGTGAGCGTGACACCGCCCGGGGAGCGGTCGAACAGCGCGGCGCCGAGCTCGGTCTCCAACTGCTTGATCGCCCGGCTCAGTGGCGGCTGACTCATGTGCAGCCGTCCGGCGGCCCGGCCGAAATGGAGTTCCTCGGCGACCGCCACGAAATAGCGCAGCGTACGTAGCTCCATGCTGTGACGATACCCGCTCGGTATCGGCGTCCCGGAATGGGTCTTGGACGGCCCGCCGCCCCTGGCGGTGGAATCGAGGCATGACTGAAGAACCGAAGGCCAGTGAGCCGATCGCCGATCCCGCCGTCTCGGTGGTCGGCCCGGGCGACGGCGAGACGATCGTTCTGGGCACCACGCGGCTGCGCATCCTCGAAGACGGCAGCAACACCGGGCACCGCCTCGGGCTTGCCGAGTCCGTCCTCGCGCCGCACACGCCCGGACCGCCGCAGCACCGGCACGCCCAGCACGACGAGGGCTTCTACGTCATCTCGGGCACCGTGCGGTTCACTGTCGGAGAGAAGGACTACGACGCGGGCGCGGGCACGCTCGTGATGGTCCCACCGGGAGCCCCGCACACGTTCGCCAACGTGACCGACCAACCGGCCGTCATGCTCAGCACGTTCACGCCGGACCTGTACGTCCAGTACTTCCGCGACCTGCGGCAGATGATCGCCGCAGGCCAGGCACTGACTCCACAGGCGACCGTGGAGACGATGAGCCGTTACGCCACCGAGCCCGCCACCGACTTCACCCAGGGGCCGAGGGAATCGTGAACGTCGCCTTTTGGAGCGCGGCCGGCCTGCTCGCGCTGTTCTACCTCTACGCGGGCGGGCTGAAGGTAGTCCGCGGCCGTGAGCAGCTCCGACCGATGATGGCCTGGGTGGACAGCACGCCGATGCCCGCGGTCAGGGCCATCGGGCTGATCGAAGTGCTCGGAGCGGCCGGGCTGATCCTCCCGCCGCTGACCGGCATCGCGCCCTGGCTGGCCCTGGCCGCGGCCGTCGGGTTCATGGTGCTGCAGATCGCCGCGACCGGGGTTCACCTGAGCCGCGGAGACCGCCGGCTCGCACTCAACATCGTGCTTTTCCTCCTCGCGGCGGTGACCGTCTGGCCGGCGCTTGCTCGGCTGTGACGTGAGGCTGGGGCGGTGTCACGGCCGAGCAGACCGGGGTCGCTGTCGACCGGCGGCAGTCGGCTGGAGGCCAACTGCCGCCGGGACGAGCCCAGTTGATGCATCGACTACCGAAGGACGCCGTGCACGGCCTCGGGGTCGGTGGGGGAGAGGCGGTTGCTGGTGGCCTTGCGGGTGAGGGCGGGCGGCGGGGTCACGTAGGTGGGGGTGGGGTCGGCCTCGGGGGCGCAGGTCTTCGCTATGCGGCCGCCACCCTTGGGGAGGCTGCCGTCGCGGAGGTAGTCGGTGAAGGTGTCGTCCAGGCAGGCGTTGCCGTGGAAGAGGATCTCGTGGAAACTGCCGCCGTTCTGGACGACCAGTTTCGAACCGGGCAGCGCGTCGTGTATGGCGAGCCCGCCCTCGTACGGGGTGGCGGCGTCCTCGGTGGCCTGGAAGAGCAGCACGGGCGGCAGGCCCTTACCGGTGATCTTCATACGGCCCGCCGGGTTGCCCTGGTAGGGCCAGAACATGCAGGCGGCGTTGTACCACATGTTGTTGTACGTGTAGAAGGGCGCCGACGCGTTAACGCCGGCCTGGTCCTTCTTCCAGAACTCCCAGTCGCGCGGCCAGGCGCTCTCGGTGCACTGCGCCGCGTTGTACGCGGGGAAGGCGCCGTCGTCGGCGCCCGGCGCCGCGTACAGGTTGTAGGCGATGTTCAGCGGCCGGGTGTCATGGTGGGTGACGTAGGCGGAGAGCACGGTGGCCATGCGCGGCCAGCGCAGGAAGTTGTAACCACCGCCGTAGAAGGTGTCCTCGAACTCGGCGGGACCGATCTTGCCGGGGGCCGGGGCGGCGTCCGCGGGGTTGCTTCGCAGGTCCGCTTCGACCTGCTGGTACGCCTTCTCGACGGCGGCCGCGTCCGTACCGAGGTGGTAGACCGAGTCGGCCTTGGCCGCCCAAGCGGCGAAGGCGTCGAAGCGGCGCTGGTGCTCCTTGTCCTGCAGCACGTTGTGGTCGTACCAGCTGATGGTGGGCCCGACGATGCTGTCGAGCACCATCCGCCGGACGTGCGAGGGGAAGAGCTGGCCGTAGGTGGAGCCGAGCGAGGTGCCCCAGGAGCCGCCGTAGAAGTTGATCTTCGGCGCTCCGAGTGCTCGGCGGATGCTGTCCATGTCGCGCGCGTTGTCGACGGTGGTCATGTGCGGCATGAGCCAGGACCAGTCGGCCGCGCAGTCGGCGGCGTACCCGGCCGCCTTCTTCAGCCAGGCCTTCGAAGTGCCCTGGCTCACCTGGTAGTCGGGCCGCTCGCCGTCGAAGTAGTGGGCGTCGCAGACGACATGGGGCTCGCTGCCGTTGGTGCCGCGCGGGTCGAAGCCGATCCAGTCGTAGGTCGAGGCGACGTCCTTCGGGATCTGTCCGGAGATGTAGGCGGGCATCCAGAGCCCGGAGTCCCCGGGGCCGCCGGGGTTGAGCAGGATCGGACCCTGCTGCTTGCTCTTGGGCGCGGTGGCGGGGAGCCGGTTGATCTTGATCTTGATCTTCCGGCCGTGCGGGTCGGCGTAGTCCACCGGCACGTCGAGCATCGCGCACTGGAGCGCGGGTGTGCTGGTGTCGTTGCAGGAGCTCCAGACGAGCTTTCCCTGCCCGGTGTCCGCGGGCGCGGCCGCGTCGGGTGCCGCGCTGGCGGACGTTCCAGTGAGGGCTGCGACGGCGGTGGCCGCCGAGAGCAGGGCGATGATTTTTCTCATGGAGAGCATGATGTGATATGTGAAATTGTACAGCTAGAGAACTGACGGGACGTTATCAAGCTGTGACTGGAGCGGAGTTGGGGACGCTCGTCCCGAGGCCGCGCCCCTTCTTAAGCCGTTGCCCGCCGAACCTGGTAGCTCCAGCGTGTGAGGGCCCGGATGGCCGTCTCGGCGCCGATGGGACGCCCCGCCGCTCATGGACGGAAACATTGCCGGTGCGCCGACGCGGCGGGTGGCCGTGCGCGGGCACGTTCGTGGTGCCCGGCTGAGTACGGGTACTCATGCGTGCTCTCCGGTGGGCCTGGCAGGGTGCGGGCCATGACGCGTGTACTCAGCGAACGCTCGCCTCGGCGGCAGTGGCCCTGGTCCAGCAGAACGTCCCTCGGCACGGATCTGGCTGCCGCCATTCTGCTCTTCGTCGTCGAGGCCGCCACCGGCGCCGGGAGGCTCTTCAGCGACGGTATGGAGGTGTGGGCCGCGCAGGGGGATCAGGCCAGGATCGACGCGTCGGCACTTGCGGACATCGCCTGGACGGAGCACTTCCTCATCGTCATCGTGGTGCTTTCCGCGGTCGCGGCGCTGGCCCGCGCGCCCTGGACGGTGTTCCTGCAACTCGCCGCGGCCTGCATCGTGGCAGTGCTGCTCGTGTCTTCGCAGCACGACTACGACCGCGGCCACCCCGGCCCCGCGCCCACCCCCGACCCCGGCTACACCCCTTGCTACAGCGGCAGCGGACGGTGTTACTGAACCACCGTCAGGGCCACCGGCAGGCGTAGGAGACGGGTGCCGAACCGGATGCCCACCATGTCACCCCGGATCATTCCGGATGCCTGCACCGGCACTCCCCGCACTACCTTGTCGACCGCGTCCGTCAGACCGACAAGACCGGGGAGCAGTGATGCCGACGACCGCCACCAGCCGCCGGCCGACTGCCACCATGCTCAGACATCAGGAGCGCAGGGTGCTCCATGCGGTCGGGTGCGGCCTGCGCGACGACGAGATCGCCGCCGACCTCGCCATTCCCGAGGACGCCGTGGCCGGACACCTCGCGCGCATCCTCGCGAAGCTCGGGCTGCGCGACCGGGCCGCCGCCATCGTCCACGCCTTCGACTGCGGCCTGGTCGTGCCCGGCAGCGGACCCCGTACCCGGGAGGCGGGACCAGGGCCGCGCACCGCCGTCGGCCGGGCCGCCGGGCCGAAGGTGCGGATCTCCGTGCTCGGACCGCTCCAGGCCTGGCAGGACGGGCGGCCCCTGAACCTGGGGCACCTCCGCCAGCAAGCCGTACTGGCGGCGCTCGCCCTGGGTGGGGGGCGTACGGTCAGCCAGCAGGAACTCCTCGACGGAGTATGGGGGATGGAGCCGCCGCTCACGAATGTGGTGCCGGTGTACATCTACCGCTTGCGCAAGACCCTGCGCATCGGCGACCGCCCGGACTCCGTGATCGAGCACGGCCGGTGCGGCTACCGGCTGGCCCCGGGCGCGGTCGAAGTGGACGTCGCGCGTCTGGAGGAACTGCTCGGCGATGTCCACAGGGCCGACCGCGCGGGCGACGCGACCGAGGCGGTCCGGCTGTGTTCCCAGGCGCTCGACCTGTTCCGCGGGGAGCTCCTGTCCGGTCTGCCGGGACCGCTCGCCGAGCTGGAGCGGGTGCGGCTCGCCGAGCGCCGGATCGTCATCATGCAGCGGAAGCTGGGGTGGCAGCTCCGGCTGGGCCGGCACTCCGAAACGATCGCCGAACTGTTCGCCCTGGCCGCGGCGCATCCCCTGAACGAGCCGGTGGCCGCCATGCTGATGCACGCGCTCTACCGCAGCGGCCGGCAGGCCGACGCGCTGACCGTGTTCGACCGCGCCCGCCGCCGCCTTGCCGACGACCTGGGGGTTCCGCCGAGCCGGATGCTCCGGCGGACGTACCAGATGATTCTGCGCGGCGACGAAGCCGGCCTGGGCCTCACCAGAGCCACGCGGTGACCGCCGGACCGGCTTCGTCGCGGTAGGGGCCACGGTGACGGTGCCCCTACCCTGCCTCACACCTGATCGTGGTTACCAGGGGTACCAGGCGCCGTTGTACCACTGCTCGTTGGCGTCGTCGTTGTGGTGATCCATGTTGAAGTCCGGCCAGTAGTTGTCATTGTGGTTCTTCGGGTAGGTCCAAATGCCGGCGGACTCGTCGCAGATGTAGTCCCAGTAGCAGATCGACTTGACCGGCACGTTGCCGAAGTCCCGGTCACTGCCTGAGAGCGGGGGGCCGATGATGCCGCCGAACGGCGCGGCGCTGCCGTTGGTGCCGGGACCGCCCTGACGCTTGGGGTCCGCGAGGAGAATGGCGTTGACGTTGCCGAACGACCTCCAGTTCTCGCTGATCCAGACGTGCACCACTGCGGCACCCAAGGAGTACCCGCCCATCTTGACGTGCTGGTCCGGGCACGCGGCACGCTGGTCTCGGACCAGCCGGTTGAGCTCGTTGACGCCCGACCGGACGCTCGGACCGCTGGGGACCTGGCTGGAATACCCCACGTGCTGCTGGATGTTGCCCGTAAATCGGTCGTTGTCCCATGTGCTCCACGTGCCCCCGACAACGATCGTGTAGGTGCCGTCGCACGAAGCCGCCGCCTGTGCGGTGGCGCCCTGTGCCGTGGCCCCCTGCGCCGCCGAAACCCCGACTGTCAGCAGCAGCCCGGCTAACGCGGCCCTGATCCTGCTGGCTCGCATTGGATCCTCCCCATGTAGTTGGCCTACGCGTCCGCTTCCCGATGCGGAACGCCGTCGGCCAAGGTCACCGGACGACAGTGGCAGCGGTCGATGACATCCGGATGAAACCCGCCGCACCCAAGAGGGTCGCCTACCGGGGCACGGACGGAAACGCCCTGGGCAGGCGATGCCCGGGCGGCGGCTCCATCGGGATTTCATCGGTCCTCCTTACCGTGTCCGCGTTCAGGCGAGGGCCTGGATCACAGGGGAAGGACGGCTCGATGGCGCGGAGGAGATTCAGAGCGAGGCTGCCGATGGCGGTCACGGCCGCGGTGGCGGTGATCAGCACGATGACGGCCGCCGGGTCGCCCGGCGCCGGGTCGTCGGCCGCCGCACAGGGCCCGGACAAGCCGACGATCCGTTACACCGAATACGGAATCCCGCACATCATCGCCTCGAACTGGGAGGGACTGGGCACGGGCTACGGGTACGCCGCCGCCAAGGACAACATCTGCACCCTGGCCGACACCTATCTGATGGTCAACGCCCAGAGGTCCCGCTATCTGGGACCCGACGGCAACGCGAGCCCGGGCGAGACACAGAACACCACCAACCTCAACAGCGACCTGTACTTCCAGCGCATCAACGACAACCGGGTGGTGGAGCGGCTGCTCGACCAGCCCGCTCCCAACGGCCCCGAGCCGGAGGTCAAAGAGGCCATTCGCGGCTACGTCCAGGGATACAACAGATACCTGGCCGAGACGGGCGTGGACAACATCTCCGACCCGGCCTGCCGCGGCGCGGCCTGGGTGAAGCCGATCACGGAGCTGGACGTCTACCGGCACGCGCACGCCGAGATCATCATGGGCAGCGCCGATCCGCTGCTGAATGGCGAGGTGACCGCCCAGCCACCAGGGGCGTCGGCCGCCGCGCCCAAGGCACCCGCACCGAAGGCGCCCTCACCCGAGGAGACCGCGAAGAAGATCCGCGACGCGATGGCCGCCAGCCGTCAACAGAGCATGGGCAGCAACGCGTTGGCGGTCGGTTCGCAGGGTGTGTCCCAGGGCACCAGCATGATGCTGGCCAACCCGCACTTCCCGTGGCAGGGCAAGAACCGCATGTGGCAGAGCCAGTTGACGATCCCGGGAAAGGTCAATGTCTCCGGGGGCAGCCTGCTCGGACTCCCCGCGGTGAACATCGGGCACAACGACGACGTCGCCTGGAGCCACACCATCGCCACGGTGGCTCCGTTCGGACTCTTCGACGTGCAGGTGGACCCGCTGAACCCGACCAACTACCTGGTCGACGGCACCTGGCAGAAGATGACCTCGCAGCAGGTCACTGTGGACGTACGGAACGCCGACGGCTCCATGGGCAAGGTCAGCAGGACGTTGTGGTCCACCCGCTACGGCCCGATCACCACATCCATGCAGGGCGTCCCACTGCCCTGGGTGGTCAGCGCGCACGCGGTACGCGACGTGAACATGGACAACCTGCGGGCCATGAACACCTGGTTCCACCTCGACCAGACCAAGGACGTCAATGACGTCGTGAACACCCTGGAGACCACGGAGGGCATCCCCTTCTTCAACACCGTCGCCTCCGACCGCAAGGGCAACGCCCTGTACGCGGACATCCAGGCCACCCCGAACATCACCGACGAGCACGCCCAGTCGTGCCTCACCGAGACCGGCAAACTGCTGTGGAACCAGGCACTGCGGCTGCCGAACGTGCCGCCGATCTCCATCTTCGACGGCAAGCGCGGCGCGTGCGACTGGCCCGACGACCCGAACGCGGTCGCGCCGGGACTGCTCGACCCGCACAAGCAGCCACGCCTGATCCGGTCCGACTTCGTGGGCAACGCCAACGACAGCGCCTGGCTCGCCAACCCCGAGCAGCCGCTGTCGTACCCCAGGGTGATGGGCGACGCGGCGGCGCCCCGGTCGCTGCGTACCCAGGAGTTGATCCTGACCGCGCAGAACCGGATCAACGGCACCGACGGGCTGCCCGGCCGGGGCTTCACACCGGAGAACATGCGGCAGTTGCTGTTCGCCGACAACAGCCGCGCGGCCGACCTGGCCCTCGACGCCACGGTGACGATGTGTCAGAACGTCCCCTTCGGGCTCATCCTCGTGGACGGCAACCTGGTCAACGTGAGCGAGGCGTGCCCGATCCTGGCCGCCTGGAAGGACCACGACTACTCGGCGGACAGCCGGGGATCCTGGCTGTTCGAGAACTACTGGGCCTTCCTGCTCAACGGGCAGGCGGCCGAGAAGCTGCCGTGGCGGGTTCCCTTCGACCCCAAGGACCCGGTGCACACGCCCAATTCGCTCGATTCCACTAGCTCCGCCGTGCGCGACGCGTTCGGCCGGGCGGTGCTCGCGCTGCGCAACGCGGGAATTCCGCTGAACGCACCGCTGTCGGACGTCCAGAAGATCACCCGCAACGGCGAGCAGATCCCGATCCACGGCTCGATCAGTGAACTCGGAGTGCTGAACGTGGTCACTCCTGGTGTGGTCGACGGCAAGCTGGACATCACGTTCGGGTCGAGCTTCATACAGGAGGTGCGGTTCACCGCCGACGGCCCGCCCCAGACGTCCTCGGTCCTCGCCTACTCCCAGTCGGCCAACCCGAACTCGCCGCACTACGCCGATCAGACCAAGCTGTTCTCGGCCGGCCAGTGGGTGACCGAGCGGTTCACGGAGGACCAGATCGCGGCGTCGCCGTCCTTGGAGGTCAAGGTCCTGGACTGAGACCGGGACGCAACGGCACGCCGGGGTCTCGACGACGGTCTCCGGCGTGCCATTTCATCGGGATGTCATCGCCTCCCGATAAGTTCCGCGCCGCACGACGACAACGCTCACGAGGGGGCTTGCTGTGCTGAGGAAATCGAGTGGATGGCGCATGGTGGTGGCCTTGATGGCCGCCCTGGTGGCAACGGCCCTGCCGGCAGGTTCGGCGCAAGCCGCCGACCGCACCACACCACCGCCGATGACGGACGGGTTCGGCCTGACCCAGGTCGACACGGCGACCGGCGGTCCCACCAACTTCTACATCACCGTGACCACGCCCGAGGTCGCGGGCAAGCACCACATCAAAATCATTCTGCCGAGCGGCTACTACGACGATCCGGCCAGACGCTACCCGGTGCTGTACTTCCTGCACGGCTCCCCCGACGACCCCGTCCAGCAGACGTATCCGGCGCTGACCACCTCGAACTCGATGATCACCGTCATCCCGGACGGCGGCGCGCGGGGCTGGTACGCGAACTGGCTCAACCAGAACACCGCGGCCGGAGCGCAGAACTGGGAGAACTTCCACCTCAAGCAGGTGATTCCGTTCATCGACGCCAACCTGCGCACCATCAACACCAAGAAGGCCCGGGCCATAGCCGGCGTCTCCATGGGCGGGTTCGGAGCCTTCCACTACGCCCAGGACCACCCCGAGCTCTTCAGCCAGACCGCGTCCCTGTCGGGAGACATCGACATGTCGGCCGACTCCATGGACCTGCGCCTCGCCACGGTCGCCTCCCTCATCGACGCGCAGGGCGTGATCTGCGGCTCGTCCTCCGGCGTCTGCGACCCCAACAACGACCCCTACAAGCCCGGCGTGGACAGCGATGCCCTGTTCGGCTCGCCCTACCCGGTGTTCAACGCCGACTGGCGGTGGAACGAGGTCGACCCGTCCCAACACATGGACAAGCTCAAGGGAGTCGGGGTCTCCATCTACGTGGGCAACGGACGCGGCTCGGCCATCGAGCCCGAGTTCTGGCTCGAAGGCGCGTCGAAACACGTCAAGGACCGCATGGACGCGCTCGGCATGTCGTACTACTACGTGGACTACGGCGACGGCGCCGCCTGGGGCTCCCAGTGCAACGGCGGCCACAACGGCGGCTGCTGGGAACAGGACCTCCGAGACCTGATCCCCCGCCTGGAGAGGTCCTTCGCTTCCTGACGAGCCGTCAATAAGCGCGGATCAGGGGCCGGCCAGGGGATCGGGTGTGGGCAGGTCGGCCCAGAAGGCGCATTGGTGGTCGGCCGCGAAGGTGGTTGACGGGTGGGTGTTCCGCGGGTTGAGGACGAGGACCGTGTGGTGTGGGCCGGTGGTGGGCCACCTCGTCCCGCCCGGCACGTTGGGATTCCCGGTGCGGGCGAACGCTCCCCAGCGGAGTTTCAAGCGGTCGCCGAACGCCGCCTGAGCCGGGGTCAGCGGCCGGTCGGCCATGCTGAAGTCGTGCAGGTAGGCGAGGTCGGCGCTGTGGCCGTTGGCCATGTCGAGGCCCGGGACCTGAGCCCCGTACAGCGTGGGGGAGTCCGGGTCGTCGAACTCGTAGACGTAGGTGGGCACTTGGGCCGAGAGCGTGCGTGCGGTGACGTACGTCTGGCAGGCGAAGGTGGAGTCGGTGAGCAGTGCCGACATCGCCTCGTACGGGGAGGGGTAGGCGGACAGCGGATAGCGGGCCAGTACTTGTGGGGCCGCCTGGCCGTACGTGGCCGTGATCTGCTCGGTGTACTCCTGCGCCGTGAGGTGCGGCTGGGTGAGGGCGACGAAGAAGCGGCTCTCGGACCGGGTGCTGCCGATCACGACCGGCACCTTGTTCCAGGTGCCCGCTGAGATGGCCTCGGACGGTTGCGCGGGCAGCAGCCCGTCACCGAACGCGGGTCCTTGCGTCGGGCGGGTCCGCGCGGCCGCGACGAGCTCGGCGGGGGAGAGTGCGCGCAGGCACGCGGCTCTTGTCGCGGCGTCGGGGCAGCCCGCCCCGGCCGCGTACGCCCGGTCGTCGTCGGCCTTCCGGGCGGCGCTGGGGGCGGGGATGAGCGAGCAGGGCCCGCTCTGCAGGATGGCGTGCGAGAACAAGCCGGTCGCGTGCGGCGACGCGAGCATCGCGCAGACCGATGCGCTGCCCGCGGACTGACCCCAGATGGTGACGCCGGCCGGGTCTCCGCCGAACGCGCGGATGTTGTCACGGGTCCAGCCGAGTGCCGCGATCTGGTCCATCAGCCCGTACGAGCCCGAACCGAGAGTGTTGTCGCGGGTGAGTTCCGGGACGGCGAGGTAACCGAGCTGACCGAGCCGGTAGTTGATGCTCACGACGATGCTGCCGGTGCTGTCGGCCATGGTCCGGCCGCCGAACTGGGTGCCCGTCCCCTGGCTGTACGCGCCGCCGTGCATCCAGAAGAGGACCGGGAGGCGGGCCCCGGGCGGGGTGTTCCGCGGCCGGTAGACGTCCAGGTAGAGGCAGTCCTCACTGGTGTCCTGCGGGTCCCGCAGCCCGAACGGAGAGAACTGCGTGCAGGCGGGAGCCTGTCGGGTGGCATCCCGCGTCCCGCTCCACCGCGCGGGCTGCTGGGGCGGGCGGAACCGCAGGTTGCCCACGGGCGGCGCGGCATACGGAATGCCGAGGAACTCATCGGCCCCGTCGTGCAGTTGACCGGCGAGGCGGCCGTGGCCGGTGGTCACGACGGGACGTACGGGGGCGGGGGCCGCCGGGGCCGCCGGGGCCGTCGGGGCGGTGAGGAACTGGGTGCCCAGGGTTGCCACCGTGAGCGCCAGAGCCAGGACTGCTGAGCGGCGGGTCGTGCGCGACCTCTTCACTTCTCCTCCAGTGTTGTCGTCTTCACCAAGGCCTTAGGGGCGCAGGCCCGCGAGGAGTGCCGCGGTGTCGGCGAACCCGGACGGGCCGGTGTTCCAGTTGGGGGAGATGGGAGTGATCGACACCTTGTCGGCGGCGACCGCCTCCGCGTCACTGCCCTTCTCGGCGGGCTGGGGGACCACCTTGACGTCGACCTTCCAGGTGCCGTCACCGGAGTCCGTGTAGTCCGCCTTGAGGAAGGACTGCGGATCCTGGGTGGTGATGGCTGCACCGCGGGCGGTGCCCGTGCCGTCCGGGCCGATCACGGGGTGGTCGACGTTGAGGCCCACGCCGGGCGGGAGCAGCGGCCCGTGCTTCGCGTGAGCCCGCAGCCGGTCGATGAGCTTGACCGTGAAGTCGTTGGTGGGGCGCATGGCGTTGAGGACGAGTTGCGGCACCGGGACCGCGAGCCCGCCGGTGCTCACCGCGATCGCGGGCACGCCGCTCTCCAGGGCTGCCACGGCGCCGCCGACGGTCCCGGAGTGCGTGGCGAGGCCGGCCACGTTGGGGCCGAAGTTGGTTCCGGAAATCACCAGATCGGGGGCCCGGCCGGCGAACACCTCCGCGAGCCCGAAGGACACCGCGTCGCCCGGCGTGCCGTCCACGGCCCACACCCGCGGCTCGGGATGTCTGACCGTCACCGTGGTGGCGCTCATCATCTTCGTTCCCGCACCGCTCTGATTGGTGAGCGGGGCGACGATGGTGACGTCGTACCCGGCGGAGGTGAGCCGCTGGAACATGAGACGGATGCCGGGTGCGTCGTAGCCGTCGTCGTTGGTCAGCAGGATTCGCAGTGGCGCGGACGCCTTGTCGTGCGCGGCGGCGGTCGCCGGCACCGTACCGGCCAGGGCGGACGTACCCAGCAGCAGGGCCGCGACGGGCAGAGCGTGTTTGTGCCTCATGGTGTGCTCCTTTGAACAGGCGGTAGGGGAAGGGGAGTTGAAGGTCAGCGCACGCCGCGGATCGGGAGGATCGCCAGGGCGCCCAGGAGGGACAGCGCGCCGCCGAAGAGGAACAGCGGGGTGTAGCCGCCGAGCGCGGTCACCACGGCGGAGGCGACGAACGGGGCGACGATCTGCGGTCCGGCGTTCGCGATGTTGAGGACACCCATGTCGCGTGCGGCGTCCTCGGCGCGGGGCAGCACGAGTGTCACCACGGCGGTGTCCACCGCCATGAAGCAGCCGAAGGCGAGACCGTTGAGCGCGGAAAAGACGATCATGCCGGTCCAGGTCGGGCTGATCACGGGGACGGCCATCACAAGACCGGCGAGCGCGGCCGACATCGCGACGAAGATCTTGCGCCGGTTCCAGCGGTCCGAGAGGAAGCCTCCCACCATGGTCGAGACGGCCATCGAGGCCATCGCCACGGGGGTGAGGATCGCCATCGCGGTGGGAGGGTCGAGGCTCGCGGGCAGCGCGATGTGGTCGTCCAGGATGTACAGCTGGTAGCCCACGACGGAGAAGTAGCCGAGCACCATCAGGGCCCGCCCGATGAACGCCCACCGGAAGTCGTGGTGGGACAGCGCGGACAGGAACGCCGCGATCCGTTCGCGCCGGGGCATGGCCACGGCGGGCGTGGGGGACGTGGCGGGCGCACCCGTGGGCACATCGGGGCAGCGGGAGGTGAGCAGCACCGCCGCGCCGGCCGCCAAGGCTCCCAGCACCAGGTAGCCGAGCCTGGGCTGGCCGGACGTCTGCGAGGCGATCAGCACTCCGGCCGTGCCGCCGATCGGCAGCCCGAGTCCGACCAGCGCGGAGGCGGTGCCGCGGCGCGCCACGGGGATGCGGTCCGGCACGACGGCGGTGACCGCGGCCTGGTAGACGTTCATTGTCGCCTGCACCAGGCACCACCCGATGCCGACAAGCAGCGCCGTGTGCACGCTGCCCAGGAACGCGAGCAGCGCCAGTGAGGCGAGTGCGCCGCCCAGGATCCATGGATTGCGGCGTCCCGTACGGTCCGAGAGGGCGCCGGCGATCGGGTTGAACGCGGTGGCGAACACCGCGCTGACCCCGCCCACGACGCCCAGGACGGCGACCTTGTTCGCCGGGTCGATCTCGGCGATCTGGGTCGGGAGCAGCACGGAACCGACTCCCATGTACACGGCCAGCATGGAGGAGTTGGCGAGGAGGAGCAGCAGCATGAGGCCGCGCTTGTGCGGCTCGGCCGCTTCGGACGCCTGCGGCCCGATCAGTTCACCGGTGGTCACGACGACCTCCGGCGGGAGTGGGCGGGCGGTCCGCCGAGCGGTGGATGAGGGGATGCATGTCGACTCCTGGGGGACGGAGTGGAGGGGGAAACCGGCGAAGGACGGTGTGACGCGGGAATTCGGGATGCGCCGCAGGGAGGAGGCGGGCACCGGTGTTCCAGATAGTGCGTTACACGTGTAAGGCTCGGCGGTAGGGATTGTGTAGCACCAGGAGCGGCGCCGTGAATAGGGGTGTGGAGGGTTTGAGGCGGGAATCGTGACCGTCGGTTCACTCTCTTGTTGTTACACGTGTAGCTACTGGCGGGTTACCCTTGCGTCGACAGGAGTATGCAGCTTTAGTGACGAACGGCAGAGTTACGCGACGCCCGCTCGGCTGTTGAATCGTGCACGGTGGCGGGTGGCTGTTGGAAGGAATGTCCATGGCTGATGCATCAGGTGAGGTCTCGCCCGTCGTCCGGCTGCCGGCCGGTCGGTTGCGCGGTGCCGCCGCAGGCGAGGGGGGAGTCGTCGCCTTCAAAGGGGTGCCGTACGCCGCGCCGCCGGTGGGCGAGCTCAGGTGGCGCCCCGCGCGGCCGCACCCGGGCTGGGACGGAACTCGGGACGCGACCGCGTACGGCCCCAGCGCGCCGCAGATGTTCCTGGAGGGCTGTGACCCGGTCCTGGGCGGTCACGGAAGCCCGCCGTTCGACGAGGACTGCCTGACGCTCAACGTGTGGACCCCGGCGGTCGACGACGCCAAGCGGCCCGTGCTGGTCTGGATCCACGGCGGTGGCTTCGTCTCGGGCTCCGGGTCGCTGCCCATCTACTCCGGCGAGACCTTCGCGCGCGACGGCGACTTGGTGGTCGTCACCCTCAACTACCGCATCGGACCGCTCGGTTACCTGTCCTTCGGCCAGGACGGGGAGGCTGACGACGAGCCCGCCAACCTCTGGCTCACGGACCAACTCGCCGCGCTGCGCTGGGTCCGCGACAACATCGCGCACTTCGGCGGTGACCCGGACCGCATCACGGTCGCCGGCCAGTCGGGCGGCGCCGTCTCCGCCGCCGCCCTGGCCGGACACCCCGAAGCGCAGGGCCTGTTCCAGCGGGTCATCCTCCAGAGCCCGCCCCTCGGTCTGAGCATCCCGACGCGCGACGAATACCGGCAGCGCGAAGATGCCTTCCTGGAGGCGGCCGGGGTGAAGAGCGTCGACGAACTCCGCGAACTGCCCTGGCCGCGGCTGCTGGAGGCCGCCGGAGGACTGTTCGCCCGCACCGCGCGCTGGGGATACTGGCCCACCCCCTTCCTGCCCGTGCGCGACGGCGTCACCCTGTTCCGCCATCCCGCGACGACCCTCCTTCACGGCGCCGCGACCGACATCGACGTACTCGTCGGCTGGACCCGGGACGAGGCCAACTTCGGCTTCGCCCTGGATGAGGGCTACGCGTCGGCCACCCGCGAACAGGTGGTCGCGCGGGTCGCCGAGACCTTCCCCGCGGCGGGCGCCGAGGTGTACGACGCGTACGAGCGGGCCCGGCCCGGCGCCCGGCCGGTGGACGTGCTCATGGACCTCATCACCGACGAACTGTTCCGGGCACCCGGCGTCCAACTGGCCGAATCCAGAGCGGAGTTGGGGCACCCCGTCTGGGTCTACGAGTTCGCCTTCCCGGCGCCCGCACAAGATGGCGTGTTCGCCGCCGCCCACTGCCTGGAGCTCCCCTTCGTCTTCGACAACCTGGCCGGCTGGGCCCACGCGCCACTGGCCGAGGGGATCGACCCGGTCGCGGAGCGCGGACTGGCGGACGCGATGCACCGTGCCTGGATCTCGTTCATCCGGACCGGCGACCCGAACCACGCGGCCATGCCCGAGTGGAAGCGCTACGGCGTGGACACCCGCACCACGATGCGCTTCGGCTCGGCCACCGCGCCCGTGGACGACCTCGCGGAGCAGGTGCGCCGCCTGTACGGACGGGCATCGGCGCGCGAGTGACATCGGGCGACGAGGCCATGCGTGCCCGGACCGGGTGCAAGGTGAGTCGTTACACGTGTGAACTCAGGCCGACCGGTGGGGGAGCGGTACCGGTCGGCACGTGTGCGGAACCGGACACCGCTGCCCTCTCGGTGTAACGCGTGTAACCTTGGTTGGTACTGGTCGGGGCGACCGGTGACAACCAGGGAAGGGCGCCATGGCCGAGGAGCTGACCGCGCGGGCGGCCGTCACGAGCGCGGACGTCGCGCGCCTGGCCGGAGTGTCGCGGGCCACCGTTTCCTTCGTACTCAACGACACCCAGGCGCACCGTGTCAGCGACAGCACGCGGGCCCGCGTGCGCGCAGCGGCCGACCAGCTGGGCTACGTTCCGCACGCCGCCGCCCGGTCGCTGCGCGCGGGGCGCAGCAACCTGGTGCTGATGCCGGCGTCCGTCTCGGCGGTCGGCCGCCTGGTCAGCACCTGGCTCGACGATCTGCACAGCGAACTCGAACGGCACGGATACACCACCGTGCTGCACGCCGGACGCTTTCCCGACGCGGTCGGCGCCGCCCGCGCCTGGGCCGAGCTGCGTCCGGCGGCCGTGGTCGCCCTCGACGGCGGCAGCCTCACCGCCGAGGCCGCCACGGTGCTGCGCCGGGCCGGGGTGCGCGCGGTGGTGGCCTTCGCCGCCCGCCCGGTGGAGGGCGTCCACACCATCGCCTTCGACCATGCCCGCATCGGTGCGCTCGCCGCCGAACACCTCGTCTCCCGGGGGCGGACCACCATCGGTGTCGTGATGCCGAAGGAGCGCGGCCTCGACACCTTCGCCCGGCCGCGCCTGGCCGGCGCCGAGAGCGTCGCGGCCCGCAGCAGGGCGAGCGTCAGTGCGGTCGAGATGGCCTACACCCGGGAATCCGCCGCTGAACTAGCCAGCTGCTGGCGGGAGTTGGGCCTGGACGGAGTGTTCGCCTACAACGACGAGTACGCGGCGCTGCTCGTGCGCGCGCTCCAGGACGAGGGCATTTCCGTCCCTGAGGACGTGGCTGTCGTCGGCTGTGACGACCTGGTGCTCGCCGCGCTCGAACGGCCCGCGCTCACCACCGTACGTCTCGACCTGCCCGAGCCCGGACGGATCGCGGACATGCTGCACGAGCTGGTCGACACGGGCACCGCGCCCGAGATGCCGGGCGTGGAGCCCATGCTGATTCACCGTCAGTCCTCGTGACGTCTCGCATCCCTGTCTGACACGTGCAGTTGGGGCAGTCGAATGCCGGTGAGCGGGAGGTCCCGCGCGGAACCGCCGTTCCACGCGGGACCTCCGGCTGCGCTCAGGCGCCCAAATGGCGGGCGAGGAAGGCGACGCTCTCCGTGACGATCGGCGTCACGTCGGGGGCGCCGAGGAAGATGTGGTCCGCGCCGTCCACCGGCTGGAGCGTGACGTCGCCGCCGGCCCGTTCGAGCGCCTCGGCGAGGACCTCGCTCTGGCTGTACGGCACGAGGCCGTCCCGCGTTCCGTGGATCAGGAGGAATGGCGGCGGCGTCGCGGGGCCCGCGTAGGTGACGGGGCTGGCGGCGCGGGCCAGCTCGGGGTGCTGTTCGGGCGAGCCGCCCAGGAGCGCGCTGAACGGGTTGGGGTACTCGGTGCCGGGCGGGGAGGGCGGCAGGGGATGCGCGAGCAGCGAGCCGATCTCGGACACCCCGTACCAGTCGACCACGGCCAGCACTCCGCTGTCCTCGTCGCGCACCCCTTCGGTCCCCTCCAGCGCTCCGCCGTCGCCGCTGTCCGGGCGGGCGAGCCCGGCGAGGGCGGCCAGATGGCCTCCGGCCGACTCGCCCCAGACGCCGATGCGGTCCTTGTCGATGCCGAAGGCGTCGGCGAAGCGCCGCACGTACCGGATGGCGGCCTTCACGTCGTGCAGTTGTGCCGGGAACGGGGCTTCCAGGCTGTGCCGGTAGTCGACGCTGACGAGGGCGAGGCCCGCCCGCAGGACCGCGCCGTGCAGCAGCTCGACGGGCACGGTCGGCGGCGGGTAGCGGCGGTCGCCCTCCAGCCAGCCGCCGCCGTGGATCCACACCACCGCCGGGACCGGGCCGTCGCCGGGCGGTACGTGCACGTCGAGCAGCCGGGGCCGGTAGCCGGGGGTGGTCGCATACGTCACGCCGCCGAAGCCGCGCACCCCGTCCTGCCCGACCCGGGGCGGGGCGGGGGTGCGAAAGGGGGGCGGCGGCCATTCGAGACCGGGCCCGGCCGCCGGGTCGGCCGGGGGCTGCTGGGCCACTGCCGGGGATTGCGTCATGTGTCCGCCTCTTTCTGCTGGGTGTGGGGCCGGTGGGCGACGTGGCGCACAGGCGTCGTGCCAGGTGGTCACGTCGGCGCGGGCGCCGGGCCGAGACTCCTCGGCCTTCGGACCGCGCTTCGAGCTCATGCGGCGTATGTCCGAAATGCCTTGCCAGGATCGAATGAAGCCTCTAGGGTGTTACACGTGTAACGAAATGCCTTGCGACGCATTATGCATCAACTCCAGGGAAACCCCAAGGACTCGATCGCGGGCAGTTACACGAGTGAACAGCGGATGCCATCACCCTCCTCGTAGGGGAGTTCGCCATGCTCAACACCATCCCCATTCCCATACCCGCCCGGCGCGTGAGTGTCCCGCGGCCCTCGTCGCCGGGCTGTCGCCGCGCCCGCTGGGTGGCGCGACCGACGGTCGCCGTCGTCCCGAGGCTCCGCGTGTCGGTCCGTGTCGTCCTCGATGACTGGCGCGTCGCGCCGGAACGCGGGGAGCTGCTGCTCCTCGCCGCGAGTGAGCTCGTCACGAACGCCGTATGTCATGCCGGTGCGGTCACGAGCCGGCTGAGTGCCACGCTCGCGCTCGGCGGCGGCTGGCTGCGGTTCGAGGTGGCCGACGGCGATCCCGCTCTGCCGGATTTCGGCCAGGGCGGCGATGTCGAGGCCGAGGGTGGTCGCGGACTCATGATCGTCGGCCTGCTCGCCGCCGAGGCCGGTGGGGGCCTGGTGGCGTTCCCCGTCGGTGCGGGCAAGGTCGTCGGGATTCGCGTCCCCGCTGTGTGACTTCTCGGCGCCGGGCCCTCGGTCGCCGGATTCTGTGTGACGCACCGTCAGTAAAAATCTCTATCGCGAAAGATTGACGGTCGCCATTTTAGCGCCATACTGGCTCCACTCCCTCTGCTGCCCCCGAGATTGAGGTGCGCCCCATGGAGCTCTCCCCGTCCGCCCATGTGGACACGTTCTGCCGCGACCGGCTCCCCGCCTTCCACCTCTGGCCCCAACTGCACTACGACCTGCCGGAGTTGGCGTATCCGGACCGCCTCAACTGTGCCCAGCATCTGCTCGACGATGCCATCGAACGCTGGGGTGCCGACCGGCCGTGCCTGCTGACGCCCGCCGGTTGCTGGAGCTACGGCGACCTCCTGCGGCGCGCCAATCAAGTGGCACGGGTCCTCGTCGAGGACTTCGGACTGCGCCCCGGAAACCGAGTCCTGCTGCGCGGCCCCAACAACCCGTGGCTCGTGGCGGCCTGGTTCGGGGTGCTCAAGGCGGGTGGTGTCGCCGTCACGACGATGCCGCTGCTGCGCGCCGCCGAGCTCGCCCAACTGCACGACATCAGCCGCCCCGCCGTCGCCCTGTGCGACCACCGCTACGTCGGCGAACTGGGCGCCGCGGACACGCCGGGCCTGCCCGTCCTCGCCTACGGCGGAGACGGCGACGACGACTTGGTGCGGCGCTGCGAGACCAAGGAGGGCACCTTCTCGAACGTCGTCACCGCCGCCGACGACGTCGCCCTGATCGCCTTCACGTCCGGCACGACGGGACGGCCCAAGGCGACCCTGCACTTCCACCGCGACGTACTCGCCAATGCCGACACCTTCTCGCGGCACGTCCTGAAACCACGTCAGGACGATGTGTTCACCGGGACACCGCCGCTGGCCTTCACCTTCGGGCTCGGCGGTCTGGTGGTCTTCCCGCTCCATGTGGGGGCGGCGACGCTGCTGATCGAGCAGGCCTCGCCGGAACGCCTTGCCGACCTCGTCGCGGAGCACGGCGTCACCGTGCTGTTCACCGCACCCACCGCCTACCGGGCGATGCTGGCGGCCGGAGTGGCCGACCGCCTGGCGGGCCTGCGCCGGTGCGTATCGGCCGGAGAGGCCATGCCCGCCCAGGTCTGGGAGGAGTTCCGCGCCGCGACGGGCGTACGCGTCATCGACGGCATCGGTGCCACCGAGATGCTCCATGTGTTCATCTCGGCGGCGGACGACGCCATCCGGCCCGGCGCCACCGGCAAGCCGGTCCCCGGCTACCGGGCGAAAATCGTCGACGAGGCGGGCGATCCCGTGCCCGACGGGGAACCCGGCCTCCTCGCGGTCACCGGCCCCACCGGCTGCCGCTACCTCGACGACCCGCGCCAGACCGCCTACGTCAGGAACGGCTGGAACATCACGGGCGACACCTACGTACGGGACCGGGACGGCTACTTCTGGTACGTGGCCCGCAGCGACGACATGATCGTCACCTCCGGCTACAACGTCGCCGGTCCCGAAGTCGAGAAGGCGCTCGTCACGCACCCCTACGTCCTGGAGTGCGGTGTCGTCGGAGCGCCCGACGACAGGCGCGGAATGATCGTCAAGGCGTACGTGGTCCTGCGTGCGGGTGTTGCCCCCGACGAGGTCGCCGTCAAGGAACTCCAGAACCACGTCAAGCAGACCATCGCGCCCTACAAGTACCCGCGCGCCGTCGAGTTCGTCGCCGAACTCCCGCGCACCAGCAACGGAAAGCTCCGGCGCGGCGCCCTGCGCGAGCGGGCCGCGCGCGCTGCCGGCTAGGGCGCGCTCGCCACCACACCACCTCCCGGCCTGAGTGCCGCATGTCCCGACGAAAGGCACCCTGATGGACACCCCACCGGACGACGGCTGCGCCGCCGGAATCCCGCAAGCCCAAGAGACGAATCTGCCCAGCGTCGTCATCGAGCGGCGCGTCGAGTGGCCCGACACCGATGCCGCCGGCCACTACCACCACTCCACCGTCGTGCGCTGGGTCGAGGCGGCCGAGGCCGTCCTGCTGCGGCGCCTGGGTCTGGCCCACCTCTTCGGGAGCACGCCGCGCGTCCACTTCGAGGCCGACTACCGCGCCCGGCTGTGGTTCGGGGACCTCGTCCGCATCGAGCTGCGCGTCGACCGGGTCGGCACCTCCTCCCTGCGGTACGCCTTCACGGTCCACGGCCGGGGCGAGGAGGCCGCGGCCACGGGTCGCATGGCGATCGCCCACTCGGCCGCGCGGGCGAGCGGATCCACGCCCTGGCCGGACGAAGTGCGTGAACTCCTGGTCAAGGCCGGTCCCCAGGTCCCCGAACTCCTCACCTGAGGTGGGCAGTTCACATCTTTATATAGTTTTCTTGACGATCGCAGGAATGACGCCATACGTTGTTTCTGGAACCACGAGGAGGACGCCGTGCGTGTAGCGGTCATCGGTGGAGGGCCCGGCGGGCTGTACTTCGCGGCCCTGGCCAAGCAGCTCTCGCCGAGCTGGGAGATAACGGTCTGGGAGCGCAACGCGGCCGACGGCACCTTCGGATTCGGCGTGGTGTTCTCCGACGAGACCCTCGACGGCATCGCGCAGGCCGACCCGGAGATCTTCGCGGCGATGTCCGCGGAGTTCGCCCGCTGGAGCGACATCGACGTCCGCTACCGGGGCCAGGTGCTCACCTCCGGCGGCCACGGCTTCGCGGCCCTGGGGCGCAAGCGCCTGCTGCGGATCCTGCAGGGGCGGTGCGCCGCACTTCAGGTGGACGTCCGGTACCGCACCCAGGCCCCGCCCGCCGGCCAACTGGCCGCCGAATACGACCTGGTGGTGGCGAGCGACGGCGTGCGGTCGGCGACGCGCGCGGCCTACGCGGACACCTTCACCGCGGACCTCGACGAGCGGCACTGCCGTTACATGTGGCTGGCCACGGACAAGGTCTTCGAGGCCTTCACCTTCATCGTCGCCGAAGGCGACTTCGGGACGCTCCAGGTCCACGCCTATCCGTTCGACGCCGCGCGCAGCACGTTCATCGTCGAGATGGACGAGGACTCCTGGCGGCGCGCGGGATTCGAGGAGTTCGCCGACCGTGACTTCCCGCCCGGAACCAGCGACGACGCCAGCATCCGCCGGTGCGAGGAGCTGCTCGTCGGCCATCTCGACGGCCACCGGCTGATTCCCAACGGCTCCAAGTGGATCCGGTTCACCACGGTCCGCAACACGACATGGCGCCACGACAACGTGGTGCTGCTCGGGGACGCCGCCCACACCGCCCACTTCTCCATAGGCTCCGGCACCAAGCTCGCGATGGAGGACGCACTGGCCCTCGCGGCATGCCTCCACGAGCACCCCGATGTGCCCGCCGCGCTCGCCGCGTACGAGGCCGAACGCAAGCCGGTCGTGGAGTCCACCCAGCGCGCGGCGCAGGCCAGCCTCGAATGGTTCGAGAACGTCGGCCGCTACACCGGGCAGGAGGCCCCGCAGTTCGCCTTCAACCTGCTGACCCGCAGCCGCCGCGTCACGTACGACAACCTGCGCGTCCGTGACCAGCGGTTCACCGATGCCGTGGCTGGGTGGCACGCCGCGGAGGGGGTGGGCGACGCCGCCACGCCACCGATGTTCAGGCCCTCCCGCCTCGGCGGCCTGCGGCTGCGCAACCGCGTCGTCGTCCCGCCGACCGCCCTGTACGCCGCCGTGGACGGCGTGCCCGGCGACTTCGACCTCCTGCACCTGAGCACTCAGGCGCTCGGCGGCTCGGCACTGGTCATCGCGGGCATGACGGCCGTCAGCGCCGACGGCCGGGCCACCCTCGGCTGCCCAGGCCTCTATACCGACGAACAGGAAGCGGCCTGGCGGCGGATCACCGACTTCGTCCACCGGCAGTCGGACACCTGCCTGGGCGTCCAGCTCACCCACGCGGGGCGCCGCGCCGCCACCAGCCCCCCGCGCGCGGACGGGACGTCCGTCCCGCTCGGCGAAGGCGAAGGCGAAGGCGAAAGCGGATGGCCGCTGATCGCCGCCTCCCCGCTCGCCTGGGACGCGGCGAGCACCACCCCGCGCGAAGCGACCCGCGAGGACATGGACACCGTCGTCCAGAACTTCGTCGAAGCGGCCCGCCGGGCCGACCGCGCGGGATTCGACGCCCTTCAACTCCAGTACGGGCACGGCCAGTTGATGTCAGGATTCCTGTCGCCGCTGACCAATCTCCGCACCGACGCGTACGGAGGCGAACTGGCCGGGCGGCTGCGCTTCCCCCTCGAAGTGCTGCGGGCGGTCCGCGCGGTGTGGCCCGATGGCAAGGCGCTGATCGTGCGGATCTCGGCGGCCGACTGGGCCGAGGGAGGCATCGGTGAGGCGGACGTCGTCGAGCTGTGCCGCGCGCTGGCGGACGGGGGAGCGGACGCGATCGACGTGTCCACGGGCGAGGTCGTCGCCCACGAGCGGCCAAGGTACGGCCGCAGCTACCAGACGCCCTACGCCGACCTGATCCGCAACGCCACCGGGATCCCCACCATCGCCGTCGGCGCCATCTCCACGTACGACGACGTCAACTCGATCATCCTGGCCGGCCGGGCCGACCTGTGCGCCGTCGGCCGGGCCCAGCTCCACGACCCGCTGTGGACGTTGCACGCCGCCGCGGCGCAGAACTACACCGGACCCGGAGCTCCCTGGCCCGCGCAGTGGAAGGCGGGCAGCGCCCGGCAACCGGGCGCCCGCACCGACCGCATCCCGCCCCGCCTCCACCTGCTCCGGACGATCGACACCCCCGTACACCAGCGCTGGCTGCCACGGCCGGCCGCTGCCACGACGGCCCCGTGACATGGAGGAACCCATGGAGAAACTGCCCCGCTTCAAGGCCGCCGCCGTGCAGTCCTCGCCCGTCTTCCTCGATCCGGCGGCCACGGTCGACAAGGCCGTGGCCCTGGTGGCCGAGGCCGCCGCCAACGGCGCCGAACTCGTCGTGTTCCCCGAGGTATTCGTGCCCGGCTACCCGTACTGGAACTGGACCATGACGCCGGTCCAGGGCTCCCCGTGGTTCGAGCGCCTCCAACGGGCGTCCGTCGACATCCCCGGGCCGCAGGTGGACGCCCTGCGCGCGGCGGCCCGCCAGTACGGCGTCGTCCTCGTCATCGGGGTCAACGAACGCAGCCCGTACAGCCTCGGCATCCTCTACAACACGATGCTCACCATCGGGCAGGACGGCGAACTGCTCGGCGTGCACCGCAAACTCGTCCCCACCTGGGCCGAGAAGCTCACCTGGACCGGCGGGGACGGCAGTTCGCTCAGGGTCCACCAGACTCCCGTCGGGCCGCTGGGTGTGCTTGCCTGCGGAGAGAACACCAACACGCTCGCCCGGTTCACCCTGCTCGCCCAGGGAGAGCTGGTCCACGCGGCGAGTTACATCGCACTGCCCGTCGCCCCCGATGACTACGACATGGCGGACGCCATCGCCGTACGCACCGCAGCCCATTGCTTCGAGGGCAAGGTGTTCTCCGTGGTGGCCTGTTCCACCATCTCGCCCGAGATCGTGGACACCGTCGCCGGTGACGACGAGGACGTACGGCGCATGCTCGCGCGTCCGCGCAGCGCCCTGTCCGGGATCTTCGGCCCCGACGGCCGGCCCGTCACCGACCCGCTCATCGACGACGAGGGCATCGTCTACGCCGACATCGACCTGGCCAAGTGTGTCCAGCCCAAGCAGATGCACGACATCCTCGGCCACTACAACCGCTTCGACGTGTTCCGGTTGCACGTCGACAACACCCCGCGCACCCCCGTGACGTTCGCGACACCACCCGGGTCCCTCGATGCCGCACCCACCGTCGCGCCCCTGTCCACCGACAGCACCGGCAACCCGCAGGAGGAGTCATGACCACCGAGTACGACGACGAGCGACTGGGCCGGGCACGCGTGTCCGACACCCCCGAACTCACCGCGTATTACGACGAACTCGCCCAGCTGGAGGCGGGGGCCCTGTGGACCGTCGCCAACGACATCGAACCCTGGTACCCCCAGCCGAAGTCCGTGCCCGTCCTGTGGCGTTACCGCGAGATCCGGCCTCTGGTGCGCAAGGCCCTCGACCTGGTCAAGGCCGATGACGCGGGCCGCCGGGTGGTCATGCTCGTCAATCCCGGCCGCAAGGACGTGAGCGCCGCCGTCGGGCTCCTCTACACCGGCCTCCAGATCATGGGGCCCGGCGAGGCCATGACCGCCCACCGCCACCAGGCCGCGGCCCTCCGCTTCGTCCACGAGGGAACCGGCGCCTGGACCATCGTCGACGGACAGAAACTCAAGGTCGGCCCGCGCGACTTCGCCATCACACCCAACGGCACCTGGCACGAACACGGCAACGACTCCGACGAGGCCCCCGTCATCTGGCAGGACGGCCTCGACATACCCCTCGTCAACGCCCACGACGCGGGATTCTACGAAGTCCACCCGGACCTGTACCAGCAGCCCGGAAAGGTGATCAACCCCTCCGTGCTCAGCTACGGCGCCAACCTGCTGCCGTACGGCGCCGAGAAGTGGACCCGACCCTACTCGCCGCTGCTCGCCTACCCGTGGGAGCAGACGTACGAGTCGCTGCGCAACCTTGCCCGGGCGACGGAGGGCTCGCCCTACGACGGCGTGATCGCCGAGTACACCAACCCGGTCACCGGGGGATCCGTCATGCCCACCATGGGCGCCCACATGCAACTGCTCAGGCCCGGCCAGGCCACCCAGGCCCACCGCCACACCGGATCGGTCATCTACACGGCCGCCAAGGGCCACGGGTATTCGGTCGTCGCCGGACAACGCCTCACCTGGCAGCAGGGCGACATCTTCTGCGTCCCCTCCTGGGCCTGGCACGAGCACCACAACCTCGACCAGGACGACGACGCCTGCCTGTTCTCCTTCAACGACTTCCCCGTGATGCGCTCCCTCGGCTTCTACCGCGAAGAGGCCTACACCGACAACGGCGGACACCAGCCCACCGCGTAGACCGCGGGACATCAGACCCGCCTCCGCGCCGCGACCGCCGGCCCTGACACCGGTTACCGGCGCGGAGGCGCCCCCGGGAGCGGGTCGAACCCGCCCCGCACGACCCGCTCCCGGGTCTCCCGGGGCCACCAACTCCCGCTATCCATATAGGAGTTCACATGCGACTGGTGACCTACACCGTCGACGGCACCTCCGCCCGCCTGGGCGCCCAACTCGACGACCACGTGATCGACCTCGCCGCACTGGCCGCCCACCACGGCACCGAACTGCCCCACGACCTGCTGTCCTTCATCCAGGCAGGGCCCGCCGCCCAGGAGACCGCCCAGCGCCTGCTCGCCGGGGACGGGACCACCTGGCCGACGGGGGTACGACACCGGCTCGGCGACGTCTCGCTGCGCGCCCCGCTGCGCCCGGGGAAGATCATCGGTGTCGGCCTGAACTACGTCGAGCACGTCGAGGAGTCCAGCCGCAGCCTGGACACCGACAAGGAACTGCCGCCGCGCCCGGTGCTGTTCAGCAAGCCCGCCACCGCGGTGACCGGACCCGGGCAGCCCATCCTGCACAACGCCGACCTGACCGCCCAGCTCGACTGGGAGTGCGAACTCGCCGTCGTCATCGGCCGCACCGCGTTCCGCGTCAGCGAACAGGACGCGTACGACCACGTCTTCGGCTACAGCATCGTCAACGACATCAGCGCCCGCGACCAGCGCCGCTCCGGCCAGTGGTTCTTCTCCAAGGGACAGGACTCCTACGCCCCCTTCGGCCCCGCGGTCGTCACTGCGGACGACATCGCAGACCCGATGACACTCGACCTTTCGCTGCGGGTCAACGGGGTGACGAAGCAGAAGTCCAACACCCGGCACATGCTCTTCCCGATCGCCCGCCTCATCGCCGACATCAGCTCGGGCGTGACCCTGGAGCCCGGCGACGTCATCGCCACCGGGTCACCCTCCGGCGTCGGCGCGGGCATGGTGCCCCCGGAATTCCTCACCCCCGGCGACCTCGTCGAAGCCACCGTCGAAGGCATCGGCACCCTCACCAACCCCGTCGTCGACGCCCGCTGAACGCCCACCCAGACCAGGCCCAGGAGCCCCCGTGTCCCACCGCACCTACCGGATCGGGCAGATCGTGCCCAGCTCCAACGTCACGATGGAAACCGAGATACCGGCCATCCTGCGCGCGCGGGAGAGCGTCGCGCCCGAGCGGTTCACCTTCCACTCCAGCCGGATGCGCATGACCCATGTCACCCCCGAGCAGCTCAAGGCGATGGACGCCGACTCCGACCGCTGCGCCGTCGAACTCTCCGACGCCCGCGTGGACGTCCTCGGCTACGCCTGCCTCGTCGCCATCATGAGCATGGGTCTCGGCTACCACCGAACGTCCGAGGAGCGCCTGCACACCCGCACGGTCGAGAACAAGGCCCCGGCCCCCGTCGTCACCAGTGCCGGCGCCCTCGTTCATGGCCTGCACACCCTCGGCGCGGGCAAGATCGCGCTCATCGCCCCGTACCTGCGGCCGCTGACGCGGACGGTGGTGGAGTACCTGACCCACGAAGGCATCGAGGTGCTCGACTACGAGGCGCTGGAGATCCCCGACAACCTCGACGTCGCCGCACACGACCCGGCCCAACTGCCCGGTATCGCCAAGGCACTTCAGTACTCCGACGCGGACGTCGTGGTCCTCTCGGCCTGCGTGCAGATGCCTTCGCTCGGCGCCGTCGAGGAGGCCGAGCAACTGCTCGGGAAGCCGGTCGTCTCCGCCGCGATCTGCACCGCGCACCAGATGCTGCGCGCGCTCGGCCTGCCGGCCGTGGCACCCGGTGCCGGCCACCTGCTGTCGGGCGCGTACGCCGAGACGCCGTGGGCCCCGGGGGCGGTGGCCACCGCTGACTGACCGTACGGCTCCGGCCGACCGGCCCGGCGGGCAGGGCCGGTTGCTCGATAGGATCGCCACCGCACACCACGGAAGGCGATCATGTCGGACAGTCTCCTCAGGCCCAGCTCGTTGATCAACACGGTCTACGGGGCGTTTCTGCGCGGGCTCGGCGGATGGATCTCCATCGCCGACCTGATCGTTGTGATGGGCGAGCTCGACGTGGAGGGCCCGGCCGTGCGCTCGGCGATCTCCCGCCTGAAGAAGCGGGGCATCCTCGAACCCGAACGGCGGGGCGTCAACGGCTACCGGCTCAGCCCCGCCGTGCACGAGGTCTTCGACGAGGGCGACCGTCGCATCTTCGGCAGCCTGGAACCGGCGGACCTGGCCGACGGCTGGGTGATGGCGGTCTTCTCGGTACCGGAGTCCGAGCGCGCGTACCGCTACCAGCTCCGCACCCGACTGACATGGCTCGGGTTCGGGAACATGGCACCCGGGGTGTGGCTGGCTCCCGGGCGCCTGCTCGACGACGCCCGCGGAGCGCTGGTCCGGCTCGGACTGAGCGAGTACGCGCACCTCTTCACCTCGCAGTACGCGGCCTTCAGCGACCTGCGTGCGTCGGTGAGCTCCTGGTGGGACTTCCCGGCGATCCAGGCCCAGTACGCCGCGTTCACCGACACCTACGGGCCGGTGGCGCAGCGCCTGACCCAAGAGGAAGACCTCGATGACACGGAGGCCTTCCGTCACTACGTCCCGCTGCTGACCCAGTGGCGCCGCCTCCCGTACCTGGACCCGGGGCTGCCGAAGGAGCTCCTGCCCGACGACTGGAACGCGATCGCCGCACGTCAGCTCTTCCAGCAGCTGCGCGCCGCCCTCGCCGGACCGAGCCTGCGCCATGTGCGGACGGTGACCGGCCTCGACGAGCCGCCGGCCATGGACGGCACACCCTCAGGAACTGCTTCCTGAAGCGCGCAACGGCCCCGGTGTCCCGCCACCGGGACTTGTTGGCTGTCCGCCCCCCGACCCCGTACTAAGGCAAGAACATGACGACACGTCCCCAGCCGGTCGACCACGAACTCATCGAGGCCGCGGCCCACGTCGCGCGTACTCGGTGCCGCGGCGACAACCACACCATGGCGGCCGCGGCCCGTGCCCGGGACGGCCGGATCGTCACGGCGGTGAACGCCTACCACTTCACCGGCGGCCCCTGCGCCGAGCTGGTCGTCATCGGCACGGCGGCCGCCCAGGGCGCGTACGAGCTGGACACGATCGTCGCCGTGGGGGACCGTGACCGGGGGGTCGTTTCCCCCTGCGGCCGGTGCCGCCAAGTCCTGCTCGACTACTTCCCGGCCCTGAAGGTCATCGTCGGATCGGGCGATCGGCTCCGAACCGTCTCCATCACCGACCTGCTCCCGGAAAGCTACGTCTGGGCCGACCACCAACTGGACGCCGGGCCGGCCACTCCGCTCAGCGCGAGCTGACACCGGCAACGGTCGCGCGCAGGGTCTCGGTCCACCAGTCGAGCATGCGGTCGCGCGCGGCCGCGTCAAGGCCCGCGCTTCGGCGGAATTCGCCGCCGAACAGGGGTTCCGTCGCAACGGCCTGATGCAGCGCGGCCACCGTCAGCTGGATCGCCCCACGGGTGGGCGGGGTCCGGTCGGTGGCCGCGCAGTCGGCCAGCGCCTGTGTGTGCAGGCGGTCCACGATCTCGTCGAGCATGCCGCTTCCGGTGTCCCGCCAGCCCGACTGATGCAGCGCGAGGGCCAGTTCGGCGTAGCCGTCGGCGTAGAGCGCGGCCAGCACGCGTACGAGTTCGGCAGGGTCGGCCGGACCCTCGGTCAACTTGCCCAGGACGGCGTGCAGTTGAGCCTTGAGCTTGGCCCCGCCGAAGCGCAGGAGCGCCGACAGCAACTGTTCGCGGGTGCCGAAGTGGTGGTTGACCGCGGCATCGGACACCCCGATCTCGGCGGCCACGGCCCGCACCTGCACGGCCGCGGGACCGCCCGCGGCGAGCAGTCTGCCCGCGGCTTCCAGGATCAGTCGCTTGGCCTCATCGGGTGTGCGTCGTACGCGGTTGGCCACGCCCCAACCTTACCTTGACCCGTCAAGGCAGGAGGCTTACCTTGGAGAGCCAAGGTAAGAGGGTGGGTGTCGCGATGGACGGGCAGAGCACGGCCTTGTCGATGACCGAGCTGGCGGTGTCCCTGGGGGTCCGGATCCACGATCCGGCACCGCCGTCCGAGATCTTCCACTCCCGCGCGGGCTGCCGGTTGCACGGATTCGACTGGGGCGGAACGGGACCCCCGGTGATCCTCTTGCACGGCGGTGGACTGAGCGCGCACACCTGGGACTTCGTCTGCCTCGGCCTGCGCGGCGTCGCGCGGCTCGTCGCACTGGACCTGCGCGGCCACGGCGACAGCGACTGGTCCGACGACTACCGCATCGCCACGATGGCCGAGGACGTCGTCGCCGCGGCCGATCACCTCGGCTTCGGCCGGGTGCGACTGGTCGGCATGTCGCTCGGAGGCGTGGTCGCCGCCCATGTCGCCGACGCGTACCCCGGTCGCGTCGAGCGGCTGGCGCTGATCGATGTCGCACCCGGCGTCGACTTCGAGAGCACCGGAAGGATGCGGGCCTTCATGACCGGACTCGGCCCGGTCGCCGAACTCGACGCGGTCGTGGATGCCGCGATGCGGGTCAATCCCCGGGCCGACCGCGCGAGCGTCGCCTATCGCATGAACACCCTGTTCCGCCGTGTGCCCAACGGCGATTGGGTGCCGAAGGGCGATCCGCGACCGCCCGACTTCCCCGCGATCCTCGCCGCCATCGAACACCTCGCCGCGCACCTCACGGGCCTTCCAGTACTGCTCGTACGCGGCGGGCGAAGCAGGGTGCTGCCGCAGTCCACCGCCGAACGCCTGGTGGGGCGCATTCCCGACGGCGAACTCGTGGTGGTGCCGGGCGCGGGACACAACGTGCAGGAGGACAATCCAGCGGCGCTGATCACCGCGCTGCGCGCCTTCCTGACAGGCTGACGGCGCAGGGCTCGCGGCACTTGAGTGCGTCGCACGGCCGCCCCCGCGAGGCTACGGATGTGGCCCGGTGCGCACGTGCGCACGCACCCCTTGCAGGCCGAACAGGATGAGGAGCTCGACCGCGGCGCCGTCCGCGCTGCCCAGCCAGTGCGGCATGGACGTGTCGAACTCGGCTGCCTCACCCGGCGCCAACGTCAGGTCGCGCTCGCCCAGTAGGAGCCGTAGCCGCCCATTGAGCACATACAGCCACTCGAAGCCTTCGTGCGTCTGCGGGGTCGGTGCGAGCGGCTCCGGCCGAGCCGGGATGATCATCTTGAACGCGTGCACCCCGCCCGGCCGTCGGGACAACGGAACGAAGACCGACCCGAACCGCTGGATCGGCTTCAGATGAATCCGGGGGTCGCCCGTGCGCGGGGCACCGACGAGGTCGTCCAGCGGAACGTCGTAGATCCGGGCCAGCGGCAGCAGCAACTCCAAGGTCGCCCGGCGCTGCCCGCTCTCCAAGCGGGACAGGGTGCTCTCCGAAACCCCGGTCGTCGCCGCGAGGTCGGCGAGGGTCATGCCGCGGTCGCGGCGCAGCGCACGCAGTCGGGGCCCCACCGCGTCGAGCACGTCTTCCGTCCCACGGTCCACACGACCAGCTTGCCAGAACCGCAAGTTTCCGTGCCAGGTCGCGGTGAGCCCGGCAAGACTGAGCGCATCCCGACCAAACGTCCCGACCAAACGTTCCGACTGAAGGAGCACCTCGATGAGCAGCACCACCGATGCGGTCACGTACTGGCAAGACGTCTATGCGGCCCGGCCGGCGGCCACCGATCCACGGCCGAACGTCCGCCTCACCGAAACGGTCACGAGCCTGCCGCCGGGCGACGCGCTGGACCTCGGCTGCGGCAACGGCGGCGACGCATTGTGGCTCGCCCGGCAGGGGTGGCATGTCACCGCCGTCGACATCTCGGCCGTGGCGGTCGAGCGGCTCGCCGGGCTTGCCCGCTCACACGGCCTGGGCGACCGGCTCACCTCCGTACAACATGACCTGGCCGTACAGCCTGACCTGCACGACTCCTTCCCGCAGGGCGAGTTCGACCTGATCTGCGCCCACTACCTGCACACCCCCTTCGACCTGGACAGGGCAACCGTCCTGCGCAGGGCCGCGCACGCGCTGCGGGTGGGCGGGCAGTTGCTGGTCGTCGACCATGGCTCGACCGCGCCGTGGTCGTGGAACCAGGATCCCGACGTCCACTACCCGACCCCCGCGGAGGTCGCCGCGGGCATCGATCTGGACTCGGCGACGTGGACGGTCGAGCGGGCCGAGTCACCCCGCCGGATCGCCACCGGACCGGACGGGCAGACCGCCGAGGTCACCGACCATGTCCTGCTCGTCCGCCGAGGTCGGCGCTGAACTGACCGACGGCACGACCGGTCGCTGATTCCCAAGTCACTTGGAAACCAGGGAAGTTGGCGGCCGACCTGCGCCCTTACGGGGTGTAGACGGCGCCGCTTCCGTACAACTGCTGGGTGAAGCTCGAAATGTAGGTGTGTCGGTCGGAGCCGTCCAGGTTGTAGGTGAGGTACACGCCGTAGCCTTCGCTGACCGTGCGCTGGGCGAGGCTCGCCGCGGTGCTCGTGGGCGTCGCTGTGATGTCGATGGCGGCGGGCGACAGGGCCGACTTGGGCAGGGCGATGCCCGGGACGCCCCAGGTGCCGTAGTACGGGTTCCAGGCGTAGTTGAACTTCGACGAGATGTTCACGCCGCCGTAGGACAGTCGCGACGCCGCGGGGCCGATGTTGTACAGGGAGATGAGTTTGCCGGGCATGCTGTCGCGCAACGCGGAGACCAGGTAGACGAACGAGCTGCTGTTGGGCTGGCCGGTGCCGTTGTTGCCGTACTCGGCGTACTCGTCGTCGAAGTCGATGCCGTCAAGGCCGTACTTGGTGACGGCGTCGGACAGTTGCTTGGCGAACGCCGTGGCCGCCGTCTTGGAGGGGAAGTTGGCGAAGCCCGCACCTTGATGGTTGCCGAGTACGGACAGCATGACCTTGATGCCCTTGGCCTGCAGCGGGCGGATCTGGGTCTGCGCGTTGTCGAGGACGCGTTGCACGTTGTCGTTGAAGTACAGGTACGCCGACTTCTTCGTGGTGTCGTAGTTGATGTTGGCCGCGAAAATGACGGCAATGTCGAATACGTTGCCGCCGCCGTTGGCCAGCGTGTACTTGCCGGCGTTGAGCATGCTGTTGCTGTTCACCTCGATGTAGGCCACCGAGGTCGGCCCCTTCTTGGCGGCCTGCGCGGCCGCGGCTGCGGGAGTGGTCGCAGTCGCGCCGCCCGCCAGGGCCGCTGCCGCCAGGAGCGCGAGTGCGGCCGTCCGCACTCTGCCCCAACCGAATATGCGCATGTTCATCAGCCTCCTGTCGCGTGGACTTGCCTCATGAACCCATTCGCAGGAAGAGTGGCAGGCTCATGCCAAACCTGCCAGGGGAAGCGTGCGGCAGCGGTCGGCGCGGCGGGGGCGGAATTCGATAAGGGACCCCTATCGGGTGGTGGTGATCCCCGTCAGGATGAGGTCGATGCCGGCGAGGAACTGCTCGCGGTCGTCGTGCTCGGGCAGCTGCGTCGCCACGTGGCGCATGAACGGGTACTGCGCGGGGTCGAGTTGGGCCCCCGTGCGGCGACGGCGGTGAGGAACGCCGTGCGATCCGTCTCGGGCGCGATGATGCGGGCGTTCGCGGCGTTCTGCCCGGCGACGCCGAGAACGTAGTTCAGGAGCACCGACGCGGAGTCGAACTGCGAGCGTTCGGGAACGCCGAGCGCCTGGAGCTGCCCGCCGATGCCTTCGAAGATCTGCAGCAGAGCAGACTGCCAAGGCTCGCACGCGAGTTGGGTGCCCACCCAAGGGTGCGCGTCGATCGCGTCGAACACCCCGCGGGCGATGGCCCGGATCGCCTCCCGAGGCTCCGACCCACCGGCCACGTCGGTCATGACGCGGCCGATGACGTCGTCGGTGGCGGCCGCGAGCAGGTCGTTCTTGTTAGTGACATGCCAGTAGATCGCCCCGGCGCCGGTGGCCAGACGTGCCGTGTCCAGGGGAGCGGGCAACCCGGTGCCGTCTCGGGCGCGCGCCGCCTCCCGCACGTCAACTTCCGGGCCGGGTACGGGTTCTACTGGAACGCGGGCAGGTTGCGGGCGACCCACTTGCCGAAGGTGTTGGCCGGCCGGTGGAGGACCTTCTCCACGTCGGGGCTGATCTCCTGCTCGGCCGGCAGCGGCACGCCGAGGATGTCCAGGGTGCCGTTGATGACCTCCTGAGGCATGAAGCGCGCCATGTGGGCATGGGCGTCCTCGCGGGACAGCTCCACGAAGGTCACCGCCTCGCCCAGCGCCTCGGAGATCACCGCGGCTTGTTGGCGCGGGCTGATGGCTTCGGGGCCGGTCAGCTCGTAGGTAAGGCCCGTGTGGCAGTCTTCGAGCAGGGCGGCCGCAGCGACCGCGGCGATGTCCGCCGGGTCGATGACGGGCAGTGCCACATCACCGAACGGGGCGAAGATCATCCGCTTCGTACGGACCGGCTCGGTCCAGGCGAAGGCGTTGGAGGCGAAACCGCTCGGGCGCAGGATGGTGAAGTCCAGTGCGGACGCGCGCGCGGCAGCCTCGAACTCGCGCAGGCGGGTGTGCGAAAGGGCCTGTGGGCGGGTGGAGTTGATCTGCGAGGACAGTAGGACGACCCGCTCGACCCCGGCTTTCTCGGCCACGTCCAACAAGGCGCCCGGGCTCTCGCCCCGGCTGTTGAGTTCACCGCCAAGGAGCACGAAGAGGGCGTTGGCGCCTTCGAGGGCCGGCCGCATGCTCGCGGAATCCCCGACGTCGGCCCGGGCGTGCCGGACCCCGGCCGGAAGCCCCGTCAGCTGCGGACGCCGCGAGACGGCCACGGTTTCCTTACCCGCCTCGGCCAGCAGCCCCGCCAGCGTCCGCCCTACGTTGCCGGTCGCACCCGTCACCACGATCATTGCGATCCCCAAGAGTTAGTTAGTTGGCTGACTTGGTTGGACCGTAGCACGAGCCCGCCGAGGGTTGTCTATAGTTAGTTGGGTGACTGACTCAGCAAAGCCGCGAGTGCGGGCATCCGACAAGCGCCGACGGCTCACGACAGCGGCGGCCCAGGTCCTGCACGAGCAGGGCGTCGAACGCACCACCCTCGCCGACATCGCGCGCGCGGCCGACGTCCCCGTCGGGAACGTCTACTACTACTTCAAGACCAAGGACGAACTGGTCAGGGCCGCACTGTCCGAGCACAGCGCGCACCTGGACGAACTCGCCGGCCGACTGGGCGAGTTGTCCGACCCGCGCGACCGCCTCAAGGCCCTGGTCGCAGGCTGGGTCGACCGGCGCGATGTGGCCGCCCGCTACGGGTGCCCCACCGGCACCCTGGCCGTCGAGCTCGACAAGCGCGCCGACGGGGGCCTCGACGCGGAGGCCGGAGCGGTGATCCGGCGGCTGCTCGACTGGGCCGGGGACCAGTTCCGTCTCCTGGGCCTGCCCGACCCGGACGGCCTCGCCGTCACCCTCGTCTCCGGCTATCAAGGCATGTCGCTCCTGGCCAATGCCCTGCGCGACCCGGACATCATGACCCGCGAGGGCGCCCGCCTCGTGGCTTGGCTCGACTCCCTGAAGGCTCCGGCCCACCCGACGCACTGACCTGGGCCGGCACCGTGCTTACCGTGTCAACGGGCGAGGAACGGACCCAGTACCGCGGTGAGTTCGGTGGGTGTGTCCAGTGCGATGAGGTGGGCGGCGGCGGGGAATTCGACCAGGGTGGCGTCGGGGATCTCGGTGGCGTACCGGCGGGCGATGTCCTGGAAGTCGGGTACGTCGAGCTTGCCGATGCCCACCAGGGTGGGAACGGAGATGGCGGCGAGGTCACCATGGACGGGGCCCCTGGAGTGCTCGCCCACGATGTCCTGGTTCACCAGGGACGTCCTTACCGCGCCGCGGAGTTGGTCGGCCAGTCCCGCGGCGACGTCGTCCCACCCACGGGCAGGCCCGCGCAGCCACATGTCCAGGTTCACTTGGACGGCGGCGTCCAGGTCGTGCGCGTCCAAGGCCGCTGTTTCCGCCTCGTCGTAGGCGACCATGTCCGCGGACCAGTCGTATCCCCGCCATGGCGGGGCGAGCAGCGCCAGGGAGTGCACTCGGTCCGGGTCGGTGAGGGTGAAGTCCAGGGCCACGCGCCCGCCCCAGGACGCGCCGACGAGCCGCACACGTTCGTGGCCGAGGTGGTCCAGGAGGCGGCGCAGGTCGTCGGCCTCGCTGAACGGTCCGGTCGGGGGCGCTGACTCGCCGAAGCCGCGCAAGTCGTAGCGGATGACCGCGTGCCGCTCCGTGAGGGCGGGCACGACCGCGTCCCACATACGGTGATCGGCGACGCCGGCGTGCACGAGCACGACGGGCGGTCCTTCGCCGGTGAGGACGTAGGAAAGGTGGCCGAGATCGTCCGGGCATATGAGCATCGGCCGATGCTCGCAGAACGACGGTGCGGCCGCCACTCGATTCGGGGCGCCCAGCTTTCGCTTCGCTTACGGGACAACGCTCAGAGTGGATCGGACACCGCGAGCGGCGGGCCGACGAAGCTCACCCCGACGGCATGGCCCAACTCGGCCAGGGCAGCCTGGTCGGCCGGGTCCGGCAGCAGGTGCGTGTAATTCTGGAAGAACTCCTCCATGCCCGCCGGGGCGGACACCACCAGTAGCCGGCCCGGAGTGTGGCCCACGTTCTGGAACGTGTGCGGTACGTCGCGTGGGCCGAAGGCCAGACCACCCTCCGCAGCCGAGAACATGGCGTTGCCCGCGCGGAAACGGAACTCGCCCTCCAGGACGTACCACACCTCGTCCTCGCGACTGTGGATGTGCAGGCCCGGCCCCTGCATGGACGGCACGACGAGTTCCATGATGACGAGCGCCCCGTCGGTCCGGGCGCCGTCCGCCATGATCGTGCCGCTGCCGCCGATCGGCAGGGAGACCGGTGTACCGTCGCCCGGCCCGACGACGAAGGGGTGTGCGGTTGCGGCCATGGAGACTCCCTGTGCCTGTCGGGGGCATGTTTCAGCCGCGCCTTGGAACAAGTGCCTACCAGCGACTCTGCGCCTGCGCTCACGAGACCGCCAGTCGGTCGTGCCGGCCGGTCCGGGGCGAAGGCGCGCGTACGGTCGTTGACCTGGGGCTTTGGGGCCCGTCCGGCGAGGATCTTGCCGGACGGGCCCCGCGTACGGAGAAGGGCTCAGCGCTTCAGCATGAAGGTGAAGTCGCCGGAGAGCTTGCCGCTCAGCCGGACCGCCGAAACGAGTTTCCCTTCCACGATCAGTCTCTCGACCTCAGCACGTGAAAGGCCGAAACCTTCGGCGATCAGGCGCACCGGCCGGACAGGTATCCGAGCCGCGAAGCGGACCGATACGTCGGTCTTCCCCAAGCCCTCGGCCTCGCTTGAGCAGGGGAGACCTCCTCGGCGGTCCGGGTGATCCGATCCGCCGGTGTCGAGGCGCCAGGCGTCGTCCCAGTCGAGAGCGATGCGATTGCGGCGCCGCACGACCGGATCCTGGAGCAACTCGGCTGCCAGAGCGGGGTCGTTGTCATGCATCCGGTCCAGCAGCTCAGGTCGTACGGAGCGCGCGTTCATCCGCTCCAGAACCGTGAGCTTCGTCGTCTCCCCGCACGCGGTGCAGAGCGCGAGGAGCCAGGCGTCGATGAGCTTGTGGTTCGCATTGACGCGAAATTTACCGTTGGCCCGGAAGCGCCCGGACGCGCACGTGTGGCAACGGCGGAGAACGAGTGGCAGGCAGGTGGGGGTGACCACCCAGTTTTCGAGCACAGAAGTACACCGATCTCAGTGAGAAGTCCGCAGCAAAAAGCAGCGCGGCGCACATGCGCGACGCGCGACAAATCAGCACTCGGGAGGTCTCACACGGTGTACAACGGCACGTCCTTGCCCAGACGAATCGGATCGGCAGCACGATAGGGCCGCACAGTGGCGCGGCTCCACCGATTTTCGCGCGCCTCACCTCCGGTGGAACCGACGGCACGGCAACTCCGTCCGTATCAGTGGTTGTTGATGTGTCTCTGCCACAACAACTCCGTTTCGTGGCAGGGCAGTTCTCGCAGGCTCACAGGGGGCATGGATGAGTGGGGATTCAGCGCCGTACCAGGGTCACCTCGACCGGGACGGGGTGGTGCAGCAGGTCGGCGCGGCGGCGGCGCGGGAGGGGCTGGGGGCGCATCGCGCGGCCTATCCGTCGATCGCGCAGGCTCAGCGTCAGCACGTCAAGCGCGTCCGGATCGCGGCCGCGGTGCTGGCCGTCCTCGTGGTGATCTGCCTGGCGACCGGCTACGTTCCGCTCGCCTTCGTCGTGGGGCTGCCGCTGCTGATGTGCCTGTACGCGATCATGAAGTACAGCAGCGCCGCCAACGGGAACGAGGGGTCCCGCCTCGACCTGTTCGAGCACGGGCTCACCTCGGTCCACCGAGGTGCTGTACGAGTGGTCCGCTACGCCGACACGACCGTGCTGCAGAACAACGTCCGGCACACCCAGTACGGCCAGACCACCAGGATCAGCTACGCGTACACCGTCACCGACACCACGGGTACGCAGGTGACCCTCCGGGAGGGCTACGCGCAGCCCCACGAGTGGGGCCCCGCGATCCAGCAGGCCGTCACTCAGGCCCAACTGCCCCAGGCGGTCGCCGAGTTGAACGCAGGACGCCGACTGGAGTTCGGCCCGCTGTGGCTGACACCCACGGAGATCGGGTCGGGCAACAAGTCCACGCCATGGCCACAGGTCGAGGAGGTCGCGGTGAAGGACGGATACGTACGGATCCGCGTCGCCGGGCGGTGGAGTGCCCTGTCGATGACGGCGGTGAGCCGCATCCCCAACTTCCTCGTGTTCCACGCCCTGGCCGATCACCTGCGACGAGGCTCGGCCTCCAGCGGGTGAGTGACCCCAACTCGCCCCCTGGGCTGGGCTGTTACCGTCTGCGGGGTCCCGACTGAAATTCGCTTGACCTGGTCGTGGGGGCAACGCTGCACTGTGGCCGGGCATCACGCGTCGTGGTGTCGCCATCCCAAGGAGGCAGCGCCAGCAATGGAGATCCGTCCCACCACCGACCAGGACCTCGACGTCTTCGTCGACACACTCCATGCCGCGTTCGGGCGCTTCCCGGAAACCCCGAAGGACGGCGCCGGAGCCTGGTGGTCGGCCCTCGAAATGGACCGCAACCTGCTCGCCATGACGGCGGACGGGCGGCCCGTCGGTACCACCGGCGCGTACTCCTTCGAGCTCACCCTGCCCGGCGAGATCCTCGTCCCGGCCGCCGGGGTGACCGGCGTCGGCGTGCTGCCCTCGCACCGACGTCAGGGCGTGCTCAGCGCGATGATGCGGCATCAGCTCGCCGAGCTGCGGGCCCGGGGGGAGTTCCTCTCCGTACTACTGGCCTCCGAGGCCCTGATCTACCGCAGGTTCGGCTACGGACCGGCGACCTACACGCAGCGGCTGACGGTGCCGCGCCACCAGGGCGCCCTCGCCCGTCCCCGCGCGGGCACGACGGCCGACGCCCCGACGACAGGCTCCGTCGAGGTGCTGCGGCGGGCCGAGTGCGCGGAGATCCTGGAAGAGATCTACGACCGGTACCGCCGCGCACAGCCCGGCGCGCTGTCCCGGCCGCACCGCTGGTGGGCCCTGGGCGCGGGGCAGCCCCCGGTCTCTCAGGCGCCGCGCTACGTCGCCGTCCACCGTGACGCCGACGGCGTACCGGACGGGTATGCCAGCTACTCGCTCGGCGAGCCCGAGACTTTGACGGTCGACGAGACCATCGCCCTCGACGACGACGTCTTCACGGCCCTGGCCCGGTGCATGCTCGGACACGACCTGGTCGCTCAGGTCGTGTTCAAACATGTCCCGCCCCAACACCCGCTGCGCTGGCAGCTCGCGGACTTCCGCGCGGGCCAGGTGAGCGGCGACACCGACTGGCTCTGGGTGCGGCTGCTCGACGTGCCGCGGGCGCTGACCTCGCGCGGCTGGTTCACCGACGGTGAGCTCGTCCTCGACGTCGACGACCCGTTCCTCGGTGAGCACGGCCGCTACCTGCTGACCGTCCGGGACGGCAAGGCCGACTGCGCCGCGACGGACCGGGAGCCCGACCTGTCCCTGGACGTGAGCGACCTGGGCTCGGTCTACCTCGGCGGCACCGCCCCGAGCACGCTCGTGCGGGCCGGACACATCCGCGCCCACCGCCCGGGCGCGGCCGCCCTCGCGGACGCCCTGTTCCGCGCCGAGCGCCCGCCGCACTGCCTGCACTGGTTCTGACCGCACGCTCCCGGTGGCCACTATGGCCATTTGATGAGGGAAGCAGGCCGAGAACATGTCATGAAATCTGCCCTGGGCGCGCTACTTTTTGGGATAGATCGACGGCTTGGTGACGTCACGCGTGGCGGCGGGGGAGCCCCACGGCTCAGGCGTCGGCACACCTCGTGTTCGCCGGTGCCCGCACACCGCCGCAGCCGGATGCGTCACCGCACTACCTCGTCACCTAGCCGCCCTACGTGCACATCTGCCCGCTTCAAGGCAGAGACTTGAAGGAGTCCCCTCTCTTGACCGCTCACCTCCAACACGACGTCGGTCGCCGTACGTTACGGGCCCTCATCGCCGCACTGTGCGGGATCGTCGCTGTCACCGCGCTCGGTACGACCCCGGCGGCGGCAGCCGATCAGCGGCACGCGATCTATGCCGTCGCGCACCGGGTCGACACCCTGGACGGCGTGGACGCCGCGCTCAACCACGGCGCGAACGGCATCGAGATCGACGTCTGCGCCTGGTGGAACCCGAACGAATGGCGTGCCTATCACGACTGTTCCTCAGCCGGTGACAACCGCTACGGCCCCAGCTTCGACAGCATGATCGACCGCATCCTTTCCAACGCCAAGGCGGGGCGCCGCCTCGCGCTGGTCTGGCTGGACATCAAGGACCCCAACTACTGCGGAGAAGCGCCGAACCGCGCGTGCAGCGTCGCCGGGCTGCGCGACAAGGCACAGCGGCTGACGGCTGCCGGGATCCAGGTGCTGTACGGGTTTTACGAGTACCACGGCGGCAGCACCCCCGACGTCGGCGGCCGGGGCTGGAAGAGCCTGGAAGGCAAGCTCGGCAGCCTTGAGGGCATCACGAGCACCGGCACCCGCGACCAGGTCGTCGGCGCCTTCGACCGGTCCGGTTCCGGATTCCCGACCGGGCACCGGGCGATGGACTACGGCGACTCCGACATCACCAAGGGATTCGGCAACTGCACGGAAGCCACCTGGAACACGTGCGCGGAACTGAAGAAGGGCGCCCAGGACCGTGCCGCGGGAAGGCTCGCGGCCACGCTGTCCTGGACGACCACCTACAACGACCCCTGGTACGTCGACAAACTGCTGGGCGATGCGCGCGTGGACGGCATCATCGCGGGCTACGGCGCCTTCAACGGAGTGAAGGAGTACGACAACACCTGGCAGTGCGCCAATGCCATCAAGCTCGTCCGCGACTGGGTGAACCAGCACAGCGCCACGCACCGCATGGCCACCAGCGGTGACCGCCTCTTCAGGTAGCCCCGAGGAACGCCGTCGGCCGGGACCCCGGCCGACGGTCGTCGGGCTGCTCGGAGGGGTGTGAGCATCCCCACGTCAGGGGGGCAGGGTGCGGTTATAGGGTGGCTCGGCATGGAGCCACGATTCATCAGCGGTGACGTCATCGTCAGGAGAGAGATCCTCGACGGGCGGGAGTGGATGGTCTATCCGCTGCGCGTCGTCGCCGACGACAGTCATCTCCTCGCCGCGTATCTGGCGAAGGGCACGCCGATCGCCTTCGGCGGCGGCGAGTTCAAGTGGGGACTCCACCCCTGGGTTCATTTCGATCACACCTGGCAGTCGGACGGGGTGCTGCAACTGCAGCGGCCCGGCGACGGGTATTCCGTGTGGGCCCGGCTGAAAGACGGTGAACTCCAGGACTGGTACGTCAACTTCCAGGAGCCCATGCGCCGGACCCGGCGCGGCTTCGACACGCTCGACCAGGAACTCGACCTGGTGATCGCGGCTGACGGTTCGGCCTACGAGTGGAAGGACGTCGACCACTTCGAGGAGCGGGTACGCACGGGCGGCTTCGGGCCCGGCGAGGCGGAGGCCGTACGACGTGCCGCGGCCGAGGTCGTCCGGCTGATCGAGCGGGGCGAGCGCTGGTGGGAGGAGTGGCGGGACTGGCGCCCGGCGGCCGGGTTCCTCGACGTGCCCGGCCCGGTCGCCATCTCGGATGCCCCCACGGGCGGGGCTTCGTAGGGCGTGGGCCGGGGCGGTCATGGTCAGCACACCCTGTTCTCGGCGGAGCCGCCGGCCAGAGCCGCGTTGAGGTCGCGGACCAGGATGCGGCCGACCTCGGCCTGCGCGTCCGTCGTGCTGGCGCCGATGTGCGGAGTCAGGACCACGTTGTCCAGAGCGGCGAACTCCGGGGTGCCGCTCTCCTGGCTGTGGACGTCGAGGGCGGCGCCCGCGATGGTCTTCTCGCGCAGCGCCCGCAGCAGCGCGGCCTCGTCGACGACGCCGCCGCGGGACACGTCGATCAGGTAGGAGCCGGTGCCCATCAGGGCGAGTTCCGCCTCGCCGATCAGCCCGCGCGTGTGCTCCGTGAGCGGCACGGACAGGCACACCGCGTCGGCGGTGGTGAGCAGCTCGGGCAGCTCGACCCGTTCGACGCCGCGCTCGCGCAGCGCGGCGTCCCGCTCGGGCGAGGGCCGGGCCACGCAGGCGAGGACGCGCATGCCGAGGGCGTTCGCGAGCTCGGCGATGCGCGACCCGATCGAGCCCTGGCCGACCACCCCGAGGACATGGTCGCGCAGCTCGGGGCCCGCCAGGTTCGGCTTGTCCCAGATGCCGTCCCTGATCTGCCGGTCGGCCCGGGCGATGTTGCGGGTCACCGCGAGGAGCAGACCGAGGGCGAGTTCGGCGACGGCTTCCGCCGAGGCGCCGGGGACGTTGAGCACCTGGACGCCGGCTTCCCGGGCGGCTTCCAGGTCGATGTTCTCGGTGCCGGCGCCGGCCCGCGCCACCACCCTCAGACGCTGCCCCGCGCTGATGACGTCGGCCGTGACGCGTACGCCGCTGCGCACCACGAGGGCATCGGCCCCGGCGGCGAGGGCCAGGAGTTCGGCGTGGCCGGGGCGGATCCGCACCTCGACCTCGTGGGCCTCGGCCAGGGCGGCCAGGGCGTCCGGGTCGACCGGATCGAGTACGACGACGCGCGCTCGCTTTGTCATTGCTCGCTGTCCATTCCTCGTCAGGCTTCCAACACGGCTCGATCCTGCCCGACGGCCACCGGCGCGAAGGCGCACACCATGCGTACGCTGCCGAACAACTTGGCTCCATCCCCAGCCGGGGTCCTCCTCGGCAGAGCAGGGCGGGTGCGATGTCAGTGGCGGGCCGCCGAGATGAACGAGCGGATCAACTCCGTTGATTTGACGCCGCGTTCACTCTCCACGCCACTGGAGACGTCCACTCCCCAGGCGCCGGTGACGTCGGCGGCCCGGCGGACGTTGCCCGGGTGCAGCCCACCCGCAAGGAGCCAGCGCCCGGCGGGGGCGGCGAACTCGGGGGATGCCCAGTTCCACGGTTTGCCCGAACCGGGGTCGGGCGCGTCGAGGAGCAGCAGGTCCTCACCCAGCTCGCCGAGCCGTGCCGGGATCTCGGTGGCGGTCGTGGCCCGGATCAGCGCGCGGCCCTGCGACCGCAGCGCCTCGTAGTACTCCGAGCCCTCGTCGCCGTGCAACTGGACCGCACAGACGCCGCTCTCCTCCGTGAGGCGGCGGACCTCGTCGAGCGGCTGGCCGCGGAAGACCCCCACCGTGAGAACGTGCGCCGGTACGCGTTCGGCGAGCCCCCGCGCGGTTGCGGCGTCGACCGTGCGCGCACTGGTCGCGAAGACGAACCCGACCGCGTCCGCGCCCGCCTCGACGCAGGTGTCGACGTCCTGTGCGGTCCGCAGACCGCAGATCTTGACGAAGAGATCACTCATACCCTGAGTCAATCAAACCGCCTGACCGCCCGACTTCCACGGGGGCGCCCGGACGAGCTGCGTGCTGTCGGCCCGATCGCCCAGGGACCACGGATCCGGCGCGCACACCGCACGCGACCGAACACTCCGTCAGGAGTCCTTCGGCACCATCCGGTGCAGGCCCTTGCGGTCGTAGTAGGAGGCCGCGGCCAGGCCGAAGGCCAGAGCCACCACCACCCCGATGGAGATCATGATCCAGGCGCGGGTGAGGCCTGCCTCGGCACGGGCGTCGAAATAGAGGATGGCGCGCACCCCTCCGCCGAGCTGTCGCATCGGTTCGAACACGGCAAGCCAGCGGTAGAAGCCGGGCAACGCCTCCAGCGGAATCGTCGTACCGGAGGAGGGCAGGGCGAGCACGATGAAGACGAACATGCTGACGAGCTGCCCGATGCCGCCGAACGCCGCGTTGACGGACTGCACTCCGAGACCCACGGTGGCGCTGGCGCAGAACGAGAACACCCACAGCAGCCACAGGTGTGAGGCGTCCATTCCCAGGATCACCACGCAGGCCAGCATGATCAGAGCGGATGTCAGCGCGGCGATCGCGACGGACATGACCCACTTGATGATCAGCGTCCGGGTGCGATTGATCGGTACCACCGGGCGGCGGGTGTGCCAGGGGCCGATCTCGCTGTCCGCGTAGCCCAGGCCCACATCGACGCCGTTGCTGATGATGTTGCCGCCCATGAAGCCGGCGAGCACCAGCAGCAGCGCGTAGTAGAAGGCGGTCAGACCCAGACCGCTGTGCGACCCGATGGGGTGACCGACCTTGACCGTGACGCTGATCGGGTCGGCGAGCAGCAGCCGTGCCGTGCCGTTCGCACCGGCGGCGGCCGCGGTGAGCGTCTTGCCGAGTTGCAGCGAGGCCTGGTGAGCGGCCGTCTGGTTGATGTTGCTGGCGAAGGAGGAGGCGAGGCTGCCCACGCCGGGGTTGGTGAGGACGACCATGGTGGGCCGTGCCGGGGTCGCCGCCGTGCCGCCGGGGAGCGCCGCCACGGCCGCGGTGAAGCCCTCGGGAACCTCCAGGACTCCGTAGAGCCTGCCCGTGGCCAGCTGCTGCTGGGCCGCGCCCCGCTCCAGCTGTTTCCAGGACACCCGCTCGCCGGGGGCCTTGGCGATCGAGTCGGTGATCTGCGCACCCAGATTGGTGTGTTGCCCGGCCATGACGGCACCGCGGTCGGCGTTGACCAGACCGATGGGCAGCCGGTGCATGTGGCCGTTGGGGTCGACGATGCCGCCCATGTACAGGAGCGAGAGCAGCAGCACGGCCAGCGAGACGATGACCGTGGGGAACTTCCAGATCTTGGGGTTGCGCAGCACCTGGCCCGGGCGTGCCTGGCCCGGCTTCGCCTTGGCTGCAGAGGGCTGGACAGGGGAAGACATGGCTCTCCAGGGGCTTCGGTGGGCAGCACGGGCAACCTAACTGCGGCCGCGCCCCCGAGCCTGTCGCCCCGCGCTCGCCCCGCCCGCCGGTTCCACCCGACGGCGGAGCGCGGGCTACCGGATCAGCCGGTCGCACTCTTCGACGGTGCTGTCGTAACTGCCCTGAAGGAAGGCGCAGATCGCGGCGAGCTGGTCGTCGGAGAAGGTGGCCGTCAGCCGGCGGCTGCGGGCGTCCATCTGCTCGTAGAACGAGGCGATCCGTTCGAGTCCCGGAGCGAAGGCTTCGACGAGTACGCGGCGGCGGTCCCGCGGGTCGGGCTTCCGCTGGACGTAACCCGCCTTCTCCAAGCGGTCGATCATGTGCGTGACCGCGCCGGTGGAGCGCCCGAGTCGGGAGCCGAGTGCACCGGCGGTGCAGGCTCCGGCGCGGTTGAGCACGTGCAGGCACAGCAGATCGGTCTGCGCGATGCCAAGACGCTGGGCGATCAGGTCGTTGAGTCGCCCCAGGGCTCCGGCGAGGTCCGTCAGCGACGCGATGATCCGGTCGGCCGGTTCGCCGGGCTGGTCGTCCTGGTGATTGACGCGCATGCGGGCTTCCATTTACCTTCGCGATTAAGATACTTAGTGATACAGCTACTGTATCCGACGCGCTGCTCCCTCGACTTGGAGGGAGCAGCGACGGTCCTGGTCTGATGCGCCCTCTTTGGAAGGAGTCCTGCCATGGACGGCTGGTACGTGGACGACCGCTGCACCAACTGCGACGTCGCCCGGCAACTCGCGCCCGATCTGATCGCCGAGGCCGACGGAAAGTCGCGGATTCTGCGCACCCCACGCGACGAGGCGGAGACACGGAGCCTCCACGCGGCGGCCTTCGCCTGCCCCACACGCTCGATCCGTCCGGCGTCCGGGACCATCGACCGGGCGCTCGACCCGTTTCCGATGGCCTTGGACGACGGCGTACTGATCTGCGGACACAACTCCCAGCACACCGCCGGGGCCAACTCCTATCTCCTGCTGCGACCGTCCGGCGCGGCCATGATGATCGACACGCCGCGCTGGAGCCGCGGACTCGCCGAGCGTTACGCGGCATCGAGCCCGGTCACCGATGTGCTGCTCACACACCGGGACCACGCCGCACATGGCCGCCGTTACGCGGACCACTTCGGCGCCCGCCTGTGGATCCACGAGGGAGACCTCGACGCGGCACCGGACGCCGACCAGGTGATCCGGGGCCGCGAACCCGTTGAGATCGGCGAGGGGGTCGTCGCCCACCCCCTGCCCGGCCACACCCGGGGGAGCGTGCTCTACGTCGCGGACGACCGGTACTGCTTCAGTGGTGACAGCTTCTACTGGTCGCGCGCCACCGGCGATCTGGAGGTCGCGGACAGCGTGACCTGGTACTCCATCGAGGAGTTGGCCAACTCTCTGATCAGGACGGCTGGACGGCTGCGATTCGAGTGGGTCCTGGCCGGCCATGGTGACCGCCACCGGCTGTCCGGCGACGAGATGTCCCACCGGCTGCGGGCGCTGGCAGAACGCACGAGACTGCTCCGGCCCCGGCCGAGCGACTTCACGGCCGTCCGCTGGTGAGGCAAGGACACCACGTGACGATTCTCTGACCCCTCCCTGGCGATGAGTTTCGCCAGCGTGCCGGGTCCAGCTGTGTGGCAGCCTCCGAAACCAGGCCAAGAAAGATCGTGAGCCTGCCCGCCGCGCTGGTCCACCGCCTGCGGGCATGCGCAGGCCTCCGGGGTGGAGACGTGGCGTTGAGGCGATCTCCACCCCCGGTTCCACCCGTGGGTCCAGGTGCGTGAGGCCGGGCGGCAGCAGTCTTGAGGGCATGACAACGACCGACTGGATCACTGACATAGCGCTCGTCCTCGTCGTCTTCCGGCAACTGCGGGAAGGCCGCCTCGACCTCAAGACCTTCCTGATCCCGCTGGGGATCGTGGCCTTTGTCGCCCACACCTACCTCGACTCCATCCCCACCGCCGGCAACGACCTGCTGCTCATCGGAGCGCTGATGGCCGTGGGCGCGGCGCTCGGCATCGCGGGCGGCGTCTACACCCGGATCCGCGTCGCGGGGGAGCACCTGCTGATCAAGGCCGGCGCGGTCTCCGCGATCCTGTGGGTGCTCGGCATGGGCGCCCGCATGGGCTTCCAGGTGTGGGTCGAGCACGGCGGCGCCGACAACGTCGCCCGGTTCAGCATCGCCCACCACATCACCACGGATCAGGCGTGGGTCGCCGCCTTCGTCCTGATGGCGCTCACCGAGGTGGTCACGCGGCTCGCCACGATCTTCCTCCGCGGCCGGATGGTCGCCCGCCGGCAGCCGCTCGCGTCGGTGGCCCGTACCGCCCGCACGCTCGACCGCACGGCCTGACCGTGGGCTATGGTCGCGCCGTGCCCGAAGCCCAGAACGCCCCGGCCCCCGGGCCGGCTTCGCACCACGAGGCCGGCCCGCGGGCCGTGCCCGGCCAGGACCCGCGCATGCAGTGGGTGCTGACCCTGTTCGTCATCGGTTCCGCGATCTGGACGGTCCGGCCGCTGGACCTCAGCGGCCGGGGCCTGGCATGCGGGGCGCTGCTCCTGGTGAACTGTGTCGCCCTGGCGGCCCGGCACCTGCCCGAGGACAGGGTTCCCCCACGCGTCGCCCTGGTGTGGCTGACCGCCGGCATCGTCGCAGCGGCGGCACTGCTCGGCGTCAGCAGCAGCGGATCGGGCTACCTCTTCGCGTACTTCCTCGTCGGGCACATCGGGTTCCGCCTTGAGACCGGACGGGCCCTCACTCTCGCGGCGCTGTGCAGCGTGCTGTGCACCGGCGTGCTGTACCTCCGCCTCGGCTCCGGCCACGATCTGCTGCCCTGGACGCTCGGCCTGACCACCGGCGGCCCGGTCCTGATCGGCATCCTCAACCGCAGCAGTCGGCAGGCCGTACTGGCGGCGATCTCGGCGGCCGAGTCCGCGGAGCGGGCCGCCCGCGCCGAGGCCCGGACCGCCGTACTGACCGAACGCGGCAGGATCGCCCGCGACGTGCACGACGTCCTGGCTCACTCGTTGGCAGGCATCAACATGCAGCTGGAGCTGGCGGACGCGCTGATCGACACCGGCGACCTGGAGAAGGTCCGCGAGGCGAACCAGAAGGCGCACAGCATGGTCAAGGAGAGCCTGAAACAGGCCCAGTGGACCGTGCACGCGCTGCGTGAGGACTCCCTGCCGCTGGTGGAGAGCCTGGCCGCGATGCTGGAGTCGTCCGGCCACCGCGACGGCCTGACCATTACGGGGACCGCCCGCGAAGTGCCGTCCCGGGTGACCCAGAACCTGCTGCGGATCGCTCAGGAAGCGCTGACCAACGCGGCCCGGCACGCGCCGGGCGGTGATGTCCGCGTGGAGCTGAGGTATGCCGCGGAGTCCATGACACTGACGGTGAGCAACAGTCCGGCAACCCGTAAGGTGAGCCCGGGTGTTGGCAGCGGGATGGGGCTGATCGGCATGCGTGAACGGGTCGCCCTGCTTGGCGGAACGATCACGGCCGGCCCGGTCGTCACCGGCCCGGACGAAGGCGGCTGGCAAGTGGAGGCAGTGATCCCGGGATGAGCGAACCGACACAGAACGCACAGCGGTTGAGGGTGATCGTGGCCGACGACCAGGCCGCCGTACGGGAGCCGCTGGCCGCGGTCCTGGGCCTGGCGCAGGACATCGACGTCGTCGCGGCCGCCGCCGACGGGGCCGAGGTGCTCGCCGCGGTCGCCGCGGGGCCGGTGGACGTCGTCCTGATGGACTTGCGCATGCCCGTGATGGACGGCATCGAGGCAACGCGACGGCTGACCGAGGAGCACCCGGAGGTGGCCGTGGTCGTACTGACCACGTTCGCCGACGACGACTCGATTCTCGCCGCGCTGAGCGCCGGGGCCCGCGGATACCTGACGAAGAACGCGGGGCGCGAGGACATCGCCCGCGCCATCCGCGCGGCCGCGGCGGGACAGTCGGTCCTCGACCGCGAGGTCCAGGACCGGCTCCTGGCCACGGCCCGCACCAAGGCTCCGACGCCCGAACAGCCGCTGCCCGGCGACATCACACCGCGCGAACGCGAGGTGCTGACCCTGATCGGCCAGGGACTGCCGAACCGGGCGATCGCCGAGAAGCTCTTCATCAGCGAGGCCACGGTCAAGACCCACATCAACAACCTGTTCGCCAAGGCCGACATCAGAGACCGCGCCGACGCCGTACGCCGCGCCATCACAGCGGGCCTGGCCTGACCCGGCTACGCCACTCGCGCCGCCGTAGCCGTCCGTGTGTCCGTCGACAAGGGGTGGGGCGGAATGCGGTAAGGCGGCATGATGAGACGTCAACAACCGTACTGAGAAATGGAGTTGACATGTGTCACGCGGACAGACGCGCCCGTCGGGCACCTCGCCCCTGCGGCGGGCGTCGTGAGTTACGGAGGATGCCTCAACGTCGCCTCGGCGCAGGCGGGCGGTCGACGGCGCCGACAGAGCTGATCGCAGGGGTCGGCCCGGGCGGGAGGCCGTGGTGAGCGGAGCGGATCAGAATCGGTTGAACCGCCGTGGGCTGCTCGCGGCAGGTGCGGTGGCCGCGGCGGCGAGCGTGGTCGGCCCGCCGGCTTCCGCGGCTGCCGTGGATACCGGCGCGGCGACGGGGGAGTGGACAGGCTTCGGGCCGGTGACGGTCCGTCCGGGGGACACTCGGTACGAAAGCCTGCTGCGCGGCAACAACTTCCGCTTCGTGGGGCGGCCGGACGAGATCCGCGTCGTCGGGTCGACCGAGCAGGTGGTGCGCGCGGTCGCCGATGCCGTACGGTCCGGGCGCCGGGTGGCTGTGCGCAGCGGCGGACACTGCTTCGAGAACTTCACCGCCGATCCGGCCGTGCGGCTGCTCCTGGACATGTCGCCCATGGACGCCGTCGGCTACGACGCCGCGCGCGGCGCGTTCGCGGTGCAGCCGGGCGCCACGCTCGGGCACGTCTACCGGACGCTGTTCAAGGGCTGGGGCGTGACCGTCCCCGCAGGCGGCTGCCCGGAGGTGGGCGCGGGCGGACACTTCGCCGGCGGCGGGTACGGGCCGCTGTCCCGCCGGTACGGATCGGTGGTGGACCACCTCTACGGCGTCGAGGTGGTGGTGGTCGACCAGGACGGCACCGCCCGCGCGGTGGTGGCGACGCGCGAGCCGGACGATCCGCACCGCGACCTGTTCTGGGCGCACACGGGCGGAGGCGGCGGGAACTTCGGGGTGGTCACCCGGTACTGGCTGCGTTCCCCCGGCCCGCGCGGGAGCGACCCGTCCCGGCTCCTGCCCGCCGCTCCGCGCGAGCAGTTGGCGTACCTGGTCACCTGGCCCTGGGACGAGAAGATGACCCGGCAGGCGTTCACCAGGCTGCTGCACAACTTCGGTACCTGGCACGAACGCAACAGCGCGCCCGGCTCGCCGTACGCCGGCCTGTACGCGATCCTCATCCCGATGCACCACAGCGCGGGCGGCTTCCTGATGACCGTGCAGATCGACGCGGACATTCCGGGTGCCCAGAACCTGGTGCGTGAGTTCGCGAACGCGGTCACCGCGGGCACCGGGCTCGCGGGCCAGGAGACCTGGCTTTCGATGCCCTGGCTGCACCCGACGACCTGGCCGGGTACCGGCGAGCCCGGCAACGTCGGCACCCGCCGCTACAAGATCAAGGCGGGCTATCTGCGCCGCTCGCTCACCGAGGCGCAACTCGACGCCGTCCACCGGAACTTGACCAACAGCTCGGGTACGGCGGGCGGTGGCATGCTCCTGATCGGGTACGGGGGCCAGGTCGGCGCCGTGGCGGCCGACGCCACGGCCGTCGCCCAACGAGATGTGATCATGAAGGCCGTCTACCAGACGATCTGGTCCGACGAGCGCGACGACGCCACCAACCTCGCCTGGGTCCGCGCCTTCTACCGTGACGTGTACGCGGACACCGGCGGCGTCCCCGTGCCCGGCGCGGTCAGCGACGGCGCCTACATCAACTACCCGGACACCGACCTGGCCGATCCCGAGTGGAACACCTCCGGCGTGCCTTGGCACACCCTCTACTACAAGGACAACTATCCGCGTCTCCAACAGGTCAAGGCCCGTTGGGACCCGCGCGACGTCTTTCACCACGCACTGTCGATCCGGCCGTCCACCTGACCGGGGCGGCCGGGTCCGGTTATGCGCGGCTCTGATGCACAGCCGCATTCGTGCTGACGGGGATGGCTGTTCTGTCGCGGGGGTGGTGCCGGCCGCGGTCCGGCACCACCCCCGCCAGGCATCAGGCATCAGGCGTAGACGCCGGGCCTCAGACCCAGATGCGTACGGCTTCCATACGCCGTGACTGACCCGTCGTCCCCACATAGACCGGGTTTCCGGTGACCGAGCTCAGCCAGCCGTACCCCTCCACATGTGCCTGCGCGCCCACGCTGCCCGTCCCGACCTGGACGCCCAGCGCCTCCATCCGCCGCGACTGGCCGGTGGTGCCGACGGTCACGACAGTGCCGTCCCCGCCGCACCTCCAGCCCTGCCAGCCGATGTCGGCCAGGTGGGCGTCGGCGCAGACGCCGCCGACGCCGCTGGTCGAGATCGCCAGCGCCTCCATGCGGCGGCTCTGGCCGGTCGTGCCCGCCACGCTGCCGTCGCAGACCGCCGACTGCCAGCCGATGTCCTGGACGTGGGCGGCGTAACAGATCACCCGGGCGTTCGGGGAGAGCGAGGCGCGCGCTCTGCTGGTCGCCGCCTTCAGCTCCGCGACCACCGAGGCGGGCGCCTCGACGGTCGAACTGCCGGTGTCCACCGCGCTGATGGCCGGGGCGGCGGCCGGAGCCGGGACCGACGGCTGAGCCTGAGCCTCGGCCACCCCGGTGGCTCCCAGGGCGCCCGCCAGCGCCAGCCCCACGATGACACCGGCGGTCTTCCTCATGGTCTTCTTCATGATTTTCCCCTCCTTGTACCGACTGGTCGCGCATATCTGTATCCGCGTTCCGAGGAGGGGAACAACCATTTGCCGCGGTTACGGCTGAGAGCAGTCCCGGCATGGCGCGCTCCGCGAGCTTGTGCCGGCACCGCTCGGTGTGCGTCGGCCACTGGCGAGCCAACTGGGTTGGCAATACAGGGAGTTGGAGGACACCGTGGCCGTTTATGTGTGTGCCGCTGTGGCGTTACGACACCGAGGTCGGCGACTCCGGAGCCAGTGAGTTGCCCGGCGGTATGTGCCCGCAGTCGGACGGGGCCGGCCTGCCCGCGAACCGGTCCCCGAGCCAGCCGATCGCGCCCGGGGCCCAGGCCGCGGCCACCGGGACGTGGCCGAGCAGGTCGTACTGGTGGAAGGCGAAGGAGCCGTTGCCGGAGGAGCAGTACTGCCGGGCGAGGGCGCGGACGTCCCCGGCAACCATGACCCCGTCACCTCTCCCGATGCCAGGCGGGTTGCCGAAGGTCCCCTCGACGACGCCTCCGGCGCCCTGGGCGATGAACCCGGGAACGGTCGGGGTCGCGGCCGAACCCAGGTTGATCTTGTTGACCGCCTCGACGAACGCGGTCACCGAGTTCGGATCGGCGTACTGCGGCTTCGCCAGCTTCTTCCACGTCAACCCGGGGTAGTGGCCCAGAGCGTCGAGGAGCGAGCCGTGCTCCAGGTCCTGGTACACCTGCTGGCCGTAGCTGTTCAGGTACTGCTTCAGGTCGATGCCGTACGACCGGGCGACCCCGATGATCGCCATGGGGATGACGCCGGACCACACGACCGAGCCGTCCACGTACTTGAGGTTGTGCGCCGGATCCACGAGCAGGCCGCCCTCGGCGAAGCCCACCAGCCGCTTGTTGACGTCGGGCGCGTACGCCGGTGCGAGCGCGGCCGCCCAGCCGGTCGCGATGGCACCGCCGGAGTAGCCCATCAGGCCGACCCGGGTGTCGGCGTCCATGCCGGTCCCGGCCTCGGGGGCGGTCGCGGCCCGGATCGAGTCCAGCGTGTTGGCCGCGTACTCCGGTCCGGCCGCGAAGTCGGCCCGCTGCCCCTCGGTGTCGGGGATGACGACGTTGTAGCCCTGCGCCACCAGGGGCGCCAGGAAGAGGTTCTCACTGTTCGCGAGGATGCCGCCCAGCGTGACATCACCGGCGATGGCGCGGGAGGGCCCGTCCTTGGGGTTGAGGGAGTCGTAGAACGACTGGTAGGACACTGCCTTGCCGCTGTCGCCCTTGATGCTGCGCACCACGGTGGTCACGTTGGCGGCCGGGCGCCCCTGAGCGTCACGGGTGCGGTAGAGCAGCTGGACTGCCTTGACCGGAGTGGGTAAACCCACGATGTGGTACTGCAACGTCCGCTTCTTCAGCACGGTGCCCGGCGCGTACGAGGACAACGGCGTGCTGCTGTCGTAGGTGTAGAACGGGTCGCTGGAACCGGCCGTCGACGGCGTGGCGGCGGCTGTGGCCACCGGCGCGAAGGTGGCGGCCAGCACCGTGGCAACTGCGGTCGCCAGCACCCGCTTGGTGTGTCTGAACATGGCTTCCCCGTGGGTCGTGAAGTGAGTGACAGGAGTGACTCCAGGAAAGTTACCTATAGGTAACTGCACTGCATAGAGCCGCGACTGTGACTTTTTCGGATGCGGGCCCGCCAACTGCGTTACACGTACGCCGCCCTGCCGGCGTCGCGGTGCTCGCCGGACAGCGTGCGTCCTGCCGGCCGCCGGAACGAGGGCGGCGCCGGGGCCGGGTCAGGGCACGCTGTTCCGTTCAGAGCATGATGAGCAGACGCGTCTTCGGCTTGAGTTTCCTGTTCACCGACCGGCTCTGCACGTACACCTCCAACGCGGGATTGTTCCCCGCCTTCACGGAGACGGTCCCCTGGATACCGGTGCCGAACAGAAGGCTGCGTGCCGCATCGCCCGTATAGGCGCGGTCGGTGTCCTTCTCGACGACGATGACTTCCTTGTTCTGCTGAACCTGAGCCCGGGCACCCAACTGGTAGTAACACGCGCCACGTTCGTACGTCACGCCCGGATGCGAATCGACGAAGGGGCGAATCTCGACCTCCTTGTCGACCTTCAGGAGCCGGTACTTGTCGGCCGGAATCGGTTCGAGGTTCGCCCGCACCTCGTCCACCGATATGTCCTGACCGACGGCGAACAGGTTCTTCGTGCCGCGCACCCCCTGCTCGCGGCCCCGGAGGAAGCTGGTGGCGGCAGCGCGCACGGTGCCGATCGCCTCCTCCACGCCCTTCTGGGAATCCGCGTCCCAGATCGCGATGTTGCCGGCCGGGAAACCGTAGTTCTGCGCGGTCCGCTTGGCCAGGGAGTTCGGAACGAGGATCGCGGACGTCCAGTGCCCCGGAAGGCCGCCCATCGTCGCCGTGATCCTGTCGAGCCACGGGCCGAGGATGGCCGGGTCGCCGTCGTGCCGCCTGTCTCCGCCGGAGGCGTTCTCCTCGCCGTCCGTCACCACGATCTGCAGGAAGCTGTGCTCGCCGTACTGCTCCCAGATGTGACCCAGGTCGTCCAGAGACTTCAGCGAAGCCTCGATCAGGGCGGTGGCGCCATTGTTGACCCGGTACAGACCCCGCATGGACGGCAAGTGCTTCACGTCCATGTCCCAGACCAGGTTCTCCACCTGGTGGTCGAAGGAGTAGAGGCTGATCCGCGTCTCGTGGCCGAGGCTGTCCGATTCCGCCTTCAGCCCCGCCACGAACTCGTCCACAACGCGGATGAGCTGATTCTGGTGCGGACGCATGGAACCCGAACAGTCCACTACCAACGCGACGTGATTCACCTTGTGCTGGATCTTGTTTACGGACATGCTTTTGCTCCCCCTCCAAGGCTCCCCGAGTGATGTTTTCACTGTAGGTGGAGGCACTGACAACGCCGCCTGACGCCCGATCACCTGCCTTCCCTGGGTGCCGTGCCGGGCGTCGAGGGCCGGGCTGTCGCCGCGCGGGGGATCCGGGCGGGACGGTGACGGGAAGCGCGGGCGGCACTCTCCTGGCATGTCATGTGCTGGGAGGAGGGCGCGATGAACGGGAACGCGCAGCGGGTGCTGCTCGTGCGGCCGGAACCGCGGGTACTGGAGTCGGTCGCGGCCGTGGGGCTCGACGCGTGGCTGGTGCGGGCCGACCACGATCCGCCAGCCCAAGGGGCGTTCTCCGAGCGGCAGTTGGCGGGGGACGTCGACGACGTCGGTGCCCTCCGGGCCCTGCTGGTCCGGGCAGCGCGCGCCTTCGACATCGCGCACGTCCTGTACTTCGGCGACCTGCCCGGCCCCCGGCTGGCGGTCGGGCAGGCGCTCCTTGAGCTGCACCCCGGGCAGGGCAGGGTCCTTGAGGGGCTCCGCGATCCGGCCGTCCTGCGACGGGTGCTCAACCAGAGCGGGGTGTCCGCCGTGCGCGCCGTGCCCGTCACATCGACGGCGATGGCACTGGCCTGGGCGGACGGGTTCCCGTACCCCTTCGTGATCAAGAACGGGACGGGACGGCACCGCGGCGAGGTCATCCGAGGCCGGGCCCAACTGGAGGCCTGGGCCCGGCGGTCGCCCCGCATGCCCTGCGTCGTGGAGGAGTGTCTCGCCGGGCCCGAGGTGGTCGTCGAGACGTTCAGCCATGCGGGGATGCACGAGGTGATCCGGCTGACCGCGCTGGACGGCGCGGTGGTCGGGCCTCGTACGGGACCAGGGCTCGGCGGGCGCTCGACGGACGCCGACGGGGTGGGGGCGCGGGCCGTCGTGCGTGCGCTGCTCGATCTCGTGGGGCTGGAGTTCGGCTTCGTACGGACGCGTGTGGTGCTGACGCGCGAGGGGCCGCGCGTCGCGGACGTGGAGGCGACCGGGGGGTCGGTCCCGCGGGCTCTGGCCGGCAACGGGGCCGGGCGGGACGTCGTGGTGGACGTGTTGGGCGCGCTCGCGGGCCGGCCGCCGTCCGGGCCGTGGCTGCTGTCGGGCTGATTTGTCGATGGCGGGGGGCCTCTCGCCAGCGGTCCGGGCTGTCATCGGAGCGGCCGGGGAACACTGAGGTATCCGCCGGGAACGGGGCAGGACCGGTTCGGGAAGGCGACGCACGAACATCGGTGATGTCAGAGCGACCACGCACCACCACTCACTCGAAGGACGTCACCATGCGCAGCTCCCTCACCAAGTTCGTCGGCGTCTTCGCGGCGGCCGCCCTCGTCCTGGGTCTCGGCGTCGCGGGTGCGGCCTCGACGGGTTCCACCGCCCCGGCGCTCGCGGACAGCAAGGGCCCGACCTCGGTGCGGGCCGACAGCAAGGGCCCGACCGTGGTCGTCCAGTCGCTGCCGGTCAGTCGGTGAGCTGCGGGGCGACACGCCCCATGAAGGCGCTCAGCGCGTCGGCGGCCTCCCGGCGGCGCGCGGACGCCAGCAGGTCCCCCGACGCTTCGGCGGCGTCGGCCAGGCCGTACAGGGCGCCGGCCTCCTCGGCGCGGTAGTGGATCGGCGCCGCCAGCTCATACGCCCGGCGGTGCAGTGCCGCGGCCCGCTCGTGGTCACCGCGGCGCCCGTGGAACCGCCCGACGATGTTCTCGACCTTGGCCTGCCGGGTGGGACTGCCGCCGGCCCGGGCGAGCCGCAGCGCCTCGTCCGCGAAACCCGCGGATCCGTCGGCGTCCCCGAACAGTTCCTCCACCGTGGCGGACAGCGCGAGGGCGAGCGCGACGTCACCGGGCGGGCTCGACGGGTGGCAGCGTTCGCGGGCCCGGCGCAGGCAGTCGCGGGCCTCCTCGTAGGAGCCGAGTCCGACCTGGGCGAATGCCAGGTCGGTGTGAGCCATGACATGACTGTCGCGGTAGTCGAGGCCGTCGTGGACCGAGAGAGCGGCGCGGGCCATGGCGGCCGCCTCGTCGTATTTGCCCCACTGGGCGTACAGGGTGCTGAGGTTCGTGAGCGTCTCGGCCTCGGCGCGCGGGACCTCCAGAGCCCGCTCCAGGCCGAGTGCGCGTTCCAGGCGGGGGAGCGCCTCGGCGTGGCGGCCCAGAGCGGTGAGGAGCAGTCCGATCGTGGACTCGCCGTGTGCCTCGGTGAGTTGGTCGCCGAGCCGGGCGGCGATGTCACGGCCCTCGGTGGCGGACTGGATGCCCTCTTCGAGATGGCCGAGCTTCCAGCAGGCCACGCTCAGGTTGGAGAGGGTGAAGCCGAGCACGGCGAGGTCCCCCGTGCGCCGGGCCGCGACGACAGCGGTTTGGCTGAGGTCCTTGAACTCGTCGTAGCGGCCGAGGGCGTTGAGCCGGAACACGATGTTGCGGGTGAGGCTGACGGTGTGCCGGTCGAACCCGTGCCGGTCGGCGAGGGACACCGATGCGACGAGGCTCGCGTGTTCGTGGTCGAACCACCGGCGGGTCTGCTCCATGTCGGCGAAGCGGGGCACCTCCCCTTCATAGGGCGCGAGTTGAGTGGGGCGCGGGCTGCGGCCCGGGAACAGACGGGTACAGGCGGTCTCGGTCGCCGTGAGGTAGTAGTCGAGCAGCCGCCGTACGGCCGCCGTGTCGTCCTGTTCGGTGGCGGGCCGGCTCTGGCTCTGCGCGAAGGTCCGTACGAGATCGTGGAAGCGGTACAGGCCGATGTCGGGCTGCTGGAGCAGCTGGACGTCCAGGAGCCGTTCGAGGACCGTCTCCGCGCTGCGCGTGTCCGTCCCCAGGAGCGCGGCGGCGGCGTGCGCGTCCACGTCCGCGCCGGGGTGCAGGCCAAGGACGCGGAACGCCGCGCGATGCCCCTCCTCCATGGCCTGGTACGACAGCTGCAGGGTGGCGGCGACGCTGCGCTCGCCCGCGCTGAGTTCCTCCAGGCGGTACGTCTCGTCGCGTAGCCGGTCCACGAGGTAACTCAGCGTCCAGCGCGGCCTGTTGCGCAGGCGTGCGGTGACGATGCGCAGCGCGAGGGGAAGCCTGCCGCAGAGCAGCACGAGCTCCGCGGCGGCCTCCGGCTCCGCCGCGACGCGGGCCCGGCCGAGGACCTCCTCGATGAGCAGGGTGCCGTCCTCGGGCGACATGGGGCCCACGGAGAGCCAGTCGGCGCCGTCGAGGTCGAGCAGGCGTTCCCGGCTGGTGACCAGTACCAGGCAGCCCGGCGAGGCGGGCAGCAGCGGCAGCACCTGTGCGGCGTCCGCGGCGTTGTCGAGCAGGAGGAGCACGCGGCGGCCCGCGAGCGTGGAGCGCCAGAGCGCGGCGCGTCCCGGGACGTCGTCGGGGATGTGGTCGCTGGACGTGCCGAGGGCGCGCAGCAGGCTGTCGAGCGCGGCGGCCGGTGTCATCGGGGTCTCGCCGGGAGTGAACCCGCGCAGGTCGATGTGGAGTTGGCCGTCCGGGAAGTCGGCGGCGGCCGTATGGGCGGCGTGCACGGCGAGGGAGGTCTTGCCGCTGCCGCCCATGCCGTCGATCGCCACGATGGCGCTGGTGCGACCGGGTTCGCCGCGGCCGCTCGTGGAGGATCCGGCGCCGGTCATGGAGGCGAGCAGCGTGGAGAGCTCCCGGTCGCGGCCGGTGAAGTCCGCCAGGTCGTAGGGCAGGGTGCAGGGCGCCTCGGACGGATCGTCCTGCTTCGGGTGATCCCGTGGCGCCGGCTCCTTGGCCGGGGCGGCGGTCGGGGAGTGCTCGGCGGGCGCGTTGTCCCGCGGCGCCGTTGGGCGGGGGGCCGGGGCTTGTACTTCGGGCGCTTCGCGCAATATCGCTTCGTACAGCTCGCTCAGCCGGGAGCTGGGGTCGATGCCGAGCTCCTCGACGAGGAGGTCGCGGACCTTGTGGTACTCCTCCAGGGCCTCGGCCTGCCGGCCGCCGCGGTACAGGGCGAGCATCAGGTGGCCCCGCAGGGTCTCCCGCAGCGGGTTCTGGGCGACGAGATCACGCAGGTCGGCGACGAGGTCGCCGGTCTCGCCGGCGGACAGGCGCAGCTCCGTGAGCTGCTCGGCGGCGGCGACGCGGCGCTCCTCCAGCATGGTCGCGGCGGCTTCGAGGAGGTCGCTGCCCGTTCCCGACAGGGCGGGCCCGCGCCACAGGTCGAGCGCCCGGCGCAGCGCGTCGGCCGCTTCGGCGGGCTGCCCCTCACCGCCGGCGAGGCTCGCCCGGCGCACCTGGGCGCTGAACTCGGTGAGGTCCAGCTCCACCGCACCGAGGGCCACTTGGTAGCCGGGCCCGTCGGTGACGACGACCTCGCCGCCGCCCGGAATGCGCCGGCGCAGTTCGGCGACGGCCTTGCGCACCTGGTGGGCGGCTGTCGCGGGCGGGTTGTCGTTCCATGCCGCCTCGACCAGACGGGTCACGGGGACGGTGCGGCCCGCCTCCAGGAGCAGGCTCGCGAGCACGCGTTCGTGGATCGCGCCGCCGAGGCGCAGTCGTTTCCCGTCCGCCCAACCCTCAAGCGGACCAAGGATGTTGAAGCGTGGATTCCCGCCGTCGTACCCCGTCATTACCTTCCCCGTTCCGCCCTGAAAATCCCTGGCCAGGGCATTACTCGGCGATCATAGGGGTTGCCCACGGGACGGTACAGAGTGGTCTTGACCTGTAGGACGGCACGCGCGTTCCCCCCAGGTTCCCCTCGCCGGGGCGGCGCGGTCCCGGGGGCGGGAGCGGGGCGGTAACGGAACGGGAGCGCGGCCGTGGAGTCTTCAGGCATCGAGAGCCCCGGCCAGCGGCCAGGAGCGGCCGACCCCGACGGTTCATCCGTCGCGACGGCCCCACTGCCGCCCGTACGAAAGGCGCCCTCGACCGCCCTTACCGGACCCACCGAAAGAAACGAGAACCACCGTGGCCCTCGATACGAAAGCCGCCGAGACGGAACCCGTGAGCGCGCCGTCGAAGAAGGCGGCGGCGCCGTTCGGACCCCGGTCCGCGAAGCGCTCGCTCGCCGTGTGGCTGGGGCCGATCCTGGCAACCGCGGCCACCCTCATCTGGTCGGGCAACTTCGTCATAGCGCGCGCCCTGCACGAGACGGTGCCTCCGGTCCAGACCGCCTTCTGGCGGTGGACGATCGCGATGCTGGCGGTGGCACCGCTGGCCGCCGCGCAGACATGGCGGCAGCGGGCCCTGATCCGCAAGCACCTGGGCTTCCTCACGCTCGCGGCACTGCTCGGGGTGACGCTGTTCAACAGCCTCATCTACCAGGCGGGCCGCACCACTTCGGCCACCAACCTGGCGCTGATAGCTGCCACGTCGCCCGCGATGATCGTCGCCTTCGGAGTGCTGACCGGCGGTGAACGAGTCTCACGACGGCGGGCCGCCGGTCTGGTCATCGCGCTCCTGGGCGTGATCGCGCTCGTCAGCAAGGCCTCCCTGTCGGTGCTCCTGGGCCTGGAGTTCTCCACGGGCGACCTGTGGATGCTGGTGGCCACGGCGACGTTCGCCGGGTACAGCGCGATGGTGCGCCGCAAGCCGGCCGGCCTGACGGGGCTCGCGTTCCTCTTCACCACGTTCGTGCTGGGCACGCTGATGCTGGTGCCCGCATACGCGGTGAGCCTCAGCGTCCAGGGCGGGTTCACGCCGACCGGCGGAACGCTCGGAGCCCTCTTCTACATCGGCGTGTGCTCGTCCGCCGTCGCCTACTTCACCTGGAACAAGGCCATCGACCTGATCGGTGCCACCCGCGCCGGGTTCATCTACTACCTGCAGCCCGTGTTCGTCGCCGTCGTCTCGTACTTCGCCCTCGGTGAGCCGACGACGCCGATCCAGGTGGCGTGCATGGGACTGATCATCGTGGGGATCGCGCTGGGATCGGGTGCGACGGCCAAGCGCGCCGAGCCTGCCGCCCAGACAGAACAGACCGCACCCACCCCGCACGCCGCACAGCCGCAGTCGTCACCCACGGCCGCCTGAACTTCCCTTCGTCAGGGCGCGTTTGACGACGATCGCTCCGACCCTCTCGAACGCCCACCGGCGTAATCCACTTCCGCTCAACGAACAAGGAATCAGGATCATGTCCTTCCCGACCATCAACGCCGAGCGCCTGCTGTCCGACATCACCCACCTCGGCCAGATCGGCGCCGACCCCAAGGGAAGCATCTACCGGGTGGCCGGCTCAGCGGCCGATCTCGCCGGGCGTGACTGGATCGACAAGACGATGCGCGTCGCCGGGCTCGACACCTGGCGGGACGACATCGGCAACGTATTCAGCCGTCGCGCCGCCAGCGAGGGCCCCTGGCTGCTCATCGGTTCCCACGCCGACACCGTCCCGGGCGGCGGCCGGCTGGACGGGGCGTACGGAGTGATCGCGGCCATGGAGGTGCTGCGCACCCTGCACGAAGCGAACCACTCGGCAGCCGACTACTTGGAGACGGTCGCGTTCTACGACGAGGAGGGCGTCACCCTCCAGTCGAACGGCGGCCTCGTCGGATCGACGGCCCTGAGCCACAACCCGCACGTGACGGAACTGCTGGGCTACCTCGAACTGCACGTCGAGCAGGGGCCGCGCATGGAACGCGCCCAGCTGGACCTGAGCGCTGTGACCGGCATCGTCGGAGTGCGCCGCTACATGATCGGGATCGAGGGCCAGGAGAACCACGCGGGCACGACGCCGTTCGAGCTGCGCGCCGACGCGGGACGGGTCGCGACCCGCTTCGGAGCACTGGTGCGGGACGTGTGCCAGCAGGTCGATCCGGCCTCCATCGGCAACGTGGGCTCGATCGTCCTGGAGCCGAACGCGCCGAACGTGGTGCCGGGCGCGGCCACCGTGCAGGTGGAGGTGCGCGCCGGAACGGAAAAGGCCCTCGACGCGATCGAGGAACTCCTGGCCGAGGAGCTGCGGCTGATCGCAGGGGAGGAGCAGTGCACGGCGGAGCTGCGCACCACGTCGGCGAAGCCCGTCGCTGACTTCGACACCCGGCTGGTCGATGCGGTGGAGCAGGTGTGCGTGCGCAACTCCGAGCGTTTCCAGCGGATGCTGAGCTACGCCGGACATGACGCGAGCGTGATGAGCACGAAGGTCCCGACGGCGATGATCTTCGTGCCGAGCACGGGCGGCTACAGCCACTCCAACCTGGAGCACACTCCGGACGAGCAACTGGTCCTGGGCACGCAAGCCCTCCTGGAGAGCGTCGTCGCGGTGGTGAACCTGATGCTCGCGACGGACGTCTCGGAGCGCCACGCGCTGGCCGCCTGACGCAGCCGGCCCCGTATCCGGTCTCGGCCGAAGACCCCGGTTCCCGCGCAGAGTTGCGGGGGCCGGGGCCTTTCCGGTCTGCTCTGCGGGCACGGGCAGGCTCGGGCATCGCAAGGAGCCGCTCGCCCGGTCGAGCGCTGAGTGCCGTGAGCCCTAGTACCAGCCCGCCGTCGAACCCGCCAGCGGACGGGGGCCGGTGCGCGGACGCTACTCGTGTACGGGTAGAACCGGCCGGCCGACCGTTTGGCTCGGGGCCGCGAGGGTTAACCGGATCCCATGCGATTCCTGTCAGCGAAGAAGGCGCCGGCCGGGTTGGGCGCTCCGGGACGAAGCGATGGCAACGGATGTGATGCCATGGCTCAGGCCCTGCTCAAAGCCCTCGACGCGCTCGGCGAGGCCCAGCAGCTGGACAAGATCACCGGCTGGTTGCAGAAGGCTGTCCGCGCGTTGCCCCTGGGACCGTACCGCGCTGTCCTCCAGGGGCGGCCGCTCGGACACCCGCTGCACCCCGTGCTCGTACAGGTGCCGATCGGTGCGTGGACGTCCGCCGCGGTGCTCGATCTCGTGCCGGGCGCCGGGCGCAACGCGCGTCTCCTGGTGGGCATGGGGGTCGTCTCCGCCGTGCCGGCCGCGTGGGCGGGGTGGGTGGACTGGGCGGAGCAGCCCGAGCGGCAGCTGCGTACGGGAGTGGTGCACGCCGCGTCGAACGGCGTGGCCATCGGTCTGTACGCCGGCTCCTGGGTCGTGCGGGGCCGCGGCAGGCCGGCGCTCGGTCGGCTCCTCGCGTTCGCCGGGCTGACGGTGGCCAGCGCCGCCGGAATGATCGGAGGCCATCTCGCCTACCGGCAGGCGGCCGGCGCCAACAAGACCGAGCCGATCCATCACCTGGTGGAGCCGGGTTGGCACGCGGTGGGCAGCGCCGCGGAGTTCTCCGAGGGGCAGGCGGCCCGGCGGATGCTGGGAGCGGTGCCGCTGCTCGTGGTGCGGGAGCCGGACGGTGGGTTCCACGTCCTGGTCGACCGGTGCAGCCACATGGCGGGTCCGCTGTCCGAGGGCACAGTGGCCGACGGATGCGTCGAGTGCCCGTGGCACGGCAGTGTCTTCCGCTTGGCGGACGGCCAGAACGTAGGAGGCCCTGCCACGGCACCCCAGCCCGTCTTCGAAACCCGGCTGACCGGGCAGGGCGTGCTGGAAGTCAGGCTCCCGGGTGCGGTCCAGCGGGCCACCGGAAGAGCCGACGGGGCAAGCTGAACGAGCAGCGGTTCGCGGGGCTCGCCGGGCTCGGAATGGTCTGGGTGGGGGAAGGTGGGTGACCGGGGGCGGCGGCGAGTCGTTGCGCCCGGCGCATATGGAGAGTGCACACGGGTCCCGGAGCCTGACAAGCCCCGGGACCCGGCACACTCGATACCCTGCCGCCCGGCCGGGGCATCGGTCACGCGTGTCCGACGCCGGCGGCGGCGACGGTCGAGAGGTTCGCTCTTGGGGGCGGCTGCGGCCGCCTCGGGAGGCCTCTGGCGGACCGCGGCCGTACCAGCCTCCACTGCGGCGCATTGGTCTGAATGGGCGCAATTTGTGACGTGTTCTGCATGTTCTTCGTTCTAGGGGCGGCAGGTTTCACAGGGCGGGCCTGTCACCCCTAACTAACCCACCGAATGGGAGCACAACCGTGATCAAGCAGGTTCTCGCCGGCGCGGCCTTCGCCACCGCCGCAACGATGGCCGTCGCCATGCCCGCCTCGGCACACACCACCGCGCAGGCGCACAGGAGCCCCACCGACGCGCTCCAGAAGGTCCTCGCCACCCAGGTCGGACAGGGCCCGACCGCGAGCGGCCAGGGGGGTACCACCAGCTTCGGTACCCGCAACGGTGACACCGCCGTCACGGGCGAGTCGGGCGGCATCCTCAACAACCACGGTGCCCCGCTCGGAAACGTGGACGGACGCTGCCTGGTGCCGCTGCCCGAGGGCGAGGGCATCGGCGGACACCTGCTCGGCACGATCAAGAATGACTGCAACATCGCGCCCGTCGACCAGTTCCAGGCCCCGCAGAAGCTGCTCTGACGTACGCCGTCATGCCGTCCGACAGGACATGAAAAGCGGGGCCGCTGCCTTACAGCAGCGGCCCCGTCGGCTTTAATTGCGGTGCCGGAGCCCGGCTCGACGGGTGCTCGCGTCCGCTCCGTATGGGTACACGCAGATGCAGGCTGGCCCGGCGGTGCCCAGGTCGGCCGGCTCGTCGGCATCGCGATGCGGCCAGGAACTCGACGGTCGGGTCGAGCGCTTCGGGCACGCGAGCGCCGGGCCGAGGATTCGCCGTACCGGACGGCGGGCTCCTCGTTCCGTCAGTGGCTGCTCGTCACCGCGACCCGGCGGCCACCAGCGTCGCGGTGATGGGTTCGAGTTCGGCGACCAACTCGTCGAGCTCGACGGGAGTCAGGGCGTCGTACGGCGCGGCGGCGAGCTCGTCGGTAAGGGCCTCGATGCGTTGTTTGGTCTCGCGGCCGGCGTCGGTGAACCGGTCGTCGGAGTCGATGAGTCCGCGCTCGCGCAAGCCGTCCATGACCGCGGCCAGCCGCTCCTTCGGCAGGTGGTGGATGCGCCCGAACGACTGCGGCGGATGGATGCCCATGTCCAGCGCGCTGAGGACGTGGGCCTCCGTGCCGCCGATGCGCGCGCCGACGAGGGCCGCGACGTGCCCGTCACCGCGGTGCTCGCGCAGCATGGTCGCGGAATGCCACAGCCGGGCGACCGGATCGCTCGGCACCGCAAGGGTGCGCATCCCGGCGTACATCACCCGGCCTTCTGTGGGCGCGCTCGTCGCGGCTTTGGTGGTCAGGTCGGCGGCGCGCAACAGGCCCGGGGAGTCGGCCAGTTCGTCGCCGAGGATCCGCCGTACGGAGGCCGCGCTGCCCCGCTCCCGCGCGGCGACGGACGCCTCGGGCGGGATCGTCTCCCACGCGCTCGGGATGTGCCGCGCGGCCTCCCCGTCGGCGAAGCTGTAGAAAGCCGCGTGCACGACCTCCGCCGGTACCCGCCCCAGCGGAGCGGCGCGGCTGGCGAAGTAGCCGTCCCAGTAGGTGCGGTGGCCGAGCGCGGCCAGCTCCTCGTTGCACTCGTCGGCGAAGAAGGTGACCAGGCAGATCGGCTCCAAGAGCTCGAACATGCGGCGGGCGGTGTGAGTCATGGCTCACATAATGCCCGCGGTCACATACCCGCGGAGCAGAACGAGCCGCCGGATCACCTCCTGGACGCGGCAGGCGTACGTCCGGCTCTCCGGTGGCTCGACTTGGTCTTGGTCGAACGCTCCGGTCGCGAAGGCTTGGGCCAGGACGAACAGCAGCTTGCGATGATGCCCGCCGAGTTGGGGGTGGGTGGGGTTTGGCCGGTGTGGTGGCTTGGGGTCTGGTCGTGGGTGTGTGGGGGGGGTGTTGGTTTCCGGGTGTGTGTGGGGAGAGGCTGACCATGAACGACAGGGTCAAGGCTGGCTGTCCTGGCCTGGAGTGCCTTTGCCAGCGTGAGCCCGGACTGGTCTGGGTGGGGGAAGGTGGGTGACCGGGGTGGTGGCGAGTCGTTGAGCCCGGCGCATATGGAGAGTGCACACGGGTCCCGGAGCCTGACCAGCCCCGGGACCCGGCACCCTCACCCCCCACGCCCTCAACCGGCCGGACGCGGACACCAGCCGTCGGGGAACGGGGGCGGCGAGGCCCGGCCGATCTCGGGCCGGCGGGGCGGGGGCTGGTCCGAATGGGGGCACTTTGTGACGCCTTCTGCCCGTTCCTCGTTTCCAGAGGCGGCAGGCTGCCCCTCCGGGCAGACCCGCCACCACCCCCACCGACCCACCGACCCACCGAATGGGAGCTCAAGCAGGTTCTCGCCGGGGCGGTCTTCGCCACCGCCGCAACGATGGCCGTCGCCGCGCCCGCCTCGGCACACACCACGGGAACCGAGGCCAGGAGCATCCCCACCAGCGCGCACGAGAGCATCCGCACCGCCCACACCTCGGGCAACTCCATGAGCGGCGGCGCCAAGGACTTCGCAACCCGCAACGGCGACACCGCCATCACCGGCGACGCAGGCGGCATCCTCAACACCTACGGCGCCCCCCTCATCAACGTCGACGGACGCTGCGTCGTCCCCCTGCCCGAAGGCGAAGGCATCGGCGGACACCTCCTCGGCAGCCCCAAGGCAGCCTGCAACATCGCACCCGTCGACCAGTACCAAGCCCCCCAGAAGCTCCTCTAACCCCACCCCGCACCACCAGCCCCACCCCACAGCCCCCTGCCACCCAGGGGGCTGTCCCACATCCAGCACCCAGCGTTCAGAGACTCCCGGTGGGGCCGCCTGCGGCCTCCCGGCGTACGGTCTCGGCGACGCTGGACAGTGCTGCGCCGAGGTGGCGGCGCTGCGCGGCGGTCAGAGGGTCGAAAACGAGTCGGCGCACCTGCGCGACGTGCCCCGGTGCGCTGTCGACCACCTTCTGCCGACCGCCTTCGGTCAGGGTGGCCAGGGTGTACCGACCGTCCGCCGGGTCAATGCGACGGACGATCCACTTCCGTGCCTCAAAGCGGTCCATGAGCTTCGACAGCCGCGGGAGAGTGCTGTCGCAGCCCCGGGCCAACTCGCTGAGGCGCATGGTGACTTGAGGTGCCATCGACAACCGGGCGAGCACGCTGTACTCGAAGTTGGAGATGCCCGCGTCGCGCTGCAACTGACGGTCCAGGGCCGCAGGCAGCGCGATCACGACGGTGAGAAGGTCCTGCCAAAGTTCCTGCTGCTCGGTGTCGAGCCACGGTGACGGTGCGTCCATGCGACCCATCGTACTTGCCCGGGCAAGAGATTTCTGTTGCCTGGGCAAGTCAATGCGGTCTATCTTGTGAGTTGCCCAGGCAAGTGAACCTCGGCCTCATCAAGGAGCCCTTTGTGACCAAGATCAGCATTTTCCTGACCCGGCGGGCAGACCTCACCCACGCGGAGTTCGTGGACTATTGGACGCAGAAGCACAACGCACTGATCGCGAGCCTGCCCGCCGGAGAGGTCCCGGTCCGGCGGTACGTCCAGCTCCTGCCCACCAACGACGAGATCCCCGGCGTGAGCAACGCCGTCTACGACGGTGTCGCCGAGGTGTGGGTCGATGACGTCGCCGATGCCGCCCGCTGGTTCACGTCCGACACGTACACCACGGTCGTCGCCGAGGACGAGGAGAAATTCCTCGACCGTTCTCGGACCCGCTTCCTCTACACCACCGAGAGCCCGGTCTTCGGTTGAGCACCGCCAGTGGCGACACTCTGCCGCCCTGACGACGCTGATGATCGTGGCACCGACGAACAGTAAATAGGTAGTTGGTTCGGGGTTCTCGATGCCGCCCGGATTCCGAGCCTCAGACCGGTGTCACCCGTGTCATTACCCACGGGCTGACTGCGTACTTCGGGGTCAGCCGGGATCGCGTCGCGGGCCCACCGACGTCCAACAAACACGTCCGGCCCGGCCCGGCATGGCGGTGGTCATGCCGGGCGCGGTGCCCACAGCCGTTCGAGGTCATGGCGGTTGCGGCGGGCGGGGAGTTGATCGCCGAGGAGGGCGACGGCGAACGCGAGGCGCCGGTCCAGCCAGTCGGTGCAGATCCGGTAGGGGTGGGCGCCACCTGACGTCATGACCACCTCTGCGCCGCCCTTCCACACGAGGACGCGCGGCGGGCCCTGGCCGGGGTCGACGTCGTCGCTGGCCAGCAGGGAGCTGAAGGCGGCGACGACGACTTCGCCTCCGGCCCGGACGGCGAGACTACGGGCGTCGATGCCGGACCACTCGTTGCGGCCGGCGATCTCGGGCCGGTCCGGCTGGTCGATGCGCCAGGTGTGCCTGAAGGGCCGGGACTTCGGCGGGACCTTGCGGATCGTACCGATGGGTGTGTCGTGTGTGTCCAGGACGCGGAAGTGATGCTGACCGTCGACCTCCTGGCCATCCTCGACGGTGAGCAGGACGCGGGTGCAATCCCGGTCCTCGAAGAGTTGTTGAGGGCCGTTCACGAAGGCCGAGGTGTTGAGGAACGCGCACGGAGCGTACGTCAGCTTCTTGCCGATCATCCGCGGGGTCCGCAGAGCCCACATGTCGCGTTCGGCCTCGCGGCCGTTGAGCCGCGACATGTTGCTGATCGAAAACTGCTCGACGCTGTGCCAGTCGGCCACCGGCACCATGTCCGCCGTCAGTTTCGGCTTACGAAAACCCATCTCGCCCCTCCCCGCGCCTCTACCGTAACGAACCCGAACATGCAGGCAGCGAGCGGCTGATGCTCCATGCACGGAGCCGTCGGCGGACGAGCGGACGAGCGGACCGTGTCGGACAGTGCACGCCTGCTCCCGGATCACCGCCAGGGACCGCGAGCGACGTGGTCGGCGACTGAGAACTCGCCCCGTCCGGCGGGGAGATGGTAGCCGGGCTTGCGGATCGACCACCGGGTTTGCAGGCTTCGCTTCATACCAGCAGGAAGGAATGCCAACCATGATCCTCCCGAAGGTCAGGGACCCTCGCTTCGTGACGATCCGCCGTGGTGGGACCCTCACTGATCCGGATCACCATCTGCTCGCCCTTTGGGCAGCGGCTTGCGCGGAGCACGTCCTTGATCACTTCGAGTCCGCTCAGCCCGAGGACCCACGGCCGCGCCAGGCGATCGAGCATGCCCGCGCCTGGGTGCGTGGCGAGGTCAAGATGATGCAGGCCCGCGCGGCGGGCGGCCACGCAATGGGAGCGGCGCGAGACCTATGCGGTGCAGCACGGCATGCTGCCTACGCCGCTGGCCAGGCCGCAGGCGTCGCACACGTCGCCGCGCACGAGCTCGGTGCGGCCGCCTATGCGATCAAGGCCGCACGCGCTGCCACGCCGAAAGAGGAGAGTGAGGCCGCAGGGCGACGCGAGTGCCAGTGGCAGCGCGACCAGCTCCCGGAGGCGATTCGCGAGCTCGTACTTGACGACCAGCGATTGCGGAACGACATCTGCTGGTCGGTGTTTGACTGCTGAGCGCGCGTCCGGCGCCAGCACCGCCGACACGAAGCCGATCACCGCCAGCGCCTCTTGGTCTCCGAGCCGTCGGAGCCGCGCGCGGCGGTGCCGTCCCCGCGCCGACCCCGGCCTCGCTCACATGCGGCAAGAGCTGAGAGTCACGCGGGCGGGGTGAGCTTGGCGGACACCGCGTCGAGGACCCAGTCCAGGCCGGTCGCGAAGGATGTCTCGGCGTCCACGTCCGTGCCGTCGTACACGGCCTTGGCCAGGGCCGGGAAGCGGCCCGTGGCCAGCATTCTCGTCACATGCGGGCCGGAGGCGCGCCGCCACTCGTGCTTGGACAGGCCCGTGGCGCGCTCGGCCCGCACGTTCGCGATCTCGCGCCTGATCGCACCAGTGAAGTAGGAACTGACCGTCTCGACAGCGCGCATGACGGTGTCGACGTCGGCGAGTCCGTCGAGGGCGGCCAGCTTGGCCTCGGTCACGGCAAGGCCGTTCGGACCCAGGGTCGGGCGGCCGCCGAGCAGGTCGGCCAGCCATTCGTGACGGAGAGCCGCCTGCCTGGTGCGGTGGGCGAGTACGCGCAGCGCCTCCCGCCAGTCACCGGGCTGCTCCTCGGGGAGGATCTCGGCCTGGACCTCGTCCACCATGAGGTCGAACAGCTCCTGCTTGGTGGAGATGTATCCGTACAGCCGCATCGGGCCGGCGTTCAGCCGGGCGGCCACCTTACGCAACGACACCGCCTCAAGCCCGCCCTCGTCGGCCAGCGCGATGGCGGCGGCGACGATCCGCTCCCGGTCGAGCGGCACGGGGCGAGCCGGCGGCTCCGGGCGGTCCCAGACAGTCATGGTCACACCGTTCTCTTGCGATGCATCATATTGGGGAAATACAGTGTATCGACATGAGACATCGTATCGCTGTTGTCGGGGCCGGCCCCGGTGGCCTTGCCTTCGCCCGTGTCCTGCACCGCCATGGCTACCCCGTCGCCGTCCTTGAACGCGATCCCGCCCCCGACGCCCGCCCCCCGGGCGGCACGCTGGACCTCCATGAAGGGCTGGGCCAGCTCGCGCTGGACAAGGCGGGGTTGCTGACGGAGTTCCAGGAGCTGTCTCGCCCCGAGGGACAGGCCATGCGCATCCTGGACACGGACGGGACGGTCCTGCGCGACTGGCCGGCGCGGCCGGACGAGCGGGCCAATCCCGAGATCGACCGCGGGCAACTGCGTGACCTGCTGCTCGGCCCCTTGGACGTCCAGTGGGGCCGGGACGTGACGCAGGTGGTGCCGGGGAAGGACGGGGACGGCGTCCTGGTCCGTTTCGCGGACGGCGGGCAGGAGACCTTCGACCTCGTGGTCGGCGCGGACGGCGCCTGGTCCCGGATCCGCCCGGCAGTGTCGTCGGTGACGCCGCACTACACCGGCGTCACCTCGGTCGAGACATCCCTCGACGACGTCGACACCCGCCACCCCGACCTCGCCCGCTTGATCGGCGACGGCTCCGTGGCTGCGTACGGCGTGAACCGCTCCCTCGTCGCCCAGCGCAACAGCGGCGGCCACGTCAAGGTGTACGCCAAGTTCCGTGCGCCGCTGGACTGGCACGCGAACCTGGACCTGGCCGACGACGAGGCCGTGCGATCGGGCCTGCTGGCCCTGTTCGAGGGCTGGGCCGCTCCCGTCCTCGACCTCCTCCGCCACGGCACCGCTTTCGTCCACCGCCCGTTCTACGTCCTGCCCGTGTCCCACACCTGGACCCACGTCCCCGGCGTGACGCTACTGGGCGACGCCGCCCATCTGATGCCCCCGTTGGGGGCGGGCGCGAACCTCGCGATGCTGGAAGGCGCCGAACTCGCCGAGGCCATCGCCACCGGCCCCGACGATCTGGACGAGGCGGTCCGCGCCTTCGAGGAACAGATGTGGGCACGGGCCGGCAAGTGGGCGAAGATCACCACGGCCGGTCTGGAACGCCTCGTGAGCCCGGACCCCGCCGAAGCCCTCGCCCTCTTCGACCAAGTCCAGCCATCCTGACTGCCCAGCGCGAGAGCACCAGCCTTGAAGTCTCGCCATGGCTTCACGGGACAGTAGGGCATGACACCGCTCCGGTCGATTTTGGCAGGCGGGGGAGTTCGAGGAGCGGGGGTGCGATGCGGTGCTGTGCTACGCGGCGGGCACTCGCAGCGCGGCCAGCACGGGCAGGTGATCTGTGGCTGCCCGGAGGTCTCGTACAAAGACGCCGGGGAGCCCCATCGGGACCCCACACCCCAGCACTTCCAGCCCGTCCGTCGCGAAGACCGCGTCGATCCTCTGCAGCGGATCGCCCAGCCGGGTCGTGTGCTCTCGCCCCCACGGCTTCGTCGCCCAGCCGTCCTGCAGGGCGTCCGCGAGCAGCCCGAAGGTACGGCCGTCGGGCCGGTCGTTGAAGTCGCCCCCGACGACGGCGTACGGCACGTTCAAGTCGGACAGCTTCTCCAGGAGCAGTCGGCCCTGCCCGTGGCGTTCCTGGGCGTTGACGCTCAGATGGCAGCTGAGGACCCCGAGCCGGGCGGGGCCGAACCGCAGCACGGCGGTCGAGAAACCGCGCTGGTGCAGGCCGGGGGTGCGAGGCAGCAGGACGTCCTCGGTGCGCTCCACGTGGGCACGCAGCGAGGAGAGGATCATGGGGCCGGAGGCGGTGGCGCCGCCCGCGACGTACACGAGCCCGGAGGTCCGGGCGAGGCGGGCGGCGGCTTTGCGCCAGCGGAAGAACCGCGGCGCCTCCTGAACGCAGACGACGTCGGGCTCGCAGGCCCGGATCACCCGGGCGAGGGCTTCGACATCGTCGCGCATGGAACGGACGTTGTAACTGAGCACGCGCACGATCGCGGAACCATCGGGCTCCGTCGCCGACTTGGGCAGATCCTGCAAGCTTCCCCTCTCCACGCTTCCCCTCTCCTCGCTTTCTTCTTACCGCTAAGACGGTGCCATGCGGACGGTGGTGTACGGCGGTGCCGAGCCCAGCTGAACCGGTTCGGCTCCGCTGGAACGCACCGTAGTGGTTCATGTCCGCTGTGGCGGAGCACATGCCTGGTCCCGTAGCAGTTACTGAAGTTGGGGCGCCGCGTCGGTGGTGAAGGGTGGGGCAGAGTTGCGGTGGGTGTCTGTTTCGGAACTCGCGGCCTGTGGCGTTGTGCGGCCGTGTGTGTGGGTGCGGGGTGGGTCCTCATGGCCGTCATTTGATGGGCTGGGCCATACCGGGGAACCTGATGGCAAACCGCGAGTGGGGGTCGGGGAGGGGGCACTGTCCGGGAAGCGCCACATCCGTGGGCCCCTCACACTGGAGACATCGTGCGATCCATCAGACGAGCCGTCACCGTCGCTGTTCTGACCGCTGTAGTGCTGTGCACCGCCTCGCTCACACCAGCCTTCGCCGATGATGACGACAGCCCCCTGTCCGTCAGCGGACTCGGGGGTCTGGGCACCGGTGCCGATGCGCTGACAAGAGCCGTCGGCGCGGTCGCCGGTCTAGGTTAGGCGGAAGGGATTCTGGCGGTCGAACGCTCGTCCTTGACGGCGTGCCTCGATGCGGAGGAGATGGCTGATGGGCGGTGGCGGACGGCCGCCGGACTCCGGTCCGTCCGGCGGATCGAGGCGCTCGCCGCTGGACATGACACACGCGTGGCGGCGTCTCAAACGGCTCGGCGCCGCGATGGCAGCCCGTGCGGCCGCGGCTGCGGCCGGTACCCGGGCCATGGCGCAGCAGATCGGCCGGACGCCGCCGCCCCCAGGGCCCTTCCGCCCCGGATTCTGGCGCAGTCCGATCCGCGGTCCCTGGCTGACATCGGTGTTCGGCTTGCTGCTGCTGGTCGGCATCCCGGTGCTCTTCGTCACCGGCATGCTCTCGTACGCCGCCTACAACCCGGATCTGGGCCCGCTCAACGACCAGACCCCCGACAAGGGCCTGCTCGGCTTCTACCTCTTCGACTGGCCCACGCACCCCTACTGGCTCTACCGGCTGACCCAGGGTGTGCACATCACACTCGGCGTGGTCCTCGTGCCGGTGCTCCTCGCCAAACTGTGGTCGGTCATCCCGAAGCTGTTCGAGTGGCTTCCGGTCCGGACGGTCGCCCACGGCCTTGAGCGGCTGTCCCTGCTGATGCTGGTGGGCGGGGTCATCTTCGAGTTCGTGACCGGAATCCTCAACATCCAGCTCTACTACGTCTTCCCGGGCTCCTTCTACACCCTGCACTTCTACGGTGCCTGGGTGTTCATCGCCGCGTTCGTGGTGCACGTGGCGCTGCGGCTCGGCCGGATGACCCGTGCCCTCGGCTCCCGCGACCTGGCCGTCGAACTGCGCACCGGCGTGGCCGACACCCGGCCCGATCCCCCCGACCCGGACGGCCTGGTACCGGCCGCGCCCGCGGCGCCGACGATGTCACGCCGCGGTGCCGTGGGGATGGTGGGGGCGGGGTCACTGCTCCTGCTGGTGGTGACCGCCGGGCAGAGCATCGGCGGTCGGCTGCGCACCACCGCCCTCCTCGCGCCGCACAACCGCGACCCGGGCAGCGGGCCCAACGGCTTCCAGATCAACAAGACGGCCGCGGCCGTCGGGGTCTCGCCGTCCCACGTCGGCCCGAGTTGGCGGCTGGAGGTGCGTGGCCGCGGACCGGCGGCGGTCTTCACGCGCGAACAGCTCCTGACGATGCGTCAGCACGCGGCCGCGCTGCCGATCGCCTGTGTGGAAGGGTGGTCCACCGCCGACCAGCACTGGAGCGGCCTGCGCCTCGCCGACCTCGCCGCCATGTCAGGACTGCCCGACGCGGGCAGCGTTCTGGTGGAATCCGTGCAACCGCCGGGCCCCTACAGCTCGGTGGTCCTGCGCGGCAACCAGATCCACGACCCCCGGGCCCTGCTCGCCCTGCGCGTCAACGGCGCGGATCTCTCGCTCGACCACGGCTACCCCGCCCGTGTCATCGTCCCGGCCAACCCCGGTGTGAACAACACCAAGTGGGTGCACCGGCTTACCTTCAGGACCTGACCATGGCACGATTCGCGCGCTGGTACGGCTCCGGGCCCCTCCATCTCCTCGTGCTGATCTGCTCGTTCGCGCTCACCGGCTACGCCCTGGTGCGGCTGTTCGCGGTCAGGCCGCTCGAAGTGGCGATCTGGTTCGTGGGGGCGGCGATCCTCCACGACCTGATCCTGCTACCGCTGTATTCGCTCGCCGATCTCTCGGCCCAGTCCGTACTACGGCACCGCGCGGGCCGCGTGCCGTCGGTGCCGTGGATCAACTACCTGCGCGTACCCACCTTCCTGTCCGGCGTGCTGCTCCTTGTGTGGTTCCCTCTCATCCTCGATCTGGCGGTCCCTTACGAAGGTGCCACGCGGCTGTCCGAAAACGTCTACCTCGGCCGCTGGCTGGCGATCACCGCGGTGCTCTTCGGTGCTTCGGCACTGGCCTTCGCACTCACATTGCGCCGCCTGCGCCGGGCCGCCGATACCGACGACGAGGAGTAGTTCGTTCGGCTCGGGTGAGCACGAAGGCCGATGAGGGATGTAACACTTCCGGGCGCTGCGACCAAGTAGAGATGTAAGGCACCACACGCCCGGCCTGCCCCAAGGAGCCATCCGTGCCAGCGGAGCATCCGACAGCACCACCCATGCGCGACCCCGCCGGGTTCGCAGCGTTCTACGAGCAGCAGTTCGACACCGTGCTCGGCTTTGTCACCCGGCGTGTCGACAGCCCGCACCTGGCCGCCGACCTCACCGCGGACATCTTCGTGGCCGCACTGGAACACGCGCACACCTACGACGCCCGGCGCGGCGCGCCCGTCGCCTGGCTGCACGGCATATCCCGCAACGTCATCTCCGCACACTTCCGCGGCAGCGCCCGCGAGCAGCACGCGGTGGCCCGGATCACCGGACGACGGCTGCTGGACGACCAGGACATCAGCGCCATCGAGGGGCGGATCGATGCCGCCCGCGCCGCCCGGCAGATGGCAGCGGCCCACGCCGCGCTGCCCGACACACTGCGCGAGGTGCTCGACCTGGTCGCCCTGGACGGGTTGACCACCCGCGAAGCCGCGCAGGCGCTGGGCATCACCTCGACCGCCGCCCGGGTCCGGCTGCACCGCGCCCGTAGGGCCCTGCAAGCCGCCGAGCACACCCGAACCGACTCCCGCGAAGCCGTTCTGGAGGCCACCCAGTGAACGCCCCCCTGCACTTCAAGCAGCAGCTCGCGGACGAGCTCAACGCCCGCGCGGCCACCCTGGCCGACTCGCCCGGCCACCGCGCCCGGATCCGCGTCCCACGCCGCCGAGTCACGTTCACGCTCGGCGCCGTCGCGGCCGCCGTCGCCGTGGCGGTCGCCGTGCCACTGGCCGGCGGGACACACGACAAGCAGACCGCGGTCGGTCCCTCGGCCGCGCCGACGCCGCACCGCACCGAGAGCGGCGGCATCGACATCGTCAATGCCGACTACGCGATGAAGTCCATCCCGGACGGCACCATCGCCGTGAAGGTGATGAGCCCCAAGGGCATCCCCGGGCTGCAGGACGCCCTGCGCCAAGCGGGCATTCCCGCGGCGGTGATGGGATTCTCCGCCTCCTGCAACGCCACCGTCCACTACGACAACAGCGTCGACCCATTGAAGGTGTTCCCCCAGGCCGGCGCGGACAGCGGGATCAGCGGGCACTACTCGCTGATCAGGCCGAGTGCCGTCCCGAAGGGGGAGCACCTGCTGTTCGTGGCGACGACCGGACTGCACGGGCAGGTGGGCACGCTGCAGATGTCGGTGGTGCGCGAGGTGCCCAACTGCGTCCCGGAGTCCGACAACGGCATCGGCGAGGGATACGTCGCCCCGGGGACGAACCCGTAGGCAAGTAGGCCAGAAACCCTGCACGGCGCGGCAGTTGTCGTCCTGGACGACACCCTGCCCGCCGTGCTGCGGGGCAGCCCCGAGGTGGCCGCACTCGCCGTACCGCGGCCATGCGGCCGGAGCCGGATCCGGTCGACGAAGTCCGCGATCAGCGGCGGGAAAAGCCGCGATGGCCGGGTTCGGCCGAAGACCGGTTCCGGCCAGACCGGGTGGCGCGGGGCCGTCGACAAGGCGTCAGCGCGCTGTCTAGCGTGCGGGGCAGACTTCCACCCCACCACTGGAGGATCCCCATGAGACGTGCACGTCGAAGCAGCCTGTCCACGGCCGTCACGCTCGCGGTGGCGCTGCTCTGTGCGACCCCCGTGAGCGCCCACGCCTCAGCCGAGCCGGACAACGGGCACCCGGGGCAGCAGAGGAACCAGCACGGTGGCGGCCACGACACGCTGTGGACCACACCGAGCACCCTCAGCAAGGACGACAACACCGAGTTGGTCGGCATCGACCCCGCCACCGGCAAGGAGGTGGCACGCTTCGGGATCGGCAAGGAAGCCGAGACTTGGGCGGCCGCACTGTCGAAGGACCAGCGCACCGCGTACCTGGCGAACCACCACAGCGGCACGCTGTCCGTGGTGGACATAGACGGGCGCAGGCTGGCGAAGGAGATCCCGATGGGCGTGGACGCCGACGCCATCGCACTCTCCCCGGACGGGAAGACCGCCTACGTGACCAGCATGGTCGCGCAGTCGCTGTCGGTGGTGGACCTCATGGCCGGCAAGGTCGTCAGGACCGTCGATCTGGGTGCACCGGCGCAGGGCGTGGTGATCAGCTCCGACGGAAGGACCGCGTACCTGGGTATCTACTCCAGGGACCGGATCGACCGAATGGACCTCTCGAATTACCAGGTCACGGCCTCTTACACCGGCGGCAAGGCTCCTCGCGAGGTGCTGCTCAGCCACGACGGCAAGACGCTGTACGCCACTGACTACTACGGTGGCACCGTCTCGGAGTACCAAGTGGGCGACCCGGCCGCGAAGCCCCGTCAGGCGCAGGTCGGCGGGCGACCGTTCAAGGCCCAGCTGTCGAAGGACGGCAGAAGCCTGTACGTGGCCAACACCGCGAACGACAGCGTCTCGGTGGTGGACACCCGCACGCTGAAAGCCCGTCAGATCGCCGTACCGGACTCCTTCGGCACGCTGGCTCTGGCATCGAACGGCAAGCAGCTGTTCCAGGCGCAGGAGGACAAGGCCGGCATCACCTCCATCGACCTGCGTGCCGGGAAGCCCACCGCGACCCTGGACCCGGCCGGGCTGCCACAGGTCACCTCGCTGTTCCTGACGGCCGGCTGAGTTGAGGCCGAACGCGAGCTCTGCGTCGACGAGTTGTCCACAGGCCGCCGCCGGATGCTGTCGGGTCCGGCGGCGGCCGGATAACCTGCGGGAGTGTGGGAAGCCGTGGGGTTGGGTGAGAGCGAGGAGCGGGTCTATCGGGCGCTCGTGAGGCTCGGCAGGGGCTCGGCCCAGGAGTGCGCGGCGGAAACGGGCCTGGCCCGGACCGAAGTACGGGCCGCGCTGCGGAACTTGGCCGGGCTCGGGCTGGTCAAGGCCGACGGTGACGATGCGGAGGGGTCCGACGGCGAAGCGTGGCTGTCAGCCGATCCCCAGGTGGCGCTCGGCGCGCTGCTGCGCCAACGCCGCACGGAGCTGGACCGTATGCGGCAGTCGGTGGACGAGCTGTCCGCCGAGTACCGAGAGGCTCAACTACGGGACGACCCGGCGCGGTTGACCGAAGTGGTACGGGGTGGCACGGCGCAGTATGCCCGAGTTCAGGACCTCCTGGCCGGCACCGAGAGGGAATTGCTGACGCTGGTCGGCCCGCCGTTCCTGGATCCGGCCGACGACAGCCTGGCCCCGATGCAGCGGCTCTTGGAACGGGGTGTGGAGTGCCGCGCGGTACACGCCGCCGAGGTGCTGGCCGCGGACGGGGGCTGGCGGCAGGCACAGCGGCTGGCGGAGCTGGGCGAGCGGATACGGGTGCTGCCGAGTGTGCCGGTGAAACTGGTGATCGCGGACCGGCGGCGGGCGCTGCTGCCGCTGTCCACCCATGCCGACCGGATGATGGACAGCGCGGTGCTGGTGCGCCATTCGGCGTTGACGGACGCACTGGTGGCCCTGTTCGAGCAGTTGTGGGAGCGGGGCATTCCGCTGGGAGCGCTGGACGGAGCGCGAATCGGCGCCGGCCCGGTGGCCGCGTCGGCGCAGACGCCGACACCGGACGATGCGCTGCTGGCGCTCCTGGCGGCGGGTTTGAAGGACGAGGCGATCGCGCGGCAACTCCACATCAGCGAGCGGAGCCTGCGGCGGCGGATGTCGGTGCTGATGGGACGCCTTGCGGCGACGAGCAGGTTTCAGGCGGGAATTCAGGCGACGCGGCGGGGCTGGCTGTAGGGGAGCCACAGGGAGTCGCCTCCGGGCCTTCCTCGCGGAAGAGCCGCACTCAAAGGAATTCTGCTCAACGGGAGTGGCCGGCTACCACAGTCCCCAACGCGGCATCGTCGGCGAGGAACCGACCAACACCTCCAGCTCAGGCGGTAGCCGGTCGGGGCGCAGCATGAACGCGGTCAGGCGGGCGTGGCCCTCCAGCACCACCAGGTCGGCGTCGGAGCGGGGCTCGGCGGTGACCAGAATCAGCGGCGGGAACCGTGCGGCGTCGGCGACCGCTGCGGCCATGGCCGGCAGCCAGTCGCTTCGCACTCCGAACGGTGCCACGCCCGCGCGGATGCGCGGGGCGGCGTCAGTCGCCAGGCGGGTGCCGCCCGACAGCTCGACCCAGTAGCTGTAGTCGATGTATCGAACCCTGGCGAGTTCGGCCGGAGTAATGGCCGCCCACTCCCAGCGGACGTCGTCCGGGAAGCCGTTGAACAGCCCGGACCGGGTGCCGTATTCGCGGTGCCAGGTCAGGAGTTGGCGGCGTGCGTGATTCTCGTCGCGGTCGTCGAGGTTGGGGTCGGTGACGACCCGCTCGGGCTGGCCGGCGCGTGCCAGTAGCGCTTGGAGGCCGTCCTGGAAGCGGGCGGAGGCCAGTTCGGTGCGCAGGAACAGGGCGATCATCTCCGCTTCGCTGCTCGGTTGCAGCCGCCGCATCCTCCACACCTCACGCAGTGTCCGTAGCCGTGCCGCTCCCATCATGCCAGCGCCCGAGCCCACACCCAGTGCCCGGCCACACAGGCACTGATCCAATCGCCAAGAGCGGTGCACGCCCATCGCTCATGCGGCCTGATCCACGTCGTCGATGCGGTCCTGGTCGCGGCGTGCCGGGAAGCCGCTCGGCCCGGACAACCCTGCGGCCGAGGACCAGACGGTCGGCTCCCCGGTGCTCAAGCAGCTCTTCGGCAACGGCGACACCGGGCCGGGCGTGTGACCCGGGCCGAAGGCGGTTCCCCGGCTTGTCGGTGAGCGGTTTCGCCCGCGCGGTGCTGACGTGCTGTCAGCCCACTCGCTCCTTCGCCAGTTCCTCCTCGATCAGGTCCGCGGCCCGGCGGGTGCCGCCCTCGGCGCGCACCTCGGCCCACAGCCATGCTGAGCGCGCGGCGATCCGTGGATCGCCGATGAGTTCCATCAGGGCTGTGCGCAGCGCCGCCGCTGTGAGGTCGGTGGTGTTGATCCGGCGGGCGACGCCCAGTTCGACCAGCCGGTCGGCGTAGATGCCCTGCTCGGCGCCGTCCGGCACCGCGATCGCCGGCACGCCGGCGTACAGGCACTCGCTGCTGCTGCCCATCGCGGTGTGCGTCACGCATGCGTCCGCGTGCTCAAGGATCGTCATCGGGCTTGTCCACGGCCGCACTTCGAAGTTGGCGGGAATCCGTTCCGTCAGCTCGGAAGGATCGCTGTCGCCGGTGGTCTGGAGCACCACATGCCAGCCCGGAAGGTCCGCGAAGGCGGCGACGCACTGCTGGTAGATCTCTTGCGGTCCGAGGTACGCCGAGCCGGCCAGCGACACCAGCAGTACCTTTTTGGCGCCGGCCGGCCGCATCCAGCCGTCCTGCTCCTCGCCGGCGCCTGTGCACGGGCCGACGAACGTGACGGCCTCGGTGTCGACCCGGTCCGCATGTGGCTGCATGGCGTGGGGGATCATGGAAAGGACGCGCCTCGGGTGGCCGGTGAACTCTTCCATGCTCGTGGTCACCGCCCCGCACCGCGCCAGCCAGTCGGCGAACCGCGCCCGGTGCTCGTGGCCTCCGGGCAGCTCGCCGAGCGCCGCGCTGATCTCCTCCTGGGCACCCTCCCAGGCCGCATGCGTCGGTGACAGCTGAACGAGGGGGCGGCCCTGCGCCTCGGCCAGCGCGCGGGCCGCGTAGGCGCCGGTGTCGTAGAGGTAGAGGTCGGCGGGGTCGTCGTCGTACGCGGCGTGCAGTTGTGGCAGAACGGCCATCGCCTCGTCGAGGAAGAGGGCGGCGGCGGCGATGGGGTCCTGCGGCCAGTCCTGGTGCGCGACCGGCAGCGTCGAGGTCAGGGGGACGAGTTCGGCGCCGGTGTGGGTGATCAGTTCGGCGGTGTGGTCGGCGTTGGCGTACGTCACGCGATGGCCGCGGGCCACCAGCTCACGGATGATCTCCAGGCTGGGCAGCACGTGGCTGACCAGGGGCGTGCCGATCATGGCGATGTGGGCAGGTCGGGGCATATCAGGACTTCCTTGAATATGAGGGCTACGTCAGGGAAACGCCGAGGAGCCCGACTCGGCAACGGGCAGAGCGCAAAACGCAACGCATCGCGCGGTGCCCGGGGCACTCTCGTGCGGGTGTGGGGCACGAAAGCACCCCACACCCGGTCGGCGCACCCGGGCGCGACTGCGAGCGCGCCCGTGCCCTCTCCCTCGCACGACCTCACTTCCGTCCCCTCGGCGGGGCCCTCGTCAGCCGACGGGCACGGCTGGCGGCGCGGTCAGGCGGTCGGCGCCCGGAGGCACGGGGACGGCGGCGAAGATCGCGTCCTGCTCGGCCTGGAGTTCGCGGGCGCGTTCGGGACTGGTGGAGGGCAGGCGCTGTTCCTCGTAGAGCTTGTGGGTGACTTCCTGGGCGTGCTTACTGGCGGGCGTGTGGAACTGGACCTCGAAGACGTGCTGCGAACTGGGCGCTCGCCAGGCGGAGTTGATGGCCTTGTAGCCCTTGCCGCGAGCCCAGGTGTTGGACCATTTGGTGCTCTCGTTGCCCCAGGCGGAGAGCACCTCGGAGGCGACGGTCACTCCCTTGGTGTAGCGATCGTCCGGCCACTGGAGGGTGTAGCGCACGGAGTCCTTGATCTCGGCCAGCGCCTCGTTGACCTCCTGGCCGGGGTGTTCCTTGAGGGAGGTGGCGACCTTGCGCTTGAGCGAGTCGGGTGACTTGAGGCGGTAGTCGAAGCCGATGAGTTCGGCGCCGCTGATCCAGGCGGCCGTCCGCACCTGGGGGCTGATGGTCCGCTCGGCCTTCGTCGCCCGGTCGTAGAACGCGTTGACCGCAGCATTGTCGGCGGGCTTCAGCGACAGGCCGTCACCGCTCCAACTCCCGTCATCCGCAGGCAGGTTGAGGCGATGGGCCTTGCTCGTCCTGTCGGTCAGGGGCCCCGCTTCGGCTCCGTGGACGGTGACTGTACTGAGGGCGGCGGCGAGGGCGGCGGCGGTCGCGGCCCGCGCGACGGTGCGGCTGAGATTCATCGGCGGTGGTCGTTCCTCTCTCGGTGACAGCCGTCCGCCGCCCCGCGAGACACGGAGCGACGGACGACCTCTGGCGAAAGACCCAACAGGAACCACCCCCTCCAGGTGATCCCGCCACTCTCAACCAGAGGGAATCTGGCTTGATCGCACCGTGCCTCGACGAGATCCGAACCCTGGACGCCTCGGTACGTAGCGGGGGCGCCCGGTACGGGCACCCGGGCGGATCACCCGGCTGCGATGGGGCCGAGGTAGGTGCCGCCGGAGACGTCTATGGTCTGGCCGGTCACCCAGCGACCCTGTGGGCCCGCCAGGAAGCCCACCACGTCTGCGACGTCCTCCGGCTGCCCGATCCGGCCGAGCGCGGTGATCGCCTCAAGTCCGGCGACCGCCTCGGGAACCGCGGCGTAGTGGGCGATCAGGGCGGTCAGCACCGCCCCGGGTTCGACCGTGTTCACGGTGATCCCCCGACGGCCCAGCTCGTTGGCGAGCGACGGGCCGAGGGCGGCCAACGCCGCCTTGCTGACGGTGTAGCCGATCTGGAGGGGGTTCGCGATCCGGGTGGCGGCCGAGCCCATGTTGACGATCCGCCCGCCGTCCCGCAGCAGCGGCAGCGCCCGCTGGACCACGAAAATCGGCGTGCTCACGTTGATGGCCAGCAGCCGCTCGAACTCCTCCTCGGTGAGCTTCCCGATCGAACTGGTCGAGTGGATGCCCGCGTTGTTGACGAGGATGTCCAGGCCGTCCGCGCCGTGGTCCGCCAGGCCGGCGGCGAGCCCCTCGAACAGCCGGTCCACCGCACCGCGCTCGCCGAACCGGGCCCGCACTGCGAACGCGCGCCCCCCGGCCTCGGCGATCCGCGCCACACTCTCCGCGGCGGCCGCGTCGTTGTCTCCGTAATGGACCGCGACCAACGCCCCGTCGGCGGCGAGCCGCAGCGCGACCGCGCGCCCGATCCCACGCGAGCCGCCCGTCACCAGTGCGGTCCTACCGTCGAGTTCCCCCATGATCGCCCCTTCTCTTATGACGCCCGGCCGAATCCGGGAACGACTCAGTCTCGCGATGAGCCTGTTCCGGTGCGACGGACATCATCGGTGTGGGGGGTGGATCGGTGGCCCCGTTGTCCCGTCCTGGCGCGTGGGGGATGGCGGGATCAGGGCGTGGGGCGGAGGCGGGCGGCGGTGGTGGTCGCGTAGTGGGGGACGTCGGTCAGGGAACTCCCGGCACGCCACTGCTTCCAGGTGAGGTTCCAGTCGCCGTAGCCGTTGTCGAAGACGGTCATGGGGGCGCCGTAGCCGTCGATCACGTTGACGATGTCGCCGGGGCGGACGGTGTCGTAGAACCAGGCGGCGTCGTCGGTGGACATGCCGGTGCAGCCGTGGCTGACGTTCTCCGCGCCCTGGGCTTCGAGGGACCAGGGCGCGGCGTGGACGTACTCGCCGCTCCAGGTGAGGCGGGTGGCGTAGGAGACGGGCAGGTCGTAGAAGTCGCTGGTGCCGCGGGCGATACCGATGGAGTCGCCCCGCATCCGTACGGTGAGTTCCTTGCCCAGGACCACCTTGATGCCCCCGCGGGTGCGGAAGCCCGGCTTGCCGGTGGTCACCGCGATCGTTCTGACCGTGTGGCCGTTGCGCTTGACGGTCATCTCGTGTGCCGCGACGTCGGTGACGGCTTCGATCCGGTCCCCGGTGGTGAGGGTGAGCGGCTGTGAGGGGCCGCCGTACAGCTTGCCGGTGACGTGGATCCCGTCGAGGCCGCTGCGGACCTGGATGGCGGCGTGGGTGGGCCAGTACGTCTTGGGCCGGTAGTGGAGCGTGCTGTCGTCCACCCAGTGCCACGAGCCCTCCACGGCGGGCTGGGACGTCACTTGCAGGGACCGTTCGGCGAGCCTTCGTGCCTGGTGGTCGGCTGCCGGGACCGGCTGGGACAGTTCGGCGACGAGGGGCTGCCCCACTCCGTAGACGCCGGGCGTGGGGCCGAAGGCGGCGGTGAGTCTGCTGCCCGGTGGCGACGGCGCGGTCTCCAGGTCCCAACTGGCCTGCCCGGGCAGGCCGTCCTGGTCCTCGGCCACGGCTCGCAGGAGGTAGCGGGTGCCGGCGCGCAACGGTGTCGTGCTGTGCCAGCAAGCACCGTCGTCGCTGGTCCGGCCCGCGAGGTGGCGCCCCTGTGCGTCGGTGACGTTCACGTCCGTCAGCCGGCCGTCCGCCCTCAGCCTGATCGTCAGAGAGTCGGCAGGATCCGCCAACGGCATCACGGAGTCCGGGTCCAAGTCGGCACGGACGATGGGCAGTTGACTTTTGTCGTCGTCATCGATCGTGTGCGGCCGGTCGTCGCCCCAGGAACCCGCGGCCCCGCACGCCCCGACGGGACAGCTCGTCGTGCACTGCCCGCCCGCCGGTTCCTTCCCCGCCACGGCTTCCAGCGCCGTGTCCGCGAGGAGGGGCACTGTCGAGGAGGCGGGCAGCGCCGATGTGGGCATGGTCGCCGCGGCCACCATGGTCATGGCGCCTGCCGTGGCGAGCACCATGCTCCAGTTCTTGACCCGGGGTCTCACGGTGCGGCCCTCCCAGGCATCGACAGCGGGATGGCGTCATCACAGCAGACCGCGGGAAGACCATATGACCGCGTCGTCGCCGATGGCCCCGAACGGGTGCAGCGGACCGCCCGGTTGAACCAACCGTTCCGCGCAAGGTGAAAGGTCGGCGGGAGGCCTCCCAGCTCCGGGCATGGTCGATCCTCCTCGCTCACCACCTCGATCCACTGTGGATGTGCGCCCTCAGACCTCGGGAAGCGATGGATCGGGTGTCCAGGGGGTCGGTGCGGTGATGGCCCAGCGTTCGTGGTCCCGCCAGGCCCCGTCGATGTAGAGGTAGGCGGACGAAACCCCTTCGTAGCGGAAGCCCAGCCGCTGGACCAAGGCGAGGGACGCCCTGTTCGACGGCTGAATGTTGGCCTCCAGGCGGTGGAGCCGCAGGTCGGTGAACGCGTGCCGCAGGATGGCGGTGAGGCCTTCGGTCATGTAACCGCACCCGGCGGACGGGGCGAAGGCCGCATAGCCGAGGGACGCGCCCTGGTAGCGGCCCCGGATGATCGAGTTGATGTTGACCGTGCCGGCGGCCGCGCCGGTCTCCCGGACCCGGATCAGATAGCCCCGATTGGAGCCGTCGTCGAAGCGGCGCATCCAGACCTGGAACTCCTCCGCGGTCGCGGGCAGCCGCATCCACGGCAGGTGCAGTTCGGAGCTGGCCCGCACGAGCGTGCAGAACTCGTCCTGGTCGGAGAGGGTGAGCGGGCATAGTTCGACACGTGACGGCATCTTGGGCATGGAACAACGTTAGGGCCTGTCGGTACTGGGTCACCCAGTGATCCATCACACCGGGATGATCTCGGCGTGGATCGTGGCGATTTGACGGGCGCTCAGTTGGTGGTACTGCGCGATGCCTGCCCTGCGGCCGGCACATGTTCCGTACCGGATGGGGCGGCGGGGCCTGGTTTCGGGAGGCGGAGGGGTGGGGGAGACCTCCCCCGTGGACCTCATCCCCACCGTCGATCTGGCTGCCCCTGACCCGGCCCGGATCGACCGTGCTCTCCAGAGCGCCGGTTTTCTCCTGGTCACGGGCCACGGCATCGACCCGTCGCTGCCCGCCGCCATCCGCGAGACCGCCCGCGCCTTCTTCCACCTCCCTGCCCCTGCCAAGCAGCCGTACGCCGTGAAGGTGGGTGGAAGGGGATGGCTGGGCCCGGGTGCCGAGGCCAATGGCTACGCCGAGGGCACCGAAACCCCGCCGGACCTGAAGGAGTCGCTGTCCTTCGCCGCCGAGCACCCCACCGAGGACGCGGCCGTCGACGCGGAGTGGTTCGCGCCCAACACCTGGCCCGCCGAGGTCCCGGACCTCAAACCGCTCCTCGACGACTACCTCGCCGGGATGAAGGCGCTCTCCGATCGCCTCCTGGACCTCCTGGCCGTGGCCCTCGGCCGCCCCGAGGACTTTTTCACCCGGCACACCGGCCACCCCACCTGGGGGTTCAACATCAACTGGTATCCCGGGACGGACACCGTCGGCGCCCCGCAGCCGGGCCAGTTCCGGATCGGGCCCCACACCGACTTCGGGACGGTGACGGTCCTGGACCGGCAGCACGGCAAGGGCGGGCTCCAGGTCTTCACGGACCGGCACGGCTGGCAGGACGCCCCGTACGATCCCGCCGCGCTGACCGTCAACATCGGTGATCTGATGGCGCGTTGGGCTGACGGGCGCTGGAAATCGGGCCGCCACCGCGTGCTGCCGCCGCCCGCCGACGCCCCGGCGGAAGAGCTGCTGTCGCTGGTGTACTTCTACGAGTGCGACCCGGGCACGGACGTACGGGGCGTCGACTCGCACAGCTACCTGCGCGCCCAACTGGACGCGATCACAGCCGACTGACCCGGCTGCCCCCGCCTGCCCGTCCCCAATGGGCCCGGCGGCGTGGGCAGTTCACCGGAGCGCCCTCGTACGGCACCGGTGGGAGCGCGTGCCGCGACCGGCCCGCGGGGGCATCGGTCTCGGTTCAGTGCGAGCCGGTGAGGACCCGGCCGGACCAGATGTCGATGACCACTTGGTGGCGCTGACGGTGCGGCGCCGCCACGCCGGCGGCGTAGTTGCTGTCGACCTGCGCCGCCTCGGCCGCATCGGGCTTGGCGTTCGTGCAGGACGTGCCGGGGCCGTGGCCGGACATGAGCTCCGAACACGGGCCGCTGTAGTCGTCGGGCAGTCCCAGGATGTGCCCCGTCTCGTGCGCCGTGATCCGGATCGCGTCGTAGCCCTCGTCCACCGCCTGCTGGCCCAGCTGCACGTCACCGCCGCCACCGGGGAAGATCGGACCCAACGTGGTCTGCGGCCAGCCGCTCGTCGCCTCGTAGACGTAGTCGGCCGAACCGGGGCTGCTTGCCGGTTCCAGGCGCACGTTGTGCACCGCGTCGTTCCAGTTCTGAACGGCCTGCTTGACCGAGTCGGCCCACGGGCCGGCCGCGTCGGCGTCGTAGGTCAGAGTGATCACGGCTGCGGGCGCGCGCGGCGCCGAGTGGGCCGGAGCGAGGCCGGTCGTGGTGCTCAGCAAGGCCGGGATGAGTGCCGCCAGGACGGCTGTTCGCTTCCTCATGAGACTGTTGCGCCTCCTTGAGTCTCAGCTGTTGTCCGCAGTAAACAAGTTCATCGCGGACATGACAACAGTTGGTGCGGGGTCCGGCCCGAAGTCGTCAAGTTGACTGGAAACACGCGGAGTTCGGCTGGAGTGGGGGAGTCGGCTCGCTCGCCTTCGACAGTCGTCAGCCGGGTCCACCGCGGGTGAGGGCCGCTCGGGCGGCCTCGGCCCAGTGCGGGGCACCGGTACGTTCGGCGATGGCCAGCGCGTGGCGGTGGTGCGCGGCTGCTTGGTCCGGCCGGCCCAGGCAGCGGGCGAGCTCGCCGAGGTAGTGGGACACCGGGCCGAGGGTCACCACTCCGCTGCCCGCACCGGCCAAGCAGTCGGCGGCGGGCAGGAGTTCCTCGTAGACCGACGCGGCCATCTCACGGTCGTCGAGGGACACGGCCAGGATGGCGGCGAGACCGAGGCGCGCCTCAAGGAGATAGTCGCGGGGCAGCTCCCGCGCCGCCGAGGTGACGGCGCGCGCCTGTGCGGGGTGCCCCTCGGCCAGCAACATCAGGGCCTTGCCGCGGGCGTAGTTGGAGCCCCAGCGCTGGTACTGCTCGTCGGCCTCGCCGGCCAGGTCGAGCAGGGTGCCGTTCTGGATGTAGAGGCAGAACAGGGCGAAGTGCAGCAGATCGCGTTCGATGCCCCACATCCAGGACTCGCCGAGCCGCTCGGTGGTCCGGCGGTAGGCGGTGTCGGCGTCCGCGAACCGGCCCGCGATCGACACCCGCATCGCCCGGTACCAGCCGAGCAGTGTCCCCGGCAGCGGCAGGTCGTAGCGGTCCGCCAACCGCTCGACCGCGTCGGCGTGTTCATCGGCCGTCTCCGGCTCGGCGAGCGCGGCATGCGCCTGGGCGAGGATCACATGGCCCAGCACCTCCACGGCGGCCAGGTCGTGGCGGACCCCGAGGGCCAGCAGCTCGCGGCCGATGGCAAGGCGTTCGAGGGCGAGCCCCGCGCGGTGGTAGGCGTGCGCGTGCCGGGCGTTGAGCGCCTGCGCGAGCAGATCCGGCCGGTCCAGGCCGCGAGCGAGGGCCTCGGCCTGGTGCGCGGCCTGCCGGCCCCGGTCGTCCTGGGTGCCGTCGAGTTCCAGGGCCAGCGTGGTGAGCACGCGGCAGCGCGCTTCCCCGGCGTGCGGGGGCAGGAGGCGCAGGACGCGCTCGGCCGCGGCCACGACCTGCTCGTCCTTGGCCGCGTAACGGCGGTTGGTCCAGACGGTCGGTACGTCGAAAGCGGAGAGCAGGTCCGCGGTGAGCAGGGGGTCGCCGAGCCGCTCGGCGTCGGCGATGGCCGCGTTGCGCCGCTCGCGCGCGGCGACCACGTCACCGGCAAGGGCGAGCGCTCTGATCGTGCCCATGACGAGGCCGAGGCGGGTCCGTTCGTCGTGGACCTCCGAGCGGTCGTGGGCCGCGAGGGCCTCCTGCCACAGCCGGGCCGCCTCACGGTGGGCGAACCGCCATGCCGCCTGTTCCGCGGCCGCCTTCGCATATCGTGCGGCGCGCGGGGCGGTGGCCCGGTCGCCGGCCGCCAGGAAGTGGTAGGCCAGCAGGCTCACTTCGGCGGGGCGCAGCCGCTGGATCTCGGTGCCGGCCCGGGCGTGCCAGCGCGCCCGGCGCAGCTGTGGAGCCTCCTCGTAGAGGGCGTCGCGCACCAGGATGTGAACGAAGCGCACCCGGTCGGGGCCGTCCTCCACGAGCAGCCCCGCATCCAGGGCCGTCTCGACGGCGGTGGCCACGGTCTCGGGGTCGCTGTCGGTCATGGCGGCCAGGACGTCCAGGTCGACTTCACGGCCGAGTACGGTGGCCTGCCGCAGCAGGGCCTGGGCGGTCTCGGGCAGCCGGGCGAGGCGCTGCCGGACCACCGCGTGGACCCCGGCGGGCACTTGGGAGAGGGCGTCCTCGGCGCCCGCCGCGCTGATCAGCCGCGCGGTCTCGCACACGAAGAACGCGTTGCCGCCGGTCCGCTCGGCGACCGCCCGTACCGTGACCTCGTCCAGGTCGGGTGCCCCGGACCGCAGGAGCTCGCCCACGGCCTCCTCGGACAGTCCCGCAAGATCGACGCGGACCGGAGCGTAGCGGGCGAGCTGGCCGAGCGCGTCCCGCAGCCCGGGCGACTCCTCGTGGGGCCGCAGCGTCGTCACGACCATGATGGGCGCCGCGCCGGCGCCGTCGACGAGGTGGGCCAGCAGGTCGAGTGTCTCCTCGTCGGCCCGGTGCAGGTCCTCGATGACGATGAGCAGCGGGGCCGTACGGGCCGTGGCAGTGAGGTGGTTGACGACCGCGTGACGCATCCGGAATCGACCGCCGGTCGCGTCGTGGGAGGTGTGCGCGGACGCGCTCTCCAGGAGCGGAGCCAGCACCCGGGCCGATTCGGGGAGCGGCTCGTGCCCGGCGGCCGCGAGTTCGGACAGCAGCTCGGTCCACGGCCAGGCGGCCGGTGCGCCACCGCTCTCCGGGCAACGCCCCCGCACACAGGTCCAGCCCCGCCGGGCGAGTACGTCGCCGACCTGCTCGACCAGCCTCGTCTTGCCCACCCCCGGCTCGCCGGTGACCAGGGCCAGGGTCAGCCGCCCGGCGGCGGCCACGGCCGCGGCTTCTTCAAGGCGGCCCAGCTCGTTCGCGCGCCCCACGAACGGCGGGGCGGCGAGGAGCGCGGCCGAGGGCGTGAGTTGCGCGCTAGGGGGTGTGACCGAGGGGGCGAGCTGCGCGGTGGGCTGGGCGACGGCGGCCGGCTCCAGGCGCGGCGCCTGAGCGAGGACGTCGGCCTCCAGGCGCCGCAGCTCCGCGCCGGGCTCCACTCCGAGATCGTTCATCAGCACGCGCCTGACGCGGCGAAGCGCCGCGAGCGCGTCACCCTGGCGCCCGGCCTGGTAGAGGGCGAGCGCGAGCAGCCGCCAGCTCTCCTCGCGCAGCGGATGGTCGAGGACCTGCGCTTCGAGGTCGGGCAGCGGTTCGGCGGCACGGCCGAGCGTGATCAGTGCCTGGGCCCGCTGCTCCACCGCCCGTGCGCGGAACTCTTCGAGCCGGGCCGTCTCCCGTGCGGCCCAGCGCGCGGTGGAAAACTCGGCGTAGGCGGGGCCGCGCCACATGGTCAGCGCGCGGTCGAGCTGCCGCAGCACCGCCTCCGGGGGAGTGCCGCTCGCGCGGGTCCCCCGCACCGCAGCCTCGAAACGCCAGGCGTCCACCGCTTCTTCGGGCACCCGCAGGGCATAGCCGGTGGGGGCGGATACCAGCAGCCGCGGTGGTGTGCGTGGTGGCCGGTCCGGCTCCAGCGCCTTGCGCAGACCGAAGACGACGGTCCGCAGAACGCCCGTGGCGCGCAGCGGCGGCACCCCGTCCCAGAGCCCGTCGATGAGACTCTCGACGGACACCACCTGGCCCTGAGCGGCCAGCAGCCGCGCGAGCATCATGCGGCGCTGAGGTCCCTGCACTTCGACGGGCGCGCCGTTCCCCGTCACTTCCAAGGGACCGAGCACCCTGAACGTGAGCATTGAACAGCCCCCTCCTGCCCCGGACATCAGCAGCACCATGAGTGTGCGGCTGACAACCCTGCCACGCGGCGGCCACGGGCCCTCATACCAACTGGAAGGTATGCGCTCGGTGGAAACTCGTGCCTGTCGTGGAGGAGCTGACCCGTCAGCGGTCGCTGTCCGTGCGACGCGCTTGAATAGGGTCCGTCGCACCACTTTGACCGGGGGAGATCCACCCATGACAGCTGCCGTTGACGCCGAGTTCCTTGCCGCCGCCAGGAACCCCACCGTCGAGTGGCTGGAGTCCTGCTTCGGTGCAGGCACCCTGTGGCGCCCGAGCCCTCAGTCGCTGCCCGAGGGGCTGGAGCACGCCAGGACCCGGGCGTTCCTCTCGGAGGTCGGCATCCCCGCCACGCGGAACCGTTTCACCGGGTTCGACGGGATGGAACTGCCGGAGCGCGGCCTGTGGGAGGCGGATCCGGACGAGATCTTCGGCCGCCGCTACCCCGACGACGACACCCCGCCGGACGGCTACGCCTACAGCGCAGGGCTCGTCAACGGGCTGCACCTGATGGTCGACGGAGGCACGGGCTCGGTCGAGGCGTACGATCCGAACGGCTGGGACCACGCCGCCGGCCACGTGGGCTACGTGGCCGACTCGGCGTCGCAGGCGCTGGCCGCGTTCGCGCTGCTGGCCCGATACGAGGAGCGCTTCGACGGCGGCGACGTGACGGCGCTGACCGAATTCACCGAGCTGCTGGAGGAGTTGGGCCTGTACCTGGACGACTACGACTTCTGGCAGAACGTGGTGGACGAGCTGCGCGAGGGCTACCTGAACCTCGACTGACGCCTTGTGGAGGGCCGGCCGCACCACCTCCGCCGGGTCGGCGACGGCGCGCCGGCCCGGCGGCCTCGGATGGCGGGGGGCGGCAAGGCGAGGGGTGAGTCGCCTCGTAGGCTGCGGGCATGTCATCCACCGCGCTCTCGCCCGGCCAGGCGCTTGACGCCCTCCTCAGGGGGAACGGGCGCTTCGTAGCCGGAACTCCCGACCATCCCAACCAGGACGCCGCGCGGCGGGCCGAGCTCGCGCCTGCCCAGAAGCCCTTCGCGGTCCTGCTGGGTTGCTCCGACTCCAGGCTGGCCGCCGAGATCATCTTCGACCAGGGGCTCGGTGACCTGTTCGTGGTCCGCACCGCCGGCCACGTCCTGGGGCCGGAGGTCCTGGGCAGCATCGAGTACGGCACGAGCGTGCTGGACTGCCGCCTCGTCGTCGTCCTGGGGCATGACTCCTGCGGTGCCGTCGCAGCCGCACGCGCCGCTGTCGAGGAGGGGCTGTCCGCCACGGGATACGTCCGCGATGTCGTTGAGCGAGTCACCCCGAGCGTGCTCGCTGCCCGCGCGGCCGGCCTCACCTCGGACAGTGACTTCATCGACGCACACATACGGCACACCGTGGACCTGCTTCTGGACCGCTCCCGCGTCCTCGCCGACCAGGTCGCCGCAGGCCACACCGGCGTCGTGGGCCTCGCCTACCAACTCGCTGAAGGCAACGCCCGGCTCGTCACCGCGCACGGCATCCCGACCGCAGCGTCGTCCAGCGCACCGATCGGGCGTGCACTGCCCGCCTGAAAGGGCCGTCGAGAGTATTGGGCGGCGCGGCGCGGTGGGGGTTTCCTGGGGTGGCGCTAGCGTCTCAATGGTGACGGATATCGATGCGGGCCGACGGTGGTCGGAGTCCATGCCGGCGGCGTACGAGCGGTACCTCGTGCCGGTGCTCTTCCGGCCCTTCGCCGAGGACCTGGCCGCACGGGCGGGGGCCCTCCGCCCGCAGCGCATCCTCGAACTGGCCGCGGGCACGGGCGTGTTGACGTCCGAGCTGCTCGCGAAGGCACCGTCGGCCGTCGTGACAGCGAGCGACCTGAACACGGCCATGGTGGATTTCGGGTCGGCCCGTGTGCCGGGCGCGGTGTGGCGGCAGGCCGACGCCCAGCGGCTTTCGTTCCCGGACGGGTCATTCGATCTCGTGATCTGCCAGTTCGGTGTGATGTTCTTCCCCGACCGGGTCGCGGCCTTCACCGAAGTCCGTCGGGTGCTGGCCCCAGGCGGCCGATTCCTGTTCAACACCTGGGGCCCGCTGGAGGCGCACGGCTTCGACGCCGCGGTGCAGGCCGCCCTGGAGCGGGCCTTCCCGGTCGATCCGCCGCGGTTCCTGCCGACGTTGCCGCACGGTTACGCGGACCCCGCCGTCGTGGCCGCTGACCTGGCGGGGGCCGATTTCACGGTCGAGGAGGAGCAGGAGCTGACGCTTCAGGGCCGGGCCGCGTCGGCCGCCGACGTCGCCACCGGGTTCCTCACGGGGACGCCGGTGCGTGCGGCCGTCGAGGAGCGCGGCGACGGGCCCGCCGTCCGAGCCACCATCATGGAGGAGATGACGGCCCGTCTGGGTGAGGGGCCGGTCACCGCCCCGATGACGGCGTACGTCTTCCGCAGCGCGGCCTGAACGCAGGTTGCGCCCACTGTCCCGGACCCGGTCCGTGGTTGGAGCCCGGCTCGCTCGGGGCTGAGGGCGCCGGGGGAGGGCTCGGCCTGTGAGCTGCGCCATTCGGGGGATGGCGGGCCGACAGCCACGGCTCCGGGCGGCAGGGAGAGGAGAGTGGGTGTGTGAGCCCGCCTGCGGGGTGGCTGTCAACGGGAGTTGCGGGTGAACGCTTCGCTTTCGGATGTCCAGCGCACAGCGATCGCGGCGATCGTCAGGGCCGTGGACGAGGGGCGCGGACACTGTGTCATCAGGCTGTTGGACGAGTTCGTGCGGGAGGCCGACCTGACCGCGTTGTTCGCCTTGCGCGAGGCCTTGCACGATGCCAGGACCAGCCGCGAGGACCGTTCGTGGTCTTTCAGCTCGTGGTGAGAATCGCTGTGATGTCTTTCGGCCCACCCCAGACTGGCCGACCTTCACCGCGCGCTTCCCCCGCAGGAGGTACTGGGGGTACGAAGCCCCCCCCCGCCAGGCACCCTGTCACCGGTTCACCCGGCTGGCTGACCCCGTTGGCAGCCGGGCGGGGTGCTCGGCTTGCTGGACGGATGAGAGAGCGATCACGGGGCGCATCCCGGACACAGAATCTGGAGACGCCGCGGGCGGCGGGAGTGGCAGGCATCGTCTTCGCGGTCCTGCTGGCGGCGGCGATCGTGCTGGCCCGGATCGGTCTGCCGGAAGGAGCCGGCGGCTCCACCGTGCGGGTCGACGCGGGACAGCGCGACGAGGTGAACACGGCGGTGGAGCTCATCCCCTTCGCCGGCATCGCCTTCCTCTGGTTCATGGGCGCCGTGCGCGCGCATACCGGTGAGGCCGAGGACCGGTTCGTCGCCACCGTCTTCCTGGGCAGCGGACTGGTCTTCGTCGCCTCCCTCTTCGCCGCCGCCGCGGCCGCCGGGACCGTGCTCGCCGCCCACCAGCCCCAGGACTTCGGCCGGCACTTCGGGTACGAGCTGCTCACGACGTACGGCATGCGGATGGCCGCCGTCTTCGTATTCGTGACGTCCACCATCGGGCGCAGGCTGGGCACCTTCCCGCGCGGCTTGAGCCTGGCCGGGGTGGTGGCCGGTCTGGTCCTCCTGGTGGTGGGATCCTCCGTGCCGTGGTCCGAGCTGGTATTTCCCGCCTGGGCCCTCCTCATCAGCGTGTACATGCTGTGGGCCGCCCGCCGCGCCCCGTGAGAACCCGTGGCCGCGCGGCCGTCACCCCGATTGTCCGCGTGGACGGGCCGAAACGGCGCGCGTCGGGCAGGCTGGTCCGGGGAGCCGAGGGGGTCACCGAGAGGACCGCACGTTGCTGAGGCTTGTCGTCGATCTCAACCGGTGCCAGGGATACGCGCAGTGCGCCTTCCTCGCGCCCGATGTCTTCGCGATGCACGGGGACGAGGGGCTCCTCTACGATCCCCAGGCCGAGGAGGAACAGCGCGAGCGGTTGGCGCAGGCCGCCGCCGCGTGCCCCGTCCAGGCCATCCTCGTGGACGACCTGGACCGCGACCGGACCCGCGAACAGGACCGGGACCGGACGGTCGCCGCGGAGGCCTCCGATGCATGAAGCAACCCTGGAGCACCTCAAGCGCGACGGCCGGATCGTCGTGGTGGGGGCCTCACTCGCCGGCCTGCGCGCCGCCGAGACCATCCGCGACAAGGGTTTCACCGGCTCGCTGACCATGATCGGCGACGAGCCGTACGAGCCCTACGACCGCCCGCCCCTCTCCAAGGGGGTCCTGCTCGGCAAGTCGAGGGCCGAGCGCACCGCACTGCCCCGCCGCCGCGCCATCGACGCCGAGTGGCGGCTCGGCGTACCGGCCGTCGGCCTCGACATGGCGGCCCGGCGGGTCAAGCTGGCCGACGGGGACGAGGTCCCGTACGACCGGCTGCTGATCGCCACCGGCGTACGGGCCCGGCCCTGGCCGAACGCGGAAGAGGGCGAACTCGACGGCGTGTTCGTGCTGCGCACCCGCGACGACGGCGCGGCGCTGGCGGGGCGACTCGACGCGGGGCCCCGCCGGGTCCTGGTGATCGGCGCCGGTTTCACCGGCTCGGAGATCGCCTCGGCGTGCCGGGAGCGCGGGCTGGAGGTCACCGTCGCCGAACGCGGCGACGCGCCCCTGGTCGGGGCGCTCGGCGGGGTGATCGGGGCCGTGGCCGCCGAGCTCCAGCGAGAGCAGGGCGTCGACCTGCGTACCGGCATCATGGTCACCGCACTGGAGGGCGACTCCACCGGACGCGTACGGGCCGCGCACCTCTCCGACGGCACCACGCTGGATTGCGACGTGGTGGTCGTCTCGTTGGGCGCCCAGCGCAACACCGAGTGGCTGGCGGGCTCGGGGCTCGGCGCGGGTCCGCGCGGCATCGCCTGCGACGCGGGCTGCCGGGCCTTCGACATCCGGGGCATCGTCACCGACGACATCTACGTGGCGGGGGACGTGGCTCGCTCCCCGCACCCCTTGTTCGGGTACCAGTTCCTTTCCCTGGAGCACTGGGGCAATGCCGTCTCCCAGGCGGAGACCGCGGCACACAACATGCTCAGCGTGAGCACCGACCGGCGCCCGCACATCTGGGTGCCGGCCTTCTGGTCCTCGCAGTTCGGGGTCAACATCAAATCCGTCGGCGTTCCGTCGATGGGCTCCGAAATCATGATCACGCAGGGCTCGCGCGCGGAACGCCGCTTCACCGGTGTCTACGGGTATCAGGGCCGCGTCATCGGGGCCGTCACCTTCGACAACTGCCGGTGGCTGCCGTTCTACCAGCAGCAGATCGAGAGCACCGCGCCCTTCCCGGTGCCGTTCCCGACGGTCGACCGGCGCTCCGACGGCCACCGTCCCGTCCCCGCCGACTTCCCCGACCCGTCCGTGCCCACGCACGGGCCGACCATCACCCTCAGCGGATACTCGCCGGCCGACCGGCGGATGACGTTCACCCCCGCCGGGCACTGACCCGCAGGCCCCCGGAGGACCGCAAATGACCCAAGGCATCCTGAGCGAGATCCTGGACTACGCCAACCGCGCGAACCCGTACCCCCTGTACGAGGAACTGCGCAAGACTCCCGTCTTCCACGACGGGAGCGGGCCGTACGTCATCAGCACCTACTACGAGATCCAGAGCCTGCTGCACGACCCGCGGCTCAGCTCCGACACCCGCAACCTGGCCGCGACCGCCAAGGACCCGTTGGCCGAGGGTGCCGAGGAGGAGGCCGCGGCCCTGCCGCCGAGCTTCCTCAAGCTGGATCCGCCCGAACACGACCGGCTCCGCCGGATGACCAACCGGCCCTTCGGGCCGCCGCACTCCCCGCGCCGCGTCGACGGGATGCGGGACGACCTCCGCTCCATCGTCACCGGGCTGATCGACAACCTCGGAGACCCCGGAAGCATCGACCTGGTCGACCAGTTCGCCTACCCGTTCCCCGTGACCATGATCTGCCGGCTGCTGGGAGTGCCGCACGAGGACGAGCCCCGCTTCCACGTCTGGGCCGACACCCTCGCCGCGAGCCTGGACCCCGACCCGGACGCGGATCCCGCCGAAAGGCAGCGCAAGACCCACGACTCCCGCATGGAACTGGGCATGTACCTGGCCGGTCTCATCGAGGAGCGGCGCAAGCAGCCCGGAGACGACATGCTGTCCCAACTGGCCACGGGGCACGGGCAGGACGAGTCCATGTCGACCATGGAACTGCTCAGCACCGCCGCGCTGCTGCTGATCGCCGGCCACGAGACGACGGTCAACCTGATCACGAACGGGATGCTCACGCTGCTGCGCAACCCCGACGTACTGGAACGGCTGCGCCGGGACCCGGCGCTCGCGGCACCGCTGGTGGAGGAGCTGCTGCGGTTCGAACCGCCGGTCCAACTGCTGCCCCAGCGCACCCCGCTCGTCGACATCGAGGTGCGTGGCGTCACCATCCCCAAGGGCTCCTCGATGTGGCTGATCCTCGCCTCGGGAAACCGCGACCCCCAGCGCTTCGAGAACCCCGACCGCTTCGACCCGGACCGCCCGGACGTCCAGCACCTGGGCCTCGGCAGCGGCATCCACAGCTGCTTCGGTGCCCCCCTGGCCCGCCTGGAGGCCCAGCTCGCCCTCACCGAACTGGCCCGCCGCCTCCACAACCCCCGCCTCCTGGAGGACCCGCCCCCCTACCGCCAGAACGCCGTCCTCCGCGGCCCCCGCCACCTCCGCATCGCCTGCGACGAAGTCCGCGCCTAGCCCCTGGGCGGGCTGTGGTGGCGGGTCCTTTCGAATGCGCCGAGTACGGCTTCCCACCGCCGTTCCCCGCGACGATCGTGCCGAGCAGCAGAACCTCGGCGTAGTGATGGCGGGCGGCGGGTTCGATGTCGTGCGCTCGGATCGTCGGACCGCACCAGGAGCCCGGCCGCCCCGCCAGGTCGTCCGCGTCGAGGACGCGCACCGGCAGCCCCTCATCCGCGCGAGCCAGGGCATGTCGTTCGGCGCTCTCGCCGTCATGGGCGGCGCTGTGTCAAAGGTCCTGTGGAGAGGGCGGGTTCTGGGGCATCGCCATCGGGTGCTGGCGTGTGGGGATTGTCGGCAATGGGTGGTGTGGGGTTGAGGGCTGCGGTGAGGTGGTGGCGGAGCAGGCGGCCGAGTTTGCGGTCGACCAGGCGGTTCAGCGCGGCTGCCAGGAGGAGGGAGAAGAGGAGACCGAGGGCGATCGAGGGGAGCAGGCCGAGGCCGGGGGCGGTCTTGAGGATGCCGCGGGTCACTGGTATGCCGAGGCTTTGGTGGACCAGGTAGAACGGGTAGGTCAGGGCGCCCGCGTAGACGAGGGTTCGCCATTGGAGGTGGCGCAGCGGGCCGGGGCCGGCCAGGGCGAGCAGGAGGAGGAAGCCGGTGAGGACGGCCGCGCTGACCGCCCAGTTGGAGCCGGAGTGTCCGGCGACACGGTCGTCCAGGACGGTGAGGGTGTAGCACCAGGCGAAGCCGGCCAGGAGCCACAGGAGCAGGTTGGGCCCGAAGCGGTGCACCAGGTGGAGCGCGATACCGGCCACGAAGAGCCCGGCGTACTGGCTGAGCAGGAACTCGTCCAGGACGGTGGAGTGCAGTTCGCGGCCGATGGACGCCAGGACGAGCCAGAGGAAGCCGAAGGCTATGACGCGCCGGTACGTGAGGCCGATCAGCAACAGCGCGCCCATGAGCAGGTAGAAGCGGGCTTCCACCCAGAGCGTCCAGGCGACGCCGGCGGTGAAATCCAGGCCGAGCGGGCTGGGAATCATCGTCAGGTTGCCGAGGGTGGTGCGCAGGTCCGTGGGTGCTCCTGAACGCTGTCCGGCGAGCACGGCGACGGTACCCGTGGCGACGATGATCAGGACGACGGCCCAATACAGCGGGAAGAGCCGGGAGATACGGGAGACGGCGAACTGCGCCGGGGTGCGGCCCCAGCAGCTCATGCAGATGACGAAGCCGCTGATCAGAAAGAACGCCTCGACGCCGAGCCAGCCGTATCCGCTGACCGCGTGGAGAAGTGGTGCAGCCTGCGGGAGGTCGTGGGCCTCGCCCCAGAAACGGGGGGTCGGGGTGCCCAGGTAGTGGTAGGCCGCCACGGCTGCTGCTGCGAGCATCCGCAGCCCGTCGACTGCGGCCAGACGCCCGCCCCTGGCTGAAGCACGGTTCACGCGCTGCCCGACAGCCAGGACTGGCCGGGGCCGGCTGCCGGTGCCTTCGGTGCGTACGGACACGGGCATGGGAACTCCTGTGACGAGGCGGCCGGTCGAAGAAGGGCTGGCTATAGGGGGGAAGGGAGGGGCCTGCCGCCTCGTCGTCGGCGGCAGGGGCGGCGAGGTGGGGAGTCGGCTCTGTACCGGGGCGGCGATGCGCAGCGCACGTGGTCATTTCCCCGGCTGTTTCACGATCGCCGAAGTCGCCGAAGTCGAATAGCCACAACCCGCATCACGGGGGGCCATCACCCGTCGGGTGAATCCTGGTGTGCACGCCCGACGTTGCACCTCTGTCTGCTCTGCCTGGCAACGGTGGGCGAACTCCCCAGTGTTCAGGCCGGGTTCACCGTGTCGGAGCCGCTGCGGCGGCGCAGTCGCAGGGCGACGGCGGTGACAGCGAGAGCGCCGAGGGCGGTGAGGATGTCGTCGCTCTGCGCCCATCCGGAGAAGTACAGGATGACGAGGAACGGTGCGGCGGCGCAGGCGAGTTGGACTGTGGTGCGGATCCCGGCGACGGCCCGGCGGCCCGCCAGGAGCAGGGCTGCGGCCATCGGGACGCCGAACCTCCAGGGCAGGAGCAGGCCGATGCCGAGCGGGTCGATCACGGTGACCGCGGCCACCAGAAGCACGGCCCACGCCACCAGCGCGAGCACGCCTGCCGTGCCGCGCACCCGGTGGGCCGGGCGGAGGTCGGGCGGGCAGGCGAGGGGGAGTGCGGCGATCAGGATCGGTGCGAGAAGGAAGCCCACAAGTTCCCATCGCAGGTCGGGCGGCATGCGCCAGACCGGGTAGAGGAAGGCGACCGAACTGCCCGCCGCCCCGATGACCGCGCACAGCACCCCGGGCAGGTAGCGTCCGGCCAGTGCGACCACCGCGCCGACCAACGTCAGCAGGTAGCAGCCGTTCATCAGGGTCACGAGCGGACCCATGTCACCTGCGGTTCCCGCGGTGCGCATGACGTACCAGTCGCCGATGCTCCCGATGAGGTTGAAGGCGGAGTACGTGGCCGTCGCGGCCAGACCGAAGGGGGCGACGGCCGCGAAAAGCCGTCCGCCCGGGTGCGCGGAGCCGACGCCGAGGCGCAGCCGCAGGGCGTGCGTGACTATGTCGGCCGTCTCGCGGAGGCGGGCGCCACGGCCCGCTCCCTCGGTCGCCTCCCGGTAGGACTCGGCGATCTCGTCGCCGAAGGCGCGGCGGAAGCCGACCGGATACAGGTGCAGCAGAACGGGGTTCACGCGGTGGCCGCCTTGCCGGTGGCTCCCAGGCGCCGGGTGGCTTCGCGGGCGGTGGCCGCGATCCGCTCGGCCTCGACGGCCAGTGCCGTACGGCCGGGAGGGGTCAAGGTGTAGGTGCGCCGCAGCCGGCTGTCGACGACCTCCTCCTTGTGCACCTCGATCAGGCCCTGCTGCAGCAGGCGCTCCAGCGCCCCATAGAGAGTGCCGGTCCGCATCTTCACCCGCCCGCCCGAGATCGTCTCCACCTCACGCGCGATCGCGTAGCCGTGACGTGGCTTGTCCGCGAGCGCGGTGAGGAGAAGCAGGGTCGGTTCCTGCATCGCACGGTCAGTCATGGAACCAGAGTATGTCAGTCACCGGCATATACGGAAACTGGGTCCGGGTCTGCCATGACGCTGCTCCCGCGCGAACCGGCGCCCCCTCATCGCGATGACCCGTGATGGGAGGATCACCGCGTGCTCGGATCAGGGCCTTGGCGAGATGGAGTAGGGGAGACGCCATGGGGTTGGGAACGGTAGTTGTCACCGGTGCGGCCGGGAGTATCGGTCGGGTTGCACGGCGGGCGTTGCGCGGCGAGGTTGGCCAGTTGGTTCTGCTCGACCGGGTTGCGATCCAGCAGGAGGCAGCCAACGAAGTGGTTCACACGGTCGACCTTCGGGATGCGCCCGCTGTGGAGGTTGCACTGTCGGGCGCGGACGCGGTGCTCCACCTGGGCGGGCTGCCGGACGAGGCGCCGCTGCCCGACCTCCTGGAAGCCAATGTGCTGGGTAGCCACAACGTCTTGGAAGCTGCCCGGCGCACCGCGGTTCCGCGTGTGGTGCTGGCCAGCAGCAATCGCGTGACCGGTTTCTATCCCACGGCCCACCTCACCGGTCCACAGGATCCGGTGCGCCCGGATGGTCTGTACGGGGTGAGCAAGGCAGCCATCGAGGCCCTGGGGCAGCTGTATGCCGACAAGTTCGGCCTCTCTGTGATCTGCCTGCGCATCGGCAGCTTCGAGGTGACACCCACTGAGCCCCGCCATCTCGCGACGTGGCTGAGCCCGCGTGATGCCGTCGGCTTCAGCCGGGCCGCGCTCACCTGCCCGCTCTCCACCCGGTTCGCCACGGTGTACGCCGTCTCTGCCAACACCCGCCGCTTCTGGCAACTTCCCGCGGAGTCTGAACTGGACTACACGCCCGTCGACAACGCCGAGCTCTATGCGGCACACATCACCGGCGCCGACACGCCTGCCGACCCCTCAGCTCCGCAAGCCGGCCCGTATGCCCTGCCCGAATTCACGTTGAAGCACATCCGGCCCTGACCTTCATCGCTCGGGCACTCGCCCATGATGCGTCCGCATGAGGAGGTGGTTACTTCCGCCTGACGGACAACGGCTACCCGACTCCGGCGGCGGGTGTCGGACGGGGCTCGGTCGCTCCGTGCCTACGTCAGATCGTCGCTCAGGACGCGATCGAGTGCTGCCCGGCCTGCGGGTCCCCATGTCGGCTTGCCGCCGGGCAGGCCCCGGTCGCCGCTCTGGCCCATGAGCATGAGGAACAGGCTCTTGAGGGCGGCCAGCCCGCGGGCGCGCCGGATGGTCCCCGCGTCTGCCTGCGCGTACATGTTGAAGAACCGCGAGGCGCAGCCCGCGGGTAGGAGTACCCATGCGGCGGCGAGGTCCCAGGCCGGGTCGCCGGCGAACAGGGCACCGAAGTCGACGATGCCCGAGAGTGTTCCGTCCGTGACGACGACGTTCGCGGGATGAAGGTCGCCGTGCACCCAGAGTGGCGGGCCTGCCCACTCTGGGGCCGCGACGGCGTCGTCCCAGACGGCCCGGACGTCGTGGGCGAGGTCGTCGGGGACGGCGGCGTGGAAGAAGTGGTCGAAGCCGTCCGTGCACTTCTTGGGGTGTTCGCCGCGGTCCTCACTGATCGGCGCCTCGGTGGGCGCCTCCACGTGGAGCGCTGTGAGGAAGCCCGCCAGGATGTCGGCCGCGTGGTGGCCGCGGCTGATCGAGCCGTAGTCCAGTGGCTGGCCGGGGACCCACGTCATGATGGTCCAGTGCTTGGGGAAGCGCTCGGACGGTTCGCCGAACCGCACCGGGGTCGGCACGGGGAGTGGCAGGCGCGGGGCCAGCACGGGTAGCCACCGCCGCTCCTTGAGCTGGAGCTCCGGGGTGGGGTCCATGCGCTGCATGCGCACGGCCAACTCGTCCCCGAGGCGCCACATTTGGTTGCCCCAGCCGCCCGCCACCTCGCGGATGGCCAGCCCTGCGAGGTCTGGATGCTGTTCCTGCAGCAGGTCGCGGACCAGGTCCGCGGTGATCTCGATCTCGGCGTCGGTCATGCGAAGCCACACTACTGGGGCAGGATGTTGACCTGCTGTCGCTGCCCACAGCCGTCGACCCGCAGCAATACTTCCGGCACCTCCGACCCGGCGGTGACGCCGCGTCAGCCCAGTGCCCGGTCGAGGTTGAAGGCGGCGCTGATCAGCGAGAGGTGGGTGAAGGCCTGGGGGAAGTTGCCCAGTTGTTCGCCGGTCGGGCCGATCTCCTCGGCGAACAGACCCAGGTGGTTGGCGTAGGTGAGCATCTTCTCGAAGGCGAGCCGGGCCTCCTCAAGCCGTCCTGCGCGGGCCAGCGCCTCCACGTACCAGAACGAGCAGATCGAGAAGGTGCCCTCGGAGCCGTGCAGGCCGTCCGGGCTGGCGGTCGGGTCATAGCGGTAGACCAGCGAGTCGGACACCAGGTCCGTGGTGAGCGCGTCCAGGGTGGAGAGCCACTTGGGGTCGGTGGGCGAGACGAACTTGGCCATCGGCATCATCAGCAGCGAGGCGTCCAGCACGCTGTCGTCCAGAGCCTGGACGAACGCGCCCCGCTCGACCGACCAGCCGCGCTGCATGATCTGCCGGTAGATCGCATCCCGGGACTCCCGCCACCGTGGCAGGTCGGCCGGCAAGCCGCGGCGGTTAGCCATCCGCATCGCCCGCTCCAGTGCCACCCAGCACATCAGCCGCGAGTACACGAAATTCCTCCGGCCCCCGCGGGTCTCCCAGATTCCCTCGTCGGGCTGGTCCCAGTGCTCGCAGAGCCAGTCCGCCATCGCGCCGACCTCGTCCCAGCGGGCGCTGCTGATCGGCTGCCCCCACTTGTCGTACAGATAGATGGAGTCGATCAGGGCTCCGTAGATGTCCAGCTGAAGCTGGCCGGTGGCGGCGTTGCCCACCCGGACCGGCGCGGAGCCGAGGTAGCCCTCCAGGTGCGAGAGCTCGTACTCGGGCAGCTCGCTGCGCCCGTCGATGCCGTACATGATCTGCAACGGGCCGGTCGCACCGGTGCCGCGCATGATGCCGCGCTCGCCGAGGAACCCCATGAACGCCTCGGCCTCCGAGGTGAACCCGAGGCGCAGCATGGCGTAGACGCAGAAGGCGGCGTCGCGGACCCAGACATAGCGGTAGTCCCAGTTGCGCCCGCCGCCGATCTGCTCGGGCAGGCTGGTGGTCGGTGCGGCGACGATCGCACCGGTCGGCGCGTAGGTGAGGAGCTTCAGCACCAGCGCGGAGCGGTGCACCATCTCCCGCCACCGCCCGTGGTAGTGCGAACCGGCCAGCCAGTGGCGCCAGAACCGGACGGTCGCGTCGGCCTGCTCCTGCGCCTCGGCGCGCGGGCACGACCGGGCCGGGACGTTGTCGCCGATCTGGTCGAGGGCGAACACGTGGGACTCGCCCTCAAGGAGCTTGAAGTGCGACCACACGTCCAGGCCGTCGCTTTCCAGGGGCGCGGTGGCGGTCAGCGCGAGCGTCAGTGACGGGGAGCGGAACACCGCCGCGTGGTCTTCGAGGTGCGTGGTGTGCGCTTCTGCGCCGTAGCCGAAGCGGGGGGCGATCCGCGCCCTGAACGGGAGGGTTCCCCGGACGCAGATCACCCGCCGGATCAGCCGGTGCCGGGCTTTCTCGGACGACTCGTCGGCCACGGGCATGAAGTCCTGGATCTCCGCCACCCCGTCCGCCGCGAAGAACCGCGTGATCAGCACGTTCGTGTCGGGGAAGTAGAACTGCCGGGTACGTGTCGGGACCTCGGCGGCCAACTCGAACGATCCGCCCCGGTCGGCGTCGAGGATGGACCCGAAGACACTGGGCGAATCGAAGCGGGGGCAGCAGTACCAGTCGATGGTGCCGTTCGTGCCGACCAGGGCGGTCGTACGAAGATCGCCGATCAGGCCGTGCTCGGAGATCGGCATGTAGCGGTAGCTGTCGGCCTGCTCGAAGCCGGCCGTGTCGAACGCCATGCGGGCCTCCTTGCGCCGACGCGCGGCCCTGGAGGTGAAGCCGTGCTTTCATGCTAGACCCCTACTTCGAGGCGGGGTCCTGACGGAGCCGAGCGGCCGGGACCCGGCGGCCGGGCTCGCTCGTCGCCAGGTACGTGATCCCTGTCTAGCGAGGCTCGGCCGGCCAGCCGAGGGCCCGGAAGACGGCGACGGGGTCCAGGTAGTCCCGCCAGTGCGTTACCTGCCGGTCCTTGACGGTGATCACCGAGACGAAGTGGTTGTCGTAGGCGTGTCCGGTGTGGACCGCCCGCCCGTGCACGGCGTACTCCAGGACGACGACGGATGTCGCGGGGTCGTGGTGGACGGCGAGTTCGTCCGCGCCGTGCAGGACGATGACGTCGCCGTAGCCGCGGTACAGGTCGGCGACCGCTCGTCGGCCCTGGACGCGGCGCGGGTAGCCAGGGGCAGAGACGACGTATTCGACGACCACGTCCTCGGCCAGGAGGTCGAAGAAGTGCTCGCCGTCGACCAGGCCCGCCAGCCCCACTCGGATGATGCGGAAGAACGGGTCCAGCGCCGCGAAGTCGGCGATGTCGCCCACGGGCCCGGTCACCGGCCCGCCGTCCAGGCGTGGGCCTCGCGTCGGGCGAAGTCGAGAAAGGCGGTCGGGGGCCGGCCGGTGACCCTCTCGACGTCGGCGTTGGAGGTGGAGCCGTCGCCGGAGCTGAGGGTGCCGGTCAGCCAGCGGAGCAGCACCGCATAGTCGGCGGGGACGACACCGGCGGCGACGGCGCCTCCGATCCACAGCTCGGGGTCTGGGTCGTGGTGCGCGACGGGTCGGCCGGTCACGGCGGTGATGGTGTCGGCGACCTCTGCGACGGTGAGGGCCTGCGGGCCGGTGGGCGCGTAGTGGGCGCCTGCGTGGGTGGTGGGGGCGAGCAGCGTCTCGGCGGAGACGGCGGCGATGTCGTCCGCGTCGACGAAGGCCTCGGTGCCGCCGCCGGTGGGGACCGTGATGGCCCCGTTGACGACCGGAAGGTGGGCGTCGGCGAAGTTCTGCATCACCCAGGCGGGGCGCAGGACGCAATGGGTGATGTTGCTGCGGGCGGCGAGGTCGGCCTCGACGGCTCCGATGTCGGCCTGGGGCGGTGCCTGGTCGGCGCCGTAGGTGCTGAGGTAGGTGACGTGGCGGACGCCCGCGGCTTCGGCGAGATCGAGGAAGGCGGCGACCTGGTCGGCGTACGTGACACGCATGACGGGGGTGACGAGGTAGAGGCGGTCGACCCCGGTCAGGGCGCCGGGGTGGGTGGCCGGGTCGTCCCAGTCGAAGTGCACGTCGGCGCCGTGGCGCGCCGCGGTGCGGGTGGCCAGGCCGCCTTCGGCGAGCTTCTTCGCCAGGCCTGAACCGGTGCGGCCGGTGCCGCCGAGGATGAGAGCGGTCTGTGGTGATCCAGTCATGAGTCCATCGTGAGAGTAGCGATGGAGCGGATCAATGTGTGAATCACTCAACTCTTTATGTCAAACGATCGTTCCGTTGCCAGGCGTGGTCGTCCTGTCGATACTGAGTGAGTGGACATACTGCATGATCACCTGGCGCGGGCTCGCGCCGGCGGCGCGGTCTTCGCCCGGACGGTCGCCGAGCCGCCGTGGGGGCTGCGGCTGGCCGGCTCGATCCAGTTGGCCGTGCACACAGTGGTGCGCGGCCGGGGATGGCTGTGGCTGGACGATCCGAGCCGGGCGGTGGAACTCGTGCCCGGGGAGGTGACGCTGGTGCGCGGCGGACCGGACCACCACATCGGGCACGAGGCGGGCACCGACTGCCTCGAACCGGAGGAGTTCCGGGCCCGGCATGCCCACGACGCGCAGGCCGACAACCCCCGGGCGACGGTGTTCCTCTGCGGCGCCTACCGGTTCACCGGCGACATCGGCAACGGGCTGTTGGAGGCGCTGCCCCAGGCCCTCACCCTGCAAGCGGCGGTCGGCGACCCGCTGCGGGATGTGATCGGGCTGCTCTCCCACGAGCTGGCCACCCCCGAGCCGGGCCAACCCACCGTGCTCGACCGGCTTCTGGACGTCCTCCTCGTCCTGGCCATCCGCAGCGACTTCCGCCGCAGCCCCACCGCCCCCCGCTGGTACCGGGCCCTGGCCGATCCCCGCCTGAGCGCCGCACTGCAGGCCATCCACGAGAACGCCGGGCGCGACTGGTCGGTCCCCGAACTCGCAGCGATCAGTGGCCTGTCCCGGGCCGCTTTCGCCCGGACTTTCCGCGACGCGCTCGGCCAGACCCCCATGCAGTACCTGACCGACTGGCGCATGGCCCTCGCCCGCGACCACCTGCGCAGCGGCGAACTCGGCATGGCGGCCATCGCCCGCACGATCGGCTACAGCTCGCCCTACGCGTTCGCCGCCGCCTTCCGCCGCCACCACGGCGAACCCCCCGGAGCCTGGCGGCAACGGGAGGCGCAGCGCGAGCGGGAACTCCCTGTCCTTGGTTCCGCCACACACTGACCCCGCCCGCCTAGGTGATGAGGGCTGTTGGAAGGTTCGCCTGCGCGCCGAGGCCGGGGGCCGCGCGAACTCGCCCGCACCATTACGCCTACCCTGGGGCCCGCCACGTGGCGGATTTTGAACAGTGCGACGAACGGAGCGTGACACGTGACGGGGGCCAACGGCGCGGAGCTGGTCGGCGAGGTTCTGGGCGGCCGATACCGCGTGACCGCGATGATCGGGCGCGGTGGCATGGGCGTGGTCGCCCGCGCGGTGGACCAGTTGCTGAACCGGGAGGTCGCCGTCAAGGTCCTGCGGGCCTACACCGACGCCTCCCCGGCCGAACTGGCCGAACTGCGGGACCGGATGCAGCGCGAGGCGCAGGCCGCCGCCCGTATCCGGCACAGCGGTGTGGTCACCGTGCACGACGTGGTCGAGGAGCGGGGGCTGCCCGTCATCGTCATGGAGCTGGTCGACGGGCCCTCCCTCGACGACGTGCTGACGGAGCGCGGCCCACTGGACCCGCGCGAAGCGGCCGCGATCGGCGCCAAGTTGATGGACGCGCTCGACGCGGCTCACCGGGCCGGAGTCCTCCACCGGGACGTCAAGCCCGGCAACGTGCTGCTGGAGCGCGGCGGCCGGGTCGTGCTCACCGACTTCGGCATTGCCAGCATGGAGACCTCCGGCGACGAGGCCCTGGCCAAGCTGACCCAGAGCGGTCAGATCGTCGGCTCCCTCGACTTTCTGCCGCCAGAACGCGCACAGGGCCGGGAACCGAGTGCCGCGTCGGACATCTGGGCGCTGGGCATGACGCTGTACGCGGCCGTGGAGGGCTCTTCTCCCTTCCGCCGTACGTCGGTGTGGTCCACGCTGTCGGCGATCGTCACCGACCCGCTTCCGCAGGCCCAGCGGACGGGAGCGCTCACGCCGGTGCTGCAGGCGCTGATGGCCAAGGATCCGCTGCAGCGGCCCGACGCCGGGCAGGCGCGCGAGATGCTGGAGGCGGTCGCCGGGGGCAGCACTGCGGACCTCGCGTCGGCACCGGCCCCCCAGCCCGTCACTCCGCCGGGCTTCGGTCCTGCCGCGCCGTTCTTCCAGCCTGCCGCGCAGCCCGCCGCCCCCTACACGCCGGCCGACGCCTACGGCGCCCCTCCGCAGCCGGACGCCGCACAACCGGGCATGGTGCCCGGCATACTCGACGGTGTCGGCAGCCGTTCCGAGACCCGTGCCACGATCGTCCCCGCGCGGCGCCGCCGCACCCGTACCGTCGTCGCGGTGGCGGCCGCTACCGTCCTCACCTGCGGCGGAGTTGCCTACGCTCTGATGGACATGCGGGGCAACGCGGGCGGCGGGTCGAACGCGGCGCTTCCGACGGCGAGCACCGGCGCCGGCGGTGACGTGTCCCGCGGCCCGACCTCCCCGGGGGACCTGGCGTCCACAGGCCCCAGCGGGACGCCGTCCAGCACCCCCTCGAAGAAGGACGACGTCCGAGAGACAACAGGTCCCACGCCGACGCCAGGCAACGGCGGCGGCAAGTCGACCGCGGACCCGTCCGGCTCGCCGAAGGCGACGCCCAGCTCACCGGTGAAGGAGCCCGTCCCGGTGTCGACGGCGTGCACCGGCTGGGCCCACTCGAACCGCAGCGACGGCTACGGTAACGCGGCCCAAGACACCCACCTCTACACCGGCCCGTACGCGGTGTGCTCCTATGTGACCGCGATGAAGTCCGGCGTGAAGGTCTACTACCACTGCTACGTCACCAATGACCAGGGCAACAAGTGGATCTACGCCCGTATCGCGGGCACGAACACCGAAGGCTGGGTGTTCAGCGACAAATCCACGCTGAAGAGCGGCACACTCGCCCGCTGCTGAAGCAGGTGATCCGGCCGATGGGGGGGGGAGGGGCGAACGGCCGCTGCCGCCGATCACGCAAATGGGCCGACGGTGCAGCGCCACGGGCTCATTGGTCAAGCAGGAAGCCTTGTGGTTCATGACCTGGAGGCATTGCGGGCCACCCCGGCTGTAGCCGACCGCCTTGCGGCAGCGCGATCGAAAAGCTCTCCGTGAGCTCTACGTCCTGGGCGACATCAGGGCCAGTGGGATCTCGCAGGCATCGGAGCAGCCCTGCGAGGTGATCCCATGCGCCGTGTTGCACCTGGCCGCCAAGTCGGCGAAGCCGATGAATACGGTGAGCTCGACCAGCGCCGCCGGGCCGAGTTGGCCGAGCAAACTCGCCGACAGCTCATCGGTGACGGTCGTCGGCGTGTTCGTCATGGCCTCGGCGTACTCCATCACCTCCCGCTCCAACGGCGTGAACACCTCCGACTCCCGCCGGCGCGGCACCTGGCTCGCCTTGGCCAGGTCCAGGTTCTGGTTCAGTGCCGCGAAGTGGTTGACGTCGAGGCACCAGCTGCAGCCGACCCGTGCGGCAACAGCCATGTACGCGAACGTCTTGAGGCTCGCGTCGACCGCGTCCCAGGTGGCCACCTTGGCTTGAGAACTCCTGGTTGGCCTCGGCGAGCTTCGGGTTGTTCCACAGCACCTCGTTGGGCTCGGGCACCGAACCGAGCTGCTTGATCAGATTTTCGCGGAGCTCGGCGGGGAGCTCGGCCGTCGGGACGCGTAGCGCCATGGTGTTCTCCTTGGACGCCTGCCTGTTTGGCATGAAGACACCACCGGGTCCACGAATGTGACAACCTCCGTCGCCACTGCGCATGGATCGTCAGCGCGCGCGCCGACCCTCGGCCACGTCAGACAGCAGCGACCGGAAGGTCATTGAGCCGGGCGAGGGCCAGCGCGTGTGCGCGGTCGAGGGAGTCCGCAGCGGTGCAAGGGATGTCCGGGTGCACGCCGGTGCCCTCCCAGTTCGTGCCGGAGACGGGGTTGATGGCACGGCCCACAGGGATGCTGGCTTCCAGGTGCGGGTGCACGGTCCAGCCCTCGCGCGGGTGCGCGCCGCCGCGGGTGCGTTCGCCGACGACTACGGCGCGGCCGAGCTGCTGCAGGTCGTACGCCAGCTCCTCGGCGGCGGAGAAGGTGCTGTCACTGGACAGCACGTACAACGGCTTGCTGCCGCCGAAGCGGGCGCCGGGGACGTGCGGCAGGCTCCAGGACTGCTCGCTGCGCTCGCCGGCGCGCCAGTACATGGTGTTGAGGTGGGTGCGCTCGTCCAGTAGGTAGCTGCAGACGAAGGCGACCGTGTCCGGGTCGCCGCCCCGGTTGGCGCGGAGGTCCACGATCAGCGCCTGGGCGCGGGCAGCCAGGGTGAGCGCGGCGCTCAACGGTTCGGCGGCCCACTCCAGCGGAAACAGCATCGGCGCCAGCTCCAGTACGGCGACCCCTCCGTCGAGCAATGCCACCCGGGGCGCACCGCCCAGCGAGCTGTCGAACTCCCGGCGGACGGCGGCCAGGTTGGCCGCCCCCTGCTTGGGGGGCACCGGGTCGGTGTGGTGCTTCAGGCTCAGGTGCCGGTCGCCGTTGACGGACTGCAGGTCCGTAGTGACCAGCCGGGCGAGCTCCTCGGCGTCGTCGACGTCATAGGCGCCCTGGGCGAGCCGTCGTTGCAGGAGGCCGGTCAGCTGCTCGGCTATCTCGGGGAAGACGTAGTGCTCGGTCAGCAGCCGGGCCGTCTCGTCGATGACAGGGGCCGGTTGAAGCTTCGTCAGGATCGTCATGGCAGGAAGTAGAGCACCGCCCTTGCGGAAGCGTCAAAGAATTTAGACACTTTCGGTATGCGCGATCAGCCTTCCTGCCTGCCGCCTCCTGAGGACGTCCTGGAGATCGGTGCGCCTGAGCAGTTCGCGGCGCTCTCTCACCCGTTGCGCCAGCGGTTGCTCTTCGCCCTGGGCCAACGGCCTGCCACCATCAGCGGGCTCGCGGCGCAGCTCGACGCGAAAAAGGGCAACGTGGCCCACCACCTCAAAGTGCTCCGCGGAGCCGGCCTTGTCCACATCGCCGAGACCCGCCAGGTCCGCGGCGGCACCGAGCAGTACTACCAGCGCACGGCACGTCACATGGTCGTCGCCGAACCCCAAGCGGCAGGCACCGCCGCGATGCTCGCTGCGGTCGCCCAGGAGCTGGACCGCTCACCCGCCGAGACCCACCTGACACTGCGCCACCTGCGTCTGAGCCCCGCGAAGGCAAGAGAACTCGGCGAGGCCCTCGCCGAACTGGTCGACGAGGCCGAGGAAAACGCGGAGGACCAGCCCGTGCACGGCGTGTTGGTGGCGCTCTATCAGCAGGCCCTGCCGACCAGCACCACCAGCTCCGCCTAATGCTGTGACCACATAGGTTTGCCGGTTTGGTGATCGTGACGGTTGGACGTGCGGTGACGTTCGATCCCACCGCTGGAGGCGCGGTGGCCGCGCCCGTCCGTATGCGCAGACTGACCGACCAGGAAGGGCAGAAGAAGGGCAGAAGCTGCGGCAGATTGTGCGGCGTGGCAGCACTCACGCGGTGCGCTACTGGCGCACGGGGATGCTGCTGGCGTCGGCTGGCGGGAGCCGCGTGTCGGTGATTGCCCAGTTGGTGCAGGCCGACGAGGGCACCGTCCGGGATGTGTTCCACTGGTTCAACAAGGTCGGCCTGGCCTGCCTGGACCCTATGTGGGCGGGAGGCCGTCCCCGCCGGCTCAGCCCTGACGACGAGAACTTCGTCATTGCGACGGCCACCACCCGCCCGACCAAGCTCGGTCAGGCCTTCACCCGCTGATCACTGCGCAAACTGTCGCCTACCTGCGGAAAGCCCAGGGCCGAGTGATCCTCATCGGCCGCGAAAGCTTACGTGGCCTGCTCGCCCGCCGCGGCGTTACCTTCCAGCGCACCAAGATGTGGAAGGAGACCCCCTACCTGGACAGCGAAGCGAAGCCGGACCGGATCGGATCGGATCGGGGAGGTCATTGTCCGTTTCCCGGACCGGCGCCGCGGGTCTTCGCCTTCGACGAGTTCGGACCGCTCGGATCGGCTCACCGCAGGCTCAGGCTGGGCCGAACGTAAACACCCTGACCGGCTCCCGCCACCTACCACCGCACGCACGGCGGGCGCTATTTCCACGGCTGTTACTCGCTCGGCGACGACACCCTGTGGGGCGTCACCCGCCGTAGGAAGGGGGCCGCCAATACGCTGTCTGCGGCTGAAGTCGATCCGTGCCGCCCGGCCCGACGGCGTCCCGATCTACGTCATCCTGGACAATTTGGCCGCCCACAAAGGCCCGGGCATCCGCCGCTGGGCGAAGAAACACAAGGTCGAGTTGTGCTTTCCCCCGGCCTACGCCTCCTGGGCCAACCCGATCGGGGCCCACTTCGGACCACTGCGGCAGTTCACCATCGCCAACTCCAATCACCCCAACCACACCGTGCAGACCCGGGCCCTGCACGCCTACCTCCGGTGGCGCAACGCCAACGCTCGCCACCGCGATGTCTTGGCCGCCGAACGCGAGGAACGCGCCCGCATCCGCAGCGAGAAGGGCATCCGCTGGGGCGGACGGCCACTGCCATTGGCGGCCTGACCTGGCACGAAGGTGAGTCACCGAGATTTCGGGGCGAGCGGGGCTTCTCGCCTGAGGCGGCAACGGGTGGCGCCGGCAGGGTCTCAGGGTTCGATGACGAGGCGTTCGATGAGGCCGTCGCGGAGTGTGAACTGGTATCGCAGATCGATGGTCCCGCCAGGGAAGTTGCCCTCAAGGTGGTGGGTGGCGATGTAGCGGATTGCGTCGGTCTGCTCGGCGCCGGTGAGGTGGATGCTGTAGGTGAATTCGGTGGCCGATCGGTTCAGCCACTTCGCGATCGCCTCGATGCCCTCGTAGGTGTTGCCGTCGTCGATCACTGTGGCTTCGCGGGTGAACGCCGTGATCGCGGTTGCGGTGTCGTGGGCGCGGTGTGCTGTCAAGTAGCGGGTGATCACCTCGGGCAGGGTGTCCGGGGTGCTGGTTCGGGGCTGGTTGTCGTGCATGACGCTCCCTGGGGTGGTGGCGGGTTCAGACGGTGGGGGTGGTGCCGCCGTCGATGACGTGTTCGGCGCCGACGATGGCCGAGGCGCGGTCGGAGACGAGGAAGGCGACGAGCTCGGCGACTTCCTCGGGCCGGTTGGGACGGCCCAGCGGGATGCCGCCCAGGGAGTCCATGAGCCGGCCCAGCGCCGCTTCCTGCGTGATGTCCGCGTCGTGGGCGATCCGGACGACGAGGTTGTCGGCGGCCGAGGTCTGCACAAAACCGGGCGAGACGGTGTTGACGCGGACGCCGTGCGGGGCGACCTCGTTGGCCAGGCCCTTGCTGTAGGTGGCCAGGGCGGCCTTGGCGGCGGCGTAGGCCAGGGTGCCGTTCCACAGCGGCATGCGGCGCTGGATCGAGGTGACATGCACGATCACGCCCTTACCTGTGGCGATCATGTGCGGCAGGAGTGCGCGGTCCAGCCGGACGGCGGCCAGCAGGTTCGTGTTCAGCTCCCTGGCCCAGTCGTCCTCGCCGAGCGCGGCGAACCCTCCGGTCGGCGCCTCGGACCCGCCGAGGGTGTTGACCAGGATGTCGACACCGCCCACGCGGGCGTCCACCTCGGCGGCCACATGAGAGGCGCCCTGGGCGCTGGACAGGTCGGCGGCGATAAACGCCTTCTCCTCGACGTCGTCGGGGCGGCTGCGAGCCGTTACCACGGTCGCACCGGCTGGGCGAGACGCCCGGCGATGGCGGCTCCGGTGCCCTTGGTGCCGCCGGTGACCAGAGCACGTCGGCCTTCGAGGGATTCGCTGATGGATGTGGTCACGGTGTGCTCCGTTCCCGGACGCGGACGCAGAAGGCACCGCTCCCCTCAGTTACTGCTAAAGTAGAAGCTACTAACTTCGACGTTAGCAGTAACTGAGGGGATGGCCACCATGGCAAGCCGGATCAGGCTGGAGGACCGAGAGTGCCCACTGTCCACGACGGTGGAACACGTAGGCGAGTGGTGGACGCTGCTGATCCTCCACGACGCGTTCGACGGCTACACGCGCTTCGACCAGTTCCAGGAGAGCCTGGGCATCTCCTCCAGCATGCTCACCACCCGGCTGAAAACCCTGGTCGCCGACGGACTGCTGGAGCGCCGGCCCTACCAGACCAACCCCGTACGCCACGAGTACGTCCTCACTGAACTCGGGCACTCCCTGCGACCGGTGATCGTCGCCCTGGCCGCCTGGGGCAACTCCCGTCTCGCACCGGCCGAACGCAGCATGATCCTCATCGACGCGCACAGCGGCGAGGAGGTCGAACCCGTCGTCGTCGACGCCAAGACCGGCCGCCGACTCGACGACAGCGACACCTACGTCTTCACCGCAGGCCCCTCAGCCAGCGACGCCATGCGCCACCGATATGCGACACGACCGACCACCCCCGGGGAGGCGTAAGGCCGGCTCAAGCCGGCGCCGAACAGCCGCGTGCAGTGCCGGACGCACCTCGTACCTGATCGACCAGGCAACACCGGATCGCCGGCAGCATCACGCATGCCGTACTGCTTGCAGAGCATTTGGATGTGGCTGCCCATCACCCTGTTCGGGTTGAGCGCGTTGATGCCGAATGTGTGCGCCAAGTCCTTGCCGTCCTTCGTCCAGCTGAGCCGGGAGTCGATGCTCTGACAGACGTGGAAGCTGTCGGGGATCATGTTCGGGTCGCCGTCTCCGTCACGTCGGAGATGCCGTCGGCGACGACCGGGATCAGGGAACCAAAGGCACCTCCGGAGCCCACCACAGGGACGTCCGGCCCGCCGCGACTATGTCGTCGGGCCAGTCGGCTGACACGTCGGGCCGGGTGCAGACGGTGCCGGTTGACGGTGACGCGCGCCCCTGGGGCCACCCGGCCCTGCCGAAGGAGGGCGACGGAAAGGCTGTTGCCGGCCCCGTCGAGGTTCGCCGCGGTCAGGTCCGCTTCCGCGCTGATGACCGCCTTGTTGAGGGCGCTTTTGAAGGACGGGTACATGACCTCGGAGGAACTCGCGGTCGCCGCTGCCAAGGTGACGGCGGCCAGACTCGGCACGGTCCGTCCCTTCTGCTCGCGCCATGGCGGAGCCATGCCCTCCGAGCGGCACGGTCTCTCCGTAGTTCGATTGCCTCACGGCGACGCTGATCGCCTGGCCGGTGCGGTACGCGCCATCGCGCGCACCGTCGGCCCACAGGCTCCGCCGCATCGCTCACAGCCACACGGCTACGAGCTCGTCTGGGACATGCACGCCGAAATGACAGCGAGCGTGCCGATTCCAATGGACATGGCGATCCACCACAGGGCCAACATGTTCGGCTGCACCTTGGTGCCCGGATTCTGCTCCTGTTCCAGGATGTCGGCTGCGATCCTGTTGCGTACCGGAGCGAACGCGATGACGAAAATTAGCAGAATGGAGCTGTAAAGAAAGAGTGTTTCGGCTGCGGTGAAACCCTTCACCACGGCGCTCGCCCACAAGAACAACCCGCCGACGAGAGGCATGAAGGAAACACTCTTCTTGGACTTCGCTGTTGGCATGCACCACCGCATCACGCTGAAGTGGATGGGGGTGACGACCGCGGCAATGAGAGCCCAGGCGTACGTGGACAGATGAAGGAACATGATGGTGGCGCCTCCCCGGGGCGGAACACGTTGTGATTTCTGGTGTGAGGCAGTGCGTCCCGCCCCGGAGGGTCTCAGTTGCCGATCATCGGGGGACCGTCACGTGGTCACCAAGGGGTCAAGTCGTGCCAGGTGTCACTGATGGGTCTCCCACGCCGGTGACGGCTCCGACCGTCGGCGGGCGTCCTGATGGCGCCGAAATGAACTGCCTGGACAAGAAATTAAGGCGCAGGGCTCATGGCTTGGCGCTCCCCTTTGGTCAACTCGGCCCATTCAAGCCTCACTTCGGTGGCTTGCCCAACGTGCAAACTGGGACAAATGGGCGATTTGGTGGATGAATGGAAGTTCGAAAGGGGCTGACATTGCGACGGTTGTACGGCTCGGTCTATGGAATCTGTAAACAATTGGAAAAGTGGTCGACCTCATGAAACGGGCGTCTCCAACGAACTCTGCATGTGCCTCACACGCCCAACCCTCACGTCCCGGCGGAGACCATCACTGGAACTTCGTGTTGGGATTGGAATCCGTTACGTCCTGCCTGCGCTGCAGGGCAACCAGCAACCCCTTCACTCACCTGGTGGACGGTGTTGTGGGGCCTTGCCGGCGTCGCCCGCTACGAGCCCCAGAGCTCGACCAAGTCGATCGATATTGATTAGAAGAGCGACCAGGCAACCAATGCCATAGAAAACCTCCTCGCAATGGCTCTCTGTCTGTCATCCCCGAACTCGGCACTCGTGAATTGGGATCTGGGCCGGCCCCTGGTTGGTCGTGCAGGCCGGATGCGCGGACGCTCCCATCCTCGGCGCGGAACGCGGCAGCTCCTGCGGCGCTGACCACGAACACCTCTTCTGGTACGGGTCGGAGGGGGGCAACCATTGTTCTGCGCTTGTCTTTCAGAGACTGGCTCGGGAATGTATAGCGCTGCGGCAACTCGGGCTGGCGCTTGGGCTGATGAGGTGACCACGCCACGGCGTTGGTGCTCCGGCAGGCGTACGTCTCCCATCATCTGGTTGCGTCCGGCCACAGTCGCGGGGCATTTGATGGATTTACCCCTGCGTCGTAGCTGCGCTGCCCCTCGAACTCCTCTTCCGGCGTGGGGCGATGCTGGATCAAGGGTGCCAAGCAGTCGGGCGAGGCCGGTTTTGAGTGCGGCGCAGGAGTCGTCCAGTGCCCTTGCCGCGGCGGGTACGCGCGGGGCGAGGGTGCGGAGGCGTGGACCAGGTCTTCGTGGTTGCGGTGTTCGACCGGGGCGCCTGCCGCGCGGAGGAGTTGGGCGTAGGCGGGGAGTCGGACACCTGCTCATCCTGCCAGTGGGGGTCGGCGCGGCGGCTCCCCCCTGCGGGGGAGAAGGAACCCACAGGCGGGGGAGGCCGCAGTACCCCCTGGGCGGCGAAGATGGCTGTGATCAGCATCGACGGCCATGACCTTCCAAAGGGACCGGGGTGGCATGCCGGGCGGGCCGGTTCCCCGTCAGCGTGGGGCCGGTCCGGGACACGACCCCCGGCATCGCTTTCCCGGCGCAGCTCAGCGCCCCGATGGTGACTGGCCGCGCGAGGCCATGCGCATCCATGCGTGCGGCCCATCGCAGAGACCGCGCCACGACGCGGATGTCGCAGGCGGCCGTCAACACCTCTAGATCTGGAGACAATGATGAAGCACAGACTCGCCGTTGTACTGGGCGTCCTGTCCCTCGGTGCGACATGCCTGGCTGGTGCCGGCCCAGCGTCAGCGTTCTCCTGGAAGTCATGTGCTCAGCCCGACGGCCCCGCTGACCAGCAGTGCACTGCTCTCTCCGTCCCCGTCGACTACCGCAAGCCGGACGGCGCCCGCCTCACCTTACGAGTCACCCGTCTGCTCAGCGACCGCCCGGCCGCCCGACGCGGCACCCTGCTGGTCATCCCGGGCGGCCCGGGCGGTTCCGGCGTCGACGCGCTCGCCCACACTGGCCCGGCGCTGCGCGAGGCCTTGCACGGTGCCTACGATCTGGTCAGCCTCGATCCGCGTGGGGTGGGTGGCTCCACGGCAGCCGACTGCGCGCTGAGCGCGGACGACCGGGACGTGATGAACCTTCGCAGCTGGCCCGGTTCCGGTGGCGACATCAGCGACAGCGTCGCCCGCGCCCGTCGCATCGCCGACGCCTGCGCCCGCAACGGCGGTGCCGTGGTTAGCAGTTACTCCACGGCGAACGAGGTGCGCGACATCGAGCGCCTCCGCCAGGCCCTCGGCAGCGCGAAGCTGTCGATCTACGGGGTGTCGTACGGCACGTATGCGACTGCCGCCTACGCGCAGGAGCACCCCGAGCTCACCGACCGGGTGGTGCTCGACAGCACCGGCGACCCCGACCCGGCGCGAGTGGAGCGCGGCTGGCTCGCCAACACGGCAGCCGGCGCCGACGAGCGCTTCTCCGACTTCGCCCGCTGGGCCGCCGACCCCGCTCGCGAGCAGCGCCGCCTGGCCCAACGCGCCGTAGACGTACGGCCGTTGGTGCTGTCACTCGCCGACCGGCTGGACCGCGCACCCCGGGCGACCACCACGCCGAACAAACCGCTCACCGGCAGCATCTTGCGCCAAGCCGTCCAGCAGGCGCTCTACAGCGACGACAATTTCCTCTGGCTGGCCCAACTGATCAAGGCGGCCGAGGACCCCCACACCACGCTGGCCCTGCCTCCCGGATACGCCACGCCGATGCCGGACCGGGACGCCGCCGTGTACACGGCGACACAATGCAACGACGTGAACTGGCCCAGCGACGTTCGCGACTACGCCCGCGCCGTGGCCGCCGACCGCGTCCGGCACCCGCTCACCGCCGGGCAGCCCGTGAACATCACCCCCTGCGCCTTCTGGCACACCGGGCCGGCCGACAAGCCGGTCCGCATCACCTCGGACGGGCCGTCCAACATTCTGATGCTCCAAAACCTCCGAGACCCGGTCACGCCCTACTTCGGCGCCCTGCGCATGCGGACCGCCCTCGGCGACCGCGCCCGTCTCGTCACCGTCGACCACGGCGGCCACGGCTCCTACCTCGCCACCGGCAACGCCTGCGGCGACCAGTTGGTGACCGACTTCCTCCTGAGCGGGCACCGCCCGCAGACCGATGTGCGGTGCCAGGCTTAGCGGCATCGCTTTCCATCCTCCAGGCCAGAGCGGTCTGCGCCGCCAGGCCCAGCGTCGCTACGACCAGCGAGAGGCAGGTGCCCAGGTGTTCGGCGATTCGGATCGCCACCAGCGCCTTGACTGTGCCTGTCGCCGAGACGAACAGAGCCCGCGTGTGGGGGCGGTGCCTTGACGCACCATCCCATCTGGCCCCCGCTCTTGGTGTGCCTGCAACATTGGAGCGGTCGGCGAATACCGGCGAGAAAGAACTCATGCGTTGACCATGGCCCAGCCCAGATGGCATAGCGGCTGATTGCGTACGGGGGAGGTTGATGCCGATGCCGCCTACTCGACCGGGGACCCAAGCCGCGCGCAGCTAGGACTTGTCTGGGCGATCTCCGATGGCCCGTGCGATGAGGTCGTGGATCAAGAACTCCCCGGGTCTGCGGTTCTCTTTGAGGCGGACGAGGTTGTCGGCGCCGAACCAGTCGTAGGCAGAATGCTTGGACCATTCCAGCGTGGGGTGGTCCAAGTCGCCATCGACCTCGACGAGATAGTCGGCCTCGTGGCGGAGTCCGCCGCCATCGTCCCCCGTCCAGGTTGTGGTGCCAAGGAACCGCCGCACGTGGGTCAGGCGCCAGCCGGTCTCCTCCTCAATCTCGCGTGCGAGGGCCTCCAAGACCGTTTCCCCAGCCTCGACGTGGCCACCCACGATGTCCCAGGTATCGGGAAACAGACGGCGGTCCGGGCTCCGCTTTTGGGCGAAGGCTTGGCCGTCCTGGTTGAGGATGACGGCGCCGACGGTCCAGACTTCGTCTGAGGCGGGATCGGGCACCTCGACGTCGTCGTTGACAGTGAATGACGGGTTGTGAGTGGGCATGACCGATAGCGTAAGACGGGCGTTTTCCGCGGCAGGCCGATTTCGGTGGGTGGGCATGGGGCGGGGAGATCTGAGCGATGCCGAGTAGGAACGGCTACGGCCGCTCCTGCCGGTCAGCAACAGGAGTTGTGGCAGGTAAAGGGAACACCGACATCAACTGCGCGCGGGCTGTGTGCTGGAGAACACCTCACACCGGCGCGGATATAAGCAGATAAGTCGATCCGTACCGCTACGACTGCGCTCCGGCCCAGCTCGCCTTGCCGGCAATAGTGGACGGGACCGGACAGCAGACGGCGCTCTCGCCCACGCGGGTATCGGAGGCGGGTCAGGGCAAGGCAGCGTGGCGTTCACCGGCCGGATGCGGCTGTTTGCGCCGGTCGCACACGTGGTGTCGACCCGGCAACTCGGCGAGGTGGCCGAGGCGTTCGCGCACACGGTCGCGGCACGAGGGGTGCTGTGTTTCTACGGGGACCCGGGCCACGGCAAGACCGTCGCGATATAGGAGGCGTTGCGTCTGCTCCCGCACCGCATGGCGGTCCACCGGGCGCTGGTGGTCGGGAAGCCGGTGCTCCCGTAGTTGCGGGCCGCGCCGCTGACCGCGTTCAGCTTCCCCCGTGAAGGCGCTCACGAACGGCGTTGTCAGCACCCGGTGTGCGGCGGCTCGACGAGCGGGACGTGCCCGGTGTCGCCAAGTGGGTGCTGCTGTGGCGCGGTTCCTGATTTCCCGGCATGTGAGCCACTCAAATCACTACCGTGTGTGATGAAATACGGGCATCCAATTACCCTATGTGGTCGCTATTGTGCTGTTCCGCGCCGCGCACAGCGTCCCGTGTTCTCACGAGGAGTCCCATGTTCCGCAAGGGGATCCGCCGCAGGGGGAGGTGGACGTTCGCGGCCTGTGCCGCGCTCGTCGTCCTGTCCGCCACCGCGCCTGTCACGCTCGACCCCCACCCGGCTGGCTGGCGTCCGTTGGGCCTCCGGCGGGTCCAGGGTGCCGATCTGGTGCCGGAAGTGGTCTGGCGGCACGGCCAGTTGGGACCGTGCGGCCACCAGGGCGGCGCCCGGTCCGCCGTTTACGGGCAGCGGCCGCACCTGCGCCTCGTTTTCGACACGTTCGATTACGTCGAGCACGCGCCGTGTGCTGAGCGGGTCCCACGGCAGGACGTGGGCACCCTCCCGGTTTTCCGCGGCCGGGACGCCGCTGAGGAAGCACAGGACGCGAAGGGCGGGCATGTCCGAGCTGACGAACACGGCCGAGGTGAGGAGACACGTGGAGGCAAGCGTGATGGGGAGCGGGTGGGCGGGGCGTCAGCCGAAGAAGGCCTGTCCGTCCGGGAGCCGGCCGCGCACCTCGCGAGCGGCCCGCAGTACCAGCGAGTCTTCCCGGCCGCGGGCGGCCGGACGACGGCGGACCTGCCGGAGTCGGGCTCGGGCCGCGTGAGACGGACCGTCAAGCCGGCGGCCGGCGCACCCCACCCGACGAGTCCTCGGCGGGGCGCGGGCGGCGGCTCCGCCGGCGCGGACAGATCCGGGGGAGCCGCGGGGCCCCCGACGTGGAGCAGCCACGATGGCCGCCCGGTCTCACGGGACGGCGGCCCGAGCGCCCCGGCGAGGAGCCGCGGCGAAGGTTCGCAGAGTCGGCCGATGCGGCCGGTCTACAGGGTGCCGATGGCCCCGGCGTACAGTCCCGGCCGCTCGCCCAGCTACCCCTGGGTGGGGCAGCCCCCGGCGTGGGGCCAGGCCACGGCCACGGCGACGTCCACGGCGACGGCGTGGAGCGGACCGGTCGCACCCCGCTGAATCGCCCCAGGGCGCCCGGTCATACGGCGCCGGATCGTCCCGGTGTCGAACGGTGCGGGGCGGCGACGCACATCGACCCCATGGACTGACAATCCCGCTCGCCGATCACTGAAGGCCCGCGCTCGGCACGGGCCTTCAGTGATCGGCGAACAGCGATGTTACGTTGGCAAATTGGCGTGATCGGCCAGCACCGGCTGTTTCAGGATCGCCGTGCGGGCCAGTCCCGAAGCAGCGGCCATGGCGACGGCGGCAAGGGCCAGTGCGGTCCCCGGCCCCGACTTCTGGGTCACCAGACCGCTGATCGCCGTGCCGGCGGAGCCGCCCAGGGCCATGAAAGCACCGATCCATGACTGCGTCTCGGCCGCCATGTCCGGTGGGGCGAGATCGCCGGCGGTGCTGAGAGCGCGACGAAGGTAGGCCCCAAAGCCAGTTGGTGCGGCTCGTTTTCAGTGAGGGATCCGCCCAGCTCAGCGAGGTTGCTACGGACGAGCCGCACCCAGCGCGCTCAGTGTTCAATCCTGGCCGTTTCGCCCCTGGCCCCGCCCTCGGCACTCGGACAGGTATCAGCGGCGGGTTTCGATCTTCAGGTCGCCTGCGGTCACGGTGCGCATGTGGTCACTGGCGAGCAGGTCGTGCGGGTAGCCGAGGTCGATCGCGCTGACCTTGTGGAGGCGGGCCAGCTGATCGGCAGCGAAACCGACCTCCAAGGCACCCAGATTTCCCATCAACTGCTCGGGGGTGCGAGCGCCGATGACGGGTGCCGTCACGTCCGGGTTCTGCAGGGTCCAGGCCAGGGCGACCTGAGCGGGTGTGCGTTCCACCTCCGCGGCCACCTCCCGCACGACGTCGGCGATGGCGAGGGTGCGTTCGGTGACCATGCCCAAACCGGCGTTGAAGCTCTTGCGGTTGCTTTCACCGGAGTCGGCGCCCGTCGCGGTCAGATCGGCGCGGCTGTACTTGCCGGAAAGCACGCCGCCGCCCAGCGGTGAGTACGGGGTCACCCCCAGCCCCATCGCCCGTGCCATCGGGATCAGGTCACGTTCTCCGTCTCGGTTGATGAGGCTGTATTCGACCTGTAGCGCGACCAGCGGTGACCAGCCGCGCAGGTCGGCGATCGCTTGCATGCGGGAGATCTCCCAGGCCGGAGCGTTGGACATCGCCACGTACAGGACCTTGCCCTGCCGGACCAGATCGTCCATGCCACGCAGGATCTCCTCGACCGGTGTGGTGAAGTCCCACACATGCAGGAAGAGCAGATCGATGTAGTCCGTATTCAGCCGCCGCAGGCTGGTCTCCACAGACGCGAGCAGGCTCTTGCGGTGAGCGCCCCCGGAGTTGGGGTCCCCGGGTCGGCGCTGCGTCGTGTATTTCGTGGCCAACACCAGGTTGTCGCGGTTGTCGCGAGTGAATTCGCCCAGCATGCGTTCGGAGCTGCCGTCGGTGTAGGTGCCGGCGGTATCGATGAAGTTGCCGCCGCGCTCGACATAGAGATCGAACAGCTTGCGCGCATCGTCCTGCTCGGCGCCCCAGCCCCACTCTGTGCCGAAGGTCGCCGTGCCCAGGGCCAGCGGTGAGACCCGCAGCCCGGAGCGGCCCAGCAGCCGGTAGGTGTCGAGGGAGAGCGACATCATGTCCTCCTGTGCTCGTGAACGTCGTCAAGCACAGCCTGCGGCCACCCAGAGCCAGGGGTAAGGGAGGGAAGTTCCTGGGAACACCAGTCCTACCCGGGCTGTTGGACCAGGCATGATCCCCGGCACCGTGGACGCGACACACGAACTGGCCGTATTCCTGCGGACCCGACGAGAACGCCTGGACCCACGGGATTTCGGCCTACCGGCGCGTCGGCAGGCCCGACGGACCCCGGGACTGCGCCGCGAAGAAGTCGCAGAACTGGCCGGGGTCAGCACTGACTACATCGTGCGGCTGGAACAGGCCCGCGGGCTGCGGCCCTCAGCGGAGGTGGTGGAGGCGCTGGCCCGGGCACTGCGCCTAACACCCGACGAACGCGCCCACCTCTTCGGCCTGGCCCGGCAGCGGCCTCGCAGTGCTGACAAGCTCGCCACCGTCGCAGAGCCAATGCTGGCCCAGCTGGTCGCCGATCTGTCGCCGCTGCCGGCGATGCTGATGAACCACCGCTACGACATCCTGGCCTGGAACAGCGCAATGGCGAAGCTGCTACCGACCTTCGACACCTTGCCGCCACAGCAGCGCAATGCGATGTGGCTGTGCCTGATGCATCCGGAGACACGGGACTTCTACGTCGACCGCGAACGTGTCGTGCGAGAGGGGATCGCCCACCTGCGCACTGCGTGGGCCGCGCATCCGGAGGACCAGGCGTTGACCGACCTCATCACCCAGTGCATCACTCACGACCAGGAGTTCGCGCGATTGTGGGCCGAGCGAGAGGTCAAGGTCAACGGCCGCGGACGCAAGACGATGCGGCATCCCGAGGCCGGTGTGATCGCAGTCCACTTCGAAACGCTGACACCGCTTCAAGATCCGGACCAGCTGTTGGTGATCTACCGCGCCGCCGACGATGAGAGCCAGTCGGCATTGGACCGGCTGTGCACACGATGATGGCGAACCGCCCCTTCGTTCACCGAGACCGAACCGCCGCAACGGCGTGGCTTCGGGATCCACCGGTGAGATCCGAGCCGGAAGCATGCCGATCCGCCCCACCTGCGACGACGTCAAAACCCGCCTCCAGCAACTGCTGTTCGCCAAGCTGACCACCTGACACCGGAGCCTGGGGTCCGTCGCGTGACCTGCACCTGACCAGGGGGCTCGCTACATCAAGGTCGACTCAACCCGGGTTGGGCGCGGCTCGTCCTCGGTGAAGCATCCAGCCAGCTCCATGGGTCCCTACGGAGGAGCCGCACCCAAAGCCAGTCCCAGAATGGCCGCTGCCACGATGAGGATGCTCACGTAGATCTGACTGGCCACTGCGACCAGGGCGGCTCCGAGAGCGAGGACGGTCAGTGTCACCGAAAGGCTCGCCATCCCGCCTCAGCGGGGTGGCAGCGTGCCCAGGACCACTCCGCCGATGACGCTCCCGATCGCCATGGCGCTCAGCAGGACCCCGCTCATCAGCGGGGCATCGTGCTGCTGGGCCCAGGCGGGGAAGGCTAGTTCGATCGACCGCACCGCGAGGAAGAACAGCACAGCCACGGTCAGCGTGTGCCTCAGCGGTCCCATCCAGTCACGTGCGTCGGGCTTCTCCTGCCGCACGTGACTGGGGCAGTCGACCTGGGGCAGTCGGCGGAACAGCAGCAGGACCGTCGTGCTGGTGGTGAGGAAGGCGGCGGCAACCAGCCCTGCCCAGGGCGCCACCAGCTCCGCCAGGAATCCCGCCAGCATCGGCTCGGCGATGAAGCCGAGGTCGGCCAGGACGGCGTCCAGGATCCGTCTTCGTGCAGCTGGGAACGAGAGGGCTACGTGACCAGGCCTGCTGAGGCACCCGTCGGGAAGGTTCTTCCCAGTTCACGTGTACGCGGACACTGCCCCGCAAGGTGCGCGGCCCAGCGACGGCAATCAAGAGGTGACGGTCACCGCCGCCACCACCGGGCCCCCGGAGCTTGTCCGCGCCGAGGTCACGGACCATCAGTGCGAGGGCATGTATTACGGCCGCGGACTGCGGCGATCAGCGACGGGGGACCGCAGGTCTCGGGGTGCGAACCCCCGTGCCGGCTGCGAGTCCCGCGCTCACCCTTCGCTCCTCGCGCTCACCTTTTCCTGTTCGCGGGCGGGCGGCTCCTCAGGGGTGTGGCGCGGCAGGAAGACCAGCGTCACAACCGCACCGAGAGCGGCGACCCCGGCCGATACGGTGGCGGTGACGTGCATGGCATGGACGAACGCGTCGTGGGCGGGCTGGACCAGCGCCCTGCCCGCCGACCCCAGCTCCTGCGCGACCGCCAGGGTGGTCTCCACCGACTCGCCCGCTGTGCGCCGCAGGTTCTCGGACAGGTCGGGGACCGCCGCGAGATGGCTGTCGATGCGGCTGTGGTAGATGGTGGACAGCAGCGAGCCCAGTACAGCGACCCCCAGCGCACCGCCGACCTGCCGGAAGGTGTTGTTGACCGCGGAGGCGGAACCGGCCTTCTCGCGTGGCAGCGATGACATGATCATGACGGTGGCGGGTGGCATCACATGCGCCGTCGCCGTGCCCATCAGGAAGAACACCACCTCCAGTACCCAGATCGGCGTGGTAGTACCGAGTAGCAGGAAGCCGAGGAACGCGATCGCGTCCAGGGCCAGCCCGGTGGCGCACACGGCACGTGGGCCGAACCGGGCGACGACCAGGCGGGCCCGCGGCGCGAAGAACATTTGGGCGGCGGCGAGCGGGAGCATCAGCAGGCCGGTCTGCAGGGGGGTGTAGCCGCGCACGCTCTGGATGTAGAAGACACTGAAGAAGGTCACGCCCACCAGCCCGAAGAAGACAAAGCCGATGGCGACCACGGAGGCGGAGAAGCGCCGGTCGCGGAAGTACGCGATGTTGAATGCCGGGTGGTCGCTTCGGTGCTCGTGGAGCACCCAGCCGCCCAGTACGGCGACACCGGTGACGATCGTCACCCACGACACGGGCGCGGTGAAGTCGGCGAGCTGGCCGCCCTTGATGATGCCGTACGCCAGCAGGACCAGACCGATGACGGACAGCAGCACCCCGACCGGGTCGAGCCGGCCGGGGAGGGGGTCCTTGGAGTCCGGGACGAGCGCGGCCATCGCGACCACGCCGATCACCACGATGGGCACGTTGATCAGGAACACCGATCCCCACCAGAAGTGCTGGAGCAGCACCCCGCCGACGATGGGGCCGAGCGCGATGGCGAAGCCGACTGTTCCGGTCCAGATGCCGATGGCCTTGGGCCGCTCGTCGCGGTCGAAGACGTTCGCGATGATGGCCAGGGTGCTGGGCATGACGAACGCGGCACCGAAGCCCATCAGGGCGCGGAACGCGATCAGTTCACCGGAGGAGCCGGAGATCGCGGAGAGCAGGGAGCCGATGCCGAAGGTCAGCATGCCGAAGATCAGGGTCTTCTTGCGTCCCAGCCGGTCGCCGACAAGCCCGGAGGTGAACAGCAGCCCGGCGAAGACCAGCGTGTAGGAGTTGATCGCCCACTGCAGCTGGCTCTGAGTGGCGCCGAGTCCAGTAGGGGGTGGCTGGGCGATGGTCTTCATCGCGACATAGAGGATCGAAGTGTCGAGCACGACAACGATCAGACTGAAAAGCAGCACGGCCAGGATCACCCAGCGGCGGGAATGTACCGCCTGGGGAATCTGTACGGCCGGAGACCGGGACTCGGGGGCAGACATGTTCCTACGCTAGAGTCACTTACCGACAGAATCAGCACTGTCTCGCAGCTGTCCCCCGAATGGCGGATATATCAGTCGTCACCCGTGATTCCTCCAGCACCCGTGATTTCTCACTTCAGGGAAACACCGCTCACTCACTCGACTGTGACTGAATAGGCGTCTGGGAGTGCGGGTTGTGCGGTGTGTTCACACCTGCGATGCCAAGAGGCAGAACCCGCAAGTCATTTCCTTACAGCCCCGGTGTCCACCAGCCCGGGCCGCCCCCCCAACGCGCTGGTGGAGGGGTATGCGGGCTTCGGAGTGCGGGTTTCGACAGGCTGTCCTAGCGTGGAACGCGGCGCCCAACAGGACACCGTCCTTGAGGAGCAGATCCAGGGCCGTTCTGTGCAAGCAGGAAATCGCGGCCCCTGATCACATCGCTCCCCTTGAGGAAACCCTCGAACCTGGCGCGGAGGATGCACCATGACCAAGTTTGCGACGTGATCTCGCACTCCGGCTGATCGAAAATACCGGAGTTCTCCAACGGCACGCCGTCCAGCCTCTCGCGAGAGGTGTTGCACCATCCCGGAGTGGACGCCCGCAGTGCCGTCCACCAAGCGGAATCCAAGGCTCGTGCGGGTCACGTCCGCAAGCTGGACTTCTGCATTTTCCATGCGGGCGTGCCGCCACTGCCCCGGAGCGCTGCTGCGGGCGGGCCACGCATCCTCGCCGATCTGAGCCGCTTTCTGGGCGTCCGCCCGAAGCCTTCCGGCTCAGCCGCGCCACGATCACTGAGTACGGCAACAGCGCCGGTGCCGTGGTGCTCGACGCACTGGCACGGCTTGTTTGACGAGGCGTCGGCCCTCGACTCCCACGAGGAGTTGCCGGCCAGCTTCGGTCCCGGCGTCACCGCTGAGATCTGCCTCGGCACTTGGCCCTTGGACCAGGCAGCTTGAGTCCGCGTCCGCACCGAGCAGGAGGTATGCATCATGAGCAGTCAAACGGATCGGCCACCGGTCCGCTTCTGGAGCGTTGACGACATCGAAGCCCTCGACTTCGACCCGGCGATGCAGGAGATGCTGGACGACGGCGGACTCGCCCGCATCCGGATGCCATACGGGGAGGGCGATGCGTGGGTGGCGACGAAGTACGAGGACGTCAGACTGGTCACCACCGACCCGCGGTTCAGCAGGGCGGAACTGCCCGGTCGTGATATCACCCGGCTTGCCCCGCACTTCATCCCGCTCGACGACGCGGTGGGGTTCACCGACCCTCCGTACCACACGGGGCTGCGCAAGACCGTAGCGAAGATGTTCACCCGCCGGCGCGTGGAGCAACTGCGCCCGCGCGTAGAGAAGATCGCCGAGGACCTTCTGGACGCGATGGAACAGGCCGGAGCACCGGCCAATGTGATGGAGCACCTCAACACGCCCCTGTCGGTGGCCGGGATCAGCGAGCTGATGGGTGTGCCGCAGGAGGACTGGTCCCGGATCCTCGACTGGACCCTGCTGGTCATCTCGTCGGCGCAGGGCCGCCGGCGCAGCGAGCAGGCCAAGGAGGAGATCGGCGCCTACTTCGACGCGCTGGCCACCCAGCGGATGGCGGAGCCCCGCGACGACGTACTCAGTGATATGGCCGCCGCTGAGCGAGACGGCCAGCTCTCCCGAAAGGAGCTGGTGGCCTTCGCTGTGCTGATGGAGGTCAGTGGCATCAACTCGGTGCGGTTCAACAGCGCCAACATGGTCTACCTGCTGCTCACACACCCGGAGCACCATGCCAGGCTGCTGGCCGAGCCGGACTTGCTGCCGCAGGCGGTGGAGGAGTTGCTGCGCTTCATCCCCCACCGCAACGCGGTGGGCATGGGCCGCATCGCCACCGAGGACGTGCAAGTCGGCGAGGTGACCGTCTGCCGCGGCGAGCCCGTCTACGCCTCGTACGTGGCGGCCAACCGCGACCCGGAGAAGTTCGACAACCCGCACAGCCTCGACTTCGACCGCGCCTTCAATCCACACCTGGCCTTCGGCAACGGACCGCACTACTGCGCCGGCCCCTGGCTGGCCCGGATGGAGATGCAGGTGATGCTCCGCGGACTGCTCGACCGCTTCCCCGACCTGCGTCTCGCCGTTCCGCCGAGTGACATCCGCTGGCGGCAAGGCGAGCTGATCCGGGGTCCGGTAGCGATTCCGGTGACCTGGTGACGAGAAACGGAGGACTTCCCGATGACCGATCTGACGATGTCCACGATGGACGGCCTGGTGCTCCCGCCGGGCGGGGGACGGACCCTGGTGACCAGCGCCCAGGAGGTGACGATGAAGGTAACGGGCGCGCGCACCCAGGTGGGTTCCCTCTTCGAGGTGGTGGTGCCCCCCGGATTCGACGTGGGCGCACACGCCCATGCCAACAGCGAGGAGGTGTTCTACCTCCTCGAAGGTGAGCTGGAGGTGCTCGCCTTCGAGCCGCGGGAACGCACGCCGGACAACTGGCAGCTGTGGGAGTCCCGTTCCGGCGAGGGGCCGGTGCGGGCCACCCGGGGCTCGGTGGTGCATGTGCCGCCCGGCTGTCCGCACGCCTTCGCCAACCGGACGGACCAGAACGCCAGGATGCTCGTGCAGGCGGCTCCGCCCCCGAACCACGAACGCTACTTCGAGGAGCTGCTGGAGATCCTGAACGCCGACGGCCCCCCGGACGAGGCAGCCGTATCCGCCCTGCGCAAGCGCTACGACATCCATCAACTGACCCCGTTGCGCACTCGGCTCAGCGGGCCGTCGTGATCCGGTCCCGCTCTCCGATGACGTGGTCCCAGGTGTTGAAGCTGGTGAGTTTGACGTCCGTCTTCTGACCTCGGCCGGTCCGCCCGCGCAAGTAGTGCGGGCGTATACGGCAGGGGTAGGAGGAAGCACGAATCGTGAACGCACCAGTAGGAGATCACAGCGGTTCCGCCGGGTGCGGTGATTCATACGCCCGCCCTCACCGATGGCGCATGCTGGCGCAGTTCAGAGAGTGCAAATGGTCATACCGGCACCTCTGGCGCCGCACCATCCGGCGACACCATCCCGCCGACGGCAAACCGTCGGCGCCGCCCATCCGACGGGAGGTATGGACCGGTGAAAGCACTCGTCATAGAGGAGTTCGGCGGCCCGGAGGTGATCCACCTCGCGGAACTGGCCGATCTCGAACCTGGGCCCGGCGAGGTCCGGGTCCGGGTGTCGACGGTCGTTGTCGGCCGCACGAAGGACATCGCGACCCGGGCCGGACGTCCTCCTTTCGCGGGACAGGTGCCGGGATTCCCCCACGTACTCGGCAGTGAGCACGCCGGCGTGGTCGACGCCGTCGGTCCCGGCGCGGACCCGGCGCTGATCGGGAGACGAGTAGCCGTCTCCGCGGTACTTTCCTGCGGAAAATGCCGCGCTTGCCAGGCCCGCCGTGAGGAGGCGTGCTCGTCGTTCGGCCTGATCGGAATACACCGGCAGGGCAGCTACGCGCACTCGTGCGTGGCGCCGCAGTCCAACATCTCGCTGCTGCCGGATGACGTCCCCTTCGCCCAGGCGGCGGCCCTGGCGGGCAACGGGCCCGTGGCCAGAGCACAACTCGAAGCTGGTCATGTCGGCCCGGGCAGCAACGTGCTGGTGATCGGTGCGGCGGGGTCGCTCGGCGCGACCGCCGCATCGCTCGCCGGCTTTCGCGGGGCCCATGTCATCGGCGTCGACCGGCTGGCCGTCAAACCGGGTTGCATGGACGGCCTGCCACTGCGGGCGGCCCTCGACGGTGACGCGGAGGACCTCGCCGGCGCCATCCGCCTGGTGACCGGCGACTGGGGTGTCGACTGCGTCATAGACAACCTCGGCATCCCGGCGGTCTGGCACAAGTACCGCGAAACACTGGCTGACATGGGCCGGATCATCGTGTCCGGAGCGATTTCGCACGAGCCGCTGCCCATGTCGCTGCTGCCGTTCTACCTCCACAGCCAATCGCTCATCGGGGTCCGCACCGGCAACCGCACGGAGATCACCGCCTTGTGGCGGGATGTGGCGAACGGCTTCCGTATCCCGGAGGCATTTGTGGATCCCAGGCCGTGGGAATCCGTGAGTGATGCCCATCGCGCCGTCGAGGCGGGGGTCTCCCGCGGCCAGGCGGTGCTCGAAGTGGGGGACTAACCAGGCAGGGGATTCCGGGACAGACGAAAACAGATGCATTACGCATAGGCGGCCTGGGCCGCGCTGAAGTCGATCCGTGCGGATCGCCCGGGACGGTGCCCCGACCTCCGGCGTACCTGGGGCCGCTGCGACAGTTCACCCTCGCCAGCTCCTACTATCCCAACCAAGCCGTCCAGGCAGCGAGTTGCACGGCTGTCTGTGTCTGTCTGCGCTGGCGCAACCAGAACGCCCGGCATCCCGACGCCTTGGCCGCCCGACGACGTGAACGCGCCCGCGTACGCAGCGAGAAAGGCATACGGCTCGGCGGCTCGCCCCATCGCCGGACCGGTCTGACCGTCCTTCCGAATTCCAGGCCATTGGGGGGCAAGTCACGGACGAGTGGCCACCAGAAGATCCACCACGTAGGTCTCTTCCACCACCTCGTCGGGGAAGAGCTCACGCAGTCGGCCGCGCTCTTCGGAGAGAAAGGCACGCCTGTCGTCCTCGGCAAGGACAAGGAACGCTGAGCGACTGCTGGTGTTGGCAAGGTGCGTATCGAGGGGGATCGTGCGACTCCAACGCACCTGGCGGCGGGCGACCCGGAGCCCGGAGAGGCCCGCGAGGCGGATGGCGTCGCTGTCGTCGGGACGTACCCGAGACGTCGGCTTCACTCCGCAGTGGTGCGCGATCCGCTGGTGCTGCTCGCTGATCCAGGGCACGTCGAAGGCGGTGGTGTTCCACCAGATCGCGAGCGCACCGCCCGGAAGCAGGACGCGCAACGCCTCCGGGACCGAGCGGGCGGTGTCGGTCCACTGCCAGGATTGCGCGTACGTGATGAAGTCGTGGGAGGCGTCCGCGAGGGGGAGGGCGTTGCCGTCGCCTCTGACGATCGGCACATCCGGGAGCACGGTGCGGAACTGGGCGGCCATGGCGTCGCCCGGCTCGACGCCGATCACATCAGCCCCGCGCTCACGCAGCAGAGCGGTGGCGATTCCGGTGCCCGCGCCGACATCGGCGACGCGGGCACCCATCAGGGGACGGCTCGTGACCTGTTCGATGAAATCGAAGAGCGCGGGCGGATACGAAGGGCGGCTGGCCGCGTACTGGTCAGCAGCCGCGTTGAACGAAAGGGCGCGTGAAGTGGCGGTCATCCCCGCATCATCGCCCCCGCCCCACTGATCACCCACCCCGTTCATCGTTTCCGGTCACAGCGTGAGCGACGGCGTCGGGAGTCAATACAACGCGAACATCCGGTTGTCCGGACGCGAGTGGGACAGGCACAGGAAGTAGGGAGAGGCAACTTTTGTCGGCCAGGTGGGCGAACGCGGGCGCGGGCGCACACATCTGATCCCCAAACCGGGACAACATTCACGCAGTCACGCAGTGACGCAGTCATCGAGTCACGTAGGCGTAGGCGGGGACGCTTACCTGGACGAAGAAGGTTCCCATGTCTGCCACCCCACGCGGGCGCACTGGCACGCTGTCAGTCCTGGCCGCGCTCACCACATCCGCCCTCGCCCTGGCCAGTGGCGGTGCCGCCGTCGGGCACACCGCCAACAGCCATGCGGGAGCCCCGGGCCACCTGCACTGCCCCCGGCTGCAGCGCCCGATCGCTACGACGGAGGCTGACTGGCAACCCGTCGCCGAGGCGTTGGGCCGCACCGGCGCGTTGCGGGAGAACGTGGTCTACGGGATCTCGCTGCCCCGCAGGGATCTGAAGGTCACCAGCCGGGGAGTGAAGATCGGGGCGTCGCTCGCGCTCAACGGCAGCGCGGACTTCGCCCGGTACTGCGACGGCACCATGCTCATGGGCGATCTGGTGCTCACTGAGGCCGAACTCCCCAAGGCCACCGAAGCCCTTCAGGAGGCGGGCATCGAACAGACCGCCCTCCACAAGCACCTGCCCGACCAGAAGCCCCCCATCTGGTGGACGCACTTTCACGCCATGGGCGACGCGGTCACCCTCGCCCGCAAACTCAAGGCAGTTCTGAAAGTCAGCGGCGACCCCATCGCGGTGCCGGCGCCGGCGGTCACCAAGCCCATCGACCTGGACACCGCCGAGATCGACGAGACGCTGGGCCGCAAGGGCATCGCCGAAGGCCGGACTTACAAGTTCTTCATCGGCCGCGCGGAGACCGTCACCTCACACGGCCATGTGCTGCCCGCGCCCATCGGTGTCGACACGGTGATCAAGTTTCAGGCCCTGGGGAAGAAGCGGGCCGCGGTCACCGGCGACATCGTGATGACTGCACATGAAGTGCAGAACGTCCTCCGGATCCTGCGCAGGGGCGACTTCGAAATCGTCGAGCTGCACAACCACATGCTGGACGACCAGCCCCGGCTGTTCTACGTGCACTACTGGAAAGTCGGGGACGGCGTCGAGCTGGCGAGGGGCCTGCGTCCGGCCCTGGACGTCACCAACCTGGCGCCGCCGCCCACCCCGGAGTCGTGACCCACGCCGACGATGGGCTCGTGGGGCCGTTTTGAGGTTTCGTCAGGACTAGAACTGGCCCCGCAGCCGGTGCGGATACGGCCCGTACCCGCCCATCGGCGGCAACGGCTCCATCAACGCCCAGTCATCACCGCGCAGTTCACGTCCAGCCACACGGACGTTCCACCGGAGCATTGATCACGGCTCGGCACAGGCCCTGGGCGCTCGCGTGCTCCTACGGTGGTGAGGTGGAGGTGGGGCGCCATGGTGGCTCTATCCCGATGAGCCTCAGGCACGGGAGGCCGCGGCTCGCCAGCACGTGCAGGACCTCCAGTCTGAGGCTCAGTCTGAGGCTGCGGATTTGGCTCTCCGGTTGGAGAGGGCACGGGAGGATCTGGCGCGGTTGGAGATCACGCGGGAGACGGGGCTGCCACCATGATCGTGGACACCGGTTGTCATGCAGCGCCGGCCAGCGTAGTTGATCTTTCTTCGAAGGTGATCGGGGCGAGGCAGCCGATCGTGGAGTGCCCGCGCTGGTGGTTGTAGAAGCCGAGCCAGCGGGAGACCGCGAGCTGGCCGGTTCGTTCGGTCGGTCGGCCCCGTCGGCCGGGCAGGATCTCCGCTTCGGCGAGGCGATGAACGACTCCGCGGCGGCGTTGTCTGCAGAGGTGTCGACCGCGCCCATGGACCGGCGGATCCCGGCCCTTCGGCTGGTGTCGGCGAACGCCTTCGCCCCGTACGGGGCTCCGTGATCGCCGCGGAAAATCACGCCGTCCACCAGGCCGCCGCGGACGCGGACGGTCATGTCGAGGGCGTTGGTGACGAGCTCGGTGCGCATGTGACCGGCCATCGACCAGCCCAGCAGGCGACGGGAGTACACGTCGATGACCGTGGACAGATAAAGGCGCATCCCACCGACAAGGGGCAGGTAGGTGATGTCCCCGATCCAGGCGCGGTCGGGGCGGACGCGGAGAAGTTCCGCCGGAGCAGATCGAGTACTGCCTGGGCGGCGAAGTCGGGAAGGGTGGTGCCGTGCCGACGCATCAACTTCCGCCTCCGGATGGCGTGTTGGTGCATGAGTCGTTAGATGCGATTGTGGTTCACCGCCAGGCCGCCCGCGCGGAGTGCGGTGGTGATCCGCCTGGCCCTGTACGACCCTGATGTGCTCGGCTATGCCCAAGCGCCCCGACGATCCCACGCCCGAACATGTCGAGGCCTGGGTGGAACTCGCCGGACTATGGCAGGACGCGGACTTTCGTGTCGCGATACGCCGCTCAGCTGAGGACCAGGCGGAGACGGTGTCCGGGTCCGGCCGGTGGGGTGGTGAGTGTGCCGGGTTCCCGGGCGACTGGTTGGACTCGGGGGCCCTTGGGGCACTCTCTGACGTGATCCTGCGCCCGTTCAACGACTCTGTGCGGCCCCGGTCATCCCGCATCCCTGCCCAGCCCCTTGCGGCCTTGCGCCGTGGTCCTGGCCATCCATGACGGTCTGTTCGGTGTGCGCTGCGCAGCGGCGGTGGCCTGTCCACCGGCCCCGGGTGTGCGGACAGCCCCCTGCGTGGCAGGGGGCTGTGGGTCAGGCGCGGTGGTCGACTGCCGTCAGAGGAGCTTCTGGGGGGCCTGGTACTGGTTGACGGGTGCGATGTTGCACGCGGCCTTGGGGCCGCCGAGGCCGTGTCCGCCGATGCCCTCGCCCTCCGGCAGCGGCACCAGGCAGCGTCCGTCGACGTTGACGAGCGGGGCGCCGTAGGTGTTGAGGATGCCGCCTGACTCACCGGCGATGACGGTGTTGCCGTTGCGGGTGCCGAAGTCGGAGGCACCCTGCGCCGAGGCGGGTGCGGCGACGGCCATCATTGCGGCGGCGGCGAAAACCGCTCCGGCGAGAACCTGCTTGATCACGATCATGCTCCCATTCGGTGGATCGGCGAGGAGTGACAGGCCCGCCCGGCGGGCAGCCTGCCGCCCCTGGGCAGTGTCCTGTGGATCACGGACAGGTCGCGGCCTCCGACACGGCACCTCGCCGCGTTGCTGAGCAATCCCCACAGCTCCTCCCTCAAGCCCTCAAAGGCCAGAGGGGACCCCATGAAGACGCTCCAGCGCCTTGCGATGCACCGCACCAGAGGCTGCGACCTGTCCGACCGTGATCCACCAGACACTCCAGGAACGAGCAGCGTGCACAACAGGTCACAAACTGCGCCCATTTAGTCTAAAAGAGACATAGCCGGGGGCGGGGACTGGTGCGCCTGCTGTCCGTCGGCGGCCTCCCGGGGCCGTCGGCGCAGCCGCAAAAGCGTGAGCCGCGGCCCTACTTGAGTGACCGTGGTTACGCAGCCCGATCCCGGTCACCCGACAGGAGCCACACCTCAACGCGGACGTCGTGACCGTCGGCGCCACCGGTATGCCAGGTATGCCGGTATGGATGTGTAGGAGTGTCCCCAGCGGCAAGGCGCAGCCACTCCGTCGGCCACAGCCCAGCCCAGCGAAACCACACGCCACCTGGGGGAGACCGCGACATGAGGTGCCGGGGGCCTGCCGACACCGTTCGAGGCTGCATCGTGTGACGAGCGCTCAGCTTCTGGACGTTTCGTCGATGGCGGGCATCGGATTCCCGCCCGGATGCCACCCGTTGAGGAAGCTGGCCTGCCTGGCGACGTCAACGAGTTCGATCCGGGCACCGATGCTGTCCATCTGGTGATAGGCGAACGGCCGGCCATAGGGACAGCCGGAGAAGTCCACGGGCATGCCCTCTTTCTCCAAACGCTGGGAACCGTGCCGCACATCGCTGGTCCAGAAGCCGATGTGATCGAATCTGGCTCCCCTGGACGCGTCCCAGAGGCTGCCTGACGGCCCTTCAATGAGCTCGATGAAGGGCGGCCCGCCTGCGGTGAAGACGATGCGGTAGTCCCACTCACCGAGCCGGTCGGACACGGGATCACTCCACTCGACCCCGGCCGCACGCTGGAAGTCCTGCATGGCCTGCTCGATGTCCGGGACCACGAAGCACACATGGTAGAAGGCAGTCATCCACCCATGATCGGAGCAAGTGTCAAGAGCTGTGGATCGGTTGGGTCAGTGGCGGCCGGCCGGAATCGCTGCGGTCAGGTTCGTCGCGGTCAGGTTCTGCGCGTTGTTTGCCATCCCGCGATCAGGGCGCCCAGCGCGTCAGTCCAGATCGGCGTGCTGTCCGGCTGCTGGTCCGAGGACGCCTCCGAGGTCGCCCGTCGGACGTCCAGCGCGGCGAGTCCCTCACACAGGCTGCTGAACTGCCAGGCGGCCTCCTGGACTGTTCGCCCGCCGGTGCCCCCGGAGTCCTGAAGCCGGCGGATCCGCTTGAGAAGAGTCTCCAAGGCTTCCCTCCTGGCCGGTTCGAAGCGCTTGCGGACCTCTGGAGACGCTGTGGCCCGCTGCTGGAAGGCGACCTGGAACAGTGCGGGATGGACCAGGGCCCATGCCCGGAATCCCGACACTGCGGCCACAATCAGGTCCCCGGCGGGATCGTCCGTGGTGGGCAGCGCCGCGATTTTCGCCGCGAGCAGCGCGAACCCCCGCACGCCCAAACCGGCAATCAGGGCGTCTTTGGAACCCAGGCTGGCGTAGACGGCCCGCGTCGTGGTCCCCACCTCGTCGGCGACCCGGCGCACGGTCAGCGCCTCCAGGCCCTGGGCCTGCAGGATCTGCTCCGCCGCGTCCAGCAGCGCCTCGGCTGTCTCCGCGTTGTGCACACGCTTGCGTCCCACGTTGACAGTATATCGGAACAGCGTTACGTTACAAAGAAACGAAACATCGTCGCGAAATGGAGGCGACCGGGCCTCATCGCGGTGAGACATCTCCGCGGAGGTGCGTCATGGCAACCGCGACCGATCTGAAGACCGGCCTGGCCTACGACATCGAGGGAACGGGCACGCCCGTCGTCCTCCTGCACGGGATGACCTTCGACCGACGTACATGGCAGCCGATCATCGACGAGCTGGACGGCGCCGTCACGACCATCACCATCGACCTGCCGGGACACGGCGGCAGCAGTGGCGAACCGACACGGCTGGAGGGCGTCGCCGAGCAGATCCACCGACTGCTGGAGTCACTGGCCATCGAACGCCCGGTTGTCGTCGGGCACTCGATGGCCGCCGCGGTGGCCGCGCTCTACGCGTCCACGTACCCGGCGCGCGGCATCGTCCTGGTGGACCAGGCGATGGAGGTGCTCCCTTTCGCCCGGATGGTCCATCAGATCGCACCGATGCTGCGCGGACCTGCCTTCGACCAGGTCTGGATGAACATCGAGAACAGCTTCGGGCTCGACCGCATCCCCGAACCGGCCCGCGCGCTCGTCCTCGGCACGCACAAGGTCGAGCAGGATGTCGTGCTCGGATACTGGGATGAAGTCCTGACCACGGACCCGGCCGAGCTGCAGGCCCGGATCGACGCGAAGACGGCCGGGATCCAGGTCCCCTGCCTCGCGGTGTTCGGCCGGCTTGCCACCTACGGGGAGCGCGAGCGGCTCGAAGACATGCCGGACGCAGAGATCGAGGAGTGGGTGGGCGATGGGCACTTCGTCCACCTCGTCGATCCCAGGCGATTCGCGACCAGGATTCGCGCCTTCGTCGACTACTGCGACCAGGCAACCTGACCAACGAGCAGGGGACCGCAGCTGAGGCGGAGGAATTGTCATTCCTGAAGGGGCGGGCTCTGTCAACAGTGAGTTTTCTGCTGGTCGTTGGTGGGATCGGGCACAGCCGACCTGCTCGTGGCCGGTCCGCCGTTGAAGGGGCCAGATAATTGTCTGGCCGTGAGCCCGCCGCCACCGAGCTGTTCATATGGAAGGTCACTTAATTACGCGACGGACGACAACTCCAGCCCGAGGCGTGCGGGCTACGGGCTGGGGTCGGCGCTGGCACCGGTGAAGGGTGAAAATTCTGGGGTGTCCCGTACACCCGTCCCGTAATCTGCCCATATGGCCAGCGCTCATCGTGAACTGCTTTCCCGGACTGCCCGCAAAACCGTCCGGGGACTGATGAGCGGTCTTGTGGCAGGGGCGATCGGCGAGTACCGGGAGAACGAACACTTCGCGCAGAACCCTGGCGCCACGCCTGGCGGCTCCTCGACTCCTGCGCCGGGTGTTCGAGCATGCTGCTCAGCCGCGACCGGGAGTGCCGAAACAGCGAAGACGGCCTGCCTGTCGACGGGGCGACGGAGCTGCGGGAGGCGTATGTGCGGGACGGCAGCCGCCTGGATGACGAGCTGCGGCTGCACACTGTGCGCGCTGCCCGCGCCGGTCAATGATCCGGACCGGATCACCCGCTTCGACGTCCGTCGGCACGATCGACTCGGCGGAGCCCTCCATGAGTATCGTCATGACGAGTCCGACAGAGGTGGCCAAGCCGATGATTCCGACAATCCACTGTGCAATCGGAACCTTAGATCCTAGTCAGGTTGCCCATTCAACTACTCATCGGGCGGGATTAAGGCCTTGGGAGTAATTCGGGCGGTGCAGGCCAGACGGTGAAATATGAGGGGGCGCACAGCAGGGCGTTTCTGCTCACCCGTTCGGGTGGCGGGTGCATGTCTACCCGTCGAGTCGGGCAACCATGCGGTAACTCGAACAATCCACTGGGCCAAGCCCCACTGATGGACAGTAAGGGAACCTCATGCGCCGTATCGCCGCACTTATCCTCGGAACTGCCTGCATCTTTGGGATCACAATCACCGCCGCAATGGCTGCCCCTTCCGACGGGCCCTTCGGTGACGGCGGTGACACTGTGCTCATGCTTCCCGGCTTTCATGGCGTCCGGTAGTTCTGAACCGCGGGCCCGGTTGATGTTCAGTCGGTCGAGGATCCCCCAAGCCTTTGTGAGTGCAGGGTCGTTCGGCTCAGACTTCGACGCCTCCCGGTACTGTGCGTGCCGATAAGTTCATCCGGGGTGTGACCTGATGCGTCTGGTCTACCTCAACATCGGCCACCTGTTCGCCGCGATGCGTCCGCTTGGCCGGGATGCGGACGACAGGGATACGGAGATCCTGGTGCTGCGCCACCAACTCGCGGTGCTGCAGCGGCAGGTGGCTCACCCTCGTCCCAGCCGCACCGACCGGATCCTGCTGGCGGCGCTGCTGCGGCATGTACCCCGAGCCCGTCTGCGTCGGCTGCACCTGATCGTCTCTCCTGACACGGTGCTGCGCCGCACCGCGCTCTGCTGCGCCGCCGCTGGGCGGCACGCTGCCGGGTCGGGCGAACGGGCCGTCCGCCGACTCGCCGGTCCATCCAGTCGCTGGTGCTGCGCCTGGCCCGGGAGGATCCCGGCTGGAGGTACCGCCGCATTCACGGTGACTCGCCGGTGTCGGGATCACAGTCGCGCCCTCCGCCCTGTGGGAGATCCTCAAGCGGCACGGCATCCCGCCGTCGCCCGATCGGGACGCCACGGCTCGCCCGTCGTCGGACGTGTCCTCGACGCCCTGCACGCGCCCTCCCCGACGCTGCGCATTTTGTGGGGAAGCCGCCTGGGACACGCCCGTATGACTCACCGCGCCAGCGGCTCAGTTCCCGTTGACCGCCGAGGAGATCATGGAGCAGTGCCCCTGGACCACGCGGCTTCCCCACGGGCAGCGTGATTGAGAACGTGCGCTGGCGTGCGCCGGCGGTCGCGGTGTGCGCCATCGGGCCAGCAGCGTGATGATGCCGTCCACCGCGCCTGCCGAGGCCAGGCACAGGACACGGTCGACGACAGCGGACTGGTGAGGGCGGCCGATGCACACACTGCGTTGGGTTCCAGGGTGGCTGTTCGCTGGTTACCCAGGACAGCCGGGGCTACGGCAGCAGCACGATCTTGCCGTGGGTATGCCGCTGTTCCAGCTCGTGGAACGCGTCTCGTACCCGTTCCAGGGGGTAGGTGTGGGCGATCGGCACCTCCAGTTCCCCGCGTGCGGCGAGCCGGGCGAGTTCGCCGAGCACGACCGCGCACGCTGCCGAGCCTTCGCCGTAGGTGCGTGCACCCACTCTGGCCGCGGCCTGCCAATCGCGGATCGTGTTAACCCGCTCGGGCCGCACCCCCAGCTCCACGGCGAGATCCACGTAGCCGTCACCGAACGTGTCGATGAACGCGTCGACGTTCCCGCCGGAAGCCTGCCGGATCCGATCGGCCACGCCGTCCCCGTACGCGACCGGGACGACACCGCGATCTTTCAGCCAGGCGTGGTTCGGCTCGCTCGCCAGCCCGATCACCGTGGCGCCATGCCGCCGCGCGAGCTGCACGGCAAGAGACCCGACGCCTCCCGCCGCACCGGACACGACCACCGTGTCGGCTGGTTGGGGGTCCACCGCGAACACGGTGGCGTACGCAGTCGTGCCCGCCACGTACAGCGACCCGGCCACGTCCCAGGACAGCCCCGCTGGGCGGGACACCAGATTCACGTCGTTGACCACGACGAACTCCGCGTGGCTCGCCCTGTTATGGGTGAAGCCCAATACCTCATCGCCCACCGCGAAGCCGCGCACCTGCGAACCGACCTCCACCACGACGCCGGCCAGATCGCTGCCCTGCCCGGAGGGGAACGTCGCCGGCCAGCGTTCGTGCAGCGCGCCCGTGCGGATATTCACCTCGCCGGGCTGGATTCCGGCCGCCCGGACCTCGACCAGCACCTGGTCCGGGCCGGGCACCGGCCGCTCCACCTCCTCCACCCGTAGCACATCGAGCCCGCCGTACTCGTGGAACCGCACAGCCTTCATCGCGTGATCACCGCACTTCGTCGTTCGGATAAAACCTTGGGCGGCCACGTGCCGGACGACGACGCCGCGACCCCGTGACATCGCGTTCAACGATCAGGAACGCATGTGTCTTCCCAGAAGCACCACTAACTAGGGCGGCATCCTGCGGGCTCTGGCGACTCCAACTGGCATCATTCAGCGGATGGTTGGTGAAGACCGGGCGATGTGAAGCTGCTCAGGAGGGCGAGTTCATCGGGGACCACGGGCTCCACACGGGTGCAACATCGGACCAGGGCGCGACGGAGCCCACCGTCCTTGTCGATCGTCTTGGACATGGCGAGAGCAGGGGGTGCCTTTGCCCTGATGGATGATTCCGGGACTCCCGCAGAGGCGGACGATGAGCTGGTCGCCATCCGCAGGTGGTACGAACTGAGCGAGCGGACGTTTGCTGATCTGCATTGTCCGGCGGAGATGCGGCGGAGATCCCCGTGGACAAGGCGCGGGCCGATCTGCCGCTGGTCGCAGGCGGCGACGATCCGATGTGGCCGTCTGTTCCCTTCGCGGAACAACTGGCACAACGCTGGCGCTCGGCCGCGACCTCGGTAGGTCTGATCACTCGCCACGATGTCGGCCACCGCCCATGTTTTTCTGGCGAGAGCCCAGGGTCGGCATCCCCGCGCTTCCAGCACGGAGGCACGCCCGAAGCTGACGCGCTTTTGGAGACTGCTGCCTGGCCCTGTGTCCTCGACGCGCTCCGCAACAGCGGCTGACCCTCCCTCCGTTTGACCGCGCGCGAAGCTCGGAGAAGGTCTTTATCGGGCGGCCCCCGAGCGGCGGCCAGCCACGTTGGCGGCTACTGGCCCTGGCGCACCTTGACGCCGCCGACCAGCGAGTACGCGCGCACCTTGACCACCGCGCCGCCGGGCTTGCCTGCCAGGCTACGGCTGCGCCCGCCGACCAGGGAGAACCCGCTGACCTCGACCGTGGTGCCGGCCGGAACCGTCAGGTCGACCCCGCCGAAGACCGAGAAGGCGTCGACCTCGGCACAGGCGCCCTCGGGGTAGGTCAGCTCCGCGCCGCCGACCAAGGCCGCCTTGATGAGGCGGGTCGGACCGGCCGGGAGCGCCGCGTTGGTGTGGTCGAGCTTGGCCCCGCCGACGGCGGCGACATGCACGGTGCGCTCGCCTGCCTCGAAAGCGTCGCGGTGCTTGAGTCCGCCGAGGAGGGACAGGCTCCACTCGGTGCGGCGGGCCGGGGACGCGGTGTTCTTCGTGATCTCCATGTCCCCAAAATTACGGCTGCGGCCTGACGTGCCATCAGTGTCCGCGGGCATCGACTCCGCATGACAAACGTCATCGTGCGCAGATGACGCGGGGGCGGCACCCCTGGACCGCCGGCCATACAGGGGGAGGGACCTGGCCGCTGACCCGCTCGCCGGTCAGGTGAGGTTCTCCTGCGGCAAGCGGCAATGCCGCCGAGCCTGGCTCCCGCCACAGCGCTGTCGCCGGTCCGGACGAGCTGGCCGCCCTCGTGGTCGTAGCCTTCGAGGCCGATCCGATCCCTTCCTCGACCATCCGCGCGATGCTGGTCGAGCGGTATGCCGGTCGTGCTCGCTTCTCGGAAACGGCCCCAGCACTACGGTGGGATGCATGTCCGAGCCTTCCGTGCGGGGTTTCTACGACGATGTGGCCGACGGCGGCTGGCACGGGGGCCTTCCCATCTCCGCGACCTCCGTTCTGCGCGCGGTCCGGCTACGGTGTCACTCTTCTGGGACCCATGAGGCCGATCACCCCCTCGCGCCACCGTCCAGGCTTCACCATCTGCCGAGCCTGCGAGGACCGGCTCGCCTGCACCACCAGCACCGACGGCTGATGCCCCGTCCCCTGCAGGCGATCCAGAACCGAACCCGCACGGAAACAGGAAATCCCCGACTGGCAGGCCCGCGAGCTGTTGCGCGTGGGGTGCCAGGCCATCGTCTCCGAGACCGTCCATGCTATGGCCCGCGCCACTGCCGCTATCGAGGGCCGGCGACGGTGCACGTTCAGTACACCGCCGCCGGCGCCAACATCGTCCGTCTCAGGGAATGCTTCCCACCCGGCACCATGCCCTCACACACATCACGGCTGCTCACCCCGTTCCAGTAACTGTGCCGGAACACCAGCCCTCAGACGGGCAGTTGGCTCGCGAAGATCGCCAACAGCATCCCGAATGTGAGACAGGGCCGTTCTCTTCACAGTCCTTGTCCTCCTGCCGGGGATCCAGGTCTTGTCATTGCAGGGTGGTCAGCGCCGCCCCTTGATACGAGGCTCCGGCGTTCCAGAGCAGGAAGGAGTTCATGCCGTCCTTGGCCGCCGCTCTGATCTGGTCGGCGACTTCGGTGGGGCCGTAGTGGACGCCCAGGGAGAAGTCCTGGAGCCAGGGGACGACCGCAGCTCGGGTGCCCTTGACCTGCTTGGTGAAATCGGCCAGCGACCGGTTGACGATCTCGTACGGGCTGGCGTTCGGACTGGCGACCCCGTACTCACCGACGGCCCAGTGCGAGGGGTAGACCATGGGAGCGATGTAGTCGGCGTGTTGGGCAATGGCGGGGATGTCCTGGGCGATTTCGGTGGGCCGGGTGGCGGCGATGCCGAAGACCGAGACCCCGAGGTATTTGCCTTCGGGCTGGACGCGGAGCTGGGTTTCGGCGACGAAGTCGGCGATGGACTTTTCGGGGGTCTTGTCGCCCAGGCCGGGAAAGCGCAGTGTGGAGAGCTTTCCGTCGGGGCGTCGCACGTAGTCGTACAGGATGTCGTCGAAGCCCAGCTTGGCCGCTTCGGTGGCCAGGGCGATGTTGTACTGGCGGACCTCGGGATCGGCGAAGTTGGTGAACGAGAGCGTGCCGTAGTGGCCACCGTCGTACGGGCTGCCGTCAGGCGCCAGGACCAGGCGGTTGTCCTTGCCCTGGTGGTGGGATGCCTGGGCCAGGATGGGGTCGCGGAAGGCGACGATGCGGCCGATGACGCGGGCTCCCATGCCGTGCAGGGTGTCGATCACCTTGCGTGCGTCGTAGCGGTTCTTCACGGCGCCGATCTCGCGGGCCAGCGGCACGGAGGAGTCGTAGCCGACCTCGCCGTTCTCGTCCTTGATGTCGAGCTCGACGGCGTTGAGCTTCTTGTCTTTGACGAGCTGGAGAACCGGGTCGCGGACCTCGGACGAGGACCAGCCGATGGCGGTCAGGTGCGCGGCCCGGGTGAGGGGGTAGGGCGCGACCGCGTTCACGTGCTCGCGGGTGACGTTGCCGGCCTGGTCCGTGGCCGTCACCTCGATACGGGCGGGGGGCTTCTCGAACCGGCGGGAGAAGGTGCCGTCGTTGCCGACGGGCACGGGCGTGCCGGCTATGGAGACCTTCACCGGCCCGGCGTCCTCGACCCGGCCGCCTACCGTCATCGGTGCGCCGGGCTTGGTGGTTTGGGCGGGGGACAGCCGCAGTTTCGGGGCGGTGGTGTCCACGGTGAACGTCCGGGATATGTCGTGCAGGAAGGACAGGCCACTGTGGGACGTGGCCGTCAGTTCGTGCTTGCCCTCGGCGAGTGAGGGGGTGTCGAGTGTGAGGCGGTCGTCGGCCCGGTGGGTGCGCACCGGTTTCCCGTCGAGCAGCACCTCCAGCTCGGCCAGGTCGGCTCCGTCCTTGGCTGTGATTGCGAGGCGCAGGTTGCTGACGTCGGCTCGGCCCAACGTGTCCTTGCTGCTGAGTCCTTCGACCTGAAGCTGGCGGGAGGAGGATTGTATCGCGAAGGCCCCGAGCGCCGCGCAGACCGGCACCAGCAGGGATATGGCTATGACGGCGTATCGCGTTCGGGGTCGTTTTCCGCGCATGTTCACTCTGCCGTTCTCGAAAGAGGGTTCCTTGCGATATGACATAGCCGCCGCGCCGTCCGCCCAAGAGGTTTCGAGCGGGTAATCATGCATTCGGCCCATCAAGCCGGGGTGTGGGTCGCGTTGTTGCCTGAGGCTGGAGGCGACGGGAAGCGTCTCGTTCACCTCCGGAGGCATCATGCGTCAATCCCACCGAAGCGGCGGCGCGGTCGTCGTCGCATCGGCCGTCCTGCTGCTCACCGCCTGCTCGGCAGCCCAATCCCCACCGGAAGGGCGCCAGGAAGGGCCGTCGGGACCGGCGCGCAAGGCCGCCGGGCAGGCAGCGGTTGCCGACCCGGCGACAGTGCAGGCCAATGAGCTCGGGGCGGTCCCGGTGCTGATGTACCACCAACTGGTGGCCGAGCCCAAGAGTGTGTACGACCGCACGCCGCAGGACTTCCGCGCCGAGCTGGAACGGCTGGCAGGGGAGAGGTACGTACCGGTCACCGCGCGGGAATTCAGCAGCGGGAAGATGGACATTCCCGCCGGTACTCACCCTGTGGTGCTGACCTTTGACGACTCGACCGTCTCCCAATTCCGTCTTGGCACGGATGGCCGGCCCGCGCCCGACACCGCGGTGGGCATCCTGCTGGACACCGCCGGGAAGCACCCCGGATTCCGCCCCGTGGCCACGTTCTTCGTCAACGCCGACCCGTTCAGCGAGCCGGGCGGCCGAAAGTCGTTGGACTGGCTCGCCAAACACGAATTCGAGGTCGGCAACCACACCCTGCGGCACACCGCGCTGGGGACGGTGGACGACGACACCGCCCAGAAGGCCATCGCCGACAACCAAAAGGCGATCACCCAGGCCGTGCCCGGCTTGTCGGTGGTATCGCTGGCACTTCCCAACGGTTCGATGGCCCACTCCCGGCAACTGGCGCTGAAGGGAGCCGCCGACGGCGTCAGCTACCAGCACGAGGGCGTCTACCTGGTGGGAGCCGACCCCGCCCCTTCCCCCTTCTCGACCACCTTCGACCCGGGTGCCATCCCGAGGATCCGCTCCCAGGCGGCGACCGGCCCCGAGGCCCAGTTCACCTCGACGGCCTGGCTGGACAAACTCCGCGACGGGACGGTCAAGCGTTACACCTCGGACGGCGACCCGAAGAAGATCAGCTTCCCCAAGTCCGAGGAGGCCCGCCTCGCCCCGGCCCACCGGCAGGCCGCCCGGCCGTACTGAACGGGGAACGGTTTACGGGACCCGAACCTCGTTGAGGATCTTCAGCGGGGACGCTTGAGTGTGAAAGCACAGCCTTCACGATCGACGTCATTCGGTTCGGGCTGATCCTGGCTTCGCGGAAGATGCGCCAGCACTTGAGGCGGGCGAAGGCCCGCTCGACGGGGAGCCGGAGTCGGGCACGTGGCCGGGTTGACGTTTGCCTGATCTCGCGTGAGGGCTCGTCCGAGGTGCCGTTTGAAGGGAATCTGGAAGGCGTCGCCGGCTCCCGCGTACGCCTTGTAAGCGAGGACGGGGAGCCGCGACGCCCACAGGTGGTGATGATGCGGTGAGTGGGGGCCGCAGTGATGGCCACGGCGCGGCCGGGCAGGGCGGGCGAGTACCAGATCAGTTCCTCGGCCGGTAACGGTAACGGCCTGGATGTTCACACCGTGCCGCCTGGCCTTGCCCGAGTAGTGCGTTTCCTGGCCACCGACCCGGTCGCACCCGCGATCGTGCCGTCCACCAGGACATAGTCGAAACGGGCCCGGCGCAGCGACCGGGTCGGGGACAGGGCCCGCGCCGCGAGCAGGTTGGTGACACTGCCTACGTGGGCGCGAGCGGTGGCCTCGCTGATCTGGACCCTGCTGCGATCTTTGCGAGCGTGGTGTGTTCGCGCAGGCGGACCAGGGCCCCAACGCCCGTCCGGAAGGCGGGAGTTGGTACTGGCGCCACCCTCATGGGTAACGATCAACATCGTCACCCACTCCACCAGCACATGCGGCAGATCGAGTGCGGCAGGACAGATGACCAACGAGGCCCCCAGGCAACCGAGTTGAGACGTGAGATCTCTCGCCCACCTGCCCGAGGGCCCCGTCTGCTACGTGCCGCTCCCCGCCACTCGATCGAGCCGCTTCAATGAGCCGATCGACAGGCGCAGGAACGAACTTGAGATGAGCATGCCTCAGTGCTGTCATAACTGCGTTTCGACGTCATCGACGGAGGTTCCTTTCCTGTTGGTGAGTATGGTCGCCTGCTGGTGGTCGAGCCAGGCTTGCCGTGAGCGTCGGCCGTGGGACTGCTGGTGCAGGAGCCGGAGCCGTTTGACTTCCGTCGGGTCGACTCGGATGACCCGGAGCCGTAGTGGTTCGTCGAGCTGGCGGCCGGTGGCCCAGCCGCGTCGGAGCCAGCCGTGGAGCGTGAGGTAGGGGATGCCGGTGTGGCCTTCGGCTCGCACGGACAGGGCGGTGACGCGGGCGCGCTGGAGGCCGAGCCCCGAGTAGAGATCGTGGGCGGTGCGGGCGAGGGCCGCGGGGCCGGGCCGGGGCCCGAGCAGGCGCGGACACCGGTCAGCCACAATGGTGAGCGGACAGAAGAACGATCGTGGGGGACGGATGGCAAAGTGGCGCCCGAAGGTGCTGGTCGGTGCGGTGGTGCTCGCGCTCGGAGCCGCCGCACTGGTCTGGGGCGTGTGGCTGAGGGACGAGGGTGGGGACGACCTCGCCGACCGCTGCCAAGGGACGCTCGCGGTGGAGGAGGCACGGGCGTTCTTCGGCGGAGGAGAACTGAAGGCGCGCGGCCACACTGGTGACTGGGTCGGTCACGAGTCCCAGTGGTGCTCGGTGTGGGCCAAGAGCGACCCCGCCGGGCCGCTTCTCCGCCTCCAGATCCGGCCCCGGGCTGCCTACCGGGCCAACGGTGCCGGTGACGAGGCGTCCGCGACACCGATCGGGCAGGGCTGGAACGGATCTTTCGCCGTCCGGCCCCAGCCGCAGGCAGCCGTACTGGTCGACTGCGCGCCTCTGGCGGGCAAGGGCCTGTATGTCACGGCCGAGACGACCAAGTTCGCCGAGAAGCTCTCGGCCGGACAGCTCCTCCAAGTGGCCCGCCTCGCCACCGAGACGGCACGCAGCGCGGCGGGCCACTTCTCTTGCGAGGGCAAGCTGGGCGAACGCCCCGCGAGTGTCGACCGCACGGACTGGACCCAGCGGCCCGTCGCCCAGGCGGCAGGCACCTGCGCCGGCGTCGTCAACGTCCGCGAGGCCGCCTGGCTGACCGTCACAGCAGTCACTGAGAAGCCCGCCGGGCGCGCGCTCACCGAGCAGTGCTCGCTGGAGCGGGGCGAGTTGGGGCTCTTCCACATGACCGCGTACTACGGGCCGTCAGCCGAGCAGGAGATGTACCTCGACGGCCGATACCCCGGCACCGCGACGGACTCCTACAAGCGGTCGGTGCCGTGCAAAGGTGCCATCGGGACCGCGTACTTCAAGCTCGTACGTACCAATGACCGCGCCCCGGACGGCACTTCGGGCGCGCACGGCACGAGCGACCCGGCCGCGCTGAACCGGCTGCTGGATTCCTTCGTCACCGCATCGAGCGGCCGACACGGCTGCCCCACAACCTGACCCGGGGTATTCCCCCTTGCGCCGGTGACATCTCCTCCATCTTCTACGTGGTACCAGGGCGGCGATGTCGGCCGCATCGAATACCCGAGCCACCAGTACTGAGCGCGGAACCGGGCTCCCTAGCCCTCATCGGCCTTCTGGTCGGCGGCTTCGTTGGCGCGGTCGATCTCGGCCATGTGCTCCTCCGCCCAGGTCCGCAGCCCCGCAAGCGCGGCTTCAAGGGACAGCCCGAGTCCGGTGAGTCGGTAGAAGACCCGCGGCGGCACGGTCGGTTCGACCCGGCGCGACACCAGCCCGTCGCGGGTCAGGCTGCGCAGCGTCACGGACAGCATCTTCTGCGAGACGCCCGGCATCCGGCGTTTCAGTTCCGCGAAGCGCACCTCGTCCGGTGCGGCATCGGCGAGCGTCTTGACGGCCATGGACGTCCACTTCGTACCTATGCGGTCCAGCAACTGCCGCGTCGGGCACTGAGGATCGAACAGATCGCCGCGCACCCCGCGACCGGCGGCCCGGGCTCCTCGGGTGGTCACCTGTGGCTCACCACCTTCCCTGAAAGTGCCGTCTAGGAAGCGGCCGGACAGTTACCTATCGTTCTGTGGTCACCAATGGTAACCAGCCGGGGGAGCCGCCATGCCCGTCACCACCGCACACCAACTCCGCCGCATCGCGACGAACGGCGTCCAACTCAATGTCGCAATCGCCGGGGACGGGCCTGCGGTTCTCCTGCTGCACGGTTTCCCGCACACCTGGCAACTCTGGAGCGGCATCATGGGCCGGCTCGCCGGGCAATACCGGGTCATCGCCCCGGACCTGCGAGGCTTCGGTGCCAGTTCACGTGCCGTCCATGGCTACGACGCAGGCACCCTCGCCGCCGACGCCGAAGGGCTGCTCGACGCACTCGGCGAACCCTCGGCAGCAGTAGTCGGCATCGACGCGGGCACCGCCCCCGCCGTCCTGCTCGCTCTGCGCCGGCCCGGCCTCGTCCGGCGGCTGGTCGTGATGGAGGCACTGCTCGGCCGCCTGCCCGGAGCAGAACACGCCATCGCGGGCGGCGCCCCGTGGTGGTTCGGCTTCCACGCCGTCCCCGGCCTCGCCGAGACCGTCCTGGCCGGCAACGAGGCCCCGTACATCGACTGGTTCCTCGACTCGGGGACGCTCGGGCGAGGAGTACCCGACGACATCCGTGCGGCCTTCGTCCACGCGTACACCGGGAACGAGGCCCTGCGCTGCGCGTTCTCCTACTACCGGGCCCTGCCCACCAGTGCGCAGCAGATCCAGGACGCCGTCGCGACGGCTCGGCTGACCATGCCCACCATGGCCGTCGGCTCCCACCCTGTCGGCACCGGGCTCGAACGCCAACTCCGTCCCATCGCCGATGACCTGGTCGGACACCACCTCCAGGACTGCGGCCACATCATCCCCCTCGACCGCCCCGACGCGTTGTTCGCGCTCCTTGCTCCCTTCCTCGCCACCGATCTGCCGAAGTGAGCGGAGCAGCACCGGGCAGGACGGTGGGAGGCGTTCTGCCACGCGTGCGTGCGTTCGGCATGCCAACGCCGACTGGCCTGAATGGATAGTCGCCGGTGCGTTTCGCTTCTTGGTCCCGCACTTCGCGCTGCCTGCCTCCTTGCCGGGAGGCCGACCATCCAGGCACGGCAAGAGGAGCGTGCTGACTTGGGCCTCCCCGAGCTCATTCTCCTTCTGGGAAGGTGAGGACGGGCTTGATGACGTGGCCTGCTGAGGCGGCCTTGGCGGCGGCTTCGATGTCGTTGAAGGGGAACTCGGTGATGAGTTTGTCCAGGGGGAGTTCGCCTTGCCGGTGAAGGGTGATCAACTGTGGGATGGCTTCGGTGGGTACGGCATCGCCCTCGGTCACCCCGCGGATGGTGAGCCCTTTGGTTATCGCGGGCATGGTGTCGAACTCGGCCGTGCCGAGACCGACCAGGGCGAGTGTGCCTCGTTTACGCAAGGCGCTGATGGCCTGGGAGACCACGGCGGGCCGGCCGGTCGTGTCGATGGCGTGGTGCGGCCCTCCGCGCGTGAGGTCGCGGATGGCCGCTGCCACGTCGTCCTCGGTGGTGGGGTCGATGACTGCTGCGGCGCCGAGCTCCTGAGCCATGGCGCGTCGAGCGGTAACGGGGTCGATGGCGATGACGGTGACGCCGTCGGCGACGGCTGCCATGACGGCGCTCAACCCGACGCCACCGGCGCCGAAGACGACCAGGGTCTCGCCCGGTGACGGACGCAGGACGCTGCGGACCGTACCGACGCCTGTCTGGACGCTGCATCCCAAGGGCGCGGCCACAGCTGGGGGTAGGTCTGCGGGGATCTTGATGGTGTTGCTCTCGTAGGTGAGGCAGTGAGTCGCGAACGCGGACTGGCCGAAGAAGTTGCCGTAGACCGGCGTACCGTCCAGGCGGGAGAGGGGAGTGCTGCCGTCGGGGCGGGAGCCGCTGAAGTTGAGGATGCCGGCGCTCTCGCAGTACGCCGGGCTTCCCGTCACGCACTGTTGGCAGGCGTTGCAGCTTCGCAGGCTGAGGCACACGGTGTCGCCGGGGACGACGGTGGTCACCGCGTCCCCCACGGCCTCGACGACGCCGGCGCCCTCGTGGCCGAAGACCATGGGCAGACGTTCTCGGGGCCAGATCCGTCGTGTGCTGAGGTCGGTGTGGCAGATGCCAACGGCGGTGGTCCGCACCAGGATCTCGTCCGGCCGCGGCTCGTCGAGGTTCAGATGATGGATGGTGAAGGGGCCGCTGGGGGACTCCACCAGCGCTGCTTGTATGCGCACGCGTGTATTCCTTGTGCTGTCAGCCGCCATGGTGCCGCGGCCGGGACGGTTGGACGGACGTTGGTTGGGGGCAGGGCAGCACCCGTGTGCAACTGCTGTGCTTTTAAGTGCGTTTGAGAGTGAAGTAGAAGTGGCGCCCCTCATCGAGGACGTTCTTGCCGTTCATCACGCCCAGGAGGGTGTTGGTGTCGACCCGCTTGAAGTGGTCGAGCACGGGCTGTCCGTCATAGACCATCGTGGCGGTCACCTCCCCGCGGAACTCCACCATCCACAGGCTTGCCTCGCCCTTGGCCAGCTCGGCATTGGAGAAGAGTGCGCCGTGCTCGTCACGGCAGATCAGGGGTTCGACACGGGAGACGGAGTGGAAGGTCTTGCCGTACCACCTGGCCTGGGCCAGCAGGCTCTCCACTCGGTGACCGGTGACGATCCCGATGCCCTCCCAGGTCCCGAGGATTTCCTCCGGGCGTACGGTCTCCAGCGCCGCCCACAGCTGGTCCAGCTCACCGGTGTCGCACACGGTGCCATCGGCCGCCCGGATCGCGGCAATACGGGTGCGCGCTTGCTCGATGTCCATGAAGCAATCACTCCTTTCTCGGGTTCTGACACACTAACTCGCCTGGAGCTGTGGGCTGTTGGCGGCTACCCACCCACCAGCGGCGCCTGCGATGGGCTGTCCGGCCCTCCGTACGAGGCCTCGGGTGACTCCGGGGTGACAGTTCCGCGACGGCAGCCTGCGTGTCCCAGCGTGTCTCATTCAGGGGCCATTCAGGGGCCACGGCAACGTGTCTCACGATCTTGTCCCTTTGCCGGTGCCCGCTTCGACGCGGTTCAGGTTGTGACTCCAGGGCATGCAAGGCCGGTACGTTGCTCAGGACAACCGCAACTACCTGAAGGACAAGGTGGGTTGGGGTGAGCGAGCGCGGCCGACGGCGGCGTCACCGAACGGCGGACCGGGGCGTGTGGGTTCTGGAGGCCGCCGCACCATGCAGGGGTTCTGGGACGCCTACGCGCCTCCCGAAGCCATACGACACGACCCGTATGCGGCCCCGTTGTGGGCCAGCGACCGGCAGCTCACGGGACTGCCTGCCTTGGTGATCACGGCCGAGGCGGATGTTCTGCGCGACGAAGGTGAGGCGTACGCGGAGCGGCTGCGCCGTAACGGGAACCGGGTGAGCGCCGTACGGTATCCAGGAATCCCCAGCGACTTCCTGTCCCGCAGCAACCTCTACGCCACACACGCCGCTCACCGAGGCATCCACCGGGTGATCACCTACCTGGCTGCGGACCTGACTCGCCCCGGCAGCCCCCCCCCGTGGGTCCGGGGCGACGCCCGGCCCGCACGGGCATCTCCTCCATCGGCCGCCGGCGGATGCCCGCATACTCCTTGGTGCCCGATCCTGCAGCGTCCCGGTCGGCTCGCTGCCGAGTTTTGTGGCGACGGCCTTCTTCGCTGACCACTCGGTGCTGTCGTCATCTGAATTGCTGCGGTGGCCAGAGTGGCCAGCAGGCATGACCGGGTGCTATCGGTGGATGGGGCAGAGGCGTGCCTGGGTGTATGGCGAGGTCACTTCCCGAGAATCGGCTCGCCGTGGCGGGCCGGTCGGAACCGGAGGCATGTTGGCGAGGACGTTCTGCTGCCGGCGCAGGGCAGTCGGTGCCTGCGCCCACGCGGGGTGGCTCGGATCCCTGCTGTACTCGACTCCGGATCGTCGTTCAGGTTGCGGATCCGGCCGCTGCGCCCGTTTTGAGGTCGGGACCCCAGCGCTTGAGTGATTCTTCGAGGTCGAGTGCGCCGGCGCTGGCCTCTTCGGTCGCGGACGGCCAGTCCTCGCGAGGCACGCGCCACATGATCTCGAATTCGTTGCCGTCGGGGTCCTTGGCGTAGAGGGATTTCGACACCAGGTGGTTCGTTGATCCGACCAGGGCGCCGCGCTTGTCGATCTTGACGGCGATATCGGCCAGCTCGCCGAGAGTGCCTACTTCCCAGGCCAGGTGGTAGAGGCCGACGCTGCCTTGCTCGGGGCTGGGGGCCTCCGGCCCGACGGAGAAGAGGCCGAGGTCGTGGTCGTTGAGCGTGCCCTCGGCGCTGAGGAATGCCGCGCGGCCGGGGATGTCGACGTCGACCTTGAAGCCGAAGACGTCTGTGTAGAACTCGACGGATCGTGCGACATCGCGTACGTAGAGCACCGCGTGGTTGAGGCGGCGTACAGGCATGGGCTCTCCCGGGGCTGCGAAGTGTGAGGCGGTGGCCTCTCTTGTGACACTAAACAATGTGAGACTTCAAGTAAATCCCTGGATCTGCGAGCATCGCGATGAGATATCGGTGGGATGTCGGTGAGATATCGGACCGACTGGGTGGATTGGGAGGTTTTCGCTGCCCGAACATGATCCTTTGATGTGGAGTGGGCGGGCGTGACCTTGACTGACGAGCTCGCGCATGGATTTGGCGGCGTTCGGCTTGTTCTTGCCGGAGATGAACTCCTCCCGGTCCATGCACCCGGGGTCGGGCCTCCGGAGCCGGATCTCGGTGCCATCGACGATCCCGGTTCGGACCGTTCGCTCCGAGGCGTTCGATGACCTCGGCGAGCGATCGCAGCCGGACATCGGGGGTGACGGTGCAGCCGGGCTGCTGGGCCAGCAGGGGGCGTACTTCACCGATTGCGCGCGTGATGGTGGAGCGGTCTGCACCAAACCAACAGGCCGGTACGTCGTGGGTCGCGCCGTGGAGGGGGTGGGCAAGGGTCGTCAACAGGCGGTCGATGAAGGCCAGTTGGTGCTTCGCTCCGGCATTCACCGCTCGGCAACGGGGCCGTGAGGCGAGCGTGGCCTGATGTCGCTCACCGCAACGGGCCGATCTCGGCGAGGAGTTCAGCAATCACCTCGGGCGTCAGGCCCGTGATCCGCTGGCTTCAGATGGCTTCGGATGGTCGCTGCACGTGCCTGGTTCTCCACCACACAGACACTGATCAACGATCAAGGTCCCGACGCCCCCCGCCGACCATGCCCGAGCCGGTTATGCTGGCCGGCGCGTTTTGCCGGCAGCTGTGTCCGGGACGTGATCGGGGTGGCCGCGCTGCGGCACTCATGGCCACCGGTCTACTTGGCCTTGGGCAGGTGTGCCCCGAAGAAGCCGGAGAGCTTCGAGACCGCTGGGCCGACGTACTGCTCTTTGTCGTAGAGGTCGACGTGGCTGGCTCCGTCGATCCAGTGCAGTTCCTTGGGGCTGCGGGAGTTCTGGAATGCCTCCACGGCCATCCATGAGGTCACCGCCTGGCTTCCGACGATCATCAGCAGCGGTCGGGGTGCGATCAGGTCGACGAAGCGGAAGGCATCGAAGCTGACCAGGCGGTCGACGCTGGACCAGGTGAGGAACTTCGCCGAGCGCGGGTGCTGGGCGCGGTCGGTGCAGTAGTACTCGAAGCCCTCGAAGCCGTGCCGGCCGCCCAGGGCGCGAGCCTGCTCGGCGGTGTCGGGGAAGAGCTGGAAGGTCTGCACGCCGTCGCCGCGGGCTTCGGCGGTGCGCGCGGCTGCGGCCGCGTCGAGCATGCCCTGGATGACGGTGGGGTCCTGCGCACCGTCGGCGCCCAGGTGGAACTGGCGGGCGATGTCGACGGCGCTGACGGCAGCGACGGCCCTGATGCGGTGGTCGGTAGCGGTGGCGGAAAGCACATACCCGCCGGAGGCACAGATGCCCAGCGCCCCGATGCGGTCAGGGTCGACATCGTCGCAGGTGGTGAGGAAGGAGACCGCGGCCTTGATGTCTTCCACCCGGTGGGCCGGGTCCTCCAGGCCGCGCGGGGCGCCCTCGCTCTCGCCCTGGTAGGCGGCATCGAACGCGAGGGTGACGAAGCCCTGCTCAGCCAGGCGCCGCGCGTACAGGCCGGCGGTCTGTTCCTTGACGTCGCTGCCGGGATGGCCCACTACGACAGCGGGGCGGGGACCGCCGGATCCACTGTCGGGGGTGTAGAGGTGGCCGGCGAGCTTCAGGCCGGCGCTGGGAAAGGTGACGTCCGTCTTCATGGTGCTGCACTCCGGTCACACAGAGGGCGGGCTCGCCCCAGGGGCGGGATCCGGTGACCGCACCGGGTGTGCCGGCCACGTTCACCACCGTCGCGAAGCCCGGTACGCGGTGCCAGGGAGGGCCCTGCCTGTGCAGACCAGTACCAGGCACGCGGCTGCAGCCTGGCGGACACTGGGAACCATGGAAAACCGCGGCAATCCGTCAGGCGGCAACGAACTGGGCGACTTCCTGCGCGCCCGCCGCGCCGCCCTGGACCCGCACCGCGTCGGCCTGCCCGACGACGGCCGCCTGCGCCGGGTAGCGGGCCTGCCCCGGGAGGAACTGGCCCAGCTCGCGCACGTGAGCATCGACTACGTCGTACGGCTGGAACAGGGCCGGACCCGCCGGGTCTCCCGCCCGGTCCTGGACGCCCTCGCCGACGCACTGCAACTCGCCCCCGACGAACGCGCGTACCTGTTCACCGTGGCCGACGTCACGCAGCCCACCCCCGCCCGACAGGCCGCCGGGCAGAGGGTCGACCCGCAACTACGGCAACTGCTCGACGGCATGCACGACATCCCCGCCATGGTCCTCAATCGCCGCATGGACGTCCTGGCCTGGAACCGCGGCGCGACAGCCCTGCTGACCGACTTCGCCGCACTGCCCGCACCCGAGCGCAACCTGATCCGGCTGACCTTCCTCGACGACGCCTACCGGTCCCTGTACGCGGACTGGCCACGCGCCGCCCGCGAGTGCGTGGCGGTCCTGCGGATGGAGGCCGGGCGCAGTCCCGACGACCGGGATCTGATTGCCCTGGTCGGTGAACTCACCGTCCGGGACGCGGACTTCCGTACCTGGTGGGCAAGCCACCAGGTGCGAGGGCCCAGGCAGCTCACCAAGACCTACCGCCACCCGGTCATTGGCACCGTGACCCTCGACGTCCAGCAGTTCTCCGTCGACACACAGCCCGACCAGCAGCTGGTCGCTTACACGCCCCCACCGGACTCCCCCTCCCAGGAATCACTGCGCTTCCTCCTCCAATGGTCCGCCGGCCCAACCAGCCACACCACGGAACGAAGCCGCGGCCGCTAACCCGGGCCTTTCGCCCACAGCCACGTCCGGGTCGTGACCAAGAAGCGAAAGGGCCTTCTGAACTGGGGCGACGAGGCGCGCCCAGGTGTCCGTCGTACCAGCGGGGAAGGTGCTCTCTGAGTACGCACACCCCGGTCCCGCCCCAAGCGTTCCGTCACCGCCGACGGACACGGGCTCGTCAGCCACGCTCACACGTCGATTCCCGGCCCGTCGCCATGCGCGGGGCAGGCACGGGGTGTTGCTCGTGTACTGACGCAGTGGTGGCGGCGGCTTCCACCTACCGTGCCCAGGAGCGGATGGCCGAGCAATTCCGTGCCGGACCGGTCTTCCTGGCCGGCGATGCCGCCCATACGCACAGTCCGGCCGGGGCTCAGGGTATGAACACCGGGATGTAGGACGCCGGGAACTTGGCCTGGAAGCTCCACGCCGTCCTGACCGGCGCCGCCCCCGAGACGCTGCTGGACACCTATCACCGTGAGCGACAGCCGGTCGCGGCCCAACTGGTGGCCTTCACCAGCCAGTTCGCCCGGATCACGGACCTGACCGACCCTTCGGCCGGGCGGCGCCGCAAATGCGCTGCTGGCCGCCGCGGCCGCCAGACCGGGCATCACCGACTGGCTGGTTGCCACTCTCGCCCAGCTCGATATCGCCTATATCAGCGAACCCGACGTCGGCGTTCCGCGCTGTGGCACGCGCGTCTCGCCGCTGGTCGTCCCGCCGCACGGCCTCCGCTGGACTCTCGCTCTGCCCGGCACACCAGGGCGTGGCATCACGGCGGGCAGGCACGGGTCGATGGCCGTGCGGTACTGCCCGGACCTGCCAGCCACGCTCCTCGTGCGCTCCGACGGATACCTGGCCGCTACCGGCGTCCCCAGTGATCCGGAGTGATCCGGCCGCGGTCATCGAACGCCTCGGCCAGTACCTGCCCCCAGTAGGTCCGCCCGAACAACAGCCCGTTCAAGGAGACACGGGCATGACCACTCGTACTGGATCAACCAGCCTCATCCGACAGACCGCCGGTCTTCGACGGAAGCCGGCTGCTACCCGCACAGGACGTCCTCATCGACGGCCCGGTGACCGCAGCCGTCGGGACCACCTGGAGATCCCAGCCGGGCCAACGGTCCTGGACGGCACCGGACGCACCCTGTTGCCCGGCCTCATTGACGCCCACACCCACATCTCCGACACCGCGCAACTGCGCCAGGCGCTCGTCTTCGGGATCATGGCCGAACTCGACATGGGTGGCTCTGCCGAAACGGCCCGTCGGATGCGTGCCGCCGCCAACGAGCGGGACGACCTGGCAGACGTTCTCCGCGGCCGGCATGGGCGCGGCCGCCACCATGATCACGGGCGCGCAGCGCCGCCGAGTGCCAGGGCGAGGGAGGAGAGGCCGCCGACCGCTGGTCCGCATCGACCGGCGTCACCAGGTGGCGGCCGATCAGGAGCCCGGGCATGAGTGTCATGAGGACGGTCGCGACCTGCTCCAGGTCCGCCGTGGACGCCAGGGTGCCCTCGTCCCGCCAGCGGCGGGCCAGCTCGCTGAGGCTGCTGCGCACGGCCAGGTAGAAGGTCCGGGTGCGTCCTTCGAGTTCCGGACTGCGCAGTGCCTCGCCCCATGCCTGGATCGCGATGCGGGTCAGGTCATACGGCGATGGCTTCCGTTACTAAGGAGCGCTGAGCGCCTGCTGATCCTCCAGGGGCCGCACTGCACAGAGCAACGCCAGGCGGTCGGCGTCCTCGCTGCCGGGCTCGGCGGTGCCGACGAGGAGGCTCTGCCCGGGAGCGTCCTGCACCTCGAAGGTCTGGTACGTGAGCGTCATTCGGCCTGCAACGGGGTGGTGGAAGGTCTTGAAGCGGCCTCCCAGCCGAGCGACGTCCTGACACTCCCACAGTGCCGTGAACTCCGCGCTCCCGGTGCGGAGTTCGTCGATCAGGGCCGCGAGGTGGGGGTCGTGGCGCTCGTGGCCGTAGGCGAGCCGCAGCGCGGCGACGGTGTCACGCGCCACTGTGTCCCACTCCACGAACAGGGTGCGTGCGGCAGGGTCGCGGAAGAGGGAGCGGACCATGTGGCGTGGGTCCGCCAGCGGCGACATCAGCGCGGTGGCCGGCGCGTTCGACGCGAGAACGTCGAGGCGGCGGTTGACCACATACGCGACCGCCGCCGGAAAGGCGTCCATCAGACGTTGCAGTTGGGGTGCCACGCGCTCCGCGTCGGGGCCGGGGGCGTCATTGCATGGGACCAGGCCGGCCAGACGGTAGGCGTGCCAGCACGCGTCGGAGTCCAGGTTCAGGGCTCGGGCGAGGGAGTCGATGACCTGGCCGGAGGGGTGCCGTTCGCGGCCCTGTTCCAGGCGGGCGTAGTAGTCGGCGCTGACGCCGGCAAGGACGGCGACCTCCTCACGCCGCAACCCGCTCACACGGCGGCCCGTGGAGCGGGGAAGCCCCGCCTCCTGCGGACTGACCCGGGAACGGCGCGCCAGCAGGAATTCGCCCAGTTCATTGCCGCTCATACCCAAAAGCCTACGCCGCCACTTCCTAGGAGTACGGCACCCAGGAAGAGCCCTCCTGCCGCCTGCGCACGATCGGGCACATGCTGACGGAACCGTACGGCCCGCCATCGAGGCCGTCGCCCTGACGAAGGAAACGAGCATGACGCACCCGTCCACCACGGCCGCCCCGAAGACCGTCCTGGTCACCGGGGCCAGCAGCGGCATCGGCGAGGCCACCGCCCGGCGTCTGGCCGCAGCCGGCCATCACGTGGTCCTCGGCGCCCGCCGCGTGGAGCGTCTCACGGTACTCGCCAAGGAGATCGAAGGCGGTGGCGGCAGCGCGCTGCCGTACCCGCTGGACGTGACCGACCCGCTCAGCATGCGCTCCTTCGTCCAGGCCGCCCTCGACCGGTACGGCCGCATCGACGTCCTGGTCAACAACGCCGGAGTGATGCCCCTGTCCCGCCTGGACGCACTGCGGACCGACGAGTGGGACCGCATGATCGACGTCAACCTGCGCGGCGTCCTGCACGGCATCGCCGCAGTCCTTCCGGTCATGACCGCCCAGGGTGCCGGGCACATCGTGAACATCGCCTCCGTGTCCGGCCTGCGGGTCGACCCGACCGCCGCCGTCTACAGCGCCACCAAGCACGCCGTCCGCGCCCTGTCGGAGGGCCTGCGCCAGGAGAGCCGCCACCTGCGGGTCACCGTGATCAGCCCCGGCCTGACCCGCAGCGAGCTGGTCGACACCATCGCCGACCAGGACACCAAGGAAGCGGTCACGGGCCAGATGGCTCTCGCGATCCCCGCCGCCGCGATCGGCGAAGCGATCCACTACGCGATCACCCAGCCCGCCGACGTCGACGTCAACGAACTCGTCATCCGCCCCACCGCCCAAGGCTGAGCGGCACTCCCCGTACAGAAAGGCAACTGTCATGGTGACCGAAGACCAGGTACGCACCTGGGTCGAGGGATACCTGCGGGCCTGGGCCGGCAACAGCAAGAAAGACATCGCCGCACTGTTCACCCCGCAGGCCGAGTACCACGAATGGCCCTACGAGACCGACTGGATCGGCCGCGACGCCATCGTCGAAGGCTGGCAGAGCCGCGCACCCTGGCAGGAAGGCGGCTGGGACTTCGACTGGTCCCTCCTCACCCTCAACGGCGACACGGCCGCAGTCGAAGGCACTGGCCGCTATAAGGAACTGGGTACCTTCGCCAACCTGTGGACGGTGACGTTCGACAAGAACGGCCGCTGCACCATGTTCCGCATGTGGAACAACGAGATCTGATCGGAGATCCCGATCCCTGGCCGGCCGCCGCACGGTTGCAGGGAGGTCGCAGAGCCGCTGTCCTGGCCGGCCCCGGCCGCGGGGGAGCAGTGTCGACCGGATGTGATGGCTGAGAAGTGTTCCTAGCCGCCTCCATTCCGGGGCCGCTAGCGTCCCTCTTCTTACGGCCCAAGATTCTTTCGGGAGAGGCTTCGGATGAACGAGGACATCACCGTGGCTGGCTCCGCCGCGTTACCGGTGCAGGAGGCGGCGTCCCATGGACTCGGGCGGGCGATGCAGGACGGGGCACTGGATGCACTGTCCGGCGGGGTTGTCGTACGGGAGGCCGTCGGCAAGGGGTTGGGCGTCTACGCCGATCGGCCGTTCGCGGTCGGTGAGTTGGTGGTGCGGGGCCGGGTTGAGCGCGCCGCACCTCACCGTACCCGGCACTCCTTCCAGAAGGACTGGGACCTGCACGTCGAGCTCGACGAGACGGCCCGCAGCGTAAACCACTCCTGTATGCCCAATACGGGCGTCGTCGACAACACGCTCGGCGGCTACGACTTCGTCGCCCTCGTACCGATTCCTGCCGGGCAGGAGATCACTTGGGACTACGAGACGACCGAGTACGAGAGCATCGCGGTCGAGGACTGCCTGTGCGGCAGCTCCGAGTGCAGAGGCCGCACCCGGGGCTTCAGGTACCGCACGGATCCGATCCGCTACCTGGCGGCCTACCTGCGCAGCCGCCCACACCCCGTCCAGACGGCCACCGCAGAGCCGGCTTGAGGGGCCGCGGCACCCGGCTGCACAACTCCCTATACGCTCAGGTTCCTCAGCCGTCTCTCCAAGGCCTGGGCGCTTTCCAGATCCGGGGCCAGTGCGGCGTACTCGACGGTTCGTTGGTTCAGGGTGTCGTCGCCGGTGATCACCACCCCGGACCCGGTTGTCGGGTTGAAGCTCAGCTGGTCGCGGTCCATGGCGTTCAGGAGTGCGCGGATGCTGGGGGTGGGCAGGTCGTTGTGCGAGACCAGGACGTGGCTGTTCTGCCAGTGGGGGCCCAGGAGTTGGGTGGCGAGGTGGTGGAGGTGGGTGCAGCCGCCGAGCCGGGCGTTGACTTCGTTGAACCATACGTGTCCGGCGGAGTTGATGATGGCATCGATGTTGACCGGTCCGCGGTAGCCGAATGCGCTCATCGCGTCGGCCAGCCGCAGGGTGTGGCCGACCACCTCTTCAAGTACCCGGGAGGGGATGGACTGGGCGGGCATGATGAAGCCGTTCCAGATCGGTTCCATCAGCATCTCGCCTACGTTCAGCAGCCGAGGAGGGCCGGAGTGGGGGCCGGGGCAGTGCACTTCCAGGCACAGGGAGCGGCAGTCGGGATGGTAGGTCTCGGCGACGACTTGCCCGTGGGGAGCGTGGCTCTGGGCCAGTCCGGTATGAGCGATGATCGCCCGCCGGTCCTTGTCGGTGTTCAGTGGGTGGGTGCCGGCGGCGCCGGCCGCCGTCATGCCCGCATCCTTGTAGCACAGCAGGTTGCCGGCTCCGCCGCCGCTGCGGTCGGCTTTGACGATGACCGCCCCGGTCGGCACGGTCAGTCGCTCCAGTGCCCGCTCCAGATCACCGCTGGTGGCGCACACTGCCCCGTCCGGAACGGGAACACCGATACCGGCGGCCAGGGCTCGGAAGACAGCCTTGCTGTTGAACAGTTCTGCCCCGCCCTGTGTATCGAAAGCGGACACCGCGGCCTCGGGCAGGCCGATCTCCAGCGCCAACGCGGAGACCCCGCGGTCCGGCAGATAGGCCCGGATCTCCCACTCGCCGGGGACGGCCACGAGCTTCTTCAAACGAGCCAGCATCTCCGGCTGCCACAGCACCTGTTGACTCAGCACCCGCACACCGCGGTCCTGCGGGTCCAGCAGGTTCACGCGTGCGGGGCTGAAGTCCATCATGGCTCCCACGTGGGCAACGTACGCCGCGTCCACCGGCTGCGGCAGCACCAGCGCGTCCCCCTCGCGCAGCAGCCACACCATGCGCGACGCGACGACCGGAGTACCCAGCGCCTCCCTGGGATCCAGATCCTCCAGACGGTCCACCATGTACTCGCTGTTGCAGTTACCCACCCATAGCCTGCGCACATCGCCTCCCACCGGCACGTGATGATCGCTTCATCCTGTCCCGCACGCATGGAGACGAACCGTGCCCGGCCCACTCTCGCGTCTTGCTGACAGCCTGGTCGGCTCGCACCTTCTTCCGCTTCTTCCGCTCGTCGTCGACGGACCGGGCGAGGTACCCGTGCGGGTCCGGGCGAGCAGGGAAACCGGGGCCGCTGGCAGCAGATCCCACCATCAGGCCGCAAAGGTCAGCCGGATCGGCCGACCGCTGCCCACTTCTCAACCGAGCGTGCCGAGCGTGCCGAGCTGCTTCCGCAGCCTGCCGTCACTGGAAGTCCCGCTGCGCGGGGCGGTTCGCGCGATTTGCTGTCCGGTCCTCGCCTGGTGGGTGGTTGGCCGGGGACCTTGTCGTCCAAGCACTCCTGCTGGGCAGGTACTGGCATCGGAGGGGCGGTTATGTGTCAGATCCAGGACCGGATCACCGAGTCGATCGCTTTCCGCAAGGCCGAGTTCTCGCCCGCGGAACATCAGCGTCTCTATCCAGCTGGCCAGAACCGATGCGCTTTCACCGCCTGAGCACCACACCACTTCATGCTACCGGGCGTTGGCGTTCCCGATTTCGGCAACCAATGCAGCCATCTCCCGCAAGCGCTCGTAGTACTCGATCGCGCCGCCCTCATCATCGATCAACGGCAGGACCTTTTCAACGGCCGCGAGGCACCCAAGCAGGATCTCGTTCACACTCTCATCGAGGGACCCCGGCAGCGACGAGGAGGCACAGCCAGCGATCTCTGCGTCCAGCAACACCATGTCTTCACCCTCGATCTCTCGACGGCGCATGTGTGGTGGGAATGGCGCGCGCATGTGCTCTTCCCGCAGCCGTGAGAGCAGGTTCAGTCCCGGTTTGCTCATGTTCGCGATCATGCCCTACATCCAGGCTCTGCGGAAAAGAGCCCCCGCAGAGCCGTCGAATGACCGCTCGACCTGCTTCTTCGGCCATGGACGCCTGCCTGCCGACCTGAGGACCACCGCACTCAGAAAACGGCCGCCCATTTACCGAGGGCGGGTCTATTCGCGGCTCACGCACGCGCGGGCGATTGCACCCTTCCTGCGATGGGAGCAGGGTTTCTCCTATTTGCTTCCCTGATGAGAAAGATTTGGGTTTAGTTACCCGAATAATTGTGCCAACTGGGCGAAAGTGCTCCTGTTCTTAGGTGAGTAGGCCCAGGCCGCTGTACCAGAGGGGGCCGGGGTTGAGGCGATCGCCGTGGAGCTTCGTCATCTCGTCGAAGAACTCCAGCGGGGTCGGCCTGCCGGCCAGCAGGCGGATCGCGTCGCGCAGGTACTGGCGGGTCTCGTCCAGGATTTTCGGGTCGTCGGGGAGGTCTTTGTTCTTGTGGCCGGCGACGACATGGCGCGGGTTGAGCGCGGCGATACGGTCGATGCCGTCGAGCCACGCCTGGAGGCCGCCGTTGCCTCCTTCGAGCATCATCTGGTGCACGCCGTTGTAGACGACGTCTCCGGCGACGACGAGGTCGATCGACGGTACGTGCAGGACGCTGGAGTCGTCGGTGTCGGTGTGGCCGGTCTCGACCGCGCGCAGGACTCGGCCCTCCAGGCGGAACCCTTCGGCCGGTACAGGGATGGCGAGGATCGGGGTGTTCTCGGGGACCTGGGGGAAAGTCTTTGCGAACCCCTCCTCCTTGCCCTTCAGCTGCTCGCGCATCTGCCCGATGGTGCCCTCGGTGGCGTACACAACGGTGCCGTCATCACCGAACCGCTCCAGCAGCGTCGCCGTCCCGAACCAGTGGTCGGGGTGGCCGTGGGTGATGTACACGTACGCGAGTCGCTTGCCGGAGCGCTCCACGCCCTCGGCGACCTGGGCGATCTGCCCGTGCGTCAGCGGCGGGTCCACCAGGACGGCATCCCGTTCCCCGTAGATCAGGGTGGACGAGACGGGAGAGGAGATGATCTGGTCGCCGTTCGGCATCCGCAGATCGGTCCTCCTGGGGACGCCGTCCGCGACGAGCACCTCGTAGGACAAGGGCGCAGGCTCGGTCAATGTGGGCACTTCCCTCACGCATGGGCGTAGGTACCGCTATCACCCTCACACAAGCAGAAGTGGCCTGCCCGTCGAATGTCTCTGCGAGCAGGTCCGGGGCTGAGTCTCCATGGGGCAGCCTCGCGACTGGCGACTTTCGCTGAGCAGAGTGGCCATCTACGGTTGAGCTTGCGGGCTGTGACCTGCGATTCCGTGTGCTGCTGTGGCCAACTACCGGTGGAGGCCACAGGGACGGGCCCGGTGCCTGGTATTCCTGCGCGGTCTGCAGGTCCAGCGTGGGAACCAGCACCAGGACCCGGCCTCTGGGGAACATGTCCAGCACGGCCAACGCGGCGGTGAACATCCTGCCCGCCCCTGTCGCCGACACCACGGTGTCCCGCGCACCCCGTCGGTCACGGCGGGACGCGACATGGTGAGACCGCTTTCTCGTGAGGGACTGGTCGCCAGGAGGCATCGGAGGTGGGGCAGGCCCGCAGGGTTCGGACGGAAGCCGCTGCGGGCGGAACCCGGAGCTGCCTGTGAGGTGTTGAGCTGGGTCGCGGGGTTTGGTGTGTCATCCTGCCCGGCAGAGTTCCAGATCTGTGTCGTCAGTGGCCAGGTCCCGTGCCGAGGCGCGGGTCTGGTCGCTCTGGTGGCGCAGCATGAGGCCGGCGGCATCCAGCAGCTGCTGGACCCTCGTCCAGTTGGCGTCACCGGGTGGCCCCGTCCTCCCAGAATGCCATCATCAGTACGGTGCGTTTGTCCTGCCGCAGGATCACCGGTCCGTCGGCCTCGAATACCGGCGGACGTGCATGCCGTCTGGGTCCGCGGCTTCGGCCAGCGACAAGTCCCAGCGCGCCGTAGAGGGAAGCCAGCGGGTTCCAGGCTTGTGGGGGCCGTTCTCGCGGGAACCTGGTTGGGGCAGTGGATGTTCTGGGGTTCCGGCCAGGGTGGCTTCTCGCGGGCTGTATCTCCCAGTTGCCCGGACCGCATACTGGGGCCAGTCGATCATGGGGGTCTGATGAGTCTGACAGGCGCGTATCTGGATACCGCGGCTCAAGCCGTGACGTTGCTGGGTGCGCCGGAGGTCGCCGCTTCCTGGGAGAAGACCAGCGCGTTGACGGACATGACGGTCGGCGCCTTGGCCGGTCACATCGCGTACCAGGTCTTCAGCGTGACTCCGGCCCTGCACGGGCCCACGTCGCATGAGGTACCGATCCAGCTGCTTGAGCACTATTCCCGCGCCGCGTGGGTCAACGCCCCGCTCGACGGTGAGGCGAACGCCGGTATTCGGACGAAGGGTGAGGACATCGCGTCCGAGGGCGCCGCAGTGCTGCTGGAGCGCGCCCGTGCGGCACTTGTTGAGCAGAGGGCTGCCCTTCCGACGGTTCGGGGTGGCTGGACCGTATTCATGCCCCAGACGGGGTGGACTCTGAGCCTCGACGACTTCCTCGTGACGCGCATGATGGAACTCGCCGTTCACATGGACGACCTGGCCGTCAGCGTGGGAATCGCTGCGCCGGAACTCTCGGCCACGGCATTTGATCCCGTGCTGACGTTGTTGGCCAGACTCTCCGCCCGCCGACACGGCCAAGCGGCATTGCTGCGCGCTTTGGCCCGAGCGGAGCGCGCGCCGTCCGCGATCAACGCGGTCTGAGCCGCTCAGGCCTCAGTTGGATCGATCGTGAAGTACTCGGGACGGGTAGCGCGGACGCGGTGGATCGCAGTGTGCAGGTGATGCCGGACAGGCGCAGCGCATCAGCGGTGCTGCCGGAATGCAGGGAGTCGCGGAAGTCCGGTTGCCCGAACATCTCGTACTTCCGGGTCCCTTGAGTACTCGCTTCTCGGTCGCGAGTCATCGTCAAGATCCGTGAGTCGGGTCGCTCTGGGGCGGTCGGGGCCGGACATCCTGATCTTGATGTTGTCCTTGCCGTCCCGGGCGACTTCATGCAGGCTCATGCGCCCGTAGAGAGCCTGGGCCCGCTGGTTGACCGCGAGAACGTCCAAGGCGAGGTCCATGCCTGGCCGGTGAGCCTGCCGCAGGAGGGTGCGGATGAGTCCGCTGCCGATGCCGCGCCTCTGGTAGTCCGGGTGGAGCTGGATCCGGGCAAGGTAGATCTCGTTGGGCCGGTGTTCGACGTGGAGCACCTGGTGTGCTGCGAAAGGCCAAACCGGGCATGACCTCAGGCGCCGTCCTCTGGGGGCACTTGGTCGCGCGGATGAGCGGACACGTCGTTCTACCAGCCCGCCGAGAAACCCCGTTGCGAGTGGCTCGCATCGGATGTCTGATTGACCGGCCACCGATCAAGGGAGGGAACATGACGACGTCGCTGCCCACCCCCGCGCTGCACACCGCTCGCCTTCGACTGCGTGCCTTCGAAGACGCGGATGCGAACGGCCTCTTCGCATTGCACAGCAGCGCCTATGTGCTGCGTTACTGGGACGCGCCACCGTGGAGCGCACGCGTGCGCGCCGAGCAGTTCATCACGGCTTGCCGGCAGATGGCGCAGCAGGGCAGCGGGGCGCGGCTGGCCGTGGATCGTGTCTGCGACGGGGCGTTCATCGGCTGGTGCAGCCTGAACAGGTGGGATCCGGACCACCGCAGCGCGTCGCTGGGCTACTGCTTCGACGATGCGGCGTGGGGCCATGGCTACGCGACGGAGGCAGCGCGCGTTCTGCTGCAGTGGGCGTTCGACACTCTGGACCTCAATCGCGTCCAGGCTGAGACCGATACGCGCAACGTGGCATCTGCTCGTGTGCTGGAGAAGCTCGGCTTCGTGCGCGAAGGGACGTTGCGAGAAGACTGTGTCGTGAACGGCGAGGTCTCTGACTCGTGGGTCTTCGGGCTGATCAGGCGAGAGTGGCGGCCGTCGTCAGAGCCGGTTCCGCCGACTGAATCGAGGCTGTGAAGCGAGAGACGCTCTCAAGGGCGCGAAAGCGCGGCCCACCCCCCCGCCACACGAGGCTCGCGGCGTTCCGTGGGCGAGCCGATACCACACCGTCCCAGGCAGCGGACGCGCAAAGCCCCCGCCGGCCCGGAGTCCGGCAGAGGCTTCGTAGCGGGGATCAGTGGCCGAAGACGACTCGGCGGTGGTGCCGTGCCCACCGCTAGGGCACAGGGCGATAGACAGGCTGGGTGGTTGGCCTCCGGGGAGTCTTGGGAACCGCAGGTCCCCGGCCTGCGCGGGTGTTTCTGCGCAGGCCCGCCTGGCACCCTCGTTCGCTGCGCGTCATCCCACTCGTGCCTCGCCTCGGGTGCTGCCTGGTGTGCCGGAGCAAGGCTGCCGGATCAGCCCACGGCGAGTGAGAACGGTCCGGCCAGCACCGAGTAGCCGTCATTGGCCAGGTAGTACACGTCGTAGCTGCCCGGGCCGCTCAGCTTGCCGGTGGAGAAGGTCTCCGCGCCGCTGGAGTCGGGTGCGTAGGCCCAGGCCAGGGACGACTGCTTGCCGGGGGCGACACCGGCAGGGTAGATGCCGATCCAGTTCTTCGCGTTCACCTGCGCGGCGGACGGCACCGAGTACCGGAAGGTGACGTTGCCGCCGTTCGCGACCGAGTTCAGGTCGCCGGTGAGAGTCGGTGTCGTCCCGGTGTACGGTGCGAAGGCCGCGTTGAGCGGCGTTGCGTAGGTGTCATTGGCAGTCAGGCCGGGCAGGCCGAGGGCCGCTTCGACGGTGCGGGCGATGCCGTAGTGGTCGTAGTGGGCGGGACTGGTGGTCGCTGCCGGAACGGTGCCCTGGGAACCCACGAGCGTGGTCACGATGTGGTTGTACGCCTCGCTGTTGCTCTCGTCCCAGGTCAGGACGAGTAGTGAGCGCTCCTTGGTCCAGGCGGGAGAGGTCAGGACCGGGGCGAGGGTCTGCTTCAGCCAGCCGTCCTGGGTCTTGAGGCTGGTGACGTTGCCGTTGCCGGAGGCCTCGCCGTCGTAGTAGTCGTCGGCGGCGATCCAGGAGAAGTTCGGGGTGGTCGAAGCCGATCTGAGGTCGGTGGCAAGCTGCGTGGTGTCGAAGAGGTGCGCGGCACAGCGTGACGCGTTGCCACTGACATTGGTGTAGTTGATGAACGGCGCGTCGTCGGGCTCGTAGTAACTGTCATTGTTGTTCTTGGTGTTGCAGGGCGTGCCCATCCCCTGTTCGTAGGCCTTCCAGCTCTTGCCGGCCGCCTCCAGGGTGTCGCCCAGGTGGCGTTGGGGCGAGTTGATGTTGGGCCAGTAGGTGGCGCCCTTGGCGTAGGTGTCGCCGCCGGCGACGGCGAGGTAGTTCTCGTCGCTGGGGTGGTAGACGCCGTGGAAGTCGGTCATGGTCGCGCCCTGATCCATGAGGCTGTGCAGGTAGGGCGTGTCGGTCGGATCGTTCATGACGGCGGAGTAGTCGGTGTTCTCCATCATGACCATGAACACGTGGTCGTAGCCCGGCACTTTCGACACGGGAGGAGTGAGCGGGGCCGGCGCAGTGACCGGTGTGTTCAGGGTGAGGGAGAGGTTGTCGACGTAGCCGGTCTCGTGTGACGTCGACAGGAACTGCACCTCGACCTGGATCGAGCGGGTACCCGCAGGTACCGGACCGGTGGTGCTACGGGCGAGGAACTTGGTGGCCAGGGCCCGGTCGGAGGCGGAGACCGTGGGCAGCTTGGCGATGCTGCCCAGCGGACGGCCGTTCGCGTCCTGGAAGTGCAGGCCCACGGCGGCGTACCCGCTGTAGGTGGTCCAGCCGCCGAGCCAGCCGGAGAGGTTGTAGCTCACCCCGCCGCCGTCCACCGCCGCGGCCGCCGAGGAGACGTCGACGGTCTGCGACATCGAACCGTCACCGAAGTTGCCGGGCCCGAAGAAGGCCTTGCCGGGAGCATTGCCGTCGCTGGGCAGCCCGAACGAACCAGCGGTGTGGCACATCACGTTCACCCCGCCGGCCTGAGCGGTCCAGCCGGGCACAGTGGTGGCCGCCGCCCAGTCGTCAGTGCAGTAACCCCCGGCCTCCGCATCGCCGTTGACGATGAGATTGCCGCTGCCCCCGGCGGCGTGAGCCGGGGGAGGGGAGAAGATCAGCAAGCTGAGGAGGGCGAGCCCCCAGCTGAGGAGTCTTCGGCGCAAGTGCATTTCTGTACCTCGTCCCGTGTGAAAAGCGTGGGTGTCATGAGGGAGCGGGCCGTTCGGCCCCGGCCGTGCGCGATGAACGGGACATGGATATCGATCCCCGCCGTCAGACGGAAGAACCAAGTCCAAACTTGGTTAGACAAGTTGGCATGGTGATGGTCATGGCTGCCCTGGCGGGAATCCGTGCGGGGCTTCGCAGGCCGTTCTCGTCGCCGGTGGCGGCCGATTTGCGGTACCAGGACTTCGCCGCATCTCTGTCTCCGAGCCGCAAGCGGATGTCTCCCGGGTGTTCATCACGGCAGCACTGCCCGCGACGGCGGCCTGCCGGGCCCGGCGCTCGGCCTGGCTGCTCTCACCCCGGTGCTGCCCTGACCTGCGGCAATGCGATGCAGGGGTTCGATGTGCTCTCGGAGTCGGAAGCGCAATTACGCAGCCGTGAACTGCGTGGCGGGAATGGCACAGGGGCCGTTAGCCGCCGCACCGCGCTACTTGCTGGGCACGTTCCCGCTGTGCTTCCCGCAGGAGGAGGAGCCGGACGACGTCTTCCTGCGCTCTCCCTTCCTGGCGCACACGGCGCCAACCGCAGCACGGGGTGCGAACGCTGCGGCCGGCAGAAGCGGAGGCTGGGCCATGAAGCGCGGTCGCTGAGAACCGCTCAATCCTCACCGGTTTACTTTCGTACGTACGAGAAGGGGACCCGCGGAGCCGGAGGGGGACCGGGGCGGGACTGTCAGAGGTCTGTCCTCCCGCGCCGAGGTCGGTTCGGCGGGCCGACGCTCAACCCTGGGTCAGGGCGGGGATGATGTGCTGGCCGTAGGCGTCGATGACTTCCTCGCGGGCGTCGTGCATGGCGTACAGGGCGAACTGATCGACGCCCAGTGCCTTCAGATGCTTCAGCTTTTGGATGTGCTGGTCGGCGGTGCCGATGATGCAGAAGCGGTCGACGATCTCGTCGGGTACGAAGGCGGTGTCGGGGTTGTCGGTGCGGCCGTGGTGGCTGTAGTCGTAGCCTTGGCGCGCCTTGATGTATTCGGTGAGCGCCTCGGGGACCAGGCCGGAGTGTTCGCCGTAGCGGGAGACCAGGTCGGCGACGTGGTTGCCGACCATGCCGCCGAACCAGCGGCACTGCTCGCGGGCGTGCGCGAGGTCGTCGCCGACGTAGGCGGGTGCGGCGACGCAGATCGTGATCGAGGCGGGGTCGCGGCCCGCGTCGGCGGCGGCCTTGCGGACCGCCTTGACCATCCATTCCGTGAGGAAGGGGTCGGCGAGCTGGAGGATGAAGCCGTCGGCCTTCTCCCCTGCGAGCGCGAGGGCCTTGGGGCCGTACGCCGCCATCCAGACGGGCAGCTTTCCGTCCTTCACCCAGGGCAGTCGCAGGCGCTGCCCGTCGATGTCGGCCTCGCGGCCCTCGGCGAGGTCGCGGATGACGCCCATCGCCTCGCCGAGCCGGGCCAGGGTGTTGGGTTTGCGGCCCGCCACCCGCATCGCCGAGTCGCCGCGCCCGATGCCGCAGACCGTCCGGTTGCCGTACATGTCGTTCAGGGTGGCGAAGGTGGAGGCGGTCGTTTCAAGCGACCTTGTCCCCGGAGCCGTCACCATCGGGCCCACGAGTAACTGCTCGGTGTGTTCCAGGATGCGGCTGTAGATCACGAAGGGCTCCTGCCAGAGCACCGCCGAGTCGAAGGTCCAGCCGTAGCGGAACCCGTTGTCCTCCGCGCGCCGCATCAGCTCCACGACGGCCGAGGCGGGCGGGTCGGTCTGCAGAACAACGCCGAAATCCATACGTACACTCCTTGATCACGTGCCCCGCCTTCCCCGTCAGCATCTGCCAGGGCCTATGTGCACAGGAAGTCCGGATCACGCCGAACCCGTCCATGTTCGCTCCCGTGAACTGGCGCGTTCGTGTCGAGCCCGCCGAGCACTGGCGGCCGAGAGCGGCGAGGTGGTGCTGCCGTTCCACCTGGCCCGCCGCGCCGGACGACCACGCACATCCGGTCAGGGCGCAACTGCCCGCCCCGGATGTGATCGAGCGGGCGGGCCTTCGCGCCACTGCGCCGTATCCGTACTGTCCTTGCCCCTCGTGGAGCGGGTCAGACGGCAGAGCGATGGCCAGGCGAAGAGGGCGACGGGGTAGATGGCGTAGCCGACGCGGGTGGCGGGGGACAGGGCTATGGCCAGGGACAGGCCCCAGCCGAGCCGGTGGGCCGCGGCGGCCGCGGTTCGCGGCGGACGGATGAGGAGCGAGGCTGCGACGGCCACGGCGCTCACGGCGATGAGTGCCACGGCGACGCTCTTGCCGTGCGGCAGTGTGGCGACGAGCAGATGCCCCAGCAGCGGGCTCTCGGCCGATGACGTCGTGGCGCTCAGCCCGAACGGGTAGAGGACGACGTTCTGGTAGAACCCGGCGGGGTCGACCAGGAGCGGGGGCAGCACGGCGAGCGCGCCGACTCCCGTCGAGACGACGACACACTTCGCCGCCGGGCGTCGGCCGCCGGAAGCCATCAGCAGGGCGGCAACTACGGGAATGGCCGGCCACGCAGTCCACTTCAACGACGCCGCCACACCCAGCGCCACACCGGAGAGGCCGGGGCGCCCGCGATGTGCACACGCCAGAGCGAGCAACAGGAGCCCGACCACAGGGGGATCCACGCCACCGAAGGCAAGGGGAAGAGCCACCAGTGGGCATGCAGTGAGCCACAGCACTCCTGTAGCCGTGGTGGAGCCACGTTCGTCGCGGCACACCCCTTGCATCGTCACGCGCATGGCACCGATGGCCGTGGCCAGATAACCGACGAGACACGACAGCCGGGCACTGGTGAGCATGCTGTCCCCGAACAGCACACGCGGCAGCCCGAAGAGTGCCATTCCCGGCAGGTACGGATTGAAGTCCGGCACCTCAACGGGGTGGTGGAGATAGGGAGTTCCGGAGGAGGTCAGGAGGTCGGCCCCTCGCTCGACGACTCCCACCTCCATCTGCTCAAGACCGGCGACCGTCAGCCACACCAGCGGCACGGCCACCGTCCCGATGGCGGCGATGAAACCGGCGAGGTGTGGCCAGCGCACGGGCGACCTGGCCACCGCCAGGCTCGCGCACGCATAGCCCACCGTGGCGATGAGACCCCATGTCCGCTGTGAGGTGTGGACGGGTGATGCCAGGCCAACGACCAACGCCGCTATGGCACTTGCCGTCAGTGCGGGCCAATCCCATCGCCAGTGCTTCGCGCGGAGTCCTGGGATGGAATGGGTGATGTCGGTTGCCTGTCGGGATATGCGCATCAGCATGAGTGGCCAGCCGTTCGTGAGCACCCGAGCCAGTGGCAGGGGCCATCTCGGCTGTGTCGGGCAGGAGCGGTTCATGGGTGCGGGAGACTATACACAGGATGTATACGCACTATGTATAGTGGCACCATGTTCAGCCGCTCCATCCCCCTCATGCCGCCATGAGTAACTCTTCGCCGGGGGTGCCACCGGGTTCTCCGCCGCTCGGGTTTCGCGCAACTACGCCTCGATCTCCGCGAGTTGGACGCGATGGCCCCAGTGGCTTGAAGGCCGCCGCAGATGAGGTGCGCCAAGAGGTCACCGACCTGGCCTCGAACGGCGCGTACGAAGGGGTACGTAGCGACCAAGCTCGTCAACGGCGGCGGCCCTGAGGCCAAGGGCGCGGTCATGGCCGTACTGCAGGGCCCGGCGAACCAGCTCGACGAGTTCATCCAGGCAGGCCAGTGCATGGCCGACCGAAATGACCAGCTCACCAACAACCCGTCGCACAGGTCCAGTGCCTGATCAACGAAGCAGACGGCGTTCTTGTTGTACGGCCTGCCCGCCGTCGCGATCGCCACGCGACTCGCCGCACCGGTCGACTACGACGCCCTGGGCCGGCCCCTGATGGTCTGGCAGCCGGACCGCTCCCAACGTGACGGCAGCCGGGCCAGCCGGGAATTCCGCTCCGGCACGAGGCGAACGCCCTCCAGTTGGTGATCACCTTGACGGTGAGCAGCGACAACAGCCCGGACATCACTTGCACCCTGTAGGGCGGCGTTGGCCGGGTCCGCCAGACTCGGGCCCGGGCCGGGACGGCGGCCGGAGCCTCAGCGACACGTGGCCACGGCAACGTGTCTCACGATCTTGTCTCTTTGCCGGCCGCGTGACGTCTGTGTGTGGGGGAGGGGTCGGCTTGCTCGTCGGGGTGGTGCGGGAAAGGATCGACGGGCCGTGTCGGCGCCGGTGGCCGACGGCGTAGAACAAGGACGAGATGGGGCGGGATGAGCGAGCACAGCCGACGGCGTCGGCACCGTACGGTGGACCGGGTCGTGTGGATCTTGGAGGCCGCCGCGCGGGTGCCGGGTGGGGTGACCGTGGCCGAGTTGGCGCGGACGGCCGGGGTACCGGCGAGTTCGGTGCAGGACCTGGTCAACAGCCTTGTCGCGACGGGTTTTCTGCTGGAACAGCACCGGCGCTTCAGGCTCGGGCCCGCCCCGCACGTCCTCAACCTCATCGCAGACCGGGTCGTCCCGCGGATCAGCCAGGCCGAGCTCAACGAGCTGAGCCGCGTCGCGGGTACCCCGGTGCTGCTCACCGTGCGGGTCGGGCTCGACGCCGTGCACCTCGCGCGCGGCGGCGAGGACGAGATTCCCCGCCTCGTGCCGCTCGCCGACGAGCACATGGCCCGGCCGCTCCTGCGTACCGCCGCGGGCCGTCTGCTGCTGGCCTTCACCGACGAGGCGGAGCGCCGTGGGCTGCTCGACGAGCTCGCCCGCCACGACGCCGAGGCGGTCGCCGAGTTCCGCAGCGCTCTTCCGGCGATCCGCGCGTCACGGATCAGCCGCAGCGAAGGTCTGGCCGACCCCGAAGTCAGCGCGCTCGCGATCCCCGTCACCGACGGCCCCGACGTCACGGGTGCCCTCGTTCTGATGCACCGGCGTCGCGGCCGCTCGGAGCGGCTGAGTCTGGACCGGGCGGCGGCCCGGCTCCTCGCGCACATCCAGGAGAGGCGGACGTGACGTTCGCATCGATTCACGGATATCCGTGAATCTGGGCGCTGGTGCGGTGCTGGGAACGAGCATTCCGGCATGACTTCGAACACGCTGACCACGACCGAACCGACGCCTCCGCCATCCACCGGCGAGATGGTCTCCCGGCTGCTGCACACCCTCGGCGACCCCGATCCGGCCCGGGGGGCCGAGGACATCACCGTCGTCGGGGCCGATCCCCTGGTGCCCTCGGTGCACCGCCTCGCCGATGCCATGTCCGCCGCGATCGGGGTCTTCGGGCGGCAGATGGCGGCGGTCGGTGAACAGCGCGGTCACCGGCACCAGAGGGTTCAGGTGCAAGCCGGGGCCGCGATCGACCAGCTCATGGCGACGTATCACACGACGCTGTCGGGGCGCCCGCTCGGTGCTCTCCTCGACGATCCGACGTTGCTCGGCAACAACGACTTCTACCGGGCGCGCGACGGCCGGTGGATCTTCATCATCACCACCTATCCGCATCTGCGGGACGCGGTCTGCTCCGTGCTGAGGTGCGGACTCGACAAGGTGGGGATCGCGCAGGCCGCGTCAAGCTGGGACGCCTTCACGCTGGAGGAGGCCATCTGCGCGCGGGGCGGCGTGGCCTGCGCCGTGCGCACCCGCGACGAATGGCTCGCGCACCCCGCAGGACGGTATGTCGCGCAGCGCCCGGTCGTCGAGATCGAACGCGTCGGTGACGGGCCGGTCCGGCCTCTGGAGCCGATCGGCGAGGCCGACGAGGCGCTCGCGGGTGTCCGGGTGCTCGATCTCACCCATGTCATCGCAGGTCCCGTCGCGGCGCGGCTCCTCGCCCAGTTCGGCTCCGACGTGCTGCACCTGTCGCGTCCCGACCGCCCCGACCCGATCCCGATGATCGCGATGACCGGCGGCGGCAAGCGCAACGCCTACTGCGACCTGCGCGACGATCACGACCGTGCGGCCTTCCACGACGCTCTAAAACACGCGGACGTGTTACTGACCTTTCCGATGGGTTGTCGGCGTGATGTCGGCGGTGTTCCGCGCTATGCCTGGGCTATGCGATACGCGCAAGGGGGTGGGCTCCGGGCTCATGAACAGGCCGCCCGTGAACGGGTACGGATGCTGGCAGCCGAGGGCTTTGAGCGGGGCGGGAAGAACACGGTCATCGCGAAGGACCTGCGGGTGAGCGTCCGTTCGGTCGAACGCTGGAGGCGGGACTGGAGGGCTCACGGCAGGGCCGGTTTGCGCTGTTCGGGGCCGGCCAAGAGTCCGAAGGTCGGCCCGCAGGAGTTCGCCGGACTGGAGGAGGAACTGCTGCGGGGGACGGTGTTCCACGGATGGCCGAACGAGCGGTGGACCCTGTCGCGGGTGCAGACCCTTCTCGTTGAGAAGCTCGGCGTGTGGCTGTCGATCCGCGGAGTGTGGGAGTTGCTGCGGCGTCACGGCTGGTCGTGCCAGCAGCCTGCGCGGCGCGCGGTGGAGCGTGATGGGGCGGGCGTCGCAGGCTGGGTGAAGGAGACTTGGCCGTCGGCAAAGCCATCGCGGCGACGCGCGGGGCCTGGCTCGTCTTTGAGGACGAAGCCGCTGTCTCGATGACGTCGCACCGCGGCCGGACCTGGGCCCCGAGGGGGAAGACCCCCGTGATCCAGTTCAACGGCTCCTCCCGCGGACGGGTGACCCTGGCCGCACTCGCCTGCTACAAGGCCGGTGAGCGCAGCCGGCTCATCTACCGCCCACGCGTCCAGGGCCATCACCTGGGCAGTCAAAGGGGGTTCACCTGGCGGGACTACCGTGATCTGCTGGTGCGGGCCCATCTCCAGCTCGGCGGGCCCGTCGTGGTGATCTGGGACAATCTGAATGTCCACCGCAGCGCCGACCTCAGGGACTATGCCGCCGAGCATGACTGGCTGACCATCGTCCAGCTGCCGTCGTATTCACCGGATTTGAATCCGGTGGAGGGCATCTGGTCCCTTCTGCGGCGGGCCGTGACCGCGAACATCGTCTTCGCCGACCGCGACCACCTCGTCCGGGCCGTCCGCAGCGGCCTGCGGCGAATCCAGCACACACCAGCCCTCATCGACGGCTGCCTCGACGGCACCGGCCTCTCGCCACCTACAGATGACACCAGCCCGACAACCCATCGGAAAGGTCAGTAGTGCACGCCTACCGGGGACTTGCCCGGCACGGGGCGTCGACCGAGGAACTCGTCCGGCGCCGCCCCGGACTCATCACCCTCGAATACCACGCCTGGGGCGCCGAAGGCCCCTGGGGCGAACGCGGTGGGTTCGACCAACTCGCCTGCTCGGCAACCGGATTCGCCGTCGAGGAGTGGACGGACCGGCCGTCGCTGCCGCCAACGTACCTGCTCAATGACTACCTCGCCGCCTACCTCGGGGCCGCCGCCGTGGCAACGGTCCTGCGCCGGCGTGCGGCGGAGGGCGGCTCCTGGCGGATCCGCGTGACCTTGGCCGGGGTGTGTCACTGGGTGCAGGAACTCGGGCTGCTGGCGAGGGAGGACGTACTCGACCTGCCCCGGCCCGGGCACGCGCCACTCGCCGCGCTGTCGACCACCCAGACCGACTTCGGCCCGCTCACCGAACCGGCGACACCGTTCGCGTACAGCGGGCGCACGGTCCCCCAGCCCGGCCGGCGTACCCCGCTCGGGTCTGCTGCGCTCCAGTGGCGCTAGGGGGCGTCGCCCAGATCTTCGTGGGCCCGCGCCTTCCCCAAGCTCTCGGCTTCGCTCAAGCAGGGGAGACCTCATCGGCACGGCACCACATGTCCGTCGCCGCCCGTACCGCACCACCGTTCGCCCACCCCACCCGATACCCCAGGAGACACCGGAAGATGCCCAAGAACCCGAGCGGTCAGTCCGGCCGAGGACTCCTCGCCGGAGTCCGCGTCATCGAACTGGCCAGCGTGATCATGGCTCCGTACGCCGCCCAGCAACTCGGCGACCTGGGCGCGGACGTGATCAAGGTCGAGCCGCCCACGGGCGACATGACGCGCCATTACCCACCGCGGCGCCACCCCGGCATGGGCGGCCCGACATTGAACCTGAACCGCAACAAGCGCAGCGCCGCCATCGATCTCAAGGCCCCGCACGGCCGCGATGCCCTGCTCGCCCTGCTGCGCACCGCCGATGTCTTCATCACCAACCTGCGCCCGCAGGCCCTGGAGAAGCTCCGTCTGGGCTACGACGAGGTCGCGGCCGTCAACCCCGGCCTCATCTACGCCAATGCCCAGGGTTTCCGCAGCGACAGCCGCTACGGCACCCATGCCGCCTACGACGACATCATCCAGGCGGCCAGCGGCCTGGTCTGGCTCAACCACCAGGTCTCCGGCCAGCCCCACTACGTACCCACCGTGCTGGCCGACAAGATCTGCGGCATGCAGATCGCCCAGTCGGTACTGGCCGCGCTGCACTACCGGGAGCACGGCGGCACCGGGCAGCACATCGAGGTGCCGATGGCCGACACCATGCTCGCCTTCAACCTGGTCGAGCACCTGGGCGCGGCCGCCCTGGAGGCCGACGGGGCGTTCGGTTCGGCCCGCTCGCTCAGCCCGCAGCGCCGTGCACAGCGCACCGCCGACGGCTGGATGTGCATCCTGCCGCACAGCGACCGCAACTGGCGGGACTTCACCGCCTTCGTCAACCGCCCCGAGCTGGCCGAAGACCCGCGTTTCGCCACCGGACCCGACCGGGCCCGCAACGCCGACATGTTCTATCCGCTACTCGCGGAGCTGACACCGCAGCACACCAGCGCCGCATGGCAGGAGTTCTGCGACCGGGCGGGCATCGCCGCCGCCCCGGTGCTCGACCTGGAGTCAGCCGCCACCACCGCCTACGCCCGAGAGGGCGGCCTGCTGCACGAGGCCGACCACCCCACCGAGGGCCGCTACCGGGTCATCGGCCGACCGGTGCGCTACTCGGCCGACCCGGAGCCCGAACTGCGGCCCTGCCCGGGCATCGGCCAGCACACCGACGAGGTGCTCCGCGAAGCCGGCTTCGACCCTTCCCTGCTGCACCCCACAGGCTGACCGAATTCCGTAACGCAAGAAATACATCCATTGATTCACCAACCCGGGAGCGAATGAACCATGTCGCCTTCGACGCTTTCACCGATCGCATTCCCCGATGTCGCCCTGCCCGAATCGGCCCGCCGACTCCGTACCGAGGTCCGCGCCTTCCTCGACCAGGAGCGCGCCCGCGGTACCGTGCTCGGCCGCCCCGACTCCTGGCTGGCCGGCTGGGACCCCGACTTCAGCCGCCGTCTCGCCGAGCGCGGCTGGGTCGGCATGGCCCTGCCCACCGAGTACGGCGGCGCGGGCCGCGGCTTCCTGGAGCGCTACGTGGTGATCGAGGAACTGCTCGCTGCCGGAGCCCCGGTCAGCGCCCACTGGGTCGCCGACCGGCAGGCCGGCCCGTCCATCCTCCAGCACGGCACCGAGGAGCAGCGCCGCTTCTTCCTGCCGAGGATCGCCGCCGGACGGTGCTTCTTCTCCATCGGCATGAGCGAGAAGAGCAGTGGATCCGACCTCGCCTCGGTAGTCACCCGCGCCGAACGCGCCGCCGGTGGCTGGCGGTTGACCGGCACCAAGATGTGGACCGGCGGTGCCCACGTCAACGACTACGCCATCGTGCTGGCCCGCACCGATGAGGCCGAGGACAAGCACGCCGGGCTCAGCCAGTTCATCGTCGACCTGCGTGCCCCGGGCGTACAGGTCGAGCCGATCCGGCTGATGAGCGGCGAGCACCGCTTCAACGCCCTCCACCTCGAAGGCGTCGACGTCCCCGACGGCATGCTGCTGGGGCAGCAGGGCGGCGGCTGGAAGCAGGTCACCGGCGAGCTCGCCTTCGAACGCAGCGGCCCGGAACGCTACCTGTCCACCTTCCCCCTGCTGGTCTCCCTGCTCCGCGAACTGGAGCAGCGCGGCCCTGCGGTCGAACAGCTCACCCAGGTAGGCATCCTGACGGCCCGTCTGCACGGCATCCGCCGACTGTCCCTCGGCGTGGCCGCGGCCCTGGACGCCGGAGCCTCGCCCGACACGCAGGCCGCCCTGGTCAAGGACCTCGGCACCCAGCTGGAGGTCGCGCTGGTCGACACCGTCCGCAGCATCCTGCCGACCCCGGCCGACCCGCACGCCACCCCTGGCAGCCACTCCGAACTGCTCGCCTTCGCCCTGCTGCACAGCCCCGGATACACCCTGCGCGGCGGCACCAACGAAATCCTTCGCGGCATCATCACTCGCGGTCTGGAGCAGCACTGATGAACACCCACACGATCGATACCACCGCACCCGTCATCTCCGCCGACGCCTACGACACCACTGCCTTCTACTCCGATGCGGGCGTCATCGCCACCGTCACCAACACCACCGCCCCCGACGCCGTGGCCCTCCCGCCCGAGGACGTCTCCACCGCCGAACTCCTCGCCGCCGCCCAGGAGGCGGGACGCCGCGCCGTCCCCGCTCCCCTCGCCGAGACCGCCCTGGTCGCCCGGCCGCTGCTGCGCCGCGTCGGCCTTCCCGTCCCGGACGGCCCACTCAGCTACGCCATCGCCCCCGAGCTCACCGTCCGTTACGCCCACCCGGCCGCCTCTCCCGTCGGCTCGGCCGGCTGCCTGGGGGACGAGGACACTCTGCTGGTCACCGGCACCCTGCGCCGCGTCCCCTGGGCCCGCGCCGCCACCACCGTGACCGTCCTGGCGACCGCCCCCTCCGGCCCCGTCCTGTTCACGCTCACCCCGGATCAGGCCGTTCTCACCCCCGGCGGCAACCTCGCCGAGGAACCCCGCGACGACCTGCACCTCGCCGCCCTTGAGATCCCTGCCTCACAGGTCCGCCGGATCGTCCCCGGACTCCTCGACGAGGCTCGGCTCCGCGCGGCCCTGGCCCGCTCCGCCCTGATCGCCGGTGCCGCCGAACGCTGCGCCGAGCTGACGGTCGCCCACACCACCGCCCGCACCCAGTTCGGTCGTCCGCTCAGCCGCTTCCAGGCCGTCAAGCAGGAGGAAGCGCGCCTGATCGAGGAAGCCGCGCTGGTACGGGCCTCCGTCCAGGCCGCCGCCGTGCCCCTGGACACCGGCGGGGTGGCCGCCCACTTCGCCGTCGCCGCCGCCAAGACCCAGGCATCCGCCTCGGCCGCCGAGATCGCCCGCATCGCCCACCAACTCCACGGCGCCATCGGCATCACCCAGCTCAACCCGCTCCACCTCGCCACCACCCGCCTGTGGTCCTGGCGCGACGAAGACGGCGACGAAACTTACTGGGCACGCCGCGTGGCCCGGTCCGTGAAGGCCACCGCCCTCTGGCCCGCCCTCACCGCCGAGCCCTGATCCCTCGTCCCATCGCCTCCGCCGCCGACCGGCCCGACCTGGTCGGTGGCGGAGCAGCGCGGTATCCGTAGGCGAGACGTCCCGATCCCCAGTAGCCCCCGGAAGATAGGGTTCCGTCCATGGAGTTCCAGGTCCTCGGTCCCGTGTCGGTCAGCGGGAGCGACGGGCCGTTGCCGCTCGGGCCCGCCAAGCGGCGCAGCCTGCTCGCGATGCTGTTGCTGCGGGCCAATGTCGCGGTCTCCGTCGACACACTCACCGAGGCGCTGTGGGACGACGAACCTCCCCTGCACGCCCGCACCGTGATACAAGGCCATGTCTCGCGCCTGCGGGCACTGTTGGCGGGCGTCGACGCATCGGCGTACGGCGTCGAGCTGAGCACGCGCGGCGACGCGTACCACCTGGAACTGCCGGAGACGCTGCTCGACGCCCACCGCTTCGAGGGTCTTGTGGCGCTCGCCCGCCGCGCCACAGACCCCGGTGACAGGGCCGCGCTGCTCACCGAGGCGCTCGCCCTGTGGCAGGGCCCCGCGCTGGTCGGCGCCTACCCGTCGCCGCTGCTGCGCTCCGCCGCGCACACCCTGGACGAGGCGCGGCTCGCCGCGGTCGAGCTGCTCGCCGACACGTACGTCGCGGGCGGTGAACACGAGCGCGCCGTCCAGCTGTTGCGGCCGGAGACCGGGGCCCATCCGCTGCGCGAGCCGCTGACCGCCCGGCTGGTCGAGGCGCTGCACCACGCGGGGCGTTCCTCGGAGGCCCTGGACGCCTACCACCGCGCCCGCCGGGTCCTCGCCGACGAGCTCGGCGTCGGTCCGGGCACCGAGCTGACCGCCGCCTTCACCCTCGCCCTCGGCCCCGACAGTGCGGTCCGGGCCGATACGCCCCAACCCGCCCTGGAACCAGCGCAGTTCCGGCCCGACCTGCTGCCCCGTACCCCGCGCGGATTCCACGGCCGCACCGCCGAGAGCGCCGCGCTGACCGCGGCCGCGGCCGGACCTGACGGGCCGGTCGTCGTGGTCACCGGGCCCGCCGGGGTCGGCAAGACCGCGCTGGCCGTGCACTGGGCGGCCGGCCGGCGCGCCGACTTCCCCGACGGGACGCTCTACGCCGATCTGCGCGGGTTCAGCGACACCTCGGACCCCGAACCGGCCGAGCTGCTGCGGGAGTTCCTCGTCGCTCTCGACGTTCCACCGTGCCGGATGCCCGAGTCGGCGCACGCCTCCGGCGCCCTGTTTCGCTCGCTCACCGCCGAACTGCGCCTGCTCGTCGTCCTCGACAACGCCCGTACCTCCGCCCAGGTGCGCCCGCTGCTGCCCACGGGACCCGGCTGTGTCACCGTCGTCACCAGCCGTGCCCGCCTCACCGGTCTCGTCGCCTCCGACGCCGCCCGCGTCCTCGCCCTCGACGTCCTCGCCACCGACGACAGCGTGGCTCTGCTCACCCGCGTCCTCGGCGAGCATCGCACCGCCGCCGAGCCCCAAGCGGCCCGCCGCACAGCCGAGTTGTGCGGCGGGCTGCCGCTCGCGCTGCGGGTCGCCGCCGCTCGGCTCGTGGAACTCCCCGCCCTCGGCCTCGCCTCCCTCGCCGACCGGCTCGCCGACGAGCGCCAGCGGCTCGCGCTGCTCGCCGCCGAGGACATCGGCGTCGCCTCCGCGCTGCGGCTCACCACCGCCCACCTCCCCGCCGACGCCGCGCAGCTGTTCACCGTGCCAGGCCCCGGGTGAATGCCTGCGCGCCCCGGGTTGGCGGGGAGCCTTGCGGGTCTGTGGGGCGGCGTGTACGCCGCACTCGGCGAGCCGCTTGGGCTGCTCTGCCGCTCGCGCACGGAGGGAAGCAGGGGTATGCGTTCCTGGTCATGCCCCGCGTGGGAGCGCCGACGCCGAGATGATCGCCCAGCGGTACGCGTCCGACGGCCTGTTTGACGTGGTGGCTACGGCCAGTGACCCGGTCAAGGGGTGGGAGTCTGAGGGCGGCTAAGCAGCATCTGATGGCTCTGACCCGGACGGTGGATCTGTTGCTGTTGCGGGCGAGAGCCTCGGCGGTGGCGTCGCCTTGGCGCGGACGTGCGGGCAGGCTCTCGTTCAGGTGAATTGTGGTGACACAGTCGAGTTGTGTGCGTGCGCAGCTCATGCTGAATGCGACTGATCGGCTGATCGGGAGGTATGCGACATGAGGCTTGGATCATCTCGTTGGGCTCGTGCTGGCGTGGTAGCTGCCGTCATGGGCGTCTGTGTGCCTGCCTTCGCAGGCACCGCGCACGCTGCCCCGTCGTCGAGGCTGCTCTTCTCGGCCGACGGTGGCGCGACCTGGAGCTCGGACGTCAGCACATCATCGGGCGCTACGGTTCTCGCAAGGATTTGGTCATACAACGACACCGGCGCCACGATCCACAACGCCTCGGTCACCACGTCGCTGCCCAGCGGTACGACACTGATCCCCAACTCCACGCAGGACTGCCTGAGCCCCAGCACAACCGACCCGGCTTGGCCCTCGGGCGACAGCTCCGAAACCTGCGGCGGGCCGGTCACCGACGCGGCCGTCTGGTCGGGCAACAAGCTCACCACCAGCCCGACAGCAGGCATCCAAGGACGCTCGACCACGGCCACTTCGGGCGACCTCACGACAGGCTGGAGCTACGTGAGGTTCTCGATGACCACGCCCTACGTGGACTCGACTAGCACCATCACCGAGACCGCAAGTCTCAACGGGTCCGGGACAGGACATCCGTCGTCCAGCGGGACGATCACTGTGTCGGACTAGGGCCTGTCGCCAATTGACGATCTTGAGTGGTGGACCATGGTTGGGTGATACGCCGTCATGAACTGTCCGATGCGGAGTGGGAGTTCGTCCGTCCGCTGCTGCCCGCGCCTTTGCGGGGGCGGAAGAGGTTGGACGACCGGAGGGTCCTCAACGGGATCGTGTGGAAGTTCCGTACCGGGGTGGCCTGGCGGGATGTGCCCGAGCGGTACGGGGCGTGGGCCACGCTCCACACCCGTTTCCGTCGCTGGGCCAAGGACGGCACCTTCGAGCGGATGCTCCGGTCCGCACAAGCGAAAGCCGACGCGGCCGGTGACATCGACTGGCTGGTGTCGGTGGACTCTGCCGTCGTGCGCACACCAGCATGCCGCCGGGGCTCGAAAAGGGGGCTCCGGTCAACCGGCGCTCGGGCGCTCACGGGGCGGCCTGACCAGCAAGATCCACCTGGCCTGCGACGCGTTCGGCCGGCCGCTCTCCTTCACCCTCACGGGCGGGAACACCAACGACTGCACCCAGTTCACCGCCGTGATGGAGGCGATACGGGTGCCCCGGATCGGCCCCGGACGACCGCGGCGGCTGCGGCCCGCCCATGTCCTGGGCGACAAGGGCTACAGCTCGAAAGCGATCCGGACCTGGCTGCGGCACCGGGGCATCGCGCACACCATCCCGGAGCGGGCCGACCAGGTACGCAACCGTGCCCGGCGCGGCAGCCGGGGCGGTCGTGCACCCCGCTTCGACAAACAGCTCTGCAAACAACGCAACGTCGTGGAGCGGTGCTTCAACCGACTGAAGCAATGGCGTGGCATCGCGACCCGCTACGACAAGACCGCCGAGTCCTACCAAGCAGCCGTCACCCTCGCATCACTCCTGATGTGGGCGTGACACTTTGACGACAACTCCCAGGGGGCGTCATACGGGACGGCGGAGACGCATTGCCAGGGCCGGGCACTGGTTGACGGCGCGGCGGGCGTCGTGCTCCTGCCAGGGGGCGACCGGGATCGTGGCGGAGGTGGGGTAGCCGTGCGGGCCGAGGCGAATGACGCCGGGGGCCAGCACGGCGCACAGACCATGGCCGGTGCAGCGGGACCAGTCCACCTCGAGCCGGGCGCCCTTCGCGAGTGGGAGGGGCAGTACTCCGCGTACGCCCCGGCCGCAGCCGGGGCCGGACAGGTGGGCGTCGACGTCCTCGGAGAAGACATCCAGCGCGGTGAGCAGGAAGCGGGCCGTGCCGTCCGGGTGCGAGCATGCGCCACCGGCCTGGGCCGCGCCGAGGGCTCGCCGGGCGTCCTCCAGTACTGCGGGCTCGACAGCACTGGCGGCCAGCATGGCCAGCGCCTCAGCGGCTTCGGGCAGGCCGCGTTTGCACGGTCCGCACTGACCGGCGGACTCGGCCGCCAGCCAGGCCGCTACCTGGGCGGTCTCGCCGAGCGGGCAGGTGTCGTCGGGGAGCGCGATGATCGCGCCCGCACCGAGGGTCCCGCCGAGGGCGGCGAGACCGGCGCGGGAGAGCGGAGCGTCGGCGGCCACCGATGGGTGCAGCCAGGCGCCGTGATAGCCGCCCACCAGCACTCCGGCGCCCGGCTGGAGGCCGCAGGCGTCCAGTACCGGGCCCAACTGGGTGCCGGTCGGAACTTCGACGACGAGCGGATCGGCGCCTGGCCGGTTGACGGTGAGCAGAATCGTGCCGGGTTCGGCGGCGGTGCCGACGGCGGTATAGGCGTCGGGTCCGAGCCGGGCCGCGAGGGCGAGTTGGGCCCAGGTCTCGGCGTTGGAGAGCAGCGTTGGGCGGCGGCGCACCCCGCCCGCTGCGCCGTCGGCCGCCCGGGTCTTCAGCAGCGCTGGTGTCACCGGCAGACCGTTGATGCCCCGGATCAGGGCCCCGGATTCGCCGGAGACGAAGCGTTCGGGCAGGGATACGGTCCGGGCCGGGCAGGGAAGTTCACGCTCGGCGAGGGCGGCCGGGACCGATATCTCGCCGGGGCTGCCCGCGGCGACGCCGATCACGATCTCCTCGGCGTCGAACGCGGCCGCGGCCAGGCAGGCGCCGTCCAGTACCAGGTGCGGCACACGGGCGAGCAGCATCTTGTCCTTGGCACTGGCCGGTTCGCCCTCCGCGCCGTTCACCACGATGACCGGCGCTGTGCCGGTGCGGTCGGCGGCGGCGAGCGTGGCCCGGGCCTTGCGGGCGAACGGGAAGCCGGCGCCGCCGCGGCCGGACAGTCCGACGGCCTCGGCGAGGGCGAGCAGATCCTCCTGGTCCGGTTCGGGGAGTGGCGGGTGGACACGGGTGTGGGCGGAGAGGTCCATGCGCTGATGGCGGTCCAGGCCGGCGGTCAGCCGGCCCGGATCCACCCAGCGCACCTCGGGCAGCTTCAGCGGGGCGTTCTTCATTCGCTGCTTCCGGGTTGGGCCAGGCGGAGCGGCCGGGGCCCTGGTCGCCTGGCGTGCTTCGGCTGTTTGGGTACGCCGTTACTCTGTGCGGATCGGCGGGTCGCCGTTGTCGGTGCTGCGGGCCAGGCGATCGGGCCGGCGCCGGTCGTGGGGCGCGGGGAGCGCGTGGACAGTGCGGACAGCGCGGCCGGGCGGACGGCAGCGGGCCGGTATGCCTTGGCGTCGCGCCGACGTCGGCTCCGGGTCCGGTGGCGGCCCAGATGGGAAAGGGAACGGACCAGCAGTGCGAGTGCCACCAGGGCCGCGCACAGGCCGTAGCCCCAGAGCACCCACGCGTGCGCCTTGCGCCCCGCCGCCAGCCCGTGCGCCAGGGAGATCGGCCAGCAGACGTATGCCGTCGAGTGCAGCACCCGCCACAGCCAGGGGCGGCGGCCGGCGAAGCGGCCGCGGAGCACGCCGGTGGCCGTGATCAGGACGAGCAGGTCGGCGGCGATGGTGCCCAGGCTCGCTGCGAGGGCGGTGCCGCCCGTGAAGGGGACAACCGCGGTCTGCGGAGCGGCGTGCCGCTCGACGACCTTGACCGCGATGTGGATGGCGAGGAAGCCGAGCGCCGCGACGGCGCTCGCCCGGTGCACCGACTGCACAGCCACCCGCAGTCGGGGGGTCAACACCAGCCGGTCGGTGGCGGCGAGCCCGCATGCGACCACAGCGGTCAGCGAGAGCAGGGTGAAGACGCCAGCGAAGTAGTCCAGGAAGGCCATAGTCCGGCCGACTGCTGCGGCCGACGCGGTGCCGAGCCCAGGATGAGCGAGCAGGGCGACGCTGGACATGGGGCACCTTCTTCCTTGCGCTCGGGTCGCGCAGCCAAGCCGTGGCGGGACCGGATCGGGATTTCGCATGCCCACGTCTTGGGGGCATCGCCGGGACGTGTGGCACTGACGGCACTACACGTCAGGGCACATCGTTAGCCCGGACCCAGCCCCGTGCCAATCGCCCCTGATACGGCCCACGACCGTATCGACCCCGGCATCGACCCCGGTTTCCGTGCGCAGGTGGCAGTTTGCCGCCAACGACCGTGCCTAGTAGTTGCCGAGAGCGACGTGACCAGGCTCACCCGTGCAGGTACGGGCAGTGTCAAGATCCCGGGCAAGGCGATCGCCTGGTCCAGCAGTACTGCGATCACGAAAAGTGCGGTATTCGCGGAGCTCGGATTGTGGGACACCGAGGCACCGAGACACCGGCGGGCCGGGGGAGCTGGTGTCGGCTGACTGCGGAGATGAAGTCGGCAGGAGAGCTGCGCGCGTGGATCAGGTCGGCCCCGGTGCGGCACGGTCCGGCCTTCATGAGGTCGGCGAGAGGACCGTGCGGGATCACCGATTCCGCCTCAGAGGCGCTGCTCCGGGTCTTCAAATGGCCCCGCTATCGAGCTGTGGAGATGGCCAGGGCGGGGCCACTTCTAGCTGCCCTCGAACGCGTGGCGGAGCCGGCGCGAGCCGCCCCGGTGGAGCCCGCTGTGGCTCTGGCACCGATCTTGGGGACCGGTCGCGGAGGGTCACTGGAGCAGGATCATCTTGCGGAGCAGTGCGAATCCGGCGCGTCCGTACAGCTGCCTTTTGATCTTCTTGATGCGTGCCACGGCACCCTCGGTTCCTCCAGAACTCCAGTGCAGGGGTCGGTCCGGCGACCACGGCCTCCAGGTCGGAGGTCAGTCCACGGGCGAAGCCGGTGATGCCGGGCAGTGCCGCAGCGTAGGCGGCGTCGATCCAGGGACGCAGTGGCCGGGCGTTCGAGATGCCCTGGTGAGGCCGATGGGAGTTGTAGAAGTCTTCGAATCATCATGCCGCGTTGATCGCCAGTTGTACCAGAGTGCCAACTCAAGTGACGCGGTCGACATACGTATGCCGTGCCCCGCGCACACCGACCCCCACCAGGGAGGGTGGGTTTTCGGCAAGCGCAAGGTCGTTCAGGTTCATGCAGCGGTCGCGGTTCGGGCGGGCGTCAGCTCCGGGAAGGCGTCCTCCCACACGTCACGGGCCAGGTGACTGATCAAGGTCCGCAGCACCGGCCACTGTGCGATGAGCAGGTCCCGGTTCAGGAAGTCCACCACGTCCTGCTGCTGTCCCTCGGCGAGGACGGTCGGTACAAGCCCATTCGCGGGCGCAGGGCGTCCATGTCGAAGGAGCGTCGACCCGACCAGACCACGTGCAGCGGCAGGTTGACCATGCCGTGCGCGGGACCTTGCAGGTCCTCCAGCCGGGCGGGCAGCCGCCGGATGTAGCGGGCGCGCAGGATCTCGCCGGCATTGGGCACCGGGAAACGGGAGGACGTGACAGCCATGTCCCGATTTCGCCTGCCGGACCCGGGCTGGTCACCCCGGACACCGAACTGGATGCCCGATGCGGTGGGACTGGGGCGGGGCTCGGCGGGCGAGGCGGACCGAAGCCGCTGCACCGGGGGACCCGGACGCCGTGCGGCGGGAGTGACCCCCAGGTGGAACGACTAGCGGATTTCGTCCGGCACCACCGTCAGCCACCGTTTGTCCGCGGTCACCTTCTGCCCCAGCTCCCGCTGCCGGTCGGCGTTCTTCCGCTTCATCCCGTCCAGCTGCTTCATGTACGCGTCCTTGCGGTTGACCCATACCCGCGCCCCGCCGTGCTCCACGTCCGCCGAATGGAACAGCATCGGGCCGTCGCTCGCCGGGGTGTCGCCCGCCACCAGGACGGGCTTCTTCCACTCGTCGATGTACGTGTTGATGGCAGCGGGCTTGCCCTGGTACCAGGTCAGCGGCGCCCACAGGTTCGGCGTCAGCTCACGCCCGGCGAGCTTCTTCTCGTCGAAGCGGCCCTCCGCGATCTCCTTGCGGGAGCTGGTGACCTCGCCCGTCTTGCGGTCCTTGAGCTGCATGGAGACGCCGATGACGTTCTCGGGCTTCACGTTGTAGCCGTACTTGGGGTCGGTAAGGACCATCCGCACCAGGTCCTCGCTGGCCGCGCTGACGACGTACACCTCGATGCCGTGCGCGCGCAGCGACTTGTAGAGCTCCTGCATGCCGGTGAAGAACTCGGGCGCCTCGACCTCAGTCTTCGTCAGCTTCCCGTCCTCGTAGTACTCGGCGGGGATGGGCTTGTCGTAGGCGAGGAGATCGTCGACGTACCCCTTGAGCTCCTTCAGCCTAAATCCGGAGAAGATCTGCGCGGCCCACGGATAGCAGACCTGGTCGTCGACCTCGCAGAGCCGGTTGTAGTAGCTGTAGAGGCTCTCCTTGTGCTTCGCCGTGTCCTTGAAGGGGATGATCTTCAGCGACGGGTCCATCGACTTGCGGGTCAGCACCCCCTTCATCTCCAGGAAGGAGAGGAGGGATTCCTCCAGGTCGTTGCGGTACGTCGTGTTGTCCGCGTCGAAGACGGCGTACGCGCCCTTGTGGTCGTTATTCGCGATGATCTTCCCCAGCTCCGTCGCGACCGGCTTGGGCCAGTGCGGCAGCTCGGCCGCGGTCCGGGCAGTCTTCGCAGAGGCGTCCGCGGCCGTCGCGTCCGCGCTCGGCCCAAGCGCCGTCCCCGCGAGTACCGCCGCGGTGAGCACGCCCGCCGTGCCGAGTACGGCCAGTTTGCTCTTTGCCCTTACTGCCATGCTGCGTGCCCCCTGAGAGCGGTCTGCGCCCCGTCCGGAGCGGCGGGTCATCGTACGAGGTCGGACAGCGGATTCCCATGATCGACGTCACCGGACGTAGCGGGCATGGAATGACCGCGCGCGGGTAGCCGCATCGGACGCCCTCGGGTGCTCGGCGGATGCTCATCGGGCGCCAGGACCTGCTTCGGCGCCGATGCCAGCGCGGGATCGCGTCGGGGTGGACCAGCAGCCGCAGCTGCCGGAGGACCTCGAGGGGCAGCGGCGCGAGGAACACCGCGAGAAAGGCCCGGTCCTCGCGTGTGAATGTGACCTTCTCGCTGCCGAGTTGGCGCTGCTCGCCTCGTTCACGGTCGCCACGATTGATCAGGCGTTCATGGCGGTGCAGCAGGTGCGGTACGGGGCGCTGCGTCTGCTGGGGTTGTCGGGGCGGACGGTCGTCATCCGATGAGGCGCATGCCCACAGCGTCTACATGCGCCGTCAGATGCTGCGGTTGCTGCACTGGCTGGGGGCGCTGGCGACGCCGGTGGTGGTGCTGTCCGCGACCCTGGATCCGGAGGTGGCCGGTGAGCTGGTGGCCGCCTACCGCGGCGGCGCCGGGACGGGCGGGGGCCGGGTTGAGGAGGCAGCGGCGGTGCAATATCCGGGCTGGCTGTTCGCCGCCCGGGACGGGGCGGTGCGGCGGATCGACGAGCGGGACCGGGTGGTGCACGCCCGGCAGACGGACACCGTCGGGCCGCCCAGACCCGAGTGCTCCTTCCTCACGGGCGCGGATGGCTGCCGACGGCAGCCGGGGCCGGGGAGTTGAGGCATGTGAGTGTCGGAGTCCGCGGCGAGTTGCGTCTCCACCGGCCGAACATGGCCAGTGGCGTCCCGCCGGCACGCGCCCGGTTCACTTGCCTGCTCGCAGGCAAGAACTCGACGGCCCCCCTTGGCCTGGCCACAGCGGCGCGGCCGGAGCGCACGGATCGGAGGACCCTTCCCGTATCGCCGCCGTGCAGGCTCCTGCGACAGAGCGCGGTTCGGTGCACAGGAGGAACTGCGACCCGGACTGTGCGGCGACGCAGGGCTCTGTTGTGCAGGATCCTGATGATCCAGAAGGGCCCATTTTCCGGACCGGGTGCATAGCCCGCAAATGAATGGCCGAATAGCGCCGCTCACAGCGTCATTGCTGGTCATGAGGTGGCGAACAGGGATGAATGATGACGTTGGATCAATTCTTTGCCGTGAAGGGGCTTTTAGGTAAGGCTAAACGTGGGAAGCTCTCAGTAGAGGGCGACGCAGTGCGGCGCTGTGACTACCGGGGGTGGCTATGGCCTGGCGGAACCGCGACGAGACCCGGGAGTTAGCCGGCATCCAGCTCACCCATCAGGCGACGGCGTCGTTGGCGGGGCTGCTGGCGGAACGCAACGTGACGCGTGGTCAGCTCGCACAGCTCATGGGCGTGTCCGCCGGGAGAGTCAGCCAGATCCTCTCGGGGGACGAGAACCTCACCCTCAAGTCGCTGGCCAGCATCGCCTCGTCGCTGGATGCCTCTGTGGAGGTTCGCTTCTTCGACGCACCGCTCGCCGGCCAGCCGGACCGCAATGAGGCGGGCGTCCCAGGGGGCCCGGCCCAGCCTTATGTCCCTTCCGGCCGTTAGCCGGCCGACGGATTCGTCGGCCGGTGTCCGGTCAGCGGCGCCCGCGTCCACGGGAGACTTCCCCCGCGACCGGCCTGGTGCGTGCAGTGGGCATGCCCGCCATGCCGTGGGGCGCTCCGTCGTGGGCTAGCTTGGCCTTGAGGGCTTCGATCTTCCGGTCGTTGGTTCGGTTGCCCGTCTTGTAGGCGATGCCGAGCAGGGTGAGGCAGTGCTGTTCTGCCTCGGCCCTGGCTTTGCGGCACTTGCGCTCCAACCGTTCGACCTCTGCGGGTGAGGTTCCGCGAGCCTTGATCAGTTCGCGTTCCTGCGTCGCCCATCTCTGCACCGCGGTCTGTATGTTCTTGTGGGTGGCGGTGATGGTCCGGCGCCTCAGACTCAGCCGCTGGGCCGACGGACTGGCGGCATCGACACGCGCGATGAGGAAGCGCTGGACGTCCTCGGCGAAGTCTTCCAACTCGTGGGCCCAGCAGAAGCCGCCGGCCAGTCGGTCGCACCATTCAGCCTGTTGGTTGCTCAGCTGGTCGACCAGGTGGTCCAGGATCACGGAGTCGTAGGCTGTCAGGGTCTTGATGACGGCGCCCCCGCCAGGCTGCTGTCCCTTGTTGGTCGAGGTGCGCGACGCGACCCCCAATCCGGCAGCAGCGCCGAGGGCCAGCGGGGGCAGCCGTGAAGCGTGCGGTAGGAGGAAGGCGCTCACCAGGCCGGCGACGCAGGAGGTCCACACGACCACGAGCAGCGCCCACCGGCGGGATTTCCAGGTAGCCATCAGCCGTGCCTTGCCGTGGAACCTGACGAGGAGAGACCCCCAGGTCACCACGGCGCAGGTGGCAACTGGGATCCACCACTCATTTCCGGTCACGTCGCCCCCCGCTTCCCCCGCCCCGGGCTGGTGGACTGACTCAGCCCGGGCCGGTCCCCGCGCGCCCCGGGCTTCTCCTGGCGAAACGCAGTGCCCCCTGGACGCGGATACCCAAGGATGTTCCCACCGAGGTGATGCATATGCCAGTGAACCGAGCAACAGGTAGCGTGACGGAACACTTCGCGCCATCACCGAAAGGAATGGAATTCCTAGGACTAGCGTTGGGCCCCATTTTCCCCACAGGTAACACCAGTTAGGCGATCGGCCAGATTTCTGCATTTGCACACCATGAGCTGATGCTTGGAGGAGGGTTGGGCATCGCCGGGCATGTGGCTGAGCAGCCGATCTGGCCCTCTTGGCGCCTGGGCTGGCACTTGAGTGTCGGGGTTGGCCCGCGGGGTAGCGTCCCCGGTCACTGTGCTCGCTCTGAACAGGCGGAAGGGGTTCGTCAGTCAACTGACGACCCCTCATGCGACGTCGAGTCTGGCCTCCGGCACGTCAGGGCTCGTACTCGCGCGGCACGACCACCACAGCCCAGATGTCGATCTTGAGGAACTTGCCCCGTCTCAGACAGCGCTCCGCCTTTCGTGAGATCGCCCCCGCGTAGGCGCTCACAATCCCCAGCGTGACGCTGTCGATCAAGCTTGCCAGCACGCCAACGACAACACCCGCCTTCTTGGACCCGTAGGCGATCTTCTCGGTCTCTTCCTTGGAGAAATAGAACGTTTGGACGCCGCCGCGGTGTGGCCCAAAGTAGACGTGCTCTTCCCTGACCACTGCACCCCCAGCCAGTATTTCGACCGCCCGCCCACGAAAACAGCAATCGCGTGCTGTCGACGGATGGGTGAATTCCATCTTCGAGCTTTCCCCGCTCGCCGATTGATCACCCAGGACCAACTCCTGAGGACAGCTGAGGCGAGTGGGACGCAGCTCGACGTGGACGTCGATCCGCTGTGCGAGCAGGACCTGACTATGCCTGGCCGGGGCCGGTCCGGGCCGCTCGGGTGGCAGGCGGTCGAACTTACGCCGCGCCATTGGTTGGTACGGCCAAGGCATAGCCCTGATCGGTGACATCACGGCCACCGCGGCCGTCGGCAACGGCTGTGCCACCGTCAAGAGCCCTGTGGAAGAGCGGTGCCCATCTACCGGCCTTCGGAGGCCGGTTGAGGCTTCGAGATGTAACGCGGGTGGAAGTCGGGGCCGGGAGTCTGCCCGGCCCCGATGGGACGGGTGATCACTGCTGGTGCCACCTGTCGTACTGGTCAGAGGGATCGCAGGGAGTCGTCTGCACAAGGGTGCCGTTGCGCACACTGGGCGTCGACAGGCAGAACCCGCTCGATACGTTCTGCCACACCTGGTACCAGCCCGAGGGCGGCCCGTTGGGGTTGTCCGCGAAGAACACGCGCCACTGCTGGGCGGTCGCGGCGGCGTTACAGAACCCCACCCCGACTGTCCCCGACCCCGCAGCGGGAGCGGTGATGCACCGCCCCGTGTGCTGGTTGGTGAAGGTGAACAGACCGGTCTGGGTGTTGAACCCCTCAAGCCACTTCTGTTCGGAGCCGCCGGTGCACGACCACATCTGGAGCCTGGCGTCGTTCTCGGTGGCGTTGTCGAGACAGTGGCTGGAGTTCCAGACATTGATCGGACTGAAGCCTGCGGCCTGCGCAGGCGCGCCGGCCAGGGCGATGGCCAGGATCGCCAGCACCGCCGTGACGAACGCGAACAATCTGCGTCGGATGGACATGGAGCCTCTCCGGATGCGTCGTTGGAAGATCAGCGAGTGAAACTGCTGCTCATCGATCCTGGGGCACGAAGTCCCAGGTGCCCGGGGGATCGCATGCGCGAAATCCGCTTTCCTGGGTTCCGCCCTCAGCTTGGTGACGCCGGGGTGAGGTGTCGAGCTGTCTTCCGGCCAGCCGACCGATGCACCGTGCACATGGGTCCGTACGACGCTGTGGGGCGGAGCCATTCATGGCCAGGCGCTTCCGTCGAACTGCGGGCCCAGCACGACCTGGGCCCAGCGGGAGGGGCCGGGGCCGGGATCGCTGACACAGAACCAGAGGGTGCAGGTGCCCGTGGGGTCCTGGAGGGCGGTGAACTCGCCGGCACGGCCGTTCCGAGGGAGTTCGGGCCCGGGATTGCGTCGGCGGCTTGACCCTCGGAACGCTGATAGGTCAGGGCGGAAGTCCTCGCGCGGAGGGGCGAACACATCGATGAGCGTGTGCGGTCCTGCTCCCACGGCGCGGATGGTGTGGACGACGGTCGGCGGGATCAGTGTCATCGAGGGGCTGTTGACCTGGACGTGCGTGGCGTCGCGCCACTCACTCATCCGAGCGGTCCAAGGGACCCTGAGGTGGTGGGCGTAGCGCCCGGTGAGGGTCACCTACATCTGCTCGAAGTCCTGGTGGGAATGGGGCGAGAGCCGTTCGGTGTCGCGCGGCCCCTCGTGCACCGGAAACCAGTTCACCATCAGCGACGCCGTACGGAAGATCCGGCCGAGGCGCCCTTCTCCGTCGGGTACGTCACGCAGGCGATGGATCCGGATCACGTCCTGGCCGGACTCGGTGGTCTCCGGCAGCGGTGCGGCTCGCAGGTCGGCCCCGGCGCCGTGGTTGACGGCCCGTTTCATCTGCTCGTCGCAGTGGGCCGTGAACACCCGCGCCACCGTCGTCGCCGACCCGCACGCACCGTGCTCGTGCCGGCCGGTACGACGACGAGCGCCGCCTCGGACACCGACACAGGTGGGTGCCCGACCGCCGTGCTCCACCTCCTCCACGGCGTCGTCCTGGACGAGCAGTACGTACCTGTCGGGCAGTTGGTGCTCCGTGAGACGGTCACCCGGTGCGAGCTCGGCGACTCGACCCGTATCCCGGAGGGCGGCTGGCCGTCGTGCTTGGCACGTGGCCGGAACTGTCCGTGCCCGTCCACCAGGAAGTGCTGCACCAGGATCGTTCGGAGCACCTGGGCCTGCGGCGAAACGGCGCCGCAGGGAATCGGGCGTCAAGTTGTTGAAGCAGCTCGCGGGCGTCGGCGCCCACCTGCTTGAGCCGGGCTGCTGGGCTGGCCACCGCCACCGCCGTCGGGGGAACCTCGCGAGGGCCCCGCAGAACCGCAGGGAATTGCAGCGGCACTTGCGACCGCGCTCGCGTAGCGCCCCTGTTCTGCGATCTGCTCACCCACGCCCAGCTCAACGGGGAGTGTCACGTCGGCTGGGATCGCTGCCGGTACTGGAGGGGTGAGCAGCCCAGGTGTTTTTTGAAGACGCGGGCGAAGTTTCCCGGGTTGGGGAAGCCGCAGCGGCTGCCGACCTGGGATATGAGTTCGTTGCTCGTGGTGAGGAGGCGGCACGCGGTGTCGACACGTAATTCGGTCAGGTACTGGACGGGCGTTTTTCCCGTGGCGGCGGCGAATTGGCGTACGAAGTGGTAGCGGCTGAGTAAGGCTTCCTTGGCCATGTCTTCGAGGGTGATGTGCGATGCCAGGTGCTCGTGCATGTAGTCGGTCACCGCGAGCAGTCGTTCCGGGTTGAGGCCCGGGGTGTCCGACCGTAGGTCGTGGTGCGGGTGGAGCAGATGGGCGGTCAGGTAGTGGGCCGCTCTGAACGCGTAGTGTTCGCCCACCCCGGCGTCGTGGGCACGCAGTAGACCGGGGGCCATGGCCGCGGCTACGGGGTCGAAAACCCGCGGAGTCTCCAGGGCCGAAAGGTCACGAACGGCGACTTCCGGATGTTCGTCCGCGTAGTACCGAAAGTGCTGTGTAGGCAGTGCGATAAAGGCAATCTCGACGCGTTGCTTCACTGACGGTGGCCGCCGAAGCCGCACCGCGCTCTTGCCGACGAGGCGAGAGGTGTCTCCGGAGACGAGTGTGGTCTGATGCCAGCCCGAACCGTCCAGGTATTCCACCTGGCATAAGCCATGCAGAGGAGCCACGATGGTGAACCAGTCCTGGGGTGGCTGGTATGTCATACGCCCCTGATCGGGAATGAATCGCCTCTCGATGGTCAGCGAATTCCACAGCGGGACGCCACGAGGGTCGGCCATGTCCGTGTCACCTTTCTGGTAGGTACTGCTTGGGCGCCCGCCGCCTCAGAGCCTTCTTGAAGTCCGGTTGAGCGGGGGAAGTCGCTGGTCCTGCCAAGTCGACTGTGCTGGCGGAATGTTGAGAGTTGTCGTTGGTCGATCGGCTGATCGATGCCCGGACCCATACCGCCGTCGCGGCGCACGGTCGACGGCTTCCAACACGGGACGGCCAGGGTTGAGGATCGCCGCCAGCGGAAGGTGACTGTCTGGGGGGCATTGCATGATGGTCCGTCAAACACGCGTGAGGCCAGGGTTGTTGAGGCCACTCCGTAAAGCTCGTATTGCGTAGTGGGTGTGGGATTTGACCGCCGGCCTCCTCGGCGGCGACTGGCGCCGTGCCGAAGACATCCTCCAGGAGACTGCGATATGCGCCTGGCAGTACGCCGCCGAACTCGACACCGCGGCGGAGGCACTGCGCCCCTGGATCCGAGTGGTGAAGCGGAGCAGCATGGACCCGTGTCGCTCATGGAGGGCTCGTAGGAACTCCTTGTCGGGTTCGATGCAACGGGCGTCAGGGTGGATCGCTAACTCGGGCATGTCGTCGCCTCCGGACAGTCCAGCCGTCAGATATCGCTCGGAACCGACAGGGCTCGCCGGTCGCGTAGAGCGATGGGAGAAGTTGTAAGGCCGAACGCGCAAACCGAACGGGCCCGTTCGACTACGCATCGGAACCGACTCTGTCCGTTTCCCTGCGGCCGACAAGGCCGACGACTTGCCCGGATGCTGCCCATGGGTCTGGTACCGGTGTCCGAATGGCACCTGCGGAGGCCCGTTTCCGACCCGGTTGCCTCCCGATCACCGCCCGATCCGGGCCCGGAGGCGGACGTCGGGGGAGTAGGCCCAGTTCTCTCCGGCCGTCACGGTCCACCGCCCGGTTCGGCGCCTGATTCGCCGCCGGCGGGCACCCGTTCGCCCTTCGATCGCCAACTGTCGCCACTTGGCCTGCGATTGGACCGTCGGGTAAACGGGCAGATCCGGGCGGGCTGTGGTCTGGAACGGGCCGGTCCCCTTGAGTGCTGCGGCGGTATAAATTCTGGCGGGTCCATTCGGGCTTCGGATGCCCGAACGGGCTGTGAAGGGCAGGTAGTTGAGATGGGTTCGGAGGAGCGGCACCACAGGCTGCTGACTCTGGTGCGCCGGGAGGGCCGGGTGGAGGTCGCGGTGGTGGCGGCGGACTTCGGGGTGGCGCCGGAGACCATCCGGCGGGACCTGAGCGAGCTGGAGCGCCGGGGCCTCGTGCGGCGCACTCACGGTGGCGCCTATCCGGTGGAGGGCGCGGGGTTCGAGACGAACCTCGCCCAGAGGGTGACCCTGCACGTCGAGAACAAGCGCCGTATAGCCGCTGAGGGGGTGAAGTGGCTCGGTGGGGCGGAGACGGTGTTCGTGGACGAGGGTTACACCCCCCAGATCCTTGCCTCGCTCCTGCCCACAGACCGGCCGCTGACTGTGATCACCGCCTCGCTGTCGACGGCTGCCGCCGTCGCCGAGTCGGCGAACACCACGGTGCTGCTGCTCGGCGGCCGGGTCCGCGCCCGGACCCTGGCCAGTGTGGGTGCGTGGGCCTGCTCGATGCTGTCGGGTTTCGTCATCGACCTCGCCTACCTCGGGTCCAATGGCATCTCGCGTGAGTTCGGGCTGACCACGCCCGATCCGGCCGTGGCCGACGTCAAGGCCAAGGCTCTGGCGGTCTCCCGGCGGCGCGTCTTCATGGGGCACCACGGCAAGTTCGGCGCCAGCAGCTTCTGCCGGTTCGCCGAGATCTCCGACTTCGAAACGATCATCACCGACACCGGCCTGTCCACCGCCGAGGCCCACCGCTACTCCCTGCTCGGCCCGCAGGTCATCCGGGTCTGACCCGGGACGCCGCGTTCTGGCATACCGGAGCACGAGAGCCGCCCCGGGCTGCCCTTGGCATGCCCGCAGCATTAGGGAAGGAATGATCTACGTGAGGAAGAACGGGCACATCGTTCGCGCAGGGACCGTAGCCCTCTGTGGCGCGCTGCTCGCCGCGTGTTCCGGCGCGGGCGGGGCGGGCGGGGGCTCCGGCGCCCACTCCATCAACGTCCTTATGGTCAACAACCCGCAGATGGCGGACCTCCAGAAGCTGACGGCCGACCACTTCACCAAGTCCACCGGCATCACCGTCAACTTCACGGTGCTGCCCGAGAACGATGTACGAGACAAGATCAGTCAGGACTTCGCGAGCCAGGCCGGCCAGTACGACATCGCCACCATCAGCAACTACGAGACACCGATCTACGCCAAGAACGGCTGGCTCGCCCCGCTCACCGACCGGGCGAAGGCCGACAGCGCCTTCGGCCAGGGCGACATTCTGCCCGCCATCCAGGAATCCCTGACCGCGTCGGGGCAGCTCTACGCCGAGCCGTTCTACGGCGAATCCTCCTTCCTCATGTACCGCAAGGACGTCTTCGCCGCGAAGCAGCTCACGATGCCGGACCACCCCACCTGGCAGCAGGTGGCCGACCTCGCGGCGAAGGCGGACGGGGCGCAGCCCGGCATGAAGGGCATCTGCCTGCGCGGACAGCCCGGCTGGGGCGAGGTGGTGGCGCCGGTCACCACCGTCGTCAACACCATGGGTGGCACCTGGTTCGAGAAGGACTGGACGGCGAAGGTCGACAGCCCCGAGTTCACCGAGGCCGTCACCTTCTACGTGAACCTGGTCCGCTCCCATGGCGAGGCGGGCGCCCCGCAGGCCGGGTTCACCGAGTGCCTGAACGACATGACCCAGGGCAAGGTCGCCATGTGGTACGACGCCACGTCCGCAGCCGGGGCCCTGGAGGCCACCGGCTCACCCGTCGCCGGAAAGATCGGCTACGTGCCCGCGCCGGTCGAGAAGACCAAGAGTTCGGGATGGCTCTACACCTGGGCCTGGGGCGTCCAGAAGGCGAGCAAGAACCAGGACGACGCCTGGAAGTTCATCTCCTGGGCCTCCGGCAAGGACTACGAGAACCTCGTCGGCACCCAGCTCGGCTGGTCCAAGGTCCCCGCGGGCAAGCGCACGTCGACCTACGGCAACCCCAAGTACGTCGCCGCCGCATCGGCGTTCGCCTCTGCCACCAAGGACGCGCTGACCGCCGTCGACCCGGGCAACCCGGGCGTGCAGCCCCGGCCCGCGCCCGGCATTCAGTTCGTGGGCATCCCCGAGTTCACCGACCTCGGCACCCAGGTCTCCCAGCAGATCAGCGCCGCGATCGCCGGAAAGACCAGCGTCGCCGACGCCCTCAAGGCGGGTCAGGCCCGCGCCGAAGCGGTCGCCGACAAGCACAAGGGACAGTGACATGACCGCCGCGCCCCTCGCCCGACCCGCCCGCCGCGTCCGGCTGCCCGCCTCCCGCGCCACCCCCGGGCCGCGCGGCACCTGGGCCCGCCGCGCACCCCTGCTGCCCGCCCTGGTGTTCCTCGTCGTGGTCACCCAACTCCCCTTCGTGGGAACCCTGGTGATCTCGTTCATGCGCTGGAACGCCCTCGAACCCGACCGGCGCGGCTTCGGCGGACTCGCCAACTACAAGGCAGCCTTCACCGACCCCGACCTGCGCTCCTCGCTGGTGACCACAGTGGTCCTGACCGCGGCCGTCGTCCTGGTCAGCCTGCTCCTCGGACTCGGCCTCGCCCTGCTCCTGGACCGCCGATTCCGGGGACGGGGCGTCGTGCGCACCATGCTCATCGCGCCGTTCCTGGTCGTTCCGGTGGCCTCCGCGCTGCTGTGGAAGCACGCCCTCTACAACGCCTCGTACGGGTTCATCAACGGCTCGCTGACCTGGCTGTGGCAGCTCTGCGGCAGCCACAGCGCTCCGCAGCCCGACTGGATGTCAGCGATCCCCCTCATCGCCGTCGAGGCGTCGCTGATCTGGCAGTGGACCCCGTTCATGATGCTGATCCTGCTCGCCGGGCTGCAGAGCCGCCCGCCGGACATCGTCGAGGCGGCCCGGGTCGACGGGGCGACCACCTGGCAGGTCTTCCGCCACCTCACCTTTCCGCACCTGCGCCGCTACGTGGAACTCGCCGCCCTGCTCGGCAGCATCTACGTCGTCCAGAACTTCGACGCCGTCTTCACCCTGACCTCCGGCGGCCTCGGCACCGCCAACCTGCCCTACACCGTCTACGAGACCTTCTACCAGGCGCACGACTACGGCCAGGCCTCGGCCGAAGGCGTCATCGTCGTCGCCTGCACCATGCTCATCGCCACCTTCGCGCTGCGCACGGTCTCGTCCCTGTTCAAGGAGGAGGCACTGTGACCGCGCTCGTCCGCCGCGGCATCTGGGGATTCCTCGCCTGGTTCTGCGGGCTGTTCTTCTTCCTGCCGTTCGCCTGGATGGTGCTCACCTCGTTCCACGGGGAGGCCGACGCGGCGACCAACCCGCCGAGCGTCGGCGCCGCACTGACCCTCCAGGGCTACCGAGAGTTCTTCGGTACCAGCACGGGCGTCAGCCCGTGGCCGCCGCTCATCAACTCCCTCACAGCAAGCGTCACTTCGACCCTGCTCGTACTCGCACTGGCCACCCCCGCGGCCTACGCCCTGTCCATCAAGCCGGTCCGCAAATGGACCGACGTCCTGTTCTTCTTCCTCTCGACGAAGATGCTGCCTGCCGTCGCGGGCCTGCTCCCCGTCTACCTGATCGCCAAGAACGCCGGAATGCTCGACAACATCTGGCTCCTGGTCATCCTCTACACCTCGATGAACCTCCCGATCGCGGTGTGGATGATGCGCTCCTTCCTGGCCGAGGTCCCCGTCGAGATCCTGGAGGCCGCCTCCATCGACGGCGCCGGACTGCCCACCGTCCTGGTCCGCATCGTCGCCCCGGTGGCTGCCCCCGGCATCGCCGCCACCGCTCTGATCTCCTTCATCTTCAGCTGGAACGAGCTCCTGTTCGCCCGGGTGCTCACCGGCGTCGTGGCCGGCACCGCACCCGTCTTCCTCACCGGTTTCGTCACCAGCCAGGGCCTGTTCCTGGCCAAGGTGTGCGCCGCCGCCGTCTGTGTCTCCCTGCCGGTCCTGGTCGCCGGCTTCGCCGCCCAGGACAAGCTCGTCCAGGGCCTGTCCCTTGGAGCAGTCAAGTGAAAGCAGCCGTCATCAGCTCGCCCGGAGTCGTGTCGGTCGAGACGGTCGACGATCCGGCACCGGGGCCCCGGGAGGTGGTGGTCCACGTCGCCGCGTGCGGTCTGTGCGGCACCGATCTCCACATACTCCAGGGCGAGTTCGCCCCCAGCCTGCCGATCGTGCCGGGCCACGAGTTCGCCGGAGAGGTCGTCGCGCTGGGAGCCGAGGTGGACACGCTCTCCCTCGGCGACCGGGTCGCCGTCGACCCCTCCCTGTACTGCAACGAGTGTCACTACTGCCGGATCGGCCGCAACAACCTGTGCGAGCGGTACGCGGCGATCGGCGTCACCACCGGGGGAGCGGCCGCCGAGTTCGCCCTGGCCCCCGCGGCGAACTGCGTCCGCCTGCCCGACCACGTACGGACCGAGGACGCCGCCCTCATCGAACCCCTGTCGTGCGCCGTACGCGGCTACGACGTGCTGCGCTCCCCGATGGCCTCCCACATCCTGATCTACGGCTCCGGCACCATGGGCCTGATGATGCTGGAGCTCGCCAAACGCACCGGCGCCGCCACCGTCGACGTCCTGGACATCAACCCCCAACGGCTCGCGACAGCACGGGAGTTGGGCTGTACGAACGCCGCGGCGGCAGCCGACGAGATCGAGCGGCCGCGCGGTTGGGACGTCGTCATCGACGCCACCGGCAGCGAACGGGCCATCCAGGACGCCCTCGGCAGGGTCGCGCGCGGCGGCACCTACCTCCAGTTCGGGGTGGCCGACTACGCGGCGCGGGCCACCATCGAGCCGTACCGCATCTACAACCAGGAGATCACCATCACCGGATCCATGGCCGTACTGCACAGCTACGAGAGAGCGGCCGACCTCTTCGCGGCGGGTGTCCTGGACTCCGAGATCTTCATCAGCGACCGGCGCCCGCTGACGGACTACGCCGCCGCACTCGCCCAGTTCCAGGCGGGCGTCGGCCGCAAGATCCTGGTGACGCCGTGACGGCCGGCGCACCTCCGCTGCTGGTCATCGGCGAAGCCCTCACCGACGTCATCGTGAAGCCCACAGGTACCCGCAGGTCGCGTCCGGGCGGCAGCCCCGCCAACGTGGCCCTCGGGCTCGCCCGGCTCGGCCACCCCGTACGCCTCGCCACCCGCATCGGGCACGATGCGCCCGGACAGCAGATCTCCGACCATCTCCGGGGCGGCGGAGTCGAGTTGACAGCCGGATCCGTCACCGCTGCCCCGACCTCAAGCGCGGTCGCCCGACTCGACGCCCAGGGATCGGCGACGTACGACTTCGACTTGAGCTGGGACCCGGATCCCCGGGCCCTGGACCCGGTGACCCCAGGTCTCCCGTCCCACCTCCATACGGGCTCCCTCGCCACCTCCTTGGCCCCCGGAGCGAGCCTCGCCGTCGCCGCCGTCGAGAAGCTCCGAGGCACGGCGACCGTGTCGTACGACCCGAATCCGCGCCCCGCGCTCCTGTCCGCCCCCGAGCGGGAGCGTCCCCGTGTCGAGCGCATGGTCATGCTGAGCGATGTGGTGAAGGCCAGCGCGGAGGACCTGCGTTGGCTCCATCCGGGTGGGGATCCCTTTCAGGCGGCTGCCCGCTGGGCACGCATGGGGCCGTCGCTGGTCGTCGTCACCCTCGGGGAGGAAGGAGCGTGGGCCTTCTGGCGGCACGGCGACTGCCGGTTGCCGCCGAGGCGGATTGACCGTGTCGTCGACACGGTGGGAGCGGGGGACGCCTTCATGGCGGGACTGCTCAGCGGACTGCTGCGCACGGGGCTCCTGGCTTCGGGCGGCGGGGGAGTGGCGGACGCGGAGGGCGCCCGCCGTGCCCTGCACGCCGCGACGCTCTCCTCGCACCTCGTGGAACACCTCGCCGCAGCGCTGTCCTTCGCCGCCCGGGTGGCGGCGGTCACGTGCACGCGGCAGGGCGCGGACCCGCCGACGCTCACTGAACTGGAGAGGGATAGCAGGGACGCATGAGGAGGGCCCGGAATTGGCCCGGTAGCCGGAAGAACAGGGCGCGAGTCAGGACACTGTTTTCTCGGAGGGGACATCATCATGCAGGACAGTTGTCTGAGGGTGGAGACTCTCGGACCACTCCGTGCCTATGCCGGAAGGCGGGAGCTCGTCCTCGGTCCGCCGAAGCAACGCGCGGTGTTCGGAGTTCTCGCACTGAGTACGAACAGTGTGGTCTCGCGTGATGATCTGATCGACCGCATCTGGGGCGAGTCGCCGCCGGCCACCGCCGCCGGCAGCCTGCACACCTATGTGTCCGGACTGCGCCGGGCCCTGGCCGGACTGGGGGATCCGTTACCCAGCTCGGGATCGGGCTACGCACTCCGACTCGATCCCGGGCAGCTCGACATCAGGGCGGTCGAGCGGCTGGCGGCACGAGCCCGGACCAGCCGGACCGAGCAGGACCTGTCCACCGCCGTCACCGCATTCGACGAGGCGCTGGCCTGCTGGCGGCCGGGCTGACGACTACCGCCTGGTGGTGCAGTCCTACCCGGCTCCGCTGCCCCCGGGCACCGCCTACCGATACAGCGAGTCACGCTTCACGCGGTACAGCAACGGCGGCTGCCCGTTCTGCGACGAGGACACGAACTGGGCCCGTCAGGCCCTCGTGGGCGGTATGAGCCGCGCGATCGAGGCGGCCGCGGACTCGGTGCGGGTCAAATTCCTCGACATCAGCGACGCGTTCGCCGGTCATGAACTGTGCAACGAAGCCTCCGCTCAAGCCACCGAAGCCAACTCTTCGAGCAATCCCCTCACCTCCCAAGCCGCGGAGTGGGTCCCCTGGGTCCCCTACCTCCCCGCCCCCCCCGGGCCCTCAACGGGGTGCCCCAACGAGACATCCAGGAAGCCGTCCATCCGAACGCCTTCGGCCAGCTGGCGCTTGGCACATGCCTGACCAAGGTCAGCAAACGGACAGACCTGCTGAACAACACCGCCACCGTGTTCACCTGCGTCAACGACGGCCACAAAGGCAAGGACGGCATGACTGTCACGGAAATGGGATTCTCCTGATCGACTAGTCAGACGTCGCCGTACCGCATCCAGCCACCCCGTTGATCGACTGGGAGCACTGCAGAGAGCGACAGCCGAACAAGGCCGGGCCTGTGGGTAGCTCTGGGGTGCGGGCGGCTGGGCCTGGGGCTCGCCGGACAGGCCGGTGACCGGGCGCTGGCCACAGGGGTGTGCTCGCCCTCCGCGGGAGGGGGATGAGCGCCCCTTGAACGCGTCAGTCCTCATCGTGCGGTTCGCGCGCGATGGCTTCCTCCACCGTGGCGGCCGGGCGAAGAATCGTGTTCAGCCCTGTTGCTTGCAGTAGCTGCAGGTGCCACGGGTGTGTGCAGATCAATCCGATGGTGCCGCCGGTGTGCAGGGCTCGGCGGCGGGCGCGGCAGATCAAGGCGAGGGTTGTGCAGTCGAGGAAGTGGGCGGGCCGCAGGTCAACGATCACGCGGGCACCCGCGGTTGAGGTGGCTGCGTCCAGTTGTTCCCGGACCGCGGGAGCTGAGCACAGGTCGAGCTCGCCGTGGAGCTCGACCACGGTGTATCCGTCGAGGGTGTGGGTGTGGGTGTGCGCGCTTTCCTGTGCTGTCGGGACGTGTTCTTCGCGTGTGGGTTGGGTTTCGTGCGTCATGGCAGTTCCCCGGTTGAACGGGCCCCGCGTGGACGGGGTGTGGCTGGCTCAGGCAGCCACCGGGGTCTGGAGTGACACCTGCCCACGGTAGGGAGGCATTTGGGTGCAGAAACGTGCAGGCAGTCGCTGGTTCATCCGTGTGAGCGGTGCCGTCTCCAGCAGCCCGCGCGGCCCCGCCCCTGCCCGATAGGGTCATCGGCCAGCGCAATCAGGGGCGGGCACGACCACCACCATCTCCCCGCCGGTCGACAACTGGTGGCCGTGGCCCTCGATCATGGGGCACTCATGCGGCGGGAGTTGCCAGGTGCCTCCAGGCGAGACCGATGAGCTCCTGCCGGCAACCCAGGGCCGAGCGGGACGCCGTTGGGAGTGGCGTAGTCGGCCAGCAGGAGGCCCAGGCGGCCGCTCCTCCACACAGGAACCATGCTTGGGATCTGGGTCGTAATCGCCTCCATGGCGGGGCCTGGTGGTGAACGGCTGTTACCAGGATCGATTACATGGCCGAAAGCCACGGGGCAAGGTTCCGGCGTCGGCGTATCCGGCCTACGCTGCCCGCAGAGCGGTGCAGTCCACCCACTGGCAGTGCTGGGGGTGGTGACTGCGCACTTGCTGCTCTCCCAGACCCCGAGGCGGCACCGACACCCGGACAGACAGGCCAGCTGGAGCCGCAGCATCGACTCCGCGGCTCCAGCCCATGCCCGTCCGGTGACTTCAGGGCGGGGATTCCCGCATCCCCGCTGCCGGAAGGGCGCCTCGCGCGGGGGACGTTGGAGGGGAGCTCACCGTTCCCCGCGCGGATGAGGCCGCCGCTCCTTCAGCCAAGGGCGGCGGCCGTCCCGGGCACTCGCACCCAGCATCCCACCGCGAGGCTCAACACGAGCAGTGCTCGCGGCCCCAAAGCACAACCTTGGAGGTGGTCGGCGGTCACTCCAGGGCAGCAGTCTTCAACCAAGGGCCCGCTCTGGCCCGGGGCGGCCGTCGTCAGAAGGCACGCTTCTCCTCGGCCCACCCGTGGGGGCCGTTCCGAGTTACCCTCGGGCCCCCGGGGCCGATGCGAAGGGCAGCAGGATGGCCGACCAGGACGAAGAGCGGGACTACGCCGCCGCACTCGACACCGCCGAGCGCCTGCTCGGCATGCGGCTGGAGCGGTTCCTCCAACCCGGCGTGGGCGAGCCCGCCAACGGGGCGGACTTCAAGCGCCTCGCCACGGTGCACACCTTCGGCGACGCGTGGCCGCGCACCGACGTCCTGGACACCCGCACCCGAGCCCTCCTGTCGGTGACGATCGCGGCGACGCTCGGCACCCTGGAACCGCTGCGCGGCCAACTCCGCATCGCGCTCAACAACGGGGTGACTCGGGAGGAGATCGTCGAGGCGTTCATCCACATCGAGGCCTACGCCGGAGCCGCCCGCGCCTTCGAGGGCGATCAGGTGGCCCTGCAGGTCTTCGAGGAGAAGGCGAAGGATGCGTAGAGCGAGCCCGAGTGGTCAGGGCTTCGCCGCAGGTGGCGTAGGGTTGGGTTCACCGACGCGGGGTGGAGCAGCTCGGTAGCTCGCTGGGCTCATAACCCAGAGGTCGCAGGTTCAAATCCTGTCCCCGCTACTGCTGAAGAGGCCCGGATCCATATGGATCCGGGCCTCTTTGCACCAGAACTGCCCGAGGGCGAGGTCCTCCGGTACAGACGATCCCTTCTGGCGGCAGCCGGGCCTGTCGCGGTGTTGCTCAGTGCCAGGGCGGCAGCGGTCTTCGTCATCTCCGACGTCGTCCTCGGCGGGGTGGAGGAAGTCGTTGAGCCGGATCGGGGTCTGCAAGGCGGGCCGCTCCAAGCCGACGGGCAGGGGGCCGAGTTCGGCGGTGAAGTGGGTCGGGTCGGTGGCTTCGGAGAGGCCGGCGGTGGTACTCGAACCAGGGGGTCTCGTCCTCGCGGAACGTGCGGTCCCGGACGTGGTGCAGGAGGTTCTCGATGCTCCAGTGGCTTCTGATCCAGGTGGCGATCTCGGTGCAGGTGTGTCGAAGACGCTCAGGCTGGTGATCAGGTAGACGTGCTCGACGGTCAGCTTCCCGGTGCTCAAGTCGCGTTGCCACCGTACGACTTGGATCGCCTGGCGGGCGCCGGGGTGGTCGAGGTGGCTGAACGCGGTGACCTTGAGCCGGCGGATCTCGTCGCGTTGGTGGGCATGGTCGCGGGTGCGGTGCCCGAGCGGGATGTCCCGCCAGGGCAGTTTCCCGACCTGGGCGTACAGGCCTGGATGGTTCTTCTTCACGACGGCCACGTAGTGCGCACCGCGACTGATCGGATAGGCCCCGTGGTCGTGCTGGGTGTGTAGGGCGCCGGCGGTCACCACCGTGTTCTCCAGCCCGAGACCGTCCAGCAACGGCGCGACGGAGGCGATCTCGTTGGTCTTGGAAGCGATCTGGCGCTGGGCCAGGACCACGCCGTGGTGGTCCATCGCCGCCAGCAGCTGGATCGCCGCGGCCGTTGCGCTTCGCGATCCGCGGACCACCTTGCCGTCGACCGCGATCACCCGTCGCGCCGGCCCATTCTCCGTCTCCGGCTCAACCGGGGGTGGCGTTCTGGCCTGCAGATACGCGCTGATCGCCGCGTCCAGCGCGTCACCGTCCACACGCTGCAGCAGGCAGCGCACGGTTGCGGCGTGGGGCACCGGCCGTACACCAGTAAGTGGATCGGCAGCGAAGCCGAGGACGCCCAGCACATGCTGCGGGGCATCCTTAATCCACTCGCTGATCGCGATGAGCGAGCGAGCCCCGGTCAGCACCGCCGAGACGACTGCACACAGCAACGCGAGGGCCGGATGCCGAAGTGCTCCGACGCTCAAGTAGGTGATGTCGCCGACGTACTTCGTGTTCGCCTCCGCCGCGGTGAAGTCGCGGCCGATCAGGTCCGGGAACTTCGCCGCGGCCGTATCGGAGACGGTGGTGCGGTGCCGGCGCCGCAGGCGGACTCCTTCGATCCCGATGGCCCGCATGATCCTCGCGACCCGCTTGTGATTGACCACCAGGCCGTCCTCGTCGCGGAGTTCGGCGGTGATCCTCGGAGCGCCGTAGGCGCCGTCGGAGTCCTGGTGGGCCTTGCGTATCCGGGTCGCGAGCTCGGCATCGGCAGCCTGGCGGGCCGCGCGGGTCGCAGCGGTGCGGCGCCAGTAGTAGAAGCTTGAGCGGGCGATCCCCAGCAACGAGCACAACCGCGTGACGCCGGACCGGCGCTGGTGATCTTCAACGAACTGGCAGCGGTTCACCAGCGCGTCTCGCCCGCGAAATACCGGGCAGCCTTGCGCAGAATGTCCCGTTCTTCCTTGAGCTCGCGGACCCGCTTGCGCAACGCCGCGACTTCCGCCGAGTCCGGTGTCGGAGCGGCCGACGGGGACGTCGACTGGGCGCCGGAACGGCGTCCGTCGGCGGCCCGTATCTAATTCCGCAGCGTCTCGGTGTTCACTCCGAGATCGGCGGCGACCGACTTGATCGTCGCTCCCGGCCTCGACCGGTACAACGCGACCGCGTCCATCTTGAACTCGGCGGGGAACGCTTCATCCCCACAGGGACTCCGTTCTCCTGGACCATCAAGATCCAAGTCTCTCCGGTGTCCAAACTCCAGGGTCAAGGCCCGGGCCCCGGGGCAGGAGAGTACCGCGGTGGGTCCGGGCGCGAAGGTGCTCGCCGAGCTCGCCGCCCGAATCGCCGATGGGCGCCTTGGGGTGCCCATCGCGAGCGTCTACCCGCTGGCGCAGGTCCGCGAGGCATACACCGGACTCGAACGCCGCCACACCCATGGCAAGATCCTCAGGCCCTGGCTGTCCGCGGGCGTCGCAGGGTGCGGATGAGCGCGGGTGCGAGCAGGAGCAGGGTGGCGGTTTCGACCAGGATGCTGATCAGCGACTGGGGCGACGGTTGCAGGCCGCGTTCGACGAAGCCGAAGACGCCGGTGGTGCGGGAGACGGCGAATCCGCCCAGGGCTCCGGCGGCCGTTCCCGCGGCGGCGAGCCGGATCAGCAGGGAGTCGCCGATCAGCAGCAGAGCGGCGATCGCGAAGGACGCACTGGCCTGAAGGAGGAACATCACGCCGATGACGTGGATGTAGCGGTAGCCGGTGATGTAGAGCTGGGCGTGGATGTATCCGCTGGCCGCCAGGGTGGCGGCGAGTCCGGTACGCAGGACGATGGTCCGGGCGAGTGTGCTCTTCATGCCAGCCTCTCGTCGGTGATGGCCAGGGCGGCGGTGCCCTGCCGGTAGGTCACGCTGCGGATGCCGAGGGCGGATTTGAGCTGCCCGGCGGGCAGGACCTGCGGAGTGGGCGCCGAGCCATGGCCAGGGGCGGGGAGTGGGTAGGCGGTAGTTGTGGCGGAGTGGAAGGTGACGTTGCCTTCGGTCCTGCTGAACAGCTGGTGCACATGGCCGTTGAGGCAGGTCACCGAGGAGAAGCGCTTGAGCAGGGCCAGGACCTGCAGCGCGTCGTCCGTGCTCCAGCCCCACTTCGGGTACATCGCGAACAGCGGGATGTGGCTGAACACCACGATCGGAGTGTCGGACTTGAGCCCTGCGACGTCTCTGCGTACGAAGTTGATCTGGTCGGTGCCGAGGTGTCCGAGCTTCTCCAGGCTCAGGGTGTTGACCAGGGCGATGAAGTGGACGCCGTGGGTGTCGAAGGAGTACCAGCCCTCGCCCGAGGTGCCGGCGCCGAAGCGCTGCCGGTAGGCGCGCCCGGCGTCGCCGACCGAGTCGTGCTCCCCGGGGACGGTGAACACCCGGCCTGTGCGGACGCCGCCGAGCATCTGCTGGACCTGGTCGAACTGGGCCGGGGTGGACAGGTGCGTGAGGTCGCCGGTGTGCATGACGAAGTCGGGGCGGAACCCCAGGGTGTTGATCTGTTCGAGGGCCTGATTGAACGAGCCGGTCACGTCGGCGTTGGCCGGGCCGCCGAAGCCGATGTGGCTGTCGGACACCTGGACGAACCGCAGGGCATTGGCATCCGCCGCAACGGCGGCTGCGGCGGTGCTGTCCTGGTCGTGAGCGATGTGGCTGACGACCTCGCCGCCCGCTGCCGTCAGCACGACGGCGGAGCCGAACCATCCGGCGTGGCGGAGCAGTTGGCGCCGGCTCATGCCGTGCTCGGAGGCAGGTCCGGACTGGTGGGCGGCGGGGTCGGCGGGGCTGTGGGGGGTGTCGGTCACTTGGTCACCGTCACGGTCGCGGTCATGAAGGGGTGGATGGTGCACAGGTAGGCGTAGGTGCCTGGGGTGGTGAATGTGTAGGAGTAGCTCTGCCCCGTGCTGAGGGCCGCGGACTTCAACGGGCCGCCGGTTCCCTGGCTGGTGACGGTGTGGGCGTCGGCGTCCCGGTTGGTCCAGGTGACGGTGGTACCCGCCTGGACGACCAGCGCGGCCGGGGCGAACGCGAAGCCCTTGATGGCGACCGTGTCACCGCCCACCGGCGCCGGGGCGCTGGCGGCGGAGCCGCTCTGGGCGGGAGGGCTCATGGTCATACCCGGCATGGCGGTTGGGGCGGTGAGCGGGCCGGTGGCGGTGGAGCCGGGCGTCCCGGCCAGCGACTGTCCTGGCCCGGGGGACAGCGCGGTCTGCTGCGCGGCCGGGTGGGCGGGGCTTCCGCAGGCGGCCAGCAGCATGCTCGTGCCCAGGCCTGCAAGGCTCAGGACGGCTGGTTTCAGCATGCGGGACGTGCGGCGGTGAACGTGCAGATTCATGACTCTCGTCTCTTCATCTGGGCGGGGCGCCCAGGGCCGGGCAACGACCGGCGTCCCGCGAACTCACATTGGAGATAGGGGGCGGGGTTACACCGCAGAACACATCGGGGCACCGCAGAGACCGCAGCACTGGCACGGTGTAACCCGGGGCGCTATGGCTATTGGCATCGTGGAAGGCGCCCCGGGCGCGCTCACCTGCGTCGCCCCCACCCATGGGGAGTCACCCTCACTCTGCGCCCGCTGGACGGAAGCCTGCCCAAGCCCGTCAAGCTGTTCCCCACCCAGCCCTCCGCCTCCCTGCGCATCCAACGGACCACCCTGGTACGCGCCGTGAGGAAGGCGGCAGCGTTCATCAAGGCCAAGGGCGCCGACCGTTACACGGCCGGAGTGTTCGGGTGGAAGGACCGCTCGCTCACCTTCCCCCGCGCATCGGGGACGTCGACCAGCAGGCCCGTGTACGCGGAGTGGAGGTCCCCGTGGTGTTCACGTACGGCACCGCGGAGACGCTGAAGGACCGCCCGTCGGTGTTCAACCCGCCCTTCCTGCTGGACGCACTCGACTCCTTCACCGGCGACAGCCTGACCCTCCACCTGCCGCCGACCGACGACAAGAAGACCACGGGCCCGATGCTCCTCACGGACGGCCCAGAGATGGCCGGGCAGGGCTGTGAATGTGCGAGGTGGTGGCAGTGGTTGGTTCTGGGGCGCGGCGTGCGCTGGTGGCTATGGCGAAGAGCCGACTGTCGAGCGTGGGGCGTAACCGAACCGCTTACGTTCCACAGCAGGGCCTTGCCGTCCGCCACGCCCGCTGCCAGCCGGTGGCCGTCCGTGGAGAAGGCCACCGCGTAGATCCGGGAGCCGGATACCAGTAGCCGCGTCACCTCGGCCGGATGGCCAATTTCGCTGACGTTGATCAGCCGGACCGCGTTGTCGGTCCGGTGGACGGCGGCCAGGCTTCGGTTGTCGAGGCTGGGCAAACCGCCGGTCAGCGGGTGGGACGGGAACGGGGACGGCAGTCCCGGCGTGAGGGCGCCCGCCGCAAGGTGCTCGGGGCCGGGCAAGGCAGGGTCTCGCAGTGGCAGGCAAGGAGGTACAGCTGCTAGCCAAGATCAAGGTGGGCCGGGCAGGGCCCGGGGTCGGGGTGGGCGCGCTCCCTGTCGAACTCCCGCTCATTCCTGGGGGTGTTGTGATGGCGCTGGAGGCCGGACGAGGCGCACGTGGCCCCAGCGGGATCGGGCCGCGTCTAGGGGCGGACAATCAGCTCGGTGGGTGGTGACGTCGGCGGCTGCGGTAGCCCGCGGCCTGGTCTGCCGGGGGTGATCGAGCCGAGGACGCTGGGGTGGCGCGCGCCGGTACAGGTGGGGATCGTTCCCGGGAGGCTGTGAGAGGTGAGCCAGCCGAGCACCGCGAAGGCGTAGGCCTCCTTCGCGCCCGACGGCAGTCCGAGCTCGTCCGAGGTTCGCAGCACGCTGGGGCCGGCGTCCTCGTGCCGGGCCATTTCCTCCGCCAGCCACCGCATCAGCACCGGGTTGCGGGTTCCGCCGCCCGAAGAGATCACCTCTGTGGCGCCGAAGGGCCGGAGGGCGTCGGCGACGGTCCGTGCGGTGAGCCGGGTCACCGTGGCGAGGACGTCCTCGACGGGCACCGGCCCGCACGCAGCCAGCGCGGTGCGCAGATAGGGCCAGTGGAACAGTTCCTTGCCCGTCGTCTTGGGGGTGGGCAGCGCGTAGTACGGCTCGTCCAGCAGCCGGTGAAGCAGTGGCTGGTGGACGCTGCCCCGTGCGGCGAGCGCGCCGCCGGTGTCCATGGAGGGGGCCGAGCCTGAGGCGTCGGGTCGCGCCAGCTCTCTTGCGGCCGCGTCGATGAGCGCGTTGGCGGGGCCGGTGTCGAAGGCGAGCGGCGAGCCGGCCGCTCCCTGCGGCACCACCGTCACGTTTGCGATACCACCCAGGTTGAGCGCGACGGGCACGCCTGGACGGCCGCGCAGCCACAGGACGTCGACGATGCTCACCAGAGGCGCGCCCTGACCCCCGGCTGCCACGTCCCTGGTCCGGAAGCCGGATACGACGGGACGGCCCGTCGCCTCGGCGATCCAGGCCGGTTCGCCGATCTGGAGGGTTCCGTGCACCCGGCCGGCCTCGGCCCAGTGGTAGACGGTCTGCCCGTGCGACGCGATCAAGTCGGCCCGCCCGTCGCACAGTTCGGCGTCGGCCCGGACGGCCAGCGCGGCGAACTCCTGCCCGATGCGCGTATCGAGCCTGCACACCGTGGCCAGGTCGGTGCCGGCGGGTGGGAGCGACCGGGCCAGTTCCGCGCGGAGTTCGTCTCCGTACGGTGTGCTGATCGTGCCCAGCGGGGTGAGGACCAGTGTGCTGCCTTCCAGGGCCACGTCGGCTGCGGCGGCGTCGATGGCGTCGTACGAGGTTCCGGACATCAGGCCGATCACCCGCAGGGCGTTCGTCCGGGGTCTGTCCGGGCGCGAGTCGGCTGTATGCGGGGCCTTGGCCGGGGGGCCTTTGTCGTGCCGGGCGTTCACCGCAGGCTCCTTCGGTGGGCGTCTCCGCTCAGTGTGAGCAGCGCGGCGAGGCTCACCGTGCAGGCTGCCGCGGCGTAGTACGCGGGGATGTCCGCGTCCCCGGTCCGCTCGATGGCCTCGGTGATGATCAGGCCGGCGCATCCGGAGAACACGGCGTTGGAGAGGGCGTATGCCAGCCCGAGTCCCGTGTAGCGCACGGTGGTTGGGAACATCTCGGCCAGCATCGCCGGCCCGGGCCCGGCCATCAGGCCGACCGCGGCGCCCGCGACCAGGAGCAGGGCCCCCTTCACGTACGAGGGTGTGCCCGGGTCCTGTACCAGGTTGAGCAGCGGCAGCGCGAACACGGCGACCAGCAGCGCACCGGCCAGCATCACCGGTCGTCGTCCGATCCTGTCGCTCAGCTCGCCGGAGGGCAGGATCGTGGCCGCGAAGCCGACGTTCGCCAGCACGGTGGCGAGCAGCGCCTGCTGGAACGAGACGTTCGCGGTGTGCTGGAGGTAGGAGGGCAGGACCACCAGGAAGGTGTATCCGGCGGCCGACCACCCCGTCAGCCGTCCGATGCCCAGCGCGATCGCTTTGACTGTTTCTCCAATGGGTGGATGCCTCAGAGTTTCGCTCTCCTTCGTCACGGCAGAGGCTGCGAAGGCGGGCGTTTCGTCCAGGTGGAGACGCAGCCACAGGGCGCCGACTCCCAGTGGCAGCGTGAGCAGGAACGGCAGTCGCCATCCCCATCCGTCCAGTTGCGCGGTGGTCAGCACCGTCGCCAGAAGCGCCGTGGTGCCGGCGCCCGCGAGCAGACCGATCGACACGGTGAATGACTGCCACGCCCCGTAGCGTCCCCGGTGCCCCGGCGGCGCGAACTCCGTCATGACCGCCACGGCGCCCCCGAACTCCCCACCTGCCGACAGCCCTTGGACGACACGCAGCACCGTGAGCAGCCAGGGTGCGGCGGCGCCGACGGACGCGTACGTCGGCAGCGCGCCGATGAGGGTCGTGGCGCCGGTCATCAGGCAGATGACCAGGACGAGCACGGGCCGGCGGCCCATTCGGTCGCCGAGCCTTCCGAACACGGCGGCCCCGACGGGCCGGAAGAAGAACGCGAGCGCGAAGGACGCGTACGTCCTGACGAGGCCTTCGGTCTCACTGCCTCCCTCGGGCGTGAAGAACCGTGCGGCGATGACGGTGGTGAGATAGCCGTAGACGCCGAACTCGTACCACTCGATGAAGTTGCCGACGGATCCCGCAAGCAGTGCGCGGTGGGGTCCGGGTGGCCGGGCCGCGCCGGGAGACCGGACCGGAGCGGGGTCGGGTGGGGTCATGGAGCCAAGCGTGCTGACCGAGGCCGGGCTCCACAAGCCCCGTCCGCCATCTGCCGGAGACCAGGGCCCCGCCATATGCGCCGGGCGGTAACCAGATGCGCCCGGGGGCAGCGTGCGCAGCGTCATGCGGATGGGGATCACCGGTCCGGCCGTATGCAGCCTGCAGCGTGCTCAGGGCGTCCTCGTAGAGTCGGCTTCGGTGTCGATGTGAATCGCAACATTCCTCCCCGGTGGCCCAGTTGGGAGGCTCACCGGCTGAAGGGCCCGACGAGGGGCGATCGCACGGGTGGTGGGGTTGTTCAAGATCCGGTGAACAGCTGCTTGAGCTTGAGCCCCAGTTCGTACATGCCGTACGCGAACGGCACACCGGCCCACAGCCAGGCGACGGCGAACAGGGCCTTTTGGCGGACCGTCATGACAGCGCTCCCTTCTCCGGGGCGAGGAGCGTCGACTCGCCTTCGGCGGACGGGGATTCGTGGTGGCGCGGGTGGACGGGGCGTACCAGTTCATTGGCCGCGAAACCCACCGCGAGGAGCCCGATCATGATGAAGAAGGAGGTGCTGTAGAGGTCCGGTCCGGTGCGTCCGGCATTCTTCTGCGCGTCGGCGATGGCGTTGACGATCAGCGGGCCGAGGACGCCCGCGATGGACCAGGCCGTGAGCAGCCGGCCGTGGATCGCACCGACCTGGTAGGTGCCGAAGAGGTCCTTGAGGTAGGCGGGGATCGTGGCGAAGCCGCCACCGTAGAAGGAGAGGATGACGGCGGCGCAGACGATGAACAGTGGCTTCGAGGCGTTGCCGGTGAGCGCGATGAGCAGGTACATCAGCGCTCCGATGCCGAGGTAGCCGCGGTAGACGTTCTTGCGGCCGAGGACGTCGGAGGCCGAGGACCACAGGATGCGGCCGAGCATGTTGGCGAGCGAGAGCAGACCGACGAAGCCCGCGGCGGCGGCCGCCGCGACTGGTGACGCCGTACCGGCGAAGAAGTCCCCGATCATCGGCGCGGCCTTCTCCAGGATGCCGATTCCGGCGGTCACGTTCATACAGAGCACCACCCACAGGCACCAGAACTGCGGGGTGCGCACGGCGTTGCGGGCGGAGACCTGGCCGGTGGCGGCCGGGGCCGCGTTCGCCGGTGGGGAGGGGGGCCGCCAGCCGTCCGGGGGCAGCCGCACCAGGAGTATGCCGAGCGTCATGAAGACCGCGTAGCCGGCCCCCATCACGAGGAAGGTCCGTGCGATGCCCGCGGAGTCCGAGCCGAAGGAGGAGAGCAGCTGGGTGGAGAGGGGCGCTGCGATGAGGGCGCCGCCGCCGAAGCCCATGATGGCGATGCCGGTGGCCATGCCCGGCCGGTCGGGGAACCATTTGATGAGGGTGGAGACCGGCGAGATGTAGCCGATGCCGAGTCCGATGCCGCCGATGAAGCCGTAGCCGAGGACCACGAGCCAGTACTGGCGGGTGGCGGCGCCGAGCGCGGCGACCAGGAACCCGGAGGAGAAGCAGACCGCCGAGACGGCCATCGCCCACCGGGGCCCGTTGCGCTCCACGAGGGTTCCGCCGAAGGCCGCGGAGAGGCCGAGCATGACGATGGCCAGCTGGAACGGCAGGGCGGACGCGGTGCCCGACAGGTCGAGCGAGGACTCAAGGGGCGGTTTGAAGACGCTCCAGGCGTACGCCTGGCCGATGGCGAGGTGGATGGAGAGCGCGGCGGGCGGCACGAGCCAGCGGCTCCACCCCCGTGGGGACGGCGTGCGCGAGCGGGCGAGCATGTCGCGGACCGTACAGCAGACCGGCAACTCCCGGAAGACCGCTGGCCGTTGGCGGAACAGGCACATCGCATACGCAGACCCAGGCCTCGACGGCGAAGACCTGTGCCCGCTCCCGCTGGAGCCGACGATGCTGACGAGCAGCGTGGTCACAAACGCCAGCGGCGGATCTTCTCGGCGCAGGTGAACACGTCGGCTCCCGCGCGTACGTCCCGGGCGAGGTCGATGAAGCCGCCGTACGGCTCGGCGAGCCCTTCGCCGGAGGCCTGCATGTAGGAGATCGCGATGAGCGCCGCGAAGGTCGGGTTGCGTGCGGGCAGCGGCCGCACGCTGACGATCTCGTGGAAGAGCGCCGCCGCGCGCCACGAGGCATCGGGCAGGTAGCCGAGCCGTGGAGTGTTGACCTTGTGGCGTGCCACCGCGGAGACCAGGCTGGAGAAGTCACTGACGTCCAGGGCCTTGGGGAGGAACGCGGCCTGCTGCTCCAGCAGCCACGCCACGTCGATGTAGAGCTCGGGCGGCACCGGTCAGGCGGCCTTCGTGCCGGAGCGGTCGGGGGCATCGGGTTCCTCGTCGGGGAACGCGGCCGCGAACTCCTCGACCAGGCTCGATTTCTGCAGTTCACGGAAGCGGGCCGCTGCCAGCTCCAGACGCGGATCGCGCTCGGCGACCTCCGTGAGCAGTGCGGTGACCGTGGTCTTCTCCGCCTCGGCACGCAGCTTGAGCCGCTCCGCGGTCTCCGGGCTCACCCGGATGGTGATCTTTTCCGTCTTCTCACCCATACCCCCAACGTACAGCACTTGCCATACGCGCAGGAGGGGATCGGCGAACGGCACCAGCCGCCGCGCGTTCCCCGAACCCTCGGCTGTCCGGGAGGGAAGATGGGCCGGCTCCCGATCGAGGACGCCCAATGCCCGTGCCCGGCGCCGCCAGGCCGACGCTTCCCACGTGGCCTCACTGCGCCGGGACCCGAGCCGGGCGAGTGGGGAAGACGCCGTGAAGACCGTGCCCCCAGTCGTTGGGCGTGGTTCCGGTCTAGAGCTGGGTGGCGCCGCCGTCGACGAACAGTTCGGCGCCGGTGGTGAAGGAACTCTGGTCCCCGGCGAGATAGAGGGCGGTGGCGGCGACCTCGTCGGGGTGTCCGGTGCGGCCGAGCGGGGTCGGCGCGGCGGACTCGGTGGCCTGATCGCCTTGCCGGATTGCGGCCCGCAGCTCGTCGGCGCCGGGGGTGGTGACGGGGCCGGGAGTGAGGGCGTTGACGCGGATGCCGCGGCCGGCGAGTTCGGCGGCCCAGGTGCGGGCGAGGCTGCGGATCGCGGCCTTTGTTGCGGCGTAGACACCCAGGCCCGGGGTGGCGCGCAGGGCTGCGCTGGAGGAGAACAGGATCACCGAGGCGCCGGACGACAGCAGCGGCAGCGCCTTTTGGACGGTGAAGATGGTGCCCTTGAGGTTGATGGAGGTGGTGCGGTCGACCTCTTCCTCGGTGATCTTGCCGAGCGGGCCGAAGTCGCCGACGCCGGCGTTGGCCATGACGATGTCGAGACAGCCGCTGCGCTCGGTGATCTCGGCGAAGAGCCGGTCGAGGTCGTCGAGTTGCGACACGTCGCCCTGGATACCGATGCCGCGGCTGCCGACCTGCTCGACGGCGGCCTCCAGCTCGGCCTTGCGGCGGCCGGTGAGATAGACGGTGGCTCCTTCGGCGGCGAATCGGCGGGCGATGGCCAGGCCGATGCCGGTGGAGGCCCCGGTTACCAGGGCGGTCTTGTTGTCCAGCTGTCCCATGAGATCCTCCCGGATCATTCTTGACGTAACAATGTTTGTTACATTTTTGGGCGCGGGAAGCGCCGTTTCGCAGCCGGGGAGGCCGTCGGTCGACGCTAGGTGGTTTTCAGTACGTCGTGCAGTACGTCCTCGAGCGTGGTCTTCGCCAGCTCCTTGCGGAGGGTGGCTTCGACCCCGTCATAGACGGCCGCCATGGCTGGCCCGATGCCGTGGCCCACAACGCACTCGGGGTCGGGCGTGGCGCGGTGCAGGGCGAAGATCGGCCCCGACTCCACCGCTTCGTAGACATCGAGCAGGGTGATCGCCGACAGGTCCCGTGACAGCATCCAGCCGGCGCCGGCACCCCTGCGCGAGTCGGTCAGCCCGGCCGTGCGCAGCTGGGCCAGCAGGCGACGGATCACCACGGGATTCGTATTGACGCTCGTTGCGATCTGCTCGGAAGTGGCGACCTCGTGGCCGCGGCGCTGATACAGGCCGATCCAGGTCAGGGCGTGTGCGGCAACGGTCAGTCTGCTGTTGGCGCTCATGTCCTCACCTCACCTCCGGCCGTGTAGTAACTGTATTGGTTACGACAGCGTTGGGCAAGCCTTTCGAGGGGGGGCAAAGCCCCGAACCCCTCAACATACAGATCAGGAAACGGACTTTGGCCCCCGCCGTCGACCGTAGGCCAGCCTCAACCCTCGTATTCGACCGAGCTGTCATCTCTTCATCACATTGCCATGAAGCGGTCATCACATTCGCGGGTCACGTTGGACGGCATGTCCACCCCCTGCAACAGCCTTGCACCCCTCGGCACACCGTCGCGGAGCCACCCGTGACACGGATGCATCGCCGACCGACCCGGCGCGGCGTATTCATCCTCGGGGGAGGTCTGCTCCTCGCTCCTGCATCGGCGAGCGTCCTCTTCTGGGAGGGACCGCCGGCGCAACAGACCCCAGCCTCTGCGGAGACCGACGTTGCCAAGCGGCCCGTCTCCGGGTTGACCGGTCCCGCCTCCCCACCCCTCGGATGGATGCCCGGCATCATCCAGAAGCCGATTAAAGAGAACTTCAGCCGAGGCGGGCGGACGAGCCAACTGGGTCTGGTCCTGCACGTACAGGAGGGTGAAGGGTCGTTGTTCGAGCGGTTCTCCGACCCCGCGACACGGTCTTCAGCCCATTTCTGGGTGTCGCAAGCGGGCGAGATCGAGCAGTACGTATCGGTCCAGGACCAGGCCTGGACGCAGAGCGCGGGCAACGCCGAATGGGTGTCGATAGAGACCTCGGGCTTTGCCGGCAAACCGCTCACCACGGCGCAGGTCGATGCCGTCGCCCGCGTCTACGCGTGGGGCGCCCGCGAGCACAGCTGGCCGCTCGAGGTGACCGACTCCTCGAAGGGGCGGGGCCTGGGCACCCATGCCATGGGCGGAGCCCCCTGGGGCGGACACGCATGCCCAGGGACGATACGGGCGGGGCAGCGCGAGGCGGTCATCAGCCGCGTACGGCAGTCTCACGGGATCTGACGACCTGTGCCGCTCGAGAAGTCATCAGGGCGTAGTGCTGCGCAAGGGGACGGCGGCTACTACGGGATTGTGGTTGGTCTCGGTGGGCGTACACCTCGGACCGGGCCTGTGGGTTGACTATGTGGCCGGGGTCGGTGTGCTGGGCGGTGTGTCGCTCTACGCATATCTGGCGATCGGCCTGGGGACGCAGAACCTCTTGGTACGTAGCCGGTCCACCGCGCTGTGAACGAGGCCTGACACGACGTGGCCAACTGGCTCAACCTTGGCTTCCAACAGTGGTGTGCGCATAACCTGCATCCTGGTCGATCCGCACCGCCAAGGGCGGCGGTCACAGTGAAGCTAAGCGGTCTTGGATATTTGTGTGCGGCTTGGGGGAGCAGCCGTCCGGCGGTTGGGTGGGGCAATGCCCGTGGTGGCGTCGTTCTCTTCTCCGGCGTGTCCGGACGGAGTCCTGTCAGGCACCTCATGATCGACCCACAACAGCGGTTTCATGACTCACTCGATGTCCTGGACGCCGCCTTCGCGCCGCTCTCCGAGCCATCGGTTCCCGTGGGCGGCTGCACCCACTGCTACACCGATGCGGATCTCGAAGCCTTGGCCGGTCCCGTGCACCAGGTGCCTGATGAGCTGATCTTCTCCGTCGCGCATGAGACGCCCGACCACTGGGACGACTTCCCTGGCCTGTACCGTCGGCTGACGCCCCGGATCGTACGTCTCCTGACCGCCGGCCGGTTCGACCACGCGATGATCGCCTCCCGGCTCCTCGCCGCCGGCTGGGGCGCCTGGCCCGCACCGGAGCGAATAGCCGTGGAGAGGGTACGGCATGCCTGGTGGCGTTCAGCTCTGCACGCCCACCCGAGCACCGGACACATCACCCACGTACTGGAAACGCTCTCGGTCACCGCGGGCACCCTCGCCCCCTGGCTGGCCGCGTGGGCCGAAACTCGCACCGAGGCGTCAGACCTGCACCTGAGCGATGCGCTCGACCACTGGCTCTGCGAGGGCGAACTCGCCGATCTCCGCCTCGGCTTCTACGACGAACTGCACGCCACACCCGAGCTGCTGCCCTGGCTCCTGCCCTTGGAAGTCGGCTGCATCGGCGCCGTTCACGCTGGGGGCGTGGCGGCGAGCGTGTTGGCCGTCGGCGGATGGCTGGCAGACCGAAGGGCCGCGCACCGGATCATGGCCGGTCAGCTAGTACTCGTGGACATCGGTCCGCCGCGCCGCCTGAGGTCGCGGCCTGGCCAGCTCCAGGTGCGTGATCTGGGTCACGTTCCGGGTTCGGTCGACAGTTGGGCACTTTGCGCAAAGTCTGGTTGACCGTTGGCCTTGTTTTGTCGCTGCCCAGGTCGCGGGCGGTGGCGGGGCGGGCGGGGCAGGGTGGCGCGTCGTGGTGAAGTCAACTGCGAACGACCGTACGGGATTTGCTGTAACCGGAATGCTACCGTCCGTTAAAAAGTCAATGTCAGGGCTCTGCACGTTTCGGGGGACCCACCCGATTATCTGTTCCCAGGAGCAACGAGGCTCCAGGCACAGCGGGCTCTGCGGGGATGGCAATTCAACGCGGTGCTGACCGAAGGCGAAGGGCCTTGAACCATCGTGAACTACGACGTTGCCAGCTTCCTGCTGGCCTCGGCGGCCGCGGCGCGTGCGTATGCGCCGGATGCGCGGTCGGCACTGCGGCGCCTGCTCGGCGCCGGAGTCCGCGTAGGAGCAGCGACTCTGATCGAACGTCAGACACCGGTGGCCCGCCCCGGTGCCGCCCCGCTGGACGAGGGGGAGCGGTGATGACCGAGCCGCCGCAGGACCCCGCGGAATACGCGACGCGTGAGCCGAGTGAGGCCATGCCGCCCGCGTTCTGGGCGTTCCACGCCCGTTACCACCGGCCCTACCTGGAGTACGCGCGCATCCATCTGGGCGATGACGAAGCCGCGCACGACCTGGTTGACGGAACGTTTATCTACCTGGCCGTGGTGTGGGGCGCGGCGACGGAGCAGGAGAACATCAGCTCCTACGCCTGGGTGCTGCTGAAAGAACGAGTGTGGGCCGAGCTGGCGATGAAGGGCCGGGACCCGGCTGCGGCCGAGACGCTGGCATTCGCCCGCGCCGTATGTGCGGCCACCGACCCGATCCTGGACAGCTTCCGCGCGCAGTTCCGTCAGCAGATCACGGAACTGGAGGAGACCATGGGCCTGTTTGCCGCGATGGCGCGGCTTCCGGAGCGCCAGTTCGATGTCATTGTCCTTCAGTTCGCCCTGGACTTCGACACCAAGACCACCGCTCTGGTGATGGGGATCCGCGAGGCCACGGTCCGCTCCATCCGCCGTACCGCCAAGCGCCGGCTCGCTGCCGAGCTGGGGCTGGGCGTCGACGAGGACACCGACGATGAGGAGTGATGGGCAGATGCGGCGAGAGCGCAGCATCGAGGAAGCCCTGGCCCGGGCACGGGTCTTCGAGGGGGAGTACACCAGCCAGGACCGGGAGGCATCCCGGCGCCGGATCACCCAGGAACTGGGGGAGTTCCGGTGGATGCAAGTGCTGGCGAGCCCGGGCACCGTCCGGGTACGGCACGCCCCGTCAGCACTGCACGAGCGGGCGGCCCGAGACCTGCGGACCCTGAGCCAGGGCATCATCCTCGACGAGGACGCCGCCCGGCGCATCGCCCGCTTCGACACCGCGCGCGACCCAGGCGGGGCCCTGGCCTTCGCCTGCCTGCTCGTCCTCGCCGACAAGGAAGAAGGAGCCCAGTTCTGGTGGCAGTTCGCTGCCGGGGCCGGCAACGCCACCAGCGCCCTGTGCCTCTACCTGCTCCACCTGCGGCGCGGCGAGCTGCGCGACGCTCAGTACTGGGCTCGGCAGCTCGCCCTGCTGCAGAGCGAGCCGTGCCAGTACATGCCCGTGCCGCACGAGGTCGTCACCGGCACCGAATCCCCGATGAGCGTCACCGTCCACTACGAGCTGCCCACCGACAACCACGCGTTACTCGAAACTGCGGTCAAGGACGCTGTCGAAGAGCTCGACATTGCTCAACTCGACGACTTCGGCCCCATTCCGCAGCCCGGGCCCGACCTGGCCGACCAGTGGGCTGAACTCGTGGCCTCCTGACCAGTCGGCCCGGAGATCCGGCGACAGCCAAGGGGAGATGCCGAACGGCCAGCCGATCAGGCACGGGCCGCATCGGAGGTCTCCCCTTCGGCATGCCCCCGGGGGGGGGAGGGGGGGGGAGGGGCGGGATCAGCTGTCGTTGATGTGGTCGAAGCCGCGGAGGACGGGGTCCAGTTCCTGCGTTATCTCGCTTCCTTTGCCTGTTATTGACCCGGCTTGCGAGGGTGTCGTCCTCGCAGGCCAGGTCCACAGCCGAAGAGCTTCAGGAAGCAACAGGGCGTGAGCAGCGATGGGCGGTCACGGCAGCGACTTCGAGCGTGAGCAGCTGGGGTGTAGGACATCGCAGTGAGATGGATGGAAGGCGGTCAGGCGGCGGCCGGTGCGTGGGGGCCTGTCCGGCGGATCACGTGATTACTAGGCTGCGACGATGCAGTCTGCAGATCGGGACCAGACGAACGACTACGACAGCTTCGCCGCAACGTATTCAGCGGAGAACGAGAACAGCCTCGTAAACGCGTACTACGAGCGGCCCGCAATGGTGGCCCTGGCGGGAGACGTAACGGGCCGTCGGATCCTGGACGCCGGCTGCGGCTCGGGCCTCCTGTCTTCTGCCCTACGCGACCACGGTGCCGTCGTCACTGGCATCGACGTCAGCGCCGGGATGCTGGCGCTGGCGAGGCGGCGGCTCGGCGACGACATGGCCCTGCACATGGTCGACCTGTGCGACCCGCTGCCGTTCGAGGACGGCGTGTTCGACGACGTGGTCGCGTCGCTGGTGCTGCACTACCTGGAGGACTGGGCGCCGACGCTGGCCGAGTTGCGGCGGGTACTCCGGCCCGGCGGCCGGCTGATCGCGTCGGTGAGCCACCCTTTCACGGCGTACGCGCACCGGGATCCCCGACCCGACTACCACGCCACCACCAGCTATACCTTCGACTGGACTCTCAACGGGCAGTCAGTCCCGATGGAGTTGTGGCGCAGGCCGTTGCACGCGATGACCGACGCCTTCGCCGACGCCGGCTTCCGTCTTTCCGCCATCAGCGAGCCGCAGCCCGACCCGGCCGCCCGCGACCTGTTCCCGGACGGCTTCCAGGACCTGTCGACCAACCCCAACTTCCTGTTCTTCGTCGTCGAGGTACCGCCGTCGGCCACCGGCTCAGACATCCACTAGCCAGTCGCGGATCACGAGCGAAGCCACAATCCTGCCCCAGTAGTGTGGCTTCGCATGGCCGACGCCGAGATCGAGATCACCGCGGACCTGGTCCGCGACCTGCTGCAGGAACAGCATCCAGACCTCGCAGGGCTGGCCATCCGCGAGGTGGCGGGTGGGTGGGGCAACCAAATGTGGCGCCTCGGGGACGAGTTGGCTGTGCGCATGCAGTGCATGGACCCCACCCCGGAGCTCCAGCTCAAGGAGCGGCGGTGGCTACCCGTGCTGGCCCCGCGCCTGCCGCTCCCGGTGCCGACCCCGGTGCGGTTCGGCGAACCGTCCGAGCGCTTCCCCAAGCACTGGACCATCATGACGTGGGTCCCCGGCCAGCCACTGGACCACACCTCGATCAACCGCGGCGACCACGCGGCCGACACCCTTGCGGGCTTCCTCACATTGGCCTTGCACGCCGAGGGGTGTCCTCGTTGTCACCACGGCCGCTTGGTGACGGTCTCCACCGCGCCGTTGATGACGTACACCCATCCCTCGTCGTGGAACTTCTCGTCCCGCCACGTGGTGAATGCGTGCGCGACTCGGTCCGCGCTCTTCTTCGTCTCCGCGTCCACGTTGGGTGCTTCGAGGTGGGGGTCGTAGTCCGTGAGGACGTTCGCCTCCCTGTCGCCGCCCGGGCAGTCGCGGAGCTTGGCGTCCTTGACGTGCTCGGTCAGCTCGGTAGCCCCCGACAGCTTCAAGTAGTCGCGGAACTCCGCCAGTACCGACTTCCAGGAGCCGGCCTCGCTCGGCTTCGTCTCATCGCAGGTACCGGGCCCTCCGGAGGGCTGCGGCTGCGCTGTCGCCGAGCGGGAATGGGCCGGGTGACCGCCATTGCCGCTGTCACAGGCGGCCAGCGTCACCAGACACACGAGAGTGACGCCCGGCAGAGTGAGCCTTCGGCTGTGCATGACTGTCCAATCAGAACGTGGGCCACGGTGCCCGGACGTTTCGCCCGGGCACCGTGTGCGCTACTTCTTGGGGGTGACGAGCGGGTTGTCCTTGCCCGGGCCCTTCTCGTCGCCGTCGGTGTAGAGGGACAGCTCGCCGTCCGTCCAGCGGATGATGGTGTCGTCCGCGTACGGGTTGTCGGAGAAGTCACCTCCAGTCACCAGGACTGCATGGGTCAACAGCTCATTCGGGGCGTACCACTTGTTCTCCCTCCATGTGCCTCCACCGTCGAAGTCCGCGTAGTTGGTCACTTCGCCGTCCGACCAGCGCACGATCAGGTCCCAGCCGTCGTTGCCCGTGTAGTCCCCGGATCCGATCTCGACCGCGTGCTTCCAAGTCTCCGCCCGGGGGGTCTTGGGCGTCACGGCGATGATCTGTCGGCCGAGTGCCGTTCCTGTGTTCTGGTAGATGGTTACCTCGCCGTCGGTCCAGCGGACCACGAGGTCGTCCGCCTTGTCGTTGCCGCCGAAGCGGCCGACCGTCATCGCGGCGGCGTGCTTCCAGGTGTCGTCCGGCTCCGGCTTGTGCAGCTGTACCTCGCCGTGGAAGCCCTTCTCGTCCACGGACGGGTACAGCGTCACCTCGCCGTCGGTCCAGCGCACGATCAGGTCGGAGCCGCTGTCCCCGGTGAAGTCGCCGGCGACCACCTGTACGGCGTGGTCCGCCCAGAACTTGTTGGGCCCCTGGACCTTGAACTCCTTGTCGAAGAAGTTCTCGCGCTGACTCGCGCCCCGGTAGATCGTCAGCTCGCCGTCGGTCCACAGCACGAACATGTCCATGCGGTCGTCCTCGACCGCTCCGGCGAGTGTGAAGTAGCCGTTGGCGATGTCCTTGGCATGCTTCCACATCTCTGCGTCCGGCAGCACGTTCGACGGCGGCTGGGTGCCGGCCACGGCGGCGTCGAAGACCCGCTTCACATTGTTGTCGAAGTACGAGGAGTACGAGGTGTTGGGGCTGTGGCCCCCGGTCTCGAAACCACCAGTGACGCCTGCGAGCCCGCGCTTGCCTCCACCGGTGTCGATCAGGAACGGGCCGCCGGGAGTACCGGACACATAGCCGTCGCAGTCGACCTGGGCGAACGAACCGCCCTTCCAGACCTTGCCCTTGTCCGTCTTGTCACCTGTCGTGAACTTCTTCATTGTCGTGATGCAGTCCAGCGGGTCCTGCTTGGGCTTGTAGCCGTGCATGCCCGGCAGCCGGGGGTAGCCGATCACCCGGGTGCCCGGGTGGTCGAACCCGGCGTTCAGGGCCAGCGGAATCGAGCCCACCACGTCTTCGAGTCGCTTGCCGTCGGAGCGCGGCTCGGCTTTCAGGAACGCGAAGTCGAGATCGGTGTACTTGTGGTCGCCATCCGGCTCCGCATACTTCGCGTCCATGAAGATCTGCTCGGCACGGACCACGAACTTGCCGTGTGGTGCGGGATCCTGCGGCCGGTGCTGCGGTACGAACACGAGGTTGGACTTGGGCTCAGTACCGTCGAAGCAGTGCGCTGCCGTGGAGACGATGTCCTTGCCCGGCGATGCCACCACGGTGCCGGTACAGAACCGGTAGTCCGCGTCCGTCTCGAAGAAGAAGGTACCGACCTGACGCACTTCCTCGGACGAACCCTTTTTGGCTGCAGGGGAGTTCTGTGCAGCCTTCACACTTTGTCCCTGCACCGGCTTCGCCTGAGCCATCCGCTCGGGGGTCCAGAAGTCCTCGATCGCCTTGAGGGCCGGATCGCGGTCGTCGGTACTCGGGGCTGGGCTCGGTGATCCCCCCCCCGGGGCCGGCAGCGCCGTTACGGCGAATGCCGGCGCCACGCCGGATATGACCGCTGCGACGCCTAGAGCTACGGCAGGCAGGACATGTCTCGCAAACATGCGCGGAAAGTTCCCAACTTGCTTTGAGGCCGTCCCTGTTGGCGGACTCCGCTCAGACCCGGGACGGGGTCTCGGCCCAGCACGAAGGCGCTGTCCAGCCGCAGACGGCCGCACGGAAATGCATCCAGTCCCCCCATAGGAATGGTCAAGAGATTGCATTGTCAGTGCAAAGCATCGGATCGAGCCTCGGACTGTACAGGAGGTCTTTGGTCTAGTCCAAGGCTTGGTTTTTGTCGCAATTAACCGGGAACGCCGTCAATGCCAGGCTTCTCATCAAGGAAGCAGCAACGTCGGCTTGGGGCCCTTGCCCAAACGCTGGAAGCGTGATCACGTTGACGTGCACCTATGCCTCCGGTTCGCCGCCACACCCTCCACATGGAGGGCAGACACACACCCACGTCACACAGGGCAGGTGGCGCCTACCGCAGCCCTTCTGACACGGCTCTTGAGCCTGTCTCATTCTGCGCAGTTGGAGTGAGTGAAGGGGCTGCTCAGGTGGGTGTGCCAGGCTGGGGACGCGCCTCTGGTGTCCTGGGCCGGGCGCCGGTCGGACACGATGTCTGGACGCGGCGGCACGATCCTGCTGGCAGAGCAAGTGACGCGGGCCGTCCTGATCGGGCCGTCCGGAATACGGGGGAGCCGGGCAGCGGGAGATGACGAAGGGGAGGGGTTCGTGAACGCATTACCCGACTGGAGGACCCGTGCCGCCTGCGGGGGCGCCGACTTGGAGGAGTTGTTCGGTGAGGCGGCGCAGCAGCACCGTGCCAAGGCGGTGTGCGAAGGATGTGCAGGGCAGTTGGAGTGCCTGGTCGAGGCACTGGACCACCGGATCGAGTTCGGAGTCTGGGGCGGGATGACCGACCGCGAGCGCCGCGCCCTGCTGCGGCGCCGGCCGACGGTCACGTCCTGGAGGAGCCTGCTGGAGACAGCCCGTAGCGAGCACCAGCGCAAGCCCGCCCCGCCGGCACCCCATACCGGTGATCGTCTGCCGGACGTCCCGCTCACCGGCACGGGCTGAGGGGACCGCGACCTTTGACCGGCCGCGGAACGCAGGTACCAACCCTCGCGAAGGGCCAGAACGCCACGATCACTGTGCGAGACGACCATGCCAATCGCAGCTCGCGACGGTTGCCTGCTATCCCTTGGCGGCTTCCTTGAGCTTCGAGCCCGCGGAGACCTTCACGCTGTAGCCGGCCGGGATGTTGATCGGGTCGCCGGTCTGCGGGTGACGAGCGGTACGAGCGGCACGGTGGGTGCGCTCGAAGGTCAGGAAGCCGGGGATGGTGACCTCTCGTCGCCCTTGGCGACAATGTCGCCGACGGTCTCGGCGAGAGCGGCCAGCACGGCGTCGGCGTCCTTGCGGGTCACCTCGGCGCGGTGGGCCAGCGTGGTCACCAGGTCGCTGCGGTTCATGTTCCTACTCCCGTGTTCGTCGCGCCCACCGTGGGCGTGAGTGTCGTCTACGACGCCGATGCTGTCAGGTCCCGCTGACGAGAGCCGCGGTGGATAGTCGTACAGCGGGTCGCTGTGACCGACCGGGAATGAAGGAGTCCGTCGGACGCAGATCCAGCAGGAGAGGCGATGCCTTCGCTCAACTGCCCGGCTCGCCAGGTCAATGGCTTGATCGGGGAACTCGGCAAGGCCGTCCGGGGCCGGCGGCGCGGTGAACACCTCCGAAGTGGCCCATGCCTGGGCAACACCGTGCAGCGCAACGCGAACAGCGATCACCGCCGAACCTTCCGCAATCTGGCGGCCAACTGCGGGAGGTTTTCACCTCGGAGTCGCTCCGGGGGGGCACCGGCTTCGATGCCCCGGCTGGTGGCTGGGGCATCGAAGCCGATGGTGACTGTTACTTGCTGAAGGCGGTGTTGTTGCAGCCCATGCTGGAGCCCATGGAGGTCTGCTGCGAGCTCGGGTTGCCTTCGCCGTTGAGTCCGTTGCCCAGCAGGCCGTTGAGGATGCCGACCTGGCCGAGGACGTTGAGGTTCAGGTCGTGCGACCTGCAGGTGGTGCTCTGTCCGATGTTGAAGTGGTCGCCGCGCTTCCCGTGGCCCCCGTCGTGTGCCTGGGCTGTGCCGGTGGCCAGCATTCCGAGGCTGCCGAGGGCAGCGACCAGCACGGCGGCCTTGCGAAGCTTGTGCATGTCATCTCCGATGGAGAGAAGTGGAGTCGATCTGCAGCAGATCGACTTCGTGTAGTTGCAGAGGTAATACGACGCATCCCTCAAGCACCTGGCGGCGCGCCGAATTCGGGGAATTCTCACCGCCTTGGTCGGCGCGCCGGGCAGCCGGCCGGGCCGGAATCGGCGGTGAACCACGGCACGGGGAGGGCGCATGGCAAGTGCGGCCGTCGGATTCTGCAGGGCCAACCAGACAACGGGCCGTCAGATCATCGCCGTTGTCACCCGGTCCGGCTACCTTCACAAAAGGTCTGGGCCGCTGGGCAAACCCGGATGCTTCACCTGCCCTCGCGACGTGACACGCTTTCCGGCGGCCCCGCAACAGCCACCCGGTGCAGGAGGCCGGGGTGTCGGCGGCAGCGTCAGCAGGATCACCGGCGGGGGAGAGCGCGTCCTGTCCGGCTGCTCCCATCGCAGGAAGGCTTTGGCGAAGAAGAACTGCCCCGGTTGCCAGGCCCTGCGCCTGGAGGCATCGAAGCCCGGCGCGCCCCTCGCTGATTTCCTGGTCCGTGTGGCGCTGCACGAACGGTCGGCAGAGTGCCGCGAGCCGGTCCCCGCGCGAAAGAGACCGAAAGCGTAGGGCTGATTGCGAACGTGATGGCCAGCCTCACCTGCAGGGCAAGAAATACCAGGTCAGTGCCGCCTTCACCTGCCATTCTGTATCCGTGGGAACCATCGGGCCTGACGACGAGCACGTGGCGGCGATCAGGGACGCTGATTCCGTTTCATGGTCGGTAAGGGCCGCAGCAGGGCGGCGCCTTGCAGCATCAGCAGAGCTCGCGGGCTTCACCCACGTCCTTCATCGTCTCCTCCTCGACAACCAGGACACAGGAGTGATCGAGGAAACTGCCGAGGCGCTGCTGGCACGAGGGAATTCCAGCGGACTGCGCACTGTGCCCGCACTCGCTTGCGCGGCGTCGACCGATGCCTTGGACGAGCTCAGCGCGGCAGTGGACTGCAACCCCAGGTGGATGACCGTGGAACGCACGGCACGTCTCGTCAAGCAGCTTCAGGAACTGGTCGTCGATGACGACGAGGGAGTCCGGAACGAAGCCCTGCGACTCCTAGATCCGATTGCCCAGCGCCGGAAGTAGCTGCCAACTTCGCTCTTTACGGAACTCCGGTCAGAACCACTTACAACGAGCCCCATCAGGGACGCTCTACTTCAGGGCGACGCAGGGGCTGGTGGTGGCGCCGTAGTTGAACTCCGCGCAGACCTGTGTCCCGGCCGGCATGACGGGCCCGGTGTGGCCGTGGCCGCGGAGCCCTAGGTGATCTCCGTCCAGGACTGGACGCTCGTGCCGCGGCGCCGGGCCCCGCCCACGCGGGCTTGGTCGCCGGGTGCCCGGTACCACCAGCGGGCCAGGTTGTTGGTGTTCGCGGGGCTGCACGTGGCGTAAATCCAGCTCACGGCGCGTTGTAGGGATCCGGTGCGGCGCCAGGAGGTGACGACCAGTCCGTACGCGCACGCGATGCCGCCCTCGGGCCGGCAGGTGTTGGCGCGCTGGTCGACGGAGGAGTCGGTGGAGGCCGGCGCCGCAGCGAAGGCGAGGGCGACAACAGCCAGCGCGCCGGCCAGCAACGCGCGCATCGTGGGGCATGTCGGCATGGAGCCCTCCTGGATCGCTGGTGCTGGTGAGCTCACCCGTCTTGGGGCGGGGAAGCATCGAAGGCAGGCGATGGCTCGCACAGGACGACGGAGACGGGTCGAGGTCTTACGGGTTGGCCAATGTCGTTCAGCGGCCGAGTTGTTGGCGGCAGGCGCTTACGACGGACGGGGCGATGCCGGTGTCCTGCGCCCACGAGCAGGCGGCGCCGGGGTTGTAGCGGGGGCGGTCCCGGTGAGGGTGGGTGCGGGTGCGGCGTGCCAGGGGGGTCGGTGCATACCCCTGTGGGCGCCCCCGGACACCGCAGGTCTCCAGCAGGCGGGCCAGTCACCGGCAGGGGTGGCGGGATGGACGGCCGACGGCCTGGAGTCTTTTGGCGGCAAGGCCGGGCGGAAGCGGCCGGGGCGGTATGTCAGCGCCTGGCGCCGCAGGATGGGCAGAAGGTCGAGTTGTCCGGCACCACGGCCTGGCAGGAGGCGCAGTGCGCTTGCAGGGCGAGGCGGTGCCCACAGGTTGCGCAGAACGGCGCGCCGCGTGTTTCGGCCTGGCATTGCGGGCACACCAGCGGCCGTGGGGTCGTAGTCCTTGCCCTGCACTTGCCCTTGGGCGTACGCCTGCTGCGAGGCCATGTCGTTGATGCCCCGCCTGCGGGCAGCCTCGGCCTCCGCTGCTGTGTCGGGAGCGCAGTTCAGGCACAGGCCGTGCTCTGGGTTCCAGCAGCGGTCGCACACGTAACTGCTGCACCGTCCGCAGCGGTTGAAGTGTCCGCGCGCCGTGTCGACCGCCCGCTGGAAGGCGGCTTCGCGGGTGCCGCCCCAGCTGGCGCCGGCGAGCCCGTCAGCGGCGCTCGACATGCCGCTGCCGGCCCGCCCGCCGATCACGCTCCACGCCGCGGTCACCCCCCTGGACAGCCAGCTCGCCATGCGGCCCGCGGTGAAGTTCTCGAACGGCGATCGCCAGGTGTCGAAACAGCGTGAGCAGTGGAACTCGAACTGGAAGCCGGCTCCGGTGCCGTGCTGATCGCACAGGTCCCGGTAGTTGTTGGAGAAGTAGATTTCGGAACTCATGGTGCTCGCCCCCGAGTGGTCGCGACCGGACCCGCTGTGAGATGCGAGGCGGGTGGCCCCGGTTTCACCGGAACCGCCCGCCCTCGGGGATCTGACAGCGGACGTCCAAATGGTGGCAGAACAGGGCAAGTTCGGCCACGGAACGTACGGGTTCCATGCAAGGTCCCACACCGCCGGGCCAGTGCCCCGGAGGGCCCCCGGCCCCCTCCTCTTCACAGCCAGACCGGCTCGTGTGGCAGGCCAGGGCGTGGAGGCGGAGCCGGGAAGCCAGCAAGGAGTGCAGCGAGCCCGCCCAGGCCGAGCTACGCGAGGCCAAGTCCCAAGCGAGGCGGGGGTTTACGGCCGCGTAAGGGTCGGCCGTAGCCTGGAAGGCTACGGCCGGGGTGGCTCTGCTGCGGTGGTGCCGGTTATGCCAGGATTTGAACCCAGGGGTTCATGAGCTGGTAGGGCGTGCCTGCGGGAATATTGAGGCCTGGCATCTTCCCGGTGATGATTCCTGCTGCCTGGGCCGCGTCTTGGGTGCCGGACGGAATGAAGTGCGAGCGTCCGTTTGCCTGGGCAAGGCCCCAGTACTGATAGTGCGTCAAAGTCAGGTAAACGCGCTTCTGGATGTAGTCGAGTACGACCTTGGTGTTGTGCTCGAAGTTGGATCCGGTGCCAGTGTATTCGGCAAAGCCACGGGGAAAACCTGCGGCAGTTTGGATCGCGGATCCTGTGCCTGATTGAGAGTGGTCGTTGTAGTGGTCGTGGAGGGCGAGGCTTTCTGCCGGGACCTGGTCGCTGAATTGGGTGGCTCCTGTGCGGTGGTCGGCACCGTGGGAGGGGAGTCGGCCTGTGTCGTCCTGGTGCCAGCTCCGCAGTGTGCCGGGCTCATTGGGGGTGGCATCCTGTCTGGCCAGCTGATTTGGTGTCCGCTCGTCGATCAGGGCGCCGCTCTCGAGTTGGAATCGGACGTCGAAGATCAAGTTTATGAGGGGCCTGGGCAGGAGTCGCTTGGCTTGGTCCCAGGTGAGCTGCTTGAGCGGATCATTCCCTACACGGCCGACCGTCTCCGTGGCGTCCTGGGCGTGCTGCCCGAGCCCTTGCCCGAACTGGTCCCACATCGCTTCGTCGTTCGCCCATGGATCTCTGACGCCGAGAGACTGATGCTTATACCCCCCTTGCGGGTCTACGTGGTACCGGGTGTTTTTGTTGGCGCGGTATTCTGCGGGGACGTCCCGTTCCATCACGCTGTTGACTTCCGCGATCAGGAGGTCGAGCTCGGCGACACCGTTTCCTTGAGAGCTGATTACCGCCTCGAATCTCGCCTTCAGGGAAGCATCGCCATCTTTCGAGTACTGGGCTGCCATTCGATAATCGTCGAAGACGGCTACCTTGAGGTACTCCATGACTTGCGGACGAGTGAGAGCGTCCTTGTTCTCGAGGCCTTTGGCTTGCGCGTAGCCGTCAGCGGTGACCTTGATCGTGCGTTGCACCGCCGCCGCGTCGGGCACCGGCCCACTCGACGCCTGACGGCCGGTTCCCGTACTCGACGTTGACGCGGCCGGCCGCTGAACCCCGGCCGTCGACATCACCCGGGTCGCGTTGGCTTCGGCTTCACGCTCGAACCGGTCGGACGGGTCCGAGACCTTGAGCCCGGCTCCGTTGTCGGTTCCGGCCACGGAGCCTTGGCGCTGCTGGATCACGTGGGTCAGTTCATGGGCGAGGGTGTGCTTGTCACCGCCTCCATCACCGATCACCACGTGACTGCCAGAGGTGTAGGCACGTGCCCCGACTTCGGCCGCGGATGCCTTGGCCGCGCTGTCCGTGTGGATGCGGACAGCGGAGAAGTCCGCCCCGAGACGGCTTTCCATGTCGGTGCGGGTGGCGTCGTCCAAGGGGCGGCCGCCCGATCGGAGAACGTCATGCACGGCAGACCGCTGCACCTGGGGCTGCTCGGTCTGTTGGTGTCCACAGCCGGCACTGTGCTGGTGCCGGCCCTGGGCCCACTCGTGGCCGGTCTGGCGCAGCATCTGCACGACGGCTGCGTTACCGGCACTCGCCTGAAGCGCTATGAGGCCCAAGGGTAAGCCGCCTCCCGGAGTCTGGGTCTTGGCGGGCGAGCGGAGACGCTGCTTGCTGTCAGAGGTCGGGGCTTGTTCGTTGGCGTGCATCGGGTCCTTTCGAGGCTGCGGACGCGCAGCCAGACGGGGCTCGCTGATCCTTTCAGAGGGTGGCAACGCGTAGCCAATGCAGGCACAGCCGTTGTTCTGTGACAACTCCGGCTGCACCAGGGTGACGTTCGCCGAGCAGGTCGAGGGGCTGACCTTCTTCTACAGCCGCCGGACACCGTTGCTGCGAACCCTGCTGGAGGCAGTCGGGGTCGCGCTCGCAGGGCGGGCCCGGGGCAGACTCACCGACGTACTGTCCGCTCCGGTCGACCGGTCGGTGCTGCTGCGGCTGGTGATGGCCCTGCCCGACCCGCCCGCCGCCACGCCGCGGGTGCTGGGGGTGGACGACTTCGCGACCCGCAAAGGACAGGTCTACGGAACGCTGCTGGTCGACACGGAGACGCACGTGCCGATCGACATGCTCCAAGGCCGTGAAGCCGGACCTCTGGCCCGCTGGCTGACCGCACACCCCGGGGTGGAGATCATCTGCCGGGACAGGTCCGGGTCCTACAGCGAAGCGGCCCGCACCGCAGCTCCGGACGAGACCCAGGTCGCGGACAAGTGGCACATTTGAAACAACCTCGGCAAGGCGACCGAGCATTGTGTGACTGTCCATCGCCGCTGTCTGCCCCCATGGCCCCCGGAGTTGGGGCCAGCGCAGGCCGACGTCCGTGACGGTGAAGAGGCATTCCCCGCCGCGCACCAGCGCGCCGCGGAACTCGCCCGCACCCGCTGGCACCAGGTCCACGACCTGTTCGATGCCGGGACGGGGATCCGGGCGATCGCGCACTGGCCGGGCTGGGGCGGCACACGGTGCGGCGATACGTGCGTGCCGCCCGCCGGCAGGACCGGGTCACCCTCCGGCCGCGCCGCACCAGCACTCTCGACCCGCACGCCGACTACCTGCGGCAACGGTGGCAGACCGGCAACGTGATGATCAAGGACCTCCAACGCGAACTCCACGAGCAGGGCTTCGACGGCAGCTACTCCACCCTGCGCGAAGCCGCACCTCCCGCCCCGCGAGGCACCTCCCGAGCCACCACTGCGGCCACCGACGGTCCGCCAGGTGACCGGCTGGCTCACCCGCCACCCGGACAAGCTGCGTGAGGAAGAGACCCGCCAGCTCAAGCTCACGCTCGCCGCATGCCCCGAACTGGCCACCGCCCACGGACACATCCGCGTCCTCGGGAAGATGCTCCAAATGCGCCAGGCCACCGAACTGCCAGCCTGGATCGAGGAGTCAGCACCAGCGGGCTGCCCGGCCTTACCGGTTTCGCGAAGGGACTGACTACCGACCTGGACGCGGTCACCGTCGGCTTCACCAGCGACTGGAGCTCGGGTGTCGTCGAAGGCCGCGTCAGCGACCTCAAGATGCTGAAGCGGCAGATGGCAGGACGTGCGGGATTCCCGTTGCTGAGAAAACGCGTCCTGCTCGTCGCGGCCTCCCGACGCTCACGCACCGTGACCTACGCACGAGCAGCGTGATCGCCTTCAGGGAATTCGCGCCAGGACCCAAAAGAAGACGCCCTAGCCACAGGGGCATCGTCACCCACGACCTTGGCGAATTCGCCACAGTGCAGGAGGCAGTTGCAGTGACCGTGCGCCAGCTGCCGCTCCTCGGTCCAACCCAGCTCGGCAGATGATCCCGCCCGGCGGGCCCGATCTGCCTCAACGGCCTGAGGCGAACCAACTCGTCGGGAAAGTGTGGATGGATCTTCAACTCCGAGGCACCACAGTGAACCGCCCAACGCGGCAAGGAGATACTCGGTGGGCTACCCCGCTCAGCTGACACGGAGGCACCGGGTTCTGGTCGGGGTGGTGGTCGCGGGTGCCGTGGTGATCGCCGGGATCGGTTTCGCGGGTTCGTACGCCGCGGTCCGCGAGCTCGCGCTGCACAAGGGTCTCGGGAACTTCTCCTACGTCTGCCCGATCGGCGTGGACACGGGCTTCTGTGTGCTGCTCGCGCTCGACCTGCTGCTGACCTGGATGCGCATCCCGTTCCCGCTCGGCCGGCCACCCTTGGACTGGTGAACGCGAGGCGGGGCCGGAAGCCGCAGGGAGCGGTCCGAGCGCAGGCGTCCGACCGGCTCAACGGGCAGGTCCGCAGCAGCCAGGCCAGGCGCATCACGTCGTAGCCGGCGTCCATCACGATCAGCATGTCCCGGTCGCCGGTCCGCCACTGCCCGGCCGCGATCAGCCGCCTGGCCACCTGCCGGAGCTGGTCCGCGGTGACGGCCGCGGCGTCGTCGGCGGGCCCCAGCCGGGCCGCGTCCGGGACCTGCGTCCACGAGGTGCGGTCCGAGGTGAGCGCGGCGACGAACGAGTGCGGTCAGCCCGGAATGATCTGTGCGGCCGCCTTGGAGCGACCATGGACGTGGCAGAACAGCCGCTCCGGCGAGCACGGGCGTCAGCAAGTGGTCGCGGCGGAAGCGGTCGTCGACGACCACGGTTCGGGCAGCTACTACGCGGCGCACGGGACGCACCGCGCACCGGATATCGGTCACCGGCCGACCGGCTCCGGTACAGCTTCCCCGGCCGAGGCCTGAGTCATTCGAAGGCTGATGGTTTCTCCAGACCCGTTACGTATGCCTGTGACTCGGCTGCCCCGGCGACCCGACTGTCCCCACTTCGGCAGGGCGGGACGTCCCAAGTCGCAGGTCACGGGCCGGGACGGGGACGGGACGATGCGCGGGAAGGGCTGGCTGACGCTCGGCGGGCACCCTGCTGCATACGGTTGTGTGGAGCGCTGGCCGACCACTAGCGGTCCACTCCTCGTGCCTGGCCGCCTGCTGAGTAGCGGCGTGCGTACGGCCGAGCGGAAACACCTCACACGAGACAAAACGGGAGTTGTCATGTCACGTCTGCGTTTCGCAGGAACCACGTCCGCCGCGCTGGCTGTGGTGGCGGGAGCGATGCTCTTTGCCGCGCCGTCGGCCAGTGCGGCGTCCAACTGCCACGCCTGGACCGACAACAACGGAAACGGCATCGGCTGGTGCGACAGCGGCAACGGCCGCTGGAAGGTCCACGGCAGCTGTGCCAACGTCGGTGGCGTTCACACGGGCATGGAGGGCTCGGAGGGCGGCCGTTCCATGGGTAAGGAGTGGGCCTCGGTCCTGAACTGCTCGGCGGGCGGCGGCGGGGCCCTCAACATGTGGGTCGAGACCTACGGCTGACACATCTGGATCATCTGATGTGCGGGCCTCCGGGCCTCATGGGGGCGCAGTCATTGGCTGTGCCCTCTCGCCGTTGACAGCGCCCGATCCCCGCCGACTACTCCATGTGCCCCACGCACCGCTCACGAAGCGCCCCCAAGTGGGCCAGGTGGTACTGCGCCTGCTCCTTGCCCAGTGCCCTGATACCGGCCCGTCCGGGTCCTCGCCTTCGCCGGCCCCGACGATCCGCCTGCTGGCTCGCGCCTCGAAGACCGGTCCGCGTCCTGCACGGTGTCTGCGCTGCGGGGAGACCCACACCGAAGGCGACGGGGGGGGAATGTCGACTGGCGCCAGGGCCGGGGTCACGGTCTGGTGTGCGCCACGTGCCGGACGCCCGAGGAGGGCGCCGAGGCGTCGGTGAAGACCGCCTACTTCGACTACGGCAACGCGGCCGTCGGCAGCGACGGAGCAGCGCGGGCGGCCGCCTTCGGCGGATGGCACAGCGTTCAGGCCGCCCACCATCCCCTGGTCGACGACCCCGACATCCATCTCACGGTCACGGTGAAGAAGAGCCGGCTGCTCATCGCGGTTGCCGCCCACAGTGACGCCGGACTGCAGGCGGTCTTCGCCGACGGGCCGTGCACGACCGTGGCCCGTGAGGCACTCGCCAAAGCCGGAGCACGTCGACAGGACCGGCGGATCTCGGTCCAGCCCCTCGACGGCTGGCCGCACGACAGCGTGATGCTCGCGGAAGACCGCGCTGGCCCCCCGCCCGCCGTCGAGGCCGACCTGCCCGCTGGCTGAAGCCTTGTGACGCACCCCTCCTACGGGCCGTCTCATCTTGACGGATCCTTGAGATCACCCCTGGGTAGGCTCGTCTGATCAGCCATTTGACGGGGTGTGGGGCATGTCGTTCGATCAGGAGTGGGCGGTGCTGAAGGCGAAGGCCCAGGTGCGGCTGGGCAGTGTGCCCAGCATGGATCCTGGCGGGCCGTCGCCCGATGGTGCGGACCTGGTCCTCAAGTACGACGACATGGGGAAGATCGGGCACGCAGCCTTCCTGCTGCACCAGCATCTGTCGAGTGCGGGCAAGCACGCTCAGCAGGCGACCGAGGCCGCCGCGAAGAGCCTGGAGGGCGACGGGTTCGGCACGGGTGGCGCCCTGGCCAAGGCGGGTGAGGGCTGGCAGGGGCAGCTTCAGGTGCTGCTCGACGCCTGCGCCCAGATCTCGGACCATCTCGACTACTCGGTGACGTCGTCGAATCAGGATGACCAGTTCATCGGCGCGCAGCTGCGGGTCTCCAAGATCTCCGAGTACCTGGACGTGCCGCCACCCACTTCAAGTTCCGACGTGCCTCACGTGCGGAAGGCGGAAGGTCCCGTCATGTGACCCCTGTAAGGGGTGTGCGGGCGGAGGGATTCCTGAGCAAACCAGGGGACTCTTCGGAACAATCGACGACGGCGGCGACGCCGGGAATGGCAGGGGGGCCGGTGCCGACCTTCGAAGAGCTTCTCCACATCAAACTCTCACCGCTCCAGTCGGCGGCCGACGACTGGGCCGCCATGGCGGTCCTGCTGAAGAAGGTCGCCACCGAGGCCGGGAGCATGCGCAGCCTGGCTCAGGGCACCGAGTGGAAGGGCGAGAACGCCACCGTCACCAAGCCGTTCGTGGTCCGCGTGTCCGACGAGTTCACCGATACCGTCACCGAGGCGGAGAGCATCGCCAACCTGCTGAGCTCCGCACACGACCAGATCAAGGCGGCCCGGGACGACCTCAAGAACCTCTACGAGAACCCACCCGCCGGAATCACGATCCTGGCCGGCGGAACCCTGACCCGCAGCGTCCAGCCCCGCCGCATGTCCCACGGCGACCCCGTGGAGGTGGTGACGCAGGACGATCTGGACGCCCTGCAGCGGCGCATCGACGCGATCCTCGGCCGGGCGGCGGAAGCGGACTCGACCTGTTCCTGGGGCCTGGCGCAACTCACCAAGGACAAACACAAGTTCGGCAGCACGTACTACAACTCCCTCCAGGACGCGAAGACCGACGCCCAGCAGGCACAGCAGTCCAAGACGGATTCGGTGGACTACACACCGCCTGCGAAGTGGGGCAGCGGCACCATCAAACCCATTGCCGAATTCCTCAGTTACCGCTCCTGGATGGGCGGCGTCGAAGCGGCGCTGCACGGAGACGTCAACGGCGCGATACAGGGCGCGATTGGCGGCTCTCCGTCCGCAGCCGGCGGCGAGGCCAGCAAGGGTCTCGCCAAGGGCTCGCTCCTGGGCAACGTAACCGGGAAACACCACCGCCCCACGTTCATCAACACGATCGGCAAGGTCGGGACGAAAATATTCAGCGTGCCGGTCTCCGTGGTCGCGACAGGGATCGACTTCTATTACTCGCCCAACCAGCCAAGGACCCCGGGCGACACCCATGTGGACGCCCCGGCAGAACCGGGAAAGGTGAAGTACCAATGACGCACTCCGCAGGCCCACCCACGCGCGGGCGACGCCGCCCGAGCCTGCGGCACTGGCTGAGACCTCAAAGTCCACAGACCCTCGTCCTCGGCATCTGCATGTCTGTTGGCGGACTCGCCGGCGGCGTGCGCGGCGTGATGGACGGAAAGGGGATTGGGACGGTCCTAGCCCTCCTCGGCGGGGGCGTTCTCGGCATCCTTATCGTCGTCAGCTACTTCACCAACTACGAAGACCGCCGCTGACAGATGCCAACAGGCCACGCCCCCTGCTGGCCTGGCCACCCGGGGGCTGGGGCAGTTCGAGGTCATCGAGCATACGGTCGGCGCTTCAGGCCGACCTCCATCACTGGAGCCCGAAGTCGTGGAAGTCGTGCAGGGCCGCGGGCGCGCCGCCGGCCGGGGTCCCCGATGCGCTCTCCCACATCGAGCACGGGTCACTGTTCGCGCCGTCGATCCGACAGCCACCGCCCCAGCGGGTACGCCCTTCGAGGTGCTCGTAGGGCACTTCCAAGTTCCCGTCGCGGTCCTGGTAGAGGGCGGCGGCCTGCGAGCTTGCCTTTGTAGATGGCCGCCCCGGCCGGATTAGGCTTCCTGCCAGCCTGCGCCGGAATGGAGTGTGTGGGACAGGCCCCGGTCCCCGTGACGGGACGCAGTACGGCCGGCGCCGAAGCGCGCTCCCGGTGTCCCGCGTTCGCGGCCGCCGGAGGAGCGGTCGGCGTGCGGGGCAGGCTGCGGAATGTGCTGGGCAGGTCTGTTTCCCCTGTGACGTGCCGACCTGCGTCGGGCGCGAGTGTTGTTCCGGTGTGGCGATGATGCAGTGGCTGGTGGTGGCAGCTGATGGTGTACGGCGGACGATCGAGGCCAGGAGCGGGAAAAACCGTCCGCCGAGATCCTTGTTTCGCTCGTGTTGTCGTGTGGCTCGCGGGCCGACGGGCGTTGGCGCGTCTACGGTCTTGGGGCCGATAGTGGTGATCGCTGTCGTGGACGCGTCCTTCGCCCGCCTCGCCGACACCGAGACCCACACAAATCGAGTGACTGCCAGGCAGCCGGTCAGCCGGCGACGGCTTTTCGCAGGGCCTCGATCTGGCACGAAGGCTATAGAACAAGGCCGTTGGCCAGAGAATTTGGCTGTCACGCTAATGCCGTTCTACACCTGGCGTTAGAAAAACGTTTGCGCCGCCTGGAAAGGTCCCGAGGCCTCATGAGCCCCGGGGTTGAATACCCCTGCTCTCAGCCGTCCGGGAAGGGACCGATGCACGCCGACGCGCACACCACAGACAGCAGGAATTCCGACCGTACACCAGCCAAGGCCCCTACCCCAGCCGGTGGCGTACCTGCCGGCCTCCTCGCCCTGCAAAGCACCGCAGGCAACGCGGCTGTCGTCCAGATGCTGCGCCGGGCCGGCCACGCCTGGGCCCAGCCCGAACAGCACCAGCACGGCTCCGGCTGTGGTCACCAGCAAGCCGAACAGCCCGCTGTACAGCGCTCCGCCGTCCACGACGTCCAACGCACCGGCGGAAAGCCTCTGGACGAAGCCACCCGTACGGACATGGAATCCCGACTCGGCGCCGACTTCTCGGACGTCCGCATCCACAACGACGGCGCGGCTCGCGCATCGGCAGCCGAAGTCGGCGCCCGCGCCTACACGTCGGGCAGCCATGTCGTCATCGGCGACGGCGGAGCCGACAAGCACACGCTGGCCCACGAGTTGACTCACGTCATCCAACAACGTCAGGGGCCCGTCGCCGGCACCGACAACGGATCGGGGCTCAAGGTCTCGGACCCCTCCGACCGGTTCGAACGGGAAGCAGAGGCCAACGCGACACGGGTCATGTCAGGGGCCGGGCCTCGCCACGAGGCGGTGGCACAACGCGCCGTCACGCCCGCGGTGCAACGTGCAGGCGCCGTTGTCCAGCGTGCGCCTGTCAGCCATGCGCAGGGCGAACACATCTTCAATGCCCTCGACTCCCTGGCTCTGGAGGCTGGCGATGCTCTCGTCGAAAGAGTCACCGCCCGCATCGCGCTGCTCGAAGGAAATAATAAAAGACTTACCGCGAAGCAGAGCGTGGGCAAGTGGAACTTTGACGTGCAGATCGATCAACTACGTGAAGCGGTAGTACTGGCAAAAGAACTCCGAGACAACAGGCGCTTCCGATCGGCAACGAGCGGTGAACCGCTCAACGCCGCGGGCCAGGACCCCAACTCAATTCGCTATGGAGACTTCTCCACGACAGTGAGAACGACACTTGCGAACTGTGGTACTCCAACCTGGAACGACGGCGCAGCGCTCGATGCTCTTAAAGCTAACCTCATTACCACCATTACGGACCAAGTTGCCCATGGAGTGAAACGGAACACCGATTTGCAGAATGGGCCCGCCAGGTCCGAGTTCGATGAATGGTACAGGGAGACCAAGGAGCAGATGGAGTCGCTGTTCGCACAGCTCACCGGCACCGCCAAGGCAATCCATCCGGTGCTCCTCACCACGGTCCGTGCCGCATACGGTTACGAGGAGAACGACGACATGCCCGATGAGTGGTACTACAACTGAGCGGGCTTCGCGACGACCCAGACGAGTTCGCGGCCCATCAGTTCCGGGCGGCAACTGTTGGTGCGGTACGCCCTCGCAGGGAGAGACAGGTGCTGATCAGCTGGTCGAGGCGGAGTGATGGGTGTTCAGGTGGCGTCGATCCTGGCGAAGACGTTCCGAATGGTGCAGGCGGCCTGGCGGCTGCGCAGCGAGCAGCTGGGCGCAGTGGCGAGGCGGCCCCCATGTCGACGGCAGTCCTACGGGCCTCGGCGACCACGGCTAGTAGTACTCCGTTAGGTCGTTCTGGCTCTTGGGTTCTGGCTGGTGGTGGGTGTTCCGGGCAGGGGGCGGTGGCAGGTGGTGCAGGTGCCGGTCCAGCAGTTCAGCAGGTCCTGGATGATGTCGAGAATCTGGTAGAGGGTGAGTCCGGTGTATCGGCTTTTGGGGCCAGGCGCTGTTCGGTGAGGAAGGCGTGGGCGGCGGTGGCCAGGGTGACGTGGTGGTGCCAGCCGGTCCAGGAACGTCCCTCGAAGTGGTCGAGCCCGAGGCCGTGTTTGAGTTCCCGGTAGTCGTGCTCGATGCGCCAGCGGATCTTGGCCAGGCGGACCAGTTCAGCCGACACGGTGTCGGCGGGCAGACTGGACAGCCAGTAGTCGGTGGGCGCTTCGGCGCCTTCGGGCCACTCGACCAGCAGAGTGGCCTCGGGCAGGACCCCGTCCCAGACTCCCTCCTGGGCGGTGGCGGCGGCCTGGACCAGGCGGCGGGCCCGGACCCCGGCCGGCCGCACCCGCAGCGCCAGGAAGTGTGAGCGCATCGGTCCGCGGGAGCCTTCCCGCCAGGTCATCTCGGTGAAGGCCTGCCGTCCCCGGCCGGCCGCCAGCGCGGCCACCGGGGACGGCTTGTCCCGGTAGCGGGGCTGCGGCTTGCGGCCGTTGCCCGACCAGGGCGGCGTGACCGGCCTGGCGTCGTGCGGGTGGACGGCCATATCCGAGCGGACGGCCACGACATAGCCGATGCCCCGCGTGTCCAGACTGTCGCGGAAGTCGGCGTTCTGGCCGTAACCGGCGTCGGCCACCAGGACCGGCGGGCACAACCCCCATCCGGCCAGCTCGTCCAGCATGTCCAGGGCCAGGCGCCACTTCTCCCGGTGCCCGAGCTCCTCGGGTATCCCGGTCCTGCGCCGCCGTTCGGGATCGTCCACCCACTCCTGAGGCACGAACAACCGCCACTGCAGCGGACAGGACGCGGTGTCGGAGACCGCATGCACGCTCACCGCGACCTGGCAGTTGGCCTGCTTGCCCAAAGCCCCGCAGTACTGATGCGCGACCGCCACCGACATCTTCCCGTCCTTGGGAAACGACACATCATCGACCGCCCACGCATCCGGGACGACCTGCGGCACCATCCGCTCAGCAATGCGCCGTCGTACCGGCACCGGGTCCCAGGTCGACTGGTTCACGAACTGCTGCAGGTTCTGCTCGTTACCGTCCGGCAGGCGGCCGGCCATCGCCTGGATCGACTTGCGGCGACCATCCGTCATCAGTCCCCGCAGATAGCAGTCGCTCTTGGCCCGCTGGTCCTTGCGCGGCACCGAGGCGAACACATCCGCCACGAACAACGCCAACTTCGCCCGAACACGCATCACTTCATGTGCGTCCACCCACCCACCATGCTCCCGAACAGGCCCGCCAGGAAGACCTAACGGAGTACTACTAGACGTCTCCCGCCTGGCCTCAGAGCGCCGACTGGCGGCACACGCTGCGCACCTGGATGACTCACGCGGCGCGCGACCGACGTGCGTGTGCGACAGCGGCTGCCAGAAGGCGGGCCAGGTCCTGGACACAGTCGGCCCGTGGTCTCCCTGACCGGCTCAGCAGCGAGCACCACCCAGTGCCGTGGGTGCTGCGCTGCCAGATCCACACGCTGGCGCCGTACGCGGCGCTGCGTCGTGAGCAGCCGTCGGGCGAGGACCCGGAGGCCATCGTGTACTTCGACCAGGCGGTGAAGGCCGCGAAGGCGCTGTGAGCTGTGCGGCGGGCCGATTTCCTGGCGACCGCGCAGCTGCGGCGCCGTGAGTACGTCGGCCTGGCGGCCCGGCTCGTGGAGTACACCGAGGACGCCCTGGACGCAGACCGTGAGGAGCGCCAGCTGTGGTGAGTGAGGCAGAGCGCCGCCGCTTCCGCGATGCGGCGAACGGTGTTTTGTGATCCGCGCGGCCGTCACCGCTGAGGCACTCAGTCGCTAGCTCGATTCCAGACGATGGCCCCGGTTCGACGGCGACGCACTCGCCGCAACGGGCCCCTCCGAGCCACTACCAACACGAAGTTCAACCCACGCCTTCAGCCGGCGTGACAGCGGCCCCAGGCGCCCCTCCGCGCAGACGTGCAGACATGGAAGGCGCAGACCCGGGTGTGGGGATCAGTGCGGCGAAGGCGATCTGCCGAGCTATCCGCCGATCTACATACAAGTAACATCCAGGCCATGTCACTAAGCACCAGGCTGGAAGGGTCGGTCAAGGCGGGGCTTGCTCTGCTGGCCGTCGCCGCCCTCGCCGCCTCGCTGAACCGAGCAGCGCACACCGACGAGGGCGCCGCGAACTGGATCTCGTACTTCACCAATCTCTCCAACCTGCTCGGCGCCGCCGTCCTGCTGACCGGTGGGCTGGCCCTGCTGCGCGTCACCCGCCCCGTCCCCGACCTGTTGCGCGGCGCCGCCACCCTCTACCTCGTGATCACTGGAGCGGTCTACTGGACCTTGTTGGCCGGAACCATCGACGCGAACACGATCATCTGGGCCAACGACGTCGTGCACGGTGTCATGCCGGCCGTCTTCCTCGCCGACTGGCTTCTGCGCCCTCCGCTGCGCCGTATCTCGTGGACCAGGTCTCTCCCGTGGCTGGCTTTTCCGCTGCTCTACCTTGGCTACTCGTTGCTGCGCGGGCCGAGTGCCGGTTGGTATCCGTACGACTTTCTCGACCCCCGCGAGCCGGGAGGCTACGGGCATGTGGCGACCTGGTCGGTGATCATCACGCTGGCCTTCACGGTGATGGCGTCGCTGCTTGTCCTGTATGCCAACGTGCGGAGCAGGAGTGGCGGCAGTGGCATCAGTGAGCGTGACGGCCGTGACAGGGAACTGAGGACGACCTGAGGGCAGCCGGGCAAGCGGTTTGACCAGTGACGCGGTGTTCCGGTCCAAGGGGACCTTGATCGAGGGGGGTGAGGACGTCCTCGATCAGTTGCAACAGCTCAGGCTCGCTGTTCGGCACCCTCTGTGACAGCACCCTGACCTGGGTCTGCCTTGCTCCTTGTTCCCCCGCGCATGTGGAGCGACGTGTTCGATCATGGGTGGATGACGGCCTTCTACCATGCGTGCTTCGCCGTGCCAGACCTCCGATGAAGAGATGCATGAGGCGTGGGGCTTGCGGGTGACCGGGCTCGGTGCGGGTGACGCCGCGCCCGGTGGGGCGCGGCGTCATTGAACGGGCCTGTGGAGGGCCGGGGTTCACACTTCCAGTTCGTTCTCGATCTTTTTGAGCTGGTGGCGGGCCATCGCGAGGTTGGCCCGCTTCTTGTCCAACGCGATGTAGAGGAACAGGCCGCTGTTGCCGCGGCCTTTGAGGAGCCGGATGAGGTGGTACTGGCCGCCCAGCGTGATCAGGATGTCCTCGATCTCGTCCTTGAGGCCGAGCATCTCCATGGTCCGCACCTTGGCGCGCACCACATCGGTGTTCCCGGCGGCGGCCACCGTCAGGTCGAGGTCCTTGCCGCCGCCCAGGGTGCCGAGCGCCATGCCGCTGCTGTAGTCGACGAGGGCCGCGCCCAGGCTGCCCTCGATCACGGTCATCGCTTCCTTGAGGGTGGTCTCGGTGTTGGTCATCGGCGTTGTGCTTCCTTTCCTTCGGGGGCTGTTCCGGCTGGGTGTGCCGGTGCCGTTCATGGGGTCTCCTGCCGGTCGAGGGCGCCGTCGATCAGCTCGCCGACGCGCGTACTGGAACGGCGTGCTTCGAGGTGCAGCCGGCCGACGTTGACGCGGGGGTCCGCGAGGAGGGTGAGTACGGCGGTGGAGCCTGCTGCGTAGGTGGCGAGGTAACCCGCCTCGCCGCGCACGACCAGTTCGCGGAAGCCGCCCTGACCGGTGGTCTCGGTCAGCCGCTGGGCGACGCCGAGTGCGGCGGCGGTGAGGGCGGCGATGCCTTCGGCGGCCTGCGGGGTGCCGTCCTGGGCGATAACGAAGCCGTCGGAGCTCGCCGCGAGGGCTCCGGTGAGCTGGGGCAGTCTGGCTCTCAACCTCCGCAGTTCTTCGAGGACTTCAGCGACCTGTGCTTCCGCCGCCATCAGCTGTCTCCTCTCGGCGCGCTGCCGCAGTGCGCGGATCACAGCGTGGCCTCCAGTGCGTCGCGCAGTCGCCGGAGCAGCGCGACATCGGGATCGGCCGTCTCCGCCGACATCCGGGCGAACCATGCGGGGACGGGGTCCGGCGGCGGCGTGCGGGCGCGCGGGGTCTCGACGGCCCCGACGGCCGCCAGCCTTCGCACGTCGATCAGGGTGTGGAACGCGGGGCGGCCGAGTGCCCGTGCGATGTCCTGCGGGGTGCGCGCCCCGTCGGCCCGCGTCAGCACCGCCCGCTGGCGCGGGGTGAGCGGGGCGTCCGGGCGGCGCCGGCTGCGCACCACGGGGGCGGTGTCCAGGTCCGGGCAGGGCCAGAGCCTGTCGAGGAGCTCTCTGCGGCGGGCTGCCTCCCGCTCCACCGCCGCAGCGGGCACGGGCCTGACCGGGCCGATCCAGTGGGCCACCCCGTACCGGAATCGGGTGGGGCCGCTGCCGGGGGCCAGTGCGAAGAACGCCGCGTCGTGCAGTGCGCCGAGGTGGCAGATCTCCAGCTCGCCGTCGCCGACTTGGCCGCTCTCCACCAGGAACCGGCCGACCCGGCGGCGCGGGCCCGCCCGGTCGACGGCCTCCCGCCAGCCCTCGGGCCGCAGGCGTCCGGCGGTGGTGAGCAGGACGTCTATGCCGGGCGCCGCGGGACTCTCCGCGTGCACCACCTGGCCGTCGCAGAGGTACAGGGTGCCCCGGTCGCGCAGCAGGGCACCGGTGGCCCGCTCGGCGACCAGGCGGACGAGCATGGGGGAGACGGGCGTTCGCGCCCGAGTAGCTGGTCCTGCCGGATTGTCCATCGCCGCGCTCATCACAGCACCAGCCGTTCGGCCAGGCCGCGCAGCCGGAGCCGGGCGAGGGCGAGATTGCCCTCCTCGCGGTCGAGCCACAGGTGCAGGAAGACGCTGCTGTCGAAGGCCGTCTCGACGAAGCAGAGCACGTGGTAGGCGGTACGGGTGGTGATGATCAGGTCCTCGACCGGCAGGTCCGTCGCGGGCGGGCCCACGGCCGGCAGGTCTTCGCCGCCGCCCGAGGGGGACGCGCCGAAGTCGGGGTGCTCGGCGGCCGTCCGTGCCAGCTCTGCGGTCTCGGCGGCGGTGACCTCGTGGTCGCCGCCGGGCGAGTCGCCGATGGAGCCCAGGGCGAGTCCGCTGGCCCAGTCGACCACGCCGGCCCCGAGCGCTCCGGGCAGCAGCATCGCCTCAAGCAGGCACTCGTCGATTCCGGGCACGCGGAACCCCCTCCCGGCGCGGCGCATGGATGTGTTCGGGCCGCCGGAACGAGCGTGCGGCGGTGACGGCGACGTTACGCACCGTGGCATTCGGTGGCGAGAGTTCTGGCATTTTCCAGTGGCGCATGCCCGGCTTGGCTAGAGTCCGACCCTTTGGGCAGAACCGAACTCCCGCTGTGGGTCCGTGAGTTCGGGCCCTCGCTCCGACGGCCGGAGCGGCCTTCTGCGCGTCCGCGGCCCTCTCGTGTGGCAAATCCGTTGATGATCACTAGGTGGGCGACCGACCTGTCGAACGAGCTGGAGGGAGTACAGCAGTTGGGGGCGTGACGGGCCCCGCTCTTTGGTCGTTGGAGTGGTGATCTCAGTTCGAGGGGTATGTGCCCTGGATACCTGCACCGTGCCGCTTGGTCTTCGGTGGCCGTGGGTCAAGATGGCCCGTGATCTCGCTAGGAGAAGTGGAATGCTCAAGTCTTTGGGGGCCATGTCGGCAGCCGCGGTGGGCGCTGTCGCCCTGGTCGTGGCTGCCGCCCCCATGGCCGGCGCGACGGGAAACGCGGCCTTCGGTAACTCCTGCCTCAATGCGGCCGCCGCCCCCGCTCGCGGCGTCACGCAGGCGGGGGCGGGCGTGGCTACCGCCCTGCTCGCCGCCCTGCCCGTGAGCGCTCCCGCCAGTATGTGCGGCTACGCCGATCTTATGGATTGAATGGGGTGGCGGGAATCACCGCGGTGTGCCTCTGATCGTCGAACCTCGCGGTCGTGCCCCGTGAGGCGGCGGCGACGCAGCGCGGAAGGGTTCCTGCGTCGGTGATTTAGACCGTGGCCTATGTGGTGAGGCGGATATATCGCTCGTAGCAGCAGAGGGCGGCGGCGAGGCCGAGAAGGGCCAGGTAGCTGCGGGGGTGGCGTTCGCTCGCTATCCCGCCCGGCGCTGACGTACTACGACCTGCGCTACCTCACCCCGGCGACACCACCACGCTGCCCACGTCGGCCTGGCTCGTGACGTTCCCGCGCGGTGGCGAGGGGTATCCGGGCGAGTGGCGGATCAGCCACGTCTTCGACTGGCTCCAGGCGCCGCACGCCGGCTGGGGACACTTCCTCGGCGACTACGAGGGGCTGATCACCGACGGGGGTTCGGTCCGGCCGATGCTGGTCGAGACGAACGACAACAGGCCACTCGACTCGACCGACGTCTTCAGCGGGCTCTTCGCGCCGGGTGCCGCGGCCACGGCGCGGGTCCCCGCGGCCGTACCGCACTCGGTGGCCCCGGGGCGCGGAGCGGCGCACCCCACCAGGCGCTGAGCAGAGCAACTCCCGTACGGGCCGGACGGATTGACCGTCCAGCCCGTATGTCGTTGCGCGGCCCCGTTTAGGGGTACTCCGTTCGGCTGGATGGCCAACCTCCCGCAGGAGGCGGAAGCGGCGACGTTTTGATTCTTCCCCTTGATCGTGGACACCTGGAGACTAGGTCACTCCTACCCCGCCCGGCGGCGACATCGGGCGCGACGAACAGGGCCGGCTCAACGGGCACCTGATCGTCAACGCGAGGGACCTGGTCGAGCACCCGCTCCGGCACCGGACCCGCAGACCCGCGCCGGCGGGCTGCGCCTTGCCGCTCAGGACTACGCCGCCACCGGCATCGGCGCCGTCCGCGACGTCATGGTCCCTCGGCTCGCTTTCTGTCGTAGAAACGGCGCGAGTTGGGGTCGCTGCGGGTGCTGATCAGCGCGGAGGTGCAGAAGACGCGTTGAAAGCTGCGGTGATACTGCTGTGGCTGGTGCAGGTTTCCGTGGAGCTTTCCGGAGTCGGGCGGGGCGGGGGCCAGGCCGGCGTAGGCAGCCAGCCGGTCCGGGGTGGCGAAGGGCGCCATCTCGCTGCCCGCGGCGGCCAGGAACTCGGCGCCCAGCAGGGCGCCGATGCCCGGCCTGCTGGTGATCATGTCGGCGAGTTCGACGGGTCGCGCCCGGACTCTTCGCCGCCCTGGCTTGTACCTGGCTTGTATACGAAGAGAACAGCGCTCGCGAAGGCGGCCGGGAAGGTGGGAAGCGCAAATCCGCGGCGACTCGCCTGACTCAACGGGCCCCCTCGCAGGCCCAGTTGCTCACGTCGGGACTTCTCGGCGAAACATGGTTAAGGTCTCGTTTCCGGTTTTCGCAAACTGGACGGCATAAGACTTTCCGGTTATCAAGTCCCTTGACTGCCTCAAGATCAAGATGCCTATAGTGACGTGCGGCTTGAACAAGAGGTCAACTGCCGCTGAACAAGAGGCAATTGCCTGGCCAGGCGGGCCCGGCGCCCTGATCGAGGGAGTACCGCTGATCTCCTTATTTGTGTGCGAACAGCCGTCATTGCGTGCCCAGTTCAAGAGGAGTTGACCAGGCGTGGAGATCTCCAGATCCCCGACATCGAAAGACGAGCGTTCAATGCGCTCGTCCCGGCCGACTCCACCCACTCCACAAAGCTTGGAACGCTGGGGCCCGAAGGGACCAGCAGCGAGTACATCGCCCAATTGATGTCCCGCGCCCTCGGTGAGCGCGGAGGCTTTCGGATCATGCTGGAAGACACGTATGAACAGTGCGTGGAATCCCTCACCGCGGACCGTGTCGATCTTGTCCTGGTGGCTCACGCCTATCCCCAGATCAACGCCTTCTACATGAACCCGGACCTGGAACCCGCGCTCGTATTCCGTGGCAGCACACCCGAGTACGGCCTGGCCACGAGATCCGACTTCGCCTTTCACGAAGAACTGCTCTACACCGACACCGTCGTATCGCACCCGGCACCGATCCCGCTGCTGCGGCACCACTTCGACCGCCCCGTGAATCTGGTCACCGCGAACTCCACGAGCCAGGCGGCCGGTCATGTCGCCGACGGGCGATACAGCATCGCCATCACGAACGAGCAGGCGGTCAAGCAGCACAACCTCAAGTTCGTCTACAAGTTCTCGCGGATTCCCATGACCTGGACCGTGTTTTCCCGCAGGAAGGACCGCAATGACCACGCAGGCGCATGAACGGCCCTATTTCCCGGCTCCCGACGCGGTGCTCCACGACAATGGGATCCGCTTCGATTCGTATCGGCGTGACGACACGGAAGTGCGGGTCTCCTACCTCCCGCCGGGTGCCGTGGTGGCGCCCCAGTCCCGAGCGGAGGCGCAGGTCGGGATGGTCTTCCGAGGTGAACTCTCCGCGACGGTCGGGGGAGTGACGAAGCTGATGAAGCCCGAGCATGACGTCTACGTCGTTCCGCCCGGCGTCGAGCTTTCGGCCGTCAACACATCGTCGAGTGAAACCGTCGTACTTGAGATCAGGCGCGACAAGGCGGGGGAGAGCTGCCCCGCCCCGAGCGGATACTTCCTCGAACCGCTCGAATCCCGCAAGTTCGTCAAGATGGACGTCACGTTCTTTCTGGCCGACTGGATCGAGCTGATGATCGCCGATATCCCCGGCGGCGGAGAGATGCCCTACCACAAGCACTCCCACGAGCAGATCGGGATATGCCTGGAAGGGCGGTACGACATGACCGTCGAGGAGACGAGTCACGAGTTGCGGTTCGGGGGTACATATTTCTGCGCGAGCCAGGAAGGGCACAGCGCGGCGAATCCCCATACCGGAATGGCGCGCTCCCTGAACATCTTCATTCCGCCTCGGTATCACCGGGTCCCCAAGCCGGGGGACGACCAGGACAGTGAACAGGAATCCCCGTGACGCGGGTGGCGGTAGTTCTGGGTTCCAGCCAGGGCATCGGGCGCGCAACCGCATTGCATCTGCATTCCAAGGGCTACACGACGGTTCTGTGTGCGCGCAGCGAGAGCGCGTTGGAGAAAGTCGCACAGGAATCCGGCGGAGGGCAGGACACTCGCGTACACGTCCTTCCGGGCGACATCACGTCGCGAGCCTTTCGCACGGAACTGGTCGGCGACGTCGAGCGCAGATTCGGCCGGATCGACGTGCTGGTCAACAACATGCCCGGCCCGGCACCGGGATCCTTCGACAGCGTGGATGCCGGCGACGTGACATCCGCGATGGACCAGAAACTGGTGCCATACCTGGACCTGATCAAGTCCGTGGCACCAGTGATGGTTCGCCAACAATTCGGCCGGATCGTCAACATCGTCGGCAACATCGGCAAGGAACCCGCCCCCGGCATGTTCCTCTCCGGCCTGGTCAACGCGGCCGTCTCGAATGCCAGCAAGTACCTGGCAACCCGGTACGCCAAGGACAACGTGACGGTGAACTGCGTGCACCCCGGGACCATCCGGACGCAGCGCTATGACCGCGCCGTGGACCAGGTGAGCCGGACCCGCGGAATCTCGCGGCAAGAGGCCGAGGACCGGATGAGACGGGCGATTCCCATGGACAGGCCGGGGGGCGCCGACGAGGTTGCCGCGGTCATCGGATTCCTGGCGTCCGACGAGTCGTCGTACCTCACCGGCCAGCAGATCTCGGTGGACGGCGGGCAACTGACATGCGTGTGAAAGGAGATGGGCTCGTGTTCAAGGACACCGTGGCCGTGGTCACCGGTGCCGCATCCGGCATCGGTAGGCAGACCGCGATCGAATTCGCCCGGCAGGACGCGAGGGTCGTCGTCGCGGACATCGACGAGAGGCGAGGCACCGACGTCGTCGCCGACCTGAAGAACGACGGACACGACGCGCTGTTCGTCAGGACCGACCTCACCAGCAAAGCGGACTGCAAGAACCTCATCACCACAGCCGCCGAGACATTCGGCAGGGTCGACGTCCTGGTCAACAACGCCGGCATGGAGATCTCCACGCCCTTGCACGAGATGCCGGTGCACGAGTGGGACACGCTGGTCGACACCAACCTGAAGAGCATGTTCCTGTGCTCGAAGTACGCGTTGCGCGAGATGATCGAGGCGTCCACGGGAGCGATCGTGAACGTCTGCTCGGTGAGCGGGCTGGTGGCATGGCCCGGCATCGCCGCGTACAACGCCACCAAGGGCGGCGTCATGATGCTCACGAAATCACTCGCCGTCGACTACGCCAAGTACGGCATCCGCGCGAACTGCGTCTGCCCCAGCATCATCGACACCCCCATGACGGACGTGTCCATCGGCCATGACGCGGCGGTCAAGGAACAGAAGGCGAAGCTGAATCCGATCGGGCGCCTGGGAACACCTGAGGACGTCGCGAACGCGATCCTGTTCCTCGCATCGGACAAGTCGTCGTTCATCACGGGTGCCGCACTCACCGTCGACGGCGGCTACACGGCCATCTAGCCGTCCTTCTCATTCACCCGCACCGAGGAAAGGTTGGCTGGAGTGTCGGACCGATTGACCGGCGAGGAGCGTACCGCGGGGTTCCCCGTGCTGACGGTCCTCGCCCTGATGGCGGGGATCTTCGCGGTCGGCTCGGAGGAGTTGGTGGTCTCCCCGCTGCTCGTGGACATGGCCGATTCGTTCGACACGTCGGTGGCCCTGATGGCGCTGTCGGTCACCACGTACGGCATCGGTACGGCGATCGGAGCCCTGCTCTACGCCCCGCTCGGGGACAGGGTGTCGCGGCGTGTCGGTCTGGCGATCGGGATGACGGCGTTCATCTTCGGGACCGTACTGTGCGCGTCCGCCGCCGGGCCGGGCGTGTTCTTCGCAGGACGGGCGCTGGCCGGCCTGGCGACGGGCGTCTTCGTGCCGACCGCGTACGCCTTCGTCGGTGACCAGATTCCGTACCGGTACCGCGCCAAGGCCATGGGCATCATCGTGTCGAGCTGGTCGATCTCGCTGGTCCTCGGCGTACCGATGGGATCGTTCGTCGGGCAATGGCTGAGCTGGAGGTGGGTCTTCGGACTGCTTTCGATCCTCGGAGTCCTCCTGACCTGCGTCCTGCTGCGCACCAACAGCCAGAACGGCGCCGAGGGCGCTTCCACTGTGTCGGCAGAAGCCAACACGGCCTCGCCGAGGCAAGGTTGGCTGCGTTCCGCCGCCGGGGTCTTCCGTACACCGAAGGTGTCCGTCTATGTGGCGGCGACTTTCTTGAACATGCTCGGCTTCTACGGGATGTACACCTACCTCGGCAGCGCCCTGCAATTCCGGTTCGGCAACGGAAGCTCCATGACCGGCATCATGATCCTTCTGTACGGCCTGGGATTCTCCACCAGCTTCGTCACCGGCAGATGGGCCGACGAACTGGGCAAGGAACGCGTCCTTGTCACCTTGCTGGCCGGGCTGGTTCCGGCCCTGGCGGTCATCCCGCTGGTCGTCCACTGGACAGTGCCCCTGGTGCTCTGCCTCTTCCTGTGGGGTGCGATGCAGAGCCTGGTCGTCACGCTGCTCAGCACCCTCCTGAGCGAGTGCTCGCAGCAGCACCGCGGGACCATCCTCGCCTTCTACAGCTTCGCGACCAACCTCGCCGTGGCCCTGGGGGCCGCCGTACTCGGCCCGCTGTTCACGGCGTACGGATTCTCCGCCGTGGGCTGGGTCTGCGCCGCCATCACACTCATCGCCTTCGCCCTGAGCGGATGGGCGCACCGCCGACGCGACGCGCAGGCCCCGGCCCGCGACGGCGAAACCGACCAGGCTCTCCCGGCAAAGGCGGCGGCAATTGATGACTGAACTCGCGCAGCGGCTCCTCGATCTGCCGCGAAGTTCGTTCGCGACGACCACGGGCAGAATCGACCAACTCATCAGGGCAGGTGAGGACGTCGTCAACCTGTGCCAGGGAAATCCCGACCTCCCCACACCGCCCCACATCGTCGAAGCGTTGCGCGAGGAGGTGCTCGACCCCGCCACGCACCGGTACCCCGCTTTCTCCGGGCTCCTCGAACTCAAAGCCGCCATCGCCCAGTGGTACGCGGACAATTACTCGGTACGGCTGGACCCGGAGAAGGAAGTCGCGATCCTCTTCGGCGCGAAGGCCGGCCTCGTGGAGATCAGCCAGTGCTTCCTGAACCCGGGCGACGTATGCCTGATGCCGGACCCGGCGTTCCCCGACTACTGGGCAGGCGTGGTACTCGCCAGGGCGCACATGCACACCGTTCCCCTCCGGCGGGAGAACAACTTCCTGCCGGACTATTCCGCTCTCGACCCGGCCGTGTGCGACCGGGCCAAGCTGATGTTCTTGAACTACCCCAACAATCCCACCTCGGTGACGGCGCCGGTGGAGTTCTATGAGGACACGGTACGGTTCGCCGCCAAGCACAAAGTGATCGTGGCATCCGATTTCGCCTACGCGGCGCTGGGGTTCGACGGACAGGCTCCGGTCTCCTTCTTGCAGGCGTACGGCGCCAAAGAAGTGGGCGTCGAATTCATCTCACTCTCGAAGATGTTCAACATGGCCGGATGGCGGATCGGCGCCGTCGTCGGAAATCCTGACGTCATCGCGGCGATCAATCTCATCCAGGAGCACTATTACGTTTCGCTCCCGCCGTTCATCCAACGGGCCGCGGCCGCAGCCTTGACTGGCCCCCAGGACTGCGTCCACGAACTCTCGAAGATCTACGAACGCAGACGGGACATCTTCGTGGCCGGAGTGCGGGCCGCCGGCTGGGACGTCGAGGTGCCCAGGTCGATCTTCGCCTGGCTGCCGATACCCGGCGGCGGCGGTTCCGTCGCGTTCGCGGACGACCTGCTCACCCGAGCCAAGGTGGCGGTGGCGCCCGGGCGTTGGTTCGGAAAGTACGGCGAAGGATATGTGCGGGTGAGCCTGCTGGCACCCGAGGACCGGCTCCGGGAAGCAGTTGCCAGGCTCGCCGAGTTTTGAAGGGACACAGATGGACAGCTCGACCATGACCGACACAACCGAACCCGAAGCCCGTATGGAGGAAGCCAGAGGAGCGATTGACCGACTCGACATAGGAATCATCGACCTGCTCGCCCAACGGGCCCGGATATCTGCCCACATCCAGCAGAGCCGCATCAGTTCCGGCGGCCCGCGCACGGTGTTCTCCCGGGAAATGGACGTTCTGGCCCGCTACCGGAACGAACTCGGCGCGGACGGCACGCAGATCGCGATGAACGTCCTCAAACTGTGCCGGGGCGGCGCAGATCCAGTTGAGTCCTCTTCGCGACCCACAGGAGACGTTCTGTGATACGCCACGTCGTACTCTTCAAATTCAAGCCGGGAATCGACTGGGACGATCCACGTGCGGCGGCAGGGGAACGCACCGCGGCCAAAGTGGGCAGCGAGGTTCCCGAACTCCGCGACTGGCGCTACGGCCGCAACATATCCCCCCGGGATGTCGCCTACGACTTTCTCGTCGAGGGGCTCATGGACGACATGGCGACCGTCGAGCAATATCTGATCCACCCCTTCCACCAGGAGGCGATCCGCCAATGGCGGGAGATCAGCGAGTGGGTCATCGCCGACGTGGAGGTGTGACAGACGACGGCGGCTCGCCCGGTCATGACCGCTGGGGTACCGGTGGTTTGTTGGACCCGGAAGGGATCAAGGACGGCAGTGAGGTGCCCCCCGGAGGAACTCTGAGGTGAAAACCCTCCGCAGGGCGGTGAGCTCGGCGATCTGCGTGCGGAGCCTGACCGCGAGGTCACGGCCGGCGGCTTCGCGCATCTCGATCTGCTCCAGGAACTCCTGCATGCTCACTCCCGCTCGTTCGTGTCGGCCCGGGGAAGCGGGCCGGCGGCGGGTCGGTTCCGCGCAGGGGTTCCAGCCAGCGGTGCACGCTGCGGGCGCTGCCGAGGTAGCCGAGCTCGCGCAGTTCGCGGTGCAGTCGTCCGGTGAGCCAGGGCGATGAGGGCTTGACGGCCAGGCGTCAAGCGCCGCCACCGTGTGCCGATCTCCCGGCGTCGTGCGGCGAGTTGCTCGGTCGGATACCGCAGGGTGCGGCCGGCCAGGCCGATCGCCGACGGGTAGACAAGCACGTGGTCGTGACACCGTCTACCAGGAGCCTCGTCGTCCCGTCAGGCGCCCGACTCGCGGGCAACCACGTCAGAGTGGAAAGGGCTCCATGCCAGCACCACGTAAGTACCCGGACGAACTCGGCGAGCGCGCGATCCGCGAGGTCCGCAACACCGGTCGCCCGATCGCGCATGTCGCGAGGGACCTGGGCATCCACAAGGAAGCCCTGCGCGGCTGGAATTGATACGAACCACCCTGGCACTCACTTCCGCGAGTTGTTGGACAAAGCGATTTTCAAGGTCCATCAGAGTGGAATTCGGTGATCGTGTCAGCCGTGCCGTTTCTATGCCGGCGGACCGATGGTTGTCCATAACACCAGGTCGGCTGGTGCGACTGGCGCGAAGGTCCTAGCAGCTTCACGCTCCATTGCAAGGCAGCCGGATCCGTTCTTCTGAGCTTTGGGAGCCACTGAAAGTGCAGGTCGCTCTTACTGGTGCCACCGGGTTCCTCGGTCTGCGCCTTGTCGGTGAACTGCTCGAGCGCCACCACTCGCTGACAGTCCTCGCGCACGCCAGGTCTGGGGGCGCGCTCAGGCGGATCACACGATTCATGGAGTTGACGGATGTGCCTGGTCAGTTGATCGCGGAGCTTCCCCGCAGGCTTCGTGTCGTGGAGATCGATCTCGGACAGCCACGCATGGGACTGTCCGCCGCCGCCTTTCAGCAACTGGCGGACGAACTGGACATGATCTGGCACAGCGCCGGCAACATCAACCTGGATGACGACCTTGTGAGACTTCGCCAGGTCAACGTCGAGGGCACCCGGAACGTGCTGGAACTCGCCGCTGCCGGCGTCCGGAATCCGATGGTCCATCACATCGGTACCGCCTTCGTCGGTGGGGCGCGGCGCGACGGCGTGCTCTATGAGGACGAGTTGGACGACGCGTATGGCTTCGAGAACGGCTATGAGCAGTCCAAGTACGAGGCCGAAGTCCTGGTGCACGAATGGTCACGGGCTCACGGCCGCCCGGTGGTGGTCATGCGGCCGAGCATCCTGGTCACTGACCTGCCACCGCACCCGGAACTGCCGGGCCATCCGATGCAGTTCGTCGACCAGATCGTGCAGAACTCGCTGCGCAGTGTCGGACTCGCCGGTATGGCCATTCCCGAGGAGTACCGGCCGGTGGTACGGATGCTGGGCCACCCGCACGGGCACCTGAACCTGGTGCCCGTGGAGCACGCGGCCGCTGTTATGGTCCAGTTGGCGAGCGCGCCGCCCTCAGGGCAGGCGAACACCTACCACGTCGTCCACGATCACGACGTGCCGATTAGGGTCGTCACCGCGTTGCTTGAGCGTCTTGTACCGGTGCAGGTGAAGCTCGTCGAGACGAAGCCGGACGACCCGACCCCACTGGAAGCAGCTGCGGAGCTGTACCCCGGCTTCGCGCCGTACCTCAGCCACCGCCGCCACTTGGACGACACTCGTGTACGGACGTTGCTGGGCCCGGTTTCATCCGGCATCCGCGTCGATCTGGACTACCTGACCACCGGCGTCATCTCGAAGCAGACGACCGCGTCCAGTGCCGGAGCGCACTGACCGGTACCCATGCTGCCGCTTCCACTTCCACAGCGCCGATTTCTGCCTCACGACACGAGGCTCAGACGCCCGCACTCTGATGGGGAGTCCACCCTTGTCCCTACTGGCATGTCCTGACGAAGCCGTCACCGCCTCACCGGTCTTCGCCCCCGAGCAGATTGCGGCCTGTGTTCGGCAGGTTCGGCAACACGCGCACATCGTCGCCGACCCCGCAGGCCGCGAGCTGGGCCTGGTGATGGGGGCCAGGCCCGCGGGAGAGGTCGTCGGCACGCTGCCACCGCTGTATCCGGAGTGGCTGGGCGGGCGGACCTTCTGCGAAGCGCACGGCGTCCGCTTCCCGTACGTGGCCGGGGAGATGGCGAACGGTATCGCGACGACGCGGATGGTGGTGGCGATGGCCCGGGCCGAGATGCTCGGGTTCTTCGGTGCGGGCGGCCTAGGTTTTCCTGAGGTCGAGCGTGCCGTGCAGGAGTTGGCCGCGGAGCTGGCCGGTGTGCCGAACTGGGGTGTGAACCTGATCCACTCGCCGAGCGAACCCGAGCTGGAATACCGCGTTGCCAAACTGCTGCTGCGGCATGCTGTCCCCTGTATCTCAGCGTCGGCGTTCATGGGACTTACTCCGGCCGTCGTGCTGTGCTCGGCGGCAGGGCTGAGCCGGAAGGCGGACGGGCAGATCGTGCGACGCACCCGGCTTCTCGCCAAGGTTTCGCGACCGGAGGTCGCCGAACGATTCCTCTCGCCGGCACCGCCCGAGCTGCTGCGTCCGCTGGTGGAGCGGGGCGAGCTCAGTGCGGAGGAGGCCGAGCTGGCCTCGCTGGTACCGGTGGCCGAGGACATCACGGTGGAGTCCGACAGCGGCGGACACACCGACAACCGGCCGCTGGGTGCCCTGCTGCCACGGATTCTGATCCTGCGGGATGAACTCACCCGGCGTTTCGGCTATGCGCGGGCGGTCAGGATTGGCGCTGCCGGAGGGCTGGGGACGCCGGAAGGGGTCGCTGCCGCGTTCGCACTAGGCGCGGCCTACGTGGTGACGGGGTCGGTGAACCAGGTGGCCGTGGAGGCGGGTATCTCCGACGACGCGAAGGCGATGCTGGCCGACGCCGATATCGCTGACGTGATTATGGCTCCGGCCGCCGACATGTTCGAGCTGGGCGTCAAGCTCCAGGTCCTGCGCCGCGGAACGATGTTCGCGCAGAGGGCCGGTCACCTCTACGAGGCGTACCAGGCATATCCGTCCCTGGAGGAATTGCCGCCGCAGCTGCGGGACAAGATCGAACGAGACGTGCTGGGAGCCCCGATCGACGAAGTCTGGGCGCAGACGCGGAAGTTCTGGTTGCAGCGCGCCCCCGGGGAGATCACGCGCGCGGAGAACGACCCCAAGCACCGTATGGCGCTGGTCTTCCGCTGGTACCTGGGGAACTCCAGCCGTTGGGCGATTACCGGGGACACGGCGCGGCGCAGCGATTACCAGATCTGGTGCGGGCCGGCGATGGGCGCGTTCAACCGGTGGACCGCCGGCAGCTTCCTCGCGGAACCGTCCAACCGCTCCGTGGTACAGATCGCGCTCAACTTGCTCGAAGGCGCCGCCGTGACCACCCGCGCGCACCAGCTGCGTACGTACGGCTTGCCGGTGCTGCCCTCGGCGTTCGCCTTCGCTCCCTCCCACCTCGCCTGACCCGCTTCTCACGCTGACTGCCGGGACCACCAAGAAAGTTGAGAGCATGTCCGACGCTCGCCCCAGACAGGTTCCGATCGCCGTGGTCGGTATCGGCGCGCTGCTGCCCGGCTGGCCGGGTGCCGACGGTTTCTGGCGTACGGTCGTGGCTGGCCGCGATCTGATCACTGACGTCCCCGCCGATCGATGGCTCATCGACGACTACTACGACCCGGATCCCGCCACGCCGGACAAGATCTATGCCCGCCGGGGAGCCTTCCTGCCGGAGGTCGCCTTCGATCCGCTGACCTTCGGCATCCCGCCGAACACCCTTGCCTCGACGGACACCACGCAGCTGTTGGCGCTCATGGTGGCTGAGCAGGTCCTCACCGATGCCGGCGGGCTTCCGGGCATGGAACGTGATCGGGTCGGCGTCATCCTCGGAGCTGCCTCGACGGAACTGCTGACCCACATGAACGCGCGGATCCAACGCCCGGTGTGGCTCAAGGCCCTACGACAGAACGGGATCCCCGAGGACGAGGCACAGGCCGTCTGCGACAGCATCACCGACCACTACACCCCCTGGCAGGAGTCGACTTTTCCGGGGCTGCTCGGAAACGTCATCGCGGGCCGGATCGCCAACCGGTTCGATCTGCACGGCACCAATCACACCACCGACGCCGCGTGCGCGAGCTCCTTCGCGGCACTTTCGGCAGCGGTGAGTGAGCTCTCCCTGGGCCGGTCCGACCTCGTCATCAGCGGGGGCGCCGACGCATCGAACGACGTCGGCATGTTCATGTGCTTCTCAAAGACTCCCGCCCTGTCGCCCAGCGGCGACTGCCGGCCGTTCTCCGAGGCGGCCGACGGCACGATGCTCGGTGAGGGCCTCGCGCTGTACGCGTTGAAGCGGCTGGCGGATGCGGAGCGTGGTGGAGACCGGGTCTACGCCGTCATCCGGGGCATCGGCACCTCTTCGGACGGCAAAAGCACCGCGATCTACGCGCCGCTGCCCGAGGGCCAGTCCCGAGCTCTTCGGCGCACGTACGAGCAGGCCGGCTATGGCCCGGAGACCGTCGAGCTGGTGGAGGCGCACGGCACCGGGACCGTCGCAGGGGACGCCTCAGAGTTCGCTGCCCTGCGTCAGGTGTACGAGGAGCCAGGCCGGTCCGACAGGCAGTGGTGTGCGATCGGCTCGGTCAAGTCGCAGATCGGACACACCAAGTGCACCGCCGGTGCCGCCGGACTCCTCAAGACCATCCTGGCCCTGAACCACAAGGTCCTCCCGCCGACGATCAAGGTCGTGCGACCCAACCCCGTGATGAGGATCGACGACAGCCCGTTCTATGTGAACACCAAGCTGCGTCCGTGGGTGCGTTCTCCCGACTGCCCGCGCCGGGCCTCCGTGTCCAGCTTCGGCTTCGGCGGCAGCAACTTCCACGTCACGCTGGAGGAGTACACGCCCACCGCCGAATCCGGCGGCCGCACGGCGTGGCGCACCCGTACCGCGCCCACCGAGCTGGTGCTGTTCAGCGGCCCGGCCGCAGTTGCGCTGCTGGACCGGAAGATCGACGGCGGCCGCACTCTGGCCGACATCGCAAGGGAGAGCCAGCGCGGCTTCCGGGCGAGCGACCCCGTGCGCCTGGCGATCGTCGCGTCCCACCACGAGGACCTGTCCGAAAAGCTTGAGCAGGCCAAAGCATTGATCGCCCGGCAGCCGGACACGGCGTTCTCCACCCCGACCGGCGTCCACTACGCCACCGGTTCAGCCCCCGTTGGCCGCATCGGGTTTCTGTTTCCGGGGCAGGGCGCCCAGTACGTCGGCATGGGTGCGGACGTGGCCATGCTGTCCCCAGCCGCACAGGCAGTCTGGGACCGCCTGGGAACCGTGGAGTTCGGTGATCGCGCGCTGCACCGCGTGGTGTTCCCGCCGCCCGGCTTCAGCGGCGAGGAGCGGGCCGCTCAGCAGGCGCTGCTGACCGACACCGAGTGGGCGCAGCCCGCGCTGGCGGTGCACAGTCTCGCCCTGCTCGAAGTGCTGCGAGGTCTCGGCCTGAGGCCGGATTGCGTGGCAGGGCACAGTTTCGGCGAGCTGGTGGCCCTGTATGCCGCGGGCGCGCTCGACGCGGAGTCGCTGGTGGGCCTCGCCCGCGAGCGCGGTGAGCTGATGCGTCAGGCGGCGGCCATGCCTGGCGCGATGCTGGCCGTAGCGGCCGGACGCGCTCAGGTCGAGGCGATCATTGCTGGCTGCGGTGCGACGGACGTCTGGCTGGCCAACCACAACGCTCCGTCACAGAGCGTGGTCTCCGGCGCGACCGAGGGCATCGAGGTCGTCCAACAGAAACTGGCTGCCGAAGGCATCACCGCCCGGCGGCTCGAAGCCGCGACGGCCTTCCACAGCCCGGTCGTCGCCCCGGCGAGCGAGCCGCTGTTCGCATACCTGCGTGAGGTAGAGGTCAACGAGCCCCGGCTCGACGTCTACGGGAACACCGACGCCGCGACATATCCGTCCGCACCTGAGGAGATCCGCCGGAGGATCGCTGACCACCTCGCCTCACCGGTCCTGTTTCGCGACGAGATCGAGGCGATGTACGCCGCAGGAGTGCGGACGTTCATCGAGGTCGGTGCCGGCGACACCCTGACCAGCCTCGTCGGGCAGATCCTCGGCCACCGCGACCACCTGGCGGTCAGCCTGGATCGCAAGGGACGCAACGGAATCACTGCCTTGCAGGACGCGCTCGGGCGACTCGCCGCGCGCGGCGTCCAACTGGAACACGACGAGCTGTGGGAGCCGTACGCGCCACCTGCAGCAGCTGCCAAGGAGGACAAGCCCAGGATGACCGTGCAGATCAGCGGCAAGAACCACGGCCGGGTCTATCCACCCGTCGGCGGAGCCGATGCGCTGCCCGCGCCGAATCCGACGCGCCCGCATGAGACGTTCACGCCCGCCGCACAGGATCCGGCGCCGGTGGCTGCCGCTGTTCCGGCTGACGTCATGAACGCGCCCGCTCCGCTTGCCGCACCTGCGGCTCCCGGGGGATCCAGCACGGACACCGACTGGCTCGCCCTGATCGAAAACGCGCAACGGCACACAGCGGAGGCCCATATGGCCTGCCAGCGCATGCTGATCGACAGTCACATGGCCTTCTTGCAGATGACGGAGACGACCTTCGCCGCGATGCTGGGAGTACGAGGAGGCGAATATGCGAGCCCTCCCACGGTGTTCGCACCGCCGAACCTCCCGGCAGCGCGGCCCGAGTCTCCTGCGGTCGCCACGCTCTCCCAAGCCGCCGTGGCTCCCGCGGTCTTCACCCCGCCCGCGGTGCCGACACCGACTGGCGCACCCTTCGTACTTCCGGAACCTCCACCGGTCCTTGCTCCACCCACTCCGAGTGTGCCCCAGCACCTGTCCGCAACAGTGTTCGAGGAGCTGATGCTGTCAGTGGTGGCGGAGCGGACCGGATATCCGGTCTCGATGCTGAACGTGGACATGGAGCTGGAGGCGGATCTGGGGGTGGATTCGATCAAGCGGGTGGAGATCCTTTCCGCTCTGCGGGAGCGGGTCGGCGACCGGCCGAAAGGCAACGGCGCCGTGGGCGAGCTATTGAAGCTCCGTACTCTGCGGCAGATCGTCGAAGCGTTCACTGCCAGTGCCAGTGCCAGTGCCAGTGCCAGTCCCGTCGAGAAGCATGATCAGGGCCACCAGATTCCCGTCCGACGGCACGAGCCCGCTGAACACGTGGAACTCGGCAGGCTCGCCGTCCGCATGCTCGATACGCCCGCGCCCGGCCTGACGATGGCTGGGCTCGGCGACGATCCGGTCGCGGTGACCGAGGACGACTGCGGGACCGCCGATCTGGTGGCAGCCAAACTGATCGACCACGGCATCCACGCCACCGTCGTGACCAGCGTGCCTCCGGATGCTCGCGCGGTCGTGCACCTCGGCGGCCTCTCGCGGATCAGCTCGCCCGAGGAGGCGCTGGAGGTCCAACGGGAGGCGTTCCGATCGGCGCGGTCGGTCGCCTCGCACTTCACCACCCAGGGCGGGGTGTTCGTGGCCGTGCAGGACACCGGCGGAGACTTCGGGCTCGACGGCAGGCAGCCCGACCGAGCCTGGCTGGGAGGTATCGCCGCGCTGGTCAGGACGGCGGCCAAGGAGTGGCCCACCGCCTCGGTCAAGGCGATCGACTGCGAACGCGGCGGGCGCGACGCGGACGCCGTCGCCGAAGCGATCGTCGGGGAACTCCTGAACGGCGGACCGATGGTGGAGGTCGGCCTGCGTGCGGACGGCACCCGCACCTCCCCGAGCGTGGCCCCGGCGCCCGTGGAGACCGGCTCGAACGTGGACATCGGACCGGACTCTGTGATCGTGGCCACCGGCGGAGCCCGTGGAGTGACCGCGGCTGCCCTGCTGGACCTCGCCAGGATCCATCGACCCCGGATCGTGCTGCTGGGCCGCACCGAGCCGACGGAGGAACCGCCGGGACTGGCGACGGCCACCGACGAGGCCGCGCTCACCCGTGTCCTCGCCGAGCACTCCGGCACCGCCTCTCCCGCCGCGATCGGCGCCGAGGCACGCGGAATCCTGGCGGCCCGTGAGGTCCGGTCCACACTGGCAGCCCTGGAGAGCGCCGGGTCCCGGGTCCGGTACGTGCCCGTGGACGTCAGGGACAGCAGGGCGCTCCACGACGTACTGGAGGAGGTGCGCCGGGACTGGGGGCCGATCACCGGGATCGTGCACGGCGCCGGGGTGCTGGCGGACAAGCTGATCGCCGACAAGACCGATGAGCAGTTCGACCAGGTGCTGGCCACCAAGGCAGGCGGCGTGCGCGCGCTTCTCGAGGCGACCGAGGGCGATCCGCTCAAGGTGATCGTCCTGTTCTCCTCGGTGGCCGCCGTCTTCGGCAATGCCGGGCAGAGCGACTACGCCATGGCCAACGAAGTGCTCAACCACGTGGCCTGCGCCGAGCGCGCCCGGCGGCCGGACTGCCTGGTGCGGTCCATCGCCTGGGGTCCCTGGCACGGAGGCATGGTCACCCCCGCATTGGCTGCGCATTTCGGCCAGTCCGGTGTCCCCCTCATTCCCACCGGTCAGGGCGCTGCGGCCTTCACCGCTGAGGTGAGCGCTCCGAGCGGTGACACTCGTGTGGTCATCGCGGCCGGTTGCGACCCGGGCTCGATGGCGGCGGCAGTGACCGAACCACTCGCTGCTCAGTTGCGGGTCGGCGCGCGTACGCACCCGTACCTCGCAGACCATGACGTCGCCGGCGTCTCGATCCTGCCGGTGGCGATGGCGCTGGACTGGTTCGTCGGTGCCGCTGCGGCTTGGCGGCCGAACGCCGACCACTTGGTGCTGCGCGATCTCCGCGTCTACAGCAAGGTCGCCCTGCCGCACCTGGGTGGCGCCGGACATCGGCTCACCCTGCGGGGTCGCGACGCAATGACCGGATCGCCCTCGGCCCTGGAGGCCGAACTGCTGGGAGAGGAGGGTACACCGCACTTCCGGACCCACTTGGAGTTCGAGGCGAGCCCTCCGAGTACGGCGAGCTGGGACACCCCGCAGGGACTCGCCGCGGTGCAGCGCACCGAGATCTACGACGGGCAGGTGCTCTTTCACGGACCGCGTTTCCACGCCATCCGCTCTGTCCACGGGATCGGCACGGCCGGGGCCGAGGCGACGGTGACCGGCCTGACCGAGCTGGGATGGGGTGGTGACCACTGGCACCTCGACCCGGCCGCCGTGGACGGCGGCCTGCAACTCGCGTTGCTCTGGGCCGAGAGTGTGCTTGGTGACGCCACCCTGCCGATGGCGGTCGCGGAGTGCCGGGTGCACCGGCGCGGCCCGGTCGAGGGCACCGTGCGGTGCGTGGTGAGGGCCACGAAAGTGCACGACGCGGGCGCGCGCTGCGATGCGGCGCTCCTCGACCCGGACGGAGCTCCCAGAGTGGAGCTGCTCGGTGTGCAACTCGTGCGACGCCCTTCCTGAGCCCGCGTCAGCCGAATCCGTCCGTGTTCGTGGAATGAGACTGGTATGGGATTCGAACCGATCGCCATCGTCGGCCGGGGCTGCGTGTTCCCCGACGCGCTCGACCCCGACACGTTCTGGGACAACATCGCCGCACGCCGGTGCAGTCTGTCTCCGGTCCCGGACGGCCGGTGGCGATTGCCGCACCAATGGGCCATGGGCACCGTCGACGACCACCTCGACCGCACCTGGACCGATGTCGGCGGTTACGTTCGGGACTTCGATTCGGCGTTCGACCCGAACGGATTCCTCGTCGCCCCTGATCGGATTCTCGGCCTGGACCCGCTGTTCCACTGGGTGCTGTACGGCGCTCGGCAGGCGTTGCGGGAGGCCGGACACGAAGGACCGTCGGCCCGTGCGGGACTGGTCCTGGGGAACCTGTCCTATCCCACGAGTGCCGGCTCGGCCTTCGCCGAGCACGTGTGGCTTTCCGAAAGGGCCCCGTCCCTGTTGTCCGCTACGGGCCGGCCCAGGCCCGACGCGCGCAACCGCTTCTCCTCGGGGCTTCCCGCGCACTTCGCGGCGAGGGCACTCGGCCTCGGTGCGGGAGCCTTCGCGCTTGACGCTGCCTGCGCCTCGTCGCTGTACGCGATCAAGCTGGCCTGCGACCGTCTGCACGACGGCGCGGCCGACGTCATGGTGGCCGGTGCGGTCAACCGGGTCGACAACCTGTTCCTGCACGTGGGGTTCTGCGGCCTGTCCGCGGTGAGCCGAACCAGTCGAAGCCGTCCCTTCCACCGGGACGCCGATGGGCTGCTGCACGGCGAGGGCGCCGGATTCGTCGCCCTGATGCGCCTGCGCGACGCACTCGCACAGAAGACGCCCGTGCTCGGGGTGATCCGGGGAATTGGGTTGTCCAACGACGGGCGCGGCCGGGGACTGCTCAGCCCGGCGCAGGAGGGCCAGGAGCGGGCGATGCGCCTGGCCTACGCCAAGGCGGGCGTCGCACCGCGAAGCGTTTCGCTTGTCGAATGCCACGCCACGGGGACTCCGGTCGGGGACGCGGTGGAAGTCGGCAGCATGGCACGGGTCTTCGCGGACTGCGTCGATGTTCCCATCGGTTCGGTGAAGTCCAATGTCGGGCACCTGCTGGCCTCGGCCGGCGCAGGCGGGCTACTCAAAGTGCTCGGTGCGATGCGGGCGGGCGTTCGACCCGCCACGCTCGCCGCTGAGGAGCCCCTGACCGAGCTGCACGGCACACCGCTGCGGGTGCTGAGTGATTCCGAGCAGTGGCCGGGGCTTCGCCGGGCGGCGGTGAGCGCCTTCGGTTTCGGCGGCACCAACGCCCACTTGATCGTGGACGCCTGGGACGGTGCCGACGCCGCCGAGGTGACAGCGCACCCGCCCCCGCGCCCACCGAGCGACCCGGTGGCGATCGTTGCCGTCGAGGCCCGGGCCGGGGAGGGAGCAGACACCCAGGACTTCCGCCGTGCGGTGCTCGACGGTCATCGGAGCGGCCCGGCAACGAAGATCGACGTGGCCCTGCCAGGTCTGTGCTTTCCGCCGCTGGCGGTCGAACAGACGCTGCCCCAGCAGATCTTGATGCTCGAGGTGGCGCGGGAAGCGGTGCGGGACGTCACCCTGCCGCATGAGCGGACCATGGTCGTCGTCGGGACCGGGGTGGATCCGGAGCTCTGCCGTGCCACCGCACGCTTGAGGGCGCCGTCCTGGCTGGAGGAAGCCGGGAAATCCGCCGACTCTCGACTGGTCGCGCGGGTCCGGGACGCGTTCTCCACGCCCATCGTGCCCGAGCGTGTCGTAGGCACCCTGCCCAACCTCGCGGCCAACCGGATCAACACCCAACTCGACCTGGCGGGCCCCGGATACGTGGTTTCGGCCGAGGAAGCCTCCGGCCTGGTCGCATTGGACCTCGCGGCACGCGCGCTCAGAGTCGGCGAGGTCGACGCCGCGCTCGTCGGTGCCGTGGACCTCTCCTGTCAACAGGTGCATCAGGCGGCCCTGCGCGAGCTCGGACGGGAGGCCATCACCGGGGACGGCGCCGTCGCGGTGGTGCTCAAACGCCTCACCGACGCCCGCAGGGACGGCGACACCGTACTCGCCCTGCTCGACGACGTAGCCGCCGATGAGCCGGACCTGGTCCTCGGCGGCGCGGACGCCGGGTTCGACCCGGCTGAGCTCTTCGGCCGCGCCCATGCCGCCCAGGGCCTGCTGGCAGTCGCGGTCGCGGTGACCGCCCTGCGGCACCGCGCGCTGCCGCGTGCAGGAGGTCCCGCCGACGCCGATCCGGGCCTGCGTACCGCGCACGTCGTGGTGTCGCCGCTGGAAGCACCCCCGATGGGGGTACGGCTGAGGGCAGCTGACACCGGGCCCTGGGCCCCTGGACCGGCGCCACGACTGCGTGTGTACTCCGGCCGGGACCGGCCGGAGGTCCTGGCCGCGCTGGAGACAGGCACCGAGTCAGGGGCAGGCCCGGCCCGGCTGGCCATCGTCTCGGACGGCGATCCCCATGAGCAACGGAACGCCGTGCGCCGCTGGCTCGCCGAGGGCGGCGTCAGACCACCCGGCATGGCATACCGCGACGCGCCCGTGGCGGGCGAGGTCGCTTTCGTGTTCACCAACGGGTCAGCCGCCTACCCAGGCATGGGCCGCGAGGTGATGCTGGCCCTGCCCGCCCTGGGCGACGCGGTCGCGGCCAGGTACGGCTCTGCGGTCATGCGGCCCAAGGCCGGCACCGCGTCGACGGTGCTCGACCAGATTTGGGGCGCGGCACAACTGGCCGCCGTCCACACCGAGCTGACTCGGGACCTGCTCGGACTGCAACCGGACGCTGCCATCGGCTACTCCTCCGGCGAGTCGGCCGCCCTGGTCGCCCTGGGGGCGTGGAAGGACATCGCGGCTCTGCACCACGACACCCGGGAGAGCGGCCTGTTCACCCACGAGCTCACCGGCGAGCTCCGGGGGGTCCGCCGCGCCTGGGAACAGCTCGGCGTCCATGGCGATCGATGGTCGAGCTACCTGGTCACCGCACCCCTCGACCGGGTCCGTACTGAACTCGCGGACGAACGCGCCGTCCACTTGATGGCGGTCAACGCCCCCGACGTATGTGTGATCGGCGGCGAGGCACGGGCGTGTGCCGCCGTCATGGCGCGCATCGGTGCCGCCCATGTCGTTCCGGTCGACTACGACCTGGCCGCCCACGCCCCGGAACTGGCCGAGGTCCGCGACCGGTGGTGGAACCTGCATCACCGTCCCACCAGCGCGGTGCCAGGGGTGCGGTTCTACAGCGGGGCCTCCACACACTGGTACACCCCGACGGCCGTCCACGCCGCCGACGCCGTCACCGCGCAGGGTGTCGGCACGGTCGACTTCGCGGGAACGATCGAGCGGGCGTGGGCCGACGGAGTACGTGTCTTCGTCGAGCACGGGCCGCGCGGCCTGTGTACAGGGTGGGCCAAGCGCATCCTCGGCGACCGTGAACACGTGGCCGTCGCACTCGACGCCCAGGACAGGGGGTTGCGGCAGCTGTACCTCGCCATGGCCGAACTCGTCGCCGCGGGCGTGCCCGTCCGCACCGAGGCCCTCTTCGAGCAACTGCGGGAGGCCGCACCGGCGCAGACCGAGCGTGTCCCCGCCATCACGGTGCCAGCCCACCGGGAGATCACGCTGCCGTCACTCGAACCGCCCGCAGTGATCATGCCCAGGGCGCCCTGGCTGGCACCGACTACGACACGCCGGGCCGCCGAGCCCGCTGCCAGCGACCTCCTCCATCCGTCCGTCGCCGGCACCGAGCCACTGGCGACGGACCTGCGCACGCTCGTTGCCCGACAGACCCACCGGGTAATCGCCCTGCACCAGGAAGTCCTCGCCCAACATCTCCGGTCGCACCAGAGATTCCTGCAGACCAGGGCTCGTCTCGCCACCGCACTCGTGCAGGCTGCGGCGGGAACAGGGACGCCATCGCTGCCGCAGCCACCCGCGCAACCGGCCGATCTGCCCCAGCCCGTACCCACCGACGTGGGGCGGCCGAACCGCTTGCCGGGGCCCGTTTTCGACCGGGCCCAGCTGGAACACCTGGCCTCGGAAGCTGTGTCCACCCTGTTCGGACCGAAGTTCGCCGCACAGGACGCATACGAGGTGCAGACCAGGATGCCCGAGCCACCGATGCTGCTCGCCGACCGGGTCACCGGCATCGACGCCGTCCCCGCGGCCTTGGCCGAACTCGGCCCGGAGCACGCCACCGGCACGATCCGGACTGAGACGGACATCCGCCTCGACAGCTGGTACCTCGACGCCACCGGACGCATCCCGGCCGGCCTGATGATCGAGGCGGGCCAGGCGGATCTGCTGCTGATCAGCTGGCTCGGGATCGACCTGCTCAACCGCGGCGAACGGGCCTACCGGCTGCTCGGCTGCGAGCTGACCTATCACGGCAGCCGGCCTCGGGCCGGGGAGACACTGCGGTACGAGATCCATATCGACCGACACGCCGAGCACGGCGGTGTCCGCCTGTTCTTTTTCCACTACGACTGCTTCGTCGGCGACGAACTCCGGCTGAGCGTCCGGAACGGACAGGCGGGTTTCTTTACGAAGGCAGAGCTCGACAACACCGACGGAGTGCGCTGGGACCCCGCCACCCGCGCCCCGGCTGAGGACATCCCGCTCGACGCGCCAGCAGTGCGCTGCACACGCTCGTCCTTCACTGCCGAGCAGGTGCGGGCCTTCGCCGACGGCCGGCCGGCGGACTGTTTCGGCCCCGGCTGGGACGTCACCAGGTCACACGTGCGCCCACCCCGGATCGACGACGGCCGGCTGCTGCTCCTGCACGAGGTCACCGAGTTCGACCCGGCCGGCGGGCCCTGGGGACGCGGCTACCTCCGTGCCGAGACTGCTGTCTCGCCGGACGACTGGTTCTTCGAGGGGCACTTCAAGAACGACCCGTGCATGCCGGGCACCCTGATGCTCCAAGGCGGTCTGCAGGCGATGGCGTTCTACCTGGCGGCCATGGGCTTCACCGTCGCCAGGGACGGGTGGCGCTTCGAGGCGGCAAGTGGGCGGCCCTACAGCGCCCACTGCCGTGGGCAGGCCACCCCGGCCAGCAAGCGGGTGGCGTACGAGGTGTTCGTGCACGGAGTCGAGGCTGGCCCGGAGCCGACGCTCTACGCCGACATCCTGGGCACTGTCGACGGGGTCAAGGCGTTCCACGGCCAGAACATCGCGCTCCAGCTGGTACCGGACTGGCCGCTGTCGCACTGGCGGCAGCTTGGCGGGCGCACGGAGCAGACCAGCGGAGCCCCGGTGCCGCTCGCTTCCCTCGGCGGACTGGTCGGCCATCGACAGTCCAAGGCGATCGCAGTGTCCGATGACGGGGTCGCGTTCGACTACCCGTCGTTGCTGGCGTGTGCGTGGGGAAGGCCGAGCGAGGCGTTCGGTGCCGCGGCCGAGGTCTTTGACGGCACGCGCAGGATCGCGCGACTGCCCGGGCCGCCGTACCACTTCATGACCCGCATCGTCTCTGTGACCGGGCCGCAGTACGGAATGCAGCAGGGCAGCAGCGTGGTCGCCGAGTACGACGTGCCCGACCAGGCGTGGTACTTCGAGCAGAACGGCGACCAGGTCATGCCGTTCGCTGTGCTGATGGAGATCGCGCTGCAACCGTGCGGGTGGCTGTCCTGCTACGTCGGGGGCCCGCTGACCACGGAGAGCGAACTGCTGTTCCGCAACCTCGACGGAAAGGGAACGGTCGCTGGCGAGATCACGCCGACCACCCGGACCGTACGCACCGAGGCGGAGCTGACCACGATCTCGCGGAGCGGCGAGATGATCATTGTGTCGTTCGCAGTGCGGTGCTCCGCCGACGACGAAGAGGTGTTCGCGCTGTCGACGGTGTTCGGGTTCTTCCCGTCATCGGCCTTCGACCACCAGGTCGGGCTGCCGGTGTCGGAGGGTGACCAGGCCGCGCTGGAGGCGCCTTGTGAGCGCACGGTCGACCTCACAACCAGTCCTGCCCGCTACTTCGCCGGTGCGGCCCGTCTGCCCGCCCCCATGCTGCTGATGCTCGACCGGATCACTGGCTACTGGCCGGAAGGCGGCAGTGCGGGATTGGGGCGGCTGCGGTCGGAGAAGGACGTCGAGGCGGGCGAGTGGTTCTTCAAGGCCCATTTCTTCCAGGACCCCGTCCAGCCGGGCTCACTCGGGATCGAGGCCATGTGCCAGCTGCTCCAGTTCTACCTGATCGAGCGCGGTCTCACCGACGGGGTGCCCCATCCCCGGTTCGAGCCCGTCATGATCGACCAGGAGGTGATCTGGAAGTACCGCGGGCAGATCACCCCGGCCAACCGCCTGATCAGAGTGGACCTGGAGATCCTGGAGGTTGGCGACGACGCGCGCGGGCGATACGCGATCGCCGAAGCCAGGCTCTGGGGGGACGACACCTGCATCTACCACACCCGCGGACTCGGCGTCCGCGTCGTACCCGGAGAGGGTTCGGCGGCCGTGGCGGAGGAGACGCTCGACCCCGCCGTCGACACGTGGGTGAACGACCACTGTCCGACCTGGACGCTCCCCGCACTGCCGATGATGTCCGTCGTCGACCGGCTCGCGCAGGCCGCGGCGGAACACACCGGCCAGAGCGTGCTCGCCGTGCATGACGTTCGGCTGCGGCGCTGGATTCCGCTCACCCAAGCCGTCCGGCTACGGACCGAGGTGGCACCCGCGCGGGCAGGGCTGGAAGTGAAGCTGCTGATGTGGCGGGAGGCGGCTACATCCGCGCTGTCCCGGTTCGAGGAAGTTGCGCGCGGGACCGTGTTGGTGGGCGCCTGGCCGGAAAACCGCCCCGAGCGGTTCGCCCCGCTGCCGGACGCCGTGGCCCAGCCCGACCCGTACGCGGCGGCGGAGCTGTTCCACGGACCGGCGTTCCAGTACGTGACGTCGTTGGCCGTCGGAGCGACCGGATCCTCCGGCGTCCTCGACACCGCACGCGGGACAGTGCCGAAGGGATGCCTGAACCAAGGGGTACTGGACGCGCTCGTCCAGGTGATTCCGCATGCCAGTCTGTGGCGATGGGTGCCGGAGGTCGGAGACGACAAGGTGAGCTATCCCCTTCGCGTAGCCTCACTGGAGCTGTTCGAAGGCCTGCTGGAGACCGGTGAGGTCGAGGTCGAAGCCCGCTTCGCCGGGCTCGACTCCGCGGACGCGACCCTCGGCCCCACGTCGGCGATCGACCTCCAGCTCTGCGTAGACGGACGGGTCGCTGTCGCGCTCCGCCTGATTATCGTTCTGCTGCCCGTCGGGCCGCTGTCCCGCGTCTCGCTTGTCGAACGGCGGGACTTCCTCGCCCGCCGTCGTCCCGTGGAAGGGGTGGGGCTGTCCAGGACCGCCGCCGGAGCGACGGAAATCCTCGCCGACGAGGTTGACGCGATGGACTGGCTACGAGGCTCAGTTGCACATGCCTGGGGCCTAAAGCCCGGCTCCCGAGGGAGGGACCACTTGGCGGTCATCGCCGTCAAGGACCATGTCGGGCGACTGGCCGGGGTACACCCGTCCACCGTGGAGGTGAGCGAGGACCTCGGGTCCGCCCGCACCGCATCCGGGGAGCGCCACCTGGTGAAGGTCGTCCAGACAGAGGACAAGGTCACCGTGCGCTCCGGCGGCGAGCGATGACCAGAATGCTCGACGACGTCGCCGGCCGCCGAGCGCCGCGCCCGAAGCGGCTGGTGCGCATGCTGTGGCGGTGGCGGTGCGCGTTCCTCGCCCTGACGGTGCTGGCGACGGTCGCTCTGGGAATCTTCGGCCTGGGCGTCTTCGGCCAACTCTCCGGCGGCGGCTGGACGCCTGCGAACTCGGAGTCCGCCCGGGCGGACGCGGCGTTGCGAGAGCACTTCCGGTCGGGCAATCCCGACCTCGTGCTGCTCGCCACCGCGCCCAAGTCCGTCGACGAGCCGCGGGCGGCGGCCGCCGGTCGGGGCCTGACACAACGGCTTCGTACCGATTCCCGCGTGCAGCACCTCGACTCGTACTGGCCGCAGGGCGAACCGGCGCTGCGCTCCCGCGACCGTCGAACCGCGCTCATCAGCCTGCGACTGCTCGGCAACGAACGCGAAGTGACGAACGCCGCTGAGAGCATTCGCCGCGAAGTCGCCACCAGTACGGCGCCGCTGACGACGACCGCCGCTGGCCGCGCGGTGGCCAACCGCGAACTCGAGGCGCAGAGCCAGCAGGACCTCGTACGTGCCGAACTGGTTGCCGCCCCGCTCATCCTGTTCATCCTCGTCCGGGTCTTTGGCAATGTCATCAGCGCCCTGCTCGCGCTCTCTGTCGGCGGCATCGCGGTGGTGGGCACACTGGCGATCCTGCGCGCGCTCACCGAATTCACCCAGGTGTCGATCTTCGCGGTCAACCTCACCACGGCGTTGGGCTTCGCACTGGCCATCGACTACGGCCTGTTCATCATCACCCGCCATCGAGAGGAACTGGCCGCAGGACGCGATGTCGGGGAGGCCGTCCTGGCGAGCCTGCGTACGGCGGGACGGACCGTGTTCTTCTCCGCCCTGACCGTCACGCTCTCGATAGCGGCACTGCTTGTCTTCCCGATGTACTTCCTGCGCTCGCTGGCCTACGCGGGCATGAGCGTGGCGGCCCTGGCCGGGCTGACCGCCGTACTGGTCCTCCCGCTGTGCCTGCTGACCGCCGGCCATCGGGTCGACCGGCGGCGTGGCTCGCCACCACCGGGCGGGAGACACCGGGACAGCGCTGCCGTTGAGTGCGGGCAGGGCTTCTTCTACCGCACCGCACGGATCGTCATGCGCCGCCCTCTCGTCACCGTCATCCTGGTGACCCTTGCGCTGCTGATCGTGGCCAGTCCGTTCCAGCGTGTCGAATTCGGTCTGTCGGACGACCGCGCGCTGTCCGCGTCCTCACCCGTGCACCAGGCCACCGAGGTGATGCGCAACGGCTTCGATGCCCGGGCGACAGCCATGGCGAGCATCGTGTTGCCCGGCCTCACGGGTTCGCCGTCGGCGCCCAAGCTGGCCGACTACGCCCGCCGGGTGTCCCTGGCGCCGCACGTGCTCAGGGTGGACACCGCGACGGGTTCCTACATCGGAGGAAGCCTGCGGACCCCGCCCACACCACTGTCCGCCCGCTTCTCCGGTCCGGGCGGCGACTGGCTGTCGGTTGCCACCGATGCCGAGCCCTACTCCGCCGAAGGCCGTGAGCTCGTCGGCGTCCTACGGGCGGTGCCTGCTCCGGTTCCCGCGCTCGTGGGTGGTGACGCGGCCGCGCTCGTGGACACCACAGCGGCCGTCGGTGATCGGGGCGGCGAGGCCGTCGCGATCATTGGGCTGGTCACCTTCGTCCTGCTGTTCCTGTTCACCGGCAGTGTCCTCATTCCGATCAAGGCCGTGCTGGTCAACCTGCTCAGCCTCACCGCCACGTTCGGGGCGATCGTTCACGTGTTCCAGGAGGGTCATCTGCGATGGCTGGTCGGTGGCTTCCTGGTCACGGGCACCACGGACACGCTCCTTCCCGTGCTGATGTTCTGCCTCACCTTCGGGGTGTCGATGGACTACGAGATGTTCCTGCTGTCCAGGATCATGGAGGAGCACCGCCGTACGGGCGACACTGCCGCCGCCGTGGCCGTCGGGCTGGAACGAACCGGTCGGCTGTTCACTGCCGCGGCCCTCGTCATCGCCACCGCAATGGCGTCGATGGCCACCTCCCACCTCACCCCGCTGAAGCTCCTGGGCATGGGGCTGACCCTCGCGGTTGTCATCGACGCGACGTTGGTGAGGATGCTCCTGGTTCCCGCGATCATGAAGATGGCGGGTGGTGCGAACTGGTGGTGCCCGGCGCCCCTACGGTTTGCGCACGCCAGATTCGGTCTCGCCGAGGGCTGAATTGCGAGCGCCGGTTCGGTGTCAGTGGGGTGTGAGGCGCCCTGGGTTTCTCGGGCAGGGGTCTTGCGGGACTAGCTCGCCCCGGGCGACCTCGGCCGGAGGCGGTTCCGGCAAGGCCCGCCGCAGCGCCGGGGCGAGCTGCGACGTGACCGCGGCGGTCGTTGCGGATGCCGGAGCGGCAGGAGCAAGGACGGCGGAGAGACCGGCCGGGGCGATGGCGGCGCGCAGCCACCCGCGAGAAGTGATCGTGTGTCAAGAGATAGCGCCCGTGTGCGCGTACAAGCTCACGAACAGTTCAGCGTCACCCATGTGAGAGGGGGCCTCCACGCTGGCTGACTCCCCGGTCGCGGCGGAGCAGTCGGTGGTGAGCGCTCCCGGGGCGCGCCACCAGGACTGCTCCTGATTCGCGGCCTATGCCCGGGCCGGGCCGGGCGGTGTGCGTGAAGGGCATGCAGATGCAGGCACCGTTGTGGAGGGCGATTCCGACGCCGGACAGGTGGCGGGCTGGGCTGGGCGATGGTGGCCGTGTGGGTGAATAGGGCTGCGAGGCATGCCTCGGCGAGCGCGGGACTGGTCGTGCCGTCGGTGAACTGCGCAGGCAGGGCGACAGGTTCGGAGCAGGACCGGGGGCGGGCACGTCGGTGTCGTCCAACTTGGTGCCCCGGGCCAGGACCCCGGTGATCCCTTGACCTCAAACCGCGTACGGGTCGGGAACGGCTGTCCTGGCGTCGACGATGCCCCTGCCTTCGAGGAGCGCGAACTCATCGGCGAGGATGAAGTGATCAGATCCACTGAGCGGGAGGCCGTCGACGCGTGAGCTACTACCAGCCGGGCCCGTACAGCCCGCAGCCGCCGACCGCCCATTTCGGTCCGCCTCCGTCCGCGGCTGTGGCGCCCGCGCCGACGGGCACGCGCGTGAGGAACACGGTGCTGGCGGTCGCGTTCACGGTGGTGGTCGGTGCGGTCGGCGCCACCGGCTATGTATGGGGTCGGGGCGCCGGCGGGCCGGCGAGCGCCGCAGCCGTGCCGTACAGGGTGAAGACGCCGCCGAGCATCATGGGCGGCGCGTTCGTCGGCGATGCCAACGTCGGTGTGCGGATCACCAATGGCGACATCAAGGGATACCTCGCGGACGGGATCCGCAACCCGCAGGCTGTGAGTGCCTCCTACACGTCCAGCAATCCCGACTCCGAGCAGATGGTCCAATTTCTGGGAGTCTGGGGGACGATCGACGATCCCGAGCAGGCGATCGACCGCGACTTCACCGCCGCCGCCCGCACCGCCGCCGCCGACAAGACCGGTAATACCTTCGTAGGCGTCCCTCAGCGCGTTTTCCCCACCGGACTCGGGGACGCGGTCATGAAATGCCAGATATACAAGCCCACAAGCCCCTCACGCTCAGACGCCGGCAGCACCACCCCCCTCTGCATCTGGGCCGACCACGACACCCTGGGCGAGGTCACGCGCTTCGACCTCGCCACCGGCGCCACCCACCTCACCCTTGACCAGGACGCCGACACCGCCGCCAAAGTCCGCGCCGACACCCGCGTCCGGGCACGGTAGGTAACCCCCTGCCGGGCGCTCGGACCGTGACTGGTCCGACTGCGTGCAACCGGCCCCACGCAGGATCAAGCCGACTGCGAAGCCTCATCGGGATCTCGGCCAATTCGCCTCCAGTGCTCTACGGAGAACCTCGTGGCCTCAGGCTTCTTTCGTGTCTGATCCGGCAAATCGTCGTCCGCCGGGCTGGTAAGGATGGCTACGCTCGCCCCTCGTGACGACGGATGGCACTCACGTCCCGGTTGGTGCTGTGCAGGCGGCGTGGAACCAGGCGCCTGAAGCGCAGACGGTCGAGTGGTAGCCCGGACTACGGGTGTTGGCTTCGTACGTGAAGTCGGACTCCATTTATCAGTCAGCTCTGACTCCACTTTCTGCTTCGGGCACCTCGTTGTGTAAGTGAGATTTGACTCCATCGGCTGGCGTCCGACGCTCGGTCGGGGCGACGACGGTTGGCGGACCCGTTGACCAGGAACTGGATCACTCGGCAGACGCGTCCCCCTCTGCGGCACCGTCTCCTGGTGTCGCTGCCGTCGAGAGGAACAGCCCGTCATGACTGAACTCGGACCCGTCGTCTGGCCACCGGAGCCGATCAGGACCGAACGGCTCGTGCTCCGTGAACCCGAGGCCCGGGACCGTGCGGCGTTCATCGAGCTGCTCGCCTCGCCGGAGGTGCACACCTACCTCGGCGGCCCCCGGCCGCGTGACGAGCTCGAGCGCGAGTTGTCCGGGGCGCCCGAGCGGTGGCCCGGGAGCTTCGTCGTCGATCTCGATGGGTCGATGATCGGACAGATCCTGCTCAGGAGGGCAACGGGGCACCGCCGCCCGACTGCTGCGGGGAAAGTCGATCTCGGTTACCTGTTCCTTCCGCGGGCCTGGGGATCCGGGTATGCCGCCGAGGCGTGCGCGGCGGCACTCGGCTGGCTCACCGGCGCGCTTCCCGGCGAGCCAGTGGTGCTCACAACCCAGAGTGCCAACGCCGCCTCGATGCGTCTCGCGGCGAAACTGGGGTTCACCGAGGTGGAGCAGTTCGAGGCATGGGGCGCCGAGCAGTGGCTCGGCATGCGGTCTCCAGTCACGCCGTCCGGTTGAGCTCATGCGCGACAGTCGTCGACGATGCCAGCCGCGCCCTGCGTTACTGACACGATTGTCCTTGCAGGGAGATCATCACGATCGTCCACCCTGGATAGCCCGGGTGCAGGGGTCAGCCAGCAGCGGCCTGCTGTTCGGCGCGGGCGCGCGTGGCGGCCAACCTGTAGGAGTCGGTGCCGGTCTCGATGATGTTGCCGCCGAACGTCAAACGGTCGACTATGGCGGCGCAGAGCCTTGGATCGGTGAACGTCTTGGTCCATCCTCCAAAGGATTCGTTAGAAGCTATCGCCACGGAGTTCTTTCCTCACGCTCCGTCAACACCTGGAACAGCAGCTCCGCCCCGCGGCGATCAAGTTCCATGCAGCCAAGTTCATCGATACAAAGGAGATCGACGCGTCCGTAGCGGGCGATGGTCTTGGCCAGCACCTTCTCGTCGGCGGCCTCCACCAGCTCGTTGACGAGCTTGGTGGCCAGCACGTACTTCACCCGGTACTCGTGCGTCGCGGCCTCGGTGCCCAGTGCGATCAGCAGGTGCGACTTGCCGGTCCCCGAGTCGCGGATCAAGCACAGCGGCAGGCCCTTCTTGACCCAGTCGCAGGAGGCCAGGGTGTGGATCTGGGCGGCGTTGATGGCCGGGTTGGCCTCGAAGTCGAACTGGCGCAGGGACTTGTCGCGCGGGAAGCCCGCGGCCTTGATCCGGCGTTCGGAGCGGCGCCGGGCCCGGTCATCGCACTCCGACAGCAGCAGCTCGGCCAGGAACTCGCGGTAGGTCATCTGGTCGCGCACCGCGGCCTGGGCCTGCTCGGGGTACTGGGCGCGGATGGTGGGCAGTCTCAGCATCCGGCACGAGGCGTCGACGGCGGTGTCGGCGGCCTGCTCGGTCAGTGCGCGCTTGGCGGTCATGGTCCCTCTTCTCGCTCAGGCCGGTCCGTCGGCGGGACGCCGGTGCAGTCGCAGCAGTTGGTCGCAGGCCCCGACGGCAGGGGCCTTGGGTCCGGGGGCAGGGCCGCCAGGCGCCGTTCGATTAGTGAGGTCACCGTCGCTCCGGCGTCCATCCGCAACCGCCTGGCGTCCTGGTCGGAGAGGGGTTCGGAGCCCTGGGCGGACTCGCCCCACTTGCGTGCTTCCAGGGCGACCGCGTCGGCGGTCAGCGCGCCGGCCCGCAGCGCGGTGGCGATGCCGGCCACGACGTGTTCGTGGGGCATGTGCCGGTGCAGCAGTAGCACTGGTCCGCGCCCACATCGCGACCCTCCGCAGGACTCCGGCCGACGCGGCACCGCGGCCGCCGTCGGTGCGGCAGGTAACCGGCTGGCTCACCCGGCACCCCACGGCCCTGACCGAGGAAGACAGGACCGGCCTGAAGGAGGTCTTGGCCCGCTGCCCCGAACTGGACAAGGTCGCCGGACATGTCCGCGGCTTCGGCGAGATACTCACCGACCGCCTCGGCTCGACACTCCCCACCTGGATCGACGCAGTCGACGCCAGCCAGCTACCCGGCCTCACCGGCTTCGCACTGCACCTGCACCGAGACTTCGACGCCGTGACAGCCGGGCTGACCCTGGACTGGAACTCGGGCAGCATCGAGGGTGCCGTGAACCGCATCAAGAAGATCAAGAGGCAGCTCTATGGCCGAGCCGGATTCGAACTTCTCCGCAAAATGATCTTGCTTCAGTAGCTTTCGCGACAGTGTTGGTGTGTCGCTGGTCGGCCCGTGAAAGGTCAGAGTTCGGTCGTCCAGATCCCGACGGGGTGCTCACTCGGCGGCTGCCACAACTGAGGCTGCGACTGCCGATGCCGTTCCTCAGCCTGTTCTTCCCAGTGAAAACGGTCATCCGCGTCGGGCCACGCGACTTGCAGCACAGGGAAAGGAGGTCGCCGGTAGAACCCGATGGCCCGCCCAAAGAAGGTCCGGTACCAGCGGAGGTCAACGTGCCTGAGCGCGACGTGGTGACCGTCGACAACGCCAGGGTGCCTCTGGCCGTCAGCCAGTACATCGCCCGCGGCGGACTTCTCTCCGATGCTGTTGAGCATGCGGTGCATGGCGTGGATATCGAGTCCGAACACGGCGACCTCAGAAGCGCCGTGGGTGTGTGCGAGTCCGATCGTGTAGGCGAATCCAGGACCGATGTCGTCCTCGGGAACCATGACGACGTGCCATCCGTGCTGCTGCACATTCTCGATGATCGTCAAATCCATGCGGTCCGCTTCGTCTCGGTCGCCGTAGTCATGGCAGAGGACGCAGCGGCACTGGAACGGATCAGCAGTCATACGCGGAGGCTACGAGGTGAGCGTTTGAGCCGGACAGTCGGGCTCGCGACCACCCTTTCAATCGAACAGCACTGTCACCCTCTGTGACCGGTCCCCAAGATCTGTGCCAGAACCCAAGACTCACTTACAAAGCCACCGCTGACATTGGGTGGATGAGGGACGGTCCCGTCTTCGCCTGAGCTAGCACTGCGACAGGAGCCCGCGCTTATCCTGTAGTCAGTCTCGTTGGCCTCCGGCAGGACGCGGAGCCGCCCCGATGCGGGAAGCCCGCGGACTTCTATATGTCCCCGGCTGCAAAGCATCGTTCTTCGGCGGCCCGTTCAGCAGGGGACGACCGTCCACACGTGGTACCAGTTCTGCGAGTTGGCGGCGGAGATCGGCGGGAGGCTCTGGTCGATGTAGTTGCCGGACTTGCCGAAGAACTTCGCAACGTGGGTTCCGTACTGGCGGTTCACCCAGGATCCGGTGCCGGTGTAGTTCATGTCGTAGGAATGGCAGTAGTACATCGGGTCTTCGCTGCCGGTCCAGCCATGGCCGCTGAAGGCGCAGAAGTAGCCGTTCTGGGTGACGGCGTACGGGTTGCAGATGCTGCTGTAGGCGGGGGCAGTGCTGCCGTGGTCGGTGAAGGTGCGCGGGTGGGCCTCGCCGGGGATGGCGACGCGGATGGTGCGCTTGTCGTCGACCTTGATCTCGTTGAGGGAGATCTGCCTGCCGCCGCTGCGCTGGAGGTACTTGGCGACTTCGGTGCGCAGCGCGCCGGCCTGCGCGGGGGTGAGATGTGCGGCGCGGACCTGGTCGGCGAACGGCTCGGGCGTGCTGGCGCCGGCGGTTCCCGCGCTGATCGAGAGTGTGAGCAGTGCAGCGGCTGCGGAAGCGGTGGCGATCTTCCTTATGGTGCGGGTTCGGCCGGCCATGGATGTTTCCCCCTGGTGTGCGGTTGATGGGCCATCGGCGATGCTGGCAGCGGTGGCCGGTGGCGGCGAGGCCGAATATTGGTCAGATCTGGCGCATGGACTGAGGTTCGACCCGCGTGCCTCACATGGCTCACATGTGATCAATGATCTGACCTGGTTTAGTACTCCAGTGGTACTTCACCATTCCCGCTGGTCAGAGGCGTTCTTTCGAACCTAGCGGGGTGACGGTGCCTCAGGGGCCGGTTCCGGGAAGCCGTCACGGACGGCGGGCCGGGACGTGCAGGCTCGGGGCATGGTGGCGGACTTCGTCACGGGACGCTGGAGTGCCGAGCTTGAGGACCTGTTCCTGCGGGTGAGCGGACGGTTTGGCCGAGCCGAGGTGCGGCGCCGGGTGCGAGACTACGTCCGGGGCCTGCTGGGTCCGGTCGGCCGCAAGAACAGCTGGCAGCTGGCCAAGTACGCCGGCCACAACGGCCCGTACGGGCTGCAGCACCTGCTGTCGCGGAGCAGATGGAACCCCGACGAACTCCGGGACGACGTGCAGGAGTACGTGGCTCAGCGACTCGGTGCCCCGGACGGCGTGCCGATCGTGGACGACACCGGATTTCTCAAGAAGGGCGCCGTTTCCGCCGGGGTGCAGCGGCAGTACTCCGGCACGGCCGGGGCCTGCAATTGAATAACCGTCAGAGTTGATCTGCGGGATGCACTTCGGTAGGCGTCCTGCGAGCCTTCAGCTGCTCCAAAGTGCGGGCGGGCGCTTGGGGTATCGGCGTGACGGTGATTCTGTGCAGGTCCAGGAGGCGGTGCCCGTCCTGGAACTGGTTCGACAGGTTGGTTCGGGTGACGCCGAGCAGTTGGGCCAGGAGCGTACTGGTTGCTGCTCGGCGGCGGCGTAACAGTGCCGTCAGCAGTCGGTGGCAGTGGTCCAGGCTGCTGGTCTGTCGGTGGAGGTAGCGGCGCGGGCGGTGAAAGCGTCGTTGGAACGCGGCCTCGGCCAGGGCGTCCCAGTACGGCTCCGAGACCGTCACCAAGTGGTCGAAGTCGGAGCGGGCCATGCCCGTCAGGGCGGGGTCGGTGAGCAGTTCGGTCAGGGCCGGGTCGATCCGGCGCCGAGTTCGTGTGGCCTCGGGAGGCTTGGGCGGAGTGGGTGCGAAGGTGTAGTTCCAGTCGCCGTGGAAGGTGCTTGGTGTGATCGGCAGGGCGTGGAACTCGGCGGGCGTGATGGTCGCACCGAGGAGATAGCTGCCGGTGTCGAGTTCGGCGCCGAGGAGCCCGGCGAGGCGGTTCCCGGCGAGCACGTTCAGGCGGTGGTCCATGATCAGCGCGGGTGCGTCGGCGACCAGGTCGAGGACGCGCAGCAACTCCGGCCGGACCCGCCCGCCCGGCGCCTTCGCGCGGCGGCGGCGCTGCCGGGCGAGCCGGGAGAGGTGCCCGCGTTCGGTCTCGTCGAGGCCAAGGACACGGGCGAGCGCGTCGAGGACCTGCTCGGAGGGCTGGGTCGCGCGGCCCTGTTCCAGGCGTACGTAGTAGTCGACGCTGACTCCGGACAGGTGCGCGACCTCTTCGCGACGCAACCCTTCGACCCGGCGGCGACTGTCGGTGGGGATGCCGACGGCCGCCGGGTCGACCCGGGAGCGCCGGGTCCGCAGGAAGCTCGCAAGATCGTCCATGCCTCCCAGTATGGCCTCGCCGTTGCCCGCGGAGGTGGTACTGCCGTTACCAGGAAGTCCAGTCCGACGGAAGAGGCGCCCCTGAACGCTGGGCGCCGCGGCGCCCAGAGTCGAAGGCATCCGATCCGAAGGAGTTCCCATGAAGACGCTGATCGTCCATGCCCACCCGGAGCCGAAGTCGCTCAACAGCTCGCTGAAGAACCTCGCGGTGTCCACATTGGAGAATGCCGGGCACGAGGTGAAGGTGAGTGATCTGTACGCGATGAACTGGAAGGCGGTCGTGGACGCCGCGGACTACGGCCCCCATGCCTCGAGTCCGCTGAAAGTCGCGCGGGACTCGGGCCGGGCCTTCGACGCCGGGACGCTCACCCCGGACGTCCGCACCGAGCAGGAGAAGCTGCTGTGGGCCGACACGATCATCTTCCAGTTCCCGCTGTGGTGGTACACGATGCCCGCGATCCTCAAGGGCTGGGTGGACCGGGTGTTCACCTTCCACTTCGCGTACGGCGTCGGCGAGCACAGCGACACCAAGTACGGCGAGCGCTTCGGCGAAGGAACCCTCGCGGGCCGCAGGGCCCTGCTGTCGGTGACCGCCGGCGGCCCGGAGCCGCATTACGCCGCTCGCGGGATCAATGGCCCCATCGACGATCTGCTGTTCCCGATTCAGCACGGCATCCTCTACTACCCGGGCATCGAAGTGCTGCCGCCGTTCGTGCTGTACGGCACCGACCGGATGACTGACGAGGACTACCCGGACGTGGCCAAGGCCTGGGAGCAGCGCCTGCTCACCCTGGAGTCGACCGAGCCGATCGCTTTCCGGCGGCAGAACTTCGGTGACTATGAGATCCCCTCGCTGCACCTGAAGGAGGGACTGGAGCCCGCGGGCCGCACGGGTTTCGGGCTGCACGTGCGGGGCTGACCGCGGGAGACGGACAGGACGAGCTGGGCACGAACCCGAGGACAGCCCGAGGGCCGTAGCAGCGGTGAGGGTGAGCGCCACCGGCCAGGGGGTGCGGGCGGGTTCCTCGGGCGCCCGGTGCCTGCCGAGCACGGAGACCGGGTAGACGGCCAAGACTTCCCGGGGCAACAAGATCAAGTTCTGGTGGCTTTTGGGCTTACCTGGGCACTAGGCCCTGACTGACTGGCAGAAGGGGCCGATGCCCAATCTCTGACCTATCCAGAAGAGACGCCACGAAGCCTTCGGATCTCCCCGTAGGGTCTGCCGCTGCCCCAAGTGAGCTTGTTCAGTTCGTTATTCGTCCCGAGGCATGTTGTCGCTCGTCATGTACACCAGGGCTTGGTGTCCCGGGATTTCTTGTCGCTCGCCGTCGTTCTCGACTTTCGCGGTTCAGAGTCGGATTGCCGACATGTGGTGACTGCTTTCTCGTGCCCCGTCTGTCCAGGAGAGGTGGTGCCCCAGGGGAGGGGATCTCAGGTGTTCCAGTGGATACCCGGGGCGGTGAGGGCGGCGATCCGGTCAGCGGTGAGGGTTCCGGCCCGGCGGGCTGCTCGGTGCCGTGTGGGCCAGGCGTCCAGGCGGAGGCCGTGGCCGCCGCCTACGGGAAGAAGTTCGTGCGCCTCGTCTTTGCGGCGGGCGCCGACAGGCGAATACCGACATGCGCCAAGGTGGCGTTAGGCGGGCTGCGTGGCGGGTGTTGCCAGAGCGGTCGCGGCCTTGCGGGTCTCGCGCATTATCAGCAGGCCGTTGACCACCATCAGTGTCGCGGTCAGGCCGTGGACGCCGAGCGCGGTGGCCACGGAGCCGTGGTGGGCCAGCACGGTGGTCATGTCGCCGTACGCGGCGAGGGCCTCCACCAGCAGCACCGAGCCCAGCGCCCGGCGGTGGCCGGTCACCAGCAGGATGCCCAGGACCAGGGCCAGGACGACGTCGCGGGTTCCCTTGATGATCAGGAAGCCGCCGCCGTCGCCGGATGGCCAGCTCGGCAGGCCGAAGCCCGGCGCCGTCGTCTCTGGGCTCAGGATGAACTCCGTCCCGAACCAGAGGATGAAGAGGATGAAGGCGGCGGCCAGGACGGTGTTGATCTTCTTCAGCGACATTGTTCTTCTCCTTGCGAGTCTTCGTCGGCCTGGTGAGCTTCGTGGAGCTTGCTGAGTCGTGTGGGGCCTGATCAGGCCGCGCGGACGCGGCTGATCGAGGGGCGTAATTCGTCGTGATCGCCGTTGTGGATCTGAGCGGCAGCTGCATTCCCGGATGTCGGGATTTCGGCGGCTGGCTGCCGCCCGGCGAGTGGGGATTGTGCGCCACCGGCGCGGCGTCGGCTCGCGGGGCCGGTAATCCAAAGCCCTGTCGGGCCCACCCCGACGGGGTGAATGCCGTGGATATACGGGTGAACCAGTGGATGTCGGGGGCTTGGTATCAGGTGAGGGCGGTGACCAGCAGGGCGAAGGCGGCGATGAGGACGGCGACGCGGACGTGGTGGTAGCGGTCCCAGCGGTTCAGCTGCTGCTTCCAGTCGGCGGGCCGGTTCTCGGGGGTCCACGTCTTGCTCTGGTTGTTGATCGGGACGAGCAGCAGGACCGACATGATCACGCTGAGCATCAGCAGTGCGCCGGCGGTGACGACGAGGCCGGTGCCGTGGTGATGCCATCCGGCGACGGCCCAGACCGCGACGAGGACGAGCGAGCCGATGTACCAGACCGGCATCACGGCGCCGAGCATCCGGCCCCCGTGGGCGCGGCCGAGTTGGCCGCTGTCCTCCGGGAGGGCGTTGAAGATCCGGTTCATGACGAAGGCGACGGAGAACTCCACCCCCACCATCACGCCGACGACCACGGTGGTGATGACCTCGAGTGCGTTGAGCATGATGACCCTCCTGGAATCTAGCGGCGCTAGGAAGTGAGGCAACGATAGTTCTACTGCCGCTCGATTGTCTAGCAATGCTAGGATCGAATCATGTCGGTACAGGAACGCAAGCAGCGCGAACGGGCGGAGCGCGAGCGCCTCATCGTGGCGACGGCCCGCGAACTCGCCGAGCAGCAGGGCTGGGACGCGGTCACCACCCGCCGGCTCGCCGAGCGCATCGAATACAGCCAGCCCGTCCTCTACAGCCACTTCCGCGGCAAACGCGAGATCATCGGCGCCGTCGCCCTGGAAGGCGCCGCCGAGCTGGCCGCGGCGGTGCGCGCCGCGACCGCCGCCGCAGACGGCCCGCGCGAGCGGGTGCACGCCCTCGCCCGCGCCTACCTCGACTTTGCTGCACGCAACCCGGCGGTCTACGACGCCATCTTCCAGCTCGACGGCGGTCTCCCGTACGCACAGGAAGACACCCCGGAACCTCTCAAGGACGCCTTCGCCGCGCTACTGGAGAGCCTCGGCGAGGTCGCCGGAGACGGCGTCGACCCGGGGCTGTTCACCGAGACGTTCTGGGCGGCCCTGCACGGGCTGGCTACCCTGACCCGGGCCGGACGACTGCCGCCGGAGGACACCGAGCCGAGGGTGGAACTGCTGGTGGACCGGCTCTCCATGGTCTGACACACCGTCCCAGCAGGCATGCAGCCGGGATTCTCGGGCCCGGCTACAACGTAGATGCTCCGGGTATGGGCCGAACCTTGTGGGGCTCGAAAAGCCTCGCTGCTGCTCAAGCTGTCCTGTAGCCCGGGTTGCTGATGTTCATGGTTGGTCGGTGCGTGTGAGGACTCCGGTGACGCTGTTTCCTTGGAAGGGCTCGCGCTTGGTGTGCGGCAGGGGTACTTCGACGAGCTTCCCGTTGTAGATCATCCATAGTCCGAAGCAGGAGTCTTCTTCGTCGCGTACGAGTACCTGGACCGAGTGGGGATCGGGCCAGGGGAGCGACTCAAGGTGGGCCAGCAGGCCGCGCCAGTTGAGGCGGATGAACTGGATGACCCACGCGTAGCACTCCTGTGAGAGCATCCGACTCCCGTCGAACATCCCGTCGTCGACGCGAGTGAAGCACTGATGCCACTCCCGGTTGTCGTCGGGCTGAGTCAGTGGCCCCATTATCTCTTCAGCGTTTCTTGCCAGCACAATGACCTCGGCGAATCTGCTCATGCGTGCAGTTTCTCAGCATGTCCGCTGGTGAGCAGGGGAGTTATCCGGGGGGAGGCCAGCGCGTGCCCCGCACCACTGCGGTCGTCTTGCCGCCCGGCCCCAGGGAGGAGGTCTACGCTGGGCAGCACAGGGCCACAGGTCCTGAACACCCGCTCGTGGGGAGGTAGTTGTGGCAGCATCACTGGATGGCGAGGACGGCCATCGCCCTGACTACCCGCCGAAGACCCCGCCCCCGCCCAAGAAGCCGGTCGAGCCACCACGCCCCGAAGGCGCCGCCCCCGGGCCGGTGTTGGTGCGGGCGCGGCTTGTCGCGCGGATTGCGAACCGGCGGGCGGCGAACTGGATGCTGGAGAACGCCCCTTGGACGCCCGGGAAAGCAGGTCGGCACGTCATCGGCAAGCTGGCTGAGTGGGGTTACCGGCTGGACAGTGACCGGGAAGCGAACATCACGGCTGTGACCGCGCTCTTGGCCCGCGCAGCCCTCACGGACGGTGGCCGCCGGATCAGCCTCCACCTGGCCGACCAGGACCACCAGGCCCTCATCCTGGTCCTGTCCCACCAGTCCGGCCACGCGCCTGAGGGTGAGGACCTGTTGCGTGAGGTGACCGCGCTGGGGGTCGTCTCGTGCGGCACGGATACCGATCAGGAAGACGGCGGTCGCCGTCGCTGGGCCCTGACCGACCTTGGCGGGTGAGCCGGTGTCGTTCTGGTGCCGGGTCTGGTGACACCGGGGTGACGATTTCTGTCGCCGGTCGGTGGGGTTGCGTAGTTGTTGTGTTTCTGGCCTGGGGTTGTGCAGGTTGGTTGGTTGGGATCCGGGGTTTGGTGGCGCGCTGGATCTGCGCAGGGTGTGACGTGGGTAAGTCGTTTGAGCTGGGGGTTTTCTGGTTTCTGGGTTTACGTGCGCAGGTTGGTTGAGCGGTGCGCAGTTCGACTGGTTCCCGGGAGGTGGTGTTCTACGGGGCGGGGTTGGTGTCGAGCCAGGTAGTGGGAATGAGTTTTTCGCCGCCGCGCCAGTTGTAGCGGACGGATGCCTGGTACCAATCGTGGGGCAGGTCGGCGTGGTCGCTCACGGTGATCTGGAAGCCGGGGGCGAGTTCGGTGACGACTTGTTGCACGAGCTGGAAGAGGTGGGTGACCGTCACGCGGTCTTCGTCGAGTGGGATGTCTTCCAGCCGCCCGCGTGCTTTGGCCATGTCGGAGGGGTAGTAGGGCTGGGTGGGCTGGTCGAGCATGAGGAAGCGGGGTACGGGCCGACCGTTCGCGACAAGGTACTGATGGAGCGCGAGGTGTGCCACGAGGTGTGACAAATCCGTTGGTGATCACTAGATGGGCAAGGCGTTGACGTGAGGGTCCGGATGCGGCTCAGGGCCCGGCTATGGCTGCGGGGCCCTGAGCCTGTGCACCTCTACGGGGGGTTGAGGCGAGTGGTTCAACGAGTTCGTGGCCGGTCGGTTCCGGGCGGCGGCTGTTGCTGCGGTACGCACTCGCAGGCTGTGCGGGGGCATGCAGCCCCGCGAGTTCGGCTCACCTGTGACCGGCGCTTCCGGGGCAGCTGTTTAGTCGTTCTCGTTGTCGACCCTGATGAGTTCATCGTCGTCGTCGCCGAGGAAGTCAGACACGAGCGCTTCCACGAGTTCGTCCTGTTCGACGCGTTCGGCCACCGCGAGGTCTCGGTCGAAGTCGGTGCGGGGTGCTTCCTCCACGATGACAGGGCGTGCTTGGATCTCCACCACTTCATTGGGCAGCACCGGATCGGGCTCGGCGGCCTGAGCGGTCCCTGACAGAGACAGGGCGGCGTCTGTCAGGGCGAGCGCGGTAAGTAAGCGCTTGGTGTTCTTCATGCCATATCAATGATCTTTAAGCTGTGAGGGTCACTGGGCACGGACGGCACCGACCTGTGACTGGGGCACCAGAGTGTCCGGGGCGCAGGTTCCGTCACGGGCATGGTTGCCAGCCGCCCGCCCCGGTCGTCCGCAACCCAAATGGCCTGCGCCCAGTCCGTTCCGAGCTCGGCGAGCTGCTGTTCGTTCAGCTTGTCGCGTCGGCTTTTCTGGTTGGACTGGACGTCGAGGACGGGGTGGTCGAACTGAACCGTTACGGCTCTTCGTACGCGATGGAGGGGGCGACGAGACCGACAGTGTCGCCGTCGGGGTCGCCTGGGTCGCCGTCGGTGGTGGTGGGGGGTGTGGGGTCGGTGGTGGTTGGGGTGGGGGCTCTTCTGGTTGGAGACCCACACCCCGAGCCGTACCTCTTGCTCGTGGCCGTCGATGGTGATCCGTTCGGAGTGCTGCCGCGAAATGACGGTCCGCTGCTCACGCTGGACGTACTGCGTAAGCGCCGCCAGGCACCGGGCGAGGGCCTCCGCGGCCCGCGCCGTCCCTGCCTTCGCCCGCCGGCCGACGGGGCCTTACGGGCCTGTGAATCCGTTCCGCGCAGTCCGTGAGATGGCCACCGCATCGCGCCCCGAGCTCAGGGCGGATTCGTACGGTCCGAGCCGCACTTCGTCGATGTCGGCTGCGGATCCGCCGTTCCCACCGCCGCCCGAGCCGGGACCCGTGTGGGCTACTTGCCGAAGATGACGGTGTTGTCGCAGCCCTGGCCTGAGCCGACGTTGGTGTTCTGCGTGCCGGGCGAGCCCTTGCCGCCGGACCGGTTGCCCGCCAGGCCGTTCTGGTACCCGGACTGGCCCTGTACGTCGGCGTTGTCTTCGACCGTGCTGCATGTGTTGCTCTGGTTGACGACGAGCGTCTTGGTCTCTTGGCCGGCGTGCTGGTGTTCGTCTCCGTGGGCGTAGGCGGTGCCGGTGCCGAGGAAGCCGATGGCGCTGATGAGGACGGCTACGACAGCGGTCTTTCGAGGCTTGCGCATATCTTCTCCGAGCGTTGAAGCGGACGCGTACGCGATCCGCCACCTCATAAGGTGACGAGAGGTTATGCGCAAGTGACTGATATCCGTTTGTCGGCGCGCCGGATCGTCTGACCAACGAGCAGGGGTGCCGGCCCCGCGGCCGGCCCAAGTTCCCGGTACGGCCAAGGCATCAAGAAGCTGGACGCAGGCGTAAGCGCTCCGCACACAACCACCCGTGTGGCCGCGTCACGAGCGCGCGGCACCCAGGCTCTTCGTCACTGCCCCGGGGCGCCGACAAACTCCCCCGTGCGGCGTCGCCGAGTTCGTTTCATGACGGCGCATCTCGACGACGTCACGCGCCGCGTACCGCGGGCAACGATCTCCGACAGCGCGGGAAGCGACCACCGAACAGGGGGCACGTCGCCTGATGAGCGACGTGTGGGTTCAGTGGATGGCGTCGGTTTTTTGCACTGGGTGTGTGTGGCGTTTTTCCTGGTGGTTGGGGTGGGTGGGGGTGTGAGGTGTCGTCTTCGTGGTGAAGGCCGCTGTCGTTTTCCGGTGAGGGTTGGTTGTCGTGTGTAGGGCGTAGCGGTCCGGTTGCCGAGGTCTGCGTCCTCGTGGTGGCGGCTGCTGCTTTCCGCGTCGGCGGGGCTTGCCGCACGAGGACTGGGGAGCTGGGTCAGCCTGGCCAGAGCGCGTGAAGCATGGGGTCGTCTGACTGTTTCACCCGCGTAATGCGCTGCTCCGGGCTTCTGCGCGCCCGTGCGCCCATGGTTTGGTCAGGTTGCAGTATCGGTAGGTGTCTCTTCTGTGATCACGTCGTCCTTCTGAGCGTCTCAGCAACACGCCAAGGGCGTGAAAGGAGCGGAATCATGAGGGCTCAACTCACCCGACTGGCCACCACTACTGCTGTTGCGGTCGGTCTGGTCCTTGGATCTGCCATCCCCGCTTCAGCCGCACCCAGCGATGGAGGCGGACTCGTCAACGTTGGCCTGAACAACGTCCTGTCTCAAGACCAAATCGATGCTCTCGCCAACGTCCATCAACTTCTCAGCGGCATCCTGAACCATATTGGGATTCTCTGATTACTGCCGGAGCAGGTGGGCGTTCGCAGCGCGTGCTTGGTCGGCCATCTCGGCAATCACGCGCCTGCTGAGGCCAGGGTCGGCACGTCATCCTGTCCGTCTCGTCGATGCCGGCCTGGCATAGGAACTCCACGAGATGGCGCCCGGAGTACCTGGCCGGCAGGCCGGCCAGGTACTGAAGAGTGTTCCCGGTGTTGGTTATGCCACGAGGACCACGGAGTTGATCGGCGTCATATCGTACGGCGCGTATTCGCCGGTGCCGCGGGATACGCCGGAGCAGTTGGTGCCGTTGTAGCCATAGCAGACCGTGAAGCCCGCGCCACCGGTCTGGCTGTTGACGATCACGCGATAGCCGGTGACGTTCGACAGGTTGTGGGCGCCGTAACTGTAGAGAATGTTCTTGCTCAGGAGACTGCCGTCCGTCTCACGGATACAGACTGCTCCGGATGGGCAGGCCGTTGCCGCATCGGCGCTGGGCGCCATGGCGAGCCCACCCCCTGCGGCCAGGGCCAGCGCCGCGGCGGCCGTTGTGATCTTGCGCATGCTTTCTCCCCCTCGTCTTGACGCCCGGTATGGGGTGCCTTCCCGAGAGTCCCTGCAGGATGCCTGCGTCACCAACGGTAATTCTGGCAATTATTGTGGTTACAGCGGAGATGTGTCCCATTCAGGGATTTGGCTCTTTCCGTCCTGTTCCTGCATGTCTCCCCTGTGGTGGGGGGTGCCATCGATGAGGGCTGTCTTGAGGCAGCCCCGCTCCGCGCTACTTCTCTGCAGGGGGCACCATGTTCCGATTCGTGGAAAGCGCGGTCTTCGGCCTGTCAGTTGTAGGCCTGAGTGCGGCAGGACTTGCAGTCCTGCAGGCCGCTGACGCCGCTCCGGACGGCGGCTGCCTTCAAGTCACCGTCCACACCGGCCAGTCCGACGCCATCAACGTGCGTGGCACCAACCAGAACGGGGCCTGGGTCAGCACCGACTGGCGCAACACCCCCAACCCCTGGACCCGCATCAACAACTGGTGGTGGAAGAAGGGCACCTACGTCCAGATCGAATACCAGGGCACCCACAGCGGCACCCACTTCCACGGCACCACCCCGTGCTATATCCAAGAAGGTGGCACACACAACTTCGCCGACTGCGCCGTCCGGTAACCCACCGTAGGTCACAGCAATAACATTTCCCGCTCCCGTCGCCAGGTTGAGGAAAGCCGGGGAAACCCGCAAGGTGATCCATGGACCGCCCGGAGTATGACGGAGCTCCGGCTGCTTTCTGCGGCCGGAGCTCCGTTGGTACCCGGGTTCTCGGCCCTAGATTTAGATCGGCCGCGCTCACAGGTCCGGTCCCCATGGTTTTCTGCGGACCGTCCTGTGTCCGGTCTTGCTCAAGGTGAGGCAGTGAAGTTTCCCCGTGACGTTGGACACTTGATCGTTACGCCGTGAGGGCGTGCTGTTGCCGCTGTCGTGTCTCGGCTGGTGTGAGGTAGCCGAAGGCCTTGTGCTTGCGCAGACGGCGGCGGTTATAGAAGGTCTCGATGAAGGCGAAGACGTCGGCACGTGCGGTGGCCCGGTCGGGCCAGAGACGGGTGCCGATCTCTTCTTTGAGCAGGGCCCAGAAACTTTCTGCAGCGGCGTTGTCGAAGCGCGACCCGGTGCGCCCACAGCTTTGCCGGAGCCCCAACTCGCCTATCTCCCGGCGGAATTCAGTGGACGTATATTCGCTGCCGCGATCCGAGTGCGCAATGCACCCAGGCTCCAGGGCAGCCCGGGCGTGGGCCATCTTCAGCGCGTCGACTACCAGACTCGCGCGGTGGTGGTCGGCCATCGCGTAGCCGACGACCTCGCGGGTGGCCAGGTCCAGCCAGCACGCGAGGCAGAGCCAGCCCTCGGCCGTCGGGAGGAAGGTGATGTCACCGACCCAGCTTGGTGCCGGGTTGCGCGGCGTGGATGTCGCGGCCGATCAGGTCCGGGGCCGGGCGGGCCTTCTTGTCCGGCCTTGTCAGCGAGCGCCGTTGGCGCCAGTGGGCTCCCTGGATGCCCTGCTCGCGCATGATCCGTTCAATGCGCTTGCGGTTGATCCGCCGTCCCGGGCGGCGCAGTTCGGCGTGGATGCGGGGAACTCCGTAGGTCTTGCGTGAAGCGATGTGCAGGACCGTGATCTCGTGGGCGAGGGCGTCGTCGGCCGCCTTCCGTGATGCGCGGACCTTCGCCGCATGCGCCAGGCGTAGAACGAGGAGCGGGCCACGTCCAGCAACCGGCACAGGAAAGCAACATCGTGGGTGGTCTTCTCCGCCTCGATGAATGTGTATATCGCGTTCATCGATCGCTCTCCTTCGCGAAGAAGACCGCGGCTTTTCGCAGCACCTCGATCGTCCTGGCCTGCTCGGCGGCGAGTTTGCGCAGCCGCTTGAGTTCCTCGTGCTCCTCGCTCGTGAGCTCGCCGGGCCGGCCCTCACCACGGTCGGCGCGGGCCTGTTTGTACCAGCTCCGGAGTGATTCGGGGCTCACCCCGAGATCCCGCGCGACCTCGGTGACCGTCCGGCCCGTGGAGTCCACCAGCGCGATCGCGTCCCGCTTGAACTCCTCCGTGTACCGCTTGCTGCGGTTGTTCTTGCTTCCCACCTGGCACTACTTCCTCTGGAACCTCACGTCCCAGTCTCCAGGTGTCCACGATCAAGGGGAAGCTTCAGCCGCCGGCTTCCCCCTGGAGGTCATCCACGAGCCGTCCGCGCACGACTGGACATAGCAGGGCCCTGGGGCCGCGCCCTCGGGTGCGGCCCCAGAGCCTTCTCGCAGGTGCTGGCCCTGCGCGCTGCGGTCGCCTTCACGCGACCGCAGCGCAGACAGTGTCACTGCGACTGTCTGCTGACCTGTGCGGGGGTTGTCGGCGGCTTGCGCTCACCGAGCGGTGTGTCCGCCGGGTTCAGAGGTACCAGGACTGGTCGTTTCGCCCGTTGCAGCCCCACTGGATCGCTTCGGCGCCCTGGGCGTTGCTGCCGTTCAGGATACCGAGGCACTGGCCGGACTTCTTGTTGACGAAGCGGTAGGTCCCGGTCTGGGGGCCGTTGTAGACCATGTGCCACTTCTGGTCGTCGTTTCCGTTGCAGCCCCACTGGATGGCGCGGGCGCCCTGGGCGGTGCTTCCGCCGTCGATACCGAGGCACTCGCCGTCATTGGAGTTGGTGATGGTGATGTAGATGTCGCCGGCCCCTTGGAAGGACCACTTCTGGTCGTCGTTTCCGTTGCAGCCCCACTGGATCGCGTGGGCGCCCCAGGAGCTGCTGCCGTTCAGGATGCCCAGGCACTGTTCGAGCTGTAGTTGTGAAGCGTGGAGGGGGCTGCCATGGCGGACGGGGCAGCCACCAGGGCCGCGGCGCCCGCGAGCGCGAGGCCGGCCGAGACAGATGCGAGTCGTCCAAGAACGCGTGTCATGGAGATGTCCCTTTTCAAGTTCAAGGTGACGCGGACCGACAGGCCAGCGTGCGCGTGCGATGCCCAGCCACACCCGTGAAGGACAGCGGCCGGGCAGATCGTTCAGTGACAGAACATCTGTAGCAGTGCAGGGTGCGCATCCCGCCGTCCCAAGGGGTGTTCACTCGTCCCGGCTCCATCCCGGGACGCCGGGTCGGGAGGCTGGGATGGGGCCGGGAAACGAAGCCGGCTGGTGCACGGAAGGCACGCCACGACTGACCTGGCCTGGTGAGGCCGCAGCGCGAGCAAGGCGCAGCACGGCACAGACTCACTTCGGCCTGCCCGGGGCGGCGCCGTCACGGCCCGCCGACGGCCGCGTGCCCGGTCTCGCTGCGCTCGCCCGGGACCGAGCGCTGCGCGCTCTCACGCGCTGCGGAAGCGGGCAGGCGGTCCCGGCGCGCTCCGCGCCCCGCTCCGCGCCCGAACGGTTCTCCGTGCTCGCCGCGCCCCTCTGCTCTGCCGGCTGGTCCGGGACGCGTACGGATGGTGCCGGCCGTGCAGTGTCTGCGCGGGACGGTGAACGTCGGGGCCCCTGGGGCTGTCCCCACCCCCGATCCGGGCGGTCGCCCCATCGCGTTGCCCCGTATGTCCCGGACACCATGGTGGCGGCGCAGGATGACGTGTCGACCCGAGTACGACGCGCGGCGCCGAAACCATGGCGGCACTCACCTCCGAGGATGCGAACATGACCCGATACCGACGCGCGTTGAGCGGCCTGCTCGCACTGGTCGCGGTGGTCGGCGGCACAGCCTGCGCGCGGGGCGACGACACTTCGGCGTGGCAGAACGCCGCGCACGCCACCACCGATGACGCCGCTGCCGACCACCCCCAGCTCCGTGTGCTCCTGCACCGGCTGACCACGAGGGACGGCGGTCCCGGTGCGCTTGTCGCGCTGGGGGGCAGGCCCGGCGGTGCGGTGCTGACCAGCGGTGTCGCGGACGTGAAGAGCCACGCGCCGATGCGCGGGGACAGCCGGTTCCGGATCGGCAGCATGACCAAGCCGTTCGTGGCGACCGTGGTCCTCCAACTGGTGGGCGAGGGGCGCGTGGTCCTCGACGCACCGGTGGAGCGGTACCTGCCCGGCGTGGTCCGCGGGCACGGCAACGACGGACGTAGGATGACGGTCCGTCAGCTCCTCCAGCACACCAGTGGCATCCCCGACTATCTGGACTACCTCAAGCCGGAGGACGTCCTCAACGACCCACTGGCGCACTACGACACCCGCGACCTCGTGAAGCTCGCGCTCGCCCACCCTCCGGCCTTCGAGCCCGGCACCGACTGGCGCTACTCCAACACGGGTTACCTGCTGGCCGGCATGCTCATCGAGCAGGTGACCGGCCACCCGTACGGCGACGAGATCCGCCGACGCGTCATCGAACCGCTCAGCCTGCGTCAGACGTCAGTCCCGGACGACGCCCCGGAGATCCGCGGGCCGCACCCGCGCGGCTACGCCCGGCCGGGCAAGGACGCGCCGCTCAAGGACATCACCGCACTCAACCCCACGGTCGCAGGCCCGAGCGGTTCCATGATCTCCAGCGGTGCCGACTTCAACCGCTTCCTGGACGCGCTTCTGAGCGGCAAGCTGCTTGCCCCGGCCCAACTCCACGAAATGATGAGGACCCGTCCGACCGGTGATCCGGGCGGCGGGGCCTACGGCCTCGGCCTGGAGAGCCACCCCCTGCCCTGCGGCGGCCTCGTCTGGGGGCACGACGGCGGCATCCCCGGCTACCAGACCACGGGCGCCGCCACGGCCGACGGCAGGCAGGCCACGGCCATGGTGAACCTCTACCTTGGCGGCACGGACGCCCAGAACGACGACATGACATCCGCCATCCAGACAGCACTCTGCGAGAGCCGCTTTTCGAGCCCGCCGCTCTAGGGCGTGACTAATGGGCCTCCGGTCGACTTCGTTCCTGCAGGCATGGCGCTCGGCCGAAGCCGGTAGGCCAGCCGCCGGCAGGGGAACAGGTTGCACGACCGACGGTCCGCTCTGTGCTCCGGCCGCCGCAGGACGGCCGATGTCGCGGCCACCATCGAGACGGGGGCACCCTCCGGGGTCTCCCAGAACGTGAAGTGCCTGTCGCCGAAACGCGAGTCCTCGCATGAGCCGGTGTCGATCAAGTCGAGGGAGTCGTCGGCGGCATGGTCCGGGTGGACCCCGTCTACACCCCGGCCCACCTCAGTGGCCGCGGCTACGCGGGAGCTGTGACCGTCGAGGTGAGCAGGGCCGCGCTCGCCGCGGGGGCGACGGACGTTGTCCTGTTCACGGACCCGGACAACCTCACCGGCAACGCCCTCTACCAGCGCGTTGGGTACGTTCATGTCGCCGACTTCGCCGGGCACAAGTTCTCCTACGGCGCACCAGAGGCCGAGTGAGGGTCACGCCTGGATAGGGCATAGGCCGTATCGCCAGTAGCCCCCCATACCGGCGATACGGCGGGCTGTGGGGCACTGGGCCTGCCGAATATCTCATCCGGCCAGGTCACGCGGCATGTTGGTACTCGTGGATTACTCCGCCGAGCCGGTCGTGTCGGCGTATGTCCAGGCGGGTGATTCGTCCGGGATCGGTGATCGGTTCGGGCACCGCGCGTAGGGGCGCTGCCTGGTTCATGGCCTGGTTGGGCCGGTGCGTGTTGTGGTGGTGCTCGAACTCGCGCAGGGCCTGGCGCAGGTGGCGTTCGTTCCAGATCAAGGTCCGGTCCAGGAGCTCGTGGCGGCATGTCTGCACCCAGTGCTCCATGACGGAGTTCATGCGCGGTATGCGGATGCCGGAGAGCCCGACCTGGATGCCGGCGTCGCTCAGGATCTGGTCGAAGAGCGCTGGGAACTTCGCGTCCCGGTCGCGGATCAGGTAGTTGACGGTGGCTCCGGCATCTTCGAGGTCCATGGCCAGGTTCCGGGCGGCCTGGCCGACCCAGTGGGCGGTGGGATGCGCGGTGGTGCCCAGGACGCGGACGCGGCGGGTGGCGTGCTCGATGACCGCGAGGATGTACTGCCGTTGGCCGGTTAGGGTGACGGTCTCGATGAAGTCGCACGCCAGGAGGGCGTCGGCCTGGGAGCGCAGGAAGTCGGCCCAGGTGGTGGCGCTGCGGCCCGGCGTGGGGTCGATCCCTTCGGCTTCGAGGATCTCCCAGACGGTGGAGGCGGCGACCTTGATGCCGAGGGCGGCGAGTTCGCCGTGCACGCGCCTGTACCCCCACGACGGGTTCTCCCGAACCAGGCGAAGGATCAGAAGACGGATCGAGCGAATGGTACGCGGGCGCCCCGGCCGCTTCGGGCGGCAGAGGCGGGTGTGACGCTGCCTCATCGGGTCACGATGCCAGCGCAGCACAGTCTCCGGTTGGACCCAGCAGCCGCAGGCGGCGCACGACCTCGCCCGGCAGCGGGGCGAGGAGCGCAGAGAGCAGAGCGCGGTCCGTCGGAGCGAACTTCACCCTGTCCGCACCGAGCTGCCGCTCAAGGACGGTGGCTTGATGGCGCAGGGTGAGGATCTCCACGTCCTTGTCCCGGGCGCTCATCGGCAGCAGACGCAGGGCGGCGAAGGCGTTGGTGACAGTCAGGTATGCCAGGCGAAGCAACACGAGTGCTCATCCTGCCGCAACCACCAAGCAAGCCCGTGAGCAGCACGGATGACATTCTCGGCAGGCGCAGAGCAGGTGAGCAGCACGGTCGGGGCGCGCGGCGGTGTCCTTCTGCAACCGGGTGGGACGGGGGACGGTAGGGGTGGCCTTACGGGAGCCGGGGGGATAGCAGCAGTGAACGGGGACGGCTGCTCCGTCTAGCGTCTGACGGTATGGAACATGCACAGAACACCTCGAAGAGATCGCCATCGTCATACGCCGGCCCGCCCGACCCGTGGCTCGCGCGCTGACAGGGGCTGCGGTGCCAACGACCTACCCGGTGCACATGCAAGGCGATGTCGATCGCGACATCCAACGCCTCAAGGAGACTCCGTGACCACCCCCAGCTCGGCCGCGCGCCGTACCTCGGCCGTTGGCCTCGCCCTCGCCACCTGCCTCGGCGCGGCCCCCAATGTCACGGCCGCGGCAGTCCCCGCCGCACCGAAATCAGAGGCCGGGCTCGACCGTTACCACCACCAGCACCTGCGCTGGGGCAACTGCGCCACGAACCCGGACGACACCATGGGCCGCGATCTGGACAAGGCCGGCGTGCGGTGCGCGGACGTCGTTGTGCCGCTCGACTACGCGGCTCCCAATGGCCGTACGATCACCATCGCGATATCCCGGCTCAAGGCCACAGACACCCGTCATCGCATCGGCTCGATCCTGCTCAACAACGGCGGCCCCGGCGGTCCCGCCCTTCAGTCGCCGCCCGAATTCCACGCGTGGATGAAGAAGGCCGGCCCGCGGTACGACATCGTCGGCTTCGACCCGCGCTTCGTCGGGCGTAGCACCCCGCTGGACTGCGGATGGTCCGTCGGTACCAACCTGTTCTCGGCCGGTATCAGCCGGGCCGGTTTCGAGCGCCAGGTCGCCCTCCAGAAGGACTTGGCCGCCAAGTGCCGTGCCTCCAACGCCTCCGTGCTGCCGCACGTCAGCACGCGCAACACGGCCCGTGACATGGACGTCATCCGCGGTGCGCTCGGCGAGGAGAAGATCTCCTACTTCGGCTACTCGTACGGTACTTACCTGGGCACCGTCTACACTCAGATGTTCCCCGGCCGCACCGACCGCATGGTCCTGGACGGTGCCGTCGACCCGCGTATGTACGGCCCCCGGCTGCTCCGAAGGACCACCAGCGAGAACGAGCGGGCGCTCGCCGACTGGGCCACCTGGGCAGCCGCCCGCAACGAGACCTACGGTCTCGGCCGCACCCGCGCCCAGGTTCTCGCCATCGTCGATCGCGTCATCAGGGCGTCCGCGCGCGGCCCGCTGACGGTCGGCACCGCCCCGGAGACCTTCCAACTGGATGACACTCAGGTTCCGTTGGTCCTGTTCTCCGGGGTCGACAGCGACACCGATGCGTCCCGGGCAGCGCTCAGCGACCAGGTGTCCGCGCTCAACAAGGCCGCGGCCGGGCAGTTGACCCAATTGTCGCCCCAGTTCGAGGAGACCCTGCGGGCGGCGACGACCGGAGAGCAGTCGCATCATGGCAGCGTGCAGTCTGCGGTCTTCTGCGGGGACCGGGCGGCCCCGCGCGATCCCGAGGTCTACTGGCGGGACATCGAGCGCAGCCGTGCCGCTTCCCCGCGTTTCGGCGCGCTGACCAACAACATCACCCCGTGCGCGTTCTGGGACCGGCCCCGAGAGGAACCCACCCGGGTGCAGCAGGACGCCAAGGTACTGATCGTGTCCGCCACCGGTGACCCGCGCACCCCGCACAAGGGCGCCGTCGCCCTGCACGGACTGCTGCCGAGCTCCAGGCTCATCACCTTGGAGGGCGCCAACCGGCACGCCATCTACGGCCTTTACGGGAACATGTGCGTGGACAGCAAGGTCAACCATTACTTGACCACCGGCAAGCTGCCCAGCGACGACCAGATCTGCTCCAAGTAGGTCAGGCGCTGCCGGAAGTCACACAGCCACCGGCCTCTGCCCGATGTGGAACCACCGTGGCACCCAGCCCAGCGTCCAGCGCCCTGGACTCCACGGTGGGGACCAGCCGCACTCTGACACTCTCAGCGGCGCCGTCGGCGAAGCCGCGCGGCGCCCTCCTCGGTGGCTGAGTCGATCAGTGGGCCGTGCCCCAAGTCGCAGTCCACGGGGGTAGGGCCGTCCCTCGGGAGGAGCCGCACCCAGATCGCCTACGACCTTGCCTACACTCCCTTGGGCACCCCCGTCCGGGAGCTGGTACTGATTGCCGGGTCGCGCTGGGTGATCCAGAGTGTTTCCAGGCCGCGAAGAACGAGTGAGGCCTGGACCAGTACGAAGTCCGCCGCTACGTCGGTTGGTTTCGGCACATCACCCTGCCGTGCTCGCGCCCGCCTTCCTGGCGGCTACGGCAAACACCAGACCAGGGGAAAGAGTGCGGAACCGGAGGGCAGTTGGGACCATCGCGCTCACAGTGGCGGAGGGCCGGCGACGCTTGGCATCTTGTCGGCCTCGGCCCCCGCACCTGTGCGGACGACGAGGCCGACGCCGCGCGATGAGCTGATCGAATGGGCGCCGACGACGCAGGCAAGCGCACGTCGCTGCCATTACCTGGCGCAGGTCGCGGCAAAGTTCCAGGACAGTCTCCACGTCCGACAGGCCGTTCAGGACCTGTAGCACCACCACGGTGGACAGCACCTGCGGCGGATAGCTCGGCCGCCCGTTCTTGGACGGGTGCATGTCCGCGAACGTCCCTGCTGGGAACAGCGCCTCCCGGTGGTCGGTCAGGAACGCGAACACTCTCCGCTGCGAGATCAACTCCCGGCAGGCTTCCCACACGTCAGGAGGCCTCACCGGAGGAGCCTCGCCTCCCTGTATACCCACAGTGTGGCCCCGCCCCTTCCGGGCCGGGGCCACAACCCCAGCATCTTCAGTGATCTTCTAGCCGACCCGCTTGACGCAGGTCTGGTCCTTCGTCGGCAGGTTACCGGTGGCCAGGTAACTGTTGACCTTGTCGTCTACGCACGCGTTTCCGTAACGTCCGTAGAGGGCGTGCCTGTTCGCGCCTTCCAGAGTGAGCAGCCTGGAGCCCGGCAGGTGGTCGTGCAGTTCGACGCTGCCCTTGTACGGGGTGCGCGGGTCGCCGGTCGCGGCCACGATCAGCGCCTTGGCGCCGTGCCGTATCCGGGTGGGTTCCTCGCGGGGCCGGTCCCAGAAGGCGCAGGGGCCGATGTTGTTGGTCAGCGGGCCGAACAGTGGGTGCGCGGCACGGCTGCGCTCGATGTCCCGCCAGTAGACCTCGGGATCGCGCGGGGCGGCCGCGTCTCCGCAGAGCACTGCGAGCTGTACGCCCGAGGGCTCGCCCCCGCCGTGCAGCATGTAGCGGAGCCCCGCAGCGAACTCCGGGGACAGCGCGGTCGGCGCTGCGCCCGCGGCGGCCTTGTCGAGTACGGACATTTGCTCGGCGAGGGATGCCCGCGTCCTCTCGCTGTCGTCCCCGAGGCCCGTGAAGAGGAGGACCGGTACCTGGCTGTCATCGAGCCGGAAGGTCTCGGCGCCGACGCCGACCGTCAGCGGGCCGCGGGCGGACGCCGTGACGACGCGGGCGATGGTGGCGAGCACCTGCGCGCGGGTGCGGCCGAGGCCGTAGGTGTCGTGGCGCCGGGCCGCCCAGGCAGCCCAGCCGGAGAGGGCCATCTCGTTCACGCGCTCGGAGCCTTGCAGCAGCCGGGGGCCGTAGTCGCCCGGGGAGATCGCCCCGTCGAGCACCATCCGGTCGGTGCGGCCGGGGAACAGCTGTGTATAGACCGTGCCCAGGTAAGTGCCGTACGAGTAGCCCAGATAGGAGACTTTTCGCTCGCCGAGCGTGCCGCGGATGACGTCCATGTCGCGGGCCGTATTGCGGGTGCTGACGTAGGGGAGCACGGCGGCACCGGTGGCACGGCACTTGTCGGCGAGGCTCTTCTGCAGGACGACCTGGTGGTCGAAGCCCGCCCGTCCCGCGCCGGCCGAGAGCCAGGACACCCCCACGGGCCAGCCGCAGTCCAGCGGGGTGCTGCGGCCGACGAAGCGCGGGTCGAAGCCGATGATGTCGTAGCGCGCGCCGACCTCCTTCATGGCTTTGCGGGCGTCCGGCGGGGATTGGACGGCGGGGCCGCCGGGGCCGCCGTTGTTGAGGAGGATCGAGCCGATGCGATGGCGGGTGTCGGTGGCCTTGAGGCGGGACACCGCCACGCTGATCGCGCGCCCCCGGGGAGCGGTGTAGTCAAGCGGCACGGTCACGTCCGCGCACTGCACACCGGCCGTGTCCAGGTCGCGGCCCGTGGTGTCGGTGGGGCCCTTGACGCAACTGTCCCAGTGGAGGGGTTGCCGGTAGTAGCGGTCGAGAGCAGTTCCGGAGTCGGTCTTGGCAAGGGGCTCCTGGGCCGAGGCCAGGGCAGGCGACGTGGTGCAGCAGGCGGCGAGGGCGAGGCTCGCGGCGATGGTGCGCCGCACCGCGGGGCTGAGGGTTGTCACGGGTCTCCTTGGGGCGGTCGGTTGTCACGGGTTCTGGCGGCGACGGTGTCCTCGCGACGGCGGGGCCCGTGGCGGAAGGGGTCCGCACTGCGAGGCGGGCCGCGCCGCATGAGGCGGTTGACTCAGGTCGGCTGATCGTGGGCCCACCGGCCACTGGTGCTGCTCACCGAGTCCGGCTTGATGTGACGGGCGCCGTGGCGAGTGTGGTCGTAGGTCGCTGGAGCAGGCCGCCCGCGGTGGGCCGTGTGTGTGGGGGGCCACCAGACGCTCCGGACGAGGAGTGTGGCCAGGGCGGGGACCAGCACCAGTGAGAGGACGAGTGCGGAGAGCACCGTGGGAGGTCATCGCCCTCTGGGCGGTGCTGGGTGTCGCACTTATCGCCCTGACCCCGACGCCACCACGGTGACGGTGCTGGTCGCCCACGCGATGTCTGGTGGAGTACCGGCTCAAGGCGCGGATCATGATGTCCTCCGGCGGACGGACTTGAGTGCGGACGTCTGCCAGGGGGCTCCCAGCCAGGCTCCAGCCCATCACCGGAGAGGGCAACCGGTCGTCGTGGCAGCGGATGATCAGGACCGGGGACCTGGGTCCCTCCCGGGCTCCCGACCAGGACCCTGGTCCTTGTCCTGGTCCGGGGCACCGGACCAGGACTGTCGCTGTGTGGGGGGGCAGGACCTCAATATGGGGCAGGGGACGTGGAGTTGGATTGTTCCGGATGGGCTGTGGGAGATCGCGAAGCCGTTGATCCCACCCTCCAAGGTGCGGCCACAGGACGGCGGAACACGGGACAGACCTGATGAGACGCTGTTCGTGGCCATCATCTACCTGCTGGTCAGCGGCTGCGCCCGGCGGGCTCTGCCGCCGTGCTTCGGTATCTCGAAGTCGACCGCCCACCGCCGGTTCCTGGTCTGGTCGCGGGCGGGTGTGTGGGGTCGGCTGCACCGGGCCGTGCTCGACAGACTCGCTGAGAAAGACCTGCTCGACCTCTCCCGCGTCCTTCTCGACACCGCTCATGTGCGGGCCAAAAAAAAGGGGGCGAACTCACAGGTCCGAGCCCCGTGGACCGGGGTAAACCCGGTTCCAAGATGCATATTCTGTCCGACCGGTCGGGACTGCCTCTCGTGGTCGGTATCTCACGTGACAACACCCAGGACTGCCAGGGGCTGAAGGCCATGGTCGCCGGGCTCCGATCGAGACACGATCCCGACCGGGGCCGGTACTACAAGCCGCGCAAGCTCCACGCCGACAAGGCGTACGACCAGCCCGACCTGCGGAAATGGGTCCGCGGCAAGCGCATTGGCGTACGGATCGCCCGCAAGGGCATCGAGTCCAGTGAGCGTCTGGGGCGCCACCGTTGGGCGGTCGAGCGCACCATGAGCTGGCTGACCGGCTACCGCCGGCTGAGCCCCCACTACGAACGCCGCCCCCGCAACTACCTGGCCTTTCTCGGCCTCGCCGCCGCCCTCTGCTGCTACAAGCGATACATCCGCCTCACCACACAGGGCACCGTCTAAGCTGAGAACGCATCCTGTCCGGGGCTGCAGGCTGGCCCGGCTGAGTACTGACCCGCATCGAGGGCACCTGGCGATCCCCCACCCGGCCTGCCAGGGTTCATCAGCAGTACTCCGTGGGCGCTTACCCGGGTCCGCGCTCTTGACCCGGGAGACGGCTAGATCGACTACCGGCCCGTCGGGTCGCTGATAGTCAAGCGGACACCTTCCCCCGCCGAGATCGCCAACCCGTGCTCCGCCAGGCTTCGTTGGAGTTCGGATGCTTCCGGACATCCTTGTTCGCGGCCACGTACGTCGACGGTGACGGGAGGGCCGTGAGGCTGCCCCGGTCCTGCATGATCTGCCCCATGTGCGAGCGGCGCACCGTCCACGCGCTTTCGCCGCGGCCGCCGAACGGGCCCACGCGGCCGAACACGCCGAACGCTCGTCCCGCGCCCGCTACCTGCACGTGCCGCACCTGCACCGGCGCGACCCCTCAGGAACCCGGTGCGCCCGTCCGCAGCCCGTCCATGACGAGGTCGAGGAGACGGGTCGAGCGTGTCTGCCAGTCGCTGTGCGGGTCGATCTGGAGCAGCCCGGCAATTGCGAGCAGGAAGTCGTCGGGCGTCACTCCGGGACGGATCGTGCCCGCCTCCTCGTTCGCCCGCAGCAGCATCGATACCGCCGCGACCATGGGGGCGTGGCCCAGGGCGCCCAGGGTGCGGTAGGCCGTGGTGCCGCCGCGCAGGGCTGCCGCCAGACCGACCTTCGCCATCACGTACTGGGCCAGGCGGTCCATCCATTCCCGCAACGCCCGGTCCGGCGGCCGGGTTTGGACGAGGTGCGCCGCCGCGTCCGAGAGTTGCTGGACCTCGTAGCGGTAGACCTCCAGGACGAGCGCCTCGCGGTTGGGGAAGTTGCGATAGAACGTGCCCTGCCCGACACCGGCCTTCTTGGCGATCGAGCTCAGCGGCGTGTCGGCCGAGCAGGTCAGCTCCTCCAAGGCCACTTCCAGGATGCGCTCGCGGTTGCGCAGGGCGTCCGAGCGCAGGGGTGCGTCCTTCTTGTGCCGCATCCGTCCTCCTTCCGACGCCCGGTACTCCGGCGCCCCTGGGACTCGTGCCCGAAGTCCTCTTGCTAAGCGGACAGCTGTCCGTTAGGTTCGAGGCTAACGGACAATTGTCCGCTTGACTGCACCATAGCGGCACGCGGAGCCCGTGCAGCTGGTCGGAGGGCCGCGCGATCGGGCCGCGTTCCGCCGCACATGCCGCCCATCTCGGCCCCGCCCTTCGTCTCCGTACCCCTTTGCTTCGCGCACACGCCTCAGGCGCACGTGACAGGGGCCTTCCGGCCCCCGGCCTCGCCCGCCGTCCACACCACGCACGTGAAAGAAGGCTGTTCATGGCCCCGTTGACGTCCAGCGTCATCACCCTCAACATCAACGGCGAGAAGCACACGCTGCCCGTCGACCACCGCACCACGCTGCTCGACGCCCTGCGCGAGCGACTCGATCTGACCGGCACCAAGAAGGGCTGCGACCAAGGCCAGTGCGGGGCGTGCACGATCCTGGTCGACGGGCGCCGGGCGGTCTCCTGCCTCCAACTCGCGGTCGCCGCCGAGGGCCGCGTCATCACCACCATCGAGGGGGTCGCGGACGGCGATCGGCTGCACCCGGTGCAGCAGGCCTTCCTCGACCTCGACGGCTTCCAGTGCGGCTACTGCACGCCGGGGCAGATCTGTTCGGCCCTCGGAGTGATCGAGGAGCACACGGCCGGCTGGCCCAGCGCCGTCAGCGCCGACGTCAGCCCCAAAGCGGAAGCACCACCGCTCAGCGCCGAGGAGATCCGAGAGCGAATGAGCGGCAACCTGTGCCGCTGCGGGGCGTACGTGGCGATCGTGGCGGCGGTCGCCCGGGCGGCCGGGGACGCGACGGACACCGCCAAGGAGGCGGTGGCGTGAGGGAGTTCGGCTACCAGCGGGTGCACGACGTCCGCGGCGCGGTCGCGCTGCTCGGCGCGGAGCCCGAGGCGCGCTACCTGGGCGGCGGCACCAACCTCGTCGACCTGATGAAGGCCGGTGTGGAGCGGCCCGCGCTGCTGATCGACGTACGGGAACTGCCGCTCGACCGGATCGAGGCGACGGCGGACGGCGGCCTTCGCATCGGCGCGACTGTCACCAACAGTGACCTCGCAGCCCACCCGCAGGTGCGACTCGGCTATCCGGCGTTGGCGCAGGCCGTGCTCGCCGGCGCCTCCGGTCAGCTGCGCAACATGGCGACCGTGGGCGGAAACCTGCTCCAGCGCACCCGCTGCGGATACTTCACCGACACCGCGCTGCCGTGCAACAAGCGTTCTCCGGGCAGCGGTTGCCCCGCCGTGGCGGGGGAGCACCACAATCACGCCATCCTTGGCGCCACCGAGCACTGCGTCGCCGTGCACCCCTCCGACATGGGCGTCGCGCTCGCGGCCCTCGACGCGGTCGTGTCGTACGAGACGGCCGCCGGGCCGGGCGAGCTGGCGATCACGGACTTCTACCTGCCTGTGGGGGACACCCCGCACCTGGAGACCGCGCTGCCGAGCGGAGCGCTGATCACCGGGATCACCCTGCCGCCCGCTCCGGTCGCGGCCAACTCCCGCTACCGCAAGGTCCGCGAGCGCGCCTCGTACGCGTTCGCAATCGGCTCTGTCGCCGCCGCCCTGGACGTACAGGAGGGAGTGGTGCGCGACGCGCGCCTGGCCCTGGGGGCCGTCGCGTCCCGGCCGTGGCGGGCGCGTGCCGCCGAGCGGGCGCTGATCGGCGGACCGGCGAGCGCCGAGGCATTCGCGGCCGCCGCCGCCACCGAACTGGCCGCCGCCGAGCCGCTGCCCCACAACCGCTACAAGCTGGCCCTGACACGCAACCTCGTCGTGGCGGTGCTGACCGAACTCGCCGAGCAGGCCGACCCCGCCGAGGAGACCGTCCGATGACCACCACGACCGGAACCCCCGTCACCACAGGCGCGGTCGGCGCCGCGCACAGCCGGGTCGAGGGCCGGGACAAGGTCACCGGAGCGGCTCGCTACGCCGCCGAGGTCCCCTTCGCCGACCTCGCTCACGGATGGATGGTCGCCTCCACCGTCGCCCGGGGCCGGATCCTGGAGGTGGAGGACGCCCCCGTCCTCGCCATGCCGGGCGTCCTCGCCGTCCTGCACCACGGCAACGCCCCGCGCGTGAACGGGGAATTCATCGGTCTCCTCGGTCGGCCCGACCCCGTCATGGCGGCGTTCCAGCACGACCGCGTGCCGTTCGTCGGCTGGCCGATCGCCCTGGTCGTCGCCGAGACCTCCGAACAGGCCAGGGAGGCGGCCGAAGCGCTGGTGGTGCGCTACGACACCGAGCCGCACGACGTCGCCTTCTACGCGGGCCGCCCCGGCACGTACACGCCGGAGAACTCCCCGATGCTGCAGGCCGAGACCACGAAGGGCGACCTGGAAGCCGAACTCGCCGCGTCCGCCGTCGTCGTGGACGCCCGCTACACCACGCCGGAGGAGCACCACAGCTCGATGGAGCCGCACGCGGCCACCGCCCGGTGGGAGGGCGGCCGCCTGGAGGTTCACGACTCCAACCAGGGCAGCAAGTGGGTGGCGGACGAACTCGCCGCGCTGTTCTCGCTCGATCCGGCCTCGGTCCGCGTGCGCTCCGAGCACGTCGGCGGCGCCTTCGGCTCCAAGGGCGTCCGCCCCCACCAGGTGCTCGCCGTGATGGCAGCGACCGTCCTGGACCGCCCGGTCCGCGTCGTACTGACCCGTCACCAGATGTTCTCCGTCGTCGGCTACCGCAGCCCCACCGCGCAGCGCGTCCGGCTCGGCGCCGACGCGGACGGCCGGCTGCGCGGCCTCGACCACCAGGCGCAGAGCCTCACCTCGACCGTCTTCGAGTTCGTCGAGCAGAGCGCCTCCTTCGCGCGGATCATGTACGACGCCGACGCGCACCACACCGTCAACCGCGTCGTCCCGCTGGACGTCCCCACGCCCACCTGGATGCGGGCACCCGGCGAGGCGCCCGGGTCCTTCGCCCTGGAGTCCGCCCTGGACGAGCTCGCCGAGAAGTGCGGCATCGACCCGATCGCGCTGCGGGCACGCAACGAGCCGTCCGCGGGACCGGTCTCCGGACTGCCCTTCAGCAGCCGCAACCTGAACGCATGCTTCCAGGAGGGCGCGCGCCGCTTCGGCTGGGCCGACCGCGACCCGCGTCCCGGGCTGCGCAGCGAAGGGCGCTGGCTGCTCGGCACCGGCACGGCGGCGGCCACCTACCCCTCGGGCGTCGCCCCCTCCACGGCGGCCGTGACGGCCGAGGCCGACGGCACCTTCACCGTGCGCATCACCGCGGCGGACGTCGGCACCGGGGCCAGGACCGCGCTGACCCAGATCGCCGCCGACGCGCTCTCAGTGGCGGCGGAGCGCGTCCACGTGCGCATCGCGGACAGCGACTTCGGGCCGGCGATGGTCGCCGGCGGTTCGACCGGCACGCGCTCCTGGGCCTGGGCCGTGATGGCCGCCGCCGGGGAGCTGCGGGAGCAACTGGCCCTGGGCGGAGACATTCCGCCGCAGGGGATCACCGCCCGCTCCAACACCGCCGATCTCGTCGGCTCCCTCCCGCCGAAGGAACGGCACTCCTTCGGGGCGCAGTTCGCCGAGGTCGCGGTGGACGTCACCAGCGGCGAGGTCCGCGTCCGCCGACTCCTCGGGATCTTCGCGGCGGGCCGGATCGTCAACCCCCTGACCGCACGCAGCCAGTTGGTGGGCGGCATGACCTGGGGCCTGTCCATGGCCCTGCACGAAGAGGCGATCAGGGACCAGGCGTCCGGCGGGCACGTCGGCGCCGACCTCGCGGGCTACCACTTCGCGGCCAACGCCGACGTGCCCCTCATCGAGGCGGACTGGGTGGACGACCCGGTGCCCGACGACCCGGTCGGCGGGATCAAGGGCATCGGCGAGATCGGGATCGTGGGTGTCGCGGCGGCCATCGCCAGCGCGGTCTGGCACGCCACCGGCGTACGCCACCGCGACCTGCCGATCCGCCCCGACCGCGTCCTGCGGGCCGCGAGCGCCCCGCAGGCGGCCGGACAAGCAGCTCCCGAGGACGGCTCCCTTGCTTGACCTGGCGGGGGAGTTGCGGCGCTGGGTCGAGAAGGGGCGGGACTTCGCCGTGGCCACCGTGGTGGCCGTCGGCGGCAGCGCGCCCCGCCGGCCCGGCGCGGCCCTCGCCGTGGACAGCGCGGGCACGGCCATCGGTTCGGTGTCCGGCGGGTGCGTCGAGGGTGCGGTGTACGAGCTGTGCGGGCAGGCGTTACAGGACGGCCGCCCGGTGCGCGAGCGGTTCGGCTACAGCGACGAGGACGCCTTCGCCGTGGGGCTGACCTGCGGCGGAGTGATCGAGGTCCTGGTGACGCCGGTGACCGCCGCCGCGCCGGACCGGGAGGTGCTGTGCGCGGCGCTGTCCGCCGCAGCCGAGGGCGAGACGGCCGCGCTCGCCCGGGTCGTGGACGGCCCGGGCGGCTTGCTGGGCAGGGCGCTCTTTGTCCGGTCCGACGCCTCCTACGAGGGCACCCTGGGCGGGCGGCCGGAGTCGGCCCGCACGGCGGCGGACCTGGCACACGCCCTGCTGGAAGCGGGCCGCACCGGCACGTTCGCCCTGGAGTGCACGGACGAGGGCGTCGACGAAGGCCCGCTGACCTTCTTCGTCGAGTCACTCGTGCCCCCGCCCCGCATGATTGTTTTCGGCGCGGTCGACTTCGCCTCGGCGCTGGTGCGCACCGGCAAGTTCCTCGGCTACCACGTGACCCTGTGCGACGCACGGCCCGTCTTCGCCACCCGGGCCCGCTTCCCCGAGGCCGACGAGGTGGTAGTCGACTGGCCGCACCGCTATCTGCGGCGCACCGGGACCGACGGGCGCACCGTGCTGTGCGTGCTCACCCACGACGCCAAGTTCGACGTGCCCCTCCTGGAGGAGGCGCTGCGGCTGCCGGTGGCGTACGTCGGAGCGATGGGGTCGCGGCGCACCCACGAGGACCGCGAGCGCAGGCTGCGTGAAGTCGGCGTCACAGAGGGGGAGTTGGCGCGGCTGCGCTCGCCGATCGGCCTCGACCTCGGCGCCCGTACGCCCGAGGAGACCGCCCTGTCCATCGCGGCCGAGATCATCGCGCTGCGGGAGGGCGGCACGGGCGCCCCGCTGACCGGTGCGCGCACGCCGATCCACCGCGACAGGAGGCGGGCGGCCGCGTGAGCTCGCTCTGTCGGAGATCTTGGAGTTGCTGACGTCAGCTGCCCAAGGTAGCGACAGCGTCGCATGCTGTGGCCGTGGGCGAATTCGTTATCCCTCCACTCCGGAGCGGACCGCGTAGCGGTCTCCCACTCCGGTGTCTGTTGCCTGGTGCGGAGGCGGGGTTGCAGGCGCGGCGGGGGACCTGAAGACTGGAATCCGGCCTGACTGCTCTGGGGTGTACGGGACGAGCGTTCCGTCACCGGTCGGGTGGCCAGCCGTCCGCCCCGGGCCGTGGTCACTCCCACGGCCCCGCGCGGGGCTTCCCGGGCCGCGGGCGTGCCCTCTTCCCCCGGGCGGGCGGGGTGCGCGAAGTCCCAGGATCTGACCCAGGTCCCGGGACTGCCTTCGTGCACTTCTTATTTTCCTTGACCGCCATCTCGACGAGCGACGGCGACCGGGGTCACCCGGCCGCGTTCTTCTGCGCTAGGGCAGTGTGGTGACGGTGGCGACGTCGAGTTGTTGGTATGCCTCTGCCATGTGGACCGTGCAGGCGGTGAGGGTGTCGCCCATACGGTCGGTGATCCGGTGAGCGGCGAGTTCTGCGCAGGGCTGGTCGAGACGGTCGTAGGTCCAGCGGCGTCCGCACTTCGGGAAACAGCAAGGCGCTGCTGGCCGTACGGCAGACCGTCGCTGGACGGTGCCGGCTACGACGCCGTTCCGCCCCTGGCCAGCGCGGTTCGTGCCAGCCCGCGCAGCCAGGCGTGGGCGTGGTCGGTGTCGTAGCGCTGATGCCATGACAGGTATATCGGTGCGGGCGGTAGTTCGAGCGGGAGGGGGAGCGTGGTCAGGCCGAGGTCGGCGACTGCTGACCGTGTGGTGGCTTCGGGGACGCAGATCAGGAGGTCGGAGCCGCGCGCGAACTCCAGCGCGGCCGCTTCTGTGGGCGCGGTCGCCACCACGCGGCGGGTGAGGCCGAGGCGCGCGAGGGCGTTGCTGAGGTTTCCCCGTCGCGAGACGGTGACGTGCTCAGCGGCGGCGTACCGCTGTGCGGTGAGAGTCCTGTCACAGGTCAGGGGGTGGCCCTGCCTCAGGGCGACGACGAGGGGGGTCTCGCCCACGTTCTCGGCACGGATGTCCGGTGCGCTCGGAGGGTTGGCGTTCGCCTCCAGGTCCACCTCGCCGCGCCGCAACTCGGGTGTGGCGATGCTCGATTCCGCGACGAAGCGCAATCGCACGCCCGGTGCCTCTTCCCGTACGGCCGAGAGCAGTGCGAGGCCGCCCAAGGCGACCAGGGAATCGTGCCAGCGAAGGGTGAAGGTGCGCTCCAACGTCGCCAGATCGAGTTCACGGCTGGGTGCCAGCACCCCCTGGACCTGGTGCAGCAGCTCATGCACCTGTTCCCGGACTGCGATCGCGTACGGGGTCGGTGTCATCGTGCGGCCGGTGCGCACCAGGATCTGATCCCCGGTCGTGCGCCGGATGCGGCCCAGGCTCCGGCTCATGGCGGGGGCGGTGACGTGCAGGCGGGCGGCCGCCCCGGCCACACTGCCCTCCTCCAGCAGCGCGTCGAGCACGGCCAGCAGATTCAAATCCAATTGCATGTGAGTAAACCTAGCCGTGCTTTACGTGCAGTTGAAGTTAATCAAGGTGCTGTATAGCTTCGGGACCAGAGCGCTGAACAGAGCGCACAGTCCGATCCGGACAGCCCCATCACCCGCTGCCCGCAAGGGAGTTCACCATGCCCGAAACCGTTCAGACCCTTGACGCCGCCGCCTCCGACGCCGACCTGCTCGACCAGACCGCGACCGCCGTGCGCGCGGCCGGTTCCGCGCTGCGCGAGCGCTTCGGCGAGGTGGTCCGCCACCGGACCCGCGAAGAGCTGATGCACGCCCTCGCCGCCAACGACGACACCGCCCTCGCCGTCCTGCGCCCCCGCCTCACACACCTGCGCCCGGACGCCGGATGGGTGGAGGACGAGCTCGACGGCGGGGCGCTGCCGCCCGGCGAATGGTGGGTCGTGGATCCGGCCGAAGGCAACGTCAACCACCTGCACGCCCTGCCCGAATGGGCGGTGACCGCCACCCTCGTGCGCGACAACCAGCCGGTGCTCACCGCGGTCCACCTCCCGTTGACCGGCGAGACCTGCACCGCGCGCGTCGGCGCGGGCGCCCATCTCGACGGCCGGCCGCTGCACGTCTCCCAGACCACGGACCTCGGCCTGAGCATCGTGGCCACCAGCCAGGCCCGGCCGGACGAGGACGAGAAGGTCGTGCGGCGCGTCGGTTCCTCGATCACCGCGATGCTCTTCGACGCGCTCGTCGTCCGCACCGCAGTGCCCGCAACCCTGCACCTGCTGAACGTGGCCGCCGGCCGGATCGACGCCTTCTGGCAGTTCGCCGGCGCCCGCGCGGACCTGCTGCCCGGGGCCCTGCTCGTCTCCGAGGCCGGCGGACGGATCTCCGACGCCGCAGGCCGCCCCTGGACCCCGCAGAGCGAGAGCCTCCTGGCCGCCGCACCCGGCGTCCACGCTGCCGCCGTCACCACGCTCTCACGCTGAACGCGCACCACGACCTGCACGCATGGAAGGGGAGGGGCACGCTCTCGCCTGCTACAGACGCTTCCGATAGGCCGGTGGTGGTGCGTGCCGTCCTCTCCGCGCTGGACCCTCGTCGCCCGCGTCGGAGAGCGCGCCTCGAACACGCTCGCGAAGGAGCGGTCGTAGCGGTACACGGTGGCGAACCCGGCCGAGCTGCGCGTACGTGTCTCCGCAACGCAGGTGGGCCAGCGCGAGTAGGGCCCGCTTCCCCGCCGCCGCTGTGCGAGGGCGGCGGTCTGCGGCATCCCAGGGTCAGCTGGCCTGCCCGGTGGGCATGATGGTGACCTGCTGCAGGTTGACCCGCGGCGGCAGGGTGGCGATGAACCCGACGGTCTGGGCGACATCCTGCGGCGTGAGCCATTCCATCGTCTCCTTGGAGCCGGCCAGCCACTCCAGTGCGCCTTCATCGGTGACGTGGCTTTGCAACTCGGTGCCGACGATGCCCGGCTCGATCGCCGACACCCGCACCTTCTTCGCACCGAGCTCGGCCCGCAGGTGCCGGGACAGGTGGGTGACGTACGCCTTGGTGGCGGAGTAGACCGCGAAGGTCGGGAAGATGTTCTGCGCCGCGATCGAGGAGGTGTTGATCAGGTCGGCCACCCCGCGCTCACCGGCGGCCTCGACCAGCTGGGGCGTGAACGCGCCGATGGTGTTCATCAGGCCGGTGACGTTGAGGTCGATCTGGCGCTGCCACTGGTCGGTGGCCAGCTCCTCGACGGGGGCGGGAAGCATGACGCCGGCATTGTTGAACAGCAGGTCGGCGTTGCCCAGTTCGGCCGCCACCCGGTCGGCGACAGCCTGCACGGCCGCCGTGTCAGTCACGTCGGCGGCCACAGCGAGGGCCTGGCCGCCGTTCTTCTCGATCCGGGCGACCAAGTCGTCCAGTCGGTCCGCGCGCCGCGCCAGGACGACGACTCGGGCTCCCAGGGCGGCCAGGTGCTCGGCGGACGCCTCACCGATGCCGCTGGAGGCACCGGTGACGACCGCGATTCGGCCGGAGAGAGGGCGGAGGGAAGTCTGCGCGGTCATGAGACACACCTTTCAAGGTGGGTGAGATGAGGGGGTCGGGACCGCGGCCTCTCGCCGTCGGCCCCTCCACAAGAACACCACCCACAGACGCCTCATGGGGCGCCGGAAAGGGCCCTGCCCAGGCAGGTATCCGCGAGGCAGGTACCGGCAGTACTACCCACCCCCGGAGTGTGGCCGCTCTCGCCCGCCACACTGGGGACATGGAAAACCGTAGTCGCGAGATCGCCGATTTCCTGCGCACCCGCCGTGCCCGGGTAACCCCCGACCAGGCGGGGCTACCCGATGACGGCCGGGCCCGTCGCGTGCCCGGCCTGCGCCGCGACGAGGTCGCCCGCCTGGCCGGAGTCAGCACCGAGTACTACACCCGCCTTGAGCAGGGCCGCGCGCAGAATCCCTCCCCGGAAGTACTCGAAGCCCTCGCCAGCACCCTGCAACTGGACCCCTCCGAGCGCGAGCACCTCACTGACCTTCTGGCCCGCCCCACACCGGCCCGCCGCGCTGCGACCAGCCCCCAGCGCGTGCGCCCCGGCCTGCACCTGATGCTGCAGACCCTCGACCATGTGCCCGCGTTCATCCTCGGCCGGCGCACCGACGTCCTGGCATCCAACCGCCTGGCCCGCGAGGTCCTGACCGACTTCGACGCCCTGCCCGCACCTCGTCGCAATCTGGCCCGCTACTACCTCCTGGACCCCGAGGCCCGCCAACGTGTCGGGGACTGGGAGCGGATCGCCGCCGAAACCGTCGCTGTCCTCCGCCTGGAGGCGGGCCGAAACACCCATGACCGCCAGCTCGCCGACCTGGTCGGCGAACTCACCCTGAAGTCACCAGAGTTCTCCACCTGGTGGAACGACCACCGGGTGCTGCGCCGCACCCACGGCGCCAAGTCCTACCACCACCCCCTCGTCGGAGACCTCCACTTCTCCTACGAGTCCTTCCAAGCGCCCGGCGAAAGCGACCAGACCCTGTGCGTCTACAACGTCGAACCGGGCTCCGAAACCGCCCGCTCCCTCCAACTCCTCACCAGCTGGACGGCACCACAGCCGGACACGCTTCCCCGCCCCGAGCCCACCATCCCGCCCGAAGCAACCCCATAACGAATCCGCCGGGTGATTGCGGCAGGGATCTGAGCAGCGGAAACAGCTCTCCGGCTCGCTCCGGTGCCGGAAGTCGCGCTCAGATCACGCAGCCCTGAGCAGGGCGTTCACGGGTCAAAGATCCACTCATTTGCCCCTTTGACCCGTACCTCGGCGATACCCGAGGTAGACCAAAAGCCGCCAGTAGTTGATCTTGGTGTCAGTGGACCGGCTGTCAGCGGTCGCCGCGACACACTGAGGTGATCATCGATTGGGGAGGTCGGATGGCGTTTCGGGCAGTGCACGCTGAGTGGGGAACAGTGTTCTCGCACCTGCCGGATTTGGGGTGTGGTCAGGCGTGGGAGGCGGTGTGGAAGGTCAGGCCACCCGCGCCGATTGTCTGCGTGGAGTGCCGACAACCGATGTACGCGAGGACCTCCGAGCGGCGCCTGCGGTTCTTCGCGCACGCCCCGTACGCCCCTACGACGCCGATGCCGACAAGACCCGCAGCACAGGTGGCTTCTTTGGACGGCGGTGAGGGATGTGTCCGCGGGTCGGCCGGTCCGAGATGGCGAGTTGGTGAACAGATGCGGCGGGCTGTTTCCGCGGCCACGATCCGTGCAAGTGTGGGAAGTGGACTGGCCGATGCCGGGCACTCGGAAACCGATCGGCTGCGGCGGTCGGTCGTCCGTGACAGTAAGGAGCGCGCCATGGGCGCGAACACCGTCGAGACTGCGTTACCCGACCCCATTCAGGAGGTCACGGACCGGCTGACTGCCTCCTTCGCCGGCCTGCTGACGGCCTCAGTCGTACGGGATGTCGTGCAAGGCTGCTACGAGCCGCTCCGTGACGCTCGTATCACCAACTACGTACCGATCCTGGTCGAGCACAACAGCCGCACCAAGCTACGACAGCTCATCCGCCGCACCGATCCCACGCCCCCCTTCGCGAGAGGCCCAGAAGGACAACCGGCCATTCCGTCTTCACGGCCCTGCGAAGCATTCGAAAGACCCTGACCGGCTCGGCATAGGCGCCGCGCCGGTCCAAGGCCGGCCGGACACACGGACCCTCTCCGTCGACCGTCTCGCCGGACCACTGCGATGCCCGCACACGCGGACGCCGTTCACAGGGGTGGTGTGGTTGGTACCCGGGAGCCAACTGCGAGCTCGTCGCCGACGGTTTACGTCCGACTGACGCTTCAACTCCGGTACCTGTGTGTATGTGTCCGTTCGTGCGGATTGCGGCTGCGGGGTTCGCCGTCGCCTGCGTCGACTACCGGCTCGGCGGCGAGGCCGCCTTCCCCGTCCCGCTAGATGACGTGCGCACCGCACTGCTGGCTCACCCTGCGCTCCGCAGAACCCGGCATCGACACTCAGCGGACAGTGGTGTGGGGAGAATCCGCCGGCGGACACCCGCCTCACTCCTCGCCCTGGCTCAACCGACCCGTCCCTGGTCGGCGCCGTGACCTGGTGCGCACCCGGCGACCTGACCACCGCGCGGGGCTGCTTCACTCACGAAGACACGCCACCCCTGAGGCGCTCATGCTCGGCGCGGCCCCGGCCACCGTCCTGGAGCACGCGGCGGCAACCAGCCCCCTTGCTCAAGTCCACTCCAGCGCGCCGCCGTTCCTCCTCGTCCACGGCCACGAGGACAGCCTGGTGGCTTGCTCACACAGCGAATCCCCGCCGACGCACTGCAGGAAGCCGGGGCTCCGGTCGAACTGTGGCCGGTGCCGGGCGACGACCGAATGCCGAATACTGCGTGTGTGGGGCAACGGGGGCGGGGCCGTAGGCATGATCCGCACCACCCAACGTGCCTGCAGGGACTGTGCCGTGCTCATGGCGCAGCAGGGGCGTTGCCCACGATCCCGGTGTCCCGGACTCTTGTAGTTATGGGGTGACCGGCTGGGTTCACCCGTTCCCGAACCCTGGGGAAGACTCGGTCTACGGACCGCAAACAACCACGGGGCGGCGCTACGGGTGACGACTCCGGTCAGCCGACACCTGCTGTCTTCGCGTGGCAGACGGATACCGGTTTGCCGCCGTTGACCTCGCTCCACGGCGCCGTCCAGGAATGGCGTGGATCAGGGTTTCGAGTGACGTGTTGGTGGCCAAGTACTTCGACTATGGGCTTATCACCGGTTGCCGGTCATCCTGCTGTCGCTGTCTTTCGCGAGCCCCGGGGCGGGCGGTCCGCCCCGGCGCTGGGCCCGCGGGTCGATGCCGAGGCCAAGCGGGCCGAGCGCGTGCTGGCGGGGGTGGCGACCCATGCCAGGCCTGTCGAGCGGACTCTCGCGCTGCGGCACGCCGCCGCAGCTGCCGGTGCATTGGTGGCCGCCCTGTCGGACCAGGCTCCGGCCGTGGTCGGTGAGGCACTGCCGGCCGATTCGATCAGCCAGTCCTTCTTCCGGGTCCGTGAGCAAGAGCTGTCCGATCAGCAGGCCGCCCTGCACGGCGTCCTGGTCATCCACCGCGCTCTGGAGGACCTGTGTGAGGCTCCGCTGTCGGGCGGTGACCTGGCACTGGAGCTGGCCGGGATGCGTCAGGCGGTGGTCGACCTCACCGGCGCGACGCAGGGCACCGGCCGCGAATCCGAGCCGTCGGCGGCAGTCCTGGAGCCTGGTATGGAGGCGTCGTTGGAGGACGTGTGGAGTGCTCGGTGGCTCATCGGCCATCAGGTCCATGTCCTGTTCAACGTCTGCGCCGCGGTCGCCGTGGCCGACGCCGCCAGCCGTCTGCGGCACGGCGACAGCGACGCCGCGCTGCTGCGGCTGTCAGACGCGACGGTGTACGTGCGGGGCTTCCCGGCGGCCATGACCCACGCCAGTACCATCCCGGCCGAGTACTACAGGGCGTCGATACGCCACACCATGGCGCCGCCGTCGGTGGACATCCCGTTGAGCGGGCGCCAACACCGCGGCTACAAACTGTTCCGGGCGGCGATGAGGGACCTGCTGTCCGTGGTTCCCGACTCCTACGAGCACCTGGCGGCTCACGCCCCGGAGCTGGCCGAGGCACGGGGCGCTCTCCTCGAAGCCGACATCGTCGACGGTGAACGGCACGTCACCCTCGCGTACTCGATGGTGCATCTGGATCGTTCCATCGCCCAGAACCCCGAAGGGCCCGACAACGCCGTCGCCGAACTACGGCTCATGCGCCATCGCCGCGCGGCCCAGTACGCCTCCTTGATCCGGTTCGGGGACCACTACGTCGCCGAAGCCGTGGCGAGCCTGCGCCACAAGTGAGTCCGCGCGTCCGCCGCCCACGCCCCGGCAGGAGACCCTGATGCCCGACACGACGCCCGACAGCACCCCCAGCACCGACGTGACCAGCCGGGAACTCGATCCGGCCGATACCGACGCGTGTGAGCGACTGGCCCGCACCCTGTGCACCGGCGGGATCGATCAGGTCGACAGCCCCGAGTGGGTGGAACGGGCCCGGGATGCCTGGGAGGACCTTCCGCTACGGCTGCGCCGCGAGGTGCGGCGGTTTCGACGACATTCCGGCCCGAACGGCACCTTGCTGATCGGCGGCCTGCCCGTCGATCAGGCGGCCCTGCCCCCGACACCGACCGTATCCGGCTCGGTCCAGCGCCAGGCCACGATTTCGGCCGCGGTGCTCACCATGGTCGCCTGCGGACTCGGCGAACCTCTCGCGTACCTGGCCGAGAAATCAGGCGCCCTCGTACAGGACGTCGTACCCGTGCCGGGGCAGGAGACCTTCCACGGCAACGCCGGATCGACGCCGCTGTCCTTCCACACGGAGAACGGCTTCCACCCTCACCCGCCCGACTATGTGGTCTTCCTGTGCCTGCGCGCCGACCACGACCGGATCGCCGGCATGCGTGTCGCCGGCATCCGCCAGGCACTGCCCCTCCTCACCCCAGCCAGCCGCCAGGCCCTGTTCACACCGGAGTTCCGCACCACCCCGCCCCCCTCCTTCGGCCCCGACGCCGCGAGTGGGCCCGACGCCAAGCCCCGAGCAGTACTCTCCGGAGCAGCCGAGGACCCCGACATACGCATGGCCCAACTCGTCACCACCCCGCTCACCCCCCGAGCCGCCACAGCGTTGAGTGAATTCGGCCGCGCCTGCGAGGCGACCGCCCGCACCCTGCGCCTCACCCCCGGCGACCTGGTCGTCATCGACAACCGCGTGACCGTCCACGGGCGCACCGCCTTTCACCCCCGCTACGACGGATCAGACCGCTGGCTGCAACGTACCTACGTCACCACCGACCTGCGCCGCTCCCGCGACCATCGCCCCCACGACGGCCACATACTCGCCCGGTGACCCAACTGCGGGAAGGACACGGACCCGTGGCCGTTCGCAGGGCCGGAGGTCTTGATTGCGCACAGGCGCCGACGGTCGGGATGCCGTGGGGGAAGCGGATGAGTAAGGCGTACCCCAGTGCCCTGGGCTGGGCTGCCGAGATCGAACGGGCGGCTGAGGCAGTGGGTACTCCGCCGATGGAGATGTCCTTCTCCCTCTTGGACGAGTTCCGCGCTGAGCGCAGCACACTGCAAGCCAGGCTGTAGAGGCGGCAATTCCTCCCGGCAGACGGCAGACGGCAGACGGCAGACGGCAGACGGCAGACGGCAGACGGCTCGGCTGGCATCCGCCTGGCCCAGCACGACTTCGATGATGGTGGGGGTGGGCCCGTAGGCTGGGGACGGTGGCTTACGACATCATGTTCCTGCGGGTTCTTCCGGGCCGTACCTTCGACGAGGCTCTGGAGGAGGTCAACTCCGCGTACGACCCGGACGCCGGCCTCAGGCTTATGACTGTGACCGGTGTTGAGCGTGGCGTTTGGGACAGGCTCGTACGGGCCTTGCCCCCTCCGCTCGTCGCCCGGCGGGTGCGCATCTCCCGGAAATCCGCTCTCAGCACATGGCATCCGGGCGGGGACACAATGCAGACCGTCGACGAGAGCCATTACAACTGAGCGCGCTCCCCGAGGCCCGGTCTGGTGCAGTCATCACCCTGACGGGCCGACATCAGTAGGTGGGGGCGACGGCTTCCTCGCCGTGTTCGACGGCGGTCAGGCGGTCTGCCGCGGAACTTTTGACGAACTCGCCATGCCGGGTGATCTGTCCGTTCCGGTTGAGCGATATATGGCGATGGCGCGGAACAAGACCGCGGTGTTGCTGGAGGCGGCGTGTCGCGTCGGTGCGATCCTTGGCGGCGGCGATGAGCGGGATGCCGAGTCTCTGGGCACCTTCGGCGCCCACCTCGGCATCGCGTTCCAGATCCGCGACGACCTCCTGCCCTACCTCCCGGGTCCTGCCGGAACGAAAGGCAAGCCTGCGGAGAGCGACGTCCGTAACCAGCGCCCCATCTTGCCGGGCCTCCTGGCCCACCGCAACGCCGACCGCGCGGGCCGCGCGGCCATCCGCCATGCCTTGCTCAACGAGTCCGACCCGCGCGTGCCGCTGGAGCAGATGTCCTTCTTGTCAGAGAGATTCGGAGCCGTGCAGGCAGCCTGCCTGATGGCAGATGAGCACCTCGATCAGGCGCTCCGGGCCATCGCCGAAGTCGGTGCCGGCCCCCACTGCGAGGCCCTTTCGCTGATCGCCGAAACGCTGGTCGGCAGGAGCCCGTGATCACGCACGCGACCCACCCCACGGACTCCGCCTCGCACCCCCAGCACGACGGTGCGAACACAGGGAGGAATCCCATGACGCGTTACGACGTCCGCTTCACCGGCCGTTGGAGGACACCCCTCCCACCCGACGCCCTCTACACGACACTGGCCGACATCGCGAACTACGCCTCATGGTGGCCCGAGATGCGCCACACCCGACTGACCCGGGAAGGAGAAGCCGAGGTGACCCTCAGGGCGCTGCTCCCTTACCAACTGACGATGCGCGTGCAGCGACTCGTGGAGGACCCCGTCAGCCGGGTGCTCGAAGCAGCACTGGACGGCGACATCACCGGCCACATCCGCTGGGACATCCGCGCCAGCACTCCCGCAGGCTCCATCGCCGTGCTCACCCAGGCCGTCACCGTCAACAAACCTTCCCTGCGCCGCTTGATGCCACTGGCACGCCCCCTGTTCCGCCTCAACCATGCCCTCTCCATGCGATCCGGCAGACGCGCCCTCCTCACGCGCACATGCTCAGCGGGTGGGTAGCTCTGGGGTGCGGGCGGCTGGGCCTCGGGCTCGCCGGACAGGCCGGTGACCAGGCACTGGCCACAAGGGTGTGCTCGCCCTCCGCGGGAGGGGGATGAGCGCCCCTTGAACGCGTCAGTCCTTGATGGCGCTCGATGGAAACGACCACCTGGCAATCTCTGGTGACCCCGGACTTGCTCGATGGATCTCCCCATACATGCCGTGCACAGGTGTCTTTTCCTGCGCTTTGTCTGCCTGGGTGTCGTGCCGCTGCCCTCGGCCGGCTTGCAGGGCCGGTCGGGGGCAGCGGTGTCTCGTGGCGGGGATTCACCGCGTGTGGGGTGTCAGGGGCAGGTGACGAGGATGATGGAGATGGCGGTGCAGGTGGCGGTCGCGCTGTCGTTGGCTGGGTTGGGGTCGGTGGGTGCGGAGGTGGTGCGCAGTCCGGTGACGGTGACCTGGCCGAGGGTCAGCAGGCTCAGTGGGACGCGGAACGTCTTGTTCACGCTCGCCCCGTTGGCGATGGCCCCGTAGGCGCACGTCACCGTGGTGCCGGCGAGTGTGCATCCGGCGGCGAGGTTCGTGGCGGAGCTGCCCGCCGGGAGGGCCGCGGTGAGGGTCGCGGAGGTGACCGCGTCGGGGCCGGTGTTCTGGGCGGTGAGGGTGTAGCTCAGGTAGGGCACCAGGATGCCCAGATGCGGCTGCGCGACGAGGTTGACGTCGATGTCAGCCTTCTTGGGCGTGGGCTTGGGGAAGAAGGCGATGTCGTAGGGGCTGTTGAACCCGGGGATCGTGGCCGTGACCGTGTTGGACGCGGTGCTGATCACCGAGACGGTGTTGCCGCCCAGGTTGGTGGAGTAGGCGGCAGTGCCGGCAGGGTTGACCCTGACCTCGGCCGGACCGGCACCGACCGCGACGGTGGCCGTCACGGCATTGGTTGCCGTATTGATGACCTTCACGTCGGAACCACCGTTGTCGGCGACGTAGGCCGTGGTGCCTGATGGGGTGAACGAGACGCCGTTCGGGGCGGACCCGACCGCGATGGTCGCGCTCACCGTGTTCGTCGCGGTGTTGATCACCTTGACGGAGTTGCTGGCGCTGTTGTTGGTGACATAGGCGACCGCTCCTGACGGGCTGACCGCCACGCCGGTGGGGGTGCTCCCGGCCGGGATGGTCGCGGTGACGGTGTTCGTCGCGGTGTTGATGACCGAGACGCTGTTCGCCTGGTTGTTGCTCACGTAGGCGGTGGTGCCCGCCGGGTTCACCGCCACCCCGTTCGGGGCGGACCCGACCGGGATGGTGGCGGTGACGGTGTTCGTCGCGGTGTCGATGACGGAGACGGTGTTGGTGCCGCTGTTCGCGACGTAGGCGCGGGTTCCGGACGGGTTGAACGCGACCGTCAGGGGGCCGCTCCCGACGGGGATGGTCGCGGTGACCAGGTTGGTCGCGGTGTCGATCACCGAGACGGTGTTGGAGGAGTAGTTGGTGACGTAGGCGCGCGGCTGTGCCGGGTTGATTGCCACGATGATGGGACTGCTTCCGACGGTGATGCTGCCGGTGATGGTGTTTGTGTTCGTGTCGACCAGCGAGACGGTGTTGCCGCCGAAGTTGGTCACATAGGCCAGCGGGCCGTTGTTGGCGTGGGCGGGTGCGGCGAGCGCCACCAGGCCCGTCAGCGCCAAGGCGCCGCCAGCAAGAAGGGAGGTCAGTCGGCTGCCCCAGCGGGATAAGGAGCGGCGGGGTCTGGAAGGTTCAGAAGTCACAGGACTTCCCCCTCTGTTGGTTCCGCACCGTGACGGCGGATCCGAAGGACCCTGAGAACCGGCAGGGGTGCGGCCGCGCAAGCCCCACCACCCGCGGTTTGCTCAACCGCCCGGCGACCGGGCCCCGTGCCTCGCGCACCGCGCCACCAGCAGTTCCGTCATCATCCGGCAGCACGACACACGTCGCGCACCACCACGGCAGGATCCGGGCCGCAACAGCTTTTCCCCGCCCGGACACCGTCAGAAACGGCGACCGTCGGAGTCACCAGCATCGTCCCGCTCCCGCACCGGCTCTGACCCGGAACCTCCATAGTTGTCCGTATCCAGTCAAAAGCTGGCCAATCGGCAACTTGACACCCCCGACACCCTGCAAGCAATCGCCCAGCCCTGCACGCCACCTGGCGGTTAAACGAGCACAGAGCCAACACGCTCGGTGAGACTCCCCACTCACTTCAAGATCCAACGAAGCGGAGGGAAGAGCAGCACCGGCCGATTTCAAGAATCCTCATCATCCTCATGGTGCGGTTCGCGCGCGATGGCTTCCTCCACCGTGGCGACGGGGCGTAGAGCCGTGTTCAGCCCTGTTGCTTGCAGTAGCTGCAGGTGCCACGGGTGTGTGCAGATCAATCCGATGGTGCCGCCGGTGTGCAGGGCTCGGCGGCGGGCGCGGCAGATCAAGGCGAGGGTTGTGCAGTCGAGGAAGTGGGCGGGCCGCAGGTCAACGATCACGCGGGCACCCGCGGTTGAGGTGGCTGCGTCCAGTTGTTCCCGGACCGCGGGAGCTGAGCACAGGTCGAGCTCGCCGTGGAGCTCGACCACGGTGTATCCGTCGAGGGTGTGGGTGTGTGCGCTTCCCTGTGCTGTCGGGACGTGTTCTTCGCGTGTGGGTTGGGTTTCGTGCGTCATGGCAGTTCCCCGGTTGAACGGGCCCCGCGTGGACGGGGTGTGGCTGGCTCAGGCAGCCACCGGGGTCTGGAGTGACACCTGCCCACGGTAGGGAGGCATTTGGGTGCAGAAACGTGCAGGCAGTTGCTGGTTCATCCGTGTGAGCGGTGCCGTCTCCAGCAGCCCGCGCGGCCCCGCCCCTGCCCGATAGGGTCATCGGCCAGCGCAGTCAGGAGCGGGCACGACCACCACCATCTCCCCGCCGGTCGCCGGTCGCCGGTCGCCGGTCGCCGGTCGACGGTCGGTGGCCGTGGCCCTCGACCACGGGGCACTGGCTGCGGGAGTTGCCAGGTGCCTCCAGGCGAGACCGATGAGCTCCTGCCGGCAACCCAGGGCAGAGCGGGACGGCGTTGGTAGGCCTGTAGCTGGCCAGCAGAGGGCACGGTCCGCCGCTCCTCCACGTAGAAACAAGGGTGGGGCTCTGCGTCGTCATCGACGAGTTGGCGGGGGCCTGGTGGTGAACGGCTGTCACCAGGATCGATTACATGGCCGAAAGCCAAGGGCCAAGGTTCCGGCGTCGGCGTATCCGGCCTACGCTGCCCGCAGAGGGGTGCAGTCCACCCGCTGGCAGTGCTGGGAGTGGTGACTGCGCACTTGCTGCTCTCCCAGACCCCGAGGCGGCACCGACACCAGGACAGACAGGCCAGCTGGAGCCGCAGCACCGACTCCGCGGCTCCAGCCCATGCCCGTCCGGTGACTTCAGGGCAGGGATTCCCGCATCCTTGCCGCCGGAAGGGCGCCTCGCGCGGGGGACGTTGGAGGGGAGCTCACCGTTCCCCGCGCGGATGAGGCCGCCGCTCCTTCAGCCAGGGGCGGCGGCCGTCCCGGGCACTCGCACCCAGCATCCCACCGTGCTGCCGAACAGGAGCAGTGTGCGCGGCCCCAAAGCACAACCTTGGTGGACAACCGCGGACACGGAATCGTCCGAGCCGCGAGCCGGGGCACGTTGGCGACCGGGGACCGGGGGCCTGTGACCTGCGGGAGGTCGTGAACGCGATCTTCTATCAGAACCGGACGGGCTGTCAGTGGCGCTATCTGCCCCACGATTTCCCGGCCTGGTCAGCGGTGTTCTACTACTTCGGCCTGTGGCGCCAGGACGGCCTTGTCCAGCGGATCCAGGAACTCCTGCGCTGCCAGGCGCGGGAGAGAGCCCGGCGATTGGAGGACCCGTCCCTCGTGATCCTCGACACCCAGTCCGTCCGCGGCGCGGCGGGTGTCCCGAAGACCACGACGGGACTGGACGCCAACAAGACGGTGTCGGGCCGCAAGCGGGGACTGGCAGTGGACGTTCTGGGACTGATCATCGGCGTCGTGGTGCTCGCTGCCTCGGCCCACGACAACGCCCCCGGCACCGGCCTGCTCGACCAGGCCGCCGAGCGGTGCGGGATGCGCCTGGAGAAGGCCCTGGTGTACCAGGGCTTCAAGGACGAGGTTCTCATCCACGGGCCCTGCTGGACATCGACGTCGAGGTCGTCCGCCGCAACCCCGAAGACCAGGGCAAGGGCTTTGTCCCGCAGCCCAAGCGGTGGATCGTGGAGCAGGTCAACGGCACATTGACGCTGCACCGCTGCCTGGCCAGCGAGTACGACCACCGCGCCGACACCTCCACCTCGCGCGTCTACTGGGCCTCCATGGCGAACATGGCCCGCCGCCTCACCACACCGACCCCCACCTGGCGCGACGCCCTCGGGCTGGCCGCGTGAACGTCATCGAGCTCCTGGCGGACCTCCAGGCCCGGCACGACGAGACCGCGGCTCGCGCCGGTGAACTACGCGAGCAGATCGCGCACTTGACCGCCGCCCTGACCGAGACCGAGGCTCGACTCATGGACCTGGCTACCACCCGGAAGGTCATCGCCGAACTCGTACCGGTCGCAAGCGAACCCGAACCGGCCGAGACGAACACCGCCTACCAGGCCATCGTGAACGCCTTCAACCAGCACCCAGACCAAGAGTTCCGAGCCCGTGAGCTGCACGAACGCCTCGGCATGCCCACCGACGAAGCAGCCGTCAACATCACCCGCAGCCGCCTCGGACGCCTCACCTGCCAGGGCTTCCTCACCCAGCCCGGACGAGGCCGCTACCAGAAAAGGACTTAACGTCCACTGAGAGCCGGGCTCAGCCGAGAGAAGCCTCCGCGCGTCAGCGCCGAGGCAGTGTCGGTGAAGGTGGCGAAGTCGCCGCTGGCGGTGAGGGTCTGGCCGGCCGATAGTGGCGGTCAGGTCCTGGTCGGCGCCGCGGACGGCGTGGTGGAAGGCGAGGGCGAGTTCCAGGAATGGAACAGCCAGGGGGAGCCCAGCGTGCAGGGTGCCGGCCCGGTCGACGACGTCGCGGCGTCCTGGATCAGGGCGACGGTATGGGCGAAGAAGGTGCGCCCGGTCGTGCGGCCATGACGGGGCACGGTCCGCGCCGTAGCCTCGCGCCGACCTCGCTTGTCACCGCGGGAGGCGCCGTCGGCAACTTCTCGTGGCCTCGCTTGAGCACGAGACTGGTGTGGCCACCTAGGGCGAAACCGCGCGCGAAGTCGGCAGCGTCGGCATCGTGGATGAGTCGACGTGCCGCACCGGTGCTCAAATCCCTTGCGGGGAAGGGGGCCTTCGTGTTGACACTGTTTGCATGATCAGGGCGGCGAGGGAACTTCTACCGGCGGGCGGTCTCGTTCTGGGCGTGCCGGACGGGTGGCCGGGGCCGCCTCCGCTGCGTTTTGAGCGGGGCATGGACAGGCAGTGGTACCTCCGGCAGGGCGAACAACCGCTGATCCAGGCCCGGTCGGAGGGCGAGGGCTGCTGCCGCGACCTTCACCTGCGCCGCCTTCCCGGCTACCGCTCTCCACTGCCACCTCTGACCGCCGCGGTGATGCGGGCCGGCGCCGAGTGGTCGCACCGGTACGCCCGGTGGCTGGAGGAGACGGGGCACGGTCCGTTGCACCACGGGCGATGGCGCCTGACCCCGCGCACCACTTTCGCTCCGGGCATCTGGAGTTGCGACCTCGTCCAGGACTGGCCGGACGTCACCCTCGACATTCTCTGCGGGGGCGGCTGGCACGGTGTCCTGCCGCTGCGTCCACTGCCGGCCCCGGATGCCCCGCGTGTGAAGGCGTACCGCAAACACGTCCGCGAGGGCACCCTCGCCCCCGTCCTGCTGTGGTGGGTGTCCTTTCTGGATAGCTGGCTCATTCTCGACGGCCACGACCGGGCTGCGGCCGCGCTGGCCGAGGGGACGCAGCCGGCCTGCGTGGAACTGGTCCGCGTACCGGACCAACCTGACTGGCAGGCGACCGCGGAACACGCCGCTGGGGCGTACGAGGAACGGTTGGCGCGCCTGGCCGCGCTCCCCAAGGGCCCACACACTGCTCGCCAACGGCAGACCCTGGACCAGGGCTACGCCGCCGCCGTCTCCACCCTGCCGTACGACGCGGAGGCCACCCCCTTGTTCGAACGCCCCCGAGACTGACGCTGGCGTGCTGCGTCCCATCTCGGAGGCGCCAGTGTCGAGAGCGGTGCCTTCCGCGCCGCCCTGTCCGCTGCATGAACAGGAGACCATCGCCATCAAAGGCTCCGCACAAACGACGACCGTGGCCGGTTGGGTCCTGAAGTTCATGGACGCCATTGACACCCTGGAGTTCGATGAGGGCTTCGCGTCACTGACCGAGGACACCGACATGTTCTTCGGCACCGCGCATGTGCACGGTGTCGAAGCCATCAAGGCGTTCTTCGTGAAGATTGACTCGCCGCTGAACATCACCCATGAGGTTCTTGAGTTCTGGACCGCGGACAACGGGGTCCGTCTGCTGCGCGGCGAGGCAACTATGGCCAGGAAGAGCGAACCGGACCAAGTGGTGCGGGCCCCGTTCATGCACATCTTCTACCTCGACCAGGAAGAGCCGGTCCGCATCCGGACGCTGCGCATCACTGCAGGCCCGCTGCAGACGGACGCCGTGTTCCCGGAGGCTTGATCTGCGGCTCGACGGCGGCGAGACATGTGCAGGGCTTTCACCGCGCCGGCCGCCCGCCTCGCTACGACGGTGAGCGTTGCGCAGGCTGGACCTCAGGCGGCGGCCGTGAGGCATCTGGCCGTCCGGTGGCACCGACGACGACTGAACCCATCGCAGAAATCGCCGCCGAATACCTCTGTGCGGAAGAGGAGATCGGGGTTGGGGAGGCGACGGCCCCGACCGTTCCCTTCTTCCTGGAACTGGCCGGGGCCCCGCATGTGCCGTGCAGGGCGGAACTACTGGACCTGCTGGAGAGCATCTGCCAGACAGAGCAATGGCACTCCGACGCGGCGGCGAGCGGCCCGAGGAACAAGAGCTTCCAGGAACAACCCGCCTGGGAGGTGGCAGCCAGGGCGGCTGTGCTCGCCGGCCGACCGATCATCGAGGGCCTCGCCTCGTCTGTGCGGCCGGAAGAGGCCGGAGCAGCACGCAAAGTGCTGCAGGCGATGGACGAGGTGGCGCCCTTCCCGGAGCTCTAAGCGGCGGGCGCGCGCTCTCCGGGCGGTAAACCTCTCGTGCCGGAAGTGAGGGAAAGGATGTTCAACGATCAATGCGGGACGAGCCTTAGCCACGTGCTGGGGTGGTCGGTGTGGCCTTGCGTCCGCGTTGGGCCGCGCGCAAGGCGAAGTGGGCTGTCAACCCCGCAGCAGCGAGAGGCAGGACGGGATACAGAACTCCCGTTGCCCACGACGTGACGCTTGTGTCGATGACCTCGAAGGCTCCCCACGGTGTCCTTGCAGCGGGCACAACCTCTCCCTGTTGGCCGTCATGGCGGATCTTCACGGTGTCCGTGCTTTTTTCCCCCAAAAGCTGCCCAGAGCACTGAACGTAGCTCCCCCCACGCCCCCCGCCTTTGGTCTGGCACTGGGCAAGACGCAGGTGGACTTCGTCTCCAGCCAGGCCCAGCCGAACAAGCCCGAGAGTTGCGACCCAGACCGTTGTTCCCACGAGCAGCACTGTGATCACGCTCCAGGCTGCAACGGCTATAGCCCACCCCTTGCTCGTCATGGTGTCAGCATGGCGCACCAGAAACAGAAACGGAGCACTCAGTTGGCTTCGGCCTGGGCTTTGGTGTGGGCGAGGCGGTACGAGTCGGTGCCGGTCTGGATGATCGCGCCGGTGAAGGTGAGCCGGCTCGCCGGGCGAGGGGGTGCTGGGGTGGGACCAGAGCGCTTTCACCGGATCTCGGACGTCCTATGCACGGTGGGGGTTCGAGTGGACGGATGTGGCCCGTTGTCGCTCAGTTGTTTGGAATGCTGGGCTCATCGGCGGGATCGGGGCTCGTGTGGGCAGGGGGGAGCGCGTCGATGGGTCGGCAGAAGCGGGTTGATAGGGCCGGTGATCTCGGTCGGGGCGGTGGGAGCGGCTGCCGTTCACATCGTCAAGCCGGATGTGAAGATCGACGGTGCCACCCTGGTCCTGGCCGCGATCGCGATCGTGCCATGGCTGGGCGATCTGTTCGAGAGCATTGAGCTTCCTGGCGGTGCCAAGTTCCAGTACCGCAAGCTGGAGGAGCGTTTGGAGGCCGCCGAGCAGAGGGCCGAGGACGTGCGGCTGGCCGTGAATGATGCGAGTCGTCAGGCGCGGGTCGCGCTGGTGGCGTCTGGAGACGAGAGTGTCCAGGGGGAAGAGGCGGCCGAGGGAGTCGGGCGGCTCATGGCTGAGTTCACTGAATTGCGGCGCAGTATGCATTCCACCCCGGCGCGGACCCTCCGTCAGGAGCGGATCTTCGCGGAGTTGGTTAGGCTCGCACCGCAGCTCGTCGATTTTGACATCGCTGGCGCCCTCGGCTCGGCAGACGGCGGTATTCGGTTGACCGCCTACGCCCGCCTGTACGCCTGCCCGGAGGGGGAGTTCCTGCCAGCTCTCGTGGAGGCCGCCGCCGAGGAGGTCCTGCCGTTTGGCCAGTTCTGGGCGTTGCAGGCGGTCCGTGCGGTGATCGACGCCGTCGGGCCGGGCAACGTCCAGTTGGCAACGGTGCAGCGGCCTGCGCTCGTGCCTTGCACGACTCCCGCAGGGCGCGGTGGACCGTGCCCAGACACTGCGCGCGATCCTTGGGCACTTGGAGGACACAGCGGGCTGAGCGTGGCCGCGGTGGGCTGGGTGGGGACCGGGGCTCGGCCCTGAATCTGCCTGATGAGCGGGCTGCATTCGAGGGCACCCGCCTGGTTCCCCCACGGTTTGATGCCGACGGCTCGCCACGTATCGAGCAGCTCGTCGCGTGCGCTTCGGAATTGGGCGTCGTGCTTGCCCTTGAGGAGCAGGGTGGTGGCCACGGTTCGGACGGCTGGGATGTCCAGGGAGGGGACGGCCAGGATGCGCTCTGTGTCAGTGACCACGTCGTCGACGCTGCGCGGCGGGAGGAAGCAGTGCATGGCGTAGTCGCGTACGAGGTCCAGGACCTGGTCGGCGTCCACGTCCGCGTCTCGTGCGCGCCGCAGGACGTCCAGGACCTGCCACAGCGCTTCCAGTCGGAAGGCTGGCAGGGCCATGAGAAACAAGGCGCCGGGGCGGGCGGGTGGCATGCCGGATCTGATCTGGCCAAGGGTGTCGGCGGCGACCTGGTACGGAAGGCGCGGCAGGACGTACTTATCGGGGTCTGCGTAGTCGTGGGCGACCGCCGCCGCGGCGGCAAGGGAGTTGAGGACGTCCTGCACCTATTGGGCGTCGTGGATCCAGTTGGGGTCTCCCGGCAGCACACAGGGGTAATCCGCTCGTCACCCCGCCACCCTGCCCATGCGGGGCCTCGACGGAACCTCAGCACCTGCTCCTAGCCGCCGTCGACCGCGCCGTCCTTGCCCAGCAGATCGCCCGGGAGGAACAGCAGCGCCGCGCTCCGGAGGAGTTCATCGGTCGCTGGGGCGCGGCGGGCCGGGCGAGTGAGAGGCCGTCTTAGGGAGTGTCCGGTGGGTCACGCATAAGCTGGCGTGCCGCTGGACTTGCTGTGCCCTGCATGCCGTGGGCGGCCTTGAAGCTCCTATTCGCGGCCAGCTGACAGGGGGGTGACCCAGGCTTTGGGGTTGGTGTCGTCGCAAAGGGTGTAGTGGAGCTCTGGTGCCGTGGCGTGGCCGAGGCGGGTGGGAGCCGGGGTGGCGGTGGGTTGGGGAGAGTAGTTGAGGCCGGTGCCGCGTAGGGAGCCGGGTCCCAGGGTGAGGGCGACCGGGACGGGCGGGGTTCGGCGTGTGGTGGGACGGCGAGGTCCCGGCGGGCTGCGCGCTGGGTGACGAGCATGGTGCGCAGGTTGTGCTGGGTGGCAAGGAGTTCAGCCAGCTCCGGGAATGCGGCCAGGGGTGCGGTGTCGTCGGGACCGTAGCCGATGGCGAGGGTGATGTGCTCTTCGATGCCGGCGGGGGCGTGCAGGATGCGAGCGGAGGAAGTGACGAAAAAACGGCACGGTCAAAGGGGCCAGCCGTCGCGGCGGCCGCATACGCTGCGTCATCGAGCTCTCGCTTTCCGAGCATGTGAATGGGTGGCACCTTCGACGCCAGGGACGAGAATCCGACCCCACACCGGCGCGAGGCGGCTGCCTCATCCCGCTCCGGTGCATCCGCGGCCGCCGAGGTCGTGTCCCGCGGTGCGAGCAGTCCCGGTCCGACCTCCGCCAGCCAGCCCCGCTCGGCCAGTCGTTGCAGCTTCGACCGGAAGCCTTCCACCTTGTTTTGTCCGTCAACAGGTCCAGCGTGGCGCAGATGCGGTGGGCACGCATCGGACGCACAGCGTCGTCGAGGACCTCAACGATGTCCTGGTGCGAACGCGGCAGTACCTCCACCGTCACCTCAGGCGTCCACTCCGGCACCAGCCGCACCCCAACCGATGCTTCCCCCGCCCCGGACCAGTCCTCCTCCTTAGGCAGCCCGGACGCCTCCACCGACCCGCCGGCCTCCCCCCTCCGCTCCAGGTCCCGTGACGGTCTCGTCTCCGGACGGGATCCCCGTCATCGTCTCGTGGGTGATCTACAACCGGGACAGCACCTTCTCCTGCTCAGTCAGCCGATCCGTCAACTCCCCGATCTGGATGCGTAGTTCAGTGAGTCGCTCTCGCGCAGCAGCCTGGCGCCGCTCCAACTCCTCCAGCCACGAAACCGTCGCCGCCCCCAGCAACCGACCCCTGGACACGACGATCGGGCAAGCCATCGCGATCAGCACCGACGCAGCTGAAGGAACTCACTGGAGAGGAGCCGCACCTTTCCAGGATGAGGGCGGCGGCTGCTTCCCCCTCGTTGTGCTCGTTTGGGTGAACGTGTCTTTTGCGGAGCACTGGTTGGCGCCATGTGGCGTTGATCGGGATGCCCTATTGGCTTACTGAGAAGGGGATCGAGCGGCTGATGCGGAGCCAGAACGGCATGTAGTCCCAGCGCGGGGCCCGGATGGCAGGGCGGCTGCAATGAGCTGCTGCGCCGATGCCCCAGAGGGGCCGATTGGATGCCCCGGTTGCCTTCGGGCCCGGCATGCGTGACGAACCCTATGAGAAGAGGAGAGTGGGCCTTGCGCTGCGAAGGCGGGTCAAGCGAGCCGGCGGAGGTCCTGGTGGCACCGTCGGGGCACGTTCGGTGGCGGCATTGCGCGGCAGTGTTGACTTTTGTTCTTGGGGCTGCCTATGCGCTGCTGTCGAATGGCAGTGCCAGCGCGCTGCAGTTCGCGTTCACCGGACGCGTACCAGTCGCGATCACCGCGGATCAGATCCACGTGACCGGCCTGTCCATCGCTCCGGGTCTCTCCTCGGGAGAGCACTCCGATACGGCGCTCCTGTCGCTGTTTGAGGACTTTCAGGCCGATGGCGTATGCGTGACGTCCACGGTGGAGCTGCCGGTGATTGGGGCTACCACTGCACGTCTGTATGCCGACACGCTCTCCGGCTCGAGATTTACCATCGAAGCCGCTTCCCTCACCTCCTCGGGCGTTTCCCTTTCCGCCGCCAGTATGAAAACCGACCTGGCGGGTCGGAGCCAGGCTTCGCCCTTCAGGCTGACAGCAGGCTCCTTCACGGCATCCAAGGTCCGCGTCGAACCCCGGACGTTCGCCGCTGCCACCCTCGCCGCGAAGGGATTCCACGCGGACTTCGTCCACGGCCGACAAGGCTGCCCCTCCAGCCCTCAGGGCTCCGAGGAGTGACTGTGAACCGACTTTGGCCGTCCGTCCGGTCCCGCTGGCTGCCCTGGTATCGCACACGTCCCTTCTGGGGCGGCCTGTTGATGTGCCTGGGCGGCGCCGAACTCGTGCTAACCACCTGGAACGGCCTGAGCATGTTGCCGTTCTCGGGAACCGCCGGCGCGTCGGCATGGCTGCTGGGCAGTCTGTGCCTGGTGTCCGGGATCACCACCTGGCACGTACCCGAGAGACGACTCTTCCCCGGGGTTCTCGCTCTCATGCTGTCCCTGGTCAGCCTTGTCGCGGCCAACATGGGTGGCCTGTTCCTCGGCTTCCTGCTGCTGGCATCCGGTGGAGCGATCACCGTGGCCTGGACCCCCGAGCCACGCACACGCAAGGCACCGTAGAAATCACCTCCCGAGAAAGGTCAAGCCTTGGCACGTTGGGAACTGGGCAAGTTCGACGAGTGCCTCGATCTAGCAGGTATCAAGGACACCAGATTGAGGAAGTCTTACCGGGCTTGCTTCAAGTTGGCGCTCAAGACGGACTGGACCATGGCCATGGCCGGGGCGTTCCTGCCGCCGCATCGCCGGCCGGCGATGGCCGCGGTGGGAGCCGTGGTGCGCTGGGTGGATGACCTGGCGGACCACCGCAAGGGCAATGTCGCGCGGTTTTCCGAGGAGACGCAGGAGCTTCTGGCGGAAGTCCGTTCGGGCCATTCAGCGCACCCTGTGCGCGCCGCGATCGTGCATAGCATCGCCGCTTTCGCCTTGCCGGTGCCTTCGCTGGAGCGGTTCGTCGCGACGACCCGGGCAGACATCGGGAGAACCGAGTTCGCCACCGAGGCAGAGCTGTCGGAGTTCGCCCGCCACGCCGTGGGCGCCCCTGTTCTGCTCGGCTGCCCCCTGCTGGGCGGTCCGGTCGACGATCCTGCGTTCGACCAGGCCGTGCTGTCGTTCGGTGAGGGACTGGACCGGGTGGACAACCTGCGTGATCTCTCCGAAGACCTGGCGCGCGGGTGGCTGGGAATCTCGAGAGAGACCCTGGACAACTGCGCAGCCGATCCCGCAGATCTAAAGAACCGCAGGGCAACTCCCGAGGTGCTGCAGGCGCTGCGATGCGAAGCCGACCGAGCCGCGGCGCTCCTGGCCGGCGCCGACATGGTGGCGGCGGGCCTGCCGGCGTATGGCAAAGCCGCAATCGACACCATGCAGTCCCTGTACCGGCTGCACCTGCAGACCGTGACCGAGGATCTGCCCGCTGTTCTGCGCCGACGCCCCCGCCCGCGCACGGCTTCTCTGAAACGGCTGGCGGTTTCCTCACTGGGATCCATGGCCGGAGCCATTCCTCAACCCCGCACGGAAGCGGCTCCCCTCTGCCCTCCCATCGCTGCTCCCAACGCGCCCGAGCAGTCCGACAACGTACGTCATTGGGCATCGCACCGGGCGATCAGCGCAGAGCTGCGGCGCTGCTGCGAGCAGTCGCAGGACGGAGTGCTCGCCGCGATCCAGAGCCACGCCCTCTTGCCCGTCGGGAAGTTGCTCCGACCGGTTCTCACCGTGGAAGGTGCCGGAGCGGTCGGCGGGGAGCCGGCCATGGTGGTCCCGGCCGCGGTCAGTACCGAACTGGTCCATGTCGCCAGCCTGATCAACGACGACATCATCGACGGTGACGACCAGCGCAGGGGCCGGGACTCAGCCCCCGCCCGCTTCGGTGTGGACCTCGCGCTCCTGGCCGCCAACGGCCTGTTCATGAAGGCCCTCCAAGGGCTCTCCCGCTGTCGCGAGCAGGGCGTCAGCGCAGAGCGCCTCAACCAAGCCTTCAACGACGCGGGCCAAACAGGCGAAGATCTGACGCGCGGCGTGGCTCTCGAACTGTCCATCACCGACGATCTCACCTGCCCGGTGGATACCTACCTGGAGATGATCAAACTCAAAACGGCTGTGCTCTTCGCCTACGCCAGCCGCCTTGGCGCCTACCTCGTCGACGGCGGCAACGACCAGGTCAAGGCGCTGAGCGCGTACGGCCTGGCTCTCGGCATGGCCTTCCAGATCCGTGACGACCTCCTGCCCTACGACAGCACCTCAGAGGCTGCCGGCAAGGACGCCTCCAGCGATCTGAGAAATCGTCGCCCCACCCTGCCCATCCTGCTCGCGTACGCCCATGCCACGCCGCATCAACAGGACGAACTGCACGCTTTGTGGAACGACACGGACCACGAACGGGCTCTGCCGGCCTTGCACCGAGTGCTCCAGAGCACCCAGGCGATGGTTCGTGCCCGCAACCTGGCCACTACGTATGGCGAGCAGGCCCAAAGCCACCTGGAGCAGCTGCCCGATACCCCCCACCGAACTCGACTGCGACATCTCGTGCGCCAGGCCACACAACGAATCAACTGACCAGCATCGCGCTGGACCGTCAGCTGCACGCGACGATCAACCAAGCACGGCGGACAGCCATGGCCTCGGGCGGGTGCCTGCAGCTGCCGCCCACACAGCAGGAGCGTCGCCCACAGCGCGGCAAAAGCCGCAGCGGTATCCTCTGCCCCAGCCTTGTTCCCACACGGTGACCGGGCCGGAGACACATCCCCCCTCCGGCCCGGATCTCCGCCGCCCGCCGCTGACTCACTAACAACTCCAGAACCACCGTTAACTCTACGGACCCGAGGTCTGCGTTACGTTCGCTTCACTCCATTGAGTGAGCGGTGAACGGTCCTTGGCTGAGGTTCCCCAGGCAGTTGGCTGGGCACCCTGTGCCAGCCCCGCCGAAGTAGTTGCTCTGCAGGAGATCCTGACGTCCTTGAGCCTGCTGCCAGGGTGGGCCCGACCCCGGGGCGATGCTCGCAGAATGGTGGGTCAGGTGACTTTCCAGGCCGCCTCGATCATCTGGAAGATCTCGTCCACGGCGGCCTGCGGATCGTCCGCCTCACGGGCCAGCGAATAGGCGTCGATCACGAACCTCGCGATCGTTCGGCAGGCCGTTGTGCTCTGTGCCAGGCCGGGATCGGCAGCGATGGCCGTGGACAGCGACTCCGCGTGGCGCAGCCGCATGGACTCCTCGTACTCCCGCAGGGCGCGTGACTCGTCGATCATGCGGTAGATCGGGGCGGTGCCGTCCCCCGTGCAGTGCCGGACCATGGCCTGGATCTCGCGGCGCAGTGCGGGGATGAGTGGCTCGTGCGGCGCGCGCTCTGTGACCGCCTGGGTGAGGCGTTGTTCGAAGTTGTCGTCCTGCTCGAAGACCAGGGCCTCTTTCGAGGCGAAGTGGGAGAAGAGCGTGGTGACGGCCACGTCGGCCTCGGCGGCCACGTCACGGATGCCCACCGCGTCGTACCCGCGTTCCAGGAAGAGCCGCAGGGCGGTGTCGGCGATCTTCTGGCGGGTCGCGGCCTTCTTGCGTTCACGGCGTCCGGTCGTCGGCACGGTCATGCCGCTGACACTATCAAATCCAAAGGAGTGACTGTTCCTAAAAGCTAACCGTTAGTGTTACGGTCGGCGGCATGAAGAGAGTGAGCTTCGCCGAGTTCGGCGGTCCCGACGTTCTCCACCTCGTTGACGCCGAGGAGCCCCATGCGGGTCCCGGTCAGATCCGCGTCGTCGTGCGGGCGGCGGGCGTGAACCCCGTCGACTGGAGGATCCGGGAAGGCCAGTTCCAGAAGGTCCGCCCGATCGAGTTGCCCGCCGGCATTGGGCAGGATGCCGCCGGGGTGGTGGACGAGGTCGGCGCGGGCGTCGACGGGGTCGAGGTTGGTGACCACGTGTTCGGGCGCGGCTCGAGCACCTATGCCGAGGTTGCCGTGCTGTCGGCCTGGGCCCGGATACCAGAGGGGCTGACGTTCGAAGAGGCTGCCGGGTACCCCTCCGTGGTGGAGACCGCGCTGCGCATCCTCCGCCAGGTCGGTGTGCGGACCGGGCAGACGCTGCTGGTCAGCGGCGCGTCCGGGGGAGTCGGTTCGGCGGTGCTGCAGATCGCCGGCGACCGCGGGATCACGGTGATCGGCACCGCTGGGGCCGCAAACCAGGACTATCTGCGGAGCCTGGATGCCCTCGCGGCGACGTACGGCGAGGGCTGGGTCGAGACGGTGCGGCAGCTCGGCCGGGTTGACGCGGCGCTCGATCTGGCCGGATCGGGCGTGATCCGCGAACTCGTCGAGCTGACTGGGGATCCGCAGAAGGTGATCTCCATCGCCGATCTCGGCGCGCCGGAGCTCGGTGCCCGGTACTCCGGCGTCACCGGGAACGTGCCGCAAGCCCTCGCCGAGGCCGCCGCCCTCATCGCGCGGGGAAAGCTCCACATCCCGGTCGAGAAGTCGTACACGCTCGCCGAGGCCCCGGCGGCACACAGCGACAGCCAGGCCGGTCACACGCGCGGGCGCCGGGTCATCGTCGTCTGAGCCGTTCCCCGCCCGGTCGCACGGCCCGGCGAGCTGCCTTCCTTCCAGCGATCCTGCCGGGGCCCACCCGGCAGGTGTGCGACACGCAAGGAGCCCCATGCACACTCCTGTCACGATCATCGGCGCCGGCCTCGGCGGCCTCGTCCTGGCCCGCGTCCTGCACCTCCACGGCATCCCGGTCACGGTCTACGAGGCGGAGTCCTCCCCGACGGCGCGTTCGCAGGGCGGGATGCTCGACATCCACGACTGCAACGGCCAACTCGCCCTCAAGGCAGCCGGACTGATGGACGAGTTCCGCGGCATCGTCCTGGAGGGCCGCCAAGCGATACGGCTCCTGGACCGCAACGGAACCGTCCTGTTCGACAAGGCCGACGACGGCACGGGCGAAAGCCCCGAGGTACAGCGCGGCGAGCTGCGACAGATCCTGCTGGACGCACTCCCCGACGGCACCGTCCGATGGGGCCACAAGGCCACCGGCGTCCGCGCCCTCACCGAGAGCCGCCACGAGGTGACCTTCGCAAGCGGCGCCGTCGTCGTAACGAACCTGCTGGTCGGCGCTGACGGCGCATGGTCACAAGTCCGACCGCTGCTCTCCGACACCACACCCGAATACGTCGGCCGGTCCTTCGTCGAGACCTACCTGCACGACGCCGACACCCGGCACCCGGCCACCGCGAAAGCGGTCGGCGGCGGGACACTCGCCGCCCTCGACCCGGACGAGAACGGGAAGTGGCTCGTGGCTCACCGGGAGAAGAGCGGGGTCCTCCGCACCCTCGTCACCCTGGCCAAGCCGCAGGACTGGTTCGGCGCCATCGATTTCACCGATGCCGCCGCAGCCGCCGAGCGGATCGCGGAGGAGTACGGCGGCTGGGCACCGGAACTCACCGCCCTGATCACCGCCGGCCGGACCGCGCCGGTCCTGCGCCCCCTCCACGCCCTGCCGGTCGGGCACCGCTGGGACCGGGTGCCGGCAGTCACCCTGCTCGGCGACGCCGCCCACCTCTCAACCCCCAACGGTGAAGGCGCCAACCTGGCCATGCTGGACGGTGCCGAACTCGGAAAGGCCCTCGCCGCACACCCCGACGACATCGAGACCGCCCTCACCTCGTACGAACAAGCGCTGTTCCCCCGCAGCGCCGCGGCCGCTGCCGAAGTCGCCCACAACCCCACGCCCCAGGACCTGATCAATTTCTTCACCGACCGAGACCAAGCGGGAATCTGACGGTCCCGCGGAGGTGAGCGACTGCGAGCTCACCTGCTGAACGACTTACTACGCGTATGGAGGTTGTCCGTGTTTGCTATGCAATTCCACCGCTATGGCGGTTCCGAAGTCCTCTGCATGGAGGAGGTCGAAGAGCCGCACGCCGGGCCCGGTCAGGTCCGCATCGCGGTGCGTGCCACCGGCGTCACCCCGGCTGACCACTACTTGCGTTCAGGGATGCTGCGGGACATCGCCACCCTGGACTTCCCCCACATCCCCGGCATGGATGCCGCCGGAACAGTCGACGAGGTGGGAGAGGGCGTGACCGGCACCGCCGTGGGAGACGAGGTCTTCGGCCTCGTCCCCTTCCTGGACAAGGGAGGCGCCGCGGCCCAGTACGCCGTCCTTGAGGCATGGGCACCCAAGCCTCAGTCGTGGTCTTTCGAGGAAGCGGGTGGCGCCGCGGGCAACATCGACACAGCCATGCGTGTACTGGAGGCCCTGGAAGCCGCCGAGGGCATGACCTTGCTGATCGATGGTGCCGCCGGAGGCGTCGGCACCATCACCGCGCAACTCGCCCAGGCCCGCGGCCTCACCGTGATCGGCACCGCGAGCGAAGGCAACCACGGCTTCCTCGACCGACTCGGCGTCGTTCCGGTCACCTACGGGGCGGGGCTGGCCGATCGCCTGGCCCCACTGGCTCCGCACGGCGTCGACGTGATTCTGGACGCGGCCGGCAAGGGCTCTCTTGCCGAACTGGTGGCCATCGCAGGCGACCCACACCGCGTAGTGACCATCGCGGACTTCGACGCCGACCGACACGGAGTGCGGTACTCCCGCTCCCAAGCAGGAGAGTCGCCAGGCTGGGCAGGACTGCCACTGGCGGCCAACCTCGCCGACCACGGCCGCCTCACCGTCCCGCTGCACGCCGTGTTCCCGCTGAAAGAGACCGCCTCAGCTCACGACGCCAGCGCCACCGGCCACGCGCGCGGCAAGATCGTCATCACCGTGCCCTGACAGCCGTGGACCTGGCCGCGCTCGCCGCCTCCCGCCCCTTTCCGTCAGCACCTGGAAGAGGAGCGCAGCGCCCCGGCGATCAAGCGGCGGCGGGCTCGGTCGTCGCACTCGGCCAGCAGCAGTTCCGCGCGGAAACCCGGTACGAGATCTGCTCACGCGACGCGGCCCCGGCGAGATCGGGAAACTGCCCTCGGACAGTGGGGAGCCGCAGCATCCGGCATGCCTGGTCAATGACGGTAGTCGCGGCTTCCTCGGTCAGCCTCTCCTCGGACGGCCCGGGTAGGACCCGGCGGGGCGGGAGCACCGACTCGAACGGAACCCAGGACACCGTCCCCAGTACGGACTTCCTCAGCCCGCCGCCCTCACCGTCGGCCCACTCGACATCGACCAGACCTGGATCCATCGCCGCCCCCGGCTCCGCGTACCTGCCGCAAACAACGGTGACAGGTACAGAGAGAACCGGACCAGGACCAAGCCTCATATACGGGGCAAACGCCGCTGCTCAGCGCGCGACGCAATGAGAATCCGACAGCACGAACGAGAAGCACCGAGAATCCGACACCTTCAGTGGGACAGGACACCAGCCCGTCTCAGGTTTGTGGCCGATTGGCCACCAGGTGGCCACCGATCGTGAGATTTGGCCACCGAATCTGAGATCCCACAGCTGAGTCCGACCAGGGGGTTCGGAAGGTTTCATATGCCTCATCCTGTTTGGTCCGGTTCAATCAGTTCTGGGCTGGTTACTTCTCTGAAGTTACTGCCGAGCCTTGCTCGTAGCCACGATGTCGATGGCAACTCGGAGCGGTGTTTCCGCATTTCCCAGCAGTGCCCGTGTGATTGCGATCGCCTGGATGATGCTCATGCCGCGCTCGGCCAGAGCCTGTCTCCTTGGAACCTCTAAGGTCGCCATTCCCGCCGGTAGGCGGGGTGCTCGGCGTACGCCTGCGCGAGGACACGAATGGTGTAGGTGAGTCCCGCTTTACGGGGATCTGTCGAGTCGATGGTGTTGTAGTCCCGCGCCAGCATGTCGATCAGGTCGAGCATCGGCAGGTGGCTGTCGAGCAGTGCTTCGGCACCGAAGGTGCGGGCCACGTAGGCGTAGGCATGGTTGTCCTCCGCGTTGCGTGTACGGAGGAAGTTCAGAATGTCGTCCACGCGCTCATCTTCACGTGCCGCCTTCTTCGTGAGGGCGGCACGGGCCTGGGGCAATCTTCGTGCTCAGCTGCGGGTCCAAATCAAGATGGCGGCGAGGTGGAGGGCGGCCTCATGGGCGAGGGCGAGTTTGTCGGTTCGCATGGCGAGGCCGCGCCACTGCTTGAGGCGGGCGATGCAGCGTTCAACGGTGTTGCGCTCCTTTGCGCCTCGGGGTCGAATCCTGGCGGGCGGCCTCCGGCTTGTCCTTGCCGAAGACGGTGCCTGATCTGGTCGGCGGGCTGCGGGATGACGGCCCGGATGGCGCGGCGGCGGAGATGCGCCCGGATCGCGCGCGAAGAATAGGCACGGTCCGCGAGAACGGTTGTCGGTCGGGTTCTCGGTCCACCAAGTCCGCTGCGCGGAACCCGGATCCCGGCCATGACGGCCTCGAAAGCGGGCGCGTCACCGGCCTGACCGGCTGTGACGTGCAGTGCCAACGGTCGTGCGTGGCTGTCGCTGGCGAGATGAACCTTGGTGCTCAGGCCACCGCGGGAACGACCGAGTGCGTGATCGTCAGGTTCCGAGCGGCCGGGCGCCCCCTTTTTTCTGGCTCCGGCAGCGTGCTGGTGGGCACAGCAGACGGTTGAGTCCACCGACACGGTCCAACCGATGTCGTCCGCAGAGTCCGCCGCGGACAGTATCGCCGCCAGGATCCGTTCCCAGGTGCCGTCCACAGCCCACCTGATCAGGCGCTTGCGTGCGGTCTGGAACGGGCCGAGCTCCCTGGGCAAGTCTCGCCAGGGTGAGCAGGTGCGGTACTTCCACGCAATGGCTCCAAGGGTCCGACGGTGGTCTGCCCATCGTCGCCCACGGACCGGATCAGCCGGCATCAACGGCTCGATCCGGTCCCACATCGCATCGGTGATCAGCAGCCGGAGAGACACATCCGATCAACTGACCGTCCCATCAGGGAGACACGCTCTAGCCCTGTCTCCGGGAGGGTGAGACGGGCGCCGTCTCGCCGGAACCGACGGACGGGCCGGAGGCGGCGAGGTCGAGGAGCGTCATCTTGTCGTGGTCCGGGCTGCCGGGCGGCGCCATGTAGATGATGAGGCGCTGGCCTTGTGCGCGGCTGAGGGACAGCCCTTCGTGCGAGAGCGTCATCGTGCCGACCTCCGGGTGTCGGAGCGTCTTCTCGCCGTCGCCGATCGTGTGCACCTCGTACCGCTCCCAGAGCCGGTTGAAGTCGGGGCTCTTGACGATTAGCTCACCTACGAGTGCGGCGAGATCCGGGGCATCCGGATCGGTGCCGGCGATCGCCCGCAACTGGGCGACGCACCCCTTGGCCTTCTGTTCCCAGTCCGCCCACAGCTCGCGGGCAGCTGGGTGCAGGAAGATGTACCGGACGGTGTTCCGCTGCCGCTCCGGCCAGTCGGCGATGCCGTGGAGCAACCGCAGCCCGCCGGGATTGGCCGCCAGCAGGTCGTTGGTGCGGCTCACGACGTACGCCGGGTTGGGCCGGAGCGTCTCCAGAAGCTGCGTGACGGTCGGACGGACCCGCCGTGACGGCAGGGGACGGGGCTCGGGCGCACGCCGCGCCGCCCGCGCCGCCAGCTCGTGCAGGAAGCCGCTCTCCTCCTGGTTGAGGCGGAGCGCGTCGGCCAGCGCCTCGACCACGGAGGGGCTCGGATGGGTCTCCTTGCCGCGTTCCAGACGTATGTAGTAGTCGATGCTCACACCGGCCAGCGCCGCCAGCTCCTCCCGGCGCAGACCCGGCGTACGGCGCGTGCCGGTTCCGGCGGGCAGTCCGACGTCTGCCGGGCGGACGTCGCCACGGCGAGCGCGCAGAAACTTCCCGAACTCGGTCATGTCGTCATTCTGCCAGCGTGTGATCAGGGGTCCAGCCCGGAGCCTGGCCCTGCTACACCCACCTATGGCGCACCCCGGAAGATCACGGTCTGCCTCGCCCTCGCGAGCCTCACCAGCCTGGACGGATGACCACTCTTGAACCAGCCCGCGCGTCACAGGATGCCCGGCAACGCACGGCCGCACCGAAGCTGATCCTGGCGACCACGTTCATGGGCATCTTTCTGCTCAACCTCAACACCATGGCGATGAACGTGGCGCTGCCCGGGATCGGGCGGACCTTCGGCGGCAGCACGGCTGGACTGCAATGGATCGTGGACGCCTACACGCTGATGTTCGCCGCACTCCTGCTTTCCGCGGGCACGCTCTCCGACCGCATCGGGGCGAGCCGCGCGTTCGGCGCCGGCGTCGCGGTCTTCACGGTCGCCTCGGCGGCCTGCGGACTGGCGCCGGGGCTGGGCGAGCTGATCGCCGCCCGCCTGATCCAGGGGAGCGCGGCGGCGATCATGCTGCCCTCCTCGCTGGCCCTCGTCCGGCAGGCCTTCCCGGACGCGGCCGAACGGGCACGGGCCATCGCGCTGTGGACCGTTGGCGGAGCCGTCGCGGTTGCCGCCGGCCCGGTGGCCGGCGGGGTGCTGTCCAGCACTCTGAGCTGGCGGGCGATCTTCGTCGTCAACCTGCCCGTCGGCATCGCCACCCTCGCGGTGTTGACCCGCGCGGAGCGCTCCCCGCGCCGTGCCACGCCGCTCGATCCGTACGGCCAGCTCACGGCGATCGTCGCGCTCGCGGCGCTCACCTTCGCGGTGATCGACGGAGGGGAGAACGGCTTCGGCGAGCCCGTGGTGCTGGGCTGCCTTGGGCTCGCCGCAGTGGCGGCGGCCGCGTTCATCATGATCGAGGCACGTACCGCCGCGCCGTTGGTCCCGCTCGACCTCTTCCGTTCGCGCACGGTGACGGTTTCGGTCGCGATCGGCTTCGTCGCCAATGCCGCGTTCTACGGGCTGGTGTTCGTGCTGAGCCTGTTTTTTCAGGACGTTCTGAACCTGTCCGTCATGGCCGCGGGGCTGATGTTCCTACCGATGATGGCCGTGATCGCCGGAGCCAACCTGGCCTCGGCCAGGGCTGCGGCACGCTTTGGGCCGCGGATGCCGATCGCCATGGGACAAGCGATCTTCGCGCTGGCGATGTTCGGCCTGCTCTGGATCGACGAGGGCACCAGCAGACCAGTGATCGCGGCGATGCTCATCCCGGTCGGCCTCGGCCTGGGTTTCTTCGTACCTTCCCTGACCGCCATCCTGCTGAACGACATCGCCGCAGATCGGGCCGGAATGGCTGCCGGGATCCTGAACTCCTTCCGGCAGACGGGCGGCGCGCTCGCCGTGGCCGTCTTCGGAGCCTTGGTCGCGGACCGGGGTGAGTTCATTGTGGGTCTGCGGGTCGCCTTGTGCGTCGCGGCTGTGATGCTGATAGCCACCACGGCCGCGGCCCTCATGCTGCCGCGCGGCCGTAGCTGACGGGACGGTGACGGGGATGTCTGGCGCGGGGCCCGGTAATGAACTCAACCTGAGGGAGCCGGGCGGCGCACGTCGTGAGGGTGCTCCTCGCCTCGGCCGGGTGAGGGGCACCCCGACCTTCAGATCGGCCAAGGAGGCTCTGGACACCCTCCATTCCGTCACTCTGAAGGACTGGGCGGGACTCCTCGACCAGCGCCGCCCAACGTGCAGCTTCGTCGGGGCTTAGCCCGATGACGTGGTCAAACACCACTGCTTCCTTCTCATGTTGAGCCGATGGATGGTACTCACGTCTCGTCAACGAGCACCGCACCCACCGTTCCCTGCAGGCAGCCGCGCCGCTGCGCGCACTCCCCGAAACCATCACCAACCCCAGGCAGATCACCCGCCTGGACATACGCCGACGCGACCGCCTCGGCGGAGTGATTCACGAGTACCAACACACTGCTTGACCTGCGTGGGCAAGATTCTCGGCACGCACAGCCCCGTCCGGGTCGGCTGGCCTGGCCGTGTGCTCGGCCATCATCTGCGCAAGCGCGTCGAGCTTCTCTTCAAGCATGCGGGAGATCTTGCCAGGCACGCGCTCGCGTCATTGGATCGGATGTCCCAGCACACTAGAACACCCGAGAGCCCCCACCCGGTGAACCTAATGCGGTCAGAGCCCTGGCCAACCCCGCAGGCCAGGTCACCGGCGGTCATGGACTTCGAGGCTTGCGCGTAGGGCGCTCTCCAACGCCCCTTCGATCCAGGCCGGTTTGAGGCTGGTGTGCTCGCCGGCAAAGTGGACCCGGCCTTCGACGGTTCGGGCGCTCGCATGGTGCTCGTGAAGCTGTCCGGGCGTGAAGATGACCGCTTCCCCCAGCGCATAACGGGCCCTGGCCCATGACTGCGTGGCGCCCACGCCGGTGAACTCCCGGTAGACCTGTGGCCCGAACATCTTCGCCATGTTGTCGAGCGCGAAGGCATACCGTTCACCGTCGGTGAGGGAGTCCCACCGCATGGCGTCATCAGCCCACGTGTACGAGGCGAGGACCACTCCTCCCTTGGATCGTTCCACGAGAGAGGGAAAGTAGGTGAACCGGTTGGGGTTGTCGGAAACACATCCGCCGCCGGTGAAGCCCTGCGGGCCTCGCTCCCAGAACCGGTTCTTGAACTCCAGCAGCACCTTCGTCGCCGAGTCGTAGTGGAGCTCGGTGACGGCCCGGCGCTTCGGGTATGACAGGGCGGGCTCGAACTCACAGAACCGGACCGCCGAGAACGGCGCGGTGATGATGGCGTAGTCGCCTTCGAACACCTGCTGGGGCGGTCGGGGAGCGCCGTCGCACGAATCCTCGGTACCGGACTCGGCGGTCGTCTCGATCCGCACTCCCCGCGTCGTCTGCGTCAGCTTGGTCATCCGGCGGTTGTACCGGATGGTCCCTTCCAGGCGGGCGGCGAGAGCGTCGGTGAGTGAGGCGGTGCCGCCTTCCAACTCCCAGTAGCGGGACGACGGGTTGATGATGGCCCGGTCGAACAGTGCGTTCATCAGGGAGTAGTGGAGGCGCGACGTCTGGTTCTCCAGCGTGCCTGCCGCCTCGATCCGGGCCAGGTCCCAGCCCGCGTACTCCGCCAGATATCGATGGACGGAATAGTCGTCGAAATCGTGGATGACCTTCGCCCACGCGGCGACCTGCTCATCGATCGTGCCGTGTTGTGCGACCGTCACCGGGGCGAATGCCTTGTCCAGCGTCTGCGACATGGTGGTGGGCACCGACGCTCCGAAGGAGCCGTTGACTTGCTGCGGCGACCTGGCGTATTCGCCGCGGGTCACTTGGACTCCGTTGACCCGAATGAGGCTGCGCTGCGTCGCCGCAGGCGCGGTGAAATTGGTGGGCGCGCCGTTGGTCCACCGCTGGCCGGTGAAGGAGGTGTGGACCACGGGCGGAACGCTTCCGGTGCCGCGCGCGCCGGGGGCCACGTCCGCGTTGTAGAACAGGTGGCGTTTGATACGGAGTTTGTCGGCGAGCGCCAGTACCAGTGGGTGGAAGTCCGGCAGCCGCATGGCCCCCGCCTCCGCGTGGAGACTTTTGTCGGAGAACACTCCACGGAAGGTCTTGATGCGGCCGCCGGCCCGGTTGGCGTTGGCTTCCAGGATGGTGACGCGGTGTCCGGCTTCCTTCAGAAGGAGTGCGGTGACCATACCGGCGATTCCGGCACCCACCACGAGGATGTCGCGGGGTGCGGCCGTCCTGGGGAGCCCGTGGTCGATGAGGACGTTCAGATAACGGAGTTTCAAGTCCTCGCCCCCGTCGCCCACCAGGAGGAGTTTACGGGCGAGGTCGTGGCTGGCATCGCTCACCCGGTCAGCCGCCCGGGCATCCGGCGCGGTCCTCAACAAGGTCCCCGAGGCCGCGGCCCCAGCGCTCAACGCGGCGGCGGCACCAATGAAACCACGACGCCCGACAGGGCGCTGAAAATGATTTTTCACGACAGGAAATCTAGAAGAGCGGCGACAGCGTTGTCAGCGCGAGAGGCAACGACGACGAGATATCGATGTAGCACAGCTTCGAACGATGAGCAGGCCTTACGTCGTGATTCCGCGGCTCCCCTGTGTCCACGGGCGGCCCCCACGAAAGAGTTAACTCACAGGAGTGACAGGCGAGTTGGCTCCGACTGGCACCCGGTCCGTTCAAACACCGAAATCCGGCTGTCCCTTTACGGGCCGCGTTGTTGGAGCGGGTTATTGCCGCCAGGCGGCGGCGCTCTGGTCGAAGTCCTCCTTGTAGGAGCAGCGCAGCGTGAGGTCGGATTCGGTCAGCTCCGGGTGCACCGGCGGCTGTTGCGGGGCGGCCCACAACTGGATCAGGTGGCGCTCGGCACGGTCGCCGACGCCGGGTTCGGGGTGTGCGCTGTGGCAGTACAGGCGCATCCGGATCCACACCGGTACCGGGCCGGCGGGCAGCGCGAGCGGGCCGTCGTCGGGTTCGGCCTCTTCGAAGTCGCCGCTGCCGAGGATGTAAATGAGGGGGGGGTGTCTTCGGTGGCGTGCAGGCTGATTTCTTCTGCGGGACCCCAGTCCGGGCCGGTCTCGGGCGGGGGCGGCCCGTCGTGGGTCTGGACGGTGATGGTGATGGTGCCGGTATCGGTGTCGGTGAGGATGTGCGCGGTGTCGCTCCCGATGGGCCCGCACCGCCAGCGGCTCCGGCACGGAGTCCTTTGCCGGACCCCACCCCGAGGCGCGCTGAGGCCCGGTCCCCTCCCCTGGGCCCCGGGCGGCAACTGCCCAGGGGCAGGTGCCGTTCGTGGTCCAGCTGTGGGGCACCGACGAATAGCCCGGCCAGCACCGACGAGTTGCTGAAGAGACGCGCTGGTCGCCGTATCGGCGCCCGCACCAGCGGCGGGAAACGATCTCGGATAGCGCGGGAAGCGGTCTCAACGAGCAGGGGCATCACCGCAGTTCAGCGGAATTCGTCGGTGCTCCTGAATGTGCCCTCAGGGGTTCCCACCCGGCTTGTCGAGCCGACGGCTAGCCACGGCAGGCCGGTAGTCGGATGTCCTCGATGCGCTCGCGGTTGAGGAGATAGGTGGGCAGAGGGGCCTGTTGCCGGTTGAACGGGATGTCCCAGTCGAAGGCCAGGCTCGCCTTCGCGAGCGGACCGAGTGCCACGCGGGCGCGGGGCGTCGGAGAAGGTACCGATCACGGGGAGGCGAGATGATCCACGGACGGTCCACGCCCAGACGGCGCACGGGGGTTACTGCCCTTGGTCAATCCCTGCCTGGGCTCCGATCGGTGCCAGTTACTCGCCGTCCAACGCTCCGACGTGCTCGGCGACGGCTGCCCGGACTTCCTCGAAGCCCCCGCCGGCAGGGATCAGCCACTCGCTGTCGTCCCCGCTGTCCAGCGCCCGCTCGCCGCTGAAACGGATGAGGTCGGGGCGCGGCGCCAGACCGCTGCGCAGCCACAATGCGAAGTGCGCCGCCTCCGCGGCGGTCGCACCCGCCACCGTAACCACGGCGCTGTTCTCGACCGGAGTGCTGGCAACACCCTCCACTCACATCTCCGGCTGCACTTCGACCTCGAAGTCCACGACAGAGTTCCCGCGGAGACCGCTGGTGCGGTACTTCGTGAACGCCTCGGGAAACGCCGCCGTGAGGGCGTGAACGAACCCCTCGACCGTCATCTGCCAGGCGCCAGCATCATCAACGGGCGGATGGAAAACGAACGTAGACCGGATGTCGTCTGCTTCACTCAACTCTTGCTGCTCCCTCATGGCACGTACCGCGCTGACCCGGTAAGCCCGTTCATGGCCATCATGCGAACGTCTGGCCGCGGTTCGAGTGGGAGCCCGCCGAGCTGGTGGGCAAGCCTGTGTGGCTGTATCCGGGTGACCGGTGGAGTGACGAGGGCTTCAGGCTGGGTTCGCAGCATGACGTGCTGCGGGACGAGATCGGGAGCGAACTGGATCAGTTGCGTTCAATGGGCTGACGGCGTGAGCCCACCGACCGTCAGGTCGGCGGGCTCGGTGGTCCGTGACGGTCAGCGGACGACGGTCACGGAGTCCTTCGCAGCGGAACGATGTCGGGGCTGGCGGTGGGGACGGAAGGGCGGGCGGCTTCGGGGGTCGCGAGAAGCGCGACGATGGTGACCGGCTGTTGCCCAGGCAGCACGTGTCCTCCGCCGCGGTGGTTGTGCCGCGAACCCCCGCCGTCCCAGGCCCGGTTCTCGAGAAGGCGTCGTGCATCGCGTGTTACTCCGCCTCCTTCAGGCACTCGATCCGGTAGTCCCCGGTGTCCTCGTCGATCGTCACACCGTGGGTCTCGCTGCGGAAGCCCGGAAAGTGGCGGTCGAAGGTTTCCAGGGCCGTGAGGTAGCGCAGCAGGGGGCCGTCGAGGGCACCCGTGGACTCGCCGGGCATGAGCACCGGGATGCCGGGCGGGGTGACCGTCACCATCGCGGCGGCCACCCGGTCCGCGGCCTCGGCGATGCGGACCCGCTCGGTGCCGCCGCGGACCAGGCGCTGGTAGCAGTGCTGCGGCGGGAAGACCGGCTCCGGAAGCTGCTGGAAGGCGGTGTCCAGCAGCTCCACCAGGCGTACCGCGCGCAGCTGTTCGTGCATCTGTCGGCACAACTCGCGCAAGGTCAGGCCGCAGTAGCGGCGAGGGTGCCCGGCGACGGCTGCCGGCAGCACCCGGTCCAGGGGCGCATCGGCGTCGTACAGCGCCTTGAAGTCCATCAGGGCGTCCAGCAGCGTGCCCCACTTGCCCTTGGTGATGCCCATCGAGAACAGGATCAGAGTGGTGTAGCTGTCGGTCTTCTCGACCACGATGTTCCGGGTGGCGAGGTAGGCCGTCAGCACGCGCGCAGGAACGCCCTCCTCGGCCATCTCCCCGGTGGCCGTGATGCCCGGGCAGGTCAGTGTGACCTTGACCGGATCGAGCATGCAGTGGCCCTCCGTCAGCCCGGGGAAGCCGTGCCATGCGGCGCCCGGCTCCAACAGCCAGCAGGACTGCTCGGTGCGCAGCAGGTCCGTCGGGGCCCGGTCGAAGGGCAGACGTTCGCCGGTCGCCGGGTCGGTGACCTCGTCCGGCTGCCAGACGCCGAAGAACCAGGGCGGCCGGTCCCCGGCGCTCTCCACCCGCCTGCGCAGCCGCACCATCTCCTGCCGGAAGCGGATCGCCTCCGTCACCGCCTCGTCCACCAGCCATTCGCCCTGGGGGCCGTCCATCATCGCCGTCGCGACGTCCAGGGAGGCGATCATGGGGTACAGGGGAGAGGTGGTGCCGTGCATCATCAGTGCCTCGTTGAAGCGATCATGCTCCACGGGCGCACGGGAGGCGGGCCGTACGTGCACCATCGCGGACTGCGACAGCGCGGCCAGCAACTTGTGCGTGGACTGGGTCGCGAACACGGTGGGCCGGTCCGGTCCGGGGAAGGTCTGCTCGTCCACGGACATGCCGTACCGGCCCGCGTACAGCGGATGGAAACGGGCGTACGCGAACCACGCCTCGTCGAAGTGCACCCGCGGGGTGCTTCCCGCGAGCGCCCGCGCTGTCGGCACGGCGTGGTAACTCAGCCCGTCATACGTGGAGTTGGTGAAGACCGCGTATGGGGCTTCCCGTGACACCGCGCCCTCGGCGAGCGGGTGCGCCGCGATGCGGGCCGCGATCGAGTCCGCCGCCAGTTCGGCCGGGGGCAGCGGACCGGCGAGGCCGTAACCGTTGCGGGTCGGGATCAGATAGACCGGGCGGGCGCCGGAGACCACGAGCCCGTGCAGTACCGACTTGTGGCAGTTGCGGTCGACCAGCGCCAACTCGTCGCGAGTGACGCTGAAGTGGCCCACCAGGCGGTTGCAGGTGGAGTCGCCGTGCAGCACGAAGTAGGTGAGGTCGGAGCCGAAGACGCGGGCCGCGTTGCGCTCCGCCTCCCCGATCGGACCGGTGTGCTCGAACAGCGAGCCCAGTTCCTCCACCGAGATGGACAGGTCGCTGCGTAGCAGCCGTTCCCCGAAGTAGTCGTGGAAGGCGCGCCCTGCGGCCGACTTGAGGAAGGCGACACCGCCGGAGTGGGCGGGGGTGTGCCAGGAGTACTCGTGGGCGTCGTCGAAGTGCCTGAGCGCGCGGAAGAACGGCGGCAGTACGTCCTCCCGGTAGGCGCGCGCCGCACTGGTGATCCGGCCGGCGATGAATCCCGGCGTGTCCTCCAGCGGCCACACGTACCCGACGACCGTCTCCGACACCCACAGCGGCAGGTCCCGTACCCCCTCGTCGGCCATGACCAGGAACACCGGCAGATCCCGGAAACGCCGCCCGATCCGGCGCAGTACGGCGGCCCCGCCCGGCAATCCGTCGACGTCACCCTTCGCCGGTCCTGGCGCCGCGAGCGCAGCCCCCGGCCCGTCCCTTCGCCGCTCACCCGGCAGGTCCCAGGCGACCAGTGCCGCGGCCAGCCCCGCCTCGGTACGCAGCACCGCGTCCGCGTCCTCGGCGGTGACCGCCCAGCGGACCTCGAAGCCGCCCGACTCCACGGCGTCCCGGATCTTGCGCAACTGCTCGGCCCCGGCACCCTCGGCGCGCGGGTGTTCCGGTACCGCGATCAGAATCCTGCTGTCGGCCATGCCGCCCCCGCCCTCCCCGACGACACCCCGGCCGCCTGGAGGCCAGTGTCCGAGGTTCCGGACGTCCCGGCCGGGGCGACGAACGGCAAACCACCACGATGAGGGAAAGCGGCGTCGCCGCCTTGACCCGTAGCGCGACCATGACCACCCTCTCGTGGGCGTGTCCGTAAGGGCGACGCGATGTACACGACCGTTCGGCCACACGTCACCGCCCTTGGCCGCCCCGGTCCGAGCCGGCATGCACCGTGGTCCGGCCGGACGCCCGTCCGAGTGCGGAGAGACTGGTTCACCGGCCCGGCCCTGGGCCAGAGGTCGTGCGAAAAGGCCGAGGGGAGCCACCCACCATGTCCGGCTGGTCGTTTCGGCATCCGGCCCACCAGAGGTCCACGAAGGGGCCCCCGCCCGCCTGGCCTGCCGCATGATAGGCATGCCGGCCCCCTGGCCGCGGCGGGCGACGGCGATCTGTTCGAGGTCCCACACCATGCTGTCGACGACGGTGCGCCGGGCGCCGCGCCGCTCTACGGTGCCGCGCACGAGCAGCCAGCCTGGCTGGAAGACGGTGTGGGCGCAGGTGTCGTGGGAGGTCCCGTGCCCCGGGTCAGACGCGGTCGAGCTGGTCCGGGATGACCGAGCCGTCGGTGCGCCGGACGGGGCCGTGCGTGCCGTCGGGGTGTGTGGCTCCGGCGGTGGCGCACGGGTAGGTGCCGGACTTGCGTGGCAGCGGGTCGATGAACATCGGGTTGGCCACCCAGCGGCCGTCCGCGTCGTCGAAGGCCCGGCACATCAGCTCGGACTTGTTGCGGTTGATGGCCACGTGGGCACCGGTGGCGTCGTCGACGAAGGTGACGTCGGTGTCGGCGTCGCCCGCGCCGAGGGCGATGCGGTGTGCGAAGTCCTGCTTCTGCCAGGCCCTGGCGCCCTTGATCTTGAAGATCTCCTGGTTGATCATGCAGCGCTTGCCGTCCATGTAGGGCAGCGCGTCGCCCCGGCCGGTCTCGACGCCGCCGCAGCCCTTGATCTCCGTGGTGAGACGGCCGCGCTTGGTGACGTTGCGGATGCCGATGGTGTGGTCACGGTCGAGGCCGACGCCGCTGGACCACGCCTCGGCGATGGGCTCGGAGGAGGCGGAGACGATGTAGACGTCGAAACCGGCCGCCTTGAGGGTGCGGATCAGGTCCTTCTGCTGGTCGTAGTAGCGGACGTAGCCGGCCAGGGTGTGCGTGCCCACGGTCTGCTTGGTACCGACCGGCGCGGAGAGCTGCTCGGCGCGCGCCTTCTTGGCGAAGGAGGTGAGCTGCCCCGGGGTGTAGCCGGCGAACAGCTGGGGTATCCAGGCGTACGCGGGCACGGTGCGGCGGTGGTTCCAGTCGCCTGCGAAGGCGGCCTCGCCGGCCATCGTCTGCGACTTCTCGCGGATCTCGAAGATCTCGTCGGCGCAGGCAGGGTTCTTCGAAGTGGGCAGCGGTCGGCCGGCGCGCACCTCGGTGCCGCACGCCTTGGTGAGGGCCTTGTCCGCGGCCGGGGTGAGCCAGGCGTTGGTGTCCCGCCAGCTCTTGGGCCGGAGGATCTTGTCGTGCTTGAGGGCCCAGGCGAGGGTCGCGTCCGTGATGTCGTTCTTGACGACGGTGTTGTCCCAGTCGAAGGCGGCGACGGGGCGGGGGCCGCCCTTGCCGGAGCAGGTGCCCCGCTCGTCGATCATCTTCTGCAGCTTGGCGCGGTTGGCACCGGACCAGGAGAGGTTCTCGGCGAGCTGGGGGCACTTGGCGCGGGACAAGTGGGCCGGTGCGGCGGTGGCGGGGACCGTGGCGGCGAGGGCTGCGGCGGCCAGGAGGCCGACGACGGCGGGCTTCTTGCGCATGTGTTCTCTTACGTGCGAGGGGTGGCAGGGTGGTACACCGGGGCCGGCGGGTGGCTCGCCCCGGTGCTTGATCATGGACCCTACACAGGGGGCACATAGGCGGGCTGCCGCGAGACTTGACGGCCCGTCCGAGGCCGGTCTGGGTGATCGGATGCTCTGCGGCCGGGCTGTGTTGTTCAGGGGGTCGAGTGGTAGCCCGAACTGCGGTTGTCGAAGATCTGGTGCAGCCCGTGCCGGCGACGCTTGGCATGTCCCTTGCGTAAGGGGTTCTCACTGGTCGTCAGTTGCAGCCGGTGAGCGGGTTCGAGGCGGCTGCGGGGCCCATCCGGGGAATCGGCGGGTTGAACGCGGTGTGGGGGTGTTGTTGTAGCTGGTCAACGCGCGTAGCGCGTCGGTGCGGGGTGGAGTTGTCTTGGGGCGGCCGGAATCTCCAAACTGCCCCGTGGCGGGCGGCTATTGACCGGTTCGCAGCTGAGCGGCGATCACCCAACTGCCCCCGAGCGGATCCCGGAGCGGTCCCGTTCATCCCCCGGCACGGGGGGCTGGAACCTGACGGATACCACCGCGACCGCGGGGCGGGTGCACGACGCGGCAGGCCGTGCTGGCCCGTGACGGCAAGGAATGCTTGAAGCCGCTATGCCGCCGTCACAACCCGCGGCGACCGCAGAGGGCGAGTCATACGAGCGTGGCCGGCGCCTGTGACAACGCCGGTGCGTTGCCTCCGGCGTCGAACCGGGCTGTTTCATAGGCATCCCGGTAGAGAGCATCCCGCCTCGGCCGCCCAACTCCGCTCGGACAGGCGTTCGCCGAGTACGGCCGTATCGCCAAGACCCTGCACCTGCTCGCGGTGGTCGACCCCGTCGACGACACCTACCTCCGCCAGATGAACCGGCAGCTGACCGTGCAGGAGTCCCGGCACAAGCTCGCCCGCGACATTTGTCATCGAAGCCTTGTGCTCGCTGGACCGATCTGTCGTGTGAGAAGCGGTTCGCGGTTCGCTTCGGGCGAGGGTGAGTTTCGTCGACGAGGTCAGCGAGACAGTCCAGCTGGCCCGGACGTCGCGTCGCTTCTTCGATCCGCCCGACAGGGATCAGGCCGTCAAGGACGTCGACGACGAACCGGGACGCAGGGCATGGCTTCGAACTCGTCTCGTGAGTCGTCGTTCAGCACCGTGTGCGTATCAGGTGACGGATGCTCAGCGATGGCTGGGCCCGCCGGTCAGTCGATGCCTTCGATGATGCGGAAGTCGCGCTCGACACCGTCGGGGAGGGCCACCAGCGCCTTCTGGTATGCCTCGCTCTCGTATGCCGCGACGGCCTGCTCAAAGCTGTCGAACTCGATCAGAACGACGCGTTGCGTGATTCCGGCCTCGTGGGCGACGACTCGACCGCCACGGGACGGAATCCGGGACAGGGTGCGCCCGCCCCCGGCCCGGACAGCCGGACCGGCCAGCTCGTCGTAGGCAGTCAGCCTCTCAGGGTCGGAAATGGCGGGGTAGACACTGACCCAGTAGCCCTTAGCCATGGAAACCTCCTGTGTTGGGCCGGACACGTCCGACTTCGAACTGACACTCAGATCGATCGATCCCGGCGACGGGTACTGCGGTCGGTTGAAGCGTCATATGCGCAGGTTAGGGCTCGATGTGCGGTCGAGGGAAAGACCGGTACGGGATAGGCTCAGAACGGATCGTTATCAATCGGCAGGGAGGGCACGTGGCGCCGGATACGGTGAGCCTGCGGTACTTCCTGGTGCTGGCGCAGGAGTTGAACTTCACCCGCGCGGCCGCACGGATCGGTATCGCACAGCCCGCACTCAGCGCCCGGATGCGCCGATTGGAGGCGGAACTCGGTACGGCCCTGCTGGTCCGCAACACGCGTAGCGTCGTATTGACCACGGCCGGTGCGGCTTTGGCGGAGTCCGCGCCGCCCGCGCTGGCGGCGCTGGACCGGGCATGGGACACCGCCCGGAGCGCGGCGGCCGGTGAACTGGGCACGCTGCGCATCGGATACAGCCTCAGCGCCGGGGCCGAGACGGCACCGGCCCTGGTGGACAGGCTGCTTCGCGACAACAGCGGACTCGAGGTCGGCGCGGTCCCGATGGCGACACCGGAGATCTCCCCCGCGGTCGCCGACGGCCGCATCGATGCCGGGATCACCCGCGGTGAACAGCCGGGCCGTGGCGTGCGCCGGTTCCTGCTGCGGCGTGCGCGCATCGGGGTCCAGCTGGCGCAGCACCATCCGCTGGCCGAACACCCGGAGATCGAGATCGCCGACGCGGCCGCGTATCCGCTGCGACTCCCGGACCGTGCGGCCAACCCAGTGATCCACGATCAGCTGTCCGCACTGTTCCGAGACACCCGACCACACCCCCGATTCCACACGCCCGCAGTCTCTTTCGACATGTCTCAGCGCGACCTGCGCGACGGGGTCACCCTCGCCCCGGCCGGAGAAGCCGCGGTCACGGCACAACCGGCCGGTCTCACCTGGCGACCGCTGCGGGGCGCGCCCAGCCTGACGATCCACCTGGTCCTCCCACACGAGCAGTCGCCGCTACACCGCCGCATCCGTGCCGTCGCCAAAACCCTGGCGCACGAGCTGCACTGGCTGCCGGACTGACGCGCAAGAGGTCAAGCGAGACGGACGCCTGCGGTGGCGAGGCCGCGCTAGGCACGACCCGCGCACCAGCCGGCCCGGCGCTCACACCGGGGGCCGGCTCTTCGGCCTGGCACGGCTGTCCGGTGCCGCTTTGACTGGTGGCTGCCGGTCGCCAGACTCTGGCGGGTGGTTTCGTGGCGAACGCCGCCGCGTGTTCCGGGCGTCATCGGTGCACCTGAGTTCGGGCTGTCCTTTGACAACGAAGTTAGTCCGGTTCGGCGCCCTGACCTGGAGCGACTGAGTTGGATGTCAAACGGCCCGTCTCGCCCAGCTCGCCCATGAGGTGCTGACGTGCTTGCGGGACCGTGCAACGTCGAGACGGTCCGTGACACCCTGAGGCAATGCTTTTGGGTGATCACGTAAGCAGTGTCGAGCTCCGCCCCCTGCGATACCAGTTCTCCGCGGTCTGCGGCGACTCATACGATGACAACTGGTTGGTCATCGGTGGCACGGTGACGACTCCGGACGGCAGCTGGTCCCTCAGTGATCCTTGTCTGCTGACCGATGAAGCCCGCGAGGTGTCTGCTTGGCTGCGCGCGGTGGCTGCAGGGACCGTTGAGGTGACCAGGCCTGATGCCGACGGCTGGCTGTCCCCGGACACCTGGTTCGTCGAGCCGGTCCTGGCCTTCAGCCTCGTCGATCGAAGCGAGGACGGCGCGGTGATTCGTGTGCACCTGTCCATGGAGGCGGCACCTCCGTGGCAGCAGGGTGAAAACGGAGCAGACATCTACCAGTACTTCGTGGAGGCCCGGGTGGAGACAGGCGCTCTGCTTCACGCAGCTGACCAGTGGGATCTCGATCTGGCTTCGTTCCCGACCCGCTGATCAAAGTTCGCGTGGGTTAGCCGGGCCGTGGTTCCTCCCGTGAGGCCGGCGACTTTGCCGGGTCCTTGAGGTGGTACCAGTCCTGGGCGGTCGCCCAGGACTGGTAGTCCCGGAAGATCCGGGCGAGGCCGTCCGGCTGCTCTCGTGTGGTGAAGAATTCCCCGATGAGTCGGTGGAGTGTGGTCACCGCCGCAGTATCGGCGGGTGCGGAGAGCGGGTGAACCCAGCCCCCGGGGGCGAGGTGGCGGACGAGAACGGGCCATGTCAGGTCATGTCCCTTGCCGAGCCGGACGACGAGCCATTCCTGAAATCCGGTGAGCATGCTCCACGAGCTTCCGGCGTCGAGGCCGAGCAGGAAGGCTGTCGTAGTGGCGTAGGAACCGTTGAGTCCGTGTCGTGCGGGGTCGCGGCGGATTGCGGTCAGCAGCGTCCGATAGTGCTTGATCACGTTGCCGTAGAAGGGCAGTTGAGCGGCCGCAAGGAAGTCTCCTGAAGGCTGGCTGGGCTGCCGGGCCAGGGTGTCCGTGCTCCAGTGGGGATGGCTGGTCAGATAGCGGTGGACGGTGGCGTAGGCGGCGGTGACACCGTGTTCGTCCAGCAGCTTCTCCCAGATCACCCTCATGGTGGGGAAACGGCCGGCGTGGGCGGCGGCGTACTCGTCGAGGATGGCGTCGATTGTGGGGCCGATGCGTCCCTTGGCCGGGCCCATGGTGGGAGGCGGTTTCTTGCGGGGCGGAGGCGTGGGCGAGTTCAGGGCCTGGCGGACTGTGGCGTGGCTGACGTGGTGGCGTCTCGCCAGATGCGAGATGGGCAGTCGTTCGGCTTCAGCGTCTTGGCGGATCGCCGCGAAGAGCACGGGTTTGTCCGCGGCCTTCGTGAAGCTGCGCTTGGGCTTCTTGGGTTTCGCGGGCTTCTGACGCACGAGATCGGGCAGAGCTCGTTCCAGAACGTTTTGCTGTCGTCCGGTGAGAGCGGCGAGCCGGTCAGGGCGTGGACGCTTCCCGGGCCCGTAGTCAGGCGGTCCGGCAAGATAGCTGCGCAGGTAGCTGGGCTTGAGATGGTTCGCGAGGGCCAGGCGGCGGACGTAGGAGTCAACGGACTCTCCAGGCTGCGGGCGAACTCGAACGGGAAGCGGAACCAGATGTTCGGCGAGGTGAGGGCGAACGGATGGATCGGTGCCTTCACCGGGTCGCGGCGAGGCCTGGATGGAAATCCGTGCGGGTGCGCCGGTCACCTGGGGGCCTTCCTGGCCGGCTTCTTCTGGGTTTCCGCCGCGTGGTCCAGCGGGATCGCGGCGAGTCCTTCCTTGGTGACGCGCTCGGTGCCGCTCAGGATCGCGTCGATCGCGGCGCCCCGGATGGCGTGGGAGAGAGCTCCGATCATCCCGGCGGTCCGATCGTGGAGGTAGCGGTCCAGCTTGACCAAGGTTCCCGGCGGGTGGTCGTGCAGGAGCAAGGTCTCCTCCATGGTCGCCACCAGTCCCTTCCACTCGGCGCCGTAGGGGAAGGGGCGGGTGGGGACGAGGGTGAACCGGCCCGAGATCTGAGCGCCTCGGGTGCCGGCCAGGAGTTCGCTGGTCTCCAGGCCGATGCCCGCGTAGACGAACGTGGCAGGGATGCGCTCGGAGAAGTACTTCAAGGTGTCGGATACCTCGCCGCCGGCCCGGGTGACCTGCGAAACGTTGTGGATTTCGTCGATTTTACCGACCGCAGGAGCTCGGATACCGGCTCTGAACTGCGACGATTCATAGACTACATGTCTGTGACGGCGAGTTGGGCCCGTTGCCGTAGATCGTCTGGCCGATCTCACGCCGGAGCCCCGGACGCTTGCGTCCGGGGCTCCGCTGGGCTTCAGCAGGGTCAGGCTGCGCGAGTAAGGATGGTGACCTTGCAGCCGACGGGGACCGACAACACGGCGGTTCCCATGTGGTCGACGACGAGGGTGAAGCCGTCGACCACGGCCCGGCGGGCGGTGCCGTCGTCTTCGACCTCGACGGTGCCGCTGACCAGCACGGTGGTGTGGAGGTACTGGATCGGCCGGGCCATGCCGCGGACGCCCCAGGGCTTCCCGGGGTTGGGGGTGCCGATCAGGTGGGACCACTTCGTTGAGGGCCTGCCGGGGAAGGTCACCCGGCCCTCGTCGTCGCGGTGAGGCTGGCCGGTGACGTCGAACGCGCTGACGACGGTGTTCTCGTAGATGCCGAGTACGACGTCGCCGTACTCGTCCATGGCTGCATCGCTGATGTTGAACCAGCTGCCCAGGGTGGCGTCCTCGGAGCCGAGCTGACCCTCCAGGACCTGGGGCCAGGTGTTGGAGACGTGGACCAGGATCATGCGTTCCCCTCCCTTTCGAATGTTCCATGATTCATAGGCGATGAACCGTGGAACAAAGATTGCATGACGTTCAGCCCAGTGCCAGTCGTTTGTGGAAACTTGTCGTCGTCACTGTCGAACTCCCTTTGAGGGATCGGTGATGCGGGCTTCGAGGTCGGCGACGCGGCGGTCCTGGAAGCGGAGGTTGGAGCGGGCCGCCTTGAGCCGCTCGTCGAGGGTGCGGTTGTCGGAAGTGAGCTGGCGAACGCGCTGTTTGAGGGTGGTGTTCTCAGTGGTGATCCGCTGAACGGCTTCCTCGGTCCATTCGGCCTGCAAGTCGCGGATCTGGCCGAGGAGTTCACCGATCCGGGTGCGCTGGGTGAGGATCTCGGTCTGTGCGGCCTTGAGACCTTCCTCGGCGTTCAGGGCCCGTTCGCGCCAGGTCGCCTCGAGTTCGTCGTCCTGGTTGGCGAGGATCTGCGTCCGGCGCTCGCCAGCCTCGGTCATCGCGGTAGCGACCGCGGCTCTGGCCTCGCTGTTGTCGTAGAGGAAGGTGCGGGAGACGTCCGCTCGGCGGGCGACGGCGGCGACGCTGACCTGGGCCTTCTCGCGCCGAAGTCGGGCGATGGCCTGGTGGACGCGCTCAAGGGCGGTCTCGGTCTTGTGGCGGCGGGCGGCCAGGGCCGCTGCGGTCCGGGGCTCGGGAACGGTCGGGGTGTTCATGCAGCTTCCTGTTCGGGATCGTCGCCGTCGGCTGTGCACGTATCGCTGTACTCGTCCGGCTCGTCGTTGCCCGCGTCGGCGAGGTCGGCGGCGCGGAAGGCGGTGGACCAGACGCGGTGGAAGTAGTCCTGGGGTTTGCGCAGGTCCAGGGCGAGGGCGTCGTCGAGGAGGCCGAGGCCGGCCAGGGCCTTCTCCAGGCCGTCGATGGCGCGGGCAGTGGGCTCGAAGTAGCGGTGGAGGTAGTCGGCGGTGGCATCGTCGGGGGCGCCCTCGGCCAGCAGTTGCCACTGCTCGCGTTTGCGGCGCCAGTAGAGGAGGTCGGCGCCGGAGAGTACGAACTTGTCGCAGTTGTGGCAGTCGAGGTTCCAGGGACAGGCGCCGCCGTCGACGACGGGCTGGAAGGTGCAGAACCCGCCCTCGGCTGGGGTGCTGCGGCGTGACAGGTCGATTGCCAGAGCTTGAGCCTGCTGGCGAGTAAGCGGAGTGCTCTCCCCGGCCAGAAGCTCGCCGGGCTGGCCGGCCCCGGGGCCGGCGACCCAGACATGCTGGAGCACGTTTTCTAGATCAGTGCTGGTCAGATGGACGTAGTGCTCCGCCATCCGGTCGCTGACCTGTCCCAGATACCGGCGGATGTGGGTGAGCGTCGCCCCGTGGCGCAACAGGCTGGTGGCCAGAGTATGACGGGCCTGATGTGGGACGTAGTGGCCGAGGTCCATGGCGTCCACCCACGGCCGGAACCGGCTGTAGAACCACTGGTGGGTCAGCGACACCGTCCCGTCCTGGCTGCGGTAGACCGTGGGAAACAGGGCCAGTCCGGCGCGTTGGGCACCGGTCGGCCGGTAGCCGTAGCGGGCGGTGAAACGGTCCAGGGTCTTGCGCTGGCGTTCGGCGAGCATCTCGTAGAGGCGTTCAGGTATGCGGATCGCGACGTCGTAGTTGCCGACCTTGGTCTGGTCGTGCCAGAACATCGCCAAGCCGCCGTAGCGGCCGATGCAGTCCCACCGAACCTTGATCACCTCGCCGATGCGGCGGCCGGTGGTGACGGCGGTCTCCCAGATGTCGCGGGCACCGTTGTCGTTGACGTCGTAGGTAGCGGCGAGATCAGCCAGGTTCGCCTCGTCGGCCAGAGCCCGGGCAACTTCGTCGGGGAAGGGGCGACGCGCGGTCCGGCCGGTGGTAGCGCCAGCTGCCGGGAACACGATGATGAACTCCCGTTCCAGACCGAGCACTTCGGCGGCACCGGTGTCCAGCGCGTCGCGCATCAGTTTGCGAATGGCGTTGAACACGACCGACCGTGTGGTGGTGGTGACGATGCCCGCGGTCCCGTCCGGCCGTTTCACGGCCAGCGAAGGGAGCCCTTCACGTTCTCGATGACGCTGGTCGGCGACGAATCGCTGGGCGTGTTCTTCCCGCAGAACCTCAGGGTCGTGGCCACCGCCAGGAGCCTCCACCTCCAGGAAGGCCCCCAGTTCGACGGCCGCTCGGCGCAGACCGTCGATCGGGCCAGCCGAGCGAGGACAGCGCGGCGACCGCAGCAAGTCCGCCAAGTAGTCCCAGGTCAGATCCCGCAACCAACGCTGAGGGATGCCGGTCAGGTCGAGGTGGCTCATCCGATGCGGGAACAGCACCCCGAAATGCTCGGTCTCCAGGAAGCCGGCGTCCTTGGCCTCCTGCGGGGTGAAGTAGATCAATCGCAGCTCATGCAGGATCTCCTTGGTGATCGCCCCGGTGAACGCGGCAGTGCCACCGGCCCCGAACTCGAAGTCGACCAGCGAGTTCACTTCCAACATGCGGCACGTGGTCACCAGTGACCGGATCCAGCCCAGATCCCACCTGCTGGGCCGGGCCCGGCGAGTGTGGACGAACAGCCCCCACTGGATCTCGGCCCGCACCAGGGGACGCAGCCCGCGCAGATTGATCTGCCCCGGCCATGGATGTGCGGGAACGGCAGCGCACCAGCGCGCGAACGCCGCCTGGTCGCCGTACTCGATCGGGACCGACTTCCCGAACTTCTCGTATCGCTGCCACCAGCTGTGCGGCATCGCGGCGTCACCGGGCCTGCCGTCACGGTGGTAGCGGCTGCCGTGCCACGAGCACAGCCCCAGAGGGGAGTCAGCCAAATCCGCGCAGACAACCGCGCCGCAGGGCCCGTAACCGGGACACGGCTGTTCTTCGCTCACCCAGGTGGAGAAGGAGCCGCTGTCATCCCCCTCCTTCTTGCGCGCGACCCACCGGCTCAAATGGCGCTGGCACAGCCGTAGATCACTATGTGCTGCGGGCCGGTGAGGGCAGATCTGGCAGATGGCCGCTTCCGCTCCGACGTGCCTCTCCAACCCCTGGGCAGCGGCCACGAAGGCGGCTCGGCCCACGCCGCGCTCGCTGTCGCAGACCCACTGCCGCTGATGCTCCGAGCACAGGTCCGACCCGCCTGTCCGAGTGCGTTCGCAACTGGCGACGACGCACTCCCACCGGTAGATCGCGTGACCACGCGGGATCTCGATGATGTCGGGCCGGTAAACCGGGTCGAAGGACGGTCCGCCAATCAGCGCGGTCAGGATCTCCAGCCGGTCGCGACCGACCCGGTCCGGACGCTCGTCGAACAGCGGCCGAAGATACTCCTGCCGCCTCATCACGCCTCACCCCAGACCGCACGCAGCGCGGCATCGAACACCGGGTCGTGGACATCGACGTGCCCGTAAACCTCGTCGACCATCGCAGCCGACGCCCAGCCGCCGGCGTCCCGGGCGATCAGCGTGTTGCCGTCGGCGGCGTCGAGAACCGCGGAAGTGAACGAATGCCGGAAGGCGTGGGGTTTCACGATCCCCAGACCGGCGCGTTTCCCGGCTCGGCCGAGCATCCGCCGGGCCCCGACCGGCGCCCATGGCTGCCCGGTGTCGGTGCCGTGCAGCTGGACCAGGAGCATGCCGTGTCCGGCGCCGCGCGGATACTCGGTGGTGACGTACTCGAAGTAGCTGTGCACCATCGCCGGACTGACCCGCTTGATCAGCCCGCCGGTCACGGTGCCGCGCTCGACCCGCCAGGGGTGCTTGGTCTTGGCCTCGGCCCGGTTCGGATTCCCCGGACGGTGGCAGACGTGCAGGTGCGGGGTGCGGCACTCACCGCAGGCCGCGTTCTCACGCAGGTGCAGGTCAACCAGGTGAAGCCCGCAGAGTTCACCGATCCGCAGGCCGCCGTCCGCGAGCCAGTCGACGACCAGCCGGTCCCGGGCGGCGTTCACCGTGGCCAGCAGCTTCTCCCTCGCGCCGTCCGGGAGCATCTTCGGATGCCGACGGTGCGGTCCCGAAGGCGCGAGCGGGTTGGTCGGCAGCGTCGACTTCACGTGCCCGAGGAACGAGCGGCGCCGGTCCACCCGCGACGGCAACCGGGACGTGTCGAGCTTCTTGCCGAGTTCTCCGTTCACGCCGAGGGAGGCTTGGTGCAGGTAGAAGCCCTTGAGGCAGGCTGCCGCCGTCGACAGCGCGGAGCGGCCGTAGGGGCGCTTGCCGACTCGCCATGGCTCGCCGAGCGGCATAAAAACCTCGGCACCCACGATTCCCATGTACCGCTCAAGGTCCCGCAGTTGGACCGCGATGAACGTCAGGCACTCGCGCTCCAGCCACCGCAGATGGTCCACCAGCAGATACGCGTACGTCCTCTGCGTTCCCGAACCATCATGCAGACGCAGGAACCGGTCCGCCTCCGTGTGGATCGTCCCCTCGGGCCACACGATCGTCCACGACCGCCGCCCGTCCTTCCGCTCGATCCGCTGGACCCTCAAGTCCCCGACCACAACGTGCCGTACCACTTGTCCTCCGTACCGACTCCAGAACATGACAGACGCCCCGGACACGGTCGGTAAACAAGCCCAGGACATGCTGGTCACAGTCCCAGACGGACATCACGGGCAGGACTACGGGCGGTCGGTAAAATCGACGATCACGAGGCCGGTGCGGGTATCGGTGCAGACTCCGACCACGGCCTCGATGATGTCCGTCATGTTCGACCGGGGCCGGACCGGCAGGCCCAGGAAGCGGGCGAACTCGGCTGCGACCATGCGGGCGGTCGCGGCGGGTGGGACCGTGATGTAGAGGACGGGAATGCGGTCGGCGACGTTCGGGTGGCGGGCCCGGTCGAGGAGTTCGTGGGCGCGTCCGAGCTGGGTGATGGCGCTGGTCTTGCCCGTTCCGGGAAGCCCGGAGACCATCAGGCCGCGGCGGGCGCTGATCGCGTGGCGGTTGAGCAGGACCAGGCGGCGGCCGCAGACCACGGTTTTCTCGACGAACGAGGTCGCGACCACGAGCATCCGGGCGTGATGGTCGAGCCGGTCTTCGTCGTAGAGATCACGTTCGGTCGTGGACAGCCGGTTCAGGTCGCCTGGGGGCAAAGGAACCGGGGGCGCCGGCGGGCCGTCGATGGACTTTCGCCATCCGTCCAGGTTGGTCAGCTGCCGGTTGGCCTCGGCGTCCGCCTCGCCCAGCGCGGGGTGCCGGGCTGTCGGCTCGTAGATGGTCACGTGCGCCTCCAGGGGTTGGCGAGCGGGTTGAACAGGCCCAGAGGGATGACCTTGCCCACGTCGGTGTCCGCCTCCTCGTCGTGCGCGGGCTCGGCGGCGGGCAAGTCAGGGACCGGACGGTCGGTGGCGGTGGCCCGGGTGCGGGCAGCGACCCGCCGGTCGCGCCGTGAGCGTTTGACCGAGCGGCCCTCCTCCTCAGATGGGCCGTTGTGGGCCCGCAGCAGCAGGGCGGCGGCAGCATCGGCGATCTGTTCCTCGGTCCCGTCCGGGACTTGCTCGCGGGCGTGGTCCCACGCCATCTCACCGAATGGGACGCCGACGCGGTGCAAGTGCTTCCAGAACACGGTGATCCACTGATCTGTCTCTCCGCGGCGGTCGCGTACCCAGACTCGGGAGACGTCGTAGGGGTCGTAGTGGATCTCCCACAACCCCTTCTTCTCCACCACCCCGGAGTGCTGCCGGCGCAACGGGGCCAGTTCGCGGCCGTCGTAAGTGCGGTGGTTGATCCGGATGCCGTAGGAGTTAACTGCCTGCCAGCGTTCGGGCAGCAACTCGACGTAGTCCTCGCCACTGAGAGGGGCCGGAACGTAGCCGCACGATTCCAGCAGCGTCGCGTACTTCTCGTTTGGTGAGAACGCCCGCTTCGGCAAGTCCGGGTCCCGCAGTGCATCGTGCGGCCGGTTCTGCCAGACGGCGACGATCCACTCGTCCAGCAGGCTCTGCAGCTCGGGCAGTGACCACAGAGGACCGTTCTCCAGGCCCCGGCCGCGGCGATCCACCGACCGGCCGGTGTAGCCCGCGACGAACTGTGCGAACAGCGTGGCCACTGAGCCCAGTGTTTTCTCGATCGTGCCCTTCTCGAAGGGAGAGGCTTTGTGAGTCGGCTGAAGGCTGATGCCCAAGTAGCGGCAGGACGCACGGAAGTTGTTCGAGATGAAGACCTTGCCGTGGTCGCAGACGATCGTGTCCGGCACGATCACAGGCCTCGCAGCCGCGTGCTCCAGCCGCTCGTCCAAGCCCAGCAGCCGCCGGTGCGGCAGAACCGACCTCGACATCCGCAGGGCTTCTGACCAGCCAGGACGCATCAGCTCAGGAGTGACACTCCGGGCCAGGAGAGCAGAAGCATCAGCCGCTTTCGTCGTCGGCCGCAGCACCGCAGCGGGAAGGGACCTGGTCGCCAGATCGACCATTCCTGTCAGCTCGACCTTCTCGGCGATCCCCTCGTCCAACCGCACCAGGACATCCAGCGGCGTGGAGTCGATCTGCATCCACTCGCCCGGCGCGCAGGCCGGCACTTCGCCGAACGGCCCGGCCGGACGCGCATTCACAGAACGTCGCGTGGTCGCCGAGCCCGTCGCATGGGTGCCGATGGCCATCTTGTCGAACAACCGGTAGAGCGTGCGCTGTGAGGGCACCTCGATGTCCGCCGCGTCCTCACGGGCCGCCAGGATCTGCGTCGCCCGCCAGACCACGAAGCCGATCGTCTTCGACGATGCCTCGGCCGTCTCGGCGATCGCCTGCTGCATTGCCTCGGTCACCGCCGGGGCAACCCTGCCGAAGGCCGGCATCCGCTTGGCCGACCGGCCGTCGGCCAGCCCGACCAGACCGTCGCGCTGGTAACGCTGGCGCCGCTGCTTGATGCCGCTGGCCGTCATCGCGTGTCCGGCCGCCGTCAGCTCGGCTGCCTTGGCCCGTTCGCGCTGGGCCAGCGAGTTCCCTCTCGGGTCGAACTCCGGCCGCGGGGCAGTCCCTTCGGGAGCATCAGGAGGCAAGCCGTCCAGGACCTCAAGAATGTGGTTCTCCCACCAGCGGGCCTGTCCGGCAGCCGTCTCAGGGAACTCCGCGATCCTGGCTGTCGGAGGAACCCGCCGCTCTTTCCCCGTCACCGAACACCTCCACTCACCAGGCGCACGATCGTGGACGGGCCCAGCAACTCCACCGTCATCTCCTCCGCGGTCAGCTCCTGGAGCCAAAGCAGATGGAACAGCGCGGGCAGCGTCGCGAGGCGGTCGCCGGCTGCATCCGCGCCAGCCATCAACGGGCACGGGGCCGCGAAGACCTCCCGGAGCCGGTCCGCAATCGGGCTGTTCAAGCACCTGGGATGCCGGTAGCGCGACAGCCACCGGACATTCGCCGACAGCACCTTCTCCGGCACTCCGACCCGCTCAAAGCCCCAGCCGGCCTGATCACAGGCCAGACGGGTCACCTCGAACGCCTCAGCGTCCTTCGGCTCGATCCGGTCGTCCGCACGAACATCAACGACCACCGCCGAGCCGTCCACCCGACGCACGAAGTAGTCCGGAGCGTGCCGACGCTCCCGTTTGCCGTCATGCCAGTGCAGCCAGAACGGCTGCGAGGCGATCCCCGCCACCGTGGAATCGAAGTCCATCAGCAGGAGCCGGTCCCGTTCCAGCCACGATTCGAATCCCACATGCTGCCCGGTCGTAGCCGCCCAGTACCAGCCAGGGAAGTGACGCTCACCTCGCGACCAGCGAAAGCGCCGCACCGGAGAGGTGTCCTCGAAGCGGGCCGTCACACAGTCCAGCAGCGGACGCCTCAACCGCTCGCGTACGGCGCCCACGTACGACAGCTCGACGCATGCTTCTGCAGACTCCACCCCAGCCGGTACAGCCACCCAGCACCCCCAGCCCGTCACCCGGTACGACTAGGTTCGCTGGCAAGGAAGCCGAAACGACTGGGTTCGCTGTCAAACGCCTCGATTGGATGACAACGGACACGGGCAGTCACATCTACGGACCGAAGCGACCACTGTTCTGTCGCAGCGATTGTTGAACGTTCTCAGCGAAGTCTGGTTGCCGAGCCTTCGTCTCATCGGAGGTTGAGCACCCTGGTCACGCCTGGTCCCGGGCATGTGCACCATGCGGCTCGCGAGAATGGGCGGCATGACGGAGATACATGAATGGGCCTACGAGGGTACGGAGCTGGCCTGGCTCCAGGAGCGGCTTGATCGACCCGGGGACGGGACTGGGCACACGGTGTCCGAACTCGTGCCAAGAGGGTTTGAGGCCTACCTGCGGATCTTTCATCGCTTCGAGGCGTCAGACGGGTCGGGCCGTCGTCGCACGTGGCAGGAGTGGGCCGAGAGCGCCCGGGGTCGTTTCCATGCCGAGCTGTCCCACCTGTCGCTGCCTCCCGAGGACCACAGCCCGGGGCACCCGCTGTGGCAGACCGTGGAAGGGGCCCTTGATGACCGCAGCCGGCACGCGCTGACACGGAGTCTCGCCGACGTGACTGGCGCCCAGGCCGTCTATTTCGCCTACGACCTCGCGGCCCTGTGCTGGGGCGAGACGGAGCCCCTGATCCTTCGCTCTTCCCTGGCCGAGTTGGAGACGGTACGGGACGAGGTGGCGGACAAGGTGGGGAGCAGCGGCCCGGAGTTCTGGTGGCCACAAGACCGCAGCTGGGTGGTCACCAGCGACTACGACCTGCTGTCCACCTACGTAGGCTGCCCGGCTGCGACCGCGGAGCGGCTCCTGGGCGATCATGAACTCGAAGTGCTACCGGTCACCCCGCAGACGCGCGTCGACTGGTATTCCGACCGGCCGCAGCACGCGTGAAGACACCGATCAAGAATCAGTGAGATCGCGCAACCTTCGTTGCGACAGAACAACCACGACTGGCGGGGACGGTGTCATCTGTGGGGCGCTTGCCCGCGCGATTTAGGTCCTGGTCGTTGACGAACCTCAGCCCTTGGGCGCGATGCATTCCAGCGTGCCCTGTGAAGAGGACGCATGCGTTGGTGCCGAGTGCCCCGACTGCCCACTCGCAAGCACGTGGCTGTCGAATCTTACGGGCACCCGGTACGCCAGCCCGCCAGAAGAGCCACATGCCCAGGTCGCACACGCCATCGTCACTGAACCCGATCTCCGACACGTGGGCGTCCTCGTGTCCTGGCGCCAGCTTGTACTCCAACGTGGAGCGGATCGCCGGAGTGATCATCTCGTCGTAACAGATCCCGAAGTGGGCATTGCGGCCGCGAGGACACCGCTCAGGCGGATGCCCTGGGTCAATCGACATCTCTTCCCAGAACAAGGACATCCCAGGCGTCTCCCGGACGTACGCAGTCTCGCGAGGAAGCAGTCGCAACCTCGCTGTACACGGCCAATGGTCCGGGGCCACGTTGATCTCGGCCGCGCTCTGCGTCGTCATGCCAACTCAACGACGCAGTCCGTCATGCCGCGCCCCGCCGTCAGGATGACGCTGCGATCCCGGCACTCAGCAGCAGCCCGTCCCTGGTGTGGCTTAGCCGGAGCGATCCTTGCCAAGAACAAGCCTGGCTGCCTCCGGCACCGTCACTTCGCAGGCTCCCCGGCGATCACCGGCTGATGAGGGTGCAGACGATGCTGGTGAAGGAGGCTTCCAAGGGCGCCTATATGAGCGGCGCAGGGCACCGCACGCCTGGATGTACCGGACCGTGGTTGCCCCAGGACTCTTGTGTACTCCCTGGACCGGCTGTTCAACGACCGGTTGCAGCCGCGGTCACCGGCGTCGGCTCTGCCCAGTCCACGCCGAGTTCGGTGAGCATGGCACGCTGAACGGCAGATAGTTTGGTGCGGCGGGTCTTGGTGTTGGAGATCCAGATGCCGAGTTTCACTTCATGGTGCTCGCTCTGGACGACAACGGGCTCAACGTGACTGCGTGGCACCGGGCTTCCGGAGCCTTCGCGGCCGAGGTACTGGGCCAGGGCGGCGATGCCGCGCTGGAAGGCGGCCGGCACCTTCGGCGCCGCAGCTGCGTTCGTGGGGAAGCGCGTCGGTGGCCGGCCGGGGCGCGGGCTGCACACCGAGGCCGCTCAGTCGTTCTCGCTGTCCGGCGGTGAGTTTGTGCCAGTCGCGTGTCTGTTGGGTCAGCCAGCGGCCGAGGTCGTCGCCGTCGAAGGTGACACCGGGCGCGATCTGGGGAAGGTGGCCGTCGGCTTGGGCGAGGTCGCGCAGGACGGCGTAGTGGCGCTGCCAGTTGAGAGGGCCAGGGGCAGATCCAGTCTTCGTCGATCTCGGCGAGCTGTTAACGCTGGCGGGGTGTTACTGACCTTTCCGATGGGTTGTCGGCGTGATGTCGGCGGTGTTCCGCGCTATGCCTGGGCTATGCGATACGCGCAAGGGGGTGGGCTCCGGGCTCATGAACAGGCCGCCCGTGAACGGGTACGGATGCTGGCAGCCGAGGGCTTTGAGCGGGGCGGGAAGAACACGGTCATCGCGAAGGACCTGCGGGTGAGCGTCCGTTCGGTCGAACGCTGGAGGCGGGACTGGAGGGCTCACGGCAGGGCCGGTTTGCGCTGTTCGGGGCCGGCCAAGAGTCCGAAGGTCGGCCCGCAGGAGTTCGCCGGACTGGAGGAGGAACTGCTGCGGGGGACGGTGTTCCACGGATGGCCGAACGAGCGGTGGACCCTGTCGCGGGTGCAGACCCTTCTCGTTGAGAAGCTCGGCGTGTGGCTGTCGATCCGCGGAGTGTGGGAGTTGCTGCGGCGTCACGGCTGGTCGTGCCAGCAGCCTGCGCGGCGCGCGGTGGAGCGTGATGGGGCGGGCGTCGCAGGCTGGGTGAAGGAGACTTGGCCGTCGGCAAAGCCATCGCGGCGACGCGCGGGGCCTGGCTCGTCTTTGAGGACGAAGCCGCTGTCTCGATGACGTCGCACCGCGGCCGGACCTGGGCCCCGAGGGGGAAGACCCCCGTGATCCAGTTCAACGGCTCCTCCCGCGGACGGGTGACCCTGGCCGCACTCGCCTGCTACAAGGCCGGTGAGCGCAGCCGGCTCATCTACCGCCCACGCGTCCAGGGCCATCACCTGGGCAGTCAAAGGGGGTTCACCTGGCGGGACTACCGTGATCTGCTGGTGCGGGCCCATCTCCAGCTCGGCGGGCCCGTCGTGGTGATCTGGGACAATCTGAATGTCCACCGCAGCGCCGACCTCAGGGACTATGCCGCCGAGCATGACTGGCTGACCATCGTCCAGCTGCCGTCGTATTCACCGGATTTGAATCCGGTGGAGGGCATCTGGTCCCTTCTGCGGCGGGCCGTGACCGCGAACATCGTCTTCGCCGACCGCGACCACCTCGTCCGGGCCGTCCGCAGCGGCCTGCGGCGAATCCAGCACACACCAGCCCTCATCGACGGCTGCCTCGACGGCACCGGCCTCTCGCCACCTACAGATGACACCAGCCCGACAACCCATCGGAAAGGTCAGTAGGTGAGGTGCGCATGCTGGCCTCCCGCTGTACGGCCTGGGTGAGGATCGGCCCGCTGCCCCCGGATCAGGTGCCGTCAGCCGCGCGGGGTCTGCACCCCGTGTGGCACCGGGCTCCCGACACGCTGCTGCACCAGGCGGACGCGCGCTTCGCCCACGGACGGCTGCGCGCCTGGGCTGCACTGACCCATCACACCCGCCGTGCCCTGCGTTCCCGACCCGCGCCTGTGACGGGGGAGCTGCTCGAACGCATCGCCTGCCGTCTCGGGCCGGTGCCCCGGTGACGGCCGGGGCCGTGCGGGCTGCCCCGCCCCTGCCGCCTCTGTGGACCCAGGGCCGCCCCTGGATGCCCACCTGGCCGCCGGACCGCGCCGAGCCCCCACCGCGCCGACCGCCACTCACCGTCGTCCACGACGCAGGCGACGACAAGGCGTTCATGGACTGGGCCCTTGCCGCCCACGCCCCGCAGGCCGGCCGCATCACGGTGCATCCGGCACCGACGACAGGCGCCCCGCCCGCCCTGGCCCACGACCTGCTGCGCGCCCTGGGCAAGCATCTGCCCCTGGCGGGCAGCGAGGAGGGCGTCTGCTGGACGCGCGATGCCCGCACCGCCTGGCGCACCGCGGCGGCATGGGTCCGGGCGCTGCGCATCGGCCATGTCCTGCTCACTCGCGCCCATCTCATCACCGTGCGCCATCTCGAGCGGCTCTTCGCGTTGCAGCACCTCACCGGCATCCGCCTGACCCTGGTCTGCCACGGCCCGCTCACATCCGAGGCGGCGGCCGCCGTGGACAGCCTCGGCCCGCAGACGGTACACAGCCTTGCCGCGGCCCGCCGCACCACGCCCGCCACTCCCGCTGCCGTGACGGCGGGCCGGTATCCCTGGTGGGACAAAGCCCCGTTCCCGCCGCCCGACGACGAGCCCTGCTTCCTACTGCCGTACGCACCACGCCCCCACACCACCGGCGAACTCTGCGCAGCCCAGCGCCGCGTGGGCCGCTCCGTCCTGCCGCTTGACGCACCCGGCCGGCTCGCCGACGCCCTCGACGCCGAGGCCGATCCGCACCTGGCGGCCCTGGCCCGCCGCATCCATACCCGTATCGCCCACCCCGTGCACGCCGCGGCGCTGGTCGTACAGGTCCTGACAGGACACCCCGTGGATTCGCTGAGGCAACTGCGCGCCACCGCCTTCGCACCGCCCGCCCGGGACACGGTCTCCGCTGGCACCACCGTGCCTGTCCCGGCGTGGGCGGCGGACCTGGTGGAGGCGGCCCGCTGCTTCAGGGACCTGGACGGCCGCGCGGGCAGTCTCCACTTCTTCCGCCTCACCGCCTGGGACCGGATCGCGGTGGACGATGCGGCCCAGGCGTGCGGCCTGGTCACCAGCCAGCCCCTCGCGGACCACACCGCCCCGGGGACGGGGCGTGCAAGACTCAGCCCGCCTACCGCTGTGAGGAGTTGACGATGGCAGAGCCCGGCAGCGAACTGTTCGAAGCGATCCGCCGTGACTACCGCGACGGCGACAAGCTGCCCAGCTCCCTGGCCGCCCGCCACCATGTCTCGCGCGAGGAGGTCAGGGACGCGCTCTCCACCGTTTTGCCCCTGCGGCCGCAGCCGGCCGGCGAGGACGAACTGCGCACGTACGCGCAGCGCCTGGACGCGCTGCTCGAGGAAGACGCGGCCAGACCACCTGCTGAGCGCCGGCCGGTCTTCGAGCTCTACCAGGACTTCGCCCGCCGCACCGACCGTGTCCGGGTGTCCTACCGGTGGGTGTGGGAGTACCTCACGGCCCGCCGGCCCGAGCCTGCAGCGGACAACCGTCCTTCCGCCCCACCGGCAGGTCCCCAGCCCTCCACGAGGCCGGCCTCCAGCGGGACATGGGCATCCGGCGTCCCCGTGGACATGCCGTCCTTCATCACCTACCTGATCACCCACGCGGCGCAGCACCTGACAGAACTGGAGATCGAGGGGTCCCTTCCCGCAGCTGAGGGCGTCGAGCTCGGCATGGCGTCTCTGGGGGAGGCCGCGGCGCTGATCAACCAAGCTCTCAACGAACTGGCCCTGGCCGGCAGGAGGAACGGGCTGCCATGGGCCCGGATGAGCCTGTGGGCGGACATGCCCGAGGAGGAACTCGCCCAGCAGGTCAGGGACTACCAGCACTTCATGACCCTCTGACGGCGCCCGCCCGCCTTCATATGAGCCAGCGGCCGATGTCGCCGCCATGGAGTGTGACGCCGGGGATGGCTTCCACTTCCATCACCTGGCCTTGGAGAGATCGCAACAAGGCAGACCTCCTTGGCCCAAGGAGACCCTGCCGACAAATGCGGCAGGAAACCCCGGTTTGCCCTGGCCAGATCAGGCCGCGGGCGTCGGATGCGGTGTGCCAGGATCGCCGTGGGGGAGGTACGACACTGTGAGCTCGCTGCTTGTGGATGTACTGGCGTACGAGGCGCCGTGTGAACGGTGTTCCTTTTCTCTGTGGTGGGTTTTCGGGCTGCTGCCGTCGTACCGACCGCGCGGAGAGGAGTTCACCACCACCGACTTCCCCGCAGCTGTCGAGATGGCGCGCACGATTCTGGCAGCGCCGGACGGTGACACCGCAGACATCGCGGCACAGTTGCACGACCGGCCCGCATGGCAGCAAGGACGCAGCTTCAACCCGAACCGGTGTGGCGCGTGTGGGTATCACGCCGATTGGCACGTCTTCGAGAAGGTCCTCGACACCGCCTGCTATGGAGGCTGGATCTATACGGCCGTGGGCCGCGTACCCATCATGCAATGGCGTGCGATCAGGGGCCGCGGGCAGGGGATCTTTTGGCCACATTGCTGATCTTTCGGTCGGGCAGCGAATGGGCCGACGGGTATGAAGAGAGCTCCGGATCTTCTACGGCTCCTTTCGGAGACGGGGGAGTTGCGCTTCGTCGGTGGCGGTCAGTGGCGGGTCAATCGTGACCAGGCCTTGCTCTGCCAGGTCTGCTACGAGAATCCGTGTGACACCCAACGGAACGGCCAGCTTGTCGGCAATCTGAGCGATCGATTGCGGGTCGTGGCAGAGGGAGCAGATGCGCTGATGCTCAGGGAGGAGAGTCCGATCTACCGCAGCCATGGCCACGGTGCTGACCATGCTCTCGGTGGGCAGGACGTAGCGCGGCTTAGAACCCTCACGTCTGAGCATGTAGGGCCTGACAGCAGGCATGTCCCTCTCCCCGTACGGTTGAGGTTGCGGCCGCCGGGTCCCGTAGGGCCGGAAGAAGACGTTCTCCTCTTCGTCATCTTCGTCGTCGATGTCTTCAAACTCGGCCTGATGGCCAGAGGCCGTGCCGCGGGCCGCCTGAGCGGACTCCTCCAGCCGCTGACCGTACGCAACGCTGAGGGGCTCGGCGTCTGTGTGCCGGGAGGCTTCATGGAGCGCATCGATCAGTTGCGGTAGCTTCGCCAGGTCCCGGTCGCGGGCGGCGGCATCCAAAATCCACTGTGCGTCGTCGTGCAGGAGTGCAGCCTTGAGTACATCGATCACTCCTGTCGCTGGCCTGACCCGGCCCACTGCGGTCAGAACCTGGTACGCATCGGCGTCATGTTCAGCGTCGCGCAGCGCGGCTACGACTTCCACTACATCGGAGGCAGACCGCTGTCGCCCCACCGCTGTCAGCAGTTGGTAGGCGTCCGTGTGGCGTTCGTCGGCGCGCAGTGTGCCGATGAACGCCGGTACCTCGTCAAGTGGCCAGCTCTCTCCGGCGAATCCGAGGAGTTGGTCGGCTTCGCCGTCGTACCCGGCCTGACGCAGAAGGGCCACGGAGTCGAGCACGCTGTCGCAGGGCTGGTCGTGAGCTGCTTCCAGCAAGATGCCCGGGACGTCGACGTGGTCACCGTCCGTCCGCCGCGCGGTTCGAATGATCTCAACGAGGTCACTGCCCGTCAGCTGGCCGTGCGGGGGCTGGTTGGCCGGCGAGATATCCGGCATGTTGCTGCTGGTCGCAGGGTTGTCCAGGGAGTTGTCCAGGGGGTCTTCCTGGTGCAGTTCCTCGGCGAGACGGTCCAGGCGGCCGGCACCGTCGTCCAGATGACGGGCGGCTTTGGCGAGGGCCTGGTCGATGTCGTCCCCATCGGAGTCCAGTGCCTCCTGCAACGCCGGAGGAGTCTCAGAGGAACGGGGCGGTTCCTCGGTGTCCGGGGCCTGACCTCGAAGACGCTCCAGTTCCTGTGTCAGGGCCCGCACCTGCTCAGCCGCTTCCTCCGCCAGACGATCAGCCTTGTGGCGTTCAGCACGCGCACGATCCAGCTCGGACTCGGCATTCGTACGTTGCTGCGCACTGCGAACAAGACGCGCGCGAACGTCGATTGCCGTCTGCTCGGGGACGGATGTACGAAGACGGTCTCGTTCACGGGTCAGGGTGGCGATGTCGCGCTGCAGCTTGTCCACCATGGCCAGCAGCAGGAGAACCATCTGATTGGCGCTGTTGCGCTCCCGCTCGAGTTCTGTAGCCCGTTCCAAGGCGCGCATGAGTTTGTCGGAAACAGCCAGGGACCTCTGCTGGACCAATACCAGCTCCGCCGCGAGCGCGCCTCCGTCGGGACGTGAGCCCCCAGCCTTCCCTGCGATCCCGGAGCCGCCCCGCTCGACCGGCACCTCCTGAAGGGCCCGGACCTGCCCCATCAACTGCTCGCGGCTGGCCATATCGCGCGAGCAGACGTCCGCCATCGCCTCGATGAAGTCCGGCTTCAAGCCCACGCCGGCCAGACGGTCGGACACCGTCGAGCGACTGGGGACCTGGCCGCCGACGAAGTGCTCCGGCTTCAGCGAGGCTAGAACGTCGTCGACCCGCATATCGGCCTCGTCCAGCCACGCGCGCAGCAGCGTCGCGATGGCGTTGGCCTGCTTGGTGGGACCGCGTAGATCCGCCCAAGGCCGGGTTCGCCTGCGCCCTTTCGGCAACACGCCTCCTCCCCAGTAAGCGGACAAAGCGGATGTTGTTCAGCCTTGTCCAGCGCCCGCCCCGGACAAGTGGACCCGCTCATCTCAGCAGATGAAGTGTGTGGAGCGCCGCCGGTTCCCAAAGCGCGGCGCTCTTCCTTCCACAGCCGTCGACAGACGGCGTATTCGAGCGCACAGGAGTCCCACTGATGCCCGATCAGCTTCAGCACGCCATGGAACTACTTGCGCACGGACTGCTGACCGAGCTGCCCACACAGCTTGTGTCTGCAGCCGTCGTAGCCGCCGCGGCGGCTACCGCGCGGGCCTGGCGCCGACGTGGCGTTCAGAAGCGAACCGAAAACCCTGACCGTTGAACATGGACCTGAGGGCCCTCCAGGAACTTAGCGTCCGCTTCTATACGGTCCACTCGATGCCGAGCTCGGCGAGCTGCGCGAGCTGCTCGCCGGTCAGTCTGTCGCGGCGGCTTTTCTGGTTGGAGATCCATACTCCGAGCCGTACGTCGTGCTCGTGGCCGTCGACGACGACCCGTTCGGTGTGCAGGCGTGGGATGACGGTCCGCTGCTCGCGCCGGACGTACTGGGCAAGCGCCGCAAGTCCCCGCGTGAAGGCCTCCGCACCCCGCGCCGCCCCAGCCTTCGCGCCGACCGACACCGGCGCCTTGCGGGCCTGTACGGCGGGTTGCACGCCGAGTTCGGCGAGTCGCTTCTGCTGCTCCGGGTTGAGCCGGGCGAAGTCGCGCCGTTGGCGGGTGAGCCAGCGTCCGATGTCGTCGCCGCGCCAGGTCACCCCGGGCACGATGCCCGTCAGCAGCGCCCCCTCGCCCAACAGAGCCTTCAGGCCGACGTAGTGGCGCTGCCAGTCGACGGTCCACCCCAACACCGCCGGGTTCCAGTCCTCATCGACCGCCGCGAGCTCCTTGGCCCGCCGCTCCGCGCGTACCGGGTCTTTGCCCAGTCCGCCGGGGCGGCGGATGTTGGTGAGCCACTGCCCGACCGGCCGATCGAGCGCGGTGGCGTGCCGGGGCGCGGCCAAAGTGCCGGCCTCCGCGAAGTAGGCGCGCGCCGCCGCGAGATTCTCCTCGAACGCCGCATCGGCGGTGTCCCACACGATCCCGAGCGCTTCCAGATCGTCGGCCCGCTCGCTGCTCATCTGCCCGGCCCGCAGCGCCCGCCGCTGGTCGGAGAGCCACCGTCCCAGCGGGTAGGCGCCTTCGAGGTGCTCGTAGGGCACCTCCAGATCACCCTCACGCTCCCGGTACCGGGCCGCGGCGTCGTAGCCGCGCAGCCAGTCCTGCCGTTCGGTGCTGATGACCCGGTACTTGACCCATTGCGCGACCGTCACCGGGTCCCGGGGGGCCGCGAACCGGAGCAGCAGTCGGTGTTCCTCTTCGCCGTCGGAGGGTTCCTCACCGATGTCGACGGATGGGTCCACGACGCTCTTCTGGTTCTCCTGCGGGATAGCGAGCATTTCCACGGCCCGCTCATCATGCGCCCGCAAACCCTCAAGAACCTTCACCAGAGGCGCATATGAAGCGGACGTGAGCATGTCTTCTTCTTTCTCGTCCGGCGCGAGAAAGACAGGAACAATGAGTGTGGCCAGTTTGCCCTGGTCCGGCTTTTGCCGGAGTGCCCGCCCGATGGCCTGGACGATATCGACGGCCGATCCCTTCGGGTCCAAAAGGGCCACGCTGTCCACGCTTCTGATGTCGACGCCTTCGCCCAGGACTCGGCAGTTCGAGAGCACCGCGCGGCCGGCCCTTCGTCCGAAGTCGGCGAGGACGTCACGGCGGTGGTCCGCCTCGTGTTCGCCGCACAGCCAGTTCGCCCACACCCGCTCGGGATGCCGCTCCGGATCCGCCGCGTGCAGCCGCTTCGCCACCGGCGGCAAGCCCTTCGCGAATGCGGACGCCTCTATGGTCCGGTGGTGAAAGGTGATGGTCGTCTGGAGCCCGTGCGTGGCCATCGTCTCCAGCAGGGCTCCTTGCAGCGCGCCCATCCGCTGCCCGCGCACTTGCTCTTCCCGGCCTTCCTCGCTCGCCAGCCGGGCCGGGGTGACCACCGGGTCCCGCAGCTCGACCACCACGATCTGATACCGCGCCAAAAGCCCGCGGATCACCGCCGATGCCAGCGACAGCTCGAACACCACCGGCCCGAAAATTGCCGGATCATCCATCGAACAGGCCAGTTCCTCCGGCAACCGGTCCCGCGCGGCCAACTCCCTCCCCCTCTCGTCCCGCCGCGGCGGGCGCTCCTTCCAGATCCTCGGGGTGGCGGTCATGTACAGCCGGCGCATCGCCGGGATGACCTCCTGGTCGTGGACCTGAGCCCAGGCCTTCCCCATCGACCCACTCGTACGGTGCGCCTCGTCCACCACCATGAGGTCGAACACGTCCATGGGCAGTCCGTATTCACCTTCGTGAGCCTCTGCCAGGACGCCCAGGGAGGCGTAGGTGGCGAACACCGTCACGGGGCCGCGGCCGTGCCATAGGGCGAGCTGGGGAGGGCTGGTCGTGGACCGGACATCGAGGTGCCACAGGTGCGGGTCGTCATCGAGCGAGCACACCGCCACGGTCGGCCCCGTGTGCCCGGCCGCTCGCCACTCCCGCACGGTCTGGGTGAGCAGGTCCAACGTGGGCAACAACACCAGCACCCGCCCACCCCGAGCCAATCGGTGTGCCGCCGCAGCGGCAATGAAGGTTTTCCCCGTACCGCACGCAGCCACTACCGTGGCCCGCAAGCCACTACGCGGAACCCGCTTGCCTGGAGGAATATCAAGCCCACGCACCACAGCGTCAACCGCCTCCACCTGATGAGGCCGAAGCTTGATCTCTTCCGTATTCGACATCCGGAACTCCAGACGATGGGGGAGGGTGATGATCGATCCCGCCGGGGTGACCACTTGGCTCGGGATGCTACACAGTGCATCTGATGTGAAAAGCGCGATGCAGCGAGGTCGACGTGCTGGGTTTCAGGGTAGCCCAACGGGGTGCAACGAAGGTTGGGTTTCGGGGTTTTGGGCACACTCATCTGTGTGAGACTGGCTCAGTTGACGTGGTGAGTGAGTGTCACATCCGATGGGGCTCCACGGAGTCCGCGCCCCGGGTTCCGCGGAGCCCCAAGCCTTCTTCCCGGATTGACGGCCGGTCAGTTTCCTGGGGGTGGCGTCTTGTTCGGGATGCTACACAGACCAGCAGTGATGCACCCACCTCCTCTTGCAGCCAGCCGTTCCGGCGGAGCCGGAACCGGCCGCCGCGAAGCGGTGGCGGGCGGGGGAGCGGAGCGGACTCGCCTCGTTTTTCGGAATGGAGTGAAACGGAATTCCGAATGCCCGTGCGGAGCACGGGCATTGGAAAACGCGAAGCGTTTTTCCCGGGCCGCGCAGCGGCCCCCCGCCCCCGCGGAGCGGGGGCTTTCGCTGCCCAGCGCGCAGCGCTG